>NZ_CM178005.1:0-4932693 GCF_058354905.1 Enterobacter sp. ECC_219_Taxon_10 | reverse complement strand
GGCGGACTCCACTCGAACAATAAAAGAAAACTATTGAATATTCATGATTGTTGGCGCACATCGACATGACCCTGTGTAAAGGGGGACGTGCGAATTGCTATCTGCAATTTATCCTGACCAGGATCCTGGGATCCCGATCGGGACCGCGGATCATAGCGTAAACTGAGCCAGAGATCTTCTGTTTCTCACAGATTCTTCCCGATTTATCCACAGGAAGATCCGAAACCGGGTAAGTGTAAACGATCCTGGCGCGAGTGCCCCGCGATTTAGCCCGCATATTGGAAAATTTAATGAGCAACGACAATTTATTGCTTAAATGATCTAACGAAGATCCGGGACGATCCTTGCGCTTTGTTGGCGAGGCCGTATAATCCTCGACCCGGCGCGTGATGCTCATCTTCCTGCGTCGTCCGTTGCTCATTTTCCACGCGAAATCGTGCGGAAATACGCGGGAAATAAGGAAAGAGAATTGACTCCGGAGTGTACAATTATTACAATCCGGCCTCTTTAATCACCCACGGCTTCGGCGTCCGTCATTCGAAACTCGGTCGGGCATCCGCAAAAGTCATGAATTTTTTCAAGTTTAGGTAGAAATCGCCATGAAACGCACTTTTCAACCGTCTGTACTGAAGCGCAACCGTTCTCACGGCTTCCGTGCTCGTATGGCTACTAAAAATGGTCGTCAGGTTCTGGCACGTCGTCGTGCTAAAGGCCGCGCTCGTCTGACCGTTTCCAAGTAATAAAGCTAACCCCTGAGTGGTTAAGCTAGCATTTCCCAGGGAGTTACGTTTGTTAACTCCCACTCATTTCACTTTCGTCTTCCAGCAGCCACAACGGGCTGGCACGCCGCAAATCACCATCCTCGGCCGCCAAAATTCGCTGGGGCATCCCCGCATCGGTCTCACAGTCGCTAAGAAAAACGTTAAGCGTGCGCATGAACGCAACCGGATTAAACGTCTGACGCGTGAAAGCTTCCGTTTACGTCAGCACGAATTGCCTTCTATGGATTTCGTGGTGGTGGCTAAAAAGGGGGTTGCCGACCTCGATAACCGTGCTCTCTCGGAAGCGTTGGAAAAATTATGGCGCCGCCACTGTCGCCTGGCTCACGGGTCCTGATAGCCCTCATTCGGGTCTATCAACGCCTGATTAGTCCGCTACTCGGGCCGCACTGCCGTTTCACACCAACATGCTCAAGCTATGGAATTGAGGCATTGCACAGGTTTGGAGTGATAAAAGGCAGTTGGTTGACGGTGAAACGCGTATTAAAATGCCACCCTTTACACCCCGGTGGAGACGACCCCGTCCCCCCAGGACCTTTTGATACCAGAGAACACTAACGATGGATTCGCAACGCAATCTTCTTATCATCGCTTTGTTGTTCGTGTCTTTCATGATCTGGCAGGCATGGGAGCAGGATAAAAATCCTCAACCCCAGCAGCAGACCACGCAGACTACGACCACCGCAGCGGGTAGCGCCGCCGACCAGGGCGTACCGGCCAGTGGCCAGGGGAAACAGATTACGGTTAAGACCGATGTGCTTGAGCTGACTATCAACACCCGTGGTGGTGATGTTGAGCAGGCGCTGCTGTTGACCTACCCGAAAGAGCTGAAGTCTAACGAACCGTTCCAGTTACTGGAAACCACACCGGAGTTCCTGTATCAGGCGCAGAGCGGCCTGACCGGTCGTGATGGCCCGGATAACCCGGCTAACGGCGCGCGTCCACTGTATAACGTCGACAACGACACCTTTGTGCTGGCTGACGGCCAGAACGAACTCGTTATCCCGATGACCTACACCGACGCGGCAGGCAACACCTTCACCAAAACCTTCACTCTGAAACGCGGTGAGTATGCGGTGAACGTGGGCTACAGCGTACAGAACGCCGGTGCGAAACCGCTGGAACTGTCTACCTTCGGTCAGCTGAAGCAGTCCATCAATCTGCCTTCTCACCGTGACACCGGAAGCAGCAACTTTGCGCTGCATACCTTCCGTGGCGCGGCGTATTCCACGCCTGACGCGAAGTACGAGAAATACAAATTCGACACCATTGCCGATAACGAAAACCTGAACGTCAGCTCCAAAGGCGGTTGGGTAGCAATGCTGCAACAGTATTTCGCAACGGCATGGATCCCAAATAACGACGGTACCAATAACTTCTACACCGCGAACCTGGGCAACGGTATTGCAGCCATCGGCTATAAATCACAGCCGGTTCTGGTTCAGCCGGGTCAAACCGGTAAGCTGGCAAGCACCCTGTGGGTCGGCCCGGAAATCCAGGACAAAATGGCAGCCGTCGCGCCGCACCTGGATCTGACCGTGGATTACGGCTGGTTGTGGTTCATCTCTCAGCCGCTGTTTAAGCTGCTGAAGTTCATCCACAGCTTCCTGGGTAACTGGGGCTTCTCCATCATCGTTATCACCTTTATCGTTCGTGGCATCATGTACCCGCTGACCAAAGCGCAGTACACCTCCATGGCGAAGATGCGCATGCTGCAGCCGAAGATTCAGGCGATGCGTGAGCGTCTGGGCGATGACAAACAGCGTCAGAGCCAGGAAATGATGGCCCTGTATAAAGCAGAAAAAGTGAACCCGTTGGGTGGTTGCTTCCCGCTGCTGATTCAGATGCCAATCTTCCTTGCGCTGTACTACATGCTGATGGGTTCCGTTGAGCTGCGCCACGCGCCGTTCGCCCTGTGGATCCATGACCTGTCCGCACAGGACCCGTACTACATCCTGCCGATCCTGATGGGCGTGACGATGTTCTTCATCCAGAAGATGTCGCCGACCACCGTGACCGACCCGATGCAGCAGAAGATCATGACCTTTATGCCGGTCATCTTCACCGTGTTCTTCCTGTGGTTCCCGTCAGGTCTGGTGCTGTACTATATCGTCAGCAACCTGGTGACCATCATCCAGCAGCAGCTGATTTACCGTGGTCTGGAAAAACGTGGCCTGCATAGCCGCGAAAAGAAAAAGTCCTGATTCGGTAAGTTAACGCTAAAATAAGGGCGGTCGATTGACCGCCTTTTTTATTTGTATTGAACGAGAACAACCATGAGCCATAACGACACTATCGTCGCCCAGGCAACCCCACCGGGACGCGGTGGTGTAGGCATTCTGCGTATCTCCGGCCTGAAGGCGCGAGAGGTGGCCGAAGCGGTGCTGGGTAAACTGCCAAAGCCGCGCTACGCTGATTACCTGCCGTTTAAAGATGCGGACGGCACGCCGCTGGACCAGGGCATTGCGCTGTGGTTCCCCGGCCCGAACTCCTTCACCGGCGAAGACGTGCTGGAGCTGCAGGGCCACGGTGGCCCGGTTATCCTCGACCTGCTGTTAAAACGTATTCTGACCCTGCCAGGCCTGCGCATTGCGAAGCCGGGCGAGTTCTCCGAACGTGCTTTCCTCAACGACAAGCTCGACCTGGCGCAAGCAGAAGCGATTGCAGACCTGATCGATGCCAGTTCCGAACAGGCGGCACGCTCCGCGCTTAACTCGCTGCAGGGGGCATTCTCCGCACGCGTAAATCATCTTGTGGAAGCACTTACTCACCTCAGGATCTACGTGGAGGCGGCTATCGATTTCCCGGACGAGGAAATCGACTTCCTCTCTGACGGTAAAATCGAAGCCCAGCTCAACCAGGTGATGAACGATCTCGACGCCGTGCGTGCCGAAGCGCGCCAGGGCAGCCTGCTGCGTGAAGGGATGAAGGTGGTCATTGCTGGTCGCCCTAACGCCGGGAAATCGAGCCTGCTGAACGCTCTGGCAGGCCGTGAAGCGGCGATCGTCACCGACATTGCCGGCACCACCCGCGACGTGCTGCGCGAGCATATCCACATCGACGGGATGCCGCTGCATATCATTGATACCGCGGGCCTGCGCGATGCCAGCGATGAAGTGGAACGCATCGGTATCGAACGCGCCTGGCAGGAGATCGAGCAGGCCGACCGCGTACTGTTTATGGTCGACGGCACCACGACCGACGCCGTTGACCCGGCGGAGATCTGGCCGGACTTTATCGCCCGTCTGCCGGCCAAACTGCCGATCACCGTGGTGCGTAACAAAGCAGATGTTACCGGCGAAACGCTGGGCATCAGCGATGTGAATGGTCACTCACTGATTCGCCTGTCGGCGCGTACGGGTGAAGGCGTGGACGACCTGCGTAACCATCTCAAGCAGAGCATGGGCTTTGATACCAGTATGGAAGGCGGCTTCCTGGCGCGTCGTCGTCACCTGCAGGCGCTGGAAGAGGCGGCGAACCACCTTGTTCAGGGGAAAGCGCAGCTGATCGGCGCGTGGGCGGGCGAGCTGCTGGCGGAAGAGCTGCGTCTGGCGCAGCAGAATCTGAGCGAGATCACCGGGGAGTTTACGTCGGACGATCTGCTGGGAAGGATTTTCTCAAGCTTCTGTATTGGTAAATAGTTCCCGCTAATCAATGGTGATTTCCTCTCAGGAAATCACCATTGTCCAAATGGCAACTCGCCTAATCCCTTTTCACCCCCTATCCTGCATGCCTGCATCTATGGGGGGGTTATGGCGCGTTTTCTGTTTTGTAGTTTCGCATTAGTTCTTCTTTATCCGTCAGGCATTGATATGTATCTGGTGGGATTACCGCACATCGCACGCGATCTGGGTGCCAGCGAAGCGCAGCTGCACATCGCGTTTTCGGCCTACCTCGCGGGGATGGCGTCGTCGATGGTCTTTGCCGGGAAAATTGCGGATAAGGCAGGCCGTCAGCCCGTCGCGATTACCGGTGCCATCATCTTTGCCCTGGCCTCTCTTCTCTGCTCACAGGCGCAGAACAGCACCGTGTTCCTGGCAGGACGGTTCATTCAGGGCATTGGTGCCGGTGGCTGCTACGTGGTGGCGTTTGCGATTTTGCGCGACACCTTAAGCGCCCAGCGCCGCGCTAAAGTGCTTTCGATGCTGAACGGCATTACCTGCATCATCCCGGTGCTGGCTCCGGTCGTGGGCTATCTGATCATGCTGAAATTCCCGTGGCAGAGCCTGTTCTGGACCATGGCGGCCATGGGCACGCTGGTGTTTATCCTGTCGATCGCCGTGCTGAAAGAGACCCACCCGGGCTCGCAGAATTCCAGCCATACCGCGACCATTCATCCGGCAGAGAAGCTTCTCAACCGCTTTTTCCTCAGCCGTCTGGCTGTGACGACCTTAAGCGTGGCGGTGATCCTGACGTATGTAAACGTTTCCCCGGTGTTGCTGATGGAGACCATGGGTTTCGATCGCGGTGAGTATTCAACGGTGATGGCATTAACCGCGATGGTTAGTATGGCCGTTTCGTTTTCGACGCCGTTTGCGCTAAATATTTTCAGCCAGCGTACATTGATGCTGACCTCACAGGTTTTATTCCTCGCCGCAGGCGCGATCCTGGCGACCACCAGCTCACATGCGGTGATGCTGGTGGGCATTACCCTCATCTGTGCCGGGTTCTCGGTTGGCTTTGGCGTGGCGATGAGCCAGGCGCTCGGCCCGTTCTCGCTGCGGGCAGGCGTGGCAAGCTCGGTGCTGGGGATCGCACAGGTCTGCGGCTCGTCTCTGTGGATATGGCTGGCGGCAGTCATCGGACTTAACGCGCTCAATATGCTGATCGGGATTCTGATTGCCTGTAGCATGGTCTGCATCACCTTACTTATGGTCATCCGGCCCGCGGCACACTATGAAGAAGCCCATCAGCAGTCTCGATCTTAACCTGTTGCTTTGCCTGCAGCTTTTGCTGCAGGAGCGCAGCGTCACCAAAGCTGCGAAGCGGATGAACGTGACGCCATCGGCGGTGAGCAAATCGCTGGCCAAGCTGCGCGACTGGTTTGACGACCCGCTGTTTGTCAAAACGCCGTTAGGGCTGCTGCCCACCCCGCTGACGGTCAGCCTGGAGCAGGATCTGGCCGACTGGATGCAAATCGGCAACCAGATCCTCGACAAATTCCACCATGATTCGCCAGGCGGGCTAACGTTCGTGCTGGCCGCCGAAACGCCGCTGATGCTCATCCGCTTTAACACCCTGCTGGAGCAGGTCAATCAGCGTTATCCGCAGGCGACGGTGAAGGTGCGTCACTGGGATTACGACTCACTGGACGCCATTACGCGCGGGGAAGTGGACGTTGGCTTCACCGGTCGTGAAACGCACCCGCGCTCGCGTGAACTGCTGAAGCTGATGCCGTGGTTTATCGACTACGAAATCCTGTTTAGCGACCGCCCTTGCGTCTATTTACGCGAGGACCATCCCGCTCTGCAGGAGGAGTGGAATCTGGAGACCTTCCTGCGCTATCCCCATATCAGTATCTTCTGGGAACGGAGCGACACCTGGGCGCTGGATGAGGTGCTAAAAGAGATGGGGCGGGAGAGAAACATTGCCATGTGTTTGCCGGGCTTTGAGCAGTCGATGTTTATGGCGGCACAGCCCGGCCATAACTATATCGCCACGGCTCCCCACTACTGTCGCCACTACAATGAACTCCACCAGCGGAAGCTGATCGCGCTTCCTATTCCCATTGACGAAGCGCAGGCTGAAAAGCTGACCGTTCCCTTCACGCTAATCTGGCATAAACGGAACAGCCATAATCCGAAAATTCTCTGGCTGCGGGAGACCATCAAGGCGTTGTACGGTGGCAGCGATCCAATTTTTGCCTAAGAAAATGTAAAGTTCGGCCCTCAGGCTTCTTTTACTCCTATTTACTGATTAAAACAGGAGTCAAGTTAAGCGATAATCATGTAACCGTTTAACCGATTACGACCATTATCAAGGAGCGAAAAATGGCAACGCACTTTGCAAGAGGGATACTTACAGAAGGACGTCTCGTATCGGCAAGACTCTCTTCAGCCTGTCACAGTGAGGCACTCAAACTCCCCGAACACCGCAGGACGCGGTTTTTAGCCTCCAGAGCGCTTCTCGCAGAACTGCTGTTTATGCTGTACGGCACCAGCGAACTGCCCGAGATCGTCACGCAACCAGAAGGTCGCCCGGTCTTTGCCGACCCGGAACTCCCCCGTTTTTCTATTGCCTATACGGGGAATATCATTGGCGTGGCGCTGACCACCGAAGGCGATTGCGGGCTGGATATGGAACTTCAGCGTGCGACGCGGGGGTTTCATGGCGCAAGCCCGCACGATGACTACCCGCTTTCCAGCAATGAAAAGCTGTGGGTACGCAACCAGAACGATCCTGTTGAAGCCCGTGCCCAGCTCATCACCCTGCGCCAGAGCATTCGCAAGCTCTGCGGATGCGCTTCAGACGATGCCAGCCTGTTGCAATTGTTGCCGGGCTCCGGACGCCTGCGTGCCGCTAAAGCCACGCTTGTAGAGGCGCTCAGCGATGCAGAAGATGTGTTGATATGGTCTGTTGCGGTCAGCCCTGCCATCGAACGGCTAAAAATTTGGGAATTTGACAGCAAAGAGGGATGGAGTAGCCTTCCGGATGTGCCCGAGCGCGCCAACGAGCCCGCCGCACGCCTGATGCGTTTAACCAGTTTACCGGCAGAAAAAGCATTTACCCATAGCTGATCCAATCAGGGTCATCATGATGAAACAGGAGTAATCATGTCTGATACGTTGAAAGTAGTTACGTTACTGGGAAGCCTGCGCAAAGGTTCATTTAACGGAATGGTTGCCCGCACGCTGCCGCAGCTGGCCCCGGCAGGTATGGAAATTAGCGCCCTGCCATCTATTGGTGATATCCCGCTTTATGATGCAGATGTCCAGCAGGAAGAAGGGTTCCCGCAGAGCGTTGAGGCGCTGGCAGAGCAAATTCGCCAGGCCGACGGCGTGGTCATTGTCACGCCAGAGTATAACTACTCGGTTCCGGGTGGCCTGAAGAACGCCATCGACTGGCTGTCTCGTTTACCGGAGCAGCCGCTGTCCGGCAAACCGGTGCTGATCCAGACCAGCTCAATGGGCGCGATTGGCGGCGCGCGCTGCCAGTACCATCTGCGCCAGATCCTGGTGTTCCTCGATGCGATGGTGATGAACAAACCGGAATTTATGGGCGGTGTGATTCAGAACAAGGTCGACCCGCAAACGGGTGAAGTGGTGGATCAGAGCACACGTGATCATCTCTCTGGACAGCTCACGGCGTTTGGGGATTATATCAAGCGGGTGAAGGCGTAAGATCACTGCGGCTTGATGCCCTCACCCTGGCCCTCTCCCTGTGGGAGAGGGAACAAACACTAAAGCCCTTTTCGAAGAAAAGGGCTTGCTGTTTATTTGGCGTCGATAAACACAATCTTCAGCACAAACAGCAGCGCCACGACAATCACGCATGGGCTGAGGTCGCGGAAGCGGCCGGTACCGATCTTCATTACGCAGTAAGAGATAAAGCCCAGCGCGATACCTTCGGTGATAGAGAAGCTGAACGGCATCATCACGGCGGTAATAAAGGCCGGCACCGCTTCGGTTAAATCTTCCCACTTCACGCGCGCCAGACTCGACGTCATCAGCACACCCACGTAAATCAGTGCGCCGGCTGCCGCATACGGTGGAACCATACCCGCCAGCGGAGAGAGGAAAATCACCAGCAGGAACAGGATACCTACCACCACCGCCGTCAGGCCGGTACGGCCGCCCACGGAGACGCCGGAAGAGGATTCAATGTAAGCGGTAACAGACGAGGTGCCAATGAAAGAACCCGCCACGGAAGAGATACTATCCACATACAGCGCCTGCTTCATGCGCGGGAATTTGCCTTTCTCGTCCGCCAGACCCGCTTTGTCGGTCACGCCAATCAGCGTACCGGAGGAGTCAAACAGGTTGACCAGCATGAAGGAGAAGATCACACCCGCCAGGCCCAGGTTCAGGGAGCCCGCCAGATCAACATGGCCAATCACGGTAGAGACGCTCGGAGGCGCAGAGACGATACCGTTATAGTGAACGTCGCCCAGCATCCAGCCCAGCAGGGTGGTCACCACGATGGACACCAGCACCGCCGCATGAATGTTGCGGGAGGCCAGGATCGCGATGATAAAGAAGCCCAGCACGCCCAGCAGCACGTTATGAGAGGTCAGATTGCCAATGCTTACCAGCGTTTCAGGGTTCGCCACGATCACACCGGCGTTTTTCAGCCCCATCATGCCGATGAACAGACCGATACCGCTGGTGATACCCACGCGCAGGCTCACCGGAATGTTCGCAATCATCCAGTAACGCACGCGGAAAATGGTCAGCAGCAGCAGGCCAATAGCGCCCCAGAAGATGGCACCCATGCCAACCTGCCACGGCAGACCCATCGCCTGAACCACCACGAAGGCGAAGAACGCATTCAGGCCCATTGCCGGTGCCAGCGCAACCGGCAGGTTAGCGAACACGCCCATCAGGATGCTGCCAAGCGCCGCAATCAGACAGGTGGTTACAAAGACGGCGCTGGTGTCCATGCCAGCGACGCCCAAAATTTGCGGGTTCACAAAAACGATATAGACCATCGTCAGGAAGGTGGTGAAACCTGCGATCACTTCGGTGCGTGCCGTTGTGCCGTGCTCGCGCAGTTTAAACACGCGCTCAAGCAGACCCTGACCAGATGTCTGGGTAGTGTGTTGTTGACTCATCATCAATTTCCGAACAAGGAGGGAAAATTCGTCGCTATCCTATACCAAAATGCGACAATAGTGGCGGTTACGTGATACTTTTTTCATTGATTTTGCTTATACGGCAACGATTGCGTCCCGGCGAACTGCCGTACGAAAACGTTAAACTTGTTAAAAGGGAAAGGCATGTCCGGAATTGAAGCGGTATTTTTCGACTGCGACGGTACGCTGGTCGACAGTGAGATCATTTGTTCCCGCGCGTACGTCACCATGTTCCAGGAATTTGGCATTACGCTGGAACTCGAAGAGGTGTTCAAACGCTTTAAGGGCGTAAAGCTCTATGAGATTATCGACATCATTAACAAAGAACACGGTGTCAGTCTGGCAAAAGCGGATCTGGAACCGGTGTACCGCGCCGAGGTCGCACGCCTGTTCGATTCTGAGCTGGAGGTCATTGCCGGTGCAAACGCGCTGCTGGATGCAATGACGGTGCCGATCTGTGTGGTCTCCAACGGCCCGGTCAGCAAAATGCAGCACTCGCTCGGCAAGCTTGAGATGCTGCACCATTTCCCGGAAAAGCTGTTCAGCGGCTACGATATCCAGCGCTGGAAGCCAGATCCGGCGCTGATGTTCCATGCGGCAAACGCGATGAACGTCAACGTGAAGAACTGCATTCTGGTGGATGACTCGTCTGCGGGCGCGCAGTCGGGGATTGATGCGGGGATGGAGGTGTTTTACTTCTGTGCCGATCCGCACAACAGGCCGATCGATCATCCAAAAGTAACGACCTTTACCGAGCTGGCGCAGTTGCCGGAACTGTGGAAGGCGCGCGGGTGGGATATTACTCGCTGAGTTTTCCCCTCACCCCGGCCCTCTCCCACAGGGAGAGGGTTAGGGTGAGGGGGAAAATCACTCTTTCGGATCTTTACCCGCCAGCAGCTTGTCCAGTTCGTCGCCGCCCACATGGCGGAAGTCCTGGCCTTTGACGAAGTAGAAAATGTATTCGCAAATGTTCTGGCAGCGGTCGCCGATACGCTCGATAGAGCGCGCGCAGAACAGGGCAGTTAGCACGCTTGGGATCGTACGTGAATCTTCCATCATGTAGGTCATCAGCTGACGGACGATGCCCTCATACTCCTGGTCGACCTTTTTGTCTTCACGGTAGATACGAACTGCTTCGTCCAGATCCATGCGCGCGAATGCATCCAGCACGTCGTGCAGCATCTGCACGGTGTGACGACCGAGCGATTCCAGACTCACCAGCAGCGGCTGGTGCTGCTGAGAGAATTTCTCCAGCGCGGTGCGGCAGATTTTATCCGCCACGTCACCAATACGCTCCAGCTCGGCGATGGTTTTGATGATCGCCATCACCAGACGCAGGTCGCTCGCCGTCGGCTGACGTTTCGCGATAATGCGCACGCAGGCCTCGTCGATAGCAACTTCCATCATGTTGACGTTTTTGTCGCCTTCAATGACGCGCTTCGCCAGCTCGCTATCCTGGTTGTGCATCGCCGTAATCGCATCAGAAAGCTGCTGCTCGACCATGCCACCCATGGTCATTACCTGCGTGCGGATGCTTTCCAGCTCTGCGTTGAACTGGCCGGAAATGTGTTTATTAAGATTGAGGTTGTCCATGGTTTCTCCACATGCACTAAGGCAAATCAACCGTAGCGGCCAGTAATATAATCTTCGGTTTGTTTCTTCGCGGGCCGGGTGAACAGCGCATCCGTATCGCTGAACTCAATCAGCTCGCCCAGGTACATAAACGCCGTGTGATCGGAACAACGTGCAGCCTGCTGCATGTTATGGGTCACGATAACCACGGTGTAATCCTGCTTCAGCTCGGTGATCAGCTCTTCAATACGACCGGTTGAGATCGGGTCCAGCGCCGAGCACGGCTCATCCAGCAGCAATACTTCCGGACGAATGGCGATACCACGCGCAATACACAGACGCTGCTGCTGACCACCGGAGAGAGAGTACCCGCTCTGGTGCAACTTATCTTTGGTTTCGTTCCATAATGCGGCCTTGGTCAATGCCCACTGCACGCGCTCGTCCATATCGGCACGGGAGAGCTTCTCAAACAGGCGAACGCCAAACGCGATGTTGTCATAGATGGACATCGGGAACGGCGTTGGTTTCTGGAACACCATCCCCACTTTGGCACGCAGCAGGGCGATATCCTGGGCCTGGGTCAGAATGTTTTCGCCATCCAGGATAATTTCACCTTCAGCGCGCTGCTCCGGATAGAGCGAATACATTTTGTTAAAGGTACGCAGCAGCGTGGATTTACCGCAGCCGGACGGACCGATGAATGCCGTGACCTGGTTCTTCGCAATATCCAGGTTGATATTCTTCAGGGCATGGAATTTGCCGTAGTAGAAGTTCAAATCACGAACCTGAATCTTACCCGGGGCAGTATCAACCATACTCATTGACTCATTTCCTCATTCGGCGCCGCGATCTGCCGCGCCGTAAAAAATTAACCGTGTTTCTTCTTCGCGAAAATGACGCGCGCCAGAATGTTCAGCAACAGTACGCAAAGGGTGATGATCAGCACCCCGGCCCAGGCCAGCTGCTGCCATTCCGCGAATGGACTCATCGCAAATTTAAAGATCGTCACCGGCAGGTTGGCGATCGGCTGCATCATGTCCGTACTCCAGAACTGGTTGGAGAGGGCAGTAAACAGCAGCGGTGCCGTTTCACCGGCGATACGGGCGATAGCCAGCAGAATACCTGTCATGATCCCGGAGACCGACGCTTTCAGCGTAATCGCAGAAATCATTTTCCATTTCGGCGTACCCAGCGCGTAAGCCGCTTCACGCAGGCTGTCCGGCACCAGTTTCAGCATGTTTTCGGTGGTACGAATGACGATAGGCACCTGCAGCAGCGCCAGCGCAATCACGCCCGCCCAGCCGGAGAAGTGTTCCATTTGCGCAACCACGATGGTGTAAACAAACAGGCCCACGACAATCGACGGAGCGGAAAGCAGGATGTCGTTAATGAAGCGAATCACCTCTGCCAGCCAGGATTTACGCCCGTACTCCGCCAGATAGATACCGGCCATAATGCCCAGCGGCGTACCGAAGACCGTCGCCCACAGGATCAGCAGGCCACTGCCCGCCAGGGCGTTTGCCAGACCACCACCCGCCGTATTTGGCGGCGGCGTCATCTCGGTGAACAGCGCCAGAGACATGCCATCAATACCACGGGTGATGGTGGACATCAGGATCCAGATCAGCCAGAACAGGCCGAATGCCATCGTTGCCATGGAGAGCGTCAGCGCAATGCGGTTTTTGAAACGACGCTTCGCCTGCATTTTGCGGCGGGATTCCGCAAGCTGAGCGGTGCTTTGCATTTCGAGAGTTGCCATCAGCGTGCCCCCTCATTTTTCGCGAGACGCAGGATCATCAGCTTGGAAATCGCCAGAACAATGAAGGTGATAACGAACAGAATCAGGCCCAGTTCCATCAGCGCTGCGACGTGCAGCCCGGATTCCGCTTCGGCAAACTCGTTCGCCAGCGCGGAAGTAATGCTGTTACCCGGCATATAGAGTGAGGCGCTGTCGAGCTGGTAGGTGTTACCGATGATAAAGGTGACTGCCATGGTTTCACCCAGCGCACGACCTAAGCCCAGCATCACGCCACCGATCACCCCATTTTTGGTGAACGGAAGGACAATGCGCCAGATAACTTCCCAGGTAGTACAGCCGATGCCGTAGGCCGACTCTTTCATCATCACCGGGGTTTGTTCGAAAACATCGCGCATCACCGCCGCAATGTACGGAATAATCATAATGGCGAGGATCACCCCTGCCGCCAGAATACCGATACCGAATGCCGGGCCAGAGAACAGGGCTCCCACAAACGGAACGGCTGAGAGAACATTACCCACCGGTTCCTGGAAGTACGTGGCAAACAGCGGCGCAAAGATAAACAGACCCCACATGCCGTATACGATACTTGGGATGGCTGCCAGCAGTTCAATGGCAATACCCAGCGGGCGACGCAGCCAGCCCGGCGCCAGTTCCGTCAGGAACAGCGCAATACCGAAGCTTACCGGAACCGCAATCAGCAGGGCGATGAACGAGGTCACCAGCGTACCGTAAATCGGCACCAGCGCACCGTAGATGTCGTTCGGCGCGTCCCACTCTTTGGTCCACAGGAAGGAGAAACCGAATTTCTGAATGCTCGGCCAGGAGGAGAAAATCAGAGACACGATAATGCCGCCCAGCAGCAATAGCACAATCAGCGCAGCCAGTTTGACCAGCGCGCCGAAAATCATGTCACCTTTTTTACCCGGAGGGTTAAATGCAGGCTTGGTTGCAGCCATAAATTACTCTTCTTTATGAAACGTCTTACGAATATGCCCGGTGGCGCTGGCGCTTACCGGGCCTACAGGATGAACCGTAGGGCGGGTAAGCGTGAGCGCCACCCGCCATCTTCGTCAAAAATATCTTGTTAGTACAGCGCTTTACCGCTGCTGTCTTTCACGTTGGTTTTCCATGCAGCACGGACCTGCTCAACCACGCTGTCCGGCAGGCTGGCGTAATCCAGATCGTTAGCCTGCTTGCCGCCGTTTTTGTATGCCCAGTCGAAGAACTTCAGCACCTCAGCGCCCTGCTCAGGTTTCTTCTGCTCTTTGTGAACCAGGATGAAGGTCGTGGAGGTGATTGGCCACGCGCCTTCGCCTTTCTGGTTAGTCAGATCCTGCGCAAAGGATTTGCTCCAGTCAGCGCCTTTCGCGGCGTTAGCGAAGTTCTCTTCGGTCGGGCTTACCGGTTTGCCGTCAGCAGAAACCAGTTTGGTGTAAGCCAGGTTGTTCTGCTTAGCGTAGGCGTACTCTACGTAGCCGATAGAGCCAGGCAGACGCTGTACGAACGCGGCGATACCGTCGTTACCTTTTCCGCCCAGACCGGTTGGCCAGTTAACGGTAGAGCCGGAACCGACTTTAGATTTCCACTCTTCGTTCACTTTCGCCAGGTAGCTTGTGAAGACGAAAGAGGTACCGGAACCATCCGCGCGGCGAACCACGGCGATATTCTGCGAAGGCAGCTTCAGGCCTGGGTTGAGTTTAACGATCGCTTCGTCATCCCATTTTTTAATTTTACCCAGGTAGATATCGCCCAGGGTTTTGCCGTCCAGCACCAGCTCGCCTGATTTCAGGCCAGGGATGTTAACGGCCAGCACAACACCACCGATCACGGTTGGGAACTGGAACAGGCCTTCCTGATTCAGTTTCTCGTCAGACAGCGGAGCGTCTGATGCGCCGAAATCAACGGTATTCGCGGTAATTTGTTTTACGCCACCGGAGGAGCCGATACCCTGATAGTTAACCTTATTACCGGTTTCCTTCTGGTAGGTATCCGCCCATTTGGCATACACCGGCGCAGGGAAGGTTGCACCAGCGCCAGTCAGGCTTGCCGCTGCAAAAGCAGAGAAAGCGCTCAGAGATAAGGTCGCGGCGACAACAGTTGCGACAGTGGTACGCATAACTTTCATAATGTCTCCTGCAAGGATTTCGTAAATCATTGTTTAAGTGGCTACGATGAGCAAAATAGGACAAACAGGTGACAGATAAATGTACGAATTATGACAGTTTTATGACAATGAAAATTTCACTTAAAGAAAAAGAAAACTATATATATTTATCAATGATTTAAGTTGAAACATGACAGCAGGGTTTCAGTAATATTTTCTTTATGTGACACTGAAAAAATAGCTGAAAATGACAGATTGTCATTAAAAAAGGCTCCACCTGATGGTGGAGCCTGGAAGGATTATTCTACGGTAACGGATTTCGCCAGGTTACGCGGCTGGTCAACGTCGGTGCCTTTGATCAGCGCCACGTGATAGGCCAGCAGCTGCAGCGGAACGGTGTAGAAGATCGGTGCAATCACCTCTTCCACGTGCGGCATCTCAATGATGTGCATGTTGTCGTTGCTGACAAAACCGGCATCTTTGTCGGCGAAGACGTACAGAACGCCGCCGCGGGCGCGAACTTCTTCGATGTTAGACTTCAGTTTTTCCAGCAGTTCGTTGTTCGGTGCCACAACGATGACCGGCATATCTGCGTCAATCAGCGCCAGCGGGCCGTGTTTCAGCTCGCCTGCCGCGTAGGCTTCTGCGTGGATGTAGGAGATCTCTTTCAGCTTCAGCGCGCCTTCCAGCGCAATTGGATACTGATCGCCACGCCCCAGGAACAGAGCGTGATGTTTGTCAGAGAAATCTTCCGCCAGCGCTTCAATGCGTTTGTCCTGAGACAGCATCTGCTCAATACGGCTCGGCAGCGCCTGCAGGCCGTGAACAATGTCATGCTCAACGGAAGCATCTTCGCCTTTCAGACGCGCCAGCTTCGCCACCAGCATCAGCAGAACGGTCAGCTGAGTGGTAAACGCTTTGGTGGAAGCTACGCCGATTTCGGTGCCCGCTTTCGTCATCAGCGCCAGATCGGATTCACGCACCAGGGATGAGCCTGGGACGTTACAGATGGCCAGCGAGCCCAGGTAACCCAGTTCTTTAGACAGACGCAGCGCCGCCAGCGTATCCGCCGTTTCGCCGGACTGAGAAAGTGTGATCATCAGGCTGTTGCGACGCACCGCAGACTTGCGATAGCGGAACTCAGACGCGATTTCCACGTCGCACGGCACGCCCGCCAGGGATTCAAACCAGTAGCGAGAGACCATACCGGAGTTGTAGGAGGTGCCGCAGGCCACGATCTGAATATGCTCGACCTTGCCGAGCAGTTCGTTCGCGTTTGCCCCCAGCTCGCTCAGATCAACTTCACCGTGGCTGATGCGCCCGGTCAGGGTGTTTTTGATGGCGTTTGGCTGCTCGTAGATCTCTTTCTGCATGTAGTGACGGTAAGCGCCTTTGTCGCCCGCGTCGTACTGCAGATTCGATTCGATCTCCTGGCGCTTCACCTGCTCGCCTTTGGTGTCGAAGACGGTCACGCTGCGGCGAGTCACTTCCGCGATATCCCCCTCTTCCAGGAAGATAAAGCGACGGGTGACCGGCAGGAGTGCCAGCTGATCGGAGGCGATAAAGTTTTCACCCATGCCCAGACCGATAACCATCGGGCTACCGGAACGCGCTGCCAGCAGCGTGGATGGATCGCGTGAGTCCATGATCACCGTACCGTACGCACCGCGCAGCTGAGGGATAGCGCGCAGCACCGCATCACGCAGCGTACCGCCCTGTGCCAGCTCCCAGTGCACCAGGTGAGCAATCACTTCGGTGTCAGTTTCAGAGACGAAGGTATAGCCGCGCGCTTTCAGTTCTTCGCGCAGCGGTTCGTGGTTTTCGATAATGCCGTTGTGCACCACCACAATGTGTTCAGACACATGCGGGTGCGCGTTACCTTCAGACGGTTCGCCGTGCGTCGCCCAACGGGTGTGCGCGATACCGGTACCACCGTGCAGCGGATGTTCTTCCGCGGCCTGAGCCAGCATCTGCACTTTACCGAGGCGACGCAGGCGGGTCATGTGCCCTTCTGCATCCACGACAGCCAGACCGGCAGAGTCGTAACCACGGTATTCCAGACGACGTAAACCTTCGAGAAGGATTTCAGCAATATCACGCTGCGCAACTGCGCCAACAATTCCACACATATTTTAGATTCCGAATTTAGGCATTATGCCTGCGTTGTCGCTGACCTGTATTTTCCCTTCCGGGCGCCCCGAGCCTTGTAGAGAGTGGGGTTATTTTTATGGGTACTACCTGTGGGGGGAGGATTATGTTATCCCCTCACCCCGGCCCTCTCCCCAAAGGGGCGAGGGAGAAAAACACCGCACCGTTCAATTCCCCTCTCCCCTATGGGGAGAGGGTCAGGGTGAGGGGCGTATATTGTTGTTACTTCTTCTTCACCGGGCGTTTCCAGCCCTGCTTGTGTACCTGCGGCACACGGCTTAATACCAGCTCGTTATCGGCGATATCGCGCGTAACGGTTGTTCCGGCTGCAATCGTTACCCCGTTACCCACGGTAACCGGTGCCACCAGCTGTGTATCGGAACCGACAAACACATCATCACCGATGATGGTTTTAAACTTGTTGGCACCGTCATAGTTGCAGGTAATGGTGCCTGCGCCAATGTTCACGTTGTCGCCAATTTCCGCATCGCCCAGATAGGTCAGATGACCGGCTTTCGAGCCTTTACCCAGACGCGCTTTTTTCATTTCCACGAAGTTGCCCACGTGCGCGCCTTCCAGCAGCTCAGCACCCGGGCGCAGACGCGCAAACGGGCCGATGGTACAGGCGGCATCCAGACGGGCATCTTCCACCACGCTGTACGGGCTGATTTCGCAGTCGTCACCGATGACGCTGTTTTTAATCACGCAGCCGGCGCCAATTTTGACGCGGTTACCCAGCGTAACGTTGCCTTCAAGGATAACGTTAGTATCGATCTCAACGTCGCGCCCGTGAGACACGGTGCCGCGCAGATCGAAACGCGCCGGATCGCGCAGCATCACGCCCGCCAGCAGCAGTTTTTCGGCCTGTTCTGACTGATACACGCGCTCCAGGCGGGAAAGCTGAAGACGGTTATTCACCCCTTCGGTTTCGCTAATACGCGCCGGATGAACCGCCGCAATCTCACGTCCTTCCTGGTACGCCATCGCAATGATGTCGGTGATGTAGTACTCACCCTGCGCGTTGTTGTTGTTGAGCTGCGATAGCCAGCGCTTCATGTCCGCGCCATTGGCAATCAGGATACCGGTGTTGATCTCCTGAATCTGACGCTGTTCGTCGCTGGCATCTTTATGCTCAACAATACCCGTGACGTTGCCGTTTTCACGGGTGATACGGCCATAACCGCTTGGATCGTCCAGCACGACGGTCAACAAACCAATGCCGCCCTGTGGTTTGGCAGCACGCAGGCGAGTCAGCGTTTCAACGGAGATCAGCGGAACATCGCCGTAGAGCATCAGGATGTCTTCGTCATCCGCAAAGAAAGGGGCGGCCTGCTGCATCGCATGGCCTGTGCCCAGCTGTTCGGCCTGAAGCACCCAGTTGAGCTTGTCATCGCCCAGCGTCTTTTTAAGCAGATCGCCACCGTGGCCGTAGACAAGGTGGACCTGACGGGCGCCCAGTTCATTCGCTGCATCAATGACATGCTTCACCATTGGCTTTCCTGCCAGCGTGTGGAGCACCTTAGGCAGATCGGAATACATGCGGGTACCTTTGCCTGCGGCAAGGATCACCACGCTCATCGCACTGTTTGACATACGCATCCTGACGGTAGTTTGAGAGAGAAGTAAAAACGTTTGATGCCTAAAATTCTACATCTTTTACATCATGAATTAAGGATCAAAAAAAAAGCCAGCCTGGTATCCAGACTGGCTTTTGTGCTTTTCAAGCCGGTGTTACATCGCTTTTTTGGTCAACTCGATAACGCGCAGTTTCGCGATCGCTTTGGCCAGCTCCGCAGACGCCTGAGCGTAATCCACGTCACCATGAGAGCTGCTAATGTGCTCTTCAGCCTTACGCTTCGATTCCAGGGCTCGCGCTTCGTCGAGATCCTGGCCACGAATAGCGGTATCGGCCAGAACGGTCACACTGCCAGGCTGCACTTCAAGAATGCCGCCGGACAGATAGATAAACTCTTCGTGACCGAACTGTTTAACGATGCGGATCATACCAGGCTTAATGGCGGTGAGCAGCGGTGCGTGACCCGGGAAAATACCCAGTTCACCTTCACTACCCGTTACCTGGATTTTCTCGACCAGACCAGAGAACATTTGTTGCTCTGCGCTGACGACGTCCAGGTGGTAAGTCATTGCCATATCACCCTCCGATTAAGGCGTTAAAGTTTTTTGGCTTTTTCCACGGCTTCTTCGATGGAACCAACCATGTAGAACGCCTGCTCTGGCAGGTGATCGTATTCGCCTTCCATGATGCCTTTAAAGCCACGGATGGTGTCTTTCAGGGAAACGTATTTACCCGGAGAACCGGTGAATACTTCCGCAACGAAGAACGGCTGGGACAGGAAGCGCTGGATCTTACGCGCACGTGCTACCACCAGTTTGTCTTCTTCAGACAGTTCATCCATACCCAGGATGGCGATGATGTCTTTCAGTTCCTGGTAACGCTGCAGCAGGGACTGTACGCCACGCGCGGTGTCGTAGTGTTCCTGACCAACAACCAGTGGATCCAGCTGACGGCTGGTGGAGTCCAGCGGGTCAACGGCCGGGTAGATACCCAGAGACGCGATCTGACGGCTCAGTACCACGGTTGCGTCTAAGTGCGCAAAGGTGGTTGCTGGAGATGGGTCAGTCAAGTCATCCGCAGGTACGTATACCGCCTGAACGGAGGTGATAGAACCGGTTTTGGTAGAGGTGATACGTTCCTGAAGAACACCCATCTCTTCCGCCAGGGTCGGCTGGTAGCCTACCGCTGAAGGCATACGACCCAGCAGTGCAGATACTTCCGTACCGGCCAGGGTGTAACGATAGATGTTATCAACGAACAGCAGAACGTCACGGCCTTCGTCACGGAATTTCTCAGCCATCGTCAGGCCAGTCAGCGCAACGCGCAGACGGTTTCCTGGTGGCTCGTTCATCTGGCCGTAAACCAGGGATACTTTGTCCAGAACGTTGGAGTCGGTCATTTCGTGGTAGAAGTCGTTACCCTCACGAGTACGTTCACCTACACCCGCAAACACGGAGTAACCGGAGTGCTCGATCGCGATGTTACGGATCAGCTCCATCATGTTTACGGTTTTACCTACACCCGCACCACCGAACAGACCAACTTTACCGCCCTTCGCAAACGGACACATCAGGTCGATAACTTTGATACCGGTTTCCAGCAGTTCCTGAGAGCTGGACAGCTCTTCGTAGGAAGGTGCCGCGCGGTGGATAGCCCAACGCTCTTCTTCACCGATGTCGCCCTTCATGTCGATTGGCTGACCCAATACGTTCATGATACGACCCAGTGTTGCTTTACCTACCGGGACTTCGATCGGGTGCTCAAGGTCTTTAACTTCCAGACCACGACGCAGACCGTCGGAAGAACCCATCGCGATGGTACGCACGATACCGCCGCCGAGCTGCTGCTGAACTTCCAGCACCAGGCTCTCGTTACCATTCTGTACCTCAAGCGCGTCGTACACGCGTGGTACGGCGTCCTGAGGGAACTCGACGTCCACCACGGCGCCGATTACCTGGACAATCTTTCCAGTAGCCATCTTGAATCCTCTACGTAATTCGTAAACCTGGTTAAACCGCGGCGGCCCCCGAGACGATCTCGGTGAGTTCCTGAGTAATGCTGGCCTGACGAGCTTTGTTGTAAACCAACTGCAGCTCTTTAATCAGGCTGCCGCCATTATCGGTCGCGGCTTTCATCGCCACCATTCGTGCGGCCTGCTCGCTGGCCAGGTTTTCTACAACGCCCTGATAAACCTGAGATTCAACGTAACGACGCAGCAGGGTATCCAGCAGCGGTTTCGGATCGGGTTCATACAGGTAATCCCAGGCTTTCTGCTTCAGCTCGTCATCTTCTGATGCCGGTAACGGCAGCATCTGAGTGAGCGTTGGAACCTGAGACATGGTGTTAATGAATTTGTTGCTGACAACGTACAGTCTGTCCAGGCGGCCTTCATCGTAGGCCTGCAACATCACTTTAACCGGGCCGATCAGTTCAGACAGGGACGGGTTATCACCCATACCGGTCACCTGAGCGACAATGTTGCCACCAACGGAGTTAAAGAAAGAGACGCCTTTAGAGCCAATCAGTGCCAGATCGCACTGAACGCCTTTATCAGACCAGCCTTTCATATCCGCCAGCAGTTTTTTGAACAGGTTAATGTTCAAGCCGCCACACAGACCACGGTCAGTCGACACCACCAGGTAGCCCACGCGCTTAACGTCGCGTTCTTCCAGGTAAGGGTGCTTATATTCCAGATTACCGTTTGCAAGGTGACCAATCACTTTGCGCATGGTCTCTGCATAAGGACGGCTGGCCGCCATGCGATCCTGCGATTTACGCATTTTGGAAGCGGCGACCATCTCCATCGCTTTAGTGATCTTTTGCGTGTTCTGGACGCTTGCGATCTTACTACGTATCTCTTTTGCGCCGGCCATGAGCTTCTCCTCAATGCCAGGCGGCTTGCCCTGAGACAAGCCGCCGGACGATTACCAGGATTGGGTTGCTTTGAAGGAATCGAGGATAGCTTTCAGCTTGCCTTCGATTTCGTCGTTATAGCCACCGGTCTGGTTGATCTCTTGCATCAGCGGAGCGTGATCACGGTCGACGTAAGCCAGCAGAGCGGCTTCGAAGCTACCGATTTTCGCCAGTTCCACATCTTCGAGGTAACCGCGTTCAGCCGCGAACAGTACCAAGCCCTGCTGAGCAACAGACATTGGAGCGTACTGTTTCTGCTTCAGCAGCTCGGTCACTTTCTGACCGTGGCTCAGCTGTTTACGGGTTGCTTCGTCCAGATCGGATGCGAACTGAGAGAACGCAGCCAGTTCACGATACTGTGCCAGCGCGGTACGGATACCACCGGACAGTTTCTTGATGATCTTGGTCTGAGCAGCACCACCCACACGGGATACGGAGATACCCGGGTTAACCGCCGGACGAATACCGGAGTTAAACAGGTTGGTTTCCAGGAAGATCTGACCATCGGTAATGGAGATTACGTTGGTCGGAACGAACGCAGAAACGTCACCCGCCTGGGTTTCAATGATCGGCAGAGCGGTCAGAGAACCTGTTTTACCCTTCACTTCACCTTTGGTGAAGTTCTCGACGTATTCCGCGTTAACGCGGGAAGCACGCTCCAGCAGACGAGAGTGGAGGTAGAATACGTCGCCCGGGAATGC
The DNA here is from genome assembly GCF_058354905.1 of Enterobacter sp. ECC_219_Taxon_10. Lineage (NCBI taxonomy): Bacteria > Pseudomonadati > Pseudomonadota > Gammaproteobacteria > Enterobacterales > Enterobacteriaceae > Enterobacter > Enterobacter sp. ECC_219_Taxon_10. The sequence goes on along the minus strand of NZ_CM178005.1, from coordinate 4,910,347 downwards.
TTCACGTCCTGGTGGACGACGGAGCAGCAGGGAAACCTGACGATAAGCAACAGCCTGTTTAGACAGGTCATCGTATACGATCAGCGCATCTTCACCGCGGTCACGGAAGTATTCGCCCATTGCGCAACCAGCGTATGGCGCCAGGTATTGCAGTGCAGCAGATTCAGAAGCGGTAGCCACAACAACGATGGTGTTAGACAGCGCGCCGTGCTCTTCCAGTTTACGAACCACGTTAGAAATGGTGGACGCTTTCTGGCCGATAGCCACGTACACACATTTGATGCCGGAGTCACGCTGGTTGATAATGGCGTCGATTGCCATCGCGGTTTTACCGGTCTGACGGTCACCGATGATCAGTTCACGCTGACCACGACCGATTGGGATCATGGCGTCAACGGACTTATAACCAGTCTGCACTGGCTGATCAACGGACTGACGGTCGATAACGCCCGGTGCGATAACTTCGATTGGGGAGAAGCCATCGTGCTCAACCGGACCTTTACCGTCGATTGGCGCACCCAGGGTGTTAACAACGCGACCCAGCAGGCCACGGCCAACCGGCACTTCCAGAATACGGCCAGTACACTTAACCTTCATGCCTTCGGCGAGGTCAGCGTATGGACCCATCACAACTGCACCTACGGAGTCGCGCTCCAGGTTCAGTGCGATAGCGTAACGGTTACCCGGCAGGGAAATCATCTCACCCTGCATACAATCGGCCAGGCCGTGGATGCGGATAACACCGTCACTTACAGAAACAATAGTACCTTCGTTGTGAGCTTCACTCACAACACTGAACTGAGCAATGCGCTGCTTGATCAGTTCGCTGATTTCGGTGGAATTCAGTTGCATGCTCCAGTCCCCTTAAGACTGCAAGACGTCTGCAAGGCGCTCAAGACGGCCGCGTACGCTGCCATCAATGACCATATCACCCGAGCGGATGATTACGCCTGCCATTACAGACTTATCGATTTTGCAATTCAGCTTAACTTTGCGTGACAGACGTTTTTCCATCGCGGCGGTAATTTTCGCAAGCTGTTCGTCACTCAGTTCAGTCGCGGAAGTCACTTCGACTTCTGCAGTAGCTTCACTAAGGGCACGTAAGTGCTCAAACTGCTCGAGAACATCCGGGAGCACACGGAGACGACCATTTTCTGCCATCACCTTAATCAGGTTCTGGCCGTTGGCATCCAGTTGCTCTCCGCACACGGCGATAAACGACGCGGCGAGGGTTTCAGGTGCTAACGCACCGGAAAGCAACTCGGCCATTTGTTCGTTTTTCGTCACCTCAGCGGCAAACGCCAGCATATTCTGCCAGCGATCGACATTTTGGTGTTCGACAGCAAAGTCAAAAGCTGCTTTGGCGTAGGGGCGAGCTACCGTAACAAATTCAGACATCAGCCCCTCCCTCCTTACAGTTCAGCGACAAGTTTGTCCACGATGTCGCTGTTAGCAGCTTCATCCACGGAACGTTCGATGATCTTCTCGGCGCCAGCAACAGCCAGAATCGCAACCTGCTTACGCAGTTCTTCACGAGCACGTTTACGCTCAGCTTCAATTTCAGCCTGAGCCTGTGTCACGATCTTAGTACGTTCCTGTTCTGCTTCAGCTTTGGCTTCGTCCAGGATCTGAGAACGGCGTTTGTTAGCCTGTTCAATGATTACCTGAGCTTCAGCTTTCGCTTTTTTCAGCTGGTCTGTCGCGTTGGCCTGTGCAAGGTCCAAATCTTTCTTAGCGCGTTCTGCGGAAGCCAGACCGTCAGCAATTTCTTTCTGACGTTTTTCGATGGCAGCCATTAAAGGCGGCCATACATACTTCATGCAGAACCAGACAAAGAGAATAAACGCGATGGCCTGGCCGAGGATTGTTGCGTTCATGTTCACAGCACAATACCTCTTAAATTTCTGTGGCTTGGGGTTTTAAAACAACTACTACGCGACAGCAAACATCACGTACAGACCCAGACCTACAGCGATCATTGGGATTGCATCCACCAGACCCATAACGATAAAGAACTGAGTACGCAGCAGAGGAATCAGATCAGGTTGACGCGCTGCGCCTTCCAGGAATTTACCTCCGAGGATGCCGATACCGATCGCAGCACCGATAGCCGCCAGACCCATCATCACAGCGGCAGCCATGTACAGCAGATCCATATTCAGGTTTTCCATGACAGTCTCCAGTTTGTTTCAATTAAAACGTAGTAGTGTTGGTAAAAAATCAGTGCTCTTCAGACGCCATCGACAGATAGACGATCGTCAGAACCATGAAGATAAAGGCTTGCAGCGTAATGATCAGGATGTGGAAAATGGCCCACGGCACATTAAGAATCCACTGTGACCACCACGGCAGAAGACCCGCGATCAGAATGAAAATCAGCTCACCCGCATACATGTTGCCGAACAGTCGCAGACCCAGTGAAACAGGTTTGGACAGCAGGCTAACGCCTTCCAGGATCAGGTTGACCGGAATAAACGCCCAGTGGTTGAACGGCTGCAAGGTAAGCTCTTTCACAAAGCCGCTTACGCCTTTCATTTTGATGCTGTAGAAAAGAATCAGGATAAACACGCCCAGCGCCATCGACAGGGTGATGTTCACGTCCGCGGACGGTACCACACGCAGCGCAGGCAGGCCGAAGATGTGCTCGCCGATGAACGGCAGCAGGTCAATTGGCAGCAGGTCCATCAGGTTCATCAGGAAGACCCAAACGAACACGGTCAGGGCCAGCGGAGCAATCAGCTTGCTCTTACCATGGTACATATCTTTCACGCTGCCATGGACGAAGCCGATGATCATCTCAACGAACGTCTGGAATTTCCCTGGAACACCGCTGGTCGCTTTTTTAGCAACGCTGCGGAACATGGCCAGGAACAGAAGACCCAAAACCACCGAGAAGAACATGGAGTCGATGTTGATCGTCCAGAAGGTGGCCGGGGGGTTATGTGGATCCACCAGCGAGAATGTACGCAGGTCCAGCTGAAGGTTATTCAGATGGTGACCTATGTAATCCTGCGGCGTCATATTTTCTGAAGCCATGATGCCTTTTACCCTTTGTTATTGATTACAGCTGGAGCCAGAACTTGTACCACCAGCACCAAAACCCACGTTGCTATCAGCGGCATGAATACCACTTTCAAAACCGCCAGCGCCATCACCAGTAGAGCAAAGGTCAGCAACACCTTACACACTTCGCCGAGGGCGAAGGACCAGGCCACGCGGCCTTTGGCGGGTGTATGCGCCTGATGACGCCAGGCAAAAATCATAAACAACACGTTTGGCAGCACGACCGCCAAACCCCCGCACACGGCGGAGATGCCCCAGAAGGGGTCTTTGAGGCTAAACAGCAGTCCACTTGCTATCACAGCCAGAAACTGAATGAACAGAAGCTTACGAGCAACGTTTCTACTCAAGAGCGACACAGACATCACGTTTTTACTCCTGCTCCCTTCGAGGTATGCCGCGTGTCGTATAAAACGTCCTTTAAGGCTCAGAGTCAAGCATCAAAAAGCGGACAAATTATACGGTGCGTACCCGTGATTTCAAACATTAAGTAGCGAAAAGGTGAATAAATGTTTAAATATTTTTCCCCACCGCTATTTTTTAACTTTCGTAGAAAGCATCGACCTTCGAGCAAAACTGCAAACAGCGCGAAAACGTTGACTACAAAGCGTGCACGAGATCACAAAACACACATTTGCGATAAGGTTGTATTTATCAAAGCCGTAATTCGCCCAGAATTATCTTTCTGAAATTAAAGATAAAATATCGCAACTATTTTCAAAACAGCCCCGTACACAATAAAAACCTTTTATTGACATTCTTAATAAATATTTAACATTGTGTTCTGGTTACAGTCTTCCACTTTTAGCAGGCTGATATTTTCATAGTTGACTATCTTCACGATGAATAATCAGCGCGAGGTTAACTGCAAGAAAACCCATAGTAAAAAAGTGGTTAAACGCTCTCTGATAAATCCCGGGTAGTTGTGCTGTTTTTTAACATGCTCAGAACAGCACAAATTCCACATTTTTTATTAATTTTTTAAAAATTGTTTGGCTTAATTATCACCAGATGACGTTCACCATCGAGCTGAGGAACGTTTAATTTCTCGATGGTTTCAACGCTAAAACCGTCCGGAAGCTGTTCAATTTCATCACCGGGCAGCTGTCCTTTAAGCGCATAAAAACGGCCATCGACTGCCGGCAGATGCTTACACCAGCTCACCATGTCATTGAGCGAAGCAAACGCGCGGCTGATAACACCGTCAAACGGCGGCTCCGCCGGGAACTCCTCTACCCTGCTCTGTACGGGCGTGATGTTATCCAGCTTAAGTTCATGCTGGACCTGACGTAAAAAGCGCACGCGCTTGCCCAGGCTGTCCAGCAGCGTGAAATGGCTCTCAGGTCGGACAATCGACAGCGGAACGCCCGGTAAACCAGGCCCCGTCCCCACGTCGATAAAACGCTCACCTTTCAGATACGGCGCGACCACGATGCTGTCGAGAATATGGCGTACCAGCATCTCGTTGGGGTCGCGAACAGACGTCAGGTTGTACGCTTTATTCCATTTGTTCAGCGTATCGACATACGCCACCAGCTGGTTTTTCTGGTGATCGGTGAGCGAAATACCTGCCTGATCCAGCAGACGAGAGAGTTTATTGAGCACGGTGAATACCTGTTTAGAAACAATTTGCCCGGTGGCGCTAACGCTTACCGGGCCTACGAACGATGTTGGGCGGGTAAGCAAAGCGCCACCCGCCAAAACGACTGCAATTACGCGCTGCGGCGCAACATACCCTGCTTTTTCAGCCACACCAGCAGAATCGAAATCGCGGCAGGCGTGACGCCGGAGATCCGTGAAGCCTGGCCAATCGATACCGGTTTGTGATCGTTCAGCTTAGCGATCACTTCGTTGGACAGGCCCGTCACCTGACGGTAGTCCAGCATTTCCGGAAGCAGCGTGTTTTCGTTGCGCTGCTGTTTTTCGATCTCATCCTGCTGACGCGCGATGTAACCTTCGTACTTCACCTGTATTTCGACCTGTTCAGCGGCTTCCGCGTCTTCAAGACCCGGGGCGAACGCGGTGAGTTTCACCAGATTCTCATAGGTCACTTCCGGACGACGCAGCAGATCTTCGCCGCTGGCTTCCCGCGAGAGTGGCGCAGTTAAGTGAGCGTTCACTTCGGCAGCAGTTTCCGCCTGCGGATTTACCCACGTGGTTTTCAGGCGCTGGCGTTCCTGTTCAATGCGCTCCAGCTTCTCGTTGAAGCGCGCCCAGCGTTCGTCATCCACCAGACCCAGCTCGCGGCCCATCTCGGTCAGACGCAGGTCGGCGTTGTCCTCGCGCAGCATCAGACGATATTCCGCGCGAGAGGTAAACATACGGTACGGTTCTTTGGTGCCCAGGGTGCAGAGATCGTCAACCAGCACGCCCAGATAGGCCTGAGAACGCGCCGGCGCCCATCCCTCTTTCTCGGCAGAGAAGCGAGCGGCATTCAGACCGGCCAGCAAACCCTGCGCTGCGGCTTCTTCGTAGCCGGTGGTGCCGTTAATCTGGCCCGCGAAGAACAGACCGTGGATGAATTTGCTCTCCAGCGTCGGCTTCAGGTCACGCGGGTCGAAGAAATCGTACTCAATAGCGTAGCCAGGGCGAACGATTTTCGCATTCTCCATCCCCTGCATTGAGCGAACAATCTGCATCTGCACGTCGAACGGCAGGCTGGTGGAGATGCCGTTCGGGTAAATTTCGTTTGAGGTCAGCCCTTCCGGCTCCAGGAAGATCTGGTGCTGGTTACGATCGGCAAAGCGCATCACTTTGTCTTCGATCGACGGGCAGTAGCGTGGGCCTATCCCTTCGATCACGCCAGCGTACATGGGGCTGCGATCGAGGTTATTGCGGATCACGTCGTGGGTTTTCTCGTTGGTATGCGTGATGTAGCACGGTACCTGCTGCGGATGCTGCGCCGCGTTGCCCATGAACGAGAAGACCGGCATCGGGTTATCACCGTGCTGTTGCGCCAGCACGCTGAAATCAATGGTCCGCGCATCAATACGCGGCGGCGTACCGGTTTTCAGGCGGCTAACGCGCAGCGGCAGCTCACGCAGACGACGAGACAGTGGAATAGACGGCGGATCGCCGGCACGGCCACCGCTGTAGTTATCCAGACCGATATGAATTTTGCCGTCCAGGAATGTCCCGACTGTCAGCACTACGGCTTTAGCACGGAACTTGAGGCCCATCTGGGTCACGGCGCCCACAACGCGATCGTTTTCAACGATAAGATCTTCTACCGCCTGCTGGAAGATCATCAGGTTCGGCTGGTTCTCCAGTGCGGTGCGTACGGCCTGACGGTAAAGCACGCGGTCTGCCTGTGCACGGGTGGCACGAACAGCGGGGCCTTTACTTGCGTTTAGTATCCTAAACTGGATGCCAGCCCGATCGATCGCTTTCGCCATCAGGCCGCCAAGTGCATCCACTTCTTTTACCAGGTGTCCTTTCCCAATGCCGCCAATCGCCGGATTACAGGACATCTGTCCCAGCGTGTCGATATTGTGTGTCAAAAGCAGGGTCTGCTGACCCATACGCGCTGCGGCCATTGCGGCCTCAGTGCCTGCGTGACCCCCGCCAATGATGATGACGTCAAAAGGATCCTGATAAAACATGGTGGTCTGCCTCGCGTAAAGCGGTATGAAAATGGATTGAAGCCCGGGCCGTGGATTCTACTCAACTTTAGTCTTTCGAGAAAGCATTGGGATCCTGGGCTATTAAAAAGAAGATCTTTTTATTTAGAGATCTGTTCTATTGTGATCTCTTATTAGGATCGCGGACCCATGTGGATAAGTCCGATCCCGCAAATAAGATCATGCAGTTAGGAAGGATCGTTTGCTGTGAATGATCGGTGATCCTGGACCGTATAAGCTGGGATCAGATCGCGAGTTTATACACAGGCTAAAAACTAAGCCACGGTTGTTATTTGGATAACTACGGGTTAATACGAGCTTTTAACCAGAGTTATCCACATCTGTTCGCGCGATCTTTAATCGTTTTTGAGTAAATTTTTCCATTCCGCGAGCCAGATCTCGGCCGGATCCTCCGGAATGTCATGATCGAGGATGTTGATCTTGAGCGTTTCACCCAGCTGTTTTGCCCCACAAGAGGTAACAGCGGCTTCGACTTTCTCTATTGCCCCGCAGAAGGTGTCATATTCACGACTGCCGATCCCCACCGCGCCAAAACGGACGTTTGACAGGTCGGGCTGCTGTTCAAGCAGTTCGTCATATAAAGGTTGCAGGTTATCCGGCAGATCGCCCGCGCCGTGCGTGGAGGTGATCAGCAGCCAGACCCCGTCATTCGGGAGATCTTCAAGCAGCGGCCCATGCAGGGTTTCCGTGGAAAAGCCCGCATCTTCCAGCTTCTCAGCCAGGTGTTCCGCTACATATTCCGCACCGCCAAGGGTGCTGCCGCTGATAAGGGTAATGTCCGCCATTGATCGCTCGCTCAGATAAAGAGGGGATCATTGTACGCTGTGAACGAGCTGGGATCTACCTGTGGAAAATGTGGGAATGAATTTGCCCGATCACGGGCGGATGGTACGCATGATCGGGTTTTGCAGGGAGATCAGTGTCTCGGTGGACTGAATTTCATCGATTGTTTGGATCTTGTTGATAAGTACCTGCTGGAGAGCATCGATGGATCGGCACATCACCTTTATAAAGATGCTGTAGTGCCCGGTGGTGTAGTACGCCTCGGTGACTTCATCGAGCGCGTTAAGCTTCGCCAGCGCGGAGGGGTAGTCTTTTGCGCTTTTAAGAATAATGCCGATGAAGCAGCAGACGTCGTAACCCAGCTGCTTCGGGCTGACGTCAATGCGCGCGCCGGTAATGATCCCTGCCTGCTTCATTTTCTCTACGCGAACGTGAATGGTTCCCGGGCTGACGCCAAACTGTTTTGCCAGTTCGGCGTAGGCTGTACGGGCATTGGCCATTAAGGCCTCCAGAATGCCGCGGTCCAGATTGTCGATCTGATAATTTTCCATAGCTTTTTCTTATGAAGATTAATGAATACCTCTATTCTAGCGTCATATTTTAACGAATCAAAAGTGAAGGCGGCTTTTTGTTGATGAGTTATTGAATTAAGTACCGGTTCTGTTGCTTAATCATTACCAACAGGACGCAGGAGTATAAATAATGAAAACCGCTTACATCGCAAAACAACGCCAGATCAGTTTCGTAAAATCCCATTTTTCCCGCCAGCTGGAAGAGAAGCTTGGTCTTATTGAAGTTCAGGCGCCAATTCTGAGCCGCGTGGGTGACGGGACGCAGGATAACCTGTCTGGATGCGAAAAAGCGGTACAGGTGAAAGTGAAAACATTGCCTGACGCACAGTTCGAAGTGGTTCATTCACTGGCGAAGTGGAAGCGTCAAACCCTGGGACAACACGACTTCAGCGCGGGCGAAGGGCTTTACACGCACATGAAAGCTCTTCGCCCCGATGAAGACCGTCTCTCCCCGATTCACTCTGTCTACGTTGACCAGTGGGACTGGGAGCGCGTAATGGGAGATGGTGAACGCCACGTCGGCACGCTGAAATCGACCGTTGAGGCGATCTACGCCGGGATCAAAGCGACCGAAGCGGCCGTGAGCAAAGAGTTTGGTCTGGCACCGTTCCTGCCGGAAACGATCCACTTTGTCCACAGCCAGGAACTGCTGAGCCGTTTTCCGGATCTGGATGCCAAAGGCCGCGAGCGGGCGATCGCCAAAGAGCTGGGCGCGGTATTTCTGATTGGCATCGGCGGTAAACTGTCTGATGGCAAGCGTCACGACGTTCGTGCGCCGGATTATGATGACTGGAGCACCGTGGCCGAAAGCGAATATGCCGGTCTGAACGGCGATATTCTGGTCTGGAACCCGGTTCTGGAAGATGCGTTTGAGCTCTCTTCTATGGGGATCCGCGTGGATGCTGACGCGCTGAAGCGCCAGCTGGCGGTGACCGGTGATGAAGATCGTCTCAAACTCGAGTGGCACCAGGCGCTGCTGCGCGGCGAAATGCCTCAGACGATTGGCGGCGGTATCGGCCAGTCCCGTCTGACCATGCTGCTGCTGCAGCTGTCCCATATCGGTCAGGTGCAGTGTGGAGTCTGGCCGCAGCAGGTTCGTGAAAGCGTCGGTTCTCTTCTTTAATTAACGTCGCCAGCGTCTGAGCAGGCGGCTCCGCAACCCGGTATCAAAGCGCCAGATATGATCGAAGATGCGCATGATGCCGGGCTTTCCATGGGCGGACATCGCCACCGCATGAAAACGGTGCTGATGCACCCGCTGCAGCTCCTTCACTTTATTTACCACATCATCCGGCAGCCGCTGGGCAATAAAATCTGAAATCACTACTGCGTCAGCGTCGTACCAGTCGCCGCCCTGCATACGCTCCACAATGCTTCGAAAACAGCTGGCCAGATCGGTGCCGCCGCGAAAACGCTGGCTTAAAAAGCGGATGGCCTGCTCGATGCCCTGCTGGTTCGTCAGCTCATAGCCCACGACTTCGCTGGAGAAGAGCATGATAAAGCAGCGACGGCGATCGGCGAGCGCCACGCGCATCAGCGCCAGACAGAACGCCTTCGCACACTGCTCGTTAAAACCGCCCATTGAGCCGGACGTATCCACGCAAACAATAAACGGCCCGCGCGGCTGTTCATCAAAATCCTGATGAACGACAGGGCGCTGGCTTAGCTTCTCGCGCCAGGCTTCGCCGTGCAGTCGATAGGTGAGAAGCTGTTTTTCCACCAGCCGACGGTAAAACTCATACTCCAGTTCGGTCATTCCCAGCGTGCTTAGCTCCGTGGGCAGCAGGCGCAGGATGTCGTCGCTTTGCTGAAGTCCGTCGACCTGTTCCGGCACGGTGGCCGGTTCGCGTACCAGGGTGCGGAAGGTTTCCATCGGGGCATCCTTCTTTGGGACAGACTTTGCCTCCCTGGACCGACCCAGCTGTTCCGCGAGTTTCATCAGCTCCGGCTGCTGGGTTAAAAAGTCGCCGTACTTCACGATCTGCTGATAATCCCCGCGCCGCAGCTGCCCAGCGCTCATGTCCCAGAGGCGACCGGCGGCGTTTTCATTTTCTACCAGCACCTCTTCGAGCTGACCGCTCAGGGTCATACGTTCCTGGACTTCACTGAGCAGCTGCTCGCGCTCTTCATCCAGCAGCTGTTGGTTCAGCGAGGTGGCCTGGACGACCAGGCTCAGGCGCCAGCGCTGTAAAAATAGCGTGTGCAGCGCCGGGGTAATGGTGGCGTTTTCCGTGACCAGCGTTCTGGCCTGGCTGGCAAACGGAGAATGGACTTTATCGAGCAGCGCCAGGGTTTGCGGGATCTGGACGATAAACTGCGGCGTCGATAGCCGCTGGCACTGCTGATAGGCTGCGACTTCCTCCGTCAGTTCTGGCGGGACTTCCGTCTCCTTAAACCGCTGACGCAGGTTATCGCGCCAGCGCGGGAGATCGTCCGTCATTGCTTTTTTGAGCTTCGGGAATTTTTCAAAAAACGCCGCCAGCTGTGGGGACGCCAGAAGTGTTATCACCACCTCCTCAATTAACCCTTCCTCGCTGACCGCCAGCATGACGTTGAGCGTGTCCAGCGTTAGCATTGCCGTGCCTGTTTGATCTGCGCGCTGACGTCCTGCAGGCTGGCTTCAATGCGGCCTAACCAGTCGCTATGAATAAAGAGGCATTTTTGCTGCTCGCTGAAGCGGGTGTGCTGCTGGTGCCATTCGGTATCCAGCGCTTCCAGCTGCTGTTTGATCTCTTCCGGCACGCTGTCAGAGGCGGTGCCGGGAAGCGCAAGACGCGATCCCTGAAGGCTCACGTCGCGGATCACCAGGTGCTGACTGCTGTCCACTTCCATATTCAGCGGCTGCGCGAAACCGATGCCGTTGAGCTTACCGCGGATCTCTCCGCCCTTATCCAGCCACTGCGCCAGCGGCTCGCGCTCAATCGTAATGTGCACTACCTGCATATCATGCAGCTTGAGCGGCTGCTGGAGCAGCAATGTCAGCGTCGTGCCGGTCAGATCGGCGGGTAGCTCGTAATGCGGTTTGCGGGCGAACATGCCCCCCAGGCGATTCACTTTAAGCGCGGTTTTATCGCTTTGCTGCTGCTGGAGCTGTAAGCGCCGTTGGGCAATCGCCCCCAGTTGGTTGAGCATCGCCTGCTGCCCCCAGGCGTGTCCGGTCATCAAAACGTCCAGCTGCTGCTGCATCAGGTTCATGCCTTCTGCGTCGTGCCAGAGGCAGTCTTTTAGCAGGATCAGATCGATAGGGGCGACCGCGTCGCGACCACTGAACAGCGCGCTGGCCTGGAGGAGACGGATCGCTTTTTTCCAGCGACGGTCAGAGACATACGGGGCGGAAGGCAGTAAATCAAGCTGCTGGCGCAGCATGAAGATCAGCTCAAAAACGGCATCGGGCAGTTTTATTTTGCCGATCTCTTCCTGCCACTGATGGTACTCCTCGTCCGTCACCTGCAGTGACGCAGCCACCGGGTTTTCGTTCTCATCCTGCTGGCTCACCAGCATGGAGCGGAAGTTTGATTTATCCTGTACTTTATCCAGCCACAGGCGGATCAGCATACGGTCATACAGCGCTTCCAGGCTGCTGTCTGCTTCGGGAAGTTCGTTTGACGCGGCCACCAGCAGGCGCATGGGGATTTTCTCTTCACTGGCCCCGTTGCGGAAACGACGTTCGTTAATTGCCGTCAGCAGGGTGTTCAGAATGGCCGGGCCGGCTTTCCAGATCTCATCGAGAAAGACGATTTCCGCTTCCGGAAGATAGCCCGCCGTCAGACGCTCATAGCGCCCCTCGTCCTTCAGTGCCTGAATAGAAAGCGGGCCGAAAACTTCTTCGGGGGTGGAGAAGCGCGTCATCAAATATTCAAATGCACGGGCGTTCTGAAAAGCGAACTTCAGGCGGCGTGCAATCAAACTTTTAGCAATGCCCGGCGGACCCAGCAGAAACACGCTTTCACCGCTCAGCGCCGCCAGCAGGCAAAGGCGAATGGCGTGGCTACGCTCGTAAAGGCCTTTCTCCAGCGCGCTGCTGAGGCGGGAAATTCTTTCTGCTAATAAATGTGAGTGAGCCATAATAGTTTTGCATCCTTTCGCCGTTGTGGCGGCCAATTGAAGCGAGTATAGACGTTTCAGTCAGGGCTGGTAATAGGCTGAAGTGCGGCGCAATTTTCTTTGCGCTACATTAATGCGGTTGCATTTAGGGGTACGATTTTGCAATGAATCGTGCATACTGTGCGCTTTTTGTGGACCAAGGGACAGGAACACATTTGTTATTTAAACGAAAAGACTAGTCTATGAGCACTGATAATAAGCAATCATTACCCGCAATTACGCTTGCGGCGATCGGGGTTGTCTACGGTGATATTGGCACCAGCCCGCTTTATACGCTTCGTGAATGTTTGTCCGGCCAGTTTGGCTTTGGTGTTGAGCGCGATGCCGTGTTTGGCTTCCTGTCCCTCATCTTCTGGCTGCTGATCCTGGTCGTTTCCGTTAAATATCTCTCCTTCGTTATGCGTGCAGATAACGCGGGCGAAGGCGGGATCCTGACCCTGATGTCTCTTGCTGGTCGCAATACCTCGGCCAGAATGACGTCCGTGCTGGTGATTATCGGCCTGATTGGCGGTAGCTTCTTCTATGGGGAAGTGGTGATAACACCGGCTATCTCAGTGCTCTCGGCGATAGAGGGGCTGGAAATTATCGCGCCACAGCTCGATTCATGGGTGGTTCCGCTGGCCATTATTGTCCTGACGCTGCTGTTCATGATCCAGAAACACGGTACCGGGCTGGTGGGCAAACTGTTTGCGCCGATTATGCTGGCCTGGTTCCTGATTCTGGCGGCGCTCGGCTTACGCAGCATTATCGCGAATCCGGACGTGCTGCATGCGCTAAACCCTTACTGGGCGGTGCATTTCTTCCTGGAATACAAAGTGGTTTCCTTCGTGGCGCTGGGGGCGGTCGTGCTCTCCATCACCGGTGTGGAAGCGCTGTATGCTGACATGGGGCACTTCGGAAAACTGCCGATCCGCGTGGCATGGTTTATTGTGGTGCTCCCTTCGCTGGTGCTGAACTACTTCGGTCAGGGCGCGCTGCTGCTTAAGAACCCGGAAGCGATTAAGAACCCGTTCTTCCTGCTGGCGCCTGACTGGGCGCTGGTGCCGATGCTCATTCTGGCCACGCTGGCGACCGTTATTGCCTCTCAGGCGGTGATTTCCGGGGTGTTCTCTTTGACCCGTCAGGCCGTTCGTCTGGGCTATCTCTCGCCAATGCGCATCATCCATACTTCAGAAATGGAGTCGGGCCAGATCTACATCCCGTTCGTTAACTGGCTGCTCTATTTTGCTGTTGTGATTGTGATTGTCAGCTTCGAGCACTCCAGTAACCTGGCCGCGGCCTACGGTATTGCGGTCACAGGTACTATGGTGCTGACGTCGCTTCTCTCCACCACGGTGGCGTACCGAAACTGGCACTGGAATAAATTCCTTGTAGCAATGATTCTGGTGGGCTTCCTGTGTATCGACGTGCCGCTGTTCTCTGCCAACCTCGACAAGATTGTTTCCGGCGGCTGGCTGCCGCTGACGCTGGGCCTGGTGATGTTCATTGTCATGACCACGTGGAAGAGCGAGCGCTTCCGTCTGCTGCGTCGCATGCACGAGCACGGCAATTCTCTTGAGGCGATGATCGCATCGCTGGAGAAATCACCGCCGGTTCGCGTGCCGGGCACCGCGGTTTATATGTCTCGTGCCCTGAATGTAATCCCGTTCGCGCTAATGCATAACCTCAAGCACAACAAGGTTCTGCACGAGCGCGTGATCCTGCTGACGCTACGTACAGAAGATGCGCCGTACGTTCACAACGTGCGTCGCGTTCAGATTGAGCAGCTGTCCCCGACCTTCTGGCGCGTGGTGGCAAGCTACGGCTGGCGCGAAACGCCTAACGTGGAAGAGGTGTTCCACCGCTGCGGTCTGGAAGGGTTGAGCTGTCGGATGATGGAAACGTCGTTCTTTATGTCGCACGAGTCGCTGATCATCGGCAAGCGCCCGTGGTATCTGCGCCTGCGCGGCAAGCTGTACCTGATCCTGCAGCGTAACGCCCTGCGCGCGCCTGACCAGTTTGAGATCCCGCCTAACCGCGTGATTGAGCTGGGAACGCAGGTCGAGATTTAAGTCTTTGTGCGGCCTGATGCCCTCAGCCCGACCTTCTCCCACAGGGCTGAGGGATCCCCACAAAATAATGTTTGCATGGACGACCCCCTCTCCTTTGAGGAAGAGGGCGCAAACATAAAAAACGGTAACCCTGGGGTTACCGTTTTGCATTTACCTCCACTACATTTCACTTAGCGAAACGTTTCGACGTTGATCACAATTCCGTTACGTCATGGTGGTTTTCTGAACACTCTTGCGTCTACACTCTTTTTAGCGAAACGTTTCGCTAGTGGAGCAAGAAAATGAAGAAAGGCACGGTTCTCAACTCAGAAATCTCATCGGTTATTTCCCGTCTTGGGCATACCGATACGCTGGTGGTTTGCGACGCAGGCTTACCGGTTCCGCGCAGCACAACCCGTATTGATATGGCGTTAACGCAGGGTGTTCCCTCGTTTATGCAGGTACTGGAAGTCGTGACGACGGAGATGCAGGTTGAGGCGGTCATTCTCGCGGCGGAAATCAAACAACATAATCCGCAACTCCACGAAACGTTGCTCAGCCACATTGAGCAACTGCAACAACACCAGGGAAACACCATAGAAATTCGTTACACAACGCACGAGCAGTTCAAACAACAAACCGCAGACAGTCAGGCGGTGATTCGCAGCGGGGAGTGTTCCCCGTATGCGAATATTATTCTCTGTGCTGGCGTTACCTTCTGAGGCCATCATGGAAGCATTACTGCAACTTAAAGGGATCGATAAGTCGTTCCCGGGCGTAAAAGCCCTCTCCGGCGCGGCGCTGAACGTCTACCCCGGGCGCGTGATGGCGCTGGTGGGGGAAAACGGCGCCGGCAAATCCACCATGATGAAAGTGCTGACCGGGATCTACCAGCGCGATGCCGGTTCGTTGCTATGGCTGGGCAAAGAGACCACCTTTAACGGCCCGAAATCTTCACAGGAAGCGGGCATCGGCATTATTCACCAGGAGCTGAACCTTATCCCGCAGCTCACTATTGCAGAGAATATCTTCCTCGGCCGCGAGTTTGTGAACAGGTTCGGCAAAATCGACTGGAAAACCATGTACGCCGAAGCGGATAAACTCCTGGCGAAGCTGAACCTGCGCTTTAAAAGCGACCGCCTGGTGGGCGATCTCTCCATCGGCGATCAGCAGATGGTGGAAATCGCGAAGGTGCTGAGCTTTGAGTCGAAGGTCATCATTATGGATGAACCGACCGACGCCCTGACCGATACCGAAACCGAATCCCTGTTCCGCGTTATCCGCGAGCTGAAGTCGCAGGGACGTGGGATTGTCTATATTTCTCACCGCATGAAAGAGATCTTCGAAATCTGCGACGACGTCACCGTCTTCCGCGACGGGCAGTTTATTGCCGAGCGCGAAGTGGCGACGCTGACCGAAGATACGCTCATCGAAATGATGGTGGGACGCAAGCTTGAAGATCAGTATCCGCGTCTGGACAAAGCGCCAGGTGAGATCCGCCTGAAGGTGGACAACCTCTGCGGTCCGGGTGTGAACGACGTGACCTTTACCCTGCGTCAGGGGGAGATCCTGGGCGTGGCGGGCCTGATGGGCGCAGGCCGTACCGAGCTGATGAAAGTGCTCTACGGCGCACTGCCGCGCACCAGCGGTTATGTCACCCTCGACGGTCATGAAGTGGTGACCCGCTCGCCGCAGGACGGCCTGGCGAACGGCATCGTCTATATATCCGAAGACCGTAAGCGCGACGGCTTAGTGCTGGGTATGTCGGTAAAAGAGAACATGTCGCTTACCGCACTGCGCTATTTCAGCCATAGCGGTGGGAGCCTGAAGCATAAAGACGAGCAGCAGGCGGTCAGCGATTTTATCCGTCTCTTCAACGTCAAAACTCCGTCAATGGAGCAGGCGATTGGCCTGTTGTCCGGCGGGAATCAGCAGAAAGTGGCTATTGCCCGCGGGCTGATGACGCGCCCGAAAGTATTGATCCTCGACGAGCCAACCCGCGGCGTGGACGTGGGCGCGAAGAAAGAGATCTATCAGCTGATTAACCAGTTTAAGGCCGACGGTCTGAGCATCATTCTGGTCTCTTCCGAGATGCCAGAGGTATTAGGCATGAGCGATCGCATTATCGTCATGCATGAAGGGCATCTCGGCGGTGAATTCACTCGCGAGCAGGCCACCCAGGAAGTTCTGATGGCTGCCGCTGTGGGCAAGCTTAATCGCGTGAATCAGGAGTAAGAAGATGACTACCCAGGCTGTTTCTGGTCGCCGCTATTTCACAAAGGCATGGCTGATGGAACAAAAATCGCTGATTGCCCTGCTGGTGCTGATCGCGATTGTGTCGACCATGAGCCCGAATTTCTTCACCGTGAATAACCTGTTCAACATTCTGCAGCAGACGTCGGTGAACGCTATTATGGCGGTCGGCATGACGCTGGTGATTTTGACCTCGGGTATCGATCTGTCCGTCGGTTCCCTGCTGGCGCTCACCGGTGCGATCGCCGCTTCGATTGTTGGTATTGAAGTTAACGCGCTGGTGGCTGTTGCTGCGGCCCTGGCAGCTGGCGCGGCGATAGGCGCTGTAACCGGCGTGATTGTGGCAAAGGGCCGCGTTCAGGCGTTTATCGCTACGCTGGTAATGATGCTGCTGCTGCGCGGTGTAACCATGGTTTACACCAACGGTAGCCCGGTCAATACCGGCTTTACCGATAACGCGGATCTGTTTGGCTGGTTCGGTATTGGCCGCCCGCTGGGCATTCCAACGCCGGTCTGGATCATGGCTATCGTCTTCCTGGCGGCGTGGTACATGCTGCATCACACCCGTCTGGGCCGTTATATCTATGCGCTGGGTGGTAACGAAGCGGCAACGCGCCTGTCCGGTATCAGCGTTAATAAAGTCAAAATTATCGTTTACTCCCTGTGTGGCCTGCTGGCCTCCCTGGCGGGCATCATCGAAGTGGCGCGCCTCTCCTCCGCGCAGCCGACGGCGGGTACGGGTTATGAGCTGGACGCCATTGCAGCAGTGGTTTTGGGCGGTACGAGTCTTGCGGGCGGTAAAGGTCGCATTGTTGGGACATTGATCGGCGCACTGATTCTTGGTTTCCTGAATAATGGTTTGAATTTGTTAGGTGTTTCCTCCTATTACCAGATGATCGTTAAGGCAGTGGTGATTTTGCTGGCGGTACTGGTAGACAACAAAAAACAGTAACTGACGACACTACAGGACATCTTAGATATGAACATGAAAAAACTGGCTACCCTGGTTTCCGCTGTCGCGCTGAGCGCAACCGTAAGTGCTAACGCCATGGCTAAAGACACCATCGCGCTGGTTATCTCCACGCTGAACAACCCGTTCTTCGTCTCCCTGAAGGACGGCGCGCAGAAAGAAGCGGACAAGCTGGGCTACAACCTGGTGGTGCTGGATTCTCAGAACAACCCGGCGAAAGAGCTGGCTAACGTTCAGGACTTAACCGTTCGTGGTACTAAAATTCTGCTGATCAACCCAACCGATTCTGACGCTGTAGGTAACGCCGTGAAGATGGCAAACCAGGCAAAAATCCCGGTCATTACCCTGGACCGTCAGGCGACGAAAGGCGACGTGGTCAGCCACATTGCTTCTGATAACGTGCTGGGCGGTAAAATCGCCGGTGACTACATTGCGAAGAAAGCCGGTGAAGGCGCGAAAGTTATCGAACTGCAGGGCATTGCCGGTACGTCCGCTGCCCGCGAGCGTGGTGAAGGCTTCCAGCAGGCTGTAGCAGCACATAAATTCAACGTGCTGGCGAGCCAGCCAGCAGACTTCGACCGTACTAAAGGTCTGAACGTCATGCAGAACCTGCTGACCGCGCATCCTGATGTGCAGGCAGTGTTCGCCCAGAACGACGAAATGGCGCTGGGCGCGCTGCGTGCCCTGCAGACTGCAGGTAAATCTGATGTGATGGTTGTCGGATTTGACGGCACGCCGGATGGTGAAAAAGCAGTAAATGATGGCAAACTGGCTGCGACCATCGCTCAGCTGCCTGAGCAGATTGGCGCCACTGGCGTGCAAACTGCCGATAAAGTGCTGAAGGGCGAAAAAGTTCAGGCCAAATATCCGGTTGACCTGAAGCTGGTCATTAAGCAGTAAAAGGCGATTCAGGCAGTCGCTGGCTGCCTGAGGGACACCAAATAAAAGAAAAGTGTGGCATACGCCACCGGGTAACACCGGTGGCGCTCTCAGATGGACAGCTCAACCATGAAAACCGCAGGCAACCTCGTCGTCCTTGGCAGTATCAATGCCGATCACATTCTTAACCTTGAAACCTTCCCCACGCCGGGCGAAACCGTCACGGGTAACCAGTACCAGGTGGCCTTTGGTGGTAAAGGCGCAAACCAGGCCGTCGCCGCCGGACGCAGTGGGGCGAATATCGCATTTATCGCCTGTACGGGGGATGACGACACCGGTGAGCGCGTACGCAAACAGCTGGCGAGCGACAACATTGATGTTGCGCCAGTGAGCGTAGTCGAAGGGGAATCTACCGGCGTGGCGCTGATTTTCGTCAATGCGGAAGGTGAGAATGTCATCGGTATTCATGCGGGGGCTAATGCTGCGTTAACGACAGAACGCGTTGAAGCGCAACGCGGAATCATCGCTGGAGCGGAAGCCCTGCTGATGCAGCTGGAATCACCGGTTGAAAGCGTGTTGGCTGCGGCGAAAATTGCGCATGAAAATCATACCACTGTCGTACTTAACCCGGCCCCAGCCCGTGTATTATCAGACGAGCTGCTGGCGCTGGTGGACATCATTACGCCGAACGAAACCGAAGCCGAAAAGCTGACGGGCATTCGCGTTGAAAATGACGACGATGCCGCGCGTGCGGCGAAAGTGCTGCATGCAAAAGGCATCGGGACCGTTATCATTACTCTTGGCAGCCGTGGGGTGTGGGCAAGCGTAAACGGCGAAGGGCGTCGCGTGCCGGGCTTTAAGGTCAAAGCCATTGATACTATCGCCGCAGGAGACACCTTTAACGGTGCGCTGGTGACGGCGCTGCTGGAAG
Organism: Enterobacter sp. ECC_219_Taxon_10; assembly: GCF_058354905.1. Classification (NCBI taxonomy): domain Bacteria; kingdom Pseudomonadati; phylum Pseudomonadota; class Gammaproteobacteria; order Enterobacterales; family Enterobacteriaceae; genus Enterobacter; species Enterobacter sp. ECC_219_Taxon_10. Next base: position 4,891,124 of record NZ_CM178005.1, on the reverse strand, counting down.
GAAACGTAATGGATGATGCCATCCGCTTTGCGCATGCCGCCGCCGCGATTGCGGTGACGCGCAAAGGCGCACAGCCTTCCGTTCCGTGGCGCAAAGAGATCGATGAATTCTTAAGTCAGCAGGGGTAACGTTTGGCTACGATGAAAGATGTCGCCCGCATGGCGGGCGTTTCTACTTCGACTGTCTCTCACGTTATTAATAACGACCGCTTCGTCAGCGAGGCGATTCGTGAGAAAGTCGAAGCCGCAGTAAAAGATCTCAACTATGCGCCGTCGGCGCTGGCGCGCAGTCTGAAGCTTAACCAGACGCGCACCATCGGTATGCTGATCACCGCCAGTACCAACCCTTTTTATTCTGAACTTGTTCGTGGCGTAGAACGCAGCTGCTTTGAGCGTGGCTACAGCCTGGTGCTGTGCAATACCGAAGGCGACGAGCAGCGCATGAACCGCAACCTGGAAACGCTGATGCAAAAACGCGTCGACGGGCTGCTGCTGCTCTGTACCGAAACGCATCAACCCTCGAAAGAGATCATCCAGCGCTACCCCTCTATTCCCACGGTGATGATGGACTGGGCACCCTTCGACGGTACCAGCGATTTGATTCAGGATAACTCCCTGCTGGGCGGCGATATGGCGACTCAGCATCTGATCGATAAAGGTCATACTCGCATTGCCTGTATTACCGGCCCGCTGGATAAAACCCCGGCGCGCCTGCGTCTGGAAGGGTATCTCTCTGCAATGGAGAGAGCTGAGCTTGCCATTCCTGATGGCTACCGAATCACCGGTGATTTTGAATTTAATGGCGGTTTCGAGGCTATGCAGAAGCTGCTGGCGCAGGATCCTCGCCCGCAGGCGGTGTTTATCGGTAACGATGCAATGGCGTTTGGTGCCTATCAGGCGCTGTATCAGGCGGGACTTCGCGTGCCGGACGATATGGCGATAGTGGGCTACGATGATATCGAACTGGCGCGCTACATGACGCCGCCGCTGACCACCATTCATCAGCCTAAAGATGAACTGGGTGAGCTGGCCATTGATGTGTTGATTCACCGAATGGCGCAGCCCACGCTGCAGCAGCAACGTCTGCAGCTTACTCCTGTTCTGATGGAACGGGGTTCGGTTTAGCCTTTGCTTTGTGTCGCTCTTTGATCAGGTTGCGGCCGTCTTTCGGTTTTAACAGCATAAAGACCAGCGCCGACACCACCGTCAGCACGCCCATGGTGATAAAGGTATAGTGGAACTGCTCAACGGTATTGGTACCGTCAAACCCTTCGTAGAACCGCAGTACCGCCGCACTCACGGCTACCCCGAGGCTGATCGACAGCTGTTGAGTCACCGCCAGCACGCTGTTGCCGCTGCTGGCGTTCTCGTCGGTCAGGTCCGCAAGGGTAATGGTATTCATCGATGTGAACTGCGTTGACATCGCCATCCCCAGCACAAACAGCGGCAGGATCAGCATCCAGACCGGTAACGCGGCGGATTGTAGCGAGAATTGCGCAATCATCAGACCGATAAAGACCGTCACGCCAACCAGCGTCTTACGATAGCCAAACCAGCGCAGTACCTGAGTGACCGTTGATTTCGCCAGAATGGAACCCATTGCCGTGGGCGCCATCATGCAGCCGGCAATCAGCGCCGGATAGCCGAAACCCACCTGCAGCATCAATGGCATCAGGAACGGTACGCAGCCCGTGCCCAGACGTGAGGCAATATTGCCCGCGATCCCGACGGAAAAGGTTCGGGTGTTAAAGAGAGATAAAGAGATAAGCGGTGTCGGATGACGACGCGCATGACGTATATAAAGAAGGAACAGCAGAATACCGCTGAGGATGACGGCGAGTGCCAGCCACGTTTCAACGATCTTCTCGCCAATGAGCTCCATCCCACTGGAGAACAGCACCAGGCTCAGGCCAAACAGGAAAAAGCCGCCCATATCGAAGCTGCGCCTTGGCGTGGTGAAGTTCGGCATATATTTGCGGGCATAGATCAGCCCTGCCACGCCAATCGGAATATTAATCAGGAAAATCCAGTGCCAGCTTGCCCAGGTAACCAGTACCCCGCCGAGAACCGGGCCTAGTATTGGGCCGACCAGCCCCGGCATGGTGACGAAGTTGAGTACGGGAAGCAGTTCGCTGCGTGGATAGGCACGCAGCAAGGCAAGGCGCGCCACCGGCATCATCATCGCGCCGCCAATTCCCTGCAGCACGCGGAAGATAACCAGCTCCGTTAAGGATGTTGAAAGCGCGCAGGCCAGCGAACCGAGCGTAAATAGCGTTACGGCCAGCATGAAAACTCTGCGGGTGCCGAAGCGATCGGCCAGCCAGCCGCTAACCGGGATCAACATCGCAACCGTCAGGGTATAGCTGATGATGGCGGACTGCATTGCCAGTGGGGAGCGGTTAAGGCTTTGCGCGATAGCGGGAAGCGCCGTATTGAGGATGGTTGCATCCAGTGCCTGCATAAAGAACGCCATGGCTGCAATCCACGGCAATCCGGCCATGCTGCGTGCTTTTTTCTCTGTCATTTATTTACCTGCTGGTGGGTTGGCGCGGTCAGCAATGCCTGGCATGCAGTCAGGGCTCGCTGCCCGTCGCTCTCCTGAATGGCATCCACTATCGCCTGATGCAAATCCAGCTTTACCACTTCGTCTTGTGTAATAGAGGTAAAGTAGGTGTGGTACACCGAATGGAATAACGAGGCAAAGGAGGTCAGGAACGGATTGGCGCTCATCATATAGATGTGTTCATGCCAGGCCATATCGACCTCAACCCAGCGTTCCCGGTTGAAGTGTTTTTTCAGGAACACCATCTCTTCCATCAGTGCGTTAAGCTGCGCTTTCTGCTCTGCCGTTCCGAGCGAGGCGGCAAGCAGACATGCCTGGGGTTCCAGACTGCTGCGCATCACCAGAAAGTGATCGACAACCTGATTAAAGTTATCTTCAGTCATCCACCAGGAGAGCAGCTCCTGATCGAGAAAATTCCAGTTACTCTGTGGCATCACGCGCGTGCCAATACGAGGGCGTGGAAGCACCATGCCTTTTGCCGTCAGCGTTTTCACCGCTTCGCGAACGGCAGTACGGCTCACCCCGAACTGCTCACCCAGCTCCATTTCACCCGGCAAGATGCTGCCCGGGGCATATTTACCCGCTAAAATCCGCTGCGCCAGCTTTTCTGCCAGCACATAGGACAGATTTTTTTGGGCGGCTAGCTGTTGTGCGCTTAATGGCATCGCTTTTATTCCTTAATGTTTCATGCTGATAATTATGCCACCTCGAATGTGATTGTGGTTGCAGATACATCAAATAGAACAATTTGTAGCTTGATTTCACCGCTGTTGGTGAAAAAAAACGCGGACAGAAACTTTTTTTAAGTTTCCTCTTGTCACTTAAGAATAACTCCCTATAATGCGCCTCCACTGACACGGAACAACGGCACACACGCCGCCGGGTCAGCAGAGAAAGGCAAAATAAACGCTTGACTCTGAAGCGGGAAAGCGTAATATGCACACCCCGCGCCGCAGCGAAAACGAAGCGGCACTGCTCTTTAACAATTTATCAGACAATCTGTGTGGGCACTCAAAGTGACATGGATTCTTAACGTCGCAAGACGAAAAATGAATACCAAGTCTCTGAGTGAACATGCGTAATTCATTACGAAGTTTAATTCACGAGCATCAAACTTAAATTGAAGAGTTTGATCATGGCTCAGATTGAACGCTGGCGGCAGGCCTAACACATGCAAGTCGAACGGTAGCACAGAGAGCTTGCTCTCGGGTGACGAGTGGCGGACGGGTGAGTAATGTCTGGGAAACTGCCTGATGGAGGGGGATAACTACTGGAAACGGTAGCTAATACCGCATAACGTCGCAAGACCAAAGAGGGGGACCTTCGGGCCTCTTGCCATCAGATGTGCCCAGATGGGATTAGCTAGTAGGTGGGGTAACGGCTCACCTAGGCGACGATCCCTAGCTGGTCTGAGAGGATGACCAGCCACACTGGAACTGAGACACGGTCCAGACTCCTACGGGAGGCAGCAGTGGGGAATATTGCACAATGGGCGCAAGCCTGATGCAGCCATGCCGCGTGTATGAAGAAGGCCTTCGGGTTGTAAAGTACTTTCAGCGGGGAGGAAGGCGATAAGGTTAATAACCTTGTCGATTGACGTTACCCGCAGAAGAAGCACCGGCTAACTCCGTGCCAGCAGCCGCGGTAATACGGAGGGTGCAAGCGTTAATCGGAATTACTGGGCGTAAAGCGCACGCAGGCGGTCTGTCAAGTCGGATGTGAAATCCCCGGGCTCAACCTGGGAACTGCATTCGAAACTGGCAGGCTAGAGTCTTGTAGAGGGGGGTAGAATTCCAGGTGTAGCGGTGAAATGCGTAGAGATCTGGAGGAATACCGGTGGCGAAGGCGGCCCCCTGGACAAAGACTGACGCTCAGGTGCGAAAGCGTGGGGAGCAAACAGGATTAGATACCCTGGTAGTCCACGCCGTAAACGATGTCGACTTGGAGGTTGTGCCCTTGAGGCGTGGCTTCCGGAGCTAACGCGTTAAGTCGACCGCCTGGGGAGTACGGCCGCAAGGTTAAAACTCAAATGAATTGACGGGGGCCCGCACAAGCGGTGGAGCATGTGGTTTAATTCGATGCAACGCGAAGAACCTTACCTACTCTTGACATCCAGAGAACTTAGCAGAGATGCTTTGGTGCCTTCGGGAACTCTGAGACAGGTGCTGCATGGCTGTCGTCAGCTCGTGTTGTGAAATGTTGGGTTAAGTCCCGCAACGAGCGCAACCCTTATCCTTTGTTGCCAGCGGTTAGGCCGGGAACTCAAAGGAGACTGCCAGTGATAAACTGGAGGAAGGTGGGGATGACGTCAAGTCATCATGGCCCTTACGAGTAGGGCTACACACGTGCTACAATGGCGCATACAAAGAGAAGCGACCTCGCGAGAGCAAGCGGACCTCATAAAGTGCGTCGTAGTCCGGATTGGAGTCTGCAACTCGACTCCATGAAGTCGGAATCGCTAGTAATCGTGGATCAGAATGCCACGGTGAATACGTTCCCGGGCCTTGTACACACCGCCCGTCACACCATGGGAGTGGGTTGCAAAAGAAGTAGGTAGCTTAACCTTCGGGAGGGCGCTTACCACTTTGTGATTCATGACTGGGGTGAAGTCGTAACAAGGTAACCGTAGGGGAACCTGCGGTTGGATCACCTCCTTACCTTAAAGAACCTGCCTTTGTAGTGCTCACACAGATTGTCTGATGAAAAGTAAGCAGCAAGGCGTCTTGCGATTGAGACTTCAGTGTCCCCTTCGTCTAGAGGCCCAGGACACCGCCCTTTCACGGCGGTAACAGGGGTTCGAATCCCCTAGGGGACGCCACTTGCTGGTTCGTGAGTGAAAGTCACCTGCCGTCATATCTCAAAACTGACTTACGAGTCATGTTTGAGATATTTGCTCTTTAAAAATCTGGATCAAGCTGAAAATTGAAACGACACACATGTTATGTGTGTTCGAGTCTCTCAAATTTTCGCAATTTGATGATGAATCGAAAGAAACATCTTCGGGTTGTGAGGTTAAGCGACTAAGCGTACACGGTGGATGCCCTGGCAGTCAGAGGCGATGAAGGACGTGCTAATCTGCGAAAAGCGCCGGCGAGGTGATATGAACCTTTGACCCGGCGATGTCCGAATGGGGAAACCCAGTGCAATTCGTTGCACTATCGTTAACTGAATACATAGGTTAACGAGGCGAACCGGGGGAACTGAAACATCTAAGTACCCCGAGGAAAAGAAATCAACCGAGATTCCCCCAGTAGCGGCGAGCGAACGGGGAGCAGCCCGGAGTCTGAATCAGCTTGTGTGTTAGTGGAAGCGTCTGGAAAGTCGCACGGTACAGGGTGACAGTCCCGTACACGAAAATGCACAGGTTGTGAACTCGAAGAGTAGGGCGGGACACGTGGTATCCTGTCTGAATATGGGGGGACCATCCTCCAAGGCTAAATACTCCTGACTGACCGATAGTGAACCAGTACCGTGAGGGAAAGGCGAAAAGAACCCCGGCGAGGGGAGTGAAAAAGAACCTGAAACCGTGTACGTACAAGCAGTGGGAGCACCTTCGTGGTGTGACTGCGTACCTTTTGTATAATGGGTCAGCGACTTATATTCTGTAGCAAGGTTAACCGTATAGGGGAGCCGAAGGGAAACCGAGTCTTAACTGGGCGTTAAGTTGCAGGGTATAGACCCGAAACCCGGTGATCTAGCCATGGGCAGGTTGAAGGTTGGGTAACACTAACTGGAGGACCGAACCGACTAATGTTGAAAAATTAGCGGATGACCTGTGGCTGGGGGTGAAAGGCCAATCAAACCGGGAGATAGCTGGTTCTCCCCGAAAGCTATTTAGGTAGCGCCTCGTGAACTCATCTTCGGGGGTAGAGCACTGTTTCGGCTAGGGGGCCATCCCGGCTTACCAACCCGATGCAAACTACGAATACCGAAGAATGTTATCACGGGAGACACACGGCGGGTGCTAACGTCCGTCGTGAAGAGGGAAACAACCCAGACCGCCAGCTAAGGTCCCAAAGTCATGGTTAAGTGGGAAACGATGTGGGAAGGCACAGACAGCCAGGATGTTGGCTTAGAAGCAGCCATCATTTAAAGAAAGCGTAATAGCTCACTGGTCGAGTCGGCCTGCGCGGAAGATGTAACGGGGCTAAACCATGCACCGAAGCTGCGGCAGCGACGCTTATGCGTTGTTGGGTAGGGGAGCGTTCTGTAAGCCGTTGAAGGTGGCCTGTGAGGGCTGCTGGAGGTATCAGAAGTGCGAATGCTGACATAAGTAACGATAAAGCGGGTGAAAAGCCCGCTCGCCGGAAGACCAAGGGTTCCTGTCCAACGTTAATCGGGGCAGGGTGAGTCGACCCCTAAGGCGAGGCCGAAAGGCGTAGTCGATGGGAAACAGGTTAATATTCCTGTACTTGGTGTTACTGCGAAGGGGGGACGGAGAAGGCTATGTCAGCCGGGCGACGGTTGTCCCGGTTTAAGCGTGTAGGTGTGTGTTCCAGGCAAATCCGGTTCACTTTAACACTGAGGCGTGATGACGAGGCACTACGGTGCTGAAGTGATAAATGCCCTGCTTCCAGGAAAAGCCTCTAAGCATCAGGTAACACGAAATCGTACCCCAAACCGACACAGGTGGTCAGGTAGAGAATACCAAGGCGCTTGAGAGAACTCGGGTGAAGGAACTAGGCAAAATGGTGCCGTAACTTCGGGAGAAGGCACGCTGATATGTAGGTGAAGCCCCTGCGGGCGGAGCTGAAATCAGTCGAAGATACCAGCTGGCTGCAACTGTTTATTAAAAACACAGCACTGTGCAAACACGAAAGTGGACGTATACGGTGTGACGCCTGCCCGGTGCCGGAAGGTTAATTGATGGGGTTAGCGGCAACGCGAAGCTCTTGATCGAAGCCCCGGTAAACGGCGGCCGTAACTATAACGGTCCTAAGGTAGCGAAATTCCTTGTCGGGTAAGTTCCGACCTGCACGAATGGCGTAATGATGGCCAGGCTGTCTCCACCCGAGACTCAGTGAAATTGAACTCGCTGTGAAGATGCAGTGTACCCGCGGCAAGACGGAAAGACCCCGTGAACCTTTACTATAGCTTGACACTGAACACTGGTCCTTGATGTGTAGGATAGGTGGGAGGCTTTGAAGCGTGGACGCCAGTCTGCGTGGAGCCGTCCTTGAAATACCACCCTTTAATGGCTGGTGTTCTAACGTGGACCCGTAATCCGGGTTGCGGACAGTGTCTGGTGGGTAGTTTGACTGGGGCGGTCTCCTCCCAAAGAGTAACGGAGGAGCACGAAGGTTAGCTAATCCTGGTCGGACATCAGGAGGTTAGTGCAATGGCATAAGCTAGCTTGACTGCGAGAGTGACGGCTCGAGCAGGTGCGAAAGCAGGTCATAGTGATCCGGTGGTTCTGAATGGAAGGGCCATCGCTCAACGGATAAAAGGTACTCCGGGGATAACAGGCTGATACCGCCCAAGAGTTCATATCGACGGCGGTGTTTGGCACCTCGATGTCGGCTCATCACATCCTGGGGCTGAAGTAGGTCCCAAGGGTATGGCTGTTCGCCATTTAAAGTGGTACGCGAGCTGGGTTTAGAACGTCGTGAGACAGTTCGGTCCCTATCTGCCGTGGGCGCTGGAGAATTGAGGGGGGCTGCTCCTAGTACGAGAGGACCGGAGTGGACGCATCACTGGTGTTCGGGTTGTCATGCCAATGGCACTGCCCGGTAGCTAAATGCGGAAGAGATAAGTGCTGAAAGCATCTAAGCACGAAACTTGCCCCGAGATGAGTTCTCCCTGAGACTTTAAGTCTCCTGAAGGAACGTTGAAGACGACGACGTTGATAGGTCGGATGTGTAAGCGCAGCGATGCGTTGAGCTAACCGATACTAATGAACCGTGAGGCTTAACCTTACAACGCCGAAGGTGTTTTGGCGGTGAGAGACACAAACAATATTCAGCCTGATACAGATTAACAGAATTTGCCTGGCGGCTTTAGCGCGGTGGTCCCACCTGACCCCATGCCGAACTCAGAAGTGAAACGCCGTAGCGCCGATGGTAGTGTGGGGTCTCCCCATGTGAGAGTAGGGAACTGCCAGGCATCAATTAAGTAAAGAGGCCATCCGCAAGGATGGCCTTTTTGCGTTTATAGACTAAAAAACGGTAGGCGCCGGGTAAGGCAAAGCTGCCACCCGGCAAGTCAGACCGCACTCCACTTCACAACAAACTCTGCAATCCCATCCACATCATTCAAATTCAGTAACGGAACTTCAAGCGGCAATACAACATCACTGGCCACCGCAATCACATGCTCATCCAGCGTTAACTCGCTGAAATCATGCCCGGCATCGCTTCTGAACAGCAGGATCTTAGGTACGGCCTCATGCTTAAATCCCTCAACCAGCACCAGATCCAGCGTGGAATGATCCATCCGGCTGACCAGATACGCAAGATCCAGCGGTGCCTCATCCGGCGTTTCTGTCATCAACGCCCAGCGCTGGTTGCTTGCCACCATCGTTTGCGCCGCACCCGCTTTACGCAGTTCATAGCTATCTTTGCCCGGCTTATCGACATCCATATTATGGTGCGTGTGTTTAATCAAGCCTGGACGGATGCCGCGGGCGCACAGCGCGGGTATCAGTTTTTTCAGCAGCGTAGTTTTTCCCGTACCGCTCCAGGCGGAGATTGCTAAAACAGGTGTCATCTCTTCTCCTGCATGGCCTGTAAATCTTCTGTCGTGTTCACATTCACGAAGGATGTTTTCATGTCGCTAAAATCAACAGCATGTCCGCCAACCTTGCGCATAAACACCATAACTCTTCGTTCACCGGCAGCCAGATAGTCGCTCATGTCCGGAATCAACGATTTGTTAACGAGCGCGATAGTTGGATGGTCGCGCTCGCCGTCATGCACCCAGACCACGGGCGATTCACCTCGCTGTTGCACCATTCGCTCTACCAGGCAAGTGGGTATAAATGGCGTATCACACGAACAAAAGAGAAACCACTCGCCCTGCGACTGCTGCATCACCGAAAGCATGCCAGCCAGCGGTCCCGGATAATCTGCAAGATTATCCTGATAAACGGGAAACCCGCTGCGTTGGTAAATATCAATATGGCGATTAGCGCTGAGCGCCATGGCCGAAACCTGATTGACAAGCGTATCAGCGACGTGCTGCCATAAGGGCTTGCCATTCAGGCGCTGTAACCCCTTATCTTCTCCGCCCATTCGCGTCGCTCTGCCACCGGCCAGAACGACACCGATGATTTTCTGGCTCTCATTCACTAATATCGCCTCTTTTATTGTGGGATTGACCCTGCTAACGTGTCACTCTAAATGAAAGGAGCACCACCATGAAATGTAAACGTCTGAATGAAGTCATTGAACTCCTCCAGCCAGCCTGGCAAAAAGAGCCAGAGCTGAATCTGATGCAATTCTTACAAAAACTGGCGAAAGAGTCAGGTTTTGACGGCGATCTGGCAGACCTTTCTGACGACATCCTGATCTACCACCTCAAAATGCGCGACTCGGCCAAAGATGCTGTTATTCCTGGTATTCAGAAGGATTATGAGGAAGATTTTAAAACTGCGCTGCTGCGCGCCCGAGGCGTAATTAAAGAGTAAAAGCTTGTAAGCGGAGCCACCGAAATCGCCACAAGATGATATCCTGAATCATTCGTATAATTTCCGGATGATCGGATGAACGACCAGGCTTTTACTTTCCAGACACTACACCCGGATACCATTATGGATGCCCTGTTTGAACAGGGTATTCGTGTGGATTCAGGGCTAACCCCGTTAAATAGCTACGAAAACCGCGTCTATCAATTTCAGGACGAGGATCGTCAGCGCTTCGTCGTAAAGTTCTATCGCCCTGAACGTTGGTCTGCACAGCAAATTCAGGAAGAGCACCAGTTTGCTCACGATCTGCTGGGTGATGACGTCCCTGTTGCCGCGCCGATAAAGTTCAATAACCAAACGCTGCACACGCATGAAGGGTTTTACTACGCCGTATTCCCCAGTCTGGGTGGCCGCCAGTTTGAAGCGGATAGTATCGATCAGATGGAGTGGGTTGCTCGCTATCTGGGACGCATTCATCAGACGGGACGTAAAACAGCGTTCACTGCCCGACCAACGCTCGGGATTCAGGAATATCTCACCGAACCACGTCAGGTATTTGAAACGTCTGCGCTGATCCCCACTGCGCTAAAGGATAATTTCCTCAACGCCACCGATAAGCTTATTGCTGTGGTGAAAGCCTGCTGGCGTGATGATATTTCCGTTCTGCGCCTGCATGGCGATTGTCACGCCGGAAATATCCTCTGGCGCGATGGCCCGCTGTTTGTCGATCTCGACGATGCGCGCATGGGACCAGCGGTTCAGGATCTGTGGATGCTGCTCAATGGCGACAAAGCCGAGCAGCGCATGCAGCTTGAAACGATTATTGAAGCCTATGAAGAATTTAGCCCGTTTAATTCAGACGAAATTGCCCTGATTGAGCCTTTACGTTCTATGCGTTTTGTTTATTATCTCGCATGGTTAATCAGGCGTTGGGACGATCCCGCATTTCCCCGTAATTTCCCGTGGCTTACCGGAGAAGATTACTGGCGTAGCCAGATATCTACATTCACTCAGCAGGTTAAGGTTCTTCAGGAACCCCCTCTGCAATTAACGCCGATGTATTAATTGGACACACCCAGGAGAGAGTTAATCATGAAAAAAATTTGGCTGGCGCTGGCAGGTATGATTCTGGCATTTAGCGCTTCTGCTGCGCAGTTTACCGACGGTAAACAGTTCATCACGCTGGAAAAGCCGGTTGCTGGCGAGCCACAGGTTCTGGAATTCTTCTCGTTCTACTGCCCGCACTGCTATCAATTCGAAGAGGTGCTGCATGTTTCTGACAACGTGAAGAAAAAGCTGCCGGAAGGCACCAAAATGACCAAGTACCACGTTGAGTTCCTGGGCCCGTTGGGTAAAGACCTGACTCAGGCGTGGGCGGTTGCGATGGCGCTGGGTGTGGAAGATAAAATCACTGCTCCAATGTTCGAAGCCGTACAGAAAACTCAGACCGTTCAGACCACTGCGGATATCCGTAAAGTGTTCGTTGATGCCGGCGTGAAAGGTGAAGAGTACGACGCCGCGTGGAACAGCTTTGTGGTGAAATCTCTGGTGGCTCAGCAGGAAAAAGCGGCCGCGGACCTGCAGCTTCAGGGCGTTCCGGCGATGTTTGTTAACGGCAAATATCAGCTGAACATGCAGGGCATGGACACCAGCAGCATGGATATCTTTGTACAGCAGTATGCCGATACCGTGAAATATTTGGTTGAGAAGAAGTAATTTCGTTGATATGAAAACGCCGGTCACTGACCGGCGTTTTTGTATGAGGATTTAATGCTGTCTATCTGTTGGTCTTTCTCTTTCCAGAGCGTATTAAGCCACTGCTGGAAACCACGTTTGAAATTCTTATCGTTAACGTAGTCACCGTGCAGCTCGACATCGATCGGCACTAAATTCACCCGAACAACAATGCGCGTCAGCTTGCCGCTGAGCATATCGAAGAACGGCGTCCTGTCATTTTCCGGATAGCAGAGCGTAACGTTCAGAAGTTTATCGAACTGTGCACCCAGCACGTTAAGCGCCATCGCAATACCCGCCGCCTTTGGCGGGAGCAAATGCCGATAAGGAGAGCGAGTTTGTTGACGCTTCTCTTCCGTAAACCGGGAGCCTTCAACAAAGTTCACGATGGTTGTTGGATGCGCGCGAAACTTTTCACAGGAACGGCGCGTGGTCTCCACATCCTTACCGCGACGCTCCGGATGACGAATCAAATAGCTGCGCGAATAGCGTTTCATAAACGGCATATCGAGGGCCCAGCAGGCCAGCCCGATAAAAGGCACCCAGGCGAGCTGCTGCTTCAGGAAGTATTTGTTCATCGGGATATGTTTGCGGAAAAGCACGCATAACACCACGATGTCTGCCCAGCTGTGGTGATTGCAAATCAGCAGGTACCAGTTCTTTTTGTTCAGGCTCTCCAGCCCTTCGACATCCCACTTCAGATGCGGGTTCAGGCACAGCAGGATCGCCAGTCCTTCACACCAGCAATACATCATGAAATTACAAAACGCAGAGACGGATCGCCACACCGCAGGCACAGGCAGCAGCAGTTTAACGATCCCGGCGATAATGATCGGCACAGAACAGGCAATCGTCACCAGAATAGTTAAAATGATGCTTAGCGGTAATGTTATTGCAGCGAGCAATTTCGACATGATGAGCTTTTTCAGGTGGTTAGCTTTAATGAAGCGGCCGATAATTCGGCGCTGGGCGCTGATTTTATCAGAAAAATGACAAAATAATGGCGCTTTCATGTCTTCAATTGACGGCTTTTCCCCTGACGCAGAAGATTTCTCTAATACTGTGCGCTATTCAGGACTTATATCCACATAGACTAAATTGTCACCATCAGGCTATTATCATACAGTGTTAGTGTTTAACAAGCTGATATGTAATGATTTATTCTCAACGCATAGCTGTATTTAGCATCTGTTTTTCATTTGAAGTGAAAATATTCACAAACTTATCCACAGTTTGAGTTTTGCGAGCGATCCTCACGATCGCAAAATCTTTTCCTGTATCGAACCTGAATAACTGATGTTTTCATCCTTCTGTGGCATCCTTTACGCATAAATTGATTAAAGGCACGGACATTATGGTTCAGATCCCAGAAAACCCACTTATTCTCGTCGACGGCTCTTCTTACCTGTATCGGGCGTACCATGCGTTTCCTCCTCTGACCAATAGCGCAGGGGAACCTACCGGCGCAATGTACGGCGTGCTGAACATGCTGCGCAGCCTGATCCTTCAGTACCAGCCCACCCATGCGGCTGTCGTTTTTGATGCGAAAGGCAAAACCTTCCGCGATGAGCTGTTTGAGCATTACAAATCCCATCGTCCGCCAATGCCTGACGATCTGCGTGCGCAGATTGAACCGCTGCACGCCATGGTGAAAGCAATGGGCCTGCCGCTGCTGGCCGTCTCTGGCGTGGAAGCCGACGACGTCATCGGTACGCTGGCGCGTGAAGCGGAAAAAATGGGCCGTCCGGTACTGATCAGCACCGGCGATAAAGATATGGCCCAGCTGGTGACGCCAGGTATCACCCTGATAAACACCATGACCAACACCATTCTGGGGCCGGAAGAAGTGGTCACTAAGTATGGCGTGCCGCCAGAGCTCATTATCGACTTCCTCGCGTTGATGGGTGACTCCTCGGATAACATCCCTGGCGTCCCCGGCGTTGGTGAAAAAACCGCGCAGGCGCTGCTCCAGGGGCTGGGTGGTCTGGACACGCTCTACGCGGAATCAGACAAAATCGCCAGCCTTTCCTTCCGTGGCGCAAAAACCATGGCCGGGAAGCTGGAAGAGAACAAAGAGGTGGCTTATCTCTCCTATAAGCTGGCAACGATTAAAACCGATGTGGAACTGGAGCTGGGCTGTGAGCAGCTGGAAGTGCAACAGCCTTCCGCTGACGACCTGCTGAGCCTGTTTAAGAAATACGAATTCAAGCGCTGGACCACTGACGTGGAAGCCGGTAAATGGCTGCAGGCAAAAGGGGCCAAACCAGCTGCGAAGCCGAAGGAGACGATTGTCGTTGATGCCGAAGAGCAGGCGGAAGAAGAAGCCGCTGCGCTCTCCTTCGACAACTACGAAACCGTTCTGGAAGAGCCACAGCTGATCGCCTGGATCGAGAAACTGAAAAAAGCGCCGGTCTTTGCCTTTGACACCGAAACTGACAGCCTCGACAACATCTCAGCCAATATGGTGGGATTGTCCTTCGCGACAGAGCCGGGTATTGCCGCCTACGTTCCTGTGGCGCACGACTACCTGGATGCGCCGGAGCAGATCTCCCGCGAGCGCGTGCTTGAGCTGCTGAAGCCGATTCTGGAAGATGAAAAGGCGCTCAAGGTCGGGCAAAACCTCAAGTACGACCGCGGTATTCTGCAGAACTATGGCATTGAACTGCGCGGGATTGCCTTCGACACTATGCTCGAATCTTACATTCTGGACAGCGTCGCGGGTCGTCATGATATGGATTCCTTATCTGACCGCTGGCTCAAGCACAAAACCATCACCTTTGAAGAGATTGCCGGTAAAGGGAAAAATCAGCTCACATTTAACCAGATCGCTCTTGAAGAAGCAGGGCGCTACGCGGCGGAAGACGCCGACGTCACGCTGCAGCTGCACCTGAAGATGTGGCCAAAACTGCAGAAGCACGAAGGTCCGCTGAACGTGTTCCAGCATATCGAGATGCCGCTGGTGCCCGTGCTGTCACGGATTGAACGTAACGGCGTGAAAATCGACCCAACGGTGCTGCATAACCACTCCGGGGAGCTGGCGCAGCGTCTGACCGAGCTTGAGCAGAAAGCGCACGATCTTGCAGGCGAGCCGTTTAACCTTTCTTCACCGAAGCAGCTGCAAACCATCCTGTTTGAAAAGCAAGGTATCAAGCCGCTGAAGAAAACCCCTGGCGGCGCACCGTCAACCTCAGAAGAGGTGCTGGAAGAGCTGGCGCTGGACTACCCGCTGCCAAAAGTGATTCTGGAGTACCGCGGTCTCGCGAAGCTTAAGTCTACCTACACGGACAAACTTCCGCTGATGATCAACCCGAAAACGGGTCGCGTGCACACGTCGTATCATCAGGCTGTCGCGGCCACGGGACGCCTCTCGTCAACCGATCCTAACCTGCAGAACATCCCGGTGCGTAATGAAGAAGGGCGCCGCATTCGTCAGGCTTTCATCGCCCCGGAGGATTACCTGATTGTCTCGGCTGACTACTCGCAAATCGAACTGCGCATTATGGCGCATCTGTCCCGTGACAAAGGTCTGCTGACGGCATTTGCGGAAGGGAAAGACATCCACCGTGCGACCGCGGCGGAGGTCTTTGGTTTGCCGCTGGAGAGCGTGACCAACGAACAGCGCCGCAGTGCAAAAGCGATCAACTTCGGTCTGATCTACGGCATGAGCGCGTTTGGTCTTTCTCGCCAGCTCAACATTCCGCGTAAAGAGTCGCAGAAGTATATGGATCTCTACTTCGAACGCTACCCGGGCGTGCTGGAATATATGGAACGTACCCGCGCGCAGGCGAAAGAGAAAGGCTACGTTGAAACCCTGGATGGCCGTCGTCTCTATCTCCCGGACATCAAATCCAGCAACGCGGCCCGCCGCGCTGGCGCAGAACGTGCGGCGATCAACGCCCCGATGCAGGGAACCGCGGCGGACATCATCAAGCGCGCCATGATTGCCGTTGATGCCTGGCTGGAGAAAGAGAAGCCGTGCGTGAAAATGATCATGCAGGTACACGATGAACTGGTGTTTGAAGTGCACAAAGACGATCTCAATACTGTGTCGAAAAAGATCCACGAACTCATGGAAAGCAGCATGACGCTAGACGTGCCGTTGCTGGTGGAAGTGGGAAGTGGTGAAAACTGGGATCAGGCTCACTAAAGGTTCAATGAATAACGCGCTTTTTATGTAAGTTAGCAACATAACAAAGCGCGTTTTGTGACGATCATTAGAATTCCCTATGTAAAGAATGAAAAAAAACTACAAAAAGTGCTTTTTCTACAGCAAAAAAAGGGGTAGAGTTATCGACGTAGGGTACAGAGGTAAGATGTTCTATCTTTCAGACCTTTTACTTCACGTAATCGGATTTGGCTGAATATTTTAGCCGCCCCAGTCAGTAATGACTGGGGCGTTTTTTATTGCGGCAAAGAAAAGTTCCGTCAAAAAAAAGCGCGGACATTGCCGCGCTCGGTTTTACTCTGCTTCCGCTTCTGTTGCGGGTTCCAGCTCGTTAAACCAGCTATCGAGCTTCTGACGCAGTTTGTCAACGCCCTGTTTTTTCAGCGAAGAGAAGGGCTCTACCTGTACATCGCCATTAAAGGCCAGTACCGCTTCGCGAACCATATTCACTTGCGCTTTACGCGCGCCGCTTGCCAGCTTATCGGCTTTCGTCAGCAGCACCAGCACGGCAATATCGCTTGCTACGGCCCAGTCGATCATCTGCTGATCGAGATCTTTTAGCGGGTGACGAATGTCCATCAACACCACCAGACCTTTCAGGCACATGCGTTTTTCCAGGTATTCGCCCAGCGCACGCTGCCATTTGATCTTCATCTCTTCTGGCACCTGCGCATAACCGTATCCCGGCAAGTCGACCAGGCGTTTGCCTTCAGCGACTTCAAAAAGGTTAATCAGCTGGGTACGGCCAGGTGTTTTTGAGGTACGCGCCAGGTTCTTCTGATTGGTCAGCGTATTCAGGGCGCTGGACTTCCCCGCATTTGAGCGGCCAGCAAATGCCACTTCAATACCGGTATCAGAAGGCAGGTGGCGAATATCGGGCGCACTGGTGACAAAATGCGTCTGTTGGTAATTCCAGGTAGTCACGTGGTCGTCTCCAAAAATCGTAATCTGGGGGGATTATACCCGAATGCGGGCAAAAGGCTTTTCTCATTGCACGGCGCCTGCAGGCGAAAGCCCGAAGCGTTGTGAGAGATCGGCTAATGTTGCTATGGGAGATTTCAGAGAATTCGCAGGTGCCAAAAAAGTCAAACTGTTTTAAATCATAAGCTTATTTCCGGGTAATTGTCTGAAAATCTCTTTTTGTACCGTTTCGTTGCTTGTCAGTTTAAGCGAACAAGGTAAAGTATGCGTCAGGGCGAGGAAGCCAACAGGAATTCGACTTAAGGATTAGGGTCAGGAGCGCCAGGAGGCGAAGACGCAGGACAGTCAGGACGACCAGCGCCTGGAGGCGTTTTAACAGGAAATGGAACCATACACGGACGGTATCAGCCAAAGGATAAACAGGGTGTGTTGTTGGTAAACATGGAATGTCTGACCCGCTAAGGGTTGTGAGTCAGGAAAAAAGGCGACAGATTGCTCTGTCGCCTTTTTTCTTTGCTTGCTTTCTGCTAGATTTCGCCGCAATTCTATACTGAAGAAAACGACTTAAAGATAAAACATCATGAAAAAACCAACCTCCGCTGCGGGTGCTAAACGCCCTGCAAAAGCACGCCGCAAAACGCGCGAAGAACTGAACCAGGAAGCGCGCGATCGCAAACGCGATAAGAAACATCGTGGCCATGCTGCGGGTAGCCGTGCAAACGGCGGTGGTGCAGCGGGCGCTTCTGCAAAAAGCAAGCAGCAGAAAGATCCTCGTATCGGCAGTAAAACTCCCATTCCGCTGGGCGTGACAGACACCCCGGTCACTAAGCAGCACAAACCAAAGAGCGAGAAACCTATGCTTTCACCGCAGGCTGAGCTGGATATGCTGGAGAACGATGAGCGCCTGGACGCGCTGCTGGAACGTCTTGAAGAGGGTGAAACCCTGACCGCAGAAGAGCAGTCATGGGTGGATGCTAAACTGGACCGCATTGATGAGCTGATGCAGAAACTCGGTCTGTCTTACGATGACGAAGACGACGAAGAAGAAGACGAAAAGCAGGAAGATATGATGCGTCTTCTGAAAGGTGGAAACTAACATTTGCACCCGGCAGGCACGATAGTCCTGCTTATAACCCTTCCGGTTATATGTTATCTGGTGTGGTTATTCGTTAAACTACGGCGGTTGTCGCGGCGACAGAAGTGGCTGCGCACCCGAATGATGGCCCGCGATGGGGCCAGAACGGGCCGCCGTATACGAACGCGACACCAACGGAAGGAGTGAGCATGTCAGCACCAACTATCGACTGGGATTTGGCCCTAATCCAGAAGTATAACTATTCCGGGCCGCGTTACACGTCATACCCCACCGCGCTGGAGTTCTCCGATGCCTTCGGCGAGGCGGATTTTCAGCAGGCCGTCGCGCGCTATCCTGAGCGCCCGCTGTCGCTCTACGTCCATATTCCGTTCTGCCATAAGCTCTGCTACTTCTGCGGCTGCAATAAAATCGTGACCCGTCAGCAGCATAAGGCCGACCAATACCTGGATGCGCTCGAACAGGAAATTGTGCACCGCGCGCCGCTTTTTGCTGGCCGTCACGTCAGCCAGCTTCACTGGGGCGGCGGCACGCCAACCTATCTGAATAAGGCGCAAATAAGCCGTCTGATGACGCTGCTGCGCGGAAATTTCAATTTTAACGACGACGCCGAAATCTCGATCGAAGTCGATCCGCGTGAAATTGAGCTGAATGTCCTGGATCATTTACGCGCGGAAGGCTTCAACCGGCTGAGCATGGGCGTGCAGGATTTCAATAAAGAGGTCCAGCGTCTGGTGAACCGCGAGCAGGACGAAGAGTTTATCTTCGCCTTACTCAACCACGCACGTGACATCGGCTTTACCTCGACCAACATCGACCTCATTTACGGCCTGCCAAAGCAGACGCCGGAGAGCTTCGCCTTTACGCTGAAGCGCGTGGCTGAACTCAGCCCGGACCGCCTCAGCGTCTTTAACTACGCGCACCTGCCGACGCTATTCGCCGCTCAGCGCAAAATCAAAGATGCGGATCTGCCTTCTGCCCAGCAGAAGCTGGATATCCTGCAGGAAACCATCACCTCGCTGACCGAGAGCGGCTATCAGTTTATCGGCATGGATCACTTTGCCCGTCCGGACGACGAGCTGGCCATTGCCCAGCGCGAAGGGGTACTGCACCGCAACTTCCAGGGTTACACCACTCAGGGCGATACCGATCTGCTTGGCATGGGCGTCTCTGCCATCAGCATGATTGGTGACTGCTACGCGCAGAACCAGAAAGAGCTGAAGCTCTACTACCAGCAGGTAGATGAAACCGGCAACGCGCTGTGGCGCGGCATCGCGCTGACCCGTGACGACTGCATTCGTCGTGATGTGATTAAAGCGCTTATCTGCAACTTCCGTCTCGACTTTAGCGACGTGGAGGCACAGTGGGATCTGAAATTCAGCGATTATTTTGCACAAGACCTGGAGCTTCTGGCGCCGCTGGCGAAAGACGGGCTGGTGGATGTGTCGGAGAGTTCAATTGAGGTCACGCCGAAAGGGCGTCTGTTGATCCGTAACATCTGTATGTGCTTTGACGCGTATCTGCGCCAGAAAGCGCGACTGCAGCAGTTCTCGCGGGTGATTTAAATCGCAAAAGCACGAAACGTAGGCCGGGTAAGGCGAAGCCGCCACCCGGCTTTTACGTTCAACCCCGCTAGCTAAACAGCCCAACCAGCGCCGCAC
The DNA here is from genome assembly GCF_058354905.1 of Enterobacter sp. ECC_219_Taxon_10. Classification (NCBI taxonomy): domain Bacteria; kingdom Pseudomonadati; phylum Pseudomonadota; class Gammaproteobacteria; order Enterobacterales; family Enterobacteriaceae; genus Enterobacter; species Enterobacter sp. ECC_219_Taxon_10. Next base: position 4,871,367 of record NZ_CM178005.1, on the reverse strand, counting down.
ACAGCACCGCCGCAACGGCGGTTTGTGGCGTGTGGCTTTCAACTGCTCCGCTAGAGAGCATATTGACTAATGTTTCCAGCATGATCTCCACCCTCGATTTCCGGGCACGATCATACAAAACTCATCGGAACAGTAAAGCGCAAAATAACGGCAATTTGCGCTCAATTAATAACCTTTACACTTCGGGGAATCTTACTCCATTCCCAGCTCTTTAAGCTTGCGCGTCAGGGTATTACGTCCCCATCCCAGCAGGCGAGCGGCTTCCTGCTTATGGCCCTGCGTATGACGAAGCGCGGTGGTCAACAGCGTACGCTCCATCTCGGGCTGAGCCTCAGACAGCAGGTTTTGATGACCGGAACGCAGCGCGCGGTCGGCCCACTGCGCCAGCAGCGTCGCCCAGCTGTCCGGCAGCGCGTGTCCGGTACTGCTTTCTGGCGCGGTGGCTTCAAACAGCTCGGCCGGTAAATCCTGAATCAGCACTTCCTGTCCGGCGGCCATCACGGTTAACCAGCGGCAGGTGTTTTCCAGCTGACGGACGTTGCCCGGCCACGCCAGGCGGGTGAGGGCGGCATCGGTTTCCGGGTGCAGCTGCTTGGCTTCCACGCCCAGCTCGCGGGCGGCAACCTGCAGGAAATGACGCGCCAGGCGGGGAATATCTTCCCGACGCTCGCGCAGCGGCGGCAGATGAACGCGAATGACGTTCAGACGGTGGAATAAATCCTCACGGAATTTCCCCTCCTGCACGCGCAGCTCCAGGTTCTGGTGCGTCGCGGCGATAATGCGCACGTCCACCTTCACCGGCGCATAGCCGCCCACGCGATAAAACTGCCCGTCGGCCAGCACGCGCAGCAGGCGGGTCTGAACGTCCAGCGGCATATCGCCGATCTCGTCCAGGAACAGCGTGCCGCCGTCAGCCTGCTCAAAGCGCCCCTGGCGAATGGTATTCGCGCCGGTAAACGCACCTTTTTCATGGCCGAACAGCTCGGACTCAATCAAATCCTTCGGGATCGCCGCCATATTCAGGGCGATGAACGGCGCTTTTGCCCGTGGGCTATGGCGATGTAACGCATGCGCCACCAGCTCTTTACCGGTTCCCGATTCACCGTTAATCAATACGCTGATGGACGAGCGGGACAGACGGCCAATAATGCGAAATACATCCTGCATCGCCGGCGCTTCGCCGATGATGTCCGTCGTTGGCCCAAAATCGGGCGCGTGGCGGGGCTGTTGCTGCTCCTGGTAGTGGCTAATCGCGCGCTCAACTAGCGCCACCGCTTCGTCGATATCAAACGGTTTGGGCAGGTAATCAAACGCCCCTTGCTGATAGGCGCTCACCGCGGCATCCAGATCGGAGTGCGCGGTCATTATGATGACCGGAAGCATCGGGTGGCGTTGTTTGATCTGCTTTAACAGTGCCAGCCCGTCCATGCCCGGCATACGGATATCCGAAAGCAGAACATCTGGCGTTTTGGTGGTGAGTGCGTCGAGCACTTCGCTGCCGCTTTCAAACGTCGTGCAGCTTAATCCTGCCCCTGTGAGCGCGCGTTCAAGCACCCAACGGATGGAGCTATCGTCATCGACTACCCAGACTATCCCTCGTTGCATAAACGTCACCTTTATTTTTTAATCGGCAGGAAAACCGAAAACTCGGTATGTCCCGGCCAACTGGTAAATTCAATTTTTCCGGAGTGCTGATCGATCAAGCTGCGGGCGATAGATAAGCCCAGACCCGTACCGCCTTCGCGCCCGCTTACCATCGGGTAGAACAGGGTGTCCTGCAGATGCGCAGGAATACCGGGACCGTTATCCTCAACGTCGATACGGGCCGCCAGACGATAGCGCACGCCGTGCAGCGTGAGCTGGAAGGCGGTGCGGGTGCGTAAAATAATCTCGCCGCCTTCCGGCCCCAGCGCCTGCAGGGCATTGCGCACAATATTCAGCAGTACCTGCTCAATCTGATCGGGGTCATGCGCCAGTTCCGGCAGGCTGGGGTCGTAATCACGCACCAGCGTGACGTTCTCCGGCAGTTCCATGGAGACAAGCTTCACCACCCGTTCAGCCACTTTATGGATGCTTTCTGAAACGTGCATGCCGGGCTGCTGCGGCCCAAGAAGGCGATCAACCAGGTTACGCAGGCGGTCCGCCTGCTCAATGATGACGTTGGTGTACTCCGCCAGCGCAGGGTCGGGCAGCGCTTTGGTCAGAAGCTGTGCCGCGCCGCGTAACCCACCCAGCGGGTTTTTGATTTCATGCGCCAGACCACGCACCAGGTCACGGGCGGCAATTTGCTGCGCATGCTGCAGCTGTTCCTGGCTCAGGCGACGCTGGTTATCCATCGGCGCCATTTCGAGCAGGATCATTCCCTCGGGAAGTCGTTGCGCGGTAAGCGACAGAATGTGCGAGCGCCCGTCGATCACCAGCGTCACTTCGTTATCGGTAAACCCCTGGCCGGCCTGCAAGCTTTCCTGCATCAGGCCAATATTCAGCGAAAAATAGCTCAACAACTCAGGAAGCGGGGTGCCAAACAGTTTGCGTGAACTCTGGGCGAGCAGCTGTTGCGCCGCCGGGTTGGCGTAATGGACGGCCAGCTCGTCGTCGACCAGCAAAATACTGTTAATTAAAGAATTGAGGATCTGCCCAGCATCGGGCAGCGTGCCAGTTGCCATTCAGCAGTCTCCTGGAGTAGTTGCACTATTTTAGTGCAGTATAGCGGTTTCGGCGTAAAAAGCGCGTGAGATCAGGTTGTTGGTGGAGAAAAAAGCCCATCCGGAGATGGGCTAAAAGTTTCCACGGCAACTACCCCCGGCGCTTTTCACGCCGGGTAAAACAACTAAATTAAACGCTGTAGTACAGTTCGAACTCAACCGGATGCGGAGTCATACGCACGCGATCGTTCTCTTCAGTACGCAGAGCGATGTAGGCATCGATAGCGTCGTCAGTGAATACGCCACCTGCGGTCAGGAACTCGCGGTCTGCGTCCAGCGCCTGCAGGGCTTCTTCCAGAGAACCCGCAACCTGTGGGATCTCTTTCGCTTCTTCTGGCGGCAGGTCGTACAGGTTTTTGTCCATCGCTTCGCCCGGGTGGATCTTGTTCTTGATACCGTCCAGACCGGCCATCAGCAGTGCTGCGAAGCACAGGTATGGGTTAGCCGCTGGGTCCGGGAAGCGCACTTCGATACGACGCGCTTTCGGAGAAGCTACCACCGGGATACGGATAGAAGCAGAACGGTTACGCGCAGAGTAGGCCAGCATTACTGGTGCTTCGTAGCCCGGGACCAGACGCTTGTAGGAGTTGGTGGTTGGGTTCGCCAGGGCGTTGATCGCTTTAGCGTGTTTGATAACACCACCGATGTAATACAGCGCCTGCTCGGACAGACCAGCGTATTTGTCGCCAGAGAACAGGTTGGTACCGTTCTTGGACAGAGACATGTGGCAGTGCATACCGGAACCGTTATCGCCAAACATTGGTTTTGGCATGAAGGTCGCGGTTTTACCGAAACGGTGCGCAACGTTGTGCACAACGTATTTGTAGATCTGAATTTCGTCCGCTTTTTTGGTCATGGTGTTGAAGCGGGTTGCCACTTCGTTCTGACCAGCAGTCGCCACTTCGTGGTGGTGCGCTTCAACAACCAGGCCCATCTCTTCCATCACCAGACACATGGTGGAACGGATGTCCTGTGCAGAGTCGACCGGAGGAACAGGGAAGTAACCGCCTTTCACACCAGGACGGTGACCTTTGTTACCACCTTCGTATTTGGTGGAAGAGTTCCATGCACCTTCGATGTCGTCGATAGCCACGTGGGAACCGGAAATAGAGGCACCGAAGCGGATGTCGTCGAACAGGAAGAACTCTGGCTCTGGCCCGAACAGAACGGTGTCCGCGATGCCGGTAGAACGCAGGTACTCTTCAGCGCGTTTAGCGATAGAACGTGGGTCGCGGTCGTAGCCCTGCAGCGTGCCTGGCTCGAGGATGTCGCAGCGGATGATCAGGGTTGGTTCTTCGAAGAACGGATCAATGACCGCAGTGGTTGCGTCTGGCATCAGAACCATGTCGGATTCGTTAATGCCTTTCCAGCCACCAATGGAGGAGCCGTCAAACATTTTGCCTTCTTCAAAGAATTCGGCGTTCACCTGATGAGCAGGGATTGTGACGTGCTGTTCTTTACCTTTGGTATCGGTGAAGCGCAGATCAACAAACTTCACTTCATGTTCGTTCAGCATCGTCAAAACGTGTTCAGCGGACATACTTAACTCTCCAGATTGGTCATTGTCGTCGTGGTAACGAGGTCTTCAATTTCTGTTTGTACTGGCTGTTGCCATGTATTTTTTATAAAGCGAAATCTGTGCCAACTTTTAAAACACCCCAAAAAGGCGTTATCATGCGCACCATAGTGCAAAAGGGCTGCACCATGATGGATTTGTTGCACCAGTATAGTGCTTCATTGTGAACGTTGAGCACCATATTGGTGCAATTTACGTTAAAGTGCCCTTTTACCGCTCCGTGAAAGCGATCACAAAGCATCTCTGCAATACTTGTTTGCGGGGGATGTTTGTGATCCTGTTTTGTAGTGCGATTAATCCGTGTACAATAACGCGCTATTTCTAAATGCCTGAGGCAAAGTTGTGATCGAAAATTTGCGTAACATCGCCATCATCGCGCACGTTGACCATGGTAAAACTACCCTGGTTGATAAGCTGCTGCAGCAATCCGGTACGTTTGATGCACGTGCCGAAACCCAAGAACGCGTGATGGACTCCAACGATTTGGAGAAAGAGCGTGGGATTACTATCCTCGCGAAAAACACCGCGATTAAATGGAATGACTACCGTATCAACATCGTTGATACCCCAGGGCACGCCGACTTCGGTGGTGAAGTTGAACGTGTAATGTCCATGGTAGACTCCGTTCTGCTGGTCGTTGACGCAATGGATGGCCCAATGCCACAGACGCGCTTCGTGACCAAAAAAGCTTTTGCCCATGGTCTGAAGCCAATCGTTGTTATCAACAAAGTTGACCGCCCTGGCGCGCGTCCTGACTGGGTTGTTGACCAGGTATTCGACCTGTTCGTTAACCTCGATGCGACCGACGAGCAGCTGGACTTCCCTATCGTTTACGCTTCTGCACTGAACGGTATCGCAGGTCTGGACCACGAAGACATGGCTGAAGACATGACCCCGCTGTATCAGGCGATTGTTGACCGTGTCCCTGCGCCGAACGTTGACCTGGAAGGCACCCTGCAGATGCAGATCTCCCAGCTCGACTACAACAACTACGTTGGCGTTATCGGCATTGGCCGTATCAAGCGCGGTAAAGTGAAGCCTAACCAGCAGGTCACTATCATCGATAGCGAAGGCAAAACCCGTAACGGTAAAGTCGGTAAAGTACTGACTCACCTGGGTCTTGAGCGTATCGAGAGCGACATCGCTGAAGCGGGCGACATCATCGCGATCACCGGTCTGGGTGAACTGAACATCTCCGACACCATCTGCGATCCGCAGAACGTCGAAGCGCTGCCAGCCCTGTCCGTTGATGAACCAACCGTTTCTATGTTCTTCAACGTCAACACCTCTCCGTTCTGTGGCAAAGAAGGTAAGTTCGTTACCTCTCGTCAGATCCTTGACCGCCTGAACAAAGAGCTGGTGCACAACGTTGCGCTGCGCGTTGAAGAAACCGAAGACGCTGATGCGTTCCGCGTTTCCGGTCGTGGTGAGCTGCACCTGTCTGTTCTGATCGAAAACATGCGTCGTGAAGGTTTCGAGATGGCGGTTTCCCGTCCGAAAGTTATCTTCCGCGAAATCGACGGCCGTAAACAAGAGCCGTTCGAAAACGTCACGCTGGACGTTGAAGAGCAGCACCAGGGTTCTGTGATGCAGGCGCTGGGCGAGCGTAAAGGCGACCTGAAAAACATGAATCCAGATGGCAAAGGCCGCGTACGTCTCGACTACGTGATCCCAAGCCGTGGCCTGATCGGCTTCCGTTCTGAGTTCATGACCATGACCTCCGGTACCGGCCTGCTGTACTCCACCTTCAGCCACTACGACGACGTTCGTCCGGGCGAAGTGGGCCAGCGTAACAACGGCGTACTGATCTCCAACGGTCAGGGTAAAGCGGTTGCGTTTGCGCTGTTCGGCCTGCAGGATCGCGGTAAGCTGTTCCTGGGTCACGGTGCTGAAGTTTACGAAGGCCAGATCATCGGTATTCACAGTCGTTCTAACGACCTGACCGTAAACTGCCTGACCGGTAAGAAACTGACCAACATGCGTGCGTCCGGTACTGACGAAGCAACGGTTCTGGTTCCGCCGATCAAGATGACGCTGGAGCAGGCTCTGGAGTTCATCGATGATGACGAACTGGTAGAAGTGACGCCACAGTCAATTCGTATCCGTAAGCGTCACCTGACCGAGAACGATCGTAAACGTGCTATGCGCGGTGCGAAAGAAGACTAATACGGTCAATCCGTAGTAAAAAAAGCCGCTGATCCCTCAGCGGCTTTTTTATTAGAACGAATACCGTAACCCCAGACGGATCCGGTACTGCTCCCGGTTGTAGTCATTCCATCTATCCAGCCACTGTAATTCGAGGTACGGCAGCCAATTTCTGTCGATCTTATAGCTGAATTTATTGGTAATTTCCCAGTGATGATCTTTGCCATTTTTGCTGTGGTAATCATTCACCCGCTGGAAAAAGTGCGGTTCAAAGGTGTAGAAAAACGCATCCGTCACTTTGAAATTCCAGTAGTTGGCAAATTCGTGCGTGTCGTTTTTATCCATCTGCCCGTTATAGTCCGGCGTATCGTAATTGTTATGGTTATAGCGATAGCGGAACGTCAGATTAAACCAGTCCGTAAATTTGTAGTTGGTATCTAAATAAACTGCGCCACCGGACCCCGCGCTGCTGTCGTTAATCAACCCGCCGGGCTGGAAGGTGAGTTTGTCGGTCGGTTTAAAGAGCGGATACCACCCCTCTATTTCGTTATAGCTGTGCTTAAGCTCATCCCATTTGCCCACGTTATAGGCGTTGGTAAACATCAGCCCCGCGCCCATATCGAAGTTATAGCCCGCACGCAGGATCACCTCGTGCAGCTCAGAAGCCGTATTGTAGGCTTCGCGGGTTTCGACATAGGCCCCGGCAAATACCGGGCAGGACACAGACGACACGATCAGTACAGTGATGATTCTTTTCATAATTTGTCCATGTATCAGGTACAGAAAGGCCTCCCTCCTGATAAACAGGAAGGACATAATGGCCGGATTTATAGTTATAAAGTGACTGCTGACGCTTTATTGTTGGTGGTTATCTCAGGGGTATTCGCGGTTTGTTTTTTCCGTTTTCCAATCTCCTCGATAATAAAGGCGAAGCGCGCTTCGTTGAGTTTATAAAACAGCCCCATGGTCACGGCGGCGACAATCGCCAGACTGCACGGCCAGAGGAAAATCAGCTGACGCAAACCCAGCAGCGTGCCCGCGCTCTGTACCGCATGGGGAACGTAGCCAATCTGGGTCAGCATGATGCCGGGCAGGAAACCTGCGAGCGCGGCGGAGATTTTGCGCGAGAAGGTATAGCCGGTGTAAACCGACCCTTCGGCGCGAATGCCGGTTTTCCACTCGCCGTAATCGACGGTATCCGGCACCAGCGCCCAGTTCAGGCTGTTCACAAATGCCGTGCCGAAGAAGGCCATGCAGGAAAACAGCACGAACAGCAGGGAGCTGGTCCCCCAGAAGAAGTTCAGCACGTCGCCCACTGCCCACAGCGTCAGCCCGCCCAGATAGACCGGCTTCTTGCCAAAGCGCTTCACCGCGCCGGGGACCAGAAACACGCCAATCAGAATGCACCCCATGCTGAAAAAGCCCATCCACGACAGCAGATGCAGATCGTTCAGCACGTACTGGGTGTAATAAACCTGGATCGCCAGCTTGATGTTGAAGGCGGCGAGGGTACACAGATTGGCGATGCACAGCACCAGCAGCGGTGGATTGCGGAAAATCGCGCAGAACGATTTCAGAATGCCGGGCTTATGGTGATCGGGCGTAAGCTCCACGTAGCGTTCTTTCACGCCGCTGTAGCACCACCACATGCAGAACAGGCCGCCGGTAACGAACACCAGCGCGGCCACCAGATAACCGAGGGAGGGCTGGCTGACGAACAGCGCCTGGATGGGCATAAAGCCGACGGTGCAGAGCAACAGCCCCACCGTAGCGCCGCCCTGACGCCATGCCGCAAGCTGCGCGCGCTCGTTCGGGTTTTTGGTGATGGCCGGGACCATCGCTCCGTAGGCGCAGTTCATCAGGCTATAGCAGAGACCAAACATCATGAAGAGCACGGTGGCGAGGGCCGTTTTCACCGTCAGGCTAAAGTCGTTGGCCATAAACTGCGCCGTCGCCACCAGCGCCACCGGAACGGAGGCGTAAAGAATGAACGGCCTGAATTTTCCCCGCGCGCCGATGTTACGTCGGGAGTCCAGCAGCACGCCGGTCAGCATGTCGGTGAACGCGGTAAAAAACTTTGCCACCAGGAAAATAATGCCGCCATAGAACGCAGGCATGCCCAGTTCGTCCGTGTAAAACTTCAGCAAATACAGCGTGCCAATACACAGCATCAGGTTCGAGCCAAAATCGCCCATCCCGTAGGCGCACTTCTCTCGCAGGCTCAATTTCAGGGTTAACGGATCACTGTTATGTGTCATGGTCGATCCTCAGAGCGCCCAGCCGGGCGCTCTATCTCGTCATTTAGGCCGTACGTTTGCGCAGTTCGATCTCTTCAACAATGCGCACATACATCTTCTCGTTGAGGTTATAGAAGCAGCCCATCGCCACGATGGTGATGATCGCCAGCAGGCTCGGGTAGATAAATATCAGCTGCCGCAGCCCTTCAACCGTTCCGGCGGATTGCACCACGTTGGGCACATAGCCGATCTGGGTGAGCATGATCCCCGGGAAAAAGCCCGCCAGCGCCTGGGATACCTTCCGGAAGAAGGTAAAGCCGGTATAGACCGTCCCCTCTGAGCGCACGCCGGTGCGCCACTCGCCGTATTCCACGGTATCGGATACCAGCGCCCAGTTCAGGCTGTTCACAAACGCGGAGCCAAAGAACGCCAGGCAGGAGAACGCCACAAAGCTCACCGAGCCGCCGCCGAAGAAGTAGTTGAGCAGATCGCCCGCCACCCAGATCATCAGCCCGCTGATGTAGACCTTTTTCTTGCCGAAGCGCCGCACCGCGCCGGGCATCATAAAGACGCCGATAAAAATACAGCCCATGCTGAAGAAGCCCATGTACGACAGCAGGATCGGGTCGTTCAGCACGTACTGCGTGTAGTAGACCTGGATGGCGAGTTTGACGTTAAAGGCGCCCAGCGTGCACAGGTTGGCGATGCACAGGATAAACAGCGGACGGTTCCCGGCGATGGCGCGAAACGACTGCAGCAGCCCCGGCTTTTGCGTCGGATTTGCAGGCTGCGTCTCGACGTAACGCTCGGTCACGCCCTTATAGCACCACCACATAAAGAACAGGCCGAACAGCGAGAAGAGGGTCGCGGCAAAGATATAGCCAAGCTGGTCGTTGCCCTCGATCAGGTTCATCACCGGCACAAAGCCCACGGTACAGAGCAGCAGGCCCAGCGTGGCGCCACCCTGACGCCAGGCGGCCAGCGAGGCGCGCTCGTCCGGGTTTTTGGTAATGGCCGGCACCATCGCGCCGTAGGAGCAGTTCATCATGCTGAAGAACAGGCCGTACAGCATAAACAGCACCGTCGCCATCACCGTTTTACCGGTGATTTCAAACGGCGTGCCGACGAAGTTGGCAATCGCCAGCAGGGTCACCGGGAACGCCGCGTAGAGCACGAACGGGCGGAATTTCCCTTTCGGGCCAATCTTGCGCCGGGAGTCGAGCATGATCCCGGTCCCCATGTCGGTGAAGGCGGTAAAGAACTTCGCAATCAGGAAGATGATCCCGCCGTAGGTGCCCGGCAGGCCCAGCACGTCGGTGTAAAACTTCAGCAGATACAGCGTGCCGATATCCAGCAGGATGTTAGATCCGAGGTCGCCCATCCCGTAGGCGAGTTTTTCTTTAAACGGCAGGCGTAGGGTTGCCGGATCGGAAGTATGTTGACTCATTATTATTCTCCGTCTGCCCGCAGGTTTCCCTGCGGGCGAGCCTTATCAGATATGACGTAAGGTGCTAAACAGATCTGCCCAGTCGCTGTGCTGGCGGTAGAACACCGGCGGCTTGCCGAGCGGGGCATCAACGGTCACGTCACCGCCATCGCAGGTTTCCCCGGTCCACGCGTTGACCCAGCTGTCCTGCGGCAGATAGAGCGTCCAGTCGTGGCGACCCTCTTCATGAACCGGCGCCACCAGCAGATCGCGGCCAAACAGATACTGATATTTCAGCGTGTAGGCACGCGCGTCGTCTTCGTAGTGCAGGAAGAGTGGGCGCATTACCGGCAGGCCGCTTTTCGCATTCTGCGTGACGGCGGCTTTGATGTACGGCTTCAGGGTGGTGAAGACGGTGGTCATGCGCGCGAAGTGCGCGATGGTTTCCGCGTCGCCGTCGAACTGCCAGTTATCGCCAGGGCGGTTGCCCTCGTGGGTGCGCATCATTGGCGTAAAGGCGCTGAAGTCGCACCAGCGCAGGAGCAGCTCTTTGCTGCGCTTCATCTCGAAAAGCGTCGTATAGCCGCCGATGTCGCTGTGGTGCAGGCCGTGCCCGGTCATCGCCAGCGAAAGGGCCGCAGGTACGACGGACGCCAGACCGTCGTCCAGGCTCCAGTCGACGTTCTGATCCCCCGCCCACATCATCACCGAGTGCTTCTGGCTACCGGTGTAGCCCGCACGCATAAAGAACAGTATCTCGCCGAGCTTGCCGGTCTCCTGGAGCGCCTCGTAGTTACATTTTGCCCACAGGGCAGGCCAGGCGTTATGCATGATCTCCGCGCTAACGCCGTTGTGCAGGAAGGTATCAGTCGGCAGATACTCACCGAAATCGGCCATCCAGCCGCCACAGCCCAGCGCGATCAGGTTGTTTTTAATGACCTCTTTGTACCAGCCGTAGGCTTCCGGGTTGGTCAGGTCGATAACGCCCGCGTAGAACTCGCCGAACTCGACGTGGTAGTCCTTACCGTCGGCGTTTTTGGTCAGATAGCCGCGCGTTGCCGCTTTTTCGCAGAGATCTTTATCGCTGGCGACGTATGGGTTGATATAGGAGAGGAACTGCACGCCTTCCTGTTTCCACTGCGCAATACGCTCGTCAAGCTGCGGATAAAGTTCGCTGTTCCACTTCCAGTTCCACATCACGCGTTTGCCGAAGGAGGTCATGCGAATGCCGGACCAGTCCTGCGCCCAGATGCCGTTTACCTTCACACCGCCCTGGCGCATAGCGTCGAGCTTTTGCTGGCACACCTCGGTGCCGCCCTGAATACCCAGCGTCACGCCGTCGTAAACCCAGTCCGGTAGTTCAGGCTGACGCCCCAGCAGGCTGGTGAGTTTTTCCAGTAGATCGACGTAAGTTTGCGCACATTCGAAGCGCAGCGTGGCGTTATCTTCCCAGAACGCCAGCTCGTGGAACTCCGGCGCGCTGAAGTCGAAGTTCATGTAGCAGCTGTTGTCCACGTGGCAATAGTACTTCTGGGTGCTCACGAAGGTGGGCTGCGGGAAGAAGGTCCAGTAGTAGTCGCCGCCCGCGTTCTCTTTGCAGTCGGCCTGCCAGGTGACGTAGGTCTGCTTATTGCGGCCAACGCCCTGCTCGCTGGTCCACAGCGGGAATGGCTTGCCGCGCAGATCGAAGTACGAGAACTGCTCGCCGCAGCCGTAGATATGATCTTCCGGCTGCGCCGCCAGCCGCAGCCAGATGCGGTTATGGCGGGTGGCGTCATTTTTAAGCTTCAGCTCGAGACGGCCTTGCGCATCGACGCCCACCAGCAGCGTCGCGCTCACCGCGTCGCCGCGGGTAAAGCGGATCGCCCAGCCTGCGCTTTGCTGCGTGACGGTCGCGTCCGTCAGGGCAATCTTTTCGTTGAGCTTGTCCTTGATGCTGAAGTTGCCGCGAAACATCTCGATATCGGCCTCGCCTGCGCCAATCCACAGGCAAGGGGCATCCCCGGTGTGGGATAAAATCAGACGGTCCTGCCAGCGCAGGGTGAAGCCACTTTCGTTATTTTTCAGGTCAATATTGTGTAGGGTACGCATAAACACTCCGTCTTTATTATTTAGCCAGGCTATCCAGTAAACCAGCGGCTACGGCAGGGGCTAAGCCCGGTGCCAGCGGCAGGCGGGGGATTACCAGGCAGTGCAGCAGGTGGTAAATATCCTGCTTGCCGTCCCAGACTTTGGTGGTCACTTCGTTATTGGTGTCCAGCTCCTGCCACCAGGAACCGTTTTCGTAGTCCATCAGGTACTTGATGCAGTAATCCCACCATTTCTGATACCAGGCTTCGTACTGCGCCTCGCCGGTCACGGTGTAAAGTGCATAAGCCGTGCCCATCGCCTCGACGATTGGCCAGCGCACGCGTTCACGCACGATTGGCTTACCGTCCCAGCCCACGGAGTAGACAAACCCATCGGCCCCGTCGGGTGCCCAGGCGTCGCGGATGGTGGCGTGGAACAGCCCTTTCGCATCTTCCAGCAGCCACTCCGGTGGGGTTTCAAAGCAAGCCTCCAGCGCGGCGCGCAGGTGCAGCATCAGACGGCCCCACTCGATCCAGTGCCCCGGCGTGCCGCCGTAGGCGCGGAAGCGGTGAGCAGGGTTATCGATGTTGTAGTCGCGGATTGGGTTCCAGTTCGCGTCGAAATGCTCGTTAACGCGGTACTCCCCTTTGCGCGCCACGTCGTGAATAATCACCGAGGCGATGCGCAGGGCGCGATCGAGCCATTTCCGGTCGTGGGTCACGTCATAGACGATGAGGAAAGCTTCCACGGCGTGCATGTTGGCGTTCCCGCCGCGGTAATCTTCCGTTTTGCTGAAGGCCTCATCCCAGGACTCCAGGCACATCTGCTCATGCTCGCTCCAGAAGTAGCGCTCAATCACCTCGATGGCATCGTCCAGCAGCCTGCGCGCCTGCGGGTGGCCGGTGGTGACGGCGCTCGCCGCGCCCAGCAGAACGAAGAAGTGCTGATAGCCCTGCTTGGAGGCATCCATCACGCCCTCATCGTTAACGCAGGCGTACCAGCCGCCGTGCCGTTTGTCGCGCAGCGGGCCGTTAAGGGCATTGATGCCGTGCTCGACCAGGGCATACGCGCCGGGGCGGCCCATGTTTGCCGCCACCGCGTATACGTGCAGCATGCGGGTGGTGATCCACAGATGGGTGCCCATATCGCTGCGCACCTGCCCGTTATTGCCCAGCCAGCCAAAGCCGGTCGGTACGGCGGCGTTTTTACCGAAATCAAAGATGCGGTCGGTCTCTTGTTCGAGCCAGCGGTTATGGCTCAGGGTGTTAAACCATTTCATGTTCGGGTCCTTTCTCAGCGGCGAGCCATCATTTCGTCGACGATCTCACCCAGACGCTGCAGTTTGGGTACAGAAATATCGCGGAGCATCAGCCCGGTGTCCGGCAGGCCAATCACCGATGACCAGACGGCGCGACCGGCTAAAAAGCCAGATGCCCCTGCCTGCATCGCTACGCTCACGGCGCGCGGGAATAATTTTTCGTCCACGCCGGAGGAGAGGATCACCCACGGCATAGCGATGTTCTCGTTTAGCCTTTGCGAGGCGGCCAGCAGTTCCGGCTGCGTGCCTTTGCCAAACAGCGGCATCTCCACTTTGTAGAGGTCTGCGCCGCTGTCGCCCAGCTCTTTGGCCGCGTCGATAATCGCCTGCTCGCGGTCAAATGCGGCACCGCGACGCGGCGGACGTACAACCGGCTCGATAATGCTCAGCAGACCGTTATCGTGGCACAGCGTATTGAACGCCTTCACCATCTCCAGACGCTGCTGCGGATCTTCATCGCTACGCCACAGCACCAGCAGCTTCAGCGCCTTGCCGCCATCGCGTTTGACCGCCTGCGCGTCGACGTTCTTGTCGATCACCACGCTGTCGACCGGTATACCGTTCCCCGGAATAAACTCGTCGGCCGCCACAATCATCGCGCAGCTTTTGGCAACGGCCTGCTGCTCCACAATCTGGCGATAGCAGAACTGCTGGTCGACGAGAATGGCAGAGGCGTACGGCGACAGAATCTTCGCCGCGTTGACCTTAAAATCCGTCAGGTGCTGGTCGGTTACCGGCACCGGCGCGCCTGCGGCGGCAAACATCAGGCGCATCGCTTCGCGCTGATCCACAGCCAGCATCGCAAAACCGCCGGAAGGTCGGGTGATATCTTTCAGGGTGTACATCGTCATTCCTCAGTCCTTTCGTATCAGTGTGTTTTTTTCAGCCCGGCAGATGCGCGAACCTGTTCAAGAATGGCTGTCCAGTCTTCGCGCCCGCGCCCGGCGGCGCGTGCCTGGTTGTAAACTTCGCGGGAAGCCGCGCCCAGCGGCATCGGAACGTGGAGCTGGTTGGCCACGTCCAGGGCGATCCCCAGATCTTTATGCGCAAGGTCGATCATGAAGGCGGGAGAAAGATCCCCTTTCAGCACCTTGTTCGGCCATGAGGTGGTGAAGTGGCCTTTACCTGCAGGCGTACCGCTCATCACCTTAAGTGCCACATCGAAGGAGAGGCCAAGCGCTTCGCACAGCACGGCGGCCTCGGCGGAAAGGGCGTTCAGGGCGATGCTCATATAGTTATTGATAAGCTTCACGCGAATGCCCATGCCCGGCCCGCCGGCGTTAATCAGCTCATTGCCCATTGCCATCAATACGGGAGTAGCGCGCTCAACCTGCTGCGCCGTGCCGCCAGCCAGAAGGAGCAACGTACCGGCGACGGCGTGGTCAGACGTGCGTCCGACGGGCGCGTCCATCAGGCTGAAGCCGCGTCCAGCCATGTCGCGGATCAGCGCGTCGGTTTGTAGCGGGTGAATGGTGGACATATCTATCACCAGCGCGTCGGGGGATAGCCCCTCGCACACGCCGTACTCATCGAACAGCACGCTGCGCACCAGGTCGCCATTTGGCAGCATGGTGATGACGAATTCGGCGTCCGTGGCGGCCTGCGCGGGCGTTGCCGCCGCCTGTGCGCCGCTCTCCACCAGCGCCTGCACCGCCTGCGGGTTCACATCAAAAACGTTAAGCTGGTGGCCCTGTTTCAACAGATTCTTCGCCATTGGCGCGCCCATCTGCCCTAAACCGATAAATGCGATTGCTGACATGCCTCTCTCCTGTCACATCGTGTCAATTTTTGCGCGTTTGTGTTGTCTGTTTTTGATCGTATTTGTAATTTATAGTCAAAAAATTGACACGGGTCACTTTTTAAACATTTGATGAAATTAAAATGAAAGCATCAGAAATCGCAGAAGGAATTACCATGACTCGCATCGTTTGTGTCGGCATTACCGTGCTGGATCGCATCTGGTATCTCGATGATTTACCTAAGGAAGGTGGGAAATATGTCGCAAAAGACTATACGGAAGTGGGCGGCGGTCCGGCGGCCACTGCGGCGGTGGCGGCGGCGAAACTGGGCGCGGAAGTGGATTTTATTGGCCGGGTGGGGGACGACGACACCGGTAAACGGCTGCTGGCGGAGCTGGAATCCCTGGGGGTGAATACCCGCTACACGCGCGTCTTTAAAGGTGCCCGATCGTCACAGTCGGCGGTGTTGGTGGACGGCAGCGGAGAGCGCGTCATTGCGAACTACCCCAGCCCCGATCTCCCTGCCGCGGCAGACTGGCTACGTGAAATCGACTTCTCGCAATGGGATATCGTTTTAGCAGATGTGCGCTGGCATGACGGGGCAAAACAGGCGTTTACTTTGGCCCGGCAGCAGGGCGTTCCTACTTTGCTTGATGCCGACGTCACCCCGCAGGAGATCGCGGAGCTGATTGCCTTAAGCGACCATGCGGCTTTCTCCGCGCCGGGCCTGCGGCGCTTAACGCAGCTGGATGAAACCGAAGACGCGCTGAAAAAAGCACAAATGCTCACAAATGGACATGTGTACGTCACGCAGGGGCGAGACGGCTGCTTTTGGCTGGAAAATGACACGCTGTGCCATCAGCCCGGCTTTGAGGTGGACGTGGTAGATACTACCGGGGCGGGTGACGTTTTCCACGGCGCGCTGGCGGTCAGTCTGGGACAACAAACGTCTTCAGCCGACGCTGTGCGTTTTGCCAGCGCCGTCGCAGCCCTGAAATGCACCAGGCCCGGCGGGCGCGCGGGTATACCCGACTGTGATCAAACCCGCTCTTTTTTGTCACTTTTTGTATAAAATGCGGGGCGTGATGGTTTTCAGAGGACAGCCCATGAGCCTTACCGAACTGACCGGCAACCCGCGTCACGATCAGCTGCTGACGCTGATTGCCGACCGCGGCTATATGAACATTGATGAACTGGCGCAGCTGCTGGATGTCTCCACGCAAACGGTGCGCCGGGATATCCGCAAGCTCAGCGAGCAGGGGCTGATCACGCGTCATCATGGCGGCGCGGGCAGGGCATCCAGCGTGGTGAACACGGCGTTCGAACAGCGCGAAGTGTCGCTTACCGAAGAGAAGCGGGCGATTGCCGAGGCGATTGCGGACTATATTCCCGACGGCTCAACTATTTTCATCACGATCGGCACGACCGTGGAGCATGTTGCCCGGGCGCTGCTCAACCATAATCATCTGCGCATTATTACCAACAGCCTTCGGGTGGCGCATATTTTGTATAAGAACCCGCGCTTTGAAGTGATGGTGCCGGGTGGCACGCTGCGCCCGCACAATGGCGGCATCATCGGGCCTGCTGCAACCGCCTTTGTGTCTGGCTTCCGTGCAGATTATCTGGTGACCAGCATCGGGGCGATTGAGCACGACGGCGCGATGATGGAGTTTGACGTTAACGAAGCCAGCGTGGTGAAAACCATGATGGCGCACTCCCGCCATATTCTGTTAGCGGCCGATCATACGAAATATACCGCTTCTGCGGCCGTTGAGGTTGGTAACGTGTCGCAGACTACTGCGCTCTTCACCGATGAGATGCCTGGCTCGGCGCTGCAAAATCATCTGAAATCCAGTAAGGTTGAAACGGTGCTGGCCTGTACCAGCGATGATATTGCCTGAAGCAAAAAGCCGCTGATCCCTCAGCGGCTTTTTTGTTGTTACTTGAAGCTGTATTTCACCCCAAGCATCCCCTGCGTATCGCTGTAGCCTTTGTCGCCAATCTGCTGAGCCACATTGCCCCAGACGCTAAGCTGCGGCGTAATCTGCCCCTCTACGCCTGTCTTTAACTCACCAATATTGCGTGCACCACGCATCTCATTGCTGACGTCATACATGCGAATGCGCGTGGTCTGGGTATTGTGGATCCAGTTCGCCTCGATAAACGGCTGGAAGGTGCGTGATTTACCGTCAACCATCGCGTTATGTCCGCTGATGTAGGCCTTCACGCCGAGACGTGTCATCAGGTTCCCCTGAGTTTCGTCTTTCACCCGCGTACCGTTACGTTCGCGATGGTCGTCAGCCTGCACGTCCATCCAAACGGCCTGCGCCTTCGGCTGGATCCAGTAGCTGTTACGGCCGCTTTCACCCACCTTAACGCTGTAGCCTGCTTCGACAGAGGCGGTCACACCGCTGGAGCGATAATTCTCAGTGGCCTGATCCTGTCCCATGACCTTATTGTCAAACCAGTTATACAGCACCCAGCTGTCAACGTAGGTGCCGCTTTTATCGGCTTCGTTTGCGTACCAGGTACCGTACAAACCTACGCTATAGCCATTTACTTCGCCGCGTGAGTGGTATCCGGTCAGGCTGGAAGCGCTCCGGCTCTGGCTGTTGCCGTAGCCCGCCATCAGGCCAAGATGCCACCGATCCAGGCCGTCGCTGCTCCACTGAGCGATATCACCACCCAGCTGCAACACATAGCGGTTGGCCGTTGTTTTTAGCTGGCCGCTGCCGTCTTTGAAGCGCGTATGTCCGCCGACGTTACGCATCCACAGGCTCGTCACTTTTTGCTCGCCGGTGAGCATGTCGGTGTACTGCGTTTCACCCAGACGGTCGTGCAGGCGGGTCATAAACAGCGTATTTGCCGCATAGCTGTTCGCCTGATAGCTACCAAATTCCGGGCGATACTGATGCTCGCTTTTCGGCGGCGCGGCAGGTGGCACCGGTTCTTGCGGCGGAATCACCGGGTCGACGGGCGGATCGACAGGGTCGACTGGTGGGTCTACGGGGTCGACAGGTGGATCCACCGGGTCAACAGGCGGGTCGACGGGGTCTACCGGTGGGTCTACCGGGTCAACAGGGGGATCTACCGGGTCGACCGGTGGGTCAACGGGTTCAACCAGGCTGGTCAGAAACCAGTTCTTACCTTTCTGCACAACGTTATAGTCATAACCCCCCGCTACGATACGGCTGGCCTTCTCAAACGTCCCCGCTGAGTTGCCGCCAACGCTGACAATTTCAATCCCTTCAACGGTTTGTGCGCCAGCACCGCCAATGTTGTTCACGTCAACCGCGGTATGACCGGACGTATTTCCTTCAACAATCAGCTTGTCGGTTTCAGAGGTATCATCAGACAGCACGGTATTGAAAACCAGCTTGCCGCCGTTGCCGATGTAATCCTCATTGATGGTCAGGGTTTGCCAGGCCGTGTCTTCATCGTGCTGGAAATTTATCGTGCCGCCCGCATTCAGCGTCAGGCTGGTCACCGTGGAGCTGTCGCGCATATTCCACACGGCGTCATTCATCGTAAGCGCGATAGTCCCGGTGCCGGCGGCGTTGCTCTCTATATAAGACGCTCCGTTCCACAGCGAGCTGTTCTCCATTGTCAGCGTAATGGTACTGTTTTGTGCCGGAAGGGTGCTGTTGGCCGCCACGCCACCTGCGGCAAGAATATCGCCGTTAAGGATGAATTTTCCGCCTGCGGAGGCATCAATAATTCCGCCATTGCTGGCGTTCAGGGCATAGCTACCGTTGTCGCGCTGGCCTGCGGTGGTAATGGTTGCCCCGCCGTCGAGCGTTATCACGCCGCGTGACCAGGCATACATCCCGTGCGGCGCCTGGGCGGAGCTGCTGGTTTTCTCGCTGCTATTTACCGCAACAGTGACGTTATCTCCCACATTCACCGCTGCTGTGTAAGCGTAGATGCCATGCGCGCTGGCACCGTTGGTGGTGATGGTTGCGCCTTCATCAAGGGTGATGGTTGACGAACCGGTAGAGTACACGCCGGAGGCACTGGCCGCGTCGGTGGTAATGTTCGCACTTTTTCCGAGCTCAATTTTTGACGCCGAGCCCGCATACAGGCCGTAGGCCGATGCGCCGTACGTTTCGAGAATGGCTTCATTGCCCAGACGGACGTACGATCCGCTCTGGTTAGTACGAATCCCCTCGGCATAGGTACCCCGCGTCACAATATGTGCACGATCGCCGACGATAACGTTATTTTTTGCCTTAGAAGCGTCATTCAAGGCATAGGCGCTAATGCCGCGACCGGTACTGCCGGTGGTTTCGATATAAAGATCGTCACCCACATAAATATTGGCGGAGCCGAGAGAGCCCTGACTGAAGGAACTGTACCCTGCATTAATGCCATCGCCGCTTTGGCCATTCACGTAAATGTGGGTGCGGTCGCCGGTAATGATAAACACCGGGTTATTCGGCGTGTTCATACCATGAGTACGAATACCGTCGACATCTTTACCGTTATTGGCGGCCACTTTTGACTGGGTACGAATAGTCAGGTCGTCACCAAATATCACCCCCGGGCTGCCGGACGTGGAGTTCTGAATAACGGTCACGGAGTGCTCGAAGGCTTCCGCTCCCGGCCCGTCAAGGGTGATCCCATCTCCGTAGATGGGAATATTGCCTGGGCTGTACTGGTAGACATAGTTAGGATCGTTGGTATTTTTGCTAAAATTTGCGTTTGCCGTTGCAGGAATCAGCGCCTGTATTTCTGCAGGCAAATCCGTTACCGCTCCGGAGGCAGGTAAATTAGCAAAATCAATAACTGCTGCATTTGCGGTAAATAGCGCTGACGATAGCGCCAGCGAAATCGCAACGGCGACAGGTGAATGTTTCATTATATATGGCATAACTGCCCCCTTTCTTTCAGGCGTAGAACATTCTCCACACCATTAAATGTGGGTATGTTAAGAAGATGAAATTACAAAACAGAAACGAGTATTTTATGAATGCTGGTTCCTAACTTCCTCTCTAATCGTATTTTATGAACATAAATTTTTTTCACATCAATGCTGTCTTTTTTTATTATCTCCTGGAGGCATACTCCTGACATAAATCTGTTAAGCAAAGTGAATTCAACAGTATTCAGGGTGTTTCCTCGTCTACTGTTCACACGTCTGCCGGAAAATAGGTGGTTAATTTTTTCCTGTAATACAGCGTCATTGTCATCTGCATAAATAATTCCCTTTATTTCATCATGATGAGCGAATAAGTAATTAGCCAATGCCTCCAGCTTGCGGTCCGAGATAAGAATGATGTGCATGTTAGTTATCGCCAGATGCTCAATCCATTGCGGATCGGCAAGTACGCGCAGGTTGTACATCGAAAAATCTACAAAAATAAACCCACGTAATAAGTGATTCTTGTTTCCCCGCAATATTTTATTTGCTACTGCAAGCTGCAGGAAATGATTACCAATCGGCCAAACTGCAAACGAAGCGTTACCACAGTATTGTGAGCGCACTGCGTTATCCGGGAATAACTGACAGGACAGTTCACAGCTTATGCAGCGGACAACCTTTTGCGACGACGTTATCATCCAGCCCACTCCTGTCTTATTTTCATTGTCAATATTTCACTGCCTTTCAAATGTGTCAATCTTGAAACATATCCAGGGATCCTGACGTGTTTATAAAAAATAGCGACAGTTAAAATAAATTCCTGGCGGTATCTATTTTGTCAGGCTGTAGCCATAACGGCATAACATCAGTAGCCAGACATAATCCAGGAATATTCATCAATCCTTTAAGATTATTCGGCAAAAAAAAGCCTGGAAGAAGATTCAGGGAATAGCACTAATAGCTAAAGATTCTTCTCCTCGATCTGTCTGAACGTCAGTCTCTTCTCAATGTGGAACTCAATATAATTATTCGGCCTGGCGAAGTGTAATGAAATCTCATTATGTGGGTTTAGCTGAGACTCACCTAAGAAAACATCAATGTAACTGTTTGAAAAATAATAGTTTGATTTTAATCTTAGGTATGGTGTTCTCGCACCCTAATCATCGTGACCTATACTGTTGTTAAATATTCGTAAGTGTTTTAGGTGTTTAGGGTTAAATATTGTTATTGCTGAGGAAAGTAAAATTGTATCTCATTAACAAACTGGTCGAGTATGATCCGGAAAACAAAACCCTGGCGAATCCCATATCCGGGCGCACGATACAATTGCAGCTTCCTGCTAATCTCTGTTTTCTTTATCTCGTTACCCACCCCGGAGAAATTATTTCGCAAAATCAGTTAATGGTGGTGGGATGGGGGGAGCGTAATGACGTTACAACCCCAAATACCTTTTATCAGGCCATTTTGACTTTGCGCAATGCGCTGGCTGATGTGGGGTTACCGCGTGATACCGTTAAAACGATTTCGCGTCGTGGGCTGATGCTTTCCAAAACAACCCACGTTGAGGTATTTACCCCAACCACTGAGGCGGTGATAGTCAATAAAGACGAGGAAACAGTCGCTGACACCGTGATACAGAGACCGGTCTGGTTGATCATTAGCACCACTGTGCTTTTACTGATCGTACTTATCAACGGAGTAGTGTTATATAAACACCGCCTGACGATGCCGTTCAGTAATTATATTCCGCTCTCAAAGGGCAGCAAGGTCGGCCCCTGCCAGCCCTTTTATGCACCTAATGAACCTATGCAGGACCATTACCTGCGCTTGTTAAAGAATTATCCTGCCCTGTGTGCCGAGAACCGGTACGTTTTTCTCATCGGCTATAGTAAAACGGAGCGAATCGCGGCATTTGTCTGTAATAACGATGCGCGACATGACGCGACGGCGTTATGTACCACGCATTATTTTTGGGCGCATGAGCAATGAAGATACTCGGGAACCGTATTATTTTGCTGGGGGCGTTTCTGGGGGCTGCTATTACCAGCGGCTGGTTAGCGTATTCGCATTTTTCAAGTAAGCCGATACGCTGTACAGGTGATGTGGAGTGGACGATCGGTAAAAATCGGTTTGTAGGTACCGTTTCCTGGCGAATGCAGCATAGGGAAGGGACTGCTGTCATTAACGGTAAATTGTTTGGTCACGCGGTTTCTGAAGTTAACCGTACCATCTATTTCCACTACAGCTATCATCAGAATGCGCGTGTATTAAATAACGATCGTATTGTTAAAACCTTTGCTGATAGGGCGGATGAGACCGATATCAATGCAACCCTGCCGGGCTTTTATCGCACGCCGGGAAGAGATCTGAGCCTGATGATTGATGAGTATCGCGGAGCCTGGCTTTTTGCCGCGTCAAACGTCCCTTCGCTGTACTGTCGTAAAAACGCGCCGTAAAAATCGATCGCACACCTTAGACGGCACGCATAGTCAAATCTCGTGATTCCCGCTACAGTTACTTCTCCACGGCGAGCAGGAGATAAACATGCTTTATATCTTTGACTTAGGAAACGTAATCGTCGATATCGATTTTAACCGGGTGCTGGGTGCCTGGAGCGACTTTAGC
The DNA here is from genome assembly GCF_058354905.1 of Enterobacter sp. ECC_219_Taxon_10. Classification (NCBI taxonomy): domain Bacteria; kingdom Pseudomonadati; phylum Pseudomonadota; class Gammaproteobacteria; order Enterobacterales; family Enterobacteriaceae; genus Enterobacter; species Enterobacter sp. ECC_219_Taxon_10. The sequence goes on along the minus strand of NZ_CM178005.1, from coordinate 4,848,665 downwards.
CGTGTTCCGCTGGCGACGTTAAAGCAGAATTTTGCGATGGGTGAGACCTTCCATCAGCATGAGCGCGGCGAGATCGGCGATGAAGCGTTTGCTGAACGCTTCTGCCAGGAGATGGGGCTTTCGTTAAGCTATGAACAGTTTTCCCATGGCTGGCAGGCGGTATTTGTCGCCATCCGGCCTGAGGTGATCGACATTATGCACAAACTGCGCGAGCAGGGGCATCGGGTGGTGGTGTTGTCGAACACCAACCGCCTGCACACCACCTTCTGGCCGGAGGAATACCCCGAGGTTAAGGCGGCGGCAGATAAAATCTATCTTTCGCAAGAGATGGGTATGCGTAAGCCTGAAGCGCGAATTTATCAGGCTGTTCTGCAGGCAGAAGGATTCACCGCGGCCGATGCGGTCTTTTTCGACGACAACGCCGATAATATAGAGGGAGCTAACCAGTTGGGTATCACGTCAATTCTGGTGACCGGAAAAGAGACGATACCGAACTACTTTGCGAAGCAGTTATGCTAAAAACCGTTCATCAAAAAGCCACGCATCATACTCGCCCACTGAGGGCCTGGCTGAAGCTGCTCTGGCACCGTATTGATGAGGACAACATGACCACGCTGGCGGGTAACCTCGCCTACGTGTCGTTGCTCTCGTTAGTGCCGCTGGTGGCGGTTATCTTTGCGCTCTTTTCCGCCTTCCCGATGTTTGCGGACGTCAGCCTGCAGCTTCGCCATTTCGTCTTCGCGAACTTCATCCCGGCCACCGGGGATGTTATCCAGAACTACATCGAGCAGTTTGTTGCCAACTCCAGCAAGATGACGGCGGTGGGGGCGTGCGGCCTTATCGTTACCGCGCTGCTGCTGATGTACTCCATCGACAGCGCGCTTAACACCATCTGGCGAAGCAAAAAAATCCGTCCTAAGGTCTATTCCTTTGCCGTTTACTGGATGATCTTAACGCTGGGGCCATTGCTGGCCGGGGCGAGTCTGGCAATCAGCTCATATCTTCTCTCCTTGCGCTGGGCGAGTGATTTAAACAGCGTAATTGATAATGTGCTGCGTATTTTTCCGCTGATCCTGTCATGGCTCTCGTTCTGGCTGCTCTATAGCGTTGTACCGACCACGCGCGTGCCTAACCGAGATGCGGTAGTTGGGGCGCTGGTGGCGGCAGTGCTTTTTGAACTGGGTAAAAAAGGGTTTGCCCTTTACATCACCATGTTCCCCTCTTATCAGCTGATTTACGGCGTGCTGGCGGTGATCCCCATTTTATTTGTCTGGGTTTACTGGACCTGGTGTATCGTCTTGCTTGGCGCCGAAATAACTGTCACTCTCGGCGTATACCGCGAACTTAAAAAAGCAGCAGAAGCTGAAAAACAATTAGAAGCAGACCAACCATGATTGCATTGATACAGCGCGTAACCCGTGCCAGCGTCACCGTGGAGGGAGAGGTGACGGGTGAAATTGGCCCAGGACTTTTGGTGTTGTTAGGTGTCGAAAAGGATGATGACGAACAAAAAGCTAACCGCTTATGCGAGCGCGTGCTGGGCTACCGCATATTCAGCGATGCGGAAGGCAAGATGAACCTGAACGTCCAGCAGGCGGGCGGGAGCGTGCTGGTGGTTTCCCAGTTTACGCTGGCAGCGGATACCGAGCGCGGCATGCGCCCGAGTTTCTCTAAAGGCGCCGCGCCGGATCGTGCAGAAGCACTTTACGAGTACTTTGTTGAGCGTTGTCGCCAACAGGAAATGAATACGCAAACCGGACGATTCGCTGCAGATATGCAGGTCTCGCTGGTGAACGATGGCCCCGTCACATTCTGGCTCCAGGTATGAGCCAACTGGCGGCGTGGCCGCGGGTAACAAGAGAGAGTACAGCTATGTATCACCTTCGAGTACCGCAAACGGAAGAAGAGTTAGACGCTTATTACCAGTTCCGCTGGGAAATGCTGCGCAAGCCACTGCATCAGCCAAAAGGCTCTGAACGCGATGCCTGGGACGCGATGGCCCACCATCAGATGGTGATGGACGAAGAGGGCAACCTTGTTGCCGTCGGGCGTTTGTATATCAACGCCGATAACGAAGCGTCTATTCGCTTTATGGCGGTTCATCCCTCCGTACAGGACAAAGGTCTGGGGACGTTAATGGCGATGACCCTTGAGTCCGTCGCCCGTCAGGAAGGCGTTAAGCGCGTCACCTGTAGCGCCCGCGAAGATGCTGTAGAGTTCTTTGCCAAACTTGGTTTTGTTAACCAGGGTGAAATTACCGCTCCGCAAACCACGCCGATTCGTCACTTTTTGATGATCAAACCCATCGCCACGCTGGACGACATTCTCCATCGCGCGGACTGGTGCGGGCAGCTGCAGCAGGCCTGGTATGAACACATCCCTCTGAGTGAAAAAATGGGCGTGCGCATCCAGCAGTACACCGGGCAAAAATTCATTACCACCATGCCGGAAACCGGCAATCAGAACCCTCACCACACCCTGTTTGCTGGCAGTCTGTTTTCCCTGGCGACGCTCACCGGTTGGGGGCTGATCTGGCTAATGCTGCGCGAGCGGCATCTCGGCGGCACCATTATTCTGGCCGATGCCCACATTCGCTATAGCGCACCGATAAGCGGCAAGCCGAGCGCGGTGGCGGACCTTGGCGCGCTGGGTGGTGATCTTGACCGTCTGGCGCGTGGCCGAAAAGCACGCGTGCAGATGCAGGTTGAGCTGTTCGGCGATGAAACGCCGGGCGCGGTGTTTGAAGGCACCTATATCGTTCTCCCTGCGAAGCCGTACGGTGCGTATGAAGAGGGTGGGAACGAGGAGGAGTGATCTCCTGTTCACGCTCCCCGGGCATGCTGAATCCGCCCGGCGATATCCCGCACAACGTCTCGCGCAGACTGGCTAATGCCGCCAAGCTGAAAGAAGCCATGGACGACCCCCAGCCATCGCTGAGCGGTACACGCCACCCCTTGCTCCGTGAGGCGTTGAAACAACGCCTCCCCCTCATCGCATAACGGATCGTACTCAGCGGTAACGATATGGACAGCTGGCAGGCCGCTGAAGTCTTCCCGCCACAGCGGGCTAACCTCAGGATGCTTACGGTCGGCTCCAGCCAGATATATTTCATAGCCGCTCAGCAGGGTATCGCGAGTGATCACGTAATCCATGCCGTTGAGGGTATAGCTTTCAAAACTGGCCGTGGCGTCGAGCATGGGGTAGATAAGAATAAGCTGTACAGGCTGCCACAGCCCTTTAGCCTTAAGCCGCAGCGCCGTTACCAGCGCCAGATGTCCTCCTGCGCTGTCTCCACAGAGGGTCAGCCGGTTCTTATCTACGCCTAATTCGTCTGCATACTGCCAGACCAGATCCGCACCTCTTTCCGCATCGTCATGTGCGGCGGGGAAGGTATGCTCCGGCGCCAGCCTGTACTGAATTGCAATTACCCGACAATTGCCGTAGCAGGCTAACTGGCGGAGCTGGTTATCATGGGTATCAAAGCCGCCACTGATAAAGCATCCACCGTGATAGTAGATGGCAGCAGGCAATATTTCAGGCGCATTAAGAGGTGAAAATACCCGAATGGTAAGACCTTCAAGAACAAGCGTTTCAACCTGAACGCGCGTTTCGGTCTCCCCGGCAAGCCCCGTACTGGCAATATAGCCTGCTCGTCGCACCTCAATGCTCTGGCGACGCGACGAGGGCCGACCTGCAGCGATAAATCCCTGAACCAGCTGTGCAATACCCTGTTCCAGTGCCATGAGAATTCCCTTTAACTGTATGGATATACAGTTTTATAACCTGGTTTGATTCAAAAGAAAATAAGAAAATTGTCGAGGATAAAAATCTGGAAAGAGGCTCGCAAAGGCGAGAGCTTTTTTATTATCTGCCTTCGTCACAGACATAAAGTGCGGATGTTGCCTGAGATTTGTCGTGGAAGCGATGCTAAAGCGATAACGCGTCTTTAGACGGATCCAGGACTACGGGCTGAAGAACATCTGGCATATAAGATGGCTGGTATTGCTGTCGAGTTGTAGGCCGGGCAAGCGCGCGCCGCCCGGCACTGTCACAGGAGATTACTCCCCTTCACCCGGGAACAGGAACGGGTTAATCGAGCTGCGGGCAAAGCCCTCCTGCTCCATTTTCGCGTCCAGAATCAGCGAGGCGAGATCGTCGGCCACCGCTTCGACTTTCGGGTCTTTTTCCTGATACAGAATCTTCAGGTAGGTCCCGCAGTCGCCGCAGCTTTCCGCTTTCACTGCCGCTTCTTCATTTTCCAGCGACCAGTAGTTCAGATCGCGGGTCTGCTCGCAGTTGCTGCACTTGATGCGCACCACGTGCCACTCGGTTTCACACAGGTTGCAGTGCAGGTAGCGCAGCCCCTGAGTGGTGCCGATTTGCACCATGCTTGATACCGGCATGGAGCCGCAGACCGGGCAGAACTGGCGTGCCTCGCCGTATTCGGCGCGAGCTTTGCCCGGGATCAGGCTCGCCATTTGCGCCCAGTAGAGCGACAGCGCAGCCCAGATAAACGGTGCTTTATCGCTGCTGACCAGCGAGAAGTCGGAGGCAAACAGCGCGCTCGCCATCTCTTCCAGTTCCAGGTCAGAGGCTTTTTCCAGATTCTCAATGACCGCCAGCGCCGTGCCGCTCATCTCCGGCTTCAGCTCGGCAATCAGCGAATGCAGCAGTTTATGCCAGTGCTTGTCGCGCGGCAGGACGTGAATGTCCAGCGGCGGCTTGCCCTGCGCGTTGGCTTCTTTGATGCGCGCGGTCAGATCCATTTGCAGCGGGTGGTCGTATAGCACCACTTCCTGCGCGTGGGCGACCAGCGCGGCAAAACGCAGAAAATCGCCCAGCGGGTTGTTCTCTGCCAGCTCGCGCAGACGCTCTGCGCGGCGGTTGTAGAGGTTCTTGAGTCTGGGGAATAACAACGGCGGAATATACTCCGCCGTGCGTTTCTCGCTCGACCCCAGCTCATCTTGCGGGATTATGCGAATACTCATTCAGATGACTTTTCCTGTTTCTGGCGGACCTCTCGGTACCAGCGCGGGTGATGTTTCTTCGCCCACGTGCTGGTTACCCATCCTTCCACCATCGCGGTAATGGTGCCTTTCACCCAGAGGGCGGCGTAAATATGCACCATGATAACCACAATTAACGCCACTGCGGCAAATGAATGCAGCATCAGCGCGAATCGGATCACCGGGATTGAGAAAGCAGGCGCAAAGTACGGACGCCAGATGATCACGCCGCTCACCAGCAACAGGACCAGGAAGATAATCGCCGCCCAGAATACGCATTTCTGGCCGAAGTTATAACGCCCGGTATCACCTACTTCCTCGTTGACGACGATCTTACGAATATTCTTCGCCCAAAAGATATCATCCCGATTGATTAGGTTATGGTGCCAGTAGCGGAAAAACATGATGATAAACGACGCGAACATGATGACGCCCACAAACGGGTGCAGAATACGCGCCAGCTGTGGTGTCCCCATGATCTGCATCAGCCAGTTGAAGGACGGGAAGAAGAACCCCAGCCCGCTTATCGCCGCCAGCATGAAGCAGAAGGCGGTGACCCAGTGGTTGATGCGTTCTGGTGCGGTGTAGCGCACGATGGTGTCACGTTTTCTCATTTGCGCACCTCGTCTTTCTCTTCATGCAGGTTGTCGTCTTCCTCTTCCGCGCGGTTCGGACCAACGCCGACGTAGTGGAAGATGCTCGCTGCGAAGGTGGCAGCAAAACCGACCGCTGCCAGCGGTTTCCAGATGCCTTTCCAGAACTTCACGGTGGCGCTGATTTCCGGGTTCTCCGGCAGGCCGTGATACAGGTTCGGCTTGTCGGCGTGGTGCAGTACGTACATGACGTGCGTACCGCCAACCCCGGCCGGATCGTACAGGCCCGCGTTATCGTAACCACGTGTTTTCAGCTCGCCCACGCGCTCTGCCGCCAGCGTTTTCATATCCTCTTTGGAGCCAAAGTGGATAGCGCCGGTTGGGCAGGTCTTCACGCATGCAGGCTCCTGGCCCACGTTAACGCGATCAACGCACAGCGTACATTTGTAGACGCGGTTGTCTTCCGGGTTCATGCGCGGCACGTCGAACGGACAGCCGGCGATGCAGTAGCCGCAGCCTATGCACTGTTCGGACTGGAAGTCGACGATGCCGTTGGCATACTGAATGATAGCTCCTTCTGACGGACATGCCTTCAGGCAGCCCGGATCCGCACAGTGCATACAGCCGTCTTTGCGGATAAGCCATTCCAGCTTGTCGTTCTGCTCCACTTCAGAGAAACGCATCACCGTCCAGGACTTGGCGGTCAGGTCTGCCGGGTTGTCGTACACCCCGACGTTGTGACCCACTTCGTCACGGATGTCGTTCCACTCTGAACAGGCCACCTGACAGGCTTTACAGCCGATACAGGTGGTCACGTCGATAAGCTTCGCCACTTCCTGCTGGTGGTCCCGCGCCTGAGGCGCGGGCGTGAAACCGTTAGTCGCGGAACGACGGATAATGTCTTGAGATTGATAAGCCATAAGTCGTCTCCGTTACACCTTTTCCACGTTCACGAGGAAGGCCTTAAACTCCGGCGTCTGCGTGTTCGCATCGCCGACAAACGGCGTCAGGGTGTTCGCAATGAACCCTTTCTTCGCCACGCCCTCATAGCCCCAGTGAATTGGGATGCCGATGGTATCCACCTGCTGACCGTGAACGTTCAGCGTGCGAATACGCTTGGTCACCACCGCCTTGGCTTTGATATATCCACGGTTAGAGGAGACCTTAACGGTATCGCCATGGGCGATGCCGAGCTTGTTCGCCAGCTTCTCGCCGATCTCCACAAACTGTTCCGGCTGTGCGATGGCGTTGAGCAGCGCGTGCTTGGTCCAGTAGTGGAAGTGCTCGGTCAGACGGTAGGTAGTGCCCACGTACGGGAACTTGTCCTTTTTACCCAGCGCTTCAAAATCGCTCTTGAAGATACGGGCTGCCGGGTTAGAGACCACGTTCGGGTGCAGCGGGTTGGTACCCAGCGGCGTCTCAAACGGCTCGTAGTGTTCCGGGAACGGACCTTCCGCCATCTTATCGATAGCAAACAGGCGTCCCATCCCTTCAGGCTGCATGATAAACGGCCCAACGTCACTGCCCGGTGCGGCAGTGCTGTAGTCCGGAATATCCACGCCGCCCCATTTCGCGCCGTCCCACTTCAGAAGCTGACGCTTCGGATCCCACGGGTTGCCCTGCGGGTCAGCGGATGCGCGGTTATAGAGGATACGGCGGTTGAGCGGCCACGCCCATGCCCAGCCTAGCGTATTGCCGAGGCCCGACGGGTCGGCGTTATCGCGGTTGGCCATCTGGTTGCCCTTCGGCGTCCAGCTACCGGCGAAGATCCAGCAGCCGCTTGACGTGGTGCCGTCATCGCGCAGGTGCGCGAAGGTGCTGAGCTGATCGCCTTTCTTCGCCAGCACGGTACCGGTGGCCGGGTCGATAACGTCCGCCAGCGCCTTACCGTTGCTTTCCATCGCCACTTCTTCCGGCGCAGGGTTTTCCGGCGTCGAGTAGTTCCAGGTCATGTTGAGCACTGGTTCCGGGTTCGCGCCGCCTTCTTCCGCATACATCTTACGCAGGCGTAAGAAAATACCGGCCAGGATCTCGCCGTCGTTCATGGCGATGCCCGGGGCGTCCGCGCCTTTCCAGTGCCACTGCAGCCAGCGTCCGGAGTTGACGATAGAACCGTTCTCTTCCGCGAAGCAGGTAGACGGCAGACGGAACACTTCGGTCTGAATCTTCGACGGATCGACGTCGTTCGATTCACCGTGGTTCTGCCAGAAGGTTGAGGTCTCGGTATTGAGCGGGTCAATCGTCACCAGGAACTTCAGCTTCGACAGAGACTCAACAACCTTGTTCTTGTTCGGGAACGAGGCAACCGGGTTAAAGCCCTGGCACAGATAACCGTTCACTTTGCCCTGGTGCATCATCTCGAAATACTGCAGAACGTCGTAGCCTTTGTCCCACTTCGGCAGCCAGTCAAAGCCCCAGCTGTTTTCCGCCGTCGCTTTGTCGCCGAAGAAGGCTTTCATCATCGAGACGAAGAACTTCGGATAGTTGCCCCAGTAGTTCACCTGGCCTTCGAGCAGCGGTTTTGGCGTGCAGGCCGTCAGGTAGGTCTGCAGGTCGGTCTGTTTCTCGCTTGGCAGGTTCATGTAACCCGGCAGGCTTTGAGACAGCAGGCCGAGGTCGGTCAGACCCTGAATGTTGGAGTGGCCGCGCAGGGCGTTCACGCCGCCGCCTGCCATCCCCATGTTGCCGAGCAGCAGCTGCACCATCGCCATGGTACGGATGTTCTGCGCGCCGATGGAGTGCTGCGTCCAGCCGAGTGCATACAGGAACGACGCGGTTTTGTCCTTCGCGCTGGTTTCGGCGATCAGTTCACACACCTTCAGGAAGTCCGCCTTCGGCGTACCGCAGATGTTTTCAACAACTTCCGGCGTATAGCGGGAAACGTGCTCTTTCAGCAGGTTCCACACGCAGCGCGGGTGTTGCAGGGTGGTGTCGCGCTTCGCAAAGCCTTTCTCATCCAGCTCGTAGTTCCAGCTGGTTTTGTCGTATTTGCGTTTTTCGGCGTCGTAACCGCTGAACAGGCCATCTTCGAAGTGGTAATCCTCACGTACGATCAGGCTGGCGTTGGTATAGGCTTCGGTGTATTCGCGGTTATATTTTTCGTTGGTCATCAGGTACAGCAATACGCCTGACAGGAAAGTGATGTCAGTACCTGAACGAATAGGGGTGTAGAAATCCGCCACTGACGCAGTACGCGTAAAGCGGGGATCGATCACAATCAGTTTCGCACCGTTGTGGATTTTGGCTTCCATCGCCCAGCGGAACCCAACAGGGTGCGCTTCAGCGGCGTTACCGCCCATCACCACAATGAGGTTGGCGTTCTTGATGTCGACCCAGTGGTTGGTCATCGCACCGCGACCAAATGTTGGAGCAAGACTTGCTACCGTTGGTCCGTGTCAGACACGCGCCTGGTTGTCGACCGCGAGCATACCGAGTGCGCGCGTAAATTTCTGGGTTAAATAACCGGTTTCGTTACTGGAGGCAGAAGCACACAGCATCCCGGTGGAGAGCCAGCGGTTAACCGTGACGCCGTCGGCGTTCTTCTCAATAAAGTTGGCATCGCGGTCTTCTTTGATATGTTTTGCGATGCGGTCGAACGCCTCTTCCCAGCTGATTTGCTGCCATTTGTCGGAACCAGGCGCGCGGTATTCCGGGAATTTCAGGCGGCTTTCGGAGTGGATAAAGTCCACCAGACCGGCCCCTTTCGGGCACAATGCGCCGCGGTTGACCGGATGATCCGGGTCGCCTTCGATATGGAAAATAGACGCTTTGGCGTTTTTAGCACCGTCGCCGAGGCTATACATCAACAGCCCACAGCCGACGGAGCAGTACGTACAGGTGTTACGGGTTTCGCGGGTGCGCAGCAGTTTGTACTGCCGCGTTTCCGCCAGCGCTACGCCAGGCGCAAAGCCCAGTGCCGCTGCCGTGGTGCCTGCCATACCGCCAGCGCAGATCTTAAAGAACTGCCTTCTGCTGACCTGCATGGGTCACTCCTTGTTCGACATTGCTTATATATGTAGTTTTAACTTCGCGGTTGAGAATTGACCGCAAAGGAGAAAAATTTGCGTTAATCCCTCATTTCTCCGAGGGATATCATCAGAATACCACAATGTCGGTATACCTGTTCTAACGGCGTTAATACAAAGTGAACGTATTATCACTGTGTTGATTATAAAGTGTGATACTGATCACACTACAAGCTCTGCATGTTAAAGGGGTGTAGCAGGGGCCGGGTTGCACCCCTTCTTAATGAGTAGGAGAATGAGTGTTGAAAAGTTGATCCATACTATGCGTAAGGCCTGTGGTTTATGCTGCAATAGCAGGCTTACTTCCGTGGTTGTTCAGGAATACCGCTGTGTCTAAACAAAACCGTGCTACCCGTTCATCGCCATTGCCTGCGGGCATTGTGGAACTGTCGGTACGCAGACCGCCCCACATTACCCATGCCACGCCGGATTTTCTGGCAGAAGAAGTGCCCGTTGCCCTCGTTTACAACGGTATTTCGCATGTGGTGATGATGGCTTCACCGAAAGATCTCGAACTGTTCGCCATCGGTTTTTCCCTCTCGGAAGGCATCATTGCGCACCCGCAGGAGATCTACGGCATGGACGTGGTGCAGGCCTGCAACGGTCTTGAAGTGCAAATCGAACTTTCCAGCCGCCGCTTTATGGGGCTGAAAGAGCGCCGCCGCGCGCTGGCCGGGCGTACCGGCTGCGGCGTGTGTGGCGTTGAGCAGCTCAATGATATTGGCAAGCCCGTTGTGCCACTGCCGTTTACCCAGACCTTTAATCTGGCGCATCTCGACCGTGCGCTTGAGCACCTCAACGATGTACAGCCCATCGGCCAGCTGAGCGGCTGTACGCACGCGGCGGCGTGGGTGCTGCCGTCGGGGGATATTGCCGGAGGGCATGAAGACGTGGGTCGACACGTCGCGCTGGACAAACTATTAGGCCGTCGTGCGCGGGAAAGCGATGTCTGGCAGCAGGGGGCCGCGCTAGTATCCAGCCGCGCCAGCTATGAGATGGTGCAGAAGTCCGCCATGTGCGGCGTGGAGATCCTGTTTGCGGTGTCGGCGGCAACCACGCTGGCGGTGGACGTCGCGGAGCGCTGCAACCTGACGCTGGTGGGCTTCTGCAAGCCGGGAAGGGCGACGATTTATACCCATCCGCAGCGGTTAATAGTTAATCAGTAATTTTGAATGATAATAGCAAATCCTTCCGCTTTTAGTTGTTCGTGATGAGGTCTAGTATTTATCTCATCAAGGCACGGTGCCTTACCTAAACAACTTAATGAAAGGGTTTATATTATGAAAAGCATCAAAACTTTTGTCGCTGTAATCGCTCTGGCTACTTCTTTCGGTTCTTTCGCTGCACAGACCGTGACCGCAACCGCGTCAACCATTGACGGCGCAGAAGCGAAAATCGCGGCTCAGGCTCAGGAAGCCGGCGCGTCATCCTACAAAATTACCCAGGCGTTCTCAGGTAACCGCGTGCATATGACCGCTGAACTGACTAAATAAGCTGTCACACCGTCGAAAGAGCGCCCCCGGGGCGCTTTTTTAGTTTATGCCCGCCACGCGCAACAGCGCCGTCACCACTGCCGCCGCTACGATCACCACAATTAACGGCATTTTGCGCCAGGCGAGAAACACCGCAAACGCCACGCCCAGCACGCGCGCCATCCCGGCGAAATGTTCTCCTTCGTAAAACGTGGTCGCCAGCGCGACGGAAAACAGCAATACCGTTGCCGCGTCCGAAAGCAGCGCCTGAGACCGTTCAGAGAGCGCCAGCCGGTTGCCCAGCTTTGCCCCGCCAAGCCGCATTAAATACGTGCCCGCAGACAAAATGGCGATGCCAAGAATAAAAAACGTCATGTTTCCCATTATTTTTTCCTCGCAGCGAGACCGAGTAACGAGAGCAGAACCGGTAAGCCCACCGGGGCAAACGGCACGGCAGCCAGTGATAATGCGGCACCGCTGCAGGCGCGGATCAGCGTGGTACGGTTTTTAAACGCAGGTACCACTAACGCCAGTAAAATCGCCGGAAATACTGCATCCAGCCCGATGGTTTCCGGGGCCGGCAGCAGTTTGCCGACCATGGCACCCAGCAGGGCGCCCACCGGCCAGATAATCGCCACGCCTAAGCCGCATAGCCAGTAAGCTGCCTTACGCTGCTCGGGCGTTTTTTGCGACAGGCCAAACACCACGCTTTCATCGTTCATGATGTGACAGCCGAGATAACTCAAACCCCGTTTACCCACCAGTTCACGCACCGTCACGCCAAACGGCACGTGGCGCGCGTTAACCAGCAAACCGGCGGCCGCTGCCGCCAGCGGATTGCCGCCGCTTGCCACAATGCCGATAAACATAAACTCCGATGCGCCCGCCAGCACGGTGAGGGAGAGGACAAACGGCACCCAGAGTGGGAAACCGTAGGCCATCGCCAGCGAGCCGTAGGACATCCCAACGACCCCAACCGCGAGGCAAACCAGGATGATTGCTTTTATCGTGTCGCCTTTCAGGCAAGAGAGAGGATTCTTCATACCATTTTAGCCATATCGAACGTATTTCCATTATAATGAACGCATCAAAACCGTTTTACAAGACGAACGATTCGTTCGTTATAGATAAGCAGAGGCCGTTTTTATGACGCAGCCAATCAGCGTGATCGCCAAAAGCCTGGTGCGAGAACGCCTGCGAACCGGGCTTTCGCTGGCGGAAATTGCCCGCCGTGCCGGGATCGCTAAATCCACGCTTTCCCAGCTGGAATCCGGCAACGGTAACCCGAGCCTGGAAACGCTGTGGTCACTGTGCGTGGCGCTGGATATTCCTTTTGCCCGCTTGCTGGAGCCGCAGCAGCCGACCACGCAGGTGATCCGCCGTGGTGAAGGCACGAAAGTGGTGGCCGGGCAGGCAAATTATGAAGCCATTTTGCTCGCCGCATGTCCACCTGGCGCGCGTCGGGATGTCTATCTTCTGATGACCCAGCCGGGTGCCGATCGTATTTCTCAGCCGCATCCTCCTGGCTCAGTAGAGCATATTATTGTGATGCAGGGGCGGGCCCTGGTCGGCCTGATCGACGCGGCGGAAGAACTCGCCGCCGGGGATTACATTTGTTACCCCGCTGACCAGCCGCATATCTTTAAGGCGCTGGAGCCGGATACGCACGCGCTGCTGGTGGCGGAACAGAACTAACAGAGATACGGAAACTCATGTCGCTTAAAGCCATTGCCAAAGAACTGGGGCTGTCTGTCACCACCGTCAGCCGCGCCCTCAACGGATATGACGACGTCTCCGCCGAGACGCGCGCCCGCGTGGAAGCGGAGGCCCAGCGCCGTGGCTACCGGCCCAATACCTTCGCCCGCCGCCTGAAGATGGGCAAAATTGACGCCGTCGGGCTGGTGTTTCCGGTTCATCCCGTTCCGCTCAATAACAGCGTATTTATGGACATGGTCGGCGAAATTAGCCACGAACTGGCGCGACATGAGATCGACTTACTGCTCATCGCCGATGACGATCTGGCGGATAAGCACAGCTACATGCGCATGGTACAAAGCCGGCGCGTCGACGCGCTGATCGTGGCGCATACGCTGGATCACGATCCGCGTCTTGAGCAGCTGCAGGCCGCCGGTTTTCCTTTCCTGGCGCTTGGGCGCAGCCACCTCCCGCAGCCGTACGCGTGGTTTGATTTTGACAATCACGCCGGTACGTACAGGGCCACCCGCTGGCTGATCGAAAAAGGACATCAGCGTATTGCCTTGCTGGGGGAGAGTAATAATCAGGCGTTCATTACCCAACGCCGTCAGGGCTATCTGGATGCACTGCGTGAGGCCGGGCTTTCCAGCGAGTGGCTGCGCGCCATGCCGCCTTCGCGCCGCGTCGGGTATGCCACCACAAAAGAGCTTCTCGCCCTGCCGCAGCCGCCCACGGCCATCATTACCGACTGCAACACCCACGGCGACGGCGCAGCAATGGCGCTGGCGCAGCTGGGGCGCTTATCTGGCGACAACGCCGTCTCGCTGGTGGTCTATGACGGCCTGCCGCAGGATAGCATCGTCGATATCGACGTGGCGGCGGTGATCCAGTCCACCCGCCAGGGCGTCGGCAAACAGATAGCCGATATGGTGCGTCAGCTGATTAACGGCGGCGATATCGAGCAGCTTCAGGTGCTCTGGCAGCCGGAATTCTCCCAGGGCCAGACGGCCTAAACCGCGCGAAATTCCAAACCCGATCACAGATCCGAAACGTTTTGGTTTGTATCCGAAACGTTTCGGATCAACACTCAAGACATCCCGATGACAGGAGATGTCTTATGCAAGATGCCATATTTCGACTTGAAAGCAGCACGGTAGACGTGGTGATAAAAACGCGCCCGTTTGCCGAAATTCTTTACTGGGGGCCACACCTTCACCACTTTTCACCGCAGGATGCTGCGACGCTCGTACGCCCCGTTGCCAACGGCAGGCTGGACGTGGACTCCCCGGTTACGCTGATGGCTGAGCTGGGGCACGGTCTGTTTGGCTCACCCGGCATTGAGGGGCACCGGCAGGGGCTGGACGGTTCCCCGGTATTCAGCACCACCGACGTACAGCAGCAGGCGCAAACCCTGACGGTAACGGCGGAAGATGAACATGCGGGCCTGCGCCTGACCAGCGAACTGGCGCTGGATGCCTGCGGCGTGCTGGTAGTGCGCCACGGCTTAACCAACCTGAAATCGCAGGCGTGGCAGGTGGACCGTTTCGCCGTCACGCTGCCGGTGGCCGAGCGCGCCCGGGAGGTGATGGCCTTCCACGGACGCTGGATCAGAGAATTTCAGCCGCACCGCGTAAAGCTCGATCACGACAGCTTTGTGATTGAAAACCGCCGGGGTAAAACCTCCCACGAACACTTCCCGGCGCTGATTGCCGGTACGCCGTCGTTCAGCGAAATGCAGGGTGACGTCTGGGGCGTGCATCTGGGCTGGAGCGGCAACCACCGCCTGCGCGCGGAAGCGAAAACCGACGGTCGCCGCTATCTGCAGGCCGAAGCGCTCTACCTGCCGGGTGAAATGACGATTGATGAAGGCGAAACGCTCTGGACGCCGCGCCTGTATGCCAGCTACTCCCCGCGTGGCCTGAACGGCATGAGCCAGCAGTTCCACCGCTACCTGCGTGACAACATTATCCGCTTCCCGGAAAACAAACCGCGCCCGGTGCACCTCAATACCTGGGAGGGGATCTACTTCAACCACGACCCGGACTACATCATGCGCATGGCGGACGAGGCCGCTGCGCTGGGCGTGGAGCGCTTTATCATCGACGACGGCTGGTTCAAGGGCCGCAACGACGACCACGCGGCGCTGGGCGACTGGTATCTGGACGATAAAAAATACCCGAACGGCCTGACGCCGGTAATCAACCACGTCAAACGGCTCGGCATGGAGTTTGGCATCTGGGTTGAGCCGGAGATGATCAACCCGGATTCCGATCTGTACCGCGCGCACCCTGACTGGGTACTGGCGCTGCCGGGCTATCCCCAGGTGACCGGACGACACCAGCTGGTGCTCAATCTCAACATCCCGGAGGCCTTTGATTACCTGGTGGAACGCATGAGCTGGCTGCTGGGCGAACATGCGGTCGACTACGTTAAGTGGGACATGAACCGCGAGCTGGTGCAGCCGGGCCACAGTGGCAAAGCTGCCGCCGATGCCCAGACCCGCCAGTTTTACCGCCTGCTGGACGTGCTGGGCGAGCGCTTCCCGCACATCGAGTTTGAATCCTGCTCCTCCGGCGGCGGGCGTATTGATTACGAGGTACTGACCCGCTGCCACCGTTTCTGGGCGTCTGATAACAACGACGCGCTGGAGCGTAACACCATCCAGCGCGGCATGAGCTACTTCTTTCCGCCGGAAGTGATGGGCGCGCATATCGGTCATCATAAATGCCACGCCACCTTTCGCCAGCACAGCATCGCTTTCCGCGGGCTGACGGCGCTGTTTGGCCATATGGGACTGGAGCTGGATCCGCTCACCGTGGACGCGCAGGAGCGCGAAGGCTATCGCCGTTACGCCGCACTACACAAGCAGTGGCGAGCGGTTATCCACACCGGTACGCAGTGGCGCATCGATATGCCGGACGCCACCACGCTGGCGCAGGGTATAGTGAGCGAAGACAAGACCCAAGGGCTGTTTATGGTCAGCCAGCTGGCGATGCCGGATTACACCCTGATGATGCCGCTGCGCATGCCGGGGCTGGACGCCCGAGCGCGGTACCGCATCACGCTGCTCGATCACCCGAATATTCAGATTACGGGTAAGGGTGGGCACACCATGCGCAGGCTGCCGGCGTGGATGGCCGCACCGCAAACGGTGAGCGGTGAATGGCTGATGCAGGCGGGCATTGCGCTGCCGATTCTGGATCCGGAAACCGCCATTCTGATTGGCGTGGAACGCGTGTAAGGGTGACGGGCCGGGCAACCGGCCCTCCGTTGAGGATAAAAATAATGAACGCAACAACCTGTACCCACAAAGACAACCCTAACTTCTGGATCTTCGGGCTGTTCTTCTTTCTCTACTTCTTCATCATGGCCACCTGCTTTCCGTTCCTGCCGATTTGGCTGTCGGACATCATCGGCCTGAACAAAACCCATACCGGGATTGTTTTCTCCTGTATCTCGCTGTCCGCCATCGCGTTCCAGCCAGTGCTGGGGGTGATTTCAGACAAGCTGGGGCTGAAAAAACACCTGCTGTGGATCATCTCGGTGCTGCTGTTTCTGTTCGCACCGTTCTTCCTGTACGTCTTCGCGCCGCTGCTGAAAGCCAATATCTGGCTGGGCGCGCTGAGCGGCGGGCTGTATATCGGCTTTGTTTTCTCGGCAGGATCGGGGGCGATTGAGGCCTACATCGAACGCGTGAGCCGCAACAGCTTCTTTGAATACGGCAAGGCGCGCATGTTTGGCTGTCTCGGCTGGGGGCTGTGCGCCTCAACGGGCGGCATCCTGTTCGGCATTGACCCGTCGTACGTCTTCTGGATGGGATCGGCGGCGGCGCTGCTACTGATGCTGCTGCTGGTGGTCGCGAAGCCAAAGCCCAACCAGACGGCGCAGGTAATGAATGCGCTGGGCGCCAACCAGCCGCAGATCACCGCCAGAACCGTCTTTAACCTGTTCCGCCAGCGCAGAATGTGGATGTTCATTCTGTACGTGATCGGCGTGGCCTGCGTGTATGACGTCTTCGACCAGCAGTTTGCCACCTTCTTCAAAACCTTCTTCGCCACGCCGCAGGAGGGGACCCGCGCCTTTGGTTTTGCTACCACTGCCGGAGAAATCTGTAACGCTATCATCATGTTCTGCTCGCCGTGGATCATTAACCGCATCGGCGCGAAAAATACGCTGCTGATCGCCGGGGTGATTATGGCGACGCGCATTATCGGCTCGTCGTTCGCCACCACCGCCGTGGAGGTGATTGCCCTGAAGATGCTGCACGCGCTGGAGGTGCCGTTCCTGCTGGTGGGCGCGTTCAAGTACATCACCGGGGTGTTTGATACTCGCCTGTCGGCCACTATCTACCTGATTGGCTTCCAGTTTGCCAAACAGTCGGCGGCAATTTTCCTCTCCGCCTTTGCCGGGAATATGTATGACCGGATCGGCTTCCAGGAGACGTATCTGATGCTGGGCTGCTTCGTGCTGGCGATTACGGTGGTGTCGGCGTTTACGCTGAGCAGCAAACGGGAGATTGCGGCGCGTAGCCATACGATTGAAGCTAGCTAGGTAAAGCGCTGCCGCTGACGCGGCAGCGAGTCTGCATTGTCAGGACGGTGTGATTATTTAATAACCGTTATTTCAGGCACAATTCCTAAAGTGTATTATGCTTGATTATATATTTTTTCTATTGATTTAAAGTAATACAATCTCAGTATTTATCATAAGTCTTTATTTTAATAAAAATTAAAATACATTTAAGGAAACCTAATCATTTAGATAATGTTTCGCTATTTTTATCATGCTTTTCCCATTTGCTTGATTTTAAAATTATAATCCTCTCCAGTTTGCTGAAGATGTATAAAAACCAATCAATTCATTTGCTAAATTCATTCGTTATGTGAATGTGTATTTTGATTTTTTTAAACCCCGCTAGACACGCATGTCATCTGTTGTATTTTGTAATAACTTTACATCTTATTTTACAGGATGTATTTTTGCCTTAGCTCATCAATTAAAAAAACATATCCCTTATATTTCTGTAAGCGGGTATCTCATGGAGAAACAATGATGAAAACTAAATTAATTGCGGCTTTTATTTTAACCGTCGGTATGAGTGGCGTTGCGTCTGCTGATAATACCGTTCGTTTTATTGGTGAAGTGAGCGATCAGACGTGTACGATCAAAATTAATGGCGCAGATTCCTATCCTGTGGTGCTGTTGCCAACCGTCAATAAAGGTTCGCTGTCCGCCGCTGGCTCCAGCGCCGGAGATACACCCTTTACTGTGACCCTCAGCGGTTGTGATGTCAGCGCAACGTCAGTGCAGAAAGACGCGGCGGCTCGCTTCGTCAGTGGCAATATTGACGGGACTAACCTGTCGAATATCGCGGCCTCCAGTCCGGCGACGAATGTTGCGATTCAGCTTCTGGAAGGCACCACCGCGCTGGACTTCACCAGCGGCGAAGCGAAAACCTCGAAGCAGTCTGTCGGGGGAGATGCGGGTTCGGATACGGTCACTTTCGATATGATTGCGCGTTATTATTCCGCAGCCGGTAATGCGACATCAGGGGCAGTAGAATCCAGCGCACAGTTTGCGGTGACCTATTTGTAAATAGCATTAAAGCGCCGTCCCGTGCGGCGCTTATTTTCATTTAATTCATGGTTAATAATATGACGTACATCAGCAGGACGCTTGTGTGGGTTGTCATTTACTTATTTTTCGCGGTTACTCCTTCAACAGCCAGTGTCATATTAAAGGGAAACAGAATTATTTATTCCGCTGCTGCGAAAGAAAAGGTTGTGGAATTTATGAATAATGGCGATACGCCCATGCTGGTCCAGGTCTGGATGGATACTAATAATCCCCAATCAACGCCAGAGACCGCCGATGCGCCGTTTATTGCCACGCCGCAAATTTTCCGCATGAATACCA
Source organism: Enterobacter sp. ECC_219_Taxon_10 (assembly GCF_058354905.1). Taxonomy (NCBI): domain Bacteria; kingdom Pseudomonadati; phylum Pseudomonadota; class Gammaproteobacteria; order Enterobacterales; family Enterobacteriaceae; genus Enterobacter; species Enterobacter sp. ECC_219_Taxon_10. The sequence continues at coordinate 4,829,958 of NZ_CM178005.1, read as the reverse complement.
ATGCGGGACAGGCGCTGCGCCTTAAGTATACAGGCCAGCCGCTTCCTGACGATCGCGAGTCTCTGTTCTGGTTTAACTACCTGCAATTTCCCGCCGTCAAAGCGGTGGATACAGAACGTAACCGCCTGTCGCTGGTGGTGAAAAGCCGACTGAAAATTTTTTATCGCCCGGCAGGATTGAAAGGGGAGGCCAACCAGGCGCCTTCAGCGTTAAAGCTGATCCGACAAGGCCGTTCCCTGAGCCTGACAAACCCGACGCCCTGGCACATTAACGTACGTAACGCTGTGCTGAAGCAGGGAGAAAAAACGATCGGCATCGGGAAGCCGGTCACGCTTCCGCCCTTTGGTTCGACCCAATGGCCGCTGCCTGAGACGCAGGCGACATCCATGACGCTTTATGCCATTAACGACTACGGTACGGCCGTGGGTCATACCTTTACGCTGCCCCGTTGACGTGATGAGGTTTCTAACCGGGAGAGTGTTATGTTTCGATGTTCCCACCTCGCACCGTTGGTGGCGGTGGCGTTTCTCCGCACTGCCGACGCCTTCGCCAGTGAGGATTACTATTTTGACGCTGCGCTACTGCGCGATACTGGATTAAGTAATAGCGACATACGTCAGCTTAATCAGGACACGCTGGTTAAACCCGGCGCTTATTTGCTGGATCTCTATGTTAACGGTGTGGCTGTTGCGCGGGATGAAATCCTCTTTAGTGACGACGGGAACCGCGTCTCGCCCTGTTTTACCTGGCAGACGCTGAAGAAAACGGGGCTAAAAGCGCTGCCAAAAACAGCGGGAGCATCGTCTTGCTATCGCCCGGACGACGCTGTATTTGATGGGGTAGCGGTGAACCTCGCGATGCCGCAAATGCGCATTGATTTATCTGTGCCGCGGGCGTTGTTGAATATGCCTCCGCGCGGTAGCGTACCGGAGGAGAGTCTGGAGGCAGGTGAATCCATGCTGTTTCTGAACTATATGGCTAACCAATACCATGTAAGTCAGAAGCAGGCGGGCAACGGCGACTCGGACTCCTCTTTTCTTAACCTTAACGGCGGCATTAACCTTGGGCTGTGGCGCTACCGCGAACAGTCCTCCCTGAACTATGACACCGATGCAGGCAGCCGCTGGACAACCTCCCGTCGTTATCTTCAGCGTGCGCTTCTCCCTTTGAAGAGCGAAATCATGCTGGGTGAAGGTTATACCGATGGCCGCTTTTTCTCAGGCATGGGCTTCAGCGGCGTCCAGCTCACCTCTGATAACCGCATGCGCCCTGACTCGCAGCGCGGCTATGCGCCGGTGGTGCGCGGTATTGCCCGCACTAACGCTAAGGTAACCATCCAGCAGGGCAATACCACGCTTTATGAAACGACCGTTGCGCCAGGGGCGTTTGTTATTGATGACCTTTATCCAACCCACTATGCAGGCGATCTCAACGTTACCGTGCGCGAAGCGGACGGCAGCGAGAGTACATTTACGGTTCCGTTCTCGGCGCTGGCAGAATCATTGCGCGCCGGGCTTTTTGACTATGCCGCCACGGTGGGCCGTGCGCGGGATGTGGGAGATGATGATCTGTTCAGCGAGCTGGTCTGGCGGCAAGGCATCAGCAATGCGCTGACCTTAAACCTGGGCAATCAGCTGGCGGACGGGTATCAATCATTTATGCTGGGTGGCGTCTACAGTTCGTCGCTGGGTGCCTGGGGTATGGACGGAACGTTCTCCCGCGCTCGCCTGCTTGACGACGATTACCAGACCGGATGGATGTTCCGCCTGAACTACAGCAAATATTTCTCGCAGACTTCCACGTCGGTTGCGCTGGCGGGCTACCGCTACTCCACCCGCGGATTTGCCGAGATGTACGATGTGTTCGGTGCACGGGCGGCACGCCAGAGCAGCGAGGAGTGGCAGTCGTCCACATATCAGCAGCGTACGCGGCTGGAATTGTCGGCTAACCAATCCCTCAACGCGCTGGGGAATCTGGCCATATCGCTTTCGTCACAGGATTATCGTGATGGCAAAAGCCGCGACAAGCAGATGCAGGCGAGCTGGAACAAGACCTTCGACGGGGGAATTTCGGTGAACTTTACCGCCGCCCGCACGCGACGTGTCTCTCCTGCCAGCGGCAGCCTTTTTGCCGACACCAGCTGGCAGGCTGACACTCAAACCCTCTGGTCACTCTCCTTTTCCATACCTCTGGGCCATAACCGCTATTCTCCAACGCTGTCGCTGAGCGCCAACCGCGCTGATGATGAAAGCGGCGGTTACCAGTCGACCCTGAGTGGAATGTACGGTGAGCGTGATCCGCTGAGCTACAGCCTGAACTATGCCGCTGATGAGCACGGCGATCGCGCCGTCTGGGGGGCAAACGTACGCAAAAACTTCCCGTGGGCCAACGGCGGTGCCTCGTGGTCAACCTCCAGCACGTACTGGCAGGCATCGGCCTCAGTTCAGGGGGCGCTGGTGGCGCACCGCGGCGGTATCACGCCCGGTCCTTACCTCGGGGATACGTTTGCGTTGGTTGAGGCGCCAGGTGCCACGGGTGCACAGGTTATGGGCGGTCAGGGAGCAAGGGTGAATGCGTTTGGCTATGCGCTGGCACCGGCGCTGGTACCTTACCAGTTCAATACGGTTGGGTTAGACCCCCAGGAGATGAGTGACGATGCTGAACTGCAAACGTCCACGCAGCGTGTTGCGCCCTATGCCGGGGCGATGGTACGGCTACGCTTCGCGACGTTGCAGGGGCAGGCGATGCTGATTGCCGCTCAACGTCCGAACGGTAGCGCAATTCCAATGGGCGCGGCGGTATATGACGAATATGACAACAGCGTGGGGATGGTCGGACAGGCTAACCAAATCTATTTTCGTGCGGCCGATGAAAAAGGGCGACTGCAGGTCAGATGGGGCGACAGCGTACAGGATCGCTGTCAGATCCAGTGGCAACGTCCCACCAATTCGGAGCCGTTATCTGTCTTAAGTCTGCCCTGCCGTTAACGTCTGGAGGAATTGATGGAAAAGATTCGTATTTTACTGGCCGCGGGGTTGTGTTTGCTGAGCGCCGGGGCCAGTGCGGTCTGTCAAAAAGGCCCCGACTTCGTGAAAACAACAAACGACTCCCTGGGCGTTGGGATTGGTCTTGGCAATATCAACCTCACGTCTGTTGATATTCAGCCGGTGGGCACGGTGCTGGCGAGCACGGTGTTTAATTTCTCAGATAACGCGCTCTATAAAGGCCCCGACAGCGTCTTGTATGTGTGTGATATCTCCGATGCAAACAACATCTATGAAGTTATCGCAACCAATGGTGACGATCGCAGCGGGGGATACTGGGATATGGGCATGGCTGACGGTAATCCCAATGTGTACGGCACATGGTTTAACTACGTTGGCCTGCGTTTAACTCACGTCAATTCCGGGACGGTGTTTACCCGCAACTATCAGCGGATCCCAATGACCCGTTATGCCGTATCGGCAGACGGTAAAAAGATAAATATTCGGGTTAAAGATTTTAGCCCGATCCGTGCTGATGCCATTCGCGTCAGCGCCATTACCCCTGCTTCAGGCGCACCGAGCAGCTACTGCGGGACGCCGAAAAGCAGCGGCAGCTATTCCGCCTGTAATCAGCCCAATGGTTATGTCGCATTTTGTTCGCCTGGCAGTGGGAACATTGCTTATTGCGATACCGGCGACTCGGCGTTTATCTATACCGGCTGGTGGTACGATAACTGGATGGCGATGAACATGGGCACGGCGCCTGCTTCCACGCTTACCACCACTGCGACCTGCGTGGCGAAAAACGTTACGCCGGTGGTGGTTTTCCCGACGATCTCACGGGCGGAACTGGAAAACGGTCAGCAGGCCCGCTCGCCGTTTACCGTGAGCGTGCGGTGTGAAAACACGGCGGTGAGCGGTGTCGCCACCTCGCAAACGGCGCTTGGGCTACAAGTTTCTTATGCCAGCTATCAGGCCGCGCAAACGCTCGGGCTGGTGAACAGCAGCGGCGGAGTGAGCCATCTGCTGTCCGAGAATTACGGGCAGAGCGATATCGCCAGCGGGGTCGGCATTCAGATTGCCAATGCAAGCGACGGCGTACTCCGCCAGTTTCTCGGCTGGGATCGCTGTTCAACGGCCGGCGGATGCGCCACGGGTAACAGCGGCGGCTGGTATCCGGTACGCGCCGGCGCCACTCTGGTATCGAACCGTAATGGCGTGAGTGAATATCTGATTAACTTCAATGCTTTTCTGACGCGCTTACCGGGAAGGCAGGTTACACCTGGCCGGGTGGATGCGCGTGCCTACGTCTGGGTAAAAGTGCAATGATGCGGATTCTCCTCCTGATGTTTTGCCTTTGCCTGTCCGCCTCTTCTTCTGCGGGGCTGGTAGCCGCTGCTACGCGGGTCATTTTCCATGAAGGGGAAACGCAAAAGAGCCTGATGCTGGTGAACGCCAATGCCTGGCCTGTGGTGGTGCAAAGCTGGGTAGATCACGGCGATGTAAACGCCGCGCCGGGCAGCGTAAAAACCCCCTTTGTTGCTATTCCGGCGGTATTTCGCCTGTCTCCACAAGGTGGGCAGGGGCTGCGGCTGGTCTACAATAACATGCCGTTACCTGCTGACAGGGAGTCCGTCTTTTGGCTCAATCTGTATGAAATCCCTCCGGTTACGCAGCAGGAGCAAAGCATGGTGCTAACCATGAACACACAAATGAAAATTTTCTGGCGCCCGCGCGGGTTAGGGAAGCCGGACACGGCGCTAAAACAGCTAACGTTTCGTCTGGAGGGTGGCGTTCTTCTCTGTCATAACGCCTCGCCCTATTTTGTCTCGTTTGCTGAACTCGCGCTGGAATCATCAGGCTCGCTGCTTCGCGCGCGGCAACAGCCCGATATGATGGTTGCCCCGTTTAGCGAGAAACGTTATCCGCTGGAGCCGGGGGCGCACCATCGGGTTGAAACGGTGCAGGCGGACATCATCGACGACAGCGGGAATCGCGAAATACATCGCTATCCCGTGCAGTAAACATTGGTGAAACTATCACGCCAGATAAAACACCTCTTCCAGACTGGCACTCACCGGGCTGTTGTCCGGGTTCGACGGCATTACATCATGCATGTGTTTCCACCAGCGCTGGCAGACGTCGGTATTCGCGACCGCGTTCCAGCGCTCCTCTGATTCAATCTCTACGGTGGCAAACAGCAGGCTACGTTCTCTGTCGAGATAAATGGCATAGTGGTGCGCGCCGTGGTCCTTCAGTGCCGCTTCCAGCTCGGGCCAGATGGGGTTGTGGCGACGCGCGTACTCCTCGTGCGCGTCCGGGTTTACCTGCATGACAAAGGCTTTACGGATCATAATGCCTCCAGATATAGCTCGCGAACCTCGTCGCGGCTGGCTGTGCGCGGGTTGCATGGCGCGCACGGGTCGGCGAGGGCTTTATCCAGCCAGCCTTCGATATCGGCTTCTGTGACGCCAAGCTGGCTGAAGCCGGACGGAATACCGACGCGGGCGCTCAGGTCGCGAATCGCCTGAATCGCTGACAGGCTGGCCGCTTCGTCGCTCATGCCGCGCGTGTCGACGCCCATCGCCTGCGCCACGCGAGCAAACCGTGCCACGGCGTTCGGGCGATTAAAGCTTTCGACGATCGGCAGCAGGATGGCGTTGCACACGCCGTGCGGCAGATTGTGCGTCGCGCCCGGCTGATGCGCCAGGGCATGCACGAGGCCGAGACCAGCGCTGTTAAACGCCATGCCCGCCAGATACTGACCAAATGCCATCTGCTCGCGCGCGTCCAGGTTATGACCGTCGTCGACCGCTTTGGGCAGCCAGAGGCTTATCAGGCGAATCGCTTCCAGCGCGTTGGCATCGGTTAGCGGGTGCGCGCCAACGGACACATAGGCTTCAATGGCGTGCGTTAACGCATCCATCCCCGTTGCGGCGGTGACAGATGCAGGAATATCCAGCATGACGCTGGCATCATTCACGGCGATATCCGGGATGATGTTCGGGTCGATGATCACTTCTTTCACCTGACGTGCGGAGTCAATAATCACCGCGTTGCTGGTCATCTCCGCCGCCGTGCCTGCGGTGGTGTTGATCGCCACCAGCGGCACGCCCGGGTTTTTCACCTTGCCGACGCCGGAATAATCGGTGGACGGACCCGGATTGGCGGTGAGGATTTTAATGGCCTTGGCGGTATCAATTGGGCTGCCGCCGCCGAAGGCGATGAGATAATCACACGCGGCTTCCCGGTAGGCCGCGAATCCCTTCTGTACCAGCGCTTCCGTTGGGTTGGGGAAGACCGCGTCAAACAGCTGATATGACATCTGGTGCGCATCCAGCGCGGTAAACAGACTGTCCAGCAGACCCAGCTTCACCAGCTGGCCATCGGTGACAATCAGCGCTTTGCCCCACTCTTTGCTCGCCATCAGCTTGACCATGTCGCCAATAGCGCCCGCGCCGTGCAGGCTGATTTTTGGAAGTGCCAACATAAAGCTCATGATAATTCTCCTTAACTATCGCCCGTACCGTCCGGCCAGCGAGGGTTTATGCGTATATTTCCAGCGCTGACCGTAGCGGGGTCACGCCGAAGCGCTTGCCTAGCGCAATAAGCTCTTCGCGGGTAATGGTTTGCTTCATACCGCCCATGGAATAAACCTTCACCAGCACTTCCGCTGATTTCTCGGCGGTGTCGATCAGACCGAAGGTTTCATCCAGCGTTGGACCGCTGCCGAAGACACCGTGGAACGGCCACAGCACCAGCGAATGTTTTTGCATATCTCTGGCGGTCGCCTGGCCGATCTCGTCGGTACCCGGCACCATCCACGGCAGAATGCCCACGCCGTCCGGGAAGACCACCAGACACTCGGTGCTGCCTTCCCACAGCTTGCGGGTGATGAAGTCAGAGCTGTTTTCCAGCACGTAGGTCAGGGCAATCAGGTTGGTGGCGTGGCAGTGCATGATCACGCGGTCTTTGCCGTTAGTCGCCTTGATGCGCTCGCAGTGGGAGAGGAAGTGCGCTGGCAGTTCGGAGGTGGGCACCGCCTCGTCGGTCAGGCCCCACAGAATGTGGTAGCCCGCGCCGTCGCTGTCCACTTTCACCACGCCGAGGTTGGCCTGCGGGTCGAGCTGAACGTTGCGGAAGAACTTGCCGGAGCCGGTGACGATAAACGGCGTGTTGGCGAGCAGCGGCATCGGCTGACTCAGCGCAATATAGCGCGGCTTCTGGTGGAAATCGGCCGCGAACGGTTCGATATCCGCGTCGTCCAGGCGCAGCGTCAGGTTGCCACCGTTGCGCTCGTCCCAGCCCTTCAGCCAGGCGTCGGAGGTGGCTTTGATCATGCCCTGGACGAACCAGGAGTGGGTGATAGTCTGCATAGTCTTTATTTTCCAGTTATCGCGGTGAGAGTTTCCCCTCACCCTAACCCTCTCCCCAAAGGGGCGAGGGGATGGTTTGCTCCCTCTCCCCTTTGGGGAGAGGGCAGGGGTGAGGGGCCAGCTACCCGCGCTGACTCAACACGTCTTTCTCATACGCCCGCACGTTTTCCAGCCACTGGCTGCCTGCCGGCACGTCGTTACGCTGGCAGTACATCTCCCAAACGGCCTGCCACGGCAGGGATTTTTGCTCTTCCAGCAGCGCCAGGCGCGCGGTGTAGTCGCCGTTTGCTTCCAGCTGTTTCAGCGCCGCGGTTGGCTCCAGCAGCGCGCGCAGCAGGGCTTTTTTCATATTCCGGGTGCCGATCACCCATGCCGCGATGCGGTTGATGGAGGCATCAAAGAAGTCGAGGCCAATGTGCACGCGGTCGAAGAGGTCATGACGGATGATTTCGCTGGCAATCGCCTGGGTTTCGTCATCCAGCAGCACCACGTGGTCGCTGTCCCAGCGCACCGGACGGCTGACGTGCAGCAGCAGGCGCGGCACGAAGAGCATGGCGGCGGAGATTTTGTCGGAGATCACCTCGGTCGGGTGGAAGTGACCGGCATCCAGACACAGCGCGGTCTGGCGGCTGGTGGCGTAACCCATGTAGAACTCATTCGAGCCGACGGTATAGCTCTCCGCGCCAATGCCGAACAGCTTGCTCTCCACCGCATCGATGTGGTGTGCCGGATCCAGTTTTTCGCTGATGGCCTCATCCAGCGCGGCCAGCAGACGCTGACGCGGGGCCAGGCGGTCGACGGTGATGTCTTTCATGCCGTCCGGGATCCAGATGTTCATCACTGACGGCGTGCCAAGCTGTTCACCAAAATAAGCCGAGACGCGGCGGCTGGCCTTCACGTGGTCGATCCAGAACTGACGGATTTCATCGTTGGCATGGGAGAGGGTAAAGCCGTCCGCGCTGAGCGGGTGCGAGAAGCAGGAGGGGTTGAAGTCCAGGCCCAGCCGGTTGGCTTTTGCCCATTCCACCCAGTTTTTAAAGTGTTCCGGTTTAATCGCGTTACGCGCCACTGGCGCGTCGGACTCCAGATAGATCGCGTGCAGGTTCAGGCGTTTTGGCCCCGGGATCAGGCTCAGTGCCAGCTCCAGGTCTGCACGCAGTTCGGTGGCGTTGCGCGCTTTACCCGGGTAGTTACCCGTCGCCTGGATGCCACCCGTCAGGGAACCGACCGGGTTCTCGAAGCCAGCGACGTCATCGCCCTGCCAGCAGTGCATGGAGACAGGCAGACGGTCGAGCTGGTGCAGCGCTGCTTCGACATCCACGCCAACGGCGGCGAAACGCTGTTTAGCCAGATCCCAGGCTTGTTCAAGTTGAGTGGTCATGCGCAAAGCTCCTTAGTCAGTCGTTTTTGCTGAAACTGCGCCCGGTAGCGGGCAATTTCATGGCAGGGGTTAGGGATGAAAGTAGTCAGGCGGGTATTCGCGGTGACCACCGAACGGAATTCATCGACGTCTGAAAGTTCGTCCAGGGCCATCAGCTGAATACCGATGTTGCCGAGCGTCGAGGCCTCCACCGGACCCGCCACCACGGTGATGCCGCAGGCATCGGCGCAGAGCTGGTTCAGCAACTGGTTCTGGCTGCCGCCGCCCACGATATGCAACTGGCTGAACGGTTTGCCGCGCAGGCTTGCCAGCTCGTTCAGAACATCCGCGTAGAGCAGGGCGAGGCTGTCAAAAATACAGCGCGCCAGCTCGGCAGGACGGGACGGGACCGGCTGTCCGGTCTCGAAACAGGCGGCCTGGATTTCGGCGCTCATATGCACCGGGTTAATAAAGCGGTCGTCATTCGGGTTGATCAGGAACGTACATGCCTGCAGCTTTTCGGTTTCGGCGATAAGCGCCGGCAGGTCGGAAATATGCTGTTCTTTCAGCATTCGCTGGAGCAGCCAGAGTCCCATGATGTTCTTCAGCACGCGGTAGCGCCCTTCGGCACCGCCTTCATTAGTGATGTTCGCCGTCATTGCGGCGTCGCTGGTGTATGGCGTTTTGCTCTCAAAGCCCATCAGCGACCAGGTGCCGGAAGAGAGGTAGGCCGCGTCTTTGCTGGCCAACGGGGATGCAATCACCGCGCTGGCGGTATCGTGACTGGCGACGGCGACAACAGGGATGGCGTTCCCCTGCGGGCAGAGCCACTGCCCGATCGCATTACCCGGATGGGTCGGCGTGCCGAACCAGGAAGGTGAGGCACCCGTCCAGGCCAGCAGGTGTTCATCCCAGCTATCGGTGTTGATGTTGACCAGCTGCGTGGTGGTGGCGTTGGTGTATTCCCAGTTCATGTTGCCGGTCAGCCGGTAGCTTAAGTAGTCCGGGACGAGCAGTGCATGCGCCACCTTTTTGACCAGCTCCGGCTGCTGCTCAACCAGCGCGCGCAGCTGATACAGCGTGTTAAACGGCAGAAACTGAATGCCGCTGCGGCCATAGATGTTGTGTTTGCCAAGCTGGGCTATGGCCTGTGCCATCAGCCCGTCGGTGCGGCTGTCTCGATACGAGACGGGCAGGCCGATGCGTTCGCCGTGGCTGTCGAGCAGAACGTAGTCCACGCCCCAGGTATCAATGCCGATGCTGTCGATGCGTATGCCGTCATTGCAGACGTTGTTCAGCCCGGTGCGGATCCCCGCTTCCAGGGCATCAATATCCCAGGTATCAAAACCGTCCTGTTTTTGCAGGCAGTTGGCGAAACGGTGCATTTCGCGAAGCGTGAGTGTGCGCTTGCCGCAGTCCCAGGTGGCGAGCATTACGCGGCCGCTGGATGCGCCTAAATCGACAGCTACACAATGGCGAAAAGTCATGATCAGGTCCCTTCTTAAGTCATTGGTGCTGAGTGTAAAAAAGGGAAGAAAAGGCCACCTTCTCGTCACTGACAGCACGAATCTCGCGCTGGCAAGGAAGCAAAGATGAACGTGAGGGAGTTCACAATTTCCAGGGAGGGCGGGGTTTTAGGGCAATGTGACGCTGACCGCATTTCCCGATTTTTCCGTCTGTTTCTTGAAAAACGGACAGTCTTTGCGACGTTTGCTGTCAAAAATTTAAGGTGAGTGTGGAAGGCCTTAATTACTATTTTGAGAACTTTTCTCATTGGTGGGGGCCGCTATGACCGTACTGCACAGCGTCGATTTTTTCCCGTCGGGAACATCTCCGATCGCGATTGAGCCACGGCTCCCGCAGGCCGCGTTTCCTGAACATCATCATGATTTTCATGAAATTGTGATTGTCGAGCATGGGACAGGCATTCATGTCTTCAACGGCCAGCCATACACCATCAGCGGCGGTATGGTGTGCTTCGTGCGCGATCGCGACAGGCATTTGTATGAACATACCGACAACCTGTGTCTGACCAACGTGCTCTATCGTTCGCCGGACGCGTTCCAGTTTCTGTCGGGATTGAACAAGCTACTGCCCCAGGAGCAGGATGGACACTACCCGTCTCACTGGCGAGTGAATCAGTCCACGTTGCAGCAGGTGCGCCAGCTGGTGAATCAAATGGAGCAGAGCGAGGACGGGCAGGAGACCCATGCCATTGCCACCCGCGAGCTGCTGTTTATGCAGCTGCTGGTGCTGTTGCGTCGCAGCAGCCTGGTGGAAGGGCTGGCAAATAACGACGCGCGGCTGAACCAACTGATGGCCTGGCTGGAGGACCATTTCGCCGAGGACGTGTGCTGGGAAACGCTGGCGGATAATTTTTCGCTGTCGTTGCGTACGCTCCATCGTCAGCTCAAGCAGCACACCGGGCTCACGCCGCAGCGCTACCTCAACCGCCTGCGCCTGATTAAAGCGCGTCACCTTTTACGTCACACCGACGAAAGCGTCACGGATATCGCGTATCGCTGCGGTTTCGGCGACAGTAATCACTTTTCGACCCTTTTTCGTCGCGAGTTTAGCTGGTCGCCGCGCGATATCCGTCAGGGGAAGGATGCTTCAATCCAGTAACGCGAAGGCAATCACCGTTTTATTGCCGCAAAATGGCTAATAATGTCCGGTTATTCACCGTAGAGGTTGTGGTGTGGCCGCTCAGTTAATTCTTCGCAAAGATGATTTTTTTGCCTCCGCGAGTCAGGCCGTCGCGGTGGCCGACCGCTACCCGCAAAATGTCTTTGCCGAGCATACCCACGAGTTTTGCGAACTGGTGCTCGTTTGGCGCGGCAACGGCTTACACATCCTCAACGACCGGCCCTACCGCATCACGCGTGGCGATCTGTTTTACATCCGCGGCGAAGACAAACACGCTTACGCCTCGGTTAACGATCTGGTTTTGCAGAACGTTATCTACTGCCCGGACAGGCTCAAACTGAATGTTGACTGGGCGGCTCATATCCCCGGTTTTCTCAATGCCAGAGGCGAACCCCACTGGCGCTTAAGCAGCAACGGCATGGCTCAGGTGCGCCAGACGATCTCCCAGCTGGAGCAGGAGAGCCAAAAGCACGATTCTGTGGCAAACCCGATGGCGGAGCTGCTTTTCGCCCAGTTGGTCATGACCCTTAAACGCCATCGTTATGCCACCGACAACCCCTCCGCGACCGCCCAGGAAGCGCTGCTGGACAAGCTGATCGCCCGGCTTGCGGGTAGCCTGAACAAAAGTTTCATGCTGGAAAAGTTCTGCGAGCAGGAGCAGTGCAGCGAGCGCGCACTGCGCCAGCAGTTCCGCACCCAGACGGGGATGACGGTGAACCACTACCTGCGCCAGCTGCGCATCTGCCACGCCCAGTATTTGTTGCAGCATACGGAGCTGATGGTCAGTGAAGTGGCGATGCGCTGCGGATTTGAGGACAGTAATTACTTTTCGGTGGTGTTTAATCGCGAGGTGGGGATGACGCCGGTTCAGTGGCGTCATCGCAGTCGAAAGGCAGCGTAATCAGTTCGCCATGCCGAGGCCGACAATGTTAGCGGCGATGATGATCACCACGCAGCCCAGGCTCAGAACGCCCACCGGACGACGCCCGGCGTTATTCCACTCTTTCAGCACCAGCCCAACCAGCCCGCCGCACAGCACGTAGAAGCTCATGTGCAGCATCCAGCTTATGTAGTCGTACTGTGGCGGAATGCTGGCGTGACCCCAGGCGTAGAAAAAGAACTGCAGATACCACATGAGGCCGCCCAGCATCGAAAGCAGCACGTTGGTGATAATTAAGGATTTTGCCAGCGAGAAATCCGCTTTTACTGACAGATCCTTCACTTTTGCCAGACGAATGAAGCAGAAGCCAAGGTTTACCAACGCGCCGCCGCCCATGATGACCACGTAGCTTGGCAGCGCCACGTACAGCGGGTCGACGCCCAGCGCGGCGGCCGCTTCGTGCATGGGTTTTGCGGCGTTCATGGCGAACGACATGCCCGCCGAGAAGATGCCGCACATCACTGCCAGCAGCAGCCCTTTCTTCAGGTTAAAGTCTTCGGCTTTGATGCCCATCTTGCGCTCTTTCAGCTGACCCGCTCGGGTGACGATACCCACGCCGATTACCGCGACAAGCACGCCCAGCAACGTCATCTGCCCACCTTTGGTGTTGATCAACACGTCGACATTACCGTTAAGAATGGGCGTCATCAGCGTGCCGACGATCAGCGTAATGCCAATCGCGATGCCGATACCCATCGACATTCCGAGGTAGCGCATGGTCAGGCCGTAGTTAATGTTGCCGATGCCCCACATCGCGCCGAACAGAAACACCGGCAGCAGGGTGGAAGCACTGAAGGAGGTGAAGTAGCCCCAGAAATCCGGGAGCAGCATGGCGCTAATGGTCCATGGCAAAATCAGCCAGGACACGGTACCGCCAACCGACCACATGGTTTCCCACGACCACCCTTTCACCTTTTTGAACGGGGCATAGAAACAGGCTGCACTGGCTGCGCCTATCAAATGCCAGAAGATACCCATCGTTATCGCATGATTCATTTTACGTCCTCATCGTTTTTATAGCCGGTGGCCTCCCCCCGACTTGATGAGTGTAAAAATTAGGCGGTTCAGGAACCTTCAGAAGGTTGCCGCACTTTGGTTTTGGATGGCAATCAGCGCGTTAACCTGGTGAGCAGACTCACAATTTTGCGTTTAGGCAAAACCTAAATAACCTTATAAAAACTACGGCATTGATAATCATTTTCAATATCATTTAATTAACTATAATGAACCAACTGCTTACGCGGCATTAACAGCTGTGCCGCCCGACAATAATGGAGAGGATTATGAGTTATACACTGCCATCCCTGCCGTATGCCTACGACGCACTGGAACCGCATTTCGACAAGCAGACGATGGAAATCCATCACACTAAACACCACCAGACCTATGTGAACAACGCGAACGCCGCGCTGGAAAGCCTGCCAGAGTTCGCTAACCTGCCTGTTGAAGAGCTGATTACCAAACTGGACCAGCTGCCAGCAGACAAGAAAACCGTGCTGCGTAACAACGCTGGCGGTCACGCTAACCACAGCCTGTTCTGGAAAGGCCTGAAAACCGGCACCACCCTGCAGGGCGACCTGAAAGCGGCTATCGAGCGCGACTTCGGTTCCGTTGACAACTTCAAAGCGGAATTCGAAAAAGCCGCTGCGACCCGTTTCGGCTCTGGCTGGGCGTGGCTGGTTCTGAAAGGCGACAAGCTGGCGGTAGTGTCTACTGCTAACCAGGACTCCCCGCTGATGGGTGAAGCGATCTCTGGCGCATCCGGCTTCCCAATCCTGGGTCTGGACGTATGGGAACACGCTTACTACCTGAAGTTCCAGAACCGTCGCCCTGACTACATCAAAGCGTTCTGGGATGTGGTGAACTGGGACGAAGCAGCAGCGCGTTTCGCCGCTAAAAAATAAGGTTGCATTGACGCCTGTGAGAAGCGAGTCTTATGACTCGCTTTTTTTGTATCTGCGTAATGGAGGCAGCAATGCATTACCCGGTGAACGTGTTTACAGGCAAGGTCAGGGAGTACGACGGCAGCCGCCCGAGCGCCATCGCCAAAGTGCAGGTCGACGGTGAACTGACGTTAACCGATCTCGGTCTGGCGGGTGACGAACAGGCCGAAAAGAAAATCCATGGCGGGCCCGAGCGCGCGCTGTGCCACTATCCGCGCGAGCACTATCAGCACTGGAAAACCGAGTTCCCCGAGCAGGCGGACCTCTTCGTTGCGCCCGCGTTTGGCGAAAATCTCTCGACCGAAGGGCTGACGGAGAAGAACGTCTTTATCGGCGATATCTACCGCTGGGGCGATGCCTTGATTCAGGTGACGCAGCCACGCTCGCCGTGCTTCAAGCTCAACTACCATTTCAGGATTCAGGATATGTCGGCCCAGCTGCAAAACGCGGGTAAAACCGGCTGGCTGTACCGCGTGGTGCTGGCTGGGCAGGTTTCTGCGGACGCGCCGCTTGAGCTGGCGTCGCGCCTGAGCGATGTGTCTGTTTATGACGCCTGCGCTATTGCCTGGCATATGCCGTTTGACGACGAGCAGTATCACCGCCTGCTGTCGGCTGCGGGGTTATCAACCAGCTGGACCAGAACGATGCAGAAGCGGCGCTTAAGCGGCAAGATCGAGGATAATTCGCGGAGATTGTGGGGAAAGTAGGCCGGGTAAGGCGAAGCCGCCACCCGGCACTAACAGCTACGAACGCTTATACAATGGTAGCCACAGCGTTAACCGTAGCCCACCCAGGGGGCTGTCGTCGGCTTTCACCCAGCCACGGTGCTGCTGCATGGCGGTTTCAACAATCGCCAGACCCAGCCCCGTGCCGCCAGACTCGCGGTCACGCGCTTCGTCGGTGCGGTAGAATGGACGGAAAATCTGCTCGCGATCTTCCGGGCTGACGCCAGGGCCGTCGTCATCGACAATGACGGTAATCCCGTCTTTATCCACCGAAAACGCCACTTCAATCTTCGTATGCGAGTAGCGCAGGGCGTTACGCACGATATTCTCCAGCGCGCTTTCCAGCGTGTTGGGGTTACCGTACAGCGGCCACGGGCCCGGCGGGAAGTTGACGGTGAACGATTTACCCATCTGTTCAGCTTCGAACGCCGCGTTGTCCAGCACCTCATGCCACAGGTGATTGGCTTTCACCGTTTCGCTCACCAGTGCGTTTTTCTGCTGGTTGCGCGACATCACTAGCAGATCGTTGATCATGCTGTCCAGACGATGGGCTTCCGTCTCAATACGCTCCAGCTCTTTGCTTTCCCCGCTGCGGCGGCGCAGCAGCGCGGTGCCCAGCTGCAAGCGCGTAAGCGGGGTGCGCAGCTCGTGCGAGATATCCGACAGCAGCCGCTGCTGGGCGGTCATCATGCGATCCAGCGCGCTCACCATCTGGTTGAAACTGGTTCCTGCGGCCAGGAACTCCTGCGGCCCGGATTCCAGCTCAGGATGCTGCCGCAGGTTACCCTGCGCCACTTCATCGGCGGCGTTTTTCAGCTTACGCGCCGGTTTTGCCAGGCTCCACGCCAGCCATAGCAGCAGCGGGGAACTGACCAGCATCGTGACAATCAGCAGCAGAAGCGGACGGTCAAACAGCAGGTTGATGAAGTCGGACTGGGAACTGCTCGCGGGGCGAATCAGATAGAGCTGGTAGTTGTCTTCCCCATCCCGTACCGAGAAAGGACCGACCATCTCTACCCGACCATATTTCTTCTTCTGTGGGTGATCGGCGTTATCCGCCTGGCCAATAAAGTTGCGGATGATCTGCATTTCATTGCGATCGGCTCCAATCACGCGGCCTTCGCTGGTGACCAGCAAAAGACGTTGTCCGGGAGGCGCCCACTTATCGATAGCGCGAAAAAGCCTGCGCCACCACATCAAATCGTTCGGCGGATCGTTTGCCAGCTCCGCTTCCACGTGCTGTTCGATCATCACGCCCTGACGTTGCTCGCTGTCGAGAAGCTCCGTCATCTGGCGTGAGTCGAGTTTTGGCAACATCAAAACGAGCATTAAAACCAGTGCCAGCGTCAGCCAGAAGATGGCGAAGATGCGGGCGGTTAAGCTGCCTATCATGAAGCGGAAACCATCAGATAACCGCGACCACGCAGGGTTTTAAACCATGGGTGACCGTCTTTACGCTCCGGCAGCTTGCGGCGCAGGTTAGAGATGTGCATGTCGATGGCGCGGTCAAACGGGGTAAGGCGTTTGCCCAGCACTTCCTGACTTAAATGTTCACGCGATACCACCTGGCCGAGATGCTGTGCCAGCAGATACAGCAGGGTGAACTCGGTGCCGGTCAGCTCCAGCGTCTGGCCGTCGAAGCTCGCTTCCTGGCGGCCCGGGTTCAGGCTCAGGGAGTCCACTTCCAGCGTTGGCGAGCTGTTGTCGGTATTTTGCTGCTGCTCGCTCCAGTGGGAACGGCGCAGGATAGCGCGAATACGGGCCACCAGTTCACGGTCGTTGAACGGCTTCGGTAAATAGTCATCCGCACCCAGCTCAAGGCCGAGAACGCGGTCAAGTTCGCTGCCGCGCGCGGTCAGCATGATTACAGGCGTCTGGTGTGTCTGGCGAAGCTCTTTCAGCGTATCAATACCGTTTTTCTTCGGCATCATTACGTCGAGCAAAAGTAGATCGATGCTGTCGTCAAGGAGACTCAGCGCCTGCTCGCCATCATGGGCAACCAGGACGTTGAAACCTTCCATGTCGAGCAACTCCTTTAAAAGGGATGTGAGCTCTCGGTCATCATCAACTAACAGGATTTTATTCATTGTTTAAATACCTCCGAGGCAGAAATTACGACATCAAGGCTATCTAATCCATGACTTTACGTTGTTTTACACCCCCTGACGCATGTTTGCAGCCTGAATCGTAGACTGTCTCTCGTTGAATCGCGACACGAAAGATTTTGGGAGCAAGTGATGCGCAAAGTTACCGCTGCCGTCATGGCCTCAACGCTGGCGTTCAGTGCGTTTAGCCAGGCTGCTGTAGCTATCATCGGCGATAACGGTTCCTCGCAAGAGGGCGCAACGCACAGCAGCCAAAGCCATATGTTTGACGGCATAAGTTTAACCGAACATCAGCGTCAACAGATGCGAGATCTGATGCAGAGGGCACGACACGATCAGCCCCCTGTTAATGTTAGCGAAATGGAGACAATGCATCGCCTTGTCACCGCAGAAAATTTTGACGAAAGCGCTGTCCGTGCTCAGGCCGAAAAAATGGCACAGGAACAGGTTGCCCGCCAGGTAGAGATGGCGAAGGTCCGCAACCAGATGTTCCACCTGCTAACGCCCGAGCAGCAAGCGGTTTTGAATACCAAACATCAGCAGCGAATGGACCAGCTGCGTGAGGTTGCACGGATGCAGCGAAGCTCAGAAACAACGTTTTTCAGTAGCAATAGCAGTACCCGTAGTAACCAGTAAACCCTGTTTTCCTTGCCATAGACACCATCCCTGTCTTCCCCCACATGATGTGGGGGTTTTTTTTGTCATTATTTTATACTTTATATAATAATAACAATAAGCTATGGTGCTTACTTACGTTGCGGGATTTTTGGGATTTTAGTGAGAAAAGATAGAATTGCCTGATTAGATGCAATGTATGGTTTCATATTAACTGTAAGATCCCGCGAATTTCCTCAACATAACGCCTGCGTTCGGCACGCTAAAAAATCTACCCCTATCATCAATCATAATGTTTTCACGTTGTGCTTAATTTTCGAGGTAAGACGCCTAAGCGTAGGGTTTCAAACTGCTAAGATTTTTTGTCCTTTTATGCCACGATACTCAACGTGCTTGTACCCGGTATGACATGACAGCATATCTCAAGGCACGTTATCATTAATGCCAGAATCTAAACCGTATCGAGACTTCTGTGATTCTGGAGCTCGTACAGGGCATATCAATAAGCCAGGAGAACTTAAACTACTCCAATTACATTCTGGGTTGCAAGAACAGCATATTTTGTGGAATAAAAACGCAATTTTGAAGATTGTTTATGTTACGAGACGCATTTTTGTATAAAAATTAATTAAAGGGGTTGGCAGGAATGAGGTTTAAGTTTAAATGTTTTTATGCGGGAAAAATAAATATTAATATGTTGCGGAATGTGTTTATTGAATTATTGTGTGTTTTAATTATTGTTGTTTTTTTGAAAGTAAGTTTGGGTATTATTGGTGATACTCCTGACTATATTAATGTTCATGAATTCATTAGAATTTACTGGAAGTCAGCGCCAGTTATTCTTTTGTATCTGATTTTGCGCCTTTTTAATGTAAGAGTTCTTTTTTCATTGTATCTCGTTATATTGATTGCTACGGTCCTTACATTTATAAATTCAACAAAGTTGTCGCTAACTGGCCAGCCACTATCCTACAATGATATTGTTGCTGGTTCAAATATCTCCTTGGCTTCTAAATATCTTTCTTATAATAATTTTTTTCTTTTTTTAGGGGTTGTTTTTATTGGAGGGTTAGTATTAATTTTAGATAATAAGTTGAAAATTCATAAGACAAGTAAGTCCGTCTTGGTGGTATTTTTGATACCTACAATGTTTATGGCATTTTCATCTTATTCTAATACCATTCGAGTGTTACCTGGTTGGATTGTTGAAAGAGTCAATCTTCTAAATAACAAATACGATGTTAATTATTTTTCATGGGATTGGCCGGGCAATGTAAGTCAACACGGTTTGCCTCTTCATCTGATTCAGACTAGTATTCGTACCTCAATACCTGAGTTAGCTAAAAACGATGTGGGTAAGTATGTTGCGTTGCGTGCTCAATATATTTCTAGTGAGCCTAAAAATAAGACGGTAATATTTATTTTATGTGAGTCGTGTTGGTATGATAATAACAACTTTAAAGATCTATACCAACCATTAATGGATACTGGTTTTGTTGCTTTAAGGGCTACATCTCCACATTATGGGGCTGGTACAGCTAACATAGAGTTTGAAATGTTGACCGGCTTACCAAGTACGAGTAAGTACCTTTCAGGTATCATCTATCAGGAATATGTTGATGCATTTAAGGTTAATGCTGAATCTTTTCCTCAAGCTTTAAAAAATAAAGGATACGCTACATTTGCTGCTCATAACAATAATAGAACATTTTGGCGCAGAGGTGATGTTTACCGTAAGTTTGGTTTTGATCAGTTTGTCGATATAACCCAAATGGGGGATGTGCCAGTTGATATATTAAAAAATAAGAAGCCTTGGCAGTGGCAAACAGATGATATCGTTCTTTATCGCTCAGCATTAAAGGAGCTACGTGAGAAAAAGGGACAGCCAATTTTTATGAACCTTATAACCATGGGTACTCACGGGCCTTACCCACATCTGAATGATTCTGGCGAAACAGCCTATAAATATGAAGTTGCGGAGTCAATTTCTCGTTTAGTGAGTTTTGCTCAAGAGGTTCAAAAGCTCGACAAAGATGCGGTTATTATTGTATATGGTGATCATAAGCCTGCACTAAATAAATATTTTTATGAAAACAATGTTATCTCGCGAAATTTGTTCTCAACTGTTGGTGATAAAGATGAGGATTTTAACTTTAAAGTTATTGCTACGCCTTTAGATTTGGGGGATGTCCCTGTTTTTATAAAGTCTAACGATATGGCTGCTGTTACGGGTTTTGTAAAAGATGCGAACAAGAAACCCTATTTTTGTTTAGCTTCGTTTGCGGATAAATATTTTATAAATTCTGATGTCTTTGCTGTAAAATACACTCAGAATAACGGTTGTCAAAACC
The DNA here is from genome assembly GCF_058354905.1 of Enterobacter sp. ECC_219_Taxon_10. NCBI lineage: Bacteria > Pseudomonadati > Pseudomonadota > Gammaproteobacteria > Enterobacterales > Enterobacteriaceae > Enterobacter > Enterobacter sp. ECC_219_Taxon_10. The sequence continues at coordinate 4,809,913 of NZ_CM178005.1, read as the reverse complement.
CAATGTATACTGATTATGACGGTTACAAATCTTTAATAAACAGTATTCCATCATGGGTTTACGCAATATCATTGTTCGAAAATATACCGTAATAAATTTAGGGGGATATGATACGTTTGGCCATCACCATTTCCCCAAATTTATGCTGCTTTCGCCTTAACTTGTCAACATCATCACTTCGTTACGATGATGAGAAGGAGCTTCACAATTGGAGGTCATGTTAAAGACCGATGTGGTACAAAATGTGAACATTACAAGAAATTAAAACTTTGGTTTCAAAGACATAAATTAATAGTAAGACACCATCCCTGTCTTCCCCCACATGATGTGGGGGTTTTTTTTGCCCCGCATTCTGATTTGTTAACCGTTTATTCATCCTTTGCCTCCCCATGCTTCCGTTATACTAGCGGCATGACATGACAGGAGCGTTTATGAATCAATCCTATGGAAGGCTGGTAAGCCGGGCCGCCATTGCGGCCACCGTCATGGCCTCTGGCCTGCTGCTGATTAAAATCTTTGCCTGGTGGTACACCGGCTCGGTCAGTATTCTTGCGGCGCTGGTGGATTCACTGGTGGATATTGCTGCCTCGCTGACCAACCTGCTGGTGGTGCGATACTCGCTGCAGCCGGCGGATGAAGAGCACACGTTTGGACACGGCAAAGCGGAGTCGCTGGCCGCGCTGGCGCAAAGTATGTTCATTTCTGGCTCGGCACTGTTCCTGTTTTTGACCGGTATTCAACATCTGGTTTCGCCTTCACCGATGAATAATCCCGGTGTCGGCGTGGTCGTCACGGTAATTGCACTTATAAGCACACTTGTTCTGGTAACGTTCCAGCGCTGGGTCGTTCGCAAAACGCAAAGTCAGGCTGTACGGGCGGATATGCTTCATTATCAATCTGATGTTATGATGAATGGGGCTATTCTTATTGCGCTCGGTCTGGCCTGGTATGGCTGGCATCGGGCCGATGCGTTGTTTGCGTTAGGGATTGGTATCTATATTTTATATAGCGCCCTGCGGATGGGGTATGACGCGGTGCAATCACTGCTCGATCGCGCTCTTCCGGACTCGGAACGTAATGAAATTTTTTCCATCGTGACCTCCTGGCCCGGCGTCAGCGGTGCACACGATCTTCGAACGCGGCAGTCAGGGCCGACCCGCTTTATTCAGATTCATATTGAAATGGAAGACAACCTGCCGCTGGTTCAGGCTCACATGATTGCTGAACAGGTCGAGCAGGCGATTTTGCAGCGTTTTCCTGGTTCAGACGTCATCATTCACCAGGATCCCTGCTCGGTTGTACCCGGACATGTTGGGCTTTCGTAATTCGTTGTAAAAAAGTGAGCCAGGCCAGCATTTTGTGTATAAATTACCGCCATTTGGTCTGACCTGAATCAATTCAGCCAGAAGGGATTGATATACTATTTGCAGTATTCGTTGGTCGATAAGTTTCTTCCGGCAACAGATTTCAATTTTGCATTCCTAAGTTCAGAGGTAGTCATGATTAAGAAAATCGGTGTGTTGACAAGCGGCGGTGATGCGCCGGGCATGAACGCGGCAATTCGTGGGGTTGTCCGTGCAGCGCTGACGGAAGGTCTGGAAGTTTTTGGTATCTATGATGGTTACCTGGGTCTGTATGAAGACCGTATGGTTCAGCTCGACCGCTACAGCGTGTCTGACATGATCAACCGTGGCGGTACCTTCCTTGGGTCTGCGCGCTTCCCGGAATTCCGTGACGAACACATCCGTGAAGTGGCTATAGAGAACATGAAAAAGCGTGGCCTGGACGCGCTGGTGGTCATCGGCGGTGACGGCTCGTACATGGGTGCAAAACGTCTGACCGAAATGGGCTTCCCGTGCATCGGCCTGCCGGGCACCATCGACAACGACATCAAAGGCACTGACTACACCATCGGTTACTTCACCGCGCTGGGCACCGTTGTGGAAGCCATTGACCGTCTGCGTGACACCTCCTCTTCTCACCAGCGTATCTCTATCGTTGAAGTGATGGGCCGTTACTGCGGCGACCTGACCCTGGCGGCGGCTATCGCCGGTGGCTGTGAGTTCGTCGTGGTTCCTGAAGTGGAGTTCAGCCGCGAAGATCTGGTCGCTGAAATCAAAGCGGGCATCGCGAAGGGTAAGAAACACGCGATTGTGGCTATCACCGAGCACATCTGTGACGTTGACGAGCTGGCGAAGTACATCGAAACCGAAACCAAACGCGAAACCCGCGCAACCGTTCTGGGTCACATCCAGCGCGGCGGTTCCCCGGGCCCGTACGACCGTATCCTGGCATCCCGTATGGGTGCGTACGCTATCGAGCTGCTGCTGCAAGGCCACGGCGGCCGCTGCGTCGGTATTCAGAACGAACAGCTGGTTCACCATGACATCATCGACGCGATTGAAAACATGAAGCGTCCGTTCAAAGGTGACTGGCTGGACTGCGCCAAAAAACTGTACTGATCCTTCAAGCCCTCTTCTTTCAGAAGAGGGCTTTTATTCCTCTTCGTTATAGCCAATCTTTTTTTATTCTTTAATCCTCGATTCGCTTTCTGGCACGCTGCATTCATCAAAACACTACACAAGAGAGCTGGGCGATGAATAAATGGGGCGTGGGTTTAACGTTATTGCTGGCATCGACCAGCGTTCTGGCAAAGGACATCCAGTTACTGAATGTGTCGTATGACCCGACGCGTGAGCTGTACGATCAATACAACAAAGCCTTTGCGGCGCACTACAAACAGGAAACCGGCGATAACGTGGTAATTCGTCAGTCTCACGGTGGCTCCGGTAAGCAGGCGACGTCTGTGATTAACGGTATTGAAGCCGACGTGGTGACCCTGGCGCTGGCCTATGATGTCGACGCCATCGCCGAGCGTGGTCGTATCGACAAAAACTGGATCAAACGTTTGCCGGATAACTCCGCGCCATACACCTCGACCATCGTCTTCCTGGTGCGTAAAGGAAACCCGAAACAGATTAAGGACTGGAACGACCTGATCAAACCGGGCGTTTCTGTGATTACCCCGAACCCGAAAAGCTCCGGCGGTGCACGCTGGAACTACCTCGCGGCCTGGGGCTACGCGCTGCACCACAACAACGGTGACCAGGCTAAAGCGCAGGAATTCGTCAAATCCCTGTACAAAAACGTCGAAGTGCTGGACTCCGGCGCACGCGGTGCCACTAACACCTTCGTCGAACGCGGCATTGGCGACGTGCTGATTGCGTGGGAAAACGAAGCCCTGCTGGCGACCCACGAGCTGGGTAAAGACAAGTTTGAGATCGTGACCCCGAGCGAATCCATCCTCGCTGAGCCGACCGTTTCCGTGGTCGATAAGGTCGTTGATAAGAAAGGCACCAAAGCGGTGGCGGAAGCCTACCTGAAGTATCTTTACTCGCCGGAAGGCCAGGAAATCGCGGCGAAGAACTTCTATCGTCCACGCGATGCGGCTGTCGCGAAGAAATACGATAGCGAATTCCCGAAACTGAAGCTCTTCACCATTGATGATGTGTTCGGCGGCTGGACGAAAGCGCAGAAAGAGCATTTCTCTAATGGCGGCACCTTCGACCAGATTAGCCAGCGCTAAACCACAACAAACGACACGGCGACCCGGTGTGAGAAATCCACCGGGTTTTTTATTTGGTCATCATTTTGCGTTACTCTTTTGCCTCTATTGAAAACAGGGAACGCGTTGTGAAAAAAATTATCTTACTGATCCTGATTGTCATCGCTCTTGCCGCAGGCGGCGTGTACTGGATAAAAGCGGGTAATCCGAATGCGTTGCGCCATATCGTTCTCGACCAGTGCCTGCCTAATCAACTGCAACACCGTAACCCGGCGCCCTGCGCGCAGGTGAAGCCTGACGCGGGCTATGTGGTATTTAAAGACCGCAACGGGCCGCTGCAGTATCTGCTGATGCCAACGTACCGCATCAATGGCACCGAAAGCCCGCTCCTGACCGAGCCTCACACGCCGAACTTCTTCTGGCTGGCGTGGCAGTCGCGCAGCTTTATGACCATGAAGCGTGGCTCCGAGGTGCCGGACAGCGCCATTTCGCTGACGATTAACTCTCCGACAGGCCGTACGCAGAACCATTTCCATATCCATATCTCCTGCCTGCGCCCGGACGTGCGCGAGAAGCTTAACGCGGCGCAGGGAGAAATCAGCACCCAGTGGCTACCATTCCCGGGCGGGCTGGAAGGGCATGAGTATCTTGCTCGCCGGGTGACGGAGAATGAACTGGTCCAGCGCAGCCCGTTTATGATGCTGGCGGAAGAGCTGCCGGAAGCGCGCGACCATATGGGGCGTTTCGCGCTGGCAATGGCGCAGCAGTCGGATGGATCTTTTATTCTGCTGGCTACGGAGCGTAACCTGCTCACGCTCAACCGCGCCTCGGCAGAGGAATTGCAGGATCATCAATGCGCTATCCTGAAGTAACCCCACCATAAATCGCGTTTACTCGGGCTGCCTGTCACCGTAGACTTGCTGAAAAAATCTACAGGAGACAGGTATGTCGCTCTGGTTAACGCATCCTCTGCTGCTGCCCTCGCTGATCGTCGGCGTCACCATCGTGCTGTGGGCGACGTCGCTATTGCCAGAATTTATCACCGCGCTGCTGTTCTTTACGGCGGCGATGGCCGCCAGAATCGCCCCGCCGGAAGCGATCTTCGGCGGTTTTGCCTCGTCGGCTTTTTGGCTGGTATTCAGCGGGTTTGTACTGGGCGTGGCGATCCGTAAAACCGGGCTGGCGGACAGGGCCGCCCGGGCGCTGTCGGCAAAGCTCACTGACTCCTGGGTGCTGATGGTGGCGAGCGTGGTATTGCTCAGCTACGCGCTGGCGTTTGTGATGCCGTCAAACATGGGGCGTATTGCGCTGCTGATGCCCATTGTCGCGGCGATGGCGAAACGCGCCGGTATCGCCGACGGCTCCCGCGCCTGGTTTGGTCTGGCGCTGGCCGTCGGGTTCGGCACCTTCCAGCTTTCGGCAACTATCCTGCCTGCAAACGTCCCTAACCTGGTGATGAGCGGTGCCGCGGAAGGCTCGTACGGCATTCACCTGAACTATGTTCCGTATCTGCTGCTGCATACGCCGGTGCTGGGTATTCTCAAAGGCCTGATTCTGATTGGCCTCATCTGCTGGCTGTTCCCCGGCAGCCCAAAACCCCCGAAGGATCTGGCGCTGTCTGAACCCATGGGGCGGGACGAAAAGCGTCTCGCCTGGCTGCTGGCGCTGGTGCTGGGAATGTGGGTCACGGAGAGCTGGCACGGCGTAGGGCCCGCGTGGACGGGGCTGGCGGCGTCGATCATCGTCATGCTGCCGCGCGTTGGCTTTATCACCGGGGAGGAGTTTTCTGCGGGCGTGAACATGCGTACCTGCATTTACGTCGCGGGTATTCTTGGGCTGGCGATCGTCGTGACGCAAACCGGTATCGGAACGGCCGTGGGCGAAGCGCTGCTGCGCATTATGCCGCTGGATGCGGACAAACCGTTCACCAGCTTTCTGGCGCTGACCGGTATTACCACAGCGCTCAACTTCATTATGACTGCTAACGGCGTTCCGGCGTTGTACACTACCCTGGCTCAGAGCTTCTCGGACGCGACCGGTTTCCCGCTGCTGTCGGTGATCATGATTCAGGTGCTGGGCTATTCCACGCCGCTGCTGCCGTATCAGGCGTCGCCGATTGTGGTGGCAATGGGGCTCGGGAAGGTGCCTGCAAGGGCGGGGATGGTGCTTTGTCTGGCGCTGGCTATCGCAACGTATCTGGTGCTGCTGCCGCTGGATTATTTGTGGTTTAGCGTATTAGATAAAGTGTAGTTCGGTGCGAGGGGTTTCCCCTCACCCCAACCCTCTCCCAAAGGAGAGGGAGGAGAAGAGCGGTGGGTAAGCGCAAGCGCCACCCGCCACAAAGGCCATTACGCCTGTTTAGCCGCTTCTGCCGCTTTAACGATCACCGCGAAAGCGTCAGCTTTCAGGGATGCACCGCCAACCAGCGCGCCATCGATGTCTGGCTGGGTGAACAGCTCAGCAGCGTTGGAGGCGTTTACGGAGCCGCCGTACTGGATGATCACTTGCTCAGCGACTTTCGCGTCGGCTTTAGCAATGTGGTCACGAATGAATTTGTGCACTGCCTGAGCCTGCGCAGGGGTTGCAGATTTGCCGGTACCGATCGCCCAGACTGGCTCGTAAGCGATAACCGCGCCTTCGAACGCTGCCGCGCCCTGAGTTTTCAGCACGGCGTCGATCTGACGCGCGCACACTTCTTCGGTTTTGCCCGCTTCGTTTTCCGCTTCGGTTTCACCGATGCACAGAACTGGGATCAGACCCTGCTCTTTCAGCACGGCGAATTTCTTCGCGATGAACTCGTCAGATTCTTTGTGGTAAGTGCGACGCTCGGAGTGGCCGATGATGATGTATTTCGCGCCGATATCTTTCAGCATTTCAGCGGAAGTTTCACCGGTGAACGCGCCAGACAGGTTAACGTCAACGTTCTGCGCGCCCAGCACGATGTGGCTGCCGTCAGCGGCACGTTTAGCCAGATCCAGGTACATATCCGGCGGAGCGATAGCAACCGCGCAGCCGGTCACGCCAGCCAGCTCTTTACGCAGGTTCGCAACCAGTTCGTTTACCATGTGGCGGCTGCCGTTCAGTTTCCAGTTACCCATCACTAAAGGATGTCGCATTTCAATTCTCCACGCTAAATAAGCGAATTAAGGAATATGGCCGCCCTCTCGGGCAGCATGGTCTGTGAATCAGTATAGAGATTTTCCCTCGAAAGGCTTTGCTTTTTGTCATTAATTCGCCCCGCCAAGGGTGTCAGATAGCGCCAGCTTAATCGGTTCAACGGCGAAGGTCAGTCCTTTTTCGCCGTTATCTGCCACCACATAGCGGATCGCGCCTTCGGTTGTGGCGTAGTACCGCTTGTTTTTACCGGCGGCCAGCAGTTTTTGCAGCTTTTGCTGGCTTTGCTTTTTCGTCAGCGCAGGCGTAAACGCCTGCAGCACCGCGCTCATGTAATCAAGCGCCTTCGATTTAGCGGCTTTCTGCTCTGGCCCCTGAATCGGCAGCCAGGTGATTTGCATGCTTTTGATTTTTAACGTACCGCGCTCCAGCGCCGTGGAAGCATACAAATTCTCGTTAATCTTGCTCGCTGCACGGGTCAGGGTTGGGGTATCGCGGGAGCTATCAATGGCGCGAAATTCATCCAGCGGCAGCGCTGGGTTGGCCTGATTGAAGGCTTCGCGAAACTGGCTGATGGATTGATCGAAAGACGGCGCGCCTGCCAGCAAATACGGCGCAGTGGTGGGGGCCGCGGTGTCGGCGGCGTGCAGCGGAAAACCCGCGCTGAGCATCGCGAAACACAGGAAAAGAGAATGTGCCGAATTTTTCATCAACATTGCACCTGGCCGTAAGTGCTCATGATTAAAACGATATCTGGTCGGCTTGTCAAAAGGTCACAACTCCAGGGTAAAATGCGGGCTAAACGATAATAAGGAACCTTACATGACCATACAGCAGTGGCTGTTTTCATTCAAAGGGCGTATTGGACGCCGTGATTTCTGGGTCTGGATGGTGACGTGGGTTGTCGCCATGCTGCTTCTGTTTTTCGTCGCTTACAACGCCTGGCTGAGCACGCAAACGGCGGCATTTGCGCTGGTCTGCCTGCTATGGCCAACGGCGGCCGTCGTGGTGAAACGCCTGCACGATCGCGGCCGCTCCGGCGCATGGGCGTTTCTGATTATTCTGGCGTGGATGCTGGTGGCAGGAAACTGGGCGATGCTCCCATCCATCCTTCCGTGGGTCGTGGGCAGGCTGCTGCCGTCGGTCATCTTCGTGATGATGATTGTCGATCTGGGCGCGTTTATCGGCACCCAGAGCGAAAACAAATACGGTAAAGACACCGTCGAGGTGAAATACCGCTGATCACCAGTAGTGTTCAGCGGTCATATGGCCCGGTCGGCGGCGAAGATGTTTCGTCATCTGCCGGGTATCCTTCAGAAGCTGCTGCGTGTCCCGCACCATCTGCGGGTTACCGCACAGCATGACGTGGCTGGTTTCGGCCGTCATTGGTAAACCCACTGCGTCTTCCAGGGCTCCACTCTCAATTAGGGCCGGCACGCGACCGGTAAGCGTTCCTGCTACGGTTTCACGGCTGACCACGGTCTGAATCTTTAACTTCCCACCGTACTGCTGTTCCAGCGCCTGCATTTGCGGCAGATAGCTCAGGTCTGCAGCGTAGCGCGCAGCGTGCACCAGCACGATGTTTTTGAAGCGCTCCAGATCTTTGCCGTATTGCAGAATGGAAAGATAGGGACCGATAGCCGTGCCGGTTGCCAGCATCCAGAGCGTGTCACAGTCAGGGATCTCTTCGAGCACAAAGAAGCCCGCCGCTTCGCTCACGATTTGCACATCGTCGCCGGGCTTAAGGGCGGCGAGGCGGGGGCTGAGCTTGCCGTCCGGAACGGTGACCAGATAGAACTCGAGATCCGGGTTATCCGGCGCGTTAACGTAAGAGTAGGCGCGCTGCACGCGCTCGCCGTCGACATCCAGCCCCAGCTTCGCAAATTGCCCGGCCTTAAACGGGTGAACGGGAGCATGCAGGGTGAGACTAAATAGCGCATCGGTCCAGAATTCTATCTTTGTGACTTTACCTGTTACCCAGTCCGCCATGATCTTCTCCTGTGCTGTTTCTCTGTTCCATCTTCCGTACTTGTGGGAAACATTTCCAGCCCCTTCGGGCCGGAAAGCTCTATCGATCAAACGGTTTCACAGAATGTGCGTCTGCACGTCCGGGTCTTTGCGGTCGAGATAGTGAATTGACTGAATGCGTCGGATGGTGCGTGATTTACCGCGGATCAGCAGCGTTTCAGTGGTCGCCATGTTGCCCTTGCGGGTAATGCCATCCAGCAGGTCGCCTTTGGTGATGCCGGTTGCTGAGAAGACCACGTTATCGCTGCGGGCCATGTCGTTCAGCGCCAGCACTTTATTGGCTTCGATACCCATCGCTGCGCAGCGCGCAAGCTCGTTCTCACCGATACGACGGTTCTCGTCGCTGTCGCCTTTCACCTCATGACGCGGCAGCAGGCGTGCCTGCATATCGCCGTCCAGCGCACGGATCACCGCTGCAGAGACCACGCCTTCCGGCGCGCCGCCGATGCCATAAAGCACGTCGACTTCGCTGTCCGGCATGCAGGTCAGGATCGAGGCGGCAACGTCACCGTCAGGAATGGCAAACACGCGCACGCCGAGCTTTTGCATCTGTGCGATGGTGGCATCGTGGCGCGGTTTTGCCAGAATAGTCACGGTGAGTTCGCTAAGAGGTTTACCCAGGGCTTTGGCGATGTTGTGCAGGTTCTCTTCCAGCGGCAGGCTAAGGTCGATTGCGCCTTTCGCGCCAGGGCCGACAATCAACTTTTCCATGTACATATCCGGCGCGTTGAGGAAGCAGCCTTTATCGCCCACGGCGAGCACAGCGAGCGCATTGGCCTGACCCATCGCCGTCATGCGGGTGCCTTCGATTGGGTCAACCGCGATATCCACCGCATCGCCTTTGCCGGTACCGACTTTTTCACCGATGTAGAGCATTGGCGCTTCGTCGATCTCGCCTTCACCAATCACGATGGTGCCGTCGATGTTGACCTGGTTAAGCACAATGCGCATGGCGTGGACGGCTGCGCCGTCTGCGGTATTTTTATCGCCACGGCCAAGCCATTTATAGCCTGCAAGGGCGGCCGCTTCGGTGACGCGGGAAAACTCGATAGCAAGTTCACGTTTCATTAGGGACTCGTACAATCAAAAGGAATTGCACGAAGTTTATCACAGAGTGAGGAGGGGGGAGGGACCGGTGCGGTTGGAACCCCCCTCACCCTAACCCTCTCCCCAAAGGGGCGAGGGGACTTAATCCCCTTTGGGGAGAGGGTTAGGGGTGAGGGGGGATAAGTTGGTCTTACTCTTCGTGCTCTTCCCACGCCAGGGCGCGTTTCACCGCTTTCTTCCAGCCGCTGTAGCGGAAGTTACGCTCGGTGGTTTCGATGCCAGGGCGGAATTCGCGTTCGATGACCGCTTTCTCCTGCAGCTCGTCCAGGTTCTGCCAGAAGCCTACCGCCAGACCGGCAAGGTACGCCGCACCCAGCGCCGTCACCTCACGCACTTCAGGGCGCTCAACGCGGGTGCCCAGAATGTCGGACTGGAACTGCATCAGGAAGTTATTCGCGACCGCACCACCGTCCACGCGCAGGGCGTGCAGACGAATGCCGGAGTCTGCCTGCATCGCTTCCAGCACGTCGCGCGTCTGGTAGGCGATGGATTCCAGGGTGGCACGGATGATGTGGTTAGAGTTCACACCGCGCGTCAGGCCGAAAATTGCGCCGCGGGCATACGGGTCCCAGTACGGTGCGCCCAGACCGGTGAACGCTGGTACCACGTACACGCCGTTGGTGTCTTTCACTTTGGTCGCGAAGTACTCGGAGTCAAACGCGTCGCTGATCAGCTTCATCTCGTCGCGCAGCCACTGAATGGATGCGCCCGCCATAAACACCGCACCTTCCAGCGCATAGTTCACTTCGCCGCGCGGGCCGCAGGCAATGGTGGTCAGCAGACCGTTTTCTGATTTCACCGCTTTTTCGCCGGTGTTCATCAGCATAAAGCAGCCGGTGCCGTAGGTGTTCTTCGCCATCCCTTCCTTGACGCACAGCTGGCCGAACAGCGCCGCCTGCTGGTCACCGGCGATCCCGGCGATAGGAATACGGGTGCCGCCTTTACCGCCGATATTGGTCTGGCCGTACACTTCAGACGACTTACGCACTTCAGGCAGCATCGCGCGCGGGATGTCCAGCGCGTCCAGCATCTTGTCATCCCACTCCAGGGTGTTGATGTTGAACAGCATGGTACGCGAGGCGTTGGTGTAGTCGGTGACGTGGACGCGTCCCTGGGTCATCTTCCAGATAAGCCAGGTATCGACGGTCCCGAACAGCAGCTCGCCGCGTTTTGCACGCTCGCGTGAACCTTCCACGTGATCGAGGATCCACTTCACTTTGGTACCGGAGAAATACGGGTCAACCACCAGACCGGTGGCGCTGCGCACGTACTCTTCCATCCCGTCGCGCTTCAGCTGTTCGCAGATCTCTGACGTACGGCGGCACTGCCAGACGATGGCGTTGTAAATAGGCTTACCGGTTTCACGTTCCCAGACCACGGTGGTTTCACGCTGGTTGGTAATGCCGATAGCGGCAATCTCGTCGGAACTGATATCGGCTTTCGCCAGCACTTCCACCAGCGTGGAGCTTTGTGATGCCCAGATCTCCATCGGGTCGTGCTCTACCCAGCCTGGACGAGGATAAATTTGCTCAAATTCACGTTGAGACACGCTGACAATGTTCGCGTCATGATCCATTACGACAGCGCGGGAGCTGGTAGTGCCCTGGTCGAGCGCAACGATATATTTTTTTTCGGTCATGGTATGTGTCCCGTAGTCAGATTACAGCGAAGCTTTTTGTTGTGCGGTAGAAGTCGTTTCCTTCTCCTCGTCCACACAGGTGTCGCACGGTAAATGGCGACCAATTAATTTGCGGTAGCTAAATGCGCCCAGCGCAGCCCCAACAACCGGCGCAAACAGCGGCACCAGGAAGTAAGGGATATCTTTACCACCCGTGAATGCCACGTCACCCCAGCCTGCGATAAAGGCGAACGCTTTTGGTCCGATATCACGCGCCGGATTCATCGCGAAGCCGGTCAGCGGGCCCATGGATGCGCCAATCACCGCAATCAGAAGACCAATCAGCAGGGGGGCCAGCGGGCCGCGCGGAATGCCGTTTCCATCGTCGGTCAGCGCCAGGATAACGCCCATCAGAATAGCGGTAATCACCATTTCTACTGCGAACGCCTGCACAAAATTGATGTGCGGGTTAGGGTAGGTTGAGAAGATGCCTGCCAGATCCAGACTTTCGACGCTGCCGCGTACCATATGATGCGTCTGTTCGAAGTCGATGAAAAGATTGTAATAAAGCCCGTAAACTAACGCCGCTGCGCAAAACGCGCCGGCAAATTGAGAAATAATGAAAGGAACAACTTTGCGTCCGTCGAAGCACGCGAAAAGCCACAGTGCGATAGTCACCGCCGGGTTAAGATGTGCACCAGAAACCCCTGCAGTCAGGTAGATGGCCATCGCCACGCCCAGACCCCAGATGATACTGATTTCCCACTGACCAAAACTGGCACCCGCCACTTTCAGTGCAGCGACACAGCCCACTCCGAAGAATATCAACAACCCGGTACCAAGGAACTCGGCAATGCACTGGCCTTTTAAGGTTGATGTCTGACTCATAATCGGAATCCTGAAGAAATTGATGTTTATTGTTAGCGTGGCCGCCCGTGACAGCCACGATGCCCTGTAGACATAGTGTTAATTTATCGTTAACGAGCAAAAACGAGAAATATCGAAATTAAAATGTGTGGTCTGCGTCAATAAAATGAGCGTTTTCGCGCCATAAAGCGCGTTTTTGCATCAGTCGCGCACGGTGGGCTGAATCATTTCTTTAACGAATGGGTTAACAACTTAGAGGTATATGCCGCGAACGCACCAGGACGAGGCCGAAAAGTGTTGCAAACCGCGATCTGCGTGGTATGCCGCTGGACAGGGGCGACTGCGCTCCATACAATCGGAACATATGTTGTGCGCGTTTACGTTAAAGCGTCGCCTTGCAATTCAGGAGAGGTAGGATCATGTCTTTAGAAGTGTTTGAGAAACTGGAATCGAAAGTACAGCAGGCGATTGACACCATCACGCTGCTGCAGATGGAAATTGAAGAGCTGAAAGAGAAGAACAACAGCCTGGCGCAGGAAGTTCAGAACGCTCAGCACGGCCGCGAAGAACTGGAGCGCGAAAACAACCAGCTGCGCGAACAGCAGAACGGCTGGCAGGATCGCCTGCAGGCGCTGCTGGGACGTATGGAAGAGGTTTAATACTCGTTTCTTCATGAGTTCAAGTTAACAAGCCATCATGCTCTATGATGGCTTTTTTTTGTTAAGCGTCAGGGATTATTCCTTTTTTAGAGACGCGATCATATTGGATGCTGCATCAGGGTATAATTTTAGATATTGTGGCGTCATTCTTAATTGTAATAAATAGGTTTTCTCTTTGTCTTTCAGAAAGACAAAATAAATCTTGTCTGGACTGTCTTTGATCCGGTTTGAAATGTAGTAGATACACTCCAGATGTTCAATATAGCAGCCTTGACTTTCATGATGAGGAATATCTTCTTCCGTCGTCGTGAGGCCCAATGCAAGCGAAATAAATTCTTCATGGGAAAAGTTATCAAGAATATCGACAGGCAGTGTCATCATTTTGCTCAAGGCTAACGCATCACCATTTCTTGAAATAAGCATTTTATCCTCGACCTTCCACGTTTTGTCCGGCAAGTTTATAGAAACGTGTTGCTCGGGAAAGACGTAGGTCCACGGGGTCGCTATTTTATAAACGCCACGAATAGTAGAAAGGATTAAAAAGGCGACTACGCCGCAGATAAGATAACGCAACCTGATGCTGGTTGTATTATGGGCGAAGTAAATAATCCCTGCGATAATTATCAGAAAAACAAATAAAATAATGCTGGCTAATATAATTGCATAAGTCGAGAGGGATATAAACCACAATCCGACACCGAGGAAAGCGAACAGCAGTGTGGTCCCATAAATAATGAGGGTTGCCGATGAGTCACGCATAAACATCCTTGTTGAAATAAAGGGGAAAATCCCCCCTTTATCTTACAGGGATTATTTATTCGATATCCAGTGCATCTTCGGAAAGAATAATCCCGGTGTTATCGGCATAAAGATGGTCCCCGGAGAAGAAGGTCACGCCGCCAAAGTTAACGCGCACGTCGCTTTCGCCGATGCCGTCACCCGCAGCGCCTACCGGAATGGCCGCGATGGCCTGAACTCCAATATCCAGGTCTTCGAGATCGTCCACCTGACGCACGGAGCCGTACACCACAATGCCTTCCCACTCGTTCTGGACGGCAATTCCGGCCAGTTCGGCATCAATCAGTGCGCGACGCACGGATCCGCCGCCGTCGACCACCAGAACGCGACCACGGCCGTTCTGTTCGAGCAGATCGTACAGCAACCCGTTGTCCTCGAAACATTTCACCGTGACGATTTGACCGCCAAACGACGACCGCCCACCAAAGTTGGAGAACAGCGGTTCAACGACGTTGACATCTTCCTGGTAGATGTCACAAAGCTCGGAGGTATCGTATTTCATAGGTTTAACGCTCAGTTGCTGCGAATGTGTTCAGTATATCGTGCGAAATGCGTTGTTGGCAAAATCATCAATTGTTAATTGATATTTGTCAGCTAACTGAGCGTCTGGCTTAACACAATCCCAATGACGAACAACAGGTTAGTCAGCAGCGCGCCTTTTACCGTACGTTCCAGCATCGGCGGCATAGCGGACGGGCTGAGTTCACGCATCACAAAGCGGGCCTGCTTAACCAGCAGCGGCGCGGCAAGCACAAACAGCCAGCCCCACAGACTGTGCAGGGAAATCAGGTTAAACAGCGCCAGGCAAACCAAAGCGCCGATGAGCAGGCAGGCATGATAGCGGCGCGCATTCATCGGCCCCAGACGCACCGCCAGCGTGTTCTTGCCGTTCTCACGGTCGCTGTCGATATCGCGCAGGTTATTGATGTTCAGCACCGCCGTCGCCAGCAGGCCGCAGGCGGTCGCGGGAAGGAACAGGGCAGGGATCACCGTATGCGCCTGTAAGTACCAGCTCCCCATCACGCTCAGCCAGCCGAAGAACACCAGCACGGAGATATCCCCGAGGCCAATATAGCCGTAAGGGCGCGTGCCGACGGTGTAGGTGATGGCCGCGATAATGGCGAGCAGACCCAGCACCAGGAAGCCAATGAAATCGCTGGTGGTTTTCGAGGCGACCGTCACCAGCGCCAGGCCGGATAGGCAAATCAGTACCACGGTGATAATCAGCGCGCGCTTCATCTGTGCCTGGGTAATGACCCCTTTCTGCATCCCGCGCAGCGGCCCGATACGGTCCGGCTTATCGCTGCCCTTCACCGCATCACCATAGTCGTTAGCGAGGTTGGAGAGGATTTGCAGCAGGCCGGCGGTAATCAATGCCAGCGCGGCGACCAGCGGATCAAAATAACCTTGCCACCAGGCAAGCGCCGTACCGACGATAATCGCGGCAAAGGCCAGAGGAAGCGTTTTAGGGCGCAGGCTTTCGAGCCACGCCTGAGTACGGCTGATATCAGTCATAGTAATTTAGCCAATAAAAATGGGGGCCTTAGCCCCCATTAACAGTGATGAGAATGCAGTAACCGCGATTATAGGATAAAACGGCTCAGATCTTCATCTGCCACTAACGCATCCAGATGTTTGCTCACATATTCTGCGTCAATGGTAATGGTTTGACCGTTGAGGTCGCTCGCATCATACGAGATATCTTCCACCAGGCGTTCCAGCACGGTGTGCAGACGACGCGCACCGATGTTCTCGGTGGTTTCGTTGACCTGCCATGCGGCCTGGGCGATACGCTTGATACCGTCCTCGGTGAACTCAAGGTTCACGCCTTCCGTCGCCATCAGCGCTTTGTACTGTACGGTAGCAGAGGCGTTTGGCTCGGTCAGGATGCGCTCGAAATCTTCAGTGGTCAGCGCCTGCAGCTCAACGCGGATAGGCAGACGACCCTGCAGTTCCGGGATCAGATCCGACGGGCTGGCCACCTGGAACGCACCGGAAGCGATAAACAGGATGTGGTCCGTTTTCACCATGCCGTGCTTGGTGGAGACGGTGCAGCCTTCAACCAGCGGCAGCAGGTCGCGCTGTACGCCTTCGCGGGACACGTCCGGGCCGGAACTGTTGCCGCCGCGCTTACAAATTTTGTCGATTTCGTCGATGAACACGATGCCGTGCTGCTCAACCGCGTCGATAGCGTCCTGCTTCAGCTCTTCCGGGTTCACCAGCTTCGCCGCTTCTTCTTCAATCAGCAGCTTCATCGCATCTTTGATTTTCAGCTTACGCGCTTTCTGCTTCTGGCCGCCCAGGTTCTGGAACATGGACTGCAGCTGGCTGGTCATCTCTTCCATGCCCGGAGGCGCCATGATTTCCACGCCCATCGGCGCGGCCGCGAGGTCGATCTCAATCTCTTTGTCGTCCAGCTGGCCTTCACGCAGTTTTTTGCGGAACGCCTGACGCGCGGCTGAAGGCTCAGACTGCTGTTCAGCCTGGCCCCAGTTGTTTTTCGCCGGTGGGATCAGCACGTCGAGAATGCGCTCTTCGGCCATCTCTTCCGCGCGGTAGCGGTTTTTCTCGATCGCCTGGACGCGCACCATTTTGATCGCCGAGTCGGTCAGATCGCGGATGATGGAGTCCACTTCTTTACCCACATAGCCCACTTCGGTGAACTTGGTGGCTTCAACTTTGATGAACGGCGCGTTCGCCAGCTTCGCCAGACGACGGGCGATTTCTGTTTTCCCGACGCCGGTCGGGCCGATCATCAGAATGTTTTTCGGCGTGACTTCGTGACGCAGCTCTTCATCAAGCTGCATACGACGCCAGCGGTTACGCAGCGCGATGGCCACTGAGCGCTTGGCGTTATCCTGGCCGATAATGTGTTTGTTCAGTTCGCTGACAATTTCGCGTGGGGTCATTTCAGACATGGGAGATCCTTACGCTTTGGAGGTCAATTCTTCGATGGTGTGGTTGTGGTTGGTATAGATGCAGATATCACCTGCAATATCCAACGCCTTCACCGCGATATCACGCGCGTTCATGTCGGTATTTTCCAACAGCGCGCGGGCTGCAGCCTGGGCATAAGGGCCGCCAGAGCCGATGGCAATCAGGTCGTTTTCCGGCTGAATCACGTCACCGTTACCGGTGATGATAAGCGAAGCGGTTTCATCCGCGACCGCCAGCAGCGCTTCGAGCTTGCGCAGCATACGGTCGGTACGCCAGTCTTTCGCCAGCTCAACGGCGGCTTTCACCAGATGACCCTGGTGCATTTCCAGTTTGCGTTCAAACAGTTCAAACAGCGTGAAGGCATCCGCCGTGCCGCCTGCAAAACCGGCGATCACTTTGTCGTTGTAGAGACGACGCACTTTCTTCACGTTGCCTTTCATGACGGTATTACCCAGCGTGGCCTGGCCATCACCGGCGATTACCACATGGCCGTTACGGCGTACACTTACTATTGTTGTCACGAGCAGACCCCCTGGTTACAAATTCGGGAAACAGAAGCCCTGAGCCTGTGCTCAGGGCTGAATTAAATGATAGATGGGGGAGATTTTGGGGGTTTCAACCCCCGGAGGCGAGTCGAATGCAGTTTGTATGACCGGCCACTTTCAGGCGCGAAATGGTGCCATCGGCATTTTCTTTGCCTTTGACCGGGCCAATCACCACGCGATTCCAGCCGTTGTTGGTGGTAATGCGTGAATCAAATCCTTCAAACGCCAACTGAGCACGCACCGTTTCCGCCTGCTCGGCGCCTTTAAACGAACCGCACTGCACCATCCAGCGGCGCTCGTCTTTTTTCTCTGCCGTCTGCTTCGGCGCTTCGGTCTCTTTGGTCACCGGCGCGGCCTGCTGCGTTTTCGGCTGCTGCGCGGTGGTATGCGCTGGCGTCTGGAGCAGATCCTGATACGGCTGAGCCGCTTGTTTTTGTGGCTGCGCTTTTGGCTGTTGAACAGGCTGTGATTGCACCGTACGCGTCTGCTGCTGCGGTTGCTGGTAAGGCTGCGCTTTCGGCTGCTGCACCGGCTGGGTTTGCGTCCACTGCTGCTGTTGCTGCTGCTGAATTTGTGCCTGGCGCTGACGCTGCAGCTGCAGCGTTTGCTGACGCTGTGCTGGCGTCTGTTCATTCCACGGCACTTCGTTCAGCTGCGTTGGCTGCTGACGCATATCGGCCTGCATTTGTGCCAGCAGCTGGCGCTGCTCGTCCGTCAGCTGGTCGGCATTTTTCACTTCGCCACCGGCTGAAGGCTCGGTTGGCGCACGCACGCCAGGTTGACGGCTTTCCAGCTCTTTAATATAGCGCCAGCGCTCTTCAGGTTTCGGCGGCAGACCATTTCCCGCCACTTTGTTGCCCTGAAGCGCCTCGGACTCTTCTTTTTTATGGTGCGTGATGAAGTACAGGCCGCCAATAAAAGCCACCAGTACCGCCGCAGCAATAGCGACCATTGCTGGCGAGACCGCAGGCAGATTACGCTGCTTGCTTTTTGAACTACTCTTTTTGCGTCGCGAAGGTGCCGGCTGGCCGCGACGTACATAATCTCGTTGTGCCACTATCGTTTCGCTGTATTTATTCGTTCGTCAGCCCGCCATGTTACTTAAGCGGCGGGGCTTTGACCAGATAAGGGTGTCCGAAAGGCGTTTACTTTAAGTCAATGCCTGGGTAGAGCCGCGAACAATCAGCTCGCAGTCCAGTAACCGTGAGCCGCTGCTAACTGTTTGACCCTGCAGCTGATCCAGCAGAAGCAGCATCGCTTCACGGCCAATCTGATAGCGCGGTTGTGACACGGTGGAGAGCGGCGGATCGCAAAACTCTGAAAGCGAAATGTTATCGAAACCGATAATCGACAGATCTTTCGGCACGCGTAAGCCACGGCGTTTGGCGTGGGACAGCGCCCCCAGCGCCATCACGTCGCTGTGGCAGAACACCGCTGTTGGCGGTTCCGGCAGCGCCAGCAGTTTCTCCAGCGCTTGTCCGCCCGCTTCGAAAGTAAAATCACCGCGCGCAATGTAGTGCGGATCGACAATCGCACCGGTACGGCGCAGCGCCTGAACATAGCCCTGCAGGCGATAGTGGCAGAGCGGCATCTCTTCCGGCCCGGCAATGCAGCCAATCCGCTTATGCCCTAGCTCCTGAAGATAGTTCACCGCGTTGAACGCGGCCGTCAGGTTATCGATATGAACCGTCGGCAGCTCCAGCTCGGGGGCAAACTCGTTGGCCATCACCATCGGTGGTAAATTGCGCTGTTCTTCGATGCTGGCATCAAACGGCAGGCGTGAGCCAAGCAGCAGCATGCCGTCAATCTGCTTGGTAATAATGAGGTCGATAAAGGTTTTTTCCTGCTGGTTCTGATGGGCGCAGTCGCCAATCAGCACCAGATAGCCCTGCTCCGCAGCCGTCACTTCGATGCCGCGAATGATCTCGCTAAAGAAGGGATCGCAGATGTCCGGCACTATCACCAGGATGGTCCGCGATTCATTGCGCTTGACGTTCCGCCCCATGGCCTGAGGGAAGTAACCCACTTCCAGCGCCGCCTGTTCAACCTTGTTACGGGTCGCCTGGGAGACTTTATCCGGGTTCATTAATGCGCGGGACACGGTTGCTGTTGAGACTTGTGCTTTCTCGGCAACGTCTTTCATGGTCGCCGTGGCAACCTCTTTCCTGGACTTCAACGTCTTCTCCTCGCCTGAACACCGAACTGCGGACACCACCATTTTTACAGATAGTTAATGGAATCGGTTACAGAATTTTCATAAAAAGTGTGAGGCGCGTTAAATTTTTCGATCCGTCTTCAGCCTTCGATGGGATCGACGTCCAGTACCCACTTCACTTTTCGCGCTTCCGGCAGGGTGTTGATGAGCGCCAGCGTGCCGCTGACGATGTGCTGCAGGCGAATACGCGAGGGGTGCTGGAGTAAAATTTGCCAGCGAAAACGTCCGCCGCGCTTCGGCGCCAGCGCCGGCACCGGGCCCAGGATCCACAGCTGGTTATCCACCAGCGGGCTGGCCTGCAGGAGATTCCTCAGCTGTTGCAGGAAAAGCGGGGCCTGCTGGTTGTTATGATCTTCCGCGCGGATGATGACGTGGCTGGTCCACGGCGGCAGCTGCATGGTCTGGCGCTCGGCCAACGCCTGCTCGGCGAAGGCGTCATAGCCTTTATGCAGCAGGGTTTGCAGCAGCGGGTGCTCAGGGTGGTGCGTTTGCAGTACCACCTCGCCCTGCTTGCCAGCACGTCCCGCACGCCCTGCCACCTGGGTATAAAGCTGGGCGAAGCGCTCGGCGGAGCGGAAATCGGCCGAGAACAGCGCGCCGTCCACGTCCAGCAGGGCGACCAGCGTCACGTCCGGGAAGTGGTGCCCTTTGGCCAGCATCTGAGTACCAATCAGGATGCGCGCGCCGCCGCGATGCACTTCTGCCAGCTGCTGTTCCAGCGCGCCTTTGCGGCTGGTGGTGTCCCGGTCGATTCGGGAAATAGGCACGTCCGGGAAGAAGGGGCCAAGCGCCTGTTCAAGTTGTTCCGTGCCCAGACCGACCGGCACGATATGCGTTGATCCGCACGACGGGCACTGGCGCGGCACCGGGCGCTGGCTGTCGCAGTGGTGGCAGCGCAGGTGACGCTGGGCCTGATGGAAGGTGTAGTAGTGGTCACAGCGCGGGCATTCTGCAATCCAGCCGCAGTCGTGGCACAGCAGGGCGGGGGCGAATCCGCGACGGTTCAGGAACAGGATCACCTGGTTCCCCGCCTGCAAATGCTGGCGCATGCGGGAAATCAATGCGGGCGCTAACCCTGCCTGCACCTGCTGGCCTTTGAGATCCAGCACGTGCTGAATGGCCGGACGGGCGTTCCCCGCGCGACGCGTCAGGCGCAGCATGTGATATTTACGCTGGCGCACGTTGTGCAGCGTTTCGAGCGCCGGCGTGGCGGAGCCGAGAATAATGGGAATTTGCTCGCTGTGCGCGCGGTAGACCGCCAGATCGCGGGCATGGTAGCGCCAGCCTTCCTGCTGTTTATAGGAGCTGTCGTGCTCTTCATCGATCACGATAACGCCAAGGTTTTTAAACGGCGTAAACAGCGACGAGCGGGTGCCGATCACTATCGCCGCTTCGCCGTTTTTCGCTTTCAGCCAGGCGCTAAGGCGCTCGCTATCGTTAAGCCCCGAGTGCAGCACCTCAACCGGCGCGTTAAAGCGCTCGCGGAATCGGGCGATTGTCTGCGGCGTCAGGCCGATTTCCGGCACCATCACCAGCGCCTGTTTACCCTGCGCGAGCACGTTTTCCAGTACGCTCAGGTAGACTTCCGTTTTGCCGGAGCCCGTCACGCCCGCCAGCAGCCAGGCGGAAAAATGGTCCGAGGCGCTGTGAATGGCGCCTACCGCGGTGGCCTGCTCGGTATTCAGACGCAGGCGATCGCCTGAGACGGAGAAGCCGTCGCGCCAGTCGCGAAGGGCAGGCGCTTCGCTGGCCAGCTCGCTCAGCCCTTTCTTTCTTAATGCCTGTAGCGCGGTTTCGCTGACCTCAAGCTCGTTAACCTGATGCCGCCAGATTTTCCCCTGACGCAGCGCCGCTAGCGCCTGCTGCTGTTTCTGCGAGCGCTTGAGGCTGTTAATGTCCACGGCCTGCCCCTGTTCGGTGGCAAACCAGTACCACATCGGGGCGTGGCTGGCACTCTTGCCCTGGCGCAGCAGAATAGGCAGGGCGTGGAAGAGGACGTCGCCAATCGGATGGTGATAATAATCCGCCGCCCACAGCAGCAGTCGCCAGGTGCTGGTGGAGAAAACCGGCTCGAGGTCCAGCACCTCAACGACCGACTTCAGTTCATTGAGGGGCAATTCGCTTTTATCGCTGACGGAGACGACGATCCCCACGCGCTGCTGTTTGCCAAACGGCACGGTCACGCGACAGCCCGCTTTGGCACTCATGCTGTCGGGCAGCAGGTAGTCAAAGGTGCGGGGAAGCGGAACGGGCAGGGCAACGTGAGCGACGGGCATCGAATCTTCCTGACTTGAAAAGTGGCGCGTTAGTATACACATTAGTAAAAGCGGCGTGCGGATCAGTTTGCATACGTTGGTTAAATTCTGTATGATTCGCCGCCTTTGGTGTACTTTACGCCAAAGAACTTACATTCAACATCGCGTGGTGTCTGGCGTTAGGGCTGGAAGAGCGACGCGGCCTTAACTGAGGTTCTCCCATGAAAAAAGATATTCACCCGAAATACGAAATGATTACTGCAAACTGCTCTTGCGGTAACTCTATCCAGATCCGCTCTACCGTGGGTCACGATCTGAACCTGGACGTGTGCGGCAAATGCCACCCGTTCTACACTGGTAAGCAGCGTGATGTTGCAACCGGTGGCCGTGTTGACCGCTTCAACAAGCGTTTCAGCATCCCGGGCGCTAAATAAGTTTCCCGAAAAAAAGGCACCGCAAGGTGCCTTTTTTGTATCCGCTTCTCAGTATTCCCACGTCTCCGGGTCAATACCCAGTTCACGCATGATCACCTTCGCCTCTTCCGGGATTTCGTCGCTACGCTCTTTGCGCAGATCGTCATCGTTCGGCAACGGTTGGCCGGTAAACGCATGCAGGAACGCTTCGCACAGCAGTTCGCTGTTAGTCGCGTGGCGCAGGTTATTCACCTGACGACGCGTACGTTCATCGGTGAGGATCTTCAACACCTTCAGAGGAATGGAAACCGTAATTTTCTTTACTTGCTCACTCTTCTTACCGTGCTCAGCGTATGGGCTGATATATTCGCCGCTCCATTCAGCCATGAGATACCTTTAATCCTCTCAGTCATTAATCTAAAGGTGCAAACCGGTCACTGCCCGTTTTGAACCGTAATCTTGCGTAGTTTACCGTAGAGACGATACCGTGGCACGGATATTGCCGCTGCAGCGTGCACTAAAGCATATAATTTTAACGGCTATTTGCGCATTGCTCAATCTATACGCAAAGAAGTTTAGATGTCCAGATGTATTGACGTCCATACTTTCAATGTTTACTCTGGTGCCTGACTTTTCACCTCATTCGCCAGGAAGCCCTCACCATGACGCGTAAACAGGCCACTATCGCAGTGCGTAGCGGATTAAATGATGACGAGCAGTACGGCTGCGTTGTCCCGCCCATTCATCTTTCCAGTACCTACAATTTCACCGGATTTAATGAACCCCGCGCGCATGACTATTCGCGTCGTGGCAATCCTACGCGTGATGTGACCCAGCGTGCGCTGGCCGAGCTGGAAGGGGGCGCAGGGGCAGTATTAACCAATACCGGGATGTCCGCCATTCACCTGGTGACGACAGTTTTCCTGAAACCGGGCGATCTGCTGGTTGCGCCGCACGACTGCTACGGCGGGAGCTATCGCCTGTTTGATAGCCTGGCAAAGCGCGGCTGCTACCGCGTGCTGTTTGTCGATCAAAACGACGAACAGGCGCTGAAACAGGCGCTGGCAGAGAAACCAAAGCTGGTTCTGGTGGAAAGTCCAAGCAACCCATTGTTGCGCGTTGTCGACATTGCGAAAATTTGTCAGCTCGCAAGGGATGCGGGAGCGATAAGTGTAGTGGATAATACCTTCCTCAGTCCGGCGCTTCAGAACCCGTTAGCACTGGGTGCGGATCTGGTATTGCATTCATGTACTAAATATCTGAACGGCCATTCTGACGTGGTGGCGGGCGTGGTGATTGCCAAAGATCCCGACGTTGTCACGGAACTGGCATGGTGGGCCAATAACATTGGCGTCACCGCGGGCGCGTTCGACAGCTACCTGCTGTTGCGCGGCATCCGCACGCTGTCGCCGCGCATGGACGTGGCGCAGCGTAATGCCCAGGCGATTGTCGATTTCCTGAAAACCCAGCCGCTGGTGAAGAAGCTTTATCACCCGTCGCTGCCGGAAAACCAGGGGCACGAGATTGCCGCGCGCCAGCAAAAGGGATTTGGCGCGATGTTAAGTTTTGAACTGGACGGTGACGAGCAAACGCTGCGTCGCTTCCTGAGCGGGCTGTCATTGTTTACGCTGGCGGAATCCTTAGGTGGGGTTGAAAGCTTGATCTCCCACGCCGCGACCATGACGCACGCAGGTATGGCACCCGAAGCACGTGCCGCCGCCGGGATTTCCGAGACGCTGCTGCGTATCTCAACCGGCATTGAAGATTCTGAAGATTTAATTGCCGATCTGGAAAATGGCTTCCGGATCGCAGCCAAGGGGTAATCATGAGTGTGATAGCGCAGGCAGGGGCGAAGGGTCGTCAGCTGCACAAGTTTGGTGGTAGTAGTCTTGCTGATGTGAAATGTTACCTGCGCGTCGCAGGGATCATGACCGAATATTCACAGCCGGGTGACATGATGGTTGTCTCAGCGGCGGGCAGCACCACCAACCAGTTGATTAGCTGGCTGAAACTGAGCCAGACCGATCGCCTTTCTGCGCATCAGGTGCAACAGTCCTTACGTCGTTACCAGAGCGAGCTGATTGCCGGCCTGCTGCCTGCGGACGTGGCGGACGGGCTGATCAGCGCTTTCACGCACGATCTTGAGCGTCTTGCTGCCCTGCTGGACAGCGGGATTACCGACGCGGTGTATGCCGAAGTGGTGGGCCACGGTGAAGTGTGGTCCGCGCGTCTGATGGCCGCCGTGCTGCAACATCTGGGCGTGGAAGCGGCCTGGCTCGACGCGCGCGATTTCCTGCGCGCGGAACGCGCCGCGCAGCCGCAGGTGGATGAAGGGTTGTCCTACCCGTTGCTACAGCAGCTGCTGGTGCAGCATCCGGGCAAACGTATTGTCGTCACCGGCTTTATCAGCCGCAGCAACGCGGGCGAAACCGTGCTGCTGGGCCGTAACGGCTCGGACTACTCGGCAACGCAGATTGGTGCCCTGGCGGGCGTGTCCCGCGTCACCATCTGGAGCGACGTGGCCGGTGTTTACAGCGCGGACCCGCGTAAGGTGAAAGATGCCTGTCTGCTGCCGCTGCTGCGTCTCGACGAAGCCAGCGAGCTGGCACGGCTGGCTGCGCCGGTACTGCACGCGCGCACGCTGCAGCCGGTTTCCGGCAGCGATATCGACCTGCAGCTGCGCTGTAGCTATACGCCGGACCAGGGTTCCACGCGCATTGAGCGCGTGCTGGCGTCCGGCACGGGCGCGCGTATTGTCACCAGCCACGACGACATCTGCCTGATTGAGTTCCAGGTCCCTGCCGGTCAGGATTTCAAACTGGCACATAAAGATATCGACACGATCCTGAAACGCGCCCAGGTGCGTCCGCTGGCCGTTGGCGTTCACAATGACCGTCAGCTGCTGCAGTTCTGCTATACCGCCGAAGTGGCGGACAGCGCGCTGAAAATTCTGGATGAAGCGGGCCTGCCGGGCGAGCTTCGCCTGCGTCAGGGGTTGGCGCTGGTGGCGATGGTGGGCGCGGGCGTCACCCGTAACCCGCTGCACTGCCACCGCTTCTGGCAGCAGCTGAAAGGCCAGCCGGTGGAGTTCACCTGGCAGTCGGAAGAGGGCATCAGCCTGGTCGCGGTCCTGCGGAAAGGGCCAACCGAGAGCCTGATTCAGGGCCTGCACACCTCCCTGTTCCGCGCGGAAAAACGCATTGGGCTGGTACTGTTTGGGAAAGGCAACATCGGCTCCCGCTGGCTGGAGCTGTTTGCCCGCGAGCAGGTCACGCTCTCGGCGCGTACCGGATTTGAATTTATTCTTGCGGGCGTGGTGGACAGCCGCCGCAGCCTGCTGAACTACGAAGGGCTGGACGCAAGCCGCGCGCTTGCCTTCTTTAACGATGAAGCCGTAGAGCAGGATGAAGAAGCGCTGTTCCTGTGGATGCGCGCGCACCCGTATGACGATCTGGTGGTGCTGGACGTTACCGCCAGCGAACAGCTTGCCGATCAGTATCTGGATTTCGCCAGCCACGGTTTCCACGTCATCAGCGCCAATAAGCTGGCGGGGGCAAGCAGCACCGATAAATACCGCCAGATCCACGACGCGTTCGAAAAAACGGGCCGCCACTGGCTCTATAACGCCACCGTTGGCGCGGGCCTGCCGGTTAACCACACCGTGCGCGACCTGATTGAAAGCGGCGACAGCATTCTGGCGCTGAGCGGGATCTTCTCCGGCACGCTCTCCTGGCTATTCCTGCAGTTTGACGGCACCGTACCATTCACCGACCTGGTGGATCAGGCGTGGCAGCAGGGCTTAACCGAGCCCGATCCGCGCGTTGATCTCTCCGGTAAAGACGTGATGCGCAAGCTGGTGATCCTGGCGCGCGAAGCCGGTTATGACATCGAGCCGGATTCTGTACGCGTCGAGTCGCTGGTCCCTGCGGGCTGCGAGGAAGGGTCCGTTGACCATTTCTTCGAGAACGGTGACGAGCTGAATGACCAGATGGTGCAGCGTCTGGAAGCGGCAAATGAGATGGGGCTGGTGTTGCGCTACGTGGCGCGTTTCGAGGCGAACGGTAAGGCGCGCGTGGGTGTCGAAGCGGTGCGTCCTGACCATCCGCTGGCGGCGCTGCTGCCGTGCGATAACGTCTTCGCCATTGAAAGCCGCTGGTACCGCGATAACCCGCTGGTGATCCGCGGTCCGGGCGCGGGGCGCGACGTCACCGCCGGGGCGATCCAGTCCGACATCAACCGTCTGGCTAAGCTGCTGTAACCCCTCACCCTAACCCTCTCCCCAAAGGGGAGAGGGGACTGCTCGGTGCGGTCTTTTCCCCCTCATCATGAATTTCTCTCATCTTCCCTGAGCAAACCTCACCGTTATTGTTGATTATTTATGTTGACGTCCCTTCGCTTTTCCGTCATTTTTACATCTGGACGTCTAAACGTATAGAAGTTCACAACACAACAGACAACGACACGCGAAAGATAGAGGTAAGGTATGAGCTTTTTTCACGCCAACCAGCGGGAAGCACTGAATCAGAGCCTGGCCGAAGTAAACGGCCAGATTAACGTCTCTTTTGAATTTTTCCCGCCGCGCACCAGTGAAATGGAGCAAACCCTGTGGAGCTCTATCGATCGCCTGAGCAGCCTGAAGCCAAAGTTTGTCTCCGTGACATACGGTGCGAACTCCGGCGAGCGTGACCGTACGCACAGCATCATTAAAGGCATTAAGGACAGAACCGGTCTGGAAGCGGCACCGCACCTGACCTGTATCGACGCCACTCGCGATGAACTGCGCGCCATTGCCCAGGACTACTGGAACAACGGTATTCGCCATATCGTTGCCCTGCGCGGCGATCTCCCTCCCGGCAGCGGCAAGCCAGAGATGTATGCGGCCGACCTGGTCGGGCTGCTGAAAGAGGTGGCCGACTTCGATATCTCCGTAGCCGCCTACCCTGAAGTTCATCCGGAAGCGAAAAGCGCCCAGGCGGATCTGCTTAACCTGAAGCGTAAGGTGGAGGCTGGTGCCAACCGCGCCATCACCCAGTTCTTCTTTGACGTGGAAAGCTATCTGCGCTTCCGCGACCGCTGCGTCTCGGCTGGTATCGACGTCGAAATCATCCCTGGCATTTTGCCTGTCTCGAACTTCAAACAGGCGAAGAAATTCGCCGATATGACCAACGTGCGCATTCCGCTGTGGATGTCCAAAATGTACGAAGGGCTGGACGATGACCCGGAAACCCGCAAGCTGGTGGGGGCCAACATCGCGATGGACATGGTGAAGATTTTAAGCCGCGAAGGGGTGAAAGATTTCCACTTCTACACGCTGAACCGTGCGGAGATGAGCTACGCCATTTGTCACACGCTCGGCGTTCGCCCGGCGTAATCAGCAAAAAGCCCTCATAAAATTGAGGGCTTTTTAGTCAGGTAGAAAGTTAAAAGGTATTAACTATCGAATCTGTGGATTAATTCAACTATATCTTATTGCTAGTGGTGTATATCGTAACGGTAACACTGTAAAGGGAGCATAGCGATGAGCACGTCAGACGAGACCAATAACGCGGCATCCGCCGGCAAATGTCCGTTCCATCAGGGCGGCGTCGATCACAGCGCGGGCGCAGGTACCGGCAGTAAAGAGTGGTGGCCTAAACAACTCCGCATCGATCTTCTAAATCAACATTCCAACCGTTCTAACCCTCTGGGTGAAGACTTTGACTACCGCAAAGAATTCAGCAAGCTCGACTATTCCGCCCTCAAGGGCGATCTCAAAGCCCTGTTAACCGACTCTCAACCCTGGTGGCCTGCCGACTGGGGCAGCTATGCTGGCCTGTTTATTCGCATGGCCTGGCACGGTGCCGGTACCTATCGCTCCGTTGACGGACGCGGCGGTGCCGGACGCGGTCAGCAGCGCTTTGCGCCACTGAACTCCTGGCCTGATAACGTCAGCCTGGATAAAGCGCGCCGCCTGCTGTGGCCAATCAAGCAAAAATACGGACAAAAAATCTCCTGGGCCGACCTGTTTATCCTCGCGGGTAACGTGGCGCTGGAGAACTCCGGCTTCCGCACCTTTGGTTTTGGCGCCGGTCGTGAAGACGTCTGGGAACCGGATCTGGACGTGAACTGGGGCGATGAAAAAGCCTGGCTGACCCACCGTGACCCGGAAGCGCTGGCGAAGCGTCCTCTGGGTGCCACTGAAATGGGCCTGATTTACGTGAACCCGGAAGGGCCAAACGCCAGCGGTGAACCGCTGTCGGCGGCTGCGGCAATTCGCGCAACCTTCGGCAACATGGGGATGAACGACGAAGAGACCGTCGCGCTGATTGCAGGCGGCCATACGCTCGGTAAAACCCACGGCGCGGGTGAAGCCACGCACGTTGGTACCGACCCGGAAGCCTCGCCGATTGAAGCGCAGGGCTTAGGCTGGGCAAGCACGCACGGCACCGGTATTGGCGCTGATGCTATCACCTCCGGGCTGGAAGTCATCTGGTCACAAACTCCGACCCAGTGGAGCAACTACTTCTTCGAGAACCTGTTCAAATACGAATGGGTGCAGACCCGTAGCCCGGCAGGCGCGATTCAGTTTGAAGCCGTGGATGCGCCGGAAATCATGCCCGATCCGTTCGACCCGTCGAAGAAACGCAAACCTACCATGCTGGTCACCGACCTGACGCTGCGTTTTGACCCGGAATTCGAGAAAATTTCCCGTCGCTTCCTGAACGATCCGCAGGCCTTTAACGAAGCCTTCGCGCGTGCGTGGTTCAAACTGACCCACCGCGATATGGGGCCAAAAGCACGGTACATCGGTCCGGAAGTGCCGAAAGAAGATCTGATTTGGCAGGATCCGCTGCCGCAGGCGGTGTTCAATCCGTCGAAAGAGGACATTGAAAGCCTGAAGGCGGAAATTGCGGCCTCCGGCCTCTCCGTGAGCGAACTGGTTTCCGTTGCCTGGGCGTCTGCATCGACCTTCCGCGGCGGCGACAAGCGCGGCGGTGCCAACGGCGCGCGTCTGGCGCTGGCTCCTCAGCGCGACTGGGATGTGAACGCCGCGGCGGTTCGCGCGTTGCCGGCTCTGGAAGCTATCCAGCGCACCACCAATAAAGCCTCGCTGGCCGATATTATCGTGCTGGCGGGCGTCGTGGGCGTTGAGCAGGCGGCGAAAGCGGCGGGCGTTTATGTCAACGTACCGTTCACCCCGGGCCGCGTGGATGCGCGTCAGGACCAGACGGATATCGAGATGTTCAACCTGCTCGAGCCGGTTGCCGACGGTTTCCGCAACTACCGTGCGCAGGTGGATGTGTCCACGACGGAGTCACTGCTAATTGATAAGGCCCAGCAGCTGACCCTGACCGCGCCTGAACTGACGGTGCTGATCGGCGGCCTGCGCGTGCTGGGTACAAACTTCGATGGCAGCAAGAATGGCGTATTCACCAACCGCGAAGGCGTGCTGAGCAACGATTTCTTCGTGAACCTGCTGGACATGAACACTCAGTGGAAGGCGACCGACGAATCTAATGAACTGTTTGCCGGAAGCGATCGCGCCAGCGGTGAAGTGAAATATACCGCGACCCGCGCCGACCTGGTCTTTGGCTCGAACGCTGTCCTGCGCGCGCTGGCAGAGGTTTACGCCAGCAGCGATGCGCACGAGAAGTTCGTCCGTGACTTCGTTGCCGCTTGGGCGAAGGTAATGGATTTGGATCGCTTTGATCTGCGATAAATAAATATCCCCGCCACGGCGGGGATATTTTTGCCAATAATACAGGCCGGGTAAGGCGCAGCCGCCGCCCGGCTTTTTATTACTCCCACTCCCGCAGGAACCGCTGTCCATACTGGTCAGCCACCAGCAGCGCCGCGTAAACCTGATCCGGCGTCACGCCGCCCGGCATGTTGTGAATGGTCTCCCCTTCGGCACAGGACGCTTCCGCGATCAGACGCATTTTGGCCGGAATATCCTCTTTGATATTCAGCTGTGCCAGCGTGATCGGCAACCCCACGCTGTGGCAAAGCGCGGCGACGGTCTCTATTTCTTCAACCGGGGCGTTCTCCAGCACCAACTGCGTCAGCGTGCCAAACGCCACTTTTTCACCGTGATAGAAGTGATGCGCATCCGGCACTGCCGTCATGCCGTTGTGAATGGCGTGTGCTGCCGCCAGCCCGCCGCTTTCAAAGCCCACGCCGCTGAGATAGGTGTTGGCTTCGATAATGCGTTCCAGCGCTGGCGTTACCACGTGCTGTTCCGCAGCCAGCATTGCTTTCTCACCCTCTTCAACCAGCGTGTTGTAGCACAGCTCAGCCAGCGCTAACGCCGCCTGGGTGCACTTGCCGCCCGCCATGGTGGTTGCGCCGCTGCGCGAGCAGGCGCGCGCTTCAAACCAGGTCGCAAGCGCATCGCCTATCCCGGCGGCCAGCAGGCGCGCAGGCGCACCCGCCACCACTTTGGTGTCGACAATGACCATATTCGGGTTGTGCGGCAGCATCAGGTAGCGATCGAACTCGCCGCTGTCGGTGTAAATGACGGAAAGGGCGCTGCACGGCGCATCGGTAGAGGCAATGGTCGGCGCAATGGCCACCGGCACGTCCATGAAATGCGCCAGCGCTTTGGCGGTATCCAGCGTTTTACCGCCGCCGATGCCCAGCACCGCGAGACAGTCGGCGCTGTCTGCCAGCTTTTTCAGGCGATCGATTTCATTTTGCGAACATTCGCCGCCAAACGGCGCGATTTCAGCGTGCAGTTCGGCTTTTTTGAAACTCTGACGCAGGGTCTCTTCAGCAAAACCCAGCACAAATTTATCGCCGACCACCAGCCAGCGATTGGCCAGGGGTTTCAGATAGTCACCGAGGCGAGTAAGCACGTCAGCGCCCTGAATATATTTCCCCGGCGATTGAATAATACGGTCCATAACGTTTCTCCCTTAGAGGTTGAGGTTATCAAACGCGTTTTTCCAGTCCTGCTCGAACTTCTCTATGGCTGACTCTACCGCCGGGGTGCCGAGCATTTGTTGCGCTACATCTAAGGGAAGCGTGATTGCCTCGCACCCGGCAAGCAGGCAGTCCAGCGCCTGACGCGGCGTTTTAAAGCTGGCAGCCAGCACCCTGCTTTCCGGCGCGTGCATTTCCATCAGGGATTGCAGCTCCTGGACCATGCGAATACCGTCGCCGCCCTGTGCGTCGACGCGGTTTACATAGGGGGCCACATATTTCGCCCCAGCCAGCGCAGCGAGCAAACCCTGTGCGGCGCTATAAACGGCAGTGCCCAGCGTGGTAATACCCTCTTTTTGCAGCGCCTTAATCGCGGTAAGGCCCTCAGCCGTGACAGGGATTTTCACCACGATGTCCGGGATGGCGTTACTCAGGCGTTTGGCCTCCGCCACCATGCCTTCGGCGTCGCGGCTCATGGTTTGAGCAAACAGCGTGCCTTCCGGTCCAATGGCTTTTTGCAGACGCGGCAGCACGTCCCAGATGGATTCGCAGCTGGCGGCAATGATGCTCGGATTTGTGGTGACGCCCGCTATGGGAAAAATGCGCGCCAGGCGTTCTACTTCCGCCACGTTGGCGGTATCCAGGTACAGTTCCATTACTCTTCCTCGTTTCAGAGTTCTAATTCGTGTTGCAGCAGGGAGGCGATAGCCTCTTCTGAGCTGGCGTTGACCAGCGCGCTGCGGAAATCGTCATGCATGATGCGGCGGGCCAGGCGGGAGAAAATACGCATATGCTGATCGCCCGCGGCGTGCTTGTTCAGCGTCAGCATGATGATGAATTGTGCTTCTTCATCTCCCCACATGACGGGGGATTTCAGGCGCGCAACGCTGATGGTGGATTGCTCAATGTGCTCCGATTTGCTGTGTGGAATGGCGAAACCAAAACCCAGCCCGGTGGAGAAGACCGCCTCGCGTGCCCACAGATCGGCTTCCAACTTGCGCGGATAGCGGCAACGCCCGGCGAGCAGCAAGTTATCGGTCATCCCTTTCATGACCTCTTCTTTGCTATTCCAGTCGTTATCCAGAGAGATGCAGCGTGGCGTCACCAGCGGCGTATCCTGCTGATTCATGCGGAACTGGGCGAGCAGATGCTCCACTTCGAGCGATGTGCGACACGCCATTGCCTGGTTCAGTAGCTGGCGACAGGCGCGGCTATCAAGCTGAGCCAGGCGTGCTTTGGTAGCGAGAATAGCAGGTGAGCCCATGCTGAGCTCGTCCAGACCAAGACCTACCAGTAGCGGCAGCACTGACCCTTTCGCACCCAGTTCACCGCAGAGGCCAATCCATTTCCCCTGGCGATGCACTGCCTGCACCGCGTAATCCAGCGCGCGCAGGAAGGCCGGATTCAGGCTGTTGTAGTGGCGCGTGACTTTGGCGTTGTCGCGGTCGACGGCCAGCAGATACTGCGTCAGGTCATTGCTGCCAATGCTAAAGAAATCAATCTCTTCGCAGCACTGATCGATGATGAACATCACCGAAGGCACTTCCAGCATAATGCCGAACGGGATTTTCTCATCAAACGGAATATGTTCATTGCGAAGCTGTTGTTTCGCTTCGGCAAGTTTCTCTTTGACCCACAGGATCTCTTCCATCGAGGAGATCATCGGGATCATGATCTTCAGATTGCCGTGAGCAGAGGCGCGCAGGATCGCTCGAAGCTGGGTGGTGAAAAGGGTTGCATACTCTTCATATATGCGCACGGCGCGGTAACCGAGGAACGGATTGTTCTCTGCCGGAATATTCAGATACTCCACCGGCTTATCACCGCCAATATCCATGGTACGTACAATAATGCTCCGCCCGTTTGCGCTCTCCAGCGCCTGACAGAAGATGTTGTATAGCTCGTTTTCGCCGGGCGCGCTGGTGCGATCCATATAAAGCATTTCAGTGCGGAACAGGCCCACGCCCTCGGCGCCGTTGCCAAATGCCCCCTGGGCTTCCACCGCGTGGGCGATGTTCGCGGCAATCTCTATGCGCAGACCGTCGGCCGTTCTGGCTTCACGATCGAGCCAGATGCGCTGCTGCTCGCGTATCGCCTGTTGTACCCGCGCTTCTTGTTGGTAGTAGCGCGCTACCGCATCGCTGGCATTGACTACGACCGCACCGGCATTGCCATCCACAAAGACAGACTGATTGCGCCAGTGCAGCAGGCTTTCACCGTCGACGCCCACCAGCGTCGGGATATTAAAGGAGCGCGCGAGGATCACGGTGTGCGAGGTGGTTCCGCCGCTTTTTAACAGCAACCCTTTGAGCATGGTTTTATCCAGTTCCAGGAACTGGCCGGGAGTGAGGTCGTCAGCAAGGCAGACGGTCGGTTGCGTCAGCTGCCCCGGAGACGGGAAACAAGCTTCACCGTAGATATGCTGTAAAAGCTGATAGCAGACGTCGCGCACGTCCAGTACGCGTTCCTGCAGATAGCTGCTGCTGGAACGAGAGAACGTCTCGCAGAAATGGTTGGCCGTGGCGATGATGGCCTGAGCGCAGCTTAAGCCCCGGTTGACCCCTGACAGGAGATGCTGGCGCAGCGAGGTATCCGTAGCCAGCGAGCGGTGGGCTTCAAGAATGGCGCTGGCGGTGCTGTCGCCTTCCAGCGCGTGCAGCTCAATGTGTTTGACCAGCAGCGTCAGACCGGTATCCAGCGCCGCTTGCTCAGCTTCCACGTTTTGTGCTTCGGGTAAATCGGTCAGGGCGTTGAGATCCAGCGAGGTCAGTACCGTCAGGATGCCCTGCCCACTGCCGCTGCATACCGGAGTGGCGCGAAAAAGCGTCGGGTTCAGGCGTGTCAGTGATTCTGGTAAGGGCTCCAGTTCCGTGCTGATAACTCCTTCAAGCGGTGCGTCACAGTGCGGAAACTCCTCTCTCAGCCACTGCTCCAGCCGCTGATGGGCATGTTGCTCATCTTCACCGCAGATTGCCAGACGGCAGGGATCGCCTGCCAGCGTATCGGTACCAATCAATGCCAGCGCGCTTTTGGCATCGCCTTTACGGTCCGTACGCAGGTTATGCCACTCGATTTGCGAGACAAACGTATTGCACAGCGTTTCCACATGACTTGCCGGACGCGCGTGAACACCGTTGGGCAATTCACAGGTAAATTCCACTACCAGAGCCATACACACTCCTGAAACCAATCATCAATGATGCGAAAGAGCATACGAGCGTGAGGATGAGGCACGCCATGTGACAAAACTGCCAAAAGCTGGACAAATGTAATGTGACGCTAAAAATGAGATTTCACTCACAGGTTCTGACGTTTTGCGTAATGCATCGCCGGTGTGAAATGTCGAGGCGGATCGCATTTTTATTTCGATATTACAAAAATCCAGTAAATGGCCTTTTTGTCTACTGTCCGCCGTCTTTCTGATTGCCTATTGTTTGCCACAACATCTTTATGGTTTTAGGCCTGGAGCGACATATGAAAGCGTTGGTGCACATTCTCAAGAACACGCGGCAGCATCTGATGACCGGGGTGTCGCATATGATCCCGTTCGTGGTCTCGGGCGGCATTCTGCTGGCGGTTTCAGTAATGCTATACGGCAAGGGCGCGGTACCGGATGCCGCAACCGATCCCAATCTGAAAAAGCTCTTTGATATTGGTGTGGCGGGTTTAACGCTGATGGTGCCTTTCCTGGCCGCTTACATTGGCTACTCGATTGCAGAACGCGCCGCGCTGGCTCCCTGTGCCATTGCCGCCTGGGTGGGCAACAGCTTTGGCGCGGGGTTCTTCGGCGCGATTATCGCTGGGATTTTCGGTGGAATTATCGTCTGGTACCTGAAAAAACTGCCGGTCCCGAAAGTGCTGCGTTCCGTCATGCCCATCTTCATCATCCCGATTATCGGCACCTTTATTACCGCGGGCATCATGATGTGGGGTCTTGGCGAGCCTGTAGGCGCGCTGACCACCAGCCTCACTCAGTGGCTGCAAGGCATGCAGCAGGGCAGCATCGTGGTACTTGCCATCATTCTCGGCCTTATGCTGGCGTTCGATATGGGCGGCCCGGTTAACAAAGTGGCGTATGCCTTCATGCTGATTTGCGTTGCGCAGGGCATCTATACCGTCGTTGCGATTGCCGCCGTGGCTATTTGCATACCGCCGCTGGGGTTAGGCCTGGCAACGTTAGTCGGCCGCAAGAATTTTTCCGATGAAGAACGTGAAGCGGGGAAAGCGGCGCTGGTGATGGGCTGTGTTGGCGTCACCGAAGGGGCAATTCCGTTTGCCGCTGCTGACCCTCTGCGCGTGATTCCTTCCATCATGCTGGGTTCCGCGTGTGGTGCGGTCACGGCTGCCGTGATGGGCGCGCAATGCTATGCCGGTTGGGGTGGGTTGATTGTGCTTCCCGTGGTGGACGGCAAGCTCGGCTATATCGCGGCAGTTGCTGTGGGTGCAGTGGTAACGGCAATCAGCGTCAACGTGCTGAAGCGTATTGCCCGTAAGAATACAAAACAGGTCGAGGAAAAAGAGGATGACCTGGATCTGGATTTCGAAATTAACTGAGTGAGGAAGAGAACATGGCCCGAATTATCGCAGTAACAGCATGTCCGTCTGGCGTTGCCCATACCTATATGGCTGCTGAAGCGCTGGAAAGCGCCGCAAAAGCGAAAGGCTGGGAAGTGAAAGTAGAAACACAGGGATCGATCGGTCTTGAGAATGAGCTGACGGCAGAAGACGTTGCCGCCGCGGATGTGGTGATCCTGACCAAGGATATTGGCATTAAATTCGAAGAGCGTTTTGCCGGAAAAACCACCGTACGCGTCAATATCGGCGATGCGGTAAAACGTGCCGACGCCATCATGAACAAAATTGATGCCCACCTGGCACAAACCGCCTGATGCTCTCCCGCCCTTCGGGGCGGGCTCGTTTTACCGTTACAGGAGTTCCCTCATGACGAATCGTACCCAGCGTTTGAAAGACGCTCTTTTTGCCAGCCCGCGTGAAATCTCGCTTGAGCGTGCTTTGCTCTATACCGCCAGCCACCAGCAGACGGAAGGTGAGCCGGTGATTATCCGGCGCGCGAAAGCGACGGCGTACATACTCGACCATGTAAAAATCGCGATTCGTGATGAGGAGCTGATTGCCGGGAACCGCACCGTTAAACCGCGTGCAGGCATTATGTCTCCGGAGATGGATCCGTACTGGCTGCTTAAGGAGCTGGATCAGTTTGCCACACGTCCGCAGGACCGCTTTGAAATCAGCGATGAGGATAAGCAGACCTACCGTGACGTGCTGTACCCCTACTGGGAAAACCGGTCAATGAAGGATTTCATCAACAGCCAGATGACAGATGAGGTGAAAACCGCGGTAGGGACGCAGATTTTCAGCATCAACCAGACGGATAAAGGGCAGGGGCATATCATAATTGATTATCCACGCCTGCTTAATAACGGCCTGGGTGTGCTGGTGGCGGAACTGCGTGAACACTGCGCCCGCGACCCCCATAATACCTTCTATGCAGCGGCGCTGATCCTGCTTGAGGCTTCCCAGCGTCATATTTTGCGCTACGCGGCGCTGGCTGAAGAACTGGCCCGGGTCAGCGATGTGCCGCGCCGAGAGGAACTGCTGACAATTGCCGACATCTCGCGGCACAACGCACAGCAGAAGCCACAGACGTTCTGGCAGGCGTGTCAGCTTTTCTGGTACATGAACATCATTTTGCAGTACGAATCCAACGCCAGTTCGCTCTCTATCGGGCGCTTTGACCAGTATATGCTACCGTTTTATCAGGCCTCGCTCTCACAAGGCGATGAGCCCGCGTTCCTGAAAGAGATTCTTGAGTCGCTGTGGGTGAAGTGCAATGACGTCGTGCTTTTACGCTCGACCAGCAGCGCCCGCTATTTCGCCGGGTTCCCGACCGGGTATACCGCACTGTTAGGCGGCCTGACGGAAAGCGGCCGTAGTGCGGTAAACGTGCTCTCCTTCCTGTGCCTGGATGCCTACCAAAGCGTTCAGCTTCCTCAGCCGAACCTGGGCGTGCGGGTGAATGAACTTATCGACCGGCCTTTCCTGCTTAAAACCGCAGAGACCATTCGCCTGGGCACCGGCATTCCGCAGATCTTTAACGATGAAGTGGTGGTGCCTGCCTTCCTCAATCGCGGTGTGTCGCTGGAGGACGCGCGCGACTACGCTGTCGTCGGCTGTGTTGAGCTGTCGATTCCGGGTAAAACCTACGGTCTGCACGATATTGCGATGTTTAACCTGCTGAAGGTGATGGAAATCGCGATGCAGGAGAACGAAGGCAACGCAGGGCTAAGTTATGAAGGCTTGCTGGAGAATATTCGCGCCAAAATTAATCACTACATTGCGCTGATGGTTGAGGGGAGCAATATCTGCGATATCGGCCATCGTGATTGGGCTCCGGTGCCCTTGCTCTCTTCTTTTATCAGCGATTGCCTGGCATCTGGGAAAGACATTACCGACGGCGGGGCGCGCTATAACTTCTCTGGTGTACAGGGGATCGGAATAGCCAACCTGAGCGATTCGCTGCACGCCCTGAAAGGGCTGGTCTTTGAACAGCAACGCTTAAGTTTTGATGAGCTCTTAGCCGTGTTAAAAGCGAACTTTGCCACCCCGGAGGGCGAAAAAGTGCGAGCAAGGCTGATCAATCGCTTCGAAAAATACGGCAATGATATCGATGATGTCGACAACATCAGCGCTGAACTGCTGCGCCACTACTGCAAAGAGGTCGAAAAATACCGTAACCCGCGCGGCGGGCAATTTACGCCGGGGTCTTATACCGTATCGGCACACGTGCCGTTGGGGGCGGTTGTGGGGGCAACGCCAGATGGACGCTTTGCCGGTGAGCAACTGGCGGATGGAGGGCTCTCTCCGATGCTCGGGCAGGATATGCAGGGGCCGACGGCCGTGCTGAAATCGGTGAGCAAGCTGGATAACTACCTGTTATCTAACGGTACGCTGCTAAACGTTAAGTTCACCCCCGCCACGCTGGAAGGCGATGCCGGGCTGCAAAAGCTGGCAGATTTCCTGCGTGCGTTCACGCAGCTTAAGTTGCAACACATCCAGTTCAACGTGGTAAACGCGGAAACCCTGCGTGAAGCGCAGCGGCGTCCACAGGATTTTGCTGGGCTGGTGGTGCGCGTTGCCGGATACAGCGCCTTCTTTGTTGAGCTGTCGAAGGAGATCCAGGATGACATTATCCGCCGCACCGCGCATCAGCTGTGACGTCGTTGAAACGCGCGCCGACGTGGCGCGTATTTTCAATATTCAGCGCTATTCGTTAAACGACGGGGCGGGTATTCGCACGGTGGTCTTTTTTAAAGGCTGCCCTCACCGCTGCCCGTGGTGTGCCAACCCGGAGTCGATCTCCCCAAAAATTGAGACGGTTCGCCGGGAGAGTAAATGTTTGCGCTGCACACCCTGCCTGCGTGATGTGGACGAATGTCCGTCCGGTGCGTTTGAGCGCATCGGACGCGACGTGACGTTGGACGAGCTTGAACGCGAGGTGATGAAAGACGATGTTTTCTTCCGCTCTTCGGGTGGCGGAGTGACGCTGTCGGGCGGGGAAGTATTGATGCAGGCACCTTTTGCGACGCAGCTACTTGCGCGTTTGCGCCGTTACGGTATACGCACCGCCATTGAGACGGCGGGAGATGCGCCCCTGTCACGATTGCTACCGCTGACACGACAATGCGATGAAGTACTGTTTGACCTGAAGATTATGGATCCAGAGCAGGCGCGTTCGGTGACGGCGGTGAATCTGCCAAGAGTGCTGGATAACATTAAGCAACTGGTGGCGGAAGGCATAAACGTCATCCCCCGCGTACCGCTTATTCCTGGCTATACGCTGACGGAAACCAACATGGCGCGCGTGCTGGCATTTTTGCTGCCTACAGGGATACGTCAGCTGCATTTATTACCGTTTCACGCGTATGGCGAACCAAAATACCGCCTGCTTGGGCAACAATGGGTGATGCGGGAGGTGATACCTCCGACAACTGACGAAGTTGCAGTCTTTCGCCGTATGGCGGAACGTAAAGGGTTTCATGTCACCGTGGGAGGTTGAAAATGACAGTAACGGCAGTGCGTCATCTGGTGGCGGTAACCGCATGCGTGAGCGGCGTGGCGCATACTTACATGGCCGCAGAACGGCTGGAGCGGATTTGCCAGCAGGAGAAATGGTCAGCCCGCATTGAGACTCAGGGGGCGTTAGGCATTGAAAGTGAATTGACGGAGGACGATATCCGGCGCGCTGATGTCGTATTGCTTATTACGGATATTGAGCTGGCGGGCAGCGAGCGATTTGAATC
Organism: Enterobacter sp. ECC_219_Taxon_10; assembly: GCF_058354905.1. Lineage (NCBI taxonomy): Bacteria > Pseudomonadati > Pseudomonadota > Gammaproteobacteria > Enterobacterales > Enterobacteriaceae > Enterobacter > Enterobacter sp. ECC_219_Taxon_10. The sequence continues at coordinate 4,770,570 of NZ_CM178005.1, read as the reverse complement.
CTGCCGCTATGTGAAGTGCGGGATTAATGCTTTCCTGCGCGATCCGCACAAGGTCATGGCTGCAGTACGTAAAATGGTATCCGCGCCGCAGCATACTCAGGTCATTCTGGACTGACCGCTTTCCCTGTCAGCTGGCTGTGATACTGGCGACGGTACTCTGACGGCGAACGTTCCGTATTTTTACGGAATAAGCGGCAGAAGTAATTACTGTCGACAAACCCGCAGGCATGCGCCACCTCCTTCACCTTTAAATCATACCCTTTCAGCAACTGACGCGCGTGCTCCAGCCGGGTGTGAGTCAGGTATTCATTAAAACCTACCGCGCCTGTTTTCTGGAAAAGATGCGATAAATAGTTCGGGGAGATATAAAACGCCTGGGCGACGGATTCCCGGGTTAGCGGGGTCGCATAATGTTCATCAATATAAACGCGAATGGCTTCAAACAGAGCCTGGCTACGTGAGGCGGTCTGGATCTGACTACCCAGCAAATCGACGCAATGGCTAAGTAGGCTGGCGATGATCAGGCGTGCGGTTTGCTGCTCGTGCGGCTGCATCTGCATTTCATGAAGCGTCTGTAGCAGGAAGGAGCCAATGCGGGGGCCACGGCGAGCAACGTGCTGCTTTGCCAGGTTACGCACTTCAACACCATCCCAGTGCAAAAGGCTAAACCCAAGCTGCTGTTTGCCAAACAGGATGCTCAACGTCGTCGCGGGTGTTTGCCATTGTGGATCGTTCCAGCCGCCAGCCGGGACGTATAAAACATCACCCTGCTGTAAAACGGAAGCTGCCTGGTCTTTCACCGAACCGTCGAGCACGATTTCCAGACGTGGGAAATCAACTTTTAAGGCAAGGTCGGGTGCGGAGATGGCTGGGTTTGCAAAATGCACCTGACGCAGCGTCGTTGTGCCGTTGATCAGGTCAGTCAGGATGTGGGTAATGTCGTGGTGCATGGTGGATACCAGGGTATTGCCGGGTGGCGCTAACGCTTACCCGGCCTACTTAACGTAGGCCCGTGCAAGCGCAGCGCCGCCGGGCATAAGCATTAGCCGGTGTTACGCATACCTGCCGCAACGCCTGCAATCGTCACCATCAACGCCTGTTCGACGCGCGGATCCGGCTCTTTACCTTCTTCTTCCGCCAGACGCGAACGGTGCAGCAGCTCTGCCTGCAGAACGTTCAGCGGGTCGGTGTAGATGTTACGCAGCTGAATAGACTCGGCAATCCACGGCAGGTCCGCCATCAGATGCGAGTCGTTGGCGATATCCAGCACCACTTTGATGTCGCCTTCCAGCAGCTCGCGCAGCTCTTTACCCAGCGCCCACAGTTCCGGTTTCACCAGACGCTGGTCGTAGTATTCCGCCAGCCAAAGGTCCGCTTTCGAGAAGACCATCTCCAGCATGCCCAGACGGGTAGAGAAGAACGGCCAGTCGCGGCACATGGTTTCCAGTTCGTTCTGTTTGCCGTCTTCCACCACTTTTTGCAGCGCGGCACCAGCACCCAGCCAGGCGGGCAGCATCAGGCGGTTCTGCGTCCAGGCGAAGATCCATGGAATGGCGCGCAGAGATTCGACGCCGCCGGTCGGGCGACGCTTCGCAGGACGCGAGCCCAGCGGCAGTTTACCCAGCTCCTGCTCAGGCGTGGCCGAGCGGAAGTAAGGGACGAAATCTTTGTTTTCACGCACGTAGCCGCGGTACAGATCGCAGGAGATGTCAGACAGCTCGTCCATGATATGGCACCAGGACGCTTTTGGCTCTGGCGGCGGCAGCAGGTTGGCTTCCAGGATCGCGCTGGTGTAGAGCGACAGGCTGCTGATGGTCACTTCCGGCAAGCCGTACTTGAAGCGGATCATCTCGCCCTGCTCGGTGACGCGCAGGCCGCCTTTCAGGCTTCCCGGCGGCTGTGACAGCAGCGCCGCGTGAGCAGGCGCGCCGCCGCGGCCAATGGAGCCGCCGCGTCCGTGGAACAAGGTCAGCTCAATACCGGCTTTCTCGCAGGTTTTGATCAGCGCGTCCTGCGCCTGATATTGCGCCCAGGATGCCGCCATCACGCCCGCATCTTTTGCGGAGTCGGAATAGCCAATCATCACCATCTGTTTGCCCTGAATAAAGCCGCGGTACCAGTCGATATTCAGCAACTGAGTCATGACGTCGTTGGCGTTATTCAGGTCGTCGAGGGTCTCAAACAGTGGGGCGACCGGCAGGGCGTAGTCGATACCCGCTTCTTTCAGCAGAAGGTGTACGCCCAGCACGTCGGACGGGGTCTTCGCCATGGAGATCACGTAGGCGGCCACCGATCCTTTCGGTGCATCAACGATCGCTTTGCAGGTGTTGAGCACTTCGCGGGTTTCGTTGCTTGGCTCCCAGCTGCGCGGCAGCAGGGGGCGCTTGGAGTTCAGCTCGCGGATCAGGAAGGCCTGTTTGTCGGCTTCGGACCAGCTTTCATAGTCGCCGATGCCGAGATAGCGGGTCAGCTCGCCCAGGGCTTCGGTATGGCGGGTACTTTCCTGACGCACGTCGATACGCACCAGCGGCACGCCGAAACACTTCACGCGGCGCAGGGTGTCGAGCAGTTCGCCGTTGGCGATGATGCCCATCCCGCAGGCCTGCAGCGATTTATAACAGGCGTAGAGCGGCTCCCAGAGCTGCTCGTTCTGGCTCAGCAGGCCTTCCGGCTTCGGCAGGCGCTGGCCTTTAAGGCGCGCTTCCAGCCAGGCTTGGGTGGCCATCAGCTGCCCACGCAGTTTTTTCATCAGGAAACGGTACGGCTCGCTGGCACCCTCTTCCCCGGCCAGCGCGCGCAGTTCCGGCGTTGCTTCCACCATCGACAGCTCGGAGATCAGCACCTGAATGTCTTTCAGGAACAGGTCGGTCGCTTTCCAGCGGCTCAGCAGCAGGACGTGACGGGTGATTTCCGCGGTCACGTTCGGGTTACCGTCGCGGTCGCCGCCCATCCAGGAGGTGAAGCGCACCGGAACAAAGTCGACCGGCAGGCGGTAGCCAAGGTTTGCTTCCAGCTGTTCGTTCAGCTCGCGCAGGTAGTTAGGCACCCCTTCCCACAGACTGTTCTCTACCACCGCAAAGCCCCATTTGGCTTCGTCGACCGGGCTTGGGCGATGCTTACGAATTTCATCGGTGTGCCAGGACTGAGCAATCAGCTGGCGCAGACGGCGCATCAGCTGGTTGCGTTCGTAGTCGGCAATGTCTTTGTTATCCAACTGCTTGAGGCAGTTGTTCACCTCCACCATCTTGTGGATCAGTGTACGACGGGTAATTTCGGTTGGGTGTGCGGTCAGGACCAGCTCCAGCGAAAGGGACTCCACCGCTTTTTTGATGGTGGCTTCGTTGAGGTCTGGCTGGTCTTTCAGTTTACGAAGGGTGCGGGCAATGACTTCCGGGTTGCTGGCCGCTTCGCCATTTGGCGAAATGCTGTGGTATTGCTCAGCGGTGTTGGCCAGGTTCAGGAACTGGCTGAATGCGCGTGCAACGGGCAGCAGCTCATCGTTAGAGAGGTTCTGCAAGGTGGTGAGCAGCTCCTGACGACTGGCCTCGTTACCGGCACGGGAAGATTTAGATAGCTTGCGGATGGTTTCAACGCGGTCGAGGATGTTCTCCCCCAACGCATCTTTGATGGTATCTCCAAGCACTTTGCCGAGCATACTGACATTACTACGCAACGCGGAATATTGTTCGTTCATAAAAACCCAGTCACCCCATCATTTTTGTTTATGCCCAGGCGAAAATCTTCTGGACATTATTTTGTCATCTCCCTTTATAAAGCCACGTAAAACCCCCGTCGTCAATTGCTGCGAAAACGGTTCAGCAAACGAATAAATGCGGGCAATTTACGAAATTTAATTCGCATTGCGTCAGATAAGAGATGCTTATGGAAATGTGACAGAGATCGCGGGATTTACACCCCCTCACCCTAACCCTCTCCCCTTTGGGGAGAGGGCTGGGTGAGGAGCAGTTTTTAATGCCAGCAGAAGTGATGCACAACCTGGGTAATCAGTTCGCGGGTCGGCTTGATGAAGCGAGTTTCCAGATATTCATCCGGCTGGTGGGCCTGGTTAATGGAGCCAGGGCCAAGGACCAGCGTCGGACACAGCGTCTGAATAAACGGCGCTTCGGTGCAGTAGTTCACCACGTCGGTTTTCTCACCGAGCAGCTTTTCCACGACTTCAACCAGCTGATGGTCCGGCGGGCATTCGTAACCCGGGATCGGCGGATGCAATTCGGAGACCGTCAGACGGCCAGGCCAGCGCTCGCTTACCGGAGCCAGCGCTTCGTTCAGCAGGCCGTCGAGATCGCTCAAGGTCATGCCCGGCAGCGGGCGGATGTCCATATGCAGTTCGCAGCAGGCGCAGATACGGTTCGAGGCATCGCCGCCGTGCAGGCTGCCCAGGTTCAGGGTCGGGTACGGCACGGTGAACGCCTCGTAGTGATAACGTTCTTTCAGATCGTCGCGCAGGGTCATGATGCGGCCGATGGCATCATGCATCAGTTCAATGGCGTTCACGCCGCGCGCCGGATCGCTGGAGTGGCCGGACTGGCCCAGCACGCGCACGGCGGTAGAAATATGACCTTTGTGCGCGCGGATAGGCTGCAGAGAGGTTGGCTCGCCGATGATCGCGCAATCCGGGCGAATCGACGTGTTTTCAGAGAAGTAGCGCGCGCCCGCCATGCTGGTTTCTTCATCGGCGGTCGCCAGAATGTAGAGCGGTTTTTTCAGCTTCGTCACGTCTACGTCACGCAGCGCGTCGAGGATAAAGGCGAAGAAGCCTTTCATGTCGGCGGTGCCCAGACCGTAGAGCTTGTTGTCGTGCTCGGTCAGGGTAAACGGGTCGCGCGTCCAGCGGCCATCGTCAAACGGTACGGTGTCGGTATGACCGGCCAGCAGCAGGCCGCCCGCACCGTTTCCGGTGCTGGCGAGCAGGTTAAATTTATGGCGTGTTCCGGGGACGGGCTGAACCTCAACGTTAAACCCAAGATCGCTAAACCAACCCGCCAGCAGATTGATTAAAGACTCATTGCTCTGATCCAGCGCTTCTTCCGTTGCGCTGATGGACGGAGTGGCAATCAGGGCGCGGTAGATCTCGATAAATGGCGGTAAGTTCATTTTCATTGTTGACACACCTTAGGTCGTGATAGTATCAATATTCATGCAATAAATGTGAATAAAAATACATTAACGTTGAGCATAAAGGAACCCGATGTTGAATACGCTGATTGTAGGCGCTAGCGGTTATGCGGGCGCAGAGCTTGTAAGCTACGTGAATCGCCATCCACATATGACCATAACCGCTTTGACCGTGTCAGCGCAAAGCAATGATGCAGGAAAGTTAATTTCCGATTTGCATCCGCAGCTTAAGGGCATTGTCGATCTGCCTTTGCAGCCCATGTCTGACATCAGCGAGTTTACCGACGGCGTTGACGTGGTGTTTTTAGCCACAGCACACGAGGTCAGTCACGACCTGGCACCGCAGTTTCTGGCTGCCGGCTGCGTGGTGTTCGACCTCTCCGGCGCGTTCCGCGTTAACGACGGCGCGTTCTATGAAAAATATTACGGTTTCACCCACCAGCATCCGGATCTGCTTGAAAAAGCGGTGTACGGCCTGGCGGAGTGGAGCGCAGACAAGCTAAAGGAAGCGGACCTGATTGCCGTGCCGGGCTGCTACCCGACGGCGGCGCAGCTTTCCCTGAAGCCGCTGATCGACGCGGGTCTGCTGGATCTGAGCCAGTGGCCGGTGATCAACGCCACCAGCGGCGTGAGCGGAGCAGGTCGCAAGGCCGCTATCTCAAACAGCTTCTGCGAAGTGAGCCTTCAGCCGTATGGCGTGTTTAATCACCGTCATCACCCTGAAATCACGACGCATCTGGGCGCCGAGGTGATTTTCACCCCGCACCTGGGCAGCTTCCCGCGTGGGATCCTCGAAACTATCACCTGCCGCCTGAAGCCTGGCGTGACCAAAGAGCAGGTGAACGAGGCCTTCACCCAGGCGTATGCGGATAAACCGCTGGTGCGACTTTACGACAAAGGCGTTCCGGCGCTGAAAAACGTGGTTGGTCTGCCGTTCTGCGACATCGGCTTTGCCGTGCAGGGCGAGCATCTCATCGTTGTCGCCGCAGAAGATAACTTACTCAAAGGCGCTGCCGCACAGGCAATGCAGTGTGCAAATATTCGTTTCGGCTTCCCTGAAACGCAGGCTCTTATTTAAGGTGTGATGATGAACCCATTAATTATCAAACTCGGTGGTGTACTGCTGGACAGCGAAGAAGCGCTGGAGCGTCTGTTTACCGCACTGGTGAACTATCGCGAATCCCACCAGCGTCCGCTGGTGATCGTGCACGGCGGCGGCTGCGTGGTGGATGAGCTGATGAAAGGTCTCAACCTGCCGGTGAAAAAGAAGAACGGCCTGCGCGTGACGCCTGCTGACCAGATCGACATCATTACCGGCGCGCTGGCGGGTACGGCGAACAAAACGCTGCTGGCGTGGGCGAAGAAACACCACATCGCGTCCGTGGGCCTCTATCTGGGCGATGGCGACAGCGTAAAAGTGACCCAGCTCGACGAAGAGCTCGGCCACGTTGGACTGGCGCAGCCAGGTTCGCCTAAGCTGATTAACACGCTGCTGGAAGGGGGGTTCCTGCCGGTGGTGAGCTCTATCGGCGTGACCGAAGAGGGCGAGCTGATGAACGTTAACGCGGACCAGGCGGCAACCGCGCTGGCGGCAACGCTGGGCGCGGACCTGATCCTGCTCTCCGACGTGAGCGGCATTCTGGACGGTAAAGGCCAGCGCATTGCGGAAATGACGGCTGAGAAAGCCGAGCAGCTGATTGCTCAGGGCATTATTACCGACGGCATGATCGTCAAAGTGAACGCCGCGCTGGATGCCGCACGCACGCTGGGCCGCCCGGTGGATATCGCCTCCTGGCGTCACGCGGAGCAGCTCCCGGCACTGTTTAACGGCACGCCGATTGGCACGCGTATTTTAGCGTAATCGATTTAATGTTTTGTAGGCCCGGTAAGCGTAGCGCCACCGGGCAATGAAATTCAAAGATATTAAGGAAGCATGTTATGGCACTTTGGGGTGGGCGTTTTACACAGGCAGCGGATCAGCGATTCAAACAGTTCAACGACTCTTTGCGCTTCGACTACCGCCTGGCCGAACAGGATATCGTCGGCTCTGTGGCCTGGTCCAAAGCGCTGGTGACCGTTGGCGTGCTGACCGCAGACGAGCAGCAGCAGCTGGAAGAGGCGCTGAACAACCTGCTGGAAGAGGTGCGTCTGGATCCGCAGCAAATCCTGCAGAGCGATGCCGAAGATATTCACAGCTGGGTGGAAGGCAAGCTGATCGACAAAGTTGGCCAGTTGGGTAAAAAGCTGCACACCGGCCGCAGCCGTAACGACCAGGTCGCGACCGATCTGAAGCTGTGGTGTAAAGAGACCGTTGGCGAACTGCTGGCGGCCAACCGTCAGCTGCAGAGCGCGCTGGTGGAGACCGCGCAGAACAACCAGGACGCGGTGATGCCGGGTTATACCCACCTGCAGCGCGCGCAGCCGGTGACTTTTGCGCACTGGTGTCTGGCCTACGTTGAGATGCTGGCGCGTGACGAAAGCCGTCTGCAGGACACCCTTAAGCGTCTGGACGTCAGCCCGCTGGGCAGCGGCGCGCTGGCCGGTACGGCGTATGAAATCGACCGTGAGCAGCTGGCAGGCTGGCTGGGCTTTGCCTCCGCCACCCGTAACAGCCTGGATAGCGTCTCCGACCGCGACCACGTGCTGGAACTGCTCTCCAATGCGTCTATCGGAATGGTGCACCTGTCGCGCTTTGCCGAGGATCTGATCTTCTTTAACTCTGGCGAAGCGGGTTTCGTTGAACTGTCCGACCGCGTGACCTCAGGCTCATCCCTGATGCCGCAGAAGAAAAACCCGGACGCGCTGGAGCTGATCCGCGGCAAGTGTGGCCGCGTGCAGGGTGCGCTGACCGGCATGATGATGACCCTGAAAGGGCTGCCGCTGGCGTACAACAAAGATATGCAGGAAGACAAGGAAGGGCTGTTCGACGCGCTCGACACCTGGCTGGACTGTCTGCATATGGGCGCGCTGGTGTTGGACGGCATTCAGGTGAAACGTCCGCGCTGCCAGGAAGCGGCGCAGCAGGGCTATGCGAACTCTACCGAGCTGGCGGACTACCTTGTTGCGAAAGGCGTACCGTTCCGTGAAGCGCACCATATTGTGGGTGAAGCGGTAGTGGAAGCCATTCGTCAGGGTAAACCGCTGGAAGATCTGGCGCTGGCCGATCTGCAGAAGTTCAGCGCGGTTATCGGGGATGATGTGTATCCGATTCTGGCGCTGCAGTCTTGCCTGGATAAGCGTGCAGCAAAAGGCGGCGTGTCGCCGAAGCAAGTAGCGCAGGCGATAGCGGATGCGAAAAACCGGTTGGTTTGATTTGTGCGGGCTGGTGCCCTCACCCCGGCCCTCTCCCACAGGGAGAGGGAGCAAACACTAAAAATGGCAACTTCGGTTGCCATTTTGCTTTTACCTCGGGCTTTTTTACGCAAAAAAAAGCGGACCACGGGGTCCGCAAAAGTTCACGTTGGCTTTAGTTGTTCGAGTTTTGAGAGAAACTCGATGACGGTGCGGGGACGTCAAGGGTCAAACACGGGCCGCCTCGTCTATGTGGTGTATTATTCAACAGAAAGCTTGATAGGGATAATCGTTCGTTGCTATGCTATCTATCGCCATGAACTATCGTGGCGACGGAGGATGAATAATGAATATTCGTGATCTTGAATACCTGGTAGCGTTAGCCGAGCATCGTCACTTTCGCCGCGCGGCAGATTCCTGCCACGTCAGCCAGCCGACGCTGAGCGGCCAGATCCGCAAGCTGGAAGACGAGCTGGGCGTGATGCTGCTGGAGCGCACCAGCCGTAAGGTGCTGTTCACCCAGGCCGGTCTGCTGCTGGTGGATCAGGCGCGCACCGTGCTGCGCGAGGTCAAAGTGCTCAAGGAAATGGCAAGCCAGCAGGGGGAGGCGATGTCAGGCCCGCTGCATATTGGCCTGATCCCAACCGTTGGCCCGTACCTGTTGCCGCACATCATTCCGATGCTGCACCAGACGTTCCCGAAACTCGAAATGTACCTGCATGAAGCGCAAACCCATCAGCTGCTGGCGCAGCTGGACAGCGGCAAGCTCGACTGTGCCATTCTGGCGCTGGTAAAAGAGAGTGAAGCCTTTATCGAAGTGCCGCTGTTCGATGAGCCGATGATGCTGGCGATCTATGAAGATCACCCGTGGGCGAACCGCGATCGCGTTCCGATGGCCGATCTGGCCGGGGAAAAGCTGCTGATGCTGGAAGACGGCCACTGCCTGCGCGATCAGGCGATGGGCTTCTGCTTCGAAGCGGGTGCCGATGAAGATACCCATTTCCGCGCAACCAGCCTGGAAACGCTGCGTAATATGGTCGCGGCGGGAAGCGGTATTACGCTGCTGCCTGCGCTGGCCGTGCCGCGCGAGCGTAAGCGTGATGGTGTGGTGTACCTGCCGTGCATTAAGCCGGAACCGCGTCGCACTATTGGTCTGGTGTATCGTCCGGGTTCACCGCTGCGCAGCCGCTATGAGCAGCTGGCAGAGGCCATCCGTGGTTCGATGGATGGCCATTTCGACAGCGCGTTAAAACAGGCGGTTTAAGCCGTTCAGCGCGGCTACCCGATAGGCTTCCGCCATGGTCGGGTAGTTAAAGGTGGTGTTAACGAAGTATTCGATGGTGTTACCACCGCCTTTCTGCTCCATTATCGCCTGGCCGATATGAATGATTTCCGCCGCGCGTTCACCAAAGCAGTGAATCCCGAGGATCTCTTTCGTCTCGCGGTGGAACAGGATCTTCAGTGTCCCCACGCTCATCCCCACGATTTGCGCCCGCGCCAGATGTTTAAACTGCGCACGACCCACCTCGTAAGGCACCTTCATTGACGTCAGCTGCTGCTCGGTTTTCCCCACGGAACTGATTTCCGGGATGGTGTAGATACCCGTCGGGATATCTTCAATCAGGTGCGCCGTTGCTTCACCCTTCACCAGCGCCTGAGCGGCAATGCGGCCCTGATCGTAAGCGGCGGATGCCAGGCTCGGGTAGCCGATCACGTCGCCGACCGCGTAAACGTGCGGCAACGCGGTCTGGTACATGCTGTTGACCTTGAGCTGGCCGCGGCTGTCGGTCTCAAGCCCGATATTTTCCAGCCGCAATGAATCGGTATTGCCGGTACGGCCGTTGGCGTACAGCAGGCAGTCTGCCTTCAGCTTTTTACCAGACTTCAGGTGCATGATCACGCCGTCATCGCAGCCTTCGATCTTCTCGTACTCTTCGTTGTGGCGAATCACCACGCCGCTGTTCCAGAAGTGGTAGGAGAGGGAGTCTGACATCTCCTGATCGAGGAACGCCAGCAGGCGATCCCGGGTGTTGATCAGGTCTACTTTGACATCCATTCCGCGGAAGATCGACGCATATTCGCAGCCGATGACCCCCGCGCCATAGATAATGACGTGGCGGGGTTCATGGTGCAGGCTCAGAATCGAGTCGCTGTCGTAGACGCGCGGGTGCGAGAAGTCGACGTCGGCCGGATGGTAAGGGCGTGAACCACAGGCGATAACAAATTTTTCAGCGGTGATTGTCTCAACCGATCCGTCGTGGCATTCGAGTGCCAGGGTATGTTCATCCACAAAATGCGCGTTGCCCTGCAAAATCTCACAGTGGTTACGCTCATAAAAGCCCTGACGCATGCGCGTCTGCTGGTTAATGACGGTATCCGCGTGATTCAGGATGTCGGCAAAGGAGGAACGAAGAAGTCTGGAGTGGTCGCTGTAAAGAGGGTTCTGGTTAAATTCGATGATGCGGCTAACGGCGTGGCGGAGGGCTTTCGAAGGGATGGTGCCCCAGTGGGTGCAACCGCCGCCGACATTATGGTAGCGCTCAATGACCGCTACTCTGGCTCCCTGTTTCACCAGACCCATAGCAGCACCTTCGCCGCCGGGGCCGGAACCAATAACTATTGCGTCGTAATCGTAGGAATGTGGCATGGTAAGGCTTACCTGTTCTTATACATAAAAGCAACAGAATCATAACATCATTACCAGGGTAACCCAATTATCGTTGTGCTTTTTTCCGGCAGTGGAGCACAAACCGCACGTAAACAATCATTCACAAAGCTGGGCAAACAGATTAATTTTATTCTCTGGTATAGTGCCATCAGGCCTTTGGAAGGATTCAACTATTGTGATGGGCGTAAGAGCACAACAAAAAGAGAAAACCCGGCGTTCGCTGGTGGAAGCCGCATTCAGTCAACTGAGTGCTGAGCGGAGTTTTGCCAGTTTGAGCCTGCGCGAAGTCGCTCGCGAGGCCGGGATTGCGCCAACGTCCTTCTATCGTCACTTTCGTGACGTGGATGAACTGGGCCTGACCATGGTCGATGAGAGCGGACTCATGCTGCGCCAGCTGATGCGCCAGGCGCGTCAGCGTATCGCCAAAGGAGGCAGCGTGATCCGCACCTCCGTGTCGACCTTTATGGAATTTATCGGCAATAACCCCAACGCGTTTCGTCTGCTTCTGCGCGAACGTTCGGGCACATCGGCTGCGTTTCGTGCCGCCGTAGCGCGGGAAATTCAGCACTTCATCGCGGAACTTGCCGATTATCTTGAACTCGAAAACCATATGCCGCGTGCGTTTACCGAAGCACAGGCCGAAGCGATGGTGACGATTGTATTCAGCGCGGGTGCCGAAGCGCTGGATGTCAGCATTGAACAACGCAAGCAGCTCGAAGAGCGACTGGTACTGCAGCTCAGGATGATCTCCAAAGGCGCGTATTACTGGTATCGCCGTGAACAAGAGAAACTGGCACATCAAACCGAAGAGTGAAGGTGAGTAATGAAACAGTCAGGTCAGGATAAAGGGACGCTGTTGCTGGCATTGATCGCTGGCTTATCCATTAATGGCACGTTTGCCGCTATTTTTAGCTCAATCGTTCCATTTTCGATTTTCCCGCTTATTGCGCTGGTGCTGACGGTTTACTGCCTGCATCAACGTTACCTGAACCGCACCATGCCGGTGGGGTTACCGGGTCTGGCCGCCGCCTGCTTTATTCTGGGCGTATTGCTGTATAGCACCGTGGTTCGCGCGGAGTATCCGGATATCGGCTCTAACTTCTTCCCTGCGGTACTGTCTGTGGCGCTGGTGTTCTGGATTGGCTCTCGCATGCGTAGCCGCAAGAGCCAACTGCCAGAGTAATGAGGCTTGAGTAGGGCAGGTAAGCGAAGCGCCGCCAGCCAAAAACGCCGGCTGAATTACTTCGCCGTGAGCAGTACACCGCACTCCATGTGGTGCGTGTACGGGAACTGATCGAACAGCGCCAGACGTTCAACCTTGTGCGTCTGGCTTAATGTTTCCAGGTTTTTGCACAGCGTCTCCGGGTTGCAGGAGATGTACAGAATGCGCGGGTACGCCTGCACCATCTTCTCTGTTTCGCTGTCCAGGCCGCTGCGTGGAGGGTCGACAAAAATCGTCTCACACTGGTAGCTCTTGAGATCGATCCCTTCCAGGCGGTTAAACGCCCGCACGTCATTCATGGCCTGCGTGAACTCTTCTGCGGCCATACGAATGATTTGCACGTTGTCGATATGGTTGGCGGCAATGTTGTACTGCGCGGCGGCCACTGACGGCTTGGCGATTTCGGTTGCCAGGACGCGATCGAAGTTACGCGCCAGCGCCAGCGAGAAGTTGCCGTTACCGCAGTACAGCTCAAGCAGGTCGCCCTTAGACCCTTCCGTCGCCTTCAGCGCCCACTCCAGCATTTGCACGTTCATCGCCGCGTTCGGCTGGGTGAAGCTGTTCTCCACCTGACGGTAAATCATCTCTTTACCCGCCACCGGCAGACGTTCGTCGACGTAATCCTGATCCAGCATGATTTTGGTTTTGGTCGCGCGGCCAATCAGGTGCACGTTGATGTTCTGCGCGCGCAGCGCATCGCGCAGGGCTTCTGCCTGCTCGCGCCACTCGTCGGTCAATGCTTTGTGGTACAGCAGAGAGACAATCGCCTGATTGCTTTGCGTGGTCAGATAGTCAATCTGGAACAGCTTGTGGCGCAGCACCGGATTGTTGCGCACGCCTTCAATTATCAGCGTCATCAACTGGTTGATGAGCTCGCTCGCTGCCGGGAAGCTGTCCACGCGAATGCGGGATTTGGTCTGCTGATCGAAAATGATGTGATACAGGTCGTCGCCGTCGTGCCAGATGCGGAACTCGGCGCGCATGCGGTAGTGGCTGACAGGGGAGCGGAACACCTCGGGAACGGGCGCGTTGAAAGGCGTCATCATACTTTGCAGGCGGACAACTTTCTCTGCCAGCTGCGCGTCGTACTGTTCTGTCGGGAGGTGTTCGGGGGTCATGATGCGTCCTGAATGATAAAGAATTACGCGGGGATTGTAGGGATTGTGCAGTGGATGTCCAGATTTAATGGCCAATAGCTGTCTGGACATCTATACGTGTCTAATTGTAGCATTCTGTTTCCGGTCTCCTGAGAGTGAAAAGGGAATCCAGTGAAAATCTGGAGCTGACGCGCAGCGGTAAAGACTGGCGGGATGAGAGCTGTAGACACTGTGAAAATGGGAAGTCTTCATCCGTATAACGCCACCCAGCCCGAAGACCTGCCGGGATCACGTCGCATTTGGTTTCATCATCGCGTGCTATAGATGAGGCCTGCGGCATCCTTCTTATATTGTGGATGCTTTAACAATGATTAAAAAAGTATCGCTGTTGACGGCGCTGTCCGTCACGGCATTTTCGGGCTGGGCGCAGGATAGCGCTGACTCGTTGGTGGTGACGGCAAATCGTTTTGAACAACCTGAAAAAACTATTCTGGCAGCAACCTCGGTGGTGACGCGTGCCGATATTGACCGCTGGCAGTCAACCTCGGTGCTGGACGTTATGCGTCGCCTGCCTGGCGTGGATACGGCGCAAAATGGCGGGATGGGGCAACTCTCTTCTCTCTTTATTCGTGGCACAAATTCCAGCCACGTGCTGATTCTCGTTGACGGGGTCCGCCTTAACCAGGCGGGCGTCACGGGGTCGTCCGATCTCAGCCAGTTCCCAATCTCCCTGGTGCAGCGTATCGAATATGTTCGTGGACCGCGTTCGGCGGTGTACGGTTCTGACGCAATTGGCGGTGTAGTCAACATTATTACCACCCGCGCGAAGGATGGTACGACGCTGAATGCCGGCGTAGGCTCGCACGGCTATCAGAATTATGGCGGCAGTACCCAGCAAACGCTGGGCGACAGCACGCGCGTCACGCTTGCGGGTGATTACACTTATACCAAAGGTTTTGATGTGGTTGCGGACGGCAACAATGGCGGCCTTGCCCAGACCGATCGCGACGGCTTTATGAATAAAACGCTCTACGGCGCACTGGATCACGCATTCTCAGACCAGTGGAGCGGATTTGTTCGCGGCTTTGGCTACAGCAACCGTACGGCCTACGACGGTTACTACAGTTCATTTACCCCTGACGTACTGGTCGATACCCGCCAGCTCTATAGCCAGACCTGGGACGCAGGATTACGCTTCAACGGTGACATCTTCCATTCACAGCTGCTCACCAGCTATAGCCATAGCAAGGACTATAACTACGATCCAAATTTGGGCCGTTACGATTCAACGGCCACACTGGATGAAATCAAACAGTACAACGTTCAGTGGCTCAACTCTGTTGATGTGGGTCACGGGAACATTGGCGCGGGCGTTGACTGGCAGAAGCAGAGCACCGAGCCGGGTACAAACTACGTTACCAACGGCTACGACCTGCGTAATACCGGCGTCTACCTGACCGGACTGCAGCAACTGGGTGATTTCACCCTGGAAGGGGCGGTTCGCAGCGATGACAACTCGCAGTTTGGTCGCCACGGCACCTGGCAAAGCAGTGCAGCGTGGGAGTTCGTGGACGGTTACCGCTTCATTGCTTCTTATGGCACGGCCTATAAAGCACCGAATCTGGGGCAACTCTATGGCTTCTATGGCAATGACCATCTTGATCCAGAAGAGAGCAAGCAGTGGGAAGGGGCGTTTGAAGGCCTGACGGCAGGCGTGAGCTGGCGCGTGTCCGGCTATCGTAATGACGTTGAAAATCTCATCGACTTCAATAATAACCTTCAGCAATATTACAACGTCGGCAAAGCACGCATTAAGGGTGTGGAGGCGACAGCTTCATTTGATACGGGTCCGTTGACGCATACCGTTGGCTACGACTATGTGGATGCCCGCAACGCAGCGACCAACGAACTTCTGGACCGTCGTGCTAAGCAGCAGGTGAAATATCAGCTCGATACGCAGATCTATGATTTCGACTGGAGCCTGACGTATCACTATCTCGGCACGCGTTACGACACTGATTTTGGTTCTTATCCGTCAGAGAAAGTGAAAATGGGCGGTGTGAGCCTTTGGGATGTCGCAGTTTCATATCCTGTCACCTCACATCTCACAGTTCGTGGTAAAATAGCCAACCTGTTCGATAAAGATTACGAGACAGTTTATGGCTACCAAACTGCAGGACGGGAATACACCTTGTCTGGCAGCTACACCTTCTAATCCGCGTCCCACCGTGCTGGTGTTTGATTCCGGCGTCGGTGGGCTTTCGGTCTATGATGAGATTCGGCATCTCCTGCCGGATCTCCATTACATCTACGCCTTCGATAACGTCGCTTTCCCGTATGGGGAAAAGAGTGAAGACTTTATCGTTGAGCGTGTGGTTGAAATCGTCACCGCGGTACAAAAGCGCTATCCCCTTTCGCTGGCGGTCATTGCCTGTAATACGGCGAGCACCGTTTCCCTTCCTGCCCTGCGTGAAAAATTCCAGTTCCCGGTTGTGGGCGTTGTTCCTGCCATAAAGCCTGCCGCGCGCCTCACGGCTAACGGCATCGTAGGGTTACTGGCCACGCGTGGCACGGTGAAGCGTCCTTATACCCGCGAGCTGATCGACCGTTTTGCTAACGAATGCCAGATTGCAATGCTTGGCTCCGCAGAGCTGGTGGAGATGGCGGAAGCGAAACTGCACGGCGAGACGGTATCGCTTGAAGAGCTGCGTCGTATTCTTCGTCCGTGGCTGCGTATGCCCGAACCACCGGATACGGTTGTGCTGGGCTGCACCCACTTTCCGCTATTGCAGGAAGAGCTATTAGAAGTGCTTCCGGAGGGGACGCGCCTGGTGGATTCCGGTGCGGCAATCGCCCGTCGTACGGCCTGGCTGCTGGAGCATGAAGCGCCGGATGCGAAATCTACCGATGCGAATATCGCGTTTTGCATGGCCATTACGAAAGAGACTGAGCAACTTTTACCCGTTTTACGCCGTTATGGCTTTGAAACGCTCGAAAAACTGGCGCTGTAGCACGGTTTTGAGCAAAAAAGAGACGGTTGAAAGTTTTTTTTAAAAGAGGGGTTGTCAACGTCTGAGAACTCCCTATAATGCGCCTCCACTGACACGGAACAACGGCTTGCAAGCCGCCGGGTTAGCGGAGTTCAGAGATGAATGCCAACAGAGAAAAGTGAAAATAATCGCTTGACTCTGAATGAGGAAAACGTAATATACGGGACCTCGCAACGGTGAGCTGAAAGCCGCGTTGCAACTGCTCTTTAACAATTTATCAGACAATCTGTGTGGGCACTCAAAGTGACATGGATTCTTAACGTCGCAAGACGAAAAATGAATACCAAGTCTCTGAGTGAACATGCGTAATTCATTACGAAGTTTAATTCACGAGCATCAAACTTAAATTGAAGAGTTTGATCATGGCTCAGATTGAACGCTGGCGGCAGGCCTAACACATGCAAGTCGAACGGTAGCACAGAGAGCTTGCTCTCGGGTGACGAGTGGCGGACGGGTGAGTAATGTCTGGGAAACTGCCTGATGGAGGGGGATAACTACTGGAAACGGTAGCTAATACCGCATAACGTCGCAAGACCAAAGAGGGGGACCTTCGGGCCTCTTGCCATCAGATGTGCCCAGATGGGATTAGCTAGTAGGTGGGGTAACGGCTCACCTAGGCGACGATCCCTAGCTGGTCTGAGAGGATGACCAGCCACACTGGAACTGAGACACGGTCCAGACTCCTACGGGAGGCAGCAGTGGGGAATATTGCACAATGGGCGCAAGCCTGATGCAGCCATGCCGCGTGTATGAAGAAGGCCTTCGGGTTGTAAAGTACTTTCAGCGGGGAGGAAGGCGATAAGGTTAATAACCTTGTCGATTGACGTTACCCGCAGAAGAAGCACCGGCTAACTCCGTGCCAGCAGCCGCGGTAATACGGAGGGTGCAAGCGTTAATCGGAATTACTGGGCGTAAAGCGCACGCAGGCGGTCTGTCAAGTCGGATGTGAAATCCCCGGGCTCAACCTGGGAACTGCATTCGAAACTGGCAGGCTAGAGTCTTGTAGAGGGGGGTAGAATTCCAGGTGTAGCGGTGAAATGCGTAGAGATCTGGAGGAATACCGGTGGCGAAGGCGGCCCCCTGGACAAAGACTGACGCTCAGGTGCGAAAGCGTGGGGAGCAAACAGGATTAGATACCCTGGTAGTCCACGCCGTAAACGATGTCGACTTGGAGGTTGTGCCCTTGAGGCGTGGCTTCCGGAGCTAACGCGTTAAGTCGACCGCCTGGGGAGTACGGCCGCAAGGTTAAAACTCAAATGAATTGACGGGGGCCCGCACAAGCGGTGGAGCATGTGGTTTAATTCGATGCAACGCGAAGAACCTTACCTACTCTTGACATCCAGAGAACTTTCCAGAGATGGATTGGTGCCTTCGGGAACTCTGAGACAGGTGCTGCATGGCTGTCGTCAGCTCGTGTTGTGAAATGTTGGGTTAAGTCCCGCAACGAGCGCAACCCTTATCCTTTGTTGCCAGCGGTTAGGCCGGGAACTCAAAGGAGACTGCCAGTGATAAACTGGAGGAAGGTGGGGATGACGTCAAGTCATCATGGCCCTTACGAGTAGGGCTACACACGTGCTACAATGGCGCATACAAAGAGAAGCGACCTCGCGAGAGCAAGCGGACCTCATAAAGTGCGTCGTAGTCCGGATTGGAGTCTGCAACTCGACTCCATGAAGTCGGAATCGCTAGTAATCGTGGATCAGAATGCCACGGTGAATACGTTCCCGGGCCTTGTACACACCGCCCGTCACACCATGGGAGTGGGTTGCAAAAGAAGTAGGTAGCTTAACCTTCGGGAGGGCGCTTACCACTTTGTGATTCATGACTGGGGTGAAGTCGTAACAAGGTAACCGTAGGGGAACCTGCGGTTGGATCACCTCCTTACCTTAAAGAACCTGCCTTTGCAGTGCTCACACAGATTGTCTGATGAAAAACAGCAGTAAAAATCTCTGCAGGCTTGTAGCTCAGGTGGTTAGAGCGCACCCCTGATAAGGGTGAGGTCGGTGGTTCAAGTCCACTCAGGCCTACCAAATTTTCCCTGATACTGCGTTGCGGCAACGCTCACATACTGATGTATGCTTCGCGTTTCCACGCCTTGTCTCAGGAAAAATTACCGGTACAGAGATTTGTAATACGATGGGGCTATAGCTCAGCTGGGAGAGCGCCTGCTTTGCACGCAGGAGGTCTGCGGTTCGATCCCGCATAGCTCCACCATCTTTTACTGCGAACACAAGAAAACTTCAGAGTGAACCTGAAAAGGTGCACTGCGAAGTTTTGCTCTTTAAAAATCTGGATCAAGCTGAAAATTGAAACGACACACAGTTAATGTGTGTTCGAGTCTCTCAAATTTTCGCAATCAGAAGTGAAACATCTTCGGGTTGTGAGGTTAAGCGACTAAGCGTACACGGTGGATGCCCTGGCAGTCAGAGGCGATGAAGGACGTGCTAATCTGCGAAAAGCGCCGGCGAGGTGATATGAACCTTTGACCCGGCGATGTCCGAATGGGGAAACCCAGTGTGTTCCGACACACTATCGTTAACTGAATACATAGGTTAACGAGGCGAACCGGGGGAACTGAAACATCTAAGTACCCCGAGGAAAAGAAATCAACCGAGATTCCCCCAGTAGCGGCGAGCGAACGGGGAGCAGCCCGGAGTCTGAATCAGCTTGTGTGTTAGTGGAAGCGTCTGGAAAGTCGCAGGGTACAGGGTGATACTCCCGTACACGAAAGCACACAGGCTGTGAACTCGAAGAGTAGGGCGGGACACGTGGTATCCTGTCTGAATATGGGGGGACCATCCTCCAAGGCTAAATACTCCTGACTGACCGATAGTGAACCAGTACCGTGAGGGAAAGGCGAAAAGAACCCCGGCGAGGGGAGTGAAAAAGAACCTGAAACCGTGTACGTACAAGCAGTGGGAGCACCTTCGTGGTGTGACTGCGTACCTTTTGTATAATGGGTCAGCGACTTATATTCTGTAGCAAGGTTAACCGTATAGGGGAGCCGAAGGGAAACCGAGTCTTAACTGGGCGTTAAGTTGCAGGGTATAGACCCGAAACCCGGTGATCTAGCCATGGGCAGGTTGAAGGTTGGGTAACACTAACTGGAGGACCGAACCGACTAATGTTGAAAAATTAGCGGATGACCTGTGGCTGGGGGTGAAAGGCCAATCAAACCGGGAGATAGCTGGTTCTCCCCGAAAGCTATTTAGGTAGCGCCTCGTGAATTCATCTTCGGGGGTAGAGCACTGTTTCGGCTAGGGGGCCATCCCGGCTTACCAACCCGATGCAAACTACGAATACCGAAGAATGTTATCACGGGAGACACACGGCGGGTGCTAACGTCCGTCGTGAAGAGGGAAACAACCCAGACCGCCAGCTAAGGTCCCAAAGTCATGGTTAAGTGGGAAACGATGTGGGAAGGCACAGACAGCCAGGATGTTGGCTTAGAAGCAGCCATCATTTAAAGAAAGCGTAATAGCTCACTGGTCGAGTCGGCCTGCGCGGAAGATGTAACGGGGCTAAACCATGCACCGAAGCTGCGGCAGCGACACTATGTGTTGTTGGGTAGGGGAGCGTTCTGTAAGCCGTCGAAGGTGGCCTGTGAGGGCTGCTGGAGGTATCAGAAGTGCGAATGCTGACATAAGTAACGATAAAGCGGGTGAAAAGCCCGCTCGCCGGAAGACCAAGGGTTCCTGTCCAACGTTAATCGGGGCAGGGTGAGTCGACCCCTAAGGCGAGGCCGAAAGGCGTAGTCGATGGGAAACAGGTTAATATTCCTGTACTTGGTGTTACTGCGAAGGGGGGACGGAGAAGGCTATGTCAGCCGGGCGACGGTTGTCCCGGTTTAAGCGTGTAGGTGTGTGTTCCAGGCAAATCCGGTTCACTTTAACACTGAGGCGTGATGACGAGGCACTACGGTGCTGAAGTGATAAATGCCCTGCTTCCAGGAAAAGCCTCTAAGCATCAGGTAACACGAAATCGTACCCCAAACCGACACAGGTGGTCAGGTAGAGAATACCAAGGCGCTTGAGAGAACTCGGGTGAAGGAACTAGGCAAAATGGTGCCGTAACTTCGGGAGAAGGCACGCTGATATGTAGGTGAAGCCCCTGCGGGCGGAGCTGAAATCAGTCGAAGATACCAGCTGGCTGCAACTGTTTATTAAAAACACAGCACTGTGCAAACACGAAAGTGGACGTATACGGTGTGACGCCTGCCCGGTGCCGGAAGGTTAATTGATGGGGTTAGCGGCAACGCGAAGCTCTTGATCGAAGCCCCGGTAAACGGCGGCCGTAACTATAACGGTCCTAAGGTAGCGAAATTCCTTGTCGGGTAAGTTCCGACCTGCACGAATGGCGTAATGATGGCCAGGCTGTCTCCACCCGAGACTCAGTGAAATTGAACTCGCTGTGAAGATGCAGTGTACCCGCGGCAAGACGGAAAGACCCCGTGAACCTTTACTATAGCTTGACACTGAACACTGGTCCTTGATGTGTAGGATAGGTGGGAGGCTTTGAAGCGTGGACGCCAGTCTGCGTGGAGCCGTCCTTGAAATACCACCCTTTAATGGCTGGTGTTCTAACGTGGACCCGTAATCCGGGTTGCGGACAGTGTCTGGTGGGTAGTTTGACTGGGGCGGTCTCCTCCCAAAGAGTAACGGAGGAGCACGAAGGTTAGCTAATCCTGGTCGGACATCAGGAGGTTAGTGCAATGGCATAAGCTAGCTTGACTGCGAGAGTGACGGCTCGAGCAGGTGCGAAAGCAGGTCATAGTGATCCGGTGGTTCTGAATGGAAGGGCCATCGCTCAACGGATAAAAGGTACTCCGGGGATAACAGGCTGATACCGCCCAAGAGTTCATATCGACGGCGGTGTTTGGCACCTCGATGTCGGCTCATCACATCCTGGGGCTGAAGTAGGTCCCAAGGGTATGGCTGTTCGCCATTTAAAGTGGTACGCGAGCTGGGTTTAGAACGTCGTGAGACAGTTCGGTCCCTATCTGCCGTGGGCGCTGGAGAATTGAGGGGGGCTGCTCCTAGTACGAGAGGACCGGAGTGGACGCATCACTGGTGTTCGGGTTGTCATGCCAATGGCACTGCCCGGTAGCTAAATGCGGAAGAGATAAGTGCTGAAAGCATCTAAGCACGAAACTTGCCCCGAGATGAGTTCTCCCTGAGACTTTAAGTCTCCTGAAGGAACGTTGAAGACGACGACGTTGATAGGTCGGGTGTGTAAGCGCAGCGATGCGTTGAGCTAACCGATACTAATGAACCGTGAGGCTTAACCTTACAACGCCGAAGATGTTTTGGCGGAAGAGACGCAAACAATATTCAGCCTGATACAGATTAACAGAATTTGCCTGGCGGCTTTAGCGCGGTGGTCCCACCTGACCCCATGCCGAACTCAGAAGTGAAACGCCGTAGCGCCGATGGTAGTGTGGGGTCTCCCCATGTGAGAGTAGGGAACTGCCAGGCATCAAATTTAGTAGTAAGCCGGTGCATTAATCCGGTGGTTACAAGCAGTCTTCGGTGGAGCGGTAGTTCAGTCGGTTAGAATACCTGCCTGTCACGCAGGGGGTCGCGGGTTCGAGTCCCGTCCGTTCCGCCACTTATTAAGACATTAAGCCTGCCAGTGATGGCAGGCTTAATGGCAAAAAACTTTAGGGGCGTAGCTCAGTTGGTAGAGCACCGGTCTCCAAAACCGGGTGTCGCGAGTTCGAGTCTCTCCGCCCCTGCCATATAGAATCCTTTGCTTCGGCAAAGGATTTTTTTTGCCTGAAATTCGGGAAAATTTCCGCATTCTAAAATGCAGCCAGCATCTCTGCTGGCCTCATCATTAATCCATTACATTGATTTTTAATAGATCTTTTATCTGCGATTGCTTATCACTGTTTTGCAGCCAAATTGCATATAGTGGTCGCGAAAGGGTGGTGGAATCCACCACGGTATGCAATCCAGGCCTGGTGTCTGCCCAACGAACGGGTAACCAGGTGCAACCCTTCAACAGGGGAAGTTGCTGACAGGCAATCTCGGCAGAACTGGTTGTTAGCTGTGGAACATCATCAGGAGCAATCAATCCCGTCTCATGCTGTTGAAAATCTGGCCCCCATTCCAGGCGTAAATATGTCAGGTCTGCTTTCATCATCGAAGGCTCAGAGGCATAAAGCGCCAGACCAAACTGCCCCACAATCTGGCTGCTAAATTCGTCCATCTTGGGGGCTTCAGTTGTGATCAGAAGATCAAGCTGGCGCTCATGAAGTTGCTTAACCAGCGACTGACGTTGCGCAATTCGGGCTTCAAATTGCAAATGGCCATGGGAGTGATATAGCCGGGTAAGCCACTGACTGAGCATACATTCCCACAGAGACGCGCTGGCCCCTATTGAGAATTCATTGTGCCTCGACGTATGGGCAACCTCTTTGCGTGCTGCCTGCCATGTGTTCATCAGCGTTTCGGCATACGGGAGCAGTTTCTCACCGGCGGGCGTTAAACGGATGTTGTTGCGGTGACGGGTAAAAAGATTCACACCCAGTTGATTTTCCAGCTGTCGAATACGAAAACTGACTGCTGACTGCGTCAGGTAAAGGGCTTCAGCTGCTCGCCCGAAGTGGCGCGTTCTGCTCACTTCAAGGAAAGTTTTTAGCAATTCCGTATCCACATCTTTCTCCGCAAAATAATTTGTCGTTATGATTTAAATGTTTTGTTTTACACTCTGTCAAGCGTAACTAATACTCCGCGCCATAAATAGCTCGGCCAAAGAATTAGGAGCGTGTAGGATGGCGGAAAGCTTTACGACGACTAATCGTTTTTTCGACAATAAACATTATCCGCGCGGGTTCTCTCGTCACGGCGATTTCACCATCAAAGAGGCGCAGCTGCTTGAGCGTCATGGTTATGCCTTTAACGAGCTGGATCTGGGTAAACGTGAGCCTGCAACCGAAGATGAAAAGCAGTTTGTCTCGGTGTGCCGTGGTGAGCGTGAGCCGCAGTCTGAAGCAGAACGTGTATGGATCAAGTACATGGCTCGCATTAAGCGTCCAAAACGTTTCCATACGCTGTCTGGCGGTAAACCGCAGATGGAAGGTGCAGAAGACTACACCGAGTCTGACGATTAAGAAAAAGGGGCTACGGCCCCTTTTTTATGCCAGTAACTTTTGTAGATGCAAAAGCAAACGATCGATCGCCCGATAGCTCAACGCTTCCTGCAAATGTTTCCTCTCAATGCCAGTACAGCCCTCCACGTCAGCAATGGTTCTGGCTACTTTTAACAAGCGCTGCCACGCACGTATGGAAAGCCCAAAGCGCGTCAGCGTCTCTTCCAGCCATCCCGCATCTTCAGCGTTAAGAGAACAAAACTGTCGGATCCCGGCATTATCCAGCCGTGCATTCAGTCTGTTTTGTCGAGCGTACTGCCGTGCCTGCGCCGCGATAACCCGCTCGCGTACAGTCGCTGAGCTTTCACCCTGTGTACGCGTCTGCCTTAGCAGGCCCGGCGGCGGAAGGGGGATTTCCAGTGATAAATCGAAACGATCGAGGAACGGGCCGGAAAGCTTTCCCAGATAGCGCAGCGTTTGCTCTGGCGTACAGCGGTTATGGTTGCCCTGGTAGTGGCCCGTCGGGCTGGGATTCATCGCTGCGACAAGCTGAAACTGGGCGGGATAGCTTATTTTGGCTCGCGTGCGTGAGATATGTATCTCACCGGATTCAATGGGCTCCCTCAGTGCATCCAGCACGCGCCGCTCAAATTCAGGCAGCTCATCGAGGAACAGAATGCCATTGTGTGCCAGTGAGATCTCACCCGGCCCCGGAATAGACCCACCGCCGACCATTGCCGTCAGCGAAGCGCTATGATGCGGGGAACGAAAAGGACGGCGGCGCCACTGTTTATGCAACGATGTTGAACTGATAAGGCTATAGATGGCAGCGCTTTCCAGCGCTTCATGGTTATTAAGCGGCGGGAGCAACCCGCTCAGCCTGCTTGCCAGCATGGTTTTGCCCGTACCCGGCGGGCCAATCAGCAGAAGATTGTGACCACCCGCTGCCGTAATCTCCAGCGCCCGTTTCCCTTGCTCTTGTCCCATGATCTCGCTGAGGTCTTCTGGCGCATCCGCTATAGCCTCGTCACACTCTTCCGGCTCGGACAGTTCGTGCCGGCCCTCCAGCCAGGCGCACACTTCCTGGAGATGCCCTGCGATGAGGCATCCCTTTTCTGCAATAAGACTCACTTCTGATGCGTTTTCATTGGCCACAACGATTTGCCGCCCTGCACGTATTGCTTCCAGCGCTCCCGATATCGCACCGGGAACGCCTCTCAATGCGCCTGTGAGCGCGAGTTCACCCACGAACTCGTACGAGCCTAGCCTGGTCGTATTAAGTTGCTCAGAAGCCGCGAGAAGCGCAATTGCGATAGGTAAATCATATCGCCCACCCTCTTTAGGCAGGTCAGCGGGGGCAAGGTTGATGGTGATCTTCTTTGCGGGGAAGGTATAACCGCTGTTTATTATTGCACTACGAACGCGGTCCCTGGCCTCTTTGACCGTGGTTTCAGGTAACCCAACAAGCGTGAGTCCGGGGAGGCCATTACTCAAATGAACCTCTACGGAAATAAGCGGAGCCTTCACCCCGAGAGCCGCTCGCGTATAAACAACTGACAGTGACATTTGTACTACCTCCTGGTGTGACTGTGCCATTGCCCGTTTTCTCTGTTTAGCGTCTTTTGGCGTATTTACGCTGCCTGTTCAGAGATTTTGGTAGCACAGTGAAACCATTGCATAACTGTGGAAGCACTCTCGCAGAGTATAAAAAGCCCCGTTTTGACGTTAAGAACGGCAGGAAAAAAATGAAAAATATTCATCCCCAAATTTCCTTATATAAAACAATGGCTTCATGGGAAATGATTCGCTGGCTAACCAAGTCCGTCATAAATAAATCTTGTGTTTAATTTAAAAACTGTGATAACTCTTTAGGTATTCCTTCGAACAAGATGCAAAAAGAACTGAAAATGACAGCCCTTCTACGAGTGATTAGCCTGGTCGTGATTAGCGTGGTGGTGATTATTATCCCATCGTGCGGGGCTGCACTTGGACGAGGAAAGGCTTAGAAATCAAGCCTTAACGAACTAAGACCCCCGCACCGAAAGGTCCGGGGGTTTTTTTATGACTAAAAAACTTAAACGAGGAGCAGAGAATGAACACTAGCATAAAATTCTGTTTCTCCAGATTTATGACGGGGAACTAACTATGAATGGGGCACAATGGGTAGTACATGCGTTGCGCGCGCAGGGAGTCGAGACAGTATTCGGTTATCCGGGTGGCGCAATTATGCCGATTTACGATGCACTGTATGACGGCGGCGTGGAACACCTCTTGTGCCGACACGAGCAGGGCGCAGCGATGGCAGCCATTGGCTATGCCCGTGCGACAGGTAAAACAGGCGTGTGCATGGCGACCTCAGGTCCGGGTGCAACGAACCTGATCACCGGCCTGGCTGACGCGCTGCTCGATTCCGTCCCCGTCGTGGCAATTACCGGTCAGGTAGCCTCTCCGTTCATTGGTACCGATGCCTTTCAGGAAGTGGACGTCCTCGGCTTATCGCTGGCCTGCACCAAGCACAGCTTCCTCGTTCAATCTCTCGAAGAGCTGCCTCGCGTGATGGCCGAAGCGTTCGAGGTTGCCAGTTCTGGCCGTCCTGGCCCGGTTCTGGTGGATATCCCGAAAGATATTCAGGTTGCACTCGGCGATCTGGAGCCGCACTTCTCTACCGTTGAAAGCAACGAAGCATTCCCGCATGCAGACGTTGAAGAGGCGCGTCAGATGATGGCGCAGGCGAAACAGCCGATGCTCTATGTCGGCGGTGGTGTAGGCATGGCGCAGGCCGTTCCTGCCCTGCGCGAATTTATCGCGGTGACGCAGATGCCCGCTACCTGCACGCTGAAAGGTCTGGGCGCAGTCGACGCGGACTACCCGTACTACCTCGGCATGCTGGGAATGCATGGCACCAAGGCGGCAAACCTGGCGGTGCAGGAGTGCGATCTGCTCATTGCCGTGGGGGCTCGTTTCGACGACCGCGTCACCGGCAAGCTCAATACCTTCGCACCGAATGCCAAAGTTATTCATATGGATATCGACCCGGCGGAGATGAACAAGCTGCGTCAGGCGCATATCGCGCTGCAGGGCGATCTCAACGCGCTGTTACCGGCACTGCAGCAGCCGCTGGATATCAATGCATGGCGTCAGCACACCGCAGACATGCGCGCCGAGCACGCCTGGCGTTACGACCATCCCGGCGAGGCCATCTACGCGCCGCTGCTGTTGAAGCAACTCTCCGACCGTAAGCCGGCAGACAGCGTGGTGACAACGGATGTGGGACAGCATCAGATGTGGTCCGCACAGCACATGACCTACACCCGCCCGGAAAACTTCATCACCTCCAGCGGCTTAGGCACCATGGGGTTTGGCCTGCCGGCAGCCGTAGGCGCACAGGTAGCCCGCCCGAACGATACCGTTATCTGTATCTCCGGTGACGGCTCCTTCATGATGAACGTTCAGGAGTTGGGCACCGTGAAGCGCAAGCAGTTACCGCTGAAGATCGTCTTGCTCGATAACCAGCGTTTAGGGATGGTTCGCCAGTGGCAACAGCTGTTTTTCCAGGAGCGTTACAGCGAAACAACCCTGACCGATAACCCCGATTTCCTCACTCTGGCCAGCGCCTTCGGCATTCCTGGCCAGCACATCACCCGTAAAGACCAGGTTGAAGCGGCACTCGACACCATGCTTTCAAGCGAAGGGCCATACCTGCTTCATGTCTCAATCGACGAGCTTGAGAACGTCTGGCCGTTGGTACCGCCCGGTGCCAGTAACTCACAAATGCTGGAGAAATTATCATGATGCAACATCAGGTCGCCGTGCAGGCTCGCTTCAACCCGGAAACTTTAGAACGCGTTTTGCGCGTGGTCCGTCACCGTGGTTTTCAGATTTGCTCTATGAATATGGAAACCGCCACCGACGCGCAAAACATCAGTATCGAATTAACCGTTGCCAGCCCGCGGCCGGTCGACTTACTGTTTAGTCAGTTATCAAAGCTGGTAGACGTTGCCCATGTTGCCATCTGCCAGAGCACAACCACATCACAACAAATCCGCGCTTGAGCGTGACAGGACGAAAAAATGACGACAAAAAAAGCTGATTACATTTGGTTCAACGGTGAGATGGTTCGCTGGGAGGACGCGAAGGTCCACGTGATGTCCCACGCGCTGCACTACGGTACCTCCGTGTTTGAAGGCATCCGCTGCTACGATTCTCACAAAGGGCCAGTGGTGTTCCGCCATCGCGAACACATGCAGCGTCTGCATGACTCAGCCAAAATTTATCGTTTCCCGGTCTCTCAAAGCGTTGATGAGCTGATGGAAGCCTGCCGCGAAGTGATTCGCCAGAACAAACTGACCAGCGCCTATATTCGTCCGCTGGTCTTCGTGGGTGACGTCGGCATGGGCGTGAACCCGCCGGCCGGTTACAACACCGATGTGATCATTGCCGCGTTCCCGTGGGGCGCCTACTTGGGCGCAGAAGCACTGGATCAGGGGATCGACGCAATGGTTTCTTCCTGGAACCGCGTGGCGCCAAACACCATCCCGACCGCCGCGAAAGCGGGCGGTAACTACCTCTCCTCACTGCTGGTCGGCAGCGAAGCGCGCCGCCACGGCTATCAGGAAGGCATCGCCCTCGACGTGAACGGCTACATCTCTGAAGGTGCGGGCGAAAACCTGTTTGAAGTGAAAGACGGCATCCTCTTCACGCCGCCGTTCACCTCATCCGCGCTGCCGGGCATCACCCGTGACGCCATCATCAAGCTGGCGAAAGATCTGGGTATCGAAGTGCGCGAGCAGGTGCTGTCCCGCGAATCCCTGTATCTGGCCGATGAAGTGTTCATGTCCGGTACGGCAGCTGAAATCACGCCGGTGCGCAGTGTAGACGGTATCCAGGTGGGCGAAGGCCGCTGTGGCCCGGTCACCAAGCGCATTCAGCAAGCGTTCTTTGGCCTCTTCACCGGCGAAACAGAAGATAAATACGGCTGGTTAGATCAGGTTAATCACTAAGCATAAATTTGGGACGGCACGCACCACCGTCCCATTAAATAGTCAGACGGGAGTCAATAAAGCATGCCTAAGTATCGTTCAGCCACCACCACCCACGGCCGTAATATGGCGGGAGCCCGCGCGCTGTGGCGCGCCACCGGAATGACCGACGCCGATTTCGGCAAGCCGATTATCGCCGTGGTGAACTCCTTCACCCAGTTCGTACCGGGCCACGTGCACCTGCGCGATCTCGGCAAACTGGTTGCCGAGCAAATCGAAGCCTCAGGCGGCGTGGCGAAAGAGTTCAACACCATTGCGGTGGATGACGGTATTGCGATGGGGCACGGTGGCATGCTCTATTCACTGCCGTCGCGCGAGCTGATCGCCGACTCGGTTGAGTACATGGTTAACGCCCACTGCGCCGATGCGATGGTCTGCATCTCCAACTGCGACAAAATCACCCCGGGGATGCTGATGGCCTCCCTGCGCCTGAATATTCCGGTGATCTTCGTCTCCGGCGGCCCGATGGAAGCGGGGAAAACCAAGCTCTCCGACAAAATCATCAAGCTCGACCTGGTCGATGCGATGATCCAGGGCGCGGACCCGAAAGTCTCAGACGAGCAGAGTGACCAGGTAGAGCGCTCCGCGTGTCCGACCTGCGGCTCCTGTTCCGGGATGTTCACCGCTAACTCCATGAACTGCCTGACCGAAGCGCTGGGCCTCTCTCAGCCGGGCAACGGCTCGCTGCTGGCGACCCACGCCGACCGTAAGCAGCTGTTCCTTAATGCCGGTAAGCGCATCGTTGAGCTGACCAAACGCTACTACGAGCAGGACGACGCCAGCGCGCTGCCGCGCAGCATCGCCAGCAAAGCCGCATTCGAGAACGCCATGACGCTGGATATCGCGATGGGTGGCTCTACCAACACCGTTCTGCACCTGCTGGCCGCCGCGCAGGAAGCCGAAATCGACTTCACCATGAGCGACATCGACAAGCTGTCCCGTAAAGTGCCGCAGCTGTGTAAGGTCGCGCCGAGTACCCAGAAGTACCACATGGAAGACGTGCACCGTGCCGGTGGCGTCATCGGTATCCTCGGCGAGCTGGATCGCGCCGGGCTGCTGAACCGTGAAGTGAAAAACGTGCTCGGCCTGACGCTGCCGGAGTCGCTGGACCAGTACGACGTGATGCTGACCAAAGACGACGCGGTGAAAAAAATGTTCCGCGCCGGCCCTGCCGGTATTCGCACCACGCAGGCGTTCTCGCAGGATTGCCGTTGGGATACCCTGGACGATGACCGTGCCGAAGGCTGCATCCGCTCGCTGGAGCATGCCTACAGCAAAGACGGCGGTCTGGCCGTGCTGTACGGTAACTTTGCGGAAAACGGCTGCATCGTGAAAACCGCGGGCGTGGACGACAGCATCCTGAAATTCACCGGTCCGGCGAAAGTGTACGAAAGCCAGGATGAAGCGGTAGACGCCATCCTCGGCGGCAAAGTGGTGGAAGGCGACGTGGTTGTCATTCGTTACGAAGGGCCGAAAGGCGGTCCGGGCATGCAGGAGATGCTCTACCCAACCACCTTCCTGAAATCCATGGGACTCGGTAAGGCGTGTGCGCTGATCACCGACGGGCGTTTCTCCGGCGGCACCTCCGGCCTCTCTATCGGCCACGTTTCCCCGGAAGCGGCAAGCGGCGGCAACATCGCCATCATCGAAGACGGTGACCTGATCGAAATCGACATCCCGAATCGTGGTATTCAGCTGAAGCTGAGCGACCAGGAGATTGCGGCCCGTCGTGAAGCGCAGGAAGCGCGCGGCGACAAAGCCTGGACGCCAAAAGATCGCCAGCGTGAAGTCTCCTTCGCCCTGCGCGCTTACGCGAGCCTTGCCACCAGTGCAGATAAAGGCGCGGTGCGCGATAAATCTAAACTTGGGGGCTAATGATGGCCGAGTCTCAACCCTTATCCGCCGCCCCCGAGGGGGCGGAATACCTGAGAGCGGTGCTACGCGCGCCGGTCTATGAAGCCGTGCAGGTCACGCCCCTGCAGAAAATGGAAAAACTCTCTTCGCGCCTCGACAACGTTATCCTGGTCAAGCGCGAAGACCGCCAGCCGGTGCACAGCTTCAAGCTGCGCGGCGCCTACGCGATGATGGCCGGGCTGACCGACGAGCAGAAAGCGCGCGGCGTGATTACCGCGTCGGCGGGCAACCACGCCCAGGGCGTTGCCTTCTCCTCGGCCCGTCTGGGGCTGAAGGCGCTGATCGTGATGCCGGTCGCTACCGCAGACATCAAAGTCGACGCGGTCCGCGGTTTCGGCGGCGAAGTACTGCTCCACGGTGCCAATTTTGACGAAGCGAAAGCCAAAGCGATCGAGCTGGCGCAGCAGCAGGGTTTTACCTGGGTGCCGCCATTCGACCACCCGATGGTGATTGCCGGGCAGGGCACGCTGGCGCTTGAACTGCTGCAGCAGGATGCCCATCTCGACCGCGTCTTCGTCCCGGTGGGCGGCGGCGGGCTGGCGGCGGGCGTGGCGGTGCTGATCAAACAGCTGATGCCGCAGATCAAAGTCATCGCCGTTGAAGCGGAAGACTCTGCCTGCCTGAAGGCGGCGCTGGATGCCGGCCATCCGGTCGACCTGCCGCGCGTCGGGCTGTTTGCCGAGGGCGTGGCGGTGAAGCGCATTGGCGACGAAACCTTCCGCCTGTGCCAGGAATATCTCGATGATATCGTCACGGTAGACAGCGACGCGATCTGCGCGGCGATGAAGGATCTGTTCGAGGACGTGCGTGCGGTGGCGGAACCGTCCGGCGCGCTGGCGCTGGCGGGGATGAAAAAATACATCGCGCAGCACAACATTCGCGGCGAGCGGCTGGCGCACGTGCTGTCTGGTGCGAACGTGAACTTCCACGGCCTGCGCTACGTTTCCGAGCGCTGCGAGCTGGGGGAACAGCGGGAAGCGCTGCTGGCGGTGACGATTCCGGAAGAGAAGGGCAGCTTCCTCAAGTTCTGCCAGTTGCTGGGCGGTCGTTCGGTGACGGAGTTCAACTACCGCTTTGCCGATGCCAAAGATGCCTGCATTTTTGTCGGCGTGCGTCTGAGCCGTGGCGTGGAGGAGCGCAAAGAGATCCTTAGCCTGCTGCATAACGGCGGCTACAGCGTGGTCGATCTTTCTGACGACGAGATGGCGAAGCTGCACGTGCGCTACATGGTCGGCGGGCGTCCATCGAAGCCACTCCAGGAACGCCTGTTCAGCTTCGAATTCCCGGAATCGCCGGGCGCGCTGCTCAAGTTCCTGCACACGCTGGGCACGCACTGGAACATCTCTCTGTTCCACTACCGCAGCCACGGCACCGACTACGGCCGCGTGCTGGCGGCGTTCGAACTGGGCGAGCACGAGCCGGATTTCGAAACGCGCCTGAACGAGCTGGGTTATGAGTGCCACGACGAAACCCATAACCCGGCGTTCAGGTTCTTTCTGGCGGGCTAGTGGTTCGGCAATATCTTCCAGAACGCATCAATAAGCGGCTCATGCAGCCGCTTTTTTTGTGCGCACACGCCAAGCTCGAACGGTGTTTTCTCATCGCTGCGTTCCAGAATCATCACGCGATTGCGCACCGGTTCCGGGCTGTTTTCCAGCACCACTTCCGGCAGCAGCGCCACGCCACAGCCGAGCGCCACCATTGACACCATCGCCTCATGACCGCTGACGGTAGCGTATATCGACGGATTGCTGATTTTCTGACGGCGGAACCACAGCTCGATGCGGCGACGCACCGGCCCTTGATCGGCCATGATAAACGGCACCGTGGACCAGTCCGGTTTTTCCACTGAGACCTGGTTACGTACCGGGCAGGGCAGCGCCGGGGCAATCAGTACCACCGCCAGGTTCTCCAGCATCGAGAACGCCACCGCTCCCGGCAGGGTTTCGGGTTTCCCGGCGATAGCGAGATCCGCTTCGCCCGTCACCACTTTTTCCATTGCGTCGGCGGCGTCGCCGGTGGTGAGCTTAATCTCAACCGACGGATGCGCTGCGCGGAAGCGGTCGAGAATGGGTGGCAGATGGCTATAGGCGGCGGTCACGGAGCAGAAAATATGCAGTTCGCCGGAGAGCGATGGCCCCTGCTGATCGATGGAGTGCCGCAGCTGCTGGTACTGCAACAGCGTCTGCTGGGCAAAAATGCGCAGCTCTTCTCCCGCTTCCGTGAGGGTGACGGTACGGTTATCGCGTACGAACAGCGGCTGGCCGAGGTCTTCCTCAAGGCGTTGGATCTGGCGCGAAAGCGTGGAGGGGCTGACGTGCATCGCCCGGGCGCTGCGGCCAAAATGGCGGCTTTCCGCCAGGTGCAGGAACATTTTTAGATCGCGTAAATCCACCGATTCCACTCCCTCTTATTACATTGCAAAAATTGCAATATGACGTTGTGAATATATCAATTTCCGCAATAAATTTCCTGTTGTAATGTGGGTACATTCTCGCTGAAACGCGAACCGAACAATAAGACACACAACATCACGAGGTATCACCCATGGCTAACTACTTTAATACACTGAACTTGCGCCAGCAGCTGGCGCAGCTGGGCAAATGCCGCTTCATGGCGCGTGACGAATTTGCCGATGGCGCGAGCTACCTTCAGGGTAAAAAAGTGGTCATCGTCGGCTGTGGCGCACAGGGCCTGAACCAGGGCCTGAATATGCGTGACTCCGGTCTGGATATCTCCTACGCCCTGCGTAAAGAAGCGATTGCCGAGAAGCGCGCTTCATGGCGTAAAGCGACCGAAAACGGCTTCAAAGTGGGTACCTACGAAGAGCTGATCCCGCAGGCGGATCTGGTTGTTAACCTGACGCCAGACAAGCAGCACTCAGACGTAGTGCGCTCCGTACAGCCGCTGATGAAAGACGGCGCCGCGCTGGGCTACTCCCACGGCTTCAACATCGTTGAAGTGGGCGAGCAGATCCGTAAAGACATCACCGTAGTGATGGTGGCGCCGAAGTGCCCGGGTACGGAAGTACGCGAAGAGTACAAGCGTGGCTTCGGCGTACCGACGCTTATCGCGGTTCACCCTGAAAACGATCCGAAAGGCGAAGGTATGGCGATTGCCAAAGCGTGGGCTGCGGCGACCGGCGGCCACCGTGCGGGCGTTCTGGAATCCTCCTTCGTTGCCGAA
Organism: Enterobacter sp. ECC_219_Taxon_10; assembly: GCF_058354905.1. Lineage (NCBI taxonomy): Bacteria > Pseudomonadati > Pseudomonadota > Gammaproteobacteria > Enterobacterales > Enterobacteriaceae > Enterobacter > Enterobacter sp. ECC_219_Taxon_10. The sequence goes on along the minus strand of NZ_CM178005.1, from coordinate 4,736,874 downwards.
GTGAAATCTGACCTGATGGGCGAGCAGACCATTCTGTGCGGCATGCTGCAGGCCGGTTCTCTGCTCTGCTTCGACAAGCTGGTGGAAGAAGGTACCGACCCGGCCTATGCGGAAAAACTGATTCAGTTCGGCTGGGAAACCATCACCGAAGCGCTGAAGCAAGGCGGGATTACGCTGATGATGGACCGCCTGTCCAACCCGGCCAAACTGCGCGCGTTTGCACTCTCTGAGCAGCTGAAAACCATCATGGCGCCGCTGTTCCAGAAACACATGGATGACATCATCTCCGGCGAGTTCTCTTCCGGCATGATGGCGGACTGGGCGAACGACGACAAGAAACTGCTGACCTGGCGTGAAGAGACCGGTAAAACCGCGTTCGAAACCGCGCCGCAGTATGAAGGTAAAATCGGCGAGCAGGAGTACTTCGATAAAGGCGTACTGATGATCGCGATGGTGAAAGCAGGCGTTGAGCTGGCGTTCGAAACCATGGTGGATTCTGGCATCATCGAAGAGTCTGCGTACTATGAATCTCTGCACGAGCTGCCGCTGATTGCGAACACCATCGCCCGTAAGCGTCTGTACGAAATGAACGTGGTTATCTCTGATACCGCAGAATACGGTAACTACCTGTTCTCTTACGCTTGCGTACCGCTGCTGAAAGAGTTCATGACCACCCTGCAGACGGGCGATCTGGGCAAAGCGATTGCGGAAGGTGCGGTAGACAACGCGCAGCTGCGTGACGTAAACGAAGCCATTCGCAGCCACCAGATCGAGAAAGTGGGCCACAAACTGCGTGGCTACATGACCGATATGAAACGTATCGCGGTAGCAGGTTAACACCAGGTGCGGGCTGATGCCCTCACCCCGACCCTCTCCCACGGGGAGAGGGTGCAAACATTAAAGGCCTTCTCTAAGAGAAGGCCTTGCTGTTTATTTCCGATACAGCACTTTAATGATGTGATAACCGAACTGGGTATGCAGCGGACCGGTTGGCTCCAGCACCGGGCAGGAGAAAACCACTTTATCGAACGCCGGAACCATCTGACCCTGACGGAATTCACCTAAATCGCCGCCACGCTTGCCTGACGGACAAATAGAGTGCTTCTTCGCCAGCTTGCCGAAGTCGGCACCGTTTTTAATCTGCTCCAGAAGATCCAGAGCCAGTTTCTCTTCTTTAACAAGGATATGCAGTGCTGCTGCTGTTTTTGCCATGATCGTGCCTTGAGTGGTATGGATTAGGCTCGCTATACTACCACGCTGTTATTCTCCCCTCCTGACTTTCATTGAGCGATCATTTATGCGTTTAAACCCCGGACAACAACAAGCCGTCGAATTTGTCACCGGACCGTGTCTGGTACTGGCGGGCGCAGGATCCGGTAAAACGCGCGTCATCACCAACAAGATTGCGCACCTGATCCGCGGCTGCGGCTACCAGGCGCGCCACATTGCGGCGGTCACCTTTACCAATAAAGCGGCGCGCGAGATGAAAGAGCGCGTCGGCCAGACACTGGGGCGCAAAGAGGCGCGCGGGCTAATGATCTCAACCTTCCACACGCTGGGGCTGGATATCATCAAACGCGAGTATGCGGCGCTGGGAATGAAGTCTAATTTCTCGCTTTTTGACGATACCGACCAGGTGGCGTTGCTTAAAGAGCTTACTGAGGGGCTGATCGAAGATGATAAGGTGCTGTTGCAGCAGCTGATCTCGACGATCTCGAACTGGAAAAACGATCTGATGACCCCGGCCCAGGCCGCGGCGATCGCTAAAGGCGAACGGGATCGGATCTTCGCCCACTGCTACGGTCTGTACGATGCACATATGAAAGCGTGCAACGTGCTGGACTTTGATGACCTTATCCTGCTGCCCACGCTGCTGCTGCAGCGCAATGAAGAAGTGCGCGAGCGCTGGCAGAATAAAATCCGCTATCTGCTGGTGGATGAATATCAGGACACCAACACCAGCCAGTACGAGCTGGTGAAGCTGCTGGTGGGGCAGCGCGCGCGTTTCACCGTGGTAGGCGATGATGACCAGTCAATTTACTCCTGGCGCGGCGCGCGCCCACAAAACCTGGTGCTGCTGAGCAAAGATTTCCCCGCCCTGCAGGTGATTAAGCTGGAGCAGAACTACCGCTCCTCCGGGCGTATCCTGAAGGCAGCAAACATCCTGATTGCCAATAACCCGCACGTTTTTGAGAAGCGTCTCTTCTCCGAACTGGGCTACGGCACGGAGCTGAAAGTGCTCAGCGCCAACAATGAGGATCATGAAGCGGAGCGCGTGACGGGCGAACTCATCGCTCACCACTTCGTCAATAAAACCGAATATAAAGATTACGCAATCCTTTATCGCGGCAATCACCAGTCGCGCGTCTTTGAAAAGATGCTGATGCAGAACCGCATTCCGTACAAGATCTCGGGCGGCACCTCGTTCTTCTCGCGTCCAGAGATCAAAGATCTGCTGGCCTATCTGCGCGTGCTCACTAATCCGGATGATGACAGCGCGTTTCTGCGCATCGTGAATACACCAAAGCGAGAGATTGGACCGGCAACGCTGCAAAAGCTCGGCGAGTGGGCGATGACCCGCAATAAAAGCCTGTTTACCGCCAGCTTTGATATGGGCCTGAGCCAGACGCTGACGGGGCGCGGGTATGATAATTTAACCCGCTTCACTCACTGGCTTGGCGAAGTACAGCGGCTGGCAGAGCGCGAGCCTGTGGCAGCCGTACGCGATCTGATCCACGGCATCGACTATGAATCCTGGCTGTACGAAACCTCCGCCAGCCCGAAAGCCGCTGAGATGCGGATGAAAAACGTTAACCAGCTTTTCAGCTGGATGACCGAAATGCTGGAGGGCTCTGAAATCGACGAGCCGATGACACTGACGCAAGTGGTCACTCGCTTTACCCTGCGCGATATGATGGAGCGCGGCGAGAGCGAAGAAGAGGCCGATCAGGTTCAGCTTATGACGCTACATGCGTCAAAAGGGCTTGAGTTCCCGTATGTGTATCTGGTCGGCATGGAAGAGGGACTGTTGCCGCACCAGAGCAGCATTGATGAAGATAACGTCGACGAGGAGCGCCGCCTGGCCTACGTGGGGATCACCCGTGCGCAGAAGGAGCTGACGTTCACGCTGTGTAAAGAGCGCCGCCAGTACGGTGAACTCGTCCGCCCGGAACCGAGCCGTTTCCTGCTGGAATTGCCGCAAGATGACCTGATCTGGGAACAGGAGCGCAAGGTGATTACCGCAGAAGAGCGGATGCACAAGGGGCAGGCTAACGTGGCAAACATCCGCGCCATGCTGGCAAAAGCCAAAGAGAAAGGATAATACAAGGCCGGGTAAGGCGAAGCCACCACCCGGCAATGTTCAGCGTATTACTTCACCTCGAGTACCCAGTGCACATAGCTCTGCCACTGGCACTCCTGCTCGATCATCTCTGCCCCAAGCGGGTGATTATCAATCCAGTTTTCTGGCAGCGTCAGCGTCAGCTTTTCATCATCGGCTAGCAGATTAATGGCAGGCAGCAAATCATCGCGGCGGCGGCTGGCAAACAGGATCGCCAGACGCAGCAGGCGGCACAGATGCTCGGCCACGCGCGGCGGTACGGCGTTTTGCTGATGCAAAGAGGAGAGGTCTACGGCATTGGTTTGGTTTAGCTGCAGCGTTGCCAGCAGCTTTTTCTGTGCAGGCGTGTAGCCAGGCAAATCCAGGTTGCGCACCAGATACGCTGCGTGAGCAGGTGCCTGCTTAAAATCAATGCTTAGCCCTACCTCGTGCAGCGCACAGGCGCTCAGCAATAAATCGCGGCTCAGATGATCAAGATCCCAGGCGTTAGCGACCTGGTCGGCAAAGCGTGATGCCAGTTGCGATACGCGGCCAGCCTGATCGATATCAACCAGAAAACGGCGCTGCACGTTGCGCAGAGTACGGTTGCGGATGTCCTGATCCACCGACAGATGCAGCATCCCATAGACCAGACCTTCGCGCAGCGCGCCGCCGGCCAGGGTCATACACTGGATATTCAGTTCGGTGAATATGGCAATCAGAATGGCCAGCCCGCTCGGGAAAACCAGGGCACGTTCCAGCGTCAGGCCTTCAATTTCCAGCTCTTCCAGGCGTCCGCACTGAATGGCACGCTGTTTAAGCTGCTGAAGTTTGGCAAGCGTAATTCGCTCGTCCATTCCCTGCGCCATCATGATTTCCTGCAGGGCCTGCACGGTACCTGAGGCACCCACGCAGACTTTCCAGCCGTGATAGCGCAGTTCGTCCATCACCGGGCGTAACACTTCGCGCGCGGCGTTTTCTGCCTCGTCGAAATTCTCTTTCCCCAGGTTCCGATCGGTAAAGTAGCGCTCAAGCCAGGTCACGCAGCCCATCGACAGGCTGAACAGTGACGTGGCCTGCGCGCCGGTGCCGGTGACCAGCTCGGTACTGGCACCGCCGATATCCACCACCAGGCGGCGATCGTCACCCCCGGTGGTGTGGGCAACGCCCTGGTAGATCAGGCGTGCTTCTTCTTCGCCGCTGATAACCTGAACCGGACACCCCAGAATTTCCTGCGCTTTGGCAATAAAATCTACGGCGTTAACCGCCAGTCGGAGCGTCGCTGTGGCGACGACGGTGATTTGGGCATGCGGGATATCCTGCAGACGCTCAGCAAAGAGCCGCAGACACTGCCAGCCACGTTCCATGGCTTCAGGGGAGAGGTGATTATCGCTGCTCAGGCCCGCCGCGAGGCGGACCTTGCGCTTAATGCGCGTCAGCGTTTGTATGCTTCCCGCCACCTCACGCACAACCAGCATATGAAAACTATTCGAACCGAGATCAATTGCCGCATAGAGCGAGGTGGAGCTGAGCATATTTTCTTAACCTGAACGACGACGATTACGCGGTGCGCCGCCTGAACGACGCGGACCATTGCCGGAGCGCGGGCGGGTAAGACGCTTAGGCGGCGGCAGTTCGCTTAACAGCGCTTCCGGATTGTATTTGCTCTGCGGGATAGAGTGACCGATGTAGGTCTCAATGGCTGGAAGATTCAGCGCATACTCTTCACACGCAAGGCTAATCGAGTGACCGCTTGCGCCCGCACGACCGGTACGACCGATACGGTGTACGTAGTCTTCGCAGTCGTCTGGCAGATCGTAGTTAAAGACGTGCGTCACGGCCGGAATGTGTAAACCACGTGCCGCCACGTCGGTTGCGACCAGAATATCGAGATCGCCACGGGTGAACTCTTCCAGAATACGCAGGCGTTTTTTCTGCGCCACGTCGCCGGTCAACAGGCCAACACGATGACCATCGGCAGCCAGATGGCCCCAGATGTCTTCACAGCGGTGTTTAGTGTTCGCGAAGATAATGGCGCGATCGGGCCACTCTTCTTCAATCAGCGTTTGCAGCAGACGCATTTTCTCTTCATTGGAAGGATAGAAGAGCTCTTCTTTAATGCGGTGACCCGTTTTCTGCTCAGGTTCCACTTCCACATATTCCGCATTGTTCATCTGCTCGAACGCCAGCTCGCGAACGCGGTAGGAGAGGGTTGCAGAGAACAGCATGTTCAGGCGCTGGTTGGCCGGCGGCATACGGCGGAACAGCCAGCGGATGTCTTTAATGAAGCCCAGATCGTACATACGGTCAGCTTCATCGAGCACCACAACCTGGATTGCGCCGAGGTTAATGTGATTCTGTTTGGCGTAGTCGATAAGACGGCCGGTGGTACCGATCAGGATATCCACGCCGCTTTCCAGCACTTTCAGCTGCTTATCGTAGCCGTCGCCGCCATAGGCCAGGCCAAGCTTCAGGCCGGTGGCCTGCGCCAGAGGCTCAGCGTCTGCATGGATCTGTACCGCCAGTTCTCGCGTCGGGGCCATAATTAGCGCGCGCGGCTGGTTAACTTTGCGGTCTGCAATCGCTGGGTGAGAAAGTAAATAATGGAACGTTGACGTTAAGAACGCCATCGTTTTGCCGGTACCGGTTTGCGCCTGCCCTGCAACATCGCGACCGGCCAGCGTCAGCGGCAGGGCGAGAGCCTGAATGGGCGTGCAGTTATGAAACCCTTTATTTTCAAGGGCTTCAATCACCTTCGGGTGCAGGGCGAAGTCGGAAAACTTCTGTTCTGTTAAATGTGTTTTGCTCATAGTGTGGTAGAATATCAGCTTACTATTGCTTTACGAAAGCGTATCCGGTGAAATAAAGTCAACCTTTAGTTGGTTAATGCGACATCAACACGTCGTTGGTGGAGACAAAACCAACGTACCAGGCTTATTCCTGTGGAGTTATATATGAGCGATAAAATTATTCACCTGACTGACGACAGTTTTGACACGGACGTACTTAAGGCTGACGGGCTGATCCTCGTCGATTTCTGGGCTGAATGGTGTGGTCCTTGCAAAATGATCGCCCCGATTCTGGATGAGATCGCTGACGAATATCAGGGCAAACTGACGGTTGCCAAGCTGAACATCGACCAGAACCCGGGTACCGCACCAAAATATGGTATCCGTGGCATCCCGACCCTTCTGCTGTTCAAAAACGGCGAAGTGGCGGCGACCAAAGTGGGCGCGCTGTCCAAAGGTCAGCTGAAAGAGTTCCTGGACGCTAACCTGGCGTAAGGTTTCTCCGCTGTGCGTCCAGAGCCCCCGGCTAAATGATGTGGAACTCTGGACGCCCGGCTGAAGTCGTGCTAAGTTAGCTATGACTTCGTTTTAAACATATCTGTTGTTTGAATCTTGTTTTACCCGATACTTCCCGTTGTTGACATGAACAATGCGTGAAGTGGCTAAATTCCGGGCTTGTCACTCAATCCGTCTTGTCGTTTCAGTTCTGCGTTCTTTCCCTGTGACCAGACAGCGAACAGACATGAGGTGATGGCCGCTAAACAGGCATGGATGACCCTGCCATACCATTCACAACATTAAGTTCGAGAATCACCCCGAGTTTAAGAACCCACACCATTATGAATCTTACCGAATTAAAGAATACGCCGGTTTCTGAGCTGATCACTCTCGGCGAAAATATGGGGCTGGAAAACCAGGCTCGTATGCGCAAGCAGGACATCATTTTCGCCATCCTGAAGCAGCACGCTAAGAGTGGCGAAGATATCTTTGGCGACGGTGTGCTGGAGATATTGCAAGACGGATTTGGTTTCCTCCGCTCTGCAGACAGCTCCTACCTCGCCGGCCCTGACGACATCTACGTATCCCCCAGCCAAATCCGCCGTTTCAACCTCCGCACTGGTGACACCATTTCAGGTAAGATTCGTCCTCCTAAAGAGGGTGAACGCTACTTTGCGCTGTTGAAAGTCAATGAAGTTAACTTCGATAAGCCGGAAAACTCGCGTAATAAGATCCTCTTTGAGAACTTAACGCCGCTGCACGCGAACTCTCGCCTGCGCATGGAGCGTGGTAACGGTTCTACCGAAGACTTAACCGCGCGTGTTCTGGATTTGGCATCGCCAATCGGTCGTGGCCAGCGTGGTCTGATTGTGGCGCCGCCGAAAGCGGGTAAAACCATGCTGCTGCAGAACATCGCGCAGAGCATCGCCTATAACCACCCAGACTGCGTGCTGATGGTGCTGCTGATTGACGAACGTCCGGAAGAAGTAACCGAGATGCAGCGTCTGGTTAAAGGTGAAGTGGTTGCTTCTACCTTCGACGAGCCAGCATCTCGCCACGTTCAGGTTGCGGAAATGGTTATCGAGAAGGCTAAACGCCTGGTTGAGCACAAGAAAGACGTGATCATCCTGCTCGACTCTATCACCCGTCTGGCGCGCGCTTACAACACCGTGGTGCCAGCTTCCGGTAAAGTGCTGACCGGTGGTGTGGATGCTAACGCCCTGCATCGTCCGAAGCGCTTCTTCGGTGCCGCACGTAACGTGGAAGAGGGCGGCAGCCTGACCATCATCGCAACGGCGCTGATCGATACCGGTTCTAAAATGGACGAAGTGATTTACGAAGAATTTAAAGGTACAGGTAACATGGAACTGCACCTTTCTCGTAAGATCGCTGAAAAACGCGTCTTCCCGGCTATCGACTACAACCGTTCCGGTACCCGTAAAGAAGAGCTGCTCACCACGCAGGAAGAGCTGCAGAAAATGTGGATCCTGCGCAAAATCATCCATCCAATGGGTGAAATTGACGCGATGGAGTTCCTCATTAACAAACTGGCGATGACCAAAACCAACGACGACTTCTTCGACATGATGAAGCGCTCGTAACGCAAATAAAGCCAGCGAACGCCACGTTTTTACGTGGCGTTTTTCTTTTATGGACTATACGCTAGTACCACCTACTCCCAATTTTGACCGGTCAGTGCGACAATAAGATAATTCGCACAGTAAAAACATTAATAGCTTGAATAATAAACAAATGGAATTGTAAGAGGTTTGCTTTATAACTTCAGGCTCGGCGCCTTGATGGTTATACTTCCTTGACTAACATTTGTTGAGAACACCCATTGTGAACCTACTTGATACGTTTACTGAACTAACCAGTATTTTCTTATTTACCACCTGCTTTTTGTTTCTGGCACGTAAGGTGGCGAAATATCTGGGCTTAGTGGATAAACCCAACTTCCGTAAACGTCATCAAGGCATGATCCCTCTGGTCGGTGGTATCTCTGTTTTTGCAGGGATCTGCTTCACTTTTGCTATTGCAGATTACTATATTCCGCATGCCAGGTTGTATCTCTCTTGCGCAGCAGTTCTTGTCGTGATCGGTGCTCTTGACGATAGATACGACATTAGCGTCAAAATACGCGCTTTCGTTCAGGCAGCTGTCGCTATTGCAATGATGGTATTCGCTAAGTTGCACTTGAGTAGCCTGGGCTATATTTTTGGCTCCTGGGAGATGGAACTCGGCCCGTTCGGCTATTTCCTGACACTTTTTGCCGTGTGGGTGGCGATTAACGCGTTCAACATGGTTGACGGTATTGATGGTTTGCTTGGAGGCCTCTCCTGCGTCTCATTTGCCGCAATTGGTTTCATTTTATGGTTCGATGGGCAATATAGCCTTGCTATGTGGTGTTTCGCCATGATTGCAGCAATCCTGCCATATATCCTGTTAAATCTCGGCGCATTGGGCCGACGCTATAAAGTCTTCATGGGGGATGCGGGTAGCACGCTTATCGGCTTTACTATCATTTGGATTTTGCTGGAAACTACTCAGGGCGATGTACATCCCATCAGTCCGGTAACAGCCTTATGGATTATCGCCATCCCGTTAATGGATATGGTTGCGATTATGTATCGCCGACTGCGTAAAGGGATGAGCCCGTTCTCTGCTGACCGTCAGCACATTCATCATCTGATCATGCGAGCCGGATTCACTTCCCGGCAGGCATTTGTGCTTATTACGCTGGCGGCTGCTATTCTAGCGGGGATTGGCGTGACGGCGGAATATACGCATTTTGTACCTGAGTGGGCCATGTTGGTATTGTTCTTGCTAGCATTTTCTCTCTACGGCTACTGCATTAAGCGCGCATGGAAGGTGGCGCGTTTCATTAAACGTATTAAGCGCAGGATGCGTCGTAACAGTGGCAAAAACACAACATTAACTAAGTAGAACCGGGACTATGATGACTCAACCGTTGGCGGGAGCGAAATCAGTGGTAACTGAGAATGAACTGGATATTCGGGGTTTGTTTCGCGTGTTATGGGCAGGCAAACTTTGGATTGCGGGAATCGCGCTGGGGTTCGCACTGTTGGCGCTGGCCTACACGTTCTTTGCGAAACAGGAGTGGAGCGCCACGGCAATCACGGACAGACCAACGGTTAACATGCTCGGGGGGTACTATTCCCAGCAGCAATTCCTGCGAAACCTGGATATTAAAGCCAGCCTTGCCACGCCAGACCAGGCCTCCGTTATGGATGAGGCCTACAAAGAGTTTGTGATGCAACTGGCGTCATGGGATACGCGCCGCGATTTCTGGTCCCAGACGGATTACTACAAGCAGCGTCGGGTTGATAACACTAAAGCCGATGCAGCGCTGCTGGACGATCTGATTAATAATATTCAGTATATGCCCGGCGACGCGCTGCGTAACGTCAACGACAGCGTCAAGCTGATTGCGGAAACCGCGCCGGACGCCAATAACCTGTTGCGCCAGTACGTTGCGTTTGCCAGCCAGCGTGCCGCAAGCCATCTCAATGAAGAGCTCAAAGGTGCCTGGGCAGCCCGCACTATCCAGATGAAGGCGCAGGTCAAACGTCAGGAAGAGGTGGCAAACACTATTTTTGCGCGCCGCGTCCATAACATTCAGCAGGCGCTGAAAATTGCGGAACAGCACAACATTTCCCGCACTGAGACGGATGTTCCGGCTGATGAATTACCTGATTCTGAAATGTTCCTTCTTGGTCGCCCAATGCTGCAGGCGCGTCTGGAAAATCTGCAGGCCGTTGGGCCTGATTTTGACCTCGACTACGATCAAAATCGCGCGATGCTTAATACGCTTAATGTCGGCCCCTCCCTGGATCCGCGTTTTCAGACCTATCGTTATTTGAGAACGCCTGAAGAACCTGTAAAACGCGACAGTCCGCGTCGTGCATTCCTGATGATCATGTGGGGGATTGTGGGCGCACTCGTTGGGGCTGGCGTGGCGTTAACGCGTCGTCGTACAAACTAAGAACGCCGTTTACGATGAAGGCTATGGCCTTCATCGTCTAATCGAAGAGAATCGATGTGAAAGTACTTACTGTATTTGGCACCAGGCCGGAGGCCATTAAGATGGCGCCTCTGGTTCATGCGCTGGCCAGCGATCCTGATATTGAAGCGAAGGTCTGTGTCACGGCCCAGCACCGTGAGATGCTCGATCAGGTCCTAACCCTCTTTTCCATCGCCCCGGATTACGACCTCAATATTATGAAGCCGGGACAGGGATTGACGGAAATAACCTGTCGCATACTGCAGGATCTCAAGCCTATCCTGGAGTCGTTCAAGCCTGACGTCGTGCTGGTGCACGGCGATACCACGACGACGATGGCAACAAGCCTGGCCGCGTTTTACCAGCGTATTCCCGTCGGTCATGTTGAAGCGGGCCTGCGCACCGGTAATCTTTATTCTCCGTGGCCGGAAGAGGCCAACCGTACGCTTACCGGGCATCTGGCGATGTACCACTTTGCGCCAACCGAGAACTCTCGCCAGAACCTGCTGCGTGAAAATGTCGCCGATAACAACATTTTTGTGACCGGCAATACGGTCATTGATGCGTTGATTTGGGTACGCGATCGCGTACTGGCAAACGGCGAGCTGCAGAAAGAGCTCGCTGCCCGCTATCCGTTCCTGAATAACGGCAAAAAAACCATTCTGGTCACTGGCCACCGTCGCGAAAGCTTTGGACGGGGTTTTGAGCAAATCTGTCACGCGCTGGCTGAAATCGCCGCGCAGAACGACGATGTGCAAATTGTCTATCCGGTACACCTTAATCCTAACGTCAGCGAGCCGGTCAACCGCATCCTGGGCCACGTCGAAAACGTCCTGCTGATTGAACCGCAGGACTACATGCCGTTTGTCTGGCTGATGAACCACGCCTGGCTGATCCTCACCGATTCGGGTGGGATTCAGGAAGAAGCCCCCTCTCTTGGCAAGCCGGTGCTGGTGATGCGTGAAACCACTGAACGTCCGGAAGCGGTTAAAGCCGGGACGGTGCGTCTGGTCGGCACCAACGCACAGCTCATCGTCGAAGAGGTCACTCGCCTTCTGCACGACGATGAAGCGTATCAGGCGATGAGCCGGGCCCACAATCCGTATGGAGACGGGCAGGCTTGTGGCCGTATTTTGCATGCACTTAAACACAATCGGGTATCGCTATGAGTTTTACTACCATCTCTGTCATTGGCCTTGGCTATATTGGCCTGCCCACGGCGGCGGCATTCGCCTCCCGTCAAAAACAGGTTGTCGGCGTGGATATCAACGCACGGGCGGTAGAAACCATTAATCGTGGCGAAATTCATATTGTAGAGCCCGATCTTGACCGAGTCGTGAAAGAGGCGGTTGATGGCGGCTTCCTGCGCGCCAGCACGACGCCAGTGGAAGCGGATGCCTACCTGATTGCCGTTCCAACGCCCTTTAAAGGCGACCACCAGCCCGATATGGTCTATGTCGAGGCGGCGGCAAAATCCATTGCCCCCGTGCTGAAGAAAGGCGCGCTGGTGATCCTGGAGTCAACCTCTCCGGTGGGGGCCACCGAGCAGATGGCGCAGTGGCTTGCAGAAGCGCGTCCTGATTTACGCTTCCCGCAACAGGCTGGCGAGCAGGCGGATATCAACATCGCCTACTGCCCGGAGCGCGTGTTGCCGGGGCAGGTGATGGTCGAACTGATTAAAAACGACCGCGTCATTGGCGGCATGACGCCGGTCTGTTCCGAACGCGCCAGCGCGCTGTACAAGATTTTCCTGGAAGGCGAATGCGTAGTGACCAACTCCCGCACCGCAGAGATGTGCAAGCTGACTGAAAACAGCTTCCGTGACGTTAACATCGCCTTTGCTAACGAACTGTCGCTTATTTGCGCCGATCAGGGGATTAACGTTTGGGAGTTAATCCGCCTGGCGAATCGCCATCCGCGCGTCAACATTCTCCAGCCTGGCCCGGGGGTGGGCGGCCACTGTATCGCCGTCGACCCGTGGTTTATTGTGGCGCAGAACCCGGCGCAGGCGCGTCTGATTCGCACCGCGCGAGAAGTGAACGACAGCAAACCTCACTGGGTGCTCAACCAGGTTAAAGCGACGGTTGCGGACTGTCTGGCAGAGAGCGGCAAGCGCGCCAGCGAGCTGAAAATTGCCTGCTTTGGTCTGGCATTTAAACCCAACATTGACGATCTGCGCGAAAGCCCGGCGATGGAAATTGCCGAGATGATTGCCGAATGGCATAAGGGCGAAACGCTGGTGGTCGAGCCAAATATTCATGAACTGCCGGCAAAACTGGCGGGGCACTGCACGCTGACGGCGCTCGATGACGCGCTGGCGACGGCGGACGTGCTGGTGCTGCTGGTGGATCATAAAGCGTTTAAAGCGACGTCCGGTGATGCCGTACGTCAGCAGTATGTGGTTGATACGAAAGGTGTCTGGCGTTGAGTGAACTTCACGGCGTGCTTGAATCCCTTGAGTGGGAAAGCACATTTTTTGCCCGCCCCTCGGCGATAGTCCGCTGGCGCGAGAATGCGCCCGCCCTGCAGGAAGCGGACCTCAGCGTCTGGCAGCGCGTGCAGGCTAAAATCCCGGCGGACCGTGCCGATCTGCTTGATGCGCTCCAGCAGCGTGGTTTTCAGCTGGTTGAAGGTGAGGTAGACCTTTCCATTGCCCTTACCCGGCACGATGCGTCCGGCGCGGAAATTGCAACGGAACTGGACATTCCTGTGCTGCGCCAGATGGCGGCCCGGGCGTTTGCGCAGAGCCGCTTTCGCGCGCCCTGGTATGCCCCTGACGATAGCGGACGCTTCTATGCCCAGTGGATAGAGAATGCGGTCAAAGGCACCTTTGACCACGTCTGCCTGGTTTTCCGTACAGCGGACGGTCAGATTCAGGGATTTGTCTCGCTGCGCAAGCTCAACGCGCGCGAGGCGCGTATTGGCTTATTAGCCGGGCGCGGCATGGGTGAGAAACTCATGCAGGCGGCGCTGCACTGGGCGCAGCAGCAGCAGGTTGAGACGCTGCGGGTGGCGACCCAGGTGGGCAACACCGCCGCGCTTAAACGTTATATTGCGAGTGGTGCCAACATCGACGCCACCGCCTACTGGTTATACAGGTGACAAGATGATTCCATTTAACGCACCACCCGTCGTGGGAACCGAACTCGACTATATGCAGTTTGCCATGGGCAGCGGCAAACTCTGCGGTGACGGCGGTTTTACCCGTCGCTGTCAGCAGTGGATGGAGCAGCGTTTTCGCAGCGCTAAGGTGCTGCTGACCCCGTCCTGCACGGCATCGCTGGAAATGGCGGCCCTGTTGCTGGATATCCAGCCCGGTGATGAAGTGATCATGCCGAGCTATACCTTCGTCTCCACGGCAAACGCCTTTGTCCTGCGCGGGGCGAAAATCGTCTTTGTGGATATCCGCCCGGACACCATGAACATTGATGAGACGCTGATTGAAGCTGCGATCACCGATAAAACGCGCGCGATTGTGCCGGTTCACTACGCGGGCGTGGCCTGTGAAATGGACACCATCATGGCGATCGCCAAAAAGCACAACCTGTTTGTGGTTGAAGATGCCGCGCAGGGCGTGATGTCCACCTACAAGGGGCGCGCGCTGGGCACGATCGGCCACATTGGCTGCTTCAGCTTCCACGAAACGAAAAACTACACCGCTGGCGGTGAGGGCGGTGCGACGCTGATTAACGATCGTGCCCTGGTTGAGCGTGCGGAAGTGATCCGCGAAAAAGGCACCAACCGCAGTCAGTTCTTCCGCGGTCAGGTTGATAAGTACACCTGGCGCGATATCGGCTCCAGCTATCTGATGGCGGATCTGCAGGCGGCATACCTGTGGGCGCAGCTGGAAGCGGCAGAGCGGATTAATCTCCAGCGCCTGTCCCTCTGGCAAACCTATTACGACGCGCTGGAGCCTCTGGCCAAAGCCGGGCGTATTGAGTTGCCAACCATTCCGGCCGATTGCATCCATAATGCCCATATGTTCTACATCAAGCTGCGCGATAACGACGATCGCAGCCAGCTCATCGCCTGGCTGAAAGAGGCCGAAATTATGGCGGTGTTCCACTATATCCCGCTGCACTCCAGCCCGGCCGGAGAAGCATTTGGCACGTTCGCGGGTGAAGATCGTTACACTACGAAAGAAAGTGAGCGTTTGCTTCGCTTGCCGCTGTTCTACAACCTCGCACCAGTTAACCAGCGTACGGTGATCACTACCCTTCTGAGCTATTTCAGCTGATATGTCTCTGGCAAAAGCATCGGTGTGGACCGCCGCGTCCACGCTTGTAAAAATTGGTGCCGGACTGCTGGTCGTCAAGCTGCTCGCCGTCTCATTTGGGCCCTCTGGTGTGGGGCTGGCGGGCAACTTCCGCCAGCTTGTCACCGTCCTTGGTGTGCTGGCCGGTGCCGGAATCTTCAACGGCGTGACCAAATACGTTGCTCAATATCATGATGATGCGGCCCAGCTTCGCAGGGTAGTGGGCACCGCGTCGGCGATGGTGACAGGCTTTTCGACCCTGCTGGCGATTGTGTTTCTGCTGGCGGCGGCGCCCATCAGCCAGGGATTGTTCGGGCACACCCATTACCAGGGGCTGGTCCGTCTGGTTGCGCTGGTCCAGATGGGCATTGCCTGGGCTAACCTGCTGCTGGCGCTGATGAAAGGTTTTCGCGATGCTGCCGGGAACGCGCTTGCCTTAATCCTGGGCAGCGTCATCGGCGTGATTGCCTATTACTTCTGCTATCGCCTGGGCGGCTATGAAGGCGCACTGCTGGGGCTTGCGCTGGTCCCGGCGCTGGTTGTTGTGCCTGCGGCATTTATGCTGATGCGTCGGGGTGTTATCCCTCTGAGCTACCTGAAACCACAATGGGACAAGGTGCTTGTCAGCCAGCTGGGTAAGTTTACCCTGATGGCGCTCATTACTTCCGTCACGCTGCCAGTGGCATACGTGATGATGCGAAACCTGCTGGCGGCGCATTACAGCTGGGATGAGGTGGGGATCTGGCAAGGGGTAAGCAGTATTTCCGACGCTTACCTCCAGTTTATAACGGCTTCCTTTAGCGTTTATTTGCTGCCAACCTTATCGCGCCTGACGTCCAGGCAGGATATTACCCGAGAAATTTCCCGCTCCTTGCGTTTCGTATTACCCGCTGTGGCGGCGGCCAGTTTGACCGTCTGGCTATTGCGCGATGTTGCCATCTGGCTGCTTTTCTCCGCAAAGTTTACCGCCATGCGCGATCTCTTTGCCTGGCAACTGGTGGGCGATGTGCTGAAAGTGGGGGCTTACGTTTTCGGCTATCTGGTGATTGCGAAAGCTTCGCTGCGGCTGTATATCCTGGCGGAGATTAGCCAGTTTGCGCTACTGACAGCATTTTCACACTGGCTGATACCCGCGCACGGTGCGCTGGGGGCGGCTCAGGCCTATATGGCAACCTATATCGTTTATTTCGCTGCCTGCTGCGGCGTATTTTTATTGTGGCGTAAACGCGCATGACTGCACTGATTCATATCCTGGGATCGGATATCCCACACCATAACCAGACCGTTTTGCGGTTCTTTAACGACGAGCTGGCATCAGGAAATCCTGATGCGCGCGAGTTTATGGTTGCAGGTCAGGATAATGGCCTGAGCGCGGCGTTTCCGGCGCTGACTATCGCCTTCTGGCCGGATAAAGCTTCCCTGGCGAAGGCGGTTATTGCCAAAGCCAAAGCGGATCGTGAGCAACGTTTCTTTTTCCACGGGCAGTTCAATACCGGCCTGTGGCTGGCTCTGCTCAGCGGGGGAATTAAACCCTCCCAGTGCAGCTGGCATATCTGGGGAGCCGATCTCTACGAAGTTTCCCGCGGCTGGAAGTTCCGTCTTTTCTATCCCCTGCGTCGCATGGCGCAGGGAAGGGTGGGCCGCGTTTTTGCCACCCGCGGCGATCTGAATTATTTTGCGAAGCAGCACCCGAACGTGCGCGGCGAGCTACTCTATTTCCCAACCCGTATGGACCCGGCGCTGAACACCATGGCGAATGACGCGGTTCGCGAAGGCAAGCTGACGATCCTGGTGGGGAATTCCGGCGACCGCAGTAACGAGCATGTGGCCGCGCTACGGGCGGTATACCAGCAGTTTGGCGACACGGTGAACGTGGTGGTGCCGATGGGTTATCCGGCCAACAACGACGCCTACATTGATGAGGTTCGCCAGCAGGGGCTTGCGTTATTCAGCGAAGGAAATCTGCACATTCTCAGCGAAAAGCTGGAGTTTGATGACTATCTTGCGCTGCTGCGAAAATGCGATCTGGGCTATTTCATCTTTGCCCGCCAGCAGGGTATTGGTACGCTGTGCCTGCTGATTCAGGCGGGTGTACCGTGCGTGCTCAACCGCGACAACCCGTTCTGGCAGGACATGGCCGAGCAGCATATTCCGGTGCTGTTCACCTCAGACACGCTGAATGTCGAAGTGGTGCGTGAAGCACAGCGCCAGCTCACGCTGGTGGATAAAAATAGCATCGACTTTTTCAGCCCGAATTACCTCACGCCGTGGCACCGCGCGCTGCGTATCGCTTCAGGAGACAACGCATGAGTCAGTTGCAATTCAGCGGCTTACTGGTTGTCTGGCTTCTGAGCTCCCTGTTTATCGCCACGCTCACCTGGTTTGAGTTCCGCCGCGTGCGCTTCAACTTTAACGTGTTCTTCTCGTTGCTGTTTCTGCTGACCTTCTTTTTCGGCTTCCCGCTGACCAGCATTCTGGTCTTCCGTTTTGACGTGAGCGTCGCGCCGCCGGAGATTCTCCTCCAGGCCCTGCTGGCGGCGACCTGCTTCTATGCGGTTTACTACGTCACCTATAAAACGCGTCTGCGGCCAGCGCAGGCCGCCGCCCCGCGTCGGGAGCTCTTTACCATGAACCGGGTGGAGACCCATCTGACGTGGGTGATGCTCATGACCATCGCCCTGGTCAGCGTTGGCATCTTCTTCATGCATAACGGCTTCCTGCTGTTTAAGCTCCACTCCTACAGCCAGATTTTTTCGGCCGAAGTCTCAGGCGTGGCGCTTAAGCGATTCTTCTATTTCTTCATCCCGGCGATGCTGGTGATCTTCTTCCTGCGCCAGGACAGCAAAGCGTGGCTGTTCTTCCTGGTCAGTACCGTTGCATTCGGTATCCTGACCTACATGATTGTGGGCGGTACGCGCGCCAACATTATCATCGCTTTCGCTATCTTCCTGTTTATCGGCATTATCCGCGGCTGGATCTCGCTGTGGATGCTGGTTGCGGCAGGCGTGTTTGGCATTGTGGGGATGTTCTGGCTGGCGCTGAAGCGCTACGGGATGAACGTGGCGGGCGATGAGGCGTTTTACACGTTCCTCTACCTGACGCGCGACACCTTCTCGCCGTGGGAAAATCTGGCATTGCTGCTGCAAAACTACGACAAGATTGATTTCCAGGGGCTGGCGCCGATTGTTCGCGACTTCTACGTCTTTATCCCGAGCTGGCTGTGGCCGGACCGCCCTGGTGTGGTGCTCAATACCGCGAACTATTTTACCTGGGAAGTGCTCAACAACCATTCGGGCCTGGCGATCTCGCCAACGTTGATTGGTTCCCTGGTGGTGATGGGAGGAGGCTGGTTTATCCTGCCGGGCGCGTTTGTCGTAGGGCTGATTATCAAGTGGTTCGACTGGCTCTACGTGCGTGGTAACGAAGAGACCAACCGCTACAAGGCGGCTATTTTGCACAGTTTTTGCTTTGGTGCCATTTTCAATATGATCGTTCTGGCGCGTGAGGGTCTGGACTCGTTCGTTTCACGCGTGGTTTTCTTCATGGTTGTTTTTGGCATCTGCCTGTTACTGGCCAAACTGTTGTACTGGCTGTTCGACAGCGCAGGGCTTGTGCACAAGCGCGAGCAACAGGGCAACACAACGCTGTCGCAAGTCTGAGTAGGGAAAGTAATGACTGATAAAATTTCTGCACCGCGCTATGCGCTTCGTGGCCTGCAGCTTATTGGCTGGCGCGACATGCAGCACGCGCTGGACTTTCTGTTCGCCGACGGGCAGATGAAATCCGGTACGCTGGTTGCTATCAACGCGGAAAAGATGCTGGCGGTGGAAGATAACGCCGAGGTGAAAAGCCTGATTGAAGCGGCTGAATTTAAATACGCGGACGGTATCAGCGTGGTCCGCTCTATCCGTAAAAAGTATCCTGACGCTAATGTTTCCCGCGTGGCGGGTGCCGACCTCTGGGAGCAGCTTATGGCCCGCGCAGGCGCGGAAGGTACGCCAGTCTTCCTGATTGGCGGTAAGCCTGAAGTGCTGGCCGAGACCGAAGAGAAACTGCGTCGTCAATGGAATGTGAATATCGTCGGCAGCCAGAATGGTTACTTCAAGCCTGAAGACCAGCAGGCTTTGTTTGCTCGCGTGCGCAACAGCGGGGCAAAAATCGTCACCGTGGCGATGGGATCCCCGCGCCAGGAGATCCTGATGCGCGACTGCCGTCTGGTCTGTCCGGATGCCCTCTACATGGGCGTCGGCGGCACCTACGACGTCTTTACCGGCCATGTTAAGCGTGCGCCAAAGGTCTGGCAAAATCTGGGGCTGGAGTGGCTTTACCGCCTGCTATCGCAACCGACGCGCATTAAACGACAGATTCGTCTGCTTCGCTACCTCGCCTGGCACTATACCGGGAAAATGTAATCAGAATGCAGCGCGATATGCTATTCGCGCTGCAACTCGCCTGCAAAACTGCTGATAATCTGTGCAATGCATTCATTTTTTTAATGCATCGTTTGCCATTTGGCCGATTTTAAGAAACCATTCGCACCGTATTTTAGTACCCCTAAAAAACAACAACCGGTATTAAGCCGGGAAACAGCAAACACAATCGAGGATCTATGGCAGAGAAACAACCGGAGCTACAGCGTGGGCTGGAAGCTCGTCACATCGAACTGATAGCGCTGGGCGGCACTATCGGCGTTGGCCTGTTTATGGGCTCCGCAAGCACCCTAAAATGGGCAGGCCCTTCCGTATTACTGGCGTATATCATCGCCGGGCTGTTTGTTTTCTTCATCATGCGCTCAATGGGTGAAATGCTCTTTCTGGAGCCGGTGACCGGTTCCTTCGCCGTTTACGCACACCGGTATATGAGCCCGTTCTTTGGTTACCTGACGGCCTGGTCATACTGGTTTATGTGGATGGCGGTGGGCATCTCCGAAATCACCGCGATAGGGGTTTACGTCCAGTTCTGGTTCCCGGACATGGCCCAGTGGATACCGGCTCTCATTGCCGTGGGGCTGGTGGCCCTAGCAAACCTTGCAGCCGTGCGCCTTTACGGTGAAATCGAGTTCTGGTTTGCGATGATCAAAGTGACCACCATCATCGTGATGATTGTGATTGGTTTGGGCGTGATTTTTTATGGCTTTGGCAACGGCGGACACGCCATCGGCTTTGGCAACCTGACTGAACACGGCGGCTTCTTCGCCGGCGGCTGGAAGGGCTTCCTGACGGCGCTGTGTATCGTTGTGGCCTCGTACCAGGGCGTGGAGCTGATCGGGATTACCGCCGGTGAAGCGAAAAACCCGCAGGTCACGCTGCGTAGCGCGGTGGGCAAAGTGCTGTGGCGTATCCTGATTTTCTACGTGGGTGCGATCTTCGTCATCGTCACCATCTTCCCGTGGAACGAAATTGGGACGACGGGGAGTCCGTTCGTATTAACCTTTGCGAAGATCGGAATTACAGCAGCAGCGGGTATCATCAACTTTGTGGTTCTGACGGCAGCGCTGTCAGGCTGTAACAGCGGGATGTACAGCTGTGGCCGTATGCTCTACGCGCTCTCGAAAAATAACCAGCTGCCTGCGACAATGAGTAAAGTCTCACGTGCTGGCGTGCCGGTAGCGGGCGTAGCGGTCTCCATTGTCATCCTGCTGATTGGTTCCTGCCTGAATTACATCATTCCTAATCCACAGCGCGTGTTTGTTTACGTCTACAGCGCCAGCGTGTTGCCGGGCATGGTGCCGTGGTTTGTTATCCTAATCAGCCAACTGCGTTTCCGCCATGCGCATAAAAAAGCGATCGCCAGCCATCCGTTCCGCTCGATTCTGTTCCCGTATGCGAACTATTTGACGATGGCGTTCCTGATTTGCGTATTAATTGGAATGTACTTTAATGAAGATACCCGCATGTCGCTGTTTGTCGGGCTGATCTTCCTGGCGGCAGTGACGGCCGCGTATAAGCTTTTTGGCCTGGGTCGCCGTGCCACCACGCAGAAAGTGGAGGAATAAGCGGCAAAATGTGCAAACCATAACCAAACGCGCATTTTTTTCAAAAAAGCACTAGACAGCGGGGGCGGAGGTACGTAATATCCAGCCCCGCAACGGCGCTAAGCGCCCGTAGCTCAGCTGGATAGAGCGCTGCCCTCCGGAGGCAGAGGTCTCAGGTTCGAATCCTGTCGGGCGCGCCATTTTAGTTCCCGGCGCTAGAGCTGCGGTGGTCTGAGAAGTAGTCAGTACCGCGTGAAAGAATACAGTGGTGGCTATAGCTCAGTTGGTAGAGCCCTGGATTGTGATTCCAGTTGTCGTGGGTTCGAATCCCATTAGCCACCCCATTATTGAAAGAGTTGTGAATTGCGAAGGTGGCGGAATTGGTAGACGCGCTAGCTTCAGGTGTTAGTGTCCTTAGGATGTGGGGGTTCGAGTCCCCCCCCTCGCACCACGACTTTTTAATAAATTGAACTAAAAATTCAAAAAAGCAGTACATCGGCGAGTAGCGCAGCTTGGTAGCGCAACTGGTTTGGGACCAGTGGGTCGGAGGTTCGAATCCTCTCTCGCCGACCAATTTTGAACCCCGCTTCGGCGGGGTTTTTTGTTTTCTGCAACTTTTCTCCCCTGTAGTTATCCCCCGACAGCGGCCTGTATCACTGTCGCGATTCAGCGACATACAACAAATTGAAATTACAGGAAATAATTATTTATGGAATTTGCTGTCTCTTCCTGGCGACATATTTATGCTTTTACCGATACGTTGTGAAGCGTCAGATGCCGCTGAACAGCATAATTTCCTTTTATCTTAAAATGTTGCGCCATGTAAAACTTCTGCGTGTAAATCTGGCACGTTACGTGCAATAATATACGCGTAGATGCTCATTCCATCTCTTATGTTCGCCTTAGTGCCTCATAAACTCAGGAATGACGCAGAGCCATTTACGGTGCTTATCGTCCACTGACAGATGTCGCTTCGGCCTCATCAGACACCATGGACATAACGTTGAGTGAAGCACCAAATATGTTGTCTTACAGACCTGTTTTAACGCCTGCTTTTATAGCAGGCGTTTTTTTATGTCTTATTCCCGATAAAAGCGCATGATGAGGGCAACCATCAGCAGAGCCGCTGACGAAACTATATAAAGCGCCTGTACTGAGCCAAACCCTGATGCCACTATCGCTGCTACTCCGGTAAAAAGAGAGGCACTGAGCGTTTGCCAGCGCCAGGCTTTACCGCTGGCTATAGCGGTTTGCGCGGCCTGAAAATTACTGAGTACGCCAAACGTACCCGCCGCAAAAAGCACGTTTGAGGCCAGATGCGCGACAAAGATCATCCCCAGCGCATACCCTATCCAGCCGGCCATAAACGGCAGCATTCCATAAGCGGCCAGAAAGATGCCGAGGCAAAGCAACAGTCGCGGCGTATGAGCCGCAAAACGCGCCAGGCTGTCTCTTTGCAGCAGCAGAGGGCCGCAAAGCTGCCCCATACTCCTCGCGAAAAGCAAAGGCAGAGCAAGGCCCGCCGCGTCCTGAGGACGGAGCTGCTGGGCCAGCGCCGGAAGAAGCGCCATCGCAGGTGACCCGACGGCGGCCAGCGCCGGCAAAATGAGCAAGCTGCGTTTCTGCCGAACGGTCAATGTCTGCCAGCGCAATGTCGCTGAAGCCCCCTTTTCCACATGGCCGGTGCGTGACGCCGAAGTAAACAGGCCTCCCGCCAGCCATAGCATGACCAACGACCCGAGAAAGCTGATGGCATCAATGGCCAGCAAGGCGAGCACGGGTATCTTCTGAAAAAGCACCACGCCCAGCCCGGTACCTAATAACACCTGAGACGCAAAAATCACATTTTCCAGGCAGGTGGCGGCAGGCAGTTCCGTTTCGCTGAGTCCGCGCTTAAAGAGTAAGGTCAGGGCGGGCCAGCTCATCCCGCTGAGCAGCGCTTCGGTGGATTGCACGGCGAGTAACGCGGCAACGCTATGATAACCCACGCCAAGCAGGGGAAAGAGCAGGGCAAGTAAGCCCAGTCCTTCGGTCAATATCAGCAGGGATATCGGAGAAAAGCGTGAGCACAGCCTTTCGCCGAGCATGCTGCCGATAAACCCCGGCACCGTGGCGAACAGAAAAGCGAGGGTCAGCAGCGCTGGCGGGGCCGACCACGCTAACAGCAGACCGAAGACGACGACCTGGGTTAACCCATTTCCCAGAGAAGAGAAGATAAAAGCACAAGCAAGCAGGCGCAGCCAGCGATGGCAGCGCAGCGCTTCAATAAGCGCGTATAAAAGCGAGTTCATGGCGCTTTCCTTTCAGAAACGATTTAGTCCATGCGCAGATCGCGCATGTGCGAAAAAAAGTTAATGAAAAGATATCGTTACATTGGCGGGTTCGTTTGCGGCTGTCGGTGTAAAGAATGTAGCAGGAGAACAGTGATAAAAAAAGGAGGCCGTCTGGCCTCCTGATGAATTACTGCTGCGTTCCGTTATTTTGCAGCGTCAATAACAGCCCATCACGCCGCATGGCGGCCGCCTCTTCTGGCTTATGCTGTTTGTCGAGCGTATCGGCAAGCCACGCGTAGTCAAATGCGTCCGGACGCTGTTTCAGCGCCGCACGGAAGGCCAGGCTCGCCTCCTGCCATTCCCCGTGCTTCATCAGCGACTGGCCCAGCGTACTCCACAGCAGCGGACGGTCACCGACGGTTTTGATCTGCTGGCGCAGCACTTTCTCGACCTGCTCAGGGTTATTGGTTTTCAGGCGCGGGATCACCATGACCAGACGATCGTCGTACTGGCGCTTCAGGCCGTCGAGGAGGATCTCCTGCGCGGTGTCATGATCGTCACACTCAATAAGATGTTCCGCCATGGCCACCTGCAGAGGAACCTGCTGGCGCGTTTTCCGGCTCTGATTTTTCCACCAGGTTTTCAGACCATCGCTGCCCAGGTCGGCGCGCGCCTGATCCATCAGGCCAATCCATGCGAGACGCTGAAGCTCATCACGATGCTCATCATCACCCACCTCGGCCTTCGCCATCGACGGAATGATGTCCAGCAGCGAGCCCCACGCGCCGGTACGAATATAGGCCTGCTCCGCAAGGCGCAGGACTTCCGGATGACGTGGTGCGATTTCCAGCAGACGGTCAATGCCGTGGCGCGCCGCGTGGTTCTCATTGCGCGCGAGCTGCAGGCGGACGCGGGTAATTTCCACTGGGATCGGGTCGCCAGACGCCAGTTCAGACGCGCGTTCCAGATGCTGGTTAGCGCGGGCTTCATCACCGCGCTGCTGGGCCGCTTCGGCTGCCAGAAGATAGTTCACCACTGGCTGTTCTGCGTGATCGGCGTTTTTCGACATCAGCTTTTCAACCTGCTGATAATCGCCTTCGGCCAGCTTCAGCAGCGCCTGTTCCGTTTGCTTACGGGCGCGGCGGCGCTTACGGCCTACGAACCAGCCGCGGGTATGGGCACCGGTGCGGAAAATACGGCGCAGGATCCATTCAACGGCAAGCAGTACCACGACGCCGAGGATCAGAACGATCGCCAGACCCGTTACGCTGGTTTCAATGTTGTAGTTATCGGTCTGGATCAGGACGTATCCCTGATGACCCGCAAGCATCGGCCCCAGGACGATCCCGGCGATCAGCAGGATGAAGAGTAAAAGGACTTTTAGCATCATTACTCTCCCTGTGGCGCGCTTTCAGGCGCTGGCGCTGTGCCGGTCTGCTCGGCCGGAACGCCCGGCTGCGCCAGCAGGTTACGCACGCGCGTCTGCATCAGCTTCTCCAGAATCGGCTGGCTGGCCAGCTTATCCGGTACGTTCATGGTGATGTTCTGCTGGCTCAGCTTGTCGATATCTTCGAGGAAGGCGGTGGTCGTCGCATCATCGGTGTTGTAGTAGGCGCGCACCCACGTTGAGACGTTATCCAGCGCCTGTTTGTAGGTCTCTTCCTGATGGCGCGGCACGGCCTGCGCCGCGACCAGCAGGCGGGAACGGATATTTTCGCGCAGATAGATATCCTGATTCGGCGCCAGGAGCGGTACGGCGGTTTCGTCGCGGCGACGGATGGTAATGAAGCTGTCCATAAAGTTCTGCCAGCTTTTCTGCAGGTTTATGCGCCATTCGCTCAGGGAGCTGGAAAGTTCGGTACCGTCGGAATCCATCGGGGAGTCGTCGTCGTTATTATCCGCCAGCTGCAGGTTATCAATTTGATTCGAAAGCTGGTTCACCTTGAGGATAATGCCGTCGTAATCCACCTGCGAAACGGCGGAGAGGCTGGCAATATCTTCGGTAATCGCGCGACGTGCGGTAATGAGGCTTGGATCGTTCATGTCTGCCAGGCTCGCATCGGCGCTTTTCAGCAGCGCGGCGGCGGTGGTCACGTCCTGATCGCTCCACAGCTTACGCCCGGCGAGTTTTACGAGGAAATCGGCCTGCGAGAGCAGCCAGGTTTTGGCATCGGTGCCGGAAATCGTGGCGACTTTCTGCTGTACTTCACCCAGCTGTTTGGTCAGCTCTTCCTGTTTACTGTTTGCCTCGGCTAGCGCGGCGGCCTGCTGCTTAATCACCGCTTCCAGCTCGGTTTTCTGCGTTTCCTGCGCTTTTTGCAGGGAGGTAAGCTGATTCACCAGCGTATCGCTGGTGGCCGTCTGGTTAGCACTCTGTTGCTTCACCAGACCATACAGGCCAACGCCGGCTGCCAGCGCAATGGCGATGGCAATCGCGCTCAAAGCGAGGCTGGTTTTATTGCTGCCGTTTTTCTTCTCAGCGGTTTTCTCAGTCGTCTCTGGCTGTGGCATTATGTCCACAGTCTCCCTGGTCTCTTCAACCACGGCGGAGGATTTTTCGTGTTCCGTCATTATGGCTTCCCATTTGAGAGTTATTGTAATGCGCGCAGCAGCGCATCGTTGTCGGCGTTATCAGCGATCCGAATATCCTGCCAGCCCAGTTCCCGGGCGAGGTTCGCCAGACGCTCACTGACGACCAGAAGCCGACAGCGGAGTAACCAGTTTTCGCGATACCAAAGCGGTATCAGCGACCAAAGCTGTTGTAACATTTCACCGCTGGTGACCACCAGCGTATTAATTCCGCGCGCGTGCCAGCGCATGGCCTCTTCCGCGCCGTCGTAGTGTTTCCCACAGCGCTGGTAGCACTCAACAAACGTGACGTCAGCCCCGCGTTCACGCAGCGTTTCGCCCAGCAGTTCGCGGCCTCCGTTGCCGCGCAAAATAAGCGCGCGCTTTCCGGCAATAGTTTGTAATTCAGGTAATTGTAGCAAGACTTCGCTGATTTCCCGATCTAACGGATAACGAACATCCGCGCCGCTTACGGTATGAAGCGCCAGTGCCGTTGTGCGGCCAATCGCGAAATAGCGCGGAGCGACAGGCCAGGCCAGGCCCTGCTGTTGCAGCTGCGCGTGGGCAAATTCCACGGCATGCTGCGATAGCGCAAACAGCAGGTCGCCTTCCTGCAGGGTATTCATCTGGTCGGCGAGCGCAGAGAGCTCCCGACCGGGGGAGAATTCAATCAGCGGAAAACTCCAGGCCACCTGCCCCAGTGCGCGCAGACGGCTCACTAACTGCTCTCCTGCGGGAGAAGGGCGGGTGACAAGAATACTCATGCAGGGGGTTCTCCGTTATAGACCTCGGCCAGAATTTCACGCGCGCCGTTATTCAGCAGCTCTTCCGCCAGCGACACGCCAAGCTGCTCGGCATCCTGCGGCTTGCCGCGACGTTCGCCGCGCACCATCTGTGAACCATCCGGGGCGCCGACCAGCGCACGCAGCCACAGTTCACCATCGGTTAATTCAGCATAGCTGCCAATCGGCACCTGACACCCTCCTTCGAGGCGGGTATTCATCGCCCGCTCGGCTTTTACGCGGGTAGCGGTTTCGTCATGGTTCAGCGGGGCGAGCAGCTCGCGGGTGCGCGCATCGTCCAGACGGCACTCGATGCCGACGGCACCCTGACCCACGGCCGGCAGCGACAGCTCTGGCGGCAACGCCACGCGAATGCGTGACTCCAGCCCCAGACGCTTCAGGCCGGCAACGGCGAGAATAATGGCATCGTAATCGCCGTTATCCAGCTTGCCCAGACGCGTGCCAACGTTGCCGCGCAGCGAGCGGATGATAAGGTCAGGACGACGCTCCGCCAGCTGACACTGACGGCGTAAACTGGACGTGCCAACCACGCTACCTGCAGGCAGCGCGTCGAGCGAGTCATAGTGGTTAGAGACAAACGCATCGCGCGGATCTTCGCGCTCGCAGATGGTCACCAGCCCCAGCCCTTCCGGGAACTCGACGGGCACGTCCTTCATCGAATGTACGGCGATATCGGCGCGGTTCTCAAGCAATGCCAGTTCCAGCTCTTTGACAAACAGGCCCTTGCCGCCCACTTTCGCCAGTGGCGTATCAAGGATCACGTCACCGCGCGTGACCATCGGCACCAGCTCGACGCGCAATCCACTGTGGCAGGCTTCAAGGCGCTGCTTAACATAATGTGCCTGCCAGAGCGCGAGAGGGCTTTGGCGTGTGGCAATTCTCAAAACATTGTCTAACATGCTTGTTACCGTCATTATCAATCGCTAACCATCCTAACATTGTTGACTCTGGGATGGCAGTTTTACGGTTGATGAAGCGCGAGAGGGACAAGGCGGCGTATTCGTCAGCCATAGCCGTATTCAGGAATTTACACGTACAGAACGGTGCTACACTTGTATGTAGCGCATCTTTCTTTACGGTCAACCGGCAAGGTGTTAAATTGATCACGTTTTAGACCATTTTTTCGTCGGTACCACCATAATCACAAGGGCGAAAAAAGGGTAACGGTTATCTTTTTGAAATACTGCGGGCTCGCTGTTGTTCGTGTTTTGAATAGCTTACGACACCCGGAAACATCAGGCGATACGTCTTGTACCTCTATATTGAGACTCTGAAACAGAGACTGGATGCCATAAATCAACTGCGTGTGGATCGCGCGCTTGCTGCCATGGGCCCTGCTTTCCAGCAGGTATACAGTCTGCTGCCGACATTATTGCACTATCACCATCCGCTGATGCCTGGCTACCTTGATGGTAACGTTCCCCAGGGCATTTGCCTCTTCACGCCTGATGAAACCCAACAGCATTATCTGAACGAGCTGGAACTCTACCGCGGCATGCCGCCTCAGGTTTCTCCGAAAGGTGAACTGCCTATCACCGGCGTTTACTCAATGGGGAGTACCTCATCGGTAGGGCAGAGCTGTTCTTCGGACCTGGATATCTGGGTCTGCCATCAATCCTGGCTCGATAACGAAGAGCGCCAACTGCTGCAGCGTAAATGCAGCCTGCTGGAGAGCTGGGCGGCCTCGCTCGGCGTGGAAGTGAGCTTCTTCCTGATTGATGAAAACCGTTTCCGCCATAACGAAAGCGGCAGCCTGGGTGGTGAAGACTGCGGCTCGACTCAGCACATCCTGCTGCTGGATGAATTTTACCGTACTGCCGTTCGCCTCGCCGGGAAGCGTATTCTGTGGAATATGGTCCCGTGCGAAGAAGAAGAGCATTACGACGACTACGTCATGTCGCTTTACGCGCAGGGCGTACTGACGCCAAACGAATGGCTGGACCTGGGCGGCCTCAGCTCTCTGTCCGCCGAAGAGTACTTTGGCGCAAGCCTCTGGCAGCTCTACAAAAGTATCGATTCACCGTATAAAGCGGTGCTGAAAACGCTGCTGCTCGAAGCCTACTCGTGGGAATACCCTACGCCGCGCCTGCTGGCGAAAGATATCAAGCAGCGCCTGCACGACGGGGAGATTGTCTCCTACGGGCTCGATGCCTACTGCATGATGCTGGAGCGCGTTACCGAATACCTGAAAGCCATTGATGATTCCACGCGTCTTGACCTGGTGCGTCGATGTTTCTATCTCAAAGTCTGTGAAAAGCTGAGCCGCGAGCGCGCCTGCGTGGGCTGGCGTCGTGAAGTGGTCAGTCAGCTAGTGAAAGAGTGGGGATGGGACGAAGCGCGTCTGTCCATGCTCGATAACCGCGCCAACTGGAAGATCGATCAGGTGCGTGAAGCGCACAATGAACTGCTCGACGCAATGATGCAGAGCTACCGTAACCTGATTCGCTTTGCGCGCCGCAACAACCTCAGCGTGTCCGCCAGCCCGCAGGATATCGGGGTGTTAACCCGTAAGCTGTACGCCGCGTTTGAAGCGCTCCCGGGCAAAGTGACCCTGGTTAACCCGCAGATTTCGCCTGACCTGTCTGAACCAAACCTGACCTTTATTTACGTGCCGCCGGGTCGCGCAAACCGCACCGGGTGGTATCTGTACAACCGTGCGCCAAGCATGGATTCGATCATCAGCCATCAGCCGCTGGAGTATAACCGCTACCTGAACAAGCTGGTGGCGTGGGCCTGGTTTAACGGCCTGCTGACCTCGCGCACGCGCCTGTTTATCAAGGGCAACGAGGTGGTCGATTTAGCCAAGCTGCAGGAGATGGTGGCGGATGTCTCGCACCACTTCCCGCTGCGTCTGCCTGCGCCAACGCCAAAAGCGCTCTACAGCCCGTGCGAGATCCGCCATCTGGCGATCATCGTCAACCTGGAATACGACCCGACGGCGGCCTTCCGCAATCAGGTGGTTCATTTTGACTTCCGCAAGCTGGACGTGTTCAGCTTTGGTGAGCAGCAAAACTGCCTGGTGGGCAGCGTAGACCTGCTGTACCGCAACTCGTGGAACGAAGTGCGTACCCTGCACTTTAACGGCGAGCAGGCGATGATCGAAGCGCTGAAAACCATTCTCGGCAAGATGCACCAGGACGCCGCGCCGCCGGACAGCGTCGAAGTGTTCTGCTACAGCCAGCACCTGCGTGGTTTAATTCGTACCCGCGTGCAGCAGCTGGTTTCTGAATGTATCGAGCTACGTCTCTCCAGCACCCGTCAGGAAACCGGGCGCTTTAAAGCGCTGCGCGTCTCCGGGCAGACCTGGGGCCTGTTCTTCGAGCGTCTGAACGTGTCGGTACAGAAGCTGGAAAACGCCATTGAGTTCTACGGCGCGATTTCACACAACAAGCTGCATGGCCTCTCAGTTCAGGTGGAAACCAACCACGTCAAGCTGCCGCAGGTGGTGGACGGCTTTGCCAGTGAAGGGATTATTCAGTTCTTCTTTGAAGAGTCTGGCGACGATGCCGGGTTCAACATCTACATTCTGGATGAGACCAACCGCGCCGAGGTGTATCACCACTGTGAAGGCAGCAAAGAGGAGCTGGTGCGCGACGTCAGCCGCTTCTACTCTTCCTCGCATGACCGCTTTACCTACGGTTCCAGCTTTATCAACTTCAACCTGCCGCAGTTCTACCAGATTGTGAACGTGGATGGGCGAGCGCAGGTGATCCCGTTCCGTACGCAGGCGATTACCCCAGCAGTACCCGCTAATCAGGATACCGCACCGCTGTTGCAGCAATATTTCTCCTGAGGCTTTTCGCCCGGTGGCGGCTACGCCTTACCGGGCAACAAAACTACCTGAAACTTACATCCTCACCCGCCTGCGCGGTCGCCGCCTGTTCAAGAAGATCCCAGAACGTTTCGCCGCTGCGGTCGCAAACCCACTCGTCACCCTTCAGATCAAAGTGATAGCCGCCCTGTTTGGCCGCCAGCCACACCTGGTGAAGCGGCTCCTGGCGGTTAATAATAATTTTGCTGCCGTTTTCGAAGCTCAGGGTCAGAATGCCGCCGTTGATTTCACAATCGATATCGCTGTCGCCGTCCCAGTCGTCGATACGTTCTTCGATGGTCATCCACAGGGTGTCGGCAAGGCGATGGAATTCACTGTCGTTCATGGTTTTGTTCCTGTTTTTCGTGATGGCGGCAGTATAACGCTAAATAATTCCCGTTGCAGGAAAGCGGCAAACTCTTGCTTTTGTGTCTTCTCCTGCGATGATAGAAACAGATTTGAACTTACGGGCAACTTTATAATGAAAAACGCTTTCCGAACGCTTGCCGTTCTCATCACGCTGTTTAGCCTGACCGGCTGCGGACTGAAGGGACCACTCTACTTTCCACCTGCGGATAAAACCGCGCCGCCGCCGACAAAACCTGTTAACAGCGGCATCGAGTCTTCCACGCCAAAGACTAACGATCGTGGCGACAACGGTGGCCCAACTCAGGTTAACCTCTGACGACAACGTTCTGTACCCGCGCAATGGAGCAAATGATGCAGTTCTCTAAAATGCATGGCCTTGGCAACGATTTTATGGTCGTCGACGCGGTAACGCAGAATGTGTTTTTCTCCCCGGAGCTGATCCGTCGACTGGCGGATCGGCACGTGGGCGTGGGGTTCGATCAGCTGCTGGTGGTTGAGCCGCCCTACGATCCCGACCTCGATTTCCACTACCGTATTTTTAACGCGGACGGTAGCGAGGTTAACCAGTGCGGCAACGGCGCGCGCTGTTTTGCCCGCTTTGTCCGCCTGAAAGGGCTGACCAACAAGCGCGATATTCGGGTCAGCACCGCTAACGGCCGCATGGTGCTCAGCGTCACTGACGACGAGCTGGTGCGCGTGAATATGGGCGAGCCTAATTTCGAGCCTTCCGCCGTGCCGTTTCGCGCAAACAAAGCGGAAAAGACCTATATTATGCGTGCGGCCGAGCAGACAGTATTGTGCGGCGTCGTTTCGATGGGTAACCCGCACTGCGTGATTCAGGTGGATGACGTGGAAACTGCGGCGGTCGAAACGCTCGGTCCGGTGCTGGAAAGCCACGAGCGGTTCCCGGAGCGCGCGAACATCGGCTTTATGCAGGTGGTGAAGCGTGAGCACATCCGCCTGCGGGTGTACGAGCGCGGCGCGGGCGAGACTCAGGCCTGCGGAAGCGGTGCCTGTGCGGCCGTCGCCGTCGGGATCTCTCAGGGGTTACTGGCAGAAGAGGTTCGCGTGGAATTACCGGGCGGTCGGCTTGATATCGCCTGGAAAGGACCGGGTCATCCACTGTATATGACGGGCCCGGCGACACATGTTTATGACGGGTTTATCCATCTATGAAACAACCAGGGGAAGAACTGCAGGAAACAGTGACGGAACTGGACGACAGCGCTGTTGTTGATTATCTGCTGAACAATCCTGAGTTTTTTATTCGCAATGCGCGCGTCGTTGAACAGATGCGCGTGCCGCATCCGGTTCGCGGGACCGTGTCGCTGGTCGAATGGCACATGGCGCGCTCGCGCAACCACATCAATCAGCTTGAAGAGAACATGACGCTGCTGATGGAGCAGGCCAGCACCA
The DNA here is from genome assembly GCF_058354905.1 of Enterobacter sp. ECC_219_Taxon_10. Classification (NCBI taxonomy): domain Bacteria; kingdom Pseudomonadati; phylum Pseudomonadota; class Gammaproteobacteria; order Enterobacterales; family Enterobacteriaceae; genus Enterobacter; species Enterobacter sp. ECC_219_Taxon_10. The sequence goes on along the minus strand of NZ_CM178005.1, from coordinate 4,704,775 downwards.
ACGAAAGCCTGTTCTATCGTCTGCTGCATCTTCAGGCGCGTCTGGCGTCGGCGCACAGCCTTGACGAGTTCCTCAGCCGCTTCCACCGCTGGGCCCGGGAGTTGGGGTTGGCAGGCGCAACGATTCGTCTGTTCCCTGACTGCTGGCGCATTGGCGCACCGTCGGGGTTCACCCATCTGGCTCTGAGCCGTCAGGCGTTTGAGCCGCTGCGCATTCAGCGCCTAGGCCATGCGCACCACTATCTGGGGCCGCTTAACGGGCCAGAGCTGTTGGTGGTGTTACCGGAAGCCAAAGCGATTGGCTCGGTGGCAATGTCGCTGATGGGGCGCGATGGTGACCTGGGGGTAATATTATTTACCAGCCGCGACGCGCACCACTACGAGCAGGGGCAAGCCACGCACCTGCTGCAGGAGATCGCCCTGATGCTGCCCGAGCTGCTGGAGCGCTGGATTGAACGCGTATGACGGACGGACTGCTCGCCACTGACGTCTCGCGCTTTCTGCGCTATCTGGGCGTTGAGCGTCAGCTCAGCCCTGTCACGCTGCTCAACTATCAGCGTCAGCTTGATGCCATCATGCAGATTGCCGACGAAATCGGCCTGAAAAGCTGGCAACAATGTGATGCTGCCACGGTCCGCGGGTTCGTCGTGCGTAGCCGAAAAAAAAATCTCAGTCCGGCAAGCCTGGCGCTCCGGCTCTCCGCGCTGCGCAGTTTCTTCGACTGGCTGGTCAGCCAGGGCGGCCTGAAAGCCAACCCGGCGAAAGGGATCGCCACGCCGAAAGCTCCGCGCCATCTGCCGAAAAATATCGACGTCGACGACGTAAACCGCCTGCTGGATATCGATCTTAACGATCCGCTCGCCGTGCGCGACCGCGCGATGCTGGAGGTGATGTACGGCGCAGGCCTGCGTCTGTCTGAACTGGTGAACCTCGACTTAAATCATCTCGATCTCGACACCGGCGAAGTGTGGGTGATGGGCAAGGGCAGCAAAGAGCGTCGCCTGCCGATTGGCCGCAATGCGGTCTCCTGGATTGAGCACTGGCTGGATCTGCGCGGGCTGTTTGGCGCGGAAGAAGATGCGCTGTTTTTATCGAAGCTCGGCAAGCGGATCTCGGCGCGTAACGTGCAGAAGCGCTTTGCGGAGTGGGGCATTAAGCAGGGGCTGAACAGCCACGTTCACCCGCACAAGCTGCGCCACTCCTTTGCGACACACATGCTGGAATCGAGCGGCGATCTGCGCGGCGTGCAGGAACTGCTTGGCCACGCGAATCTGTCGACCACTCAAATCTACACCCACTTAGACTTCCAACACCTTGCCTCGGTGTATGACGCGGCGCATCCACGCGCCAAACGGGGGAAATAATGCGTTTTTACCGCCCACTAGGTCAGATCTCAGCCCTGACGTTTGACCTTGATGACACCCTTTATGACAACCGCGAGGTGATCCTGCGTACCGAGCAGGAGTCGCTGGCGTTTGTACAGAACTACCACCCCGCGCTGAAAGCGATGCAAAACAAGGATTTCCAGAAGCTGCGCCAGTCCCTGCGGGAGACCGAACCGGACATTTACCATGATGTGACCGAATGGCGTCGCCGTGCGGTTGAGCAGGCGATGCTCAACGCTGGCCTGAGCGCGCAGGATGCGGCCATCGGTGCTGAAGCGGCAATGGAAAACTTCGCCAAATGGCGCAGCCGTATCGACGTGCCGCAGGAGACCCACGACACGCTGGCGACGCTTGCCGAAAAGTGGCCGCTGGTGGCCATTACCAACGGTAATGCCCAGCCGGAGCTGTTTGGTCTCAGCGATTACTTTGAGTTCGTGCTGCGCGCGGGTCCGCACGGGCGCGCGAAGCCGTTCAGTGACATGTACCATCTGGCGGCAGATAAACTTAACCTGCCGCTGGGTGAGATCCTGCACGTGGGGGATGACCTGACCACGGACGTGGCCGGCGCCATCCGCTGCGGGATGCAGGCCTGCTGGATCAGGCCAGAAAATGCGGAGCTGATGACCGCAACCGACAGCCGTCTTCTGCCGCACGTGGAAATTTCGCGGTTGGCATCCCTCACGACGCTGATATAATCATCAATTGTTCTGTATAAATTAACAGGGTTTTGGCGAATGGAAACAGTTGCCTGCCCGACATGACGTGACGGTGCCAATGGACGTTTCTTACCTGCTCGACAGCCTTAATGACAAACAGCGTGACGCGGTTGCCGCCTCGCGCACCAACCTGCTGGTTCTGGCTGGGGCGGGCAGTGGTAAGACGCGCGTGCTGGTTCACCGCATCGCCTGGCTGCAGAGCGTGGAGAACTGCTCGCCGTACTCCATCATGGCGGTCACGTTTACCAACAAGGCGGCGGCGGAGATGCGCCACCGCATCGCCCAACTGATGGGCACCAGCCAGGGCGGCATGTGGGTTGGTACCTTCCACGGCCTGGCGCACCGCCTGCTGCGCGCGCACCATATGGACGCCAATCTACCGCAGGATTTCCAGATCCTCGACAGCGAAGATCAGCTCCGTCTGCTGAAGCGCCTGATCAAGGCGATGAATCTCGACGAGAAGCAGTGGCCGCCGCGTCAGGCGATGTGGTACATCAACGGCCAGAAGGACGAGGGGCTGCGCCCGCACCACATTCAGAGCTTCGGCAACCCGGTCGAGCAGACCTGGCAGAACGTCTACAAGGCCTACCAGGAAGCGTGCGATCGCGCCGGCCTGGTGGATTTCGCCGAGCTGCTGCTGCGCGCCCACGAGCTGTGGCTCAACAAGCCGCACATCCTGCAGCACTACCGCGAACGCTTCACCAATATCCTGGTGGACGAATTCCAGGATACCAACAACATCCAGTACGCGTGGATCCGCCTGCTGGCGGGGGATACCGGCAAGGTGATGATCGTGGGCGATGACGACCAGTCGATCTACGGCTGGCGCGGGGCGCAGGTGGAGAACATCCAGCGCTTCCTCAACGATTTCCCCGGCGCGGAAACCATTCGTCTGGAGCAGAACTACCGCTCAACCAGCAACATCCTGAGCGCGGCCAACGCCCTGATTGAGAATAATAACGGGCGTCTGGGGAAAAAGCTGTGGACCGACGGCGTCGACGGCGAACCGATTTCGATTTACTGCGCCTTCAACGAGCTCGACGAAGCCCGGTTCGTGGTGAACCGCATCAAAACCTGGCAGGACAACGGCGGCGCGCTGGAGCAGTGCGCTATTCTCTACCGCAGCAACGCCCAGTCGCGCGTGCTGGAAGAGGCGCTGCTGCAGGTGAGCATGCCTTACCGCATTTACGGCGGCATGCGCTTCTTCGAGCGTCAGGAAATCAAAGATGCGCTCTCATACCTGCGCCTGATCGCTAACCGCAACGACGACGCGGCGTTTGAGCGCGTCGTCAATACGCCGACGCGCGGCATTGGCGACCGTACGCTGGACGTAGTGCGTCAGGCCTCGCGCGATCGCCAGCTGACGCTGTGGCAGGCGTGCCGCGAGCTGCTCCAGGAAAAAGCCCTCGCTGGACGTGCCGCCAGCGCATTGCAGCGCTTCCTGGAATTAATTGATGCCCTGGCGCAGGAAACCGCCGACATGCCGCTGCACGTGCAGACCGACCGGGTGATTAAAGACTCCGGCCTGCGCACCATGTACGAGCAGGAAAAAGGCGAGAAGGGCCAGACCCGTATTGAGAACTTAGAGGAACTGGTCACGGCAACGCGCCAGTTCAGCTATAACGAAGAAGACGAAGATCTGATGCCGCTGCAGGCGTTCCTCTCCCACGCTGCGCTGGAGGCGGGCGAAGGGCAGGCTGACACCTGGCAGGATGCGGTTCAGCTGATGACCCTGCACTCCGCCAAAGGTCTGGAGTTCCCGCAGGTGTTCATCGTCGGGATGGAAGAAGGAATGTTCCCGAGCCAGATGTCGCTGGATGAAGGCGGGCGTCTGGAAGAGGAACGTCGACTGGCCTACGTGGGCGTGACGCGTGCGATGCAAAAGCTAACGCTAACCTACGCGGAAACCCGCCGCCTGTACGGTAAAGAGGTCTATCACCGTCCGTCGCGCTTTATCGGCGAACTGCCGGAGGAGTGCGTGGAGGAGGTGCGTCTGCGCGCCAGCATCAGCCGCCCGATTAGCCATCCGCGCATGGGGTCGCCGATCTCTGAAACCGACACCGGTTATAAGCTTGGCCAGCGCGTGCGCCATTCGAAGTTTGGCGAAGGCACCATTGTGAATCTGGAAGGCAGCGGCGAGCACAGCCGCCTGCAGGTCGCGTTCCAGGGGCAGGGGATTAAATGGCTGGTGGCGGCCTATGCGAAGCTGGAAACAGTCTAACATTCAGAAATATATCATTATTTTGTAATAATCTGCTAGCCTTATACGTTGAAGGTCAATTAATGCCCTTCAGCGTTCCGTTGCGTGTTGACGCCACAGTTATAGCTGGCGTAACATGCGCGCACGATTACGCTAAGAGGACATTCGCCTTGGACACACCCAGTAGATACTGGCTCAATTCCCTGTCATCCAGGAACAACTCCTAAGGCTATCTCCTCTTGCTGATGGCCTTAGTGGTTGTCAGCGACTGCATTATTCCCGTCGCGCTGAGTCAGGCTGTTTAATGGTCTGAAACCCAATTTGTTTCTGTGTGCCCACCGAACTGTCCGATATTTTTTGCATTGGGAGTCCCGGTCATGTTGAGCGCATTTCAACTCGAAAATAACCGACTGACTCGGCTTGAAGCCGAAGAGTCACAGCCCCTCATTGATGCCGTATGGGTGGATCTGGTCGAGCCGGACGACGATGAGCGCCTTCGCGTACAATCTGAGCTGGGGCAAAGCCTGGCAACCCGCCCGGAACTGGAAGACATCGAAGCCTCCGCGCGTTTCTTTGAAGATGAAGACGGCCTGCACATTCACTCCTTCTTCTTCTTTGAAGATGCAGAAGACCACGCGGGTAACTCCACCGTGGCGTTTACCATTCGCGACGGTCGTCTGTTCACTCTACGCGAGCGTGAGCTGCCGGCATTTCGTCTCTACCGCATGCGCGCCCGCAGCCAGGCGATGGTGGACGGTAACGCTTACGAGCTGCTGCTCGATCTGTTCGAGACCAAAATTGAACAGCTGGCGGACGAAATTGAAAACATCTACAGCGATCTGGAAAAGCTGAGCCGCGTGATCATGGAAGGCCATCAGGGCGATGAGTACGATGAAGCGTTGTCAACGCTGGCAGAGCTGGAGGATATCGGCTGGAAGGTGCGTTTGTGTCTGATGGATACCCAGCGCGCGCTGAACTTCCTGGTGCGCAAGGCGCGTCTGCCGGGCGGTCAGCTGGAGCAGGCGCGTGAGATCCTGCGCGATATCGAATCCCTGCTGCCGCACAACGAATCCCTGTTCCAGAAGGTGAACTTCCTGATGCAGGCGGCGATGGGCTTTATCAACATCGAGCAGAACCGCATCATTAAGATCTTCTCGGTGGTGTCCGTGGTGTTCCTGCCGCCGACGCTGGTGGCGTCCAGCTATGGGATGAACTTTGAGTTTATGCCTGAGCTGAAGTGGAGCTTTGGCTACCCGGGGGCGATTATCTTCATGATCCTCGCCGGGCTGGCGCCGTATCTCTACTTTAAGCGTCGTAACTGGCTGTAAAATCTGGCGGGTGGCGCTGCGCTTACCCGCCCTACGATCGAATTCCCTCTCCCTGTGGGAGAGGGTGAGGGCAACATCACAGCCCTTTGCGCGCCCTGCGCTGGGTATAAATCGCATCCGCGACAAAAATCGCCAGTGCCACCCAGATAAAGGCGAACGTCACCATCTTATCCGCACCCGGCACTTCGCCGTAAAACACCACCGCCAGCAGGAACATCAGCGTCGGGCCAATGTACTGGAAGAAGCCCAGCGTGGAGAGACGCAGGCGCGTCGCCGCACCGGTAAAGCACAGCAGCGGAATGGTGGTCACCACACCCGCCGCCATCAGCATCAGGTTCAGCGACCACGTGTTGCTGCCCATATGGCTGGTGGGGCTGTCGGCGATACCGAAGAGATAAATCGCCGCCACCGGCAGTAGCCACAGGGTTTCAAACAGCATCCCGGTTTGGGCTTCCACCGCAATCTTCTTACGTACCAGGCCGTAGAAGGCAAAGCTGAACGCCAGACCGAGGGCGATAACTGGCAGCGAGCCAAACGTCCAGAGCTGCACCAGCACGCCGCAGAAGGCCAGAATCACCGCCACCCACTGCATCCGGCGGAAGCGCTCACCGAGGAAAATCATCCCCAGCACGATGTTCACCAGCGGGTTAATAAAATAACCGAGGCTTGCTTCAAGCATGTGGTGGTTATTCACCGCCCAGATAAACAGCAGCCAGTTTCCGCCAATCAGCACCGCAGAGAGCGCCAGCAGGAGGACCTTTTTCGGGGTTTTGAGCAGCGTTTTAACACCGGACCACTGACGGCTGATGCTCATCAGCGCGATCATAAAGAAGAACGACCAGATGACGCGATGAGTGAGGATCTCATCGGCCGGTACATAGGCGATAAATTTGAAGTACGCCGGGGCGATACCCCAAATAAAATAAGCGGCAAGGGCGAGTAAAACGCCCTGCCGCGTCTGTTTAGCATCCATCGGGAAAATCCGTTACAAAAAAGTGAAGCAATTTTACCCGATTTTGCCGCCTCAACCCACCATATAAGTAGCGGTTGCGCTGGCGATATACACCTGTTCTTCGTTGTGTAATTCAACACGCGCCACGGCAACTTTATTCCCCGCGCGCAGCAGGCTGCTGGTGCAGGTGAAGCGATTTCCGCGGCCCGGGCGAAGATAGTCGACGCGCAGATCGATAGTGCCCATGCGCGCCAGACGCTGGCGGAGTTCGTCTTCATTGATGGTGTCATGACGGGTCAGCGTACTGCCCACGCAGACCAGGCCTGCCGCCACATCCAGCGCGGAGGCAATCACCCCGCCGTGCAAAATACTTTGCGCCCAGTTACCCACCATCATCGGCTGGTTGTTGAAGCTTAACTGGGCAAACTCTTTCTCGTAACGCTCCAGCTCCAGTCCCAGCGCACGGTTAAACGGCATATGGTAAACAAAAATCTCGCCCACGAGTTTTAACACTTCTTCGGCGGTAAGCATGGCTGACATGAGGCATCACATCCTTATTGTTAATGAAATGTTGATTTTATGCCTCAGCAATAAGGAATTCCACTTTCAGAAACGAGGATGCAGCAGTTATCGCAGAAGTCTGTAGAATGTTCGCCTCATAACTATTCAGGTAATTTTACTCTTTGCAGGAGAACACCACCGATGCGGACGTATCTGGCCTGGTTACTGGCGGCGGTTGCGCTGCCCCTCACAGCATATGCGCAGGAAGCGACGATCAAAGAAGTCCATGATAAGCCTGCCGTTAAGGGCAGCATTATCGCCAATATGCTTCAGGAGCATGACAACCCGTTCACGCTCTACCCGTATGACACGAACTACGTGATTTATACCCAGACCAGCGATCTCAACAAAGAGGCGATAAGCTCTTATAACTGGTCTGATAATGCGCGTAAAGATGAGGTGAAGTTCCAGCTCAGCCTCGCGTTCCCGTTCTGGCGCGGTATTCTGGGGCCGAACTCGGTGCTCGGTGCCTCTTACACGCAGAAATCCTGGTGGCAGCTCTCTAACAGCGGCGAATCTTCACCGTTCCGTGAAACCAACTATGAGCCGCAGCTCTTCCTCGGCTTCGCAACGGATTATGAATTCGCTGGCTGGACGCTGCGTGACGTTGAGGTCGGTTTTAATCACGACTCTAACGGCCGGTCTGACCCTACTTCACGCAGCTGGAACCGTGCCTATACGCGCCTGATGGCGCAGAACGGCAACTGGATGGTGGAAGTGAAGCCGTGGTACGTGGTCGGTAGCACGGATGATAACCCGGACATTACCAAATATATGGGCTACTACCAGCTCAAAGTCGGCTACCAGCTAGGCGAAGCCGTGCTGAGCGCGAAAGGCCAGTACAACTGGAACACCGGCTACGGCGGTGCTGAAGTGGGCTTAAGCTATCCGGTGACGAAGCACGTGCGTCTCTATACCCAAGTGTATAGCGGCTATGGCGAGTCGCTGATCGACTACAACTTTAACCAGACTCGCGTTGGCGTAGGCGTAATGCTGAACGATATTCTCTAGGCTGCTCGAATGTTTTTGCGTTAAACGTTGAAGTTTCTCTCTCAGGCGCTGAAAATAGCGCCTGTTTTATTTTTCGCAAATGGGGTTAACGTGGCGCAGGCGGAAGTATTGAATCAGGAGTCGCTGGCTAAACAGGTTTTGCATGAAACCTTTGGCTACCAGCAGTTCCGCCCCGGCCAGGAAACCATCATTGAAACCGTGCTGGAAGGCCGGGACTGTCTGGTAGTAATGCCGACTGGCGGCGGTAAATCTCTCTGCTATCAGGTGCCCGCGCTGGTGCTGAACGGCCTGACGGTCGTGGTATCGCCTCTCATTTCCCTGATGAAAGACCAGGTGGACCAGCTGCTCGCCAACGGCGTGGCGGCGGCCTGTCTGAACTCGACGCAAACCCGCGAGCAGCAGCAAGAGGTCATGGCCGGGTGCCGCACCGGGCAGATTCGCCTGCTGTATATCGCGCCAGAGCGCCTGATGCTGGATAACTTCCTCGATCACCTGGCGCACTGGAACCCGGTCCTGCTGGCGGTCGATGAAGCGCACTGTATCTCCCAGTGGGGACACGATTTCCGCCCGGAATACGCCGCTCTCGGCCAGTTGCGTAAGCGCTTCCCCGAGCTGCCGTTTATGGCGCTTACCGCCACGGCAGATGACACCACGCGTCTGGATATCGTTCGCCTGCTGGGGCTGAACGACCCGTATATTCAGGTCAGCAGCTTCGACCGCCCTAACATCCGCTATATGCTGATGGAAAAGTTCAAGCCGCTGGATCAGCTCCTGCGCTACGTGCAGGAGCAGCGCGGCAAGTCCGGCATCATCTACTGCAACAGCCGTGCTAAGGTGGAAGACACCGCCGCGCGTCTGCAAAACCGCGGCTTTAGCGCCGCTGCTTACCATGCCGGGTTAGAGAACCACATCCGCGCCGACGTGCAGGAGAAATTCCAGCGCGATGACCTGCAAATCGTCGTCGCGACGGTGGCGTTCGGGATGGGCATCAACAAGCCGAACGTGCGCTTTGTGGTGCACTTCGACATCCCCCGCAATATCGAATCCTACTATCAGGAAACCGGCCGCGCCGGGCGTGACGGTCTGCCGGCGGAAGCGATGCTGTTTTACGATCCGGCCGATATGGCGTGGCTGCGCCGCTGTCTGGAAGAGAAGCCACAGGGCCAGCTCCAGGACATCGAGCGCCACAAGCTCAACGCGATGGGCGCCTTCGCTGAAGCGCAAACCTGCCGCCGTCTGGTGCTGCTCAACTACTTTGGTGAAGGGCGACAGGAGCCGTGCGGCAACTGCGATATCTGTCTCGATCCGCCGAAGCAGTACGATGGCCTGATGGACGCGCGCAAAGCGCTCTCTACCATTTACCGCGTGAATCAACGCTTCGGGATGGGCTACGTGGTAGAAGTGCTGCGCGGTGCCAATAACCAGCGTATCCGCGACATGGGCCACGACAAGCTGCCGGTTTACGGCATCGGTAAAGACCAGAGCCACGAGCACTGGGTCAGCATTATTCGTCAGCTGATCCACCTCGGCTTTGCCACGCAGAACATTGCCCAGCACTCCGCCCTGCAGCTGACCGAAGCGGCGCGTCCGGTACTGCGCGGTGATGTTGAACTCAAGCTCGCCGTGCCGCGCGTGGTCGCCCTCAAGCCGCGGGTGATGCAAAAATCGTACGGCGGCAATTACGACCGCAAGCTGTTCGCCAAACTGCGCAAGCTGCGTAAAGCCATCGCCGATGAAGAGAATATCCCGCCTTACGTGGTGTTCAACGACGCGACGCTGATCGAGATGGCCGAGCAGATGCCGCTTAGCGCCAGCGAAATGCTCAGCGTCAACGGCGTCGGCACGCGCAAGCTGGAGCGCTTTGGTAAAGAGTTTATGGCGCTCATCCGTTCCCACGTTGATGGTGATGATGAGGAGTAGTCAGCCGGGCGAAAAAGTGCCAGGATGATGACTCACTAAATTATTTCCCCGCGAGCTAATTATGTTAATGCTATTTCTCACCGTGGCGTTAGTGCACATCGTTGCGCTGATGAGCCCCGGCCCTGACTTTTTCTTCGTGTCGCAAACGGCCGTCAGCCGCTCCCGCAAAGAAGCGATGATGGGCGTGCTCGGTATCACCATGGGCGTTATGGTCTGGGCGGCGGTCGCGCTGCTCGGTCTGAACCTGATCCTGGCGAAGATGGCCTGGCTGCATAACATCATTATGGTTGGCGGCGGGCTGTACCTGTGCTGGATGGGCTACCAGATGCTGCGCGGGGCGCTGAAGAAAGAAGAGCAAAAACCGCAAGAACCAAAAGTAGAGCTGGCAACGGGCGGACGCAGCTTTGTAAAAGGGCTGCTGACCAACCTGGCGAACCCGAAAGCGATTATCTATTTCGGCTCCGTGTTCTCGTTGTTTGTCGGCGACAGCGTCGGCGCGGGCGCACGCTGGGGCATCTTCCTGCTGATCGTCGTTGAAACCTTTGCCTGGTTTACCATTGTGGCCAGCCTGTTCGCCTTACCGGCGATGCGCCGCGGCTACCAGCGTATCGCGAAGTGGATCGACGGCTTCGCCGGCGCGCTGTTCGCCGGCTTCGGCATTCATCTCATCATTTCTCGCTAAGCATGACGCGCTGACGCGAGCAGCGCGCCAACCAGCATAAACAGCGAGCCAAAAACTTTATTCAGGGCCTTCATCTGCTTAGGCCCTTTAATCCACGCCGCAATTCGCTGCGCCAGCGTCGCGTAACCAATCATCACGATAATATCGACAATAATCGTGGTCGCACCCAGCACCACGTACTGCATCACCTGGGGCTGATGCGGCACGATAAACTGCGGAAACAGGGCGGCGAGGAAAACGATGCTCTTCGGGTTGGTCAGGTTAACGAACACCGCGCGCTTAAACAGATGGCCGCGGTTTTGCGTCTGAGCGAGCGTATTCAGGTTGATGGAGCCTGCCGCGCGCCACTGTTGGATACCGAGCCAAATCAGATACGCCGCCCCGGCCCATTTCAGCACTTCAAAGGCCAGCACGGAGCGGGAGAACAGGGTCCCCAGACCAATCCCGACCAGCACAATATGAATGCCCAGCCCGGTCTGCAAACCGGCAATCGACGCCGCCGCACCGCGATAGCCGTGGTTGATGGAGGTGGTCATGGTGTTAATGGCGCCAGAGCCGGGTGAAAGGCTGAGGATTACGGATGTCAGCAGATAGGCGAACCACCACTCGAAGGTCATTTGAAACTCCCGAACCGTCTATTTTTATGCCACAATACGCTATTGTTGAGTCATTTTGTGACCAGTGACGAAAAAAAACGATATTCCCTGGATTACGTGAGTGGAAACCCAATGTTTCAGCAGAAAAAGGACTGGGAAACACGAGAAAACGGATTTGCTGCTTTCTCAATGGGGCCGCTGACCGATTTCTGGCGGCAGCGCGAGGAAGACGAGTTTACCGGCGTCGGGGGCATCCCGGTGCGCTTCGTTCGTTTCCGCAATGAAAAAAATGACCGGGTGATCGTGGTCTGCCCTGGGCGTATCGAAAGCTACGTTAAATATGCCGAACTGGCCTACGATCTGGTCCATATGGGTTTTGATGTGCTGATCATCGACCACCGTGGGCAGGGGCTGTCCGGGCGTATGCTGCCCGACACGCACCGTGGGCACGTGGATCGCTTCAGCGATTACGTCGACGATTTTGCCGCATTCTGGCAGCAGGAATTGCAGCCCGGCCCCTGGCGCAAGCGGTATATCCTTGCGCACTCCATGGGCGGTGCCATTTCGACGCTGTTTTTGCAGCGGTATGAGCACCAGTGCGACGCCATTGCGCTTACCGCGCCGATGTACGGTATCGTTATTCGCTTCCCCGACTGGATGGTGCGCCATCTACTCGACTGGGCTGAGGGCCATCAGCGCATTCGTGAAGGCTATGCCATCGGAACCGGACGCTGGCGCGCATTGCCGTTCGCCATCAACGTCTTGACCCACAGTCGGCAGCGCTATCGCCGCAACCTGCGCTTTTATGCCGATGAACCGCGCTTGCGCGTCGGCGGCCCGACCTGGCACTGGGTGCGGGAGGGTATTCTGGCTGGTGAGCAGGTGCTGGCGGGCGTAGGCGATGATGACACGCCGACGCTTCTGATTCAGGCGGAAGAAGAGCGTGTGGTGGATAACCGCATGCATGACCGCTATTGTGAACTGCGCGCTGCGGCGGGGCACCCCTGCGAAGGGGGTAAACCGCTGGTCATCAACGGCGCGTTCCATGAGATCCTTTTTGAAAAGGACGCTATGCGCTCAGTCGCGCTTAACGCCATTGTTGAATTTTTCAACAGGCATAATTGATTATTGTTTTCCACCAGAGGTTGAAATCCCTATGTACCAGGTTGTTGCATCTGATTTAGATGGCACACTGCTTTCCCCCGACCACACCCTGTCGCCTTACGCGAAAGAGACCTTAAAGCTTCTGACCGCCCGTGGTGTGAACTTTGTGTTTGCCACCGGCCGCCACCACGTGGACGTGGGGCAGATCCGCGATAACCTTGAGATCAAGTCGTACATGATCACCTCCAACGGTGCGCGCGTGCATGATACCGACGGCAACCTGATCTTTACGCACAACCTGGATCGCGATATTGCCGCCGATCTGTTCGGCGTGGTGCATAACAACCCGGCTATCGTCACTAACGTTTACCGCGACGACGAATGGTTCATGAATCGCCACCGCCCGGATGAAATGCGTTTCTTCAGGGAAGCGGTATTCAACTACTCCCTTTATGAGCCGGGTTTGCTGGATCCAGAGGGGATCAGCAAGGTGTTCTTCACCTGCGACAGCCACGAAGAGCTGCTGCCGCTGGAACAGGCGATCAACGCCCGATGGGGCGATCGCGTCAACGTGAGCTTCTCCACCGTGACCTGTCTGGAAGTAATGGCCGGGGGCGTCTCAAAAGGCCACGCGCTCGAAGCCGTCGCGAAACGACTGGGCTTTGAGCTGAAGGACTGTATCGCCTTCGGCGACGGCATGAACGACGCCGAGATGCTTTCGATGGCAGGCAAGGGCTGCATTATGGAAAACGCACACCAGCGTCTGAAAGATTTGCACCCGGAGCTGGAAGTGATCGGCACCAACGCAGACAACGCGGTACCGAAGTATCTGCGCAAGCTTTTCCTTGAATAATCTTCATTTGGTTGTTTATTGCTCAGTTGTCAACTAAAGAGTTCGCTACAATGCCTCTCCTTCTTTCTGAGAGACAAGCATTGTGGCGCTACTCATTATCACCACTATCCTGTGGGCCTTCTCCTTTAGCCTGATTGGCGAATACCTTGCCGGTTCGGTCGACAGCTACTTCTCGGTGCTGATGCGCGTGGGGCTGGCGGCGCTGGTATTCCTGCCGTTCCTGCGCACGCGCGGGCAATCGCTGAAAACCATTTTGCTCTACATGCTGGTGGGCGCGATGCAGCTCGGCATCATGTATCTGTTTAGCTTCCGGGCTTACGTCTACTTGTCCGTCTCTGAATTCTTGCTCTTTACCGTGCTGACGCCGCTCTATATCACGCTGATTTACGACCTGCTCAGCAGACGCCGTCTGCGCTGGGGATACCTGCTGAGCGCCGCGCTGGCGGTGGTCGGTGCGGCGATAATTCGCTATGACAAAGTAAGCGATCACTTCTGGACCGGGCTGATGTTCGTCCAGCTCGCCAATATCAGCTTTGCTATCGGCATGGTAGGCTACAAACGCCTGATGGAAACCCGCCCTATGCCGCAGCACAACGCGTTTGCGTGGTTCTATATGGGTGCGGCGATTGTCGCGGTGGCGGCGTGGTTTCTGCTCGGCAACCCGCAAAAGCTGCCGACCACCAACGTGCAGTGGAGCGTTCTGGTCTGGCTGGGCGTGGTGGCGTCAGGGTTGGGGTACTTCATGTGGAACTACGGCGCTACGCAGGTCGACGCCGGGACGCTGGGGATCATGAACAACGTGCATGTGCCAGCGGGGCTGCTGGTGAACCTCGCCATCTGGCAGGAACAGCCGCACTGGCCGAGCTTCCTTATTGGGGGAGCGGTGATCCTGGCTTCGCTGTGGGTCCATCGCCGCTGGGTCGCTCCGCGCTCCGCACAAACGGAAGGTGGTCGCACGCGTGGTTCCGCGCTGAGCGAATAAACGCTTCCGTAACGGGCTGACGCTGCTCTCCGTCGCGCACGGCGGCGTACAGCCGGCTCCACAGTCCTTCTCCCAGGGTTTTGGTGACCACCAGACCCTGGCGTTCAAAACTCTCCACCACCCAGTGCGGCAGCGCCGCAATCCCCATGCTGGCCGCCACCATCTGAATCAACAGCAGGGTGTTATCCACGCTTTTCAGCTGCGGGCTAATGCCTGCTGGCTGCAGGAAGTGGCGCCAGATATCCAGACGACTGCGCTGGACCGGATAAATTAGCAGCGTTTCCGTCGCCAGGTCTTCCGGCGTGATGCGCGTTTTGGCCGCCAGCGGATGGTCCGGCGCCAGCACCAGGCGCACTTCATAATCGAACATCGGTGAATAATGCAGGCCGCTGCGCGGCAGGATGTCGGACGTCATCACCAGATCCAGTTCGCCCTGCTGGAGCGAAGGCTGCGGGTCGAACGTCACGCCGGATTTAAAGTCCATCTCCACCTGCGGCCACTTCTGGCGAAAGTTTTCAAGCGCGGGGGTCAGCCACTGAATACAGCTGTGGCACTCAATGGCGATGCGCAGTTTGGTCTGCTGCGGCTCGTTACACGCCTGCAGCGCGCTGGCGATCTGCGGCAGCACCTGATTCGCCAGCTGAAGAAGAATTTCACCCTGCGGCGTAAAGCGCAGGGGCTGGCTCTTACGCACAAAAAGACGAAATCCGAGGCGTTGTTCCAGATCGCTGAACTGGTGAGAAAGGGCGGACTGGGTCTGGTGCAGCGTGGCCGCAGCCGCCGCGAGCGAACCGCAGTTCCGCAACGCTTGTAGCGTTTTCAGGTGTTTAATCTCGATCATGAAAGTCCTTCACTCCGCCATGAACATTTTGCGCTTGAGGAATATACAGTACCTGCCAATTATAGAAGTGTAAACATCTGGACGTCTAAATAACGAATTTCACAAGGGGCACACCATGACAATCCGCAATCACACTCTCGGTTTCCCTCGCGTTGGCCTGCGTCGCGAGCTGAAAAAAGCGCAAGAAAGCTACTGGGCGGGCAACGCCTCCCGTGAAGAACTACTGGCGGTGGGGCGGGAGCTGCGCGCCCGCCACTGGGATCAGCAAAAACAGGCGGGCATTGACCTGCTGCCGGTGGGCGACTTCGCCTGGTACGACCATGTTCTGACGACCAGCCTGCTGCTTGGCAACGTACCGGCTCGTCATCAGAACAAAGATGGATCGGTGGATATTGATACCCTGTTTCGCATCGGCCGTGGCCGCGCACCAACGGGTGAGCCAGCGGCAGCGGCGGAAATGACCAAGTGGTTTAATACCAACTATCACTATATGGTGCCGGAGTTCGTCAAAGGCCAGCAGTTTAAGCTGACCTGGACGCAGCTTCTGGAGGAGGTGGATGAAGCGCTGGCGCTGGGACACCAGGTGAAGCCCGTTTTGCTGGGGCCGGTAACCTACCTGTGGCTGGGTAAAGTGAAGGGCGAGCAGTTTGACCGCCTCAGCCTGCTGAACGATATTCTTCCGGTCTATAAGCAGGTGCTGATTGAGCTGGGCAAGCGCGGTATCCAGTGGGTGCAAATCGACGAGCCTGCGCTGGTGCTGGAGCTTCCCCAGGTTTGGCTCGATGCCTTCAAACCGGCGTATGACGCGCTCGCCGGACAGGTAAAACTCCTGCTCACCACCTATTTCGAAGGCGTGACGCCGAACCTGAAGACCATTACCGCGCTGCCGGTTCAGGGCCTTCACGTTGACCTGGTTCACGGTAAGGACGATGTGGTGGAACTGCACAAGCGCCTGCCCGCAGACTGGCTGCTCTCCGCCGGTCTGGTCAACGGCCGTAACGTCTGGCGCGCCGATCTGACCGAGAAATACGCACAAATTAAAGACATCGTCGGTAAACGTGAACTGTGGGTGGCATCATCCTGTTCGCTGCTGCACAGTCCGATCGATCTGAGTGTGGAAACCCGCCTCGACCCTGAAGTGAAAAGCTGGTTTGCCTTCGCCCTGCAAAAATGCGAAGAGCTAACGCTGCTGTGCGACGCGCTGAACAGCGGCGACACGGCGGCGATTACCGACTGGAGCGCACCGATCCAGGCGCGTCGTCACTCGTCCCGCGTGCACAACCCGGCGGTGGCAAAACGTCTGGCGGCCATCACCGCCCAGGATAGCCAGCGCCAGAGCCCGTATGAGGTACGTGCCGAAGCCCAGCGCGCCCGCTTCAACCTTCCTGCGTGGCCGACCACGACGATCGGCTCCTTCCCACAGACTACGGAGATCCGCGGCCTGCGTCTGGACTTCAAAAAGGGCAATCTGGATGCGAACCACTACCGCACCGGCATCGCGGAACACATCAAGCAGGCGATTATCGAGCAGGAGCGCCTGGGGCTTGATGTGCTGGTGCACGGCGAAGCCGAGCGTAACGATATGGTGGAATACTTCGGTGAACACCTGGACGGCTTCGTCTTTACCCAAAACGGCTGGGTGCAGAGCTACGGCTCCCGCTGCGTGAAGCCGCCGGTGGTCATCGGTGACGTCAGCCGTCCGGAACCGATCACGGTTGAGTGGGCGAAGTACGCGCAGTCCCTGACCGACAAGCCGGTGAAAGGCATGCTCACCGGCCCGGTTACCATTCTCTGCTGGTCGTTCCCGCGTGAAGACGTGACCCGCGAGACCATTGCCAAACAGATTGCGCTGGCGCTGCGTGATGAAGTGGCGGATCTGGAAGCTGCGGGGATTGGCATCATCCAGATTGACGAACCGGCGCTGCGCGAGGGTTTACCGCTGCGCCGCAGCGACTGGGATGCTTACCTGCAGTGGGGCGTGGAAGCGTTCCGCATCAACGCTGCGGTGGCTAAGGACGATACCCAGATCCACACCCACATGTGTTACTGCGAATTTAACGACATCATGGATTCGATTGCCGCGCTGGACGCTGACGTAATCACCATCGAGACCTCGCGTTCAGACATGGAGCTGCTGGAGTCGTTTGAAGAGTTCGACTATCCGAATGAAATCGGGCCGGGCGTGTACGACATTCACTCCCCGAACGTGCCGAGCGTGGAGTGGATTGAAGCCCTGCTGAAAAAAGCGGCCCAGCGCATCCCTGCAGAGCGCCTGTGGGTGAACCCGGACTGCGGACTGAAAACTCGCGGCTGGCCAGAGACGCGCGCGGCGCTCGCCAACATGGTGAAGGCGGCACAGAATTTGCGTCAGGCGTAGGTGCTGGATTGCCCGGTAAGGCGTAGCCGCCACCGGGCTTTTTTGTTATTACGCCTTCTTACCGCCGTACTGGCTAAACCACGCCAGCATCCGCTGCCAGCCATCTTTAGCCGATTCAGCGTGATAGCTCGGACGATAATCCGCGTTAAACGCATGCCCGGCATCCGGATACACCACGATCTCCGCCTTCGCATTGGCCGCACGGAGCGCATGGCGCATGGTCTCTACCGAATCCAGCGAAATACCGGTGTCCTGTCCACCGTAAAGCCCTAACACGGGGGCATTTAACTCGGTGGCGATATCCACGGGATGTTTCGGTGAATTCAGCGTTTTTTCACCCACCAGTTTGCCGTACCAGGCGACAGCGGCTTTGAGCTGCGGGTTATGCGCGGCATACAGCCAGCTAATGCGTCCGCCCCAGCAGAAACCGGTGACCAGCAGACGATGCGGATCGCCGCCGTTGCGCGCCGCCCAGCTGGCGACGTGATCGAGATCGGCCAGCACCTGCGCGTCCGGGACTTTGCTGACCAGGTTGCTGAGCAATGTTGGAATATCGCTGTAGTCGTTCGGATCGCCCTGACGGAAGTAGAGCTCTGGCGCAACGGCCAGATACCCTTCCAGCGCCAGCCGGCGGCAGAGGTCGCGAATGTGTTCGTGAACACCAAATATCTCCTGAATCACAATCACGATGGGCAGCGGGCCGTCTGCCGATTTTGGCCGTGCGTGATAAGCAGGCATATTCTCCCCCTGCGAGGGAATGGAGGTCTCACCCGCGGTAATTGCCGCTTCTGGCGTCGACACGATGGTTGAAGCATGTGGGGCCGCAGCAGGTGCAAAACCGATTTTTTCAGTCATGGCATTCTCCGTACCAATGAGTTAGCGCAAAGGTAAATATAGACACCAGGTTAACAACTCACAGTGCCTTAAACGGTCTATCTTTTGTGCAGCACCTGGCGATATAACTTGTTAATGTGATGTAAATCACTTTTTTATGGAAATTCAATGTAATCATTTTCATTCATGGTGAGGTTCGTCACGAAAATATGCTTACTGCTTCTGTAAAGTACCGTTTTACTTCTTCTGACTAACCGACCCACAGAGGAGTCACCTATGTCTAAGTCTGATGTTTTTCATCTCGGCCTCACTAAAAACGATTTACAAGGGGCTACGCTCGCTATCGTCCCTGGCGATCCGGAGCGTGTGGAAAAGATCGCCGCGCTGATGGATAAGCCGGTCAAGCTGGCTGCCCATCGTGAATTCACCACCTGGCGCGCAGAGCTGGATGGCAAAGCGGTGATTGTGTGCTCTACCGGTATCGGTGGCCCGTCTACCTCGATTGCGGTTGAAGAGCTGGCGCAACTGGGCATTCGTACTTTCCTGCGTATCGGTACCACCGGCGCTATTCAGCCGCACATCAACGTCGGCGACGTGCTGGTGACGACCGCGTCCGTGCGTCTGGACGGCGCGAGCCTGCACTTTGCGCCGATGGAATTCCCGGCAGTGGCTGATTTCGAGTGCACCACCGCGCTGGTTGAAGCGGCGAAATCCGTGGGCGCAACCACTCACGTGGGCGTAACCGCCTCTTCCGATACCTTCTACCCGGGCCAGGAGCGTTACGACACCTTCTCTGGCCGCGTTGTAAGCCGCTTCAAAGGCTCAATGGAAGAGTGGCAGTCTATGGGCGTGATGAACTACGAAATGGAATCCGCAACGCTGCTGACCATGTGCGCAAGCCAGGGTCTGCGTGCCGGTATGGTGGCGGGCGTTATCGTCAACCGTACCCAGCAGGAGATCCCGAACGCCGAAACCATGAAGCAGACCGAAAGTCATGCGGTGAAAATCGTGGTTGAAGCGGCTCGCCGCCTGATCTAGTTCTCCTCTCTGAGATAAAAGGCCGACGCGTTCGGCCTTTATTTTTTGCGTAGCGCCTCGCAGGAAAACCCTTTCAAACTGGACGTTTATACAGCACAATCTTATTTTGTGCGGGTAATACGTTGATGCAGGGGGCATTGTGGATATCTCAATCCTGATTTATGCGGTGATTGCGCTGGCGGGCGTAGGGATAGGCTGGCTGATTTCCAGTTACCAGCACGCGCAGCAGAAAGCCGAGCAGCTGGCTGAGCGGGAAGAGATCGTCGCCGAGCTTAGCGCGGCAAAACAACAGGTTGCGCTGAGCGACCACTGGCGCGACGAGTGCGAGCTGCTCAATAACGAACTGCGTAACCTGCGTGATATCAACACCTCGCTGGAGGCCGATCTCCGCGAAGTGACTACCCGCCTTGAGTCCACTCAGTTGCACGCCGAAGACAAAATCCGCCAGATGATTAACAGCGAGCAGCGCCTCAGCGAGCAGTTTGAGAACCTCGCTAACCGCATTTTCGAGCACAGCAACCGCCGCGTTGACGAACAGAATCGCCAGAGCCTGAACAGCCTCCTGACGCCGCTGCGCGAACAGCTGGACGGCTTTCGCCGTCAGGTGCAGGACAGCTTTGGTCAGGAAGCCCGCGAGCGCCACACGCTGGCCCATGAGATTCGCAATCTTCAGCAGCTGAATGCGCAGATGGCACAGGAGGCGGTCAACCTGACGCGGGCGCTGAAAGGCGATAACAAAACTCAGGGTAACTGGGGGGAAGTGGTACTTACCCGCGTGCTGGAAGCCTCCGGCCTGCGGGAAGGATATGAATACGAAACGCAGGTAAGTATCGAAAACGACGCCCACTCGCGCATGCAGCCGGATGTGATTGTGCGGCTGCCACAGGGCAAAGATGTGGTCATTGACGCCAAAATGACGCTGGTGGCTTATGAGCGTTACTTCAATGCCGAAGATGACTACACGCGCGAATCGGCGCTGCAGGAGCACATTGCTTCCGTGCGTAACCATATTCGCCTGCTGGGCAGAAAGGATTATCAGCAGCTGCCGGGGCTGCGCTCGCTGGACTACGTGCTGATGTTTATCCCGGTCGAACCCGCGTTTTTGCTGGCGCTCGACAGACAGCCTGAGCTTATCACTGAAGCGCTGAAAAATAACATTATGCTGGTCAGCCCCACCACGCTGTTAGTGGCCTTGCGGACCATTGCCAACCTGTGGCGCTATGAGCACCAGAGCCGCAATGCCCAGCAGATTGCCGATCGCGCCAGCAAGCTGTACGACAAAATGCGTCTGTTCGTGGACGATATGTCTTCCGTCGGGCAAAGCCTGGACCGTGCGCAGGATAACTACCGCCAGGCAATGAAAAAGCTCTCCTCGGGGCGTGGCAACCTGCTTGCGCAGGCTGAAGCATTCCGCAGCCTGGGGGTGGAGGTTAAACGCGAGATTAATCCGGAATTGGTCGAACAGGCGACAGCGCAGGACGAAGAGTTCCGTCTGCGTGAGGGCAGGGATGAACAAAATACCCTCAGCCAGGACAACGATTTAGCGGCGGGTTTATCGCCAGATGAACAGCCGGCGCGTTTCTTTCGCGGTGGTTGAATCGTAGGGCAATTGCGCCCAATCTGTTACACTTCACGAACATTTGACTGATTAGCAGGCTCTGAGATGGTTGACGATTCACAAGACACGACGCACTTTGGCTTTCAGACAGTAGCCAAAGCGCAGAAAGCTGACATGGTGGCCCACGTATTTCATTCCGTGGCGGCGAAGTACGATGTGATGAATGACTTGATGTCGTTCGGCATTCATCGCTTGTGGAAGCGCTTCACCATTGACTGCAGCGGTGTGCGTCGTGGACAAACGGTTCTCGATCTGGCTGGCGGTACGGGCGATCTGACGGCGAAATTCTCCCGTCTGGTGGGTGAAACCGGTCGCGTTGTACTGGCTGATATTAATGACTCCATGCTTAAAATGGGACGCGAAAAGCTGCGTAACATCGGCGTGGTGGGTAACGTGGAATACGTGCAGGCCAACGCCGAAGCGCTGCCGTTCCCGGACAATACCTTTGACTGCATCACTATTTCCTTCGGTCTGCGTAACGTCACCGATAAAGAAAAAGCGCTGCGCTCCATGTACCGTGTGCTGAAGCCGGGTGGACGCCTGCTGGTGCTCGAGTTCTCTAAACCGATTATCGACCCGCTGAGCAAAGCTTACGACGCCTATTCCTTCCACGTGCTGCCGCGTATTGGCGAGCTGGTGGCAAACGACGCGGAAAGCTATCGCTATCTGGCGGAATCAATTCGCATGCACCCGGATCAGGACACCTTAAAAGCCATGATGCAGGATGCAGAATTTGAGAACGTTGAATACTTCAACATGACGGCGGGTGTCGTCGCGCTGCATCGCGGTTACAAATTCTGAGTGGAGGTGTCCCGTGCCCTTTAAACCCTTAGTCACCGCAGGCATCGAGAATGTGCTGAATGCCTTCCTGTATCGCGCTCCGGCGCTGAAAGCCGCACGTCAGCGGCTAAACGGGAAGGTACTGCGCATTGTATTAAAAGAGTTCTCGACGCCGCTCGTGCTGGTCTTCAGCGAACGCCAGCTTGACGTTCTGGGTGAGTGGGAAGGCGAGGCTGATTGCTCGGTCATTACCCATATGAGCGTGCTGCCAAAATTGCGCGATCGCCAGCAATTAACGGCGCTTATCCGCAGCGGTGAGCTGGAAGTAGAAGGTGACATCCAGGTCGTGCAGAACTTTGTTGCGCTCAGCGATCTGGCTGAATTCGATCCGGCAGAGCTGCTGGCGCCTTTTATTGGTGACATCGCCGCTGAAGGGATCGGGAAAGTTATTCATGGCGGCACGGCGTTCCTGCGCAAAAATCTGCAACGTCAACAGCGCTATGCCGCGGAAGTACTGACGGAAGAGTGGCGCATGGCCCCCGGACCGCTGGAAGTGGCGTGGTTTGCGGAAGAGACTGCTGCTGTTGAACGCGCGGTTGATGCGTTAACCAAACGGCTGGAAAAACTGGAGGGCAAATGACGCCTGGTGAAATTCGGCGCCTCTATTTTATCATCCACACCTTTTTGAGTTACGGGCTCGACGAGCTTATCCCCAAAATGCGTATCACGCTGCCGCTCAGAATCTGGCGGCGGACGCTGTTCTGGATGCCAAATCGCCATAAAGGTCAGCCGCTGGGTGAACGCCTGCGTCTGGCGCTGCAGGAGCTCGGCCCGGTATGGATTAAGTTCGGGCAGATGCTCTCAACCCGCCGCGATCTCTTCCCGCCGCACATTGCCGATGAACTGGCGATGCTTCAGGACCGTGTCGCCCCGTTTGATGGGGTGAGAGCGAAGAAACAGATCGAAGAGGCGATGGGAAATCTTCCCGTTGAAGCCTGGTTTGACGATTTCGAAATAGAACCGCTGGCGTCGGCTTCTATCGCTCAGGTGCACACTGCGCGTCTGAAAGAGAACGGTAAAGAGGTGGTGATCAAGGTGATCCGCCCGGATATCCTGCCGATCATCAAAGCCGACATGAAGCTGATTTATCGTCTGGCGCGTTGGGTACCGCGTTTGTTACCTGATGGTCGCCGACTGCGCCCGATGGAAGTGGTGCGGGAGTATGAAAAAACGCTGATTGATGAGCTTAATCTGCTGCGCGAATCGGCAAACGCTATTCAGCTGCGTCGGAACTTTGAAAACAGCCCGATGCTCTATGTGCCTGAAGTCTATTCTGACTACTGCAGCCAAAACATGATGGTCATGGAGCGCATCTACGGTATTCCGGTTTCGGACGTGGTGGCCCTGGAGAAGCAGGGAACGAACATGAAGCTGCTGGCCGAACGTGGCGTTCAGGTCTTCTTTACCCAGGTCTTCCGCGACAGCTTTTTCCACGCGGACATGCACCCGGGTAATATCTTCGTGAGCTACGAGCATCCTGAGGATCCGAAGTACATCGGTATCGACTGTGGGATTGTGGGCTCGCTGAACAAAGAAGATAAACGTTATCTGGCTGAAAACTTCATCGCGTTCTTCAACCGCGACTACCGAAAAGTGGCTGAGCTGCACGTTGATTCCGGCTGGGTTCCGCCGGACACCAACGTCGAAGAGTTCGAGTTTGCGATCCGGACCGTTTGCGAACCAATTTTTGAAAAACCGCTGGCAGAAATCTCCTTTGGCCACGTATTGTTAAACCTGTTCAATACGGCTCGCCGCTTTAATATGGAAGTTCAGCCGCAGTTAGTTTTACTTCAGAAAACATTACTTTACGTTGAAGGTGTAGGTCGACAACTCTATCCTCAGTTAGACTTGTGGAAGACGGCTAAACCTTTCCTGGAATCCTGGATTAAGGATCAGGTTGGCCTTCCGGCGCTGGTTCGGTCTCTTAAAGAGAAAGGCCCGTTCTGGATAGAAAAAATGCCTGAAATTCCTGAGCTGGTTTACGACAGTTTGCGTCAGAGCAAGAATCTTCAGCACAGCATGGATAAAATCGCCCGCGAGCTTCAGTCCAGCCGTGTGCGCCAGGGACAGTCACGCTATCTTTTTGGGATTGGCGCAACGCTGCTGCTGAGCGGTACGCTGCTGCTGATCAACCGTCCTGACTGGCAGATGATGCCCGCCTGGTTGATGGCTGGCGGGGTTGTTGTCTGGCTTGCAGGATGGAGAAAAACGCGCTGAGTTTGCGTCGCCATCGACGGGTCGCATACGTATAATGCGATCTGATCAATTAATCATCTATCCCTGAGGAATATGTATGGGTGGTATCAGTATCTGGCAATTAGTCATTATTGCCGTCATCGTCGTGCTGCTGTTTGGCACCAAAAAGCTCGGTTCTATTGGTTCCGATCTGGGCGCGTCTATCAAAGGCTTCAAGAAAGCGATGAGCGATGATGAGAGCAAGCAGGATAAAACCAGCCAGGACGCTGACTTTACTGCTAAATCCATCTCCGACAAGCAAGAAGATGCCAAAAAGGAAGACGCTAAACGCCACGATAAAGAGCAGGTGTAAGTCGTGTTCGACATTGGTTTTAGTGAGCTGCTGCTGGTCTTTGTGATTGGTCTGATCGTGCTGGGACCGCAGCGTCTGCCGGTTGCGGTAAAAACCGTCGTGGGCTGGGTTCGTGCGCTAAGATCGCTGGCCTCGACCGTTCAGAATGAGCTGGCGCAGGAACTTAAGCTGCAGGAGTTTCAGGAAAGCCTGAAAAAGGTCGAGAAGGCGAGCATGGATAACCTGACGCCGGAACTGAAAGCCTCAATGGATGAACTGCGCGAAGCGGCGGAATCCATGAAGCGCTCTTACAGCGTTAACGATCCTGAAAAAGCGAGCGATGAAGCGAACACTATTCATAACCCGGTGGTGAAGGACAGCGAAGCGCAGCGTGAGGGCGTGACGCCAGCGAGTGCGGAGCACCAGGCCGCAGCGCCTGAGCAAACGCCGCAGGAAACTGAACTGAAAAAACAGGCACAGCCGGAAGAGCCGATGGTAAAAACGGCTGAAGCTAAACCCGCCGCGCCCGTTTCCGAATCATCCCCCTCGTCGAGTGATAAAGCGTAACCATGGCAGTAGATGATACTCAACCGCTTATTACGCACCTTATTGAGCTGCGTAAGCGCCTGTTAAACTGCATTATTGCGGTATTCCTCATATTCCTTTGCCTGGTCTATTTCGCCAACGATATCTATCAGGTGGTCTCTGCGCCGCTGATCAAGCAGATGCCGCTGGGCGCAACGATGATTGCAACAGACGTTGCTTCTCCGTTCTTTACGCCGATTAAGCTGACCTTCTGGGTTTCATTGATTGCCTCTGCTCCGGTCATCCTTTATCAGGTATGGGCGTTTGTTGCGCCGGCACTGTATAAGCACGAACGCAAGCTGGTCATCCCGCTACTGGTATCCAGTTCGCTGCTGTTCTATATCGGCATGGCGTTTGCCTACTTCGTTGTCTTCCCGCTGGCCTTCGGCTTCCTGACGCACACCGCGCCGGAAGGTGTCCAGGTGTCGACGGATATCGCCAGCTACCTCAGCTTTGTGATGGCGCTGTTTATGGCGTTCGGCGTGGCATTTGAAGTGCCGGTGGCCATTGTGCTGCTTTGTTGGGTTGGGGTAACCACCCCTGATGACCTGCGTAAGAAGCGTCCGTATATCCTGGTAGGCGCCTTCGTAGTCGGCATGCTGCTGACGCCGCCGGACGTCTTCTCGCAAACGCTGCTGGCAATACCGATGTACTGCCTGTTTGAGGTTGGCGTCTTCTTCTCGCGTTTTTACGTGGGTAAAGGACGCCGGTCGGACGATGAAGACGACGCGTCCGAAAAGACCACTGAAGAGTAAAACCAGCCGCCCGTCAGGGCGGTTGTTCTATGGGGATTCGCATGTTTGATATCGGACTCAACCTGACCAGTTCACAGTTTGCGAAAGATCGTGACGAGGTGGTTGCACGGGCTTTTGACGCCGGCGTCAAAGGACTCCTGCTGACCGGGACCAACCTGCATGAGAGTGAGCAGGCGCAGCGGCTGGCGCAACGTTATCAACGCTGCTGGTCAACCGCAGGCGTTCACCCTCATGACAGCAGTCAGTGGACTGAGGAGGGCGCAGAAACACTGCGCGCGCTGGCGAAAACAGCAGAGGTGGTGGCTATTGGCGAGTGCGGGCTCGATTTCAACCGCAACTTCTCGACGCCTGACGAACAGGAAAAGGCATTCACTGCCCAGCTTGCGCTGGCTGCAGAGCTTGAGATGCCCGTCTTTATGCACTGTCGCGATGCGCATGAACGTTTTCTCGCACTGCTCGACCCGTGGCTGGATAAACTGCCGGGCGCAGTGCTGCACTGCTTCACCGGTTCACGGCAGGAAGCGCTAGATTGCCTGAAGCGAGGGCTTTATCTGGGCATTACCGGTTGGGTTTGCGATGAGCGTCGCGGGCTTGAGCTTCGCGAGCTGCTGCCGGCGATCCCGGCAGAACGCTTGCTTCTTGAAACCGATGCGCCATATCTGCTGCCGCGAGATATGAAGCCCAAACCGGCATCGCGGCGAAATGAGCCCGCCTGGCTGGGGCACATTGTTGAGCGCGTAGCGCACTGGCGCGGAGAGGATCCGCACTGGCTTTCCGCGCAGACGGATGACAACGTGCGTCGCCTGTTCGGGATAAACGTTTAGACTTTGCGGAAGTCGGTGTTTTTCACGCTCTGCAGCACCTGCTTGTTCAGCAGATTGAGCAACAGCATTGAGCGTGCTTCACCGTCCGGCTCGGCGAAAATCGCCTGCAGGCCTTCGAATGCGCCTTCCGTAATGACGACGCTATCGCCCGCGTAAGGGGTTTCCGGATCGGTGATCCCTTCAGGCTGTTGATAAACAGACAGCTGATGAATGACGGTCGACGGAACCGTGGCCGGGTGGGCACCAAAACGAACGAAGTGGCTGACGCCGCGCGTTGCGCTGATGGTGGTGGTGTGGATCACCTCAGGGTCGAACTCCACGAACAGATAGTTCGGGAATAGAGGCTCACTGACGGTTGTGCGCTTCCCGCGCTGCATTTTTTCAAGCGTGATCACGGGTGTCAGACAATTTACTGACTGACGTTCAAGATGTTCCTGCGCGCGCTGAAGTTGCCCGCGTTTGCAATACAGTAAATACCAGGCCTGCATAATCACTCTTTCCCTTAGTTCGGGGCGCAAGCATATCAAAACCCTGGAGGGATCGCTAAGTTGATTATAATGGGGGAAATTCGAACACAACGGATAAGTTCACGCGAATTTAACAAAATTACAGCATCGAGAAGGCTTACGCCGTATAATGAAGCGCTTACAGAGAGGCCATGACTAACTGCATGAAATACCACGATCTCCGCGACTTCCTGACGCTGCTGGAACAGCAGGGTGAATTGAAACGCATTACGCTTCCTGTTGATCCTTATCTGGAAATGACAGAAATTGCTGACCGGACTCTGCGTGCCGGTGGCCCCGCATTACTGTTTGAAAATCCCAAAGGTTACTCCATGCCGGTGCTGTGCAACCTGTTCGGCACTCCGCGTCGTGTCGCCCTGGGGATGGGGCAGGAAGACGTTACCGCGCTGCGTGAAGTGGGTAAACTGCTGGCATTTTTGAAAGAGCCAGAGCCGCCGAAAGGCTTCCGCGATCTGTTCGACAAGCTGCCGCAGTTTAAGCAGGTGCTGAACATGCCCACCAAACGACTGCGCGGCGCGCCGTGCCAGCAGAAAGTGCTGGAAGGTGAGGCGGTGGATCTCACCAAAATTCCGATTATGCAGTGCTGGCCTGAAGATGCTGCGCCGCTGATCACCTGGGGCCTCACCGTGACGCGCGGGCCGCATAAAGAGCGGCAAAACCTCGGTATTTATCGCCAGCAGCTGATTGGCAAAAATAAGCTCATCATGCGCTGGCTGTCGCATCGCGGCGGCGCGCTGGATTTCCAGGAGTGGTGTGCTGCGCATCCGGGTGAACGTTTCCCGGTGTCTGTCGCCTTAGGCGCCGATCCGGCCACCATTCTGGGGGCGGTCACGCCCGTCCCGGATACGCTCTCTGAATATGCCTTTGCCGGCCTGCTGCGCGGGACCAAAACCGAGGTCGTGAAGTGTATCTCTAACGATCTCGAAGTACCGGCCAGTGCAGAAATTGTGCTGGAAGGTTACATTGAGCAGGGTGAAATGGCGCCAGAAGGCCCTTACGGCGACCATACCGGCTATTACAACGAAGTGGATAACTTCCCGGTGTTTACCGTCACGCACATTACCCAGCGTGAAGATGCGATTTATCACTCCACCTATACTGGCCGTCCACCGGATGAACCGGCGGTGCTGGGCGTGGCGCTGAACGAAGTATTTGTGCCGATCCTGCAAAAGCAGTTCCCGGAAATCGTTGATTTTTATCTGCCGCCTGAAGGATGCTCGTATCGCATGGCGGTGGTCACGATGAAGAAACAGTACCCAGGTCATGCTAAACGCGTGATGATGGGCGTATGGTCTTTCCTGCGCCAGTTTATGTATACCAAATTTGTTATTGTCTGCGATGATGACGTTAACGCCCGCGACTGGAATGACGTCATCTGGGCAATCACCACGCGAATGGATCCTGCGCGTGATACGGTGTTAGTCGAAAACACGCCGATAGATTATCTGGATTTTGCCTCGCCGGTTTCCGGTCTTGGCTCAAAGATGGGACTGGATGCCACAAATAAATGGCCTGGCGAAACCGACCGTGAATGGGGTCGCCCGATCAAAAAAGATCCTGCCGTGACCGCGCGAATTGACGCGATCTGGGACGAACTGGCCATAATGAATAACGGTAAACTCTGAGCTGACCGTTAAGCCCTATAGACTTCCCGACAGAGAGAGCGAATGACAACCTTAAGCTGTAAAGTGACGTCGGTAGATGCTATTACCGACACCGTATATCGCGTCCGCCTGGTTCCTGAAGCGGCATTCTCATTCCGTGCTGGCCAGTACCTGATGGTCGTGATGGATGAGCGTGATAAGCGTCCTTTCTCTATGGCCTCTACGCCAGCAGAGCAGGAATTTATTGAGCTGCATATTGGTGCGTCTGAGCTTAACCTGTACGCGATGGCCGTGATGGACCGCATCCTGAAAGAGCGTGAGATTGTGGTCGATATTCCTCACGGCGAGGCATGGTTACGTGATGACGAAGACCGTCCACTGATCCTGATCGCTGGTGGTACAGGCTTCTCATATGTGCGCTCTATTCTGTTGACCGCACTGGCGCGTAACCCGGAACGTGATATCACCATCTACTGGGGCGGCCGCGAAGAGAAGCACCTGTATGACCTGTCTGAACTGGAAGCGCTGAGCATCAACCATCCAAATCTGCGCATCGAGCCAGTGGTCGAGCAGCCTGAAGAGGGCTGGCGTGGACGTAGTGGGACGGTGCTGACGGCGGTACTGCAGGATCACGGTACGCTGGCGGGACATGATATCTACATTGCAGGCCGTTTCGAGATGGCGAAAATTGCCCGCGACCTGTTCTGTAATGAACGTGACGCGCGTGAAGACCGTCTGTTCGGCGATGCGTTTGCCTTCATTTAAATAAAAAACCCGCCCCTGACAGGCGGGAAGAACGGCAACTAAACTGTCTCTCTTCGCCAATGACGCCATAACTGCGTTAGCTGCGCTCGTTTTGACGCCATTGGCTTTGAGATACTTTTCCTGATTTACACTCTTTCAAACACCGTCGCGATACCCTGACCCAAACCAATACACATCGTTGCCAGACCAAACTGGGCATCTTTGCGTTCCATCAGGTTGATAAGCGTGGTGCTGATACGCGCCCCGGAGCAGCCCAGCGGGTGACCGAGAGCGATCGCGCCACCGTTGAGGTTGATCTTCTCGTCGATCTGCTCCATCAGCCCCAGATCTTTAATGCACGGCAGGATCTGCGCGGCGAAGGCTTCGTTCATTTCGAACAGATCGATATCGCTGGCGGTTAACCCCGCTTTTTTCAGCGCCAGCTTCGAGGCCGGAACCGGTCCGTAACCCATGATCGAAGGATCGCAGCCCACCACCGCCATCGAACGTACCCGAGCACGAGGGGTTAAGCCCAGCTCGCGGGCGCGGCTTTCGCTCATTACCAGCATCGCGGCGGCGCCGTCGGACAGCGCTGACGAAGTACCCGCCGTTACCGTACCGGTGACCGGATCAAACGCAGGGCGCAGGGTAGAAAGTGCTTCTACGGTGGTTTCCGGGCGGATGACTTCGTCGTAACTGAACTGCTTCAGTACGCCGTCCGCGTCGTGGCCGCCGGTCGGGATGATCTCATTCTTAAAGGCGCCGGACTGCGTCGCCGCCCATGCGCGAGCGTGAGAGCGCGCGGCAAAGGCATCCTGCATTTCACGGCTGATGCCGTGCAGACGAGAGAGCATCTCGGCGGTCAAACCCATCATCCCCGCGGCTTTCGCCACGTTGCGGCTCATGCCCGGGTGGAAATCGACCCCGTGGCTCATCGGTACGTGACCCATGTGCTCAACGCCGCCGACCAGGCAGGCCTGGGCATCGCCGGTCATGATCATACGCGCCGCGTCGTGCAGCGCCTGCATGGACGAACCGCACAGACGGTTGACGGTGACCGCCGGAACCGAGTGTGGGATCTCCGCAAGCAGCGACGCGTTACGGGCGATGTTGAAACCTTGCTCCAGGGTCTGCTGTACGCAGCCCCAGTAAATATCGTCGAGCGCAGCAGGATCCAGCGCCGGGTTACGCGCCAGCAGGCTACGCATCAGGTGCGCGGAGAGGTCTTCCGCACGCACGTTACGGAACGCGCCGCCTTTTGAACGGCCCATCGGGGTGCGAATCGCATCAACAATGACAACCTTTTCCATTGTGACTCCTTAAGCCGTTTTCAGCTCGCCAACCGGACGGGCTGGCTCAACTGCTGGATAGTAGGGTTCGTTATGGCGCGCTTTGTTACGCAGCCCTTCCGGCACCTCATAAAGCGGGCCGAGGTGCTGGTACTGCTGGGCCATATCGAGATAGCGGGCGCTGCCGAGCGTGTCCAGCCAGCGGAACGCGCCGCCGTGGAACGGAGGGAAGCCGAGGCCGTATACCAGCGCCATGTCGGCTTCTGCCGGGCTGGCGATAATGCCTTCTTCAAGGCAACGCACCACTTCGTTGATCATTGGAATCATCATCCGGGCGATGATCTCATCGTCCGTGAAGTCGCGCTTCGGCTGGCTAACGTCGGCCAGCAGGCCATCGACCACGGCATCTTCTTCTTTCTTCGGTTTACCTTTGCTGTCTTCTTTATAGCGCCAGAAGCCCAGGCCGTTCTTCTGGCCGAAGCGGTTGGCGTCGAACAGCGCGTCAATGGCGTCGCGATAATCTTTCTGCATGCGCTGCGGGAAGCCTGCCGCCATCACCGCCTGGGCGTGGTGGGCGGTATCAATGCCCACCACGTCCAGCAGATATGCCGGGCCCATTGGCCAGCCGAACTGTTTTTCCATTACTTTGTCGATTTTGCGGAAGTCCGCGCCGTCGCGCAGCAATTGGCTAAAACCGGCGAAGTACGGGAACAGCACGCGGTTAACAAAGAAGCCCGGGCAGTCGTTAACGACGATCGGTGTTTTACCCATCTTGCTTGCCCACGCCACCACTTTAGCAATGGTTTCGTCAGAGGTTTTTTCCCCACGGATCACTTCGACCAGCGGCATACGGTGTACCGGGTTGAAGAAGTGCATCCCGCAGAAGTTTTCCGGACGCTTCAGCACGCTCGCCAGCTCGCTGATTGGAATGGTGGAGGTGTTAGAGGCCAGTACGGTCTCAGGACGAACCTTGTCTTCCGTTTCCGCCAGCACCGCTTTTTTGACTTTCGGGTTCTCGACGACGGCTTCGACCACCACGTCGACACGGTCGAAACCGCTGTATTCCAGCACAGGCTGAATGGTGGAGATCACGCCTGCAAGCTTCAGCCCGTCAATTTTTCCGCGTTCCAGCTGCTTATTCAGCAGCTTGGCCGCTTCGGTCATGCCCAGCGTCAGAGATTTCTCGTTGATGTCTTTCATCACTACCGGTACGCCTTTCCAGGCCGACTGGTAAGCGATGCCGCCGCCCATAATACCGGCGCCGAGCACTGCCGCATGTTTTGGCGTCTCAACGTTTTTGGTCAGCTGTTTGGCTTTGCCCTTCACGAACTGATCGTTGAGGAAGATGCCAACCAGCGCGCGGGCTTCATTGGTGTGCGCCAGCGGAACAAAGCTTTGATTTTCGAGCTTCAGGGCTTCGTCGCGGCCAAATCGGGCTGCCGCTTCAATGGTTTTCACCGCCGTAATTGGCGCCGGGTAGTGTTTACCCGCCGTCTGCATCACCATGCCTTTGGCCATGGTGAAGCTCATGGTGGCTTCAATCTTGCTGAGCTTTAACGGCTCCAGCTTCGGCTGGCGCTTGGCCTTCCAGTCGAGATCGCCGTTAATCGCCTGACGCAGTATGGCAAGTGCGCCTTCAACCAGCTTCTCTGGCTTCACGACGCCGTCGACCAGGCCGATTTTCTGCGCCTGTTCCGCGCCTACGTCTTTACCAGCGGCAATGATTTCCAGGGCGCTGTCTGCACCCAGCATGCGCGGCATGCGCACGGATCCGCCAAAGCCCGGCATAATGCCCAGCTTGGTTTCCGGCAGGCCGATGCGCAGGTCCGGCGTCGCCAAACGGTAGTCGGTCGCCAGCACGCACTCGCACCCGCCGCCCAGCGCGTAGCCGTTCACGGCAGAGATCGTTGGAACAGGCAGATCTTCCAGGCGATTAAAGACGCTGTTGGCAAAGTGCAGCCACTGGCTCAGCTGTTCTTCCGGAACCTGGAACAGCGAAAGGAATTCGGTGATATCGGCACCGACAATAAAGGCCGCTTTGTTAGAGCGCAGCAGCAGCCCTTTTAATTCAGATTGCTTTTCAAGCACTTCCAGCGCCTGGCCAAGACTGGCCACCGTCGCGGTATCAAGCTTATTCACTGAGCCGGGGGCATCGAACACCAGTTCGGCAATGCCGTCTTCCAGCCAGTTGAGGTACAGGGTGTCGCCTTTGTAAAGCATGTCAGTCTCCTGAATCCAGCAAGTGGATCTGGTCATACCAGATGAAACGGAGTGTGGAATTTATGTTAATAAAATGCAAATTACTCATTAAGAAAATGCTGCATTGATCACGGTCGGTGGAAATCACGCAGCCGGAGTGAGGTGTGCTAAGATGCGATGACTTGAGGTCAAAAAAACGAAAGGAAGAATGATGGACTCACTGGCTTCGCTTTATAAAAATCATATCGTTACCCTACAGGAACGTACCCGCGATGTACTGGCCCGCTTCAAGCTGGATGCCCTGCTGATCCACTCCGGCGAGCTGATGAATACTTTTCTTGATGATCACGCCTACCCGTTTAAGGTCAACCCGCAGTTTAAAGCCTGGGTGCCGGTGACTCAGGTTCCAAATTGCTGGCTGCTGGTGGATGGCGTGAACAAGCCGAAACTGTGGTTCTACCTGCCGGTCGATTACTGGCACAACGTTGAACCATTGCCGACCTCTTTCTGGACGGAAGAAATTGAGGTTATTGCTCTGCCGAAAGCGGACGGTATTGGCAGCCAGCTGCCAGCGGCGCGCGGCAACATCGGCTACATCGGCCCCGTACCTGAACGTGCGCTCGGTCTGGATATTCCGGCAGATAAACTCAACCCGAAAGGCGTGCTGGATTACCTTCATTACTATCGCGCGTATAAGACTGACTACGAACTTTACTGCATGCGTGAAGCGCAAAAAACGGCGGTGAATGGCCACCGTGCCGCGCACGAGGCGTTCCAGTCAGGCATGAGCGAGTTCGACATTAACCAGGCCTACCTGACCGCAACCGGTCACCGCGACACCGACGTGCCGTACAGCAACATCGTCGCGCTGAACGAGCATGCGTCTGTTCTCCACTACACCAAACTGGATCACCAGGTTCCGTCTGAGATGCGCAGCTTCCTGCTGGATGCAGGCGCAGAGTACAACGGCTATGCGGCCGACCTGACCCGTACCTGGGCGGCAAATGCGGACACCGATTTCGCGCAGCTGATTAAAGACGTGAACGATGAACAGCTGGCGCTGATTGGCACCATGAAAGCCGGAACCAGCTACGTGGATTACCACATCCAGTTCCATCAGCGCATCGCCAAACTGCTGCGTAAGCATCAGGTTGTGAAAGACATGAGCGAAGAGGCGATGGTCGAGAACGATCTGACCGGGCCATTTATGCCGCACGGTATCGGCCACCCGCTGGGCCTGCAGGTTCACGACGTTGCGGGCTTTATGCAGGATGATACCGGCACGCACCTGGCGGCACCGTCTAAATATCCTTACCTGCGTTGCACCCGTATTCTTGAGCCGCGTATGGTACTGACGATTGAACCAGGGATCTACTTTATCGAATCCCTGCTGGCGCCGTGGCGTGAAGGTCAGTTCAGCAAACACTTCAACTGGGAAAAAATCGACGCGCTGAAGCCGTTTGGCGGCATTCGTATCGAAGATAACGTGGTGGTTCACGAAAACGGTATCGAGAATATGACGCGAGACCTGAAGCTGGCCTGATGGAAAGTTGGTTGATACCGGCTGAACCGGTCACCTTTGTCGAGGAAATCAAGAAAAGCCGCTTTATTACGCTGCTGGCGCATACCGATGGCGTAGAGGCGGCAAAGGCGTTTGTCGAGTCCGTCCGGGCCGAGCATCCTGACGCACGTCACCACTGCGTGGCGTGGGTGGCAGGGCCGCCTGACGATTCACAACAACTGGGGTTTTCCGACGATGGTGAACCGGCGGGCACGGCCGGTAAACCCATGCTTTCACAGCTGATGGGCAGCGGCGTGGGTGAAATTACCGCCGTGGTGGTGCGCTACTACGGCGGCATTCTGTTAGGTACGGGCGGGCTGGTTAAAGCGTATGGTGGCGGAGTTCAGCAGGCACTGAATATCCTGACGACCATCCGCAAAACGCCGCTCACCGAATATACTTTGTTGTGCGATTACGCTCAGCTATCGGGCATTGAAACGCTGCTCAAACAATTTAACGGCGTGATTGCGCACAGTGATTACCAGGCAATGGTGCAATTACGCGTGGCGCTTCCTCAGGCGGAACTGGCTGCTTTTTCAGCAAAACTGGCTGATTTCAGTCGCGGTTCGTTGCAATTGCTGCCGATTGAAGAATAATCCCCACCTCACTTTTTTGAATACCAAAGGAAACGGCAGAGATGCATTTTCGTGCCATAACCCGAATCGTTGGACTGCTGGTCATACTCTTTTCGGGGACGATGATTCTCCCTGGACTGGTGGCGCTTATCTACCGGGACGGCGCGGGGCGGGCATTTACCCAGACCTTCTTTGTCGCGCTGGCGATCGGCTCGCTGCTGTGGTGGCCGAACCGTCGTCAGAAAGGTGAGCTGAAATCTCGCGAAGGATTTCTGATTGTGGTCCTGTTCTGGACGGTGCTGGGAAGCGTCGGTTCGCTGCCCTTTATCTTCTCTGAACAGCCTAATCTCAGCATCACGGACGCCTTTTTTGAATCCTTCTCCGGATTAACGACCACCGGGGCGACGACGCTGGTGGGGCTGGATTCGTTACCGCACGCTATTCTCTTTTATCGCCAGATGCTGCAGTGGTTCGGGGGGATGGGGATCATCGTCCTGGCGGTGGCTATTCTCCCGATTCTGGGCGTCGGGGGGATGCAGCTGTACAGGGCTGAAATGCCGGGACCGCTGAAAGACAACAAGATGCGCCCGCGTATTGCCGAGACGGCGAAAACCCTGTGGCTGATTTATGTTCTGTTGACGGTAGCCTGCGCGCTGGCGCTCTGGTTTGCCGGGATGCCTGCTTTCGATGCTATCGGACACAGCTTTGCGACAATTGCTATCGGCGGGTTCTCCACCCAC
Source organism: Enterobacter sp. ECC_219_Taxon_10 (assembly GCF_058354905.1). Taxonomy (NCBI): domain Bacteria; kingdom Pseudomonadati; phylum Pseudomonadota; class Gammaproteobacteria; order Enterobacterales; family Enterobacteriaceae; genus Enterobacter; species Enterobacter sp. ECC_219_Taxon_10. The sequence goes on along the minus strand of NZ_CM178005.1, from coordinate 4,669,008 downwards.
GACGCCAGCGTGGGCTACTTCGACAGTCCAACGATAAACACCATCATTGCCATTTTCCTGCTGATCTCCGGTTGTAACTACGGTCTGCACTTCTCGTTACTCAGCGGGCGTAGCCTGAAGGTGTACTCGCGCGATCCTGAGTTCCGCATGTTCATTGGCGTCCAGCTTACACTGGTCGTCATCTGCACCCTGGTGCTGTGGTTCCATGATGTTTACAACTCTGCGCTAACCACGCTTAATCAGGCGTTCTTCCAGGTGGTGTCGATGGCGACGACCGCTGGGTTTACCACGGACAGCATCGCGCGCTGGCCGCTGTTCCTGCCGGTACTGCTGCTGTGCTCTGCCTTTATCGGCGGCTGCGCCGGGTCTACGGGCGGTGGCCTGAAGGTGATTCGTATTCTGCTGCTGTTCAAGCAGGGGAACCGTGAGCTGAAGCGTCTGGTTCACCCGAATGCGGTCTACAGCATCAAGCTGGGTAACCGCGCGCTGCCGGAACGTATCCTCGAGGCGGTGTGGGGGTTCTTCTCGGCGTATGCGCTGGTCTTTATCGTCAGCATGCTGGCGATCATCGCGACGGGGGTGGATGATTTTTCCGCCTTTGCGTCCGTCGTCGCAACATTGAACAACCTCGGGCCTGGCCTGGGGGTTGTGGCGGATAACTTTGCCAGTATGAACCCGGTCGCGAAATGGATCCTCATTGCCAATATGCTGTTTGGTCGTCTTGAGGTCTTTACCCTGCTGGTGCTGTTCACCCCAACATTCTGGCGCGAATAAGGAGCCGTTGATGAAAACACTGATTCTTTTCTCTACGCGAGACGGGCAAACGCGTGAGATTGCCGCGTATCTGGCGTCGGAATTAAAAGAGCTGGGCATTTACTCGGATGTGGTGAACCTGAATCGCGCGGAGCAGATTGCCTGGCAGGAGTACGATCGCGTGGTGATTGGCGCCTCCATTCGTTACGGGCATTTCCATCCGGCGCTGGATCGCTTCGTGAAAAAGCACACGGCGGTACTCAACAAATTGCCGGGCGCGTTTTACTCGGTCAATCTGGTTGCCCGTAAAGCCGAGAAGCGTACGCCGCAGACCAACAGCTACACGCGCAAGTTTTTGCTCAGCTCGCCGTGGCAGCCAGACCTGTGTGCCGTTTTTGCCGGCGCGCTGCGCTACCCTCGCTACCGCTGGTATGACCGCTTTATGATCCGCCTGATTATGAAGATGACCGGGGGGGAAACCGATACGCGTAAAGAAGTGGTTTATACCGACTGGTCTCAGGTAGCCGGTTTTGCACGGGAAATTGCGCATTTAGCGGGCGATTCGCGACTTAAATAAGCGTTAAGTTTGAAAAGTGAGCGAACGAAAAGTTTTTTGTATTTTGTGCTTGTCACTGAAGAATAACTCCCTATAATGCGCCTCCACTGACACGGAACAACGGCACACACGCCGCCGGGTCAGCAGAGAAAGGCAAAATAAACGCTTGACTCTGAAGCGGGAAAGCGTAGTATGCACACCCCGCGCCGCAGCGAAAACGAAGCGGCACTGCTCTTTAACAATTTATCAGACAATCTGTGTGGGCACTCAAAGTGACATGGATTCTTAACGTCGCAAGACGAAAAATGAATACCAAGTCTCTGAGTGAACATACGTAATTCATTACGAAGTTTAATTCACGAGCATCAAACTTAAATTGAAGAGTTTGATCATGGCTCAGATTGAACGCTGGCGGCAGGCCTAACACATGCAAGTCGAACGGTAGCACAGAGAGCTTGCTCTCGGGTGACGAGTGGCGGACGGGTGAGTAATGTCTGGGAAACTGCCTGATGGAGGGGGATAACTACTGGAAACGGTAGCTAATACCGCATAACGTCGCAAGACCAAAGAGGGGGACCTTCGGGCCTCTTGCCATCAGATGTGCCCAGATGGGATTAGCTAGTAGGTGGGGTAACGGCTCACCTAGGCGACGATCCCTAGCTGGTCTGAGAGGATGACCAGCCACACTGGAACTGAGACACGGTCCAGACTCCTACGGGAGGCAGCAGTGGGGAATATTGCACAATGGGCGCAAGCCTGATGCAGCCATGCCGCGTGTATGAAGAAGGCCTTCGGGTTGTAAAGTACTTTCAGCGGGGAGGAAGGCGATAAGGTTAATAACCTTGTCGATTGACGTTACCCGCAGAAGAAGCACCGGCTAACTCCGTGCCAGCAGCCGCGGTAATACGGAGGGTGCAAGCGTTAATCGGAATTACTGGGCGTAAAGCGCACGCAGGCGGTCTGTCAAGTCGGATGTGAAATCCCCGGGCTCAACCTGGGAACTGCATTCGAAACTGGCAGGCTAGAGTCTTGTAGAGGGGGGTAGAATTCCAGGTGTAGCGGTGAAATGCGTAGAGATCTGGAGGAATACCGGTGGCGAAGGCGGCCCCCTGGACAAAGACTGACGCTCAGGTGCGAAAGCGTGGGGAGCAAACAGGATTAGATACCCTGGTAGTCCACGCCGTAAACGATGTCGACTTGGAGGTTGTGCCCTTGAGGCGTGGCTTCCGGAGCTAACGCGTTAAGTCGACCGCCTGGGGAGTACGGCCGCAAGGTTAAAACTCAAATGAATTGACGGGGGCCCGCACAAGCGGTGGAGCATGTGGTTTAATTCGATGCAACGCGAAGAACCTTACCTACTCTTGACATCCAGAGAACTTTCCAGAGATGGATTGGTGCCTTCGGGAACTCTGAGACAGGTGCTGCATGGCTGTCGTCAGCTCGTGTTGTGAAATGTTGGGTTAAGTCCCGCAACGAGCGCAACCCTTATCCTTTGTTGCCAGCGGTTAGGCCGGGAACTCAAAGGAGACTGCCAGTGATAAACTGGAGGAAGGTGGGGATGACGTCAAGTCATCATGGCCCTTACGAGTAGGGCTACACACGTGCTACAATGGCGCATACAAAGAGAAGCGACCTCGCGAGAGCAAGCGGACCTCATAAAGTGCGTCGTAGTCCGGATTGGAGTCTGCAACTCGACTCCATGAAGTCGGAATCGCTAGTAATCGTGGATCAGAATGCCACGGTGAATACGTTCCCGGGCCTTGTACACACCGCCCGTCACACCATGGGAGTGGGTTGCAAAAGAAGTAGGTAGCTTAACCTTCGGGAGGGCGCTTACCACTTTGTGATTCATGACTGGGGTGAAGTCGTAACAAGGTAACCGTAGGGGAACCTGCGGTTGGATCACCTCCTTACCTTAAAGAACCTGCCTTTGCAGTGCTCACACAGATTGTCTGATGAATGATGAACTTCTGAATGTACTTTTGAGTGCATTAAGAAGTTTTGCTCTTTAAAAATCTGGATCAAGCTGAAAATTGAAACGACACACATGTTATGTGTGTTCGAGTCTCTCAAATTTTCGCAATCAGAAGTGAAACATCTTCGGGTTGTGAGGTTAAGCGACTAAGCGTACACGGTGGATGCCCTGGCAGTCAGAGGCGATGAAGGACGTGCTAATCTGCGAAAAGCGCCGGCGAGGTGATATGAACCTTTGACCCGGCGATGTCCGAATGGGGAAACCCAGTGTGATTCGTCACACTATCGTTAACTGAATACATAGGTTAACGAGGCGAACCGGGGGAACTGAAACATCTAAGTACCCCGAGGAAAAGAAATCAACCGAGATTCCCCCAGTAGCGGCGAGCGAACGGGGAGCAGCCCGGAGTCTGAATCAGCTTGTGTGTTAGTGGAAGCGTCTGGAAAGTCGCACGGTACAGGGTGACAGTCCCGTACACGAAAGCACACAGGCTGTGAACTCGAAGAGTAGGGCGGGACACGTGGTATCCTGTCTGAATATGGGGGGACCATCCTCCAAGGCTAAATACTCCTGACTGACCGATAGTGAACCAGTACCGTGAGGGAAAGGCGAAAAGAACCCCGGCGAGGGGAGTGAAAAAGAACCTGAAACCGTGTACGTACAAGCAGTGGGAGCACCTTCGTGGTGTGACTGCGTACCTTTTGTATAATGGGTCAGCGACTTATATTCTGTAGCAAGGTTAACCGTATAGGGGAGCCGTAGGGAAACCGAGTCTTAACTGGGCGTTAAGTTGCAGGGTATAGACCCGAAACCCGGTGATCTAGCCATGGGCAGGTTGAAGGTTGGGTAACACTAACTGGAGGACCGAACCGACTAATGTTGAAAAATTAGCGGATGACCTGTGGCTGGGGGTGAAAGGCCAATCAAACCGGGAGATAGCTGGTTCTCCCCGAAAGCTATTTAGGTAGCGCCTCGTGAACTCATCTTCGGGGGTAGAGCACTGTTTCGGCTAGGGGGCCATCCCGGCTTACCAACCCGATGCAAACTACGAATACCGAAGAATGTTATCACGGGAGACACACGGCGGGTGCTAACGTCCGTCGTGAAGAGGGAAACAACCCAGACCGCCAGCTAAGGTCCCAAAGTCATGGTTAAGTGGGAAACGATGTGGGAAGGCACAGACAGCCAGGATGTTGGCTTAGAAGCAGCCATCATTTAAAGAAAGCGTAATAGCTCACTGGTCGAGTCGGCCTGCGCGGAAGATGTAACGGGGCTAAACCATGCACCGAAGCTGCGGCAGCGACACTATGTGTTGTTGGGTAGGGGAGCGTTCTGTAAGCCGTCGAAGGTGGCCTGTGAGGGCTGCTGGAGGTATCAGAAGTGCGAATGCTGACATAAGTAACGATAAAGCGGGTGAAAAGCCCGCTCGCCGGAAGACCAAGGGTTCCTGTCCAACGTTAATCGGGGCAGGGTGAGTCGACCCCTAAGGCGAGGCCGAAAGGCGTAGTCGATGGGAAACAGGTTAATATTCCTGTACTTGGTGTTACTGCGAAGGGGGGACGGAGAAGGCTATGTCAGCCGGGCGACGGTTGTCCCGGTTTAAGCGTGTAGGTGTGTGTTCCAGGCAAATCCGGTTCACTTTAACACTGAGGCGTGATGACGAGGCACTACGGTGCTGAAGTGATAAATGCCCTGCTTCCAGGAAAAGCCTCTAAGCATCAGGTAACACGAAATCGTACCCCAAACCGACACAGGTGGTCAGGTAGAGAATACCAAGGCGCTTGAGAGAACTCGGGTGAAGGAACTAGGCAAAATGGTGCCGTAACTTCGGGAGAAGGCACGCTGATATGTAGGTGAAGCCCCTGCGGGCGGAGCTGAAATCAGTCGAAGATACCAGCTGGCTGCAACTGTTTATTAAAAACACAGCACTGTGCAAACACGAAAGTGGACGTATACGGTGTGACGCCTGCCCGGTGCCGGAAGGTTAATTGATGGGGTTAGCGGCAACGCGAAGCTCTTGATCGAAGCCCCGGTAAACGGCGGCCGTAACTATAACGGTCCTAAGGTAGCGAAATTCCTTGTCGGGTAAGTTCCGACCTGCACGAATGGCGTAATGATGGCCAGGCTGTCTCCACCCGAGACTCAGTGAAATTGAACTCGCTGTGAAGATGCAGTGTACCCGCGGCAAGACGGAAAGACCCCGTGAACCTTTACTATAGCTTGACACTGAACACTGGTCCTTGATGTGTAGGATAGGTGGGAGGCTTTGAAGCGTGGACGCCAGTCTGCGTGGAGCCGTCCTTGAAATACCACCCTTTAATGGCTGGTGTTCTAACGTGGACCCGTGATCCGGGTTGCGGACAGTGTCTGGTGGGTAGTTTGACTGGGGCGGTCTCCTCCCAAAGAGTAACGGAGGAGCACGAAGGTTAGCTAATCCTGGTCGGACATCAGGAGGTTAGTGCAATGGCATAAGCTAGCTTGACTGCGAGAGTGACGGCTCGAGCAGGTGCGAAAGCAGGTCATAGTGATCCGGTGGTTCTGAATGGAAGGGCCATCGCTCAACGGATAAAAGGTACTCCGGGGATAACAGGCTGATACCGCCCAAGAGTTCATATCGACGGCGGTGTTTGGCACCTCGATGTCGGCTCATCACATCCTGGGGCTGAAGTAGGTCCCAAGGGTATGGCTGTTCGCCATTTAAAGTGGTACGCGAGCTGGGTTTAGAACGTCGTGAGACAGTTCGGTCCCTATCTGCCGTGGGCGCTGGAGAATTGAGGGGGGCTGCTCCTAGTACGAGAGGACCGGAGTGGACGCATCACTGGTGTTCGGGTTGTCATGCCAATGGCACTGCCCGGTAGCTAAATGCGGAAGAGATAAGTGCTGAAAGCATCTAAGCACGAAACTTGCCCCGAGATGAGTTCTCCCTGAGACTTTAAGTCTCCTGAAGGAACGTTGAAGACGACGACGTTGATAGGTCGGGTGTGTAAGCGCAGCGATGCGTTGAGCTAACCGATACTAATGAACCGTGAGGCTTAACCTTACAACGCCGAAGATGTTTTGGCGGAAGAGACAGAAGATTTTCAGCCTTGATACAGATTAACAGAATTTGCCTGGCGGCTTTAGCGCGGTGGTCCCACCTGACCCCATGCCGAACTCAGAAGTGAAACGCCGTAGCGCCGATGGTAGTGTGGGGTCTCCCCATGTGAGAGTAGGGAACTGCCAGGCATCAATTAAGTAAAGAGGCCATCCGCAAGGATGGCCTTTTTGCGTTTCTGCGCTGCACAAACTAATCCCCCAACGCTCTGCTTATACGGTAAACTACCTGCGTTTTTGCATCAGGATAGCGTCTATGAACCACTCCCTTAAGCCCTGGAATACCTTTGGCATTCAACGTAATGCTAATCAAATTGTACGTGCCGATACAGCACAGCAGCTGCTGGATGCATGGCAAAGCGCAACAGAAAATAACGAACCCGTACTGATTCTGGGCGAAGGAAGCAATGTCCTGTTTCTCGACGATTTCGCGGGCACGGTAATTGTTAACCGCATCATGGGTATTGGTGTGGAAGAGCGCACTGATAGCTGGCATCTGCACGTGGGTGCCGGAGAAAACTGGCATCACCTGGTGCAATTTACCCTCGAAAAAGGGATGCCGGGTCTGGAAAACCTGGCGCTTATACCAGGCTGTGCCGGATCGTCACCCATTCAAAACATCGGCGCCTACGGCATCGAACTGAAACATGTCTGTGAGTATGTCGACTGCATCGAACTGGCGACCGGAACGGCTAAGCGCTTAACGGCAGAGCAGTGCCGTTTCGGCTACCGTGACAGTATCTTCAAGCATGAATATCAGGATCGCTACGTGATTATCGCCGTGGGCCTGTGCCTGTCGAAAAACTGGCAGCCCGTACTCACCTACGGTGATTTAACGCGGCTCGATCCGGCTACCGTCACCCCCCGCGACGTATTTGACTCAGTTTGCCATATGCGGATGACTAAACTTCCCGATCCGAAAGTAAACGGAAATGCTGGAAGCTTCTTCAAAAACCCGGTTATCAGCAGCGAAAATGCAAAAGCCTTCCTTGAAGGATGGCCCACTGCGCCACATTACCCTCAGACCGATGGCAGCGTGAAGCTGGCTGCAGGCTGGCTGATCGATCAATGCCAGTTAAAAGGCGCTTCAGTAGGTGGCGCTGCCGTTCACCAGCAGCAGGCTCTGGTACTGATTAATCAATGCGATGCGACCAGCGATGATGTTGTGCAGCTGGCTCATTATGTTCGTCAGCGTGTGGGCGAAAAGTTTAACGTCTGGCTGGAGCCAGAAGTCCGCTTCATTGGTTGCACAGGTGAAGTGAATGCCGTGGAGACCATTGCGTGAAGGACAATACCATTCCGTTAACCCTGATTAGCATCCTTGCAGACGGGGAGTTCCACTCTGGCGAGCAACTGGGCGAGCAGCTTGGCATGAGCCGTGCCGGCATTAACAAGCATATTCAGACCCTCCGCGACTGGGGTGTTGATGTGTTCACGGTACCCGGAAAAGGCTACAGCCTGCCGGAGCCAATTCAATTGCTGAATGAAGACGTCATCCGCAGCCAGCTTGGACACGGCAATGTTGCGGTGCTGCCGGTGATTGATTCGACGAACCAGTACCTTATGGATCGGCTGAGCGAACTCTCATCCGGCGATGCCTGTGTTGCCGAGTATCAGCAGGCCGGTCGTGGCCGTCGCGGTCGCAAATGGTTCTCGCCATTTGGCGCTAATCTCTATCTGTCCATGTACTGGCGTCTGGAGCAGGGGCCTGCCGCAGCCATTGGCCTGAGTCTGGTCATTGGTATTGTCATGGCGGAAGTACTGCACGATCTGGGTGCCGATCGGGTCCGTGTTAAATGGCCAAACGATCTGTACCTCAACGATCGTAAACTTGCCGGGATCCTGGTCGAACTGACGGGCAAGACCGGTGATGCGGCGCAAATTGTCATTGGTGCGGGCCTCAATATGGTGATGCGTACTGTCCAGAATGACGTGGTGAATCAGGCCTGGACCAACCTCCAGGAGGCGGGGATCGTTATCGATCGTAACACTCTTGCCGTGCGCATGATTAAAGAGCTACGTAGCTCACTCACGCTTTTTGAACAGGAAGGTCTGGCACCGTTCCTGTCTCGTTGGGAAAAGCTGGATAACTTTATTAACCGCCCGGTGAAACTGCTGATTGGTGATAAAGAAATCTACGGGGTTTCCCGCGGTATTGACGCACAGGGCGCGCTGCTTCTGGAGCAGGATGGCGCGATCAAGCCCTGGGTGGGTGGTGAAATTTCCTTGCGAAGCGCCGAATAACCGGAAGGAGTGAACGATGCGAAACTCTGTCTGCAATAACCCACTGACTATCCCCTCTCCCCTATGGGGAGAGGGTTAGGGTGAGGGGTAAATCAGTTACTGCGGATACGGTACCCAATCCCCGCCGTTCAGACGAACGTACGGCTTGTTCTGATACTGAATCACCACCGCGTTGGCATTCTCGGAGACTTCTGCCGTTTGCGGCAGGTTACTGGTGAGCTGATCCCAGTTCACGCTATCTTCCACAAACAGCTTACCGTCAACGGCGCGGGCCACCAGTTCTGAGATCGCCAGATAGCTGGTTGGCTGAGCGATCTCAATCGGTGCACCCTGGTGCGGTGCCTTCATGCCAAAGAATTTAATGCCTGCTGGCACGTTGGTGATGGACGGGCTTGGGATATCACGGAGACCTGACACCTGCATTCTGTCGCCCTTCAGCGCGCCACCGTGCTCAGGTACCACTACCACCATTACTTTACGGCCGGATTTTTCCAGCTCCGTGAAGAACGCATCCAGCTCGTCAAAAAATTTCTGCGCACGCACTTTATAATCCGCCGTTTTGCTCACGCCCGGGAAGTGGTTACCGTCGTGAAGCGGCAGGGTGTTATAGAACGTCGCACTGCGCGGATTACTGTCCTTTTCGATGGTCTGCAGCCAGCGCTGCAGCACGGCGGTATCGTCATAAACCGGCGAACCGTCGAAGCCCAGCAGCGTAACGGGAAGACCGGTCTGATCCATCAGCGGCGCCTGCATGCCACCCTGTTCACGCACCTCTTTCAGGAAGTTACCGAACTGGCCGTTATGCCCCAGCATCAGGTGCTGCGTAAAGCCTAGCTTCGCGAGGTTATCGAACAGATAACACTGGTTACCAGCGGGTTGATAGAGGTTTTTATGCGAAGTCTGACCGCAGCTTGCGCGCAGCAGGCGTATAGCCGCCGGGCCGCTGTACGAGGTGGCAGAGTTAAAATCTTTAAACTGGATGTCAAAGTGGGACCACAGCGGGTGAGACATCAAACCGGCGGCATCCACATCGGCCCAGGAGAGGGAACAGATGTTAATCAGCAGCAGCTCAAACGGCTGAGCATCTGCCGGCAGCGCGTCGGGGAATTTCGTCTGTCGCTTGTCTTCTGCGGTATAGAAGCTGGAAAGCCACGCATTGAGATTGGTGGAGGTTGGCGGTGCGGTCTGCGTTGGAATATCGCCCACCACCGGCGTATCGCCTGCCGTTGTAACGGTAGCCGCTGCGCTTCCTCCCGTCGTAGTCACCGTTGTCGTCGGCTGGCCGGCAGGCCAAAGAGAAAAGCTTGGTCCCGCCAGCGTCAGCACGTTAAGCCAGATCATAATGGCGACGACAAACACCGTGACGCGGATCCACTGTGACAGGAACAGCCAGGCAACCAGCAGGACAAAGACGGCGCCAATCATCTGCCAGTTAATGAAACGTTCAACCAGGTCAAGCATATAGTCTGCACTGAATCCCGCGACCTGCGATCCCTGGCTCATTATGCTCTCCGGTCCGGGAAGCCAGGTATCGTGCCAGAACAGCGCAAAGCCGACGGGGATGGCAACCCAGTGACGTAAACGATGCAGCCTGATGTTCGGCAGAGGCATCAGCAGGAAGGCCATAAACACCAGGTTAAGCAGGGGATGGAAATTCAGATAGCCTGCCCACAGCAGACCAAACTTCACCAGAAAGTAGAAGTTCCAGCCGGAAAGGCCGCGCCAGTATTGCCAGAGCGGCGAGGGTGACGAAGCGGTATAGGTAGAATTAGTCATGTTTACGGTCTGCCTTGACGTGTGATGCCCGTGTCAGTGTTCCGGCTGGTTTTACATAGCGAGGTTTTATAAACATCACTCTGGCCGTATCACGGATACGGCGTATGGAATGGCGCGCATAGTAGCCAAGCGGGAAAAAGATCAGCGCACAGAATACGACCAGTTGAATGATATCGCTGATATTCATGATGGTGCGTTCTCCCCATTCTCAGTTAATAAGCGAAGGGGCTCCGGAACCCGACGCCAAACATGTCCGTCATGTCTGGCATTAAGGATCGGTTTTACATCGCTCGTGATTGCGAGCGGTTTAACCCATTGTTCAGGCTGAAGTGCGCGCATCTGCACCAGCTCCGCGCTAATAGCATTATCTTCGAACCAAATCATACGGTTCGAGAAGATGTCCCCGGTAGGCAGGGGGAAGATGTGGTTAAGCGCGGTATCAAGATCGTTTACCCGGCAGAAGGATAAAAATAACACCAGGCGATTATCGCCAATGGTCATAATGTCCCCTGTACGGTTCGGGCGGCATAAGGTGAGCGCCTGCTCAACGCGAATACCCGGTACCGGGCGCAGGGCAACCATGACCCCTTTACCGTCCGCGGGGAGTAACGTGTTGCTCATCATGTTGCCGATGGCATCGCAGAACGTATCCCATTTCTGGTAGCCGCGCAGCTTCATCGGCTGGGTCATGGAGAGCAGCGTGGAGATGTCTTCCGGTACATGGCGGCTGAACTGCTGGCCCTGAACGCTTTCAATGAGCGTCAGGCAGCGTGACAGTGGTGCATTCCATGGAATAACCATATTTGCCCCACAGCCCAGAAGCAGACGCTCATCAGTTGCGCGCAGGCTGGTATTATTTTCGCGCACCACAATTTTTAACGCGCTGCCGCGCTGGCGGCGCAGGGTGTGAATTTGTCTCGCCAGCGTCTCAATCTGGTTATTCTGCATCAACGAGAAAACAAGGGTGGCTGCCTGGGTGGTGCGCGCTTCATGAAAAAGCGCTTCGTTAGACTCAAACAGCGACCAGTTTTCCGAAAGCGCGGGCGCACCTTCTAAAACTGCAATATGGCTCAGGATGCGTTTTTCGTCACTTCGCGGCTGCACCACGGTTTCTTCCTGCTGTGCCAGGTGCCATTTCCCCTCAACAGGTTTAAGGGTCAGCTGTTGCCTGGCGCTCACGCCCTTTTCATTGCACCAGAAGGCAATATCGTAGAGATAGCTTCCTGCCTGGTCACGAAGACTTGCCAGTCCGAACAGGGAGCGATATTCGCCCATTAAAAGTGAGAATAGCTTGTCATTATTACTGCCGGGGTTGACGACCAATAGCGTGCAATTTTGAAATTTTGCCCATTTATTGATTTTTTCCAGCCACGACAGCAGTTTTTCGGCAGGAATATTTTGCAGTGTGTTATTTGCGCATTTAAGAATCACTAAATAGTGATCCGGATCAATAGAGCACTGAACGTCGCGGGGCAAACAGTATAGACTATCCGCTTCCGCTGACATGGAAAATAAACGTACTTTTTGAGGTCCGCAGTCACTTTCCAGCGTGATAATTTTCTTCGGCTCTTCGCCCATGCTAATGACGGCCACGCGGGAATCCTTACCCTGAGCGGCAATTGTCTGGTTTACCAGGCTGATAGCATCTTCATTACGATCCGTATTAATCCACCAGACTCCACCGACTGGCATGTGGCTCAATTCGTCCCATAATGACTGGATGCCAATAGAAAATATGGAGTCCACGATGTCCCTCTTTTCGTCTAATTTGTCTGTATCTCAGTTTACTAGCGAAAGCGTAGAAATAAACCTAACATTGAAATTAAAGAACATCAGATTTAGCATGTAAATGAAATTTGTCAGGGCAGGATGCCCTGCAACTTCCGAGCGTGCGATTTTCCTCAAAGGGATGGAATAAGAATGGATAATAACGAACCTGGAACCCCAGTCGATTCGACTCTGGGTTACACATTCCAAAACGATTTTCTGGCGCTGGCGCAGGCCTTTTCTCTACCTGAAATAGATTATACCGATATTTCCCAGCGGGAACAGTTGGCCGCGGCTATTAAACGCTGGCCGTTATTAGCTGAATTCGCCCATCAACAATAAGGGAGCCATTGATGGCCATACTCGGATTACAGGGCGTCCGTGGCGGTGTGGGTACCACATCTGTTACCGCGGCGCTGGCGTGGTCATTACAGCTTTTAGGTGAATCGGTGCTGGTGATTGACGCCTGCGCCGATAATTTGCTGCGTATGTCGTTCAACGTCGACTTTACTCGCGAAGAGGGCTGGGCCCGCGCGCTGCTTGATGACAAAGACTGGCGGGATGCGGGTCTGCGCTATACCTCCCAGCTTGATTTGCTGCCTTTTGGCCAACTGACCACCACGGAACGCGAGAATGAGGCCGCCTATCAGCGTCTGTTTTCGCAGTTCACGCTTGCGCTGCAGAGTCTGAAAGAAAAGGGGCACTACCAGTGGATCCTGCTGGATCTGCCGCACGGCGCCGGGACGCTGACCCGACAGCTCATCGCCCAGTGCGACCATGTACTTTCCGTGGTGAACGTGGATGCGAACTGCCATATTCGACTGCATCAGCAGGGTCTGCCTCAAAACGCGCATCTTCTGATTAACGATTTACGTATCGGTAGCCAAATTCAGGACGATCTCTATCAGGTGTGGCTGCAAAGCCAGCGCCGCCTGCTGCCCATTGTGATTCATCGCGATGAGGGGATGGCGGAATGCCTCGCCTCCAAGCAGCCGCTCGGCGAATACCGCAGCGACTCGCTGGCAGCAGAAGAGATCCTGACGCTGGCTAACTGGTGTCTGCTGAACTTCGCCAGCAAGGCGGAGCCGGCAGGGAGTTCGGTATGAGTCGACTCGCCAGCTGGCTTCTTATCCCACCGGTCAGTTCGCGTTTGAGCGACCATTACCGGCACTTTCGCCGGCATGGTGCCCCGGCATTCAGCGCCGCGCTCGGCTGTTTTTGGATGATTCTGGCCTGGACGTTCATTCCACTCGAACACCCGCGCTGGCAGCGCATACGTGCACGCCACGGCGAATTATATCCACATATTAACCCCGACCGGCCACGGCCTTTGGATCCGGCGCGCTATCTTATTCAGACCATTTGGCTGGCGGTCACGTCATCCCGTGCGGAGAAAATAACGCCGCACTGGCGCAGCTATTCCCGCGTACAGCAGTTACGTGAACGCTATCACCAGTGGCTGGATAAACTGCCCGATAGCGTCAGCGATAAGACCAGCCATCTGGATAACCATAAAGAGCTCGGGCACCTCCATCCGGGCTTGCGGCGTTTTATCCTTGGCGTGATTGTCGTGTTCTCGCTCATTCTGGCGCTGGTCTGTATCACGCAACCCTTCAATCCCCTGGCGCAGTTCACCTTCCTGATCCTGTTGTGGGGCGTGGCGTTGCTGGTTCGCCGTATTCCGGGCCGCTTCTCGGCGCTGATGCTGATTGTGCTGTCGCTGACGGTTTCCTGCCGCTACATCTGGTGGCGTTACACCTCAACGCTGAACTGGGACGATCCGGTCAGCCTGGTGTGCGGTCTGGTGCTGCTGTTTGCTGAGACCTATGCCTGGATTGTGCTGGTTCTGGGCTATTTCCAGGTGATCTGGCCGCTCAACCGCCAGCCGGTTCCGCTGCCAAAGGACACCACGCAGTGGCCGACTGTCGATCTCTTCGTTCCGACCTACAACGAAGATCTGAGCGTGGTGAAAAACACCATCTATGCCGCGCTGGGCATCGACTGGCCGAAAGATAAGCTCAAAGTCTGGATCCTGGATGACGGCAATCGTCCGGCGTTCCGCCAGTTTGCAGAAGAGGTCGGCGTCGAGTATATCGCCCGTCCGACTCACGAGCATGCGAAGGCCGGTAATATCAACAACGCCCTGAAGTATGCCACCGGGGAGTTCGTCTCGATCTTTGACTGCGACCACGTGCCGACGCGCTCGTTCCTGCAGATGACCATGGGCTGGTTCCTGAAAGAGAAAGAGCTGGCGATGATGCAGACGCCGCACCATTTCTTCTCGCCGGACCCGTTTGAACGTAACCTTGGCCGCTTCCGCAAAACCCCGAACGAAGGCACGCTGTTCTATGGGCTGGTGCAGGACGGGAACGACATGTGGGATGCCACCTTCTTCTGCGGCTCCTGCGCGGTTATCCGCCGTAAGCCGCTGGATGAAATCGGCGGAATTGCCGTTGAGACGGTGACCGAAGATGCGCACACCTCTCTGCGCCTGCACCGTCGGGGCTATACCTCTGCCTATATGCGTATCCCCCAGGCCGCCGGTCTGGCGACGGAATCACTCTCGGCGCACATTGGCCAGCGTATTCGCTGGGCGCGCGGCATGGTGCAGATTTTCCGTCTCGATAACCCGCTGATAGGGAAAGGCCTCAAGCTGGCGCAGCGTCTTTGCTACGTCAACGCTATGTTCCACTTCTTGTCCGGCATCCCGCGGCTTATCTTCCTGACCGCGCCGCTGGCGTTCCTGCTCCTTCACGCCTATATCATCTACGCCCCCGCGCTGATGATTGCGCTGTTCGTTCTGCCGCACATGATCCACGCGAGCCTGACGAACTCGAAGATCCAGGGCAAATACCGCCACTCCTTCTGGAGTGAAATCTACGAAACGGTGCTGGCGTGGTACATCGCGCCGCCGACGATGGTCGCGCTGATTAACCCGCATAAAGGTAAATTCAACGTCACCGCGAAGGGCGGTCTGGTGGAAGAGGAGTACGTCGACTGGGTGATCTCCCGCCCGTACATCTTCCTCGTGCTGCTGAATATTGTCGGCGTTATCGCCGGCATCTGGCGCTACTTCTACGGCCCGGAAAACGAAATCCTGACCGTGTTTGTGAGTATGGCCTGGGTGTTCTACAACCTGATAATCCTCGGCGGCGCGGTGGCGGTGTCGGTGGAGAGTAAACAGGTTCGTCGCGCGCATCGCGTTGAAATCTGTATGCCTGCGGCGATTGCCCGTGAAGATGGCCACCTCTTCTCCTGTACGGTGCACGATTTCTCTGACGGTGGTCTGGGGATCAAAATCAACGGCCAGGCGAAAGTGCTGGAAGGGCAGAAGGTTAACCTGCTGCTCAAGCGCGGCCAGCAAGAGTATGTCTTCCCGACGCAGGTGGTGCGTGTGGCAGGCAGTGAGGTGGGTCTGCAGCTGATGCCGTTGACCAAAAAGCAACACATTGATTTTGTGCAGTGTACGTTTGCCCGTGCGGATACATGGGCTCTCTGGCAGGACAGCTTCCCGGAAGATAAACCTCTGGAAAGCCTGCTGGATATTCTGAAGCTGGGGTTCCGTGGCTATCGTCACCTTGCAGAATTTGCCCCGTCGTCGGTGAAATTAATTTTCCGGTCACTTACTTCGCTGGTTTCCTGGGTCGTGTCGTTTGTTCCTCGTCGTCCTGAGCGGGATGAGGCGAAGCAGGCGGACCCGGTTATGGCTCAACAATGATGATAACGCGATGAAAACAAAACTTTCCTGGTTATGTGCAGTGGCAATGGGAGTGAGTGCACTCCCCGCAACAATGGCTAACGCAGCACCTGGTAACGCAGCGGCTACGCCTGCGCCGACGGTACCTGTCGTCGCGCAGGCAACCGATCCGGTTATCACGGCGGCACCCGGTCAAACAGAAAACATCATTCCGAACCAGCCAACGGAGGGGAACACCCTCCCGGCCGAGAACCCGGTCATCGGGCAGGTGATGCCGGGCGTGCGGGGGGCTAACGCGCCCGTTGTCGCGGAGAACACACCGTCGCGGGACGTGAAGCTGACCTTCGCGCAAATCGCGCCGCCGCCGGGCAGCATGGTGCTGCGCGGCGTCAATCCTAACGGCAGCATTGAATTTGGTATGCGCAGCGATGAGGTTGTTTCGAATGCGGTACTGAACCTTGAATATACGCCGTCGCCATCCCTTCTGCCGACGCAGTCTCAGCTTAAGGTCTACCTCAATGATGAGCTGATGGACGTTCTGCCGGTGACCAAAGAGCAGCTGGGTAAGAAAACCCAGGCGCAGGTGCCGATTAACCCGCTGTTCATCACCGACTTTAACCGTATCCGTCTGGAGTTTGTTGGTCACTACCGCGATGTCTGCGAAAACCCCGCCAGCAACACGCTGTGGCTGGACGTCGGGCGCAACTCCTCGCTGCAGATGACCTACCAGCCGCTGGCGCTGAAAAACGATCTTTCGGCATTCCCGGTTCCGTTCTTCGATCCGCGTGATAACCGTCCGCTCACGCTGCCAATGGTGTTTGCGTCATCCCCTGACGTGACCGAGCAGCTGGCGGCGACCATTGTGGCCTCCTGGTTTGGCTCCCGCTCCGGCTGGCGCGGTCAGAACTTCCCGGTGATGTATGACAAAATGCCGGACAGAAACGCGATTGTCTTTGCAACTAACGCCAAGCGTCCGGCCTTCCTGCGCGACCACCCGGAAGTCAAAGCGCCAACTATTGAGATGGTAAGCCACCCGGATAACCCGTATGTGAAGCTGCTGGTGGTCTTTGGTCGTGACGATAAAGATCTGGTTCAGGCGGCAAAAGCAATTGCCCAGGGCAACGTCCTGTTCCGCGGTAACAGCGTGGTGGTGGACGAGGTTAAGCCGCTGCTGGCACGTAAACCTTATGACGCGCCAAACTGGGTGCGTACCGATCGTGCCGTGACGTTTGGTGAACTGAAAACCTATGAAGAGCAGCTGCAGGCGTCCGGGCTGGAACCATCGTCGATTAACCTGTCACTGAACCTGCCGCCGGATCTGTACCTGCTGCGCACCAACGGCATTGATATCAATCTCAACTATCGCTATACCGCGCCGGCGACGAAAGACAGCTCGCGCATGGATATCAGCCTGAACAACCAGTTCCTGCAATCGTTCAGCCTGCAAAGCACCCAGGACACTAACCGGCTGATGCTCCGCCTGCCGGTGCTGCAGGGGCTGCTGGACGGCAAAACGGACGTCTCTATTCCTGCACTGAAGCTTGGCGCGATTAACCAGCTGCGTTTTGATTTCCAGTACATGAACCCGATGCCTGGCGGTTCGGTGGAGAACTGCATCACCTTCCAGCCGGTACAGAACCACGTCGTGATCGGCGATGAGTCGACCATAGACTTCTCGAAGTACTACCATTTCCTGGCGATGCCGGATCTGCGTGCCTTTGCTAACGCGGGCTTCCCGTTCAGCCGCATGGCCGATCTCTCTGAATCCATTGTGGTGATGCCAAAAGCACCAAACGAAGGTCAGGTGACGACCCTGCTCGATACCATGGCGACCGTAGGCGCGCAAACTGGATTACCGGCAATTAACGTCACGTTGACGGATGATGGCAGCCAGATCCAGAACAAAGATGCGGATATTATGGTGATCGGCACCATCCCGGATAAGCTGAAGGATGAAAAACGTATCGATCTGCTGGTAAAAGCCACTGAGTCCTGGGTTAACACGCCGCTGCGTCAGACCGAGTTCCCGAGCATTAT
The DNA here is from genome assembly GCF_058354905.1 of Enterobacter sp. ECC_219_Taxon_10. Lineage (NCBI taxonomy): Bacteria > Pseudomonadati > Pseudomonadota > Gammaproteobacteria > Enterobacterales > Enterobacteriaceae > Enterobacter > Enterobacter sp. ECC_219_Taxon_10. Next base: position 4,651,110 of record NZ_CM178005.1, on the reverse strand, counting down.
GCCGGATGTGAACGATCGCAAGGCCAGCGCGCAGACGGCCGTAACCTCTCAGGGAGCGATGGCTGCAGTGGTGGGCTTCCAGTCCCCTTACAACGATCAGCGTAGCGTGATAGCTCTGCTGGCGGACAGCCCCCGTGGCTATGAGCTGCTGAATACCGCGATGAACGACAGCGGTAAGCGCGCCGCGATGTTTGGCTCGGTGTCGGTGATCCGCGAGTCCGGCGTCAACAGCCTGCGCGTGGGTGATGTGTACTACGTCGGCCATCTGCCGTGGTTCGAACGTCTGTGGTATGCGCTGTCTAACCATCCGGTTCTGCTCGCCATCCTGGCTGCGGTTAGCGTGGTATTGCTGGCATGGGTGCTGTGGCGTCTGCTGCGTATCATCAGCCGTCGTCGCCTTAACCCCGATGAGTAAGACGTGATGAAAGCCATTCGCTGGTGTGTAGTTGTAGCGTTGATGCTGGCGGCGCTCCCGCTTCGCGCCGCCTGTACCTGGCCTGCCTGGGAGCAGTTTAAAAAGGATTACATCAGCGAGGGCGGGCGCGTCATTGATCCCAGTGACACGCGCAAAATTACGACGTCAGAAGGGCAAAGCTATGCGTTGTTCTTTGCCCTGGCCGCTAACGATCGCAACGCGTTTGACCTGCTGCTGACCTGGACGCGCGATAACCTTGCCAGCGGCAATCTCAACGATCGTCTGCCCGCCTGGCTCTGGGGGCAGAAAGACAAAGAAAACTGGGGGGTGATTGATACTAATTCCGCCTCAGATGCCGATGTCTGGATTGCCTGGTCGCTGCTCGAAGCGGGCCGGTTATGGAAACACCCGGACTATACCCAAACGGGCAAGGCGCTGCTAAAACGCATTGCCAGCGAGGAAGTGTTGAAAGTGCCGGGGCTCGGCTCAATGCTGCTTCCCGGTAAAGTCGGCTTTGCCGATGAAAACGCCTGGCGCTTTAACCCCAGCTACCTTCCTCCACAGCTAGCGAGCTATTTCACCCGCTACGGAGCCCCGTGGACCACGCTGCGTGAAACCAATCTGCGGCTGCTGCTGGAAAGCGCGCCGAAGGGGTTCTCGCCGGACTGGGTGCAGTATCAGAAAAACAGAGGCTGGCAGTTACAGCAGGATAAGACGCTGGTGGGGGGCTATGACGCCATACGTGTCTATCTTTGGGTGGGCATGATGAGCGATAAAGATCCTCAAAAAGCCCGGCTGCTGACGCGCTTCCAGCCGATGGCGGCAACGACAATCAAACAGGGCGTGCCGCCGGAGAAAGTGGATGTGGCGACGGGGAAACGCACCGGCAATGGCCCGGTCGGGTTCTCTGCCGCCATGCTGCCGTTTTTACAACAGCGCGATGCCCTGGCGGTTCAGCGCCAGCGCGTGGCAGACCATTTTCCCGATAATAATGCCTACTACAGCTATGTATTGACTCTCTTTGGTCAGGGATGGGATCAGCATCGTTTTCGCTTCACCGCTAAGGGTGAATTAATACCGGATTGGGGCCAGGAATGCGCAAGTTCACAGTAAATCTACTCACTCTATCGCTTGGGCTGGCACTGATGCCGCTGGCGCAGGCCGTCAACTCTCCGCAGCAGAAACAGCTGCTGGAGCAGGTTCGGCTGGGCGAATCGACCCATCGTGAGGATTTGGTTCGGCAGTCGCTCTACCGTCTTGAGCTGATCGATCCGAACAACCCTGACGTCATTGCCGCCCGCTTTCGCTACCTGCTGCGCCAGGGCGATAACGCCGGAGCGCAAAAAGAGCTGGATCGCCTGAAAGGGATCGCCCCGGGCTCCAGCGCCTACCAGTCCTCACGCAACACGATGCTGCTTTCCACGCCGGATGGCCGCCAGCAGCTTCAGCAGGCGCGCTTACTCGCCACAACAGGGCACACGCAGGAGGCGATAGCCGCCTATGACAAGCTCTTTGACGGCAACCCGCCGGGCGGCGACGTGGCGACGGAATACTGGAATGTGGTGGCGAAAGATCCTGCCCGTCGCGCTTCGGCCATTAACCAACTAAAAAAAATTAACAGCAGCAGCCCCGGTAATACGCAGCTGCAGACGACGCTGGCTCAGCTTCTGTTCCAGAGCGGACGCCGTGATGAAGGCTTTGCGGTCCTGCAGGAGATGGCTAAATCTACCGGCGGTCGCAGTCAGGCGTCTGACATGTGGTATGAGCAGATTAAAGACCAGCCCGCCAGCAGCGCCAGCGTTACCGCGCTGCAAAAATACCTGACCGTATTCAGCGACGGGGATAGCGTCGCGGCGGCGCGCGCCCAGCTTGAGGCGCAGCAAAAACAGCTCGCTGACCCGGCGTTCCGCGCGAAAGCGGAAGGGCTGGCGGCGGTGGATGCCGGGCAGGGGAGTAAGGCGGTGGCGGAGCTGCAAAAAGCCGTTAGTGCCAACCATGCCGACAGTGAAGCGGTGGGTGCCCTTGGACAAGCCTATTCCCAGAAAGGCGACCGCGCCCGCGCGGTGGCACAGTTTGAAAAGGCGATTGCCCTCGATCCGCAGAGCGATAACCGCGGTAAATGGGACAGTTTACTGAAGGTTAACCGCTACTGGCTGCTGATCCAGCAGGGGGATGCGGCGCTGAAGGCGAATAACCCGGCGCAGGCGGAACGATACTTTCAGCAGGCGCGTAACATCGACAATACCGACAGCTACGCGGTGCTGGGGCTGGGAGATGCCGCCGCGGCGCGTAAAGATAACGACGCGGCAGAACGTTATTACCGTCAGGCACTGCGTATGGACAGCGGCAACAGCAATGCGGTTCGCGGCCTTGCCAATATTTACCGCGCGCAGTCCCCGGAGAAAGCCTCGCAGTTTATCCAGTCGCTCTCTGCCAGCCAGCGCCGGAGCATTGATGATATTGAGCGTAGCCTGACTAACGAGCAGCTGTCTGCCCAGGCAGAACAGCTGGAGAGTCAGGGGAAATACGCTCAGGCGGCAGAAATCCAGCGTCGTCGTCTGGCGCTCTCGCCCGGTGACGTCTGGATAACGTATCGTCTCTCGCGCGATCTCTACAGCGCGGGTCAGCGCAGCCAGGCAGATACCCTGATGCGCCAGCTTGCCAGCCAGAAGCCGTCTGACCCGGATCAGGTCTATGCCAACGGGCTCTATCTTTCCGGAAACGACCAGGACCGAGCCGCGCTGGCGCATCTGGATACCCTGCCGCGCAGCCAGTGGAACGGCAATATTCAGGAACTTGCCGACCGCCTGCAAAGCAACCAGGTGCTGGAAACCGCTAACCGTCTGCGCGACAGCGGCAAAGAGCAGGAGGCGGAAAACCTTCTGCGCCAGCAGCCGACCTCCACCCGCATCGACCTGACGCTGGCGGACTGGGCGCAGCAGCGTGGCGATCTGGCGTCGGCGAAAACCACCTACAACGCCGTCCTGCAGCGTGAGCCGCAGAACGAGGACGCGATCCTCGGTTTGACCGAGATTTACAGCGCGGAAGGTAACAAAGATGCCGCCCGTGCCGAGCTCGCGAAACTGCCCGCCGGGCAAAATGACCAGCCACTCTCGCTCAATATGCAGCGCCGGATCGCGATGGCGCAGGCGGGCCTGGGCGATTCCGCTGCCGCAGAACAGACCTTCAGCAAAATCATTCCTCAGGCCAAATCGCAGCCCGCCTCCATGGAAAGCGCGCTGGTGCTGCGTGATGCTGCCCGCTTCCAGACGCAAAACGGCCAGCCGCAGCAGGCGCTGGAGACGTATAAAGATGCGATGGTGTCGTCCGGCATCACCACGACGCGTCCGGTGGACAACGACAGTTTCACTCGTCTGACGCGTAACGATGAAAAAGATGACTGGCTGAAGCGCGGCGTGCGCAGTGACGCTGGTGATTTGTACCGTCAGCAGGATGTTAACGTCACGCTCCAGCACGACTACTGGGGCTCCAGCGGCACGGGCGGCTATTCCGACCTGAAAGCGCATACCACCATGCTCCAGGTGGACGCACCGCTCTCTGACGGGCGCATGTTCTTCAGAAGCGATCTGGTCAACATGGATGCCGGTACTTTTGATAACAATAACGGGACTTACGATCCTAAATGGGGGACCTGCTACGACACGCCGTGTAGCGGCAACACCAGCCAGAGCGACAGCGGCGCCAGCGTCGCCGTCGGCTGGCAAAATAAAACCTGGGCGATGGATATTGGCACCACGCCAATGGGCTTTGACGTCGTCGACGTGGTGGGCGGCATCAGCTACAGCAGTGATTTAGGTCCCATCGGCTATACCGTCAACGCCCATCGTCGGCCTATCTCCAGTTCGCTGCTGGCCTTCGCCGGGCAAAAAGATACCAATACCGGCACCACCTGGGGCGGCGTACGCGCAACCGGCGGTGGCGTGAGCATCAGCTATGACAAAGGTGAGGCGAACGGCGTCTGGTCCAGCCTGAACGCGGAAACGCTGACGGGTAAAAATGTGGAAGATAACTGGCGCGTCCGCTGGATGACGGGTTACTACTACAAGCTCATCAATAAAAACAACGAGCGCCTGACGGTCGGCGTGTCCAATATGCTCTGGCACTACGACAAAGATCTGAGCGGCTATTCCCTCGGGCAGGGCGGCTACTACAGCCCGCAGGAGTATGTCTCCTTCGCGCTGCCTGTAACCTGGCGTAAGCGCACGGAAAACTGGTCCTGGGAGCTGGGAGGCTCGGTGTCCTGGTCTCACTCCAAAACCAAAGACGAGTTGCGCTACCCGATCCAGAGCCTGATCCCGACCGATGAGCCAGGCCGCTATACTGACCGGGGCGCGATGGAAACCGGCAGCAGCTCCTCCGGGACGGGTTATACCGCGCGGGCGATTATCGAACGCCGGGTCACGTCCAACTGGTTTGTGGGCATGGGCGTGGATATTCAGGAAGCGAAAGACTATACCCCAAGCCATGCGCTGATTTATGTGCGTTACTCTGCTGCAGGCTGGCAGGGTGATATGGACTTACCGCCGCAGCCGCTTATTCCTTACGCGGACTGGTAATCGGATTTTCCTTAATCCATTTGTAAGTCTCTCTTAATAGCGCGGCAATCGGGTATACTCAGGCGCGCCAGGTTTACACCCTGGCGCGCCCTGCGCTTCGAGTTTTGTGGAGAGTCATTTTGCGTGTCAGCCGTTCCTTAACGATCAAACAGATGGCGATGGTCTCTGCCGTCACTATGCTGTTTGTACTGCTCTTCTGCGTAATTTTGCTGTTTCATTCCGTACAGCAGAATCGCTATAACACGGCTTCGCAGTTAGAAAGTATCGCCCGCTCGGTGCGCGGCCCGCTCTCCGCCTCGATCCTGAAAGGAGATATTCCCGAAGCGGAAACCATCTTAAAACGCATTCAGCCTGCCGGCGTCGTTAGCCGCGCCGATGTCGTCTTGCCCAACCAGTTCCAGGCGCTGCGGATGAGCTTTATCCCGGAGCGTCCCGTCCCGATGATGGTGATGCGCCTGTTTGAGCTGCCGGTGCAAATTTCTCTGCCTGTCTATTCGCTTGAGCGCCCTGCCAATCCGCAGCCGCTGGCCTACCTGGTTCTGCAGGCGGACTCGTACCGGATGTATAAATTCGTCATGAGCTGGGTGGTTACGTTAGTGACCACTTGCTTACTTATGACCCTTATCCTCAGCGTGGCGCTGACCTGGTGCATTAACCGGCTGATTGTTCACCCGCTGCGCCGTATCGCCCGCGAGCTGAATTCGCTTGCGCCGCAGGATCAGCTGGGGCACCAGCTTGAGCTGCCGCGCCTGCATCATGACGATGAGATCGGGATGCTGGTGCGCAGCTACAACCTCAACCAGCAGCGCATCCAGCGCCAGCAGGATGAGTTAAACAACAGCGCTACGCGCTTCCCGGTGTCGGAGCTTCCCAACAAAGCGTTTCTGATGGCGATGCTGGAGCAGACCGTTGCGCGGCAGCAAACCACGGCGCTGATGGTGATCGCCTGTGAAACCCTGCAGGATACGGCCGGCGTGCTAAAGGAGAGCCAGCGTGAAATGCTCTTGCTGACGCTGGTGGAAAAGGTGAAGTCCGTCCTTGCCCCTCGTATGGTGCTGACCCAGGTCAGCGGTTACGACCTGGTGGTGATTGCCAACGGCGTGAAAGAGCCGTGGCACGCCATTACATTAGGTCAGCAAGTACTCACTGTCATAAATGAGCGGCTGCCCGTTCAGGGTATCCAGCTTCGTCCGAGCGCCAGCATCGGTATCGCCATGTACTACGGTGATTTAACGGCGGAGCAGCTGTACCGCCGCGCGTTCTCCGCGGCGTTTACCGCCCGGCGTAAAGGGAAAAATCAGATCCAGTTCTTCGACCCGGAGCAGATGGAAAAAGCGCAGCAGCGCCTGACGGAAGAGAGCGACATCCTGACCGCGCTTGATAACCGTCAGTTTGCCCTCTGGCTGCAGCCGCAGGTGAATTTACAGACGGGTGAAGTGAAAAGTGCCGAGGCGCTGCTCCGCATGCAGCAGCCGGATGGCTCATGGGAGCTGCCGGAAGGGCTGATTGAGCGCATCGAATCATGTGGTCTGATGGTCACCGTTGGCTATTGGGTGCTGGAGGAGTCCTGCCGCCAGCTTGCCGCCTGGCAGGAGCGCGGCGTTACGCTGCCGCTGTCGGTCAATCTGTCAGCGCTGCAGCTTATGCATCCGACGATGGTCTCCGAGATGCTGGAGCTGATCCATCGTTACCGGATCAAGCCCGATACGCTGACGCTGGAAGTGACGGAGAGCCGACGCATTGACGATCCTAACGACGCGGTTGCCATCCTGAAGCCGCTGCGCAATGCCGGCATTCGCATCGCGCTGGACGATTTTGGTATGGGATACGCCGGGCTGCGTCAGCTTCAGCACATGAAAACCCTGCCGGTGGACGTGCTCAAAATCGATAAATCGTTTGTCGACGGGCTGCCGGAGGACAGCAGCATGGTGCAGGCCATCGTGCAGATGGCGCGCAGTCTCAACCTGCATCTTATTGCCGAGGGGATTGAAACCGAAGCGCAACGCGCCTGGCTTGCAGAGGCGGGCGTCGAGAGCGGCCAGGGCTACCTTTTTGCCCCCGCGGTGCCGCCGGATGTCTTCGAACAGCGATACCTTTCCGGCGCCGACCATAGCGCAAAAGTGTAATTTTGTTGCTGGCTTGTGCGAGCCAGTTCAAAGTTCTTAACATTTGTGTTTCAAATTTGAACTGAGTTTATTTCTGTCCTGTTATACGGGTGTTATTTTAGAGCCGCAGGTTAACCATAACCTTACAAAGCCTGTGGTTTTTCTTCCCAAGGACACCCTATGAAAACCTCACTCTTCAAAAGTCTTTATTTCCAGGTCCTGACAGCCATCGCCATCGGTATTCTGCTGGGGCACTATTACCCTGAACTGGGCGCGCAAATGAAACCGCTTGGCGACGCGTTCGTTAAGCTCATTAAAATGGTCATCGCCCCGGTGATCTTCTGTACGGTGGTAACGGGCATCGCTGGCATGGAAAGCATGAAGGCGGTTGGCCGTACCGGTGCAGTGGCGCTTCTCTATTTTGAAGTGGTCAGTACCCTTGCGCTGATTATTGGTCTGGTCATCGTCAACGTGGTGCAGCCTGGTGCGGGTATGAACGTTGATCCCTCTACGCTGGATGCCAAAGCCGTCGCGGTCTATGCCGAACAGGCGAAGGATCAGGGCGTGGTGGCCTTCCTGCTGGACGTTATCCCAGGCAGCGTCATCGGCGCCTTCGCCAGCGGAAACATTCTGCAGGTGCTGCTGTTTGCCGTGATGTTTGGCTTCGCCCTGCACCGTCTGGGCAGCAAAGGCCAGCTTATCTTCAACGTGATTGAAAGCTTCTCGCAGGTCATCTTTGGCATTATCAATATGATCATGCGCCTGGCGCCGATTGGTGCCTTCGGTGCGATGGCCTTCACCATCGGTAAGTATGGCGTCGGCACGCTGGTGCAGCTGGGTCAGCTGATTATCTGCTTCTACATCACCTGTATTCTTTTCGTGGTGGTGGTGCTGGGCTCCATCGCTCGTGCTACTGGTTTCAGCATTTTCAAATTCATTCGCTACATCCGCGAAGAGCTGCTGATTGTTCTGGGAACCTCCTCTTCAGAATCGGCGCTGCCGCGTATGCTCGATAAGATGGAAAAGCTCGGGTGCCGTAAATCGGTGGTCGGCCTGGTGATCCCGACGGGGTACTCCTTCAACCTTGACGGTACCTCGATATACCTGACGATGGCGGCCGTGTTTATCGCCCAGGCGACCAACAGCCATATGGATATTTTCCATCAGATTACCCTGCTGGTGGTGCTCCTGCTGTCGTCTAAAGGGGCTGCGGGCGTTACGGGTAGTGGCTTTATCGTGCTGGCGGCCACCATTTCCGCGGTGGGGCATCTGCCGGTGGCGGGTCTGGCGCTGATTCTTGGTATTGACCGCTTTATGTCTGAGGCGCGTGCCCTTACCAACCTGGTGGGTAACGGCGTGGCAACGGTGGTGGTCGCGAAATGGGTGAAAGAGCTGGATCACAAGAAGCTTAACGACACGCTGAATAATCGCGCGTCTGATAGCAAAAATCCTGGTTTAACCTCCTAATCTTGTCACAATTGCCCGCATTCCCTTGTCGGGATGCGGGCTCCTGCGCATAATAACTGTTCATACCTGTCATAATTCGACAAGATTTTTTTTGGGTATATTTCACTTCGGACCGTGACGTTTTGCCGAACGCGCGGTCTAATCGACGTGTTTTCATCGTCATCTTTTAGAGTGCAGCGCGTCGCGAGACACTCTTTTTAACCAGGAATGTTGATCAGGGGTTCACATGCAGGGCACAAAAATTCGACTCTTAACCGGCGGTTTGCTGATGATGGCAGCAGCCAGTTATGTGCAGGCAGATGCGCTCCAGCCAGACCCGGCCTGGCAACAAGGCACGTTAGCGAACGGTTTTCAGTGGCAGGTGTTATCCACCCCGCAGCGGCCCAGCGATCGTATTGAAATCCGTCTGTCCGTTAATACCGGCTCCCTTACGGAAAGCACTCAGCAAACCGGTTTTAGCCATTTTATTCCCCGTCTGGCGCTCACGCAGAGCGGCAGCCTGCAAGCGGTTCAGGTGCGTTCGCTGTGGCAACAGGCCATCGATCCGAAACGCCCCCTTCCTCCGGCCGTGGTCTCCTATGACTACACCATGTTTAACCTGAGCCTGCCAAATAACCGTAACGACCTGCTTAAAGAAGCCCTTACGTATCTCTCTGATGCCTCTGGCAACCTGGCGATTACGCCGGACACCGTGAACTATGCGTTGAGCAACGGCGACATGGTGGCGACCTGGCCTGCGGATACCAAAGAGGGCTGGTGGCGCTACCGTCTGAAAGGCTCAACGCTGCTGGGGCACGACCCGGCGGAGCCGCTGAAGCAGCCGGTGGACGTTGAGCAGGTGAAATCGTTCTACCAGAAATGGTACACCCCGGACGCGATGACGCTGATCGTCGTCGGCAATGTGGATAGCCGCGCGGTGGTTGAGCAGATCAACAAAGCGTTTGGCGATCTGAAGGGCAAACGCGAAACGCCAGCCCCTGTCCCGACGCTCTCTCCGCTGCGCGCCGAGCCTGTCAGCATTATGACGGACACCGTGCGTCAGGACCGACTCTCCGTGATGTGGGATAACGCCTGGCAGCCTATTCGCGAGTCCGCAGCGCTGCTGCGCTACTGGCGTGCCGATCTGGCGCGTGAAGCGCTGTTCTGGCACGTTCAGCAGACGCTCAGCAAAAACAACGTGAAGAACATTGGCCTTGGCTTTGACTGCCGCGTGCTGTTCCAGCGTGCGCAATGTGCCATTAACGTTGAATCGCCGGGCGATAAGCTGAATGCCAATCTCGGTGTGGTGGCGAAAGAGCTGGCAAAAGTGCGTAAAGAGGGGCTCTCTGAAGAGGAGTTCAACGCGCTGGTTGCCCAGAAAAAACTGGAGCTGCAGAAGCTGTTTGCCACCTACGCTCGTGCCGATACTGACATTCTGATTAGCCAGCGTATTCGCTCCCTGCAGAACCAGGTTGTCGACATTGCGCCTGAGCAGTACCAGAAGCTTCGTCAGGACTTCCTGAACGGTCTGACCGTGAATATGTTGAATCAGGATTTACGTCAGCAGCTGTCGCAGGATATGGCGTTGATCCTTCTGCAGCCGAAGGGCGAGCCGGAATATGACATGAAGGAACTTCAGAAGACCTGGGATTCCATTATGGCTACCGCGCCGCAGCCGGCGCAGGCGGCCACGGCTGATGATCTCCACCAGGACGCGACGGATATTCCGCAGGGGCAGTAACCCCTCACCCTAACCCTCTCCCCTATGGGGAGAGGGCCGGGGTGAGGGGAGCCTAAACAGGCATCGCCTCGCGCGGAATAATCGCCCCGCGATACTGAATCACGGTGCTGGCCGTCAGGTGCCCACGCTGTGCCGCCGCTTCCGGCGTTCCCCCCGTCAGGCGTACCGCCAGGTAACCCGCGCTGAAGGAATCCCCCGCTGCGGTGGTATCAATCACTTTCTCTTTGGGCAGCTTCACCGCAGGGACCTCAACCACCGTTTCACCCGCAATCGCGACCAGGCACGACTCCGCACCACGCTTAATCACCACTTCGCTCACGCCTGCTGCGTGCGTACGGGCAATCACGTCATCGACCGGCTTCTCACCCCACAGGGCGTCTTCATCGTCGAGCGTCAGGAAGGCGATGTCCGTGCACTGAAGCATCTGCTGATAAACCTGCTGCGTCTCTTCGCGGCTGGCCCACAGGCGCGGGCGGTAGTTGTTATCGAAAATCACCTTCCCGCCGTTGGCGCGGCATTCGCGCAGCAGCGAGAGAAGCTTTTCGCGGCTGGCCGGGCTTAAAATCGCCAGGCTGATCCCGCTCAGATAGAGATAGTCAAACGTCGCCAGCTCTTCGCAGATGGCAGCGGCAGCATCGCTATCCAGCCAGAATTTGGCCGCGGCTTCGTTACGCCAGTAATAAAAAGTGCGTTCGCCGGTGCTGTCGGTTTCGATGTAATACAGCCCAGGCAGGCGGTTTTCCATACGCTGGATCAGCGACGTTTCAACATGTTCACTCTGCCAGGCTTCCAGCATCTGCTGGCTGAAGCTGTCCGTACCAAGAGCGGTGACGTAGTTCACGGCGAGTGCTTCAGGCGCAACCTGACGGGCAATGTAAACGGACGTGTTTAACGTATCGCCACCAAATCCGCGGCTGACTTCCGCGCCTTTTTGGGACAGCTCAATCATACATTCGCCAATCACGGCAATTTTTTTGGACATAGTCATGAACCTGAACAGAAGAATTTTCAGCAGTGTGCGCTGAGTGAATTAGATGGTCAACTATATTAAAACGACGTTCCATTATTTTATTTGAGCCAGCGCGTGTTCCGGCAAATTTCTGTCATCTTAATTTCATTTTCACGGTGAATTGAACATAAAGTTCTCAATTATCGCGCCGATAACCCAGTGACGAGTCCAGAAAGGCCATCCCAACAACAGGACATCTGAAATGAAGTCAGAGCAGGTTATCCAGCGGCTGAGCACTACGCCTGAGGCAAGTATTGAGAACTTGCAGGAGCATCGCTACTGGCTGCAATGCGAGCGTGCGTACACGTATCAGCCGATCTACCGAACGGACGGTCGACTGATGGCAATTGAAGTTTTGACCGTCGTCACGCACCCGTCAAACCCTTCCCAGCGTATCGCGCCGGATCGCTATTTTGCCGAAGTTGCCGTTCGCCAGCGTCTGGACGTGCTGGAAGAGCAGCTCCGTATGCTGGCGACAAAACAGGCCTTTTTCGAGCAGCATACTATCCTCGCCTCGGTTAACGTGGACGGCCCGACCCTGCTGGCGCTGCGTCAGAATGCGAAACTGCAGGAGCTGATCGCCACTCTGCCGTGGCTGCGCTTTGAGCTGGTGGAGCATGTTCGCCTGCCGCAGGATTCCTCTTTTGCTTCGATGTGTGAATTTGGTCCGCTGTGGCTGGATGACTTTGGCACCGGTATGGCGAACTTCTCGGCCCTCAGCGAAGTGCGTTATGACTACATCAAGGTGGCCCGAGATCTGTTTATCATGCTGCGTCAGACCCCGGAAGGACGGAATCTGTTTACGCTGTTATTGCAACTGATGAACCGCTATTGCCAGGGCGTGATCGTTGAAGGCGTGGAAACACTGGAAGAGTGGCGTGACGTGCAAAACTCTCCCGCAGCGGCGGCGCAAGGCTATTTCCTCTCTCGCCCCGTGCCGATGGATCTCCTCGAAAGCGTCAGAACGACCCTCTGATAACCCCGCTTCCCTTTGTCTGGACTATAGTTTTACAGGACAGGTCATCAGGAAAGGGGATAACAATGACAAAAACAACCAGGGTCATTTCCTGGACTACAGGGATTTTCTTGTTGTTGATCGCAATCGTCGTCGTCATTATCGCGACGTTTGACTGGAACCGCCTTAAGCCGACCATCAACCAGAAAGTCTCCGCTGAGCTGAACCGTCCCTTCGCCATCCGAGGCGATCTGGGTGTGGTATGGGAGCGTCAGAAAGAGGAGACCGGCTGGCGAAGCTGGATCCCCTGGCCCCACATCCACGCCGACGACATCATTCTCGGCAACCCGCCGGATATCCCCGAAGTAACCATGATCCATCTGCCGCGCGTGGAGGCCACGCTGGCACCGTTAGCGCTGCTGACCAAAACCGTCTATCTGCCGTGGATCAAGCTCCAGCAGCCCGATGCGCGCCTGATCCGCCTCTCTGAAAAAAACAATAACTGGACATTTAACCTTGCCAGCGACGGTGAAAAGGATCCAAATGCTCAACCCTCATCATGGTCATTCCGTCTCGACAATATTCTTTTCGATCGCGGGCGGATCGCCATCGACGATAAGGTCAGCAAGGCGGACGTGGAGATCCTGGTCGATCCGCTGGGCAAACCGCTGCCATTTAGCGAAGTCACGGGCAACAAAGCGAAAGACGATAGCGCCAAAGCGGGTGACTATGTCTTCGGCCTGACGGCAAAAGGGCGCTATAACGGCCAGCCGCTGACCGGGAAAGGGAAAATCGGCGGCATGCTGGCGCTCCGGAGCGAAGGCACGCCGTTCCCGGTGCAGGCGGATTTCCGCTCGGGGAACACGCGCGTGGCGTTCGTGGGCACGGTTAACGACCCGATGAACATGGGGGGCGTCGACCTCCAGCTCAAGTTTGCCGGTGACTCGCTGGGTGAATTGTATGAACTGACCGGCGTACTGTTGCCGGATACCCCGCCGTTCGAAACGGACGGGCATCTGGTTGCCAAAATCGACACCGAAAAATCGTCCGTTTTTGACTACCGGGATTTCAACGGCCGCATCGGCGACAGCGATATCCACGGCACGCTGACCTACACCACCGGAAAACCACGGCCGAAACTGGAAGGGGATGTCGAATCTCGCCAGCTTCGTCTGGCCGATCTTGGCCCGCTGATTGGCGTGGATTCCGGAAAAGGCACCAAATCAAAAGAGGTCAAAAAGGACGTTCAGCCTGCGGGTAAAGTGCTGCCTTACGATCGCTTTGAAACCGACAAATGGGACGTGATGGATGCGGATGTGCGCTTCAAAGGGCGTAAAATTGAGCATGGCAGCACGCTGCCGCTGAGCGATCTGTCGACGCATATCATCCTGAAAAATGCCGATCTGCGCCTGCAGCCGCTGAAGTTTGGCATGGCGGGCGGGACGATTTCCTCCAACATTCACCTGGAAGGCGATAAGAAGCCGATGCAGGGACGGGCGGAGATCCAGGCGCGTCGATTGAAGCTGAAAGAGCTGATGCCGAACGTGGAGCTGATGCAGAAAACCCTCGGTGAAATGAACGGCGATGCGGACATTCGCGGGGTGGGGAATTCCGTGGCGGCGCTGCTGGGCAGCGGCAACGGTAACCTGAAACTGTTGATGAACGACGGGCTGGTCAGCCGCAACCTGATGGAGATCCTGGGGCTAAACGTCGGTAACTTTATCATCGGGCAAATCTTTGGCGATGACGAGGTGCGGGTAAACTGCGCAGCAGCGAATGTGGATCTGGTTAACGGCGTGGCGCGTCCGCAGATTTTTGCCTTCGACACGGAAAACGCGGTGATTAACGTGACCGGTACTGCCAGCATGGCCTCGGAGCAGCTGGATTTGACCATTGACCCGGAAAGTAAGGGGATTCGTATTATTACCCTGCGCTCGCCGCTTTACGTGCGCGGGACCTTTAAAAATCCGCAGGCGGGCGTCAAGCCCGGACCGCTGATTGCGCGTGGCGCGGTGGCCGCAGCCCTCGCGACGCTGGTCACCCCGGCCGCCGCGCTGCTGGCGTTGATCTCGCCGTCAGAAGGCGAAGCGAATCAGTGCCGGACGATTTTGTCGCAGATGAAGAAGTAAGGTGCGGCCTGTTTTTGCTTTCTCCCTCTCCCTGTGGGAGAGGGGCGGGGTGAGGGCATCAGGCCGCAATAAATTACAGCGCCTGATGCTTAGTCTCGTGCGTCAGCAGCAGGGCAATCAGCGTCAGCGCCGCCATGGCCGCCAGATACACCCCCACGTAGAACAGACCATAATTTGCCTGCAGCCAGGTGGCGATATACGGCGCCACGGACGCGCCCAGAATGGAGGAGACGTTATAGGAGAACGACGCGCCGGTATAACGCACTTCCGTCGGGAACAGCTCCGGCAGCAGCGCGCCCATCGGGCCGAAGGTCAGTCCCATCAGGCTCAGGCCAATCAGCAGGTACGCCATCACCAGCGCCGGGTTACCTGAACTCAACAGCGGCGGGAAGACGAACAGAGCAAACAGAATGATCAGCGTGGTGATCGTAATCATACTCGCACGACGGCCGAATTTATCCGCCAGCAGGCCGGCAATCGGTACCATCACGCCAAACCCAATCACCGCCATCATCAGCATCCACAGCACTTCGTTACGCGGCAGGCCCAGCCCTACCGGCGCGGCGGCGGTGCTGTAGGTCATGGAGTACACCGTCATGATGTAGAACAGCGTGTAGGTCGCCAGCATGATAAACGTGCCAAGCACGGTTACGCGGAGGTGTTTGGTCAGCAGGGTACCCAGCGGCACTTTTACCTGTTTTTTCGCCGCAGCCACTTTCGCAAACACCGGCGTCTCATGCAGGGAAACGCGGACGTACAGGCCAATCAGCACCAGTACCGCCGAGAAGACAAACGGAATACGCCAGCCCCAGCTCATGAACTGTTCGTCCGTCAGCAGCCAGGAGAGCAGCAGGAAGGTCCCGTTGGCAAAGAAGAAGCCAATCGGCGCGCCAAGCTGCGGAAATGAACCGTACAGCGCGCGTTTACGCGGCGGGGCGTTCTCGGTCGCCAGCAGCGCCGCGCCACCCCATTCACCGCCCAGCCCCAGACCCTGACCAAAGCGCGCCAGCGCCAGCAGCACCGGCGCCAGAATGCCGATGGTTTCGTAGGTCGGCAGCAGGCCAATCGCCACGGTGGAGATCCCCATCGTCAGCAGCGAGGCCACCAGGGTGACCTTACGACCAATGCGGTCGCCAAAATGTCCAAACAGCGCAGAGCCAATCGGACGCGCCACAAACGCGATAGCAAAGGTCGCCAGAGACTGTAGCGTTGCCGCCGTCGGGTCTCCCTGCGGGAAGAAAATATGCGGGAAAACGATGACCGCCGCGGTGGCGTAAATGTAAAAGTCGAAGAACTCAATGGCAGTGCCAATTAGCGAGGCGACGACAACTTTATTGCGCGAGTTTACCGGGACGTGTTCCGAACCAGAGTCGAGTGTTGTGGCTGTTGATTGCATAATATTTTCTTATTTTTGTCGAACGAAAGGCCATATTACGCACAGCAAAAGCGACATTTCAATCTGTAACAAAGCCGCGTTCTGGTGATAAAAGCAACAAAAAGCGGATAATGTTCAGGCCAGCCAAAATGCTTCCATGAAATGCTTCACAGTTTTTAAATATTGGTGGATAAAACTGGTTTTCAGTTAAATAAAAGTTACGGACTGGATTTATATGCTGAAATGATGAGTCGGGCTGAAATATCAGCCCGAGAGCGGAGTTAGCGGTGTGTTTTTCCGGGCATCCGCGTGTCGCCTTTGTACTCGGCGGTGGCAATCCACGCCGCGCAGAACAGGGTCAGGCGGGCGAAGAAGTAGAAGAAGGCCATCAGTCCGAGCACAGAGCCAAACGCCGCGCCGGAGGGGGATTTCACCAGCGACGGGAGGGTATAGGTCATCACGATCTTAATCACCTCAAAGCCGATTGCCGCGATCAACGTGCCCCGGAGCAGCGCCTTCTTGCGCGGACGATGGCGAGGCAAGCGCCAGAAAATCCAGAAGAACAGCAGGTAGTTGGCGAAGATAGAAATCGCCAGCCCGATGCCGCGCCAGGCGGGCTTCAGCCATTCGATGTAATCAAGATAGAGCGCAGAGATAATCATCTGCTGTGCTGAACCGGCAACAGAGGTGATCGAGAGCGTCACGACCAGCGCGACGAGCAGACCAATCAGCGAAATAAAATCGCGGAAATACTTAATCCAAATTTTCTCCTGATCCTGAGGCGTGCGCTCCCACACGTCGCGCGACTGGGCGCGAATGGCCTCGCGGAGGTTGCCCATCCAGTTAACGCCGGAATATAGGGCGATCAGCAAACCGACGATGCCGACGGTAGTGCGCTGCTGAACGGCGGTGTTAATCGTGCTTTTCAGCGTGGTGGCGAGGGTCGGATCACTGACGTTATTCAGGATCTTATTGAAGATATCCTGCAGCAGCGTCGGGTGCGACGCGAGCACAAAACCGGCCGCTGCAAACGACACCATCAGGATGGGGATCATCGACAGGAACGAAAAATAGGTGATCGCGGCACCGAACTGGTTCCCCATGCGGTCATTAAAACGTTCGGCCGCACGTATCAGATGCGCAACCATGGGAAACTGCTGAATTCTCTCCGCCAGGCTGGTGACGGTGCCCAGCGCCTTGCTGGCGGTACCGGGGGCTTTAGCCTCTTCTGGCTCGGTTTCCATCTTCTTGATGGGTTCATAATCTAAATGTTGGGTGGGTCGTTGCGGGTTATTTTCCGGCGTCACGCGTCTTTTCCTTTTTCGTTTGGCTGGATGTTACTGAATTATAGCTTGCGACTAATCCACGTAAGCTTTTGTGAGTTCGGTTAGCCACTCCATAAACAGATGAACCCGGCGAGAGAGGTTGCGCCGGTGGGGGTAAATCAGGGAGACAGGCATCGGTTCCGCGCGATACTGCGGGAGGATCTCAATCAGTTTCTTCGCGCGCAGCAGGTCGCGTACCCCAACGCGCGGGGCCTGAATGATCCCCAGCCCGGCAAGGCAGGCGGCCTGGTAAGTTTCCGTGCTGTTTACGGTTAGCACCCCGCCTGTTTTTATCCACTGCGTCGTGCTGCCGTTATAAAATTCAAAGCCCTGAGGGCGACTTCCCAGCATCGCGGCGTAATGAATCACGGCGTGCGAGCCTAAATCGTCCAGCGTGTCGGGGTAGCCAAAACGCGCCAGATAATCCGGGCTGGCACAGTTGATCACCGACAGCTTGCCCAGCGGACGGGCAATCAGCCCTGAGTCCTTCAGGGAACCCACGCGGACGACGCAATCAAACCCTTCGCGGATCACATCCACCAGGCGATCGCTGCTGCTGAGCTCCAGTTCGATACCCGGATACTGCTGTAAAAAAGCAGGCAGTTTGGGGATGACGACATTTCGAGCAACACCGACGGGCATATCCACGCGGAGCCTTCCGCTGATGCTGGAGGGATCGTGCTGAAACATACCGTCGAGTTCATCCAGGTTCGCCAGCAGATCTTTTGCCCGTTCGTAATAGACCATGCCGTCCTGCGTCAGGCTGACGCGGCGCGTGGTGCGGTGCAGTAGCTGGGTGCCAAGCCGGTTTTCCAGAGCCTGGATTTGCCGGGAAACGCTGCCTTTCGGAAGCGTTAATGTCTCTGCCGCGCGGGAAAAACTCTCCAGTTCCGCGACGCGAACAAACAGCTGCATTGCGTGAATTTTATCCATAGATGAAGCTCATTGTTGTTTGCATTGAAACAGTGAAGCGTTATTACCCATCTTTATTGATCTTCTATCACCTAATAAGCTCTTTCTCAATCTCCATAACAGCCAAAACGAGGTTTATGATGACTGAACGTATCGCATTAGTGACGGGTGGTAGCCGTGGATTGGGTAAAAACGCTGCGTTAAAGCTGGCGGCAGACGGCACGGGAATTATCCTGACCTACAATCGCAGCCAGCAGGAAGCGCTGGACGTGGTGCGCGAAATTCAGGGAAAAGGCGTCAAGGCGGCGGCATTACAGCTCAACGTCGGTGATATTGCCAGTTTCGAAAGTTTTGCTCACCAGCTTCAGGAGATCCTGAGCAGCGTCTGGCAGCGTGAAACCTTTGATTATTTATTGAACAACGCCGGGACGGGTTTATACGCACCCTACACCGACACGACGGAAGCCCAGTTTGATGAAGCGCTGAACATTCACTTCAAAGGGCCTTTCTTCCTGACGCAGCGCCTGCTGCCCCTGCTTAACGACGGGGGGCGGATCCTCAACGTCTCCAGCGGACTGGCCCGCTTTACCCAGCCAGGTTCAGGAACTTATGCGGCCATGAAAGGGGCGATGGAAGTGCTCACCCGCTATCAGGCGAAGGAGCTTGGGGCGCGCGGAATCTCCGTCAATATTATCGCGCCAGGCGCGATCGAAACCGACTTTGGCGAGGGACGCGTGCGCGACAACGCGCAGCTTAACCAGATGCTGGCGTCACAGACGGCGCTGGGACGGGTGGGGCTGCCGGACGATATCGGCGATGCTATTGCGGCCCTGCTCAGCGACAGGCTGGGCTGGATGAATGCGCAACGTATTGAAGTGTCAGGCGGTATGTTCCTGTGATGTCTGATGTTAAGGGGAGGGAACCCCTTAAGGAAATCCTTAATATGGATGTGTCAAAATACGGGTAAATATAAAAACCACTGGCGGATTTGTAACCTCTGCATTCATTGAGTTTTTTCTTAAATTGCGCCTCTGTAGAATCCCCCTTCGCTATTCTCAGAGGGAGAAATACGATGCGAGTAATCATGTTTGACAGGCAGTCGATATTTATTCATGGAGCGATACACGGTTTGCGGAAATTAATTCCTGAAATAAATATAACGGGGACTTGTCAGGCAGACGATTTATGGGCGCAAATATCCGCGTCACCGTCTGCTATCGTCATGATTGACGGCAATTTAATTCAGGATGAGGAGAGTTCTTTCCTGGACGAAATCATGCATCGCTTCCCGTCGGTACGGGTGATGATGGTTCTGGCAAAAAAAGAGACCAGATGGGTTGAGCAACTCATGCAGCGAAACGTGATGGCTATTATCCCCCGTAACGCCAACCCTGAGCGGTTTGCCGCCGTGCTGGATTCCGTGTCGAGAGGGATGGTCTGCTTTCCCGGCGAGTGGGTCAGCCAGCAATCGTCAGCGCAGGCGTTACTCTCGTTGAGCGAGCGTCAGCGAGAGGTTCTGAAGCTGCTGGCGGCGGGTGAATCAAACAAAGAGATTGGCCGCAATCTCAACATCAGTGCGGCCACGGTAAAAGCACATCTGGAAGCGCTTTTTCGCCGGCTGGAGGTGAAAAACCGAACCCAGGCCGCCATGTACTATACCCGGGCGACGGCCTGAAGCACCGCTTTCGAGAGCGCGGATGCCGCGCCGAAACTCAATATCATCAGTACTACAGTGTCATGCTGCTGCTGGGTTAATGGCCCAACCCCCTTTTCCTGCAGCAGCATCTCAACCCGCTGAATATCTTCGTAGAGTAAATATTCAGCCTGAAGAGGCGTAATAAGGCCGCGAAAATGTTCCCCTTCGCGGATCGCATGTCCGTAGCCGATAACCCATAAACCCTTTTCATCACGATATTTCTCCAGTGAAAGCCCTTGATGTTTCTTTATTAATTCAATGGCGGTGGAAGAAATATTCAGCGCATGACCTTTCATATTCGTTTCCTCTTAGTGGCGATACTGTAGAGGAATCGAGGCAGGAGAAATATCCGCCAAATGGCTGTTGTTCAGGAATTTTTGTTCAGGTATTCCTGCCGCAATAACCCAAATAACCAGTCATTTTGCCAGCGACCGGAAAGGTAATAGCTCTCGCGTAGCTCGCCTTCCAGCCGGAAGCGGGCTTTTTCCAGCAGGCGCCTGGAGGCGACATTTCCTGCAGTGACGGTGGCGGTGAGCCGACGTATACCGCCCTGATGAAAAGCGTAATCGCAAAGCGCCTGCAGGGATTCGAAGCCGTAACCTTTTCCCTGTGCCTCGGGGGCAAAAAGAAAGCCCACTTCGGCGCAATCCTCCTCCCGATGAATATACCCGGTAAGGCCCAGCGGGGTCTGTGAGAGGGCGTCACGAACGACGAGGCACAGCCAGTGCGCGCTCCCCGGCGTCCAGGGCGTCAGGCGCGAATCAAACGCCTCGCGGATCGCCGCGACGGGGCGGTCCTCCGCCACAAAGCGCATGACGTCGGGATGCTGCTGCAGCGCCAGGAAAAAGGGCCAGTCTTGTTCCTGCACGGGGGTGCAGGTCAGGCGCGAGGTCATTAAAACTGGCATTGAGATTCTCCTGAAGCTTTTTAAATGATTTTAGGGTTGTCACTTTATTTCAACAGAAAGTCAGGTATGGTTAAGCGCGTATAAATAAAAAGAAAAACGGCCGTTAGTGCCTATTCCGGATGTCTTCGTTGTCGCTTAAGGAAAACAATGACTCTCAGCACATCACATCATATCCGCGAACAGTTTGAACACTGTCTGGCGGTCATTCGCCAGGCGTCGGTGGAAATCTTGCTTCTTCTGAATGTACATGTTTCTGAGGGAAAAGATCCACGCTGGTTTCTGGAACAGCTGGACAGCGCGCGTTTAGGCCTCGGGGGATGGGCTGCGGTTGCGAAGAAGCTCAACCTGAATGATGCCGAGATGTCGGAATTTACGCTGCAGCTGCGCCTGCTGCAGCAGCGCGTCCCGCAGTATGAAAGCGGGCAGGATGTCAGCGAAAACCAGCTTATTGCGGCGATGCGGTTTGTGACTACGCTGGAACATCTTCGTCTGCAGCAGCCGCTTCTGACCTACAGCACCGAGCTGGTGCCGGGTAGCGAGCTTCAGCAGCAGCAGGCGCACAAGCAGGTACGCGCAATTGAGTTAATGATTAAAGGCCTCATTCAGCAGGCCTGGCCCGATCAGGTGCGGCTCAATAATCATCTTAAAACCTTATTCAACGCTGACCGCGTACGACGCTGGCTGAAGCATGGCGAAATCAACGACGTCCTGAGCGGCATGATGTTCAGCGAACTGGCGCAGATGCTGGTGGATAAAAAAGAGTTCAGTCGCTACTACGCCTCGCTGTTTAGCGACCCGTCCATGCTGACGCTCCTGGTAGAGCCGCGCAAAACGCTGCAAACATTTCTCGACGACATCCGGCAAATCCGCAACAACATCACGGTGCAGAAAACGTTAAGTTCGGCGCAAATTCAGCTGCTGGATAACTACTACATGCAGATCTCCCGGCCGGTTCAACGCGCGTTTGAAGAGGGAAGAACGCGCGTCAACCCGGCTGGATTTATGGCGGTGGATGCCAGCGAGCTGCACGCTTTCTGGGAAAAGGCGCAAAAAATGGATCGGGTCACCGGTGGGGATCTGTTTGAAGTTCGCGACACGATTGAAAAGCCGACCCAGCGCGCGCCGCGCACGCCCGAACAGCGTGAGCAGCTTATCTCCGGTGCGTTATGGGGGGCGGTTGGCGTGATGGTGATTGCCATCGTGGTAGGCGGCTTCTGGCTGGTGACCAGCAGCAAGAAGCCGCCTGCGGCGGAAAATACGGCGCAAGCGGCTCCGCCGCAGGAGATGCGTGAAACCCCTTCCTCGCGCGAGACGCTGACGCGCATGGGGGTGACCTGGGACGACAATAATTTCCGTTCGGCGATTAACCGCAACGATACCCGCGTGGCGTTGCTCTTCTTACAGGGTGGGATGGACTGGAAGCTGTCATGGACCGAAGAGGCGATGTCGGCCGGCTATGACGACGTTCTGGAGCTTATGCTGCGCTACCGGCAGAACATGGCGGAAGAGAAGCCGTGTCGTCGTTTCATCAATACGCTCAGCCATGCCATGTCGAACGGCGAGTCTCTGACCTCAATACGTAAAGAGTATTTGAAAGCGTTCTGCACCGTGCCGGCCGTGGTGAAGCGCCAGAAGCACGATCTTGAGATGGCAACGCGACGCGCGCAGTCACAGCCGGATGCCACCACAAAAAAATGGCAGTCCATTCAGACCGCCATTTATGAGGTGATTCGTTAAAGTTATTCGACCCCTCACCCTTGCCCTCTCCCCAGAGGGGAGAGGGGGAAAAGACCGCACCGCGCAGTTCCCTCGCCCCTCTGGAGAGAGGGTTAGGGTGAGGGGGCCAGACCGCACCCCTCTCAAGGCTCCCCATACAACCCAATCAACCGCCGCACCACGCCGTTCGTCCAGCCGAAGCCGTCCTGCAGCGGATACTCCCCGCCGCCCCCTTCGCGCGGCGTACTGCTGGCGATATGGTACTTCTCGATCAGCTTGTGGTGCGTCTTGTAGAAGTGGTTCACCGTATGCAGCCAGCTCCAGGCGATTTCATCCCCCAACGAGTCGTTGCCGTACTGTTTGAACCCCTGAATCGCCATCCACTGCAGCGGCGCCCAGCCGTTGGGTTTATCCCACTGCTCGCCGGTTTCGTATTCGGTTGCCAGAATCCCGCCCGGTGTCAGCAGGCGCGCTTTTACCGCATCAGACAGGCGCTCGGCCTGCTCATGGGTGGCCATGCCCACGTACAGCGGCACAATGCTCGCCGCGGAGAACAGCGCCATCACCTCGCGGCGCCAGTCGTAGTCGCGGTAGCAGCCGTTCTCTTCATCCCACAGGTAGCGGTTCACCGCCGCGCGGCGATCGCTGGCCTTCTGGCGGAACAGCTCGGCGGTCTCTTTATCCCCTTTCGACGCCGAAATATTGGCGATCGCGCTCTCCAGCTTGAACAGGAAGGCGTTCAAGTCAATCGGGATAAACTGCGTCGTGCGGATGCTGGCTAATCGGCCCGGCTCGCGCAGCCAGCGAGAGGAATAATCCCAGCCGGAGGCCGCACCGGCGCGCAGATCGCGATACACCTCATTCGGCGGACGACCCGAGTGGCGGGCTGTTTCCACGTCCTCAATCCACGATTCGTCGCGTGGGGTATCACGGTCGTCCCAGTAGCGGTTCAGCAATGAACCGTCCGGCATGCGTACCGCGCTGCGGTAGGCCTGATTAAGCAGCAACGACTCCGCGCCGTCCATCCAGAAGGCGTGCTCCATTTTAAGGTGCTCAAGGTAGCGTTTCGCGCCGCGCACGCCGTCCTCTTCAAACAGCTCCACCATCAGGGCAAAGACCGGCGGCTGGGAGCGGCTGAGGTAGTAGGTGCGGTTACCGTTCGGAATATGGCCGTAGCGTTCGATCAGCCACGCGAAATTATCCGCCATGCATTTGAGCAGATCGTTACGGCCGCTCTCCGCCAGCCCCAGCATGGAGAAGTATGAATCCCAGTAGTAGGTCTCGCTGAACCGCCCGCCGGGGACGATATAGGCCTGCGGCAACGCCAGCAGGGAGGACCAGGGAATGTGATCCTGCGGTTCGCGCGTCAGGACGGGCCACAGGCTATCAATGTGCTCTTTCAGCGACAGGCCAGGGTCGGAGACATATTCCGTGCTGTAGGTTTCCGGCAGCCAGAAGTGGTTCTCCACGAACTGGCGCAGGTCAAAATCCCGGTGGCGTCTGACCTTGCGGTAGCGGATCAGGATATCCAGCGGATCCATCTTCGGCGCGCAGTCGGGGAAGGTTTTGCTGTCCGCAAACAGCCGCGTCGACTGTACGTGTTCGAACAGTTCAAGATAGCGGTCTGCGGGCGTCAACGCATCGGAGGCGGGTAGCCCCTCGATCATTTCGGGTTCCGGCTCCGCCTCAATCATCTCATCCAGTTTCAACTCGCAGGGATCGGTCTCGTAGCGCAGCTCTTCTGCAATCTCGAATTCGATGTTCTCGGTAGCCTGTAGTTTCTGGTTGAACATGGTGATAAGGACCTCCGGTTGTGTGTTCTAAAGACAGATTTTTCCGGGCGTCTTATAAGCGTAGACATTCGCTTCGGTAGATGTGGAGGGATATGTGCGGTAGATCACTCTTTTCGGAGCATTCGTTTTGCAACGATTTATGTCATCAAGCCCGAACAAACCGTCATCCGGGCATCTTCCGGTGCTCAGTACAGATAATTCCGTTTTGCCAGATCGACCAGGTCCGCCAGACGGGTAATGTTAAATTTTGCCATGATACGCTGCTTATACGCGCTCACCTTTTTATTATTCATGTCCAGCATCGAGGCAATAATCTGGTTGCTATAGCCGGCAGAAATGTAGCGCAAAATACAAATATCAATATGGGACAAAGATAATAATAACGAGGCATCCCGCGGATATCTGGCATGATGATGCCAAAGCTCAGAACCGTAGCAATACTGGCCGGAGAGTACGTTATTGATGGTAGTGATTATTTTATCTAACGAGCTATTTTTATTGATGTAACCGGCCGCGCCAGCTCGCCTGCTTAGCTGGATGTGAAAATCGCTGAAAGACGAGGACAAGATGAGAATCCGAATATCCGGGTACGTTTTTCTTATTTTCGCCAGGTAAGAAAATACCTCAGCGCTTTGTTGCAGATGTTCCATGATAATCAGGTCCGCGCTTAACGCAGGTAATGCGCTATGCAATTCCTCGATTGTAGGAAATTGTGCCACAACCTCATAATCTTGTTCTGTTAATAAGCCCTTGATACCTGCACGCAGCAGTGGGCTGGAATCCATGAGAATGACTTTTCTACCTGACATTCCTGTCTGTCCTGAGTGGGTAACAAAAACATTATTTTCTCTCCGTCTCTAAAAAAGTGAACCAAGACTTGTCTTTATCTTTGCCATTATTTTCTTCACGCCATCTCTACCGAACCTTTCCCTTAAATGACTTATAAGACCGGTTTGCGACAGGTCTTATTAAGCCAACACTTGCCAGCCGGGAAGATAGCGCCAGCCAGGGAATGTATCCCGTATGGAAGTGCGTCTGGCGCGTTGCGCGGACACAGATCGATTATTTACACGAGAATTTAAAAAATGACTCTCAAGCCAGTAAATATTGCAGTCGTAGAGAAAGATACGATTGTCAAAGCTGACGTTCTGCGCAGTGAAAAGGTTGGCAGTGCTGTCAAAATTAAGGCCATCCCGAATGCAAAATATATTCTTGCTGAAGGGGAAAATGGCGTCGCGCCAGAAAACATTACGCTGAAACGCGTAGGCAAAGACCTGTTCGTCATGCTGGAAGGCACTGACGAGGATCAGCCACAGCTGATCATTGAAGACTATTTCGATAACCCAGGTGAGCTGGTCGGTAAAGGCGAAGACGGTCAATGGCATGAGTACATCGCCACCGATGGCGACGACGACCACAAAGCCGCGTTCCTGCTGGACGGTGAATCTTCCGCCCAGGCGCTGGGTGCGGGCGCGATTGCAGGTCTCGATGGTCTGGCCGTTGCGGGCACCGCATTTTCTCCTGCTCTGCTGGCGCTGGGTGCGTTAGCCGGGATTGGTGCGCTGGTAGGCCTGGGCGCCATTATTCGTCATAACCGTGACGATGGCGGTGACAAAAAAGGCACCGTTGCACCTGTTGCTACCCCTGAACTGACCGACGTGCACGACGATTACGGCACCAAAACCGGCTCGATCCCGCAAAACGGCGTGACTGATGACGCCACGCCAACGTTTAGCGGTACAGGCAAAGCGGGCGATATTGTTGAGTTCTGGGAAAACAACGTCAAGCTCGGCGAAACCCGTGTCGGCGCTGACGGAACCTGGACCTGGACGCCGGAAACCCCGCTGGCGCACGGCGACCACAGCATTGTGCTGATCGGTAAAGACCCGGATGGCCGCACCAGCGCGCCGAGCGATTCTTTTGATTTCACCGTCGATCTGGAAGCCCCTGTTAAGCCGATTATTGGCGAAGTGGAAGACGATGTTGGCGCGAAAACAGGCCCAATCCAAAACGGCGATGCGACTGATGATAAACAGCCGGTCTTCCGCGGTGAAGGTGCCACGCCTGGCGATACCGTGCGCCTGATCGTTGACGACGAAGTGGTCGGCACGGCGATCGTCGGTGAAGACGGTAAATGGGAAGTGACGCCGGAAAACCCTCTGCCGGAAGGCAGCCATACCGGTAAGGTGATCATCACCGATCCGGCCGGGAACGACAGCGAACCGTCTGATGACTTTAAATTTATCGTTACGCCAGAAAAACCGGTCATCGGCGAAGTAGAAGATGACGCGGGTACCGTTGTGGGGCCAATCCAGAACGGCGGTGCAACTGACGACACGCAGCCGACGTTCCGCGGTGAAAACGGCACGCCTGGCGATACCGTCAGACTGATCGTGGACGATGAACTGGTGGGAACGGCGATCGTCGGTGACGACGGCAAGTGGGCAGTGATCCCTGAGAAACCGTTGCCGGAAGGCAGCCACACCGGGAAAGTGGTGATTACCGATCCAGAAGGCAACGCCAGCGAACCGTCTGATGATTTCGAATTTATCGTTGATCTGCAAGGTCCTGACAAGCCGGTCATTGGTGACGTTGAAGACGACCAGGGACCGTCCGTAGGGCCAATTCATGATGGTGACACCACTGACGATACCCAGCCGGTGTTCAGTGGCGACAAGGGTACGCCTGGCGACACCGTGCGTCTGATTATTGACGACGAAGTTGTGGGTACCGCAATTGTTGGTGATGACGGCAAGTGGGAAGTAACTCCGGAGAAACCGCTGCCGGAAGGGAATCATGAAGCTGTCGTCGTCATCGTTGATCCGGTCGGTAACGCCAGCGATCCGTCCGATCCGATCGGCTTCATCGTAGACACCACGCCGCCGTTAAAACCGACGATTGATAGCGTGTTTGATGATGCTGGCCTGAAAACAGGCAACCTGACCAGCGGCGAGGTCACCGATGACAGCTCCCCGGCCTTTACCGGTACCGCTGAGAAAAATAGCCTGGTGCACATCATTGTTAACGGTAAGGAAGTGGATTCCGTTACCGCTGACCCGACAGGTAAGTGGACCTGGACGCCGTCTCCGGCGCTGACGAACGGCCACTACGATGTGAAAGTGGTTGCCGAAGACAAAGCGGGTCTGCGTTCCGAACCATCCGATGCGTTCTCGTTTGAGCTGGTAGCAGGCGGCATTCCTCCGGCACCGGCAATCACGGACGTAATCGATGATGTTGATGCCCATGTTGGCACCGTACAGCAGGGTGGCATCACGAACGATGACAAACCGACCATCACCGGTACGGGTCAGGACGGGACGACCATTTACCTGTATGACGGCACTAACCCGACGCCAATCGGTAGCGCTGTGGTTACGGGTGGCACCTGGACCATTGATTTCGACACTGCACTTTCGCAGGGCGAGCACCGCTTCCGCGCGGTGGCGGAAAACGCCGTGGGCAACCGCAGCCCGGAAACCGGCGAGTGGATGATTATTGTGGACTCCGTTAAACCGCTGGCACCTACGGACATTGAACTGTGGGACGACTTCGGCACGCCGGGAATTATTGCGGATAACGGTACCACCGACGATAACACCCCAACCTACCGTGGTAAGGGTGACGCGAACGGTACCGCGATCATCGATCTGGGTAATGGCACCATCGTGCGCGTGCCGGTAGATGGCAGCGGTAACTGGAGCTACACCCCGGCACCGGCCCTGGCGGATGGTGACTACACCTGGAAAGTCTCGATTGAAGACAAAGCGGGTAACGTTGGACCAGAGTCTGCGCCGATCCACTTCACCGTGGACACCAGCCACAACGGTGTGTCTATCAGCCACGTGGAAGACGATGAAGGCGAACTGAAGAGCAATCTGGCCAGCGGCAGCCATACCGATGACACGACACCAACCGTTGTGGGCCGCGCGACGCCTGGTGCCGAAGTGAAAGTGTATCTGGACGGCAACTTTGTCGACACCGTGATCGCTGACCCGGCGACCGGTGCGTGGAAATACACCTTCAACCCGGCGCTGACCACTGACAAGACGTACCAGATCACCGCCAGTGAAAATACCGGCACCGGTGATAGCGCGCAGACGGCGCCGTTTGAACTGACGCTGGATACCCGCGTACCGGTTGGCTCATTCGATAGCGTATCGGATGACGTCGGTCTGGTGCAGGACGACCTGGTGAACCCGGCAGTGACCGATGACACCACGCCAACTCTGCACGGGACCGGCGTCGCGGGTGATGTCGTGTTTATTTATGACGGTGACACGCTGATCGACTCCGTGACCGTAGGCCCGGGCAACACCTGGAACTTTACACTGCCTGCACAGAACAACGGCACGGAACTGGCCCTGAAGACGGTGTTCCAGAGTCCGACCGGCGTGAGAAGCGCCCCGTCCGCGGAGTGGAAAATCACCATTGATACCGACGCGCCGACAAGCAGTGCGGTGGTGGATGCGATGACCCAGGACTCCGGCGTCAGCGGCAGCGACTTCATCACTAACAGTGGTAAAGCCGGTAGCCTGGTCAGCGGTCATCTCTCAGCTCCGCTGGAAGCGGGCGGGAAAGTACTGGTCTCCACTGACGGCGGGAACACCTGGCTTGAAGCGATGGTCGACGGCGACAAATGGGCGTTTGTTGATGGGCAGGGACACAGCGCGAACTGGACTGTCCTGACGCGTGTGGTCGATATCGCCGGGAACTACACCGAATCCTCGCAGAAAGTGGTGCTGGATCAGGTGGCACCTGATGCACCGACCGACGTGGTGCGCAGCGGTAATGACGTGACGGTAACGCTGCCGGGCAGCGGGATTGTCGAGGGCGACACCGTGCTGGTGAAGAACGGCGACGTTACCGTCACCCATACGCTAACGGCTGCCGACATTGCTAACGGCAACGTGACCCTGACCATGCCTGCGGGTGGCTACACCGATATTCCGGTGGGCGCGGCGATTGTTGACGCGGCGGGTAACAGCTCCAGCTACCGCACCAGCGCGTTTACCAGTACCAACAACTTCGAAGACGACACGGAGTTCGCGGACATTAACGCGGGAGCGTGGGTACACGGGATGCGTTTCTCCCACACACCAGGTACCGGCCCGACGGATTATGAGTTCAACAAACAGGTCATTGGCACGGGTAGCACCAACAGTCTGTATCTCTACAGTAGCTCAGGAGATAACGGGATGGCAGGCAGCATGTTCGTTGATTTCCAGTATGGCGCTAAAACGATCGATTTCGTTTTCAACCCGCGCCTTGCTGGCCCATCGACGGTGGTGACGTTCTACGACATCAACGGCAATGAGATTAGTTCGCAGACGGTGAGTGCTTTCCTCAGCAACCGTAACGTCCCGGTGTCGTTTACCAGCCCGGATGATACACCGGTTTACCGGATGGAGATCCACCACGAGGAGCAACCAACAAGCACCGGGTTTGGTTTCAGCATCGATAACCTGGTGGTGAGCGGAACGGCGAAAACCGTCACCCCGGGTGAGTTCCTGGCGGATAACCAGGGCGATGTCTGGTACGGGGACGCAGCGGACAACCTGTATCAGGTTGCGGACGTGGCCAGCCTGACCGGTGCGGTGATTCAGGGTGGAGAAGGCACCGACACGCTGAAGCTGCTGGGGGCGGATCAGCACCTCGACCTGAGCGCGTTGACCCACCCTGTCCAGTCAGTGGAAGTGTTCGACATTACGGGAACAGGCAACAACACCCTGACGCTGAGTGCGGGGGATGTGCTGGAAAACGCCACGCAGAACCTGTTCCACGACAACGACTTCAACCAAATGATGGTGAAGGGCGACGCGGGGGACACGGTGAATCTGAGCGACCTGCTGCCGAACGGTATGGACCCGGGTAACTGGACCGATGGCGGGACGGTGAATGTTGGGGGAGTGGAGTATCAGTCTTATCAGATGGATAGCCTGAATACCGAGATCCTCGTTCAGATGGGAGTCACGGTCACGCTACAGAACCATTAATTGATGCCAGGAAAGTGAGGCTCCTGCACCGGAGCCTCCAGAACGTTTTAGACCAAAACATAAACAGAATTCATTTGGAAAATTGTATGAAAAAGACCATTACTTCTAACAACAATACCGAAAATATCGCCGCAATGGCGACATTGCCACCGCTGCCGACAGACGTTTTACTGTGGAACGACTACCAGTTCCCGCGTGAAATTCACAACGGCGATCCGAGCGAAGATAACACTCCAACCTTTAGCGGTAAGGGTGAGGCGGGCATGACGGCGGTGATCGACCTCGGTGGCGGTCAGAGCGTTCGCGTACCGGTCAGTTCAGAAGGTATCTGGAGCTGGACCCCTGCGCCTGCGCTGGCTGACGGGTCTTATACCTGGTCAGTCGCTCTGGAAGACAATCAGGGCAACCGCGGTCCGTCTACCCCGCCAATCAGCTTCACCATCGATACGGTAGGTAATGCGGTCTCCATCAGCCACGCTGAAGATAACACCGGTACGCTGACCAACCCGCTGGCAAGCGGCAGCAGCACGGATGATGTTAACCCGGTTATCGTGGGGACGGCGACGCCGGGCTCCCTGGTGACCCTGTACGTTGATGGCGAACCTGTTGGCTCGATGACCGCTGATCCGGTCACCGGCGAGTGGGCGATTGAGATCAACCCGGCGCTGGAATCGGGTAAAACCTACGAAATCACCGCGGGCGAGTATAGCGGCCCAGGCGAAATCCCTGCGCCGACGCGTCCGTTCCTGTTGACGGTAGATACCGTTGTGCCGACCGGCACCTTCGATCGTATTGAAGACAACGAAGGCCGTTATAAGGGTGATGTGGCCAACCCGGGCGTGACCGATGACACCACCCCAACCCTGCACGGTACCGGCCGTCCGGGGGATATCGTGTTCGTGCGCAACGGCAGCGACATCATTGATTCAGTCACTGTTCGCCCTGACGGCAGCTGGGAATACACCCTGCCTGAGCAGACGAACGGCACTGCGCTGGACGTCAGCGTGGTCTTCCGTGGCCCGACCGGTGTGGAAAGCGCACCGACCGCACCGTGGAAGCTGGTGATTGATACTGAAGCACCAAACAAACCGATTATTGGCGACGTCGAGGACGACCAGGGTCCGGATGTCGGCCCTATTCACAACGGTGACACCACGGATGATTCGCAGCCGGTATTCAGCGGCGAAGGCGCCGTGCCTGGCGATACCGTTGAACTGATTGTTGATGACGAAGTCGTGGGGACCGCGATTGTCGGTGACGACGGTAAATGGGAAGTGACCCCGGAGAAACCGCTGCCGGAAGGCGAACATGAAGCGGTAGTCGTGATCACCGATCCTGCGGGCAACGCCAGCGAGCCGTCCGATCCGATCGACTTTATCGTCGACACGCAGCCGCCGGCAAAACCGACGATCGATACCGTTTATGATGACGCAGGTCAGCATACCGGCAATATCGCTAACGGTGGTATTACGGACGACAGCACCCCGGACTTTACCGGTACAGCCGAGAAGGGCAGCCTGGTGTTTATCATTGTGAACGGGAAAACCGTTGACTCTGTGACCGCTGACGCCTCAACCGGGATCTGGACCTGGACGCCAGCACTGGGCATGGCCAACGGCCATTACGATGTCACCGTTGTGGCGCAGGACAAAGCGGGGCTGCGTTCCGAGCCGTCTGATGCGTTCTCGTTTGACCTGCTGGCGGGCGGTATTCCGACGGCTCCGGCCATTACTGACGTGATCGACGACGTTGACGCGCACGTGGGTACGGTACAAAACGGCGGCATCACGAACGACGCACGCCCGACCATTACCGGTACCGCACAGGATGGCACCACGGTCTATCTGTACGATGGCACTAACCCGGATCCGATCGGCAGTGCCGTGGTAACAGCTGGCCGCTGGACCATTGACTTTGATTCTGATCTGCCGCAGGGCGAGCACCGCTTCCGTGCCGTGGCCGAAGACAGAACCGGTAACCGCGGTCCGGAAACCGGCGAGTGGGTGATTATTGTCGATTCCGTTGATCCGCTGGCACCTACGGACATTGAGCTGTGGGACGACTTCGGCACGCCGGGTCTGATCGCCAATGACGACACCACCGATGACAACACCCCAACCTACCGTGGTAAGGGTGAAGCGAACGGTACCGCGATTATCGATCTGGGTAACGGTACTACCGTGCGCGTACCGGTAGACGAGAAAGGTAACTGGAGCTACACCCCAGCACCTGCGCTGGCGGATGGCGACTATACCTGGAAAGTCTCTATCGAAGACAAAGCAGGTAACGTGGGTCCGGCTTCTGACCCTATCCACTTTATCGTGGATACCAGCCGTAACGGTGTTTCCATCAGCCACGTTGTGGACGATCAGGGCGACTTCGTCGGTAATCTGGGCAGCGGTAGCCACACTGACGACACGACCCCAACAGTGGTGGGCCATGCGACGGCGGGTGCCCTGGTGAAAGTGTACGTTGATGGCAAATACATCGACAGCGTGCGCGCTGACGCCGTAACCGGTGCATGGCAGTACACCCTCAGCCCGGCGCTGACAGCGGATGCAACCTATAAGATCACCGCCAGCGAAGACGCAGGCGCAGGTGAGAGTGCACAAACCGCACCGTTCGAACTGACGCTGGATACGCGTGTGCCGACAGGTTCTCTGGATCGCGTCGCGGATGACGTGGGTCTGGTTCAGGGCGATCTGGCGAACCCGGCCGTGACCGATGACACCACCCCAACCCTGTACGGTAAAGGTGTGGCAGGTGATGTGGTGTTTATCTACGACGGTACCCGACTGCTTGACTCCGTCACCGTAGGGCCAGCAAATACCTGGAACTACACGCTGCCACAGCAGAACAACGGCACTGAGCTGTCTCTGACAGCGGTATTCCAGAGCCCGACCGGCGTGAAGAGCGCACCAACGGCTGCGTGGAGCCTGACCATTGATACCGAAGCGCCAAACGCGCCGGTTATTACCGGCTCCTGGGATGATGTCCAGGGCGGTGTATATAACGGTCTGGTGGGTAATGGCGGTGTAACCAACGACAGAACGCTGGATTTACGCGGCACGGCGGAAGCAAATAGTGTTGTTTACATTGTGATCGATAACTATGGCACTGTTGCGGGTTCCGTGACGGCGGATGCGAAAGGTAACTGGGCATTCCCTGTCACGACTAACTACAACCAGCAGTACGACTTCCATGCGTACTCTGTCGATCCGGCGGGCAACCGTTCAGTGGACTCTGCGAAGTTCTCGATTACAGTTGATACGGTCAATAACGCACCTGTCATTACCGGCTCCTGGGATGACGTTCAGGGCGGTGTGTATAACGGTCTGGTGGGTAACGGTGGCGTAACCAACGACAGAACGCTGGATTTACGCGGCACGGCGGAAGCGGGCAGCGTGGTGTATATCATCAACCCGGCAAACGGTGGGGTGCATGGTTCAACCACGGCGGGTGCGAATGGACAATGGTCTTTCCCGCTGACCACCAACTATAACCAGACGTATAACTTCCAGGCTTACTCTGTTGATAAAGCCGGGAACCGTTCGGAGAACTCCACCAACTTCGCGATTACCGTGGATACCGTGGTGGCCGCACCGAACGTAACGGTTATCTCTGATAACGTGACCGGCGGTAAAGTCGGTAACCTGGTTGACGGAGATCGTACTAACGATAACCGTCCGACCATTACCGGTAATGGTGCCGAAGCGGGTGCGAAGATTGAGATCGTGCTGGCGCTGGGTAACCAGGGATGGACGAGCGGTACAAACCTCGTCTACACCACCACGGCCAAAGCCGATGGTACCTGGAGCCTTGAAATTCCGAAGGCATTGCAGGATGGCACCTGGTACTTCCGTGCTAATCAGACTGACCTGGCGGGCAACAAGAGCGCTCTGGGGAACCAGCACTATGTTGTTGTCGATACCGTGGCTGCCGCGCCGAACGTAACGGTTATTACTGATAACGTGGCGGGCGGTAAAGTCGGTAACCTGGTTGACGGAGATCGTACTAACGACAACCGTCCGACCATCACCGGTAACGGTGCGGAAGCGGGCGCGAAGATCGAAATCGTGCTGGCGCTGGGTAGTCAGGGGTGGACGAGCGGTACAAACCTCGTTTACACCACCACCGCCAAAGCGGACGGTACCTGGAGCCTGGAAATTCCGAAGGCATTGCAGGATGGAACCTGGTATTTCCGTGCTAATCAGACTGACCTGGCGGGCAACAAGAGTGCTCTGGGTAACCAGCACTATGTAGTGGTTGATACGGTTAACGCAGCACCGACCATTACCAGCGTGATGGATAACGTCGGGAATGAAACCGGCAATGTTGCCAACCTGGGTAAAACGGATGACAGCACGCCAACGTTGAACGGTACGGCGGAGGCAGGCAGTACGGTCTATATCGCCGTGAATGGTGGCACCTACTCGACCACCGCCTCGGCGACGGGTAGCTGGAGCTTTACACCGTCTGCACTGCCGCTGGGTAACCATACCTTTAGCGTCTTCTCGATTGATCAGGCGGGTAACAGGAGTGCGGGTGTTTCCCGTAGCCTGACGGTAATCTCACCGAAAACAAGTGGCTTTGAGGACTTTAATGCGCTGACCCCACAGAGCTATGGGAAGGGGCTGGTTACACTGGCGAGTGGTCTGAAATTTACGTTAAGCGATAACTATTATCCGGGTTACGGTGGTTCAATTTATCAGTGGGGTGTAGGGAATAGCCGTAAACTGGCACTGACCGGTGATATCACCATGCATTTTGATGGTGTGAATGCGGTAAGCATGAAGCTTTCCGGTGCAAACGACTCAATTCAATCGAGTGTCGTGAAATCCACCTTCATTGTCTACGATACTGCAGGCAAGGTGATTTCATCCGGGTATCTGCCTTCTGGGGAAGCGACCTTCTCCGCCACCGCACCAGCGGGACGCGAGATTGGCAATATTGTCTTCCATATGGGGCGTGGGGCCAGCAGTGGTCTGTCGGGCGGTGGTAATACCATCAACACCGATCAGTACATGATTGATGATGTTCGCTGGACGGTTAACACCACCCGCACTGCCTCCAGAAGCATGATGATGAGCACGGAAGAGCAGCATGACGACAACACCCATGCCGTCAGCACGCTGAACGGTCATGAGATCAATCTGGATAACCTCCAGCACAAGACCATTGATCTGACCAACAGCAAGCAGGACAAGCTGAATATCAGTCTGAACGACGTGCTGACTCACGCTGAGAAAGATCTGTTTATCGCCGATGGCAATAAACAGATGATGGTTCAGGGTAACAAAGGTGATGTTGTGAACCTGAGCGATCTGCTGCCAGACAACAGCGATCCGGGTAACTGGACCAATGCAGGCAACGTTAAAGTTTCCGGCGTGGAATATCAGGTTTACCAGGTGGAAAACCTTGATGTTGAACTGCTGGTGCAGAACGGCGTCACCGTCAACGTGAATAATCACTAACTAAAACTTTTCCAGGCCCCCGGGAGGGGGCCTGTGGAGGATTTATGACTTTTTTCAAGACCTCTTTATTCGCGGCGCTGTTTACTACCTCCGCATTTGTTATCCACCCGGCGCTGGCGGCGGAGAATTTTGGTAAGACCTATCAGCCTGTCGCTCCCGTCGGCCAGACGCAGACGCAGGTGGTTTACTACCGTGATGCCAGCAACACCGCAGGTGGCGCAGCGCATATTTATGTCGATAACGAATTCCACGACGCACTGCTGCCGGGCGGCTATACCGTTTTCTGTCTGGCGCCGGGCAAGCATAATCTGGGCGCGTACCAGAATGATGCACCGCAGTATCGCGGCAAAGAGCAGGGCTACAACGTCGAGATGAGCGGCGGCCAGACCTATTTCGTGCGCGTCAGCTCAACCATGAATGCGGTGCCGGAAGCCCGTACGCGCGAGCAGGCGGAAAAGGATCTCGCTGGTCTGCGTGAGCAGACGCACGTGCTGTCCCGTGCCTCAAGCGTAGAGGCCTGTAAGAACCTTGCGCCACAGTACAAAGATTACACCCTCTCGGGCGATGTGATGTTCCGCTTCGGTAAGGGAAATGAGAAGGGCGTTTCCGCTCAGGGTCGCCAGGCAGTAAAAGATCTGGTGGCGACGATCAAACGTGAAAACGTTGAACTGAAACAGATCCAAGTGATCGGCCACACGGACGCCATCGGCAGCGATCGTAGCAACTATGCGCTTGGCCTGAAGCGCGCGCAGACTGTCCGCACCATGCTGGCTGAAAACGGTCTTCCGGCTCGCCTGATGACGGCGACCAGCGTGGGCAGCAATGAGCCTGTAGTCAATGACTGTGACGCCTCGAACAAGAGCGCGTTGATCTCCTGTCTGTCGCCTAACCGCCGTGTTGTGGTACGCGTAAGCGGCGATCAGAACGTGACTGCTCCTGCGCAGAAATAATCGCTAAACCCTGCCTTCCCGTAACGGGAGGGCACCATCTTTTCCCCCTGTTTCCTCTCTAAAACCTGTTTCGTGACAAAAAATAACCAGTTCCATTGAGACAGGTCTCATTAAGGCAAGACCATTCCGCGTGACAGAATATTCCTAATTCATCTCAAAAAGTCATTTTATCTTTTTGATTTAACTGTCTTTTAACAACCAGGAACACGCGAATTATGGAATCCTCAATGGCCAATACCCAGGAGGAACAGCTGCACACTATCGCCCGTGATACCCGACTCAATGACGACACTCTGCTCAGAAGCATTGCCTGGCTGTCCGATCATTATGGTCTGGGTAAGAGCGACGATGTCTTGCTGGCTGGTCTGCCTGTTGAACAAACTCTCACACCCTCTTTAGCGCTTGATGCGCTTAAAAATGCCGGTATCACCGGGGGGCTCATCAAGCGTAATAGTGCGGAACTGCCCGAGCAGGTTTTCCCCATGATTCTGCTGCGCAAAGGTGCGGGCGGCATGGTGCTGCTTGCGCGCGAGCGTCGTAAAAATGCCGACGATAAATGGGATCTGTTCTACTCCCTGATCATGCCGGAAGTGGGCGACGAGCCGGTTGAGCTGAACCATGAGGCGCTCAGCGAGCTGTATGTCGGTTATGCCATTGCGGCGAAACCAACTGCGCGCATTGACAGCCGGGTCAGCGATATCGCGCCGCCGCAACCAAAAGGTCACTGGCTGTTCAGTACCCTGTGGCGCTATCGCAGCTACTACCGCAGCGCGGCGCTGGCGTCGGTGCTGGTCAACGTGCTCGCGCTGGCAACGGTATTCTTCACCATGAACGTGTATGACCGCGTTATCCCTAACCAGGCCTTTACGACGCTCTGGTCGCTGGCGGCTGGCGTACTGGTGGCGATGGTCTTTGAGGCCATTACCCGTACCGTGCGGGCGCATCTGCTCGACACCGCCGGCAAGAAAGCGGATTTGATTGTCGGCAGCGTTCTGTTCCGTCAGTCGCTGGCGGTCAAAATGGAGCATAAACCGGCCTCCTCCGGCTCGTTTGCCAACCAGCTGCGCGAGTTTGAATCCGTGCGTGACTTCGTCTCATCAGCCACCCTGGCGGCCATTGCCGACTTACCTTTTGTGCTGCTGTTTATCAGCATTATTTTTGCCATCGGCGGTACGCTGGCCTTTATTCCAATGCTGATGTTGCCGATGATCCTGATCGTCAGCCTGCTTATCCAGTGGCCGCTGGCGAAGGTAATGAAAGCCAGCCTGCAGGAAGCCTCGTTAAAGCAGGGCGTACTGATTGAATCCATTGAAGGCATGGAAACCCTGAAATCGGTCGGCGGTGAATCCTGGATGCAGAGCCGCTGGCAGAAATTCAGCGCCATGCAATCTTCCAGCGCGGCGGCGTCAAAACATTATTCGACGCTGGCGATGAACTCGGTGAGTTTCCTGCAGCAGCTGCAGACGGTGATGCTGATCGTCACCGGTGTATACCTGATCGATGCCGGTAACCTGACCCAGGGTGCGCTGATCGGTACCGTGATGCTGGCGGGTCGCGTGACCGCGCCATTAAGCCAGGTGATTGGTTTAGCCGTGCGTTATCAGCAAGCGAAAGCCGCGCTGGGCTCGCTGAACAGACTAATGGAACACCCGACCGATCGCAGCAGCGACATTGATTACATCAAACAGCCTGAGCTGAATGGCGATATTGAGCTGAAAGGCGTGACCTTCTCCTACCCGGCACCGCCGATGCAGCCGAACCCGGAGATCCTCAAAGGGGTCAACCTGACGATCAAACCGGGCGAGCGCGTGGCGATTGTCGGTAAAATTGGCAGCGGTAAATCGACCCTGCTGCGCATCATCGCGCGCCTTTACACCCCGGTGAAAGGGCAGCTCTTCAGCAGCGGTCTGGATGTGAACCAGATTGAGCCCTCCGACTGGCGTAATAATGTGGGCTTTGTCGGCCAGGAAGCGCGCCTCTTTTACGGCACCCTGCGTGAAAACATTATGATTGGCCGTCAGAACGCCTCCTCTGATGAATTCCTGCACGTGCTGCGTCTGACGGGGCTGGATCAGATTGCAGCGCGTCACCCGCGCGGTATTCACATGCCTGTTGGTGAGCAGGGCAACAGTTTGTCCGGCGGCCAGCGTCAGCTGGTATCACTGGCGCGTACGCTGCTGGCGAAACCAAATCTCTTGCTGCTGGATGAACCGACCAGCGCGATGGATTCCCAGACGGAAGCCCTTTTCTTACAACATCTGAAAGTCGCGACCGCCGGACACACGCTGGT
Organism: Enterobacter sp. ECC_219_Taxon_10; assembly: GCF_058354905.1. Taxonomy (NCBI): domain Bacteria; kingdom Pseudomonadati; phylum Pseudomonadota; class Gammaproteobacteria; order Enterobacterales; family Enterobacteriaceae; genus Enterobacter; species Enterobacter sp. ECC_219_Taxon_10. Next base: position 4,612,302 of record NZ_CM178005.1, on the reverse strand, counting down.
GGTGGTTACCCATCGCCCGTCGCTTCTGGCGCTGGTCGATCGCATGGTCATTATTGATGACGGCAAAATTGTGGCCGATGGTCCTAAACAGCAGGTGCTGGCCGCTCTGAACGGCGCACCCGCAAACGACAGTACCCCTGCAAAAGCCGCTACAGGAAAACAGCCCGTGGAGGCCAGCGCATGAAATTCTTAAAACGTAACAACAGCAAGGCATTATCCGCGCGTGATGCCGCCTGGATGAGCGATATCCAGGAAGCGCTATTCTCCCAGACCACGCCAAAGTCGCGCCTGGTGCTATGGCTGATTCTGGTGGTGTTCGTCGGGTTTTTAACCTGGGCGCATTTCGCCAAGGTGGAAGAGATCACCAAAGGCGACGCGAAAATCGTCTCGAAAAGCCGCGAGCAAATTATCCAGAGCCTGGAGGGCGGGATTCTCGAAGAGCTGAACGTCCGTGAGGGTGACATTGTCGAGCCGGGGCAGGTACTGCTGAAAATAGACCCGACCCGCGCCCAGTCCAGCTATCAGGAGACGCTGCGTAAAGTGGTGGCGCTGGAAGCGACCGTTAACCGCCTGCGTGCAGAGGCCTACGGCCTGCCGCTGACGTTTAGCGACCGGGTGAAACAGTACCCTTCCGAAGTGGACCTGGAAACCCGCGCCTACAACAGCCGCAAACAGGCGCTGGAAGAAGGGGTGGCCTCGCTCGAGAAAAGCTACCGCCTGGCGCAAAACGAAATTGCCATGTCCGAGCCGCTGGCCGCGCGCGGCCTGCTCTCAGAAGTGGAGCTGCTGCGTATGCGTCGTCAGGCGAATGACCTGCAATCGCAAATTGTCGAGCGTCGTAACCGCTATCAGGCGGATGCCAACGCCGAGCTGATTCGCCAGGAGCTGGATCTGGTGCAGGCCGAAGAGAGCCTGACAGGACGTGCCGACGTGGTGAGCCGGACAACCATCTCCGCGCTGGTAAAAGGCACCGTGAAAAACGTGCGTGTCACCACCATCGGCGGCGTTATCCAGCCCGGTGAACACATTATGGAAATCGTGCCGCTGGAAGACCAGCTGCTGGTTGAAGGGAAAATCAAACCGTCTGACGTCGCCTTCCTGCATGCCGGATTACCGGCAATGGTGAAAATCACCGCATACGATTTCGGCATCTACGGTGGCCTGAAAGGGCACGTGTCTCTGGTCAGCCCGGATACGCTGAAGGATGACGCCAAAGCCGCCGCTGGCCGCCCTGACGACACCTATTACCGGGTGATGGTATTAACTGACAGCAGCACGCTGAATGCGGGCGGTAAATCTCTGCCTATCATTCCCGGCATGATTGCCACGGTTGAAATCCGTACCGGTGAAAAAACCATTCTCGATTATCTGTTGAAACCTATCTTCAAAGCGAAGGAAGCGTTCCGCGAGCGTTAATATGAAAAGTAACTCTATTTTTATGCAGCACCGCCTGGCGGCGCTGTTAACGGCCGCGGCTTGCCTGGCATCGGCTAAAAGTACCGCCAATAGTGACGGCTTATTAGCCTTTGCGCCTGATGCCCCTGCGGTAAAATCTCGCATGGTGATGGCCTCGACACCGCCCGCACCCGCTGCGCCGTTAGTGGAGCAGGCGCCGGTGACACACGCGGCCGCCGCGCCGAAACGTGATAATACGGCCCGCACGCCCAGCGAAAGGGAAATTCGCGCCCTGTTTAATGATGCGGTGAATACCGCGCTCAGTATCAGCCCCGAAGTGCGCGGCGCAAATTACAATACGGAAGCGGCAGAAGCGAATGTTGACGAAGCGAAAGGCCAGCGCTGGCCGCAGATTGATGTCGGCACCCGTTCCAAAAGTTATCAGTTTGGTGGTGGTGAGCGTCGCTACAGCGACAGCCGACCGGCGGTCACCGTGAATATGGCGACCACACTGCTCGATTTTGGCCGCACCAGTAACACCATCAAAAGCCGTGAAGCCCTGCATGACGCGGCGAAAAATAACGTCGATGCCCAGGCGGAAGAGATCGCCTGGCAGGTCAGCAGCGCGCTCATCGAACTGAGCAAGCAGCGCCAGATCATCAGCCTGAGCCAAAAGTATGTGGCCCGCATGAATGAGCTGGTCAACATGCTGGACGGGATCGTGAAGGTCGATCAGGGGCGCCGCAGCGAGCTGACGCAGGCTCGGGGGCGCTTGCTTCAGGCGCAATCATCTCTGGACACGGCCGTCTCACGTGCGCGAGATACTGAAATTACCCTTAACCGCCTGCTGGGGGACAAAAAAGTACCCCTGCCTACGGCGACGACCTGGAACCTGAAACCGGGTGAACTGACGACACAGCTTTCGGCCATCGACACGCATCCGACGATTCGCCAGGCTCAGGCGGAGACCGCGTCGGCGCTGGCGGATGCGGATGTCGCGCGCTCGGCCTCTTACCCGACAGTGACCTGGAACGTGGGCAAAAGCACCGGGCGTGACGAACTGGGGCGTGAACAGTCCTGGGAGACGGGTGTGAACGTGAGCTGGCCGATTTTCCGCGGCGGTTCTCAGCGAGCCGCTGCACTCTCTGCCGCGCGTCGTGCGGACGCCAGCAGAGAAACCATAGAAAAACAGTTACGCGATTTGGATAACCGCGTGCGCGCGGCGGATCAGGACGCCCGCAGCATGCTGGAACGCGCTGAGTTGTACCATGACTTAGCCTTTGAATCCGATCGCATTCGCCATGATTTCTTCGATCAATGGTACCACCTTGGCAGACGAACCCTGCTGGATGTGCTGAGTGCAGAAAGTGATTATTACGGTAACCAGGTTGCAGAAGCCACCAACCGCTTTGACGCTTACGCTGCTATTTTTCGTAGTTATGCCAGTGCGGGAACATTATTGCAGTGGCTGAGAAAGCAGTAATCAGCCATTTTTATAATGACCCACACAGCAGGCACAGAAAGAGAGTGCAGATGAATCAGTATTCAGGAAAGAAAATTTATATCGCCTTACTCGACGATCATCCGATTGTCCGCAAAGGGCTGGAAATTATTTTCAGCCAGGAGCCGGATTTCGAACTGAAGGGCAGCTTTGCCAGCCGCATTGATCTGATTAACTTTTTACGTACCAACCGGATTGATGTGCTTATCCTCGACTATTTGCTCGGGGATGAAGACATTGACGGATTGCCGATGATTAAGCAGTTAATGAGCAATTTTCCCTGGCTGAAAATTTTGATCTCATCGACGCTGGAAAATACCGCCATTGTTCGTATGGCGCTGAAGGCAGGCGTGCGCGGGCATATCGGCAAAAGCCGTGACGCCTCGGAAGTGGTGGATGCCGTGCGCCGCGTGGCGGCTGGGCATATCTGCCTTTCCGAAAGCATGGAGAAGGAGTTTTATCTTATCTCCGAGCCATCTGCATCCGGTGACGCTGAAGATGAACAGCATGTAATTGACGGCATTGGCCGTCTGGACCAGCTTTCTGCCCGGGAACTGGAGGTGTTACGCCTTTTCCTTTCCGGTATGTCGGTGCTGCAAATTTCTGAGAAGTTCAGCCGGAGCCGCAAAACGGTTAGCGGCCAGAAGAAATCCGCAATGAAAAAGCTGGGCGTGAAGACCGACCCGGAACTGTTCCTCTGGCACGACCAACTGCTGTGAGTGTTGTCCGGCGGCGCTACGCTTGCACGGGCCTACAATAAATCGTTCAATTAATTGATATTATTGTCGATTGTAGGCCAGCTCAGCGCGGCGCCACCCGGCAAGAAGTACTGTTACGCAGCGCCGTCGCCAGATCGCTAATAGAGCACGGCTTAAACAGACAATCGTTCATTCCCGCCTGCAAACACCGTTCCTTAATCTCATGCATCGCATTGGCGGTAAAACCAATAATCCATGCCGGTGTCCGGCCCTGCTCACGCTCAGCGTTACGCATCATGCCCGTTAGCTGATAACCGTTGATGCCCGGCATATTGCAGTCGGTGATAACCACATCAAAGGCAGTATCGGCCCAGATTTTGAGGGCCTCATCGCCACCGGAAGCCAGATGCGCGTGCTGCCCCAGCCAGGCCAGCTGTTTGGCCAACAGGATGCGGTTTGCGGGATTGTCATCCACCACCAGCACGTTAAGCGCCGGTAACTTTTCATCTTCCGCATCAGGCTGGGCAGGCGGCGTAACGGCACGGGTAACTTTAGGCAGGGAGAAGGTCGCCCTGACGGTGGTACCGACATGCTTTTCGCTGGCGAGCGTGAGCGTGCCATTCATGCTTTCACAGATGGTTCGGCTGATATATAACCCAAGGCCGGTGCCCGCCCGACGATTGTCCGCCTGGCTGAATGGCTTAAAGAGTGCGGCCTGCTGGCTGGCATCAATACCGATACCGCTGTCCTGCACCTCAATGACAAACTGGATGTTATCGGTGCCGGGCTCCACACGCTGCGATAAGGTCAGCGTCACGCTGCCGCGGTCGGTAAACTTGATGGCGTTGCTGAGCAGGTTGGAGAGCACCTGCTTAATACGCAACGGGTCGGCATAGACCTCATACAGCGCCTCTGTCGGGAAGACCTTATTCAACTGGATATTTTTTTCTATCGCCACGCCCTGGAACACCCGCATCATGTTGTCGATGAGTTTGCCGAACTGCACGGGTTCCGGGTTAAAATCGAGATGCCCTCCCTCGATACGGGAGATATCCAGGATATCGCCAATCAACCCCACCAGACCCTCTGCCGAGTCGTAGGCGACTTCCAGCGCCTGAAGATCGTGCTCGCCCTTGCGCCCTTTTTTCAGAACGATGTCCAGCATGCCGATAATGGCGTTCATCGGGGTGCGGATCTCATGGCTCATGGTTGACAGGAACACCGATTTTGCCCGGTTAGAGTCTTCGGCGCGATCTTTCGCCTCGCTCAGTTCCGCCAGCAGCGATTCACGTTCGGTCAGCATCTCGCGCAGCTGGGTGAGCTGCTCGTTCAGTTGCCTGCGCAGCGCCGCTTTACGCACAATCTGCCGACGTAAATAGAGCGCCCATCCCAGCGCTAATAGCACCAGAACGGCGCTGAAGACACCCGTGGCAATCAGCACTTCGCGATAGCGATACCAGAAGCTGTCGACCACCACCAGCTCGTTGGGTCGCCAGCGGTTCGCCAGGTTTTCCATCTCAATGGGTGAGATACTCAGCAGGACTTTATCCAGAATGCTCTGCAGTTCCGGGCTTGCCAGGCCAACGCCAAAGGAGATCCAGGCGGGGGAGTCGCCAACAATCGAAACCACCTTCAGCTTGTCCTGAAAATTGGTGTAGATCTGGTAATCCGTCATCACCAGAATACCTATTGCCGCGTCGGCATCGCCGTTGGTGATGCTGGCGAGCAGCTGCGATTCATTGCCCACGTGAACAATTTTGATCTCCGGGTAACGTTCGCGCACCAGCTGCTCCACGCCGATGTTTTTCACCAGCGCCAGGCGTTTGCCGCGCAGGTCGGCCAGCGTGTTAATGTCGTTACGTGAGGATGATGTGGCAAGAGCAAACGCGCTGCGTAAGTAGGGCCGCGTGAAGAGGACCTGACCCTTGCGCGCCTCGCTCGGCGTCACTGACGCGAGCATGTCAGCCTGCCCGTGGTTGACCTGGGCTATCAAATCATCGGTGGTATTGCCGGTCTCAAAGCTAAAGCGCAAGCCGGTGCGCAATGACACCACGGAGAAGAGATCCGCCACTACCCCGCGCAGCATCCCCTTGTTATCGATAAAGGAGACCGGGGCGGCATTATCCTGGCTGTAGATGAGCACGTTCACCACCGGATGCCGGGCGATCCACGTTTTCTCCTGGTCGGTAAAGACCAGCGACTTGGTTCCCTGTGCAATATCGACCCGATCGGGCTGCCAGCGGCGATAGAGATCCAGCTTTTCCTCTTCGGGTACCGCGCGGATGGTCGCGTTAATCAACTGGTTAAGCAGCGGGTTATTCTGGCTCAGGGCGAACCCCACTTCACGGTTGGGCAGCCGCGAGATGCGATCGATATGAATATTGTTTAAATAGTTTCGGCTCAGCGAATAGCTGTTACCGAGATAGGCGCGTGAATGCCCAAACGCCACGGCGCTCAGCGCTTCCTGATAGCTGTCAAACAGGCGAAAGCGCGCGTTGGGATAGGCCGCTTTCACCTGTGCCAGAGGCAGGTAGTCCCGGACCATCGCGACGTCGGTGTTAGCAAGGTCGTCCGCGAGAGGCTGGGTATCCCGGTCGTTCGCCCCCAGCACCGGTTTATCGCTGGCATAGGGCGTTGAGAAGACAAATGCGTCGTTGGCGTCAAAGGCGGAGACAGAGGGGATAAGATCGATATCACCGCGCGCCAGCGCCTGCCACAGCTCTTCCTGCGAGTCGTACATTTTAACCTGCACCGGCAGATTAAGCTGCCAGGACACCAGGCCGAGATAGTCGGCGCTCAGCCCCTCATATTCATGGCGTATGTTGCGCATGCCGAAAGGAGGCACGTCATAACGTGTGATACCCACCGTCAAGTTTTGCATATGCTTTAGCAGCGTTGCCTGCTCTTCGGTGAGCGGCAAGCGACTCATGCCCTCAATGGGGGTGCGCATCAGAATCTTATATTCTTCGCTGTGTGCCGGAGGCATCACGAATAAAAATAAAACCAGAAGCAAAAAACGACGAAGGTAGTGACGCATAACTTTTTATAACGCTCCTGAGCATAAGATACTGAAAGTGATATTCTGATTAAACGTTAAAAGCATTGTTATAAGACAAGGCTTGGTTATTATTCTGGCGATTGTGAATAACGAAAAGCACAATGTCTGGTCAGGAACGTTATTATTTCTACGCTATCCTCTCAATACTAATATAAGCGTGCATTTTCGCCTGCTTTTTGCTGCTTAAATCCTGCGCCATCATTGACTGCCGGGAACATCAAGACGGGTCTTGTCGCTTACTTTACAGACGAATGGGAAAATCATACGCACGATTATTTGATTTTGAGCCTGGACAATGCGTCGATCCCTTCAACCTCATTCATCTGCTGCAAAACAAGAAGCAATGCGTCAGACATTTGCTGCCCTGGCGGAGCAGTACCGTCATGCAATGGCCGTGACGGATTATGCAACGGCCTCGCGCTGCTGCGAAAAAGCGCTGGCCGTTCTGCCGCATAATATGTCGGTACAGAGCGATTACGCCCTTAGCCTGATGCGTGAGGGAAAACATGACAAGGCGTACAAAGTCTACCGCAAGATTTATCAGTCGCCCCGTCGTCATGAAGCGTCTGAAACCTGGCTCGATGGCCTGGCGGAACTGTGCGGCCATATGGGCAAAACGGATGAAATGCGCGCGTATGGTCTGGAGTCATTGACCCTCTCTGACCAGCGTTTTCGTCAGGGAACCGCCTGGCCGCTGCCCCAGACACCACCGCCACCTTTTCAGGCGGATTGCCCGGAAAAAAACATTATCGCGTTCAGTCTGTATGGCGATCTGCCGCGCTACTGCGAAACCTTAATTAAAAACATTGAGGCCGCCGCAGAGTTGTTTCCCGGCTGGCGCTGTCGCGTGTATCTGGATGACTCCGTGCCCCAGCACGTCTGGCAGCGGCTGGCGCAGGCGGGTGCCGCGCTGGTGGATATGAGCCAGGAAAAGCGCATCTATCCCACGCTGTGGCGTTTTCTGGTGATGGATGACCCGCAGGTCGAGCGTTTTTTAGTGCGTGACGCTGACTCTCTGCTCTCTGAACGGGAACAGGTTTGCGTGGAAGACTGGCTGCGCTCGCCGTTTTATTTCCACCATATGCGCGACTATTTCACCCATACCGAGCTGTTGCTGGCAGGGATGTGGGGCGGCTGTGGCGGCGCGATCCCAGACGTGGAAGGAATGATGCGTCAGTTTGTGGCGAGCTACCGGGGAAGCGCCCGTTTCACCGACCAGTATTTCCTCAAAGTGGCGATCTGGCCTACGGTCCGGCAGAGCATTTTGAATCATGATGAGATCTTCGCCTTTCACCATGCTCAACCGTGGCCTGCACATCCGCCTGTTCGCTGGCAGACTGAGCACTTCCACGTGGGCAGCAACGCCGGGTTTACCGTGCTGGCGGGGCCGAGCGAGAAAGCCAGCGGTGAAAAGCAGGCTGTCGTATTACGGATTGAGGGGGAGAGCTATCGCTATACGGCGTTGGTGCGTGATGGGCAGTGGCGATTGCCTATCCCATTCTTCCTTGCTGACGGTTTTCGCGCGGGCGAGGTGCAGGTTGAGGTTATTACGCAACCTGATTACGTCTGAGGCGCAACGTCTAGTCCTGTCTGGACCAGTAGCTCCGTCTCAATACCCGAATGGTGATAAACCTCATATTGCACGCCGTTCACGGTAACGGAGCCTCTGGCTTTCATCCATTCTCCTGGCTCTGATTCTGCAGGAAGCAGATCGGACAGATTGACCCGCTGCCCGGGAGGGCCTTTTATCAGTAGCTGCTGATTAACGTCGTCGATAAAAAGACGCTCTTCCCCCTGAATGAAAATATCGCCGAGCGCGATTTCGACCAGTGCAGGAAATTGATCGTCAGTCGCCATCTCTTTATGGGCATCGGCAGTGTTTTCGCCGTGGGCAGTTAACGTGTTATTCATTTTTTGTGGAACCTGTTTACGCATAGCAAATCTGCTGCGTTTTTACCTTCCAGCAGGGGAGGGGACAATAAGTCCGGTCTTATAAAAATCCGCTGACGATAGTTTTTAAAAACAAGACCGACCTTAATCCCGACTTGCCCACCTATTGCTAAAATTCCTGCAAATTATGGCGGTTATCCAGACAATGCAGAACGAAGCGCGGTTGCTAAAATTAACGCTGTGCCAGCCTGCTGATTTCCAGCCCTCACTTTTCAGGGAACGACTCCAACGATGCGTTTTATCACCGCCCGGTTAATTAGCCTTTTTATGCTGCTTTGCAGTATCGGGCAGATTCAGGCCCAGGAACTGACCCTGCAACGCCGCGTGCAGGTCAATGCGCCGCATGTCCAGTTTAGTGGTGACGTGCAGCAATGGCTGAAACACAATCAGACGCTTCACGTGGGCGTCTGGGGGCCGCCGCATCCTCCTCTCAGCGAAGGCATGGGGCACGGACTTTTCAGCGGGATTGCGGCCGATTATCTAGCGCTGCTGGAAGATAGCCTGAAGGTCAACGTCAAACTCCACTATTACAACCAGAGTCGTGATGCTTTCCAGGCGCTGCGTCGCCATGAAATTCAGATGGTGGCGATGTGGAACCCGGAGCTGTGGCCAAACGCCGAACTGGTGACCACGCCGCCATGGCTGCTGGATAAGTCGGTCTTAATGACCACTCGCGAGCGAGCCGATGGCGCGCCTGAAGAGAGCCCAAAGACATTAGGTTTGATGACTGATACCAACGCCAGCCCGGCGCTGCGTCGCCACTATCCCGGCAGTACGCTCCGTTTCCAGTCCTGGTATCCTTCAGCAGTCAGCGCGCTGGCGTTTAAACAGATAGATGCCCTGTGGATTAACCGGGCCAGTGCGGAGTACCTTACCCAGTATCATCAGGCTCAGGGGATACGCTGGCGCTACAGCCCGGCGCTGCCCAATCTGAACATGAGTTTTGGTGTAGATCGCCAGCTGCCGCAACTGGTGGAAGCCATCGACGCGGTCTTCAAACATATCCCCTTAGCCAGCCGTTTGCGTATTACCACCAGTTGGGGGCTTAACCGGAGCTTCGTCATTACCGCCAATCCGCTGGCGCTGGATCGGGAGGAGGAGAACTGGCTGCGTGAGCATAGTCAGATCCAGGTGATTCTGGATAGTCGCCAGCGCCCGCTCTCGTTTCTGGAGGATGGCACGCCAGCGGGTCTGGTGGTTGATCTGCTCAACCAATTTAGCGAGCAGTATGATATTCACTTCACGATATTGACCGCCGGTAGCGACGACGAACTCAACGCGTTAAAGCAGAATAACCCGGATGCGCTGGTGCTCAGGCAGGTGGCTGACGTGTCGCAAAAAACGTCCGCGGCCATGGCGATGACCTCGCCGTTGCTCACCACGCCGGCCGTGGTGGTGATGGATCAGACGATCAAACGACCGGACGATTTTGCCCAGCTGAAGGGTGAAAAGTTGGCGATTATGGCCGACGATCCGCTGCGCCCCTGGCTGGAAACCTGGTATCCTACAATCAAACTGGTGTCGTTGACCCACATGGACGACGCGCTGGCGCGGTTGAAAAAAGGCGAAGTGCGCGGTGTGATCGCGCCGCAGTTTATCGCCAACTACCTGGTAACGCGCCATCATCCCACCCGTTTTCATCTGGCCGTCACGGTGCCTGTCCCCCTCATCGATGTCGTCATTGCCGCGCAAACCGGGACCAGCCAGCCAGTTAATATTCTCAATAAAGCGCTGGCAGATATGCAGCCGCAGGCACTGATGCAGCTGGCGGGTGACTGGCGACAAGCGGCCATCGACAATAGCGAAACCTGGGCGCAAAGTTCATTACTCAATTCTCTGGTCTGGGGCGTACTGCTTCTGCTGGTGGTGACAGGGTGTTGGTTATGGATACAGTATCTGCGCGCCGCGCTTCGCCGTGGCAATGTCTTGCAGCGCCAGCTTACCGAACAGTTACGTTTTACCCAGGCGCTGATCGACGCCTCGCCCGTGGCGCTCTACGTTCGCGATCGTAACGGCCATCTGCTGCGCTACAACCAGGCCTGGGCAGATACCATCGGCCAGCCGGGCGATGCCTTCCAGGGGCAGCCAGTAACCGCGATCGACATGGTAGAACCGGCGGTGCTGGCGAACCTGGAGGCGAAATACCAGCAGGCGTTACAGGATGGGCAACCGCAGAACTGGGCTGACAGTTTTACGATAAACAACCAGACGCGCTACCTGCAGGGCTGGATTGTGCCGTGGCACGACAGCCAGGGTGAAATTGGTGGTCTGATTGGCGGCTGGCTGGATGTCACTGAAAAAGAGCTGCTGATTGCTCAGCTCTCTGAGACCAAAAGTAATCTGGAGCAGGCGATAGGCAGCAAGAATGCCTTTATGCAGACGATGGGGCATGAAGTGCGCACCCCGCTCAGCGTCATCACCGGCCTGCTGGAGATGGAGCTTCAGGCGCTCGATGCGCGGCATGAGCATAATGAAAACCTGAATCTGATTTGGGAATCCTCCCTCAACCTGCTTTCGCTGATCGGCGATATGTTTGACGTCTTCCGTGCAGATAACCCGCAGCTGAACGGAACGATGCGCAGCACGCATCTGCCCCAGTTAATCCACAGTACCGTGGCGCTTTACCGGCAGCAGGCTGAAGCGAAAGGGATCACCCTGAACGTGCTGATCGAGCTCTCTGTCGAGCGTTTTACCACCGATCCGCTGCTGATTATTCGCATCCTCTCCAGCCTGCTGCGTAACGCCATCAAGCATTCGAATGGTCAGGATATTGACGTTGAAGTGTATGAGGGCAGCAAAGAGCCGAATGCCACGACGATCCCGCTGGTCATCGAAGTGTGCGATCGGGGCGAGGGCATTGACGAGCACCTGATTGAGGACATTGCCAGACGAGCGCACCACGTGACGCTGAAATCAGAGTGGACCGACACCGGGTTCAGTTTACCGGCCTGCCTGTATATGGCCCATGCCGCCGGTGCGGAGGTACGTATCGACAGTGAACCGCATGAGGGCTGCGTGGTGAGCCTTCACTTCAACGCGGTGCCTGCCGCCAGCAAAGTGCTAACCCCTCCGCCTGTCGAACATATGCGCAGCCTGCATATTCTTGGGGTCGACGACTATCCGCCAGCACGCCGTGCGCTGCGGCAGCGGCTGGAGTCCTGGGGGCACCGGGTTTCGCTGGCGACACAGGGGGCGGAGGCGCTGTCGATGTGGCAGCAAAATCCTGGCCGCTACGATGTGATTATTACCGACTGCACGATGCCGGAGATGGACGGCTATGAGCTGGCGCAGCAGATCCGTCATACCGAACAGCTTTATGGTCATCCGCCTGTCCCGATATTCGGCCTGACGGCGATGAGCGGCGCAGAAACGGCAGCGCGCTGTATCGATGCTGGTATGAATGAATATCTGGAGAAACCGCTGACGGCGGAAAAACTCCAGACGCTGCTGGATCGTTATTTTGCCGGCAGCAGCGCGAAGCCTGCCCTGGAGAGCGATGCCACGCGGGCGCTGCAGGCCGAAATGGTGGAGGTGAACAGACAGGATGCCAGCCAGTTGACGCAGTGGCTCGCACAGAAAAATCGCGATAAGGTTGGCCGTATGGCGCACCGTATCAATGGTGGCGCAAGGATGATGAGCATGACATCTTTGCAGCAAGCCTGTGAACAGCTGGAAACGGCCTGTAACGACGATCGACCCTGGCAAGAGATTGACCTTCTGGTCAACCGCGTGCTGGAAGAGATAACCCGGTTTAATCAGCAGCTATCGTCAGACGAAGAGGTAGGATGAACGAGCCCCCCTGCGCACAAAAACAGCTACAGAGCGCCTGCGCGCTCATCGAAAGCGTTCTCGGAAGCGAGCTGATGGCAATTCACTTATACGGTTCGGCGATGGACGGCGGCCTGAAGCCGCTGAGCGATATCGACCTGCTGGTCACAGTACGTTCGCCGCTGCGGGATGAACAACGCCATACCTTGATGCAGAAGCTGCTGGCGATTTCGGCCTGGCCCGGCACGTCGGAGATTTACCGGGCGCTGGAAGTAACGGTCGTAGTCTGGTCGCAGATTGTGCCATGGCACTTTCCGCCCGTGCGGGAACTGCAGTTTGGAGAATGGCTACGGGATGATATTACAAACGGGAAATACGAACCGGCGCAGCCCGACCCCGATCTGGCGATTTTACTGACCAAAGCGCGTCAGAACAGTCTCCCTCTGCGGGGAAAAGCGGCCTGCGAGTTGTTCGAGGTTGTACCAGAAAACGATCTGCTGGAGACCTTTCGTCAGACTCTGGCGCTGTGGAGCAGTGCTGACGATCTTAAGGGTGATGAAAGACACATCCTCCTGACGCTGGCGCGTATCGGGTATAGCGTTGAGACGGGTAAGATCGCGGCTAAAGACGAGGCCGCTGCCTGGCTGCGGCCGCAATTGCCCGAAGCTCATGCGAAACTGCTTGAGGAGGCGCGTGCAGAGTATCTCGGGTTGGCCACCGTGGACTGGGCAGAAAAAATGCCGCAGGTTGCGGCATTTGTCCGTGATGTCAAAAAAGCGATACAGGAAAAAATGGCGTAGTGCCATCCTGTAACGCTCTGGTTAGCGCATCGTCACAAACTCTTCCGCCGCCGTCGGGTGGATCGCCACGGTATTGTCGAAGTCTTTTTTGGTTGCGCCCATCTTCAGCGCCACCGCAAAGCCCTGCAGGATCTCGTCCATGCCGAAGCCGATGCCGTGGATGCCGACAATCTTCTCTTCCGGGCCCACGCAGACCAGCTTCATGCGGCACGGCTGGCGGTGGGAGGTAACCGCGGTATACATCGCGGTGAACGCCGATTTATACACTTTCACCTGGTCGTCGCCATACTGCTCGCGCGCCTGCGGCTCGGTTAAGCCGACGGTGCCGATTGGCGGGTGGCTGAAGACCACGGTTGGGATATTGCTGTAGTCCAGATGCTCGTCCGGCTTGTTGTTGAACAGGCGCTCGGAAAGACGACGTCCCGCCGCAACGGCGACCGGCGTCAGCTCAACGGCACCGGTGTTATCGCCGACCGCGTAAATGCCCGGAACGCTGGTGTTCTGGAACTTATCGACGACGATGTAGCCTTTATCGTTGGTTTTCACGCCCGTTACAGCCAGGTTGAAGCTGTCGTTCGCCGGTTCACGACCAATCGCCCAGATCAGGCAATCAACGGTCTGGCTGCGGCCATCTTCCAGCTCAAGCGTCAGGCTGCCGTCCGCGTTTTTCACCACCGCTTTTGGCACGGCATTAGTGTGCAGGGTCGGGCCTTCGGTGTTCATCACTTCGACCAGGGTATCGACAATCAGCGGGTCAAAGCTGCGCAGCGGCGCGTGCTTACGCACGAACAGGTGCGCTTCTGCGCCCAGGCCGTTAATCACGCCGGCCAGTTCCACCGCGATGTACCCCGCGCCAACAACGGCAACGCGTTTTGGCAGGGCAGGCAGCTCGAAGAAACCGTCGGAGTCGATGCCGTATTCAGCGCCCGGAATGTTCGGGTGGCTCGGACGGCCGCCGGTGGCGATCAGGATGTGATCGGCGGTGATCGTCTCGCCGTTCACTTCGATCGTTTTCGCGTCCACAAAGCGGGCAAAGCCGTGGATCACGTCAACGTTATTTTTACCCAGCACGTTGTCGTATGAGGTGTGAATACGGTCGATGTAGGCGGTACGGCTGGCGATCAGCTTGTCCCAGTCGAAGTGATTGATAGTGGTGTCAAAGCCGTAGTCCGGGCCATACATATGGATAGCTTCACGGATTTGCGCCGCGTGCCACATCACTTTCTTCGGTACACAACCCACGTTCACGCAGGTGCCGCCCAGCGCTTTGGCTTCAATCAGCGCACACTTCTGGCCGTACATGGCCGCGCGGTTGATGGAGGCGATGCCGCCGCTGCCGCCGCCGATTGCGATGTAGTCATAATGCTTAGTCATAGCTTTTGTCCTTAATCGTGAATTGCCGCGATTGTATACCTGAAATCAATAGTTTCCACCGATGGCTGCGATTACTCCGGCACGATCCAACTGACGGTGGCGTGGCCTGTACCCGCTGGCACCAGCGTTTTATGCAGCCACGGCAGCACGTTGTTCATCTGCGCTTCGAGCTTCCACGGCGGGTTGATCACAATCATCCCGGAGGCGGTCATGCCGCGCTGGTCGCTGTCCGGGCGTACCGCCAGCTCAATCTGCAGGATTTTGCGGATGCCGGTCGCCTCCAGATCTTTGATCATGCGTTTGATCTGCGCGCGCAGCACTACCGGGTACCACAGGGCGTATGTCCCGGTGGCGAAGCGTTTGTAGCCTTCGTGGATGCCGGTCACCACCGCCTGATAGTCGGTTTTGATTTCGTACGGCGGGTCTATCAGCACCAGGCCGCGACGGGAAACCGGCGGCAGCCTGGCTTTCAGCTGCTGGTAGCCGTCGGATTTTTCCACGCGGGCGCGGCTGTCTTTCTGGAATTCAGAACGCAGCAGCGGGAAGTCGCTCGGATGCAGCTCGGTCAGCTGGAGGCTGTCCTGCTCGCGCAGCAGCTGGCGTGCAATCAGCGGCGAGCCCGGGTAGTAGCGAAGCTGGCCGTTGCGGTTGAAGTGATTCACCACGCCGATGTACGGCTCCAGCTCGGCAGGCAGATCGTCCTGTTGCCAGATGCGGGCAATCCCTTCCATATATTCGCCGGTACGCTCAGCATGTTCGCCGCTCAGTTGGTAACGGCCCGCGCCCGCGTGGGTGTCCAGATAGAGAAACGGCTTCTCTTTCTCTTTGAGCGATTCGATGATCAGGCTCTGAACGGTGTGTTTAAGGACGTCGGCGTGGTTGCCTGCGTGGAAGCTGTGGCGATAACTGAGCATGGGTATTGATATTCCGCTGAATTGACGATTTGCCACAGTTTACAGCAGAACGGCACAGATTACCCGTAGGCCCGGTAAGCGCGGCTATTGAAATCCTCTACACTTAACCCCATTACTGAACAATATGCACAGCGCCGGATGCGCGCTTCATTCACCTATTTCAACAGGACAGCGTTTATGACCAATCCATTACTGACGCCTTTTTCGTTGCCGCCGTTTTCTAAAATCCTCCCTGAGCATGTTGTTCCAGCCGTTACCCGGTCGCTGGAAAACTGCCGTGCGGCGGTAGAAAGCGTGGTTGCGCAGGGCGGGCCGTACACCTGGGAAAATCTGTGTCAGCCGCTGGCCGAAGTGGACGACGTGCTGGGGCGCATCTTCTCCCCGGTGAGCCACCTGAACTCGGTTAAAAACAGCCCGGAACTGCGCGAAGCTTACGAACAAACTCTGCCGCTGCTCTCTGAGTACAGCACCTGGGTTGGTCAGCACGAAGGGCTGTACAAAGCCTACCGTGACCTGCGCGACGGCGACCACTATGCTGAACTGAACACGGCGCAGAAAAAATCCGTCGATAACGCCCTGCGTGATTTTGAGCTGTCCGGTATCGGTCTGCCAAAAGAGAAGCAGGTTCGCTACGGTGAAATCGCCGCGCGCCTGTCCGAGCTGGGCAACCAGTACAGCAACAACGTCCTCGACGCCACCATGGGCTGGACAAAGCTGATTACCGATGAATCCGAACTGGCCGGTATGCCTGAAAGCGCGCTGGCGGCGGCAAAAGCCCAGGCCGAAGCGAAAGAGCAGGAAGGTTTCCTGTTAACGCTGGATATCCCAAGCTATCTGCCGGTGATGACCTACTGCGACAACCAGACCCTGCGTGAAGAGATGTATCGCGCGTACAGCACTCGCGCCTCCGATCAGGGTCCGAATGCCGGTAAGTGGGACAACAGTCCGGTGATGGCGGAGATCCTCGCCCTGCGCCACGAGCTGGCCCAGCTGCTCGGCTTCGACAGCTACGCCGATAAATCCCTCGCCACCAAAATGGCGGAGAACCCGCAGCAGGTACTCGACTTCCTGACCGATCTGGCGAAACGCGCCCGTCCTCAGGGCGAGAAAGAGCTGGCCCAGCTGCGCGCCTTCGCGAAAGCGGAGTTCGGCGTAGACGAGCTGCAGCCGTGGGATATTGCCTACTACAGCGAAAAACAGAAGCAGCACCTCTACAGCATCAGCGACGAGCAGCTGCGCCCGTACTTCCCGGAAAACAAAGCCGTTAACGGCCTGTTCGAAGTGGTGAAACGCATCTATGGCATCACCGCCAAAGAGCGTACTGATATCGACGTATGGCACCCGGACGTGCGCTTCTTCGAGCTGTATGACGAGAAAAACGAGCTGCGCGGCAGCTTCTACCTTGACCTCTACGCGCGTGAAAACAAGCGCGGCGGGGCGTGGATGGACGACTGCGTGGGCCAGATGCGTAAAGCCGACGGCTCCCTGCAGAAGCCGGTCGCCTACCTGACCTGTAACTTCAACCGTCCGGTGAACGGCAAGCCTGCGCTGTTCACTCACGACGAAGTGATTACCCTGTTCCACGAGTTCGGTCACGGCCTGCACCATATGCTGACCCGCATCGAAACCGCAGGCGTTGCCGGCATCAGCGGCGTGCCGTGGGATGCGGTCGAGCTGCCAAGCCAGTTTATGGAAAACTGGTGCTGGGAGCCGGACGCGCTGGCGTTTATCTCCGGTCACTATGAAACCGGCGAACCGCTGCCGAAAGCGCTGCTGGATAAAATGCTGGCGGCGAAAAACTACCAGGCGGCAATGTTCATCCTGCGTCAGCTGGAGTTCGG
Source organism: Enterobacter sp. ECC_219_Taxon_10 (assembly GCF_058354905.1). NCBI lineage: Bacteria > Pseudomonadati > Pseudomonadota > Gammaproteobacteria > Enterobacterales > Enterobacteriaceae > Enterobacter > Enterobacter sp. ECC_219_Taxon_10. Next base: position 4,595,003 of record NZ_CM178005.1, on the reverse strand, counting down.
CCTGTTCGACTTCCGCCTGCACGCGGAGTTTAGCCCGGAGCAGGGCGCGAAAATCCTTGAAACCCTGGCCGAGATTAAAAAGCAGGTTGCCGTTATTCCAGGGCCAACCTGGGGCCGCTTCCCGCACGCGTTCAGCCACATCTTCGCGGGCGGCTACGCGGCGGGCTACTACAGCTACCTGTGGGCCGACGTGCTGGCGGCGGATGCCTTCTCTCGCTTCGAAGAAGAGGGGATCTTCAACCGCGAAACCGGCCAGTCGTTCCTCGACAACATCCTGACCCGTGGCGGGTCTGAAGAGCCAATGGTGCTGTTCAAACGCTTCCGCGGCCGCGAGCCGCAGCTGGATGCGATGCTTGAACATTACGGGATCAAAGGCTGATTGTTACGTGAAGATCTGCTTAGTTGATGAAACGGGCGCCGGAGACGGCGCCTTATCCGTTCTGGCGGCCCGCTGGGGGCTGGAGCACGACGAAGAGAACCTGATGGCGCTGGTGATGACGACAGCGCATCTCGAATTACGCAAGCGCGACGAACCGAAGCTCGGCGGGATTTTTGTCGACTTCGTTGGCGGGGCGATGGCGCACCGGCGCAAGTTCGGCGGCGGTCGCGGCGAAGCGGTGGCCAAAGCGGTCGGCATTAAAGGAAGCTATCTCCCGGACGTGGTGGACGCCACGGCGGGGCTGGGGCGTGATGCCTTTGTGCTGGCGTCGGTGGGCTGTCATGTGCGCATGCTGGAGCGCAATCCGGTGGTGGCCGCGCTGCTCGACGACGGGCTAGCGCGAGGCTACGCAGACCCGGAAATCGGCCCGTGGCTGCAGGAGCGCTTGCAGCTTATCCACGCTTCAAGCCTGACGGCGCTGACCGATATCACCCCGCGCCCGCAGGTGGTCTATCTCGACCCTATGTTCCCGCATAAGCAGAAAAGCGCGCTGGTGAAGAAAGAGATGCGGGTGTTTCAGTCGCTGGTGGGGCCGGATTTAGACGCAGATGGCCTGCTGGAGCCGGCTCGTCAGCTCGCGACGAAGCGGGTGGTGGTGAAGCGTCCGGACTACGCGCCGCCGCTGGCGGACGTTGCCACGACCAACGCGGTGACCACTAAAGGACACCGGTTTGATATTTATGTCCCCTCACCCCAACCCCTCTCCCCATAGGGGCGAGGGGCTCGATCGTTCCCTCTCCCCTATGGGGAGAGGGTTAGGGTGAGGGGTAAGCTAAGGTTTGTGCCTTACTTACTCGTCTTCTTCGTCACGCAGTGGAACAATCAGCATATCCACGTGAACGGTGTTAATCAGCTGGCGCGCGGAAGACATCAGCTTGCTCCAGAAGTCCTGATGGTGTCCGCATACCACCAGATCCATATCGTATTTCTTAATCGCATCAACCAGTACCTGGCCCAGGTCGCCGCTGCCGCTCAGGGTTTCGGTGATTGGATAGCCCGCGTTGGTGGACAGTTCGCTCAGGGCATGGTGAGTCTCTTCGGAGATGCGTTTCTGCATATCGCCGAGATTTACGTCGATCAGACCGGTGTAGAGGTCGGAGTAATTCACATCAACGTGAATCAGGGAGACTTTCGCGTTGTAGGGACGTGCCATGGATACTGCTTTATCAACCAGCACTTTGCTCTCCGGAGAGAGGTCTACCGCGATGAGAATGTGTTTGTAAGCCATAGTGTTACTCCTTCCTTAAGTTATCGATGACTAAATGAGAATGCCGTCGTCTGATACTTTCATTACGGCCCAGTTAAACATATTTTTCAAGCTTTGGTGTTGATAACGATTAACCTTGTGGCAAAAAAATTAACGGATCTCCTACACTATTTAATGAGCCGTTCGGATATTAAAACGCGAACCGGATCGACTTTTGGTCATTCTTTCACTGAACTGTCTGTCAGGGCATTGGGGTGCGGTAGCTCAGGAGCCTTGCTTCGTGGGCGGACGCCGGGGAGGATGTATGATTAGCACCGTCGCATTGTTTTGGGCGTTATGCGTAGTTTGCATAGTGAATATGGCGCGCTACTTCTCATCGTTACGTGCGCTGTTAGTGGTACTTCGTGGTTGCGATCCGTTGCTGTATCAGTATGTGGACGGTGGAGGGTTCTTCACCTCGCATGGACAGCCCAGCAAGCAGATGCGTCTGGTCGGGTATATCTACTACCAGCGCTACCGCGATCATCACGATGAAGAGTTTATCCGTCGCTGCGAGCGTCTGCGTCGTCAGTTCATTTTGACCAGCGCCCTGTGCGGGCTGGTCGTGGTCAGTATGATTGCATTGATGATTTGGCACTGAGCATTACAGCAGGCGGGGTAAGCCCCGCCTTGTTACATCTGGCTCAGGGCTTAACGGAGAACTGGAGATTTGAAACAGTATCCTCAATCGAGATGACCTTCCCGCTATAGGTAATTTTCACTTCTCCGTTTGCATCAATGCTGGCAGAGGTAATTGTGCCTGTACCTTCAATGACCGGATGCTTCATAGCGAGCTGATGGATAATGTCAGTATCTTCCCCTGCTATCTTTTGCGAGAGATAGTAGCGGTAGATTGTTGGCACGGTTGCGCCGCCTTGGTTGTTCACGGTCATATAGAGCCAGACGCGGTCAGATAATTTATAAACGCGTTGAAGTTCATCACTCGCTTGCCGGTTGGGCTGGTGGTTGAGCCAAAAAAATCCAATGACCAGAGCTAAAAGCGATAGTGTCACAAGGCGATGAATCCATTTAGTAGCCGTTTTGAATGACATAATCTGTTTCGTCCGTGGAATGTTTGTCCTGAGATGACTCTCTACTAGGATAATTATTTGTGCAGGGAAAATCTGAACGAATAATGTTCAGATTGTACTGATGACAGCAATGGGTTGAGTAAAACAACAGCCATAAAAAAAGCGGGCCAGTTTCCTGACCCGCTTTTTTGTCGCCTTCAAGCGATTAAATCAGCTTCAACGAAATCCAGTACAGACCGCCAGACAGCAGGATGGACGCCGGAAGGGTGAACACCCAGGCCATCAGAATGTTGGTCACGGTTTTGCGCTGCAGACCGCCGCCGTCAACAATCATGGTACCTGCCACGGACGAGGAGAGTACGTGAGTGGTGGATACCGGCATACCGGTATAGCTCGCCAGACCGATAGATACCGCCGCCGTCATCTGCGCGGACATACCCTGCGCATAGGTCATGCCTTTCTTACCGATCTTCTCGCCGATGGTGGTCGCTACACGACGCCAGCCAATCATTGTACCAATACCCAGTGCCAGCGCGACGGCCATGATGATCCAGATAGGCGCGTACTCGATGGTGTTGAGCATGTCGCTTTTCAGTTTCTTCAGCAGACGTTTGTCGTCAGCATTCACCTCTGGCAGCTTCGCGACTTTATCGGTCACGTCAGAGATGCAGAGCATGATACGACGCAGTTGACCACGCTGTTCAACGGCCAGTTTGTCGTAGCTTTCGATATTACCCAGCATGCCCTTGGCGCGTTCCAGCGCGTTAATCGCGTTAGCCGGATGGCAGTGGAATTCGCCCGGTGCCGTCGTCGCACCTGATTCCGGGGAAGGAATCAGCTGATCAACGCCGGTCGCTTTTTTCAGCAACTCAGGGTGCTGCTGGAAATAGGTCTCAACGTTGTTGACCGCATCACGGGTACGGGTGATTTCGTAACCAGAAGCGTTCATGTTCACCACGAAGCCCGCCGGTGCGACGCCGATCAGAACCAGCATCACCAGACCAATGCCTTTCTGCCCGTCGTTCGCGCCATGAGAGAAGGCCACGCCGATAGCGGAAATGATCAGGGCGATACGCGTCCAGAACGGCGGCTTTTTCTTGCCGTCTTTCTTCTCACGCTCAGCTGGCGTCAGGTGGATACGCGCGCGTTTCTTCGTGTTGCTCCAGTAGCGACGCAGGATGAAAATCAATCCACCCGCAACCACCAGGCCCACGATAGGGGAGATGATCAGAGAGCCGAAAATACCCAGTACTTTAGGCAGGTTCAGCGCATCAACAACCGATGTCCCGGTCATCAGGGCGTTGGTTAACCCGATACCGATAATCGCGCCGATGAGGGTGTGAGAGCTGGATGCAGGCAGGCCGAAATACCAGGTACCGAGGTTCCAGATAATGGCAGCAAGCAGCATTGAGAACACCATGGCAAGGCCATGACCGGAACTCACGTTAAGCAGCAGATCCGTTGGCAGCATATGCACGATGGCATACGCAACGCTCAGTCCGCCCAGGAGGACACCAAAAAAGTTAAATACCGCCGCCATAACGACCGCAAGCTGCGATCGCATTGCGCGAGTGTAGATAACCGTTGCTACTGCGTTTGCAGTGTCGTGGAAGCCGTTGATCGCTTCGTAAAACAGTACAAAAACCAGAGCAAGCAATAGTAAAAGCCCGGTATGTAAATCCAGGCCGGCAAACAAATGTAGCATAGGACGTTACGCCATTTTGAGGACATGAACGCGGCGCATTATCCAGGACAAATGCGCAACGGGCAAAGTGAAATATAGACTTTTTTTGACATACCACCTGATTTGAGAAAAGTGCCTGAAAGGATAATCGTTAAATTTCAATGGAATGGCTTTGTAATATCTTTTTACGCTGGTGTGACCACAGAGGAAACTTTACAATCCGCGGCAGTTAACGAAGAGGGTTTTGACGTGGAAAGGTTTGATGCCGTGGTAATTGGCGCCGGTGCGGCGGGTATGTTTTGTGCGGCGATGGCCGGACAGGCGGGTCGTCGCGTACTGTTGCTGGACAACGGAAAAAAGCCAGGCCGCAAAATCCTGATGTCGGGCGGCGGGCGCTGCAACTTCACCAATCTTTATGTCGAACCCGCGGCCTATTTGAGCCAGAACCGTCATTTTTGCAAATCTGCGCTGGCGCGATATACCCAGTGGGACTTTATCGACCTGGTGGGTAAGCACGGCATCGCGTGGCATGAAAAGACCCTGGGGCAGCTGTTCTGCGACGACTCCGCGCAGCAGATTGTCGATATGCTGGTGGCCGAGTGCGAGAAGGGCGGCGTGGTGATGCGCCTGCGCACGGAAGTGCTGGAGGTGGCTCGCGACGAGCAGGGCTACACGCTGCAGCTGAACGGTGAAACCGTCAGCGCCGATAATCTGGTGATCGCCAGCGGCGGCCTCTCGATGCCGGGTCTGGGCGCGTCACCGTTCGGCTATAAAATCGCCGAACAGTTTGGCCTGAAGGTTCTGCCAACCCGCGCCGGGCTGGTGCCGTTCACGCTGCATAAGCCGCTGCTGGAGCAGCTTCAGACGCTTTCCGGCGTCTCTGTACCTTCAGTCATTACTGCCGAAGACGGGACGGTATTCCGCGAAAACCTGCTCTTTACCCACCGCGGTCTCTCCGGCCCGGCGGTACTGCAAATCTCCAGCTACTGGCAGCCGGGGGAATTTGTTACGGTGAATCTGCTGCCGGACTGCGATCTCGGCGCGTTCCTTAACGAGCAGCGTACCGCGCACCCGAATCAGAGCCTGAAAAACACCCTGGCGATGCAGCTGCCAAAACGTCTGGTGGAATGTTTGCAGGTGCTGGGGCAGATCCCGGACGTGTCGCTCAAGCAGCTTAACAGCCGCGAGCAGGAAGCGTTGGTGGATACGCTAACGAACTGGCGCGTTCAGCCAAACGGCACCGAGGGGTATCGCACGGCGGAAGTGACGCTGGGCGGCGTTGACACGAATGAGCTTTCTTCACGCACGATGGAAGCGCGTAACGTACCGGGGCTCTACTTTATCGGCGAAGTGATGGACGTTACCGGCTGGCTCGGCGGATATAATTTCCAGTGGGCGTGGTCGAGCGCCTGGGCGTGCGCGCAGGCGCTGCAAAACGCGCAATAAATTGCCGGGGAGTCTCCTCCCCGGCAGTGTTGCTCCATTCAGATGATGTAAGAATTAATCCGGGATGATGTAATCCGCAATGCGGAAGGTGACTTTACCCGTCCAGCTGTTATCACGGTAAGAACCAATGGCGAGACTGTCCTGAGTGAAGCCATTGAAGTTCCCGGCCGCAATGGAGGCACCGAATTTTTCATACTGATTTTTACCCCAGTAGACTTTCGCAACACCTTCACTCACCAGCGTATTAATATCGATCATGCCTTCATCATCAGCGTAATCATCCAGGCTTTTACCGCCGTTGATCACATACACGGCGCCGACCTGAGTGCCGCTGGAGTTCAGCGCATTCGGATCGCCAATCACCAGATCCTTCTTACCGTCACCGTTCAAGTCCACATTACCGAGAATGCTGTTCCCGAACCCTGCCAGCTTGCTGCCAGGCCTGTCGGCGTAGATAGCATAGCCATCTCGTACGCTAAATTTTTTGTTGTAGTTCAGCCGGGTGTGCGCCGCATCAAGGAACAGGGATGATGGCAGCTTACTGCCGTCGGTCTTACCTTTGATAATCCAGACCAGCCCGGAACGTTTTTTATCGATACCCATGTCGGCAGGGGCGCTAATCGCAAAAGCGTTATAATGTGTACTCAGGAAGTTACCTAACGGCGTAATGGTGCCGTTATTGGGCTTATCCTGTGTATAGGCGCTATGATCGTTACTCCCTTCACCTCCGCCGGACTGACCGCCAAGGAAAGCTGCCCCCATACCGTGAATGCGGGTTGCCTGCGTCGCGTTTAACGAGGCAATGTCGAGATTCCCCTGGTTGAAGCTGCTGCCGTAGACAAGATAAGCCGTACCGCGCCCATCAGTGCCGCTGTTTTCGGATTTACGGCCTTCATTGACGGATTCCGGGTCGACGATCAGATAATCACTGAAGCCGTCGCCGTTAATATCCCCGACATCGCTGATCTGCTGTCCAAGGTTGTAGTTAAGCGGTTTCTCCGGACCGTTGGTGGCGGTCATCTGCGGACGAATATAGGCGCCGGTTGCGGCAGGGATCTCCCAGTCGCCCAGGTTGTTGCGCTTAATATCGATATTCTGCCACTGGTCGCCTGGCTTTTGGGCGCCGTAGATAATGACCGCGCCGCCGCGTCCGCCAGTGCCTTCGATATCGCCGATAGCGAGATCGACCATCTTGTTAGCCACTGCAGAATTTTTATATTTAATTGGGCCTACCGCGGCGCCAAACCAGCCGCCGGTATTCGCATTGCCTGAAGAATTCACCGTACGGATGCGAATACCCAGGCGAGCGTCGCCGTTGTCGATATCATTGAGGTCAATCTGATTAGAAAGACGCGCGCCTGTACGGTGATGCGGCCCGCCCCAGATAATATAGACCTGATCATGCCAGTGGGAGGCGATAACTAAATCGTCATATCCATCACCGTTAATATCACCAATTTTGCGTACCGCAACGCCCATCCATTTTGTCGTCACTGAGCCGGGCTTATTCGCTTTATTGCTGTGGAAGATTTTAAGCGCGTTTTGCGGATCGAATTCACCTACGTTGTTCACTTCCTGCATGGTTTTACCGCCGGAAGTTCCGAAAATAACGTAGGCAATCCCTTTCGCGCCATCCCCCCAGGGGGCCGTGATCACAATATCTTCGCCCGCGATATGTGTGCCGTTGTCCTTATCGGAAAACTTACCGATAGTGGTCATTGTCATACCGAAATAGTCATTACTCTTTTCACCCTTGATGGCAAAAGGCGCTGAGTAGGGCTCAATATCGCTGGCGATGGCCTGAGATGCCGTGAAGCCTGTACCTAATAAGGCCGCAATGCAAAATGCTATGCGCGTTTTACTTTTTAGTTTCATGCTATATATCCTTATACAAATCCATTTTTAAATACCCGGCAACTCATTTCTATAGCGCTATGAGTTGCAGTGAAATAAGACCTTTCTTTAGTGGATTAAGTTTTTTCTTTATTTGAACTCGAAATCCAGCGTTGATGTGGCTTCAAATTTCCCCGGTTCTGGAGATTTTTCTCCTTGTTGCACGGGCGTAGCTACAATAGTGACATTACCCTCCTGTGTCGGAATGGCCGAACTGCTGCCATCAATTTTATTACCGTTGTGTTCAAGTTTTATCCCTAAATCGTTGCGATCCCCTCCTTCTTTATTACGGGTTCTGATAAAACCAGCGTCATTAAAATCGGAGGTGCGGAATTTAATCTTAGCCTTGCTGACATCCGCTTCGTCATCACAGGTTACGTTGAGCGGAATGCTTTTTTGTTTACTGTTGGCTTCAGGCGTAAATTCATTTGCTGGAATATCACCAAACGGGATGTTAATGGGTTCTCCGCCATTAATCGTACAATTTGGCGGGATAGTAATACTCATTTCAAATCTGAGTTTCACAAATGGTTTAGTGGGATCGAAATCACCTGATTTTTTTCGGGCGTAAACTGTAAGTAGCTCTTGTGCAGGGTATACATGATGGCCTGTGATCTTCTTGGTTAACTTTACTGAAACCGTCCCGCTAGAACCCGTTTTAAACGGATGTTCTTCATTAACATCGTCACAGTCGAGATTCGTTATGTTTTGATTATCTACCCCTGAAAGATTTTGCAAATCAACAGTCGCTTGATTTTGGATAGTACCACCAATGTCTATCCTAAAGCCGATATCAATACCTTTCTCTTCATCAAATGGATAGTAAATAAACTCGCCATTACGTTTACCACTTCCCGATTTCAGCACGTCACTGGTAAATTTAAAGAAGACACTTTCTCTAACGGACGAGTTTTTACAGGAGCATATGCCCGAAAAGTTTTGATTATTATCCCATCCCTCCTGTACAGATCCTGGTATATTTTCGGCAGTGAGATTTTTGCTAATCGGAAAAACGGTTGCTCCGCCAATTGGCCAGCAACTGCCCGGAATATCAGCAAAGGCAGGCGAACCCATCAATCCGCCTGCAGCCAGGCACACGAGTAACGCTAATTTTTTCATCATCAATTCCTTAAATCATTAACGGGTTTTTTGCAGATCTGCGTTAACTGCACAATTCCGCTAATCGTGGGTTCCTGGCCAGAAAGCTGATAGTTAACCTGGCAGCGCTGATTGGGTTTCTTACCCCAGCTCACGTCTAACGTTCCTTTTTCCGCCATCCCTGTGAGGAATACGCTGCCTTCATCACCCACAATGCTGCTGGTGGTGTTTTGAGAAACAACGGCGCCGAACGGAACGGGTTTACCCTGCGCATCTTTCAGGGTCATCATCAGGCGTTTACCCACCGCGGTGGTAAAACGTGCCCGAACGATGGCTCCCCGGGTGGGAACGACTTTATGGCTATTGCTTTCCAGCTCAACATCATCTGGCAGCGTGTCGGGTCTCAGCTGGATTGTGCTCTCCTGATAAGGGGCCAGGTACGGCACCACGGCATATCCCCGGGAGTCGGTACGCACGCCAGCGTGGTTACGGACGCTGACACCTGCGGCATCCGGCGCTTCAACCAGAGCGACCGTTTCACCCAGCGACTGCGCCAGCGTGACGCCATGCGGGTGAACCAGCACGCCGCCTCGCAGGTTATAATTCAGCCGCTGTGCGTCCCGGCTATAGCCATACCCGGCGCCAACCTGCGCATAGCGTCCGCTATAGCTAAGCGATGCATCGCTGCTGTTTGCCTGGCTGCCTGGGTTGATGTTCTGCTGTACGCTCCAGTTCAGGTTATTGTCCTCAAGGGCGCTGCCGCTCAGGGAAACGCTGTGGCCAGGCGAGCGGTTATCTGCTGCGGAGAATGAGTAACCGGCACGTGCAGAGCGGAGCCATTTGTCCAGAGGAACGCTCACGCTCAGGCTGAACAGATTGTCCTGGTTATAGCGACGCTGGTTATCCTCTTTTGTTACGTTCAGATAGTGGCTGTAGTTCAGGCTATAGCTGATACCGTTCCAGCTATTGCCATAGCCCAGCGAGGCAGAGGTCGTGCGTTTTTTGCTGGTGTGGTAATCCTCGCTGACCAGCATGGAGGAGAGGTAGCCGAGGTTGTCTCCCAGATTTTGGTTCAGCGTCAGTTCTGTACGGCTGCGACGTCGCTCCGGGATGGAGTTTTGCGAGTGGTAGCTGCTCAGCGTTTCACCCAGCGTGTAGTAATCGGACGTTGAGTAGCGATAGCCCGCAATCGCAACGTTAGTGCCGGTAGAGAGCAGGTTTTTGTTATAGCGAAGGCGTAGAGACTGCCCCCGGTTTTTCTCTGCATGCTTCGTGGTTGCCCAGGCCTGGGTAATATCAAATGACAGTGCGCCAAAATCACCCATGTTTTTTCCCATGCCAAAGAGCAGGGACTGGTATTGACTGGCGGCCTGCATGCCACCGTATATCGAGGTTTCCCATGGAAGACCGTAAATCAGGCTCCCTTGCGAAAACGGCGCATTCTCAGCATCGCTGCTGCTGGAACGATAGGTGCCGCTAATGACTTCATATTTATATTGTCCTTCCCGCTGCATTACCGCTAACGACGCGTAGGGGACTAAAGAGACTTGCTCGCTGCCATCCGCCTCTTTCACAACCACTTTCAGCTCGCCGCTGCTGCCGAGGTAAAGATCGTTGATGACAAATTCGCCGGGCGGGACATAGCTTTGATAAATGCTGTAGCCATTCTGATAAATGGTGATCTGGGCATTAGTACGGGCGATACCGCGGATTACGGGGGCATAGCCCCGCATGCTTCCCGGAAGCATCTGTTCGTCGGAATAGAGCTGCACGCCGCGAAATGGGGTGCTGTCGAAGACGTCAGAGGTTGAACTATTATCCCCGACAATCAGCTGGCTATTCAGGGCGCTGATATCGCGCTGTAAATAGGTATAGACCGATTCCCAGCGACCGGCTTGCCCCTGGCTATTGCTCCAGGTCGAAAAATTGCGTAAACGCCATGGGCCAACGTTCAGACCCGGACGCAGGCTAAGGTACTGGCTATCGGTTCCCGTCCCGTTATTCGAGGTCCAGCTGGCGCCGCTGTAGTTGTAGCTGAGCGTCAGGCCCGGAATTCCCTGCTCCCGACGCGCGGGATCGATGTAGCCGTGAGCCTGGCTGTCCAGGGCCGCCTGGGGAATGCTAAGTCTTAACGCCTGCTCGCTGAAGTCAAACTCGCTGCTCGCGTGCGGGATTGCCGCCAGTTTTGCACAGCCCTGAGTATCATCCTGCAGCAGCGGGAAGGCAGCCGTTTTTACGCCAAACGACTGAAGCGTCTCCCTGCTAAGGCACGGAGCGAGAATATTTTTATGCTGCGCGTTCTCTTCGAGTCGAAACGTAATATCGCGCGTGTCGATCATTTTATTGTTAAGAAAGAGGTCAACGCGATAAACGCCGGGTGTCTGGCTATCTTTATTCTCAAAGAGAGAAAGGTCGACAGCGGTGCGCGGCGCGCCGCCTGTTTCCAGAAAGGCCGGGTCGAAATAATCACTGGCGTATAGTGCGCTGGGTAATATCCAGGCAAAGCAAAGCGCTGGACGAATGCCCCAAAATATAGTCATGAAAAATACCCCTGCGAGGTTATTGTTTTAAAATTGTTATTCTATTTTTTGTGTGATTAACTGGCTGTTGCCGCCATAATCATTGATATATTTCCATTGTACGGTTGCGTTGTTTTTTAGTTGCGCGTTATTCACAGTGATTTTTTTACTGCTTTTAGGTGCCAGCATATCAATCTCTGACCATTTTTTGTTATTGATCTTCACCTCCGCAAATGAAATGTAATAAGACGAGTTATTGCGTACGATGAGTTCATTATTTTTAACAGACCACTGGACATTCTTGCCAATGTCCCTCGTTTCATCTGCTAAATTCGCCGGGCGGTAAAATAATTTGATTCGGGTATTTACCGCTATCTGGAGTTTGTTGACATCCTCTCTTGAAGAAGACGGGATCGATTTTACGTTGAGCCAGAAAAGCGATTCACGATCCTGCGGCAACGCGGCGCCGTTATAGATAATACGTAGTGCGTTGGCTTTACCTCCATCAAGACGAAATAGCGGTGGCGTCACAATAAACGGGGCTTTGGTACCCTGTGTATCATTGCCTTGTACCCAGCTTTGTACCAGGAAAGGGCTGGCAGTATTGTTTCTGACATTAATATTGCTCTCTTTCTTGTCGGCATTATATACCACTCGCGTATTCGATAAGGTCACACTGGCGTGTGACAAACAAGAGCCCAGGAGCAAGGCCAGCAGCGTCAGGTAGCGTTTCCTTAACATAAAACATCCTTGCGTTCCGGGCTATTATTCATAGCCCGGAACTGAGTTGAGTAGTTTATTTATAGATAATGGTGTAATCCGCAACCGCATCTGCTTTACCGGCGGTCACAGTATCAATGGTCGATTTATAACGGGCTGAATACAGCAGGGTGGCTGTCCCCGTGGTGCCATCACCGGTAATAGGAACAAACTTATTTGGGTTTTCACCCAGTCTCATAGGTGTTCCATCTTCATTCAGGAATTCAATACCCAAACCCGTTGCGGCGTCGGCACCGGTTTTAAGCGCGAGCAGATTGTTATCATTAGAATCATAAGCACCGCCAAATCGTGCTCCGGCTTCTTTAAGAACGGCGGTATCGCAGTTGGACAGATCTATCTGGATGCGGTGAATACCCGCAACGTCACCTTTTTCTTTAAACGCCGAAGACGAGATGGTACCCATTTGAATCGTTGGGTTACCTCCCTGACCATTAATATCGACATCACAGGTGCTCGCGGTAATGGTGCCCGTGAAGTTGATTTGTCCTGCACCCTTACCAGGATCTGCCGCATGGCTGGAAGGACTGGCAGCGGCAGCCAATAATAATCCCATGGCAATGACGGATTTATTCATCTTTAAACTATTCCTTAGTGTGTAAATGTTAGAACATTATTATTTCAGGTTTGTAACTCAACAGAGTTGCTGTGTCCGCGAAACGCGGATATTCCGTTAATGCGAAAAGTTAACGTGGGTATTCAGCATTGCTTACCAGTACGTGTGAACAATTTCCATCGCCAGAAGTCTGAATATATTTCGTAATCAGGTTAACAAGAGATTAAAAAAAATAAAGTGATAACGCTGTGATTTGTCTTTTGTCTCTTTAAAATCAATTGGTTATGATTTTCTTATCAGGGTTTTATCAGCATTTTTTTGTGAGAATTTTACGGCTTATTTACTACTCGCAGAATATTGTGTTCTGCTCTGACAATAAAATTCTCAGAATAATGAAAGAATAATCTACGAAAGAATAATTTGCCTTTCTGAAAAGGACGCATATGAGGGGTCGTCGTAATGCAGGACAGGATGACATCGCGCTATGAGTTTTTTTACTGCTTCTCTCTCTGGCGATTTTAACATCACATTTACATTGTCGGGCCGGTGCGAAGAAGTGTTATTATTATTCTCTTGCCCGGTGATACGGGCGTTTTCTTCTTTTTGTTGCAAACGTTATCTCTGCCAGCGCGCAGATGAATGTTAAGGATAGATTCATGGCTTCTGCTCATCTCGGTTTCCCGACTGAAACCGTTGTTGTCTTTGTGGTGATGGCCGTTGGGGCGATGTTTATCGACCTCTTCATGCACCGTCACGATAAACCTGTTTCGCTCAAAAGTGCGGCCATGTGGTCCGTTTTCTGGTTCTCGATGGCGATGGCCTTCGCCGGGTTTCTGTATATCCACCACGGCGCCGAGATGGCGAGCCTGTTCCTCACCGGTTACGCACTGGAAGAGGTGCTCTCTATCGATAACCTGTTCGTGATGATGGCGATCTTCGCCTGGTTCGGCGTGCCGGATAAGTACCGTCACCGCGTGCTCTACTGGGGCGTACTGGGGGCGATAGTCTTCCGCGGTATTTTCGTGGCGATCGGCACCAGCCTGCTGAGCTTGGGGCCGTACGTGGAGGTCATTTTCGCGCTGGTCGTCGGCTGGACGGCGGTGATGATGCTCAAACGCAATGAAGAGAGTGATGAAGTGGAGGATTACTCCGGGCATCTCGCTTATCGCTTGGTGAAACGCTTTTACCCGGTCTGGCCAAAAATCAGCAGCCACGCCTTTATTCTGACCCAGAAAGAGGTAGATGCGGAGCTGGAGAAGCCGGAAAACCAGGACGTGACGGTAGGTCGCGTGAAGAAGGCGAAACGCTATGCGACGCCGTTGCTGCTTTGCGTGGCGGTAGTGGAACTCTCTGACGTGATGTTCGCGTTTGACTCCGTGCCGGCCATTATTGCCGTGAGCCGCGAGCCGCTGATTATCTACAGCGCCATGATGTTCGCCATTCTCGGCCTGCGTACGCTCTACTTTGTTCTGGAAGCGCTCAAGCAGTATCTGGTGCACCTTGAGAAAGCGGTGGTGCTGCTGCTGTTCTTCGTGGCGTTCAAGCTGGGGTTAAATGCCACCGACCACTTCTGGCACCACGGTTACAGCATTGGCGCGACGGCCAGCCTGTTTGTGGTGTTAGGTGTGCTGGCGCTGGGGATTATTGCGAGCGTGATGTTCCCGGGGAAACGTACTGCCTGATACATCGCTTTTCTCCCTCTCCCTGTGGGTTGAGGGTTCCCCACAAAATAATGCCAGCACGGACGACCCCCTCTCCCTTGAAGGAGAGGGCTGGGGTGAGGGGGAACATACGGCTCAGGTGGTCATTCCGTTCACTTCACGTTCCTTGCTACTCTGTGAGGACATGACCGGTGAACGTGCCAGGGCGGCTCAATCGCCACCGCCCTGGCAACCCGGGCTCCCGGCGGTAAATCGCCGCTTCGCGGTGCCCTCGGCTTATTCCTTTCGGCTTGTCGGGTACGGGCGGAGGCAACGTCCATGTAAAGCCCGCCCTCTCGGCGCATCCCTGCGCCTCGCCCCGGCCTGCAGGAAACGCCTCAGCGATTTACAGCCGGACCAGGGCGTCGCTGCAAGCCATTCATTTTCCTGAAGCAATATTCATCGCTTCGGGTAGAGAAATTACTGGGGAACCCTAAGCCCTGTGGGAAAGGGCCGGATTGAGCGCACCAGACCGCACCTGATTAACCCTTAATCGGCGAATTCCGGCGCTTGCGCGGATGGTGGAAGTGCCGCCAGTGCGGATCCTGCGCCGCCGCCAGCAGTTCGTGGTCGCCGCGGGTGTCTCCCCAGGCGCGCAGATGATAGGCGTTCAGATCGCCGTACACTTTTTCCAGCCTTGCCACCTTCTGGGCGCAGCGGCAGTTATTTCCCGTGATGCGCCCCGTCAGCTTGCCGTCCTTCACTTCCAGCTGCGTGCCAATTAGCTTGATGCCAAGCTTGTCCGCCCACGGCTGGAGCACCAGCGCCGGCGACGCGGAACAGATAGTCACTTCCGCCCCTGAATTCACCTCAGCCGCCACAGCCAGAACCCCTTCGGGGCGCATCAGCTTGTTCCAGTATTTTTCGCAAAAGGCTTCCGCCTGCTGGCGTAGCCAGCGTTCGTCCACGCCCGTCAGGAACGTTTTGATCAGCACTTCCTTCAGCTCATCGCGCGTCAGCTTGCGGCGCACGCAGTGGAGCGTGGGCAGCGCCATGCGCACCAGGCGACCCGCAAAGTAGCGTTTTCCAAAGGCAAAACGCAGGAAAGGGATAAAGCTGTCGTGGTGCGTGAGCGTCCCATCGAAGTCAAAGACAGAGAGCACGCTGGATTTCGCCACCGTCTCGTCGGCAATCATATTGGTCATAAATACGTCTTAGCTGAAATACACATTCTGTCGATCAGTTTACCTGCTTTACCTGAACAGTCCTTACATCACCACCCTTTTTTTTCGCAATCTTGCGATCTGAAAGTGAGTCCAATTTTGGCCTCAATAATGATTGGTGAAAAAATGAGCTATCTATATTATCGCCACATCGAAAGATATTTAGGGGGAACGTTGGCCCCCACAGGTAAGGAAAAATTCACTCTTAGCTCCTGTTCAGATATGACATTCAGATCGCTTATTTCAATCCTCACGTTAAGTTTTGCTTCGTTTTCCGCACTGAGTTTTCAGCTGCCCGCCTCCATGATCTCGGTGAAGAGTGGCTTTGCGGAATCGCCGGTGAAGTCGGCCCTGCTTCACCAGGAGACGGGCCCACTCCTCTCCCGGATACTGGATCAATACCAGAAATGGAAAGGGACCCACTATCAGTGGGGCGGCACCACGCACCGCGGGGTGGATTGCTCCGCGCTCATGCAGCATCTGTTCAGCGATGCGGCGAATCTTCACTTACCGCGCACGACGAGCGAGCAGATCCATCGCGGTGTGCAGGTGGAGCAATACCGTCTGAAGGCGGGAGATTTAGTCTTCTTCCAGACAGGCCCGAACCGCAAGCACGTCGGCGTTTATATTGGTAACAGCCAGTTTATTCATGCCTCCAGCAGCCAGGGCGTAACGGTTTCAACCCTGACTGATGGCTACTGGCAGGATCGTTACATTACCGCCCGTCGTGTCGCGGGCAGCGCGGCCTGACGACATTAAATAATGTCATCAACAACGCCACCGTCGACGCGCAATGCCGCGCCCGAGGTGGCGGAGGCCTGCGTCGAACAGACATAAATCACCATATTCGCCACCTCTTCAACCGTGGCGGCGCGCTGGATAACCGAGCTGGGGCGGTTGGCCATCACAAACTCTTTCGCCAGTTGCTCCAGCGATTTGCCTGTTTTCTCGATCTCATCTTTCATCATTTCAGCGAAACCGTCCGACATCGTCGGGCCCGGCAGCACGCTGTTCACCGTCACGCCGCTTCCCGCCACGAACTTCGCCAGCCCGCGCGCCAGCGAGAGCTGGGCCGTTTTGGTCACCCCGTAGTGGATCATGTCTGCCGGGATATTGCAGGCCGACTCGGAGGAGATAAACACCACGCGGCCCCAGCCTTTTTTCACCATGCCCGGCAGCAGGGCGCGGGAGAGGCGTACGCCGGACATCACGTTGGTCTGCCAGTAGCGTTCCCAGGTTTCATCGTCGGTGCCATAGAAATCCTGCGGGCCGTAAATTCCGGCGTTGTTCACCAGAATATCGACGTCGCTCGCGACCTTCAGCAGGGATTCAACCCCTTCCGCGGTGCTGAGATCGGCAATGGCGGCACGCACCTGCACGCCGGGCACAACCTGCTGCAGCTGCTGAATACCCTTGTTCACCGAGTCGGTGCTGCGGCCATTAACGATCACTTCCGCGCCGCTTTCCGCCAGGCCTCTGGCAATGGCGAACCCGATCCCACCGGTTGAGGCGGTGACCAGGGCCACTTTCCCCGCAAAGTCGATTTTCATCATCAGCTCCTTATCGTTTTAACGTTCGGACCTTAAAGCGTAGCAGGTGATGATGACGGCTCCTGGCTAAAAAGACGCAGCAGCGTCTCGACCTGCTCATCCAGCGGGGCGAGGGTGCGTTTCACGATCAGATGCAGCGGCGTGGCCCGACGAACGCCGTGGCTCAGCGGGAGGATTTTTAGCACGCCTTGCTCCAGCTGGGGCTGAACGCGCTCTTCGGGCAGCCAGCCGTAGCCGACCTGAGAGACGACCGCCTCTATGGCGGCATCAACGGTCGAGAATGTCCACGACTCGCCCGCAGCCCGCGCGGCGTTCTGGCTGTCCGCTATCTGGATAAGCGGCCACGGGCGCAGCATCTCATCACTCAGCGGCGCGTCGAGGCCAAAGAGGGGATGCTGGTGATGCGCGACGGCGACAAAGTCGATATTCATCAGCCATTCGCCGAGCCCGGTAATGTCCTGGCGGCGGGTTAAGACCATCACATCGGCCTCGTTGTTCATGACATCGGCGCGGGTATTTTCAAGCACCTCCGTGAGGCGGACCTGAGTTTGCGGATACTGTTGCTGGAACTGGCGCAGAATGGCGAACAGGCGGCGGCGGGGGAAAATGGAGTCCACCACCAGATCCAACCGCGTGCGCATCCCGTTACGAAGGGTCGCCGCGCGCGTCTCGACGTACGAAAACGCTTTTAGCAAAGGTTTCACCTGGCTGAGAAGCAGTTCTCCGGCCGGGGTTAACACCGCCCGGCGCCCCTCTGGCGCCAGCAGCGCCACGCCCAGCCGCTCCTGCAGCAGCGACAGGTTATAGCTTACCGATGACTGGCTGCGGTGGGTTTCTTCCGCGGCTTTGGCAAAGCTGCCCGCGTCCACCACTTTTTCCAGTAAAGCCCACTGTTCCAGCGTCGTCTTGTGCATAACGTATCTAAATTTTGGATGAATTTGATTAAAACATAGCGTTATTCATTCATTTTTTGAAGGTTTAAGATCGTCTCATCAAAACGAAGGAGACATTTTATGAACACATTCGACAAACACGACTTGAGCGGCTTCGTTGGTAAACATCTGGTATATACCTACGATAACGGCTGGAATTACGAAATTTACATCAAAAATGAAAACACCATCGACTACCGTATTCACAGCGGTCTGGTGGGTAATCGCTGGGTGAAAGATCAGCGGGTGTATATCGTTCGCGTCGGTGAAAGCATCTATAAAATTTCCTGGACCGAGCCAACCGGCACCGACGTCAGCCTGATTGCGAACCTGGGTGACCGACTGTTCCACGGCACCATCTTCTTCCCACGCTGGGTCATGAATAACCCGGAAAAAACCGTCTGCTTCCAGAACGATCACATTCCGCTGATGAACAGCTATCGCGACGCTGGCCCGACCTATCCAACGGAAGTGATTGATGAATTCGCAACAATCACCTTTGTACGCGACTGTGGTGCCAATGATGAAAGCGTGATTGCCTGTGCGGCCAGCGAGTTACCGGAAAACTTTCCCGATAACTTAAAATAAGCGCGACAATTAACTAAAAAGAAAAGTTCCCGGCTATTTCTTCTTTTTAAGAAATAGCCGGGATTTTTTTTGTTTGTTGATGTCTGGTTTAAAATAACATTTTGTAAAAATTGAATTGGATCACGAAATAAATAATTCATAATTATATAAGTGACTGTTTATAAATGAAATGATGGTGTTTTTGTTACATCTGGAATACGCATCTTAATTTTTCCCTAAGAAATGAACGATACCTTGATATGAGTTTATGGTTCGTTGAAATAAACGAACAGGCAATTGGTTAATATCAAGCGCGTGCCATTCTTATTGCAAGGAAATTAATGATGAGTGATTTTTTGCCTTTTTCCCGCCCGTCGATGGGTAATGAGGAATTAGCGGCGTTGCAGGAGGTTTTAACCTCCGGCTGGATCACCACCGGGCCTAAAAATCAGGAACTTGAAGCGGCATTTTGTCAGCAGACGGGGAACCAGCACGCGATTGCCGTCTGTTCGGCGACGGCGGGCATGCACGTCACGCTGATGGCGCTGGATATTGGCCCGGGCGATGAGGTCATTACCCCCTCTCAGACCTGGGTCTCCACGCTGAATATGATCGTGTTGCTGGGCGCCACGCCGGTCATGATCGATGTGGACAAAGAGACATTGATGGTCACGCCGGAAGCGGTTGAAGCCGCCATTACCCCGCGTACCAAAGCGATTATTCCGGTGCATTATGCCGGCGCGCCGTGTGATATCGACGCCATTCATGCCGTCGGCGAGCGTCACGGTATTCCGGTGATTGAAGACGCGGCCCATGCCGCCGGAACGTACTACAAGAACCGTCACGTGGGCTGGAAAGGCACGGCGATTTTTTCCTTCCACGCCATCAAAAACATGACCTGCGCGGAAGGCGGTTTAGTCGTCACGGATAATGCCCGGCTGGCACAGCGGATCCGCAGTCTGAAATTCCACGGTCTGGGCGTTGATGCCTATGACCGCCAGACGCACGGCCGTGCGCCGCAGGCGGAAGTGATCGCGCCGGGGTATAAATACAACCTGGCGGATATCAACGCCGCGCTGGCGCTGGTACAGCTGGGCAAGCTGAAAG
This sequence comes from Enterobacter sp. ECC_219_Taxon_10, assembly GCF_058354905.1. Lineage (NCBI taxonomy): Bacteria > Pseudomonadati > Pseudomonadota > Gammaproteobacteria > Enterobacterales > Enterobacteriaceae > Enterobacter > Enterobacter sp. ECC_219_Taxon_10. The sequence goes on along the minus strand of NZ_CM178005.1, from coordinate 4,575,295 downwards.
AGGCCAATAAACGCCGTGAGGAAATCGCGCAACGCTACCTGCGCGAACTTGCCGATACGCCGTTCCAGCCACTCACCATTCCGTCATGGCCGCACGTACACGCCTGGCATCTGTTTATTATTCGCGTTGATGAAGCGCGCTGCGGGATCTCACGCGACGGCCTGATGGCGGCGCTGAAGGAGAAAGGCATCGGCACCGGCCTCCACTTCCGAGCGGCGCATACGCAAAAATACTATCGCGAGCGCTTTCCTGATGTATCGCTTCCGAATTCGGAATGGAACAGCGCGCGTATTTGTTCTCTCCCTCTTTTCCCGGACATGACTCATGACGACACAACCCGCGTCATTACCGCGCTCCATCAGCTTGCAGGACATTGATATGTTCAGCGCACCGCCTGTACAAAAAGTTTCGGTGGTCATCCCTGTTTATAACGAGCAGGAGAGCCTGCCCGAGCTGATCCGCCGCACCACGGCCGCCTGCGACACGCTGGGCAAAGCCTATGAAATTCTGCTGGTGGATGACGGCAGCAGTGATGATTCCGCGCTGATGCTGACCGAAGCCGCCCAGGCCGAAGGCAGCCATATTGTTGCCGTGCTGCTCAACCGTAACTACGGCCAGCACTCCGCCATTATGGCCGGGTTCAGCCACGTGACGGGCGATCTGATCATCACTCTGGATGCGGATCTGCAAAACCCGCCGGAGGAGATCCCGCGCCTGGTGGCGAAAGCTGATGAAGGCTATGACGTGGTTGGCACGGTGCGTCAGAACCGTCAGGACAGCCTTTTCCGTAAGCTGGCCTCGCGAACCATCAACCGTCTTATTCAGCGTACCACCGGTAAAGCGATGGGCGATTACGGCTGCATGCTGCGCGCCTACCGCCGCCATATTGTCGACGCCATGCTTCACTGCCATGAGCGCAGCACCTTTATTCCGATCCTCGCCAACACCTTTGCCCGCAAGGCAACGGAAATTCCGGTCCTGCACGCCGAGCGCGAGCACGGGGAATCGAAGTACAGCTTTATGCGTCTCATCAACCTGATGTATGACCTCGTCACCTGCCTGACCACCACGCCGCTGCGCCTGCTGAGCGTGTTCGGCAGCATCATCGCCCTGGCCGGGTTTACGCTGTCCGTCCTGCTGGTGGTGCTGCGCCTGGTCTTTGGCCCGCAGTGGGCGGCGGAAGGGGTCTTCATGCTCTTTGCCGTGCTGTTTATGTTCATCGGTGCCCAGTTCGTCGGAATGGGCCTGCTCGGTGAATACATTGGCCGTATCTACAACGATGTTCGCGCACGTCCGCGCTACTTTATTCAACGTGTTGTCCGTCAGGAACACAAAGCATCTCAAGAGGAAACCCACCCATGAAAGCCGTTGTATTTGCCTATCACGATATGGGGTGCGCGGGCACGCTGGCCCTGCTGGAAGCGGGCTATGACATTGCTGCAATCTTTACCCATCCGGACGCGGCGGGAGAGAACCACTTCTTCGGCTCCGTGGCGCGTATCGCCGCCGAGCGTGGTATTCCGGTTTATGCCCCGGACGACGTCAACCACCCGCTGTGGGTGGATCGCATCCGCGCGCTCGCCCCGGATGTCATCTTCTCGTTCTACTATCGCAACCTGATCTGCGACGAGATCTTAGGTTTAGCCGCCAAAGGGGCCTTTAACCTTCACGGCTCTCTGCTGCCCGCCTACCGTGGCCGCGCGCCGCTGAACTGGGTGCTGGTCAACGGTGAAACCGAAACCGGCGTGACGCTGCACCGCATGGTGCACCGCGCGGATGCCGGGGCCATCGTCGCCCAGCAGCGCGTGGCAATCGACGCGGATGAAACGGCGCTTGAGCTGCATCAGAAACTCTGCACCGCGGCGCAAAGCCTGCTGCGTGACGCGCTGCCAGCCATCCTCAACGGCACCTTCAGCGAGACCGGGCAGGACGAAAGCAAGGCCAGCTGCTTTGGCCGCCGCACGCCGGAAGATGGTCGTCTGGACTGGAACAAACCCGCCCGCCAGCTGCATAACCTGGTGCGCGCCGTGACCGACCCGTGGCCGGGCGCGTACAGCTTTGCGGGCGTAAGCAAATTTATCGTCTGGAAATCCCGCGTGCGTGACGACATCCCGGCCGCTAAACCGGGCACAGTCGTCTCCGTCTCTCCGCTGGTGGTGAGCTGCGGCGAGCAGGCGCTGGAGATCGTCACCGGTCAGACCGACAACGGCCTGTACGTTCAGGGCACGCAGCTGGCGCAGTCTCTGGGGCTGGTGGCAGGAGCGCTGATCACCAGCGCGCCGGTGGTTGCCATCAAGCGCCGCACCCGCGTGCTGATCCTCGGCGTGAACGGGTTCATCGGTAACCACCTGACCGAACGTCTGCTCAGGGATGATAACTACGAGATTTACGGTCTGGATATTGGCTCTGACGCCATCAGCCGTTTCCTCAACAACCCGCGCTTCCACTTCGTTGAAGGGGATATCAGCATCCACTCCGAGTGGATCGAATACCACATTAAAAAATGCGACGTGGTGCTGCCGCTGGTCGCCATTGCCACGCCAATCGAGTACACCCGTAACCCGCTGCGCGTGTTCGAGCTGGACTTCGAGGAGAACCTGAAGATCATCCGCGACTGCGTGAAATACGACAAGCGCATCATCTTCCCGTCCACCTCTGAAGTGTACGGCATGTGTACCGACAAAAACTTCGATGAAGACACTTCCAGCCTCGTGGTGGGGCCGATCAACAAACAGCGCTGGATCTACTCTGTCTCCAAACAGCTGCTGGACCGCGTGATTTGGGCCTACGGCGAGAAAGAGGGCCTGCGCTTTACCTTGTTCCGTCCGTTCAACTGGATGGGGCCGCGTCTGGATAACCTGAACGCGGCGCGTATCGGCAGCTCCCGCGCGATCACCCAGCTGATCCTGAACCTGGTTGAAGGTTCGCCTATCAAGTTGATTGAAGGGGGGAGCCAGAAACGCTGCTTTACGGATATCAGCGACGGTATCGAAGCCCTGTTCCGCATCATCGAAAACAAAGATAACCGCTGCAACGGTGAGATCATCAACATCGGTAACCCGGAAAACGAGGCGAGCATTCGCGAGCTGGCAGAGATGCTGCTGGCCAGCTTTGAGCGCCACCCGCTGCGCGATCGCTTCCCGCCGTTTGCCGGTTTCCGCGAAGTGGAAAGCAGCAGCTACTATGGTAAGGGCTACCAGGACGTCGAGCACCGTAAGCCAAGCATCCGCAACGCGAAGCGCTGCCTGAACTGGACGCCGACGGTGAAGATGGAGCAGACCATTGATGAGACGCTCGACTTCTTCCTGCGCACCGTGGAGCTGTCGGAACAGGCCTCATGAAAAAAGTCGGTTTACGCATTGATGTCGACACCTTCAGGGGAACGCGTGACGGCGTGCCCGGACTGCTGGAACTGCTGAGCAGGCACGGTGTGCGTGCCAGCATTTTCTTCAGCGTGGGGCCTGACAACATGGGACGCCATTTATGGCGTCTGGTTAAACCGGCATTTCTGTTCAAAATGCTGCGCTCGCGCGCGGCATCCCTCTACGGCTGGGATATTTTGCTGGCCGGCACCGCCTGGCCCGGCAGACGCATCGGCGCGGGTAATGAAGCGGTGATTCGCGAGGCGGCGCAGCATCATGAGATTGGCCTGCATGCCTGGGATCACCATGCCTGGCAGGCCTGGGCAGGCGTCTGGGATATCTCACGCCTGTCCCGTGAGGTCGAACGTGGAATGCTGGAGCTTGAGGCAATCATTGGCCAGCCCGTACGCTGCTCCGCCGTGGCGGGATGGCGTGCCGACCAGCGGGTGGTCAAAGCCAAAGAGCATTTCGCGTTTCGCTACAACAGCGACTGCCGCGGAACCGGGCCATTTTTGCCGCTGTTAGGCGAAAATCGCTACGGTACCGTGCAAATTCCGGTCACGCTTCCTACGTGGGATGAGGTGGTGGGACGCGAGGTGAAAGCGGAAGAATTTAATCGCTATATTCTGGACCGCATCCATCGAGACGCCGGTACGCCGGTGTATACCATCCATGCCGAAGTGGAAGGGATTGCGTATCAGCATGATTTCGATGCGCTGCTGACGATGGCCGCTCAGGAGGGCATTGAATTCTGCCCGTTGAGCGAGCTGCTGCCGGACGACCTCAGCACCCTGCCCGTGGGCAAAGTGGTCCGTAGTGAACTGGCTGGCCGGGAAGGCTGGCTTGGCTATCAACAAATCGTGAGTCCGGTTCCATGAAAACAGCCCGTTATGGCGTAGCGCTTCTCGCACTGTTTATCGTTTACTACCTCATTCCGGTCGATATCCGTCTGCTGTGGCAGCCCGATGAAACGCGCTATGCGGAAATCAGCCGCGAAATGCTGGCATCGGGTGACTGGGTTGTCCCGCATTTTCTGGGGCTGCGTTACTTTGAAAAGCCGATTGCTGGCTACTGGATCAACAGTATCGGGCAATGGCTGTTCGGGCACACGAACTTTGCCGTACGCGCCGGGTCGATCTTCTCCACGGGGCTCGCGGCGCTGCTGGTTATCTGGATGGCATGGCGGCTCTGGAGGGATAAGCGGACAGCCATATTCTCCGGCCTTATCTTCCTGACCCTGTTTCTGGTGTACGGCATCGGCACGTATGCTGTTCTGGATCCTATTATCACCCTGTGGCTGGTGGCGGCGATGTGCAGCTTCTGGCTGGCGTCGCAGGCCCAAACCGTGGCCGGAAAAGCGGGTGGCTATGTGCTGCTTGGGCTGGCCTGCGGAATGGGGGTGATGACCAAAGGCTTCCTGGCACTGGCGGTTCCGGTGATTGGCGTGCTTCCGTGGGTCATCGCCCGGAAGCGCTGGAAAGAGGTGCTGATTTTTGGCTGGCTCGCGATCCTCAGCTGCGTGCTGATTGTTCTGCCGTGGGCGCTGGCCATTGCGCACCGTGAGCCTGATTTCTGGCGTTACTTCTTCTGGGTTGAGCATATTCAGCGTTTTGCCCAGAGCGACGCACAGCATAAAGCCCCGTTCTGGTACTACGTGCCATTCCTGATCGCCGGCAGCCTGCCGTGGCTGGCGCTGCTGCCCGGCGCGCTGCGTCTCGGCTGGAATGACAGACAAAACGCGGGCGGCGGGTTCTATCTGCTGGGTTGGGTGGTGATGCCACTGCTGTTCTTCAGCATCGCCAAAGGCAAGCTGCCAACCTATATCCTGCCCTGTTTCGCTCCGCTGGCTATCCTGATGGCGCGCTATGCCTGCCTCGCGGCGAAAAAAGGCGCCAGAGCGTTACGCATTAACGGCGGCATTAACCTGGCGTTTGGCGTCATCGGCGTGATGGCGGCGCTGGTGGTTTCGCCGTGGGGGCTGGCTAAGCATCCGGTCTGGACGTCGGTTGAACTGTATAAAGTCTTCTGTGCGGTGGTAGCGTTCCTCATCTGGGCCGCGGTAGGCTGGTTTACGTTCCGGCAGAGCCAGCAGCGCTGGTGGCTGGCGGCGCTGTGTCCAGCAGGCCTGGCGCTGCTGATTGGTTTTGCCATTCCTAACCTGGTGGTGGACTCCAAACAGCCCCAGTCGCTGGTCGATACCGTGCGGGAGCCGTTGAAGGAAAGCCGATTCGTGCTGGCCAATAACGTGGGCGTGGCCGCGGGCCTGGCGTGGGAGCTGAAACGCAATGACATCACGCTCTTTGGTCAGAGCGGCGAGCTGCGCTACGGGCTGGATTATCCCGATGTGAAAGACCGTTTTGTCAGTGAGGACGACTTCGCGCAGTGGCTGGCAACGCATCGTCAGCAGGGGCGCGTGTCGCTGGTGATGCTGCTCTCAAAGCGCGACGATCTTTCACAGGCGAATTTACCGCAGCCGGACAATCTCTATATCCAGGGGCGTCTGGCCCTGCTGGAGTATCTGCCGAAGTGATGACCTGGACCTGGCTCGTACTGGCAAGCCTGCTCAGCTGCGCGGGGCAACTGTGCCAAAAACAGGCCACCCGTCCGGCGAAGGCCGGGCGGCGTGGCGCGCACATCGCGCTGTGGCTTGGCCTGGCAATGTTGGCGCTGGGCGGCGGTATGCTGGTCTGGCTGGTGGTGCTGCAGCGTCTGCCCGTTGGCGTCGCTTATCCGATGCTGAGCCTCAATTTTGTCTGGGTAACGCTGGCGGCGAAGGTCTTCTGGCGTGAGCACGTTGCTGTGCATCACTGGCTGGGAGTCGGGTTCATCATCATTGGGATTATCGTGCTGGGAGGAAGCCTGTGAAAGGCGCGTTCTGGGCGTTATGCAGCGTGCTGTTAGTCAGCGCCGCGCAGCTGTTGCTACGCGATGCCATGCAGGCTCTGCCACCAGTCAGCGATTTTCTGACGTTTATCTCTGCGCTGTGGCACGTCTCGCCCGGCACGGGTGCGCTGCTGCTGGGATTGACGGGATACGTGGCCTCCATGGGCTGCTGGTATCTGGCGCTGCATCGCATGGCGCTCAGCAAAGCCTATGCCTTGCTGAGCCTCAGCTATATCCTGGTATGGGGCGCGGCGATCCTGCTGCCCGGCTGGGGAGAAGGCTTCTCCTGGCGCGGGCTGGCGGGCGTCGGGTTTATTATGCTGGGTGTACTGGTGATTTTCCTGCCCCGACGTGAATAATCGACTCGGTGGTCAGGGTGTAAGGGGTTGCAGTACAGACGGCAAGGCTCAGAGAACCGAGCTGTAACTGGCTGACCGCGTGCGACTGGGCCGTGCTGTCGATGCTGACAATCTGCCAGGCGCTGCCGCCACGCTGTTTCACAATCGCTTCTTTTCGCGTCCAGATACGCCAGAAAGCGGAAAGCCGTTCCTCAGGCGCTTCACGCTCCAGCTCGTCATGCTCTGTCAGGCTGAAAACGGCGTTGGCCAGCGCCTGCCAGTTCTTGCGGGGGCGAATCACTTCGATATCGCAGCCCACTTCACCTTCATCGCTCATCAGTAAGGCGATATCGTCACCGCTATGGCTCAGGTTGAACCACAGCGGATTCCCCTTCTCAAAGGCCGGTTTCCCCTGCTCGCCGTAAATGATGTCGGGGAGCGGGTGAGGGGATAATGTTCTGGCGAGCAGCGTCCGGCCTGCCAGCCAGGAGGCATGTCGTGCACCCGGAGGTGCCCTGTCTGCGAGCGTTGACGCCAGCGGGTCCGCGCAAAGGGTGGAAATTTTTCCCAGTACAAACCGGTACATAGTTACGCCCAGCGTTTAATAATAATCGAGGTATTGATGCCGCCAAACGCGAAGTTATTGCTCTGCAGATACTCGCAGTCAATCTGACGGGCTTCTCCCATAATATAATCTAAAGCCCCGCATTGCTCATCCGGCTGCGTTAAATTGAGCGTCGGGGCAAACCAGCCTTCGCGCATCATCTGCAGGCTCATCCACGCTTCCAGCGCGCCGCAGGCCCCCAGCGTGTGGCCTAAATAGCTCTTCAGCGAGGAAACCGGCACGCTGTCACCATAGATGGCGGCAGTAGCCTGGCTTTCGGCGATATCGCCGCGGTCGGTGGCGGTACCGTGCGCGGAGATATACCCCATATCCCGGGCGCTTAATCCCGCCATCGCCAGCGACTGCTCCATGCAAATCTGCATGGTGTCGCGCTGTGGCTGGGTGATATGGGCCGCGTCACAGTTGGTGGCGAAGCCCACGATCTCACCGTAGATGGTGGCCCCGCGCGCTCTGGCGTGCTCCAGCTCTTCCAGAATCAGGGTGCCTGCGCCTTCCCCAATAACCAGACCATCGCGCTGCGTATCAAACGGCGACGGGGTGGTTTTGGGTTCGTCGTTGCGCTGGCTGGTGGCAAACAGTGTGTCAAACACCGCCGCTTCTGACGGACAAAGCTCTTCCGCGCCCCCCGCGACCATAACGGTCTGATACCCGTGGCGAATCGCCTCCCAGGCGTAGCCTATCGCCTGGCTGCCGGAGGTACAGGCGCTCGACGTCGGGATGACGCGGCCGCGTAATCCAAAGAACAGGCCGGTATTCACGGCGGTGGTGTGCGGCATCATCTGGACATAGGTTGTCCCGGTGATGTTATTGGTGTGCTTTTCGGTGAGCATGGTCGCGAATTCGCTGACCGGGCCGGTGCTACCTGTCGAAGAGCCGTAGGCGATACCGGTTTGCCCGTTGGTGAGCACCGCTTCGCCAATCAGCCCCGCCTGCTCCAGCGCCAGCTCGGTGGCGCGGGTCGACATCAGCGACACCCGGCCCATGGCGCGGATACGCTTGCGGGTATAGTGTTCCGGCAGCGCGAAATCGTCGATCGGCGCGCCCAGCAGGGTGTGCAGACCTTCGTACACCTGCCATTCCGGCATTTTACGCACGGCGTTTTCATACGCCAGCAGCCGGCTGGAAACAGATTGCCAGCTCTCGCCAAAGGCGGTCACGCCGCCCATGCCCGTAATCACCACGCGACGCGTCATAGCATTCCTCCGTTAATGGAAATGACCTGTCGGGTGACGTAGCCCGCAATATCCGACATCAGATAGCTTGCCAGCCCGGCGACCTCCTCAGCCTGGCCAATACGTTTCATTGGGATGATGGACATCGCTTCCTTCAGCGCAGCCTCCTCCATCTCAATCATGCCGGTATCAATCAGCCCCGGGGCAATGCAGTTCACGGTGATTTTGCGTTTTGCCAGCTCGATCGCCAGCGCTTTGGTGGCGCCGATAATGCCCGCTTTTGCCGCACTGTAGTTCACCTGCCCGCGGTTGCCCATCACGCCGGACACGGACGATAAGGTGATAATGCGTCCCCCTTTACGGGTGCCGATCATCGGCATAATGCAGGGGTGAATGACGTTATAAAAGCTGTCGAGATTGGTGTGGATCACGCTGTCCCAGTCGTCTTCACTCAGTGCCGGAAAGGCACCGTCGCGGGCGATCCCGGCATTGCTGACCACGCCATACCATGCGCCATAAGCTTCAATTTCTTGCTCCAGCACCTCGCGGCACTGTTCGCGGTTTCCCACGTCAAACGAGAGTAAACGACCGCTGCCGCCCGCCTGCGTGATGGCGTCCAGCGTCTCCTGCGCGCCTGCGGCATCACGGTGGTAATGCACGCCGACGGTGAACCCGTCAGCGGCAAGCTGGCGGGCGATGGCGCGACCAATGCCTTTGCTGGCCCCTGTGACCAGAACGGAACGACTCATGCGTGGGATCCCTGATTAAAAAGCGATATTAATTCTTCTGCACTCGGCTGGAAGGTGTTGACCCGGCCCGTGGCCAGCGTCTCTTCATCTGCGGAAATCGTACATTCAAAACTGCCGAAGCGTTCGTCCTGCATCAGCAGCTTAACGGTAATGTCCAGCGTTAAGCCTTTGGCGAAACGCCCGCTAGCGCAGACCAGCTCGCGCGCGCCGAGCACCATGCCCAGCGCGATATGCTCTTGCCCCTGCTGCTGACGATGCCAGCCTGACCAGACGCCAACGGTCTGCGCCATCAATTCGAGCGCGTACCAGCCCGGCAGGTCGCCATCGGCATTGAGAAACGGCGCCAGCACGCTTTGCCTGTCAACCGCGATGCGGCAGACCGCCGTGTCGTCCGTGACATTCTCAACGGACCCCAGCAGCATCATCGGCGCCTCGTGCGGCAAATAGGCTTCGGGTGATAGATAGCTCATGACGCTCTCCCCAGCAGAATGCTGGCGTTGTTGCCGCCAAACGCGAACGAGTTAGACAAAATCACCGGCTTTTTCAGGGCGGCGCGCTGGTGCAGCAGGCCGCACGGCGCGAGCGTGTCGTCCGGGGCATAGCGGGAAAAATCCTGCGGCGGCAAGGGCAGATCGCGCGTCAGAATCAGCCAGCTCAGTGCCGCTTCGGTGATACCGGCAGCGCCTAGCGTGTGGCCGGTCAGGTGTTTGGTTGAGCTGCACGGCACGCTCTCCCCGAAGAGATCGTGTACCACCTGCGATTCAATCTGATCGTTGAGCGGCGTGGCCGTGCCGTGCAGGTTGATATAGCCGATGTCGCCCGGCTGCATGCCCGCTTCGTTGAGCGCCTGAGTGATAGCCCTTATCGCCCCTTCGCCCTGAGGATGCGGGGCGGAAATATGGTACGCATCGCTGGATTCGCCCGTCCCGAGCAGCGCCACGCCCGCGGGTTCCCGGCTCAATACCATCAGCGCCGCCGCTTCACCGATGGTGATCCCCCGGCGGTCGCGCCCAAACGGCTCGCAGAGCGTAGGGGAGAAGGATTCAAGGCTGTTAAAACCGTTGACGGGCATTCGGCTCAGGGTATCGGCCCCGCCGACAATGGCGATGTCCACCAGCCCGGCTTCAATCAGGCGTTTGCCGCCAATCATCGCCCGCGCGCTGGAGGAGCAGGCGGTGGAGATCGTATAGGCCGGGCCTTCAAGCTGCAGCCAGTTGGCAAGGAAGCGGGACGGATCGCCCAGCTCCTGCTGCGGATACTGCCATCGCGTGCTGGTCTCGCCGTCGGTCATGCGCCTAACGTGCTCATCGCCTTCATCCAGCCCGGAAGTGCTGGTTCCCAGCACCACGGCCACGCGGTCGCGACCGACGCGGGCGATGGCCTCGTCAATGGTTGACTGAATCTGCGCCAGTGCGGCCAGCAGCAGCTGGTTATTGCGGGTGCGGTGTGCACAGAAGCTGTCCGGGATGGGCGGCAGCTCGCCTTCCACGGCGCCCAGTACCGCTTCGGGTGCTCCCTGCAACCAGCCGGCCCGGGCGTGCATACCCGGCGCCACGCCTGCCGCCAGGTTCGCGGCAATCTCATCAGGCGAGTTGCCCAGCGCGTTGACCATGCCAACAGCGGATATATAGATCATCTCAGTCACCCAGATATTGAATGGTGATGTGGTATTTGAATACGTGTTGCTCGATGCTGATCGGCTCGCGCTTGCCTTTGCGCTGGAGGTAGACAATCTCCGTCACCAGCTTGCCGCTGGCGTTACGCAGCTCGCGCCGATCGCCATTGTCCGTCAGCGTCCAGCCCTTCGGCAACTGCGGCTGCCAGGCGCTAATCGGCCAGTGGCTGAGCATCACGTCGGCCAGCACCTGGCTGGCTGGCGGCAGCTGCGGCACGACGATGGACTGCTCGGTATGAATACCGTTCTCATCGTACGTTGCCAGGAACAGACGGATCCCAACGGAAGAGAGCCCGGCCAGCGTGACCTTATGCGCATCCGCGTTGAGCATCACCAGCAGGGACTGCGTTTGTCCGTTAAAGCTGCCGGTCAGCAGCTGCTGGGAGCTTACCGCCGGGCTGATGCCGGGCGGCGGGAGCGTAACTTTGGTGCCCGGCTGGAGCCAGGCCTGAGGCCGCGTCTCTTTAGTATCGGTCGAATGGCTACAGCCTGCCAGCAGCAGCGCCGCAGCCAGCGCAACGGCGCGATAAACAGCGTTCATTTACGTTTTCTCTCTTTCTTTTCCGGCATCGCCAGCGGGGCCAGCAGGAAGGCGGTGAAAATCCCGCTCACCAGCACAATACCAAAGCTGCTGATGGCCTGGGTGGTGCTGAAGACGAGCATGCCCAGCGTCAGCAGGGTGGTCATCATCGCCAGGGTAATCGCCAGCATCGAGGTCAGCGGCGTACCGCGCGGGTTGCTGAAAAATAGCGTGTAGTTAATGCCAATGCCGAGCACCAGTACCAGCGCCAGCAGTGAAAACAGATTTACCGGGTGGCCCGTTGCGGCCAGGACCGCCAGACCGCAGCTCAGCGACAGTGCGGACGGCACCAGGCTTATCAGTCCCTTACGCCAGCCGAGGCGCAGCATCGCCCCGCAGGCAATCACCGCCAGCGCAGCAAACAGTAGCCCCGTCAGCAGCGTGCGGTAGAGGGCAAAGAGGCTGTCAAAGCTGGCTTTGCGGTCCACCCAGACGACGCCGTCATGGCGCGCGGCCAGCTCACCGAGCGCCGCGCTGTTTTTCGCGCCGTCCACCGGCACCAGCACGCCGCTTTCCCCGCCCGGCAGGGTCAGCCAGAGCAGTCGCCAGCCTTCGCTGGCCGGACTGTTAAGCCACGCGTCCACGCTGACCGGCATGGCGTCCAGATTCGGGGATACGGCGTTGAGCCCGGCGCTTTTCAGCATGTTCGTTACCGCCGGGGCAGCGTCGCGCAGCAGCGTAAGATCGCTTTTCTGGCGGGCCAGCGAGTTCAGCGGCAGGGTACGCCAGCGGGTGAGATCGCCCGCTTTTTGCGCCTCGGCCAGCGCCGGGGTGAAGGCTTCCAGCCGCTCCAGCGTTTGCTGGGGCGAAGCACCGTGCACCACAAACCATTTCTGATCGACGCTTTGGCCGGTCAGGGCGGTAATGGCTTTCTCTTGCGCCAGAATATCTTTTGGCAGCGCCTGCAGCTGGGCGATATCGTCGTCCACCTTCAGGGTGCTCATCCCCGCGGCGGAGAGCAGCGCCAGCGCGACGGGCAGACCAACGGACAGTTTTTTACTGCGTCGCCAGGCGGCCAGCCAGCGCAGCATCAGGACCATAAAGGGAACCGGGCGCACCGGCAGACCCCGGCACAGCCACGGATGCCAGAAAATCACCGTCAGGCAGGAGGCGCTCAGCCCCACGGCGGCGAACACCGCCATCTGGCGGATCCCGGGGAAGGGGGCCAGCATCATAATCAGGTAGGCGGCGACGGTCGTCAGCAGCGCCAGCAGCAGCGCATTGCGTACCTTGGCCAGGCTCTGCCAGGGGGAAAGCTCCGCGCCGTGCACCATCCGTTCGGTCAGGTAGTAGAGCGTGTAGTCTGCGGAAATACCGATGATGCTCATGCTCATCACCAGCGTCATCAGGTGCAGTTCGCCAAAGAGCAGCAGCGTCACCGCCGTGCCCGCCAGCGCGCCGATGGCAATCGAGAGCACGCTCAGCAGCAGCGGGCGCAGAGAGCGGAACACCGCGACGATAAGCAGGAACACCCCAAGCAGGGTGGCGATACCCAGCGTCGAGACGTCGCGTTTGGCCTGCTGGCTGGCGTAATCGCTGTAGAAGACCGTTCCGCGGGAAAGCAGTTGGGCCTGCGGGTAACTCGCTTTCAGCGTCTGTTGCAGCGCGTTAAGCGTCGTCACGAGCCGGTGGGTCTGCTGCATATCAAATGACGAGCCTGCCAGCTCGCCGTGCAGCAGGTACCAGTAGTTCCCCGCCTCATCTTGCGTGACCAGCCAGCCGTCCATCAGCCGCAGCTTCTGGCCGTTTTGCGCCAGGGCGAGCTGCGAGCCGCGCATCAGCATCAGCGGATCGTTTTGCAGCTCTTTGCCGCTGACGCCGGAAAAGGCCGAGTAGAGCTGGGATAAAATCCACTGCGCCTGCGCGTCTCCGCCGTTTTGCAGACGGGCGCGGGTGGCGGGATCGATCAGGCCGTTGCGGTGCTGCCAGAAGAACTCTCCCCAGGCTTTCTGCCCGGCGGCGTCCATCGGGCCTTTAACCTCGCTGAGCGAGTGACTGTTTTGCAGCAGCGTCAGCCACTGCTGCGCCACGCGCGGATCGGGCTCTTTGCCGGGGCTGACCAGCCAGACCAGCTGGCGGTCGAGACGCTGCATAAACCCGTCGTTGAGCGCCGGCGGGATCGCCCCCAGCGTCTGCTTCGGCAGCATGGCCAGCACGCTGCTGTTCAGACGCGCGCCGGGCAGCAGTGACAGCAGCACGCCCAGCAGGATCAGGCATGCCGCGGCCCACAGCAGCGCCGGGCGCAGGGATTTACGGTGCGGCAAAGCGTTGGCGTTCGTCATCGGTCAGGCTGGCGGGCGTCAGTTGGTGGTTTGAAAGAGCGATATCGGTACGGTCGCCCTGCTTGTCGTTCAGGCGAATCGTCTCCAGATAGGTCGCGCCGCCCAGATCGAGGGAGGCAAAAATCTTGTCCAGCGGCGTCGTTTTTGGCGTAAGTACCAACGACCAGCGGCCCGCTCCCAGGTCTTTAAAATCGATGCGGAAGTTCTCTTCCAGCACCTTGCGGTCGGCCTGGAACAGGGCCCGCAGCAGGTGGTTGAACTGGAACATCTGCGGATTATTGTCGGCAGTGATGGTCTGCGGCGGCTGGCCGTTGATCGCCTGAACCATCCGCTTGTCGTCCAGCAGGAGCGTCATCGGAAACGGCGCTTTTTGATCCCACAGCAGGCCACTGTCGCGGGCGATCAGCATCTCGCCCTGCGAGCGCAGCGGCTGCGGCATATCTTTTATCGTGCGAACCTGTTCGAAGTGCGCGCGCACCACGGGCTGCTCGGTGAAGCGCTGCTGCAGTTCATCCAGCGTCACGGCGCTGACCAGCGGGCTGACGAGCAGCGTCAGCAAAGGCAACCATTTCATGGCGTGACTCCCATACGTTCAAACAGTACTGCCGGACTGACAAAGCACATTTCGCGGGTGGCTTCTTCCACCGCCACCTGGATGGTGTACCCGGTGGTGGTGCGCTTGCCGGTCTGCGCATCGAAAATTTGATAGGCAATGCGCAGCCGGTTTTCATACTCTTCAATCTGCGCGCGGACGCGAATACGCTGCTCAAAGGTCACCGCATCGCGGTATTTCACCCGGGTGTCGACGACGGGCCAGACGTAGCCGGAGGCTTTCATCTGGCGATAGCCATAGTCAAACTGATTGAGCAGCGCCTCGCGGGCGATCTCAAAGTAGCGGAAATAGTTACCGTGCCAGACCACGCCCATCATATCGACGTCGTGGAACGGAACGGTGATCTCGACTTCAGTCGTAAAGCGGGGATCGGTCAGCACCCTTTACTCCTTCTCTCTGGACTCTGGCAGATGCCAGAAATCGAAAAAATTAAACCAGTCGAGCGGCGACATCAGGGCGTAATGCTCCAGCCGCTGCGCGTAGCGATCGACGGCATCCTGCAGCGCCTGCTGGCGTTCCCCGCGCGGCAGGATCAGCGGGTCGGCAAACGGTTCGCCGTGCAGGACAAGCTTGCCCTGCTGGCGCAGGGCAAAAATCAGCACCACCGGGCAGCGGAGAATCGAGGCCAGGATAAACGGCCCCTGAGGGAACGGCGCGGGCTGGCCCATGAACCGGCTCCAGATCACGCGCCACTCGCCGCCACGCTGCGGATTCACCGCGATGCGGTCGCCCACAATCGCGACCCATTCTCCGCGCTCAAGCTTCTCTTTGATGGCAATCGCGGTGTCCGGGCCGATGTCGGTGACCGACATTAAATTCACGCCCGCCTGGGGCGCCATTTCGCTCATAATCTGCTTAAAGCGCCGGGCGTTTTCGCTGAAGACCAGGGCATTGATGATCTTGCTGCCGTCCAGCTGGGCCAGCGCCCGGCAGGCCTCTACGTCACCAAGATGCGAGGCCAGCAGCAGCTTGCCCTGCGGCGCCGCGATATTAAGCGTTTCGCGCGCGCCGGGGGCAAAGACCACGTCGCGATTAAACTTCAGCTCGCCGCGCCAGCTGGCAACTTTGTCCAGCATCGCGTTGCCGAAGCGCATGAAATGGAAAAAGCTGTTGAGCCGTGAGGGAACAGGCATGTCCCGCTGCATCAGCACCTGCTTCACGCGTGCAATCCACTGCCGCGAAGCCTGCCGCGCCGGACGCGCGATAAGCCAGTAGACGCCGATCACTGGCCACAGCAGCACGGTAAAGGCCCGCCGCCCCAGCAACTGCCAGACGCGCAGCATCAGGCGCATGCCCCATAGCCCCTTGACCTCGTCCTGCTGCGCCCAGTGCTGGCCGCGTCGACGGAAGAGCAGGCCGGGAATGCGGGGCAGCATGCCGAAGAACAGCCGGGTATGCATCAGGGAGATCCGCACGTTATCTTTTAACGCGTCGAAGTGGGATAACCCGTCCTGCGGGTAGGTCACACGGGTGGGCAGGAAGACGCTGGTGTTGCCCTGCCAGTAGAGACGGACCATCACTTCGGTGTCAAAGTCCATCCGTTTACCGAGCGTTTCACGCGCGGCCAGCCGCAGCGTGGGCGAGACCGGGTAGACCCGAAAGCCGCACATGCTGTCTTTAAGCTGCAGGGATAAGGTCTCAATCCATACCCAGACGTGGGTGACCCAGCGCCCGTAGAGCCGCGAGCGCGGAATGGAATCATCGTAAATGGGCTGGCCGGAAATCAGCGCGTCCGGGTGGCGCTCCGCCAGCGCCAGCAGTTTGGGGATATCTTCAATGGCGTGCTGGCCGTCCGCATCCACCTGCACGGCGTGGGTATAGCCCGCGCGAGCGCACTCCTCCAGCCCCCTGATGACCGCAGCACCTTTCCCGGCGTTTTGCCCCAGACGGATCAGCGTCATATGCGGCTGCTCCGCCGCCAGGCGTTCGAGCTCCTGACGGGTGATCGCTTCGCTGCCGTCATCCACCACCAGGCACGGCAGGCCGAACGGGGCGAGACGTGACAGCACGCTGGCGATCATGGCACCGTGGTTGTAGCACGGGATCAGCACGCAGGGGCGAAAGATCACTGACATAGACGAATTTTCCCGCTGCTGGCGGTATGGCGCTCCGCCCCGGCGTGACGCTGGTAGCTGAAGGTCAACATCTGACGTTCGGCATGCCACTCAAGCACCAGCGTCACCGTAGTTTCCGGCAGCAGAGGGGCCTGAAACTTCACGTTTTGAATGCTGTGAAAGCGGTAACCCGGCGCCAGTAACGTCGTGGCGTAGTGCATGACCCAGTCAAGCTGCGCAACGCCGGGCAGCAGCGGCTGTACGGCAAAATGGCCCTGAAACCAGAACAGAGACGCGTCGAGATGCAAAACGATCTCCAGCTTCTCCGGCTGTGCCTGATGGCGCTCAATTTCATGAATTTTCATGAAATAACTCCTCTAACTGCGCATAGACACGCTTGTTCATACTGTTTACCGGCATCTCATCCACAATCCGCCAGTAGCGCGGCACCGCGACCGGTTCAAGCCACGGCAGCAGAGCGCGACGCCAGGCGAACTCCTGCGCTTTTTTATCCTGCAGCTGCCAGCGCTGACGAACCGCCTCATCCAGCACCAGCAGGGCGCCGATTCCCTGGCGGCCCCCGCGCGTGACCGGCAGCGCAGCCGCTTCGCAAACGCCGTCGAGCTCCAGCAGGCGGCGTTCTATTTCGTTAAGCGAGATGCGCTTTTCTTCAATTTTGACCACCCGCCCGCGACGACCGGCGATGCTGAACAGCCCCTCGCTGTCGAAGTGGAGGATATCGTCCAGCTGGAGTCCTTCAGCCTCATGGATCAGTGGTGACGTGACGCGGCACGCTTCTTCTTCCTGATGGAAGCTTACGCCGGGGAAGGGCAGCCATGGCAGGTTATCTTCCTGGCGATGGCGCCAGGCGAGGATCCCGGTTTCGGTGCTGCCATAAATTTCATCCGGCCAGATGTTAAGCCAGCCAGCGGTGGTTGAGACGTCACGCCAGGGCAGCATTCCGCCCGCGGAAATCAGCATCCTGACGGGCGGCGCGGCCAGCTCAGTATCCAGGCGTTTCAGGAACGCCGGGCTGCTGATGAACAGGTAATGCCTGTCATGAGGAAGGGCGGCCAGTTGCTCTGCGTAATAGAGCATCGCGGCATGCAGCGGCAGGCCAAGCGCCATCGGCAATACAATGCGGAATGTCAGACCGTACAGGTGTTGCGGTACGACGGAGGCGACAACGCTACAGCCAGCCAGACGCGCGCCGAAGCGGTCAGCCAGCAGGCGGGCTTCGCGATCCAGGCTGACGATGTGCTTAATCACCCGACGCGGCGTCCCCGTGGAGCCGGAGGTGAAAAGCTCAACAAAGCGGCTTTCGGCAATATCCGGCAGGGGCATCCAGTGGGCGATCGTCTGATGGCGGGAAGCCACCACAATCAGCTTTCCAGGGTAACCGAGGGGCCTGTCGCTCAGAACGCCGCTAAACAGCGACTGCTGCTCTTCAAGCAGCGAAATACGGCTATGGCCGGGAATGACCGGCGTTTTACCCGCATGCAGCGAGGCCAGCAGCGCAACGATAAACAGGTAGCTGTTTTCAAAGCACAGCGCCCAGCGCTCGCCTTCTTGCTGACGCAGGGTGTCGACCAGCAGGGTCACGTCGTGGCGCAGCTGGCCCAGCGTCCAGGTACGATCGTCAAGCCAGGCGACGGGCGTGTCGTCAGGGCGGGGCGCGTTTAACCACTGGCCCAGCGGAAGGGGGTTAGTCATTGTGCATCTCTTTTTTTATCACCCGTTGACGCACCAGCCACTCTGTCGCCATCAGCGTTCCCATCAGGATGTAAGCCACCATACCGTTCCACAGCGTCCACAGATGCATGTCACCGTGCAGGACGGTAAACAGCGCCATCGCCCCGTTGCCGATGAAAAATCCGCACCAGACGAGGGTCACCTTGTAGGTATAGCGCACACCCTCCGGGGGCAAATTTGGCTCACGCAGGCGCGCCAGCCGTTCGACAAGCGGCATCGCGGTCCAGAGCGAACCCCCGAACACGGCCAGCATCACAAGATTGACGACCACAGGGTAAAACAGCAGCCACTGGTGGGTTTTCAGCAGGTAGCTTGCCGCGCAGAGCGCGATGCCCGCCAGCGCCACGCACTGCACCACATACCGCATCGGGCCGG
Source organism: Enterobacter sp. ECC_219_Taxon_10 (assembly GCF_058354905.1). NCBI lineage: Bacteria > Pseudomonadati > Pseudomonadota > Gammaproteobacteria > Enterobacterales > Enterobacteriaceae > Enterobacter > Enterobacter sp. ECC_219_Taxon_10. The sequence continues at coordinate 4,556,835 of NZ_CM178005.1, read as the reverse complement.
TGTTCCGCCGCGCCTGTTGCAGCCGCAGCAGCAACAGCAGTGCCATCACGGGCAGCAGCCACGGCAGGCTGTTATGCGTCAGCCCAAATCCAATCAGGAAGGGCCACGCCAGCAGCATCAGCCCCGTCAGAAGGGGGATAACCGGCAACGTCCGTCCACCACGCACGGTGTTTTACTCTTCGCGCAGAAGCTGTTCGACGGCGTCTACCACATCCTGAACGGTACGAACCGATTTGAAGGTTTCCGGCTTGATTTTCTTACCGGTTTTCTTCTGCAGATGGACAATCATGTCCACCGCGTCAATGCTGTCCAGCTCCAGGTCTTCGTAAAGACGGGCTTCGGGCGTAATGTCCTGCGGGTCGATTTCAAAGAGTTTGATCAGAAGGCCGCAGACTTCCTGATAAATGGTTTCTTGTTCGGTCATAGTTCACGTCTCAGGCGCGTTGGGCATGGATAAAGGACGCCAGGGTGGCGACGGAAAAGAAGTGCTGGCGCATCTCCTCGCTTTCGGCAGAAAGCACCACGCCATACTGGTTTTTCACCGCCAGACCGAGCTCCAGCGCGTCGATAGAGTCGAGACCCAGCCCATCGCCAAACAGCGCGGCATCGGTATCAATATCCTCTGCGGTAAGCTCGTCCAGATTCAGCGTGGTGATAATGAGATTCTTAATTTCAAGATAAAGCGCTTGCATCATTAATTCCTGACAAAGATTGAAGGCCTGATGTTAATCGATGCTCCAGATGCCGGTTTAACTGCCTTGCCGCCAGCGCCGGTTCTTGTTCATTTGCATCGTAAAATTCGTCGATGTTCACGCGATCGCGCACATCCACGGTAAAGACAGGTTTTGCGGGCGGTACGTCATACCAGCGGCTTTTTTTATCCAGCAGGTGCTCGCTGCAGTGGATCAGCACGATCCGCAGATCGCTGCGGCAGCGCACAGCGATATTTGCCGCGCCGCGCTGGAGGGCGATAGCCTCACCTGGCCGGGTACGCGTGCCTTCCGGGAAGATTAACAGCGTGTCGCCGTGGGCCAGACGCTGCCGGCTGGCAGCGAGCAGAGGCTCGGCTTCGCTGTTAATCAGGTAATCCGCCGCGCGGATAACGCCGCTGACAAAGGGATTGCGCAGTAACGCGCTCTTCACCAGACAGTCGGTTTCGGGCATCACCGACGCCAGAATCACGTAGTCAATTAGCGTTGGGTGGTTAGCCACCACCAGACAGCCCCGATCGCCGCGAAGCGCGTCAAGATTGTGAATGCGATAGTCCAGCACCCCGGTGCCGCGGGCAACGGTTAAGAAGCCGCGGAAGCTGGCCGCAATGCTGCGGCGCGCCAGGCGACGGCGTTTGGCGCGATCGCGCTGAACAATCAGCAGCAGGTTGAACCAGATCAGCGACAGCAGCAGGCCGCCCGCGCCAAACAGCACGAAGCAGAGTCCGGTCATCGCCAGACGCCATAGCCAGTTGATCCGGGCGGCCAGGCGGTTCATTGGCGCGCCCACTGCCACAGCAGGCGTTCGCCGGGCACCACAAACTGCCGCTCCTCGCGGAGATAGCGTTGCAGGAACATCAGGCTTTGCGGCAGAGTAGGCTCCTCGCCCGTGCTGCCGCTGCGGGTTTCGCACTGCCATTCGCTGCCGGATTCAATCACCAGCGCCAGCGCGTACGGCCAGGTGGGCATCTGCGGCGGCAATGCCGGGTGGTAAAATTCCGGCAGCGTGCCGTCAAAATCCACCAGCAAGACGCGGGAGTAGCCCGCCTGCAGCAGGCTCAGCACTTCACAAAGGGCCTGCTGGAAGGTGTCCAGCCCGGCAGAAATGGATGAAGAGACAACAGGCTGGCGAGCGGTAATAGTAAGATTGCCCACAGCGGAGTTGTGCACGGACATGGCGAAGTCGGTGGGCGAGACGGCCTGACCGGTTGCCAGCGCATGCAGAATACGGTAATTGCGCTCCAGTTCGCCGTGGCGGCTGGAATAGACGACGGCATCAACGGCGTGGCTTTGCAGCATGGCAAGACCAATATCCACCGCCAGCTTACTGCCCGAGTTAAGGCGGCGCGCGGTCATCATGGGTAACGCAGTCAGCCGGGGAAGCGGGGCCGTTGGGTCTATAGTCGACTGCAGGCGCGACCACGCCTGCCACTCTGCGGCATCGCTTAGTCCTGGCGCTCTTGCCTGCCAGTCAATAATGTTCAGTGAAAATTTCATCTACGCGCGTCCGCGGAATACCGTATTCAAAGGGCAGGCTGGGCCACCCGGGCAGCCAGGCTGCGCTATTGTTCACGTTTGGTGCATATTAACAGGGTATGACCTACCCCAAGGTTATCCAGCCGCTGTTCAATGCAGAAGCCCGCCCTCTCCAGGTAGTGATAAAACTTCTCTACGCTGTAAAAACGGCTATTACCATTCGCCATACAGGTGAAATAGAGCGAGGTGGCATTCAGGCTGAAAGCCGCCGCTTCATATTTCTGGGCATCCCAGAAAAGCTCCATGATGCACAACCGTGCGCCTGGCTTCATGACCTGTGCGACGCGCGTCAGCATGGCGACAATCTGATCCGGAGAGAAACAGTCCAGAAACTGGCTCATCCACCAGACGTCGGCATCTCCCGGCAATGCCGCCGGACTAAGCATATCGACAGCATGGAATCCAATACGATGAGAAAAACCTGCTTTTTCGATGTTTTCCTGCGCCAGCGCTATCTGCTGCGGGAGATCGAGGATCGTCACGGCAACATTATCGTCATAGCGGCAGCAGCGTAACGACCATTTACCCGTATTTCCGCCCACATCGTACAATTTTGTCGGCGAGCTTGCGAATATATATGGCAACGCGGCGTCAAAAGCGGCGTCAGAATAGTAGTGATCGAAGGCGAACCAGCTCTCTTTTGCCCGGGCAGGAAGCTGGGATAAGGCCGGATAGATGGTTGGCCAGTCGCCAAACACGGATAATCCGGCCGGTTTTTCTTCCTGCAGGGCGTCGGCCAGGTGAAATAACCCCTGGTAACAGACGTCCTGCGTGAAATCCATATTAACGCGGGTCATGGGATCGTGGAGTAAGAAATGGCCCACTTTCGCCAGGAAATAACGACTTTCTTTCCAGGTAATTATCCGCCCGCTTAATCCCATGTCTAACAATACGCTGACGGCATAGTTGCTCAGGGTACTGTTTTCGGTTATTTCTTCGAGGCTCGCCCCCTTATTACCCTGTTTATCGAGCCAGGCGAGGACACCCGAGTTACGCAGACAAAGCGCGGTCTGAAATAACATCGGAGCAAAAGCGATGCGTTGCGCTTCGGTAATGGCATCCAGGGCGCTGAGCGTGTCCTTTTCGTACATTGTTGCGTAACCTTTCAGGGCAAGAAATGAGGTTATCGGGCCATGTCCGGCCCGACTTTAGAAAAATATTACAGCGCGGCACCCGCAGAGAGATTCAGCTGAATATCGTGGTCGAGGTTGTTCACCCAGCGGTTATAATTTTTGTGAATTTTACCGTCTGCCGCTTTCAGATTCAGGCTACTTTCGTAATTAATTGAATAGCTTGTCGCAGAGTAGGGAATACGTACCTGGACCGAGTGATCGCGTGCCTGCAGACGCCCCTTAATAACGCCCGGGCCCGCTTCCGTCATGATCCAGTCACGCTTCTGGCCTGCTTTCAAAATTGCCGTTTTCACCTGATCGGCAGTATGACCTGCGCTCACGACAGAGTGAACCTGAGCGATTGGGGCGGTACGCGCACAGCCAGCCAGAGCGCCAACGAATACTGCAGCAGCGCACCATTTAACGATCTTTTTCATCAACAACTCCATATCAATAATAACAATTAAAGGTAGTGTTTTTTACAAATAAGTATCACCAGACCTACGGATTAAGTCAGGTGTCTTTTTTAATCAATATTAATGTTTGCATTAGGTTGACGCTAAGGCGGGGTATAATATCACGCAAAATAATTAATCATTCCGTTTTTTTTAATTTGTGTTAAAGCGAAATGTGGGTGAGGTGAATAAAAACGGGAACATATGCCTTAACGCAAATAAAAATACCGCGACGGTGAGCGTCGCGGTAATTAAGGCGTTCTATTGACGGTCTAAGCCTGATGACATAGACAAGTTATCCCGGTAACCGGCTTTTTGGCCGCCCTGGCCCCAGCAGGATCGCCAGCTTGCTGCCCCCTTTGGTGGTTTCCATCCAGATTTTACATACGCTGGTCAGCGGTACCGACAGCAGCATGCCGACCGGGCCCAGCAGCCATCCCCAAATCAGCAACGATAAAAACACCACCAGCGTCGACATGCCCAGCCTGTGCCCCATCATGCGTGGTTCAAGAATGTTGCCCAGCACCATATGCACGACGAGGAAGAGCGCTCCGACCAGCATGCATTCGTAGAAACCGTTAAACAGAAACGCCTGGATCATCGGCGGCACGGCGGAAAGCACCGCGCCAATATTCGGCACGTAGTTCAACAGAAACGCCAGCACCCCCCACATCAGCGCGAACTGTACGTCCATCAGCATCAGCCCCAGCCAGACGATAATGCCGGTCCAGACGCTGAGCAGCGTTTTCAGTGCCAGATATTTGGAGACCCCCTTTAAGGCGCGGTGTAGGCCGGCAATGTGTATTTGCGGGTTATTTAAAGCAAAGCGCAGCTTATAGGGGACGTGGCGGACTTCGAACAGCATGAACACTACCGTCATGACCAGCAGCAGTATGCTAGCCATCGCGCCGGAAAGACCGGTCATCAGCGTGGTGGCGTAGGTCATGACCTTCTCGGAATCCATCCTGCGCAGCATACGTTCGGGTGAGATATGCAGGTTAAGAAAGGGCATCATCTCCTGCAGCGCGATGATTTTACGCGTCAGCTCCTTATTGTACTGCGGCAACATGGTGGAGAACTCGCTCAGCGAGGCCGCCAGTACCCCGAAGAGCGCCGTCAGGCCAATCAGCATCACGATAACCACGATGGTGATGGCCACCGGACGGCTCACGCCCCGGCGTAAAAACCAGGTCACCAGCGGATTCAGAACAATGGCAAAAAACAGGGCCAGCAGGAGCTGGACGATAATGTCAGCGGCAGCATGAATGCCCGCAAGAATAACCACCAGACAGGCGAGCTTTAGTAAGATGTGGAGTCCTGCTTTATCGGGCTGGGGAGCTAACATGCGCGTTCCTTAAGATGATGACCCGATAAGTGTAGTGCCTGGGGGCCGCTTCGTCTGGCGCCGATAATCTGAAAGTCGGGGCTGATTTTCTTATTGCGCCGTGGTAATAGTGAAACACTGTTGCAAAAAATTCAGGTAAACCCCCATGCCCGAAGCTGCCGCCGAACCGGCGCTGAGCGGATTGCGCCTCAATCTGCGTATCGTTTCCGTCGTTATTTTCAACTTTGCCAGTTACCTGACGATCGGCCTGCCGCTGGCGGTTTTGCCGGGCTATGTCCATGACGTGATGGGTTTTAGTGCGTTCTGGGCGGGGCTGGTCATCAGCCTGCAGTATTTCGCCACGCTCCTGAGCCGCCCGCACGCCGGGCGCTACGCCGACCTGTTTGGTCCTAAAAGCATCGTGGTGGTGGGATTGTGCGGCTGTTTCCTGAGCGGCCTGAGCTATCTGCTGGCTGCTGCTGCTGGCGCCTGGCCGCTGGTTAGCCTGGCGCTGCTTTGCCTGGGCCGCATCATACTTGGCATTGGGCAAAGCCTGGCGGGAACCGGCTCGACGCTATGGGGCGTTGGGGTTGTAGGTGCGCCGCACATTGGCCGGGTGATCTCCTGGAACGGGATTGTCACCTATGGCGCGATGGCGCTCGGCGCGCCGCTTGGCGTGGCCTGTTATGCCTTTGGCGGGCTGTATGGATTGTCGCTCACCATTATGGCGGTCGCGCTTGTGGCGATACTGTTTGCGCTGCCGCGCCCGAAAGTGAGGGCCAGCAAGGGCAAGCCGTTGCCGTTTCGAGCCGTGCTGGGGCGCGTCTGGCCGTACGGTATGGCGCTGGCCCTGGCGACCACCGGCTTCGGCGTAATTGCAACCTTCATTACCCTCTTTTACGACGCCAAAGGCTGGGAGGGCGCGGCCTTTGCGTTAACTCTCTTTAGCGGTGCGTTTGTTGGCGCACGCCTGCTTTTCCCGAACGGTATCAACCGCCTGGGCGGGCTGAATGTGGCGATGATCTGTTTTGCGGTTGAGATTGTCGGGCTGCTGTTAACCGGCATAGCCAGCGCACCCTGGATGGCGAAAATTGGTGTCTTCCTTGCAGGGGCGGGTTTTTCACTGGTCTTCCCGGCGCTGGGGGTGGTGGCGGTGAAAGCGGTGCCGCAGCAGAACCAGGGGGCGGCGCTGGCGACCTATACGGTGTTTATGGATATGTCGTTGGGCATTACCGGGCCGCTGGCAGGGCTGGTGATGGCCTGGGCGGGGGTACCGGTGATCTACATTGCCTCGGCAGGTCTGGTTATTCTTGCCTTACTGCTGACGTGGCGGCTAAAAAAATGGCCCCCGGTGCAGGCACCGGAGGCCACGTCATCGTCGTGAAAGGTTACTGGATCACGATGGTGTTAATGATGTTTTCAGCGGCCGTCTGCGCTTTCTGCTGGTCTTCCGCTGGCAGAGTGATCTGCAGGGTCAGCAGTTTGTTATCCACCTTACCCAGCACCACAGAAGAGTAAGCGGTCTGGCCTTTTGCGGAGATGATGCTGTCCAGCTGTTGCAGCTTATGGCCTTTCAGCTCAATGGATTTATTGGTCACCACCTGCAGCTGCGGATCGCGGCCGCGCTGCTGGTCTTCCAGACGTTTGGACAGGACGGCCAGTTCTTCGCTGGTGTCGTCGCCCACAATCACAATGACCGCTTTCTGGCCGGTTGCGTCGGAGTATACGTGCATATTATTCGCCTGGGTGCCCAGCTTGCCGCTCTGGTCAGTCATATCTGCTGGCAGAGAGAAACTGAGTTTGCCATCCATCAGATTCACCGGCTGACCGGTCGCGTTGCTCTCTGCGGATGCGCCCTGAGCAGGCGTTTTCGTGTCGCTGTTATCACAGGCTGCAAGACCCGCAACCAGCAGGCCAATCCCGACATATTTAACCAGATTGCGCATTGACTTCTTCCTTTCGATAAACGGCCATAGCGGCTCATTCGTCCATCTTATCACAACTGATAAAGCGAACCCTTAACCAGCCTGCAATGCCGTGATTTCAGATTTATCTGCCAGCCTTTTCAGCAGCATATTCAGCAGCACGCCGTACATCGGCAGGAAGAACACAATGCTGATGAGCACCTTGAAGCAGTAGTCCACCAGCGCGATTTCCATCCAGTGTTCGGCCATGAACGCATCCGGGCTGCGCCAGAAGGCGATGAAGAAGAAGGCCAGTGTATCGCTCACGTTACCAAACAGCGTGGAGGCGGTGGGTGCCATCCACCAACGGTGATTCTGACGCAGGCGGTTAAACACGTGCACGTCGAGGATTTGCCCCAGCGCGTAGGCCATAAAGCTTGCGGCAGCGATACGGGCAACAAACAGGTTGAAGTGGGTTAACGCCTCAACGCCCTGCCAGCTTCCCATATAAAACAGGGATGACACCACGTATGAAATGAACAGCGCCGGAAGCATGACCGCAAAAATAATGCGGCGCGCCAGCGGTGCGCCAAAGATACGCACGGTCAGATCGGTGGCGAGGAAAATAAACGGAAAACTGAACGCGCCCCAGGTGGTATGAAAACCAAAAATGGAGATCGGGAGCTGCACCAGATAGTTGCTGGAGGTGATCACCAGCAGGTGAAAAAGCGAAAGCCAGAACAACGCTTTTACGCGCTGTGATTCAGAGAACTGCGTCATATTGTGACCTTTTTATACGTTGGGGTGAGGGAACCCAATAAAAACCGCAGCATGATACTGCTTTGGCTGGACATTGCAATGGTTAGTTTTTGCGCAATCGTTAACCTGGTTTGCATTGCCCGCGCCGGGGCGTAAACTACAGCCGTTTTTACCTGACCGAGAAGATCATGACCGACCTGTTTTCCAGCCCAGACCACACCCTTGATGCCCAGGGCCTTCGCTGCCCGGAGCCGGTAATGATGGTACGCAAAACCGTGCGCAACATGCAGACGGGTGAAACGCTGCTGATTATTGCCGACGACCCGGCCACCACGCGCGATATTCCCGGCTTTTGTACCTTTATGGAGCATGAGCTGGTGGCACAGCAGACCGAGGCGCTGCCGTACCGGTATTTGATTCGTAAGGGGTAGGTGGGCTGTCCTCTGCGGCCTGATGCCCTCACCCCGGCCCTCTCCCACGGGAGAGGGAGAAAGTCATCCTTTCATCCACGCCCTGATTCCGTCCAGGAACATCTGCGTCGCCATCATTACCAGAATCAGCCCCATCAGACGCTCCAGCGCGTTCACCCCTTTCTCACCCAGCAGGCGCAGGAACAGGGACGACTGCAGCAGGATAATAAACGTCCCGCCCCAGGCGATCAGCAGGGCAATCACCAGATGGCTCATCTGGTTCGGATACTGGTGCGACAGCAGCATCAGCGTCGCCAGAATCGTCGGCCCGGCGACGAGGGGAATCGCCAGCGGCACAATAAACGGCTCTTCACCCGCGGGCAGGCCGCTGCTGCTGCCTTCCGCGCTCGGGAAAATCATCTTAATGGCGATCAGGAACAGAATAATCCCGCCGGAAATCGAAACGGTTTCGGCACGCAGGTTAAGGAAGGCGAGGATTTTTTCACCGGCAAACAGGAAGATAAACATCACCAGCAGGGCAATAAGCAGCTCGCGGATCATGATCGCCCGGCGACGCTTTGGCTCGGTGTGCTTCAGCACCGACATGAAGATTGGCAGGTTGCCCAGTGGATCCATTATCAGGATCAATAAAACCGCTGCTGAAATGATTTCACTCATGTAAATTATCCCTGAAACTCTCTATGGTTATTATGATAATTAGCTGTATTTCTGATTGCCGGGCAATCATCGATTAATTTCGCTTGCGACTTTGGCAGCATTTTGTAATGTGAAGCATATCCCAGTTCAATACTGGCTTGCACAATCAGCACACACCCTCAGCAGGAAAAAAATGCTATGAAAAACGTTGGTTTTATCGGCTGGCGCGGTATGGTCGGCTCTGTACTCATGCAACGCATGGTTGAAGAGCGCGATTTCGACGCTATCCGCCCGGTCTTCTTCTCCACTTCTCAGCTCGGCCAGGCTGCTCCGTCCTTTGGTGGTACCACAGGCACGTTGCAGGATGCTTACGATCTGGAGGCGCTGAAGGCACTTGATATTATTGTGACCTGCCAGGGCGGCGATTATACCAACGAAATCTATCCAAAGCTGCGTGAAAGCGGCTGGCGGGGCTACTGGATTGACGCGGCCTCTTCGCTGCGTATGAAAGACGATGCCATCATTATTCTCGACCCGGTTAACCAGGGCGTCATCACCGACGGCCTGAATAACGGCGTGAAAACCTTTGTCGGCGGTAACTGCACCGTCAGCCTGATGCTGATGTCCCTCGGTGGCCTGTTCGCGCAGGATCTGGTGGAGTGGGTCTCCGTGGCGACCTACCAGGCCGCGTCCGGCGGCGGCGCGCGCCACATGCGCGAGCTGCTGACCCAGATGGGCCAGCTGCACCACAGCGTTGCGGCCGAGCTGGCAAACCCGGCGTCCGCTATTCTTGATATCGAACGTAAAGTGACCGAGCTGACCCGCAGCGGCGAGCTGCCGGTGGATAACTTTGGCGTACCGCTGGCCGGTGGCCTGATCCCGTGGATCGACAAACAGCTGGATAACGGTCAAACCCGCGAAGAGTGGAAAGGCCAGGCCGAGACCAACAAAATCCTCAATACCGCGTCGGCGATCCCGGTTGACGGTCTGTGCGTGCGTATCGGCGCGCTGCGCTGCCACAGCCAGGCCTTCACCATTAAACTGAAAAAAGATGTGTCTATTCCGACCGTGGAAGAGCTGCTGGCCGCGCACAACCCGTGGGCGAAAGTGGTGCCAAACGATCGCGATATCACCATGCGTGAGCTGACCCCGGCAGCCGTTACCGGCACGCTGACCACGCCGGTTGGCCGTCTGCGCAAGCTTAACATGGGGCCGGAGTACCTCTCCGCGTTCACCGTCGGCGACCAGCTCCTGTGGGGCGCCGCCGAGCCGCTGCGCCGCATGCTGCGTCAGCTGGCGTAATAATTTGTTAACTACCGGGGGTGATTTTCACCCCCTTTTTTTTGCGTAATACATGGAGTAACGCGCGTATGTCTTATTTTTATCAGGAGTCGTGTAGAGCGTTGGCTATGCTTTAAGGAAGAGTCATTTCTTACCTGAGGTTAGGACGGGACTAAGTGGATGCCCGTTCAGGTCACATTAAAGTCGTCCCAGGCGCTAAAAAAGGACGACATAAAAAACAGGATGAATACCATGTCCGATCGTGTGGATAGAGACGTGATTAATGCGCTTATTGCGGGTCACTTTGCCGACCCCTTTTCCGTGCTGGGGATGCACCATACAGAGGCCGGGCTGGAAGTCCGGGCGTTGTTACCGGATGCCACCGAAGTGTGGGTCATCGAGCCCAAAACCGGCCGCAAGGTGGGCAACCTGGAGTGCCTCGACTCTCGCGGCTTTTTCTCGGGCGTCATGCCCCGCCGTAAAAACCCCTTTCGCTATCAGCTCGCCGTTATCTGGCACGGCCAGCAAAACCTGATCGACGATCCCTACAGCTTTGGCCCTCTGCTGAAAGAGATGGATGCCTGGCTGCTCTCCGAAGGCACGCATCTTCGCCCTTATGAAACGCTGGGTGCCCATGCGGATACTATGGACGGAATTACCGGTACGCGGTTTGCCGTGTGGGCGCCTAACGCCCAGCGCGTCTCCGTTGTCGGGCAGTTCAACTACTGGGACGGTCGCCGCCACCCGATGCGCCTGCGCCGTGAGACGGGCATCTGGGAGCTGTTTATCCCCGGGGCGCACAACGGCCAGCTCTATAAATTCGAAATGATCGACGCCCACGGCAAGCTGCGCATTAAAGCCGACCCGTATGCCTTCGAGGCGCAGATGCGCCCGGATACCGCGTCGCTGATATGCGGCCTGCCGGAGAAGGTCGTCCAGACGGAGGAGCGTAAGCAGGCTAACCGCTTTGATGCGCCGATCTCCGTTTATGAAGTGCATCTCGGCTCCTGGCGCCGCCACACCGATAACAACTTCTGGCTCAGCTATCGGGAGCTCGCCGACCAGCTGGTGCCGTACGCCAAATGGATGGGCTTTACCCACCTCGAACTGCTGCCGGTTAACGAGCACCCGTTCGACGGCAGCTGGGGCTATCAGCCCACCGGGTTGTACGCCCCGACTCGCCGCTTCGGCACGCGGGATGACTTCCGCTATTTCATTGATGCCGCGCACGCCGCCGGGCTGAACGTGATCCTCGACTGGGTGCCGGGCCATTTCCCGTCGGACGATTTTGCGCTGGCAGAGTTTGACGGCACGAAGCTGTACGAGCACAGCGACCCGCGCGAAGGCTATCACCAGGACTGGAACACGCTGATCTACAACTACGGGCGCCGTGAAGTCGCGAACTACCTGGTCGGGAATGCGCTGTACTGGATCGAGCGATTTGGCATTGACGCCCTGCGCGTGGATGCGGTGGCCTCGATGATCTACCGCGACTACAGCCGCAAAGAGGGTGAGTGGATCCCGAACGAGTACGGCGGTCGTGAAAACCTGGAAGCGATTGAGTTCCTGCGCAATACCAACCGCATTATTGGCGAGCAGGTGGACGGCGCCGTGACTATGGCGGAAGAGTCGACGGACTTTGCAGGCGTCTCCCGCCCACCGTCATCAGGCGGCCTGGGGTTCTGGTATAAGTGGAACCTGGGCTGGATGCACGACACCCTCGACTACATGAAGCTCGACCCGGTTTATCGTCAGTATCACCACGATAAGCTCACTTTCGGGCTGCTCTACAACTACACCGAAAACTTCATGCTGCCGCTGTCGCACGATGAAGTGGTGCACGGCAAAAAATCCATTCTCGACCGCATGCCCGGCGACGCGTGGCAGAAGTTTGCCAACCTGCGCGCCTACTACGGCTGGATGTTTGCCTTCCCGGGTAAAAAACTGCTGTTTATGGGCAATGAGTTCGCCCAGGGGCGCGAGTGGAACCACGACTCAAGCCTCGACTGGCACCTGCTGGAAGGTGGCGACAACTGGCATCACGGCGTGCAGCGTCTGGTGCGCGATCTGAACCTGACCTACCGCCACCACAAAGCGCTGCACGAGCTGGACTTCGACCCGTACGGCTTTGAGTGGCTGGTGGTGGACGATCACGAGCGCTCGGTGTTTGTCTTTGTGCGTCGCGATAAAGCGGGCAACGAGATCATCGTCGCCAGCAACTTCACGCCGGTGCCGCGTGAACACTACCGCTTCGGCATTAACCAGCCGGGCAAATGGCGCGAGATCCTGAATACCGATTCCATGCACTACCACGGCAGCAACGCCGGCAACGGCGGGCTGGTGCAGAGCGATGCCGTCGAAAGCCACGGGCGACCAAACTCCCTGAGCCTGACGCTGCCGCCGCTTGGCACCATCTGGCTGATGCGGGAGGGAGAATGACGCAGCTTACGGCAGGTAAACCCGAACCGCTCGGCGCGAGCTATGACGGAAAGGGGGTGAACTTCACGCTCTTTTCTGCTCACGCGGAGCGGGTCGAGCTCTGCGTGTTTGACGGGGAGGGTAACGAGCACCGTTACGATTTACCGTCCCGCACGGGAGACATCTGGCACGGTTACCTGTCGGGCGGGCGTCCGGGGATGCACTACGGTTTTCGCGTACACGGCCCGTGGGAGCCCTCTCAGGGGCACTGGTTTAACCCGGCGAAGCTATTGATTGACCCGTGCGCGCACCGCGTGGACGGCGAGTTCAAAGACGACCCGCTGTTCCACGTCGGCTACGGCGAGCCCGACCACCGCGACAGCGCGCCCGTCGCGCCAAAAAGCGTGGTGGTGCACGATCTCTACGACTGGGAAGACGATGCCCCGCCGCGCACGCCGTGGGGCAACACCGTCATTTATGAAGCGCACGTCAAAGGGCTGACCTACCTGCACCCGTCGATCCCCAAAGAGATGCGCGGCACCTATCAGGCGCTTGGGCATCCGACGATGGTCGCTTACCTGAAGCATTTGGGCATCACGGCCCTGGAGCTGCTGCCCGTAGCGCATTTCGCCAGCGAGCCGCGCCTGCAGCGCCTGGGGCTGAGCAACTACTGGGGCTACAACCCGCTGGCGATGTTCGCCCTGGAACCGCGCTATGCCGCGCATCCGGAGAAGGCGCGGGATGAGTTTCGCGACGCGGTGAAGGCGCTCCACGCCGCGGGAATTGAGGTCATTCTGGACGTGGTGCTGAACCACAGTGCGGAAAGCGATCTTGACGGCCCAACGCTCTCACAGCGCGGAATCGATAACCGTAGCTATTATTGGATCAGGGACGACGGCGATTACGAGAACTGGACCGGCTGCGGTAACACCCTCAACCTCAGTCACCCGGCGGTCACGCATTACGCGTACGAGTGCCTGAAATACTGGGTTGAGACGTTCCACGTGGACGGTTTCCGTTTCGACCTGGCGCCCGTGATGGGGCGCACGCCGGCATTCAGCCAGCAGGCGCCTCTGTTTGAGGCAATCAAAAACTGTCCGGTGCTTTCACAGGTGAAGCTTATCGCGGAGCCGTGGGACATCGGTGACGGCGGTTATCAGGTGGGGAACTTCCCGCCGCTGTTTGCCGAGTGGAACGACCACTACCGCGATGCCATCCGCCGCTTCTGGCTGGCGCGCGATCTGTCACTGGGCGAGTTCGCCGGGCGCTTTGCCGGCTCCAGCGATCTCTTTAAGCGCGACGGCAAACGTCCGTCGGCCACCGTCAACCTGGTGACGGCGCACGACGGTTTTACGCTGCGCGACTGCGTTTGTTTCAATCAGAAACACAATGAGGCCAACGGCGAAGAGAATCGCGATGGCACTAACAATAACCATAGCTTCAATCATGGTATAGAAGGATTAGGCGGAAGTCTGGATGTGATCGAGCGGCGACGCGCCAGCGTTCATGCGCTGCTGACGACGCTTTTGCTGTCGCAGGGCACGCCGATGCTACTGGCGGGCGACGAGCACGGCCATAGCCAGCACGGCAACAACAACGCCTATTGTCAGGACAATACCCTGACCTGGCTCGACTGGGGGGAGGCGAACAGCGGGTTGACCCATTTCACCGCGGCGCTGATCCACCTTCGCCAGCAGATCCCCGCCCTTACCGCCGACCGCTGGTGGGAAGAGGGTGACGGCAACGTTCGCTGGCTGAATAAAGACGCGCAACCGTTGAGCGCGCAAGAGTGGCAACACGGCATCACCTGTCTGCAAATTCTGCTCTCGGATAAGTGGCTGGTGACGCTGAACGCGACGGACGACGTCGCAGAGATTGTTTTACCTGACGGGGAGTGGCGAGCCGTTCCCCCCTTTGCCGGAGCGGATAATCCGGTAGTAATGGCTGTCTGGCACGGGCCTGCGCACGGAGTGTGCGTATTCCAAAGATGATAAAAAAGGAGTTAGTCATGGTTAGATTAGAGAAGAACGATCCCTTAATGTTGGCACGCCAGCTACCCTTAAAGACGGTTGCCCTGATACTCGCGGGCGGGCGTGGCACCCGTCTGAAAGATTTGACCATCAAGCGTGCCAAGCCGGCCGTTCACTTTGGTGGTAAGTTCCGCATCATCGACTTTGCGCTCTCCAACTGCCTGAACTCGGGCATTCGCCGCATTGGCGTCATTACGCAGTATCAGTCGCACACCCTGGTGCAGCACATCCAGCGCGGCTGGTCATTCTTCAGCGAAGAGATGAACGAGTTTGTCGATCTGCTCCCGGCGCAGCAGCGCGTTCACGGCGAAAACTGGTACCGCGGCACGGCGGATGCCGTGACCCAAAACCTCGACATCATTCGTCGCTACAGCGCGGAATACATCGTGATCCTCGCCGGGGACCACATCTACAAGCAAGACTACTCGCATATGCTGATCGACCACGTCGAAAAAGGGGCGCGATGCACCGTGGCGTGTCTGCCGGTGCCCGTTGCCGAGGCGACGGCGTTTGGCGTGATGCACGTGGATGCGGACGATAAGATTATCGACTTCGTCGAAAAACCGGCGAACCCGCCCACCATGCCGGGGGATGACACCAAATCGCTCGCCAGTATGGGGATCTATGTCTTTGATGCGGATTATCTTTATGAGCTGCTGGAAGAAGACGACAAAGACGAAAACTCCAGCCACGACTTCGGCAAAGACATCATCCCAAAAATAACCAAAGCTGGCATGGCCTATGCACATCCTTTCCCATTGTCCTGCGTACAGTCCGACCCGAATGCGGAGCCTTACTGGCGCGATGTGGGAACGCTGGAAGCGTACTGGAAAGCCAACCTGGACCTGGCGTCCGTGACGCCCGAGCTGGATATGTACGACCAGAACTGGCCGATTCGTACCCATATGGAATCCCTGCCGCCTGCGAAATTTGTTCAGGACCGCTCCGGCAGCCACGGCATGACGCTGAACTCGCTGGTCTCCGGCGGGTGCATTATCTCCGGTTCGGTGGTGGTGCAGTCCGTGCTGTTCCCGCGCGTGCGTATAAACTCATTCTGTAATATCGATTCGGCAGTCCTGCTGCCGGATGTCTGGGTAGGGCGTTCGTGTCGTCTGCGTCGCTGCGTGATCGACCGGGCCTGCGTCATTCCTGAGGGAATGGTGATTGGTGAAAACGCGGAAGAAGACGCGCGTCGCTTCTACCGTTCTGAAGAGGGGATCGTGTTAGTCACACGGGAAATGTTGCGGAAGCTGCAGATCAAACAGGAGCGATGATGCAGGTTTTACACGTATGTTCTGAGATGTTTCCGTTGTTAAAAACGGGCGGTCTGGCAGATGTTCTGGGTGCATTACCCGCGGCGCAGATCGCCGGAGGGGTAGATACCCGAGTCCTGCTGCCCGCCTTCCCGGATATCCGGCGCGGCATACCTGATGCAAAGGTCGTGACCCGCCGTGAAACGTTTGCCGGACGCATCACCCTGCTGTTTGGGCATTACAACGGCGTAGGGATCTACCTGATCGACGCGCCGCACCTGTACGACCGACCGGGCAGCCCGTATCACGATACGAACCTGTTCGCTTATACCGACAACGTGCTGCGCTTTGCGCTGCTCGGCTGGGTGGGGGCGGAGATGGCCGTCGGGCTGGATCCGTTCTGGCGTCCGGATGTAGTGCATGCGCATGACTGGCACGCCGGGCTGGCGCCTGCATATCTGGCGGCAAAAGGGCATCCGGCAAAATCGGTGTTTACGGTGCACAACCTGGCGTATCAGGGCATGTACTACGCCCATCATATGAATGACATCGATCTGCCATGGTCGTTCTATAACATGCACGGTCTGGAGTTCAACGGGCAAATTTCGTTCCTGAAGGCCGGGCTGTACTATGCCGATCACATTACGGCGGTGAGCCCCACCTACGCGCGTGAAATCACCCAGCCGGAGTTTGGCTACGGTCTGGAAGGGCTGCTGCAGCAGCGCCATCGCGAAGGCCGCCTGTCGGGCATTCTGAACGGTGTGGATGAACAGATCTGGAGCCCGGAAACCGATCTCCTTTTGGCGGCGCGCTATGGCCGCGACTCGGTGGAAGACAAAGCCGAAAACAAACGCCAGCTGCAGATTGCGATGGGGCTGAAGGTCAACGACAAGGTGCCGCTGTTTGCGGTGGTCAGCCGCCTGACCAGCCAGAAAGGGCTGGATCTGGTGCTGGAAGCGCTGCCCGGTTTACTGGAGCAGGGCGGACAGCTGGCGCTGCTCGGCGCAGGCGACCCGGTGCTGCAGGAGGGTTTCCTCGCCGCCGCTGCGGAACATCCGGGTCAGGTGGGCGTGCAGATTGGCTATCACGAAGCGTTCTCGCACCGAATTATGGGCGGCGCGGACGTGATTCTGGTGCCGAGCCGTTTCGAACCCTGCGGCCTGACGCAGCTCTATGGCCTGAAATACGGCACGCTGCCGCTGGTGCGCCGCACGGGCGGGCTGGCGGATACGGTGTCGGATAGCTCCCTGGAAAACCTGGCGGACGGTATTGCCAGCGGGTTTGTCTTTGAAGACAGTAATGCCTGGTCGCTGCTTCGGGCGATTCGGCGTGCTTTCGTCTTGTGGTCCCGTCCATCCCTTTGGCGTTACGTACAGCGTCAGGCGATGTCCATGGACTTTAGCTGGCACGTTGCAGCGCAGTCGTACCGCGATCTCTATCAACGCTTGATGTAACGAGGCGAAGTTACTGATATGAACGCTCCATTTAGCTACTCTTCACCCACGCTCAGCGTTGAGGCGTTAAAGCACTCCATCGCCTACAAGCTGATGTTCACCATCGGGAAAGACCCGGTCATTGCCAACAAGCACGAGTGGCTGAACGCCACGCTGTTTGCGGTGCGTGACCGCATGGTCGAACGCTGGCTGCGCTCAAACCGCGCTCAGCTTTCGCAGGAGACGCGGCAGGTTTATTACCTGTCGATGGAATTTTTGATTGGCCGCACCCTCTCTAACGCGCTGCTGTCGCTCGGTATCTACGACGACGTCAAAACCGCGCTGGAAGAGATGGGGCTGGATTTAGAAGAGCTGATTGACGAAGAGAACGACCCGGGGCTGGGCAACGGGGGGCTGGGGCGTCTCGCCGCCTGCTTCCTCGACTCGCTGGCGACGCTGGCGCTGCCGGGCCGCGGCTACGGTATTCGCTATGACTACGGCATGTTCAAACAGAACATCGTCGATGGCCGTCAGAAAGAGTCCCCGGACTACTGGCTGGAGTACGGCAACCCGTGGGAGTTTAAGCGCCACAATACGCGCTACAAAGTGCGCTTTGGCGGGCGTATCCAGCAGGAAGGAAAAAAGTCCCGCTGGGTAGAAACTGAAGAGATCCTCGCCGTGGCCTATGATCAGATCATTCCCGGCTACGACACCGACGCGACCAACACGCTGCGCCTGTGGAACGCCCAGGCCAGCAGCGAGATCAACCTCGGTAAATTTAACCAGGGCGACTACTTTGCGGCGGTGGAAGATAAAAACCACTCTGAGAACGTCTCCCGCGTCCTGTACCCGGATGACTCCACCTACTCCGGCCGCGAGCTGCGCCTGCGTCAGGAGTATTTCCTCGTCTCCGCGACGATTCAGGACATCCTCAGTCGCCACCATCAGCTGCACAAAACCTACGCCAACCTGGCGGAGAAAACGGCGATTCACCTTAACGACACCCACCCGGTGCTCTCCATTCCCGAGCTGATGCGCCTGCTGATCGACGAGCATAAGTTCAGCTGGGACGACGCGTTTGAGGTGACGTGTCAGGTGTTCTCCTACACCAACCACACGCTGATGAGCGAAGCGCTGGAAACATGGCCGGTGGATATGCTCGGCAAAATCCTGCCGCGCCATCTGCAGATTATCTTTGAGATCAACGACTATTTCCTCAAGACGCTGCAGGAGCAGTATCCGAACGATACCGGCCTGCTGAGCCGAGCCTCGATTATTGATGAATCCAACGGCCGTCGCGTGCGTATGGCCTGGCTGGCGGTGGTGATCAGCCACAAGGTGAACGGGGTGTCTGAGCTCCACTCAAACCTGATGGTGCAGTCGCTGTTCGCCGACTTCGCGAAGATCTTCCCGACGCGCTTCTGCAATGTCACCAACGGCGTCACGCCGCGCCGTTGGCTGGCGCTGGCGAACCAGCCGCTGTCCGACGTGCTGGATGAGAATATCGGCCGCACCTGGCGTACCGATTTGAGCCAGCTGAGCGAGCTTAAGCAGCACATTGATTTCCCGACGGTGAATAAAGCCGTGCGGGAAGCCAAGCTGCGGAACAAAAAACGTCTGGCGGTCTGGCTGGCGATGCACCTCAACGTGGTGGCAAACCCCAAAGCGCTGTTCGACGTGCAGATCAAACGCATCCACGAGTACAAGCGACAGCTGATGAACGTGCTGCACGTGATCACCCACTACAATCGCATTAAGGCCGATCCAACCGCCGAGTGGGTGCCGCGCGTGAAGATCTTCGCCGGAAAGGCGGCTTCCGCTTACTACATGGCGAAGCACATCATTCATCTCATCAACGACGTGGCGAAGGTGGTGAACCAGGATCCGGATATTGGCGACAAGCTGAAGGTGGTGTTCATCCCTAACTACAGCGTCAGCCTGGCGCAGCTGATCATCCCGGCGGCGGATCTCTCTGAGCAGATTTCCACGGCGGGCACGGAAGCGTCCGGCACCAGTAACATGAAGTTTGCCCTTAACGGTGCGCTGACCATCGGCACCCTGGACGGGGCGAACGTCGAGATGCTGGAGCACGTCGGGGAAGAGAATATCTTCATTTTCGGTAACACCACGGAAGAGGTGGAGGCGCTGCGCAGGAAAGGTTACTCGCCGCGTGAGTTCTATGAAGGGGATGAAGAGCTACGTCAGGTTCTGACGCAGATTGCGACCGGCGTGTTCAGCCCCGACGAGCCGGGCCGCTATCGCGATCTGGTGGATTCGCTGATTAACTTTGGCGACCACTACCAGGTGCTGGCGGATTATCGCAGCTACGTGGACTGCCAGGATAAGGTGGATGAGCTATATCGCCAGCAGGAGAAATGGACCAGCGCAGCGATGCATAACATCGCCAACATGGGGTATTTCTCTTCTGACAGGACCATCAAGGAGTATGCCGAGACGATCTGGCATATTGATCCGGTGAGGTTGTAAAAACAAAGCCGGGTGGCGGCTTCGCCTTACCCGGCCTGGTCGATCCCGTAGGCCCGGTAAGCGCAGCGCCACCGGGCATTTTTTCAATTACGACGCCAGCGAAAGCTCACGCTTGCCCGCATGCTGCTGCAGCCATTGCGCCACGCGAGACTGCTGCTCTGCGTTCAGCCACATCCCTTCTTTAGTACGACGCCAGATGGCATCGTCCAGGCGGCGAACCCATTCGTGCTCGACCAGGTAGCGCAGTTCGGCTTCATACAGCTCGTGGCCGAAATGTTCACCCAGATCGGCAAGCGATTTCGCGTCGCCCAGGAACAGCTCGGTATTGCTGCCGTAGGTGCGGGCATAGTGGCGCGCCATCCCTTCGGTAATGAACGGGAAGCGACGGCGCAGCTTCGCGGCGTAATCGTCGCGGTTTCCGCCGATATCTCCACCGGGCAGTACCGCCTCTTTGGTCCACGCCGGGCCAATGCCCTTGTAGTACGGCGCCAGTTTTTCCAGCGCGTGCTCGGCCAGCTTGCGATAGGTGGTGAGCTTGCCGCCAAACACCGACAGCAGCGGTGCCTGACCGTCTACGTCGTGGATATCGAGCGTATAGTCGCGGGTAATCGCCTGCGGCGAGTCAGACTCGTCATCGCACAGCGGACGCACGCCGGAGTAGGTCCAGACCACGTCATCCCGTGACAGCTGTTTCTTAAAGTGCGCGTTATACACTTTGAGCAGGTAGTTCACTTCGCTCTCGTCGATCTCGACGTTCTTCGGATCGCCTTTATACTCCACGTCGGTGGTACCGATGATCGAGAATTCGTCCATCCACGGGATCACAAACACGATGCGCTTGTCTTCGTTTTGCAGAATGTACGCCTGCTTCTGGGTATGCACGCGCGGCACCACAATGTGGCTGCCCTTGATCAGGCGAATGCCGTACGGTGAAGGCAGGTGCATGCCGTCGTCGAAGAACTGCTTCACCCACGGGCCGGTGGCGTTCACCAGGCCGCGCGCTTTCCAGCTGAATTTCTCGCCGGTATCAATGTCTTCTGCTTCCACAATCCACAGGCCGTTTTCGCGGCGTGCGGCGGTCGCGCGGGTCCGGGTTTTCACCTCGCCGCCTTTCTTCTCGACCATCTGCGCATTCGCCAGCACCAGACGCGCATCGTCCACCCAGCAGTCGGAATATTCGAAACCGCGCACGATTTCCGGCTTAAGGACCGATTCTGAGCCAAAACGCAAACCGTTCGAACCCGGCAGGCTGGTGCGTTTACCCAGATGATCGTACATAAACAGACCGATGCGGATCATCCACGCCGGACGCAGGTGCGGGCGGTGCGGCAGGCGGAAGCGCATCGGGATCGCCAGATGCGGGGCCATTTTCAGCAGCACTTCACGTTCGGCCAGCGCTTCGCTGACCAGGCGGAATTCGTAGTGTTCCAGGTAGCGCAGGCCACCGTGGATCAGCTTGGAGCTGGCGGACGACGTCGCGCAGGCGAGGTCGTTAGCTTCCAGCATCAGCACGGATAAACCGCGTCCTGCGGCATCAACCGCAATACCGGCACCGTTGATGCCACCGCCTATCACAATCAGATCTTTGGTTTCCATAACACCCTCATGCACTTTCGTTAAAGCTCAAAAATGTTCGATATCGCTCATAATAGCAAAGGAACGCGCTTTTGGTAACATCAAAAAAACAATTTAGAGTGATATGGATAACATAATGGCGTTTACCCGCCGTCAGGACGTACACTACGGGGTAAAATAGTGCGGTGAAACTTCACCCCCTCACCCTAACCCTCTCCCCTGAGGGGCGAGGGGATGGTTTGCTCCCTCTCCCTTTCAGGGAGAGGGCTGGGGTGAGGGTCAGCAGGCGGCATAAAACCTGAATAAGCGAAAGAGAACACCATGGATCAGTTTGAATGTATTAACGTAGAAGAAGCCCACCAGAAGATGCACCAGGGAAAAGCGGTGCTGGTGGACATCCGCGATCCGCAAAGTTTTGCGATGGGCCACACGCCGGGCGCGTTCCATCTCACCAACGACACGCTGGGCGCGTTTATGCGCGATAACGACTTCGACACGCCGGTAATGGTCATGTGCTACCACGGCAACAGCAGCAAAGGCGCGGCGCAATATCTTATTCAGCAGGGCTACGACGCGGTATACAGCGTCGATGGCGGCTTCGATGCCTGGCATCGTCATTTCCCGGCAGAAGTGGAATACGCGTTTGAGCGCTAATCCCGCTATACTGTTCCCTTTTGTGTGGAAATAAGCGACCGCTGCCCATGTTGATGATCACCTCTTTTACCAACCCGCGCGTCGCCCAGGCGTTTGTCGACTATATGGCGACGCAGGGCGTTATTCTGACCATTCAGCAACATACTCAGACCGACGTCTGGCTGGCCGACGAGAGCCAGGCAGGGCGGGTAAACGAAGAGCTGGCGCGTTTTCTTGAGAACCCTGGCGACCCGCGCTATCTGGCGGCCAGCTGGCAATCCGGCCAGACCGGCAGCGGACTGCATTACAGCCGTTTTCCCTTCCTTGCCACGATTCGCGAGCGCGCGGGCCCGTTTACGCTGCTGCTGATGGCGGCCTGTATTATCGTCTTCATTATTATGAACGTGGTGGGCGACCAGAGCGTAATGATCGCGCTGGCGTGGCCGTATGACCCATCGCTGCAGTTTGACGTCTGGCGCTACTTTACCCACGCGCTGATGCACTTCTCGGTGATGCATATCCTCTTTAACCTGCTGTGGTGGTGGTATCTCGGCGGCATCGTTGAGAAGCGGCTCGGCAGCGGTAAGCTGATTGTCATCACCGTGATTAGCGCCCTGCTGAGCGGCTACGTGCAGCATAAATTCAGCGGCCCGTGGTTCGGCGGGCTGTCGGGTGTCGTCTACGCCCTGATGGGCTACGTCTGGCTTCGCGGGGAGCGCGACCCGGAAAGCGGCATCTATTTACAACGCGGATTAATAGCCTTTGCGTTAATATGGCTAATTGCCGGATGGTTTGATCTGTTTGGTATGTCTATCGCCAATGGTGCGCACGTCACCGGCCTGGCGGTCGGGCTGGCAATGGCGCTTGCCGACACGCTCCATGCGCGAAAACGAACATAATTCTCAGGGATAATTGATGAAACAAACACAACGTCATGACGCCATTATCGAACTGGTCAAAAAACAGGGATACGTCAGCACCGAAGAGCTGGTCGAGCAGTTTGCCGTCAGCCCGCAAACCATCCGTCGTGACCTGAACGATCTGGCCGATCAGAACCGTATTTTGCGCCACCACGGCGGGGCAGCGCTGCCGTCCAGCTCGGTCAACACCTCCTGGCACGACCGTAAAGCCACGCAGACGGCTGAAAAAGAGCGCATTGCCCGTAAAGTGGCGAGCCAGATCCCGAATGGCGCGACTCTGTTTATTGACATCGGCACCACGCCGGAAGCGGTCGCCCATGCCCTGCTGGATCACGAGAACCTGCGCGTGGTGACCAACAACCTGAACGTCGCCAACACTCTGATGCAGAAAGACGATTTTCGCATCATCCTCGCGGGGGGCGAACTGCGCAGCCGCGACGGCGGGATTATCGGCGAAGCGACGCTCGATTTTATCTCTCAGTTCCGCCTCGACTTCGGCATTCTGGGGATCAGCGGCATCGACACCGACGGCTCGTTGCTGGAGTTTGATTACCACGAGGTGCGCACCAAGCGCGCGATTATTGAAAACTCGCGTCACGTGATGCTGGTGGTGGATCATTCGAAGTTTGGCCGTAACGCAATGGTGAACATGGGCAGCATCAGCATGGTGGATGCGGTCTATACCGACGTGATGCCGCCGGCGGGCGTGATGCAGGTAATTAAAGATAATAATTTGCAGTTAGAGTTGTGTTGAAAAGCCTCTCACCCTCTCCCTGTGGGAGAGGGCCGGGGTGAGGGCATCAGGCCGCACAAAACTAAACTCCGTATCCCATCATCTTCAACAGTTGCTGCGCATGCTGCACCGCATCCTGACGGTGCGCCACGCCCAGCTTCTGATACAGATTGCGAATATGCGTTTTGATGGTGGTTGCCGCCACCGCCAGCTCTCCGGCAATCTGCTCATTGCTGTACCCTGAATAGATCAGCCCCAGCACCTGCCATTCGCGCTGGGTGAGCGGGCTGGTGCGGATAAGCTCCGGCACTTCCGGGTGGTTCAGCAGGCGTTCAACGAAGTTCTCATCGAAATGCGCAAACTTGTGACGGTGGTGCTGATTAATCTCGCGCAGAATGCGCTGGGCGCGATGCTGATCCAGCTCCGGCAGCGTGTTCAACTGAATCAGCTGGCGCAGTTGCTGCGCCATCACTTCACCTTCAATCACGAAGTGGCTGATAAACCCGGTGCGGTTCGCCAGCTGCAGGGCTTCCAGCAGCACGCGCTGGGCGTCGTTTTTGCGCCCCGCCTGCCAGTAAAGCTGATTAAGCAGCAGCAGGTTGCGGTTCAGGTCGCTCATCAGGCGCAGGCTGCGGGCGTTTTCGTTTAACTCTTCCAGCACAATTTCGGCAGGCTCAAAGTCACCCAGCAGGATCTGCACGCGGGCGATGTTGCGCCACTGGCTTTGCAGGAAGTGGTTATTGGCAAATTCCGGTTTTGGCGTCTGACGCAGCCAGTTGGCGGCGGATTTTTTGTCCCCCGTCATCTGCCAGTAAATCACCCGCACCTTGTCGGCGTTTGATACCCAGTCGCTGTGGTACTGACCGTTGCCGAGCAGGTTTTCCAGACGGTTAAGGTGATTGCGGGCATTATCCAGATCGCCGCGCGCCAGCGAGCACTGCACCAGCAGAGCCAGACACTGCAGCTGCTGCTGCGGCTGGAAGCCAGAAAGCACGTTCACACCCTGACGGGCGCAGCTTTCTGCTTCATCCAGGCGCGACCATGCCCACAGGAGCTGAGCGCGAATACGCAACAGGAACTCGTGCATCGGCAGCTGTTCCAGGTGCTGTTCACGAATCAGCTGGAACGCTTTTTCCTGATTTTCCCAGGCCGCCTGCAGGAACCCCTGAGCGAATAAAATCTCGCTTTGCTGGATCAGGCTCCACAGCGCGTAGTGCCACACATCATGGCGGCGCGCCATCTGCTCGGTTTGCTGCATCAGCGAAAGGGAACGCGTCAGTTCACCCTTGCAGTGCAGCACTTCGCCGTGCACCGAGGTCGCCACAATCCGGCTGTAAAAATTCGCCAGCGGCAGTTCATCCAGCGCGACCATCGCCAGCCGTTCCGCTTCATCCGCATCGCCGTCGTTAATCGCGACCTGCGCCCGCAGGGCGTTAAATTCGCCATGCAGGGTGATATCCATTTCGCTTTCCATCTCCTGCTCGGCGCGCGCCAGCAGGGTATTCACTTCGCTGTAGCGGTGCTGGCTCTGCATCAGCCAGGCCTGGAGCAGCACCAGACGCGGGTTCTCCAGCAGGCTCTCCCACGGCAGGGCTTTCAACGACTCTTCCAGCAGCGTCAGCTCGCTGTGGTTAAACAGCCCCCACGCGTG
Organism: Enterobacter sp. ECC_219_Taxon_10; assembly: GCF_058354905.1. Classification (NCBI taxonomy): domain Bacteria; kingdom Pseudomonadati; phylum Pseudomonadota; class Gammaproteobacteria; order Enterobacterales; family Enterobacteriaceae; genus Enterobacter; species Enterobacter sp. ECC_219_Taxon_10. The sequence continues at coordinate 4,531,554 of NZ_CM178005.1, read as the reverse complement.
GTTAAGCAGGATATCGCGCAGCATGCTGGCGTCACCGGCGGCAAGCGCGTGGTGAATGGCCTCGCTCGGGAAGCCTTGCGCCATCCAGCTTTCGGCGGCGGCGCGGTGGATTTCCGGCAATTCCGTGGCAAGCTCCCACTGGCAGCGCTGGCGCAGGAAGCTGCCAAACAGCGGATGGTAGCTGAACCACTCGCCGGGATCGTCCATGCGCGTCAGGAACAGGCCCTGACGTTCAATCTCTTCCAGCTGCAGCTGGCCGTTTTCACAGCCGGTAACGCGCACAATCAGCGCGTCGTTCATGGAACGCAGCAGGGAACTTTTCAGCAGGAAATTACGGGTCGATGGATCGACGCTGTTCAGCACTTCATCCACCAGGTAATCAGAAAGATGGCTGGCGTTGATGCCGGCCAGACGACGCGCAGACTGGTGCGTCGGGCTGTTGTTTTGCCGGGCAGAGAGGGCAATCAGCTGTAGCGCCGTCGCCCAGCCCGCGACGTCATCACACAGGCGGCTGCTTTCAGCGGCCTCAATCGGCGAGGTCAGGCGGCAGTCGAAGAACTGTTTCGCTTCCTGGTGGGTGAAGGCCAGCTGTTGGCTGCCCACTTCCAGAAGCTGATCGCGCACGCGCAGGTTGGCAATTCCCAGCTGCGGCAGGTTGCGTGACAGCACGACTAAGGTCAGGTTTTCCGGCTGATGACGCAGGAAGAAGCGCATCGACTCGTGGATCACCGGGTTCGTAATCAGATGATAGTCATCAATTACCACGTACAGCGGGCGATGCCATTCGGCCAGTTCGATAAATAGCTGAGAGAAAAGGGAGGACAGGCTGGCGTACTGGCGCTTTTGCACCATCGCTTCACTGGCGACGCAGTGTCCATTGGTTGCCTGTTGAATAGCGGCAATCAGATAGCTGGCAAAACGCTCTTGCTGGTTATCGCCCTCATCAAGAGAGTACCAGCCAAGATCGCTTTTACCTGCGGCCCATTGTGAAATGAGCGTTGTTTTTCCATAACCTGCAGGGCTCGTAACCAGCGCCAGTCGGAAATTATGCGCGCCGGAAAGTTTAGCCAACAGGCGCTCGCGGACCACTGTATGGTCAAGACGAACCGGGCGACTTAATTTAGACGGAATCAACATAGGTTTCACTTCACTGTGGGGAACGAGAGAATTTATTTTTTTTGCGCTTCGTAATTAATAGCTATAAGGTCGGTCAGAAAGAGAACTATTGCAAGTTATGTCTGGCTTTTGTGGCTCTGAATTTGCACTCTGTCACAAAACATTCCGGCCAGTGTCGGAACTTTTTTAAAAAGGCTTTGATGCCGCGTGAATGCTGGCTTGTATGGATGTCACCCGGTCGGGCTGAAACTGGTTTCAGAAAGGTATAATGACGCCGAATTTAATAAACTTCGGGTAAAGTTGAGTGAGATTAATAATCTCCTTAGGTATGAGCCCATTGCTGAAATATTATTCTCCGTAAGCAATCATTTCCGGGCGGATTAATTTCACCCGAAACTGCATTTCATTTCTTTGACATTCTCCCCGGTTACTTTTTTAACTTCCTGGCACGCTACGGCTATGCTCTCAGAGTGGCCTCGATCACACTTTTATGCTCATCCCCGCTACTCCTCCCTGTCTAATCCCCCACGGGAGGAGGAAGAGGTGAAATGAGCCAGGCACACTAGCGCCAACTTGTGTTTTCTTTCTAAAGGATGCCGATCCCCTATGTCACAGCCTACCTTCAACAAAGCTCAATTCCAGGCTGCCCTGACGCGTCAGTGGCAGCGTTTTGGCCTTCATGCTGCAAACGAGATGACGCCTCACCAGTGGTGGCAGGCGGTGAGCGGGGCGCTCGCAGAGCAGCTGGATGCTCAGCCCGTGGCGAAGCCCGTCAAAGGCCAGCGTCACGTCAACTATATCTCGATGGAGTTCCTGATTGGCCGCCTGACCGGCAACAACCTGCTGAACCTTGGCTGGTATCAGGAGGTGGGTGATGTGCTGAAAGAGCACGACATTAACCTGACCGACCTGCTGGAAGAAGAGATTGACCCGGCGCTGGGTAACGGCGGTCTGGGTCGTCTGGCGGCCTGCTTCCTTGATTCCATGGCGACCGTCGGCCAGTCGGCGATTGGCTATGGTCTGAACTACCAGTACGGTCTGTTCCGTCAGTCGTTTGCCGACGGCCATCAGATGGAAGCGCCGGACGACTGGCACCGTAACACCTACCCGTGGTTCCGCCACAACGCGCAGCTGGATGTGCAGGTCGGCATCGGCGGGAAAGTGACGAAGCAGGGGCTCTGGGAGCCGGCGTTCACTATTACCGGAGAAGCCTGGGATCTGCCGGTGCTCGGCTACCGTAACGGCGTGGCGCAGCCGCTGCGTCTGTGGCAGGCGAAGCACGCGCATCCGTTTAACCTGACCAAATTCAACGACGGTGATTTCCTGCGCGCCGAACAGCAGGGCATTGACGCCGAGAAGCTGACGAAGGTCCTCTACCCGAACGACAATCATCTGGCGGGTAAAAAGCTGCGCCTGATGCAGCAGTACTTCCAGTGCGCCTGCTCCGTGGCGGACATTCTGCGTCGCCATCATCTGGCGGGCCGCAAGCTGGCGCAGCTGCCGGACTTCGAAGTTATCCAGCTCAACGACACGCACCCGACTATTGCCATCCCGGAACTGCTGCGCGTGCTGATCGACGAGCATCAGCTGAGCTGGGACGACGCCTGGGCCATCACCAGCCGCACCTTCGCCTACACCAACCACACCCTGATGCCAGAAGCGCTCGAGTGCTGGGATGAAAAGCTGGTGAAAGCGCTGCTGCCGCGCCATATGCAGATCATCAACAAGATTAACGACCAGTTTAAAGCGCTGGTGGAGAAAACCTGGCCGGGCGACAAAGCCGTCTGGGCCAAGCTGGCAGTGGTGCACGACAAACAGGTGCGCATGGCGAACATGTGCGTAGTCAGCGGCTTTGCCGTTAACGGCGTGGCGGCGCTGCACTCCGACCTGGTGGTGAAAGATCTGTTCCCGGAATATCACCAGCTGTGGCCGACCAAATTCCACAACGTGACCAACGGCATCACGCCGCGTCGCTGGATCAAGCAGTGTAACCCGCTGCTGGCCGGCCTGCTGGACAAGACCCTGAAGAAAGAGTGGGCCAACGATCTGGACCAGCTGATCAACCTGGAAAAACAGGCCGACGACGCGAAATTCCGCGAGCAGTACCGTGCGATCAAGCTGGAGAACAAGGTTCGCCTGGCGGAGTTCGTGAAAGTGCGTACCGGGATTGAGATCAACCCGCATGCCATTTTCGACATTCAGATCAAACGTCTGCATGAGTACAAGCGCCAGCACCTGAACCTGCTGCACATTCTGGCGCTGTACAAAGAGATCCGCGAGAACCCGCAGGCCGACCGCGTGCCGCGCGTGTTCCTGTTCGGTGCGAAAGCGGCGCCGGGCTACTACCTGGCGAAAAACATTATCCTCGCTATTAATAAAGTGGCGGCGGCGATCAACAGCGATCCGAAAGTGGGCGACAAGCTGAAGGTGGTGTTCCTGCCGGACTACTGCGTCTCGGCGGCTGAAATGCTGATCCCGGCGGCGGATATCTCCGAGCAGATCTCGACCGCAGGGAAAGAAGCGTCCGGTACCGGGAACATGAAGCTGGCGCTGAACGGCGCGCTGACCGTCGGCACGCTCGACGGGGCGAACGTTGAAATCGCCGAGAAGGTCGGTGAAGAGAATATCTTTATCTTCGGCCATACCGTGGAAGAGGTGAAAGCCATCAAGGCCAAAGGCTACGATCCGGTGAAATGGCGTAAGAAAGACAAAGTGCTGGATGCGGTTCTGAAGGAACTGGAAAGCGGCAAATACAGCGACGGCGACAAGCACGCGTTTGACCAGATGCTGCACAGCATGGACAAACACGGCGGCGACCCATACCTGGTAATGGCGGACTTCACGGCCTACGTTGAAGCGCAGAAACAGGTCGACGTGCTGTACCGCGACCAGGAGGCGTGGACCCGGGCGTGCATTCTGAACACCGCGCGCTGCGGCATGTTCAGCTCTGACCGCTCAATCCGTGATTATCAGGCCCGTATCTGGCAGGCAAAACGCTAAGGAAGCGCGATGGAGAGTAAACGTCTGGACAGTGCCGCGCAGGCGGCGGGAATTAGCCTCAGTTACATCAACGCGCACGGCAAACCGCAGTCTATTGGTGCGGACACCAAAAGACGTTTGCTGGATGCGATGCACAAAACCGACGCGAAAGCGTCGGTTGCCCCGGTGCCAAACGTGAAGGTCTTTACCGCAGGCAAAAAGATGCCGCTGGCGGTGGAGGGGCGCGGCGAGTTTAGCTGGCTGCTCACCACCGAAGAGGGGCATCAGCATAAAGGCCACGCCACCGGCGGCAAAACGTTAAACCTTCCGGCGAAGCTGCCGGAGGGCTATCACAGCCTGACGCTCACCCAGGACGAACAGCGTTTTCACTGCCGGGTGATCGTCGCGCCAAAACGCTGCTATGAGCCGCAGGCGCTGCTTGAAGGCAAAAAGCTGTGGGGCGCCTGCGTGCAGCTCTATACGCTGCGTTCCGACAGCAACTGGGGCATCGGCGATTTTGGCGACCTGAAGAACATGCTGGCATCCGTGGGCGAGCGCGGTGGGGCCTTTATTGGCCTCAACCCAATTCACGCGCTCTATCCGGCGAATCCGGAAAGCGCCAGCCCGTACAGCCCGTCTTCCCGACGCTGGCTGAACGTGATTTACATCGACGTTAACGCGTTAGACGACTTTAAAAACAGCAAAGAGGCGCAGGCGTGGTGGAAGCTTGATACCACCCGGCAGATGCTGAAGCAGGCCCGCGACGCGGACTGGGTGGACTATTCCACCGTCACGGCGCTGAAAATGGCCGCGCTGCGTCTGGCGTGGAAAGGCTTTTCGCAGCGCGATGACGAGCAGATGGCGGCCTTCCGCCAGTTTGTGATGCAGGAAGGCGAAAGCCTCTACTGGCAGGCGGCATTTGATGCGCTGCACGCATATCAGGTGAAAGAGGACGAAATGCGCTGGGGCTGGCCGGTCTGGCCGGAAGCGTATCAGACCGTGGATACCCCTGAAGTCAAAGCCTTCTGTAAAAATCATGCCGATGAGGTGGACTTCTACCTGTGGCTGCAGTGGCTGGCGTACAGCCAGTTTGCTGCCTGCTGGCAGGTGAGCCAGGGCTATAAGATGCCGATCGGTCTGTATCGTGACCTGGCCGTGGGCGTGGCGGAAGGCGGCGCGGAAACCTGGTGCGACCGTGAGCTCTACTGCCTGAAGGCGTCTGTGGGCGCGCCGCCGGATATCCTCGGGCCGCTCGGGCAGAACTGGGGCCTGCCGCCGATGGATCCGCACGTGATGGCGGCGCGCGCCTACGAGCCGTTTATCGACCTGCTGCGCGCGAACATGCAGAACTGCGGGGCGCTGCGCATTGACCACGTGATGTCCGTGCTGCGCCTGTGGTGGATCCCGTACGGTGAAACGGCCGATCACGGGGCGTACGTCCAGTATCCGGTTGACGATCTGCTGTCGATCCTGGCGCTGGAGAGTAAACGTCACCAGTGCATGGTGATCGGTGAAGATCTCGGTACCGTGCCGGTGGAAATTGTCAGCAAGCTCCGCGACAGCGGCGTCTACTCCTATAAAGTGCTCTATTTTGAAAACGACCATGAGAAAACCTTCCGCGCGCCGAAAGCGTACCCTGAACAGTCAATGGCAGTCGCGACGACGCATGATCTTCCTACGCTCAGGGGCTACTGGGAAAGCGGCGACCTGACCCTCGGCAAAATGCTGGGACTGTATCCTGATGAAGAGGTTCTGCGCGGTCTGTATCAGGATCGTGAGCTGGCGAAGCAGGGGCTGCTGGATGCGCTGCATAAGCATGGCTGTCTGCCGAAGCGTGCAGGGCATAAAGCGTCGCTGATGGCGATGACCCCAACGCTCAACCGTGGCCTGCAGCGCTATATTGCCGACAGCAATAGCGCGTTGCTCGGCCTGCAGCCGGAAGACTGGATTGATATGGCGGAGCCGGTGAACGTTCCGGGCACCAGCTATCAGTACAAGAACTGGCGACGCAAGCTGTCCACAACGCTTGAGAAGATGTTTGCCGATGACGGGGTGAACAGGCTGATTAAGGATTTGGATAAGCGCAGAAGGGCGGTGGGTAAGAAGCGGTAGTTTCACCCTAACCCTCTCCCTGTGGGAGAGGGAATAGAATGTAGGCCGGGTAAGCGTCAGCGCCACCCGGCTTTTTTACATCAGACAACCATATTCAACAGCAGCACCCCGACCAGACCACACACCGAAATAATGGTTTCCAGCGCGGACCAGGACTTGATGGTTTCACCGATCGTCAGGTTGAAGTACTCCTTGAACAGCCAGAAGCCAGGGTCGTTAACGTGAGAGAAAATCACGCTACCGGAACCGACGGCGATAACCATCAGCTCGGGGCTTACGCCCGTGGTCGCAATCAGCGGAGCAACGATACCGCCTGCGGTGATCGCCGCAACGGTCGCAGAACCCAGCGCAATACGCAGAACTGCAGCAATAGACCAGGCCATCAGGAGCGGCGACACGTTGGTCTCATGCATCATGGCAGCGATGTATTTGTCCACGCCGCTGTCGACCAGCACCTGCTTGAACGCACCGCCGCCGCCGATGATCAGGAGCATCATGGCAATGATTTTGATGGAAGAGGTCAGCGTGTCGTTGATTTGATCCATTGAACGACCGCGGTTAAGACCGAAGGTGAACATCGCGATCAACACCGCAATCAGCGTTGCCATTACCGGGTCACCCAGGAATTCCGCAACGGACAGGAAAGCATGACCTTTCGGCAGGATCATCTCCGCCACGGCGCGCATCGCCATCAGGATCACCGGCACCAGAGAGGTCCAGACGCTGACGCCAAAGCCCGGCATCTCTTCTTCGGTGAAGGTTTTGGCGCTGTACAGACCTTCCGGGATAGGCTTATCAATGCCTTTCAGGAAGCGGGCATACACCGGGCCCGCCAGAATCACGGTCGGGATCGCCAGAATCGTACCGAACAGCAGGGTTTTACCCATATCGGCGTGGAAGATGGTGGCGATAGCGGTTGGACCCGGGTGTGGCGGCAGGAAGCCGTGGGTCACGGACAGGGCCGCAGCCATTGGCACACCCACAAACAGCAGCGGGATGTTCGCTGCCGCAGCGATGGTAAACACCAGCGGCAGCATCAGCACGAAGCCCACTTCATAGAACAGCGCGAAACCGACGGTAAAACCGGTTAACACCACTGCCCACTGAATGTGCTGTTTACCGAATTTGGCAATCAGGGTGGTGGCAATACGCTGCGCGCCACCGCAGTCCGCCAGCATTTTGCCGAGCATGGCACCGAAACCCATGATCAGCGCCAGGCTGCCGAGCGTGCCGCCGACGCCGGCTTTGATAGAGCTGATAACTTTAACCAGCGGCATCCCCTGCATCAGACCGACTGCAAGTGCCACCAGAACCAGAGCGATAAATCCGTTCATTTTGAAACGGATCATCAAGAGCAGTAATAACACAACACCGATAGCAACGATGACTAATGGCATGATTTACCTGGCCTTTGAATTGTTATGGGTAACGTCATTGTTTCAACGACAAATTCCGATTGTCCCAACTGGGAACAGAGTGGTTAACGGCACTCATACTGATGCCTGCGAAACAGTTAAGTTTAGTCGGCTGTTATAAGGGTGCTGAGTGCCCACGAGAATGATACGGGTAACATATCGCGGTTGAGAATCACCCAGTGAGGCAAAATTTGAATTATGAGACGCAGGTCAACATATCGAGGTGGGAAGGTAAGGGAGGTTGGCCCGGTAAGCGTGGCGCCACCGGGCAATACGGGCGGGTACTGAATTAGTAGTAAGAGTGCTCGCCGCGCTGGTGCTCGGTCAGGTCACGCACGCCTTTCAGTTCCGGGAACTCGTTCAGCAGCTGCTTCTCGATCCCTTCTTTCAGGGTCACGTCGACCATAGAGCAACCATTACAGCCGCCGCCGAACTGCAGGATCGCCAGGCCGTCTTCCGTGATTTCCATCAGGGAAACGCGACCGCCGTGGCCAGCCAGCTGTGGGTTGATCTGGGACTGAAGCAGATACTCAACGCGCTCCATCAGCGGCGCATCGTCAGACACTTTACGCATTTTGGCGTTTGGCGCTTTCAGGGTCAGCTGAGAACCCAGCTGGTCGGTGACGAAGTCGATCTCCGCATCTTCAAGATACGGCGCGCTCAGTTCATCGACATAAGCGGTGAGCTGTTCAAATTTAAGGGCAGTGTCAGTTGCTTCCACAGCATCCGGAGGACAATAAGAGACACCACATTCTGCATTCGGAGTGCCTGGATTGATCACAAACACGCGGATCTGCGTCCCTTCTTCCTGATTTGCCAGCAGTTTGGCAAAGTGCGCTTGTGCAGAATCGGAAATACGGATCATAGCTTTGGCCTAATAGTTGACTAAATTACCTGGGTATAATCATACGCCCATTGAAGAAGGGCTACAAGGTACGGCACAGACACCATACCTGAACCGACGCGGCGCCGCTTTGCAAAAGCAGTCGGGAAAGTTCAGCAACGGTACTGCCTGTGGTGACGACGTCATCCACGATGGCGATATGGAGGCCTTTGACCGGCAATTCAAGGCGAAAGGCGTTTTTCAGGTTCCTTTTGCGAAGCCGGGCGTTGAGCTGATGCTGGATGGCGGTGGCATGTACGCGGGTAAGCGCGCAGGCATCATAGCGACAGCCTAGCCACCGGGCGAGCGGGCGGCAGAGCAGGTCGCTTTGATTATAGCCGCGCCGCCAGTGCCGACGTCGGTATAAGGGGACATTCACCACCCTATCGATTTTCGGCAGAGCGCGGGTTCGTCGCGCCTGTAAAACTGCCAGCAATAGCAGGCGGGCAAGGGGCTGCGCCAGCGAACTCTGGCCGGAAAACTTCAGGGCGTGAATAAGCCCGCTCAGCGGTGGAACATAATCATCCACGGCTACCAGCGCGCTCCACGGCGGGGATTTTTTCAGGCAGCGGCCGCAGGGCAAATAGCGGTTAGCCGCCGGTAAACCACATTGCGGGCAGGTTGTGATACGCCTTGCCAGTGAGCGCGTGCAGACGGAACAGACGCCCCACGCGCTGAGGGCAAGCGGCATTTTGCATAGCCAGCACAAGCCAGGCACTGTTAGCATGTGCAACCTCCATGTGAAAAAAGAGAACAGTAACTGATGAAGACGCTGTGGTGGCAGACCGTAGGGACAGGAAATTGCCATCTTGTGCTGCTGCACGGATGGGGCCTGAATGCGGAAGTGTGGCATTGCATAAGCGAGGAACTTGCCTCGCAATTTACGTTACATCTGGTTGATCTACCGGGCTACGGTCGCAGCCGCGGCTTTAGTGCGATGTCGCTTGATGAGATGGCGCAGCAGGTTGTGGACGCCGCGCCGCAAAATGCCATCTGGCTGGGCTGGAGCCTGGGCGGGCTGGTGGCAAGCCAGATTGCGCTCTCCTGGCCCGAGCGCGTTAAGGCGCTGGTCACCGTGGCCTCGTCGCCATGCTTTAGCGCGCAAGAGGCGTGGCCCGGCATCAAACCTGACGTGCTGGCGGGCTTCCAGCAGCAGCTGAGCGACGATTTCCAGCGGACCGTCGAGCGATTCCTCGCATTGCAGACAATGGGGACGGAAACCGCGCGTCAGGATGCCAGAGCGCTGAAGCAGGTGGTGCTCTCCCTGCCGATGCCGGACGTCGAGGTGCTTAACGGCGGTCTTGAGATCCTGAAAACGGTCGACCTGCGGGAGCCGCTGACTGCGCTGGCCATGCCGCACCTGCGTATCTATGGCCATCTGGACGGGCTGGTGCCGCGCAAAGTGGTTCCACTTCTGGATTCCCTCTGGCCGGACAGCGAATCCCGGGTCATTGCCAAAGCCGCGCATGCTCCGTTTATCTCTCATCCGACGGAATTTTGTTCAGCGCTGGTTGCGTTAAGTCAACGTTTAGACTGATTATTTTCTATCCAGCCTGGAAAAAGTTACACACCGCAACCATACTCCAGATGTCGTTGCGGTTGTTCTGCCTACGATAATCAAAAACAACAATCCTATGGAGAGTCAGGCTATGAAACTTGTTACAGGTATTGTCACTTCTCTGGTTATTGGGTCACTGTCATTTGGCGTTTTTGCGGCGAAAGAGCTGGAAAAAGATAAAGTTGCCGGGATGAATCTGACGAAAATTGGTGAGATTTCTACGTCTGACACCACCGCGCCGATGGATGCAAGAAAAGAGCTGTCGAAGAAAGCGGATGAGCTGGGCGGGACGTACTACGTCGTCACCAGTGCAGAAAAACAGACCAAAAACGTACGCGCTACCGCGGACGTCTATAAGTAATACGATAATGCCGGGCAGCAATGCCCGGCTTTGTTAGCGCAGTGCCCACCATTCCCTGAGGCAGGCCTTTCCTTCCGGGCAGCTTTTACAACTGCCGGAGAGGCAGCCGTCCGCTTCTTCCTGAATCCGCACGGCTTTACCCATCGCTTCCAGGCGTTCCAGCATGGCATCGATCATCGGCTGCGGCGTATGCAGGCTGAGGCTGAGCTGTTTTGCCTCCATCCGCCCCTGAAGCGCCAGCAGGTCACGAACCTGAATCAACGATGCCATCTGGTTTCCTCTTAGTGACAGTCGCCAGCCGGGCTGCTGCAGCAGGTTGCGGCGGTTTTACGATTCGCCAGCAGGTCGATGTCGACGCGGCTGCGTGCCCGGCGTAGCAGACCGAGAATCATTACGTTAAACAGCACAACCGCCAGAATGCAGACCAGGCTGTAGCGCGGGTGCTGGCTGAAGTTAACGGTCTGATAAAACAGCGTCGCCAGCGAGTAAGCGATATTCAGCCCCCACAGGATGGAGAAGCCCATCCAGCCGCGGCTGGACTCGCGGGCAATCGCTCCCATGACGGAGATGCACGGGATATAGAGCAGGACAAAGATGAGATAGCTGTAGGCCGCAGACGCGCTGCCAAACTTCTCGCCCATCACGCCCATGGCACCGGTCGCCATTTCGCCGTCGCCTTTGCTGGCCTCAATCGGGTTCGCCAGCACGCTCAGGCTGAAGGTATCTTTCAGGCTCTGCCAGGTCTCCTCAACGGCACCCAGCAGTTCGTCACCGAGGTGAAACTCCGCCGGGTTAAATTCCTGCTCCTGAATGTTCTCTGCGGTGTAGAGCGTGTTCAGGGTCCCGACGACCACCTCTTTCGCCATCGCCCCGGTGAACAGTCCCACGGTCGCCTGCCAGTTATCTTCCTGCACGCCAATTGGTTTAAAGACCGGCGTGATGACGCGGCTGACGGAGGCGAGGGCAGAGTCGTTGATGTTATCCGCCGTCTGTCCACTCAGGGTGAAGCTGTTCAGCGCGCTCAGGAAAATACTGACAATGACAATCACCTTACCGGCGCGCAGCACAAAGCCTTTCAGGCGCTGCCAGGTCTGGATCGCCAGGCTTTTCAGATGCGGTACGTGGTAGACCGGAAGCTCCATCACAAACGGCGACGCTTCACCACGCATGATGGTGTGCTTGAGCATTAAGCCGGTCAGGATCGCCATCACGATGCCCAGCACATACAGCGAGAAGACCGCCAGCGCGCCCTGCTGACCAAAGAAGGCGGCTGCAAAGACCGCAAAGATTGCCAGACGCGCGCCGCAGGACATAAATGGCGCCATCATGATGGTCATCAGACGTTCACGCGGCGCATCCAGGGTGCGCGCGCCCATCACCGACGGCACGTTACAGCCGAAGCCGACGATCAGCGGGACGAAGGATTTACCCGGCAGACCCAGCGCCTGCATCAGGCGGTCCATCACGAACGCGGCGCGCGCCATGTAGCCGGAATCTTCAAGGAACGAGAGGAACAGATACATCATGCCGATCTGCGGCACCAGCGGCAGCACGGTGTTGATACCGCCGCCGATCCCCTGAGCGAGGAAGATGGTTAGCCATTCCGGGAAGTGCAGGGTGTAACCCAGCCACTGAATACCATGAACGAAAACGGCGACAGAACCCGCGTCAAAAATCGGCTGGAGCGCGCCACCAATGTTAATGGCAAGCAGGAACATCACGTACATCACCAGCAGGAAGATCGGCAAACCGAGGAAGCGGTTGAGCACAATCTTATCCACCGCCGCCGTAAAGCGGCTGGGTTCCGCGGTAAGGGCATTGCTGACCACGTCACAAATTGACGCAATGGCCTGATAACGCGCATCGGCGATGTGCAGCGCCGGGTCGTCCAGCTCGCCGCTGAGACGGGCGAGGGTCACGTCCAGCTTATCTGCCGCATGTCCGGCATAGGCGCGGCTATAGATATCCCCTTCCAGCATCTGCAGGCCGAGCCACAGACGCTGTTTCGCAGGCATATTTTTGTCCATCTCCTGCGCCAGCAGATCGGCTTCGCGCAGCAGCGGCTGGGCGTAGTGCACCAGCTCAACGTCGCGGTTTCCCGCGTGGCGGTCAATCGCCAGCTTCAGCGCGTCGATACCGCGAGCGCGGGTCGAGACCAGCGGAACGACAGGGCACCCAAGGCGCGCAGAGAGGGCATCGACGTCAATGCGCAGCTTTTGTTTCTCTGCAATGTCGAGCATGTTGAGCGCCACGATGCAGGGGATCCCCAGCTCCAGCAGCTGCAGCGTCAGGTAAAGGTTTCGTTCGAGGTTAGAGGCGTCGACCACGTTGATCAGCAGATCGGCATCGCCGCCAAGAATGTAGTGGCAGGCAATTTGCTCATCGAGCGATGTCTGGGATGAAATCGTGGTTAAGGAATAGGTACCGGGAAGGTCGACCAGGGTCACCTGATTGTCCGTTGTCGTGAACTGACCTTCTTTACGTTCAACCGTTACGCCTGCCCAATTTCCCACGCGCTGGCGCGCGCCGGTTAACTGATTAAATAAGGTTGTCTTGCCGGAATTAGGATTGCCAATTAAGCCAATAGTTAATTTTTTCATTGTATTAGACCCACCGAAACCGCTGGCTTGTTAACGGGATAAAGATTCAACTTCAATTAATGCGAGGTCTTTTTTGCGCAGAACCAGATTCACGCGCCGGGTTTCGATATGGACAGGATCGCCCAACGGCGCTACGCGCACGACCTGGAATGATGAGCCGGGCAGCATGCCCAGTGACAGCAGCTTCTGCCGATAGGCCGGGCTAATTTCGCGGGTAAAACCGGTAATTTTCCATGCACTGTCTGGAGTGAATTGCATAATGCCTGATTCCACGAGAGGTTAAATAATCTACACTGCGATGATAATGAGAATAGTTTTTATCAGCAATAATAAAAATGTGACGGGATGTTGTTAATCGTATTAATTTGCGGTCTGATTGACCTTGCTCAATATTTGCTGAATTGCCGGGAAAATGAAAAGAGGGATATTTGTTAACGGGGTGATAATTAGTGGTTTAAATATGGCTGTGCAATCGGTTTCATATATTTCGAGATGTTTTATTCCCCTCACCCCGGCCCTCTCCCCAAAGGGGCGAGGGTGTTAAAGTTCCCTCTCCCCTTTGGGGAGAGGGTTAGGGTGAGGGGGGCGTTGTTGCCTTAGCGTTTCTTACCCATCGCGGCCGCCAGCGCGTCCATCATCGCGCTATTGCCCGCAGGCTGTGCATCACGCCCGCGCGGTTTTGCGGCTTTCGCGGCCGGACGCTGCTGCTCGCGGCCTCCACCGTTGCCGCCACGGCGCGCGTTGGTGTCGCCCGGTTGCTCGTCCAGACGCATGGTCAGGGCGATACGCTTGCGCTGCAGATCCACTTCCAGCACTTTCACCTTCACGATGTCGCCCGCTTTGACCACGGTGTGCGGGTCTTCAACGAACTTGTCGGCAAGGGACGAGATATGCACCAGACCGTCCTGGTGCACGCCGATATCCACAAACGCGCCGAAGTTGGTGACGTTGGTCACCGCGCCTTCCAGCACCATGCCCGGCAGGAGATCGTTCATGGTCTCGATGCCGTCAGCAAAGGTCGCCGTTTTGAACTCAGGACGCGGATCGCGGCCCGGTTTTTCCAGCTCTTTGATGATATCGGTGACGGTAGGCACGCCAAATTTTTCGTCGGTGAAGTCCACCGCTTTCAGGTTGCGCAGGGCGCCGCTGTCGCCCATCAGGTCTTTAAGCGCCTGCTGAGTAGCGGCCAGGATGCGCTCAACAACCGGGTATGCTTCCGGGTGAACGGTAGAAGCATCCAGCGGGTTATCGCCGTGATTGATGCGCAGGAAGCCCGCGCACTGCTCAAACGCTTTCGGCCCCAGGCGGCTCACTTTAAGCAGCTGCTGACGGTTCTGGAACTGGCCGTTCTCGTCACGCCAGGCCACGATGTTCTGCGCCATCATGCGGGTTAAGCCCGCCACGCGGGTCAGCAGAGGAACGGAGGCGGTGTTCAGGTCCACGCCGACGGCGTTTACGCAGTCTTCCACCACCGCATCCAGCTTGCGCGCCAGCTGCGTCTGGCTCACGTCGTGCTGGTACTGGCCCACGCCGATGGATTTCGGGTCGATCTTCACGAGTTCGGCCAGCGGATCCTGCAGGCGACGGGCAATAGAGACCGCACCGCGCAGGGAAACGTCCAGGTCCGGGAACTCCTGCGCCGCCAGCTCAGAGGCGGAGTAGACCGATGCGCCCGCTTCGCTGACGATCACTTTCTGCGCCGTCACTTTCGGGAACTGCTTCTGCACGTCGAGGTAGAAACGCTCGGTTTCGCGTGATGCGGTGCCGTTACCGATGGCAACCAGCTCCACGTTGTACTTCTCGCACAGCGCCGCCACCACGACGGCGGCTTTCGCTGCCTGTCCGGTATGCGGGTAAATGGTGTCGGTGGCGACCAGCTTGCCGGTGCCGTCAACCACAGCGACCTTCACGCCGGTACGCAGGCCCGGATCGAGACCCATGGTGGCGCGCAGGCCGGCAGGAGCGGCCATCAGCAGGTCGTGCAGGTTACGGGCGAAAACGTTAATCGCTTCATCTTCAGCGCGCTCGCGCACGGTGCCCATCAGCTCGGTTTCCAGGTGCATCAACACCTTGATGCGCCAGGTCCAGCTCACTACGCCTTTGCGCCAGCTGTCCGCCGGGGCATTGTTCAGGCGCAGGCCGAGATGGTCGATAATGATCTGCTCGCAGTGGCTCTCTTTCGGCGGCTCGTCAAACTGCGGGTCGGCGTTCAGGGAGAGCTGGAGCACGCCTTCGTTGCGGCCGCGGAACATCGCCAGCGCGCGGTGAGAAGGGGTGGTTGAAATCGGTTCGTGGTGATCGAAGTAGTCGCGGAACTTCGCGCCTTCTTCCTCTTTGCCCGCGACGACGGTAGAGACGATGTGGGCATTCTTCCACAGGTAATCACGCACTTTGGCCAGCAGGGCAGCGTCTTCCGCGAAGCGCTCCATCAGGATGTAGCGCGCGCCGTCCAGAGCGGCCTTGGTGTCCGCGACGCCTTTGTCGGCGTCGATGAATTTCGCCGCTTCGGTGTCCGGGTCGTGAGACGGCTCATTCCACAGCAGGTCGGCCAGCGGCTCAAGGCCCGCTTCGATGGCAATCTGCCCGCGCGTGCGGCGCTTCGGTTTGTACGGCAGATAGAGATCTTCGAGTTCGGTTTTGCTCAGGGTGCCGTTAATGGCGCTTTCCAGCTCGCTGGTCAGCTTGCCCTGTTCGCCGATGGATTTGAGGATCGCCTGACGACGTTCTTCCAGCTCGCGCAGATAGCCCAGACGGGTCTCCAGGTTACGCAGCTGCGTGTCATCCAGACCGCCGGTGACTTCCTTACGATAGCGTGCAATAAACGGCACGGTGTTCCCTTCATCAAGCAGGCGAACGGCAGCTTCTACCTGTTCGGCTCTGGCCTGAAGTTCACCCGCAATAATGCGGCAGAGCGAATCTTTCATCATGGCTTTATCATCTTGTGGGTCAAAATCAGGGGATAGTTATACGGGCTGACACGGCAAAATGCCAGCCGGGGAGGGCGCTCTCGGACTATTTTACGTAGACGATCTCATTGACGTACCAGCTGGCTTCACCGGCTGGGGTTTGAACGACGGCCAGATCGCCCACTTCCTTTTTCAGCAGCGCGCGGGCCATCGGGGAGTCGATGGAGATGTAATCTTTACGACCAAAAATTTCATCGTAGCCGACAATGCGAAAACGCAGGGTGTCACCGTCATCGTTTTCAATTTCCACCCACGCGCCGAAGAACACTTTGCCCTCCTGCTGTGGGGAGTAATCGACAATTTTGAGATTCTCGAGGCACTTCGTCAGGTAGCGAACCCGGCGGTCAATTTCGCGCAGCCGCTTTTTGTTGTACTGGTAATCCGCATTCTCGCTGCGATCGCCCAGGCTGGCCGCCCAGGTCACCTTTTTGGTCACCTCAGGACGCTCTTCGCGCCACAGGTAATCCATCTCTTTCTTGAGTTTCTCGTACCCTTCGCGGGTGATCAGGGGCGTTTTCATGGTGCAGCCTTTAATGCCGGTTAACTGTCTTTGCGCACAATACGTAGCGCACAGTGTAACAGACAGGATTAATAATGATTTATGTGATGAAATGAACAGATAAGCTGCTGTTAAATATGCTTTGTAACAATTTCGACTAGAATTTATACCAGAATTAACTGGTCGAATACGTGCACTTTTTTAGAATACGCTGTTACAAAGACTATCCGAACCTTTGGGAGTACACACAATGCAAGAGAACTACAAAATTCTGGTCGTGGATGACGACATGCGCCTGCGCGCGCTGCTGGAGCGTTATCTGACCGAGCAGGGCTTCCAGGTTCGTAGCGTCGCGAACGCTGAGCAGATGGACCGTCTGCTGACCCGTGAATCTTTCCACCTGATGGTTCTCGACCTGATGCTGCCGGGCGAAGACGGGCTTTCTATTTGCCGCCGTCTGCGCAGCCAGAGCAACCCGATGCCGATCATCATGGTGACGGCGAAGGGCGAGGAAGTTGACCGTATCGTGGGCCTCGAAATCGGCGCGGACGACTACATTCCAAAACCGTTTAACCCGCGTGAACTGCTGGCGCGTATTCGCGCCGTGCTGCGCCGTCAGGCGAACGAACTGCCTGGCGCACCGTCGCAGGAAGAAGCGGTGATTGCCTTCGGCAAGTTCAAGCTGAACCTCGGCACGCGCGAGATGTTCCGTGAAGACGAACCAATGCCGCTCACCAGCGGCGAGTTTGCGGTACTGAAAGCGCTGGTCAGCCACCCGCGCGAGCCGCTTTCCCGTGACAAGCTGATGAACCTGGCGCGCGGTCGCGAATACTCCGCAATGGAACGCTCCATCGACGTGCAGATCTCTCGCCTGCGCCGCATGGTGGAAGAAGATCCGGCGCATCCTCGTTATATTCAGACCGTGTGGGGTCTGGGCTACGTATTTGTCCCGGACGGCTCTAAAGCATGAGGCGAATGCGCTTCTCGCCGCGAAGCTCGTTTGCCCGCACCCTGCTGCTGATCGTCACCCTGCTGTTCGTCAGCCTGGTGACGACCTACCTGGTGGTGCTGAACTTTGCGATCCTGCCGAGCCTCCAGCAGTTTAATAAGGTCCTGGCCTACGAAGTGCGTATGCTGATGACCGATAAGCTGCAGCTGGAGGACGGTACGCAGCTGGTTGTTCCCCCGGCATTTCGCCGTGAAATTTACCGTGAGCTGGGCATTTCGCTCTACTCGAATGAGGCGGCGGAAGACGCTGGCCTGCGCTGGGCGCAGCACTACGAATTTCTCAGCCAGCAGATGGCGCAGCAGCTGGGTGGCCCAACGGAAGTGCGCGTTGAGGTCAACAAAAGCTCGCCCGTCGTCTGGCTGAAAACCTGGCTGTCACCCAACATCTGGGTGCGCGTTCCGCTGACCGAAATTCATCAGGGCGACTTCTCGCCGCTGTTCCGCTACACCCTGGCCATTATGCTGCTGGCGATAGGTGGCGCGTGGCTGTTTATCCGTATCCAGAACCGACCGCTGGTCGACCTGGAGCACGCGGCGCTGCAGGTCGGTAAAGGCATCATTCCTCCTCCGCTGCGCGAATATGGTGCCTCTGAAGTGCGTTCGGTAACGCGCGCGTTTAACCATATGGCGGCAGGCGTGAAGCAACTGGCGGACGACCGTACGCTGCTGATGGCAGGCGTCAGTCATGACCTTCGCACCCCGCTAACGCGTATTCGTCTGGCGACGGAGATGATGGGGGAAGAGGACGGCTATCTCGCCGAGTCCATTAACAAGGACATCGAAGAGTGTAACGCCATCATCGAGCAGTTCATCGACTACCTGCGCACCGGCCAGGAAATGCCAATGGAAATGGCCGATCTGAACGCGGTGCTGGGCGAAGTGGTGGCCGCAGAAAGTGGTTATGAACGTGAAATTGACACTGACCTTCAGGACGGAGAAATTCAGGTTCGTATGCACCCGCTCTCCATTAAGCGTGCGGTGGCTAACATGGTGGTCAATGCGGCGCGTTACGGTAACGGCTGGATTAAGGTCAGCAGCGGGTCTGAACTCAACCGCGCCTGGTTCCAGGTGGAAGACGACGGTCCGGGCATTAAGCCCGAGCAGCGTAAGCATCTGTTCCAGCCGTTTGTGCGCGGCGATAGCGCGCGCAGCACCAGCGGTACGGGCTTAGGCCTGGCGATTGTGCAGCGTATTATCGATAACCATAACGGATTGCTGGAGATCGGTACCAGTGAGCGGGGTGGGTTGAGCATTCGCGCCTGGCTACCGGTACCGGTGACGCGGGGGCAGGTGAAAGAGGGATAGTGCGGTCTGATGCCCTCACCCCGGCCCTCTCCCACGGGGAGAGGGAGAAAACATTAAAAAAGGCAACTTTCGTTGCCTTTTTGCTTTTACCTACAGCTTCGGACCCGCACTCACCAGCGCTTCACCCGCCGGGGTATCGGTATACTTCTCGAAGTTCTCAATAAACAGCTTCGCCAGCGATTCCGCCTTCTCGCGCCACTGCTCCGGCGAACCGTAGGTATTGCGCGGGTCGAGGATACGCGTGTCCACACCCGGCAGTTCCGTCGGAATGGCCAGATCAAACATCGGCAGCGTGAAGGTTTCGGCATTATCCAGTGAACCATCCAGAATGGCGTCGATAATGGCGCGGGTATCTTTGATAGAGATACGCTTGCCGGTACCGTTCCAGCCGGTGTTGACCAGGTAGGCCTGCGCGCCGGATGCCTGCATGCGTTTCACCAGCACCTCAGCGTACTGCGTCGGGTGCAGCGACAGGAATGCCGCGCCGAAGCAGGCGGAGAAGGTTGGGGTTGGCTCCGTGACGCCACGCTCGGTACCCGCCAGTTTGGCAGTAAAGCCAGAGAGGAAGTGGTACTGCGTCTGGCTGGCGGTCAGGCGGGACACCGGAGGCAGCACGCCGAACGCATCCGCCGTCAGGAAAATCACCTTCGTGGCATGGCCCGCTTTTGACACCGGCTTCACGATATTGTCGATGTGGTAGATCGGGTAAGAGACGCGGGTGTTTTCGGTTTTTGACGCATCGTCGAAGTCGATAGAGCCGTCGGCACGTACGGTGACGTTTTCCAGCAGCGCGTCGCGACGGATCGCATGGAAGATATCCGGCTCGGCCTCTTCAGACAGGCGAATGGTCTTCGCGTAGCAGCCGCCTTCGAAGTTAAACACGCCGTCATCGTCCCAGCCGTGCTCGTCATCGCCAATCAGACGGCGTTTTGGATCGGTGGAGAGCGTGGTTTTCCCTGTGCCGGACAGGCCGAAGAATACCGCCACGTCGCCTTTCTCGCCGACGTTCGCCGAGCAGTGCATGGAGGCAATACCGCGCAGCGGCAGCAGGTAGTTCATGACCGAGAACATCCCTTTCTTCATTTCGCCGCCGTACCAGGTACCGCCAATCAGCTGGATACGCTCGGTCAGGTTGAAGGCAATGAAGTTCTCAGAGTTCAGGCCCTGCTCTTTCCACTGTGGGTTGGTGCATTTCGCACCGTTCATCACGATGAAGTCAGGTGTGAAGTCCTGCAGCTCTTCGTCGGTCGGACGAATAAACATATTCTTAACGAAATGCGCCTGCCAGGCCACTTCGGTAATGAAACGCACGGAAAGGCGGGTATCGGCGTTAGCGCCGCAGAAAGCGTCGACAATGAACAGGCGCTTGCCGGAAAGTTGATGGGTGACGAGCCCTTTCAGGTGCTGCCAGGTTTCCGGGGAGAGCGGTTTGTTGTCGTTCTTCCCTTTGCCTTTGTCAGCCCACCACAGCGTATCGCGGGTGGTTTCGTCGCGGACGATATACTTATCTTTCGGCGAACGACCGGTAAAGATACCGGTATCGACGGCGATAGCACCAAGGTTCGTCAACACACCGCGCTCGTATCCTTCCAGTGCTGGATTGAGCTCTTCCTGATACAGCGTATCGTAATCGGGGTTGTAGACGACTTCCTGGACGTCGTGAATACCATAAGCCTTGAGATCTTGCGGGGTTAAACCAGTAACACGCATATCACTGCTCCTTAGCCAATATGTACTGCCTGAAATTGTAGGGTTTTTCTGGGGATGTTAACCGCGACGGGGCTCATAGATTTGTGCATCTGGATAAAACCCTTACTAACGGAAAACGCTGCGACTCCAGTCACAGTGCAGGCGGATTATCGCAGGAATCGCTTTTTGGTTGGGGAAAATGTTCCGAAAAGGTTAAAGACTGGTGATTTTATCGGAAAGAATGTGAATGTAATCGCATACATGTAAGAAAATTACGTAAGAGTTACATTATGAAAACGATTCAGCTTTTGGGGCTGCGCCTCACCCCGGCCCTCTCCCCAAAGGGGAGAGGGGGTTCACGTTCCCTCTCCCCTTTGGGGAGAGGGTGAGGGGGAAAGAGGTTTAGTGAACCTGTGGATCCGCCGGGGAGGCGTTGTTGCGGATCTCAGCGATATCCATCGAATTGAACACGTAGTGCGTACCGCAGTAGTCACAGTGCATATCAATTTCGCCGTCTTCAGCCATGATGCTGTCGATCTCTTCATCCGGCAGGGTTTTCAGTGCGCCAGCGCAGCGCTCGCGTGAGCAGGTGCACTTAAACTCCACGGACTGCGGATCGTACACGGTCACTTCTTCTTCGTGATACAGACGCCACAGCACGTCGGTCGCCGACAGGTTGAACAGCTCTTCCGCTTTGATGGTTTCGGTCAGCGTCGCCAGGTGTTCAAAGTCATTGGTCTGTGCGTCCTGCGCAGGCAGAACCTGGAGCAGCATGCCGCCCGCAGCAGGCTGGCCGTCCACTTCACCGGTGCGGATGAACAGACGCGTTGGGAGCTGTTCGGAGCGCATGAAGTAGTCTTCCAGGCAGGCTGCCAGGGTATCGCCTTCCAGACCGACCACGCCCTGATAGCGTTCACCTTCCTCCGGGGAGATGGTGATCACCAGGTAGCCATTGCCCACCAGCGTTTTGAGGTCTGCATTTTCAGGCACGTCGCCCTGAACGCGCGCTACGCCGCGCATCTGCTGCTGGTTATTGCCGTTGATCACCGCCAGCGTCATCGGGCCGTCACCCTGCAGCTGCACGGTGATATCGCCGGCAAACTTCAGCGTCGCGGTCAGCAGGCTGGTGGCAACCAGCAGTTCGCCCAACAGGGTCTTCACCGGCAGCGGGTAGTTGTGGTTTTCCAGAATCTGTTTCCAGGTTTCGGATACGGTGACCAGCTCGCCGCGCACGGCGAATTGTTCAAACAGATAGCGGTGTAATTGGTCGTGTTGGGCCATTTTCATCTCTCGTGCGGGTGAGGGTTACTCGCTCTCACCGTGTTTAAATTTCATCAGATCGCGGCGCTCTTTTTTATCCGGTCGCCGGTCCGGGTGGGGCATGGTCAGCGCATTCATTTTGCGCGCCAGCGCGGTTTTCTCGCGCTTTTCAACGCTTTCAGGCGTCTCTTCGTAAAGCTGTACGGCTTCCGATGCGGGCCGTCGCTGTTCGGTAATGCCTTTAATCACTACCGTACGTTCGTCGTTGCCCTGGCGCAGCGTTAAGGTGGCGTTCAGCTCAACCAGCTTGCTCGGCTTGCTGCGCTGGCCGTTGTAATGCACTTTACCGCCGTCAACCATCTCGCGGGCAAGGGCGCGCGTTTTATAAAAACGGGCTGCCCACAGCCATTTATCCAGTCTTACCCCGTCTGAGGGCTTTTCTTTCATGGCGTCTCCTTCACGGTTAGTGAGGGGATCATCTGGCGGTAGTCGTTCAGCCCCGGATGGCGCAGATAGCGTTTTTCAGCCAGGCCAGAGTCAGGATTGGTAACACCCAGACAATAGCGAATGCCAAACGTTGCCGCGGAATCCAGAATGGGCTCGCTGTCGTCAATGAACAGTGTGCGTTCCGGCTGCAGGCCGGTCTCTTCCTTCACCGCATGCCACAACCGCTGATCCTCTTTCGGATAACCAAATGTGTGGGTAGAAAGTAATAAATCAAGGTGCGACGCCAGCCCCGTGTGCTCCAGCTTCACGGCCAGGTTATGTGGATGCGCGTTAGTAAGCAAAATACGGCGCTTGCCGCTGGCTTTCAGCGCGTCCAGGAATGGAACCGTATCTTCGCGCAGCACGGCGCGTGGTCCCTGGGCGGTGGTCATGGCACAAATATCCAAACCGAGGCGCTCGCTCCAGTAGTCCAGACAGTACCAGTTTAGCGTATGTTGCACCGCGCTATATTGCGAACGAATGAACGCCTGCGCTTCTGCCGGGGAGATGCCCTGCTGTTCACCATAGGTTTCCGGCACCAGCTTTTGCCAGAAATAGTTGTCAAAGGCGAGATCGAGCAGCGTGCCGTCCATATCCAGCAGAACGGTGTCGACCTGCTGCCAGTCGATATCAAGATGCATAGGGGGGAACTCCAGCCAGAAGAAACGTGCGCGACAGGGTAGCACATCTTGTCGCGCAACGACGTTATCAGATCAGGCTCTCAGAGGAGGGGATCAGCTTAGGATTGAGGCAATTCTCGTAATATTGCTGGATCTCAGCCAGACGCGTTCGCGAGCGCTGGTAGCGGCGCAGCGCCATAAAACCGTTCCAGAAAATGGCGATCAGCATGGCGACCATCAGCAGAGAGGTGCCAATGTAACGCCACAATCCTGCGCTGTCCGGCATCCGGTGCAGGCCGATATGGCGGGTGCCATTAGCGTCTGTGTAGATGCTTGTGACAATCCCTTCGGCACTGAACGGCGTTTGCATCAGCATCTGCGCCAGGCGCTGGAACTGGCTCCACTGCTCCTGCGCCGGGTAGTCGTAAAGCGCAACCTGCGGGTAAGGCTGATCGACCAGGTCGCTGCCTTCATCGCTTGCAATCACAAAGCCGCCCGGCGCCGGGCTGTTGAGCGCCTGAGCCGCCCGGGTGGTTTCGCGCATCATAAACGGCGATGTCGACGTCGCGACCAGGTTATCCAGCGACTCCGCGCTGACCGGACGCAGCAGCACGTTGACGCCATCCAGTCGTCCCGCTTCGGCGCGTTTCACCAGCGAGTCCCAGTCTTTACTGTTCCCGAGGTTAACCAGCGCGTTTTTGAGGCGTACGCACTCATCCTGCGTGGAGCATAAATCCTGGGTTTTCAGAACGATATCGCCAAAATCATCCAGCAGAATCATACCTGATTTCTGAATGGCGGAACGCAGCGCGGGGCTGACGCGTGAGTCATCGTCCGGTTTCGGGTGCAGCTGGCGGTTAACCGTCTGGGTCAGCGCCGTGGCTTTATTCACCACTTCAGATTCCGGCAGCGGCAGCGGCGGCGCGTCGTTCCAGATAATTTGCGAACAGTCGAACGGCATGAACGGCGAGTTCTGGCGCGTGTTCCACGCCCCCGGAGTATGGATGTTACACATCCCGGTGCCCTTCAGGCGCAGCGTATCGCCCACCCGCACGCCCGCTTCATCGAGCTGATTGACGCTGGTCGCCTCGATGGTCTGCGCGCCTTTGATCCACGAAAGGGTAAATTTGATGGGCATATCCAGCGGCACGAAAAGCAGCAGCATGATAAACACCAGCCCGGCGCCGCCGGCGATGACCGTGCTGCGGAGCCAGTGCTGAAGCGGGAAATTTTTCACTTCATCATGCAGAGACAGGAAGCGCCCCTGACGCACAACGTGGCGGTCAAGGTAGATATCAATATCGGTTTTCTGCCCTAAATCCTGCGCAATCCACGGCTGCCAGTGGCGCGGATAGATAAGGTCAATAATACCGAGTGAAATATTGTTGAGATGCTCCTGATCGTTCTCACCGAACAGGCCCCAGCGCTTTGGCGTGCCGCGCAGGCAGTGGATCTCCCGCAGCGAGGTTTTGGTCGGCGGGGCAAAGAGTCCCCACAACCCGGCCGCCAGAAGCAACACTGCGCCACCCGCCAGCCACGGGACAAAGACGTCCGGCGTCAGCAGGCAGACAAAAAAGAGCAGGAAAGCGGCAACGATCAGGATGGCTTCACGAATACCGTCCGGACGACTCAGAGCGTACTCTTCATGCGTTTCCTGACGAATATTCAGCAGTTCAATCTGCTCGGTCTCTTCACCACGAATAGAGGCCTGCGTTGAGCTCGTGCGCTCCAGCGCAAAGCGCGGGGCTTCGTGAAGATAGTCATTCAGGGTATGGCCGTTGAGCGAGATCACCAGCGGCAGCGAATCGGTGTGAATCAGCTCAACGCTGTTTTCGTCGTTAATGTACTGCTCCCAGGAAGGGGGCAGATGCACCTCAACGGAATCAAGGTAGTAGCGCCACTTGTTGGGGTCGTCAGTCGTAATGCCGTAGCGCGTGATGGAGCGCGTCACGCAGAGCACGGTGTCACTTTGCGCGTTCAGCTTAAGCGCGACAGGCGCAGCGGTGGCTCCCGTCGGCCCAGGCGTTAACTGAGAACGGTTCAGCGTTTCGAGATAGTTTTCAACTGCATCGCGCTCGTCTTGCGTGAGCTTACGGGTTGTCGCACCCGCGAAGGCATTTAAAAAGGGCAGCCGGTAGCGACGCTGTACGCGTCGCCTGTACAGCCACCCTGCAATCAATGCGCTGACCAGCATAGCAGCGAGAACAATCAAAATGGTGCTCATGCTTTCCCCATCTTACTTATCTTACAGGTGTAGTCAGTAGCACCTTTACATTGAATGAGAATCTGTGGCTGGCTATCGGCAAGTATGGAGTCGAACTTGAGCATTCTGAAGCGCATCCCAGTGACCGGTGATGATAGCAAAGCCTGCCATGGCGCGATATCAGCAAATTCCTGGAAACATTTCAACCTCTTGACATTTGTTTTGAATTGAGGATTGATCCCTGCTACGTTGCATAAATGTAAATAAAGAACGATTGACATTGCCGAAACCGTGCGGCATATCGCACAATAAAGCCAGTTCACACTGCTAAGACCCCATCAAGATGAGCAAACCACTACAAAAACCCACCATTCTGAATGTTGAAACTGTCGCTAAATCGCGCCTGTTTAATGTCGAGAGTGTGGACCTGGAGTTCAGCAACGGTGTGCGTCGTGTTTATGAACGTATGCGACCCTCCTCGCGCGAAGCGGTTATGATTGTGCCTATCGTCGACGATCATCTGATTTTGATCCGCGAATACGCCGTGGGGACGGAATCTTACGAGCTTGGGTTCTCGAAAGGGCTCATCGATCCGGGCGAAACGGTCTTTGAAGCGGCAAACCGCGAGCTGAAAGAAGAGGTGGGTTTTGGTGCGAACGAGCTGTCGTTCCTGAAAAAGCTGAGCATGGCACCGTCTTATTTTTCCAGCAAAATGAATATCGTGGTGGCTGAAGATCTCTATCCTGAATCGCTTGAGGGAGACGAGCCGGAGCCGCTGCCGCAGGTTCGCTGGCCGCTGGCGCACCTGATGGATTTGCTGGAAGACCCTGACTTTAACGAGGCGCGCAACGTGAGCGCGCTGTTCCTGGTCCGGGAGTGGCTGAAGGGGCAGGGGAGACTGTAGTGGCCTGATGCCCTCACCCTAACCCTCTCCCACGGGAGAGGGAGCAAACACAAAAACGGCAACCCGAGGTTGCCGTTTTGCTTTGTTGTCAGAACAGCTCGTGCGTCTCGCCGTTATCAATAATCTCCGTTCCCACCTCGTGCACCGCCTGCGTGGTTGGCTGCGTGCCCTCAATGAAATATTCGGCGCGGCTATTACCACCGTTTGCGAGCTGACCGGTGCTGCGGTCAATATTGACCGTCACCACGCCCGGCGGCGGCGTCAGCGGCTGCTCCGGCACGCCTTCAAGAACGGATTTCATGTAGGCATCCCAGGCCGGCTGCGCGCTTTTGGCGCCGCCTTCGTAGCCGGAAATCTGATCTTTAATCGCGCCGGATGCCGTGGTACGGCCTAAATCACGGCGATGATCGTCGAAACCGATCCAGACCGACGTCACCACGCCCGGCCCGTAGCCGGAGAACCACGCATCTTTCGAGCTGTTGGTTGTCCCGGTTTTACCGCCGATATCGTGGCGCTGCAGATCGCGCCCTGCACGCCAGCCGGTACCCTGCCAGCCCGGTTCACCGAAGATGTTGGTGTTCAGCGCGCTCTTGATCAGGAACGCCAGCGGCGTGTTGATAACGTGCGGGGCGTACTCCTGCGCGCCGGTTTGCGCCACCAGCGACTGGTTAGCCTGCTCCAGCTGCGGCTGCGGTAAGACGATATTCGGCTGCTCCTGAGACACGGCAGGGTCTTCCATGTCCTTGTTTTCGAGCACCTCGGATTTCGGCGTATTGCCGTAAATGACCGGAATATCACACTCAGGGCAGGCGATTTTCGGCTTCGCTTCAAACAGCACGCCGCCCTGGTCGTTCTCGATTTTACTGATGAAGTACGGGTCAACCAGGAAGCCGCCGTTAGCCATCACCGAGTATCCGCGCGCGACCTGAAGCGGCGTAAAGGAGGCTGAACCTAATGCCAGCGACTCGGTGCGAACGATATTCTGCGCCGGGAAGCCGAAGCGCTGCAGGTACTCTGCCGCATAGTCGACGCCCATCGCGCGCATGGCACGCACCATCACCACGTTTTTCGACTGCCCAAGACCCTGACGAAGACGAATTGGACCGGCGTACTCCGCTGGGGAGTTCTTCGGCTGCCAGTCGGAACCGGCACCGGCATCCCAGCGGGAGATTGGCACGTCGTTAAGAATGCTGGCAAGGGTCAGTCCCTTATCCATCGCAGCCGTGTAGAGGAACGGTTTGATGTTGGAACCGACCTGACGCAGGGCCTGCGTGGCGCGGTTAAATTTGCTCTGGTTGAAATCGAACCCGCCGACCAGCGCCATTACCGCCCCGTTCTGTGGGTTGATAGAGACCAGGGCCGAGTTGACATCCGGTACCTGCGCCAGCCACCAGGCATCGCCAACCTTGCGTACCCAGATCTGCTGCCCGGTCTGTACCACGTCGGTCACTTTGCGCGGCGTTGGCCCCTGCAGGGTGTCTGAACGGTATGGACGCGCCCAGCGAATACCGTCCATACGCAAGGAAACGGACGTGCCGTCCGCCAGCGTCGCAACGGCTTCCTGAGGATCGGCCTGA
The DNA here is from genome assembly GCF_058354905.1 of Enterobacter sp. ECC_219_Taxon_10. Lineage (NCBI taxonomy): Bacteria > Pseudomonadati > Pseudomonadota > Gammaproteobacteria > Enterobacterales > Enterobacteriaceae > Enterobacter > Enterobacter sp. ECC_219_Taxon_10. The sequence continues at coordinate 4,504,013 of NZ_CM178005.1, read as the reverse complement.
GTGACCACGGCTGGAAGGAGCGGACCGTATGTTGGCAGCGCTTTCAGCGTGCTGGTGATTTTTTTGCTGTCCCAGGCGCTCTCACCCACTTTCCAGAGCACGTTCGACGGGCCACGATAGCCATGACGCATATCGTAGTCCATCACGTTATTGCGCACCGCGTCCTGAGCCGCCTGCTGCACTTTACGGGTGACGGTGGTGTACACGCGATAGCCGTCTTCATAGGCCTTGTCGCCATAACGACTCACCATCTCCTGGCGCACCATTTCGGTCAGATAAGGGGCAGAGAAAGCGATCTCAGGGGCGTGGTAATTGGCGTCAATAACGTCGTTACGCGCCTGGTCGTACTCGCTCTGGCTGATATAGCCTTCGCTCAGCATACGTGAAAGGACGACGTTACGACGTGAGGTGGCGCGATCGAGCGAGTAGAGCGGGTTGAACGTAGAGGGCGCTTTTGGCAGACCGGCAATGGTTGCCATTTCGCTTAAGGTGAGCTGCTCAACAGGCTTACCGAAGTACACCTGTGCGGCAGCCCCCACGCCATAGGCACGGTAGCCCAGGTAGATTTTATTGAGGTACAGCTCAAGGATCTCGTCCTTGCTCAGCAGCTGCTCAATACGGATCGCCAGGAACACCTCTTTGATCTTACGTGTCAGCGTCTTTTCGGGGCTGAGGAAGAAGTTACGCGCCAGCTGCTGCGTAATGGTACTCGCCCCCTGGGAGGCATGACCGGAGAACAATGCAATGCTTGCGGCACGGAAAATCCCCACCGGATCGACACCGTGGTGCTCGTAGAAACGGCTGTCCTCTGTGGCGATAAAAGCTTTCACCATCACGGGGGGTATTTGGTTTAAGGTCAGCGGGATACGACGCTTCTCGCCATACTGCGCCATCAGTTCGCCATCGGCGCTATAGACCTGCATCGGGATCTGGAGGCGCACATCGCGGAGCGTGGCGACATCAGGTAGCTGTGGCTCAATATATTTGTACAAACCGTAAATCGAGCCTGCTCCCAGCAGAATGCAACAGACTGCAAGGATGAATAAATACTTTACGAACTTCACCGGAGATTTCCCATTTGGTTTCACTTGGGCAGTTTCTAAACAATCGCGCGGTAGTATAAAGGCAAGCCTGATTCATTGATATAGCCGTCAAGGCGACGGGCGATAAGGAGATCGTGAAGCATGGCTTTCAAAACATGGCAAACGGGCGTGCATATTCAACAGGATAGGGTGCTGATTGCGGCGCTGGCCCGGGAGAGAGGCGGCTGGTGCTTACGCCGCTGGTGGGCCATTCCTCTGGCCGAAGGCATCATTCGTGACGGCAAAATTTGTCAGCCAGAAGCGCTGGCCGATGCCTTACGCGGCTGGCGGAAAGCGCTACCGCACTACCACCGGGTGTTTCTCTCCTTCCCTGCTGCACGGACTCTGCAAAAATCGTTGCCCCGTCCAGCACTTGCATTGCGCGACAGCGAGCAGCTCTCGTGGCTGGGGGCGGCGCTCTCGCGCGAACTGGAGATGTCTGCAGAGTCCCTCTGTTTCGACTACACCCAGGACACCTTCAGCAATACGTTCCACGTGACTGCTGCACAAAACAAAGAGGTTGAAACGCTTCTGACTCTGGCGAAAACGCTACGTTTGCGGCTGGCTACCATCACTCCGGATGCCAGCGCGCTGGCGAACCTGCTGCCTGCGGTAGCGCCGACGCAGTGCGTCGCCTGGCGGGATGCGCATCAATGGCTGTGGGCCATGCGCCATCAGTGGGGGCGTCGTTATACCGCTGAAGCAGAAAACGTCACTGAGCTGGCGGCGCTGCTGGCTCTCAGCCAGAACGACATCGCGCTCTTTGATGCCGAACGAACCCCATGGGAAACGCTGCAGCGCTGGCATGCGCTTCTTCCCGAATGCGGGGCTGACTATACCGTCGCGCTGGCGCTGGCCATGAGCGAGGTGCCTGAATGAACATGACCAACTTCCTGCCCTGGCGTCAGCAGCGGCGCGCGCGATGCCTGCGTTTCTGGGGCGGCGTGTTTGCCGGCGCATTGCTGCTCATGCTGCTGGCCGTTTTTAGCGTAAGGATGAACCATCTGGTAACGCTGCGCGCGCTACAGGCTCAACTGGCGGGTACGCAGTCCGTGCAGCGTGGCCTTGTGTCTCGCCAGCGACCCACAGCAGAGGCGCAGAAACCTGCTGGCACGCCGCCGCGCCGCGCATGGCAACGGGTGCTGGAGACACTTTCTGGCGCTATGCCTGCGCAGGTCTGGCTGACAGAGCTGCGTTATCAGCCTCCAGCTCTGATGTTGATCGGATATGCCACGACCCTGCCGGCGCTCTCTGCCTTACGTAATGGGCTGGGGCACATAGACGGCTTTACGACCGGGCCAGAGGGGGAACTCCGGCAGGATAGCCAGGGGCGCTGGATGTTCACTCTGCACCTGAAAAGCGAGGGGTAACGCGTGGACACCTTGTTAGAACGCTGGTGTGAAAGTCGTCCCTGGTGTCGGCTGGTCTGCGGGGGGCTGGCTATTCTCCTGATGGGGCTGGCAGCATCGGGCCTATTACTCCGGCCAGTAGAGCAGCAGTGTGCGGAGCGACAGCAGCAGTTGATCCAGGCCGCGCGGACTAACGCGTCGCTGTGGCCCAACGCCAGTCAGGCGCCGTTTAGCCCGCAAACCCGGACGGCACTGGAGCTAAAGCCCTTTTCACCGCTCGATTTTCAGGGGGAGGGCACAAGGCTCCTTCACTGGAAGCCGTTGCAGAACGGCGGTGAACTGGCGCTGGAGGCGGAGTGGCAGGCGATCCCTTCTCTTTTTTCCCGGCTGGCGCAGCGGGATGTATGGGTCGCTGCTTTTACGCTTTCGCCACAAAGTACGGCGTTACGCCTGCGGCTGGAGCTGGAACATGCGAAATAGCGCGAGATATCTGCTGGTTTGCTCGGCGCTGCTGTTGACCGGCATGCGCGATCCCTTTCGCCCGCCGGATGACCCCTGCGCCACAGCCGAGCTGGCACAGTGGCACTACCGCGGAATGGTAGGAGGGCAGCAGCGCGTTGGCATTTTACAGGATGGGCAACGGCGCTGGCATCGCCTGAAAGCGCAGGAACGTTTCCCGGCGGGCTGGCGGATAACGGCCATCAATGAAACGGAACTGGTTGTTGATGTGGGTGACACATGCGATCCCGAAGAATGGGCGTGGCAACGAGAAGGAAAGGATAAAAATGAAGTTAAGGATAGTGCTGTTGCTGCTGGCGTTCAGCCGCCCGCTGTGGGCCGCCGTGCCAAAGCCGGTCACGCTGGTGGTGGATGACGTGCCGGTGGTTCAGGTGCTACAGGCGCTGGTTACGCAGGAGAACCGTAATCTGGTGGTATCGCCGGATGTCAGCGGCATGCTCTCGCTTAACCTGACGCGCGTCCCCTGGCGGCAGGCGTTACAGACGGTTGTCACCAGCGCCGGGCTCGTTTTGCGTGAGGAGGGCGGTATTTTTTATGTTCATACCGCGGCATGGCAGCGCGAGCAGCGGGAACGTTTAGAGCAGGAGCGGGCGCGTCGTCAACTTGATGCACCGCTGGTCTCAAAAAGCATCCCATTTTCTTATGCGGATGCCGGAGAATTGCAAAAAGCTGCGGAAACGCTCCTGAGTCCAAAGGGGAGTTTATCTGTCGACAAACGCACTAACCGTCTGCTGGTCAGGGATAGCCAGGCGGTGCTGGAGGCGCTGCAGCAGTGGGCGGCTCAGATGGATATTCCCGTCGAGCAGGTTGAGCTGGCGGCGCACATTGTCACCATTAATGAAAAAAGCCTGCGTGAGTTGGGGGTGAAGTGGAATCTTGCCGAGGCCACTGAGGCGGGCAAGGTTGGACAGATCACGACGCTTGGCAGCGATCTTTCTGTGGCCAGTGCTACCACGCATGTGGGGTTTAACATCGGGCGGATTAACGGCAGGCTGTTGGATCTGGAGCTCTCTGCGCTGGAGCAAAAACAGCAGGTCGATATCATCGCCAGCCCGCGGCTGCTGGCCTCGCACATGCAACCGGCCAGCATCAAGCAGGGAAGCGAGATCCCGTATCAGGTTTCAAGCGGTGAAAGCGGGGCGACCTCGGTGGAGTTCAAAGAGGCGGTACTCGGAATGGAGGTCACGCCGGTAGTATTGCCCGGCGGGCGCGTGCGCCTGAAGTTACACATCAGTGAAAACATGCCGGGACAGGTGTTGCAGCAGGCCGATGGCGAAACGCTGGCTATCGACAAGCAGGAGATAGAAACCCAGGTGGAGGTAAAAAGTGGAGAAACGCTGGCGCTGGGCGGAATTTTTTCGCAAAAGAACAAAACCGGCAGCGACAGCGTGCCCGGGCTTGGGAACATCCCCTGGCTGGGACAGCTTTTTCGCCATGATGGAAAAGATAATGAGCGGCGTGAGTTAGTGGTGTTTATTACGCCACGTCTGGTCGGTATTCACTAACGGGTAACGATCCCCGCAATGATTTTGCATTCAGTTTGTTGCAGATGTTTGACGTGGGGCATGAATTAGCATACAAGGAGTACCGATTTGAGTTGGACTTACGTCTTATTACCTTATGCGCCCGGCGCGGTGATTTAATCAGTTGCCAAACAAGCCGGAGTATTGAGATAATTTTTAGTCTGACTCTCGCTCTATTGCATATGAGGTTTCAGTTCATGTCCTGCTACGCCGGGTGTCTGCGAAGCGGGGATTACCATTAACGAATAGTCTTAGTAGTACCGATAAAATGGCAGAGAAACGCAATATCTTTCTGGTTGGGCCTATGGGTGCCGGCAAAAGCACTATTGGGCGTCAGTTAGCTCAACAACTCAATATGGAATTTTACGATTCTGATCAAGAGATTGAGAAACGAACCGGAGCTGATGTGGGCTGGGTTTTCGATGTAGAAGGCGAAGAAGGTTTCCGTGACCGAGAAGAAAAAGTGATCAACGAACTCACGGAAAAACAGGGCATCGTACTGGCAACAGGCGGCGGCTCTGTGAAATCTCGCGAAACCCGCAACCGTCTCTCCGCCCGTGGCGTAGTGGTCTATCTCGAGACGACCATTGAGAAACAGCTGGCACGTACGCAGCGCGATAAAAAGCGCCCGCTGCTGCAGGTTGAAACGCCACCACGCGAAGTTCTGGAAGCGTTGGCCGATGAACGCAATCCGCTGTATGAAGAGATTGCCGATGTGACCATTCGTACTGACGATCAGAGCGCTAAAGTGGTTGCAAACCAGATTATTCATATGCTGGAAAGCAACTGATTCTGGCTTTATATACACTCGCCTGCGGGTAAAAGCATTAAAGGTGGATGTCGCGTCATGGAGAGGATTACAGTTACTCTCGGGGAACGTAGTTACCCTATCACCATCGCGGCTGGTTTGTTTAACGACCCAGCTTCCTTTTTACCACTAAAAGCGGGTGATCAGGCGATGCTGGTCACCAATGAGACGCTGGCTCCGCTTTATCTCGACCGCGTACGCCACCTGCTTGAGCAGGCAGGCGTAAAAGTCGACAGTGTGATTCTGCCCGATGGCGAGCAGTATAAAAGCCTGACGGTGCTCGATACCGTCTTTACCGCATTGCTGCAAAAACCGCACGGTCGCGATACAACACTGCTTGCCCTGGGCGGCGGTGTTGTGGGCGATCTGACCGGCTTTGCGGCCGCAAGCTACCAACGTGGCGTCCGTTTTATTCAAATCCCGACCACGTTGCTGTCTCAGGTCGACTCCTCTGTGGGTGGCAAAACGGCAGTTAACCATCCCCTCGGCAAAAACATGATTGGCGCGTTCTACCAGCCTGCGTCGGTGGTGGTGGATCTCGACTGTCTGAAAACCCTGCCGAAGCGCGAGCTGGCTTCTGGCCTGGCTGAAGTGATCAAATACGGCATTATTCTGGATGGCGAGTTCTTTAACTGGCTTGAAGAGAATATGGATGCGTTGCTGCGCCTGGATGAGGCGAAACTGGCATACTGCATTCGTCGTTGTTGTGAGCTGAAAGCAGAAGTTGTCGCCGCAGACGAGCGTGAAACGGGCTTACGTGCTTTACTGAATCTTGGGCATACGTTTGGCCACGCCATTGAAGCAGAAATGGGTTACGGCAACTGGCTGCACGGTGAAGCCGTCTCGGCCGGCATGGTCATGGCAGCCCGCACCTCTGAACGCCTTGGGCAGTTTAAACCGGAAGAAACGGCACGTATCATTGCACTGCTTGAACGTGCGGGTTTGCCGGTAACCGGGCCGCAAGAGATGTCGGCGCAAGCGTATTTACCCCACATGATGCGCGATAAAAAAGTATTGGCAGGTGAGATGCGTCTTGTACTCCCGCTTGCAATAGGGAAGAGTGAAGTGCGCGGCGGAGTGTCGCACGATGTCGTTCTTGGCGCTATTGCTGATTGCCAGCAGGCGTAACAACTAGAAAGGTCAGGCCACTGTTACCGGTGGTCGTTTAGCTTCAGGCGAAATGCAAAGACGTAGGCATAAGCCTTTGAGTGGGGTGTTAAATGGATGAATTCAAACCAGAAGACGAGCTGAAACCCGATCCCAGCGATCGTCGTACTGGTCGTTCTCGTCAATCTTCAGAACGTGATAACGAGCCGCAGATCAACTTTGACGATGTTGATCTGGATGCAGACGATCGTCGCCCTTCGCGCAGCCGTAACGCGCGTGATGAGCGAGAAGAAGAGGATTATGAGTCCGAAGAAGATTCAATGGACGAACAGCCTGTAGAGCGTCGCCCGCGTAAACGTAAAAAAGCCGCTGCGCAAAAAACGGCCTCCCGTCAGTACATCATGATGGGGCTTGGCGTTCTGGTGCTTGTACTGCTGATTGTTGGCATTGGCTCCGCGCTGAAAGCACCGTCCACCAACTCAACCGAACAAACCGCCTCCGCAGAGAAGAGCATTAATCTCTCCGGTAATGATGCGACGGATCAGGCGAATGGTGCACAGCCAGCGCCGGGTACCACTTCTGCTGAGCAGACTGCCAGCAACACAACGACGCCGCAGGATGTTTCTCTGCCGCCCGTTTCGTCAACGCCTGCTCAGGGCCAGGCCCCTGTCACGCCTCAAGGCCAGCAGCGTGTTGAAGTTCAGGGAGACCTGAACAATGCGCTGATGCAGCCGCAAAACCAGCAGCAGGTTGATAACGTCGTGGTTAACTCTACGCTGCCAACTGAACCTGCAACCGTCGCGCCGATTCACGGTTCTACCGCTCAGCTGCAGACTGCAGCAACGGAAACCAAGCCGCGCCAGACGCAAACTGCAACACGTCCTGAACGTAAGCAGGCTGTCATTGAGCCTAAGCGTGAAACCAAACCTCAGGCCGTGGTAAAAGCGCCTGAATTGAAAGCCGCACCGGCACAGCCGAAACGCACAGAAACGGCTGCAGTAAGCGAACCAGCTAAAGCGCCAGTCACGCAGACTGCGCCGAAAGCGACGGCAACTACAACGGCACCTGCTGCCACCGCTGCGCCTGCCGCAACGGCGACGGCTTCCAGTGCAGCAGCAGGTAAAACCGCTGGCAACGTCGGTTCGCTGAAATCTGCGCCATCTAGCAACTACACGCTGCAGTTGAGCAGTTCGTCTAACTATGACAACCTCAACGGCTGGGCGAAGAAATCGAATCTGAAAAACTATGTGGTTTATCAGACGACCCGTAACGGTCAGCCGTGGTATGTGCTGGTAAGCGGTGTTTACGCTTCCAAAGATGAAGCGAAACGCGCCGTGGCGTCGCTGCCTGCTGATGTTCAGGCTAAGAACCCATGGGCGAAGCCGATTCATCAGGTGCAGGCCGATCTGAAGTAATGTTTAAAGCGCAGGATGCTGTCGGAGCTTTCTCCACAGCCGGAGAAGGTGTAATCAGTTAGTCAGCATGAAAAAAAATCGCGCTTTTCTGAAATGGGCAGGGGGGAAATACCCCCTGCTCGATGATATTAAAAAGCACCTGCCAAAAGGCGAGTGTCTTATCGAGCCCTTCGTGGGCGCGGGATCGGTGTTCCTGAACACCGATTTTTCTCGTTATATCCTGGCGGATATCAACAGCGACCTTATCAGCCTCTATAACATTGTTAAGCTGCGTACCGATGAGTATGTGGAAGAGGCGCGCAAGCTGTTTACCCCAGAGAACAACAACCCTGACGTCTACTACCAGTTCCGCACGGAGTTTAATCAGAGCCAGGATCCGTTCCGCCGCGCGCTGCTGTTCCTTTATCTCAACCGCCATGGTTACAACGGCCTGTGCCGGTATAATCTGCGCGGTGAATTTAACGTGCCGTTTGGTCGCTATAAGCGCCCGTATTTCCCGCAGGACGAGCTGTATCACTTTGCGGAAAAAGCGCAGAATGCAGAATTCCACTGCCTCTCCTATGAAGAGTGTATGGAACTGGCAGGCGTAAATTCGGTGGTTTACTGCGATCCTCCTTACGCGCCGCTGTCTGCGACGGCGAACTTCACCGCCTACCACACCAACAGTTTCAGCCCGGCCGAACAGGCCCGTCTGGCGGAGATGGCGGAAAAGCTGGTCAGCAAAAGAATTCCGGTGTTAATTTCAAATCACGATACCCCTGATACGCGCGAATGGTACAAAGCCGCGAAGCATTTTCAGGTTAAGGTGCGGCGTAGCATTAGCAGCAACGGCGGCACACGTAAAAAGGTGGACGAACTCCTGGCTCTTTATCGCCCCTGAGCCGTTTTGCCCGCCGGTAAATACATTTCAAGGAGATGCGGATGAAACAGTTTTTGATTGCCCCCTCAATTCTGTCGGCCGATTTTGCCCGCCTGGGTGAAGACACGGCTAAAGCTCTCGCAGCTGGCGCAGATGTCGTCCATTTCGACGTTATGGATAACCACTACGTTCCCAATCTGACCATCGGTCCGATGGTGCTCAAGGCGCTGCGTAACTACGGCATTACCGCACCGATCGACGTTCACCTGATGGTGAAGCCTGTCGATCGCATCGTGCCAGATTTCGCCGCAGCGGGCGCCAGCATCATCACCTTCCATCCGGAAGCCTCCGAGCACGTTGACCGCACGCTGCAGCTGATCAAAGAGAACGGCTGTAAGGCGGGGCTGGTGTTTAACCCGGCTACGCCGCTGAGCTATCTGGACTACGTTATGGACAAGCTGGACGTGATTTTGCTGATGTCCGTTAACCCGGGCTTTGGCGGCCAGTCGTTCATCCCCCACACGCTGGATAAGCTGCGCGAAGTGCGCCGTCGCATTGACGAGTCAGGCTACGATATTCGTCTGGAAGTGGACGGCGGTGTGAAAGTGAATAACATTGGCGAAATTGCGGCAGCGGGCGCGGATATGTTCGTTGCAGGTTCGGCAATTTTCGACCAACCGGATTATAAAAAAGTCATTGATGAAATGCGCCGAGAGCTGGCGAAGGTAAGTCATGGATAAATTGCAGGCAATTCGGGGTGTGGCATTCGACCTCGACGGCACGCTGGTCGACAGCGCGCCGGGCTTAACGAGCGCCGTAGACCAGGCGTTGTACGCTCTTGAACTGCCCGTTGCGGGCGAAGATCGTGTTATTACGTGGATTGGCAACGGTGCCGATGTCCTGATGGAGCGCGCGTTAACATGGGCTCGTCAGGAACGCGCGTCGCAGCGTTCCGCGCAGGGTAAACCGAGCGTCGATCACGCCGATATCCCGCAGGATGAGCAGCTGCGTATTCTTCGTAAGCTGTTCGACCGCTTCTACGAAGAGACCGTCGAGGAGGGGAGCTTCCTGTTCCCGGACGTCCTGGAAACCTTGAGCGCGCTGCATGCCAAAGGGATCCCGCTGGGGCTGGTGACCAACAAGCCGACGCCGTTTGTTGCGCCGCTGCTGGAGGCGCTGGATATTGCGAAATACTTCTCCGTGATTGTAGGCGGGGATGACGTGCAGAACAAAAAGCCGCATCCGGAACCACTGTTGCTGGTGGCAGGAAAATTATCCTTAACGCCTGCGGAGCTGCTCTTTGTCGGGGATTCACGTAATGATATTCTGGCTGCCCGAGCGGCTGGGTGTCCTTCCGTCGGATTAACCTATGGCTACAACTACGGTGAAGCCATCACGCTGAGTGAGCCGGACGTTGTGTTCGACCACTTCAAAGATTTGTTGCCCGCACTCGGGCTTTCGCACAGTGAACATCAGGAATTGAATAATGACTAAGCCCATCGTTTTTAGTGGCGCACAGCCTTCAGGTGAATTGACCATTGGTAACTACATGGGTGCGTTACGTCAGTGGGTCAGCATGCAGGATGACTACCATTGCATTTACTGCATCGTCGATCTCCATGCGATTACCGCCCGTCAGGATCCTGAGAAGCTGCGCAAAGCCACCCTGGACACCCTGGCGCTGTACCTGGCCTGCGGTATCGACCCAGAGAAGAGCACCATTTTCGTTCAGTCTCACGTGCCGGAGCACGCACAGCTGGGCTGGGCGCTTAACTGCTACACCTATTTCGGCGAGCTGAGCCGTATGACTCAGTTCAAGGATAAATCCGCGCGCTACTCTGAAAACATTAACGCCGGCCTGTTCGACTATCCGGTGCTGATGGCGGCTGACATCCTGCTGTATCAGACCAACCAGGTGCCGGTGGGTGAAGACCAGAAGCAGCACCTGGAGCTGAGCCGCGATATCGCCCAGCGCTTTAACGCGCTTTATGGCGACGTGTTTAAAGTGCCAGAGCCGTTTATTCCGAAATCCGGCGCGCGCGTCATGTCGCTGCTGGAGCCGACCAAGAAGATGTCCAAGTCTGACGATAACCGCAACAACGTTATCGGCCTGCTGGAAGATCCGAAATCGGTCGTTAAAAAGCTCAAGCGCGCGGTCACCGATTCCGACGAGCCGCCAGTAGTGCGCTACGACGTGCAGAACAAAGCGGGCGTCTCCAACCTGCTGGATATCCTCTCCGGCGTGACCGGGCAGAGCATTCCTGAGCTGGAACAGCACTTCGAAGGCAAGATGTATGGCCACCTGAAAGGTGAAGTGGCAGAAGCCGTTTCCGGCATGCTGACCGAGCTGCAGGAGCGTTATCACCGCTACCGCAACGACGAAGCTTTCCTGCAGAAGGTGATGAAAGACGGCGCGGAAAAAGCCAGCGCGCGCGCGTCCGAAACCCTGAAAGCGGTGTATCAAGCGATTGGGTTTGTGGGCAAACCTTAAGCCTGCTTTGCCGGGTGACGCTAACGCTTACCCGGCCTACGAGATCGTGTAGGTCGGGTAAGGCGGAGACGCCACCCGACAAATACCATCTTGCTTCCGATCTCTGCGTTAGTGATTCGAGAACCAGTTCAGCTTATCGCGCAGTTCAACCACGCGACCCACCACAATCAGCGCCGGGCTTTCGACCTGCTGCGCCAGTTCACCGAGCTGCGTCAGCACGCCATTCACCACGCGCTGCTTGATTGACGTACCGTTTTCCACCAGCGCAACGGGCATATCCGCCTCCATGCCGTGTTCCAGCAGTTTCGCCTGAATGGTGGCGGCCTGGTTTAGCCCCATGTAGAACACCAGCGTCTGCTTTTCAGCGGCCAGATTATGCCAGTCCAGCTCGCAGCCGGTTTTGAGGTGGCCCGTCACCAGACGCACGCTCTGGGCGTAATCACGATGGGTGAGCGGAATGCCAGAGTAAGCTGAACACCCGGACGCAGCCGTTATGCCCGGCACCACGGAGAACGGAATGCCGGCATTGCACAGGGTTTCCAGCTCCTCGCCGCCGCGACCAAAGATAAACGGATCGCCGCCCTTCAGGCGCACCACGCGCTTACCTTTCTGCGCTTCGCGCAGCAGGATCTGGTTAATCTCCTCCTGCGGCACGCAGTGGTAGCCTGCGCGCTTGCCGACGAAGACGCGGTCGGCGTCGCGACGCACCAGGTTCATGATGTCATCGGAGACCAGGCGGTCATAAACCACGATATCCGCCTGCTGGATCTGCTGAAGCCCTTTCAGCGTCAGCAGGCCCGCATCGCCCGGACCAGCCCCGACCAGCACCACTTCACCACGGTGATCCAGCGGCTCGCTCAGCAGCTGCTCGGTCGTCTCTTCCACCGCTTTCGCATCCTGATTGGCCAGCGACTGCGCCAGCCTGTCGTTCACAAAGAATTTTTCCCAGAAGCGACGGCGCTCGCCAACGGTCGAGAAGGTTTGCTTCACGCGGGAGCGAAGCTGCCCGGCGTAATGGGCTATCTGACCAAGGTGCTGCGGCAAAATAGCTTCCAGCTTTTCCCGCAGCAGGCGGGCGAGAACGGGCGAGCGTCCACCGGACGACACCGCAATCATCAGCGGTGAACGGTCGATAATCGACGGCATGATAAAGCTGGCCTCTTTCGGCGCATCCACCACGTTGCAGAAGATACGGCGCGCTTCGCAGGCGTCGCTGACGCGCTGGTTCACTTCATCGTCATCTGTCGCGGCAATGGTCAGCCAGCAGGTATCCAGCAGGGACTCATCAAACTCTCCCTGCACCAGCGTGAGCATCCCTTCCTGAGCCCAGACGTCAAACTGCGGGGCGAAAGTAAGGGCATTGACGGTCAGTCGGGCTCCGGCTTCCAGCAGCAGGCGCGCTTTGCGTTCAGCCACATCGCCGCCGCCCACAAGCAGGCAGTCGCGATGGCGTAATTGACAGAAAATCGGCAGGTGGTCCACGACGTTACCTCACAGCATTCAAGGAGGGGGTAAGAATTGACGTCAGGATAACAGCAGGAATCGTACAGAACATACGGTTTTTCCTGCCGTTACCCATAAGGGGTCATAAGCCTTTCCTATTGAAAAGGTGGAGGGTTACGCTTTGAGCTGCACCTTGCCGTCCTTAACGCGGACGTCGTAGTGCTTCACGGAGAAGCTTTCATCTTCCATGCAGTAACCGTCGCTTAAGCGGAAACGCTGCTTTTTCAGCGGGCTGGCGACCCACAGCTCACCCTGATGCTCGGCAATCAGTCCACGTGAGAGCACGCTGGCCTCGAAGAACGGGTCGATATTGCTGATGGCAAAGACCTGTTCATCGTGGCGAGGGCGGAAAATGGCGACCTGCTCGTTGCCCAGCAGCGCACACACGCCGGTGGCGGGCAGAATATCGTTAATCTCGCAGATGTTTACCCACTGGCTCATGCGTTTTCCTCCACCAGCGTCACCGGAATGCGTTCATACGGTGTTGCCGGGCGATGCTGTTCACGCTCCGGTACAACCTGCACGTTCGGGTCGCGCTGGGTGCTGTTGATAAAGTGTTTGAAGCGCGTCTGCGCCGCCGGGGTGTTGACGGTTTCGGTCCACTCGCAGATCACCGCCTCGCGCAGGCGAGCCATCTCGGCTTCCAGCTGTTCGTTCAGGCCCAGCTTGTCGTCGATGATGACGGACTTAAGGTAGTCGATACCGCCTTCCAGGTTATCCAGCCAGGAAGCGGTACGGGTCAGCTTATCGGCGGTACGAATGTAGAACATCATAAAGCGGTCGAGATACTGGATCAGCGTATCGCGATCGAGATCCGCCGCCAGCAGGTCCGCGTGGCGTGGTTTCATCCCGCCGTTGCCGCACACGTACAGGTTCCAGCCTTTCTCGGTGGCGATGATCCCCACGTCTTTACCCTGCGCTTCCGCACATTCGCGGGTACAGCCGGAGACGCCGAACTTCATTTTGTGCGGGGTACGGATGCCTTTGTAGCGGTTTTCCAGCTCAACGCCGAAGCCCACGCTGTCGCCGACGCCGTAGCGGCACCAGGTGCTGCCCACGCAGGTTTTCGCCATTCGCAGCGCTTTGGCATACGCGTGGCCGGTTTCGAAGCCTGCTTCTATCAACTGACGCCAGATTTCCGGCAGATCATCCTTCTGCGCGCCAAACAGGCCGATACGCTGGGAGCCGGTGATTTTGGTGTACAGATTAAATTCACGGGCGATACGGCCCACGGCGACCAGACCTTCCGGGGTGATTTCGCCACCAGCGGAACGCGGAATGACGGAATAGGTACCGTCTTTCTGGATGTTCGCCAGGAAGTTATCGTTGGTGTCCTGCAGCGGCGTGTGTTCTGGTTTGAGCACGTACTCGTTCCAGCAGGACGCCAGCAGCGAGCCGACGGTTGGTTTACACACTTCACAGCCGTAGCCCTGGCCGTGCTTCGCCAGCAGTTCGTCGAAGGACTTAATGCCCTCCACGCGGATCAGGTGGTACAGCTCCTGGCGAGAATACGCGAAGTGCTCGCACAGGTTGTTGTTCACTTCGATGCCCTGTTTCGCCAGCTCGGCGTTCAGTACCTGCGTCACCAGCGGAATACAGCCGCCGCAGCCGGTACCGGCTTTGGTTTCGGCTTTCAGCGCCGCAACGGTGTGGCAGCCTTTGTTGATGGCTGAGATCAGCATGCCTTTAGTAACGTCGAAGCAGGAGCAAATCTGCGCGCTGTCCGGCAGTTTATCCACGCCGATAGACGGCTTGCCGCTGGAGGCGTGGGCCGGAAGGATCAGCGCGTCCGGGTTTTCCGGCAGCTCAATGGCGTTCAGCACCAGCTGGAGCAGGTTACCGAAGTCGCTGGTATCGCCCACCAGCACCGCGCCGAGCAGGGTTTTGTTGTCCTGGCTGACGATGAGACGCTTGTAGACCTCTTTGCTTTCGTCGAGGTAAACGTAGCTGCGGGAGTTCGGGGTGCGGCCGTGCGCATCGCCGATACCGCCCACGTCGACGCCCAGCAGCTTCAGCTTGGCGCTCATGTCTGCGCCGGTAAAGGCGTTTTCGCTGCCGAGGATATGGTCCACGGCGACCTGGGCCATTTTGTACCCTGGCGCGACCAGACCGTATACGCGGTTGTTCCAGCTGGCGCATTCGCCGATGGCGTAAATATCCGGGTCGGAAGTCTGGCAGGTGTCGTTAATCATGATCCCGCCGCGCTGCGCTACCGCCAGACCGCACTGGGTCGCCAGCTTGTCGCGCGGGCGGATCCCGGTGGAGAAGACGATGAAGTCCACTTCCAGCTCGCTGCCGTCGGCAAAGCGCATGGTTTTACGCGCCTCTGTGCCTTCCTGCACGATCTCTTTGGTGTTCTTGCTGGTGTGAACCTTCACGCCCATGCTTTCAATTTTACGCTTAAGCTGGTCGCCACCCATGTGGTCCAGCTGTTCGGCCATCAGCATTGGCGCAAATTCGATAACGTGGGTTTCAACCCCGAGGTTTTTGAGCGCGCCAGCCGCTTCCAGACCCAGCAGACCGCCGCCGACCACCGCGCCGCGTTTGCTTCGGCGCGCGCAGGATTCGATGGCGTTGAGGTCCTCAATCGTGCGATAAACGAAGCAATCCTGAGTCTCCGAGCCTTTAATGGGTGGGATCCACGGATACGAGCCCGTCGCCATGATCAGCTTGTCGTAAAAAACCGTACGCCCGGCGCTGGAGTGGATCACTTTTTCCTGACGGTTAATGGTGATGGCGCGTTCGCCCACCAGCACTTTTACGCCATGCTTCTCGTAGAATCCTTCGCGCACCAGAGAGAGCTCTTCGGCGGTATGATGGGAGAAGTAGGATGACAGGTGCACACGGTCGTACGCCTTGCGGGGTTCTTCACAGAACACGGTAATATCGAACTGCTCAGCATCGGCTTTATCAAGAAGATCCTCAATAAAGCGGTGGCCGACCATGCCGTTACCGATGATAGCGAGTCTGACTTTGCTCATTTTTGCCTCGATTTCTTTTCTATTACTGCCTACCTTAACGATTCAGCAGGTGCGCTTATTGATGTAAATCAAATACGTCTTCGCCTACTCCTTAGGGGGTATGCGGCTGATTTGTCAGGATTTTTATAAGTTATGGAAATCGCAGGCTTTTCGATGTCGTCGATTTTGTGTACAAAACAATGGCGGATTTTTAAACAAAAATACGCGTAAACAATGTTGCGTTTATCAGGGGATATGAAATGTCTACAACACCGCTTTGGCTTGTTCAGAATGTTCGCTTACCCGGCCGGGAAGGACTGTGGCAGCTTGCCATTGAGAACGGCCGATTTGGTGACATCACCCCAATGGACGACACCCACGCCGAAAGTTATGAAGTATTGAACGCGCGCGGCGGGCTTGCTATTCCACCGTTTATTGAGCCGCATATCCATCTTGATACCACCCAGACGGCGGGCGAGCCGAACTGGAACCAGTCTGGCACGCTATTTGAGGGCATTGAGCGTTGGGCCGAGCGCAAAGCGTTGCTCAGCCATGAAGATGTGAAAGCGCGTGCCTGGAAAACGCTGAAGTGGCAAATTGCCAACGGCATTCAGTTTGTGCGTACCCACGTTGATGTTTCCGACCCGACGCTCACCGCCCTGAAGGCGATGCTGGAGGTGAAGCAGGAGGTTGCCCCGTGGGTGACGCTGCAAATCGTCGCGTTCCCGCAGGAAGGTATTCTCTCTTACCCGAACGGCGCGGCGTTGCTGGAAGAGGCGCTAAAACTGGGGGCTGATGTGGTGGGGGCGATCCCACACTTCGAGTTCACCCGGGAGTATGGCGTGCAGTCGCTGCATATCGCTTTCGATCTGGCGAAGAAATATGACCGCCCGCTGGATATCCACTGCGATGAAATTGACGACGAACAGTCGCGTTTTGTCGAGACAGTGGCAGCGCTGGCCTATGAGGCCGGCATCGGCCCGCGGGTGACCGCCAGCCACACCACCGCTATGCACGCTTACAACGGCGCTTACACTTCGCGGCTTTTCCGCCTGCTGAAGATGTCGGGGATTAACTTCGTGGCTAACCCGCTGGTGAATATCCACCTGCAGGGGCGTTTTGACGATTATCCGAAGCGCCGCGGCATCACCCGGGTGAAAGAGCTGCAGGAGGCAGGCATCAACGTCTGCTTCGGCCATGACGACGTCTTCGACCCGTGGTACCCGCTCGGCACCGGCAACATGTTGCAGGTGCTGCACATGGGGCTGCACGTGTGCCAGATGATGGGCTATCCGCAGATCGACAGCGGCCTGAATCTGATCACCCATAACAGCGCCCGTACTTTTGGCCTGAGCGATTACGGTATTGAGACGGGAAATCCGGCGAACCTGATTATTCTGCCTGCGGAGAGCGGGTTTGAAGCCGTGCGCTGCCAGGTGCCGGTGCGCTGGTCAATCCGTCAGGGGAGGGTGATTGCTACTACGCAGCTGGCGCAGACGTGGATCCAGATGGATATCGGGGGAGAAGAGGTGAGCTTTGCCAGAAACAGCCCCTCTGCCGAGCGCAAAGGGGCGTAGGGATTAGTGAGACGTCGCTGTCGCGTTGTGCTGGCGGTGGCGGGTCACAAAGCCCAGAACGAAGCACATGATGAACACCACGGCATACAGACCGTTAGCGGTGTGCAGCGCCGCCAGCGGGCCGCTGTGGGCAACGATCGGGCCCGTTACCACGAAGGTGAGCATGGTGCCGATGGTGCCGCAGGTCAGCACGAAGTTAACCAGCTTCGGCGAGGCCACTTTGGTCTGCAGGGAGCCCAGGGTGATGATCGAGGTGTAAATCGCGCTGGAGAAGAAGCCCAGGGTCAGAATGAACCACGGCATATGCTCCGGTGAACCGTTGATGAACAGGTACATCAGCACGGTCGCCAGGCCTGCGAGCACGGTCAGAATGCGCTGCAGGTCGAAGAAGCGCAGGATGAAGCTAAACGCCCACATGCCGAACATGTAAGACATCCAGAAATCGCTCACCAGTTTACCCGCATCGTTCAGGCTCATGCCCAGGCCTTTGGCGTATTCCGGTACCCAGGAGATAAAGCCCAGCTGGCCCAGGATGTAGCACAGGGCGGCGATGGAGAGGAACAGCACGCCGATGCCCCATTTCTCTTTCGCGACGGGCTCTGCAGTAGTTTGCGCTTTCTTGCCCAGCACCGGGAACTCACAACCGAAGGTCAGGATAAAGATCGCCACGTAGACGAGGCCGATGCAGGCGTATACCCAGTACCACTCAATGCTGCGCGCCAGCAGAACGGCGGCGACCATCGGGAAAATCATTCCGGCCATGCTGAAGAAGGAGTCGGTAAACAGCAGGCGCGCGCCGCGCTGACGGCCTTCATACATATGGGTAATCAGGAACGTACCGATCGACATGGTGATCCCGCTAACCAGACCAAGCACGAACATGGCGGCGGAGAACAGTGCAATGCTGTGGCTCAGCATCAGGCCCGCCACGGCGGCGACCATCAGCACAAAGCCAAAGCGCAGCTGTGTTTTCAGCGGGACAATTTCCATCAACCAGGCATTCAGGAAGATAGAGATCAGGATCCCCGCGTTGAGGAAGGTGAAGGTATTACTCATGCTGGAAACGGGCAGCTGGAAGTAGTCTGCGATATTTCCCATCACCATCCCGGTGACGATCACCAACGCGCCGGTAAGGGCGTAGGAGAAAAAGCTGATCCATGTGAGCTTGATGCGATTGCTGTTAGTCATGTCTGGCCTGTTCAGAAAAAGAAAAGCGCCGAAGGGGCGCTGAGAGCGGGCAGATTTTAGTCGCTAAAGTGATCCATTCCTATCTTTTAAGGGTAATGATTATGTCATTGCAGGTTTTAATGTGATCTAAATCACATTAAGTGACGGTCTAACCAATCGTTTGCGCAGTAATAATTGTTTCAATTTCGTAAAATTAGGTAAAAGGCTGGTCTACGTTCATACTGCTCTTTAGAATCAAGCCATTCGCTTTTTATACTGCGCTTTGTTAAGGAATTCTCATGCTCAAATCAACACTGGCGGCTGTCGCAGCTGTGTTTGCTCTTTCTGCCGTTTCCCCTGCTGCGCTGGCAGCAAATGGGGACCCTCACGTTCTGTTGACCACCTCTGCCGGGAACATTGAGCTGGAACTGAATAGCCAGAAAGCTCCGGTTTCTGTGAAAAACTTCCTCGACTACGTGAACAGTGGTTTCTACAACAACACCACCTTCCACCGCGTGATCCCTGGCTTCATGATTCAGGGCGGCGGCTTCAACGAGCAGATGCAGCAGAAACAGCCGAACCCGCCTATTAAAAACGAAGCGGACAATGGCCTGCTGAACAAGCGCGGCACTATCTCCATGGCGCGCACTGCGGATAAAGACAGCGCTACCAGCCAGTTCTTCCTGAACGTGGCGGATAACGCCTTCCTCGACCACGGCCAGCGCGACTTCGGCTATGCGGTCTTCGGTAAAATTGTGAAAGGGATGGACGTGGCGGACAAGATTTCGCAGGTACCGACTCATGACGTTGGCCCGTACCAGAATGTGCCGTCCAAACCTGTCGTGATCCTCTCCGCGAAAGTTCTGCCATAAGCCTCTTCGACACGGGCGATCCTCGCCCGTGCTGTGTCCCCTCCCTGCGAAAGCGCGTTTTGCTGCTTATACTTGTGGCAAACGGACTATTCAGGGAGGCGTTAAGTGAAAAAACTCACCGACAAGCAAAAATCCCGTCTCTGGGAGCAGCAGCGTAACGTCAATTTTCAGGCCAGTTGTCTCCTTGAAAAAGGTAATGGTCCTTCAGAGCCCGGCATTGAGACGCTGGAGCTTGGGCCTTCAGCGCCCGGGTTACCGCATCTGTGCCTTATTCACCGTCATCTGTATCACAGAGAGATGAGGCAGGCAGGCGAATTCCGTACCGACGATATTTTTAAGGGTGACATTCCCTTTTGCCATTTTGAGTACATCGAGAAGATGGGTAATGAGCTGATGGCGGCGCTGGAAAGCGAAAAGTATCTTGTGGGTCTGGAAAAAGCGGCGTTTGTTGACAAAGTGAGTCACTACTACTGTGAAATCAACATGCTGCATCCCTTTATCCGCGGTAATGGCATTGCGCAGCGCGTCTTCTTTGAGCAGCTGGCTATCCATGCAGGTTACGCGCTGAGCTGGCGGGATATCGATCCTGAGCAGTGGGTAGCGGCGAACCGAAGCGGCGCCATGGGCGATTTGAGCGCATTGAGCGCTATCTTTGCCAAAGTAGTGAGCGAAGCGCGGGAATCTGAGTAGAATAGGGCGGCATTTTTTTCGGGAGCCGCCATGATTCTGCTGATTGATAACTACGATTCCTTCACCTGGAACCTTTACCAGTATTTTTGCGAACTGGGTGCAGAGGTGGTTGTCCGCCGCAACGACGAGCTCAGCCTGGCCGATATCGAGTCGCTGGCTCCGCAGAAAATCGTCATTTCGCCGGGGCCGTGTACGCCATCGGAATCGGGCATTTCTCTGGACGTTATTCACCACTATGCCGGCAGGCTGCCGATCCTGGGCGTCTGTCTAGGTCATCAGGCGATTGCCCAGGTATTTGGGGCTACCATCGTGCGTGCCGCAAAAGTGATGCACGGCAAAACCTCGCCGGTTACCCACACCGGCACGGGCGTATTCACAGGGCTTAATAACCCGTTAACCGTGACGCGCTACCATTCGCTGGTGATTGACCCGCCGACGCTGCCCGACTGCTTTGACGTGACCGCCTGGAGCGATACCCAGGAGATCATGGGGATTCGCCACCGCGAGTGGGATCTCGAAGGCGTGCAGTTCCACCCGGAAAGTATCCTCAGCGAGCAGGGGCACGCGCTGCTGGCAAATTTCCTTAATCGCTGAATATTTGTTGCCTTGCTGTGATTTTTTATGCATATTTTGTGATTATATTTTCACAATAAATGTGACATAAAATGGATGGGCATGACATGGCAACTGAACAACCAGCAATTACCCGCGCGACATTCGATGAAGTGATTCTGCCGATTTATGCACCGGCTGAGTTTATCCCGGTGAAGGGGAAGGGCAGCCGCGTCTGGGATCAGCAGGGCAAAGAGTATGTGGATTTCGCGGGCGGTATTGCGGTTACGGCGCTGGGTCACTGCCATCCTGCGCTGGTGGAGGCGCTGAAAACCCAGGGCGAAACCCTGTGGCACACCAGTAACGTGTTCACCAACGAACCGGCGCTGCGCCTGGGCCGTAAGATCATTGATGCCACCTTTGCCGAGCGCGTGCTGTTTATGAACTCCGGCACCGAGGCCAACGAAACCGCCTTCAAGCTGGCGCGCTACTACGCGACAACGCGTCACAGTCCTTACAAAACCAAAATCATCGCCTTCCATAACGCCTTCCACGGACGCTCTTTCTTTACCGTCTCCGTTGGCGGCCAGCCGAAGTATTCCGACGGCTTTGGCCCAAAACCGGCCGACATCGTCCACGTGCCGTTTAACGATCTGCATGCGGTGAAAGCGGTGATGGACGACCACACCTGCGCGGTAGTGGTGGAGCCGATTCAGGGCGAAGGCGGCGTGACGGCGGCGACCCCGGAGTTCCTGAAAGGGCTGCGCGCGCTGTGCGACGAACATCAGGCGCTGCTGGTGTTTGATGAGGTGCAGTGCGGGATGGGGCGTACCGGAGACCTGTTTGCCTACATGCACTACGGCGTGACGCCGGATATTCTGACCAGCGCCAAAGCGCTCGGCGGTGGTTTCCCGGTGAGTGCGGTACTGACGACGCAGGAGATCGCCTCCGCGTTTCACGTCGGATCTCACGGCTCCACCTACGGCGGTAACCCGCTGGCGAGCGCTGTGGCGGGAGCCGCGTTCGACATCATCAACACGCCGGAAGTGCTGAACGGCGTTAGCGCGAAACGCGAGCTGTTTGTGAAACACCTGAAAAAGATTGATGAACAGTACGACGTGTTCAGCGAGATCCGCGGAATGGGGCTGTTGATTGGCGCCGAGCTGAAGCCGCAGTACAAAGGCCGCGCGCGCGATTTCCTTCACGCTGCCGCGCATGAAGGCGTCATGGTGCTCAACGCTGGGCCGGACGTGATGCGCTTTGCGCCGTCGCTGGTGGTGGAAGAAAAAGATATTGAAGACGGGTTAACCCGCTTTGCCGCGGCGGTCGCGAAGCTCGTTAAAGGCTAATACTCGGTTCGCTTTAACCGGCGCGTTAACCAAATCCCGTGATGCGGGCGCTGACGCCATGCCACCGACGAAATGGTGTGCATGGTGTTCAGATGTCCCAGCACACGCTGCAAATGCTGCTCCAGCGTGCTCATCGGCCCGTGGGTTAACGTCTCCGGCGCTTCCAGAATGTTCGAGTCGCCCGATTCGCCCGGCGCGTCATACTCCAGACGCTGCTGACACCTCTGCAACGCAATTTCACACGACTGCAAATAGCGCTGCGCCAGATCCGGCGTCAGCATCGTGTGCTCGCGCGCCAGCGTCGTCATGGCGTTAATGTGCTCGACGATAAACTGGCTGTGCGTCACCCACAGCTTCATGTCCGCCAGATAATGTGAATTAAAGCCCGGCTCCTGCATCGCCTGATTCAGCGAGTTAAAGAGGGCGTTATGCGCCTGGTTGACCTTCATACGTTCGTAGGCAAGCGGGGAAGGCTGCGGATCGTCGCTCAGGATCAGACGAATGGCCTGCTGATCGGCCTCCAGCGCGTCGTGGGCGTTTTGCCTCAGCAGGCCGCTCTGCCACTGTGGCCACAGCCAGACCATACCGCCAAAGGCGATCAGGCAGCCAATCAGCGTGTCGATCAGGCGGGCAACGATGAACTGTTCGCCGTTAAGCGTAAGCAGCTGCAGGGTATATACCGCCGTTACCGTAAAGCCCACCATCGCCCAGCCGTAGTTTTTGCGAATGATTAGATAGCTCACCAGGGTGATAGCCAGCATGCCCGCCAGGGTATAGCCCTCGGGCACGTGAAAGTGCAGCGTCACGCCTGCAATAATCAGCCCCGCCATCGTGCCGCCCGCACGGTGCAGAATGCGCACCCGCGTGGCGCCATAGCCATTCTGGGTGACAAACAGCACGGTCATTAAGATCCAGTAGGGTTTCGGCAGGTGCAGCGCCATGCCCATCAGGCTGGCGATACTGAGCATGACGCTAATTCGTGCGGCGTTGCGCAGGGCGGACGATTTAAGAGAAAGATAGCTTTTGAGCGCCGGCAGCAGCGGCAGACGTTTTTGTTTATCCGCCATCAGGTCGCGGGGATAAAGCGGTCGCTGGGTGCGCAGCACGCGGGCGATGCGGCTGAAGTGCCAGGCGGCAAACTGGCCGACCGGATTTTCCGGGTGCTGACGGGCAATTTTCTCCAGCGCGCCGAGCTGTTTGTCCATGTTAAAGCGCGTGGGGTAGCGGTGATAAAGTATATCGTCAGCCAGCACCCGCAGGCGCGCGGAGACGGTCTGCGCGTTCCAGCGAATCACCGCTTCGGCATGGCTGCGCTCAACCAGCTTTTGCACCTCCTGCGGGTGATGAAGGCTAACGGAGATATGCTCCTGAAGGTCCAGCCCCACCTGGAAGGTACGCAGCAGCCGTTTGTACTCGTGGTTCTTGTTTGCGGCGAGCATATGCAGCTGCTGATAGCACTGGCTTATCAAATCCACCACTTTTTGCTGGCGCGTCAGCAGCGGCGGTAAGGATTTTTCCGGATCGGTATGCTGGGTGAGCAGGGTGTATTTGGCTTCGCAGTAATCCGCAAGCTGCACGTAGAGCAGGCTCAGAGATTCTCGCAGCGGCTGCTCTCGCCATAGCCAGAACCAGAACCAGTTAAACAGCCCGTACCACAGCGTGCCGAGGGCGTAGATCAGCAGCGGCTCCCACACGGGCATATTCCCGGCGAGGCTCAGGGTAAAGATGGCCGCAATGAGTGACGCTGGAAGCAGGCGAGCGTGCAGCGAGCTGATTTCCGCCGTGACGCCGAGGGTCATCGCCAGCACGGTCAGGATCAGCGGCAGGGGAATATCGCGAGCCAGTAACAGCTGCACCGCGAGGCTACAGCCTGCAAACAGGCAGCCGCCGATAATCAGGCGTTTGAAAAAGCGCTTATGCGGCGTGTCCAGACCGGCAATGTTGCAGCAGGCGGGCACGAGGGAAAACAGCAGGCCCTGCTGAAGATGACCCAGGAGCAGGCCCACGGCCACGGGAAGACACAACACCAGCGTTTGTCGCAGTGCGTAGTTAACTTCCGGGTGATAGATCAGCCTGCGCCACATGGGGAAAAGAGACAAAAACGGCGTGACACCTCGCGATGGCACGCCGTTTAAGCAGGATTAACGGGTTCCGTAAACCACGATGGTTTTACCGTGGGCGGAGATCAGGTTTTGATCTTCCAGCATTTTCAGAATACGGCCCACTGTTTCACGGGAGCAACCGACGATCTGACCAATTTCCTGACGGGTAATTTTAATTTGCATGCCGTCCGGGTGGGTCATAGCGTCTGGCTGTTTCGCCAGGTTCAGCAGGGTTTGCGCGATACGGCCGGTCACGTCCAGGAAGGCGAGGTTACCCACTTTCTCTGACGTCACCTGCAGACGGCGCGCCATCTGGGAAGAAAGACGCATCAGGATGTCAGGGTTTACCTGAATCAGCTGACGGAATTTCTTGTAAGAAATTTCAGCCACTTCACATGCTGTCTTTGCACGAACCCAGGCGCTACGTTCCTGGCCTTCTTCAAACAGGCCCAGTTCACCGATAAAATCGCCCTGGTTCAGATAAGAAAGGATCATCTCTTTCCCTTCCTCATCTTTGATCAGCACTGCCACCGAGCCTTTGACGATGTAATACAACGTTTCCGCTTTTTCACCCTGGTGAATCAGCGTGCTCTTCGATGGGTACTTATGAATGTGGCAATGAGACAAGAACCATTCGAGAGTCGGGTCTGTTTGCGGTTTGCCAAGCACCATGCGCTGTTATCCTCTGTTATAAGCTGTCACCAGAGTCATCAGATGCATCCGGACTCTGGGGTTGCAATCGAATTCTTACCCATACCCTGGGAAGTCGGCTGTCGTAACGTTTCGCAGCCAGTAAAGTTTGATGTCCTCTGCATACATGTGTAACGTCAATGTATTACTGTAGCATCCTGAGTGTTTTAGCATAGCTTTCGCCGCGTGTCTCCTGGTGTCTCGCTTCAGCATGATGCAGGTCGCCTTCCATTGCGAGAAATGTAACGCACGCGTAATCTGTCACCAAAAATGCAACGTTGGAGTTAATGAATATGCAAGCGCGCGTGAAGTGGGTTGAAGGTTTAACGTTCCTGGGGGAGTCCGCGTCAGGACACCAGATTTTGATGGATGGTAACTCCGGCGATAAAGCGCCGAGCCCAATGGAAATGGTGCTGATGGCGGCAGGTGGATGCAGTGCGATTGACGTGGTGTCGATTCTGCAAAAAGGTCGTCATGACGTAACGGATTGCGAGGTTAAACTCACCTCAGAACGTCGCGAAGAGGCGCCACGCCTGTTCACCCACATAAATCTGCACTTTGTTGTCACCGGGAAAGCGCTGAAAGACGCGGCGGTTTCACGCGCGGTGGACCTGTCTGCGGAGAAATACTGCTCTGTGGCGCTAATGCTGGAGAAAGCGGTAAAAATTACGCATTCGTATGAAGTGATTGAGGTGTGATTCACGGGGCATCGTGCGTGTTGATGCCCTCACCCTAACCCTCTCCCACGGGGAGAGGGAACATGTTTACGCGATCTGCTTCCCTTCCATCAACCGCTGAACCAGCGGCGTCATGATGAGCTCCATTGCCAGCCCCATTTTTCCACCCGGCACCACTAACGTATTCATGTGCGAAATAAACGAGCCCTGCAGCATCGCCAGCAGCCAGGGGTAATCAATGCCTTCAAGATTGCGGAAGTGGATCACCACAAAGCTCTCGTCCAGCGACGGGATGCTTTTCGCCGCGAACGGATTGGAGGTGTCCACCGTCGGCACGCGCTGGAAGTTAATGTGGGTGCGGGAGAACTGTGGCGTGAGGTAATTGATGTAGTCTTCCATGGAGCGCACCACGGAGTCCATCACCGCCTCGCGCGAATGGCCGCGCTCGCTCATGTCACGCGTTAGCTTCTGGATCCACTCCAGGTTAACGATAGGGACCACCCCGACCAGAAGATCCACGTGGCGCGCCACGTCGTGCTGAGGCGTAACCACGCCGCCGTGCAATCCTTCATAAAATAATACATCGGTGGGTTCCGGCAGCGGTTGCCAGGGGGTAAAGGTGCCCGGTACCTGGTTCCAGGGTACGGCTTCATCGTAGGTGTGAAGATACTTGCGGGACTGCCCGGTACCGCTCTGCCCGTATTCGCGGAAGGTTTGCTCCAGCAGACCGAAATCATTGGCTTCCGGGCCGAAGTAGCTGATGTGTTTACCCAGATCGCGCGCCTTGCGGATCGCCATGTCCATCTCCGGGCGCGTATAGCGGTGAAAGCTGTCGCCTTCGACCTCCGCCGAACGGAGATTCAGCTGGGCGAAAATCTTGCGAAAAGCGAGGCTGGTGGTGGTGGTTCCCGCACCACTCGACCCCGTAACGGCAATAATGGGATGTCTGGCAGACATAGCAACTCCCTGACTGAAAAGGTTGGAAGATCAGCCGTGAAACGCGTTGCGGGGCATGATATTGACCGTCTCATGCAGTTCTGACCACACCAGCACCACGTCGCCGCTTTTCAGCTGGCGTTTAACATCGTTGACCTTTTGCTCAAGCGAACGCTCATGTTCACCATAATCGGTGCCTTCGCGTAATACAAAGCTTTCAATCAGATTATCGAGCGTTTCGGGAGCCAGATCTTGCCAGGGAATGATCATTTTGCACCGTCCAGGTAAGGAGTAAGCCAGTCAGGAATACGCGCCTCCAGCCACATTTTCGGGCGGCGCAGCGTGCCGCCGATAAACCCAACGTGGCCGCCATGTTCAGTTAACTGATAGTGAACGTTGTCGGGCAGGAATTCCTGCGCGGGGATCGAATGGTGATCCATAAACGGGTCATCCTTGGCGTGAATGATCAGCGTCGGCTGCGTGATTTTGCTGAGCAGCGGCATGGCGCTGCACTGACGATAATAGTCAATTGCATCGGCGAAGCCGTGGATTTTCGCAGTGATCAGATCGTCGAACTCGCGAATACGACGCACCTTTTTCAGCTGGCGCAGGCTTACCGGCAGGGTATCCGGGTAGGCCTTGAGCTTACGCGCCGCGTTGGCCTTCAGCAGGTTAAGCAGGTAGCGCTGATAGACGCGGGAAAAGCCTTTATCCATATGGTAGCTGCACTGCTCCAGCATAAACGGCGCGGAAACAATCACTGCAGCATTCAGCGGTACGCTGTCGCCCTCTTTGGCCAGCAGGCAGGCGAGCATATTTCCGCCCAGCGAATAGCCCACGGCGGCCGTTGGCACGGTGCCAAAGTTGTCCCGCAGCCAGTGTAAAAACCACGTTCCGTCTTCGGTTTCACCCGAGTGATAAATGCGTTTCTGCCGGTTCGGCTCGCCGCTACAGCCGCGAAAATGCATCACCACGCCGAGCCAGCCGCGCGCTTTTGCTGCCTCAATTAACCCATGTGCATACGGGCTGTGCAGGCTCCCCTCGAGACCGTGAAAGACCACCAGACGGGGCTTATGACGCGCCTGTTCCGGCGCTTCGCTCCAGGCGAGATCCAGAAAATCACCGTCTGGCAGGTCAAGCCGCTGCCAGTGCGGAGTGAACTGAACCTTGCGGCGGATCAGCCGCGGCAGCATGGTCTGCAAATGGGGATTGGCCACGCCGCGCAGGGGCACGAACTCGGTGCTGTCTTCGGCCGCAATGTCGAAGTCTGAAGGAATGATTTGGGTCATAAGCGCGATGCTGATTCTTGTCGGAAATTTACGATACTTTCCGAATTGTACCCCGTTTAGCCTGGATTTCCGAACCAGGAACTGATCCCGATCACAAATATTTACCTTGATTATTACTCTCAGGCTAATGATTCCGCCCTACGCTTAATTGATGCCTTTCTCGCCAGAGCGCAGACTTTACTCAACGTTAAGCAAATCAGAATGATGTGCTGAATCAGGAGGTTAATAATGTTATCTGGGCAAACACCCGCGCGGCAATGGAACACACGACGCAGCGAGAAAGCGCGTCGACTGACGTCCGTACCGGTGCAGGGGAAAGTACTGCCAACCGGCGATATTGTCGGCATGCTGGAAAAACTGATCGCACCGGGCGACAAAGTCGTACTGGAGGGCAACAACCAGAAGCAGGCGGATTTTCTGTCCCGCTCGCTTGCCGAAGTGAACCCGCAAATCGTCCACGACCTGCATATGATCATGCCGAGCGTTGGCCGCAGCGAGCATCTGGATATCTTTGAAAAAGGCATCGCCCGCAAGCTGGACTTCTCCTTCTCCGGGACACAAAGCCTGCGGATCTCCCAGTTGCTGGAAGATGGTCAGCTCGAAATCGGCGCGATCCATACCTACATCGAACTGTACTCACGCCTCTATGTCGACCTTTCGCCCAACGTGGCGCTGATTGCCGGTTTTAAAGCGGACCGCAAAGGCAACCTCTACACCGGGGCGAGTACCGAAGATACCCCGGCGCTGGTGGAAGCCGCTGCGTTCCACGACGGTATCGTCATCGCACAGGTGAACGAGCTGGTGGACGACGAGTGCGATCTGCCGCGCGTAGATATTCCAGGCTCCTGGATTGACTACGTGGTCGTTGCAGATAAGCCGTTCTTCATCGAACCGCTGTTCACCCGCGACCCGCGCCTGATTAAACAGGAACATATTCTGATGGCGATGATGGCCATCAAAGGCATCTACGCGGAGCATCAGGTGCAGTCCCTGAACCACGGTATCGGCTTTAACACTGCGGCGATTGAGCTGCTGCTACCTACCTACGGCGAACAGCTCGGTCTGAAGGGCAAAATCTGTAAGCACTGGACGTTGAATCCACATCCGACGCTGATTCCGGCCATTGAAAGCGGCTGGGTCGAAAGCGTGCACTGCTTCGGCGGCGAGCTGGGGATGGAAGAGTACATCCGCGCCCGTCCGGACGTGTTCTTTACCGGTGCCGACGGCTCCATGCGTTCCAACCGCGCCTTCTGCCAGCTGGCAGGCCAGTACGCGGTGGATATGTTCATCGGCTCTACGCTGCAGGTTGACGGTTACGCCAACTCCTCAACCGTGACTCGCGGTCGTCTTTCTGGCTTCGGTGGTGCGCCAAACATGGGCCATGACCCGCATGGTCGCCGCCACGCCACGCCGGCCTGGCTGAACATGATCACCGAGCCTGACCCAATGCAGCGCGGTAAAAAACTCGTCGTGCAGATGGTGGAAACCTTCCAGGCGGGCGTGAAGCCAACCTTCGTGGAAAAACTCGATGCCGTAGACGTGGCGAAAGCCTCCGGCATGCCGCTGGCACCGGTGATGATTTACGGCGATGACGTGACGCACGTGCTGACGGAAGAGGGGATTGCCTACCTCTACCGGGCGAAAGATCTGGAAGAGCGTCGTGCCATGGTCGCCGCCGTCGCGGGGATCACCGATATCGGCCTGGGTGTGGACGCCAGGCGCGTGGCGGAACTGCGCCAGAGCGGCAAGGTGGTGTATCCGGAAGATATGGGGATTCGCCGCACCGACGCCACCCGCTCTCTGCTGGCTGCGGGCAGCGTGTCTGACCTCGTGGAGTGGTCCGGCGGTCTGTATAACCCACCTGCGAAATTCCGGAGCTGGTAATGACACTTCTGCCCCAGATTCAGGCTGAAGGCGGTGCCGAATGGCTGGCGCGAACCGCCACGCAGTGTCTGATTGACGAAGCACGTTTAAGCCCGAAACCCGGTCTGGTGGACAGTCGGGGGAACGGCGCGCACCACGATTTATCCCTTGCGCTGATGGAGCGCTCCGCGCGCAGCCTGACCCCCACGTTTCAGGCGCTGGCGCAGCAAAGCTGGCTGCGTCCGGCAGATATTGCGCTTCGACAAACCGTTGGCCGTCTTGGCCGCGAAGGCGAGAAGCAGATGATGGCGGCCACCGACGGGGTGAATACCCATCGTGGCGCGATCTGGGCGCTGGGATTGCTGGTAAGCGCGGTGGCGATGTTGGGCGGGGATGCAACTGCGCAGGCCGTCGCGAACACTGCCGCGCAGCTGGCGAAACTCCCGGACGAGGCGGCACCGAAAGTGTTCAGCAAAGGCCTGCGAGCCACGCACCGCTACCGCGTGCCGGGCGCGCGTGAAGAGGCGCAGCAGGCATTCCCGCACGTTATGCAGCGCGCATTGCCGCAGCTTCGCCTCAGCCGTCTCAACGGCAGCAGCGAAACGTACGCCAGGCTCGACGCGCTGATGGCCATCATGACCTCGCTCACCGATACCTGCGTGCTGTCCCGCGCCGGAATGGAGGGGCTGGACGCCATGCAGAGCGGTGCCCGCGCTGTACTGAACGCCGGAGGCTGTGCAACGTCCGAAGGCCAGCAGGCGCTGGCGAACCTGGACCGTCAGATGCTGGCGCTTAACGCTTCACCGGGCGGCGCTGCCGACCTGCTTGCCGCCGCGCTGTTTCTCGATCGTGTCGAAACGCCTTATTCAAAGCATTAAGAGGATGTTATGGAAAAAATTACATTGACCGTGCCCGCCAGCCGCGCGTTAAGCGGCAGGGCGCTGGCAGGCGTCGTCGGCTCCGGGGATATGGAGGTGCTCTTCACCGCCGAACCGGGCCAGACCTTAATCGTTGATATCACCACCTCCGTCGACAACAGCCGTGGCCGCTGGGAGGCGCTGTTGAACCGCCTGCACACCGTCAGCAGCCTGCCTGCAGGCAAACTGACCATCCACGACTTCGGCGCGACGCCGGGCGTGGCGCGCATTCGCATCGAACAGGTTTTTGAGGGGGTGAGCCATGCGTGATGACAGCAGCTTTATCGAACTAAAAGCGCGCCAGCGCGCGCAGGCCCTGCTGGATGACGGCAGCTACCGCGAACTGCTGGATCCGTTTGAAGGCATTATCTCGCCGTGGCTTGGGCCACAGGGCATTGTCCCGCAGGCCGATGACGGCATGGTGGTGGCGAAAGGCACCATCAACGGTCAGCCTGCGGTCGTGGTCGCGATTGAAGGCGCGTTCCAGGGCGGCAGCATGGGCGAAGTGTCTGGCGCCAAAATGGCGGCGGCGCTGGAGCTGGCGGCGGAAGATAACCGCAACGGCATTCCGACGCAGGCGGTGCTGTGCCTCGAAACCGGCGGCGTGCGTCTGCAGGAGGCTAACCTCGGCCTGGCGGCGATTGCCGATATCCACGCAGCGATTGTAGACCTGCGTCGCTACACGCCCGTCATCGGGATTGTGGCCGGGACCGTGGGCTGCTTCGGCGGGATGTCCATTGCCGCGGCGCTATGCAGCTACCTGATCGTGACCCGCGAAGCGCGTCTTGGCCTCAACGGTCCGCAGGTTATCGAGCAGGAAGCGGGCATTGAAGAGTACGACTCCCGCGACCGTCCGTTTATCTGGAGCATGACCGGCGGCGAAGTGCGCTATCAAAGCAGGCTGGTGGATGCCCTGGTGGGCGACGGCGTAAACGCGGTGAAGGCGGCGATGAACGAGGCGATTGCGAAGGGCGTACCGGCGAAACACCGCACCGATAACTACGACGATTACCTGAACCGTCTGACCAATTTCGACACCCGCAAACAGGCCGATGCCGAACAGATTCACGCGCTTTTTGCCCGGGAGGTGAAATGATGAGTAACACAATGAGCCGCGGCGAGCTTTGGCTGAAAACTCTCGCCCCGAACGCCAAACGTATCGCGGGGCTCTGCCCGTCCGTTCAGGCGGCAGACGGCGAGCTGAACGGTGAGACGGTGCGCTTTGTGGCCGTGGTGCCGGATGCCAACAACCACTTCCCGCGGGCGGCGAAAGGCGAAGTGGGTCTGCTGGAAGGCTGGACGCTGGCAAAAGTGGTCAGCGAAACCGTAGCGGCGGATGCCGATAAGGCCGTGAAGCGCCCGATAGTGGCGGTGATTGACGTCCCAAGCCAGGCCTATGGCCGTCGCGAAGAGGCGTTTGGTATTCATCAGGCGCTGGCGGGAGCCGCTGCTGCGTATGCTAACGCGCGCCTGGCTGGTCACCCGGTGATTGGCCTGATCGTCGGCAAGGCGATGTCCGGCGCGTTCCTGGCGCACGGCTACCAGGCCAACCGTCTGATCGCCTTCAACGACAAGGGCGTGCTGATCCACGCGATGGGCAAAGAGTCTGCGGCGCGTATCACGCTACGTACCGTCGAGGCGCTGGAAAAACTGGCGGCAACCATTCCGCCCATGGCGTACGACATCAGCAACTATGCCACGCTGGGACTGCTCTCCAGCCTGCTGGACATCAGCAACCCGGATGCCCCATCCGATAACGATCTGGCTCAGGTGAAAACCACCCTGCAACAGGCCATCAGTGACGCTCGTCAGGACGCGACGCTTAAAAATCGTCTCGGTGCTGACAACCGCCGCAGCTCGGCGCTCGTACGCGAACGTATGCGAGCCAGCTGGTAAGTAAAAAAAAGACCTGCCAGAGATGCAAACCCCGTGGGCGCGCCTGCTGCGCCCGCGCGGGAGCCTGCATCCTGAAAATAATAATCATCGCGCCAGTGCTTAAACTTTTTTACTACAGGTGATTTATGACTTACGTAATTGTTCATGCTCTTGCACCGATTTTCGTCATCATGCTGCTGGGATTCTGGGCCGGTAAGGCAAAGATGGTCGATAACAAGAATGTTTCCCTGCTGAATATCTTCGTGATGGATTTTGCACTGCCTGCCGCGCTGTTCAGCGCCACCGTGCAAACCCCGTGGACCGGCATCGTGGCGCAGTCACCGCTGATTCTGGTGCTGACGCTGGCGATGTGGATTACCTATGCGGCCATCTACTTCCTCGCCACCAACGTCTTTAAGAAATCCCCGCAGGACGCAGCCGTGCTGACCCTGACGGTAGCCTTACCGAACTACGCAGCGCTTGGTCTGCCGATTCTGGGCAGCGTGCTGGGTGAAGGATCTTCTACGTCTCTGTCCGTCGCGGTCTCTATTGCCTGCGGCTCAGTGCTGATGACCCCGTTCTGCCTGTTGATCCTGGAGCGTGAGAAAGCGCGTGCCGAGGGGAATAATTCCGGCTCAACGCTCTCCATGCTGCCGGTACTGATGTGGCGCTCTATTAAGAAACCGATTGTGATGGGCCCGCTGCTGGGTGTAATTCTCTCCGCCATCGGCATCAAAATGCCGGAACTGGTGCTTGCGGCGATTAAACCGCTGGGGCTGTCCGCCACCGCTGCCGCACTGTTCCTGACCGGGGTAATCCTCTCTGCCCGCAAACTGCAGATCAATACCATGGTGATTACCTCGACCCTCGCTAAACTGCTGATTCAGCCTGCGATTGCCTGGGGTATTGTGCTGATCTTCGGTCTGCACGGCTCCGTGGCAATTACCGCTATCCTGATGATCGCGCTCTCCGCGGGCTTCTTCGGCGTGGTGTTCGGTAACCGTTTTGGCGTGCAGTCGCCGGATGCTGAGGCCGTGCTGCTGTTAAGCTCTGTACTGTGTATCCTGTCGCTGCCGCTGTTTATCTCGCTGACTTCAGGAATGTAATCATGACCACAACATTACGCCCGCACGACCTCATCTGGCTTACCGCGCGCGACGCGCTGGAAGGCATCACCGAATCCTGGGTGGAGGCGGCCTGGCATACTGGCCTGCCGGTAGTGGTGCGGCGTGATGTTGATAGTGAAGGCCGCATTCCCGTTGGCGTGCGCGGTCTGCGTCGCGACCAGCGTGCGGCCGGATGGGTGAAGCCGGAAAACGTGCTGCGCGTGATATCGCCTGAAGATCTGTGCGTTACCGCCGATCTGCTGCATTCGCCGTTTGTCACCCAGCCGCCGGTTCAGGTGGCGCTGCAGCTTGCTCAGCAGGCATGGCCGTGGACGTGGGGTATTACCGGCAGCACCGGCTACGCGCTGGCGACCGGCATTCCGGTTATACATGCCGACAGCGATCTTGATCTGCTGATCCGCGCGCCGCAGCCGATTTCCCCCGATGCTTTTACCGCATGGCAGTCGCAGCTGAGCCGCGCATTGTGCCGGGCGGATACGCAGGTCGATACGCCCGAAGGAGGCTTCGCGCTGGCGGAGTGGTTGCGCGACGGAAAAACGCTGCTGAAAACTCGCCGCGGACCGCGCCTGGTGGCGGATCCGTGGCGCAGGGAGGAGTGATGAAAATATTGTTTACCTTTCCGGGACAGGGCACGCAGCATGAAGGGATGCTGCAAAACCTGCCGGGAGCGGAGCTGGAACAGGCGCGAGAGGTACTTGGCGCCGAAGCGGATACGCTGGACGGCGCAGACGCGTTAACCCATACCCGCGCGGTTCAGCTTTCGCTGCTGATTGCCGGTGTGGCCTGGGGGCGCGAGCTGGAGCGCCGTGGCGTGACGCCGGATATCGTCAGCGGGCTGTCCATCGGCGCTTATCCGGCGGCGGTTATCGCAGGCGCGCTGGACTTTTCGGACGCGCTGAAGCTGGTGGCGCTGCGCGGTGATCTGATGGAGCAGGCTTACCCGCACGGCTACGGCCTGACGGCAATCATGGGCTTAACCCTGCCGCAGGTGGAAACGCTGATTGAAGGCACCGGAACCTACATTGCCAACCTGAACGCTGAAACGCAGATCGTGATTGCCGGAAGCGATGACGGGATGGCGCAGGTGGCGGCACGCGCGCTGGCAAAAGGGGCGAGCAAGGCCAGACGGCTGGCGGTAAGCGTGCCGTCCCACTGTGAACTGCTGGCGGAACCGGCACAAAAGCTGGCGTCGGCGTTTGAGTCCGTCACGCTGGCTCGTCCACGCTGCGCCTACCTGAGCGGCAGTACCGGCCGCGTGCTCTGGCAGCCGGAAAAAATCGCTGACGATCTGGCGATGAACATGGCACGAACCGTGCGCTGGCAGGAGGCGGTGATTTCCGCTAACGAACGTGAAGCCCGACTGGCGATTGAAATGCCGCCCGGCGGCGTACTGACCTGCCTGACGCGGCAGGCTGCGTGGGAAGGAGAGACCATTTCGCTGGAGCGCAGCGGGGTGGACGTGGCGGTGCATCTGGCGAAGCGACTTCGTGCGTGAGTTTTTAGCCCGGTAAGGCGCAGCCGCCACCGGGCAATATATCAGACACTTTCCTGCAAGCTGCGCGCATACATCCGCCCCTCGGCGGCCAATGCCCGCAGGCTCGGATCATGCTCACGGTTGCGGGCAAAGACAATCGCGATCAGCTGCTGCATCTGGTACGGCTCCGCCAGCTTGAGGAGCTGCACGGAATTCTCGTACACCTTCTTCATCCTGCCCGGCATCAGCGTAAAACCAACGCCAGCCTGCACCAGGCTCAGCATCGAGAAAATGTCATTCACCCGGGTAACAATCTCCGGTTCGAACCCGGCGATATGAAACGCTTCCTGAAACCCTGCATACGTGGCGAACCCTTCTGCAAGAGCGACAAATTTCTGGTCTTTGTAATCACGCAGATCCGCGGGGCCGCGGGTATTCAGCGTGGCGGAAGCCGGTGCAGCAAGGAAGATGTCGTCATGGAATAGCGGCAGCACTTCGAGGCTGTTACGGTCGATGTCGCTTTCGGAAATGGAGATAAGAATCGCGTCCAGCGAGCCTTCGTCCAGCATGTGCAGCAGGGTGTCGTTGGAGCCCATCGTCAGATCCATTTCGAGATCGGGACGGCGCAGCTTCATACCCATGATAAGACGCGGCACGGTTTCCAGCGTCAGCGAGTAGAGCGTGCCCACGCGCAGCCGCCCCTGACCAACACCGGCAATTTTGCGGGACTCTTCCAGCCCGCGCTCCATCACCTGCATCACCTCCTGACAATACTCCAGCAGCGTCCAGGCGGAGGGGAGCGCAATCAGGTTACGCCCCTTATGGGTAAAGAGGGGGCAGCGCACGTTCTCTTCCAGGGTGTGCAGCGCGCGGTGTACGCTGACGCCGCTCAGGCCCAGCGTTTCGGCGGTCCGCGCGATGTTCCCCTTCTCCATGAAGGTCATGAAGATGCTGAGCTTACGGAATGTAATGTCGCACGTGGTATCGAAACGCATAACCCTCCCGATGGTTTAATCTGCCTGCAGCATCGCTTCCAGCTGTTCCTGCGCGTCCAGCCACGCCATCTCGCACGCTTCGAGGCTCGATTTAGTCTTCGCCTGCGTTTGCAGGCAGTCCGTCAGTTCAGCTTTTCGGCTCTGGTCATACAGACCGCTGTCGCCGAGCTTCTCTTCAACGGTGGCAAGCGTGGCGTTGAGCTTTTCCATCTCTTTTTCGAGACGGGCAATCTCTTTACGCAGCGGCTGGGTCTGGGTGCGCAGCTCCGCTTCGCGGCGCTTCTGGTCTTTACGCGACTGCGCGCTGTTGGCGTTGTCTTTGGCTGACTCTTCCGGCTGGTTTTCCTGCTTCTGCACGTCCGTCAGCCACTGCTGGTAGTCTTCCAGATCGCCGTCGAACGGTTCGACTTTGCCGCCGTGTACCAGATAAAGATCGTCCGTGGTGGAGCGGATCAGGTGACGGTCGTGTGAAACCACAACCAGCGCGCCTTCGAACTCGATCAGCGCTTCGGTCAGGGCCTGGCGCATGTCGAGATCCAGGTGGTTGGTCGGTTCATCGAGCAGCAGCAGGTTGGGCCGCTGCCAGACGATCAGCGCCAGCACCAGACGGGCTTTTTCGCCGCCGGAGAAACGCTCGGTGTTTTCGGTCACCTTATCGCCCTGGAAACCGAAGCCGCCGAGGTAATCGCGCAGCTTCTGCTCCATCTCCTGCGGCGCCAGACGCGCGAGGTGCTGAATCGGGGATTCATCCGCGCGTAAAAATTCCAGCTGATGCTGGGCGAAGTAGCCCAGCTTGATGCCCTTCGCCAGCCCGATTTCACCGCTGACAGGGTTAAGCTCGCCGGCCAGCAGTTTGATGAGCGTTGATTTACCTGCGCCATTACGCCCCAGCAGGCCAATGCGCGAACCCGGCACCAGGTTGAGCTTGATGGAGTCGAGGATGGTGCGCTCCCCATAGCCCGCGCTGACCTTTTCCATCTTCAGCAGCGGATTAGGCAGGCTTTCCGGCGCGCGGAAGCTGAAGTGGAACGGGTTATCCACGTGTGCCGGGGCAATCATTTCCATGCGTTCCAGCATCTTGATGCGGCTCTGGGCCTGCTTGGCTTTTGAGGCTTTGGCCTTGAAGCGATCCACAAAGCTCTGCAGATGCGCCACGCGCTGCTGCTGGCTTTCATACATTGACTGCTGCTGGGCAAGGCGCGTCGCGCGCTGGCGCTCAAAGGAGCTGTAGTTGCCGGTGTACTCGAACATCGTTTGCTGTTCGATATGAATGATTTTATCCACCACCGGGTCGAGGAAGTCGCGGTCGTGGGAGATGAGAATCAGAGTGCCCTGATAGCTCTTAAGCCACTTCTCCAGCCAAATAACCGCATCGAGATCGAGGTGGTTAGTGGGTTCATCGAGTAGCAGCAGGTCAGAGCGGCAGATCAGCGCCTGCGCCAGGTTGAGGCGCATGCGCCAGCCGCCGGAGAAATCGCTGACCGGACGTTCAAGCTGTTCGTTGCTGAAGCCCAGTCCGTGCAGCAGGCTGGAGGCGCGGGAGCGAATTGTCCATGCGTCAATGGCGTCCAGCTTGCCGTGAACGGTAGCGATGGCGTGACCGTCGTTGCGCTCGTTCGCGGCGTTGAGTTCCGCTTCGAGCTTACGGTATTCACGGTCGCCGTCGATAACATAGTCGAGCGCCGGTTCGCTCAGGGCGGGCGTCTCCTGGTTCACCCAGGCGAGCTGCCAGTTTCCCGGATAAGTAAAGCTTCCGCCATCTGCGCTAATCTCGTTTTTCAGCAGCGCCAGCAGGGTGGATTTACCGCAGCCGTTTTTGCC
Organism: Enterobacter sp. ECC_219_Taxon_10; assembly: GCF_058354905.1. Lineage (NCBI taxonomy): Bacteria > Pseudomonadati > Pseudomonadota > Gammaproteobacteria > Enterobacterales > Enterobacteriaceae > Enterobacter > Enterobacter sp. ECC_219_Taxon_10. Next base: position 4,466,424 of record NZ_CM178005.1, on the reverse strand, counting down.
GACCAGACCCACTTTCTGGCCCGGGTTGATGGTAGCAGTGGCGTTATCCAGCAGGACGCGCACGCCGCGACGAATTTGTAACGAGGAGAAAACAATCATAGAAGCGCCGTATGTTCCGACTATGTTAATTTGTCATTATGATAATGTAAGGTGTGGGCCGTTTTCCGCACCGGGCCGCCATGGTAGCCCAAAACAACGACGATACACAAAAACAGAAACAAGACCGGGAGGGGAATGATGTCTCAGACAGCAAAAGTGCTGCTGCTGTATGCCCATCCGGAATCTCAGGACTCGGTGGCAAACCGGGTGCTGCTTAAGCCGGCCACACAGCTCAGTAACGTAACGGTGCACGATCTCTACGCGCACTATCCTGATTTCTTTATTGATATTCCTTACGAGCAGGAACTGCTGCGTCAGCATGACGTGATTGTGTTCCAGCATCCGCTTTATACCTATAGCTGCCCGGCGCTGCTGAAAGAGTGGCTGGATCGCGTGCTGAGCCGGGGTTTTTCCAGCGGGGTGGGGGGCAACCAACTGGCGGGAAAGTACTGGCGCAGTGTGATCACCACCGGTGAACCCGAAAGCGCTTACCGTCACGACGGGCTGAACCGCTATCCGATGAGCGATATCCTGCGGCCTTTCGAGCTGACTGCGGCCATGTGCCGCATGCACTGGATGAGTCCGATTATTGTCTACTGGGCACGGCGTCAGGATCCGAAAGAACTGGCAAGCCACGCCAGAGCCTACGGCGAATGGCTGGCATCACCGATTCCGGCAGGAGGTCGTTAATGGAAGGATCGAATTTGCTCCTCGCCGGGGTGCTGTTTTTATTTGCGGCCGTTGTCGCGGTGCCGCTTGCCGCTCGTATCGGCATTGGGGCGGTGCTGGGGTATTTGCTCGCAGGGATCGCCATTGGCCCCTGGGGACTGGGTTTCATCAGCGACGTGGATGAAATTCTCCATTTCTCGGAGCTCGGCGTGGTGTTCCTGATGTTCATCATCGGCCTCGAACTGAACCCCTCGAAGCTGTGGCAGCTTCGACGCTCTATCTTTGGCGTGGGCGCCGCGCAGGTGCTTTTCAGCGCCGCGATTCTGGCTGGCTTGCTCATGTTGACCCATTTTTCCTGGCAGGCGGCGGTCATCGGCGGGATAGGCCTTGCCATGTCGTCGACGGCGATGGCGCTGCAGCTGATGCGCGACAAGGGTATGAACCGCAATGAAGCCGGACAGTTGGGCTTTTCGGTCCTGCTGTTTCAGGATTTAGCGGTGATCCCGGCGCTGGCGCTGGTGCCGCTGCTGGCGGGCTCGGGCGACGATCACTTCGACTGGGCAAAAATTTCCATGAAGGTGCTGGCCTTCGCGGGCATGCTGATTGGTGGACGTTTCCTGTTACGTCCGGTGTTCCGCTTTATTGCTGCCTCGGGCGTGCGCGAGGTATTTACCGCGGCGACGCTGCTGCTGGTGCTCGGCTCGGCGCTGTTTATGGACGCGCTGGGGCTGTCGATGGCGCTCGGGACCTTTATCGCCGGGGTGCTGCTGGCGGAGAGCGAATATCGTCACGAACTGGAAATTGCCATCGATCCCTTTAAAGGACTGCTGTTAGGCCTGTTCTTTATTTCTGTGGGAATGGCGCTCAATCTTGGCGTGCTCTATACCCATCTGCTGTGGGTCATTGTTAGCGTCGCCATTCTGGTGGCGGTGAAGACGCTGGTACTGTACGTCATGGCGCGTATCTACGGGCTGCGCAGTTCAGAACGCATGCAGTTTGCCAGCGTGTTGAGTCAGGGAGGCGAGTTCGCGTTCGTGCTGTTTTCTACCGCCTCCTCACAGAAGCTGTTTAAAGACGACCAGATGGCGCTGCTGCTGGTAACGGTGACGCTGTCGATGATGACCACGCCGCTGCTGATAAAGATGGTGGATAAACTCCTGTCGCGGCGCCTGAATCCGGCAGACGATGAAGATGAAGCGCCGTGGGTGGAAGACGATAAGCCGCAGGTTATTGTCGTGGGCTTTGGCCGCTTCGGGCAGGTGATTGGCCGCCTGTTGATGGCGAACAAAATGCGCATTACGGTGCTGGAGCGCGATATCAGCGCGGTTAACCTGATGCGTAAATATGGCTACAAAGTCTATTACGGCGATGCGACCCAACTTGAGCTTCTGCGCTCGGCCGGGGCGGAAGCCGCAGAGTCTATCGTCATCACCTGCAACGATCCGGAAGATACGATGAAGCTGGTGGAGCTGTGTCAGCAGCACTTCCCGCACCTGCATATTCTGGCGCGTGCCCGGGGACGTGTTGAAGCTCACGAATTGTTGCAGGCGGGTGTGAAACACTTCTCACGCGAGACGTTCTCCAGTGCGCTGGAGCTGGGGCGCAAGGCGTTAATTTCCCTGGGGATGCATCCTCACCAGGCGCAGCGCGCCCAGATGCATTTCCGCCGGCTGGATATGAGAATGCTGCGTGAGCTGATGCCGGTACATACCGATACGGCGCAGATCTCACGCGTGCGGGAAGCGCGTCGCGAGCTGGAGGAGATCTTCCAGAGAGAGATGCAGCAGGAACGACGCCAGCTCGACGGCTGGGATGAATTTGAATAAAGGGTAACGAAAGATGGCTGTACGTAAACGCTTTATCGCGGGTGCAAAGTGCCCGTCCTGCCAGGCGCAAGATACCCTGGCGATGTGGCGGGAAAATAATATTGATGTTGTTGAGTGTGTTAAGTGCGGTCACCAGATGCGTGAGGCCGACAAAGAAGCACGCGATCACGTTCGCAAAGAAGAGCAAGTGATCGGCATTTTTCATCCAGACTAGCGATATGCTCTGAGTTTTTTTAAGCTTAAGGGTACACGGGTGCAGATTTCCGCTACAATCTGCGCCAGCAATTTTCCCACGCTCAGGAGATATCATGAAAGTAGCAAAAGACCTGGTGGTCAGCCTGGCCTATCAGGTACGTACAGAAGACGGTGTGTTGGTTGATGAGTCTCCGGTGAGTGCGCCGCTGGACTACCTGCATGGTCACGGTTCCCTGATTTCCGGCCTGGAAACTGCGCTGGAAGGTCATGAAGTTGGCGACAAATTTGACGTTGCTGTAGGCGCGAACGACGCTTACGGTCAGTATGACGACAATCTGGTCCAGCGCGTTCCTAAAGACGTGTTCATGGGCGTTGACGAGCTGCAGGTTGGCATGCGCTTCCTGGCTGAAACTGACCAGGGTCCGGTTCCTGTTGAAATCACTGAAGTTGAAGACGACCACGTTGTGGTTGACGGCAACCACATGCTAGCTGGCCAGAACCTGAAGTTCAACGTAGAAGTTGTTGCGATCCGTGAAGCGACCGAAGAAGAGCTGGCTCATGGCCACGTTCACGGTGCGCACGGTCACGACCACGATCACGATCACGGCCACGACGGCTGCTGCGGTGGTCACGGCCACGACCATGGTCATGACCATGGTAAAGGTGGTTGCGGTAACGGCGGCTGCGGTTGCCACTAATTCCGTCATGCGGAAAATAAAAAAGCGGGATAATCCCGCTTTTTTTACGCCTCAATAATGAGGTGGTGGCGTCTCTTCTGACTGCGAGGCAATGTTTGACGGCTGCGTCGCCTTCAGCTTTTCCGTCAGCAGGCGCATATGATCCCGCAGTTTCGCCATTTCAAGTTCGTGCGCGGTCACGGTCTGGTTAAGCTCTTCGATGGTGATGTCCTGAAAAGCCAGGCGGCTTTCCAGCTCAGCCATTCTCGCTTCTATCGTTGTATCCTTCATCATTCACCTCGTTTATATCTGATATGCCATATTGGCCCAGCGGCGGCGCAGTTTAACTGAGTTTATCCTTAAGTACAGTCTCTATACCGTTGGCAAGAAACTTATTTAAACAAAAATAGTCTGAAAAGTGGCGAGAATTGGAAGTGTCTGTCTGTAGATTTCTTCCGCAACGTTTTATAGTACGTCACTCATTTACGTTTAACGCTGGGGTGAGAGTCCCCAGGCCCTGGAGATATGGATGAAATCACTGTTTAAAGTAACGCTGCTGGCGACGACGATGGCTGTTGCACTGAACGCGCCGCTGTCATTCGCTGCTGATACTGCTGCGAAGCCTGCTGCCACTGCAGACAGCAAAGCGGCGTTCAAAAATGACGACCAGAAATCCGCCTACGCACTGGGCGCATCTTTGGGCCGTTACATGGAAAACTCTCTGAAAGAACAAGAGAAACTGGGCATCAAACTGGATAAAACCCAGCTGATCGCGGGTGTTCAGGACGCCTTTGCTGATAAGAGCAAGCTCTCTGACCAGGAAATCGAACAGACCCTGCAGGCGTTCGAAGCGCGCGTGAAGGGTGCCGCTCAGACCAAGATGGAAGCGGACGCTAAAGACAACGAAGCGAAAGGCAAAGCCTACCGCGATACCTTTGCTAAAGAGAAGGGTGTGAAAACCTCTTCTACTGGCCTGGTGTATAAAGTTGAGAAAGAAGGTACCGGTGATGCGCCTAAAGACAGCGACACCGTTGTGGTGAACTACAAAGGTACGCTGATCGACGGTAAAGAGTTCGACAACTCTTACACTCGTGGTGAGCCTCTTTCCTTCCGTCTTGACGGTGTGATCCCTGGCTGGACTGAAGGCCTGAAAAACATCAAAAAAGGCGGCAAAATCAAGCTGGTTATCCCACCGGATCTGGCCTATGGCAAAACTGGCGTTCCGGGTATCCCGGCTAACTCCACTCTGGTCTTCGACGTAGAGCTGCTGGACATCAAACCAGCGCCGAAAGCGGATGCGAAACCGGAAGCGCAGGCAGATCAGAAAGCTGCGACAGACGCGAAGAAGTAATGTGATGCAAACCGCCGCCTTTTAAGGCGGCGGTTTTTTATTGTGGGGCAGATATAATTAACACTGGAAAGCGTTAGGCACGCTGTATTAATTTAGTTGTCCGTGTAGATAATGAGCCTGCCCTGAAAACCTAACGACAGGCTCCTGAAAAGGAGTGTTTTTTTCATGTCCAGGTCGCTTTTAACCAACGAAACCAGTGAACTTGATTTGCTGGATCAACGTCCTTTTGACCAGACCGACTTCGATATTCTGAAATCCTATGAAGCGGTAGTGGACGGGTTAGCGATGCTCATTGGTTCCCACTGCGAAATCGTATTGCACTCCCTGCAAGATCTGAAGTGTTCCGCCATCCGCATTGCTAATGGTGAGCATACCGGCCGTAAAATTGGTTCGCCAATTACCGACCTTGCATTGCGTATGTTGCATGACATGACCGGCGCGGACAGCAGCGTCTCAAAATGTTATTTCACCCGCGCCAAAAGCGGCGTGCTGATGAAATCAGAAACCATCGCGATTCGAAATCGCGAGCATCGTGTGATTGGGCTGCTGTGCATCAACATGAACCTTGATGTGCCTTTCTCCCAGATCATGAGCACCTTTATTCCGCCAGAAACGCCAGACGTCGGCTCTTCTGTTAACTTTGCCTCCTCCGTTGAAGATCTTGTGACGCAGACGCTTGAGTTCACCATTGAAGAGGTCAATGCCGACCGCAACGTATCGAACAACGCCAAGAATCGCCAGATCGTTCTCAATCTCTACGAGAAAGGGATTTTTGATATTAAAGATGCCATCAACCAGGTGGCCGATCGTCTGAACATCTCAAAGCATACGGTTTACCTCTACATCCGTCAGTTCAAAAGCGGCGATTTCGTGGGGCAAGATAAGTAATGCGTTTTGCGTTAATGGTAACGGGCCCCGCGTATGGGACTCAGCAGGCCAGCAGCGCGCTGCAGTTTGCGCATGCGCTGCTGGCGGCCGGACACCAACTGGCGAGCGTCTTCTTCTATCGGGAAGGGGTGTATAACGCGAACCAATTTACGTCACCGGCGAGTGACGAGTTTGACCTGGTCCGCGCCTGGCAGGCGTTAAATGAAAAGCAGGGCGTAGAGCTGCATATCTGCGTAGCGGCGGCGCTGCGTCGCGGCGTGACGGATACAGCCGAAGCCGAACGCCTGGGGTTATCGGGCGCTAACCTGCAGCCTGGTTTTTCATTGAGTGGTCTGGGCGCATTGGCCCAGGCGGCGTTAACCTGCGACAGAGTGGTGCAATTCTGATGAAGCGTGTGGCATTTGTTTTTACTTCTGCGCCGCACGGCAGCGCCTCTGGCCGCGAAGGACTGGATGCGCTGCTTGCGACATCGGCATTGACAGAAGATATCGGTGTCTTCTTTATGGGGGACGGCGTGCTTCAGCTTCTGGCGGGCCAACAGCCGCAGGCCATTCTGGCACGCGACTACATTTCCACCTTCAAAGTGCTGCCGCTTTACGATATTGAAACCTGCTATGTCTGTGCCGACTCCCTAACGGTACGCGGTTTAAGCGATAAGACGCCTTTTGTGCTGGATGTGACGACCTTGCCTGCCGCAGCACTGCGTGAACAGCTTTCCCACTACGACACCATTCTGACTTTCTGAGGCTTCCATGCTCCATATTCTCAGCCATTCACCATGGCAATGTGATATCGACACGTTGTTGAGCATGCTGCGCGAAGGTGACGATCTGCTGCTGATTCAGGATGGCGTGCTCGCTGCGCTTGAAGGCGGCCGTTTCGTTGAAATTCTCACGAATGCCCCCATAACTGTCTCTGCGCTGAAGGACGATCTGGATGCGCGGGGTCTTTCTGGTCAAATTTCAGCCAAAATTGACGTGGTTGGCTATACTGATTTCGTCAATCTTACTGTGACGCACGCCAGTCAAATGAACTGGTGATTTGAGATCGCTGTATATTTCTTGACACCTTTTCGACGTAGCCCTAAAATTTCGCGTCCTCATATTGTATGAGGTCGTTTTATTACGTGTTTACGAAGCAAAAGCTAAAACCAGGAGCTATTTAATGGCAACAGTTAACCAGCTGGTACGCAAACCACGTGCACGCAAAGTTGCAAAAAGCAACGTGCCTGCGCTGGAAGCCTGCCCGCAGAAACGTGGCGTATGTACTCGTGTATATACCACCACTCCTAAAAAACCAAACTCCGCACTGCGTAAAGTATGCCGTGTGCGTTTGACTAACGGTTTCGAAGTGACTTCCTACATCGGTGGTGAAGGTCACAACCTGCAGGAGCACTCCGTGATCCTGATCCGTGGCGGTCGTGTTAAAGACCTTCCGGGTGTTCGTTACCACACCGTTCGTGGTGCGCTGGACTGCTCAGGTGTTAAAGACCGTAAGCAGGCTCGCTCCAAGTACGGCGTGAAGCGTCCTAAGGCTTAATGGTTCTCCGTTAAGTAAGGCCAAACTGATTTATCTTAATGTCAAACTAAACTCGTAGAGTTTTGGACAATCCTGAATTAACAACGGAGTATTCCCATGCCACGTCGTCGCGTCATTGGTCAGCGTAAAATTCTTCCAGATCCGAAGTTCGGATCAGAACTGCTGGCAAAATTTGTAAATATCCTGATGGTAGATGGTAAAAAATCTACTGCAGAAGCAATCGTATACAGCGCGCTGGAGACCCTGGCTCAGCGTTCTGGTAAAAATGAACTGGAAGCTTTCGAAGTCGCTCTCGACAACGTTCGCCCAACTGTAGAAGTTAAGTCCCGCCGCGTTGGTGGTTCTACTTATCAGGTTCCAGTTGAAGTTCGTCCGGTTCGTCGTAATGCCCTGGCAATGCGTTGGATCGTTGAAGCTGCTCGTAAACGCGGTGATAAATCCATGGCTCTGCGTCTGGCGAACGAACTTTCTGATGCTGCAGAAAACAAAGGTACTGCAGTTAAGAAACGTGAAGACGTTCACCGTATGGCAGAAGCCAACAAGGCGTTCGCACACTACCGTTGGTAATCCCTTCGGAGTATTAGTCACCAGGCGGGCGCTTCAGAGAAGCCGCCCGCTCTGGGTAACTTAACTGAACGCCTAAAGAAACAAACGAGGAATCAAATGGCTCGTACAACACCCATCGCACGCTACCGCAACATCGGTATCAGTGCGCACATCGACGCCGGTAAGACCACTACTACCGAACGTATTCTGTTCTACACCGGTGTAAACCATAAAATCGGTGAAGTTCATGACGGCGCAGCCACCATGGACTGGATGGAACAGGAGCAGGAGCGTGGTATTACCATCACCTCCGCAGCGACTACTGCATTCTGGTCAGGTATGGCTAAGCAGTACGAACCGCATCGCGTAAACATCATCGACACCCCGGGCCACGTTGACTTCACCATCGAAGTAGAACGTTCCATGCGTGTTCTTGACGGCGCGGTAATGGTTTATTGCGCAGTTGGTGGTGTTCAGCCACAGTCTGAAACCGTATGGCGTCAGGCGAACAAATATAAAGTTCCACGCATCGCGTTCGTTAACAAAATGGACCGTATGGGTGCTAACTTCCTGAAAGTTGTTGGCCAGATCAAAACCCGTCTGGGCGCGAACCCTGTTCCGCTGCAGCTGGCAATTGGTGCTGAAGAAGGCTTCACCGGCGTTATCGACCTGGTGAAAATGAAAGCCATCAACTGGAACGATGCAGACCAGGGCGTTACCTTCGAATACGAAGATATCCCGGCTGAGATGCAGGACCTGGCTGACGAATGGCACCAGAACCTGATCGAATCCGCTGCTGAAGCTTCTGAAGAGCTGATGGAGAAATACCTGGGTGGTGAAGAACTGTCTGAAGAAGAGATCAAAAAAGCTCTGCGTCAGCGCGTTCTGAACAACGAAATCATCCTGGTAACCTGTGGTTCTGCGTTCAAGAACAAAGGTGTTCAGGCGATGCTGGATGCGGTAGTTGACTACCTGCCATCCCCGGTTGACGTTCCTGCGATCAACGGCATCCTGGACGACGGTAAAGATACTCCGGCTGAGCGTCACGCAAGTGATGACGAGCCGTTCTCTGCACTGGCGTTCAAAATTGCTACCGACCCATTCGTGGGTAACCTGACCTTCTTCCGCGTTTACTCTGGTGTGGTTAACTCCGGTGACACCATCCTGAACTCCGTGAAAGCGGCGCGTGAACGTTTTGGCCGTATCGTACAGATGCACGCTAACAAACGTGAAGAGATCAAAGAAGTTCGTGCGGGCGACATCGCTGCAGCTATCGGTCTGAAAGACGTGACCACTGGTGACACCCTGTGTGACCCGGATCACCCGATCATTCTGGAGCGTATGGAATTCCCTGAGCCGGTAATCTCCATCGCAGTTGAACCAAAAACCAAAGCTGACCAGGAAAAAATGGGTCTGGCTCTGGGCCGTCTGGCGAAAGAAGACCCATCATTCCGCGTATGGACTGATGAAGAATCTAACCAGACCATCATCGCTGGTATGGGTGAACTGCACCTGGACATCATCGTTGACCGTATGAAGCGTGAATTCAACGTTGAAGCGAACGTGGGTAAACCTCAGGTTGCTTACCGCGAAGCGATTCGCGCGAAAGTTACCGATATTGAAGGTAAACACGCTAAGCAGTCTGGTGGTCGCGGTCAGTACGGTCACGTTGTGATCGACATGTACCCACTGGAGCCGGGCTCTAACCCGAAAGGTTACGAGTTCATCAACGACATCAAAGGTGGTGTAATTCCTGGCGAATACATCCCAGCCGTTGATAAAGGCATCCAGGAACAGCTGAAAGCGGGCCCTCTGGCTGGCTATCCGGTTGTTGACATGGGTATCCGTCTGCACTTCGGTTCTTACCACGACGTTGACTCCTCTGAACTGGCGTTTAAACTGGCTGCGTCTATTGCCTTTAAAGAAGGCTTTAAGAAAGCAAAACCAGTTCTGCTTGAGCCAATCATGAAGGTTGAAGTAGAAACTCCTGAAGAGAACACCGGTGACGTTATCGGTGACTTGAGCCGTCGTCGCGGTATGCTGCGTGGTCAGGAATCCGAAGTAACTGGCGTTAAGATCCACGCTGAAGTTCCGCTGTCCGAAATGTTCGGATATGCAACTCAGCTGCGTTCTCTGACCAAAGGTCGTGCATCATACACCATGGAATTCCTGAAGTATGATGATGCGCCTAACAACGTTGCTCAGGCCGTTATTGAAGCCCGTGGTAAGTAATCCACAGGATTAAAACCTAAGTCCCGTGCTCTCTCCAGAGGGGAGAGCACTATAGTAAGGAATATAGCCGTGTCTAAAGAAAAATTTGAACGTACAAAACCGCACGTCAACGTTGGTACTATCGGCCACGTTGACCATGGTAAAACTACCCTGACCGCTGCAATCACTACCGTTCTGGCTAAAACCTACGGTGGTTCTGCTCGTGCATTCGACCAGATCGATAACGCGCCAGAAGAAAAAGCTCGTGGTATCACCATCAACACTTCTCACGTTGAATACGACACCCCGACTCGCCACTACGCACACGTAGACTGCCCAGGCCACGCCGACTATGTTAAAAACATGATCACCGGTGCTGCGCAGATGGACGGCGCGATCCTGGTTGTTGCTGCGACTGACGGCCCAATGCCTCAGACCCGTGAGCACATCCTGCTGGGTCGTCAGGTAGGCGTTCCTTTCATCATCGTGTTCCTGAACAAATGCGACATGGTTGATGACGAAGAGCTGCTGGAACTGGTAGAGATGGAAGTTCGTGAACTGCTGTCTCAGTACGATTTCCCAGGCGACGACACCCCAATCGTTCGTGGTTCCGCGCTGAAAGCGCTGGAAGGCGAAGCAGAGTGGGAAGCGAAAATCATCGAACTGGCTGGCTTCCTGGATTCTTACATCCCAGAACCAGAGCGTGCGATTGACAAGCCATTCCTGCTGCCAATCGAAGACGTATTCTCCATCTCCGGTCGTGGTACCGTTGTTACCGGTCGTGTAGAGCGCGGTATCATCAAAGTTGGTGAAGAAGTTGAAATCGTTGGTATCAAAGAGACTGCGAAGTCTACCTGTACTGGCGTTGAAATGTTCCGCAAACTGCTGGACGAAGGCCGTGCCGGTGAGAACGTTGGTGTTCTGCTGCGTGGTATCAAGCGTGAAGAAATCGAACGTGGTCAGGTTCTGGCGAAGCCAGGCTCAATCAAGCCACACACCAAGTTCGAATCTGAAGTGTACATCCTGTCCAAAGACGAAGGCGGCCGTCATACTCCGTTCTTCAAAGGCTACCGTCCACAGTTCTACTTCCGTACAACTGACGTGACCGGTACCATCGAACTGCCAGAAGGCGTAGAGATGGTAATGCCAGGCGACAACATCAAGATGGTTGTGACTCTGATCCACCCAATCGCGATGGACGACGGTCTGCGTTTCGCAATCCGTGAAGGCGGCCGTACCGTTGGCGCGGGCGTTGTTGCTAAAGTTCTGGGCTAATTAATTATCCCTGAATAAAAAAAGGACGCTTCGGCGTCCTTTTTTGTTTTCTACCGTAAAGTCACTGTCATAAAAATTCGCATTATTTGTCCGCTCCCGCCCCGTATTCCGGCGCTTGTGCTATTGTAATCATAACCATTCTCACTTACACTTTGCGCATATTTTGAACGGGAGTCTCTATGTACGTTTGTTTATGTAATGGTGTAAGCGACAAAAAAATACGTCAGGCCGTTCGCCAGTTTCAGCCACAGTCATTCCAGCAGCTTCGCAAGTTTGTTCCGGTGGGAAATCAATGCGGTAAATGCGTTCGCGCAGCGCGTGAGATTATGCAGGACGAACTGATGCAGATCCCGGAATACAAAGAGATCGCGTAAGCGCCCATCTTTTTTTTGACATCCCCGTAGCCCGATCTACGCTTCAATGAGTGGAAGCGGAGGGACTATATAATGAAAGGTGATGTTAAAATCATAAGTTATCTCAATAAATTATTGGGAAATGAGCTTGTCGCAATCAACCAGTATTTTCTCCATGCAAGAATGTTCAAAAACTGGGGTCTTACACGTCTGAATGACGTTGAGTACCATGAATCTATAGATGAGATGAAACACGCTGATAAATATATCGAGCGTATTTTATTTCTTGAAGGTATTCCTAACCTGCAGGATCTCGGCAAGCTGGGCATCGGTGAAGATGTCGAGGAGATGCTGCGTTCTGACCTCAGGCTGGAACTTGAAGGTGCTAAAGACCTTCGTGAAGCCATTGCCTACGCGGACAGCGTTCATGACTATGTGAGCCGCGATATGATGATCGAAATTCTGGCAGACGAGGAAGGTCACATAGACTGGCTGGAGACCGAACTCGATCTTATCGATAAACTCGGTATCCAGAATTATTTACTGGCGCAAATCCGCGAAGAGGAATAACACCGTCTTAAGGTGCTCAGGTTATAAACCAGTAAAAATAGCCGAAGCCGCTCGCCGCCAACGCTGGTCCGAAAGGAATCACTGGCGAAACGTGCGGCTTTTTCACCATTAGCACCAGACCCCAGATGACGCCGATTAGCGACGCCGCCAGCAGGATGACCGGTAAGCTCTGCCAGCCTGTCCAGGCACCTGCTGCCGCAAGCAACTTGAAATCTCCGAACCCCAGTCCCTCTTTATGGCGCAGAAGCCAGACCAGCCAGTAAAGTGCCCATAGAAAAAGATAGCCAGCCGCAGCACCCGTGACCGCATCCTCGCAGGTCACCACGCCACTGTGGAGATTAAACAGCAGGCCAAGCCACAGGAGCGGTAGGGTGAGCGTGTCAGGGAGCAAATAGTAACGGTAATCGATCACGCTCAGGGTCAGCGCAAACCAGAAATAGAGAAAAATCGCCAACGCTAAGACAGGTGAGGTGGGGTGCTGATAAACGCTGTAGATCGATGCCAGCAGGCACAGCGCCTCAAACATCAGATATCGAAAAGGAATTATGCCGCGGCAGTATCGGCAGCGCCCTCTCAGTAGTAGCCAGCTTAGCAATGGGAGGGTGTCCCCCCGTTTCACCACATTATTGCAATGGCTGCAGTGTGAGCCCGGCGACCACAGCGTAAGCCGCGTTTTACCCACATGATCCCTGAGGTCGCGTTGCACGATCATTGGCAACCGGTCAACGACGCGCCCCATCAGGCTACCTGCAGTCAGTCCGATTGCCAGAAACAGTATCAATTGCATCTTATTTTCCTCGGGTGCCCAGCGGAAGCGTCATACGCGTGAGGATAATGCTGCTGTCACCTTGCTTACTGGCGTGAAATTCCAGCGTATCGATGGGAAGCCCCTTTTCAAGTTGCAGCTGCCACAGCCATGACATAAACGCCTCCACGTCGATCGCCGCAGCGGTGACCTCCAGCGTTTCATCCTTCTGACTAATCTTCACCGTGAGGCCTGCCTGTTTTGCATCGGCAACGACTGCATTTACTAAGGTTTTAGCCCCATTGCGTATAGGCAGTAGACCCCGTCCGGAGGCCTGTTTCTCCAGCCAATCCGTGTCGCGCTTCAGCTTTTGACAACGTAGTTGCAGCGTGTCGACGGCGCGAGACAGCGGAAGATAGAGGCCGAAGCTGTACAGGATGAAAGGAGTAAGGACGATTAACGCCACGTACAGTACTCGTTCGTTTCCGTTTTTCTGTGATAGCCAGTTCTTTAAGCGATTAATCATTGCGTAGCGTCCACAATCCTTGTTGATGTTTTTCAATTCGCAGCGATAGTCCTGACGCGTCAGCGGCAATAAATTGTTTGACGGTGGCCTCATCAGGGGCAAAAAGCAAAATCCGTAGCAAACCTTGTTTGCGATCGTAGTCCACGCCCTCAAGCGATAACGTCGGAAACGTCGACATACCCTCATGTAACCGCTGCAGAATCGGGAGCGGTGCGGGAAAGGTGCGTTGCAACTGCGACGGGAGAAAGGCCTTCATGTTGTTTCGGTGCGGGTTGTCGGGTATGTAGCTTTGCCACAGCGCCTGCTGTCGGTTTTTCAATTGCTGTTCAAGAGTATGGAGTTGCCAGTAAAGTCCCGCCTGGGTAAGGAGCGCAACACCAGCGGCCAGCAACACGCAACCGACGGCCACTTTTTTCAGGCGGCCCATGAGAAGTCTCGCCTTGTCGCCATCGGTAACGCGCCCGTGCAGCAGGTTGACTGTGTGGGCTTGAGGATACAGGGCAAGCAGCGGCTGCAGCGCGTGTACGCTATCGTCATGACCGATATTCGTAAGTTGGCCATAACACAACAGCCGCGTGGGTCGATAGTGAGCAAGCAAATGTTCAAGCCAAATGTCGGACAGCCGACAGGCACGCCCTTCGTGTGTTCTGACCAGCCAGGCGTCTTTATCGCGCCAAAGCGTCCAGCCCTCTTCGGTCACAGGCAGTGCGAGCGCGTCGAGCGTCACGTGACAAAGGTTAAAACCGGCATCAAGAAAAGGCATTAACCTGGCCTTGAGCCAGGCGAGATCAATACCCACGACCCTGAGTTCCTCGTTGTGGTGACATAGGATCGTCCAGTGGTGTACTGGTTGCCCCTCATCCAGTGTCTCATCCGCCAGCCACTGTAATTTTTGGGCGGTCAACTCGTAGCCGCTTGTCGGGACGGTTAACGTTCTGAAGGTTGCCTTCTGTACCGGAAGGAGGAGGTGAGTCGGACGGTCTGCCTGTTGGCGCGCCAGCCCCGACAGCGAGGCGCCCGGCTCCAGCGAGTGTATCTCGCAGCGGCTCTGCTCATCATACAGCGTCCATTCCAGAGGGCCATCCGGCGCTTCGGAAAGACGAATGAGTAAAGTAGAAGAGGTCGTTAACATCCTTTTAATCTTCCTCGCCCGCAATGAGCTGGCGCTGATAAATCTTAAACGTGCTGTTTTTGTCGTCATAAAGCAGTGTGGTGATCATTCCGGCGTTCAGTTCGCCCTGTTGGGCGGAAGCGACAATGCGAAAATAGCTGCTGCGGGTGGTCAGTAATTTCTTGACCACGTCCACTAGCGGCCTGGCAGCGCTAAACTCTTTTTGTGCCAGCCAGGTAAATTCGTCCACGCTTTTCCAGCCCCCCTCGGGACGTTTGTTTAGCAATGCTTTGGCATCTTCGACAGTGAGGTCATTACTAAACAGGGCGGCAAGCAGCGGGGCGTCCTCCTCTTTAAGGCGGTTAATATTGATAGAAAGGCTTGAGCTAAACTGGGCGCAAATGTATGGAGACAATTTTTGATAAAGTGCCGGCGTCATTCCTTTTACCCTGCGAACTTCGCTGGGAAGATAAAACAGCTGGTTTGCCGGTAATGGTTTAAGCGCCTCTTGCTGATAGTACTCGTCTTCCGCGCCGTACCGCCGCGGTGTTGTATCTGGGTCTATTGCATCGGCCAGCGAGTCCACAATCTCTCTCGCCTGCATTTTCTCTACTCCTGATTGTTCGAGCAGTGCGGTGAATACGGTGATGCTATAGGGTGGGGTCGCTAACGGTTCTGTCGGAGCTAAGGCCAGCGCATTGAGGTTATAGCAATGCTGAGCGTCTTCATAACGCCAGTTCACCTGCGTGGTGTCGCTGAGGATCCGCTTACCGGCAGGCTCCGGCTTTTCTTCATGAACGGTTTTGCTTTGCAACGCCTTTTGTAGATCTTCACGCGCCTGCGCCTCCGAGTAGAAGAGCGCGTATTTGACCTGCAGCGTATCGTTAATCCTGCGACTTCTCTGCAGCTGTGTCTGGAAGCTTATCGTCATATCAGCCGCCAGTGCGGCCATTAGCGCCATAAATAGCAGAGTTATCAATAGTGCCGATCCCTTTTCACGTTTCATTTCGCCGCCTCCATAAGAGGACTATTTTCCTGCACTTTCGGGAACCAGGGCGGCAGAATGTAGATGCGGCGGATTTGCTCCTGATCCTGTAGCTCAAGCGTGAGGCTGATTGTAGATAGCGTGCCGCCGTCTTCACTGGCCTGGAAGCGGGCGGTGAAATGCGATACGTCATTTAGCATCGGTCTCGGCGGCATCTGCTTATCGCTATCAGCCGTTGGGCGTACGGCGCGATACAGTACGCCATTTTTCACAAACCAGTGGACGGTTACCAGATTGGGCGTGACGTCAAACGGCGCGGTGCTATCCGGTGCCAGCGTCGAAAAGATCATCCCTTCCGTCTCGATAAACATTGGCTGGTTGGTCTGGCGATTATTACGCGGTACATACTGAGTCAGATCGCGGTTGAGCATCCGTTCGGTGCGCTGTAGCGCGTTGAATTTTTCCGCAACCGTCTGTGCCCGTTGGTGCTGTTCCGTCGCCTGTGAGAAAACGAGTGATGCCAGGAAGCTCAACGTGGAGAAAATAGCGATGGCCAGCATAACTTCCAGCAGCGTAAAGCCTGTCTCCTTGCTCATTTTTTTGGCTCCTGAGCAGCCTCGGGCACGGTCCATGAATACAGTTGCCGCGTGCGTCCATCCGGTGATGTCACCTCAATCAGAGTGCGGCCGATTGGCGGCTCTCCCGCGGTGGTCTGGGTCATTTGCCAGCTGAAGTTATAGCCGCTTTGCTCTGCCTGGCCGTGTGCAGGACCCGCTTCAATGAGTGCATTGTCGGCGGTCCACAGCGCCAGCGTCTCCTGGCGCAGCGTATCGGTGGCAGTGAGTTGCCATTGCATGCTGCTGAGCAGAGCGATGACAGTAGTGGCCATAATCACCATTGCCAGCAACACCTCAAGCAGCATCATGCCGCTTTGCCGAGGATTCATGGCTGCTCCTGGGCGACCGTCAGCGTCAGCGGAAGGCTACCCTCGCTGGCGAGCGTCAACACCCGGCGACGATCGCTATCCCGGAACGTCAGGGTAAACGGTACCAGCTGGCCGTCGGGTGTAATGACAATTTGCGGCTGTCCGTATTCAGAAGCCGGTGCGATCTCAATGTAAAAACCATCAAGCCAGTGGCCGGTGAGATGTAATGAATCAGCTTTTTCGATCTCGACCCATCTCCAGCCCATGTGGGGATCGTATTTCGGATGCGCGTAAAACCATCCTTCCTGTGTCACACGGATCCCAATGGCGGTGTTTTCCAGCAACGCCTCATCGGCGGCAAATTCCACAATCTGCCGGAAAGCATCCACTTTTTGCCGCAACCTTCCAGTCTCGCTCAGGCGAGCGTTCTGCGAGGAGACGATAATTGATGCCATGACGGCGATAATCGCGACCACCAGCATTACCTCCAGCAGTGTAAATCCTTTTTGCCGCTCCATGCTTAAGGCGTCTTCTTATCGATTTCCCAGTTGTTAATATCATCGGCGGTACCCGTTTCACCGTCCGGCCCCGTTGAACTGATGTCTATAGCGCCATGCTCCCCCGGGCTAATTAACAGGTAATCGTTACCCCACGGATCGGTTGGTAGTCGGCGGATATAGCCGCCCGCGCTGTAGTTTTCCGCACGGGGCGCGAGTGTCGGCGCGGTGATAAGCGCATTTAGACCCTGTTCGGTGGTGGGGTAGCGATGGTTGTCGAGCTTGTACATGTCCAGTGCACTTTCCAGCGCCACAAGATCGCTCACCGCTTTTTGTCGATCCGCCCGGTCTTTGTTGCCCATCAGATTGGGAACAACGAGACTGGCCAGGACACCGAGAATCACGATGACCACCATTAGTTCCATCAGCGTAAAACCCTGCTGTTTATGGCTGTACGTTCTTTCCATTGCCTTTCCTTAGTTCATTAACGAGTTGAGCTGCAAGATGGGTTGCATCACCGATACGACGATAAACAGAACAATCATTGCCATTATGACGATCAGCGCGGGCTCAAAGATGGCCAGCGTTATCGCGATGCGATTTTGTAACTGAACGTCCTGGTTTTCGGTGGCCCGCTGCATGAGCTCGCCGAGCTGACCACTTTTTTCACCCGAGGCAATCATATACAGCATCATGGGCGGGAAAATGGCGGTCTTTTCTAACGAGCGGCAGACGCTGTTTCCCTGCCGTACACTTTCGGCGGCTTCAGCCAGGCGCTGGCGGATCTCCAGATTGCTCACCCCCTCGGCCGCAAGCGACATCCCCTGTAACAGCGGGACACCGCTACCGTTGAGGATGCTTAAGGCGCGCAAATAGCACGCGCTATTGACGGCGCATACCAGCGGCGCCGTCAGGCGAACGGTGATCAACGCCCGATGAAAACGCAGGCGATTGCCCTTTTTTCGCAGCCAGCGGACAAATAATGTTGCCGCCAGCACGAGGCTTAGCAGGAGTACCGGACCGTAAGTAGACAGCGCTCCACTGATAGCCAGAAGAATGCGGGTCGTAAGCGGTAGGGCGTGCTGCAGATGAACAAACTGTTCGGCGACTTTGGGCACTACCGTTGTGAGCAGAATCGCTACCACCAGGATAGCGACCGTCGTTAACAGGGTGGGGTAGATCAGCGCCTGCATTAGTTTGCCGCGCATCCTCTGTCGTGCTTCGTTGTAATCTGCGAGTCTTTCAAGCACTTTCCCGAGTTGTCCCACCGTTTCCCCCGCTTTTACCAGCGTACAAAATACCGCGTCGAACAGGCGCGGGTGCGATTGCATCGCTGTGGAGAGGGATTGTCCTTCGAGAATGGCCTGGCGCAGTGCGTTAATGATCGTCGATAGATTTTTGTTCTCTTTTTGCTGCTGAATAGCCGCCAGCGCCTCATCCAGTGGTAGTGCGGCGGCGACAAGCGTAGCGAGCTGTCGGGTAAAAAGGGTTAGCTCGCTGTGGCGGATACGTTTGGTTGACCATCGCAACGTCCTCGAGACTTTTTGCGACCGGATTACCTGCGGAAGCAAGCCCTGACCACGCAGCCAGGCGACCACTTCTCGCTCGCTTTGCGCGTCCAGTGTACCTTTTGTCGCGTTACCCTGAAGGTCTGTTGCCTGCCAGAAAAATTTCATCACAGATTCTCCGGTGTGATCTGCGCTTCCGACGTGACGCGCAAGACCTCTTCAAGCGAGGTGAGCCCTTCAACGGCCACCCGCACGCCGTTAGCAAGCAGGCTGTGGTGCCGCTGCTGGCGAAGCTGTTCCAGCCGCTGTTCGTTTGCCTCTTCATGGATCGCAGCGCGCAGTTCAGATGTAATCAGCAACAGCTCGTGGATGGCCAGCCGCCCGTGATAGCCGCTGTGGCGGCAGGCCGGACACCCCTTTGCTTGCCAGAGTTGCCTGGCGTTAGCCCCTTGCGCCTGCAGCAGTGCCCGCTGTGCATCAGTGAGGGGATGCGGCGTTTTACAATGCGGGCACAGTCGCCGCACCAGCCGCTGCGCAATAATGCCCACCAGCGAGGAGGAGAGTAAAAACGGCTCAATGTTCATATCCCGCAGGCGGGTGATTGCACCTGCGGCGCTATTGGTGTGTAACGTCGATAAGACAAGGTGGCCTGTCAGCGAGGCCTGTACTGCAATCTGGGCAGTTTCACCATCGCGTATCTCACCCACCATCACCACATCCGGATCCTGACGCAGGATGGCGCGAAGCCCGCGGGCAAAAGACATATCCACACGGCTGTTCACCTGCGTCTGACCAATACCCTCCAGTTCGTATTCGATTGGATCTTCAACCGTGAGAATATTGCGCCCCGGATTATTCAGTGCGGAGAGGATGGCGTAGAGCGTGGTGCTCTTACCTGAGCCCGTCGGCCCGGTGACCAGGATTATGCCGTGCGGCAGGGCGATCAGGCGTTTAAGATTGTCGGCATCGTCGGGCGACATATCCAGGCTGTCGATGGAAAGCCGCAGGCTGCTTTTATCCAGCAGGCGAAGCACCACGCGCTCACCGTGCTGAGAGGGGAGGGTTGAGACTCGGACGTCAATGTTACGATGACCAATCTTTAGTGTGATACGCCCGTCCTGAGGTAAACGTTTCTCGGCGATATCCAGTTTCGCCATCACCTTAATGCGCGAGATGAGCAGCGCGGCTAGTTTTTTATTAGGCTGAACAACGGGATGCAAGACGCCGTCCACACGAAAGCGAATGCTCATTGTCTTTTCAAACACTTCGATGTGGATATCGGAAGCATGTTCTTTAATTGCTTCGCCCAGTACGGCGTTGATAAGCCGGATCACGGGCGCGTCAGACTCTTCATTGAGGAGGTCTTCGTTTGTAGGTATCTCCTCCGAGAGTGCATTAAGGTCGTCCGAGTTATTGAGATCTTCAGCGATCAGCTGGGCGGTACCGCTGTCCTGTTGGAAAATCTGCTCCAGTCTCTCTTCAAACTGCTGCGGTGATAGGCGAGTGAATGTTCGACATTCCACCCCAGAAGTGGCTGCGTCCAGTAGCGGCTCCAACTGCGTATCATCGGCATAGATCAGCTCGCCGTGATGGATGACGACTCCCTGCTGCTGCGCCTTTCGCCAGGTGAAGTGTGTCATTTTTCGTCCGGGCCGCTAAAAGGGTTGCTGGTGCGCGGGTTAGCCGGTTTGTCGAAAATGTGGCTATCTAGCTGCTCAATATCATCGACGCCTGGCAGTGTGCCGTCACGTTTTGTCTTCCGTTCTTTTTGCAGATCGCTGAAGCGTGAGTATTTCTCTTGCGAGAGCGAACGATACACATCGTCACTGCGAATGATGGTAGGACGGATAAACACCATCAGATTGCGTTTGCTCTTTTCATTGGAGGTATAACGGAACAACTGTCCAATCAACGGGATGTCGCCCAGCAGCGGGACCTTAGAGACTTCTTGCTTACTGGCATCATCCATCAAGCCGCCAAGCACCACCGTTTCGCCGCTTTTCACCAGAACCGCGTTCTGGATAGTACGCGTATTAAAGGTTGGGCCGAGCGATGACGAGTTTGCGGAGGAGTCAACGCTTGATACCTCCTGCTCAATCTCCATCAGTACGGCATCGCCTTCGTTGATTTGTGGTGTTACCTTCAGCTTGGTGCCCACCGTTTTACGTTCAACCGTGTTGAACACGTTATCGCCGGAGGTGGTTTGTGAGCCAGAAAGCACCGGCACATCCTGACCGACGTTGAAGGAGGCTTCTTTGTTATCCAGAGTGACAATGCTCGGCGTGGATAAAATATCGTTCTTATTATCGGAGCTCAGCGCAGTAAGGAGCACTGCCCAGTCGCCGTTGAAGAAGCCAGCTGCCAGGCCGCTATAGTTGCTGAAGAGATTGTAAGCGGGGTTATCGCTGGTAATACCACCCTGTTTTTTAAATTCATCGATCCCCTGCGCGGCGTTAAATATCGGCAGGCCCGAATTGCTGAACTGCTGGGCACCGACGTTTTTATTCGCCCATTGCACGCCAAGGTTCATTCCTTTCCCGTCCTGTACTTCAACGATGATCGCTTCGACAAGAACCTGAGCGCGGCGGATATCCAGTTTCTCAATGACCGGCGCCAGCTGCTGCAGTATGCTCTGATTGGCCGTGATTACCAGCGAGTTGGTCTGCTCATCCGCAGTTATAGAAACGGAGGTATTGCTGTCGACCGTTTTTCCCGCTGCGCTTTTATCCTCTTTTAGCTTTTGTGAAATGCCGGTCAGTACCTCGACCAGCTTCTCGGCTTTGGCATACTTCAGATACCAGACGCGGGTATTCCCCTGTCCCTGTTCTTCGCGATCCAGTCTGGAAACCAGTTGTGAGATACGCGCACGTGCACGGTCAGAGCCGCTGATGATAAGGGTATTGCTGCGTTTGTCGGCAACAATACGTGCCTGTAACGTGGCGGGTCTGGTCTCTTTGCCGCTCTCGCGTGATAGATCGTTTAACACGTCTGCCAGGTCGACAGCGGAGGCATAGCGAAGGGGGATTATTTGTTCTTTCTCGCTGCCCATGACATCTACCCGCTTTACGACCTCAAACAGACGATTAACGGTAGATGCTTTACCGGTGATGATGAGTACATTCGATGGTTCATAATGAACCACATTACCCACCTTACCGCCTTCGAGCATCTGGCGAAGAAGAGGTGAGAGCGCGCGTGCAGGAACATTTTCCAGCGGCACAATGCGTGTCACTAATTCATCGCCCTGACCTGGTCGGTCGCTAGACGAAAGCCTGCCGGGCAGCGCTTTGACCTTTTCCGAACGTACGACCTTTAAAAAACCGTTATCGAGCGTGATGATAGAGAATCCATACAGATCGAGGACGCTCAAGAAAAATTGATAATACTCGGCTTCATTGAAGGTATCGGCGCTTCTGATTGAGATGGTGCCTTTCACATCGGGATCTATAAGAATGGTTTTACCGATGTTTTGCCCGACGACATCGACAAAAGAACGGATATCCGCGTCGTTAAAATTGGCCGTGTAATTGGCAGCCTGCGCCGGTTGGCCGCATAGGGAGATCAACAGTACGAGTGAAATGCTCTTTAAAAGAAAGCGGGGCGTAATTCGCTCCATTTAGTTTTCCTTAACATCCTGGAACTGCGTACTAGAGTGTGAATTATCAGTCAATGCAGGCGTTGAGGAGTGCGCCAGGTTCTCGTGAGATGCGGATTTCAGCAGCGATAATTGCTTTATCTTTCCTGCACGAGAAAAAATTACCTGATTTTTCGTAATCGCAACGATGTGTACTGATGGCTCCGAACGTAGCGACTGATTTATCGCATAAATATTCTGCTGCGAACCTTCTTTGAGGATAGCTCGTGAGGCGTCATTGTGAGAGCTAAATATAATTCCGCTCAATATTACCCCTGATAAAAAAACATCTAAGTGACTTTTCGTTGCGGCAGGCTGGAAATCTGCCGCAGGCTGCGCGGAGAGACGCCAGGCCTGTGTAGAGGGCGTACGTAAAAACGGCAAGGCAATCTGCGACTCTTGCGCTAATTGTCGATTATTATGCCATTTACTATACGAAATATAGATTGAACTAAATGTGATCATGATGCTGATGAATATTAATAAAACAAATGTATGCTGTAAAAGCTGCTCATGCTTCAGGAATATGTTCTTTGTAATCATGATGACTTTATTAAATTTGCTGTGGCGTAATTCTGCTTCACTGTTAATATGCTGGATAATATAATTGCGCCGGTGAGGCGGCAAGATATTTACTTTGCTGTCAGTCATTTTAGGAAAACGATAATATACAATTATGTGATTATTCATGGATGAAATAAATAATATTCTTACTCCTCGGCAGAAACATATTATTTCTTATGGTCTCGAAACCCTGCAACGCGAGGCGTGGCTCGCCATCGAAGGGATAAGCGGCGCAGGGAAAACCACTATTGGATTGGCTATGGCGAAGTCTTTTGCCGGACGTGCGCTGATGCTTACTCCCGTCAACGTTAGCGGATACCGACAGGAATGGACGGTGATTTATGACAGCGAGGCCGACTGCAATCTGATTGGACGGTTACTTCCGGTTACTGCGGCGTGGCCCAGCCTTCTGGGCGAATTGCATACCGGATCGGAAGGAGCGCTTCTGATTGTTCTCGACAATTGTCATTGCCTCACGCATTTTGCTAGCACGGTCCAGCAGGTTAAGGCTATTTTTCCTGGCGCACGTTTCGTTACGTTGGGAGCGTTTACCCCCCGGCAGCGTCGTCAAGCGGTATGCAGACAGCCTGTGTGGTTGTCTATCCCTCAACCCACTCGGGAGGAGAGTGAGCACGTTATCGTCTGTCATGCTGGTATAGATTCTGCGTTACCGGTGTCGTTTATTAACCGGATCGCCAGCGTAAGTAGGGGAAATCTTCGTCTGTTGGCAAGAGCCGGATGGTGTCTTCGCCAGGTTATACCCCCTGATGCAGCGCTTCCGCTGGAGATAACCCAGGATGCACAACGAGCGGTACTCCGTTGTTTACCCGCACGTCGTAATCGTCTGGCGTGTTTCTTTACATTCGTTCTGCTGGCTACTGCGGGGATGGCCGTAGGCTGGTCTTCTGCCAATACCTTATCCCACTGGTTTCCGGCATTTTCATCGCCGTTTCTGGTTTTGCCTTCGCATGCTGACGCCAGCCAGGTCGATCTGACAGATGAGATCATGTCGACTCAGGATGCGATGGGACTTTTGTATCACGTCTGGGGCTACGATGCCGAAAAGGGAGAAGCGTGGTGCGATCAGGCCTACCGTGCAAATTTAACCTGCCTGTCGGGTACTTCGACGCAGGAGGCGCTGGAGAAACTGGGGGTTCCGTGGATTGCGCAACTGCACGTTGCTGAAAAGATCGTACCGGTGGTGATTATCGGCGTAAGCGACAGCGAGCTTATTGCATTGGCGGGGCAAAAAACCTGGCGCCTCAGAAAGGATTGGTTTAACGAGGTCTGGCGCGGGCATTACACCTTAATGTGGAAACTGTCTCCCGACGGCAAGTCTATGATTACCCGCAAAAGCAGCGTCGACGACATTCTATGGCTGGATATCATGCTTAGCCGCGTGCTGAATACCGAGGCCGAGAATACTGGTGAATGGACGGGGCTGCTCACCGAAAAGGTACGCCAGTTTCAGTCTCAAAACCACCTGGTAACAGACGGCATGATCGGCCAGGGGACGCTGATACGGCTTTGGCAGGCGTTGGGTGAAAGCCCCGAATTACTTCGGGAACAGGAGACGAAATGATGTTCAGACTCTATTGCTCGGCCCGGCAGGTGGCTTTTGAGCCTGCGCCGGGGCACCAGCGTCGCACGCTAGTTCGCCTCGCACTCATGTTTATCGGCAGCATCGGCTATCTTTTCCTCTTTATTCTGGCGGGCTATTACGTGCGCAACTGGCTCTGGTGCTCGCCGTCAATCACTCCAGCAGCACAACATTATGTCCTTTCGAAGGAGCATTTCATCTATAAACAAAAGCCGCTGCCGGAACCTGTGCCTGAAGAGAATGAGGTGGAGGCTGACTCGGCCGCTGCTCAAACAGACGAGGACGAGGCTGGGGAAGATGTATCTACTTACAACAGGCAGCATGATAACACCTCGCTTGAGGCGCGGGTAAAGCAGGCGATGGCAGAAATTGACAGTAAGTAAGCCCGGCTAACCCGTGGTTGATTATTATCGACACAGTTAGCTTGCAATAATGCGGCAAATACGTATAATGCGCGGGCTTGTCGTAATTGACGGCGGGTTCAATCAGAACCAGAGTAGCTCATTTTGTTACTCAACAATGCTCCCAATTGGGGAGCTACGTAAGAACGGTTACACTCTCCCATCAATCGTAATGGGTTTGAGGAGTAATCATTTTCGTTTATAAAATAATTGGAGCTCTGGTCTCATGCAGAACCAAAGAATCCGTATCCGCCTTAAAGCGTTTGATCATCGTCTGATCGATCAATCAACCGCGGAAATCGTCGAGACTGCTAAGCGCACTGGTGCGCAAGTCCGTGGTCCGATCCCGCTGCCGACCCGCAAAGAGCGCTTCACCGTTCTGATCTCCCCGCACGTCAACAAAGACGCGCGCGATCAGTACGAAATCCGCACTCACAAGCGTCTGGTTGACATCGTTGAGCCAACTGAGAAAACCGTTGATGCTCTGATGCGTCTGGATCTGGCTGCCGGTGTAGACGTGCAGATCAGCCTGGGTTAATCAGGTCATCGAGCGATTGAGAGGTTGAAACAATGATTGGTTTAGTCGGTAAAAAAGTGGGTATGACCCGCATCTTCACTGAAGATGGCGTTTCTATCCCAGTAACCGTAATCGAAGTTGAAGCAAACCGCGTTACTCAGGTTAAAGATCTGGCTAACGATGGCTACCGCGCTATTCAGGTTACCACTGGTGCTAAAAAAGCTAACCGTGTAACCAAACCAGAAGCGGGTCACTTCGCTAAAGCTGGCGTAGAAGCTGGCCGTGGTCTGTGGGAATTCCGTCTTGCTGAAGGCGAAGAGTTCACCGTAGGTCAGGACATTAGCGTTGAGCTGTTTGCTGACGTTAAAAAAGTTGACGTAACCGGTACCTCTAAAGGTAAAGGTTTTGCTGGTACCGTTAAGCGCTGGAACTTCCGTACCCAGGACGCTACTCACGGTAACTCCTTGTCTCACCGCGTTCCGGGTTCTATCGGTCAGAACCAGACTCCGGGCAAAGTGTTCAAAGGCAAGAAAATGGCAGGTCAGCTGGGTAACGAACGTGTAACCGTTCAGAGCCTGGACGTAGTACGTGTTGACGCTGAGCGCAACCTGCTGCTGGTTAAAGGTGCGGTCCCGGGTGCAACCGGTAGCGACCTGATCGTTAAACCAGCTGTGAAGGCGTAAGGGGATAGCAATGGAATTAGTATTGAAAGACGCGCAGAGCGCGCTGACTGTTTCCGAAACTACCTTCGGTCGTGATTTCAACGAAGCGCTGGTTCACCAGGTTGTTGTTGCTTATGCAGCTGGTGCTCGTCAGGGTACTCGTGCTCAGAAGACTCGTGCTGAAGTAACTGGTTCTGGCAAAAAGCCATGGCGCCAGAAAGGTACCGGCCGTGCGCGTTCAGGTTCTATCAAGAGCCCGATCTGGCGTTCAGGTGGCGTGACCTTCGCTGCGCGTCCACAGGACCACAGTCAAAAAGTTAACAAAAAGATGTACCGCGGCGCGCTGAAAAGCATCCTGTCCGAACTGGTACGTCAGGATCGTCTGATCGTTGTCGAGAAGTTCTCTGTTGAAGCGCCTAAAACTAAGCTGCTGGCACAGAAACTGAAAGACATGGCTCTGGAAGATGTGCTGATCATCACCGGTGAGCTGGACGAGAACCTGTTCCTGGCCGCACGTAACCTGCACAAGGTTGACGTACGCGATGCGACTGGTATCGACCCGGTTAGCCTGATCGCCTTCGACAAAGTCGTAATGACTGCTGATGCTGTTAAGCAAGTTGAGGAGATGCTGGCATGATTCGTGAAGAACGTCTGCTGAAGGTGCTTCGCGCACCGCACGTTTCTGAAAAAGCGTCTACTGCGATGGAAAAAACAAACACCATCGTTCTCAAAGTTGCTAAAGACGCGACCAAAGCAGAGATCAAAGCTGCTGTGCAGAAACTGTTTGAAGTCGAAGTCGAAGTCGTTAACACCCTGGTAGTTAAAGGGAAAGTTAAACGTCACGGACAGCGTATCGGTCGTCGTAGCGACTGGAAAAAAGCTTACGTCACCCTGAAAGAAGGCCAGAATCTGGACTTCGTTGGCGGCGCTGAGTAAGTCGGAGGAGTAATACAATGGCAGTTGTTAAATGTAAACCGACATCTCCGGGTCGTCGCCACGTAGTTAAAGTGGTTAACCCTGAGCTGCACAAGGGCAAACCTTTTGCTCCGTTGCTGGAAAAAAACAGCAAATCCGGTGGTCGTAACAACAATGGCCGTATCACCACTCGTCACATCGGTGGTGGCCACAAGCAGGCTTATCGTATTGTTGACTTCAAACGCAACAAAGACGGTATCCCAGCAGTTGTTGAGCGTCTTGAGTACGATCCGAACCGTTCCGCGAACATCGCGCTGGTTCTGTACAAAGATGGCGAGCGCCGTTACATCCTGGCCCCTAAAGGCCTGAAAGCTGGCGACCAGATTCAGTCTGGCGTTGATGCTGCAATCAAAGCAGGCAACACCCTGCCGATGCGCAATATCCCGGTTGGTTCTACCGTTCATAACGTAGAAATGAAACCAGGTAAAGGCGGTCAGCTGGCACGTTCCGCTGGTACTTACGTTCAGATCGTTGCGCGTGATGGTGCTTATGTCACCCTGCGTCTGCGTTCTGGTGAAATGCGTAAAGTTGAAGCAGACTGCCGCGCTACTCTGGGCGAAGTTGGCAATGCTGAGCATATGCTGCGCGTTCTGGGTAAAGCTGGTGCTGCACGCTGGCGTGGTGTTCGTCCTACCGTTCGCGGTACTGCGATGAACCCAGTCGATCACCCACATGGTGGTGGTGAAGGTCGTAACTTTGGTAAGCACCCGGTAACTCCGTGGGGCGTTCAGACCAAAGGTAAGAAGACCCGCAGCAACAAGCGTACTGATAAATTTATCGTACGTCGCCGTAGCAAATAATTTTAGAGGATAAGCCATGCCACGTTCTCTCAAGAAAGGTCCTTTTATTGACCTGCACTTGCTGAAGAAGGTAGAGAAAGCGGTGGAAAGCGGAGACAAGAAGCCCCTGCGCACTTGGTCCCGTCGTTCAACGATCTTTCCTAACATGATCGGTTTGACCATCGCTGTCCATAATGGTCGTCAGCACGTTCCAGTCTTTGTTACCGACGAAATGGTTGGTCACAAACTGGGTGAATTCGCACCGACTCGTACTTATCGCGGCCACGCTGCTGATAAAAAAGCGAAGAAGAAATAAGGTAGGAGGAAGAGATGGAAACTTTAGCTCAACATCGCCATGCTCGTTCTTCTGCACAGAAGGTTCGCCTTGTTGCTGACCTGATTCGCGGTAAGAAAGTGTCGCAGGCCCTGGACATCCTGACCTATACCAACAAGAAAGCTGCGGTATTGGTCAAGAAAGTACTGGAATCTGCCATTGCTAACGCTGAACACAACGATGGCGCTGACATCGACGATCTGAAAGTCGCGAAAATTTTCGTAGATGAAGGCCCAAGCATGAAGCGCATTATGCCGCGTGCGAAAGGTCGTGCAGATCGCATCCTGAAGCGCACCAGCCACATTACTGTGGTTGTGTCCGATCGCTGAGACTCTGGAGACTAGCAATGGGTCAGAAAGTACATCCTAATGGTATTCGCCTGGGTATTGTAAAACCATGGAACTCTACCTGGTTTGCGAACACCAAAGAATTCGCTGACAACCTGGACAGCGATTTTAAAGTACGTCAGTACCTGACTAAGGAACTGGCTAAAGCGTCTGTATCTCGTATCGTTATCGAGCGTCCAGCTAAGAGCATCCGTGTGACTATTCACACTGCTCGTCCTGGCATCGTTATCGGTAAGAAAGGCGAAGACGTAGAAAAACTGCGCAAGGTCGTAGCGGATATCGCTGGCGTTCCTGCACAGATCAATATCGCTGAAGTTCGTAAGCCTGAACTGGACGCTAAATTGGTTGCTGACAGCATCACTTCTCAGCTGGAACGTCGTGTTATGTTCCGTCGTGCTATGAAGCGTGCTGTACAGAACGCAATGCGTCTGGGCGCTAAGGGTATCAAAGTTGAAGTTAGCGGCCGTCTGGGCGGCGCGGAAATCGCACGTACCGAATGGTACCGTGAAGGTCGCGTACCGCTGCACACTCTGCGTGCTGACATCGACTACAACACCTCTGAAGCGCACACCACTTACGGTGTAATCGGCGTTAAGGTATGGATCTTCAAAGGTGAGATCCTGGGTGGTATGGCTGCTGTTGAACAACCGGAAAAACCGGCTGCTCAACCTAAAAAGCAGCAGCGTAAAGGCCGTAAATAAGGAGCGTCGCTGATGTTACAACCAAAGCGTACAAAATTCCGTAAAGTGCACAAAGGCCGCAACCGTGGTCTGGCGCAGGGTACGGATGTTAGCTTCGGCACTTTCGGTCTGAAAGCTGTTGGCCGTGGTCGTCTGACTGCACGTCAGATCGAAGCAGCACGTCGTGCAATGACCCGTGCAGTTAAGCGTCAAGGTAAGATCTGGATCCGTGTATTCCCGGACAAACCGATCACCGAGAAGCCGCTGGAAGTTCGTATGGGTAAAGGTAAAGGTAACGTGGAGTACTGGGTTGCCTTGATCCAACCGGGCAAAGTCCTTTATGAAATGGACGGTGTTCCGGAAGAGCTGGCCCGTGAAGCCTTCGGCCTGGCAGCAGCGAAACTGCCTATCAAAACCACCTTTGTAACTAAGACGGTGATGTAATGAAAGCAAAAGAGCTGCGTGAAAAAAGCGTTGAAGAGCTGAACGCTGAGCTGCTGAACCTGCTGCGTGAGCAGTTCAACCTGCGTATGCAGGCTGCAAGTGGCCAGCTGCAACAGACTCACCTGCTGAAGCAAGTGCGTCGCAATGTTGCACGCGTTAAGACTTTACTGACTCAGAAGGCGGGTGCGTAATGACCGATAAAATCCGTACTCTGCAAGGTCGTGTTGTTAGCGACAAAATGGAGAAATCCATTGTTGTAGCTATCGAACGTATTGTGAAACACCCGATCTACGGTAAATTCATCAAGCGTACGACCAAACTGCACGTACATGACGAGAACAACGAATGTGGTATCGGCGACAAGGTTGAAATCCGTGAATGCCGTCCACTGTCCAAGACTAAGTCCTGGACGCTGGTTCGCGTTGTAGAGAAAGCGGTTCTGTAATACAGTACGCCTTCTCAATACGAATAAACGGCTCAGCGATGAGCCGTTTATTTTTTCTACCCATATTGCAGAAGCGGTGTTATAATGCCGCGCCCTCGATATGGGGCTTTTTAACGGCTCTGATTTTAGAGTCTCAGGTAGTAGTTGACATTAGCGGAGCACTAAAATGATCCAAGAACAGACTATGCTGAACGTCGCCGACAACTCCGGTGCACGTCGCGTAATGTGTATCAAGGTTCTGGGTGGCTCGCACCGTCGCTACGCAGGCGTAGGCGACATCATCAAGATCACCATCAAGGAAGCAATTCCACGTGGTAAGGTCAAAAAAGGTGATGTGCTGAAGGCGGTAGTGGTGCGCACCAAGAAGGGTGTTCGTCGCCCTGACGGTTCTGTCATTCGCTTCGATGGTAATGCATGCGTTATTTTAAACAATAACAGCGAGCAGCCTATCGGCACGCGTATCTTTGGGCCGGTAACTCGTGAACTTCGTACTGAGAAGTTCATGAAAATTATCTCTCTGGCACCAGAAGTACTCTAAGGAGCGAATCATGGCAGCGAAAATCCGTCGTGATGACGAAGTTATCGTGTTAACCGGTAAAGATAAAGGTAAACGCGGTAAAGTAAAAAATGTTCTGTCTTCCGGCAAACTTGTCGTTGAAGGTATCAACCTGGTTAAGAAACATCAGAAGCCGGTTCCGGCCCTGAACCAACCAGGCGGCATCGTTGAAAAAGAAGCTGCTATTCAGGTTTCTAACGTTGCAATCTTCAATGCGGCTACCGGCAAGGCTGACCGTGTAGGCTTTAGATTCGAAGACGGCAAAAAAGTCCGTTTCTTCAAGTCTAACAGCGAAACTATCAAGTAATTTGGAGTAGTACGATGGCGAAACTGCATGATTACTACAAAGACGAAGTAGTTAAGAAACTCATGACCGAGTTTAACTACAATTCTGTCATGCAAGTCCCTCGGGTCGAGAAGATCACCCTGAACATGGGTGTTGGTGAAGCGATCGCTGACAAGAAACTGCTGGATAACGCAGCAGCTGATCTGACAGCAATCTCCGGTCAAAAACCGCTGATCACCAAAGCACGCAAATCTGTTGCAGGCTTCAAAATCCGTCAGGGCTATCCGATCGGCTGTAAAGTAACTCTGCGTGGCGAACGCATGTGGGAGTTCTTTGAGCGCCTGATCACTATTGCTGTTCCACGTATCCGTGACTTCCGTGGCCTGTCCGCGAAGTCTTTCGACGGTCGTGGTAACTACAGCATGGGTGTCCGTGAGCAGATCATCTTCCCAGAAATCGACTACGATAAAGTCGACCGCGTGCGTGGTTTGGATATTACCATTACCACTACTGCGAAATCTGACGAAGAAGGCCGTGCTCTGCTGGCTGCCTTTGACTTCCCGTTCCGCAAGTAAGGTAGGGTTACTGAATGGCTAAGCAATCAATGAAAGCACGCGAAGTAAAGCGCGTAGCTTTAGCTGATAAATTCTTCGCTAAACGCGCTGAACTGAAAGCGATCATTTCTGATGTGAACGCTTCCGACGAAGATCGTTGGAATGCGGTTCTCAAGCTGCAGTCTCTGCCGCGTGATTCCAGCCCGTCTCGTCAGCGTAACCGCTGTCGTCAAACAGGTCGTCCACATGGTTATGTGGGCAAGTTTGGGTTGAGCCGTATCAAACTGCGTGAAGCCGCCATGCGCGGTGAAGTGCCAGGCTTGAAAAAGGCTAGCTGGTAATTACCAATTGAATCACGGGAGTAAAGACAGATGAGCATGCAAGATCCGATCGCGGATATGCTGACCCGTATCCGTAACGGTCAGGCCGCGAACAAAGTTGCGGTCACCATGCCTTCCGCCAAGCTGAAAGTGGCAATTGCCAACGTGCTGAAGGAAGAAGGTTTTATCGAAGATTTTAAAGTTGAAGGCGACACCAAGCCGGAACTGGAACTTACTCTCAAGTATTTCCAGGGTAAAGCTGTTGTAGAAAGCATTCAGCGTGTCAGCCGCCCAGGCCTGCGCATCTATAAGAAAAAAGATGAGCTGCCAAAAGTTATGGCTGGCCTTGGTATCGCAGTTGTTTCTACCTCTAAAGGTGTTATGACTGATCGTGCAGCGCGCCAGGCTGGTCTTGGTGGCGAAATTATCTGCTACGTAGCCTAATCGGAGGAAAGAATGTCTCGTGTTGCTAAAGCACCGGTCGTTATTCCTGCCGGCGTTGATGTAAAAATCGACGGTCAGGTTATTACGATCAAAGGTAAAAACGGCGAGCTGACTCGTACCCTCAACAAAGCTGTTGAAGTTAAACATGCAGATAACGCTCTGACCTTCGGTCCACGTGATGGTTTCGTGGATGGATGGGCTCAGGCTGGTACCGCGCGTGCCCTGCTGAACTCAATGGTTGTTGGTGTTACCGAAGGCTTCACTAAAAAGCTTCAGCTGGTTGGTGTAGGTTATCGTGCAGCTATCAAAGGGAATGCAGTAGGCCTGTCTCTGGGCTTCTCACACCCTGTTGAGCATCCGCTGCCGGCCGGTATCACTGCAGAATGTCCGACTCAAACTGAAATCGTGCTGAAAGGCGCTGATAAACAGCTGATCGGCCAGGTTGCAGCAGATCTGCGCGCCTACCGTCGTCCTGAGCCTTACAAAGGCAAGGGTGTTCGTTACGCCGACGAAGTCGTGCGTACCAAAGAGGCTAAGAAGAAGTAAGGTAACACTATGGATAAGAAATCTGCTCGTATCCGTCGTGCGACCCGCGCACGCCGCAAGCTCAAAGAGCTGGGTGCAACTCGCCTGGTGGTACATCGTACCCCGCGTCATATTTACGCACAGGTAATTGCACCGAACGGTTCTGAAGTTCTGGTAGCTGCTTCTACTGTAGAAAAAGCTATCTCAGAACAATTGAAGTACACCGGTAACAAAGACGCCGCTGCAGCTGTAGGTAAAGCTGTTGCAGAACGCGCTCTGGAAAAAGGCATCAGCAATGTTTCCTTTGACCGTTCCGGGTTCCAATATCATGGTCGTGTCCAGGCACTGGCAGATGCTGCCCGTGAAGCTGGCCTTCAGTTCTAAGGTAGAGGTGTAAGATGGCTCACATCGAAAAACAGGCTGGCGAACTGCAGGAAAAGCTGATCGCGGTAAACCGCGTATCTAAAACCGTTAAAGGTGGTCGTATTTTCTCCTTCACAGCTCTGACTGTAGTGGGTGATGGTAATGGTCGCGTTGGTTTTGGTTACGGTAAAGCGCGTGAAGTTCCAGCAGCGATCCAGAAAGCGATGGAAAAAGCCCGTCGCAATATGATTAACGTCGCGCTGAACAACGGCACCCTGCAGCACCCAGTTAAAGGTGTTCACACGGGTTCTCGTGTATTCATGCAGCCAGCTTCAGAAGGTACCGGTATCATCGCCGGTGGTGCAATGCGCGCCGTTCTGGAAGTTGCTGGGGTTCATAACGTACTGGCTAAAGCATATGGTTCCACCAACCCGATCAACGTGGTTCGTGCAACTATTGATGGCCTGGAAAATATGAATTCTCCAGAAATGGTCGCTGCCAAGCGTGGTAAATCCGTTGAAGAAATTCTGGGGTAATTGACCATGGCAAAGACTATTAAAATCACTCAAACCCGCAGTGCAATCGGTCGTCTGCCGAAACACAAGGCAACGCTGCTTGGCCTGGGTCTGCGTCGTATTGGTCATACCGTTGAGCGCGAGGATACTCCTGCTGTTCGTGGTATGGTCAACGCGGTTTACTTCATGGTTAAAGTTGAGGAGTAAGAGATGCGTTTAAATACTCTGTCTCCGGCCGAAGGCTCTAAAAAGGCGGGTAAACGCCTGGGTCGTGGTATCGGTTCTGGCCTCGGCAAAACCGGTGGTCGTGGTCACAAAGGTCAGAACTCTCGTTCTGGCGGTGGCGTACGTCGCGGTTTCGAGGGTGGCCAGATGCCACTGTACCGTCGTCTGCCGAAGTTCGGCTTCACCTCTCGCAAAGCAGCGATCACAGCGGAAATCCGTCTGTCTGACCTGGCGAAAGTTGAAGGCGGCGTTGTAGACCTGAACACGCTGAAAGCGGCTAACATTATCGGTATTCAGATCGAGTTCGCGAAAGTGATCCTGTCTGGTGAAGTTTCTACTCCGGTAACTGTTCGTGGCCTGCGTGTTACTAAAGGTGCTCGTGCTGCTATCGAAGCTGCTGGCGGTAAAATTGAGGAATAAGTAGCAGATGGCTAAGCAACCGGGATTAGATTTTCAAAGTGCCAAAGGTGGATTTGGCGAGCTGAAACGCAGACTGCTGTTTGTTATCGGCGCGCTGATTGTGTTCCGTATTGGCTCTTTTATTCCGATCCCTGGTATCGATGCCGCTGTACTTGCCAAACTGCTTGAGCAACAGCGAGGCACCATCATTGAAATGTTCAACATGTTCTCTGGTGGTGCTCTCAGCCGTGCTTCTATCTTTGCACTGGGTATTATGCCGTACATTTCGGCATCTATTATTATCCAGCTGCTGACGGTCGTTCATCCGGCCCTGGCAGAGCTGAAGAAAGAAGGGGAGTCTGGACGTCGTAAGATTAGTCAGTACACCCGTTACGGTACTCTGGTGCTGGCAATATTCCAGTCGATCGGTATTGCTACCGGTCTGCCGAATATGCCTGGTATGCAGGGCCTGGTATTAAACCCAGGCTTTGCATTCTATTTCACCGCTGTTGTTAGTCTGGTCACAGGGACTATGTTCCTGATGTGGCTCGGCGAACAGATTACTGAGCGTGGTATCGGTAACGGTATCTCAATCATTATCTTCGCCGGTATCGTTGCGGGACTCCCGCCGGCCATCGCCCATACTATCGAGCAAGCGCGTCAAGGCGACCTGCACTTCCTCCTGTTGCTGTTGGTTGCAGTATTAGTATTTGCAGTGACGTTCTTTGTTGTCTTCGTTGAACGTGGTCAACGCCGCATTGTGGTGAACTACGCTAAACGTCAGCAAGGTCGTCGTGTCTATGCTGCACAGAGCACACATTTACCGCTGAAAGTGAATATGGCGGGGGTTATCCCGGCTATCTTCGCTTCCAGTATTATTCTGTTCCCGGCAACCATCGCGTCATGGTTCGGGGGCGGTACTGGTTGGAACTGGCTGACAACAATTTCGCTGTATTTGCAGCCTGGGCAACCACTTTATGTGTTACTCTATGCGTCTGCGATCATCTTCTTCTGTTTCTTCTACACGGCGTTGGTCTTCAACCCGCGTGAAACAGCAGATAACCTGAAGAAGTCCGGTGCATTTGTACCAGGAATTCGTCCGGGAGAGCAAACGGCGAAGTATATCGATAAAGTAATGACCCGCCTGACTTTGGTTGGTGCGCTTTATATTACTTTTATCTGCCTGATCCCGGAGTTCATGCGTGATGCAATGAAAGTACCGTTCTACTTCGGTGGGACCTCACTGCTTATCGTTGTTGTCGTGATTATGGACTTTATGGCTCAAGTGCAAACTCTGATGATGTCCAGTCAGTATGAGTCTGCATTGAAGAAGGCGAACCTGAAAGGCTACGGCCGCTAATTGGTCGCCTGAGAAGTTACGGAGAGTAAAAATGAAAGTTCGTGCTTCCGTCAAGAAATTATGCCGTAACTGCAAAATCGTTAAGCGTGATGGTGTCATCCGTGTGATTTGCAGTGCCGAGCCGAAGCATAAACAGCGCCAAGGCTGATTATTTCGCATATTTTTCTTGCAAAGTTGGGTTGAGCTGGCTAGATTAGCCAGCCAATCTTTTGTATGTCTGTACGTTTCCATTTGAGTATCCTGAAAACGGGCTTTTCAGCATGGTGCGTACATATTAAATAGTAGGAGTGCATAGTGGCCCGTATAGCAGGCATTAACATTCCTGATCAGAAACATGCTGTGATCGCATTAACTTCGATCTACGGCATCGGCAAGACCCGTTCTAAAGCCATCCTGGCTGCAGCGGGTATCGCTGAAGATGTTAAGATCAGTGAGCTGTCTGAAGGACAAATCGACACGCTGCGTGACGAAGTTGCCAAATTTGTCGTTGAAGGTGATCTGCGCCGTGAAATCAGCATGAGCATCAAGCGCCTGATGGATCTTGGTTGCTATCGCGGTTTGCGTCATCGTCGTGGTCTGCCAGTGCGCGGTCAGCGTACTAAGACCAACGCACGTACCCGTAAGGGTCCGCGCAAACCGATCAAGAAATAATCGGGGTGATTGAATAATGGCAAAGGCACCAGTTCGTGCACGTAAACGTGTAAGAAAACAAGTCTCTGACGGCGTGGCTCATATCCATGCTTCTTTCAACAACACCATCGTTACTATTACTGATCGTCAGGGTAACGCATTGGGTTGGGCAACAGCCGGTGGTTCCGGTTTCCGTGGTTCTCGCAAATCCACTCCGTTCGCAGCTCAGGTTGCAGCAGAGCGTTGCGCTGAAGCCGTAAAAGAATACGGCATCAAGAATCTGGAAGTTATGGTTAAAGGTCCGGGTCCGGGTCGTGAATCTACTGTTCGCGCTCTGAACGCCGCTGGTTTCCGCATCACTAATATTACTGATGTGACTCCGATCCCTCATAACGGTTGTCGTCCGCCGAAAAAACGTCGCGTATAACGCTCGTTTTTTAGGTTAGTTGGAGATAGAAAATGGCAAGATATTTGGGTCCTAAGCTCAAGCTGAGCCGTCGTGAGGGCACCGACTTATTCCTTAAGTCTGGCGTTCGCGCGATCGATACCAAGTGTAAAATTGAACAAGCTCCTGGCCAGCACGGTGCGCGTAAACCGCGTCTGTCTGACTATGGTGTGCAGTTGCGTGAAAAGCAAAAAGTTCGCCGTATGTACGGTGTGCTGGAGCGTCAGTTCCGTAACTACTATAAAGAAGCAGCACGTCTGAAAGGCAACACGGGTGAAAACCTGCTGGCTCTGCTGGAAGGTCGTCTGGACAACGTTGTATACCGTATGGGCTTCGGCGCTACTCGTGCTGAATCACGTCAGCTGGTTAGCCACAAAGCAATCATGGTAAACGGTCGTGTTGTTAACATCGCTTCTTATCAGGTTAAAGCGAATGACGTTGTTAGCATTCGTGAGAAAGCGAAAAAGCAATCTCGCGTGAAGGCCGCTCTGGAGCTGGCTGAGCAGCGTGAAAAGCCAACCTGGCTGGAAGTTGATGCTGGCAAGATGGAAGGTACGTTCAAGCGTCAGCCTGAGCGTTCTGATCTGTCTGCGGACATTAACGAACACCTGATCGTCGAGCTTTACTCCAAGTAAAGCTTAGTACCAAAGAGAGGACACAATGCAGGGTTCTGTGACAGAGTTTCTAAAACCGCGCCTGGTAGATATCGAGCAAGTGAGTTCGACGCACGCCAAGGTGACCCTTGAGCCTTTAGAGCGTGGCTTTGGCCATACTCTGGGTAACGCACTGCGCCGTATTCTGCTCTCATCGATGCCGGGTTGCGCGGTGACCGAGGTTGAGATTGATGGTGTACTTCATGAGTACAGCACCAAAGAAGGCGTTCAGGAAGATATCCTTGAAATCCTGCTCAACCTGAAAGGGCTGGCGGTGAGAGTTCAGGGTAAAGATGAAGTTATTCTTACTCTGAATAAATCTGGCATTGGCCCTGTGACTGCAGCCGACATCACCCACGACGGTGATGTTGAAATCGTCAAGCCGCAGCACGTGATCTGCCACCTGACCGATGAGAACGCAGCTATTAGCATGCGTATCAAAGTTCAGCGCGGTCGTGGTTATGTGCCGGCTTCTGCCCGAATTCATTCGGAAGAAGATGAGCGCCCAATCGGCCGTCTGCTGGTCGACGCATGCTACAGCCCTGTAGAGCGTATTGCCTACAATGTTGAAGCAGCGCGTGTAGAACAGCGTACCGACCTGGACAAGCTGGTCATCGAAATGGAAACCAACGGCACAATCGATCCTGAAGAGGCGATTCGTCGTGCGGCAACCATCCTGGCAGAACAACTGGAAGCTTTCGTTGACTTACGTGATGTACGTCAGCCAGAAGTGAAAGAAGAGAAACCAGAATTCGATCCGATCCTGCTGCGCCCTGTTGACGATCTCGAATTGACTGTCCGCTCTGCTAACTGCCTCAAGGCAGAAGCTATCCACTATATCGGTGATCTGGTACAGCGTACCGAGGTTGAGTTGCTGAAAACGCCGAACCTGGGTAAAAAATCTCTTACCGAGATTAAAGACGTGCTGGCTTCACGTGGTCTGTCTCTGGGCATGCGCCTGGAAAACTGGCCACCGGCAAGCATTGCTGACGAGTAACCGGATCACAGGTTAAGGTTTTACTGAGAAGGATAAGGTCATGCGCCATCGTAAGAGTGGTCGTCAACTGAACCGCAACAGCAGCCATCGCCAGGCTATGTTCCGCAACATGGCAGGTTCACTGGTTCGTCATGAAATCATCAAGACGACCCTGCCTAAAGCGAAAGAGCTGCGTCGCGTAGTTGAGCCGCTGATTACTCTTGCCAAGACTGACAGCGTTGCTAATCGTCGTCTGGCATTCGCCCGTACTCGTGATAACGAGATCGTGGCAAAACTGTTTAACGAACTGGGCCCGCGTTTCGCGAGCCGTGCCGGTGGTTACACTCGCATTCTGAAGTGTGGTTTCCGTGCAGGCGACAACGCGCCGATGGCTTACATCGAGCTGGTTGATCGTTCAGAGAAAGCAGAAGCTGCTGCAGAGTAATCTGCAGTAACGTAAAAAAACCCGCCTCGGCGGGTTTTTTTATATCCGCAGTATCCCCATTTCTCTACAATGCCTGTATCAATTTTGTTCATCCCCTGGAGCTGATGATGTGGTTGCTTGACCAGTGGGCAGAACGCCATATCCGCGATGCCCAAAATAAAGGCGATTTCGACAATCTTGCCGGAAGCGGCGAACCTCTGGAACTGGAAGATGATTTGCATATTGCGCCTGAACTCCGGGCTGGATATCGTTTATTAAAAAATGCCGGCTGCCTTCCTCCTGAGCTTGAGCAGCGCAGAGAGGCTATTGAACTTGCCGATCTGCTAAAAGGGATCCGTCAGAACGATCCTCGACATACAGAACTTAGCCGCAGGCTTGCGCTGATCGAGCTCAAGCTGCGCCATGCAGGAATGAACACGGAATTCCTGCATGGGGAATACGGTGAAAGATTGCTGAAGAAGATAAATGAGGAGTAGCGATGTACCGTATCGGTGAACTTGCAAAGCTCGCGAACGTAACGCCGGACACTATTCGATATTACGAAAAGCAGCAAATGATCGATCATGAGGTACGCACAGAAGGTGGCTTTCGGCTTTATACCGATAACGATCTGCAGCGTCTGAGATTCATACGCTATGCGCGACAGCTTGGCTTCACGCTGGATTCGATCCGCGAGTTACTATCGATCCGCATCGATCCTGAGCATCACACCTGCCTGGAATCCAAAAGCATCGTGCAGGCCCGGCTTGATGAAGTTGAAGCCCGTATTCAGGAACTACAAACCATGCAGCGTTCTCTGCAAAGGCTTAATGATGCCTGTTGCGGAACGGCCCACAGCAGTATTTATTGCTCAATTCTGGAAGCCCTTGAACAAGGGGCCAGTGGAGAAACTCGGGGATGTTGATTTTTAATCTACCCGGGTCTAGACTTCCGTCGTCATAAACCATGCTCAGGAGAAATTATGAGCCGCTATCAGCACACTAAGGGACAAATTAAAGACAATGCCATTGAGGCTTTACTTCACGACCCGCTTTTTCGACAGCGCGTTGAAAAGAATAAAAAAGGGAAGGGAAGTTATCTGCGCAAAGATAAACATGCAAAACGGGGTAACCGGGAGGCCAGTGGCAAGCAAGCGAATCGCTTATTTACCACTGGCCTTCCTGCTTTTGGTTACTGATTAAACGCGGTTGTTCTGCTCTTTTAACAGATCGCGGATTTCCGTCAGCAATACTTCTTCTTTCGTTGGTGCTGGTGCGGCCGCGGGCTCTTCTTTTTTACGGTTGAGCCTGTTGATCAGCTTGATAGCCATAAAAATAGCAAACGCCACAATCACGAAATCAAATACGTTCTGGATAAACACGCCGTAGTGCATTACTACTGCCGGGATATCACCCTGTGCTTCACGCAGCGTGAATGCGAACTGTTTGAAATCAATGCCCCCGATTAGCAGCCCTAAAGGTGGCATGATGATGTCTGCAACTAATGATGAAACAATCTTGCCGAATGCCGCACCAATAATGACACCCACTGCCAAATCCACCACGTTCCCGCGCATCGCAAATTCGCGAAATTCTTTAATAAAACTCATTATGTTCTCCTTGTGCCAGCTGACGACTATAAGTTTAACAAATGATTAGCCAATTGCCATTCGGGATAATTAAACGTTATGAAAATAAAAGGCACAGCAATAAAGTGGGTAAAGTGCAGGTGCTCTATTGAGAGCACCCGACATATTAAAGGAAGAATGGACTTGGCTGGAATAAACGCTCGACGTCGGTAATAAATTTTTTATCGGTAAGGAACATAATTACGTGATCGCCTTGCTCAATACGTAAATTATCATTGGCGATCATGACATCATTTCCACGCACGACGGCACCGATAATTGTGCCCGGCGGCAGCTTAATTTCGTCGATGGCGCGGCCCACAACGCGAGAGGTGGTTTCATCTCCATGGGCCACCGCTTCAATCGCTTCTGCCACACCGCGGCGGAGCGATGAAACGCCGACAATGTCCGCTTTACGTACATGGCTCAGCAGAGCGGAAATGGTCGCCTGCTGCGGTGAAATAGCAATATCAATCACGCTGCCCTGAACCAGGTCGACATACGCCTTACGTTGGATAAGTACCATGACCTTCTTTGCCCCCATACGTTTGGCGAGCATGGCGGACATAATATTCGCCTCGTCATCGTTGGTGACGGCAATAAAGAGATCAACTTGATCAATATGCTCTTCTGCCAGTAATTCCTGATCTGACGCGTCGCCATAAAATACGATCGTATTTTGCAGTTTTTCCGCCAGCTCAGAAGCACGTTGCTGATCGCGCTCGATCAATTTCACGCTGTAGTCTTTTTCAAGCCTTCGCGCGAGACCCGCGCCGATATTGCCACCACCGACCAGCATAATGCGTTTATAAGGCTTTTCGAGACGCTGCAATTCGCTCATTACTGCACGAATATGCTGAGAGGCCGCAATAAAGAAGACCTCATCCCCTGCTTCGACAATGGTGGAGCCCTGCGGGCGGATAGGCCTGTCGTGGCGGAAAATGGCGGCGACGCGTGTATCAATGTGAGGCATGTGCTCGCGCATGGTGGACAACGCGTTGCCGATCAACGGACCGCCGTAATAGGCCTTTACGACGGCAAGACTGACTTTACCTTCGGCAAAGTTCACAACCTGCAGTGCGCCTGGATATTCGATCAGACGATAGATATTGTCGATAACTAGCTGTTCCGGTGCGATAAGATGATCAATGGGAACCGCTTCTGAATTAAACAGTTTTTCTGCATCGCGAACATAGTCCGGAGAGCGGATGCGCGCGATTCGGTTTGGCGTGTTGAAAAGCGAGTAGGCCACCTGACAGGCCACCATATTGGTTTCGTCAGAACTGGTCACCGCAACGAGCATGTCGGCATCGTCGGCACCCGCCTCGCGGAGTACGCGTGGGTGTGAGCCATGACCCTGCACAACGCGAAGGTCAAATTTGTCCTGTAAAACGCGCAGACGATCGCCGTTGGTATCAACGATTGTGATGTCGTTGTTTTCGCCAACCAGGTTTTCCGCCAGCGTTCCGCCCACTTGTCCTGCGCCCAGAATGATAATCTTCATATCTCGTGACCTGTTCTCAACATCACTCTTTGATTAGCTTAGCGTAAAAGAAGCCATCACCCTCTTCCGCGCCCGGCAGGTTTTGCTGTCCTGGGCATTCAGGCGTTCCCGTATCGCGCAGCGTAGCGTCCGGGGTACGCTTAAGGAAGTCTGCGATTTGCTGGCTGTTTTCTTCCGGCAGTACGGAGCAGGTTGCATAGACCAGCGTTCCGCCGGGTTTAAGATGTGGCCAGATTGCGTCAAGTA
Organism: Enterobacter sp. ECC_219_Taxon_10; assembly: GCF_058354905.1. Lineage (NCBI taxonomy): Bacteria > Pseudomonadati > Pseudomonadota > Gammaproteobacteria > Enterobacterales > Enterobacteriaceae > Enterobacter > Enterobacter sp. ECC_219_Taxon_10. The sequence goes on along the minus strand of NZ_CM178005.1, from coordinate 4,424,494 downwards.
TGTCCGATTGCAGTTGGGCAAGTTCCTTAATATCACGATCGCGGCGTAGCCACTTGATGTCCGGATGACGACGAATTACGCCTGTTGCAGAGCAGGGTGCATCCAGCAAAATGCGGTCGAACTGGGTTTCACCACACCATTCCGCAGGTTTGCGTCCATCGCCTTGTTTAACCTGTGCCTTCATGCCCAGGCGCTTGAGGTTGTCGTAGACGCGTGAAAGACGCTGCTCATCAACGTCCACTGCCATCACGCTGGCCTGTGGAGCCACTTCCAGAATGTGTGTCGTTTTTCCGCCAGGCGCCGCGCACAGATCGAGGATCTGCTCACCATTTTTGGGTTCAAGCCAGGTCATACAACCCTGAGCAGAGGCATCTTGCACGGTCACCCAGCCTTCATTAAAACCAGGTAAAGCATGTACCGGTGCAGCGGAGGCTAAACGCACGGCATCCGGATAGGCTTCATACGTGAATCCACTCATTCCAGCGTCTTCCAGTAATGCCAGCCATGCGTCACGGGTGTGGTGATTGCGATTGACGCGTAACCACATCGGCGGGCGTTGATTATTCGCTTCGGCAATGTTTTGCCACTGCTTCGGATACGCTTTTTTAAGACGATTCAGCAGCCAGTCCGGGTGGAGAAAACGTGTTTCGCTTTGCGCAAATTCAGCCAGAAGCTCATCCTGCTGACGCTGGAACTGACGCAGTACGCCGTTGATTAATCCTTTCAACTGAGGACGTTTTATCGCAACGGCGCCTTCCACTGTTTCAGCAAGCGCGGCGTGAGGTGGAATGCGGGTATGAAGAAGCTGATAAAAACCCACCATGATCAAATAATGAACGGTGCGCTGCTTGCCCGTCATTGGGCGTGACATCAGCTTATTAATGAGCCACTCAAGCTGAGAAAGGGTGCGCAGAACGCCAAAGCAAAGCTCCTGGAGCAGGGCTTTGTCTTTATCTGATACTTTTTGTTGCAGGGGAGGCAGGACGTTACTCAATGACTGGCCCTGCTCGATAACCTGCTCAACGGCCTGAGCCGCCATACTGCGTAGATTTTGTTTTTTCATAACCGTAAAAATAAAAATGCCCGGAAACACCGGGCCTTAAGCATATGTTTGTTCAGGCAAGGCGATTGCCCGGGATAAACCATTCGCGACGGGAATTTAAAAGATCCTGAGCGCTCATGGCTTTCTTCCCGGCCGGTTGCAGCGATTCAAGATTCAGAATCCCTTCTGCAGTCGCAACCTGGATACCGTTCTTGCTGGCGTCGATAATCGTGCCGGGTTCCGCAGCCGTATTGCCGTTAATGACTGACGCTTTCCAGATTTTCACTGGCTGCTCATCAATCTCCATCCAGCTCATCGGCCACGGATTAAAGGCGCGGATGCAGCGTTCAAGTTGAGCGGCAGACAAGGACCAGTCGATCCGGGCTTCTTCTTTACTCAGTTTTTCAGCATACGTCACCAGCGCCTCATCCTGAACCTCAGGTTTTGCCGTATTGTCAGCAAGCTGCTGCAGCGTCTCGATAAGCCCTTGCGGACCGAGGCCTGCTAGTTTGTCATACAGCGTAGCGCTGGTATCGTCTGCAGTAATAGGGCACGCCAGTTTATGCAGCATGTCGCCGGTGTCTAAACCTACGTCCATCTTCATGATTGTGACGCCGGTTTCTGCATCCCCCGCCCACAGGGAGCGCTGGATAGGTGCCGCACCACGCCAGCGTGGGAGCAGTGAGCCATGCACGTTGATACAACCCAGACGAGGCATATCAAGCACCGCTTTCGGCAGAATTAAACCGTAAGCCACCACCACCATGACGTCGGCATTCAGGTCAGCGACCAGTTGCTGATTTTCCTGAGGGCGTAAGGATGCGGGCTGAAAAACGGGAAGCCCATGCTCTTCTGCCAGTACCTTTACCGGGCTGGGCATCAGTTTTTTACCGCGGCCAGCCGGACGGTCCGGCTGGGTAAAGACGCCAACAACCTGGTGACCAGAAGATAACAGCGCGTCAAGATGACGCGCTGCAAAATCAGGGGTTCCCGCGAAGATAATACGTAGTGTTTTAGACACGATGATCCTTGTATCCGGGGGGACGTTATGCGCGAGAGCGCAAACGATCCAGTTTCTCTACTTTTTGACGAATACGCTGTTGCTTCAACGGCGAGAGGTAATCGATAAACAGCTTACCGACCAGGTGATCCATCTCATGCTGAATGCAAATTGCCAGCAGGTCATCTGCTTCCAGTTCGAACGGGTTACCGTCACGATCCAAAGCGCGGATTTTCACTTTTTCGGCACGTGGCACCAAAGCGCGTTGTTCAGGAATGGACAGGCAGCCTTCCTCAATGCCCGTTTCACCGCTCTTTTCAAGCAATTCAGGGTTGATCAGCACCAGACGCTCATCGCGATTTTCGGAAACGTCGATCACGATAATACGTTTGTGAATGTCCACCTGCGTCGCCGCCAGGCCAATGCCTTCTTCGGCGTACATGGTATCGAACATATCATCAACGATACGCTGGATTTCTGCATTCACTTCTTTGACCGGTTCAGCGACGATGCGAAGGCGCTCGTCCGGAATATGTAACACTTGCAAAACTGCCATAAATTTCCAGAGTCGTGTTCAGGAGTTGATAAGAATATTACTTCTATTCTAGACAAATCCCGGGTCGATTGACAGCATCAGTGACCAATCGCAATGATTGCGCAGGCCGCTTATGGCAGGGGGGAAAGGATGACGTCTATCGAGATATGGCTACGGCTAATACACACAGGTTCACTATGTGGCGATGGAATGCTGGAAGCGGCTGTGCAACTGCAGAAGCATGAAAACCTCGACGTGCCTGTCGTCAAAAGCGCCGGTCTGACAGCAAAACAGGTTGAACGGTTCTTTGCCCCAGATGAAAGTGAGCTGGAGCGTAGTCTGGCGTGGCTTGAGCAGCCGGGAAATCATTTATTGACGGCAAACCATCCACTTTATCCTCCTTTACTTCGAGCAATTCCTGATTATCCTGGGGCGTTATTCGTAAAAGGTAACCCTGAAACCCTTAATGCTGTCCAGCTGGCGGTAGTAGGCAGCCGTGCACCGTCATGGTATGGAGAGCGATGGGGAAAAATTCTGTGCGAACAACTTTCGCAATGTGGTTTCACGATCACCAGTGGGCTGGCCTGCGGTATTGACGGTGTTGCCCATAGTGCAGCGCTATCAGCAAAAGGGCGTAGCGTGGCCGTACTGGGGAACGGCCTGTTTAGCATTTATCCCCGTCGGCACCAGGCGCTGGCTATGCGATTAATCGAAGCTGACGGGGCGATAGTGTCTGAGTTTCCCCTTTCGGCGCAGCCCCGACCGGCAAACTTTCCGCGTCGTAACCGAATCATCAGCGGGCTTAGCCATGGAGTATTGATCGTTGAAGCGGCAGTGCGAAGCGGTTCGCTGGTCACGGCACGATGCGCGCTCGATCAGGGCAGGGAGGTTTTCGCCTTACCCGGCCCGATAGGTAACCCGGGGTGCGAAGGACCACACTGGCTGATAAAGCAGGGGGCGACGCCGGTAACAGAAGTGCGGGATATTCTTGAAAATTTGCAATATGGCTTGCAATGTCTGCAGGAAGATCCCGAAAAGCGACATTATTCATCAGATCAGGGAAAGGTGGCATTGCCATTTCCCAAGCTCCTGGCTAACGTAGGAGATGAGGTAACACCTGTTGACGTTGTCGCTGAACGTGCCGGCCAACCTGTGCCAGTAACGGTAGCACAGCTACTCGAACTGGAGTTAGCAGGGTGGATCGCAGCTGTACCCGGCGGCTATGTCCGATTAAGGAGGGCATGCCATGTTCGACGTACTGATGTATTTGTTTGAGACTTACATCCATAACGAAGCAGAAATGCGAGTGGATCAGGACAAATTGACACAGGATCTTACCGATGCGGGGTTTGAGCGGGAAGATATCTATAACGCGTTGATGTGGCTGGAAAAGCTGGCTGATTATCAGGAAGGCCTCGCCGAGCCGATGCAGCTTGCTTCTGACCCATTGTCAGTACGCATTTATACCGCTGAAGAGTGTGAAAGGCTGGATGCCAGCTGCCGGGGATTCATCTTATTCCTTGAGCAGATTCAGGTGCTAAACCTCGAAACGAGAGAAATGGTGATAGAGCGCGTCATGGCGCTGGATACGGCAGAATTTGAACTGGAAGATCTCAAATGGGTGATTCTGATGGTTCTGTTTAATATCCCGGGCTGTGAAAATGCCTATCAGCAAATGGAAGAATTACTCTTTGAAGTGAATGAAGGTATGCTGCACTAATTCAATGTGCAGCACCAAGAGTTGTTATGGCCAAATCAGCACTATTCACGGTGCATAAAAACGAGCCCTGCCCGCAGTGCGGGGCTGAGCTGGTTATTCGGTCCGGGAAACACGGCCCGTTTCTCGGTTGTTCACACTATCCGGAATGTGATTATGTCCGTCCTCTGAAAAGCCAGGCGGATGGACATATCGTCAAAATTCTGGAAGGACAGCTATGTCCTCTTTGTGGTGGTGAATTAGCGCTACGTCAGGGCCGTTTCGGTATGTTTATTGGCTGTAGCCGTTACCCGGAATGTGAGCATACGGAACAAATTGATAAGCCTGATGAAACGGCTATTGCGTGTCCCCAGTGTCAGCGCGGTCAGCTGGTACAACGCCGTTCCCGTTATGGTAAGACCTTTCATTCCTGCGATCGCTACCCTGAATGCCAGTTCGTTATCAATTTCAAACCGGTAGCGGGCGTCTGCATTCATTGCAACTATCCGCTACTTATCGAGAAGAAAACGGCGCAGGGTATGAAACGCTTCTGCGCCAGTAAACAATGTGGAAAGCCGGTTACGGCGGATCAAAATAGTGAATAATAACCTGCCATCAGGCTCCATTGCGCATGCAGTGGACGTACTGAAAAATGAAGAAGTCATCGCCTATCCAACTGAAGCTGTTTTTGGGGTCGGTTGCGATCCTGACAGCGAGACGGCTGTGAGCCGTCTGCTTGCCTTGAAACAAAGACCCGTCGAGAAAGGGCTGATTTTGATAGCTGCGAATTACGAGCAGCTTAAGCCCTACATCGATGACTCTATGCTGACGCCAGCGCAGCGCGAGACTATTTTTTCCGCATGGCCCGGTCCAGTGACCTTTGTTTTCCCGGCACAGCCGACAACGCCACGCTGGTTGACCGGACGCTTTGATTCCCTTGCCGTTCGCGTAACTGACCACCCGCTGGTAATAGAGCTTTGTCTGGCATTTGGTAAACCGCTGGTCTCAACCAGCGCCAACCTGACCGGATTGCCACCTTGTCGTACAACCGAAGAAGTGCTGGCACAGTTCGGGAACGACTTCCCGGTTGCTGTTGGAGAGACGGGAGGGCGCCTGAATCCGTCTGAAATTCGCGACGCTTTGACAGGCGAACGTTTTCGCCAGGGGTAATCTCATGGAAACCTATGCTGTTTTTGGTAATCCGATTGCGCACAGCAAGTCACCGCTGATCCATCAGCAATTTGCGAAGCAGCTGCAGATTAATCATCCCTATGGTCACGTACTTGCACCGGTGGATGCATTTATTCCAACGCTGGAGGCTTTTTTCGCCGCCGGCGGTCAAGGCGCTAATGTGACGGTCCCTTTTAAAGAGGAAGCCTTCGAACGTGCGGATGAGCTTACCGAGCGTGCTTCGCTGGCTGGTGCAGTAAATACCCTGAAACGGCTTGAAGATGGACGCCTTCTGGGTGACAACACCGACGGAATAGGTTTGCTGAGCGATCTGGAACGACTGTCGTTTATTAAACCCGGTTTCCGGGTCCTGCTGATTGGTGCGGGTGGCGCATCGCGGGGAGTACTGTTGCCTCTGCTTTCTCTGGACTGTGCGGTGACCATTACCAACCGAACCTTTTCCCGGGCAGAAGCGCTGGCGGCGTTGTTTGCGCATACCGGCAGCGTAAGTGCGGCAGCGCCTGGCGATCTTGCCGGGCGTGAATTTGATCTGGTCATTAATGCCACCTCCAGCGGCATTAATGGAGAGATCCCGGCAATCCCCGCTTCTCTGGTAAGCCCTCATATGTACTTCTATGACATGTTTTATCAGAAAGGGAAGACGCCTTTTCTGAACTGGTGCGAGCAACACGGTGCGAAACAGCTAGCTGATGGACTGGGGATGCTGGTGGGTCAGGCTGCGCATGCGGTGCTGCTCTGGCATGGCGTGTTGCCTGCAGTCGAACCGGTTATTGAAAAGTTAAAGCAGGAGCTTTCGGCGTGAATCAGGCTATTGATTTCCCGGACAGAGAGAACTGGGATGAGAGTAAACAAGCGGTCTGTTTCCCGGTGCTGGTGCAGGGTATGCAATTGACCTGCGCCATTCATGGGGAAACGCTGTTGCGTCGCTTTGGCGGTTCAGATCCTATAGACATATTTTGCGAAAATCGCTGGGATCTGGAAGACGAAGCCAGCGATTTAATTCGCGATCAGCAGGAAGACGATCAGGGCTGGGTTTGGTTGTCCTGATCCAAATAGTCATTCTTCCATTTTACGTAGTTGTTCGCTGAGTACTTCAGTCCTTCGATCTCTGCCTCCTTAAGGGGACGGACCTGTTTTACCGGGCTTCCCAGATAGAGATAGCCGCTCTCCAGACGTTTGTTCTGCGGGACCAGGCTACCGGCCCCAATCATTACGTCATCTTCTACTATGACGCCATCCAGCAAAATCGATCCCATGCCAACCAGCACCCGATTACCGATAGTGCAGCCGTGAAGCATCACTTTATGACCGACGGTAACCTCTTCTCCAATGATGAGAGGATTGCCCTGCGGGTTATAGGAGGATTTGTGGGTGACATGCAGAACGCTACCGTCCTGAATATTGGTACGGGCACCAATCGACACATAGTTAACGTCTCCCCTGATCGCAACGAGTGGCCAGATACTGACGTCATCGGCCATTCGGACATCACCAATGACCACGCTGGTGGCATCGATCATCACGCGATCGCCTTTTTGGGGGAACAGATCTTTATAAGGGCGTAATACTGCGGACATAACTACCTCTGAGGATGAGCGTTATACGGAAGACTTGATCATATTATTGGATCGAGGCAAGGCAAAAAACGTCAATATTTAAGCAGATCGGGCGGGATTTCAGCGAAAAGCGCGGAAAATCAGCAGTCGGAAAAAAAGATCTAAAAAATACTTGTGCTAAAAATTGGGATCCCTATAATGCGCCTCCATCGACACGGCGGATGTGAATCACTTCACAGACAACCCGGTCGGTTGAAGAGAAAAAAATCCTGAAATAACGGGTTGACTCTGAAAGAGGAAAGCGTAATATACGCCACCTCGCAACGGTGAGCTGAAAGCCGCGTTGCAACTGCTCTTTAACAATTTATCAGACAATCTGTGTGGGCACTCAAAGTGACATGGATTCTTAACGTCGCAAGACGAAAAATGAATACCAAGTCTCTGAGTGAACATGCGTAATTCATTACGAAGTTTAATTCACGAGCATCAAACTTAAATTGAAGAGTTTGATCATGGCTCAGATTGAACGCTGGCGGCAGGCCTAACACATGCAAGTCGAACGGTAGCACAGAGAGCTTGCTCTCGGGTGACGAGTGGCGGACGGGTGAGTAATGTCTGGGAAACTGCCTGATGGAGGGGGATAACTACTGGAAACGGTAGCTAATACCGCATAACGTCGCAAGACCAAAGAGGGGGACCTTCGGGCCTCTTGCCATCAGATGTGCCCAGATGGGATTAGCTAGTAGGTGGGGTAACGGCTCACCTAGGCGACGATCCCTAGCTGGTCTGAGAGGATGACCAGCCACACTGGAACTGAGACACGGTCCAGACTCCTACGGGAGGCAGCAGTGGGGAATATTGCACAATGGGCGCAAGCCTGATGCAGCCATGCCGCGTGTATGAAGAAGGCCTTCGGGTTGTAAAGTACTTTCAGCGGGGAGGAAGGCGATAAGGTTAATAACCTTGTCGATTGACGTTACCCGCAGAAGAAGCACCGGCTAACTCCGTGCCAGCAGCCGCGGTAATACGGAGGGTGCAAGCGTTAATCGGAATTACTGGGCGTAAAGCGCACGCAGGCGGTCTGTCAAGTCGGATGTGAAATCCCCGGGCTCAACCTGGGAACTGCATTCGAAACTGGCAGGCTAGAGTCTTGTAGAGGGGGGTAGAATTCCAGGTGTAGCGGTGAAATGCGTAGAGATCTGGAGGAATACCGGTGGCGAAGGCGGCCCCCTGGACAAAGACTGACGCTCAGGTGCGAAAGCGTGGGGAGCAAACAGGATTAGATACCCTGGTAGTCCACGCCGTAAACGATGTCGACTTGGAGGTTGTGCCCTTGAGGCGTGGCTTCCGGAGCTAACGCGTTAAGTCGACCGCCTGGGGAGTACGGCCGCAAGGTTAAAACTCAAATGAATTGACGGGGGCCCGCACAAGCGGTGGAGCATGTGGTTTAATTCGATGCAACGCGAAGAACCTTACCTACTCTTGACATCCAGAGAACTTTCCAGAGATGGATTGGTGCCTTCGGGAACTCTGAGACAGGTGCTGCATGGCTGTCGTCAGCTCGTGTTGTGAAATGTTGGGTTAAGTCCCGCAACGAGCGCAACCCTTATCCTTTGTTGCCAGCGGTTAGGCCGGGAACTCAAAGGAGACTGCCAGTGATAAACTGGAGGAAGGTGGGGATGACGTCAAGTCATCATGGCCCTTACGAGTAGGGCTACACACGTGCTACAATGGCGCATACAAAGAGAAGCGACCTCGCGAGAGCAAGCGGACCTCATAAAGTGCGTCGTAGTCCGGATTGGAGTCTGCAACTCGACTCCATGAAGTCGGAATCGCTAGTAATCGTGGATCAGAATGCCACGGTGAATACGTTCCCGGGCCTTGTACACACCGCCCGTCACACCATGGGAGTGGGTTGCAAAAGAAGTAGGTAGCTTAACCTTCGGGAGGGCGCTTACCACTTTGTGATTCATGACTGGGGTGAAGTCGTAACAAGGTAACCGTAGGGGAACCTGCGGTTGGATCACCTCCTTACCTTAAAGAACCTGCCTTTGTAGTGCTCACACAGATTGTCTGATGAAAAGTAAGCAGCAAGGCGTCTTGCGATTGAGACTTCAGTGTCCCCTTCGTCTAGAGGCCCAGGACACCGCCCTTTCACGGCGGTAACAGGGGTTCGAATCCCCTAGGGGACGCCACTTGCTGGTGCGTGAGTGAAAGTCACCTGCCGTCATATCTCAAAACTGACTTACGAGTCATGTTTGAGATATTTGCTCTTTAAAAATCTGGATCAAGCTGAAAATTGAAACGACACACAGTTAATGTGTGTTCGAGTCTCTCAAATTTTCGCAATCAGAAGTGAAACATCTTCGGGTTGTGAGGTTAAGCGACTAAGCGTACACGGTGGATGCCCTGGCAGTCAGAGGCGATGAAGGACGTGCTAATCTGCGAAAAGCGCCGGCGAGGTGATATGAACCTTTGACCCGGCGATGTCCGAATGGGGAAACCCAGTGTGATTCGTCACACTATCGTTAACTGAATACATAGGTTAACGAGGCGAACCGGGGGAACTGAAACATCTAAGTACCCCGAGGAAAAGAAATCAACCGAGATTCCCCCAGTAGCGGCGAGCGAACGGGGAGCAGCCCGGAGTCTGAATCAGCTTGTGTGTTAGTGGAAGCGTCTGGAAAGTCGCACGGTACAGGGTGACAGTCCCGTACACGAAAGCACACAGGTTGTGAACTCGAAGAGTAGGGCGGGACACGTGGTATCCTGTCTGAATATGGGGGGACCATCCTCCAAGGCTAAATACTCCTGACTGACCGATAGTGAACCAGTACCGTGAGGGAAAGGCGAAAAGAACCCCGGCGAGGGGAGTGAAAAAGAACCTGAAACCGTGTACGTACAAGCAGTGGGAGCACCTTCGTGGTGTGACTGCGTACCTTTTGTATAATGGGTCAGCGACTTATATTCTGTAGCAAGGTTAACCGTATAGGGGAGCCGTAGGGAAACCGAGTCTTAACTGGGCGTTAAGTTGCAGGGTATAGACCCGAAACCCGGTGATCTAGCCATGGGCAGGTTGAAGGTTGGGTAACACTAACTGGAGGACCGAACCGACTAATGTTGAAAAATTAGCGGATGACCTGTGGCTGGGGGTGAAAGGCCAATCAAACCGGGAGATAGCTGGTTCTCCCCGAAAGCTATTTAGGTAGCGCCTCGTGAACTCATCTTCGGGGGTAGAGCACTGTTTCGGCTAGGGGGCCATCCCGGCTTACCAACCCGATGCAAACTACGAATACCGAAGAATGTTATCACGGGAGACACACGGCGGGTGCTAACGTCCGTCGTGAAGAGGGAAACAACCCAGACCGCCAGCTAAGGTCCCAAAGTCATGGTTAAGTGGGAAACGATGTGGGAAGGCACAGACAGCCAGGATGTTGGCTTAGAAGCAGCCATCATTTAAAGAAAGCGTAATAGCTCACTGGTCGAGTCGGCCTGCGCGGAAGATGTAACGGGGCTAAACCATGCACCGAAGCTGCGGCAGCGACACTATGTGTTGTTGGGTAGGGGAGCGTTCTGTAAGCCGTCGAAGGTGGCCTGTGAGGGCTGCTGGAGGTATCAGAAGTGCGAATGCTGACATAAGTAACGATAAAGCGGGTGAAAAGCCCGCTCGCCGGAAGACCAAGGGTTCCTGTCCAACGTTAATCGGGGCAGGGTGAGTCGACCCCTAAGGCGAGGCCGAAAGGCGTAGTCGATGGGAAACAGGTTAATATTCCTGTACTTGGTGTTACTGCGAAGGGGGGACGGAGAAGGCTATGTCAGCCGGGCGACGGTTGTCCCGGTTTAAGCGTGTAGGTGTGTGTTCCAGGCAAATCCGGTTCACTTTAACACTGAGGCGTGATGACGAGGCACTACGGTGCTGAAGTGATAAATGCCCTGCTTCCAGGAAAAGCCTCTAAGCATCAGGTAACACGAAATCGTACCCCAAACCGACACAGGTGGTCAGGTAGAGAATACCAAGGCGCTTGAGAGAACTCGGGTGAAGGAACTAGGCAAAATGGTGCCGTAACTTCGGGAGAAGGCACGCTGATATGTAGGTGAAGCCCCTGCGGGTGGAGCTGAAATCAGTCGAAGATACCAGCTGGCTGCAACTGTTTATTAAAAACACAGCACTGTGCAAACACGAAAGTGGACGTATACGGTGTGACGCCTGCCCGGTGCCGGAAGGTTAATTGATGGGGTTAGCGGTAACGCGAAGCTCTTGATCGAAGCCCCGGTAAACGGCGGCCGTAACTATAACGGTCCTAAGGTAGCGAAATTCCTTGTCGGGTAAGTTCCGACCTGCACGAATGGCGTAATGATGGCCAGGCTGTCTCCACCCGAGACTCAGTGAAATTGAACTCGCTGTGAAGATGCAGTGTACCCGCGGCAAGACGGAAAGACCCCGTGAACCTTTACTATAGCTTGACACTGAACACTGGTCCTTGATGTGTAGGATAGGTGGGAGGCTTTGAAGCGTGGACGCCAGTCTGCGTGGAGCCGTCCTTGAAATACCACCCTTTAATGGCTGGTGTTCTAACGTGGACCCGTGATCCGGGTTGCGGACAGTGTCTGGTGGGTAGTTTGACTGGGGCGGTCTCCTCCCAAAGAGTAACGGAGGAGCACGAAGGTTAGCTAATCCTGGTCGGACATCAGGAGGTTAGTGCAATGGCATAAGCTAGCTTGACTGCGAGAGTGACGGCTCGAGCAGGTGCGAAAGCAGGTCATAGTGATCCGGTGGTTCTGAATGGAAGGGCCATCGCTCAACGGATAAAAGGTACTCCGGGGATAACAGGCTGATACCGCCCAAGAGTTCATATCGACGGCGGTGTTTGGCACCTCGATGTCGGCTCATCACATCCTGGGGCTGAAGTAGGTCCCAAGGGTATGGCTGTTCGCCATTTAAAGTGGTACGCGAGCTGGGTTTAGAACGTCGTGAGACAGTTCGGTCCCTATCTGCCGTGGGCGCTGGAGAATTGAGGGGGGCTGCTCCTAGTACGAGAGGACCGGAGTGGACGCATCACTGGTGTTCGGGTTGTCATGCCAATGGCACTGCCCGGTAGCTAAATGCGGAAGAGATAAGTGCTGAAAGCATCTAAGCACGAAACTTGCCCCGAGATGAGTTCTCCCTGAGACTTTAAGTCTCCTGAAGGAACGTTGAAGACGACGACGTTGATAGGTCGGGTGTGTAAGCGCAGCGATGCGTTGAGCTAACCGATACTAATGAACCGTGAGGCTTAACCTTACAACGCCGAAGGTGTTTTGGCGGTGAGAGACACAAACAATATTCAGCCTGATACAGATTAAACAGAATTTGCCTGGCGGCTTTAGCGCGGTGGTCCCACCTGACCCCATGCCGAACTCAGAAGTGAAACGCCGTAGCGCCGATGGTAGTGTGGGGTCTCCCCATGTGAGAGTAGGGAACTGCCAGGCATCAAATTTAGCGTGCTGATATGGCTCAGTTGGTAGAGCGCACCCTTGGTAAGGGTGAGGTCCCCAGTTCGACTCTGGGTATCAGCACCACTTTATACTTAGGTTAAAGTTCGGCAAGAAGTAAAAGAATTTGTTTGGCGGCTTTAGCGCGGTGGTCCCACCTGACCCCATGCCGAACTCAGAAGTGAAACGCCGTAGCGCCGATGGTAGTGTGGGGTCTCCCCATGTGAGAGTAGGGAACTGCCAGACATCAAATAAGTGAGAAGGCCATCCGAAAGGATGGCCTTTTTGCGTTTATGCCCAGAAAAAACGGTAGGCCGGGTAAGGCGAAGCCGCCACCCGGCAGAGCAAACGGCTAATGAATCACCTGCGACAGGAATGCTCGCGTACGTTCTGACTTCGGATGCGCAAAGAACTCATCCGGCGGCGCCTGCTCAACAATCTCTCCGCGGTCCATAAAGATCACCCGGTCAGCTACCGTTCTGGCAAAACCCATCTCATGCGTTACGCACAACATCGTCATACCGGATTGCGCCAGCCCAATCATGGTATCCAGTACCTCTTTCACCATTTCGGGATCCAGCGCAGATGTCGGTTCGTCAAACAGCATGATTTTGGGTTTCATGCACAGCGAACGGGCGATAGCCACACGCTGCTGTTGCCCGCCCGAGATCTGGCCGGGAAACTTATTGGCATGCTCCGCGATACGAACGCGTTCCAGGTAGTGCATCGCCAGCGCTTCCGCTTCCTGTTTCGGCATTTTTCGGACCCAAATAGGCGCAAGCGTACAGTTCTGCAGAACGGTCAGGTGTGGAAAAAGATTAAAGTGCTGGAATACCATACCCACTTCCTGGCGCACGCGTTCGATATTGCGGATATCTTCATTCAGCTCGATGCCATCTACAACAATGCGTCCTTGCTGATGTTCTTCAAGATGGTTAATACAGCGAATGGTTGTGGATTTACCTGAACCGGAAGGGCCGCAAAGGACGATGCGTTCGCCTTGCTTTACCTTAAGATTAATGTCTTTCAGGACATGAAACTGTCCATACCATTTATTCACATTTTCCAGCGTAATCATCGCGTCGGCGGGTGTCATAGTTATTTGGCTCATAATTTCCTCAGTGCGGTGTACGCCCGGTGTTAAAGCGCTTTTCCAGATGCTGGCTGTAGCGCGACATGCTAAAACAAAAGATCCAGTAGATCAGAGCGGCAAAGACATATCCTTCGGTGGACATGCCCAGCCAGACAGGGTCAACGGTTGCCTGTTGAACGCTGCTAAAGAGATCGAACAATCCGATGATGATCACCAGGCTGGTATCTTTAAAGAGAGCAATGATCGTATTGACCAGCCCAGGGATAACCAGCTTGAGCGCTTGCGGAAGGATCACCAGCCCCTGCGTCTTCCAGTAACCGAGCGCCAGCGATTCCGCCGCTTCGTACTGGCCTTTGGGCAACGCCTGCAGGCCACCGCGTACAACTTCAGCGACATAGGCGGACTGGAAGAGAATCACCCCGACCAGGGCACGGATCAGTTTGTCTATCGTTGTACCCTCTGCCATAAACAGCGGCAGCATGACCGACGACATAAACAGTACGGTGATGAGCGGTACTCCGCGCCAGAACTCAATGAAGATAACGGAGAGCACGCGAACGACCGGCATTTTTGAACGGCGTCCCAGGGCCAGTAAAATTCCCCACGGTAGCGCGCCGGCTATCCCCACTGAAGCGATAATCAATGTCAACGTCAGACCGCCCCACTGGCGTGTTTCAACGCGTTCCAGCCCCAGGAAACCGCCATACATCAGCACCCAGACAATAATCGGATAAACCACTGCCCAGACGGCAATATAGCGTCCACGATGAGGTAGCTTTTTCCAGAACATGACCGCGACAGAGAGCAGGCCGATAACCAGCGCCAGATTAATCCGCCAGCGCTGTTCATGGGGATACAATCCATACATGAACTGACCGAAACGTTCATGAATAAATACCCAGCAGGCACCGGCTTTTGTGCAGTCAGCTCGGGTTGAACCGACCCAGTTGGCCTGTAAAAACGCCCAGTTCAGCAGGGGAGGAATCAATTCCCACATGAGCCACAGGCAGACAATCGTCAGCAGGCTGTTGCTCCAGCTGGAGAACAGATTCTTGCGCGCCCAGAGAATGAAACGTCCACCTGTCGAGCTGGCAGGGCGCGAGGAGTGCGACAGTATCGCTTTTGTCATCATAGATCCTTAGCGCTCGACCAGTGCTATACGACGGTTATAAAGGTTCATCAGCAATGAAATCACCAGGCTGATGATCAAATAGACAGACATGGTGATGGCGATGGTTTCAATGGCTTGTCCGGTCTGGTTAAGCACGGTTCCGGCGAACAGAGACACCATATCCGGATAACCAATGGCAGCAGCCAGCGATGAGTTTTTGACAATGTTAAGATACTGGCTGGTCAGAGGCGGAATAATCACCCGTAGAGCCTGAGGAATAATGACCTGGCGAAGCGTCACGGTATTCGGCAAACCGAGTGAGCGTGCCGCCTCGTGCTGACCGTAAGGCACAGCCTGAATCCCGGAACGGATGATTTCCGCAATAAATGCGGAGGTATAAATCGAAAGCGCCAGCGTTAATGCGGCCAGTTCAGGAATTAATACCATCCCTCCCTGGAAGTTGAACCCGCGCAGATGGGGAATATCCCAGTGCAAGGCCGCACCAAAAAGCCAGTGAGCAACTAACGGTAAGCCAACAAGTAGCACAGCGCCAGTTGGCCATGTTTTACGAAGCTGCCCGGTTTTAATCTGGTGCTTACGGTTATAGCGAAACAGGCCGACAGAAATGGCGAGTGCAATAACAACGGCGACGATAAAGGCGTAAAGCCCTTCGGATACCTGAGGAGAGGGGATGTATAACCCACGGTTACTCAGAAAAAACAGCTCAAACGCATCGACGGCCTGGCGGGGGCCAGGAAGGTTACGCAGCACCGCGAAATACCAAAAAAATATCTGCAGCAGCGGTGGGATGTTGCGGAATGTCTCAATATAAATGGTTGAAAGTTTCCGCAGGAGCCAGTTTTCAGAAAGGCGCGCCAGCCCAATAAAGAAGCCCAGGATGGAAGCGAAGACAATACACAGTGCGGATACCAGCAGCGTATTCAGTAAACCGACCACAAACACGCGTCCGTACGTGTCACCTTCCTGGTAGTCAATAAGGTGCTGAACAATCCCAAACCCTGCGCTGCGATCCAGAAACGCAAACCCGGAGGTGATACCGCGATTATTCAGGTTCGTGATGGTGTTATGGATGAGATACACGGCGATAAGAACAACCGCAACAATAGCAATAATCTGGAATAGCCAGGCGCGGACCGCGGGATGAGAAAAGGATAGCGATCCTTTTACGGCTGAGCGGCGATGGGACATAAAGAAACCTCAGTAACCATGACTCTGGAGTGGGCACTGCCCGAGCAGTGCCCGTTACAGCTATGACTTAACGTACTGGTGGCGCGTACTGAATACCGCCGTTATTCCAGAGATTGTTCTGGCCGCGTTTGATCTTCAGCGGGCTTTCCGATCCCACGTTACGCTCAAAGATCTCAGCATAGTTACCCACCTGTTTGATGATGTTGTAAGCCCACTTGTTATCCAGCTTCAGGTCCTTGCCGAAATCACCTTCTTTACCGAGCAGGTGCGCCATATCCGGGGTAGAAGGATTCGCCGCTTTCTCATCGACGTTTTTCGAGTTGATGCCCATCTCTTCTGCGTTCAGCATGGCAAACAGCGTCCAGCGAACAATGGAGAACCAGTCTTCATCGCCACGGCGTACAACGGGGCCGAGAGGTTCTTTGGAGATCACTTCAGGCAGGACAACCCACTCTGCCGGGTTGCTCAGCTTAATGCGTAAGGCATACAGCTGTGACTGGTCAGAGGCCAGCGTGTCGCATCGACCGGATTCCAGCGCTTTGGCTGACTCATCCGAGCGGTCGAAAGTCACAGGGGTGTATTTCATCTTATTTGCTTTGAAATAATCCGCGACGTTCAACTCGGTATCGGTGCCCGCCTGGATACACACGGTGGCGCCATCGAGCTCTTTGGCGCTTTTCAGGCCCGCTTTGTTGTGGGTGAGGAAGCCGATGCCGTCGTAATAGGTCACGCCGGTAAATGTCATCCCCATGCCTGCATCGCGGGAAGAGGTCCAGGTGGTATTACGGGAGAGCATATCGACTTCACCGGACTGCAGCGCCGTAAAGCGTTCTTTCGCCGTCAGCGGGGTGTATTTTACTTTGCTGTCATCACCAAAAACCGCAGCTGCGACGCCACGACAGACATCCACATCAATACCGGTAAATTTGCCGTTCGCATCGGCATAAGAGAAGCCAGGCAAACCATCACTGATACCGCATTGAACAAAACCTTTCTTTTTAACGGCATCCAGTGTCGTTCCCGCATGGGCTTGACCGGCTACGGCAAACAACATGCCTGCAGCGGCCAGGCTGGCTATCATCGTCTTTTTCATAATGCATCCTGTGTGGCGAAATTTATCGTTATAGAAGCGTTTTAAGCGCTTAACCTGTCTGTGGCGTTGGCCAACGTTTATAAAGCAAACGTAATGCCAGTTTTGCGTTCGACGAAATAAGAGACGAGTGAACGCTTAATGCTGAGTGTAGACAGGCTTAAATAAAACGAGCGCCCCGAAACGGTGCGAAATTACAACCTGTGCCACAAATCGGAGCAAAAGTTTTGAGTCGGGTCAGGAAAAAGAAGAGGTAGTTTCCAGGGTGAATATTGGCAGGGTATTCAATAATATTAATGTGTGAAAATCATCACGATAGAATAAGTAATTTGAATGAGTATGCGAAAAACTTGTGACTGACTTCAGTCTTGGATTAATTACGTGAATAAATACGGGGCTATTTTTTTACTTATTTGAAAATACTGCACCCATTAAAAGCAAAAGCGCGGCCAGAGCCGCGCTTTCTGAACAGATGTTACTTCGTCAGGGCAACAATACCCAACGTCAAACCTGCCACTGCGGCAGCACCGCCGGCGATAGCACCTGCTGTTTCCCAGTTATCCTGGGTGGTGCCCTTCATACAGGTATTGGTATGAACCAGTCGACCCTGGTCATCGTAAACCGGTACACATGGAGAGTCGTGCGCGCAACCAGCAAGCAGCGCAGCGAGAAGTGCAACGGAAATGAATCTTTTCATGATGTTACCTCAGTATTATTTCTCATTCGCTACAAAGCCAGGAGGGCTATTAACGAACTGGAGATTATTTTACCACCAGGGTAAGTCCCCGTTACACGAGGAATAATCTCAAATTATGTAGTTTGTAAAAATCATGGAGAAAAGTCGGGTTCAGGATGAATTCATGGAGAAATTATGAAGTGGCAAGATGGTGTTTTTACTTAATGCAAACTCATGCATTTTTAATAATCAACCCTCTAATATCTAATCCATTGTTTATATTAAAAATAAAAAAGGCACCAAAAGGTGCCTTTCAGAGATACATTACTCTTTATGGCTGGTGAAGCGTCGCCGGACCACCACAAAGAAGACGGGCACGAAGAAAATTGCCAGAAGCGTTGCGGAAAGCATGCCTCCCATCACGCCCGTACCGACGGCATTTTGCGCACCGCTCCCGGCCCCGGTACTGATCACCAGCGGCATGACGCCAAGGATAAAGGCCAGGGAGGTCATCAGGATCGGACGAAGGCGCATTCTTGAGGCTTCCAGGGTGGCTTCAACGATCCCTTTACCTTCTTTCTCCATCAGGTCTTTAGCAAATTCGACGATCAGGATGGCGTTTTTCGCCGATAGCCCAATCGTCGTCAGCAGGCCGACCTGGAAATAGACGTCATTGTTTAACCCGCGCAGCGACGCCGCGAAAAGGGCCCCGATGACGCCCAGCGGCACAACCAGCATAACGGAGAAGGGAATGGACCAGCTTTCATACAGCGCAGCCAGGCACAGGAACACCACGATCAGTGAAATGGCGTACAGTGCAGGTGCCTGGTTACCGGAAAGGCGCTCCTGATAAGACATTCCCGTCCAGTCATAGCCGATGCCGGAAGGCAGTTTTGCCGCCAGGCTTTCCATCATCACCATGGCCTCACCGGTGCTTTTTCCAGGGGCTGATTCACCGAGGATTTCCATGGACGGCATGCCGTTGTAGCGTTCCAGACGAGGAGAACCGTAAACCCAGTGAGCGCTGCTAAAGGATGAGAACGGCACCATTTCCCCATTCGCGCTGCGTACGTAGAGGTTGTTGATGTCCCCCGGCAGCATACGGAATTTCGCATCCGCCTGGACGTAAACTTTTTTCACGCGGCCATGATCGATAAAGTCATTCACATAGGTACCACCTAATGCCGTCGATATCGTCTGATTGACGTCAGATATGCTAATACCCAGCGCCTGCGCTTTCTCCTGATCGACATCCAGCTTGAACTGAGGGGTATCCTCCAGACCGTTAGGACGCACGCGAACCAGCAGATCAGGGTGCTCTTTCACCATGCCGAGCAGCTGATTACGCGCCTGCGTCAGCTGGGTATGCCCCAGGTTTGCCTGATCGATAAGTTCAAAGTCGAAGCCCGTTGCGGTTCCCAGCTCGATAATAGCCGGCAGGTTAAACGGGAACACAAGGCCGTCTTTAATCTGGCTGAATGCTTTTGTCGCACGGCCGACGATTGCCTCAACGCTATTTTCTTCCCCCGAACGTTCTTCCCAGGGCTTCAGGCTGACGAAGGCAATACCGGAGTTCTGGCCCTGGCCGCTAAAGCTAAAGCCGTTCACCGTAAACACGGATTCAACGTTCGCCTTCTCTTTATTCAGGTAGTAGTCCTGAACCTGGTCGAGAACCTGCTGAGTCCGCGTCTGGGTCGCACCAGCCGGGAGTTGAACGATTGTCATAAACACCCCCTGATCCTCTTCGGGCAGGAAGGAGGTGGGTAAGCGCAGAAACAGCACCGCCATCCCACCAACAATTATGACGTACACCACCAGATAGCGACCGGTCTTACGCAAAATACCGCTCACGCTGTTACTGTAGTGCTCCACGCTCTTATCAAAGAGTGCATTAAACCAGCCAAAGAACCCCCCTTTTTTCTCATGATGATCGCCAGAGACGGGTTTAAGCAACGTTGCGCACAGTGCGGGCGTCAGGATCAGCGCAACCAGCACGGAGAGCGCCATGGCGGAAACGATAGTCAGTGAGAACTGGCGATAGATGGCTCCCGTCGAGCCGCCAAAAAAGGCCATCGGAACAAAGACCGCCGAGAGGACCATAGCGATCCCCGCCAGCGCGCCCTGGATCTGCCCCATCGACTTCTGCGTGGCCTCTTTCGGTGGCAGCTTGTCCTCTACCATCACGCGCTCAACGTTCTCGACCACCACGATGGCGTCATCAACCAATAGCCCTATCGCCAGCACCATCCCGAACATCGTCAGGGTATTGATAGAGAAACCGAACGCCGCCAGAACCGCGAAGGTACCCAGAAGAACCACCGGCACCGCGATAGTTGGGATGAGCGTCGCCCGCAGGTTTTGCAAGAACAAATACATGACCAGGAAGACCAGAACGATCGCTTCAAACAGGGTCTTCACCACTTCATGAATAGAAATTTTCACAAATGGGGTGGTGTCATAGGGGTAGACGACTTTAAGCCCCTGCGGGAAGAACTGTTGCAGTTGTGCCAGTTTGCTCTTGATGGCTGCCGCTGTATCCAGCGCGTTTGCCCCGGTTGCCAGCTTAATCCCCAGACCGGTGGCGGCCTGCCCGTTGATTTTGGTCACCATGTTGTAGTTTTCGCCACCCAGCTCAATGCGAGCGACATCCTTCAGGTGAACCATCGAGCCATCCTGATTTACCTTGAGCGTCACGCGGCCAAACTCCTCCGGTGATTTCAGGCGGGTTTGCGCGATGATGGAGGCATTCAGCTGCTGCCCGGGCACAGACGGCGTGCCGCCCAACTGGCCTGCCGCGATCTGATCGTTCTGCGTTTTCAACTGGTTGATAATATCCAGCGGCGTCAGCTGGTATTTATTCATTGCATTGCTGTCGAGCCAGATGCGCATCGCATACTGGGCACCAAACAGCTGAACGTCGCCGACGCCCGTCGTTCGGCTGATGGCATCTTTGACGTTCGAGGCGACATAGTCGGAGATATCATCCTGAGTAAGGTTTTTGTTGTCCGAAACAAAACCGGCGACCAGCAGGAAGCTGCTGCTGGATTTCTCAACGCCAATCCCTTGCTGCTGTACCTCTTGCGGCAGCAGCGGCATGGCGAGCTGCAGCTTGTTCTGCACCTGCACCTGGGCGATGTCCGGATCCGTTCCTGACTCGAAGGTCAGCGTAATGGTGACGTTACCCGCTGAATCGCTGGTGGAAGACATATACATCAGGTTATCGATACCGTTCATGTTCTGTTCGATAACCTGGGTCACGGTATCCTGCACCGTCTGGGCGTCAGCGCCGGGGTAGGTTGCGGAAATCGCCACGGCAGGCGGGGCAATCGTCGGATACTGGGCGACGGGCAGTTTGAGAATAGCCAGGCCGCCAGCAATCATTAGAATGATGGCAAGCACCCAGGCGAAAACTGGCCTCTGAATAAAGAAATTAGCCATGTCGTCGTTCCTTAACCGGCGGGAGTCGTGGTGGTATCTGGCGTGGCGACGACGGTAGCGCCGGGTCTGACTTTTTGTAATCCGCTGACGATCACGCGGTCACCGTTTTTCAGCCCTTCCGTCACCAGCCAGCGATCGCCAATGGCCTGGGGCGCAACGACGGTACGTGATTCAACCTGGTTTTTATCGTTTACCACCAGCACGGTTGCGTCGCCTCGCGGCGTGCGGGTCACGCCCTGCTGCGGAACCAGAATGGCATCTGGCTGTGTTCCCTCATCTATACGGGCGCGAACAAACATCCCAGGTAACAGCATGTGTTGAGGATTCGGGAAAATGGCGCGCAGCGTGATTGAGCCGGTGCTTTCATCCACCGTAACGTCGGAGAACTGCAGGGTGCCTTTCAGCGGATAGGGCTGGCCATTCTCCATCAGCAGCTCAACGCTGCTGGCCGTATCTCCTTTTTGCAGGCTTGTCTGCTTCAGTCGCATGAATTCATTGCTTGACTGGGTGACATCGACATAAATCGGATCGAGTTGCTGGACCGTAGCCAGCGCCGCGGCCTGTCCGTTCGTGACGAGCGCCCCTTCCGTTACGCTGGATTTACCGATGCGGCCATCGACAGGGGACGTCACTTTGGTATACGCAAGGTTGATACGTGCGCTTTCAACGCCCGCTTTTGCGGCGACGACGCTGGCATCTGCCTGCTGAGCAGTGGCCACGGCCTGGTCATACTCCTGCTTGCTGACGTACTGCGTCCCCACCAGAGGCAGATAACGTTTCACCGTCAGGTGTGCAATTTTGGCCGCCGCCTGCGCCTTTGCCAGCTCGCCTTTCGCGCTGTCGTAAGCCGCCTGATAGGTCGCAGGATCAATCTGATACAGTGAATCCCCTGCTTTTACATCGCTACCTTCCGTGAAGTTGCGACGCAGAATAATACCGCTAACCTGTGGACGAACCTCCGCAACGCGGAACGCATCGGTTCTGCCCGGTAGTTCAGTTGTGACAGCCAGCGGCGCGCTTTTCACGATATGGACGCTGACCTGAGGCGCCTGCGCATGTTGTTGATGATTTTCCTGGCCATCGCATCCAGTGAGCAGCACAGCGCAGACAATGAAACCGGCTAAGGGTAAACGTCTGAAATGATTCGTCATTACTGTTCCTTTAAATACCCATTAACCGATGTTTGCCGTAGATCGGTAGTTGGGGCAGAGGGAAAAAATAAAATGTAGCTGCGTATAATAATGAGGGTATTTAATGTTTTTTAATTTATAAGTGCGAATAACGAGGCCCTGGAGGAAAATCAGAATCAGTCCCGTAGAAAATACGGATATACTTCTGTCCGGTAAATCAGATTAATAGAGCTTAATGGATAAAGTATTCATTTCATGAATTTGATTTTAAGAATGTATTTGCATTAATTATAGATTAAGTAAATTGACTTTTTTTGTGCAAAAATAAAACGGGTTTTAGTGAATACTTTCAGCCATCCGAACCTGATGTTACATATATACCCAGTGAGTTAAGAGTAGCTGCCAATGGCGCGTAAAAAGAAAGAAGAGGCTCAACAAACCCGACAGCAGTTGATTGAAGCGGCTATCGGGCAGTTTGCGACGCGGGGCGTAGCCAGCACGACGCTGACCGATATCGCAGATGCCGCAAAGGTTACTCGCGGTGCTGTCTACTGGCACTTTAACAGTAAAGCAGAAATATTTAATGCCATTTGGGAACAGCAATTACCGCTGCGTGACATCATTCGCGACAGGCTCTCTTTCTCCGAAAGTGATGATCCATTGTTAATGCTTCGTGAGCAATGTATTACTGCGCTGCAATATATCGCGCACGAACCTCGTCAATGTGCGCTGTTACAAATCTTGTATCATAAGTGTGAATTTACTAGCGATATGATTTCGGAAAGTGAAATTCGGAAACGCATTTGGTTTAATTATGATTTTTTGCGCGTCACTCTGGAGAATTGTATTTCTCAGAACATTGTTTCGTCGCAGGTGAACGTTGAACTGACCATGATCGTATTCCACGGTTTCTTTAGCGGCATCATTAAAAACTGGTTAATGAATACCGACAGTTTTAATCTTTATCAGCAGGCGCCAGCCCTGGTCGACAGTATTCTGGCGACACTCCCTGTCTTGCGAGTGTCGCCTCGTGATGACTACAGCTCAGCGCCAGGCAACATTTCACCCCGTGCGCAAAGCGCCTCGATGGTCTGCGCGCTGGTGGGTTTACCTAACAGATAACCCTGTAAGGTATGACAGCCCAGCTCCGTCAAAAAGGCTTGCTGCGCTTCGGTTTCCACACCTTCAGCCACGACTTTCAGGTTGAGCGTTTTCGCGAGGGCTACAATCGCAGAGACAATGGTGGCATCCTCGCTTTCCCCGCTTAACTCTTTCACAAACGCTCTGTCTATCTTCAGTTCACAGGCCGGTAAACGCTTGAGATACAGCAGGCTCGAATATCCGGTCCCAAAATCATCAATCGAAGCTTTCACACCTGCATCCGTCAGCTCTGTCAGCACCCGAACGCTCTCATCGGGGTTGCTCATTGCCGTGGTTTCCGTGACTTCCAGGATCAACATCTCCGGCGGGAGGTGATGACGCTCCAGGCAGTCGAGCACTGTTTTAACCAGCGAGGGCTGTTCAAACTGCAACGTCGACAGGTTTACCGCCATTGACCAGTTCCGATGCCCCTGAAGATGCCATTCTCTTAATTGGCGACAGGCTTCATTGATCGCCCAGTTACCAATAGGAATGATAAGCCCGGTTTTTTCCGCCAGCGGCAGGAAAACATCCGGCGTCAGTAAACCCTGCTTCGGATGCTGCCAGCGCAGCAGCGCCTCAAACCCGAGGAGGGGGCCAGCGGGCGCGTGAAATTTTGGCTGATAAAGCAGGCGCAGTTCATTGCGATCGATGGCCATCCACAGATCGTTCATTAACTGAAGATGGGTCTGCGCCAGCGTGTTCATAGAGGGCTGGAAAAAGTGATACCCGTTTCGGCCCATATGCTTGGTGTGGTACATCGCCGCGTCGGCGTTAAACATCAGCTCACGTTCGGTTTTGCCGTCGTGAGGGTACAGGGCGATACCAATGCTAAGTGTTACCACCAGTTCGTAGGGTTCGAGAGTGAACGGGCTATCGATCGCCCGCACCAGCGAATTTGCCAGCGAGGCTGCATCGTCCGGACCTTCTCCCTCAGCAAGCAGAACAAACTCATCACCGCCAATACGTGCAAGGGTAAACTGGCCCTTCAGGAGATGCAGCAGACGCTGCGTAACGGCGACCAGCAGCCTGTCACCGACATCATGGCCGTAGGCGTCATTGATGGCTTTAAAACCGTCGAGATCCATGAACATCAGGGCGAAATGGGTACCTTCACGGTCTGCTTTGCTGATGGCCTGATCGAGCCGGTCCTCCAGCAGGATACGGTTGGGCAGACGCGTCAGCGTATCGTGCAGCGCCAGTTGCGCAAGTTCCCGGTTCGCTTCTGCCAGCGACGAGGCCAGAAGGGCGGTACGTGCCTGCAGGCGAGCATCCAGCATCGACACCAGCAGGGTGATCCCAAGAATAGAGAGCGCGACGACGCTGACCAGCACGGCCAGCCAGCTGCCGTTAATACCCTCATGGTGAACCATTGTGGACATTGGAAACTGCGCGGCTTTCATCCCGGCGTAGTGCATACCGGCGATGGCAATTCCCATCGTGATGGCGGCTCCCAGGCGCATCAGCACCACCTGCGCGGCTTCGTGGCGCAGGCGGAAGGTCAGCCACAATGCTGCAAGCGAAGCGGCAAGCGCAATCATGACCGAAATGGCTACCCACAACGTGTCCCAGATGATCCCTGGCATCACCTCCAGTGCCGCCATACCGGTGTAATGCATGGCAACAATCCCGATTCCCATCACCAGAGCGCCGGGGAGCAGGCGGCGCAAGCGCAGCTGTTCACAGCTGACGAGCCATAGCGCAAACAGTGACGACCCTATGGCAATGACCATGGATAACATCGTCAGGCTCGCGTTGTAACTCATGCTCATGGAGAGATCCATCGCCAGCATGCCGATAAAGTGCATGGCCCATACGCCAATGCCCATTGCAACACTGCCTCCCGCCAGCCAGATGCGCGCTGCGACGCCCTGACTCCCGGCGACACGTGCAGCCATATTCAGCGCGGTGTAAGCCGCAAGGATGGCAACAACGAAGGAGAGGACTACAAGGATAGGGTTGTATTGGCTAACCAGCATGGTCGGTTCTACTCGAGTGTGACGTTACGCGGGAGAGGTTGAGAAGGGCGAGACATTATCACCGTCAGGTAACGGCTCAAAGGAATTTAAATCCCCGTTTTTAGTGGGTAATACGGGGGGAGAGGGAGGGGCGTCAGGTCGTTAATCGAGTTCTGAACAGTTCACTAATTTCAGCGGATTCACGGAGTTCATATTGCGGCACTTGTCGGTTTCGGTGCTCATCAGTTCAATCCACTGCATCAGGAGGGCATCGAAAAGGAAAACCGAGATTGCAAAGACAACCAGCCACCAGTATTTACGAATCATTATGTCATTCCGCGTGAAGAGAACCACTGAAGTGGTGGAAATATACACGAAAAGAAACGGTTTAAAAGCGGGATAAGCGAAGGTTTACAAAGCGTTGACGGTGACAGAACAAGGCAATAAAAAAGGCGCATCCCCATGCCAGGTAGCGCCTTTTTAAACAAGCATTTAACTGATTAGTATCAGTTCATGCCGTATTTTTTCAGTTTCTTACGCAGAGTACCACGGTTGATACCCATCATCAGCGCAGCGCGGGTCTGGTTACCGCGGGTGTATTGCATCACCATGTCCAACAGTGGCTGTTCAACTTCGGCCAGTACCAGCTCATACAGGTCATTAACATCCTGACCATTCAGTTGAGCAAAATAGTTCTTCAGTGCCTGTTTAACCGAGTCACGCAGGGGCTTTTGAGTTACCTGATCCTGAGAGTTAACGGTAGAAACGGTCAGTACGTCAGAATTTACGCGTTGTTCGAACATAGTTCTGTCAGCTCTTTATTTCATTACGCAAGATTTTCGAAGTATGCCTCCAACGCCTCCAGCTGTTCGCTGGCATCCTCAATGGCGTTGAATGTGCGCCGAAACTGGTCATCTGGAGCGTGCTCCTGGAGATACCAGGAGACGTGTTTACGCGCAATTCGGTACCCTTTTGCCTGACCGTAGTGGTCATGCAGTTCCCGAACATGCGAACAAAGCAAGCGCTTTACCTCTGCCAGAGGCAGCGGGGCAAGCAGCTCCCCAGTGTCCAGATAATGCTGGATTTCCCGGAAGATCCAGGGTCTTCCCTGAGCTGCACGTCCTATCATCAGAGCATCAGCTCCCGTATAGTCGAGTACAGCCCTGGCTTTAAGCGGGTCAGTTATGTCGCCATTCGCGATAATCGGAATGGAAACCTTCTGCTTAACTGCCCGAATGCTGTCGTATTCAGCTTCACCATTGAACAAACAGGCGCGAGTGCGTCCATGGATGGTCAGGGCCTGAATACCACAATCTTCGGCCAGTTGGGCAATCTCTACACAGTTACGGTGTTCCGGCGACCAACCCGTGCGAATCTTCAACGTAACAGGAACGTCCACTGCGCTGACAACCGCCGTCAGGATAGCTTTCACCTGGTCGGGGTATTGCAGAAGGGCTGAACCTGCAAGCTTGCGATTCACCTTTTTGGCCGGGCAACCCATATTGATATCAATAATCTGGGCACCACTTTCCACGTTAATACGCGCGGCATCTGCCATCTCTTCAGGCACGCTTCCGGCAATTTGCACGGTGCGAATCCCTGGTTCATCAATGTGCACCATCCGAAGGCGGGATTTATCGCTTTCCCAAACCTGCGGGTTAGACGACATCATCTCGGATACGGTTAAACCGGCTCCCATCTCATAGCACAGCGTCCTGAACGGCCGGTCGGTAATACCTGCCATAGGGGCTGCGATCAGGCGATTTCTAAGCTGGTGGTGTCCGATGCGCATGAGTTAAGAAATGACCATACTGTGACTGCAAGGCGGCGTATATTACGCATTTTTTGCACGAGATGAAAGGCCAAACTTTGAACAATCCACTGTTATAGATCAAGGAATCGCCGCTCAATCTTTACGTTGAAAATTATTCATTATTTAAATCATTAGGTTATGCGTGAATGGTTGTTTTATGGGCGCTTACAATTTCCCGTAACTTCTCATCAATTCTGAAGAAATGCGACATATGAGCGGGATAATCTGCTGTTTTTAGCAGCAGGCTATCCCGCTTGTTTGCGATCTACGTCGCATTTTAGAACATGATCTCAGGGCAAAAAATGCAGGTTATTCGACCACAAGACGACCATGCAGGGACTGTACCGGACGGTTATTATCGTGATGCATTGTGTGGGTGAATTTCTCAAGCTGTTCAGCGGAGACCGTCAGAGGATGTTTAAGCACGATCCAGGTGACGCCTTCTGAACAGGGTGGCGTGGTGAGCGAACCGCTAAAACGCCAGTACGTTTTATCTTCCGGCAGCAGCTTATTCATGTTGAGATCCTGTTTGATGGAGACGTTCAGCTCAGCCTGCTGAGGCATCACGTTCCACAGTTTATCAAGCTCCGGATTCTCGGCCCCTTTGTCGAACATGACCGCAACCACTGCCAGTTCTCCCTTCTCATTTTTATGCACCAGATGCATTTCCATCGCGTAATGCTTGCCATGCACGGTATTTTCGCTCGGCGCGTGGAAATGGAACTGTTGTAGCGTCCAGGATTGCTTATCCAGAGTGATGCTGTCGCGGGTGTCGGCCTGCTCGCTTGCCTGAATGGTATGGCCATTGTTTGTTAGCGTTACAGGGCCGTCAACGTAGTGCGTTTGCAGCGGAGTGAGATGGGCGTTAGCGGTCGAATCAATATTTATGGGAGACTGGTTCATTCCGCTGTTACAGGTTTTGTACGCTTCATCCAGTTCGCCCCAGTGCTCCGGTGAACTTTCACCTTTGTAGCTCCAGTGTGATGCGCATGCTGAAGCCGAGATCATGCTCAGCGCTAACAGCGCTGCCTTGCTATAAACGTGTTTCATAATATTCTTCCTGTGAATTTTTATTATCCAAATCAAAATATATCAATATGATTTGTATGGGTATTTTACCGGAGGCAGGCAAAGGGAGGGAGGAATATTCGAGGAGAAAAGGCGTGGTCAGAGGACCACGCCAAATACTTAATTTTTACGACCGGTAATACGGCACCACTCTTCCTTCTCCACTACAGGGTCGAGAGCGAAAAGATCGGCGTAGGCTTCGCAAACGCTGTCCGCCTGGCTTGCCAGGATGCCAGAAAGTCCCAGCAGACCGCCCTCAACGGGCAGCACGCTGATTAATGGCGCCAGTTCACGCAGCGGGCCCGCGAGAATGTTAGCGACCACCACATCGGCTTTCATGGCTTCTGGCTGCGCATCAGGCAGATATAACTCCAGGCGATCGGAGACGCCGTTACGCTCGGCATTATCGCGGCTGGCCTGAATGGCCTGCGGATCGATATCGATCCCGATGGCTTTCGCCGCTCCCAGTTTCAGGGCGGCAATCGCGAGGATCCCGGAACCACAGCCGAAGTCGATCACCGTCTTACCTTCCAGATCCAGACCATCCAGCCACTGCAGGCACAGGGACGTGGTTGGGTGGGTACCGGTGCCAAACGCCAGGCCTGGGTCAAGCATCACATTGACGGCATTTTCATCGGGAACCTCGCGCCAGCTTGGGCAGATCCACAGACGTTTGCCGAACTGCATCGGGTGGAAGTTGTCCATCCACTCCCGTTCCCAGTCTTTGTCTTCCAGCTGTTCGATTTTATGCACAAAACCCGCACCCAGAAGGGGATGGTTTTCCAGAATTGCCACCACCTCTTTCATGTCGGTTTCGGCATCGAACAGGCCAATCACGTCGGTATCGCCCCACAGGCGCGTTTCGCCTGGCAGCGGTTCAAAGACCGGCGTGTCATGCGTGTCCTGGAAGGTAATGGAGACGGAGCCTGCCTCCATCAGCGCATCGCTCAGCTCTTCGGCGTTCGCGCCGGTTGTGTTCAGTTTTAGTTGGATCCACGGCATGGCAAAACTCTTTATTTATCAGGAGAAATCATAGCGGGTTGTGGGACGGGCTGACCGAAACGGTTCCCCACCACAAACGCCAGTAAACTTAGCAGTAACGAAGGCACAATCGGATGGAAGCCCAGGTACTGAATCTTAAATGTCGCAAGGATGGCATAAAGCACACCGCCAACAATCATTGCGCTCAGCGCACCTGCAGCGTTCGCGCGTTCCCAGTAAAGACCCAATACCAGCGGCCACAGGAAAACGGCTTCCAGACCGCCAAACGCAAGCAGGTTCAGCCAGATGATCATCTCCGGCGGACGCCATGCGGCTAACATCAGCAAAGCTCCTAACACCAGCGTAATGACGGCAGACATCCGCTTCAGGCGACGTTCATTTTCAACCTGCTCAGGGCGCAGGTTCAGATAGAGATCTTTAATGATCGTAGCGGAACTTTGCAGTAACTGGGCGTTGATAGTCGACATAATGGCGGCCATCGGTGCGGCGAGGAAGATCCCGGCGGCAAACGGGGGCAGCACTTTAACCATCAGAGTCGGGATCACCAGATCCGGCACGGTAAGATCGGGGATCACCGCGCGCCCTAATGCCCCCGCCAGATGCATACCAAACATCAGGATCGCGACCACAATTGTCCCGATAATGATGCCCTTGTGAACGGCTTTACTGTCTTTATAGGAGATACAGCGCACGGCGGTATGCGGCAGACCAATCACTCCGAAGCAGACTAACACCCAGAAAGAGGTCATAAAGGTCGGAGAGAGGATATCATCTGCGCCCTGCGGCGAGACCAGTTTCGGGTCAATCGCTTCCAGGGTTTCCACCGCGTGAGTGAGTCCACCCGCGGCATGGACAATGCCCACCAGCAGAACGATCGTGCCGATGAGCATAACCATTCCCTGCAGCGTATCGTTCAGCACGCTGGCGCGGAATCCACCAAACGCAGTATACAGCGCGATGCTTACCCCGAAGATAATCAGGCCCGTCTCGTAAGGGATTCCGGCCGCCGTTTCCAGCAGACGCGCACCGCCTATAAACTGTACGGTCATCGCACCGATAAAGGCCACCAGCAGGCTCAAGCTCGCCAGCCACACCAGCAAGCGGCTCTGGTAACGGGCAAAGAGCATATCGTTGAGCGTTACGGCATTATAGCGGCGCGCCAGAATGGCAAATTTTTTGCCCAGAATACCGAGGGAGAGCCAGACGGCAGGCAACTGGATCATAGCCAGCAATACCCAGCCTAACCCGTACTTGTAGGCCGCACCGGGGCCGCCAATAAACGAGCTGGCGCTAATATAGGTCGCAGTCAGCGTCATCGCCAGTACAACGCCGCCCATCGAACGGCTGCCGAGGAAATACTCATTCAGGAAAGCGCCGGTCGCTCTTTTACGCATGGCATAAATGGATAAACCAAACACGACCAGCAGGTATGCGACAAGCGGCAGAATGACTTCAAGCTGCATCATCGTCCTCCAGCGGAATATCGCGATAGATGAATTTCACCATCGCCCAGCACAGCAGGATAAACACCAGCGGCACCAGCAGGCAGGCCATTTCAAACCAATGTGGGAGGCCGGTAATGCCGATAGCTGAATCAGGTATGTAAGCGGTTACTAACCATGCGGCAAGATAGAGAAGGGTCAGCCACAGCGCCCAGCGCGCTTCTTTATGGGCCTGAACAAAACGTTTGTCCATTTTTAGTCCCTTGTGGATGCAGAAAGCGGGGATTGTACATGATGGGGCTTTGCGATCCCCAGAAATAAAAAAGGCCGGATAATCCGGCCTTTTAGCAACACAGCTCTCTTACTTCTCGTTCAGGCCGAGTTTTTTCTCCAGGTAGTGGATGTTCGTCCCACCATTCTGGAAGTGCTCGTCGCTCATGATACGCATCTGCAGATCAACGTTGGTTTTGATACCGTCGATGATCAATTCCTGCAGGGCGTTCTTCATGCGGGCAATCGCCACGTCACGGTTTTCACCGTAGCAGATAAGCTTGCCAATCATTGAGTCATAGTACGGCGGTACGGTGTAACCGGCGTAGATATGAGATTCCCAGCGCACGCCAAAGCCACCCGGCGCGTGGAAACGCGTGATTTTACCCGGGCTTGGCAGGAAGGTGTTCGGGTCTTCGGCGTTGATACGGCACTCTACCGCATGGCCTTTGACCACAACTTCTTCCTGCTTGATGGACAGCGGCTGGCCTGCAGCGATACGCAGCTGCTCTTTGATCAGGTCAACGCCGGTGATCATTTCGGTAACCGGGTGCTCAACCTGAATACGGGTGTTCATTTCAATGAAGTAGAACTCGCCGTTTTCGAACAGGAACTCAAAGGTACCCGCCCCGCGATAGCCGATATCGACACATGCTTTGGCGCAACGCTCGCCGATGTAGCGACGCAGTTCCGGGGTAATGCCCGGCGCTGGCGCTTCTTCGACCACTTTCTGGTGACGACGCTGCATGGAGCAGTCACGTTCTGCCAGATAGATCGCGTTACCCTGACCGTCGGCCAGCACCTGAATTTCGATGTGGCGTGGGTTTTCCAGGTATTTTTCCATGTACACCATGTCATTGCTGAAAGCTGCTTTCGCTTCCGCTTTGGTCATGGAGATGGACTGCGCCAGTTCAGCATCGCTGCGCACAACGCGCATACCGCGACCGCCGCCGCCGCCGGACGCCTTGATGATAACCGGGTAGCCAATGCGTTTAGCATGAGCACGGTTAGCATCCATGTCGTCGGTCAGAGGGCCGTCAGAGCCTGGTACGGTTGGAACACCGGCTTTTTTCATCGCGGTGATTGCAGACACCTTGTCGCCCATCAGGCGGATGGTGTCGGCTTTCGGGCCAATGAAGATAAAGCCAGAGCGTTCAACCTGCTCAGCAAAGTTGGCGTTCTCAGAGAGGAAGCCGTAACCCGGATGAATTGCCACCGCGCCGGTGATTTCAGCGGCGCTGATGATAGCCGGGATGTTCAGATAGCTTTTTACGGACGGAGCCGGGCCAATACAGACCGTCTCATCCGCCAGCAATACGTGTTTTAAATCGCGATCCGCGCTTGAGTGCACAGCGACGGTCTTGATGCCCAGTTCTTTACAGGCACGAAGAATACGCAGTGCGATCTCGCCGCGGTTGGCGATAACAATTTTATCCAGCATGTACGCCTCGTTACTCGATGACGACCAGCGGCTCGTCAAATTCAACCGGCTGACCACTTTCGACCAGAATCGCTTTCACAGTACCTGATTTGTCTGCTTCGATCTGGTTCATCATTTTCATCGCTTCAACGATGCACAGGGTATCGCCTACGTTGACTTTCTGACCCACTTCGATGAACGCCTTCGCGTCCGGGCTCGGGGTGCGGTAGAAAGTACCAACCATTGGGGAACGTACGATGTGACCACTGATTTCTGCTGCAGCGGCAGGTGCGGCTTCAGCTGCTGCTGGCGCAACGGCTGCGGAAAGCGCAGGCTGCTGCACTGGCGCAGCGTAAGCTTGCTGCATTACCGGGAAGCTAGCGGCTGGGGCTGCACGGCTGATGCGTACAGACTCTTCGCCTTCAGAAATTTCCAGTTCGGAGATGCCTGATTCTTCAACCAGCTCGATCAGTTTTTTAATCTTACGAATATCCATGAGTGGGTTCCGTACTCTTGTTTAGTGTGATTGTGACAAGCGTTTTACCGCTGTCTGTAAAGCGTATGAATAGCCGTCTGCGCCCAGTCCGCAGATAACGCCAGCAGCGATATCCGACAGATACGAATGGTGGCGGAACGGCTCTCGGGCGTGCACGTTACTCAGGTGGATCTCGATAAACGGGACACTCACCGCGAGCAGTGCGTCGCGGATAGCAACACTGGTGTGCGTAAACGCGGCCGGATTGATCAGGATATAGTCCACATTGTCTTTAGCCTGATGAATACGGTCGATGATTGCGTACTCCGCGTTTGACTGAAAATGATCCAAATCCACATTCAGTGACGCTGCTTCCGTGCTCAGACGGTTAACAATTTCGCTCAATGTCAGCGTGCCGTACTTCTCTGGCTCACGGGTGCCGAGCATGTTCAGGTTCGGTCCGTTTAAAACTAAGATATGGAACTTATCAGTCATTATGCCGCTATCTCCTGCGATTCTCGGGTAAAAAACAAAATATACCGTCGAAGCGCAAATGTCACCTTTTCAGAGGCCCAAAACCGCTGTCAGGCGAACCAAGGTCGCACATTATAACGATTTCGTAGCATTTGGCAGCTAAATACTGGTCTTATCAGGGAAGATTATCAACCGCAATCCAAAAAAGATTTGCGGTTGAGAGGTAATCTGCGGGAAAACGCACAGTTTCGCGAACTATCGCAACCACTGGCGGAACTTCTTGTAACGCCATGCTAAAAGCGCTACGGCCGCCAGCGCGTAAAGGACCGGCTGCGGAGAGAGGATCTTCACCGACCACAGATAATGAATGGGGGCGAGGATCGCGACAAGATAGACGAAGTTGTGCAGCAGCTGCCAGCGACGGCCCAGCATTCGCTGCGCATATTGCGTGGAGGTCAGCGCTAACGCCAGTAAAATCACCCAGCTCACAATACCCAGCGTCAGATAAGGTCGAGTCACCAGTTCGCGGCCAAGCAGTGTCAGATTGTTAATTCCCAGTTCCAGCAGGGCATAGCTGGTGAGGTGCAGGGTCGCCCAGGCAAAACACCATAGCCCTAAAAGCCGACGGGTGCGTATCAATAGTGGCTGTTTAGCGTAGCGCGCCAGCGGCGAGACGAGCAAGGTGGCCAGCAAAAATTTCAGAGCCATCCGACCCGTAAAATGCTGGATATCTTTTGCCGGATCGGCGCTAAAGAGGCCCTGGCTGGCGGCCCAGAACAGCCATATAAAAGGAAGTAACCCGGCCAGGTGCAGAAGCACTTTCAGCCAGGCGATCTGTTTTGCCGTTAATCGCACTCAGAAGTTCTCCCGTAAATCGAGGCCACGGTACAGCGAGGCCACTTCATCCGCATAGCCGTTAAACAGCAGCGTGGGCTGGCGCTTTACGTCCAGCGCACCGCCGGAGCCGATAAAGCGTTCTGTCGCCTGCGACCAGCGGGGATGATCCACATGCGGGTTCACGTTGGCGAAGAAGCCGTATTCACCCGGTGCCGCCAGGTTCCATGTCGTTGGCGGACGTTCGCGGGTCAGCTTAATGCTGACGATCGATTTAATCCCTTTGAAACCGTATTTCCACGGCACGGTTAAACGGATGGGAGCGCCGTTTTGCGGCGGAAGCGCCTTGCCGTAAACGCCGACGGTCAGGAGGGTAAGGGGATGCATGGCTTCGTCGAGGCGTAACCCTTCTACATACGGATACTCCAGCCCGCCGCCAATGAACCGGTCTTTCTGGCCCGGCATCTCGTCCGGGGCGAAGCGCGTCTGGAAGGCGACGTATTTTGCGTTGCTGGTGGGCTCAACCATCGCCAGCAGCTTATGCAGGGGGAAGCCTACCCAGGGCACCACCATCGACCAGGCCTCTACGCAGCGCATGCGATAGATACGCTCTTCGAGAGGGAAGCGTGTGGTCAGATCGTGGTGATCCAGCGTCAGGGGTTTTGCCACTTCGCCGTCGATTTTCAGCGTCCACGGATCGGTTTTCATGCTGCCGGCATTGGCGGCAGGATCGGCTTTATCCAGACCAAATTCGTAGAAGTTGTTGTAGCCGGTGACTTTATCTTCCGGCGTAAGCGCGAGTTTGTTCTGCCATTGCTCGGGTTTGGTGAAGGTAAGCGGGGCGCCGGAAGGAGCCTTCGGGCGATCGTTGCCTTTAAACCAGTCGAGCAGGTCGGCGTGTGCCGCTGGAGAGAGCGTCAGGGCGGTGGCGCTGATGCCAAGCATTTTCAGGATCTGGCGGCGCTGTAGCATAAAGACAGACTCAGACGTTACGTCGGCTTCCGTCAGTTTTCGATTTTTCATGGCATCCTCCATCATGCGTTTTCCTAAGCATGACGGAGGAGAAGGATTCGCGCGAATATGTCACGAAAATTTGAAGATTAGGCGATTTTCACCA
Source organism: Enterobacter sp. ECC_219_Taxon_10 (assembly GCF_058354905.1). Lineage (NCBI taxonomy): Bacteria > Pseudomonadati > Pseudomonadota > Gammaproteobacteria > Enterobacterales > Enterobacteriaceae > Enterobacter > Enterobacter sp. ECC_219_Taxon_10. Next base: position 4,389,242 of record NZ_CM178005.1, on the reverse strand, counting down.
GCGCGCGACCATGGAACTGGTTATCCATAATCTTACTGGCACATTCAGGTGCCTGGCTGAGCGTAATTTCGGTGGCGCTCTGCGTATAGAAAGATTCCGGCAAATCGCGCACCAGACGCTCCCATGCCTCAGTACGGCGAGCCGCAGGCGTCATCACGGAATCCACGCCCTGCAGGCGGACATTACGCAGAATAAATGGCATCACGGTCGTTGGCAGGGCAAATCCGCCCGCCAGGCCGCAGGCTGCCACGCAGCCGCCGTAGTTCATCTGCGCCAGGACTTTTGCCAGCACCTTATCACCGACGGTATCGACCGCGCCTGCCCAGACCTGTTTTTCCAGCGGGCGGCTCTCGGCAAACTCATCGCGGCCAAGAATGCGGCTGGCACCGAGCTGACGCAGATAATCATGCGTGCTTTCACGGCCGGACACCGCCGCAACCTGATAACCCAGCTTGTGCAGCAGCGTGACCGCCGTGCTCCCCACGCCACCGCTGGCCCCGGTCACAACAATTTCACCTGACTCGGGGCGAACACCCGCTTCTTCCAGCGCCATCACGCACAGCATGGCGGTAAAGCCTGCGGTACCGACGATCATCGCTTTGCGGCCATCCATGCCTTTCGGCATGGGCACCAGCCAGTCACCCTTCACGCGCGCCTGCGTTGCCAGGCCGCCCCAGTGATTTTCGCCCACGCCCCAGCCGGTGAGCAGCACCTGCTGGCCCGCATGGAAACGGGGATCTTCGCTGCTATGAACCCGGCCAGCAAAATCAATACCCGGCACCATAGGGAAATTTCGGATGATTTTACCCTTACCGGTGATCGCCAGCGCATCTTTATAATTTAAACTGGACCAGTCGATGTCGACGGTAACTTCGCCTTCCGGCAGGCGAGTCTCTTCTACGGCCTGTACTGAGGCAAGCGTTTTGCCGTCCTGCTGTTCTAAGATTAAAGCCTGCATACGGGGTCCTCACGGCTCAGATGATTGGAAAATAGTTCCTGAAGACTATACTCGCTCAGGGTAAAGCAATGCCGATTTAACGCAATAAATTGCCAGATACGCCAGGTTTGGTAGTATGCCGCATTTGAAATGCAAGTTAGCGCTTACTCGCTACCCCATCAACCCACGGAGTAATCTCAAGGATGCGATTAACGACGAAGTTCTCGGCTTTTATCACCCTGCTGACGGGGCTTACCATCTTTGTCACGCTTCTTGGTTGCTCTCTGAGCTTTTATAACGCCATTCAGGACAAACTGGTCAACCGGGTGCAGTCCGTTGCGTCGGTCATTGATACGCGTCTGTTGACCACTCCACTTCCTGAGATTTCCCGGGAGCTGGATGAGTTGATGGTGCCGGTTGATATTATCCAGATCGACATTCAGCAGGGAAAGCATCCGGTTTTAAGCCATGAACGGCAGGACAGCTATCGACCTGCGGGTGTGGTGAGCCAGTATCGGGAAGTGACGGTGCACTCCCTCAAAAATCCGGGTATGACCATACGCATGGTCTACCTTGATCCGATGGCCAGCTATTTCCGTTCCATGATGACCACCGCGCCGCTCACTGTCGCCGTCGCCTTCATTATTTTGCTGATTTTCCTCGCGGTCCGCTGGCTGCGCCGCCAGCTCTCTGGTCAGGAACTGCTGGAGATCCGCTCCGTACGTATCCTGAACGGTGAACGCGGCCCGCAGGTTCGCGGCTCGGTCCATGAATGGCCGTCACGCGCCAGCAGCGCGCTGGATACGCTGCTCTCAGAAATCCAGTTTGCCAGCGACCAGCGCAGCCGTATGGATACGCTGATCCGCTCTTATGCCGCGCAGGATAATAAAACCGGACTTAACAACCGCCTTTTCTTTGACAACCAACTCGCCACGCTGCTCGACGACCCGGAGAAAGTGGGCACGCACGGGGTGGTGATGATGATTCGCCTGCCTGATTTCGATCTGCTGCGCGACACATGGGGGCAGCGGGCGGCGGAAGAAAATCTCTTTACGCTGATCAACCTGCTCTCCACCTTTATTCTGCGCTACCCGGGGGCGCTGCTGGCCCGCTACCACCGCAGCGATTTTGCCGTATTGCTGCCGCACCGCACGCTGAAGGAATCAGAAAGTATTGCCAGCCAGCTGCTGAAGGCCGTCGACGCGCTGCCGCAGAGCAAAATGCTCGACAGGGACGATATGGTCCACATGGGTATCTGCGCCTGGCGTGGCGGGCAGTCGACAGAACAGGTGATGGAGCATGCGGAAGCGGCCACCCGCAACGCCGTGCTACAGGGGGCGAACGGATGGGCTGTCTATGATGATTCGCTGCCAGAAAAAGGCCGCGGAAACGTGCGCTGGCGTACGTTGATTGAGCAAATGCTGAGTCGTGGTGGGCCACGTATATATCAAAAACCGGCGGTCATGAAAAACGGCTATGTCCATCACCGGGAATTGATGTGCCGTATTTTCGACGGGACGGAAGAGGTTATTTCTGCGGAATATCTGCCAATGGTGCTGCAATTTGGGCTCTCCGAAGAGTATGACCGCCAGCAAATTACACGCTTGATTCCGTTTTTATCATTCTGGCCGGAAGAGAATCTGGCGTTACAGGTCACCGTTGAGTCATTAATACGTCCGCGTTTTCAGCGCTGGCTGCGTGATACATTAATGCAATGCGAAAAATCGCAACGCAAACACATTATTTTTGAACTTGCTGAGGCGGATGTAGGTCAACACATCAGCCGGTTGCGTCCAGTGGTCCGTTTGATCAACGCGCTCGGTGCGCGTGTCGCGGTAACGCAGGCTGGTTTAACGCTGGTTAGTACCAACTGGATCAAGGAGCTGGATGTGGAGCTATTAAAGCTACATCCGGGGCTGGTAAGAAATATTGAAAAGCGCACGGAAAACCAGCTACTGGTTCAGAGTTTGGTTGAAGCGTGCAAGGGAACACGAACACAGGTATTTGCCGCAGGCGTGCGCTCCAGAGGCGAATGGCAGATGTTAACAGAGCGCGGGGTGACGGGCGGTCAGGGCGATTTTTTTGCCGCCTCTCAGCCGCTTGACACCAACGTGAAAAAATATTTGCAAAGATACTCTGTTTGACCTGCCGTTTACGTTGTTTTCACGTAGAATATCGCGCCTGTAGCTTTGAGTATGTCGAGCAAAAAGCCAGTGAACGACCTTTAACGGGTTACAAATGCCAGTGAGGAACACGACTGTTTACTCAGCCCTGAGGGAGTCAGGGGATGAATTTGTAACATCAGGAAACGTACTGCACAAATTTTCACCGTTGCAGATGATTTTTGCGCCTTGTCGCTGCTGCGTGTGGTTGGTAAAGTAAGCGGATTTTGTTTTCCGCCCCAGCTTTCAGGATTATCCCTTAGTATGTTGAAAAAATTTCGTGGCATGTTTTCCAATGACCTGTCCATTGACCTGGGTACCGCGAATACCCTTATTTATGTAAAAGGACAAGGCATCGTATTGAATGAGCCTTCTGTTGTGGCCATTCGTCAGGATCGTGCAGGCTCGCCGAAAAGCGTGGCCGCAGTGGGTCATGACGCGAAGCAGATGCTGGGTCGTACCCCTGGCAACATCGCCGCCATTCGCCCAATGAAAGACGGCGTTATCGCTGATTTCTTCGTGACTGAAAAAATGCTTCAGCACTTCATCAAGCAGGTTCACAGTAACAGCTTCATGCGCCCAAGCCCGCGTGTTCTGGTGTGTGTGCCGGTTGGCGCAACCCAGGTAGAACGTCGCGCAATCCGTGAATCTGCCCAGGGGGCAGGTGCACGTGAAGTGTTCCTGATTGAAGAGCCAATGGCTGCGGCCATCGGTGCTGGCCTGCCTGTTTCCGAAGCTACCGGTTCTATGGTGGTGGATATCGGTGGCGGTACCACTGAAGTGGCCGTGATCTCTCTGAACGGCGTGGTGTACTCCTCTTCCGTACGTATCGGTGGTGACCGCTTCGATGAAGCCATCATTAATTATGTGCGCCGTAACTACGGCTCTCTGATCGGTGAAGCCACCGCAGAGCGTATCAAACACGAAATCGGCTCTGCGTATCCGGGCGATGAAGTGCGTGAGATCGAAGTACGTGGTCGTAACCTGGCGGAAGGTGTTCCACGTGGTTTTACCCTGAACTCCAACGAAATTCTGGAAGCACTGCAGGAACCACTGACGGGCATCGTGAGCGCGGTAATGGTTGCGCTGGAGCAGTGTCCACCAGAACTGGCGTCCGATATCTCCGAGCGCGGTATGGTTCTGACCGGTGGTGGTGCGCTGCTGCGTAACCTCGACCGCCTGTTGATGGAAGAGACAGGTATTCCTGTCGTAGTTGCAGAAGATCCACTGACTTGCGTCGCCCGTGGTGGTGGCAAGGCGCTGGAAATGATCGACATGCACGGCGGCGACTTGTTCAGCGAAGAGTAGTCATGGTGAAAGGGTAGCGAATCGCTACCCTTTCTCTCTGACACGAGAATACGCATAGCCTATGAAGCCAATTTTTAGCCGTGGCCCATCGCTACAGTTTCGCCTCATTCTGGCGGTTCTGGTTGCGCTTGGCGTCATTATTGCCGATAGCCGCCTCGGTACGTTCAGCCAGATCCGAACGTACATGGATACCGCCGTCAGTCCTTTCTACTTTATATCAAATGGTCCCCGTGAACTGCTCGACTCCGTTTCTCAAACGTTGTCTTCACGAGACCAGCTCGAACTTGAAAACCGGGCATTACGCCAGGAACTGCTGCTGAAAAACAGCGAACTGCTGATGCTGGGGCAATACAAGCAGGAAAACGCGCGTCTGCGTGAACTGCTCGGCTCGCCGCTGCGTCAGGACGAGCAGAAGATGGTTACCCAGGTGATCTCCACCGTGAACGACCCCTACAGCGATCAGGTTGTGATCGACAAAGGGAGCGTGAACGGGGTGTATGAAGGTCAGCCCGTCATCAGTGATAAGGGCGTAGTAGGCCAGGTTGTTGCCGTCGCCAAACTGACCAGCCGCGTGCTGCTGATTTGTGACGCCACGCACGCACTGCCGATCCAGGTCCTGCGTAACGATATCCGCGTGATTGCGGCCGGTAACGGCTGCACGGACGATCTGCAGCTGGAACACCTGCCGGCTAACACGGACATCCGTGTCGGCGACGTGCTGGTGACGTCCGGTCTGGGTGGACGCTTCCCTGAGGGCTACCCGGTTGCGGTGGTCTCTTCGGTTAAGCTGGATACTCAGCGTGCGTACACCGTGATTCAGGCCCGTCCAACCGCCGGTTTACAGCGTCTGCGCTACCTGCTGCTGCTCTGGGGCGCCGATCGTAACGGTGCTAATCCGATGACGCCTGAAGAGGTGCATCGCGTGGCGAACGAGCGCCTGATGCAGATGATGCCGCAAGTTCTCCCGCCAGCGGACTCTATGGGGCCGCCTGCGCCAGTGCCCGCGCCGGCAACCGGTTTAACGCAGCCGCTGCCAGACGCGCCGCCACCGCCTAAACTCTCTTCGGGAGGGCAGTAGTGGCAAGTTATCGTAGCCAGGGACGCTGGGTCATCTGGCTCTCGTTCCTCATCGCACTGTTGCTGCAGATTATGCCCTGGCCGGATAACATTCTCGTTTTCCGGCCAAACTGGGTCTTGCTCATTTTGCTTTACTGGATCCTTGCCCTGCCGCACCGCGTAAATGTCGGCACGGGTTTTGTGATGGGTGCCATACTGGATCTCATTAGTGGCTCTACGCTGGGCGTGCGCGCCCTGTCCATGAGCATTATTGCGTACCTCGTCGCACTGAAATTCCAGCTCTTTCGTAACCTCGCGCTCTGGCAACAGGCCCTGGTCGTGATGCTGTTGTCGCTTGCTGCGGATATCGTTGTTTTCTGGGCAGAGTTTTTAGTGATCAACGTCTCTTTCCGACCGGAAGTGTTCTGGAGTAGTGTAGTAAACGGTGTGCTCTGGCCGTGGCTATTCCTGCTGATGCGTAAGGTTCGCCAGCAGTTTGCTGTGCAATAAAAGGTTTCTATGACGTCTCTGTATCTTGCTTCCGGCTCCCCGCGCCGTCAGGAACTCCTGACGCAGTTAGGGGTCTCTTTTGAACGCATCGTGACCGGCATTGAAGAAAAACGTGCTGAGGGCGAAAGTGCTCAGCAGTACGTGTCTCGCCTGGCACGCGAGAAAGCGCAGGCGGGAGTGGCCTGCGTGCCGCGCGATCTGCCCGTGCTGGGAGCAGATACCATCGTTATCCTTAACGGTGAAGTCCTTGAGAAACCGCATGATGCAGCCGATGCGGCGCGCATGCTGCGCAAAATGTCCGGACAAACGCATCAGGTGATGACAGCCGTCGCGCTGGCGGACAGCCAGCACGTGCTGGATTGCCTGGTGGTTACGGATGTCACGTTCAGAGTGCTAACCGACGACGAGATCGCCGCTTATATCGCCAGCGGTGAACCGATGGATAAAGCAGGTGCATACGGTATTCAGGGGCTGGGTGGCTGTTTTGTCAGGAAGATTAATGGCAGCTATCACGCCGTAGTCGGCTTACCGCTGGTGGAAACGTATGAGTTGCTGAGTAATTTTAACTCACTGCGTGAGGGAAGGGATAATTATGACGGCTGAATTGTTGGTAAACGTAACGCCATCGGAAACCCGTGTGGCCTATATTGACGGTGGCATTCTTCAGGAAATTCATATTGAGCGTGAAGCGCGGCGCGGAATAGTAGGCAATATCTACAAAGGTCGTGTCAGTCGTGTACTGCCGGGTATGCAGGCGGCTTTTGTAGATATTGGACTGGATAAGGCGGCATTTTTACATGCCTCCGACATCATGCCGCACACCGAGTGCGTCGCGGGCGAAGAGCAAAAGCAGTTTGCCGTGCGCGATATTTCTGAACTGGTGCGTCAGGGACAGGATCTGATGGTGCAGGTGGTGAAAGATCCCCTCGGTACCAAAGGTGCCCGTCTGACCACTGACATCACTTTACCTTCCCGCTATCTGGTCTTTATGCCTGGCGCGTCGCACGTGGGCGTTTCGCAGCGTATTGAGAGCGAAAGTGAGCGCGAGCGTCTTAAGAAAGTGGTCAGCGCCTACTGCGATGAACAGGGCGGGTTTATTATCCGCACTGCCGCAGAAGGGATCAGCGAAGAAGACCTGGCGTCGGATGCGGCTTACCTGAAGCGCGTCTGGACCAAAGTGATGGAGCGTAAAAAACGCAACCAGACCCGCTACCAGCTCTATGGTGAACTGGCGCTTGCGCAACGCGTGCTGCGTGACTTTGCCGATGCGCAGCTCGACCGCATCCGCGTGGACTCTCGCCTGACGTATGAAGCGCTGCTGGAGTTTACCGCTGAATACATCCCGGAGATGCCGGGCCTGCTGGAGCATTACACCGGGCGTCAGCCGATCTTCGATCTCTATGACGTCGAGAACGAGATCCAGCGCGCCCTGGAGCGAAAGGTCGAACTGAAGTCCGGCGGGTACCTGATCATCGATCAGACCGAAGCGATGACCACCGTTGATATCAACACCGGCGCGTTTGTCGGCCATCGCAATCTGGATGACACCATCTTCAACACCAACATCGAAGCCACGCAGGCAATTGCGCGCCAGCTTCGTCTGCGCAACCTCGGCGGCATTATCATCATCGACTTTATCGATATGAGTAATGAAGACCATCGCCGTCGCGTGCTGCACTCGCTGGAGCAGGCGCTGAGTAAAGATCGCGTTAAGACCAGCATCAACGGTTTCTCACAGCTGGGGCTGGTAGAAATGACGCGCAAGCGTACCCGTGAAAGCGTTGAGCATGTGCTGTGTAATGAATGCCCAACCTGCCATGGACGCGGAACGGTAAAGACGGTTGAGACCGTCTGCTACGAAATTATGCGTGAAATCGTCCGTGTGCATCATGCCTACGACTCCGATCGTTTTCTGGTCTATGCTTCCCCTGCGGTGGCTGAAGCGCTTAAAGGCGAAGAGTCGCACGCGCTGGCGGAAGTGGAAATCTTTGTCGGCAAACAGGTAAAAGTACAAATTGAACCGCTCTATAACCAGGAGCAGTTTGACGTCGTAATGATGTAAAACGCAGTTCGCTGCGTGACGAAAGCTGACAAGGAGAGATGCGTGAGGCGATTGCCGGGGATTTTATTGCTTACAGGGGCAACGCTGGTCGTGATTGTCGCGTTGCTCGTGAGCGGGCTACGCCTCGTTTTACCGCATCTGGACAGCTGGCGTCCGCAGTTGCTGGCGAAAATCGAATCCACCACCGGCGTGCCGGTGGACGTAAGCCAGGTCAGCGCCAGCTGGCAGAATTTTGGCCCGACGCTCGATGTCCGGGATATCAACGCAAGCCTGAAAGACGGCGGTTATCTGAAAATCAAACGCGTAACCCTGGCGCTGGACGTCTGGCAAAGCCTGCTGCATCTGCGCTGGCAGTTTCGCGATCTCACCTTTTATCAACTCCAGTTTCTGACCAATACGCCGCTGACGGGCGGTGATAACAATCAGGGCCTCGAAGCCAACCGCTTCAGCGATCTCTTTCTCCGCCAGTTCGATCATTTCGATCTCCGTGACAGCGAAGTGAGCTTTATTACACTTTCCGGCCAGCGCGCCGAGCTGGCGATCCCGCAGCTAACCTGGCTCAACGGTAAGGATCGGCACCGCGCCGAGGGGCAGGTTAATCTTTCCAGCCTGAACGGCCAGCACGGCGTCATGCAGGTGCGTATGGACCTGCGGGACGATGACGGTCTGCTAAACAACGGTAAAGTCTGGCTGCAGGCCGACGATGTGGACGTGAAGCCCTGGCTCGGCGACTGGTTACAGCAAAATATGCAGCTGGAAACCGCCCGTTTCAGCCTTGAGGGCTGGATGACCCTGACGAAAGGGAAATTTGCCAGTGGCGATATCTGGCTGAAGCAGGGGGGAGCGAGCTGGAAGGGCGAAAAACAGCAGCATCAGCTTTCCGTCGATAACCTCACCGCGCACGTGACGCAGGAGAAAGAGGGCTGGCAGTTTGCCATCCCCGATACGCGCATCACGATGGACGGCAAGCCGTGGCCGCGCGGTGCGCTGACGCTGGCCTGGATGCCAGAGCAGGACGTGGGCGGCGCGGCCAGCAAACGCAGCGATGAGCTGCGCATCCGCGCCAGTAACCTGGATCTGGCGGCCATTGAAGGCCTGCGCTCGATGGCCGCAAAACTCTCTCCGGACCTGGGCGAGATCTGGCTGGCGACGCAGCCGAGCGGAAATATTGATTCTCTGGCGCTGGATATCCCGCTCCAGGCGACGGAAAAAACCCGTTTCCAGGCATCCTGGAAAGACCTTGCCTGGAAGCAGTGGAAGATGCTGCCGGGTGCTGAGCATTTCAGCGGCAAGCTGGAAGGCAGCGTGGATAACGGCAGGCTGACGGCCAATATGCACAACGCCAAAATGCCTTACGAGACGGTCTTCCGCGCGCCGCTGGAAATTGAACAGGGCAGCGCTGTGCTTAACTGGCTACGTAACGACAAAGGTTTCCAGCTTGATGGCCGCCATATCGATGTGAAAGCCAAAGCGGTTCACGCGCGCGGCGATTTCCGCTATCTGCAGCCTGCAGGTGATGAGCCGTGGCTGGGCATTCTGGCCGGGATCAGTACTGATGACGGTTCTCAGGCCTGGCGATACTTCCCGGAAAACCTGATGGGTAAGGCGCTGGTCGACTATCTGAGCGGCGCAATTCAGGGCGGTCAGGCGGACAATGCCACGCTGGTCTACGGCGGTAACCCGCATCTTTTCCCGTACAAACATAATGAAGGCCAGTTTCAGGTGCTGGTGCCGCTGCATAACGCCACCTTCGCGTTCCAGCCGGGCTGGCCCGCGCTGAAAAACCTGGATATCGAGCTTAACTTCCTCAACGACGGACTATGGATGAAGTCCGACAGCGTGGCGCTGGGCGGCGTGACGGCCAGCAACCTGACGGCCAACATCCCGGACTACTCAAAAGAGAAGCTGCTGATTGATGCCGACATCAACGGCCCGGGGAAAGCGGTGGGACCGTACTTTGAAGAGACGCCGCTGAAAGAGTCGCTGGCGGCGACCCTTCAGCAGCTCCAGCTCGATGGCGATGTGAATGCTCGCTTACATCTTGATATCCCGCTGGACGGTGAGATGACCACCGCCAAAGGTGACGTCCGGCTGAAGAACAACAGCCTGTACATTAAACCGCTTGATAGCACTCTCAAAAACCTCAGCGGACAGTTCAGCTTTGTGAACGGTAATTTGAAAAGCGAGCCGCTTACCGCCAGCTGGTTTAATCAGCCCGTGAATATCGACTTCTCGACAGCCGAGGGGCAAAAGGCTTATCAGGTGGCCGTCAATCTGGACGGCAACTGGCAGCCGTCGCGTATGGAGGTCCTGCCGAAGCCGATTGAGGCGTCAGTGGCGGGTGCGGTCGCCTGGCAGGGCAAAGTGGCCATCGACCTGCCTTATCATGCGGGGGCACAGTATAAGGTCGACATTACGGGTGACCTGAAGAATATTCGAAGCCAGCTGCCTGCGCCGCTGGATAAACAGGCCGGACAGTCGCTGCCGGTGAAGCTTAACGTGGATGGCAATCTGGACAGCTTCGCGCTGACCGGAAGCGCGGGCGGAACAAACCACTTCAACAGCCGCTGGCTGCTTAACCGCAAGCTCACCCTCGACAAAGCCATCTGGACGACGGACAGCAAAACCACGCCGCCGTTGCCTGAGCATGCGGGCGTTGAGCTTAACCTCCCGCCGATGGACGGCGCGGAGTGGCTGGCGCTGTTCCAGAAAGGCGTTGGGCAAAACGTTGATGAGGCCGCCCAGTTCCCGCAGACCATTACCGTACGCACGCCGTCGCTGATGCTGGGCGGACAGCAGTGGAACAACCTGAGCATTGTCTCTCAGCCAACCGCTAACGGCTCAAAAGTGGAGGCTCAGGGCCGGGAGATCAACGGCACGCTGACCATGCGCAACAACGCGCCGTGGCAGGCAGCGATTCGCTATCTCTATTACAACCCGGCCGCCGCGGGTAAAGATAAACCGGCGAATGCCTCGCCGCTGAGTAATACTTCCCGCGTCGATTTTAGCGGCTGGCCCGATGTGCAGCTGCGCTGCGCGGAGTGCTGGCTGTGGGGGCAAAAGTACGGCCGTATCGACGGTGATTTTGCCATCCAGGGGAATACGCTCAAGCTCTCCGGTGGATTGATCGACACCGGCTTTGGCCGCATGACGGCGGGCGGGGAATGGGTGAATAACCCGGGCGAGCAGCGAACGTCCCTGAAGGGTGACATTAAAGGCAACAAGCTGGATGCGGCAGCCAACTTCTTTGGCATCAGCACGCCGCTGCGCGGTTCGTCATTTAACATCAATTACGATCTTCACTGGCGTGATGCCCCCTGGAAGCCGGACGAAGCGTCACTGAACGGCATTCTGAAAACACACTTTGGCAAAGGCGAAATCGCCGACGTGAGCACGGGGCGCGCCGGACAGATCCTGCGCCTGCTGAGTTTTGATGCGCTGCTGCGCAAGCTGCGCTTTGATTTTAGCGACACCTTCAGCGAAGGCTTCTACTACGATTCCATCAGAAGTACGGCGTGGATCAAGGACGGCGTTTTGCACACGGACGACACGCTGGTGGATGGCCTTGAAGCGGATATCGCCATGAAGGGCTCGGTCAACCTCGTGCGTCGCGAGCTGGATATGGAAGCCGTGGTGGCGCCGGAAATTTCCGCGAGCGTTGGCGTGGCGGCGGCCTTTGTGGTGAACCCGATTGTCGGTGCGGCGGTGTTTGCCGCCAGTAAAGTGCTGGGGCCGCTGTGGAGCAAGGTCTCCATTTTGCGCTACCGCATTACCGGTCCGGTCGATAAACCGCAGATTAACGAGGTGCTGCGCCAGCCGCGCAAAGATGCACAGCAATGATTTGACGTGGGCAGGTAATTGCCTCACTCTCAATAAATACGATCTTTATACCGCCACGGGCGGCAACGAACGAGTAGCAATACGATGAGTCTGAACCTGGTAAGTGAACATTTGCTCGCAGCGAACGGCCTGAGCCATCAGGACCTGTTCTCCATTCTTGGTCAACTGACCGAACGCCGTCTCGACTACGGCGACCTTTATTTCCAGTCGAGCTATCACGAATCCTGGGTTTTAGAAGACAGCATCATCAAAGATGGCTCATATAACATTGACCAGGGCGTCGGCGTGCGCGCCATCAGCGGCGAAAAAACCGGTTTTGCCTATGCCGACCAGATAAGCCTGGCCGCGCTTGAGCAGAGCGCGCAGGCCGCGCGTACCATTGTGCGCGATGCCGGCGACGGTCGCGTGAAAACCCTGGGTGAAGTGCAGCACTCTGCGCTCTATACCAGCATCGATCCGCTGCAGAGCATGAGCCGTGAAGAGAAGCTGGACATTCTGCGCCGCGTGGACAAAGTGGCGCGTGCCGCCGACAAACGCGTACAAGAAGTCTCCGCCAGCCTGAGCGGTGTGTATGAACTGATTCTGGTGGCGGCAACGGACGGTACGCTGGCGGCCGATGTGCGTCCGCTGGTGCGTCTTTCAATCAGCGTGCAGGTCGATGACGACGGCAAACGCGAGCGCGGCTCAAGCGGCGGCGGCGGCCGTTTCGGCTATGACTGGTTCCTGGGCGACGTTGACGGCGAAGCGCGCGCTGACGCGTGGGCAAAAGAAGCCGTGCGCATGGCGCTGGTGAACTTGAATGCCGTCGCGGCGCCAGCCGGAACATTCCCGGTGGTGCTGGGCGCAGGCTGGCCGGGCGTGCTGCTGCACGAGGCCGTAGGCCACGGCCTGGAAGGCGACTTTAACCGTCGCGGAACGTCCGTGTTCAGCGGCCAGATCGGGCAGCTCGTCTCCTCTGAGCTTTGCACCGTGGTGGATGATGGTACCATGCGCGATCGTCGCGGCTCGGTGGCTATCGACGATGAAGGTACGCCAGGCCAGTACAACGTGCTGATCGAAAACGGCGTGCTGAAAGGCTACATGCAGGACAAACTCAACGCGCGCCTGATGGGCGTAGCGCCAACGGGTAACGGCCGTCGTGAATCCTACGCGCACCTGCCGATGCCGCGCATGACCAACACCTACATGTTGCCGGGCAAATCCACACCGCAGGAGATTATCGAATCCGTGGACTACGGTATCTTTGCGCCAAACTTTGGCGGCGGCCAGGTGGACATCACCTCCGGTAAGTTTGTTTTCTCCACGTCAGAAGCGTATCTGATCGAGAAAGGCAAAGTGACCAAAGCGGTCAAAGGTGCGACGCTGATTGGCTCCGGTATTGAAGCCATGCAGCAGATCTCCATGGTCGGCAACGATCTGAAGCTGGATAACGGCGTGGGCGTCTGCGGTAAAGAGGGCCAGAGCCTGCCGGTTGGCGTGGGCCAGCCAACGCTGAAAGTGGACAACCTGACGGTGGGCGGCACGGCGTAATTTCCCCCCCTCACCCCGGCTCTCTCCCCAACGGGGAGAAAAGACCGCACGGAGCAGTCCCCTCTCCCCGTTGGGGAGAGGGTTAGGGTGAGGGGAAAGACCTATTCTTTTCTTCTTCCCCGCATCCCCTGAAACAGCTCCGCCACGTCCACAAAATACTCGGTCAGATAATTAATACACACCTGTACCTTGAGCGGGAGTTTGTCTTTTTCGGTATACAGGGCGTACACCGGACGCGGATCGGACTGGTAGCGCGGGAAGAGGATCTCCAGCACGCCGCTGTTGATCTCGTTGATCACCCACATTAACGGCACGTAGGCGATCCCGGCACCGGCCACCAGCCAGCGCGAAATGGTCATTGGATCGTTAGTGACAAACCGTCCTTCCGGCAGCAGTTTGGTAGAGATCCCTTCCGGGGCAATCAGCTCAAATTCATTATCGGGCCGCACGCTGTACTCCAGCCACGAGTGGTTGGTGAGATCGGCGGGTTTCTCCGGAACGCCGTACTGCGCCAGATAGCTTTTCGAGGCGCAGACGACCATCGGCATGCTGCCCAGCCTGCGCGAGAACAGGCTGGAATCCTGCAACGCGCCGACGCGGATCACCACGTCCAGCCCGTCGGCAATCAGGTCCGGCGCGGGAATGCCCGTCACCAGATTTACCGTTAAGCCTGGATACTCCTTCAGCATGTCTGCCGTCATGGCAGCGAGAACATTTTGTGCCATAGTTGAAGAACACCCGATGCGCAGCGTGCCGATGGGGGTGTTGTTGAAGGCATAGAGCTGCTCATGAACATCCTGCACTTCATGCATCATGCGTCGGCAGCCCTGATAGTAAATTTTACCCGCTTCCGTCAGCCCAATGCTGCGGGTACTGCGGTTGAGCAGCTTAACCTGAAGCTCATCTTCCAGTTTGGACACCGTCTGGCTGATGGATGAGACGCTCATCTGAAGCTGGCGTGCTGCGGCGGTAAACGAGCCCAGTTCAACCACTTTGGCAAAGACCGACATGCGTTTTAAACGTTCCATTGTTCACTCTGGCTTAAAAGTGATTTAGATCACATATTATAGATAACAGCATAACAGTTACGTTAATATATTATTAATTACATAACGGCTGCGCCATTCTCGCCCGGCGTTTCTTGCTCTCCTGCGGTGGCGTGCGCTAAAAAATTCTGAAGCCTGCACTCTCTCTTATCAAGGTTAACATGAGTCTGTTTCCCGTTATCGTGGTGTTCGGTCTGTCGTTCCCACCGATATTTTTCGAGCTTCTTTTATCACTGGCGATCTTCTGGCTGGTGCGCAAGGTGCTGGTCCCTACCGGGATCTACGATTTTGTCTGGCACCCTGCATTGTTCAATACCGCGCTGTATTGCTGCCTGTTTTACCTGATATCGCGCATGTTTGTCTGAGGTTGATGTGAAAACGCTAACAAGAAAAATCTCCCGCACTGCCATCACAATGGCGCTGGTTATCCTCGCCTTCATCGCTATTTTCCGTGCCTGGGTCTACTACACCGAATCACCGTGGACGCGTGATGCACGCTTCAGCGCCGACGTGGTGGCAATAGCCCCTGACGTGGCCGGTCTTATCACGGCGGTCAACGTTCACGATAACCAGCTCGTGAAAAAAGATCAGGTCCTGTTCACCATCGACCAGCCTCGCTACCAGAAAGCGCTGGAGGAAGCGGAAGCCGACGTGGCCTATTACCAGGCGCTGGCCGCGGAGAAACGCCGCGAGGCGGGTCGTCGTAACCAGCTGGGCGTACAGGCCATGTCCCGCGAAGAGATAGACCAGTCCAACAACGTGCTGCAAACCGTGCTGCACCAGCTGGCGAAAGCGCAGGCAACGCGCGATCTGGCGAAGCTCGACCTGGAGCGTACCGTGATCCGCGCGCCAGCCGATGGCTGGGTGACCAACCTCAACGTTTATGCCGGGGAGTTCATTACCCGCGGCTCAACCGCCGTGGCGCTGGTTAAGCAGAACTCCTTCTACGTGCTCGCCTATATGGAAGAGACCAAGCTGGAGGGGGTACGTCCGGGTTACCGGGCTGAAGTCACGCCGCTTGGCAGCAACCGCGTCTTTAAGGGCACGGTCGACAGCGTTGCCGCAGGGGTAACCAACTCCAGCAGCTCTAACGATGCCAAAGGGATGGCGACGGTGGACTCCAACCTGGAGTGGGTGCGTCTGGCACAGCGCGTGCCAGTACGTATTCATCTGGACGAACAGCAGGGCAACCTGTGGCCAGCGGGCACTACCGCGACGGTGGTGATCACCGGCGAAAAAGATCGGGATGCCAGCCAGGATTCGCTCTTCCGTAAAATTGCCCACCGCCTGCGCGAGTTTGGTTAATCGCCATGGGTATCTTTTCCATCGCCAGCCAGCACATTCGCTTCGCCGTGAAGCTGGCGTGCGCCATTGTGCTGGCGCTGTTTGTCGGCTTCCATTTCCAGCTTGAAACCCCTCGCTGGGCGGTGCTCACCGCCGCGATTGTTGCGGCGGGCCCTGCCTTCGCCGCGGGCGGGGAGCCCTACTCTGGTGCGATCCGCTATCGCGGGATGCTGCGTATCATCGGAACCTTTATCGGCTGTTTCGCGGCGCTGACCATTATTATTCTGATGATCCGCACGCCGCTGCTGATGCTCATGGTGTGCTGTATCTGGGCGGGTTTCTGCACCTGGATTTCGTCTCTGGTAAAAGTGGAGAACTCCTACGCCTGGGGGCTGGCGGGCTATACGGCGCTAATTATTGTTATCACGATCCAGTCCGAACCCTTGCTCGCGCCGCAGTTTGCCGTGGAGCGCTGCAGCGAGATTGTGATTGGTATTGTCTGCGCGATCGTGGCTGACCTGCTTTTCTCCCCGCGCTCGATCAAGCAAGAGGTGGATCGCGAGCTGGACGCGCTGATCGTTGCCCAGTACCAGCTGATGCAGCTTTGCATTAAACACGGCGACAGCGAAGAGGTGGATAAAGCGTGGAGCGGGCTGGTACGCCGTACGCAGGCCCTGGAAGGGATGCGCAGCAACCTCAATATGGAGTCGTCGCGCTGGGCCCGGGCGAATCGTCGCCTTAAAGCCCTTAACACCGTCTCTCTGACGCTGATTACCCAGGCGTGCGAAACCTATCTCATCCAGAACACTCGACCGGAAGCGGTTACCGATACGTTCCGCGAACTGTTTGCCGAGCCGGTAGACACCGTACAGGACGTGCATAAGCAGCTTAAGCGCATGCGCCGTGTGATTGCCTGGACCGGGGAGCGCGACACGCCGGTGACCATCTACACCTGGGTCGGCGCCGCGACGCGCTATCTTCTGCTGAAACGCGGTGTAATCAGCAACACTAAAATCAGCGCGGCGGAAGAAGAGGTGCTCCAGGGCGAAGTAGTGATCAAGGCGGAATCTGCCGAGCGGCACCACGCGATGGTCAACTTCTGGCGTACCACGCTTGCCTGTATGCTCGGCACGCTTTTCTGGCTGTGGACGGGCTGGACGTCCGGCAGCGGCGCGATGGTGATGATTGCCGTCGTGACCGCGCTGGCGATGCGTCTGCCTAACCCGCGCATGGTCGCCATTGATTTCCTCTACGGCACCATTGCCGCCCTGCCGATAGGCGCGCTCTATTTCCTGGTCATCATTCCGTCGACGCAGCAGAGCATGCTGCTGCTCTGTATCAGCCTGGCGGTAATGGCGTTCTTTATCGGCATTGAGGTACAAAAGCGGCGACTGGGATCGCTGGGGGCGCTGGCGAGTACGATTAATATCATCGTGCTGGATAACCCGATGACCTTCCATTTCAGCCAGTTCCTCGACAGCGCGTTAGGTCAGCTTGTTGGGTGTTTCCTGGCGATGATGGTGATTCTGCTGGTACGGGATAACTCGCAGGCCCGGACGGGGCGCGTGCTGTTGAACCAGTTCGTGTCGGCTGCCGTGTCGTCGATGACCACCAATACCGCGCGCCGTAAAGAGAACCACCTGCCCGCGCTCTATCAGCAGCTGTTTTTACTGCTGAACAAGTTTCCGGGGGATATCGCGAAGTTCCGCCTGGCATTAACCATGATCATTGCGCACCAGCGTCTGCGTAACGCGCCGGTGCCGATCAACGACGATCTCTCGGCCTTCCACCGTCAGCTGCGTCGTACCGCCGACCATGTGCTTTCCGCCAGCAGCGATGACAAACGCCGCCGTTACTTTACCCAACTGCTTGAAGAACTCGATATTTATCAGGAAAAGCTCAAACACTGGCAGGCGCCGCCACAAGTGACCGAGCCGGTAGGGCGGCTGGTGTTTATGCTGCATCGCTACCAGAATGCCCTAACTGATAACTGACCGACGTAAAAAACCGACGCCAAAAGCGTCGGTTTTTTTGTGGCTATACTTATTCCAGCACGTACTTACATTCAGGAAGGGAGGACACATGACGACCCAGGCGCTTCAGGACAACACTCTTTTTCAGACCGGCTATCTGGTTAACGGCCTCTGGAAAACGCTGGACACAACGTTTGATGTGCTGAACCCCGCGACCGGTGAGGTCATCGCTAAAGTTGCGAAAGCGGGTAAAGCGCAAACCGAAGAAGCGATTGCAGCGGCCACCAAAGCCTTCCCGGCATGGCGTGCCAAAACCGCGAAAGAGCGTTCGGCCATTCTTTACCGCTGGTACGAACTGATTATTGAGAATAAAAGTTGGCTCGGGCGGTTAATGACCACCGAGCAGGGTAAGCCCCTGAAAGAGGCGGAAGGGGAAGTGGAGTACGCCGCCAGCTTTATCCAGTGGTTTGCCGAAGAGGCCAAACGCGCGAACGGTGAAATTATTCCGCCGATCAAGCCCGGCTCGCGCATTCTTGCGACCCGTGAGCCCATCGGCGTCGTCGCGGCCATCACGCCCTGGAACTTCCCGATGGCGATGCTCACCCGCAAGTTAGGCCCGGCGCTGGCGGCCGGATGTACCGGCGTCATCAAACCGGCAAATAACACGCCGCTCAGCGCCTTTGCGCTGCTGACGCTGGCAAAACAGGCGGGCGTGCCGGATGGCGTGCTCAACGCGGTGGCCGGAAACACCCATGAGATCAGCGATGCGATCATGGCCAGCCACGACGTGCGTAAAATCTCCTTTACCGGTTCAACCTCCGTCGGCAAAACGCTGGTGCGTAACGCCGCGGAAACCATGAAAAAAGTCTCCATGGAGCTGGGGGGAAATGCCCCGTACATCGTTTTCGAGGATGCAGACATTGACGCAGCGGTTAAGGGCGCTATCGCCAACAAGTTCCGCAATGCGGGGCAGGTTTGCGTCAGCGTGAACCGCTTCTACATTCAGGAAACCGTCTACGACAAATTTGTGAATAAGCTCGCTGATGCGGTTAATACTCTTAAGGTGGGGAATGGTCTTGAAGAGGGCGTGGTCGTTGGGCCGCTGATCGAACCTGCGGCGGTCAACAAGGTGCGCGAGCACGTTGAAGATGCTGTCGCACGGGGGGCGACCGTGCTGGCGGGCGGTAAACCCCATCCTCTGGGCGGCAATTTCTGGATGCCAACCGTGTTGGGCGACTGCCACGAAGGCATGAAGCTGGCAGAGGAAGAGACGTTTGGCCCGGTTGCGGCCTGTTTCCGCTTCACCTCGGAAGACGAAGTCATCCAGCGCGCCAACAACACGCCCTACGGGCTGGCGGCTTACTTCTACACCCAGAACCTCTCCCGGGTTTTCCGCGTTTCGCAGGCAATCGAGAGCGGGATGATTGGCATTAACGAGTGCGCCGTTTCTACCGAGCTGGGGCCTTTTGGCGGCGTGAAAGAATCCGGTCTTGGACGTGAGGGATCCGTGCTGGGGCTGGAAGAGTATCTGGAAGTTAAAACCCTGCATATCGGGGGATTATAATAGACAGGGCGGCATCTGCCGCCCGCCTGGACTGGGTGGCTGGCAATGAAAACTTATACGTTTGATTTTGACGAAATCGACAGTCAGGAAGACTTTTATCGGGAATTTATCCGGGCGTTTGATCTTGAACGGGAAAGCGTGACGAATCTGGATACGCTTTGGGATGTGGTCACCGGCAGTATGTTGCCGCTACCGCTGGAGATTGAGTTTATTCATCTTCCTGAAAAGCTGCGCAGACGTTTTGGCGCGCTGATATTGCTGTTCGATGAAGCAGAAGAAGAGCTTGAAGGGCAGTTGCGCTTTAACGCGCGGCATTGAATGAAAAAAAGCCCCTGACCACGAGGCCAGGGGCAAGTCGTATGATGAGATACGACGAGGGTTTATTTATACAGTTCAGCCGTGGCATGCCAGTGGTCACCCTGATTCAGTTCGGTGACGCGATAGCTGCTGGCGCCTGCTTTTTCAGCTTTGGCGGCAAGCTCCTGACGAATGTCCATCGGGGAGCCGGTGACTGACGTCACGGAGACGCTGCCCATTGGCTGCAGATTTTGTGCCTGATCGGCATTCACTTGCTGTACGGCTGCGCTTGCGCCGAAAGAGAGAACGGATGCCAGACCCAGGGTTGCGATGATCAATTTGGTTTTCATAGTCTTTACTCCTGAACAGTTTTTTTGCTCAACGGCGAGAAGGGTTGTACCGCTATTTTTATGCCTGGTGCCGTTGAGTGGAGAGTTACGTCTTCAGTGATTACTAAAACTTATTTGTACAGCTCGGCGGTGGCGTGCCAGTGGTCACCGGAACGCGCTTCGATGATGCGATAGGATGAGGCACCTTTTTCTTCCGCTTTTTTGTTCAGCATTTCATGCATGTCCATTGGAGACGTGCCAACAGCGCCGACAGAAACCGTACCGATTGCCTCACGGGACTGCGCCTGGTCAGCATTAATAGCGTCAGCCGCGAAAGCACCGAAGGACAGGACAGACAGGACGCTCAGCGCCGCTACAGTAGTTTTGATTTTCATGATTCTTACCTCGTCGAATTTTTTAGTGGGGTCTTGTTTCGTGACCCTCATCACAAAATCAAGTATACACTAATAACGCCAAAAATTAATACCAGACTAATGGTTTCCCTTGTTATTACGTGTTAAACGCCCGATTTTTTATAACCAAATTGCATATTATTGGGTGTTTTATGAGCAGTTCGTGCTGGTATTTATAAGTAAATCATAGGGATATCGCATTTTGATTTTTTGTGCGATTTACGGGATTGTTATTCGCTGGCTGAATGTTAATGAGTGGTAAAAAGCACTAATCGTCAAAGCAGGGGCAGTGAAATAAAGGGGGAAATGTTATGAGAGCAGAATGATCCCCGCAGCGGCGCTACGGGGAGAGAGCATTACAGTTCCTGTTCGAACAGAACCAGAATCGCTTCGTGGAGATCCTTTACGGAGAAACCGCTAGCCGGGGTGGTAAAGATGGTGTCATCTCCGGCAATGGTGCCAAGGATACCCTCTGTTTTACCTAACGAGTCCAGCATGCGGGCAATCAGCTGCGCGGCGCCCGGGCTTGTGTGGATGACCACAACGGCGTCGTTATAGTCGATATCCAGAACCAAATTCTTGAGCGGGCTGGAGGTGGTCGGCACGCCAAGTTCTGCCGGCAGGCAATAGACCATCTCCATCTTGGCGTTGCGGGTACGCACCGCGCCAAACTTGGTTAACATGCGGGAGACTTTCGACTGGTTGATGTTATCGAAGCCTTGTTCCTGCAGCGCCTGAACAATTTCTCCCTGAGAACTGAATTTCTCTTCTTTAAGTAGCGCCTTAAACGCCTTTACTAATTCTTCTTGCTTAGACGAGCTTCGCATAAGTCACCCGGAATATGACGAAAGAAACAACATTATTATGCATGTGGATGAATTTTTATGCAAATTATCTGCTCAGCGGCAGGCTGAAATAATGTTATGAAAGGGAGAGATTTTATCAGATTTCGTTATCAGAAAACATGCCTGGGTCACGCCGCGCAAATAAGCTTAAAAGTAAATTAAATGTTATCAAAATGATGTTGTTTTGGTGGCGGGGCAGGGTGTATTGTAACCACCTCTTAATTCGTTGCCATCTGGCGTCAGATAGCTTTCTGGTGAGAGATAAAGTCGTGCGACCTCAAATTCTTTAGCTTCGAAAATTGTAATTAAAGACTTGCTGATTTAAGGTCGCGGCAACGGATTTACAGATACTTAAGTTAACCATAATAAGGAGTTTAGGATGAAAGTCGCAGTCCTCGGCGCTGCTGGTGGTATCGGCCAGGCGCTTGCCCTACTACTGAAAACCCAACTGCCTTCAGGCTCAGAACTCTCCCTGTACGATATTGCTCCGGTAACCCCAGGCGTGGCGGTTGACCTGAGCCACATCCCGACCGCTGTAAAAATCAAAGGCTTCTCCGGTGAAGATGCGCGTCCTGCGCTGCAGGGTGCTGATGTGGTCCTGATTTCTGCAGGCGTGGCGCGTAAGCCAGGCATGGATCGTTCAGACCTGTTCAACGTCAACGCGGGCATCGTGAAAAACCTGGTGCAGCAGATCGCTGAAGTGTGCCCGAAAGCGTGCATCGGTATCATCACTAACCCGGTGAACACCACCGTTGCTATCGCAGCCGAAGTGCTGAAGAAAGCGGGTGTTTACGACAAAAACAAACTGTTCGGCGTGACCACGCTGGATATCATCCGTTCCAACACCTTCGTTGCTGAGCTGAAAGGTAAACAGCCAACAGAAGTGGAAGTGCCGGTTATCGGCGGCCACTCTGGCGTGACCATTCTGCCTCTGCTGTCGCAGATCCCAGGCGTAAGCTTCACCGAGCAGGAAGTGGCTGACCTGACCAAACGTATCCAGAACGCGGGCACCGAAGTGGTGGAAGCGAAGGCGGGTGGCGGTTCTGCAACCCTGTCTATGGGCCAGGCGGCTGCCCGTTTCGGTCTGTCACTGGTTCGCGCCCTGCAGGGTGAGAAAGGCGTTGTTGAATGCGCTTACGTTGAAGGCGACGGCGAACATGCCCGCTTCTTCTCTCAGCCGCTGCTGCTGGGCAAAAACGGTATTGAAGAGCGTAAGTCTATCGGTACGCTGAGCGCGTTTGAGCAAAACGCGATGGAAGGCATGCTGGACACGCTGAAGAAAGATATCACCCTGGGTGAAGAGTTCGTTAACAAGTAAAACGCACGCCACCCGATAAAAAAACGGAGCTTATCGCTCCGTTTTTTTTATGCTTATCAGTTAGTGGCCGGGTATTCCTGAACCGTCACGTGCAGCGTCAGTTTCTTATCGTTACGCATGACTTCCACAGGGATGATAGAGCCAGGGCGAATTTCGGCCACCTGGTCCATCGTCTCCAGCGCAGAGACTGCCGGCGTGCCGTTGACCGAGACGATGACATCGTTAACCTGAATCCCCGCATTAGCCGCCGGTCCACCTGGTGCGACCTCGTTGACGACGATGCCCTGAATCTGATCGATACCGCCACCCTGAGTATGCATCGGCGCAATTTCGCGCCCGCCGATACCGATATAGCCGCGTATCACGCGCCCGTCGCGGATCAGCTTATCCATAATCTTGGTCGCCAGCTGGAACGGAATAGCAAAGCCGATCCCTTCTGGCGTCTCGCCGTCGTTGCTTTTATCGAATGAGAGGGTGTTGATGCCCATCAGTTCGCCCAGCGAGTTGACCAGCGCGCCGCCTGAATTACCGTGGTTGATTGACGCATCCGTCTGCAGGAAGTTCTGCCGTCCTGACGGGTTGAGGCCAATGCGACCGGTTGCGCTGATGATCCCCTGGGTAATCGTCTGTCCGAGATTATAAGGGTTACCGATAGCCAGAACGACGTCGCCAATGTGAGGCGTGCGTTTGCGGTTGATCGGAATGACCGGCAGGCCGCCCGTGGCGTTAATCTTCAGCACGGCCAGGTCGGTGAGGCTGTCTGAACCCACAAGCAACGCCTCAAACACGCGACCATCCTGCAGGGCGACGATGATCTGATCGGCATCGTTGATCACGTGTTTGTTCGTAATAATGTAGCCGCGCTCGTCCATAATCACCCCGGAGCCAAGGGTGCGGATCTCCAGCTGATTATGTGCTGAGCTATTAAGGCCGCGGTTATAAACGTTAACCACGGCAGGGGCGGCACGGCGAACGGCCTGGTTATAGGTCGCCGGCGTTTCATCCGTGCTGTCAAACTGGGGAGCCGACAGCTTATTGAACTGACGCAAAGACGGCATCGCCAGCAGCAGCAGGCCAGCGACAATCAAACCGATGACAGTGGAACGTAAGAGCTTTAAAAGCATGATGCGCGTGTCGTGAAAAAAGGAACGGTTTGCAGCATAACATGAGTTATCCGGACATCACACGCAGCGGTGATGCCCGGAATCGCAAATGCTTAGCGCAACAGAATGTAGATAGACTCATTGCCACGCATGACCTGCAGGGCAATGACCGCCGGTTTACTCTCCAGCACCTTGCGCAGTTCGGCAATGGACTGCACGCGATTACGGTTCACGCCAATGATGACGTCTTCCTGGTGCAATCCGGCCTGCGCGGCAGGGCTGCTCTTCTCGACGGTGTCGAGGCGAATGCCTTTCGTACCGTCTTTCAGCTGCCCGTCGCTCAGCGTTGCCCCCTGCAGCGCCGGGGCGATAAGCTCCGCGCTGGCAGATGACGAGGTGCTCTTATCCAGCGTCACTTCGACGTTCAGCGGCTTACCGTCACGGATCAGGCCCAGCTTCACCTTGGCCCCCGGTTCGGTGGTGGCGATACGCGAACGCAGTTCAGCAAAGCTGCTCAGCGGCTTGTCGTTAAGGCTGACGATCACATCGCCCGATTTGATGCCTGCTTTTGCCGAGCCGGAGTTTGGCAGCACTTCACTGACAAACGCACCGCGTTGCACGTTAATATTGAACGCTTTCGCGATATCCGCGCTCATCTCCATACCTTTGATGCCCAGCAGCCCACGTTTGACTTCACCGAACTGAATAAGCTGCTGCGACAGCGTTTTAGCCATATTGCTCGGGATCGCAAAGCCAATCCCAATGCTTCCGCCGCCCGGGGCCAGAATCGCCGTGTTAATGCCAATCAACTCGCCATTAAGGTTAAGCAGTGCTCCACCGGAGTTTCCACGGTTGATTGAGGCATCTGTCTGGATGAAGTTTTCCAGACCTTCCAGATTCAGGCCGCTACGTCCCAGCGCCGAGATAATGCCGGAGGTGGCGGTTTGCCCTAAACCAAAGGGGTTGCCGACGGCGACGGCAAAATCACCAACGCGCAGTTTGTCGGAATCCGCAATGGCAATCTGGGTCAGGTTGCTTGGGTTCTGCACCTGCAACAGCGCGATGTCGCTCTGGTCATCGCCGCCAATCAATTTGGCGTCAAATTCACGACCATCGTTCAGCTGGACGCTGATTTTATCGGCCTGGCTGATGACATGATTGTTGGTCAGAATATAGCCTTTGGCCGCATCAATGATCACGCCAGAGCCCAGGCCTTCAAAAGGCTGAGCCTGCTGATTGGGGGACTCATCGCCAAAATATTTTTTCAGTTCATCCGGTACGCGCTGGCTTTGAACCGCCGTGCCTTCTACCTGAACGCTCACGACCGCGGGCAACACTTTTTCCAGCATCGGCGCGAGGCTGGGAATAGCTGACTGCCCCGGCACCTGCGAAGGCAGCGCCGCACCGACAGGGAAGGACGCCGAGAGAGATAACCCGACACTTAACGCTAAAGCGCTCAACAGCTGGTTTTTTTTCTTCATTGATGCTGACTCTCGTATCCTGGAATGAAAGAAGAACGGCCCAAAATCATGATGATGTTATTGAATTTTATACCGCTGAACAATGAGGTGTTTGACTAAATAATAGCTGGGGACGGGAAGAAAGGACGGGCGCAAGAGATGCGCCCGTAAAATATATTTATGTTGTGCGGTTAATCGCGTTTTGCGCCACCGCGCAGCAGGCCGGACGCGCCGTCAGAGTAGTCGCGTGGCATCTGAACGGGCGCCTGATCGTTACCGGCTTCTGAGTCGGCCAGACGGTTGCGGAACGGATTAGTCTCCGCGGTCATTTCCGGCAGCAGGCTGCTGGAGCTTTTCGCCATATGCTGATACAGCTGGCGGTAGTCGGTCGCCATGTTGTCCAGCAGCTCGGCGCTACGGGCAAAGTGGCTGACCAGCTCTTCGCGATACTCTTCCAGCTCTGCTTTGTTCTTTTCCAGTTCGTACTGCAGTGACTGCTGCTGACGCAATTTGCGGTTACCGAAACGCATGGCCACAGCACCGATCACGATGCCGACGACTAAACCGATTAGCGCATATTCCCAGGTCATGAACTTCTCCCGTTGTCTTGTTGTTCCGTAGGGTGTTGGCTCGGCTCCTGCCTGTGCCTGATAATGCCACTATAACCGCTATTTCCGCAGAAGTGGAATCCTGACGTATCATCGCGTAGTGTAGAACGGCCTTTTTTTCATCAGTCACGCCTGCTGGTGAGCGTTAATTGAAGGAATAACAATAAGATTATGCAAAACCTGTCACCTGCATCGCGATATCAACTGGCCCTGAATGAGGGTACTCATCAGCCTGATGACGTTCAACGTGAGGCGGTAAACCGTCTGGAGATGATTTATCAGGCGCTCACGGCAAAACCTGCTGAAGTAGAACAGAGTGGTGGGCTCAAGGCCGCGTTTGGGCGGTTGCTCGGTAAAAAAACGCCGCAGGATCAGGCTCCGGTGCGCGGTTTATACATGTGGGGCGGCGTCGGGCGCGGAAAAACCTGGCTGATGGATCTGTTTTATCTCAGCCTGCCGGGTGAGCGTAAACAGCGTCTGCACTTCCATCGCTTTATGCTGCGGGTGCATGAAGAGCTGACTGCGCTGCAGGGCAAAAGCGATCCGCTGGAGATTGTGGCCGACAGGTTCAAGGCTGAAACGGACGTGCTCTGCTTCGATGAGTTTTTCGTTTCTGACATCACCGATGCCATGCTGTTGGGCGGCCTGATGAAGGCGCTATTTGCCCGCGGGATCACGCTCGTTGCCACGTCGAATATCCCGCCAGATGAACTTTACCGCAACGGCCTGCAGCGGGCGCGCTTCCTGCCCGCCATTGACGCCATCAAACAGCATTGTGACATTATGAATGTTGATGCTGGGGTAGATTACCGGTTACGTACGCTGACTCAGGCGCACCTGTGGCTCTCACCGTTAAATGCAGAGACCACCCGCGAGATGGATAAGCTCTGGCTGGCGCTGGCGGGTGCAACACGCGAAAACGCCCCGACGCTGGAGATTAACCATCGTCCGTTGCCAACCCTTGGCGTAGAAAACCAAACGCTGGCGGTCTCCTTTGCGACGCTCTGCGTGGATGCCCGCAGCCAGCACGATTACATTGCGCTATCGCGCCTGTTCCACACCGTGATGGTGATGGATGTGCCGGTGATGACGCGGCTGATGGAGAGCGAAGCGCGGCGCTTCATTGCGCTGGTGGACGAGTTTTACGAGCGCCACGTCAAGCTGGTGGTCAGCGCCGAGGTACCTTTATATGAGATCTATCAGGGAGAGCGGCTGAAGTTTGAGTTCCAGCGCTGCCTGTCGCGCCTGCAGGAGATGCGGAGCGAGGAATACCTGAAGCTGGAGCATATGCCATAAATGCCACCCTCTCCCTGTGGGAGAGGGGCTGGGGGAGGGGGCACCAGACCGCACAATACCCACCCCCGAAAAACCCATTCCAAATCACATTTAAGGGTCGATCTTTGACCTCAACTTCTCTATAATCTTGCGACCCCACGTTACGAGAAGGTTTTTTTCCCGAAACTTTCTATGTGTCGGCATGTGCTATTCGAAGGGGTAGGTTTGCCGGACTTTGTCGTGTGAACCTCAACTGACTAAACGTTTGGGTGTTCACCAACGTGTAACTTATTATTTGGGTAAGCTTTTAATGAAAACTTTTACAGCTAAACCAGAAACCGTACAGCGCGACTGGTATGTTGTTGACGCGACCGGTAAAACTCTGGGCCGTCTGGCTACTGAACTGGCTCGTCGCCTGCGCGGTAAGCATAAAGCGGAATACACTCCGCACGTTGATACCGGTGATTACATCATCGTTCTGAACGCTGACAAAGTTGCTGTTACCGGCAACAAGCGTACTGACAAAATGTACTACCACCACACCGGCCACATCGGTGGTATCAAAGAAGCGACCTTTGAAGAGATGATTGCCCGCCGTCCTGAGCGTGTGATTGAAATCGCGGTTAAAGGCATGCTGCCAAAAGGCCCGCTGGGTCGTGCTATGTTCCGTAAACTGAAAGTTTACGCAGGCAACGAGCACAACCACGCGGCACAGCAACCGCAAGTTCTTGACATCTAATCGGGATTATAGGCAATGGCTGAAAATCAATACTACGGCACTGGTCGCCGCAAAAGTTCCGCAGCTCGCGTTTTCATCAAACCGGGCAGTGGTAAAATCGTAATCAACCAGCGTTCTCTGGAACAATACTTCGGTCGCGAAACTGCCCGCATGGTAGTTCGCCAGCCGCTGGAACTGGTTGATATGGTAGAAAAACTGGATCTGTACATCACCGTTAAAGGTGGTGGTATCTCCGGTCAGGCAGGTGCGATCCGTCACGGTATCACCCGCGCTCTGATGGAGTACGACGAATCCCTGCGTTCTGAACTGCGTAAAGCTGGCTTCGTTACTCGTGACGCTCGTCAGGTTGAACGTAAGAAAGTGGGTCTGCGTAAAGCACGTCGTCGTCCACAGTTCTCCAAACGTTAATCCATTCTGCTTACGCAGAACGATTGGCGAAAAACCCGCTTCGGCGGGTTTTTTTATGGATAATGCGCAGGTTATCCACAGTAACATTTCATATATCTTCTCTTTTTCCACATTTCCAGAATCCCCTCACCACAAAGCCATCAAAATCTGGTAAACTATCATCCAATTTTCTGCCCAAATATCGGTGAATACTCGATTTTTGTTCGATTCTTGAACAATGTGTTTTCTCTGGGATGGGCGATACAACATCTGGCTGGCCCCTGTTGGGCTGGTAGCAGTAAAAATTCTGAATATACCTGGAGGTTTTCATGGCTGTCGCTGCCAACAAACGTTCGGTAATGACGCTGTTTTCTGGTCCTACTGACATTTATAGCCATCAGGTTCGTATCGTACTGGCCGAGAAGGGTGTCAGTTTTGAGATCGAGCATGTGGAAAAGGATAACCCGCCTCAGGATCTGATCGATCTCAACCCGAGCCAAAGCGTACCGACGCTGGTGGATCGCGAGCTGACCCTGTGGGAATCCCGTATCATTATGGAATATCTGGATGAGCGTTTCCCGCATCCGCCGCTGATGCCTGTTTACCCTGTTGCGCGTGGTGAAAGCCGCCTGTACATGCAGCGTATCGAAAAAGACTGGTACTCGCTGATGAACGTCATCACCAGCGGTTCCGCTTCTGAAGCCGACGCTGCGCGTAAGCAACTGCGTGAAGAGCTGCTGGCAATTGCCCCTGTGTTTGGTCAGAAACCTTTCTTCCTGAGCGATGAGTTCAGCCTGGTAGATTGCTACCTGGCCCCGCTGCTGTGGCGTCTGCCAACCCTGGGCGTTGAGTTCAGCGGCCCTGGCGCAAAAGAGCTGAAAGGCTATATGACTCGCGTATTTGAGCGCGACTCTTTCCTGGCATCTTTAACTGAACCGGAACGTGAAATGCGTCTCGGCCGAGGCTAATGACTGTGGAAATGTCACAACTTACCCCACGCCGTCCGTATCTGCTGCGCGCCTTCTATGAATGGCTGCTGGATAACCAGCTCACGCCGCACCTGGTTGTGGATGTGACGTTGCCGGGCGTGCTGGTTCCGATGGAATACGCGCGTGACGGACAGATCGTACTGAACATTGCCCCGCGTGCAGTTGGTAACCTGGAGCTGGCAAACGACGAAGTGCGCTTCAACGCGCGGTTCGGCGGCGTGCCGCGTCAGGTTTCCGTACCGCTGGCTGCGGTGCTGGCGATCTACGCGCGTGAAAACGGTGCGGGAACCATGTTCGAGCCGGAAGCGGCATACGATGAAGAGGTTGCCAGCCTGAATGATGACGAAGGCATCACCGCCAGCGAAAGCGAAACGGTAATGTCCGTGATTGATGGCGACAAGCCCGATCGTGAGGACGACAACGATCCTGATGACGATCCGCCACCGCGCGGTGGTCGTCCGGCGCTACGCGTTGTGAAATAATTAAGATTAGCCCTTACCATATGCTTATGGAAAGGGCTTTTTTATTCAAGTCATTTTTTTTATGAATGAATAATATACCCATTATTAAATCTAACTAAAATAAGAAATAAGTTTAATTAAATATACACGTTCGTAAAATAGCGTATTATTCATTTAAATAATATTATATCGAAACCGGATTTCGGGAACGAGCTCATCGTACAGGATGTCGATGATATCTGGCTAAATATAGCCAATCATGGATGAAGAGAGAATTACTTAGAGAAAAGTAAATCTACTAACCCCCCCCAAAGCGTTAGCCTCTTCTTATTCAAATATAAAAATTACCTTTTAGGTAACTGGGAATATTTCCCAAAAAAGCTTCACTATATTTAGTGGATTTAAATCTATCTATATTTTTAAGGATCGAAAATGAAAAAATTCGCGAAATCAGCGCTTCTTGGTATGTTAGTCTTTGGCGGTTCTGCGATGGCTGCACATGCAGAAGGTAACGATGGTACAGTTACGTTTGTAGGTAAAATTGTTACTTCCCCATGCTCTATTAAAATTGGTGACGAAAACCAAACGATTAGTCTGGGCGAGAACCTGGGCACCGCGTCACTTAAAGCTGGACTGATTCAGGCAGTAGATTTTGATATTCAGCTGGTTAACTGCGTATTTACAGACGAAACCAGCATGAACATTGTCTTCAATGCGAGTGGTGATGAATCCACGGCAAATCCGGGCTACCTTGCTCTGATGGGGGCAAAGGGCGAGATGAAAGGTTCTCATATTGTAATCGCTAACACGAAAGGTACTGAAATTAAATTAGGGAACGCTGCAACGCAGGCGCTGGCCGTTGATGCCGATGGTAAAGGCCTGGCCGATCAAAAGCTGGCATTTAAAGCTTGGGTTCAGGGTGAAACTGCTGCGACAACTATCGACACGGGTGAGTTCTCATCTTTGACCAGTTTCCAGATTAGCTATCTGTAATTGTTAATATTTGCCCCGCGAATTATCGTGGGGCAGCATTTAATTTCCAGCTCGGATGTGTACGTTTTCAGGGTATCATAATGAAGTGCAGCAAATATTATCGACTGAAACATCTGGCCGTTTTGGTTGGGCTATTTTGTGGAGTATCCGGTAATGATACCTTTGCAGAAGATGCTGTTGAATTCAATACTCAATTCTTGGATGTCCGCAGTAGCGAAAATTATGATCTGAGTCGTTTTTCTCGTAAGGGTTATGTTTTACCAGGTCAATATAATCTACAGGTAATAATAAATACAGGCAGACTTCCTGATAATTATGACATTAACTGGTATCCTAAAGAAGATGATCCTGATGACAGTTATGCTTGCCTTTCACCTGATCTTGTTTCGCGTCTCGGTATCAAACCTGAGCTGTCAGACCATTTTATATGGATAAAAGACGGTGCATGTTTAAAACCAGATCAGCTGAAAGATATGCACGTGGATGCGGACATGTCACAAACGGCATTGCGTATCGCCATCCCACAGGCCTACCTCGAGTATTCGGACGAAAACTGGGAGCCTCCTGCCCGCTGGGATGAAGGTATTTCAGGTATTCTTTTTGATTATAATATTAACGCCAGCCATGAGCATGACGAAAATGACGGCGGCAATGATCGCGATCTCAGTGGTAATGGCACAATGGGTGCCAATGTTGGGCCATGGCGTCTGCGTG
Source organism: Enterobacter sp. ECC_219_Taxon_10 (assembly GCF_058354905.1). Classification (NCBI taxonomy): domain Bacteria; kingdom Pseudomonadati; phylum Pseudomonadota; class Gammaproteobacteria; order Enterobacterales; family Enterobacteriaceae; genus Enterobacter; species Enterobacter sp. ECC_219_Taxon_10. Next base: position 4,358,039 of record NZ_CM178005.1, on the reverse strand, counting down.
CTGACTGGCAAGCGGATTATCAACGTCAGGATGACGAGACCACGCGTAACTGGGACTGGAGCCGCTACTACGCCTACCGCGCTTTACCTAAATGGGGGGCACAGCTTCTGCTGGGGGAAACCTCCCTCCTGTCGGACATTTTTGATACCTTCAACTATGCGGGCGTTAGCGTCAATTCAGACGACCAAATGCTTCCTCCTAACTTAAGAGGATATGCACCTGATATCGCGGGCGTTGCGCGAACCAATGCCAAGGTCGTGGTGACGCAGCAAGGCAGAGTGCTTTATGAAAAGCAGGTTCCGGCAGGCCCGTTCCGTATTCAGGATATTAACCAGTCTGTCTCTGGTGATTTGCACGTACGAATCGAAGAGCAGGATGGACAGGTTCAGGAATACGATGTAAGTACCGCATCCGTGCCGTTCCTTACGCGAACCAATCAGGTGCGTTTCAAAACCACGGTGGGACGCCCTCAGGACTGGGATCACCAAATGGCAGGTGAAATGTTCGGCGCAGGTGAAGCCTCATGGGGCGTTGCTGACGGCTGGTCCTTGTACGGTGGTGGCATTGGTGAACAAAATTATCAGGCGGTCGCACTGGGTATTGGGCGCGATATGGCTGCGCTTGGGGCGCTCTCTTTTGATGTTACTCGCTCACACGCGCACATTACGGCTGATAGTGATGACGAGAATTTACAAGGGAACTCGTACCGCATAAGTTATTCAAAAGACTATGACGAATTGCATAGCCGTATCTCTTTTGCAGGATATCGTTTCTCTGAAGAAAACTTTATGACGATGAACGATTACCTTGACGCTCAGGACGATGAACATTTTCGTTCCGGAAAAGACAAGGAAATGTTTACTGTTAACTACAACCAGAATGTAATTGATCTTGGTATAAACGTCTTTTTAAACTGGTCTCGCCGATCGTATTGGGACCGCTCAGACGAAAATAACTATAACATTATGGTTTCAAAATACTTCGATTTGGGGCGCGTGAAAAATATTAGCCTTTCCTTGAACGGGTTTCGCAATGAATATGATGATGAAACCGACGATGGATTTTATCTTTCGGTCAGTATTCCGTGGGGCGAAAGTGGGGCGTTGACCTATAACGGTTCATTTAATCATGACGATCATTCAAACCGTGTTGGATATAACCAACGAGTTGATGACCGTAATAGCTATCAGGTAAGCGTTGGAGATTCACAAAGCGATAAATCTGCGGATGGTTATTTCCGTCATACGGGTGACTATGCGGATGTTGACCTTAACGCCAGCTATCTTGAAAACGCCTACTCTTCCGTTGGTATCTCTATGGAAGGTGGGGCTACGCTTACTGCTCAGGGTGGGGCACTGCATCGGGTGTCTATTCCTGGCGGATCGCGTTTAATGATTGACGCCAGCGGGCAACCTGATGTACCCGTTGGTGGATATAATACGCCGGTCTATACCAATGCTTTTGGCATGGCCATAATACCCGATATTAATGATTATTACCGTAATGATATTAAAATCGACATTAAGAACCTTCCTGATAATGCGGAAGCAACGCAGTCAACAGCACAAATTACCTTAACGGAAGGTGCGATAGGCTATCGGAAATTCGATATTATAAGGGGTGAGAAAGCAGTTGCAACGTTGCGTTTAAGTGACGGGAAATATCCTCCATTTGGGGCTGAAGTCATGAATATGAACCAGCAACAGGTTGGGCTTGTCGATGACAATGGCAGCGTTTATCTGGCTGGGGTGAACCCAGGCGAAAGTATGCAGGTAAACTGGAACGGTAGTCAACACTGTTTAATAACACTCCCCGATCCGTTGCCAAAAGATCTCTTTAATAATTTGTTACTGCCTTGCAGCAGTGAAAAAAAATTAACTACGCCGGTTACACATAAAGTAATACCGGCAATTCAGCAGCAAACACAACACGTGATTCCCAAGTCGGAACATGAAGATTTTTCCGGAATACCGGATGCTTCGATTAATTCAGGAAAAAATACATGAAAAATTTTCTTTTTTTGTCTACTAAAATCCTTTTAGGATGCACATTATTGCCAATGCTGGCGCATGCAGCTGTTGTACCTGACAGAACACGCGTTGTTTTTAGCGGTAGCGAGAAATCTGTTATCCTTACGCTACGTAATGATAACCAAGATAGCCCGTATCTGGCTCAGTCCTGGATTGAAGATAATAAAGGGCAAAAGATTACCTCCCCGCTCGCCGTATTACCTCCAGTTCAGCGTATCGAACCGAAAGAAACGGGCCAGGTGAAAATACAAGGCATGCCGGGGCTTGCATCATTGCCGCAGGATCGTGAATCGCTGTTTTACTTCAACGTAAGAGAGATTCCACCGAAAGGAAAGCGGCCGAATACGCTGCAAATTGCCCTGCAAACGCGCATTAAATTATTTTACCGACCTGCGTCTTTACCTAAAATGGATCCTCTTCATCCCTGGCAGTATCAACTCACATTGACGCGCAGCGGTGGAGATTATCAGGTGAATAACCCATCTAGCTACTATGTCGTACTGAGTAATGCCAGCAGCCGCGTTAATACCTCGTCCGTTGCAGGTTTTAATCCGATTGTTCTGGCGCCAAAATCCAGTGAACTGATGCACGTGAAAGCAGCAGATTTGGGGCCACATCCCGTTCTTGTTTATGTCGATGATTATGGTGGACGGATGCCACTGCATTTTAAATGTAACGGAACGACTTGTAATGTCGATCAGGAAAAAAGCAGTAAAAAATAACAGGCAGGAGGCCGAATTATGTTTCGCAAAATACCCTGCTTAATGGCATTCGGATTGGTCAGTGTGGCATTGCCGTCTATGGCAATTGATACCCAGGTGGATTTGTCAGTGACTGTAGTGGTGAATGTGCCTATGCCATGCCAGGTAACCGGCGGAGCGGTTGAATTCGGAACAGTTTATACCACTAAAATCGATGGCACCCGTTATACAAAGCCGCTTAATTACAGTCTTAATTGTAAAGATCGCCTTAAAGATTACCTTAAACTCCAGATTCAGGGTGATTCGACCACGATCAACGGAGAAAAAGTCTTAAAGACAAGCGTGGACGGTTTTGGACTGCGTCTGCAAACAAAAGACGGCAAAAATCTCATTGAACCGGGAACATCCGATTGGCTGTCATTTACGTGGGCAAACAGCGGACCTGAACTGGAAGTCGTCCCGGTAAAAGAAAGCTCAACAACGCTTAGCGCTGCGGAGTTTAATGCCAGAGCGACCATGATAGTGGATTACCAATGAAACAATATTCATTAGTCTTTTTACTTAGCATGCTCCTGGTAACCAGCGTACACGCATCCGGAGATCTCACGTTTCATGGCTATCTGGTTCGTCCTCCAACCTGTGTGATCAGCAACGATCAAACCATCGAGGTGAATTTTGTTGATGTTCAGATAGATGAGATCGATGGAAATAAATTTATGCAAGATCTGCCTTATACGATCGATTGTGATTCACCTGACAGGTATTCCGATCTGGGGATGACGCTAACGCTTACTGGCAACGTTACGGATTTCAATACGGCGGCCATTGTTACAGATGTTTCAGGGCTGGGGATCGAAATACTTCACGACAGTATCCCTTTCCAACTGGGGTCTACATTAACAGTGAATGAACAGGCATTACCCGTTCTGAAAGCCGTTCCTGTTAAGAAAAGTGGTGTCGTAATGTATTCAGGTAATTTTGAAGGGTGGGCAACATTGCAGGTGGATTACCAATGAAGGCTAATAAAAGGTGTTCAGGGGCAATCCTCCCTTTAATGCTACTACTCTCCACGCAGTGCGTTAATGCGAAAAACGACAACGTGCACTTTACCGGCAATTTGTTAGGAGGTGTTTGTAAGATGCAAATGGAAAACGGTGTGCTTGATACCGTGACGTTTCCTGATATTGCCGCCAGCGATTTAATGCTTCGAGGACGCTCTGTCAGTCGACCCGTTACGTTGAAATTATACGATTGTCCGCCTTCGGTACAAAAGAATGGTGTTCGGGTGACATTTAACGGAAATGAAACAGCTGAAATGGCGGGTTTTCTGGCCTTCGATACTTCCTCTCCCGCTTCTGGTGTCGGTATCGGTCTGGAAACAGAGCAGGGCGAACACGTACTTTTTAACGATGCAGAAGGGGTGATTTTCCCGCTTAGCGAGGGTAGTAACGATCTGGTGATGCATGCCTGGCTCCAGGTTATTCCTGGTCAGGAGGTCTTGCCGGGAACATTCACAGCAACTTCAACCGTCATTTTCGAATATTTATAATATGAAAACACGATTATTTATCGCACTGGTTTTCGCCTTTTTAAGTTTTTTTAGTAGCGGCAGTTATGCCGGCGGTGGCTTACGCTCCAGCCAGAGTGAAATAAGTCTTTATTATGCGGTGCCGAAATCCGGGGAAAAAGAATCTGTTCTCATTAACCTCGGAACAACTACTAAAGGGGGCATATTCCATGGGGTATGGGATCTTACAAAAAGAGATGGCGACGGTAACCTTCCGAATGTCTCATGGGATGGTAATGCTGCGGGTTATCAGGTACTGAGACTTAAATATGTAACTGAAGTGAAGAATACGGCAGGGTGCTCAGGGCTTGATTTATCCCGTTGGAGTTGTAATAGGGTAACAATTCACATCGAGGTACCGTGGGATAAAGCCTCAACATGCCCGTGGATTTTGATGTTTATCTCTCGTTCGACAAATACTGTCACAGGTGAAGGCTGGTCATCCACGATGGAGCGAACAACGGCGTGTGTGTTTACGCCTACGTCCGGACTAGATATCTCATGGGATCCGAAAATATTACAGCATGATAAGCAAATAACGTTTAATTCCACGGGTGGCGAAATGGAAAGTACCCTGCATACCTACCTTTGGGAAGGCGGAAGCGTTTGTGACAACAGCTTAATGGACGATCGCGGTGCGAATTGTCGCGTTATTACGACGGGTATTTCTGTAACGGCTTTGGGCTGTGATAATTCAAAACTGACGACCTACACCGTGCGCCATCCGTTAAGCGATATGATAATACATGACATTATCGTCAAAATTAATACTGAAAATATCGGTGCCGGTCAGTTTACATCGACATGTAACTACCGTTACATCATTGATCAGTTATAGCGTGAAGTTTGATAAGGCCCGGTGAAAGCCTTTACCGGGCGAGACAATGAGTAAGGAGGTGGGCAGGAAGGCCACCAGGCACGATTTCTCAACCTGTAATTTCCTTTGTTATGATGGATTGTTCTCCCTTTCTGACACCGGACTGCAATGAAACCATTTGATCTTAAAGCTGAAAAGTCTGATGAAGCTATTGGCCGCAGCCTGCGACGTCGTCTGCTGGCGCGCAAAAAGCTGTCAGATAGGGTGGAAGAAGAGCTGGAGCAGATGATCCGCCGCCTGGCTGGGCGGGGCGCTGTTAGCAACGGTAGTCACGCTATGATGATTGGAGAGCTGCACTTCCTGTATATTGACATCACAGCTCCTGTGAGCCGGTGGAGAGCTGATTCTGTTTGGTGTTGCGGAGTCCGCGCCAGCCTGTTAACCGCATAAAAAAGCCGGATGGTATTTCCATCCGGCTCGTTTCTTACACTTCCAGGAAGTTCATAATCCCTTCAGCGGCTTTGCGGCCTTCGGCAATCGCCGTGACCACCAGGTCAGAACCGCGAACGATATCGCCACCGGCGAAGATTTTCGGGTTGCTGGTCTGGAACGCATTATCACTACCTTCTGGCGCGATTACGCGCCCCTGCGAATCCAGCTCCACGCTGTGCTTCGCCAGCCACTCCATGCTGTGCGGACGGAAACCAAACGCCATCACCACGGCATCGGCCGGGATCACATGCTCAGAGCCTGCCACGATCTCCGCGCGACGACGGCCTTTCGCATCCGGCGCGCCCATCTCCGTGCGAGCCATCTTCACGCCGCTCACTTTTCCGTTGGCATTCACCTCAATACCCAGAGGCTGGATGTTGAACTGGAACTCCACGCCCTCTTCACGCGCGTTTTTCACTTCGCGTTTCGAGCCCGGCATGTTCTCTTCGTCACGACGGTAGGCGCAGATGACGTGCGCCGCATTCTGACGAATGGAGGTACGCACGCAGTCCATCGCGGTATCACCGCCGCCCAGCACCACCACGCGTTTGCCTTCCATGCTGATGAATGGTTCATCAGCCGTTTCACCGTAGCCCATGATCTGCCTGGTGTTGGCAATCAGGAACGGCAGCGCGTCGTATACGCCCGGCGCGTCTTCGTTCTCCAGACCGCCGCGCATGGACTGATAGGTGCCCACACCCAGGAACACGGCGTCGTAATCCTTCAGCAGGTCGTCGAGCTGCACGTCGCGGCCTACTTCTGTGTTCAGTTTGAACTCAATGCCCATGCCGGTGAAGATTTCACGGCGGCGGGTCATGACCTCTTTTTCCAGCTTAAAGGCCGGGATACCGAAGGTCAGCAGACCGCCAATTTCCGGATGACGGTCAAAGACCACCGCCTTCACGCCGTTGCGGGTCAGGACGTCCGCACAGGCCAGGCCCGCCGGGCCCGCGCCGATGATGGCCACGCGCTTGTCGGTTTGACGCACGCCGGTCATATCCGGACGCCAGCCCATTTCGAACGCTTTATCGTTGATATAGCGCTCGATGTTGCCGATGGTCACCGCGCCAAACTCATCGTTCAGCGTACAGGAGCCTTCACACAGACGGTCCTGAGGACACACGCGCCCGCATACTTCCGGCAGGGTGTTGGTCTGGTGAGACAGCTCGGCGGCTTCAAAAATACGCCCTTCGTTGGCCAGCTTCAGCCAGTTCGGGATGTAGTTGTGCACCGGACATTTCCATTCGCAGTAAGGGTTACCGCAGGACAGGCAGCGGTCTGCCTGTGCTTTGGCCTGGCCTTCTGAAAACGGCTCATAGATTTCAACAAATTCAATTTTGCGGATCTTCAGCGGTTTCTTTGGCGGATCAACACGCTGCAGGTCGATAAACTGGTATACGTTCTGGCTCATCTGAATTCCTTACTGCGCCTGCACGCGCAGCTCTGCTGCGCTACGACTACGGTGACCCAACAGGGCTTTAACATCGCTGGACTTCGGCTTAACCAGCGCGAATTTCGCAGAGAACGCCGGCCAGTTCGCCAGGATCTCTTCGCCGCGCGAAGAACCGGTATGCTGCACGTGTTCGGTAATCAAGCCGCGCAGGTGTTCTTCATGGATAGCCAGCGTATCAACATCCAGCACTTCCACCAGCTCCGGGTTCACGCGCTTGCGGAACTCACCGTCTTCATCCAGTACGTAGGCAAAACCGCCCGTCATGCCAGCGCCGAAGTTCACGCCGGTTTTACCCAGAACGCAAACAATCCCGCCCGTCATGTATTCACAACCGTTATCGCCAATGCCTTCCACCACGGTGATGGCACCGGAGTTACGCACCGCAAAACGCTCGCCCGCACGACCTGCTGCGAACAGACGGCCGCCGGTCGCGCCGTACAGGCAGGTGTTACCGATGATGCTCGCTTCGTGGCTGCGGAAGGCTGAGCCGACCGGAGGACGCACCGCCAGCAGACCGCCCGCCATGCCTTTACCGACGTAGTCGTTGGCATCGCCGGTAAGGATAAGCTCAACACCGCCTGCGTTCCAGACCCCGAAGCTCTGACCCGCGGTACCGCTGAAGTGCGCGGTAATTGGGTCGGCAGCCAGCCCCTGGTCACCGTGCGTCTGCGCGATATAACCGGAGAGGGATGCGCCCACGGAGCGGTCGGTGTTGCGGATATCAAACCAGAACGTTTTGCTCTGCTTGTCGTCCACGTACGGCTTCGCCTGCTGCAGCAGCTGCGCGTTCAGCACGCCGTTATCGAACGGCGGGTTGTTCTCGGTGCAGTAGACCGCTTTGCCTGGGTGCGGCTGCGCGGTTTCCAGCAGCTTGCTCAGCTCCAGCTTCTGCTGCTTCGCCGTGAAGCCTTCCAGCTCTTTCAGCAGGTCGGTGCGGCCAATCAGGTCCACCAGACGCTTCACGCCCAGTTGCGCCATTAGCTCGCGTGTTTCACGGGCGATGAAGTCAAAGTAGTTGGTCACTTTGAACGGCAGGCCGTGATAGTGGTTCTTACGCAGCTTCTCGTCCTGGGTTGCAACGCCCGTTGCACAGTTGTTCAGGTGGCAAATACGCAGGTATTTACAGCCGAGCGCAACCATCGGGCCGGTACCAAAGCCAAAGCTTTCCGCACCCAGAATCGCCGCCTTGATGATGTCGAGGCCGGTTTTCAGACCACCGTCCACCTGCAGGCGGATCTTGTGACGCAGGCCGTTCGCCACCAGCGCCTGCTGGGTTTCCACCAGGCCAAGCTCCCACGGGCAGCCCGCATATTTCACGGAAGAGAGCGGGCTTGCGCCGGTGCCGCCGTCGTAGCCGGCAATGGTAATGAGATCCGCATAGGCTTTCGCCACGCCGGTGGCGATGGTGCCGACGCCCGGTTCGGAAACCAGCTTCACGGAGATCATCGCCTTCGGGTTGACCTGCTTCAGGTCGAAAATCAGCTGCGCCAGGTCCTCGATAGAGTAGATATCGTGGTGCGGCGGCGGGGAGATCAGCGTCACGCCCGGCACGGAATAGCGCAGTTTGGCGATGTACGGGGTGACTTTATCACCCGGCAGCTGACCGCCTTCGCCCGGTTTAGCACCCTGAGCGACTTTAATCTGAATCACGTCGGCATTGACAAGGTACGCAGGCGTTACGCCAAAGCGACCGGATGCCACCTGCTTGATACGGGACACTTTGTTGGTGCCGTAACGCGCCGGATCTTCACCGCCTTCTCCGGAGTTAGAGTTGCCGCCGATGCTGTTCATGGCTTCCGCCAGCGCTTCGTGGGCTTCCGGGCTCAGCGCGCCGATGGACATCGCCGCGGTATCAAAGCGTTTGAACAGTTCGGATGCAGGTTCAACCTCGTCAATGCTGACCGCTTCATCGCCCGGATTGAGGGCAATAAGGTCGCGCAGCGTCGCCGCAGGACGGTTGTTCACCAGCTCGGCGTACTGCTGATAATCGCTGTACTCGCCGCTCTGAACCGCCTGCTGCAGCGTGCGCACCACGTCAGGGTTATAGGCGTGGTACTCGCCGCCGTGAACGTATTTCAGCAGACCGCCCTGATCCAGCGGCTTACGTGCCAGCCAGGCGCGTTTGGACAGGTTCACCAGATCCTGCTGGAAGTCAGCAAAACCGGCGCCGCCGATGCGGCTGACCACGCCCTGGAAGCAGAGGTTGGCGACCTCATCATGCAGGCCGACCGCTTCAAACAGCTTCGAACAGCGGTAGGAGGCAATGGTCGAGATGCCCATTTTGGACATGATCTTGTACAGACCTTTGTTGATGCCGTTACGGTAGTTCAGCATCACCGTGCGGTAATCTTTGTCGATCGCGCGGGTATCCACCAGGCGGGCCAGCGTTTCGTAGGCCAGGTACGGGTAGATCGCCGTCGCGCCGAAGCCTAACAGCACGGCAAAGTGGTGCGGGTCGCGCGCGCTTGCGGTTTCAACAATGATGTTAGCGTCGCAGCGCAGGCTCTTATCGACCAGGCGCGTCTGGATAGCACCCACCGCCATTGGCGCAGGCACCGGCAGACGGTTTTTGGCGATATTGCGGTCAGACAGCACCAGCAGCACGGTGCCGTTACGCACCATCTGCTCGGCTTTGTCGCACAGCGCGTTCACCGTCTCTTCGAGGCTCGCTTCGGTCACGTCGAACGTAATGTCGAGCGTGTCGGCGCGGTAGTGCTCCTCGGTCATAGTGGTGAGCTGTTTGAAATCGGAGTACAGCAGGATCGGCGATTTAAAGGTCAGACGGTGCGCCTGGCCTTCGGCTTCGCAGAAGACGTTCATCTCACGACCGATGCTGGTCGCCAGCGACATTACGTGGGCTTCACGCAGCGGGTCGATCGGCGGGTTGGTGACCTGCGCGAACTGCTGACGGAAGTAATCGTAAATGATGCGTGGCTGGCTGGAGAGCACGGCAAACGGGGTATCGTCGCCCATGGAGCCGACCGCTTCCTGGCCGTTTTCACCCAGTACGCGAATAACAGAGTCCAGCTCTTCCGCGCTGTAGTTAAACTGTTTCTGGAAGCTGGCAAGCGTATCGTCGTCCAGCTCGCGGCTGCCCACCTCTTCGTCCGGCAGATCTTCAAATGGCACCAGACGACGCACGTTTTTCGCCATCCACTCTTTGTAGGGGTGGCGGCTCTTCAGATCGTTGTCGGTTTCGGCGGAGTGCAGAATGCGGCCGCCGCGGGTGTCGATCACCATCAGCTCGCCCGGGCCTACGCGGCCTTTCTCAACCACTTCGTCAGGCTGGTAATCCCAGATACCGACTTCAGAGGCGCAGGTGATGAGCTTGTCTTTGGTGATGACGTAGCGCGCCGGACGCAGACCGTTACGGTCCAGGTTACAGGCAGCGAAGCGGCCGTCGGACATGACGATGCCCGCCGGGCCGTCCCACGGCTCCATGTGCATGGAGTTAAAGTCGAAGAACGCGCGCAGCTCAGGATCCATGTCCGGGTTGTTCTGCCAGGCCGGTGGCACCAGTAGACGCATGGCGCGCACGATGTCCATCCCGCCCGCCAGCAGCAGTTCCAGCATGTTATCCATGGAGCTGGAGTCCGAGCCGGTTTCGTTCACGAACGGTGCGGCATCGTGCAGGTCAGGGATCAGTGGGGTCTGGAACTTATAGGTACGGGCGCGTGCCCACTGGCGGTTACCGGTGATGGTGTTGATCTCGCCGTTATGCGCCAGATAGCGGAACGGCTGCGCCAACGGCCAGCGTGGCACGGTGTTGGTGGAGAAGCGCTGGTGGAACAGGCAAATGGCCGATTCCAGACGCAGGTCCGCCAGGTCCAGGTAGAAGCGCGGCAGGTCAGCCGGCATACATAGACCTTTATAGATGTTGACCAGGTTCGAGAGGCTACACACGTAGAACTCTTTATCGTCCTGGAGGCGTTTTTCGATGCGGCGGCGGGCAATAAACAGACGGCGTTCCATATCGCGCGGACGCCAGCCCGCAGGTGCGTTAACGAAAATCTGCTCAATGCGAGGCAGCGAGGAGAGGGCGATTTCACCGAGCACCCCTTCGTTGGTTGGCACATCGCGCCAGCCGACAATCGACAGGGTTTCACGCTGAAGTTCTTCTTCGACGATGCGGCGTGAAGCGGCAGCCTTTTCAGGATCCTGGTTCAGGAACAGCATACCGACAGCGTAGTTTTTGGCTAAACGCCAGCCGCGCTCTTCCGCCACGATGCGGAAGAAACGATCCGGTTTTTGCAGCAGCAGGCCGCAACCGTCGCCGGTTTTACCATCGGCAAGAATAGCGCCACGGTGCTGCATTCGGGCCAGTGCGTGAATAGCAGTACGCACTACCTTGTGGCTAGGTTCGCCTTCTATGTGGGCGATCAGGCCGAAACCACAGTTATCCTTCTCAAGGGATTTATCGTACAACATATCAGTGAACCTCCCCAGGCTCGTCGGGCTTCCCACTGAACTTTACCGTGGCGCACAGGCGCAGAAAGAGCATGGCGACGGGGTTTGCGTTTCATACGCGGACCTCGCATTCGCCCTCTTTTTCATCCTTATCGCGCAGGTAAACAAGTTTGAGGACTTGCTTCAGAGGGAATCTCAATTACTGCATAAATATGATGAGCAGGCCGCTCATCCAGAAAGCTTCCAGCGGATTTCCAACTTATCGGGAATTGGTACACAGGTCAAATGGCAATCTTATTTATACAAATATGTGCTAAGGGGTGGTCATCTGTTTGTTTTTAAAGGCTATTTAACTATTTTTATAATCATCTAAAGGCCTGGGGAGCCGTGAAGGAGTGTGATCTGACTCACTATATGAAAGCGGTATTATTGATGCAGCGTGCTGAAATGCTGATTTATAGCAGAACAATAATCTGGTGATGTATTCAAACCCGCATAAAATCACTGTTTTTCAGTGTTGCCGCTATAAATGAAAAAAACAGTCAGAACATAAGGAAAAGTAATCACAGATAGCGTGAATGAAATTGCAGTAATCCTGAGTGTTTATTCATATAGATAAAGGCCGTCCAGGGCGATTGATCCAGGTCATCGCCGACAGAGGCTAAAAATGGCAGGCTTGTCCCCTTTCTTCGGGACGGTCTATCAGATTATGCAGTTACAGAAATTAGTCAATATGTTTGGTGGGGATCTTTTGCAGCGATACGGCCAAAAGGTTCATAAGCTGACGCTGCACGGCGGCTTTAGCTGCCCGAATCGCGACGGCACCATCGGGCGCGGCGGCTGTACCTTCTGTAACGTTGCGTCCTTTGCTGACGAGGCCCAGCAGCATCACTCTATCGCGGAACAACTCGCGCACCAGGCCAGCCTGGTCAACCGTGCAAAGCAGTATCTGGCCTATTTCCAGGCCTACACCAGCACGTGGGCGGAGGTGCAGGTGCTGCGTTCCATGTATCAGCAGGCGGTCATGCAGGCCAATATTGTCGGGCTATGCGTTGGCACGCGCCCGGACTGCGTGCCGGACGCGGTGCTGGATCTGCTCAGCGAGTACAAAGAGCAGGGCTACGAGATCTGGCTGGAGCTGGGCCTGCAGACTGCACATGACAAAACCCTGCACCGCATTAATCGTGGACATGATTTCGCCTGCTACCAGCGCACCGCGCGGCTGGCCCGCGAGCGCGGGTTAAAAGTCTGCTCGCATCTGATTGTCGGCTTGCCTGGTGAAGGTCGACAGCACGGCCTGGAGACGCTGGAAAAGGTGGTTGAAACCGGCGTGGACGGCATCAAACTGCATCCCCTGCATATCGTTACGGGAAGCAATATGGCGAAAGCCTGGAAGGCCGGGCGGTTAAGCGGTATTGAGCTTGAGGAATATACGGTGACGGCGGGGGAGATGATTCGTCACACACCGCCGGAGATTGTTTACCACCGTATCTCCGCCAGCGCCCGCCGTCCAACGCTTCTGGCACCGCTCTGGTGCGAGAACCGCTGGACGGGGATGGTGGAAATCGACCGCTATCTGCAGGAGAATGGCGTGCAGGGGGCGGCTCTTGGCCGCCCCTGGGTCCCCCGTCTACCGGCGACGTCCCCCTAACAGACTTCCCAGCATGCCGCGCACTATCTGATTGGTAACCTGCCGCGCCGCGCTTTTCGCCATGGTCTGTACCACGCCGTCGCGCTTGCCGCCGCGCGGTCCGGTTGTGCCAAACAAAATGTCTTTTAGCCCGCCGAGAATGCCGTCATCCACGGCGACAGACTGCCCTTTAGCGGCAGGCGCATCCTGCGATTCGGTTGTCGCCTGCACCCCTTTTTGCAGCATCTCGAACGCGGACTCGCGATCCACCTCGTCTTCGTACTTCCCGTAAACCGGGGAGTGGTTAATCAGGCCGTTACGTTCATCGTCAGTAACAGGCCCCATGCGCGAGCAGGGCGCGATCACCATCGCGCGCTCCACGATGGAGGGGCTGCCCTTCGCATCAAGGAACGAGATCAGCGCTTCACCGGTGCCCAGCGCCTGAATCGCCGCTTCGGTATCAAAGGCCGGATTGGCGCGCATGGTTTGCGCCGCGGCTTTTACCGCTTTCTGATCCTTCGGCGTAAAGGCGCGCAGGGCGTGCTGCACGCGGTTACCGAGCTGGCCAAGCACGTTATCCGGGATATCCGACGGGTTTTGCGACACAAACCAGACGCCAACCCCTTTGGAGCGGATCAGGCGAATGACCTGTTCAATTTTATCCAGCAGCACCTGCGGCGCGTCGTTAAACAGCAGATGCGCTTCGTCGAAGAAGAAGACCAGTTTTGGTTTTTCCAGATCGCCCGCTTCCGGTAGCTGCTCGTACAGTTCGGAGAGCATCCACAGCAGGCTGGCGGCGTAAAGCTTCGGCATCTGGTAGAGCTTTTCAGAGCTCAGAATGTTGATGATGCCTTTGCCATTGCTGTCGGTACGCATCCAGTCTTTGATATCCAGCATCGGCTCGCCGAAGAAGTGCTCGGCACCCTGTTGCTCCAGGGTCAGAAGCCCACGCTGAATGGCCCCGACAGAGGCGCTGCTGATATTGCCGTACTGGTTCTGGAAGGATTTGGCGTTATCGCCGATATACTGGGTAATGGCTCGCAGATCCTTGAAGTCAAGCAGCAGCAGCCCCTGATCGTCGGCAATGCGGAAGATGATATTCAGCACCCCGGACTGCACGTCGTTGAGGTTGAGCAGGCGGGCCAGCAGCAGCGGGCCGAGATCGGAGACGGTGGCGCGCACCGGGTGGCCTTTCTCACCAAAGATATCCCAGACCACCACCGGGTTGCCGTGCGGTGTCCAGTTCGTGATGCCAATATTCTTCAGCCTCTCAAGCAGTTTTTCAGAAGCGGTACCCTCCTGAGCCACGCCGGTTAAATCGCCCTTCACGTCAGCCATAAAGACCGGCACGCCAATCTCTGAAAGCGACTCCGCCAGCTTCTGTAAGGTCACGGTTTTCCCCGTCCCGGTCGCACCGGTGATCAGGCCGTGGCGGTTCGCCATCGCAGGCAGTAGATACAGCTCTTTTTCCAGCGTCCGGGCAATTAACAATGGTGTACTCATGATGCGCTTCCTCTCTTAGTCCTGGGTGGAGTATAGGCAACCTGATAGCAATTTGGTTAAGTAAATTCCTGACTTTGCGGCGCATTATCCAGCGCGGACTATGCTTTTGCATACGGTTCACAAAATAGTGGGAAACTATGTCCAGATTCTTCTTTAACGATCGCAAACAGCTGGTCAACGATGCCATTGAAGGCATACTCCTTTCTGCGCCACACGCGAATCTCGTCAAGCTCGATATCGATCCGGCTATCCGCGTAGTGGCACGCGGCGACTGGGATAAAAGCCGCGTGGCGGTGATCTCCGGCGGTGGCTCCGGGCACGAACCTGCACACGCCGGATTTGTCGGTAAAGGCATGCTGACGGCGGCAGTCTGTGGCGATCTGTTCGCCTCCCCGAGCGTGGATGCGGTACTGAATGCCATTGTGGCGGTGACGGGCGATCGCGGCTGTCTGCTTATTGTCAAAAACTACACCGGCGATCGCCTGAACTTTGGTCTGGCGGCAGAAAAGGCCAAACGCTACGGCCTCAAGGTGGAGATGGTGATCGTGGCGGACGATATCGCGCTGCCCGATAACAAACAGCCGCGCGGCATTGCCGGTACGGCACTGGTGCATAAGATTGCGGGCTATGCGGCGGAGCACGGGAAATCGCTGAGCGAGGTGCGGGATATTGCGCAGCAGGCCTGCGACAACCTCTGGAGCCTGGGCGTTGCGATGCAAACCTGTAACCTGCCGGGCAGCGACGATGAAGAGGGGCGCATCAAGCAGGGCCATGTCGAACTGGGGCTGGGGATCCACGGGGAGCCGGGGGCCTCGGTAGTTGATACGCAAAACAGCAAAGCGATTATCGACACGCTGGTTACCCCGCTCAAAGCGCAGGCGGGCGAGGGGCGTTTCGCGGTGCTGATTAACAACCTCGGCGGCGTCTCGGCGCTGGAAATGGCGTTGCTGACCAAAGAGTTGGCTCACTCGGCGCTGAAAGAGAACATTGCTTATCTTATTGGCCCGGCACCGCTGGTGAGCGCCCTGGACATGAAGGGCTTTTCTCTGACGCTGCTGAAGCTCAACGACCTGTTCGAGAAAGCGCTGCATGAAGAGGTGGAAACGCTGGGCTGGCAAAAACCCGTGGCGTTTGCCCCCCTGCGTACCGTTCCGCAAAGCGCTATTCACGATCGCGTGGAATATACCCCATCTGAAAACCCGCAGGTGAAGGAGTCTGTTTCACGGGTGACGAAGACGCTCATACAGCTGGAAAACCGCCTGAACGCGCTGGATGCCAAAGTGGGCGACGGCGATACCGGCTCCACCTTTGCGCAAGGGGCGCGGGATATTGCGCAGCGCCTGGAGGAGAACGCGCTTCCGCTTAATGATGTGCCTAAGCTTCTGCTGCTGGTGGGCGAGCGGCTGGCCACGGTGATGGGCGGATCGAGCGGGGTGCTGATGTCGATCTTCTTTACCGCGGCGGGGCAAAAGCTTCACGATGGTCAGTCGCTACCCGAGGCATTGCTCAGCGGGCTGGCGCAAATGAAGCAGTACGGTGGGGCAGATCTCGGCGATCGTACCCTGATCGACGCGCTGCAGCCGGCGCTGGAGGCATTGCAGAAAAAGGATCTTCAGTCAGCGGCGCAGGCGGCACAGAAGGGGGCAGAGGCAACGGCGAAAATGCAGAAAGCCGGTGCGGGGCGCTCATCGTATGTGAATAAAGAGAATCTGGACGGGGTAATGGACCCAGGGGCGGTCGCGGTGGCAGAGGTGTTTAAGGCCATGGTAGAAGCAAAACGGTAACAACCGTTACCGTTTTTAGTGTTTGCGCCCTCTCCCAGTGGGAGAGGGTTGGGGTGAGGGCATCAGGCCGCAGATTCCCCGGCAATGTCACATCAGAAATCCGCTTTCAACACCACGCGGTAGCGGGCTTTGCCGTCACGCACGTGCTGGATCGCTTCGTTGATTTTCGACATGGGATACAGTTCGGTGGTCGGGGTCACTTTGGTGCGTCCGGCAAACTTCATCAGCTTGCGCAGCTCGTACGGCGTACCGGTCGCGGAGCCTGACACGCTGCGATCCCCGCCGATCAGGGTAAAGGCCGGAACCGGCAGCGGCTTCATCACAGCACCTACGGTGTGGAAGTTGCCGCCGTAGGCCAGTGCTTCAAAGTACGGCTGCCAGTCGAGATCGACGTTCACGGTGTTGATGATCAGGTCAAACTGACCTGCCAGCGCGTTCAGCGCGTCCGGATCGCGGCTGTTTACCACTTTATCCGCGCCCATCGCCAGCACCTCTTTCTCTTTTGCCGGGTTCGAGCTGAACGCCGTGACTTCACAGCCCATCGCATGCAGCAGCTTGATGGCGATATGGCCCAGACCGCCGATTCCAATCACGCCCACGCGGCTGGTGGCGGTGATATGGTGCATCAGCAGGGGCTTAAAGACGGTGATGCCGCCACACAGCAGCGGACCGGCGGATTCGATATCAATGCTGTCCGGTAGCGGGATGACCCATTGCCAGTCGGCGCGCAGCTTGTCGGCGAAGCCGCCTTTATTCAGGATGGTGGGTACCGCGCCCTCAAGGCAGTTGATCTGGTTGCCGCTGATACAGGCATCGCAGTGACCACAGCTGCGTGCTGTCCAGCCAATGCCTACGCGCTGGCCCACTTTCAGCCCTTTGTCCTGCGCGGCGCTACCGAGCGCCACGACGCGGCCAATGACTTCGTGCCCGGCAACCAGCGGATAGCTGGAAAAGCCCCATTCGTTGTCGATCATCGAGAGATCTGAGTGGCAGACCCCGCAGTAATCAACCTGTACTTCGACGTCTTCTGCTTTTAGTTCGCCCGCATCGTACTCGTACAGCTCAAGTTCTGCACCCGCCTGAGGTGCGGCGTAGCTTTTTATCTTCGACATCGTGTTTCCCCCGTTGTGGTGTGAACTGAGAGTGTAGAGCATTCAGTTTACAGCCGCTTAACAGAAGAGGGCAGGAACGAAAATTACAGACTTTTCAGCATCCTGACTTCGCAGTCAACATGGCCGGTACAGCCCAGCGGCGCATCGATATGCTCAAAGCCGAGGTGTTCATACAGGCCGATGGCCTCTTTGAGGAAGGCGGTGGTTTCGAGGTAACAGCGTTTAAACCCATGAGCGCGCGCGTGTTCCAGAGCGACCAGCGCCAGCTTTTTCGCCAGGCCTTGCCCGCGTACGGAAGGCAGGAAATACATTTTCTGCAGCTCGCAGATATCCGACTCGCTGCAACTCAGTGGCGCAACGCCACCGCCGCCCACAACCTGGCCGTCCTGCTCAATCACCCAGTAGGCGTGGCCCGGCTGGCTGTACAGCTTAAACAGTTCATCAAGATTCGGGTCCGCAACGGTATAACCTTTATCCGCTGTCAGCCCATACTCTGCAGAAACGGTGCGGATAACGGCGGCGATAGCCGGATTGTCCTGCTCAGTGATCCGACGCATCGTCGCCGCGACGGGGGTAATCACGCTCATAGCATTACTCATTACAAAAGTTGACACACAGTTGCTGTTAATAGCACCGCAGAAAAGGGAGTGCAAGCGAGGAGTTTTCAGGAAGGGTACCCCTTACGCCCTGAAGCGTAAGGGGTAAAGCATTACAGGGCTGCAATAACCGCCTGTTGCTCGATCAGCTTGGTCTTCGCATCGGCGAAGGCAACCAGACGCTCACGCTCTTTGGCGATGACCGCTTCCGGCGCGCGGGCGACAAAGCCTTCGTTCGCCAGCTTGCTTTCGATTTTGCCAATTTCCATGTCGACTTTCGCCACTTCTTTCGCCAGACGCGCCAGTTCGGCGTCTTTGTCGATCAGACCTGCCATCGGGATCAGCAGCTCGGCGCCGTCGATGATTTTGGTCACGGAAACCGGACCTTTGTCATCCGCAGGCAGCACGGTGATGCTTTCCAGACGCGCCATGGTTTTCAGGAAGGTGTTGTTCTCGGTGACGCGACGAACGGCAGCCTCGCTGCAGCCGCGCAGCAGCAGCTCAAGCGGTTTGCCCGGGGCAATGTTCATTTCAGCACGGATGTTACGTACCGCAACGATCGCCTGTTTCAGCCACTCGGTATCCGCAGACGCCGCTTCATCAACCTTAGCCGCATCGAATGCCGGGAACGGCTGCAGCATGATGGTATCGGCGTTGATGCCCGCAATGACCTTCACGCGCTGCCAGATGGTTTCGGTGATGAATGGAATGACCGGATGCGCCAGGCGCAGCAGACCTTCCAGAACGGTAATCAGCGTGTTGCGCGTGCCGCGCAGCTCCGCTTCAGTGCCGCCGTTCATTACCGGCTTCGCCAGCTCCAGATACCAGTCGCAGAACTGGTTCCAGGTGAATTCGTACAGGATGCCCGCCGCGATATCGAAGCGGTAGCTGTCCAGCGCCTCGCGGAACGCTTTCACCGTCTGGTTGAATTCCGCCAGGATCCAACGGTCCGCCAGAGACAGGGTCATTTCGCCGCCGTTGAAGCCGCAGTCCTGATCTTCGGTGTTCATCAGCACGAAGCGGCTGGCGTTCCACAGCTTGTTACAGAAGTTACGGTAACCTTCCAGACGCTTCATGTCCCAGTTGATGTCGCGGCCGGTCGAGGCCAGCGCCGCCAGGGTGAAGCGCAGGGCGTCTGTACCGTGAGCCTCAATTCCGTTCGGGAACTGCTTCTCGGTGCGCTTGCGGATTTTCTCCGCCAGCTGCGGCTGCATCATATTGCCGGTGCGTTTTTCCAGCAGCTCTTCCAGAGAAATACCGTCAACCATATCCAGTGGGTCAATGACGTTACCCTTGGATTTGGACATCTTCTGGCCTTCGTCGTCGCGGATCAGACCGGTCATGTAGACGGTATGGAACGGAACCTGCGGCTTGCCGTCTTCGTCTTTGATGAAGTGCATGGTCATCATGATCATGCGGGCAATCCAGAAGAAGATAATGTCGAAGCCGGACACCATCACGCTGGTTGGGTGGAACTGACGCAGCGCGTCGGTGTTCTCAGGCCAGCCAAGGGTGGAGAAGGTCCACAGTGCGGAGGAGAACCAGGTGTCCAGCACGTCTTCGTCCTGACGCAGGGCAACGTCCGCGCTCAGGTTGTTTTCCTGACGCACTTCGTCTTCGCTACGGCCAACATAAACGTTGCCTTCGTTGTCGTACCACGCCGGGATACGGTGACCCCACCACAGCTGACGGGAGATACACCAGTCCTGAATGTCGCGCATCCAGGAGAAGTACATGTTTTCGTACTGCTTCGGCACGAACTGGATGCTGCCGTTCTCAACCGCTTCAACAGCCGGTTTCGCCAGCACGTCGGCACGCACGTACCACTGGTCGGTCAGCATTGGCTCGATAACCACGCCGCCACGGTCGCCGTACGGCACGGTCAGATCGTGAGGTTTGATCTCTTCCAGCAGGCCCAGTGCGTCGACGGCAGCCACAATCGCTTTACGCGCGGCAAAGCGCTCCAGCTTCTGGAACTCAGCCGGGATCTCGCTGGAGTAGACGTCGGATTCGTTGCCTTTTGTGTCGTATACTTCTGCGCTTTCACGGATATCACCGTCAAAGGTCAGAATGTTGATCATCGGCAGGGCGTGACGACGACCGACTTCATAGTCGTTAAAGTCGTGCGCAGGGGTGATTTTTACGCAGCCGGTGCCTTTTTCCATGTCGGCGTGTTCGTCGCCCACAATTGGAATACGGCGGTTTACCAGCGGCAGCACCACGAATTTGCCGATCAGGTCTTTATAACGCGGATCTTCCGGGTTAACGGCTACGCCGGTATCGCCCAGCAGGGTTTCCGGACGAGTGGTGGCAACCACCAGGTAATCTTTACCGTCTGCGGTTTTTGCGCCGTCGGCCAGCGGGTAGCGGATGTGCCACATGGAGCCTTTGGACTCGCGGTTTTCCACTTCCAGGTCAGAGATGGCGGTGCGCAGTTTCGGATCCCAGTTGACCAGGCGTTTGCCGCGGTAAATCAGGTCTTCTTTGTACAGACGGACGAAAACTTCTTTCACGGCGTTGGACAGGCCTTCGTCCATGGTGAAGCGCTCGCGCTCCCAGTCCACGGAGTTGCCGAGACGGCGCATCTGACGGGTAATGGTGCCGCCGGATTCCGCCTTCCACTGCCAGATTTTGTCGATGAACGCATCGCGACCGTAGTCGTGACGGGTTTTACCTTCTTCAGCGGCAATTTTACGCTCAACCACCATCTGGGTCGCGATACCCGCGTGGTCAGTTCCCGCCTGCCACAGGGTGTTTTTGCCCTGCATGCGCTGGTAGCGGATCATGGTGTCCATGATGGTCTGCTGGAAAGCATGCCCCATATGCAAACTGCCGGTGACGTTCGGCGGCGGGATCATGATGCAGAAGGACTCTTTGCTTTCGTCGCCGTTAGGCTTGAAATAGCCCTGCTGTTCCCAGTGCTCGTAAAGCGGCTGTTCGATATCGCGTGGGTTATATGTCTTTTCCATTATTTCCAGGTTGCCGTATTCAGGTTAAAACCAGCCAGGCGGTACGCTTTATAGCGTTCGCGCGCCAGTTGTTTCAAGGATTCTTCGTAAGGGACAAAGTCTACCACTTCTGTGAAAGCAGTGGCAAAATCTGCAAAGTCTGTCCGCAGGCTAATGAGAATATCGCGCGCGCTGCTGTTGCGCTTTTGCGGCCAGGCTATTTCGACCGGGGCCCCGCCTCGCGGACCTTCGCCCGACAGGTTGTGCGGCACAAAGCTCTCCGGCGGGCGCGCCCACAGCGCTTCATCCAGGCGAATCGCCTGCTGTTCATCTTCACAGGCAATCAGAACGCGTTTACCTGCGCGCCAACGTTCTGCGGCAATTTCACACACCAGCTGTTCAACGGCGCTGAGGCCATCCTGATGGGTGTCGTTGTCCAGAAGGTAGAACGTTGCATTCTTCATATGGGGCTTCTTGTGCTCACTTTAAATGCTTAAGCCGGGTGGCGGCTTCGCCTTACCCGGCCTACGGTTTACTGCCGTTTTGGCTTACTCGTCGCCGTTAAAACCCGCACGGTTCAGCAGGAACTGCGACAGCAGCGCCACCGGACGACCGGTTGCGCCTTTGGCTTTACCGGAGCGCCATGCGGTGCCGGCGATGTCCAGGTGCGCCCAGTTGTACTTGCGGGTGAAGCGCGCCAGGAAGCAGCCCGCGGTGATAGCCCCGCCAGGACGACCGCCAATGTTCGCCATATCCGCAAAGTTAGACTCCAGCTGTTCCTGATACTCGTCACCCAGCGGCAGGCGCCATGCGCGGTCGCCAGCTTGCTCAGACGCGCCGATAAGCTCGTGCGCCAGCGGGTTGTGGTTCGACATCAGGCCGGTGATGTGGTGGCCCAGGGCAATCACGCAGGCACCGGTCAGGGTTGCCACGTCAATCACCGCTTCAGGCTCGAAGCGCTCAACGTAGGTCAGTACGTCGCACAGCACCAGACGGCCTTCGGCGTCGGTGTTCAGCACCTCAACGGTCTGCCCGGACATGGTGGTCAGGACGTCGCCCGGACGATAAGCGCGACCGCCAGGCATGTTTTCGCAGCCTGCCAGCACGCCAGTGACGTTAATCGGCAGTTGAAGTTCCGCGACCATGCGCATCACACCGTAAACCGCCGCCGCGCCGCACATGTCGTACTTCATCTCGTCCATGCCTTCGGCAGGCTTGATGGAGATACCGCCGGAGTCGAAGGTCAGGCCTTTACCAACCAGAACGATAGGGCGCGCATCTTCGGACGGGTTACCTTTGTATTCGATGACCGACATCAGGGATTCGTTCTGCGAGCCGTTACCCACCGCCAGATACGAGTGCATGCCCAGCTCTTTCATCTGCTGTTCGCCGATAACGCGGGTGATGACGTTTTTGCTGTAGGAATCAGCCAGCTGGCGCGCCTGAGAGGCGAGGTAGGCGGCGTTACAGATGTTTGGCGGCATGTTGCCGAGATCTTTTGCCGCTTTAATGCCGGCGGCAATCGCCAGGCCATGCTGGATGGCGCGCTCTCCGCTGGTCAGTTCGCGACGGGTTGGCACGTTAAAGACCATTTTGCGCAGCGGACGACGCGGCTCGCTTTTGTTGGTCTTAAGCTGATCGAAGCTGTACAGGCTCTCTTTTGCGGTTTCGACTGCCTGACGTACTTTCCAGTAGGTGTTACGGCCTTTGACGTGCAGCTCGGTCAGGAAGCAGACGGCTTCCATTGAACCGGTATCATTCAGCGTATTAATGGTTTTCTGAATGACCTGTTTATACTGGCGCTCATCCAGCTCGCGCTCTTTGCCGCAGCCAATCAGCAGAATACGCTCTGACAGGACGTTCGGAACATGGTGCAGTAACAGCGTCTGCCCAGGTTTGCCTTCCAGTTCGCCACGGCGCAGCAGGGCGCTGATATAGCCGTCACTGATTTTATCGAGTTGCTCGGCGATCGGGGAGAGTCGGCGCGGTTCAAAGACGCCCACAACGATGCAGGCACTCCGCTGTTTCTCCGGGCTACCGCTTTTTACACTGAACTCCATGCACTACGCTCCTGAATCTTAAAGACAACGGCGGCTGCTACAGATAGAATTGAAACCTTTCGTAACTCATGTCCGCTGTTGTGGTGACTTCGTGTTAATCTTACGTTACTACGGTTTCGACACGTCAGAAAAAGTCCTGAAGCGTGAATCCGCTGGATGTTTTAATCTTAGCGATGATTTCGACGACTCAAGAGAATAAATGACGTTTAAGCCATGAAACAAGCGAAATTCCTGCAAAGAGACGGGTTTTTACGGGCGTATTTAAAGTGATAATCATAAGATATCTGGTGCGGGAGACGCTCAAAAGCCAACTGGCGATCCTCTTCATCCTGCTGCTGATTTTTTTCTGTCAGAAGCTGGTTAAGATCCTCGGTGCGGCCGTTGACGGCGAAATTCCAACGAATCTGGTGCTTTCCCTGCTTGGTCTGGGGATCCCGGAAATGGCGCAGCTTATTCTGCCGCTGAGCCTATTCCTCGGCCTGCTCATGACGCTCGGTAAGCTGTATACCGAGAGTGAAATCACGGTGATGCATGCCTGCGGCCTGAGTAAAGCCGTACTGGTGAAAGCGGCGATGATACTGGCGCTGTTCACGGGCATTGTTGCGGCGGTGAATGTAATGTGGGCGGGTCCTATGTCTTCCCGTCATCAGGACGAAGTGCTGGCCGAGGCGAAAGCAAACCCCGGTATGGCGGCGCTCGCGCAGGGTCAGTTCCAGCAGGCAACTGACGGAAACTCCGTGCTGTTTATTGAGAGCGTTGACGGCAGTAAATTCAACGATGTATTCCTGGCGCAGCTGCGTCCCAAAGGTAACGCGCGTCCGTCAGTGGTGGTTGCCGACTCGGGCCAGCTCGCTCAGCGCAAAGACGGTTCTCAGATAGTCACGCTGAACAAAGGCACCCGTTTCGAAGGCACCGCGATGCTGCGCGACTTCCGTATTACGGATTTCCAGAACTATCAGGCTATTATCGGCCATCAGGCGGTAGCGCTCGATCCAACGGATACCGAGCAAATGGATATGCGTACGCTGTGGAACACCGATACCGACAGAGCGCGTGCTGAATTCCACTGGCGTATTACGCTCGTATTCACCGTGTTTATGATGGCATTGATTGTCGTTCCGCTGAGCGTGGTGAACCCGCGCCAGGGCCGTGTGCTCTCTATGCTGCCAGCGATGCTGCTTTACCTGATCTATTTCCTGCTGCAAACCTCGATTCGCTCTAACGGCGCGAAGGGTAAGTTGGATCCGATGGTCTGGACGTGGTTCGTTAACAGCCTGTACATCTTACTGGCGCTGGGATTAAACCTGTGGGATACGGTGCCTGTGCGCCGCATACGTGCCCGATTCTCGCGTAAAGGAGCCATCTAATGCAGGCGTTTGGCGTTCTTGATCGCTATATCGGTAAAACCATTTTTACCACCATCATGATGACGTTGTTCATGCTGGTGTCGCTTTCCGGCATTATCAAATTTGTCGATCAGCTGAAAAAAGCCGGGCAGGGCAGCTATGACGCGATGGGGGCGGGGATGTACACCCTGCTCAGCGTGCCAAAAGATGTGCAGATCTTCTTCCCGATGGCGGCCCTGCTGGGCGCACTGCTGGGGCTGGGAATGCTGGCGCAGCGCAGTGAGCTGGTCGTTATGCAGGCCTCGGGCTTTACCCGCATGCAGGTTGCGCTGTCGGTAATGAAAACCGCAATCCCGCTGGTGCTGTTGACCATGGCGATTGGCGAGTGGGTGGCACCGCAGGGTGAGCAGATGGCGCGTAACTATCGTGCGCAGGCAATGTACGGCGGTTCACTGCTCTCGACTCAGCAAGGGTTATGGGCGAAAGACGGTAAAAACTTCGTCTACATCGAACGGGTAAAGGGTAATGATGAACTGGGCGGGGTGAGCATCTATGCTTTCAATGACCAGCGCCGTCTGGAGTCTGTCCGACACGCCTCTTCGGCCAAGTTTGACGCGGAACATAAACAGTGGCGTTTGTCGCAGGTTGATGAATCTGACCTGACCGATCCAAAGCAGATCACCGGTTCGCAGACGGTGTCCGGCACCTGGAAGACCAACCTCACGCCGGATAAGCTCGGGGTTGTGGCGCTGGATCCTGACGCGCTCTCTATCAGCGGCTTGCACAACTATGTGAAGTACCTGAAGTCGAGCGGGCAGGATGCCGGGCGCTATCAGCTCAACATGTGGAGCAAAATCTTCCAGCCGATGTCCGTGGCGGTGATGATGCTGATGGCGCTGTCGTTTATCTTTGGCCCGCTGCGTAGCGTGCCGATGGGCGTGCGCGTCGTGACCGGTATCAGCTTCGGCTTTGTGTTCTACGTTCTTGATCAGATCTTCGGTCCGCTGACGCTGGTTTATGGCATCCCACCGATTATTGGTGCGCTGCTGCCGAGCGCCAGTTTCCTCCTGATCAGCCTCTGGCTGCTGCTGAAACGCTCCTGATTGACCTCTCCTCGCCTCCGCTGAACCGGAGGCGAGGCTAATCTCCTGTTTCATCCCGCACTTTTTCTCACAACCCTCAACGTCCCGCCTCGAATTTGAGTATTATTGAGCGATAAAGTCGTGAAGGGATCCTCTATGAAGCAAATTCGAATGCTTGCCCAGTACTACGTCGACCTGATGATGAAGCTTGGGCTGGTGCGTTTCTCCATGCTGCTGGCGCTGGCGCTGGTCGTTCTGGCCATTGTCGTGCAAATGGCCGTCACCATGGTTCTGCATGGCCAGGTCGAGAGTATCGACGTCATCCGCTCTATCTTCTTTGGCTTGCTCATTACCCCCTGGGCGGTCTATTTCCTTTCCGTGGTGGTCGAACAGCTGGAGGAGTCCCGTCAGCGCTTATCAAAACTGGTCGATAAGCTTGAGGAGATGCGCGAGCGTGACCTGAAGCTCAACGTTCAGCTTAAAGACAACATCGCGCAGCTGAATCAGGAAATTTCAGATCGTGAGAAGGCGGAGGCCGAGCGTCAGGCCACGCTGGAACAGCTGAAAATTGAAATGAAAGAGCGCGAGGTGACGCAGATCCAGCTTGAGCAGCAATCCTCCTTCCTGCGTTCGTTCCTGGACGCGTCGCCGGATCTGGTGTTCTACCGTAACGAAGATAAAGAGTTTTCCGGCTGTAACCGGGCGATGGAGCTCCTGACCGGGAAAAGCGAGAAGCAGCTGATTCACCTGAAGCCGCAGGACGTTTACTCCGAAGAGGCGGCCGCCAAGGTCATGGAGACGGACGAAAAAGTGTTCCGCCATAACGTCTCGCTGACCTATGAACAGTGGCTGGATTACCCGGACGGACGCAAAGCCTGTTTTGAGATCCGCAAGGTACCGTACTATGACCGCGTCGGGAAGCGCCACGGCTTGATGGGCTTCGGCCGTGATATCACCGAGCGTAAGCGCTATCAGGACGCGCTGGAGCGCGCCAGCCGAGACAAGACCACCTTTATCTCCACCATCAGCCACGAGCTGCGTACGCCGCTCAACGGCATTGTGGGGCTGAGCCGCATTCTGCTCGACACCGACCTGACCGCAGAGCAGGAAAAATACCTCAAGACTATCCATGTCTCGGCGGTCACGCTGGGTAATATCTTCAACGATATTATTGATATGGATAAAATGGAGCGCCGTAAGGTTCAGCTTGATAACCAGCCGGTTGATTTCACCAGCTTCCTTGCCGATCTGGAAAACTTGTCTGGTCTGCAGGCGCAGCAGAAGGGGCTGAATTTTGTCATGGAGCCCACCCTGCCGCTGCCGCATAAGGTCGTTACCGACGGCACGCGGCTGCGTCAGATCCTGTGGAACCTCATCAGCAACGCGGTGAAATTTACCCAGAAGGGGCAGGTGGCGGTGCGTATCCGCTATGACGAAGGTGACATGCTGCACTTCGAGGTGGAGGATTCCGGGATTGGCATTCCGCAGGAGGAGCAGGACAAAATTTTCGCGATGTACTACCAGGTGAAGGACAGCAACGGCGGAAAACCGGCCACCGGCACCGGGATTGGCCTGGCTGTGTCTAAACGGCTGGCGAAGAGCATGGGCGGTGACATCACCGTTGCCAGCCAGGCAGGCAAAGGGTCAACCTTCACGCTGACGGTGCATGCGCCGGCGGTTGCGGAAGAGGTAGAGGATACCTTTGAAAACGACGATATGCCGCTACCTGCGCTGCACGTCCTGCTGGTGGAGGATATTGAGCTTAACGTGATTGTAGCGCGCTCGGTGCTGGAAAAACTGGGCAACAGCGTGGATGTCGCGATGACCGGTAAGGCCGCGCTGGAGATGTTTACACCGGGCGAATATGACCTCGTTCTGCTGGATATCCAGTTGCCGGATATGACCGGGCTGGATATCTCGCGTGAGCTGACGCGTCAGTACGCGGCTGACGAACTGCCGCCGCTGGTGGCGCTGACGGCGAACGTACTGAAAGATAAAAAAGAGTATCTCGACGCCGGTATGGACGATGTACTCAGCAAGCCTCTGGCGGTGCCTGCTCTGACCGCCATGATCAAGAAGTTCTGGGATACCCACGATGAAGAGGAGAGCACCATGACGCCTGTTGATAGCGCTAAAGCCCAAACGATACTCGATACCGCGATGCTGGAGCAGTACATCGATCTGGTGGGCCCGAAACTGATTACCGACGGTCTGGCGGTGTTTGAAAAAATGATGCCGGGCTATCTGAGCGTGCTGGAGTCAAACCTGACTGCGCGTGACCAGAAGGGCATTGTCGATGAAGGGCATAAAATCAAAGGCGCGGCCGGCTCGGTCGGATTACGCCACCTGCAGCAGCTGGGCCAACAGATTCAGTCGCCTGATTTACCTGCATGGGAAGATAACGTGGGTGATTGGGTTGAAGAGATGAAACAAGAGTGGCAGAACGACGTTGCGGTGCTTAAAGCCTGGGTGGACGCCAGAAAAAAATGACCCCGGCTAGACCGGGGTGCGCGAATACTGCGCCAACACCAGGGAAATCGTGGCTGCGCCTGTTTTTTAAAGTAATTTTCGAATGGGCGCCGCCGGAAAAATTTAGGCCGCACGCAGATAAGATAGCAAATCTTAAATGGTTTGTTACATGAATCAGTGAAATGTGTGAAGCATAGCGTTTTAATCAAAATTATTAATGCGCTTCAGCGAGTTGCAAAGAAGGATCGTCAAGATGAAAAAAATTGGTGTCGTCCTCAGCGGATGCGGTGTTTTTGATGGTTCAGAAATACATGAAGCCGTAATCACGCTGCTGGCCCTGGCTAAACAGGGAGCAGAGGTTATTTGTTTCGCGCCAGATAAAAATCAGGCAGATGTGATTAACCATCTGACCGGTGAGCCGATGGCTGAAACGCGCAACGTGCTGATTGAAGCCGCGCGTATTGCCCGGGGAGAGATTCATCCGCTGGCGCAGGCAGAGGCCGCTGAGCTGGATGCACTCATTGTTCCGGGCGGCTTCGGCGCCGCGAAAAACCTCAGCACCTTTGCCGCCGAAGGCGCCGCGTGCAGGGTGGACCCTGATTTAAAAGCGCTGACGCTGGCGATGCATGAGGCGGGCAAGCCGCTGGGCTTTATTTGTATCGCACCGGCCATGCTGCCAAACATTTTCGATTTCCCGCTACGGCTGACGATCGGAACAGATATTGATACCGCAGAGATCGTCGAGGAAATGGGAGGCGAACACGTTCCGTGCCCGGTCGATGACATTGTGGTGGATGAAGACAACAAGGTCGTCACCACGCCCGCGTATATGCTGGCGCAGAATATTGCGGAAGCCGCCGTGGGCATTGAAAAGCTGGTAGCCCGGGTGCTGGTGCTGACAGAATGAGGCGTCAGTTTTCCGCAGGCGCATGGGTGAAACGCCTTCTTCTACGCACCTTTCTCGTGCTGGCGGTGTTCTGGGGAGGCGGGCTGGTCGTGTTCAGCATTTTGCCGGTACCGTTTTCAGCGGTCATGGTTGAGCGCCAGCTTAGCGCGTGGTTCTCCGGTGATTTCGGCTATGTTGCCCATTCTGACTGGGTGAGCTTGGAGGACATCTCTCCGTTCATGGGGCTGGCGGTTATCGCGGCGGAAGATCAGAAATTCCCGGAGCACTGGGGGTTCGATGTGGCCGCGATTGAAAAGGCGCTGGCCCACAATGAACGTCATGAAAACCGCGTGCGCGGTGCATCAACGCTGTCGCAGCAGACGGCAAAAAACCTGTTCCTGTGGGATGGCCGAAGCTGGGTGCGAAAAGGGCTGGAAGCGGGGCTCACCCTGGGAATGGAAACGGTCTGGAGCAAAAAGCGCATTCTAACCGTTTATCTAAATATCGCCGAGTTTGGCGAGGGGGTATTTGGTGTCGAAGCTGCATCACAACGCTATTTTAATAAACCAGCCAGCAGGCTGAGCATGTCGGAGGCGGCGCTGCTCGCGGCTGTACTGCCTAATCCTATCCGCTTTAAGGCCAGCGCCCCGTCAGGGTACGTGCGAAGCCGTCAGGCGTGGATCATGCGCCAGATGAATCAGCTGGGCGGAGAGGGGTTTATGCAGCGTAATAATCTTATGTAGGGCGGGTAAGCGCAGCGCCACCCGCCGAGGGGGGAACGTTAGTCTTCGTCGAACCCGGCGTTAAACAGCGCAATTACCGCCGCCAGGGCTTCCTTTTCCTGAGGCCCGGTGGCTTCTACCTCAATCTGACGCCCTTTGGCGGAGTCCAGCATCAGCAGCGCAATCACGCTGTTGGCTTCCGCTTCGGTGCCTTCGTCATTACGCAGCAGCACTTCTGCATCGAAACCCTGCATCAGCTCAAACAGCTTCATCGCCGGGCGCGCATGCATGCCCAGCTTATTGGTGATCTCAACGGTTTGTTTTACGGTCATGTTTTACGTTTTTCCAGCGTGCGATGACGGGACTGAACGTTCTTACCGCGCGAGCGGAAATAGTCGGCCAGCTGTTCGGCGATGTAGACCGAACGATGTTTACCGCCGGTACAGCCAATCGCCACTGTCAGGTAGCTACGATTGTTTGTCTCCAGCATAGGTAACCATAGCTCAAGGTAGCTTCGCGTCTGGTAGATAAAATTGTGAACTTCTGTGTGCCGGTCGAGGAACGCCGCGACGGGTTTATCCAGGCCGGTCATTGGACGCAGTTTGGGATCCCAGTGCGGGTTCGGCAGGAAGCGCACGTCGAAAACATAGTCCGCATCAATCGGAATACCGTGCTTAAAGCCGAAGGATTCGAACACCATCGTCAGTTCACGCTCGCGTTTGCCCAGCAGGCGGGTACGCAGCATTTCCGCCAGCTCGTGAACGGACATCTCTGAGGTGTCGACTATCAGATCGGCTCGGGAGCGCAGCGGCTCCAGCAGATCGCTCTCTTCATCGATTGCGCTCTCCAGCGAGAGATTCTTGCTGGATAGCGGGTGCAAACGACGGGTATCACTGTAGCGGCGGATCAGGGTATTGCGGTCGGCATCAAGGAACAGCAGCTGAGGCGAGAACGCGTCAGGCAGGTTACTCATTGCCTGTTCGAAGATCTCCGGGGATTCGGGCATGTTACGCACGTCGATACTGACGGCGGCGGAGGTTTGTCTCTCCGCTAGCGTGCGTGCCAGATCGGGCAATAACACGACCGGCAGGTTATCGACGCAGTAAAAACCCATGTCTTCCAGCGCACGCAGGGCAACGGATTTTCCCGACCCTGAACGACCGCTGACAATCATCAGCACCATGTTCCGTTTCTCCTCAGGACAACAGATGTGAAGGCCATCACCTGGTTATGCGTCATCCTGATTGCCTTCTGCTTCAGTGATAATTTGATAAAGCTCTTCATCACTTTGGGCCGAGCGCAGTCGACGGCAGATGGTTTTATCCGCCAGACGTTTAGCAACCAGCGAAAGCGTATGCAGATGGGTCTTGGTCTGGTCGGCAGGCACCAGCAGCGCGAAGAGGAGATCGACGGGCTGGTTATCAATGGCGTCAAAAGCGATTGGCGTTTCCAGCTGCACAAACACACCGACGGCACGCAGGGTGTCCTCTTCCAGCTTGCCGTGCGGGATCGCGATACCGTTGCCGATACCGGTACTGCCCATCTTTTCACGGGTCAGAATCGCTTCGAACACCACCTGCGGCGGCAGGCCCAGCTGTTTTGCAGCCAATTCACTGATGATCTCCAGCGCACGTTTTTTGCTCTGGCAGTGAACGGCACTGCGGGTACATTCCTGGTTAAGGACATTGCTCAGTTGAAGAGCGGAATCGTTGTTTATCATAATTTCACCTAAGCGCTAACTGTACAAATGGCCTGTTGTGTTTCACAACAGGCCGTCCTGCACCCGTTAACTGCCCGGACAATTAGTGTTGTTTCAGTTTATCTTTATGTTTATTGAGCTGTCGCGCAAGCTTGTCAATCAAGCCGTCGATAGCCGCGTACATGTCCTGCCCTTCCGCACTGGCATGGAGCTCACCCCCGTTTACATGCAGGGTCGCATCCGAGATATGAGTCACTTTCTCCACTTTTAACACAATGTAGACCTGGTTGATCCTTTCGAAATACTGTTCAAGTTTCGCGAACTTAGCGTTCACGAAGTCACGTAAGGCCTCAGTAATCTCGACGTTGTGTCCTGTGATATTGAGCTGCATAGTGTCTTCCTTATCGGTTGTGTCAGACCAGCTGTTTACGCTGGTTAGACGGCGGAATGGATAAAGACTCTCGATACTTCGCAACAGTACGACGTGCCACCATAATACCCTGATCGGACAGCATGGTGGTCAACTTACTGTCACTTAGTGGCTTCGCGGGGTTCTCCGCGGCGATCAACTTCTTCACCAGTGCGCGAATCGCCGTTGATGACGCTTCGCCGCCGCCCTCGGTGTTCACATGGCTGGAGAAGAAATACTTAAGCTCAAAAATACCGCGCGGACTGTGCAGATACTTCTGCGTGGTGACGCGGGAAATGGTGGATTCATGCATCTCGACGGCCTGGGCGATATCCGCCAGTACCATCGGTTTCATATACTCTTCGCCCTGCTCAAAGAATGCCTGCTGCTGTTCGACGATGCAGCGGCTCACGCGCAGCAGGGTATCATTCCGGCTCTCCAGGCTCTTGATCAACCATCGCGCTTCCTGAAGATTGCTGCGAATATATTGATTGTCGGAGTCGTTGCGCGCGCTGGTACACATAGAGGCGTACTGCTGGTTGATTTGCAGGCGAGGGATGCTGTCAGAGTTCAGTTCAACGACCCAGCGGTCATTGTGTTTTCTGACCAGCACGTCCGGGATAACGTACTCGGGTTCGCTGGTCTGGATCGACTGACCGGGACGCGGATCGAGAGACTGGATCAGATTTACCGCCTCTTTCAGCACCTCTTCCTTCAGGCGCGTCACGCGCATCAGGGTGCGGAAATCGTGGTTAGCCAGAAGATCCAGATGATCGCCGATGATTAAGCGCGCTTCGTCGAGCCACGGCGTCTCTTTGCTGAACTGAGAAAGCTGGATCAGCAGACAGTCGCGCAGGTCTTTCGCGGCCACCCCGACCGGATCGAAGCGCTGAATGCGTTTCAGTACCGCTTCAATCTCCTCAATCTCAATCTCTTCATCGCCCATGCTTTCCAGAATGTCGTCCAGCGTGACGGTCAAATAACCGGTGTCATCAACGGCGTCGACAATCGACGTGGCAATGGCGCGGTCGGTATCGGAGAAGGGGGTAAGCTCTACCTGCCACATCAGGTAATCCTGCAGCGACTGGGTGGTTTCGCCCTGGTAGACCGGTAGCTCGTCGTCCTGGTAGTCTGCACGCGTGCCGGAAGGGGTGCCGGCGGTATAGATTTCATCCCAGCTGGCATCCAGCGGAAGCTCGTCCGGCATCTCTTTTTGTTCGAGGGCATCCGCGGTGTCGAGCGCTTCTGTATCCTGTGACTGCTGGGTATCTACCTCGTCATGAAGATCGGCTTGCTCCAGCAGGGGATTGCTGTCCAGCGCCTGCTGGAGCTCCTGCTGAAGTTCTAACGTGGACAGCTGCAACAGGCGAATTGCTTGCTGTAGCTGCGGCGTCATCGCCAGCTGTTGGCTGAGCCTTAATTGCAAACCTTGCTTCATGTTCAGAGCATTTTTCTCCGGTTCGGCGTTACGTTACCTCTACCCTATCAGAGTCTGAAGTCTTCCCCAAGATAGACGCGCTTAACATGATCGTCTTCGAGGATCTGCTGCGGCGTACCGTGGGCGATCAGATTGCCCTGGCTCACGATATATGCGCGTTCACATACCGCCAGCGTTTCACGAACGTTGTGGTCGGTGATCAGCACGCCAAGCCCGCTGTCACGCAGATGCTCGATAATGCGTTTAATGTCGATAACGGAGATTGGGTCAACGCCCGCAAATGGTTCATCCAGAAGGATAAACTTCGGATTGGCGGCCAGCGCGCGCGCAATCTCAACACGACGGCGTTCCCCCCCGGACAATGCCTGGCCCAGGCTGTCGCGCAGGTGCTCGATGTGAAACTCTTCCATCAGCTCGTTGGCGCGATCCTGACGCTGTTCGTTGGTCAGGTCGTCGCGAATTTGCAAGACCGCCATCAGGTTATCAAAGACGCTCAGACGACGGAAAATAGAGGCTTCCTGCGGCAGATAGCCGATGCCACGGCGCGCGCGCGCGTGCAGCGGCAGCAGGCTGATGTCTTCATCGTCAATAATAATGTTGCCGGCATCGCGCGGCACAATACCAACCACCATGTAGAAGGTGGTGGTTTTACCCGCACCGTTCGGGCCAAGCAGGCCCACAATTTCGCCGGAGTTGACGGTCAGACTGACATCTTCTACGACACGGCGGCCTTTGTAAGCCTTCGCGAGATTTTTTGCAGTTAATGTTGCCATAGCGAATTAGTTACTCTTCTTCTGTGCCGGGGCCTGGCCCTTGCCTTTGTCCTGCAGCTGCGACGGAACCAGCACGGTGGTTACGCGTTTGCCTTTCTCGCTGGAGGCCTGCATTTTTTGCTCTTTAACCAGATAGGTAATCTGGTCACCGGTAATATTGCTGTCCAGCTGTTCCAGATAGGCGTTTCCGGTCAGGATGACCAGATCCTTCGCCAGCTCATAGTGCATATGCGAGGCGTGGCCCTTCACCGGCTTGCCGTTGTCCTGCATCTGGTAGAAGGTGGCCGGGTTGCCGTAGCCATCAATGATCTCTTTGCCCTGCTCGCCGCCCGGACGGGTAACGACCACCTTATCGGCATTAATTTTGATGGTGCCCTGCGTCATGACGACGTTACCCGTGAAGGTAACGACGTTACCCTGCATATCGAGAGACTGGGTGTCGGACTCGATATGGATCGGCTGGTCGGTATCGCCCGTTACAGCAAGCGCGGGGAGACTGGCCGCCAGCATCGCGCTGGCGATAATTACTTTAAGGCTGAGTTTGTTTGTTTTGAATTTCATAGGAGGTTCTAACCTTTTCAATCAGCTCGGCGTTCTTGCTGCGTAAGTTCCCGCGCATTCTTAAACCGCTGGAATTAAATGTTGTGCCATACAGTGTGACCAGATCCTGCGACGTCACGTCCTGGGTTACCAGGTTGATCTGGGCATTATCCGTCGTAATTTTTCGCAGTTGCGAGTCAGCGGTCAGGGCGTTGACTTCAACGTGGCCATACAGATAAAGCATACGATCATTTGTCAGTTTGGCCCGATCTGACTTAATTGACCACGTCGGCACTTTGTCTTTATCGAATGTGGTCATGACAGGTTGGGTAAACCACGAAACGCCGTCATCGGAAAAGTATTCAACATGCTGGGCAATCAGGCGATAGTTCAGCGCACCTTCCGGGCTATAGACCACGGTGTCGCTGTGATCGCTTTTATAGGTTGGATCGTTATTGTTGACCACTTCCGTTTGCGTGTCGTCGCGATCGGCAAGGTTCACGCCAATCAATACCAGTGCGACAAGCGAAAGCAGAATGATAACCCAACGTCTGGTTTTACTCATATCGATTGCCCTTTGGCTTCATCAAGCTTGCCCTGCGCCAGCAGAAGCAGATCGCAGACTTCACGGACGGCACCCCGGCCACCGTTGATGCAGGTAACGTAGTCAGCGCGCGGGATCAGTAACGGGTGAGCATCAGCAACCGCGATGCTGAGACCGACTTTAGCCATCACCGGCCAGTCAATCAGATCGTCCCCGACGTAAGCCACGTTCTCCGGTGCGATAGCCAGTTTACCCAGTAAATCGTTGAACGCTGCCATCTTATCGGATTGACCCTGGTAAAGATGGGTAATCCCTAAGGTTTCACAGCGGTCTTCTACCAGTTTAGCTTTTCGTCCGGTGATGATAGCAACCTCGATACCCGAAGTGAGCGCACAGCGGATACCGTAGCCGTCGCGAACGTTAAACGCTTTCAGCTCTTCACCATTATTGCCCATGTAAATCAGGCCATCGGAAAGTACGCCATCCACATCCAGAATGAGCAGACGAATGTTTTCCGCCTTTGCCATCATCTGGGTACTGACCGGACCATAACAGGTTGCAAGGGATGCACCCGCATTATTCATTGTCTTATCCTTTATTACACTACGCCAGCGCGCAGCAGATCATGCATATGTACCACACCCAGCAACTGGTCGCCATCGGCAACCATAACGGAGGTGATATGGCGGGACTGCATCAGGTTCAGCACATCCACGGCTAACGTTCCCGGACGCACGCGGATGCCGCCGGGCGTCATCACGTCGGCAATGCCAAGCGTGCGGACATCTACACCCATGTCGAACACGCGACGCAGGTCGCCATCGGTGAAGATCCCCTGAATTTTCATCAGATCGTCGCACACGACCGTCATACCCAGATTCTTGCGGGTGATTTCCAACAGCGCATCACGCAGGGAGGCTTCTTTACTGACGTGAGGGATCTCATCCCCGGTGTGCATAATATCGTTTACCCGCAGCAGCAGCTTGCGCCCCAGCGCGCCGCCCGGGTGGGAAAGCGCGAAATCTTCCGGCGTAAAACCGCGGGCTTCGAGCAGCGCCACGGCAAGGGCATCGCCCATGACCAGCGCAGCAGTTGTGCTGGACGTCGGCGCCAGGCCCAGCGGACAGGCCTCTTTCGGTACTTTAACGCACAGGTGAATATCGGCCGCACGCGCCATGCTACTTTCCGGACGGCTGGTCATGCAAATCAGGGGGACCTGCAGTCGCTTCAGTACGGGGATCAGCGCCAGAATTTCATTGGACTCCCCGGAGTTGGACAGCGCAATAACGACATCCTGCGGCGTGACCATCCCCAGATCGCCGTGCGCGGCTTCCCCAGGGTGTACAAAGAAAGACGAGGTTCCGGTGCTGGCAAATGTTGCTGCCATTTTGCGTCCAATGTGGCCGGACTTACCCATTCCCATCACCACGACTTTGCCGGCACAGTAGAACATCTTCTCACATGCCAGACTAAAATCCTGATTAATGTACTGATCTAACTGCGCCAGACCTTCACGTTCAATCTCCAGAACCTCTTTGCCTGCTTTCTGAAAGTCAAAACCCGGCTGCAATTCTATTTGCGACATAATGCGTTTCCGTTTACCCAGAGAGAAGAGGCGAGAGCCAGTACAGCATCGCCATCCATACGATAAATCCACCCGTCAGCAGTGCGCCTGCGCCTTTGCCGATCTGTCGTTGCCGCCGCCAGCAAAGCAGGGCAAATATCACGCTGACCAATAACATCACGCCGTAGTCGCGCGAGAACGCCAGGGGATTAAAGGGCCCTGGCGTAATCAGGGCCGGCAGGCCCATCACAATGGCGATATTGAAAATGTTGGAACCGATAATATTACCAATGGCGATGTCATCTTCCCCTTTACGCGCCCCCGCAATGGCGGTGGCCAGCTCAGGCAAGCTGGTGCCGATAGCAATAACCGTCAGGCCGATCGTCAGCTCGCTCATGGCAAAATAGTTTGCCAGCACCGTCGCGTTATCCACGACCATGCGCGTTGCCATTGGCATGATGATCAGCGCGACGCCAAGCCAGAGCAGGGCGACCGGTAGCGTGCCTTCGCGCGGAAGTTCGGCAACCTGCTCACGCGTCAGGCTGTCCTGACCCTGCTTTTCCGCCTGGCGGGCAATTTTAACACTATACAGCAGCCAGATGACGGCCAGCGCCAGCAGGAAAATGCCGTCGCTGTAGCTCAGTACGCCGTCATAAAATACGCACCCTGCCAGCAGGCTTACGACTAACATTAGCGGCAATTCACGGCGCAGAACATCAGAATGCACGCGAAATGGATGGAGAAGTGCCGCAAGGCCTAAAATCAGTAATATATTGACGATGTTAGAGCCAATCGCGGTGCCAATTGCCAGGTCTAACTGACCATGCAGCGACGCCGAGACGGAGACGATGATTTCAGGAAGTGATGTGCCAACGCTGACCACGGTCATCCCGATGACAACAGGCGGTACGCCCGTCAGGCGACACAGGATAGATGCAGCAAAGACTAAACGGTCAGCACTGTAGACCACTAACAGTAAACCAATAATTAACAGTGCTGTTGCTAAAAGCATCAAAAGTCCTTTCTTCAGGTATACTTGTCGGTCCATCGCGCGGGAATGGCTGGACTGCATACGGTCTGAGGCGTAACGAATTCCTAATTTTGACTTTATGCGCCGGAAAAGTAAAACAAATGCCAGCTTTCGCTAACCTCAACGGCTAATATTCTGTAAAAATGCTGGGTTAAGGGCTGATTCAGGCTGTACGCCTTAACGTGAGCAGGGTAAGAAAGGAACTATAAATGAGCCAAACGATGGCGAATTTAGTCGATGTCCGCGGTGTGAGTTTTTCACGTGGCAATCGTCTGATATTCGATGATATTTCGTTGACCGTACCGCGTGGCAAAATCACCGCCATCATGGGGCCGTCCGGGATCGGTAAAACGACCCTCCTGCGCCTTATAGGTGGTCAGATCCCACCGGATAGCGGTGAAATCCTCTTCGATGGCGAAAACGTCCCGGAGATG
Source organism: Enterobacter sp. ECC_219_Taxon_10 (assembly GCF_058354905.1). NCBI lineage: Bacteria > Pseudomonadati > Pseudomonadota > Gammaproteobacteria > Enterobacterales > Enterobacteriaceae > Enterobacter > Enterobacter sp. ECC_219_Taxon_10. Next base: position 4,320,003 of record NZ_CM178005.1, on the reverse strand, counting down.
TCGCGCTCGCGCCTGTATACTGTCCGCAAACGTATGAGTATGCTCTTTCAATCGGGGGCGTTGTTCACCGACATGAACGTCTTTGATAACGTGGCCTATCCGCTGCGCGAGCATACCAGCCTGCCGCCTGAACTGCTGAAAAGCACGGTGATGATGAAGCTTGAAGCTGTTGGGTTGCGCGGGGCCGCGAAGCTGATGCCTTCGGAACTGTCCGGCGGGATGGCGCGCCGCGCCGCGCTGGCGCGAGCCATTGCATTAGAGCCCGATTTAATCATGTTCGACGAACCGTTTGTCGGACAGGATCCCATCACGATGGGCGTGCTGGTAAAGCTCATCTCTGAACTGAACAGCGCGCTCGGCGTCACCTGTATCGTGGTGTCTCACGATGTACCGGAAGTATTGAGCATTGCCGATTACGCCTATATCGTGGCGGACAAAAAGATCGTCGCACACGGTAGCGCTCAGGCGCTGCAGGAAAATTGCGATCCGCGCGTGCGGCAGTTCCTTGACGGTATTGCTGACGGACCCGTACCGTTCCGCTACCCGGCGGGCGACTATCGTGACGATTTACTGGGAATAGGGAGTTAAGCCACTCATGCTGTTAAATGCGTTGGCCGCTCTCGGACACCGTGGCATAAAAACCATCAGGACGTTCGGGCGTGCCGGATTGATGTTATTCAACGCGCTGGTCGGCAAGCCGGAGTTTAGCAAGCACGCCCCTCTGCTGGTGCGTCAGCTTTATAATGTCGGCGTGCTGTCGATGCTCATCATTATTGTTTCCGGTCTGTTTATTGGCATGGTGCTGGGGCTGCAGGGCTACCTCGTCCTGACAACCTACAGTGCGGAAACCAGCCTCGGGATGCTGGTGGCGCTCTCGCTTTTACGCGAGCTGGGGCCGGTTGTGGCTGCGCTGCTGTTCGCCGGGCGCGCAGGGTCAGCATTAACGGCTGAGATTGGCCTGATGCGTGCCACCGAGCAGCTCTCCAGCATGGAGATGATGGCGGTCGATCCGCTGCGTCGCGTGATCTCGCCGCGTTTCTGGGCGGGGGTGATCTCGCTGCCGCTACTGACTATTCTGTTTGTCGCCGTGGGTATCTGGGGCGGCTCGCTGGTTGGGGTCCACTGGAAAGGCATTGATGCCGGTTTCTTCTGGTCCGCGATGCAGGACGCCATCGACCTGCGCATGGATCTGGTTAACTGCCTGATTAAAAGCGTGGTATTTGCCATTACGGTCACCTGGATTGCATTGTTCAATGGTTACGATGCCATCCCGACGTCGGCGGGCATTAGCCGTGCAACTACACGTACAGTCGTACATTCGTCGCTGGCCGTACTGGGTCTGGATTTTGTGCTCACCGCACTGATGTTTGGGAATTGAGTTCATGCAAACGAGAAAAAATGAAATTTGGGTCGGCGTGTTCCTGCTGCTGGCGCTGCTGGCGGCACTCTTTATCTGCCTGCGAGCGGCAGATATCACCTCAGTACGCACTGAGCCGACGTATCGTATCTATGCCACCTTCGACAACATCGGTGGGCTGAAGGCACGTTCGCCGGTCCGCATTGGCGGTGTGGTGATAGGCCGCGTATCTGACATTACGCTTGATGAAAAAACGTATCTGCCGCGCGTCGCGATGGATATCGAAGAACGTTACAACCACATTCCGGACACCAGCTCCCTTTCTATCCGTACTTCCGGCCTGCTGGGCGAACAATATCTGGCACTTAACGTGGGCTTTGAAGACCCCGAGCTGGGAACGACTATCCTTAAAGACGGTAGCGTTATCCAGGATACGAAGTCCGCGATGGTACTGGAGGATATGATTGGTCAGTTCCTTTACAACAGTAAAGGGGATGATAAAAAGTCTGACGATGCCCCTGCGCAGAGTGAAGACCATACCAACGTTGCGCCGACCCCTGGTGCTGCGAATTAATTCAGGAGAAGTCATTCATGTTTAAACGACTGTTAATGGTTGCCATGCTGGTCATTGCCCCTCTCACTGCGGCACATGCTGCGGATCAGAGCAACCCGTATAAACTGATGGACGAAGCTGCGAAGAAAACCTTCGACCGTCTCAAAAACGAACAGCCAAAAATTCGCGCGAATCCTGATTATCTGCGTGACGTGGTTGACCAGGAACTGCTGCCGTATGTGCAGATCAAATATGCGGGAGCGCTGGTGCTGGGGCGTTATTACAAAGATGCGACGCCTGCGCAGCGTGAAGCCTACTTTGCCGCATTCCGTGAATACCTGAAACAGGCCTACGGCCAGGCGCTGGCGATGTACCACGGTCAGACCTATCAGATTGCGCCAGAGCAGCCGCTGGGCGATGCCACCATCATCCCTATCCGCGTGACGATCAACGATCCTAACGGCCGTCCGCCGGTGCGTCTGGATTTCCAGTGGCGTAAAAATAGCCAGACCGGCCACTGGCAGGCGTATGACATGATCGCCGAAGGGGTGAGCATGATCACCACTAAACAGAACGAGTGGAGCGACCTGCTGCGCACCAAGGGCATTGATGGCCTGACCGCACAGCTGCAGTCTATTTCTCGTCAGAAAATTACTCTGGACGAGAAGAAGTAATGTCGCAGCAACTCCGCTGGTCGCGTGAAGGTGAGACGTTAAAGCTGTCCGGTGAACTGGACCAGGATCTGCTGAACCCGCTGTGGGACAAACGTCATGAAGCGATGCAGGGCGTGACGCTTATCGACTTAACCGACGTCACGCGGGTGGATACGGCAGGCGTTGCGCTGCTTGCCCATCTGGTTGCCGTGGGGAAAAAGCAGGGAACAAGCGTCATGCTTCATGGCGCGAGCGAGAATGTCGTTACCCTTGCGCAACTCTACAATCTGCCTCAGGACGTACTGCCTCGTTAATATTTTCAGTGCGTTACTTCCGAAAGCCCTGACAGTTTCATCGTCGGGGCTTTTTGCTTGTTTAAGACGACGCCACTTTGCTCTAAGATGTTGGGCTTGTTTTCACTATCAGATGATTAAGAGCCCATGGAAAATCATGAAATCCAGACAGTGCTGATGAATGCACTCTCCCTTCAGGAAGCCCACGTCACTGGCGATGGCAGTCACTTCCAGGTTATTGCTGTGGGTGAGATGTTCGACGGTATGAGCCGTGTGAAGAAGCAGCAGGCTGTGTACGCGCCGCTGATGGAATATATTGCGGATAACCGCATCCACGCCCTGTCGATTAAAGCGTTCACCCCGCAAGAGTGGGCACGCGATCGCAAACTAAACGGTTTTTGAGCTGAGGGCTACAGGCCCGCAGCACGGTTGAATTTATAAGAGAGCACATCAATGGATAAATTTCGTGTACAGGGGCCAACGCGTCTCCAGGGCGAAGTCACAATTTCTGGCGCGAAAAACGCCGCGCTGCCAATCCTCTTTGCTGCGCTGCTCGCGGAAGAGCCGGTAGAAATTCAGAACGTACCGAAGCTGAAAGATATCGACACCACCATGAAGTTGCTCACCCAGCTGGGCACTAAAGTTGAGCGCAACGGTTCCGTCTGGATTGACGCCAGCAACGTGAACAACTTCTCTGCGCCTTACGATCTGGTGAAAACCATGCGTGCTTCTATCTGGGCGCTTGGCCCGCTGGTGGCGCGTTTCGGTCAGGGTCAGGTTTCTCTGCCGGGCGGCTGCGCTATCGGCGCGCGTCCGGTTGACCTGCATATCTTTGGCCTGGAGAAACTGGGTGCAGAGATCAAGCTGGAAGAAGGTTACGTTAAGGCCTCCGTCAATGGCCGTCTGAAAGGCGCGCACATTGTCATGGACAAAGTGAGCGTTGGCGCTACTGTCACCATTATGTCTGCAGCGACGCTGGCGGAAGGTACCACCATCATCGAAAACGCCGCGCGTGAACCGGAGATCGTGGATACCGCCAACTTCCTCGTGGCGCTGGGCGCGAAGATCTCCGGCCAGGGTACTGACCGCATCACCATCGAAGGCGTTGAGCGTCTGGGCGGTGGTGTGTATCGCGTTCTGCCGGACCGTATCGAAACCGGCACCTTCCTGGTGGCTGCGGCGATCTCTGGCGGTAAAATTGTATGTCGCAACGCGCAGCCAGATACCCTGGATGCGGTGCTGGCGAAACTGCGTGAAGCGGGTGCCGATGTTGAAACCGGTGAAGACTGGATCAGCCTCGATATGCACGGCAAGCGTCCGAAAGCGGTAACCGTGCGTACGGCGCCGCATCCGGCATTCCCGACCGATATGCAGGCACAGTTCACCCTGCTGAACCTGGTGGCGGAAGGTACCGGTGTGATCACCGAGACTATTTTCGAGAACCGCTTTATGCACGTCCCGGAACTGATCCGTATGGGTGCACATGCTGAGATCGAAAGTAACACCGTGATTTGCCACGGTGTTGAGAAACTGTCCGGTGCTCAGGTAATGGCAACAGATCTGCGTGCGTCTGCAAGCCTGGTGCTGGCGGGCTGTATCGCGGAAGGCACTACGGTGGTGGATCGTATTTATCACATCGATCGTGGCTATGAACGTATCGAAGACAAACTGCGCGCGCTGGGTGCCAATATCGAGCGTGTGAAGGGCGAGTAATCGTTCCGGCAGCCCCCTGCCAGAAATGACCGGGGGGTTGCTATTCCTGTCACAAAAACCGTTATTCCTGCGGTTCTGTTTTTACTTTTCTCTGGCGCATCATGCGCGTTCTGTCGATAAATTCATGAGTAACTGGATCGTGATAGCGTGAAGGCCAGATCACCCACGGGTGCGTTTCCAGCGCCGTCGCGATAATTAATTCTCCCTTTGGCCAGGGGCGGGTCAGGGCGTTGGCCAGGGTGGAAGAACTCAGACCATGGCGGCGGGACTCTGCTGCAAGTGACGTACCTCTTTTGCGCAGTGCCGCAATGATATCTGCCGTATGCCAGTCGATAAATTTCGTATCCATAACGCTGTCCTTAAGTTCGGATTCACCTACGCCGTTTCTTCTGAAACGACTGGCTTACTATACCCATTTCACATTCGTGTTCTAAAAAGTTCGCGTTACTTGCAGGGATATTCAGAATAAGGCATGACTTTATTCATGCGGACTCTAACCCGATGAATTTACGTGAATACGGAATTTACTGGTGCGTTTTTGAACCTCCCCGCAATGGGAGCGGGGAGGTGGGGCAAGATTAACGGTCGCGCTGAACAGCGATGTGGGCAAGACCGATCAGCGCATCGCGCCATGGGCTGTCTGGAATAACCTGGAGAGCTTCGATGGCTTTGTCAGCCTCTTCTTCAGCACGCTGACGGGTCCATTCCAGTGAGCCGCAGATTGCCATCGTTTCCAGTACAGGTTCCAGAAGATGGCGACCATTTCCCTGTTCGATCGCCTCACGGATCATTTTCGCCTGGTCGGCCGTTCCGTTGCGCATCGCGTGAAGGAGCGGCAGGGTCGGTTTTCCTTCGTTCAGGTCATCGCCAACGTTTTTGCCGAGCGTTTCGCCGTCCGCGCTGTAGTCCAGCAAATCATCAATTAGCTGGAACGCAGTGCCCAGATAGCGTCCATAGTCCTGCAATCCTTTTTCCTGCGCCTCGGAACAGCCAGCCAGAATGCCGGAGCACTGGGCGGCCGCTTCAAACAGGCGCGCTGTTTTGCTGTAGATAACGCGCATGTAGTTTTCTTCGGTGATATCCGGATCATTGACGTTCATCAGCTGCAGCACTTCGCCTTCAGCGATGACGTTGACGGCTTCTGACATCACCTCCAGCACTTTCAGAGAGCCGAGGCTGGTCATCATCTGGAAGGCGCGGGTATAAATAAAGTCCCCGACCAGAACGCTGGCGGCGTTCCCGAAGGCTGCGTTTGCCGTGGCTTTGCCACGACGCATATCGGATTCATCCACAACATCGTCATGCAGAAGCGTCGCGGTGTGAATAAATTCAATCAGCGCGGCGATCGTCACGTGGGCATTTCCCTGATAGCCAACGGCTCTGGCAGCCAGAATGGCAATCATCGGGCGAATGCGTTTACCGCCGCCGCTGACAATGTAATAGCCCAACTGATTGATCAGCTGAACGTCAGAGTTGAGTTGCTCCAGGATTGCTGCATTTACACCCGCCATATCTTGCGCGGTTAACTCGTTGATTTTTTCTAAATTCATCGCAAAAGCCGGGCTTTTTATCCTGTTGATCCCATCTTCAATGGGGTAACGAAGGGTTTCGGTTTATCAATAGTAGTGCTGATTGTACTGAAAAAACGGCTCAGATAAACGTTACCGTACGTGTTGTGTTTTTTTTCTTCATGTATTGACGGTAGCACTTGTCAAAGGCTCGCGTTTTGCGTAATATTCGCGCCCTATTGTGAATATTTATAGCGCACTCTGATTCATACGAGGACGTGCGCGGAAGCGGAGTTTATATGTACGCGGTTTTCCAAAGTGGTGGTAAACAACACCGAGTAAGCGAAGGTCAGACCGTTCGCCTGGAAAAGCTGGACATCGCAACTGGCGAATCTGTTGAGTTCGCAGAAGTTCTGATGATCGCAAACGGTGAAGAAGTCAAAATCGGCGTTCCTTTCGTTGATGGCGGCGTTATCAAAGCTGAAGTTGTTGCACACGGTCGTGGCGAGAAAGTTAAAATCGTTAAGTTTCGTCGTCGTAAACACTACCGTAAGCAGCAGGGCCACCGTCAGTGGTTCACTGATGTGAAAATTACTGGCATCAGCGCCTAAGACCTGAGGAGAGATTTAAATGGCACATAAAAAGGCTGGCGGCTCCACACGTAACGGTCGCGATTCAGAAGCTAAACGTCTTGGCGTTAAGCGTTTCGGTGGCGAATCCGTTCTGGCGGGTAGCATCATCGTTCGTCAACGTGGTACCAAATTCCACGCTGGCAACAACGTAGGTTGCGGTCGTGACCACACTCTGTTTGCTAAAGCAGACGGTAAAGTGAAATTTGAAGTTAAAGGCCCGAACAACCGTAAATACATCAGCATCGTTGCTGAGTAAGGTTTTCTCGGTCCGGTAACGGATTAAAGCCCCGCAACGTGTTGCGGGGCTTTTTACATTGGAAACCCGGAAAATTTTCTGTAGGGAAAACGGGCATGAAGCAGCAGGCCGGCATTGGTATTCTTTTGGCGCTCACGACCGCAATGTGCTGGGGTGCGCTGCCAATTGCAATGAAGCAGGTACTGGAAGTGATGGAGCCGCCTACGGTGGTCTTTTATCGCTTTCTGATGGCAAGCATCGGTCTCGGGACCATCCTTGCAATTAAAGGTAAGCTTCCACCGTTGCGACTCTTCCGTAAACCTCGCTGGCTGGTGTTACTGGCCATTGCGACGGGCGGTCTGTTCGGTAACTTCATCCTGTTCAGCTCTTCCCTGCAGTATTTAAGCCCTACAGCGTCTCAGGTGATTGGCCAGCTTTCACCCGTGGGTATGATGGTTGCCAGCGTGTTCATCCTCAAAGAGAAGATGCGCGGGACGCAGATTATCGGGGCAACCATGCTGCTTTGTGGTCTGGTGATGTTTTTCAACACCAGCCTGATCGAGATTTTTACCCGGCTTACGGACTACACCTGGGGCGTGATCTTCGGCGTGGGAGCAGCAACGGTCTGGGTGAGCTATGGCGTCGCGCAAAAGGTGTTATTGCGTCGCCTGGCCTCACAGCAGATCCTTTTTTTGCTGTACACTTTGTGTACAGTGGCATTATTGCCGTTAGCGAAGCCGGGCGTCATTGCCCAGCTGAGCGACTGGCAACTGGCGTGCCTCATTTTTTGTGGGCTTAACACGCTGGTCGGTTATGGCGCGCTGGCGGAAGCGATGGCGCGCTGGCAGGCAGCACAGGTGAGCGCGTTGATCACGCTTACCCCGCTGTTTACGCTGTTATTTTCAGATTTGTTATCAATGGCCTGGCCCGATGTCTTCGTCAGACCGATGCTCAACCTGTTGGGCTATCTCGGTGCGTTTGTCGTGGTTGCGGGCGCGATGTATTCCGCCATTGGTCATCGTCTTTGGGGACGTTGGCGCAAAAATGAAGCGGTCGTAGTAGTCCCCCGCTCAGGCGAATGAGTTACGGAGAGTAAAATGAAGTTTGTTGATGAAGCGACGATTCTGGTCGTGGCAGGTGATGGCGGTAACGGTTGTGTAAGCTTCCGCCGTGAAAAATATATTCCTCGTGGCGGCCCTGACGGCGGTGACGGTGGCGATGGTGGTGACGTGTGGCTGGAGGCGGATGAAAACCTCAACACGCTGATCGACTACCGCTTCGAAAAATCCTTCCGCGCTGAACGCGGCCAGAACGGCCAGAGCCGTGACTGTACCGGTAAACGCGGTAAAGACGTGACCATTAAGGTTCCGGTCGGTACGCGCGTTATCGATCAGGGCACCGGTGAAACCATGGGTGATATGACCAAGCACGGTCAGCGCCTGATGGTCGCAAAAGGCGGCTGGCACGGTCTGGGCAACAGCCGTTTCAAATCTTCCGTTAACCGTACCCCGCGCCAGAAAACGATGGGTACACCGGGCGATAAGCGCGATCTGCAGCTGGAGCTGATGCTTCTGGCAGACGTGGGCATGCTGGGTATGCCAAACGCCGGTAAATCGACGTTTATTCGTGCTGTCTCTGCGGCGAAACCAAAAGTGGCGGACTATCCGTTTACCACGCTGGTGCCAAGCCTCGGCGTTGTCCGTATGGATAACGAAAAGAGCTTCGTCGTGGCTGATATCCCTGGCCTGATCGAAGGCGCTGCAGAAGGGGCTGGTCTGGGTATTCGCTTCCTGAAGCACCTTGAGCGCTGCCGCGTCCTGCTGCACCTCATTGATATCGATCCAATCGATGGTTCCGATCCGGTAGAGAACGCCCGCATTATCATCGGCGAGCTGGAAAAATACAGCGAAAAACTGGCGAGTAAACCACGCTGGCTGGTCTTCAACAAGATCGACCTGATGGACAAAGCGGAAGCCGAAGCGAAAGCCAAAGCGATTGCTGAAGCGATGGGCTGGGAAGATAAATACTACCTTATCTCCGCGGCAAGCCAGGTTGGCGTGAAAGATCTCTGCTGGGATGTGATGACCTTCATCATCGAGAACCCGGTCGTTCAGGCTGAAGAAGCGAAACAGCCAGAAAAAGTCGAATTCATGTGGGATGACTACCACCGCCAGCAGCTCGAAGAGCTGGAAGCGGAAGAGGAAGACGACTGGGACGATGACTGGGATGAAGATGACGAAGAAGGCGTCGAGTTCATCTACAAGCACTAATATCTGTCCGAAGCCCCCATCCAGGGGGCTTTTTTCATTCCAGCGTTGAGGGCAGCCAGCAGCTTGCTATCAGGCCGCCTTCAGCGCCATTCTCCAGCATCAGCTTACCGTGATGAAGCTGCAGGATGCGCTGTACGATACTCAGGCCCAGGCCGCTGCCGCCGTAACGCTGATCGAGGCGACGGAACGGCTCCGTGATCGACTGTCGGTGCGCTTCGTCGATACCTGGCCCTTGATCGATAACGCTGAGCTGCGTACCGCCTTCGGCCTCGGTAAGCGTTACGGTAATCGTGGTGCCTGTCGGGCTGTAACGCCCGGCATTCTCCAGCAGGTTGCGCAGCATCAGCCGCAGCAGTACCGCGTCTCCCTGTACCGTGAGCGCACTTTTGTCCGGCCATATCACCGTATGCGCTTTGGCTTCATGCTCAAGACCAAGAGGCGTGATGATCGTGTCCGTCCAGTTGATGGTTTCATAGTGGCCGCTCGCCATCGCCTGGCCGGCACGGGCCAGCATCAGCAGTTGCTCAACGGTGTGCATCAGCTGGTCGATACGGCTGATTAACGCCGTGGCCTGCGGGGAGCCTGACTGCGCCATCAACTCCAGATGAAGTCTGATTCCGGCAAGGGGCGTTCGCAGTTCGTGGGCGGCGTCCGCCGTGAAGAGACGCTCCTGCTGGATGGTACTGTCCAGCCTGGCGAGCAGCTGATTGAGCGAGGTGGTCACGGCGCCGATTTCTTCCATGTCGGAATACATAGGAAGCGGGGTTAAATTATCCGCCGAACGATTAGCCAGGCTCACGCGCAGTTTGTTCAGCGGCCGGGTTATCCAGGTGACCGCCCAGAACGAGAAAAACAGCGTAAAGCCAACCATCACCAGAGAAGGAACCAGCAGCGAGGCAATCGCTTCGCGGATCTCTTTCTCGACGTGGTTGTTGCGTGATTTTGCCGACAGCGTTTCGTTCACCAGAAAGCCAATCTGCTCCCGGCTTTCATGCCACAACCAAATGACGCTTATCAGCTGGAAAAATAACAGAATGACCGCCAGCAACACCATTAATCGCCGACGCATGCTGTTCATTTCTGGCTCTCCAGACGGTAGCCAACGCCGCGGACGGTTTTAATCCGGTCTTTGCCGAGCTTACGACGCAGGTTATGGATGTGGACTTCGAGGGTATTTGACCCCGGATCGTCCTGCCAGGAGTAGATATCCTGCTGAAGGGTTTCTCTGTGTACCGTTTGTCCGCTTCGCATGATCAAACGCGTGAGCAAGGCGAACTCTTTTGGTGTGACTTCAACGGGCTGGGACTGGCGAAGGACCTGCTGGGTTTGCAGATTCAGGGTAATGTCCCCGTCGGTTAGTAAGTTATCACTATGGCCCTGATAACGGCGTATTAACGCTCTCACCCGAGCCTGAAGTTCTGCGAGCGCAAAGGGCTTCACCAGGTAATCATCGGCACCAGCATCAAGGCCGGTAATACGATCTTCAATGGCGTCGCGTGCGGTCAGGATCAACACCGGATTGGCGATGCCGCGGCGACGCCACTGGGTAAGCAGCGTCGCGCCGTCTTTGTCCGGCAAACCTAAATCAAGGATCACCAGGCTGTATTCGCCGCTCTGGATCAAGGCATCCGCCTCTGCTGCGGTGCCAGCACAGTCCAGGGCATAGCCCTCATTGGCCAGCCCCAGCGCCAGTCCTTCCTGTAATAACAGATCGTCTTCAACTATAAGGAGTTTCATCTCTGTTTGTTCGGTCCAGTATCCTTGCGATGTCATGATTATGGCAGAAAGCGGTGCACAGGCGCACGCACGATTTTGCATCATTAATCTTAATTAAATCCTAATTAAATTTAATTGAATAGTGGGGGCATAGGCCGCCAGATATAATGTTAGTCTTTTTCTGACACAGTTGTTGTCATTGACGTACTGCGATAAACGAGTAAAAGAATGGAATCTCTTTATTTATTAATGCTTTCGATAGTTTGTATTATTGTTGCAACTTATATTTATCGGTATAAAGCTCAACAAAATGCTTACATTTCAGTACTCATTTTTGTATCGACTGTTGGCGCCGTTTTTCTCGATGGTTTTTGGACTGTTTGCCAGTATTTTACCGGTGATGGGGTCAATGAGTCTGTTCTTTACACGTTAACGACAACGATGGAGGGCGGAGAAATAAATGATTACATTTGGCCATCCATATTAGCAGTATTCCTCTGTGTTGCGGTTGTTGTTGTTATTCATAAGGTATTATTCAGTGGCAGTGCAGGTAATAAAGAAAACTGGATTTATGCGGTGTTGTCCACCTTTTGTAGTGTTCTGGCATTGCTTGTTTCACCTGCTTTTTCGCAACTTAGTGGCACGATGATGTTATCAGAAGCAGTGGATGGTTCAGATTTTAATGAATATTATATTAATGAACCCAGTAAAATTGAACAGCCTAAGTTCAATTTAGTTTACATCTATGCTGAAAGTCTGGAACGTACTTATTTCGATGAAAAAGTCTTTCCGGGTTTGTTACCAGATTTAAAGGAATTAAAAGAGAAAAGCGTCGATTTTTCTAATACTTTCCAGATGCCAGCCACTGATTTTACCATCGCGGGTATAGTTGCTTCGCAATGCGGGTTACCATTATTCAAACCCACAGCGTTTAATGGTGAAAATACGGTTGGAACATTCTACCCGGAGAGCCATTGCCTGGGAGATATACTGAGTGCGTCAGGTTACGACACCTATTTTTATCAAGGTGCAAATCTTCATTTTGCTGACAAAGATGCTTTTTTTAAAATGCATGGCATAAAGCATACATGGGGGTTAACGGAATCTGGCTTGCAGGATAATTTTGAACTGCAAAATAACTGGGGTCTCTATGATAACGTGGTGCTGGACAAAGCCTGGGAAAAATTTAACGAGCTTTCCGCTTCCGGACAGCGTTTCGCCCTGTTTACACTGACGGTCGATACACATCCACCGAGGGGGTATATCTCCCCCGGATGCCGTCAGAAAAATTACACCATTGATGGCCGTTCTGTTGAAGCATTAAGCGCCGTGCTATGCAGCCAGGAAGACATCTCGCGATTTGTACAAAAGATTCAGTCATCCCCCTGGGCCAAAAATACGCTGATTGTTCTCTCATCGGATCATTTGGCCATGCCCAGTACAGCGGTTTCTGTTGATTACCTCAACAAACTGGAGCGTCGGGATCTGTTTTTCATCCTCGGGCCGCAGGTGAAGCCTGGCCTGAAATCGCAGCCAAGAAGTACTCTTGATAATGGGGCAACTGTGCTGGATCTGCTGGGTGGCGAAAAGAAAATAGGCCTGGGGCGGAGTTCGGTCAGCGAAAAATCGCTCTCGGAAAGTGTGCCTGATTTCAAAAATAAACTGTATGCATGGGCTGACAGCATACGTGGACTTTGGGGAATGCCAGACCACATCGACGATTTTACGATCAATACACAGAAAAAAGAAATTACGTTTAGCGGTCATACCTTTAGCTTGCCAATCCTGATTGACATTAAATCTGATCAAGTGCTGCCCGTTATTGACGATGGCAGTAGAAATATCTCGTTGAGGCAATCACTGGCATTTTTACCTGAAGGCGAGGGGTTTGTCTGGGTCGATAAATGTTTTCGTCCTGCAACTATCTGGCGGAACGAGTTCGTGCTTTCTGAAGACTGGTGCGTCACACAGGGTAAGGCCGGAGGAAAGATTACGGTCGATAAAATAGGCGGTGATGTATATGAAGGCAAGGTAAGCATTGATGATAGCCCAACAGATACTGCGCGTTATCAACGTGAGCAGGGGCTAATGAAAATGAGTCCTGATGACATTCGTTATGTCTCGAATACATTCAAATTTGCCTTAGACGGTAGACCTGTGTTTATCGAAAATATGATGGGTATCGGTCGCCAGGAGTCCTGGGGGCGTTGGTCAGACGCGTTGACCTCTCCTTCAGTCATGTTGCTCTATAAGTCACCGTTTCCACGCGAATTTAATGTTGAGATTGAAGCGAAAGCCTATGGCAAAAATATCAATGCCCCCGTTGCCATAACAATTGGCGAACAGACGCAGTATGTGCGTTTTGGTGAGAAGGCGACCAGGGTTACCCTTCATTACACAGGGGATCTCTATTCCCGTTTGCTGGTAATTACCCCACCTGAGCCCACGCTTAGCCGAGAGGGAAGCATATTAGGGCAAAGCTTTACTTCCCCGGTGCGAAAGATAGGTATCGGACTGATTGAAGTGAAGATTACGCCAGTGATTCAGACCACCGACAGGAAGTAACGGTGAGGGATGGCCTGCAATCCACTGCAGGCCAACGCGAACATCAATTGTTCTGGTAAATATCTTTATAAAGCCTGCTCTCGAAGCGAACCAGTGGAATACGACGGTTGCGCTGGTCGGTCGGTTCGACGGCATAGCCGGACAGATACTGCACGAATGCCATGCGCTGTCCGCTGGCGGTCGTGATGAAGCCTGCAAGGTTATATACCCCCTGCAGTGAACCTGTTTTAGCGGATACTTTGCCATCCACACCCGCAGCGTGAAGCCCGGCGCGATACTGTAGCGAACCGTCGTGTCCGGCCAGCGGCAGCATTGAGATAAAGTTTAGCTCTGTGTCATGTTGTGCAATGTACTGAAGCACCTGCATCATGGTGGCCGGGGCAATCAAGTTATGGCGCGATAATCCGGAACCATCGACGGCGATAGTGTTACCCAGATCGATCCCCGCCTGCTGGCGCAGGATCTGACGAACAGCGTCTGAGCCCGCGCGCCAGGTTCCCGGCACGCCGAAGCGCGCGTGACCAATCATGCGGAATACGGTGTCGGCAATCATGTTGTCAGACTTTTTCAGCATAATCCGCAATAAATCATGCAGCGGCGGTGACTGTTTGCTGGCAATGACCGTGCCCGGCTGGTTGACCTGCGTCTGGCGTAGCAGCGTGCCGGAGTAGGTTATTCCCGCCTGCTTCAGTTCATCCTTGAGAATCGCACCCGCATAGCCTGCGCCATCCTGAATCGCGAAGGCCAGCGGCAGCGGATCGGCGCGCTGCGTCAGGCAGCCGGTGAGGGTGTAGCGGTTAAGATCGCCAGGCACCACGTCCAGTTCGCAGTACTGGGCATCCGGGGAGCCTTTAGCCAGCGTACGCACCTGGCTAAACATGGTCACCGGATAGTAAGATGCCACGCGAATAAACGCTAAATCGTCCGGTTTTGGCGCGCTGTAAAGGGAAATCGAGAAGCAGTTGCGGTCAACAATCGCGGCCGCAGGCGGGGCGCTAAAGCACTGCGTCATGTCGTTCCACGGCCAGCCTGGGGCTTTATCGTGGCTGGCAAAAATAGAGGTATCGATCAGCACGTTGCCATCGATTTTTGTCACACCGGATTTTTTTAACACCGCCACCATGTTGCGGATATCCTGGCGCTTAAAGGTGGGATCGCCACCGAAACGGGCGATAAGATCGCCTTTCAGTTCGCCACCCTCGACGTTACCTTTGGTTTCAAGCGTGGTGGTAAAACGGAAGTCAGGCCCGAGCTGAAGCAGGGCGGCGAGGGCTGTGATCACCTTCTGGGTACTGGCAGGCAGCGCCATCTGTTGACTGTGATAGTCAATCTCGGGAGCCTGTGCGCCAACCTTCTGCACCATCAGGGCAAGGTTCGCGCCTGCGGGGAGCTGATTAATGTACTCATCAACATTCGCGGCCTGGGCGGTGAACGTTATACTGGTAGTCAATCCGATGATAAAACTGGAAAATCGCATAATCTCGCGCTAACAACCCGAAAACAAACCGTCATACTACGGTGCATAGCACTGCAAAGTAAACGATGACCCATAGTGAACTTCGCGGTAAAATGCGTATCAAATTGAAAAATTGCTGCTGACCTGGGGCGTCGCTCCCGGGTCGGTTTTCTTTTTGCTTCTTGCCCGCTTAGGGGGGCAGGAGCAGGGAACACTGCTCCCAACAGGAATGTTTAAGAGGTATAACAAATGCAAGCTATTCCGATGACCTTACGTGGTGCCGAAAAACTGCGCGAAGAGCTGGATTTCCTGAAATCCGTGCGTCGCCCCGAAATCATCGCCGCTATCGCGGAAGCCCGTGAGCATGGCGACCTGAAAGAGAATGCTGAATACCATGCGGCGCGCGAGCAGCAGGGTTTCTGTGAAGGGCGCATTAAGGATATCGAGGCGAAACTGTCTAACGCGCAGGTTATCGATATCACCAAAATGCCTAACAATGGCCGCGTGATCTTTGGTTCTACCGTCAGCGTTCTGAACCTGGACAACGACGAAGAGCAGACCTATCGCATCGTGGGCGATGATGAAGCCGACTTCAAACAGAACCTGATTTCGGTGAACTCACCGATTGCTCGTGGCCTGATTGGCAAAGAGCAGGACGATGTTGTCACCATCCGCACCCCTGGCGGCGAAGTGGAATACGAAATTATTAAGGTTGAATACCTGTAATTCGCTTCTCTACTAAGATGTTGATACATTGTAAAGAAAAGAAAAAGGCCGCGTAGCGGCCTTTTATCAACTCAAGGAGCATGGCATTTTGCTCGCCTGCTGAAAGAAATCCCTCGTTTCACACAGAAAATGTGATTGATTCAGGATATCCTTAGCGTGGCAGCGAGATTTTACGCTCTTTAGATGGGCGATAGAGCACCAGCGTTTTACCGATGACCTGTACATTACAGGCGCCGGTTTCGCGCACGATGGCTTCCACGATCAGGTTTTTAGTGTCTCTGTCTTCAGAGGCGATTTTCACCTTGATCAGCTCGTGGTGTTCCAGCGCTTGTTCAATCTCGGCAAGCACCCCTTCGGTCAAACCATTGTTGCCAAGCATCACTACAGGCTTGAGCGGATGTGCCAGACCTTTAAGGTGCTGTTTTTGTTTAGTACTCAGATTCATCGTATATTTTTGCTTACGTTGGGATTGAAAACGGTTCATTCTACCGCCATCTCCCTTATATCGCCAAATAGCTGCGTAGAAATTTACGTCACAGGCAAGCAACGATGAACCAGGACGGAAATGTTAAATGACAGGTAAAAAGCGTTCTGCCAGTTCCAGCCGCTGGCTTCAGGAACACTTTAGCGATAAATATGTTCAACAGGCACAGAAAAAGGGGTTACGTTCCCGTGCCTGGTTTAAACTTGATGAAATACAGCAAAGTGACAAACTTTTTAAGCCGGGGATGACGGTTGTTGACCTCGGTGCGGCACCGGGCGGATGGTCCCAGTATGCGGTAACGCAGATCGGCGGAACGGGCCGCATCATCGCGTGCGATCTTTTACCAATGGATCCCATCGTCGGTGTCGACTTCCTTCAGGGCGACTTTCGTGATGAATTAGTGCTGAAAGCGTTACTTGATCGTGTTGGTGACAGTAAGGTCCAGGTTGTCATGTCGGATATGGCACCAAATATGTGCGGAACACCGGCGGTGGATATCCCCCGCGCCATGTATCTGGTGGAGCTAGCGTTAGAAATGTGTCGTGATGTACTAGCGCCTGGTGGTAGTTTTGTTGTGAAGGTGTTTCAGGGCGAAGGTTTCGAGGAGTATCTTAAGGAAATTCGCTCCCTGTTTGCGAAGGTTAAAGTTCGTAAGCCGGACTCTTCCCGGGCCCGTTCCCGAGAAGTGTATATTGTAGCGACCGGGCGAAAATGATAACCGGTAGATTTCAGGCGAAAGTTTGAATGAAACTGGATATAGAGTATCCTGACGCTGTTTTTAACACAGTTGTAATATGAGGTTAATCCCTTGAGTGACATGGCGAAAAACCTAATACTCTGGCTGGTCATTGCCGTTGTGCTGATGTCAGTATTCCAGAGCTTTGGGCCCAGCGAGTCGAATGGCCGCAAGGTGGATTATTCTACCTTCCTGCAAGAGGTCAATCAGGACCAGGTTCGCGAAGCGCGTATCAACGGACGTGAGATCAACGTTACCAAGAAAGATAGTAACCGTTACACGACTTACATCCCGGTGAACGATCCTAAGCTGCTTGATAACCTTCTGACCAAAAACGTCAAAGTGGTAGGCGAGCCGCCAGAAGAACCAAGCCTGCTGGCTTCTATCTTCATTTCCTGGTTCCCGATGCTGCTTCTTATCGGCGTCTGGATCTTCTTTATGCGCCAGATGCAGGGCGGCGGTGGCAAAGGTGCCATGTCGTTCGGTAAGAGCAAGGCGCGTATGCTGACGGAAGACCAGATCAAGACCACGTTTGCTGACGTCGCCGGTTGTGACGAAGCGAAAGAAGAGGTGGGTGAGCTGGTTGAATACCTGCGTGAGCCGAGCCGTTTCCAGAAACTGGGCGGTAAGATCCCGAAAGGCGTTCTGATGGTCGGCCCTCCGGGTACCGGTAAAACCCTGCTGGCGAAAGCCATCGCGGGTGAAGCGAAGGTGCCGTTCTTTACAATTTCAGGTTCTGACTTCGTGGAAATGTTCGTGGGTGTCGGTGCATCTCGTGTGCGTGACATGTTCGAGCAGGCCAAGAAGGCAGCACCGTGCATCATCTTCATCGATGAAATCGACGCCGTAGGCCGCCAGCGTGGCGCAGGCCTGGGTGGTGGTCACGATGAGCGTGAGCAGACCCTGAACCAGATGCTGGTTGAGATGGACGGCTTCGAAGGTAACGAAGGTATTATCGTTATAGCGGCAACTAACCGTCCGGACGTACTTGACCCCGCGCTGCTGCGTCCAGGCCGTTTCGACCGTCAGGTTGTGGTCGGTCTGCCGGATGTTCGCGGTCGTGAACAGATTCTGAAAGTCCACATGCGTCGCGTACCGCTGGCGCCAGATATCGACGCGGCAATCATTGCGCGTGGTACCCCTGGCTTCTCCGGTGCGGACCTGGCTAACCTGGTCAACGAAGCTGCACTGTTTGCCGCACGCGGTAACAAGCGCGTGGTGTCCATGGTGGAGTTCGAGAAAGCGAAAGACAAAATCATGATGGGTGCGGAACGTCGCTCCATGGTGATGACGGAAGCGCAGAAAGAGTCCACCGCGTACCACGAAGCGGGCCATGCGATTATCGGTCGCCTGGTGCCGGAACACGATCCGGTGCACAAAGTGACGATTATTCCACGCGGTCGTGCGCTGGGTGTGACCTTCTTCTTGCCTGAAGGCGACGCGATCAGCGCCAGCCGTCAGAAGCTGGAAAGCCAGATTTCGACCCTGTACGGCGGTCGTCTGGCAGAAGAGATCATCTACGGGCCAGAACACGTGTCTACCGGTGCGTCGAACGATATTAAAGTGGCGACAAACCTGGCGCGTAACATGGTGACTCAGTGGGGCTTCTCCGACAAACTCGGTCCGCTGCTTTATGCAGAGGAAGAGGGCGAAGTATTCCTGGGCCGCTCTGTGGCGAAAGCGAAACATATGTCCGATGAGACGGCACGTATCATCGACCAGGAAGTGAAAGCGCTGATTGAACGTAACTACGGTCGCGCGCGTCAGATCCTGAACGACAATATGGACATCCTGCATTCGATGAAAGATGCGCTCATGAAATATGAGACCATTGATGCACCGCAGATTGACGACCTGATGGCTCGCCGCGAAGTGCGTCCGCCAGCGGGCTGGGAAGACCCAGGCGCTTCCAACAATTCTGACAATAATGGCACCCCGCGTGCGCCGCGTCCGGTCGATGAACCGCGTACGCCAAACCCGGGCAACACCATGTCAGAACAGTTGGGCGACAAGTAAGTCACTGCTGTTGAAGCGTTTGTCTGTACCTCAAACCCTGGAGCTTGCTCCGGGGTTTTTCTTTTCCGTTAAACCATACTAAAACCAGGGATTTAACCATGAAACTCTTCGCCCAGGACTCGCATCTCGATCTTTCACATCCGCATGTGATGGGGATCCTGAATGTTACCCCTGACTCCTTCTCTGACGGCGGCACGCACAACACGCTTATCGACGCGGTTAAGCACGCAAATTTAATGATCAACGCGGGTGCCACCATCATTGACGTTGGCGGTGAATCGACGCGTCCCGGCGCGGCAGATGTTTCGGTGGAAGAAGAGCTGGCGCGCGTGGTGCCGGTGGTTGAGGCCATCGCGCAACGTTTCGAGGTGTGGATCTCCGTCGATACGTCCAAACCAGAAGTGATCCGTGAAGTGGCGAGAGTGGGTGCTCACATTATTAATGATATCCGCTCGCTGACCGAACCGGGAGCGATCGAGGCCGCTGCAGAAACCGGCCTGCCGGTATGCCTGATGCACATGCAGGGGCAACCGAAAACCATGCAGGAAGCACCGAAGTATGATGATGTCTTTGCCGAGGTGAATCGCTTCTTTATTGAGCATATTGAACGCTGTGAGCGTGCAGGCATCCCAAAAGAGAAATTGCTGCTCGACCCGGGGTTCGGTTTCGGTAAAAATCTCTCACACAATTATGCGTTGCTTGCGCGCTTATCGGAATTTCATCATTTTGACCTGCCGCTGCTGGTAGGGATGTCGAGAAAGTCAATGATCGGCCAATTGCTGAATGTAGGACCGGGGGAGCGCCTGAGTGGCAGCCTGGCCTGCGCGGTAATTGCGGCGATGCAAGGCGCGCACATTATCCGTGTCCATGACGTCAAAGAAACAGTAGAAGCCATGCGTGTGGTGGAAGCCACACTGGCAGCGAAGGAAAACAAACGCTATGAGTAATCGTAAATATTTTGGTACCGATGGTATCCGTGGGCGCGTAGGCGATGCTCCAATCACCCCTGATTTTGTTCTGAAGCTCGGTTGGGCTGCTGGCAAGGTACTGGCGCGTCATGGCTCACGTAAGATCATTATTGGTAAAGATACCCGTATTTCGGGCTATATGCTGGAATCTGCGCTGGAAGCAGGTCTGGCGGCTGCCGGGCTTTCAGCTTCCTTTACAGGCCCAATGCCAACACCTGCTGTTGCCTACCTTACGCGCACCTTCCGTGCAGAAGCGGGGATCGTGATCTCGGCGTCTCATAACCCGTTCTACGACAACGGTATCAAGTTCTTCTCCATTGACGGTACCAAGCTGCCGGACGAAGTGGAAGAGGCCATTGAAGCTGAAATGGAAAAAGAGATCACCTGCGTTGATTCCGCTGAGCTGGGTAAAGCGAACCGTATCGTTGATGCAGCGGGCCGTTATATTGAATTCTGTAAAGGCACCTTCCCGAATGAGCTGAGCCTGGCGCATCTCAAAATTGTGGTGGACTGTGCAAACGGCGCAACCTATCACATCGCTCCGAATGTGTTCCGCGAGCTGGGTGCAAAAGTCATCGCCATCGGCTGCGAGCCGAATGGCCTGAACATTAACGAAGAAGTCGGGGCGACGGACGTGCGTGCCCTGCAGGCGCGCGTGCTGGCGGAAAAAGCCGATCTGGGCATTGCCCTGGACGGCGACGGTGACCGCGTGATCATGGTTGACCACGAAGGTAATAAAGTCGACGGCGATCAGATCCTCTACATCATTGCCCGTGAAGGCCTGCGCCAGGGCCAGCTGCGCGGTGGCGCGGTTGGGACGCTGATGAGCAACATGGGTCTGGAGCTGGCGCTGAAACAGCTCGGTATTCCATTTGTTCGTGCGAAAGTGGGCGACCGCTACGTGCTGGAAAAACTGCAGGAGAAAGGCTGGCGTATTGGTGCCGAGAACTCTGGTCACGTGATCCTGCTCGACAAAACCACTACTGGCGACGGTATCGTAGCCGCGCTGCAGGTGGTTGCCGCGATGGCGCGCAACCATATGAGCCTGCACGATCTGTGCAGCGGGATGAAAATGTTCCCGCAGATTCTGGTGAACGTGCGTTTCACTGCCGGTAAAGGCGATCCGCTGGAAAATGACAACGTGAAAGCGGTAATGGCTGACGTTGAAGCTGCTCTGGGTAGTCGTGGGCGCGTGCTGCTGCGTAAGTCAGGTACCGAGCCGCTGATCCGCGTGATGGTGGAAGGTGAAGACGAAGCGCAGGTCACCGAATTTGCGCACCGTATCGCGGATGCCGTGAAAATTGCATAATTAAACCACTCTCATTTTTTTAAGGGCGATGAATATCGCCCTTTTTATTTATATTGTGAATGGGAATACTTATGAGAAGTCGGTTCAACTCTTAACATATTAACATTGAAAGCTTTGTGAAAAAGTGTAACTATTCATAATAAGACACATATTAAATAATATGTGTTTCAAACTTATACCCATTTTCTATTTTCCCCATTATATCAATTTTAATTTCTCTTAATGATAAGTTAAGAAGATTTCGTTTGACTATTATGTGTAAATAAAGTCTATCTGCATTATGTTTCTGGGTCTAAATATATTCCTATAGTGGTTGTATGGGGCTATAAAAACGTGATGTGCATTCCTATAATGCGCTGCGTTCTCAGGAACGGTCTTGGGAATTAAAATAATTTAAAGGGAAAGAGAATGAACACCATGGTTTGGAATCTGAAAGGAAAATTGAATCGCAAGGCTGCGAAATTACAGGAGATGCGTAAACAGCGCGGTGTAACCCTGCTGGAAATCATCATTGTACTGGGTATTATCGGTGTTATTGCGGCAGGCGTTGTTATTCTGGCGCAGCGTGCATTCACCGCACAGGACCTGTCTGATATTCAGAACAACGCGAACAGCATTCGTACCTCTATGGCTGAAGCGTTTAAGGATGAAGGCAGCTATCCTGAAGATAAAGGCGGTATTGTTGGTCTGACCAAATCTAATATCTCTAAGTCTACACTGGATACGCCAATTGTTACCCTGGTTAAACTGGGTAAGATTTCTCCTGACGAATCTTTCAACGGCGTTTCCAACGACGCATTCCAGATTACCAATGCACAACTGGATGGTACCAGTTCTCAGAACAAAGCATTCGTTCTGGTTGTAAACGGTCTGGAGACTGAAGAGTGTCGTAACCTGATTTCTCAGATGGGTAACCAGTGGGATTACGTTGAAGCGCTGAAATCTGGTGCTAATGCGGGTACTACTATTGCGAGTGTTTCAGGTCGTAACCTGAGCGTCGCTAAGTCTGGCGCAATTCTGAAGACTATGACCTCTGGCGAAATTGCCGCTACAGACATCACTGCTGCTGGCGTTTGTGATGGCGATGGTGCAATTAACGGTGTGATCTTCGGTAGCAAATAATTAAGTACTTAATACTTG
This sequence comes from Enterobacter sp. ECC_219_Taxon_10, assembly GCF_058354905.1. Taxonomy (NCBI): domain Bacteria; kingdom Pseudomonadati; phylum Pseudomonadota; class Gammaproteobacteria; order Enterobacterales; family Enterobacteriaceae; genus Enterobacter; species Enterobacter sp. ECC_219_Taxon_10. The sequence continues at coordinate 4,297,673 of NZ_CM178005.1, read as the reverse complement.
TTATTTAGTGAGCCCCCCTGATGATGGGGGGCTTTGTTAATTACCTAAACAGGACTTGAACGATGCGCATCAGAAAGGATTCAGGCTTCAGTTTGCTGGAAATCATTATTGTGCTGGCTATTGCTGGCGGCGTTATGGTGATGTACACGCATTATGCGCGGAAAAAAGCCGAGAATATCGCTCAGCAGAACGTCGCCGACGCCCTTGCTGAGGAAATGAAGGGGGTACTGGAATTTATTGATGATGACACCATTGCGCTGGTTGGCAAGAAAAACGAAACTGACAGTCCACTCTATAGCGATGAAAATAGTGAGTATGAGGTTTATCATACGCGCATTACGAATGAAATTGATGCCACCGACACGGGCAGCAAGGATAACTATTATCTGTGGGGTGATGACAATAATAAAACCAAACAGCAGCGCTATCTGTTCTTAAGCAGCAACTGTAAATCATCGCTGAAATCAACTTTTGCGTTTGAAAAAGAGTATCTGCCCTGTTTTATGCGCAATGTGGCAACCAACTCTACTGCGGTAATTGATCGCGTGGGTTTTGCGGGGGGGGGTAAAGATTCTGATCGTCAATTCGATATCAATCGCATTGATACGATCGTTCGGTTCAAAAAAGAAGAAGTAAACACCGATTATCATTTTGCCGATTTCGCGCCCCATTTTACCGAGGCGTTCTCAAAAGCCGGTTTTACGGTATCGCATGCGATGGTTGTGCACCGCACAAACAGTTCATCGAACTGGCAGCTGGTTCTGAATAAAAAAGATAATAAAACACCGATTGAGCTGAGCAGCATGGCCAGCAACCTTGATGCACTGGACCAGTACAAGAAAGACGAGTTTGGCGTGCGTTTTACTATTGATACTAACGATAATTCGGGCAATAGCAGCAATGCCGGCGGCAAGGTCTGTTGGGCCCGTGGCGATAGCGGCGTGAAGCTGTGCTACGACGATAATGCGGGAACCGGCGCACATGGCGAGGATACCGTTTTGGATCTGACCATGACAGACCCTGACAATACCAGGAATAACGATATGACAGGCACCCTGAAAGCAAATCTTGTCATGGAAAATACAGCAACAAAAGTTGCGATATTCAAAAGAGCTGGCAGTGGTTGGTTAGTCTTTGATGAAAATAATAATCCGGTCCCTTTAACAATCAACGAAATGTACGGTGGAAAACACATAGCTGAATATGCTCTGGACGATCAAAGAGTTGATTCAACTAACCCTTACGTAGACACCGAGGTACCTCTTAGTAGTCGCACTTACTTTTCTGAGCATTACGATGCCTATGAATTAGTTACGCCACCTTCTGTCGAATACGGTGCCCCTATGGGTTATGGCACGAACTTAGACCACACGTTTGATGGCGAAGAATTACCTGATAGTGAAAAGCAACCATCATATGTGGAATACAATGATTTTGCTTATGAAGGTCGGATCCCAACCAATGAAGGGGGGTACCGCTACGCTGTCCAAACGTGTCCAAAAGTGGAGCAGGAACTTACCCTTATCAACGGTGATGGGCAACCGGTTCTGGATGATGAAGGTAACATCAGGAAATTTAAATATACGCGACAGCTTTATCCTCGGTTAGCGGCATCTATTTCTTCCATTGCTGCTCAACCCCAGCCTGATGACAGCCATCCTACAGGACCTTGGGGCTTTTCCGTACCAGAAAAAAACCGAGCAATGTTGAAAGATGAATACCCTGTGGGGATGTTTGGAGGAATTGCTGTCCAGGTTGAATTTGCAGAGCAAGATACTACACCTAACGGGCCCAAGCTAGCGCCGAATAGAACAGCTGGCAAGCACTATATCTATCAAAATACAAAATATGTCTGGATAGTTAGTGCAACAATGGGCATGTATAGCGCCACTACGGGGGAAGGTATGAATATTCTCAATCCAAATACTGTTTCTTATACCATTACAAAATGGTGTAGCACGATTCCACAAAGTGGTACACCAGAAGATTTAATCGACACACAGCATTATGAATAACTTTTGATATAATGGAATATAATAATATGAATATTATTAACAGCAATAAATGGATTGTAGCAGGCATATTACTGTGCTGCGTGAGTAATACCTATGCATCAATGAACACCTCTTCCGAAGTGACACTGGCTGCGAATACTACGACGTCTGCGGGCGCTGCGACACCACGCAACCCTTTTGCTGAAGAAAATGGTGTATCGCCAGCTTATGTCCCGATGGCCCCCGTAGCGACAGCGGTACCCGCAACATCTGGGACACGTTCTTTGGTGCTCCCGGAAAACATATTGTTAAGCCAGGCATTAAAACAATGGACTGAAGGCAACCATTACAAACTGTTCTGGAACAGTAAAAAAGATTATCTGATTTACAATACTATTACCTTGAGTGGGAAAAGTGATGACGACATTTTACAGTCGTTAGGTGAACTCTTTTTCTCTGAAAATTACGGTTTAGTCGTTAAGAAATACGAAAAAAACCACGTTATCGTTATTGATGAAATGTAAGTGGATGGAACCCATGAAACTGAAAACAGGTATCTTATTGCTGGCTTTCCTTGCGCAAGGATGCGTAAGCGATTTTGAAAAAAAATACGACATCCCAAAAAAAATTACAGAAAATACTTCCGATTCAACCACCATTGATGACGCGAAAACCAAGCCCTATATTAAGTATGACTCTGCCTATTTAGGCAAGAAAGTACAGTACAGCGTTGAACAGCAGAAGGTAATGGGCAAACATGTGAAAATTACCTCCTATGAACCTACCACGCTGTCGGCTCTGATGGAGGTGGTTTCGGCACAAACCGGGATTAGCTTCCGTATTAACGCCTCTGCGATGGGGGGGAAAAAAGCAAGCACCGATGACTCGTGGGACACGCCGCGCTCCGTGCAGTTCGACGGCAACTTCGAAGACTTCATGAAGTATATCGGTTCGCTTTATGACGTCAACACTGCGCTGGACGCCAGCAACATTCTTAAAATTAACGTCTTCGATACCTATGTTATGCGTCTTGACTTCTATGGCGAAAATAACAAAACGGAAACGAACCTGGATCTGTCAGGTAACGAAGCGACGTCTGGTGGCGGCCTGACCGGAAAATCCGAGACGAAGTTTGAGTCCTCTTTCTGGGATGATGTGGAAGATATGGCGAAAAACTACGTCACGTCCGGTAACTACACTCTGTTTAAGGATTCTTCGATTCTGATGGTGAATTCACGTCCATCTGAACATGAGGCATTGAGCAAAGCGCTGGATAAATATAAAGCGGATAACAGCCGTCAGTTTATTGTCACGTATCGCATTTATTTACTTGATAAAACAAAAGAGAAGAATCTGGGCGGCGGTTTAAATCTTAATTTTGCAGATGCACATAACACCATCAATATCAGCAGCAGTATCCTGAATAACCTCGGCGGCGGTATCACCGCGGGCTGGAAGAACAGCCATGTTGATATCAGTACGGGTCTGGATGCGTTATATAAATTAACGGGTAGTGAATCGCTGCAAAGTGGTTCATTCATCACGCGCAACAATATGGCGATTCCGGTCAACATGACGCAGTCTCAATACTATGTATCCGGAAGAACGCGTACAACAGATGATACCGGTGAAGTTAACGTTGAAATTAATACTGATGAAATTGTCACCGGTACCAGCTTTATCATCACCCCGCGCGTGTTGTCTGATGGCCGTATCGAAGTGGTCAGCGGTTTCACCAAGCGTTTCCTCAACTCTATTGACGAGTATGAAGACGTACAGCTGCCAAACGTCAGCACTACCGAGTCGTTTAACTCTTCCATTATCAAGCCGGGAGATTTGCTGGTTGTAGGTAAATTTGAAGCGAAGGCATCGAAAGATGGACTCCAGTATGAAGTGTTGGGGGCCAATGACACTCACTCAGACGGCGTCGCAACGGTCCTGATGGTAATCGGGGTTGACTATTATCGTCAGCCAATTACTTCACGTGGTGAATAAGTGGCTTCGCGATGAATGATATTTTATTCAAGAATAACATATTAACCGGACTCTACTGGGAGCCTCAAAGCCTGGAGCACTTGCAACCGGCGGAGCAGGCCTCATTCCGCGGGATGATGAAAGCCTATCGCCGTCTGGTTTATAAAGATTCTGTTGGAGAGTTGGCTATTGGTTACAGCACAAAGATCTCCACGCTCTACGAGCCGTTTGCACTTTATGTAAAAGAGCTCTATGGAGATGGGATTTATTTCTCTCATGAATCTAATCAGGCGACATATTTTCTGATTATTAATGACGGTCGGATCGTCAGCGGAACGGACTGCTTTATCAACAAAGCGCTTTTTGATGAGTTAATGAAGCACACCGATGAGTACAGTCATCTGGAAGTCACGCCTCTGGAAGAGACTCAGATTACTGCCGTTGTCGAGCGCTGCTGTGCTCGACAGGCGCGTCTGAAGCGACGCCGTCGTATCATCATCGGTTCTATTTTTTCGGGCGGTGTTGCGTTTTTGGCTGTTTTGGCATTGTTGCTTCATTTTTTTGTGACGGGATAACGTATGCTGGAAGGAATGTATTTCTGGAAAGATAAAAACGGCACGGTTTCAAAGCTAAAGCTGATTATAGGGATTTTGATTATTCTTATTCTTATCATCGGCGGTAGCGCGGGAGCCTGGTATTACTTCGTCATGCTTCCAGAAGCGAAGGCGAAAGAAGAGGCGATTGCACGCCAACAGCAGGCTGCCCAAAAACTGCGGGATGATATCGCAAAGGTTAAGAGTTTCTACACAAGTTCTCTGGCCGGCGGTGGTATTGATGAGACTGTATTATTGCTTGATGAAATTAAAAGAAGTGATAAGACACTTGAGATCATCCCGAAGGATAAATATGCGTTTAACTGTGATAACAAATCCTGCAAGTTCAGTTATGCTTTTAGTAAAGGGGCTTTATGGGCGTTGCCGGAAAAACCTTTCTGGGGTAAATGGTATAAACCTACCGTTATTGCAAAAGGGAAAGGGAACTCATCCGCAAAAAATAAGATGGATTTCCAGTACGATAAGATAGAGTCACATCTGAATAAAAATAAGCACCAGGAAGCTTATGACAATAAAAAACCACTTGAATTACACGCATGTAGTGATGTGGTTTCCTATATTATGACATTCAATTCGATGGTTAAAGGTCAGGGCAAAAATGGTAAAAACCTTGGCCAGATTGTGATTAAAAAAATGCCCGGCTCCAGCCTTGGTGACCTTGAATCCACGCTTTCTGGAAAAGTAAAAAGTTATGGGTTGCAGGTAGGTAAATGGGAGTTGGAAATAAAATCAGGTGAGAGTGCATTATCATCAGACGATATGACGAACATGCAGTTGTTACTTTATAAGCAAGCGTATCGCGATGCTTTTATTGTTAATAAATTAGAGACGAAAGACAAAGGAATGAAAGTTTCAGGAGGACTGGTATGCAAAAAGTAAAATCGATGGTAATGGCCAGTGCGTTAACGTTTTTGGTTGGGAGCGCAGAAGCCGCTCCGACAACTGACTTACCGCAGGTTCCGGCAAATAAAACGCAGCCCGTTCTCGTGAAAACTGGCGCAGAGGCAATGAAAAAAGAGCTACACGATGCTAAGGCAAAACTCGTGTCAGCTCCGGCTGAGGCTGCTCAGCAAAAGGCGGCTGAAAAGCCTGCGATGACTGCTTCAAACCTGGTATCAGCCCAGTCGGCTGGTGAGAAAAAGAACAAGATTAAGCCTCAAACAACAGAAAAGCAGTCAGAAGAAGCTAAGCAGGAAGACGCGGCCAATACAGCGTCAGTCCAGGATCAGCTGGCGTCAATTGTTGAAGATGATTACGCCTTTGAACAGCAGCGCAGAAAACTGGCTAACGAGGTGGAGCTTGAAAAACTTCGCAGCCAGATTCGTAAACTCCGTGGCGAAGACAAGATGAAGGCTGCACCGCGGGTTGAAGCCCCGGCAGCGGTATCCAAGCCGCAGGCGCCAGTCGCTGCAGCGATTGTCATGCCGCGTGTGGTGCTGGAAGCCGATATCGGTGGCACAAATCGCGTTGCGGTGCAGAGCGGAGATACGCTTCGTTATGTTCGCCCGGGCGAAACGTTCGATGTGGGGGGCAGAAAGTTTAAGCTCGCTAAAGACAGGAAGTCAGTTGTAATGGCAGAGGAAGCAGTGCAGTGACATTGGATTTTACGCGTATATCAGCCGACGAATTGCTCGCTGGAAAATGGACTTACCAGGAATTCGAAGGGATCGGTTTCACGGCTACGGTCGAGGAGAACGATTACCTCGTGGTGAGTACGCTCAGCATCGGCAGCTTATTTGAATATCAGATACAGGTGTCGAGACTGATTTCTCAGCACAAACGTCAGGTCGTGGGCCTGGCGCTTGTCGCTGAAGAAGACTATTACCGTATCGTTGAGCACGTCTCATTGAAGCTGCTCAGCGATGCGAATAAAAACATCGATATTACCGATACACAGAAGCGGCTGGCAGCGATTCTTCAGCGCGTGGTTAGCATGGGCGCAAGTGATTTACACATTACGCGTAACGATGTGCTGGCACTCTTTGAGGCTCGCGTAAACGGCGTTTTAATGCCGTTCATGCAGCTTAAGTCCCAACTCTGCGATGAGCTGGTGTTCGTGCTTTACAACGTAGAAGCGACGACACGTGATACCACGTGGAACCGTGCTATCCCGCAAAACGCCAACATTCTTTACAACTTGTCCGGTAAGCCATATCGCTTCCGCTATGCTCACTTCCCGATATTTGGTGAAACGGCGGATTGTTACCATGCGGTTCTGCGTATTATTCCCTCAGGTTTGCAGAAGGGGAATATCGGCTCGCTGGACAAAATCGGCATTTCTGAAGAGGAAGTGGCGGATCTAAAAAAAATCCTCAGCAACCCATACGGTGCTTACGTTATTGCGGGTACGACGGGTTCAGGTAAATCTACCACTCTGAAAAACCTGATGGAGTGGCTGCAAATCAACCGCTATGAAGATCGCGGTTGTTTTCTGACGGTGGAGGACCCGGTTGAGTATCAGATTTACGGTGCGAAGCAGAGCTCCGTGGTGGATGTTTCTGGCGGTGGTTTCCATGCCGCTATTAAGTCGGCCCTGCGCCGCGATCCCGATGTCCTCATGGTAGGGGAAATTCGAGACAACATTTCCGCTAACGCGCTGGCAGGGGCAGTAGAGAGTGGTCACTACTGCTTCACCACCGTGCACGCCGGTAATATTGTTTCACTGCTGCAGCGTATGTCGGCCCTGGGGATCGGCAGTGACAAACTCTCAACTCCGGGGTTCGTCGCGGGGCTGCAGTGTCAGAAGCTGGTGCCGGTGCTGTGTGAAAACTGTAAGACCGTTATGGGTACAAAAACCATTTCCGGTCGTGAGTTTACTCTTTACACCGCTGGTGAAGGCGGCTGTGAGCAATGTCGTCAGAGCGGTATCAAAGGACGACAGCTGGCAATGGAATACTTCCTGCCAACCTATGACGAGCTGGCTGCTATCTCCAGGCAAGAATGGCTCAACGTTTATACGCTGTGGCGTAAAAAACGTGCTACAGCGCCTGGTTTGACAGAAGGTTTCGAAATCCGTGAAAAAGTGATGTCACATGTGCTGAAAGGGCGCATTGATGCCGCATGGTTTGCCATGGAGTTTGGCGAAATGACTGAAGAAGATCTGGAGATGATCGTTGAAAAAATTCGGTAAAAAACAGCGTTTATACCTTTACCAGTTTTGCGCCGATATGATTAGCGCAGGGTTGCCGCTATTCGATTCATTGCAAAAGCTGCAAACAGAAGGGCGTACGCTTCTGGGGAAAGGATTCAGTGATAAACTGGGCGAGGTTATCCTGCAAATGAAGCAGGAGGTTTCAGTGTCTGCTGTGTTCTCTGATGTCGTACCTAACTCAGAGCTCAGCGTGATTACGGCGGCAGAAAAAAGCGGAAGCCTCGCCGATGGTTTTTTGACGCTGGTAGCGGTCATTAAATATAATGACGAACTGCGAAAAAAAATTGTTGGTGCGCTGATTTTCCCGCTCATAATGATAAGCCTGTCACTGATCGTTATTGCAGGTTATTCGCAAAAGGTCTTCCCGGCTTTCGCCTCGGTAGTCCCTGTGGAAAAATGGCCTGGCGTAACCCAGAATTTATATAATTTTGGTACTGCCCTCTATCAAGGGTTATGGCTGAAGATTCTGTTGGGTTTTGTCATTTTTGTCTTCGTTGCAAAATTTGCCATGGCAAACTTGAGCGGTAACGTGCGCAATAAAATATTTGACAAAATTTTGCCGTTTTCCACTTATAGACAACTTGCGTCATCCGTGTTTCTGAATAACCTTGCGTTGATGCTTAGTAACAACATTCCTCTTACTGACTCTTTACATATTGTACGGCTTAACGCCAACCGTTGGTTACGTTGGCATATTGATGTGATGAATGACAAAATGGCGCAAGGGATCCACTACAGTAAGGCGCTATCGACAGGGCTACTCGGTAAAGAGGAATTGCTGAACATCAGTCTGTATGCTGAACTGCCCTCGTTTAATGAGGTATTACGCTCGGTGTCCGATCGTTCCCGCGACCATATACAGGAGTACATCAAAAAACTGGCCGGTTTATTAAAAAACCTGGCAACGGTAATACTGGGTGGATGCGTAGTATGGGTATTTGTATCATTGTTCGCATTGATGGATACGCTCTCTCAAACTGCTGGCGGTTAATCAAAACGCGATGTCAAATGGTATTACAGTGAAAAATATCCATTTAGCATCGTTGATCTCATTGGAGTACATCGTGGAAAATACATCTCTACGATGTATGCCCGGTTCTCGTCGTAAAAGATGCATTGGTTGCTATTAATAAGGATGTTTAAATGCGCCTGGAAGCGTTTTTTGCCCCTTACTACCCATGGCTGGCGTTAGTATTAGGGTTGTTGATTGGTAGTTTTCTTAACGTGGTGATTTACCGTCTGCCAATCATGCTTTTCCGGGAGACGGCTGACGACGAGACGTTGAAAACATTGCCCAATGTCAATCTTTGGTGGCCGCCATCGCACTGCCCTCTTTGTCAGACACCCATTAAGCCGTGGGATAATATTCCGGTTTTAAGCTGGGTGTTCTTGCGTGGTAAATGCCGCTGCTGTAAAAGCACAATTCCGTTTCAATATCCCTTAAGCGAAGCGTTGATAGGGATCGGCTATTTCTTACTGGTTTTCTGCTATTACCCTCAGCATAGCCTGATCCAAATTGTGTTTGTGGCATTATTTTTAAGCCTGCTTTACACCCTGGCGATGATTGATCTGAAGACCTTTCTCCTGCCAGATAGCCTCGTATATTTTTTGCTCTGGGCTGGGTTGATCGCATCTGTCAGAAACATTATTCCTGTCTCCCCTCGTGATAGCGTTATTGGCGCTGCGTTTATTTGGGCGTTTAGCTGGGTAATGGCAAAAGGATTTACGTGGGTAACCGGCCGGGAAGGATTTGGAAATGGTGACGTTAAACTCTTTGCGGCCTGCGCCGCGTGGATTGGCAGCGATAATGTTGGTCAATTAATGCTGGGGTCGGCGTCGCTGGGTGCCGTGTTCTTTTTAGTGCGCTGGATTTCAAACACCTGCTCACAAAATAAAAAGAACACGGGGGGATATATTCCCTTCGGCCCCGCAATTGCTATTACCGCTGTCATCATTATGCACATGGAGGTGCTAACATAATGTCTTATCTGCTGTTATCCGGTGTGCTGTTAACCCTGCATCCCGCTTCGACGATTGGACCGGAGTGCTATTACACGACGTATCAAGGCTTGTCGCAGTTACTTAACGCAAAAACGCATTCGCCCGATTTTCGGATGAATGAATCGTCCGTGCGAACAACGTGTGATGACGATCCTGAGCGTATTCATTATCTCACCGTATCAGATACCGTCGCCTGGCTGGCACCGTATCTGCCGCCAGCACAACATATATTTCATCGTCATCCGAAAGCCGATGGCCCTGAATACTGTTTTTCACAGCGCTATATTCGCTCTTTGCTGGGACGGTGGAATCACGCAACCGAACTAAATTATTTTGGGGAAATCAATTGTAAAAAAAGTATTGCTCCCCCACCCGAGGAGCCAGAAGACGAGCCTATCGTTGTACCATTTGATCCTGCTTCACTGATCGTGAAAACGGATGAACCTGGCTCGCTTGAGGTCGCGCCAGATGATTCCTCTGACGAGGATATTCTTCCTGTGGATGGGGGAGCGGCAGTAAGTAGCGTGTTTTCGGTAATGAATTCCACGATCCCAACCAGTAGCGCACCTGCGCCGGTCTGGAAGCCGTTATTAAGTCAAAAGGCAAGAGGGCAACAGTTCGTCTTCCCCTTACGCTCTGAGCCAGTGGTAACCTCGCCTTTTGGTATGCGTTATCACCCAATCGTGCATACGTTTATGCGTCATGAGGGTGTCGATCTTCGTGCAGCTTTGAATAGTGAAGTCATGTCTATTGCAGACGGCATGATTGTGGAAACAGGATATGGGCCTGTCACCGGTCTGTATATGACGATCCGTCATCCCGACGGCTGGAGCAGCCGATATTTGCACCTTAATAAGCTGCTGATGATAAAAAATCAGTATGTTCAGAAAGGGGATGTGATTGCGTTGTCGGGTAACACGGGGCGCACCGATGGGCCCCACCTGCATCTTGAGATCATTCATGATGATAAATTGCTTGACCCGATGACGCTGCTTTTTGAACCGGCTGGTGAAAGACGTGAACGGACCATCGAGCAGACAAGTGCTGTGCCGGAGCCAGTACCGGCACCCGAACCTGTCGATATGACCCCGAAAATTGCGGTGATCGCGGGGGAAGGGGATTCTGTGCAAATTGGGGTACGAACCGGGCGAAAAATGACCATGTATTCGCCCCAGGAGATCATTGAAACAGATGACGGTGACTGGCGAATCGTGAAAAAATTTGGAAAGTACAAGCTGAAAAAGATAGATCAAGCCAATTCCAAAGCAAAATAATAAGGTTTCCCGGTTTAGAGCGTTGTTTTATGGTCGTTTAAAAATCACTTTGATGGTTTTTTCCTCACTTGATAAAATGGAACGAAAATGCCCTTGCGAAGGCCATTCGCTTTGGTTAGTATTCACACCCGCTTCAGTGGGAAACAAAAATCCTGCTAATTGGTCGAAGCATTGGTATGCGGCAAATCCGCAAGGAACAGGTTGATTATGTACGAAGCTCTTTTAGTTGTTTTCCTTATTGTAGCCATCGCTCTCGTAGCGCTGATTATGCTGCAGCAAGGTAAAGGCGCTGATATGGGAGCCTCCTTCGGAGCAGGCGCTTCCGGTACGCTGTTTGGTTCAAGTGGTTCTGCGAACTTCATGACCCGCACAACGGCGATTCTGGCTACGCTGTTCTTCATCATCAGTCTGGTGCTGGGCAATATCAACAGCAACAAGACCAGTAAAGGAAGTGAGTGGGAAAATCTGAGCGCGCCAGCGAAAACTGAGCAGACTCAGCCAGCTGCACCGGCTAAGCCAACCAGCGATATCCCGCAGTAAGTATTCCGTACCGAGGTGGTGGAATTGGTAGACACGCTACCTTGAGGTGGTAGTGCCCTAACGGGCTTGTGGGTTCGAGTCCCATCCTCGGTACCAATATTCCAGAAAAAAGACGTCGAAAGACGTCTTTTTTTCGTTTGTAGCTTTTGCCGTTCGTAGGCCCGGTAAGCGCAGCGCCACCGGGCAAAATGGCGGGTGGCGCTGCGCTTACCCGCCCTACAAAAGCCAAACAAAAAGGCGCCGTGTGGGCGCCTTTTGCATGTTACATCAGCGATTACTTCTTATCGCTGTGTTCCAGGTTCTCAACCTGCGGCAGGCCGTTACCGGAATTCGCGGAGAGCAGACCATTCTCAACGTAGTTGAACAGCTTCTCCCGGGTATCGGTGATGTCCAGGTTACGCATGGTTAACTGACCAATACGGTCGTCCGGAGAAAACACAGACTCACCTTTCTCCATGGTCAGACGCTCTGCTTTATAGGTCAGGTTGTCCGACACGGTGTTCAGGATGGAGTAGTCGTTACCGCGACGCAGTTCCAGCGTCACTTCACCGGTGATCGCGCTTGCCACCCAACGCTGCAGCGCATCACGCAGCATCAGCGCCTGTGGATCGAACCAGCGACCCTGATACAGCAGTTTGCCCAACTGACGACCATGAGAGTGATACTGCTCAATGGTGTCTTCGTTGTGAATGCCGGTCAGCAGACGCTCGTACGCGATGTGCAGCAGCGCCATCCCCGGAGCCTCATAGATGCCGCGGCTTTTCGCTTCGATGATACGGTTTTCTATCTGATCGCTCATGCCCAGACCGTGACGACCGCCGATGCGGTTTGCTTCCAGCATCAGTTCAACGTCGTCAGAGAAGGTCTTGCCGTTCAGCGCAACCGGATGGCCGCGTTCGAAACGTACGGTCACTTCTTCTGCCGGGATCTTCACGTTCTCGTCCCAGAACTTCACGCCCATGATCGGGTTAACGATCTTCACACTGGAATTCAGGAACTCCAGGTCTTTCGCTTCGTGCGTCGCACCCAGCATGTTGGAGTCGGTGGAGTAGGCTTTCTCGACGGACATCTTATAGTCAAAACCGCAGGCAATCATAAACTCGGACATCTCATGACGGCCGCCCAGCTCGTCGATGAAGTCGGTGTCCAGCCACGGCTTGTAGATCTGCAGCTCTGCGTTGGTCAGCAGGCCATAACGATAGAAACGTTCGATATCGTTACCTTTATAGGTGCTGCCGTCACCCCAGATGTTCACGCCATCTTCTTTCATGGCGGCAACCAGCATGGTGCCAGTGACGGCACGGCCCAGCGGGGTGGTGTTAAAATAGGTCAGGCCGCCGGTAGTGTTATGGAACGCACCGCACTGAATAGCCGCGATACCTTCTGCAACCAGTTGCTTACGGCAGTCAATCAGTCGTGCGTTTTCTGCACCATACTCTTTAGCGCGACGAGGAATAGCATCATAGTCGTCCTCATCCGGCTGACCCAGGTTCGCAGTATATGCATACGGAACCGCTCCCTTCTGGCGCATCCACAGCAGTGCAGCGCTGGTATCCAGGCCGCCTGAGAAAGCGATGCCAATACGTTGTCCTACCGGAAGATGCTTGAGAATCGTCGTCATAGAATAAAACCCTGCTTGATTGACTGATTAGAGACCGCTTTCGCTCTCTTGTGCATTTTTATGCAAAATAAGTGAGTATTCATTTAATCATCTTTTATCGAATACCGGAAGAGACTCGTGCGTTTTTTGTAAAAATTTTGGTCTGTTCTGTCTGGCGGAAGTCGCCTTGACAGGTGGGGTCAACTATCAATATACTAAACGCCGATTTTACGTCCCGTCTTCGGTACCAAATCCCAGCATTATTTGCAAATTCTGTCCAAAACGCGTAGAATTTGCCACGTTTCAGGCGCGGGGTGGAGCAGCCTGGTAGCTCGTCGGGCTCATAACCCGAAGGTCGTCGGTTCAAATCCGGCCCCCGCAACCACTTTCCCATAAAGTTCTTTTTCAAATATACTGTGAAGACTTAGAGCCTTCGTAGCTGGATTTGAAAAAATTCTTTCGGAGAGTGCTCCAGGCCACAGTTGTGGCTATAGGGTTCAGTTATCTAAAGCCCCGATTTATCGGGGTTTTTTGTTATCTGACTACAGAATAACTGGGCTTTACGCCCTTTTTTTATGTCTTGGGGGTGGGCTTGTCCACATTAGAGCAAAAATTAACAGAGATGATTACTGCACCGGTCGAAGCACTGGGCTACGAACTGGTCGGCATCGAATTCGTTCGCGGCCGTACATCGACGCTGCGCATCTATATTGATAGTGAAGATGGCATCAATGTTGATGATTGTGCTGATGTCAGCCACCAGGTGAGTGCGGTTCTTGATGTTGAAGACCCAATTACCGTTGCGTACAACCTGGAAGTTTCCTCACCTGGCCTGGATCGCCCGATGTTCACGGCCGAGCACTATGTGCGCTTTACCGGTGAAGAAGTGGCTCTCGTTCTGCGTATGGCCGTACAGAACCGCCGTAAATGGCAGGGAATTATCAAAGCCGTTGATGGTGAAATGATCACGGTGACAGTCGAAGGCAAAGATGAAGTGTTCGCGCTGAGTAATATCCAGAAGGCGAACCTGGTTCCCCACTTTTAACAGTCTGGATTGAGGTGAAAAGCCCGCGATGAACAAAGAAATTTTGGCTGTTGTTGAAGCCGTCTCCAACGAGAAATCACTGCCGCGCGAGAAAATTTTCGAAGCGCTGGAAAGTGCACTGGCTACAGCAACCAAGAAAAAATACGAACAAGAGATCGATGTTCGCGTAGAAATCGATCGTAAAAGCGGTGACTTCGATACATTCCGTCGTTGGGTAATCGTAGAAGAAGTTACCCAGCCGACCAAAGAGATCACCCTGGAAGCCGCACGTTTTGAAGACGAAAGTCTGAACGTGGGTGACTACGTTGAAGATCAGATTGAATCTGTCACCTTCGACCGTATCACCACCCAGACCGCTAAGCAGGTTATCGTGCAGAAAGTGCGCGAAGCCGAGCGCGCGCTGGTTGTCGATCAGTTCCGCGATCAGGAAGGCGAAATCATCACCGGCGTGGTGAAGAAAGTGAACCGCGACAACATCTCTCTGGAAATTAAATCCGAAGGGATGCCAGGTAACGCTGAAGCCGTGATCCTGCGTGAAGATATGCTGCCGCGTGAAAACTTCCGCCCGGGCGACCGTATTCGTGGTGTTCTGTACGCCGTGCGCCCTGAAGCGCGTGGTGCGCAGCTGTTCGTGACCCGTTCTAAACCAGAAATGCTGGTTGAACTGTTCCGCATCGAAGTGCCGGAAATCGGCGAAGAAGTCATTGAGATCAAAGCAGCAGCTCGCGATCCGGGCTCCCGTGCGAAAATTGCGGTGAAAACCAACGACAAGCGTATCGATCCGGTCGGGGCTTGCGTCGGCATGCGCGGTGCGCGCGTTCAGGCGGTTTCTACTGAACTGGGCGGCGAGCGTATTGATATCGTTCTGTGGGACGACAACCCGGCGCAGTTTGTGATCAACGCAATGGCTCCGGCCGATGTGGCGTCTATCGTTGTTGACGAAGACAAACACACCATGGATATCGCTGTTGAAGCGGGCAACCTGGCGCAGGCGATTGGCCGTAACGGTCAGAACGTACGTCTGGCGTCACAGCTGAGCGGCTGGGAACTCAACGTCATGACCGTTGATGACCTGCAGGCTAAGCATCAGGCTGAAGCCCATGCAGCGATCGATACCTTCACCAAATACCTCGACATTGACGAAGACTTCGCCACTGTTCTGGTAGAAGAAGGTTTCTCTACGCTGGAAGAACTGGCCTATGTGCCAATGAAAGAGCTGCTGGAAATTGACGGTCTGGATGAACCAACCGTTGAAGCCCTGCGTGAACGCGCTAAAAACGCACTGACCACCCTGGCACTGGCTCAGGAAGAAAGCCTTGGCGATAAGAAGCCGGCTGATGACCTGCTGAATCTGGAAGGTCTTGATCGTGCGATTGCGTTCAAGCTGGCTGCCCGTGGTGTTTGTACGCTGGAAGATCTCGCTGAGCAAGGCGTTGATGACCTGGCCGATATCGAAGGTTTAACCGACGAGAAAGCCGGCGAACTCATCATGGCCGCACGTAATATTTGCTGGTTCGGCGACGAAGCGTAATAAACTGTAGCAGGAAGGAACAGCATGACTGATGTAACTGTAAAATCGCTGGCTGCTGAGATTCAGACCTCCGTGGACCGCCTGGTACAGCAATTTGCTGATGCAGGGATCCCGAAGTCCGCTGATGACTCGGTGACCGCGCAAGAAAAACAAACCTTGTTAACGCATCTGAACCGTGAACACGGTTCTACGCCTGACAAGTTAACGCTGCAGCGCAAAACGCGCAGCACGTTAAACATCCCTGGTACCGGTGGCAAAAGTAAATCGGTACAAATTGAAGTCCGCAAGACGCGCACCTTTGTAAAACGTGATCCGCAAGAGGCAGAGCGCCTTGCCGCGGAAGAGCAGGCACAGCGTGAAGCGGAAGAACAAGCTCAGCGTGAGGCGGAAGCAGCCGCTAAACGTGAAGCAGAATTAAAAGCTGAACGTGAGGCCGCAGAAAAAGCGAAACGCGACGCCAGTGATAAAGTGAAGCGTGACGCTGCGGAAAAAGACAAAGTGAGCAATCAACAGACAGACGAAATGACCAAAACCGCCCAGGCTGAAAAAGCCCGCCGTGAAAATGAAGCTGCCGAGCTGAAGCGTAAAGCGGAAGAAGAAGCCCGCCGTAAGCTGGAAGAAGAAGCTCGCCGCGTCGCTGAAGAAGCGCGCCGTATGGCAGAAGAAAACGAGAAGAATGGCGTGAATACCGCTGAACTGACTGAAGATACCAGCGACTATCACGTGACCACTTCTCAGCATGCGCGTCAGGCTGAAGATGATAACGACCGTGAAGTAGAAGGCGGTCGTGGCCGTGGTCGTAATGCAAAAGCCGCGCGTCCGGCGAAGAAAGGCAACAAACACGCTGAATCTAAAGCTGATCGCGAAGAAGCACGTGCAGCGGTTCGTGGTGGTAAAGGCGGTAAGCGTAAAGGTTCTTCTCTGCAGCAGGGCTTCCAGAAGCCAGCTCAGGCGGTTAACCGTGACGTTGTGATTGGTGAAACCATCACCGTTGGCGATCTGGCGAACAAGATGGCGGTTAAAGGCTCTCAGGTCATCAAAGCGATGATGAAGCTGGGCGCAATGGCGACCATCAACCAGGTTATCGACCAGGAAACCGCACAGCTGGTTGCCGAAGAGATGGGCCACAAAGTTATCCTGCGTCGTGAAAACGAGCTGGAAGAAGCAGTAATGAGCGACCGTGACACTGGCGCTGCGGCTGAACCGCGTGCACCGGTTGTGACCATCATGGGTCACGTTGACCACGGTAAAACCTCTCTGCTCGACTACATTCGTTCTACGAAGGTTGCCTCCGGCGAAGCGGGTGGTATTACCCAGCACATCGGTGCTTACCACGTAGAAACTGAAAACGGCATGATCACCTTCCTGGATACCCCAGGCCACGCAGCGTTCACCTCAATGCGTGCTCGTGGTGCTCAGGCAACGGATATCGTTGTACTGGTTGTTGCAGCAGACGATGGCGTCATGCCACAGACCATTGAAGCTATCCAGCACGCAAAAGCGGCGCAGGTGCCTTTGGTTGTTGCAGTCAACAAAATCGATAAGCCAGAAGCCGATCTGGACCGCGTGAAGAACGAACTGTCTCAGTACGGTGTTATGCCGGAAGAGTGGGGCGGCGAAGCGCAGTTCATCCCAGTTTCTGCTAAAGCGGGTACCGGTATTGACGACCTGCTGAACGCTATCCTGCTGCAGGCTGAAGTTCTGGAGCTGAAAGCGATTCGCAATGGTATGGCGAGCGGCGCGGTAATCGAATCCTTCCTTGATAAAGGTCGTGGTCCGGTTGCTACCGTTCTGGTTCGTGAAGGTACCCTGAACAAGGGCGACATCGTTCTGTGTGGCTTCGAATACGGCCGCGTTCGTGCGATGCGTAACGAACTGGGCCAGGAAGTGCTGGAAGCGGGTCCGTCCATTCCAGTGGAAATCCTGGGTCTGTCCGGTGTTCCGGCTGCGGGTGACGAAGTGACCGTAGTGCGTGACGAGAAGAAAGCGCGTGAAGTTGCTCTGTATCGTCAGGGTAAATTCCGTGAAGTTAAGCTGGCTCGTCAGCAGAAATCTAAACTCGAGAACATGTTCGCGAACATGACCGAAGGCGAAGTGCACGAAGTGAACGTTGTACTGAAAGCCGACGTTCAGGGCTCTGTGGAAGCGATTTCCGACTCCTTGCTGAAACTGTCTACTGACGAAGTGAAAGTGAAGATCATCGGTTCTGGCGTAGGTGGTATCACCGAAACCGACGCGACCCTGGCTGCAGCTTCTAACGCCATCCTGGTTGGCTTCAACGTGCGTGCTGATGCATCTGCTCGCCGCGTGATCGAAGCGGAAAGCCTGGATCTGCGCTACTACTCCGTCATCTATAACCTGATTGACGAAGTGAAAGCGGCGATGAGCGGTATGCTGTCTCCTGAGCTGAAACAGCAGATCATCGGTCTGGCTGAAGTGCGTGACGTATTCAAATCACCGAAATTCGGCGCGATCGCGGGCTGTATGGTTACCGAAGGTACCATCAAACGTCACAACCCAATCCGCGTGCTGCGTGACAACGTGGTTATCTACGAAGGCGAGCTGGAATCCCTGCGCCGCTTCAAAGATGACGTTAACGAAGTCCGTAACGGCATGGAATGTGGTATCGGCGTGAAGAACTACAACGACGTTCGCGTTGGCGATATGATCGAAGTGTTCGAAATCATCGAGATCCAACGCAGCATCGACTAATCCCGTCGGGATCAGTCCATATGTAGGCCGGGATCGCCTCGTGCCACCCGGCAATAATTTTAAAAGGGGCTTTTAGCCCCTTTTTTGTCTGGAGAATTTATTATGGCGAAAGAATTTGGTCGCCCACAGCGCGTGGCGCAGGAAATGCAAAAAGAGATCGCACTCATCCTGCAACGCGAAATTAAAGACCCGCGTATCGGTATGATGACGACCGTCTCTGGCGTGGAAATGTCTCGTGACCTGGCCTATGCCAAAGTGTTCGTGACCTTCCTGAACGATCAGGACGAAGCGGCGGTGAAAAACGGCATTAAAGCACTGCAGGAAGCCTCCGGGTTTATCCGCTCTCTGCTCGGCAAAGCGATGCGCCTGCGTATCGTGCCAGAGCTGACCTTCTTCTACGACAACTCGCTGGTTGAAGGTATGCGCATGTCCAACCTGGTGACCAGCGTGGTGAAACATGACGACGAACGTCGTGTTAACCCGACGGACGACAGCAAGGAGGACTGATGAGTCGTCCTCGTCGTCGCGGTCGTGACGTGCATGGCGTGCTGCTGCTGGATAAACCGCAGGGTGCATCCAGCAACGACGTGCTGCAAAAAGTGAAGCGTATTTTTAATGCCAACCGTGCGGGCCACACCGGCGCGCTCGATCCGCTGGCGACCGGTATGCTGCCGGTCTGCCTGGGGGAGGCGACAAAGTTTTCCCAGTACCTGCTCGACTCGGATAAGCGTTATCGCGTTATCGCGAAGCTAGGCCAGCGTACGGATACCTCCGACGCGGATGGTCAGGTGGTGGAAGAGCGCCCGGTGACCTTCAGCGCTGAACAGCTTGATGCGGCGCTGGAGAGCTTCCGCGGGGACACGATGCAGGTGCCGTCGATGTATTCGGCGCTGAAATACCAGGGTAAGAAACTCTACGAATATGCACGCCAGGGCATCGAGGTTCCGCGTGAAGCCCGTCCGATTACCGTGTATGAGCTGCTGTTCATTCGCCACGAAGGCGATGAGCTTGAGCTGGAAGTGCACTGTTCGAAAGGGACCTATATTCGCACCATCATCGACGACCTGGGTGAAAAGCTGGGCTGCGGCGCGCATGTGATCTACCTGCGTCGTCTGGCGGTCAGCAAGTATCCGGTGGAGCGCATGGTGACGCTTGAGCAGCTACGCGCGCTGGTTGAACAGGCGGAAGCGCAGGGGATCGCGCCGGCAGATTTGTTAGATCCTTTGCTGATGCCAATGGACAGTCCGGCTGCGGACTTCCCGGTAGTTAATCTTCCTTTAACATCGTCCGTTTACTTTAAGAACGGCAATCCGGTTCGCACGGCGGATGCACCGCTGGAAGGGCTTGTGCGCGTGACGGAAGGTGAGGAAGGGAAATTCATCGGTATGGGCGAAATGGACGGTGAAGGGCGCGTTGCGCCGCGTCGTCTGGTCGTCGAATATCCGGTCGACGCGTGACGGCGATAACGGCTCACCTTGCGATAAGCAGGGGAGACGAGTAGAATATCGCCGCTTAACGTCCGGTGAATTGTTTAACAATCTGCTGGGCGTACATGGGGTCGCTGAATTAGAGATCGGCACCCTTACATTCTTTATACTTTGGAGTTTGAAAATGTCTCTAAGCGTTGAAGCTAAAGCTAAAATCGTTTCTGAGTTTGGTCGTGGTACTAACGACAGCGGTTCTACCGAAGTTCAGGTTGCACTGCTGACTGCACAGATTAACCACCTGCAGGGTCACTTTGCAGAGCACAAAAAAGATCACCACAGCCGTCGTGGTCTGCTGCGCATGGTTTCTCAGCGTCGTAAACTGCTCGACTACCTGAAGCGTAAAGATGTTGCACGCTACACCGCTCTGATCGAGCGTCTGGGTCTGCGTCGCTAAGTCTTGCGAGTTTCAGAAAAGGGGGCCTGATGGCCCCTTTTTTCAACCAGACGGCAGCAATTCAATGGAAACTATTGTATTGTTGCTATAAATGATCTTCATTGCAGAGGTTCGCGCGGCTAATGAGAGGCTTCACCCATGGGGGTGTCGGTTGTCATTAGTCGCGAGGATGCGAAGAAGGTCGGGTTAAATCGACAGCACGCCGGTGGTGTGCTGTCATACATTTAAGAAAGGACAGAATTTTGCTGAATCCGATCGTTCGTAAATTCCAGTATGGCCAACATACCGTCACGCTGGAAACCGGCATGATGGCACGTCAGGCGACTGCTGCCGTTATGGTAAGCATGGATGACACCGCGGTATTCGTTACCGTTGTTGGCCAGAAAAAAGCTAAACCAGGTCAGGACTTTTTCCCCCTGACCGTTAACTACCAGGAGCGTACCTACGCTGCCGGTAAAATCCCGGGTGGCTTCTTCCGTCGTGAAGGCCGTCCAAGCGAAGGCGAAACCCTGATCGCGCGTCTGATTGACCGCCCGGTTCGTCCGCTGTTCCCGGAAGGCTTCGTTAACGAAGTGCAGGTTATCGCAACCGTTGTTTCCGTTAACCCACAGGTTAACCCGGACATCGTTGCCATGATCGGTGCCTCCGCTGCCCTGTCACTGTCTGGTATTCCATTCAATGGTCCAATCGGTGCCGCGCGCGTCGGTTACATCAACGACCAGTACGTGCTGAACCCAACTCAGGAAGAGCTGAAAGAAAGTAAGCTGGACCTGGTGGTTGCCGGTACCGAAGCGGCTGTGCTGATGGTGGAATCCGAAGCTGAACTGCTGAGCGAAGACCAGATGCTGGGCGCTGTGGTGTTCGGTCACGAGCAGCAGCAGATTGTTATCCAGAACATCAACGACCTGGTGAAAGAAGCCGGTAAACCACGTTGGGACTGGCAGCCAGAAGCGGCAAACGACGCGCTGAACGCACGCGTTGCGGCACTGGCAGAATCTCGTCTGAGTGATGCTTACCGCATCACCGACAAACAGGAGCGTTATGCTCAGGTTGACGCGATCAAAGACGAAACCATCGCCACCCTGATCGCTGAAGACGAAACGCTGGACGCTAACGAGCTGAGCGAAATTCTGCACGCTATCGAGAAAAACGTTGTTCGTAGCCGCGTACTGGCAGGCGAGCCGCGCATCGATGGCCGTGAAAAAGATATGATCCGTGGTCTGGACGTGCGTACTGGCGTACTGCCACGTACTCACGGTTCCGCGCTGTTCACCCGTGGTGAAACGCAGGCGCTGGTAACCGCGACCCTGGGTACCGCACGTGACGCGCAGATCATCGACGAACTGATGGGCGAGCGCACTGACAGCTTCCTGTTCCACTACAACTTCCCTCCGTACTCCGTAGGCGAAACCGGTATGGTTGGCTCGCCGAAGCGTCGTGAAATTGGTCACGGTCGTCTGGCGAAGCGCGGCGTACTGGCAGTAATGCCAGAAGCAGACAAATTCCCGTACACCGTTCGTGTGGTTTCTGAAATCACCGAATCCAACGGTTCTTCTTCCATGGCTTCCGTGTGTGGTGCCTCTCTGGCGCTGATGGATGCAGGCGTGCCAATCAAAGCCGCCGTTGCGGGTATCGCAATGGGCCTGGTGAAAGAAGGCGACAACTTCGTTGTTCTGTCTGACATTCTGGGTGACGAAGACCACCTGGGCGATATGGACTTCAAAGTGGCGGGTTCCCGCGACGGTATCTCTGCGCTGCAGATGGATATCAAAATTGAAGGTATCACCAAAGAGATCATGCAGGTTGCTCTGAACCAGGCTAAAGGTGCGCGTCTGCACATCCTGGGCGTGATGGAACAGGCTATCAACGCGCCACGCGGTGATATCTCTGAATTCGCTCCGCGTATTCACACCATCAAGATCAATCCAGACAAGATCAAAGACGTTATCGGTAAGGGCGGTTCCGTAATCCGTGCGCTGACCGAAGAGACGGGCACCACCATCGAAATCGAAGACGACGGTACTGTGAAGATCGCAGCAACCGACGGCGAGAAAGCGAAATTCGCGATCCGTCGCATCGAAGAAATCACTGCAGAAATCGAAGTGGGCCGCGTCTACGCAGGTAAAGTGACCCGTATCGTTGACTTTGGCGCGTTCGTTGCCATCGGTGGCGGTAAAGAAGGTCTGGTTCACATCTCTCAGATCGCTGACAAGCGCGTTGAGAAAGTGACCGATTACCTGCAGATGGGCCAGGAAGTACCGGTTAAAGTTCTGGAAGTTGACCGCCAGGGCCGTATCCGTCTGAGCATTAAAGAAGCAACCGAGCAGTCTCAGCCTGCTGCGGCGCCGGAAGCTCCGGCTGCTGAACAGCAAGGCGAGTAAGTTGCCATTTGCCCTCCGCTTCGCGGAGGGCCTGTTATCAGGCAGGACGCCTTGTTAAGCCGCCGGGGGACAGGACGTTCATCCAATAGTTGTCTTCGGGAGTGGGAAATGAAGCCTTTTTTGCGCTGGTGTTTCGTTGCGACAGCTTTAACGCTGGCAGGATGCAGCAACTCTGCCTGGCGTAAGAGCGAAGTCCTCGCAGTGCCATTGCAACCGACTTTGCAACAGGAAGTGATTCTGGCACGCATGGAACAAATACTTGCCAGTCGGGCTTTAACCGATGACGAACGCGCACAGCTTTTATATGAGCGCGGAGTGTTGTATGATAGTCTTGGTCTGAGGGCATTAGCGCGAAATGATTTTTCACAAGCGCTGGCTATCCGACCTGATATGCCTGAAGTATTCAATTACTTAGGCATTTATTTAACGCAGGCAGGCAATTTTGATGCTGCCTATGAAGCGTTTGATTCTGTACTTGAGCTTGATCCAACTTACAACTACGCGCACTTGAATCGCGGTATCGCATTATATTACGGCGGTCGTGATAAGTTAGCGCAAGATGATCTGCTGGCGTTTTATCAAGACGATCCTAATGATCCTTTCCGAAGCCTGTGGCTTTACATCGTTGAGCGGAAGCTCGATGAGAAGCAGGCAAAAGAAGCCCTGAAACAGCGCTTCGATAAATCGGATAAGGAACAGTGGGGATGGAACATTGTCGAGTTCTACCTGGGCAACATTAGCGAAGCAACGCTGATGGAACGCCTCAAGGCGGACGCAACGGATAACACCTCGCTCGCTGAGCATCTCAGTGAAACCAACTTCTATTTAGGTAAGTACTACCTAAGTCTGGGGGATATGGACAGCGCTACGGCACTGTTCAAATTAGCGGTTGCTAACAACGTACATAACTTCGTTGAGCACCGTTATGCATTGTTGGAATTATCGCTCTTGGGCCAGGAGCAAGACGACCTGGCAGAATCGGACCAGCAATAGCTGACGACATAAACATCAGCCCGTAATCTTTTGATTGCCATCACCTTCACTGGTGAGGGCGTTGTTGTTCGTCAATACATCTACTTTGAGCCGGTTCACACTTTTCAATGAAAATTGCTAATCATTTTCACGATGAGCTAAGTAGACTGGCCGCCATTGACATTGAGGCACTCGTACTACATGGCTGAATTCGAAACCACTTTTGCAGATCTGGGCCTGAAGGCTCCTATCCTTGAAGCCCTTAACGATCTGGGTTACGAAAAACCATCTCCGATCCAGGCAGAATGTATCCCGCATCTGCTCTCTGGTCGTGACGTGCTGGGCATGGCCCAGACTGGTAGCGGTAAAACCGCAGCGTTCTCGCTGCCGCTGCTGAACAACATCGATCCGGACCTGCGTGCACCGCAGATCCTCGTCCTGGCTCCAACCCGTGAACTGGCTGTTCAGGTTGCTGAAGCAATGACGGAATTCTCTAAACATATGCGCGGCGTAAACGTGGTAGCCCTGTACGGCGGCCAGCGTTATGACGTGCAGTTACGCGCCCTGCGCCAGGGCCCGCAGATTGTCGTCGGTACGCCGGGCCGTCTGCTGGATCACCTGAAGCGCGGTACTCTGGACCTCTCTAAACTGAGCGGCCTGGTACTGGATGAAGCAGATGAAATGCTGCGTATGGGCTTCATCGAAGACGTAGAAACCATCATGGCGCAGATCCCGGAAGGTCACCAGACCGCTCTGTTCTCTGCAACCATGCCAGAAGCGATCCGTCGCATTACCCGCCGCTTCATGAAAGAGCCGCAGGAAGTGCGTATTCAGTCCAGCGTGACCACTCGCCCGGACATCAGCCAGAGCTACTGGTCTGTTTACGGCATGCGTAAAAACGAAGCGCTGGTGCGTTTCCTGGAAGCGGAAGATTTTGATGCGGCGATTATCTTCGTACGTACCAAAAATGCGACCCTGGAAGTGGCTGAAGCTCTGGAGCGTAGCGGCTATAACAGCGCAGCGCTGAACGGCGACATGAACCAGGCCCTGCGTGAGCAGACGCTGGAGCGTCTGAAAGACGGTCGTCTGGATATCCTGATTGCAACCGACGTGGCAGCACGTGGTCTGGACGTTGAGCGTATCAGCCTGGTTGTAAACTACGACATTCCGATGGATTCCGAGTCTTACGTTCACCGTATCGGTCGTACCGGTCGTGCGGGTCGTGCTGGCCGTGCGCTGCTGTTCGTTGAGAACCGCGAGCGTCGTCTGCTGCGCAACATTGAACGCACTATGAAGCTGACCATTCCAGAAGCAGACCTGCCAAACGCAGACCTGCTGGGCAAACGCCGTCTGGAAAAATTCGCCGCAAAAGTCCAGCAGCAGCTGGAAAGCAGCGATCTGGATCAGTACCGTGCGCTGCTGTCGCAGATTCAGCCTACCGCTGAAGGCGAAGAGCTGGACATGGAAACCCTGGCAGCAGCACTGCTGAAAATGGCTCAGGGCGAACGTAGCCTGATCGTGCCACCAGATGCACCGATGCGTCCTAAGCGCGAGTTCCGTGACCGTGACGATCGTTTCGAACGTCGTGGCGACCGCAACGATCGCGGTCCACGCGGCGATCGTCCAGAGCGTGGCGGTGAAGACCGTCCACGTCGTGAACGTCGTGACGCGGGTGATATGGAACTGTACCGCATTGAAGTGGGCCGTGATGATGGCGTTGAAGTTCGTCACATCGTTGGCGCGATTGCTAACGAAGGCGACATCAGCAGCCGTTACATTGGTAACATCAAGCTGTTCGCATCCCACTCTACCATCGAGCTGCCAAAAGGCATGCCGGGCGAAGTACTGCAGCACTTTACTCGCACCCGCATCCTGAACAAGCCGATGAACATGCAGCTGTTGGGCGATGCACAGCCACGTCCTGACCGCGGCGGTGAACGTCGTGGCGGTGGTCGCGGTTTCGGCGGCGAGCGTCGTGAAGGCGGCCGCAGCGAAGGTCGCGGTGGCGAAGGTCGTCGTTTCTCCGGCGAACGCCGCGAAAACCGTGGCCCGCGCCGTGAAGAAGGCACCAGCCGTCGTCGTTTCGGTGACGCGTAAGTCTTACGCACCTACGTAAAGTAAAATATACAGCCCCGATACACGCTATCGGGGCTTTTTTTATTCCCTTTGTACTCTTGTACTGGTACAGTGCGTCACGCTAAAATGCAGAACCGCATGATTAACTGGAGACAAGGCTGTATGGCGACACTAACCACCACCCAAACGTCACCTTCGCTGCTTGGCGGCGTGGTGATCATCGGCGGAACCATTATCGGTGCCGGGATGTTCTCCCTGCCCGTGGTCATGTCCGGTGCGTGGTTCTTCTGGTCGCTGGCGGCGCTGGTCTTTACCTGGTTCTGCATGCTTCATTCCGGGCTGATGATCCTTGAAGCAAACCTGAATTACCGCATTGGCTCCAGCTTCGACACCATCACCAAAGATCTGCTGGGCAAAGGCTGGAACCTGGTGAACGGCCTTTCCATCGCGTTTGTGCTCTACATTCTGACCTACGCGTATATTTCGGCGAGCGGCTCGATTCTGCATCATACCTTTGCTGAAATGTCGCTGAACGTTCCGGCGCGTCTGGCCGGGCTGTGCTTTGCCCTGGGCGTGGCGTTTATCGTCTGGATGAGTACCAAAGCGGTGAGCCGCATGACGGCCATCGTGCTGGGCGCTAAGGTCATCACCTTCTTCCTGACCTTCGGCAGCCTGCTGGGGCACGTCACGCCCGCCACGCTGTTTAACGTCGCGGAAGTGAACACCTCCTACACGCCGTACCTGCTGATGACGCTGCCGTTCTGTCTGGCATCGTTTGGCTACCACGGTAACGTGCCGAGCCTGATGAAGTACTACGGCAAGGATCCGCGCACCATCGTGAAATGCCTCGTCTACGGCACGCTGCTGGCGCTGGGGCTGTATGTGATTTGGCTGCTGGGGACGATGGGTAACATCCCGCGTCCGGAATTTATAGGCATTGCGCAGAAGGGCGGTAACATCGACGTGCTGGTGCAGGCCCTGAGCGGCGTGCTGAACAGCCGCAGCCTGGATCTGCTGCTGGTGGTCTTCTCCAACTTTGCGGTGGCGAGTTCTTTCCTCGGCGTTACGCTGGGCCTGTTTGACTACCTGGCGGATCTGTTCAGCTTTGATGATTCCGCGCTTGGGCGCTTCAAGACCGCGCTGCTGACCTTCCTGCCGCCGATTGTGGGCGGTTTGCTGTGGCCGAACGGCTTCCTGTACGCCATCGGCTATGCAGGACTGGCGGCAACCATCTGGGCTGCGATTGTGCCGGCGCTGCTGGCGCGTAAATCACGTCAACGCTTCGGCAGTCCAAAATTCCGCGTCTGGGGTGGAAAGCCGATGATTGCCCTGATCCTGGTGTTTGGGGTAGGTAACGCGGTGGTCCACGTGCTGTCGAGCTTTAATCTGTTGCCGGTGTATCATTAAATCGTGCAGCCTGATCCCCTCACCCCGACCCTCTCCCGAAGGGAGAGGGAGAAAACCGTAGGCCGGATAAGGCGAAGCCGCCATCCGGCAAAAAACTACCCCACCAACTCCTCTTTCACCTGCATCGCCAAATCAAACGAGTGCAAGCGCGCCTGGTGATCGAAAATCTGGCCGTTAACCATAATTTCATCCGCCTGCGTTTCACGCAGCACCGCTTCCAGCCCGTGACGCACTTTTGCCTTATCGCCCACCAGCGACATGCTCAGCGCCTGCTGCACGCCGTACTGCTCGGAGGCGGACCACAGCTGATGCATATTCTCCACCGGCGGCGGAAGCTGGCCCGTCTCACCGCGACGCAGCTTCACAAACGCCTGTTGCATTGAGGTAAACAGGAATTCCGCGTCGCGGTTGCTGTCGGCGGCAATGATGTTGATGCACACCATCGCGTACGGCTTCTCCAGACGCTCGGACGGTTTGAAGTTCGTGCGGTAGAGATGCAGCGCCTGATGCAGCATATCCGGCGCGAAGTGGGAGGCGAACGCAAACGGCAGCCCCAGTTGTGCGGCGAGCTGTGCACTGTAGAGGCTTGAGCCTAACAGCCACACCGGGATCTTCTCGCCGTAGCCCGGTACCGGGCGCACGTGTGGGTTCGGATCGCGTGCGTCGAACCAGTCCACCAGCTCGGCCACGTCGCGCGGGAAGTTGTCGATATCGCCGCTCATATGGCGGCGCAGGGCGCGCATGGTCGGCTGATCGCTGCCCGGCGCACGGCCAAGACCCAAATCAATACGCCCCGGATAGAGGGTATTCAGGGTGCCAAACTGCTCGGCAATCACCAGCGGGGCGTGGTTCGGCAGCATTACGCCACCGGAGCCCAGGTGCAGGGTGGTGGTATTTGCTGCCAGATAGCCAATCAGTACCGAAGTCGCAGCGCTGGCGATGCCCACCATATTGTGGTGCTCGGCCAGCCAGTAGCGGTGATAGCCACGCTTTTCGGCGAGCTGAGCCAGATCGAGAGAGTGCGAAAAGGCTTCTCGCGCGGAGGAGCCTTGTGGGATCGGCGCCAGATCCAGCACCGAAAACGGAATGGTTTTGTCAGTCATAACAGCTCACTTTGTCGACGGTCAATCTTTAATACTGCATTAAAAAATGATAACCGTTGTTAACAAAGTGAGCCTTTTTTAGGCCTGAAGTTCCAGCCCGGCCAGACGTTTCCAGTAACCGTTGCAGTCGCTGTTTGCCGTCAGCGGCAGCGGCGACGCGCCGTTTTCGTTGGCGCGGAAGGCGTCCAGCATCGCGAACACGCTGGTATCCAACGGCGACAGGCGCACCATGTCCACCAGCCCGTCCATCGACGCCAGTTCGTTGCCGAGGTTATAGACATAGCCGCTCATGGTCTGAATGCCGTTCAGAACAAATACCTGCTGATTTTCCTGCGACAGCATGCTGCGCCCGTTCGGATATTTAATACAGCAGGTTTCACATTCGTCTTTCGGGCGGTCTTCCGAGCGCGCGGTAAAGCAGCGAGCGGAGTAGGCCAGCGGCAGATGGCCGTAGCTCAGCACTTCCACTTCAAACTGATGGCGAATGCCCAGCTCGTCGCACTGGTTCAGCAGGTTTGCCAGCCAGTCGCGGGAGAGCTCCACCGGCATACACCAGCGTATCATTCCTTGTTTGAGCAGCAGGCGCAGGGTGACGGCGTTATAGCAGTTCAGCGCATGGCCCGCGACAAAGGGCAGCCTGCGTTCGGCGCACATGTTCACCACGCCCAGATCGCTCGCTTCCAGCAGAAACTCGCCGTTTTCGACGTAGCGCTTCAGCTCTCCCAGTTCGGACGAGGCCTGCACCAGCGCGAGCGTTGAAAGCACCACCTGTTTGCCGCTCCCGGCCAGGCTTTTCGCCATATCCAGCCAGTCGCCCACTTTGGTGGCGCGGCGTTTGCTGCACACCGCCTCACCGAGGTAAATCACATCGGCGCTGCTGGTGGCAGCCTGTTGGTAAAAATCTTCCAGCGTCTCTTTTGGCCAGTAGTAGAGCACCGGCCCTAATGAATATTTCATGGTTATCTCACTGCCATTTACGGTGATACGCGCCAAGCGTGGTTTGCGTGCCTTCGGACATCGATCCGAGCGTCTCCATCCACGCCGCTTGCGGGGCATAGTTCTGCGGGTCCGCCATGCAGCGGTCAATGGCCTGACGCCACACTTTCGCCACCTGGCTCACGTAGGCCGGGCTGCGCTGGCGACCTTCAATTTTCACCGAGGCAATATTGGCGGCCAGCAGCTCCGGCAGCAGCTCCAGCGTGTTAAGGCTGGTGGGCTCTTCCAGCGCGTGGTAGCGCTCGCCGTCGACCAGGTAGCGGCCTTTGCAAAGCGTCGGGTAGCCCGCGTTTTCACCGTCCTGATAGCGGTCGATCAGCACTTCATTCAGACGAGACTCCAGTCCCTGAGGGGTCTGCTGCCAGCGAACGAAGCGGGCAGGGGAGCAGGCCCCGACGGTATTCGGCGATTCACCGGTTAAGTAAGAAGAAAGATAGCAACGGCCTTCTGCCATGATGCACAGGCTACCAAAGGCAAATACTTCCAGCGGCACTGGCGTGACGCGAGCGAGTTGCTTAACCTGATGAATAGAGAGCACGCGCGGCAGCACCACGCGGGCTACGTCAAAGTTTTGATGGTAAAAACGCACCGCCTCTTCGTTTGTGGCAGATGCCTGAACAGAGACGTGGCGCTCAATATGCGGATAGCGTTCTGCCGCATACTCAAGCATGGCGAGGTCGGCCAGGATTAACGCATCGGCACCCAGCTGTGCTGCCATATCCACCGCGCGTTGCCAGCGGGCGTAACCGTCAGGATGGGCAAACGTATTGATAGCAATATGCAGCTTTCGGCGGTGCTGATGAACGAAGTTAACGGCTTCCTGAAGCTTTTTCTCCGTAAAGTTGAGGCCAGCAAAATGGCGGGCGTTGGTGTCATCTTTCAGCCCGATATAGACCGCATCGGCCCCATTTTCGATGGCCGCCTTAAGCGCCGGAAGGTTTCCGGCAGGGCAGAGCAGCTCCATAAATTATCCTGATGTAGTCGATAGCAAAATTGTTAACGAGCTGGGATTTTAATTAACCCATACGCGACAATTTTTGATTTAAGGCAGCTAATGGCGTATTGATGGCACCAATAATGAGGTACGTCGGACGACAGTTTGTTGATTTACGCCGCTATGTTGCGCTTCGGATATGGCAAAATAGCGGGACTATAGCTATCAGGGAGTAAAGCTCGTGCTGGATAAACTGCGTTCACGTCTCGTACAATTCGGTCCATCAATGCTGAGCGTGCCGGTCAGGCTGGCGCCGTTCGCGCTTAAACGCCAGGTGCTGGAGCAGGTCCTGAGCTGGCAGTTCCGTCAGGCGCTGCAGGACGGTGAACTGGAGTTTCTGGAAGGCCGCTGGTTAAGCATTGAGGTTCGTGACATCGGGCTGCGCTGGTTTACTTCGGTTGAGAACGACCAGCTGATCGTTCGTGAGTCCGCCGAGGCGGATGTGAGCTTTAGCGCCAACGCCAGCGACCTGCTGATGATTGCCGCGCGCAAGCAGGATCCGGATACGCTCTTCTTCCAGCGCCGTCTGGTGATTGAGGGCGACACGGAGCTTGGCCTGTACGTTAAGAATTTAATGGATGCCATTGAGCTGGAGCAGATGCCGAAAGCGCTGCGCGTGATGTTGATGCAAATGGCAGATTTCGTTGAGGCGGGGCTGAAATCCCCGCCGGACAGTAAACACACTTCAGTAGGTGAGCCATGCTGATTCGAGTCGAAATTGGGATTGATGCACCGGGTATCGATGCGTTATTACGCCGCGCTTTTGAGAGCGATGCGGAAGCCCAACTGGTCCACGATCTCCGTGAAGACGGCCTGATCACGCTGGGGCTGGTTGCCACCGATGACGAAGGTCAGGTTGTCGGCTATGTGGCCTTCAGCCCGGTGATCGTTCAGGGTGAAGATCTTCAGTGGGTGGGCATGGCACCGCTGGCGGTAGATGAAAACTACCGCGGGCAGGGCCTGGCGCGCCAGCTGGTCTATGAAGGGCTGGACTCGCTTAATGAGTTTGGCTATGCCGCCGTGGTCACGCTGGGCGATCCGGCATTCTATGGCCGTTTAGGCTTCGAGCAGGCCGCGCATTACGATCTGCGCTGCCACTGGCCGGGTACCGAATCCGCCTTCCAGGTGCATCGCCTGGCGGATGATGCCCTGAACGGCGTAAATGGTCTGGTGGACTACCACGACCATTTCAATCGCTTTTAATCAGGCTCTCGCGTAGCGCCTCAAAGGAGCCGTCTCCGGTTACGAGGCGCTCTTTCTGGCGCTTCGTCAGCTGCTTAATGCGGTACTCCAGCCTGAGCGCCAGCGATCTGTCCCCCACGGCGGCGGAAAAAGCCAGCTGCAGTTCGCCTTTCCCCCGCAGCGCTTTTGCCCCTTTTCCCGTTTGATGTTGTAAAAAACGCCGCGCCACATCGGTGGTGATCCCGGTGTAGAGTGCGTTATCAGCGGTTCGGACAAGATAGAGAAACCAGCACACGGTAAACAGATTCAGTATGTTAAGGTGAACGCACCATAGCATGAGAGAGAACGAAAATGGAAACACTGGCCGCCATCAACCGCTGGCTGGCGAAGCAGCATGTTGTCACCTGGTGCGTCTACAACGAGGGTGAGATGTGGTGCGCAAACGCTTTTTACTACTATGATCCGGAGCGCGTCGCTTTTTACGTCATGAGCGAAGACAAAACGCGTCATGCGCAGATGACCGGTCAGCAGGCAAAAGTCGCGGGCACGGTAAATGGCCAGCCGAAAACGGTCGCGCTGATCCGTGGGGTACAGTTTAAAGGGGAAATCCGTCGCCTGGACGGAGAAGAGAGCGACACGCGTCGTAAGCTCTACACGCGCCGCTTCCCGGTTGCCGCTGCGCTAAAAGCCCCGGTGTGGGAAATCCGCCTCGATGAGCTGAAATTTACCGACAACACCCTGGGCTTTGGCAAGAAGCTGCACTGGTTACGCGCCGAGCAGGCGTAGCGCTTCGCGGTTAAACGCCGGAAGATCGTCCGGGGTCCGGCTGGTG
The DNA here is from genome assembly GCF_058354905.1 of Enterobacter sp. ECC_219_Taxon_10. Lineage (NCBI taxonomy): Bacteria > Pseudomonadati > Pseudomonadota > Gammaproteobacteria > Enterobacterales > Enterobacteriaceae > Enterobacter > Enterobacter sp. ECC_219_Taxon_10. Next base: position 4,265,413 of record NZ_CM178005.1, on the reverse strand, counting down.
ATCAGCTGGTCGTTGTCATTGACCACCTCCTGATCGTAAAACTCGGCCCCTGCATTTTTCAGATCGATAACGATCGGTTTCACGGCGGTAAGCTTACGCCCGCGAACAACCTCCGCGCTGATGAGCAGCTGCGGGCCGTGACAGATGGCAAAGACCGGTTTGCCGGTAGAGACAAAGTCCCGGGTAAAAGTCACGAAGCGCTCGTCCCCGCGCAGGGAATCCGGTGAATGGCCGCCTGGCAGCAGCAGGGCGTCGAAATCTGACGGGCTAACGTTATCGATGGATTCATTGATGGTCACGGTCGCTTCGCCCTTATGGCCTTTCACCGTTTTGCCTGCCTCTTTCTCAATGGTGATAACCTCGTGTCCCGCCTTGCGGAACGCCTCTGCAGGAGAGGTGAATTCTGAATCTTCAAACTCGTCGGTAATCAAGACTGCGATTTTCTTGCCCATGCTTCCTCCGTTGTTTTGGCTTCAGACTGATTTTTCTCCGCTTGTGGTAAATACTTACCTGTAACAGACTTCTAAGTGTGGTCGACCACGCTGAGTTCGCAAACGGACAATTCTGTAAAGGGGATAAGATGAGTCAGGTACTGATTACAGGCGCAACCGGGCTGGTGGGCGGGCATCTGCTGCGGCTGCTGATCCAGGACCGCCATATTAACTACATCGCCGCACCGACGCGTCGCCCGCTGTTGGACATCTCCGGCGTCTTTAACCCGCATGACCCCCAGCTCACCGACGCGCTGGCGCAGGTGCAGGACCCGATAGATATCGCCTTTTGCTGCCTGGGCACGACGCGGCGTGAGGCGGGCAGTAAAGAAGCCTTTGTTCATGCGGACTACACGCTGGTGGTGGACACAGCCATGACGGCGAAAAAGCTGGGGGCAAAACATTTCCTGGTGGTCAGCTCGCACGGCGCCAGCACCGGCTCGCCGTTTTTTTACAATCAGGTGAAGGGCAAAATGGAAGAGGCGCTGATTGCCCAGAAGTGGGAGCGTCTGACAATCGTGCGGCCTTCGATGCTGATGGGGCACCGCGACGAACGGCGTTTTAACGAATCCTTTTTCGCCCCGCTGTTTCGCATCCTGCCGGGTAACTGGAAGTCCATTGAGGCGCGGGACGTCGCGCAGGCGATGCTGAAAGAGGCGCTGGCATCGTCGCAGGAGGGCGTCAATATCATCCCTTCGGCAAAACTGCGTGAAATCGCGCAGGGCGAGGCGTAAACTTCTCCGGCTTATTAAATAACACTCTCCGGGGAATGGTATGACTGGTCAGTCTTCATCTCAGGCGGCAACACCTGTCCAATGGTGGAAGCCCGCACTCTTCTTTCTCGTGGTCATCATTGGCCTCTGGTATGTGAAATGGCAGCCGTACTACGGCAAAGCCTTCACCGCTGCCGAAACGCACAGCATCGGTAAATCTATTCTCGTTCAGGCTGATGCCAGCCCGCTGAAGGCGGCGTGGGATTACGCCATGGTCTACTTCCTCGCGGTGTGGAAAGCTGCCGTCTTAGGGGTGATCCTGGGATCGCTGATTCAGGTGCTTATCCCGCGTAACTGGCTGGTGAAAACTCTCGGTCAACCGCGCTTTCAGGGCACGCTGCTGGGCACGATTTTCTCCCTGCCGGGCATGATGTGCTCCTGCTGTGCCGCACCAGTTGCGGCGGGTATGCGCCGCCAGCGCGTATCCATGGGCGGTGCGCTGGCGTTCTGGATGGGGAACCCGCTTCTCAATCCGGCGACGCTGGTGTTTATGGGCTTTGTGCTCGGCTGGCATTTTGCCGCTATCCGTCTGGTTGCCGGGCTGCTGACGGTGCTGGTGGTGGCGACGCTGGTGCAAAAGCTGGTGAAGGATACTGCCGTCGAACCCGCAGCCGTTGGGCTGGACGTCAGCGAACCGCAGGGCGGTTTCTTTACTCGCTGGGGTAAGGCGCTGTGGCAGCTTTTCTGGAGCACCATTCCGGTCTATATCCTGGCGGTCCTGGTTCTGGGCGCCGCGCGCGTCTGGCTCTTCCCGCATGCGGATGGCGTGATCGACAACACGCTGATGTGGGTGATTGCAATGGCCGTTGCAGGCTGCCTGTTTGTGATCCCCACGGCGGCGGAGATCCCGATTGTCCAGACCATGATGCTGGCCGGTATGGGTACCGCACCGGCGCTGGCGCTGCTTATCACCTTGCCGGCAATCAGCCTGCCGTCGCTCATCATGCTGCGTAAGTCTTTCCCGGCGAAAGCGCTGTGGCTGACGGCGGGGCTGGTGGCGCTGAGCGGGGTGATTGTCGGGGGTATTGCGTTGATGTAAAAAAAAGCCCGGTGGCGCTCGCGCTCACCGGGCCTTCAGTCAGGTGTGGATTACTTAATGTAGGTAAACGCGGTGGTGACGTGCTTCACGCCGCTCACCCGGCTGGCGATATCCGCCGCCGCTTTCCCTTCACGGTCGGTCACCAGACCCAGCAGGAACACTTCACCATTTTCGGTCGTTACCTTCACATTTGAGGATTTCACCTGGTCTGAGCCCAGCAGCTGGGAGCGGACTTTGGTGGTGATCCATGTGTCAGACGACGCGGTCCCAAGGCTGATTGGCTGACCCTGGCGGATTTCGTTGAAGACTTCCGTGGTGCCCTCAACGCCCATTGCGATCTGCTTCGCGCGGCTGGAGAGCTCGGTATTCGGTGCCTGGCCCGTCAGCAGGACTTTGCCCTGATAAGCCGTCACGTTGATACGCGCTTCTTTCTTGATTTGTTCGTCTTTCGACAGCGCGCTGTTGACCCGCAGCTCCAGCGTACCGTCATCCACCTGTGTGCCCACAGAGCGCGGATCGGTCGCCGCTTTGGTGCCCACTGCAGCGGTACCCACAACGGCCGCAGCAATACATCCCTGAAGCAGTAATGCAGACATAAGGACTGCGAGGGTCGATAAAGCCTTCATAAAAACTCCTTAATCATCCTGGTGAGGGAAAAGCGTGTTATCGATCAAATCGCATAAGCAGTTCACCGTGAGCATATGCATCTCCTGAATACGTGCGCTACGGTGAGACGGAATGCGGATTTCCACATCCTGCGGCCCGAGCAGACCCGCCAGCTCACCGCCGTCGTAGCCGGTTAAGGCGACGATGGTCATGTCGCGGGTAACGGCGGCTTCAACGGCTTTGACGATGTCCCGGCTGTTGCCGCGCGTGGAGATGGCCAGCAACACATCGCCGGCGTGCCCCAGGGCGCGCACCTGCTTCGCGTAAATTTCGTCATGCAGACGATCGTTAGCAATCGCTGTTAAGACCACATTATCGGTATTAAGTGCAATGGCAGGTAAACTGGGGCGTTCTGTTTCAAAGCGATTGATCATGCTGGCAGCAAAATGCTGTGCGTTGGCGGCTGAGGTTCCGTTGCCACAACAGAGGATTTTGTTGCCGTTAAGCAGGGATTGCACCAGCGTCATTGCAGCGCGAGAGATCGCGTCCGGAAGGGCTTCCGCCGCGGCAATCTGAGTCTGGATGCTTTCTGTGAAGCACACTTTAATTCTTTCGAGCACGTTATCCCTTTTAAATCTTAATTATGCGTCTTCGCCAAAAGCGTTTTTAAGCCATTCGATCTCATTTCCGGTGAAGGCTATCACATCGAAACGGCAATCCACAGTATCAAAGCTCCCATTATGGCGGGCAAGCCACAAGTGGGCAGTCTGTAATAATTTATGTTGTTTGGCGAGCGTCACGCTGGCGGCAGCACCGCCAAAACGGGAAGACTGTCGAAAGCGGACTTCTACAAACACAATCACCTGACCGTCTTTCATGATCAGATCAATTTCGCCGCCGCGCCCGCGGACGTTAGCGGCGATAAAGCGCAGTCCTTTGCCTTCAAGCCAGCGACGCGCTTTTAACTCCCACGCATCGCCAGTCTCTTTACGGCTTAACTGGCCGGGACGATTTGCCCCTGCTGGTATTTGAGCCATGATAACTTCCTGTTAATCACGCAGTCCTGCGTCGCGGTCAGATCGCCGGTGTTGCCGTTAAGCTCAAAGCCCGGCACCTGACGCATCTGGGTGAAGTGGTTCGCCAGCGCCCATGCATCGACGCCCATCGCATACAGACGCGCCAGAGAGTAGTCGTTACGTACGGAGCTTAGCGCCTGCTGCATCAGCGCCGGGTTGCTGCCCGCCAGCATTGGAATTTCACTGTACTGCAGGCCGTCCATTTCCAGACGAAAATCCGGGCCCGCAGTACCTTGCGCGCTGCGGGAGCTGGCGTAGAGCGTTGCACCGCTCTGGCTGCCGTTACGCATCGCAATCATCGGTTTGATAAAGGCGATCTCCTGCGGCGTGGCAACGATATAGGCTGCATCCACTTTACCGCCACCGCTAATCTGCGCGTCGGTAGGTGGGGCAGGGATGGTCAGCCCGCCAATGGTCACGCTCTGCTGCTGAGGCAGGCTGGCGGAAACCGGGCTGCCGTTAAGCGCAATACCCGCCCCGCCGTTGACGCCCGCACGCAGTTCAGAAACGGAACCGAATTTCTGCTGCAGCACGATGCCGCCGCCCAGCTTCTGCCACTCGTCGGCAAAGGCATTAGCCACGCGATCGCCCAGCGTACTACGGGGGATCAGCAGCAGCGGAGCCTGTTTACCCTGCTCGTGGATATGACGCGCCGCATCGCGGGCTTCATCTTCCGGAGAAAGCGCGAAGTAGCAAATATTGGCCCGGTTCTGAACCTGTTCCGGCTGGTTGAGCGCCAGCACGTTCAGCGTGGTGTTGCTCTTCATCAGCTCTTCCACGTTATTTTTCAGCAGCGGGCCGACAACGATGCTCGCCCCGTCCTGCTGAACCTGCGCCAGCACCTGATCGAGCGGTTTCGAACTGGTGTCGTAGATTTTCAGCTCAGCGCCAGGGTTCGCGCTGGTGGTCGCCACGGCCTGCGGCTGAGCGGCAGGTTGGGATGCAGGTTGTACAGGCTGCTGTTGAGGCTGTTCTGCTGTTGCCTCAGGTGCAGGCGTCGCTTGTGTCTCAGCCGGAGGTGCTGCTGTAACTGGTGGGGTAGTCGGTGCGGTAACCGGGTTTTGCATTGTGCCCTGCGCCGGCGTTTGTGCCGTGGTCAGGTCACTGGTCTCAGCGGCGGAGGGGCTGACAACGTCGTTTACGTTGGCCGCCTGGGCCGCCTGTACCGGTACCGCACTGCCCGTCACCGGCGAGGTGCCGTTTTTCGCCGCTTCAAAGCCCTGTTGAATCGTACGGCCAAACACGGCCGCCTGGCCATTTAGCGGCAGAAGCAGCGCGATTTTGCTGGTCGATGCTGGCTTAAAGTTCTGCACGTTTACCAGCTGGGTTGGCAGCATTTTCGCCCCCGGGTTCTGCGGGTAACGGGTCTGCCAGTCGGTAATACCGGCTTTCAGCATTTTTGGATCGCTGCGGTTGTTAAACCACATCTGCTGCAGATCCAGCCAGCCCTGCAGCACGTTTTCGTCCGCGTTGATGACCAGCGCCTTTGCCTGATCCTGGGTCATCGAGGCAAGTGCCTGCCAGGTGGCATCAATGTTTTTCTGCTTGTCGGCCCCGGCGAGCAGCGGCTCCTGGGCAATCAAGGCGCGCAGCAGGGTCAGGGAAGGACGCCCCTGTTCTGCGGTGATGCCCGCCTGCCAGAAGCGCGCCTGCTGGTTTTTATCCAGCGCGCTCAGGTCGATGCTCCCCAGGATCTTTTTCGCGCTCTCATAGTCTTTCTGCGCGACCTTCAGCTCGGCAGAGAGCAGGCTCTGCTCAAGACGCTGGGTATCGTTAAGCTCTTTCGGCAGTTGGCCGAACAGCTCGGCAGCCTGCTGGGTTTTGCCCTCTTTCAGCAGTGCACGAATGGCGAGTAATTGCCAGTTGATCCTGGTATCATTTGTACTCTGCGACATTTGTTGCAGATAAAAGCCAGAATCAGCCTGAGCGGAGCCCTGAAGATGGGCGGTGCTCTGGTCAGGTGCCTGGGTGCCACAGCCTGCAAATATCAGTGCTGCGAGCAGAAGCGGCACGCTGCGCGTGGCTTTTTTTCGAAGAAACGTTAACGGTACCATACTGTATCCAGTGATTTTTTTTACGCAATGCTCAATATTAAATCGGCAATACGGACGAAACAATGAAACAACACGAAACGGCAGATAATTCTCAAGGCCAGCTTTATATTGTACCTACTCCTATCGGGAATTTGTCTGATATTACCCAACGTGCCCTCACTGTATTGCAAACTGTTGATTTAATTGCGGCTGAAGACACCCGACACACCGGCCTGCTGCTGCAACATTTCGCGATTAACGCCCGATTGTTTGCTCTGCACGATCACAATGAGCAACAAAAAGCCGAAACGCTGGTGGCGAAGCTGAAAGAGGGGCAGAACATTGCGCTGGTCTCCGATGCCGGTACGCCGCTGATTAACGATCCTGGCTATCATCTGGTGCGTACCTGCCGTGAAGCCGGTATTCGCGTTGTGCCACTGCCGGGGCCGTGCGCCGCCATTGCTGCTTTGAGCGCGGCGGGTCTGCCGTCCGATCGCTTCTGCTATGAAGGTTTCCTGCCCGCCAAATCCAAAGGCCGCCGCGATGTGTTAAAGGAACTGGAGGCCGAGCCGCGTACCCTGATTTTCTACGAATCCACTCACCGTCTGCTGGAAAGCCTGGAAGATATGGTCACCGTCTGGGGCGAGAGTCGCTACGTGGTGCTAGCGCGCGAGCTGACCAAAACCTGGGAAACCATTCACGGTGCGCCGGTGGGTGAACTGCTGGCGTGGGTGAAGGAAGACGATAACCGCCGCAAGGGCGAAATGGTGCTGATTGTCGAAGGGCATAAGGCGGAAGAGGATGCCTTGCCAGCCGACGCGCTGCGCACGCTGGCGCTGCTGCAGGCGGAACTGCCGCTGAAGAAAGCGGCGGCATTAGCGGCGGAGATCCACGGCGTGAAGAAAAATGCGCTGTATAAGCATGCGCTGGAGCAGCAGGGGGAGTGATCCATACTCCGCCTTTTTTGCCGGGCGGCGCTGCGCTTGCCCGGCCTACAAAATTTAGAGTGTCGGAATAAATGTCGTAATAAATGTCGGAAAAGAAAATTGCGCAGGTCATCCGCCGATCTGCGTCTTTCGCTAAACCGTAATGATCTCGGTGCCCGTTTTACCCAACAGTTCTTTTTCGTGCTTTCCGATCCCATCATCCGTTATCACACAGTCGATTTTTTCCATCGGCAACACCTGGTTGAACCCGCGGCGGTTGAACTTGCTGGCGTCCAGCACGGCAATCACCTTATGCGCTGCGGCAGCCATCACGCTGCTAATCGAATAGCCTTCATTGAACGTTGTAATGCCGTTGGTGGCATCAATACCGTCCGCGCCGACAAACATCAGATCCGCGCTTATCCCGGTCAGAGAGCGCTCGGCGATGGTGCCATGCATAGAGTGGGTTTTATGGCGCACGGTACCGCCACAGACCACGAGCGTAATATCTTTATTTTCCGAGAGGGCAAACGCGGCAGGCAGGCTGTTGGTGATGACGGTGATGTTGGCTTTTTTGGTGAGTGCTTCGGCGATGAGCATGGTGGTGCTACCGCTATCGAGAATGATCGTCATCCCTTCTTCAATCATGGATGCTGCAGCCTGTGCGATCCGCTTTTTCGGGTCGCTCGCCAGCTGATAACGATCCTCCAGTACCACTTCCTGATTTTCGCTTTCTGCCAGGCTGCTGCCGGGTCTTGCTGCGCCACCGTGAAAACGCGTGACCAATCCTTTTTCTTCCAGCAGGCGGAGATCTGTTCGAATCGTTACTTCTGAAATGCCAAACATATTTGACAGATCCAGCACCATGACACTGCCCTGAGCGTTGACGAGGTCAACGATTTTATTGCGTCGCTCAAATGAGTTCATATTGAATTGCCTGATAATTAACTGCCTCTATTCTAATCGAAGGGATGCGAAAGGTGTATGACAATATTCGAAAGCAAATGTGAGCCAGCTCAGGTTGCTGGCTCGAAGCACTACGCGAAGCGCAGCATGATTTTGCCCTGCATAGGCGCACCGTTTAGTCCTTGCACGGCCTGAGCAAAGCTGTCGCTATCGCCGGTATGAGCAATAAGGGGCTTTAGCTGCAGTTTTTTCTCTGTGAGCAGGCGGGCTGCGGTTTCCCATTCTTCACCCGGCCACGGGGCCGAATAATTCATCCAACTTCCCAGAAGCGTCAACTCCTTACGCAGTATCTTCCCAAATGTCGCCGCAGGTAAGTTCAGGTCGTGATGCAGCGTACCCACCAGAGCGACCTGGGCGCGCGGCCCGGCGATATCAATGGCGAGCGTGACGGTTTGCGGTGTGCCAGCAGTCTCCAGAACCAACTGATCAAACGGGTTGTCGCTCAAGGCGTTGAGGATGTCGTCTGCGCCCAGAGCTCGGCTATTAAACACCTGAGTTGCCCCCAGCGCTGTTGCCTGCGCGAGCTTATCGTCGTTGATATCGATCGCGCTTACGCTGTTGGCGCCCAATGCCAGCGCACACTGCATCGCCAGCAGGCCAATCGTCCCTGCGCCGACAATTATGACGTTCTTACCCTCGCAGCCGGAAGCGAGATGAAACGCGTGTAGCCCTACGGTTATGGGTTCAATAAAAGCGCCATCCTCAATTGCCATCTCTGCTGGTAGGCGGAACAGGTTTGCGCGCTTCACCACGATATATTCCGCGTTGCCGCCTTCGCTACGAGATCCGACAAACTGATACTGCTTGCAGAGCGAGTAATAGCCTTTTTCACATGCCGGACAGGAAAAGCAGGGCAGTAATGGCACGCAGGCAACCGGATCGCCTGCTTTGAGATCGTGCACTTCGGTACCACAGGCTTCGACATAACCGCTAAATTCATGTCCCAGGGTGATGGGATAATAATGCGCCCCTCCGGCAAAAATTCGCGGGATATCGGAGCCACATAATCCTGAGCAGGCAATGCGCACCTGCACATCATCCGCAGCCTGAATCTGAGGGATTGGACGTTCTTCAACACGCACGTTGCCCTCAGCGTGAATTACCACTGATTTCATATTCACTCCAGAAAAAGAGGGGGAGCTTGGCTCCCCGGATATCAAGACATCGTCTGGCTTTGCGGGCTAGCGACGTTCTTTTCTGCCGCGTTAAATACGCGGGCGCGTCGCCAGGTGAGCAGGACGCCGGTGAAGTAAATCGCGCCAATCACGATGAACCCCACCACGTTTTGCCAGGTGAACAATTGGATGAGCAGCCAGGTGACGGGTGAACCGCCCTGGTCCATGGAGGCCACCAGTCCGCCTGCTTTCAACGCGCCAGCATTTTGCGCAAGCTGGGTATGCAGGCCGATGGTCTGGGTCGCAATCCACAGCGTAATGCCCATGATGATGACGCCAGAGATAAGCGTGCGGAACAAGTTGCCCTGATGCACCGCGACCGCCATCGCCACAAAGAAGCCGATGGTGGCAAGGTCACCGAACGGCAGCACCTGGTTGCCCGGCACCAGAACCGCAATCAAAATGGTTAGTGGGATGAAAATCAGGCTGGCGGAGACGACGGACGTATGGCCCAGCAGCAGCGCCGGATCGAGACCGATCAAGAACTCCTGCCCACCAAACTTCGCCTGCAGACGTTTACGGGCATGTTTAGCAATCGGCGTCAGGCCATCCATGATGGGTTTGATGACGCGCGGCATCAGCAGCATCACGGCGGCGGTTTTAACGGCCAGCTGGAGAACCGATTTAGCGTCGTAGCCAGCCAGCAGGCCAATAGCCAGTCCCATCACAAACCCAACCGTGACCGGTTCGCCAAACGGGCCAAAACGTTTTTGCACGTCGTCTGCGCTAAAATGAATACGCTTCACGCCTGGGATTTTGTCGATAATCGTATCGACCAGAACGGCGATCGGGCCAAGGTAAGCTGACGAGCCGTGAGGGATGGCGATCCCTTCCAGACCGAAAAAGTCCCGGGTGTCCTTAGCAAACCAGTCTCCAAGCTTGTAAACAAAGGCTGCGTGCACCACAACGCCCAGGATCCCCAGCCAGTAAGAGCCGGTTGCCAGGTGCAGCATCGCACCGGTGAAGGTCATGTGCCAGATGTTCCAGATATCGACGTTTACTACCCGGGTCATCCGCGTCACCAGCATGACAACGTTAACGCCAATGGCAACAGGGATAGCAATAAGTGCAATCTGTGATGCCCAGGTCATTGGGGATGAACCCGGCCAGCCGACGTCCACCACGTGCAGGTTAATCTGGAACTGCTCAGCCATCGCTTTGGCCGCCGGGCCGATGGAGTCAAGCATCAGGCCGATAACCAGCCCGATCCCGACGAAGCCGATGCCAATATGCAGGCCGGATTTAAAGCAATCGCCCAGCTTCATCCCCAGAAGCTTCGAGAAGATGATGATGACTATGGGCAGCATGACGGTGGGACCGAGGTCGAGAATATACCGCATGATTTCGGTAAACATGATCTTACCCCTCGAGGATGGTCAGAATTTTTTGCTGCAGGGCTTCGACGCCGACGCCGGATACAAACGGCATGCCGTGCACCACCGGGATGTCGCCAAAGGCTCTGTCAACTTTCGCCGTGGTACAAATTAGATCTGCGCCGTCCATATAGGTTTCGATTTCAGTCACCCGGCACTGGACCAGATCCAGTTCAATGTGGTGGGCTTCACACAGCTCTTTGATCTCTTCTGCTGCCATGGTTGAGGTGGCGACAGCACCGCCGCAAGCAACAATAACTTTGCGTTTCATAGGGTACTCCTTTTTATTATCAGTATGTTATGAAGCCTGGGCACAGGCGACAGGCTCAAGGATCGTCTCCCGGAAACGATCGGCCAGGCGCTCTGCGGGCACCGCCAGCAGCATGTCCAGCGTGTCCGGGTTTTGTAGCTCACTGAAAAGGCGGCGCAGCAATTTCATTTGCGCCGCAGGGTTTTCAACGATTAACGCGATGATGAGTGAGACGGCGACCTCGCCATCATCGTCAGCCTGCTGAAAATGCACCGGTTTGTCCGGGCGAATCAGGTAAATCGCGGGGCGTTTCGCATGTATGGCTTCGCAGTGCGGAATAGCGACCGCATGGCGTTCAAGAGCAATGCCGGTGGGGTAGTTCATCTCCCTTTCCATAAGGGCGGCAGGGTAGGTGGCGTGTACAACACCGTTAGCCAGCATCTCCTCGCCAATATGCGCCAGCGCCTGCTGGCAGGTTTCAAACTCAATTCCGGTACGGACAAAAACGTGACTCATACATTCTCCGGCATCAGACGGGTTCAGGGGTGCAGCCAAATCGATAGGCGCGTAATACATCCTGTATTTTGTCGATGATGAGATTTTGCGGTGTTGCGGCGATCTCATTCATCGACAATCGTTCGAACTGGACGGGCATAAACTGGCTGATCAGCCCCAGAGGCAAGGAGGTTGCGTTCAGATTAGCAATTAACTTCTCAACGCTCTGGCGAATGCGCGGGTGCGGCCAGTAGTAGCGAATGCGATCGGACAGGCTAAAGTGAATATCCACCATTGCCTGGCTCCAGGTGGGGCGGTAATACTTCTTCCAGTAATCCGGCTCGTTCAGCATGACTTCGTCGATCACGTCAAGCACATGGCTGCGTTGCTCAGGGGCGATGAGGGCCTTCTCCATTTGCGCGAGGGCAAAAATGGCTTCTCGCAGGGCAAAGGTAAGCGCCGGACCGACTTTCAGGATCGCGAAGTGATCGCGAACCAAAGCGCGATAGGCCTGACGAGTCTGGTAGTCGGTGGAGTGCGCCTCATAGACCATGGGGGTCTGGCGGATCCAGCCGGAAAGCGCCTCTGCCGCGTGCGGCTGGTAGTGAATAATTTGCGTATGGTCGAACTCCACGCCGGGTTGCACGACTATCGCAATCACGCGCGTCATCGCCTCGTCCAGACCGAGCGCGGCAAAGGCCTCACGATGCGTTTCCAGCGTCTGCGCGGCATCTTCCACACGGGTAACATGCACGCTGCTAATACTGCTGGCCTCACCGCCTGGAACGGGAACCTCAGTACCAATCACGTAGGTCAGCGCCGCTTTTTGTTCTTCAGTGGCCGTCTCTTCTGCCGCTTTACACAGTCGGGCAGCACGCTGTGCCACCACCCCTGGCGGGAGTGGAACAGGATCGTCGGCGCAGGACATGGAGGCGTCCAGGTGGATCTTGCTAAACCCTGCCGCGACATAGGCTTTGATCAATGCGATGGATTTCTCCATCGCCGCGTCTGCCGGTTCGTTTTGCCAACAGTTTGGCCCCAGATGATCGCCACCCAGGATCAAACGTTCATGCGGAAAGCCCACCTCTTTAGCAATCTTCAGAACGAAATTACGGAAATCAGCGGGTTTCATACCGGTGTACCCGCCGAACTGGTTCACCTGATTTGAGGTGGCCTCAATCAGTACCTTGTTGTCGGTATGCAGATCGAACCGCAGTGCGGCTTCGATAACCAGCGGGTGCGCTGAACAGACAGAACAAATACCGAGATGCTCTCCCGCCTTATGGCGGGCAATAATATCTTTCACATTTCCTCCGGGTCAGGACTTTAGAGTTTTCCTTCACAACCACAATCGTTAATGACTTTGCGCACCACCTCTTTCATGGCACGTTTGGCGGGCACCATGTAATGTCGCGGGTCACTGGTTTCGGGATGTGAAGCGAGATAGGTTTTCAGCGCATTCGAGAAGGCGATTTTGAGTTCTGTGGCAACGTTGACCTTGCAGATACCGAGGCGAATGGCCTGACGGATATCGGCCGTAGATAAACCTGAAGCGCCGTGCAGCACCAGCGGGATATCGACCTGATTGCGGATCTCTGCCAGACGTTCAAAATCAAGTTTCGGCGTGGCAGTGTAGAGGCCGTGCGCGGTACCGATGGCGACGGCCAATGAGTCGATACCCGTTAATTCAACAAATTCGCGTGCCTGTTGCGGGTTGGTGTAAAGCGCGTCTTTGCTGTCGACGACCAGGTCATCCTCCTGACCGCCAAGACGGCCAAGTTCAGCCTCCACGCTAACGTCGTAGCGGTGGCAGTAGTCTGTCACTCTCTTCACCAGCGCCACGTTTTCAGTGAACGGATGATGAGAGCCGTCGATCATTGCAGAGCGGACCCCTCTCTGTACTTTCTGCGCGATATCGTCGAAATCTTCGTGATGATCGAGGTGGATCGCCAGTGGCTGGTTATACGTTTTGGCCAGATCGCTGGCGATGGCGACCACGTTCCCGGTTCCGGCATAGCTAAACGTACCTGGCGTACCCGCGACGATCAGAGGGGAGCGCATCTCAGAGGCCGTTTCAACGACCACCTGCAGCGTTTCGAGATTATGAATATTGAATGCCGGTACGGCGTACCCTTCGCGCTGTGCTTTTAACAGCATCGCTTTCGACGAGATGATGAACATCTTTCCTCCGAAACCTTTCGTTTTGTTTATGCGAAAGAGAGTATAGGGTTTCGGAATGTTATTTTGTGATTGGTATCTTAAAAATGAAAGAATCGAAACGAAAGATAAGAATGCGAAAGAAATGAAAGAAAAAAAAAGCATGGCCGAAGCCATGCTAAGCGAGGTTTACAGCAAACTCACGTCACTGGCGCCGGGTTAAACACCGCCAGCTGATTATGCAGCCCCCACTGGTCCGAGAACGTTTTCTTCCGCCCGCTTGCCACGTCCAGAATAAAGTGGAACAGTTTCCAGCCCACGTCTTCAATACTCTCTTCCCCGGTGGCAATGGTGCCCGCATTGATGTCCATTAAGTCATACCAGCGGTTTGCCAGCTCGGTGCGGGTCGCCATCTTGATCACCGGGACCGCCATCAGGCCGTACGGCGTACCGCGCCCGGTGGTAAAGACCTGTACCGTAATGCCGGACGCCACCTGCTGGGTGCCGCAAACAAAATCGCTGGCAGGCGTAGCCGCATAGATCAGACCGCGCCTGGTTGGCCGCTGGCCCGGAGAGAGCACTTCCACAATCGCGCTCTGGCCGGATTTAGCTATCGAACCGAGGGCTTTTTCCACCACGTTTGCCAGACCGCCTTTCTTGTTGCCCGGAGAGGGGTTGGCGCTGCGGTCCGTTTTGCCCATATCGAGATAGCTATCGTACCAGGCCATCTCCTCGAGCAGGCGTTTCCCCACCTCTTCATTAACGGCGCGCGGCGTAAGGAGATGAATGGCGTCACGCACTTCGGTGACTTCGGAGAACATCACCGTGGCGCCGCAGCGCACCAGCAGATCGGACGCATAGCCCACCGCCGGGTTAGCCGTCACGCCAGAGAAGGCATCGCTGCCGCCGCACTGAGTGCCCACCACCAGTTCCGATGCCGGGCACGTTTCGCGCTGGCGGCGGTTGAGTTTGTCCAGATGACGCTCCGCCACCTGAAGAATATCGTCGACCATCGAACGGAAGCCAACGTGGCGTTCGTCCTGCAGGCGCACGATGCTGGCCTCGTCAGCCGGGATGGCTTTGACATCTTCGGTGCCCTGCAGCAGGCGCTCTGGCTGCAATTTTTCACACCCGAGACCAATCACCATCACCTCGCCGCCAAAGTTCGGGTTAAGGGCGATATTGTGAATGGTACGGATCGGCACGACCGCCGCTGGCGCGTTGATCGCCACACCGCAGCCGTACAGGTGGTTAAGACCCACCACGCCGTCGACGTTCGGGTACTTCGGCAGCAGATCGCGCTCAATGATTTTCACTACGTAATCCACCACGCCCGCCACGCAGTGCACGCTGGTGGTAATGCCGAGCAGGTTTTTGGTTCCCACGCTGCCGTCCGCGTTGCGGTATCCTTCGAAGGTATAGCCCTCCAGCGGAGGAAGCGGTTCAGGAACGCGGGTAGACAGCGGCAAGGTATTCAGAGGCGGTGCTTTGGGCAGTTCAACCAGCGACTCCTCAATCCAGCTACCCTGCGGGATAGCGCGTACCGCATAGCCTATGACTTCACCGTAACGGACGATTGCACCGTGGGCAGGAATATCGACCAGCGCGACCTTGTGTCCCTGCGGAATGTGCTCAATCAGCTCAAGCCCGTCCGGGAAGCGGGTGCCTGCTTTTAAGCCATTGTCGTTGACAATAATCGCCACGTTATCCGTATCGTGAACCTTAATATAAAACGCCGTCGGCGATGCCTCTCTAATTGCAATATCGGCCATTATTCACTTTTCTCCGGTAAAGTTTCAGCTATGAAATATAGCTCCTGGATAATCGTTTTCTTATCGAAGAAATAAAGCATGTCAGGACGGGAAAAGTGAAAATGTGATCGCGATCGTTTCAGGCGGACTAATCCTTGATTCTGTGCATTAGCGCCCACTGCTTTGTGCGTATGCTCAAAATAGCGTTGAGATGCAGCGTGATACTTGAGCATTAAGACAATGTGCTGCCACACAGAGCCGATTATACTGAATGACGATTTTATTGCGCCAACATTCAGTCAGAGAAATAAATATAAAAAGAATCTGTTTCGAAATGAATAATACGGGCTAAAACTGCGGAATTAAAAAGGTATATGAGATGAATAACGATATCTTCCCGAATACGTTTAAAGCGGCTCTTGCGGCGCACCAGATTCAGATTGGCTGCTGGTCCGCGCTGGCAAACCCCATCAGCACCGAAGTGCTGGGCCTGGCCGGGTTCGACTGGCTGGTGCTGGACGGCGAACATGCGCCGAACGATATCAGCACCTTTATTCCGCAGCTGATGGCGCTGAAAGGCAGCCCCAGCGCCCCGGTAGTGCGTGTGCCAACTAACGATCCGGTGATTATCAAGCGCCTGCTGGATATCGGTTTCTACAATTTCCTGATCCCGTTTGTGGAAACGGAAGAACAGGCGGCGCTGGCCGTGGCCTCAACGCGCTATCCGCCGGAAGGGATCCGCGGCGTTTCCGTTTCGCACCGCGCCAACATGTTTGGCACCGTTAAGGACTACTTCGCTCAGTCCAATAACAACATCACCATTCTGGTTCAGATCGAGAGCCAGCAGGGCGTTGATAACCTCGACGCGATTGCAGCCACAAACGGCGTGGACGGTATCTTTGTCGGCCCAAGCGATCTGGCTGCCGCCTTTGGTCATCTGGGCAACGCCAGCCATCCTGACGTGCAGCGCGCGATCCAGCACATCTTTGCCCGCGCCAAAGCGCACGGTAAACCGTGCGGCATTCTGGCGCCGGTTGAGGCCGATGCCCGTCGCTACCTGGAGTGGGGGGCCACCTTTGTAGCCGTCGGCAGCGACCTCGGCGTGTTCCGCTCAGCGACGCAGAAATTAGCGGACGCTTTTAAAAAATAACCATCATTGAGGAAACAGATTATGACGCTGAAAGTGGGTTTTATTGGTCTTGGGATCATGGGTAAACCAATGAGTAAGAACCTCATCAAAGCGGGTTACTCACTGGTGGTATCCGATCATAATTCGCAGTCTGTGGCGGAGGTGATGGCGGCGGGTGCGGAAACGGCCACCACCGCTAAAGCCATTGCCGAGCAGTGCGATGTCATCATCACCATGCTGCCAAACTCCCCGCACGTCAAAGAGGTTGCGCTGGGGGAGAACGGCATCATCGAGGGGGCGAAGCCCGGCCTGGTGCTGATTGATATGAGCTCTATCGCCCCGCTTGCCAGCCGTGAAATCAGCGAGGCGTTAAAAGCGAAGGGCGTCGACATGCTGGATGCGCCCGTCAGCGGCGGCGAGCCGAAAGCCATCGACGGCACCCTTTCGGTGATGGTGGGCGGCGATAAAGCCGTGTTCGACAAATACTATGACCTGATGAAAGCGATGGCGGGATCCGTGGTGCATACCGGAGATATTGGTGCGGGCAACGTCACCAAGCTGGCGAACCAGGTGATTGTGGCGCTGAACATTGCCGCCATGTCTGAAGCGCTGACGCTGGCAACCAAAGCGGGCGTCAATCCGGATCTGGTCTATCAGGCTATTCGCGGCGGCCTGGCGGGCAGTACCGTGCTGGATGCCAAAGCGCCGATGGTGATGGACCGTAACTTCAAGCCGGGATTCCGCATCGACCTGCACATTAAAGATCTGGCGAACGCCCTGGACACCTCTCACGGCGTGGGTGCGCAGCTTCCGCTGACCGCTGCGGTCATGGAGATGATGCAGGCGCTGCGTGCCGATGGCCTGGGCACGGCCGATCACAGCGCGATTGCGTGCTACTACGAAAAACTGGCGAAGGTGGAAGTGGCGCGTTAATAGCATCTTGCCCGCACCTGAGGGTGACAGCGGCGCGCAAACCCTCTATACTGCGCGCCGAAGCTGACCAGACAGTCGCCGCTTCGTCGTCGTCCCTTTCGGGGGAGACGGGCGGAGGGGAGGAAAGTCCGGGCTCCACAGGGCAGGGTGCCAGGTAACGCCTGGGGGGGAAACCCACGACCAGTGCAACAGAGAGCAAACCGCCGATGGCCCGCGCAAGCGGGATCAGGTAAGGGTGAAAGGGTGCGGTAAGAGCGCACCGCGCGGCTGGTAACAGTCCGTGGCACGGTAAACTCCACCCGGAGCAAGGCCAAATAGGGGTTCACATGGTACGGCCCGTACTGAACCCGGGTAGGCTGCTTGAGCCAGTGAGCGATTGCTGGCCTAGATGAATGACTGTCCACGACAGAACCCGGCTTATCGGTCAGCTTCAACTTCTCAGGAAACCCCGCTTCGGCGGGGTTTTTGCTTTCTGTGGTTGTAGGTCAGGGTAAGCGAAGCGGCAACCGGCACCGGGCAAACGACATCAATTCTCATATTTGCGACATTAAGCACATTTCACTGTTTTTATCCCTTCAATGTTTATCCTGAATCTGCAGACGATCGCCATCACAAAATTTCACGCTGAAAAACAGTGAATTTACAGTATTGTCAATTTGTTATGATTGTTATCTGTATGATCCTGAATGTTTTCCTGGTTGATATGGATATATTGAAATCAAAAACATTCAGGCTGTGAATGTGTGACCTGTTCCACTCTTTATCAAAAGCTGGCCAAAAAGCCTCTGCAGAATTTGATAATTTGAAAGAATGTTTCAACTGAATAACGGTTATTTATTGGCCTTTAATTGCCTGAAAGATCGTCTTTATTGATTTTTTTAATGCAGGAGAATTTATCAAGGTTATTGCCATAAAATAAATTTATTACTCCTGTTTTTGTTGATCAATATCAGCGTAATGGTCTGCCTTGATGCATTCATCTCATTGTTAGTAAAGTCTTTTTAGGGTTTTGATTATTCATGTGGATAGTGTGAAAAAGCAAATTGTGAGTAACAGCACATACCCCTTGAAACATTATTGAGTAGAATCCACCCCGTCATAGGGAAATAAGCGCAGAATATTATGAACACTATTATTCTACCGAAAACACAGCACCTCGTGGTATTTCAGGAAGTCATTAAAAGTGGCTCCATAGGTTCTGCCGCAAGACAGCTGGGCCTGACGCAGCCCGCCGTCAGCAAAATCATCAGCGATATTGAGTCCTACTTCGGCGTGGAAGTGATGGTACGTAAAAACACCGGCGTAAAACTCACTGCCGCGGGCCAGGTTCTGCTCTCGTACTCTGAGTCGATCACCCGCGAGATGAAAAACATGGTGAGCGAGATTAACAGCCTCAGTTTTAGCACCGTCATGGACGTCTCCTTTGGCTATCCGTCGCTGATTGGTTTCACCTTCCTGTCCGGGATGATCAAAAAATTCAGGGAAGTGTTCCCGAAAGCACGCGTATCCATGTATGAAGCCCAGCTCTCCTCTTTCCTTCCGGCCATTCGCGACGGTCGTCTGGATTTCGCTATCGGCACGCTGAGCGATGAAATGCTGTTGCAGGATCTGCACGTCGAACCGCTGTTCGAGTCCGAGTTTGTGCTGGTCGCCAGTAAATCACGAACGTGCACCGGCCCGACGACATTGGCATCGCTCACGCACGAGCAGTGGGTGATGCCGCAAACCGATATGGGCTACTACAAAGAACTCCTGACCACCCTGCAAGACAACCACATCAGCATTGAAAACATCGTCCAGACCGATTCCGTCGTCACCATTTATAACCTTGTCCTGAATGCCGATTATCTCACGGTGATTCCGCGCGACATGATTGCGCCGTTCGGCTCGGACCAGTTTATTGTGCTGCCAGTGGAAGATGAATTACCCGTGGCGCGTTATGCCGCCGTATGGTCAAAAAATTACAGGATTAAAAAATCGGCATCAGTTTTAGTCGAACTGGCAAAACAATATTCTTCGATGAATATCGAAAGACGACGATAAAAATAATCACGCTTTAAAACACCCGGGGCGCCGCTTTTTAACGCTCTGATACCCTGACTTTGCCTGAAAACAATGAATTATTATAACGAGGACATTATGCACATTACTTACGATCTCCCGGTAACCATTGAAGATATACAGGATGCCAGAAAGCGACTGGCAGGAAAAATCTATAAAACCGGCATGCCGCGCTCAAATTATCTCAGCGAACGGTGTAAAGGTGAGATATTCCTCAAGTTTGAAAACATGCAGCGTACCGGCTCGTTTAAAATTCGCGGTGCGTTTAATAAATTAATCTCGCTGACCGATGCTGAAAAGCGCAAAGGCGTCGTCGCCTGTTCCGCAGGAAACCACGCGCAGGGAGTGTCGCTCTCCTGTGCGATGCTCGGTATCGACGGCAAAGTGGTGATGCCAATGGGCGCACCGAAATCCAAAGTCGCCGCGACGCGCGACTACTCGGCAGAGGTGGTGCTGCACGGCGAAAACTTCAACGACACCATCGCCAAAGTGAGCGAAATCGTCGAGATGGAAGGGCGCATTTTTATCCCGCCTTATGACGATCCGAAAGTGATCGCCGGCCAGGGCACCATCGGCCTGGAAATTCTCGAAGATTTGTACGACGTGGATAACGTGATTGTCCCTATCGGCGGCGGCGGATTAATTGCCGGGATTGCCACGGCGATTAAATCCATCAACCCGACCATTAATATTATCGGCGTACAGTCTGAAAACGTTCACGGAATGGCCGCATCGTATCAGGCCGGAGAAATAACCAACCATCGCGTTACCGGCACGTTAGCTGACGGCTGCGATGTGTCTCGTCCGGGTAAATTAACCTTCGAAATTGTTCGTGAACTGGTCGACGACATTGTACTGGTGAGCGAAGACGATATTCGCAACAGCATGATTGCCCTTATTCAGCGAAATAAAGTGGTGACGGAAGGCGCCGGTGCGCTGGCCTGCGCGGCATTATTAAGCGGCAAGCTTGACCACTATATTCAGGGCCGTAAAACCGTCTGCATTATTTCCGGCGGCAATATCGATCTCTCCCGCGTTTCCCAAATTACCGGCTTCGTTGACGCATAAAGGTGACCTATGAGCAACACAGAAAGCATTATCGTTGGCCAGTCCAAAACGTCCTCCTGGCGTAAGTCTGATACTACCTGGACGCTTGGCCTGTTTGGTACCGCCATTGGCGCGGGCGTGCTGTTCTTCCCCATTCGCGCAGGCTTTGGTGGATTGATCCCCATTTTGCTGATGCTGGTTCTCGCGTTCCCGATTGCGTTTTACTGCCACCGCGCGCTGGCGCGTTTGTGTCTGTCCGGCAGCAACGTTTCCGGCAACATCACCGAAACGGTGGAAGAGCACTTTGGGAAGACCGGCGGGGTGGTGATCACTTTCCTCTACTTCTTCGCCATTTGCCCGCTGCTGTGGATTTACGGCGTCACCATTACCAACACCTTTATGACCTTCTGGGAAAACCAGCTCCAGCTGCCCGCGCTGAACCGTGGCTTTGTCGCGCTGTTCCTGCTGCTGCTGATGGCCTTTGTTATCTGGTTTGGTAAAGACCTGATGGTGAAGGTCATGAGCTTCCTGGTGTTCCCGTTTATCGCCAGCCTGGTGCTGATTTCCCTGTCGCTGATCCCGTACTGGAACTCGGCGGTGATCGACCAGGTCAACCTGAGCGATATCGCCTTCACCGGTCATGACGGCATTCTGGTCACGGTGTGGCTGGGTATCTCCATCATGGTCTTCTCCTTTAACTTCTCGCCTATCGTCTCCTCGTTCGTGGTCTCCAAGCGCGAAGAGTACGAACCTGAGTTCGGTAAAGAGTTCACCGAGCAGAAATGTTCCAGAATCATCGGTCGCGCCAGCCTGCTGATGGTGGCCGTGGTGATGTTCTTCGCCTTTAGCTGCCTGTTTACGCTCTCTCCGCAGAATATGGCGGACGCCAAGGCGCAGAACATTCCGGTGCTCTCCTACCTGGCGAACCATTTTGCCTCGATGTCCGGAACCAAATCGACGTTCGCGACGGTACTGGAATACGGTGCCTCCATCATCGCGCTGGTCGCGATCTTCAAATCTTTCTTCGGCCACTACCTGGGCACCCTGGAAGGGCTGAACGGCCTGATCCTCAAGTTTGGCTACAAGGGCGATAAGAAGAAAGTCTCTGTTGGCAAGCTGAACACCATCAGCATGGTGTTCATCATGGGCTCCACCTGGGTTGTGGCGTACGCCAACCCGAACATTCTCGACCTTATCGAAGCCATGGGGGCGCCGATTATCGCCTCTCTGCTGTGCCTGCTGCCGATGTACGCCATCCGCAAAGCGCCAGCCATGGCGAAATATAAGGGCAAACCCGAGAACATCTTCGTCACGGTTGTGGGCCTGCTGACCATTTTGAATATCGTTTACAAACTGTTCTAACCCAAAGCTCAGGAAGAGCGGAGTCATATGATGATTGAGTTTCCGGTAGTACTGGTTATTAACTGCGGATCGTCCTCTGTTAAGTTTTCGGTGCTGGATGCAGCAAGCTGCGATGCCCTGATGACGGGCATTGCAGATGGGATCAACACCGGGAAGGCCTTTATTTCCGTGAACGGGGGGGAGCAGGCCAGACTGGCTCACCAGGACTACGAAGGGGCGCTGGCTGCCATCGCCCTGGAGCTGGAGAAACGCGACCTGATGAGCAGCGTGGCCTTGATTGGCCACCGCATTGCGCACGGCGGCGACTTCTTCAGCGAGTCGACCCTGATCACGGAAGAGGTGATCGCGCAGATCCGCCAGGTCTCCCCGCTGGCACCACTGCATAACTACGCCAACCTGAGCGGCGTGGAAGCCGCAGAGCGCCTGTTCCCCGGCGTGCAGCAGGTGGCAGTGTTTGACACCAGCTTCCACCAGACGCTGCCGCCGCAGGCGTATCTGTACGGATTGCCGTACCGCTATTTTGAAGAGCTGGGCGTGCGCCGTTACGGCTTCCACGGAACCTCTCACCGCTACGTGGCCGGGCAGGCGCATACGCTTCTCGGGCTGTCCCCCGATGACAGCGGCCTGGTGATCGCCCATCTCGGCAACGGGGCGTCCATCTGTGCGGTGCGCAACGGCGAAAGCGTCGACACTTCTATGGGGATGACGCCGCTGGAAGGGCTGGTGATGGGTACGCGCTGCGGCGACGTGGACTTCGGCGCGATGGCGTGGATTGCCCAGCAGACCGGCCAGTCCTTAGAGGACCTGGAGCGCGTGGTCAACAAAGAGTCCGGATTGCTGGGGATATCCGGCATCTCCTCTGATCTACGCGCGCTGGAGAAAGCCTGGCACGAAGGCAATGAGCGGGCGCAGCTGGCAATAAACACCTTTGTTCACCGCATTGCGCGGCATATTGCCGGTCACGCCGCGTCTCTGCACCGTCTGGACGGGGTGATCTTTACCGGCGGCATTGGCGAAAACTCGACGCTCGTCCGCGCGCTGGTGGCGGAACATTTGAACGTGTTCGGCATCCACCTCGACGACGCCAAAAACGCCCTGCCGGGCAGCGCGGGTGAGCGCATCATCAGCACCGATACCTCCCGCGTGGTCTGCGCGGTTGTCCCTACCAACGAAGAAAAAATGATCGCGCTGGACGCCCTCCGTCTTGGGAATGTTACTCCGGCCGCGGCTTACGCCTGATAAAGCGAGAATCACATGAAAGTAACTATCGATACGGGCGTCGCGCCCTACAGCGACGCATGGGCCGGGTTTCGCGGTGAAGAATGGAAAAACGCCGTTAACGTCCGCGATTTTATTCAGCATAACTACACCCCTTATGAAGGCGATGAAGCTTTCCTCGCGCAGGCGACGCCAGCAACGACGGCGCTGTGGCAGAAGGTAATGGTCGGCATTCGCCAGGAGAATGCCACCCACGCCCCGGTGGATTTTGACACTAACATTGCCACCACCATTACGGCCCACGCGCCTGGCTATATCGACCAGGATCTGGAGACGATCGTCGGTCTGCAAACCGATAAGCCGCTTAAGCGTGCGCTGCACCCTTACGGTGGGATCAATATGATCCGCAGCTCGTTCGAAGCCTACGGTCGGGAGATGGATCCACAGTTCGAATACCTGTTTACCGACCTGCGCAAAACCCACAACCAGGGCGTGTTTGACGTCTATTCGCCGGAGATGATGCGCTGCCGTAAATCCGGCGTGCTGACCGGTCTGCCGGACGGCTACGGGCGCGGACGCATCATCGGCGACTATCGCCGCGTGGCGCTGTACGGGATCGCTTATCTGGTGCGCGAGCGTGAGCTGCAGTTTGCCGATCTGCAGGGCAGGCTGGAGCGCGGTGAAGATCTGGAGGCGACGATCCGCCTGCGTGAAGAGCTGGCGGAGCACAAGCGCGCGCTGCTGCAGATCCAGCAGATGGCGGCGAACTACGGCTTTGATATCTCACGTCCGGCGATGAACGCCCAGGAAGCGGTGCAGTGGGTCTATTTTGCCTACCTTGCCGCGGTAAAATCCCAGAACGGTGGGGCGATGTCGCTGGGGCGCACGGCCTCGTTCCTCGATATCTACATCGAACGCGATATGCAGGCAGGGCGGCTGAATGAAGTCCAGGCCCAGGAGCTTATCGACCACTTCATCATGAAGATCCGCATGGTGCGCTTCCTGCGCACGCCGGAGTTCGACACCCTCTTCTCCGGCGATCCGATCTGGGCGACGGAAGTGATCGGCGGCATGGGGTTGGACGGCCGCACGCTGGTGACCAAAAACAGCTTCCGCTATCTGCACACGCTACACACCATGGGGCCTGCGCCGGAGCCGAACCTGACGATCCTCTGGTCTGAACAACTGCCGATCGCGTTCAAGAAATATGCCGCGCAGGTGTCGATCGTCACCTCTTCGCTGCAGTACGAGAACGACGATCTGATGCGTGCAGACTTCAACAGCGACGACTACGCCATTGCCTGTTGCGTCAGCCCGATGGTGATCGGCAAGCAGATGCAGTTCTTTGGCGCGCGCGCCAACCTCGCCAAAACGCTGCTTTACGCGATCAACGGCGGAGTGGACGAAAAACTGAAGATTCAGGTCGGCCCGAAAACCGAGCCGCTGCTGGGCGACGTGCTGGATTACGACACCGTGATGGCGAGCCTCGATCACTTTATGGACTGGCTGGCGGTGCAGTACATCAGCGCCCTGAATCTCATTCACTACATGCACGACAAGTATAGCTACGAAGCCTCGCTGATGGCGCTGCACGACCGGGACGTCTATCGCACCATGGCCTGCGGCATTGCCGGGCTGTCGGTGGCGGCGGATTCTCTCTCGGCCATTAAATACGCCACGGTGAAGCCGGTGCGCGACCACACCGGTCTGGCGGTCGATTTCGTGATAGAAGGGGACTACCCGCAGTATGGCAACAACGACGATCGCGTGGACAGCATCGCCTGCGACCTGGTGGAGCGCTTTATGAAGAAAATTCAGGCGCTGCCAACCTACCGTAACGCGGTGCCGACCCAGTCGATCCTGACCATCACCTCCAACGTGGTCTACGGCCAGAAGACCGGCAACACGCCGGACGGACGCCGCGGCGGCACGCCGTTTGCGCCTGGCGCGAACCCGATGCACGGTCGCGACAGAAAAGGGGCGGTGGCCTCGCTAACGTCGGTGGCCAAACTGCCGTTCACATATGCAAAAGATGGGATCTCCTACACCTTCTCCATCGTGCCGCAGGCGCTGGGCAAGGACGAGCTGGTGCGTAAAACCAACCTGGTCGGGCTGCTGGACGGGTATTTCCATCATGAAGCGTCCATTGAGGGCGGGCAGCACCTGAACGTCAACGTCATGAACCGGGAAATGCTCCTCGATGCCATTGCGCATCCTGAGAATTACCCGAACCTGACGATCCGCGTTTCAGGGTATGCGGTGCGGTTTAACGCCCTGACGCGGGAGCAGCAGCAGGATGTGATTTCGCGAACGTTTACCCAATCTATCTAAAATGAGTTCTCATGCCCCCTCAACGTAGGGGGCATTTTTTTGCCCGCTAAACATACAAAATTGTTTATATAATTACTCACACATATTCATCCGCTCTTGAAAAACAATGCTCCTGCTTTTTCCTATAACAGAATGTAAGGACAGTAAGATGATGAAAATGACCCGTATTGCGCTGGTCGCCGCCTCGCTGGCAGTGTGCAGTTTTAAGGCGCAGGCCGCGAACGTTGAGGCAGCCCCGTCTCCATCGCAGGATCCGCTGGTACAGCACCTGAAGCTCAGCAATGAGCAGGTTAAGAAGATTGACGATCTGCATAAGCAGCTGGAACAAAATGTCAGCAAGATCCCGATGACGGGCGTGAAGGACGGCGCGCTGATCGACATGTTCCAGGCGGGTAAGTGGGACGAAAGCACGGTGAAAAGCCAGCTTTCCGCCTTTAGCAAAATTGAAGAGCAGACCCGTTATTACCGCGTGAAATATTACTTCGACGTCAGCCAGGTATTGACGCCGGAACAGCGTAAGCAGATTAGAACCGATATGGCTAACGCGCTGGCAGAGTGATTCAGGAATCAATCATTTAAAATGAGACCTCACAGAATCGCTTTAATTAGATTCTGTGAGAATGAATTCTAAACATCATGCCGACGCACGTTCATTCCATGCATCAGCAAACTGAATATTCCCGTCGCAATAGGTCCAGGTCGCTTTTTCGTAGCGCAATTGAACAGATTCAAGGTGGCCAGTACCAGGGCAGTTACGTGTATCGTTAACAATAGGGGAGATAGAGACAACTTTCACACCTTCCAGCTCAGTTCTAAAGTATTCAACCTCCCAACCTGCGTCATTAATTCGGTAATATCTAATTTCAACTTTCTTAAGGTTTTGCCCTGTCGCTACCGCCTTATAAAGATAAGGAGATGAGCTATCAATTTCCTTCTCGAACAGGAAAGGCGCGTGTTTCCTCGTTCCGGTTAATCTTCCGGAGAGTGGATCGGTTGGAATACTCAAATTATGGGTTAAACCTCTAATTTCAACACTCCCTTCACGATCCTGAACATCACATGAACCTTTAATGAGTGAGCCACCGTCGTCATAGAACCAAATGTGAACAGGTACGGCCATGATAAAAACTCCTTCTATAA
This sequence comes from Enterobacter sp. ECC_219_Taxon_10, assembly GCF_058354905.1. Lineage (NCBI taxonomy): Bacteria > Pseudomonadati > Pseudomonadota > Gammaproteobacteria > Enterobacterales > Enterobacteriaceae > Enterobacter > Enterobacter sp. ECC_219_Taxon_10. The sequence continues at coordinate 4,239,081 of NZ_CM178005.1, read as the reverse complement.
ATCAATCGTGTATCCATTTTCCTGCTTTTACCGCTTCGGCAAACATTCTTACCGTCAATGGCTTTGATATTTGCTTAACCGGTTCTTTAGTAAACCATTTCCTGAAAAACCAGGTTTGAGTCCAGGGGAAATAATTTCCAGTGTTAACTTCAATAAGATACTTTTTTTCGAATCGCTCAATGGCATATACGATATCATCCAGATCCGTGTAATCCTGTAAAACATCATCTATCCCGAGGGGAATCCGTTTACCCGTAAATGTGCCTTGTTCTGGTAAATTATCCCTGAAGAATTTTAAAACATCAGCTTCACTGTTCATCTTCACCAAATCCGGTCTTTTGGGTGAGCAATCGTATTATATCTTGAAAGCGTTTTGTAACTTATCATTGCAACATCTGCAGCAAGTATGGTTATCCCTAGTGCAGGTATCCATCGGCCAATGAACGCACCTAAGTTTTTGGTATACATTGGTTTTCTGTATTTAAAGCTTGCAAGTGTAATTGTAGGTAGTCGGTGTGGTAGCTGTACATTCAGTAGATCTCGCAGGTACTTAGATGCCACAGATGTGCCTATTGTAGCCGTTTCTGGCTTTGTTCTGGTTTCAAGTATAGGTAAACCAAGAATCATAGTGGCCATCATTACTGCATCCTTTAATCCGCCGAACTGTTCATCGGTGGCATCCAAAAAAATCCAAAAAAATAACTCAGATGCGGAGATGTTACATACACCTTTATAAAAGTATGTTCCATTGAGTTCTTCAACGGTGTCCATAGTATAACCATAGTCTTTGCGTTGTTTGCTGAAATGTCATCCTATAAAAAACAAAGGGCTGAGAGTAGGGCGTTTATCTTTATAAATTCCGAAATATTCTCGTTTCAGGATGATGTAATTTTTTGATGCGCATCACATTTAGAAAATTTTATCTTCTTTTTAGGATTTTATGGAATGTTTTACTCATGATCTTGATAAATCCTTATAAAGGTTGTGACCTTTTTCTCCCGCGCTCCGGATATGATCTTTCCACACCAATAACACACACCTGCAACCATCTGAATCGCAATCGCTGGCGATCGGAACCTAATAAAAACAACTGTTTACCCTACAAAATAAGCGAGTGCCCCATGAATATGGCAACAAACAGCAGTGTGATTGTGAGTGATTCCCCTGCGGCAAGGCGGGCGGGAATGAGCGAAAGCGAGTGGCGAGAGGCGATTAAATTCGACAGCACCGACACGGGCTGGGTCATTATGAGTATCGGGATGGCTATCGGCGCGGGGATTGTTTTTCTCCCGGTTCAGGTGGGATTAATGGGGCTGTGGGTCTTTTTACTTTCGTCGATTATTGGTTATCCGGCCATGTACCTCTTCCAGCGATTATTTATTAATACGCTGGCGGAATCCCCGGAATGTAAAGACTACCCGAGCGTGATTAGCGGTTATTTAGGTAAAAACTGGGGCATCTTATTAGGCGCGCTCTATTTCGTGATGCTGGTGATCTGGATGTTCGTCTATTCCACGGCTATCACCAACGACAGCGCCTCGTATTTGCATACCTTCGGCGTGACCGACGGTTTGCTCTCGGAAAACCCGTTTTACGGCTTATTCCTGATCTGCATTCTGGTCGCTATTTCGTCGCGCGGTGAAAAGCTGCTGTTTAAAGTTTCCAGCCTGATGGTGCTGACCAAATTATTCGTGGTTGCCGCGCTGGGTCTTTCGATGATTGGACTCTGGCATTTAGCCAACGTGGGCATGCTGCCGCCGATGGGGCTGCTGATTAAAAACGCCATCATCACGCTGCCGTTTACCTTAACTTCCATTCTGTTTATTCAGACCTTAAGCCCGATGGTGATTTCGTATCGTTCACGGGAAAAGTCCGTTGAGGTGGCGCGCCATAAAGCGCTGCGGGCGATGAATATTGCCTTTGGCGTGCTGTTTGTGACGGTCTTTTTCTACGCCGTCTCCTTTACGCTAGCGATGGGGCATGACGAGGCGGTCAAAGCCTACGAGCAGAACATTTCGGCTCTGGCGATTGCGGCGCAGTTTATCAGCGGCGACGGCGCGGGCTGGGTCAAAATCGTCAGCGTGATCCTCAATATTTTTGCTGTGATGACCGCGTTTTTCGGCGTCTACCTCGGCTTCCGCGAGGCCACGCAGGGGATCGTCATGAACATCCTGCGCCGCAAAATGCCGGCAGAAAAAATCAATGAAAATGCCGTCCAGCGCGGGATTATGCTGTTCGCTATCCTGCTGGCCTGGAGCGCGATCGTGTTAAACGCGCCGGTGCTGAGCTTCACCTCCATCTGTAGCCCTATCTTTGGCATGGTGGGCTGCCTGATCCCTGCATGGCTGGTCTACAAGGTCCCGGCCCTACATAAGTATAAAGGCGTATCGCTGGTGATAATCGTCATCACCGGACTGCTGCTTTGTGTTTCTCCTTTCCTCGCATTCTCCTGAGGGTAATTAAGGTCGTAACGATGTCTAAGCAAACTCATCCTTTATGGAATCAATTTATTCGCGTAGTGCAGGAAGAAGTTAAGCCTGCGCTGGGGTGCACCGAGCCCGTTTCTCTGGCGCTGGCCTGTGCGATTGCCGCAGAGCAACTGCCTGGCGACGTCACGAAGATTGAGGCGTGGGTATCGCCGAATCTGATGAAGAACGGGCTTGGCGTAACGGTGCCGGGCACCGGCATGGTCGGGTTGCCCATTGCAGCTGCGCTGGGCGCGATGGGGGGCAATGCGCAGGCGGGGCTGGAGGTGCTGAAAGATGTCACCGCCGATGCGCTGGCGCGCGCCAAAGCAATGCTTAACGCTGGTCTGGTGCAGGTGAAATTGCAGGAGCCGTGCGAGGAGATCCTCTACTCGCGTGCCTGCGTTTACGCCGGAGAGGCTTCGGCCATGGTGACCATCGCGGGTGGGCATACCCGCGTGGTGGAGGTGGTTTGTCAGGGCGAAACGCGCTTCAGGCTTGACGATCGGCAGGCCGAGGTAAGTAACGATCCGCTAGCGGTTCTGTCAAATACCACGCTCTCGCAGATCCTTGAGTTTGTGGAGCAGGTGCCATTCGAGGCGATCCGCTTCATTCTCGATGCGGGGCGTCTGAACGATGCGCTCTCCCGTGAAGGTTTAAGCGGCAGCTGGGGTCTGCACATTGGCGCGACGCTCAGTAAACAGCGCTCACGCGGATGGATGGGGCAGGATCTGGGTTCAGACATTGTTATCCGCACCAGCGCGGCCTCGGACGCCCGCATGGGGGGCGCGACGCTGCCAGCGATGAGCAATTCTGGCTCCGGGAATCAGGGGATCGCCGCCACCATGCCGGTTGTGGTAGTCGCTGAGCACGTTCAGGCTGGTGATGAACGGCTGGCGCGGGCGCTGATGCTCTCGCATCTGTCGGCGATCTATATTCATTATCAGCTTCCGCGCCTGTCCGCACTCTGTGCGGCGACAACGGCAGCGATGGGCGCTGCGGCGGGAATGGCGTGGCTGATGGGCGGTTCTTACCAGACCATTTCTATGGCGATCGGCAGTATGATCGGTGACGTCAGCGGGACGATCTGCGATGGGGCGTCTAACAGCTGCGCCATGAAGGTTTCAACCAGCGTCAGCAGCGCCTGGAAAGCCGTGATGATGGCACTGGATGATACTGCCGTGACGGGCAACGAGGGCATTGTGGCGCACGACGTGGAGCAGTCGATCGCCAACCTGTGCGCGCTGGCGTGCCGCGCAATGCAGGCCACGGACCGGCAGATTATTGAGATTATGGCGAGTAAGGTGTAGCGATTGACCTTCACCCCTCACCCTGGCCCTCTCCCCAAAGGGGAGAGGGAATGATCGAGCCCCTCGCCCCTTTGGGGAGAGGGGTTGGGGTGAGGGGGATTTTTAAACCGGCAAATCAATCAGCAGCGCGCGCAGCGGCGTATCCGCCACCAGGGTAATATTCGCTTCATCACGAATAAACGCTCCGTCACCGCAGGTGAGCGCTTCTTTCTCTTCCGTGTGCGTCACCGCGTGCACCGTACCGTGAATGGACTGCAAATAGGCGCGCGGACCGTGCAGCTGGAAGCTCGCCTGTTCACCTTTTTTCAGCTCGATATGGTGCAGCCACACCTGCTGACGTAGCTGTAAACTGCCTTTGCTGCCGTCAGGTGACGCAATCAGCTGCTGTTTATCGCCCTTCAGATCTATTTTCTGCACAAGCGAGTTTTCCCGCTCAGGGCAGGCGTCCAGCCACAGCTGCATACGGGTCAGAGTTTTGTCTTTGCTGAGGTTATGCTCGCTGTAGCTAATGCCCGGCTGCGTGGAAATTAACAACGCTTCGCCAGCCTTTGCCTGGACATGATTGCCCTCGCTGTCGCGGTATTCTGCCTCGCCTTCCAGGATCAGGTTCAGGATATCGACTTTCGGGTACGTACGCGGCTGGAAGGACGCGCCCGGGGCGAGCACTTCCTGATTCAATACGCGCAGTGAAGCGTAACCGAGGAGTTTCGGGTCAAAATAGTGTCCAAAGGAAAAGGTGTAGCGGGCCTGCAGCCAGCCAAAATCGGCTTGTCCGCACTGTTTAGCTGTTCTTGTCGTAATCATAAACTTGACCTCTCTTTACACTAAAACAATGGTAAAGGTATGGACGCTGCATTGTTAGCCAGATATTCTGCCCGGTATGTTCAAATTTCCTGAATGAGAACGAGATGGCTAAAGAGAGAGCATTGACGCTTGAGGCGCTGCGCGTCATGGACGCGATTGACCGGCGGGGCAGTTTTGCCGCGGCGGCAGATGAACTGGGGCGCGTTCCGTCTGCGCTGAGCTACACCATGCAAAAACTGGAGGAAGAGCTGGACGTCGTGCTCTTTGATCGCTCCGGTCATCGAACAAAATTCACCAACGTGGGCCGAATGCTGCTGGAGCGCGGCCGCGTGCTGCTGGAAGCAGCAGACAAGCTCACCACGGACGCCGAAGCGCTGGCGCGCGGCTGGGAAACCCATCTGACGTTAGTCACCGAAGCGCTGGTGCCCACTGAAGCGCTGTTCCCGCTGGTGGACCGCCTGGCGGCGAAGGCCAACACGCAGCTGTCGATCATCACTGAGGTGCTGGCCGGGGCGTGGGAGCGTCTGGAGACGGGCAGGGCGGATATCGTCATTGCGCCAGATATGCACTTCCGCTCATCCTCGGAAATCAACTCCCGCAAGCTTTACAGCGTCATGAACGTCTACGTTGCCGCGCCGGATCACCCGATTCATCAGGAGCCGGAACCGCTTTCTGAGGTCACGCGCGTGAAGTATCGCGGTGTGGCGGTGGCGGATACCGCGCGTGAACGTCCGGTGCTGACGGTTCAGCTGCTGGATAAACAGCCTCGTCTGACGGTCACGTCACTGGAAGACAAAAGGCAGGCGCTGCTGGCCGGTTTGGGCGTGGCGACGATGCCGTATCCGTTTGTGGAGAAAGATATTGCGGAAGGGCGACTGCGGGTTGTGAGCCCGGAGTACACCAGCGAAGTGGACATTATTATGGCGTGGCGCCGCGACAGCATGGGCGAAGCCAAATCGTGGTGTTTGCGAGAAATACCTAAGCTCTTTGCGCATCACAACAAATAAGCGTACAGGCCCGGTAAGCGTAAGCGCCACCGGGCAGGAATTTACGCGCCGATCTTAGGATCCGGACCAAAGCGGTTTTCGCCCGGCGTGCCGCTCTGACAGTTGAAAATCAAAATCACGATCCAGCCGACAAGCGGGATCAACAGCAACAGCAGCCACCATGCCGAACGGTCGGTGTCGTGGAGACGACGAAACAGCACGGCCCATGAAGGCAGCAGAACCAATAAACCATAGATCGTGGTGAGTACGCCTTCACCGCCGGCGCGCTCCCATCCGAGAATTTTATCCACGATGCCCAGCACCATAATCAGGACGAAGTTCACCAGAACAAACATCCAGTACTCTTTGCGGCGGGCGCGGCCACCAAATCCAATGTAGTTGCGCAGTACTTTTAAATACCAGTCCATTTTTTCCTTGCCTCAATAATCGGTCAATCACTTGTTTTTTAAGCGATCGAGATAAGGATAGATGGTGATTGTGAATTAAAAAAGGGCATCTGTTGATGCCCTCCGTATTTATCCAAAACGAACGTCGCGCCCGTGCGGTTCATCCAGGTCCTGCCACGGGCCAACGGAAATAATGCCCGTTGGGTTGATGGTTTTGTGGCTACGGAAGTAGTGGGTGCGAATATGGTCAAAATCGACCGTCTCCGCGATCCCTGGCATCTGGTAGATGTCGCGCAGGAAACCGTGCAGGTTCATGTAATCGCTGATGCGGTGTTTATCACACTTGAAGTGGGTGACGTAAACCGGGTCGAAGCGGATAAGCGTGGTCCAGAGGCGGATATCCGCTTCCGTCAGGCGATCGCCCGTTAAATAGCGGTGCTGGCCGAGGATCTGCTCCAGCCGTTCCAGGGATTCAAAGACTTTCCCGACCGCTTCGTCGTAGGCTTCCTGGCTGGTGGCGAAACCGGCCTTGTAGACGCCGTTGTTAACGTTGTCGTAAATCCAGCCGTTCAGCTCGTCAATTTTATCCCGCAGCTCGACCGGGTAATAATCTCCGGCGCGGGCACCGTGCGCGTCAAACGCGGTGTTAAACATGCGGATGATTTCCGCAGACTCATTGCTGACGATCGTCTGGTTTTTCTTGTCCCAGAGCACCGGCACCGTAACGCGTCCGGTGTAGTGCGGATCGGCGCGCAGGTAGAGCTGGTAAAGGAAATCGTGGTGATACAGGTCATCACCGGTCGCGGCGGGGAAATCGCTGTCGAACGTCCAGCCATTTTCCAGCATCAGTGGGTTGACCACCGAAACCGGAATCAAAGATTCGAGCCCTTTAAGCTTGCGCACAATCAGCGTGCGGTGTGCCCACGGGCAGGCGAGAGAAACGTACAGATGATAACGATCTTTCTCCGCCGCGAAGCCGCCTTCGCCGCTTGGGCCAGGCGCGCCGTCGGCGGTCAGCCAGTTACGGAAGGCCGAAACAGAGCGCTTGAAGCGTCCTCCGGTGGATTTAGTGTCATACCAGACATCCTGCCAGACGCCGTCTACGAGTTGTCCCATTTTTTCTCCTCCGTCAGATAGCAAAAGCGAGGAGATATCTCCTCGCTTTGGATTCAATCAGTATAGCGTGCTTACCACTTCTTATTCAGAAGGCGGTCGATGCTGTATGCGCCTGGACCTGTGATAGCCAGCAGCAGGAAGCCACCCGCGATGGTCAGGTTTTTCATGAACATCAGTGAGTTCACGCCTTCCGCAAAGTTGCTGTGGAACAGGAACGCGGTCAGCAGGGTAAAGCCTGCGGTAAACAGCGCAGTGGTGCGAGTCAGGAAGCCGAACAGAACCGCCAGGCCGCCGCCGAACTCAAGCAGAATAGTCAGTGGCAACAGGAACCCCGGAACGCCCATGGATTCCATATATTGCTGAGTACCCGCATATCCGGTGATTTTGCCCCAGCCTGCCACGATGAACAGAATTGGCATCAGAATACGTGCGACCAGTACACCAACATCTTCTAATTTTTTCATTTTACTCTCCAGGAAACCACATCAGCGGCTGAACATTATTTGTCTGCAATTCCGGGTAGATACCGCGGCTCTGCTGTCGATGGAGAGGATAATAAACGGGGCGGGTGGCAATTGTTAGCAAGGAAAACTGTCAATCTTCTTCAAAGATATTGAGTAAGGCCAGGTGCGCGCTGGTGCCCTCACCCCAACCCTTTCCCACGGGGAGAGGGCGAAAAAAAACGGTAACCAGGGTTACCGTTTTGCGTTTATCACCGCAGCTGCTGTTGTCGCAACGTCGCTTTCACCAGACGCCAGGCGCTCCAGGCACCAAAACCGCGTCGGGCCCAGCGGATGAGCATATTCGGATGACGAACCGTCCAGATAGCCATCACGCTGCTGCCGACCAGCGCCCATGAACGCAGGCTCAGGAAGGTATTCCAGCCACGGTCAAACCGTCGCGTCGCGTCGATCCAGTCACGGCGGCTGGCAGACAGATCCAGCCGTTGCTGCTGGATCTGACTTAACAGGTACGCTTTTCGCTTCTGACGTTCCGCTTTATCGCTCACGGCTTGTCATCCTCCAGCAGGGCGCGATCGTTAGCCAGCTCCTGGCGCGTGTGGCGCAGGAAAGTGGACTTGCGTGCTTTACGCAGTGTCCATATGCCGCCAATCAACGCCGCGACCAGCAGAACGACGGTCGTGGCAATCATCGCGTTGAGTCGATACTGCGGGTCAATGGCCCAGATGATTAACACCATCAGGCTCATCAGACCAAACGCGGCGAAGAGCATGGTCAGTCCGAGCATCAGCAGCATCTGGAAGAGGTTCGCTTTCTCCTCTTCCAGTTCGACCACTGCCAGCCGGACGCGCGTTTCGGCAATCCCGACCAGCGTCGTTAAAATACGCTGGCCGATGCCGAGGACGTTATTAGCAGGCCCTTGTGCGTGACGAGGATCTTCCATATCAACGACGCGTCAGCAGGACACCCAGTACCACACCTACTGCGGCACCAATTCCGACACCCGTCCATGGATTATCACGTACATATTCGTCCGCACGCGCAGCCGCTTCACGGGTCTGTTTCGCCAGCGCATCCCCGGTTTCACCCAGGCGGTAGCGGCTCTCTTTCAGCGCCTGCTCCGCTTTGCTGCGCAGTTTGCTCACTTCTTCTTTCGACTTATCGGCAGAGGAGTTCAGCACCTCTTCAAGGGTATCGGCCAGGGATTTCAGTTCAGCGCGCAGATGTTCAGACGTCGTATCTTTTGACATGATTCTCTCCTGTTGAGATTTCCGTTAACTCAATAATCGCGAGCTTCCAGCGCTTTCAGGTCGTCCTGCGCCTCTTTCAACTTCTTCTCGCGCTTAGCAATTTTTTCCGCATCCCCTTTCTCTTTCGCTTCCTGCAGGTCTTGACGGCGCTCGGCTATCTCGTCCTTTTGTTCAGCGATTTTCTTCTGGTGATCGGCACGCAGCTTGCTGTCTGAACAGTTCGCTTTCACTTCGCTCAGCGCTTTTTTAAGACCATCAACACGGTGCTGATTGTTATGCTTTTCGGCATAACCGATCTCACGCTGAATATCCTGTTCTTTCTCCTGACAGAGAGAGTTTGCGAAGGTCGCTGTGCTTAAAGATAAAAGGGCCAGAGCCAGGGTAATGCGGAATTTCATTATCGAAACCTTCCATTGTGTTGCGGGGTTAGCCGCTATCCAAAATTATGCGGAGTACATTCGAGGGGTGCTCCGCGTACTTAAGCATAGTAAGTAAACGGGGGATTCACCAAAGTGAGTGAAAAGATTCGGAATCCTGGAAGTTATCCGAACCGATGCGACGTATCGCGAATCAACGACAGCCATGCGGCCGGCGAGTTGTCGTCTTCCTGCTGGGCAATGATATATCCGTGCGGCAGCGTACGGTCAAGAACGGCTTTCGCGGCGGCGCTCTGCGCACGGGAATCAAACTTAATCAGTAAAACATCGTCCTGCGGGGTGATGCTTTTAAAGCGGATGCCGTTTGCATCCAGATGATGCCAGACAGAAAAACCGTCAGGCACACCGCCCCCCTGGTTTACCGGACGAATAGCCAGCGTAGCGTCCTGATGTGAAAGCGTGTTCCAGGCCAGCAGTATGGCGCTGAGCATCACCAGTGCAATAAAGGCACAGGCAAAGCGGCGCATGGCGAGCGGTGAGATAACCATCGTTAACCTCGCGCTCCGTATTTTTTCTTCCACAGGACAACCAGCGAGCCAATCAGGCCGAAGACCAGCAGAACAACAGGCAGCAGCATCAGGCAGGACATCAGCTGATCTTCATATTTCATGAAGACCGGCGTTTTACCCAGCGCATAGCCCAGCGTCGTCAGGATCAGAACCCATAACAGGCCGCTCATCCAGTTGAAGAACTGGAAGCGTGCGCTGCTCAACCCGGACAGCCCGGCAATGGTGGGCAGCAGGGTGCGTACAAAGGCGATAAAGCGGCCAATCAGCAGCGCGGAAAGCCCATGCTTATGAAACAGGTGGTGTGCCCGCTGGTGATAGTGCGCAGGCAGATGGGAAAGCCAGTTCTGTACTATTCGGGTATTGCCCAGCCATCTTCCCTGGATATAACTCACCCAGCAGCCAAGGCTGGCCGCGACGGTCAGTAATAAGATGGTCTGCGGGAACGCCATTGCGCCTTTGGCACACAGCACGCCGACAAGCACCAGCAAACTGTCACCCGGTAAGAAGGCCGCAGGCAGCAAACCATTCTCAAGGAACAGGATCATAAACAAGACAAAATAGAGCATGCCAATCATGGAAGGGTTGGCCAGCGTTTCAAAATCCTGCGCCCAAAGGGCATGCAGCAGTTGGGTCAAAAGTTCCATTCAGTGTTCCTGGAAATCGGTTAACGTCTCGCCTGTTATCCGGGACAAACAGCACGGCGACATTGTTGTGATTTCATTATGGTCGCTCGCGGACACATTGAGTTGTGGCCAACACTGTTCCCTGTTAATTGGCTGGTTAGCAAGCACTAACTTTCAAAATAACGAAGTGAATCCAATTGTAACAAAGCCCGACGTTCTGCGTCACAGAATTTGCAGGGTGAGGTGATTTTGGCGTAAGCCCTGAAAGTGAGCGAGGGATTTTACAAAGGCTGACACTATATATGTTTTGCTTACCCACTCAGGCGGGAAGGCGCAGCGATGCGCCTGCCGGCAGAAAGGTCACCTATTTTGCACCGCTCGGGGCCGTATCGAGGTGAACGACAGGATTATCAGCAAAAAGATAGCGGTCGGCGTTAAATTCGAAGTCGTCGCTGGTTTCATTGAACAGCATCTGCTTGGTGTTTTCCAGGTGCTGCCACATGGCCAGTTTCGCCGCGTGGGGATCTTTACGAATCAGCGCCTTAAGGATCTGGTCGTGATCGTCACACCAGTTGTCGACCGTGCGGGAATCGATGTGATCGTGCAGTTTTTTCCAGTAGGGGTTGTGAACGCGCTGAGTCCACATTTTCTCAACGATTGCCGCCAGCGCCGTATTCTGGGTGGCCAGGGCAACCTGAACGTGAAACTGCAGGTCCCACTCGGAATCACGGAAACATTTTTCCTTGCGGGCGTTTTCCTGGATCTCCATCAGCTTCATGATGTCCTGCTTGGTCACCTGCGTGGCGGCAAATTCGGCAATATTGCTTTCGATCAGCTGGCGAGCCTGGAGCAGCTCAAACGGGCCGTAGCTGGCGAATTCCAGACTTTCATCCGCTACCGGAGAGTGCTTAGGCTGATTAGAAATAACGTGAATGCCGGAACCTTTGCGTACCTCGACGTAGCCTTCCACTTCCAGCATGATAATCGCTTCGCGCACTACGGTGCGGCTCACACTTTTTTCATCCGCGATAAAGCGCTCGGCGGGAAGTTTATCACCGACAAGATAGACCCCTTGCTCGATGCGATCTTTCAGCTCAGCAGCAAGTTGTTGATATAAACGACGTGGTTCGGTGATTTCCATATGCGCTCCAGGCAGGGTACGGCAGATGATTTGTTATACCACTTTCACGGAATACTCTCCAGATTTTGCCATTAAAAAAGCCGCCCGCGGGCGGCTTCGGTGAAACGTATTTTCGCTAACTCTGCGTAGCCGGTTTCCCGAGGGACTCTTTCGCCAGCTCCTCTGCGGATTTACTTTTCAGCACCGTCCAGATAACCACCGCACCCATCAGGTCAAAGATTGCCAGCACCGCGAACAGTGGGCTGAAGCCGATGGTATCCGCCAGCGCGCCGACGACCAGCGCGAACATGGTACTTGCGGTCCACGCGGCCATCCCGGTCAGGCCGTTGGCGGTTGCCACTTCGTTACGACCAAAGACGTCAGAGGAGAGCGTAATCAGCGCGCCGGACAGCGACTGGTGCGCAAAACCACCGATGCACAGCAGCGCGATAGCGACGTAGGGGCTGGTGAACAGGCCAATCATGCCCGGGCCAATCATCAGCAGCGCGCCCATGGTCACCACCATCTTACGGGAAACAATCAGGTTCACCCCAAACCAGCGCTGGAACAGCGGCGGCAGGTAGCCGCCCACGATACAGCCCAGGTCAGCGAACAGCATCGGCATCCAGGCGAACATCGCGATCTCTTTCAGGTTAAAGCCATAGACCTTGAACATGAACAGCGGGATCCAGGCGTTGAAGGTCCCCCAGGCCGGTTCAGCCAGGAAGCGCGGCAGGGCGATACCCCAGAACTGACGGGTGCCCAGGATCTGCCAGACGGACATCTTCTTACCATTGTTGGTCTGATGTTGCGCTTCCTGACCACCAATAATGTATTCGCGTTCTTCTTCGGAGAGCTTTTTCTGATCGCGCGGGTGTTTATAGAAAACCAGCCACGCCATTGCCCACGCAAAGCTCAGCACGCCAGAGATGATGAACGCCATCTGCCAGCTGTGCATCACGATAGCCCACACCACCAGCGGCGGCGCAATCATCGCGCCGATGGACGAGCCTACGTTGAAGTAGCCGACCGCAATAGAACGCTCTTTTGCCGGGAACCACTCGGAGCTGGCTTTCAGCCCCGCCGGGATCATCGCCGCTTCCGCTGCCCCTACCGCGCCACGGGCCAGCGCCAGACCGCCCCAGCTGCCTGCCAGCGCGGTTGCGCCGCAGAACACCGCCCAGGCGATGGCGAAGAAGGCATATCCGATTTTGGTACCGAGAATATCCAGAACATAGCCAGCGACTGGCTGCATGATGGTGTATGCCGCGGAATAGGCGGCAATGATGTAAGAGTATTGCTGCGTGGAGATATGCAGCTCTTCCATCAACGTCGGCGCCGCGGCTGCCACGGTGTTACGCGTCAGGTAGCCCAGCACGGTGCCCAGTGTCACCAGCGCGATCATATACCAACGTAACCCTTTAATTTTACGCATCTAAAACCTCATCGTTATGTTATTTCCGCGCCAGAGCACGGCAACCTCTCAACCGTTTCCGGGAGCAGCTGTGTAACGGGAGGGGCATAACCGGGAGAATGTCCCGGAACGGCCCGAACCTTGCCATAAGTAAGCGTGCATAAGTTGGTATCCGTACCGTTAAACCCGATGTTTCTCACACCGGTAATGCATTCCGTCGGCTGAATGTTTGCGACGGCGAAAAGATAACTTGTCATACAACTTTAAAAGGTGAGTGACATCACAAATGTATGATCCTTTGTAGGGTCATTATTCGTTGCGGGTGAAGCCAGTATCGACGCGGCCTGTAGAGTGATTTACTCCAATTTGGGTAATTTATTTGTCGACGTTTATTGATCTCACTCACGAAAAAAACGTCGGCGGGTGGAAATTGGTGTGATAACTTTGCAGCATATGAACATACGCTTTCTGACGCTCCCGTAATGAGGAAGACGATAATGACGCCGTTTATGACCGAAGATTTTCTCTTAGATACCGAATTTGCTCGCCGCCTGTACCACGACTACGCAAAAGACCAGCCGATTTTCGACTACCACTGCCACTTACCGCCGCAGCAGGTTGCCGAAAATTACCGTTTCAAAAACCTGTATGACATCTGGCTGAAGGGTGACCACTATAAATGGCGTGCGATGCGTACCAACGGTGTGGCTGAGCGCCTGTGTACCGGCGACGCGACCGATCGCGAGAAGTTTGATGCCTGGGCAGCGACCGTTCCGCACACCATCGGTAACCCGCTTTACCACTGGACGCACCTCGAACTGCGCCGTCCGTTTGGCATCACTGGCAAGTTGCTTTCACCCGCCACGGCGGATGAGATCTGGGACCAGTGCAATGCGCTGCTGGCGCAGGATAACTTCTCCGCGCGCGGCATCATGAAGCAGATGAACGTGAAGATGGTTGGCACCACTGACGATCCGATTGACTCCCTGGAACATCATGCTGTTGTCGCCGAAGACACCTCTTTTGACATCAAAGTGCTGCCAAGCTGGCGCCCGGACAAAGCCTTCAACATCGAACAGGCCACCTTCAACGACTACATGACGAAGCTGGCGGAAGTGTCCGATACCGATATTCGTCGTTTCGCTGACCTGCAAACCGCGCTGACTAAACGCCTGGATCACTTCGCGGCGCACGGCTGTAAAGTTTCCGACCACGCGCTGGACGTGGTGCTCTTTGCGGAATCAAACGAAGCCGAACTGGACAGCATCCTGGCGCGTCGTCTGTCCGGTGAATCGCTTAGCCAGCATGAAGTGGCGCAGTTCAAAACGGCGGTGCTGGTGTTCCTCGGTGCGGAATACGCCCGTCGCGGCTGGGTACAGCAGTACCACATCGGCGCGCTGCGCAATAACAACCAGCGCCAGTTCAAACTGCTGGGCGCGGACGTGGGCTTCGACTCCATCAACGACCGTCCGCTGGCGGAAGAGCTGTCCAGACTGCTGAGCAAACAGAACGAACAGAACCTGCTGCCGAAAACCATTCTGTACTGCCTGAACCCGCGCGATAACGAAGTGCTGGGCACCATGGTCGGCAACTTCCAGGGCGAAGGGATGCCGGGCAAGATGCAGTTCGGCTCCGGCTGGTGGTTCAACGATCAGAAAGACGGCATGGAGCGGCAGATGACGCAGCTGGCGCAGCTGGGTCTGCTGAGCCGCTTTGTCGGCATGCTGACCGACAGCCGCAGCTTCCTCTCTTACACGCGCCACGAATACTTCCGCCGCATTCTGTGCCAGATGATTGGCCGCTGGGTGCATGCGGGTGAAGCGCCAGCGGATCTCCAGCTGCTGGGCGACATGGTGAGAAACATCTGCTTTAACAATGCGCGTGACTACTTCGCCATTGAACTGAACTAAGGCCGTCTGAGGTTGATATGCAATACATCAAAATCCATTCGCTGGATAACGTCGCCGTCGCGCTGGCAGATTTAACCGAAGGCACGGAAGTGACCTTTGACAACCAGTTGGTCACGTTACGCCAGGCCATTGGACGTGGACACAAGTTTGCCTTGTTCCCCATTGCAAAGGGGGAGAACGTGGTGAAGTACGGTTTGCCCATCGGACATGCGCTGGCGGATATTGCGCCGGGTG
Source organism: Enterobacter sp. ECC_219_Taxon_10 (assembly GCF_058354905.1). Lineage (NCBI taxonomy): Bacteria > Pseudomonadati > Pseudomonadota > Gammaproteobacteria > Enterobacterales > Enterobacteriaceae > Enterobacter > Enterobacter sp. ECC_219_Taxon_10. The sequence continues at coordinate 4,224,035 of NZ_CM178005.1, read as the reverse complement.
AATATATTCATTCCCACAACGCGCGCACGAATCTGAGCGATCTGGACGAGTACAGCTATCAACCTGATTTACCCGAAGAAAATGTGCAGGCGGCGGATCGTGAAGTGCAGATCTACCGCCGCGCTAATGGTGAGGTGGGGATCCGCAACGAGCTGTGGATCCTGCCGACCGTCGGCTGCGTCAACGGCATTGCGCGTCAAATTCAGACGCGTTTCCTGAAAGAGACCAACAATGCCGAAGGCACCGACGGCGTGCATCTGTTCAGCCACACCTACGGCTGCTCGCAGCTGGGCGATGACCACATCAATACCCGCACCATGCTGCAAAACATGGTGCGCCACCCGAACGCGGGCGCGGTGCTGGTGATCGGCCTCGGCTGCGAAAACAACCAGGTGGATGCCTTCCGCGACACGTTGGGCGAATTCGCTCCTGAGCGCGTGCACTTCATGGTGTGCCAGCATCAGGACGACGAAGTGGAGGCGGGCGTTGAGCTGCTGCACCAGCTTTATGAGGTGATGCGCCACGACAGGCGCGAGCCGGGCAGGCTGAGCGAGCTGAAGTTTGGGCTGGAGTGCGGTGGGTCTGACGGCCTTTCCGGGATCACCGCCAACCCGATGCTGGGCCGCTTCTCGGATTACGTGATCGCCAACGGCGGTACGACGGTGCTGACCGAAGTGCCGGAAATGTTCGGCGCGGAGCGCATTCTGATGAGCCACTGCCGCGACGAAGAGACGTTTGAGAAGACCGTTACCATGGTGAATGACTTCAAACAGTACTTCATCGCCCACAATCAGCCGATTTATGAAAACCCGTCGCCGGGTAATAAGGCGGGTGGGATCACCACGCTGGAGGAGAAATCCCTCGGCTGCACCCAGAAAGCGGGCGCCAGCCAGGTGGTGGATGTTCTGCGCTACGGCGAACGCCTGAAAACCCACGGTCTGAACCTGCTGAGCGCACCGGGTAACGATGCGGTCGCCACCAGCGCGCTGGCAGGGGCGGGCTGTCATATGGTGCTGTTCAGCACCGGTCGCGGTACGCCATACGGCGGTTTTGTGCCGACGGTCAAAATCGCCACCAACAGCGAGCTGGCGGCGAAGAAAAAACACTGGATCGACTTTGATGCGGGCCAGCTGATCCACGGCAAAGCGATGCCGCAGCTGCTGACGGAGTTCGTGGACACTATCGTGGAGTTTGCTAACGGCAGGCAGACCTGCAATGAGAAGAACGACTTCCGCGAGCTGGCGATCTTTAAGAGTGGTGTGACGCTTTAATCGGTGCGGCCTGATGCCCTCTCCCACGGGGAGAGGGTACAAACACTAAAAACGGCAACCTCAGGGTTGCCGTTTTGCTGTTAACCTCGCAGGGCATTCTTCGCTAAACGCGCGTCTTCCGCCTGACAGGCCGCTGCGGTGAACAGCACGTCGGTTGAGGAGTTCAGCGCGGTTTCACAGGAGTCCTGCAGCACGCCGATGATGAAGCCGACGGCCACAACCTGCATCGCAATCTCGTTCGGGATGCCAAACATATTGCACGCCAGCGGGATCAGCAGCAGCGAACCGCCCGCCACGCCGGATGCGCCGCAGGCACACAGCGACGCCACCACGCTCAACAGCAGCGCCGTTGGCAGATCAACAGGAATACCCAGCGTATGCACCGCCGCCAGGGTCAGCACGGTGATAGTAATAGCGGCGCCCGCCATGTTCACGGTCGCGCCCAGCGGGATCGACACGGAGTAGGTATCGCGGTCCAGGTTCAGCTTCTCTGCCAGCGCCATGTTAACCGGAATGTTCGCCGCAGAGCTGCGGGTGAAGAAGGCATACACGCCGCTCTCGCGCAGGCAGGTCAGCACCAGCGGATACGGGTTGCGGCGGATCTGCCAGAACACTAGCAGCGGGTTGATCACCAGCGCCACCAGCAGCATACAGCCGACCAGAACAACCAGCAGCTGCGCGTAGCCCCACAGCGCGTCGAAACCGGTGGTCGCCAGCGTGGAAGAGACCAGCCCGAAAATACCGACTGGCGCAAAGCGAATCACCAGCTTCACCATAAAGGTGACGGCGTTCGACATATCATTCACCAGGTTTTTCGTGGTTTCGTTGCCGTGACGCAGCGCGAAGCCCAGTCCAATCGCCCAGACCAGGATGCCAATGTAGTTTCCGCTCATCAGCGCGGTGATGGGGTTAGAAACCATGCTCATCAGCAGGCCGCGAAGGACTTCGACAATGCCGGACGGCGGCGTTATATCACCGGCCGCGCTGGTCAGGTGCAGTGTGGACGGGAACAGGAAGCTGAACACAACGGCCGTTAAGGCCGCAGAGAAGGTTCCCAGCAGATACAGGAACAGAATTGGGCGAATGTTGGTTTTTTGTCCGTGCTGGTGGTTGGCAATCGACGCCATCACCAGCATCAGCACCAGTACCGGTGCGACGGCCTTCAGCGCGCCAACGAAAAGGGTGCCGAGCAGCCCCGTGGCTTCCGCGGCAGGTTTTGACACCATCGCCAGCAGAATACCCAGTACCAACCCGACCAGAATTTGTTTTACAAGGCTGCCCTGCGCCAGGCGCGCGAACAGACCGCGTGATTGTGTGCTCATACGTTATTCCTGAGTGAAATTGCGTTCCATCCTGGATGTGCTCTAAGTCACATTTGTGTCCGGATGTAAGTATTTGTTTGCCTGGTTGAGTATCAGGGAAAGGAGCGAAAGGCGGAAGCGTAAAATGCTGGATTTTACGTGTTGCGTCATGTTTTTTAACTATTGGTTAACGAAAATGCCGGGTGGCGCTGCGCTTACCCGGCCTGCATTGCATTTCCCCCTCTCCCTGTGGGCTGAGGGATCCCCAGTAATTTTTAAGCAGAAGCAATAATGCTGTTTCAGAACGATTTAAGGCTTTCAGCGATGCTATGGTCCGGCTGTAAATCGCTGAGGCGTTTCCGTAAGGCCGGGGCGAGGCGCACGGATGCGCCGAGAGGGCGTGGCCTGCAGGGATGCAGGCTCATGCCCGACCCGATAGCCTGAAGGAATAAGCTGAGGGCACCGCGAAGCGGCGATTTACCGCCGGGAGCCCGGGTCGCCAGGGCGGTGGCGATTGAGCCGCCCTGGCACGTTCACCGGCCATGTCCTTACAGAGTAGCAAGGAACATAAAGTGAACGAAATGACCACCAGAGCCGTATGTTCCCCCTCACCCTAACCCTCTCCCCAAAGGGGCGAGGGGATTGTTCACTGCTCGCATTAATTTGTGGAGATCCCTCAGCCCTGTGGGAGAGGGTCGGGATGAGAGCATCAGCCCGCACCGAACGTTTTACTCCACCTGCTGCTTCTTATCGTGCTGGCGGTTAACCCAGGTATTGATAAGCAGCGTCACCAGCAGAATGCCGAACACCACGCCAAGCGAGATAGCGATTGGGATGTGGTAGAAATCGACGATCAGCATCTTGATACCGATAAACACCAGGATCACCGACAGGCCGTACTTCAGCATCGAGAAGCGCTCCGCCGCGCCTGCCAGCAGGAAGTACATGGCACGCAGACCGAGGATCGCAAACAGGTTAGAAGTCAGCACGATGAACGGGTCGGTGGTCACCGCGAAGATTGCCGGGATGCTGTCTACGGCGAAAATCACGTCGCTCAGCTCGACCAGAATCAGCACCAGCAGCAGCGGGGTAGCAAACAGCAGGCCGTTCTTACGCACGAAGAAGTGCTCGCTCTCGATCTTGTCGGTCATGCGCAGATGGCCGCGGATCCACTTCACCAGCGGCTTATCGCCGATACCGGTATCGTCTTCTTTCGCCAGCGCCATTTTGACCCCGGTGAACAGCAGGAACGCGCCGAACACGTACAGCAGCCATTCGAACTGGGTAATCAGCCAGCTGCCGGCGAAGATCATGATGGTACGCAGGACAATGGCACCCAGCACGCCGTATACCAGCACGCGGCGCTGCAGGGCCGCAGGCACGGCAAAGTAGCTGAACAGCATCAGCCAGACGAAGACGTTATCAACCGCCAGGGCTTTTTCAATCAGATAGCCGGTGAGGAAGGCGAGCGCCTGAGGATCGGCCACCGCACGGCCTTCGGTCGAGGCCAGATACCACCAGAAGGCGGCGCAGAAAAGGAGTGAGAGGCTAACCCACACCAGCGACCAGACGGCGGCCTGCTTGACGCTCATGCCGTGCTCGCCGCGACGACCCTGCAAAAAGAGGTCGATCGCCAGCATGATGAGCACGACAACCGCGAATCCGCCCCACAGCATTGGAGTGCCGACAGAATGCATACTATTTTCCTTACACATAAAAAACAAAAACGGCTATGGTCAGAAGACGATAGCCGTTAGCTTTTTATGCATAGACCTCGCCTCCCGGCAAGGTCTCACTTACAACCACGAAGGTTGCCCGGCGACCGGATGCGGTTTTGCACGCATCGTAATGACGATCCACCGGCGAAGAAGTTACTCCCCTTTGCAGGTAACAAAATATGTCAGACCATTGGTTTCGTCAATGGTCTGCGCCGTTTCATTACACACCTTTACGCGATAGCTTCCGCGCTCACGCCGTCTGCCGGGAACACCACGCCGGTCTGGCGGCGGATCTCCGTTTGCAGCTTCGCCGTGGTGCGGCTAACCGCGATGCCAGGGTGATTCACTTCGTTGTCTTCCACCAGACGCGCGAAGACCTCTGCCTCATAGAGCATAGTGTTAATATGCTGAGGCTGCGTCAGCTCCTGCGCTTTCCCGCCGCGCGGCACAAAGCTCACCTTCTGGCATTCGGAGATTTTCTCGATGACCAGTGACCCGGCTTCGCCCTGAATTTCGCTCGGCAACACGGAATCGCTCACCTTGGAGTGCTGCAGGGTGACGCTAAAATCACCGTAATCCAGCACCACCAAACCGTGCGCATCCACGCCGCTCTCCAGCAGGCTGGCGGTGGCCGTGACGCCGTGCGGCTCGCCCCACAGCGCGACCGCAGAGGCCAGGCAGTAAAAACCAATGTCCATGATGGAGCCGTTTGAGAAGGCCGGATTAAAGGTATTCGGGTTTTCGCCGTCGAGATAGCGCTGATAGCGCGACGAATACTGGCAGTAGTTGATAAAGGCTTTACGCACTTTGCCAATTTTCGGCAGGGACTGCTGCAGCAGCAGGAAATTCGGCAGGCTTGCGGTTTTGAATGCTTCGAACAGCACCACCTGATTTTCGCGGGCAAGCGCAATGGCCGCTTCCACTTCCTCAATATTCGAGGCCAGCGGCTTCTCGCAGATCACATGCTTTTTATGGCTGAGAAACAGCGCCGTTTGCGGGAAGTGCAAGGAGTTCGGGCTGGCGATATAGACCGCGTCAATGGCGTCGCTTTGCGCCATCTCATCAAGGGAGGTAAAGAGATGTTCGACGAGGTAGTCGTTAGCAAAACTCTGCGCCTGCTCAAGGCTGCGGGAGTAAACTGCGGTGAGTTTAAGTTTGCCGGTTTCGTGGGCGGCGTCGACGAACTGGCGCGTGATCCAGTTCGTACCAATGACTGCGAAACGTATCATAAACGTTTACGTACTCCGTAGCGGGGAACCTTAAGCCACTTTAGCACGGGATTATTGCAAAACCAGTGCGCTATTCCGCATTACCATTTAACGATAAATGCGTAAGCCACAAACGGGTGTCAAACTCCAGCTGATGGTACTGCGGCTCCATGTGGCAGCACAGGGAATAGAACGCTTTGTCGTGCTCTTTCTCTTTCAGATGCGCCAGCTCATGGACCACGATCATCCGCAGAAAGGCTTCCGGCGCGTTACGGAAAACCGTCGCGACGCGGATTTCGGCCTTCGCCTTCAGCTTGCCGCCCTGCACGCGGGAAATCGCAGTGTGCAGGCCGAGCGCGTTTTTTAGCACGTGGATCTTATTGTCGTACATCACCTTGTTAATCGGCGGCGCGCTCTTCAGATAACGGCTTTTCAGATCCTGCGTATACTGCCAGAGGGCCTTATCGGTCGCGAAATCGTGCGTGCCGGGATAGCGTTTTTCCAGTACCGCGCCGAGCTTTTGCTCGGCAATCAGGGTGCGAACCTGAGAAAGTAAATGCTCCGGGTAGCCCTGGAGATAAGTTAGTTGGTTCATCAACGCCCCAAATCGACAATAAAACGGGTATACTCACGCACCCTTTTCAGGGATACGCCAAATTTTACCATTCAGGAGGGCCGATGAGCCACTTAGACAACGGTTTCCGTTCACTCAACCTTAAACGTTTCCCGGAAACGGACGACGTTAACCCGCTTCAGGCGTGGGAAGCGGCGGATGAATATCTGCTGCAGCAGTTGGATGAGACTGAAATCCGCGGCCCGGTTTTGATCCTGAATGACGCGTTTGGCGCGCTCGGCTGCGCCCTTGCGGAGCACACGCCTTACAGCATCGGCGATTCCTACTTAAGCGAGCTGGCAACGCGTGAAAACCTGCGCCATAACGACCTCGACGAGTCCAGCGTGAAGTTCCTCGACAGCACCGCGGACTACCCGCAGGCACCGGGCGTGGTTCTGATTAAAGTGCCAAAAACCATGGCGCTGCTGGAGCAGCAGCTGCGCGCGCTGCGTAAGGTCGTGACGCCGGAAACCCGCATCATCGCGGGTGCCAAAGCGCGCGATATTCACACCTCGACGCTGGAGCTGTTCGAGAAGGTCCTTGGCCCAACCACCACGACACTAGCCTGGAAAAAAGCGCGCCTGATCAACTGCACATTCAGCGCACCGGAGCTGGCCGACGCGCCGGAGACGCTGAGCTGGAAGCTGGAAGGGACCGACTGGACCATCCACAACCATGCGAACGTTTTCTCCCGCACCGGTCTGGATATCGGGGCGCGTTTCTTTATGGAGCACCTGCCAGAAAACCTGGAAGGGGAAATCGTCGATCTGGGCTGCGGCAACGGCGTAATTGGCCTGACGCTGCTGGCGAAAAACCCGGAAGCCAGCGTGGTGTTCAGCGACGAGTCGCCGATGGCGGTGGCCTCCAGCCGTCTGAACGTTGAAAGCAACATGCCGGAAGCGGTGGATCGCTGCGAGTTTATGATCAACAACGCGCTCTCCGGCGTAGAGCCTTTCCGCTTTAATGCGGTGTTCTGCAACCCGCCGTTCCACCAGAAGCATGCCCTGACGGATAACGTCGCGTGGGAGATGTTCCACCACGCGCGCCGCTGCCTGAAAATCAACGGCGAGCTGTACATCGTGGCGAACCGCCACCTGGACTACTTCCACAAGCTGAAGAAGATTTTCGGCAACTGCGTCACCATTGCCACCAATAACAAATTCGTGGTGCTGAAATCGGTGAAGCTGGGACGTCGTCGCTAAATAACCAGCGCAAGCTGGGTGCCCTGCGCAATGGCTCGCCGCGCATCCAGCTCCATCGCCAAGTCGCACCCGCCGATCAAATGCACCGTTTTACCCGCCTCGCGCAGCGGATCGGCCAGATCCCGCTTTGGCTCCTGCCCGGCGCACAAAATGACATGATCCACGCGCAGCAGCTGCGGCTCGCCGCCGATCGTGACGTGCAGACCCTCGTCGTCAATCTTCTGGTAGCTCACCGCCGGGATCATCTTCACCCCGCGCGAGAGCAGGGTGGCGCGGTGGATCCAGCCCGTGGTTTTGCCCAGCCCTTCGCCCGGCTTGCTGGCCTTACGCTGGAGCATCACGATCTGGCGCGGGCTTTTCGGCAGCTGCGGCCCTTCCGGGCGTAATCCGCCGGACTGGCTCAGGCTGGTATCAATGCCCCATTCTACGCAAAACTCGGCAATGTTCTGGCTGGTGGCCTCGCCCGGCTGGCTTAAATACATGGCGGTATCAAAGCCAATGCCGCCGCAGCCGATAATCGCCACCTTCTCGCCAACCGGCGTTTTGTCTCGCAATACATCCAGATAGCTCAATACCTTCGGATGATCGATACCTTCGATCGCAGGCGTTCGCGGTACGATCCCGCTCGCCAGGATCACCTCGTCAAAACCGATCAGATCCGCCGCATTTACAAACTGGTTAAGCCGCAGCTCGACGCCCGTCAGCTCGATCATCCGGCGGTAGTAGCGCAGTGTTTCATAGAACTCTTCTTTGCCGGGGATCTGTTTGGCGATATTAAACTGACCGCCAATCTCCGCCAGCGCATCAAACAGCGTCACGCTGTGCCCGCGCGAAGCGGCGTTCACCGCAAACGCCAGCCCTGCGGGGCCAGCGCCCACAACGGCCAGGCGTTTTTTATTGACCGCCGGAACCACCGGCATTTTGGTTTCATGACAGGCGCGCGGGTTAACCAGACAGGAGGTGACCTTTCCGACGAAGATCTGATCCAGACAGGCCTGGTTACAGCCGATGCAGGTGTTGATCTCATCCGCCCGGCCGCTTTGTGCTTTAGACAGCAGTTCGGCATCCGCGAGGAACGGCCGCGCCATCGACACCATATCGGCGTCGCCGCGTGAAATCACATCGTCCGCCACCTGCGGGTCGTTAATGCGGTTAGTGGTGACCAGCGGAACGGACACTTTACCTTTCAGCTTCCGCGTCACCCAGCTGAACGCCGCACGCGGCACCGGCGTGGCGATGGTCGGGATGCGCGCCTCGTGCCAGCCGATGCCTGTGTTGATAATCGTGGCACCTGCTGCTTCAATCGCCTGCGCCAGCTGCACGGTTTCGTCGAACGTGCCACCGCCCTCTACCAGGTCGAGCATCGACAGGCGGAAGATGATAATATAGTCTGCGCCCGCGCGTTCGCGCACCGCGCGCACCACCTCCACGGCAAAGCGCATCCGGCGGGCATAGTCGCCGCCCCATTCGTCGTCGCGCTGGTTGGTGCGGGCGGCGAGGAACTCGTTGATCAGGTAGCCTTCTGAACCCATCACCTCAACGCCGTCGTAGCCCGCCTCGCGCGCCAGCGCCGCGCAGCGGGCGAAGTCGTCGATTAGCGCCAGGATCTCGTCGTGGGTCAGGGCATGAGGTTTAAAACGGTTAATCGGCGCCTGAAGAGCCGACGGCGCGACCAGGTTCGGCTGATAGCTGTAGCGTCCGGTGTGCAGGATTTGCAGGGCGATTTTACCGCCCTCGCGGTGTACCGCGTCGGTCACAATGCGGTGGTGCGGCAGCTGTGACGCATCGTTCAGGACCGCGCCGCCCTCCATGCCCACGCCGGAAGGCGCAGGGGCCACGCCGCCGGTGACAATCAGCGCCACCCCGTGGCGGGCGCGCTCGGCATAGAAGGCTGCCAGACGCTCGGCCCCGTCCGGATGCTCCTCCAGCCCGGTGTGCATCGACCCCATCAACACGCGGTTTTTGAGTGTGGTGAACCCCAGATCGAGAGGGGCGAATAACGACGGGTAGCGGCTCATAGTCTCTTCCAGTGTAAAATTATTGTTATGTGGTCGGATGAGTTACTAATTTAGCCAGCGGGGAGTAAAAGGGAAAAGGGGAATGCGGTGATTGTGATGGGATTCAAATAATGCCCCTCACCCTAACCCTCTCCCCGGAGGGGAGAGGGGACTGTCCGGCGCGGTCTTAAAGAATCAGCTCGATCTGGTTTTTTCCCTCTCCCCTTTGGGGAGAGGGGCAGGGTGAGGGGTGTGGGTTTTTACTAACCCCGGAGCCTGCCACATCGACGTCGTCAGCCCGCTGTCCACCAACCCAAGCTGGTCCGCGTACACCGCCTGCCATTTCTGCATCATGCCGTCGTACAGCTCGCGATGCTGCGGGTTTGGCGTGAACTCGCGGCTCCACTTCACCAGCCGTTCGCCCGTCGAGGCCATATCCGCAAACAGCCCCGCGCCAGCCCCTGCCGCTATCGCGCAGCCGAGCGCCGTCGCCTCTTTCACTTCCGGCACGCGCACCGGCAGCCCGGTGACGTCGCTTAAGATCTGGCTCCACAGGGCGCCTTTGGAACCGCCGCCTGCAAACACCAGGCTCTCAAATGTCACGCCGGAGAAGCGAGAGATCTGCGCCAGGTTGCAGGCCGAGACGATCGCCGCGTTCTCTTCAAGGGCACGGAACAGCGTCGCTTTGTTGCACTTTTCCGGGTCGATGGAGAGGTTGATAAACGACGGCGCGGCGTGGTACCACTGCTTGAAATGCATCGCGTCGGAGAAGATCGGCATCACCCCGTGGGAGCCCGCCGGTACGCGGCTCGCCATCTCTTCCAGCAGGGAATAGGTGTCCATCCCCATCCGCTCGGCAATCAGCTTCTCCTCCGCGCAGAAGGCGTCGCGGAACCAGCGCATGGTCAGCCCGGTAAAGAAGCTGATCGACTCCGCCTGCGCCATGCCGGGAATCACGTGCGGGTTCACGCGGATGTTCATCTCGGGGTCGGTGCGCACCTGCGGCAGGTTCACCACCTGCTGCCAGAAGGTGCCGCCCAGCACCGCGGTTTGCCCGGCGCGAACTACGCCCAGCCCCAGACAGCCCAACTGCACGTCGCCGCCGCCCATCACCACCGGGGTGCCCTCGCGCAGGCCGCTCTGCTGCGCGGCCTCTCTGGTGACAGCGCCCAGCACGGTGCCGGTCTCTTTCACCGGGGAGAGGATATCGGCGCGCAGGCCGGCCATGTCGAGCAGAGCCGGACGCCAGTCGCGGGAGAAGAGATCCAGCATGCCCGTCGTGCCCGCGTTAGACGGGTCGACCGCCAGCTCGCCGGAGAGCTTCGCCGCCAGCCAGTCGCTGATCATGGTGATAGTCGCGGCCTTGCGATAAATATCCGGACGGTGGTGCGCCAGCCACAGCAGGCGCGGCATGGCGCTCAGCGCCAGCGTTTGCCCTGAGACGTCATACACTTCGGATTCAAAACGGTAATCGTGGATCTCTTTGAGTTCGGCCACCTCGCGGCTGGCGCGGGCGTCGACGTTGGCGCAGGCCCAGATGGCCTCGCCGTTGCGGTCGTACAGCACGATCCCTTCGCGCATCGAGCAGCAGGCGACGGACTGAATGTCCGCCGCGCTCAGGCGCGCACGCTCCAGCGCCTGATGAATGCACCGGCAGGCCAGCTGCCAGTTGGTTTCGAGGTCGAACTCCATCGACCCCGGCACGTTCTCCACGCTCAGGTGCTTCCACTCGGCCTGGCCGACGGCAATCTGGTTGCCCTTTAAATCGAAAATCACGGCGCGAACGCTGCCTGTCCCTGCATCTAACGCTAAAAGGTAACTCATGAGCTTGCCTCGTTGTTAGCGCAGGGCAACCCCGTTACGTCAGGGCCAGCACCGCGCGGGCTGTCGTCTCCTCCGTCACCAGGCCATTGATACGGCGGCCCTTCAGTGCGGCATAAATCGCATCGGCTTTCTCTTCCCCTCCGGCCACGCCAACGATGGTGGGCAGCTGCGCCAGTTCATCGAGCGTGACGCCCAGTAATTCTTTATGGATCTCCAGCTCCTCAACGCATTCGCCCTCGGCATTGAGGAAATAGCCGAGAATATCGCCGACCGCGCCTTTGCGGGCATACATCAGCTGTTCACCTTCGCTGATATAGCCGGAGCGCAGTATGGTGGCGTCACGGCGCTGGTTCACCGAACCAATGCCGACCACCGCCACGTCGGCGGCGGTGGCGGCGAGGATCACGTCCCGCACGCTGGTCTCGCGTTTTAAGATCCCGGCCACCTCGGCGGATGACACGCGAAGCGGGGCGGGGATCATGCTGACGCTGCAGGCCGCGTCCAGCTGGCCGATGCCGGTCATATACGGCCCGACGCCGCCGGAGAGCGTCACCAGGCGGATCTGCTGCGAGCTGATAAAGCCGCTCAGGTGCTGCAGGCTGCTCATGGTGGTTTCACCAAACCCCACCGCCAGCAGCTGGCCGGGCTCCAGCACGCCCATCAAGGACTGCGCCGCGCCTATGCCCAGCCGCACGTTCATCGGCGGCGTATTTAACGCGGGCATCACGCGCACCAGCTTCAGGCCAAAGCGCTGCTGTAGCTCGGTCTCCAGCGACAGGCAGCCCTCGTAGCGGGAGTTGATCTGCACGCGGATCACCCCGGACTGCCGGCCCTTCTCCAGCAGGCGGGAGATCTTCAAACGCGGCAGCCCGAGCCGCTCGCCGATGTCGTTCTGGGTTAATCCGTCGTGGTAGTAGCACCAGGCCACGCGCGCCACGAGTTCCTCTTCCGCCAGTGCCAGCCCGGCAAACCGTCCTTCTTCCGCAGTGCGTTTATCGCTCATAGTTGAACTCTTATAAAAATTTAGATCATATGTTCGTGATGGCGCGGAGGGAAAGTGTGAGCCACGCGACAAAACGGATCATTTCGATCGTTTCTGGTTTATCTGTATCTCAATCGATAAAACTGTGATCCCTGCACGGTTGTAAATATAGTTCACCGTCTACGCTTTTGAACATTATTAAATCTAAAAATCATTTGTTCAATAGCGGAGCGATGATGACCTCACTTCTCGACGCGCGGAATATCAGCAAGCAGTTCTCAGGCGTGCCGGTTCTTAAAGGCATTGATTTCACGCTGCTTGAGGGGCAGGTACACGCGCTGATGGGCGGAAACGGCGCGGGAAAATCGACGCTGATGAAGATCATCGCCGGGGTCGAAACGCCGGACAGCGGTGAACTTTCTGTCGAGGGGCAGTCATATGCGCGGCTCACGCCCGTACAGGCGCACAGGTTAGGCATTTATCTGGTGCCGCAGGAGCCGCTGCTGTTCCCCAACCTGACGGTGCGGGAAAACATCCTGTTCCGCCTGCCGCGTGAGCGCGATCTGGAAAAGCGGCTGGCGGAGAAACTCCAGCAGCTGCAGTGCCAGCTTAACCTTGATGCCGCCGCCAGCACCCTGGAGGTGGCGGATCAGCAGATGGTGGAGATCCTGCGCGGGCTGATGCGCAACGCGAGGATCCTGATCCTCGACGAACCTACGGCCTCCCTCACACCCGGCGAAACCGAACGGCTGTTTCGCCAGATCCGCGCCCTGCAGGATCTTGGCGTCGGGATCGTCTTTATCTCGCACAAGCTGCCGGAAATTCGCATGCTTTCGAGCCACGTCTCGGTGATGCGCGACGGTGCGGTGGTGCTGAGCGGCGAAACCGCGCAGTTTGACGATGGCGCCCTGATCGCCGCCATGACGCCGGTCAGCCGGGAGAAATCTCTCAGCGATACGCAAAAGCTGTGGCTGGCGCTGCCGGGCAACCGCCGCACCCAGCCGCAGGATTTTCCGGTGCTGCGGGTGGAGGATCTTACCGGAGAAGGGTTTATCGATCTCAGCCTTGAGATCTACGCCGGGGAGATCGTCGGCCTGGCCGGGCTGGTGGGCTCCGGGCGCACCGAGTTTGCGGAAACGCTTTACGGCCTGCGGCCAGTACGCGGGGGCCGCGTCTGGCTGGAGAATCAGGATATTACAGGCGAGCCGGTAAGTTCACGTCTGGACAAAGGGCTGGTCTACCTGCCGGAAGACAGGCAGGTGTCCGGCCTGTTCCTCGACGCGCCGATCCGCTGGAACACGGTGGCGCTGAACGAGCCGTCTCTCTGGCAGCAGCGCAAGCGGGAGTCGGCGGTGGTGGAGCGCTACCACCGGGCGCTGGGGATCAAGCTCAACCATGCGGATCAAACCGTGCGCACGCTCTCTGGCGGAAACCAGCAGAAGGTACTGCTGGCGCGCTGTCTCGAGGCCAACCCTTTACTGCTGATCGTCGATGAACCGACGCGCGGTGTGGACGTCTCGGCGCGCGCCGACATCTACCAGCTCATTAAAAGCGTGGCGGCGCAGAACGTGGCGGTGCTGATGATCTCAAGCGATCTCGACGAGTTTCCGGGCCTCGCGGATCGCGTGCTGGTGATGCATCAGGGGGTACTCAGCGGCGAGCTGCCGCGCCACGCCGTCAGCCTCGACAAGATGATGGCGCTGGCGTTTGGAGGACAATCATGAAGACCTTACTCAAAAACCGCGAGCTGAGCGCATTTCTCGCCATTCTGGCGCTGTTCGCCGTGCTGGTGGCGCTGAACCCGTCCTACCTGAGTTTACAGACGCTGGGGATGATCTTCGCCAGCTCGCAGATCCTGATCCTGCTGGCCATCGGTGCCGCGCTGGTGATGCTGACGCGCAATATCGACGTGTCCGTCGGCTCCATCGTCGGGCTGTCCGCCATTGCCGTCGGCGTGGCGCTGAATAGCGGCTACAGCCTGCCGGTTTCCATTCTTTTCGCGTTGTCGACTGGCGCGCTGGCCGGGGCGTTTAACGGGTTTCTGGTGGTGGGGCTGCGCATCCCGGCGATTGTCGCCACCCTCGGTACGCTGGGGCTGTACCGCGGGGCGATGCTGCTCTGGACCGGCGGAAAGTGGATTGAAGGGCTGCCGCCGGGGCTGAAATCCCTCTCTGAGCCAGCCGCCATCGGCATTTCGCCGCTCGGCATGCTGGTATTGATCGTCGCGGCCGCGGGCGCGTGGACGCTGTCGCGTACCGCGTTCGGGCGTGATTTTTACGCGGTGGGGGATAACCTCGCCGCCGCGCGCCAACTGGGCGTGGCGGTGAACCGCACCCGCATGATCGCCTTTACCCTGAACGGCATGCTGGCGGCATGCGCCGGGATCGTCTTTGCCGCGCAGATTGGCTTTGTACCCAACCAGACCGGCAGCGGGCTGGAGATGAAGGCCATCGCCGCCTGCGTGCTCGGCGGCATTTCGCTGCTGGGCGGCACGGGCACGCTGGTTGGCGCGCTGCTCGGGGCCTTCTTCCTGACCCAAATCGACACCGTGCTGGTGCTGTTCAGGCTCCCGGCGTGGTGGAACGACTTTATCGCCGGGCTGGTGCTGCTGGGCGTGCTGGTGCTCGACGGGCGCCTGCGCCAGGCGCTGGCGCGTCATCAGCGGGCGCTGAAGTACGGTCGCTTCCAGCCGGGTAACAAAGGGGGAAAGCATGTCACCCCGTTTCCCAAACGCAAAAAAGAGGTGGCGTAAATGAGGCTTAACTGGGAAAGCGCGCTGCTGATTTTACTGGTGCTGGAGATCCTGCTCTTTGGCGCCATCAACCCGCGCATGCTCGACGTCAACATGCTGCTGTTCAGCACCAGCGACTTTATCTGCATCGGCATCGTGGCGCTGCCGCTCACGCTTGTGATCATCAGCGGCGGGATCGACATCTCCCTCGGCTCGACCATCGGCCTGTGCGCCATCGCGCTGGGCGTGATGATGCAGGCGGGGTGGCCGATGGCGGTCGCTGTTCCGCTGACGCTGCTGCTCGGCCTGCTGTGCGGATTATTTAATGCCGCGCTTATTCACTACACCGGCATCAGCCCGCTGGTTATCACCCTCGGCACGCTCTACCTCTACGGCGGCGGCGCGCTGCTGCTCTCCGGCATGGCGGGGGCGACGGGCTATGAGGGCATCGGCGGCTTCCCGGACAGCTTCACGGCGTTCGCTAACCTCACGGTGCTGGGTCTGCCGATCCCGCTGGTGCTGTTCGCGGTGATTACCGCCTTCTTCTGGCTGATTACCCACCGGGGGCGCTTTGGCCGACATCTGTTTTTAATCGGCCAGAACCCGCGCGCGGCGCGCTATGCGGCGCTGTCGGTGAACGGCATGCCCTACGCGCTGTACGGTCTGGTGGGCGTGGCCTCGGCGATTGCCGCGCTGGTGATGGTCTCCTATTTCGGCTCTGCGCGTTCGGATCTGGGGCGCGATTTGCTCATGCCCGCGCTGACCGCCGCCGTGCTCGGCGGGGCCAATATCTATGGCGGTTCAGGTTCGGTTGTCGGTACGGCGCTGGCGGCGCTGCTGGTGGGCTACCTGCAGCAAGGTTTACAGATGGTCGGCATCCCTAACCAGGTGTCGAGCGCGCTGTCAGGGGCGCTGCTGGTTGTGGTGGTGATGGGACGTTCGCTGAGTCTGCACCGCGAGTGGGTGCGTTCTCTCTTCAGAAAACTATCCGGAGCGTAAGATGAAAACAAAACTGTTTGTCCTGGCAATGGCCCTCAGCTTCGCCTCGGCGCAGGCGGCGGACCGCATTGCCTTTATCCCGAAGCTGGTAGGCGTGGGCTTCTTCACCAGCGGCGGTAACGGAGCAAAAGAGGCGGGGAAAGACCTCGGCGTGGACGTGACCTACGACGGCCCAACCGAGCCGAGCGTCTCCGGCCAGGTGCAGCTCATCAATAACTTCGTTAACCAGGGCTATAACGCCATTATCGTCTCCGCCGTGTCGCCGGACGGCCTCTGCCCGGCGCTGAAGCGCGCGATGCAGCGCGGCGTCAAGGTCCTGACCTGGGATTCCGACACTAAGCCGGAGTGCCGCAGCATCTACATCAATCAGGGGACGCCGGAGCAGCTTGGCGGCCTGCTGGTGGAGATGGCGGGCAAGCAGGTTACCAAACCGAACGCTAAAGTGGCGTTCTTCTACTCAAGCCCCACCGTTACCGACCAGAACCAGTGGGTGAAAGAGGCGAAAGCCAAAATCGAGAAAGATCACCCGCAGTGGCAGATCGTCACCACCCAGTTTGGCTATAACGACGCCACTAAATCCCTGCAAACCGCTGAAGGGATCTTAAAAGCGTATCCGGATCTGGATGCGATCATTGCCCCGGACGCCAACGCGCTGCCGGCAGCGGCACAGGCGGCGGAAAACCTGAAGCGCGAAGGGGTGGCGATTGTCGGCTTCAGCACGCCGAACGTGATGCGCCCTTACGTTGAGCGCGGCACGGTGAAGGCCTTCGGCCTGTGGGATGTGGTGCAACAGGGCAAAATTGCGGTCAATGTCGCCGATCGCCTGCTGAAAAAAGGCGATCTTAACGTCGGCGACAGCGTGGACGTAAAAGATATCGGCGCGCTGAAGGTCGAGCCGAACAGCGTGCAGGGCTACCAGTATGAGGCGAAGGGCAACGGCATCGTGCTACTGCCGGAGCGCGTGGTGTTCACTAAAGAGAACATCAATAAATACGATTTCTGACGGGGGAGCAAATGGCTGATTTAGACGACATCAAAGACGGCAAGGATTTTGGCATCGGCACGCCGCAGCAGAATGTACCGTTCACGCTGAAAGGCTGCGGCTCGCTGGACTGGGGCATGCAGTCCCGGCTTTCACGCATCTTCAACCCGCAAAGCAACCGCACGGTGATGCTGGCCTTCGACCACGGCTATTTTCAGGGGCCGACCACCGGCCTTGAGCGTATCGACCTCTCTATCGCGCCGCTGTTTGGTGAAACCGACGTGCTGATGTGCACCCGCGGAATCCTGAGAAGCCAGGTGCCCGCCGCGACGAACAAACCGGTGGTGCTGCGCGCCTCCGGCGGTAATTCGATTCTGGGCGAACTGTCCAACGAGTGCGTGGCGGTGGCGATGGAGGATGCCCTGCGCCTGAACGTCTGCGCCGTGGCGGCGCAGGTGTACATCGGAAGCCCGTTTGAGCACCAGTCGATCAACAATATCATCAAGCTGGTAGACGCGGGCGCGCGCTACGGCATGCCGACGCTTGCGGTGACGGGCGTCGGCAAAGAGATGGCGCGTGACGCGCGCTATTTCTCGCTCGCCAGCCGCATCGCCGCCGAAATGGGGGCGCAGTTCGTCAAAACCTATTACGTGGACGAGGGCTTTGAAAAAGTGACCGCCAGTTGCCCGGTGCCGATCGTCATCGCCGGGGGCAAAAAGCTGCCGGAGCACGAGGCGCTGGAGATGTGCTGGCGGGCGATCGACCAGGGCGCGTCCGGCGTGGACATGGGGCGCAATATCTTCCAGTCCAGCGCGCCGCTCGCCATGCTGAAGGCGGTGAAGAAAGTGGTTCACGAGAGCTGGAACGCCCGTGACGCGTTCCAGTTCTGGCAGGAAGAGAAACAGGGAGAAGCGAAATGAACGTGACGTTAGTGGAGATCAACATCAAACCCGAGCGCGTGGACGAGTTTCTGGAGGTGTTTCGCGCCAACCACGAGGGGGCAATCAGGGAGCCGGGGAACCTGCGCTTTGACGTCTTGCAGGATCCAAGGGTGAAAACCCGGTTCTTTATCTACGAAGCCTATAAAGACGAAGAGGCGGTGCTGGCGCACAAGCAAACGCCGCACTATCTGGCATGCGTGGATAAGCTTGAGGAGCTGATGTCGGAGCCGCGCAAAAAACGCAGTTTTGTGGGGCTGTTGCCGGAGTAGCGGTCATGCCGGGTAAGCGCAAGCGCCACCCGGCGTTGTTCAGGCCAGCTTCAGCTCCGCAAGAATCGCAGCAAGCGCTTCGCGCGGCTCACCCTGAATAGCCTGAAGCGGGAAGGGGAGCGCGGGTGTTTCAACTTTCCCCAGCATTTCTGCCGCTGCTGCCACCACCCGTAAGCTGCCGTAACGACGGAACAATTCCCACAGCGGCTCCAGCCGCTCGGATTGCGCCGCCTCTTTCGAACGCGCAATCGCCAGCGCTGTTTGCGGAAACAACCCGCCGATGACCGAATACCAGACGTCAAACCCGGCCTGCAGGGCAGATGCTGCCCGCCAGTCGCCGGCAATGCCCAGCGTGACGGTATCAGGAAGACGAGCGCGTACCTGCGACAGCTCCTCCGGCACGCGGCCAAGCTTAATGGAGCCCACATTCGGCAGGGCCGCGGTAGCAAATAACAATTCATCGCTAAACGCAAAACCGGTCGTGGCGGGATTATCGTAAATACACAGCGGTACGGAGAGCTGGCGAGTCACCGTTTCATAGAGATTAAACGCTTCATCTTCCGTTAATCGCTGGTACGACACGGGTGCCATCAGCACGCCAGATGCACCTGCCGCTTGCGCGTCGTCAGCCAGACGCAGAATATCGTCCAGCCTAAGTGCGCCGATGCTGACGATGACCGGAACGTCACCAGCATGCTCCACCGCGCAGCGCGTGATTCGGCCGCGCTCTTCAATGGTCAGATAGGCATAACTTCCCGTTGAGCCCAAAATGCCCAGTGAATCCACGCCTGCGTCGACCACGGGGCGCAGAAGATTGATGAAGGACTGCTCGTCAAACATCTTATTTTTCAGGGGCGTTAACGGAAACGCGCTTAATCCGTGAAACACCTTGTTGTCCTCTTACAGCGTCAGCAGCTGGACCTGAGCCGTGGCTCCCGGCATCAGCTGCTGCAGGTTGTTGACCAGCTCCTCTCCTGCCTCTTCCAGTGCCGCAAGCGGCATCGACGGCAGGCTTTCAAGAATAAACCACATGGATTGCGCCTGACTGTCCAGACGCGTCCGTATCCCCTGGCGCCAGTTCCAGCGGCGGCAGGTGACGCCGAGGTCGTCGCGCCAGATAACCTCACCCGGTTCCGGATGTTCCACCACCGGCAGTCCCTCTTTGAAGGTATCAAACGGCTCGCTGCCGTCGGCCAGCGTCAGACGGGGCGCACCCGAGTACGCCGCGAGATTTTCCCCACCCACCGGAATGGCATAGCGAATGCTCACCGCGTTATAGATATCCACGACCGGATCCAGCGACGGCAGCGAACCGTCTTTCAGTACCCGCTTGCGCAGGGCAGAGGCCGAACAGGGCGTGCGTTTCGGCTTCGCACCGAAGGCTTTAAACACCTCATCCCAGTCTGAAAGGTGTGCATCAGCCCATGGCACATCATCATTCAACACCTGCCGGCAGGCCTGCGCCAGCGCGGCGGGCGCAACCTCCGGGTGGGTAATCGGCGCAGCTTCAACCAGAATGCTCAGTGCCCGAAAGCCCGGGGCAATCCCGGCAAGACGTGAGTCTATTGACGGCGTAACGAGAGACATAAATAATCCTGTATTGACTGTTTTATACCATGGTAGTGACCAATGACTGATAAAGTCAATATAATGACTGCGCAGGGTGCTGATGTTGCCCAGGTAAGCCTGGCCGTGGCGAACCGCATCCGCAACTGGCGGAAAGAGAAAAAGCTGTCGCTGGACGAGCTGTCCCGCCGGGCCAGCGTCAGCAAAGGGATGCTGGTGGAGATCGAAAAGGGCGCAGCCAACCCTAGCATCGCCATCCTGTGCAAGCTGGCCGCCGCGCTAGGCATCTCCGTGGCGGATATCGTCAATGTCTCCAGCGAGCCGCTGGTGCACGTTATCGAAGAAGCGGTGATTCCGGTGTTGTGGCAGGGCGAACAGGGCGGTTACGCCAGGCTGCTGGCAGGCACTGCGGGCCCGGATATGATTGAGTTATGGCAGTGGGAGATGCATCCGGGGGAGTATTTCACCTCGACAGGGCATCCGTCGGGAACCTTTGAGCTGTTGCACGTGAACGAAGGCGTGTTGACGCTGACGGTGGACGAGACGGTGACGCAGGTTAATGCAGGCGCATCGGCGGTGGCGAAAACCGAAGCCGCACACGGCTATGCGAATGAAGGCGATGCCGTGCTTCGTTTCACCATGACCGTGGCGGAGTTTCACCGTTAAAAAGCAGTCCGGTAGGGGATTCTAACGGGCGAGCTCCTTTCAGGAATGATGCTTTTGCAACGTAGCAAGCAGACTGTCTGCACAGTACTGTCTGAGGAGTTTCTCATCCCTCTCAGGCAGGTCGCTTTGAAGAAAGGCGTCCAGACCCTCGGTATCGACACCGTTATAAATAAAAATACGGGCGGGATCGTAAAGCGCCATCGTCTTAATCGACGCATTGGTGGTGATAAGCTTCCTGTTCAGAACCAAAGCTTCCAGCGCGCGAAGCGTTAATCCATTTTGCTCAGGTTTGTTTATTTCCAGCATAACTGAACAGCGTTTGGCTTTATCTATATTGTCCAGATAGCTGAGTTTTTTATTCTGGCAATTATCGGGGTAGTTATCCTGATTATTGTACTTATCCAGCAGATAAAAATCTGTCTTATAACCGCTATTTTCGAGCACCGGTGTGAGTGTGCGAAGAACTTCTGCACGAATGGGTTCATAGCCGCCGACAAAAAAGCAGCTTTTATTTTCAGTTGCGCTCTCATTTTGAAATTGCTGAATTTCTTGCCAGCTAAAAGGCAAAAACTGCTCAATCGCATGCAGATCATAGCGCTCGCAATCAGCAGGATCAAAGCTATAAATAGCATCAAAGAAGGGGCGAACGGTGTCGATGTAATACGCATCCTGCGCCAGTTGTCCAAGAAGACGACGTTTGCGCGTCAGGGCATCCACGGAGTCGCGCAGAATCAAAACTTTTTTACACGGCATGCTGGCGACATAATCCAGGAACGGAAAAACGCTATACCCATTACAAATCACAATATCATCGGGTTTTATTGCCGATAATTTAACGGCACAGTGCGCGCGCTTATGCCATTTTTTTAACGCCTGGCCTGGCAGTAGGGCATTGATCGATTTAAAGCGTCGCATAATGCGATTAATTTGCTTGACGGGGTGATCCTTAGCAAGCGAATTAAGCATCATGATTTCGAAAGGATTGACCCATTCCAGGAAAAAATAGCGCATGGTCCCTCAGGAGAAGATAGCCGATATAGAGGGGATGATAACTTATTCTGCCAGATGGGTCATTAAACTCCCCCTCGTCCGGAGGGGGAGTAGATATTACGCCTCTTCCACGCTCACCCGCAGCGCTGCCAGCGCTTTACGCGCCGCTTTCAGCACCTGCTCACACTGCTCAATGGTCAGCGTCAGCGGTGGTTCAATGCGGATGGTTTTCGAGTTGTTGAGCGTGCCGGCCACCAGCACCCGCTGGCGGAACATCTCGCTCGCGAAGCTGTAGCCGATTTCGTTGTCGACAAACTCAATCGCCATCAGCATTCCTTTGCCGCGTGCCTCCTGCACCAGGTCCGGGTACTCACGCCCCAGCTGGCGGAAGCCGTCCAGCAGCATGTCGCCTTTCTGCTCCGCCTGCGCGGGTAGGTTTTGCTCAAGCAGCACGTTGATGGTGGCCAGCGCCGCCGCGCAGGCCAGCGGGTTGCCGCCAAAGGTGGTGGTATGCAGGAACGGATTGTCGAACAGCACCGAGAACACCTCTTCCGTTGCAACCGTTGCTCCTATTGGCATCACGCCGCCGCCGAGCGCTTTCGCCAGACACAGAATGTCCGGCTGAACGTTTTCATGCTCGCAGGCAAACATCCTGCCGGTGCGTCCCATCCCGGTCTGCACTTCGTCGAGGATCAGCAGCGCGCCAAACTCATCGCACAGCTGACGCACGGCGGGCAGATAGCCCTGCGGAGGGAGGATCACACCCCCTTCACCCTGAATCGGCTCCAGGATCACCGCCGCCACGTCATCGCCGGTTTTACGGCATTCGCTCAGCACGGTGCGCATGGCGTTGATGTCGCCAAACGGCACGTGGCGAAAGCCCGGCAGCAGCGGCATAAACGGCTTGCGGAAGGTGGATTTCGCGGTCGCCGACAGTGCGCCCAGGGATTTACCGTGGAACGCGCCGCTGGTGGCGATAAAGGTGAATTTCCCGCGCGGCGACTGGTACGCTT
The DNA here is from genome assembly GCF_058354905.1 of Enterobacter sp. ECC_219_Taxon_10. Lineage (NCBI taxonomy): Bacteria > Pseudomonadati > Pseudomonadota > Gammaproteobacteria > Enterobacterales > Enterobacteriaceae > Enterobacter > Enterobacter sp. ECC_219_Taxon_10. Next base: position 4,201,762 of record NZ_CM178005.1, on the reverse strand, counting down.
TGGCGAGCTTAATCGCCGCTTCGACCGATTCCGTGCCGCTGTTGCTGAAGAAGCTGTACTTCAGTTTGCCGGGGGTTAAGGCCGCCAGCGTTTTCGCGAGCATGGCGCGAAGCGGGTCGAGCAGTTCCTGGCTATGGAGAGGTTGTTTCGCAAGTTGATTCTGTACGGCGGAAACCACTACTGGATTACGGTGCCCCACGTTGAAGATACCGAAACCACCCAGGCAATCTATGAACTCCTGTCCCTGGGTGTCGACAAGCGTATTAAGACTTCCCGCTTGCCACTCTACGGCTCCGTAATCCCCGCCGGCGGTAACAGATTTGCGATACTCCAGAAAACCAGGATTGACGTGCTCTTTAAAGTAATCGATGACCTCTCGGTTAAGTTGTTTCATCTCCTCATGATCGAGCGTTCGCTTCTCAATGAGATTCAGTGCGTGCGCGGTACAGGCAAGAGCCGAGGCGCTGGAAGGTAACCTGTTCAAAATGTGCTCCCGGGGATCGCGTATCACATGATACTGGTTTAAGTATTGCAGGGATTACGCCACTTCAGATGACTTAACGAAAATCGGGATAAACGCCAGGTTAAAATATTGTTGCACAATATTTAATCATGCCAATACAGCCGAAACGGGATTTCGCGGAACACGGCAACATACGTTGTGAGGGGCAGAAAAGGGCAATTGCACTAAAGGAGTGCATTGCTTGCGGCTTAAGTGGGCGTTAACAGGTCATATTTTGTAGGTAATTTCTTTGTGAAAGTATTTGAAATCAATGAATTATAAAATCTCACAAAAAGTGCGGTTTAAGTGAAATCTGCGATCTCCATCAACTTTAACAACTAAAGATAAATTGTTTACCGCCGAAAAAACAATAAACCACAAAATTAACATTCGAATAACCTGCAAGGAATGCCCATCATGTCTTCTCCCTCCTTTGTCACCCAGAATAATTATCCTCTGGACGATGACACCACCTTAATGTCTACCACAGACGTCCACAGCTACATTACCCACGCCAACGACACCTTTGTGCAGGTGAGCGGCTACCAGCTTGATGAGCTGACGGGCCAGCCGCACAATATGGTGCGCCACCCCGATATGCCAAAAGCCGCGTTTGCCGATATGTGGTACACGCTGCAGCAGGGCGAGCCGTGGAGCGGGATTGTCAAAAACCGGCGCAAAAACGGTGACCACTACTGGGTGCGTGCGAATGCGGTGCCGATGGTGCGCCGCGGGCAGGTGACGGGCTATATGTCGATCCGCACCAAAGCCACGGAGGAAGAGATTGCCGCCGTGGAGCCGCTCTACCGGGCGCTGAATAACGGGAGCTGTAAAAAACGTATTCATAAAGGGCTGGTGGTGCGTAAGGGCTGGCGGGGTAAACTTCCTGCAATGCCGCTGCGCTGGCGGGTACGCAGCGTGATGGCGGTACTCTTTGCCGCGCTTGCCGCTACCCTGCTGACGACCTCCGCAGGCTGGGCACCGCTCGCAGCGGCTGCCGTGGTAATGCTGCTGGGTACGCTGCTGTTTGAGCAGCAGATTGTCCGCCCGATCGAGAACGTGGCGCGTCAGGCGCTGAAGGTGGCGACCGGCGAGCGTAACAGTGTGCAGCATCTGAACCGCAGCGACGAGCTGGGGCTGACCCTGCGCGCGGTAGGACAACTGGGGCTGATGTGCCGCTGGCTCATCAATGACGTCTCAAGCCAGGTGATGAGCGTCCGTGACGGCAGCGACAGGCTGGCGCAGGGGAATGAAGCGCTGAACGATCGTACGCGTCAGACCGTGGCGAACGTGCAGCAGACCGTCGCAACGATGAATCAGATGGCCGCTTCCGTTCAGAGCAACTCTGAAACCGCCGCTGAGGTGGATAAACTCTCCGTTGCTGCGAGCAGCGCGGCGACGGAGGGCGGAAACGCGATGCAGACCGTCGTCAAAACCATGGACGACATCGCCGACAGCACGCAGCGAATTGGCTCAATTACCACCCTGATTAACGATATCGCTTTCCAGACCAATATCCTGGCGCTGAACGCGGCCGTTGAAGCGGCAAGGGCCGGCGAGCAGGGAAAAGGCTTTGCCGTAGTCGCGGGGGAAGTCCGCCATCTCGCCAGCCGCAGCGCGAATGCGGCTAACGATATCCGTAAGCTGATTGATGCCAGCGCCAGCAGGGTGCAGTCCGGCTCTGAGCAGGTGCACGCCGCAGGCCGCACGATGGATGACATTGTCGAGCAGGTGAAAAACGTGACGCAGCTTATCGCGCAGATCAGCCACTCGACGTCCGAACAGGCCACCGGACTGTCAGAATTAACCCGTGCGGTGGCGGAGCTGGACAGCATCACGCAGAAAAATGCCGACCTTGTCGAGGAGAGCGCGCACATTTCTGCCATGGTGAAACACCGCGCCGGGCGTCTTAAGGATGCGGTAACGGTGCTCCATTGAGCCAGTAGTGTTCCGGAAAAGCCGTTTATACCGTAAGGAATAAACGGCTTTTTTATTTCTGCTTGTGACTATTAATATGTTTTATTGTTAATCAGATATTAAATAACTAAAGAAAGTGCCTCAGTTATTTATTCCTGCCTAAGTCAGTTTTCCGTGATGCTATTTTGTAAAACCCTGTTCTGGTGGTCTGGTAACGATCGATGAGGCGGTATTAATAGCCTCTACCTATCCATTGTGATGGTTATGAAATAAAAAAACGATCAAAGTCATAAAGTTAGCGGATTCGTTACCGATAACAGCGATCGTCTGAGAAATAATCACATCGATGGAGAAAATATGTTCTTACATGACGTAAAGATCGGCACGAAATTATTTCTGGCGTTTGGATTCTTTATTGTCCTGATGGTAGTTAGCGCCAGTATGTCCTTACTGAGTCTGAACCGGGCTAACAACGGGATGCAATCCATCATTACCCATGATTATCCGACCACGGTAAAAGCGAACCAGTTAATCGACAACTTCCAGGAATTTATTAGCACTCAGCAGCTCATGTTGCTGGATGATAAGGGAACGTACACGGCGCAGTCGCAGCAGCATCTTAAAACGATCAGCGAACATATTACGTTGATTCTGGGTGAGCTAAACAGCGTGTTGCAGGATCCGAAATCACAGCAGGTCCTTGCCGAGATCCGCGACGTTCGTCAGCAGTATCTGGACTCGCGCTATCGCATTTTGCAGGCGGTGCAGAACAACGATCGCGCGGCTGCAATCCAGGAGATGATGACCCGCACCCTCACCGTGCAGCAGGCCTATAAAGCCAAAGTGCAGGAGCTGATTGCGATTCAGAACCATGAGATGCAGAGCGCAGGGAAGCAGGTGGAAGGTGACTTCAAATCCAGCCGGCTGCTGCTGATCCTGATCACCCTGTTTAGCGTTGCGGCGGGCAGCCTGATTGGCTGGTTTATCGTGCGCGCTATTACTCGTCCGCTCGGCGAGGCGGTGAATTTTGCCAATGCCATTTCAGAGGGCGACCTGACGGGCAGCATCACGCCGCACGGCAAGGACGAAACGGGCCTGTTGCTGCACGCGCTGATGGAGATGAAAAACCGCCTGCTGGACATTGTGCAGCAGGTGCAAACCGGCTCGGAGAATATCTCCAGCGCGGCCGCGCAGATTGTCGCCGGGAACCAGGATCTGGCCGCGCGCACCGAAGAGCAGGCCAGCTCCGTTGAACAGACCGCCGCCTCGATGGAGCAGATCACCGCGACGGTGAAAAACACCGCCTCGCACACCGGCGAAGCGACCAACCTCTCGGCAGATGCCGCCACGGTGGTCAAAAACAACGGGGAGATGATGAAGCAGGTGACCAGCAAAATGCGCCTGATTAACGAGACGTCGAACCGGATGTCCGACATTATCGACCTGATCGACGCCATTGCCTTCCAGACCAACATTCTGGCGCTGAACGCGGCGGTGGAAGCGGCGCGTGCCGGCGAGCACGGCCGTGGTTTTGCGGTGGTGGCCGGCGAGGTGCGCCAGCTTGCCCAGAAGAGCGCGTCGTCAGCCAGCGAAATCCGCGAGCTGATCGAGAGCTCCACCAGCCAAACCCAGGACGGGATGAACCTGGTGGAAAAAGCGAGCGCTCTGATCAACGGGATGGTCGGCAACGTGGAGGAGATGGACGTGATCCTGCGCGAGATCCGCCAGGCCAGCCACGAGCAGACGGAAGGGATCTCGCAGATCAACAGCGCGATTGGCCTGATTGATGCCACCACCCAGCAGAACTCTGCGCTGGTGGAGGAGTCCGTCGCGGCGGCGGCATCCCTTAACGAGCAGGCGATGCACCTGAAAGAGCTGGTACGCGTCTTCCGCGTGAGCGAGCACGCGCCGGCTTAATCCAGCTGGGAGATCTCCAGCGCCGCGCGGTCGATTACGCCGATAATCTGCTTGAGCTGCGCGTCGCTGAGCTCTCCCTGATTTACCTTCAGATCTAACACCGCTTTAAAGTTATCCAGCGCCCGCTTCATCTGCGGGTTTTTGCGCAGCTGAAAGCCGACGCTGCGCGCTTTAATACGCACCTGGATCTGTTCCAGCTGTTCCCGGTTTTCGTCCAGCCAGCGTTGTCCTGCAGCGGTAATCGCAATCTTCTTACGACCGCTTTCTTCTTCCGTGATGGTGATAAAGGTCTGATCCTGAAGATAATCCAGGGTTGGATAGATCACACCTGGGCTCGGAGTGTAGTTCCCCTGAGTCAGATTCTCGATCTCTTTGATCAGCTCATAGCCGTGGCTCGCGCTGCGGGTCAGGATGTCCAGGATCACCAGCCGCAGGTCGCCGTGGCCGAAAAAGCGCGGTCGGCGTCCGCCGCCATCGTGTTCGTGTCGCATAGTAGTCTCTTTAATTTGATATATCTAAACTATATCTAAGATATATTCAGATGCAATCTAAAAGATCTTGCATTTTTACTGATTAGTAATCATTATCATTTAAAAATCAGTTTCGATATATCGTATTCACAAGACAAGAGGCTAAAAATGGCATCTACCCGTTACCCACAGCGCGTGCGTAATGACCTGCGTTTTCGCGAGCTGACGGTGCGCCGCGTTGAGCGCATCAGCGCAGGCTTTCAGCGCATTGTTTTAGGCGGCGAGGCGCTGGAGGGCTTTAGCTCCCGCGGTTTCGACGACCACACCAAAGTCTTTTTCCCGGCACCTGGCACCACGTTTGTTCCGCCGGTGGTCACCGATGAAGGCATCGACTGGGGCGACGGCGTGCGTCCGCAGGCGCGCGACTATACGCCGCTGTACGATGAGGCAAATCATGAGCTGTTGCTCGATTTCTTCATTCATGACGGCGGGGTTGCCAGCCGCTGGGCGGTCGAGGCGAAAGCGGGCGACAGGCTGACCATCGGCGGCCCGCGCGGTTCTCTGGTGGTGCCGGAGGATTACGCCTGGCAGCTGTACGTGTGCGACGAGTCCGGCATGCCCGCGCTGCGTCGGCGCTTAGAGAGCATTGTTAAACTGCCGGTTCGCCCGGAGGTTCATGCGGTAGTGACGGTCGGGGACGAATCTTACAAAGGCTATCTGGCGCACCTGAGCGAATTCAATATCACATGGGTGGTGGGCCACAACGCGCAGGCGGTAGCGGACCATCTGGCGGCGCTGACCGTTCCGGCTGAGGATTACTTTATCTGGCTGACCGGGGAAGGGAAGGTGGTGAAAAGCCTGAGCCGCCAGTTTGAAACCGACGCGATTGACCAGCAGCTGGTGCGTGCCAGCGCATACTGGCACGCTAAATAATCAGGCTGCCGAATCCAGCTGCGCTTCGTTCACCTGATGTTCGAGCGAGGCGCGGACCTCGTGCAGCGCTTTCTCCTGCTGAGCGAAGTACGCTTCCATATTGCTCAGCGAAGAGACCAGCAGCCAGGACTCCTCTTTCTCCAGCTCCGCCAGCTCGTGCACTAAGGTATCGATTTGCTCGCGGACCTGCGCCATTTTTTTACGGATACGTTCCAGATCGTTCAGCCTGTCGCTTGCCATCAATGGCTCGAAGCCCTGCTGCAGGCGGGCCACCAGCGAGCGAATGGCTTTTACGTCGCCGCGCTGCTTCGCCTGGTTGAGCTGCACCATCATCGCGTTGGCTTCCTCTTTTAGATCGTCTGCGACTAAATCCGGATGGCAGAGCTTGCTCGCCTGCCGCCAGAGGCGCTTGAGCTCGTTTTGATCCTCTTCCGAGAGATCTTTCCCCTTACGCAGACGCACTTCGGCATCGTGATGCTGTTCGCGATACTTCTCGTACTCTTCGTTGGCCTCGTCGCGGGCCTGCCGGGCAGGCTCCTCTTCGCGCGTTAAGCCGCTCTCCAGCTCGAGCGCTTCGGCCAGCAGGTTTGCAATCAGATTACTTTGCTGCTCAAGATGCTTGCGCGCCTCAGCGGCCTGCACGGAGTCGGCCGGAAGGTCGCGCCAGCGCTGGGTGAGCGTAGCCAGCACCTCTACCGCCTGCGCCATATACCGCTGGCAGCGACGGTAATCTTCCTCGCGACGACGTGCCTCCGCCTGCTGACGACGCAGGTTCAGCTCCGCCAGGGTTTTACGCAGGGCGAGGATCTGCTGCATCAGCGGGCCCAGCCGTGAGAAATACAAATCGTTGAACTCATCAAGCTGCTGTACGCGTGCGTTGCGGCGGTCAATCAGATCGCGCAGTCGCTCTTCCAGCGCCTTCAGCTCCAGCTTGCTGGCAGCCACCTGCGGATCGCGCCATTGGGTCACGGCGCGCTGGCCCTGCAGCCAGGCGGTAATGGCCGCCATCGCCGCGGTGTAGTTCTTTTGCTCAAGCATCACGACGATTGCCTGTAGCTCATCGTCAAACGCTTCATTTTTCAGGCGTGTCAGCTGGCTCTGGATGATGTCGTAATCTTCCAGTTCAATGGCATTTTTAATGATTTCTAGCCGTTTGATCGGTGTGCTCATGATGCCTTTCGCTTTGGCGCTTAAGTATTTGAGTTAAGGGTAGTTGTTGTAAAAGCTACAGGAAATAATACACACGGATGATGATCGGCGCGATGGGGGATTTCTTTAGATTTTACAGAGTGTGAAGATGGGCGCGTAACAGATGAAATGAGTAGGTTGCTTTTAATAGTAAGCGTTAATTAATTGAAATAAATAACAATAGTTTTTAAAGCAAGACAAGTCCCTACGTAAAATTACCAGGTAAAACGCGTATTCCTCCGAATAGTTTGCCTTTTCGGGAGTGCTTATGCTTCGTCTCACTGACATTTTTTCCTGACCTCGGCAGACGATGGTTCGCCGTGCGGAATATTTTTTCAACGGAGTGTAGATGAAGATGAAAGCTATTGTAGTCGCCCTGCCGATCGCGATGATCCCGGCTACCGTTCTGGCGGCAAATACGGAAGAAGGGTATTACGGTTCCGCAAAATATCTCCAGGTTGAACAACGTGCAAAGGAGATGGATACCAGCGCACGTCCTGGGGTAGGGCAGTTTGTGGGCGGTAAAGAGAAAGAGCACTTTGGCGGCGCGGCGATTGCTGCGGGCTATCAGTTTGGTAACGGCTGGCGTACAGAGGGTGAATATACCTTTAAACAAAAGACGGAGTACACCAGCGGCTCCAGCACATTCGCTAATAGCTTTAATCACTTACAGACTGAAACTGAACGTCTGATGCTGAATGTCTATCGCGATTATGAATTGGGCTACGGTGTGTCTGTTTACGGTACTGCCGGGCTTGGCGTGAGTAAAATCAAAGCGGGCGGCTGGCAGGGTAACGCCGGACGTGAATATGCCTCGACAACACAAAGCAATCTGACTTATGCGTTAGGGGCGGGCGTAAGCTACATGCCGGTTGAGCGTCTGTATGTTGATCTGGGCTACCGTTATATCGATATGGGTAAGATCGAAAGTGGGTATAACAACTTCACTAACGCGCGTGGCTTAAAAGACGAACAGATGAAAGCGCATATTGTCTCTAATGAATTTACCCTTGGCATGCGTTATGTCTTTTAACCTGTTGTAAGTTTTTACTGTCTTTAAAACAGGGCCAACGCCGCGTGAATGCGGCGTTGGCTTTTTTGTTCTTGTCGCAGAACGCTTTCATCAGCTCATCTCGCTGTAGATCCCTACCACGCGGCCCACCGTTTTTATCTCGTCGATACCGCACTCAAAGGGAACTTTACCGCCCGCCACGTGGAGTTTTTTACCCGGTAGCAGCGTTAAGTCGCGGATGCTGGTGGTCCCTTCAATCTCAACCAGCCACAGGCCGTCGGTTAACGACGCCTCTTTTTCGATAAAGTGCAGCTTACCCTCCGCCCGGACGGCAATGCCGCGAGCCAGCGGTTTGCTAAAGACAGCTGAATCAATACTCAAAATAGTATTTTCTTCCAGTCTTCCATCACTGAGTGTGAACATGGAAACTGAAACGGGGTCGCCCGAGGCGGGGTTACCTTCAAACTGCGCGCCTTGCCCGGTCATCAGCCAGCGCAGGCTGGCACCGGTGTCCAGCGCGCACTGAACCGCGAAGTCGTAAGAGATAGTACCGCGCGCGTAGCGGTTCTGAAGCGAGCTGGCGGCGATATTAAAGTGCCGGGCCAGCTGGATTTTCTGCGTGAAACCATATACCTGACAGATTCTATCGAGTAACTCTTCATTATTCACTTGAGAATCTAAGATCAAAATATATTCCTTTGGGTGTTTACTAATACTCAATTGGGTATTAATATCATTGCAAATTCGAGCAATCTGCGGCAGACGTTGGCAAACAGAGGCTAAAGATTGCAGACATTATCAAAATGGGAATTTTGCAGCATGGCTTGTGAAATCGCAATCATCAAACGGCGGAAAATGCCGGGCTATATCTGTTTTCTGCAAGGTAGCGGCTGGCCATTCGGCCTGCGCGGATTCACGCGAGAGGGTATATGGCAATAGAAGCTGCCCGAGCAAGGGTTCCGCTCAGCGTGGGGGCACGCCTCAGTGGACTTAACCACGTCGCGGAACTGCGCGCCAGATACTGGAGCGACAGCGGAAAAGAGCTGGCGCGGTTTATGGCCGAGATGCGAGACAAGCGCGATCCCTGTTTTGAAGAAAACAGCAGGGCGCTGGCCGCCATCTTTTTCCTGGCGAGATTGCCCGTCGCCCGTCATGAGTGCGATATCAGCGAGCTGACGACCGAGGAGAAAAGGGCGCTGATTATCGCCATGAACCATTTTCGCGCTGTCGTGAGTTTATTTCCTGAACGGCTGACCCTGCCGATCTAATCCAACCCGAAACCTATTGGCGTAAACCCGCCGGGCAATCTATTGCCTGAATTTAAGGAGAAAGCGTGATGCGAAACGGTGAAAACCGCCCTAATCCGATCGGAAGTGAAGAACTAAAACGTCTGCTGATGGAGGCAAAAACAGAGGAACGATGCGCGCGAGCCCTCGCGGTCTCCCTGCGCCTGGAGGCGCTGGCGAGCCATATCTTCAAAACCGGCATGAGCGGAGAAGACGTTGCCGAACTGCTGTGCCACGAGGCGGCCCGCTACGAACGTGAATCTCAGGAGCTGCACTGATGGCCGATTATATCGATCTTGCGCAGGCGCGCGAGCAGGAAGACAGAGAGCGCCACATTAACAGTGCCCGCAGACGGCCCGCATCGCCTTCGCGTTTCCTCTGCGAGGACTGCGATGCACCGATACCTGAGGCGCGTCGAAAGGCGGTGCCTGGGGTGGCCTTGTGCATCACCTGCCAGGAGATCGCGGAGATGAAAAACAAACACGTCCGGGGAGGATGAGTTGGCGACGTCATTTGCTTATCCGTGGAATGCTCCACGGTCGGCCATTGCCAGCCCTTACCTCACGCACGCCCAACAGCAGCGTCGCGATCGCCTCTTCGCGGCGCTGCATCAGGCAAGAATGGCCCTCTCACAGCAGCCTGACTGCGTGCGCTTCGAGGTCTGGCGCACGGTTGACACCCTCGAAAAGCATCGGGGCAGCCTGCAGGCCAATGCTTTCTTGATCCGCTTCGGCAAAAGAATGTTGCCCCGCCTGCGCCTGATCTCTGAACGCTATACCTGCGCGGGCCTCCACAACATGGTCTCCAGGGCCGTGTTTGACGGCCATTTCGACACCCAGATTCTGCAATACCTTGCCTCACGGATGGTCGAGCTGGTTGCCCGCTATAACCGTCTTCCGGATATGTCCCGTGCGGATATCGACCTGCTGGCCGCTGATATCGCCAGCTTTATTCGCGGCGAGCTGGCGAATATTAACGATGCTGAGATGGGCGAATACCGGACGCTTTACGTCTGGTACCAGCGCGCCGGACTGATCGCCCGACAGTTCAACGTGTCACCTCCCCACTGGGAGCGGGTGTCGAAGACGTTTTTCAACAAAGATGACGTTGCCGCGGCGGTGATCCGCATGTTTTCCGAGGCGTGGTGGCGCGGGCGCCTGCGTCGGATCGCGGCGGCCTGGCGCGAGCATTTGCAGATTGCGCTCGGCAACGTCAGCAAAAAGAGAACAGCGTATGCGAGCAGGCGCTGCGTGACCGAGTGGCGCGAGCAGAAGCGCCGAACCCGGGAATTCCTTAAGGGCATGGAGCTTGAAGATGAAGAGGGCAACCGCATCAGCCTGATTGAAAAATATGATCGTTCAGTAGCTAACCCGGCGATACGCCGCTGTGAACTGATGACCCGCATCCGCGGGTTTGAAAATATCTGCGGGGCGCTGGGCTATGTGGGTGAATTCTATACCTTAACCGCGCCCGCGCAGTATCACGCGACCGTGAAGTCGGGCTACCCCAACGCGAAGTGGAACGGGGCCAGCCCGGCGGATACGCAAGGCTACTTTACCCGTCTCTGGGCGCGTATCCGGGCAAAACTCCACCGGGACGGGCACCGTATTTTTGGTATCCGCGTCGCCGAACCCCATCACGACGGTACGCCCCACTGGCACATGCTGATGTTTATGCTGCCGGAAGATGTCGAATGCGTTCGCCAGATTATCGGGGATTACGCACGGCTGGAGGATGCCGTTGAGCTGCAGAGCGAAAGCGCCAGAAGGGCGCGTTTTCATGCGGAAGCGATCGATCCGCAGAAAGGCAGTGCTACGGGCTATATAGCCAAATACATCTCAAAGAATATCGACGGCTATGCGCTTGATGGCGAGACCGATAGCGAAAGCGGCGGGCTTCTGAAGGAGATGGCGTCCGCCGTTTCGGCCTGGGCGGGACGCTGGCACATTCGTCAGTTTCAGTTCATCGGCGGCGCGCCGGTAACGGTCTACCGCGAGCTGCGCCGTCTGGCGGATGCCGAGGCCGCGCGCGGCTTGAGCATTGAGTTTGCCGCCGTCCATGATGCCGCCGACGCCGGTGATTGGGCGGGTTATGTCACAGCGCAGGGCGGGCCGCTTGTCCGGCGCGACGATTTACAGGTGCGTACGTTGTATGAGCCGCGCGCCGGGTTTAACCAGTACGGCGAGGAAACCGTTCGTATTCGTGGCGTGTACGATTCCGCCGTCGGCGCGGGTAGCCCGATTATAACCCGGCACACCCAGTGGAAAATTGTGCCGAAGCGGGCCGTGGAGGTTAAGGATACGCCTGAGCCCTCTCGGAGTTCTGTCAATAACTGTACGCAGGACGATCTGTCTAAGCCCCTTAGCCGGCGTGCGAGACGGGCATTAACCGAACGCATCAAATTCATCCGCCCAGGCCCGTCGTCGCCCATAGTCTTCGCGAGCGACCCGCAGAACGGGGTACCAGAGAAGGTGATTGACGAAATACGGCTCTCAACCGGGATAGCCATCAGCCGGGGCGAGGCCCTGCATCTTATGGCGGGAGGCGTCAGCCGCTTTAACGACAAATGGTGCAGGGGCGCAGCTGACGGATCGCTATTTCCTGCGGCGTGTTCTTATCAGGAAAAGGCGCGGAAAATCCTTGAACGTATTGGGTATTTAACGGATCTGTTAACCCGGCGAGCACGCTAATCTTCATCGATATCATGCACATACCGTGAAGTGTTCTGATTTTTCGCTTCACTCTTTTTATGAATACATGCTACTGTATGTTTATACAGTATCTCGTGGTGGAGGTTGTGTGGACAGAGAGTTGAACGAGCAGGTCATGATTGAACGAGTCGAGATGATTGCTCGGCTGACGACAGAAGGAACGTGTCAGGAAAGAGATCGTGAGATTGCCCTGAATTTGATTGCCGAGATTGCGCGGGGAAATTTAATCAAGAACAACGCCTTTACCGTTGTTTTCTCGGCATCGCCTGTTCCGGAACGAGTTAAAAAAGAAAGTAACGTTCGGGTGAACATTACTCTCGATAAAGATCGGCTGGCTGGCCAGTCCGTCGCCGAAGCCTTTCAGAGCGAACTGACCCGCAGGATTGGATCCCTGTTTCCGTCAACGCGGGTGATCGTGAAAATAGGCTCGGTGACGGGTGTGGAGCTCCAGGGGCTTGAAAAAGAGGCCGATCGCGAGGCGCTGGACACTATTCTCCGGGAGGTCTGGGAAGACGAGAGCTGGCGCTAGCCCCGGTTTTATTACCCGGACCGAACACCCTCATTAGATTTTTACGCTCCTATTGAACCGCGCTTCGCTTCTCGCGGACGGTCTGTTGTGTCCGCGAGCGTCCATCCGTCAGCGATAGCGAAAAGCCTGCTGGCCCGGGAAACTCTACAGTACCTTGAAACCGGATGTTGGGAGCGTCTGATGAAAATCTATGCAATGCAGGGGGACACGCTTGATGCCGTTTGCGCCCGCTTTTATGGGCGCACGGCTGGCGTCGTTGAAGCCGTTCTGGAGGCCAACTCTGGCCTCGCGGAGTCAGGGGTTATCTTGCCTCACGGCACGCCGGTAGAGATGCCGGAGGTGGATACCGCCCCCACAAAAGAATCCGTAAACCTATGGGACTGAGCCTGGAGAAAATCACCACGTTTATCGCCTACTGGCTGGCTGTGGCGCTGGCCTGGTTCGGGGCGATGTCTCCTGAAAAAGTGGCGCTGTACGTGGGAAGTCTTTGCGCCATTTTTACCGCGCTGACGAATTACTGGTTTAAGAGAAAAACCTGGCGCTATCTCAAATCTCTTGGCCTCGATAAGAAGAGCATTCGTGAACTCAATCATTAAGCGTTGCAGTATCGCCGGCGTGCTGGCCCTGGCGGTGCTGATGCCTGACTTTCGGTTACTGAAAACCTCCCCGGATGGGCTGGCGTTGATTGCCGATCTCGAAGGATGCCGCCTCTCGCCCTACAGGTGTAACGCCGGCGTATGGACGTCAGGCATTGGCCACACGGCAAACGTTGTGCCCACGCGGGACATTACGGAGCGTGAGGCCGCGGCAAACCTGGTCGCTGATGTGCTCAACGTGGAGCGGCGGCTGGCGGCGTGCGCGCCGGTAGAAATGCCGCCACGGGTCTACGACGCGCTGGTGAGCTTCACGTTTAATGTCGGCGCAGGCGCTGCCTGTCGTTCGACGCTGGTGTCGTTTATCAAGCGTAAACAGTGGTCGCAGGCGTGCGAGCAGCTTACCCGCTGGGTGTACATCAACGGCGTCAAAAATGCCGGGCTGGAAAATCGTCGCGTCCGCGAGAAGGCCTGGTGCATGAAGGGGCTGCAATGAGAGCCCTCATGCTGGCGCTGGCCGGGCTGCTGGCTATCACGCTGTGGCTTCGTCATGACAACCTGAACCTGTCTCGTTCCTTGGCCACGGCTAACCGGGTCGCCAGCGAGCAAAAAACGGCCCTCGCCACGCTTAACCAGCAGCTGTCCCTGTCACAACGGATATCCCGATCAAACGAAAACGCCCAGGTCAGGCTCCGTGAGGCGCTTGTCACTGCGGGTGAGGAGAGCGCGAGACGGGAAGCCACTATCGGGAGATTACTTAATGAAAATGAAGCGTTACGCCGCTGGTATAGCGCTCGGCTGCCTGATGCTGTCCGCAGGTTGCACACCCGCACCGCCTGCGCCTCCGCAGCCCATTGTTTACCACGCCTGCCCGAAAGTGAGCCTCTGCCCGATGCCGGGCAGCGAACCCGCCACTAACGGCGATCTCAGCGCGGATATTCGCAGGCTTGAGTATGCCCTTATCGCCTGCGCGCTGCAGGTTGAAACCCTTAAAAACTGTCAGGATAAACTCGATGCACAAACTCAAGAGCCTGCGTCAGGCATTAATTGACGCGATCCCCCAACTGAACGCCAGCCCGGAGCGCCTGCAGATGTCGGTCGGAAGCGGGCATATTGACGCCCGCCTGGCCTCCTCGCTCTCCTTTGAAAAACACTATCAACTGAATGCAAAGGTCAGCGGTTTCACCGGTGACAGCGAGGGATTTTTCGTTCCCGTGCTGGCCTGGCTTCGGGAAAACCAGCCGGACATTTTTACCCTTGATGAAGGCCGTAAAAACGGATGTTCCTTCACGATCGTCTTAAACGATGACGATACGATGGATATCAGCGTCAGTTTGCAATTAACCGAGCGCATGCTTGTTGCACAGGAGCAGGGCGCTCTGCACGCGACGTATTCCCCCGAACCGCCGCTGCCGGAGCCCGTCACGCGTCCGACGTCGTTGTACATCAACGGTGAGCTGGTCAGCCAGTGGGAGGCTTAATTTCCCCCGCGCCGTGTTGTTTCATCCCGCATAAAACCTCGTCTCGTTGCTGCCGTTCCTCCTGAACGGCATTCTCTTCTCATGAATACATTAACTTCCATGAACGGTATCGCTCGCGCGATCCGCAATCTGATTCGTATCGGTGTTGTGACCGAGGTTGACCTCAACAGAGGGCTTTGTCGTGTCCAGACCGGCGGGATGAAAACTACCTGGCTGAACTGGCTAACCTGTCGTGCGGGACGTTCGCGCGTCTGGTGGGCGCCTTCCGAGGGCGAGCAGGTGCTGCTGCTGGCCATCGGAGGCGAGCTTGATACCGCCTTTGTGCTGCCTGGCATTTTCTCGGACGACCATCCGGCGCCGTCCGGGTCGCCTGATGCGTTCCACGTCTCGTTTCCTGACGGCGCGGTGATCGAGTACGAACCCGAACGCGGGGCGCTGACGGTTACAGGCATTAAAACGGCCGACATTACCGCCTCGGAATCGCTGACCGCCACCGTGCCGGAGGTGCGGGTGACGTCAACTTCCCGCATCACGCTGGATACGCCTGAAGTGGTGTGTACCAACAAGTTAATTACCGCCTCTCTTGAAGTGCAGCAGGGCGGTGTGATGACCGGAAATATTGAGCATTCCGGCGGTAAATTCACCTCCAACGGGGTACAGGTGGACAACCACGCGCACGGCAGCGTGCAAAGCGGCGGAAGCTGGACTAAGGGGACACAATGACGGTGCGATACAGGGGAATGAACAGGCAGACCGGGCTGAGCATTTCAGAGGCTGAACACATCCGGCAGAGCGTGCGCGACATTCTGGTCACGCCGATTGGCTCGCGGGTTATGCGCCGGGACTACGGCTCGCTGCTGGCGGCGATGATCGACAGGCCGCAGAGCCCGGCGCTGCGCCTGCAAATCATGTCCGCATGCTATTCCGCCATCCAGAAATGGGAGCCGCGGATAAGCCTGACGGCCATCACTTTCGAGCGTTCGGAGAACGACGGGACGTTGTATGTCGATATCACCGGCACGCGCCCGACCTCCGGACAATCCTTTTCTATCACCATTTCACTGAGTTAAACGCTATGGCTATTGTTGATCTGAGCCAGCTCGCCGCGCCTGATGTCGTGGAGGAGGTGGATTATGAAACGCTGTTGGCAGAACGAAAGGCCACCTTTGTCTCGCTCTATCCCGAAGAGGAGCGAGAGGCGATTGCGCGGACGCTGACGCTGGAGTCAGAGCCGATTGTGAAGCTCCTGCAGGAGAATGCCTACCGGGAAGTCATGTGGCGTCAGCGGGTTAACGAGGCCGCGCGTGCGGTCATGTTGGCCTATGCAGCGGGCAGCGATCTGGACCAGATTGGGGCAAACGCTAACCTTGCGCGTCTGGTGATCGCCCCTGCCGACGACACCACGTTCCCACCCACGCCGGCTGTGATGGAGTCCGATACCGATTTTCGTCTGCGCATCCAGCAGGCGCCGGAAGGGCTGAGCGTGGCCGGTTCGACGGGCGCGTACCAGTTCCATGGCCGCAGTGCCGATGGCCGGGTAGCGGACATCTCCGTCATCAGCCCGCAGCCGGCGAACGTCACGATCTCCGTGCTCTCCCGGGAGAATAACGGCATAGCGTCTGAAGAGCTGATCGCTATTGTTCGTAATGCCCTCAACGATGAAGACGTCAGGCCCGTTGCCGACCGCGTTACCGTCCAGTCGGCCAAAATCGTTGACTACAGCATTGAAGCATCGCTTTTCCTTTTTCCCGGCCCTGAAAGCGAGCCGGTACTCAACGCGGCAAGAGCCCGGTTACAGGCCTATATCACGGCTCAGCATCGGCTTGGACGCGATATTCGCAAGTCCGCCATTTACGCCGCTCTTCACGTAGAAGGGGTGCAGCGGGTGGAACTGACCGCACCCGCAGCTGACATCGTGCTTGATGAAACCCAGGCCTCATGGTGCAGCCACTACAGCGTAACCGTGGGAGGCAACGATGAGTAACACCCGTCTTTTACCGGTTGGCTCATCGCCGCTTGAGGTGGCGGCAGCGCGCGCCTGTGCGGATATAGAAAATACGCCCGTTCCGCTGCGTCATCTCTGGAGCGCGGACACCTGCCCGGCGAATCTGCTGCCCTGGCTGGCGTGGGCGTTTTCGGTTGACCGCTGGGACGAGAGCTGGCCGGAAGCCACTAAGCGGGACGTTATCCGCGCGGCGTGGTTTATCCATGCCCACAAAGGGACGATTGGCGCCGTGCGTCGCGTGGTGGAGCCGCTTGGCTATTTGATCAACGTCACCGAGTGGTGGGAAACCAACGATCCGCCCGGCACCTTCCGCCTTGATATTGGCGTGCTGGACACCGGTATCACCGAGGAAATGTATTACGAAATGGAGAGGCTGATTGCTGATGCAAAGCCTGCCAGCCGCCACCTTATTGGCCTGAATATCATCCAGGACATTCCGGGTTATCTCTATACCGGCGCCCTGAGCTATGACGGCGACATCATTACGGTTTATCCCGGATAAGTGAGAGTACAATGACAGTGAAATATAAAACGGTTATCACCAAAGCCGGTGCCGAAAAACTGGCTGCAGCGACCGTCCCGAACGGCAAGAAAGTGAATTTTACGGCGATGGCGGTGGGTGACGGTGGGGGCACGTTGCCGGTGCCTGATGCCGGGCAGACGAAGCTGGTTAATGAAGTCTGGCGCCATGCGCTTAATAAAATCAGCCAGGATAATAAAAAGCAGAACTATGTGATCGCAGAACTTCTTATTCCTCCTGAAACCGGCGGTTTCTGGATGCGAGAGATGGGGCTCTATGATGACACGGGGACACTGATTGCCGTTGGGAACATGGCTGAAAGCTATAAGCCGTTGTTAGATGAGGGATCAGGGCGTGCGCAGACTGTGAGAATGGTGATCATGGTCAGCGATATCGCCTCGGTCGAGCTTACGATAGATACGTCTACGGTAATGGCAACCCAGGAGTACGTTGATGAGAAGCTTGAAGAGCATGAGCAGTCTCGTCGCCATCCTGATGCCACGCTGACGGCTAAAGGGTTTACTCAGCTTAGTAGTGTGACCGACAGTGAGTCTGAGTCGCTTGCGGCTACACCTAAGGCTGTGAAGACCGTCAATGATGACGTGACAAAGCTCAAAAACAGCTTGGGTACTGCCGCAGGTAAAAATGTTCAGGAAAGCCGCGACGACATCACACCGGGGCGCGTGCTGGTTAACGGTGGTGCGCTGGCGTTGAGAACGGTAGCCGCCAGAGCGGGTACGGCAATTGCCGATGCAAGCGCCCTCCCGGCTAACTCAGTGAGCTTCTGTTATGCCGATGCAGCATATTCACCGGGTTATGAGGCGACGATTCTTGATGTGGGCGGCCTTGGAGGCGATGGCTATCGTGTGCAGTATGCTGCGTCCTATGGCGACGGCGGAAAGCGGCTGAAATTCCGCACCTTAAATGCGGATAATGGCTATTGGGGGAGCTGGACGAACGTTATCACAAACTACGGCGGAAGCGTTGAGTATTTAAACAATGCATGTTATTACGCGACAAAGCCTGAATACTGGCAAGGCGGCGGGGCGTTTGCAAATCAATATATTGATGCCTCGGCTCCATTTTTTGTTCCTGGTTATACTACTCCTAAAGATATTTCGATGTATCTACCAATTGTAAAAGGAACATCTGCGACGAGTGGATATGGATTTGGTGCGTCAGTTAGTTTTGGAATATTACGTTCAGGAAGTGGTGATTTTGGTTCCGCTGTTATTCAAATTTTGGGTGATAGCGGAGCCGGGGCAATATATTCATTTAATGCTAATGGGAATTTAAATGTTCCCGGCCAGATTGGGACAGGGGGGAATATTGTCGCTGGTCAGGGGTTGTTTGAGTCAGGCGGTTTGGTCAGGGTTTATTCCAGTAATAATCCGCCGCCCCAGCAGGATTTGAGCCCTTATGCACGACAGGACTGGACGCTGCAATACTTTGTCCGGGATGTTGCCATGGGTGCGGAGGGGGCATTTACGATTGTAAAAAATGCCTGGCAGCGTGTGCCTCCTGGATGTGCTATGACAGGCTACAACTTTGAAGGTGATAACCCTGGCGGCGATACGATTTTTTACCGCCCAATTCAGAAATATATGTCTAATATCGGATGGATTACTGTAGGTCATACAGCATGATTACACTTAAAAATTTCGTTCAGTATGAACCAGAATTTAAAGATTTCTTGTTTAATGCTATATTTCTTCAGTCAGATGAGGGGCTTGACTGGTATTACCATATGTCACGCTTTCAGGCCGACACCTTAAAGATTTGCTACGACAAAAATAACATTATTCGCTCTTTCAGTAATCAGGTTGATCGCCTCTTTCCTCTTGGTATGTCAGTTTCCGAAGTTGATCCAACAGACGTGCCAGAAGGGCTGAATATACACGGTGAGTGGGTATGGAATGGCACTAAAATTATTCCACGCCAGCTCACCAATGAGGAGTTAATTCAACAGGCGCAAACAAGAAAAACTGAATTGCTTGCTGATGCTTCCGAGGCTATCGCTCCCCTCCAGGATGCCTTCGAGCTCGGCATTGCAACAGACGAGGAAGCTGCCAGGTTGTTACTCTGGAAGCGCTATCGGGTGATGCTAAACCGGCTGGATCTCAGCGTTTCACCAGAGATTGAATGGCCCGAACGCCCCGCCTGACCCCAAACCCTCCATCAGGAGGGTTTTTCGTTTGTTGTGCAATCCTTTCCCCAACCCCAATACGTCGCATCAATTGCGCGCTCCACAGACAATAGCCTCACCACTAAACGAAGGAGTTAACCGGATGGGCGACTATCACCACGGCGTGGAAGTTATCGAAATCAACGATGGCACCCGCACCATTTCCACCGTCTCGACGGCAATCATCGGCATGGTTTGTACGGCCAGCGATGCTGACGACAAGACATTTCCTTTAAACGAGCCTGTGCTCATTACCAACGTGCAAAGCGCGATTGCGAAAGCCGGCAAGGCGGGGACGCTGTCCGCTTCTCTGCAGGCGATCGCCGACCAGTGTAAACCGGTTGTCGTGGTTGTTCGCGTGGCTGAAGGCACTGCAGAGACCCCGGAAGAGGCACACAAACAGACCGTTTCCAACATCATCGGTACCACCGATGAAAACGGTAAATACACCGGTCTGAAGGCGCTTCTCACGGCGAAAACGGTGACCGGCGTTAAGCCACGCATTCTCGGCGTACCGGGGCTGGACTCTCAGGAAGTGGCAACCGCGCTGGCCGCCACGTGCCAGAGCCTGCGCGCGTTCGGCTATGTCAGCGCATGGGGTTGTAAAACCATTTCTGAGGCGATCAACTACCGCAAAAACTTCAGCCAGCGCGAGCTGATGGTTATCCACCCTGATTTTCTGGCGTGGGATACCACCACGAACGCGACGACAACGGCCTGGGCGACCGCCCGTGCGCTTGGCCTGCGCGCCAAAATCGACCAGACAATGGGCTGGCATAAAACCCTGTCAAACGTTGGCGTTAACGGCGTCACTGGCGTAAGTGCTTCTGTCTCCTGGGATCTGCAGGAACAGGCCACAGACGCGAACCTGCTCAACCAGGCTGGCGTCACCACGCTGATTCGCAACGACGGCTTCAAATTCTGGGGTAACCGCACCTGCTCAGACGATCCGTTATTCGTCTTTGAAAACTACACCCGTACCGCGCAGGTGCTGGCCGATACCATGGCTGAAGCGCACGCGTGGGCGATGGATAAACCCATCACGCCAACGCTTATCCGCGACATTGTCTCCGGTATTAATGCCAAGTTCCGCGAGCTGAAAACCAACGGCTATATCGTCGACGGCTCCTGCTGGTATGACCCTGAGTCGAACGACGCATCAACCCTGAAAGCGGGGAAACTGTATATCGATTATGACTACACCCCTGTCCCGCCGCTGGAAAATCTGACCCTGCGCCAGCGCATCACCGATACCTATCTGGCAGACCTGTCAGATTCAGTTAATAGCTAAGGAGCTGAAGCATGGCGTTACCACGCAAACTGAAATATCTGAATATGTTCAACGATGGCCTGAGCTACATGGGCGTTGTTGAGTCTGTCACCTTGCCGAAGCTTACCCGCAAGCTGGAGAAGTATCGCGGCGGCGGTATGCCCGGCTCGGTCTCTGTCGACCTCGGCCTGGACGATGATGCCCTGGCGCTGGAGTGGACCGTTGGCGGGCTGCCGGATGCCGCTCTGTGGGCGCAGTATGCCTCTCCGGGCGCGGACAGCGTGCCGCTGCGCTTTACCGGCTCTTATCAGCGCGATGACACCGGCGAAATTTCCGCCGTCGAAATCGTCATGCGTGGCCGTCATAAAGAGTTTGATGGCGGTGAAAACAAGCAGGGCGAGAGCGGCACCACCAAAATGTCCACCGAGTGCGCCTACTACCAGCTGACCATTGATGGCAAAGAGATCATTGAAATCGACATCATCAACATGGTGCTGAAAGTCGACGGCGTCGATCGCCTGGCAGAACACCGTAGGGCCATCGGCCTGTAACCCTTTAACCGGCCGGGATCGCCGGCCGGTAAGTTAACTTTCTGAAGAGTAACGAAATGGAAAATATCAACGAGATCGCCATGAACGAAAACCTACATATCGTCACGCTTGATAGCCCCGTTCAGCGCGGTGAGCAAAAAATTGAAAAGGTGACCGTTTCAAAACCGAATGCCGGGACCCTGCGAGGTGTATCGCTGGCGTCGCTGGCGCAATCTGACGTGGATGCGCTGATCAAGGTGCTGCCGCGAATGACCTCGCCAGCCCTGACCGAGCACGAGGTTGCGCGCCTGGATGCCTGCGATCTGCTCTCTTTTGCAGGCAAGGTGATCGGTTTTTTGTCACCGGCTTCGGCTCGCTGAAATTTCCTGAAAATCTATCGGTCGACGATCTGATGGCGGATATCGCGGTGATCTTTCACTGGCCGCCGTCAGAGCTGTACACCCTGAGCGTGACCGAACTCCTCTTATGGCGCGAAAAAGCGCTGCAGCGAAGCGGAAACCACCATGAGTAATAATGTCAGACTTCAGGAGCTGCTTAAGGCCGTTGACCGGGCAACCCGACCGCTTAACGCTCTCCATAACGCCAGCCTCACTCTCGCGAACGATATCCGCGATGCGCAGGCGGCGCTCGGGGCGTTCGATGAGCAGGCGGGGCGTATTAACGGCTTCAGGAAAGCAAACGGCCAGCTCGCCATGACGGAGCAGTCCCTTGCTCAGGCGAAACAGCAGGCCGCAGCGCTGGCGGTGCAGTTTAAAAACACGCAAAACCCCACCCAGGCACAGGCTGATGCGCTGTCCGCGGCCCGAAAATCGGCAGCCGATCTTAAGCTTGAGTACAACAGCTTACGCTATTCGGTACAGCGTCAGCGTGCTGAGCTCGCGCGGGCGGGGATAAACACGCGCACGCTCTCATCGGACGAGCGTCGTCTACGAACCAACATCGGCGAGAAAACGCAGCAGCTTAACCGGCAGCGGGATGCGCTGGCCCGCGTCAACCAGCAGCAGGAGCGGCTGAGTACCGTTCAGAACCGCTACGAGTCAGGCAAGCGCGCTGTCGCGCGGGTGCAGCAGCTGGCTAATGCGGGCGTGGGTATGGCAAAAGCGGGCTTTGACCAGACGTCCCGCTTTATGGCGCCTGGCATCAGCTTTGAAAAGCAGATGTCTGCCATTCAGGCAAACCTTGGTCTGGCGAAGGGGGATTCCCGGCTTGAGGCCATTCGCCAGCAGGCGCGGGAGGTCAGTGCCAGCACCGGAGTACCTGCAGATACGGTCCTCCGGGCACAAACCGAACTGACTCGTTCAGGCTATGATGCCGATGGGCTGCTTACGGCCACCGCGCCAACGGTCAACCTCAGCCTGGCGGGGAGTGTCGACGCGGCTAAAGCGGCCGATATTATCAGCAGCACGCAGGCCGCGTACAGCCTGGCCGATGCGGACGCGGGACGCATCGCAGATGTGCTTACGCGCGGTTCTACCTCTTCAAATACCAGCCTCGCTGAGATGGCGGCGGCCCTGAACGCCGCTGCGCCAGCTGCGGACGCCGCCGGTATGGGGCTTGAAGAGACAACGGCGCAGCTTGGCGTTTTGGCGGAAAAGGGGATGTACGGTGCTGCCGCCGGGGACGCGCTCAGCGCGATGTTGCGCCAGGTTCAGACTCCGGGTGCCATAAAAGCCGCGGGGGCGCTGGCTTCCGCTGCGGGTGATGGATCGCTTGATGAAAAACGCCGGCAGTTGCAGGGGGCAAAGGGCAGTACCGCGCTCGCGGCTTCCGTGCAGACCGATAATCTTGACGGTGATATCAACCGATTCCAGGCCGCGTGGAACGGGTTGAAGATTGATGTATTTGATAAAGCGGATGGCGCTCTGCGCAACCTGATAACAACCGCAACCGGCTGGCTCAGCACGGCCTCCCTTTGGGTGAATGCCAACCCTGAGCTGACGCAGACCCTCGCCAGCATTGTTGTCGGTGCGCAGGCGTTTGCTGGCGTACTGGGCGGCGTAGGAACGGTTATCGCCCCGGTTCTGACGGGCGTCAATATGGTTATTACCGCGGCCGGGATGTTGGGAACGGTATTCAGCGTGGTGGGCGGCGCCATCATGACGGTACTGGGTGCCCTTAGCTGGCCGGTGATTGCCCTGAGCGCGGCGATTGCTGCCGGTGCGTTACTGATTTTTAAATACTGGGAGCCCATCAGCGCCTTCTTTGGCGGGGTGATGGAAGGGCTTTCGACGGCCTTCGCACCGCTGGGGGCGCTGTTCTCACCGGTGATAACGGTATTTGATGCTATCTCGGAGAAGCTGGGCGGTATCTGGCAATGGTTCACCGACTTGATTACGCCTATCAAGGCGACGCAGGAAACGTTGGATGGCTGTAAAAATGCTGGCGTGATATTTGGGCAGGCGCTGGGCGATGCGTTAATGGCACCGCTTGATCTCTTTAACAGCCTGAGCGGCAAGGCCAGCTGGCTGCTGGAGAAGCTCGGTCTTATCAAAAACGAGTCGGGCGATCTCGACGCCGCTGCGGCAAAAGCAGAAGCGGCATCCTCCTCTCCTGCGGGCAGCTCTTATATTCCGGGTACGGGGACCTATGGCGGCTATCAGGGGTATCAGCCAACCATCGCCACAGGGGGACGCTCTTACGTCGATCAGAGTAAAAGCGAGTACAACATCACGCTGCAGGGGGGCACGGCCTCCGGAACGGATCTGACGCGTCAAATCCGGGAGGCAATAGAAAACAGTGAACGTGATAAAGCGAGACGGCAGCAATCCAGCTTTTTGTATGGTTGAGGAGAGAGAAAATGTTAATGGTGCTGGGTCTGTTTGTCTTTGAACGACGAACCTTACCGTATCAGACAATGCAGTTTACAAAGGACTACCGCTGGGCGTCCAACGTTCGCATCGGGAAGCCCAAAGCCTGGCAATATCTTGGCGAAGGTGAGACATCCTTTAACCTCACCGGAGTACTTTACCCGGAGCTCACGGGAGGGCGGCTTTCTCTTAAGGCGGTTGAGCTGATGGCGAATGAAGGACGGGCCTGGCCGTTGATAGATGGTACCGGCATCATTCACGGCATGTTTATCATTGAGAAAGTCACGCATACGCATTCGGATTTCTACAGCGATGGTACCGCGCGAAAAATTGAATTTTCCCTTTCGCTGAAACGCGTGGACGAATCGCTGATGAAGATGTTTGGCGATCTGAGAACGCAGGCTGAAGAGCTGGTGACGAGCGCACGTAATAGCATTGGAGGGCTGGTGGGATGATCGCCGAGATGAATATCCGGGCGGGCGGCAAAATCGCCCCTGATTTTATGCTTAAGCTTGACGATCGTGATATCACACAAAATTTCAGCCACCGCCTTATCAGTTTATCCATGACCGACAAACGTGGGCTGGAAGCCGATCAGCTGGATATTCAACTGGATGATTCCGACGGGCTGCTGGACTTGCCAGCCCGGGGGGCAAGGCTCTCCTTATGGCTGGGATGGGAGGGAACCCCGCTCGAGGAGAAAGGGGACTTTACGATAGATGCGATTGAATTCCGTGGCGCGCCGGACACGCTGACCATCCGGGGATGCAGCGCTGATTTTCGTGGAAAGCTAAACGTGCGGCGCGAACAGTCGTGGCATGACACGACGATTGGCGCGATAGTCGATACCATCGCTCAGCGTAACCAGTTGACCGCCAGCGTCGCGGCGGGGCTTGCATCCATCGCCATCTCTCATATTGACCAGTCTCAGGAGACTGACGCGACGTTTCTCTCTCGCCTTGCCGAACGTAATGGTGCATTTGTTTCAATCAAAGCCGGGAAGATTATCTTTATGAAAGCGGGCCAGGCCGTGACGGCCAGCGGCACCCCGCTTTCCTTAATGGTGATTGAGCGTGGGGATGGCGATAAGCACCTTTTTTCCGTAGCTGACCGTGAAAATTATTCCGGCGTAACGGCCAAATGGCTGCAAACGCGCGATCCCAAACAACAAAATCCTCAATTGAGTATTTCTCGTCAGCCCGGAGGACAGCCGGCAGAAGCACTGCAGCACCCGGATGCCGCTGCGCCGGGAGCCGGTGGCGCGGAGCAGAAGCCGCAAGAGAGGCTGGTGGGATCGGCGGAGAACGTGTTTGAGCTCACTACGGTATATGCCTCTGAAGAGCAGGCGCTCAGGGCTGCGGAGGCGAAGTGGCGCGCGCTTCAGCGGGGAACCGTGAAGTTTTCCATCCAGCTTGCGCTGGGACGCGCCGATCTGTTCCCTGAAACGCCGGTGCGGGTAAACGGTTTTAAACGCGTCATTGACGAGCAGGCGTGGATCATCAGCGAGGTGGTTCATACCCTGAGCGGGAGTGGATTTACCACGCAGCTGAACCTTGAGCTGAACGTCATCGACGAAAAATTTTCTGTGGATAGTGAGTAATGCAGTTGCTATTGGTTTTATTTTGGGTATTATTGATTCACAAATAGTGAATCAAACGGAGGGTATATGTTTCATTGTCCTAAGTGCAAGCATTCTGCGCATGCGCGTACCAGTCGCTACTTAAGTGAAAACACCAAAGAGCGCTATCATCAGTGCACCAATGTGGACTGCAGCTGTACGTTCGTGACGATGGAATCCGTGGAGCGTCTGATTGCAACTCCTGGCGCCTCTGAACGTGTCCGAATGGCTTCGATGAGCCACGGTTAACGGCGGTACCACCGGCTCATAAAAAACCAATAAAAAAGCCACTCAATCGAGTGGCTTAATTCTATGATTCTACAGCTAAAATTTGGTGGCCCCTGCTGGACTTGAACCAGCGACCAAGCGATTATGAGTCGCCTGCTCTAACCACTGAGCTAAGGGGCCGTGGCGGTGAATTATAAAGTAACTCCCCGCAGCAATCCAGCCATTCACACCTGCCTGCTGTTTTTATAAACAACGCATTATCAATCCTTTATACTTCCATAACGACGTATCAGTGGGAGTAAAGATGATCAACGACATTCTGGCCCCTGGCCTGCGGGTGGTATTTTGCGGAATCAACCCGGGAAAGTCCTCGGCGCACACCGGCTTTCACTTTGCCCACCCGGGAAATCGCTTCTGGAAGGTGATCTACCAGGCCGGGTTTACCGACAGGTTACTCAAGCCGGAAGAGGAGCTGCATTTGCTGGATACGCGCTGCGGAATTACCATGTTGGTCGAGCGGCCGACGGTACAGGCAAGCGAGGTCAACCTGCATGAACTGCGCAGCGGCGGGCGGGAGCTGGTGAAGAAGATTGAAGACTACCAGCCGGCCGCGCTGGCGATCCTCGGCAAGCAGGCCTACGAGCAGGCGTTTAGCCAGCGTGGAACGAAGTGGGGCAAGCAGAGCATCATGATTGGCGTTACGCAGGTGTGGGTGCTGCCGAACCCGAGCGGGCTCAACAGGGCGACGCTGGATAAGCTGGTGGAGGCGTATCGGGAACTGGATGAGGCACTGATGGTGCGGGGGCTTTAGCTCCTCTGCGGCCTGATACTCTCACCCTGGCCCTCTCCCACGGGGAGAGGGAATAAACAAAAAAAAGCTCCCGATTGGGAGCTTTTTCACTGTCAGGACAGATTAGTCGTCCAGGAAGCTACGCAGCACTTCAGAGCGGCTTGGATGACGCAGCTTACGCAGCGCCTTCGCTTCGATCTGACGGATACGTTCGCGGGTAACGTCGAACTGTTTACCCACTTCTTCCAGCGTGTGGTCGGTATTCATATCGATGCCGAAACGCATACGCAGAACTTTTGCTTCACGGGCGGTCAGGCCAGCCAGAACGTCGTGCGTCGCGGCACGCAGGCTCTCGGTGGTCGCAGAGTCCAGCGGCAGCTCGAGGGTGGTATCCTCGATGAAATCACCCAGATGCGAATCTTCATCGTCACCGATTGGCGTTTCCATGGAGATTGGCTCTTTGGCGATCTTCAGCACTTTACGGATCTTGTCTTCCGGCATCAGCATGCGCTCGGCCAGCTCTTCCGGCGTCGGCTCGCGGCCCATCTCCTGCAGCATCTGACGGGAGATACGGTTGAGCTTGTTGATGGTCTCAATCATATGCACCGGAATACGGATGGTGCGCGCCTGGTCTGCGATAGAGCGGGTAATCGCCTGACGGATCCACCATGTCGCGTAAGTAGAGAACTTGTAACCACGACGGTATTCAAACTTATCTACCGCTTTCATCAGACCGATGTTGCCTTCCTGAATCAGATCCAGGAACTGCAGACCGCGGTTGGTATATTTCTTGGCGATAGAGATAACCAGACGTAAGTTCGCCTCAACCATCTCTTTCTTGGCCCGGCGGGCTTTCGCTTCACCGATGGACATGCGACGGTTGATGTCTTTAACCTGCTCGATGGTCAAGCCGGTCTCTTCTTCAATCTGCTGCAGCTTCTGCAGACCACGATAAACATCGTCCTTCACGTCGTGCAGTTTTTCAGACCACGGCTTGTTCATCGCGATAGCCGCGTTGAACCAGGTTTCGCTGGTTTCGTTGCCGGTGAAGAGGGTGATGAAGTTCTTCTTCGGCATTTTGCACTGCTCAACGCATAGCTTCATGATGATGCGTTCCTGGGTACGTACGCGATCCATCATCACGCGCATGCTGTTAACCAGGTAGTCGAACTGTTTTGGCACCAGGCGGAACTGTTTGAATACTTCAGACAGCTTCAGGATCTCTTCCTGAGCGGCGGCATGGCTGCGGCCTTTCGCTTTGATGGTGTCACGCGTCACTTCGTACTGGGTGCGCAGCTCGGCAAACTTCTCACGCGCCAGTTCCGGGTCGATGCTGTTATCATCGTCCGCGCTGTCGTCGTCTTCTTCCTCATCTTCGTCTTCGTCGTCATCCATCTCTTCCTGAGACAGTTCAGAACCGACATGAGTGGCGGTAGGCGCCATATCTTCTTCAGCGTTCGGGTCGACAAAACCGGTGATCAGGTCAGACAGGCGCGCTTCTTCCGCTTCAACGCGATCGTACTGCTCCAGCAGATAGGTGATCGCTTCCGGGTATTCGGCAACAGAGCACTGTACCTGGTTGATCCCGTCTTCGATGCGTTTTGCGATGTCAATTTCGCCTTCGCGGGTCAACAGTTCAACGGTACCCATTTCGCGCATGTACATGCGGACCGGGTCAGTGGTACGCCCGATTTCAGATTCCACGCTGGACAGTACCTGTGCAGCAGCTTCTTCCGCATCTTCGTCAGTGTTGTTGGAGGTTTCAGCCAGCAACAGATCATCGGCATCCGGTGCTTCTTCCATCACCTGAATGCCCATGTCATTGATCATTTGGATGATGTCTTCGATCTGGTCTGAATCGACGATATCTTCCGGCAGATGGTCATTGACCTCGGCATAGGTCAGATAGCCTTGCTCCTTACCGCGTTGGACAAGAAGTTTCAGCTGTGACTGCGGGTTTTGCTCCATAAGACGGTATCCACACTTAATTCGTTTGATTGGTGTCGGCGATGGGGCTGCCAACCTTTAAAGCGAGGGCGTACTTATATTTTTGCCGCTGCCTCTCAGTGCGGCTGCCGGGGGCTTCCCGATCGATATTCGGCACTTAAGCCGTTAAATACTGTTGTCTTTGACTTATTTCTTCGCCAGTTCCTGGTTAATCATCCAGAGCTCCCGGCGTTCTTCGCTGCTTAAGCCGTGCGTGCGCTCGCGAGCTATCAACTCTTCCTGGCGCAGCTCAAGCATCGAATCAAACATATGGTTGAGCGAGTCGGTGAACGTTTTTTCTGCAATGTCCTTATCAGCTATATCGTCCCACATCGACAATTTTTCAAGGGTAGCGGCCTCTTTTGTGCCGCGATAATGTTCTAAAAGTTGTCCGGTGGTCAGACCTGGTTGAGACAAACACGTGTTGACCAGTTCTGAAAATAAGCCAAGCCCGGGCAATTTTTCGTGGTTCAAACCCGCCAGCGACGGCACCTGCGGCGCGAGCTCGGGGTTTTGTACCAGCAACCCTATCAGTATACGCATGGTTGTGCGTTTTAGCTGAGGCGCGGGGCGAACCGTGCCGTTTTCAGCCTGTTTAGGCATTAAACGTTCAAGCTGGCTGTCATCCAGAATGCCGAGCTTGTTGCCTAACTCCTGACGCAGATAGATGCGCAGCGTTTCGCCGGGCACCTGGCTGATTAACGGCAGCGCCAGCGTACTGAGTTGCGCGCGCCCGTCAGGGGTACTCAAATCAACCTGCGGCATCAGGCTGTTAAACAAAAACGTGGAGAGCGGCTGAGCCTGCTCCATCCGCGCTTCAAACGCCGCTTTGCCCTCTTTACGCACCAGCGTATCCGGGTCTTCACCGTCGGGCAGGAACATAAAGCGTAGCTGACGCCCGTCGGTCATATACGGCAGCGCGGTTTCCAGCGCTCGCCAGGCGGCGTCGCGTCCAGCGCGGTCACCGTCGTAACAGCAGATGACGTTGTTGGTCACCCTGAACAGCAGTTGAATATGATCGGCGGTGGTGGACGTACCTAGCGACGCAACCGCGTAGTTGATGTCGTACTGCGCCAGCGCAACGACGTCCATATAGCCTTCGACGACCAGAAGACGCTGAGGTTCCGCGTTATCCTGCTGCGCCTCATAAAGACCGTAAAGCTGACGGCCCTTATGGAAAATATCGGTTTCCGGAGAGTTGAGGTATTTCGGCAGGGCATCACCCAGCACGCGACCACCAAAACCAATCACCCGGCCACGCTTGTCGCGGATCGGGAACATTACCCGTTCACGGAAGCGGTCGTAGCTTCGTCCCTGGTCGTTGGTGACCAGCATGCCTGCGTCGATGAGAGATTTACGATCTTCGCTATTGCCGCCAAAACGCTTTAACACGTTGTCCCAGCCGGGCGGGGCGTAACCAATAGCGAAACGCGCAATCACATCGTCGCTCAGTCCGCGCTTGTTCAGATACTGACGCGCAGGCTCAGCCGCAGAGTGCTTAAGAGACTGTTGGTAAAACGAATTCAGGCCATCCATCAGTTGATACAGCGTTTGCCGTTGATGGCGCTCGATCTGACTTGGCCCACTGCCTGCTTCATACGGCACTTCAAGGTTATGCATCGCCGCCAGCTCTTCGACGGTTTCAACGAACTCGAGCTTGTCGTAGTTCATTAAAAAATCGACGGCATTACCGTGTGCGCCACAGCCGAAGCAATGGTAAAACTGCTTTTCACCGTTTACGGTGAAGGAGGGGGTTTTTTCGTTATGGAACGGACAGCACGCATGGTAGTTCTTGCCCTGCTTTTTCAGCTTTACCCGCGCGTCGATGAGATCGACGATGTCGGTTCTGGCGAGCAGGTCATTGATGAAAACGCGTGGGATTCTTCCGGCCATATGCCCCAAAAATTTAAGCGACTTATAAACGAAAACAAGCCGCGCATTCCTTCCGGAAGCACGGCCTTACGACTACTACTCTGTCTGTCAATTGAGGGCGTTGACCCTCAAGAGATTAGTACAGACGAGTACGGCGTGCGTTTTCGCGAGCCAGTTTCTTCGCGTGACGTTTCACAGCGGAAGCTTTAGCGCGCTTACGTTCGGTCGTTGGTTTTTCATAAAACTCACGACGACGAACTTCAGCCAGAACACCTGCTTTCTCGCATGAACGTTTGAAGCGACGCAGTGCTACGTCGAACGGCTCGTTTTCACGTACTTTAATTACCGGCATGTAACTCTCACCTTTAATAAATTCGGTTTGCCGCTGGCATCAACGCCAGCTTATTTCAAAATGGTGCGGAATTTTACTGCAAATGCTGCTGCTTTGTAAAGCACCGATGCGATTTTGAAAGGGACTTTAATAAGGGTGAAGAGTATACACGAGCCTTCCTCCTGGGGCGAACAAAGTTTTACATCAACCCGCCCAGGCTCTACACTGCGCGGTATTGAAACGAGGTAAAACAAGTCATGCGTGTACTGGGTATTGAAACATCCTGCGATGAAACCGGCATCGCCATTTACGACGACGAAAAAGGGCTTCTGGCCAACCAGCTGTATAGTCAGGTGAAATTGCACGCTGACTACGGCGGCGTCGTGCCGGAACTGGCCTCTCGTGACCACGTGCGTAAAACGGTTCCCCTGATTCAGGCGGCGCTGAAAGAGGCCGGATTAAGCTCAACCGATATTGACGCCGTGGCCTATACCGCGGGGCCGGGCCTGGTCGGCGCGCTGCTGGTTGGCGCGACGGTTGGCCGGTCGCTGGCCTTCGCGTGGGATGTTCCGGCCATTCCGGTTCACCATATGGAAGGGCACCTTCTGGCACCTATGCTGGAAGAAAATCCGCCTGAATTCCCGTTTGTGGCGCTGCTGGTCTCGGGTGGGCATACCCAGTTGATTAGCGTAACGGGCATTGGCAAGTACGAGCTGCTGGGCGAGTCGATCGACGATGCCGCCGGTGAAGCCTTCGACAAAACCGCCAAGCTGCTGGGTCTCGATTACCCGGGCGGCCCGATGCTCTCGAAAATGGCGTCACAGGGAACGGAAGGGCGCTTTGTCTTCCCGCGTCCGATGACCGACCGTCCGGGGCTGGATTTCAGCTTCTCCGGGCTGAAAACCTTCGCGGCGAATACCATCCGTAATAACGACGACAGCGAGCAGACCCGCGCCGATATCGCCCGCGCGTTTGAAGATGCGGTGGTGGACACGCTGATGATCAAGTGCAAGCGCGCGCTGGATCAGACCGGCTTTAAGCGTCTGGTGATGGCGGGCGGCGTCAGCGCCAACCGCACGCTGCGCGCGAAGCTCGCCGAGATGATGCAAAAGCGCCGCGGGGAAGTGTTCTACGCGCGTCCGGAATTCTGTACCGATAACGGTGCGATGATCGCTTACGCCGGAATGGTGCGCCTGAATGCGGGTGCAACGTCCGACCTGAGCGTGTCCGTGCGTCCGCGCTGGCCGCTGGCGGAACTGCCGGAGGCGTAATCCCCCTGACCCTCTCCCCACAGGGGAGAGGGAAATTTACAACTACATCCGCAGCATCCCTTTCTCTTCCAGAAACGCAATAATCGTCGCTAAACCGTCTCCCGCTTTAAGATTGGTAAACGTCCAGGGACGCTCGCCGCGCATGCGGTTAGTATCGCGCTCCATCACCTCCAGCGACGCCCCCACGTAAGGCGCGAGGTCGGTTTTGTTTATCACCAAAAAGTCGGATTTGGTGATCCCCGGTCCGCCCTTGCGCGGAATTTTTTCCCCTTCGGCAACGTCGATCACATAGATGGTCAGATCCGCCAGCTCCGGGCTGAAGGTGGCGCTCAGGTTATCGCCGCCGCTTTCAACGAAGATCAGATCCAGATTGCCGAACTTCTCGCTTAACGCTTCCACCGCCGCCAGGTTCATTGAGGCATCTTCGCGGATGGCAGTATGCGGACAGCCGCCCGTCTCCACGCCCACGATGCGCTCCGGCTCCAGCGCGCCCGCCTCGGTGAGGATGCGCTGATCCTCTTTGGTGTAGATATCGTTGGTCACCACCGCCAGGTGATACGTGTCGCGCATTGCCTTGCAGAGCGCTTCCAGCAGCGCGGTTTTTCCCGACCCTACCGGGCCACCCACGCCCACGCGCAGGGGATGTTTGTAATCAGCCATGTTGACTCCTCAGGAACGGAATAGTCGTGAATATTGGGTTTCGTGGCGCGCGGAGGCGATGGCGGAGAGCGGCGTTGCTGCCCCCAGCGCATCGTCGCGACGTAAAAATGCCTGTTCAAAACCAGCGGCGTAGTGGTCGCTCAGCTCGATAATCAGCTGCTGCGCGGCCTGTTGCCCAAACGGCACCAGCTTAACGCCCGCCATCACCGCGCTCTCTATCCAGCTGTAGCCGAGGCTCAGTGCCAGCTCATGCGCGCCAATGCCCCAGCGAACGCCAAGCCACGCCATGCCGCAGAGCTGGCTCTGCATAAACAGCGGCAGCCACTCTGCCGGGCAGTCCGGCTCCCAGCTTTTAACCAGCCGGGTAAAGGCCGCCCCGCGGTTGCGCTCCTCTTCGCGGAGCTCGCGCGTTTCCCGGCAGGCGAGAAGGTATGCCGTCCAGCGTTTTGCACTTGTAAGATCGCTACGCTCACAGGTCTGATAAAGACGGATAAACAGCGGCAGATCGACGCAGAAAAAGCTCTGCTCCATCTGCTGAATTTGCCAGCGTTTAAAGGCCCCGGCGTCGGTTACCCAGCCCGCCTCAACGGCCCACTCCAGTCCCTGTGACCAGGTAAACGACCCGACCGGCAGGCTGCTGCTGGAGAGCTGCATCAGGCGTAGCCTCTGGCGGGCGTGCTCCATCAGCTCATCAGCGCCAGCAGGGCGGAGACGATCAGCCCGCCGCCGAAGGTTTTACGCAGGCTGTCGTGACGGCGAAGCAGCAGCCCTGCGGCGAAACTGGCGCACAGCACCGTGGCGCTGGCGAACATAAAGCCGCTGGTGAAGAGCCAGAAGTTGTGGCCGGACATCTCCACGCCGTGCGCCCAGCCGTGGAACATCGCCAGGGCAGGCACCGCCAGCAGCAGACGGTTTTCAGTTTTAAACATCATCACGCCGGATACCGCCAGCGAGGCGATAATCAGCATCTCCATGCCGCTGAAGCCGCCGAGCAGGTTGCCCGCAATGGCGCCAACGAGCATCATGCCGAGGGTGGCAAACGGCAGCAGGAGCTTGCGGCCGCTCAGCGCCGAGAGCACGCCGGCGCCTGCCAGCATCAGCAGGTGATCTAGCCCGGTTAGCGGGTGGAGAAAGCCGGCCTGAAAGCTGTCGGCACCGTGGCCGGGATGGGCGAGCGCCGGTACGGAAACGGCCAGCAGAAACAGCGGTAAATACTTGCGCATGAGGAGTCCTTAATGTGAATGAGCGTGAGAATGGCTGTGGCTGTGGGCATCGCTGGCGTACGCGCCCGCTTCCGGTTCAAATGGCAGGCTGGCGTAGGTTACGTCCAGCCCGAACTGGCGCAGCATGTTGTCGAGAACGTGGTCGTGGTGATAGCGCAGCTCGCCGGGCATGACCTGCAGCGGCACGTGGCGGTTGCCCAGGTGGTAGCAGGCGCGGGCCAGCAGGAACGGGTCGGTGCAGCGCACCACGGAGACGGACTCAGCCGCTGCGATCACTTCGATCACCTCACTGCCGTCGTCGGTGGTCAGCAGATCGCCCCCGCGCAGCAGCAGGCCGCGCGGCAGCATCAGCCCGGCTTCGCGCCCGTCGTTCAGCGATACGCGTGCACGGCTTTTCACCCGCACGTCAATCGGCAGCGTGACGCTGGCGGTGATCGGGTGCGCGTGGTCCAGGCGTTGGGTTAAATAGATCATCATCACTCCTCAAAACAGGAAATAGCGTTGCGCCATCGGCAGAACGTCGGCCGGTTCGCTGGTTATCAGTTCGCCGTCGACGCGCACCTCATAGGTTTGTGAGTCGACGGTGATGTTCGGCTGTAAACCGTTGTGGATCATGTCCGCCTTTTTCACCGTCCGGCAGCCTTTCACCACCGCGGTGGCGCTCTGCAGGTTGAGCTGCTGCGGGATGCCGTTCTCACTGGCGGCCTGCGAGATAAACGTCAGCCGTGTGGCGTGGCGCGCGGCGCCCAGCGATCCAAACATCGGACGGTAATGCACCGGCTGCGGAGTAGGGATCGAGGCGTTGATATCACCCATTGGCGCACAGGCTATCATCCCGCCCTTGACGATGGTGGCGGGCTTGACGCCGAAGAACACCGGGGACCAGACCACCAGATCCGCCAGCTTGCCCGCCTCAATCGAACCGACTTCGTGGGCGATGCCGTGGGTGAGCGCCGGGTTAATGGTGTACTTGGCGACATAGCGCTTCACGCGGAAGTTATCGTTCTCGCCCGTCTCTTCCGGCAGCGCGCCGCGCTGGACCTTCATGCGGTGCGCCACCTGCCAGGTGCGGATAATCACTTCCCCGACGCGGCCCATGGCCTGCGAATCTGACGAGGTGAGCGAGAACGCGCCGATGTCGTGCAGCACGTCTTCAGCGGCGATGGTTTCCCGGCGAATGCGCGATTCGGCAAACGCCACGTCCTCGGCGATATCCGGATCGAGGTGATGGCAGACCATCAGCATGTCGAGATGCTCGTCGATGGTGTTCACCGTGTAGGGCAGGGTCGGGTTGGTGGAGGAGGGCAGAATATTCGGGTGCGCGCAGGCGGTGATAATATCCGGCGCGTGACCGCCACCCGCGCCTTCGGTGTGGAAGGTGTGGATGGTGCGCCCGGCGATAGCTGCCAGCGTGTCTTCGACAAACCCGGACTCGTTCAGCGTGTCGCTGTGCAGCGCCACCTGAATATCCATTTCTTCCGCGACTTCCAGCGAGCAGTTGATCGCCGCAGGCGTCGCGCCCCAGTCTTCGTGGATCTTCAGCCCGATGGCGCCCGCGGCAATCTGCTCGCGCAGGGCCTCCGGGTTGGAGCCGTTACCTTTGCCGAGCAGGCCGATATTCACCGGCAGCGTATCGGCGGCCTGCAGCATGCGGGCGATATACCACGGCCCCGGCGTGCAGGTGGTGGCGTTGGTGCCCGCCGCCGGTCCGGTGCCGCCGCCGATCATGGTGGTGACGCCGGAGACCAGCGCCTCTTCCGCCTGCTGCGGGCAGATCCAGTGGATGTGGGTGTCGATCCCGCCGGCGGTGACGATCTTCCCCTCGGCGGCAATCACTTCCGTCGCCGCGCCAATCGGGATCGTCACGCCAGGCTGAATGTCCGGGTTCCCGGCTTTACCGACGGCAAAGATCCTTCCGTTCTTCACGCCGATATCGGCCTTCACGATCCCCCAGTGATCGACGATCAGCGCATTGGTGAGAACCAGATCCACGCAGCCGTCCGCGGTCATCTGTCCCTGGCCCATGCCGTCGCGGATCACCTTCCCGCCGCCGAACTTGACCTCTTCGCCGTAGACCGTGAAATCGTCCTCCACTTCGATCCACAGTTCGCTGTCTGCAAGCCGGACCTTATCACCGGTGGTGGGGCCGAACATGTCGGCATAGGCCTGGCGTGAAATGTCAGCCATGTTTCACCTCGCCCATCACCTCGCCGCGAAAGCCAAAAATGCGCTGCGCGCCCGTCACCTGAACCAGTGTCACTTCCCGCCTCTGGCCGGGTTCGAAGCGCACGGCAGTGCCCGCCGGGATGTTCAGCCGATAGCCTCTGGTGGTTTCCCGGTCAAACTTCAGCGCCGGGTTGACCTCGTAAAAGTGGTAGTGCGAGCCGACCTGGATCGGCCTGTCGCCGTGGTTTTCGACAATCACGCTTTGGGTTTCTCGCCCGACATTGATCGCAATAGTGCCGGGCTGGATCTGATATTCACCTGGGATCATCACGCGCTCCTTAGACGATCGGGTTGTGGACGGTGACGAGCTTGGAACCGTCCGGGAAGGTGGCTTCCACCTGAATATCCGGGATCATTTCCGGGACGCCCTCCATCACCTGATCGCGCCTCAGGACGTGGCGGCCCGCCTCCATCAGCGAGGCGACGGTTTCGCCATCGCGGGCGCCTTCCATAATGAAGACGCTGATCAGCGCGACCGATTCCGGGTAGTTGAGCTTTACCCCGCGCGCGAGGCGGCGTTCGGCAACCAGCGCGGCGGTGAACAGCAACAGCTTGTCTTTTTCTCTGGGAGTCAGTTCCATAACGTTTCTCTTATGTCTGCCAGATGCGCGGCGAACAGGCGGTTTTGGTTGTGAGAAGCGGGCGAAGCGACTGCCAGATGTCGCGCATCACCCGCTGGCAAATCAGGTTGTCGTGGGAGAGAAAACGCACCGACAGCAGGTCATCGGTAAGCGTTGCCCCGGCATAATTTTCCAGCGGGGCGAGCAGCGCGCGCACCGTGTCGAGATGTTCTTCCCGGGCCGGATAGAACAGCAGCGTGCCGATCCACGGATGCCCGCCGACGGGCGTGAGATCGCCGTTGCTAAGATGCTGGCGCTCAATCAGGCGCGGCTCGTCGTCGACCCAGATTTCAAGGCGGCTCTCCATCGTGCCGTGGCTGAAGGTCTCACCGATAACCGGGCGACCCAGACAGTACAGCTCCCACGCCAGCAGCGTGCTGGAGGCCTTCAGATGAAAAACGGAGCGCAGCGCGGCGTTCGCGCCGGGGAAGATAATGGTGTCCTGCGGCAGCCACTCCAGCGTGGCGTCGTTATCAAGGTAAAAGTGCTGGCTCAGACGCGCCTGCGGGCCGCGGCTGCGGTAGAACTTGCTGGCGCCGGGCATGGTGATAAGCGCGTGGCTTTTGGCATCGAGCCGAACGGAAATGTCCAGCGTATCGCCCCCCACGACGCCGCCGGGCGGGTGCAGCAGGTAAAGGTGGCACGTTTCCCCTTCAGGGTAAAACGGTCGCTGAACCGTAAGCGGCCCGACGTGGTGAGCGGAGTGCAGGAGGGTTTTCTCAGGGGCGTGACAAAACTGCAGGGCAAGCGACGCCTGCCAGCCTTTATACGTATTATCAGTGACCTGAGCTGCTAACATGCTGCATCCATCTGCTCACCATCGGGGTCGTTTCAGTATGCCCTGGCGGAAATGAAGGCTGTCATATGAGTCGCTTATGGATAGAGGAAATAAAAAAGCACGGCCCGGGGCCGCGCTCAGCGTGAAGCATGACGATCCTATTTCAGGTGGTCATGTAATGCTGCACCTGCCTGCTCAAGGGCGACTTTAACCGTCGGCTCCTGGCTCAGCGGGTTAAGCAGGCCGTAGTCGTGGATCATGCCGTTATAGCGCGTGACGGTCACCGGGACGCCAGCTGCATCCAGTTTACGCCCGAATGCTTCACCTTCATCCCGCAGAACGTCCAGCTCAGCTGTCTGAATCAGCGTTTCCGGGAAGCCTTTCAACTGTGCACTCGTGGCGCGAAGCGGAGAGGCAAGAATATTGTTGCGATCGGCAGCGCTGGTGGTGTAGTTATCCCAGAACCATTTCATCATGTTTTTTGACAGGAAATAGCCATTTTCGAACTGGTTATACGAGGCAGTATCAAATTTCGCATCGGTAACCGGCCAGAGCATGACGTTGTAGCGAATCTTTGGCCCATTGAACTGTTTGGCCTGCAGCGCCACGGAAGCCACCATGTTGCCGCCCACGCTGTTGCCCACCAGACCCAGACGGCTACCGTCCACGCCGATTTCCTGGCCGTGCTCGGCTACCCATTTTGTCGCCTCATAGGCCTGATTGATTGCCACCGGGAAATGGGCTTCAGGTGACGGGGTGTAATCGACGTAAACCGCAGCGGCGCCTGATGCGCGAACCAGATCGCGGATCAAGCGTTCGTGGGTTGGGTAATCACCCAGCACCCAACCGCCACCGTGGAAGAACATAAAGATGGGGAGCGCGCCGCTGGCGTTTTCAGGTTTCACTATTTTCAGTTTTATGGCCTGGCCATTTACCTGGATCGTTTTCTCAGAAACCTGAGCGGGCGGCAGTTTGGCACCTTGTTGTGCGCCGATCAGTACCTGGCGGGCCTCCTGCGGGGTCATCTGTTCCATCGGTTTCCCTTTGCCAGAGTTCAGGACATTAAGAAACGCCTGCACGCCTGCGGTCGGGGCCGGAGTATTGATGGTTTGGGCGGATGCCGCTGCTGACGCGAAGACGGAAGAAACGAGAATGGCGGTTAATGTTTTCATAGTGGTACCTCTTTTAACGTATTTGATTGGATATATAAGTAGTGCGCTATTTAGTTGTTGATGTAATACTTGCGCACAAGATACTTTTGGTCAAACATTATTTATAATTTTTTTTAGACAACAGATTCAGGTTGATAGAAAAATGAAAGAAAACAAAAGATTAGATGATTTGCTGTGTTTCTCGCTGTACTCGGTAACCAATGCCTTCGTGCGCCAGTACCGCCCCCTGCTGCAGGAGATGGATCTGACCTATCCGCAATTTGTTGTTTTGATGGCTCTTTATGAGAAAGACAACATCCCACTTCGCGATCTCAGCGATAAGACCTATTTTGATTCAGGCACATTGACCCCGCTGGTTCAGAAGCTTGAGGCAAAAGAATTCCTCAACCGTATCGCGGTTGTGGGGGATGAAAGGATGAAAAATGTCGTACTGACCGCTAAGGCGAAAGAACTAAAAAAACGGGTGATGGCGCTGCCGGACCAGATTCGCTGCAGCATGCGGATGAGTGATGATGAGCTTGAGATGCTAAAAAAACTCTCGCGGACGCTGCTCGACGATTTGTAAAAACCCTTCGGTGGGGGGTGAACCCACCGAAGCGATGTGTCGTTACCGGTAGTCCTCCGCATCCACGTCATAGCCGGACGGCTCCCAGCGGATCGCCAGCAGCGACGCCAGGCCGATAAACGGCGCCAGCGCAATCACCCAGAACACGGCAGTGTCGAGAGACGCAACCAGTAGCGGGAACAGGAACAGCGACAGCGTGGAGCTGCTGCGCATCAGCGTCTGGTTGAGGCCTACGCCCACGCCGCGCAGCGAGGTCGGGTAGCTCAGCGAGGCGAACGTCATGGTATGCGCGCCCGGGCCAAATCCCTGACCGAACAGGAACAGCGCCAGCATCGCGACGGCGAGCACGCCTTCAGAAGCGCCTTCAGGGCGGCCAATCAGCGCCAGGCCCAGCAGCGCCACAAGCTGGCAGGCGTAACCCGCAAGCGACATCCGCCAGGCGCCGAAGCGCGGCACGTAGCGTACCGCCAGCAGTCCGCCGACGAAGGCAAACAGCAGGTTAAGCACCAGAGAAATGAGAATGGTGGTGAGCATCGACTGCACAAAGAAGCTGGAGATGATCACCGGCAGGCCAAACGCCACGGCGTTATAGGCAAACGACGAGACGACGGAAAGCAGCGTGGCGAGCGTCGTGCGGCGTAAGTAGATGCCGCGGAACAGGTTCAGATAGTTTGACCATTTCGCTTTATTCACCACAGGTGCAGGCTGGCTGAGCGCATCCTGCGGCACGTGGGCATTGATGTTATACGACTGGCGTAAAATCGACGCCGCCTCCTTCAGGTTGCCCTGATTCGCCGCCCAGACCGGAGATTCGCTCATATAGCGGCTGCGGATGGCGATAATCACCAGCGCGGGCACCGCGCCAAAGCCGAGAATCAAACGCCACAGCCAGTCGCTGTGGCTCTCCGGCAGCGCGGCGTAGAAGAACAGCACCAGCAGGTAAGAGACGCTGATGGCGGCATACCAGGTGGGGCACCACATCGCGACGCTGGAGGCCTTATTTCCCGGGCCTTTCAGCCTGGCGAACTCACTCAGGAACGCCATCGCCACGGGAAGATCGATCCCCACGCCGAGCCCCATCACGAAGCGGGCGCCCGCGAGCACATATTCGTTCGGGGCCAGCGCGCAGGCGATGGCTGCCACTACGAAGAACACCATATCAGCCATAAAAACGCGGTAGCGCCCGATTTTATCCGTGAGGTAACCGCCGAGCAGCGCCCCGACGATAGCGCCAAAGGTAATGGCCGAAGCCACCATACCGGTACCGGCGGGCGTCAGGTTAAACTCGCGGGTGATGTCTTTAATGCCGAACGCCAGCGCGCCCAGATCGTAGGCGTCGAGGAAAATCCCGCCCAGCGCGATACCCACCACGATACGGGCGTTGGCCCGGCCCTGTGAGCCGTCATTAACGAGACGGGATACATCCGATGCACTGCGCACCCACTGAATGTCGCCATCAGAGGGGATCCCTGCCGTTGAAAGGGGAGTTGAATCTGTGATTTCTGCCATTTTTCTTTTTGTGTGGTTGTGTTGTGTCTCTAACAGTTACCACAGGCAGAAGGTGACCAAAATCACATTTGGTTATAAGGCATAACGAACGCTTTATTTAGCGTCTTTCTTCTTGCGCTTGAGCTTAGTCCAGATCTTGGTTTCCTGACGACGCCACAGGCGCTGAATATTGTCGTGATGGCGCAGCAGGATCAGGCAGGAGAGCATTGACACCGGGAAGGTGAACTGGGGTTTGAACCACCAGACATAGAACGGAGCGATCAGCGCGCTGACGATAGCGCCCAGCGACGAGTAGCCGCTCAGAAGAATGGTGAGCAGCCACGTCCCGGCCATTACGCCGGTGAGATCCCAGCCGATAGGTGCAATCGCACCGAAGGCCGTCGCAACGCCTTTTCCGCCTTTAAAACCAAAGAAAACGGGCCAGATATGGCCGACGCAGGCGGCGATGGCGATAAGACCAAGCCAGAACGGCGTAACGCCCAGCGCATAGGCGCCCCAGACGGGTAGCATCCCTTTCAGAACATCAAAAATCAAAACCGCTACGGCTGCTCCCTTGCCGCCAATTCGAAGCACGTTGGTCGCTCCCGGATTCCCGGAACCACTTTCACGCGGGTCAGGTAACCCGGCAATGCGGCAGACCAGAATGGCGCTGGAGATTGAGCCGCAAAGATAGGCGAGGAGGATCATTCCAGGCGCGATTGCACTCATAACGCTGTTCCGTTTTGAAAATGTATCTGTATTCTCAGCATCTGTGGATAATACGCATAATTCGCCGGAAGTGGTATCCGGTTTAGCCAAAAAGCAGGCAGGTCGTGATGGATATTGTATTTATAGAGCAACTTTCGGTAATCACCACAATTGGTGTTTACGACTGGGAACAGACCATCGAGCAGAAACTGGTGTTCGATATCGAAATGGGATGGGATAACCGCAAATCGGCAAAAAGCGATGACGTGAATGACTGTCTGAGCTATGCCGACATCAGCGAAGCGGTCATCGGCCACGTGGAAGGACAACGTTTTGCGCTGGTGGAACGCGTGGCGGAGGAGGTGGCGGAACTGCTGCTGACCAAATTCAACTCACCGTGGGTACGCATCAAGCTGAGCAAGCCGGGTGCGGTCGCGCGCGCGGCCAATGTGGGCGTGATTATCGAGCGTGGCACAAATCTGAAAGGAAAGATTTAACGTCATAATTGCTAAACCATTTTAGGTTATATCGGTCTTAAGGCTGTATCTTTCACGGTTGTCCGCGTGGACACCGTTTTTTATATCTTTTTTTAGGGGTTTATAGATGAGCGATATGCACTCGCTGCTGGTGGCGGCAATTCTGGGTGTGGTCGAAGGATTGACGGAGTTTTTGCCGGTTTCCAGTACGGGCCATATGATTATCGTTGGCCATCTGCTGGGCTTTGAAGGCGATACCGCAAAGACGTTTGAGGTGGTGATTCAGCTGGGCTCGATTCTGGCGGTGGTGGTGATGTTCTGGCGCCGTCTGTTTGGCCTGATCGGCATTCATTTTGGCCGGCTGCCGCAGCGCGAAGGCGAGGGCAAAGGCCGCCTGACGCTGATTCATATCCTGCTCGGGATGGTCCCGGCGGTGGTGCTGGGGCTGGTATTCCACGACACCATTAAATCGCTGTTTAACCCGATTAACGTCATGTACGCGCTGGTGGTGGGCGGCTTCCTGCTGATTGCCGCGGAAGTGCTGAAGCCAAAAACCCCGCGTGCGGAAGGTCTGGACGATATGACCTATCGCCAGGCGTTTATGATTGGCTGCTTCCAGTGTCTGGCGCTCTGGCCGGGCTTCTCGCGTTCAGGGGCGACCATTTCTGGTGGCATGCTGATGGGCGTGAGCCGTTATGCCGCGTCGGAATTTTCATTCCTGCTGGCGGTGCCGATGATGATGGGCGCCACCGTGCTCGACGTCTATAAGAGCTACCACTTCCTGACTACCGGCGACATTCCGATGTTCGCCGTCGGCTTTATCACCGCGTTTATCGTGGCGCTGATCGCCATCAAAACCTTCCTGCAGCTGATTAAGCGTATCTCGTTCATTCCGTTCGCGATCTACCGCTTTATCGTCGCCGCTGCGGTGTACGTGGTCTTCTTCTGATGACGGGTTGCCCTCACTCTTTCGGCTGAGGGCAACGTTTTTCCTTCCACGCCGCTACCGCATCAATCCGGCGTTTCGTCAGCTCCTCGCGAATCTCCGGGCCTTTAAACCCTGCCTCAACCACATCTTTCGTTGGCACCGCTTTTGCGACTTCCCACGCTTCGCGCAGCAAACGCCCCTGCGGGTAATCGGACGCTTCAAACCCGGTACGGCCGCGAACGTCGGCTTCACTGGTCAGCGCAATCTGCTCGACGCGCTGCGGCTTGCGCCAGGCGTCGATATTATCGAACAGCTTCACGATGGTGGCGGGCTTCAGGATCGGGAAGGTGTGGATCAGGTCATGGAACTCGGCCACCAGTTTCGCCAGGTCACGGATCTCGTTCGGCACGCGCAGGCGCAGGCATAGTCCCTCGACCAGCTTCACTCCTGCCGGGCCGTGCCCGTGGTGGCGTGGCCAGAACTCTTTCGGCGTTAAGCCTTTGCCGAGATCGTGGCACAGGGTGGAAAAGCGCACGTCCACGTCAGGGCTGAGCATGGCTGCCATGCTCAGGGTCATCAGCGTGTGCACGCCGGTATCAATTTCCGGGTGCCATTTCGCCGGCGCGGGGACGCCAAACAGCGCGTCGATTTCCGGGAACAGCACCTTCAGCGCGCCGCAGTCGCGCAGGACCTGGAAAAAGACCTGCGGGTTGCGGGTGGTGAGGGCATTTTCCGTCTCTTTCCAGACGCGCTCCGGCGTCAGGTGTTCCAGTTCTCCCGCCTCGGTCATGGCCGTCATCAACGCCATCGTCTCATCGGCAATACGGAAGCTCAGATGGGCGTAACGCGCGGCAAAACGCGCCACGCGCAGAACGCGGAGCGGATCTTCAGAAAATGCCGGGGAGACGTGACGCAAAAGACGGTCGCGCAGGTCATCCTGCCCGCCGTAGGCGTCAATGATATGGCCGTTTTCGTCCTGGGCCAGGGCGTTAATGGTGAGATCGCGGCGAAGCAAATCCTGCTCGAGCGTCACATCCGGCGCGGCGTAGCAGGTGAAGCCCGTATAGCCGGAACCGGATTTCCGCTCGGTACGCGCCAGGGCGTACTCTTCCCGGCTTTTCGGGTGCAGAAACACGGGAAAATCGCGGCCTACCTGCTGGTAGCCCGCGTCGAGCATCTCTTCCGGGGTGGCACCCACCACCACCCAGTCTTTATCTTTGACCGGCAGACCTAACAACGCATCACGTACCGCACCACCGACCAGATAACTCTTCACGCCCAACACTCCCGTTTTCTCTTTTCGCAAGATAATACGTAAGTCTGGCAGAGAAGACGAATTAGTTCATCCAGCGGTCTTTACGCTTACGGCTTGGGATCAGATGCGGCAGGACCAGGCCCAGCACCAGACCTACGCCCAGTACGCCGCCGCCATACATAAACCACTGCATGATAATGGTGCGCTGTTTGTCATCAAGCTGCAGGTTCGCGGCGTTCACTTTTTTCTGCGCGACGATCAGCTCGTTTTTGAGCTTTTGATTCTCTTCTTTAAGACCGTTGATCACGCCGTCGCTCTGCGCCACTTTCTGCTGCATTTCGGCGGTGCGCTGGTTCCAGGTCCCGTCGATGTTGTTCAGCTTGTCGGTCAGCGTCTTCACCTGGTTTTCCAGGTCCGGCACGCGGGTGCGCAGGCTTGGCACGGTGCTCAGCTCTTTCATCGGGATCC
Organism: Enterobacter sp. ECC_219_Taxon_10; assembly: GCF_058354905.1. Lineage (NCBI taxonomy): Bacteria > Pseudomonadati > Pseudomonadota > Gammaproteobacteria > Enterobacterales > Enterobacteriaceae > Enterobacter > Enterobacter sp. ECC_219_Taxon_10. The sequence goes on along the minus strand of NZ_CM178005.1, from coordinate 4,157,222 downwards.
AGGAGGTACGGCCGGAACTGTCGCGAACCTGACCGTAATTGGTCTCCGCGTTGGTCTGTAACAGGGTGACTTCCTCGCCGGCATTCACCGTACCCACGAGGCGATAATTATCTCCGGGGCCACTGCGTACCCAGGTGTTCAGTTCGTCAGAAACGTAACGCTTCTCTTCAGCGTGCACTGCGGTTGCGGCGCTAAAAGCGAGTAAAGTAAGTCCAATCAGGCGTAATTTAAGCATCATTAGTCGTTATTTTCATAAAAAGTGGAACGATAGTAGTGGCAACAGTGTCTCTACGCAAAGCATTCGTCAGCAATCAGAATCATCTGTGTCACGACTCTACACATTTACGCCCGACAAATTGCTCATTGCATGGCAATTTGGCGCAAAATACTATGTACTGACAAACAAATGGCGAGGAAGTTCGCCCTCATTGACGCGTCTGTGACGCCCGCAAAAGTACAAGGCTATGGCTCAGGAAATCGAATTAAAATTTATCGTCGAAAAAGACAGCGTTGACGCGCTCCGTCAGCATCTGAATACGCTCTCCGGCGAGCACCATGAACCCGTACAGTTGCTCAACATCTACTACGAAACGCCGGACAACTGGCTGCGCAACCACGATATGGGGCTGCGCATCCGCGGCGCACACGGGCGCTACGAGATGACGATGAAAATCGCCGGCCGCGTGGTCGGCGGTTTGCATCAGCGCCCGGAATATAATATCGACATCAGTAAGCCAGAACTTGAGCTGGAACGTTTCCCGGCGGAAGTCTGGCCGGAAGGCGAACTGCCCGCCACGCTGGCAACACAGGTGCAGCCGCTGTTCAGCACCGATTTCGCTCGCGAGAAATGGCTGGTGACGGAAGGCAAGAGCCGCATTGAGATCGCGCTGGATTTAGGCGAGGTGAAGGCGGGTGAGAGCCTGGAACCGATCTGTGAGCTGGAGCTGGAACTTCTGGAAGGGGAGGCGAGCGACGTGCTGAAGCTGGCGCGTAAGCTGGTAAGTCAGCCGGGGTTACGTCAGGGCAGCCTGAGCAAAGCGGCGCGCGGCTACCACCTGGCTGCCGGAAATGCGCCACGCGTGCTGCGAGAGACCCCTATTCTGCGCGTCGTGCCGAAAGCCAGCATTGAACAGGGCATGGAAGCGGCGCTGGAGCTGGCGCTCTATCAGTGGCAGTACCACGAGGAGCTGTGGGCGCGTAACGTGAAAAATGCCAAAAAACAGGTGCTGGCCGCTATTGGCCTGGTGCGTCATACCCTGACGCTGTTTGGCGGTATCGTACCGCGTAAAGCAAGCGCTCACTTACGCGATCTGCTGACCCAAACCGAGACGCTGCTGCTTTCCGACGTATCGGCGCAAACCGCGCTTTACAGCCCGCAAAATGCCGCGGCAAAACTGGCGTTGACCGAATTTCTGGTGACGCGCGGCTGGCGCACCTTCCTGGATGCAAAAGCGCAGACCAAAATCGCGGATAACTTCAAACGCTTCGCGGATATCCATCTTTCCCGCCACGCCGCCGAGTTGAGAACCACCTTCGCACACCCGCTGGGCGACCAGTATGGCGATCAGCTTCCCCGTCTGGCGCGTAACATCGACAGTATGTTGCTGCTGTCCGGTGCGTATGAGGGCGTGAAGGCGCAGGCCTGGCTGGAGAACTGGCAGGGACTTAAGCATGCCATTGAGACCCGTCAGCAGATTGAGATCGAGCATTTCCGCAACGAGGCCATTTCGCAGGATCCGTACTGGCTGCACAGCGGAAAACGTTAATTCTGGCAAGGAACCCCTGATATGCCGCTTTCTTCGCAGTTACAGCAGCACTGGCAGACCGTTTGCGAACGTCTGCCCGAGTCGTTACCCGCGTCATCGTTAAGCGAGCAGGCGAAAAGCGTGCTCACGTTCAGTGATTTTGTGCAGGAAAGCGTCAGCGCTAACCCGGAATGGCTGGCGGAGCTTGAAAGCGCGCCGCCGCAGGCTGACGAGTGGCGGCATTATACCAGCTGGCTGCAAACCGCGCTGGCAGATGTAACGGATGAGGCCACGCTGATGCGCGTTCTGCGTCAGTTCCGCCGCCGGGTAATGGTGCGCATTGCCTGGGCGCAGGCGCTGGAGCTGGTGAGCGAAGAGAGCACTTTGCAGCAGCTGAGCGAGCTGGCGCAGACGCTGATCGTCGCCGCGCGGGACTGGCTCTATGCCGCCTGCTGTAAAGAGTGGGGCACGCCGTGCAGCGAAGAAGGGGTTCCGCAACCGCTGTTAATTCTGGGAATGGGCAAGCTGGGTGGCTGTGAGCTGAACTTCTCCTCCGACATCGATCTGATCTTTGCCTGGCCGGAGAACGGCTCCACGCGCGGCGGGCGTCGCGAGCTGGACAACGCCCAGTTCTTTACCCGCCTTGGCCAGCGTCTGATTAAAGCGCTGGACCAGCCGACGCAGGACGGCTTCGTCTACCGTGTGGACATGCGCCTGCGCCCGTTTGGTGACAGCGGTCCGCTGGTGCTGAGCTTCGCCGCGCTGGAAGATTATTACCAGGAGCAGGGACGCGACTGGGAACGTTACGCGATGGTCAAAGCGCGGATCATGGGCGACAGCGACGACGCTTACGCCAACGAGCTGCGTGCCATGCTGCGCCCGTTTGTGTTCCGCCGCTACATTGACTTCAGCGTGATCCAGTCCCTGCGAAATATGAAAGGGATGATCGCCCGCGAGGTGCGCCGCCGTGGGCTGAAGGACAATATCAAGCTTGGCGCGGGCGGCATCCGCGAAATCGAATTTATCGTTCAGGTCTTCCAGCTGATCCGCGGCGGGCGCGAGCCGTCGCTGCAGTCCCGCTCGCTGCTGCCGACGCTGAGCGCCATTGAGCAGCTGCACCTGCTGCCGGACGGAGACGCGCAAACCCTGCGCGAGGCCTATCTGTTCCTGCGCCGTCTGGAAAACCTGCTGCAGAGCATCAACGACGAACAGACCCAGACCCTGCCGGGCGATGACCTTAACCGGGCGCGTCTGGCCTGGGGCATGCGCGTGGACGACTGGTCAACGTTGACCGAACGGCTGGATGCCCATATGGCAGGCGTGCGCCGCATCTTTAACGATCTGATCGGCGACGACGAAAGTGAATCGCCGGACGATGCGCTCTCCGAGCACTGGCGCGAACTGTGGCAGGACGCGCTTCAGGAAGATGACACCACGCCGGTGCTGGCGCACTTAAGCGACGATGCCCGCCATCGCGTGGTGGCCTTAATTGCTGATTTCCGTCTGGAGCTGAACAAGCGCGCCATCGGCCCGCGCGGTCGTCAGGTGCTGGATCATCTGATGCCGCACCTGCTGAGCGAGGTCTGCTCGCGTGAGGACGCGCCGGTGCTGCTGTCGCGCATGATGCCGCTGCTGAGCGGGATTATCACGCGCACCACCTATCTTGAGCTGCTGAGCGAATTTCCGGGGGCGCTGAAGCACCTGATTTCCCTCTGCGCCGCGTCGCCGATGGTGGCCAACAAGCTGGCGCGCTACCCGCTGCTGCTGGATGAACTGCTCGACCCGAACACGCTGTATCAGCCAACGGCGACGGACGCCTACCGGGACGAGCTGCGCCAGTATCTGCTGCGCGTGCCGGAAGAGGACGAAGAGCAACAGCTGGAGGCACTGCGTCAGTTTAAGCAGGCCCAGATGCTGCGCGTCGCAGCGGCGGACATCGCCGGTACGCTGCCGGTGATGAAAGTGAGCGATCACTTAACCTGGCTGGCGGAAGCGATTATTGATGCGGTTGTCCATCAGGCGTGGGTGCAGATGGTGGCGCGCTACGGCCAGCCGAAACACCTCGCTGAACGTGAGGGGCGAGGGTTTGCGGTGGTTGGTTACGGCAAGCTGGGCGGCTGGGAGCTGGGCTATAGCTCCGATCTGGATTTAATTTTCCTGCACGACTGCCCGGCGGACGTGATGACCGACGGCGAGCGCGAGATTGACGGGCGTCAGTTCTATCTGCGCCTGGCCCAGCGCATCATGCACCTGTTCAGCACCCGCACCTCGTCGGGGATTCTGTATGAAGTGGATGCGCGCCTGCGCCCGTCCGGCGCGGCGGGTATGCTGGTGACCTCAACGGACGCGTTTGCCGATTATCAGAAGAATGAAGCCTGGACGTGGGAGCATCAGGCGCTGGTGCGCGCTCGCGTGGTCTATGGCGATCCGCAGCTCAAAACGCAGTTTGACGTTATCCGCAAGGAGGTTATGACCACCATGCGTGATGGCAGCACGCTGCAAACGGAAGTGCGCGAAATGCGCGAGAAAATGCGCGCGCACCTCGGGAATAAACACCGCGATCGCTTTGATATCAAAGCCGATGAGGGCGGGATTACCGATATTGAGTTTATCACTCAGTACCTGGTGCTGCTGCACGCCCACGACAAGCCGAAGCTGACGCGCTGGTCCGATAATGTGCGCATTCTGGAGCTGCTGGCGCAAAACGACATCATGGACGAGCAGGAGGCCCAGGCCTTAACCCGTGCCTACACCACGCTGCGCGATGAGCTTCATCACCTGGCATTGCAGGAGCAGCCGGGGCACGTGGCGCTGGACAGTTTTGCTCATGAACGTGCTCAGGTAACGGCCAGCTGGCAGAAGTGGCTGGTGGAACCGTGCGTAACAAATCAAGTGTGATATTATCGCGCGCAAATTGTGAATCTTTCTGGAGTCAGGAATGAAAGTAACACTGCCAGAGTTTGAACGTGCTGGAGTAATGGTTGTTGGGGATGTGATGCTGGATCGCTACTGGTATGGGCCTACCAGCCGCATATCCCCGGAAGCACCGGTGCCGGTGGTTAAGGTCGACACCATTGAAGAACGTCCCGGCGGCGCGGCAAACGTGGCGATGAACATTGCCTCTCTGGGCGCGCACTCGCGTCTGGTGGGCCTGACCGGCATCGACGATGCGGCGCGCGCGCTGAGCAAGTCGCTGGCGGACGTGAACGTGAAGTGCGACTTCGTTTCTGTTCCGACCCACCCAACGATTACGAAACTGCGCGTGCTGTCGCGCAACCAGCAGCTGATCCGACTCGATTTTGAAGAAGGCTTTGAAGGCGTCGACCCTGAACCGCTGCACGAGCGTATCAACCAGGCGCTGGGCAATATCGGCGCGCTGGTGCTGTCCGACTACGCCAAAGGCGCGCTGGCCAGTGTGAAGACGATGATTCAGCTGGCGCGCAAAGCCAGCGTGCCGGTGCTGATCGACCCGAAAGGGACCGATTTTGAGCGCTATCGCGGCGCGACGCTGCTGACGCCAAACCTCTCCGAGTTTGAAGCGGTGGCGGGCAAGTGTAAAACGGAAGACGAACTGGTTGAGCGCGGCATGAAGATCATTGCTGACTTCGAGCTCTCTGCGCTGCTGGTGACCCGCTCCGAGCAGGGGATGACGCTGCTGCAGCCGGGCAAGGCGCCGCTGCATATGCCAACCCAGGCGCAGGAAGTGTACGACGTGACCGGTGCCGGCGATACGGTGATCGGCGTGCTGGCGGCGACGCTGGCAGCGGGTAACTCCCTGGAAGAGGCATGCTACTTCGCTAACGCCGCGGCGGGCGTGGTGGTGGGGAAACTGGGTACCTCAACTGTTTCGCCAATCGAACTGGAAAACGCGGTGCGCGGCCGCGCCGACACCGGTTTTGGCGTCATGACCGAAGACGAGCTGAAGGTGGCCGTTGCCGCCGCGCGTAAGCGTGGTGAAAAAGTGGTGATGACCAACGGCGTGTTTGACATTCTGCACGCGGGCCACGTGTCGTATCTGGCGAACGCGCGCAAGCTGGGCGACCGCCTGATTGTGGCGGTCAACAGCGATGCGTCGACGAAGCGCCTGAAGGGCGAAACGCGTCCGGTGAACCCACTGGAGCAGCGTATGATCGTGCTCGGTGCGCTGGAAGCGGTGGACTGGGTGGTGTCGTTTGAAGAAGACACGCCGCAGCGCCTGATTGCCGGCATTCTGCCGGACCTGCTGGTAAAAGGCGGGGATTACAAACCGGAGCAAATCGCGGGCAGCGAAGAGGTCTGGGCCAACGGCGGTGAAGTGATGGTGCTCAACTTTGAGGACGGGTGCTCAACCACCAACATCATCAAGAAGATCCAGAAAGACAGTCAGTAAAAAACGGGCCTGTTGGCCCGTTCGTTTTTCACCCTCTCCCTGTGGGAGAGGGCTGGGGTGAGGGCATTAGGCCGCACTTACTCCTGGTCGTCCACCGGTGGAATAGCCGGTGCTGGCTTCACTTCTTCCGGTGCATTACGGTTTTCCAGCTCGGTCAGACGCTGTTCCAGCAGCGCCAGCTTCTCGCGGGTGCGCAGCAGAACCTGGGTCTGCACGTCAAACTCTTCGCGGCTGACTAAATCAAGGCGAACCAGCTGCGCCTGCAGCGTCTGGCGGATTTTCTTTTCTACGTCATCCCCAAATTCACGAATGCCTTTCGGCATGGACTCATGAACCTGACGCGCGATCTGCTCAATTTTTTTCGGGTCAATCATAATGGCTTCCCTTGATAAGTCGGTGTTGATGAACATTGTAGCGCGTCATGACCCAGGATAAAGCAGATTTGTTTGAAGCTTATGCATTGCCCAGGTTAATCAATAGCGTTATAGTTATCTCGCTTATTCTCAGGGCGGGGCGAAATTCCCCACCGGCGGTAAATCAGCGTCATGCTGAAAGCCCGCGAGCGCTTTGAGTGAATTCTCAAAGGTCAGCAGATCCGGTGTAATTCCGGGGCCGACGGTTAGAGTCCGGATGGGAGAGAGTAACGATCCAGTCGGGCATGGCCCGCTCACGTTATTTTTTTGCCGCTTGTTCGGCGCTCCTAAGACTGCCCTGATTCTGGTAACCATAAAGTTAATGAGGTTTTTTTACCATGAATCAGACGCTACTTTCCTCTTTTGGCACTTCAATTCAACGTGTTGAACATGCACTGGATGCACTGCGCGAAGGCCGCGGTGTGATGGTGCTTGACGATGAAAACCGTGAAAACGAAGGCGACATGATTTTTGCCGCCGAAAACATGACCGTTGAGCAGATGGCGCTGACCATCCGTCACGGCAGCGGCATCGTATGCCTGTGTATTACCGAAGACCGCCGCCAGCAGCTCGATCTGCCGATGATGGTTGAAAACAACACCAGCGCCTTCGGAACCGGTTTTACCGTGACCATTGAAGCGGCCCATGGCGTGACTACCGGTGTGTCGGCGGCTGACCGTCTGACGACCGTGCGTGCAGCGATTGCCGATGACGCAAAACCATCCGATCTCCACCGTCCAGGCCACGTCTTCCCGCTGCGTGCGCAGCCGGGCGGCGTGCTGACCCGTGGTGGCCACACCGAAGCGACCATCGATCTGGTGACGCTGGCTGGCTTCAAACCGGCTGGCGTGCTGTGCGAACTCACCAATGATGACGGCACCATGGCGCGCGCGCCGGAGTGCATGACCTTTGCACGTCTGCACAACATGCCGGTGGTGACGATTGAAGATCTGGTGGAGTACCGCCAGGCGCACGAGCGCAAAGCCAGCTGAAGTTGCTGATGTGAAAAAGCCGGGGAAACCCGGCTTTTTTGTTGCTAGTGATAGTTAATTTTGAATAACACCACGGTTTCGAAAGGACCGGACTGGATAGCTTTTCCTTCTACTGGAGACAGCTCTGCGGTGTAATCCTGCTGATATTGCAGCGTGCTGCCCGTAAAATCGGCATATTCTTCATAGTGGTTAAAGGTGTAGGGCTGAGTGCCGTTGAGTATTCTCAACTGCAAGCCATTCCCAATAAGTAATGCCGTGTCCTCAGCGGTGAGCGATTCCGTAGTATAGAACGACGAATCCATTTTGAACCCATCTGAACATTGTGCATCCTGCACCTTCGTCGTCTTCACCGAAAAGGTTCGTCTACGCGTCTGCTGATTCACAATATCGCGCGCGCTGAAGGTACCAAAATCAATCTCCTGATTCTCCGGGAAAATACTGAACGTCGCCCCACAGTCCAGCACGGTAATGTTTTGCAGACCGTTGATGTGATATTTGAGGTTTTTGGCGTCCGACATCTGGTTCACGCCACCTTTTCCGTCAAACTGGACAACGATGTAATCGCCCAGGGAGCTGACGTAGCCGTGGGGCGGCATCGCTTTGATTTTGACGTATAAGCGCAGGCGAGCAACAAAGGTGCGCGAGGTATGGATATCGTCCGGGTTACCGGAGCAGATCAGATTTTCCCAGCCCATCTGCCGGATCTGCGCCGGGGTATAAATCGTGATGTTTTGGTTGTCCAGACACTGGCGGGTATCGACGCCGTTAGGCTGGCCGGTTGCATCGTAATCCATCCCTTCATAGGTCACGCCCAGTTCATAATAGGGATCCGATGCGGCAGGATAAGGGTTTACCCAGGCGAAGATATCTTCTTGTTCAAAACCGCCGACAACATTGTGGTTGCACGTCACCGGAATTTTGATGTCATCTGATTCCCAAATTTTTTCGCCCACCTGCGCATTGCTGGGAATGGCGAACGGCGAGATGGTTTTGGTCTCCTCAACGGGACCGCCTGAGCCGCCCAGATAGCAGTCCAGTGCCAGCGCCTCTTTTAACGGCAGTGCAGAAACCAGCAAAATAAACAGGACATTAGCGAGATTTCGCATCTTTTTCGATCTTCCGTTCGGTAAGTTTGCACTGCGCTGTACCCGCGCACTGCACGTCGACCTTTTTCAACGCACCGTAATCGTCGATATAGCCGATGCTGTAATAATTACCGTGGTAGTCACCGGTAGAGGTTGTTGCCGTTGCGAAGGGTGCAAGCATCAGGCTGTCAAAGCCCGGCAGCATGGTTTTGGCATTCTTACTGAGCCAGGCCAGGGTGATGTAGTACGGCGTCGGGTTATGTATAGTCAGCCCTTTCGCGGTGGCTGAAATTTCCATCCGCATTTCTGCCTGCTCGCCGGGCTTTTTGGTAATTGCTTTAGGACGCCAGAACAGTTTGATCCTGCTCTGCATCGCCACCTGCATGACGCTGCGCTCTTCGCTGGCGCTGGTGCTTTTTGGCGGCACTTCGCGCAGGTTGAAATAGAACAGGGATTCCCTGTTTTTTGGCAACTGGCCGGTGGCCGCTTGCTTAACGATCCTGACCTGCGACGCGGAGCCCGCTTCAATGCGTTGAATCGGAGGCAGCGCCATGAAGTGCGTATCCTCCTTGCGACCTTTCTCATCTTCAATCCAGGAGAGCGCCAGATAGGGCAGCGCTTTGCTCTGGTTTTCTATCTTCAGGCTGCTGGCCTTGTCGCTTTCCGGGAAGACAATGCGCGTGCGGTCCAGGTTAACGGCTGCGTGGCTGGCAAATGCGGTGCCGATAAGCATCAGGCACAGGTTTTTAAGTAGGGTGAATTTCATCATGATTTCTTACTGACATGGCAGTATCAACTGCATACTGTTTTCGAGTTGTGAAGGTAACACGAAGCGACACTGCTGATTGTCCCCCCACGTTACGCGGAACTGCTGTTCTGGCTTTACGGCGCCCAGCCAGACGTGGCCATCATCGGCGACCATTCCAATCTGTCGATCGTTATCCAGCAGGCGAACAATCGCCCCCAGCGGCGGCGTGCCGGACGGCGTACGTAAGATGCCTGTAATATCGTTGCCTGCGCGGGTTGCAATTTGACGGTACCCGATGGCGCCCTCTGTCCAGGTTGAAGTCACGACGCGGGTGTCCACGTCTACGCCGTCGGGCAGATTGTTCATATTGACCTGCACGCTGGAGGGCGAATAGCTGGAAATGGACGGTAAAACGCCAATGCCAAAGCGGTTGGTTTCATCCCGCGACATGTTCAGCGGGATGTTGCCTACGCCGTCGGTACTGACCATCACGCGCGGCTCGTTACCGTAGCTGCGACGATGCAGCGCAGCACCTTTGGCCGTTGAGGTGAAGGAGCCATTCCAGCTGGCACTCAGGGAATTGTATTCATTAGCCTTATAACTCCCGGAGAGATTCAGGTCGCCATATGGAGAATAATGTTGATAGTTACCGCTCACCTGCGCGCCGGCATCTGATTTCTCGCTCTCGGTACCTGCGGAAACACCCCAGGTATTGTTGCGGTCTGATGTGTCATACCACGAAACGTTCTGGCTCAAACTGTCGCCGTTACGCAGGTCGTAATTCAGACGATGATCGGGGTCGAGCGGTACGCTCAGTGAGAGGTAGAACTGCGTATCGTCGTCTTCGTCTTCATAGTGCGTTTTACTCCACGACATGGTGACGCCCAGGTTTTTCCAGCGACCGATGTCAAAGTTATAGCCTGCTGTCACGCTGCCCGTTGTGGAGGGGGTGTCATTCCACCAGGTTTGACGCAGCATGTTGACATAGAGGTTGAGCGATAGCGCTGAAATGTACTGGCTTGCCGTCACGCTGAGCGTCTGTTTTTCTGACTGGCGGTCATTATTGTCATCATCCAGAAAACGGGCGTAGCTGAGAAACTGCGGGTCTGAGTAGCGATAGCTGGCGAGCGTAAGCTGGCTGCCGGTGGTATCGAAACGTTTACTGTAGTTAAAGCGGTAGCTGTAACCTGTCTGGCTATTCTGATTGGGCAACCGGCTGGTCGCCTGCGTCACGTCAAAAGAGAGGGCGCCCAGGTACTCCATATTTTGTCCGATCCCGGCGGCAACGGACCGGTAACGATCGCCATCGGCGAGCGAACCGCCATAAAGGGAGGTTTGTGACAGCATACCCCAGGAGAATTCACCGCTCATAAAGGCGTTATCTTCAACGTCATGAGACGCGTCTTTTCGCGCTTTTCCGGTCGCCAGCTTATAGCGAACCTGACCTTTACGCGTTAAAAACGGCACCGATTCTGCCGAGACCTGGAAGGTGCTGACGCGCCCATCCTCTTCCGTCACCTTGACGTCCAGCGTGCCCTGCACCGACTGGTTAAGATCCTGAATAACAAACGGTCCCGGCGGAACTTTACTTTGATAGATCACACGATCGGCCAGGCTGACCGTGACCGTCGCGTTGGTTTGCGCAATCCCGGTAATTTGTGGCGCGTAACCCCGCAGGGACCATGGTAGCATGCGTTCATCGCTGATCAGGGAGGCGCCGGTATAGGTAAACGCATCAAAAATGGCAGACTGAAAATCCGTTTCGCCAAGGGTCAACTTCGCCCCGAGTGAAGGCAAGGGGCGGAACATGTAAACACGGGAAAAACGTCCGTCATGTTCAGAGCCGGCGTCGGTATGCGTTTGTGTGTACTGATAATCGCTGCGCAACCGCCATGGACCCATATTGGCACCGGCGGTCCCGTAGGTGTTGGCGTTATCCGAGGCCGATCCGTTATTGGGCTGGTAATGGCTGGCGAACAGGTTGTAATCCAGCAATACGCCAGGCACGCCGTTATCCCATGTGGAGGGAGGCATCCAGTCAGCGGCACGATACTGCAGCCATGCCTGCGGAACGGTAACTTTTAACGTTTGGGTTGCTTGCTCAAACGTAAAGGTAATATCGGGCCGGGAGGTGAAATCAATGCATCCGTCTTTTTCGGGTAAAGCGTTACGAATATCATCTTTTAGCGCAAAGGTATCAGCCAGTTCAGACGGAATACATACCTGTACTGAATCATTAAACGCTTTCCAGTTAAGCTGCCATCCGTTCGCCAGTGGAACGTCATTAATAGAAACGGTAACAAAATAGCTTCCGGGGATGACGGCTATTTCATCTTTAAAAAGAGAAAGATCGACGCTGCCTCGCTGGTCTTTATCAATAGCATTGATATTAAACTCAGTGGCGTAGGTGCACTTCGTCATTAACAGGGACGCAATGATGATTGTTTTTTGTAATTTATATGTCATCATCCTGTTACTCAAAATAATGTTGCGGACCGACTGACGCATTAAGCCAGCCGGTCTGTTTTGTCGCGTAGTATTATTTGTACATCAGCACATAGTTGGCGGTGGCTTCTACCTGGCCGGCAGTCGCGGTTTTACCTGCAGGCACTTCCATTAACGCTTTAAAGTGCAGCGTTTGAGTAGTGAAGCCTGCCAGCAGATCAACTTCATTAGCCGCGCCCAGCGTGATGTTGGATTCGGCGTTATCCAGCAAACGAACGCCCACGTTCTGTGCGCCGCTGGCGTAGGTGTTGGTCATGAGACTGGTGTCAGTCGCGTCTGTTGCTGCGCTGGTGAAGGTGACATCGACTTTGGTAATTGGCGTGTCGGTCTCATCAGCAGGATCGTCAAGCTGGCAGTTTTCCAGGTTGATATCAACCGGAACAGCAGTAGACTTTTTGTTGGCATTAATAACGGCAGTGGTCACTTCACCCAGGTCAACTTCTTTGTCAACGCTGTCCGGTGCAATGCTGCATGGTGCATCAATAACCACGCCTTTAAATTTAATTTTGCCGGAACCCTGTTCTTCCGCGAAGGCAGAACCCGATACAATGGCAGCCATCGCAACCGCTAACAGTACTTTTTTACCCATATACATGAAAATATCCTTTTTCAAATGAATTCATACTCTGAATATTAATTTCAGAAAGCAGTTTGAGTATACGGGAGGACGGAGAGAGAATGCGATTACTGTAGCTTAAAGCTAATTTAAGTTAACCTTTATATATAATTTCTGTTGATTGTAAGGTCCGGCCTGCTCTCCTGATTTAGCGGCTTAGCAGCGATGATGATATAATTTTTTTTAATGTATTTTTGGTCGATATAAATGTTGACATTAATTTTCTAATATTTACTGGCATTGGTGCGGGTTATTATTGTCATCTTTATTTTACAGCCAGTGAGTATAGTCTGATGAGGGGGGCTGTACGTGGTTAAGCAGCCTCATATTCAAATTTCCTGATGATGATCTTCACGGTTATCTGCGTTCATCTTTATCTGAATACGCGTAATGTAGAACCATCAAATTGACACCTTCTCTAAGGATACCACCATGTCTTCTTCTCGTATGCCGGCCCTGTTTTTAGGCCACGGTAGCCCAATGAACGTTCTGGAAGACAACGTCTATACCCGCGCCTGGCGCCATCTTGGCGAGACGTTGCCGCGACCGAAGGCGATTGTGGTGGTGTCCGCGCACTGGTTCACCCGTGGCACTGGCGTGACCGCCATGGAAGCGCCTAAGACCATTCATGATTTCGGCGGCTTCCCGCAGGCGCTGTACGACACGCATTATCCGGCTCCAGGATCGCCTGAGCTGGCGCAAAAGCTGGTGGATTTGCTGGCTCCTGCCCCGGTCGCGCTGGATAAAGAAGCCTGGGGCTTTGACCACGGCTCGTGGGGCGTGCTGATAAAAATGTACCCCGATGCGGATATCCCGATGGTGCAGTTGAGCATCGACAGCACTAAACCGGCTGCCTGGCATCTGGAGATGGGCCGCAAGCTGGCGAACCTGCGTGATGAAGGCATCATGCTGGTGGCAAGCGGCAACGTGGTGCATAACCTGCGCACCGCGCGCTGGCACGGTGAGAATACGCCTTACCCGTGGGCGACCGCTTTTAACGACTACGTCAAAGCGAACCTGACCTGGCAAGGCCCGGTTGAGGAGCATCCGCTGGTGAACTATCTGGATCACGAAGGCGGTTCGCTTTCTAACCCGACGCCGGAACACTTCCTGCCGCTGCTTTATGTTTTGGGCGCATGGGACGGTCAGGAGCCGGTTACTATTCCGGTTGACGGCATTGAGATGGGTAGTTTGAGTATGCTGTCGGTGCAGGTTGGGTGAAAACATGCCGGGCCAGGCGAAGCCGCCACCCGGCAGATCTTACTCTACGAAAATATGCGGATAGAACCGTGACAAATCCTGCGTGATCAGCGCGCGGTCTTCGCGAATGCCAATCCCGGCGGGCCGATCGTTGATGAGCCAGCTGCCAATCAGCGTATAGCTGTCGCCAAACTTCGGCAGTTGCCAGAATTCCTGGACGATCATTCCTTCTTCGCCGTACGGTCCTTCAACCGCTTCCAGCGTTTTACCGTTTTCGATAATTGAGACGTTCGCCCCTTCGCGGGAAAAAATCGGTTTAACGACGTATTTTTCCATCGGCGGGAAATCATCTTCCGCAAAATACGCTGGCAGCAGGTTAGGATGGTTCGGGAACATCTCCCACAGCATCGGCAGCAGGGCTTTATTAGAGATAATGCTCTTCCATGCCGGTTCCAGCCAGCGCACGCCCGCGTCTTCCAGCTTGGTGGAGAACATTTCGCGCAGCATGTATTCCCACGGATAGAGCTTGAACAGGTTGCTGATCACCTGATCCTGCATATCCGTAAACTGACCTTTTTCCCCCAGGCCGATATCCTCGATATAGAGGAACTCGGTCGCCACTTCAGCTTCAGCAGCGCAGTCCTGCAGATACTGAACCGTACCACGGTCTTCTTCCGTGTCGCGGCAGCAGGCAAGATGCAGCAGGTTGAAGCCAAACTGCTCCCGCAGCTCGGCAAAACGCTCAATCAGCTTTTCCTGCAGGCTGTTGAACTGGTCGCTGCCTTCCGGCAGGTTTCCGGCGTTCATCTGATCTTCCAGCCAAATCCACTGGAAGAACGCCGCTTCATAAAGGGAGGTTGGCGTATCTGCGTTGTTTTCTAACAGCTTCGGTTCACCCACGCCGTCCCACGTCAGATCGAGGCGAGAGTAAAGCGAGGGCTGATTTGTTTTCCACGACTGCCGGACGAAACTCCAGGTGTGCTTCGGAATACGGAATTTGGTCATCAGCGCGTCGCTGTCGATGACTTTTTCCACAACCTTCAGGCACATCTGGTGCAGCTCGGCCGTCACCTCTTCCAGTTTTTCCACCTGGTCGAGCGTCAGTTTGTAGTAAGCATCTTCACACCAGTACGGCTCCCCGTACATGGTGTGAAAGTTAAAACCGTATTCGGTGGCTTTTTCGCGCCAGTCCGGGCGCTCGGTAATACCGACTCGTTCCATGATCAGCCGCCCATTGAGCGAGTAGAAGTGCCTGTTGCACTACGCTGCATGCTGGTCTGTTTTGCCACAGACTCACCGAACCCACCGCGGGTGATGGTGCTGGTGGTTGCAGGCTTCGGCGCCATCGCGGTTTTCGGGACGGTCACGGTGCGGCCCGGGGTCGCTGCGCCGTAGCCTTTGCCGCTGGCATCGGTATATTGACCATAAGCCGGACTGGCCGGGTTTTTCGAGCTAAACAGCGGTTGCTGCTGATAGCCTGCACCGCCACCCATCAGGCGGCCCATCATGTAGCCTGCCATTAGTGGCATCCAGAAGCTGCCGCTGGACTGCGCCTGCGCCTGATTTTCCGGCGCAGTACCTGCCTGAGCCGGCGTCTGCTGACACTGACCTTCACCAAATTCCGCCACGCAGTCTTCGCGTGAGGCGTATTTTGGCGCGGTGCGTTCCGCTTCTTTCAGCGCGTTGGTGTAGGCGGTTTTACATTCTGCAGCCTGGCCGGTTGCGGCAGAGCAGTCGTCCGCGTTTTGATACAGCGATACCGTTTCGTCGTTTTTCTCACAGCCTGCCAGCATAAAGACAGCGGTTACTGCCAGCGCAACAGGGGTGAGGTGACGTGCGTTCCAGCTTTTGCGGAACGACGCGTGATTGATCGTTTTTGTCCGTTTCATGTTTGTCTTCCAGGACCCAGTGGTAATAACGCTCAGGATAGTGGATGAGTGGTTGAAAATGAAGCGAAGAGGGGTGGAATCAGGGGGATCTTTACGTTGGCTTACGTTCGGGGGGATGCAGATGCGCCCTCTCCCGGTGGGAGAGGGCGTGATAACAACTTTAGTTACGGAACGGGTTAGAGCCTTTGCTGGCGGACGTAGTAGTACGCGCTGCCGCTGGCTGCGCAGCAGGCGCGCTGCCAGCGGCGTTGAAGTTATCAACGGCGGCAACCTGCTCCGGGTTCTCCGGCGCAACGCTTTCCGGAGAGGTGGAGACCGGTTTGCCCAGCGCACTGTTCAGCATCTGCAGATCCTGCTCGTTCAGCGTACCGAGCGCCTGCTTGATGTTCAGCTGGTTAATCAGGTACTGGTAACGCGCGCTTGAGAGTTGCTGCTTCGCGTTGTACAGCGTGGTGGTCGCGTCGAGCACGTCAACGATGGTGCGGGTACCCACAGAGTAACCGGCTTCCATCGCGTCCAGGGAGCTCTGTGCAGACACCACGGCCTGTTTATAGGCATTGATGCTGCTGATGGAGGCGTTGACGTTGTTGAAGGAGGAGCGAACGGTCTGCACCACGTTGCGGTGCGCGCTTTCCAGCTGCTCGCTCGCGCCAACAAAGTTGTACTGCGCCTGTTTCACCTGGGAGTTAACCATACCGCCCTGATACAGCGGCAGGGAGAAGCTCAGGCCCACTTTGTTCTGACCCATATTGCTGTCGTCATAAGCCTGTGAATTGGCACCATTCGTTTTAGAGCCGCTATAGGTGGTATCAGAGACGCCGGTCGACGCGCTCAGGCTCAGGGTTGGCAGATGGCCATCCTGCGCCTGACGAATTTGCTCGCGGGCCAGGTCCTGGCTCAGACGCGCCTGCAGCAACGTCAGGTTGCGGTTTTCCGCCTCTTTCAGCAGGGCGTTAACGGCCTGCGGCTTATCCGTTTTGAAGCTGTCCACGTTCAGGGACGCCAGCTCAGGGTAGTAATTTCCGGTCACCTGACGCAGGGATTCCAGCGCGTTGTCGAGGTTGTTACGCGCGGTCACTTCGTTAGCCAGCACGGTGTCGTACTGTGAACGGGCGTTCTGCACGTCGGTGATCGCCACCAGACCCACGTTGAAGCGCTGGGTGGTTTGATCTAACTGGCGGTAGATCGCCTGTTTCTGCGCTTCGGTGTAGGAGAGCGCGTCAATGGCGCTCAGCACGTTGAAGTACGCGGTTGCAGTGTTCAGGATCAGCGTCTGCTGGTCGGTCTGATAGGTCACATCCTGGATGCCCGCGCTCTTTTCCTGCAGGGTCAGGGCGCGCCATTTGGACATATCAAACAGCGTCTGTGTTAATTGCAGTGAGGCGCTGGTAGCATTGGAGTTAACGCCGTTAGCGTCGCGGAAACCGTTGCTGTAGGTATAATCTGCACCTAAACCTAACTGCGGCAGCAGTGGGCTACGCGCTTCGTTAATCTTTTCAAACGCAGCATCACGATCGGCCGCTGATTTACGTAAATCAGGGTTGCCCAGACGTGCCTGCTGGTAGACCTGTAACAGGTTTTCCGCCTGGCTCATTGCACTGAAGCCCGTCAGGCTCAGGCCGATAAGGATGGGGAGCAATTTCTTCATTTGCATTCCTTGTTGTGAAGCAGTATTAGCGCTGATCTAATTAAAAAATAATTGCCGATTCTAACAGAATCATCCACACCAAAAGGTTGGCGTTACGTGCCATCTGGCGGTAATTTGCACCAATCTACCATATAGCCTTACAAACGGCAGCCAAACAGCCTTGAAATTCACAATTTCATCACCATTGCTACCAGGACTCGACTCATGCAAAAACCAGAAAAGTTGCCCGTGACATTCGCCAAAAACGATGTAGAAATTATTGCACGAGAAACGCTTTATAGCGGTTTTTTTTCAATGGATCTTTACCGTTTCAGGCATCGCCTGTTTAACGGCGAAATGAGCGGCGAAATCAGACGCGAAATTTTTGAGCGCGGGCATGCGGCTGTCTTGCTACCCTTTGACCCAGTGCGTGACGAAGTCGTGCTGGTGGAGCAGATCCGCATTGCCGCGTATGACACCAGCGAAAGCCCGTGGCTGCTGGAGATGGTGGCCGGGATGATCGAAGAGGGCGAGTCAGTTGAAGACGTCGCCCGTCGCGAGGCGCTGGAAGAGGCCGGGCTGGTGGTTGGCCGCACAAAACCGGTGTTGAGTTATCTGGCAAGCCCGGGGGGCACCAGCGAGCGCTTGTCCATTATGGTGGGCGAAGTGGACGCCACGACGGCGGAAGGGATCCACGGTCTGGCTGATGAAAACGAAGATATTCGGGTTCATGTGGTGAGCCGGGAGCAGGCTTATCAGTGGGTAGAAGAGGGTTTAATCGACAACGCAGCGTCTGTCATCGCCCTGCAATGGCTGCAGCTGCATTATCAGACATTACGAAACGAGTGGAAAAAATGAAGCGCTATACGCCTGACTTCCCAGAAATGATGCGCCTGTGCGAAACCAATTTCGCCCAGCTGCGCCGCCTGCTGCCGAGAAACGACGCACCCGGCGAAACGGTAAGCTATCAGGTGAGCAACGCGCAGTATCGGTTAACGATAACAGAATCAACGCGCTACACTACGCTGGTGGACATTGAGCAAACGGCACCCAGCATCAGCTACTGGAGCCTGCCGTCTATGACGGTGCGTCTCTATCACGACGCGATGGTCGCTGAAGTGTGTTCAAGTCAGCAGATCTTTCGCTTCAAGGCGCGGTATGATTATCCGAATAAAAAGTTGCATCAACGCGACGAAAAGCATCAAATTAACCAGTTTTTAGCCGACTGGCTAAGATATTGTTTAGCACATGGAGCAATGGCGATTCCGGTTTGTTAGCGTCATAAACCTACCTAAGGACACCATTTGGAAAGCCTGTTGAACCTGACTGTTGCTGGTGGGGCGCCAGTCAGGATATTACAAATCACCGATACCCACCTTTTTGCCGAAAAGCATGAAACTTTGCTTGGGGTTAATACCTGGGAGAGTTATCAGGCGGTACTGAGCGCCATTCACGCTGAACATCGCGACTGCGACCTGATTGTCGCAACGGGCGATCTGGCGCAGGACCAATCCTCCGCGGCCTACCAGCATTTTGCTGAAGGCATCGCGAGCTTTAGCGTGCCCTGCGTCTGGCTGCCCGGAAACCATGACTTCCAGCCCGCGATGTACAGCGCCCTTCAGGATGCGGGAATTTCTCCGGCGAAATGTGTTTTTGCGGGTGAACAGTGGCAGATCCTGCTGCTGGACAGCCAGGTGTTTGGCGTCCCGCACGGTGAGTTAAGCGAGTTTCAGCTCGACTGGCTTGAGACCAAACTGGCTGCTGAGCCTGAACGTCACACCCTGCTGTTACTTCATCATCATCCGCTACCGGCGGGCTGCAGCTGGCTGGATCAACACAGCCTGCGCAACTCCGCGGCGCTGGATAGCGTGCTGGCGAAATTCCCACGGGTGAAAAATCTGCTGTGCGGGCACATTCATCAGGAACAGGATCTCGACTGGAACGGACGCCGCATGCTGGCGACGCCGTCGACCTGCGTGCAGTTTAAGCCGCACTGCGCCAACTTTACGCTGGATACCATCGCGCCGGGCTGGCGCTGGCTGGAACTGCATGCCGACGGCACGCTGACCACGGAAGTCTGCCGCCTGGCGGGCGCAGAGTTCCGACCGGATACCGCTTCAGAAGGCTACTGATGTCTACGCTCCTTTATCTGCACGGATTCAACAGCTCGCCGCGCTCCGCAAAAGCGACGCAGTTTCGCCAGTGGCTGAGCGAACATCACCCCCATGTTGAGATGATCATCCCGCAGCTGCCACCATACCCGGCAGAGGCGGCGGAAATGCTCGAATCGATCGTGCTTGAACACGGCGGTGAATCGTTTGGCGTGGTCGGCTCATCGCTGGGCGGATACTATGCCACCTGGCTCTCACAATGCTTTATGCTGCCGGCCGTTGTGGTTAATCCGGCGGTTCGGCCGTTTGAGCTGCTGAGGGACTTTCTTGGTGAAAACGAGAACCCCTACACCGGACAGCAATATGTGCTAGAGTCACGCCATATTTACGATCTCAAAGTTATGCAGGTCGACCCGCTTGAAGCGCCGGATCTCATCTGGCTGCTGCAGCAGACGGGTGATGAAGTGCTGGATTACCGCCAGGCAGTGGCGTATTACGCCTCCTGCCGCCAGACTATAGAAGAGGGCGGAAACCATGCTTTCACGGGCTTTGAGAATCATTTCACCCAGATTGTCGATTTTCTTGGACTGCACAGCCACTGACAATCAATGCGAATTGCTAGTTTAAATCATGACGCAAACCTATAACGCTGATGCCATTGAGGTCCTCACCGGGCTTGAGCCGGTTCGCCGCCGCCCGGGGATGTACACCGATACGACGCGCCCAAACCATCTGGGCCAGGAAGTTATTGATAACAGTGTGGACGAAGCGCTGGCGGGCCATGCCAAACGCGTTGACGTCATCCTGCATGCCGATCAGTCGCTGGAAGTTATCGACGACGGTCGCGGCATGCCGGTGGATATCCACCCGGAAGAGGGCGTGCCCGCCGTTGAGCTGATCCTCTGCCGTTTGCACGCGGGCGGTAAGTTCTCCAACAAAAACTATCAGTTCTCTGGCGGCCTGCACGGCGTGGGGATTTCCGTGGTGAACGCCCTGTCCAAACGCGTGGAAGTCAACGTCCGCCGCGACGGTCAGGTGTACAACATCGCGTTTGAAAACGGTGAAAAGGTGCAGGATCTGCAGGTCGTCGGCACGTGCGGTAAACGCAACACCGGTACCAGCGTCCACTTCTGGCCTGACGAAAGCTTCTTCGACAGCCCACGTTTTTCCGTTTCTCGCCTGACGCACCTGCTGAAAGCCAAAGCAGTGCTCTGTCCGGGCGTGGAAATCACCTTTAAAGACCACGTCAACAACACCGAGCAGGCCTGGTGCTACGCCGATGGTCTGAACGACTACCTGTGCGAAGCGGTAAACGGCCTGCCGACGCTGCCGGAAAAACCGTTCGTCGGTAACTTTAGCGGCGATACCGAAGCCGTGGACTGGGCGCTGCTGTGGCTGCCGGAAGGCGGCGAGCTGCTGACTGAGAGCTACGTCAACCTGATCCCGACCATGCTCGGCGGTACGCACGTCAACGGCCTGCGTCAGGGTCTGCTGGACGCGATGCGCGAGTTCTGCGAATACCGCAACATTCTGCCGCGCGGCGTGAAGCTGTCGGCGGAAGATATCTGGGATCGCTGCGCCTACGTGCTCTCCGTGAAAATGCAGGATCCGCAGTTTGCCGGTCAGACTAAAGAGCGTCTCTCCTCACGTCAGTGCGCGGCGTTCGTCTCCGGCGTGGTGAAAGATGCGTTTACCCTGTGGCTGAACCAGAACGTTCAGGCGGCTGAGATGCTGGCTGAAATGGCCATCTCCAGCGCCCAGCGTCGTCTGCGCGCCGCCAAAAAAGTGGTGCGTAAAAAGCTGACCAGCGGCCCTGCGCTGCCGGGCAAGCTGGCCGACTGTACCGCACAGGATCTCAACCGTACCGAGCTGTTCCTCGTGGAAGGGGACTCGGCGGGCGGGTCGGCCAAGCAGGCGCGCGATCGTGAATATCAGGCGATCATGCCGCTCAAGGGTAAGATCCTGAACACCTGGGAAGTCTCTTCAGACGAAGTGCTGGCCTCGCAGGAAGTGCATGATATCTCCGTTGCGATCGGTATCGATCCGGA
Source organism: Enterobacter sp. ECC_219_Taxon_10 (assembly GCF_058354905.1). Lineage (NCBI taxonomy): Bacteria > Pseudomonadati > Pseudomonadota > Gammaproteobacteria > Enterobacterales > Enterobacteriaceae > Enterobacter > Enterobacter sp. ECC_219_Taxon_10. The sequence goes on along the minus strand of NZ_CM178005.1, from coordinate 4,135,874 downwards.
CAGCGAAGATCTGAGCCAGCTGCGCTACGGCAAGATCTGTATCCTCGCGGATGCGGACTCTGATGGTCTGCATATCGCCACGCTGCTGTGCGCGCTGTTCGTGAAGCACTTCCGCACGCTGGTGAAAAACGGCCACGTCCACGTTGCGCTGCCGCCGCTGTACCGTATCGACCTTGGCAAAGAGGTTTACTACGCGCTGACGGAAGAAGAGAAGGCGGGCGTGCTGGAGCAGCTTAAGCGTAAGAAGGGCAAACCAAACGTGCAGCGCTTTAAAGGGCTGGGCGAAATGAACCCGATGCAGCTGCGCGAAACGACGCTGGATCCGAACACGCGCCGCCTGGTGCAGCTGACGATCAGCGACGAAGACGAACAGCAAACCAACGCCGTGATGGATATGCTCCTTGCCAAAAAACGTTCGGAAGACCGACGTAACTGGCTGCAGGAGAAAGGCGATATGGCGGATATTGAGGCCTGATGATCCCCCTCACCCCGGCCCTCTCCCCAAAGGGGAGAGGGTGTTAAATTCCCCTCTCCCCTTTGGGGAGAGGGTTAGGGTGAGGGGAACTCCTCGCACTAAAATCAAAACTCCATCTTCACCGTAAACTGCACTTCGCGCGGATCGCCAATCTGATTGCCCAGGTTGTTGGTCGCAATGGACGACGTGTAGTAGGTCTTATCAAACAGGTTTTTCACGTTCACCTGCAGCGTCACCGGATACTGTAGTTTCATCTTGTACGCCGCAAACGCGTCCGCCACGAAATAGCCCGGCAGATAATAATCCGCACCGTTGGTTGCCGAGCGACGGCTTACGCCGTGCCCGCCGCCGCCGAGCGTCAGGGTATTCCCGGCAAACGCATTGTGAATATCGTAGGTCAGGAACAGGGAGCCGGTGTGGCGCGGCACGTTCGGCAGCGGTTTACCCGCGTAGTCCGGGTCCTCCAGCACTTTCGCGTCGGTATAGCCGTAGCTGGCGATAATGTTGGTGTTCTCCGTCAGCGACCCCGCAAGATCCACCTCTACGCCCTTAGAGCGCACGCGGCCCGCGGTTTTGGCGATGGTTTCGCCCCCAATGCTTTCAGTGTACAGCACGTTGCGCTTGTGAATATCAAACAGCGCAATGTTGGCGGTAACACCTTCGAACAGGTCAAACTTTGCGCCCACTTCATACGCATTCGACGTTTCCGGCGGCAGGTCGCCAATGTAGCTCGCAATGGACGACTGCGGCATAAACGTCTGCGAGTAGTTGGCAAACAGCGAGACTGCTGGCGTCAGTTTGTAAACCAGCCCCAGCTTTGGCGTCCACTGCTCGTCGCGGCTGTCGGTATTGACGTTAAACGGACGGCCTTTGCCCGCGTACTGGGTGTAATACTGGTAGCGTAGCCCGGCGACGGCGATCCATTTATCCGTCAGGTACAGGGCATCCTGAGCGTAGGCCGAGTAGCTCTCCTGCTTGAGCGTCTGGTCGCTGTCAGCGGCGGAGACGGTTGTACACTCGTCGAGTTTGCCATAAACCGGATTATAGATATTGAAACCTTTGACGTTCTTACAGCGCATCATGTCCGTGCGCAGCAGATCGTAATTTTCATACGACACGCCGGTGAGGATCTCATTATAAAAGCCCGCGATATCCACGTTGCCCTGCAGATCCGCACGGGTGCTGTGCATGCGCTGGGTCGAGCCCTGGGTCGCATCCACCCGGCGGGTCAGGGTGCCGGTTTTTGAATCGTAGGCCATAACGCGGGCCTGGTTGTCGCTGTATTTATCCTGGCTGTAGCTGTAGTCGAACTTCGCGGTCCACTGGCTGTTGAGGCGATACTCCGCGTTAAGCTGAGCGAGATCGGACTGCCCGTCGGTCACGTTAAACGGCTCGTCAAAGCGGGTTTTGCGATCGACATTCACTGGCTGTTTGGTGTTGAGATCGAAGATCGTTCCGCGATCGAACGGCGTCTTATAGTCGCGATGCGAATAGAGCACGGTCACGGTGGCATCGTCGCCGAACCAGGTCAGCGACGGGGCGATAAACGTGCTGCGTTCGTTGCCGAAGTTGCGCCAGTAGTCCTCGTCCTGATACTCGCCCGTGAGGCGATACGCCAGGCGCGTGCCCTCAATCGGGCCGGTAACATCGACCTGTCCGGTGCCGCCGCCAAAGCTGGAAGAGGTGGCAGAAATCGAGCCGCCGAAGGTCTTCTCCGGGCGCTTCGTGACGACGTTAATCAGGCCGCCCGGATCGAGAATGCCGTAAAGCGTCGAGGCCGGGCCTTTGAGCACCTCCACGCGTTCGGTTGCGGCGTTAAAGCTGCGCGGCAGGACGGTGCGCAGGCCGTTGGTCATGATCGAGCCGTCGCGGTTTGCGCCAAACCCGCGGCGTACAAAGGCATCCTGCGTACCGCCCAGGGTGTTGGTCTGCACCACGTTGCTGACGTTATAGAGCGCTTCATCCAGCGTGGTGGCGTGCTGATCCGCCAGCACCTTATCGCTGACGGTATTCACCACCTGCGGGATATCCAGCATCGGCATGTTGGTCAGCGTGGCGGTGGAGGTGTTCAGCGGCTGGTAGCCGTTGGTGGCCTCCGCCGTAGTGTTTGGATCGGCGGTGACGGTAAGTGTTTCGCCGTCTTTAGCCGTGGTGTCTGCTGCCTGCACCAGCGGCGCCATAAACAGCAGTGAAAAGAGCGCGCGCCCTTTTACCCCAGAGAGTGAAGGTGTGAACGTAGCCATTACATCTGTTATCCCAAAATATCCGTGAAGCATATTCACGGAAGAACGTGTGAGTCATTGCCCTTTATGGTCTGCTCGTTAGCCAGAACCGGCATCGAACATGTAATTGAGAATCATTCAATCATGCGGAAATGTAGTAGTAAATGAAAAAAGATAAAAATCGGCTACATCTATGAAACGTAACGGGAAAGCACAGCTATAACTCATTATTTCATTGAAAATTAATAATTTGTTGTTTTGCTTGTTAGTGTAGTAACGCTCCGTTACCCCTGGTTTATTCAGGGTGTTTCTTCTCTTGACTACTACATGGCTCGGCCTCAAACTCTCAAAAGAGAATGATTTTTATTTATATTTGTTTCCCTTTTTTATTACGTTGGCATGCACGTGGCTCACAACACGACAAAACCGGGACTGGTTCTGGAGAATCTTTCTGCCGGTTATCAGAAAAAAATCATCGTTGATGATATTTCCCTTGCGATCCCCCAGCAGAAAATCACCGTTCTGGTAGGGGCGAACGGCTGCGGAAAATCCACGCTGCTGAGTACCATCGCGCGTTTGCTCCAGCCGCTTGGCGGCGCGGCGGTTCTCGACGGCAAGGCGATCCACGCGCAGCCGACGAAAGCCGTCGCCCGCCAGCTTGGCATCCTGCCGCAGTCTCCGCTGCTGCCGGAAGGGTTAACCGTCTTTGAGCTGGTCTCGCGCGGGCGTTTTCCCTGGCAGAACGTTATGCGCCAGTGGAGCGACGAGGACGAGCAGGCGGTGGAAGAGGCCCTGCGCCTGACCGGTACGGCAGAGTTTGCCCACATGCCCGTGGAAAGCCTGTCCGGCGGCCAGCGTCAGCGCTGCTGGATCGCCATGGCGCTGGCGCAGCAAACGCCGTATATCCTGCTGGATGAACCCACCACGTTCCTCGATCTCCGCTATCAGGTGGAGATCCTCGAACTGCTGCATACGCTGACGCGCGAGCATGGACGTACCGTGGTGGTGGTACTGCACGATCTTAACTTCGCCGTAAACTACGGCGATTCGCTGGTCTTTTTACGCCAGGGAAAAGTCGAGGGCGTACTGCATGAGGGAGACGCCTGCACGCCTGAGCTTATTAAAGCGGTGTTTGATGTCGACGTACATATGTCCATCAATCCGCTGACCGGTAAACCGTTCTTTATGCCGTTTCGCCAGGTCGCAAAACAGCCATGATGCGCACCTCTCTGGCTTTCCTGATTTTCGCCGTGCTGCTGGCAACGGGCGCGATTGCCCATCTGGGGATCGGCGCCCGCCTTATCGCCCCGCAAACGGTGGTGGAAGCACTCTTCCACTTCGATCCGCGTAATTTCGATCATAACGTCATTATCAAACTCAGACTGCTGCGCCTCTGCGCCGCGATGGTGACGGGCGCCGCGCTCGGCGTGGCGGGCGTGCTGCTGCAATCCACGATCCGCAACCCGCTCGGCGAACCGCATATTTTGGGGCTCAACGCCGGGGCAGCACTGGCTGTGGTGCTGACGAGCGCGCTAGGGATGACGCTGCCGTTTGGGCGCCCGCTGATTGCCGCCGCCGGAGCCGCGGCGCTGTTTCTGCTGGTGCTCACGTTCTCCTCGTCCGGACGCACCGGGCTTACGCCGATGAAAGTCACGCTGTGCGGCGTGGCGATGTCGGCGTTTGTCTCGTCGATTACCGCCACGGTGCTCATCCTGGATGAACAGACGCTGCTCGCCATGCGCACCTGGCTGGCGGGGGATTTGGCGGGGGTCAGCGGTGAAACGATTACCGCTGCCCTGTGGGTGGCTGGCGTGGGCTTTGCGCTGGCGCTCTGGCTGTCGCCCTCGCTCAACATGCTGGCGCTGGGCGACAGAATGGCGCAGGGGCTTGGCGTATCGCTGCTGAAAACCCGGCTGTTCGCTCTGCTGGCCATCGCGCTGCTCTGCGGTGCGGCAGTCTCCATTGCCGGACCGATCGGCTTTATCGGGCTCGTGGTGCCGCAGCTCGTCCGCCGTCTGGTGTCGGTCGATCTGCGCGTGATGGTGCCGCTGTCCGCCCTGTGCGGGGCGCTGGTTCTGCTGCTGGCGGATATCGCTGCCCGCACGCTGTTTTCGCCCTGGGAGCTGGCAACCGGCATCATGACCGCGCTGGTTGGCGCCCCCGTCTTTATCTTCATGGCCTCGAGGATGTTCAAATGAACCGTGCCGGACTGCGTGCGCTTCGGGTTGGCGCCTTCTCGGCGTTGGTCCGTCCAAAGGCGTTGGCGTATCTGGCCGTGCTGACGCTGGCAGCCTGCTTGCTGGTAGGTTTTGGCCTGACGCATGGTTCTCTGCCCATCCAGACTTCCGCCATCGGGCGTGCGCTGTTTTATCCAGAAAGCCTGACGGCGGAGGCGCGCTATATCGTGATGGATATCCGCCTGCCGCGCCTGCTTATGGCGGCGCTGTGCGGTGGGATGCTCGGTATGGCGGGGGCGGCAATGCAGTCTATTACCCGAAATGGCCTGGCCGATCCGGGGCTTATCGGGGTGAAAGAGGGCTGTAGCGCGGCGGTACTGCTGCTGATATTTCAGTTCCCGGCGCTGGGCCTGGCCTGGCGGCCGCTGGTCGGCATGGCCGGGGGGCTGCTCACCGCGCTGCTGGTGATGGCCCTGGCGCGCGATATCTCACGTCCGCGATTCATCCTGATCGGCATCGGCGTGTCGTGGGTCTTTGCCGCCGCAATGGGCGTTTTTATGACCACGGCGGACGTGCGCGACGTGCAGACGGCAATGCTGTGGCTGGCGGGCAGCCTGCACGCCGCAAACTGGACGCTGGTTTGCATTGCCGCTGTCTGGACGCTTCCGGCGTTTGCGCTGCTGCTGCTTACCGCCCGCGCTGCCGACGTGGCGCTGCTCGGCAACCACGTCGCCGCGGGCCTTGGCGTGCGCGCACAGCGGCTGGCGCTTCTAAGGGTTCTCGCCCCGGTAGTGCTGACGGCGGCCTGCGTCTCCTGCGTGGGCAGCATTGGTTTTGTCGGTCTGATTGCGCCGCATATGGCGCGCCTGCTGCTCCGCGGCGGGCAAACGGCGCTCCTGACGGGTAGCGCCGTGCTGGGGGCGCTGCTGGTGCTGCTGGCGGATAACGTCGGGCGGCTGGCATTCCTCCCGCTGCAGCTGCCGGCGGGAATTGTGATTTCACTGATTGGCGGACCGTTTTTCCTGCTGCTGCTCTGGCAGCGTCGGGACAGATTTTAGAGGGTTAACATGCGCATACTGTTTTCGATGCTGTTGCTGGTGGGGTTTGCGGCGAGCGCGGCTGAGCCGACGCAGACGTTTACTGACGATCTGAACCGTAAGGTGGTGGTGCCGGTGCATCCGAAACGGATCGTCTCGTTACACGACCTGGACATTACCATTCCGTTAATTGAGCTTGGCGTACCGCCGGTGGCGAGCCATGGCCGCACCCGGCCGGACGGCAGCCACTTCTTGCGTTCCAGCGGCATGTTGACCGGCGTCGACTTCGATAATTCCGACATCAAGTTTATCGGCACTGCGGATATCGATATCGAAGCCATTGCCGCCGCAAAACCGGACCTGATCGTTACCGAGCCGACGCGCAACACCCCGGTGGAACAGCTGGAGAAAATTGCCCCGACGGTGAGCATCGATCATCTCGACGGCGGCGCGCCGGAGATCTACCGCAAGCTGGCGCAGCTGACCGGAACGCAGGCGCGGCTCAGGATTCTGGAGCGGCGCTATCAGGAGCAAATTAAGGCGCTGAAAGCGACGATTGATACCCGCAAGGTGAGCGTGTCGGTGATTCAGGCCAATCAGGGGAAAATCAACGCCATGCACAGCTACCATTCGCTGGGGCGCGTGCTGCGTGATGCCGGGTTCACCTTCCCGCCGCTGATTGAGTCCATCCCGGAAGGGGGGCGCATTGACGTCAGCGCCGAGCGGCTGCCGGAGCTGGATGCCGATTTCGTTTTCGCCACCTGGCGCGGGGATACGGGCGGCAAACCGCAGGATGAGCTGGCAGCGATGGATGCAGTGATGCCGGGTTGGTGCCAGTTCCTGAATGCCTGTCGAACCGGACATTACGTGCTGATCTCGCGTGAAGAAGCTATCTCGAACTCGTTCGCCTCGTTAGGGCTGATGGCCGCGCAGGTGCAGTCGCACATTGCCGGACGTCCGCTGCCGGAGGCGTCACGATGAGCCGTAAAGTTGATCTCTTCGGGGACCGCCTCCGCTCGCGATCGCACCAGCTCACGCCTCGGCTGCTGCAGGTGGCGCGCTATATCAATGAAAATCGGGAAGCGGTGATGGAACAGACGGCAATGGAGATCGCGACGCTGCTGAAAACGTCGGATGCCACCGTCGTTCGCGCCATCCAGGCGCTGGGTTTTGCCGGGCTGCGCGATCTGAAGCAGACGCTGGAGCAGTGGTTTGGCCCGGTCGTGACCTCCAGCGAAAAGATCTCCACCACGGTAAATACGCTGACCAGCGACGTCAATGCGAGCATTGATTTCGTGCTGGAGGGGCATCAGCATACCTGTGAAGTGTTGTCTGAACCCCATAACCGCTTCGCGATGGCGCAGGCGGTCTCGCTGCTGGCGCAGGCGAGGCAGGTTGCCATATTTGGAATTGGCGCGTCCGGGATTTTGGCCGAATACACCGCCAGACTCTTTAGCCGGATGGGGCTACCCGCCACGCCGCTTAACCGTACCGGAATAGGGCTGGCCGAGCAGCTGATCGGGCTCCAGCGCGGAGATGTGCTGATCATGATGGCGCAAAAATCCGCGCACCGGGAAGGGCAAACCACGCTGCGCGAAGCAAAACGGCTGGGTATTCCCACGATTTTGCTGACCAATGCCATCGACTCGCGATTCAGCAAAGAGGCCAGCGTGGTGATCCACGTCCCGCGCGGCGGCGAGAAAGGTAAAATCCCGCTCCACGGCACGGTGTTGCTGTGTCTGGAGATGATTATTTTATCCGTGGCCTCCACCGAGCCGCAGCGCACCATCAAGTCGATGAAGCGCATCAACGAGTTACATCGTGGGTTAAAACCGGGGAAGAAAAGCAGCTGATTTCCCCGGCTCGCGGATCACGCTTTCGGAATACGCAGCGTCTGGCCAGGATAGATTTTATCCGGGCTGGAGAGCATCGGGCGGTTAGCCTCAAAAATCTTATTGTACTGGTTAGCATCGCCGTACACGGTTTTGGAGATAGCGCTCAGGGTATCGCCGGATTTCACCGTGTAGTAGGTGGCTTCATCTTTGGCATCGGTCGTGGTGATGTTGTTCTCCACCTCGCTGACGCCCGCGATGTTCCCGACGGCAACCTGGATTTTTTCCTTCTGCTCCTGGGTCAGCCCGTCGCCCGTCACGCTGGCTTTGCCGTCGGTAACGTTAACCTGAACTTTGTCTGAACCGGGAATGTTGAGTTTCTTGAGGTGCTCGGTGATTTTGTCGCTCTGACCTTTATGGTCGGTCAGGTTATCCCATAGCTTTTCGCCTGCTTCTTTTACGAAGTTAAAAAGACCCATTCCATCCTCCTGTTAATCATGAAGTCAGAATAAGCATAGCAGGTCAGAGAGATTTCCCTCCCCGGAAGGAGAGGGAAGGCAGGTTTTAAACCCCTTGCTCCAGAATACGGATGTGGGTCTCCAGCACGTCACCCTTCACCGCATCGCTCCAGGCTTTCATGTGCGCGGTCTGCAGGTGCGCTTCAAGGTGCGCGACGGTTTCCCACTGCTCAACCATGATAATGGAGTCTGGCGCGGTGGACTGGAAGCTCGCGTCGGTAGCGGCGTCCACCATCGGCGCGTAGCCGTGGCAGCCTTCTTCTTTCAGTACGGTTGGGATGATTTTCGCGAACTGATCCAGCACCGCCTGGCGGTGATGTTGACCTGGACGAGTACGGATTTCTGCGATTACTGTAAGCATGGTTACTACTCCTTTAATTCCAGGCTACCAGTTAAGCAAAAATTTTCGCGAGATGCTTGCGATATTCTGCGATATAGCTCGGGACGTCCGGCATTTTTATCACGTCGTTAACGATAAAGGTCGGCAGCGGATCCATGCCCAGGAACTGATTCGCCTTGTGGAACGGCAGGTACGCGCCGTCGACGCCCACGCCCTCGAAGAACTGATCTTTTTCGGTGAAGGCTTCCAGAGGAGCGTTCCAGGTGAGGGAGAGCATATATTTTTTACCCTGAATCAGGCCGCCGGAGCCGTATTTTTTAGATGCGTCTGAGCGGGTGCGGCCGTCGCTGGCATACAGTGAACCGTGACCTTCGGTGAATACGTCGTCCATGTACTTTTTCACGGTCCACGGTGCGCCCATCCACCAGCCCGGCATCTGCCAGATCACCACGTCGGCCCACAGGAAGTTCTGCACTTCGGCCTTCACGTCATAGTTGCTGTCCGCACGTACGACCTTAACATCATGCCCGGCGTCGCGCAGGAAGCCGTCCGCGACCTCGGTCAGGGTGTCATTCAGCTGGCCTTTAGAGTGCGCAAATTCTTTTGCGCCGTTGATAATCAGAATGTTGCTCATTTATTGTCCTCGATGCTGAGAGTATGTCCGGTATTCTACGCGCGAGGGCGGAGCGGAAAAATGAGCAAAATGTGCAAAGTCTTTTGCGCGTAGTGCAATAATCCCTTACCAGCTGACCTTCACGTCAAAGCCGCCTTCAGGCGCATTGCCCAGCGAGACGCGCATGCCGTGCAGCGCGGCAATGCGTTTCACAATGGATAATCCCAGCCCGCTGCCCGTTGCGTCCTGACCCGGCGGACGATAAAACCGCTCGCCGAGACGCGCCAGCGCATCGGGTGAAATGCCCGGGCCGTTGTCGCGCACGGTGAAGCTACGGGTGTTCAGCGTCACGTCTACCACGCTGCCGCGCGGGCTGTAACGGGTAGCGTTGTCCAGCAGGTTACGCGCCAGCAGGCTCAGAAGCAGCTGTTGACCCGTGCGAGTCACCTCCGGCGCGTTGATGTTAAGACGAATATCAATACCCGCCTGCTGCGCCGAAGGGTAGATATCCATCACCGCAGACTGCAGCAGGTCGGCCATCGCTATCTGTTCTACGCCGTCCAGACTATCCAGCGAGTCCAGGCGCGACAGGGTGAGGAGCTGATCCACCAGCCGGGAGGCGCGGTCGATACCCGCGTGCAGCTGCGCCAGCGCTTTTTCCTGCGCCTGCGGATCGTCCTGTGAAAGCTGCGCCACGTCGGTTTGCACCTTCAGCGCGGCCAGTGGGCTGCGCAGCTCGTGGGCGGCGTCGGAGGTGAAGCGGCGCTCGCGGGCCATCATCTCCTGGGTACGCGCAAAAAGATGGTTCAGCGAGTTGAGCAGGGGGCGCACCTCCGCAGGCACGTCCTGAGTGGGCAGGGCGTCGGTGGCGTCCGGCGAGCGGGAACGCAGGGTCTGGGCCAGCTTTTTCAGGGGCTTTAGTTCCCGGCTCAGCAGGACAATAAGCAACAGCAGCATCACCGGCAGCGCCACCAGCCACGGCGTCAGCTGCGAGCTGACCACGTCCAGCGCCATATCCTGCCGGTACTCCCACTCCTGGCCGACCACCACGCGGTATTTTCCGTCTGGCGACGTCAGCCATAAAAAGCGCCATTCGTCGTTGTCATCCTGAAGCCGTCCGTCATCAAAGCCGTCGCGACGATAGTGATACGGAATATCGCGCCCGTTTTCGCCGTCGTTAAGGATCATCGTGCCATCTGAAGCGTAAATAGCGAAGGCCAGCGCGTCATCGTCCAGATGCCCGTGTTTGGCCTTTTTCGGCACCTCGCGCATGCGCTCCGGCGCGCGGATCTCGTCAAGATCCATCGTCAGCAGCCGTTTGGCAAACAGCATCTGCTGCGTATCGAACAGCTTATCGAGCTTGTGGGTAGTCTGCTGCCACGCCACCAGGCTGGCGGCAAACCAGGCCGTCAGAGACAGCGCTAAAAAGAGAAGCGTCAGGCGCAGCTTCAGGCTCAGCTTCATGCGTCACCCAGGGTATAGCCGATGCCGTGCACGGTGCGGATAAACTCGCTCCCGAGCTTGCGGCGTAAATGATGAACATGGACTTCCACGGCGTTGCTGGAGACGTCATCGTCCCAGGTATAAAGCTTTTCCTCGATGAGCTTGCGCGGCAGCACCCGGCCCGCGTTACGCATTAACAGCTCCAGCAGGGCGAACTCTTTCGGTTTAAGCGTCACCGTTTCGCCCTCCAGCGTGGCGATGAGGCTTGCCGGGTCGAGCGTCACCTTGCCGTGGCGCAACTCGCTGCGCGTCTGGCCGTGGCTGCGGCGCACCAGCGCTTCCAGGCGGGCAGCCACCTCGATCAGCGCGAACGGCTTACAGAGATAATCGTCTGCCCCGAGGCGCAGCCCCTCGACGCGCTGGTTCAGCGCATCCCGCGCCGTCAGGATCAGCACCGGCTCGCTGCGCCCGCTTTCGCGCCAGGCGCGCAGGATGTCCAGACCGTCCAGTTCCGGCAGGGTCAGATCAAGCACGACGGCATCATAGGGCGCAGAGGCGAGCGCGGCCTGTCCGGTTTTCCCGTCGGTAAACCAGTCCACGCTAAAGCCCAGTTTGCTTAAGCCCGCTTTGATGCCATCACCAATTAACCTGTCGTCTTCTACCAGTAAAATGCGCATGTTCCCTCCTTGATGCCGTCAGTAAACCCTCTGCAAGCGCCTGCTGTACAGTAAAAATAAATAAATTTTCCCCTTAAGAAGTTGTTAAGGTTTACCCTGTTTAATGGATTGTGAAACGACATTAAAGGGAGAGATTACGATGAAAAAATTCGCTGCAATTGCTGCCATCATGATGATGACCACCGCGCCGGTCTTTGCTGCTCAGGGCGGTTTCACTGGCCCATCCGCTACACAGACCCAGACGCAAACCCAGCAGGGCGGTTTTGTCGATAACAACGCCAACCTCACCACCGCGGCTAAAGTCAAAGATCTGAAGGACGACGCCTGGGTCAAGCTGCGCGGGAACATTACCGAGCGCCTGTCCGATGACCGCTACACCTTCCGCGATGAGTCCGGCACGGTAGTGGTTGAGATTGATCACAAGCGCTGGAACGGCGTGACCGTGACCCCGCAGGATAAAGTCGAACTGCAGGGTAAAGTCGACAAAGACTGGAACGAATTTGAAATCGACGTGAAGCAGGTCATCAAGCTGAACAAATAACCCGAAAAGGGCCGCTTATGCGGCCCTTTTTCTTTGTGACTCAATTCATCAGATGAGGTAGTATCTGCGGCAATATTGCCTGAAACCCTTCGGTTTCTGAGTTGAGGAATCACACGTAATGAGCGATATGGCAGAGCGCCTCGCGCTACATGAATTCACGGAAAACGCCTACCTGAACTACTCCATGTACGTCATCATGGACAGGGCGTTACCGTTTATCGGGGATGGCCTGAAGCCCGTTCAGCGCCGCATCGTCTACGCGATGTCCGAGCTGGGGCTGAACGCCACCGCCAAGTTCAAGAAATCCGCCCGTACCGTCGGTGACGTACTGGGTAAATACCATCCGCACGGCGACAGCGCCTGTTATGAAGCGATGGTGCTGATGGCGCAGCCGTTCTCTTACCGCTACCCGCTGGTGGACGGGCAGGGGAACTGGGGTGCGCCGGACGATCCAAAATCCTTCGCGGCAATGCGTTATACCGAATCCCGCCTGTCCAAATATGCCGAAGTGCTGCTGGGCGAGCTGGGTCAGGGAACCGTTGACTGGGTGCCAAACTTCGACGGTACGATGCAGGAGCCGAAAATGCTGCCTGCGCGTCTGCCGAACATCCTGCTGAACGGCACCACCGGTATCGCGGTCGGCATGGCGACGGACATTCCGCCGCACAACCTGCGTGAAGTGGCGAAAGCCGCCATCACCCTGATTGAGCAGCCAAAAACCTCGCTGGACGATCTGCTGGATATCGTCCAGGGGCCGGACTACCCGACCGAAGCCGAGATCATCACCTCGCGCGCGGAAATCCGCAAAATCTACCAGAACGGTCGCGGCTCCGTGCGCATGCGCGCGGTGTGGAACAAAGAGGACGGCGCCGTGGTGATCACCGCGCTGCCGCACCAGGTTTCCGGCGCGAAAGTGCTGGAGCAGATCGCTTCCCAGATGCGCAATAAAAAGCTGCCGATGGTGGATGACCTGCGCGACGAGTCCGACCACGAGAACCCTACCCGTCTGGTGATCGTGCCGCGCTCCAACCGCGTGGACATGGAGCAGGTGATGAACCACCTGTTCGCCACTACCGATCTGGAAAAAAGCTACCGCATCAACCTGAACATGATCGGCCTTGACGGACGCCCGGCGGTGAAAAACCTGCTTGAGATCCTCTCCGAATGGCTGACGTTCCGCCGCGATACGGTGCGCCGTCGTCTGAACCATCGTCTGGAGAAGGTGCTTAAGCGCCTGCACATCCTCGAAGGTTTGCTGGTGGCGTTCCTCAATATCGACGAGGTGATCGAGATCATCCGTACCGAGGACGAGCCGAAGCCGGCCCTGATGTCGCGCTTCGGCATCAGCGAAACCCAGGCCGAAGCGATCCTCGAACTGAAGCTGCGCCATCTCGCTAAGCTGGAAGAGATGAAGATCCGCGGCGAGCAGAACGAGCTGGAAAAAGAGCGCGATCAGCTGCAGGCGATCCTCGCGTCAGAACGCAAAATGAATAACCTGCTGAAGAAAGAGCTGCAGGCGGATGCCGATGCCTTCGGCGATGACCGTCGTTCTCCGCTGCACGAGCGCGAAGAAGCGAAGGCGATGAACGAGCACGACATGCAGCCGTCCGAGCCGGTGACCATTGTGCTGTCGCAGAGCGGCTGGGTGCGCAGCGCCAAAGGCCACGATATCGACGCGCCGGGTCTGAGCTACAAAGCGGGCGACAGCTTTAAAGCGGCGGTGAAAGGTAAGAGCAACCAGCCGGTGGCGTTTATCGACTCCACGGGCCGCAGCTACGCCATCGACCCGATCACGCTGCCTTCCGCGCGCGGCCAGGGCGAACCGCTGACCGGCAAGCTGACGCTGCCGCCGGGCGCAACGGTTGACCACATGCTGATGGAGGCCGATGACCAGAAGTTGCTGCTGGCGTCCGATGCGGGCTATGGCTTTATTTGTACCTTTAACGACCTGGTGTCGCGTAACCGCGCCGGTAAAGCGCTGATCAGCCTGCCGGACAACGCTCACGTGATGCCGCCGCTGGTGATCGAGAACGAGAGCGACATGCTGCTGGCGATCACCTCTGCCGGACGCATGCTGATGTTCCCGGTCAGCGACCTGCCGGAGCTGTCGAAAGGTAAGGGCAACAAGATCATCAACATACCGTCTGCGGAAGCCGCGAAAGGTGAAGATGGCCTGGCGCATCTCTTCCTTCTGCCGCCGCAAAGCACGCTGACCATTCACGTCGGCAAGCGTAAAATCAAGCTTCGTCCGGAAGAGCTGCAGAAAGTGGTGGGCGAGCGTGGCCGCCGCGGTTCGCTGATGCGCGGCCTGCAGCGTATCGACCGCGTGGAGATTGATTCCCCTGCGCGCAGCAGCGCGGGCGACAGCGAAGAGTAATGCCGTGACACCCCCTCTGTCCGGAGGGGGTATTTCAATAAAATTTCCCGTAAAATCGTTGTTAATTCGTGCGTTGCGATTAACAATACGCGCTCGTAATAAAGTCCTTACCTGGCCACAGGTGAAGTATAATTGTCAGCTGTCAGGGCTTCAGAGGTCGCTATGCTATATATTGTTCGTCTTATTCTTACCGTTATCTACTGCATTCTGGTCTGTATTTTCGGCTCTATTTACTGCCTGTTCAGCCCGCGTAATCCGAAGCATGTTGCCACCTTTGGCCATATGTTCGGCCGCCTTGCGCCGCTGTTTGGCCTGAAGGTTGAAAAACGCCTGCCTGAAGGGGCGGAGAATTTCGGTAACGCCATCTATATCGCTAACCATCAGAACAACTACGATATGGTGACGGCCTCCAATATTGTTCTGCCGCCGACCGTAACGGTGGGGAAAAAAAGCCTGCTGTGGATCCCGTTTTTTGGCCAGCTGTACTGGCTGACCGGTAACCTGCTGATCGACCGTAATAACCGCGCAAAAGCGCACGGCACCATTGCGGAAGTGGTGAACCATTTTAAAAAGCGCAAAATATCCATCTGGATGTTCCCGGAAGGAACGCGCAGCCGCGGTCGCGGTCTGCTGCCGTTTAAAACCGGCGCGTTTCATGCCGCAATTGCGGCAGGTGTTCCAATTATTCCCGTGTGCGTTTCCAATACTTCTAATAAGATTAATCTTAACCGCCTGAATAATGGTCTGGTGATTGTCGAAATGCTGCCACCCGTCGATACCAGTAAGTATGGTAAAGACCAGGTGCGCGAGCTGGCAGCCCACTGCCGCGAGCTGATGGCTCAGCATATTGCGCTGCTGGACAAAGAAGTCGCAGAAAGAGAAGCCGCCGGTAAGGTTTAATCCGGCGTTAAAGGGAAAACGAATTCCCGCGTTGTTAGTCGTTTCAGATGGAGCTTATATGTCACTCAGTCGGCGTCAGTTTATTCAGGCTTCGGGGATTGCCCTTTGTGCGGGTGCGATGCCGCTGACAGCCAGCGCCGCCGGGCAGCAACAGCCGCTACCCATTCCGCCGTTGATTGAATCCCGTCGCGGGCAGCCGCTTTTCCTCACGCTTCAGCGCAGCCACTGGTCGTTCACCCAGGGCACGCGCGCGCCGGTGTGGGGCATTAACGGGCGCTACCTCGGGCCGACCGTCCGCGTGTGGAACGGCGATGACGTTAAGCTCATTTACAGCAACCGTACGGCTGAAAACGTCGCCATGACCATCAGCGGCTTACAGGTTCCTGGCCCGCTGATTGGCGGCGCGGCGCGAATGATGTCCCCCAACGCCGACTGGGCGCCCGTCCTGCCGATCCGCCAGAGCGCGGCAACCCTGTGGTATCACGCCAATACCCCTAACCGTACGGCGCAGCAGGTCTATAACGGCCTGGCCGGCATGTGGCTGGTGGAAGATGAGATGAGCAAATCGCTGCCGATCCCGAACCACTACGGCGTGGATGATTTCCCGGTCATCATTCAGGACAAACGTCTGGATAACTTCGGTACGCCGGAGTACAGCGAGCCGGGCAGCGGTGGCTTCGTCGGCGATACGCTGCTGGTTAACGGCGCGCAGAGCCCGTACGTGGAAGTGTCCCGTGGCTGGGTGCGCCTGCGTCTGCTCAACGCCTCTAACTCGCGCCGTTATCAGCTGCAGATGAGCGATGGCCGCCCGCTGCATGTCATCTCCGGCGACCAGGGCTTTTTACCCGCGCCTGTCTCCGTAAAACAGCTGGCGCTGGCGCCGGGAGAGCGTCGTGAAATTCTGGTGGATATGACCAACGGGGATGAAGTCTCCGTCACCTGTGGTGAAGCCGCGAGCATTGTTGATCGTATTCGCGGGTTCTTTGAGCCGTCGAGCATTCTGGTCTCCACGCTGGTGTTAACCCTGCGCCCAACCGGCCTGCTGCCGTTGGTCACCGACAGCCTGCCGATGCGTCTGCTGCCGCAGGAGATCGTGAGCGGTTCGCCGGTGCGCAGCCGTGATATCAGCCTGGGCGACGATCCAGGCATTAACGGCGCGCTATGGGATGTGAACCGTATTGATATCACCGCCCAGCAGGGCACCTGGGAGCGCTGGACGGTGCGTTCAGATATGCCGCAGTCGTTCCATATTGAAGGGGTAAGCTTCCTGATCCGCAACGTTAACGGTGCGATGCCGTTCCCGGAAGACCGTGGATGGAAAGATACCGTCTGGGTGGACGGCCAGGTTGAACTGCTCGTCTACTACGGCCAGCCTTCCTGGCCGCACTTCCCGTTCCTGTTCCACAGCCAGACGCTGGAGATGATGGACAGGGGCTCCGTGGGGCAGATGCTGATTAACCCCGCGCCTTAACCCCCTGACATTCCCGGTTCGCCGGGAATGTTTTAAGCCCGCCAGAAAAAGCGCGAGAACAGAATCAGTACCGGGTAAATTTCCAGACGCCCTAAGATCATCGCCGCGCACATCAGCAGTTTCGCTCCCTCTGTTAACGTGCCGAACGTTGACGCCGTCTCGCCAAATCCCAGCCCCATGTTGTTGATACAGGCGGCAACCGTGGCGAATGACGTAAACAGGTCGTAGCCCATCAAATTAAGCGCCCAGACAAAAAAGCCCGTGATCATCACGTAGAGAAAAAAGAAGCTCCATACCGAGCGCAGGACGCGTTCATTCACCACGCTTTTGCCCACCTTTATGCTCAGCAGCGCGCGCGGATGGGCCAGCTGGTTCATCTCCTGAATACTCTGCTTGAACATAATGAGAAAACGCAGGGCTTTGATCCCGCCGCAGGTTGAGCCTACGCAGCCGCCAAAAAAGCTGGCGCTCAACAGCAGGAAGATGGTGTGGGCGGGCCATTGGGCATAGTCAGCTGTCGAAAGGCCGTTATCGGTCATCATCGAACTGGCCAGGAAGAAGGCGTGCACCAGGCTATCGACAGGGTTGTACATTCCCGCGTGCCAGACCTGCCAGGCGGTGATGACGATAATCACCGCGGCGGCGCTCAGAAAGAATCTCACCTCCGGGCTGCGGCGAATCGGCTTCAGGGTGCGTCGGACAATGGCGACGTACCAGAGGGTGAAGTTAAACGCGGAGAGCAGCGAAAACGCCCCGGCGACCAGCTCAATCGCGTGGCTGTCATAAAAACCGATGCTCTCGCTGCGGGTGGAGAACCCGCCCAGCGACACCGTCGAAAGCCCGTGACAGAGGGCGTCAAAAAAGGGCATCCCCGCCAGCCAGTAGGCCAGGGTGCAGGCCACGCCCAGCGCGAAGTAGGTCACCCACAGGGTACGCGCGGTATCGGCAAGGCGGGGCGTCAGGCGCTCCTCCTTGAACGGACCCGGCATCTCTGACTGATAGAGCTTCATGCCACCAATGCCCAGCAGCGGCAGAACCGCGACGGCCAGCACGATGACGCCTAATCCGCCAATGAAATTGAGCTGAGCGCGATAATAAAGGTACGACTTCGGCAGGGCGCTGACGTCCCCGATCACCGTCGCCCCGGTGGTGGTGATCCCGGAAACCCCTTCGAAGAGCGCGTCCGCAAAGGAGAGGTGCAGGCCATCATCCATCCATAGCGGCATGGCGCTTATCAATGAAAACAGCAGCCAGAACAGCACGATGATCACGAAACCGTCGCGGGTGCGCAGCTGTATGCCGGCGTGGCGGGTTGCCCGCCAGGTTAACCCTCCGAGGCTGAAAAAGGTCAAAAAGGTGGTCAGGAACGCAAAGTAGGTCCGCTCTTTATTGAGCAGGGCGATGACCATCGGCGGCAGCATCGACAGGCTGTACAGCAGAACCAAAAAACCGCAGAGGTGGAGCACAACCCGCAGCTGAGACACATGTAACGAATCGTTGAACTTCACAAAGCAACTCCACGCCAGAATTCCTCCCGGCGGCTGAAGACCGGGAGAGTCAGGGGTAATTATGATGCAAAATTAACAGGGCGCTGTATTTTAACGACTTCCACGAATATCTGCCTGCTTCCTGCATCCTTTTCTTCAAATCTGACGGATGAACAGCGTATAATCCCGCTCCTTTTGTCTATTTTTTCTTCGGAAGCATTATGAGCGCAATCTCCCTGATCCAGCCGGATCGTGACCTCTTCTCCTGGCCCCAGTACTGGGCAGCCTGCTTTGGACCGGCGCCGTTCCTGCCGATGTCCCGGGAAGAGATGGACCAGCTGGGCTGGGACAGCTGCGACATCATTCTGGTCACGGGCGATGCCTACGTTGACCATCCGAGCTTCGGCATGGCCATCTGTGGCCGTATGCTCGAAGCGCAGGGCTTCCGCGTGGGGATCATCTCCCAGCCCGACTGGAACAGCAAAGACGACTTTATGCGTCTGGGTAAACCCAACCTGTTCTTCGGTGTCACCGCCGGCAACATGGACTCGATGATCAACCGCTATACCGCCGACCGCAAGCTGCGCCATGACGACGCCTACACGCCGGATAACGTGGCGGGTAAACGCCCGGATCGCGCGACCCTGGTCTATACCCAGCGCTGCAAAGAAGCCTGGAAAGACGTGCCGGTGATTCTGGGCGGCATCGAGGCGAGCCTGCGCCGCACCGCGCACTATGACTACTGGTCGGATACCGTTCGCCGCTCGGTGCTGGTGGACTCCAAGGCCGACATGCTGATTTACGGTAACGGCGAGCGTCCGCTGGTGGAAGTTGCGCACCGTCTGTCGCAGGGCGAGCCGGTGAGCAGCATCCGTGACGTGCGCAACACCGCGATCATGGTGAAAGAGGCGCTGCCGGGCTGGAGCGGGGTAGATTCCCGTATCATCGATATGCCGGGCAAAATCGATCCGATCCCGCACCCTTATGGTGAAGATCTGCCGTGTGCGGATAACAAGCCGGTTGAGCCGAAGAAAGCGGAAGCGAAGGCTATCGTTGTGCAGCCACCGCGTCCGAAGCCGTGGGAAAAGACCTACGTGCTGCTGCCGTCCTACGAGAAGGTAAAAGCCGACAAGGTGCTCTACGCGCACGCGTCCCGTATTCTGCACCACGAAACCAACCCGGGCTGCGCCCGCGCGTTGATGCAGAAGCACGGCGAGCGCTTTATCTGGATCAACCCGCCAGCGATCCCGCTCTCCACCGAAGAGATGGACAGCGTCTTTGCGCTGCCTTACAAGCGCGTGCCGCACCCGGCGTACGGCAACGCCCGTATCCCGGCGTATGAGATGATCCGCTTCTCGATCAACATCATGCGCGGCTGCTTCGGCGGCTGTTCCTTTTGCTCAATTACCGAGCACGAGGGGCGCATTATCCAGAGCCGCTCTGAAGATTCGATCATCAATGAGATCGAAGCCATTCGCGACTCGGTGCCGGGCTTTACCGGGGTGATCTCCGATCTCGGCGGCCCAACCGCGAACATGTATATGCTGCGCTGCAAATCGCCGCGCGCGGAGCAAACCTGTCGTCGTCTCTCGTGCGTCTACCCGAGCATTTGCGAGCACATGGACACCAACCACGAGCCGACGATCAACCTCTACCGCCGCGCGCGTGACCTGAAGGGCATCAAGAAGATCCTCATCGCCTCCGGAGTACGTTACGACATCGCCGTGGAAGATCCGCGCTACATCAAAGAGCTGGCGACGCACCACGTTGGCGGCTATCTGAAGATTGCGCCGGAGCACACCGAAGAAGGCCCGCTGTCGAAGATGATGAAGCCGGGCATGGGCAGCTACGATCGCTTTAAGCAGCTGTTCGACACCTACTCGAAACAGGCGGGCAAAGAGCAGTATCTGATCCCGTACTTCATCTCCGCGCACCCGGGCACGCGCGATGAAGACATGGTCAACCTGGCGCTGTGGCTGAAGCAGCGTCGCTTCCGTCTGGATCAGGTGCAGAACTTCTATCCGTCACCGCTCGCCAACTCGACGACCATGTATTACACCGGCAAGAACCCGCTGAGTAAGATTGGCTACAAGAGTGAAGAGGTGGTGGTACCGAAAGGGGATAAACAGCGCCGTCTGCACAAGGCGCTGCTGCGCTATCACGATCCGAAAAACTGGCCGCTGATCCGCCAGGCGCTGGAAGAGATGGGTAAAAAACATCTGATTGGCTCGCGCCGCGACTGCCTGGTTCCGGCCCCGACGCTGGATGAGATACGCGAAGCGCGTCGCCAGAACCGCAATACGCGCCCGGCGCTGACAAAGCACACGCCGATTGTGCATCAGCGTTCGAACGGTGGTGCGGGGACGAAGAAGAGCGTAAAGCGTAAGATTGGATAACGATGATGTCCTCACCCCTCACCCTAACCCTCTCCCCAAAGGGGAGAGGGAACTTGAACACCCTCTCCCCTTTGGGGAGAGGGCAGGGTGAGGGGATTACCCGCCAAACTGATCCGGATCCGGCCCTAAACGCTTGCCCTTATCCAGCTTCGCAATTTCACCCAGCTCGTCTTTGTCCAGCCGGAAATCCCAGACGTCAAAGTTCTCGGCGATACGCGACGGCGTGACCGATTTCGGAATGACCACCAGGCCGTTGTCCAGATGCCAGCGAATGACGATTTGCGCCGGGGTTTTACCGTATTTATCCGCCAGGTCGCGGATAATTTTCTGATCGAACACGCCTTCACCACCCTGCGCCAGCGGGCTCCAGGATTCGGTTTGGATCTTATGAGTGGCGTTCCAGGCATGAAGCTGACGCTGCTGCAGTAGCGGGTGCAGCTCGATCTGGTTAATCACCGGTGCGACGCCCGTTTCATCAATCAGACGCTGCAGGTGATGTACCTGGAAGTTACAGACGCCGATGCTTTTCACCAGCCCCTCTTTCTGCAGTTCAATCATCCCTTTCCAGGCGTCAACGTAATGGTCGATGGCCGGAACTGGCCAGTGCATCAGGTACAGATCGACGAAATCGAGCTGGAGTTTCTCCAGGCTCTCCTGCAACGCTTCACGGGGGCGCTTTTGATCGTCGTTCCACAGTTTCGTGGTGATGAATAGCTCATCGCGGGGTACGCCGGCGCTGGCCAGCGCGGTACCCACGCCGTCCTCGTTTTTGTACGCGGCGGCGGTATCAATCGACCGATAGCCGACTTCCAGTGCTTTATGAATGGCGGAGACGACCTCGTCGTTACCGGCTTTCCATACACCTAGCCCCAGCTGGGGCATCACGTTGCCGTCCTGCAGCTTGATTACGGTTTGGTTTGCCATTTTTCCTCCTTCAGGTGCGCATCGTCGGAGGGGGACTCCGACGATGGGGTGTGCATTAAGTCTGGACGAAATGTCAAAAAACGAAAGTCGGGAGGACAAAAACGCTTAGCGTGCCGCTTCGTAGATACGACGGCTCACATCCAGCGTAATGTCCCCGTGCTCGCCGAGCTGGGTCATGCCGTGCTCTTCGAGTTTTGCCAGCAGGGTAGGGATAGAGCTGCCGTCCAGGCCGTAGCCGGACAGACGCGTTGGCACGCCCAGGCTTTCAAAGAAGCTGCGGGTCGCTTCAATGGCAGCATCAATACGCGCATCGTCAGAACCCTCGGTGATGTTCCACACGCGCTCGGCGTACTGCAGCAGTTTGGCGCGCTTGGTGTCGCGTTTTTCGTTCCACAGCGCGGGCAGCACAACGGCCAGCGTCTGAGCGTGATCCAGACCGTGCATCGCCGTCAGCTCATGGCCGAGCATGTGGGTCGCCCAGTCCTGCGGCACGCCAGCGCCGATCAGGCCGTTAAGCGCCTGCGTTGCGGCCCACATGACGTTGGCGCGAACGTCATAGTTCTCCGGCTCTTTCAGCGCTTTCGGGCCCTCTTCAATCAGCGTCAGCAGAATGCCTTCCGCGAAGCGATCCTGAATTTTGGCATTCACCGGGTAGGTCACGTACTGCTCCACGGTGTGAACAAAGGCATCGACCACACCGTTCGCTACCTGACGCGCAGGCAGGGTGTAGGTGTACACCGGATCCAGAATAGCGAAGACAGGCTGAACGTGTTCGTTCATAAAGGCCTGCTTGTCGCCGGTGGTTTTGCGGGAGATCACCGCGCCCTTGTTGGATTCAGAGCCGGTGGCCGGGAGGGTTAGCACGGAGCCCATCGGGATCGCGCTTTTGATGTCGCTGCCGCGGGTTTCCAGGATGTGCCACGGATCAACGCCGTCAGCATAGTGCGCTGCCGCCGCGATGAACTTAGTGCCGTCCAGCACGGAGCCGCCGCCGACCGCCAGCAGGAAGGTGATATTTTCTTCGCGGGCGATTTTCACCGCGTTCATCAGCGTTTCGTAAGACGGGTTTGGCTCGATGCCGCCGAACTCACGCACGTCCAGGCCGCTCAGGGCGCTGTAAACCCGATCCAGCACGCCGGTTTTTTTCACGCTGCCGCCGCCGTAGGTGATCAGCACGCGGGCGTCAGCAGGGATCTGCGCGCGCAGATCGGCGATAGCGTCTTTACCAAACAGAATGCGGGTTGGGGTATGAAGATTAAAGTTGTTCATTGCTCGTTCCCTTTAGTGGGTGAAAAACCGTGGTGGCGCTGATGGCTACCTGATGCTGCTCATTGTGGCCGTCCGGGACCAGGCCCTCAATGCACATTCCTGCCGATGTCTTGCCCATTTCTACAGAGCGCTGGAGAAACTTCGGAAAAATGCGCAGACTGTAAGGGTCGGAAACCGTACCCGGAGTAACGTAAAATGAACCGCGAAGCGATCTGCCACCAGCTCACGGCGCAGATTAAAAGACTGATAGATAAAGAAAATAACGTCAGCGACCTGCTGCCGGACATTCGCCTGCTTTACGGCACGCAACCCGGGACGCGCACGCCGGTGATGTACCAGCCGGGCATCGTTTTTCTCTTCTCTGGCCATAAAATTGGCTATATCAACGAGCGCGTGTTCCGCTACGACACCAATGAATATCTGCTCCTGACGGTACCTTTACCCTTCGAATGTGAAACCTTCGCGACAGAGGAGGTCCCGCTGGCGGGTATTCGCGTCAACGTTGATATTCTTCAGCTGCAGGAGCTGCTGATGGAGATTGGCGAAGACGAGCTCTTCCAGCCGTCGATGGCCTCCAGCGGGATTAACTCGGCGACGCTGTCGGAAGAGATCCTCTGCGCCATTGAGCGCCTGCTGGATGTCATGGAGAGGCCGCTGGACGCGCGTATTCTCGGCAAGCAGATCGTTCGCGAAATTCTTTACCACGTGCTGCTGGGCCCGGGCGGCGGGGCGTTACTCGCCCTGGTGAGCCGACAGACCCACTTCAGCCTGATCAGCCGCGTGCTCAAGCGTATTGAGAGTCAGTACACGGAAAACCTCAGCGTTGACCAGCTGGCCGCGGAAGCGAACATGAGCGTCTCGGCGTTTCACCATAACTTTAAGTCGGTGACCAGCACTTCGCCGCTGCAGTACCTCAAAACCTACCGGCTGCATAAGGCGCGCATGCTGATGATCCACGACGGCATGAAGGCCAGCGCGGCGGCCATGCGGGTGGGTTACGAAAGCGCGTCGCAGTTCAGTCGGGAGTTTAAGCGCTATTTCGGCGTCACGCCGGGAGAAGATGCATCACGCATCCGAACCATGCAGGGAGCTTAGGCTTTTTTCCCTCTCCCCAATGGGGAGAGGGTCAGGGTGAGGGGATCAGGCACTGCAATACTTTTTCTTGATCACCACCGCAATCGTCCCTACCAGCCCTGCCACCAGCAGGAAAATCGGCAGGATCATCAGGAAGGTCATTACCTGATCTTCGTGATGTTTCACAAACGGGATCATGTTCAGCGCATAGCCGAACGTGGTTACGACACCGACCCACAGCAGGCCGCTCAGCCAGTTGAAGAACTGAAACCGGCGGTTAGACAGCCCGGAAATACCCGCCATGGTGGGCAGAAGAGTGCGAACAAACGCCAGAAAACGCCCGGCCAGCAGTGCCAGCAGGCCGTGTCGGTCAAACATACAGGTCGCACGCTGATGGTATTTATGGGGCAACTGCGCCAGCCAGCTTTTTACCACGCGCGTGTTTCCAAGCCAGCGGCCCTGCAGATAGCTCAGCCAGCAGCCCAGGCTCGCGGCGGAGGTGAGGATAACCATCGTGGGCGTAAAGTCCATGACGCCTTTGCCAATCAAGGCCCCGGCAAGTAAAAGCAAACTGTCACCGGGTAAAAACGAGGCTGGCAGTAATCCATTTTCCAGAAACAGCGTTGCGAACATCACAAAATAGACGACGCCTATGACGTGAGGATCCGCCAGGGCGGCAAAATCATGTTGCCAGAGCGCCGCGATAATATCTTGAATAACAGCCATGGACTTTCCTGTGGAACAGCAGAGATAACGCTATTGTACTCCCAATTTTACCTGCCGGGATTGATCGCAGGCGCAACTCATGCAGACTTTTCTGCTTGCAGTGTTCACAAAAGCGTCCGGAGAGTACATTTTCAGCCCGCACTCTACACGATACGTTCAAACCCTGCAGATAAATCCGCAATTAAATCGTCCACGTTTTCTAAACCGATATGCAATCTAATGAGGGTGCCGCTGAAGTCCACTTCACCGCCGGGGCGCAGGGCCGCGATCTGCTCCGGCTGATTCGGCAGGATCAGGGATTCAAAACCGCCCCAGGAGTAGGCCATGCTGAAGAGGGTAAAATTATCCAGATAGCTCGCCAGCTCGTCATTATTGAGCCGTTTTTTAAGCACAAACGAGAACAGCCCGCTGCTGCCCGTAAAGTCACGCTGCCAGAACTCATGGCCCTTACTGCCCGGCAGTGCCGGATGGTTCACGCGCTCAACCTGCGGATGCTGCGCCAGCCACTCAGCGATTTTCAGACTACTTTCATGATGCTGACGCAGGCGAACCCCCAGCGTGCGGATACCACGGCTGGTCATGTATGCCGTGTCTGCATCCACCATCTGGCCCATCAGGTAGGCATTTTCACGCAGCTGGTCCCAGCAGCGCGCGTTGGATACCGCGGTGCCAATCATCCCGTCAGAGTGGCCAATCAGGTATTTCGTTGCCGCCTGAATCGAGATATCAATGTCGAATTCCAGCGCCTTA
This sequence comes from Enterobacter sp. ECC_219_Taxon_10, assembly GCF_058354905.1. Lineage (NCBI taxonomy): Bacteria > Pseudomonadati > Pseudomonadota > Gammaproteobacteria > Enterobacterales > Enterobacteriaceae > Enterobacter > Enterobacter sp. ECC_219_Taxon_10. The sequence goes on along the minus strand of NZ_CM178005.1, from coordinate 4,110,625 downwards.
AACAGCACGCCCGCCGCCCAGGTGTTGTCGATCATGATAATCGCCTCTGGCGCTTTGCTGCGTACGGCCTTAACGATAGCCGGCACGTCGTGCACTTCCATGGTGATAGAACCGGGAGATTCCAGGAACACAATGCGCGTGTTTGGCTGGATAAGTTCAGCAATGCCTTCACCAATCAGCGGGTCAAACCAGCCGGTCGTTACGCCGAGCTTGCTGAGGATTTTGGTGCAGAAATCCTGGCTGGGTTCATAGGCCGTGTTGGTCATCAGGATATGGTCGCCCTGTTCCACAAACGCCAGAATGGTGTTAGCAACCGCCGCCGCCCCGCACGGGAACAGCGCGCAGCCCACGCCGCCTTCCAGCTCGCACATCGCCTCCTGCAGAGAAAAGTGGGTTAGGGTGCCGCGACGACCATAGAACAACCCGCCTTTCGCGCGGTTGCGCGTGGCGATTTTTTTCTCCTCAACGGTGTCAAACACCAGGGAAGAGGCGCGTTGAATCACGCTGTTAACCGAACCCTGAGTATATTTTTTGCTGCGTCCAGCCTGTACCAGCGTGGTATCAAGATGCTTCTTCGTCATATTTGCAAACCCTGTTTTTATACGTCTGGACGTCCAGACTACCACGATTGTAAAAAACTGCACCCGCATGCTTATCGAATAAGCAGAAAATATTGGCAAAAAAGCGCATAAGAAATTTTTACTGCGTAAGCGCAAGGAAAGTGAGCGAAAATTAAGGCACCATGTAAATACTAATGAGAACGACTATCAATTCGACGACTTTTTGATATTATTACGTTCAGATTTTGTGATTTGCGTCCTGGAGATACAGAGTGGGTAATAATTTGATGCAGACGGATCTCTCCGTTTGGGGCATGTATCATCATGCTGACATCGTGGTTAAGATTGTGATGATCGGCCTGATTCTGGCGTCCGTTGTCACCTGGGCTATCTTCTTCAGCAAAAGCGCCGAGCTGCTTTCGCAGAAGCGTCGCCTCAAGCGGGAACAGCAGCAGCTGGCTGAAGCCCGCTCTCTGGATCAGGCTTCTGAGATGACCTCATCCTTCCACGCGAAAAGCCTGACCACCCTGTTAGTGAATGAAGCTCAGAACGAGCTGGAACTCTCCGCCGGCAGTGAAGATAACGAAGGCATTAAAGAGCGTACCGGTTTCCGTCTGGAGCGTCGTGTTGCGGCCGTTGGTCGACACATGGGACGCGGCAATGGTTATCTGGCGACCATCGGCGCGATTTCGCCGTTCATTGGTCTGTTCGGTACGGTCTGGGGCATCATGAACAGCTTTATCGGTATTGCGCAGACCCAAACCACCAACCTCGCGGTGGTTGCGCCGGGTATCGCGGAAGCGCTGCTGGCGACGGCAATCGGTCTGGTTGCCGCTATCCCTGCGGTGGTTATCTACAACATCTTCGCGCGTATGATTGGCAGCTACAAAGCGACTCTCGGAGACGTTGCCGCCCAGGTTCTGCTGCTGCAAAGCCGCGATCTCGACCTGAATGCCAGCTCCGTGAAGCCGGTCCATGCGGCGTCTAAACTGCGCGTAGGTTAATAGTATGGCGATGCGTCTCAACGAAAATCTGGACGATAACGGCGAAATGCACGAAATCAACGTGACGCCGTTTATCGACGTCATGCTGGTGCTGCTGATTATCTTCATGGTGGCTGCGCCGCTGGCGACGGTCGACGTGAAGGTGAATCTGCCTGCCTCCTCCAGCCAGCCGCAGCCGCGTCCGGAAAAGCCTATCTATCTGTCGGTGAAAGCGGATAAATCCATGTTCCTGGGTAACGACCCGGTAACGGATGCTTCCGTTATTCCGGCGCTGGATCGGCTTACCGGCGGCAAGAAAGACACCACCGTCTTCTTCCGGGCGGACAAAACCGTCGACTACGAAACCATGATGAAGGTAATGGACACGCTGCATCAGGCGGGTTATCTGAAGATTGGGCTGGTCGGGGAAGAGAAAGCGGCCTCGAAGTGATACAGAAGCTGGCGAAAGCCGGCTTTTTTTATGCCTGTCGGTTTATGCGTTTTTGTCGTCCGTCGGTGCGGTAGAGGAGGTTGCAAGCGCATCCTCATCGAGGGCAACGCAGGTGACGTTTGACGTACGGTATTCACCGGCTGACAGTTTGCGCGTCAGGCGCAGGGTGGCGACTTCTCTGGCAAGCAGATACTGATAGTTGGCCTCAAGACGTCCCAGCAGTTTCTCTTTCAATTCTGGTTGCTGTTCGATGATGGCGTTCATCACGGCACCGTAAATTTCTTCTTTGACCTGTAACGGATAAATCTCGCGGCGATTCTGCCATTTCAGACGCACCAGCGTTGCCGGGATCGATACCATGTCTTGTGTAATACGCGTCATCTCGGCATTTTTTGCATTTCTCAGCGCCTCGATATTTTGCTTTAAGATAAATTCATCACTTTTTTTATCATCTAAAGTCAAATAAACGTCATTGTCTTTAACTTCTTTCACGTTAATCTTCCCCCAGGGTATAAAAAATAGGGTTGTTTTTTTCTCGCGTAATTAGATTAAGCCAAATTTCATTGCCGGCCTCATTTATTTCTTTTGTTTTTTCAGCCATTATTTGACTTAGTTTCTGGGCATCTATTTCACCTTCGGCCTGCAGGTCATTCAGCAGGTGGACGAAGGCTTCAATTTTTATAGCACGAAATAAGCGGTCTTTTATATGGCGATCGTGCTCTTCCAGCAACATATTACGGGATTTGCCAGTGCGGGAAACGCCAATTAATATATCTGGCTCGAAATCAGAGAGCTTTCTTTTCCCCTGAGTTAAACTGGCCTTTTTTTCTTCTTCCATCGGTTTCTGTTCCACAGGCGCAATGTGGTACTTAGCCGGGACGAGATAGTCGGGCAGCATTTTAATTTCCTTTATTTTCAACAGGGTGGGGTTGGTAAAGGCGTGAGATTCGTTGACAATATCATGAGGCAATTTTAAAATCAAAAAAAATGGAGCCAACCCATGAACAGCATTTTTTTTACGGTCATCACATTACTATTACTGACCGCTGGTGTGCTTTTATTGATGCAGGAGTTCAATAAAACGAAAGTGTCGAAAGACACCAGTGAACCGCCACAGCCTGAGCTGATGACGAAAGAGGAAGGAGAAGACCATTTCTCTGTTCTGATGAACTCCGTTACGCCTGTCTGGTACTGGCGGGTGAATCATGAATATATCGACTTCTTACACGCGACAATTAAACGTATGAAAATGTCGGAAATTAATGATACCCCCGGTCTGTTTGAGGCTCAGCGTCGCTGTAGCGACCTCAATTCGGCGGTTTATAAATATTATGACAATATCAAAAAGCGCTGTCTTAACGGTGAGAAGGTTTCCTGTTCCGATCTGGACGTATTAAATTTGCGGCAGTGTTTTCGCGAGTTCAGTCTGGAAGCCTACCCCGAGCTTGTGGCGCTGGTCTGGCCGGAGTATGCGCGTCCGGAGGTCAACCCGGACAACGTCTGAGTGACGTGCGGGTTAGTTCTTGCAAACAGTCAGCGCCGTTGAGATATACTGAGCGCTGGTTTCGTTTGCAGACAGGATTTTATGGAACGCTTCTTTGAAAACGCAATGTATGCCTCTCGCTGGCTGCTCGCACCCGTCTATTTCGGTCTTTCCCTGGCGCTGGTCGCCCTGACGATCAAGTTCTTCCAGGAGATTTTCCACGTCTTGCCTAACATTTTCTCCGTGGCGGAAGCAGATTTGATTCTGGTTCTGCTGTCGCTGGTGGATATGACGCTGGTGGGCGGCTTACTGGTGATGGTGATGTTCTCCGGTTATGAGAACTTCGTCTCTCAGCTTGATATCGCCGAGCATAAAGAAAAGCTCAGCTGGCTCGGAAAAATGGACGCATCATCGCTGAAGAATAAAGTTGCGGCATCTATAGTGGCGATCTCCTCTATCCACCTGTTACGCGTGTTTATGGACGCGAAAAACGTGCCGGATAATAAGCTGATGTGGTATGTGATTATCCATCTGACGTTTGTGCTGTCGGCGTTTGTGATGGGGTATCTGGATAAGATCAGTAAGAAGTAGAGACACCTTACCCCTCACCCTAACCCTCTCCCCAGAGGGGAGAGGGAACTTGAATACCCTCTCCCCTCTGGGGAGAGGGCAGGGTGAGGGCGTCAGACCGCACTATTTATCCGATGACGCCTGCCACAGATTCAACTCTCCATCCGCAACGTGCTGGTCAATCCGCTTGAGTTCGTCATCAGTAAAGCGCAGATTTTCCAGCGCCTGAACGTTCTCCTCCAGCTGTTCCGGACGGCTCGCGCCTATCAGCACTGACGTCACGCGTTCATCTTTCAACAACCAGCTTAGCGCCATCTGCGCCATCGTCTGCCCGCGCGCCTGCGCCATCTCATTAAGCAGACGAAGACTTTTCAGGTTAGCTTCAGTCAGCATTTTCTGCGTCAGGCCGCGCACTTTGTTCCCTTCGCGCTGCATGCGAGAACCTTCAGGAATACCGTTCAGGTATTTTCCGGTCAGCAGACCCTGCGCCAGCGGGGTAAAGGCGATACACCCCGTGCCGTTTGCTTCCAGCGCATCCAGCAAGCCGGTCTTATCGACCCAGCGGTTAAGCAGGTTATAGGACGGCTGGTGGATCAGCAGCGGGATCTTCCACTCGTGAAGCAGCGCGGCCATTTTTTGTGTGCGCTCGGTAGAGTAGGAGGAAATGCCCACGTATAGCGCTTTTCCACTCTGAACCGCGTGAGCCAGCGCGGAGGCTGTCTCTTCCATCGGCGTATTTTCATCCACGCGGTGGGAGTAGAAAATATCCACATACTCAACGCCCATGCGTTTCAGGCTCTGGTCGAGACTGGCGAGCAGATATTTACGTGATCCCCCCGAACCATACGGCCCCGGCCACATGTCGTAGCCGGCTTTGGTGGAGATAATCAGCTCGTCGCGGTACGCGGCAAAGTCCTCACGCAGCAGGCGGCCAAAGTTCTCTTCCGCGCTACCCGCTGGCGGGCCGTAGTTGTTGGCAAGATCGAAATGGGTAATACCGAGGTCGAAGGCTTTATGCAGCAGCGCGCGCTGGGAATCAAGAGGCTGGATGTGGCCGAAGCTATGCCACAGACCCAGCGACAGCGCAGGCAGGCGCAGGCCGCTCTTGCCGCAATAGCGGTACTGCATATTCTCGTAGCGGGTAGCGTCAGGGTACCAGGACATGATGTCTCCTTTCTTATTTAATGGATTTTCGAAACAGCGTTTTTATTCTGTGTTTATCAAATCATAAATTAAGCAGAGAAGCGACGACATGCCCAAACCCTGTGATGTGGAAAGGTAATGCTTAACCATGACTGCGTTACCTGTGAAGCCATGCTAACTAAAAATAATCACAAAACGTTATAATTTCCCTGCACCCTGCCGATAACGAGAGTAGCACTCGCCTCTGGGCGAATTCACCCTCACGGCAAGGAAGACTTATGAATATGCTTCGTAATTTCACGATCCGTTTCGTCATGCTGACGATCCTCGGAATCTTTTGTTTAATGTGGGCGGGCGTCGGGCTGTACAGCACCTGGTCCCTTTCACGGGTATCAGATGGTAATGAAGTCGATCGCCAACTGGTCAAACAGATGATGGTGCTCAGCCAGGGCAACGATCAGTATTTCCGCTTTGTCACCCGTCTGAGCCGCGCCATGGAGGTCAAAGCCGCTGGCGGCACGCCGGATTTGTCCTCTGCCCAACAGGCGCTGGACAACATGGGTAAAAAACTGGTCGAGATGAAGGCGATCTCACCAGGCCCGATGGATGAGCAGATCTCATCCCGGGTGATCGGCGCCTGGCAGGCGCTGCTTGAGCAGGGCGTGACGCCGCAAATGGAGCAGGCGAAGCAGGCGACCCTGGACGGCTACCGCCAGCAGGCCAACAACGTCACTCCGCCGCTGAGCCGTGCGTTCGGTGCGGCCGCCGAGGAGTTCAACAATGCCGCGGCGAAGACGCTCGACAGCACCCGCGTGGTGGTCGACGGCCTGACCAGCATGACCCGCACGGTCATTATTGTCGCCACCATTATCGGCCTGCTGATCCTGCTTTTTACCGACCGCTACCTGGTGGCGATGCTGGTCAAACCGCTGGAGCGTATTCGCCAGCAGTTCCGCCAGATTGCCCAGGGCGATCTCAGCCAGCCCATTGAGCCTTTCGGCCGCAACTGTGTGGGACAGCTGGTGCCGCTATTGAGCGCTATGCAGGACAGCCTGCGTGAAGCCGTCAGCACCATCCGCTCCGGCAGTGAAAATATCTGGCGCGGCGCGACGGAAATTTCCAGCGGCAACAACGACCTCTCTTCCCGCACCGAAGAGCAGGCTGCCGCGCTGGAAGAGACGGCTGCCAGCATGGAACAGCTCACCGCTACCGTGAAACTGAACGCGGAAAGCGCGCGTCAGGCCAGCCAGCTTGCCGATGTGGCCTCAACCACCGCCAGCCGCGGCGGCTCGCTGGTGGAAGAGGTAGTCACCACCATGAGCGGTATTTCGGAAAGCTCGAAGAAAATTGCTGAAATCACCAACGTGATCAACAGCATCGCCTTCCAGACCAATATTCTGGCGCTCAATGCGGCCGTAGAAGCCGCACGCGCGGGCGAGCAGGGGCGTGGTTTCGCCGTGGTGGCGGGTGAAGTCCGTAACCTGGCAAGCCGCAGCGCCAACGCGGCAAAAGAAATTGAGGGGCTGATCGCTGATTCCGTTACCCGCGTCGAGCAGGGAGCGCAGCTGGTGGGCGACACGGGCACCACTATGGATGCGATTTTGCGCGACGTGACGGAAGTGACGACCATTATGAAGCAAATCGCATCGGCTTCTGAGGAGCAAAGCAAGGGCATTTCGCAGGTCGGGATTGCCATTACCCAGATGGACGGCGTCACTCAGCAGAACGCCTCGCTGGTTGAAGAGGTTTCTGCGGCAGCGGCGGCGCTTGAGCGCCAGACCGAAGAGCTTCAGCGCTCGGTGCAAAAGTTCCGCCTGACGGCGTGAGCCTTCTGCTAAGGCCGCTCCGTGCGGCCTTTCTGCTTTTTCGTCTGTTGGATCTCACTCTTTGGGCGGCAGGATGCTCATCGCCTGCTCAGCGGACGCCAGCAATCGTGATGACGGCACGCCGTCACGAGCCTGAACGGATAAGCCATGTAAAAAGACGGCAAAAAAGTCTCCCAGACTGTCAGGATCGGTCGTTTCGGGCAATTCACCGTTTTGCACCGCCAGCCGCAGCCGGTCAATGATCTGCTGCGTGCGCTGCAGGCGATGCTCAGCCAGCCAGGATTTAATGCCGTCATTTTCCGCACTGACGCTAGCGGCTGTAGCAACCACCATGCACCCATGCGGCTTGCCAGGTTGGCTATAAAGCGTAATGGCATCACTCAGCAGCGTTTTGATTGCCTGCCGTACATCACCCTCGGTGGTTAATGCGCGATCCGCGAAGCTGCCTTCTTCGTTTTCATAATGAGCAATCGCTTCCCGAAAGAGCTGTTCTTTTGAACCGAACGCCTTGTAAATGCGCGCCGAAGCGATGCCCAGCTCAGCCACCAAATCTGACATTGAGGTCCCTTCGTACCCTTGTCGCCAGAACAGGTTACGCGCTTTGATAAGCGCCTGGTCGCGATCGAACTGGCGCGGTCTTCCTGCCATTTTGTTGCTCCGGTTTGTCTTCTGTTCACTGCAAACAGGATCGCTTAATTCGTTGGGATTACCAATGAATTTATAAGTTTTGCTTGCGGTTAACTGATTTTACTCCTATTGTTTGTCAATCGACAAACAATAGGAGTTTACGATGAAAACCCTCAAAGGACCCTCTCTTCATCTCGCACAGTTCAGTGACGAGGTTGCCCCGTTTAACAGTTTACCGACAATAGCCCGGTGGGCCGCGGAAACCGGTTTTAAGGCATTACAAATCCCGGCCTGGGACCGTCGGCTGTTCGACGTTTCGACGGCGGCGGAAAGCCAGACCTATTGTGACGATCTTACCGGCATGCTGGCGGAACATGGCCTGGTCGTGAGTGAGCTGACCAGCCATATCTTTGGCCAGCTAATGGCGGTCCATCCGGCGTATGACAGCCTGTGCGACAGCTTCGCGCCGCCGGAAATACACGGCAACCCGCAAGCACGCGGCGAGTGGGCACGGCAACAGCTGCTGATGGCGGTGAAGGCTTCCGCCCGGCTTGGTCTCAGCGATCTGGGGACATTCTCAGGCTCGCTGGCATGGCCTTATCTGTTCCCGTTCCCGCAGCGCCCGGAAGGGTTAATTGAAACCGCTTTTGACGAGCTGGCCAGACGCTGGATGCCGGTGCTCAACGCCTGCGACGAACATGGCATTAACCTGTGCTATGAAATTCATCCGAGTGAAGATCTGCACGATGGCGTGACGTTTGAAATGTTTTATCAGCGGGTGAAGGCGCATCCACGCTGCCGGATACTTTTTGACCCGAGCCACATGGTGCTTCAGCAGCTTAACTATCTGGAATTTATTGATATATATAAGGACGTTATCAGCATGTTTCACGTCAAAGATGCTGAATTTAATCCAACCGGTCGTCAGGGGATTTATGGTGGGTATCAGTCATGGCTCGAACGCGCAGGGCGTTTTCGCTCACTGGGCGACGGTCAGGTTGATTTCAGGGCTATTTTCTCGAAGCTGACCCAATACGATTATGCTGGCTGGGCAACCCTGGAGTGGGAATGCTGTCTGAAAAACCCGCAGGACGGTGCCAGAGAAGGGGCAGCGTTCATCCGCGACCACATTATACACATCACCGATAAAGTCTTCGATGACTTCGCCGGTGCTCCGGTCAATGCTCAGCAAATCAACGCATTACTCGGCATTCGCTAAACCGTCACATCACAGGGAATTCTTATGGAACAGCAATATGATGGGATCCTGAATCAGGATCTCAGGGCAGAACATGTCTATACGAAAGTGGATGGACAACGTATTCACTGCGTCGTAGCGGGCAAAGGTCATCCGGTCCTGCTGATACCCGGTTGGCCTCAAACCTGGTATACGTGGCGCTACGTCATGCAGGCGCTGGCGCAGGCGGGGTTTCAGGCGATAGCGGTTGATCCACCCGGCATCGGGGATTCCGATAAACCGCGCGACGGCTATGACACCGGACGCGTTGGCGCCATCCTGCATACACTGATGGCGCAACTGGGGCATTCACAGTACCGCATAGTGGGCCACGATATTGGCATGTGGGTTGGTTACGCCATGGCAAGCGATTTTCCTGATGCGGTGGAGCGTCTTGTGCTGACCGAAGCGGTTATCCCAGGCCTGGCTCCTCCGCCGCCGATTTTCGTCGCACCGGAAGAGAACATTTTTCTTTGGCATTTCATGTTTAATCAGCTGGCGGATTTACCCGAAACCCTGACCTGCGGGCGTGAATCACACTATCTCAGCTTTATTTTCGACCGCTGGGCACATCGCCGGGAGCGGGTGGCTGCTCAGGTGTATATCGACGCCTATTCGACACCGGGAGGACTGCGTGCAGGCTTTGACTATTATCGTGCGATCCCGGAAACCATCAGGCAAAACCAGCTCCGCGCGCAAACGCCTTTAACCATGCCGGTACTGACGGTGGGAGCGGAACATGCGACGCGCGATGCGCCGCTGACAACCCTGCAGGGTAATGCCCTGGATCTACGGGGCGAGACGGTGGCTGACTGCGGGCATTTTATTACCGAAGAGTGCTATGAGGCGTTTATTGGGCTGATTGTACCCTTTCTCTCAGAGGACACCGATCGTGCCGCTTGATAAACACATTGCTGACTTTCTGGCTGCATCATCGGGCGCGCCACAGCCAGCGTCGTTAGCCGACCTGCGTGTCGCCACCGACGTGGGTTTGTTGCGGCTACAGGGCGAGGAGGAAACCGGTGACGCCATTCAACATTACATTGTTATCGCTGATGATGGCTACGCTATCGGCCTTCGCGCCTATACGCCTGCTGCCTCAAACGCAGATATCGCGCAGCCTGCAATGCTGTTTGCTCACGGCGGCGGATGGTGTCTGGGGTCGCTGTCGCTGTACGATCGGCCCTGTCAGGCACTGGCTAATGCTACTGGCCGGAAAATACTCTCCGTGGATTACCGTCTGGCGCCGGAGTTCCCCTTTCCAAGACCGTTAGAAGATGTTTATCAGGCACTGTGCTGGGCCAGTGAACAGGCCGCAGCTCTGGGGATAGATGCGACCCGTCTGGCGGTGGGCGGTGACAGTGCAGGCGGTAATCTTGCTGCCGCGGCAACGCTGCTGGCCCGGGATCGCGGCGGACCTCATATAGAGCATCAGTTGCTGCTCTACCCGGCGTTAAGTCGCGAGATGTCGACCGAAAGCTATTGTGAATTTGCTGAAGGTTATTTTTTAACGCGTGATGCGATGGCGTTTTGCTGGGAACATTATCTGGGAGACCGTCGTCATCCCTGTGCCGAACCGCTGCATATGGCCTCGCTGAGGGGGTTACCGCCGGCAACCATCCTGAGCTGTGAATACGATCCCCTGCGCGATGAGGCTGAAGCGTATGCGCGGCGGCTTGACGAGGCGGGGGTACCAGTACGCTGCGAACGGCTGCCGGGCATGGTGCACGCCTGCATTCATATGACTGGGTTAACGCCAGCCGTGCGTCGGTTGTTCGAACGTGCGCGTATCTGATTCAGACAACACAAAAAACCCAGCGCGATCGCTGGGTTTATTATTCATATTGGTTCACAAGGTAGAACACCCTATCAGTGCGTCGCTTCACCAATCAGCGCGCCCGTGCCCGCACCAACGGCCGCACCTTTCAGCACGCTATTGCCCGTCACCGCAGCCGCACCCGCGCCAACGACGGCACCCACGGCACCGCCCTTACGTGCGTCTTTGCCTTTTTCGCCTTTTTTGAACATCGCCCCCGTACCTGCGCCCACCACGGCACCGCCCACGGTCGATTTCAGATCTTTGCCCGTGGCTGCGCCAATGGCAGCGCCTGCTACCGCGCCGGCAGCGGTTTTGTCGATGGCCATTCCAGAGGTGGAAAACATGAGGGCGCTGATAACCAGCGTTGTTTTAATAAGTTTCATAACAGATCCTTTGTGACTGCTGTCGGTTGATACGTCGTTTCTCGCGCTGAGGGGAGAAAAACGTCCAGATAGTGCCAGCAATACCGACTCAACCTTTAGGCGAATCATGCCCTGGGTAAGGATCCCGGTTGCCGGGCGGGGCTCCGCCCGGCGGAACGTTACGCCTGACGCTTGTCTTCCGTATTGGTTTCGAAGTCGCTCGCCGCGTGGCGTTCGTGGAGCTGCTCGTTCAGCTCGCCGCTGGTGCGGTTAACGATGCGACCGCGCTTAACCGCATGGCGGTTCGCCACGTCCTTCGCCCAGCGCTGGACGTTGGTATACTTTTCGGCGTCCAGGAACTCGGCGGCGTTATAGACACTGCCCAGCGCCACGCAGCCGAACCACGGCCAGATCGCCATATCCGCGATGGTGTACTCCTCACCCGCGACGTAGCGACCGCGCGCCAGCTGTTTATCCAGCACGTCGAACAGGCGCTTGGCTTCCATGGTGAAGCGGTCAATTGCGTACTCGATTTTTACCGGCGCATAGTTGTAGAAGTGGCCAAAGCCGCCGCCGAGGAACGGCGCCGCACCCTGCAGCCAGAAGAGCCAGTTCAGGGTTTCGGTGCGTCCCGCCGGGTCTTTCGGCAGGAAGTGACCAAATTTCTCTGCCAGATAAAGCAGAATATTGCCGGATTCAAAGACGCGTGTTGGCGGGTTCGTGGAGTGGTCACGCAGCGCCGGAATTTTCGAGTTCGGGTTCACCTCTACAAACCCGCTGGAGAACTGATCGCCCTCACCGATGCGGATCAACCACGCGTCATACTCCGCGCCCGTCACGCCCAGCGCAAGCAGCTCTTCGAGCATGATCGTCACCTTCTGGCCGTTCGGTGTCCCGAGAGAGTAAAGCTGCAGCGGGTGGGAGCCCACGGGCAGATCTTTCTCATGCGTTGCACCGGAAATTGGGCGGTTAATGTTGGCGAATGCGCCGCCGCCGTTCTTTTTCCATTCCCACACTTTGGGTGGCTGATACGTGTTGTCTGACATGTTGGCCTGCCTTTTGAGTGATGTGTTGAGGGAGTTTAGCAGGAGATGAAGCGACCGTTTAACGATGTGAGCGCAACGGTCAGTGTAGGTGTATGATAAATCCTCCTCTGTCAGGTTAATTACAACGTGCAGACGACGACAACCCTTAAAAAATTGCCGCCTGCCTGTTTTAGGTTGGATACATGCGTAAAGGAACGTTAAGCAGTGATGCGCCATTTGGGACATTGTTAGGCTATGCGCCCGGTGGCGTGGCGATTTACTCTTCAAATTACGGCAGTCTGGATCCGCGCAAATACCCCGAAGACGCGGATTTTCGCAGCTATATCGGCAACGAATACATGGGCCACAAGTGGCAGTGTGTTGAGTTTGCCCGCCGTTTCCTGTTTCTCAACTATGGCTTCGTGTTTACCGACGTCGGCATGGCGTGGGAGATCTTTTCCCTGCGCTTTTTACGCCAGGTGGTGAACGATAACATTCTGCCCCTTCAGGCTTTTGCCAATGGCTCAAAACGCGCGCCGCGCGCGGGCGCGCTGCTGATCTGGCAAAAGGGCGGAGAGTTTCACGAGACCGGCCACGTGGCGGTGATTACCCAGCTTCTGGACGATAAGGTGCGTATTGCGGAGCAGAACGTGATTCACTCCCCACTGCCGCTCGGGCAGCAGTGGACGCGGGAGCTGCGCATGACCGTGGAAAACGGCTGCTACACCCTCCATGACACCTTCAGCGATACCGAAATTCTCGGCTGGATGATCCAGACGGATGACACGGAGCACAGCATTCCCCAGCCTGAACCTGACGGCGAACTGCTGAAAATCCGCGGCGCGCGGCTGAAAAACAAACGTCAGTTCGACGGGAAATGGCTCAACGAGGACGATGCGCTTCAGCAGGCGTATATCCGCGCGAACGGTCATGTAATCAACAAAGATCCCTGCCAGTATTTCACCATCACCGAAAGCGCCGAGCAGGAGCTGATCAAGGCCACCAACGAACTGCATCTGATGTACCTGCACGCCACCGACAAAGTGCTGAAAGACGACAGCCTGCTGGCGCTGTTCGACATCCCGAAAATCCTCTGGCCGCGCCTGCGCCTCTCCTGGCAGTGGCGTCGCCACCATATGATCACCGGTCGTATGGATTTCTGTATGGATGAGCGCGGCATTAAGGTTTACGAATACAACGCCGACTCCGCGTCCTGTCACACTGAAGGCGGGCTCATTCTTGAAGAGTGGGTGAAAAACGGCTATCGCGGCAACGGGCATAACCCGGCAGAAGGGCTGCTGGAAGAGCTTACCGGCGCATGGAAGCACAGCCACGCGCGGCCGTTCGTCCACATCATGCAGGACAACGATGTGGAAGAGGACTATCACGCGCTCTTTATTCAGCGTTCGCTGATACAGGCCGGGTTCGAGACTAAAATCCTGCACGGGCTGGGTGCGCTGAGCTGGGATGCCGCCGGGCAGCTGATTGACGACGAGGGCCGCCACGTCAACTGCGTGTGGAAAACCTGGGCGTGGGAAACGGCGATAGAGCAGATCCGCGAGGTGAGCGAAACCGAATACGCCGCCGTGCCGATCCGCACCGGACATCCTGAGGGCGAGGTGCGCCTGATTGATGTTCTGCTGCGCCCGGAGGTGCTGGTCTTCGAACCGCTGTGGACCGTTATTCCCGGTAACAAAGCGATTCTTCCGGTACTGTGGCAGCTGTTCCCGAACCACCGCTACCTGCTCGATACCGATTTTGAGGTTAACGACCTGCTGAAGCAGACCGGATACGCCGTTAAGCCGATTGCCGGCCGCTGCGGCAGCAATATCGATCTCATCAGCGCCCAGGACGAGCTGCTGGATAAATCCAGCGGCAAGTTTGTTGACCGTAAAAACATCTACCAGCAGCTGTGGTGTCTGCCGAACGTCGACGGCAAGTACATTCAGGTCTGCACTTTTACCGTGGGCGGAAACTACGGCGGGACCTGCCTGCGCGGCGACGATTCGCTGGTGGTGAAAAAAGAGAGCGATATCGAGCCGCTGATTGTGGTGAAGGATTAATAGGTTGCAGAGGGGGAGGGAACCCCAGAAAGCAAAAAAACAGCCCGTAGGCTGGTTTTTCTATACAAGCAGCGGGATGCATACATGCTGTTAAGCACAGATAGAGTACAACTGAGCCCTGATTACGTGCAATGCGCACGCCAGCAGGTTACGCAGGGCGTGTTATCTGCAGCCGCAAATAGTGCGGTCATTCGTTCCAGGGAGTTGTTGCCCGTAAGACTGTTGAGATGTACCGGCCAGCGTGGCTCACCGCGAGTACCGCCCCAGGCGTTGAATAGCATTTTCAAATTACAACAAACAATTAACATCAGCAGTATTTTGTATACATAACCTTATTTCAGATTATGTTAATGCATAAGCAAAATAAAATGGAAAATATTAAACAATGTACTAAAGTTGCATCATAACCTTGATTTAATCAATGTTATTGCTCAATCACTGGTGTACTATTATCTTTGTGTCAACGGCAAGGAGAATTTTTAAAAGTGGCAACTCATATAAGCGATAATAATGAATTTGATCATAAGTATAGTTTTGTTATGAAAACTAAACCTATGAAATCAATTGACTCATTATTCGTGGCTCTTTTGCCATACAGCCAAAAAATAATAATTCCAAAAAATAAAAATTACAAGCTAAATGAAGAAAAAGGGAGTAAAGGGGTTATATTGTTCGCTGAGGGTATTGCTACGCTGACATATGCTAGTAGCGGACTTTATTCCTCTACCGTTTATCCGCCATCGATCCTGGGCCTTGTTCATGGTTATTCCTCATTTTATGAGATTCCAAACACATTATCTCAAGAGGTTAATTTATGTGCCGAAACGGATATCACTTTATTTTTTGTACAACTTCAGGATTTTGTTGCCGCAATAGATGCACAAAACCTTTGGCACGATGTGGCCAGAATTCTGGCACATCGTCTTATGCTCATGATAGATAGAGAATCTGAGAATTTAAAAAACAATTCTTACCTTAAAATTAAAAACATAATACTCGAGGTATGGTCTTATCCTGAAGAATATAGAACTAACATTAATCTACCTTCTTTTATACAAAAAAGAACGGGGCTTTCCAGAAGCCGAATTATGAAAATCCTTATGGATCTTAAAAAAGGAGAATATATCACAATCAATTCAGGTAAATTGACTTCAGTATCTAAGTTACCGGGTGCGTATTGAAGAATAAAAAACCACCTGCGATGAGGTGGTTTTTTATTCTGGGAAGATAATAATATATATAAATATCTATGTTATGTAATATTTATACTATTGGTAATCTAAAGTGTAAGTGACTGACGCTGTCACCGTACCGCTGCTTATTGACCCAGTGCGAATATATTGTGCGGCAAGAGGAATAACTGCACTTCCCTCAGAGGCTTGAATAACCATCCAACGCTGCCCTAGCGAAATGGGATTATCACTGTTAGATACATCAAGCAATTGAAGCCCAACACCTTTCCCCGTGCCTTTGTTTTCTATAACCGTCGGTGAATCGGCTATACTATCTCCGTTGACGGTCATATACACGCCCGTCTCAGTAGTACATGTTAAATTAATACTTTGCTCTGTACGACCAAAGGTAGAGTTGACTCCAGGCAGGTCTGACGCTGAAACGTTACCTAGAGCGAACGTTAAATCCGTTACACCCGATATACTACACGTAGATGGCAAGAGATTCCCGGTAACATTCACCGTTCCCGTTTCATATCCCGTGCCAGCATAAGCCCTGGCTAAAGTTAAAATAGACAACACACCAAATAGAGTAAACCCGATTTTTTTCATCATAGTTTCGCTTAATGTTACTCATAATCTAAGGTATAAGTCGCACTTGATGTGACAGACCCTGCGACCATATCCCCCGTTCGGATATAACGTGCCGATACTGGAATGTTAACGGTCTCGCCGGAGGAGCTACTGACTGCAACTCGGGTGCCTAGCACATAGGGCGTACCATCAGATTTTAACAGCTGAACGCCAATACCCTGGGCTGAACCATTATTTTGCAATACGCTTGCATCCGCTGAATCAGAAGACTGGGTGCCTGAAAACGTAATGCCTACCGAGGTGCCTTTACTACAGGCAAGCTGGATATTTTGCGGACTGCTTTGGCCCCATGTGCTATTCACATCAGGTAAATCACTCTTCTGTACATCATCAAGTACAATATTGATCTCTTTAGTGCTACTCACATCACAGCCGGAGGCAGCAACCGTTACTCCCGCAAGAACAATAGGTACTGTTATTAAATTAGCAGGTACGCGGTCAGGCATAATTCTCACATAACCTACTTGACCTGAGGCAGTGCCACTCGCAACGTCTCCGGCTGTCTTAACGAAATACATCTGCACAGTTGTATCAATGGTTACCGTTTCATTTGAACTTGATATCTTGGCGATACCTCCGCTCTTCGTATCACCCCCAGAAATCCAAGTGCCAGGTATGTTCTGGGTATCCGCAGAATAGGTAGAATTTAAACCAAAAGAACCGCCGAGTTGTATACCAAGGCCTTTAAGATTTGTATCAAACGTGGTCCTGTCCTGGTATGTGCCAGCAATGCTGTTATCCGAACCGATCATATAATCAAGTTCTCTGTTAGCAGAGGTATCACCTGAATATTTACACGTCACCAGACCAGTCACCTGACTGGTCGTATATGAACCGAAGCTAGCTGGAGCCCCTATGGCGATATCCGGAGGGAAAGTGACAGTTCCGCTCAAAGAAAACATTGGTATCATCGCCTCATTAGCCGTACAGGTTGCAGCGCTTGCCGCATAAGCGGGTGCAGCTAAAAAATAAATAGCAATGGCGGTCAGACAAAATAAACCTCTTCCCGCATGGATATAATTTCGCTGTTTATTTTTAATTTTCATTTGTTTACCTTTATCTTGCTTGCCAGTGGCGGTGTTTTATTTTTAATAACAAACGGCACTGACATTAATCACGCTGGAATTAGATTGATTCTCTGGTAACGCGAACTTTGCCTTACATTGGGTATTCGCCTCTTTACCCCACTGCACCAGTAAATCACCTTCCATTGGAACACCGGTCAAATAGACATCGCCACCATCACCCACAATACCTGTCACGCTATCATCCTGAATCAGGCTTACCGTCGCACCGAAAGGAATGGCTGAACCCTGATGCTGCAAACGAATTAACGCATGGGCGCCAATATGGGTATTAAATTTCGCCAGAACTACCGCCCCTTCCGTTGGGACAACATTAACAGACGAGCTGTCTACATCAGCATTCTCTGCAAGGGTACCCGTATCCAGATTGACCATGGTTCTTTTATACGGCGTAAGGTAAGGAACCACGGCGTAGCCCTGCCAGTCAGTTCTGACATCCGTGCCGTTAAGGATTTTTGTACCATCACTGCCTCGTGCGCTGACCAACGCGATGGACTGGATATCCTGGTTAAGCGCCTGCGAGAGTGTCACTCCATGCTGGTGGACAACAACTCCGCCCTGTAAGCCATAGTTAACCTGATGGCTGTCAGGATCGTAGTTATAACCCACGTTAGCTTCACCCATGCTGCCGGTATAATCCAGGTTAACGGATCCATTCGAGCCAGAATCCTCATGATTTCGATAGCCTTCCATCAGGGTATAGTTAAGATTTCCATCTTCAAGTGCTGAACCATACAGGCTTACCTGCTGTGTGGTATCACCATGACGGTTCGTATTCGTATTGTATGAGGCATAAGCACCGTGTAGCCATTTATCCAGGGGAACACTAATATTCATTGCGATTTGATGATCGTTTTCCATATCCGGCATGCTGGTAAAGTTGTAGGTAACCCCATAGCTAATTCCGGACCATGTATTGTTATAACCAACGCTTAGATTTCTTTCATAGCCATTATCGCTCCAGTAATCTTGCTGGTAGCCATTAAGATAAATTTGTCCCCAATCTTCGGGAAGGTCCTGGCTTAAAGACGCCTGCCAGCGCGAGCGTTTGTTATTGGTGAGGTTAAAATCATTATTCTCGTTTTCGTCATCAGTTAAGTCATTATTTACCTGTAGATCGGCGGCATCCTGAAAACTATAATAGCCTTTGGTGGAATACCGATATGCTGCAAGCGTCACGGTGGAGCCCGTACTCAGCACACTTTTCGAGTATTGCGCACGGTAAGATTCCCCATTTTTATGTTCGCCAGTACTTAAATCTGCAGAGGAATAGGACGTATCCACGGAAAGAGAACCAATATCCCCCAGAGTAAAGCCTAAACCAGCCAATCCGTTCTGATAATTGTCGGATAATTGAGTTCCGCCATAGATGGTCATGTCATGCGGAAGACCATAAACCGCAGTAAGCTGGCCAAACTTAGGTTCGTCACCTTCCGAGTTACTGCGGTATTCGCCGCCAGTAAATGCATATTTCAGATGACCTTCACGTTGCATAATTGCCACGCTGGAGAAAGGCTGAACAAATGTATGCTCATGGCCATCTGATTCTTTCACCGTTACAACAAGATCACCGTTAGTTGAGTTAGGATATAAATCCTTAATTTCAAATGCTCCTGGCGGAACTTGTTTTTGATAAATAACGGTGTTGTTCTGGCGGATCGTTACCGTTGCATTGCTGGTCGCAATACCATGCACCGTCGGCGCAAAGTTACGCAGGCTGTCCGGTAACATATTATCGTCAGATGTTATTTGTGCACCACGGAACGAGAACCCATCATAGACATCAGAGGGCGTTGTTGCATCGCCCATGGTCAGCATCCCATCTATTCCTGGAAGGTCTCGTTGTAAAAACGTGTTGACCGAGTCCCAATGGTTTTGGCTATCCCCGCTGTTGGTGTACCCATCAACTGAACTTTCAGGTGTCTTGGTATACGTCCAGGTACTGTAATTACGCAGACGCCATGCCCCCAGATTCAACCCGCTATGTAAACTCAGAAAATAGTTATCTTCGGTACCTGACGCATTATCATTGTTGCGCCAGGTGTTTGAACCATTGAAGTCGTATCCAAGCAATAAGGCGGGTATACCTTCATCCCAGAGTTCGGGGCTAACATAACCCTGCGCATTACTATTCACATAAGCTTGAGGGATGGTTAAGTCTAAACGCATCTGACTATAATCAAGATTTTCAGTGGCTTGAGGAATAAATTTTGGTAAGTCCTCGATTTTTTTCGCTTCGACAAGGCCATCAATATCATCGACATTCACCCCCCAATCTTTTAATAGATCGGGAGTCAACTCCGCCACCAAAAGACCGTCTTTGTTCTGCACGAAATCCAGCGATCGCGTATCTACCTGCGCATGATCAATATAAACATCAACGTGATAACTCCCTGGCAGCTGAGAGCCTGAATTAGCAAACTGACTGAGGTTAACGTTGACCTTTGGCCCGCTCGTTTCCAGAGCGGCCATATCAAATTCATCCCGGGCAAATGCGTAGTGGGTACTTTGTAAGGCCATTAACACCAAACAGGTTAATGGCCTGAATCGATATAATCTTTTTTTTGCATTTTGATTTCGTCTTGCAGCACCTAAACTCATCTGGAAACATCCCCCATGACTGGAGACGCTGCGCCATAGTCATTAATATATGACCAGGTCACTTTTCCTGATGCACCCGCCGGGATTTTATACGTATGCGTACCGCGTGGCGGAACCATTGTGAATTCAGTATTCACTAGGCTAGAACCAACATTTAACTTATAGAATGTCAAAAACCATGGTGTTGGGTTGGTTACAACTAAATCGCTACCCGATATCTTGAATGATACTGCTTTGTAATCATCAATAGTTGGATCGGCCAGACCTGCGGGACGATAATATATTTTCACCCTGTTTTTAAGAGAAAAACGCAGAACATTTTTCCCATCATCCTTTGGATCATTCGCTGGAATAGCCTTAACATCTAACCAATAAACGGTTTCTCGATCAGTAGGAAGATCACCACCAGTACGAATGACGCGTACCGCATTTTGTGCACCAGGTTCGAGGCGGAATAATGGTGGTGTAACGGTAAATGGCTGTTTACCTGTGCCTTCAGGTTGGTCACCCTTTGGTCCTTTATTATCAACAAAGCTTTGAATGAGGTATGGATATTTGTCATCTGCTCCACTTCTCACATTAATCGACGCCTCTTTCTTTTCCCCATGGTAAATTAAACGAGTGCCATTAATATTAACGCCAGCGTTAGCAGATACAGCAAACGACATACATGCCGTTAGCAAGCAATATTTTACTGACATTTTCATGCGTAAACTCTCTTAATATTAGAAATAGAAAAACCAGGGCATCCTTACCCTGTATTCATCCATGGGAAGCTTATTTTATTACTGGTAGCTGACGGTGTAGTCAGCGTGGGAAATAATAGAACCAGCAGTCGCAACATCAGCAACAGCGATCATACGAGCAGTAAATGGAATTGATGCAGATTTTGCAGTCTGATCAGCGTTCTCGGTCAGGAAGCTGGTCACATCCAGGGCAGCGTCAGGCGTTACCGTTTTCAGAGATGAGTCATACAATTGAACGCCAACGTTCTTAGCTGCATCGCTTGCGTTCGCTTCGTTGGTGAACGCGGTATTCAGCGTACTGTCTGCGTTACCGCTAAACGTAATGCTTGCTCCTGTTACTGTTTCTGGGCAAGATGTCAGATTCAGGGTGAAATTAGTCGCCGGGCCAGTATCGCCTGAAGCAGCAAGGTCTGCAGTGTTAACAGTGCCAAGGTTCAGAGTTGGATTAGTTTGATCATTGATTGCAACAGTACAGGTATCCGCAGTTACGGTCCCGGTGAAGTTAATTGTACCGTCTGCTGCATGAACCATACCCATACCAGTAGTAAATAACATTGCTACGGCTACAGCCAGTTGCTTTTTCATGTAAACCTCAAAAAAATAAAGTAGATAATTAATTCTCAAACACACAACGTTTCACGAATGAAAGTTGAATTAGCAATCCAAGCCTGTTCAATAACTTTTAATTCAGCACAAACTCGGTGTGTTCGCATTATCGCTAAATTAATCACGAAAGAACAACAGGAGGGTGTGTCCTTTTTGATACACCTTTCTATGCAAAAAAGAAACACCACTCATCGAAGGTTAATACAATGGCGGTCGGTGTCCTTTTGAGGACATTGAATGAACCTTAAATTCACGTTGTAATTGTTTTTTTATAATTAGGTTTTCTTGTTATGTTAAAATCAAATTACATTCTTTCATTTTCTTTCCTTATTGCATCCAGCGTCTTATGTCTGAATACAGCTGTTGCCTCTGTAACATTGGGCGGCACCAGGTTTATTTACCATGAATCACAGGATAGCCTTTCTATCTCCGCATATGACCGCGACAATATTCCTTATTTGGTTCAATCCTGGTTCTCGCCATATAACGAGAAAACAGATAAGAAAATCAACAGCAATTTAGCCAAAATTCCATTTGTCGTTACTCCACCGTTGTTTCGAATGAATCCTGGAGATACGAACACGATAAACATCGTAAAAACAGATACCAGCACCCTACCTCAGGATAGGGAGTCTATATTTTATTTCAATTTCAAAGCCATTCCCGGACTAGCCAAAAGTTCATCAAGTTCCCTCATGGTTTCAGTCAGTTCATCGATGAAATTGTTTTACCGCCCGGAGAAATTGACTGATGAAGAGGCCGCCAGCGCATGGGAGAAAATAGTATTCACTAAACATGGGAAATCGGTCACAATAAAAAACCCAACTCCCTATTTTGTTACCCTGCATAAATTGTCTATTGATAGTCAAGCCAACAGTTCCGTTAAAAATTTGATGGTCTCACCATTTTCTGAAAAATCAATTCCAGTCACTACATCTGTACATTCCGTAAACTGGAGCGCGTTAACCGACCAAGGGGGCATAACCTCGGAAAAATCAACAACCTTATAAAAGGCCTGCAACAAGAAATGCCTCATAGCCAACATTTATCATTTTCAGCCCTAACGCTACTGCTTTGTTCTTTAGGGGTACAGGCTGATGATTTTGTTTTTGATTCATCCGCTGTCGAAAATACCGGGCAGATTTCGGCACAAAACGTTGATATTAGCCAGTTCAATAAAAGTGACAGCCAGGGGGGGATTTACCATGTCTCCATTCGCGTCAATCAAAAGCTCATAACCACCAGCGACATTAATTTCGTGCTAGATAAAAGCGGTAAGTTACAACCTGAGATTACTGTCGCAAAAATGCATGAGTTAGGTGTTTATTTTCTTAAGCAGCAAATTAACAGTAATGAAGCTTACGCCCTCCCTGGCGAACTCAATGGGATGACGTTTTCATTTAATGAAAAGAAGCTTTTACTGGATATCAATATCCCTCAGGCCTATTTGAAAGCCGGGCCTGATGATGATCTCAGTGTTCCATCAAATCAATGGGATAACGGTATCTCCGCATTAAGTCTGAATTATGATTTTAATGGTGCCCAGAAAAGTGACTCAGGAAAAAGCTTTACCGCTGATGACCAATACATCCGACTGAATAGCGGGTTAAATATAGGGGCGTGGCGTTTACGAAATATGGGTACTGCAGATAAGCCAGCGGAAGGCTCGGTATCCTGGGAGAGCACTAAGACCTGGCTTCAGCGCGATATTCCCGCACTTCGGGGGCTATTGAGCATCGGAGATAACAGCAGCGATACCTCCCTTTTTGATGGAATTGATTATTCAGGTCTTTCTCTTGCTACCGATAGTTCAATGTACGATGACAAAGCACAAGGCTATGCGCCTGTCATTCGTGGGATAGCACGTACATCAAACGCACTGGTCGAAATTAGTCAGAATGGTAGTGTAATTTATAAGCGTTACGTATCCGCTGGTCAGTTTCTGATTAATGATTTATATCCTCAAACCGGTGGTGGACAGTTGAAGGTTAAAATCACCGAGGCGGACGGAAGCGAGCACCATTTCACGCAATCCTGGGGGACGGTTTCAGCAATGCAGCGTCAGGGTTTTCTGAAATATAGCCTTAACGCAGGTCGTACTAAAAATAGTAACGCTAAAAATGAAAATTTTAGCCAATTGACTTTTTTCTATGGTCTTCCTGCCGATATGACAGTATTTGGTGGTTCATTTTTAACAAACAGCTATCACGCATTCGATATCGGCTACGCCCTTGGCTTAGCTCAGTTTGGTTCGATCTCGGCCGACATGAAATTTATGCAGGCTCATCCATATGAAACGCTGGATACGCAAGGACAGAATTATCGCCTGCAATATGTGAAAAATGTTCCCGGCTCGGATACCGATTTATCGATGTCATGGGCATTTTCGCCAGCACCAAATTTTATTTCTTATCCTGATGCCATCACCGATTCTGATAAAGACGTTGATGAAGGCTCTATGTTCCAGAGGAATCAACTGCAGCTGTCGGTTAACCAGCCTCTTGGCGAAATCAACACGGTTATACTTTCGCTTCTTCGTACCGCGTACTGGTATAAAAATACGGAAGAAAGCGTATCGTTAACGGATAACTTTTCGATCAATAGCGCCAGCTTGAACGTCGGTTGGGCATGGACACAGGAAAGTGATGGTAGCTCCGATCAGCAGCTCTCTCTTAACGTACAAATACCATTTTCAATTTTTTCTGATGATGCATGGATTTCACTTTCTAACTTACTACAGAAACCTGGCTCGCCGACACAATCCGTAGGTCTTAACGGCAATGCCTTAGAAAACGACGCATTAAGCTGGGAGTTGAGTGCGATGAATGGTGATTCACAAACTACCTCACAAGGCTTGGCTCTTGATTATAAAGGTAGCTATGGCGAGTATCGCACGAACTACAGTCACTCTTCCCAACAGCAAAGTCTAAGCTACCAGATAAAAGGCTCTCTTGTCGGTTCTTCATATGGCTTGACGGCTGGCCAATATTTCAACCCGAATGATGCTGTTGCCCTGATTAAAGCAGAACATGCCCCTGGGCTGAAAATCGAAAATCAAACGGGCGTGACCACCGATTTCCGCGGTTATACCATCGTACCTTACCTACAACCCTACAGGCAGGACCGTATCGCAATCGGTAAAGATAAAGAAACCGATTCGGATATTGAGTTAGGGAATACCTCTGTATTTCGTGTTCCGACCGAAGGTGCCATTGTTCTCGCAGAATTCGCTCCTCATATTGGACAAAAGCTTTTGCTGACACTGGTAACGCCTGCTGGAACACCCGTACCGTTTGGTGCAACGGTCACTGCTGGTGATGAAAGTAACGAAGGTATCGTTGATGAGAATGGGAATGTCTATTTAATCGGCGCACCTGCTAAGGGTGCTATCACAGCAAAATGGGGTGATGCCAACCAGGAGTGCAAGGCGCCATATCAGATCCAAAAACAATCAAGGAAGCATCTCTATGCACTATCACTTATCTGCCGATAAAGCATCATGGCTCATTAGGTTATTCATAGTTTTTATCCTGTCATTCCCAGTGGCATCTGTGAATGCTGAATGTCGCCTGGCTGAATCGCTGAAGCTAGATTTTTCATTGCCAGACATAACCCTTTCCTCATCATCAGGGCCCGGCACCATTCTTTCTCAGAAAACAATGAGCTTAAATGATGGTTCTGATAAACAGCCATTTATTTGCAATGGCAATGGGCACCTTACGGCATTTCCTGGATTCATGAGTAAAAATGGCCAAGGGGTTTACGCAACCGGGGTAGCAGGGATTGGCTATCGTCTCTATCTTGATACTCAGCCCTTTCCCTGGAGAACAAATCTGCGGTGTGGCGGTTTTCGGTGCCGTCTGCCCTGGCCCGTCACGCCCCGTCTTACTTTCGAGTTGGTCCAGACATCATCTGTTCTTCAAATTCAAGATACGATAAAACCAGGAGTTTATGGCGTAATACGCCCAGATGGCGGCAATAAATCGGTGCTGATTTCATTACAGCATCCAGTTAGGGTGCACGGAGAATCTTGCCATATTGAAAGCAAAACGGTGAACTTCGGCGATGTGAATATTCCAGACAAAGCAAAAGTGGGTACCGTTCTGGCGACCCGGGAGTTCTCCTTATCATACTCATGCCCACTTCAGGACCATCTGGCTATGCGCTGGGAGGGAATATCAGACAAGAATGGATATTTACTTTCTTCGGTGATGAGGAAAAACAATATCGCGCTGAGCATACAGCAGCAAAATGGCACGCCAATGCCAGTCAATAAGCGGATAAAAATCGTCCCACAAACAGGTAATTTCGTATTCCTGGCAAAGCTATTGAGTACTGGAGTACCACAAGCTGGTGCTTTTAATGCCACTGCAAATCTGCATATTCTTTATCCATGATTTAATTTTGTTCAAAAAAAAAGCCGTGAAATAATTCACGGCTTTACGTTATTCATAATCAGTTATAAATCACATGAAGGGAAGTCGATACTGCAAATTGGCCTTCGTCTACAGAGGAGCTTTTCATTTTCAATAAAGCAGCCAGAGGGATGGATACAGCACCACTATCTAAACTTTCTGTTGAGCCGGAAACGTTTGGACTGAAGTAAGTACCACTGGCCGTATTCTCAATCATCAGGGCAACCTGCTCTGCAGCATTACCAACTGATGAGGTCAAAGCGAAAGCAGTGTTGTCGCCAGAAAATGCATTTCCCTCAAAATCCAGGGCAGCAGTCTGAATACTTGACGGACAATCTTTAATATCAACGGTGAACGGAACTGCTGTCGTTGTTTCGCCGATTTTCAAACCAGAGGTATCAACACTACCCATATCAATAGACTGACCACCATTTACGGAAACGTTACAGGAAGATGTTGTCAGCGTACCGCCAAACTCGACAGCAACGCCTTCAGTGCCTGCAGCAAAAGCGCCACAGGATGCAGTGATAGCCGCAGCTAAAATTCCGAGCTGAATGATTTTTTTCATTTCAATAACCCTTAAAAAATACAATAAAGTTGATTTTATTACTATCGCTCTTTAAGAAGCGAGCTAGTATATATTAAGAGTTAGTGTTTCGATTTGAAACCATCCGAACTGTCTTCATTTGGACACTTGGTTTATTTTGAAATTATTTCTATCACATCAAAAGTAAACTTAACGTGCTATAGTAAATAATTTATACATTCATCTTTGTATAAATATATATATGGGAATTTTTCTTATTTTAATTTTAGCCTCAGAGAAGCGCCCAATCAGATAATTAAAAAATTTTTCAGAGGTACTGCATCACGAACTCGATAAAAATCATTGGATGGGTGAACAACAGGCGCCATTAGTGAGCGAGCGCGATCTGCTGAAACAGACCGGCTATGTCGTGAAACCTGTTGCTGGTCGCTGCGGCAGCAATATCGCTCTCATCAGCGCTCAGGACGAACTGCTGGATAAATCCAGCGGCAAAAAAAGCCCCCGCAGAGTATTCTCTGTGGGGGCCTTTTGTTACTGCGCTTCCCCGTCCTGCTGCTCGCTGGTCTTCAGATCGATGATGCGTCCAATCTGGTCATGATACACCGTCAGCAGGTTGTACTGGCTCATCTCGGAGATGATCTGCGGTGAGACATTAAAGCTGCGGGCCAGCTCCTCCTGGCGAAAATAGCCCGGCTGGCGGCGCCTTGCGTGCGTGCGGCGGCGGTTGT
The DNA here is from genome assembly GCF_058354905.1 of Enterobacter sp. ECC_219_Taxon_10. Lineage (NCBI taxonomy): Bacteria > Pseudomonadati > Pseudomonadota > Gammaproteobacteria > Enterobacterales > Enterobacteriaceae > Enterobacter > Enterobacter sp. ECC_219_Taxon_10. The sequence continues at coordinate 4,083,922 of NZ_CM178005.1, read as the reverse complement.
ACTGATACCACAAAATCAGCAGCCAGCCGTTGAGCGCAGCGAACAGCAAATAGATCAACACCGTATTAAAGGAGGCAATAATCACGCTCCACCGGTGGTCGCTCTCCTCGGTTAACTGCATCCACAGCCTGGCATACAGGAAAAACAGAAATCCGCCCCACGCCATCGCGGTTAACGCGGCATCAAAAAGACGTGGCAGCAAGCGATGTTCAGTCAAAATTAAGGTATTTTCGTTCATTGAAGGCTCCCTTTTCCCCGGTCCGGACTGATCCAGCGCGCGCGGGCACGCTGACGTTTAAGCATGACTTTTGGAAATGCGACGAGGGTGGTGAACAGGCCAATCATCCAGTAGACCATCGGGAACCAAATCACCCAGAAAAGCGAGCTTGCCACCTTGCGCTCATAGCGCCGCTCGATGTACAAGCTGACCAGGAACTGCAGCAGGCACATCACGCCCAGCAGCAGCCCGGTAAACGCCGGGGGAAACAGGGTTTCAACGGTCAGCCTGGCGGGAATGGGCGCGACGTGGCTGATGACGAACAGCAGCACCGTTATCGCATACGCGAAGGCCCACAGCGTTGACAGCGCGTACTCCAGAAACAGGGGCCACATGCGGTGATGTTCCCAGCGCACCATCTTGCGCAGGTTGACCAGAAACACCTCCGCGCCGCCCTGGGCCCAGCGCAGACGCTGCTTCCACAGGCCCTTGAGCGTCTCCGGCATCAGGATCCAGCACAGCGCCCGCGGCTCGAAAAAGATATCCCAGTGGCGCAGCTGGAGCTTCCAGCTGATGTCGATGTCTTCGGTGATCATGTCCGGGCTCCAGTACCCGACGTCCGCCAGCGCCTGACGGCGAAAGGCGGCAATGACGCCGGAGACGGTAAAGACCCGGCCATAGATCCGCTGCGTCCGCTTGATGAGCCCAATGATGGACGAAAACTCGCCTACCTGAATGCGGCCAATCAGCGTGGAGCGCGTGCGAATTCGCGGGTTCCCGGTAACCGCCCCAACGTGGGGATACTGAATCAGCGGCGCTACCAGATAAGCAGCGGTGTCGCGGTCGAGCAGGGCGTCGCCGTCAATGCAGACCAGCAGATCGCCCCGGGCCGCCGCCGCCCCGGCTTTGAGCGCCACGGCTTTTCCCTGGTTCTCCGCGAGGTTGATCACCCGCAGGCGCGGCTGCTCCTGCGCCAGCGCCTGCAATACCTCCGCCGTGTTGTCAGAGGAGCCGTCATTGATGGCGATAACTTCTATATTTTCATACCGCTGATCCAGCGCGGCGCTGATGGTCTCCCGGGCATTTCGTCCCTCGTTGAAGCAGGGGATAAGAATGGAGATGAGCGGCTCGCCGGCAAGTACCGGGGCGGGCGTGTCTTTATTCCACGACCAGCGGCGTTCAAGCTGAAACCAGAAATAGAGCCCGCCGGTGACCCAGAGCACGGACATAAACAGCGGCCAGAAGAAGACAAAATCCAGAATCAGCTCGCCGGTAAAGAGGGCTGCCACGCCTAACGGCAACCCGAATACCAGACATAAAATGGAAAAGGCGATTATGCGATCAGTCATTGTCAGGGTACCAGTAGGAAGAAAATACGGGCCTGATGCGTGAGATATCAGGCTGGTTATTGATGAAATCGTCAGGGTAGTAGCCGTAGTTTTTGATGCCGTTAAGCTGGAGGACGCGCATCCACGCCGCAAGCTGGCTGTCGGAAACGGCGCGCTGCGGTTTCTGCTCCCAGTCTCTGGCCTGCAGTTCGAAGATGGTTTTATCCAGCGCGCCGGGCCGCGTTGCGACGGCTTTGATCAAACGCGTCAGCCAGGCATTGCTCTCATTCGCCGGAACGGACTCCATCAGCGGCATGGCCATCGGTACCGTCCAGTCATAGGCCGCCAGAAAATCATCGAGATTCTGCCCAAACCACGCTTCGCTTTCGGGCTGCAGAATGGGTAAGACGAACATATTGCGCGCGGTTTTTATCTGCGGGCCGCGGATATGCTTCACCGCCTGGCCCAGGGTGCGGGTAAACCCGATAAGCCTCCGGCTTTTCTGACGCGTCGTGTCCTGCCCGGCAGCGTCAACGTCAACGTCCGTCAGCACCGCATCGTCATGGAACAGGACCCCGTTGAAGCTGGCATGGCGGGCCAGATCCTCATAGATCTCCGTCACCTGCTGGCGAACCTGCGGATCCCACGGGGAAAGCCTGATGTAGGGCTCATTGGCCTCGCGCAGCTGACCGGTTCGATCGTCCCGACGCTGCACGCGGGGCAGGGAAGGATCGAGATCGAACGAGAGCACCGGCATCCACGCGAAGACCTTCACGCCCGCGCGGGTTTGCAGCTGCCAGGCGACAAAGTTAAAGAGGTCGGCCCGGACCGGAAGCCGGCGGTTGGGGAAATAGAGCGCCCTGATCCTGCCGTCGCCCTGCGGGTCGGCAAACGCCTGCAGGAAAACGTGGCTGATTTTCATGTCGTAGACCCGCTGGATCAGCCTGTTGATGTTTTGGGTCTGCTGGGCCGGATCGGGATCGTAAACGTAGTCGAGATCGACGTGCATGACGCGCACGGGATCGCGCTCCTGAGCCTGGCTGACCGTACTGGCAAACGCCTTGAGCGAGGGATTCCCGGCGATCAGCAGGCGGGGGATGTTGCCCAGCTCCTGCACATTCCCCAACCCGTCCTCAAGGGTAAAGGCCAGCTGATAACCCTGCTGTCTGGCGATGGCGAGCGACGTACCGTTTGCGGCGCCGTAAGGCCAGACCCAGGCGCGCGGCGCCTTGCCCGTCACCTGCGCGATTTTCTCCGTCACCTTGCGGACGTCATCGCCGATCCGCTGGTTGAACTGCTGGTCGGTTTCATAGCGGCCCGTGGCTTTGTCATAAAAGCGGTTGGCGATAGCCGGTTCACGGCTGCCCTGCGGGTTGGCGACGATGCCGTAATGCGAGGCCCAGGTATGCGATCCGATTTCAATCAGCGGGGACTGGCTGAGCTCGCGCACCATGTCCCAGGTCGCGAAGCGATCGCGGGGCGTCATCAGGCCGCCAAAGTTCACCTTCTGGTTTGCTGGCGTATCCACCCAACTGCCCACCGGCGCCCAAAGCGCAGGGACGTTCCAGGCCTTGAGCAGTGGCCATACGCGGGTGTAGAAGCTGCTGTAGCCATCGTCAAAGCTGAGCAGAACGGCTTTTGGCGGCAGCGTTTTTTTTCCGTCATGCGCGTCCAGAATGTCCTGCACGCTGATGGCGTGATAGCCGTTGTGCAGAAGCCAGCTTATCTGCTCGTTTAACGCGCTGGTGCGCACGGAGAGGTAGCGCTGATCGGCGGCATCGTCTTCGACGTCGTGGTAGGCCAGCACCAGAAACTGGTTCTGCGGCCAGGGTTTGCTCGCCTCCGGCTGCGGCCGCGCTTTGGGCGCAACGAACGAAATCGCCTGCGCGCAGACGCTCGCGCTGAGGCAGAGCCAGCCGATGAGTATCAGGCTCGCGGAAAAGCGTGTGTTCAGCATATTCATCCTTAAAAGCGTAAAGTCGCATCAAGCGTGACGGAGAGGTTGCTCTCGCGTTTGCCGTCATAAGGGCGTTTATCCCAGTTCAGCATCACGCCGGTATCAATAACGTTATTCCACTGGACGCGTTGCCCGTAGCCCAGCAGGACGATGGCGCCAGCGGACTGCTTTTTCTGCCAGTAGCTGCCGCCTCCGGCCACGAACTGCTGGCTCCAGAGGGTGTCGTAATGGCGGTACATCTCATGGTCCACGGACAGGGCGGCCGTCACGGACAGATCCCGCGCCGGGTTGTAATAGAGCGTGTCCCGCAGGCTGTTTTTACTGGCGGCGATCCCCGGTTCGAGATCCAGCGTCAGGGTCGGGGTCTGCCAGAGACGCTCCTTACCCGCAAGGGTGTATTCCTGCCGGCGGTTATGATCGGAGAAGCGGCTGACGGCGGCGCTGAACTGATACTCACGGCGCTCGTTTTGATACCAACGCACCCCGCCTTCACCCCGGTTGGCGCTAATCCCGTTGCGTAAGGCCCGCAGGGGCGTGGTGCGGGATAAGCGTTCAAGGCTGCCGCTGACCTGCCAGTTATCATCGAGAAAGTACGTTGTTGAGAGGCGAGCGCCTGGCTTGTTTGCCCCGTGATAGCGGTTGCTGGAGAGCTCGGCTTCGAGCTGAAGGTCGCGAGGACGCCACTGGACGCCACCCAGGAGGTGACGGCTGGTGCCTTTGCCTTCATCGAAATTCCCCTGCGCATAGCGGGTGCCGGCAAACAGCCGCCAGCTATCCGCCACGGGGGGTCCATAGAGCGTGGCGTCCAGGTTCAGGTCGTGCGTCCCGCTGATGGGGTTATCGGAGTGCAAACCCTTGCTCGCGTTGAGGCGCAGCTCGGACATGTGGTGGACCGTTCGGAGTCTGTCCAGACGCCTGGCGCTGCGATCGACGGGGGCGCGGGCAAGCACATCGTCGGCCAGTAAATCCATCTGTCGCCACTCCTGCAGATCCATGGCGACGTAAGCCTGCTGCTGCTCTAGCTCCAGATTTGATGGCTCCAGCGCCTCCGCCCTTTTCAACGTTTTCTCGGCCGCGCGCGGCAAGCCCCGTGCCTGAAGCAGGGTGGCATAGTCAATCTGCAACCCCTGATTGCCCGGCGCCGTTGTCGCCAGACGGTGTGCCAGCTTTTCGGCTTCCGGAAGGGCGTTAGTCGAGCGCAAATAGTTAAATTTGAGCGACTGCCCGGTAAGCCACCGATCGTTCGGCTGAGGGACAGGGGACCCAAAATCGTAGCGGGTCCACGGAACGTTGCGGGTCTGGCGCTCAACGTAGCGGTGGGCGGCCTGATACTGCCCGGTATCCAGCCAGGCGTAGAAAAGCGCATGCTCCTCATCCTGCGGGTCGGCGGCGTATTGCGGATAGCGTTGCAGAAGCGCGAAGGCGGCAGCCGCGTTTTTCTCTTGCAGATACGCGGAGATCACCCAGCCGATGGCCCAGCCCGGCACGGGATGCTGCGCGTCCCTCAGCGCCTGATATTCACGGATGACCTGCGGGTAATCGCCATGCGCGTACAGCGCGCCAAGCCTGTCGATACGGGCGAGGATGACGTCTTCCGCTGCCTGCGGTTCGTTTTGCCAGCGGGAGAGCAGGGCGTCGTAACGATTCAGTGCCATTTGCGCCAGCTGCAGACGCTCCTTTTCCGTTCTGCCAGGAACATCGGCCAGCCGAACCCACTCGGCGGCGGCATTAAGCTCAAGACGGCGTCGCTGCGCAGGGGGCAGCGTTACCCTTTGCGACAGCATCAGCGCGGGGGTACTCACCCGGCTATCCGTTAGCGCATCAATCAGCTCGCTGAGGAGCGCTTTATTCTCCGGCGCGAGGGTCAGCGCGCGCGTGTCCGCTAAAAGCCGATCCCAGCTTTTTCCCTGGCGTAACCAGACGTACGAGAGCGTCTGAAGATGCGCCGGAGAGGGATCCTCCGTCACCAGCTGACGGGCTTCATGCAGAGCGAGCGTATCCATGCGGGCATCGGCCAGGGTTTTAATATAGCCGATACGATAATCGTCATTATCCGGCGCAAGGCTACGCGCCTCTTTCCAGAGCACGAGAGCCGGCTGCCATGCTTTTTGATTTCGCCTGGATTGCGCGACGGCAGCAACGCCGCGAGCAGGCAGCGGCATATAAATGCCGTAACGCCGCCAGACCTGAATCACCTCGTCATCGCGACCAGCCCATGCAGCCACCTGTAACCAGTCCGCGACTTGCTCAGGCGTCAGAGCATGCTGTTGCTGATAACCCTGAAGGTAATTGAGAAACGGCGCGTAATTACCGTTACGCGCCTGTTGAATCTGTTGCTCATAAACGGATTCCGTTGCCTGACCGAGAACAGGAAACAGAAATAGCAGAAACAATAATCCTGGGACGCGATAAAAGAATAACGTATTGAAGCGAAGCGATCTTTCCATATCTATTTGCCATTTGTTTATCATGAATCCATTGCATAACACGGCCGCCTTTTAACTCTTCGTTAAAGGCCATAAATGAGAACATTAAATCTGAATGCATTAACGTTACGGGGTACTTACTTAAAGGTAATTATGGTTCCTCCTCTTTGTGAGCTGAGTGGAAGGTAATGTACACCTGATATGTTGCCGGATAAATATGGTGAAAAGCTGACGGGGAGTTTTGGGATAATTCTGGAATGAGATGCTTTTGGTGATTATTGAGAATTGAGCTTATAATTACAACTAATTGATATTATTGATTTTTATTTTTAATTCGGTTGATTTTTTTATATTTTAAATGCGGTTTGATTGTAGCATTTAAAGTACTTTCTGGTGCATGTTTGGGAAGTTTCATGACAAAAATTCTTAATGTTCAGAGAAGTGTCTTTTCTGAGGTTGTTTTTTATTTATAATTAATGCCAGCCATTGAATGAAAGTCTACAGGAAGTCTTGCTCATCAATGTCTGTATTGAGGGATGTTCAACGCCAGAATACATATTGTCGTTAATATTACAGCGCTATAAAACGAAGGCGGCCTTCTTTCTGAAGGCGCGTTCTTGCTTTAATCTAAAAGGGATGGTTAGTGGCAACTTCAATAGTGTTAGTGACTCAGGATCGCTATCTTGTCAGGGGGATGAGGCTATTTTTCCCGGATATTATCCTGCTCGACTCGATTGACAGAAACATATTTGATAATGGTGCAGATGAATATTCTGTGTTGATTGATAGTCGTTCTCCGCTCCGCTTATATGACTACCTGATACGCCATCCGGCCAGAACAAAAAAAACGATCTGCTGCGTTATGCTGGATATGCGACATCGCGAGGAGAATCTACTCAGTATGAAGTTGTTTATGAACACGTCGCTTACAGCGCCGGATATGGCGTCGTTATTTAACCTGGTGCTCAATATGAAGGGCAGGCGCCTGTCCACCAAATGGCTGCTTAACTTGCGGCTTAGCACGCACGAAGCAATCATGCTGCGGTTGCTGAGGGCAGGGATGTCGATGGAAGCGATTGCCGATGAGCTGAACACGTCGGTTAAAAGCCTTTACCGCAAACGAACGGCGCTGTCGGAGCGCCTGGGGGCGGAGAACTTCAACGAGGCGTGTTTGTTCATCTTTAAAAATAAACTGCTGGACGCGGTTGGGAACGATCCCTGACGTTGTCAGAAGTCAAAAGCAAAAACCCGCCACGAGGGCGGGTTTTTTAAATGCAGATAGGTCAGAACGACCAACGCAGATTAGCGTTAACCGAGTTGACGCGGGTATCCGCACCATATTGCCCCTGATAACCCACATCCAGCGTCGCAGCACGCGACAGCTGTACGCTCACGCCGATATCACCCACCATCACGTCCTCATCCACGGCCTGCCCCTGAGTAATGAACGCGTCGCTGCCCGCAAACGCCATGCGCGAAGAGGTATTCTTATCGCCATAGGCGTGCTGCCAGCCCAACGAACCGTAGAGGTTAACGTTCTTCGGCAACTCGGTCACACCGCGCACCCCGAGGGTGGAATAGAAGGTGTTCATCGTTTCGTTACGCACGCTCAGCGCGGCGGCACCGCCGTCTTCCCTGAAGCTGTCGGTATGCAGCCGAATGTACGATAAATTGACGAACGGCTCGATATTCATATCAGGCTGGCCGAAACGGTAGCCCGCTTCGGTGAACGCCAGCAGCGAGTTGGCGTCGTAATCCGACTTCAGCCGATCCGAGAAGCCGCTGAAATCAACATTGCGCTCGCCTTCGATCTTGTGCCAGGTGTAGCCCAGCGCGCCGCGAAGGGAGAATGCATCCTGTTGACCGGCGGCATACAGGCCAAGGTGGTAGTTGTCGGTATCCGTTGAGGAGCGACGGCTGTCGACGTCGTAATCGCCTCGGCTGTAGCCGAAGTAGCCGCCGACACGCACGTTATGGTCCGCGAGCTTGCGATCGGCCCCAAGCAGAAAGCCGGTGGTATTACCGTCCAGCTTGCCCACGTTACCGTCGCCGCTGTTTCGGCTCCAGGAGCTGAAGGTCTGGCCCCAGACGCCATTGTTTTGCGGCTCCGGCTGCTGCACCAGCGACATCGCTAACGGTGGTATCGGCAGACTGTCGTTATCAAACGCGCGCTGCATTCGCTGGTTTAACACGTTAAACACCTGCGTGCTGCCGGCGATCAGGTTGGACTGTACTGACGGATAAACTTCACCGGACAGCTGGTTGAACGCCTCGCGCGCTTCCGGCGCGCTCAGCACCAGCAGCGAGTTGTACAGCGCCAGCGACGGGCCGCTTTGCGTCAGCGTGGAGAGCGCGCCGGCGGTATTCCACTGGTTGCTGCTATTGGCGACGGTCTGGAAAATCCCCGGCTTGCCGCTGCCCGGATTCTCACCGCCAGGGTTTTCTCCCCCCGGGTTCTCACCGCCTGGGTTTCCTCCTCCTGGATTTTCACCTCCCGGGTTTTCGCCTCCAGGATTCTCGCCGCCGGTCTCTTTCTGTGCGATGGTCAGATCGACGGCGTTGGTGTTCTGGTTCAGCGCGACGTCCAGGAAGGCGGATTTGGAAATCGCCCCCGCGAACTGACCGTCAATTCCCCCGTCGGAGGTTAAAATGCGGTAGCTTTGGCCCGTTTTGTAGCTGGTTTGCGGATCCAGCGCGGTGACCTGGACCTGAGCCCGATCGCTGATGGTCGTTTTGCCCGCTACCAGCAACTGGTCGCTGCGGCCATCACCGGCGATATCGACGTCATAGAAAGACTCACCCACAAAATTCAGATAACGCTTCAGCGTCAGCGTGCCGATATCGCCATCCCCTGGTGAAATATGCCCGCCGGACAGGATCTCGGTCTGGCCCAGCGTGCCGTTCCCCCCCAGCGTACCGCCGGCCTTGATTGACGCGGCGCTGCTGTAGCCCAGCCCGTTGCTAACGTCGGTTCCCGCCGTCGCGTTGAGGATCAGCGTCCCGCCGTTCTCGGCGCTAAGGGTCTGAATATCAAAAATATCGTCTTCTGGCTGAGTGTTGATGTTGCTGGCAATAATGACTTTACCACCTCGCGCGGTCACGTTCGCCTGAAGGGCTGAAAGATCGCCGTTCAGCGTTGTCTGCCCGGAGGTATTGATTACCTCACCTTCGCCGCTCATCTTGTTGCTGAAGACGTAATTTCCATCGGTATGGTTGAAGTAGACATAGCTGCCGAACAGCCCGCCGCGCAGGCTGATTGCCGTATTCGCATCGAGAGTACCTGCGCCGCCCGCTGTGCCAAGCGTTGGCTCAGTTAAACCGGTGCCGGTGTCCATGTTGCCGCGGCTGCCGATGATGAGTGCACCCCGATTCGAACCGGAACCCGAAGTTCCCACGATCAGCGCATTGCTGCCAGCGGAAAATGAACCGCCGTCAATCACAGACAGCACGCCATTGCCGTAATCGCCCACGCTCACGCTGCTGCCGCTGGTAAAGCGCGAGTCTTTGCCCGCAATAACCAGCTCGGCGGTTTTACCTGCCCCGGAGACGCCCGCCACCTGCACGCTGCCAACGTTAACCGCACCGCCGTTCAGCACGTCCAGGTCGCCATAAAGCGTTAACGTACGGCCAACATTCCACTGTGAGCCGCTCCCCGTGACGGTGGCTTTCGGGCTCAGCGTGTCGGTTTCACCCGGCCCGGTACCGTTGCCGATGCGCGCATCGTAGGCGGTACTGAGCGCCGCGCCGTCCTCAACCGCCAGCGTGGAGCGTGCGCCCAGATCGGTGCCTACGCTAAGAAAATTACTGGTCACGCGTGAGCCGGTGCCCGTGGCGATAAGGTGGCTGTCGTAGCCACGGGTAGTGCCGACAACGATCTCTTTTGCGCTGGCCAACGCACCCTCTTCGACTCGCAGGGTGCCGAGGCCAAGATTCAGGTCGCCGCGCAGGACATACTGATCGTTCACCGCGTTAAGCTCGGCGTTTGGCCCGCGGACCGTGACCACGCTTTCATAAATTTGGCCGTCGAACAGCCGGCCGATGTTGATGTTATAGGCGGTGATTTTGCCATTATCGATCAGCAGGTTTCCGGGTTGATTACGTCCAACGTAAACATCGCCGGTGTAACCCAGCGTTTCGGTAATACGCGAGTCGCCATCAAAAAATGCATCGGCTGCGCGCGCGAAATCGGCAGGTGAAAGCAGTAGCAGCGGCGCGGAAAATAGAGCGAGGTAAAGTCTGGAAAGCGGCGTCTTAACCGCTAAAGAATGCGATGTAGAGTTATTCACGGGCTATCTCCGTACTCATTAGCGTGATGTCTGGAAAATCGTTTTTATATGAAAACTCAGATATGTCAGAGAATGTAAAAGGCGTTATTTATGTACGCCTTTTGATTTGGCGTTAATTATTTATGTGTGACAACAGGTGTACAGGTTGGCGCGCTCAGCGTCGGTGCTGATCCTAAAATCCCCGGCATCATCATCGATGAGCAATCGAAAATACGCCCTTTCTCCGTCGTCGCGCGATAAGACAGTTTCTGTCCTCCCAGTGCATCCGGCTGGGCGCCATTAACATTGGTCACGGTTATTTCATCCGATGAGCCCAACCCCAGCATTTTAGCGGTCTCCGCCTGCAGGAGTGGAATGGCCTGATCGGTTTTAAGCGTGGAACAACCGGCTAGCATCAACGTAACGCTTAAAAAGATTAGTGGTTTTTTCATAAATTATCCTTTATATCCAATCAGTTAATTTCACTGATTGTATTTATGTTTTGAATTACCCAAATCAGCGAATAATATATTTCCCTTTCCTAATCGATAAAACCCTCCTAAAGTAGGGTGGGTAGATAATAAATCATCCGTACACTCAGATATGCGAAGGTAAAAGGAGGATCCTTTGGGGCAGAATTATGCGTTGGTCGTTGATGACCATCCATTGGTAGCAAGCGGCATCGCCAATTTTCTGATTACACATTGCCAATTTAAGCAGGCGTACGTGGTGACGAATGAGGAGGATTGCTACCGTCAAATTAGGGATAATGGCCCGCCACGTTTGCTGGTAATCGATTTTTGGCTCTCGTCCGGAACAGCGTTGAAATTACTCAAAGAAGTTAAACAACTTTACCCACAGGTACGGCTTCTGGTGGTCAGTGGGGATGACAATAATGACATCTGGCAGAAAGTTCACGCCGCCGGGGGGCACGGTTTCGTATTGAAAAGTGAACCGCCCGAAATGTTCTCACGGGCCGTTTTTGCACTTACAGATAATTTGACCTGGTTTCCTGAGCGAAATGAATATTCCGTTGAATCGAATAATGAGAAGTTAAGTAAATTTAACTTAACGCCGCGACAAATAGACGTGTTAAATATGATTATGCGCGGCCTGCCGAATAAGCGAATCGCCGCGCAGCTTTCAATTTCTGAGCCCACGGTAAAAGAACACATCAGCAATATATTGAAAAAAATAGGTGTTAACAGTCGGGTCGAAGCCATCACGCTTCTGCATGGTAAGCGGGAATCATCAGAATGAGGTTTTTCCAGAGCTTACAGAACGATGGCATCTCTCCTCCCGCGCAGATCCGTTTACTAAACAACACCTTTATGCGGCTGGTGTTCAGCTTCAGCGCGGTGCCATTTGTCGGTATTCCTTTCGCCATCTGGATTAATTTGCTGGGCGATGAACTTGCCCCAACCATTACCTGGATAATTATTTACCTGCTATGTGCCGTGGCAATCCGAATATTGCACCGACGCTACCGGCGCGAAGTGAAAGAGCATGATGAAGCGGACGTCCTGCGCCGCTGGCTTCCGCGCATAAATAAGATTGCTTTTATTCACGGGCTGGGGATTTCATCTCTCTATTTAATTACGCCGCAGACGCAGAACTTTGACTTTTTCCTGCTACTTAATATCAGTATTGCCGCCATCGTCGCCGCCAATGCGACGCATCTGACGCCGGTCATCAGCACCTTTACGTGCTTTTTCTTCGCCTCCTGGGGGGTACTGAACCTCGGCATCATCTGGCGGCTGGACGATCTGATGTTCATTGTGCTGATGCTGAACCTGCTTTACGGCTTCGCCATTTACCGCCATGCGTTAACGTCGCACGCGTTCTTCATTCAGCAAGCGCTGCTTGAGGAAAAAAGCTCACGCCTGGCAGAACAGTTTCGTCAGGCTAAAGAGGAAGCGGAGCAGGCGCTGCTGGATAAGAATCAGTTCCTGACGACCGCCAGCCACGATCTGCGTCAGCCGGTACACGCCATGGGCTTTCTGATCGAAGCGATTATCCACCGAAACCGCGACGACAGCCTGACGCCCCAACTGCTTGACCTGCAGCAGAGCGTTCGCTCGGTGCATTTGATGTTCAATTCTCTGCTCGACCTCAGCAAGATTGAATCCGGGAACGTGCTCACTGCACCTTCCAGAGTGGACATCGGCGCTCTGCTCGACTCGGTGATCACGCTGTTTCGCGAAGAGGCCAACAGCCGCGCACTCAGGCTGTCCACCCGTCGGCCCAAACGCCGCATCCACGTGATGGGCGATCCGCTGCTGGTGCGACAATCGCTGATTAACCTGATTCAAAACGCCCTTCGCTACACGCAGCAGGGCGGCGTGCTGGTCGCCATCCGACCGCGCGGTGACGAGTGTCTGGTGGAGGTGTGGGACACGGGGGTCGGTATCGCCGATGACGAGAAAGGTAAAATCTTCTCTCCCTACTACCGCCCCGAGCTGGCCTGGAAGATCGACAGCGCCGGACACGGGCTGGGTCTGGCCGTGGTTGCCCGCTGTGCAAAACTGATGAAGGTAAAGTACGGGATGCAATCTATTGAAGGTAAAGGCTCACGCTTCTGGATGCGCTTCACTCAATATTCTGGAGAAGAGATCGCGCCGGACATCCCGCCCGCCGATGACAGCACCGCCGCGCAGGTACGCTATGCGCCGCTGCGCGGTTCCTGCCTGGTCGTCGATGACGACCCGCTGGTGACGTCTGCCTGGGAGAGCCTGATGCGCATCTGGGGGATCAACGTGCGCTGTGCGGCCTCCGCTGAAGAAGCGTTCGCCATAATCGACGACGGCTTCACGCCGTTCGCCGTGCTGTGCGATCAGCGTCTGCGATCCGGCGAAAGCGGCTTCGACATCCTGAAAGCGCTTTTTGAACGTCTGCCGGACATGAGCGGCGCGATGGTTAGCGGCGAATTTAACTCGCCGGTTCTGCTGGCGGCGGAGCAGGAAGGGTACCTGGTGCTGCGCAAGCCTCTGGAGCCGGCTAAATTGTATGCGCTACTGACGCAGTGGTCCGGGTGTCGTTAAGGGAATTTAGAAGTGTTGATTCTGGCGGGCTTAGAATGCAAAAACGGACCTCCGTGGAGGTCCGTTAATATGAATTTGGTGCCCGGACTCGGAATCGAACCAAGGACACGGGGATTTTCAATCCCCTGCTCTACCGACTGAGCTATCCGGGCAACGGGGCGCATTAAACCCGATCTGCCCGTTGCCGTCAACGAAAAATGTTGTTTTCGTTACAGACTGCGCAATCTCTCGCCATTTCGCCGTACTCTTAAGCGAAAAAGTGCGTCCAAAGCGCGGAAAGCGGCATGGCGAGCAGCAGGGCGGGCAGCATATTCACCACCGCAAACATCTTGATCCCGCAGATGCGCAGCCCGGTTGCCAGCAGCAGTAGACCGCCGACGGCGGTGAAGTCCGCCATCATCGCTGGCGTGGTCAGCGGGAGAATCAAGGTGGCGCAGGTGGCAAGCGCCAGCTGGATCAGCAGCATCGGGACGCAAATCGCCGCCACGGCAATGCCGAGCGTGGTGGCAAAAATAGTGGCGGTGAAGAAATCAAGAAACGCCTTCGCAATCAATATGCTTGGGTCGCCCGTCATCCCTTCCTGCATCGAACCGAAAATCCCGGTGCCGCTGGCACAAAACAGAATAATGATGGCGACGTAGTTCTGAATAAACGACTCGTGCGTGCCGTGCTTCGCCTTGCCCGGTCGGGCTATCAGGTTTTTGGCTTTGCCTACCGCATTATTGATGCCTTTTTCCAGATAGCAAAACTCGCCAATCAGCGCGCCGAGCAGGGTGGCCAGCACCATGACGGGCAGGTTGGCACATTTGATCACTAAAAGGATGCCGATGCCTAAGGATGCCAGGCCGAATATCGAGGGCATGGATGAGCGGATACGCTCCGGCAGCCGCTGACTCAACACTGCGCCCAGTACGCCGCCCAGCAATACGGCTCCGGCGTTAATAAATGGCCCGATAACCACGGTTAACTCCTGTTATTTACTCATTGATATTGCATTATTATGACACGTCAGGGCTGCGCGGGCCTTAGCTTTGGGTGGTTTCGTGCATACTGATTCCTTCTTGCACCTCAAAATAAAAGGTGACATTATTGCGCGAATTTTCTCCTCCCTGTCTCACCGCCCGGTGAGGGTAACTGCGCCTATGAAAACCATGAAAATTGCCGTCAGCCCCGAGCTGGTCTCCGCCGTCTCTACGCACCGTGAAAAGGTGACGCTGGACAGCACTGATTTTACCGATGTGGCGGCAGTCGTCATCACAATAGCCGAAAGTCGCAGCGGCATTCTTGCACTGCTGAAACGCACGGGCTTTCATTTACCGGTGTTTATTTTTTCGCAGGAGCCAACGGACGTACCTGACGGCGCCACCGCGATCATCTCGGGTAAAGCTCAGGAGTTCCTGGAACTGGAGAGTGCTGCCTGCCGTTACGAAGAGGATCTGCTGCCGCCCTTTTTTGACACCCTGAGCCAGTATGTTGAGATGGGCAACAGCACCTTCGCCTGTCCGGGCCACCAGCACGGGGCATTTTTCAAAAAACACCCGGCAGGGCGACAGTTCTATGATTTCTTCGGTGAGAACGTGTTTCGCGCCGACATGTGCAACGCCGATGTGAAGCTGGGCGATCTGCTGATCCACGAAGGCTCCGCCAAGCACGCGCAAAAGTTCGCGGCGAAAGTGTTCAACGCGGACAAAACCTACTTTGTGCTAAACGGCACGTCGGCGGCCAACAAGGTGGTGACCAACGCGCTGCTGACCCGCGGCGACCTGGTGCTGTTCGACCGCAATAACCATAAGTCTAACCACCACGGCGCGCTGATTCAGGCGGGCGCGACGCCGGTTTATCTGGAAGCGGCACGCAATCCGTTTGGCTTTATCGGCGGGATTGACGAGCACTGCTTTGATGACGCGTATCTTCGAGACCTGATCCGCGAGGCTGCGCCGGAGAAGGCCGACGAGGCGCGTCCATTCCGCCTGGCGATCATTCAGCTTGGCACCTACGATGGGACGATCTACAACGCTCGTCAGGTGATCGACAAGATCGGCCATCTGTGTGACTACATTCTCTTTGACTCCGCCTGGGTGGGTTACGAGCAGTTTATCCCGATGATGGCGGAAACGTCCCCGCTCTTGCTGGAGCTGAACGAGAACGATCCGGGTATTTTCGTGACCCAGTCGGTGCACAAACAGCAGGCCGGGTTCTCGCAAACGTCACAGATCCATAAAAAGGATAACCACATTCGCGGCCAGGCGCGCTTCTGCCCGCACAAGCGGCTGAACAATGCCTTTATGCTGCATGCCTCCACCAGCCCGTTTTATCCGTTGTTCGCTGCGCTCGACGTGAACGCCAAAATCCACGAAGGGGAGAGTGGACGCAGGCTGTGGGCGGAGTGCGTCGAGCTGGGCATTGAGGCGCGCAAGGCGATCATTGCCAACTGTCATATGATCAAACCGTTTATCCCGCCGGTGGTGGCGGGGCGGCCGTGGCAGGATCATCCGACTCACGCTATCGCCAGCGAGCTTCGCTTCTTCAGCTTCGAGCCGGGGGCCAAATGGCACGGGTTTGAGGGCTATGCCCGCGAGCAGTACTTTGTCGACCCGTGCAAACTGCTACTGACCACGCCGGGCATTGATGCCGAAACGGGGAAGTACACTGATTTCGGGATCCCGGCGACGATTCTGGCGCACTACCTGCGCGAAAACGGCATCGTGCCGGAGAAGTGCGACCTCAACTCGATCCTGTTCCTGCTGACGCCTGCCGAAAGCAGCGAGAAGCTGGCGCAGCTGGTGGCGATGCTGGGCCAGTTTGAACAGCATATTGAAGACGACACGCCGCTGGCGGACGTGCTGCCGACGATCTTCCAGAAATACCCGGTTCGCTACCGGGATTACACCCTTCGCCAGCTGTGCCAGGAGATGCACGATCTCTACGTCAGCTTTGACGTGAAAGATCTGCAGAAGGCGATGTTCCGCAAGGAGAGCCTGCCTGAGGTGGTAATGAACCCGCAGGATGCAAACCGGGCCTATATTCGCGGCGAGGTGGAGCTGGTTCGCATTCGGGATGCCGCAGGGCGCATTGCTGCTGAAGGGGCGCTGCCCTATCCGCCAGGCGTACTGTGCGTGGTGCCGGGTGAGGTCTGGGGCGGGGCGGTACAGCGTTACTTCCTGGCGCTGGAGGAGGGCGTCAACCTGCTGCCGGGCTTCTCGCCGGAATTGCAGGGCGTGTACAGCGAGAAGGATGCCGACGGGATCAAGCGGCTGTATGGGTATGTATTGAAGTAGGCCCCCTCACCCTAACCCTCTCCCCAAAGGGGAGAGGGGGGGGCACGGAGCCGTCTTTTCACCCTCTCCCCAAAGGGGAGAGGGCCGGGTTGAGGGGTATCATCAAACCGGACTACGCTTGTACATCCTCCTCGGGTGCCCAATCTTGCCGTACAGCATCTCCACCGTCAGAAAACCCGCCTCCACGCAGTGTTCCAGATAGCGTCGGGTGGTGGTTTTACTTAACCCCGTTTCGCTCACCACTTCATCTACCGAAAAGCAGTGGGTAGCCTTGTCGTTAAACAGCGCCTGCACCCGCGCCAGCGTATTTTCCTCTATGCCTTTGCTGCCGTTGTCCAGACGGTAGTTTTTCGCCTGTAGCTGATACAGAGAATCGACGTTTTGCTGGTCGACAATCTTCCAGACCCGCTGCTGTTCGGCAAACTGCACAAACCGCTCCAGCGACTGGCTGAGCCGCTTCCAGGAGACCGGCTTGAGGATATAGTCGAACGCGCCGTTGCGAATCGCCTGGCTGCAGGTGTCCATATCGCTGGCGGCGGTGATGAAAATCACCGAGCAGTTGGCGCGGGCCAGCATCGGGTTGCTGATAAGGGTGATGCCTTTGCCGTCCGGCAGATAGTTATCCAGCAGCATCAGCTGCGGCTGTTTACTCTCAAGCTGAACCTGCGCATCGGCCAGCGACGAGGCAATCCCGACCAGCCTCAGGCGCGGATGTTTGCTTATCAGCTCCGCGTGCAGCTGTGCCAGTTCGTTCTCGTCTTCAACAATCAGTACGTCGATAAGTTCATGTTGCATAGTCGGTATCTTCCAGTTGCCGGGCGGTTCCCATGGCCGGGATAAACAGTGAGAAAATGGCACCGTGCGGCGTGTTATCGGCAACTTCTATTGTGCCGCCAGCCTGCGTCACGTAGCTTTCGATCAGATACAGGCCAATCCCGTGATCGCCGCGCGTTTTGGTGGTGATGCCGCGTTCAAAGATTCGGTCACGGATCGCCGGTGTAATGCCAACGCCCTGGTCGGCGACTTCAATAATCAGCTCTTGTTCGCTGAGTTTTATCAGTACCTCCACCGGTGCATGGGGAAGCGGCGACCGCTGCGTCGCTTCGATGGCGTTATCCAGCAGGTTGCCAATAATCGAAATCAGCTCTTGTTCCCCCAGCGGCAGGAACGGTTTGTCCAGCCGACAGGCCGGGTCGAAACTCAGCTCGACGCCTTTCTCCCGCGCGCGGGCGGCTTTGCCCAGCAGCAGGCCGCACAGGGTGGGGGAGCTGAAGCGCGAAGAGATAAAGTCCAGCAGCTCCTGAGCATGCTCCGACTGCGCCTGAATGTAGCCAATCGCCTCTTCATAGCGGCCCATATGCAGCAGGCCGGACAGGGTGGTCATCCGGTTTAACTGCTCATGACGCATGATGCGCAGGTTATCGACGTAGCGTTTCACCTGGCTGAGCTGGGCGCTTAGCGAGTCGATCTCGTTGCGATCGCGGAAGGTGATCACCCAGCCCTGCAGCGATCCCTCAAGCATAATGTGTACCCGGCTGGCAATGACCGTGAGATCGTTAAAGCGGCAAATTTCGTCATGGGTATCTTTCGCCAGCATCGTCTGCGTGTCGAAGAACGGGACCGGATCGATCACCTGGCTTATCAGCTGCCCGCGCAGCTCGCGCGCCGGCTGGCTCAGGCCCAGCAGCTTGCGCGCCGCCTGGTTGATCACCTCTATCCGCCGTTCGTTATCAATAGCGATCACGCCTTCGTAGATGGATTCCATCAGCGCCTTCTGCTGGCGCACCAGCAGACCGATCTCGCGCGGCTCCAGGGAGAAGATCTGCTTCTTAATGCTGCGGGTAAAGAACCAGGAGAAGATAAAGAGAGCGATCAGCAGCAGCACGGCAGCAATGAGGATATTGACCACTTTACTGACGGTAATGGTATCCAGGTAGCTGGTGAGATAGC
The DNA here is from genome assembly GCF_058354905.1 of Enterobacter sp. ECC_219_Taxon_10. Taxonomy (NCBI): domain Bacteria; kingdom Pseudomonadati; phylum Pseudomonadota; class Gammaproteobacteria; order Enterobacterales; family Enterobacteriaceae; genus Enterobacter; species Enterobacter sp. ECC_219_Taxon_10. Next base: position 4,065,460 of record NZ_CM178005.1, on the reverse strand, counting down.
CTACCGAGACAATGCCAACCACCTGCCCGGCGTCGTTGAAGATGGGGGCTTTACTGCGCAACGAAATGCCCAGCCCGCCTTTACGAATGGTTGTCGTGCTCTTCCCCTGCAGCACGGCTTCATTGTCGCCGCCAACCAGCGTCGTGCCCACCCTGTCGGCAAAAACGGAATGAAAAAGATGCCGTCCCGTATTATCGCCAATGACAATAAAGCTGGCGTCGCTGTGGGCAGCAATTTTCTGCATAAAATCATGGATAGCGTTGATATCTTTTTGTTCAACTTCATTGCGCAATGACGGAATAAGTGCAATCTCTTCTGCCTGTATTTTAGCGCGCGCGCTCATTTCCTGATAAAGCTGCTTTCCTACATCGGCATAATAATATCCGCCCAGCAGCGCAAAAAGCACTGAGAAAAAGGCAACCAGCGAAATAAACAGCTTAATCTGGAAAGAGACTTTCATAACTATCACGCAAGGTGGCGGCAAAGATCGTCAATATATCATCTTTTTTCATGCGGATGCCCGCTTTACGGGAAACTTGTGATCCCTTGCACAGCAGGGGCTGTAAATGATTTATCCTGAAGGCTTATGTACTTCATGCCGCTAAGTTAAATGTTATTTGCTTGTTCAATTCAGAAAAGAAACCATAAAAACCACGCTAATAAATAAGGCATAAATCACATTAAATAAAAGAAACCATTAAAACCATAGCTGCCATTAAAACTTCGCTTTTAATATGCCATCCCTCACATAAAGTAAGCCTTTGTGACTCTAAGCTGAACGGACAAAATAACTAAGGGGCTTATTATGAGCACAACTGACGATTCCTTCTCTGTTACCCACGACCCGATTGAAATTCAGCGGCCTTCGCTCAAGGAGAGCTGGTGGCATATTATGGATACCTGGAAAATTGGGATTATTCCTCTGCCGCTGTTCGTTCTGGCGGGCGCGCTGATTGCGATTGACTGCCTGGGCGGAAAACTGCCGAGCGATATCGTGGTGATGGTGGCAACGCTGGCCTTCTTCGGCTTTGCCTGCGGCGAGTTTGGCAAACGCCTGCCGATTGTCGGCAAGCTCGGTGCGGCGGCGATTTGCGCCACCTTTATCCCTTCCGCGCTGGTCTACTATGGCCTGCTGCCGGACGTGGTGGTCGAGTCCACCACCAAATTCTACAAATCCACCAACATTCTCTATCTCTACATCTGCTGCATTATCGTCGGCAGCATCATGAGCATGAACCGCACGGTGCTGATTCAGGGCTTCCTGCGCATCTTCTTCCCGATGCTGTGCGGCGAGATTGTCGGCATGCTGGTGGGGATGGGCGTGGGCCTGGCGCTGGGCCTTGAGCCGTTCCAGATTTTCTTCTTTATCATTCTGCCGATCATGGCGGGCGGCGTCGGGGAAGGGGCGATCCCGCTCTCCATCGGCTACGCCACCCTGCTGCACATGGACCAGGGCGTGGCGCTCGGCCGCGTGCTGCCGATGGTGATGCTTGGCGGTCTGACGGCAATCATTATCTCCGGCTGCCTGAACCAGCTCGGTAAGCGCTTCCCGCACCTGACCGGTGAAGGTCAGCTGATGCCTAACCGCGCGAATGCCGATGCCACCGTCTCTCAGCCTGCGTTTTCCGGCAAAGCGGACGTCACCACCATCGCCTCCGGCGCGCTGCTGGCGGTGCTGCTCTACATGCTGGGGATGCTCGGCCACAAGCTGATTGGCCTGCCAGCGCCGGTCGGCATGCTGTTTATGGCGGTACTGGTGAAGCTCTGCAACGGCGCCTCTCCGCGCCTGCTGGAAGGCTCTCAGGTGGTGTACAAATTCTTCCAGACCTCCGTGACCTACCCAATCCTCTTCGCCGTCGGCGTGGCCATCACCCCATGGCATGAACTGGTGGCCGCCTTCACGCTGACCAACCTGCTGGTGATTATTAGCACCGTCTCCGCGCTGGTGGCGACCGGGTTCTTCGTCGGCAAAAAGATTGGTATGCATCCGATTGATGTCGCCATCGTCTCCTGCTGCCAGAGCGGACAGGGCGGCACCGGCGACGTGGCGATCCTGACCGCAGGCAACCGCATGAGCCTGATGCCGTTCGCCCAGATTGCTACCCGTATCGGCGGGGCGATTAACGTCTCCATCTCTCTGCTGATTCTGGGCAACTTCCTCGTTTAAGTTTTCAGGAAAGAACAATGAAACTCGCAAGCTTTTTATACCAGGGAAAACGCAGCTACGGCATCGTCCAGGCCGACGGCGTGATTGATTTGGGCCGCCGTCTGGGCGACCGCTACAGCGACCTCAAGGCGCTGCTGCAGGGCAACGGGCTGGCGCAGGCCACCCGTTACCTGAACGATGTGGTGGACGTGCCGCTGAGCGCCATCACCTTCTTACCGGTGATCGTGCAGCCGGAAAAGATCCTCTGCGTGGGCATGAACTACGCCGACAAGCGCAAGGAGTTTGACCAGCATAACCCGGCCCCGACGCTGTTTGTCCGCTTCCCGGATTCACAGACCGGCCACAACGAGCCGGTGCTGAAGCCGCGCCACTCCAGCGAATTCGACTACGAAGGCGAGCTGGCGGTGATCATCGGCAAAGGCGGGGAGAACATCAGCCGCGACGACGCCCTGCGCCACGTGGCGGGCTACAGCTGCTATATGGACGGCTCCGCCCGCGACTGGCAGCACACCTGGTTTACCGCCGGTAAAAACTGGCGTCAGACCGGCGCGTTTGGCCCGTGGATGGCGACGGCGGACGAGATCCCGGATCCGCATCAACTGGCGATCCGCACCTGGCTGAACGGCCGCATGGTGCAGGAGGACAACACCAGCAGCATGATCCACAAGGTGGCAGAGCTGATCGAGTACATCAGCACCTTTACCCGCTTAAGCCCGGGCGATGTGATCATCACCGGCTCCCCTGGCGGCGTGGGTAAAAAGCGTAACCCGCCGCTGTTTATGAAAGAGGGCGATCGTATTGAGGTGGAGATCGAGCATATCGGTCATCTGAGCAACGTGATTGTGGAAGCGCCAGCCGTCGGGCTTGCGGCAGCACATTAACTAAGGCGGCAGCATGCACTCGCGACCCATCGATTTTCGCCACACCGTTGTGGCGAAACACCCGGAACGCTTAAGCCAGATCCGCTACCTGCTGGCAGACAGCGGCCTTGGCCTGGACAACGACATCACGCTGTTCGTCGAAGCCTGGTCCGGCGCGCAGCTGGTGGGTTGCGCAGGGCTTGCCGCCAACGTCATCAAATGCGTGGCGGTCAACGAGCAGCTTCGCGGCGAGAACCTCAGCGCGCGGCTGCTGGCAGAGGTGGAAAATGCGGCGCTGGAGCGCGGCCATTTCCACCTCTTCCTCTGCACCCGTCCGTGCAACCGGGAGCGCTTTGCCCGCAGTGGCTTCTGGCCGATTGCCCAAAGCGGGAACAACGCGGTGCTGATGGAGAACACCCCGCAGGGGATCGAACGCTACTGTCGTTCCCTGCGCGCAAAGCGCAGGTGCGGGGAGAACATTGGCGCGATAGTGATGAACGCCAATCCGTTCACCCTCGGCCACCGCCATCTGGTGGAGCAGGCGGCGGGGCAGTGCGATGCCCTGCACCTGTTCGTGGTGCGTGAAGACGCCTCGTTCTTCCCGTTCAGCGCGCGCCTCGAGATGGTGCGGGCGGGCGTGGCGCATCTGCCGAACGTGGTGGTCCATGAAGGCTCGCAGTACATCATCTCCCGAGCCACCTTCCCGGCCTACTTCCTGAAGGAGACCGGCAAAGTGCAGCAGGCGTGGAGCGAGATCGACGTGCTGATCTTCCGTGACTTCATCGCCCCGGCGCTCGGCATCACGCACCGCTTCATCGGCTCGGAGCCGTTCTGCGATATCACCCGCCAGTACAACCAGACGCTGCACAACCTGCTGGCCTCGCATATCAACGTGGTGGAAATGCCTCGCATCAAGGCCACCGGCAACGCCATTTCGGCGTCTGAAGTGCGCCGCTTACTGAAGACACAGCAGTTTTCCCGGATCCGGGAGATTGTCCCGGACTCCACCTTCGCGCATCTCGAAACGCATTACCGTGCGAGTGCGGAAGTCGCTTAACTACCAGGAATTTATCATGAAAATTGTAAGGGAGGCGCTGGCCGGAACGCAGGAGTCCAGCGACCTGATGGTGAAAATCGCTCCCGCTCACGGCGAGCTGGAGATAGTCATCCACAGTGAAGTGATTAAGCAGTTCGGTGAGCAAATTCGCCAGGTGGTCAACGACACGTTGCGCGCCATGAACGTGCACCAGGGATTAATCATTATTGAAGACAAAGGGGCGCTGGACTGCGTGATCCGCGCCCGCCTGCAGAGTGCGCTGATGCGCGCTGCCGACGAGCAGGTCATCAACTGGGGGGCGCTGAAATGAGCAAACTCCGCCGCAGCATGCTGTTCCTGCCGGGCGCCAACGCCGCCATGCTCTCCACCGCCTTTATCTACCGCCCCGACTCCATCATGTTTGACCTTGAGGATGCCGTGGCCCTGCGCGAGAAGGACACCGCGCGCATGCTGGTGTTCCACGCCCTGCAGCACCCGATGTATCAGGATATCGAAACCGTGGTGCGCATTAACCCGCTCAGCACGCCGTTTGGCCTGCTGGATCTGGAGGCCGCCGTGCGGGCGGGCGTGGACGTGATCCGCCTGCCGAAAACCGACACCCCGGACGATATCTACGAGCTGGAAGGCCATCTTGAGCGCATTGAGCGGGAGTGCGGCCGTGAGGTTGGCTCCACCCGTGTGATGGCGGCGATTGAATCGGCCGTTGGCGTCATCAACGCCGTGGCGATTGCCCGTAGCTCTCCGCGCTTAATCGGCATCGCGCTGGCCGCCTTTGACTACGTGATGGACATGCAGACCGAGCGAGGCGACGGCACCGAACTGTTCTACGCCCGCTGCGCTGTGCTGCACGCCGCCCGCGCCGCGGGCATCGACGCCTTCGACGTGGTGTGGTCAGACGTTAACGACGAGGCCGGGTTCCTGCGCGAGGTGGATCTGATCCGCAAGATGGGCTTTAACGGCAAATCGCTGATTAATCCGCGCCAGATTGATCTGCTGCACAACGCCTATGCCCCGACGCAGGAAGAGGTGGATCACGCCAAAAGGGTGATTGAGGCGGCAGAAGAGGGCGAGCGTAACGGCCTGGGCGTGGTGTCGCTCAACGGCAAAATGGTGGATGCACCGATTATTAACCACGCGCAGGTGGTGCTGGAGCGCGCGGCGGCCTCCGGCGTGCGTCGGTAAGGATGAGATGATGAATCAGACAGAACTTCTCCACGTGAATTTCCCCCATTTGCGGGACTTAAAACCCTTTGATACCGCCCACAGCGCTACGCCCTGGCTGGCGGACAGCGACGCGAAGCACGGCCGCAAGCTTTGCGCCTCCATTGAAGAGGCGGTTAAGCGCAGCGGCCTGCAGGACGGGATGACCATCTCCTTCCACCACGCGTTTCGCGAAGGCGACCGGGTGATAAACACCGTCGTGGCGCTGCTGGCGCGAATGGGCTTTAAAAACCTGACGCTGGCCTCCAGCTCCCTGATGACCTGCAACGACGCGCTGATCGAACATATCGAAAGCGGCGTCATCACCCGAATTTACACCTCAGGCATGCGCGGCAGGCTGGCGGACGCCATCTCCCACGGGCTGATGGACGAGCCGGTGCAGATTCACTCCCACGGCGGGCGCGTGAAGCTGCTCCAGGACGGCGAGCTGAATATAGACGTAGCGTTTCTCGGCGTCCCGTGCAGCGATGAGTTTGGCAACGCCAACGGCACGCACGGCAAATCGTGCTGCGGGTCCCTGGGCTACGCGATGGTGGACGCGCACTTTGCCCGCAGGGTGGTACTGCTCACCGAAGAACTGGTGCCGTTCCCCAATATGCCTGCCAGCCTGGTGCAGGACCAGGTGGACTACATCGTGCAGGTAGAGAGCGTGGGCGACCCGGCGAAAATCAGCGTCGGCGCGGCGCGCGTCACCAGCAACCCCCGCGAGCTGATGATCGCTCGCTATGCGGCGGACGTGATTGAACACTCCGGCTACTTCAAACCGGGCTTCTCGATGCAGACCGGCTCCGGCGCGGCGGCGACCGCCTGCACCCGCTTTATGGAAGAGAAGATGGAGCGCAGCGGCGTGAAGGCGCGCTTTGCGCTCGGCGGCATCACCGGCAGCCTGGTGGATCTGCACGAGAAGGGGCTCATTGAAAAGCTGCTCGATACCCAGTGCTTTGACGGCCAGGCGGCGGCCTCGCTGGCGCGCAACCCGAACCACGTGGAGATCTCCACCAACGTCTACGCCAACCCCGGCAGCAAGGCGGCAAGCTGCGACCAGCTCGACGTGGTGATCCTCAGTGCCCTCGAAATTGACGTCGATTTCAACGTTAACGTCATCACCGGCTCCGACGGGGTGATGCGCGGCGCGTCTGGCGGGCACTGCGACGTGGCCGCCGCGGCGAACCTGACCATCGTCGTCGCGCCGCTGCTGCGCAGCCGCATTCCGACGGTCGTGAAGCGGGTCACCACGCGCCTCACGCCGGGTGAGAGCATCGACGTGCTGGTCACCGATCACGGTATTGCGGTCAACCCGGCGCGCCCGGAGATCCGCGAGCGGCTGCTGGACGCCGGGCTGAAGGTTGTGGACATCAGCGCGCTCTACGAGCGGGCGATTTCCCTGACCGGCGTACCGAAACCGATTGAGTTTACCGACAAAATCGTCGGGGTGATCCGCTACCGCGACGGCAGCGTGATCGACACTGTTCGACAGGTAAAGGAGTGAATATGACCATTGCGACACCCGTGCGGACGGGTGTCAGCCTGGACGAACTGCTGGCGGCGAAAGAGCGCCGCGCAGCCCGTCAGGCTGACTGGCTCACGCACTATCAACAGCCGGTGATTTCCCTCACGCTGGTCACGCCGGGGGAAATTAAAGACAGCCTGCGCTATCGCAATACCATGGGCGTGGCACTGCAGATGTGCGACCAGCTGCTATGGGAGAACCGCTGGCAGCTGCTGGACCGCCAGGTGCTGTGGCTCCCGACCGGGCCAGAAGCCCTGTGGTGCGTGGCCCATCCGGCGACGGAAATCAAAGCGCACTGTGCGGAGCTGGAGCAGATGCACCCGCTCGGCAGGCTGTGGGATCTGGACGTGATCTGTCCTCAGCACGGCCACGTCGGGCGTCAGTCGCTGGGGGCAAATCTCAGGCGCTGCCTCATCTGCGACGAGCCCGCCCACGCCTGCTCTCGTTCGCGCAATCACCCCGTTGAGCAGGTGGTTTCCCGCGTGGAGAAGATGATAGATGACTGGTTTGCTCGCGACTAAACCGCGCCCGGCTGACGTGCCCGCGCTTGCCGAAGCGGCGCTGTGGCAGGAGCTGGAGCTGACGCCCAAGCCGGGGCTGGTGGACAAGCTCAATAACGGCTCCCATCGCGATATGGACCACGCGTTGTTCGTCCGCAGCATTGCGGCGATTGCGCCGTGGTTTTCGCGCTTTGCCGAGCTGGGCAACTCGCATGCGGATAAACCTGCTGGCGAGCAGCTACGGATCCTCCGCCCGATGGGGATGGCCTGCGAGCAGGCGATGTATGCTGCGACGAACGGAGTAAACACCCACAAGGGCGGGATTTTTGCCCTGGGTTTACTGTGCTTCGCCGCCGGACGTGTGAAAAATATCTCGGCAGACAGCCTCTGCTGTGAGGTAAGTAACATCTGCCGTGGGATGGTGTCGCGGGAGCTGGCCGCGCGCAGCGGACGGGCGACGGCGGGCGAGCGGCAGTTTCAGCAGTACGGCTTAACCGGCGCGCGCGGTGAGGCCGAAAGCGGCTTTGCAACGGCGTGTAGGGCGCTGGCGCAGTGGAACGGACAGTCGCTTCACGGCCTGCTGTTACGCCTGATGGCGATAAATCAGGACAGCAACCTCGTTTCGCGCGGCGGCATTGAGGGGCTGCGCTACGTTCAGGGCTATGCGCGGGAACTGCTGGCAAACGGCTGGGATCGCGAGGCGTTGCTTAAGATGGATAAGGCATTGATTGAACGCAATCTGAGCCCGGGCGGCAGCGCGGATTTGCTGTCGGTGGGGTGGGTGTTGTCTGCAATAAAATAGCCGGGTGGCAGCTTCGCCTTACCCGGCCTACGGTCTGGTTTTGCAGGCCCGGTAAGCGAAGCCGCCACCGGGCACAACAATCAATGCGCGATCGGCTGCGCACCGTGCGGTTCACGCACGTGCTTGTACTTGAACAGCGCGATGAACGCGAAGAACAGCACCAGCGAGTACGCGGCGAAGATCAGCCACACAGGCTGCCAGTCGGTAATGCCGTTGGTGGTGTACATCTCCACCACTTTACCGCTCACTACGCCGCCCAGAATACAGCCGAAGCCGTTGGTCATCATCAGGAACATGCCCTGCGCGCTGGCGCGGATTTCAGGCTTCACCTCTTTTTCCACAAACACCGAACCGGAGATGTTGAAGAAGTCGAAGGCGCATCCGTAAACAATCATCGACAGCACCAGCAGTACGGTGCCGAACGCGCTAGGGTCACCGTAGGCGAACAGGCCGAAGCGCAGCATCCATGCGGCGATACTGATCAGCATGACGTTTTTGATGCCGTAGCGGCTCAGGAAGAACGGGATGGTCAGAATAAACAGCGTCTCGGAGATCTGCGAGATGGACATCATTACCGACGCGTGCTCGACGATAAAGCTCCCGGCAAACAGAGGATCGTTATCGAAGCTGTGCAGGAAGGTGTTGCCGAACATGTTGGTGATTTGCAGCTCTGCGCCCAGCAGCATGGAGAAGATAAAGAAGATCGCCATGCGTTTGTTTTTGAACAGCGCGAACGCGTCCAGGCCGAGCATGGTGCTCCAGCTCTGGTTTTTTTGCTGGTTAGAAACTGGAATGGTTGGCAGCGTCAGGGTGAAGATCGCCAGTAGCACGGAGAGCGCTGCACCGATGTAGAGCTGCATATGGCTCAGTTCAAAGCCCGCGAAGCTCACGCCCCACATCGCCATGATAAAGCCGATGGTGCCCCAGATGCGGATAGGCGGGAAATCGGTGACGATATCCAGGCCGGCAGATTTCAGGCGGTAGTAGGAGATGGTGTTGATCAGCCCAAGCGTTGGCATATAGGCCAGCGAGTTAAGCAGGATCACCATAAACATCGCCCCCGGCGTGGTCACTTCGGCCGCCATAAACAGCGTCCCCGCACCCACCAGATGGCAAAGCATGTACAGCCACTTCGCGCTTAACCATTTATCCGCCACGATACCGAGCAGCGTTGGCATAAAGACAGCCGCAATACCCAGCGAGCTGTATACGGCACCGATTGACGCACCGTCGAACTTGAGCGTCACAAACATATAGGAGCCGAGTGTAGTCAGCCAGCTACCCCACAGGCAGAACTGCAGAAACGACAATATTTTAAGCTGCAGCTTAAGGTTCATGTTACTTTCCTCACAAGTGAGCGGGAGATATGTTGTTTTTGGAACATTCAGGGTTGTTATTTGATGCAATTCTATCAGTTGGCAACGATATGTTTTGTTACCTCCCGCAAAAAAATGCAATCCACATTAATTTGCAGTTTGGATTGTGATGCAAATAACGTTTTCGTATGGGTGGGGGATGGGTGCGGTTTATTCCCCTCACCCTGCCCTCTCCCCAAAGGGGAGAGGGGGTTCAAGTTCCCTCTCCCCTTTGGGGAGAGGGTTAGGGTGAAGGGGGAGTTTCTAGCGGCGACGATAGTTCTTCTGCGCCGTATTCACCTTATACAGATAGCGGCGGGATTCCGCAGACGGGTGGCGAGTGGTGAGGGTTGAGTAGACATCCCCCGGTGCCATGCTGTTGATGATGTTTGCGGCCTGCACTTTGTCGTTCGAGAAGACGCGCAGCACGCTGCCCGCGCCGCCGTTGTAGGCTGTAATCACCGCATAGCGACGCGACGTCGGGTTATCGATGCCGCCAAGGTAAACATTGTTCAGCATCGCCAGGTAGGCGGTCCCGGTATCAATGTTGCTCTGCGGGTCGAACAGGTAACTGCGGCTCGGCGTGCCGGATTTCCCCTGCGAGCGGAAGACGTCTTTACCGGCGCTGTGCTGCACAACCTGCATCAGCCCCAGCGCGTCCGAACGGCTCACCGCGTAGGGGTTGAACGACGATTCGGTCTGCATAATCGCCAGGATCAGCGACTCATCCACGCCGTACTTACGCGATGCCTGACGCACCATGCCAAGGTACTTGTGCGCACGCTTGTCGAGGTGGTTCGGGACAAGGTTGATGGTGACGCTGTAGATGATCTTCAGGCCGTTAGAGCGGCTCTTCAGGCGCGTCTGCAGCAGGTAGTCGGCAAATTTCGTGGCGCGGCCTTCCCAGCGGATCGGCTGTCCGGTCTGGTCAACTACCTGACCGTACAGGAACGGCTCTTTTGAGATGGTGATGTCGTCGGCATCGGAGTAGAGATCGATAGATCCCGGATCGTCACCCATCAGCAGGGTTTTGACGATCGCCTGACGCAGCCGTGCCGCAGGGTCGGTGCCTGCGATGGTTTCAATGGTGATCGTACCCTCATCAAAGTTGATGTGGCTACGGGTCAGATAGGCGTCGGTGTACTTAACGTAGTCCTTCGGTCCGGCAATAAGAACTTCGTTAAATCCCCATATATTCTCGATGTTGTGGGCAAACTGCCCCATCAAAATGTCAAAACCGTTGGTGTCCTTGACCCAGGCTTCGTTGTAATCATCGCCTTTTTTGGACGAACACGAGACCAGCAACGGCGCAACAAGGGCTAGCGCTAAAAGTTTTTTCATCATTCCGGGAGTGCGTGTTGTGTTTGCTTTAACGGCGGGGTTCACCCGCACGCTGTTATTTTTCCGGCGGCGTATAGCCTTCGATGTGCACGTCTTTACCTTCGAACAGGAAGCTCACCATCTCCTGCTCCAGCAGCTTGCGGTGCTCCGGGTTCATCATGCTGAGCTTTTTCTCGTTGATCAGCATGGTCTGCTTTTTCTGCCACTGTCCCCAGGCTTCTTTGGAGATCTCGTTATAGATGCGCTTGCCCAGATCCCCCGGATAAAGCTGGAAATCCTGGCCTTCAGCGTCTCGCTGCAGGAAAGTACAAAAAATCGTTCTGGCCATACGTATTCCTCTTTTTCTTGTCGATGCTAAACCATTGCACCGGTACGTAATTGCTGTAACAGGCGCTCCACGGGAGCCGCCAGCCCGACTGATGGCGGTTGCGCTAAGTTATACCAGAGAGCGGTGCCTTCATCCATGCACGAGGTGAATGAGGACACGGGAAGCCACATCGGGACAATATCCAGATGGAAATGGCTGAAGGTATGGCGAAACGCGGTCAGCTGCGTCAGGTTATCGGCAGCAATCCTGCGCTTTTGAAGCCACTCACGCAGCAAGTCTTCATTTTCAAACTGTGGGAAGCAGTATAGACCACCCCACAGACCGCTCGGCGGACGCTGGGCAAGGAACACGTCGTCGCCGTGCTGCATCAGCAGCATATAGCCCGTGCGCTCCGGCAGCGTCTGTTTGGGTTTCTTACCCGGATACTGCGCCCATGAATGGTTGGCGTAGGCCACGCAGAGGTTGTTTACCGGGCAGAGTTCACACTTAGGTTTTGAACGCGTGCAGACCATTGCGCCGAGATCCATCATCGCCTGGTTGAAACGCTCGACGCCGTTGGCCGGGGTGACCGCTTCACTTATTTCCCAAAGACGTTTCTCAACGTCCTTCTTACCCGGCCAGCCGTCGACGGCATAACAGCGGGCCAGCACGCGCTTCACGTTGCCGTCGAGGATCGGGAAATGCTTGCCTAAAGACAGGGAGAGAATGGCGCCCGCGGTTGAACGCCCGACGCCGGGTAAGTCCGCCACCTCGTCGAAGGTTTCCGGGAATTTGCCGTTGTGGCGCGTCGCGACCTGCTGTGCGGCCTTGTGCAGGTTACGCGCCCGGGCGTAATAGCCAAGACCGGTCCACAGGTGCAGCACCTCGTCCAGCGGGGCGTTGGCCAGATCGGTCACCGTCGGGAAGCGCGACATAAAACGCTCGAAGTAAGGGATCACCGTGGCGACCTGCGTTTGTTGCAACATCACCTCGGAGAGCCATACTTTGTACGGCGTTTTTTCAATTTGCCAGGGCAGGGTTTTACGCCCGTATTTGTCGTACCAGTCCAGCACCTGGGCTGAAAATTGAGAGGCTTGCATGGTCATCGATTCGCATAATCAGGGACGCAGATTGCAGCACAGCGTCAATCTGCTGTAAACCGGATCTTTCCCATGCTTGCATAGAAGCCTTAACTTTGGATAATGCCCGTTTCCCGAACATTCTCACAAGCAGACAACTCTTTTATGAAAAACGACGTCATTTCACCGGAATTTGATGAAAACGGTCGCCCGCTGCGCCGTATTCGCAGCTTTGTCCGTCGTCAGGGCCGCCTGACAAAAGGTCAGCAACACGCGCTGGACAACTACTGGCCGGTGATGGGCGTTGAGTTCAGCGAGCAGCCTCTGGACTTTGCCGAGCTGTTTGGTCGCGACGCGCCCGTCACGCTGGAGATCGGCTTTGGGATGGGCGCCTCGCTGGTGACCATGGCGAAGGCGCGTCCTGAGCAGAACTTCCTCGGTATTGAGGTGCACTCTCCGGGCGTGGGCGCCTGTCTCGCAACCGCCCATGAAGAGGGCGTTGAGAACCTGCGCGTCATGTGTCACGACGCGGTGGAAGTGCTGCATAAAATGATTCCTGACAATTCTTTAACCATGGTTCAGCTCTTTTTCCCTGACCCGTGGCACAAAGCACGTCATAATAAACGCCGTATCGTTCAGGCACCGTTTGCTGAGCTGGTAAAAAGCAAGCTCAAACTGGGCGGTGTCTTCCATATGGCGACCGACTGGGAACCTTATGCGGAACATATGCTGGAAGTGATGTCATCGCTGGATGGGTATAAAAACCAGTCTGCGAGCAGCGACTATGTACCGCGTCCGGACTCGCGTCCGGTAACGAAATTTGAACAGCGTGGCCATCGTCTTGGTCACGGTGTATGGGACTTAATGTTCGAGAGGGTGAAATAATGGCAAAGAATCGTAGCCGTCGTCTGCGTAAAAAGATGCACATCGAAGAATTCCAGGAAGTGGGCTTCTCCGTTGCGTGGCGTTTCCCGGAAGGCACCAGTGTAGAACAGATCGATCAGGACGTTGACGCGTTCATCAATGACGTGATTGAGCCAAACAAGCTGGCCTTCGACGGTAGCGGTTACCTGGCATGGGAAGGTCTGATCTGCACCCAGGAAGTGGGTAAATGCACCGAAGAACATCAGGCGCTGGTACGTAAATGGCTTGAGGACCACAAGCTGGAAGATGTTCGCATCAGCGAACTTTTCGACGTTTGGTGGGACTAATAAAGCAGTAAGGGGCCAGCATTAGCTGGCCCATTTTGTCTGAGGGAGTGTTTAAGATGCGCAAAACGTTGCTGGCTGTTGCTTTGATGGCAACCGGATTCACCGCCCATGCGGATTATCAATGTAGCGTCACCCCGCGTGATGACGTGGTGTTAAGCCCGCAAACCGTGCAGGTCAAAGGCGAAAACGGCAATCTGGTGATTACGCCGGAAGGGAACGTCACCTTTAACGGCAAACAGTACACCCTGACTGCCGCACAGCGCGAGCAGGCGAAAGACTACCAGGCCGATTTGCGTACCGCGCTGCCGTGGATTAATGAAGGCGCGCTGACGCGCGTTGAGAAAAGCCGGGTGGCGCTGGATAAAATCATCACCAAAGAGGTGGGGGAGAGCAGCAACATGCGCACCCGCCTGACGAAGCTCGATAAGCAGCTTAAAGAGCAGATGAACCGCATTATCGAGACGCGCACCGACGGTCTGACGTTCCACTACAAGGCGATCGATCAGGTCCGCGCTGACGGGCAGCAGCTGGTGAATCAGGCGATGGGCGGCATCCTGCAGGACAGCATCAATGAGATGGGGGCGAAAGCCGTGCTGAAAGGCGGCGGTAACCCGCTGCAGGGCGTGCTGGGCAGCCTGGGCGGTTTGCAGACCTCGATTCAGAACGAGTGGAAGAACCAGGAAAATGATTTCCAGCAGTTCGGCAAAGACGTGTGTAAACGCGTGGTGTCGCTGGAAGACAGCCGGAAGGCGCTGGTGGGGACGCTGAAGTAATTTACTTCACCCCTCACCCTAACCCTCTCCCCAAAGGGGCGAGGGGATGGTTTGCTCCCTCTCCCTTTCAGGGAGAGGGCCGGGGTGAGGGTTGCAGCATTTGCAGTGTTTCAAGGATCTTTTCTAACACCGCCTCTTCGTTATCCCAGAGTTCGTTGTTCCAGAAACGAATGACGTACCAGCCCTTTCGATTTAGCCAGAGCGTCCTTTGACGATCGTATTCCTGATTCTCATCATGTTGCCCGCCATCCAGCTCAACAGCCAGACGAGCCGCGCAGCAGGCGAAATCCAGAATGTAATTACCTACCGGATGCTGTCGACGAAATTTATAATTTTCGAAACGGCGGCTGCGCAGTAGATACCAAAGCCGCCTTTCTTCTTTTGTCAGCTCACGTCTGAGCTGTTTTGCATAAGAACGAGTAATTTCCATCCCCACACTCTGCCAGCCTTTCCCTCAGCCGCCAGAACGGGATGCAAAATCCTGAATCAGCCTTCAGGAATCTTCGGTGAGGAACAGCTCAAGAAGAGAGTTTAAGAACAGTTTGCCGTGTTCGGTGATCTGCCAGTATTCCTCGCTCTCGGTGAGATACCCCTGCGCCAGCGCCTCGTCGATCTGCGGGCGGATCACCGACTCCGGCAGCCCGGTGTACAGCGCAAACTCCGCGCGCGGGGCGGCTTCCAGCAGGCGGAAGCGGTTCATAAAGAACTCAAACGGCTTATCCGCCGCTTCGACGTCGTGCTGACGCTCCAGGTAGCGGCCTTCCATATACCCGCGCGGGTGGCGGGTTTTAGCCGTGCGCAGAATACGTCCGTCCGGGAAGGTCACCTTGCCGTGCGCGCCGCAGCCAATCCCCAGATAGTCGCCAAAGCGCCAGTAGTTCAGATTGTGCTGACACTGGTAGCCCGGCTTCGCGTACGCGGACGTTTCGTACTGCTGATAGCCCGCAGCGGTCAGAAGCCTGTGACCCTGCTCGAAGATATCCCACAGCGCGTCGTCGTCCGGCAGCACCGGCGGGCGCGAGCCAAACAGGGTGTTAGGCTCGATGGTGAGCTGGTACCACGACAGATGCGGCGGGTTCAGTTCGATCGCCTGGCGCAGGTCGTCCAGCGCCTCTTCCAGAGACTGATCCGGCAGGCCATGCATCAAATCGAGGTTAAAACTGCGAAGATTAAGCCCGGTCGCCAGGTTTGCCGCGCGCTTTGCCTCTTCCGGGCCGTGAATGCGCCCCAGACGTTTTAGCTTTGGTTCGCTAAAGCTCTGCACGCCGATGGAGATGCGGTTCACCCCCGCGCGCTGATAGTCGACAAAACGGTCGGCTTCAACGGTGCCGGGGTTGGCTTCCATCGTAATTTCCGCATCAGCCGCCAGGTTCAGACGCGCACGCACGCCGTCCAGCAGCGTCTGCATCGCCGGGCCTGACAGCAGGCTCGGCGTACCGCCACCAATGAAAATGGTCTTAACTTCACGTCCCTGTGCGTAAGGTACATCGGCGTCCAGGTCGGCCAGCAGATGCGCAACGTAGTCATCGTGCGGCACTTCGCCCTTTAGCGCGTGCGAGTTGAAATCGCAGTACGGGCATTTCTGCACGCACCACGGGATGTGAATATAAAGACTCAGAGGCGGCAAATTAGCCATTACGCAGTGCTTCCAGTAACAGTTTCAGCGCGCGTCCACGGTGGGATATCGCGCTTTTCTCTTCGCGGGTCAGTTCCGCGGCGGTTTTGCCCTCGGTCGGGACAAAGAAAATCGGGTCGTAGCCAAAGCCGCCGTTGCCAGCCGCTTCACGGGTAATCACGCCCGGCCAGCTGCCGTGGCAGACAATAGGCGTCGGGTCTTCCGCGTGGCGCATATAGACCAGTACGCAGTGGAACTGCGCGGTGCGCTGTTCGTCCGGTACGTCTTTCAGGGCGACAAGCAGCTTTTCCAGATTCTGCTGGTCGGTGGCGTCCACGCCGGAATAGCGTGCGGAGTAAATTCCCGGCGCGCCGCCGAGGAAATCGACGGCCAGACCGGAGTCGTCGGCAATCGCGGGCAGGCCGGTGACCTGCGCGGCATGGCGCGCTTTCAGGATCGCGTTTTCGATAAACGTCAGCCCCGTCTCTTCGGCGGACTCCACGCCCAGCTCGGTCTGAGCCACTACGTCCAGCCCAAAATCATTTAATAGCGAGGCCAGCTCGCGCACTTTACCGGCATTACCGGTCGCGAGAACAACTTTCTGCATGGTTTAGTCCTGTTCTGTCAGAGCCGCGACTTCCGTCGGGATAGATTGCGGATTAAGGATTTTTACCTGTTTATGTCGCCCAAGTTCACCTTTTTCAATGATGACCTGGCTTTTGGCGACGCGAAACTGTTTTGCCAGATATTTGGTCAGATGCGCGTTCGCCTGGCCGTCAACCGGCGGGGCGGTGATGGCGACCTTTAACTCGTCGCCATGCAGCCCGACAATACTGTCACGGCTGGCTTTCGGCTGAATATACAGCCGCAAAACCAGCCCGTCAGCGCAGGTGCTTACTGCACTCATAGCGCCATCCACAGCCCCGGCAGCAGCATGTCGCCCGTAGACTGAAGCAGCTCGGCGATCCCCATGTTGATCACATAGAGCAGCAGAACCAGAATCATCGGGGAGAAGTCGATGCCGCCCATAGACGGAAGCAGGTTGCGGATCGGACGTAGCAGCGGCTCGGCCAGCTGAATCAAGGCGTACTCTACCGGGCTACGGCCCTGGCTCACCCAGCTCATGATCGCCATAACCAACAGCACCCAGAAGATCAGCAGACCGACGGTTTTGATCAGAATCAGGACGGCGGCAATCCAGATAATCGGCTGGAAGGTGATGACCATAAACAGCACGATGGCTTTGATCACGCTCAGAATAAACGCCACCAGCAGCGAAGCGCTATCGATGGGCCCCATTGCCGGGATAATACGGCGCAGCGGTCCGACGACAGGTTGCGTAATTTTCACGACAAACTGGGAGAACGGATTGTAAAAGTCACAGCGGGCCCACTGCATCCAGACGCGTAGCAAAAGCGCCATCGTATACAGCTCAATGACCGTTGAGAGCAGGAAAGTCAACGTCTTCATGGCGTTCCTCAGGTTTCCTTATTATTTGGTGTAGTCGCGCGCACCGAAAACGGCTGTGCCGATGCGCACCATAGTGCTGCCTGCCGCGATGGCGGCTTCCATATCATCCGACATGCCCAGTGAAAGCGTGTCTACCGTTTCATAGCGCGCTTTAAGCGCCTCAAATGCTACAGCCATTTGCTGTGCCACGGCAAACTGCCTTTCATAACTTGACTCAGGCGCCGGAATTGCCATCAGCCCGCGCAGGGTTAAGCGAGGCAGGGCGGCCACCTCTGCGGCCAGCGCATCCAGCTCGCTCAGGGCGATGCCGGACTTGCTGTTTTCATCACTGATGTTGATCTGAATCAGCACGTTAAGCGCAGGCATCTCTGCCGGGCGCTGGTCGCTCAGGCGTGTGGCAATACGCAGACGGTCAACGGTATGGCACCAGTCGAAGTGCTCTGCCACCAGACGGCTCTTGTTCGACTGCAGTGGGCCAATAAAGTGCCACTGCAGATCAGAAGTACCCTGCTCCTGGAAGTAGCGAATTTTATCCACGCCTTCCTGCACGTAGTTTTCGCCAAACGCCCGCTGGCCTGCCGCAATGGCTTCTGCGATGGCGCTCGCAGGCTTTGTTTTGCTGACTGCAAGTAGCGTAATTTCTTCTGAAGCACGGCCGCAACGCGTTGCTGCGGCTGAGATTTTGTCCCGAACCTGTGCCAGGTTATGCGCAATGTCGTTCATTTTCCGAGGAGTAGTCTATGGATGTGGAAGAAATTGTGGCCCTTAGTGTAAAGCATAACGTCTCCGATCTACACCTGTGCAGTGATTCGCCACCCCGTTGGCGCAGATTAGGCCGCCTTGAACCGGCGCCGTTTCCGCCGCCTGATGTCGGGGCGTTGTTGAAAGCCTGGCTCAACGACGAGCAGCAGGGAACCTGGTGGGCAAACGGGCAGGTCGATTTTGCCGTGACGGTGGCGGAAGACCAGCGTCTGCGCGGGAGCGCGTTTAAGCAGATGAAGGGGATATCCGTCACCCTGCGGCTGTTGCCGCGCACCTGTCCGCAGCTTTCCGCGCTGGGTGTGCCACGGGCCATTCCCGAACTCTTGTCCAGCGACAACGGGTTGGTTCTGGTAACGGGAGCGACCGGCAGCGGCAAATCCACCACGCTGGCCGCAATGGTCGATTTTCTCAACCGCCATACTGACGGCCACATCCTCACGCTCGAAGATCCGGTGGAGTTTATGTACCAGAGTGAACGTTGCCTGATTCAGCAGCGGGAGATAGGCCAGCACAGTCCATCATTTGCGGAGGCGCTGCGCAGTGCATTACGCGAGGACCCGGACGTTATTTTACTGGGTGAGCTGCGCGACAGCGAAACAATCCGCCTGGCGCTGACGGCGGCGGAGACCGGGCATCTGGTGCTGGCGACGCTCCACACTCGCGGGGCATCGCAGGCAATTGAACGGCTGGTCGATACGTTCCCGGCGCAGGAGAAAGATCCGGTGCGTAACCAGCTGGCTGGCAGCCTGCGGGCGGTGCTGGCGCAAAAGCTGCTCCCCGATCTGCAGGGCGGGCGCGTCGCGTTGTATGAACTGCTGGTGAACACCGCAGCGGCGGCCAATCTTATTCGTGAAGGAAAAACGTGGCAGCTGCCCGGCATTATTCAAACCGGCCAGCAGGCAGGAATGCAGAACTTTGACCAGAGCCTGGCGGAGAGACGGGCACAGGGGCGGCTGTAGCCCCCTTCGTTTAAAAGCCCTGTTCGAAATAGCTTTCGAGGATGATGACGGCTGAAGCGGAGTCCACGCTGCCCTTGTTGAGCGCCCGGAAGCCACCGTGCTCAAACAGGCCTGCACGCGCTTCGACGGTGCTGAGACGCTCGTCGTGAAGCTTCACGGAGACGCCAAAGCGGCCATGGATTTTATTAGCGAACTTACGCGCCCGGGCGGTCAGCGGCTGTTCCGTGCCGTCCATGTTCAGCGGCAGCCCAACGATAACGTCATCCGGCTGCCACTCTTTGAGCAGACGTTCGATAAGATTCCAGTCTGGCGTGCCGTCGTTGGCCTTCAGGGCCGTGAGCGGACGCGCGGTACCGGTGATGCGCTGACCCACGGCAACGCCAATGCTTTTGGTGCCAAAATCGAAGGCCAGAAGTGTTCCGCTCATCAGGCGTGCCCCGCTACGCCTGGCATGGTCAGAATATCAATGCCAATCAGCTTTGCCGCGTCACGCCAGCGATCGGCTATCGGGGTTTTAAACAGAATATTCATGTCCGCAGGTGCGGTAAGCCAGGCGTTATCGAGGATCTCTTGCTCAAGCTGGCCTTTTTCCCACGACGAATAGCCCAGCGCCACCAGCACCTCAGAAGGCTGCTCTGCGGTACCCAGCGTTTCAAGTACGTCGCGCGAGGTCGTGATCACGGTGTTGTCGGAGATGCGAATGCTGGACGAGAAAACCGGCGGGGTATGCAGAATAAAGCCGCGATCTTCTGCAAGGGGTCCACCCAGCATCACCGGTTTATCAAGCCGAATTTCCGGCAGGCGCTCTTCAGCCGAGATTTTCAGCTTGTCCAGAATTCCTTCAACCTGCAGGTTTTCCAGCGGCTTGTTGATAATAATCCCCATCGCACCGTCTTCGTTGTATTCGCAAATATAAACCACGGCGCGGCGGAAAATCGGATCCTGGAGAGCAGGCATGGCAATAAGAAAGTGATGCTGTAAATTCATTGTCAGAGGTACTGTTTCCTGGTTTAAAAAGCGACAGCGCCCAGTATGGGGATAAACCTGGGCGCTGTCACAGATTATTTCTGTAAACGTTTTTCGATCGCGTCCATCAGCATTCCGGTGATCGAGATCGGGAACTCCGCTTCGATTTCGCGAATGCAGGTTGGGCTGGTGACGTTCACTTCAGTCAGGCGATCGCCGATGATATCCAGGCCAACGAAGATCAGGCCTTTGGCTTTCAGCGTAGGGCCGACGCGGCGGGCAATTTCCCAGTCGCTTTCGGTCAGCGGACGGGGTTCACCACGACCACCGGCCGCCAGGTTACCGCGGGTTTCGCCACCCTGCGGAATACGCGCGAGGCAGTAAGGCACCGGCTCGCCGTCTACAACCAGCACGCGTTTGTCGCCATCTTTAATGGCAGGCAGATAGTTCTGCGCCATGCAGTAACGGGTACCCAGTTCGGTCAGCGTTTCGGCAATCACGCCGATGTTCGGATCGCCTTCCTTCACGCGGAAGATAGATGCGCCGCCCATGCCGTCCAGCGGCTTCATGATGATGTCGCCGTGCTTCTGCCAGAACTCTTTCAGCTGCGCTTTGCTGCGGGTCACCAGCGTTTCCGGCGTCAGGTCAGAGAACCAGGCGGTGTAGAGCTTCTCGTTGCAGTCGCGCAGGCTCTGCGGCTTGTTGACGATAAGCGTCCCTTTCTCTTCGGCACGCTCAAGGATGTAGGTGGAGTAGATATATTCGGTATCGAACGGCGGATCTTTACGCATCAGGATCACGTTGAGGTCGGCCAGGGCAATGTCCTGCTCGGTGCCAAACTCGTACCATTTGTCGTAGTTCTGCTCGACGTTAACGATGCGGGTACGCGCGCGGGCTTCACCGTTGATCAGGTAAAGATCGTTCATCTCCATATAGTGGAGCTCATAGCCGCGACGCTGCGCTTCCAGCAGCATAGCGAAGCTGGAATCTTTTTTGATGTTAATGTTTGCGATGGGATCCATCACGATGCCGAGCTTTATCATGTTCTTCTCCGTTAATACTTCAACCCAGGTCGCCAAACCGCACCTGTAGCGCGGTGATGGCCGTGAGTGCCGTTGTCTCAGTGCGCAGAACGCGAGGTCCCAACAGAATATCAGTAAACTGGTAGCGCGCCGTCATCGCAATTTCGTCCGCCGACAGCCCACCTTCGGGGCCAATCAGCAGCCGAACGCGCTCGACGGGCATCGGCAGCGTATTGATGCTGGCACTGGCGCGCGGATGAAGATTGAGCTTCAGCCCGCTCTCTTCTTCTGCACACCAGTCCTCCAGATCCATTGCCGGGCGGATCTCCGGGATTCGGTTGCGGCCGCTCTGTTCGCAGGCCGCAATGGCAATTTTCTGCCACTGCTGGATCTTTTTATTCAGACGTTCAGCATCCAGTTTAACGCCACAGCGCTCGGAAAAAAGTGGCGTAATGAGGCTTACGCCCAGCTCAATGGATTTTTGAATGGTGAACTCCATCTTTTCCCCGCGCGACATCACCTGCCCAAGGTGGATGTGCAGCGGCGATTCACGGTCGTCCACTTCACCGCGCAAGACATTTACATGCACGCTTTTTTTATCCGCCCGCGTGATTTCCGCGTCGAAAACCTGATTAGAGCCATCGAACAGTTGTATTGCCTGGCCAGCCCCCATGCGCAGCACGCGGCCAACGTGGTTAGCGGCGTCGTCAGACAGGGCGATTTCGCGGCCTGCGGTAATCAGTTCAGGGTGGTAAATGCGGGGAATGCGCATAGTCAAAAATTCCATATGTCATGCGATATAAGCGAATTGCCGTAGTGTAGGTTAGCTCTTTTGCGCCTGGCAAGCCCGCTGGACGTACGGGTTATGATTCCCCTGGACTCTGGCAATGCGTTCGTCGCGCTGGCATTCCCATTCCGTCACCGGATACTGCTTGTCCCAGGCGTTGAACAGCTGCGTCTGCTGGCGGGAAAGGTTGAGGTCATAACGGTCACGCATATAGAAGTAGGTGCGGGCGATGCTGCCGCGCGCGCGGGCAGGGGGCTCGGCGACTTTCTCTTTAAAATCCACCTTCATGCCGCACTGGCCGTACTGGCCTTCGCCACCGTTCCACTGGCTGTACATAAAGTTACCGCGGTCGCCGTTCACTTCACCAACCGCAGGTTGCAGGTTATGCATATCGCTTTCCATCTGGCGATATACCGGATCTTTGGCGCAGTTTTTACGTCCGCCGTCCTGCCAGCACTGGCGCTGGTGGCCAAACTGCCAGGCCGGAACGACATGCTCCCATTCGATGCGGCTGGCGCGGTTTTCGTTTTTACGCACCTTATAGCCGCATGACTCAAGGTCAACGACCCCTTTTTTGCCCTGCCAGTTAATTTTGCAGCCGCAGTAGAAATCGCCCGGCACATCGGCGTTCACCTTCACGCCTGCTGCCTTGGCCTGGGAAAAACTGTTGATACCGTCGGCCATTACCTGGCCGGAAAGCGCCGTCGTCAGAAAAGCGACCGCGAGAGAGAAATTACGGGACATCTTACACTCCGTGTCAAAACGAGCCCGCAACGTAACGAATGTTGTTCCCGTATGCAATCAGTCAGATCAGGAAAGTTCCTGAAAGTTCAGGCGATTACTCCGCGACCAGCGGTTCGCCGCATTTGACGCAGCGGTAGGTCGCTTCACCGCGCACCACGCGATTATGGCGGCGGACGGTAAGCTGGTGCTGCTGGCACTGGCAGCGGTAGGGGAAGGTATTGCGGCGCACCGATTCCAGCTCGAACTGATGGGTGCGGCGCGCCGGAACTCCAAGCACCGCCTCCATCATCCACTTCCACTCTTTTCCGTGGGGCGCGACGCGGCCAAAGTGCTTCCACACCAGAAGGTGCGCCAGCTCGTGCGGTACCACTTCTTCAATAAACGCCTGCTGGTTCTCCATCATCAGCACCGGGTTAAGGCGAATCTCGTATGATTCCAGCCAGGCGGTGCCTGCCGCGGTACCGCGCTGCTGATAGACCAGCTTCGGTTCAGGATAGTTGCGGCCGAGCTTCAGATTCGCCTGAGCGAGTTTTTCCCGCAGGCTGCGCATAACGGCTTGCTGAATGGCAATGGGGAGACGGGGAGCTTTCATAGGGGCAGAGCATAAAGCGGGAAGCGGGGAGGCGCAAGAGGCGCCTCCCGCAATGAGGATCAGTCGTGTGCGCCGATTTCGCGCAGCGGACGACCTTTCATCAGGTTACGTTCAATGTGTTCCAGTGAAACGTGCTTAGTTTCTGGAACCAGCCAGATAGTCAGAACAATAAAGAAGATATTCAGACCGGCGTAGACCCAGAAGGTGTTCGCATTGCCCAAGGTGTTGAGCATGGTCAGGAACGTCGCGCCGACGATCATATTGGCAATCCAGTTGGTCGCGGTAGAGCAGGTGATACCAAAGTCACGCCCTTTCAGCGGCTGGATCTCCGAGCACAGCACCCAAATCAGCGGGCCGGCGCTCATCGCAAACCCGACGATAAACATCAGCAGCATCCCTACCGCGAAGTACTGGGCGGTTGGAGAGTGAATGCCCACATGCATCATGGTGCCCAGCACGCCCATGCCGATCGCCATGACCAGGAAGCCCAGCGTCAGAGTAGGCTTACGCCCCCAGCGATCCACCAGGCCGATGGCGATAAAGGTCGCCAGCACGTTGGTCAGGCCGACAATAACGGTGCCCCACATCTGCTCGGTGGTGTTGGTGTATCCCGCCAGCTCAAAGATTTTTGGCGCGTAGTACATGATGACGTTCATCCCGGTGAACTGCTGCATCACCTGCAGCAGCACGCCGAGGAACACTGCACGGCGGAAGTTGCTGTTCTCTTTAAACAGCGCCCAGCCGGACTGTTTTACCTTCAGGCTTTCGCGGATCTCTTCCAGCTCATTTTTCGCTTCAGCGCTGGTATCGCGCAGGCGAAGCAGCACGCGTTCGGCATCGACGAAGCGGCGTTTGGCGGCGAACCAGCGCGGGCTGTCCGGCAGGAAGAAGACGCCAATCAGCAGCAGAATGGCCGGAATGATGATCACGCCGAGCATCCAGCGCCATGCGCCGCTGTAGCTGAACGCGGTATCGGACAGGTAAGCACCAAGAATACCGATGGTGATCATCAGCTGGTACATGGAAATCATGCTGCCGCGGATTTTCTCCGGCGCAATTTCAGAGAGGTAGAGCGGGGCGGTGTATGACGCTACGCCCACGGCCAGGCCCAGCAGCACGCGGGAAAGGATAAGCACTTCAACGTTAGGGGCGGCTGCAGAGAAGAGGGAACCGGCGACGAAGAGGATCGCACCGATCATGAGGCTCTTTTTACGTCCGAGCTTGAAGGAGAGCCAGCCGCTGCCGACGGCCCCAACGGCCGCACCGAACATCATGGAGCTGACCACCCATTCCTGGGTATGCGCGTTAATCTGGAATTCGTCTGCGATGAAGGGAAGAGCGCCGGCAATGACGCCGATATCCAGGCCAAAGAGTAATCCTGCCAGGGCGGCGAGGAAGCAGACGAAGAATGTCATCGCCTTGTTGGACGTACGCCCCTGTTTTTTATTGTCAGGCATTATGCCCTCCAGTTGGGTTATCAGTTTTATTGATGTTTAGGGTAGGTGAGCGACCCATAAAAAGATGTGAGATTAATCACATTGGTGTAATCGGTTACACTAACCTGTAACCGTAAATAAAATTAAAGCTTTGAAAATATAGAGGTAAATGAGGTGATATGCATCGCGAAAGAATACATTTCAGACTTAACTGAAAGGAAATGTAACAGCAGAAGAAAGGCGATCATGCAAAGAGAATATTCTGAAAGCAGGATATATTCGGTGCGGTGTAATCGGTTCCAGTCGTGCGGCTTTTAGCAGGCACCCGATATAAAAAAGGCCAGCACAAAGGCTGGCCTGTCTAAAGCGCGCGTCAGTCGATTATTTCAGACCGGCAGCTTCACGCAGCAGAGCGGCTTTGTCGGTTTTTTCCCATGGGAAATGTTCACGACCAAAGTGACCGTATGCCGCGGTTTCCTGATAGATTGGGTGCAGCAGATCCAGCATCTGAATCAGGCCGTATGGACGCAGGTCGAAGAACTCGCGTACCAGCAGGGTCAGCTGTTCTGAAGGCACTTTCTCGGTACCGAAAGTTTCAACCATGATGGAGGTTGGCTCAGCCACGCCGATGGCGTAGGAAACCTGGATCTCACAGCGGTCGGCCAGGCCGGCAGCAACGATGTTTTTCGCCACATAACGTGCTGCGTACGCAGCAGAACGGTCAACTTTAGAAGGGTCTTTACCGGAGAACGCACCGCCGCCGTGACGCGCCATGCCGCCGTAGGTATCAACGATGATTTTACGACCGGTCAGGCCGCAGTCGCCCATTGGGCCGCCGATAACGAAGCGTCCGGTTGGGTTGATGAAGAATTTGGTCGCGGAGCTCAGCCATTCGGTCGGCAGAACCGGCTTGATGATCTCTTCCATCACTGCTTCCTGCAGGGATTTCTGATCGATATCTTCGGCATGCTGAGTAGACAGTACCACCGCATCGATGCCGACAATTTTGCCGTCGTCGTACTGGAAGGTTACCTGGCTTTTCGCATCCGGTCGCAGCCACGGCAGGGTGCCGTTTTTACGCACTTCAGCCTGACGCTGCACCAGACGGTGTGCGTAGGTCACAGGCGCCGGCATCAGCACGTCGGTTTCGTTGGTTGCATAACCGAACATCAGGCCCTGGTCGCCCGCGCCCTGTTCCAGCGGATCGGCACGGTCAACGCCCTGGTTGATGTCTGGAGACTGTTTGCCAATCGCGCTCAGTACCGCGCAGGAGTTGGCATCAAAGCCCATATCAGAATGCACATAGCCGATCTCACGCACCGTGTTACGGGTGATCTCTTCGATATCAACCCATGCGCTGGTGGTGATCTCACCGCCAACCAGAACCATGCCGGTTTTGACATAGGTTTCGCACGCTACGCGCGCTTTAGGATCCTGCGCCAGGATCGCATCCAGCACCGCATCGGAGATTTGGTCAGCAATTTTATCAGGATGTCCTTCTGATACGGACTCGGACGTAAACAGGTGTTTTGCCATGTTTTATTTCACCTAAGAGGAATTTGGTTAGCTCAAGCTGCTGTGTGGAATAGCCAAAGGAGATAATTCTACCAAGGCCTGCAGGTTTTTGACACTGGCAGTATGAGTGTTAATCAGTATAGATGGATTAACATCTGGATGGCTATTTTAGGTCACTTCTTCGCCCGATTTCCAGTTTTTTTTGATTCATCTCTCACTGCGTTGAAATGTCTGCTGGAAATTTTTCCTGACGGCGCTGGCAACCCGCGCATTTTTGTTTTGCTTTTTAGCCCCCTTCTCGGTATAAAACGCGGCGCGCGGCTCATACAAAAAAAGCGCTCGATGACCTCATCGTGTCGCCACTTCCAGCCGGGTTAAGCAGTGAACTTTTAGCTTTGGCTTGGGGTCCGTTTCAGCAGAGGCGGCCGTGGAGGTGATACGAGATAATGAACCATCGTTTTCCGCTAATTCAGCGCTGCCGTTCTGGCGCGCAATTGATTCCCGCAACCCGCATTTCTAGTCTGCAAACCTGCCGATGTTATACCCATCTCGGCGCTTCTCAGGATTCCAGGGCCGGTCACGCTTTGTGAAAACTGAACAAGGGCGCTCTTGTTAATACAAGAGTTTTCTCGTGGTTTCGCCGAACCTTGTCATACAGAGTTCGGATACGTGTTTTACAATGATATGAATAAGAAACCGGTCGCACGGTCTGGTTTTCAGCATACTCTGCTGGGAAACGGAGCCGTTTATGGGTTGTTATCGCCGTACAACGCTGCGATAGTAGTCAACTGTTTTACACTTAATACAAAGAGTTGAGGTTCGCTATGTCTGACGACATGTCTTCTTTTTCGCCTTCGTCAGCGGGCGAACAGGGTGTACTACGTTCTATGCAGGAGGTTGCGATGAGCTCCCAGGAAGCCAGCAAGATGCTGCGCACTTACAATATTGCCTGGTGGGGCAATAACTACTACGACGTCAATGAACTGGGCCACATCAGCGTCTGCCCTGATCCGGACGTCCCTGAAGCGCGCGTGGACCTCGCCAAACTGGTGAAAGCCCGCGAAGCACAGGGCCAGCGTTTGCCTGCACTGTTCTGCTTCCCGCAGATCCTGCAACATCGCCTGCGTTCCATTAACGCCGCGTTCAAGCGCGCGCGTGAATCCTACGGCTATAAAGGCGACTACTTTCTGGTTTACCCGATCAAGGTAAACCAGCACCGCCGCGTCATTGAATCCCTGATCCACTCCGGCGAGCCGCTGGGTCTGGAAGCCGGTTCCAAAGCGGAACTGATGGCGGTTCTGGCGCACGCGGGAATGACCCGTTCGGTGATCGTCTGTAACGGCTACAAAGACCGTGAATACATTCGTCTGGCGCTGATTGGCGAGAAGATGGGCCACAAGGTCTATCTGGTTATCGAAAAGATGACCGAAATTGCCATCGTGCTGGAAGAGGCCGAACGTCTGAACGTCATCCCGCGCCTTGGCGTGCGTGCGCGTCTGGCGTCGCAGGGTTCCGGTAAATGGCAGTCCTCCGGCGGTGAAAAATCCAAGTTCGGTCTGGCGGCGAACCAGGTGCTGCAGCTGGTGGAAATTCTGCGCGAGCGCGGTCGTCTGGACAGCATTCAACTGCTGCACTTCCACCTCGGCTCGCAGATGGCCAATATTCGCGACATCGCCACCGGCGTGCGTGAATCGGCCCGTTTCTACGTTGAGCTGCACAAGCTTGGCGTAAATATTCAGTGCTTCGACGTGGGCGGCGGCCTGGGCGTGGACTACGAAGGGACCCGCTCGCAGTCTGACTGCTCGGTGAACTACGGCCTGAACGAATATGCCAACAACATCATCTGGGCGATTGGCGATGCCTGTGAAGAGCACGGCCTGCCGCACCCGACGGTGATCACCGAATCTGGCCGCGCGGTCACCGCCCACCATACGGTGCTGGTGTCTAACATCATTGGCGTTGAGCGCAGCGAAATCACCGAAGCGACGCCTCCGCAGGATGATGCCCCTCGCTCCCTGCAAAGCATGTGGGAAACCTGGCAGGAGATGCATGAGCCGGGCACGCGCCGTTCCCTGCGCGAATGGCTGCATGACAGCCAGATGGATCTGCACGATATTCACGTGGGTTATTCTTCAGGCACCTTCAGCCTGCAGGAGCGCGCGTGGGCGGAGCAGCTCTACCTGAACATGTGCCATGAGGTGCAGAAACAGCTCGATCCGAGCAACCGCGCGCACCGTCCGATTATCGACGAGCTGCAGGAGCGTATGGCGGATAAGATTTACGTCAACTTCTCCCTGTTCCAGTCGATGCCGGATGCCTGGGGTATCGACCAGCTGTTCCCGGTTCTGCCGCTGGAAGGGCTGAACCACGCGCCGGAACGTCGTGCCGTGCTGCTGGACATCACCTGTGACTCCGACGGCGCTATCGACCACTACGTTGACGGCGACGGTATCGCAACGACGATGCCAATGCCGGAGTACGATCCGGAGAACCCGCCGATGCTGGGCTTCTTTATGGTCGGGGCGTATCAGGAGATCCTCGGCAACATGCACAACCTGTTCGGCGATACCGAAGCGGTTGACGTGTTTGTATTCCCTGACGGCAGCGTGGAAGTTGAGCTGTCCGACGAAGGGGATACCGTGGCGGACATGCTTGAATACGTTCAGCTGGATCCGAAAACCCTGCTTACCCAGTTCCGCGATCAGGTGAAAAACACTGGTCTGGACGACGCGCTCCAGCAGCAGTTCCTGGAAGAGTTTGAAGCGGGTCTTTACGGGTACACGTATTTGGAAGACGAGTAAGGCATCCGCCTTTCCCCTCACCCCAGCCCTCTCCCCAAAGGGGAGAGGGTGTTCAATTTCCCTCTCCCCAAAGGGGAGAGGGTTAGGGTGAGGGGCAAAGACCACACTATGCCCTATACTCACTTGAACCCGTATGCATTACCGGCGATAATTCGTCCCAATAAGCGATTTACGAATCAATCCCTTCCTCGTCGGGTTTAACGACGCGGAGGGGATTTTTTTTCATCTGTTTTTAACGCATCGACTTTAAACGAGGTCAGGACATGAGCACTTTAGGTCATCAGTACGATAACTCTCTGGTATCTAACGCGTTTGGTTTTTTACGTCTTCCGATGAACTTCCAGCCGTACGACAGTGACGCTGACTGGGTAATCACCGGCGTACCGTTCGATATGGCGACCTCTGGCCGCGCGGGTGGTCGTCACGGCCCGGCGGCGATCCGTCAGGTTTCCACTAACCTGGCCTGGGAGCACAACCGCTTCCCGTGGAACTTCGACATGCGCGAGCGCCTGAACGTGGTGGACTGCGGTGACCTGGTGTACGCCTTTGGCGACGCGCGTGAAATGAGCGAAAAGCTGCAGGCCCATGCTGAAAAACTGCTGGCCGCCGGCAAGCGCATGCTCTCCTTTGGCGGTGACCACTTCGTGACCCTGCCGCTGCTGCGCGCCCACGCGAAGCACTTCGGTAAAATGGCGCTGGTGCATTTTGATGCGCATACCGACACCTACGCGAACGGCTGCGAGTTCGACCACGGCACCATGTTCTTCACCGCGCCGAACGAAGGTCTGATCGACCCAAACCACTCGGTGCAGATCGGCATCCGCACCGAGTTTGACAAAGACAACGGCTTCACCGTGCTGGACGCGGGCCAGGTTAACGATCGCGGCGTGGACGATATTCTGGCGCAGGTGAAGCAGATCGTCGGCGACATGCCTGTTTACCTGACTTTCGATATCGACTGTCTGGATCCGGCGTTTGCACCTGGCACCGGTACGCCGGTCATCGGCGGCCTGACGTCCGATCGCGCCATCAAGCTGGTGCGCGGCCTGAAGGATCTGAACATCGTCGGTATGGACGTGGTGGAAGTGGCACCAGCCTACGACCAGTCCGAGATCACCGCGCTGGCCGCGGCGACCCTGGCGCTGGAAATGCTTTACATCCAGGCGGCGAAAAAAGGCGAATAAGCCTTACGCGCTCACTGCTGCTGCGCGACGCATGCGCAGCAGCAGCATTCCTCCTGCGAGCAGGGTAATGACCTGCGAGACGACCAGCACCGAAAAACCAGAGCTGACCGACCCCACCGATTTCATCACCATCCCCATCAGCAGCGGAATAAACGCCGCGCAGATATTGCCTGTCCCATTAATAATACCGTACGCGCTGCCCACGGCGTCCCGCGCGGCGTGATGCTGGATCGCCGCAGGAATGGCCGCCCCCTGAAGCCCCCAGAAGACGTTGGCGGACAGCATAAACAGCGCCAGCCATGCGGGCTGATGGCTGAGCATCAGCCCGACCACGGACAGCGCCGTCAGCGCTCCTCCTGCTACAAACAGCACCGGCGCCTGCTCCGGGCGCATTTTGTCGAGCAGCACGCCGCCGAGGAATTTAGAGCCCAGGCTCAGCAGGAAGGGAATGGCCGCAAGCATGCCGGTGGCATGCAGCGAGAAGTGGTGTTCGTCGCGAAGCCATGCGGGCAGCCAGGCGCTGCTCCCCCAGAGATAGCTCAGCGTGGCGATTTCAACCAGCAGGATCCAGCCCAGCAGCGGCGTTTGCCACGCCAGGGTGAAGGTGCGAACAAAACCCGGTTTTTTCGTCGTTGGGAGGCCGCCCGGCACGGACAGGTATCGCCAGATGAGTCCGCCACCGAGAGCCAAATTCAGTATCGCCAGCGCATAAAACGACCCGGCCCAGCCCAGATGATCCATCAGCCAGGTCACCAGCGGAAAGCCCACGGCCAGGCCGAGCGAGACGCCCAGCGCGGTCACGGCGTTGGGTTTGCCGATCTCATCCGCGCTAAAGTTATCGCTGATGAAGCGCGTTTTCAGGGAAAAGAGCGGTCCTTCCGCCACCCCGAGAATCACGCGCGCGATGAGCATCCCCATCAGCGAGCCGAGCAGGGGAGAGATCGCACAGACCGCGGCCCAAATCACAATACTGCCTAATAACCCCTGCCGATAATGAAGTTTGCTTTCAATAACTGGTGTTAATAATAAAGCTGAAAAACCATAACCCAAAAGAAAGCAGGTCATTAGCATTCCCTGTAACATTCTGTTTTCATTTAGCTGAAAGTGGTGGGCAAATTCCGGGTTTAATATCATTACAGAAATATTTACCCGGTCGATGTAGGAGATAATGATGAGTAATAACAGTGCAATTGTACCTTGCCATCTTGCCGTCATGTTGCCTGCCTTATGCGTGCGCATACTTATATTTTTATCAGCGTGATTGTCACGGTTCTAAAATGATTCGCCAGTGAAACTTGTTGTTTTAAAAGAATAAAATAAATACCAGTTTCACTGATGAAACATTAAGCGCTTCCTCTCTTTTATTTGTACGAAGCAAAAACAAAGAAAGTCAATATCTGAGTAATGAAATTTAAAGTCATCGAAAAATCGTATTCATTCACGCCGCAATAATGAAAATTTCATATCGCTGCATTTTTTCGTGATCCTTTGCACACTTAGTTAATTAATTGCTGTTTGATTAACAAATTCTTCACATTGGCGCTTGACGAAACATTCATCGCTTTTATATTGACCGTATTAAATAAGAAACAGAGTTTCATATATGAAACAAAAGCCTGGAGGATCGTGATGAGCTGGATAGGCGTATGTGACGCAGAACAAGTACAGGAAGATTTCCCTTTTAGCGGCAGCGTCGACGGTAAAGAGATCGGCGTTTATTTGATTGACGGCGAGTATTACGCGCTGGAAGACGTATGTCCGCACGCTTATGCCCTCCTGAGCCAGGGCTTCGTAGAAGATGGAAAGGTGGAATGCCCGCTGCACGAGGCGGTCTTCGACGTTAAAACCGGCCAGTGCCTGCACGGCCCCGGCGGTCGCAACCTTAACCGCTACCCGGTTCGGGTCTATGAAAACCAAATCCAGATTACCTTCGTTGAGGAGACCGTGGCATGAGCAACACCCTGAACTACAACCCTGCGCTACCGGAAAGCCGCCAGTTTACCCCGCCTGCAGAAGGCGGTAACGGCGCCATTCATAAGCCAGGCGATTACCAGAATCTCATCTGGCAAACCCGCAGCCGCGAACCGGAAAACTGGGAGGTGAACCTCATTGCGACGCTGGAAGAGCTCTTTGAGCAGGGTGTTGAAACCTTACCGGAGCTGGTGAACGGCCTGAACGCGGTGCGCATGCACGATCAGCAGGGCGAGCCGTGGAGCAACGCCAGCTTCCAGGCATTCTTACAGGTTAACGGCTACTGAGGACAACGCGATGACGACGACCGTACAACATTATCTCGATAAAGGCCTGCGCGGCCTCTGGTATCCGGTGCTGTCGAGCTGGGAAGTGCAGTCCGCGCCGGTGGGGATTACCCGCCTGGGCGAGCAGATTGTTGTCTGGCGTAACAAAGATGGCCAGGTCCAGGCGCTGGAAGACCGCTGTCCGCACCGCGGCGCGCGCCTGTCGATGGGCTGGAACCTCGGTGACCGCATCGCCTGCTGGTATCACGGCGTGGAAGTGGCGGGCAATGGCGAGGTGAAAGATGTGCCCGCCGTGGACAAATGTCCGCTGGTCGGCCAGCAGTGCGTGCGCAGCTACAACGTGCAGGAGGCGCACGGCGCTATCTTCCTGTGGTTTGGCGTGACCGCCGACCAGCAGCCGGACGAGCTGAGCTTCCCGGATGAACTCGCCGACACGGAGAACTTCAGCAACTTCCTCTGTACCGCCGCGTGGAAATGCAACTACCAGTACGCGCTGGAAAACGTAATGGACCCGATGCACGGCACCTATCTGCACTCGTCCTCACACTCGATGGCGGAAGGGGACCGCAAAGCCGACATGGTTCTTCAGCCGACCAAAACTGGCTTCATCTTCGAGAAGAAGGGCCAAAGCGGCGTTAACTTTGACTGGGTGGAGCTGGGCAATAGCGGCACCTGCTGGATGCGTCTCTCTATTCCGTACAAGAAGCGCTTCGGACCGGGCGGCCACTTCTTTATTGTCGGCATGGTGGTGCCGGAAGATAACGACAACTGCCGTGTCTTCTTCTGGCGTATTCGCCGCGTGCAGGGCTGGCAGCGCGACATGTGGCGCTTTATGTACCGCAACCGTCTGGAAAAGCTGCACTGGGAAGTGCTGGAGCAGGACCGCGTGGTGCTGGAAAGCCTGGCGCCAAACGCCCGCGACCATGAGTACCTTTATCAGCACGACGTTGGGCTCTCTCGCCTGCGCCGCATGATGCAGAAGGCCGCCAAAGAGCAGCTGGCGATGCGCGAAGCGCAGCAGGGAGCCGCCTGATGAACGGACTGCTGGGGGGAAAGCGCATCGTCGTGACCGGCGCCGCGCGCGGGCTGGGCTACCACTTTGCCAGAGCCTGCGCGGAGCAGGGCGCGTCGGTGGTGATGTGCGACATCCTCAAAGGCGAACTGGCCGAGAGCGCGCAAACGCTCCGCGAACAGGGCTATGCGATCGAGCCGCACGTCATCGATCTGGCCGATCCGCATTCTATTGAGCAGGTGTTCAGCGCCATTGGCGATCGCGGGCAGATTGACGGTCTGGTGAACAACGCGGCGATGGCGACCGGCGTGGGCGGTAAAAACATGCTTGATTACGACCCGGACCTGTGGGACCGCGTGATGAGCGTGAACGTCAAAGGCACCTGGCTGGTGACGCGCGCCGCCGTGCCGCTGCTTCGCGAAGGGGCGGCAATTGTGAATGTGGCGTCCGATACCGCGCTGTGGGGCGCCCCGCGCCTGATGGCCTACGTCGCCAGTAAGGGGGCGGTGATTGCCATGACCCGCTCGATGGCGCGCGAGCTGGGCGAAAAGCGCATTCGTATCAACGCTATCGCGCCGGGGCTGACCCGCGTCGAGGCAACCGAATATGTGCCCGTCGAGCGGCATCAGCTCTACGAAAACGGCCGTGCACTCGCGGGCGCGCAGCAGCCGGAAGATGTGACCGGCAGCGTGGTCTGGCTGTTAAGCGATCTGTCGCGGTTTGTCACCGGGCAGCTGATCCCGGTCAACGGCGGCTTTGTCTTTAACTGAGGTATGGCGATGATGGCAAACGATCGGGAAGTGAAGTATCTGGTGCCGGGGCTGGAGCGCGGCCTGCAGCTGCTGTTGGCCTTCGGCGAGCAGCATCGCGAACTGACCTTTGCCGAACTGCACCGGCTGGTGGATATGCCGAAGGCCACCGCCTACCGGGTAGTGCAGACCCTGGAGTACATGGGTTTTCTGGAGCGCAACGCGCGCACCAATACCTTTTCGCTCGGCATGAACGTGCTGCGCCTGGGCTTTGAGTACATCGCTTCGCTGGACGTGGCGCAGGTCGGCCAGCCGGTGATCGAGCAGCTGCGCGACGTCAGCCAGTGCAGCAGCCATCTGGCGATCCGCGACGGGCGCGACATTATCTACATCGCCCGCGTCAGCGCCGCCGGGTCACGCATCAATCAGGTCAGCATTGGCACCCGTCTGCCGGTGCACTGCACCTCGCTCGGGCGCATGCTGCTGACCGATGTTTCCCGTGCCGATTTTGAACAGTTGTTCCCGCACGAGCGTCTGCCGGGCAACACGCCGGGGCAGCTTCACGACCGCGAAGCTCTCTGGCAGATGGTGCAGCAGGATAAAGCCCGTGGGTATGTGATCGGTGAATCCTTCTTCCGCCACGGCATCTCCTCCATCGTCTACCCGGTGTATGACCGAAGCGGACGCGTGGCGGCGGTGGTCAGCATTCTGGTGCCGTCGGAGGAGATCCCGCAGACCGACCGCGAACGCCTGCAAAACGAGGTTCGCCTCGCGGCGGATAGAATTTCTGGCTTCTTAGGGTATCTGTCACAGGCCAGTTAAATCAGTGAGTTAACGTCAGGCGCTTGACTGCGTCGGGCATAGTTTACGCCCAATTTGGGCCAGATGAGGCAACGAACGATGAGTGTAACCGGAATTGAAAAGCTGGAATTTGGCGTGGAGGACCTGACGCACTGCGCCAAATTTATGCGTGATTTTGGCCTGACGGGCGATGCCAGCGGCCAGCGTTTTACTACCCTGAGCGGCGCACGCGTGGAGCTTAACCCGATCGACAGCCCCGACCTGCCGCCGGCGTTTGAAGCAGGCAACACCCTGCGCCGCATGACCTGGGCGGTTGCCGCGCAGTCAGATCTTGACGCGCTGCGCCCGAAGCTGGCGCAGCAGCCCGGCTTTCGCGAGGTGGGCGACGCGCTGGAGTGCCTCGACCCGAACGGTATGACCCTGCGCGTGCAGGTCAGCCAGCAGACTGAGGTGGAGCTGAACGTCGAGCCGATTAACCAGTGGGGCGACGTCCGCCGCATCGACACCCCGAGCCCGGTTTACGATCGCGCCCAGCCCATCAACGTCGGGCACGTGGTGTTCTTCGTGGAAGAGCTGGCGGCGGTGGAAAAATTCTACCGCGAGGTGCTCGGCTTCCAGGTATCGGACCGCTACATCAACCGGGCCGTGTTCCTGCGCTGCGGCGCGCGCGGCGGCCATCATAACCTGTTCCTGCTGCAGCTGCCGAACCGCAGGCGCGGTCTCAACCACGTGGCCTTCACGGTACGTGATATTCATGAGGTGATCGGCGGCGGGATTGCGATGAATAAACACGACTGGAGCACCTTTATCGGGCCGGGCCGCCATCCGGTGTCGTCGGCCTATTTCTGGTACGTCAACAGTCCGACCGGCGGCGCGTTTGAGTATTACACCAACGACGACTACCTGACCGAAAACTGGCAGCCGCGCGAGCTGGAGCACTCGCTCGTCTCCTTTACCGAATGGGCGGTGGAAGGCGGGATTGACCACGACACGCGCCGCCAGCAGAAAAAGCCGGAGGCGGTATGACGTCGCGCATTGTCATTATTGGCGGCGGCCAGGCGGGCGGCTGGGCGGCGAAAACCCTGCGCGACGAGGGCTTCGACGGCGAGATTTGCGTGGTGGCAGAAGAGGAATGGGATTTCTACGAACGGCCGCCGCTGTCGAAGGCGTCCCTGCTGGAGCCGGACGCGGCGCTCCCGCGCCTGTTTACCGACGAGGTGCAGCAGGCGCTGAACCTGACCTGGTTCCGCCCGCTGCGTGCGGAGCAGATCGACCGAGCGGCGAAAACGGTGCGGTTAAGCAACGGCGAGTATCTTAGTTACAACATTCTTTTGATTGCCACCGGAGGGCGGGCGCGCCTGCCGGGTGAGGCGTGGGCTTCCCATCCGCAGGTCTACACCCTGCGCCACTGGCAGGACGCACAGCGCCTGAAGGGTCGGCTGGCGGTAAGTCAAACTCTGGCGATTGTCGGCGGCGGCTGGATTGGGCTGGAGATTGCCGCCTCCGCGCGCAAAAGCGGCGTGGCGGTCACCCTGTTCGAACAGCAGCCCGCGCTCTGCATGCGCTCGGTGAGCGGCGAGGTGTCGCAGCGCTTAGAGGCACTCCATCGCGAGCAGGGCGTGGAGATCCGCACCGGCTGCGGCGCGCTGGAGCTGGAGGACGATAGCGGCCTGCCGGTTATCCACTGCGATGGCCGGCGCGAAACCTTTGACGCGGTGGTGGTGGGGATTGGCGTCGATCTTAATCTGGAGCTGGCGCGCGATGCGGGGCTGCGCACCGAACGAGGGATCGTCGTCGATGCCCAGGGGCGAACGTCGGATCCGTTCATCTACGCTGCGGGCGATGTGGCTCAGCACCATCGCTTCGGCCTGTGCATCCAGTCCTGGGCCTTTGCCCAGAACCAGGCGGTGGCGACGGCGAGAGCAATGCTCAACCCCGATGCGCCGGGCTATGACGACGCGCCGTGGCTGTGGTCGGATCAATACCAGCACAACATTCAGATCCTCGGCATTCCGCAGGCGGGGAGCACAACGGTAGCGCGCGAAGATTCGCTTTACTTCTCGCTGGACGAGAGCGGGCGGCTGACGCAGCTGGTAGCGTTCAACGACGCGCGCACCGTCAAGCTGGCGAAGCGCTGGATGGCGGCGGGGCGGGATCTGTCCGACGTGCCGCTCGGCGACCCGACCTTTTCACTGATGTCACTGCGATAGCTAACCCGCACCCGTAGGGGGAGACATGACCACATTA
Organism: Enterobacter sp. ECC_219_Taxon_10; assembly: GCF_058354905.1. Taxonomy (NCBI): domain Bacteria; kingdom Pseudomonadati; phylum Pseudomonadota; class Gammaproteobacteria; order Enterobacterales; family Enterobacteriaceae; genus Enterobacter; species Enterobacter sp. ECC_219_Taxon_10. Next base: position 4,028,357 of record NZ_CM178005.1, on the reverse strand, counting down.
GAGACCAACACCGCGCCCGTTGAGGCAAGCGGTGAGGGGACCCGCACGCCTGAAAAAACGGTGCGCTGGGCCATCCCGCTGTCGCTGCTGGCCTGCGTGCTGCTGGCGTTTTTCGACAAAATCAGCATCGCGGCGCTGTTTTCCGACGGCCATTTCCAGCAGGCGATGGGCATCGATTTCGACACCACGCGCCTCGGCATTCTGATGAGCGCCTTTCTGCTCAGCTACGGCTTTTCGTCGGTATTTTTAAGCGGCTTAGGCGACAAGATCGCGCCGCTGCGCCTGCTCACCGGAATGATGGTGGTGTGGTGCGTGCTGATGGTGGCGATGGGCTTTACCCATAACTACACGCTGATGATCGTTCTGCGCATTCTGCTGGGCGTGGCGGAAGGGCCGCTGTTCCCGCTGGCCTTTGCCATTGTGCGGCACAACTTTCCGCAGCATCTGCAGGCGCGCGCCACCATGCTCTGGCTGCTGGGCACGCCAGTCGGCGCGGCGATTGGTTTCCCGCTTTCCCTCTGGCTGCTGAACACCTTCGGCTGGCAAAGCACCTTCTTCGTGATGGCGATGCTCACCGTGCCGGTGCTGATCTTTGTGCGCATCGGCCTGCGCGGGATCCGTCTGGAAGCAAAACCCGGCACCTCGCAGGCGTCGCAGGACGAGCGCCGCGCCGCGCGCCGCGAGCTGTTTGTCAGCCCGCACTTCTGGATCATCTGCATCTTTAACATTGCCTTCCTGACCTACCTTTGGGGCATCAACGGCTGGCTGCCGGGCTATCTCATCAAGGGCAAAGGCATTCATCTGGAGCACGCGGGCTGGCTGTCGTCGATGCCGTTTATCGCCATGCTGGCGGGAGAGGTGATTGGCGCGTGGCTTTCGGACCGGGTCGATAAGCGTGCGGCGGCCTGCTTTATCTCCATGGCGGGGGCCGCGGCAGGTCTTGCGGCGGTGATGCACCTCGACACCCCGCTGACCATCATCGCGGCCATGAGCTTCAGCACCTTCATGTGGGGCACCGGCGCACCCAACATTTTCGCCCTGCTGGCGAAGGCCACCCATCCCCGGGTGAGCGCTACGGCGGGCGGCATTTTCAACGGGCTGGGAAACTTTGCGGGCGCGCTGTCGCCGGCGGTGATGGGCGCGCTTATCGCCTTCACCCACAGCATGGATTCCGGGCTGATTTTTCTGGCGGTGATGGCGGCGGTGGGCTGCGTCCTGTTACTGCCGCTGCTGAGACGTTACTGAGGAGAGTGTCATGACTGATTCAACCGTAACCAAGACATCTGGCATCAAGCCTGACCACCTGACGATGGAAGAGTGGGTCGAGTCGCGCATCGCGCGCTTCGAAGGCCGTAAATACGACTGGAACGCGCTGAAGTTCCAAGCCGATTTTGACCCGAAATACCGCCGGGCGCAGATGCGCTACATCGGCACCGGCGCAACCGGCGTGGCGAACGACACCAATACAGTACAAGCGGACCATTTCACCTTCTCCACCATGGTGCTGCCGTCGAAGTGCGAGGGGCCGCTACACCTGCACGACGACGTGGAAGAGGTGTTCTTCATGCTTAAAGGGCAGATCACGCTGATGATCCAGGACGGCGACAACTACACCGAAACCGTGCTGCGCGAGCGCGATTTGATTTCCGTCCCGCCGGGGATCTATCGCGGCCTGTTTAACCATGGGGAAGAAGAGGCGCTGATGTGCGTCATGCTGGGAACCAACAAGCCGGAAATCCCGACCTATCCCTCCGATCATCCGCTGTCCAAAGTGAAGCGGAACTAAGGAGGCACGATGACGGGTTTTCGTGAACAGGGAAGCGGCATTCCGCTGATGCTGCTGCACGGCATCAGCTCCGGCGCGGCCTCCTGGCACAAGCAGATGACGCTGGAAGGCTTTCGCGTGTTGGCGTGGGACATGCCCGGCTATGGCGAAAGCCCGATGCTGGCGGTTGAGCGTGCGAACGCGGGGGATTACGCCGACGCGCTGGCGGCGATGCTCGACCGCGCGGGCGTCTGGCAGACGGTGCTGGTGGGCCATTCACTCGGCGCGCTGGTCGCCAGCGCCTTTGCGGCGAAGTATCCGCAGCGCGTGCTGCACCTGGTGCTGGCGGACGCCGCGCAGGGCTACGGCAATGCTGTCCCGGAGCAGCGGGAGCAGGTCTGGCGCAGCCGCGAGCAGCAGATGGCGCTCGGCGGTGAAATCCTCGCGCAGACCCGCGCCGCGAAGCTGCTGCGCCCCGGCGCGCGCGCGGACGATATCGCCACCGTCGCGGCGGGCATGCGCGCGCTGCGCCCGGAAGGCTACCTTGCCGCCGCGTGGATGCTGGCGCACGACGACATTCATACCTGGCTCAAGCGGCACTCCGGCACGTTTGAAGTCTGGTGCGGCGAGCAGGACGCCATCACGCAGCCCGAGCTGGTACAGGGGCTGGCGCTGCGCTACCGCATGCCGTTTACCGCCATACCGCAAGCCGGGCACGCCAGCTATCTCGATAACGACGCGTTTTTTAACCAACAGCTTTTACGCATTAACGAAGAGGTGCGCGATGAATGCACACATTGACGGCCGCGTAGCGGTAGTCACCGGCGGTTCTTCCGGCATTGGCTTTGAAACGCTGCGCCTGCTGCTGGGCGAGGGAGCAAAAGTGGCCTTCTGCGGCCGCGACCCGGACCGGCTCGCCAGCGCCCACGCGACGCTGCAAAACGACTATCCCGACGGGGAGATTTTCTCTTACCGCTGCGACGTGCTGAACGCTGACGAGGTGCAGGCTTTCGCGGATGCCGTTCAGGCCCAATTTGGCGCGGCGGATATGCTGATCAACAACGCCGGGCAGGGCTACGTGGCGCATTTCCACGACACCCCGCGTGAGGCGTGGCTGCACGAGGCCGAGCTGAAGTTGTTCGGGGTGATCAACCCGGTTCAGGCGTTTCAGCCTCTGTTGGAGCGGTCCGACATCGCCTCGATCACCTGCGTCAATTCCCTGCTGGCGCTGCAGCCGGAGGAGCACATGATTGCCACTTCCGCCGCCCGCGCCGCGCTGCTGAACATGACGCTCACTCTCTCAAAAGAGCTGGTGGGCAAAGGTATTCGCGTCAACTCCATTTTGCTCGGCATGGTGGAGTCCGGGCAGTGGCAGCGCCGCTTCGAAAACCGGGCGGATAAAAGCCAGAGCTGGCCTGCCTGGACGGCGGATATCGCGCGCAAGCGCGGCATTCCGATGGCGCGCCTCGGCAAGCCGCGCGAGCCCGCGCAAGCGCTGCTGTTTCTCGCTTCGCCGCTGGCTTCGTTTACTACCGGTGCCGCGCTGGACGTTTCCGGCGGCTTCTGCCGCCATCTGTAAGGACACATCATGAAAAAGGTAATGTTAATTGGGTTTGGCGCCATGGCGCAGGCGGTGATTGAGCGTCTGCCCGCCGGTGTGGCTATCGGCTGGATCGTGGCGCGTGAAGCCCACCACTCGGCCATTCGCGCGCAGTTTGGTGATGCGGTAACGGCGCTGACCTCGCCAGTGGACTGCGCGGAAACGCCCGACCTTGTGCTGGAGTGCGCGAGCCAGCAGGCGGTGGCGCAGTATGGCGAAGCGATTTTAAGTCGCGGCTGGCATCTGGCGGTGATCTCCACCGGTGCGCTGGCGGACAGCGTGCTGGAGCAGCGCCTGCACGCGGCGGGCGGCAGGCTGACGCTACTCTCCGGTGCGGTTGCCGGCATTGACGGGCTGGCGGCGGCGAAAGAGGGAGGGCTTGAGCGGGTTACCTATCAGTCGCGCAAAAGCCCGGCCAGCTGGCGCGGTAGCTATGCCGAGCAGCTTATCGATCTTAACGCGGTCTCAGAGGCGAAGGTCTTCTTTGAAGGCAGCGCCCGCGAGGCGGCTCGCCTGTTCCCGGCGAACGCCAACGTGGCGGCAACCGTGGCGCTCGGCGGCGTGGGGATGGACGACACCCGCGTGCAGCTCATGGTCGACCCGGCAACAAAGCGTAATACCCACACGCTGCACGTCGAAGGATTGTTCGGCGAGTTCCATCTGGAGCTGAGCGGGCTGCCGCTGGCGTCCAATCCCAAAACCTCCACCCTTGCGGCACTGAGCGCGGTTCGCGCTTGCCGCGAGCTGTCCCTGAGCTGAGGAGCGACGATGGACGATCTGATGATTTTTATCGGCGGCCAGTGGCGACGCGGCGGCGGTAACCCGATGCAGAGCCATTTCCCGGCTGACGGGTCGATCAATGCGACGCTGAATGCCGCAAGCCCCGACGATCTCGTGGAGGCGATAGAGGCCGGCGAGCGGGCGTGGCGCGATCCCGCGTGGCGCAACAGTCTGCCGCATATGCGTGCGAAGATCCTGCACAAGGTCGCGGATCTGATTGAATCCCGCGTGGATGCGCTGGCGCAGATGCAGAGCCGCGATAACGGCAAGCCGCTGGCGGAAGCGCGCGGGCTGGTGATGAGCGCGGCGGGAACGGCGCGCTACTTTGCCGCCGCCTGCGAGCTGCTGGAAGGCGAGCTCCCGACGCCGCGCCAGCCGGATTTGCTTACCCTGAGCCGCTACGAGCCGCTCGGCGTGGTGGCCGCCATCACGCCGTGGAATTCGCCGATTGCCAGCGAGATGCAGAAGATCGCGCCGGCGATTGCGGCGGGTAACGCAGCGATCCTCAAGCCCGCCGAAGCCACGCCGCTGATGGCGCTGGAGCTGGCGCGGATTTTTGAACAGGCCGGGCTGCCCGCCGGGCTGCTGAGCGTGCTGCCGGGCAAAGGATCGGTGATTGGCGATGCGCTGGCGCGCCACCCTAAGGTGCGAAAAATTTCCTTTACCGGCGGGACCACCACGGGCCGTCATCTGGCGCACGTGGCGGCGGAAAAGCTGATCCCGGCCTCGCTGGAGCTGGGTGGAAAATCCCCGACCATCGTGCTGGAGGATGCCGACGTTGAGCAGGCCGCGCGCGGGATCTGCTACGGCATTTTCAGCTCGGCAGGGCAGGCGTGCATCGCCGGGTCGCGCCTGTTTATTCACGAAAGCATCTACGCGCCGCTGATGGCGCGGCTACTGGAATTAACTCGCGGGCTGCGCGTGGGGCACCCCTTCACCGACGGCGTCCACGTTGGGCCGCTGATCAATGAGAAACATCGCCAGAGCGTGCAGGAATACGTCGAGCTGGCTAAGCGCGAGGGGGGCCGCGTGCTGTGCGGCGGGGAGATCCCGGCGGATCCTGACCTGGCAAACGGCAGCTTCTTCCAGCCGACCATTATCGAAGGGCTGACGAACAGCGCCCGCGCCTGCCAGGAAGAGATCTTCGGCCCGGTGCTGGTGGCAATGCCGTTTCGCGATGAAGCCACGCTTATCCGCGAGGCGAACGACTCGGTTTACGGCCTGGCAGCAGGGATCTGGACCCGCGACACCGGGCGCGCGTTGCGCCTGAGCGAACGGCTGGAGGCGGGCACGGTGTGGATCAACACCTACAAAGTTTTTGCGATTTCGACCCCGTTCGGGGGCTTTAAAGAGAGCGGTCTGGGCCGCGAAAAGGGCATTCAGGGGCTTAAAGCCTGGATGCAGCAAAAGAGCATTTATCTGGCGACGGGTAATAGCGTCAACCACTGGTGCGACTGAGAAAGGGTGAGCAATGAGTGAAATGATAACCGTCGGCGACGCCATCGCCAGAACGCTGGAGCAGTATCAGGTTGAGGCCATCTACGGCGTCATCTCCATTCACAACCTGCCGATCGCGGACGCGGTGGGGCAGCGTGGCAACATTCGCTTCGTGCCCGCGCGCGGCGAGGCGGGATCCGTCACCATGGCCGACGCCCACGGGCGTTTTTCCGGCCTCGGCGTGGCGCTGACCAGCACCGGCGCCGGGGCAGGCAACGCGGTCGGCGCGCTGGTAGAAGCCATGAACGCCTGCACGCCGCTGCTGCATTTAACCGGACAGGTGGAGAAAGCGTGGCTGGATGCCGACACCGGGTTTATCCACGAAACCCGCGACCAGCTGACCTTCCTGAAGGCCAGCTCAAAGCGGGCCTACCGCATCAGCAACGCCAACCAGGCGATAGCGATTCTGCATAAAGCGATTCAGGAGGCGCAGACGCCGCCGTGCGGGCCGGTTTCAGTGGAGATCCCGATTGATATTCAGGGGGCCCAAATTCCAATGTCGCTGGTGACCGCACCGGTGAAACCGGCTTCGGTTGCAGCCGTGGAGCCCGCGTCGGTCGATGCATTGTGGGCACAGCTCAGGCAGGCGAAACGGCCGCTGCTGTGGCTGGGCGGCGGGGCGCTGGGAAGCGCTGACGCCGTGAAAACGCTGGCGGATGCAGGTGTGACGGTGATTTCCAGCACCCACGCGCGCGGCGTGCTGCCGGACAGCCATCGCGCCAGCCTGCGGGCGTTCCATAATTCCCCGTCGGTGGAGGCGATTATCGCGCAGTGTGACTTTACGCTGATCGCCGGTTCACGCCTGCGCAGCAACGAAACCCGCTCCTGGACGCTGGCGCTGCCCTCTCCGCGCGTGCAGATTGATATCGATCCGGCGGCAGCGAGCCGCAATTACCTGATGGATAACACGCTGATAGCCGACTGCCCCACGCTGCTTCGCGCGCTGGCCGACAAAGCCCAGGGCCGGGAATGGGGCGACGCGCAGTGGGATACGCAGGTGCAGCAGGCGGTTGCAAAAGCAGAGCAGGGGCTGCGCGAACAGTGCGGCGCCTACGCGAAGCTTAACGACGCCATTGAGAAAGCCCTGCCGCAGGACGGCCTGCTGGTGCGCGATATCACCGTTTCCGGCAGCCTGTGGGGCAGTCGTCTGTTCCGCGCTAACGGTCCGCTGATGAATATCCACTCTCTGGCTGGCGCAATTGGTATGGGACTACCGATGGCCATCGGTACCGCGATTGCTAACCCGCAGCGTAAGGTGGTGGGGCTGGTGGGCGACGGTGGCCTGAGCCTGAATTTAGGCGAGCTGGCGACGCTGGCGCAGGAGAAAGCCAACGTGACGCTGCTGATCATGAACGACGGCGGCTACGGCGTGATGCGCGGCATCCAGGATAAGTATTTCGGCGGGCGTCAGTATTATAACGAACTGCATACGCCGGACTTTACCCTGCTGGCACAGGCAATTGGCTTGCAGGCGTGGAGCGTTGAGCGGGCAGAGGATTTTGATGCGGTAATGACGGAGGCGCTTGCGATGCCGGGGCCGTCGGTGGTGGAAGTGCGGATGGGACAGATTGGCGCGCTGAAGTTTGCCGGGCCGCCGCAGAAGACGCTTTACTGATATGCGAGATTTCCCCTCTCCCCTTGGGGAGAGGGTTAGGGTGAGGGGGTAAATCAGAACACGTTAAACGGGTATTCCACGTAGGCTCGGATCTCATCCCCGCCCACGTTGTACTCGCTGGCGTTGCTGGAGACGCGCAGCACGGAGTAGCGCAGGCGCAGCGTCAGGTCTTTCGCCGGGCCGTCCTGGACCTTGTACTGGATCTGGTTAAACCACTCGTGCTCTTTGCCGTTGCTGGTTTCAGAGGTTTTGATGTTGTCCCCACGCACGTAGGCGGTGGTCCAGCTCAGGCCCGGCAGGCCAAGGCCGCCAAAGTCCAGGCCGTACGACGCTTGCCATGAGCGCTCGTCTTCACCGTTGAAATCAGACCAGTAGGAGTTCGCCAGCCAGATGGTATTGCCACCGTCACCCACGCCGCCCTTGTCGCGATAGCCGCCGTAGTTGTAACCGGTGCTGCCGCTGCTCTGCTGGTACGCCACTTTGAACGTATGAATATCCCAGATGTAGCTCGCCGCCAGGCTCCAGATGGTGTTGCTGCGGCCGGTGTCGAGGCTGTCAGCGTAACCCTGATCAAGACGCGAGTTATAGCCGTTAAAGTCGAGTACCAGCTGCTGTCCGGTGCTGAACGGCTGTTTGAAATTCAGGCCCAGATACTGTTTGTTCATCACCTCTTCGTTATGAGAGGCATACAGCGCACCGCTGAACTGGTCGTTGAACTGGTAGCTTGCGCCCCCGAAGGTCAGGCTTTTCAGGCCGCTGTCGTGGCGGTCGTCGCTTTTACGCTGCTCGTCGGTGAAATAACCGGCGTTCACTTCCAGCCCGTCGATCTCTTTCGAGGTCAGCATGGCACCGGTGTAGCTTTCAAACAGCAGGCGGGAGTTATCGGCGTTAACGATAGGTAGTTCAGGGCGCTGGTTACCGTAGCTCAGCACGGTATTTGAGATGCGCATTTTGGCGGTTGCGCCAAATTTCGCTAGATCGGATTTGGCCCTCCCATCGTCTTCCTGTTTAAAGAAGTCGATACCGCCCGCGCCGCTCTTGCCGCGACCGCCATCCAGGCGCACGCCGTACTGTGCGATGCCGTCCACGCCAAAGCCCACCAGCCCTTCGGTATATCCGGATTCAAATGTGGCGATGATACCCTGGCCCCATTCGGCTTTATCCTGCTGGCCCTGATGGTAATCACGGCTGATATACGCATTGCGTAAAAACAGGTCTAAATGGCTGTCGTCGATAAAACCCATGCTGTCAGATTGCTGGCTTGCAGCGGCAGGTAATGCGGCGAATAAACTTAAAGCAATTAACGATAATTCTTTTTTCACGGAGGGAACGTCTCTGTCTTAATATATTAAATTGAATTACTGCGCGCTTGATAATTACCGGAAAGGTTAACGATTGCAATAAATATGTGACCAGACGTTTCAGCAAGAAAGGGCAGATTTGACGGGGCTTTCAGAGGTGTTACCGATACGTGCGATTTAGTTAGCAATTCATGCGAAATAAAAAGGAGGCAAAATTGCCTCCTTTCAATATTATTTAATTCCGTCAGCGGCCATACGGTCGCGAATATGCTGCGCGCGCGCTTCTGAGGCCGGGTGATCGTCAAACATGGAGCTCTGGCGACCCGCTTCCAGCTTGGCCAGCTTTTCGAAGCTGGTGGCTAAACCAGATGGATTAATCCCGCGTTTGCGCAACAGATCGTAGGAGTAGTCATCCGCTTCGGACTCCTGACGCTGTGAGAACTGGGAGTTAACCAGCTTTTCGCCTACGTCACCAAGCTGCGACTGGGACAGGCTGCCAACGATACCGCCCGCAGAGGCCGCCGCCGCGCGGATGGCATTGGTGCCTAAGGCAACCTGCATCCCTTTCTTGACGTGGCCGAGCGCAACGTGGCCCATTTCGTGGCCGATCACCGCTTCGACTTCGTTGTCGGTCATCATGTCCATCAGCCCGCTGTAGACGCGGATGCAGCCGTTCGCCATCGCGAAGGCGTTCACGTCTTTCGCCATGTAAACCTTGTAGTTCACCGGCTGGCCGTTGATGTTATCGCCGAGCGCGGAAGCAATCTTATTCAGACGCTGTGTGTAGGTACTGTCAGCCGGCGCAAGCGTGGCTTTTCCGTCCATATCTTTACAGGCCTGATCGCTCAGCGCTTTAACCTGCGCGTCACTCAGGGAGTAGGCCTGAAAGGCTTCTGCACCTGAGGTCATCAGACCGTTAGAGTCCATATTCTGACAGCCGCTCAGCATGAGCGTTGTACCCAGGGCCAGCACTATTGCACGCATTTTCATGAAGTTGCTTCCGTACTCGTTAATCTGAATAAAATCCGAAAAGTGCACCAGCAACGAAGCCGGGGCGGGATAAGTATAAGGAATATCTACAGGCGCGGGCGAGCAGATTGCGCAACATGCGAGCATGATCCAGAGATTTCTTAAGCTGCAAAAGAATGGTCCATGTACATGCCCTGCGGCTTGGGTTACATTGTTGGCACTTTTTTCCGGCGTAGCCCAAAACGCGCTGTCGTCAAGGGCATGGCCTTTAACAGTCCGATCTGGAGTTAAAATGTCCTCACGTAAAGAGCTTGCTAATGCTATTCGTGCGCTGAGCATGGACGCAGTACAGAAAGCCAAGTCCGGCCACCCGGGTGCCCCTATGGGTATGGCTGATATCGCCGAAGTCCTGTGGCGTGATTTCCTTAACCACAACCCACAGAACCCGGCATGGGCTGACCGCGACCGTTTCGTGCTGTCTAACGGCCACGGCTCTATGCTGATCTACAGCCTGCTGCACCTCACCGGCTACGATCTGCCTATCGAAGAGCTGAAAAACTTCCGTCAGCTGCACTCCAAAACTCCAGGTCACCCGGAAGTGGGCTACACCGCTGGTGTAGAAACCACCACCGGCCCGCTGGGTCAGGGTATTGCTAACGCTGTGGGTATGGCGATTGCTGAGAAGACCCTGGCAGCGCAGTTCAACCGTCCTGGCCATGACATCGTGGACCACTTCACCTACGCCTTCCTGGGCGACGGCTGCATGATGGAAGGCATTTCTCACGAAGTGTGCTCCCTGGCCGGTACCCTGAAGCTGGGTAAACTGGTTGCGTTCTATGACGACAACGGCATCTCCATCGACGGTCACGTTGAAGGCTGGTTCACTGACGACACTGCAGCACGTTTCGAAGCTTACGGCTGGCACGTTGTGCGTGGCGTTGATGGCCACGATGCTGACTCGATTAAACGTGCAGTAGAAGAAGCGCGCGCAGTGACCGACAAACCGTCCCTGCTGATGTGCAAAACCATCATCGGCTTCGGTTCTCCGAACAAAGCGGGCACCCATGACTCCCACGGCGCACCGCTGGGTGACGCGGAAATCGCACTGACCCGTGAGCAGCTTGGCTGGAAATACCCTGCATTCGAAATCCCGTCTGACATCTATGCCCAGTGGGATGCAAAAGAAGTGGGCCAGGCGAAAGAAGCGGCCTGGAACGAGAAGTTCGCTGCCTATGCGAAAGCGTTCCCACAGGAAGCGGCTGAATTCACCCGTCGTATGAAAGGCGATATGCCGTCTGACTTCGACGCGAAAGCCAACGAATTCATCGCTAAGCTGCAGGCGAATCCGTCTAAAATCGCGAGCCGTAAAGCGTCTCAGAATGCGATTGAAGCGTTCGGTCCTCTGCTGCCTGAATTCCTCGGCGGCTCCGCTGACCTGGCACCATCTAACCTGACCCTGTGGTCCGGTTCTAAGCCAATCAACGAAGATACTGCCGGTAACTACATCCATTACGGTGTACGTGAATTTGGTATGACCGCTATCGCGAACGGTATCTCCCTGCACGGTGGTTTCCTGCCGTACACCTCTACCTTCCTGATGTTTGTGGAATATGCACGTAACGCCGTGCGTATGGCCGCGCTGATGAAACAGCGTCAGGTGATGGTCTACACCCACGACTCCATCGGTCTGGGCGAAGATGGCCCAACTCACCAGCCGGTAGAGCAGGTAGCTTCTCTGCGCGTGACCCCGAACATGAGCACATGGCGTCCATGTGACCAGGTTGAATCCGCGGTAGCGTGGAAATACGGCGTTGAGCGTCAGGACGGTCCAACCGCGCTGATCCTCTCCCGTCAGAACCTGGCGCAGCAGGAACGCACGCCAGAGCAGCTGGCGAACATCGCGCGCGGTGGTTACGTGCTGAAAGATTGCGCGGGCCAGCCACAGCTGATCTTCATCGCCACCGGTTCTGAAGTTGAACTGGCTGTTGCTGCGTGGGAAAAACTGACTGCCGAAGGCGTGAAAGCGCGCGTGGTCTCCATGCCGTCTACCGACGCGTTCGACAAGCAGGATGCCGCTTACCGCGAATCCGTACTGCCTAAAGCGGTTTCCGCTCGCGTGGCAGTGGAAGCGGGTATCGCTGACTACTGGTTCAAATACGTGGGCCTGAACGGCGCTATCGTCGGTATGACCACCTTCGGTGAGTCTGCTCCGGCAGAGCAGCTGTTCGAAGAGTTCGGCTTCACCGTTGAGAACGTTGTCGCTAAGGCGAAAGAACTGCTGTAATCGCTTGTACGGTGCGGGCTGATGCCCTCACCCCGACCCTCTCCCACGGGGAGAGGGTGCAAACACTAAAAACGGTAACCTTTCGGTTACCGTTTTGCTTTTCCCTCGGCGTAAATTATTCCACCAAAAATGTGACGCAAGTCATATAGCTCGCTTATTCATCTGGACAGACATTCCTTTTATTCCTCGATTCGCTTATTCTTGCTGAAGCGTTTCAGTCGATTAAATGTTCGACAATTGACCAATCAATCGCAGTTTGTGATAGCAAGGATTCCCCTTCGGGCGTAGCTGGATTACTCTTTCAGCCACCTCAAACTCAGGGATAGCTTTGCAGGAGATCTATGACCGTACGCGTAGCGATTAATGGCTTCGGTCGCATCGGGCGCAACGTGGTTCGTGCTTTATATGAATCCGGGCGTCGTGCGGAAATCACCGTGGTGGCAATCAACGAACTGGCGGATGCTGCGGGCATGGCGCATTTGTTGAAATATGACACCAGCCACGGCCGCTTTGCCTGGGATGTTCGCCAGGAAAGAGAGCAGCTGTTTGTCGGTGACGACGCGATTCGCGTACTGCATGAGAGCAGTATTGCAGGACTACCCTGGCGGGAACTGGGCGTGGATGTGGTGCTCGACTGCACCGGTGTTTACGGTAACCGCGAACACGGCGAAGCGCATCTGGCCGCTGGCGCAAAAAAAGTCCTGTTTTCTCATCCCGGCAGTAACGATCTCGACGCGACCGTCGTGTTTGGCGTCAACCAGCATGAGCTGAAGGCTGAACACCTCATCGTTTCCAACGCCTCCTGCACCACCAACTGCATTATTCCGGTCATCAAACTGTTAGACGATGCGTACGGCATTGAATCCGGCACCGTGACCACGATTCACTCCGCCATGCACGATCAGCAAGTTATCGACGCTTACCATCCGGATTTACGACGCACGCGCGCGGCGAGCCAGTCAATCATTCCGGTGGACACAAAGCTGGCGGCAGGGATCACCCGAATTTTCCCGCAGTTTAATGACCGTTTTGAAGCGATTGCCGTGCGTGTCCCGACAATTAACGTGACGGCAATTGACCTCAGCGTGACGGTGAAAAAACCGGTAAAAGCCTGCGAAGTCAACCTGTTGCTGCAAAAAGCGGCACAGGGAGCATTTCATGGTATAGTTGACTATACGGAATTACCGTTGGTCTCAGTAGATTTTAACCACGACCCGCACAGCGCCATCGTCGATGGCACGCAGACGCGAGTCAGTGGCGCACACCTTATCAAGACGCTGGTCTGGTGTGATAACGAATGGGGCTTTGCTAACCGGATGCTCGACACTACGTTAGCAATGGCCGCTCAAGGTTTCAGGTAAGACGCATCGTGCGTCTGCAAAACTTTAAGAATCAACGAGAGGATTCACCATGTCTGTAATTAAGATGACCGATCTGGATCTGGCTGGTAAACGCGTTTTCATCCGTGCCGATCTGAACGTACCGGTTAAAGATGGCAAAGTGACCAGCGACGCGCGTATCCGTGCATCTCTGCCAACCATCGAGCTGGCTCTGAAGCAGGGCGCTAAAGTGATGGTCACCTCCCACCTGGGCCGTCCAACCGAAGGCGAGTACAACGAAGAGTTCTCTCTGCTGCCAGTTGTTAATTACCTGAAAGACAAACTGTCCAACCCAGTTCGCCTGGTGAAAGATTATCTGGACGGCGTTGAAGTGGCTGCCGGTGAACTGGTGGTTCTGGAAAACGTTCGCTTCAACAAAGGCGAGAAGAAAGACGACGAAACCCTGTCCAAAAAATACGCTGCACTGTGCGACGTATTCGTGATGGATGCGTTCGGCACAGCTCACCGTGCGCAGGCGTCTACCCACGGTATCGGTAAATTCGCAGACGTAGCGTGCGCCGGTCCTCTGCTGGCCGACGAACTGGAAGCGCTGGGTAAAGCGCTGAAAGAGCCTGCTCGTCCAATGGTGGCTATCGTTGGTGGTTCTAAAGTTTCTACCAAACTGACCGTTCTGGATTCCCTGTCTAAAATCGCTGACCAGCTGATCGTCGGCGGTGGTATTGCGAACACCTTCGTTGCTGCTCAGGGCCACAACGTGGGTAAATCCCTGTACGAAGCAGACCTGGTTGACGAAGCCAAACGCCTGCTGGGTACCTGTGATATCCCGGTTCCAACTGACGTTCGCGTGGCGACCGAGTTCTCCGAAACCGCTACCGCGACCCTGAAATCTGTAAACGACATCAAAGATGAAGAGCAGATTCTGGACCTGGGCGACGTTTCTGCACAGAAACTGGCTGAAATCCTTAAAAACGCAAAAACTATCCTGTGGAACGGTCCTGTTGGCGTGTTCGAATTCCCGAACTTCCGCAAAGGTACCGAAATCGTTGCTAACGCTATCGCAGACAGCGAAGCGTTCTCTATCGCAGGCGGTGGTGACACCCTGGCAGCAATCGACCTGTTCGGTATCGCTGACAAAATCTCCTACATCTCCACTGGTGGCGGCGCATTCCTCGAATTCGTGGAAGGCAAAGTACTGCCAGCAGTAGCAATGCTCGAAGAGCGCGCTAAGAAGTAAGCCATTCAAGGGCAGGGAAACCTGCCCAATTTTCAGCGCGCTTCTAAGAGCTCGCACCTTTTCTAACGGCCGAAGATACAGGACTAAGCAACATGTCTAAAATTTTTGATTTCGTAAAACCTGGCGTTATCACTGGTGATGACGTACAGAAAGTGTTCCAGGTAGCTAAAGAAAACAACTTCGCTCTGCCAGCAGTTAACTGCGTAGGTACCGACTCCATCAACGCCGTACTGGAAACTGCTGCTAAAGTTAAAGCGCCAGTTATCGTTCAGTTCTCTAATGGTGGCGCTGCGTTCATCGCAGGTAAAGGCGTGAAAACTGACATTCCTCAGGGTGCTGCAATCCTGGGCGCTATCTCCGGTGCACATCACGTACACCAGATGGCTGAGCACTACGGTGTTCCGGTTATCCTGCACACTGACCACTGCGCGAAGAAACTGCTGCCGTGGATCGACGGTCTGCTGGACGCGGGTGAAAAACACTTCGCAGCAACCGGTAAGCCACTGTTCTCTTCTCACATGATCGACCTGTCTGAAGAGTCACTGCACGAAAACATCGAAATCTGCTCTAAATACCTGGCGCGCATGGCCAAAATGGACATGACCCTGGAAATTGAACTGGGTTGCACCGGCGGTGAAGAAGACGGCGTGGACAACAGCCACATGGACGCTTCTGCACTGTACACCCAGCCAGAAGACGTTGATTACGCTTACACCGAGCTGAGCAAAATCAGCCCACGCTTCACCATCGCAGCGTCCTTCGGCAACGTCCATGGCGTTTACAAACCAGGTAACGTGGTTCTGACTCCAACCATCCTGCGTGACTCTCAGGAATACGTTTCCAAAAAACACAACCTGCCGCACAACAGCCTGAACTTCGTCTTCCACGGCGGTTCCGGTTCTTCTGCTCAGGAAATCAAAGACTCCGTAAGCTACGGCGTAGTGAAAATGAACATCGATACCGACACCCAGTGGGCAACATGGGACGGTATCCTGCAGTACTACAAAACCAACGAAGCTTACCTGCAGGGCCAGCTGGGCAACCCGAAAGGCGAAGACCAGCCGAACAAGAAATACTACGATCCACGCGTATGGCTGCGCGCTGCTCAGACGTCCATGGTGACCCGTCTGGAGCAGGCTTTCAAAGAACTGAACGCAATCGACGTTCTGTGATTTGAGCTGCTAACAGCATCGGAAGGCCCGCAAATGCGGGCCTTTTTTTATGCATTTTCAACATGCTGCAACATCTGATTTTGTGATCTGTTTGGCAAAACATGCGCTTTTTGTTTACCCTTTACTGACCTGCCTGTCTCCATGGGGGATGGATTTAGTGTTTTGGTTTAACAAAAGGAAGAATAAATGGAACAACTCGATGTTGTAGACAGCATCAATAACGCCGGTAACTGGCTGGTGCGCAACCAGGCGCTGCTGCTGAGCTATGCCGTGAACATCGTTGCGGCAATTGCGATCATTATCGTCGGGATGATCGTGGCGCGTATCGTATCGAACGCGGTTAACCGCGTAATGCTGGCCCGTCACATTGACGCCACGGTGGCTGACTTCCTCTCCGCACTGGTGCGCTACGGCATTATCGCCTTTACGCTGATTGCGGCGCTGGGCCGTGTGGGCGTGCAGACCGCCTCCGTTATTGCCGTTCTCGGTGCCGCCGGTCTGGCTATTGGTCTGGCGCTGCAGGGCTCGCTTTCAAACCTGGCGGCAGGCGTGCTGCTGGTGACCTTCCGTCCGTTCCGCTCCGGCGAATACGTTGATCTGGGCGGCATTGCCGGCACCGTGCTGCAGGTGCAGATTTTCTCTACCACCCTGCGTACCGTCGACGGCCGTATCGTGGTGGTGCCGAACGGGAAAATCATCGCGGGCAATATCATTAACTTTTCCCGCGAGCCGGTGCGTCGTAACGAGCTCATCATCAGCGTGGCGTACGATTCCGATATCGATCAGGTGAAGTCGCTGATCGCGAACATCATCGCTTCTGACGACCGCATTCTGAAAGACAAAGAGCAGACGGTTCGCCTGAACGAACTGGGCGCGTCCTCGATTAACTTCGTGGTGCGTATCTGGAGCAAAAGCAGCGATCTGCAAAACGTGTACTGGGACGTGCTGGAGCGCATTAAGCGCGACTTCGATGCCAACGGCATCAGCTTCCCGTACCCGCAGATGGACGTAAACGTCAAAAAAGTTAAAGAAGCAGAGTAACTTCACCCGTAGGCCCGGTATGCGCTAGCGCCGCCGGGCTTTTCTTGTATTAGCTATATTAATGGTCAATTAATATTATCAATTTCCTCTAATGTGATTCGCGCAGTATAGTCGGTTTCCAGAACAACACTGTGAGAATTGCGTCATGTTATCCTATTACTTTCAAGGGCTTGCCTTAGGTGCGGCCATGATCCTCCCTCTCGGGCCGCAAAATGCGTTCGTCATGAATCAGGGCATCCGCCGCCAGTATCATCTGATGATTGCCCTACTTTGCGCGGTGAGCGATCTGCTGCTGATTTGCGCCGGGATTTTCGGCGGCAGCGCGCTGCTGATGCAGTCCCCCTGGCTGCTGGCGCTGGTAACCTGGGGCGGCGTGGCGTTTCTGCTGTGGTACGGATTCGGCGCCCTGAAAACCGCCATGAGCAGCAATCTTGAGCTGGCGAGCGCCGAAGTGATGAAGCAGGGGCGCTGGAAGATCATCGTCACCATGCTGGCGGTCACCTGGCTTAACCCGCACGTTTACCTTGATACGTTCGTGGTGCTGGGTAGCCTGGGCGGGCAGCTGGACGTTGAGCCCAAACGCTGGTTTGCGCTCGGTACGGTCAGCGCCTCTTTCCTCTGGTTCTTCGGTCTTGCGATCCTGGCGGCGTGGCTGGCACCGCGGCTGCAGACTGCCAAAGCGCAGCGCATCATTAACACGCTGGTCGGTCTGGTGATGTGGTTTATCGCTTTCCAGCTGGCGAAGGAGGGCATTCATCATGTACAGGGATTGCTCAACTAAGCGTTGTCTTATGGACAACTGAACAAGACCCGCTAAGCTTGCTGGCATGCGCCCTGTTGTTGGGGCACTCTTCGCAACATGGAGGAATGACAGTGAAGTTTAAAGTGATGGCCCTGGCGGCATTAGTGAGTTTCGGTGCGGTGTCGGTGCAGGCAAGTGAATTGCCGGATGGCCCGCACATCGTCACGTCAGGCACCGCAAGCGTGGACGCGGTACCGGATATTGCAACCCTGGCAATTGAGGTCAATGTCGCTGCGAAAGATGCGGCCTCCGCCAAGAAGCAGGCGGACGATCGTGTTGCGCAATATCTCTCTTTCCTCGAGCAGAACGGTGTAGGTAAAAAAGATATCAACTCCGCGAACCTGCGTACTCAACCTGATTACGACTACCAGAACGGCAAAAGCATCCTGAAAGGCTACCGCGCCGTGCGTGCTGTTGAAGTGACCGTGCGTCAGCTGGACAAGCTGAATTCACTGCTGGACGGCGCGCTGAAGGCTGGCCTGAACGAAATCCGTTCGGTGTCGCTGGGCGTTGCGCAACCGGAGAAATACAAAGACGAAGCGCGTAAAGCCGCGATTAATGATGCAATCCATCAGGCGGAGCAGCTGGCTTCTGGCTTTAAGAGCAAGCTCGGCCCGGTATACAGCGTGCGTTACCACGTCTCTAACTACCAGCCAAGCCCGATGGTGCGGATGATGAAGGCTGACGCTGCGCCGGTTTCTGCTCAGGAAACCTATGAGCAGCCAACCATTCAGTTCGACGATCAGGTGGATGTGGTGTTCCAGCTGGAGCCAACTCAAACTCAGCAAACTGAGGCGGCTAAGGCGCAGTAGTTTGCCCTCACCCTAACCCTCTCCCTGTGGGAGAGGGAATTCAAGCGATTAATCCTGTCTCAACACCTTATGCCCAAACGCCAGCAGCGCGTCAGTAACGTTGCGCATCATGCGGCTTTCCGGCGCAAAACGGTGCCAGTAGAGCATCCGGCGCTGATACAGCCCCGGCGTTAGGTCAATCAACTCACCGCTTTTCAACTCTTTCTCAATCTGCAGGTGCGGGATCATGCAGCAGGTCGTGCCCTGACGCGCAAGCTGCACAAAGGCTTCGGACGAGTTGACGATATGGCACGGTACGCTGCCCGGCGGCAGGTCAAAGTTTTGCTGCAAAAATGCCTGGTGCATATCGTCCAGATGGTCGAACGCCACGGCCGGCGCTTTCAGCAGCGCTGCGCGGGTGACGCCGTTCGGGAAGTAGCGCTCCGCAAAGGCTTTTGAACCCACGAACAGGTAGTCCAGCGCGCCCAACTGATCGACAAGACAGCTTGGCAGCGCCTGCGGCTGGATACTGACTGCCCCCACCACTTCGCCGCGACGCAGGCGCTCCTGGGTGCGGGTTTCATCTTCAACCTGGAGATTCAGGCGGATAGGGGAGTCAGCTAATACCGGCGCCAGGGCCGGCAGCAGCCAGGTTGCCAGACTGTCGGCGTTGACCGCCAGCGAGAGCAGCAGCGGCGTGGAGCCCGTTTGTTCGTCACCCAGCCATTCGTCTTCCAGTAGCTCAACCTGACGCAGCAGGGCGAGAAGTTTTTGCCCTTGCTCCGTTGGGCGCGGCGGCACGGTACGCACCAGCAGCGGCTGCCCGAACATGTTTTCAAGCTGTTTGATACGCTGTGATACGGCGGACTGGGTGATACACAGCTTTTGCGCTGCGCGCTCAAAGCCACGTTCACGAATAACTGCATCAAGTGCCTGTAGTGTTCTGTAGTCCGGACGTTTCATTGCTCTGGCTGGCTCCTTAATTTTGCTTAATCTGCACTATGACACAATTTTCCCTTCCTGGCAGACGAAATCCATTCGACGTGTTCTATAATGCGCCCTGAGTTTTCACACCACAGGCAAAACGATCATGACGCAGGATGAACTGAAAAAAGCAGTAGGATGGGCCGCTCTCCAGTACGTACAGCCAGGGACCATTGTCGGTGTTGGTACGGGGTCAACGGCGGCGCACTTTATCGATGCACTGGGCACGATGAAGGGGCAGATCGAGGGCGCGGTTTCCAGCTCCGATGCGTCCACGGAAAAGCTGAAAAGCCTCGGCATTACCGTTTTCGATCTCAACGAAGTGGATCGTCTGGGCATTTACGTTGATGGTGCGGATGAAATCAACGGCCATATGCAGATGATCAAAGGCGGCGGCGCGGCGCTGACCCGTGAAAAGATCATCGCCTCGGTTGCGGACAAGTTCATCTGCATCGCGGATGCCTCCAAGCAGGTCGACATTCTGGGTAATTTTCCGCTGCCGGTCGAAGTGATCCCGATGGCGCGCAGTGCGGTTGCCCGTCAACTGGTGAAGCTGGGTGGCCGTCCGGAATACCGTCAGGGCGTGGTCACCGACAACGGTAACGTCATCCTCGACGTTCACGGCCTGGAAATTCTCGACGCGATTGCACTGGAAAACGCCATCAACGGCATTCCAGGCGTTGTTACCGTAGGGTTATTTGCCAACCGCGGCGCGGACGTGGCACTGATAGGTACGGCCGACGGCGTCAAAACCATCGTAAAATGATCTGACGGGGGGAGTGCTCCCCCCGCTAAAAAATTTTTGAAAAGCTAAATTTGGTGACTTGTGTCACGCTTTTCCGCCTCTTTTGCCGATCCTGCCACGTTTGTAAATTTCCTCAGCATTTTACTCTGTCATTTTGCCCTGTATGACTTTTCTTCAGAGTGCCGACGCAAACGTTCATATTGCTGCAATAGTTTTTTTTGATATGTTGGCTACAGCGGATTTCAATCCAGCACAACATCAGTTCAGATAAAAACAGGGTCGGGGAAATGGCAAAGGTATCACTGGAGAAAGACAAGATTAAATTCCTGCTGGTCGAGGGCGTGCATCAGAAAGCGCTTGATAGCCTTCGTGCGGCGGGTTACACCAATATCGAATTTCACAAAGGCGCGCTGGACACGGAAGAGCTGAAAGCCGCCATCCGTGATGCCCACTTCATTGGCCTGCGATCCCGTACCCACCTGACTGAAGACGTGATTGCCGCGGCGGAAAAGCTGGTTGCCATTGGCTGTTTCTGCATCGGCACCAACCAGGTCGACCTGAACGCTGCCGCAAAACGCGGTATCCCGGTCTTTAACGCGCCGTTCTCGAACACCCGTTCCGTGGCGGAACTGGTGATTGGCGAACTGCTGCTGCTGCTGCGCGGTATTCCGGAAGCTAACGCCAAAGCGCACCGTGGCGTGTGGAACAAACTGGCTGCGGGCTCATACGAAGCCCGTGGTAAAAAGCTGGGTATCATCGGCTACGGCCACATCGGTACTCAGCTGGGGATCCTGGCGGAGTCGCTGGGGATGCACGTCTACTTCTACGATATCGAAAGCAAGCTGCCGCTGGGTAACGCGACGCAGGTGCAGCATCTCTCTGACCTGCTGAACATGAGCGACGTAGTCAGCCTGCACGTGCCGGAAAACGCCTCCACCAAAAACATGATGGGTGCGGAAGAGCTGGCGCTGATGAAGCCGGGCTCTCTGCTGATCAACGCCGCGCGCGGTACGGTGGTCGATATCCCTGCGCTGTGCGATGCGCTGAAGCGTAAGCATCTGGCGGGGGCGGCCATCGACGTATTCCCGACGGAGCCTGCGACCAACAGCGATCCGTTTAACTCTCCGCTGTGCGAGTTCGACAACGTGATCCTGACGCCACACATCGGCGGTTCTACTCAGGAAGCGCAGGAGAATATCGGTCTGGAAGTGGCGGGCAAGCTGAGCAAATATTCCGACAACGGTTCAACGCTCTCTGCGGTGAACTTCCCGGAGGTGTCTCTGCCGCTGCATGGCGGTCGCCGTCTGCTTCACATCCACGAAAACCGTCCTGGCGTGCTGACCGCCATCAACCAGATCTTTGCCGAGCAGGGCGTCAACATCGCCGCGCAATATCTGCAAACCAACTCGCAGATGGGTTATGTGGTTATCGATATTGAAGCCGATGAAGACGTTGCCGAGAAAGCGCTGCAGAGCATGAAGGCTATTCCGGGGACGATTCGCGCGCGTCTGTTATACTGATTGTGCGAGGTAAATGCAAAACGGTAACGATAGTTACCGTTTTTTATGTTTTCACCCTCTCCCTGTGGGAGAGGGCTGGGGTGAGGGCATCAGGCTGCACGCCTGTTTCACCACTCCCATAACTTCGATGGCGTCACCACAGCCGGTAACGGCACATCCCATTTCTCCACCGGCAGGGCCTCTACAGCCTGGCAATCATGCGCATAACCCACCGGCTGTAGCCCGTACTCCTGCCAGTTTTGCAGCGTTCTGTCATAGAACCCGCCGCCCATGCCTAAACGCTGGCCCTGTTCATCAAACGCCACCAGCGGGGTAATCAGCACGTCCAGCCCGGACAGCGGTAATACGTCGCGCACGTCGAGTTTCGGTTCGGTAATTTTCAGACGATTTACCACCAGCTCGCTGTGCGGGTGGTAGTGTAGAAACAGCAAATTACCTTGGCTAAACGGATGCAGTACCGGCAGATAAACCTTCTTTCCGGCGCGCCAGAGCTGGTCGATAAGCGGCTGGGTATCCAGCTCGCCATCAAACGACAGAAACAGAGCGACCGTGTTCGCCATTACAACTGGCGGATACGCCATCATGCGGGCTGCGGCCTGCTGCGCAAAGTGTGCTTGTTGCTCGGACGTAAGCGCGCGACGACGCTGGCGAATAAGCTGACGGATATCCTGGCGTGAGGCAGAAACTTCAGGGAATTGAGTCATGGTAGTGGGTAGAAGAAGAAAGAGGGAATCTCCGAGATGCCGCCGCAGGCTGTAACCCTTGAACCCTTGGTTCAAGGTGAATGTGTCGTCATAGTTTTAAGGCTTCTCGGACGAACCGAGCATGCTCACCAACCATGGAGCGCCACATTCTTGTGGTATGAAATATCGGCTCAGGGGACTGGCCCGCTTGCGAACATCTCAGAGAAATTTTGTCTTCACAGTTACTCTACCATAGTCAACTGAGAAGTGTTATTCAAACTTTGGTCCCGGTCTTTCGGGATTGCGACCTTGATCAAGCAACGCCTGTTCAATGGTCTGCTGGAGCATTTTAATGCGCTGCTCCATGCTAGCCGCGTAGTCGCGGGTCTTCGCTTTTTCCTGAGTCAGTTCATAGCTGATGTTCAACGCGGCGATGAAAACCAGCTGCTCAGTATTTGTGACTCTAGTGCGTTCTTTTAGATCTTGCAACCGCTGATTCAAATCGTCCGCAGCCTGATTCAAAGCATCCCTTTGTTCAGGCGGACAATTCACTCGCAGTGAACGGCCAAAAATCTGGAGATCGACGGGTTGTGCAGACATGCCACCTTCCTGCTGATTGACTGCGCTGCCTTCGCTTACTGCCCCGGGGGCTGCGAAGGGGCGACACTATAGCTACCCTGATGTGAAGATACAAGCCCTTTTCTGGTATCACCAGGGTCCAAAGTGGTAGCATACCATGAATATCCTCCCTTTGATGACGAATGCGTATGTCTATACAGAACGAAATGCCTGGTTACAAGGATTTAAACCAGTTACTGAACCAGCAGGGAGTCGGTCTTACCCCTGCCGAAATGCACGGTCTGATCAGCGGCATACTGTGCGGCGGAAACAGCGACAGCTCATGGCAGCCGCTGATCCACGACCTCACAAACGAAGGGCTGGCTTTTGGCCACGAACTGGCGGAAGCTCTGCGAAAAATGCACGCGGCCACCAGCGATTCGCTGGAAGACGATGGCTTCCTTTTTCAGCTTTATCTGCCTGAAGGCGACGATGTCAGCGTCTTCGATCGTGCCGATGCGCTCGCAGGTTGGGTAAACCACTACCTGCTGGGCCTGGGCGTTACCCAGCCTAAGCTTGATAAAGTCACCGGCGAAGCGGGTGAAGCGATCGACGATCTGCGTAACATTGCCCAGCTCGGCTACGATGAAGAGGAAGACCAGGAAGAGCTGGAGATGTCTCTCGAAGAAATTATCGAGTACGTGCGCGTGGCGGCGCTGCTGTGCCACGACAACTTTACGCGCTCGCAGCCGACCGCGCCGGAAGTTCGCAAGCCAACCTTACATTAAGAAAAATAACGCACAGGAGGGTGTCATGGTTATCTCGCAACAAGAGTATTTGCGCCGTCGTCAGGCGCTGCTGGCAAACATGCAGCCGGGCAGCGCGGCGCTGATTTTTGCCGCGCCAGAGGTGACGCGCAGCGCCGACAGCGAATACCCCTATCGCCAGAGCAGCGATTTTTGGTACTTCACCGGCTTTAACGAACCGGAAGCGGTGCTGGTGCTGATTAAGAGCAATGACACCCATAACCACAGCGTGATTTTCAACCGCGTACGAGACTTAACCGCTGAAATCTGGTTTGGCCGCCGCTTAGGGCAAGAGGCCGCACCGGACAAGCTGGGCGTTGACCGTGCGCTGGCGTTTAGCGAAATCAACCAGCAGCTCTATCAGCTGCTAAACGGCCTCGACGTGCTCTACCACGCGCAGGGCGAATATGCTTACGCCGATGAGATTGTTTTCACCGCGCTGGATAAGCTGCGCAAAGGCTCGCGCCAGAACCTGTCCGCGCCCGCCACCCTCACGGACTGGCGTCCGGTAGTGCACGAGATGCGCCTGTTCAAATCTGAAGAAGAACTGAACGTGATGCGCCGTGCGGGCGAAATCAGCGCGCTGGCGCACACCCGCGCGATGGAAAAATGCCGTCCCGGGATGTTCGAATATCAGCTGGAAGGCGAAATACATCACGAATTTAACCGTCACGGTGCGCGCTTCCCGTCCTACAACACCATCGTTGGCGGCGGGGAAAACGGCTGCATTCTGCACTACACCGAAAACGAAAGCGCGCTGCGCGACGGCGATCTGGTTTTGATTGACGCCGGTTGCGAATATCAGGGTTATGCGGGCGACATCACCCGTACTTTCCCGGTGAACGGCAAATTTTCACCGGCGCAGCGGGCAATTTATGACATCGTTCTCGAGTCACTTGAGACGGCGCTCACGCTGTATCGGCCAGGCACCTCTATTCAGGAGGTGACCGGCGAAGTCGTGCGCATCATGGTGACCGGGCTGGTGAAGCTCGGCATTCTGAAAGGCGACGTGGACACCCTGATTACCGAGAATGCCCATCGTCCCTATTTTATGCACGGCCTGAGCCACTGGCTGGGGCTGGACGTGCACGACGTGGGCGCATACGGCCCTGAACGTTCACGCGTGCTGGAGCCGGGCATGGTGCTGACCGTCGAGCCGGGTCTGTACATCGCGCCAGATGCCGACGTGCCAGAGGAATACCGCGGAATCGGCATTCGTATTGAAGACGACATCGTCATCACCGAAACCGGCAACGAAAACCTGACCGCGAGCGTGGTGAAAAAAGCGGACGATATCGAGGCGCTGATGGCAGCGGCGCGCGCATGAGCGTGATTATCGTTGGCGGCGGCATGACGGGCGCCACGCTGGCCTTGGCTGTCTCGCACTTAACGAAGGGGCAACTTCCGGTGCATCTTGTCGAGGCGGTCGCCCCACAAACGAAGAATCACCCCGGTTTTGATTCCCGCGCCATTGCCCTGGCGCAGGGCACCTGCCAGCAGCTGTCCCGGATTGGCATCTGGCAGGCCATCGCCGACTGCGCCACCGCCATTAATACCGTGCACGTGAGCGATCGCGGCCATGCCGGGTTTGTGACGCTGGATGCCCACGATTACCGTATTGACGCGCTGGGTCAGGTCGTTGAACTGCACGATATTGGCCTGCGCCTGTTCCGCCTGTTGCAGGACGCGCCGGGCGTTACGCTGCACTGCCCGGCACGCGTTGCCAGCTTCACCCGCAGTGAAGAGGCGGTCAGCGTAACGCTGGACAATGGCATCGTGCTCGACGGACAGCTTTTGGTTGCGGCGGACGGGTCGCGCTCGGCGCTCGGCACCCAGTGCGGCGTAGAGTGGCGACAGCAGCCTTACGGGCAGGTCGCGGTCATCGCGAACGTCTCGACCGCAGCAGAACACAACGGCCGGGCATTTGAACGCTTCACCCGGCACGGTCCGCTGGCGATGCTGCCGATGACGGACGGGCGCTGCTCGCTGGTCTGGTGCCACCCGCAGGATAAAGCCGAAGAGGTTAAGGCCTGGTCCAACGAACGCTTTTGTACCGAGCTGCAGAAAGCCTTTGGCTGGCGGCTGGGGCGTATTACCCATGCCGGGAAACGTGCGGTCTATCCGCTGTCGTTAACCACGGCCTCACAGTCTGTTTCTCACCGCGTGGCGCTGGTCGGCAATGCGGCGCAAACCCTCCACCCCATCGCCGGCCAGGGCTTTAACCTCGGCCTGCGGGATGTGATGAGCCTTGCCGAAACGCTTTCGCAGGCGTGGAGCGAACAAAAAGACTGTGGCGCTTACCCGGTGCTAAGCCATTACCAGACGCGACGCCAGGCCGATAAAGAGGCGACAATTGGCGTCACCGATGGTTTAGTCCATCTCTTTGCCAATCGCTGGGCGCCGCTGGTTGCCGGCCGCAACCTCGGGCTGATGGCGATGGAACTGTTCATTCCGGCACGTGACGTGCTGGCGCAGCGGACCCTGGGTTGGGTTGCGCGTTAAGGAGTTATCACCGTGCAAAATGTTGATGTTGCCATCGTTGGCGGCGGAATGGTTGGGCTGGCGCTGGCCTGTGGATTGCAGGGCAGCGGCCTGCGCGTGGCGGTGCTGGAGCAAAAGCCGCCTCAGCCCGTCGCACCTGATGCCCCGCCAGAACTCCGCGTCTCGGCGATTAACGCGGCCAGCGAAAAGCTGCTGACGCGTCTCGGCGTCTGGTCAGATATCGTCGCCCAGCGCGCCAGCTGCTATCACGGCATGGAAGTGTGGGACAAAGACAGCTTTGGCCATATTGCCTTCGATGATGAAAGTATGGGCTATAGCCATCTGGGCCATATCATTGAGAATGGGGTGATCCATCACGCGCTGTGGCAGAAAGCAGAGCTGTGCAGCGACGTGACGCTGGTCGCGCCTGCGCAGATCCAGCAGGTGGCGTGGGGCGAAAACGAGGCGTTTATCACCCTGCAAAGCGGCGACATGCTGACCGCGCGTCTGGTGGTCGGTGCCGACGGCGCAAACTCCTGGCTGCGTAATAAAGCCGATATCCCGCTGACGTACTGGGATTACCGCCATCATGCGATGGTGGCAACAATCCGTACCGAAGAGCCGCACGGCGGCGTGGCCCGGCAGATTTTCCACAACGACGGTATTCTGGCCTTCCTGCCGCTTGCCGATCCGCACCTGTGCTCGATTGTCTGGTCCTTAGTGCCGGAAAAAGCGCAGCAGATGCAGGAGGCGACGCCCGAGGCCTTTAACCAGGCGCTGTGCGTGGCGTTTGATAACCGCCTTGGCCTGTGCACGCTTGAAAGCGAGCGTCAGGTGTTCCCGTTAACCGGCCGCTACGCGCGCCAGTTTGCCGCGCATCGTCTGGCGCTGGTGGGCGATGCCGCTCATACCATTCATCCGCTGGCCGGGCAGGGCGTCAACCTCGGCTTTATGGACGCAGCGGAGCTGGTTGAGGAACTGCGCCGCCTGCATCGTGAAGGCAAAGATATCGGTCAGCATCTCTACCTGCGTCGCTACGAGCGCAGCCGCAAGCACAGTGCGGCGATGATGCTGGCAGGGATGCAGGGCTTCCGCGAGCTGTTTGCCGGGGCAAATCCGGCGAAAAAACTGCTGCGCGACATTGGCCTCAAGCTTGCTGACACCCTTCCGGGTGTTAAACCTCAACTTCTCCGTCAGGCGATGGGTCTTAACGACCTGCCGGACTGGCTTAAATAATATTGACCCCCGTCACACTATAATTTCCCGGCCTCTGCGCCGGGGAAATCCCCTCGTTTGAAATATTCTAATTTCACGTCATTTTTCGCATTAGATAATCTAATGTCGTCTTTTTCTTGTTACGGAAATTCGGCCCGTTTTTCCGCACGAAATATCACCATGTGCTAAATCCTGTTAGATCATTGTTAATTTTGTGCGGGGTTAATCGCATTTTTCCAGTGAATAACTCTGTAGGCTTTTCAGCGTTTTTTAGTCATAAGCTAATGTGATGACCCGTTTTACCTTATGGTTAACCGCCGGTTTCGGTGGTAAGTTCAGGTAAAAGAGAACGTTTGCGTCGGCATTCGGGAACGAGGCCGATACCGGGTTTCACGGTGAATTTTTCAACGAGGACAAGATGGCTCAACAGACTCCTTTGTACGAACAGCACGTGTTATGCGGCGCTCGCATGGTGGACTTCCACGGCTGGATGATGCCGCTGCACTACGGGTCGCAGATTGATGAGCACCACGCGGTGCGCACCGATGCCGGTATGTTCGACGTGTCCCATATGACGATTGTCGACCTGCGCGGTAGCCGCACCCGGGAGTTTTTGCGTTATCTGCTGGCAAACGACGTCGCCAAACTGAAGACGCCGGGTAAAGCGCTCTATACCGGCATGCTGAATGCTTCGGGCGGCGTGATTGATGACCTCATCGTCTATTACTTCACTGAAGATTTCTTCCGCCTCGTTGTAAACTCCGCCACCCGCGAAAAAGACCTCTCCTGGATCACCCAACACGCTGAACCTTATGCCATCGACATCACCGTCCGTGACGATCTGTCGCTGATCGCCGTGCAGGGGCCAAACGCGCAGGCGAAAGCCGCGTCTCTGTTTAACGACGAGCAGCGCAAAGCCACAGAGGGCATGAAGCCTTTCTTCGGCGTGCAGGCGGGGGATCTGTTTATCGCCACTACCGGCTACACCGGTGAAGCGGGCTACGAAATTGCGATGCCAAACGAGAAGGCCGCTGATTTCTGGCGTGCGCTGGTGGAAGCGGGCGTGAAGCCAGCGGGCCTGGGCGCGCGCGATACCCTGCGTCTTGAAGCGGGTATGAACCTCTACGGCCAGGAGATGGACGAAGGCGTCTCTCCGCTGGCCGCCAACATGGGCTGGACCATCGCATGGGAACCGGCTGACCGTGACTTTATTGGCCGTGAAGCGCTGGAGATGCAGCGCGAGAAGGGTACCGAACAGCTGGTGGGGCTGGTGATGAAGGAAAAAGGCGTGCTGCGCGGCGAACTGCCAGTGCGCTTCACCGATGCCGACGGCAATCATCTCGAAGGCGTGATCACCAGCGGCACCTTCTCCCCGACGCTGGGCTACAGTATTGCACTGGCACGCGTGCCGGCGGGCATTGGCGACACGGCGGTGGTACAGATCCGCAACCGCGAAATGCCGGTCCACGTGACCAAACCGATTTTTGTTCGCGCCGGTAAGCCGGTCGCCTAATCATTTTTATCAGGAGAACTTCAATGAGCAATGTGCCAGCAGAACTGAAATACAGCAAAGAACACGAGTGGCTGCGCAAAGAGGCGGACGGCACTTACACCGTAGGGATCACCGAGCACGCGCAAGAGCTGCTGGGCGACATGGTGTTTGTTGACCTGCCTGACGTGGGCACGACCGTTAGCGCGGGCGACGACTGCGCCGTGGCGGAGTCCGTAAAAGCGGCATCTGACATCTACGCTCCTGTGAGCGGCGAAATCGTTGCCGTCAACGACGCGCTGAGTGATTCGCCAGAGCTGGTGAACAGCGAGCCGTATGAAGGCGGCTGGATCTTCAAGATCAAAGCCAGCGACGAATCTCAGGTTGCCGCGCTGCTGGATGCGACCGCGTACGAAGCACTACTGGAAGACGAGTAAGCCATTATCCCTCTCCCCTTTGGGGAGAGGGTAGGGTGAGGGGAACAGACGACACCCTCACCCCAGCCCTCTCCCTTAGGGAGAGGGAGAAAACACATTCACTGCACGTTTCAGGAACCATCGCTCATGACACAGACTTTAAGCCAGCTTGAAAACCGTGGCGCCTTCATTGAACGTCACATTGGGCCGGATGCTCAGCAACAGCAGGAGATGCTGAAGACAGTTGGCGCGGATTCATTAAACGCACTGATCGGCCAGATTGTGCCAAAAGACATCCAGCTTGCCACGCCGCCTCAGGTGGGGGAAGCCACCACGGAATTCGCCGCGCTGGCGGAGCTGAAGGCTATCGCAGGCCTGAACAAGCGCTATAAGTCTTACATTGGCATGGGCTACACCAACGTGCAGTTGCCGCCGGTTATCCTGCGCAACATGCTGGAGAACCCGGGCTGGTACACCGCTTACACCCCGTATCAGCCAGAAGTCTCCCAGGGCCGTCTGGAAGCGCTGCTGAACTTCCAACAGGTGACGCTGGATCTGACCGGTATGGATATTGCCTCCGCCTCGCTGCTGGATGAAGCCACCGCTGCCGCCGAAGCAATGGCGATGGCAAAACGCGTCAGCAAGCTGAAAAATGCTAACCGCTTCTTCGTGGCGGCGGACGTGCATCCTCAGACGCTGGACGTTGTGCGCACCCGTGCGGAAACCTTCGGCTTTGACGTGATCGTCGACGACGCTGACAAAGTGCTGGATCACCAGGACGTCTTCGGCGTACTGCTGCAGCAGGTAGGTACGACGGGTGAAGTACATGACTACGGCACGCTGATTGCCGAGCTGAAGTCCCGCAAAGTGGTTGTCAGCGTTGCCGCCGATTTTATGGCGCTGGTGCTGCTGACGGCGCCGGGCAAACAGGGCGCGGATATTGTCTTCGGCTCTGCGCAACGCTTTGGCGTGCCGATGGGCTACGGCGGCCCGCACGCGGCGTTCTTCGGCGCGAAAGATGAATTCAAACGCTCCATGCCTGGCCGCATTATCGGCGTCTCAAAAGATGCTGCCGGTAACACCGCCCTGCGCATGGCGATGCAGACTCGCGAGCAGCATATCCGCCGCGAGAAAGCGAACTCCAACATCTGTACCTCCCAGGTGCTGCTTGCAAATATCGCCAGCCTGTACGCCGTGTTCCACGGCCCGGCTGGCCTGAAGCGAATTGCCAGCCGCATTCACCGCCTGGCCGATATTCTGGCCTGTGGTCTGCAGCAGAAAGGCCTTAAGCTGCGCCACGCTCACTACTTCGACACTCTGTGTGTGGAAGTAGCGGACAAAGCGGCGGTGCTGGCGCGCGCGAATGCGGCAGAGATCAACCTGCGCAGCGACATCCACAACGCGGTCGGCATTACGCTGGATGAAAGTACTACCCGTGACGATATTCTGAACCTGTTCAGCGTGCTGCTGGGTGACGCGCACGGTCTGGACGTTGATGCGCTCGACAAAGAGGTCGCCCTCGACAGCCGCTCCATTCAGGAAAGCATGCTTCGTGTTGACGCGATCCTGACCCATCCGGTGTTCAACCGCTACCACAGCGAAACCGAGATGATGCGCTATATGCACTCTCTGGAGCGCAAGGATCTGGCGCTGAACCAGGCGATGATCCCGCTGGGCTCCTGCACCATGAAGCTGAACGCCGCGGCAGAGATGATCCCTATCACCTGGCCTGAGTTCTCCGAACTACACCCGTTCTGCCCGCCAGAGCAGGCAGAAGGTTATCATATGATGATCAACCAGCTTTCCGACTGGCTGGTGAAGCTGACCGGTTATGACGCGCTCTGCATGCAGCCGAACTCCGGCGCGCAGGGCGAATACGCGGGCCTGCTGGCGATCCGTCACTATCATGAAAGCCGCAACGAAGGACACCGCGATATCTGCCTGATCCCAAGCTCTGCTCACGGCACCAACCCGGCCTCTGCCCAGATGGCGGGCATGGAAGTGGTGGTCGTGGCGTGTGATAAGAACGGTAACATCGATCTGGCAGACCTGCGTGCGAAAGCCGAACAGGCGGGCGACAAGCTCTCCTGCATCATGGTGACCTACCCGTCCACCCACGGCGTATACGAAGAGACTATCCGTGAAGTGTGCGAAGTGGTGCACCAGTTTGGCGGTCAGGTTTACCTCGACGGCGCAAACATGAACGCTCAGGTGGGCATTACCTCTCCGGGCTTTATTGGCGCGGACGTGTCGCACCTGAACCTGCACAAAACCTTCTGCATCCCGCACGGCGGTGGCGGCCCGGGTATGGGCCCAATCGGCGTGAAAGCGCACCTGGCACCGTTTGTGCCGGGCCACAGCGTGGTGCAGATTGAAGGCATGCTAACCCGTCAGGGCGCGGTCTCTGCGGCACCGTTCGGTAGCGCCTCTATCCTTCCAATCAGCTGGATGTACATCCGCATGATGGGCGCGGAAGGGCTGAAGCAGGCGAGCCAGGTGGCGATCCTGAACGCTAACTACATTGCGACTCGCCTGAAGTCCGCCTTCCCGGTGCTCTACACAGGCCGCGACGGTCGCGTGGCGCACGAGTGCATCCTCGATATTCGTCCGCTGAAAGAGCAGACCGGTATTAGCGAGCTGGATATCGCCAAGCGTCTGATCGACTACGGCTTCCACGCGCCAACCATGTCGTTCCCGGTTGCGGGGACGCTGATGGTGGAGCCGACCGAGTCTGAAAGCAAAGCCGAGCTGGATCGCTTTATCGACGCGATGCTGGCCATCCGCATGGAGATCGACCGCGTGCAGGACGGCGAATGGACGCTGGAAGATAACCCGCTGGTTAACGCCCCGCACACTCAGCACGAGATGGTGGCAGAGTGGAACCACGGTTACTCCCGCGAGCTGGCGGTCTTCCCGGCAGGCGTGGCGAACAAATACTGGCCGACCGTGAAGCGTCTTGATGACGTCTACGGCGACCGTAACCTGTTCTGCTCCTGCGTACCGATGAGCGAATACCAGTAATTATTTGCCATACTGTAGGCCGGGTAAGCGTAAGCGCCACCCGGCTTTTTTTTATCTGGAGGTTGTGAATGGCAATTGCACTGGTCACCGGCGCGAGCCGGGGCATTGGGAAAGCCACCGCGCTGCAGCTGGCACGTGAAGGCTACACCGTGGCGGTAAACTATCACCACAACATTAAATCCGCGACGGACGTGATCAACCAGATCGTTGAGGCGGGCGGTAAAGCGTTTGCCGTGCGTGCGGACATCAGCGACGAAGCTCAGGTGCTGGCGATGTTTGACAGCCTCGATCGTGAAGGCGAGCCGCTTCGTGCGCTGGTCAATAATGCGGGCATTCTGTTTGAGCAATCCACTATCGAGAATCTCTCCGCTGAGCGCATTAACCGCGTCCTTGCGACCAACGTCACGGGCTACTTTCTCTGCTGTCGGGAAGCGGTAAAACGCATGTCCATCAAACATGGCGGCAAGGGTGGGGCGATAGTGAACGTCTCTTCCGCGGCATCGCGTCTGGGCGCGCCGGGTGAATATGTGGATTATGCCGCGTCCAAGGGAGCGGTGGATTCGCTGACAACCGGGCTATCGCTGGAGGTGGCGGCACAGGGTATCCGCGTGAATTGCGTGCGGCCCGGGCTTATCTATACTGATATTCACGCATCCGGCGGGGAGCCGGGGCGGGTGGATCGCGTGAAATCGCTGCTGCCGATGCAGCGCGGCGGCCAGCCGGAAGAGGTGGCCCAGGCGATTGTCTGGCTGCTGAGCGAGAAGGCGTCGTACGTAACGGGTAGTTTTATCGAGTTAGCGGGTGGGAAATAAACCCCTCACCCTAACCCTCTCCCCAAAGGGGAGAGGGGATCACTGCGTTAAAGTTTTTCGCCGTTGCTGGCAATCACTTCCTTATACCAGTTAAAGCTCTTCTTACGGGAGCGCGACATGTCGCCCGTTCCGTCGTCGTGCTTGTTCACGTAGATAAAGCCGTAGCGCTTGCTGTACTGGCCGGTGGTGAACGACACGCAGTCGATGCAGCCCCACGGGGTATAGCCCATCAGATCCACGCCATCGTGCGTGACGGCTTTGATCATCTCTTCCACGTGTGCACGCAGGTAGTCGATACGATAGTCATCGTTGATGCTGCCGTCTTCTTCCACTTTATCATAGGCGCCGAAGCCGTTTTCCACGATAAACAGCGGCTTCTGATAACGCTCGTACAGCTCGCACAGGGAATAACGCAGGCCCACCGGGTCAATCTGCCAGCCCCAGTCGGACGCCTTCACGTGCGGGTTCGGCACACTGCCTTCAAAGCCGGAGATGGCGTCACCGGTACCGCCTTCCGCCTTCACCGCGTTGGTCATGTAGTAGCTGAAACCTAAGTAGTCGCAGGTACCTTCACGCAGGATCTGCTCGTCGCCTGCCTCCATTTTGATGGAGAAGCCGCGGCGCTCCCACTCGTTCAGCACGTAGGACGGGTAGTAACCACGCAGCTGGACGTCGGTAAAGACATAGCGCTCGCGCATCGATTCCTGGGCGAACATCACGTCTTCCGGTTTGCAGGAGAATGGATAGAGCGCCACCATGGCCAGCATGCAGCCGACTTTCATCTCCGGGTTGATGCGGCGCGCGGCTTTCACCGCCAGGGCGCTGGCCACAAACTGGTGGTGCAGGACCTGGTACATGGTCTCTTCCGGATTGTTATGTTCGGTATAGACCACGCCCGAGCAGCAGTAACCGAACAGCGGCGCGCGCCAGTTACGCTGGTTATTGATTTCGTTGAAGGTCATCCAGTATTTGACCTTGTTTTTGTAGCGCTCGAAGACCACTTCCGCGAAGCGCACAAAGAAATCGACCACTTTACGGTTGGTCCAGCTACCGTACTCCTGCACCAGGTGCAGCGGCATTTCGAAGTGGGAGAGGGTGATCACCGGTTCGATGTTGTACTTCAGCAGCTCATCGAACATGTCGTCGTAGAATTTTAGCCCTTCCTCGTTTGGCTGCGTTTCGTCACCTTTCGGGAATATGCGTGTCCAGGCAATAGAGGTACGGAAGCACTTGAAGCCCATCTCGGCAAACAGCTTGATGTCTTCTTTATAGTGGCCGTGGAAATCGATGGCCTCATGATTGGGGTAATATTTACCCGGCACCACCTCCTGCGTGATTTCGCGTGGCACGCCGTGTGCGCCGCCGGTCAAGACGTCGCAAATGCTTGGCCCTTTGCCGCCTTTGTTCCAGCCGCCTTCAACCTGGTGAGCGGCAACCGCGCCGCCCCATAAAAAATCTTTCGGTAAGGTTAATTTTTTCATCGCTGCTATTCTCAATAAATGGCTTATTGGCATTGAGTCTAGCAAAGCGAAATTGAATGTCACGATATAACAATTTGCGGAAATTGTGATTTGTCACATCAAAAAAACAGGGTGTTTTATTCCGTCAATTTCTTCGCCAGCTTGCGTCCGAGGGATTCCAGAATATAGATGACGGGGATTTGCGTGGTGATATCGTAGACGCCGCCAATTCGCGTCTGGGGAACGTGCCAGGAGAGATTAAAGTCCGCCAGTTTTGCCAGGCGAGAGTGCTCATGGCTGGTGATGGAGAGCACCTTACAGTGATGCAGGCTGAACTGGCTGGCGAAGCGCAGTATCTCCTCGGTTTCGCCTGAGACGGAGAGCACAATGGCCAGCGCATTTTTCGCCATATCATTGGTGACAGGGAAATAAGGGTCATCAATATGATTACTGAATTTACCAATATTCGAAAAGAAACGTGCGCCATATTTCGCCAGTGAGCCTGACGTGCCCGCCCCGACAAAAATAATGCGCTCTGAAGAGAGAATGATATTTACCGCGTCATCTAATAACGCGTCGAACTCTTCATTATTGACGCTTTTAAAGAAGCTGATAATTTCGCTGGCACCGAAATTCGCCTGCTGGGGCTCATTCTGCTCAAGATAGAGCTTAAAGCGCACGCGAAATTCCGAATATCCTTCGCAGTTGAGCTTGCGGCAAAAGCGCAGGATGGTGGTGGTTGAGACTCCGGCCGCATCCGCCAGCTCGCGGATGGTCATATACATCACTTTGTCTCGATTTTTGATGACATAGTTGTAGACCATCATCTCCAGGTTATTGAGACTGGCAATGGCGGAGTGGGTGAACATACTCACTGTGGCAAAACTCTCATTCAGACCTCATTTATCCATCATAACATGCAGCCAGACGGCACGGGCCAATTTTATGCCATTGATTAGTAACGCTTAAATTTTTATGTGAACAAATGTCAGGTGAATTATTTGTTTATGTTTTTGATTTTTATTATAAAAATTTACGTTAAAATTATTTTAGCTAACAGGTGTTCACTGGAATCATTCTCAGTTAGCATAGTCATGCGATGAATAATCATCTTTAGTTTTCCCGGAGTTTTGTATGGCGAGCAGACCATTAATCGCACAGGGATATTCGCTGGCTGAGGAAGTAGCCAACAGCATCAGCCACGGCATTGGCCTGGTGTTTGGGATTGTCGGTTTAGTGTTATTGCTGGTACAGGCGGTAGATACCAATGCCAGCGCGATGGCGATTACCAGCTATAGCCTGTATGGCGGAAGCATGATCCTGCTATTCCTGGCGTCGACGCTCTATCACGCGATTCCGCATCAACGGGCCAAAATATGGCTCAAGAAATTTGACCACTGCGCTATCTATCTGCTGATTGCGGGTACCTATACGCCTTTCCTGCTGGTGGGGCTCAATTCACCGCTGTCGCGCGGCCTGATGATAGTTATCTGGAGCCTGGCACTGCTGGGGATCCTGTTTAAGCTGACGATTGCGCACCGGTTTAAGGTGTTGTCGCTTGTCACCTATCTGACGATGGGCTGGCTGTCACTGATTGTAGTGTATCAGCTGGCGATTAAGCTGGCGGTCGGCGGGGTAACGCTGCTGGCCGTGGGTGGCGTGGTGTACTCGCTGGGCGTTATTTTCTACGTCTGCAAGCGCATCCCGTACAATCATGCTATCTGGCACGGTTTTGTTCTGGGCGGCAGCGTGTGCCACTTTTTGGCGATTTATTTGTACGTGGGGCAGGTGTAGTTTTTTCCACCGTGCGGGCGGTGGCCCTCCCCCCGGCCCTCTCCCACAGGGAGAGGGAGGACACCTGTCGACGATTACTCTTCCAGTGAATACGGCAGCGGCTCAATACTCAACGTATTGGCGTCGTCGCGCACGCGGAACACGCTGTCGGCTTCCATGTCGTTGTTCATGACGGCTTGAACCAAAAGACGGCCATCGTCCAGCTGTACGGCAGCTAACACGGTGCCTGTACGGCGCCAGTTATCGCCCATCTTCAGTTCTAAGTCTTCACCCGCTTCCGGTACGCGGCTGGCATGGCCCGCCAGTGTCCACAGCGCGCGTTTGTTTGCCCCACGGAATTTTGCACGCGCCACCATTTCCTGGCCGGTGTAGCAGCCTTTTTTAAAGCTGATGCCCCCCAGCGCCTGCAGGTTAGTTGCCTGAGGAATAAACTGCGCGCTGTTGGCTGCGTCAATCACCGGCAGACCCGCTTCGATGTTCAGCGCCAGCCACTGCTGGCTGTTGTTGAGCTGCGCTTCGCCGCGCAGCGCATCGGTCACGCGTTCGGCGGTTGCGGCATCCGTGACTAACAGGAAGCGCTCTGCCGGGTGTTCAAACCACAGAATGGAGGTCGCGCCCTCGCTGACCACCTGTTTTTCTGCATCCGGCAGTTCAGCAAACAGGTTTTTCAGCGCTGCACGCGCCTGGAAGCCCGCCACGCCCAGCAGAACATGTTCGTCGTCCGGGGCGATGGTGACTTTGGAAAAGACTGCGTATTTTTTCAGCTCTTTGAGCTGCGCATCACGCAGGCTGCGGCGTTCGATAAAGGCAAACCCATCCTGACGGCGGAACAGACGCAGGTTGCTCCACATTTTGCCTTTAGGATCGCAGTGCGCGGCCAGCAGATGCTGGTGTTCAGTCATCTGCGCGACATCCGCGGTGACCTGACCCTGCAGGTATTTTTCGGCGTCAGCGCCGGAGAGGGTAGCCAGCGCCCAGTCATCAAGAGAAATAAGCGTCAGCGGCAGACGCGCAGAGGCGGCGGGCTGGCGAGGAGAAAATGGTGTAAATGCCATAACGATATCCTGAATTGCTTAACGCTTTGATAATGCCTAATGGTAAAAGAGCCTGCAGGCATTGCAAGCGCTTTCAGCAGACCATTTGTGCCATAAACCGGTTATGCGTAGCGCTAAGCAAAATAGTGTAATCCGCTGTCTTTGTAGGGAATATTCTGGAAGCCAGCTCCTCGATCGCAATATTCCAGTAATGAAACGGTCAAAAACACGTTACACTAGCTGGTGTCCCCGTAAAGAAATTAAGAACAGAGAACGGGGTACCGACTGTGCCAAACGTAATGCAGGAAACTGAACATGGATATTAACAACAAGGCCCGTATTCACTGGGCATGCCGTCGCGGCATGCGTGAACTTGATATTTCCATCATGCCTTTCTTCGAATATGAGTACGACAGCTTAAGCGATGATGATAAGCGTCTGTTTGTTCGGTTGCTTGAGTCTGACGATCCGGATTTATTCAACTGGCTGATGAACCACGGCAAACCCGCCGACACCGAGTTGCAACGGATGGTGCAATTAATTCAAACACGGAATCGGGAACGTGGTCCTGTGGCAATCTGATCTTCGCGTCTCGTGGCGCTCGCAGTGGATGTCTTTATTGCTCCACGGCCTGGTTGCGGCCATCGTGTTGCTGATGCCGTGGCCCCTGAGCTATACGCCGCTGTGGCTGCTGTTGCTGTCGTTTGTCGTTTTTGACAGCGTACGCAGCCAGCGTCGCATTAATGCGCGCCAGGGGGAAATCAAGTTACTGATGGACTCCCGCCTGCGCTGGCAGGGAAAAGAGTGGGATATTCTTGGTATGCCCTGGATGCTCAACTCCGGGATGATGTTACGGTTACGCAAGGTTGATGGCGGACGTTGCCAGCACCTGTGGCTGGCGGCTGACAGCATGGACGCGTCAGAATGGCGGGATCTGCGCCGGATGTTGCTGCAACAGCCGACGCAGGAGTAGGGGGCGTTAGCTAAATTTTTCTGCCATTTCGCCGAGGATCTGCTCGCACCAGGTCTGCAGGCGCTCGTCGCTGAGATCGTACTGATTGGTTTCATCCAGCGCGAGCCCAACAAACAGCTCGCCGTCGGCAATAATCGGTTTTTTACTGGTGAATTCATACCCTTCGGTTGGCCAGTAGCCGATAAACGTCGCCCCTTTTGGTGCCAGCTTGTCGTGCAGCATGCCCAGTGCGTCCAGGAACCATTCGCCGTAGCCCAACTGGTCACCCATGCCGTACATCGCAATAATTTTACCGTCGAAATTGACTGAATCGAGCTGATCCCAGATGGCTTCCCAGTCTTCCTGTATCTCCCCAAAATCCCAGGTTGGGATGCCGAGGATCAGCACATCGTACTGTTCCATCAGCGCGACCGCGTCATCTTTCAGGTTATGCAACGTCACCAGTTCCGGGCCAATGATGTCGCGAATTTTCTCTGCCGCCATCTCGGTGTAGCAGGTGCTGGAACCATAGAACAGACCAATATTCATCGCGTAACTATCTCAATTCATGCTTTGACATTGCGCGTAGTGTACCAGAAACCGGTCGCAATCAGGCATAATGGCCTGACTGCAAAATCAAAGGGGCTGATGTGGAAAAGGATCTCACACTCGTTGAACAGTTTCTCGACGCGCTGTGGCTGGAGAAAAATCTGGCTGAGAATACCCTCAGTGCCTACCGGCGCGATCTCTCCATGCTGGTGGAGTGGCTGGCGCGTCGGGAGCTATCGCTTGCAAGCGCGCAAAGTGACGACCTGCAGGCGCTGCTCGCTGAACGTGTAGAAGGGGGTTACAAAGCCACCAGTTCTGCACGCTTGCTCAGCGCAATGCGTCGGCTTTTCCAGCATCTCTACCGCGAGAAGATTCGCGGGGACGATCCCAGCGCGCTGCTGGCGTCCCCGAAACTCCCGCAGCGGCTGCCGAAAGATCTCAGCGAAGCACAAGTTGAGAGATTATTACAGTCACCGGCAGTTGACCTGCCGCTGGAGTTACGCGATAAAGCCATGCTTGAGTTATTGTATGCTACCGGCTTGCGCGTTTCGGAACTGGTTGGCCTGACGATGAGCGACATCAGCCTGCGTCAGGGCGTGGTGCGCGTCATCGGTAAAGGAAATAAGGAGAGGCTGGTGCCGCTGGGTGAAGAGGCGGTTTACTGGCTGGAGACGTACCTTGAGCATGGCCGTCCGTGGTTGCTTAATGGCGTGTCTATCGACGTCCTGTTTCCGAGCCAGCGCGCGCAGCAGATGACGCGGCAAACGTTCTGGCATCGCATCAAGCATTACGCCACACTGGCGGGTATCGACAGTGAAAAGCTCTCGCCGCACGTATTGCGTCACGCCTTCGCGACGCATTTGTTAAACCACGGCGCAGATTTACGCGTGGTGCAGATGCTGCTGGGACACAGCGATCTTTCAACGACGCAAATTTACACCCATGTCGCGACGGAACGCCTGCGGCAGCTACACCAACAGCACCACCCTCGTGCGTGAGTGCCGACAAATTGTAACAGGATCACATATGAAAAAGTCTTTCGCGCTGCTCACCCTGCTGGCAGCCTCATTTACCGGCTTCGCCCATGCGGACGACGCCGCTATCAAACAGTCTCTGGCTAAGCTTGGCGTCACCAGCAGCGACATCCAGCCTGCGCCGGTTGCCGGCATGAAAACGGTACTGACCAACAGCGGCGTGCTGTACGTCACCGAAGACGGCAAACACTTCATTCAAGGACCGCTGTACGACGTGAGCGGCGCGCAGCCGGTGAACGT
The DNA here is from genome assembly GCF_058354905.1 of Enterobacter sp. ECC_219_Taxon_10. Taxonomy (NCBI): domain Bacteria; kingdom Pseudomonadati; phylum Pseudomonadota; class Gammaproteobacteria; order Enterobacterales; family Enterobacteriaceae; genus Enterobacter; species Enterobacter sp. ECC_219_Taxon_10. Next base: position 3,988,373 of record NZ_CM178005.1, on the reverse strand, counting down.
CACCAACCAGCTGCTGATGAAAAACCTTAATGCGCTCGAAAAAGAGATGATCGTCTATAAAGCGGCGCAGGAAAAACACGTGATTACCGTCTTCACCGACATCACCTGCGGCTACTGCCACAAGCTGCATGAACAGATGAAAGACTACAACGCGCTGGGCATTACCGTGCGCTATCTGGCCTTCCCGCGCGCGGGGGTGCAGAGCCAGCCTGAACAGGACATGAAGGCGATCTGGTGTGCGAAAGACCGCAACAAAGCGTTTGATGACGCAATGAACGGCAAAGGCATTAAGCCTGCCTCCTGCGACATCGACATTGCTAACCACTACGCGCTGGGCGTGCAGTTTGGCGTGAGCGGTACGCCAGCGATTGTCCTGAGTAACGGCTATGTTGTTCCGGGTTATCAGGGACCAAAAGAGATGAAAGAGTTCCTCGACGCGCACCAGAAACAGTTTGGTGGTAAATAATTCGCGTGAAAGCCCCCATCAAATTGCGCCGCCGCGAGGCGGTTGAACCCGTTGATTTGCCGGACGATCTCCCGGCGCTGCTGAAGCGCCTCTACGCCAGCCGCGGCGTGCGTCGCGCTGAGGATCTTGAGCGCAGCGTGAAAGGGATGTTGCCCTGGCAGCAGCTGAACGGTATCGAGAAAGCTACCGAAATGCTCTATAACGCGCTTCGCGAGGGAACGCGCATTGTCGTGGTCGGAGATTTCGACGCCGACGGCGCAACCAGCACCGCGCTGAGTGTGCTCAGCCTGCGCGCACTGGGCTGCGATAACGTCACGTATCTGGTGCCGAACCGCTTTGAAGACGGCTATGGCCTCAGCCCGGAAGTTGTCGATCAGGCCCACGCCCGCGGTGCGCAGATGATCATGACCGTAGACAACGGGATCTCCTCCCATGCGGGCGTCGATCATGCTCACGCTTTGGGGATCCCGGTGCTGGTCACCGATCACCACCTGCCCGGCGATACGCTCCCCGCAGCGGAAGCGATTATTAACCCCAACCTGCGCGACTGCGATTTTCCATCGAAATCTCTCGCCGGCGTGGGCGTGGCGTTTTATCTGATGCTGGCGTTACGGACCCTGCTGCGTGATAAGGGCTGGTTCGAATCCCGCGGTATTGCCATACCAAACCTGGCCGAATACCTCGACCTGGTGGCGCTGGGCACCGTCGCGGACGTGGTGCCTCTTGATGCCAATAACCGCATTTTGACCTGGCAGGGCTTAAGCCGCATTCGTGCGGGCAAGTGCCGCCCCGGAATTAAGGCGCTGCTGGAGATTGCCAACCGCGATCCGCTCAAGCTGGCGGCAAGCGACCTGGGCTTTGCCCTCGGGCCGCGTCTGAATGCTGCCGGCAGGCTGGACGATATGTCCGTCGGCGTGGCGCTGCTGCTGTGCGACAACATAGGTGAAGCGCGCGTACTGGCCAACGAGCTGGACGCCCTGAACCAGACCCGTAAAGAGATTGAGCAGGGGATGCAGGCCGAAGCGCTGACCCTGTGCGAAAAGCTCGAACGCAGCGGCGATACGCTGCCGGGCGGGCTGGCGATGTACCATCCTGAGTGGCATCAGGGCGTGGTTGGCATTCTGGCGTCGCGCATTAAAGAGCGCTTCCACCGCCCGGTGATTGCGTTTGCACCCGCGGGCGACGGCACGTTGAAAGGCTCTGGCCGTTCGATTCAGGGGCTGCACATGCGCGATGCGCTTGAGCGTCTGGATACGCTATACCCGGGTCTGATGATCAAGTTCGGCGGCCACGCGATGGCGGCTGGCTTGTCGCTGGATGAGGCGAAATTCGACGAGTTCCAGCGCCTGTTTGGCGAGCTGGTCACCGAGTGGATTGACCCGGCGCTTCTGCAGGGAGAGGTGGTCTCTGACGGTGAGCTGTCTGTCTCCGAAATGACGATGGACGTGGCGCAGATGCTGCGCGATGCCGGTCCATGGGGGCAGATGTTCCCGGAACCGCTGTTCGACGGGCGATTCCGCCTGCTGCAGCAGCGTATCGTCGGCGAACGTCACCTGAAAGTGATGGTCGAGCCCGTGGGCGGCGGACCGCTGCTGGACGGCATTGCTTTCAACGTTGACACCTCTATCTGGCCGGACAACGGCGTGCGCGAGGTCGAACTGGCGTACAAACTGGATATCAACGAGTTTCGCGGTAACCGCACCCTTCAGATCATCATCGACAATATCTGGCCAATTTAGCGGCATAATCTCTATAAAAAAGGGCGTGGATTCGGTACAATCCCGCTCTTATCACCGCATTTTGACAAGTCCATAAAAGAAAACAGACCATGTTTGAAATTAATCCGGTAAAAAACCGTATTCAGGACCTCACGGAGCGCTCCGACGTTCTTAGGGGGTATCTTTGACTACGATGCCAAGAAAGAGCGTCTTGAAGAAGTAAACGCCGAGCTGGAACAGCCGGACGTCTGGAACGAACCTGAACGCGCACAGGCGCTGGGGAAAGAGCGTTCCTCTCTCGAAGCTATCGTAGATACGCTGGATCAAATGGCCCAGGGGCTGGAAGACGTTTCCGGTTTGCTGGAGCTGGCCGTCGAAGCCGACGACGAAGAGACCTTTAACGAAGCCGTGGCAGAACTCGACGTACTGGAAGAGAAGCTGGCGCAGCTGGAATTCCGTCGCATGTTCTCCGGCGAATACGACAGCGCTGACTGCTATCTCGATATTCAGGCAGGGTCTGGCGGTACCGAAGCACAGGACTGGGCCAGCATGCTGACGCGTATGTACCTGCGTTGGGCAGAGGCGCGCGGCTTCAAAACCGAAATTATCGAAGAGTCTGAAGGTGAAGTGGCCGGTATTAAATCCGTCACCATCAAGATCATTGGCGATTACGCCTACGGCTGGCTGCGTACCGAAACCGGCGTTCATCGTCTGGTGCGTAAGAGTCCGTTTGACTCCGGTGGCCGTCGTCATACCTCCTTCAGCTCCGCGTTTGTTTACCCGGAAGTTGACGAAGATATCGATATCGAAATTAACCCGGCGGACCTGCGTATTGACGTTTACCGTGCTTCCGGCGCGGGTGGTCAGCACGTTAACCGTACGGAGTCTGCGGTGCGTATTACCCACATTCCAACCGGGCTGGTAACACAGTGCCAGAACGACCGTTCCCAGCATAAGAACAAAGACCAGGCCATGAAGCAGATGAAAGCGAAGCTTTATGAGCTGGAGATGCAGAAGAAAAATGCTGAGAAACAGGCGATGGAAGATAACAAGTCCGACATCGGTTGGGGCAGCCAGATCCGTTCTTACGTCCTTGATGACTCCCGCATCAAAGACCTGCGTACCGGGGTTGAAACCCGCAACACGCAGGCGGTGCTGGACGGCAGCCTGGACCAATTTATCGAAGCAAGTTTGAAAGCAGGGTTATGAGGAACCAACATGTCTGAACAACAAGCACAGGGCGCTGACGCGGTAGTCGATCTTAACAACGAACTGAAAACCCGCCGCGAGAAGCTGGCAGCGCTGCGCGAGCAGGGCGTGCCGTTCCCGAACGATTTTCGTCGTGACCACACCTCAGACCAACTGCACGCTGACTTCGACGGTAAAGAGAACGAAGAGCTGGAAGCGCTGAACGTTGAAGTGGCCGTTGCAGGCCGCATGATGACCCGTCGTATCATGGGTAAAGCCTCTTTCGTGACCTTGCAGGACGTTGGCGGCCGTATTCAGCTGTACGTTTCCCGTGACGACCTGCCGGAAGGCATCTACAACGAGCAGTTCAAGAAGTGGGACCTGGGCGATATCCTGGGCGCGAAAGGTAAGCTGTTCAAAACCAAAACTGGTGAACTGTCTATCCACTGCACCGAGCTGCGTCTGCTGACCAAAGCCCTGCGCCCGCTGCCGGACAAGTTCCACGGCCTGCAGGATCAGGAAGCGCGCTACCGTCAGCGTTATCTGGATCTCATCTCTAACGATGAATCCCGTAAGACCTTCAAAATTCGCTCCCAGATCATGGCCGGTATCCGGCAGTTCATGGTGAACCGCGACTTTATGGAAGTGGAAACCCCGATGATGCAGGTGATCCCTGGCGGCGCGTCTGCGCGTCCGTTCATCACCCATCACAACGCCCTGGACCTGGACATGTACCTGCGTATCGCGCCGGAACTGTACCTGAAGCGTCTGGTGGTCGGTGGTTTCGACCGCGTATTCGAAATCAACCGTAACTTCCGTAACGAAGGTATCTCCGTTCGTCATAATCCAGAGTTCACCATGATGGAACTCTATATGGCGTATGCGGACTACAAAGATCTGATCGAGCTGACCGAGTCCCTGTTCCGTACCCTGGCTCAGGACATTCTGGGCACCACGCAGGTACCTTACGGTGAAGAAGTGTTCGACTTCGGCAAGCCGTTCGAAAAACTGACCATGCGCGAAGCGATCAAGAAATACCGTCCGGAAACCAACATGGCGGATCTGGATAACTTCGACTCTGCGAAAGCGATCGCTGAAAGCATCGGTATTAAAGTGGAGAAGAGCTGGGGTCTCGGCCGTATCGTAACCGAGATCTTCGAAGAAGTGGCGGAAGCACACCTGATTCAGCCGACCTTCATTACTGAATACCCGGCTGAAGTTTCTCCTCTGGCACGTCGTAATGACGAGAACCCGGAGATCACTGACCGCTTTGAATTCTTCATCGGCGGCCGTGAAATCGGCAACGGCTTTAGCGAGCTGAACGATGCAGAAGACCAGGCGCAGCGCTTCCAGGATCAGGTTGACGCGAAAGCGGCAGGCGACGACGAAGCGATGTTCTTCGATGAAGACTACGTGACCGCACTGGAGCACGGCCTGCCACCAACTGCAGGTCTGGGTATTGGTATCGACCGTATGGTTATGCTGTTCACCAACAGCCACACCATCCGTGACGTTATCCTGTTCCCGGCGATGCGTCCGGTGAAATAAGGCGTTAAGATGTAAAAAAGCCCCGAAAGGGGCTTTTTTATTGCGCCGCGAACGCTCTCAGAGCCTCTCGTGCGGTGGTTGCTTCCAGCACCATCCACGGGCTAAAGCTCCAGGGCGCGGCGTCCAGCGCGCGGAATAACGACTCCAGCCTGACCCACTCAAATTCCATTACTTCATCGTGATTAATACACAGTTCGCTGGTAACGCGTGCCGCGAAGACCGGGCAAATTTCGTTTTCCACGATGCCGGAAGGATCGGTTTCACGGTAGCGAAACTCGGAGGCGACAGGCGTAATCGCAGTGATTTCAGCACCGACCTCATAGCGGCAGCGGCGGATAATCGCCTCTTCCGTCTTTTCACCGGATTGAGGGTGCCCGCAGACGGAGTTCGTCCAGACGCCCGGCCAGGCTTTTTTGCTTAACGCGCGTCGTGTGACCAGACATTCGCCTTCGGCGTTAAAGAGCCAGGATGAGAACGCCAGGTGCAGGGGGGTTTGGGCAGTATGCGCGGCGTACTTCTCCTGAGTGCCAATCACCATTCCCTGGTCATTTACCAAAATAACGTGTTCTTGAATACTCATTCATGCTCCAGTGCCAACGATGCGGATGGTTTTGCACCATCAGCAGGGAACATTATACGGCATTCTTATACGAACGGTTTGTCTCCTGGAGCGGAAAAGGGCTGACCCATATCTCTCCGGGCTGGTATCATAGTGCGCCATTCACGCTGACCGAGGATCTGTTTTGTTTGCAGGAAGCCTGACGAGAAACCCCATCATCGCCATCTTTTGCCTGACGTTGACGCTATTCCTGGCAGGCTGTTCAGGGAGCAAATCATCGGATATGGGTAGCTATTCCGGTTCGGTCTATACCGTTAAGCGCGGGGATACGCTGTACCGGATTTCGCGCGCAACGGGGACCAGTGTGAAGGATCTGGCGCGCCTGAATAACATCTCTCCGCCGTACACCATCGAAGTGGGACAAAAGCTGAAGGTGAACGGCAGTTCATCCTCGGGCAAAAAATCCTCATCGAAAGGCAAAACCGCCAAAGTGACGCCGTCCTACCAGGTACCGCAATCGTCATGGCCGCCGGTTGGACAGCGCTGCTGGATTTGGCCTGCCAGCGGTAAAGTTGTTGCTCCTTACTCACTCTCTGAAGGTGGTAACAAGGGTATTGATATCGCCGCTGCGCGCGGTACGCCGGTTTATGCCTCCGGGGCAGGGAAGGTGGTTTACGTCGGTAACCAGTTGCGCGGCTACGGCAACCTGATCATGATTAAGCACGGCGAAGACTACATCACGGCCTATGCGCATAACGACACGATGCTGGTCAACAACGGTCAGAACGTGAAGGCGGGGCAAAAGATTGCCACGATGGGCAGCACGGGAACGGACTCGGTGAAGCTGCATTTCCAGATTCGCTATAAAGCGACGGCCATCGATCCGCAGCGTTATCTTCCTGCGCCCGGCAGCAAACCGAAGTGCTAAGTGATTATTTAATCGCCACTTAGTGGTGAAGAGGCTTGTATGAAAAGGCGTAAGGTCTATAATGCCTTACGCACCTCAAAGCGGGCGTAGTTCAATGGTAGAACGAGAGCTTCCCAAGCTCTATACGAGGGTTCGATTCCCTTCGCCCGCTCCATTCTCCTGATAAATCAAAAGGTTATGATTTATCAGTTAGTTACGTTGCCCCGCTAAAGCAGGTACAACTTAAACTACCCATTGTTCTACGCCCGCACCTGTCGCGTGATTGGTCTGTGGTACAAGGGAGCATATCATCACGCTGGCGGTGGTTCCAAGTTCTTACCGCGACAGTACAACAACGAACAAAAAGCCGCATACCTGGCATAACTCCCAAAACTTTCAGTGAAGCGCATTTTAGCCCGATGCCCCCATATTCCACACGTCGAGATGATGTTGCAGGGGATAAACAGGTTTATGGTGGTTTTGGTACTTGCAGACCATATGCAAGCTCTGCCAGCGGTTCGGCCTCGCTCCTTCGGGTACATGGTCATCCTGATAAACTTCACTGTCTGACATATCCCTGATGTTGTCGCTTGAAGCTCCGCTTGTTGTCTTACCACCAACGGGGCTTAATGGGTTCTATTGACTTAGTTCAATTTTTTGCTGTTTTTATGTTCAATTGGTTGCTGTATGATATTGATGCAATTTTGCAGATATCTATAGGTGATATGCGTTATGAAAGACGGACTTTATTCTGTTTTCTTTAGAAGCAACACTCAAGATTTCGGTGCCGGGGTTGTATCAGTTAAAAATGATGGTGTTAATGGTGGCGATTATGCCTTCTACTATCAAGGACAAATAATCAGCAATAAATTAAAACTGCACGTAAAACAATTTAATCCTTCTGGTCAATCTGTTTTCGGTCCCTTAAATGACTTTTATTTGCTCTTGACTGTAAACGAAAAAGATGCGAGCAGCTATGTCCTTGAAGGAAGCCTGGAAGGAAATTCCCATTTGAACTTACAGGTTTTAGCAACAAAAATTTCCGATTTGATTGGCTGATATGTAGAGTTAGAGGGCTTTACAGCCCTCATTTATTATGGCTTATTATTCTTTCTCTTTTCCCTTTCTGCTAAAACATTTTGATACCATTCGTCACGTGCTTTTTTCTCTTTATCTCTATCACGTGAACTATAACTATCCGTTTTTATCTTTTTGGAACCTTGTGAAATAGGTCTCCAGTCATCTCTTATTTTTTTAATTTGCTCTGCAATTTGTGTGACTGGGCTACGTGAACCTAAATAGTTAATTCCATCGAAAGATGACATGTCATACTCATACTTATTATATTCTCTTTCTGTTGAGTCTGCTTTTTTTGACCAGCTAATTGTTACATTGTATGTATTGCTTTTGATTTGATTATATTCACAAAGGTTACTAGATAAAGTTTGCCCGTTCTTTAATACACTGATTTTTCTAAATGGAATGGAGTGATGGTTGTTTTCTCTATATTCAGCATTAATCAGTGGCGGATCAAAGTCAATCTCAATATTATAAGCTGGAGCATTGCCCGTGTTTGCAACATTAATATCAAAGTAAAAGGCGGCCCAGGTATTTGGTTCAAGGGTGACAACGACATGCGGCTGAGATGAGGCTTCAACCATACGCGTAGTTTCTTTGGCTAGTAACTTTGTTACCCGCCAAAGAAAAAAAGTTGCTACTGCTGTTAAAATGGCTGCGACTGAACTTATGAATGTGCTCCATTTTTCTAGATGAGATATCAAGAGTTCAAACATTCTCTTTCCTTTTCAAGTTTATTGTACTCATATACAAGTAATAATTTGCATATGCAATATCCAACAACTCAATAACTTAGAGTTTGTTGTATAGTGCTAATAAAGGAGGCGGATGCCTCCTCGCCTATTTTGTTTTTAGATTACTTTGCGATATGAATCACGGATACCATTTCGATAGCCATCAGCAAACGCTGCCTGAGGGCTTTTATGGCGAACCGTTCCCGCTTGGCTATCAGGAAGGGCTGTTAAGTCAACCCAAGGCTGGCCTGTGCGGGCTAAACCAGCACGGTAACCCTGGTCGTAAGCGCAGCCGCAACATTTGTGGCGACCTTCACCACCTTGATCGTCAGGTAAGCTGATGAAAAGAGTATTGTAACGGTGTGATTGTTTACAAATAGTCATGCATTGCTCCTTATGAGCGTCATTTTAAGGTTTACATGATCCTCTTTGCCTGGCACAATCAAGCCGTGAAAAATGAAGGCAAGGCTAAGATTCATACGAGTTTGGCGACTCGTATTGGTCATGCTTTGTAAGCCGGGTTCATGCAAATGAATCCGGTTTTTTTATGCCTAAAATTCAGGCGCGGCACTACATGTGGGGGTGGTCAATCAATGGTGCCCCCACATAGTCGATATTCTAGTGATGATTCTTTTCTGCACAAGGGTTGATTTTGACGTTAAATTGAGGTTGTGAAAGGGTAAAAATGCAAGACCCTACACAGCATAAGGCCTGGAAGACATGTCAATAATTAAGAAAAAAAATTCAAAATTTGATCGAGTGCTGATTTCTTCAACGGGAGGTCAGAATTGCGCAACATGATATCGCGCAATCTTTATAAGAATAATGAATGTTGCCCGTGGTTTTGATAGTTGCGTGCAACATATAGATAACATATATGTGTGCGTAACGATGGAACTAAGAATGTACCCATAACAGTTGGTGATCTGCTAGACCGTCAGCCCAGACCCTCGGTGAAAAGCGCTTTTCTTCACCAAATATCGCTACGTGATGCTTTCAGCGACTCGCCTCACTGCAACAAGCAGTGCAGTTACACAATGCTGCTTTGGGCTGACGCAAGGGAGATAACTTGATGTTTTGAAGTGCCTCTGTTCACTAATTGTACAGCCATTTAACATATTGTATCTTACATGTACTTGACTGGAATAGTCAGGTATTGCTTTTCGGAGCGTTGATGCGAAGCGGGGTACACAACAGCGATTTCACCAACAGAAGGAAAGCATTCAGGAGGATTCGAGGTGATTTCTCTTGTTCAAGGATTTTGGATGAGTTTGCCTGGTCATCAGACAATTTCAGGTTTCAGGCCTTTGAAGCTGCCAGCGCATCAAACATGATGAAAGAGCATTATTCTCTTTATCAGCAGAAAAAGAGCTACTACGGCGACGTTACCACAACGGGCTGAAAGTCTGCCATCACCAAGCGAAATTCTCCCGTCCTAGCCGTCACCGCTTCGTGTCTTTTCCCACACAAGTGTGAACTGCCCCACCAATGGCCCCGTATGCTCCACCAGAAGCGCTACAGCGCGTTATCTCCACACAATCGTGAACTGACTCACCCATAGCACAGCGCCACGCTGAGAGGCTCTCACAGGCCCAGAAATGGATGATTTTTCGTTGATTTTGCGAAGAAAATTAATTTTTTCGGTATGGAAGGGCGGATCGGTGATTGTGTTTAGCCACACCGCGAGTGACATATTTAACGCATCCAGCACTGGCGCGGCTTCGTTGTGTACATCTCGATATAACGATCACCACATCCCACAAGTTAGCAAGTGACTACAACCCCACAATAGATGGTAGAAATGGCGACTTAAGGAGCACTTAATTCGATTTAAGCACCATTTATATTGCAAGGCGATTAGCCACAGGCTAACCCGCTGGCGGGTACATTTAATATCCCTTGGTGCTGTGGGCCATTGAGAAGCAGACCACTAAAGAAAGGTAAGTGGTGAGATGCTCTCACATGGGGGTAAAAATACCCCTATAGGAATTTGAATGTAGGTAAATACACCCCTATTGAATTTTGGTATGGGGGTAAATATACCCCTATAGAGTGCCAGCAATGGGGGTAAAAACACCCCACTAATAAGACTCTTTTTTAAGACTGATAAAACCCATAAAGACTTTTAAAACCATGTAAGACTTAAGGTCAAGATCTTAAGACAGGTCAAAGACTGGTTGAACATGCGTTCAATTGTTGGTGTTAAGGAGTGGTGTCTTATCGCTCCGCTCTGAATGGCTGTGCCACTTCAGATATGTGTGTGGTAAGAAGCTCTCTTCGATGACGTGAACAGATCCGTCATCTCGTGACCTTCTAACCCTCGTTAACCCATCGCTACGCTCTGCGACTCGGGTAACCCGACAGCCTACGGCAACAGCGCGTAACGCTGCTCTGTGTGGGTATGCGAACTTGTTCGCCATATGTGGATCGGAGCACGGCGGAGAGGACTGCTTTGCATCTGTCCGGTTCACTCCAGGGCGGCGCGGGTTAACTAACAAACTAACTGACCTCCTCAACGCCTCTCTACGGCGTTTAAATGGTGGTGGCGATGCGTATGTACTCCTATGGTGACAGGTCCCCGCAGAACGCGTTTCAGAGCGATTTAGCCCTATTGACAAAGATTTCGGTAGTTGATAATGTGATGCTGAGGTATTATAAAGTTCACTAAAATAAAGCTTTCTATTTCAAGTGAAAACTGATATAATAAATAGGTAGGGTAATGATTTACCTATGAATCCTCGAATAATTCTGCCGTCATCACGACATTCCTTGTCAACCTCACGGCAATACAAAATGGGTTACAAATAGAACCTCCGCGAATAATTCTTTTAACAGAACGGAGAACCCAATGAATAAACCAAAATCCCAACGTCTCGACCTGACCACTATGACAGGCGAGCAGATCGCTGATCTCATCCTGAACGGCAAATACACCAAGTCCGCGTTATGGGCCTTCATTAGTAGGAACGGTGGCGCGGATGCTGTACATGTTCGATTCCCACAGATCGCCGTCTGTCTTCATATTTTGAAGCAGGAACGGAAAAAGGCGAAACATGCACGGGCAGTGAAGTCGGTGCTGAAGCCTCTGAGCAATCAACGTGCCGCAGGAATGGAATTGACCGAAATTCTTCGCCCAATTCTAGAAGGTCACCGCCAACTTTACCTGAGTAAGCTCAATCTAGACCTGACACCAGAGCAGGTCATTATGCTGCTCGTCGCTGTCAACGGTGCTGAAGAACTGGAATCCTACGGTTTCCCACTGATTGGCGAGTTCCCGACAGCAACCGCAGCTTAACAACACTGAACAAAACCTGAGCCGGTTCGCCTTCTGGGCGACCACTGGCGAGGTTTCTTTTGTACCTAATTGAGGAGGATTTTTGATATGAAGCTGAGCCTGGATGACGAAACATACGCAATCCTACGTGAAGAGTCTGATCGGCTGGGGATGCCAGTTCCGAGGATGATCCGGAACATGTGCCAGAACCTAGCGAAACACATTCAGAAACGCAATGAACAACCACTGACGAACCCACAGGGAGAACAACATGAGCCAGAACGGAAACACCAATGAGCGTTTTTATAAGAGCGAGAATCGCCTTTTCCATGCAGACACGGTTACAAATAAATCCACTGGTGAAGTGGTTGAGATTAGCAATTCACTAGAAAAATTATACACATACATGCTTAATCAGTATCGTTTCTGGAGTGGATTAAATCAACCATTTGCTGAGTCGCAGGAGCGTCTAGGGACCGTTGCTCGAATCGGTGACGCCAAGAAGAAAACAAAGCCTCAGATCGATAAGCTGATCGCTCTTGGTCTGGTTGAAATCACTGGAAACATCGGGCGTTGCAATATTTACAAAGTGATCGATGTTGATAAGGTCGCTGGAAATCTTGAGTTTTCCTACCCAGAGTGGGCTGGAGAACCAATGTATGACCATGAGAAACGCTTAGGAAAATCTAGTCAACAGCCAAAAAACGAGGAGAAAAAAGGTGATGGCGAATCTGATCAGGGCGGTGCTGGAAAGCGAGACGGCGTACCTCCTGTGGGTGTTCCTGTCGATGCTGATCTATCCGGTAGTGATGATGCGGTGAGTGGTGGAAATGTAATCCAATTCCCAGCAGTCAAAAGCCCAGACCCGCTCCAGATGGCTGATATCGATACCCTCAACAACTGGGTAGAAGGCTACGACGATGAAGGATTTATGGCCTATGGTGCGACGTGGGGGATAGAAAAACCTGGTGCGATAACAGACCTGATAAAGAGCCATATCAGAATCATCCAGAGCGGTGGATACAAAGGATCGAGGTCTGCCGCTAATGATATTTCATCCGGTGCTGATGCTTATTACAAACAGCAGCAGGCGCAAAGAGCAGCCGAAGCGAAACAGGTTACTAATGCCCCGCAGCAGCAAGAGGATGAGCAGCTTGAATTTAATGATGACGAACCGTTTTAGCAATTGGAGGAATAATTGTGTGATGTTGCCAACGACCTAAGCGCCGAAGAAGAAAACCAGCTTTCTCGCCTGTTCTCCATCCTGGAGAACCCGACATACAAATCCCGGTCTCAACCTTCCGACCTGGAAACTCAACGCAAAGCTCGTTTGCTATTGAATAGAGGTTTTTCACCGCAGGTTGTTGCAAATACACTAGATCTTCCGTTTGCTGAAGTCTGGCGGCTCGCACGTCAAAAACAAGCGGTAACCTGGGCGATGATGACACCGACAGCCCGGACAGAATTTGTCCGTGAAATGTGGTCACATCGGATGCACCCGGAACAGATCCGCAAGCGTTGCGATGGTCTGTCATACGTAAGCCTTCGATATTACCTGCATAACGCCGGGATCACTGACGCTGAAATGTTGGGGTACTACCCAGACGTGTTCGAGAATATCTGTAAGCTGCCGACAGTGAAGAAGAAGCGCACCAAGCGCAAATCCAAATAATCCCACATCGGGAGCCAATGAACTTTGATTACATCTTTTTCCTGCCTTGGGGCTGGGTGGCGCTTCGTCACGTCCTGATCGGCGGGATTATCCTACTCTGGAGATACTATAAAAATGACCACAATAAAAGAGCGGATTTTTGCCGCCATGCACGGCATGACACCGGAGGAATACGAACTCCAAAAAGCGCGGGACAATCTGAAGAGCGTCACCGATAACTTTCTGGATCAACATCCGGAGTTGCTCAAATCAGCCCCGGCTGAAACACCCACGGATAAACGGGGCGAAGCCCTCTCGCCAATGCGAGACAAGGCCCTGAAGGGTGAACCTTTGGTTCATCTTGATTCCGTATTTCCGGCATTTAAAGCCGGGGAATCAAGACCGGATAACACCTTTGGTGCTAAACAACGGATTAAAAAATCGTTGGGTGCTGATAGCCGTCCGGTTGTCTCACATACCGCTGATCACATCGATCCTGAAATGCTGGCGAAAGCTAAAGCAGCGGCTGCTGCTCTTGCAAAATCCGATCCTGATCGTTACGGCAATATCATCAAGCAGCAGGGGGTGTAATGACACAAAGTGTTTCGACCAAGAGTCAAACCTCCAAAGGAGACAAATGATGAGTGGGACCAATAAGATCGTTACCAGCACCGTTAATGAAATCTCGTGGATCACAGACGATGCCTCATATCAAAAAGCCAAAAAGAAGATAATTTCGCTTAAGGCTGCTCATGAGAAACCAGCTAAAGCGCTTGAGAAGGCCCAGAAGAAAGTGCAAGCCTCAGAAGGCAAGGCAGCATTAGCGGCTGCAAAAGCCCAGACTGCGAAGCTTCGACAGGCTGAACAATTGTCAAAACAGCAACAGAAACAAGCTCAGGTACAAGCCAAAATGGAGCGGGACGCAATCGCCCACGCCAATAAAATGACCTCATTACAGGCTCGCCAGTTATCCCAACAGGAACAGGCAGCACGTCAAAATGCCCGTTTAGCAGCAATATCTGCAAAAGTGCAGGCCGCAGCCAGATCACGAGCGATGATCTACAACCCAAACCTGGGCGGTCAACATTACGATCCCGGTCTTGTTTCTCGTCAGACTGAAGCAATGAACCGTGGTCACGGCGCTGTTGCTGCTGACATCGCAGCCACCAAAAAGGCGATGGCCCTGGAAGAGAAGCGCCAGCGTGAGAAAGAGGCAGGCCTTAAGCGCGAGGTGACTTATTACAACAGTTTGCGCCGTAGCGCTCTGACTCTGGCAAACGTGAACGGCGCTGACGTTGCAACCCGTTATAAAGCCATCAGTGCAGCAAAAGAGGCACTTAAAGCCCAGAAAGAAGAGCGCTATACGGTCGAAGAGACCCGCTTCGAAATGGCCCGTATCACTACAGAATTACGCAAGCAGGCTCGTCTGCAACAGCGTATTACCCGTGAGCAGAAAGCCGCAGGTGTTCGTGCTGGTCGTGTACGCACAGAAAGCCGTGGTGGGAGTGTAGGTCTTGCTGCCGCTGGTGTAATTGCAGGTGGTTCCCTGATTGGCTCAATGGGAGTTGCTCGTGTTGGTCAGACCCTCCAGGGGAGTCTTGAACGCTCCAGAGAGGCGCAGCAATTAAGGCAGTATGACATTAGCCAGCTTGAATTTAATGCTATCCATGACGTTGTACAGAAGCGTACAGGGTACGACCTGACCGTAGATAAGTACGCCTCAATGAATAAGGATTATTTTGAGAAAGCAGGTGAGCTACTGAATACCGGTTCCTTTAAAACTAACAAGCAAGGGGTAACAACATTCAGCGGGGGCGGTGAGCTTGCCGACCTGGTGAGTGCGGTTCTTAGCAAGACCAACCAGCGAACAGCCCAAAAAGTTATTGATGAACTCCAGAAGCTGGATATGGGAACTTTCGTTACCTACGTCCGGCAGTTGGGTAAACAATTCGGCTGGGGGGAAAATTCTATGCGCCATTTTTTGGAGGCCATAGATGATGGATCGGTGCTCCTCAGCGGGCTTACAGGGGAGGGTGACGAGGTTATTGCCCGTATGCATCAACTCGCTTCTGAAGGATGGACCATATCTGATGCACAGCAGGCCAACCTTGATAAGCTGGCAGCTTTGGGTGCTGAGTACAACCGAGTACAAACCAGTCTTGCGGATCACTTCTCAGCCTCGTTTGTTGAAGGCCTGGGGCAGTACGCTGCCAATACTGACACTCTACGTCAGAATATGACTGGACTGATCCCAATTTCCGATGCCCTCGGCGTTGCACTTGGTGAGCTAACCACCAACATTCTCTCCTTCGCTGGTCGAGTCGGTGAAGAACTCAAGAAAGGCGCGACATTGCCGGATGCGGTTTATACGAGCGTGGTAGATGACTCCGCAAACGGTGCTGCCGATTGGATTAAGGAAAAGACCGGATTTGATCCACGTAGCATTGGTCAGACGCTTAAGCAGATTTACCCGTGGCTGGATAGTTCAGCACCGAGCAATATCGGCTCAGGTACGGCGTACAACGATCCAGCACTAGCGTTGAATGTTCCTGGTCTGAACTATCTGACACCCCAGCAACCAACGTTCACGGTTCCGACAATTGATAGCATAGTTCAACGACAGCCGATCCCTGTCAGTGTGACCGGGCAAGCGAACATTAATCAGCAGATGGATGTGTTTGTCCATGACGATAAGATCGCAGGGCTGGTTGATACCAAGATAAGGGAAAACAACCAGGCGCAGAATAACCTAATCCTTGGGATTGCAGACTAAAATCATCGTTCCGTCAAAAATGACGCAGTAAATTGGCCCACACGAGAGAGCGCCGTTAAATTCGCCATGTTATTGTTTTTGTTGTTGCAAATGATAATCATTCGTGTTAAAATAATTACATAGGGTGATGATTTAAATTGTATGTGCGTACAACAGCCGTTGTCATTCCTTCTCCTTACTTAAAGTGCCTGTGTGAACACCGTGCGGGCCTTTTCTCATACAGCCAATAATCCGCACTCTCTCACGGGAAGGTTAGGCCATTGCCGCTGGCTGTATCAGAAAAGCATCGCAGAGCGATTAGCCAGCAGGCTAACCCGTTCTCGTGTGTAGAAAATTTCCACCTAAGGTGGATTTGCCAAAAGTCCTGTCCTCCTCGGCGGGCTGTCAGCCGGACACTAACGGCATCAGGTGGCAACGTTTTTGGGCTTCCTTACCCATTCTTTGGAGCGTTGCCGCCTCCTTATTCCTACCAGTGAAATCCACACCGGACCTCTTTCCGTCCGGTCACTTTTTTCATCGGAACAATTCGAAAGGCTGGCCCTGTCGCCGTTTACGGCTCAAGCAGGCGCTGGCCTTTTGTTTACATAGCTATGTGAAATTTAACGGGAGTTAATTATATGAAAATGGGAAGCCTTGAG
This sequence comes from Enterobacter sp. ECC_219_Taxon_10, assembly GCF_058354905.1. NCBI lineage: Bacteria > Pseudomonadati > Pseudomonadota > Gammaproteobacteria > Enterobacterales > Enterobacteriaceae > Enterobacter > Enterobacter sp. ECC_219_Taxon_10. The sequence goes on along the minus strand of NZ_CM178005.1, from coordinate 3,971,840 downwards.
CGCTCTTACAATGACGTGATCGCGTATGCAGCCGATCCGAATTTTGACCGCAAGACTATTACTGTCGATCTAGCTGTAGAAGTCCAGCCGGGTAGTTGCATTACCAGCACTGGAGCTGCTTATGTCTCTGGTGATGACTGCCTGCTGGTCCTGAGCCACCACAGGGCGGAAGATGCTGCTCATATCATCGTTGCTGATCGCGGGATTTACATCAAACAAGACACCATCACCGCTGTTATGGGCGCTACCGCTGGCGCTAATGCTATTGCCGCACTCACCAAAACGGGCGCAATCCGTACTAGCGCACCGGACGCAGAATAATAATAAGGAGAAGACAACATGGGACTATCAACCAATTTCAGCTACGCGGATTACACCAACACCTTTGTGAACATGGATGCAAAGAACACTTTGCTGTCCACGCTTAATGTTTTCAGTGATCGTCAGACTTCTGCAAGTCCGAAGGTGAGCCTCGATATCATTGATGAAGTCGCTCAGAAGGTGGCAAGCTCTGTTAATCGTTACGGTTCAGAGTGGTCAACCATTCCTAAGCGTAGCGCCAGCAATCACCTGATCGAAGCACCGCTTTATGCTTATCAGGACCGGATTACAGCGGCAGACGTGCAACCATATCGCAAACCAGGCTCCGACCTGCAAATGTCTGTAATGGATGCGGTCACTTCTTCTGCTGTCGCAATGCACGATAAGTACATGCGTACTAAAGAGAAAATTTTCGCTGACGCACTCTTCCGAAATACTGTCGAAGCGACCTACACCCAGCAGCCGATCATTTCCTGGGAAGATGAATTTGGATACCAACAGGCAACCGGAACGATCAAAACCAGCGTTAGCTCTGGTGACCCACTTCGCAGCCTCGATGATGCTGTAACCGCTGCTAAAGTGCGCATGGGTGGCCTTGCTGGTCAGCTTGACGGCTTTATCCTGTTTGCTGGTAGCAATGTTTATCGCGGCATTAAGTATCACCCTGATGTTCGTCAGAATGTTCAGTTCGGTGTGCTTGATCGGGATGTTCTGTTTAACAAAGAAGTGCTTCCGGCGTTCTCAACATTCATTATTGAAAATGTCCGAGTGGTGGAAGTCACGGATCAGGCACTTTACGGAATTGGTCCGGATGAATCCTTCCTGGTTCCACGCTTTAGCAAACCGCTGTCTTCGGATATTGCTCTGCCCTTCGGGTATGTGGCAACGGCTACCAGCCGCAATCTGGATCTGGCATTTGCTGATCCGGTTGATTTCCGTATCTGGAGCGTACAAGACAAGTTTAAGAACGTTGAGCTATTCGCGGAAAGCTCTATCTTGCCTGTTGTGTACCGTCCGGATTTCACTACACGACTGACGAACGACGCAGCGTAAGACAGCGGATTTTGGGGCTGACCATTCGGCCCCACCGTGAAGAATTGCCTGAAAAGGCGGGGCAAAGAAGAGGAAATTACTATGAAAATTCAATTCCAGACGAACAACGGATTCCCGTTGCTGACTGTTGCAGACGAGCGCGTTTTAGACTTTCTGAACGTCAGCGCCGTGTGTCGGTTCCTGAAGGTTCCGCGCTCCTCGTTCATGATGGACGTTGAACAAAACGGGCTTGAGAAGGCTATTAGTGAAGCTCTGTTGAAGTTAAGAAAGAATAAAAATTGTTAATAATCAATATTTTGGCATTTGTTGTCAAAAGAATCATTGTGTTTGTTTTTCGCGCATTTACTTGACACTCTGATGTAGATTGCGTAGGCTGAACATAAAATAATTGTTGAGCGTGTGTTCGGCATTTCTATCAACCAATGGAGGCGAATATGATCCTTGAACGTGACAAGAAAAAGTTCGTCGCTTCCCTTGTTGCACTTTCAGACAAGGTGAGCAGTAAGTCCTTTTCTGGAGCACCAAAAGAACAAGAACAAGCGCTGATCGACTTTTTCAAGGAAACCAATGAGCGCTTCGCAGCAACCTCTAGAGAGAACTTACATATCTGATGTGAAGGTTAACACCCTTTTCTCAGTCATTAGCGATCAGTTTGGTTATGACGCCAAAGATTGGGCCAAGGAAATTGTAGCGCTCATGAATCTTTGGAAAAAGAACGGATTCATAGAGGTGTACCAAACTAAAGAGGATCGCAAGTTTGGCCTCATCAAAGATTCTAGTATCAATGAGCGCGGTATAATTAGCCCCTATTACATTGGTCTTTTTCATGCAAGATTAATTGACGGTGATAATGATCCGTTAATAATTATCAAATTTCATGAAGTTGAAGGTGATCATCCTTATGCTGATATGAAATTTATGCTCGACCATTGTGATATCTTTGGCGACAAGTCTCAGAAGTTCGATCAAGCTCAAATGCGATTCATATGGAAGCAAATTGATGAATTCATTCAGCAAGCAGATGGTACTCTCTGATACCGATTAAAGGTGCCTTAAGGCACCTTTTTTGTTTATATTAAATATCATATCCTACTAACTCCACATACTCAGATAGCTCTTTCATCCCTGCGCCCTTGCTGTAGGTTCTGAATGCTTCGGTTTTCGCTTTCTGTTCGGTGTGTCCAGTGACGGCTCCGATCCGTTGTTCTGGCACCCCTGCACGGTCTAAGCAGGTGATGAACATTCCCCGTAGGCTGTGGAAACATTGCCGATCTGTAGCTGTTGGCAAAACGCTATCACGCAGCCGGGTGAACTTTTGGCTGTACCACGGCCCCCGTTTGCCATCCTTACGAATGATTTTGTTTGACTGTTCCAGCAGATATTCACCGCTGTTGTTAGCCAGATGCTTATCAACAATCCCAATCAGTAGCGAGTGGATCGGAACATACCGCACCCCCGCGAGTGTTTTTGACTTACTGACGAAGAAACACCGCACACCCTCTATCATGACAATCTCTTCCCGCTTGATGCTGGCTATCTCATCAAGTCGCATTCCAGAGTAAAGCCCGATCAAAATGACATCACGTAAAACGTCATCAGCTTCTCTGACAAGGGCTTGCAACTGTTCAGGTTTAAACGGCTGATAACTCTCTATTGTGCGACGTGCTTCGAGGTTATGACCGTGAAAAGGGTTGCTGTCTGGTATCGCGTCGTAGCGGCGTTTGGCGAACTCGTACAGACTTCCCAAAGAGGTTAGCCAGTTCTGAACGGTCTGAGGTGCTGCCTTTTTGTGTTGGTCTTCGATGAAATCAGTAACGGCTCTGCGTCCGATCTTGTTCAGACCAATATCAACTTTACCGATACTCTGGAGAAATACTTCCACCGCTCGGGCTGATTTGCTGAGTGTGGAGAATGCCCGACGTTCGCTATAAACCGTCATGTATTCATCACGTATGACTGCCAGCGTTGGTATCGGAGATACTGTTACAGGCGCACTCTTTGCCTGTTTTATAGTGGTGTGGAGTGTGGTGATCGCATTCTGGATGCGAATGTCTTCACGATCAGGATTCAACAGGGCTTTCAGGTTGTTGAACTCAATCAACATGTGATTTCTGAAGTGTCGAGCCTTAAGAATGTCTTTTGTCCCAGTGGATTTTCGCCAGGCTCGTTTATTCTCGAACAGGTGACGCATGTACGCAGGTACAAAGACCTGAAAGATCCATACGCCCGAATGACTTTGAAAAAGATACTGATTGTTCTTGATAGACATGATTTCGATCCTCTAAAATCACGCCATCAGGTACAGCCATATGTACAATGTCGGGATGGAGTAACGAGAGCTTCCCAAGCTCTATACGAGGGTTCGATTCCCTTCGCCCGCTCCAGAATTCCCCTAACGTATTAATTCCACTATCTTTTTCTAAACCATACGTGACGGCGCTCGTGATCCTCCTACAAAGGGGTCATACAGCCGATGGCGCAGCGTGATAATCTATATCGACGTCCAAGTGGTATCTATGTTCTGCGGATCACCGTTCCGGTTCGTTATCGCGCCCTGATAGGGCAGCGCGAAATTCATGCATCTACCCGCACAACCCACCTTGCAAATGCCAGAGCTATTGCCGCGTGTTTGCTGGAGAAGTGGTATGCGTCTCTGGAAGAGTTCAGGCAAGTGGATAAAGAGAAGATCAGGGGCAATGCCCCATTGTTGACTGGCGCTGGCAAAATCAGCCTGGCATTGTTTTGCGATTCATTTGGGGTTGGGGTTGAGACTGTCGTCCAGCATCTTCTGGCAGACAATGTGCCGCTGTATGCCCTTGTGTCGAACCAGCGTGGCTTTCTGATTGATGATTTCAGCACGCTTGAGCGTGATCCTGATGCGCATGGGTTCGTTTTGAATAACATTGCGTATGACGGTGCTGAGGCTGCGGTGAACGGCTATATGCAGCTTTATCAGCCGCAGTTTGCCCTTGTTGAATTGCTGAACGGGCGAGAGGTTGAGGTTACGGCATTCAGGGCTAACAACGGCAATCCTCTTTCCCTCTGGTTGTTGGATTTACCCGGGGTTACGCTGAATGCAAATTCTTTGTTCATCAACAACGTGCAGGCTGAAAAACTGCGTAGCGCCTGGGAAAGAGCGATTGCGAAATCGGAACCGACATCAATCACCTCACCAAAAGCTTCTACAGTGTCATCAACAGTGCTTCCTGCGGCCGCTACCATGAATCCGTATTGCAATCCGTTGTATGCGAGTATGACGGTTTCAGCATTGCTGAAAGCGTTTCTGGTCTACAAAAATACGGGTGATATCAAGTTAGCCAGCGAGGGTAAAATTCGCTCCAGAATTGAACACTTCACGGAGATCATGGGCGATATGCCCTTGAGTGAGCTGGATCGTGATGTTGTGAAGGACTACGTCAACAGAATGCAGAATATGCCCGGCAATCTGTATTTGATGCGGCGAAAATACAAGATTTCAGATACGCATAAGCTGATTGAAACGGCGTTGGCTGATGGTCAGCCGGTCATGAGCCGAGATGCGATTGGCAGGCATATTGAATCACTCGGTTCTATGCTCAAATGGGCTAAGAGCGAACGTTATCTTTTTGATAACCCTGCTGAGAATGTGCTGGCTCAGCGCCGCGTAATGGTGCGTGAGCAGGATCGCCGCGACCTCTTCACCGACGAGGAACTAGAGCAAATTTTCTCGGCTGACTGGTTTGAAAAAGGCGCGGGAACGCCCAATCAATACGGACGTTATACGAGCTTCCGCCCGTTTCACTACTGGTTGCCTCTGTTGGCATTATATGTGGGCGGGCGCATCAATGAGCTTTGCCAGCTTTATCTGACGGACATTCGCGAAGATAAAAATGGGGTTGCCTATATTGATTTTAACCTTGATGCGCCGGATAAGGTGATGGATGAAGAGCCGCTGGCTGGCGGCGATAAATCATTAAAGACGGTGAATGCAATCCGTCAGGTTCCAATTCATCCGCGACTTATCGAACTAGGGTTGCTGGAGTATGTAGATGCACTGAAAGCTGCCGGGTATGATCGTCTTTTCCCTGAGTTGAAGCACAACAAAATCAAAGGATATCGTGCCGGCGCCTCAAAATGGTTTAACGAAAACTACTTTGGCAAAGTCCTCGGGTTCCCCCGTGACGGTAAGAAAACGTTCCATTCGCTGCGGCATACTTTTATCAATGCCGTAGACGAGTTTGAGATCAACGAGCGCACGATTGCGCAGCTTGTAGGACATGTTCGCGGCAGCACCACTGCGATGACAACCTATCGTAAGGATGCTGATGTGGGCGAGCAATTTGGCGTGATTTCGCAGCTTCACTACAGTTTGCCTGATATTGCTCAGTTTGATTCGCAAGCGGGTATCAAGGCGGTCATCGACGCGCGGCGCAGACATAAATCGTAAGATGTGCCAAACGCGCCAGGAAGCCCTGAGGCGCGTTTTTTATTAAGGGTAGTGGAAATTATGGTGCGGAATTTGCGGCGCTTTCATAGCACGGCTGGCGCAGCTAGATGAATCAGATGTAACCTTCAACAAGTAGCTACTTTCGGAACATTTTAACAACCTGAGAAGCACGGACATTTATGGCGACTTACCGACAAATTGCCGATGATGTTAAATCCCGAACAGGGAAAACAGTAAAGACATGCTGGATAGCGCATGTTAAGTCATTGCATGGGCTGACTCGCCGCGTATCACCGAACCGGATTAGCACCGAAAGCCGCGTTTATCCTTGTCCTGATAAATGGGTAGCGGAGATCGAGCAATCAATGAGAAATCTGGGCGAGCTTTAGCTTTACCGCGCCTCTTAACTTTTGAGTCTGTTTGGCTCTATAAGGAGAAGCCTGCCGCTGCGGAAAATTTCGGACGCAATGCCTGAGAGAGGCGCTTCCAAACCTAGGAGATCCACTTTTCAGCGCGACAATTTTTCCGGTAGCTTTTGTCGTGTGGGTTAGGGGTTCTGGTGGGTTCTAAGCTGAAACTTCAAGACACCAAGAACATAGTTATTGTGTTGTCTTTTCTTTTAAACTTCTTGTTTTGTTTTTATATGTTTTATAAACCTCTTTTCTGGGGAGCAAAACTAGCCCTAGGGACCAATGCGATGATTTGCAGTGAGGCCCTTGGCTAATCAGGCTTCCAGAGTTGTAACCTCTTTTCTGGGTCCCTGCTTGGATCGGCGATGTGAGCTACTCTGCTTTAAAAAAGGCTCACGACGTAAGCCCTTTGCAAAACATGATAACTCGCTATTCTTATTGGCTGTGCAAGTCCAAGACTCAGCACCTTACACAACCTCACGCACCCTGGCATACGCCGCCTTTCGGAACCAGACCAGTGGGTAACGGTGCGCCCGCTTTAAACCCCGGCTCCGCTAGTTGCAGAGCCTTGTTGATACGCCATTTTGGGTAAGCGTCTGTATACCAAAACCCCAAAATGTATACTGATAGTAACATTTTGAGGCTTCAGTGCAAGAGAGTTATCTTGTTTAGAGTTGTTCAATAAAGCGTTTAAAGGGTGCCGCTGCTCGCTCTCCATGATGCTCTTCCACCCAAAAGGCAAGCGGTTCAAGATTTGAAGCTGTCAGTAATTTTTGTGCAAGCGGTATGATCTCTTGGGCCATGTTAATTTTTGCTTGAATGTTGCTTGCATCTTTGGACAGTTGTGCAAGTTCACGAGACTTCAAATTATCGACATCACAATCTATTAATTGCCTTAGTGTTTGTGTAACGCCACGGATCAGTAGTTCTTTGAGATCATTGTCTTTAGACATTGCTTCGAGGTGGTTAATCGAGCCTGTAACGATAGTAACGTAATAAGGTTGGCCATGGTATTTATCCTCCAAAGACGGATCCATGGAAAAATCCCGCTCTCTTTCTTCTTTCGTTGCAAGACGAGATGAGAGTAGCTCTTTACGTCTCTCCTTAAGCATTTTACGAATTTCGTTAGCCGCTGCCTCACCAATTACACCTCGATTGCGGAGTTTCTCAATACGAGAGTAGATCCAATCAGCCCCTTTAGGCTGTTTCCGTAATCCCTCTACATGCTCAAGGAGTTGTGGTGCTGTTTCTTTTGCCTTGCGGATATTGTCGCGTTGTAGTGAGGTTTTAACATCTCGATCAAACCGCGTCTTCATTTCGACGAAATCTACGGAAAAGTAGTTTTTGCCACAATCTTTTCCGATGTTGGTTTCGTAACCTTCTTTTGTCACTACGATATAACCACGTTTATGCGGTTGATGGCATGTTGTGAGTCCACACGGAACATCTTCTGGAAATTGATAGCTACCGATGATCTCTTTAAGGTCAACGTTTGTAGGGTTGATGTTTGAGCGAAAATGCGGGCGCTCAACGATATCATGCCAACTGCTGATCTCAATGATTCCCTTGACTGTGTTGAGAGCAATCATTTTTGTTCCTTTTTTGGCCCAGAGAATTTTTATGTTATGTCATCCGGTTTTCCGCGGCAACGCTCTGCTGTATGTATAAACAGATCAGGAGTGCCAACAAACGACCGTTTTCCGGCACCCCTTCGCAGGTATCTTACGGAATGTTGAAAAATTAGCCTTGGCAATTGTTGGCAGGCGTCCTATTGTTGACACCGTTTTCTGACAGGTATTGATAGGTGTTGAGAATGGCGATTTTCGGCTACGGGCGTGTCTCTACCGCTCAGCAAGATACGGAGAACCAGAGGTTGGAGCTTGAGCAAGCTGGTTGGATGTTTGACTTTTGGTTTGCTGATATTGTCAGCGGGAAAGTTCAGGCAATTCAGCGTAAGGCGTTTGCTGAAATGCTTGGCAAAATTCGAACCGGTGAAACGCTGGTAGTGGCAAAACTCGACCGTTTGGGGCGTGATGCTATTGACGTGCTCCAGACAGTCCGATTGTTATCTGATCGCGGCATCAAGGTGATCGTCCAACAGCTTGGAACAACTGACCTCACTTCTGCTGCCGGTAAGCTTCTATTGTCGATGTTGGCAGCGGTTGCGGAAATGGAGCGTGATCTACTGATTGAACGCACTCAGGCGGGTTTGTCGCGAGCAAAATCCGAAGGCAAGAAATTGGGTAGACCTTCTAAAATCGCACCAGAAGCCCGTAGAGCGATTATAGAGAAAAAGAGTAGCGGAATCAGTGTCAGTGCGTTAGCGCGTGAATACGGCGTTTCCAGAGCAACTATAGCCGCGTTGCTTTAAACGTTTATCGCTTTTCGAAGCTCTTGGGCGACAACTCGTTGTCTAGCGGTTCTGACTTTCAGACCGCAGGGCTTATCTCAGAGAAAGATTGCCAATGCACTTAATCATTTGGGCATAACTACGCCTCATGGTGGACTTTGGCGATTGTCTCAGGTTCATGGAATAATCAGTAGGTTAGAAGAAAATGTGAAAGAAGAGACTCAGTTTAAAATGCTTTCGGTTGCGTTAAATGAATTCTTCACTTAAAACATAACGGTGTCGCATATGTCGATGTTTATGAAAGAGTTAAGTTAAATTGAAGAGCGTGTTCTTCTTTGTTCCAATGTCTTCGGTGGATGCGATACAGTCTAACCTTATGAATTGCTTATGAAATCTTCTATCAACGCTATTATATGAAAGATAGGAGGCAATTCTTATCTATAAAAATAACTGTTAGAGGCTATCATGGATGTCTTACAGGAAATATTGAAATGGTCTAGTTCCGAGCTACCCCTCTGGGCAAGAGACTGCTTAAGGAGACAATTGGCTTCTCCCTCATTGGAGGATAGTGATTATGAAGAATTATTAGAATTGATAAAGATTGAAAATAAAATATTGCCCTCCGATAAATTAGAATCTCTCCCATTAAATAAGGATCATATTCCGGTTTCAGCGGTTAATGATCAAGTCATTAAAATTAAAGAACTAAGTAGTCTTGTTCATGTGAACAGGATTGCGCCTGACCAAAAAATTGCATTCTGTGATAATGGGATTACCATCATTTATGGTATGAATGGTGCGGGAAAATCAGGATACGGGCGAGTTCTCAAGCATGCATGTAGAGCACGAGATAAAGGTGGTGCGATACTCCCTAATGTAAACCTGCCGGGCTATTCATCCAATATACCTAACGGGAAATTTAAAATTTCTCTGAATGGGAAAGAACACGATTTACAATGGTCTTATAATTCACCATCCCCAGAATTGTTGTCCTCAATTAGTGTTTTTGATACTCTTTGTGCATCATCATATCTGAAAGAAGGCGAGGCTGCTTATTTACCTCGCGGTCTCGATATTCTTGAGGAATTTGCAAATATAATAATTCCTAAATTAGCAGAAAAAGTTTTAGCCGAGGCTAAGGCTATAGATGTGAATAAAGAGATAACTCAAGTTTTTACAGATGGCACTAGTGTATCTGATATATGTAAAGTATTGGACCATAAAACAGATGTCGTAAAATTAAGACATTTAGCCACTTTAAGTGATTCCGAGCTAAGTAGAGATAAAGAGCTAGATAGAGTTCTGGCAGAAAAAAATCCTGAGGAAAAGTATAAAGAATTACTAAGAAGTGTATCGCACATAAAAGAGCTTTGCGTTAGGATCAATAATAAAAGCAAGTTTATAAATAACGCGGCCATGACAAAGCTTAAGTCGTTGATTGAAGGCGTTACTAATGCAGAAAAGGCATTAAATGAGTCAGCGCAAAAACTTGCGGCCGGAGATGATTTATTGCCTAACACTGGTGAAGGTATCTGGAGGGATTTGTTTCTGTCTGCCAAAAAATACTCGCTCAGTTGTGCTTACCCAGGCCATGATTTTCCCTCCGTTGGTCGTGATGCAAAATGCGTTTTATGCCAGCAACCTATATCCGAAGCAACTGACAGAATGTTACGCTTCAATGAGTTTATTAATGATGATATATCTAAATTATTAGATGAAAGAAAATCTTCTCTAAAAACAGCTAGAGAAAAAATATATACTGCTACCCTTGATTTTAGTTTTAATGCTGCAATACATATTGAAATTGGCAATGAGCATGGTGAATTAATTGAAAGAGTTAAGAAATATCAAGAAGATATTATCAAGACAAAGACTGCGATGCTTTCAATGATTGATAGTAAGAACTTCGCGAATATCGAATTTGATTATAATCCAATTTCAGAGCTAAGACTTCTGGCTGCTAGCAAGTTACGTGAAGCAAGGTTATATAAGCAAGCATCCAAAAAAAGAAAGATTGAAGATCTAATAAAGGAAAGTAAAGAACTCAAAGCACGAATTATGCTTGCGGAAAAATTAGAAGGCTTAATTTCTTTAGTTGGTAGGTTGAAGTTATATAACACTCTTAACTCAATTAGCTTTTCAGCATTATCAAAAAAAGTATCAGATAAATCTAAGTTGTTTGCAAATTCAATAATAAGTAATGCTTTAAAAAAAGATTTGGATGAAGAATTTTCTAAATTGGGTGTTTCTCATATAAAAACAGTTCTCAAACCAAGAGTTTCTAAGGGGAAGGTTTTTTATAGTTTGCTTTTGGATATACCTGTCTCAAATAAGGTGGATTTAATTTTGAGTGAAGGGGAACAGAGGGCTGTATCGTTAGCATCTTTTTTAGCTGAATTAAAACTTGCCAACCATTCATGTGGGATCATTTTTGATGATCCAGTATCTTCTCTTGATCATCATAGAAGAAGACGGGTAGCAACAAGATTGGTTGAAGAAGCAAAAAATCGGCAGGTAATAATCCTCACGCATGATATCGCTTTTTTGAGCGAGTTAATATTTGCTACCGAGAAAAATAATGTCGATAGCTTAATACATCACCTGCAATGGACTGGAGATTTTTCAGGCTGCGTTTATGATGGTTTACCTTGGGACAAGGTCAGCTATAAAACCAGAGTTGAAAAGTTAAAACAAGAATCTCGGCAATTAGATCCTTGGCCTGTATATCCCAGTGCTGAGCAAGACAACTCGATGCGAAGATTATATAGCCGTATGAGATCAACGGTTGAGAAAATGGTTGAAGACGTGATATTCGCTGGGATTGTGGTTAGATTCAGTGAAATTATAGGAGTTGGCAATTTACATAAATTAAGTGGGCTTGAGCGAGAATGTTGTATTGCGATTTCTGAACTCTGGTCAAAATGCCATCGTATTACTGATGCTCATGATCAACCTGCATACAAACAGACAGCGTTACCAAGCCCTGATGAATTTCGAGCAGATTTAGAGCTTATTTTAGATTTAGCAAAAAAAGCAGCAGCGACTCAGATTAAAAAATAGTTAATCTTTAAGCATTCAGGGAAGAATTCCCTGAATGCTCTTATTCAAATGAAGCCGCGATGACTTCCCCAGTGTTGGCGTTAAAAACACAAAAGTATTGCAATGGTATCAGCATATTCATGCTGTTAATGGCCTTAGCCTGTTGTCCAAATGCTTGAATCGTTTTCTTTTGCTCGTTGTGCCAAAGGTAAGTGTCGAAAACTGGCCGCGCTTCACTTTCCTGCCACACATGGCGAAACGCTGCTTTCTTGTCCATTACCTGCTTGCACTCTTTGACGGGGTTGTGGTGCGCTTTTGCATAGCATTCCGGGGCGCTACCTAAGCACAAGGTCTTGTGTTTCGCTGCCGGGTGTTCTGCGCTTACAGCGGAAAATGCACATACGCCTAGCACCAATGAGAGGGTTCCAAGAATTCCCCATGAAACTGCGCGTAGCGTGCTGATCTGATGTTTTGAAACAATGCGAGCAACAAATCCATAGCTGACGCAACTAAGCGCGACACCCGCCACCATTGGTAATAAAAAACCTGATCCCGCCATGATTCCCTCATTTTCAAAAACACATCACGCCTACTAGCGAATGTTGGGGACGACCAACCGATGACAATCATAATACTTTGTGGATTTTAAATGTCACTATTGATGTTCATTTTGAATCATGAAGGGTTGTCATGAGGCAGGCGGCTAATGCGAGTGACTCAGCCCGCTGAAGTTAGGGTTGATTCAAAATGTCTCATATAGAGCGTGGCCTTGCAGTGGTCAAAACTGCACATTCAGTGCATGAAAAAGACCTTGAGAATACAGTTTGGCGAGCGGGTAAAAGAACTCCGCATAGCCACCGGATTGAGCCAGGAAGCCTTTGCTGATCGGTGTGGGTTTGCACGTAGCTATATGAGCAGAATTGAACGTGGTGGCTCTAATGCGTCTCTGGACGCGATTGAGGTGCTGGCTAACGCTTTGAGCGTTGAGCCGTGGCAGTTATTAGCGTCTGGCTCATCTGAAGATAACGACCCGGAACTGTTGGTTCCATACGCGGCCGATGGTTCCTGTTTTCACCCCGGTTTGGCGAGCACCCGTGATGGTTCGTTTGGCGTAGGTGATAAAGCGGCTCAGAAGCGTTTTGGCACGTTTTCTGAAGCTCTTGAGTATCTCCGTAGCATGGAGACAGCAAAATGGCGTAGGCCCAATGCCAGTGGCAACTGGGGTATTGTTTCGGCAGTGCGGTGGGGCAAACTGAGAAAGTGAAGTAAGTGTAAGTTTATAAATTCTGGATGCTGTATTAATGAACAGACTTCTTTGGCAAAAGATGAGACACCTATGAATCAGTCTTACTCTTCTATAAGAGTCGACAAAACATCAAAATCCAGGTGCGTTACGTAGGCGTTACAGTGGCATTTCACTTCGGCAATGGAGAGTGTTTTTGAAAAATAATCATTTAACATCATATGATTGGCTAAATGCGCTGAATAATCTTGAATTGCTGTCACTTCATTCCGAAATATTAACGCAGTTGCGTTCTAGAGGTGTCATTCGCACCAAGAATAATCCTGTTGGTGACTATGCTGAATGGCTGGTTTCTAATGCACTGGGTATGACTCTTCTCAGTAATTCCTCGGCGGGTGCTGATGCCATTGATGCTGATGGCCTGAAAGTGCAGATCAAAGCTAGGAGAGTTACGCCGGATAATCCTTCCCGGCAGCTTAGTGCCTTGCGTAACTATGAGGCAGCCGATTTTGATTATTTAATCGCGGTTATTTTCGATGGGACTTACAACATTCTTGATGCTTACAAAATCCCACATGAAGTAATACGAGATTATGCACGGCATAGTGACCACGTTAACGCACATATCGTTAACCTCAAGGGCGCGATTCTTACTGATCCCCGAGTTAGTTCCATCAAAGAAGACTTGATTGTCAGGAGTTCGGTTTCAGTCAATGAAGCGGCTATGCAAACCCTTCCACCCGAACCTGTGGAAGAGGTTTTGAATCAACCAGAGAAGATAACGAGTAGTGTTACCCTGGTCAGCCACCTTAAGGCTATCGGGATGGAGTGCTTTGTAAACTACTACCATCATTTTGCCGATTCAAATTTATCAAGCGCGGATATCATTGAGCAAATGCACTCACGTGAGGGTTATACAGAGAAAAGTTGCCGGGGCCGTCTCAGTAAAGCGCGAAAAGTGATCAGGGATGGTTTAAGTATTGAGGCTTTGACGTTGATCGCTGACTCTGGGCGAATACAAGATTCTGTCAGAAGTGACGCGCTAAAACTTATCAGCGTTCTGGAGTGAAGCGGTTTGCAAAACGTTGTAGTTCCTCCTACAAAACCCTCCTACAATGCATCACGTTTTTGTTAATAAATCCATGGGATTACGAGATCTTTGGAGCGGGGGTGATTTCCCTTCGCCCGCTCCATATCTCTCCCCTTGTTGCAAAACACCACCCAAAATTGGCTTAAATGTATTTCGCTATCAACAAGTTACTTAACATACGATGTCTGTTATCGTTCAACAATTGAATGACGGTTTACCAATAAGAGGTATGATCTGCTGCCCCCTGAATTAACCAGACAGGTCTTGTATCGTTTAGCGATATACCGGCAGTACAATTACGTTGCCTTTTAATTAAACAAGGATGTGCTTTGCTAATTGCAGATTATGGCTCTTTCATGGTGCGCTTTTGCAGGCACCATGATCTTTTTGATTACGTGAATATGCAGCCCTGAATGTGTATTCAGAACCGATATTACCCCACTGGTGTTTATTAGGCATGAAGTTAGTGTGTTACTTCCGCTCAGATACCCTAACCGAAAGCGTGCTGTGTTTCAGGATAGCGTTAATCGAGACGCGTCTTGTTTCTAATCACAGCCGATACTGAGAGGATATACAACATAATAAAGAGTAATGCCGTGTGTTTATTGCCTGTTGGTGTAGCGCATATGTTGATCATGTGCGCTACACAATTTTTTAATCCTGTTTTGAACATCGAACTGCCATCCAGCATTCATGCCGAATAGCAGACCGACACTCCTGTAGATTATCCCTTAATTTTTAGCTCCTTAATTCTGAAATCATTCCCCATACTTGCTGTAACATGGCTGACTACCGCGAGTTCAGCCTGACTGCTCGCGGCTTTGAATTTTCCACTCAGGGTTACCCATTCATTCGCCTGCTTCAGCTCCAGCGGTGCGGAGATGTCTTTGCCATCCGCACGGAGAGAAATTTTTGGCGCTTCATATTTTCCAATAATGCGCGCAGCTTTCAGCGTCCAGGTATATTCATGCCCGGCAGTCAGACCTGTCAGCGTCTTTTTGAGGATCTCTCCGGCATGATTTTTATTGGGCCTGGTAATAAACTCGACGGCGCGGGCGCTGGCGTCAACCAGGTAAAGATCGTGCCCGGCAGGTCCCGCCTGCCAGCTATTCCAGTTATCACGTTCAAAGTTGGTTAAATCTTCAAACGGTGCTGTCCTCGCTGTAATATCCGCCTCGCGATACACTTCAACGCTGAATTCGCCCGAGTTGTCTTTGTACTGGTCTTTACCATCGGCATAAATCAGCGTCAGAATACCTTCAGCAGGAATTGACCAGCGATATTTATGGTTGCCAACCGGATATGTTTCACCCCCAATCCGTGCCAGAAGTGAAGGATTGCGTATCGTTAGCGGTTCGCCCTCTCTGGGAATACGTCCCTGTGGCGCGGTCAGAGCAAAAGTTTCGCTACCATTTTTGGCCCAGCCATCGGCCAGAATCGTAATGATCTCCCCTCGTTTGAGGGAAAGGCCTGTATTTATCCCTTCGGCACTTTTTGCATCAACTTTTCCTGACCAGATTAAATTTGCGCTCATGTCTGACTCCTGTGAGAGTGGCGTACAATTTCGCCATTGAAAGATAGTCCTTGCGAAATGAGTTTTTTAATGACTCACATCGGCTAACAGCCTGATAAAGCGAATAAATGAATCTGTATGTATTACACTTTACGCATATTCATTTCCGGAATGTTTTCGGCTCGAAAGAGAATAGTCAGGCTGTATATACAATTCAAAAGCTGGAACGGCCTGTTTCGGCTTGATATTTTGTAATTATTTAAAAAACAACAAATATTTGTTGTTTTATTAGGAATAATCTTAATGAAGTGATGTGTAAGAAGAAAAGATTGTTCAGGTTTTAATAGTCTTTTCTCCCCAGTGTTTTCATAGGTATTAGAGCAAGCACCAACAAATATCAGTTACCTATTACCGACGTTCTTGGTGGAAAATTCAAAAATAAACAGAGTTTCTTTTTACTCATGTTTTTCTATCTGATATCACTTCCCCCTCATACTTGTCTGATCAATGACTGTTGTAGTCTATACTGGCCATTACCCAACGCTAAAAGGCTGTGTTATGAATATTTTACCTCCTGTTCGGCCTGAACAATCCATTGAACGTTTGACGGCGATCCTTGAGCCAATGGCAGAGAAAGTGAAGCTCGCGCCGCGCAAGCGGATCACCTGGAAACACAAAGGCCACCAGCAGATGTACCTTTTTCAGGACGGGGAGCTTTCGCTGCTGCGGGCCTCTGATGGACTGCTCTTAGTGACCGTTTTCGAGCCTCATCTGTTCGGCATTGCCGAGATGATCCAGCCGACACAAGGGCATATTTTACGTGCAGAAAGAGAGTCTATAATTTTACGTGCTGATGCAGATGAAGCAGCTGCGCTATTTCGTGAAAAGGGCGTCTGGGAAGACGTTGCGGCCTTACTGTCGTATCATACGGCGTATCTGATTTATCGTGATGCGCAGGTCGTGCAGCAACGTACCTATTCCGTGATTCGTAGCTATCTGCAGGAGATGATATTACTTCCCGAAGAGGCGCGTATGCGGACGAGCATTCTGGAATATATTCAGGATCGTACGCTTCTTTCACGCAGCAGCATTCTCAACGTATTATCGGCGCTTAAGCAAGGTCAATATATTGCGTTTAAGCGCGGCGGTTATTTACTGGAAATGGGAAATTTACCTGAGTCGTTCTAAAATTTAAAATTAAACAGAAAAGCATTTCACGTTGTTCTCGTTTGTCTATATCGTTTGCTCACTGATAATATTTAGCAGAGTAAACGGGATTCGTATGAAGAAGACACTTTTTGCATTAATTATTGCTAACGCGTTCACTGCAACGGCTGCATTTGCAGCTGCGGATACAGGTACATGGTATAGCGGGGCTAAATTTGGCTGGTCACACTATTTTGACGCCAGCACAGGTTCTAAAGCGAGCGATAATAACAATGGCTCAAGCCAGTATAATATCGATCATGATAACGTCGGCGGTGGGGTTTACGCTGGCTATCAGATGACACCCTGGCTCGCAGTAGAAGGTGGTTATGATTATTTAGGAAATATGCAGATGAAAGGCAACCATAGTGCGGGCGCACAAATGAAAAGCCAGGGGCTGCAGATGTCCTTAAAAGCAAGCTATGCCGTGACCGACAGCTGGGATATCTATGGGCGTGCCGGGGCGATGGCGTATCGCGCAGAATCTGATGTAAGTGGTCACAATCGTTTTGATACAGGCATTCGCCCGCTTGCCGCAGTGGGGACGGAGTATGCGTTCAACAAAAATTTGGCTGGCCGCCTGGAATATCAATGGGTAAGCAATGTGGGTAACGCCAACCAGATTGGCGTCAGCAGCGACGTAAGCTCCGTAACGGCAGGCCTGACATGGCGATTCGGACAGCACGATTAATCGTTGTTAGCCTCTCAATTAAAAAAGCCCAGCTGCTCAGCAGTTGGGCTTTTTGGTATTTAAGTGACTAAAGGCTGAAGGGCAAGTTTAATCTTTTGCAGACCGGTAACATTTTTATCTTTCAAGTATTGCTGATTAATCATTTCAAGCTGTTCCAGTTTTGTCAGCGAGGCGTAGACCGGCTGAACGGGGCTATCTTCGGTGAAAATATCCTTCGCGGTGGCGTGCTGTAAATATTGTGATTTCAGCTGTGTTGCTATTTTATCTATCTGTATTTTATTTTCTTGATAAAGTGCTGCAATATGTGATGCCGGAACGGCAGGCGGTTTTTCTCCCGGTAAAACTAGCGGGACCTGCAGATGGTGTATTTGTTCAACCTTATCTGGCTCAGAAGCGCTGCAGGCGGTTAATAAATTGAGGCTGAGCAGAGTCAGTAATAATGGCCGTGTCTTCATGGGTAACTCATGTTAAATAAGCAGAGCGGACATTATCGTAAACGACAGGCTCATCTTCAGATTAAACTTGTTTAATTTTAAACATCTCACCGGGGATACTCAGTAACAGAATGTCGGATCACGCTTAATGCGTAAAACAGCCAGTATGCGCACCCACCGATGTACGCAGGGGGACGCAATCCGGCGAAAAGTGTTGCGAGCTGGCTTTTCGTTTTTAGCGTGATAGCTATCGGGATCCCATAAGGCTATGCTTCATTCAGCACGAGAATAATTACAGAGGCAATGTCATGGATAAAGAACTACTGGATGCAGGCTACCGGGCCTATACCGGCGAGAAAATTGACGTTTACTTCAACACCGGGATCTGCAAACACTCCGGTAACTGCGTGCGTGGGAGCGCAAAGCTGTTTAATCTGAAGCGTAAGCCGTGGATTGTTCCTGATGAAGTGGACGTGGAAACGGTTGTACGCGTGATTGATACCTGCCCGAGCGGTGCGCTGAAGTACCGCCAAAAATAAGCGAGGAACCATGGATATTCTGGAAGGCCACAACAAGTTTTACGTAAACGATGCGAACGGCAATCAGGTCGCTGAGATTGTCTTCGTGCCGACCGGCGAGCACCTGAGCATTATTGAGCATACCGATGTCGATCCGAGCCTGAAGGGGCAGGGTGTGGGCAAGCAGCTGGTGGCGAAAGTGGTTGAGAAGATGCGCGGTGAGAACCGCAAAATTATCCCGCTGTGCCCGTTTGCGAAGCATGAATTTGATAACACGCGGGAATATGACGATATTCGGGCGTAAAACACACCGGCGATGGCCGGTGTTTTTTTATCTCATCTGTTCAAACAGCAATACCAACGCGATCATCACCATTATCCCGCCCGATGCCATGCTCACCAGACGCGCCGCCTGTGGCCGGGTCGCCAGCACCGCTCTCGAACCATACCCCACCAGCAGATAGACCAGCGTGCAGGTGATCAGGTGCATCACGCCAAGCGCGGACATCTGCATCGCTATCGACCAGCTTCCTGCAGGGTCTGTAAACTGCGGAAGCAGCGCCAGAAAAAGCAAAAAAACTTTCGGGTTAAGGCCGCTAATGCAGAGCCCTTTCACCGCCCACTGTTTCCAGTTTCCCGCGTGGTGGGTGGCCTTTTCCGGCGCGGCGGGGTGACGTAATAGCGTAATGCCAAGCCACAGGAGATACACGGCCCCCGCAATGGTCAGCCCGGTTAGCGCCAGCGGATGTTGGGCAATCAGTACGCCTACGCCAGCCACCACGATCAGCGTGGCTAACAAATGCCCGGACATCAACCCCATCACCGCCGGCACCACGCGCCGCCCGTTAATCCCGGCGCTAATGGCGTAGGCCCAGTCGGCGCCAGGCGTTATGATGAGCAGAAACGAAACCACCCAAAAGCCGGCCACAATACTCATTTCCATCGTCCTGAAGACTCCTGCAGTGCGTCAAAGTTGAGAAAAAGAATATCGCTAACCCTGCGAAATAGGCTTTCAATGTTATGCTCATAACACCGTCAAAATGAGAAAATCTTCCACATGGATAGCATCGATCGAAAAATTCTTGCGGAGCTGCAGTCCGATGGCCGCTTATCCCTTACCGAGCTGGCTGAACGGGTGAATCTGAGCCTTTCGCCGTGCCATCGTCGCGTCCGGGCGCTGGAGCAAAGCGGGGCCATAACGGGATACCGTGCCAGCCTTGACCCCGCCAAAATGGGCTTTAACTTTCTGGCGATAGTGTTTGCGACGCTAAAAGAGGGGGACCGAAAGGCGGTAAGCGCGTTTGAAGAGGCGGTAGAAGAGATCCCTCAGATCGTGCTGGCACAGCGTCTGTTTGGCGATCCGGATTATCTGATGCACGTTGTGACCCGCGACCTGTCGGCCTTTCAGAAACTCTATGACGAGAAACTCTCCGCCATGCCTGGCGTGCAGCACCTTCGCTCTACGCTTGTCATGAAAACGGTAGTGCAGGACAGACCTTTTCCGCTGGAGTCAGCAGGGCGAGACTGAGAGGCATGCCCGACAGAATGCCGGGCATGAGTATGTTTAGCCCACAAACATCACCGACACGCACAGCACGCCGACGATCAGCGTCAGCAGGCTGCCAATGGAACGGTATTGTTTCAGGGAGGGGATCAGATACGTCGACAGCGTCGGCATGATAAACAAAATCATGGCGATAAGCGGACCGCTGATGGCGTAAATCATCGAAATGGCGTTCGGGTTAATGCAGCAGACGGCAAAGGTGATTAACGACACCCCCATAATGGAAAGCGCGCGGTTGAAGGCGCGGCTTTTTTTTACGCCGATCTGATTTAGTGACGACTTCACGATCTCCGTCGCCCCTTCAATCACCCCAAAATAGGTGCCGAGGAACGATTTTGACATCGCAACAATCGCCACCACAATGCCAGAAATACCCAGCCACGCCGGTGAAGAAGGCATCATCGACAGCGCGGACAGGATCGTTACCCCTTGCTCTTTGGCGGCTACAATATACGACGGTGGAATAGAGAGCAGGCAGCTGAAGACAAAGAACAGCACGCTCAGGCAGATGATCAGGTACGCCACCTTCATGATTTTATTGCATTTATCCATGGCGCCGTCGGCAAATTTCTCGCGACGGTCAACGGCAAATGTGGAGATAATCGGGGTATGGCTGAACGCAAACACCATCACCGGAATCGAAATCCAAACCTGGTGCAGCGTATGGCGATCGACGGCCATCTGGCTGGTCAGCAGCGAGGGTTGCCAGCTGCCGATCAGGTAGAGCGAGACAAACAGGAAATAGGCAATCAGCGGAAACACCAGGAAGCCCATCACTTTTATTGTGATATGCCGTCCCATCAGGAAGATCAGATTCAGAACCAGCACCACGCCCAGGCTGACCAGCACGCGAACGACGATATCTACCGTCAGGTGTTTCGCCAGCTGTTCGGTTAACGAGTTGGTGATGGCCACCGCATATATCTGCACCACCACAAAGAAGGCGATGAAATAGAGCGTGGTGATCAGGTTGCCAATCTTCTTACCATAGTAGTGGGAGACGGCGCCGGTGATCCCTTCATTACCTTTTGTTTTTGAAGAGAGAATAAATTGCGTTAGCGCCCGGTGCGGCCAGTAGGTTAACGGATAGGCCACAAGGGCGGTGATAAACAGGACAATAGCGCCTGCGGAGCCCAGCTGAATGGGCAAGAACAGCGTTCCTGCGCCCACGGCCGTGCCATAGAGAGCGAAACTCCAGAGAGTCTCATCTTTTGACCAAATTTTCGACATTAGAGCAACGTTTCAACTAACAAACCATCAGAATGGCGTGCAATTTACCATAGTTATGCCTGAAGAGCGCAGTTGCTTCGACGGAGTTTGGCCGGAACGGGCGTCCGGCCAGCGTGATTTTAGCCTGCCAGAGCGCGTCGTTGCTGGCGGCGCTTAAGAAATTTCTCGCGCAGGTTATCGTATGCCCAGTTATAGAACATGGTGTACGGCAGGAAGAACAGGAAGAAACCTATTTCCAGCGTAAATGCCTGAAGCAAGGTCACGCCCAGCACGGCGGCGACAATCGACACGCCAATCACAATAAACCCACATTCGAACCCCAGCGCGTGCAGCGCACGCACTTTTGCCGTACGTTTTACGCGCTGGACAGGCCAGAAACGGTCGAAGCCGAAGTTATAGATAATGTTCCAGAGCATGGCGGTGGTAGCCAGGATAATGGTTAACCCGCCCATCTCCACCACGGAGCGCTGCATCAGCCACGCCGCCGTGGGGGCGAGAATTGCCGTGGCAATCCCTTCGAAACAGACAGCGTGGAAGATCCGCTCCGGCAGCTTACGTTGGAGTACATCCTGGTGTTGCATAGTGTAGACCTCATTAATTCGCCGGTATGGGCGTTGATGCAGCCTATTTTTATCGCTAAAGCTGATATATTAAAGATGGTATCCATCGATAAAGTAGATAGGTTATGCACTATTCACCTGAAGCCCTTACCGCGTTTGTTGAGACCGTTGCGGCAGGCTCTTTCTCTGCTGCCGCGCGCCGGCTGCGTAAAAGCCAGTCGACGATCAGCACCTCCATTGCCAATCTTGAGGCCGATCTGGGTTTCGAACTGTTTGACCGCTCGGCGCGGCAGCCGGTGCTAACGGTCCAGGGGGAACAGGTGCTGGGCTACGTGCAGGCCATCCTCGCCGCCAGCACGCGGCTTGATGAGCTGGCGGTGTCGTTAACGGCACGAACCGAAGCGCGTTTGACGTTTGTCCTTTCCGATACCCTCAACCCGGACGTGCTGGAAGATCTGATGAAGCAGTTTGACGCCCGCTTTCCCCATACGGAATTCGAATGTCTGATTGGCGAGGAAGAAGACGTGATCGATCTGCTGCAAAAGGAGCGCGCGCAGGTGGGTCTGACGGAAGCGCGAGACAGTTATCCTACGGATATTGGCGCCACCCGGCTGCCGGTGCAGACCCGAATGGCGATATATGTCGCGACCACGCACCCGCTCGCCGGGCAACACGAGGTGCAGAGCGACGAGCTGCACGGCTGGCGGGAGCTGAGGCTCAGCACCTACCTTGAGCGCGAGGCTGAGATTGCTCGGGGGCCCGTCTGGTCAGCGCCGAACTACCTGTTACTGCTGAGTATGGCCGTCCAGGGTTTCGGCTGGTGCGTGCTGCCGTGCGCGCTGGTGGATGAATTCGCCGCGGCGAAATCGCTGGTACAGCTCAATGTTCCCGGCTGGCCAAGGGCGATCGGCATCGATTTGCTGTGGAATAAACGATCCCCGCCCGGCGTTGCCGGAAGCTGGCTGCGGCAGTATCTGCAGGATGCGCGCTAATCCTTGTGATTAAACTCACTATTTTTAAACAATTAAGATAATTGCCAGTAACAATCCTCTACTATCGTCATGTCATTTAACACAGAGGTCGTGATGAAAGATGTCGTAATAGTGGGTGCGTTGCGTACGGCTATCGGCTGTTTTCAGGGAGCGCTTGCGCGTCACTCGGCGGTTGACCTGGGCAGCGTGGTAGTTAAAGCGCTGGTGGAACGTAGCGGGATCGCCGCACATGAAGTTGATGAAGTGATCCTGGGGCAGGTTCTCACGGCCGGAGCCGGGCAGAACCCTGCGCGCCAGGCGGCGCTGAAGGGCGGGTTGCCCAATACCGTATCCGCCATCACCATTAACGACGTCTGTGGTTCAGGATTAAAAGCGCTGCATCTCGCCACCCAGGCCATTCAGTGCGGTGAAGCGGATGTGGTTATTGCTGGCGGACAAGAGAACATGAGCCGCGCGCCGCACGTTCTGACCGACAGCCGTACCGGCGCGCAACTGGGCAACAGCCAGCTGCTCGACAGCCTCGTGCATGACGGGCTGTGGGATGCGTTCAACGACTATCATATGGGCGTGACGGCAGAAAATCTGGCGCGCGAGTACGGCATCAGCCGCGAACTGCAGGACGCCTATGCGCTAAGTTCGCAGCAAAAAGCGCGTGCCGCGATTGATTCCGGTCGTTTTCGCGACGAGATTGTCCCGGTCAGCACGCAGCGTCAGAACGGTGAGGTTATCGTTATAGATACCGATGAACAGCCGCGCACCGATGCCAGTGCTGAAGGCCTGGCAAGACTGAATCCCGCGTTTGAGACCCAGGGCTCGGTCACGGCGGGAAATGCCTCTTCCATTAACGACGGCGCCGCGGCCGTCATGATGATGAGTGAAAGCAAAGCCCTTGAACTCGATCTCCCCGTGCTGGCCCGCATTAAGGCATTTGCCAGCGTGGGCGTGGATCCTGCGTTAATGGGGATCGCGCCGGTCTACGCTACCCGCCGCTGCCTGGAGCGCGCAGGGTGGCAGCTTTCTGATGTGGATCTGATTGAAGTGAACGAAGCCTTTGCCGCGCAGGCGATCTCGGTCGGCAAAATGCTGGAGTGGGATCCGCTGCGGGTCAACGTAAACGGCGGGGCCATTGCGCTGGGGCATCCCATCGGTGCGTCCGGTTGCCGAATCCTGGTCTCCCTGGTCCACGAAATGAAAAAGCGAAACGCCCGCAAAGGGATAGCTACTCTCTGTATAGGCGGCGGACAAGGGGTGGCGCTGGCCATTGAGCGCTAATCTTACCTCATTAAAAAAAACCTCCTTCGGGAGGTTTTTTTTATCGCGCTGTTTTTGCCTGGCGTATTTATCGTGATCCGAACGTCATTTCCGCTATAAATAAAATAAAAAATGAAACGTTGTTTTAAGTTGGGTTGAAAAGCCTATTTTCTGCCGCTAGTATGTGCTCATAATGTAAAACGGAACGCTGTTTCGTTTATTTTCTTCTTTCGGGAATGACCACATCTGGAGGTTACCGTGGACGTCAGACAAAGCATTCACAGCGCGCACGCCAAAACGCTGGATACTCAGGGGCTGCGCAGCGAGTTTTTAATTGAGCAGGTGTTCGGAGCCGACACGTACACCATGGTCTATAGCCACATCGACCGCATTATTGTGGGCGGCATTATGCCGGTGGCGAAAACCGTCTCCGTGGGCGGCGAAGTGGGCAAGCAGCTGGGCGTCAGCTACTTCCTGGAGCGTCGTGAACTGGGCGTGATTAATATCGGCGGGCCGGGCACGATTACCGTGGACGGCCAGTGCTACGAGATTGGCCACCGAGACGGGCTGTACGTCGGCAAAGGGGCGAAAGAGGTGGTCTTTGCCAGCATCGACGGCGCTAAGCCCGCAAAGTTTTACTACAACTGCGCCCCCGCGCACACCGCTTATCCAACCAAAAAAGTGACGCCAGCGGACGTTGCGCCCGTGACGCTGGGCGATAACCTCACCAGCAACCGCCGTACCATCAATAAATACTTCGTTCCGGATGTGCTGGAAACCTGCCAGCTCAGCATGGGGCTGACCGAACTGGCTCCGGGCAACCTGTGGAACACCATGCCGTGCCATACCCATGAGCGCCGCATGGAAGTCTACTTCTACTTCAACATGGACGACGATGCCTGCGTGTTCCACATGATGGGACAGCCGCAGGAGACGCGCCATATCGTCATGCATAACGAGCAGGCGGTCATTTCACCCAGCTGGTCTATTCACTCCGGCGTGGGGACAAAAGCCTATACCTTCATCTGGGGTATGGTTGGAGAAAACCAGGTCTTCGATGACATGGACCACGTCGCTGTTAAGGATCTGCGCTAGTCGCGGGCAGCTAAGTATCAATCTGCCTGTTGGTGACAGGCGCTGAAAGAGTAAGGAACAAACATGATTCTGGATGCATTCTCTCTGCAGGGTAAAGTGGCTGTGGTTTCCGGTTGTGACACCGGGCTGGGCCAGGGGATGGCGTTAGGCCTGGCGGAAGCGGGCTGCGACATCGTCGGGATTAACATTGTTGAGCCCACGGAAACGATTGAACGCGTGACCGCGCTGGGCCGTCGTTTTCTCAGCCTGACCGCCGACCTGCGTAAAATCGACGCCATTCCGGACCTGCTGGATCGCGCCGTGGCGGAGTTTGGCCATATCGACATTCTGGTCAACAACGCGGGGCTGATCCGCCGTGAAGACGCGATTAACTTCAGCGAGACCGACTGGGACGACGTCATGAACCTGAACATCAAGAGCGTGTTCTTTATGTCTCAGGCGGCGGCGAAGCACTTCATCGCCCAGGGGAAAGGCGGCAAAATCATTAATATCGCCTCGATGCTCTCCTTCCAGGGCGGCATCCGCGTGCCGTCTTACACCGCGTCAAAAAGCGCGGTGATGGGCGTGACCCGCCTGCTGGCGAACGAATGGGCGCAGCACAACATCAACGTCAACGCGATTGCGCCGGGCTATATGGCCACTAACAATACCCAGCAGCTGCGGGCGGACGAAGAGCGCAGTGCGGCCATCCTTGAGCGTATTCCGGCTGGCCGCTGGGGGCTTCCGAGCGATCTGATGGGGCCGGTTGTGTTCCTGGCTTCCCCTGCATCGGACTATATCAATGGTTATACCGTCGCGGTTGATGGCGGCTGGCTGGCGCGATAGACCCACTAATGACAAATACCTCTGCTCTTCGGCGGAGGTTTTTTTTGCTTAAAATTTTCCAAAGTCCATATTGATAAACACGAAAAATCCATACTGAAAAATCATAGATGACCGCTATCACACTTTTATTACTGAAAAATTAAGGTATTAGTAAAATAAGGTGATTATCCAGCATTAGTTGAAATTGTAATGTCCATCACAGATCGCTATGCCATAGCGAAATAATCCATATCTTCACGAATTCCGGCCTGACACTTTTCCCCGCTATCTCGTAATTTCACTTAACGAATTTTGCTGTTGAGGCAGGAAAAATATGACATCTATAAATGACTCTACCCTGATGCCCGCTGCGCTGCGCGATACCCGCCGCATGAACCAGTTTGTCTCCATTGCGGCAGCCGTGGCCGGTTTACTGTTTGGCCTGGATATCGGCGTTATCGCCGGTGCGCTGCCGTTTATTACCGATCACTTTACGCTGAGTAACCGCCTGCAGGAGTGGGTGGTGAGCAGCATGATGCTCGGCGCGGCCATCGGCGCGCTGTTTAACGGCTGGCTTTCGTTCCGCCTCGGGCGCAAATACAGCCTGATGGTCGGGGCGGTCCTGTTTGTTGCCGGGTCCATTGGTTCGGCGTTTGCCACCAACGTTGAAGTGCTGCTGCTCTCCCGCGTGCTGCTGGGCGTGGCGGTGGGGATCGCCTCCTACACCGCACCGCTGTATCTCTCCGAAATGGCGAGCGAGAACGTGCGCGGCAAGATGATCAGCATGTACCAGCTGATGGTGACGCTGGGCATCGTGCTGGCGTTCCTGTCCGATACGTACTTCAGCTACAGCGGTAACTGGCGGGCGATGCTCGGTGTGCTGGCGCTGCCTGCGGTTGTGTTGATTGTATTAGTGATTTTCCTGCCGAACAGCCCGCGCTGGCTGGCGCAAAAAGGGCGTCACGTGGAGGCGGAAGAGGTGCTGCGTATGCTGCGCGACACGTCTGAGAAAGCGCGTGAAGAGCTGAACGAGATCCGCGAAAGCCTGAAGCTGAAGCAGGGCGGCTGGTCATTGTTCAAGGCTAACCGCAACGTGCGCCGCGCGGTATTTCTTGGCATGTTGCTCCAGGCGATGCAGCAGTTCACCGGGATGAACATCATCATGTACTACGCGCCGCGCATCTTCAAAATGGCCGGTTTTACCACCACCGAACAGCAGATGATCGCCACGCTGGTGGTGGGGCTCACCTTTATGTTCGCCACCTTTATTGCGGTGTTCACCGTCGATAAAGCCGGACGTAAGCCAGCGCTGAAAATTGGCTTCAGCGTGATGGCGCTCGGTACGCTGATCCTCGGCTACTGCCTGATGCAGTTTGATAACGGCACGGCGTCCAGTGGCCTCTCATGGCTCTCCGTGGGCATGACCATGATGTGCATCGCTGGCTACGCGATGAGCGCCGCGCCGGTGGTGTGGATCCTGTGCTCTGAAATTCAGCCGCTGAAATGTCGCGATTTTGGTATCACCTGTTCCACCACCACCAACTGGGTATCGAACATGATCATCGGCGCGACCTTCCTGACGCTGCTGGATGCGATTGGCGCGGCGGGAACCTTCTGGCTCTACACGGTGCTGAACGTGGCATTTATTGGCGTCACATTCTGGCTAATTCCAGAAACCAAAGGCGTGACGCTGGAGCATATTGAACGCAAGCTGATGAGCGGGGAGAAACTGCGAAATATCGGCGTGTAAGGGGTAATGCCGGGTAAGCGCAGCGCCACCCGGCGTTTTGTTAGCGTGATGCTTAATAACTACCAACTTTGATAGCAATCTCTCAGATAGTCCATTCTCGCATTCAGATTATTCTTAGTTTCTTGTATTATCGGGCAACTGAACTCATCCGGCAGGAATTTACTGCACCCGAAACAGAAGAACGGTTATGTCAGCAATGGATATCAAGAAAAAAACGGACCTCGATTTTCCCTCATATGCCCCCCCAGCAGTCAGTTCAAAAGAGATCGATCTTCTGGGTCTGTTAGATGTTCTGATTACCGCGAAAAAACGTATTGCCACCATTATCTTTGTTTTCGCGCTGGCAGGTCTGGCAATTGCGCTTCTACTGCCGCAAAAATGGACCAGTAAAGCGGTGATCACTCCGGCGGAACAGACACAGTGGAACCCGCTGCGCCAGATGATGGTTGCGCTGCAGGTTCTTGACGTGAAGGTGCCGGTCACCCGTCAGGAAGTCTTTGACCTGTTTATTAAAAAATTCCAGTCACAGTCATTGCTCGAAGAGTATATGACCTCTTCCCCTTACGTGATGGCGCAGCTTAAGAATACGGAAGTGGACCCGCTTGAACTGCACCGTGCGGTTGTTAATATCGCAGACAGAATGAAAGCGGTGAATGATGTTCAGGGAAAAGACGCGGATAAATCGCCTTTCGTCTCCTGGACATTGAGCTTCACCGCGCCGACCGCAGCCGATGCCCAATCCGTCCTGGAGGGGTATATCGACTATATCTCGGCAATTGTTGAGAAAGAGACGGTGCAAAATATCCGCAATCAGATCGCCCTCAAAACGAACGAGGTAGAACAGCAGCTGGCGCTCGACCGCGTTCGTCTGACCAATGTGCACAACACCAACCTGCAGCGGCTGAATTATTCGCTGGAAGTGGCGAATGCCGCGGGCATTAAGAAGCCCGTGTACAGCAACGGACAGGCGGTAAAAGACGATCCGGATTACTCCGTTGCGCTCGGGGCTGACGGTATCGCGCAAAAGCTAAAGATTGAAAAAAATCTCAAGGACGTGACGGAGCTGAACGCGGATTTCCAGAACCGGGAATATTACCTGGCGCAGCTGAAAAAACTCTCCTTTGCAGACGTTAAGCTTGAGCCATTCAGGTATCAGCTTTCGCCATCGATGCCGGTGAAAAAAGACGGCCCGGGCAAAGGGATGATTGTCATTCTGGCAGCGATCCTTGGCGCTCTGTTTGCCTGCGGCAGCGTGTTACTGCGTGAGGCCATGCTCAGCCGAAACCCATTGCCAGAGCCGGTAACGGAATAAATTCTGCATACAGGAAAGGCGCTGAAACAGCGCCTTTTTTATTTCAGGAAATCCTCGCGGACAGGCGTAAAGGTGTCCAGCAGCGTGCCGGCCCTGAGGCAGAGGCAGCCGTGCATAACATGTGGTTTTTTGTAGAGCGTATCTCCCGCCGTCACGACATGCTTCTCTTCACCAATCGTAAATTCAAACTCGCCGGATAGAACATAGGTTAACTGTTCGTGCGGGTGGTTATGCAGTGGGCCAATTGCACCCTGCTCAAAATGCACTTCAACCGCCATCATCCTGCCGCCGTGGGCCAGTACGCGGCGCGTAACGCCGTTCCCCAGATCTTCAGACGCGGTCTCTTTGTGGAACATAAACATGGTTTTGCCCTTTATAATAAAACGGTGTTTTATTTAATTTATATGGGCCAGCTTAAAAAGAAAACGACGCAACAAAGATCTGGAAACAGGATCACAAGTTTGCTTCACTGGCTTAAACAGAGAAGGAGGGATGATGAAAACGATTGGCCTGTTAGGTGGGATGAGCTGGGAATCGACTATCCCTTATTACCGCCTGATTAACGAAGGCGTAAAGCAGCGTCTGGGCGGCCTGCACTCCGCGAGCCTGCTGCTGCACAGCGTTGATTTTCATGAAATCGAAGCCTGTCAGTCGAGCGGTGAATGGGATAAAGCGGGAGAGATCCTGGCCGATGCCGCGCTGGGGCTGGAGCGTGCGGGGGCGCAGGGCATTCTGCTGTGTACCAACACGATGCACAAAGTGGCCTCGCACATTGAAGCGCGCTGTTCGCTGCCGTTCCTGCACATCGCGGATGCCACCGGACGCGCAATTCGCGCCTCGGGAATGTCGCGCGTGGCCTTGCTGGGCACACGTTACACCATGGAGCAGGATTTCTATCGCGGGCGCTTGCACAGCGAGTTTGGGATAGAAAGCCTGATCCCGGATGAGGAGGATCGGGCGCGCATCAATCAGATTATCTTCGACGAGCTCTGCCTCGGAACTTTCAGCGAAACCTCCCGCGCGTATTACGTGAGCGTAATAGAGAAACTGGCGCAGCAGGGGGCTGAAGGGGTGATTTTCGGCTGCACGGAGATCGGTTTACTGGTGCCGGCCGAACGAAGCCCCATCCCGGTGTTTGATACCGCGGCTATTCACGCGGCAGATGCCGTGGAATTTATGCTGTCATAACGGGTTTTGCAGGTCAGGCAAGCGAAGCGCCGCCTGACGCGCATGCTCAACTAAGTGTTCGGTGAATGCGTCCACCAGCGCGGAAGCCGGACGGTGCAACGGGCGGATAAGGCTTACGGTGAACGGGACGGAAACGCTAAAACGGCGGATGACGATCCCGCTCCCGGCATAGTCCAGCGCCGTAAGTGGATTGACGACCGCGACGCCGACGCCCGCACGAACCATCGCGCATATTGAGGCCGCGCTGTGCGTTTCTACCACCATCCGCCGCTTCACCTGATGCTCAGCAAAAAGCGTATCCAGCAGCTGCCGGTAGCTGTCGGTTTGCGACAGGCTAATGTAGTTCTCACCGTGAAAATCCGCGGGCGTCAGCACCGCTTTGTGGGCAAGCCGATGCCCGGCGGGCAGAACGCACACTTCATCCAGCGCGAGCAGTTCCGTGCGCGCCGTGCCTGCGGGTGTCGAGAAGGTCTCGGTTAACCCGAGATCGTGCCGCTGTGCCGACAGCCACTCTTCAAGCAGAGGCGACTCCTGCGGCACGATGGTGAGATTGACCTCGGGATAGCGGGCCAGAAAAGGCTGGAGCAGCGTCGGTAAGAAGGACTGAGAGAAGACAGGCAGGCAGACAATCGACAGCTCGCCCTGACGAAACTCGCGCAGGCTTTCCGCCGCGCTGACGATTCTGTCCAGCCCGTACCATGAGCGCT
Source organism: Enterobacter sp. ECC_219_Taxon_10 (assembly GCF_058354905.1). NCBI lineage: Bacteria > Pseudomonadati > Pseudomonadota > Gammaproteobacteria > Enterobacterales > Enterobacteriaceae > Enterobacter > Enterobacter sp. ECC_219_Taxon_10. The sequence continues at coordinate 3,941,093 of NZ_CM178005.1, read as the reverse complement.
GCACTTCCTCAAACAGGCGCAACCCCTGCACCGTCGGGTGAAGCCTTCCCCGGGCGCGTTCGAACAGCTTCAGCCCCAGCACTTTCTCGAAGCGCGCCAGCTCGCGGCTGACCGTCGGCTGGGAGGTATGCAGCATCTGTGCGGCTTCGGTGAGATTGCCGGCGGTCATCACGGCGTGAAAAATCTCGATGTGGCGTAAATTGACGGCGGGCATAGGGCACCTGAAAGCAAAGAACTGTCCATATCATTTTTGCATAGACTCGCGATAAAACGATATTTTTTATTCGGCTTCCGCTGTGGCGTAATCATAAAAAAAGAATTGACCCGGAGAAGACCATGCCACGCCCGCTCAACCAGACGGATACCGATTTGAACGCTGAAAACCTGCTGCGCCTGCCCGCCGAGTTTGGCTGCCCGGTATGGGTCTATGACGCGCAGATCGTTCGCGAGAAGATCGCCGCCCTGCATCAGTTTGACGTGGTGCGTTTTGCCCAGAAGGCCTGCTCCAATATTCACATTCTGCGCCTGATGCGCGAGCAGGGCGCGAAGGTTGACTCCGTGTCGCTGGGTGAAATCGAGCGTGCGCTGGCGGCCGGGTTCGATCCGAAAACCGATCCTGATGCGATCGTCTTTACCGCGGATGTGATCGACGACGCCACGCTTGCGCGCGTGCATGAACTGCAGGTGCCGGTGAATGCCGGTTCTGTGGATATGCTGGAGCAGCTTGGGCAGGTTTCGCCTGGTCATCGCGTCTGGCTGCGGGTGAACCCGGGCTTCGGTCATGGGCACAGCCAAAAAACCAACACCGGGGGCGAAAACAGCAAGCACGGGATCTGGTACGCCGATATGCCTGCCGCCCTGGAGGTGCTGCAGCGCTACAACATGAAGCTGGTTGGCATTCATATGCATATTGGCTCCGGCGTCGATTACGGGCACCTGGAGCAGGTGTGCGGGGCAATGGTGCGCCAGGTTGTCGACTTCGGCCAGGACCTGGAGGCGATCTCTGCCGGTGGCGGTCTTTCCATTCCTTATCGCGAAGGGGAAGAGGCGATCGATACCGATCACTATTACGGCCTGTGGAGCGCCGCGCGCGATCAAATCGCCGCGCATCTTGGTCATGCCGTGAAGCTGGAAATTGAACCGGGTCGTTTCCTGGTGGCCGAAGCCGGCGTGCTGGTGGCGCAGGTGCGCAGCGTCAAAGAGATGGGCTCCCGCCACTTCGTGCTGATTGACGCGGGCTTTAACGACCTGATGCGTCCGTCCATGTACGGCAGCTACCATCACATTACCGCCCTTGCCGCCGATGGCCGCGATTTAACGCACGCGCCGCGCCGCGAGACGGTGGTCGCAGGCCCGCTGTGTGAATCCGGTGACGTATTTACCCAGCAGGAAGGCGGCAAAGTGGAAACCCGTGCGCTGCCGGAGGTAGCGCCTGGCGATTACCTGGTGCTGCACGATACCGGCGCGTACGGGGCGTCTATGTCCTCGAACTACAACAGCCGTCCGCTGCTGCCGGAAGTGCTGTTTGATAACGGCAAGGCGCGGCTGATCCGTCGTCGTCAGACCATTCAGGAACTGCTGGCGCTGGAACTCGTTTGATGAAAGTACGGCCCCGTTGTGACCGAATCGCGTAATACCAGCGTGCCGGTAAACGGCGGGATCGCATCGACCGTCTGGTTCTTCGCCAGCCGGATCGCCTGATCGATAGCCGTGACGATCATGTTATCTATCGGAAGATAAACCGATGAGAGCGCAGGCTCCAGCCACTTCGCGCTTGGGGCATCGTCAAAGCCGAACAGGGAGATATCCTGCGGGATCTTAAGCCCTGCCTGATGCAGCGCTTTGGACGCGCCCAGCGCCATATCATCGTTACAGGCAAACAGCGCGCTGAACGATACCCCTTCAGCAATCAGCTCCTTACACAGCTCATAGCCCCGCGTCATTCCCGCATCACCGTACTTTATTCGACGCTCGTCCAGACGAATGCCGTGCTTTTCCAGCGCCTTACGGTAGCCCATTAGCCGCGCTTTACCCGTGGGGGTGTGGATCGGGACGGTAATGCAGGCGATCTCCCGGTGGCCCTGATTGATCAGGTAATCCACCGCCTTAAACGCGGCATCCTGCTGTTCGAAGAATACGCAGCGCTCCGGTGCCTGGCTGACTTCACGGTTGATGACCACCAGAGGCGTTTGCACGGTATTAATCAGCTTGATGATCGCCTTTTCGCTCATATAGCGCGTGTAAAGCACGATGGCATCGCACTGGCGGTCGGCCAGCATCTGCACCGCCTGTTCTTCCTGCTCTGGCGCGTCGTGACCGTCGGTGACGATCAGTTGTTTCCCGTGGGTTTCGGTCTGCCGCGACGCCTGCTGCAAAAGACGACCAAAGTAAAAGCCGTCGAAGGTAGAGACGACCAGACCAATGCTGTTGCTGGTCTGGTTAGCCAGCGAACGCGCGAGAAAGTTTGGGCGGTAGCCCAGCTCTTCCATCGCAGCAAAGACCTGCTGACGCGTACTCTCTTTAACCTGACCTGTGCCGTTCAGCACGCGCGAGACGGTAGCCTTCGACACGCCCGCGCGCAGTGAGACATCCAGCATTGTTGCCATTCTACATTCCTGCTTCCACGTAATGGTCTGCAGTTTAACACAGACCTGACAGCGTATAAGCGATGCGGGAAGCGCAAAACTTCTGCCACGATCACGCTTTTTGGTCACGATTCGCCTGGCCTGCCAGAAGTAAAACTAAATAGTCTGACTCTGGTAAAATACTCGCCAAGCCGGGCTGGAGGCGTCAGGCCAGCATATTCATTAAAAACGCAGGTGAAACGTGAAAAAGACCGTCATCCTCCCGCTTTACGAGGCACCGCACTATGCGGAGCAGGTTACCGACTGGCTATGGCAGGCCTTTGGCGAGGGGCTTTCGCGGGAATTTTTCCACAGCATCGTTGCGCACAGCCAGACGCCGGATGCCCTGCCGCTGACCTTTATCGCCGTAGAAGATGAACGGCTTCTCGGCACGGTGGGGCTCTGGCGCTGCGATTTGATTACCCGTCAGGATCTTTTTCCGTGGCTGGCGGCGCTCTACGTTGACGACGCGGCGCGCGGCAAGGGGCTGGCAGGAAAGTTACAGCAGCACGTTATTCGCTTCGCCGCACGGGCCGGGTACGAGGAACTCCATCTCTGGTCTGCCTGCCGCGACTTCTATGAACGTTACGGCTGGCAGTATATTGGCGATGGGCTGGAGTATCCGGATAAAACGGTACACCTGTATCGTTATTCGCTCTGCGCGTCAGCAGGCGCTGCAACGGAGTGACGGCGCACTAACGTTGGGCTGAAGAGATGGGTAATCTCCGGCGGCTGGCGTTGCTCGGCCAGCGCCAGCGCCAGCTCTGCGGCCTGGGTGGCCATCGTGATGATTGGGTAACGGACGGTGGTCAGGCGCGGGCGCACGTACCGGGAGACCAGGACATCGTCAAAGCCAATCAGTGAGATTTCCGTCGGCACCTCAATCCCGTTGTCATTCATGACACCCATTGCCCCGGCGGCCATCGAATCGTTATAGCTGGCAACCGCGGTGAAATTTCGTCCACGACCCAGCAGCTCCGTCATGGCCTGTTCGCCGCCGCTCTCATCCGGCTCTCCGTAGGCCACCAGACGGTCATTACACGGCAGACCGTTTTCGCGCAGGGCGTCGTAGTAGCCCTGCAGGCGGTCTTCCGCATCAGAAATAGGGTGATTGGAACAGAGATAGCCAATCCGGGTGTGACCCTGTTGAATCAGATGACGAGTTGCAAGCCAGGCGCCGTAGCGGTCATCGAGGGCCACACAGCGTTTTTCAAAGCCGGGGATAATACGGTTGATGATCACCATTCCGGGCATCTGCTTCATCAGGTGAATCAGTTCGGCATCCGGGAGCATTTTGGCGTGAACAACCAGCGCCGCGCAGCGGTGCCGGATCAGCTGCTCAATAGCCTGGCGTTCTTTTTGTTCATTGTGATAGCCATTGCCGATCAGTAAAAAATTACCCGTCTGATAAGAGACCTGTTCAACCGCTTTAACCATGGCCCCGAAAAAGGGGTCGGAAACGTCGCCCACCACCAGCCCAATGGTATCCGTTGACTGCTGGGCGAGCGCGCGGGCGTTGGCATTTGGATGGTAATTCAGGGTTTCCATGGCGCTTTGTACCGCCTGGCGTGATGCGTCACTGGCTTTGGGTGAATCATTAATCACGCGGGAGACGGTGGCTACCGACACACCTGCCAGACGAGCCACATCCTTTATTGTCGCCATTTATAACCTTCTTATTTGGGGTAAGCGTTTACACACTAAATAGTGTTGCGGAAAAGTGACGCGCATTCAAGGGAAGCCGGTTCCCTCGCGCCACAAACGTGACGCAGACCCACCCTGATAGTGTAATCGTTACACGCCTGGTCATGTCAGAAGAATGTCAATCTGAACCTTTAGTTACACTTTGCCTCAGGCTGTTGCGATTGGCCGGTGGCGATGACGTAAAAGAGGTTGGTAGAGTTGAGGTCCCAGAGGTATTGATAGGTGGAATCAACCCCGGTTGATTAACACGACTTACACCAGCCTGCGTTCTTACGCAGGTTTTTTTTTGCCTGACAGTTCAACCTGTAACAGCAACAGAGAATATTCACACCTGGTTGCATTTCGGCTCATTCCCTTGCGTTTTCCTGCTGGCGAAGCGCAGGGTCAACAGCCACAATCAAGATCCCAGAGGTATTGATTGGTGAGAATTCTTAGTACGGTTTCGTACTCATCACTTGCACCAACCTGCGCGGATGCGCAGGTTTTTTTTCGCCCCCACTTTTGCTGTCGCTCCTGTATCACTTCTCGTGTAATCTGCCACCATTTACCGTCACCCCACCACACTGTCTGGCAAAGGGAGTTGAGATGCTATTTGGGTTTTTCCGTACACTGTTCCGTATTCTTTTTCGCATCCGCGTCACTGGCGACGCCCAGGTGCTTCGCGGCGAGCGCGTTCTCATCACACCCAATCATGTTTCCTTCATAGACGGCATTCTGCTGGCGCTATTTCTGCCCGTGCGGCCGGTGTTTGCGGTGTACACCTCCATCAGCCAACAGTGGTACATGCGCTGGCTCACCCCGCTGATTGATTTTGTGCCGCTCGACCCGACAAAGCCGATGATGATTAAACATCTGGTACGTCTGGTAGAGCAGGGGCGTCCGGTGGTTATTTTCCCGGAAGGGCGCATTTCAGTGACCGGTTCGCTGATGAAAATCTACGACGGCGCGGGTTTTGTCGCGGCGAAGTCAAAAGCGACCGTGGTGCCGCTGCGTATCGAAGGTGCAGAGTTGACCCACTTCAGCCGCCTGAAGGGGCTGGTGAAGCAGCGTCTGTTCCCCAAAATCACTCTGCATATTCTGCCGCCAACGTCGCTCCCGATGCCCGACGCGCCGCGTGCCCGCGATCGCCGTAAAATCGCCGGGGAAATGCTGCACCAGATTATGATGGAAGCGCGCATGGCCGTGCGCCCGTGCGAAACGCTGTACGAATCCCTGCTTTCCGCGCAGTACCGCTATGGCGCAAAGAAAAACTGCATCGAAGACATCAACTTTACCCCGGATACCTATCGCAAGCTGCTGACCAAAACGCTGTTTGTGGGCCGCATTCTGGAGAAGTACAGCAAGAAGGGCGAAAAGATCGGCCTGATGCTGCCAAACGCGGGCATCAGCGCGGCGGTGATTTTTGGCGCGGTTTCCCGTGGACGTATACCGGCGATGATGAACTACACGGCGGGGGTGAAAGGGCTGACCAGCGCCATTACCGCCGCTCAGATAAATACCGTCTTTACCTCCCGACAGTTCCTGGACAAAGGCAAGCTCTGGCATCTGCCAGAACAGCTGACCCAGGTGCGCTGGGTCTTTCTGGAAGATCTGAAAGCGGACGTGACCACAGGCGACAAGCTGTGGATTTTTGCACACCTGCTGATGCCGCGTCTGGCGCAGGTCAAACAGCAGCCGGAAGATGATGCGATTATCCTCTTCACGTCGGGTTCGGAGGGCAACCCGAAAGGCGTTGTTCACAGCCACAAGAGTATTCTGGCGAACGTTGAGCAGATCAAAAGCATTGCCGACTTTACTGCCAGTGACCGCTTTATGTCGGCGCTGCCGCTGTTCCACTCCTTTGGCCTGACGGTGGGACTTTTTACGCCGCTGCTGACCGGTGCGGAAGTGTTCCTCTATCCCAGCCCGCTGCATTACCGCATTGTGCCGGAGCTGGTGTATGACCGTAACTGCACCGTCCTGTTCGGGACCTCAACCTTCCTGGGTAACTATGCCCGTTTCGCCAATCCGTATGATTTCTTCCGCGTGCGCTATGTGGTGGCCGGTGCGGAAAAGCTGCAGGAGAGCACGCGTCAGATCTGGCAGGACAAGTTTGGCCTGCGCATTCTTGAGGGCTATGGCGTTACCGAGTGCGCGCCCGTGGTCTCCATCAACGTACCCATGGCGGCGAAACCGGGTACGGTGGGCCGAATTCTGCCGGGGATGGATGCGCGTCTGCTGGCCGTGCCGGGCATTGAGGAGGGTGGCCGCCTGCAGCTGAAAGGGCCAAACGTGATGAACGGTTACCTGCGCGTAGAAAACCCAGGCCAGCTGGAAGCGCCGACGGCGGAAAACGTCAACGGCGAGGTTGAAACCGGCTGGTATGACACCGGTGATATCGTGCGTTTCGATGAGCAAGGCTTTGTGCAGATTCAGGGACGCGCAAAACGCTTCGCCAAAATCGCCGGTGAAATGGTCTCTCTGGAAATGGTCGAACAACTGGCGACGGCTGTCTCCGCCGATAAAATGCATGCGACGGTGGTGAAGAGTGATGCCAGCAAAGGCGAGGCGCTGGTGCTGTTTACCACCGACGGCGAGCTTAAGCGCGACAGGCTACTGAGCTATGCGCGTGAGCATGGCATTCCCGAGCTGGCGGTGCCGCGCGATATTCGCTACCTGAAGCAGCTTCCGGTGCTGGGTAGTGGGAAACCCGATTTCGTGACCCTGAAAGGCATGGTTGAAGAGGCGGAACAGCAAAATGCGTGAGTCAGTACACACTAACACCTCACTGCGTTCAAAAGGCATGATGGCGGTCATTGCCGCGCAGTTTCTCTCTGCGTTCGGCGATAACGCGCTGTTGTTCGCCACGCTGGCCCTGCTGAAAGCCGAGTTTTACCCCGACTGGAGTCAGCCGATCCTGCAGATGGTGTTTGTGGGCGCTTACATTATCTTTGCCCCGTTTGTGGGGCAGGTGGCGGACAGTTTCCCGAAGGGCCGGGTGATGATGTTTGCCAACGGTCTCAAGCTGCTGGGTGCCGCCAGCATTTGCTTTGGCTTCAATCCGTTTATTGGCTATACGCTTGTGGGCATCGGCGCTGCTGCCTACTCTCCGGCGAAGTATGGCATTCTTGGCGAGCTGACCACGGGCGATAAGCTGGTCAAAGCCAACGGTCTGATGGAGTCGTCAACCATTGCCGCTATCCTGCTCGGCTCCGTCGCAGGAGGCGTACTGGCCGACTGGCATGTCCTGGCGGCTTTGGGCGTATGCGCGGCGGTGTATGGCGGGGCGGTCGTGGCTAACCTGTTTATTCCGAAGCTGCCGGTCGCTCGCCCGGGGCAATCCTGGCGCTTCAAACCGATGACTGGCAGTTTCTTCAACGCGTGCCGCGTGCTGTGGCGTAACGGGGAAACGCGTTTCTCCCTGATGGGAACCAGTATGTTCTGGGGGGCGGGCGTCACGCTGCGCTTCCTGCTGGTCCTGTGGGTACCGGTGGCGCTGGGAATTACTGACAATGCGACGCCGACCTATCTTAATGCGATGGTAGCGATCGGCATCGTGGCTGGCGCAGGCGCTGCAGCGAAGCTGGTAACGCTCGAAACGGTAGCACGCTGCATGCCGGCGGGGATCCTGATTGGCGTCGTGGTGCTTATTTTCTCGCTTCAGCATGCGTTGCTGCCCGCTTATGCCCTGCTGATCCTGATTGGCATTCTGGGCGGTTTCTTCGTGGTGCCGTTGAATGCGTTACTCCAGGAGCGCGGCAAGCAGACCGTCGGGGCGGGGAATGCCATTGCGGTACAAAACCTCGGTGAAAACCTGGCAATGCTGTTAATGCTGGGACTCTATTCGCTGGCGGTGAAAGTGGGGGTACCGGTGGTGGCGATTGGCGTCGGATTTGGTGGACTCTTCGCGGCGGCGATTGCGGGATTGTGGCTCTGGCAGCGTCGGCGCTGATAAGTAGCCGGGTGGCGGCTTCGCCTTACCCGGCCTACGTTTGAGCACCTGTAGGCCCGGTAAGGCGAAGCCGCCACCGGGCAAAAGCATCAGGCTACGGTGCAGGATAGGTATAAACCTGATGCACCGCTTCAATCTCCGCCAACACCTCTTCACTCAGGTTCAGATGGAAACTCTCAATATTGGTTTTCAGCTGTTCCATCGTGGTCGCGCCCAGCAGGGTGCTGGCAACAAACGGCTGACGGCGCACAAAGGCCAGCGCCATCTGCGCCGGATCGAGGCCGTGGCGCTTCGCGATATCCACATAGGCTGCAACGGCTTTTTGCGTTTGTTCGCCGCTGTAGCGGGTAAAGCGGCTAAAGAGGGTATTGCGCGCCCCGGCCGGTTTCGCACCGTTGAGGTATTTCCCCGTCAGGGTGCCAAAACCCAGGCATGAATAAGCGAGCAGTTCCACTTCCTCATATTGCGTCACTTCGGCCAGCCCCACTTCGTAGCTGCGGTTAAGCAGGCTGTACGGGTTCTGGATGGTGACGATGCGCGGCAGATCGTGTTTATCCGCCAGGTGCAGGTAACGCATGACCCCAAAGGCCGTTTCGTTGGACACGCCAATGTAGCGGATTTTTCCCGCACGCTGGCACTCCGTCAGCGCTTCCAGCGTTTCCAGCAGGGTAACGGCGGGGGCGCTCTCGTTCCAGCTGTAGCCGAGCTTGCCAAAGCAGTTGGTTGGGCGCTGGGGCCAGTGGACCTGGTACAGGTCGAGATAGTCGGTTTGCAGACGCTTCAGGCTCGCGTCCAGCGCGGCGCGGATATTTTTGCGATCGAGGATCTGATTTGGGCGGATCCCGGCATCGTTGTTTCGCGCGGGGCCACTGACTTTCGAGGCGATGACCAGCTTTTCACGGTTACCGCGTTTTGCCAGCCAATTACCGACGTAGGTTTCGGTAAGTCCCTGTGTTTCAGGGCGTGGTGGCACAGGGTACATCTCTGCAACATCAATCAGGTTAATCCCCTGACTGACGGCATAATCGAGTTGTGCATGGGCATCGGCTTCGCTGTTTTGTTCACCAAATGTCATCGTGCCCAACCCCAGTTGACTTATCTCCAGAGCGCTGTGGGGGATACGGTGATAATGCATAGCCGGCTTCCTTCAATAGACATGTAGACCGCGTCAGGAACCTCCCGACAAAGGAATATAAACATGGCAGAGGGGAAGCAAAAGGGGAAGAAAAAAATCAAAAAGGCCAGTAAGCTACTGACCTCCGACCGTTATCGCTCAATAATTTGCGAGACTTCATCGCGATTGATCTGCATTTTATTGCCTGCCTGGTCGTGGTAGCTGACCAGACCGGTATCGTCGTCGACTTCGGGTTTGCCGTCGGTCAGGATCATCCGGCCATCTTTCGTTGCCATGACGTAATCGCTGCTGCAGCCCGATACGGCAAACGCCAACCCGACTGCTGAAATTAACACCGCCCATTTTTTCATCGTTATCGTCCTCATCTGGCTCGTATCAAATCATAGTGTAGTATTAACCCGTTATGGCAACAGGGTGAAGCGGTAAAATCTTAAAAACCAGGTGATTATGTTTGTGAGCTCGCAAAATAAGTAAAAAACTATGTTTTAAGTAAGAAATGACGAGCAAGCAGCGCGCCGGTGAAATTCTTTTTAAGATAAAAACCGCGCGGCAGCGTCAGTATGGGTTCGCCCATCGCGCCGATCGCCTCGGTAAGCGCTTTGCTGTTTGCCGCTTTCGGGCGCAGCTGTAACACTTCTCCGTGTCGGGCGGTAATTCGCTCGACCTGCCCGAGCACAATCATGTCCATCAACTCTTCCCAGTCCAGGCGCAGCTGATGTTCCTCCTCTTCATCCGGGCTCCAGAGCAGCGGTGCGCCAACGCGACGTTCGGCCAGCGGGATCTGCCGTTCACCTTCAACCGGTACCCAAAGCACGCGTTTCAGCTTATGACGCACGTGGCTGGTTTCCCACGTCACGCCGGTATTGCCGGTTAAGGGCGCAACGCAGACAAAGGTTGTCTCCAGGGGACGGCCCCAGCTGTCGATGGGGATGGTTTTTAACTCGACGCCAAGGGCGGCAAAATCTTGCTCAGGTTTGCTCCCGGCGCTGGCACCCAGCCACAGCTCCAGCAGCATGCCGATCCAGCCTTTATCCCGTTTAAGATCCTTCGGGATCTGAAGCCCTGCCATAGCCGCCAGTTCGCCAAGCGAGAAGCCTGCCAGGCGCTGTGCCTGCTCTAGCAGCTGGCCTTCGCTGGACGGCGGTGAGAGCAAGGGGGTAAGCGAATGCATGAAGGTAACCTTTTGATTAAAAAATAAACGAAGAAATTGTCCCCTGTGGATAGAGTTTATCTTTTTCTGTCCCAATATTCCATGTCTATGATTTATAGGTTTTTTTATGAGGTTTTAACTGTTTCATCTGAGACGTAAAACGGGTTGTTCAAATCTGGTCACTGACAATAAACAGGATCTTACACCATGTTATCCACAGAAAAGTGGGATAACTGGGCATAACCCTGACTACTGTTTCAATTTACAGCCTTGACGTGCGATGAAAATCCAAATTTCAGACAAATTGTGCCTAACTTATTGGCACAATCTGTGGATAAAACCGACGCTGTTCGATCTTTCATCAGTACGACGATCCCTGCTGTGACGATCGTCACGCTATTCTGCGTTTTATTTACTGGTATTAAGTTAATCGTATGAAAAATATGATTTTATATTGACGGTGTGAAAGAGGGCGGGAGAGGTTGTTTAAGGTTGTTCATCGGTAATCAGACACTTCTTCACAACTATATCCACAGAAAAGGTGAATAAAATTGTCCTCGTTACCGTATATCTGTTTATAACTCTGCACTTATTTGTGAGTTATTCAAATGTTATTAGGTTGCAGGCCTGTAAGAGAGTGGTTTACCGCCTCACTGTAGTGTGAAACAATCATTCATATATAAGGTTTAGTTTGGGGTAGTCCGGTGATTGATGACGATGGCTACCGCCCGAACGTAGGAATAGTAATTTGTAATCGTCAGGGCCAGGTAATGTGGGCCCGTCGATATGGTCAGCACTCCTGGCAGTTCCCGCAAGGCGGGATCAATCCGGGAGAGTCCCCAGAACAAGCGATGTACCGGGAGCTTTTTGAAGAGGTCGGTTTAAGCCGAAAAGATGTTCGCATCCTCGCTTCGACCCGCAACTGGTTGCGTTACAAGTTACCGAAACGTTTGGTGCGTTGGGACACAAAGCCGGTTTGTATCGGCCAGAAACAGAAGTGGTTTCTTCTGCAGTTGGTGGGCAACGATTCAGACATCAATATGCAAACCAGCAGTACGCCGGAGTTCGATGGCTGGCGCTGGGTGAGCTATTGGTATCCTGTTCGTCAGGTCGTGTCATTTAAGCGCGATGTTTACCGTAGGGTGATGAAAGAGTTTGCAAGTGTGGTGATGCAGCTTCAGGAGATCCCGCCTAAGCCGCAGAGCGCACCTGCCTGGCGACGTAAAAGAGGTTAAGCTACGCAAATCATGCTCACCCGCTTGCGAGAAATAGTCGAGAAGGTGGCCAGTGCTCCGCGTCTCAACGAGGCGCTGAATATTCTGGTCACTGACATCTGTCTTGCGATGGAGACCGAAGTCTGTTCGGTGTATCTGGCCGACCACGATCGGCGCTGCTATTACCTGATGGCGACCCGTGGTTTGAAAAAGCCACGGGGACGCACCGTAACGCTCGCATTTGATGAAGGTATCGTCGGCCTGGTTGGGCGGCTGGCTGAACCTATCAACCTTGCCGACGCGCAAAAACACCCCAGCTTTAAATACATCCCTTCCGTAAAAGAAGAGCGTTTCCGCGCGTTCCTTGGCGTGCCGATTATCCAGCGTCGTCAACTTTTGGGCGTGCTGGTCGTCCAGCAGCGGGAGCTGCGTCAGTACGATGAAAGCGAAGAGTCCTTCCTCGTCACGCTGGCGACACAGATGGCGGCGATCCTCTCACAGTCTCAGCTTGCAGCGCTCTTCGGTCAGTATCGCCATACGCGCATTCGTGCCCTTCCGGCATCGCCAGGGGTAGCGATTGCTGAAGGCTGGATGGACGCCACGCTGCCGTTAATGGAGCAGGTTTACGAAGCCTCTACGCTCGATGAAGCGCTGGAGCGCGAGCGTCTTACCGCCGCGCTGGAAGAGGCGGCAAATGAATTTCGCCGCTACAGCAAACGCTTTGCGGCGGGTGCGCAAAAAGAGACGGCGGCTATCTTCGACCTTTATTCGCACCTGCTTTCCGACGCGCGGCTGCGCCGTGAGCTTTTTGCGGAAGTGGATAAAGGTTCGGTAGCAGAATGGGCCGTTAAAAAGGTCATCGAAAAATTTGCTGAGCAGTTTGCAGCATTAACAGACGGTTACCTGAAGGAGCGTGCCGGCGATCTCCGTGCGCTGGGGCAACGTCTGCTGTTCCATCTTGATGACACCATTCAGGGGCCAAACGCCTGGCCAAAACGGTTTGTGCTGGTGGCCGATGAACTCTCGGCAACGACGCTGGCTGAACTGCCGCAGGACCGGCTGGCCGGTGTCGTGGTGCGCGATGGTGCCGCTAACTCCCACGCCGCCATTATGGTGCGCGCGCTCGGTATTCCTACCGTTATGGGGGCGGATATCCAGCCGTCGGTACTGCATCGACGCACGCTGGTGGTGGATGGTTACCGCGGTGAACTGCTGGTCGATCCTGAACCCGTTCTGCTCCAGGAATATCAGCGTCTCATCAGCGAAGAGAATGAATTAAGCAAGCTGGCGGAAGATGACGTTAACCTTCCCGCACAGCTGAAGAGCGGTGAGCGGATCAAAGTCATGCTCAACGCCGGTTTAAGCCCTGAGCACGAAGAAAAGCTGGGCAGCCGCATCGACGGTATTGGCCTGTACCGTACTGAAATCCCGTTTATGCTGCAGAGCGGTTTCCCCTCCGAAGAGGAGCAGGTGGCGCAGTATCAGGGGATGTTGCAAATGTTCAACGACAAGCCTGTCACCCTGCGTACCCTGGATGTCGGGGCGGATAAACAGCTGCCGTATATGCCGATCAGCGAAGAGAACCCGTGTCTTGGCTGGCGCGGGATCCGCATTACGCTCGATCAGCCGGAGATCTTCCTGATCCAGGTGCGCGCCATGCTGCGCGCTAATGCTGCGACGGGCAATCTCAGCATCTTACTGCCGATGGTCACCAGCATTGATGAGATCGACGAAGCGCGGCGCCTGATCGAACGTGCTGGTCGTGAAGTGGAAGAGATGATTGGCTATGCGATCCCGAAACCACGGATCGGCGTCATGCTCGAAGTGCCGTCTATGGTCTTCATGCTGCCGCAGCTGGCAAACCGCGTTGATTTTATCTCTGTCGGTACCAACGACCTGACGCAATATATTCTGGCCGTCGACCGGAACAACACCCGCGTCGCCAGTATCTACGATAGCCTGCATCCGGCAATCATTCGCGCGCTGGCGATGATTGCCCGTGAGGCTGAACAGTACGGTATTGATCTACGCCTGTGCGGTGAAATGGCCGGAGACTCGATGTGCGTCGCGATCCTGATTGGTCTGGGATACCGCCATCTGTCGATGAACGGCCGTGCCGTAGCGCGCGTGAAGTATTTGTTGCGTCATATAGACATCAATGATGCCCGTGAGCTGGCTGAGCGCAGCCTTGACGCACAGCTGGCGGCTGAGGTTCGTCACCAGGTGGCGGCATTTATGGAACGACGCGGTATGGGCGGCCTGATTCGCGGTGGTCGCTAAAGCCTTCCCCTCTCTCACAGGGCTGAGGGATCCCCATAAATTAATGCGAGCAGTGAACAATCCCCTCGCCCCTTTGGGGAGAGGGCCAGGGTGAGGGGACCAGCGTGCACAAAACCCTATACACATCTTTTACATCTCTGGCGCATCCTCCGCGCCAGCCTTATGCTATGATTCGCAACTTTGGAGCCTCTGCTTAAGGCAGAATCGCATTTCTACCGCTGTCCACTTTCAGCGGAATAACAACATCTTGTGGTGACAGATGAACAGTGGTTATCTGCATTTTCCGGAGTTTGATCCGGTCATTTTCTCAGTAGGACCTGTTTCGCTTCACTGGTACGGTCTGATGTACCTGGTGGGCTTCGTTTTTGCAATGTGGCTCGCGGGCCGTCGCGCCAGCCGTCCTGGCAGCGGCTGGACCAAAAATGAAGTTGAAAACCTGCTATACGCAGGCTTTCTCGGCGTGTTCCTCGGTGGCCGTATTGGGTATGTTCTGTTCTATAACTTCCCGGTATTCCTGAACGATCCCCTCTACCTTTTCCGCGTCTGGGACGGCGGCATGTCTTTCCACGGCGGCCTGATTGGGGTGATCCTGGTGATGGTGATTTTTGCCAAACGCACCAAGCGCAACTTTTTCCAGGTGTCAGATTTTATCGCACCGCTGATCCCGTTTGGTCTCGGGGCTGGTCGTCTGGGCAACTTTATCAACGGTGAGCTGTGGGGCCGCGTTGACCCAAGCGTGCCGTACACGATGCTCTTCCCGGGCTCCCGCGCGGAAGATATCGCGCTGCTGCCGTCGCACCCGGAGTGGCAGCCCATTTTCGATACCTACGGCGTGCTGCCGCGTCATATGTCCCAGCTGTACGAACTGGCGCTGGAAGGCGTGGTGCTGTTTATCATTCTGAACCTGTTTATTCGCAAGCCGCGCCCGATGGGGGCTGTTTCCGGGCTGTTCCTGATTGGCTATGGCGCGTTCCGCATCATCGTCGAATTCTTCCGCCAGCCCGACGCCCAGTTTACCGGCGAATGGGTACAGTACATCAGCATGGGGCAGATCCTCTCCATTCCGATGATCGTAGCGGGTGCCATTATGATGATTTGGGCGTATCGTCGTCGTCCACAGCAACAACTTTCCTGAGGAATCATGAAACAGTATCTTGAATTGATGAAAAAAGTGCTCGATGAGGGCACGCCGAAAAACGACCGTACCGGTACCGGTACGCTCTCCATTTTTGGCCACCAGATGCGCTTCAATCTGCAAGAAGGCTTCCCTCTGGTGACGACAAAGCGCTGCCACCTGCGCTCTATCATTCATGAACTGCTCTGGTTCCTGCAAGGCGATACCAACGTTGCGTATCTGCACGAAAATAACGTCTCCATCTGGGACGAATGGGCAGATGAAAACGGCAACCTGGGCCCGGTATACGGCAAGCAGTGGCGCGCATGGCCAACGCCTGATGGCCGCCATATTGACCAGATCACAACCGTCATGAACCAGCTGAAAAACGATCCGGACTCGCGCCGAATCATCGTTTCTGCCTGGAACGTGGGTGAGCTGGATAAAATGGCGCTGGCACCGTGCCACGCGTTCTTCCAGTTCTATGTGGCCGACGGTAAGCTCTCCTGCCAGCTCTACCAGCGCTCCTGTGACGTGTTCCTGGGCCTGCCGTTTAACATTGCCAGCTATGCGCTGTTAGTCCACATGATGGCGCAGCAGTGTGACCTTGAAGTGGGTGATTTCGTCTGGACAGGTGGGGACACCCATCTCTACAGCAATCATATGGAACAGACGCATCTTCAGCTCACCCGCGAACCGCGTGCGCTGCCGAAGCTGATTATCAAACGCAAACCGGCATCAATCTTCGACTACCGCTTTGATGATTTTGAGATTGAGGGCTACGACCCGCATCCAGGCATCAAAGCGCCCGTCGCTATCTGATGCGATAAAGCGTGACACAACCGGTGCTGTTTAGCGCCGGTTTTTTTTCGTCTTCATCCCGTTTTACGAGGCGTTATCAAGAAAGCGTGCAACGCGCTGCAACACGCTCAATTCTTCGGATAACGCCTCGTAAAACCCTTATTCACCGCTCGCCACGCCCTCGTCGAATCGCCACACTTCCCGCATGAAAAAAGAGAACGGCTTTACGCTTATCGAAACGCTGGTGGCTGTCTCGCTGGTTGTCATACTCAGCGCCTCAGGTCTGTACGGCTGGGACAGCTGGCAGCGGCAGCAGCGGTTGTGGCAAACCGCCGACCAGGTGCGCGACTATCTGGTCTTTCTGCGCAACGACGCCAACCGGCACAACCGCGACCATCAAATTCGCCTTCAGCGGGTGGGCGAAAAGGAGTGCCTCGTGAGCTCAGCCGTACAAGGCTGTGAGAAGGGCAGCCCCTTTGTTCTGATTCCACTCTGGCCAGAGGTCGCGGTGAGCGAAGTCACGCCGTCATTAGGGTTCTATGGGTTAAGGGATACGGCATGGGCAGGGCGGATAAGGGTTCAAAGCCGTGCCGGAGAATGGCTGATCATAGTCTCAGACGGAGGGCGCATCAGAATGTGTAAGGTCTCACAGGGAGGTTCATGTCGATGAGACAGCGCGGTTTTTCGCTGACTGAAGTTCTGATTGCCACGGCCATCAGTAGCCTGTTGTTGATTGGCGCATCGCGCTTTTTACCCGGATTGCAGCGGGCGGTATTACTGCAATCCGGCCAGAGAGAGCTGGAAGAAGAGGTCTGGCAGCGCCTGTTTGCTTTCGGCAAACAGCTTCAGCGTGCGGGTTACTGTGCGGGGAACTGTCAGGGGCAAGGGCTGACGATCGCAAGGCAGGGCAGTTGCGTCATTGTGCGGTGGGATGCCAACAGTAACGGCCGCTGGGATCGTAGTGCATCAGAAAACGACAGCACCGGTTTTCGTCTGGAATCGGGCGCGCTGGAAACCCTGCGTGGGGCAACCTCGTGTGAAGGTAAGAGATGGGAAAAGCTCACGGACCCGGACAGGCTTGCGATTGCACACTTTGTGGTGAGGAAAGTTACACGCGCCGGGTTTGCGCCGGAGCTGAATATCGAACTGTCCGCCCTTCGCAAAGGCGAGCATGGGGAGCCTTATCAGGCGTTGTATACGGTCACGGGGTACAACCTGTGAACCGTCAACGCGGTATGTCTTCTCTGGGGCTGGTCCTGCTTTTGCTGGTGCTCGGTACCCTGATCCTCACTGGCCTAAACCAGCAACTCACCACGTTTAGTGCGCTCGTTGGCGGTGAAAGCCGTTCGCTACAGCAGCAGGCTTCTGTCCAGTCAGCGCTTGAGTGGGGACGCGTTCAGAACTGGTCACCCGACCCTGAAGTTCAGTGTAAAAAGGCACCCGCGTGGCGAGTGTGTTTGCGGCAACTGAGTGAGAACACTGTTTTACTGATTGCTGGAGTCAACGACCTGCTGCTCTGGCGCTCAGGAGAGAGCGTCGACGGTAAAATTCACTTTTCGCCTCACGGCTGGAGTGATTTTTGTCCGCTAGAGGAGCGTTCGCTATGCCAACTGCCATAAACAAAGAGAAAGGATTTAGCATGGTTGAGGTTCTGCTGGCGATGATGCTGCTGGTAATCATCGTCACGGCACTGGCCGGCTATCATCGGGCGCTGGCGGCGCGGTTTACCCTGTTTAACCAGTATCGCCAGCTCTGGCACCATGCATGGAATCAGGCACAGCTCTCGACAAATGTTCTGCCCGCAGGCTGGCAGGCCAGTCGGGTGCAGACAACGCACGCAGGATGTGTCAGCATCACGGTTACACTTATTTCTCCTCTGGGGCGACGCGGTGAGATAACGCGTCTGCATTGCCCGGTTAGCCAGTAGTCGGGAGCGTCTATGTTAAGGGTCTACCACTCAAATCGTCTGGATGTGCTGGAAGCGCTGATGGAATTTATCGTTGAGCGCGAGCGGCTTGACGATCCTTTTGAGCCAGAAATGGTGCTGGTGCAGAGCACCGGTATGGCACAGTGGCTGCAAATGTCGCTTTCCCGTAAGTTTGGCATTGCCGCGAACATTGATTTCCCGCTGCCCGCGAGCTTTATCTGGGATATGTTCGTGCGCGTGTTGCCAGACATTCCCGAACAGAGCGCCTTCAACAAGCAGGGCATGAGCTGGAAGCTGATGGCGCTACTGCCGGAAATGCTGCAACACGATGAATTCGCCATGCTGCGCCACTACCTCAATGACGATACCGATAAGCGCAAGCTGTTCCAGCTGGCGTCCCGCACCGCCGATCTCTACGACCAATACCTTGTTTACCGTTCTGACTGGTTAATTCGCTGGGAAGCGGGCGAGCTGGTTGAAGGACTACCGGAGGCGCAAATATGGCAGGCACCGCTGTGGAAAGCGCTGGTAGAGCATACGGAGAAGCTTGGGCAGCCTAAGTGGCACCGTGCCAACCTGTACGATCGGTTTATCTCAATACTCGAGAATGCGTCGGAGCGTCCAGCCCGACTGCCGTCACGCGTTTTTATCTGTGGGATATCCGCATTACCGCCTGTTTATCTGAAGGCCTTGTATGCGCTGGGTAAACATATTGATATTCATATTTTGTTCACCAACCCTTGCCGACAGTATTGGGGGGATATCCTCGACGAACGTTGGCTTGCGCGGCTGGTAACTCGCCAACGAAAGCGCCTTTTTGAAGAACGATCCGTCCCGCTGTTTAAAGACGGTTCGACTGCCGGGCAGCTTTTTGATGAAGACGGTATCCAGAACCTGCCCAATCCACTGCTTGCCTCATGGGGGAAGCTGGGGCGTGATTACATTCATATGCTCTCCGATATTACCTCATCAGGCGAGGGTGACGTTGACGCCTTTGTCGAGATCGCGCCGGATAGCCTGCTGCATAATATTCAATTAGATATTCTGGATCTGGAAAACCGTGCCGTTATGGGCGTGACGGCGAAAGAGTTTGAGCGCAGCGACAGCAAGCGGAAGCTGGATGCTGAGGATCGCAGTATCACGTTCCATGTTTGCCATAGCCCCCAGCGTGAGGTCGAAGTACTTCACGACCAGCTGCTGGCGATGCTGCAGGACGACCCTGAACTCACCCCGCGCGATATCGTGGTAATGGTGGCGGATATCGACAGCTACAGTCCCTTTATTCAGGCCGTTTTCGGCAGTGCGAGCGGGGAGCGGTACCTGCCTTATGCTATCTCTGACCGTCGTGCCCGCCAGTCTCACCCGGCATTGCAGGCATTTGTTACCCTGCTTTCACTGCCGGATAGCCGCTTTATCTCCGAAGATGTTCTGGTATTACTGGATGTTCCCGTGCTGGCCGCGCGCTTCAACATCAATGAAGAAGGGCTGCGCTACCTTCGCCAGTGGGTAAACGAATCAGGCGTTCGCTGGGGGATCGATGACGATAACGTCCAGGAGTTCGAGCTTCCCCCAACCGGGCAGCATACCTGGCGGTTTGGCCTGACGCGTATGCTGCTGGGCTACGCCATGGAGAGCAGCCAGGGCGAGTGGAACGAAGTGCTGCCTTACGATGAGTCCAGCGGTTTGATTGCTGAACTGGTAGGGCATTTAGCTTCTCTCCTGATGCAGCTAAACCGCTGGCGCCGTGAGCTAATGCAGCCGCGTCCGCTTGAAGCGTGGCTCCCGGTTTGCAGGGCGTTACTTAATGATTTCTTCCTGCCAGACAGTGACACCGAAGCGGCGATGGCGCTCATTGAAACGCAGTGGCAGGCTATCGTCGACGAGGGCGTGAATTCCCACTATCACGAGGCGATTCCTTTGTCGCTGCTGAGAGATGAGTTGACGCAGCGCCTTGACCAGGAGCGAATCAGCCAGCGTTTCCTGGCAGGCCCCATCAATATCTGTACCCTGATGCCAATGCGCTCAATTCCCTTTAAGGTGGTCTGTCTGCTCGGCATGAACGACGGTGTTTATCCTCGTGCCCTGGCACCGCTGGGGTTCGATTTGATGAGCGCAGATCCAAAGCGGGGTGACCGTAGCCGTCGCGATGATGACCGCTATCTCTTCCTTGAAGCGCTTATCTCTGCTCAAAGTAAGCTCTATATCAGCTATATCGGCCGCTCCATTCAGGACAACAGCGAGCGCTTCCCCTCAGTTCTGGTGCAGGAACTGGTGGACTATATTGGCCAGAGCCACTATCTGGCTGGCGATGACGCGCTTAACTGCGATGAAAGCGAGCAGCGGGTGAAGGCGCACATTACGTGTATCCACAGCCGCATGCCGTTTGACCCGGTAAACTATATTGTCAGCGAACAGCAGAGCTATGCCCGCGAATGGCTGCCGGCAGCGAAAAAAGAGGGACGAGCCCATACGGATTTCATTCAGCCGCTTGATCCGCTGCCCATTAGCACCCTGACTTTCGAACAGCTTCAGCGGTTTTGGGCGCACCCGGTGCGCGCCTTCTTCCAGCAGCGACTACAGGTCAATTTCCGTTCTGAAGAGAGTGAAATTCCGGATGCAGAACCCTTTACCCTGGAAGGGCTGGAGCGCTATCAGTTAAACCTCCAGTTGCTGAATGCGCTGGTTGAAGAGGAAGATGCTGACAAACTTTACCGCCGCTACCGCGCTGCTGGGCAACTGCCTTACGGGGCGTTTGGGGAAATTGTCTGGGAGGCGCAGTGCCAGGAGATGACCGCTCTGGCTGAGCGCGTAAGGGAGCACCGCCAGCCCGGACAAAGCATCGAAATCGATCTCCACAGCAATGGCGTACAGCTCACGGGCTGGCTAACCCAGGTTCAGCCCGATGGGCTACTGCGCTGGCGGCCTTCTTTGCTCAGCGTTTCACAAGGATTGCAACTCTGGCTGGAACATCTTGTCTACAGTGCGGGTGGCAATAAAGGCGAAAGCCGGATCTTCGTGCGCAAAGACGGCGAGTGGCGCTTCCCACCAATGGAGGCAGAACAGGCGTTACGCTATCTGTCTTTGTACATCGAGGGCTATCTTCAGGGAATGAACAAACCCCTCCTGCTACTGCCCGAAAGTGGCGGTGCGTGGATAAAAGCCTGTTATGACGCGCAGAATGATGCGATGTTAACGGACGAGGCTTCGCTGCAGAAAGCGCGCAGTAAATTTATGCAGGCCTATGAAGGAAACATGATGGTGCGCGGTGAAGGTGAGGATGTCTGGTATCAACGTTTATGGCGAACGCTTGAGCCAGAATACTTCGAAGCTATTACGGAAGAGGCGCAACGCTACCTGTTACCGTTGTTTAAATTTAATCAGTCCTGAGTGCTGTATAAAAATTGCGCAGTATGGGGTGTTCATTTATGATGCACTTCTTATCACGGACTGATGTACCCAAATAAAGAGATGTTGGCGTGTCCAGCACGCAGTTTGTTAATGATGTTTGCCCTAAGTAATTCGAGTTGCAGGAAGGCGGCAAGGGCGTGAATCCCAGGGAGCTTACATGGGTAAGTGACTGGGGTGAACGCATGCAGCCGACGCACATGCAACTTGAAGTATGACGGGATAGCCGTGATAAAGAGGTCGTAATGCCAGGCAGCACCTTGTTCAAAGCATTTGTTTTGTTTGTCGCCCTTTGGGCGCCCGTCACTCAGGCAGACTCCGGTTGGCAACCCGTCCAGGAAACTATCCGTAAGAGCGAAAAAGATACCCGCCAGTATCAGGCTATTCGCCTTGATAACGGTATGACCGTGCTGCTGGTTTCCGATCCGCAGGCGGTGAAATCCCTCTCGGCGTTAGTGGTGCCGGTTGGATCGCTGGAAGATCCTGAGGCGCATCCGGGGCTGGCGCATTACCTCGAACACATGACGCTGATGGGCTCTAAAAAATATCCGCAGCCGGATAGCCTGTCCGAGTTTTTGAAAATGCACGGCGGCAGCCACAACGCCAGTACGGCACCGTACCGCACGGCCTTTTATCTCGAAGTCGAAAATGACGCGCTGGCAGGGGCGGTTGATCGTCTTGCCGATGCCATCGCCGCGCCGCTGCTGGATAAAAAATACGCCGACCGCGAGCGCAATGCTGTCAATGCGGAGCTGACCATGGCCCGTACCCGGGACGGTATGCGCATGGCGCAGGTCAGCGCCGAAACGATCAACCCGGCGCATCCTGGGTCACGTTTCTCGGGCGGTAACCTGGAGACGCTGAGCGATAAACCGGGAAGCCCGGTCATTGACGCCCTCCATGCGTTTCGCGACAAATACTACTCTGCCAACCTGATGAAGGCGGTTATTTACAGCAACAAACCGTTGCCGGAGCTTGCTGGCCTGGCGGCACAAACGTTTGGCCGGATGCCGAATAAAAATATCGCCCTGCCGAAGATAGACGTACCGGTTGTCACGGACGCGCAAAAAGGGATCATCATCCACTACGTCCCTGCCATGCCCCGCAAAGTGCTGCGCGTTGAGTTCCGCATTGATAACAACACCGCCCAGTTCCGCAGCAAAACCGACGAGCTGGTGACCTACCTGATTGGTAACCGCAGCCCGGGAACCTTATCTGACTGGCTGCAAAAACAGGGACTGGTGGAAGGGATCCGCGCCGATTCCGATCCCGTGGTAAACGGCAACAGCGGCGTGCTGGCGATCTCCGCCACCCTGACCGACAAAGGGCAGGCCAACCGTGATGAAGTGGTTGCGGCTATCTTTAGCTACCTCTCTTTACTGCGCGAGAAAGGCGTCGATAAACGCTACTTTGATGAACTGGCGCACGTGTTGGATCTCGATTTCCGTTACCCGTCCATTACCCGCGATATGGATTACGTGGAGTGGCTGGCAGATACCATGATCCGTGTACCGGTGGCGCACACGCTTGACGCGGTCAATATTGCCGATCGTTATGATGCCGAGGCGGTTAAAGCGCGCCTGGCGATGATGACGCCGCAGAATGCCCGCATCTGGTACATCAGCCCGAACGAACCGCATAACAAGACGGCGTACTTTGTTGATGCTCCTTATCAGGTAGACAAAATCAGCGACCAGACCTTCGCCGACTGGCAGAAGAAGGCCGGTGAGATTGCGTTGAAGCTGCCGGAGCTGAACCCCTATATCCCGGATGATTTCTCGCTGATCAAAACGACTAAGGATTATCCGCACCCGGAGCTTATTATTGATGAGCCGACGCTGCGCGTGGTGTATACCCCAAGCCGTTATTTCGCGAGCGAGCCAAAGGCCGATGTCAGCGTGGTCCTGCGTAATCCTAAAGCGATGAACAGCGCCAAAAATCAGGTGATGTTCGCGCTCAATGACTATCTGGCCGGTATCGCGCTCGATCAGCTCAGCAACCAGGCGGCCGTGGGCGGGATCAGCTTCTCCACCAACGCCAACAACGGTTTGATGCTCAATGCAAATGGCTATACCCAGCGTTTGCCTCAGCTTTTCAAGGCGCTGCTGGAGGGCTACTTTAGCTACACGCCAACGGAAGAGCAGCTTGAGCAGGCTAAATCCTGGTATGCGCAGATGATGGATTCAGCAGAGAAGGGCAAAGCTTACGATCAGGCGCTTATGCCTGCGCAGATGCTGTCGCAAATACCTTATTTCCAGCGTGAAGAACGCCGTGCATTGCTGCCATCAATCTCATTAAAAGAGGTGCTGGCTTACCGTGACGCGCTGAAAACTAACACGCGCCCGGAATTTCTTATCGTCGGCAATATGAGCGAAGATCGGGCCAAAACGCTGGCAGAGAATGTTCGCACGCAGCTCGGTTCGAAAGGCGACGAGTGGTGCCGCAACCAGGACGTGCTGGTTGAGAAAAAACAGAATGTGATTTTTGAAAAAGCGGGGAGTAGCACCGATTCCGCGCTGGCCGCGGTGTTTGTGCCAACGGGCTATGATGAATTCTCCAGCTCTGCGCAAAGCGCCGTTCTGGGACAGATCGTTCAACCGTGGTTCTATAACCAGCTGCGCACAGAAGAGCAGCTTGGCTACGCGGTGTTTGCCTTCTCGATGAACGTAGGCCGTCAGTGGGGGCTGGGCTTCCTGCTGCAAAGCAGCGACAAACAACCGGCCTATCTCTGGCAGCGCTATCAGGCGTTCTTCCCGCAGGTGGAAGCAAAACTGCGCGCCATGAAGCCGGAAGAGTTTGCCCAGATCCAGCAGGCCGTCATCGCGCAGGTGATGCAGCCGCCGCAGACGCTGGGCGAAGAGGCCTCGCAGCTGAGCAAAGATTTCGATCGCGGTAATCTGAAATTTGATTCGCGTGATAAAGTAGTGGCCGAGATAAAACAGCTGACGCCGCAGAAGGTTGCCGACTTCTTCCATCAGGCGGTCATTAAGCCGCAGGGGATCACCATTCTGTCCCAGGTTTCCGGTAGCCAGAACGGGAAAACGGAGTACGTGAACCCGAAAGGCTGGGTAGTCTGGAAGAGCGTCAGCGCGCTGCAGCAATCTATGCCCTGGAGTAAGAAAGAATGACCGACACCGCTGAGTCCCTTGATCCCTTACGTTTACCTCTGCAGGGTGAACGATTGATTGAAGCCTCAGCGGGAACCGGAAAAACGTTCACCATCGCCGCGCTCTATCTGCGCCTGCTGTTAGGGCTTGGCGGCAACGCCGCTTTTCCACGGCCTTTGAGCGTGGAAGAGCTGCTGGTGGTCACCTTCACCGAGGCCGCCACCGCTGAGCTGCGCGGTCGTATTCGGACCAACATCCACGAACTGCGCATCGCCTGTCTGCGCCAAAGCACGGATAACCCTCTCTACGCGAGCCTTCTGGAAGAGATAGCCGATAAGCAACAGGCAGCCCAGTGGCTGCTCCTCGCAGAACGGCAGATGGACGAAGCGTCCGTCTTCACCATTCACGGTTTTTGCCAGCGCATGCTGAGCCTGAACGCGTTTGAATCCGGCATGCTGTTTGAACAACAACTCATCGAAGATGAATCCGTGCTTCGCTATCAGGCCTGCGCGGATTTCTGGCGTCGCCACTGCTATCCGTTACAGCGAGATATTGCCGAAGCGGTACATGCGTTGTGGAAGGGGCCTGAAGCGCTGCTGCGCGCCATCGATCGTTATCTTCAGGGGGAAGCGCCGGTCATCAAATCTCCACCGCCAGCGGATGAAACCCTGGCTTCCTGCCATGAAAAAATCATCGCGAAAATTGCCGACATCAAGCAAAAATGGATTGAGTCAGTCGGCGAGATTGACGCGATCATCGAGAATTCCGGGATCGACCGACGTAAGTTCAATCGCGGCAATCAGGGCAAATGGATCGAGAAGATCAGCGCGTGGGCGCAGGAAGAGACGCGCGGTTACCAGCTCCCGGATGCGCTGGAGAAATTCTCCCGGCGTTTCCTGGTTGAGCGGACCAAAGCCGACGGCATCGTGCCTGAACATCCCCTGTTTGTGGCGATTGAAAACCTGCTGGCGGAACCCCTGACGCTCAACGATCTGATGATCGTCCGTGCCATGACTGAGATTCGCGACGCCGTCGCGCGCGAAAAGCGCCGCCGGGGCGAGCTGGGGTTCGACGATATGCTGAGTCGACTTGATGCGGCGCTGTGCAGTGAAAATGGCGAAGCGCTTGCCGCCGCGATTCGCACCCGCTTTCCGGTGGCGATGATCGACGAATTTCAGGATACCGACCCTCAGCAGTACCGCATTTTCCGCCGTATCTGGCGTCAGCAGCCCGGCACCGCGTTGTTGTTAATCGGCGATCCGAAACAGGCCATTTACGCCTTTCGCGGTGCGGATATTTTTACCTATATGAAAGCCCGCAGCGAGGTTGACGCGCACTACACGCTCGACACCAACTGGCGCTCTTCGCCCGGCATGGTGGAAAGCGTCAATGCGCTGTTCAGCCGCATGGATACGGCGTTTATGTTCCGGGAGATCCCTTTCCAGCCGGTCAAATTCGCCCCGAAAAATACCACCCTGCGCTTCGAGTTTAACGGCGAAACTCAGCCCGCCATGAACTTCTGGCTGCTGGATGGGGAAGGCTGGGGCGTCGCGGACTATCAAAATGCTATGGCCCAGCACTGTGCCGCGCAAATCCGTGACTGGCTCAGCGCAGGCGCGCGCGGTGATGCGTTGCTGTGGAAGGAGGATAAACCAGCCCCGGTAAAGGCATCCGATATCACGGTGCTGGTGCGCAGCCGTCAGGAGGCCGCGCTCATCCGCGACGCCCTGACGCTACTGAATATTCCCTCCGTCTACCTCTCCAACCGCGACAGCGTCTTTGAAACGCTGGAAGCCCTGGAGATGCTGTGGCTGCTTCAGGCCGTCCTGGCCCCGGAGCGGGAAAGCACGCTGCGCAGCGCCTTAGCGAGCGCGATGCTCGGGCTGAACGCGCGTGACATTGATGCGCTCAACAATGACGAAGCCGCGTGGGATTCTGTGGTAGACGAGTTTGTTCGCTACCGTGAAAAATGGCAGAAACGTGGCGTGATGGCGATGGTGCGTGAGCTTATGGCACAGCGTCACATTGCGGAGAATATGCTGGCGACAGCGGGCGGCGAGCGCCGTCTAACCGATATTTTGCATATCAGCGAGCTGCTCCAGGAAGCGGGTACGCAGCTGGAGAGCGAGCATGCCCTGGTGCGCTGGCTTGCCCAGCAGATTGCCGACCCGAACAGCAACTCCTCAAGCCAGCAGATGCGCCTCGAGAGCGATAAACATCTGGTGCAGATCGTCACCATTCACAAGTCGAAAGGGCTGGAGTATCCGCTGGTCTGGCTGCCGTTTATCGCTAATTATCGCGTGCAGGACCAGGCCTTTTACCACGATCGCGAGTCATTCGAAGCGGTACTCGATCTCAGCAACGCGGAGTCCAGCGTTGAGCTGGCCGAAGCCGAGCGTCTCGCGGAAGACCTGCGCCTGCTCTATGTGGCGCTGACCCGTTCGGTCTGGCACTGTTCCCTGGGTGTCGCGCCGCTATTCCGTCGCCGTGGCGAAAAGAGCGGCGAGAGTGATTTTCATCTGAGCGCGCTGGGGCGGCTTATACAGCGCGGCGAACCCAAAGATGCTGCCGGTCTGCGCCAGTGCATCGAATCACTTTGCTCAGAGCATGTTGCCCTGCATATTCCATCCCAGCCCGACAGCAGCCGCTGGCAGACGACGGAGCAGGGAGAGTCAGCGCTGCATGCCCGCGAGGTGACGCGCACCATTGTTGACGACTGGCGCGTCACCAGTTACTCCGGTTTACAGCAGCACGGGCAGAGTATCGCGCAGGATCTGATGCCAAAACTGGACGTGGATGCCGCTGGGGCCGGTAGCGTGCCCGTCGAGCCGGTGCTCACGCCGCACCAGTTCCCGCGCGGCGCCTCACCGGGCACGTTTTTGCACAGCCTCTTTGAAGAGCTGGATTTTACCCAGCCGGTCTCTGAAGAGTGGGTGCTGAAGATGCTGCAGAGCGGCGGCTACGACGCGCAGTGGCTGCCGGTTCTCACTGAATGGATCCGCGCTATTCTGCACGCGCCGCTCACGGCGCAGGGGATCTCGCTGAGCCAGCTGACCGCCAAAGATAAGCAGGTAGAGATGGAGTTTTATCTCCCCATCGCCAGCCCGCTCAGGGCCGAGGCGCTTGATGCATTGATCCGCGAGCACGATCCGTTATCCGCCGGGTGCCCGCCTCTCAACTTCCGCCAGGTGCAGGGGATGCTGAAAGGCTTTATCGACCTGGTTTTCCGCCACGAAGGGCGCTACTACCTGCTGGATTACAAATCGAACTGGCTGGGTGAAAACAGCGAAGCCTATACCCAGCAGGCGATGGCCTCAGCGATGCAAATGCATCGCTACGATCTGCAGTACCAGCTATACACCCTCGCGCTGCACCGCTACCTGCGCCATCGCATGGCCGATTATCGTTACGAAGACCATTTCGGCGGCGTCATTTACCTGTTCCTGCGCGGCGTGGATGCGAACGACCCGCGTTCGGGTATCTTCAGCACCCGTCCGGCTGCGGAGTTGATTGAAAAGATGGATAACCTGTTTGCTGCAAGCACGGAGGAGGTGGCATGACGATGCAGGCGCTACTGCTGGAAGCAGTTGAACAACGAACACTTCGCCACCTGGACGTGCAGTTTGCCATGATGGTGGCGGGCGAGGAGCCTGCCGTTATGCTCGCCGCCGCGATCCTGAGTAAAGATGCGGGGGAGGGACATGTGTGTCTTCCACTGTCGCGTCTGGTGGTGGATGAAAAAATGCCCCCGGCGTTACAGGCGTGTTTCACGCTGCTGGGTAAGGCGGTGGACTGGCAGGCGATATTACTCGGCTCACCTGCCGTGAGCGGAGCCGATACCGGGACGCCAATGATCCTTGTCGGCGAGCGTTTGTATCTGAACCGGCTGTGGCGTAACGAACTGACGGTAGCGCGCTTTTTCAGCGAAACCAACGCCCCGCTTCCCTGTGATGAAGCGCAGCTCCGGCAAACGCTGGATACGCTGTTTACCTCTGACGACGAGACAGACTGGCAGAAAGTGGCGGCAGCGGTGGCGTTAACGCGGCGGATCTCAGTGATTTCGGGCGGCCCGGGCACCGGGAAGACGACCACCGTGGCAAAGCTGCTTGCCGCGCTGATTCAGTTATCGGGTGAGAAAAAGTGTCGTATTCGCCTGGCGGCACCCACCGGTAAAGCGGCTGCACGTCTGACGGAGTCGTTAGGCGGGGCGCTGCAAAAACTGCCGCTTACCGGAGATCAGCTTGCGCTTTTCCCTAACGAAGCCAGCACGCTGCACCGCTTGCTTGGCGCGCAGCCGGGTAGCCAGCGTCTGCGCTACCATGCCGGTAACCCACTGCACCTGGACGTGCTGGTGGTGGATGAAGCATCGATGATTGACCTGACGATGATGTCGCGGTTGATTGACGCTTTGCCGCCGCACGCGCGCGTCATTTTCCTCGGAGACCGCGATCAGCTTGCCTCCGTGGAGGCTGGGGCCGTGCTGGGCGATATCTGCACCTATGCCAGCCTCGGGTACACCGCAGAACGTGCTGAGGAGCTAGTGCGCCTGACCGGATGCTCGCTCGCGGCTGAAAACCATGCACTTGCGGGAGCGCTGCGCGACAGCCTGTGCCTGCTGCAAAAAAGCTACCGTTTTGGCAGCGACTCCGGCATTGGCCAGCTTGCAGCGGCGGTGAACCGGGGCGACCGGCACACGACCTGTGCGGTATTTGACGGCACCTTCACCGATATTGAGAAAAAATCGCTGCAAACCGGGGAAGAGTATCAGGCGATGCTGGATGACGCTCTTCTGGGGTACCAACGTTTCCTGACGGGCGTACAGCAGCAAAGCGCGCCGGAGCAGGTTATTGCTGCGTTTGGCGAATACCAGCTGCTCTGCGCGCTCAGAGAAGGGCCTTTTGGCGTCAGCGGCCTGAACGACAGGCTGGAACAGTTGCTGGCGCAAAAGCGTAAAATCAGCCGTACCCCGCACTCGCGCTGGTATGAAGGCCGGCCGGTGATGATCTCCCGCAACGACAGCGCGCTGGGGTTGTTTAACGGGGATATCGGGATTGCGCTCGATCGCGGACAGGGGCTCCGCGTCTGGTTCCAGATGCCGGACGGTAGCGTGAAGTCCTTCCAGCCGAGCCGCTTGCCCGAGCATGAGACCGCCTGGGCGATGACGGTGCATAAATCCCAGGGCTCCGAGTTTAACCATGCGGCGCTGATCCTGCCCACACAGCTTTCCCCCGTCGTTACCCGCGAGCTGATCTACACCGCCATTACGCGCGCGCGTCAGCGTCTGTCGCTGTATACCGATGAACGGGTGCTGGTGCAGGCGATCGCCACCCGAACGGAACGCCGAAGCGGGCTGAGCGCGATATTTGAGTCCCTCTGAACGAAAGCCCTCGCCGGACGGTGAGGGCGTCGTATCATCCCAGGTCAGCCATCAGCACTTTTGAACGGCGCTGATAGTTGTACATCTCTTTCTTCGTTTCCGGCAGGGAATCAATATCCACCGGCGTGAACCCGCGCTCCTGGAACCAGTGAATGCTGCGCGTCGTCAGGACGAACAGCTTGCTCAGCCCCATCTGACGCGCCTGTGCCGCCACGCGCTCAAGCAGCATTTCACCGCGTGAAGAGCTGCGGTAATCCGGGTGCACCGCCACGCAGGCCATTTCTCCGATCTTCTCTTCCGGGAACGGGTAGAGCGCGGCGCAGGCGATGGTCAGGTTATCGCGCTGGATAATAGTGAATTTGTCGATCTCCATCTCCAGCTGCTCGCGGGAGCGACGAACCAGGATACCCTGCTGTTCCAGCGGGCGGATCAGCTCCAGAATGCCGCCGATATCGTTGATGGTGGCGCGGCGAATTTGCTCCGCACTCTCCATCACAATCTGGGTGCCAATACCGTCGCGGGAGAACAGCTCCTGCAGCAGGGCGCCGTCTTCCTGATAGCTGATCAGGTGGCTACGGCGCACGCCGCTGCGGCAGGCCTTCACGGCGCCACGCAGGAAGCGGACGGTGCCGGAGTAGTAATCCCCTTCGGCTTCCAGCGCTTCCACGCGGGCCTGGGCTTCGTTAGGGAAGAGTTCCGGCACAATCACCCCTTCATCGTTTACGACGCCCTGGGAAGAGCAAAACCCAATCATTTTTTCCGCCTTCAGCTTGATCGCCAGCTGGGTGGCAATCTCTTCAGACGTCAGGTTAAAGCTTTCGCCAGTTACGGAAACGGCCACCGGCCCCATCAGCACGATGGCACCGCTGTCCAGCTGACGGTGAATGGCCTCTTCATCAATACGACGAATGCGGCCGCTGTGGCAGTAATCCACGCCATCGTCCACGCCGAGCGGCTGAGCGATGATGAAGTTGCCGCTCACGACGTTAATATGCGCGCCCTGTAGCGGCGTGTTGTTCAGGCTCATCGACAGGCGAGCAGTGATATCAAGCTGCAGCAGTCCCGCCGCCTGTTTCACCAGCTCAAGGGTTTTAGCATCCGTGACGCGGGTGTGTTTGTGGTAAATCGGCTCGTGGTGGTGAGCAGCCAGGTTGGCATCGATCTGCGGGCGAGCGCCATAGACCACCACCAGGCGGATCCCGAGGCTGTGCAGCAGGCCGATGTCATTGACGATGCTGGAAAAATTTTCATGCTCAATGGCTTCGCCGCCAAGCATGATGACAAACGTTTTTCCCCGATGGGCGTTGATATAGGGAACAGAATGGCGGAATCCCTGGACCAGTTCGGTTCTACGTTCCTTCACCATGGCACAACCCTTAATGAATGTTTATTCGTAATTTCTGTATTTTTATTCGATTGTGGTCGCGGGTGCAAGTGCAAATTTTCTGCGACCTACAGAAATTAATAAGTAATCCGTGCGTTAGCGTATGATTGTTTACCCTTTTATAGATGACAGTTTATGCGTCATTCGTTAAAGTTTTCGGTCAATCTGCACTTTTGTATATCAGTTTGTTTTCTTGCTCGGGAGAAGCATGTCGGGATCCAATTCAGCAATAAGCCGCCGCCGTTTGTTAAAAGGGGCCGGGGCAATGTGGTTGCTTAGCGTCAGCCAGGTCGGTCTTGCCGCCACGAGTCAGGTGGTTGCGGTGCGCGTCTGGCCGTCGTCGACCTATACTCGTGTGACGGTTGAATCCAATCGCGTGCTGAAATATAAGCAATTTGCCCTCAGCAACCCGGAACGTGTGGTGGTGGATCTCGAAGGCGTTAACCTCAACTCCGTGCTGAAAGGCATGGCGGCGCAGATCCGCGGTGACGATCCGTTTATTAAATCGGCGCGCGTCGGGCAGTTTGATCCGCAAACCGTGCGCATGGTGTTTGAACTGAAGCAGAACGTTAAGCCGCAGCTGTTTGCCCTGGCGCCCGTTGCGACGTTTAAAGAGCGCCTGGTGATGGATCTCTACCCGGCGAATGCGACG
Organism: Enterobacter sp. ECC_219_Taxon_10; assembly: GCF_058354905.1. Classification (NCBI taxonomy): domain Bacteria; kingdom Pseudomonadati; phylum Pseudomonadota; class Gammaproteobacteria; order Enterobacterales; family Enterobacteriaceae; genus Enterobacter; species Enterobacter sp. ECC_219_Taxon_10. The sequence goes on along the minus strand of NZ_CM178005.1, from coordinate 3,909,288 downwards.
GATATTCAGGATCCGCTTCTCGCCCTGCTGGAGGACTACAACAAAGGCGATCTTCAGCGTCAGGTGCCCCCTGCCCAAAGCGGCCCGCAGCCGGGGAAAGCAGGGCGCGATCGTCCGATTGTAATCATGCTCGATCCCGGCCACGGCGGCGAAGACTCCGGTGCGGTGGGGAAATACCATACGCGTGAAAAAGACGTGGTGCTGCAAATTGCCCGTCGGCTGAAGGCGTTAATTGATAAAGAGGGCAATATGCGCGCCTACATGACGCGCAATGAGGATGTCTTTATTCCGCTGAAGGTTAGGGTGGCGAAAGCGCAGAAGCAGCGGGCCGATTTGTTCGTGTCGATCCATGCGGACGCCTTTACCAGCCGCCAGCCGAGCGGCTCGTCGGTGTTTGCGCTCTCAACCAAAGGCGCGACCAGTACCGCAGCAAGATATCTTGCGGATACCCAGAACGCCTCGGACCTGATCGGTGGCGTGAGCAAAAGCGGCGACCGCTACGTCGACCACACCATGTTCGACATGGTGCAGTCCCTGACCATTAACGACAGCCTGAAGTTTGGTAAAGCGGTGCTGGGCAAGCTGGGGAACATCAATAAGCTGCACAAAAACAGCGTTGAGCAGGCCGGGTTCGCGGTGCTGAAGGCACCGGATATCCCGTCCATTCTGGTGGAAACCGCGTTTATCAGTAACGTTGAAGAAGAGCGTAAGCTCAAGACGGCAAAGTTCCAGCAGGAGGTGGCGGAGTCGATTCTGGCGGGGATACGGGCGTATTTCTCAGACGGGGCGACGCTGGCGCGGCGCGGGTAGGTTTTTAGCCGGGTGAAATGCCCGGCAAATTCACAAACGGCAGATACAAAAAAACACCCTTAAGGGTGTTTATTGTTTTTAGAAGTGTTGGTTGCGGGGGCCGGATTTGAACCGACGACCTTCGGGTTATGAGCCCGACGAGCTACCAGGCTGCTCCACCCCGCGGCACCGTACTTCTTATCTTTTCTAAAATTTGATTGGTTGCGGGGGCCGGATTTGAACCGACGACCTTCGGGTTATGAGCCCGACGAGCTACCAGGCTGCTCCACCCCGCGTCACCGTACTGCTTATACTTCATCAAATTTTAATTGGTTGCGGGGGCCGGATTTGAACCGACGACCTTCGGGTTATGAGCCCGACGAGCTACCAGGCTGCTCCACCCCGCGTCCGTGGAAGCGCACTATACTCGGATAGGTTTGTGATGCAACCCCTTTTTCACATAAATCATTAACTTTGTATGTAAATTGAACGGCATTGCGTCATTTGGACTATTTTTTGCTCAGAATTTGCCAAAGGGCATGCGATCGCATTTCATTCGCTTTGTCGGTTTGTTATCTTCATCACGCGGAAATGGGCAACTTAAAGACGAGATATAATGAAAGGACGTTGGGCGAAGTATCTAATGGCGGGCGCAATGGTGGTGATTCTTGCGGCCTGTTCTTCCAAACCGACCGATCGCGGTCAGCAGTATAAAGACGGGAAGTTATCCCAGCCTTTCTCTTTAGTTAATCAGCCTGATGCTGTTGGCGCGCCGATCAACGCCGGTGATTTCTCCGAGCAGGTCTACCAGATCCGCAACGCGTCGCCGCGTCTGTATAGCTCACAGAACAATGTTTATAGCGCGGTACAGGACTGGCTGAAGGCGGGCGGCGATACGCGCAACATGCGCCAGTTTGGTATTGATGCCTGGCAGATGGAAGGGGCGGATAACTACGGCAACGTCCAGTTCACCGGCTATTACACGCCCGTGATTCAGGCGCGACACACGCGCCAGGGCGAGTTCCAGTACCCTATCTACCGTATGCCGCCAAAACGCGGCCGTCTGCCGTCCCGCGCCGAAATCTACGCCGGTGCGCTGAGTGAAAACTACGTCCTGGCCTACAGCAACTCCCTGATGGATAACTTCATCATGGACGTGCAGGGCAGCGGCTACATTGATTTTGGCGACGGTTCGCCGCTCAACTTCTTCAGCTATGCCGGGAAAAACGGCCATGCCTACCGCAGCATCGGTAAGGTCCTCATCGACCGCGGCGAAGTGAAGAAAGAAGATATGTCGATGCAGGCGATCCGCGAGTGGGGCGAAAAGCACAGTGAAGCCGAGGTGCGTGAGCTTCTTGAGCAGAACCCGTCGTTCGTCTTCTTTAAACCGCAAAACTTTGCCCCGGTGAAAGGCGCCAGCGCGGTACCGCTGATTGGCCGTGCCTCGGTGGCATCGGATCGTTCTATCATTCCTGCGGGTACCACGCTGCTGGCGGAAGTCCCTCTGCTCGACAACAACGGCAAGTTCAACGGCAAGTATGAGCTGCGTCTGATGGTAGCCCTGGATGTGGGCGGAGCGATTAAGGGCCAGCACTTTGATATCTATCAGGGGATTGGCCCAGACGCAGGCCATCGCGCGGGCTGGTATAACCACTACGGGCGCGTATGGGTGCTGAAGGCGGCGCCGGGCACCGGAAACGTATTCAGCGGCTGATTGTGGTATTCTGAGCGCAATACGGATTATTGTTCAGGGTGAGGATAACCTCACCCTTTTTACATCTGAGGTTTTATGTCTGTGGTAATCAGCGATGCCTGGCGCCAGCGTTTTGGCGGCACGGCACGTCTCTATGGTGAAAAAGCCCTGCAGCTGTTTGCGGATGCGCACGTCTGCGTTGTGGGCATTGGCGGTGTCGGTTCCTGGGCGGTGGAAGCGCTGGCGAGAACCGGGATTGGCGCGATCACGCTGATTGATATGGATGACGTTTGTGTGACCAACACTAACCGCCAAATCCACGCCCTGCGCGATAACGTCGGCCTGGCGAAGTCCGAGGTGATGGCGGAGCGCATCCGTTTGATCAACCCGGAGTGCCGCGTGACGGTGATTGACGACTTTGTGACGGCAGATAACGTCGCGGAGTATATGAGCAAAGGCTACAGCTACGTGATTGACGCTATCGACAGCGTGCGGCCAAAAGCGGCGCTGATCGCTTACTGCCGTCGTTACAAGGTGCCGCTGGTCACGACGGGCGGCGCGGGTGGGCAAATCGATCCCACGCAGATTCAGGTGGCCGATCTGGCGAAAACTATTCAGGATCCGCTGGCAGCCAAGCTGCGTGAACGCCTGAAGAGCGACTTCAACGTGGTGAAGAACAGCAAGGGCAAGCTGGGCGTCGACTGCGTATTCTCCACCGAAGCGCTGGTCTACCCGCAGGCGGATGGTTCAGTCTGTGCAATGAAAAGCACGGCGGAAGGGCCAAAACGCATGGACTGCGCTTCAGGCTTTGGGGCGGCCACCATGGTAACCGCCTCCTTTGGCTTTGTGGCGGTCTCTCACGCACTGAAGAAGATGATGGCGAAGGCGGAACGTCAGGCCTGAGCCTGACGGGCTGCGTCCAGCACTGCATCGCTGAGCGCGATTAGACCCTGACCGCGCGAGGCGCTCAGCTGCGCGCGCAGCCCCAGCTCGTCGAACAGCGCCAGCGGTGAATGCGTTAACAATTCCGCCGCGCTTTTCCCCTCTATGGCGGTTAACAACACCGCCAGCAGCCCGCGTACGATGCGTCCTTCGCTGTCGCCAAAGAAATGCAGCTTCTCACCGGAGACGCTCACGCCCAGCCAGACGCGGTTTTCACAGCCTGCGATCTCTTTCGCCTGCGCTTTGAGATCGTCTGAAAGGGCAGGGAGCTGTTTACCCAGCAGGATCAGCTGTCGATATTTATCTTCCCACTGCTGGAGCGGGGCGAAGGTCTGTTTTAAGGTCTCTTCTGTGATGACCGTGCCAAACGGATGTCCGGCTAAAGCAGCGCTAGTCATTAATCCACCAGTATTTCAAGGGCGCGGTCAACGGCGGCAACCAGCGCGTCGACATCGCTTTGAGTGTTATATGGCGCAAACGAGGCGCGCAGCGTACCGTTAACGCCGAGCGCCGCCAGCAGCGGCTGGGCGCAGTGTTGTCCGGCGCGCAGGGCAATGCCGTACCCGGCCAGCAGCGTCACCATGTCGCTATGATGCACGCCAGCAAAATCAAAGGCGAGCAGGCTGGAGTCCTGAACGCGGAACGAGCGGAAACCCGGGCGTTTTTTCAACTCTTCTTCGGCAAGAGTGGCAAGGCCCCGGCTCCAGCTTTCAGCCTGTACAATGTCTGTTTCAGCCAGCCACTCCAGCGCCGCGCTTAAGCCAATGACGCCCGCCACGTTCGGCGTACCGGCTTCCAGACGATAGGGGACATCCTGCGTTTTGAAGCCATCGAACGACACTTCGGTAATCATTTTGCCGCCACCGAGCCACGGCGTCATTTTTGCCAGCAGTTCCGGCTTACCGTACAGCGCGCCAATCCCGGTTGGCCCGTAGAGCTTATGTCCTGAGAAGGCATAGAAGTCGATATCCAGCGCCTGCACATCAGCAGGGAAATGGACCACGCCCTGAGCGCCGTCGACCATCACCACCACGCCGCTGGCATGGGCAATCTCAATGGCGCGAGCCAGATCCGGACAGCCACCGGTAACGTTGGACATCTGCCCCAGCGCCAGGATACGGCTGCGGGGGGTAATCAGCTCGGGGAGACGGGCCACCTCTGGCAGCAAGTCTGCACCTAACGGGAGCTTTACAACGCGCGCCCCCGTTTGCTCCGCCACCATCAGCCACGGCACCAGGTTAGCGTGGTGTTCCGCCTCGCTGACGATGATCTCATCGCCCGGCTGAAGCAGCGGGCGGGCATAACACTGGGCCACCATATTGATGGCTTCGGTCGTGCCGCGCGTCCAGACGATATTTTTCCCGCTTTCGGCATTGAGCAGGCGAGCGACCTGGTCCCGTGCGGCTTCGTAGCGCGCGGTCAGTCGCTGCGCTTCGGTAAACTGGCTGCGATGCACGTTCCCGGCGCTCAGGCTGTAGAACTGCTGCGTGGCCTCGATCACCGCCTGAGGCTTCAGGGCCGTGGCGGCGCTATCAAGGTAAATACCGGCATCGGCCAGCGCCGAAAACTGTGCGCGAAACTGCGCAGGACTGAAAGCGTTCATGGAATTCCTCGTGTCGATAGAGAGATCGTCGCGCAATTTCAGCGGCAGAGCAAGGAGGTTGATATCTATCAGAATTGTCTGCTTATCCTTACGACCTCAAAAAAGCAGGTTATGCTAAATAGTGTTAGGCGGATGTTTTAGCCTGTTATAAATCGAGGTTTGAATAGCATTAATTGCTAAAGGAGAATAATCATGAATAAGACAGCTGCAATCATTTCTGCCTGTGCGTTTACTTTTGCCCTGAGCGCCTGTTCCGGTAACAATTACGTGATGCACACCAACGATGGTCGTTCTATCGTTTCGGAAGGGAAACCGACTACTGATAACGATACCGGGATGATTTCGTATAAAGATGCTAACGGGAACAAGCAGCAGATCAACCGCACGGACGTGAAAGAGATGAAAGAGATCGAGCACTAACCACCGATCGCAGGCGAAAAAAAAGCACCGCAAATTGGCGGTGCTACATTAATCACTATGGACAGACAGGGTAAATGTACAGGAAGTGAAAAATTGGTAGCGTTGCTACCGTGGTCTGAATCGCAGACCAATTGCAAACACAACAACACAACATCACAACCGTAAGCCAAAAGCCCTTCAGAACACGCATTCCGAAAAAAGCTCTTCGTTCCGGCTCAGGAAGTGCCGCCACTATAGGTATTTGCTGGTAGTTCCTCAACGGACAAATTATAATGGCTCAGATAAAAAAAACTAATAGGTTAAACGTTGTTTCCTGTTTGTTAAATTCCGTTAACATCTAAGCCAGATAACCATGTCAAAGCGATTGCCACCCCTTAACGCATTACGGGTTTTTGATGCAGCAGCACGTCACCTGAGCTTCACCCGTGCGGCAGATGAGCTTTTTGTGACACAGGCCGCAGTAAGTCACCAAATCAAGTCTCTGGAGGATTTCCTGGGCCTTAAGCTGTTCCGCCGACGCAATCGTTCATTGCTGTTGACTGAAGAGGGGCAGAGCTATTTTCAGGATATAAAAGAGATTTTTTCCCAGCTAACGGAAGCCACGCGTAAGCTGCAGGCCCGCAGTGCAAAAGGTGCCCTGACTGTTAGTTTATTGCCCAGTTTTGCCATTCAGTGGCTGGTGCCAAGGCTCTCAAGCTTTAACTCAGCTTATCCGGGGATCGACGTTCGAATCCAGGCGGTGGATCGTCAGGAAGACAAGCTGGCCGATGATGTGGATGTCGCCATTTTTTATGGTCGCGGTAACTGGCCGGGCTTGCGTGTTGAGAAATTATACGCAGAATATCTGCTGCCGGTCTGTTCGCCTCTGCTTTTAACGGGCGATAAAGCGCTGAAAACACCCGCTGACCTTGCGCAGCATACGCTTTTACATGATGCCTCTCGCCGCGACTGGCAAACTTATACCCGTCAATTAGGTCTTAGTCATATAAACGTGCAGCAGGGCCCCATTTTTAGCCACAGTGCGATGGTGCTACAGGCTGCCATTCACGGACAGGGCGTGGCGTTGGCGAATAACGTCATGGCGCAGTCCGAAATTGAGGCAGGCCGTCTGGTTTGCCCTTTTAATGATGTACTGGTCAGCAAGAATGCGTTTTATCTGGTTTGTCATGACAGTCAGGCAGAACTGGGTAAAATAGCCGCCTTCCGGCAGTGGATACTGGCGAAAGCGGCAAGCGAGCAAGAAAAATTCCGCTTCAGGTATGAACAATAACGTTTGTGTGCCGGGCACGCATCAATTCAGGACTTAAACATGACCAGCCGATTCATGCTGATTTTTGCCGCGGTGAGTGGCTTTATTTTTGTTGCACTGGGCGCCTTTGGCGCGCACGTATTGAGCAAGTCTTTGGGCGCCGTCGAGATGGGCTGGATCCAGACCGGCCTTGAATACCAGGCGTTCCATACGCTGGCTATTTTTGGGCTGGCGGTGGCGATGCAGCGCCGGATCAGCATCTGGTTTTACTGGAGTAGCGTATTTATGGCGCTGGGTACCGTGCTGTTCAGCGGCAGCCTTTACTGTCTGGCACTCTCGCATTTGCGCCTCTGGGCGTTTGTTACACCTGTCGGCGGCGTCAGCTTCCTGGCGGGATGGGTATTAATGTTTATCGGAGCTATCCGTCTGAAACGCAAGGGCGTTGTTCATGAATAAGGTTGTTTTATATTGTCGCCCGGGGTTTGAGAAAGAGTGCGCCGCGGAAATTACCGATAAAGCGGCGAAGCGTGAAGTCTTCGGTTTTGCCCGCGTCAAAGAGAATGCGGGTTATGTGGTATTCGAATGTTATCAGCCTGAAGACGCCGACAAGCTGGCGCGCGAGCTGCCGTTCAGCTCGCTGATCTTCGCCCGCCAGATGTTCGTCGCGGGTGAGCTGCTGAAAGACCTTCCGCCAGAAGATCGCATCACGCCGATTGTGGGCATGCTGCAGGGCGTGGTGGAGAAGGGCGGCGACCTGCGCGTTGAGGTTGCCGATACCAACGAAAGCAAAGAGCTGATGAAGTTTTGCCGTAAGTTCACCGTGCCGCTGCGCGCTGCGCTGCGTGACGCGGGCATACTGACGAACTACGAAACGCCGAAGCGTCCGGTTGTGCATATCTTCTTTATCGCACCGGGCTGCTGCTATGCGGGCTATTCGTACACCAATAACAATTCGCCATTCTTTATGGGCATCCCGCGTCTGAAGTTCCCGGCAGATGCGCCGAGCCGTTCAACCCTGAAGCTGGAAGAGGCGTTTCACGTCTTTATCCCGGCAGATGAGTGGGACGAGCGTCTGGCAAACGGCATGTATGCCGTCGACCTTGGCGCGTGCCCGGGCGGCTGGACCTATCAGCTGGTGAAACGCAACATGTGGGTGTCGTCTGTGGATAACGGCCCGATGGCGCAAAGCCTGATGGATACCGGGCAGGTGACCTGGCTGCGTGAGGACGGTTTCCGCTATCGCCCAACCCGCAACAACATCTCCTGGATGGTGTGCGACATGGTGGAGAAGCCGGCGAAAGTTGCCGCGCTGATGGCCTCCTGGCTGGTGAACGGCTGGTGCCGTGAGACCATTTTCAACCTCAAGCTGCCGATGAAAAAGCGCTACGAGGAGGTATCCCAGAACCTGGCCTATATTCAGGCACAGCTGGATGAGCACGGTATTAACGTGGAGATCCAGGCGCGTCAGTTGTACCACGACCGTGAAGAGGTGACGGTGCACATTCGTCGCTGGTGGGCGGCTGTAGGCGGACGTCGCGACGAGCGATAATTCAATGTTTCCCCTCACCCTAACCCTCTCCCCGGAGGGGAGAGGGGATTGCTCGGTGCTGTCTTTTCACCCTCGCCCCTTTGGGTGTACAGTCCGGGGACATGGTAGACAGGTGGTCGGGGACATGGTGAACACTTTTTAACATCCTTTACCCATGGTGATCGACTTTTTCTTCAGGTCGATCACCCCCACTTTCGTGCTGTACCACCACACTTCATAGCAGCCGTCCTCCTGCGTCTCCTTCAGCCCGACCCGTTCTCCCCTGAACGCCTTGCCTGCGCTCAGACTTACCCCTTTCATGCTCAGCTTTCCGCTGACATCCACTTTCCTGACTATCACGCCCTCGTCATATTCCGGGGGCGTTGTGTTGCCGCTGAACTGCCGCGCTGACGGCTGATACCGCGAGCCCGGTACCGCCATATCCAGCGCCGTCCAGGTGCCGGTGGTGTCGCCCCACGGTGAGCGGATGGCAGCGGCCACCGCCAAAGAGAAAGTGGCCTTTAAAATCCATCTGCCAGAGGCGGTTCGGGGAATGGTGCGGTATGCGCGGGCGGTCCTGAAGGCCGGCGGCACCTTCCAGAGCCCAGCGGCGAAGCCACTTGTAGCCGGTGGCAGGTGAAATGCCAAAGCGACGGCAGAGGGAACGGATGTTCGCCCCGTTCTGCGAGGCGAACAAAACAAACCCGGTACGTAATGACATGGTATCTCTCGCATCCCAGGGCATAAGCGACTCCATAAACGGGTTCTTATGCCTCAGTTGTAAGTGTCTACCATGTCCCCGAACAAGTGTTCACTATGTCCCCGGACCGTACACCCCGGAGGGGAGAGGGGATTGCTCGGTGCTGTCTTTTCACCCTCGCCCCTTTGGGGAGAGGGCCGGGGTGAGGGGGGCCGGCTATTACCGCTCTAACCTTAACTGCTGCAAATTCCCGTCCAGCTGTAAATCCGTTCGTAACGTCGCTACATCCCGGCAGATAAACGCCATCTCTTTATGCGCTTCCAGCTTCTTGCGCCATTTTTCCGGCACGTCATCCAGACGAGAGTAAATTCCTTCCAGGCTCTGAAAGTCCGTCAGCAGCTGGGCGGCGCTCTTCGGCCCTATGCCTGCAACCCCCGGCACCTTTGAGCTGCTTATCCCCGCCAGCCCCCAGTAGTCAGGCAATTGCTCTGGCGAAACGCCAAACTCGCTGGCAATGAAGGGGGCATCGAGCCAGCGTTTCTGGAAATAATCGCGAATGCGGATCGTGGGTGAAAGGAGCTGGCAGTAGCCTTTGTCGGTTGAAACGATCGTCGCCTGGTGTCCTGCGCTGGCCACCTTTACCGCAAGCGTCGCGGCCAGATCGTCAGCTTCATTGCCGTGTGCGCCCCAGCAGGGGACGCCGCGCTGCTCAAAGGCGGCACGCAAGGCGGGCATTTCGGCATGCAGATCGTCCGGCATTGGCGCGCGTCCGGCCTTGTAGTCGGGCAGGCGCTGATGTCGCCAGCCGCTGTTGCGCGCTTCGTCATCAAACACGGCCACGACATGCGTCGGTTCGCTGTGGCGAATGAGCTGCTCCAGCGCGTGCAGGCAGGTGTCCTTGCAGGGCGTGCCTTGTACCGCATGGATCCGGCGAATCAGATTGAGCGCGTCGACGATAAGCAAATGAACAGCCACAGATATTCTCCCTTAAATCTAATGGGTAAAGGGTATCACTGTCGGCAGGATGAAACGAATAGCGTGAGGAAAAACAGGAAGAAGCCTCGCAAAACGAGGCTTCCGGAGAGGCTTAATCGCAGGTCACGATCTTCATCGCCAGGCCGCCGCGAGAGGTTTCGCGGTATTTGGCGTTCATATCTTTACCGGTTTCGTACATGGTTTCGATAACTTTATCGAGACATACGCGCGGTTCGCTGGTGCGGCGCAGCGCCATACGCGCCGCGTTCACCGCCTTGACGGAGGCGATCGCGTTTCGCTCGATGCACGGAACCTGTACCTGTCCGGCAACCGGGTCACAGGTCAGCCCAAGGTTATGTTCCATGCCGATTTCCGCAGCGATGCACACCTGCGCCGGGCTTGCGCCCAACAGCTCCGCCAGACCTGCCGCCGCCATGGAGCACGCCACGCCGACTTCACCCTGACAGCCTACTTCCGCACCGGAAATGGAGGCGTTCATTTTATACAGCGAACCAATCGCGCTGGCGACCAGCAGGTAGCGCGCCAGGGAGTTGGCGTTCACTTCACGGATAAACTTGTCGTAGTACGCCAGCACGGCCGGAACGATACCGCAGGCACCGTTGGTTGGCGCAGTGACCACGCGGCCCCCTGCGGCGTTCTCTTCGTTCACTGCCAGCGCGAACATGTTGATCCAGTCGACGACGGCCATCGGGTCCGTTGTCGTTTTGTCGGTGCTCACCAGCATACGGCGCAGCGCCGCCGCACGACGCGGTACGCGAAGCTTGCCCGGCAGCACGCCTTCGGTGGTGATCCCGCGCTCAATGCCGCCGCGCATCACTTCCCAGACGCTAGCGAAGTGCTGTTCCAGCTCTTCTTTGCTGTGAAGGGCCAGCTCGTTTTTCATCATCAGACCGGAGAGGGAAAGACCCGTCTCCTGGCAGTGGCGCTGGAGGTCCGCCGCGGTTTTGTACGGATACGGCACCTCAACAGAAGAGGTACTGGTTTGACCAAAGTGGTCTTCGTCGACGATAAAGCCACCGCCGATGGAGTAATACGTCTGGCTGTAAACCGCTTTGTCGCCAGCCAGCGCGGTAATGCGCATGCCGTTTTCGTGCAGCGACAGGTTGTCCGCATGGAAATTCATGCAGTGGTCAACCGGGAATTCAACCTCATGCTCACCGTTTGCCAGCAGCAAACGACCGTGGGTGTTCACGTCCTGGATGAAGCCAGGGATCGCGTCAATATCAACGGTATCCGGCAGATTTCCCGCCAGGCCCATGATAATGGCGATATCGGTATGGTGGCCTTTCCCGGTCAGGGAAAGCGAGCCGTACACATCGACAACCACGCGGGTGATGTCGTGCAGAATGCCGCGTGCAATCAAGTCATCCGTGAACTGCTTACCGGCTTTCATTGGTCCGACGGTGTGAGAGCTGGAAGGACCAATACCGATTTTGAAAATATCGAATACGCTAATCATGATGCGTCCATTGCTTTCAGTCAGAGGGGGAGGAGTGCGCCGCCCGAAGGCGGCGCGGGCGTTCATCAGAACATGGTGTACAGGGAGTAGAAGATCGCAGAGATAGCGATAAGGCCCATGATAACCACAAACACGTTGCTGACCTGGCCGCTGTACTTGCGCATGGCAGGCACTTTCTGAATTGCGTACATCGGCATCAGGAACAGAATCATCGCGATAACCGGGCCACCCAGGGTTTCAATCATGCCCAGGATGCTTGGGTTCAGCGTTGCTACCGCCCAGGTGGTGAGCAGCATGAACAGTGCAGTGATTTTGTTCAGCTTGTTGATTTCAATGCTCTTGCCTTTACCGCGCAGAGATTTAATCACCATACCGTTGAAGCCTTCACGTGCGCCCAGGTAGTGGCCCAGGAAGGATTTGGTGATGGCGATCATCGCGATGATCGGTGCCATCCACGCAATCAGCGGTGCGTTAAAGTGGTTCGCCAGGTAAGACAGAATAGAGATGTTCTGCTCTTTCGCTGCCGCCAGGTCCGCCGGGGAGAGGCTCAGTACGCAGCTGAAGACGAAGAACATCACGGTCAGCACCATCATCACGTGAGCGCGGGCCAGAATGCTGGAGCACTTCTTCTCTGCACCATTACCGTACTCTTCGCGTTTCGCCACGGCGAAAGAGGAGATGATTGGGGAGTGGTTGAAGGAGAAGACCATTACCGGGATCGCCAGCCACAGGGTCATCAGCAGGCCGTTACCGGTCGCAGACGCGCTGCTCAGGGACAGGGTTTCCAGCGCTGCACCGTTCCACTGTGGGATCAGGTAGCAGGCCAGCAGCATCAGCGCAGCCACAAACGGGAAGACCAGCACGCTCATGGCCTTAACAATCATCTGCTCGCCGAAGCGCACGATGGTCATCATGCCCACGATCAGGATCAGAGACAGAATGGCACGCGGTGGCGGCGTCATGTGCAGCTGGTGCGTCATGAAGCTTTCAACGGTGTTGGTGATTGCCACGCTGTAAACCAGCAGGATTGGGTAAATCGCGAAGAAGTAGAGCAGGGTAATCAGTTTACCTGCGCCAACGCCAAAGTGTTCTTCAACCACTTCGGTGATGTCTTCGCCCGGGTTTTTACCGGACAGCACGAAGCGGGTCAGACCGCGGTGTGCGAAGTAGGTCATCGGGAAGGCGATGATGGCCATAATGATCAGCGGAATCAGACCGCCGACGCCTGCGTTGATAGGAAGGAACAGTACACCAGCGCCGATTGCCGTGCCGTAAAGGCCAAGCATCCACATGGTATCCGTTTTGCGCCAACCACTTCGGGATTCAATCGAAGCAACGGTGCTGGTTTGAGTGGTTTCCATCTGTATCTCCTGGAGGAAGCAAATTGTCAGGTTTTTAGTCAAATCCGATGAAAAAGTGCCTGACGGTAATATGAAATTCGTTCAGTGACGGTTTTTTAATAATTTTCGCCCGTAACTATTGGCGGGCGGAAAGATACATTCTCGTTATGAATCTATCAGTGATCGCGATCCCAAATGCAATAATCCACTTATGATGTGGGCATCTTTAGACCATTTATCTGTTAAAAAAACATCAAAGAGAATTTACGCGCGCGAAGGCTACCACCAACGACATGTAAGCTAAAAGAGCGGCCCGCTAGATAGGTGTCTTTCGCTGTAAAGAAATGTCTTTATAGGATTTTCTGGCAAGTAATTTGGATTAAGGCTGATAAATTACGGTTGTTAAATGGAGGTAATCGTTTGCGTTCACCGTAAGTTTGTTAAATCTATACGTGAAACCTATGAATTGATTCGGTAATAAAAAAAGCCGGGACCCGCTACAGGGTGCCCCGGCTTTACGAAGAAGACGCTGAGCGTTACGTGCAGATTTCGTAGCACGGAATGTAGGCTGAACCCGGCAACTTCATACGGTGTTGAGCCACAAAGCCCTGCAGCATGTCATCCATACGGCGCATCATCTCCGGGTCGCCGTGGATCTTGTACGGACCATACTGCTCAATCGCGCGGATGCCCATCTCCTTCACGTTCCCCGCCACAATCCCGGAGAAGGCGCGACGCAGGTCGGCGGCCAGCACTTCCACCGGCTGGTCCGGATAGAGTTTCAGGTTCGCCATATTTTCATGGGTAGGCTCGAACGGGATCTGAAGGTCTGGTGCAATACGGATTGACCAGTTAAAGCTGTACGCATCACCGGTATCACGACGATTCTCTTTCACCAGCGGCATCGCTTTTTTCATCTGACGCGCCACTTCCGCCGCGTCATCAATGATGATGCGATAGTGGCGACGCGCGGCTTCGCCCAGCGTATGCACGATAAACTCGTCCAGCACGCGGAAGTAGTCGGCGCTCTCTTTTGGCCCGGTCAGGATCAGCGGCAGAACCTGATCTTTGTTGGCCGGGTTCATCAGAATCCCCAGCAGATAGAGCAGCTCTTCCGCCGTTCCCACGCCGCCCGGGAAGATGATAATCCCGTGAGCGATACGGACAAACGCCTCAAGGCGCTTCTCGATATCCGGCATGATAATCAGCTCATTGACCAGCGGGTTCGGCGGCTCGGCGGCAATGATTGACGGCTCAGTCATGCCGATAAACCGTCCTTCTTTGTAACGCTGCTGCGCATGACCCACCGCTGCACCTTTCATTGGTGCTTCCATCGCACCCGGACCACAGCCGGTACAGATATTCAGCTCGCGCAGGCCAAGCTGCGTTCCGACCCGGCGGGCATAGAGATATTCGGTTTCGTTAATCGAGTGGCCGCCCCAGCAGACGACCATGTTCGGTGCTTCGCCAACGTGCAGGGCGCGGGCGTTGCGCAGAATAGAGAACACCAGGTTGGTGATATGGACCGAGCTTTCCAGGTCGAGATGCTGGAAGCGGCCTGCATTGTGGATCTGCCCGTTAACAAACAGGATATCGCGCAGCACCGCAAACAGGTTAGCCTGAAGGGAACGAATGATACGCCCGTCGACAAAGGCCTCTTCCGGCGGGTTGATGACTTCAAGCTTCACGCCGCGCTCGCGGCGCAGCACGTTAATATCAAAGCTTTCGAAGCGGGACAGCAGTTCTTTACTGTTATCTGTCAGGCTTCCGGAGTTCAGTACGGCAAGTGAACAGTTACGAAACAGTTGATAAAGATCGCTGCTGGCCGTGCGTTTAAGCATGTCCACTTCCAGCTGCGACAACATATCCATTGAGCCAAGCGGGCTAATATGTGTAATCAAGTGAGCTCCTTATGGGACGATTATCGTCATTCCCTTTGATTACAATAGCCCTGGCGCGTGACGTTTCACAACACTTCGGCGGAATACCGCCCGCATATTGTGAAAATATTTATATTATTGACGTACCAGCCGACCCGTTGCCGGCACAAAATCGGTGTTGGTGCGCCACGGGTTAATGTCCAGCCCGCCACGGCGGGTATAGCGCGCGTAGACGCTCAGCTTTTCCGGCTGGCAGAAACGCTGAATATCGTTAAAAATGCGCTCCACGCACTGCTCGTGGAATTCGTTGTGATTGCGGAACGACACCAGATAGCGCAGCAGCTTTTCCCGGTCAATTTTCGGCCCGCGGTACTGGATCTGCACCGAACCCCAGTCCGGCTGGTGGGTAATCAGGCAGTTAGACTTTAGCAGATGGCTGACCAGCGTCTCTTCAACCACTTTTCCGCTCGCCGCGTTTTCGAGGTAATCTGCGCTGAAATCATAATTCTCCACCTCGATGTCCTGCTCGTCGATGCAGGTCCCGTGGAAGTGGGCAATCGGCTGCCCCTCCAGCTCGTGCAGGCGGTACAGTGACACGCTCACCTTTCCCTGTGCGCAGGCGGTTAAATCGCGTTCCAGCGTCTGCTGAACATCATCCCAGCTGTTAAATTTGGTCTGGTTAAAGCTGTTGAGATAGAGCTTAAAGCTTTTGGATTCCACCAGGTTCTGGCTGGCGTAATCCAGCTCAACGTGGCCGACCGCCACCTGAGGCAGACCGCGCGCGTTAAGCCACGAGAGTTCGTACAGCGTCCAGATATCGCCGCCGACAAACGGCAATGCGTCCGCATGCAGTCCAAGGGGATCGCGGTTCAGGCTGCGCGGCACACCCTGCAGCAGGCCTGCATCGTAGGTATCGCGGTAATCGGTCGATTTACCCAGCGTTAAGCCGGTTAACGCCTGATGATTTTCGTAAGACATGTTTCATAGCCACTTTACAGGTACACTTATGGGCAGAGTTTATCCTGTCTTACAAGAAGAGAGAAATCGGTGGACATCGAAACCGCAAATGCCCTTACTACCTTCACGACCCGCTATTGCGATGCATGGCATGAAAAGCACGGAACATGGCCGCAAAGCGCTGATTTATATGGCGTGCCGTCGCCGTGCATTATCTCTTCGCAGGATGACAACGTTATCTGGCAACCGAAGCCCAATACCGCTGAGCAAAATGTAAATGCGGTTGAACGGGCTATGGACCTTGTGGTACAACCAGCGGTTCATGCATTTTATGCCACGCAGTTTGCAGGGGATATGCCCGCGCGCTTTGGTGATTTGACGCTGACGCTGTTGCAGACCTGGAGCGAAGACGATCTGCAGCGTGTTCAGGAAAACCTGATTGGTCATCTGGTCACGCAAAAACGCCTTAAGCTTTCTCCGACGCTCTTTATTGCCACGCTGGACAGCGAACTGGATGTGATATCCGTCTGCAACCTGTCCGGGGAAGTGATTAAAGAGGCCATCGGTACCCGCAATCGCGAAACTCTCGCCCCCTCTCTTGCGGATTTCCTTACCCAGCTTGAGCCACTTCTGTAATCCATGATGCTACGGCGCGTGTGAGAGATCTCTTACAAGGTTTGTAAGAGATCGCTGGATCGTTCAGTATTGCCTTATTTAATTCAGAATAATATCACTCTGTTTTTCAAAGAATTAGTTGTTCATCGCATCTTTTTTAGGGATTTCTTACGGCTTACAGTGCTGCAAGGGTGGGTTGTAAGACGAAGCGGAATAGCGGATTCTATCTCCGTCGACAGGACGCCGACACGAGAAACGAACATCAGGATGATGGCGTTTCTTACTCAGGACACGTCAGGATGGCGCTGCAGGAAGGCTTCAGGATGAAGTAAAGGGATAACGCAGGACGCGTAAGGGACACCTCCAGGAAGGAGAACGAGAACCGAACAGGATGGTCGGTGGGTCAGGAAGGCCAGGACGTTTCAGGATGAAACAAGCGTGTCAGGAAGATGCGGGCAGGATGCGAAAGGTATAAGGATGACCAGGCCTTCGGGCATCAGGAAAAGTTGTCACGGAAGAGCAGGGAGCACGAATTGTAGCTGGAATGCTGCGAAACGAACCGGGAGCACTGTTTTTACAGTGCTCCCTTTTTTATCACCTGAAGAAATAACCTCCGCTAATTATCTTCATACAAAGTCACTCCTCCGATGATTAAATTTATTCTGAGATCACCGCGCCATTCTTAAATTTTATTGTGCTGCCATTTTTGTCTCTTTATTATCGATTTTGATTTTAAGTCTTATCTATAAACTTCATGCATTATTCTATTCTGGAGAAGAAAATGGCAATTCCTGCTTATTTATGGCTGAAGGATGATGGCGGCGCGGATATAAAAGGGTCAGTCGACGTTGTTAATCGTGAGGGGAGTATTGAAGTATTAAGTTTTTCTCATGGTCTGGATATTCCTGTGAGTGGCAATGATGGTAAAATTACAGGAACACGAATTCATAATGCAATGACGATTGGCAAAGAGTTTGACCGCTCCTCGGCTTATCTCTATAAGGCTGCTGCAACAGGGCAGGCGTTGAAATCTGCTGAGCTTAAGTGGTACAGAATCAACGATGCGGGGATGGAAGAAGAGTACTTCAACATCTTTGTTGAGAATGTCAAAATCGTATCTATTCATCCTTTGATGAACAATTGCAAAGACCCAGCCACTTCACATATTAACCATATGGAATTTATTAGTCTGAGATATGATACGATCACCTGGAAGACTTGTGATGGAAATATAATGTTCACGGATTCATGGAATGACAGGCGAACCGCGTAATAAAATTGGTTTTGAAAGCTTATATACTATCAGCTTAAAAACTCATTCCTGTCAATTTAGGGGGCAAACTTCCCTTAAGGTCATTTTATGCCTGTCTACAAGTATAAAAATGTTATTATTTCAAGTGCCTCTTCTAGCGCCAGACAGGCAGTGTTGATCTGTCATGGCGGCCATACTCCTGCTCGAAACAGACTCATGACGGGATCGGGAGAGGTAATGGTGCCACATGGATTGAATGTTGGCTTTAACACGACTGAAGATAACTTTTCTATTGGGCCAAGGGTACTGCATTTTTTGCAAGGTTATGATTATTCGCCTGTTGAGATCGTGCGCGGAGGTGAAATCATAAAAAATTACTCGCTCAGCTGTGATGAAAAATATGCGGAACTCAATCCTACGTTAGATAAAGATGTGATTACGATATCTGATAAAGGGAAGGCACATATGTCAGATGTCTTTGAGGCGATTCGTATCCACTCTCTCATGTATACTACCCTCTACAGTTTTGCCTGCCGGGTCAACAAGCTGACTTACACCGGGGCAATCCAGGTAAGACGCTAAACTTAATGAACAAACGTTCAGCGAAGCTGGGGACTCCAGTCCCATCCAGCCTTGCTGGACGTCATTATCATTCCTGAGAGATTATGGAACAGAGTAATAAAATACGTCTTCAACTTCACGCCATCGAAGCCCTTTTGCGCCAACATCAGCTGTGGCAGGAGACTGCGCCGCAGCCGGAAGCGTTCGCCAGTACCCAGCCATTCTGCCTGGATACGCTGGCCCCGTTCGAGTGGCTCCAGTGGGTATTAATTCCGAGAATGCACGCGCTGCTGGAAGGCGGCCACCCGCTGCCGCAGGCGTTTGCTGTTTCTCCCTATTATGAAATGGCGCTTGAGGCTACGCACCCTGCTCGGGCTGTCATGCTGGCTGAGCTGGAAAAACTGGACGCCCTGTTTGCCGGTGATGAGGCATGACGCTGGAAATCCTCTATCAGGATGAGTGGCTGGTAGCGGTGAACAAACCATCTGGCTGGCTGGTGCACCGCAGCTGGCTCGATCGCGACGAGAAAGTGGTGGTGATGCAGACCGTGCGCGACCAGATTGGTCAGCATGTTTTTACCGCCCATCGTCTCGACAGGCCCACTTCCGGCGTGCTGCTGATGGGGCTTTCCAGCGAGGCGGGCCGCCTGCTGGCACAGCAGTTCGAGCAGCATCAGATCCAGAAGCGCTACCATGCGATCGTCCGTGGCTGGCTGACCGAATCCGCCACGCTCGACTATCCGCTGGTGGAGGAACTGGACAAAATCGCCGATAAATTTGCCCGGGATGACAAAGGTCCGCAGCCCGCAGTGACGGATTATCGCGGCATGGCGATCGCGGAAATGCCGGTGGCAACAAGCAAGTTTCCCACTACACGCTACAGCCTGGTTGAGCTTTTGCCCAAAACCGGACGCAAGCACCAGCTTCGTCGCCACCTTGCGCACCTGCGCCACCCGATAATTGGCGATAGCAAGCACGGCGATCTGCGCCAGAACCGCAGCGCGGCAGAGCATTTTGGCTGTAATCGTTTAATGCTGCACGCCAGCGAGCTTAGCCTGACTCACCCGTTTACCGGCGAACCATTGATCATCCGTGCGGGGCTGGACGACGTCTGGATGCAGGCGCTGTCACAGTTTGGCTGGCGGGGGCAACTCCCCGAAAATGAAAGGGTTGAGTTTGTATCAGGCAACGTTCAGGATGAACGGTAAGCGCAATAATCATGGGAGCAAAGCATGGCTGAAGTAGGCATTTTTGTCGGCACGATGTACGGCAACTCGCTGCTGGTAGCGGAAGAGGCTGAGGCGATTTTGACAAGCCGGGGCCATAAAGCCACGGTCTATGAAGATCCAGAGCTGGCGGACTGGGAAAAGTATAAAGATAAATACATTCTGGTGGTGACCTCCACCACCGGGCAGGGCGATCTGCCGGACAGCATCGTGCCGCTTTTCCAGGGTATTAAAGACCAGCTTGGCTACCAGCCTGACGTTCACTACGGCATCATTGCCCTGGGTGATAGCTCCTACGCCAACTTCTGCGGCGGCGGTAAGCAGTTCGATGCGCTTCTTCAGGAACAGAGCGCTAAGCGCGTCGGCGAGATGCTGCTGATCGATGCCGGTGAGCATCCTGAACCCGAAAGCGAGTCGAACCCGTGGGTTGAACACTGGGCAACGCTCCTTAAATAGTTTCGTAAGCCGGGTAAGGCGTAGCCGCCACCCGGCAATACACTCCACACCAAACGCCAATTCCGTGAACCACCTTCCACTCACCTGGGCTTATGCCATAAACAACCTCTCACATGCCCTTTAATACTGTGTTTTTGCACGGTGAGAGGACGCGTCACTCCTTCATATACTTTTCCGGTCACGATAAAACGGCTTCATGCCGAACTAAAACGACAAAACTAATCTCATTCTGATTACCCTACCGGTGCTGTACAGAATGAACAGGCGAAAGCTATGTTTCAGGAGTGCAACAATGAGTACATTAAGCCACGCAGCGAGCAGCGCTGAAAAGCGCACCAATGCCCGCTACTGGATAGTGGTGATGCTGTTTATCGTCACGTCCTTTAACTATGGTGACCGCGCCACGCTGTCGATTGCCGGCTCGGAAATGGCAAAAGACATCGGCCTTGATCCGGTGGGCATGGGTTACGTTTTCTCTGCATTCTCATGGGCCTACGTCATCGGCCAAATTCCTGGCGGCTGGCTGCTGGACCGCTTTGGCTCTAAACGCGTCTATTTCTGGTCCATTTTTATCTGGTCTGCTTTTACCCTTTTGCAGGGTTTCGTCGATATCTTCAGCGGCTTCGGCATTATCGTGGCGCTCTTTACGCTGCGCTTCCTGGTGGGCCTGGCGGAAGCACCTTCCTTCCCGGGCAACAGCCGCATTGTCGCGGCCTGGTTCCCGGCGCAGGAGAGGGGAACGGCGGTGGCAATTTTTAACTCCGCCCAGTATTTCGCGACGGTGATCTTTGCGCCCATTATGGGCTGGTTGACGCATGAGGTGGGCTGGTCGCACGTCTTCTTCTTCATGGGCGGGCTTGGGATCGTCATCAGCTTTATCTGGCTGAAAGTGATCCACGAACCCAACCAGCATCCTGGCGTGAACAAAAAAGAGCTGGAGTACATTGCCGAGGGCGGGGCGCTGATCAATATGGATCAGAAATCCGAGAAAGCAAAAGTCCCGTTCAGCCAGAAATGGGCGCAGATCAAACAGCTCGTCGGCTCGCGTATGATGATCGGTATCTATCTCGGCCAGTACTGTATCAACGCCTTAACCTACTTCTTTATCACCTGGTTCCCGGTTTACCTGGTGCAGGCGCGCGGTATGTCGATCCTGAAGGCGGGGTTTGTCGCCTCGGTCCCGGCAATCTGCGGCTTCATCGGCGGCGTGCTTGGCGGCGTAATTTCCGACTGGCTGATGCGCCGTACGGGGTCGCTGAATATCGCGCGGAAAACGCCGATCGTGCTCGGCATGCTGCTCTCCATGACCATGGTGTTCTGTAACTACGTCAGCGCCGAGTGGATGATTATCGGCTTTATGGCGATGGCCTTCTTCGGCAAAGGCATTGGCGCGCTGGGTTGGGCGGTGATGGCGGATACTGCGCCAAAAGAGATTAGCGGCCTGAGCGGCGGCCTGTTCAATATGTTCGGCAACGTTTCCGGGATTGTCACGCCAATCGCTATCGGCTACATCGTCGGCACCACGGGGTCTTTCAACGGCGCGCTGATCTACGTCGGCGTGCATGCTCTGGTGGCGGTTCTGAGCTACCTCGTGCTGGTAGGCGATATCAAACGCGTCGAACTTAAACCTGTTGGGGAGCGCGGCTGATGACAACGCAATCGAGCCCAACCGTGAACGAAATGAAGATCATACCGGTGGCCGGTCAGGACAGCATGCTGCTCAATATTGGCGGCGCGCACAACGCCTGGTTTACCCGGAATATCGTCGTGCTGAAAGACAGCGCAGGGAATACCGGCGTGGGCGAGGCCCCTGGCGGAGAGGTGATTTACCAGACGCTGGTCGATGCCATTCCGCAGGTGGTGGGCCAGGAGGTCGCCCGCCTGAACAAGGTGGTTCAGCGAGTGCATAAGGGTAACCAGTCGGCGGACTTTGATACCTTTGGCAAGGGCGCATGGACGTTCGAGCTGCGCGTCAATGCGGTGGCCGCCCTGGAAGCGGCGCTGCTGGATTTACTCGGTAAAGCCCTTAACGTTCCGGTCTGCGAACTGCTGGGGCCGGGCAAACAGCGTGATGCGGTCACCGTGCTGGGCTATCTGTTCTACGTTGGCGATCGCAATAAAACCGATCTCCCCTATCTGGCCCGCTCACCGGGCGACCACGACTGGTATCAGCTGCGCCACCAGGAAACGCTCTCCAGCGAGGCGGTGGTCCGCCTCGCTGAGGCTGCGCAGGATCGCTACGGTTTTAAGGATTTCAAGCTGAAGGGCGGCGTACTGCCCGGTGAACAGGAGATTGAAACGGCACGGGCGCTGAAAAAACGCTTCCCGGCGGCGCGCATCACCGTTGACCCGAACGGCGCATGGCTGCTGGATGAAGCGATTAGCCTGTGCAAAGGGCTGAGGGAAGTCCTGACCTACGCTGAAGACCCGTGCGGCGCTGAGCAGGGCTTTTCTGGTCGCGAGGTGATGGCTGAGTTTCGTCGTGCCACCGGCCTGCCGGTCGCGACCAATATGATCGCCACCAACTGGCGCGAAATGGGCCATGCGGTAATGCTGAACGCCGTCGACATTCCGCTGGCGGACCCGCACTTCTGGACGCTTTCAGGAGCGGTGCGCGTGGCGCAGCTGTGCGACGACTGGGGTCTGACCTGGGGTTGCCACTCGAACAATCACTTTGATATTTCGCTGGCGATGTTTACCCACGTTGGCGCGGCGGCGCCGGGGAACCCGACAGCCATCGATACCCACTGGATTTGGCAGGAAGGCGAAGCCCGCCTGACGAAAAATCCGCTGGAAATCAAAAACGGTAAAATTGCCGTACCCGATGCGCCCGGACTGGGCGTGGAGCTTGACTGGGATCGGGTCCATAACGCCCACGAGGCGTATAAAAAGCTACCGGGCGGCGCGCGTAACGACGCGGGTCCGATGCAGTATCTTATTCCCGGCTGGACATTTGACCGTAAGCGCCCTGTTTTTGGACGTCACTGATAAAAGGATTACACGATGAGTACTTTTACTACCCCTGTCGTCACTTCCATGCAAATCATTCCGGTCGCGGGTCATGACAGCATGTTGATGAACCTGAGCGGGGCGCATGCGCCGTTTTTTACCCGCAATATTGTCATTATCAAGGACAATGCCGGCCATACCGGCGTGGGTGAAATTCCGGGCGGGGAGAAGATCCGCAAAACGCTGGAAGATGCCATTCCGCTGGTGGTGGGAAAAACGCTGGGTGAGTACAAAAATGTCCTCAACACCGTGCGCAACACCTTTGCCGATCGCGATGCCGGCGGCCGCGGCCTGCAAACCTTCGATTTGCGCACCACTATCCATGTGGTGACCGGCATTGAAGCCGCGATGCTGGATCTGCTGGGCCAGCACCTGGGCGTTAACGTTGCCTCGCTGCTGGGCGAGGGCCAGCAGCGCAGTGAAGTGGAGATGCTCGGCTATCTGTTCTTTGTCGGCGACCGCAAGCTGACGCCGCTGCCGTACCAGAGCCAGCCGGACGAACGATGCGACTGGTACCGTGTACGTCACGAAGAAGCGATGACCCCGGATGCGATAGTGCGCCTTGCGGAAGCCGCGTATGAAAAATATGGTTTTAATGATTTCAAACTGAAAGGCGGCGTGCTGGCCGGGGAAGAGGAGGCGGAAGCCATTACCGCGCTGGCAAAACGTTTCCCGCAGGCGCGCGTGACGCTCGATCCGAACGGTGCGTGGTCGCTTGATGAAGCGATCAACATTGGCAAACAGCTGAAAGGCGTGCTGGCGTATGCGGAAGATCCGTGCGGGGCTGAGCAAGGCTTCTCGGGCCGCGAAGTCATGGCGGAATTCCGTCGCGCCACGGGGCTGCCGACTGCGACCAATATGATCGCCACCGACTGGCGTCAGATGGGGCACACGCTCTCTCTGCAATCGGTGGATATCCCGCTGGCGGACCCGCACTTCTGGACGATGCAGGGCTCGGTTCGCGTAGCGCAGATGTGCCATGAGTTTGGCCTGACCTGGGGTTCACACTCCAACAATCACTTTGACGTGTCGCTGGCGATGTTCACCCACGTTGCTGCCGCCGCGCCGGGCGCCATTACCGCGATCGACACGCACTGGATCTGGCAGGAGGGTAACCAGCGCCTGACCAAAGAGCCGTTTGAGATTAAAGGTGGCATGGTGCAGGTACCGTCAACTCCAGGTCTTGGCGTGGAGCTGGATATGGACCAGGTGATGAAGGCTCACGAGCTGTATCAAAAACATGGTCTGGGCGCGCGCGACGACGCGATGGCGATGCAGTACCTGATCCCTGACTGGACATTCGACAATAAACGTCCGTGCATGGTACGATAAACGCATTGGGACCGCTCCCATGAGCGGTTCTCTACGTGGTGTATGCTTAACGTAACGACTATGCGTAAGGATGGCTTATGAAAATTGTTATCGCACCGGACTCGTATAAGGAAAGTTTGAGTGCGCTTGAGGTTGCGACAGCAATCGAGCGCGGTTTTCGCGAGATTTTCCCTGAGGCGGTTTACGTCAAACTGCCAGTCGCTGACGGCGGTGAAGGTACGGTTGAGGCGATGATCGCAGCAACGCAGGGACGCATTGTGCACGTTCCGGTGACCGGTCCGCTGGGCGAGCGAGTGGAAGGGTTTTATGGGATATCCGGTGACGAGCAGAGCGCCTTTATTGAAATGGCGGCGGCAAGCGGTCTGGAGCTGGTTGTACCTTCACTGCGTGACCCTCTGAGAACGACCTCCTGGGGTACGGGTGAACTTATCCGCCACGCGCTGGATGCGGGCGTTAAGCATATCATCATCGGTATCGGCGGCAGCGCCACCAATGACGGCGGCGCCGGGATGGTGCAGGCGCTGGGGGCGAAGCTGCTGGACGACAATGAACAGCCGCTGGGGCAGGGCGGGGGCGAGCTGGGTAGACTCGCGCGTATTGACCTGAGCGGCCTCGACAAGCGTCTGGCGGAGTGCCGGATAGAAGTCGCATGCGATGTGACGAATCCGCTCACCGGGAAGGATGGCGCGTCAGCAGTGTTTGGCCCGCAAAAGGGCGCCACGCCAGAGATGATCGTCACCCTGGACAACGCGCTTGCGCACTATGCGAGAGTCATTGCCCGGGACCTGGATATTGATGTGCTCAACCTTGCCGGTGGCGGCGCGGCGGGTGGCATGGGCGCGGCGCTGTACGCTTTTTGTGGCGCACAGTTGCGCCAGGGCATTGAGATTGTGACCGATGCGCTACACCTGGCCGACCAGGTGGCCGATGCGGATCTGGTGATCACCGGGGAAGGCCGCATCGACAGCCAGACGATCCACGGCAAGGTGCCGGTGGGGGTGGCGAAAGTGGCGAAACGCTTTAATAAGCCCGTTATCGGCATTGCGGGCAGCCTGACGGCGGACGTTGGCGTGGTACACGATCACGGCTTAGACGCGGTGTTTAGCGTGCTCTATACCATCTGTTCGCTGGAGGACGCGCTGGAAAATGCCAGCGCGAATGTACAGATGGCCGCAAGGAATATCGCGGCGGTGCTGAAAGTGGGGCAGGGGATGTAGTTCACCCTCTCACCCTAACCCTCTCCCCAAAGGGGAGAGGGGACGTTATACACCCTCGGCCCTTTGGGGAGAGGGCCGGGGTGAGGGGAAAATCAGGCCGCACCCGCCTCAGCTCCCCAATACCTTCATCGCTTCCCGCGTTACGTTATCCATTTCATCCAGCAGCTCCAGGAACTCCGGTTCAAGCTCCGATTCCGGCGTACCCGCGCGCAGCTGCTGCTCCAGCAACTGGCAGAGGTTTTTCAGTCGCGGTACGCCGCTGTAGCCGCAGCTGCCGTGCAGCTTGTGGATCGCTTCCAGCAGTTCTTCCGGGTTCTCGCCCACCAGCTGTTCTTCAACCTTGTTCCGAATCTCCGGCAGAAACGCGACCAGCATTTGCAGCATCTCTCGCGCTAAATCGGGTTTCCCTGCTGCCTGGCGCAGGGCAAGCTGCCAGTCAAAGGTCGCGTTCTGGTTGACGCTGATTTCAACCGGTTCGCTGGAAACCGTGTACGTCCCGCCAATATGACCCGGCTTATAGCGTAACAGCAGGTTATGAAGCTTCTCTTCGTCGATAGGTTTCGCCAGGTAATCATTCATCCCGGCACTCAGCAGCTTCTCTTTCTGACCGGCCATCGCATGCGCGGTGACCGCAATCACTGGCGTTTGCTGCTGGTGCGGGAGCTGGTGGATCAGCTCACAGGCCCGAATGCCATCCATGCCCGGCATCTGAATATCCATCAGAATCAAATCGAACTGCATCTGTTTAGCCAGTTCAACCGCCTGCGCGCCGCTGGTACACAGCTCAACGTGCTGAACCTGGTCTTCCAGCAATACGCCAATTAGCTTCAGGTTTGCCGGATTATCATCCACCGCCATCACGCTCATGGGCAGTTTTTGCTCATCGTTAATCAACGGCAGGGCGTGCTGGCTAAGACGGCAATACTCCGTGAGCGCGGGCAGCAGGCGAGTCGCGGTGAGCGGCTTAAGCAGGCATGCTGCCGCCCCGTCGTTTTTCAACTCTTCCGCATTTATCTGGGCGTGGCAGGGCAGTGCCAGCAGCAGGTAGTCTGTCATCGACGCGGCTTTCGCCAGCCGCTCCTGCTGCATGGTCAGCTCGCCGGTGAAAGTCACCGGGATCCCCATCAGCAGAATGTCGTAATGATCAACGGCAAGGGCTGAGAAGGTTGGACTGTAAACCACCTCCAGCGGCGTGGTGCTTAAGATATCCAGCGCGCACTGCGCCGCCGCCGCGTTAGGCTCGACGTAGGCCAGACGCTTCCCTTTCAGACAGTCCGTCACCGGGCCGTCGGTCAGCACGTTTGGATTGAGGTCCAGGTTAATGTGGAACCAGAAGGTTGAGCCGCGGTTTGGCTGGCTATGGAAAGAGATATCTCCGCCCATCTCGTTCACCAGCCTCTGCGTGATCACCAGCCCAAGCCCGGTACCGCCATGGCGGCGGGAAATGCTGGCATCTGCCTGGCGGAAGGCCTGGAACAGACGCGACTGATCCCGCTCCGGAATGCCGATGCCGGTATCGCGGATTTGAACCTCAATCTGTACCTTGTTATTACTGATCGCGCGTTTTTCTACCAGGATGTCGATGTTGCCGCTTTCGGTGAATTTAATGGCATTCCCGACAAGATTGGTAATGACCTGCTGCAGGCGCAGCGGATCGCCAATGACGTTGTCCGGCACGTCGTTTTTAATATTGAGCGTTAGCTCAAGGCCCTTGTCGTGCGAGGAGTGCGCGAGCAGCGTCACCACTTCATCGAGCGTACTGCGCAGCGGGAACGGAATACTTTCCAGAATCAGTTTGCCCGCCTCCAGCTTGGAGAAGTCCAGCACGTCGTTAATGATCGCCAGCAGGTTATTGGCCGAACGTTCAATGGTGTGCAGGTGATCGCGCTGAGTCGGATTAAGCTCGCTTTTTAGCGTCAGGCGGGTAAAGCCGATCACGCCATTGAGCGGCGTGCGCAGCTCGTGCGACATATTGGCCAGGAACTCAGACTTAATACGCGCCGCTTCCTGAGCGCGCTTTTTCGCCAGATCCAGCTCAACGTTCTGGATCTCCATCTGCTCCAGCGTTTCGCGCAGGTCAGAGGTGGCCTGGTCAACGTTATGCTGCATCTCTTCATGATAGGCCGCCAGCGACATCGCCATCGAGTTAATGCCGTTTTTCAGCATATCCAGCTCGCCCAGCATAAATCCTTCCACGCGGCTGTCGAGCTGTCCCCGGCGGATGCGGTCAACGGTGTTAACCATATTACGGATGGGGCCTGTTACGTCGCGCATCAGACGCCAGCCGAAGATCAGCGCGATACCAATGCAGAACAGCATCATCACGCCAGAGATAAAAATTTCTTTGTACTGCTGCAGCCGTACCGACTTGAGATCCAGCTCCAGCGCTACATATCCCAGCATGTTATTGCTGGATTTAGCATCGGATTGCGCAGACTCATCGGGGGAATAGCTTTCCGACACGATCGGCGTGCGCAGAATCATGATATCGCCACGGCGCAACACGGTGAGATGGCGCGGGAAGGGCGTACCGTCCGGGATCTTCAGCGTTGCCGGATCGAGATGAAAATTCGAGGTGACAAACAGGCGGTTATGTTCGTCGTAGACGGAAATGGCGCGAACAATCTCCGAGTGGCGCCGGTGGAGCACACTGATTAACTGACCAATGGATTCGCGGTTTTGCAGGTTCATCCCGTACTCGCTTGAGACGGCGAGCGGTTCGATAATGCTGGCGCCTGCATCCTCCAGCTGTCGCTGCAAATCGTTATAGCGGTGCACGACAAAGAAGATACTCAGCAGCAAACCGATGAGAACGGTGGGGGCGAGGATCAAAATCATCATGCGCGCGCGCAGGCTGTAGTTGGTCATGGCGTTCCGTTATGGGACAATTAAAATAATTATGTTTATGTGAGAAAAATCTCGGCGATGGCGCAATTCTACTCTGCAAAGCGACGCGTGACGACGCGTCAAATCATTACTGTTGAAGCCACGGATCTTGATCCGTTTGGTCAGGGAGTGGCTCGTCACAATGGTAAGACTCTGTTTATAACAGGTTTGCTGCCAACAGAACGAGCAGAAATTACGCTGACGGAAGACAAACGCCAGTACGCACGCGGACAGGTGAAGCGTCGCCTCAACGATAGCCCGCAGCGCGTGGCGCCCCGCTGCCCCCATTTTGGCGTGTGCGGCGGCTGCCAGCAACAGCATGCGAGCACAGAATTACAGCAAAAAAGTAAAAGCCAGGCCCTGGCGCGTCTGCTGAAGCACGACGTTAACGAAATTATCGCCGATGAGCCCTGGGGCTATCGCCGCCGCGCGCGTCTTAGCCTGAGCTATCAGCCTAAAACGGCGCGGCTGGAGATGGGTTTTCGCAAAGCGGCCTCCAGCGATATTGTTGACGTGAAGCAGTGCCCCATTCTGGTGCCCCATCTTGAGGCATTGCTTCCTGACGTGCACCGCTGTCTTGCATCGCTCGACGGGGTGCGTTCACTGGGCCACGTTGAACTGGTGCTGGCGAACAATGGCCCGCTGATGGTGCTGCGCCACACCGCGGCACTGTCGAAAAAAGATCGCGAAAAACTGGAACGCTTTTCGCATTCTCATGAGCTTGCGCTTTTCCTCGCGCCGCAAAGCGAGATACTTGAACAGGTAACAGGTGAAGCTCCCTGGTATGCGTCAGACGGGCTACGCTTAACGTTCAGCCCGCGGGATTTCATTCAGGTCAACGACGGCGTAAACCAGCAGATGGTGGCGAACGCCCTGGCATGGCTTGACGTACAGCCCACTGACCGGGTGCTCGATCTGTTCTGCGGCATGGGTAACTTTACTCTGCCGTTGGCGCGCAGAGCGGCAAGCGTCGTCGGCGTGGAAGGCGTTGAGGCGCTGGTGGCGAAAGGGCAGGAGAACGCGCGGCAGAACGGCTTGCAAAATGTGACATTCTTTCATCAAAATCTTGAGGACGATGTCACCCAACAGCCTTGGGCACAGCAGGGCTTTGATAAAATCCTGCTCGACCCGGCGCGTGCCGGTGCCCCGGGCGTGATGGCACATATTATTAAACTCGCGCCGAAGCGTGTGGTCTATGTTTCCTGTAACCCGGCAACGCTTGCCCGGGACAGTGAGGCGTTACTCAGCGCGGGTTACCAGATTCAGCGTCTGGCAATGCTGGACATGTTCCCGCACACTGGACATCTGGAATCGATGGTGTTGTTCGAGCACATCTAATTTGTTTGGCTTGTCGACTTCGACAGGCCCTGGTCCCTAAAGGAGAGGACAATGGTTGCGGTAAGAAGTGCACATCTCAATAAAGCTGGGGAGTTTGACCCACAAAAATGGATCGCAAGTCTGGGAATTTCCAGCCAGCAGTCGTGTGAACGCTTAACCGAAACCTGGGCCTACTGTCTGCGCACCACGCAGGGACACCCGGATGCCGATCTTCTCTTATGGCGCGGCGTGGAGATGGTGGAAATCTTGTCCATGCTGAACATGGACATCGAAACCCTGCAGGCCGCGCTGCTGTTCCCTCTCGCGGATGCGGACGTAGTCAGCGAAGATGTGCTGCGCGACAGCGTCGGGAAATCCGTCGTTGCGCTGATCCACGGCGTGCGCGATATGGCGGCTATCCGCCAGCTTAAAGCCGCGCATACCGACTCCGTCTCCTCTGAGCAGGTTGATAACGTCCGCCGGATGCTGCTTGCCATGGTGGATGATTTCCGCTGCGTGGTCATCAAGCTGGCCGAGCGTATTGCCCACCTGCGCGAGGTCAAAGATGCGCCGGAAGACGAGCGCGTGCTGGCCGCAAAAGAGTGTACGAACATTTATGCCCCGCTGGCGAACCGCTTAGGGATTGGTCAGCTGAAATGGGAGCTGGAAGATTACTGCTTCCGCTACCTGCATCCGGCAGAATATAAGCGCATTGCTAAACTTCTGCACGAGCGCCGTATCGACCGCGAGCACTATATCGAGGAATTTGTCGGCGGCCTGCGCCAGGCGATGAAAGAAGAGAATGTGCGTGCCGAAGTTTACGGTCGACCTAAGCATATCTACAGCATCTGGCGCAAAATGCAGAAGAAACACCTCGCCTTTGACGAGCTGTTTGACGTGCGCGCCGTGCGTATCGTGGCGGAGCGTCTGCAGGACTGCTACGCCGCGCTGGGTATAGTACATACTCACTTCCGCCATCTGCCGGATGAGTTCGATGACTACGTCGCGAACCCCAAACCAAACGGCTATCAGTCCATTCATACCGTGGTGCTTGGCCCCGGCGGCAAAACGGTCGAGATTCAGATCCGCACCAAACAGATGCATGAAGACGCCGAGCTGGGCGTTGCCGCGCACTGGAAATATAAAGAAGGTACCTCGGGCGGAGCGCGTTCTGGCCATGAAGACCGCATTGCCTGGCTGCGCAAGCTGATTGCGTGGCAGGAAGAGATGGCCGACTCCGGCGAGATGCTCGATGAGGTGCGTAGCCAGGTCTTTGATGACCGCGTCTACGTCTTTACCCCGAAAGGGGACGTTGTCGACCTGCCGGCCGGCTCTACGCCGCTCGATTTTGCTTACCATATCCACAGCGACGTGGGGCACCGCTGCATCGGGGCGAAGATCGGCGGACGTATCGTACCGTTTACCTACCAGCTGCAGATGGGCGACCAGATTGAAATCATCACCCAGAAGCAGCCTAACCCGAGCCGCGACTGGCTTAACCCGAACCTGGGTTACGTCACTACCAGCCGCGGGCGCTCTAAAATCCACGCCTGGTTCCGCAAGCAGGATCGTGACAAAAACATTCTTGCCGGTCGCCAGATCCTCGACGACGAGCTGGAGCACATCGGGATCAGCCTGAAAGAGGCGGAAAAGTTCCTGCTGCCGCGCTACAACTTCAACGAGCTGGACGAGCTGCTGGCGGCGATTGGCGGCGGTGATATCCGTCTTAATCAGATGGTCAACTTCCTGCAGGCGCAGTTCAACAAGCCTAGCGCGGAAGAGCAGGACGCGGCGGCGCTGAAGCAGCTGCAGCAGAAAACCTATGCCCCGCAGCAGCGCAGCAAAGACAACGGCCGCGTGGTGGTTGAGGGCGTGGGCAACCTGATGCACCACATCGCCCGCTGCTGCCAGCCGATTCCGGGTGACGACATCGTCGGCTTTATCACTCAGGGGCGCGGGATCTCTATCCACCGCTCCGACTGCGACCAGCTTGCGGAGCTGCAGTCCCATGCGCCGGAGCGCATCGTGGAGGCGGTCTGGGGTGAGAGCTACTCCGCCGGTTACTCGCTGGTGGTGCGCGTTACCGCCAACGACCGCAGCGGTCTGCTGCGCGATATCACCACCATTCTCGCCAACGAGAAGGTCAACGTGCTGGGCGTTGCCAGCCGCAGCGATACTCGCGAGCAGCTTGCCACCATCGATATGACCATCGAAATCTACAACCTGCAGGTGCTCGGCCGCGTGCTGGGCAAGCTGAACCAGGTGCCGGATGTGATTGACGCGCGTCGTCTGCACGGCGGTTAAGATTTCCCTCTTTTGTAGGCCGGGTAAGGCGTAAGCCGCCACCCGGCATTTTTTTATCAGGACATAATCATGACTCAAATCGACCGCCTGCTTGGCATCATGAAACGCCTGCGCGACCCGGAAAACGGCTGTCCATGGGACAAAGAGCAGACTTTCGCCACCATCGCGCCCTATACCCTCGAAGAGACCTATGAGGTGCTGGACGCCATTTCCCGCGAGGACTTTGATGACCTGCGCGGTGAACTTGGCGACCTGCTGTTCCAGGTGGTCTTCTACGCCCAGATGGCGCAGGAGGAAGGGCGCTTTAACTTTGAGGATATCTGCGCCGCTATCAGCGACAAGCTGGAGCGCCGCCACCCGCATATCTTTGGCGATGCCACCGCAGGAAACAGCGCAGAGGTGCTGGCCCGCTGGGAGCAGATAAAAAGCGCCGAGCGCGCTGAAAAGTCTCAGCACTCTGCGCTGGACGACATCCCGCTGAGCCTGCCCGCGCTGATGCGCGCCCACAAAATTCAGAAACGCTGCTCGGCCGTGGGTTTTGACTGGGATTCACTGGGACCGGTGCTGGGTAAAGTGCATGAAGAGATCGACGAAGTGATGCACGAAGCGCAGCAGGTGGTGGTGGATGAAGCAAAGCTGGAGGAAGAGATGGGCGACCTGCTGTTCGCGACCGTCAACCTTTCTCGCCATTTAGGGGTAAAAGCGGAAACCGCCCTGCAAAAAGCCAACCTGAAATTCGAACGACGCTTTCGTGAAGTAGAGCGGATTGTGGCCTCGCGCGGCCTGGAAATGACCGGAATTGACCTCGACGCTATGGAAGAAGTCTGGCAGGAAGTAAAACGCCAGGGATCTGATCTCTAACGGAATTTTGCGATCAAGCGCAATTTGTGTGATTTTTTAAATGACAAGCGCTTGATTTGCGTCAAAAACATTTACCCAAAAGGGGCTATTTTCTCACTCCTTATGTTTGTCATGGCCTGGAATGGAGACGGAGAATGAAAGTTTGTGGCGCTCGCCGTGTTCGGGTATACTACTTTCCCGTCCTGGTTATTCCATCGTTTCACCCTAACTTCTCAGGTTCAGCATGACAACGAACTATATTTTTGTGACCGGCGGGGTCGTATCCTCTCTGGGTAAAGGCATTGCCGCAGCCTCCCTCGCAGCCATTCTTGAAGCCCGTGGCCTCAATGTGACCATGATGAAACTGGATCCGTACATCAACGTCGATCCTGGCACCATGAGCCCAACCCAACACGGGGAAGTGTTCGTTACTGAAGACGGCGCTGAAACCGATCTGGATCTTGGCCACTACGAGCGTTTCATTCGTACCAAAATGACCCGTCGTAACAACTTTACGACTGGCCGCATCTACTCTGACGTTCTGCGTAAAGAGCGCCGCGGTGACTACCTGGGCGCGACCGTGCAGGTTATCCCACACATCACTAACGCAATCAAAGAGCGTGTCCTTGCCGGTGGCGAAGGGCATGACGTTGTGCTGGTTGAAATCGGCGGCACCGTGGGTGATATCGAATCCCTGCCATTCCTCGAAGCGATTCGTCAGCTGGCGGTAGACATTGGTCGTGAACACGCGCTGTTCATGCACCTGACGCTGGTGCCTTACATGGCGGCAGCAGGTGAAGTGAAAACCAAACCGACTCAGCACTCCGTTAAAGAGCTGCTCTCCATCGGTATTCAGCCTGACATCCTGGTTTGCCGTTCCGATCGCGCAATCCCGGCGAACGAACGTGCGAAAATTGCATTGTTCTGTAACGTGCCTGAAAAAGCCGTTATTTCAATGAAAGATGTCGATTCCATTTATAAAATCCCGGGCCTGTTGAAATCACAGGGTCTGGACGATTATATTTGTAAACGATTCAGCTTGAACTGTCCGGAAGCTAACCTGTCTGAATGGGAACAGGTTATTTACGAAGAAGCTAACCCGGCGGGCGAAGTGACTATCGGTATGGTCGGCAAGTACATCGAACTGCCGGACGCCTATAAGTCCGTAATCGAAGCGCTGAAACACGGTGGTCTGAAGAACCGCGTCTCCGTGAACATCAAGCTGATTGATTCGCAGGATGTTGAAACACGTGGCGTTGAAATTCTGAAAGATCTGGATGCTATCCTCATCCCTGGCGGCTTCGGCTACCGTGGTGTTGAAGGCAAGATCGCCACTGCACGCTATGCGCGTGAAAACAATATTCCATACCTCGGCATCTGCCTGGGTATGCAGGTTGCGCTGATCGAATTTGCGCGCAACGTAGCGGGAATGGAAAACGCGAACTCTACGGAATTTGTGCCAGACTGTAAGTACCCTGTAGTGGCGCTGATTACGGAATGGCGTGACGAAGACGGTAACGTTGAAGTCCGTACCGAGAAGAGCGATCTGGGTGGCACTATGCGTCTTGGCGCACAGGCTTGCCAGCTGTCCGACGATAGCGTGGTTCGCAAGCTGTACGGCGAGCCGGTCATCACCGAGCGCCATCGTCACCGCTATGAAGTCAACAACATGTTGTTGAAACAAATTGAAGCCGCGGGCCTGCGTGTTGCGGGTCGCTCCGGGGATGATCAGTTAGTCGAGATCATCGAGGTGCCAAACCATCCGTGGTTTGTCGCCTGCCAGTTCCACCCGGAATTTACTTCAACGCCGCGTGATGGACATCCGCTGTTTGCAGGCTTCGTGAAAGCCGCCAACGAGTACCAGAAGCGTCAGGCGAAGTAAAAAAAGTTAGAACGGCAACGCGTACCAACGGTACGCGTTGTTTGTCTGGAGTTTTAGTTTAACTTGTACTGAGGAAAATCTAATGTCCAAAATCGTTAAAGTCATCGGTCGTGAAATCATCGACTCCCGTGGTAACCCGACCGTTGAAGCCGAAGTTCATCTGGAAGGTGGTTTCGTCGGTATGGCAGCTGCTCCATCAGGTGCTTCTACAGGTTCTCGCGAAGCGCTGGAACTGCGTGATGGCGACAAATCCCGTTTCATGGGCAAAGGCGTACTGAAAGCGGTTGGCGCTGTTAACGGTCCTATTGCTCAGGCTATCGTTGGCAAAGATGCCAAAGATCAGGCTGGCATCGACAAGATCATGATCGATCTGGACGGTACTGAAAACAAATCTAACTTTGGTGCGAACGCAATCCTGGCAGTTTCCCTGGCGAACGCCAAAGCAGCAGCCGCTGCTAAAGGTATGCCACTGTTCGAGCACATCGCTGAACTGAACGGCACCCCAGGCAAATACTCTATGCCTGTACCAATGATGAACATCATCAACGGTGGTGAGCACGCAGACAACAACGTTGATATTCAGGAATTCATGATTCAGCCAGTTGGCGCGAAAACCCTGAAAGAAGCGGTTCGTATGGGTTCTGAAGTGTTCCACAACCTGGCGAAAGTTCTGAAAGCTAAAGGTATGAACACTGCTGTTGGTGACGAAGGTGGCTACGCGCCAAACCTGGGTTCTAACGCAGAAGCACTGGCTGTTATCGCTGAAGCGGTTAAAGCAGCAGGCTACGAGCTGGGCAAAGACATTACCCTGGCGATGGACTGTGCAGCATCTGAATTCTACAAAGACGGTAAATACGTTCTGGCTGGCGAAGGCAACAAAGCGTTCACCTCCGAAGAGTTCACTCACTTCCTGGAAGACCTGACCAAACAGTACCCAATCGTTTCTATCGAAGACGGTCTGGACGAGTCTGACTGGGATGGTTTCGCATACCAGACCAAAGTACTGGGCGACAAAATCCAGCTGGTTGGTGACGATCTGTTCGTAACCAACACCAAGATCCTGAAAGAAGGCATCGAGAAAGGCATCGTTAACTCCATCCTGATCAAATTCAACCAGATCGGTTCTCTGACCGAAACGCTGGCTGCGATCAAAATGGCGAAAGACGCTGGCTACACCGCTGTTATCTCTCACCGTTCTGGCGAAACTGAAGACGCGACCATTGCTGACCTGGCTGTGGGTACCGCTGCTGGCCAGATCAAAACCGGTTCTATGAGCCGTTCTGACCGTGTTGCTAAATACAACCAGCTGATTCGTATCGAAGAAGCGCTGGGTGAAAAAGCGCCTTACAACGGTCGTAAAGAGATCAAAGGCCAGGCATAATTGCTTAAGCCTTAAAATGAAAATGCCAGTCGAATGACTGGCATTTTTTTTGGCTATTTAAAATCGACCGCCATCTGCTCCGGAATGGTTAGCCCCCGGGTGGTTTGCACGCAGCGGGCAATATAATCCGTAAACCGGGGTGGCTTTGGCATCCCCATGCTGAGCAGTTTATCGTTGCTGAAGCGCACGTTCAGCGTGGCAAAGGCACCGTATAAACGCATGGCTCTCAGCATCAGACGTTCGTTGCATGGGCCAAAAATTGTTTTCAGCTCACGGCGCATTTTGACCAGCGTTTCGTAGCTGACCTGCGCGTACTTATCGCCAACAGGCGCTTTCTCCAGTGCCTGCGCCATCGCCCGATCGATATCCGCAAAGCGAACGCTATTCTCTTCCCCGGCAGAAATGTGTACCACTTCTCCCGGACGCGCGTTGCTGTTGAGCAGCATTAACATCGCATCGGCGCAATAATCCACCGGGACAACGTCGATCCGGTCTTCCATCGAGCACATAAACTTCTGCAGCATCAGGCCCATGCTAAAGACCCAGAAGATGCTGCTCGACGGCGTGCAGCCGTGGCGGGTATGGCCGACGACGATGGACGGACGAGCGATGAGCAGCGGCAGATTCGGGCACTCCTGGCGCATTAGCTGTTCGATGGTTGACTTCGAATACGTGTATTCCACCAGGTGCTCAGCATTTTCTCTGAATTCCGCACTTTCGGAGACCAGCGAATCCTGCTCCGGCGTGCATGACATTGCGGTGCCTACGTGCAGGAAACGCTGCAGCCCTGCGACCTGCTCCATGCGGCGCGCCAGCGCAAGGGTACCTTCGACGTTTACCTTCCAGATCAGCGGGTTATTCCCAAATGACGCAACTGCCGCACAGTTAACGACATGCGTAACCTGGTCCAGTCGGGGATCGTTCAGAAAGGCTTCCGGGTGGCTGAGGTCACCAATAAGGATATTATCCACGCTCAGGGAGGCCAGCTTCTTCTCAGGAACGTTAAACTTACGCATGTTCTCCTGCACGCGCGCCAGCCCGCTCTGCGGATCGTCGGCGCGGGCAAGCAAAAGGAGTTTTACGGATTGATCGCTGGTCAGGATTTTTTCAAGTACTGCCCCGCCCAGAAAACCGGTCACGCCTGTAATCAATAACATCTTCATTAATACCGTCTCATTATGATTGATGAGGCGGATTGTAGGCGCGCAAAAGTAAACGGCATTTAAATAATAAAACGCAGGAATCGAGAGCGTCTTAAGCTTATTTTAAGGAAAGGAAATCAGGTGAAAATATTGGACAGTGCGGAGAGCGGAAAAATTCAATTTATTAATATTTAAATTTCAACCATATGATTTTAAATTGATTTTATCGAGGTTGGTGGCGCGATGAGTGTAATTCAAAATGTAATAAATAAAATACTTTGTTACACCAAACGTTTATCAAATAAATGAATTGAGCCTTGCTTAAGTGAAATTGGGAAAAATAAAACGCAGGCTATTTATTAAGCCTGCGAATGGTTTTCAGAGCAGAAGAGGAAGCGTGGCGCTGGCCGTTTGCTGGCTAACGTCAGCGTAATGACCATCCAGAGCAATCATGGATGTCGTCAGCAATTCGATCAGCAGCATCACCCCAACCTTGGCATTGAGCGCACCTGCGCTAAGGGGGCCTTCTGGCTTGGCGGCCACCAGCTGCATATCGCTAAGAGACGCCAGCGGGCTGCGGGGCGTGTTACTGAGCGCAAGAACTTTCACGCCCCGCTTGCGGGCAAGTTTCACCACGTGAAGCAAATCTCGCGTTGAACCGGAACTGGAGATCGCCACCACCAGCGTCTCTGCCGAAAGCGTTGTCGCATTCATGGCTGCGCGGTGCATATCGCTAAACAGCTGTGCAGGTTTACCCAGCCTTAATAGCTTGTAATGCAGGTACTCCCCGAGGATCGCGCTGGCCGCGACGCCATAAATCTGCACGGATTGCGCCTGGTGCAGCGCCAGTGCGGCCTTTTCAAGCAGCGCGCGGTCGAGGAGTCTCGCGGTATCCTGCAGAGCCTGAACCGACTCATCCACCACGCTGTCAATCTCATCCCCCGCCTGACGCGCGGGCTGGCCCTGCTGAATATCCAGCGCCAGCGCCATTTTAAATTCGTTATACCCTTTGCAGCCCAGCGTCCGGCAAAGACGCGTCACGCTGGCCTCGCTGGTGTGGCTCTCGCGCGCCAGCTCGGTGATGGTCAGGTAGAGCACCCGGGCAGGGTCGCTCAGGACAAACTCGCCGAGTTTTTGCTGCGTTGGGCTGTACCCGGAAGCTTCCTGGCGGAGCTTCAGCAGCAGGTTTTCATGGTCCGACATGCCACGTCCTTAATGTGTTTCACTGCGACTAGTGTGGCGGAAAGCGGGGGAAAGATGCCAGTCATTTTAAAAAAGTATGATCGGCCTCCTGGTTTTTGATGATAATTTTCACTATTAAAAATTAATATGATAAAAATTTTCATCTTTTAACGGGGGGATGAAAAAATGATGCAAATATTCAGTGGTGCTTCGTCGGGGGAATGGTTTGAAAAAGCGCAGCGCTTTGGCAAATCCTTTATGTTGCCTATCGCCGTGTTGCCCGCGGCGGGTCTGCTGCTCGGTATCGGCGGGGCGTTATCGAACCCCAATACGCTGGCGGCCTATCCATTTTTAGATGTGAGCTGGCTTCAGGCCATTTTCACCATCATGAGCAGTGCCGGTTCAATTGTGTTTGCGAACCTCTCGGTGCTGTTTGCCGTTGGGGTGGCCGTCGGTCTGGCAAAAAGCGATAAGGGCACGGCGGGGCTGGCGGCGCTACTCGCGTTTCTGGTGATGAATGCCACCATCAACGCGCTGCTGATCCTCACCGGCAAACTGGCGCACGAAAACCCCGGTGCCGTCGGGCAGGGCATGACGCTGGGCATTCAGACGCTGGAAACCGGCGTGTTTGGCGGCGTGGTGATTGGTCTCGTGACCTGCGCGCTGCACCACCGTTTTAACAAGATAGCGCTTCCGCAGTTCCTGGGCTTTTTTGGCGGCTCGCGCTTTGTCCCTATTATCAGCTCGCTGGCGGCTATACTCGTCGGTGCGCTCATGACCGTGGTATGGCCGCACTTCCAGAAGCTGATTTTTGGTCTGGGCGGGCTGGTGGATGCCACCGGTTATCTGGGCACCCTGCTGTACGGCTTCATTTTGCGCATGCTGGGCCCGTTTGGTCTGCACCACATCTTCTATCTGCCGTTCTGGACCACCGCGCTCGGCGGCAGCGAGATTGTCAACGGTCACCTGGTGGAGGGCACGCAGCGGATCTTCTTCGCCCAGCTGGCCGATCCCACGACGCGTCAGTTTTACGAAGGCACGTCACGCTTCATGTCCGGGCGCTTTATTACGATGATGTTTGGCCTGCTCGGCGCCTGTCTGGCGATGTACCACACGGCTAAACCGGAGAATAAAAAGCGCGTTGCCGGGCTGCTGCTCTCCGCGGCGTTAACCTCGTTTCTGACGGGAATAACCGAGCCCATCGAGTTCTCCTTCCTGTTTATTGCCCCGGTGCTCTACGTCATTCACGCGCTGTTTGACGGGCTGGCGTTCATGCTCGCACACATGCTGCACATCACCATCGGGCAAACCTTCTCCGGCGGTTTTATCGACTTCGTGCTGTTCGGCATCCTGCAGGGGGAGGCCAAAACCAACTGGATGTTCGTTCCGCTGGTCGGCGTGCCCTGGTTCTTCCTCTACTACTTCACTTTCCGCTATCTGATTAACCGCTTTGATTTTGCCACGCCGGGTCGGGAAAGGGAGGCGATGGCCAGTGAAGTGGCCTTATCGCAGAGCGAGCGCGCCGTTGCGGTGATCGCCGGGTTAGGCGGAAAAGACAATCTCGAAGAGGTGGACTGCTGCGCCACGCGTCTTCGCGTCACGGTGAAAGACGGCAGCAAAGTGAATGATGCGGCGCTGAAAGCCACCGGCGCGCGCGGCGTCATCGTGCGCGGTAACGGCGTGCAGGTCATTTATGGCCCGCACGTCACGATTATCAAAAACGAAGTGGAAGAGATCTTATCGTAATGAAAACTGTACTGGGTAACCTGAAGGGAAAACTGGTCGTCTCCTGTCAGGCGCTGGAAAATGAACCGCTGCACAGCCCGTTTATCATGTCGCGGATGGCGCTGGCGGCGGCGCAGGGCGGGGCCGCCGCCATTCGCGCCAACAGCGTGGTGGATATCAAAGCCATTAAGCAGCAGGTCTCTTTACCTGTCATCGGCATCATCAAGCGGGATTATTCAGATAGTGAGGTGTTCATCACCGCCACGATGAAGGAGGTGGATGAGCTCATGGCCGTCTCTCCGGAAATCATTGCGCTTGATGCGACGGCGCGGGAGCGTCCCGGTGGGGAATCCCTGGAAACGCTGGTCACGCGCATCCGCTCGCGTTATCCCTCGGTACTGCTGATGGCGGATATTTCCACGGTAGACGAGGCCGTGACGGCGCAGGCGCTTGGCTTTGACTGCGTCGGCACCACGCTTTATGGCTATACGGCGGAAACGGCGGGCCATTCGCTTCCGGAGAACGACTGCGCGTTCCTGAAGGCCGTGCTGGCTGTCGTGACGGTTCCGGTGATTGCCGAAGGCAATGTGGATACGCCTGAACGCGCGGCCAGATGCCTGGCGCTGGGTGCGCATACGGTCGTTGTCGGCGGGGCGATTACCCGTCCACAGCAAATCACCGCGCGCTTTATGGCGGCGATTAGCGCGCAAAGCACCGATGGAGCATGACCATCCGGCGGGGATCTGCGATACTTATCGTTTATCCCCTTTACTGAGATGACTATGCAGTACCCGATTAACGAGATGTTCCAGACCCTGCAAGGCGAGGGTTACTTTACCGGCGTTCCCGCTATTTTCATTCGTTTACAGGGATGCCCGGTTGGCTGTGCCTGGTGTGATACCAAACATACGTGGGATAAGCTCGCAGATCGGGAAGTGTCGCTGTTTAGCATTCTGGCGAAAACTAAAGAGAGCGATAAGTGGGGCGCGGGCAGTCCAGAGGATCTGCTGGCCATTATTGGTCGTCAGGGCTGGACGGCGCGCCACGTCGTGATCACCGGCGGTGAACCCTGCATCCACGATCTGACGCCGCTGACCGAGCTGCTCGAAAAGAACGGCTACAGCTGCCAGATCGAGACCAGCGGCACCCATGAAGTGCGCTGCTCGCATACCACCTGGGTGACGGTATCGCCAAAAGTGAATATGCGCGGCGGGTATAACGTGCTGTCTCAGGCGCTGGAGCGCGCGGATGAAATCAAGCACCCGGTAGGGCGCGTGCGTGATATCGAAGCGCTGGATGAACTGCTGGCAACGCTGACGGATGAGAAGCAGCGGGTGATTGCCCTGCAGCCGATCAGCCAGAAAGAGGATGCGACGCGCCTGTGCATTGAAACCTGCATTGCGCGCAACTGGCGCCTGTCGATGCAGACGCACAAGTACCTGAATATTGCCTAAAAAAAAGCCCGGTTTGCCGGGCTTTTTTTTACTCTCCGCGATACACGCAGCCTGCCGTGCAGGTCTCTTTGATCATCACCGCGCTCAGCAGCGGTACCAGCGGCTTCATCTGATCCCAAATCCATTTTGCCAGCACTTCGCTGGTCGGGTTTTCAAGACCCGGGATTTCATTCAGGTAGTAGTGATCCAGACGATCGTAGGTCGGCTTAAACGCGGCTTTCAGCTCGGCAAAGTCCATGATCCAACCGGTATGCGGATCAACTTCACCGGTGATCTCAAGACGCACCATGAACGAATGCCCGTGCAGGCGGCCGCATTTATGCCCTTCAGGCACATGCGGAAGGTGGTGGGCGGCTTCGAAGGTGAAATCTTTAAACAGTGTGGTGGACATGATCGCTCTCAGTAATGCGGAAAAAACCGCCGCATAGTACCGGAAAGCACAATTTTTAGCATTAACTAAAACGGCTCTGAACGACACCAGCCTCACATTCAGGGGCTTTATCTATTTTTATTATTGCATTTCAATAGGTTATTTAATCGTTTTTATCGTTAAGAACGATAACTAAAACAGGTTAGTCCATTTGGTTATTTATTATTTCCATCCCTTCTTTAATTGTTATTATCCACGCCGTTAACCTTATCTTCAGTTTGGATTTATTCGCTTAAAGTCCGCTTGGCTACTGGAACATAACGACGCATGACAACACAGGCCCCACCTTCAAACTTGCTTCCCCTGAACCCGGAGCAACTGGCGCGCCTTCAGGCTGCCACCTCTGATTTTTCTCCCACTCAGCTTGCCTGGGTCTCCGGTTATTTCTGGGGAATGCTCAACCAGCAGCCTGGCGCTGTGGCGGGCGCACCGGCAACGGCCGTGGAAATTCCGGCCATTACGCTGATCAGCGCCTCGCAAACGGGCAACGCACGCCGCGTGGCCGAAGCGCTGCGTGACGACCTGCTGGCCGCCAAACTGAACGTGAACCTGGTCAACGCCGGGGATTATAAATTCAAGCAAATCGCGTCAGAAAAACTGCTGGTGGTGGTGGCTTCTACGCAGGGTGAAGGTGAACCTGCTGAAGAAGCGGTGGCGCTGCATAAGTTCCTGTTCTCGAAAAAAGCGCCGAAGCTGGATGGCACGGCGTTTGCCGTATTTGGCCTGGGCGATACCTCCTATGAATTCTTCTGCCAGTCCGGTAAAGACTTCGACAGCAAGCTGGCGGAGCTGGGCGCGGAGCGCCTGCTGGACCGCGTGGACGCGGATGTGGAATACCAGACGGCCGCCGCCGAATGGCGCGCGCGCATCGTTGAGGTGCTGAAAGCCCGCGTCCCGAAAGAGACCCCGGCGCAGGCTGCCGTAACCGCTGCGGGCACCGTCAATGAGATCCACACCAGCCCCTACACCAAAGAGGCGCCGCTGACGGCGAGCCTGTCGGTGAACCAGAAAATTACCGGTCGCGACTCGGAAAAAGACGTGCGCCATATTGAAATCGATCTTGGCGACTCCGGCCTGCGCTATCAGCCTGGGGATGCGCTGGGCGTCTGGTATCAGAACGATCCGGCGCTGGTGAAAGAGCTGGTCGAGCTGCTGTGGCTGAAGGGTGATGAGCCTGTCACCGTGGAGGGCAAAACGCTGCCGCTCTCCGAGGCGCTGCAGTGGCATTTCGAGCTGACTGTGAACACCCCGAATATCGTTGAAAATTACGCCACCTTAACGCGCAGCGAATCGCTGCTGCCGCTGGTGGGCGATAAGGCGAAGCTGCAGCATTACGCCGCTACGACGCCGATTGTCGATATGGTGCGTTTCTCTCCGGCACAGCTGGATGCCGACGCGCTGATCGGCCTGCTGCGTCCGCTGACCCCGCGCCTGTACTCCATTGCCTCTTCCCAGGCGGAAGTGGAAAGCGAAGTTCACGTTACCGTCGGCGTGGTGCGCTACGACATCGAAGGCCGCGCTCGCGCGGGTGGCGCGTCGAGCTTCCTGGCCGATCGCGTGGAAGAAGAGGGCGAAGTGCGCGTCTTTATCGAGCACAACGACAACTTCCGCCTGCCGGCGAACCCTGAGACCCCGGTCATCATGATTGGACCGGGCACCGGCATTGCGCCGTTCCGCGCCTTCATGCAGCAGCGTGCTGCAGACGAAGCGCCGGGCAAAAACTGGCTGTTCTTCGGCAACCCGCACTTTACCGAAGATTTCCTCTACCAGGTTGAGTGGCAGCGCTACGTCAAAGAAGGCGTACTGACCCGCATTGACCTGGCCTGGTCCCGCGACCAGAAAGAAAAAATATACGTACAAGACAAACTGCGCGAACAGGGCGCAGAGCTGTGGCGCTGGATCAATGACGGTGCCCACATTTATGTCTGCGGCGACGCCAATCGCATGGCGAAAGACGTTGAGCAGGCACTGCTGGAAGTGATTGCCGAGTTCGGCGGTATGGATGCCGAAGCGGCGGATGAATTTTTAAGTGAGCTGCGCGTTGAGCGCCGTTATCAGCGAGATGTCTACTAATGAGCGAAAAACATCCAGGGCCACTGGTGGTCGAAGGTAAACTGACAGACGCCGAGCGCATGAAGCTGGAAAGCAACTATCTGCGCGGCACCATTGCTGAAGATCTGAATGACGGTCTCACCGGCGGCTTCAAAGGCGACAACTTCCTGTTGATCCGCTTCCACGGCATGTATCAGCAGGACGACCGCGATATCCGCGCCGAGCGCGCTGAACAGAAGCTGGAGCCTCGCCACGCCATGCTGCTGCGCTGCCGCCTGCCGGGCGGGGTGATCACCACCAAACAGTGGCAGGCGATCGATAAGTTTGCCGGTGAAAATACAATTTATGGCAGCATCCGCCTGACCAACCGTCAGACCTTCCAGTTCCACGGCATTCTGAAGAAGAACGTCAAGCCGGTTCACCAGATGCTCCACTCCGTCGGGCTGGACGCGCTGGCGACCGCCAACGACATGAACCGTAACGTGCTCTGCACCTCGAACCCGTACGAGTCCGAGCTGCACGCCGAAGCGTATGAGTGGGCGAAGAAGATCTCCGAGCACCTCCTGCCGCGCACCCGCGCCTACGCGGAGATCTGGCTCGATCAGGAGAAAGTCGCCACCACCGACGAAGAACCGATCCTCGGTCAGACC
The DNA here is from genome assembly GCF_058354905.1 of Enterobacter sp. ECC_219_Taxon_10. Classification (NCBI taxonomy): domain Bacteria; kingdom Pseudomonadati; phylum Pseudomonadota; class Gammaproteobacteria; order Enterobacterales; family Enterobacteriaceae; genus Enterobacter; species Enterobacter sp. ECC_219_Taxon_10. The sequence goes on along the minus strand of NZ_CM178005.1, from coordinate 3,864,820 downwards.
TACCTGCCGCGTAAGTTTAAAACTACCGTGGTGATCCCTCCGCAGAACGATATCGATCTGCACGCCAACGACATGAACTTCGTGGCGATTGCCGAAAACGGCAAGCTGATTGGCTTTAACCTGCTGGTGGGCGGCGGCCTGTCTATTGAGCACGGTAACAAGAAAACCTACGCCCGCACCGCAAGCGAGTTCGGTTTCCTGCCGCTGGAGCACACGCTGGCCGTGGCAGAAGCGGTGGTGACCACCCAGCGCGACTGGGGCAACCGTACCGATCGTAAAAACGCGAAAACCAAATACACCCTGGAGCGCGTGGGCGTGGAGACGTTCAAAGAGGAAGTGGAGCGTCGCGCGGGGATAAAATTTGAGCCGATCCGCCCTTACGAATTCACCGGTCGCGGCGATCGCATCGGCTGGGTGAAAGGGATCGACAATAAATGGCACCTGACGCTGTTTATTGAAAACGGCCGTATTCTGGATTATCCGGGCCGTCCGCTGAAAACCGGTCTGCTGGAAATTGCGAAGATCCACAAAGGCGAGTTCCGCATTACCGCTAACCAGAACCTGATCGTTGCCGGCGTGCCGGAGAGCCAGAAGGCGAAGATCGAGAAGCTGGCGCGCGATCACGGGTTGATGGATGCGGTCAAACCGCAGCGTGAAAACTCGATGGCCTGCGTGTCGTTCCCGACCTGCCCGCTGGCGATGGCCGAAGCGGAACGTTTCCTGCCGTCATTCACCGATAAAGTGGAAGCGATTCTGGAAAAACACGGTATTCCGGACGAGCATATTGTTATGCGCGTGACGGGCTGCCCGAACGGCTGCGGTCGAGCGATGCTGGCCGAACTGGGGCTGGTAGGCAAAGCGCCGGGCCGCTATAACCTGCACCTGGGCGGTAACCGTATCGGCACGCGCATTCCGCGCATGTTCCGCGAGAACATCACCGAGACGGAAATTCTTGATTCCATCGACGAGCTTGTCGGGCGCTGGGCGAAAGAGCGCGAAGCGGGTGAAGGCTTCGGCGACTTTACGGTGCGTGCGGGCATCATTCGCCCGGTGCTCGATCCCGCAAGGGATTTCTGGGAGTAACCACGAGAGGTAATTATGTCCGGACTCGATCTAAATGCCCTGAATGAACTGCCAAAAGTCGAACGCATTCTTCAGCTTTCAGAAACTAACGCCCACCTTGAAACGCTGGATGCCGAAGGGCGCGTGGCGTGGGCGCTGGAAAACCTGCCGGGAGACTATGTGCTCTCGTCGAGCTTTGGTATTCAGGCGGCAGTCAGCCTGCATCTGGTGAATCAGATCCGTCCGGACATTCCGGTGATCCTCACCGATACCGGCTACCTGTTCCCGGAAACCTATCAGTTTATTGACGAGCTGACGGATAAGCTCAGGCTGAACCTCAAAGTCTACCGCGCCACGGAAAGCGCGGCCTGGCAGGAGGCGCGCTACGGCAAACTGTGGGAGCAGGGCGTTGAGGGCATTGAAAAATACAATGAGATCAACAAAGTTGAGCCGATGAACCGGGCGCTGAAAGAGCTAAACGCGCAGACCTGGTTTGCCGGCCTGCGCCGCGAGCAGTCGGGAAGCCGCGCCACGCTACCGGTGCTGGCGGTTCAACGCGGCGTGTTCAAAGTGCTGCCGATTATCGACTGGGATAACCGGACGGTGTATCAGTATCTGCAAAAACACGGGCTGAAGTACCATCCGCTGTGGGACCAGGGCTACCTGTCGGTGGGCGACACCCACACCACGCGCAAATGGGAACCGGGAATGGCGGAAGAAGAGACGCGATTTTTCGGGCTGAAGCGCGAGTGCGGGCTGCACGAAGGGTAAAGATACTACCCCTCACCCCTGCCCTCTCCCCAAAGGGGAGAGGGGGAAAAGACGGCTTCGTGCGAGCCCCTCTCACCAAAGGGGCGAGGGGGAAAAGACGGCTTCGTGCGATCCCCTCTCACCAAAGGGGCGAGGGGGAAAAGACGGCTCCGTGCGATCCCCTCTCCCCTAAGGGGAGAGGGTTAGGGTGAGGGGGAAAATAACGCGCTAGGCTTTCCCCGCTTTCGCCAGCTCCTTCACCAGCGGCAGCATCACCTTCACCACGTCGCGGCTGCGATGTTCAATCCGCTGCGGCAGGGCACTGTCTATGTGCTGCTGGTTATCCAGCTGCACATTATGCCAGCTGGTCCCGTCCGGGAACGCTTTCGATTTAGCGCGCTGCTGGTAGCCATCTTTTTTGCCCAGCGCCCAGTTCGTCGCCTCGACGTACAGCACCGGAATGCCTGCCTTATCAAACACTTCTCCGTCATTACAACAGCCAGTGCCTTTTGGATAATCCGGGTTACCGCCTGGGTTTGTCGCGGCATAGACGCCATGCGTACGGGCAAGCGCCAGCGCGCGGTCGCGGGTGAGTTTACGCACGCTGCTCGGCGTGCTCTGTCCGCTATTAAAATAGAGCTTATCGCCCACGATCAGATTATCGAGGTTAATCACCAGCAGCGTATTTTTCTTCTCCTCGGCGCTCATCCGTTTAAGGAGATTCTCAGCGCCGAGTTTCCCTTCTTCTTCGCCGCTGGTCGCCACAAAGCGAATACCGTATTTCGTCGGGATATTCTTAAGGCGTTCAGCCAGTTCAAGCATCACGCCGAGACCCGCTGCGTTGTCGTCCATACCCTGCAGCGTCAGTCCCCCAAGGTTATTATCAATATCGGCGTCGCTCATTGGCGCGTAGGTATCCAGGTGAGCCATGATAATGATCTGCTCAGCCGCCTTTCCTTCGTGCGCTGCAATCACCGTACTGCCGGTCACGTTATGCCAGTTCTGCGTTTTATTGCGTGAGGTATAGATGTAGCGGCTGTGAAACGAGCGAATATCACTCTGGTAGCCCATCTGTGCAAACTGCTGGCGAATATAGTCGGCGGAGAGCATCTCCGCGGGTGAACCGGTCATGCGGCCAGGGAAAACCGTCGCAATATGCCGCGCCTGCATAGTGGCGATTTCACCATAAGGTTGATTTTTTGCCTGAGCCGGAAGGATAAAGCAAACGCCGAGCGCCAGGGCAGCAATACGGTGGCGCGTTGCGGAAAACATAGTGAGTCCTTAAAAACAGAGCAAAATAATAACGTGCATAGTATGAAACTGTGATCGTCCATACACAATTTGAATTGCTCTTAAATGCCCGAAATGTCGCGAGTTAAGCACTTTTTGGTATTTGCTTTTTCATGTCGTTATTCCATTGAGTAACTACTCATTCCAATTCGTAATTTCATTCGATCTAAGCCGCCCCCTATAGTCCCTCTATTCCTCGTTGTTAGTGAGTTGTTGCCTGTGGACTATCTGCCCCTTTTTGCCGCCTTAAAAGACCGACCGGTACTGGTTGTCGGCACGGGTGAAATTGCCGATCGCAAAATCGCGTTTCTGCAGCGTGCAGGGGCACAGGTGCGTGTCGTTGAAGAGGCGGATTTCGACGAGTCACAACTCGACAGTGTGGTGCTGGTGATTGCGGCAACTGAAAATCGGGAACTGAACCGGCGTGTCTCTGAAGCCGCCCAGGTCCGTCACCGTCTGGTGAACGTGGTGGACGACCAGCCTTTATGCTCATTTATCTTCCCGTCGATCGTTGACCGTTCGCCGCTGCTGGTGGCGATCTCCTCCGGCGGCACCGCGCCGGTGCTGGCGCGCGTCCTGCGGGAAAAAATCGAAGCGCTGCTGCCGACCAGCCTCGGACGCATGGCGGAGAAAGCCAGCTACTGGCGCAACCATTTAAAAAACCGTCTGACCAGCGTGACGGAACGCCGTCGCTTCTGGGAGCGCGTGTTTCGCGGCCGCTTTGCCAGCCTGATGCATGCCGGTAATGAAACGGCGGCGCAGAAAATCCTCGAAGACGAACTGGATAACCCCGGCAACACGAGCGGGGAGATCATTCTTGTGGGGGCAGGGCCGGGCGATGCCGGGCTGCTGACGCTGCGTGGCCTGCAGGTTTTGCAGGACGCGGACGTGGTGTTCTACGACCATCTGGTCACCGACGGCGTGCGCGAGTTGATCCGTCGCGACGCGGAGCAAATCTGCGTCGGCAAACGGGCTGGCGAGCACTCGGTGCCACAGCACGACACCAACCAGATGCTGGTTGATGCCGCCAAAGCGGGTAAAACCGTGGTGCGCCTGAAAGGGGGCGATCCGTTTATTTTCGGTCGCGGCGGTGAAGAGCTGCAGGCGGCAGCCGAGGCGGGCGTACCGTTCCAGGTGGTGCCCGGCATCACGGCGGCCTCTGCGGTGACGGCCTACGCCGGTATTCCGCTGACCCATCGCGATTACGCCCAGAGCGTGACCTTTGTAACCGGCCACTACAAGGCCGACAGCACTCCGTTCGACTGGTCGCATCTCGCCCAGAGCCGCCAGACGCTGGCGATCTACATGGGCACGATGAAGGCGGCAGACATCAGTGAACAGCTTATTCAGCACGGTCGCGAGGCGACGACGCCCGTTGCCGTCATTTCTCGCGGCACGCGCGTCGATCAGCACGTTGCGACGGGCACGCTGGAACATCTTGCAACCCTGGCGAAAGACGCCCCGATGCCCGCCCTGATTGTGGTGGGGGAAGTGGTGCAGCTGCACAGCACGCTCGCCTGGTTTCAGAACACAACCGATACAGAAGGCTTTGGTTCTTCTGTCGTAAATTTGGCTTAAGGAACGGTTATGGACCAAAAACGTCTTACACACCTGCGGCAGCTTGAAGCGGAGAGTATCCATATTATCCGCGAAGTGGCCGCCGAGTTTTCTAACCCGGTGATGATGTACTCCATCGGTAAAGATTCCAGCGTCATGCTGCATCTGGCGCGTAAAGCGTTTTATCCAGGTACGCTGCCGTTCCCGCTGCTGCACGTGGATACCGGCTGGAAATTCCGCGAAATGTACGAGTTCCGCGACCGTACCGCGAAAGCCTACGGCTGCGAGCTTCTGGTGCATAAAAACCCGGAAGGGGTGGCGATGGGCATTAACCCGTTCGTGCACGGTAGCGCCAAGCATACCGATATCATGAAAACCGAAGGGCTGAAGCAGGCGTTGAACAAATACGGTTTCGACGCGGCTTTCGGCGGCGCGCGCCGTGATGAAGAGAAATCCCGCGCCAAAGAGCGTATCTACTCCTTCCGCGATCGCTTCCACCGCTGGGACCCGAAAAACCAGCGCCCGGAGCTGTGGCACAACTACAACGGCCAGATCAACAAGGGCGAAAGCATTCGCGTCTTCCCGCTCTCCAACTGGACCGAGCTGGATATCTGGCAGTACATCTATCTGGAAAATATTGAGATCGTGCCACTTTATCTGGCCGCCGAGCGCCCGGTGCTGGAGCGCGACGGCATGCTGATGATGATCGACGACGATCGCATCGACCTGCAGCCGGGTGAAGTGATCAAAAAACAGATGGTGCGTTTCCGTACCCTCGGCTGCTGGCCGCTGACCGGCGCGGTGGAATCCAACGCGCAGACGCTGCCGGAGATCATCGAAGAGATGCTGGTGTCCACCACCAGCGAGCGACAGGGGCGCGTGATTGACCGCGACCAGGCCGGCTCCATGGAGCTGAAGAAACGTCAGGGTTATTTCTAAGGAGCCGCCATGAACACCACTATTGCTCAACAAATTGCCAACGAAGGCGGCGTCGAAGCGTATCTGCACGCGCAACAGCACAAAAGCCTGCTGCGTTTTCTGACCTGCGGCAGCGTGGATGACGGGAAAAGTACCCTGATTGGCCGCCTGCTGCACGATACGCGCCAGATTTATGAAGATCAGCTCTCTTCCCTGCACAACGACAGCAAGCGTCACGGTACCCAGGGCGAAAAACTCGACCTGGCGCTGCTGGTGGACGGCCTGCAGGCGGAGCGCGAGCAGGGCATCACCATTGACGTGGCCTACCGCTACTTCTCGACCGAAAAGCGCAAATTTATTATTGCCGACACGCCAGGGCACGAGCAGTACACCCGTAATATGGCGACCGGCGCCTCTACCTGCGATCTGGCGATTCTGCTGATGGACGCGCGTAAAGGCGTGCTGGATCAGACCCGCCGCCACAGCTTTATCTCGACGCTGCTGGGGATCAAACATCTGGTGGTGGCGGTCAACAAGATGGATCTGGTGAACTTCAGCGAAGAGAAATTCGAGGAGATCCGCCAGAGCTACCTGACCTTTGCCGAACAGCTGCCGGGCAACCTGGATATTCGTTTTGTGCCGCTTTCGGCGCTGGAAGGCGATAACGTCGCCTCACAGAGCGCGAACATGCCGTGGTACAGCGGCCCGACGCTGCTGGAAGTGCTGGAGACCGTTGAGATCCAGCGCGTGGTCGACACCCAGCCGATGCGCTTCCCGGTGCAGTACGTTAACCGTCCTAACCTCGATTTCCGCGGCTTCTCCGGCACTATCGCCTCCGGCGCCGTGAAGGTGGGGCAGCGCGTCAAGGTGCTGCCATCGGGTGTGGAGTCGGCTATCGCTCGCATCGTGACGTTCGACGGTGACCTGCAGGAAGCCGGGGCAGGGGAAGCGGTCACGCTGGTGCTGAAAGACGAAATTGACATCAGCCGCGGCGACCTGCTGGTCGACGCGCAGGAGACGTTGGCGGCGGTGCAGGGCGCGTCCGTGGACGTGGTGTGGATGGCCGAACAGCCGCTGACAGCAGGCCAGAGCTACGACATCAAAATTGCGGGCAAGAAAACCCGCGCCCGCGTGGACGGCATTCAGTTCCAGGTGGACATCAACAACCTGACCCACCGTGACGTGAGCGAGCTGCCGCTGAACGGTATTGGCCTGGTGGATCTGACCTTCGACGAGCCGCTGGTGCTGGATCCGTATCAGCAGAACCCGGTAACCGGCGGGCTGATCTTTATCGACCGTCTGACGAACGTTACCGTCGGCGCGGGGATGGTGCGTGAGCCAAACGAGCAGGCGACCGCGGCCTCGGAATTCAGCGCCTTCGAACTGGAACTTAACGCGCTGGTGCGTAAGCACTTCCCGCACTGGGGCGTCCGCGATCTGCTGGGAGGTAAGTAATGGCCGCCCATGATGAGAACGTCGTCTGGCATCCTCATCCGGTCACCGTCGCCCAGCGCGAACAGCTCCACGGCCACCGTGGGGTTGTGCTGTGGTTTACCGGGCTGTCTGGCTCCGGTAAATCCACGGTAGCGGGCGCGCTGGAAGAGGCGCTGCATCAGCAGGGAGTGAGTACCTACCTGCTGGATGGCGACAACGTGCGTCACGGCCTGTGCAGCGATTTGGGGTTCAGCGACGACGACCGTAAAGAGAACATTCGCCGGGTGGGGGAGGTTGCCAGCCTGATGGCGGACGCCGGGCTGGTGGTGCTGACGGCGTTTATCTCACCGCACCGCGCCGAACGCCAGATGGTGCGCGAGCGCGTGGGCCAGGATCGCTTTATTGAAGTGTTTGTCGATACGCCGCTGGAGATCTGTGAAGCGCGCGATCCGAAAGGGCTGTATAAAAAAGCGCGTGCCGGCGAGCTGCGAAACTTCACCGGAATTGACTCGGTTTACGAAGCGCCTGAATCGCCTGAGATTCATCTGAAGGGTCAACAATTGGTAACAAATTTAGTAAGCCAATTATTAGACCTGCTCAGACGGGACGATATTATCAGATCCTGAGGCGGTATCGTTCGGGAGCTGTCTTCCCGAACGATGAGTCACGGTCACAGGATTAGCTATGCGCAACAGTGAAAACTACATTATCACCACCGGGTCGGAACCGTTAACCACCGATGACGAGACGACCTGGTCCTTCCCTGGGGCGATAGTCGGCTTTGCGTCGTGGTTACTGGCGCTGGGTATCCCGTTTTTGATCTACGGGGGTAACACCCTTTTCTTTTTTCTCTACACCTGGCCCTTCTTCCTGGCGCTGATGCCCGTTGCGGTCGTTGTTGGGGTTGCGCTGCACTCCCTTTTCAACGGCAAGCTCCTGTATAGTACGGTTATCACGATTGCCACCGTTGTCGTCATCTTTGGTCTGCTGTTTTTATGGCTGATGGGCTAACTTGCGACATAATTAAAACCCCGCAGTAGAGTCGAACGGAAAGTTATGGGATGATGATGCCGTTTTTTCAGGGGGCAGGATGGGTAAACTAACGCTGCTGTTGCTGGCTTTGCTAATCTGGCTGCAATATTCGCTGTGGTTCGGTAAAAACGGACTGCACGACTACAGCCGGGTGAGCGATGACGTCGCGGCTCAGCAGGCAACAAACGCCAAACTTAAGGCGCGTAACGATCAACTCTTTGCTGAAATTGATGACCTCAATGGCGGACAAGAGGCGATTGAGGAACGCGCGCGTAATGAACTTAGTATGACTAAGCCGGGCGAAACCTTTTATCGTCTGGTTCCGGATGCGTCTAAACGCAATCAGGGCTCAGCACAAAACAATCGATAATCAGGCCCAGGATTACGACATGGCAGCAACTTTTTCGGACGTATGTGCCGTGGTGCCGGCCGCAGGTTTTGGTCGGCGCATGCAGACAGAATGTCCCAAGCAGTATCTCTCAATTGGCGATAAAACGATCCTCGAGCACGCCGTGGCGGCGCTGCTGGCGCACCCGCGGGTGACGCACGTGGTCATCGCCATCAGTTCCGGCGATGCGCGTTTTGCGCAGCTGCCGCTGGCAAACCACCCACAGATTACCGTTGTCGATGGCGGTGCCGAGCGCGCCGATTCCGTGCTGGCAGGCATTCAGGCTGCCGGAAACGCGCAGTGGGTACTGGTGCATGACGCGGCGCGTCCGTGTCTCCATCAGGACGATCTGGCACGCCTGCTGGCGCTGAGCGAAACCAGCAAAGTGGGCGGCATTCTGGCCGCGCCGGTGCGCGACACCATGAAGCGCGCCGAGCCGGGCATGCATGCAATCGCCCACACCGTTGAGCGCGTCGACTTATGGCACGCGCTGACGCCGCAATTTTTCCCCCGCGAACTGCTCCACGACTGCTTAACGCGTGCGCTTAACGAAGGTGCGACCATCACGGACGAAGCCTCCGCGCTGGAGTATTGCGGTTTTCACCCAACGCTTGTTGAAGGACGCGCTGATAATATAAAAGTGACGCGCCCGGAAGATTTACAGCTCGCGGAATTTTATCTTACCCGTTCGACCCATCAGGAGAAGGCATAATGCGAATTGGACACGGTTTTGATGTACACGCCTTTGGAGGCGTTGGCCCAATTATCATTGGCGGCGTACGTATTCCTTACGAAAAAGGGCTGCTGGCGCATTCTGATGGCGACGTGGCGCTGCATGCGCTGACCGACGCGCTGCTCGGCGCTGCCGCGCTCGGCGATATCGGCAAGCTGTTCCCGGACACCGATCCGGCCTTTAAAGGAGCAGACAGCCGCGAACTATTGCGCGAAGCGTGGCGCCGCATTCAGGCCAAGGGTTACACCCTCGGCAACGTCGACGTGACGATTATTGCCCAGGCCCCGAAAATGCTGCCGCACATTCCGCAGATGCGCGTGTTCATCGCCGAAGATCTGGGCTGCCATATGGACGATGTCAACGTCAAAGCTACCACCACGGAGAAACTGGGCTTTACCGGTCGTGGCGAAGGGATCGCCTGTGAAGCCGTGGCGCTGCTGGTGAAGGCAACAAAATGACGGACTTCGATAACCTGACGTACCTGCACGGTAAGCCGCAGGGGAACGGTGTGCTGAAAGCCAGCCCGGAGGATTTCCTCGTGGTGGAGGATCTGGGCTTTGAGCCGGATGGCGAAGGCGAACATATCCTGGTGCGTATTCTGAAAAATGGCTGCAATACCCGCTTTGTGGCCGACGCGCTGGCAAAATTCCTCAAAATTCATGCCCGCGAAGTGAGCTTTGCCGGGCAGAAAGATAAACATGCCGTCACCGAGCAGTGGCTCTGCGCGCGCGTTCCCGGCAATACGATGCCTGATTTAAGCAAATTTGAGCTTGAAGGCTGTAAGGTGCTGGAGTACGCCCGCCACAAGCGCAAGCTGCGCCTGGGAGCGTTGAAAGGCAACGCGTTTACGCTGGTGCTGCGCGAAGTGTCTGACCGTGAAGACGTTGAAAAACGCCTGAATGCCATTAATGACCGCGGCGTACCGAACTACTTTGGCGCGCAGCGCTTTGGCATTGGCGGCAGCAACCTGCAGGGCGCGCTGCGCTGGGCGCAAAGCGATGCACCGGTGCGCGACAGGAATAAACGCAGTTTTTGGTTGTCGGCGGCCCGCAGCGCGTTGTTTAATCAGATTGTGAGCGAAAGGCTGAAAAAACCGGACGCGAATCAAGTTGTTGTTGGCGATGCGCTACAATTAGCGGGACGCGGAAGCTGGTTTGTTGCAACGGCCGAAGAAATGGCCGATGTCCAGGCGCGCGTGGATGCCAAAGCGCTGATGATTACCGCAGCTTTGCCGGGCTCAGGCGACTGGGGCACCCAGGGCGACGCGCTGAGCGCAGAGCAGTCGGCGGTGGCGGATGCGCCAGAATTACAATCCTTGCTGGTGCGGGAAAAAGTCGAAGCAGCACGCCGCGCGATGCTGCTCTATCCGCAGCAGTTAAGCTGGAACTGGTGGGATGACGTAACCGTCGAGTTACGCTTCTGGCTGCCGGCAGGTAGCTTTGCCACCAGTGTTGTCAGGGAACTTATCAACACCTCGGGTGATTATGCGAATATTGCTGAGTAACGATGACGGGATCCACGCGCCGGGCATTCAGACCCTGGCGAAGCACCTCCGTGAATTTGCGGATGTGCAGGTTGTGGCTCCCGATCGTAACCGCAGTGGAGCGTCTAACTCGCTGACGCTGGAGTCGTCGCTTCGCACCTTTACCTTTGAAAATGGCGATATTGCCGTGCAGATGGGCACGCCGACCGACTGTGTCTTTCTGGGCGTGAACGCGCTGATGCGGCCGCGTCCGGATATCGTCGTCTCCGGCATCAACGCCGGGCCGAACCTTGGCGATGACGTGATTTACTCCGGAACGGTAGCGGCGGCAATGGAGGGGCGCCATCTGGGGTTCCCGGCGCTGGCGGTCTCGTTAAACGGCCACACGCACTACGATACCGCCGCCGCGGTAACCTGCTCGATCCTGCGGGCGCTCGGCCGCGAACCGCTGCGTACCGGACGTATTCTCAACATCAACGTGCCGGATCTTCCTCTCAGTGAAATTAAAGGCATTCGCGTTACGCGATGCGGAAGCCGACACCCGGCCGATCAGGTGATCCCGCAGCAGGATCCTCGCGGCAACACGCTTTACTGGATAGGGCCTCCTGGCGATAAGTGCGATGCGGGTCCGGACACCGATTTTGCCGCCGTGGATGAAGGCTACGTCTCGGTTACCCCGCTGCACGTAGATTTAACCGCGTATAGCGCGCATGATGTGGTGTCGGGCTGGCTGGATCGCGCAGGAGTGAACGCGCAATGGTAAGCAAACGTGTACAAACTCTTCTGGAACAACTTCGCGCACAGGGGATCCGCGACGAGCACGTGCTTGAGGCGCTCGCTCAGGTCCCGCGTGAGAAATTTGTAGACGAGGCGTTTGAACACAAAGCGTGGGAAAACGTGGCGCTGCCCATCGGGCAAGGCCAGACGATTTCGCAGCCTTATATGGTGGCGCGGATGACGGAGCTGCTGGAGCTCACGCCCGACTCACGCGTGCTGGAGATTGGCACCGGGTCGGGGTATCAGACCGCCATCCTGGCGCATCTGGTACACCATGTCTGTTCCGTAGAGCGGATCAAAGGTTTGCAATGGCAGGCGCGTCGTCGCCTGAAACAACTTGATTTACATAATGTTTCGACACGACACGGTGATGGATGGCAGGGTTGGCAGGCTCGCGCCCCGTTTGACGCTATCATCGTGACGGCGGCTCCGCCTGAAATTCCCGCTGCGCTCTTGTCGCAGCTGGATGAGGGGGGCATTCTTGTTCTGCCCGTTGGGGACGAGCAGCAGCTGCTGAAGCGCGTTCGTCGGCGCGGCGGCGAGTTTATTATCGACACCGTGGAAGCCGTGCGCTTTGTGCCTCTGGTAAAAGGGGAGTTGGCCTGAGACTCAGATTTATCCAGGGTTATTAAGGCAAATTCAGCGTATGGTGTGGCGCGAAAGATTCGTGTCATCACGGTAAATTTTAAGTCACTGGTAGTTAACACATTCCTGGGGGATAAATGAGCGCGGGAAGCCCTAAATTCACCATCAGCCGTGTTGCGGCATTATCACTGGTTTCGCTCTGGCTGGCAGGCTGTACAAGTTCTAATAACGCGCCTGCGCCCGTCAGTTCCGTCGGGGGAAACAGCGGCTCTGGTAACACGTCCAGCGGAATGTTGATCACGCCTCCGCCTAAAATGGGCACTGCTGCGCCGCAGCAAACACCACAAATTCAGCCTGTGCAACATCCTGTTACACAGCCAACGCAGATTCAGCCAGTTGAACAGCCTGTTCAGACCCAAAATGGCCGCATAGTCTATAACCGCCAGTATGGGAACATTCCGAAAGGCAGCTATACCGGCGGCAGCACCTATACCGTGAAGCGCGGCGATACGCTGTTCTATATTGCCTGGATCACCGGGAACGATTTCCGTGACCTCGCGCAGCGCAATAACGTCCAGGCCCCGTATGCTCTGGAAGTTGGCCAAACGCTCCAGGTGGGCAACGCAACGGGTACGCCTCTGACGCCTGGCAATACGGTTTCAGCGGCCGATGTGACGGCTCAAAATAACAGCGTTAAGCCTGCACAAAAATCCACCACGGTGGTTGCTTCACAACCTGTAATTACGTATTCTGAGGATTCAGGTGATCAGACTGCTAACAAAATGTTGCCGAATAATAAAGGGACTGCGACTGTTGTCACAGCACCGACCACGGCACCTGTGGTTAGCTCTACTGAACCGACTGCAAGCAGTCAGAATGCCAGTTCGTCCATCACCGCATGGCGCTGGCCAACCGACGGCAAGATTATCGAGAACTTCGCAACCTCTGAGGGTGGAAACAAAGGGATCGATATCGCAGGCAGTAAAGGACAGGCTATCATCGCGACCGCAGACGGACGCGTTGTGTATGCCGGTAACGCTCTGCGCGGTTACGGTAATCTTATTATCATCAAACATAATGATGATTACCTGAGTGCCTACGCCCATAACGACACAATGCTGGTCCGGGAACAACAAGAAGTTAAGGCGGGGCAAAAAATCGCTACCATGGGTAGCACCGGAACCAGTTCTACACGCTTGCATTTTGAAATTCGTTACAAGGGGAAATCCGTAAACCCGCTGCAGTATTTGCCGCAGCGATAAATTGACGGGGCATGCCAGCCAGGGTGTCTCGTTCAGGGATCACGGGTAGGAGCCACCTTATGAGTCAGAATACGCTGAAAGTTCATGATTTAAATGAAGACGCGGAATTTGATGAGAACGGAGCAGAGGCTTTTGACGAAAAAGCCTTAGTAGAAGAGGAACCCAGTGATAACGATTTGGCTGAAGAAGAGCTGTTATCGCAGGGCGCCACACAGCGTGTACTGGACGCGACTCAGCTTTACCTTGGGGAGATTGGTTACTCCCCACTGCTAACGGCCGAAGAAGAAGTCTATTTCGCACGTCGTGCTTTGCGTGGTGATGTTGCCTCGCGTCGTCGCATGATTGAAAGTAACCTGCGACTGGTCGTGAAAATTGCCCGCCGTTACGGCAATCGTGGTCTGGCTCTGCTGGATCTGATTGAAGAGGGCAACTTAGGTCTCATCCGCGCAGTTGAGAAGTTTGACCCGGAACGCGGGTTCCGTTTCTCAACCTACGCGACCTGGTGGATTCGTCAGACCATCGAACGGGCTATTATGAACCAGACCCGTACGATCCGCCTGCCGATCCACATCGTCAAAGAGTTGAACGTCTATCTGCGTACCGCGCGCGAGTTGTCCCATAAACTGGACCACGAGCCAAGCGCAGAAGAAATTGCCGAACAACTCGACAAACCGGTTGATGACGTAAGCCGTATGCTGCGTCTCAACGAGCGCATTACCTCCGTTGACACCCCTCTGGGTGGCGACTCCGAAAAAGCGCTGCTGGACATCCTGGCCGATGAAAAAGACAACGGTCCGGAAGACACCACGCAGGACGATGACATGAAGCAGAGCATCGTCAAATGGCTGTTCGAACTGAACGCCAAACAGCGTGAAGTGCTGGCACGTCGTTTCGGTTTACTGGGGTATGAAGCTGCGACACTGGAAGACGTCGGCCGCGAAATTGGCCTGACCCGTGAACGTGTTCGTCAGATTCAGGTAGAAGGTCTGCGCCGCCTGCGTGAAATCCTGCAGGGGCAAGGTCTGAATATCGAAGCGCTGTTCCGCGAATAAGCAACCTTTCGTCAAAAAAGGCCCGTCGTGAGACGGGCCTTTTTCTTTTGTGTTACGGCTGTGCCGCCGTTTCGTGCAGCAGACGCCACGTTATTTTGTCGCCTTCCTGACTGAGCACCGCGGTTGACCAGCGCACGTTGACGGGCAGGTCTGGCCGGGTTTGCGTCTCTCGGTAGTGCAGCACCGCGCCGTGGGGCCACGCCTGTCGCGTCGTTAATTCATCAATAACGATCTTCAGTCCGGGACGGCTTCCGCGCTGACTGTGCAGAAAGCCCACAAGGCCGTCATAGTCGACATGGACGCCGCCCGGCGGGATCATCAGAAAATCTGGACGGAAGCGGGCGAGCAGGGCGTCGGAATCGCCTTCACCTGTGCCTAACCAGTCTTCAAGCGCAATGTGGAGGTCGATAATCTCGTGTTCGAAAGGCGTCATGAATTCTCCTGTCGCAGCTGGGTCAGCAGCTGCGTATTGTTAAGACGAAAAACGTACAGTACAGGCAGCAAGGTCATGCCTGCGGCAAAAATAAACATCCCGTGCCAGGCGGCGAGCGGTGCCAGATAACTCTGCGCCAGACTCAGGGCCTCTGCCAGCAGCAGGGCGCCGGCAAAAAAGCTCAGCTGACGATTGAGATTCCACAGCGCGCTGGCATCCGGCATCTCTTCCCGGCGCATCGTCAGAAAAGCGCTGCTCTGAGCTGTACTGCTGCACAGGCTTCCCCCCGCGCCCATCAGGGTAAACGCAGCGGCAGGAAGCAGCGTAGCCGAGCTGACGAGAATCAAAAGCAGGATACCCGTCGCCTGCAGCAGGCAGCCGATGACAATCAGCGGCTGGGGGCCGATACGGTTAAAATAGCGTCCCGTCGCCGTGATGGCGATAAACGATGCCACGGACCAGGGCAGCATGAGCATTCCCGCTGCGGATGGGTTCATGTTCGCCTCGTGCTGAAGATAAAACATGCCCGTAACGTTCACCCCAATAAACATGCCGGGCACGCATAAATAGACAAGCATAGAAAAACGCAAAAGCGGGTCCGCGAGCAACCGCAGGTTGAGCAGTCTGGCCGCTTTCATCGCGGGTATTTCGTGTTTAAGCCACAGGCAGGCCAGCACAAAGGTCACGATGGCCACCGGGAGCGTGGCGAAAAATATCCAGCGCCAGCTCACTGCCTCTACCAGCACGCCTCCGAGTGCAGGGGAACAGGCGGGAGCAAGCAGCGCCACCAGCATCACCGCCGAGGAGAGTCTGGCACGCTCGTGAGGCTGAAACTGTTGCCAGGTCAGCGCCTGTCCGACGGGGATGAGTAAGCCTCCGCCCACGCCCTGCAGCACGCGCCAGGCAATCAGACTTTCCAGCGTTGCAGACAAGCCTGCCGCAGCAGAAGCCGCGCTGAACAGAAAAAGCGAGAGCAGGATGACGCGCTTTGGTCCGACGCGGCGCGTGAGCATGCTGCTGAACGGGATCGCCAGCGTCAGGCCGGCAATGTACCCGTTACTCACCCAGGCAAGCGCTGAAGGCGTGGCGTTAAGGGCATGCGCCATCGCCGGAAAGGCGACGCTGGCAATAAACATGTTGATCAAATCAAGAAAAAAGCCCAGCAGATAGACAGCGGCGACTTTACTGCGATACGTCATGGTGGATCCTCCCGTGAGGTGGCGTATCGTATCGGCCCCGGAAGTACGGATAAACCTGACAAAGCGCGATATACTGTCAAAAAAATTTTTACAGTAAAAGGCGTGAGGATGATTAACCTACAGCGGACGCAGATGTTTGTTGCGGTGGCCGATACCGGCAGCTTTACTGCCGCAGCCGATGCGCTGGGCCTGACAAAAGCCGTGGTCAGCTTCAATATTCGCCAGCTCGAAGCCGAGCTGGGGGTTACGCTGCTGCTGCGCTCCACCCGCCGCCTGACGTTAACCGAGGCGGGAGCGCTTTTTCATCAGCGCAGCGTGGCGCTTCTGAAGGACGCAGAACGGCTGCAGGATGATGTTCGCGCGAATCATGCGGGACTCACGGGTGAATTGCGGATCACCACCACGCCTGAGTACGGTTCACGGGTCGTGGTACCGTTGCTGGCCAGGTTTAGCCAGATGCACCCGGAGCTTCGCGTGCGTCATGTTTCGTCTTCACTCCATGCCGACCTTATCTCAGAGCGCTTTGACGTGGCTATCCGGTTGGGAACGCTTACCGATTCACGCTACCACGCCGCATTGATTTCACATTTTTCTATCCTGCCCGTCGCGACGCCCGAGTGGCGGGTTAATCATCCGGTTGAATCGCTTGAGCAGCTGGCGCACGCCGACTGGATTATTCATGAGCGCTTAGCTTCGCCGCTGCGCTGGCAGGTGAAAGATGCTAGCGGTGCGCCTGAAATGCTGGAGATAAAAAAAGCGCCGCGCCTGTTTGCCGACAGTGCTCAGGCGCTTATGGCCTTTGCGCTCGCGGGAAGTGGCGTGGCGTTACTGCCTGAATGGCTGGTGCGCGATGCGCTTAATGCGGGAAAACTGGTCCCGGTTTTACCGGGCTATACCTTTGCGCGGCAGGGCATCTACGCGGTTTATCCCGATGCCCGGCATGTGCCCGCGAAAGTGCGCACCTTTATCGATTTTATGCGCACCAGCGTCAATTAATCGTGCATCATCTTTTTGATGAGCGCAGAGAATTGCTCCCGTTCGGCCTTATTAAGACGCCCTAAAAACGCCTCATCCACCTCGTTGCCGACCGGCTGACAGTCTGCAAGCAGGGCTTCGCCTTCCGGCGTCAGGAAGACAAACCGGCGGCGCTTATCTGCGGGATCGTGCTCGCGTTTGACCAGCCCGCGCGCCTCCATTCGACTGAGCATCTCCGCCAGAGTCGCCTTCGTGCTGACCGCCACTTCGGTCAATGCCACCTGCTCAATGCCCGGGTGCTCGGCAATGGAGCGCATAACCGCATACTGCGGCTTGGTCAGTTCCGGCAGGGCATGTTGCCACTTAGCGGTATGCTGTTGAAAAAGCTGACGTAACAGGTGGAACGCCTCTTGTCTTAGTTCCATGAACACTCCGACAGAAAATATCACCCCCTATGATAGCCGCTAAAGCCCGGGATGATAACGCGGGATTTTTTAGCAATTAGTGTGATCGTGTACGAACGATATTGTCAGTAGAGCGATCCGGGAGTAGTTTATCTACAACGTTCGTACACGAACAAATTGATTGGGGTGATGAATGAGATTGATCGTGGGAATGACAGGAGCAACGGGGGCTCCGCTGGGCGTGGCGCTGCTGCAGGCGCTGAGGGAAATGCCGGAGGTGGAGACCCATCTGGTCATGTCGAAGTGGGCAAAAACAACCATTGAGCTGGAAACGCCTTACAGCGTGCAGGACGTTGCTGCGTTGGCTGACGTTGTTCACAGCCCGGCTGACCAGGCCGCCACCATCTCCTCCGGCTCGTTTCGCACCGACGGCATGATCGTCATTCCCTGCAGCATGAAAACGCTGGCGGGGATCCGCGCGGGCTACGCCGAAGGGCTGGTGGGCCGTGCGGCAGATGTGGTGCTGAAAGAGGGGCGTAAGCTGGTGCTCGTTCCCCGCGAAACGCCGCTCAGCACCATTCATCTGGAGAACATGCTGGCGCTTTCCCGCATGGGCGTGGCGATGGTGCCGCCCATGCCTGCGTATTACAACCATCCGCAAACCGCCGATGACATCACCCAGCATATCGTGACCCGTGTGCTCGACCAGTTTGGTCTGGAGCACAAAAAGGCGCGCCGATGGAACGGGTTGCGGGAGGCGAAACATTTTTCACAGGAGAACAAAGATGGCATTTGATGATTTGAGAAGCTTCCTGCAGGCGCTCGATGAGCAAGGGCAACTGCTGAAAATTGCGGAAGAGGTGAATGCGGAGCCGGATCTGGCGGCGGCAGCCAACGCCACAGGCCGTATTGGCGACGGCGCGCCCGCGCTGTGGTTCGACAACATTCGTGGCTTTACCGATGCCCGCGTGGTGATGAACACCATCGGCTCGTGGCAGAACCACGCCATATCGATGGGGCTGCCAGCGAATACTCCGGTAAAAAAACAGATCGACGAGTTTATTCGCCGCTGGGACAAATTCCCCGTTACGCCGGAGCGCCGCGCTAACCCGGCCTGGGCGCAAAATACCGTCGACGGTGAAGACATTAACCTGTTCGATATCCTGCCGCTGTTTCGCCTGAACGACGGTGACGGCGGTTTTTATCTCGATAAAGCGTGCGTTGTCTCGCGCGATCCGCTCGACCCGGACCATTTCGGCAAGCAGAACGTCGGGATCTACCGCATGGAGGTCAAGGGCAAGCGCAAGCTCGGCCTGCAGCCGGTACCGATGCACGATATCGCCCTTCATCTGCACAAAGCGGAAGAGCGCGGGCAAGATCTGCCGATCGCGATTACTCTCGGCAACGACCCGATCATCACCCTGATGGGCGCCACGCCGCTGAAATACGATCAGTCTGAGTATGAAATGGCTGGCGCGCTGCGCGAAAGCCCGTACCCGATTGCCACCGCGCCGCTGACCGGCTTCGACGTGCCGTGGGGGTCTGAAGTGATCCTGGAAGGGGTGATTGAAGGCCGCAAACGTGAAATCGAAGGGCCGTTCGGCGAGTTTACCGGACACTATTCCGGTGGCCGTAATATGACGGTGGTCCGTATCGACAAAGTTTCTTACCGCACCAAACCGATCTTCGAATCCCTTTACCTCGGCATGCCGTGGACCGAGATTGACTATCTGATGGGACCAGCCACCTGCGTGCCGCTTTATCAGCAGCTGAAGGCGGAATTCCCGGAAGTGCAGGCGGTGAACGCGATGTACACCCACGGTCTGCTGGCAATTATCTCCACCAAAAAACGCTACGGTGGTTTTGCCCGCGCGGTCGGTTTACGCGCCATGACCACGCCGCACGGTCTGGGCTACGTGAAGATGGTGATTATGGTGGATGAGGATGTCGATCCGTTCAACCTCCCGCAGGTGATGTGGGCGCTCTCATCGAAGGTCAATCCGGCAGGGGATCTGGTGCAGCTGCCGAACATGTCGGTGCTTGAACTCGACCCAGGCTCCAGCCCGGCGGGCATTACCGACAAACTGATTATTGATGCCACCACGCCTGTTGCACCGGACACCCGTGGCCACTACAGCCAGCCGGTACAGGATCTGCCTGAAACTAAAGCCTGGGCTGAAAAACTGACCGCGATGCTGGCAGCACGCCAATAAGGAGGAAAAGATGATTTGTCCACGTTGTGCCGATGAGCATATTGAAGTGATGGCGACGTCACCGGTGAAAGGGGTCTGGACCGTTTACCAGTGCCAGCATTGTCTTTATACCTGGCGCGATACCGAACCGCTGCGTCGTACCAGCCGCGAGCATTACCCGGAAGCGTTCCGCATGACGCAGAAGGATATTGATGAAGCACCGCAGGTGCCGACGATCCCGCCGCTGTTGTAAAAAAAGCCCGGTGGCGCTGCGCTTACCGGGCCTACGGGTTTTGTAGGTCGGGTAAGGCGAAGCCGCCACCCGACAAAACAGACCGCAGAAAACTAAACCAGACTCTTCAACCGATAAATCCACTCCAGCGCCTGACGCGGCGTCAGTGAATCCGGGTCGAGGTTCTCCAGCGCTTCCACTGCAGGCGACGTTTCTTCCGCTGGCGCCAACAGCGACATCTGGGTGCCATCGATCTGCGTCGCTGCCGCATTCGGCGACAGGCTTTCCAGCTCACGCAGCTTCTGGCGAGCGCGCTTGATCACCTCTTTTGGTACCCCTGCCAGCGCCGCGACGGCAAGGCCATAGCTCTTGCTCGCCGCGCCATCCTGCACCGTGTGCATAAAGGCGATGGTGTCGCCGTGCTCAAGTGCATCAAGATGAACGTTAGCCACGCCTTCCATTTTATTCGGCAGCTGCGTCAGTTCGAAGTAGTGGGTGGCGAACAGCGTCATGGCCTTGATTTTATTTGCGAGGCTTTCGGCGCAGGCCCAGGCCAGCGACAGGCCGTCATAGGTTGAGGTTCCGCGTCCTACCTCATCCATCAGCACCAGGCTGTGCTCCGTCGCGTTATGCAGAATGTTAGCCGTTTCGGTCATCTCGACCATAAAGGTTGAGCGACCGCTCGCCAGATCGTCCGCTGCCCCAACGCGGGTGAAGATACGGTCGATGGGGCCGATCTCCACTTTTTGCGCCGGGACGTAGCTGCCGATATACGCGAGCAAAGCAATCAGCGCCGTCTGGCGCATGTAGGTACTCTTACCGCCCATGTTCGGGCCGGTAATGATCAGCATTCTTCTTTGTGGCGACAGGCTCAGCGGGTTGGCAATGAACGGTTCGTTCAGCACCTGCTCAACTACCGGGTGACGGCCTTCAGTGATGCGAATGCCAGGCTTGTCGGTAAAGGTTGGGCAGGTATAGTTCAGCGTTTCCGCGCGTTCTGCCAGGTTCACCAGCACGTCCAGCTCCGCCAGCGCGCTGGCGCTCAGCTGCAGGTCGGCCAGGTGCGGCATCAGCATGTCAAACAGCTCGTCATACAGCTGTTTTTCCAGCGCCAGGGCTTTACCTTTCGAGGTGAGCACTTTGTCCTCGTACTCTTTCAGCTCGGGAATGATATAGCGTTCGGCGTTTTTCAACGTCTGGCGGCGGACGTAGTGAATCGGCGCCAGATGGCTCTGCCCGCGGCTAATCTGAATGTAATAACCGTGTACCGCGTTATATCCCACTTTCAGCGTGTCGAGTCCAAGACGCTCGCGTTCGCGGATTTCCAGCTTATCGAGATAGTCCGTTGCGCCGTCGGCCAGCGCGCGCCATTCGTCCAGCTCTTCGTTGTAGCCCGGAGCAATCACGCCGCCATCGCGCACCAGAACCGGAGGCGCATCGATAATGGCGCGCTCCAGCAGTTCGCGAAGCTCGGTAAATTCGCCCATGGTTTCACGAAGTTTCTGTACCGGCGCGCTGTCAACGTCGCTCAGCTGAGCACGCAGCTCCGGCAGCTGCTGGAAAGCATGCCGCATCCGCGCGAGGTCGCGCGGGCGCGCGGTGCGCAATGCCAGACGGGCAAGAATACGTTCCAGATCGCCTACCTGACGCAGGACCGGCTGCAGTTCGGTATAGCGATCCTGCAACGCAGCAATCGTCTGCTGGCGGCAAACCAGCGTATCGGTATCGCGAATCGGCATATGCAGCCAGCGTTTCAGCATGCGGCTGCCCATTGGCGTCACCGTGCTGTCGAGCACCGACGCGAGCGTGTTTTCAACGCCACCCGCCAGGTTCTGGGTGATCTCAAGGTTACGGCGCGTGGCGGCATCCATGATGATGCTGTCCTGCTGGCGCTCCATGGTGATAGAACGGATATGCGGCAGGGCGGTTCGCTGGGTGTCTTTCACGTACTGCAGGAGGCAACCTGCGGCACACAACCCGCGCGGAGCGTTTTCCACTCCAAAGCCAATCAGATCGCGGGTGCCAAACTGCAGGTTCAGCTGCTGGCGGGCGGTATCAATTTCGAATTCCCACAACGGGCGGCGGCGCAATCCGCGACGGCCTTCAATCAGCGCCATTTCGGCGAAGTCTTCGGCGTAGAGCAGCTCTGCCGGGTTGGTGCGCTGCAGTTCGGCAGCCATCGTTTCACGATCGGCCGGCTCACTCAGGCGAAAACGCCCGGAGCTGATGTCCAGCGTGGCATAGCCAAACCCTTTGCCATCCTGCCACAGCGCTGCCAGCAGGTTATCCTGGCGCTCCTGAAGCAGGGCTTCATCACTGATGGTGCCTGGCGTGACGATGCGTACGACTTTGCGCTCAACCGGGCCTTTCGAGGTTGCCGGGTCGCCGATCTGCTCGCAAATAGCGACGGACTCGCCCTGATTCACCAGCTTGGCCAGATAGTTTTCAACCGCGTGGTGCGGGATACCGGCCATCGGAATGGGCTCGCCTGCCGATGCGCCACGTTTGGTCAGCGAGATGTCGAGCAGCTGCGATGCACGCTTAGCATCGTCATAAAACAGCTCGTAAAAATCGCCCATACGGTAAAACAGCAGGATTTCCGGATGCTGTGCCTTCAGCTTCAGATACTGCTGCATCATTGGCGTATGTGCGTCGAAATTGTCGATTGTGCTCATGGAGTTATGATGTCCATTTCTTTGAAAATAAACCGTTTTGAGCGGCTCAGTGGCCGTTTGTTCCTTCTATTGTCGCATGAAAAAAAGGTCCGGCGCAGAAAAATGTGGCGGCTTTACGAGGTGCCTTCCGACATTAATTCGATGACAATTTTTCCATGCTCTACGCCCACCCTGACCCGGGAGTTAGTGGTAAAGCCCGCTTTTTCAAGCCAGTCGCCTTTTAAGCTCAGCGCCGCATGTACGCTGTACCGCTTTGGAATCTTCGTTTTTCGATCCTCGTGACGTTTTCTGAAATATCCCACTTTTAAATGGCGGTAGGGTTTGCCGATCGCGATCTCTTTCATAGGGTCTCCAGACTATACGGACAACGGTCATTCCTGATACCTGTATAAAATACCAGTGATTTTTAGCGGGCGCAGGGATAATAGTGGAATCAGGCTTCAGAAAACGGAATGCAACACCTGAAATTCAGCGTGTAAAAGTGTACTATTGATGCATCTTATTGTTCGGTAAGTCGCTATGACCGGTAAACGCATATCACGTGAAAAAGAGACCATCGCGAAAATGATCGCGTTGTACGAAAAGCAGTGTCCACAGGCTTCTCAGGAAGCGGGGCATTATCGGGCGCTCAACGCGTATGCCGATAAGCGCCTGGATAAGTGTGTTTTTGGTGAAGAAAAGCCCGCCTGTAAACAATGCCCGGTGCACTGCTACCAGCCTGCCAGACGTGAAGAGATGAAGCAGATTATGCGCTGGGCAGGCCCGCGTATGTTATGGCGACACCCCATTCTGACCGTCCGTCATCTGATGGATGACCGTCGTCCGGTGCCGGAACTGCCGGAAAAGTATCGCCCGAAAAAATAAGCCGTTCAGCTTCGTAGCGGGCGGCAAATTACATTCATGGCCAGCGCGCTACAGAGTGGAAAGAGCGCCAGCAGCAGCCAGGGATACATTGCCTGCGTTGAAGGCACCAGCGCGCGATCCAGCAGGCTGCCAAACAACAGGTTTCCGGCCAGTACCGCAATGCCTCCGGCGGTGGAGAGTGCGCCGTAGTGCGCGCCCAGCGTTGATTCCTCGGCGAACCGCGGAATAAGATCTTTTGCCGACGGCACCAGCAGCATCTGTCCCAGCGTCAGCAGCGTGACAAACGAGACCGAGGGCAGAAGCCGCAGCCAGCCTTCAGGCGGTATTGTTGCCGCGAACATTGCCACGCTCGCAAAGGCGGCGGAAAGCAGCAAAAAGCCCACCGGCAGAATGTTCACCGCGCCCACGCGACGGGCGAAACGCGCCAGCGGCAGCTGTAAGGTAATGATCAGAACGGAGGCCAGCATAAAAAGCGGGCCGAGATCTTTCTCGTTACCGCCGGAGCGCTGGATCTCTACCGGCAGCGCCAGATAGAGCTGGTTGTAGCTTAACAGCCAGGTACTGTAGGCAATGATAAAGGCGACAAAGCGCGGCTGGCGGAACGTCGTCCACCAGGGCACTATTTTTATCTTCTGTGAACGGTGTCCTGCAGCAGGCAGACAGAAGTAAAGCACCACTAACGCAATGATAAAGACGCCTGCACCCGCCAGCGCCACCTGGCGGAAGCCAAGCCCCGTTAGCAGGGCGCCAGCAACCGGGCCCAGTACCGCGCCGAGCTCTCCGCAGACGGCAAAGAGCGCAAACCACTCCGCGCGGCTTCGTTTGCCTTTCGCCTCACTGTGCGTGCCCGCTTTTGCCAGCAGAGCCTCAATTGAGGGAGAAAATAACGCGCCACCGACGCCCGTCAGACACGCGCCCAGAATAATCGGCCACAGCGATCCCCCGAAGGCCAGCAGCAGATAGCCCGAAACACGAACTATACAGCCGCTGAGGATAACCACTTTCGCGCCAAACCGGTCCGAGAGTGCCCCGCCAACGATAAACATCCCCTGTTGCGAGAACGTGCGCAGGCCCAGGATCAGCCCGATAAGCCCGCCGGAGAGCAGCATGTCGTCGCGCAGAAATATTGCGAGGAAGGGAACGACGGCGTAAAACCCAATGTTAAAAACAAACTGACTACCCAGTAAAACGGGCGGCCAGAGCGTGGTGGCGGGGCGAAGGGACATTGTCGATCACTCGTTCCTACACGATAAAGTGAATGTGCTTTTTGCCATGGAACGGCGAGATCTCAATTTTGGTTTTGACTCTGAAGACGTCCCAGAGCAACGATTCGGATAAAATGTCCTGCGGTGTTCCGGTCGCCACAATTTGCCCTTTCTGCATCACAATCAGCGAGTCGCAGAACATTGAGGCGTGGTTGAGATCGTGAATGGCGACAATGCTGGTAACAGGTAATTCGCTGATCAACTGCATCAGCTGCATCTGATGATGGATGTCCAGGTGGTTGGTCGGTTCATCCAGCAGGATTTCGGTTGGCGTTTGTGCCAGCGCGCGGGCGATATGCACCCGCTGACGCTCTCCGCCGGAGAGGCTCAGCCAGCCCTGTTCGCTGCGGTCCAGCATATCGACACGCTGCAGAGCTGCGGTGACGGTGTCGTCATCTTGCGCGCTCCAGTTCGAAAAAGCGGAGTGGTGCGGAATACGCCCGAGTTTCACCACGTCGCGCACGCGCATATTGGCGTCGGTCATCCCGTGCTGCTCAACGAACGCCACCCGGCGGGCAAGCTGCTTTTTGGCGATGCGGGAAATGTCCTGCCCGTCCAGGGTCACGCTGCCCGCATCCGGGCGACGCAGGCCAGCCAGGATACGCAAAAGAGACGATTTGCCGCAGCCGTTAGGGCCAAGGAGACCCACGGTTTCGCCCCGGGAAACCTTCAGCGAGACGTCATTGACGATAACTTTTTTGCCGACCTTCCAGGTAATATTTTCAGCGCAGATACTCATCACTTATTCCTTGAACGGTAGATAATCACGGCAAAGAAAGGCACGCCCACCAGCGCGGTGACTACGCCGACGGGGAGGCTTTGCGGCGCAATCAGCATCCGCGAGGCGATGTCGGCCAGCACCATCAGGATCGCCCCGGCCAGCGCGCTGGCAATCAGCAGCGTGCGGTGCAGCGGCCCGAACAGGAAACGCATAACGTGCGGTACCACCAGCCCCACAAAGCCGATTGAACCCGCCATGCTGACAATCGTCGCGGTAATTAGCGCGGTAGTGGTAAAGAGCGTCAGGCGAACCCACGGGACGGCAATACCTAAAGAGGCCGCGGCGTCATCACCAAAGGTAAAGGCGTCCAGCGCCCGGGAATAGTAGAGGCAGACGGCAAGGCCCGCCAGCACGACAACCAGCGCCAGCTGGAATTCCGGCCATCGCACGCCGCTAAAGCTGCCCAGCAGCCAGAACATCACGTCGCGCGCCTGCTGGGCGCTGGCGGAGGTGCTGATGGTATAGGCGGTAATGGCGTTGAACAGCTGAGAGGCCGCAACCCCTGCCAGAATGGTACGTTCATTCCCCCCGCGCGCGCCGTTCGTCAGAAACGCGACAAACGCAAAGGCGGCGAACGCCCCGGCAAACGCGCCCGCAGAGAGCGATACCGCGCCGGTGCCGATGCCCAGAACGACGACCGACACCGCCCCGGTTGAAGCTCCCGCCGACACGCCGAGCACGTAAGGTTCCGCCAGCGCGTTTTTCAGCAGGCTTTGCAGCACGGCGCCGCAGATGGCTAAACCGGCCCCGCAGCACGCCGCCACCAGCGCGCGGCTCAGGCGGAAGTCCCAGATAACGCTCTCATAGATGCGGTTGAGCGGAACGTCGGTCAGCCCCAGCTTATTACCGATAGCATAAAAGACATTGGACAGCGGAATCGACAGCTCGCCGACGCTGACGCCAAGGGCAATCACCAGAAACAGCAGGATAACAGCAAGCAGAGCAGAAGTGGTCAGGATCAGGCCCTGGCGGGCCTGAAGTACGGCAACTGTCATCAGTTCAGCCCCAGCTTTCTGAGCTGCTCGCCCACCTGCTCAGCACCGTAAATCGTACGAATCGTCGGGTTCATCGCCTGACCGTCCATCACCACGATATGGCCTTTCTTCACGGCGTCCATCTGGCTGACGGCGGGATCGCTTTTCAGGAATTTGATTTTCTCTTCCGCGTTATCCAGCGCCCAGCGGTTGCGGTCCAGGCTGGAGACCACAATCACATCCGGATTAGCGGCAATAATGCTTTCCCAGCCGACGGTTGGCCATTCGGTCTCAGCGGTAATGGCGTTATGGCCGCCCAGCACGTTGGCAATAAAACCGGAGGCGCTGTTTTTCCCGCCGACATAGGCATCCGCCGAAGGCGAGGCGCTTGAGAACCAGAAGACAAACGAGAGATCTTTTTTGTTTTTACCAAATTCCTGACGCAGGTCGGCCTCGCGTTTTTTGAAATCGGCAATGACGGCCTGGCCGCGCGCTTCAACGTTGAAAATCTTCGCGAAATCTTCAATCTCTTTATAAAGGTACGTCATATCCCACAGCGTCTGGCGGCTGCCGTACATATCGCCTGCGGCCTTTTTGGTGGCGCACATGCCTGGTGATAAATAGCTGTTCACGCCGACGGTGGCCAGATCTTCACGTTTTGCGACCTTACTTTCCGGCCCGAGCAGCAGCGGCAGCTGGGCAGGAACAAAATCGGGATTTTGCGAAAGGATGGATTCAAGGGTAGGAATTTCAACCGTCAGGGTTTTGATTTTGGCATTCTGTTCCGCCAGCTGCGGCAGCACTTTTGTCGGCCAGAAGGCGCTGGCCTTCACCTTATCTTCAAGGCCCAGCAGGAGCAAAATTTCCACGGTGTTCTGGCCCAGGGCCACGACGCGTTCCGGCGCTTTAGCGAATGTCTCTTTGTAGCCACAGTTTTCAATCGTCAGAGGATATGTGGTTGCCAGAGCGGAACTGACCGACGCAATCGCCAGGCCTAACGCGCAGATGACCTTCTTCATGAAATGCTACCCTTCATTAAAATTATTTTTGATGCAAATGAAACGCATTATTAAGGCGGAATTTTATACAGAGGAAACGATTTTGTGTCAATGAGGGACAATTGCGCAGGGTAACAAAAGGCGGTGTCAGAAAAACACCGCCGGAATAAAGCCTTAAATGAGGCTCTCTTTATCAATCCCGAGACGCTTCATGCGCGACAGCAGGGTGGTGCGTTTTAACCCCAGCCGCTGGGCCGCCCCTTTCGGCCCGGCCACCACGCCGTTGGTCTCTTTGAGTACGCGCAGAATGAGCTGATATTCATCTTCTCCCTCTTTCGCTACCTCGGCGGCGGGTACGGTCACGTCAGGAAGGGCAATCTCCGGCAGGGAGAGCTGCAGCACGTTCCCGCGCGTCAGCAGCACCGCGCGCTCAATGACGTTTTCCAGTTCACGCACGTTGCCCGGCCACTCCATCGATGAAAGGGTGCGCAGCGTCTCGGCGGGAATGCTGTCGATGTTTCGCCCCATCCGGCGCGCGATTTTCGCGGTAAAGGCCTTGACCAGAAGGGGGATATCTTCCGGGCGTTCGCGCAGCGGCGGCAGGCAGATCGGAAAGACGTTCAGGCGATAGTAAAGGTCGCTTCTGAATTCGCGGTCGGTAACCATTTTTTTCAGATCGCGGTTGGTGGCGGCAATCAGGCGCACGTCGGTCTGGATAAGCTTGTTGCTGCCGAGGCGCTCAAACTCCTGCTCCTGCAAAACGCGCAGCAGCTTGGGCTGTAGCTCCAGCGGCATATCGCCCACTTCGTCGAGGAAAAGCGAGCTTTTATCCGCCAGCTCGAAACGTCCCAGGCGCTGGCTGCTGGCTCCGGTAAACGCGCCGCGCTCGTGGCCGAAGAGATCGCTTTCCAGCAGACCCGCTGGCATCGCCGCGCAGTTCATCTTCACCATGCGGCGGCTGTTGCGGTTGCTCAGGTTATGGATGGCGCGGGCAATC
Source organism: Enterobacter sp. ECC_219_Taxon_10 (assembly GCF_058354905.1). NCBI lineage: Bacteria > Pseudomonadati > Pseudomonadota > Gammaproteobacteria > Enterobacterales > Enterobacteriaceae > Enterobacter > Enterobacter sp. ECC_219_Taxon_10. The sequence goes on along the minus strand of NZ_CM178005.1, from coordinate 3,836,508 downwards.
AGCTCTTTACCGGTACCGGTTTCGCCGAGGATCAGCACCGTGCTGTCGCTCTGTGCCACCATTTCCACCTGCTTGAGGACGCTGTACATGGCGTCGCTGCGCCCGATGATTTCGCCAAACTCGCTGTCCACGTTGTTGAGCTGCTCGGTCAGGGCCAGATTCTCGTCCACCAGCCGCTCTTTCAGGCGGTGGATCTCCTGATAGGCGAGGGCGTTATCCAGCGCGATAGAAATACGCTCGGCGATCTGGCGCAGCAGCTTCAGGTTGGCGGTGGTAAACACGGCTTCATCGCACTGCGCCAGTTTGAGCACCCCAAGCATGGTGCTGCCGGACATCAGCGGCAGCAGGCACAGGGTCTGAATTTTGTTGCCCCAGGTGTTAAACAGCATCCGCTCGTACGGCGCCACCGGATCCTGCTCGCTAAGGTTAAGCAGCAGGATCTCCTTGCTTTTAAACACCCGCTCAGAAAGGGTGCCCGCTTCGTCCACCTCGCTCTGCTCGTGCGCCGGGTTGGCCTCATCGAGGTAGTGGGTGGAATAGATGTTCAGCTTGCCTTTGCGGTTTCCGCGCAGCGCGATGCTGATGGCGTCGATTTTGAAATAGTGGTGGATCTCCTTCGAGACTTCGCTGACCAGCTCATCCATATCGAGACGCGACAGCACGGCGTTGGTGATGGCGACCAGAATACGAAAGTTGTCGCGCTCGCGGCTCAGCAGGTCGTAATCCACGTTATTGGTGACGCGGCTTTGGATCTGCTCCGCGACGACGGCCACGATCTGGGTAAAGGTATGCAGACGCTCGTACTCCGCCTCGCTCCAGGGCTGGTCTGTATTGCGGATAAACTCGCAGCCGCCAAAAATATGGCCCTCCGCCGCCAGCGGCAGCATGCCGTAATGACCGAAAGGCTGATAAAGATTGCTCTCTGCCAGCCGCGGCCACGCCATCCGAAACTCTTCAAAATTGCAGTGCAGCACTTCAGGCCGGGAGAGAATGCGGCGCACCGGGCCATGCGCCAGATACGTCTCGTCCTCGTACTCAAACGCTTTGCCATTATCGCGCGTTGAGTAGTAGCTCGCGCGGTGCGTTTCGCTATGCCAGAGCACAATCGCCGCGCTGTCCGCCAGCGCTGATTGCCTGACCAGCCGCGTCAGGGCATCGCTCAGCGCGCCGAGATCGGGCTGTTGTAAAAGTGTGCGCGTAATGTCAAACAGGCCCTGCTGTCCAAGATCGCTCATCGGTGTATACGGCATTATTGCTTTCCAATAGAAACTGGCAAAAAAGAGAGATTCAGTGCTGACCGCTTATGGCGCGGCTCTAGCAAATTCGGGGTAGCGGCTCAGCGTGCGGCAGGTCCAGCGTGCGCTTCACGCCATAAAGCCCGGCCAGGCGCACCCCTTTGCGCTCAACCACGTCGCCGATGATGGCCGCGTCTTTCCCTAAGGGATGCGCACGTAGCTGCTCAAGCACCGCCTCAGCAGCCTGGCGCTCCACGCCGATCGCCAGCTTGCCTTCGTTAGCAAAGTTTAGCGGGTCAAGCCCCAATAGCTCGCACAGCCCGCGTACGGCAGGCTTAACGGGCAGGCTGCGCTCGGTGAGTTCAATTCCGCACCCGCAGCTTGCGGCGAACTCGTGGACGACGGCATTCACCCCTCCACGGGTGGCATCGCGCAGGGCCTTCACGCCGGGAATGGCGCGCAGCGTCTGAATCAGCGGGGTGAGTACCGCGCAGTCGCTGCGAAGCTCGCCGTCCAGACCTAATCCTTCGCGCAGGTTAAGGATAGTCGCCCCGTGGCAGCCCAGCGTGCCGGTCACGATCAGCACGTCGCCGACGCTAAGCCGCTGCGCGCCCCAGTGAACGTCTGCGGGGATCGCCCCCATGCCGGCGGTGTTGATGAAGAGCTTATCGGCCGCACCGCGCTGGACCACTTTGGTGTCCCCGGTGACGATAGCGATCCCCGCCTCGCGCGCGGTGTGCGCCATGCTGTTCACCACCGCCGTGAGCGTTTCCATCGGTAACCCTTCTTCGAGAATAAATCCGCAGGAGAGGTAGCGCGGAATGGCGCCGCTGACCGCTACGTCGTTGGCCGTGCCGCAGACGGCGAGCTTGCCGATATCGCCGCCCGGGAAGAACAGCGGGTCAATCACGTAGCTGTCGGTGGAGAACGCCAGCCGATCGCCCTGTGCGGTGAGGGACGCGAGGTCAATGCGCGCCTGATCCTCCTGCTCGGCAAGCCAGGGGTTATTGAAGGCCTCCATGAACAGCCGGTTAATCAGCTGCTGCATCGCCTGTCCACCACTTCCGTGCGCCATTTCCACCGTGTTCATGCTTCACACTCCTGGTTGCGATACTGATACCACGCGGCGCAGGCTCCTTCGGAGGAGACCATCAGCGCGCCAAACGCGGTTTGCGGGTTACAGGTGTTGCCAAATAACGGGCAGTGATGAGGTTTGCATTTGCCGGTAAGCACCTCGCCGCAGCGGGCGCGGGGATCGTCGCACACCTGCTGTGGCTGTGGGCGGAAGTGCGCTTCGGCATCGAATGCGCGATAGGCAGGCGTCAGGCGCACGCCGGATTCGGCAATCAGCCCCAGCCCGCGCCACTCGCTGTCGCCCTCGACGCTAAACACGTCGGCTATAGCCTGCTGCGCCCGTTCATTTCCCGCATCGGGCACCACGCGGCGATACTGATTTTCCACCGCGCTCAGGGCCGCTATTTTCTGCTCAACCAGCATGGTCACACCTTGCAGTAGATCAAGCGGTTCGAAACCAGCGACCACTAACGGACGATTGTACTGTTCAGCGATAAAACCGTAGGCGTCTGTGCCAATCACCATGCTGACGTGGCCCGGTGCCAGAAACGCGTCGATGCCGTTGTCCGGCTCTTCCAGCAGGCTGCGCAGCGTGGGAATGAGCGTAATGTGCTGGCAGAAAAAGAAAAAGTTACCGACGCCGCGCGCTTTCGCCTGCTGCAGCGTGATGGCCGTAGCGGGCATGGTGGTCTCAAAACCCAGCCCGAAAAAGACGACCTTGCGCTCAGGGTTATCCATCGCCAGCGTCAGGGCATCCATCGGTGAGTAAACGATCCGCACGTCCGCCCCGCGCGCTTTCGCCTGCAGTAGCGAGCCGTTTTTCCCCGGCACGCGCATCGCGTCGCCAAAGGTGCAGAAAGTAACGTCGGGCTGGCCGGCAATTTCAATGCAGCTGTCGATGCGCCCCATCGGCAGCACGCACACCGGGCAGCCAGGGCCGTGAATAAACTCGATGTTCTCCGGCAGCAGCTGGTCGAGGCCAAATTTGAAGATGGCGTGCGTATGTCCGCCGCACACCTCCATGATCCGAAGCGGCTTTTCTTTCGTGTAGTCCAGCAGCGCCGCGCGCGTTTTCAGATGCCCGATAAGCTGCATCACCTGCTCCGGCGCGCGGTATTCATCAACGTAACGCATGATTACCTTTCCTCGCCGTACAGGAGCGCGCCCACGTCCGGCTCCACGTCAAACATGTTTTGCAGCGCGTCGAGCGTGTCGCGGGCTTCTGCTTCGTTAATCACGCTCATCGCAAAGCCTACGTGGACCAGCACCCACTGGCCGAGACGCGAGGCGCCGCTTTCATCGGTGCTGCCCACCAGCGTCAGGTCGACGTCGCGTAGGATGCCGCAAACCTCGACTTTGGCCTGATTGCCGTCAATGGAGTGGATTTGTCCGGGTACGCCTATGCACATCGTTCGCTCTCCAGCCAGTCCAGCCAGGCGTCCATCCCGTCGCCGCGCGTGGCGGAAACCAGCAGGATGTGAATGTCCGGGTTCACCTCGCGGGCATACGCCATGCACTTATCAACGTCAAAATTCAGGTACGGCAGCAGGTCGACTTTGTTCAGCAGCATGATGGAGGCGGCGGCGAACATGTGCGGATACTTCAGCGGCTTGTCTTCGCCTTCGGTCACCGAAAGCACCGCCACCTTGTGTCGTTCACCCAGATCGAAGCTCGCCGGGCACACCAGGTTGCCGACGTTTTCAATAAACAGGATGCCGTTATCTGCCAGCGGCAGGCGCGGGGCGGCGTCGGCAATCATCTGCGCGTCCAGGTGGCAGCCTTTACCGGTGTTGACCTGGATCGCGGGCGTGCCGGTTTCACGAATGCGCGCCGCGTCGTTAACGGTTTGCTGGTCGCCTTCGATCACCGCGCAGGAGACGCGTTCATTCAGACACTTCAGGGTTTCGGTAAGCAGGGTGGTTTTGCCGGAACCGGGGCTGGAGACCAGGTTCAGCACCAGCTGTTTGCGGGCGGCGAAGCGGGCGCGGTTGCGGGCGGCGATCTGGTTATTTTTGTCCAGCACGTCGAGCTCCACCTCCAGCATCTGGCGCTGGCTCATGCCCGGCGCGTGGGTGCCCGCTTCGCCGTGGCCGTAATGCAGGTCGCCCGCGTCGGAGCGCTGCGGTGCAAAGGTGATCCCGGTCAGGGCCGCCGCAGGACGCGGGGCGGGGGAAAAGGGCGCGGAGCGAAACGCGGAGTGGGGGCGGTGTTCATCCCCTTCTATATACAGGTTGCCTTCGGCGCAACCGCAGGTACTACACATACTTTACTCCTTCTCAATTTCGAGGCGTTGGATCTGCATGCCGTCATCCGCCACGATGCGCAGCCCGGCGCTCTGGCACTGCGGGCAGCGCTGAACCTTCGATGACAGCAGGGTGACGTACTGCTGGCACTGCTCGCACCAGCACTCCGCCTGCTGCTCTTCAATATGCAGCGCGCAGCCTTCCGCCAGCGTGCCGCGGCACACCAGCTCAAAGCAGAAGGCCAGGGCGCTGGTCTCGACGCAGGAAAACGCCCCGACCTTCAGCCAGACGCCGGTGACGCGTTTCGCGCGGTTTTGCACTGCCTGCTGTTCGATAAGCTCCAGAGCACGCTGGCAGAGGGTGATTTCGTGCATGACGCCTCCTCAATGAATTGCGCCATTGAATGCAATAACGGTGCCAGCTTGATTTTTGTTAAGGCGTGACGATGTCAACGCTGTCGAAATGACACGTCGACATCGCAGCGTTGACAGTGAATTTTTTGATAAAGGCATTGTAAATCAATTAATTAAAAACTGGCACGGAATCTGCTTAACAGCCGCTATCTCCATTAACCGGATACCTTTTATGACTATTTGGGAAATCAGCGAAAAAGCGGATTACATCGCGCAGCGCCACCAGCAGCTTCAGGATCAGTGGCACCTCTACTGCAACTCTCTGGTTCAGGGGATCACCCTGTCAAAAGCGCGTCTGCATCACGCGATGAGCTGTGCGGCGCAGGGCGATATGCGATTTGTCCTCTTCGGCCATTTCACGGTTTTTGTCACCCTGGCAGACAGCTTTAACAGCCACACCATCGAGTACTACGTCGAGAACAAAGAGGGTGAAAAACAGTGTATTGCGCAGGCCCAGCTGATGGCCGACGGCATGGTCGACGGCTACGTCAGCAACCGCGATCGCCAGCAGGTGCTTGAGCACTATCTGGAGAAAATCGCGCCGGTTTACAACGGTCTCTACGCCGCGGTTGAACACGACTTGCCGGTCGACCTGAAACAGCTGGTCGCGGGAAAGATTCCCGCTAACCCTGCCTGATAACCGTGTGTCGAAAAGTGTCGATGAGACAGTTTTTCGTCGTCAAAAATGACCATCACCTGAGGATTGCCCGGTGAACCGTTTTGTAATTGCTGACTCGACGGTCTGTATTGGCTGTCGAACCTGTGAGGCGGCGTGCTCGGAAACGCACCGCCTGCACGGGCTGCAGTCCATGCCGCGCCTGCGCGTCATGCGTAATGAAAAAGAGTCTGCCCCGCAGCTCTGCCACCACTGTGAAGATGCCCCGTGTGCGGGCGTGTGCCCGGTTAACGCCATCACCCGCGTCGATGGCGCGGTCCAACTGAACGAAAGCCTGTGCGTCAGCTGCAAGCTGTGCGGCATCGCCTGCCCGTTCGGCGCCATTGAATTTTCCGGCAGCCGCCCGCTGCATATCCCGGCGAACGCCAATACCCCGAAAGCGCTGCCTGCGCCACCCGCTCCGGCGAAGGTGAGCACGCTGCTGGACTGGGTGCCCGGCATCCGCGCTATCGCGGTGAAGTGCGACCTGTGCAGCTTTGACGAACAGGGCCCGGCCTGCGTGCGGACCTGCCCGACCAAAGCGCTGATCCTGGTCAACATCCGCGACATCGCCCGCACCAGCAGGCGCAAGCGCGAGCTGACCATTAATACCGACGTCGGCGATCTTTCGCTTCTGCAGTCGCTTAACGAGGGGGCGAAATGAACGCGATATTTATGATTAACAGCGCCGTGGCGTACTTTGCCGCTGCCGCCGTGCTGGCGCTGGTGTTCTCTTTCCATAAAACCCTGAGCGGCTGGATAGCCGGTATCGGCGGGGCGGTCGGCAGCCTGATGACGCTGGCCGCTGGCGGCGTGGTTCTGCTCGGCGGACAATCCGTGGAAACACTTATGCCGCTGATTCGCCACACCGTGGCGATTACACCGCTAAACGCCATCTGGCTGGTGACCTTTGGCCTGTGCGGGCTGTTTATCAGCCTTTTCAATATTGACTGGCACCGTCATCAGCAGGTCAAAGCCAACGGCCTGCTGGTGAACCTGCTGATGGCCACGGCGGTCTGCACGGTTATCGCCAGCAACCTCGGTGCGCTGGTGGTGATGGCGGAGATCATGGCCCTGTGCGGCGTGTTCCTGACGGGCTGCAGCGCCTCCGGCAAGCTGTGGTTTGCGCTCGGTCGCCTCGGGACGCTGCTGCTGGCGCTGGCCTGCTGGTTGGTGTGGCAGCGTTTCGGCACCCTGGACTTTTCCGCGCTTAACGGCCAGACGCTGGGCAACGACGTCTGGCTGCTTGGCGTAGTCGGCTTTGGCCTGCTGGCCGGGATTATCCCGCTGCACGGCTGGGTGCCGCAGGCGCATGCGAATGCCCCGGCGCCGGCTGCCGCGCTGTTCTCCACAGTGGTGATGAAGGTGGGGCTGTTCGGTATCCTGACCCTCACGCTGACCGGCGGTCAGCCGCCGCTGTGGTGGGGCGTGATGCTGCTGATTGCGGGCATGGTCACCGCGTTCGTTGGCGGGTTGTACGCCCTGATGGAGCACAACATTCAGCGCCTGCTGGCGTACCACACCCTTGAAAACATCGGCATCATCCTGCTCGGTATGGGCGCGGGCGTCGCCGGGCTGGCGCTTAACCAGCCGGCGCTGATTGCTGCCGGGTTTATCGGCGGCCTGTATCACCTCGTCAACCACAGCCTGTTTAAAAGCACCCTCTTCCTCGGGGCGGGTAGCGTCTGGTTCCGCACCGGCCATCGGGATATCGAAAAGCTCGGCGGCATCGGCAAAAAGATGCCGGTGATTTCACTCGCCATGCTGGTGGGGCTGATGGCGATGGCTGCGCTGCCGCCGCTGAACGGCTTTGCCGGGGAGTGGGTGATCTACCAGTCCTTCTTCGCGCTCGGTCAGAGCGATCTCTTTATCGCGCGCCTGTTAGGCCCGCTACTGGCAGTCGGGCTGGCGATTACCGGGGCGCTGGCGGTGATGTGCATGGCGAAGGTTTACGGCGTGACCTTCCTCGGCGCGCCGCGCACCCGTGAAGCTGAAAACGCCTGCTGCGCACCGGTACTTATGTGTGCCAGCGTGGTCGCGCTGGCGCTGTGCTGCATTGCGGGCGGGGTTGCCGCGCCGTGGCTACTGCCGCTGCTGGGCAACGCCGTTCCGCTGCCGCTGACCACGGCGCATACCGTCGTATCCCAGCCGATGATGGCGCTGCTGCTGGTTGCCGCACCGCTGCTGCCATTCGTGCTGATGCTGTTCTTTAAACGCGACCGACTCGCCTCCCGCTCGCGCGGCGCGGCGTGGGCCTGCGGCTACGAACACGAGCAGTCGATGGTCATCACCGCCCACGGTTTCGCCATGCCGGTGAAGGAAAACTTCGCCGCCGTGCTGAAGCTGCGCCGCTGGCTGAACCCGGTGGGCTGGGTACCGGGCTGGCAGAGCGCTGCCGCACCCGCGCTGTTCCGCCGTCTGGCGGTCATCGAGCTGGCGGTGCTGGTGGTTATTGTGATTTCACGAGGAGCCTGACATGAGTCTGTTACTGGCAATTCTTCAGGCGCTGGTGCTGTTCGCCGCCGCGCCGCTGCTGTCGGGCATCACTCGCGTGGCGCGCGCCCGGATGCACAACCGCCGAGGGCCTGGGGTGCTCCAGGAGTACCGCGATCTCTTCAAGCTGCTTTCTCGTCAGAGCATGGCCCCGGACGCCGCAGGCTGGGTCTTCCGCCTGACGCCGTTCGTGATGGTTGGCGTGATGCTGACCATCGCCACCGCTCTGCCGGTGGTGACGGTGGCGTCGCCGCTGCCGGCGCTCGGCGATCTGATCACGCTGATTTACCTCTTCGCCATCGCCCGTTTCTTCTTTGCGATTGCGGGCCTGGACACCGGAAGCCCGTTTACCGGCATCGGCGCCAGCCGCGAGGCGATGCTCGGCGTGCTGGTGGAGCCGATCCTGCTGCTGGGGCTGTGGGTCGCCGCGCAGGTGGCCGGTTCCACCCATATCAGCTTTATCACCGACACCGTTTATCACTGGCCGGTGGCCCGCTCCATTCCGCTGGTGCTGGCGCTCTGTGCCTGCGCGTTCGCCACGTTTATTGAGATGGGCAAACTGCCGTTCGATCTGGCGGAAGCCGAGCAGGAGCTGCAGGAAGGTCCGCTTACCGAGTACAGCGGATACGGCTTCGCGGTGCTGAAGTGGGGCATCAGCCTCAAGCAACTGGTGGTGCTGCAGATGTTTGTCGGCGTCTTCTTCCCGTGGGGACAAATGACGCACTTCACCGCGGGTGGTCTGGTGCTGGCAGTCGTGATTGCCGCCCTCAAGCTGCTGGTCGGCGTGCTGGTGATTGCCCTGTTTGAAAACAGCATGGCGCGCCTGCGTTTTGTCGAAACGTCACGCATCACCTGGGCCGGTTTTGGTTTTGCATTTTTAGCGTTCGTCTCCTTGCTGGTGGCGTGATTAAAGAGAATTTTTATGTCTGAAGAAAAGAAAGGTCAGCAGTATCTCGCCGCGTTGCATCAGGCTTTCCCCGGCGTGGTGCTGGAGGAGTCCTGGCAAACTAAAGACCAGGTAACGGTCACCGTGAAGGTGAACTACCTGCCGGAAGTGGTGGAGTTTCTTTACTACCGTCAGGGCGGCTGGCTGTCGGTGCTGTTCGGTAACGACGAACGCCAGCTGTGCGGCAACTATGCGGTGTACTACGTGATGTCGATGGAGCAGGGCGAGAAGTGCTGGCTCACCGTGCGCGTCGAAGTCGACCCGAATAAGCCGGAATACCCGTCTGTCACGCCGCGCGTGCCTGCCGCCGTCTGGGGCGAACGCGAGGTGCGCGACATGTACGGCCTGGTGCCGGTCGGCCTGCCGGACGAGCGCCGCCTGGTGCTGCCGGACGACTGGCCGGACGAACTCTACCCGCTGCGCAAAGACAGCATGGACTACCGCCAGCGCCCGGCGCCGACCACCGACAGCGAAACCTACGAGTTCATTAACGAGCTCGGCAGCAAGAAGAACAACGTGGTGCCGATCGGCCCGCTACACGTCACCTCCGACGAACCGGGCCACTTCCGCCTGTTCGTCGACGGCGAGAACATCATCGACGCCGACTACCGCCTGTTCTACGTCCATCGCGGCATGGAAAAGCTGGCGGAAACCCGCATGGGCTATAACGAAGTGACGTTCCTCTCTGACCGCGTGTGCGGCATCTGCGGCTTTGCCCACAGCACTGCCTATACCACATCGGTGGAAAACGGCATGGGGATCGTCGTGCCGGAACGCGCGCAGATGATCCGCGCCATTCTGCTGGAGGTGGAACGCCTGCACTCGCACCTGCTCAACCTCGGCCTTGCCTGCCACTTCGTTGGCTTTGACTCCGGGTTTATGCAGTTCTTCCGCGTACGCGAAGCGTCGATGAAGATGGCGGAGATCCTCACCGGGGCGCGTAAAACCTACGGTCTGAACCTGATCGGCGGGATCCGTCGCGACCTGCTGAAGGACGACATGATCCAGACCCGCCAGCTGGCCCAGCAGATGCGCCGCGATGTGCAGGAGCTGGTGGATATGCTGCTCAGCACGCCAAACATCGAGCAGCGCACCGTCGGCATCGGCCGCCTTGACCCGGAAATCGCCCGCGACTTCAGTAACGTCGGCCCGATGGTACGCGCCAGCGGCCACGCCCGCGACACCCGCGCCGATCACCCGTTTGTCGGCTACGGCCTGCTGCCGATGACCGTGCACAGCGAGCAGGGCTGCGACGTCATCTCGCGCCTTAAGGTGCGCATCAACGAGGTGTTCACTGCCCTGAATATGATCGACTTCGGCCTCGATAACCTGCCGGGCGGCCCGCTGATGGTGGAGGGCTTCACCTACATCCCGAACCGCTTCGCCCTTGGCTTTGCCGAAGCACCGCGCGGGGACGACATTCACTGGAGCATGACCGGCGACAACCAGAAGCTGTACCGCTGGCGCTGCCGCGCGGCCACCTACGCCAACTGGCCAACCCTGCGCTATATGCTGCGCGGCAACACGGTTTCCGATGCGCCGCTGATCATCGGCAGCCTCGACCCGTGCTACTCCTGCACCGACCGCATGACCGTCGTGGACGTGCGTAAGAAGAAAAGCCAGGTGGTGCCGTACAAAGAGCTTGAGCGCTACAGCATCGAGCGTAAGAACTCGCCGCTGAAATAAGGACTCGCCATGTTTACCTTTATCAAAAAAGTCATCAAAACCGGCGTGCAGACCAGCAGCTATCCGCTGGAGCCGATGCCGGTGGACAAAAACTTTCGCGGCAAGCCGGAGCACAATCCGCAGCAGTGCATCGGCTGCGCGGCCTGCGTCAACGCCTGCCCGTCGAACGCCTTAACGGTGGAAACGGATCTCAAAACCGGCGAGCTGGCCTGGCAGTTCAACCTCGGGCGCTGCATCTTCTGCGGCCGCTGCGAGGAGGTCTGCCCGACGGTAGCCATTCGCCTGTCGCAGGAATACGAGCTGGGGGTGTGGAAGAAAGAGGATTTTCTGCAGCAGTCGCGCTTTGACCTGTGCAACTGCCGCGTCTGCCAGCGCCCGTTCGCCGTGCAAAAAGAGATCGACTACGCCATCGCGCTGCTGCAGCACAACGGCGACGCCCGCGCGGAGCATCACCGTGAAAGCTTCGAAACCTGCCCGGCGTGCAAGCGTCAGAAGTGTCTGCTGCCGTCCGACCGCATTGATATCACCCGCCACATGAGAGAGGCCAGCTGATGGAAAACCTACTGGGCCCGCGCGACGCTAACGGCCTTCCGGTGCCGATGACGGTGGACGAATCCATCGCCAGCATGAAGGCGTCGCTGCTGAAAAAAATCAAACGCTCGGCCTACGTTTACCGCGTGGACTGCGGCGGCTGCAACGGCTGCGAGATCGAGATCTTCGCTACCCTGTCGCCGCTGTTTGACGCCGAGCGCTTCGGTATCAAAGTCGTGCCGTCCCCGCGTCATGCGGACATCCTGCTGTTTACCGGCGCCGTCACCCGCGCCATGCGCTCGCCCGCGCTGCGCGCCTGGCAGTCCGCACCGGACCCGAAAATCTGCATCTCGTACGGCGCCTGCGGCAACAGCGGGGGCATCTTCCACGACCTTTACTGCGTCTGGGGCGGCACAGATAAAATCGTGCCGGTGGACGTCTATATTCCAGGCTGCCCGCCGACGCCCGCCGCAACGCTGTACGGCTTTGCGATGGCGCTCGGCCTGCTGGAGCAGAAAATCCACGCCCGCGAGCCGGGCGAGCTGGACAACAAGCCTGCTGCCATTCTGCACCCGGACATGGTGCAGCCGCTGCGGGTGAAGGTTGACCGCACGGCGCGGAAACTGGCGGGCTATCGCTATGGCCGCCAGATTGCCGACGATTATCTGCGCCTGCTGAGCCAGGGCGACCATCAGGTGGCGCGCTGGCTGGAGGCCGAGAACGATCCGCGTCTTAATGAGATTGTGGCGAATCTGAACAGCATCGTGGATGAGGCGCGTATCCGATGAGTGAAACGGTGGTGTTCAGCCAACTGAGCCGTAAGTTTATTGATGAGAACGATGCCACGCCGGATGCGGCGCAGCAGGTGGTCTATTACAGCCTGGCGATTGGGCATCACCTTGGGGTGATTGACTGCCTGGAGGCGGCGCTGAGCTGCCCGTGGCCCGAGTATCTGGCGTGGATCGCCACGCTGGAGGAGGGCAGTACGGCGCGGCGCAAGATGGAGGGCGTGCCGAAGTACGGCGAGATCGTCATCGACGCCAACCACATTGCGATGCTCGCCAACGCCTTTGACGCGGCGCTCTGCAGGCAAACCCCGGCGCAGCAGGCGTGGAGCACAACGCTGCTCGGCATGTTGCACGATATTCATCAGGAGAGCGCCATCTACCTGATGGTGAGGAGATTACGTGACTGACGTTTTACTGTGTGTCGGCAACAGTATGATGGGCGACGACGGCGCGGGTCCGCTGCTGGCAGAAATGTGCACCGCGAACCCGCAGGGCAACTGGGTAGTGATTGACGGCGGCAGCGCGCCGGAAAATGACGTGGTCGCCATACGCGAGCTGCGTCCGGAGAGACTGTTAATCGTCGATGCCACCGATATGGGGCTCAACCCCGGCGAGATCCGCCTGATAGACCCGGACGACATCGCCGAGATGTTTATGATGACGACGCACAATATGCCGCTGAACTACCTGGTCGATCAGATTAAAGACGACGTGGGCGAGGTGCTGTTTTTGGGGATCCAGCCGGACATTGTCGGATTTTATTACCCGATGACGCCGCCGGTGAAAGAGGCGGTGGAAGTGGTCTATTCACGGCTTGCGGGGTGGGCTGGAAAGGGTGGATTTGAACCCCTCACCCCGGCCCTCTCCCCATAGGGGAGAGGGTGTGTTTTGTTCCCTCTCCCCTATGGGGAGAGGGTTAGGGTGAGGGGTAAGGACAGGCTACTCCAGATCCCCCCCGTTACTCGCAATCACCTTCTTATACCACCAGAACGATTTCTTGCGCTTGCGCTCCAGCGTGCCGTTCCCGGCGTCATCGCGGTCAACGTACACAAACCCGTAGCGCTTGCTCATCTCCCCGGTTGAGGCAGACACCAGGTCGATGCAGCCCCAGGTGGTGTAGCCCATCAGCGGCACGCCGTCCTCAATCGCGTCGCCCATCGCGCGGATATGCTCGCGCAGATAGCTGATGCGGTAGTCGTCGTTGATCTCGCCGTTTTCATCAATGACGTCCTTCGCCCCGAGGCCGTTTTCAACCAGGAACAGCGGCTTCTGGTAGCGGTCGTACATCATGTTCATGGTAATGCGCAGGCCGAGCGGATCGATGCCCCAGCCCCATTCACTCACCTGAATATGCGGGTTGCGCAGGGACTTCACGATGTTCGCCGCGCTGGTGTTGCCCGCGTTCATGTCCGCCGACGCGCAGCGCGAGGCGTAGTAGCTGAACGAGACAAAATCGACGGTGTTTTTCAGAAGTAGATCGTCGCCGGGATCTTTCACAATCACCACGCCTTTCTCGCGGAACACGCGGGCAGAATAGGCCGGATAGCTGCCGCGCGCCTGCACGTCGATAAAGAACAGGTTCTCGCGGTCTTTCTCCAGCGCCATCCACACGTCTTCCGGCTTGCAGGAGTAGGGGTAGAAGTTCCCGCCCGCCAGCATGCAGCCGACCTGGTTTTCCGGGTTCACCTCATGGGCTATTTTGGTCGCCAGCGCGCTTGCCACCAGCTCATGGTGCGCGGCCTGGTATTTCACCTGGTCTTCGTTTTCACCTTCCTCAAACACCAGCCCCGCGCCAGAGAACGGGCTGTGCAGCATGATGTTGATTTCGTTGAAGGTCAGCCAGTATTTCACCAGCCCGTTAAATTCTTCAAAGCAGGTGCGGGCGTAGCGGGCGAAGAAATCGACCATCTTACGGTTGCGCCACGAGCCGTACTCCGTCACCAGGTGCATCGGCACGTCGAAGTGGCACAGGGTGACCAGCGGCTCAATATTGTACTTTTTGCACTCCTCGAACACCGCGCGGTAGAAGGCAATACCCTCTTTGTTCGGCAATGGCTCGTCGCCGTTCGGGTAGAGACGGCTCCAGGCAATCGAGGTGCGGAACACCGTAAAGCCCATCTCCGCCATCAGGGCGATGTCTTCTTTGTAGCGATGGTAAAAATCAATCGCCTCGTGGCTCGGGTAGAATTCGTCGTCACGCAGCGAAAAACGCTTTTCCTGACCGATCTTCACCGCCAGACGATGCGCGCCGTGGGGGATCATATCGACCGTTGTCAGTCCTTTGCCGCCCTCACGGTAAGCACCTTCACACTGGTTGGCGGCAAGCGCGCCGCCCCATAAAAATCCTTGTGGAAAAACAGACATTCTTACCTCGCTTTCAATTTATGCTTTTGCTGCGTTGTTCTGAACCGGTGCGGTCTGCAGGGCGCGCGCTTTTTCAGCTTCGTCTTCGACCGGGATATCCTCAAACCCTAAAAGCAGGGTCAGAACAAACGACAGCACCACCGCCAGCCCCATTACGCCAAACACCCAGACGATGGTCATCGGGTTAGACGGGTCGAAGAACTGCACGCTGGTGAATAGCCCCGGCGCCGCCATCGAGTGGCTGGCGAGACCGGCCATACCGGCGACCGCCCCGCAGATAAAGCCGCTGATCAGGCTCGCAATCAGCGGACGTTTCAGACGCACCGCCACGCCGTACAGCGCCGGTTCAGAGATCCCCGCCATAATGGCGGAGGCCGCTGCCGCCAGCGCCGTCTGGCGCAGCTCCGGGTTTTTGGTTTTCCACGCCACCGCCAGCGACGAGCCGCCGAGCGACAGGTTAGCGCCGATTTCCGACGGCATGACCATCCCTTCCTTGCCCGTTTCGGCGATGGTCTGAATGATGGTCGGCGTAAACACGCGGTGCATCCCGGTCATCACCAGCAGCGGCCAGAGTGCGCCCATGATGGCGACGGAGAGCCAGCCCAGATAGCCGTGAATGGTGTAGACCAGCGCGGAGATGGCGCTACCGATCCAGATCCCGAGCGGGCCAATCAGCACGATGGCGAGCGGGGCGGCAATCAGCACGATCAGCATCGGCTTCAGGAAGTTTTTGGTTACCGCCGGGGTAATGCGATCTACCCAGCGTTCGATGTACGACAGGCACCAGGTCATCACCAGTGCCGGGATGACGGTGTAGGTGTATTTCACCGCCGTCACCGGAATAAAGGCGAACTCAACGTGTTCGCCCTGCGCGGCTTTCGCCATCAGCTCGATAAAGCTCGGGTGTACCAGCACGCCCGCGATGGCGATCGCCAGAGACATATTGGTTTTGAACTTCACCGCCGCCGAGGCCGCTACCATCAGCGGCAGGAAGAAGAACGCGCCGTCGCCGATGACGGTCAGAATGGTGAGCGTCGGCGCGCCTTTTGGCAGCACGCCGGTCATCTCAAGGATCATCGCCAGCAGCTTGACCATCGAACCGCCGATGATCGCCGGGATCAGCGGGGACATGGTGCCGATCAGCGCGTCGAGGATCCCGGCACCAATGCGGCGTAAGGTCAGTTTCTGCGGACCTTCCGGTACGGCAGGCTGCAGGCTGGTTGGCAACAGGCTCACCACTTCGCGGTACGCCTGTGAAACGGTGTTGCCAATAATGACCTGACACTGGTTGTCATTGCGCACCACGCCGAGCACGCCGCTGATGCTTTTCAGGCGCGCAACGTCGGTGAGGGTTTCGTCTTTCAGAACGAAACGCAGTCGCGTCATGCAGTGGGTGACGGCGACGATGTTCTCTTTGCCGCCCAGCGCGCTGATAACGTCGTTCGCCAGCGCAGCGTAATTTTTGGCCATCGGATGTGATCCTGTTATCGTTGTGTGAAATGTAGGAAACCGGTTCCACATAATCATCATGAGTTTCTTTTGATGAAACAAGATCGCTTTTTGAACATTTTTCTTTTTCGTGATTCAGATCGCAATGAGATGCCGAAAGCGTGATGTTGCCGCTGCGACAATTTTTCCGCGGTGCAGTACACTGCCCGCATGAGTTTCGGATGGAAGAACAGTATGACCACGATGCTGGAAGTGGCGAAGCGGGCAGGCGTTTCGAAAGCGACGGTTTCCCGGGTGTTGTCGGGTAACGGCTACGTTAGCCAGGAGACCAAAGACCGGGTGTTTCAGGCCATTGAAGAAAGCGGCTATCGCCCGAATTTGCTGGCGCGCAACCTGGCGACCAAACGCACCCAGACCCTGGGGCTGGTGGTGACGAACACCCTTTATCACGGCGTCTACTTTAGCGAACTGCTGTTTCACGCCGCGCGGATGACGGAAGAAAAAGGGCGGCAGCTGATCCTCGCCGACGGCAAGCACAGCGCCGAAGAAGAGCGCGAGGCGATCCAGTATCTGCTGGATATGCGCTGCGATGCGGTGATTATCTACCCGCGTTTTCTGAACGTGGAAGAGCTGGACGAGCTCGTCGAGAAATGCGAGCAGCCGATTATGGTGCTCAACCGTCGCCTGCGGAAAAACAGCAGCCACAGCGTCTGGTCCGATCATAAAGCCTCGTGTCAGGACGCGGTGTCGCAGCTGATTGCAAAAGGGCACCGGGAGATTGCGTTTATCACCGGCTCGATGGATTCCCCCACCGGGGTCGAGCGTCTTTCCGGTTACAGGGATGCGCTGGCGCAGCACGCTATTCCGCTGCGCGAGGGGCTGATTGCGCAGGGGAAGTGGAACCCCACCAGCGGCGCGGCGGCGGTTTCTGAACTGCTTGCTCGCGGGGAACGCTTTACCGCGCTGGTGGCGAGCAATGACGATATGGCGATCGGCGCCATCAAGCAGTTGCACGACAGCGGCGTCGCTACGCCGGACGCGGTATCCGTCATCGGTTTTGACGACGTGGCCATCGCGCCCTATATCGTGCCATCGCTCTCCAGTGTGCGTATTCCGGTGACGGAGATGATTCAGGAGACCATCAGCCGCCTGATCTTCATGCTCGACGGCGGGGAGTTTAAATATCAGCAAACCTTCTCCGGCGAGCTTGTCCTGCGCGACTCCGTCATTGATGGCCCGTACCGCTGACGTCGACATCTGTCATCGTCACTAATGACGATGACAGAAAATTTGTTTTACATTTCCATTAAAATCAAACATTTAAATGTTGGCACGGTTTATGAATAGCTTCGCGCATAACAGTTATGCCGGAGAAGCAGATGAACCGTTTTATTATGGCCGATGCCAGTAAGTGCATTGGTTGCCGTACCTGTGAAGTGGCGTGCGTGGTTTCCCATCAGGCGGAGCAGGACTGCGCCTCTCTCACTCCTGATACTTTCCTGCCGCGCATCCACGTCATTAAAGGCGTGAATATTTCCACCGCCGCCATCTGTCGCCAGTGCGAAGACGCACCGTGCGCCAACGTCTGCCCGAACGGGGCGATTAAGCGCGAGAAGGGCTTTGTGCGCGTGATGCAGGAGCGCTGTATCGGCTGCAAAACCTGCGTTGTCGCCTGCCCGTATGGCGCGATGGAGGTGGTGGTTCGTCCGGTGGTGCGCAACAGCGGTATGGGGCTGAGCGTGCGGGCAGAGAAGGCCGAAGCCAATAAATGCGATCTTTGCTTTCACCGCGAAGCCGGCCCGGCCTGTATGGAAGCCTGCCCGACGCACGCGCTGGTCTGCGTGGATCGCGATAAGCTTGAGCAGATGAGCGCCGAAAAGCGCCGTCGCGCGGCGTTCGACACATCGTCATCGCTGCTGTTTTAAGCCGCGATGAGCGTTAACGGCGTACAGCTTCGGGTGCGGGGCAAGGTGCAGGGCGTGGGGTTTCGGCCCTTCGTCTGGCAGCTGGCGCACCGGCTGAAGCTTGTGGGCGATGTCTGCAACGACGGAGAGGGTGTTCTGGTGCGCCTCGCGGGTAATGGGGGGGACTTTACCGCGAGGCTGCGCCAGGACTGCCCACCGCTGGCGCGTATCGACGAGGTTGATACGCAGCCCTACAGCTGGTCTGGCGTGCCGACGGAATTTACCATCCGCCAGAGCGAGCGCGGAGCGATGGACACGCAAATCGTGCCGGATGCCGCCACCTGTCCGGCGTGTCTGGCTGAAATGCGCGACCCTGGCGAGCGCCGCTACCGTTACCCGTTTATCAACTGCACCCACTGCGGGCCGCGGTTTACTATTATCCGCGCGATGCCCTACGACCGTCCGGCCACGTCGATGGCCGCATTTCCGCTGTGCGCGCCGTGCGAAACCGAGTACCGCAACCCGGCTGACCGGCGTTTCCACGCCCAGCCGGTGGCCTGCCCGGACTGCGGGCCGCAGCTGGAATGGCAGGCCGGAGATGCCGTTGCTGCCCGTGAATCGGCTTTACGCGCGGCGGTGGCGATGCTGAAAGGCGGCGGCATTGTCGCGGTTAAAGGGCTGGGCGGTTTCCACCTCGTCTGCGACGCGCTGGATCCGCAGGCGATACTGAAACTGCGGATGCGCAAGCAGCGCCCGACGAAGCCGCTGGCGGTGATGATCCCGGATGCGAACGACCTGCCGGAGACGATACAGACGCTGCTACGCTTGCCCGCCGCACCGATTGTGCTCACGCCAAAAGCCTCGCTTCCCGCGTTTCCCGAGGAAATTGCGCCGGGGCTCGACTGCATTGGCGTGATGCTGCCCGCGAACCCGCTCCAGCATCTTCTGATGATGGACTGCCGGCGCCCGCTGGTGATGACCTCCGGCAACCTCAGCGGCAGACCGCCTGCCGTCACTAACCAGCAGGCGCTGGAGGAGCTCAGCGGCATCGCGGACGGCTTCCTGCTGCATAACCGCGACATCCTTCAGCGCATGGATGATTCGGTGATGGATCGGGATGGCGCTATCCTGCGTCGCGCGCGCGGCTTTGTGCCGGACGCCGTCACGTTGCCCGCGGGTTTTGAGGATATCCCAGCCATGCTGTGCACCGGTGCAGAGATGAAAAACACCTTCTGCCTGGTGCGCGGGAACCAGGCGGTACTGAGCCAGCACTTTGGCGATCTCAGCGACGAGGGCGTCGAGGCGCAATGGCACAGCGCGCTCTCGATGATGCAGGACATCTATGCCTTTCAGCCGGAGCGCGCGGTGTGCGATGCCCATCCGGCGTACCGAGCCCGACGGTGGGCGCAGGAGCAGGCGCTGCCCGTCGAAACCGTGCTGCATCATCACGCCCATGCGGCGGCGTGTCTGGCGGAGAACGGCTGGCCGCTCGACGGCGGAGACGTTATCGCCCTGACGCTGGACGGGATCGGCATGGGTGAGAACGGCGCGCTGTGGGGCGGCGAGTGCCTGCGGGTCAACTATCTCGACTGCGAACGGCTCGGCGGCCTGCCTGCCGTTGCGCTGCCGGGGGGCGATCTGGCGGCGACGCAGCCGTGGCGAAATTTGCTTGCCCACTGTCTGGCGTTTGTCCCGGACTGGCAGCAGTACCCGGAAACGCGGGCAGTCCAGCGTCAAAACTGGCCACTGCTGGCAACGGCTGTGTCGCGCGGCATCAACGCGCCGCGGGCGTCTTCCTGCGGTCGTCTGTTTGACGCCGTCGCCTGCGCGCTGGGCATCGACGCGCAGCGCTACGAAGGCGAAGCGGCCTGTCGGCTGGAGGCGCTGGCATCGCAGTGCGCGGGGGTTGACCATCCGGTGACGCTGGAAGTGGATAACCTCGCGCTGTTCTGGCGGCAGTGGCTGAGCTGGCAGGCGGAGCCCCGCGAGCGCGCGTGGGCCTTTCACGACGCGCTGGCAAAAGGACTGGCGCAGCTCGCCGCATGCCATGCCCGACGCCTGTCGCTGTCGACAATCTGCCTCAGCGGCGGCGTGTTGCACAACCGTCTGCTGCGCGCGCGCCTGCGTCACTATCTTTCTGACTTTACGCTTCTTTTTCCTTCGCGCCTGCCCGCAGGTGACGGAGCGATCTCCTTCGGGCAGGCGGTGGTCGCCGCTGCCCGGTCATGTTCAAAAAGGATTTAAAATGTTACGACTGTTACGCAACGAACCTCGCGCCGCGCTTTTGCTGCTGGCTCTGGTAATGGCAAATCTGCTGGCCTGGGGATGGGCATGGCACACCTTCAGCGGCAGCACGGCGCTGATGGCGGCCAGCCTGCTGGCGTGGTGCTACGGGCTGCGTCACGCCGTGGACGCCGACCACATCGCGGCCATTGATACCGTGACGCGTAAGATGATGCAGCAGGGCAAGCGCCCGTCCGGGGTGGGGGCGTGGTTCTCGCTGGGTCACTCCACCATTGTGGTGCTGGCCTCCATCGCCATCGCCGCCACCGCCACGGCGTTTCAGAAAAACATGGCATGGTTCCACGAGACCGGGAGCCTGATTGGCACCGCGGTCTCCGCCACCTTCCTGCTGGCGATGGCGCTGGTGAATATGGTGATCCTTCGCGGGGTCTGGCGCAGTTTTCAGGCGCTGAAAAAAGGCCAGCCGGTGCAGGGAGACATCACGCTGCCTGCCCAGGGCGGCGTCATGAACTGGTTGTTTGGCAAAACCTTCCGCCTGGTGAATAAAAGCTGGCAGATGTACCTGGTCGGTTTCCTGTTTGGCCTTGGCTTTGACACGGCCACCGAGATCGGCGTGCTGGGGATCTCTGCCGCCAGCGCCTCCAGCGGCATGTCGGTATGGTCAATCATGATCTTCCCGGCGCTGTTCGCCAGCGGCATGGCGCTGGTGGATACTCTCGATAACCTGCTGATGGTCGGCGCTTATGGCTGGGCGTTTGATAAACCGCAGCGCAAGCTCTACTACAACATGACCATCACCGGCACCTCCGTGGTGGTGGCGCTGTTTATCGGCGGGCTGGAAGCGCTGGGCCTGCTGATGGACAAATTTGCCCTCAGCGGCGGCGTCTGGGATCTGATCGGCGCGATAAACGACAACCTGGGCAACGCCGGGTTTGTGGTGGTCGGGCTGTTTGTCGCCTGCTGGCTGATCTCCATGGTCAACTACCGTTGGCGCGGCTACGACGCGCTGGTGGTGCGTTCCTGAACTACCCAGCCCTGTTTTTGCCCGGCGGCGCTACGCTTGCGCGGGCCTACAAGGTTTACCGTTTTGGGGTTGAGTAGGCCGGGTAAGCGGAGCGCCACCCGGCATTGCGAGGGTTAAGCAGGTAGCGATTTCAGCAGCGTGAACGCCTCCTTCATCCGGTCTTCACTGACGACAAAGGCGCGTATCTGACCCTCGCTGTCCGCACCTCGCGCGACCATTCCCTGTGGTTCGAGGGTAATTTGCCAGCTCAGATCCTGACGCTGCGTTTCACCTGCGAGATGCAGCGGTAATTCCGGCGTTTTTACTTTTACCAGCATGGCGGGCAATTTCAGCGGCGCGCTGCTGCCGAGCAGATTTTTCGCCAGATACATTGCGCTTAACTGAATCGGCTGCAAAAAGGGCAGCACCTGACCGTTAATTTCCGCACAGTCGCCCAGGGCATAAATGTCCGGCCGCGTGGTTTGCAGGTAGCTGTCTACCTTCACGCCGCGGTTTATCTCAGCCCCTGCGCGATGCGCCAGCGCGGTTTCCGGGCGCAGCCCCGTCGCGGCAACCACCGCATCCACTTCTACGCTGCGGCTGCGGTCGAGCGTGGCGCGAATACCGCCTTCGGTTTTGCTCAGGCTCTGCAGCTGCGATTTCAGCAGCAGATGGACGCCCATATCGGTCAGACGATGCTGTAAGCGACTGCTTACTTCTGCGGGCATCAGCGCCGACAGAATACTGGCCGCGTGGTCAACCAGGGTGACGGATTTCCCCGCGCGGCAGAAATCCATCGCCAGCTCGGTGCCGATCAGCCCGCCGCCGACAATCATCACCCGTTGCGCATCGCGGAGCAGGGTTTCGCTGGCCTGGTACTCCTGCTGGCTGTTGAGGGTAATCATCAGCTCGCGGCCCTCAACCGGCGGCACAAAGGCAGATGCCCCGGTCGCCAGCACCAGCCTGTCGTACTGCCAGGTTTTCTCTTTCGCTTTCACCACGTGGGCGTCGGCGTCGATGTCGGTGATCCAGGTGTACGGAAACAGACGCAGGTTAAACTGCTCCGCGAACTCCCCCGCCGTCTGGCGGGTGAGGTCTTCGGCGCGCTGATTCTGGCTGATGACGTGGCTTAAATCAGGCTTGTTGTACTCGTCCATGCTGTCAGCGGCAATCACCGTCAGCGGCACGTGAGCGTCCTGCTTGCGGATATTTTTCACCAGCTGGCGGGCGGCAAAGCCCGAGCCGATGATAACGATGCCGTTGCTCATTTTGCCTCCGCTGCCAGTTCGTCAAAGACGTCTTTGCCGAGGGAACATTCCGGGCAGAGGAAGTTGTCCGGCACCTCGCTCCACGGCGTGCCCGGGGAGACATCCTGCAGCGGCTCGCCCTGCTCAGGATCGTAGATCCACTGGCAGACGCTGCACTGCATGCGCGGGCCGAGATCGGCGCTGGCGGCCACGTCACAGGTTTGCGGCTGTTCGGCGAGTGTTGCAGCGGCATCAGGAAGCGGTGCGAGCGCCCACTGACGGGCAATGTCGCGACCGTGCTGGCGGCAGATTTCCAGCGCGTCAAGGTCAGGACGCCATTTCGCCTTCAGGCTCAGGGACATCTCAAAACCGGCATCCTGTAAACGGGTGGAGAGACGGTCTACCGCGCCGCCGCTCCAGCCGTGTGAACCAAAGGCGCTGGCGCGTTTGTTGCGAAAGCGCAGACCGGTCATCTCTTCCACCAGGCCGGCAATTTTCGGCATCATCACGTTATTCATGGTGGAGGTGCCCACCAGCACGCCCTTAGAGCGGAAGACGTTGGTCAATACCTCGTTCTTATCGCTGCGCGCCACGTTGAAGATTTTCACCGCCACGTTCGGGTCCACTTCGTTGATGCCCTGGGCAATGGCGTCCGCCATCATGCGGGTGTTGTTGGACATGGTGTCGTAGAAAATCGTAATGCGGTCTTCCTGATAATCTGCCGCCCATTTCAGGTACAGCTCCACAATCTGGGTTGGGTTTTCACGCCACACCACGCCGTGGGAGGTGGCAATCATCTCCACCGGCAGGTTGAAGCCGAGGATCTCGGTGATTTTCGGCGTCACCAGGCGGCTGAACGGGGTCAGGATGTTGGCGTAGTAACGCTGGCACTGTTCGAACAGCTCGGCTTGGTCCACTTCGTCGTTGAACAGGCGCTCGTCGCAGTAGTGCTGGCCGAAGGCGTCGTTGCTGAACAGCACCGCGTCGCCGGTCATGTAGGTCATCATGCTGTCCGGCCAGTGCAGCATCGGGGTTTCCACAAAGATCAGCTGCTTGCCGTTGCCGATATCCAGCGCGTCGCCGGTTTTCACGGTGTGGAAGTTCCACTCCGGATGGTGATGGTGGCCGTTGATCGAGTCGATGGCGTTGGTGGTGCAGTAGACAGGCGTATTCGGAATGTAAGACATCAGTTCGGTCAGCGCACCGGCGTGATCTTCTTCCGCATGGTTGATGATGATGTAGTCGATGTCGTTCAGATCGATTTCGCTGCGCAGGTTCTGCACGAACTCGCGGCTGAATTTGTGATCGACGGTATCGATCAGCACGTTTTTACCTTCGCGAATGAGATAGCTGTTGTAGCTGCTGCCGCGCAGCGTTTTGTATTCCGTCCCGTGGAAATCGCGCACTTCCCAGTCACGTTGACCCACCCAATGAATGTTATTTTTAACCAGAATAGACATAGCAACCTCAGCGTAATACAGCGTTTCAAATAAGATGCTGTACCTATATCAAGGTGCGTGCCAACTATTTAATTGATTGATAATATTGAGTTTATAAATGTATTGTCCGTAAAGGATAGTCATTGTGACTATCAAGAAAGCTGTCAATATGACACTATGTATTGTCAAAATGACTGTGAGGCTGACATGAGCTTTTCTGTAGATGTGCTGGCGAAGATTGCCATTGAACTGCAAACCGGTATCGGCCATCAGGACCGCTTTCAACGGCTGATCTCCACGCTGCGCCAGGTGCTGGCGTGTGACGCCTCGGCGCTGCTGCGCTACGAGGGAAGACAGTTTATTCCGCTGGCTATCGACGGGCTGGCGCAGGACGTGCTCGGACGGCGTTTTACCCTTGAAGGCCATCCGCGGCTGGAGACCATCGCCCGCGCGGGTGACGTGGTGCGTTTCCCGGCGGACAGCGATCTGCCCGACCCGTACGACGGCCTGATCCCCGGACAGGAGAGCCTGAAGGTACACGCCTGTATCGGCCTGCCGCTGTTTGCCGGGCAAAACCTGATTGGTGCACTGACGCTCGACGGCATGTCGCCGGACCAGTTCGACACCTTCAGCGACGAAGCGCTGCGCCTGATTGCGGCGCTGGCCGCCGGGGCGCTGAATAATGCGCTGTTGATAGAGCAGCTGGAGAGCCAGAATATTCTTCCCGGCAGCCCGGCGGCGTTTGAGCAGGTCACGCACACGGAGATGATCGGCCTTTCGCCCGGCATGGCGCAGCTCAAAAAAGAGATTGAGATTGTCGCCGCGTCCGATCTGAACGTGCTGATCTTCGGGGAGACCGGCACCGGTAAGGAGCTGGTGGCGAAAGCCATTCACGAAGCCTCGCCGCGGGCGGTCAACCCGCTGGTGTACCTCAACTGCGCCGCGCTGCCGGAAAGCGTGGCGGAGAGCGAGCTGTTTGGTCACGTCAAAGGGGCATTTACCGGGGCGATCAGCAACCGCAGCGGCAAGTTCGAAATGGCCGATAACGGCACGCTCTTCCTGGATGAGATTGGCGAATTATCCTTATCACTTCAGGCCAAACTGCTGCGCGTATTGCAGTACGGCGATATTCAGCGCGTGGGGGATGACCGCAGCCATAGAGTGGACGTGCGTGTGCTGGCAGCGACTAACCGGGATCTGCGTGAAGCGGTGCTGGCGGGCAATTTCCGCGCCGACCTGTTCCACCGCCTGAGCGTGTTCCCGCTGTCCGTGCCCCCGCTGCGCGAGCGCGGGGACGACGTGGTGCTGCTGGCGGGCTTTTTCTGCGAGCAGTGCCGCCTCAGGATGGGGCTTTCCCGCGTGGTGCTGAGTCCGGGGGCGAGATCGCATCTGCTGAGCTACGGCTGGCCGGGCAACGTGCGCGAGCTGGAGCATGCGATTCACCGCGCGGTAGTGCTGGCGCGGGCGACGCGCTCGGGGGATGAAGTGGTTATTCATGCGCGCCATTTTGCGCTGCAGGATGAAAATACGCCGTCCGTGAAGCCTGCAACGCCTGAGAGCGTGAACGAGAACCTGCGCGAGGCGACGGAAGCATTTCAGCGTCAGATGATTACCCGCGCGCTGGAGCAGAACAACCGCAGCTGGGCGGCGTGCGCCCGTGCGCTGGAGATGGACGTCGCCAACCTGCACCGGCTGGCGAAGCGTCTCGGGCTGAAGGGTTAGATTATCCCGGCCTGGTAGAAGTCCTGCAGGTTGATGGCGCCGCACAGCCTGCCGTGCTCGTCCACCACCGGTGCGGCGGTGATTTTGCGCTTCATCAGCACCTCTTTGGCTTCAATGGCGCGGCTGTCGGCGTTCAGCGTCAGCCCGCCTTTGGTCATGGCGTCCGACACGTTCGTTTCCAGCCTGCCGCCGCCCACCAGCCAGCGGCGCAGGTCGCCGTCGGTGAACACGCCCTTCACGTTGCCGCTGTCATCGCACACCGCCACCAGCCCCAACCCGGTGCGGCTGAGTTCCAGCATCGCGTCCATCACGCTGGTATCGAGTTTGACCTGCGGAATGGCATCGTCGGTGCGCATCAGGTGGTGAACTTTATTGAGCAGGCGAGCGCCGAGTGCGCCTGCCGGATGCGAACGGGCAAAATCTTCTTCGTTAAAGCCGCGCGCCTGCATCACCGCCATCGCCAGCGCGTCGCCCATCATCAGGGTGTTAACGGTGCTGGAGGTCGGGGCAAGGTGCATCGGACAGGCTTCACGCTCAACGGAAATGTCC
Source organism: Enterobacter sp. ECC_219_Taxon_10 (assembly GCF_058354905.1). Taxonomy (NCBI): domain Bacteria; kingdom Pseudomonadati; phylum Pseudomonadota; class Gammaproteobacteria; order Enterobacterales; family Enterobacteriaceae; genus Enterobacter; species Enterobacter sp. ECC_219_Taxon_10. The sequence goes on along the minus strand of NZ_CM178005.1, from coordinate 3,810,523 downwards.
AGCGTCGCCTTGGCGGCCAGCGCCAGCGGCGAGCGGGGTTTCCCGGTCATCGCCAGCAGGGCGACCGATTTTTCCTGCAGGCGTGGGATGATGAGATCCAGCTCCTTGGCCGAGCCGGAGTAGGAGATAAACAGCATCACGTCGCGGCTTTCAATCATCCCCAGATCGCCGTGCAGCGCCTCTGCCGGATGCACGAAGAACGCCGGGGTGCCGGTGCTGGCGAGCGTCGCGGCAATCTTTTTGCCGATATGGCCGGATTTACCGATGCCCGCCACGATCACTTTGCCTTCGCAGTGGATAATGGTGTTGGCGGCGCGGACGAAATCCTCGCCCAGACGTTCCGGCAGGCGGCTGGCTTCCTGCAGCTCCAGCATTAGCGTCTGGCGGCCCGTTTCTAACAGAAAATCACTCATCTCTCTCTCCGGTTACGATCACGTCGATGCCTTTTTCTTCCAGCGCTTTTTTGAACGCCGGATCGATACCCGCGTCGGTAATCAGCTTATCAACGCTTTCAAGGCTACAGACAATGTTGGGGCTTTTGCGGCCAAACTTCGACGAGTCTGCCATCAAAATCACTTCCCGCGCGGCGTTGCACATCGCTTTGCTGACGCTGAAGACCTCGTTAAACGTCGTGACGCCCGCGTTCAGGTCGATGCCGTCGGTGCCCATAAACAGTTTATCGAAGCTGAAGTGGTCGAAGGCGTTCTCTGCCAGCTGACCGTGAAACGATGCCGATTTTTTGCGGAAGGTACCGCCGGGCATCAGGATGGTCTGCTCGCTGTCGAACTCCGACAGGGCGTTAACGATGTGCAGGCTGTTGGTCATCACCGTGATGTTGTTAAAGCGGCTGAGCAGGGGGATCATCTGCAGGACGGTGCTGCCGGCGTCGAGGATGATGGAATCGCCATCGTGGATAAATTTTACGGCGGCTTCGGCAATCAGCGCTTTCTGGTGGGTATTGATCAGCGTTTTGTGATCGATAGGCGGGTCGGCTTCGTCTTTATTAAGCACCACGCCGCCGTAGGTTCGAATGACGGCGCCAGAGTTTTCGAGCAATACCAGGTCCTTGCGTATCGTCGTGCCGGTGGTGTCAAAGTAGTGGGCGAGGTCCTCTACCGAGCATTTTCCCTGCTTTTGCAGATGCTCAAGAATGGCCGCCTGCCGCTGACGAGGTTTCATAGGCGCTTCGTTCCTTAGGTTGCGAAATGATAATTTCGCAAGTCTATAGCTTTCACAACGAAATTATCCATGTTTCAGATTAAGCGCTAATGATAGTGCATTCTGACAGAGTGGATCATGGGGAAAGATCACATCAGGCCGTAATTCCTGCAGCAAAATGCCGTTGATTGCCTGGATTTTGGCCGGTCGGGCAAAGACCGTCATACCGCGCATGATCAGGGAATCGCACACCTTATTGTTTTCATCCAGCGCAACAGCGACGACGACCCGCGGCTTGAAACGTCCACCGGAACGCCCGACGCCGACGCGGCCTTTCTGGCACAGGGCGTCAAACGCGCGGTTAAATTGATGGATTTGCCAGCCGCCAAACGCCATCTGGCAGATCCAGGCGAGGGCGGCGACGGTAATGAGTGCGGTTACCATATCGGCTCCTTGTTTTGTTCCCTCTCCCGGTGGGAGAGGGTTAGGGTGAGGGCATCAGGCCGCTCGATCAGAACATCACCTGCCCACCGGTCACGTTAATCGACTGCCCGGTGCAGTACGAGGCTTTCGGGCTGGCGTAAAACAGCAGCATATTCAGCACGTCCTGATAATCGCACCCGCGCTTCAGCGGCACTTTATCGATGTAGTACTGCTCCACTTCCTCAGCTTTGATGCCGAGCTTGGTGGCATACTGCGGCAGCAGGGACTGGAACATCGGCGATTTCAGCAGGTTCCCCAGCATCAGCGAGTGAACGGTAATGCCGTACTCGGCCAAATCCAGCGCCAGAGACTGCGTCAGCCCCACGCCGCCAAACTTCGCCGCGCTGTAGCCGGAGTTGTGCTTGCTGCCCACTTTCCCGGATTTGGAGTTGATCTGAATGATGCGCCCCTGAATGCCGTCTCGAATCATCAGACGGGAAAACTCGCGGGCGCAGAGGAAATAGCCCACCAGATTCACCTGCAGCGAACGGTCAAAATCCCCCAGTTCGAAATCGCTGATAAAGGCCGCTTTCGCAATCCCCGCGCTGTAGACCAGCAGGTCGGTGCGCCCAAAAATCTCGTCCACGCCGCGGGCCAGCGCCATCACGCTCTGCTCGCTGGTGGCGTCGGCACCAAACCCGTACGCCACCCCTTCGCCAAATTCGGTGTTGATGGCGTCCGCCACGCGGGCGGCTTTTTCACTCTGAATGTCCACTACCGCCACGCGGTAACCCTCTGCGGCAAGCCCACGGCAGAGGAACTCGCCTAAGGTTTGTCCTCCACCAATGACAACGGCAACCTGACTCATGTGATTCTCCTTAATTACGCAACAAATTTTAACGTGCAGCCTGGGGTGACAGCCTGCGGAACCGGGCCCGCTACGTGCACCGTGCCGGGATACTCGGCCTGCGGCTGGCCGTCGAAACGCAGGGTGATGTGGCCCAGCTCGCGCAGGTTTTGCTCGGCCACGTCGCCGACGGCGGTCACGGCATAGCGCGCCTCGCCCAGCTCCAGCTGGCTTCCTGCCTTCAGCTCACCCTTCAGCTCGCCGTGGCAGTGGATAAAGCAAAACTCTTCGATATCCGCAGGCGCGCCTTCGCGGAAAGTGATTAGCATCTGGTCGCTCAGCGCGTCCGCTGCGCTCTGGCCGATGCGGGTAATGGTGGTCTGGTAAATGACGGTCATCGCAGGAACCTCTTATTGATAAATAAAGCCGGAGACAAACCAGGCAATCAGCACCGTCGGCGCGCCCGTCAGGAAGCGGCTGACCAGCACGGACGGCACGCCCACGCGCACGGTGTCCTGGCGCGCTTCGGCCAGCGACAGCCCAACGGGGATGAAATCGCACGCCGCCTGGGCGTTAATGGCAAACAGGGCGGGCAGGGCGAGGTGCGGAGGGATGTTCCCCAGACCAATCTGTACGCCAATCAGCACGCCGATGACCTGGGCAATCACCGCGCCCGGGCCGAGGAACGGCGACAGTAGCGGGAAGGAGCAGATCAGTGCCAGCGTCACCAGCCCGAGCGGGTGGCTGGCAAGCGGGGCGAGGCCGTGGGCAATCCAGTCGCCCAGGCCGGACGCCATGATGATGCCGATCAGCGCCGAGACGAAGGCCATAAACGGCAGAATGGTTTTCAGTACCGTGTCGATGGTGTCGCGCCCGGACTGGAACAGCACCGCCACGGCGGAGCCCATCCCCATCCCGACCTTTGCCAGCAGGCCGTCGCTCTGCTCGGTGATTTTCTTGCTGGTGTCGTACTCCCGCGGGGCCGCTTTTTGCGGCGCAGGACTGCCATTCACCACAGTGATGTTGTCCTCCTTTACGCCTGAGACATAAATGTCCTCAAGGATGTACTGTGCCAGCGGGCCGGATTTTCCGGTGGAGTGAATATTCACCGTCGGAATGCGGCGCTTCGGATAGATACCGCAGCGCAGCGTGCCGCCGCAGTCAATCACCGCCACGCCGATGTCCGCTTCCGGCGGTTCGCCTTCCTTGAAGCCGTCGACCGCTTCCCAGCCGGTCAGCTCGCGCAGCCTGTCGACGATTGCCGGGCGCGTCCCTGCGGTGATGTAGACGATCTTTTTGCCTTCGGTAGCGTCGAACTCCAGCGGGCCGCCCCAGCCGCCCGTACCTTTCTCAATGCGGATCCGGTTCATGCTGTGGCTCCTGAAAGATGGACCTTCTGTTCAAGCTGGATGCCCATTTTTTTCTCGAAAATGGCGGTGGTGAGGTCGGTCACCCAGCCGCGGAAGAAGTTGGTGACCAGGCCGACCAGCAGGTAGCTCACCGCCAGCGGTCCAAGCGGAAGGCCAAGGGTGGTGAGACCGCTGGCGATCCCGAGATAGACAAACAGCTCGCCGGGGTTAATGTGCGGGAACAGGCCGTTCATCGAGTGGCAGCTGTAGGAGGCGGCGGCGTAGTAGCTCGGCTTGTACTTCTCTGGCATAAAGCGGCCGAGGCTCAAGGTCATTGGGTTGCAGAAAACAAAGGTACCGATGAATGGCAATACCAGGTAACGGGACAGCGGATTACCGGCGCAGCGCTGGGCAAAGCGTTCAATGCGCTGCTGGCCGATAAAGTTGATCAGCGCGTTCATGATCACCAGCAGGCTGATCAGCAGAGGCAGGATCCCGGTCACCATGCCGGTGAACACTTCTCCGCCTTTCTGAAACAGCCCGATGAACCACTCGGCGCCGTGGGTGATGGTCTCTATCATTCTTCTCTCCTGTGGGGCTTTTTTGTTTTGTATTACTGTGGCTAATAATAATCACTTTGAAAGGTTTTAAAGTGTTAGTTAGATCTCACAATGAAAGAAAAATGGATTATTTTGAAAGTAATTGATGGCATGAATGATTTTCGGTGGAAAAAAGCGCGGATTTGCGTGGGAGAGGTGCGTACCGCTTCCTTGAGGTGTTGCGGATGCTTTACCATACTGGGTTCTTATCGAACCCGTTAAATGGATGTCTCATGTTCAAGCGTCGTTATGCAGCGCTGTTGCCTGCGCTTATCCTGCTGTCTGCCTGTAGCAGCAAACCTAAGACCGAAGCCGTTCAGCAAACGGCGGGCGCGCCTTCCGGGGGATTCCTGCTGGAGCCGCAGCACAATATGATGCAGATGGGAGGCGATTTCGCGAATAACCCGGCGGCCGAGCAGTTCATCGATAAAATGGTGAGCAAACACGGTTTTGACCGCCAGCAGCTGCATGAAATTTTGTCTCAGGCCAAGCGTCTGGACTACGTGCTGCGCCTGATGGACAGGCAGGCACCGTCCGCCCAGGTGCCGAGCGGGCCAAACGGCGCATGGCTGCGCTACCGCAAACAGTTTATTACCCCGGACAACGTGCAAAACGGCGTGGCGTTCTGGAACCAGTATGAAGATGCGCTCAACCGCGCGTGGCAGGTCTACGGCGTGCCACCGGAAATCATCGTCGGGATTATCGGCGTGGAGACCCGCTGGGGCCGCGTGATGGGCAAAACCCGCATCCTTGACGCGCTGGCGACGCTCTCCTTTAACTACCCGCGCCGCGCCGAATACTTCTCTTCCGAGCTGGAAACCTTCCTGCTGATGGCGCGCAACGAGCAGGACGATCCGCTCGATTTGAAAGGGTCGTTTGCCGGCGCGATGGGCTACGGCCAGTTTATGCCGTCCTCCTACAAGCAGTATGCCGTCGACTTTAACGGAGACGGCCACATTAACCTGTGGGATCCGGTGGATGCCATCGGCAGCGTGGCGAACTACTTCAAAGCGCACGGCTGGACGCCGGGCGGGCAGGTGGCCGTGCAGGCGAACGGCGAGGCGTTTGGTCTGGAAAATGGCTTTAAAACCAAGTACAGCGTAGCGCAGCTAACGGCGGCAGGCTTAACGCCAACCCAGCCGCTGGGCAACGTTGACCAGGTGAGCCTGCTGCGTCTGGATGTGGGAACCGGGTACCAGTACTGGTACGGTATGCCGAACTTCTACACCATCACCCGCTATAACCACAGTACGCACTACGCGATGGCGGTGTGGCAGCTGGGGCTGGCGGTGTCTCAGGCGCGCGTTCCTGCGGCGTCACCGTTTAGTCAGTAAGTCGCTTTATTCCCCCTCTCCCTGTGGGTTGAGGGATCCACACAAATTAATGCGAGCAGTGAACAATCCCCTCGCCCCTTTGGGGAGAGGGTTAGGGTGAGGGGTACATACGGCGGTAGTGGTCATTCCGTTCACTTCACGTTCCTTGCTACTCTGTGAGGACATGGCCGGTGAACGTGCCAGGGCGGCTCAATCGCCACCGCCCTGGCGACCCGGGCTCCCGGCGGTAAATCGCCGCTTCGCGGTGCCCTCAGCTTATTCCTTCAGGCTATCGGGTCGGGCATGAGCCTGCATCCCTGCAGGCCACGCCCTCTCGGCGCATCCCTGCGCCTCGCCCCGGCCTTACGGAAACGCTTCGGCGATTTACAGCCGGACCAGGACATCGCTGAAAGCCTTAACTCGTTCTGAAACAACGTCATTGCTTCTGCTTATAAATTACTGGGGATCCCTCAATCCTGTGGGAGAGGGCACCCGCGCGCACCTATTTCCTGCAGAAACATTTCGCCACACTCCCGTTTCAAACCCGCCGTTTACATCTCTGCCGTCTTTCATTATTGTTATGTTATAACATATAATTAGGTGTCGATATGTCAACCTCCCTTTTTTCTCTTTCTGCGCCGGTTCGGCTTTTGCTGGCGCTGGGACTTACTGTGTTGCTCGGCCTGGCAGTGCGCTGGGCGGTGGCGCTGCCATGATTGTGATGAACGAACTGGTTGCGGGCTATGACCGCCAGCCCGTCACGCGTCCGCTTTCGGGCGTGATTGAACGCGGTAGCATGACCGCCATTATCGGCGCCAACGGCTGCGGCAAATCCACGCTGCTGAAAACGCTCGCCGGATTTATTCCGCCCGTCAGCGGCAGATTTCGCTGGCAGGGTAGACGACCGGTAATCGGCTGGCTGGCACAGCGTCACGCGCTGGAGGCGCAGTTTCCGCTGACCGTGCAGGACGTAGTGAGCATGGGCTGCTGGCCCGGAATTTCGCTTTTTGCCGGTTTTCGTCGTGAAGCGCGCCTGCGCATTAGTGGCGCGCTTGAGCGCGTGGGGCTGGAGTCAATGGCGTTATCCACTATCGATGAACTCTCCGGCGGCCAGTTTCAGCGCATGCTGTTTGCCCGCGTATTAGTGCAGCAGGCGCCGCTGGTAATGCTGGACGAGCCTTTTACCGGCGTTGATGAAGCAACCTGCAACGTGCTGATGGATCTGATGCTGGAGATGTATATGCAGGGGCAAACCCTGCTCGCGGTGCTGCACGACAGCGAGCTCGTGGCGCGCCACTTCCCGCAGACGCTGCGGCTGGATGCTGACGTTCCCCAGTGGAAAACCGAACGGGTGAGGGTGGCATGATCTGGCATACATTCTTCCAGCCGTTTATTGAGTACGGCTTTATGCGCCGTGCGCTTGTGGTCTGCCTGGCGCTTTCTGTCAGTACCACCGCGCTCGGCGTGTTTCTTCAACTGCGGCGGATGAGCCTGATGGGCGATGCGCTTTCTCACGCCATTTTGCCCGGCGTCGCCGTGGGGTATTTGCTCAGCGGGATGTCGCTATTGGCGATGACCGTCGGCGGGTTTATCGCCGGCATTGCCGTTGCGCTGGTGGCCGGGCTGGTCAGCCGCCGCACGCCGCTAAAAGAAGATGCCAGCTTTGCCGGATTTTACCTGGGTTCACTGGCGCTGGGCGTCACGCTCGTTTCGCTGCGCGGCTCGAATGTCGATCTGCTGCATCTGCTGTTTGGCTCCATCCTCGCCGTGGACAATGACGCTGCGCTGTTTGTGACCGGCGTGTGCATCTTCACCCTTATCATGCTGGCCCTTTTTTACCGCGGGCTGGTGACGGAGGCGTTTGATACCGCCTGGCTGCAGGTGAATGCCCGCTGGCTGCCCGGGCTGTTGCACGGCCTGTTTCTGGCGCTGCTGGTGCTTAACCTGGTGGCCGGTTTTCAGGTGCTTGGCACGCTGATGGCCGTCGGGCTGATGATGCTCCCGGCGGTGGCGGCGCGCTGTTGGGTACGCACCTTACCCGGATTACTCCTGATGGCCGGTATCAGCGGTATTTTCTGCGCGTGGCTGGGGCTAAGCCTCTCCTGGGCGGCAAGTTTGCCCGCAGGGCCGTCCATTGTGCTGACCGCCAGCGCGCTGTTCTTTATTTCCATTTTATTTGGCACGCGAAGCAGGCTTGCTGGCAGCCTGCGGGCGCTTTTTTAACGTAAGGGGAAACGATGAAACGTACAGGATTAATCATGGCGCTTGCGCTGGGGATGATGTCGCATAGCGTAATGGCGAAAACGCTGAATGTGGTCACCAGTTTTTCGATACTGGGGGATATCACGCAGGAGGTGGGGGGAGAGCGCGTGAACGTGACGACGCTGGTCGGGCCGGACGGCGATCCGCATACCTTCGAACCGTCACCAAAAGACAGCGCGGCGCTGAGCAAGGCTGACGTAGTAGTGGTCAACGGCCTGGGGCTGGAAGGCTGGCTCGACCGTCTGGTTAAAGCCTCCGGGTTCAAAGGGCAGCTGGTTGTCGCCTCAACCGGAGTGAAAACCCACACGCTTGAGGAAGATGGAAAGACCGTGACCGATCCGCACGCCTGGAACAGCGCGGCGAACGGTGCGCTGTATGCACAAAATATTCTGAACGGGCTGGTGAAAGCCGATCCGGAAGACAAAGCGGCGCTGGAGGCTTCAGGGAAGCCGTACATTGCGCAACTGACTCAGCTGGACGGCTGGGCTAAAACACGCTTTAGCCAGATCCCGCAGGAAAAGCGTAAAGTGCTGACCAGCCATGACGCGTTCGGCTATTTTGGCCGCGCTTACGGCGTAACCTTCATGGCACCTCAAGGACTCTCTTCCGAGAGCGAGGCCAGCGCGGCGCAGGTTGCGGAGATTATCAATCAGATTAAAGCCGACGGCGTGAAAACGTGGTTTATGGAAAACCAGCTCGATCCGCGTCTGGTGAAGCAGATTGCGTCGGCGACGGGCGCACAGCCGGGCGGCGAACTTTACCCGGAAGCGCTGTCGGCCAAGGGTGGGGTGGCAGACACCTACGTTAAGGCGTTTCGTCATAATGTCGATACGATTGCGAACAGCATGAAGTAACATTTCTGCAGCCGGTGCGCCCGCACCGGCTTTTTTCTGAAGCCCCCTCGTAAAACCTGAAGCGCATCCCCATATCTGACGAGAAAGTGCTATCTTGTGCTGCACGTTTTTCTCAAGCCTGGAGCAAGAATGACTGACCATGAATTGATGCAGCTTAGCGAGATCGTTGGCCTTGCACTGAAGCAGCGTGGCGCGACAATTACCACCGCAGAATCCTGCACCGGCGGCTGGGTGGCGAAAGCGATTACCGATATCGCCGGCAGTTCCGCCTGGTTTGAACGCGGCTTTGTGACCTACAGTAACGAAGCTAAGGCGCAGATGATTGGCGTGCGCGAAGCCACGCTGGAACAGCATGGCGCGGTCAGTGAACCGGTTGTCATTGAAATGGCCATTGGCGCGCTGAAAGAGGCGCGGGCAGATTACGCCGTTTCCATCAGCGGTATCGCGGGGCCCGACGGTGGCAGCGACGTGAAGCCTGTCGGCACCGTCTGGTTCGGGTTTGCCACGTCCAAAGGGGAAGGGATCACCCGCCGGGAGTGCTTCAGCGGCGATCGTGAAAGTGTGCGTCGTCAGGCAACCGTGTATGCGTTAAAAACGCTCTGGCAACAATTTCTACAAAACACTTGATACTGTATGACCATACAGTATAATTGCACCAACAGAACAGAAGTCCATGGTGAAGCGCAGTTGCTTCTCCCGGCATGACAGGAGTAATAATGGCTATCGACGAAAACAAACAGAAAGCGTTGGCGGCAGCACTGGGCCAGATCGAAAAGCAATTCGGTAAAGGCTCCATCATGCGCCTGGGTGAAGACCGTTCCATGGATGTGGAAACTATCTCCACCGGTTCGCTTTCTCTGGATATCGCACTGGGCGCGGGCGGTTTGCCGATGGGTCGTATCGTAGAAATCTACGGTCCGGAATCCTCAGGTAAAACGACTCTGACCCTGCAGGTTGTTGCAGCGGCGCAGCGCGAAGGTAAAACCTGTGCGTTTATCGATGCCGAGCACGCGCTGGACCCGGTCTATGCCCGTAAGCTGGGCGTTGATATCGACAACCTGCTGTGTTCCCAGCCGGACACCGGCGAGCAGGCGCTGGAGATTTGTGACGCGCTGGCGCGCTCTGGTGCGGTTGATGTGATCATCGTCGACTCCGTTGCGGCGCTGACGCCAAAAGCAGAAATCGAAGGTGAAATCGGTGACTCTCACATGGGCCTCGCGGCACGTATGATGAGCCAGGCGATGCGTAAGCTGGCCGGTAACCTGAAGCAGTCCAATACGCTGCTGATCTTCATCAACCAGATCCGTATGAAAATTGGTGTGATGTTTGGTAACCCGGAAACCACCACCGGTGGTAACGCGCTGAAATTCTATGCCTCTGTCCGTCTGGATATCCGCCGTATCGGCGCGGTGAAAGAGGGCGAGAACGTGGTGGGTAGCGAAACCCGCGTGAAGGTTGTGAAGAACAAAATCGCCGCACCGTTCAAACAGGCTGAGTTCCAGATCCTCTACGGCGAAGGTATCAACTTCCTCGGCGAGCTGGTTGACCTGGGCGTGAAAGAGAAGCTGATTGAAAAAGCGGGCGCCTGGTACAGCTACAACGGTGACAAGATTGGTCAGGGTAAAGCGAATGCTATCTCCTGGCTGAAAGAGAACCCGGCTGCGGCGAAAGAGATTGAGAAGAAGGTGCGTGAGCTTCTGCTGAACAACCAGGACTCCAAACCTGATTTCGTGGTGGATGCTGCGGATGCTGAAGAAACCAACGAAGACTTTTAAGTCTCTCGTGTAAAGATGAAGGGCTGCTGACGCGGCCCTTTTTGCATTTCTGAATCTGCAGGTTTTTTATGAGTGAACCGACATCACGCCGACCCGCCTACGCGCGCTTGCTGGACCGTGCGGTACGCATTCTCGCCGTGCGCGACCACAGTGAGCAGGAGCTGCGGCGGAAGCTGTCAGCGCCCGTCATGAGCAAAAACGGACCGGAAGAGATTGATGCCACTGCGGAAGACTACGACCGCGTGGTGGCCTGGTGCTATGAGCATCATTACCTGGACGATGACCGCTTTGCCTCGCGCTTTCTCGCCAGCCGCGGCCGCAAAGGGTATGGGCCCGCGCGCATCCGGCAGGAGCTGAACCAGAAAGGGGTAGCCAGGGAGTCCATCGAAAAAGCGATGCGCGAAAGCGACACCGACTGGTGCGAGCTGGCAAAAGAGCAGGCTATTCGTAAATACGGCGAACCGCTGCCGCGTGAATTTTCAGAAAAAGTCAAAATCCAGCGCTTTTTGCTCTACCGCGGCTTTCTGATGGAAGATATTCAGGATATCTGGCGTAATTTTGCCGATTGAACGCATGCGGGATTTTACTTCCCACTAAAGAAAACTTATCTTATTCCCACTTTTTCCAGTAGCTGGTCTGTCCAACGGTTTACCGATACAGGCTGGCTACGACATTTCGTTAGCTTGATTTCAGGATAATTATGAGCAAGAGCACCGCTGAGATCCGTCAGGCGTTTCTCGATTTTTTCCATAGTAAGGGACACCAGGTTGTTGCCAGCAGCTCCCTGGTACCGAACAACGATCCGACTCTGCTGTTTACCAACGCCGGGATGAACCAGTTCAAGGATGTGTTCCTTGGTCTCGACAAGCGTAATTATTCCCGCGCTACAACCTCACAGCGTTGCGTGCGTGCGGGCGGTAAACACAACGACCTGGAAAACGTCGGTTACACCGCGCGTCACCACACCTTCTTCGAAATGCTGGGTAACTTCAGCTTCGGCGACTACTTCAAACACGATGCCATTCAATACGCGTGGGAACTGCTAACCGGTGAAAACTGGTTCAACCTGCCGAAAGAGCGTCTGTGGGTTACCGTCTATGAAACCGATGACGAAGCGTTCGAAATCTGGGAAAAAGAGGTCGGTATCCCGCGCGAGCGTATTATTCGCATCGGTGATAACAAAGGCGCGCCATATGCGTCTGATAACTTCTGGCAGATGGGTGATACCGGTCCTTGCGGTCCGTGCACCGAGATCTTCTACGATCATGGCGACCACATCTGGGGCGGCCCTCCAGGTAGCCCGGAAGAAGACGGCGATCGCTATATTGAGATCTGGAACATCGTCTTCATGCAGTTCAACCGTCAGGCTGACGGCACCATGGAGCCGCTGCCGAAGCCGTCCGTTGATACCGGTATGGGCCTGGAGCGTATCGCCGCGGTTCTGCAGCACGTTAACTCCAACTACGAGATTGACCTGTTCAGCACCCTGATCAAAGCCGTTGCAGAAGTGACCGGCGCGACCGATCTGAACAACAAATCGCTGCGCGTTATCGCAGACCATATTCGTTCCTGTGCGTTCCTGATTGCTGACGGCGTTATTCCGTCGAATGAAAACCGTGGCTACGTGCTGCGTCGCATCATTCGTCGTGCGATCCGTCACGGCAACATGCTGGGCGCGAAAGACACCTTCTTCTACAAACTCGTTGGGCCGCTGATTGGCGTGATGGGTTCAGCCGGTGACGAGCTGAAACGCCAGCAGGCGCAGGTTGAGCAGGTTCTGAAAACCGAAGAAGAGCAGTTTGCACGTACGCTGGAGCGCGGCCTGGCGCTGCTGGACGAAGAGCTGGCGAAGCTTAAGGGCGACACGCTGGACGGCGAAACCGCTTTCCGCCTGTACGACACCTACGGCTTCCCGGTTGACCTGACGGCGGACGTTTGCCGCGAGCGCAACATCAAGGTTGATGAAGCAGGCTTTGAAGCCGCGATGGAAGAGCAGCGTCGCCGTGCGCGTGAATCCAGCGGTTTCGGTGCAGACTACAACGCGATGATCCGCGTTGATAGCGCGTCTGAATTTAAAGGTTATGAAGCGCTGGAACTGACCGGCAAAGTGACCGCCCTGTTTGTTGACGGTAAAGCCGTAGACAGCATCAGCGCAGGCCAGGAAGCCGTCGTCATTCTGGACAAAACCCCGTTCTATGCGGAATCCGGTGGCCAGGTTGGCGATAAAGGCGAACTGAAAGGCAACGGCTTTAGCTTCAGCGTAAGCGACACCCAGAAATACGGTCAGGCGATTGGTCACCAGGGCAAACTGGTTTCCGGTTCTCTGAAAGTGGGCGAGGGCGTACAGGCTAACGTTGATGAAGTACGCCGTGCGCGTATTCGCCTGAACCACTCTGCAACCCACCTGATGCACGCTGCTCTGCGCGACGTGCTGGGCACCCACGTTGCACAGAAAGGTTCTCTGGTTAATGACAAGGTGCTGCGTTTCGACTTCTCGCATTTTGAAGCGATGAAACCGTCTGAAATCCGCGCGGTGGAAGACCTGGTGAACGCGCAGATCCGTCGTAACCTGCCAATCGAGACCCACATCATGGATCTTGAGGACGCGAAGAAAAAAGGTGCGATGGCGCTGTTTGGCGAGAAATATGACGAGCGCGTTCGCGTGCTGAGCATGGGTGACTTCTCTACCGAGCTGTGCGGCGGTACTCACGCCTCGCGCACCGGTGACATCGGCCTGTTCCGCATTATTTCCGAATCCGGTACGGCGGCAGGTGTGCGTCGTATTGAAGCGGTAACCGGTGAAGGCGCAATCGCCAGCCTGCATGCGCAGGGCGATCAGCTGCACGACATCGCGCAGCTGCTGAAAGGCGATAGCCAGAACCTGAGCGAGAAAGTGCGCGTTGCGCTGGATCGTACCCGTCAGCTGGAAAAAGAACTTCAGCAGCTGAAAGAACAGGCTGCGGCGCAGGAGAGTGCAAACCTCTCCAGCAAAGCGGTAGACATTAAGGGCGTCAAACTGCTGGTCAGCGATCTGGCGGGCGTGGAGCCTAAGATGCTGCGTACTATGGTCGACGATCTGAAGAACCAGCTTGGTTCAACGGTTATCGTGCTGGCGACGGTGGCAGAAGGTAAGGTTTCTCTGATTGCGGGCGTCTCTAAGGATGTGACCGACCGCGTTAAAGCAGGGGAACTGATTGGTATGGTCGCCCAGCAGGTGGGCGGTAAGGGTGGCGGTCGTCCGGACATGGCGCAAGCCGGTGGTACGGATGCGGCGGCACTTCCTGCAGCATTAGCCAGCGTTGAAAGCTGGGTGAGCGCGAAATTGTAATAACTACAAAGCACAATCAGACGCCATAGCGGTAACGTTATGGCGTCTTGTTCACTGTGCTATCGATAACGATAAAGTCAGGTTGAGTTTGTGTATATCGGCTAAACTTACGTTTAACAGAATGTGATGCCGTGACTGCTTACACTTTACGTGTTTGTCATCGCTTACTTTTTGGCGTTATATGATGGATAATGCCGGGATACAAGAGACCCGACTCTTTTAATCTTTCAAGGAGCAAAGAATGCTGATTCTGACTCGTCGAGTTGGTGAGACCCTCATGATTGGGGATGAGGTCACCGTGACAGTTTTAGGGGTAAAGGGTAACCAGGTACGTATTGGTGTTAACGCTCCTAAAGAAGTATCTGTCCACCGTGAAGAGATCTACCAGCGTATCCAGGCTGAAAAATCCCAGCAGTCCAGTTACTGATATTGTCGCGTCTCGCTGTCGGGCGAGACGCAACCCTCCCGCTATTTTTCCTGCTTAAAGTTACCGTTTAATTTCAATCGCTCTCTTTTTAACCACTCCGTTACCCTTAACTCGTCTCAACACCGCCATTTCGACAGATGTTTTCTGTGGCGTTGCCTGCAAAATCCGCTTATAAAACACCCTCTTTGCGGCTTTTACATGCGAATTGCGTGTGATTTGTGCAAACGATAAAAGCTTTTGGAAAATTGTTTGACTTATAAGTCCCAGAAAGTAATATATGCGCCACGCAGCGACGAGAAGCTCTTAACGAGTAACTCGAAGCACTCGAAAGAGGCGTTGTGTGGTGAGGTGGCCGAGAGGCTGAAGGCGCTCCCCTGCTAAGGGAGTATGCGGTCAAAAGCTGCATCCGGGGTTCGAATCCCCGCCTCACCGCCATTTTGCATCCGTAGCTCAGCTGGATAGAGTACTCGGCTACGAACCGAGCGGTCGGAGGTTCGAATCCTCCCGGATGCACCATCTATTACTTCATATTGCTTTAGAAGTGATATGAATATCGAGCAGTACAGTAGTAAATCCCGATGCATCCGTAGCTCAGCTGGATAGAGTACTCGGCTACGAACCGAGCGGTCGGAGGTTCGAATCCTCCCGGATGCACCATTTACTATTTCTGAAAGCAGTACCCTGATGCATCCGTAGCTCAGCTGGATAGAGTACTCGGCTACGAACCGAGCGGTCGGAGGTTCGAATCCTCCCGGATGCACCATATTCTCCGAGATAATAGCCACGCTGTTGTTTCAAGGTCTGCGATTTAATCGCGAGCACCAGGGAGGATAACGTTGCTTCAGCAACGGCCTGCAGGGCGAGGCGCAGCCGAGTAATCCTCCCGGATGCACCATTTACTGTTTCTAAAAGCATTTCCCGATGCATCCGTAGCTCAGCTGGATAGAGTACTCGGCTACGAACCGAGCGGTCGGAGGTTCGAATCCTCCCGGATGCACCATATTCTCCTTCTTTGTTTATTCCTTCGACGTTCCGTCAGCAATCACACTCTCAATCAGCGACAAAAACCACCTTTTACGATAAAGTAATGCTTTGTTAATCGTTTAGCGAGAGCACGATGTACGCACAGTATGACGGTTTGATCTTCGACATGGATGCCACCATCCTGGATACCGAACCCACGCATCGTCAAGCCTGGACCGAGGTCCTTGGTCGCTACGGCATGCGTTTCGACCTTCAGGCGATGATTGCCCTCAACGGATCCCCTACCTGGCGTATTGCGCAGGCCGTGATTGAACTGAATCAGGCCGATCTCGACCCACACCTTCTCGCGCGTGAAAAAACCGATGCGGTAAAAGCCATGCTTTTAGATACCGTACGCCCTCTGCCACTGATTGATGTGGTAAAAGAGTGGCACGGGCGTCGCCCGATGTCTGTCGGTACGGGCAGCGAGAGCGCGATAGCAGAAGCGTTGCTCAACCATCTTGGCCTGCGCCACTATTTTTCTGCCGTGGTTGCCGCCGATCATGTTAAAAATCACAAGCCCGCACCGGACACCTTTCTGCTCTGCGCAGAATTAATGGGCGTACCGGCGGCAAAATGCGTCGTGTTTGAAGATGCCGATTTCGGTATTCAGGCCGCGCGTGATGCCGGAATGGATGCGGTGGATGTGCGCTTGCTGTGAGTGACGCGCTGTCACTTGCCTCATTATTCGCCAGCAGTTTTCTAAGCGCCACGCTGTTACCGGGAAATTCGGAAGTGGTGCTGGTGGCGATGCTGTTGTCCGGCGTCAGTCAGCCCTGGCTGCTTGTATTAATAGCAACAATGGGTAATAGCCTTGGAGGGCTGACTAACGTTATTCTTGGGCGTTTCTTTCCGCTGCGCGAAAAGTCGCGCTGGCAGGAAAAGGCAGTCGGCTGGCTAAAACGCTATGGCGCTGCCACGCTGTTATTAAGCTGGATGCCTGTAATAGGCGATTTACTGTGTCTGCTGGCGGGATGGATGCGCATCTCCTGGGGACCGGTGCTCTTTTTTTTGTGCCTTGGCAAGGCGTTGCGCTATGTTCTCGTGGCGTGGGCAACACTACAGGGTATGACGTGGTGGCACTAATTGGTGGAATGAATACGCGACCTTCAATCGTCAACCATTACAATTATGCTGAGTAACATTACTTTGACAGGCGGGAGGTCAAATTGATCCCGGACGTATCTCAGGCGCTGGCCTGGCTGGAAAACCACCCTCAGGCTCTGAAGGGTATTCAGCGTGGTCTTGAGCGTGAAACGCTGCGCGTTAACGCGGACGGTAGCTTAGCGACGACGGGTCACCCGAAGGCGTTAGGCTCGGCGCTGACACATAAATGGATCACAACCGATTTCGCTGAAGCGCTGCTGGAGTTCATTACGCCGGTGGACGGCGATATCGATCATATGCTGACGATCCTGCGCGATATCCATCGCTACACCGCGCGCAATCTTGGCGATGAGCGCATGTGGCCGCTCAGCATGCCGTGCTATATCGAGCAGGGCCAGGAGATTGAGCTGGCGCAGTACGGCACGTCAAACATTGGCCGGCTGAAAACGCTCTATCGCGAAGGTCTGAAAAATCGCTACGGCGCACTCATGCAGACTATCTCTGGCGTGCACTACAATTTCTCTTTGCCGATGGCGTTTTGGCAGGCGAAGGGGGGAGAAACGGATAAAGAAGCGATCTCCGCCGGTTATTTCCGTCTGATCCGCAACTATTACCGTTTCGGCTGGGTGATTCCGTATCTGTTTGGCGCGTCGCCCGCCATTTGCTCATCGTTCCTGCAGGGGAAACCGACCACGCTGCCGTTCGAAAAGACGGAGTGCGGAATGTACTATCTCCCGTACGCGACTTCTCTGCGCATGAGCGATCTGGGCTATACCAATAAATCGCAAAGCAATCTCGGTATTACGTTTAACGAATTGCACGAATATGTGGCAGGATTGAAGCGGGCGATCAAAACCCCGTCGGAAGAGTACGCGAAAATCGGCCTCGAAAAAGACGGAAAGCGCCTGCAAATCAACAGTAACGTATTGCAGATTGAAAACGAACTGTATGCGCCAATTCGTCCGAAGCGTGTGACGCGCAGCGGAGAAACGCCGTCGGATGCGCTGCAGCGCGGCGGCATTGAATACATTGAAGTGCGCTCGCTGGACATCAACCCGTTCTCACCGATTGGCGTTGACGAGCAGCAGGTTCGCTTCCTGGATCTGTTTATGGTCTGGTGCGCGCTGGCGGATGCGCCGGAAATGAGTTCAGACGAATTGCTTTGTACGCGCACGAACTGGAACCGCGTGATTCTGGAAGGGCGCAAGCCTGGCCTGACGTTAGGCATTGGCTGCGAAACGGCGCAGTTCCCGCTGGCTAAGGTGGGTAAAGATCTGTTCCACGACCTGAAGCGTGTTGCCCGGACAATGGACAGCATCGACGGCGGCAACGCGTATCAACAGATCTGCGACCAACTGGTGGAAAGTTTTGATAATCCGGAACTGACGTTCTCTGCGCGCATTCTGCGTTCTATGATTGATCAGGGCATTGGCGGCACGGGGCGTTCACTCTCAGCGGAGTACCGTGAGATGCTGATGCAGGAGCCGTTAGAAGTGCTGAGCGAAGCGGATTTTGTCGCGGAACGCGAGGCGTCCGTTGTGCGTCAGAAAGAGGTTGAAGCGGCGGATACCGAGTCGTTTGAGGCGTTTCTGGCGAAGCAGGCTTAAGCAGAAAAGAAAAAGGCCACATCGCTGTGGCCAAAATATACATCTCTGAATTCAGGGATGATGATAACAAATGCGCGTCTTTCATATACTCAGACGCGCGTTCTGTAGAAGAGTTCAGTTTATTTTAAAAAAAATCACTATCGGAGGTGACGTATGCCGTTATTAGATAGCTTTACTGTCGACCATACCCGTATGGAAGCACCTGCAGTCCGCGTGGCGAAGACCATGCACACCCCGCACGGCGACACGATCACCGTCTTCGATCTGCGCTTCTGCGTGCCGAATAAAGAAGTGATGCCGGAGAAAGGCATTCACACTCTGGAACACCTGTTTGCCGGTTTCATGCGTGACCACCTGAACGGCAACGGCGTTGAGATCATCGACATCTCTCCGATGGGCTGCCGTACCGGCTTTTACATGAGCCTGATTGGTCAGCCGGAAGAGAAACGCGTCGCCGATGCGTGGAAAGCGGCCATGGAAGACGTGCTGAAAGTGAAAGAGCAGAACCAGATCCCTGAGCTGAACGTTTACCAGTGCGGAACTTACCAGATGCACTCTCTGGAAGAAGCGCAGGACATCGCCCGTCACATCATCGAGCGTGACGTTCGCGTGAACAGCAACGAAGAGCTGGCCCTGCCAAAAGAAAAACTGCAGGAGCTGCACATCTAGTGCACCTTTTCCCTCTCCCACCGGGAGAGGGTAGGGTGAGGGTGGTTTAACCCCATGACCACAACCTCTACGTTCTCCTTTACCCATCGTCCCCTCGTTCCGTTTGCCCATGATTACGTTCACGGCGACAGCGAGCCGTGGCACGAGCACGACTGCGCGCAGCTGCTGCACAGCCTTACGGGCGTCGTGCGGGTCGATACGGCATCAGGCAGTTGGGTTGTTCCTCCCGGGCGCGGCGTCTGGCTACCGGCGGGAACACAGCACTCGCTTCGCATCACCGGCAACGTTGCAGCGCGAACGCTGTTTGTCGATCCGCTGGCGCGGGCCGATCTCCCGGCCACCTGCCAGATCGTGCAGATCGCGCCGCTGTTGCGCGAGCTTATCCTCGTCTCCCTTACTTTACCTGAATCGTACTCACCGGGAAGCCGGGATGAGCGCGTCTATGAGCTCATTCTGGATGAAATTCGCACTATGCCGGTGCTGCCGTTTCACCTGCCGGAGCCGGAAAGTGAGGCGTTACGCCAGCTGTGTCGGCAGGTCCGTCAGGCACCAGGTGAAAGCTGGAGCGGTCAACAGAGCGCGAGCCTGCTCGGCATGAGCGAGCGCACCCTGAACCGCCATTTTCAGCAGCAGACGGGGTTAAGCTACGGCGAGTGGTTGAGAAGGGCGCGTCTGCTGGAAGCCTTAGTGCGGCTGGCGCAGGGCCAGCCGGTATTACGCGTGGCGCTGGATCTGGGATATGGCAGCCACAGCGCCTTTACGGCAATGTTCCGCCGGGTGATGGGCCTTTCACCCAGCGATTACTTTAAGAACGACTAACCGCGTTAAACAGAGCCTGAAGCGACGCGCGCGCCACGTCGCTGTCAATGCCCACGCCCCAGCTGCTGGTGCCGTCCTGGAACAGGCAGCGAATATAGGCCACCGAGCGGCTGTCGCTGCGTTCGCCCAGCGTATGCTCGTGATAATCCTTAATCACAAACGGCGCGTTGACCCAGCGGCTTAAACCCTGAGCGGCAGCGGAGAGCAGCCCGTTACCCTGACCCTCCAGCTGACGGGTTCCCCCCTGCGTGACGACGCTTGCCGTCAGCCGCAGCTGGCCATCCTGCTGGCCGTCACTGCGGTAGGATTGCAGCGCAAACTGCGGCGTGGTCACCAGCCCGTAGCGGGTGCGGAACAGCTGCCAAAGCGCGTTCTGCGTCATCTCTTTTCCGTGGCGGTCGGTTTCCTGCTGCACGTGCTGGCTGAAATCCTGCTGCAGGGCGCGGGGCAGTTTCAGCCCATGATTTTGCTCGATAAGCCACGCGCTGCCGCTTTTTCCTGACTGGCTGTTCACGCGGATCACCGCTTCGTAGGTGCAGCCGATATCCTGTGGATCAACGGGCAGATAGGGCATCTCCCAGCGATCGCCAGGCCTGCGGGCATCAAAGCCTTTCTTGATGGCATCCTGGTGCGAACCGGAGAAGGCAGTATAGGCCAGCCGTCCTGCCCACGGATGGCGCGGGTGCACCGGCAGCTGATTGCAGGTTTCCACCGTTTCCACCACCCGGTTCATGTCGCTGAAATCCAGATTCGGGCTAATGCCCTGGCTGTAGAGGTTCATCGCCAGCGTCACCAGACAGACGTTACCCGTGCGTTCACCGTTGCCGAACAGACAGCCCTCCACGCGGTCCGCGCCCGCCATTACGGCCAGCTCGGCGCTGGCAACGCCGGTACCTCGGTCGTTATGCGGATGCACGCTAATGCAGACGTCGCGGCGGCGGCTGAAGTGGCGACAGAAATACTCAATTTGGTCGGCATAGACGTTTGGCGTGCTGACCTCGACGGTGGCGGGTAAGTTGATAATCATCGGACGCGCATCGCACGGCTGCCAGATCTCCGCCACGGCTTCACAAATCTCCAGCGCAAACTCCGGCTCGGTAAAGCAGAAGGTTTCCGGGGAGTACTCGTACTGCCAGCAGGTATCCGGGTTCTCTTCGCACAGCTGGCGGATAAGGCGCGTGGCGCGCGTGGCCAGCTCGACGATCTGCGCTTTCTCCATGCCGAATACCAGGCGGCGGAACAGCGGGGCGGTGGCGTTATACAGGTGGATGGTCGCCTGCTTCGCGCCACGCAGGGATTCGAAAGTGCGATGAATGAGATCTTCCCGCGCCTGAGTTAACACCTGAATCGTGACGTCATCCGGGATGCGGTTCTCTTCGATCAGCTGGCGCACAAAGTTGAAGTCGGTCTGCGAGGCGGACGGGAAGGCCACCTCTATTTCTTTAAACCCGCAACCCAGCAGCAGGTCCCAGAACTGCAGCTTGCGCGCGCTGTCCATCGGCTCGGCAAGCGCCTGGTTGCCGTCGCGTAAGTCGGTCGAGAGCCAGCGCGGCGCGCGGGTGATGCGTTGCTCCGGCCAGCGACGGTCGGGCAATGAAACGGTGGGATAGGGTTGGTATTTGTCGGCGGGTGTGTTCAGCATGATGCGCTCCTGTTGTCTTTTCACTATCGTGAATTGATTTCAGGAGCGCTGCTTTATCGAAACTGACAATCGCTGTCGCGTTCTGGACAACGCGAATTAGTGCGCGCCACCGCCGCCGCTACCGGCGCCAAACGGCGGTTTAGCAAACCACACCAGCCCCAGCAGGACGATGAAGATCCCCGCCGATATCCAGAAAATCTCGTTCGCCGAGATAATCAGCCCCTGGTTAGTGATCTGCTGGGCAATCCAGCCGGAGGCCTGCTGCTCCGTCATCCCCATCCCCTCAAGCTGGCTGTACATCTGCTGAGCGTTAGGGTTGAACGGGTTCACCGCTTCGGTCAGCTGGGCATGGTGCATCGATTCACGGTTGGTCCACAGCGTGGTGGTGATTGACGTCCCGATAGAGCCCGCCAGCGTACGGGTGAAGTTCGACAGGCTCGATGCTGCCGCCATGCGCTCGGGCGGCAAGCCGGAGAGCGTAATGGTGGTCAGCGGCATAAAGAAGCACGCCACGGCAAAGCCCTGAATGAACTGCGGCCACGCGGAGGCGCCAAAGTCCATTCCCGGTTCGAACGTATACGCGCGCCAGTAGAAGCACACGGCGTACATAATGAAGCTGAACGTCACCAGCCTGCGCATGTCGAGCTTATGGGCAAAGCGGCCAATAATCGGCGACAGCAGAACCGGTATTAACCCGACAGGTGCAGACGCCAGCCCTGCCCAGGTCGCGGTATAACCGTACACCTCCTGCAGTAGCTGCGGCAGCAGAACAATCGCGCCGAAGTAGAGCATATAGGCGAGGCTGATACACAGACAGCCGATGGTGAAGTTTCGCGATTTGAAGAGCGAGAGATCGACTATCGGGTTATCGTCCGTCAGCTCCCAGACAATCAGGAAGCTAATGGCGACCACGGCGACCACCGTCAGCACGATGATTTCCGTAGAGGCAAACCAGTCCAGCTCTTTACCGCGGTCGAGCATGATCTGCAGGCTA
This sequence comes from Enterobacter sp. ECC_219_Taxon_10, assembly GCF_058354905.1. Classification (NCBI taxonomy): domain Bacteria; kingdom Pseudomonadati; phylum Pseudomonadota; class Gammaproteobacteria; order Enterobacterales; family Enterobacteriaceae; genus Enterobacter; species Enterobacter sp. ECC_219_Taxon_10. The sequence goes on along the minus strand of NZ_CM178005.1, from coordinate 3,788,327 downwards.
CCGATGCCGACAACCAGCAGCGCCAGCCCGATGCCGTCAATGCGCCGCTGTTCGGTCCGCGTTTCGCGACCGCGCAGAGACTGCAGCGTCATCAGCACCACCAGCGCACCGATGGGCACGTTGATGAAGAAGATCCAGCCCCAGTGGTAGTTATCGCTGATATAGCCGCCGAGGATAGGCCCGCAAATCGGCGCGACAATCACGGTCATCGACCACAGCGCCAGCGCGATGGAGCGTTTGGCAGGCGGATAGTTGTTCAGCAGCAAACTCTGGGACAGCGGGATCAGTGGCCCGGCGACAATCCCCTGAATGACGCGGAAGAAGATCAGCATCGTCAGGCTGCTGGACATGCCGCACGCCCAGGAGGCCAGCACGAACAGGATTGTCGACCAGAGGAACAGCTTCACCTCACCGACGCGCTTCGCCAGCCAGCCGGTGATCGGAATGGAGATGGCGTTTGCCACCCCAAACGAGGTAATGACCCAGGTCCCCTGGCTCAGCGACGAGCCAAGGTTACCGGCGATCGTTGGGATCGCCACGTTTGCGATGGTGGAGTCCAGCACCTGCATGAATGTCGCCAGCGACAGCGCGATGGTCATAATGACCAGCTGCGCGCCTTCCAGCGGTTTTTGCGGCTTTTGCTGTTGCATAACGCTCACCTTCGGATTAACCGGCGTTTGCCTTCACGATGTCATCGATCAGCTTGTTGACCGGATCGAGGCTAATTTCACGGGCGTTACTTTCATAAGCCGGCGTGCTTCGCACCTGGCTTGCGAGGATTTGACCGTCGCGGTTGGCGGTATCGACCGTCACAAGCGTTGAGAGGCCGATACGCAGCGGGTGATCCGCCAGCTGTTTGGCATCCAGTTCGATACGCACGGGCAGACGCTGAACCACTTTGATCCAGTTACCGGTGGCGTTCTGCGCAGGCAGCAGGGAGAAGGCGCTGCCGGTCCCCATATCCAGGCCAACCACTTTCCCGGTGTACTTCACGTCATCGCCGTAGATGTCGCTGACGACCGTCGCGGTCTGGCCGATACGCATATGGGCAAGCTGCGTCTCTTTAAAGTTAGCGTCTACCCACAGGTTGTCTGCCGGCACGACCGCCATCAGCGGCGTGGTTGGGCTAATCTGCGCTCCTGGCTGAACGGAACGGCGGGAGACGTAACCGGTCATCGGGCTGACGATTTTAGTACGCTGCAGGGCAAGCCACGCGTTGCGCACTTCGGTCGCTGCCTGCTGCACGGCGGGCTGGTTTTCCAGGCTGGTGCCGAGCACCATCGCCTGGTTGGCGTTGTACTGCTGAATGGCCACGTCAAGCTGTGCCTGAGCGCTGGCAACCGCGTCGCGCGCGTGCTGCAGCTCTTCACGGCCAATCAGGTTGGCGGTGCCGAGCGGAACGCGGCGGTTCAGGTCGCTCTGGGCCTGCGCCAGCGCGGTTTTCTGCACGTCGATGTTGGCCTGCAGCTGCTTACTGTTGATCATCAGCTGGCGGGTCTGACGGACGCTGGAGGCCAGCGCGGTCTGGGCTTTCTCAAAGGCCTGCTGGGCATCGGTTGGATCGAGGGTCACCAACACATCGCCTTTTTGCACAAAGTCGGTATTGTCAGCCCAGACTTTCGTCACGCTGCCCGACACCTGCGCCATAATCTGTACCTGGTTCCCTGCCACGTATGCGTCGTCAGTCTCTTCTGCATGACGCAATACTAAAAACCAATAGATCCCATATGCCACGGCAATAATAATAAAGAGCAAGGTCAACAGAAGAAGGGCACTTTTACGTTTGCCTTTCTTGTTGGCCGGTTGCTGCGGGGTAGTGCTCTCCGCATTTGCGCTCATTGTTGTTCTCCACGATCTTCTTATTTTCACATCGGCTGAGCCGACCTGTTGTCAGAAAGGCCAGCAGTGTGACGTGCTGGCCTGTCGGTTTTCTTTTATAAATCTGGATTGTTGAGCGTGTCGTCGCGTTAGCGCAGCGCCTCAAGAACTGCGCCTTCTTCATCCATCTGGTCCAGACGGGTGAGCAGCTTGCGAGTGATGTGCTCAAGCTGGTCGCGCTCGGCGGTGCTGAGGGCAGACCAGAGTTTGTGCAGGCAATTGTGCTGAGGTGGCAGCACCTCACGCAGGAACTGGTGACCTTTATCGGTCAATTGCAGATGCAGGCAGCGGCGATCGTTATCGCTTTCACGGCGCTCAATCCAGCCGCGCTTTTCCAGTTCATCAGCAATACGGGTCGCATTGGTACGGGACGATCCCAGCGCGCAGCTCAGCTCAGAAGGCTGAATACTGTGGTTTTCCTGAGACTCCAGCGTAATCAACGCCATAAACAACGTCTCGTTAATCCCTTGAGCTTTCAGCATTTTATTACGATTTTCCAGCAGCTTACCCTGCATGTGCATGCACAGGCGGGTCAGCAGGATCTCCTGATACGGGAAGTCCTCATGACGACTGGCGCGGAATTTAAGCATTTGTTCAATGGGCGTAAACGAACTATCCATTTTGGGCATAACCTCATTAATTACAGCCGATATAGTAACGATGGTGACAAATAATGTAAATGGATTATTTGTGCGGTTATATCCGCCAAATGAATGCCACCATCAGAAAGCGCCGGGTAAGTCCGTGACCCGGTGAGCACAGAAAGCGTAGGGTATGAACCCGCTGAAGAGAGGATGTGAGGACGGGGGTCTGAACTATTCATGCCAATTGTAGATATGTCACCCACATTAAAATTTCTGGGATAAATGATTACGTTTACATTAACAGACTGCCGGGCCCCTTTACACCCTAAGAGGCCCAAAGCAATGTAAAACTTAGTGAATTGCTTCCTGACGATGGTAGCCGCGCCACCACACAACAAGGTTAAGCGCGGCGACGATTGCGCCAATTCCGCACACACCTGACCAGCCGGCGTGCTGCCATGCCGACGCCGAAATTAACGAACCTGCTGCCCCACCAATGAAGTAGCTGGTCATGTATCCGGCCGTGAGGCGGTTACGCGCCTCGGGCTTCACGCGGTAAATCACGGTCTGGTTGGTGATATGCACACCCTGTACGGTGAGATCCAGCACCAGAATACCGACGATCAGCGCCAGCACCGAGACGTGTCCATACCAGATAGCCGCCCAGGAGAGCAGGAGCAAAACCAGTCCGGCGGTCGTGGTGATATGCGATTTGCCTTTGTCGGCCAGCCCGCCTGCCGGGCGCGCGCCCAATGCACCGGCGGCACCGGCCAGGCCGAACAGACCAATCACCCCTTCTGAATAGTTAAACGGCGGTGCGGCGAGCAGAAATGCCATCGACGTCCAGAGAATGCTGAAGTTAGCGAAGGTTAGACACCCCAGCAGAGCGCGGGTGCGCAGCAGTTTATCCTGCGTGAACAGGCTAAACACGGAGGCCAGAAGCTGCGGGTAATTCAGGTGGTTCTCCTGCTTCACCTTCGGCAGCCCGCGCCACAGCGCCAGCGCCATCACCACCATCAATACGCTCGCCACCCAGTAAACGGTGCGCCAGCCGCCGAGGCTTGCCAGCAGCCCGGCAACGGTACGCGCCAGCAGGATCCCGAGCAGCAGGCCGCTCATAATGGTACCCACCACCTTGCCGCGTTTTTCCGGGGAGGCAAGGGTTGCCGCGAGGGGCACCAGAATTTGCGCGACGACGGAAAACAGTCCCGTTAGCGCGGTGCCGACAATCATCATCGTCAGCGACTGGCTGCTGGCGGTGATCAGCATGCCGCCTGCGGCCAGAAGCGTCATCGAAACAATCAGCATCCGGCGTTCAAACATATCTCCGAGCGGCACCAGGAACAGCAGCCCGGCGGCGTAGCCAAGCTGTGCGGCGGTGACGATAAAGCCTGCCGAGCTGGCGGAAAGGTCAAACGCGCGGGCGATAGTATCGAGCAGAGGCTGCGCGTAATAGTTGCTGGCGACTGCCAGACCCGTTGCCACGGACATCAAAAGGATGAGTGCGGGACTAAGCCCCTGAGTTGTTTTCGTCATTGGTTTCAGGAATCGTTAGTTAAGTGATTATTTTTCCGGAAACTATAATAACCAATGATTGTGAATGTTGGGGGATTGTTATGTGTGTGTTTGTGCGGTTTGGGTTGGGTGCGGTTTGAGCCCCTCACCCCGGCCCTCTCCCCGAAGGGGAGAGGGTGTATAAAGTCCCCTCTCCCCTTCGGGGAGAGGGTTAGGGTGAGGGGTGTTGTTTTTACTTCTGCGCTTCAAGCGCCTCTTTCACCCAGCCGTCAAACTGCTGCTGGTGAGCTTTGATCCAGCCGTCCACGTGGCCTTTCACATCCGCCTCAGAGGATTTGCCCGCGTGCATCATCGCATTCTGGGCGTTGATGTCCGCCAGCGGGAGCTTCATCACCGAGAACAGCTTCGCCGCCGCCGGGTTTTTCTCCGCCCAGGCTTTATTAGCCACGATATGCATGGTGTTCACCGGGAAGCCGTAGTTCATGCCGTTCGGCAGTTTGGTGTCGATATCTTTCTGCTCGCCCGGCAGGGAGGAGAACGGTACCTGCAGCCACACCACGTCTTTACCCGGCTTCAGCACGTCGCTCACCCAGTACGGTGTCCAGGTGTAGTAGATCACCGGTTTCCCCTCTTTAAAGCGGGCAATGGTGTCGGCCATCATCGCTGAATAGTTGCCGTGGCTCACGTCGACGGTTTTCGCCAGATCGAACGCTTTGTTCTGGTGGTTAATCACCGCTTCACAGCCCCAGCCCGGCGAGCAGCCCATCATGTCGGCCTTGCCGTCACCGTTGGTGTCGAACAGCCTGGCGATCTTCGGATCTTTCAGCTGTTCAATATTGGTGATGTGATACTTATCCGCGGTTTTCTTGTCGATCAGATAACCCTGAGCCGCACCCGTCACGAAGGTGCCTTCGCGATAGAATTTCTTGTCGCCACCGGCGGCAGCATACATGTCGTCGTGCAACGGCTGCCAGTTCACCGCGGTAAAGGTGGCGTCACCGGAGGCAATCGAGGTGTAGCCCACGTTGTAATCCACTTCGCTCGGCGTATTGACCGTATAGCCCAGCTTCTCCAGCGCGCGGCTGACGATCAGGGTCTGGAAGCTCTCTTCCGAAATGGTGCTCTGCACCGGCTGCACGGTAATGCCTTTACCCGGCAGGTCAGCGGCAAACGCGCTGGTGGAGACAAGGGTGGCAAACGCTGTAGCAAAAAGTACGCTCTGTCGCATCGTTGTTCCTTATTTTGTAAATGGGCGGGTCAGTAACCCGACGGGGCCGGTGGTATACCAGCGACGGTTGCCGCGACTGCGTGAATCACGACCGACGGCCTGAGTCAGGCGATCGAGAATAATGGCGAGGATCACAATCCCGACGCCGCCAACGGTGGCCAGCCCCATGTCGAGACGGCCAATGCCGCGCAGCACCATCTGGCCCAGTCCGCCAACGGCGATCATCGAGGCGATCACCACCATCGACAGGGCCAGCATCAGCGTCTGGTTAACGCCTGCCATGATGGTCGGCATCGCCAGCGGGAGCTGAACCTTAAACAGCATCTGGCGCGGGCTGGCACCGAACGAGCGTGAGGCCTCAATCAGGTCCGCAGGCACCTGGTTAATCCCCAGGATGGTCAGACGAATAATCGGCGGCAGGGCGAAGATAATGGTCACCACCACGCCCGGCACGTTACCGATGCCGAACAGCATCACGATAGGCACCAGATAGACGAACGCCGGCGTGGTCTGCATTGCATCCAGCAGCGGACGAATAATCTTCGCGGCCCGCGGGCTGCGCGCCAGCCAGATCCCCATCGGTAGCCCGATGACGATGCAGAAGAGCAGGGCGGTCAGCACCAGCGCCAGCGTGATCATTGCCTGCGACCACGCGCCAATCGCGCCGATGGCAATCAGCGAAATCAGCGTGGCGATGCCCATCCCCGCGCTGCCGAACTGCCAGGCAATCAGGGAGAACAGGATAATGGCCACCGGCGCAGGCATGCCCAGCATCAGCTGCTGGAAGCCGTTCAGGATGTAATCCACCGGGACGCGGATCCCCTGGAACACCGGACGGAAGTGCGTGACCACCCAGTCGATCCCCTCCGTGACCCAGCTGTCCAGCGGGATCAGGGTTTTATGGAACGGATCCATGATGTTGAAGTGTTCTGGCGCAGGCGCGGGCGCGCTGTTCAGCCAGTCTGCCGCGCCGCCGCCGTCGGCAGGTGCAGGCGTGGAGCCCCATGCGTCGGCGGATTGCGCAGCGCTGTCCGCTGCCTCTGTGGTGCCCCACGGGTTAGTTTGATCGGTCATTGTTTGCCCCCTCGCGATCTAAAGCCTGCAGCAGCATCCGTTTGGAGATGATGCCGACGTACTGTTGTTCCTCACCCACGACCGGCACGGCGCACGGCGCCTGGCCCACGTGAGAGAGCAACTCGCTGAGCGGCGTTTCGGCGTCCACGGCAAGCGGAGCGTCAATTAACGCCGCATCGATCCCCTGATTTTCGCTAAGCGCGGTTTTCAGAGAGTCGATGGAGACAACGCCGACAAATTTATTGCCGCGTTCAACCAGATACCCGTATTCACGGTCTTCGTCCTGCAGCAGCTTAAGGGCGGAGCGCGGGCCGAAGCCTGGCGTTTTACGGATAATGCCGTTCGGCGTTCGGCGCGCAATATCTTTAGCGCTAAATACCTGGCTGATATCCACGCCGCGGAAGAAGGTTCGCACGTAATCATTCGCCGGATTATTCAGAATTTCATCCGGCGTGCCGACCTGCACCACCTCTCCGTTTTGCATAATGGCAATTCGGTCGCCAATACGCATGGCTTCGTCTAAATCGTGGGAAATAAAGACAATAGTTCGCTGATGTCTGGCCTGTAATTTTACCAGCTCATCCTGCATCTCGGTGCGAATTAACGGATCGAGGGCTGAGAAGGCTTCATCCATTAATAATATGTCTGGATTAATGGCCAACGCACGGGCTAATCCCACGCGCTGACGCATACCGCCGGAAAGTTCATCCGGATACGCGTGAGCATAATTCTCAAGCCCCACCTGGCGCAGGGCATCAAGGGCTTTTTCCTGACGTTCCTGAGCGGGCGTGCCGGCTAATTCCATGCCAAAGGCGGTATTATCCAGCACCGTCATGTGCGGCATCAGCGCGAATGACTGAAACACCATTGCGATCTTCTTTCTGCGCACCTCGCGAAGCTCGGCGTCTGATATTCTGGCGATATCCACACCGTCAATCAGCACCTGCCCGCGGGTGGGTTCAATCAGGCGATTGAGAAGGCGAACCATAGTGGATTTACCCGAACCGGATAACCCCATGATGACAAAAATCTCGCCTTCTTCAATGGCCAGACTGGCGTCTTTAACGCCAAGCGATAGCCCGGTTTTTTCCAGAATTTGCTCTTTCGAAAGGCCTTTCTCAATATATTTGAATGCGCGCTGCGGGTGCTCGCCAAATACTTTATAAAGATTTTTCACTTCTAATTTAATTGCCATGCAATAGAGAGTGTCCTGTTATTTGTTTATGTCGATATGATTACCATGGTAAATTGTTAACGGGCATAACCCTAACATACTCAGAATCTGAGACAACCCTGGGTTTGCTTATGACGTGAATTTTCAGGTAAGCGAAGCGGCTGAATTTCCCATGAATAAAGGGCTGAGGGCAGTTTGAATTTTTCTCATTTTTTTTGCTGCGGCATCAGGAAATTTCGCCTGAATCGGTGTGATTCAGGCGAATATGACGCGGAAATTACAGTGTAGTTGTTTTGTAAATATTAGAGAGAGAATTGTTGGGTTTATATTAAATTAACGAACGTTAGCGTTCATTAAAAATCCCAGTCTTCATCCTCGGTTTCCACCGCCTTGCCCATCACATACGATGAGCCGGATCCCGAGAAGAAATCGTGGTTTTCGTCGGCATTCGGCGACAGCGCCGCCAGGATCGCCGGGTTCACCTCCGCCATCTCCGGCGGGAACAGCGCGTCGTAACCAAGGTTCATCAGCGCTTTGTTCGCGTTGTAGCAGAGAAACGCTTTTACGTCCTCTTCCCAGCCCGTTCCGGCGTACAATTCTTCGGTATAGCTCAGTTCGTTGTCGTACAGATCCATCAGCAAATCGAGCGCAAAACCTTTGAGCTCCTCGCGTTTCTCCGGACTGACTTTCTCCAGCCCTTTCTGGTATTTATAGCCGATGTAATACCCGTGAACCGCCTCGTCACGAATGATGAGCCGAATCAAATCGGCGGTGTTGGTGAGCTTGCCCCGGCTCGACCAGTACATGGGCAGCCAGAAGCCGGAATAGAAGAGGAAGGATTCCAGGAACACGCTGGCGATCTTCTTCTTCAGCGGCTCGTCGGCGCGGTAATATTCCAGCACCAGCTCCGCCTTTCTCTGTAGTGACTCGCTCTCTTCGCTCCAGGCGTAGGCCGCGTCCACGTCTTTGGTCTGGCACAGGGTGGAGAAAATCGAGCTGTAGGAGCGGGCATGTACCGCTTCCATAAAGCTGATGTTCGACATCACCGCCTCTTCGTGCGGCGTCAGCGCGTCGCTCATCAATGCGGGGGCACCCACAGTATTCTGGATGGTGTCCAGCAGCGTCAGGCCGGTAAAGACGCGGATCGTCAGCTGCTGCTCGGCGTGGCTCAGCGTCTGCCAGGCCGGAATATCGTTTGAGAGCGGCACCTTTTCCGGCAGCCAGAAGTTGCTGGTCAGGCGGTTCCACACCTCCAGGTCTTTATCATCCTGGATTTTATTCCAGTTAACGGCACTCACGCGTGACAGTTTCATCCTTTCTCCTTACAGCGCGCAGGACACGCAGCCTTCGATTTCGGTGCCTTCCAGCGCAAGCTGGCGCAGGCGAATGTAGTAGAGCGTTTTGATGCCTTTCTTCCAGGCGTAGATCTGCGCTCTGTTGATATCCCGCGTGGTGGCGGTGTCCGGGAAAAAGAGCGTCAGCGACAGCCCCTGATCCACGTGCTTTGTCGCCTCCGCGTAGGTATCGATGATTTTTTCCGGGCCGATCTCATACGCATCCTGGTAAAGCGCCAGGTTCTCGTTGGTCATAAACGGGGCAGGGTAGTAAACGCGTCCGGTTTTGCCTTCCTTACGAATTTCAATTTTCGACACGATCGGGTGAATGCTCGACGTGGCGTGGTTGATGTAGGAAATCGAACCGGTTGGCGGCACGGCCTGCAGGTTCTGGTTGTAGATGCCGTAGCGCATCACGTCGTCGCGCAGCTGCTGCCACATCTCGCGCGTTGGCAGGGTAATCCCCGCGCGGGCGAACAGTTCGCGCACTTTTTCGGTTTTTGGCTGCCAGTCGCCTTCCAGATACTGGCTGAAATATTCCCCGCTGGCGTAGCGGGATTGCTCAAAGCCTGCGAACCGCTGGCTGCGCTCGCGCGCCAGCATCATCGAGGTGTGCAGCGCGTGCCAGGTGACGGTGTAGAAATAGAGGTTGGTGAAATCCAGCCCTTCCGGACTGCCGTAGGCGATACCTTCCCGCGCCAGATAACCGTGCAGGTTCATCTGCCCCAGGCCAATGGCATGCGATGCGGCGTTACCCGCCTCGATGGAGGGCACACTGCGAATGTGGCTCATGTCTGAGACCGCCGTCAGCCCGCGAATGGCGGTCTCCACCGTGCGGCCAAAATCCGGCGAATCCATGGTGTGAGCAATATTGAGCGACCCGAGATTGCAGGAGATATCTTTGCCGATCTCCGCGTAGTCCAGGTTCTCGTCGTAGGCGGAGGCGCTGTTGACCTGCAAGATCTCCGAGCACAGGTTGCTCATGTTGATACGCCCGGCGATCGGGTTCGCGCGGTTCACCGTGTCCTCAAACATGATGTACGGATAGCCGGACTCAAACTGAATTTCGGCCAGCGTCTGGAAGAAATCGCGGGCGTTGATGTATTTTTTACGAATGCGCTCGTCGGCCACCAGCTCGTCGTACAGCTCGCTGATGGCCACGTCGCCAAACGCTTTGCCGTAAATACGCTCAATATCATAGGGCGAGAAGAGCGCCATCTCGGCATTCTCTTTAGCCAGTTTAAAGGTAATATCCGGGATCACCACGCCGAGCGACAGGGTTTTGATGCGGATTTTTTCGTCGGCGTTTTCGCGTTTGGTATCGAGAAAACGCAGAATGTCCGGATGGTGCGCATGCAGGTAAACCGCCCCCGCGCCCTGACGCGCGCCAAGCTGGTTGGCATAGGAGAACGCGTCTTCCAGCATCTTCATCACCGGGATTACCCCGGAGGACTGGTTTTCGATGCGCTTGATCGGCGCGCCCGCTTCACGCAGGTTCGAGAGCAGAAACGCCACGCCGCCGCCGCGTTTGGAAAGCTGCAGCGCCGAGTTCACCGCGCGACCAATCGACTCCATATTGTCCTCGATGCGCAGCAGGAAGCAGGAGACCAGCTCGCCGCGCTGGGCTTTACCGCAGTTGAGAAAGGTCGGCGTGGCGGGCTGGAAGCGGCCGGAGAGGATCTCCTCCGTCAGCCTTTCAGCCAGCGCTTCGTCGCCCTGGGCCAGCGTCAGCGCCACCATCACGGTGCGATCTTCAAAGCTTTCCAGGTAGCGTTTGCCGTCGAAGGTTTTCAGGGTGTAGCTGGTGTAATACTTCCACGCGCCGAGAAAGGTCTGGAAACGAAAACCGCTGGCATGGGCGCGCTCAAACAGCTTCACCACGAAAGCGCGGTTATAGCGGGCCAGCACGCGCTCCTCGTAATAACCTTCGTTAACCAGATAGTCGAGACGTTCCTGCTGGCTGCCAAAAGCGACGCTGTTCGGACGGACGTGGGCCGCGAAAAAGGCCTCTACCGCCTCGCGATCTTTGCCAAACTGAATGCGCCCCTCCCGGTCATAGAGGTTAAGCATCGCGTTTAATGCGTGGTAGTCCGGCGTTGCCTGAATTACCCGTTCTGCGGTTGTCGTTGCCAAAATTCGTTCACTCCTTTACGCACGTTTTCTACGTCCTGCTGTGTCCCCATCAGTTCGAAACGATAGAGATACGGCACGCCGCATTTTTGAGAGATGACATCCCCGGCGCGGCCATACGCATCGCCGAAATTACGATTGCCCGCCGCGATCACGCCCCGAATCAGCTCCCGGTTATGAGGATCGTTCAGAAAGCGGATCACCTGGCGAGGCACCGCTCCCGCCGTACCGCCCCCGCCATAGCTGGGCACCACCAGAATGTAAGGTTCGTCTACCTGAATACGCTCCCGCTCGTTGAGAGGAATACGCACCGCAGGCAGCCCGAGGCGCTCAATAAAGCGGAGCGTGTTTTCCGAGCTGCTGGAAAAGAAGACCAGCCTGCTCATGTACGCGTGGCCTGAGCGCTCAGGCGGTTAATCATGTCCGGGCGAAAGCCAGACCAGCTGGTGTCACCGGCAACCACCACCGGAAGCTGACGAAATCCCTGCGCGCGCAGGGTATCGGCGGCCTCGGGCTGCTGGTCGATATTCACCATCTCAAACGCCACGCCGCGGCTCTCCATCGCCCGTTTGGTGGCGTGGCACTGAACACAGTCATTACGAGTGTAAATAATAATGCTCATGATTCGTATTTCCATTTAGAATAAGAAAAGGGCGCGAGTTAACGCGTCAGGTAGTGTGTGTCTTTCTAAAGGGAATACTAGATGTAGTTGAGATAATATTCAACCATACAAGATATGGGAAATTCAGATTGATGTTGCCCTGGTGATGAGCACAGCGGGGCAGGACTGGCTGTACGGGTTTTTCGGGTGTGAAGGCAAAGAAAAGCCCCGGCGCCAGAGGCTACCGGGGCGGATAAGTCAGACTTACTTACGCAGGCTGAGCAGGGCACCGACAAAGATGCCGACCGCCGCGACGGTTCCCAGCGTACAAAGTGGTTTTTCACGTACGAAGGTCGTAGCGCAACTTGCCATATCGCAGGCCGCCTGTGTGGCGCGTGAACGTCCGTTCATGCGGGCGCGGGTTTCACGGAGCAGAGACTGAGCCTTACGTTTTGCGGCATCCGCTTCGTCCTTCGCGTCAGTACCCCAGGACTTCAGCACCTCTTCCAGCGTGTCCGCTAATTGGCTGACATCATTACGAATATCCTGAGCGTCGTCGTTAATATCGTTTCGGTTCGGTCTGTTAAACATACGATCCTCCGTAATTTTGTGTTCCTGATGAGTTTAGTTCAGAAATTTAATATCTGAAGCGCATCACGCGTTATCCGGCAGTTTATGGACTATTCTGAAAGCCCTGCTAATGCTGAATACTGTAAGGTTGCCGGGCAGGAAAAGATAACGAGGAAAAGATATGTATTTACGACCTGACGAGGTGGCACGCGTTCTTGAAAAAGAGGGATTCACCATGGATGAGGTGACGCCAAAAGCGTATGGATATCGCCGAGGCGAGAATTATGTGTATGTTAATCGTGAAGCCAGGATGGGACGTACCGCACTCATTATTCACCCGACGCTGAAAGACAGAAGTCTGTCATTTGCTGAACCTGCCTCGGATATTAAAACCTGCGATCATTATCAGCAATTTCCGCTCTATTTAGGCGGTGAACGGCATGAGCATTATGGTATTCCGCACGGTTTCAGCTCGCGTATGGCGCTGGAGCGGTTTCTTAAGGGACTGTTTGGCGACGTACAGTAAATCTGCGACTGGCATTCGCCAGTCGCTTCACATTACGCTTTTACCTGGCTGTACTGGCTGACTTTGAACAGACGGCGGCAGTAGTCGAGAAAATAGCCGTATACCGCACCCATCAGCATTGATACCACGATATTCGAACTGACCGCTGCGGCGATCTGGTGCCAGTCCGCGCCCACCGTCAGCAAAATAGCCACGTAGACCGGAGACTGGAACGTGACGTACGCCAGTACGTCGGCAAGGTTTTTCATCCAGCCCGCCGGGCTGATACGACGCGAGAAGCGCATGACGGCATCGCGGTATAGCCCGTAAGGCCATGCGATAATAATATTGACCGGGATCGCCACCAGGCGAGAAGAAAGTGACTGCTCGAAGGTCATTCCGGAGAGGAATATTTCGATCAGCATGTTCACGACGGAACAGTAAACAACCATCGCGAAAGTATCCGCCACCGCGTGGCGCAGGCGAGATTGCGGCGAGAACATGTCTGAACTCCTTGAGAAGAACACGGTGGAAACGATTTTCCTGCAGCGGTTAGTGCTTTAGGTTGGTTTGTTTGAGGTGTATAGAGTATATCTCTGACTTTGAACTAACAACTAGTGATTAATTTTTATTTAATCACCTTTTGTCCACAAAATTCTCTAAAATTGTGTGATTTTTACTCTGTTCGTTATAATCTGTCTCGTTTGATAATTTTTACAATGTAATCAATCGGTTAGTTTTAATGTTTGTGCGGGTGAAAATCACCGTTATGGTAGCGGCGCAATATGCTGTGATTCGGATTAAAGTTGACCATTTATATGGATGCAGTGATTAGATTCGCTTCTGCCCTGACTACATCCTGTTCTAATATTAACAGCGTGATTTAGTTATATTTACAATTATGCCCATACGGTCCTTTGGGTAGATATTTCAACTCAAATGAATTATTCTGTCGGCGATTTATCTATTTACCCCAAAGAAAAGGTTTTCAAATAATATGTCTTTGACGTTACAGAATCTTAATAATATCCGAACCCTGCGCGCGATGGCGCGTGAATTATCCCTGGACGTTCTTGAGGAAATGCTGGAAAAGGTCAGGGTCGTTACTGAAGAGAAACGCAGCGAGCTGGCAGAATTAGAGCAGCAGCGTGCCGAGCAGCAGGAAAAAATTAATGCCCTGCTGGAGCTGATGAAAGCCGATGGTATTTCCCCCTCCGATCTGCTGGGTTCAGAACTGGCGCAGGCGGGTAAACCGGCTAAAAAGCGTAAACCGCGTGAAGCGAAATATCGCTTTATTGACCAGAACGGTGAAGAGAAAACGTGGACCGGCCAGGGCCGCACGCCGAAGCCTATTGCCAGCGCGCTGGCAGAGGGTAAATCACTGGATGATTTTCTGATCTAATACGTGGACCGGGCGGAACAAGCCGCCCGGTTGACTGTTCAGCAGACGCCGAAATCACCTTCCTCGGTATACGGCGCCAGCTCGGCCGCTTTCAGCGTATATTTTTCACCTTGTTCATTGCTGGCCTGTACCGCTACAACGCTTTCACCGTTCACTTCGAGCACCTTCAGTTTCGGGCCGCCTTTAAGCGGTTGCACATAATCACCGACAGAAAACATATAACCTCCTCATCGTTTTAGCGATCTTCACCTTAGCCCACGTCCGGCACCGGGTACAGCGTAATTCATTGATTACTGCTTATGGGGTACGACGGTTCCACGGCATTATCTTCAGCAGCCGCGCCATGCCACAAAAGCCCGTCACACCGGCGAAAAGCAACCCGGCGCCGACAAAACCGCTCAGCAGGAAAAAGCCGCTGGAGACGCTATAGCCCAGCACCACGCCGCAGAGGATCAGCAGTCCGGCGGCAATTTGTACCTGCCGCATCAGCGGAAGCGGCTGGGATTTATCTTCAACGGTCAGCAGCCCGGCCTGCTTCCAGCCCTGAATGCCCCCCTCAACCACGAAGGCCTGAGCCGGAGACGCTGCCTGTGCAAGGCGCGCAGCATTGTTTGATGTCCGTGCCCCGGACTGACAGTGAAAAATCACCGTTTCACCAGGGGATGCATTAAGCCCGCCGGGTAAAGAATCCAGCGGTATGGAGTGCGCTGCCGGAATATGCTCGCGGGCATACTCGTCGGGATCGCGAATATCAACCAGTTTTGCGCCTTCTTTAACAAGCGCGTTTGCCTGCTGAGGCGAAATAAGAGAAAGAGACATGGTGTTTCCTTACGGTCAATTTCTGAGTAGTAGAACATTTAAGGAAGGGCTTAAGCCAGTGTAAAGAGGGTAAAGGCAGGTAAAAGCGCGAGAGACGAATGGCGGTAACCCGTAAACTGGCTATGCTTAGAGAGTGTCTCTTTTTAATTTTCAATTGGTTAGCTTGCACGGAGTGATTATGGGTTTTTGGCGCGTTGTTTTTACGATTATTCTCCCGCCGCTGGGCGTGCTGCTTGGCAAGGGATTGGGCTGGGCGTTTATTCTGAACATCCTTCTGACCCTTCTGGGCTACTTCCCGGGTCTTATCCACGCGTTTTGGGTACAAACGAAAAACTAAGTGCGCCACAGTAAGTCACTGTAGATACCGGTCAATACGCCCTCCGGGCCAAACTGCTGTTTGATCCAGCGCGTCACCTGGCCGGTCGCTGCATGCTGCGTGGCGAGCAGCATGCGCGAATCCTGACGCGGGTTATTAATGCGCCGCGTGATGAGCAGCCCGTCTTCCACCGCCTCTCTTGCCATGTATTCCGGCAAAAAGCCAATCCCTTCCCCCAGAATCTGACACTGGCACTTGGTGTTGAAATCCGGCACCAGAATCGCCTCCTGGCCGTGCAGCAGCCAGCCGACCTTTTTGTTGATGGTATGCGCTGTATCTTCCACCATGATGTTGGGATACAGACGCAGCTGGCTCTCCGCTATCGGTTCGGGAACAAAGGCGAGGGGATGTTCCGGCGCGATGGCAAACACCCAGCGGATGGCGCCAATTTCGGTGTAATCAATCCCGCCGCCGTCCAGCAGGGTGTCCGGTGCGCCGATGGCAATGTTGGCCTGGTTGTTGATGATGGAATCCCAGACGCCGTTGTACACCTCGGTGGTGACGGTGATCTGACAGGTGGGAAACTGCTTTTTCAGTACCTGCAGCAGCCGCGCGGTATGGCGCGGCGTATACAAGAGCTGATTAATGCAGATACGCACCCGCGCCTCAATGCCCTGAGAGATGGTATCTATCCCGCGCTTGATGGCGTGAAAATCGTTCAGCAGGTCGGTGGCTTTACGGTAAAAGTAAAACCCGGATTCGGTCAGCTCGATGCTGCGCGTATTGCGCACAAACAGCACCACGTCCAGCCCGGTCTCCATGCGTTTGATGGTGTAACTGATGGCGGAGGTCGTCACGCCCAGCTCGGCGGCGGCTTTGCTGAAGCTGCCGAAGCGTGCCGCAGTGGTGAAGGCCAGCAGATTCTCTTCGGTAAAGATGGAATTCATATCACAGCATCCTCAGCCATCAGTTTTGAACATATTTTAACAGCGCCGTTACATCACATTTGAAGTGGGTCACAGTTCTGACTATTTACGCGGAGCCGCGTCATGCAAGGCTTTTACAACCATAAGGATAATGCTGTCTGAGACGATAAAAAGCGGTAAGCCATAAGAAAAAGGTTGCACAGACGCACGTTTTAGCCTGACTGTTGAATTTAACTCAATAATTAATTGCGTGTCGATGAATCATTTTTAAGCGGATTCTTTTGTGACCAGGCTGTTGCTATTCTCAGGTCATCAGAAGTGAAACATTGGGAGACTGAATATGTCTGCAAACGCACTCGTTACGGAATTTCTGCTGGCGGCAGAAGAGGGCAACATCGACGCGCTAAAAGCCTGCCTGGATAACGGCGTGGATATTAACGCCACCAACCGCCAGAAAAGAACCGCCATTATTATTGCCAGCCTGAAAAAGCATTACGCCTGTGTGGAATATTTAATTGCTGCCGGCGCGGATATTGATAAACAGGATCAGACCTGTTTTAACCCCTTCCTGATAAGCTGCCTGACCAATGATTTAACCCTGCTGCGCATTGTCCTTCCGGCGAATCCGGATCTTGACCGCCTGACGCGCTTCGGCGGCGTGGGCATTACCCCTGCCAGTGAAAAAGGCCACGTTGAAATCGTGCGCGAGCTGCTGGCAAAAACCGACATTAACGTCAACCACACCAATTTTGTCGGCTGGACGCCGCTGCTGGAAGCCATTGTGCTGAACGACGGTGGCGCAAAGCAGCAGGAGATTGTGAAGCTGCTGCTGGATCACGGCGCGAACCCGCACATGACCGATAAATACGGTAAAACCCCGCTCGAACTGGCGCGGGAAAAAGGCTTCGATGCAATAGCCGACCTGCTGCTGGCGGCAGGCGCATAACGCATTCGGCCAGCCACTTCAGGCTGGCCGTTAATTCAAAAAAGCATTTTTACCGACGTGCATTCTGCACGACGGCGGCCCCCTTTTATCCGTATTCAGGAGAAAACAATGCCAACCAAAATCGTTATAAAAAAGAACACGTATTTTGATTCGGTTTCACTGATGTCCGTTTCCACCAAAGCCAATAAATTACCGGGCGTCGAGCAGGCGTTTGTGGCCATGGCGACGGAAATGAACAAAGGCGTATTAAAAAATCTCGGGCTGTTAACGCCGGAATTAGCCGACGCCAAAAACGGCGACCTGATGATCGTGATTAAAGGCGCCGCGGCGAATGATGAAACCCTGGCCGCTATTGAGGCGTTATTCACGCGTAAAGAGAGCGGAGGCACCCATGAAGCACGCTACGCGACGATTGCCAGCGCCAAAACCCATCGCCCGGACAGCAACCTTGCGGTGATTTCCGTTAACGGCACCTTCGCCGCACGCGAAGCGCGCCAGGCGCTGGAAAACGATCTTAACGTCATGCTCTTTTCCGATAACGTATCCCTCGACGACGAGCTGGCGCTGAAGCAGCTGGCGCACCAGAAAGGGCTGCTGATGATGGGGCCGGACTGCGGCACCGCCATTATCAACGGCGCGGGGCTGTGCTTCGCCAACGCGGTGCGCCGCGGGCCGATTGGCATCGTCGGCGCCTCTGGCACCGGCAGCCAGGAGCTGAGTGTGCGCATTCATGAATTCGGCGGCGGCGTGTCTCAGCTGATTGGCACCGGCGGGCGCGATCTCAGCGAGAAAATCGGCGGCCTGATGATGCTCGATGCCATCGACATGCTCGAAGCCGATGAGGGCACCCGGGTCATTGCGCTCATCTCCAAGCCGCCCGCACCTGCGGTGGCGGAGAAAGTGCTGGCGCGCGCGCGGGCATGCCGCAAGCCTGTCATCGTGTGCTTCCTTGGCCGCAGCGAACCGCCCGCCGATGAAGACGGCCTGCAGTTTGCCCGCGGCACCAAAGAGGCGGCGCTGAAGGCGGTACTGCTCACCGGCATTAAAAAAGAGTCCCTGGATTTACACCCGCTCAACTGGCCGCTGATTGAAGAGGTGCGCGCCCGCCTGACCCCGCAGCAGAAATACATTCGCGGCCTGTTCTGCGGCGGCACCCTGTGCGATGAGGCGATGTTCGCGGCGCTTGCGAAATTCGACGACGTTTACAGCAACATCCAGCCGGATCCGGCTAAGCGCCTGAAAGACATCAGCGTCAGCCAGGCCCACACCTTCCTCGACTTTGGCGACGACGATTTCACCAACGGCAAGCCGCACCCGATGATCGACCCGACCAACCGCATCAGCCGCCTGCTGCAGGAGGCACGCGATCCGGAGGTGGGCGTCATCGTGATGGACTTCGTGCTCGGCTTTGGCGCGCACGAGGATCCGGTCGGCGTGATGATCGACGCCATCAAGGAGGCGCAGGCGATCGCGAAGGCCGATAACCGTCCGCTGGAGATCCTCGGCTACGTGCTCGGCACCGACCAGGATCCGCAGTCGCTGGCGCAGCAGTGCCAGCTGCTGACCGATGCAGGCGTCATCTGGGCCAGCAGCAGCACCAATACCGGATTATTGGCTCGCGAATTTGTCTGCAAAGGGGAGAAAGCATAATGACGACCTTATTCAACCAGCCGCTGAACGTCATCAACGTCGGCATTGCGATGTTCAGCAACGATCTCAAAAAACAGCACGTCCCCGTCACTCAACTGGACTGGACGCCGCCGGGGCAGGGCAATATGCAGGTGGTGGAGGCGCTCGACCAGCTGGCGGAAAAACCGCTGGCGGAGAAGATCGCCGCCGCGAATAAAATCGCTCTTGAGCGCATTATTCAGTCCCATCCGGTGCTGGTGGGTTTCGAGCAGGCCATTAACGTTGTGCCGGGCATGACCCGCACCACCATTCTGCACGCCGGTCCGCCTGTCGCATGGGAAAACATGTGCGGGGCGATGAAGGGCGCAGTCACCGGGGCTCTGGTGTTTGAAGGGCTGGCGACGGATCTGGAGGATGCCGCAAGGCTCGCCGCTTCAGGCGACATCACCTTCTCGCCGTGCCACGAGCACGACTGCGTGGGCTCGATGGCGGGCGTCACCTCCGCATCAATGTTTATGCACATCGTTGAGAACAAAACCTACGGCAACCGCGCGTTCACCAACCTCAGCGAGCAGATGGCGAAGATACTGCGCATGGGCGCCAACGACCAGAGCGTGATTGACCGTCTGAACTGGATGCGCGACATGCTCGGCCCGATGCTGCGCGACGCGATGAAGATCGTTGGCGAAATCGACCTGCGCCTGATGCTGGCCCAGGCGCTGCATATGGGCGACGAGTGCCACAACCGCAACAACGCGGGCACTACGCTGCTGATCCAGGCGCTGACCCCGGGGCTGATTCAGGCGGGCTATCCGGTGGAGCAGCAGCACGAGGTGTTCGAGTTTGTCGCCAGCAGCGACTACTTCTCCGGCCCAACGTGGATGGCGATGTGTAAAGCCGCGCTGGACGCCGCCCACGGCATTGAGTACAGCACCGTCGTCACCACCATGGCGCGCAACGGCTACGAGTTCGGCCTGCGCGTCTCCGGCCTGCCGGGGCAGTGGTTCACCGGCCCGGCGCAGCAGGTGATTGGCCCGATGTTTGCGGGCTATAAGCCGGAAGACTCCGGGCTGGACATCGGCGACAGCGCCATCACCGAAACCTACGGCATCGGCGGCTTTGCGATGGCGACGGCCCCGGCCATCGTTGCGCTGGTGGGCGGCACGGTGGAGGAAGCCATCGACTTCTCCCGCCAGATGCGCGAGATCACCCTCGGCGAAAACCCGAACGTCACCATTCCGCTGCTCTCGTTTATGGGTATCCCGACCGCCATCGACATCACCAGAGTCGCGGGCAGCGGCATTTTGCCGGTCATTAATACCGCCATTGCCCATAAGGACGCGGGCATCGGCATGATTGGGGCGGGCATCGTTCACCCGCCGTTTAGCTGTTTTGAAAAGGCGCTGTTGACCTTCCGCGATCGCTACTTTTTATAAGGCAAGCATCCATGAAAAACATGAAACTGGAGTGGAAAAGAGGTGACTGGGCGGCTTATTTCGGGTTGATGACCAACAACCTGACCAATTTGCTGACCATGATGGGGCTGCTCATTTTTGTCGTCGGCATCCCGAAGGAGATTGTTTATGGACGCATCGCGCCGGCCTTCGGGCTGGCGGTGCTGGTGGCGAGTATTTGCTACGCCTGGTTTGGCCTGCAGATGGCGCGCGCCACCGGGCGTACGGACGTCACCGCGCTGCCGTCTGGCCCGAGCGCGCCGTCGATTTTTACCGTCACCTTCCTCGTACTGATGCCGGTTTATCAGCAAACGGGCGATGCAGATTTCGCAATCCAGATCGGCCTGGTGTGGTGCTTCGTGGAAGCGATGATCCTCGCGGGCGGCTCGTTCCTGGGAGAGACCATCCGCAAGATGATCCCGCGCACCGTGCTGCTGTCGTGCCTGTCCGGACTGGGACTGCTGCTGCTGGCGATGAACCCGATGCTGCAGGCGTTCGAAGCGCCTACCGTGTCGTTCATCGTTCTGCTGCTGATCTTCATCAACTGGTTCGGTAAAAAGCCGATTTTCGCCAAAATCCCGACAGGTCTGCTGTTGCTGATTGCCGGTACGGCATTAGCGTGGATCTCCGGTCTGCAAAGCCCGGAAGCGATCAAAGCGTCCATGTCCTCCTTTGGCTTTAACCCGCCGGAGGTGCACGTGGACAGCTTTATGCAGGGGCTGCCGCACGCGCTGCCGTATCTTGCATCCGCCGTGCCGCTGGGGCTGGCGAACTATATCTTTGACCTGGAGAACATCGAAAGCGCCCATGCGGCGGGGGATGAATACCCTACCCGCAAGGTGATGCTGGCGAACGGCCTGGCGTCGATGCTCGGCTGCCTGATGGGCAACCCGTTCCCGGTGACGGTCTATGTCGGCCACCCTGGCTGGAAAGCGATGGGCGCCAGCATCGGCTACACGCTCGCCTCCGGGGTGACCATGTTCATCGTACCGCTGTTCGGACTGGGGGCGTTTATGCTCGCCATTATTCCGATGACCGCCATCGTGCCGATTCTGGTGTTTATCGGCGTCGTCACCGCCAACCAGGTGGTGAGGGAAACGCCCAAAGTGGAGGTGCCGGTGATCTTTATCTGCCTGTTCCCGTGGATCGCCAACTGGGCGCTGACCATGATGAACAGCGTGATGGGGGCGGCAGGCACCAGCGCGACGAAAATCGGCACCGATGTGCTGCACAGCAAGGGGATTTACTACGAGGGCCTGGTGCATCTCGGCAACGGCGCGCCGCTCGCCAGCATGCTGTGGGGCTGTATCGCCATTTTCGCCATCATTAACAAGCCGCTGCGCGGTGCCGTGGCTGCGGCGGGTGGGGCATTGCTGGCGCTGTTCGGGGTGATCCACGCTCCGGTCGTGGGCTTTGCCGAGGGCAGTTCGCTGATGTTCGTCACGGCCTACCTGATGATGGGCGGCATGTTTGTGGTGAAGCATTTCCTCGATAGCCGGGAAGTTGCGAGCGCTGCTGCACCAGTATCTGAAGCTTAAGGCATTGCCCCCTCACCCTAACCCTCTCCCCAAAGGGGAGAGGGTGTAATCGTCCCCTCTCCCCTTTGGGGAGAGGGCCGGGGTGAGGGGAACATACCGCACCGTTGCGAAGGAAAACGTATGAAAGAGCTTATGGTCGTCGCCATTGGCGGCAACAGCATTATCAAAGACAACGCCAGCCAGTCGGTTGAACATCAGGCACAGGCGGTTAAAGCGGTGGCAGACTCCGTGCTCGAAATGCTGGCCTCCGACTATGACATCGTGCTTACCCACGGTAATGGCCCCCAGGTGGGGCTGGATCTGCGCCGCGCTGAGATTGCCCACGAGCGAGAGGGGCTTCCCCTGACGCCCCTGGCAAATTGCGTGGCGGACACCCAGGGCGGCATCGGCTACCTGATCCAGCAGGCGCTTAACAACCGCCTGGCGGCGCGCGGGGAGCAAAAGGCGGTCACGGTTGTCACCCAGGTGGAGGTGGATAAAAACGATCCCGGCTTTACGCACCCGACGAAACCGATCGGCGCGTTCTTCAGCGAGGCGCAGCGCGACGAGCTGCAGCAGGCGCACCCGGAATGGCACTTTGTTGAGGATTCGGGCCGGGGCTATCGTCGCGTGGTGGCCTCCCCACAGCCGCTGCGCATTGTCGAAGCCGATGCGATCAAGACATTGACGCAAAAGGGCTTCGTGGTGATCGGCGCGGGCGGTGGCGGTATTCCCGTGGTGCGCTCGGCGCAGGGCGATTACCAGAGCGTCGACGCGGTGATTGATAAAGATCTCTCCACCGCGCTGCTGGCGCGCGAGATCCGCGCCGACGTGCTGGTGATTACCACCGGCGTGGAAAAGGTGTACGTCAACTTCGGCAAGCCGAACCAGCAGGCGCTGGACACCGTCAGCGTGGCGCAAATGACGCGCTACATGGACGAAGGCCACTTCCCGGCGGGCAGCATGCTGCCCAAAATCGTCGCGTCGCTGGAGTTTTTACGCCACGGTGGCAGGCGCGTGATTATCACCTCGCCGGACTGCCTGCCCGCCGCTCTGCGTGGTGAAACCGGTACCCATATTGTGAATGAAGGAAGATAAGATGAATGAGAATAAAAGCCGCCGTGAGTTTATCAGCCAGAGCGGCAAAATGGTCACCGCCTGCGCGCTGTTTGGCGCAACCGGCTCCGTCGCGTATGCTGCCGACTCTGCAAAACCAACCAGCGAGACGGGCAAGCCGATGAACATCACCGCGAAGCATTACTATCTGGACAACGTGCTGCTCGAAGCCGGGTTTAATTTCGACGGCAGCGTGGCGACGAGCACCCGCACCGAGCTGAAAACGCTGGAGATCAAAGACGGGAAGATTGTCGCCCTGCGCGACAACGGCAGCCACGCCGACGCGACCCTGCCGCGCTACGATGCGGGTAAAAAGCTGATGCTTCCGGCAATGCGCGACATGCACATTCACCTGGATAAAACCTTCTACGGCGGCCCGTGGCGCTCCCTGAACCGCCCTGCAGGCACCACGATTCAGGACATGATCCGCCTTGAGCAGAAGCTGCTGCCGGAACTGCAGCCCTATACCCAGGAACGCGCGGAGGCGCTTATCGACCTTATCCAGTCGAAAGGCTCCACTATCGCCCGCAGTCACTGCAACATTGAGCCGGTCTCCGGCCTGAAAAATCTGGAAAATTTACAGGCGGTCTTATCGCGCCGTAAACCCGGCTTTGACTGCGAAATCGTCGCCTTCCCGCAGCACGGCCTGCTGCTCTCCAACTCAGAAAAACTGATGCGCGAAGCGATGCAGGCCGGGGCGCACTACGTGGGTGGGCTGGACCCGACGAACGTTGACGGTGCCATGGAGAAATCCCTCGATCTGATGTTCCAGATTGCGCTGGACTGCGACAAAGGGGTGGATATTCACCTGCATGAAACCAGCCCGGCGGGCGTGGCGGCGGTGAACTATATGTTGGAAACCGTGGAGAGAACGCCGGAGCTGAAGGGCAAGCTGACCATCAGCCACGCCTTCGCGCTGGCGACGCTCAACGAGCAGCAGGTGGATGAGATTGCCACCCGCATGGCAGCGCAGCAGGTGACCATCGCCTCCACCGTGCCGATTGGCACCCTGCACATGCCGCTGAAGCAGCTGCGCGACAAGGGGGTGTTCGTGATGACGGGCACCGACAGCGTAATCGACCACTGGTCGCCGTACGGCCTGGGTGACATGCTGGAGAAGGCGAATCTCTACGCCCAGCTCTACATTCGCCCGAACGAGCAGACGCTCTCCCGCGCGCTCGGTATCGCCACCGGCGACGTGCTGCCGCTGAACGACAAAGGCGAACGGGTATGGCCAAAAGCGCAGGACGACGCCAGCTTTGTGCTGGTGGATGCCTCCTGCTCCGCCGAAGCGGTGGCGCGCATTTCGCCGCGCACCGCGACGTTCCACAAGGGGGATCTGGTCTGGGGCACGGTCGCCTGACGCCACGTTGGGGTATCGCTACAGGTGATACCCCGACAATCGCAACTCACGGTCAATCCACTCGACGAACTGCTGGATCTTCCACGCGCGTTCGTTCATGTGCGGCATCACCAGATGGTGCGCGTTGATGGCGATACCCATTTCATCAGGCAGCACCTGCACCAGCGAGCCATCCTTCAGGTGATCGGTAGCCATCATTTTGCTCTCCAGAATAAACCCAAGCCCCATGCGCGCCGCTTCAAAGCTCATGTAGGAGCGGTCGAAGCTGAGGCTGAAATTAAGCCAGGGCCTGTCGATATTGTGCCAGGCGAACCATTTTTCCCAGTTCACCAGGGTGCTGGTGGACGAGATAAGCGACTGTTGCAGCAGATCGGCGGGCGTGCTGATGGGATGCTCTTCTGCATAGTCCGGCGAGGCCAATACCACCAGCGTGTCGTTTTTAATGGTCATCACCCGGTAGGCGTCCCAGTCCGGAATACCGTGACGGATATCAATGTCGATATTATCTCTGGCGAACTGCAGGTTCTCATAGGAGCAGGTGAGATTGATGGTGATATCAGGATATTCGGCGCGGAATCTGCCCAGACGGCGCAACAGCCAGGACAGCCCGAAGGTGGGGGAAGAGTGCACGCGGAGCACAGCATTGTCTTTTTCTTTCACGATCTGATCGGTGGCGCGCCCGATGGCGCTCATTGCCGCCGAGACCTCCCGCAGATATTTTTCTCCCGTCGGGGTGAGTTGAACCCCTTTGCCGCTGCGGATGAATAACTTCTTGCCCAGCCACGATTCCAGCGACGCGATCTGGTGGCTTACCGCTGACGGCGTGACGTTGAGCTGTTCCGCCGCCTGATGGATGCTCAGGGCGTTGGCAACGGCGATAAACGCCTGCAAATTTCTGAGCGAGGGCAGCGATAACGTCTGGCGATCCTGCGCGGGCATGGCCTACTCCTTAAACGATAATTGATAAAAAACATAACATTGAGACTGCGAGCGGGCAATTTTATCCCGATGTTATTTTTTTGAGCTGTATCGCGAATCAAATTTATCTCAGCAATAAATGAGCTTTATTGAATGGCGTTTCATGGTTGAGCCGATATATTGACGTTGAACGCAATAATAAAACGACTCACGGTGTTCGAATAATGAGGTAAGTTATGTCTCGTATAGAACAAGCTGTCCCCTACATAAAGACTAAAAAAACCAATTACCGTTTCGTTGTGCTGGCATTAATTTTTATTGTTTACGCCATTAACTATGCTGACCGAACAAATATTGGTGCGGTACTTCCGTTTATCATTGACGAATTTCATATCAATAATTTCGAAGCCGGTGCCATCGCCAGCATGTTTTTTTTGGGATACGCCCTGAGCCAAATTCCTGCGGGCTTTTTTATTGCCAAAAAGGGAATTCGCGGCATGGTGGCACTGTCGATATTCGGCTTCTCTGCCTTTACCTGGCTGATGGGCACCGCAACCTCGGTTCTGGGCCTGAAGTGTATCCGCCTGGGGCTGGGGTTAACAGAGGGGCCGTGCCCGGTCGGGCTGGCCTCCACCATTAATAACTGGTTTCCGCCAAAGGAGAAGGCCACGGCCACGGGCGTCTACATCGCCGCCACCATGTTCGCGCCCATCCTCGTGCCGCCGCTGGCAGTGTGGATCGCCATGACCTGGGGCTGGCGCTGGGTCTTCTTCTCCTTTGCGATCCCCGGTCTGGTCATTGCCGTCCTGTGGTATCTGCTGGTACGCACCAAGCCGTCCGAGAGCGCATTCGTCTCTAAAGCGGAGCTGGAGACCATTACCGCCGGTCAGGAGACCCCGGACGCCAGACGGGAAAACATCGTGATTTCACCGGGCTTTGCACGCCTTGACCGGCTGATCCGCGTGCGGGAATTAGCCCCGGTAAGCACGGTGAAAGGGCTGTTTACGTCGAAGAATATTCTCGGCGACTGTCTGGCCTATTTTATGATGGTCAGCGTGCTGTACGGACTGTTGACGTGGATCCCGCTCTATCTGGTGAAAGAGAAAGGCTTTACGTTTATGAGCATGGGGCTGGTCGCCAGCATGCCGTGCATCGGCGGATTTATCGGTGCGATTTTTGGCGGCTACGTCTCCGACAAACTGCTCGGCCGCCGACGTAAACCGACCATGATGTTTACCGCCATCAGCACCGTTTTAATGATGGTCATTATGCTGAATATTCCGCAAAGCACCGTGGCGGTTTGCGTCGGGCTATTTTTTGTCGGCCTCTGTCTGAATATTGGCTGGCCCGCTTTTACAGCTTATGGCATGGCTGTTGCGGACAGTAAAACCTATCCCATTGCCGCGTCCATTATCAATAGCGGCGGTAATCTCGGCGGATTTGTTTCCCCAATGCTGGCAGGTTATCTGCTGGATAAAACAGGCAGTTTTAATTCCGTGTTTATTTATTTCGGTATTTGCGCAGCCATTGGCTTAATTATGATTATGCTGCTGGAAGAGCCGAAATAAAACATTAAATCTCTCTTGTCCGAATGGAGTAAATATATGTTACTGAAAAATAAAGTCGCCGTTATTACCGGCGCGGCTTCCGTACGCGGTTTGGGTTTCGCTACGGCGAAATTATATGCCGAACAGGGCGCGAAAGTGGTCATTATTGACTTAGACGCCGAAGCCAGTCGGGCTGCCGCCGCGAGCCTGGGCGACCAGCATCTGGGCCTTGCGGCGAACGTCAGCAATGAATTACAGGTTAATGCCGCCATTGAGCAGGTGCTGGGGAAATACGGGCGCATCGATATTCTGGTGAATAACGCCGGCATTACTCAGCCGATCAAGCTGATGGATATCAAACGCGAAAATTACGATGCGGTGCTTGACGTCAGCCTGCGCGGCACGCTGCTAATGTCCCAGGCGGTTATTCCCACTATGCGCGCGCAAAAGTCGGGCAGCATCGTCTGCATTTCATCGGTATCGGCCCAGCGCGGCGGCGGCATCTTTGGCGGCCCACACTACAGCGCCGCAAAAGCGGGCGTGCTGGGGCTGGCAAAAGCCATGGCGCGCGAGCTGGGGCCAGACAATGTGCGCGTAAACTGCATCACGCCGGGGCTTATCCAGACGGACATTACCGCAGGCAAGCTGAGCGATGAGATGAAAACGTCCATTCTGGCGGGCATTCCGCTTAACCGCCTCGGAGACGCGCAGGATATTGCCCGCGCCGCGCTGTTCCTCGGCAGCGACCTCTCTTCTTACTCCACCGGTATCACGCTTGACGTGAACGGCGGGATGCTGATCCATTAAGGAGATACGACGATGACGGATACCACAGTTCAACAGGTTGCCGCCGCGGCCTGGCGCATTCGCCGCTACGCGCTGCGCATGGGCGAAGTGCAGGGGCAGGGCTACATCGGGCAGGCGCTGGGCTATGCCGATGTGCTGGCCACCGCGTTTGCCCACGGGATGAACCTTAAGCCGGGCGAGCCGGAGTGGGAGGGGCGTGACCGTTTTTTGCTCTCTCACGGCCACTACGCCATTGCCTGTTACGCCGCCCTGATTGAAGCGGGAATCGTTCCTGAAGAGGAGCTGGAGACCTACGGCGCGGACGACAGCCGCCTGCCGATGTCCGGCATGGCAACCTACACGCCGGGCATGGAGATCTCCGGTGGTTCGCTGGGGCAGGGCTTAAGCATTGGCGTTGGCATGGCGCTGGGGCTGAAGCGCAAGCAGAGCGCGGCATGGGTCGTTAACTCCATGTCGGACGGCGAGCTGGACGAAGGGTCAACCTGGGAAGCGGCGATGTCGGCGGCACATCACGGCCTGTCGAACCTGATCGTGCTGGTGGACATTAACCGCCAGCAGGCGGATGGCAACTCGCACGCGATCCTCGGCTTTGAGCCGCTGGAGGATAAATGGACCTCCTTCGGCTGGTACGTGCAGCGCGTCAACGGCAACGATGTCCCTTCACTGGTAACGGCGTTTGATAACGCCAAATGCTACCCGGAAAACCAGCCGCGCGTCATTTTGTGCGACACGCTGATGGGCAAGGGCGTGCCGTTCCTCGAAAAGCGTGACAAGAACCATTTTATTCGCGTGGATGCTGACGAGTGGCAAAAGGCACTCGCCGTGCTGGATGCCAACAAACCTGAAGGAGTGCTGTAATGAGCCAGACCACGGAGAAAAAACCGCGTTTAACCACGTCGGCGATGATTGCCTCTATCGCGGAAGAGGGCCAGGAGACGCGAGCCGCACCGTTCGGCCACGCGCTGGTGAAGCTGGCGGAACAGCGACCGGAGGTCGTCGGCATGACGGCGGATCTGTCGAAGTACACCGATCTGCATATTTTCGCTCAGGCCTACCCGGAACGCTTCTTTCAGATGGGCATGGCCGAGCAGTTGTTAATGGGGGCCGCGGGCGGCATGGCGAAAGAGGGTTTTATTCCTTTCGCCACCACCTATGCCGTCTTCGCCACCCGCCGCGCCTACGATTTTATCCATCAGGTGATTGCTGAAGAGCACCTGAACGTGAAGATCTGCGCGGCGCTGCCGGGGCTAACCACCGGTTACGGGCCGAGCCACCAGGCGACGGAAGATATTGCGATTATGCGCGGTATTCCGGGCATGACGATTATCGATCCCTGTGACGCAATCGACACCGAACAGGCGGTGCCGGCGATGGCAGCGCACGATGGCCCGGTGTATATGCGACTGCTGCGTGGCAAGGTGCCGGTGGTGCTGGACCAGTACAACTACCAGTTTAAGATTGGCAAAGCCGTGCTGCTGGAAGAAGGGCGCGACGTCCTGATCATCGCCTCTGGGCTGATGACCATGCGCGCGCTGGAGGCGGCGAAGCAGTTGCGTAAAGATAACGTCAGCGTGGCGGTGCTGCACTCGCCCACCATTAAGCCGCTGGACGAAGAGACGATCCTGGCGCAGGCTGCGAAGCCGGGACGGCTAGTGATTGTGGCGGAAAACCACAGCAGCGTGGGCGGGCTTTGCGAGGCTGTCGCGTCTCTGTTGATGCGCAACCGCGTTAACGTGGATTTCGATACCGTCGCGCTGCCGGACGCGTTCCTGGATGCGGGCGCGCTGCCCACCCTCCATGACCGCTACGGGATCTCAGCCACAGCTATGGTGGAGAAAATCCGTCGCAGGCTGTGATTTATAAGACGGATACGTTGTCAACGGGCGAGGGGTGCTTTACCCTCGCCACTGTTGCGATAAAGGAGTCCGTCATGGCACAAAACATCTACGACAACCCGGCATTTTTTGAAGGCTATGCCCAGCTTCCGCGCTCGGTTCAGGGCCTGGACGGCGCGCCGGAGTGGCCCGCGCTCAAGGCAATGCTGCCAGATTTAACCGGTAAATCGGTTGTTGATCTCGGCTGCGGCTACGGCTGGTTCTGCCGCGCGGCGCGCGAGCTGGGCGCGTCTGACGTCACGGGTGTTGATATTTCAGAAAAAATGCTCGCCCGCGCGGCTGAACTGACTGATGACAACCGGATTCACTATCAGCGTAGCGATCTGGAATCTCTGGCGCTGAAAGCGAATAGCCTCGATCTGGTCTACAGCTCGCTGGCGCTGCACTACCTGCCGGAGCTGGACACGCTATTCGCCAACGTTCAGCGCGCGCTCAAACCCGGCGGCAGCCTGGTCTTTTCGATGGAGCACCCGATATACACCTGCGCTACCCGTCAGGGCTGGCTGACCGACGACCGCGGCGAGCGGTTCTGGGGAGTGAACCGTTATCAGGACGAGAGCCAGCGCGTCAGCAACTGGCTGGCGGACGGGGTGATTAAATACCACCGCACGCTGGGCACCACGCTTAACGCACTGATCAAAGCGGGGTTAACGATAAGCGAAGTTAATGAGTGGGGGCCAACGCAGGCGCAGATTGAGGCCTGGCCTGCATTGGCCGAAGAGGCGGAGCGCCCGATGCTGGTGCTGATCGCCGCCCGTAAGGATCAATAACCGACTTTATACACCCGCCCGCTCTGCACCCCTTCCACGCTGCGGCGGTAGGCCTGCGCCACGGTCGCGGCGGGAACGCTTTCAAAGCCGGGGAAGAACCCGTCATACGCTTCGGCGGACTCCGTCAGTACCGTTGGGCTAATCAGGTTGATGCGGATCCCGCGCGGGAGTTCGCAGGCTGCAGCGCGGACAAACCCTTCCAGCGCCGCGTTTACCGTGGTGGCATTCACACCCTGCGCAATCGGCTCGTGCGCCACAATCCCGCTTATCAGCGTAATCGAGCCGCCTTCGTTCAAATAATGCTGGCCGGTCAGCGCCAGACGCACCTGCCCCAGCAGCTTATCCTGCAGGCCCTGGTTGAAGTCGCTGTCTTTCATGGTCGCGAGCGGGCCAAAGTAGAGGCCACCGCTGGCGGAGACAATCGCATCCACCGGGCCGATTTTCTCAAACAGCGCCTGGACGCTCGCCTGCGAGGTGATATCCACCTGATAGTCGCCCTGCGTGCGACCGACGCGGATGACCTCGTGACGACGGCTTAATTCTTCGGTTACGGCACGCCCGACAGTACCGCTGGCACCAATAATGACGATTTTCATAGCAGACTCCTTATGTTGTGAGCCTTCATTCTTTAATAAATAAAAAGTCAGATAAACTGGTCTAAAGTTAGATGATTACTAACCAAAGGTTCGGAATATGGATAAGCTTCGCGGGATGGAGACGTTCATTGCGGTAGTGGAAAGCGGCAGTTTTACCGGCGCGGCGTCCCGGCTGGAGATGTCGGCGGTCATGGTGGGAAAGTATATTGCGCTGCTGGAATCGCAGCTCGGTACGCGGCTGCTGGAGCGCAATACCCGTCGCCAGAGCCTGACCGACGCCGGACGCGTTTATTTCGAAGAGGCCAGGCGGGTGCTGGAGCAGGTCTCGATTGCCGAAAGCGCGGTTGAACGGCTGCGCGCCACACCCGCCGGAACCCTGCGCGTCACGGCACCCACGTCGTTTGGCGGCTGCGTTGTCGCGCCTTTGACCGCCACTTTTTTGCAGCGCTACCCGGAGGTGCGCATCGAACTGGATCTCACCAATCGAATGGTCGATCTGGTAGAGGAGGGGGTCGATCTGGCCATCCGCATTGGCGACATTCGCAATGACGATCTGGTGGCGAAATACCTGTGCCCCTACAACATGGTGATCTGCGCCGCGCCGGACTATTTAGCGCGTCACGGCACGCCGCAGACGCCTGCCGATCTGGTGGATCATCTTTGTCTGTCGCACACGGTGTGGACCGCGCGCAACGAGTGGCGGCTGCCGGGCGTGGAAGGGGAGGTGCGCTGGAAGCGGGATGCCGTCTTACGGTGTAACGACGGCTACGGGTTACGCATGGCGGCGCGAGCCGGGGCGGGGCTGCTGCTGCAACCGGAGGTGCTGGTGGCGGAAGAGCTGGCAAGCGGCAGGCTGATACGGGTGCTGGAGCCGTTCACGCCCGCGCCGAGGCCGGTGCATTTACTGTGGCGTCAGGATTTACGCCCCCTCCCTAAGCTAACGGAATTTATTGCTCATATTCTGCTAAGATTGGGCACAATATAAAAAAAGAAGGTAATCAAAGAATGTCTGCAAACAAACTCGCCAGCAGCGCGCAGGGCCTGCAATCATCCGCCATCCGTGAATTATTAAAACATAGCAAAATGGCGGGCGTGATTTCGCTGGGCGGCGGTATTCCCAACCCGGACCTCTTCGATCGCGAAGGGCTTAAAATCGCCGCCGATGCCGTGTTGTCGCAGAATTTTGGCGAGGCGTTCCAGTATGGCCTGACGGAAGGCGTACCGGGGCTGCGCGAAGAAATTAAACGCATCTGCGAAGGGCGCGGCATCGCCTGTAAGGCCGATGACGTGGTCATTACTTCCGGCTCTCAACAATCTCTGGACGTGCTGGCGCGTGCGTTGATCAATCCTGGCGATACGGTTGTCGTTGAACGTCCAACCTATCTCGCCGCGCTGCAGGTCTTTGGCCTGGCGCAGGCCAGTTTTGAATCCGTCGGTACCGACGGCGACGGCATGAAGGTCGATGAGCTTGAAGCACTGGTGGGAAAGAAAACCATCAAGGCGGTTTATATCGTTCCAACTTTTGGTAACCCTGGCGGCGTAACGCTTTCTGAAGCGCGTCGCAAACAGCTGGTGGAACTCTCGAAGCGCTATGATTTCGTGATTATCGAAGACGATCCGTACAGCGAAATTAATTACACCGACGACGTATTCCGCCCGCTGATTGCCCATGCGAAAGATATCGGCAATGAAGATAACGTGGTGTACACCTCTACCTTCTCCAAAATCCTCGCGCCGGGCACCCGCGTGGGCTGGGTGCTGGTGCCGGAGTGGCTGAAACGCGCGGTGGTGAACCTGAAGCAAACCACCGATCTGCACACCAGCACGCTGTCGCAGCTGATGACCTACGAGTACCTGAAAACCGGGCGTCTGGCGAACCAGATTAAAATGATCCGCGAGGCCTATCGCCAGAAATACCAGACGTTCGCAACGGAACTGGAAGCCGAGCTGGGCGATGTGATGTCGTTCCACAAGCCGAAGGGCGGGATGTTCCTGTGGGCGAAAATGAACAACGGCATGAATACGACGAAATGGCTGGAAAAAACCTTGAGCAACGGTGTGGTGTTTGTACCGGGTGAGTTCTTCTACTGCAACGAACCGGACCAGACAACGCTGCGCATGTCATTCGTCACCCCAACGGATGAGCAGCTGAAAGAAGCGGTTCGACGCCTGAAGATCTCGCTGTAAGAGGAGGCGCATAACGGCAGAGGCTGTTATGCGCCGTTCGCGTTTAGGGTGAGCTTATTGCGTGGCGTGGGCGAGTGCGCGGTCTGATGCCTCTCCGCCAATCACCAGCGTGACCTCATGGATACGACAAATTTTTCCTTCTCGCAGTGCGGCAAACATATACACCTCAATCTCTGCCTGCCGACCATCCGGATACGTCACGGTAACCCAGTGCCGGTCTGCCAAAAGACCATCGTGACAGGCGAACTCCTCAACCCTGAATGCTATCTCGCGGATCTGCGATCGAACGTGGTTCAGGTGCTGCACAAAACCCTGATAATCAAGCGCGTGACCGTCCGTAACTTGCTGGTAATCGGGCGTAAAAAGCTCTGCCGGATCGACATCGCCTTTGAATAAGTTGGTTAACAGGCTAGCCATTTCCTTGCGCTGCTCGGTGTTGTCAGGGTGGGCTACCAGGGATGTGATAATGCTCATGCGGGCTCCTCAAATGGTTGAATCAACATTATCCTTGACAGCTGAAGACGCGGTTTCTGTAATACGTCGATGAATAACGATTTTCGGCCAAAATGGTATGATCAGTATTGAAGTGCTCCTTCATCCCGGCGGGTACCGAACGCCGTGGCACAGCCATGGCACCGGCCAGTTGTGGCGCATTGCAACGGGGCTGCTGGTCATTGAGACGCAGCAGGCGCGCTCGGTCGTGCCGGCAAAACATATCGGCTGGATCCCGCCAGGCCAGCAGCACGCCGCCTTCTCTGAAAGCGCGATTGAAGGCTGCGCTATCTATCTTGACCCTGCTTGCTGTGCAATGCTTCCCGATGCTCCCGCGCTGTTCGAGCCGGACGATCTCACCCATGCACTGTTTTCCCGTTTATGTGGTGCAGGGAGCGAGTACGATCCGCGAAAGCTGACTTTACTGCTGGATGAGCTTGCCATGACGCCTCAGGTTCACTTTTCTCTGCCCGTGCCGACGGATCCGCGTCTGAAGAACGTGGTCAGCCGCTTGCTGCAGTTTGTCGATGATAATCAGACGGTCGAGAGTCATGCCAGCCATGCCGGGATGAGCGTACGTACGTTTAACCGTCGGTTTAGCGCCCAGACGGGAATGAACTTCGTCAACTGGCGGCAGCTGGCGCGCGTCATGCAGGCAATGGAGTGGCTGGCGGCGGGGAAGCCGGTGGGATGGATTGCGCTGTCCTGCGGCTACAGCAGCGTCAGCGCATTTATTGAAGTTTTCAAAATGTGGACCGGTAAAACGCCGGGGCAGTGGGCGATTAAAGGTGGCGCTGAAGAGCCGGTTTGATCGCCATATCGGCAGTAAGCTTGCGATTGTTATTGACCAGCGCGCTGATGGTGTTGCGGTGAACATTGAGCATCTCCGCCAGATCGCTGATTTTCAGATTGAGCGGTTCAAGATACTCATACTGCAACACATCGCCCGGCGGCGCTACGCTTGCACGGGCCTACAGGTATGCAGGCCGGGTGAGGCGGAGCCGCCACCCGGCGATTGACTATCGCTCCCTCAGCGCCTCTTTTGCCCGATTAAACGGCTTGATCAGATAATCCAGCACCGTTTTCTCCCCGGTCTTAATGTCCACCGTCGCAATCATCCCCGGCACGATTGAGAAGTGCCTGCCCGCCTTATTCACCAGGTAATCCTGGCTGGTGCGGATAAATACGCGGTAATAGAACACCTCCGGCTTGGCCTCGTCCTGGATGGTGTCCGGCGAAATGGTCTCCACCACCCCGTGCAGCCCGCCGTAGATGGCGTAATCGTAGGCGGTGATCTTCACCAGCGCCTCCTGGTTCGGGTGGATAAAGGCGATATCGCGCGGCGAGAGCCGGGTTTCAATCAGCAGGTGATCGTCTACCGGCACAATCTCCATCAGCTCGCCGTTGGGCGGGATCACCCCGCCGATGGTGGTGACTTTAATGTTTTTCACGATCCCGCGCACCGGGGATTTTACCGTCAGGCGGGTGACGGAATCCTCGCGGCCTTTCAGGATCGCCGAGACCATATCCACCTCCGCGTTGGCCTTGGATAACGCCTCGCGCGCCTGAACGTAATACTGGGAACGCACGTCGGTGAGCTTCAGCTCCAGGTCGCTTTTCTGCCGCTGCAGGCGCAGCACTTCCACGTGGCTGGCGGCACCGGTTTTTACCAGCCGCTGGGTGATCGCCAGCTCTTTGTTTGCGAGATCTAATGCTGAACGCAGTTCACGCTGCGTGTCCTCCAGCTGCGCGCGGCGCGAGTTGTAGAGCCGCGTTTCGGCGGCGGTCAGTTCGGTCCATTTCTCCAGCGAAGGCGGGAACTTCAGCGGCAGATCGTTTACCTCGGCGTACAGACGGGCGCTGGAGGCCAGCGACGCACGGTAGCGCGCAGCGCTTTCGCCGACGTTCGATTCGGAACGCGTCGGATCCAGCCGCGCCAGCACCTGTCCGGCCTGCACCTGATCGCCCTCGTGAACGTTCAGCTCGGTGAGGATCCCCCCATCCAGCGACTGCAACACCTGCTCGCGCGAGCTGGGGATCACTTTTCCGGTTCCCGTTGAGACTTCATCCAGCATCCCAAACCACGCCCAGACGCCCAGCGCCACAAACATCAGCAGCGAGAAGATCACGATCCGCCGCGCGCCGGAATAGCCGCTTTCGGAGTCGAGCGCATTATCCAGATCGTCCATCGCGGCCACGTCACGCTGACTGATTTTCATTTTTCCACTCCCGTCCGGTTGCTGCCTGCTGCTGTTGCTGCATGCGGCTGTTATTCAGCGCCTGTGCCTTTGGCGCGTCCATGACCAGCATCCCATCTTTCAGCACGACCACGCGCTCCACCAGCTCCAGCACCGGCACGCGGTGGGTGGCGACGACCAGCGTCCGGTTGCCGAGCCATGCTCCCAGGCGCTGGATAAATTCCCGCTCGGTGTGCTCATCAAGGGAGGCGGTCGGCTCGTCCATCAGCACGATATTCGGATCGCGCAGCAGCATCCGCGCCAGCAGAATCGACTGCCGCTGCCCGCCGGACAGCCCCACGCCGTTCTCCATAATCGGGTAGTCCAGCCCCTTCGGCAGCTTCAGCACAAAGCTGGCCGCACCGCACATCTCCAGCACCTCGAAAATCTCTTCGTCGGTGGCGCGCGGCATGCCGAGGGTGATGTTCTCGCGCAGGGTGCCGTAAAACAGCCGCGCGTTCTGGGTCATAAAGCCGACGTTGCGCCGCACGTCCGCCACGTCGAGATGCGGCAGGCTGAGGTTGTCGAGCCGCAGTTCGCCGCCCGCCAGATCCATTCCGCCCGCCATCGCCTGCAGCAGGGTGGATTTGCCCGCGCCGTTGCGCCCGAGGATCGCGACTTTCTCGCCCGGCCTGATCTCCAGGCGGTTAATGCGCAGCGCCATGCGCGGATCTTCCGGGTGGTAGCGGAACTGCGCCTGCTCGAAGAGATAGTGTCCGCGCAGCACGTCCTGGCGGATCGGCGTCTCTTCGCGCTGGTTCTCGGTCGGCAGCTGCATAATGCTGTCCAGCCCCTCTTTGGCGGCCTTTACCTGCTGCCAGCGGGCCAGTACCCCACACAGCGTCGCCATCGGCGCGATCATCCGCGAGGCCAGCATTGAGGCGGCCACCACCGAACCGGTGGTTAAGGTGCCGTCGATCACCATCGGCGCGCCGACTACGATCACGGCGGCGTAGACCAGGCTCTGGACGGTCATTCCCCAGCTGATCAGGTTCTGCGTCAGCTCGCGGGTGCGCAGGCCGGATTCCGCGGTAATCTGGATATAGCTGTTCCACTGCTGCAAAAAGCGGTTCTCCGCCTGCATCAGCTTGATGTCCTCCAGCCCCTGCACGCTCTCCACCAGCACCGCGTTGCGCAGGGTCGATTCATGGGCCGACTGCTTCGCCAGCTCCGCCAGCTTCTTTTGCAGCAGCAGGCCGGGCAGGACCATGATCACAGCCGCCACCGGGGCGATCCACGCCAGCTGCGGCGCGATGATCGCCAGCACTACCACAAACAGGAAGAAGAAGGGCAGATCGACAATCGTCGAGATGGTGGAGGAGGTGACCATCTCGCGGATCTGCTCCAGCTCGCGCAGCTGGGAGATAAAGCTGCCGGTGGAGCGCGGAATGGCGCTGTGGCGCAGCCGCAGGGCGTGACCAAACACGCGATCCGAGACGCGCAGATCCGATCGCTTGCCCAGCAGATCCATAATGTGCCCGCGCGCGACGCGCAGTACAAAGCCAAACAGGGTGGCGATCAGCACTCCGATGGTCAGCACGTAGAGCGTCGGGTAGGACTGGGCGGGGATCACCCGGTCATACACCTGCATGGAAAAGACAATGCCGGAGAGGGAGAGCACGTTGATGAACAGCGCCGCCAGCATCACCCAGCTGTAGGGGCGCAGGTCGCGCATCACCAGCCGGTAGAGCCAGTCCGGGCGGTATTTTGAGATGTAGGCATCCACGCGGCTGTCCTTCAGCGCCGCCAGCGGACGCAGGGCGATAACGTGGCGGATGGCGGGTAACATCGCGCTCATCGACAGGCGGTTGGTGTACGTCTTGTCGTCGAAAAAGCTGACCTCAAGCGTGTCCTCACCGTCGAAATTCTCGATCACGCCGATTTTTCCGTCGCTCAGCGCCACCACCACCGGCAGACGCCAGCTGTTGATCGACTGCTGATCGGCCGTTAGCAGCTGGAACGTTAGCCCGGCTTCACGGGCAAGCTGAGTCAGCGCGGGCACCATCGGTTTGCCTTTCAGCCACGGTGCGCCTGCGATCAGCGCGCCGGGCGAACAGGCGACGCGGTAGCGCGTGGCAACAAAGCCAAACGCCTGCGCCCACTGCGCCAGCGCCTCATCCGTCATCGTTTCCCCCTGAGGGATGTCGCGTTGCTTCATGGCTGGATCTCCACGGTCTGGATGGTGCGGTTATCAAGATCGAACGCATGACGCAATTGCCCGGTGTTATAGAGGCAGTTGAGCTGCAGCTGGTGCAGCTGACCGAGGGTCTGCTGCTGGGTAAAGCGTGCCTGATAGACCTCCTGCTCGGCGTTAAGCACGTCCAGCAGGGGGCGCGAGCCGAGATCGAGATACTGTTGCTGATAGAGCTCGCGGGTGCGGGCGCTGAGTGCCTCCTGGCGGCCCTGAATTTGCAGCGTGCTTTGCAGGCTCATCACCTGACTGCGGGCCTCCAGCAGCTTCTGGCGCACATCGAGGCGCGTACGCTGAATGGTCGACTGCGCCGCCTCCACCGCGTGTCCGGCGGCATTACGTCGGGCGGTGAGCCCGCCGCCCTGATAGAGCGGCATCTGGACTTTCACCCAGGCGGAATACTGGGTGCGATCCCGCGTTTCGTTACCCGCGTAGCGATCGTTCAGGTAATGACGGACCTCCGGCTCCAGCGAGACGGTTGGCGTCATCTGCGCGTCGGCGTAGTCGAGGTTAGCCTGGGCGACGTTCGCCTGTGCCCAGGCGGCGAGGACCGCAGGCACCAGGCGATCGTCCGGCTCGACGATATCGCAGCTGCGGGCCAGTTTCTGTGGAAAATCATTGCTGATATCATTCAGGCTGTTCCAGCCGAGAAAGCTCATCAGCGTGGCGCGGGCGCTGTCGAGGCTGGCCTGATACTGCATCAGTTGGGCGCGTGCCCCTTCAATGCGCGCGTCGGTCTGCACCACGTCAGAGAGCGAGGTGGCCCCTTCGTCGTTACGCAGGCGGGTCAGCTTGCCGATTGAGGAGAGGGCGTCGAGCTGCTCTTTGGCGGTGTCGACCATCTGCTGCAGAGTTTGCACCTGCACCATGGCGATGGCGGTATCGTGAGCGATGGTGTCGATGCTGACCAGCACGTTGGCCTGCTGCTGGGCGACTCCGGCGTTTTCGGCCCGCACCTGGCTGGCCACTTTGCCGAAGTCGTAGAGCATTTGCGAAAGAGAGAGCACCAGCGACGGCGTAAAGCCGTTCTGATCGCCGTCGTGGGAATACCCGTTGTCCATGCCGGCGTTAATCTGCGGATAGTATTTCGATTTGGCGACGTCGACCTCTTCGTTCTGCTCGTAGAGTTTGCCCACGGCTTCAGCGATCGCCGGATGCCAGGTGACGGCGCGATTAACGGCTTCGCCAAGCTGTAGTGAACCGGGAGCGGCTTTGCCTGCCACCGGGGCGACGCGGCCATTCAGTGAGGGGAGTTCCTGCGTTTCGCGGAGTTGTCCGGTATTGATGGTTGCCGCCGGGTTTGCCGCGATGGCGGGTACAGATATCAGGCAGCACGAGAGCCACCAGTAAGGCATCTTTATTCCCATGTCTTGTCCCTAATAAAAAAGTACAGCTTTATTATTTATGCCCGGGCGCTGTGCGCGCCCGGGTCATCTCGTGCAGGTGCTATCAGGTAATGATGTGTTGCTGGTTCACAAGCTCTTCATACGTGGTCTGCACGTTATCAAGCGTAACGAGTGCAGTATTAGTGTAGGTGCTCCCTGCGCCGTCACGGTCGATGGAGATCACAGTGTTGCTACCGCTTTGCGTGACATTGATATAACTCCCCAGCGAGGCGGTATTACCGTCCCAGCCCACCAGCAGGTCGCCAATGTCGATCTTGTCTCCCTGTGCCAGGGAGAAGTTCGTCCAGTGGTCGCCGCCGGCGCTGGTGATGTTGCCCCCCGTCGCGTTGCCCGCCGTGCTGTTCAGCACCTGATAAATCAGCGTGTCGCCGTAGGCCGTACCGCTAATCACATCGTTATGCTCCGAACTGATAAATTTCGGCGCCATATCGATGGTCAGCGACGCGGTGTCCGTGGTGCCGTTGGCATCGGTCAGGGTGTAGTTAAAGACCTCCTTCGTGGTAATGGTAGAGAGCGATATCCCCGGGTTGAGCGTATAGGTGTAACTGCCGTCTGCGGCAATCGCCAGCGTGCCGTAGTGACCCGTGATGCTCGACAGCGTGGTGCCGGTGTAGGGATCCAGCGTAGTGGTAACGCCGTCGTAGCCGGTAATGCTCACGCGGGTATCCACCGAGTGCAGCTGGTCCATCGTCCCTGCGGAACCGGTGCCGTCGAAAATGTTGCCGTCAACGGTGTGGGGGCCCGTGGCGTCGAACTGCGACAGCGAGTAGCTGGTGCCGGTGACGCTTGGGGTGATGGTGATATTTCCTACTCCCAGCGGCCCCATTCTGCCGGTATAGCTCAGGGTGTAGGTCCCCGCCTCCAGGTCGAGACCCGTCAGGTTGACCGTTGCCGTGCCGCCCAGCAGCAGCCCGCCGTTGAACGAGCCGGTTCTGACGGTGGTGG
Organism: Enterobacter sp. ECC_219_Taxon_10; assembly: GCF_058354905.1. Classification (NCBI taxonomy): domain Bacteria; kingdom Pseudomonadati; phylum Pseudomonadota; class Gammaproteobacteria; order Enterobacterales; family Enterobacteriaceae; genus Enterobacter; species Enterobacter sp. ECC_219_Taxon_10. The sequence goes on along the minus strand of NZ_CM178005.1, from coordinate 3,748,255 downwards.
CGCCGTTGGTCAGCGTCCAGTCAACCGTCAACCCTGTCAGCGTCAGCAACGAGGCGACGTTAAACGACAGCACCACGTTGTGCAGCGCAGTATTGGCATCCACCACGAAGGTGCCGGATCCGGAACCCTGGGTTGAAGCGAGCAGCGCGGCGTTCCAGCTCGCCGACCCGACGGTTGTATCCGAGTACGCGGCGGTGTGGTGTACCGACGTCACGTCCATCGCGGTGCTAACATCATTCACCGCATCCATCGGCTGCGCGGTTGGGGTGATGTTGAGCGAAGCCGTGTCTTTCGTGCCGTCCGGCGCGGTAATGGTGTAGACGAAGGTATCCGGGGTGCTGATGTGGTCAACGCCGACGCCGCTATTCAGGGTGTAGGTGTACTCCCCGGCCGCGTTGATGCTCAGCGTACCGTACTCGCCGGTAATGTTCGTCAGACCGCTGCTGTTCACCGCTACGCCGTTAACCTCCGTCACCAGCGTGCCGACTGGCGCAATATCATCCGACAGAACGTCCCCGGTAGTGCTCGCGCTGACGCTCGCCACGCTGTAGACATGATCCTGCAGCACGTCCAGCGTGTAGGCCGTCAGGGCGGTGATCCCCGCAGCCGTATTCAGCAGGAACAGGTACTCACCGGCCGGCAGCTGCAGCGTCAGCTGAGGCGAGGTGCCGCCCAGTAGCGGCGCGCGCAGCCAGCCTGGTTCAATGCGCATCTGCTCGAAGGTCTGCGTCGCGTTGTTGAACTTGTAGATGTACAGGTCGAACACCGATGCCAGGGCCACGCCGCCAACGGAAGCCTGGATGGTCATGGTGCGGGTAGTGCCTTCCTCCACGTTATAGATGATGGGGTTGGTCATATCGTCCAGCAGGTTCAGCCCCAGCGTGTTGCCGAGATTGATCCCCACCAGGGTAAAGCCGCCCTGGGACGACGTACCGTTGTCAATCGCGTTGACGGTGGTATCGAAGGTCAGCGAGTTCGTATCGTCAACCGCGACAATACCGCTGGTGGCGGTACCGCTGCCCAGCGATAGCACCAGATTCGCCGACGCGCTGACGCCGTTATGGGTGATGGTGTAGCTGAAGCTCTCCGTCCGGCCAATCACCGATGCGCTGGTGTTGGTCAGATCGTAGGTGTAACTGCCGTCGCGGTTAATGGTCAGCGTACCGTACTGACCCTGGATCACCGTGCCGTCGGCAGTGACACTGGTGGTGACACCCTGGGCGTTAGTGACGGCCGTGACCGTTGCCCCTGCCGGAGCGTTGTCGCTGCCTGCGGTTGGGTCAACGTCGGTGATCACGTTACCGCCGAGGCTGGTGTCGCCCGTAACGGTGCCCGGCCCGGTCTCTTTCACCGCCACGTCGAGGCTGGTGTAGGAGCCGGTTGCCAGCAGGTTGGTGTTATAGCTCAGCACGCGGTAGTTGCCGTCCGCCAGCCCGGTCAGGTTCAGCGAAACGCCTGTGGCCCCCAGGGTCAGCAGGTCGGCAAACTGCGGCTGTCCGGTATCGACTACGGTAGTCCAGGTGTTGTTAACGGTGTCAAAGCGCTGTACCACCAGCTCAAGGGTGTTGAGCAGAGAGAGCACGGCCCCCGTGGCGTTGGCGTTCACGACGATGTCCGCGCTGCCGCCGCTGCCCACGGTGAAGTTCACCTGAGCGGAGTCATTACCGAGCAGCGTCAGGACGTTGCCCACGGCACCAACCAGCAGGAAGCCGTAGTCGCTGTACTGGCTGTTGGTTACGGTGGCCGTGGTGCTGAGCTCCAGCTCTTCGACGTTATTGCTGGCAGAGAGTGGCACCACCGGCGCGAGCGCCGAGCCGGGCTGCGAGACGTTGCCCGCCGCGTCGGTGGCGGTGATTTGCAGCGTCTGGCCTTCTGTCTGCTTGTTAACGAAGGTGTAGCTGTAGGTGCCGTTGCTGCCCGCTGTGGTCGTTACCGTTGAACCGTCCGGGAGACGGATCGTGACGGTACTGCCTGCTTCAGCATTCCCGGTTAATACGCTACCGTCGGCGTTAAAGGTCCCTGTCGGGGCCGTTGGGGCGGTAAGATCGACGATCACCGTCGTCACGGCCGATGCCGGGCTGGTATTGCCTGCGGCATCGGTGGCCGTGGCGGTGAAGTTATGGGTGCCTTGCGTCAGCGTGGTGGTTTCTGGCAGCGTCCAGTTGCCGTTGGCATCGGCGGTGACGGTGCCCACCAGCGTGATGCCATCGTAGATCCGTACCGTCGCGTTCGCTTCGGCGGTCCCGCTCAGCGTTGGGCGCGTATCGTTGGTCGGAGTGGTGCCGGTTACCGGTCCGATGACGCTGCCCACATCATCAACTACCGAGCTAATGACCGGCGCGGTCGGAGCAAGGGTATCAACGTTAATGGTATACCCGGCGGTTGGCGCGCTGGCGTTGCCTGCGGCATCGGTGGTGGTAAAGGTCAAATTGTGCGAGCCGTTGCCCAGCGCCGGGGAAGGCGTAAAGCTCCATGCCCCGCCGGTGGCCGTTACGCTGCCAATCTGCACGCCGTTATCGAAAATTTTCACCGTAGAACCCGCTTCTGCCGTACCGCTGAGGGTTGGCTGCGCGTCGTTGGTTGTTCCACCGTCTGCTATCGGCGTTGCCGCATTGCCGACATCATCGAGGATGCTGGTGAGCACCGGCAGCGCTGGCGGCGTGGTATCAATCGTCAGGCTGAAGCTGGCTGACGACGCGCTGGTGTTGCCTGCGGCATCCGTGGCCTGCGCGGTGAAGCTGTGCGCACCCTCTGTCAGCGTGGTATTGAGTAAGATACTCCAGCTGCCGCTGCCGTCTGCGATGCCCGTTCCGACCAGCGTGGTTCCCTCATAGATATTCACGGTGGCAAACGGTTCGCTGGTGCCAACCAGCCGCGGTACGGTGTCGTCGGTCGTCTGCCCGGATGTGATTGGACCGGTAATGGTCCCCACATCGTCTATCGCCTGGCTGATAACCGGCGCGGTGGGTGCCGTGGTATCGACAACCAGCGTAAAGCCCGGCGAGGCGGGGCTGACGTTCCCGGCGGCATCGGTCACCGTGGCGGTCCAGGTGTGGCTACCAGCGGCCAGCGGTGCGGACGGCGTAAAGCTCCATGCGCCGGTACCGTCTGCCAGTGCGGTGCCGACTGGCTGACCGTTTTCATAGACAGTGACCGTGGCGTTGGCCGTCGCGGTGCCGCTCAGCGTTGGCGTGGTGTCGTCGGTGCTCTGCCCGGAAGTAAGCGGGGTTTGAATACTGCCCACGTTATCTGCCGCGGCTGAAATGACCGGCGCAGACGGCACGCCCGTATCCACCGTCAGGTTAAACGGTGCCGTTGCCGTACCCGCGTTGCCCGCCGCGTCGGTGGCATTGAAGGTGATGGCATGCGGTCCGTCGGGCAGATCGGTACCCGGTGTGAAGGTCCAGTTGCCCTGGGCGTTGACCACGGCGGTGCCAATTTCGTTGCCATCAACAATCACGTGCACTGTAGAACCTACGTCGGCCGTGCCGTTGAAGGTCGGACGCGCGTCGTTGGTGCTGTTACCCGACGTGAGCGTCCCCGTGGTCGGTGCGACATCGTCAATCACGCTGGTTACCAGCGGCACGCCGGGGCCTGCGGTATCGACGGTGAAGGCGAAGACCGACGAGTTAGCCGAGGCGTTGCCCGCGGCATCCGTTGCGTACGCGCGCAGGGAGTAGCTGCCGTCGTCCAGCGGCGTGGTGGGGGTGAAGGACCAGTTACCGGTTCCGTCGACGGTCGCCGTACCAATCTGCGTACCGTTATTCAGGATGTGGATAGTGCTGCCTGCCTGTCCGGTGCCGCTAATCGTTGGGGTGTTGTCGTTGGTTGCCTGCCCGCTGGTGAGGTTGCCCGTGACGCCGCCAGGGACGTTATCACTCACCGTATCCAGCGTTGGAACCGTTGGTGCCGTGAGGTCAACCACCACGCTCCATGGGGCTGAGACTTCGCTGACGTTGCCCTGCGGGTCGGTCGCCAGGACGGTGAAGCTGTGCGAGCCTTCGATGAGTGCGGTCTCTGGCGTAAAGCTCCACGCGCCGGTGCCATCCGCCGTAACCACGCCAATCTGGGTAGCGCCATCGAAAATGGTCACCACGCTGTTCGCGTCCGCGGTCCCTGTAAGAGTTGGCGTGGCGTCGTTCGTTTCGCTGCCGCTGGCTACCGGGGTGGCGGTATTGCCCACATTATCCGTTACGCTGGTGATGACCGGCGTAGTGGAAAGGGTATCCACCACGAGGGTGAAGTCCGCCGAAGGACCGCTCTGATTTCCCGCCGGATCGGTCTCGCGGATGGTCAGAACATTACTGCCTTCTGGCAGAGCGGGCGTGGTGTAGCTCCAGGTGCCGGTATTACCGACCACCACGCTGTCCAGCAGCACGCCGTTGTTGTAGATGGAGATGGTATCACCCACCGCGCCGGTGCCGGTGAGGGTCGGCTGGCTGTCGTTGGTGGTCTGGCCGCTGGTCAGCGGACCGGTGACAGGACCCACGTCGTCAATGACCGAGCCAATGGTTGGTGTACCCGGGGCGGTAAGATCGATGGTCACGCTGGCCGCCGGAGAGCGGCCGCTGGTGGCACCGTTGAGGGTCGCGGTCACCTCGAAGGTATGCAGCCCTTCACCAAGCGCGGCTGGCGTATAGCTCCAGTTGCCGCTGCCGTCGGCGGTCACCGTTGTCAATGGCGTCGTGCTACCGTCCTGATAGATAGTAATCACGCTGCCCGCTTCGGCCGTACCGGTAAGCGTTGGCGTGGTGTCGTTGGTGGTTTTGCCTTTCACATCGCCGGTGACCGGGTCCGCGTCATCGACGATTGCCGTGATGACGGGCACCTGCGGCAGCTCAAGCGGCGAGTCGGTGACGATAAAAGGCACATCGGCGCTTGGATTGCCTGCGGCGTCCGTGGCGGTCACGGTCAGCGTGGTTGGATCCAGCTGCGCCGGGCTCAGCGCAATGGAGAAGCTGCCGTCGCTGCCGACAACTCCGGTACCAATGATCGTGCCACCGCTGTCCTTAACGGTAATGGTACTTCCCTCTTCGCCGGTACCGGTCAGCGGTGTGCCTGTCTCAGGCAGACTCATGTTGCCCGGATTGGCCGGAGCGACGGTATCGACCGTCACGCTCAGCGGCGCTGAACTGCCTGAGAGGTTACCCGCCGGATCGCTGGAAGCGACAGTGAAGACGTATGTATCATCCGCCAGCGTCGCGTCTGCAGTCCAGCTCCAGGTGCCATCCGGCTGCACGGTGACCGGCACGGCAGATGGCGCGCCGTCTACGGAGACGATAACGGTAGCGCCTGGTTCACCGGTGCCGGTAAGGGTCGGCGTGCCGTCGTTCGTATAAAGCACGTTGTTGGACAGCAGGCTGTTATCGACGGCGCTAATGACGGGGATCTCAGGCGCAACGGTATCGAGCGTGACGCTAATGACCGGGCTCGGCGCGCTGACGTTACCCGCCGCGTCTACGCCCGCAACGGTGATGTTCAGCAGGCCATCCGCTTGTGTTGGCAGCACAAAGCTCCATTCTCCGTTAACGACATCGACACGGCCCAACTCAACGCCATTGTTGTAGACGATGACCGTGTCGCCAGTCGTGCCGGTTCCTCCGACGGTTGGCGTCGCATCGGTGATTAAGCCTCCATTCGGCTGGCCCCCGACGGCGTCAAATACCGGGACATCCGGTGCTACGGTATCCACGGTAATCGTAATCGCCGGCGAAGCGTCAGAGACGTTGCCCGCCTCATCGGTGGCGGTGGCGGTGTAGACGTGGGTACCTTCCCCAATATTACTGTCAGGACGCCAGCTCCAGTTGCCGTTGCTGTCTACCGTGACGGTGCCCACGACGGTCGGAGTGCCGTTGACGGTGTCAGTAATGTTAATAACATCGTTCGCCGTACCGGTGCCGCTGAGGACCGGGCGCGGATCGTTGGTGGTTCCACCATCGGGAACGGGGCCGGTTATCTGGCTGACGCTGTCGGTAATCACCGGTGCTGCAGGTGCGACTGGCGCATCGGTGTCAATGGTGATGGTGACCGGCTGGGACGGGGCGCTTTCGTTGCCCGTGCCGTCCATGTTGGTGACGGTCAGGGTAATGTCATAGGTGCCGTTAGGCAGCGGGGTGGCTGGCGTCCAGGTCCAGTTGCCGTTGCCGTCCACGAGCACGTCATCAAGCTTGACGCCACCGTTGTAGATCGTCACGGTATCGCCCGGATTGCCGGAACCGCTCAGGGTCGGCGTGGTGTCGCGGGTGGTTTCTCCCGGGTTCAGCGGCGTTTCTGTGCCGTCAGGATTGACGGTGATTGCCGGGATATCCGGCGTGGCAGGCGCGACGGTATCCACCGTCAGTTCAAACGGCGTTGAGATGGTGGTATTGCCCGCGGCATCCGTGGCATGCACCGTCAGCGTGTGCGGGCCGTCGGTAAGCGGGATAACGGGGGTAAAGCTCCAGCCGCCGCTGCCGTCGAGGGTCGCGGTGCCGAGCAGGGTGGTGCCGTCATAGACGGTGATTACCGTATCTGCCGGCGCGGTGCCCTGCAGCTGCGGCTGGGTGTCGTCGGTGGTGTCGCCGCTGGTGAGCGGCCCGTTAACACCGCCGACGTCATCGGTAACGGTGGCGATAGTAGCCGCCGCTGGCGGCGTGGTATCGACGGTCAGGGTAAAGCCGCCTGACGCCGGGCTGGTATTACCCGCTCCGTCGGTGGTGACGGCGGTAAAGGTATACGTGCCGTTGCCAAGCGGCGTGGCGGGGGTAAAGGACCACGTGCCATTGCTGTCGACCGGGACCGTGATGAGATCGACGCCGTCCTGGCGAATGGTGACGGTTGAGCCCGGCTCAGCGGTGCCGTTGATGGTCGGCGTGGTGTCGTTGGTGCTGTCGCCAGGATTGAGCGCGCCGAGGCGCTCTGGCACATCATCCACTACCTGGGTAATGACCGGCGCATCCGGGGCCACGCTGTCAATGGTGATGCCCCAGCTGTTGGAAACGTCGCTAATGTTGCCTGCCGCGTCGGTCGCGACGGCGGTCAGGGTATGGGGACCCTCGGCGATGGGGATGTCCGGAGTAAAGTTCCACGCGCCGAGGCCATCGGCGACGGTCGTACCAATATCAACCCCGTCCACGCGAATGGTCACCGTGGCATTTGCTGCGGCGGTACCGCTGAGCGTCGGGGTTGAATCGTTGGTGGTCTCATTGAGGTCGAGCGAGCCGGTACGTTCGGGAACATCGTCAACCACCTGCGTAATGACCGGGGCGGCTGGCGCAGTCCCGTCGACGATAATGGTCCACGCGTTCGATTGTCCGCTCGGGTTACCGGCGGCATCCGTCGCCGTTGCCGTCAGCACGTACGTACCATCGGCCAGCGGTGAGGGCGGCGTAAAGCTCCACAGGCCGGATGAGGGGACGGCCACCGTGCCGATGATATCGCTGCCGTTGAAAATCGTGATGGTCGAACCGGGTTCGCCCGTGCCGTTCAGGGTCGGCGCCCGGTCGTTGGTCAGCCCATTCTGCTCCACGGGTCCGGTTGTGTTCAGTACGTCGTCAATCACCGACACGATAACCGGCGCCTGCGGTGGGGTGATATCCGGCGCCGCTGCGGAGGTTGCTGGCCCCGTGTTGCCCGCAGCGTCGGTGGCGTCTGCGGTCAGGATTTCGCCGTTGAGCTTAGGCGGGGTCAGCGTCAGGCTAAAGTTGCCCTCGCTGTCGGCCACCGGGGTGCCAAGGATAGCGTCGCCTTCACGGATGGTTACCGTGCTGCCAGGTTCCGCGGTGCCGGTGATGGTGCCGCCATCATTCGAAACGACGAGGTCACCGGGGGCCAGCGGCGGCGTGGTGTCCACGGTGAAGATGATAGGCTCCGAGGCCGCACTCTGGTTTCCGGCTGCATCGGTTTCAACGACGGTTATCGAGTGCGTCCCGTCCGGGAGCGGGCCGCTCGGCGTGACGCTCCAGGTGCCGTTCGGCAGTACCGTCGTGGTTCCAATCGCCACACCGTTATCGTAGATAGTGATTGTTCCACCGGGCTCGCCCGTTCCCGCCAGGATCGGCTTTGAAGCGTCGGTAGGCGTGCCAGCGGTTATGGTTCCTCTGATCGCACCCGTGTCGTCGGTCAGCACAATCGCGGTTGGCGTGGTCGGCGGGGTAAAATCAACGGTGAGGGTAAATACCGGTGAGGCCGGTCCGAGGTTGCCGGCGGCGTCGGTTGCCCGCACGGTAATCTGGTGGGTGCTTTCAGTCAGGTCAGCTGACGGGGTAAATGTCCAGGTGCCGTTGCTGGCGACGAGCGCCGTACCAATCGCGACTCCGCCGTCATAGATGGTCACGGTGGAGCCCGCCTCCGCTGTGCCGCTGAGCTGCGGGCGTGGATCGTTGGTGCTGCCGCCGTTTGTGACCGACCCCGTTTGAGGATCAACATCGTCCGTCACGCTGCCGATGGTCGGGGCATCGGGTGCGGTGAGATCCGGCGCCGTAATCGTTGTGCCCTGGCTGGTATTCCCGGCCGCATCCGTCGCGGTGGCGGTCACCTGTTCGCCGTTGGTCAGCGGATTGCCGAGAGACACGGTAAAGTTGCCGTCACTGCCGGTTTGCCCGGTGCCAATGACGTTGCCGTTCGCGTCTTTCAGCGTGATAGTACTGCCGGGCTCGGCGGTACCGGTGACGCTTTTACCGTCCGACGAGAACTGAAGGCTGGATGGCGCGTTCGGCGGTGTTGTATCCGGGTTGGTTGGATCGACCGGCGAGCCGGGGGTAGGGCTGCTGTTACCTCCATCGTCGTCGTCTCCCCCTCCGCCACCGCCGGTGCTTGCCGCCGCTGCGATACCGCCAGCTGCAACAATGCCGCCCAGTGCCCATGGCCAGATGGCGGCTCCACCGGCATCGCTTCCGGATGCGGCCAGCAACGCGTCCGTAGAGGCGATGGATTCGTACGTAGCGGCTCCGGTTGGATCTTCAATCCACCATAGCGCACCGTCACTCTCCTGGAGCACCAGCTGGCTCACGCCTTGCGCGTCGGTGACGTAGAAGTTTTTAAGGGTGATCACTTCCCCTGAGTGCAGGGTCACCACCAGATCGTTACCACTTCGCGCGAAGTGGGAGACATCGGCTCGCTCTACATGAAGCTCAACGATAGAGGAATGGCTCAGCGTAACCTGTGTGCCTTCCGTAGTCGTTTCCACGCCAGTGAGTTTTGATATAACAGAGATTTGGCTCATTTAGGTATTACTCCAGCAGAGTTATCGTGAACGACGAGCAAGACGAGCCATCTCTGGAGAAGGTAAAGGGCGCCCCCGGCGGAGTTACTGTTTATTAAACAGCACTCACCGTCTTTTTTAGAGCGAACGATGCCCGCCAGGATTCAGAGTGGCAACATCAGAGCGAATGTAATTACTTATCAGACAGAATGTTTGCTATGCGTATTTTTGCCTTATAAAACCCTGTAATTAATAGAGGAATTGGTTTTGAGGATATAAAAATGATATAGCCAGAAAACGGTGAATGTGCAAATTAAGCTTTCGTAAATAAAGGGGTAAGTCGTAAAGAGGGCATTAATTTATTGATGGGGATTATGTATTTATTTTCTTATTGGCTTGTTTTTATTGATTTTTTTATTTTTAAATTGCGTATTTTATTTGTGCTCTAGATGTAATTAAATAATTGGTAGTGACGTTTTTGAATGTAATTAAAAATGTTATTATTTAAATCTGCTTAATTTGTGTTTAAGTTAGGGTAACATTTTTGATGTAGGATATATTATATTAATTAGAATTTAAAATATATTCTTATATGTTGTGGGGATTCTGCTACTGCGAGCGGAAATATAATAACCTGCTTTATTTTCAATGCGGTTCATTCATTTGCCTGATATGGATGTCGAAAAAATATGGCCACGGGGATGGGCAGTCGGACGTTTGCATTAATACTCTCTGTTCGAAGCAATAAAAAGGGCCGATAACGCGGCCCTGAGGTGAGTGTGTCGGTTATTCAGTGACTTTCTTTTCCAGCTCGCTGGCACCTTCTTTGGTTTTATTCCAGCCTTTCTCAGCGCCTTCTTTAGTGGCATCCCACCCTTTCTCGGTGCCTTCTTTGGTTTTATGCCAGGCTTTCTGGGAATCTTCGCTGACTTTGCTGCCAAAGCTTTCGCTCTTACCTTCCGCAGCATGCTGCTGTTTCAGCTTCAGCTCTTCACCTTTGTTCTGCTCTTCGTGCAGTTTTTGCTTCGCTTCGTTGGCGTTTGCGTTCGCCGCAGCGACGGTATCGTCAGTTGCATGTGTGGTCGCAGCAAAAACTGGGGAAGCCAGCAGAACGGCAGATAATGCGATAATTGTTTTTTTCATAATATCCTCATTTAACGTTATCGGTTATGAGCGTGATTCAGCATGGCACAGACGAAGCGGGGTGGCTTTAGGAAAAAACTGTAATGAGATCAAAGTATCTTGTGTCCGTTTTTACTTTTCCATGGGAGGAAGGCGGTATCGTTGATGTTTCTCAAAGGGCGGCGGCAGGGTAAGGAAAATCTGCATGACAGGGTCTGCGCCCTGTTAGCGATGAACAGTTTGCGTTGCGGCTGGCTGTCGCCACTGGCGGACGTGCTCGATCAGGGCTCTTAGCTTGGGCGCCATATTGTGACGCTGGGGGAAATAGAGATAAAAGCCTGGAAAAGAGGGAAGAAACGTATCCAGGAGGGCAACAAGCTGCCCCGATTCAATATACGGTATGAATGTATCCTCTGTGGCTAGGGTTATGCCGCCGCCGGCCAGTGCCAGGCTGAGCATGAGGCGCAGATCGTTTGTGGTGATCTGCGGTTCAATCGCTACATCGAAGGGAACGCCCGCCTCCACAAATTCCCAGCGATAGGGGGCAACGTCCGGTGCAGGGCGCCAGCCGATACACCGGTGAGTAACCAGCTCGCGGGGGTGCTCAGGTACGCCGTGAGCCGCCAGATAGGACGGGGAAGCCACCACCCTCTCACGCTGCTGGCCCGTAAGGGGAACGGCGATCATGTCTTTTTCAATAACTTCACCCAGCCTTACCCCGGCGTCATAGCCCGCCGCCACGATATCGAACTCCTCATCCGACACGAAGATATCAAGTGATACCGCAGGATGCGCAGCCGCAAACGACGCGAGCAGCGGGCCAGAGAGAAACGCTTCCGCAATTGAGGTGACCGCGATTCTGAGCTGGCCGCGGGGTGTGCTGTCCGACGCCACGTCTTCAAAGGCCGCTTCAATATTGGCGACGGGGCCCTGCAGCGATTTACGCAGCTGTTCACCTGCTTCAGTGAGGCTTACCGAGCGCGTGGTGCGCATCACCAGCAGGGTTTGAAAACCATCTTCAAGACGTCTAATCCCCTGACTGACAGCGGAGCGGGTTATGCCCAGCCGCACGGCGGCAGCGCTGAAGCTGCGCTCCTCGGCGACCGCCAGAAAAACGGGTAACAGATTGAGATCGATTTTCATTGTTTAACATTGCTAACCAGTGAGTCCAGTAAGGGCAGGATACAAGAAACAATGATGAGTATCTATTATCACCTTGAACTCAACTGAAGGAGCAAAACATGAACAAAGTCATCTTAATTACCGGTGCCTCAAGCGGTATCGGAGAAGGTATTGCCAGAGAGCTGGGCAAGGCAGGCGCGAAGGTTTTCCTGGGCGCTCGCAGGCTGGATCGCATTACCGCCCTGGCTGCTGAAATCCGCAGTGCAGGAGGGGAAGCAGAGGCCGCAGTCTTAGACGTTACCAGCCGCCAGTCAATGGCTGACTTCGTGCAGGCAGCGCGTGAAAAGTGGGGCCGCATTGACGTGCTGATTAATAACGCGGGCATCATGCCTCTTTCTCCGCTTTCGGCAGGCAAGCAGGATGAGTGGGAGCGCACCATTGACGTGAATATCAAGGGCGTGCTGTGGGGGATAGGCGCAGTTCTGCCGATTATGGAAGCCCAGGGCTCGGGACAAATCATTAATATTGGCTCGATTGGTGCCTTGTCCGTTGTGCCCACGGCAGCCGTGTACTGTGCGACCAAATTTGCCGTACGGGCGATTTCGGATGGTTTACGTCAGGAAAGTTCTAACATCCGCGTGACCTGCGTTAACCCTGGGGTGGTGGAAAGCGAGCTGGCCTCGACCATTACGCACCCGGAAACCATGGCGGCGATGGACGCGTACCGTGCCATTGCCCTTAAACCTGCTGATATCGCCCGCGCCGTGCGCCACATCATCGAGGCGCCTGAGAGTGTCGATACAACAGAAATCACGATCAGACCGACGGCATCTGCGAACTAACGTCGCGGATGAAAATTTGCGGGTCAGGCCGTTGCCTGACCCGCTTTACTTTCTTACCACGGCTGCTCGGTCGGCATAATAAACAGCTCTGCCACGTCCACATGTTCCGGTGCCTGCAGCACGTAAACAATCGAGTCGGCGATATCATCGGCTTTCAGGAACGTCATCTTCTCCTTCAGCTGTTCCATCTGCGCGCGATAATTGTCGTCACTGATATGCTCGAATAATTCACTTTCTACGGCACCCGGCTGGAGCGATGTGACGCGAATGTTGAACTGCGGCGCCAGCTCCATACGCAAAATATCCGAGAAGGCGGCAACGGCGTGCTTCGTCGCACAGTACACCCCAAGCCCGGGGAACGTTTTGCGCCCGGCGATCGACGAGGTATTGATGATGTGACCAGACCGCTGCGACTGCATAATCGGCAGTACGGCCGCTACGGTGTTAAACAGGCCTTTTACGTTCACGTCTACCATTCGGTGCCATTCATCGACTTTGAGGCTGGCAATATCAGAGAGCGGCATCAGCCCGGCGTTATTGAAGGCGATATCAATGTGGCCATAGCGTTTGTGCAGTGTCGCGACCCCTTCATTAACCGAGGCCGGGTCAGTGACGTCCATAACCAGCGCAATGGCTTCACCGCCGGCAGCCTCAATTTCAGAGACCAGCGCCTGCAGGCGATCCAGGCGGCGGGCGGCGAGACCGACCCTGACGCCCTGTGCCGCTAATTTTTTTGCCGTGGCGGCACCAATCCCGCTTGAAGCACCGGTGATGAGAGCGACTTTATCTTTAAGTTCCATAACTGATCCTCGTGAGAGTTAATTTCAACGCTTCAGAAAGAACGTCTGAAGTACGGGTCAATAATGGATGTTTCAGGCGGTGGCTTCGCGCGGGCTTTTGCTCAAACTGTCGGACTTTTGCTGCGAACGATATCGCTGCGATAGTGCGAGGGCGTTACGCCGTTATGCCTGAGGAAGACGGCAGCAAAGTGGCTGGGGCTGGTGTATCCCACGTTCAAAGCAATATTGATAATAGAATCATTGGTTTCCGACAGCATGCGGCGCGCTTCCTCCATGCGTAGCCGGATAAAATAGTGGGAAGGCGAAAGCCCGGTCGACTGTTTGAAGGCGCGGCTGAAATGGTATTCGCTGAGATCGGTAAGCTTAGCCAGCCGTGCCAGGTCAAACGGCTGGGCCAACCCTTCTCGCATTGCCGTGAAGACCCGGTGCAGTTTAAATGCCTGTAGCCCCCCACGGTGTCGTTTCGTACGCGTGCCGTAGGTGCGAACCAGGTGTACCGCCAGCGCCTGGGCAATTCCCTGGATAAAGGGGCCGCTTGGGGGAGTATGCAGATACAGCTCCTGGCGTATCTGTTCCAGCAGGGCGGATAGCGTTTCGTCGCGCGCGCCGGAGACTTCCCGCAGTTCACACTCCTGCATCATGGCCACGCCGATATACACGTGCATGACGACGAACGGTATATTTGGCTCGGCTTGCCACCGCATTTCAGTGGGAGAGGCCGCCGTTGTGAGAAAGAAATCGCCTGCGGTAACGCGGTTTGCTAACCACGCCTCACCGGGGGAGCGCTCCTCAACAACGGCTTGACCAGAGAGGATCCAGACGATAAAGGGCTCCGGAACCGCCGGAATAATGACGTTTTCCTGGACTTGTCTGCGGGCCAGAATTTGAACGAATACATCCCGGGAAGATTGCGCCCGATGCTCCCTGAGCAGCTTGCCGGGAAGGTATTCTTCAAACGTCTCTGCGGAAGTTCGCTGAGTCATCGTTATCGTTGCCTTTTGCTATGCCAGTTGCACCAGATTAATCGCCGGAAGAGGCCCACCAGGGAATTGTTGTAGCGTCCCGCCGATCTCAAGACTGCCTAAATCAATGCTTGCGAAGCCCAGCTGCCCGGCTAACGCTTTCACTTCCGCCTTCGCATCTGCATCGTCTCCGGAGATAAAGACGACACGACGGCCACCCGCTTGCGCCGGATCCTGAGCCAGCACCCCTGCAAGAAGGGTATTGAAGGCTTTGACGACGCGTGCTCCCGGCGCCCACTGGGTCACAACCTGGCTTGAGTTTTTCCCCCCCAGTTCTGCCAGCTTATAGCCTGGCAAAAGTACCGGGTTCGTGGCATCAATCAGGATGCGTCCATTCCAGGTAATTCCGCTTAACGCGGCTTCGGTTTTGTCCCAGTTAGTGCTGACAAAAACGATGTCGGCTTCAGCGGCCTGCTGAGCGGTGCCGGCGCGAGCACCACGACCCAATCCTTCAACCACATCAGACAGGCTTTCCGGCCCGCGGCTGTTGCTCAGAATAACGTTCATGCCCGCATTTACCAGCTGTTTCGCAAAGGCTTGCCCGATTGCACCAGCGCCGATAATACCTACAGTTGTTGTTTTCATGCGTAATTTCCTTCAGGAAGAGTAGTGAACATGCGTAGAGAGTAGTAATCTTCGACCTATCTGAATAGCCTATATAATTAGATGGATTCCATCTGCCGGAGCGATACATGCTGGACGGTATGTCTGTTGATCAACTGCGCACATTTATTGCCGCCGTTGATGAGGGAAGTTTTTCGGCCGCCGGGCGTAAACTGCGGCGCGCGCAGTCGGTTGTCAGCGCGACGCTGGCCAATCTTGAGGCGCAGGTCGGGTTTCCATTATTCGATCGCTCAGGGCGTTATCCGAAACTGACGGCGGCGGGCGTCGCGATGCTGGAAGCGGCGCGCCTTGCCGCTGCCGGGATGGACGCCTTTAAGGCTAAGGCGCGCACCTTAGCCGAAGGCCTGGAGCCTGAACTGGCGGTCTCCGTCGATGTGATGTTTCCCGTTGCGCAGCTCACCGCTGCGGTGCAGGCGTTTCATCAGATCTTTCCCGACACGCCGCTGCGTTTGTATGTGGAAGCGTTAGGGGCGGTGCTCCAGCCTCTGCTGGACGGCCACTGTCGGGTGGCGATTATCGGCTCGCTGCCGCATATTCCGCCTGAATGTACCTCAGAATTTCTTCTCAGCGTGCCAGCCGTGGCCGTTGTCTCTCCTGAACATCCGCTGGCTAACCTGCCAGGGCCGATCCTCCGCTCGCTTTTAGCGGAACACGTTCAGCTGGTGCTGGCCGATCGCTCGTCGCTTACCGTGGGCCGGAGCTTTGGCGTGATGTCGTCAAAAACCTGGCATTTGGCCGATATGGGCGCGAAGCACGCCTTCCTGCGCGCCGGGCTTGGTTGGGGCTATATGCCGCTGCCAGTGGTTGAGGAGGATCTTGCGACGGGTAAACTGGTCACGTTGAATTTGCAGATGCAGCCTGATGTCGGACCGGGCTTTGCCATGCAGGCCGTGCATTTAGAAGAACATCCTCCAGGCCCGGCTGGGCGCTGGTTCATTAATAAGCTTAAAATGCAGGTTAGCGCATCTGGTTTACACCAGATCTGACTGGTCTTTCAAACGGGCCGCTCTGCGAATCCAGACTACGCTTGCTAAAAAAATGGTCGTCTGAATTTCGGTTGTGACGTTCTTACTGAATGCTTAGATTCATTTTCAATCTATTGAGAGGAGATGAATATGAATTTTGCAGAACTCCACAACCAGCATGAGCCCCTGCTGATCGCCAACGTTTGGGACGCCGCCAGCGCTGTCGCAGCGCAAGAAGCAGGCTACCAGGCACTGGGAACGTCCAGTGCAGCAATAGCGTCCACGCTGGGATATGAAGACGGGCAGGGAATGCCGTTTGATGAGTTATTTTATGTGGTCACCCGTATCCGGGCTGTCAACAGCCTGCCATTGAGCGTTGACATGGAAGCCGGATATGGTGATTCAGCCGAAGAGATAGTCGCTAATCTCAGGCGCCTTGCTCAGACAGGCGTATCAGGCGTCAACCTTGAAGACAGCAGAGTCATTAATGGGGGGCGTCAGCTTGACGATGTCTCTGATTTTTCCCGTAATCTGGGAACAGTAAGCAATGCGCTGAGAAGAGAAAACTGTAGCCTGTTTCTGAACATCCGGACTGACGCCTACCTGCTCGGGCATGAAGACGCATTGCAGGAGACGATATTACGGGGTCAGCGCTATAAAGCAGCAGGTGCTGATGGCCTTTTTGTTCCCTGTCTGACGTCAGAGAAAGACATCAGCCTCATTGCAGAGGCAACGGGTCTGCCCCTGAACGTCATGTGTATGCCCGATCTTCCGTCGTTCGACAGGCTTAAGCTGGCCGGGGTAAACCGCATTTCAATGGGCAATTTTGTTCATTCAGTCATGCAGTCAAGGCTGAGTGATGTAATGCATACGATTCGAACTCGTCAGACGTTTGCAGGACTTTTTAGCGATGAAAATAACCGATAAGAATTTGTGTGATATCTGGTATCAGGCATTACTCGAACGAGATTCAGAATATACCGGCGTATTTTTTGTTGGCGTCAAAACCACTGGCGTATTCTGCATTTCGGTATGCCGGGCGCGAAAGCCCAGGCGCGAAAATGTCGAATTTTATAAAGATGCCAAATCTGTCCTGGCGGCCGGGTTTCGTCCCTGTAAAGTCTGCAGACCCGCTGAAAATGCGCACAGCGCGCCATTATATGTTGAACAGGCGCTTGCGCTTGTCAGGCGCGATATTAAATCCCGCGTGGCTGACGCGCAGCTTCGCCAGCAGGGGATCAGTCCGGAGCGGGTAAGGCGTTGGTTCCTGCAACATCACGGCATCACTTTTCAGGCTTTCCAGCGAATGCAGCGGGTGAACGTTGCCCTGCAGGAGCTGAAAAGCGGGCGAGCGGCTACTGACGTTGCGCTGGACAATGGCTATGAATCCCTGAGCGGGTTTGGTTACACCTACAAGCGGCTTACTGGCGCAGCGCCGACTCAGGCAGCCGAGGTGATTGTCATTCATCGGTTTACCACTACGCTTGGGCCTATGTTTGTCTGTGCGACAGAGCGGGGAGTCTGTCTGCTGGAGTTTACCGATCGCCGGATGTTAGAAACAGAGTTCCGCGATATCCAGCGTTTATTTAACGCCAGAATTGTCACCGGAGAAAACAGCCATACCCGGCAGGCAGTAAAAGAAATCAGCGAGTATTTTGCTGGAACTCGCCGACAGTTTGAGCTCTCTGTAGATGCCCCTGGCAGCGATTTTCAACAATCCGTCTGGCATGAGTTGCGTGCTGTTCCCTATGGACAGACCTCGCACTATCAGGCCATTTCGCTAAGGATGAATAAGCCCAATGCTGTACGCGCCGTCGCTGCTGCTAATGGTGCAAACCGGATTGCGATTGTGATCCCTTGTCACAGGATAATTGGCAAAGATGGAAAGATGACGGGTTACGGCGGCGGTATTTCGCGCAAGGAATGGCTTATTGAACATGAGCGAAACAATGTTTGATGGCGTAATGTTCCAGTGTAGCCGGAATGTTTTGCGAACTTCGCGGGATAAATTGCAGCCACAAAAAAGCCCGCAGGGCTTGCGCCGTGCGGGCTCTTAGGACTTCATCGGATGACTCTGGTAATCACCGATGGAGAATTTTGGTGGAGCTGGCGGGAGTTGAACCCGCGTCCGAAATTTCTACATCCTCGGTACTACATGCTTAGTTTGTCTTTACATTCGCACGCCAGCTGCGGACAGACACGCCACTAACGAACTAGCCTGATTAGTTTTAACGCTTCAACCCCAGGCAGGGCTTCCACGCGATCTCTTTTGGGTTTGACCTCTCTTTGATCCCCGTCTTAAGAGCGGAAGCTAGGGAGAGAGGGCTCAGAGCAGGTTATTAAGCTGCTAAAGCGTAGTTTTCGTCGTTTGCGACTATTTTTTTGCGGCTTTTAACGAGGCAAACCGCCCCTCGGCATGCACCTTGGGTTTCGCAAATCCCGTCGAATCCAGAATCAGCCCCAATAGTGTTGAACTGAGTATACCAGATTTCACTTCCTGGATACCAGCCCGGAACGCTAACTTATTGAATAGTACAATAAGTGTGCAGAATCAACGTCCTGCGTTTTTCATGATGCGCGCTTTATCCAACTGCCACTCGCGCTCTTTCAGGTCAGTACGTTTATCGTGCTGTTTTTTACCTTTCGCGACGCCAACTTTCACTTTGCACCAGGCGTTTTTCCAGTACAGCGACAGGGCGACCACGGTGAAACCTTCACGGTTGATGCGTCCGTAGAGGGATTCCAGCTCACGCTTGTTCAGCAGCAGCTTGCGGGTGCGCGTTGGGTCACATACGTAGTGTGACGAGGCGACGGTCAGCGGCGTAAAGTTCGCGCCGAACAGGAAGGCTTCGCCATCTTTAAGAATCACGTAGCTGTCGCCGATGTTGGCTTTCCCGGCGCGCAGCGATTTTACTTCCCAGCCCTGCAACGCAAGGCCAGCTTCGAATTCTTCTTCAATGAAATACTCGTGGCGAGCACGCTTGTTGAGCGCAATGGTCGCCGAGCCTGGTTTATGTGCTTTTTTCTTCGTCATAAGTGTCGTAAAGCCGTCGGTAATCTGATTTCAAAAAGTCACCTCATTGCGTCCTGTGAGGTCTAACGCGCTATCTTAGCACGAGATGAGCCTTAGCGTTTTTTTAACAGGTGATAAATGTTATTATTTGTCCGTTGTGTGACCATGGAAAATGCTATGCCTCAGATTAGCCGTACTGCGCTTGTGCCTTACAGCGCGGAACAAATGTATCAGTTAGTGAACGATGTTCAGTCTTATCCAGAGTTTATTCCGGGATGTACCGGGAGCCGCGTTCTGGAGTCTGGCCCGACGCAGATGACTGCGGCGGTGGATGTCTCCAAAGCGGGGATCAGCAAGACGTTCACCACCCGCAATACGCTGACCAACAATCAGAGTATTTTGATGCATCTGGTGGATGGCCCGTTTAAAACGCTGATGGGGGGCTGGAAGTTCACACCTCTGAGCGCTGATGCCTGCCGCATTGAGTTCCATCTGGACTTTGAGTTCACCAATAAGCTGATTGAGCTGGCGTTTGGCCGCATCTTTAAAGAGCTGGCGTCGAATATGGTTCAGGCGTTCACCACCCGCGCCAAAGAGGTTTACAGTGTCGCATAAGATCGCTGTTGAAGTGGTATACGCGCTGCCGGATAAGCAGTATCTGCAGCGCGTGACGCTGGAAGAGGGGGCAACCGTAGAAGCGGCTATCCTCGCGTCCGGTATCCTTGAGCTTCGTAGCGATATCGACCTGGCGAAGAATAAGGTCGGGATATACAGCCGTCCGGTGAAGCTTGGCGACGTGCTGAAAGAGGGAGACCGGGTGGAGATTTATCGTCCGCTGATCGCCGACCCGAAAGAGCTGCGTCGCCAGCGTGCGGAGAAAGCGAGTAAGTAGCGTGTTTTCCCCTCAACCTGACCCTCTCCCCAAAGGGGCGAGGGGATAAAAGAAATACAAAAAAGGTGCTCAATGAGCACCTTTTTGCATTTCTGGCTTCTGATTATTTGGTCAGGGCAGGCTTGTTGTCGATGTTGGTCAACACGCCGGTGCTGCTGAAGGTCAGCGTCAGGGTCTGCTGGGTCGCATCTTCATGACCCGGCTTCTGACGGAATACATAGAACCAGGTATTAGTGCCGAATGGATCGGTCATCATCGGGGTTCCCAGTGTATAAGCGACCTGCTGTTGTGTCATCCCCACACGGATTTTGGACACATCGTTAGGGGTAAGGTAGTTCCCCTGGTTGATGTCAGGACGGTAAACCACTTTCTCCAGAGTGGAACAGCCTGCGGTCAACATCAGAAGAACCGCTGCGGCAGCGGTCAGCATTTTACAACGCATAGTGATTTGATTCCTTTTCGGGCCCGAGCAGAACGCGGCTCATATGTAATATGCCGATGATAATAGACCTTGCCCCACTTTGAAACCGGTCTGGCGGCGTTTTTGTTGTTCTGTATGACCCTGAGATCCCGAAAAAGTTTATGCCGCCAGCAGTTCTTTCGCGTTCGCGAGGGTATTACGCGTGACTTCGCTGCCGCCGAGCAGACGTGCCAGCTCCTGCAGACGCGCACGTTTATCCAGCGGCTTCATGTGCGTTTCGGTCATTTCGCCGTCGGTTTCTTTACTGACGATGAAGTGATGATGACCGCAGCCCGCGACCTGCGGCAGGTGGGTGACACACATTACCTGCGTTGACTCACCTAGCTGGCGCAGCAGTTTACCTACCACCGCCGCCGTTGGGCCGCTGATGCCGACATCCACTTCATCGAAAATCAGCGCCGGGGTTTCCATTTTACGCGCGGTAATCACCTGAATCGCCAGCGCAATACGCGACAGTTCACCGCCGGATGCCACTTTGGAGATTGCCTGCAGCGGCTGCCCCGGGTTGGTAGTGACGCGGAACTCGATGCGATCCGCTCCTTCTGCCGTCAGGTGGTTCTCTTCAAAACGGACATCAATGGTGAAGAAGCCGTGCGGCATCGCCAGCGTGTGCATGCTATCGGTGATGTGCTGGCCGAGCTCCTGAGCGTAATGCTGGCGGATCTCATGCAGTTTTTTCGCCGTGGTCAGCGCCTGCTGATGATGCAGGTTAACGGCCAGAGAGAGGGTTTCCTGCGAATCAGCCTGATCGTCAAGCTGCTGCTGTTCTTCCAGCAGAGACTGATAGTAGCCTGGCAGTTCTTCCGGCGTGACATGGTGCTTGCGCGCCAGTGAGATCTGACGGGAAAGGCGCTGCTCCAGCTCAAACAGACGGTTCGGGTCGAGGTCCAGCCGCTCACAGTAATGACGCAGTTCGTCACTGGCTTCAGAGATTTGAATCGCGGCCTCTTCCAGCATATCCAGCACGCCAGAAAGCTTGCTGTCCATGCCGGCCAGCTCGGTGACCAGTTGACGGACATTATACAGCTGGCTTTGGAGATTCACGTCTTCGCCATCTGCCAGCATGTTGAGGGCATTCTGGCTGGTTGAGAGCAGGTGGCCGCTGTTGGCCAGGCGCTTGTACTCTTCGTCGATTTGCTCAAACTCACCCGCCTGCGGGTTGAATTCGTTCAGCTCTTTTAGCTGATACGCCAGTAGCTCCGCACGTGCGGCGCGCTCCTGGCTTTGCTGCTGGTGCTGAGCGAGCTCGCGGCAGCTCTGATGCCACAGGCGGTAGTGCTCCGCCATGAGTTGAGTAAGCGCATACTCACCCGCATAGCCATCAAGCAGGGCTTTCTGCTGTTCTGGTTTGACGAGTTGCTGATGCGCATGCTGACCGTGGATCTGGATAAGCAGCTGGCCGAGTTCGCGGAGCTGGGAGAGCGGGACCGCCGTGCCGTTGATAAAGCCACGTGAGCGTCCGTCGCTGCTGATCACGCGGCGAAGTAAACACTCACGTCCATCTTCGAGCTGATTCTGTTCCAGCCAGCGCTGGGCCGCAGGGGTGTCTTTCAGAGAGAAACGCGCGCACAGATCGGCACGGTTTGCGCCCATGCGCACCATGTCGCCCTCTGCACGGCCGCCAAGGCACAAGCCGAGGGCATCAATGGCAATGGATTTACCCGCACCGGTTTCCCCGGTGATCGCCGTCATGCCGCTGTGGAAATCGATCTCAAGCTCACGAACAATGGCAAAGTTGCTGATGGTCAGTTGTGCCAGCATAATTGTTTTCCTGTATGAAAAACCATAACTGTGTTTTCATACAGTATAAACTGGTTTTTTATACAGTAAAGTCCTGGATGCAAAATCAGAACAATTTTTTTGACCAGCCAAGCTTCGAGCTTAATGTGTTGAAATAGCTGTAATCTTTCGGGTGAATCAAATTCAGGTGGTAATCACACCGGCGAATAAGAACATCTTCACCTTCCTGGATCGGCAGCGCGATCTGGCTGTCGCAGCTGATCTCCAGGTCGTTACGGCGGTGCGAGAAGCGCAGACGTATCGTGCTGTCTCCGTTAATCACCAGCGGGCGGGCGGAGAGCGTGTGCGGGAACATCGGTACCAGGGTGATGGCATCAAGAGAGGGCGTCAGGATAGGGCCGCCCGCAGAAAGCGAGTAGGCGGTTGAGCCGGTTGGCGTGGAGATAATCAGTCCGTCAGAACGCTGGGAGAAGGCAAAGATTTCATCGATATAAACTTCGAACTCAATCATGTGCGCCACTTTACCGGGGTGAAGCACCACCTCGTTAATCGCGGTGCTGATGCGCTTCTGACAGTCCTGCTGGCACACCTGCGCTTCCAGTAAGAAACGTTTTTCACTGATATAGTGACCTTCCAGCACGTCGGCCAGCTGCTGTTGCGCATTGTCCGGGTCGAGGTCGGTTAAAAAGCCGAGATTGCCGCGGTTGATACCGATGACCTTGATGTCATAACGCGCCAGCGTGCGTGCCGCGCCGAGCATATTGCCGTCGCCGCCCACCACCACGGCGAGATCGGCCTGTTGGCCAATTTCCGCCAGCGTGCCGGTTTTGACGCTCTTCAGCTGCAGTTCCTGCGCAATCTGCTGCTCGACCATCACTTCATAGCCTTTGCTACACAACCAGCGATACAACATTTCATGTGTCGTCAATGCGGTAGGGTGACGCGGATGCCCGACGATCCCAATACACCTGAAATGATTATTCATTTTCTGGAGGTCCTTGTGCCTGATGAATGATGACAATCTCTCTTGTTCCCTTGAATCCAGGAAACTGATCCCCATAATAAGCGAAGTTAGCGAGATGAATGCAGAAAAACGCGGAGAAATTCATGAGTAGTAAAGAACAGAAAACGCCTGAGGGGCAAGCCCCTGAAGAAATTATCACGGAACAGCACGATGAGGTTGAGGCTGTAGAGCCAGACGCATCTGCTGAGCAGGTGGACCCGCGCGATGAAAAAATTGCGAATCTGGAAGCCCAACTGGTAGAAGCACAGAATCGCGAACGCGACACCGTTCTGCGCATCAAGGCGGAAATGGAAAATCTGCGTCGTCGTACCGAGCAGGACGTTGAGAAAGCGCATAAATTTGCGCTGGAGAAATTCGTCAACGAACTGCTGCCGGTGATCGATAGCCTCGATCGCGCGCTGGAAGTGGCTGACAAAGCGAATCCGGACAACGCGGCGATGATCGAAGGTATCGAACTGACGCTGAAATCCATGCTCGACGTGGTGCGTAAGTTTGGCGTGGAAGTGATTGCGGATACCGATGTGCCGCTGGATCCAAACGTTCACCAGGCCATCGCGATGGTTGAATCTGAAGAGATTGAAGCCGGTAAAGTGCTGGGCGTGATGCAGAAAGGTTACACCCTGAACGGCCGTACCATTCGCGCTGCGATGGTGACCGTCGCGAAAGCGAAAGCGTAATTTGCTACCTGTAGTGCCGGGTGGCGGCATTCGCCTTACCCGGCCTACGTTTTATTCGGCAATACTTTCCCGAAGTGGCGTGACGGGCAGCACCTTCACCTGCTTAATCATATTGTCCTGCACGTCCAGGATATCAATATCGTACTGCTCAATGCGCACCCGCGTGCCCGCCGCCGGGATCTCTTCCAGCGCTTCCAGAATCATCCCGTTCATGGTACGAGCTTCATCTTCCGGCAAATGCCAGTTAAAGGCTTTGTTGAGTTCCCGAATGTTCGCGCTACCGTCAATCAGCACCGAACCGTCGTTTTGCGGGGTAACCTCTTCCGCGAGGGAAGGCGACATTGACGTGGTAAAGTCCCCGACAATCTCTTCCAGAATATCTTCGACCGTCACCAGCCCCTGAATATCGCCGTACTCATTGACCACCAGGCCGACCTTCTTCTTGTTGCGCTGGAATTTCACCAGCTGCGTGCTGAGCGGGGTTCCTTCCGGCACGTAGTAAATCTCGTCGGCGGCGCGCAGCATCACCTCTTTGGTGAACTCATTTTTCTCGGTCATCAGACGGTAGGCTTCGCGCACGCGCAGCATGCTGATGGCGTCATCCAGCGAGTCGCGATACAGCACGATGCGCCCGTGCGGGGAGTGCGTCAGCTGGCGGACAATGGCTTTCCAGTCGTCGTTGATGTCGATACCGACGATTTCGTTACGCGGCACCATGATGTCGTTCACGCTCACCTTTTCCAGATCCAGCACCGACAGGAGCATATCCTGATTGCGCCGGGAGATCTGCGAGCGGGATTCGTTCACAATGGTGCGCAGCTCTTCTTTGCTGAGCGCGCTGCTGATAGTGACGTCCGCTTTGATTCCCACCATCCGCATCAAAACACGCGTCACCATGTTCAGCAGCCAGACCAGCGGCATCATCAGGATCTGCAGCGGCGCCAGCAGGAAGCTGCTCGGGTAGGCCACCTTTTCCGGGTAAAGCGCGGCGATAGTTTTTGGCAGTACTTCGGCAAACACCAGCACCACAAACGTCAGCACGCCGGTGGCAATCGCCACCCCGGCGTTGCCGTACAGACGCATCCCAACGATGGTGCCGAGGGCTGAGGCCAGAATGTTGACAAGGTTGTTGCCGATAAGCACCAGGCTTATCAGCCGATCCGGTTTGCGGAGCAGTTTTTCAACGCGACGGGCGGCACGGTTACCCTGTTTAGCACGATGACGCAACCGGTAACGGTTTAAGGTCATCATGCCGGTTTCCGAGCCGGAGAAATAGGCGGAGATGACCACCATGACGATCAGGATAACGATCAGCGTGGTGGTAGAGATGTGTTCCAGGGGGAACTCCTTTTGTTACTTAGCCAGCAAATTGCTGTATGAAGCGGCTGCCAAAATAGGCAAGGGTGAGAATGCCCGCACCCGCGACGTTGAACCAGACGACGCGACGACCGCGCCAGCCTTCATGGTAATGGCCCCACAACAGGACAATATAGACAAACCACGCGATGATGGAGAGCACTGCTTTATCGATATTCTCCACGCTGAACAGGTTCTTCATGTAAAACAGGCCCGTGCAGAGCGTGAGCGTCAGCAGCACCACGCCTATCTGCGTGATGTGGAACATCTTACGCTCAATGACCATCAGTGGCGGCATTTCATGGTTGAACGCCAGCCTTTTGTTTTTCAGTTGGTAGTCAATCCAGGCGAGCTGCATGGCGTAAAGCGCGGCGATAATCAGCGTCGCGTAGGCAAACAGCGACAGGCCGATATGCACCAGCATCCCCGGCGTCGCCTCCAGATGCGTAATGAATTCATTAGGCATAAAGGTGGCGAGAGCCAGATTGATCAGCGCGAAGGTATAGACAATCGGCAGCAGCAGCCAGCCGCGATTTTTAGACGCAACGATGGTCATTACCGTACAGATCATCAGGCTGACCAGCGAGCCGACGTTGAGGACGCTCAGGTTTTGCACGCTGCCGTCGCCGGGAATAATGCGTGATTCCAGCGCAAACGCGTGGCTTATCAGTGCAATGACCGCCGAAAGAATAGCCATGCGCCGCCAGCCGCTGTTTTTTTGCAGCAGTCCGGGAATAATCAGCGCGAGGCTGACAGAGTAGGCAACAAGGGCGATCAGTGCGAAAACAGGCATATAGGCATCGACAGTTGTCTTAATAAGAAAGAGAAGCAGTATAACGTTACGTGACGCCTGCTCCAACCGTTGCATAACAACAAAGGCGCCTTCATGTTATACTCCGGCAAAATTCTGTGTATGTGTCGCTCAATGCGGCCCAACGTTTCTACTCAGGCGAGAGACAATGTTTGATAATTTAACCGATCGTTTGTCGCGCACGCTGCGCAGCATCAGCGGCCGCGGACGCCTTACTGAAGAGAACATCAAGGAAACGCTGCGCGAAGTGCGCATGGCGCTGCTGGAAGCAGACGTGGCGTTGCCGGTTGTTCGTGATTTTATCAACCGCGTAAAAGAGAAGGCGGTTGGTCATGAAGTTAACAAGAGCCTGACCCCGGGTCAGGAGTTCGTCAAAATCGTTCGTAACGAACTGGTTTCGGCGATGGGCGAAGAGAACCAGGTGCTTAACCTGGCCGCTCAGCCGCCGGCCGTGGTGCTGATGGCGGGCCTGCAGGGGGCGGGTAAAACTACCAGCGTCGGTAAACTGGGTAAATTCCTGCGTGAAAAGCACAAGAAGAAAGTGCTGGTGGTCTCAGCGGACGTCTATCGCCCGGCGGCGATCAAGCAACTGGAAACCCTGGCCGAGCAGGTCGGCGTGGATTTCTTCCCGTCCGACGTTGCCCAGAAGCCTGTCGACATCGTTAACGCCGCGCTGAAAGAAGCGAAGCTGAAGTTCTACGACGTGCTGCTGGTGGATACCGCCGGTCGTCTGCACGTTGACGAAGCGATGATGGACGAGATCAAACAGGTGCATGCCTCTATCAACCCGGTAGAGACCCTGTTCGTTGTCGATGCCATGACCGGTCAGGATGCGGCGAATACCGCGAAAGCGTTTAACGAAGCGCTACCGTTAACCGGCGTGGTGCTGACCAAAGTGGACGGTGACGCCCGCGGCGGTGCGGCGCTCTCCATTCGTCACATCACCGGTAAGCCGATTAAATTCCTCGGCGTGGGCGAGAAAACTGAAGCGCTGGAGCCGTTCCACCCGGACCGTATCGCATCCCGTATCCTCGGCATGGGTGACGTGCTGTCGCTGATCGAAGATATCGAGAGCAAGGTTGACCGCGCGCAGGCCGAGAAGCTGGCCAGCAAGCTGAAAAAAGGCGACGGTTTCGATCTGACCGACTTCCTTGAGCAGCTGCGTCAGATGAAAAACATGGGCGGCATGGCAAGCCTGATGGGCAAACTGCCGGGCATGGGCCAGATCCCAGACAACGTGAAAGCGCAGATGGATGACAAGGTGCTGGTGCGTATGGAGGCGATCATCAACTCAATGACGCTGAAAGAGCGGGCTAACCCGGACATCATCAAAGGTTCCCGTAAACGTCGTATCGCAGCTGGTTGCGGCATGCAGGTGCAGGACGTTAACCGTCTTCTGAAACAGTTCGACGACATGCAGCGCATGATGAAGAAAATGAAGAAAGGCGGCATGGCGAAGATGATGCGCGGCATGAAAGGCATGATGCCTCCCGGTTTTCCAGGGCGTTAATCGCTTTTGAGATTGCTTTTTGCCCGAAAATGAGTAAAATTTTCGGGCTTTTAATATGACACCCGGGCTCCGTTCCTCGATGGGGCCCGGTTGTTTTATTCACACAAGAGGATGTTATGGTAACTATTCGTTTAGCACGTCACGGCGCTAAAAAGCGTCCGTTCTACCAGGTTGTTGTGACTGACAGCCGTAATGCACGCAACGGTCGCTTCATCGAGCGCGTTGGTTTCTTCAACCCACTGGCCTCTGGCGCAGAAGAAGAAACCCGTCTGGATCTGGATCGTATCGCTCACTGGGTTGGCCAGGGCGCTACTGTTTCCGATCGCGTTGCTACGCTGATCAAAGCAGCAAACAAAGCAGCTTAATCTGTCACGGTGGTCATGATGAGCAATAAAGCACCTGTTGAACCGATCGTATTGGGAAAAATGGGTTCTTGCTACGGTATCCGTGGTTGGCTCAGAGTGTTTTCCTCCACTGAAGACGCTGATAGCATTTTTGATTACCAGCCCTGGTTCATCCAGAAAGCCGGTAAGTGGGAAGAGGTCGAGCTGGAAAGCTGGCGTCACCACAATCAGGACATCATCATCAAGCTGAAAGGCATTGACGATCGTGATGCCGCGAATGCGCTGACTAATTGTGAAATTGTCGTGGATTCGTCGCAGTTGCCACAGCTGGAAGAGGGCGACTACTACTGGAAAGACCTTATGGGCTGCCAGGTAGTTACCACTGAAGGTTACAGCCTGGGGAAAGTCATCGATATGATGGAAACCGGGTCAAATGACGTTCTTGTCATTAAGGCAAACCTGAAAGATGCATTTGGCATCAAGGAGCGGTTGGTTCCGTTCCTCGATGGACAGGTTATCAAGAAAGTCGATCTCACTACTCAAACCATTGAAGTAGATTGGGATCCTGGTTTTTAAATTCTCCGGATAAACGGTAAAAGACGGCGCTATGTGGATTGGCATAATTAGCCTGTTTCCTGAAATGTTCCGCGCGATTACCGATTACGGGGTAACTGGCCGGGCAGTAAAGAATGGCCTGCTGAGCATCCAGAGCTGGAGTCCTCGTGACTTTACTCATGACCGGCACCGTACCGTGGACGATCGTCCTTACGGCGGCGGACCGGGGATGCTAATGATGGTGCAACCCTTACGGGACGCTATTCACACAGCAAAAGCCGCGGCAGGTGAAGGCGCGAAGGTGATTTATCTGTCACCTCAGGGACGCAAGCTTGATCAAGCGGGCGTGAGCGAACTGGCGACGAATCAAAAGCTGATTCTGGTCTGTGGACGCTACGAAGGGATAGATGAGCGCGTAATTCAAACCGAGATTGACGAAGAATGGTCTATCGGCGATTACGTTCTCAGCGGTGGTGAGTTACCCGCAATGACGCTGATTGACTCCGTCGCCCGGTTCATTCCGGGGGTTCTGGGCCATGAAGCTTCGGCAACGGAAGATTCTTTTGCCGATGGATTGCTGGACTGTCCACACTATACTCGTCCTGAAGTGTTAGAAGGGATGGAAGTACCGGCGGTGTTACTGTCTGGAAACCATGCCGAGATACGTCGCTGGCGTTTGAAGCAGTCGCTGGGCCGAACCTGGCTTAGAAGACCTGAACTTCTGGAAAACCTGGCTCTGACTGAAGAGCAAGCAAAGTTGCTGGCCGAGTTCAAAACTGAACACGCGCAACAGCAGCATGAACATGATGGGAATGCGTAATACGCTCCCGAATATCAGTTTACCCAGGATAAGAGATTAAATTATGAGCAACATTATTAAGCAACTTGAACAAGAGCAGATGAAGCAGGACGTACCTTCCTTCCGTCCAGGTGACACCGTGGAAGTGAAAGTATGGGTTGTTGAAGGTTCCAAAAAACGTCTGCAGGCATTCGAGGGCGTGGTTATCGCTATTCGTAACCGCGGTCTGCACTCTGCATTCACTGTTCGTAAAATTTCCAACGGCGAAGGCGTTGAGCGTGTCTTCCAGACTCACTCTCCGGTAGTTGACAGCATTGCTGTTAAACGTCGTGGTGCTGTACGTAAAGCTAAACTGTACTACCTGCGTGAGCGTACTGGTAAGTCTGCTCGTATTAAAGAGCGTCTGAACTAAGATTCGCTTAAGCGACATCCTGTTAGAAAGGGCTGGCCGAAAGGCTGGCCCTTTTTTTATCCTATCGCACCTATCGCGTTAACCCTTTCGTCATAAATCATTTACAATGCTTGCCTCTTCCGTGGAGGGTAAGTGATTAACGTACTGCATCAGCATAACTGGAAACGCGCAGCGGCATGGACCGCGCTGTTTGCGATCCTGCTGATCGTGATCGCACCGCTTATCTCCGTCTCGCTGCAAAAAGATCCCATGAGTGCCATGCCGGGGATGCACCATGACATGAGCATGATGTCGATGGATGAGCACCACGGCGATATGCCGCACAGCATGCCGGTTGACCATGCGGAAGCCTGTGGCTACTGCGTGCTATTAGCCCACGTGCCGGGCATGATACTCGCGCTGATTGTGCTGCTCAGTGTCGTGCTGCACAGGCTGCGTCTGAAGCCGCCGCGTCAGGCGGTCAGCCACTGGCATTTTTTCCCCTGGCTTTATCCCGATACCCGCGCGCCGCCGCGGCAGTCTGCTTTTTCCCTTTAAAAAATATCGATAACTTTTTGCCTTAAAAAGGAAAAGTATGACTACCTGCACTCCGCGCGCGGCATGGGGAAACCTGCTGCGTCGACTCCATTTCTATGTCGGGCTGTTTGTCGGCCCGTTTATCTTCTTCGCCGCGCTGACCGGTACGCTGTACGTGGCGACACCGCAGCTGGAAAATATTCTGTACCGGCACGCGCTCCACACGGATTCGGTGGGGGAACTACAACCGCTGGCGGAGCAGATCGCCGTGGCGGAAAAAACCATCGGCACCAGTCTGCGTTTACACGCCGTGCGTCCTGGCCTGGTTGCGGGTGAAACCACCCGTGTGATGTTTGCCGACCCGTCGCTTGGCCCATCGGAAACCCGCGCTGTTTTTATCGATCCCGTCACTCTTGCGGTGCGTGGCGATATGACGGTGTATGGTACCAGCGGAATTTTACCGTTACGCCAGGCCATTGATTATCTGCATACGTCCCTGATGCTGGGTAACGTTGGTCGGATCTACAGCGAGCTGGCCGCCTCGTGGATGTGGGTCGCCGCGCTGGGCGGGATTGCGCTGTGGTTTTATACCCGGCCAAAACGTCGGATCAACAATCGTTTTCAGAACCGGCGTCGCCTGCATGTCACGCTGGGCTGGGTGCTGCTGGGGGGAATGTTGCTGTTCTCTGCGACGGGCCTGACGTGGTCTCAGTGGGCGGGCGGCAACGTGGATAAACTTCGTGCGCAGATGAACTGGCTAACCCCACAGGTGAACACCACGCTTTCGGGTGCCCCCGTCACGATGGATGAACACGCTGAACATCGCGGACATCATGGTGGCATGATGATGCCCGACGTGACGATAGAGCTGACCCGGTTTGATGGCGTATTGCACGCTGCCCGTCGGGCAGGGATTGATGCGAATAAACTCGAAATCCGCCCGGCGAAAAGCGCTGACCAGGCATGGACCGTGACGGAAATTGACCGCAGCTGGCCGACCCAGGTGGATGCCGTTGCGGTGGATCCGAATTCCATGCAAATTCTGGACAGAACCCGCTTTGAGGATTTCCCGTTAATGGCAAAGCTGACCCGCTGGGGCGTGGATTTCCATATGGGGATCTTATTCGGGCTGGTGAATCAGCTGCTGCTCGTAGCCTTCGGCCTTGCCCTGTGCGTGCTCATCATCTGGGGATACCGGATGTGGTGGATGCGTCGTCCGGCGCGATCTGCAATGAATCCGGTGCAGACGCTCTCTCAGAGCTGGCTTGCGCTGTCAGGGTGGGGAAGAGGCGTTACGGTGATAATCAGCGTACTGCTGGGGCTGGCTTTGCCGGTGATGGGCGTGAATCTGACACTGTTTGTTCTGATTGACTGGCTGCGCTGGCGAGCGGCAACAGGCGTGTCGCTCACCGAATCATCCGCTAAATAATCCTATGGCGTGCTGATAATCACTGACACCCGGCGGTTTTCAGCACGTCCTTGTGCAGTACTATTGCTCGCAATCGGGTATTTTTTTCCTAATCCCTGGGTGGTGAGATTAGTGCGCGGGATATTCGCTCCCTTCGCCCACGCGGCGGCAACGGCATCGGCGCGTTTTAAGGACAGTGCTTCGTTGTAACTTTCTTCACCGTAGTTATCCGTATGACCGTCCATTCGCGCGTGATTCAGGCCAGTTTTCGCCAGGCGAGAGGCCATGGATTGGATCTGTGCTTCACTGTCCGGGCGCAGCCTGGCGTCATTTTTATCAAAGAGGATGGTATCCGACAGCCCCAAAGACCAGTCGCCGTTCAGTTCGTTAAAACCGTATGACTTCATCGCCGCGATTTGTTCAGGTGTGAATTTGCCCTGGGGCGGCGACTGGCAGCCAGCCAGAACCAGTGAGGCCAAAACTAACGGCGCGAAATATCGTTTTAACATAGAATTTCCTTTCTAACTTATTGTTTTTGTACGCTGGTTTTTAACCTGGTACATATTGCGGTCGGCTTTCTCCAGTAATGCTTCAACGGACGCATTTTCCCACGCCAGAGCAAAGCCAATGCTGAGTGACATCGATGCTTTTTGTCCGTTATGCAGATCAAACGGACGGATAAACTGCTGCGCTAGCGCAGCACAAATGTGTTGAACCTCAGTCTCAGAATGCACACCGTAGAGCACCATGGCAAATTCGTCACCGCCAAGGCGGTAGGATTGATGGCGTTTATCGCCAAACTCCATCATCCTGCTGGCGACTTCAATCAATACGCAGTCTCCTGCCGCGTGCCCCCAGGTGTCGTTGATAAATTTAAAATTGTCACCGTCGAGGAAGAGCAGGGCCGAGTTTTTTCTGGCTGAAGGGTCGTTCATTAAGGCCGCAATGCTGTTACGAAACGCCGCACGGTTGGCAAGACCGGTGAGCGGGTCGTGCATTGCGGTACGCAGCAGCTGGGCGTTTTTGGCCTGGAGCTTAAGCTGCCACTCCTCCATCTCATCCAGCAGGCTGTTGAAGTCTTCACCAAACTGGTGAAATTCTTCGATACGGCCATCTTTCACCCGGCGGGAGAAGTTGCGGTTTGTGCGCACGTCATGCACAACGTCAGTGATATTTTGCAGCGCCGTTACCATGCCGCGGTGCAGAGAGTGGGTAATAGTAAGCGCGACGACGGTTGCAAAAAGAATACAGCCGGTGAGGACGGCAAACGACATCCAGATAAAATGACCGATCAGACTGTCACGCGCGGTAAGGCGAATTTCGCCGATTGCCACGCCGTTATGCATGATGGGCTGTGCAACCGGAACGGGGAAAAGCCAGCGGCTCACCAGCGCGCCCAGCGTGTCATTGTTATCCTTCGGGTTCCAGGACCAGTAGGCGAAGCGCTTTTTATGCCTGTTGATGACTTCTGCTACGGCAAACTGCCCCTGCTTACCCAGCGCAGCGAGCGTTTCGTTGGCCGCCAGTGAATCGTTGAAAACCAGCGAGGCTTCCAGGCTGTGGCTCATTGTGGCGCCGGTTAATTCGAGATTTTTTTGCGCGTACTGTTTTAATGTTACGACCGAGGCAAAACAGAGCAGCAGCCATATTAACGTCATCGTGATGATGACGCTTATCATGCTGTTTCGCCTCAGCGTTCTTTTAAACGTCGGACGTGGCGTCGAGGTGAAATCTTTATCCATGCTGCTTATTCCGTGCAAGCATTAATACATCCGGGTTGACCCTGACGCCACTGCGTGTCAACGCATCCAGATTGACGGAAAACCGCACCTGGCCACGATCGATTATCAGGCAAAAGGCACTGCCAATAACACATTCCGGATTTTGCTCTGAGATTAATAGCAATGCTCTGCCCTGATATTGACTTATTAATTCAAGTTGTTTCGCAGGTGGTTCAGTCCCGAAATAAACAGCATCGCATGTCGCGGCCAGGGCTTCCCGATCGTTACGTACAATAACGGGGGTATAGGGTAACTCGTTATTCCCCTGGTCGCCGCTGAGCGCGTGCGTATAGTGAGAAGTGGCGTAAATACAGAGCTTAGGCTGACCGGAAAGCGACGGCCATCGCGTATAGCTCACGATGCCTGAGACAATCGAACGTACCGATTTATCTGTCTCCGTGAGCGCGCCTGCCATCGCCGGGCCCACCATAAGGAACAGCATTAGCACCAGAGTGAGTCGGAACAAAGAGTTCAAGTATAAATTTCTCACCAGAATCCGCCGTACCGCTCCGGAAATAGATGTCCTTAAGAGTTGCGGGCAGAATACCATTGTTTATCAGAGCCGTCATTATGTCAGAAATAGCCCATGGCTTACCTAAGCTAAATCCTACAGTTGTTTATTTTCCAAAGAATAAAAGCAAACTTAATTAAGCCTGCTGGAACGCATACTTTCATCCATTCCTTTTTGCCATGACGCGTGCAGTTTCGCTGCATTTTCAACGGTATCACAACTGGCGGGATAAGATTTGCCCGCTAATCCCCATGCGTGAATAAAGCCTTCTTCGCATACTTTTTTCTGACCATCAGCATAGCCACGGAGATATTCACTACGATCAATATTGGGGTCGTTAAAACTATCGGCCAGGGTCTGGTTATCTTTAACCGGCAGGCCATTCATGGCGTCTTCTTTACCCGCACTGAACCAGTCCGGGCTCGTCCAGTTGGGCTGGAAAGTGTAAGGATTAATCTGGCAGCCCGATAAAAACAGCGACAGCAGGACGAGAGCAATCGATCGCATAATCCTTCTCCTTTTTCTTCAGCATAGCTTGGCGGAAGAAAGTTAGGGTGTAATTTTAAATTTACGTTTTTAGCGGCTGATTTTTGCAATTAATTGGCTGATGTAAAGTAATGTGTACGTATTTTGGATTGAAATGTTTACTTTTTATGGTATCGTGGTTTCACCTCAC
Organism: Enterobacter sp. ECC_219_Taxon_10; assembly: GCF_058354905.1. Taxonomy (NCBI): domain Bacteria; kingdom Pseudomonadati; phylum Pseudomonadota; class Gammaproteobacteria; order Enterobacterales; family Enterobacteriaceae; genus Enterobacter; species Enterobacter sp. ECC_219_Taxon_10. The sequence goes on along the minus strand of NZ_CM178005.1, from coordinate 3,714,071 downwards.
TGAGGAAAACAACTATCGCAAACGAGCTTTACAGGATCGCTATCATGCAAAAAGACGCGCTGAACAACGTACATATCACTGACGAACAGGTTCTGATTACCCCGGATCAACTGAAAGCGGAGTTTCCGCTGAGCGCCGCGCAGGAGGCTCAGATCGAGCACTCTCGCCAGACCATTTCTGACATAATCGCCGGCCGCGATCCGCGCCTGCTGGTGGTATGTGGTCCTTGCTCTATTCACGATCCTGAAACCGCCATTGAGTATGCTCGTCGATTTAAAGCATTAGCGGAGGAGGTCAGCGATAGCCTCTATCTGGTGATGCGCGTCTATTTTGAGAAGCCACGTACGACCGTCGGCTGGAAAGGGTTGATTAACGATCCGCACATGGATGGCTCGTTTGATGTGGAAGCAGGCCTGAAGATTGCGCGTCGCCTGCTGGTGGAGCTGGTCAGCATGGGGCTGCCGCTGGCAACCGAAGCGCTGGATCCGAACAGCCCGCAGTACCTGGGCGATCTGTTCAGCTGGTCCGCGATTGGTGCGCGTACGACTGAATCGCAAACCCACCGCGAGATGGCGTCTGGCTTGTCGATGCCGGTTGGCTTTAAAAACGGTACCGATGGCAGCCTGGCGACGGCGATCAACGCCATGCGCGCCGCCGCTATGCCGCACCGCTTTGTCGGTATCAACCAGGCGGGCCAGGTGTGTCTGCTGCAAACGCAGGGCAACCCGGACGGTCATGTGATCCTGCGCGGCGGGAAAGCGCCAAACTACAGCCCGGCGGACGTGGCGCAGTGTGAAAAAGAGATGGAACAGGCGGGACTGCGTCCGGCACTGATGGTAGATTGCAGTCATGGTAATTCGAATAAAGATTACCGTCGCCAGCCAGCGGTTGCGGAATCCGTGGTTGCACAGATCAAAGACGGAAACCGTTCGATTATTGGTCTGATGATTGAGAGCAACATTCATGAAGGCAATCAGTCATCAGAACAGCCGCGCAGCGCGATGAAGCACGGCGTCTCCGTCACGGATGCCTGCATCAGCTGGGAAACCACCGATGCGCTGCTGCGTGAGATCCATAAAGATTTAAGCGGCCAGCTGGCGACGCGTCTGGCTTAAGAGGGTAGTTATGGTTGCTGAATTGACCGCACTGCGCGATCAAATTGATGAAGTAGATAAGGCGCTGCTGGACCTGCTGGCGCGCCGCATGGCACTGGTTGCTGAAGTCGGTGAGGTGAAGAGCAAATACGGCCTGCCGATTTACGTCCCGGAGCGCGAAGCCTCAATGCTGGCCTCCCGTCGTAAAGAGGCCCAGGCGCTGGGCGTTTCGCCGGATTTGATTGAAGATGTTCTGCGTCGCGTGATGCGGGAATCCTATTCCAGCGAAAACGACAAGGGCTTTAAAACCCTCTGCCCGTCCCTGCGGCCGGTGGTGATTGTCGGCGGAGCAGGACAGATGGGGCGTCTGTTCGAGAAAATGCTGACGCTTTCTGGCTATCAGGTGCGCATTCTGGAAAAAGAGGACTGGGCGCATGCTCCGGAACTGATGAAAGATGCCGGAATGGTCATCGTCAGCGTGCCGATCCACGTGACGGAGCAGATCATCGGAAAGCTCCCGCCTCTACCGAAAGATTGCATTCTGGTGGATCTGGCCTCCGTCAAAAATGGTCCTCTGCAGGCGATGCTGGCTGCACATACCGGCCCGGTGCTGGGCCTGCACCCTATGTTTGGCCCGGACAGCGGCAGCCTGGCGAAGCAGGTGGTGGTTTACTGCGACGGTCGTCAGCCGGAAGCCTATCAGTGGTTCCTGGAGCAGATCCAGGTCTGGGGCGCGAGGCTGCACCGCATCAGCGCGGTCGAGCACGATCAGAACATGGCGTTCATTCAGGCGCTGCGCCACTTTGCGACCTTTGCCTACGGTCTGCATCTGGCGGAAGAGAACGTGCAGCTTGAACAGCTGCTGGCGCTCTCTTCACCTATCTATCGTCTGGAGCTGGCGATGGTCGGGCGTCTGTTTGCGCAGGATCCGCAGCTTTACGCCGACATCATTATGTCGTCTGAAAATAACCTGGCGCTGATCAAGCGCTACTATCAGCGCTTTGGTGAAGCCATTACCCTGCTGGAGCACGGAGACAAGCAGGCGTTTATCGACAGCTTCCGCAAAGTGGAGCACTGGTTCGGCGATTACGCCACGCGTTTCCAGAGTGAAAGCCGCACGCTGTTGCGCCAGGCAAATGACAGTCGCCAGTAATCCAATGATGTATATACTGAAAGCCAGCAATGCTGGCTTTTTTCATTTTGGGGAACTGTCATGGCTGAACCGCAGCTGCTGTTGAACTACACCGGGCATCTGCCCGAATGCCCGACGTGGAGCGCAGAAGAAAATGCGCTTTACTGGGCGGATATTCTGGAAGGGGAGATCCACCGCTACCACCTGTCAACGGCGGAACATACCGTGCTCTCCTTCCATGAAGAGGTGGGCTGCTTTGCCCTGCGCGAGCGCGGCGGCTTTATTGTCGCCATGCGCAACGGCATATGGCTTGCCGATAAGCATGGGCTCCTGCAGCGCAAGGTGTGCGATAACCCCTCAAACCCGCAGCTCGCACGTTTTAATGATGGGGGGACCGACCATCAGGGACGCTTCTATGCGGGCACGTTCTGGGGGCCGGGAGATTACAACGGTGCCCTGCTGATGCGCATCGACAACGACCTGGCGCCGAAGGTGATCCAGTGCGATATTCACGGGCACAACGGCTTAGCGTTTAGCCCGGATAAGCGGTGGATGTTTACCTCCGACACGCCAAACGGCGTAATTTACCGTACGCCGCTTGATGAGCATGGTGACCCTGGCAGGCGCGAGGTGTTTCGTCAGTTTAAAGCGGGAGAAGGGATACCCGACGGCGCGGCGATGGATGTGGAAGGCTGCTACTGGAGTGCGCTGTTTGACGGCTGGCGTATTGCGCGTTTTTCTCCGCAAGGGGAGCAACTGGAAGAATACCGCATGCCGGTGCGTTGCCCGACGATGGTCTGCTTTGGCGGCGACGACATGAAAACGCTGTTCATTACCACCACGCGGGAAAATATGGATGCGGAGGAGGTGGAGAAGTATCCGCTCTCCGGCGGCATCTTCACCCTGCCTGTCAGCGTAGCAGGGATGAAGAAAAGCCGGTTTATCGAACGTTAAGCCGGGTCAACCGGGACGACGTTTTCGCTCGGATAGCAGCCCAGCACTTTCATGGAGCGCGTGATTTCGCCCAGTTCGCGCAGGGCTTTCTGCATGGAAGCTGACTCCAGGTTGGCCTGGATATCGAGGTAGAACATCTCTTCCCACGGGTTACCGTGGATTGGGCGTGATTCCAGTTTGGTCATGATCAGGTTGTGGTTGCGCAGCACCAGCAGGGCTTCAACCAGCGCGCCGGCCTGCTGGCCGGTTGCCATCAGCAGCGTGGTTTTCGCCGGCACCTGGTCTGACACGTTGATAGCCTTGCGGGCCAGCACCACGAAACGGGTGATGTTTTGCGTCTGGTTTGCCAGGTTGCGTTCCAGCACTTGCAGTCCATACAGCGCGCCGCCCGCTTCGCTGCCGAGCGCTGCAACGGTTGGGGAGTTGGCCTGCGCCACTTTTTCCATCGCCGCCGAGGTGCTTTCGGTGTACTCAATTTTCCAGTTCGGATAGCGGTTCAGGAACTGGCTGCACTGCTGGAACGGCTGCGGATGGCTGTACACGGTTTCGATCGTGCTCAGGTCGGTTGAGCCGGAGACCAGCACGCAGTGATCGATAGGGATCGTCAGCTCGCCGACAAGTGACAGGCTGGTGTGCTGCAGTAAATCATAGACGTCGTTAATGGCACCGGAGCTGGTGTTTTCAATCGGCACGACGGCGTAATCGGCCTGGCCGGTCTCGACCTGGTTAAAAATGTCGGCAAACTTCGCACAGCCGCTCTCAATAAATTCTTCGAAGTGGCGCGCGGCATATTGACGTGCGGCCAGGTGAGAGTAGGAGCCTTTAGGCCCGAGGAAGGCGATGCGTGCCGAGTGCGGGTTGGTTTTGTTCAGATGCTGCTGGAGTAACGCTTGCTGGGTGAGAACGGAGTCTTCGATGATGAGCTGGAACAACCGGGTGATGTAATGGGCATCGAGGTGATGCGCTCTGCCTAGCTGGATCAGACGCTCCAGCAGGTCGCGCTCGCGGTCGATATCACGCACCGGGCGATGGGAGTCCAGTTTGGCTTTGCCTACTTCAATGGCGAGCGCGCGGCGTTCGGCCAGCAGCGCCAGCAATTTTTCATCCAGCGCGCTGATTTTTACTCGAAGATCCAGTAACGGGTTTTCCGGTGTCATAGTGTTGCCTGTCTCATTTTATCGTTATCAATAAAAAAGGCCCCCCGGTATGGGAGGCCTTATTGTTCGTCTTCGCATTCTTTATCACACGACGAAACGCCTCCCGTTCAGGGGAAGGTAAAAAAGAATGCGAAGAAGAACGGCGTAAGTTTCATAAAGTCATCCTGTGATTGATACCGTTAAAGTACCCGTACTGTTTTCACCCTGTCAATAAAAAACGCGCCCGAAGGCGCGTTGGCGGTACACTCAATTTAAAGGATTACTCTTCTTCAACTTCTTCCGCGAAGCTGGCGTCTTTCACCGATGTCGCGGCGCGACGGGCTTCACCTTTGTGTTGCACTTTATTGAGCTGCCGTTCCAGCTTGTTGATCAAATCGTTAATAGCGGTGTACATATCCTCGTGTTTTGCGCTGGCGACCAGATGGCCGTTTGGAGTATTGATAGTTGCGTCAGCGATGAAACCCTGGGGCTCCTTGGACAGGATGATATGTGGATTAATCAAATGAGTTTGCCATTTATCCAGTTTGGCGAGACGGTCTGCGACGTGCTGGCGAATTGCCGGAGTAATTTCCATTTGTTTACTGGTAATGTTCATTGTCATAAATTTTACCTCTTGTCTTTCCGTCTTGGTGATTCCAGCATACCCGACCTAATGTCAAAATGTGTGATTTAGATCACGTTATTTTGTCGGTTTTTGTCAGGGAATCTTTTTTGTGAGGCAGGGCAGGAAGAGGTGAGATTTACCTTGTGGAAGGTACGAATTGCGGTCATAGTTGACGGGATGTGTTGAGGCTAAAGCGCTTCAGCGGATGTCTGAAATGAATAAAGAAACGGCAGCCTTCTGGCTGTAATGCCAGTCAGTTAAGCAACTGACTGGCTTTTTTTCGGGGCTGTGGGGTATCTCCAGGGCCTTTCCTTTACCACCCTCGGGAAGGCCCTTTCCCTTCTTGTCGGCAACTTTACCAGTTGCGCCATGCTTTCAAGATCACGCATCAGCTCCGGGATACGCCCTGGTGAAGCGCCCTGCAGCGTCATCAGCATTCTCATGACCATGCCGCATGATTCTGAGAAGCTCAGCTGATTCGGCCAGTATCCTTTCAGATGGCCCGCCATTTTAATCATCTGATATCGCACCAGATTATACGCCAGTAACACGCCCCATAACTCCTGCTCCACAAGCTCCGGCTTTTTACTTCTCAGCGTCAGCCTGCTCAGTTGCATCGTTTGTTTTATCTCCCTGTACCCCAGCTCTATTTCCCAGCGATGGCTGTACAGGTCTGCCATTTCTCCTCCGGGATAGCGCATGGCGTCCGTCATCGACGTCAGCAGATGGCTGACTTTCCCTTTGCGCGTCACGGTCAGCAGGCGGGCTGTCATCTCATCTCCCAGACCCGGCCATTTTTTTCGTGCCTGTGGGCTGGTTTTCAGCTTCACCAGATAGTCGCCTTTACCCAGCTTTCTGACCTCTTCATACTGTGCTCCCTTTCTGAGAGGGAGCATCCAGTGACGGTGTTCTCCTGCCTGGCTCCATGCATTCAGCAACCCCAGCGAGTAGTAGCCTTTATCCATTAACGTCAGGGTGTTATCGCCGGTCTGCTCTATCAGTTGCTCCGCGAGCTCATTTTCACTGTTTTTCATCGTGCCGAAGGCCGCTGCCGTCAGCAGATGGCTGGTCAGCTCCATCTGGCAGACCATTTTTACCTGCGGATAGAGTGCCGGGTTTCCGCCATGCGTCTGGCGGGGAAAGGCGCTGTCGTTTTCCGGCGTGTCCGGTGTTCGCCAGAACACACCATCGATGGCCAGCAGGGTCAGGCCGCACCAGTGCGGATGCGGCGTGGCGTTATGCCAGAGCTGCGCTGTTTGCGTGAACACGCGGCGGACGGCTTCGCTTCCCAGCCGCTGACGGGCCTGGATCACGGCGCTGGGGGCAACGAACGGACGATTGCCGGGTAACATGATATCCAGCCGGTTAACTATCTGATGAAGCGGCTCCTTGCGCTCAAGGGCCATACCGACAATGCACCAGACCATCATTTCCAGAGGAAGGCGCCGTTTGCGTAACGTGACGGTGCCGGATTCTTCAAGGCAGCGGGAAATCAGTTCCGGGTCAAGACAGTCGCCCAGAGAAGTCAGAGGGTTACGCAAAGAATCGTAACGGGATACCAGATCAAGAGCCTGTCCAATGTGCATAAAAAAATCCGGAAACGGGTAAACATTTCCGGATTCTTACACAGCCACTGGATCGGTCAACCGATCCTTAACTGATCAGCATTACAGCCTTCTGGCTGCCGTTTTGCATTGAAGCGATATCAGGTGTTGCTGCTGTTCGCAGCGATGATTTTCGCCACTTTTTCAGCCTGAGCGGTCATCTGCATCTGACGGTAAGCATTTTCCATCAGCTTCAGGCCGTCACGCGTTGCCTGAGTATCCGGATAATCACGCAGCATACCTTCTACGCGGTTAACCACAGCAACCCATGCGCCACGGCGGGTATAGTATTCCGCAACGGAGTATTCATACTTTGCCAGACGATCTTTCAGGAACACCAGACGTTTGGTTGCGTCGGTGACGTACTGACTGTTCGGATAGCCGCGCACCAGCTTGGAGAAGTCATTGAAGGCATCGCGCGCATGCTGCGGGTCACGGTCGGAACGATCCACGCCGAAGAAGCCCTGCAGCGCACTATCATCCAGCGCCATGTTGGTCAGACCGCGCATGTACATAACGTAATCGATGTTAGGATGAGTCGGGTTCAGACGCATGAAACGATCGATAGTTGCCTGAGCCAGCGGCAGATCGGCATTTTTGTAGTAGGCGTAGATGAGATCTAACTGTACCTGCTGCGAATACGGACCAAACGGATAGCGATTATCCAACGCTTCCAGTTGCGTTATCGCCTGTTTCCAGTTACCGTCCTGCAACTTTTGTTGTGCAGTCGCATAGATTTCATTCGGCGGATTGTCAGGGACCTGTTCATTCGAACCGGAGCAGCCCACCAAAGCCAGGCTCAACGTGGCCGCTGCCACCAGATATTTCATGCGCGTCATGACGTTTTGACTTTCCTCAAATGTTTGTCCGGGAGAAACTCTGTTCCTGCTCCCGATTAAGACCAGCTACAATAGCACACTATATTAAACGGCAAAGCCGTAAAACCCAACGTTAAACAAAGAAGCAGTTTATGGCACAACGAGTAGAACTCACCGCAACAGTCTCCGAAAATCAGCTCGGTCAACGCTTAGATCAGGCTTTGGCCGAATTGTTCCCTGATTATTCGCGTTCACGCATAAAAGAATGGATCCTTGACCAGCGTGTGCTGGTAAACGGCAAGATCTGGGACAAACCAAAAGAGAAAGTGTTTGGTGGGGAAGCTGTTGCCATCAATGCTGAAATCGAAGAGGAAATCCGCTTCGAGCCGCAGGATATCCCGCTGGACATCGTCTATGAAGATGATGACATTCTGGTGATCAACAAGCCGCGCGACCTGGTTGTACATCCGGGCGCGGGTAATCCTGACGGTACGGTGCTTAATGCACTTCTCCATTATTATCCGCCGATCGCGGATGTTCCACGTGCAGGCATCGTTCACCGTCTGGATAAAGACACCACCGGTCTGATGGTAGTGGCGAAGACTGTTCCTGCTCAAACTCGTCTGGTGGAATCACTGCAGCTGCGTGAAATCACCCGCGAATATGAAGCGGTGGCGATTGGGCACATGACTGCTGGCGGCACGGTAGAAGAGCCGATCAGCCGTCACCCGACGAAACGTACCCATATGTCGGTGCATCCGATGGGTAAACCTGCGGTGACGCACTATCGCATTATGGAGCACTTCCGTATTCATACCCGCCTGCGTCTGCGCCTGGAAACCGGGCGTACTCACCAGATCCGCGTTCACATGGCGCACATTACCCATCCGCTGGTGGGGGATCAGGTGTACGGTGGGCGTCCGCGTCCGCCAAAAGGCGCATCGGATGAGTTCATCAGCGTATTGCGTAAATTCGACCGTCAGGCGCTGCACGCGACCATGCTGCGTCTTTATCATCCGATTACAGGAATCCAGATGGAGTGGCATGCGCCTATCCCGCAGGATATGGTGGAACTTATTGACGCCATGCGTGCCGATTTCGAAGAACATAAGGATCAAGTGGATTGGCTATGACCAAACTGATTGTCCCGGAGTGGCCGCTGCCTGCAGGCGTGGCCGCCTGTAGTTCGACCCGTATTGGCGGCGTGAGCCAGGGCGCGTGGGAGTCTTTAAACCTCGGCGCGCACTGCGGCGACAGCCTGGAGCACGTTGAAGAGAACCGCACGCGTCTCTTTGCTGCGGGAAATCTGCCGTCGAAACCGGTCTGGCTGGAGCAGGTTCACGGTAAAGCGGTACTGAAGCTGACGGGAGAACCATACGCTTCTAAACGCGCCGATGCCTCTTACAGTAATACTCCGGGCACGGTTTGTGCCGTCATGACAGCCGATTGTCTGCCGGTTCTGTTCTGTAATCGCGCAGGCTCTGAAGTGGCTGCCGCGCATGCGGGCTGGCGTGGCCTGTGCGAGGGCGTTCTGGAAGAGACTGTCTCCTGCTTTAATGATGATCCCGCCAATATCATGGCGTGGCTTGGTCCGGCGATTGGGCCTCGTGCTTTTGAAGTGGGGCCAGAGGTTCGCGAAGCCTTTATAGATAAAGATCCGCAAGCCATTGAGGCCTTCCTGCCTGCCGGGGAAAAATATCTGGCGGATATTTATCAGCTTGCCCGCCAGCGCCTGAATAATATTGGCGTAATGCAGATCTTCGGTGGCGATCGCTGTACGTTCACCGAAAAGGGTGATTTTTTCTCCTATCGCCGCGACAAGACGACGGGTCGTATGGCAAGTTTCATTTGGCTGATATAACCTAAAGAATCAAGACGATCCGGCACGTGCCGTTTTCTTTTCACATAATTCAGGTCATTAACCTTGAATAATTGAGGGATGACCTCATTTAATCTCCAGTAGCAAATTTGACCTGTTATGGGAGGAGTTATGCGTCTGGATCGTCTTACTAATAAATTCCAGCTTGCTCTCGCCGATGCCCAGTCCCTTGCACTGGGGCACGACAACCAGTTTATCGAACCTCTTCATTTAATGAGCGCCTTGCTAAATCAGGAAGGGGGATCGGTACGTCCTTTATTAACGTCTGCTGGCATTAATGCTGGCCAGTTACGCACCGCTATCGATCAGGCGCTGAGCCGTTTACCGCAGGTAGAAGGTACCGGCGGTGACGTGCAGCCGTCTCAGGATCTGGTGCGAGTGCTGAACCTTTGCGACAAGCTGGCGCAAAAACGTGGGGACAACTTTATTTCGTCGGAACTGTTTGTTCTGGCGGCGCTTGAATCACGCGGTACCTTGACCGACCTGCTGAAATCTGCCGGTGCAACCACCACCAATGTGACTCAGGCGATTGAGAAAATGCGCGGAGGTGAAAGCGTGAACGATCAGGGAGCCGAAGACCAACGTCAGGCTTTGAAGAAATTTACGGTCGATCTGACCGAACGCGCTGAGCAGGGCAAACTTGACCCGGTGATCGGCCGTGACGAAGAGATCCGCCGTACGATTCAGGTACTGCAGCGTCGTACCAAGAACAACCCGGTGCTGATTGGTGAACCGGGTGTCGGTAAAACCGCCATCGTTGAAGGGCTGGCACAGCGTATCGTGAACGGCGAAGTGCCGGAAGGGCTGAAAGGCCGCCGCGTACTGGCGCTGGATATGGGCGCGCTGGTGGCCGGTGCGAAATACCGCGGGGAGTTCGAAGAGCGTCTGAAAGGCGTGCTGAACGACCTGGCGAAACAGGAAGGCAACGTTATTCTGTTTATCGACGAACTGCACACCATGGTGGGTGCCGGTAAGGCGGACGGCGCGATGGATGCCGGGAACATGTTGAAACCTGCGCTGGCGCGCGGTGAACTTCACTGCGTTGGTGCCACTACGCTTGATGAGTACCGTCAGTACATTGAAAAAGATGCTGCGCTGGAACGTCGTTTCCAGAAAGTGTTTGTCGCTGAGCCAAGCGTTGAAGATACCATCGCGATCCTGCGTGGTCTGAAAGAGCGCTATGAACTGCACCACCACGTGCAAATTACTGACCCGGCCATCGTTGCGGCGGCGACGCTTTCGCATCGTTACATCGCCGACCGTCAGTTGCCCGATAAGGCCATTGACCTGATTGATGAAGCAGCTTCAAGCATTCGTATGCAGATTGACTCGAAGCCGGAAGAGCTGGACAGACTTGACCGACGCATCATTCAGCTCAAGCTGGAACAGCAGGCGCTGAAGAAAGAGTCTGATGAGGCCAGTAAAAAACGCCTCGATATGCTCAATGAGGAACTGGACGATAAAGAGCGCCAGTATTCTGAGCTGGAAGAAGAATGGAAGGCAGAAAAAGCCTCCCTGTCAGGCACGCAGACTATTAAAGCAGAACTCGAACAGGCAAAAATTGCCATTGAGCAGGCGCGACGCGTGGGCGACCTGGCGCGGATGTCGGAGCTGCAGTACGGCAAAATCCCTGAGCTGGAAAAACAGCTTGAAATCGCCACGCAGTCTGAAGGCAAAACCATGCGTCTGTTACGTAACAAAGTGACTGATGCGGAAATTGCTGAGGTGCTGGCGCGCTGGACCGGTATTCCGGTGGCACGCATGATGGAAAGCGAACGCGATAAGCTGCTGCGCATGGAGCAAGATCTGCATCAGCGCGTGATTGGTCAGGATGAGGCAGTTGAGGCAGTGTCCAATGCTATTCGTCGTAGCCGTGCCGGGTTGTCCGATCCTAATCGTCCGATTGGTTCATTCCTGTTCCTGGGGCCAACCGGTGTCGGTAAAACCGAACTGTGTAAAGCGCTGGCTAACTTTATGTTCGACAGCGACGACGCGATGGTGCGTATCGATATGTCCGAGTTTATGGAGAAACACTCCGTCTCGCGTCTGGTCGGTGCGCCTCCGGGATATGTTGGTTATGAAGAGGGTGGTTACCTGACCGAAGCGGTGCGTCGTCGTCCTTATTCCGTCATTCTACTGGATGAGGTGGAAAAAGCGCATCCGGATGTGTTCAACATCCTGCTGCAGGTGCTGGACGATGGTCGTCTGACCGACGGGCAGGGGAGAACGGTCGATTTCCGTAATACGGTAGTTATCATGACCTCGAACCTGGGTTCCGATTTGATTCAGGAACGTTTCGGTGAGCTGGACTACAGCCATATGAAGGATCTGGTGCTCGGTGTGGTGAGCCATAACTTCCGTCCGGAGTTCATTAACCGTATTGACGAAGTGGTGGTATTCCATCCTCTGGGTGAGAAACATATTGCGTCGATTGCGCAGATCCAGCTGCAGCGTCTGTACAAACGTCTGGAAGAGCGTGGTTATGAAATTCACATCTCCGACGATGCGCTGAAGCTGCTGAGCGAGAATGGTTACGATCCGGTGTACGGTGCGCGTCCATTAAAACGTGCTATCCAGCAGCAGATCGAAAACCCGCTGGCGCAGCAGATCCTCTCCGGAGAGCTGATTCCGGGCAAAGTTATCCGTCTGGAAGCCAACGACGATCGCATTGTGGCAGTGCAGTAAGTCACAAAACGCAAAAACGAGCCGCTTGCGGCTCGTTTTTGTTTAAAAACCAGGCGAAAATTGAGGTCTGGGATGCGTTTCGCCTGGAAAGTGAGCAGTCAGTAAATAATTTTCACTTTATCCTTGCAGCTTCGGAATTACTCCCTATAATGCGCCTCCACTGACACGGAACAACGGCACACACGCCGCCGGGTCAGCAGAGAAAGGCAAAATAAACGCTTGACTCTGAAGCGGGAAAGCGTAATATGCACACCCCGCGCCGCAGCGAAAACGAAGCGGCACTGCTCTTTAACAATTTATCAGACAATCTGTGTGGGCACTCAAAGTGACATGGATTCTTAACGTCGCAAGACGAAAAATGAATACCAAGTCTCTGAGTGAACATGCGTAATTCATTACGAAGTTTAATTCACGAGCATCAAACTTAAATTGAAGAGTTTGATCATGGCTCAGATTGAACGCTGGCGGCAGGCCTAACACATGCAAGTCGAACGGTAGCACAGAGAGCTTGCTCTCGGGTGACGAGTGGCGGACGGGTGAGTAATGTCTGGGAAACTGCCTGATGGAGGGGGATAACTACTGGAAACGGTAGCTAATACCGCATAACGTCGCAAGACCAAAGAGGGGGACCTTCGGGCCTCTTGCCATCAGATGTGCCCAGATGGGATTAGCTAGTAGGTGGGGTAACGGCTCACCTAGGCGACGATCCCTAGCTGGTCTGAGAGGATGACCAGCCACACTGGAACTGAGACACGGTCCAGACTCCTACGGGAGGCAGCAGTGGGGAATATTGCACAATGGGCGCAAGCCTGATGCAGCCATGCCGCGTGTATGAAGAAGGCCTTCGGGTTGTAAAGTACTTTCAGCGGGGAGGAAGGCGATAAGGTTAATAACCTTGTCGATTGACGTTACCCGCAGAAGAAGCACCGGCTAACTCCGTGCCAGCAGCCGCGGTAATACGGAGGGTGCAAGCGTTAATCGGAATTACTGGGCGTAAAGCGCACGCAGGCGGTCTGTCAAGTCGGATGTGAAATCCCCGGGCTCAACCTGGGAACTGCATTCGAAACTGGCAGGCTAGAGTCTTGTAGAGGGGGGTAGAATTCCAGGTGTAGCGGTGAAATGCGTAGAGATCTGGAGGAATACCGGTGGCGAAGGCGGCCCCCTGGACAAAGACTGACGCTCAGGTGCGAAAGCGTGGGGAGCAAACAGGATTAGATACCCTGGTAGTCCACGCCGTAAACGATGTCGACTTGGAGGTTGTGCCCTTGAGGCGTGGCTTCCGGAGCTAACGCGTTAAGTCGACCGCCTGGGGAGTACGGCCGCAAGGTTAAAACTCAAATGAATTGACGGGGGCCCGCACAAGCGGTGGAGCATGTGGTTTAATTCGATGCAACGCGAAGAACCTTACCTACTCTTGACATCCAGAGAACTTTCCAGAGATGGATTGGTGCCTTCGGGAACTCTGAGACAGGTGCTGCATGGCTGTCGTCAGCTCGTGTTGTGAAATGTTGGGTTAAGTCCCGCAACGAGCGCAACCCTTATCCTTTGTTGCCAGCGGTTAGGCCGGGAACTCAAAGGAGACTGCCAGTGATAAACTGGAGGAAGGTGGGGATGACGTCAAGTCATCATGGCCCTTACGAGTAGGGCTACACACGTGCTACAATGGCGCATACAAAGAGAAGCGACCTCGCGAGAGCAAGCGGACCTCATAAAGTGCGTCGTAGTCCGGATTGGAGTCTGCAACTCGACTCCATGAAGTCGGAATCGCTAGTAATCGTGGATCAGAATGCCACGGTGAATACGTTCCCGGGCCTTGTACACACCGCCCGTCACACCATGGGAGTGGGTTGCAAAAGAAGTAGGTAGCTTAACCTTCGGGAGGGCGCTTACCACTTTGTGATTCATGACTGGGGTGAAGTCGTAACAAGGTAACCGTAGGGGAACCTGCGGTTGGATCACCTCCTTACCTTAAAGAACCTGCCTTTGCAGTGCTCACACAGATTGTCTGATGAAAAGTAAGCAGCAAGGCGTCTTGCGATTGAGACTTCAGTGTCCCCTTCGTCTAGAGGCCCAGGACACCGCCCTTTCACGGCGGTAACAGGGGTTCGAATCCCCTAGGGGACGCCACTTGCTGGTGCGTGAGTGAAAGTCACCTGCCGTCATATCTCAAAACTGACTTACGAGTCATGTTTGAGATATTTGCTCTTTAAAAATCTGGATCAAGCTGAAAATTGAAACGACACACAGTTAATGTGTGTTCGAGTCTCTCAAATTTTCGCAATCAGAAGTGAAACATCTTCGGGTTGTGAGGTTAAGCGACTAAGCGTACACGGTGGATGCCCTGGCAGTCAGAGGCGATGAAGGACGTGCTAATCTGCGAAAAGCGCCGGCGAGGTGATATGAACCTTTGACCCGGCGATGTCCGAATGGGGAAACCCAGTGTGATTCGTCACACTATCGTTAACTGAATACATAGGTTAACGAGGCGAACCGGGGGAACTGAAACATCTAAGTACCCCGAGGAAAAGAAATCAACCGAGATTCCCCCAGTAGCGGCGAGCGAACGGGGAGCAGCCCGGAGTCTGAATCAGCTTGTGTGTTAGTGGAAGCGTCTGGAAAGTCGCACGGTACAGGGTGACAGTCCCGTACACGAAAATGCACAGGTTGTGAACTCGAAGAGTAGGGCGGGACACGTGGTATCCTGTCTGAATATGGGGGGACCATCCTCCAAGGCTAAATACTCCTGACTGACCGATAGTGAACCAGTACCGTGAGGGAAAGGCGAAAAGAACCCCGGCGAGGGGAGTGAAAAAGAACCTGAAACCGTGTACGTACAAGCAGTGGGAGCACCTTCGTGGTGTGACTGCGTACCTTTTGTATAATGGGTCAGCGACTTATATTCTGTAGCAAGGTTAACCGTATAGGGGAGCCGAAGGGAAACCGAGTCTTAACTGGGCGTTAAGTTGCAGGGTATAGACCCGAAACCCGGTGATCTAGCCATGGGCAGGTTGAAGGTTGGGTAACACTAACTGGAGGACCGAACCGACTAATGTTGAAAAATTAGCGGATGACCTGTGGCTGGGGGTGAAAGGCCAATCAAACCGGGAGATAGCTGGTTCTCCCCGAAAGCTATTTAGGTAGCGCCTCGTGAACTCATCTTCGGGGGTAGAGCACTGTTTCGGCTAGGGGGCCATCCCGGCTTACCAACCCGATGCAAACTACGAATACCGAAGAATGTTATCACGGGAGACACACGGCGGGTGCTAACGTCCGTCGTGAAGAGGGAAACAACCCAGACCGCCAGCTAAGGTCCCAAAGTCATGGTTAAGTGGGAAACGATGTGGGAAGGCACAGACAGCCAGGATGTTGGCTTAGAAGCAGCCATCATTTAAAGAAAGCGTAATAGCTCACTGGTCGAGTCGGCCTGCGCGGAAGATGTAACGGGGCTAAACCATGCACCGAAGCTGCGGCAGCGACACTATGTGTTGTTGGGTAGGGGAGCGTTCTGTAAGCCGTCGAAGGTGGCCTGTGAGGGCTGCTGGAGGTATCAGAAGTGCGAATGCTGACATAAGTAACGATAAAGCGGGTGAAAAGCCCGCTCGCCGGAAGACCAAGGGTTCCTGTCCAACGTTAATCGGGGCAGGGTGAGTCGACCCCTAAGGCGAGGCCGAAAGGCGTAGTCGATGGGAAACAGGTTAATATTCCTGTACTTGGTGTTACTGCGAAGGGGGGACGGAGAAGGCTATGTCAGCCGGGCGACGGTTGTCCCGGTTTAAGCGTGTAGGTGTGTGTTCCAGGCAAATCCGGTTCACTTTAACACTGAGGCGTGATGACGAGGCACTACGGTGCTGAAGTGATAAATGCCCTGCTTCCAGGAAAAGCCTCTAAGCATCAGGTAACACGAAATCGTACCCCAAACCGACACAGGTGGTCAGGTAGAGAATACCAAGGCGCTTGAGAGAACTCGGGTGAAGGAACTAGGCAAAATGGTGCCGTAACTTCGGGAGAAGGCACGCTGATATGTAGGTGAAGCCCCTGCGGGTGGAGCTGAAATCAGTCGAAGATACCAGCTGGCTGCAACTGTTTATTAAAAACACAGCACTGTGCAAACACGAAAGTGGACGTATACGGTGTGACGCCTGCCCGGTGCCGGAAGGTTAATTGATGGGGTTAGCGGCAACGCGAAGCTCTTGATCGAAGCCCCGGTAAACGGCGGCCGTAACTATAACGGTCCTAAGGTAGCGAAATTCCTTGTCGGGTAAGTTCCGACCTGCACGAATGGCGTAATGATGGCCAGGCTGTCTCCACCCGAGACTCAGTGAAATTGAACTCGCTGTGAAGATGCAGTGTACCCGCGGCAAGACGGAAAGACCCCGTGAACCTTTACTATAGCTTGACACTGAACACTGGTCCTTGATGTGTAGGATAGGTGGGAGGCTTTGAAGCGTGGACGCCAGTCTGCGTGGAGCCGTCCTTGAAATACCACCCTTTAATGGCTGGTGTTCTAACGTGGACCCGTGATCCGGGTTGCGGACAGTGTCTGGTGGGTAGTTTGACTGGGGCGGTCTCCTCCCAAAGAGTAACGGAGGAGCACGAAGGTTAGCTAATCCTGGTCGGACATCAGGAGGTTAGTGCAATGGCATAAGCTAGCTTGACTGCGAGAGTGACGGCTCGAGCAGGTGCGAAAGCAGGTCATAGTGATCCGGTGGTTCTGAATGGAAGGGCCATCGCTCAACGGATAAAAGGTACTCCGGGGATAACAGGCTGATACCGCCCAAGAGTTCATATCGACGGCGGTGTTTGGCACCTCGATGTCGGCTCATCACATCCTGGGGCTGAAGTAGGTCCCAAGGGTATGGCTGTTCGCCATTTAAAGTGGTACGCGAGCTGGGTTTAGAACGTCGTGAGACAGTTCGGTCCCTATCTGCCGTGGGCGCTGGAGAATTGAGGGGGGCTGCTCCTAGTACGAGAGGACCGGAGTGGACGCATCACTGGTGTTCGGGTTGTCATGCCAATGGCACTGCCCGGTAGCTAAATGCGGAAGAGATAAGTGCTGAAAGCATCTAAGCACGAAACTTGCCCCGAGATGAGTTCTCCCTGAGACTTTAAGTCTCCTGAAGGAACGTTGAAGACGACGACGTTGATAGGTCGGGTGTGTAAGCGCAGCGATGCGTTGAGCTAACCGATACTAATGAACCGTGAGGCTTAACCTTACAACGCCGAAGATGTTTTGGCGGAAGAGACAGAAGATTTTCAGCCTGATACAGATTAACAGAATTTGCCTGGCGGCTTTAGCGCGGTGGTCCCACCTGACCCCATGCCGAACTCAGAAGTGAAACGCCGTAGCGCCGATGGTAGTGTGGGGTCTCCCCATGTGAGAGTAGGGAACTGCCAGGCATCAATCAAGAAGAACCCCGTACCGTAAGGTGCGGGGTTTTTTGCTTTGTGTTCCGGAAAATCTGGCCTTTCTCTTAATCCCTTATCCTGCTAATAAAATGTGTGATCCCTGTCTCAATGTTATTTATAACAAAATCATAACATTTCATTTACGAGGTAATTGAGTCTGCTGGCTCAATACGCCGCTGTATATGGCAGGAGCATAATCACAATGACAGAAAGCATTGCATCAAACGGGACGCTGGCTAACAGCGATACCCGAAGAAGGGTATGGGCAATCGTCAGTGCCTCTTCAGGGAACCTGGTAGAATGGTTCGACTTTTACGTCTACTCATTCTGTTCACTCTACTTCGCACATATTTTCTTCCCCTCCGGCAACACCACGACGCAGCTTCTACAAACGGCAGGAGTATTTGCCGCAGGATTCTTAATGCGCCCCATCGGTGGCTGGCTGTTTGGCCGCATTGCGGATCGCCGCGGGCGTAAGGCCTCCATGCTGATCTCCGTGTGTATGATGTGCTTTGGTTCTCTGGTGATCGCCTGTTTACCGGGATATGAATCGATTGGCACCTGGGCTCCGGCGCTACTTTTGCTGGCCCGCTTATTTCAGGGGTTATCGGTGGGCGGTGAATACGGTACCAGTGCAACCTACATGAGTGAAATTGCGCTGGAAGGCCGTAAAGGCTTTTACGCCTCATTCCAGTACGTCACGCTTATTGGTGGTCAACTGCTGGCGATTCTCGTGGTGGTGATCCTGCAGCAGATCCTGACAGACGAACAACTCCACGCCTGGGGATGGCGAATTCCTTTTGCGATGGGGGCCGTGCTGGCAGTTGTTGCACTTTGGCTACGTCGTCAGCTGGATGAAACCTCGCAGAAAGAGGTCAGAACGCTGAAGGAGGCGGGAACCTTTAAAGGATTATGGCGTAACCGCAAGGCTTTCCTGATGGTGCTGGGCTTTACTGCGGGCGGCTCCCTCAGCTTTTATACATTCACCACCTATATGCAGAAGTACCTGGTGAACACCACCGGGATGCACGCAAATGTCGCCAGCGTTATTATGACTGTGGCGCTATTTGTCTTTATGCTCATCCAACCGATTATCGGAGCGCTTTCGGATAAAATTGGCCGACGTACGTCAATGCTGATCTTTGGCGGGCTGTCGGCGTTGTGTACCGTGCCTGTTCTGTCTGCGCTCCAGCACGTATCATCGCCATATGCCGCATTTGCGCTGGTCATGCTGGCGATGGTGATTGTCAGTTTCTATACCTCTATCAGCGGGATACTGAAAGCCGAAATGTTCCCGGCACAGGTGCGTGCGCTGGGGGTTGGGCTTTCTTATGCAGTAGCCAACGCGTTGTTTGGTGGTTCGGCGGAGTACGTTGCGCTGTCGCTTAAATCATGGGGAAGTGAAACGACATTCTTCTGGTACGTGACGGTAATGGGGGCGCTGGCCTTTGTTGTCTCCCTGATGCTGCATCGCAAAGGGAAAGGTATTCGTCTTTAATAATGCGCCATCTGCCACACGGCATAGCCGGTCGTTGCGCCGGCGACATCCCAGGCGAAATCTTTCCAGCTCCAGCCGCTCCCTGAGGGGCGGCTATCCCACAGTTCTTTTGATGCCCCAAGGCCCACAGAGAACATCAACCCTATCCCCGCGCTACGGTCACGGCTGTATCCCTGATGCTGCGCGTACTCATTACCCGCTGCGGAAAGCATAGCGGAAGCGAGGAAATGCTGTGCTTTATCCTGACCGGACCAGCTATCGTTGGCCATATGACTGCAGCCACTCAGAAAGAGGACGCTCAGTAACAGGAGGATGCGCATTTTAGGGCTCCATAAAAAAGCCCTGCGGGTGGCAGGGCCTGGACATTACAGAATACGGCTGATAAGTCGATCAATACGGATACGACGCAAGCGGCGAATCAGCTTGCGGACTTTCACCGGATAATCGGCAATGCTCTGCAGCTCGCGGTAATGATTAACCACCGTGGTATGCGTGCGAATCAACTCCAGTTCACGCTCACGCTGTGCGGCTAACTCATGCTGAGGGTCATGGATCAGGATCGCGTTTTCCAGATCCAGTCGCCACGCGCGCGGGTTCAGATTGTTACCGGTCAGCAGCATCCACTCATCGTCAACCCATATGCCTTTCAGATGGTAACTGTTGTCTTCATCTTTCCAGAGACGCACAACCAGCTGGTCAGTGTTTACGTAATATTGTAAACGGCTCAGGAAACGGCGCAGGTTAATCTCATAAAGATAAGGCAGCGCGCCGATGATTTTGAACGGCTGATCTTCAGGAATGAAGAAGTCGTTTGCCGTTTTATCCCCGACGATAATTTCCACTTTTTTACCATCGCGCAGTAGCTGAATAATGTTACGTACCAGTACGGCGGGAAGGTTAAAGTACGGCGTGCAGATGGTAAGTTTCTGCTCCGCGCACGGCATCAGATGGAAGATCGTTTTATTCAGCAGGCTTGATTTGCCGAGCCCAACCAGCGGGGTAACGGATAACTCTTCGTTATTCGCATCGCCCTGAAAATGGTAGACCGCATCGCGCAGCTCCTGGCG
Source organism: Enterobacter sp. ECC_219_Taxon_10 (assembly GCF_058354905.1). Taxonomy (NCBI): domain Bacteria; kingdom Pseudomonadati; phylum Pseudomonadota; class Gammaproteobacteria; order Enterobacterales; family Enterobacteriaceae; genus Enterobacter; species Enterobacter sp. ECC_219_Taxon_10. The sequence goes on along the minus strand of NZ_CM178005.1, from coordinate 3,694,173 downwards.
GAAGGCGCGAACATCATTTTTGATCTCCGGGCTTTTAGGGCGCTCAGGATCGTCAAGGCGATTAACGCCACGGCCGTGTACCAGGTTTTTATCAACCCAGTTAAACATAATATCGGCCATCTGCGGATTACGGATCAGATGGTAACGATCGTAGCGATATTTATCGAGCTGATGAAGGTAAACGTCATTCAGACTTGCGCCGCTGTACAGGACGCTGTCATCAATGATAAACCCTTTAAAATGGAGAACGCCGAGCGCTTCACGGGTATTCACCGGTACGCCATAAACAGGCACATCGACGCCAGGATTTTCCTGCGCCGTGCGGCAATACCAGTCTGCATTGGTATTTGAAGCGGCCGCGCCAATACGGCCACGCTGGGCGCGATGCCAGTCAACCAGTACGCGAACATCCAGCTCTGGACGCTGACGCTTGGCTTCATAGAGCGCGTTCAGGATCGCGCGCCCGCCTTCATCTTGTTCAAGATACAGGGCCACAATGCAAATGCGTCGCGTGGCACTGGCAATCTTTTCCAGAAGCGTCTCCCGAAAATGAGCGGGAGCGTAAAAGAACTCTACATCATCAACTGACTGAGAAATCTTCGGTAGTTGAGCAAGGTGTTGTTGATGTTTATTACGCTTAAATTTTGACAACATCACAGTGCGTTTCTTCTCTGTTCATTGAAGGGTTGTCTGTACCATGCAAACAACATAAGCGGACAATGATACCACCAGTCCCGTCCAAAGTGGGTAACATTTCCAGTAGCTTACTCGGGTTTGTCTGCTGATGTCAGGCCGAGAGATAAGGCGACAATACCTTCGTCCAGCTGAATATCAACGTCAAATCCGAGTTTTCGCGCCAGGGTCACCATACCGCGATTGTTCGGCATAGTAATGCCATTCAGACGTAACAATCCGTGATCTCGCGTATAACTGATGAGTTTTTCCAGCAGCCGTCTGCCCAGACCAAGGCCTTTAAGATCGGAGCGTACCAGGACGGCAAACTCCGCGTCGACGTTATCCGGGTCAGAAATAGCGCGCGTCACGCCCAGGATCTCATCGCCCCGATCGGAACGCCGAACAGCGACAAATGCCATTTCTCGATCGTAGTCGATCTGGGTCATATTGGCTAAATCATCATGGGTAAATTCGTTGATTTCGCTAAAGTAGCGGTAATAAAGATCCTCTTTCGTGACTTGAGAGATAAAGGCCCGCAGCTGAGGTTCATCTTCCGGCAGAATAGGGCGGAACAAGGCGCGTTCCCCATTCTTCATCTCAACCCACTCTTCCAGCTGCAGAGGATACGGACGGATCGCCAGGCGGCTCTCTCTGTCCCCTTCGTATGGCGCGATATCCAGCGTCACGTCCAGCGCCGTAAATTCAGTGCCGGAAGCGAGCAGCGGATGGATATCTAGCCTCTGGATCTCCGCACAATCTACGATCAGGTTAGACACCTGCACCAGGAACTGACTCAACCCGGCAATATCGAGCGGACGCAGGGCACTGCGGCCTCGGATCTTTTTGCTTTTAATCGCCTGAATGATGAGATAGCGCGCCAGATTCATGTTCAGCGGTGGTAATGCCACCGCGGCCTGCTCTTCCGGACGCCACTCAACGCCGCCTTCTCCCAGCATAATGAGCGGGCCAAAGACGGGATCGTGTTCAACCACTACCCGCAGTTCCTGAGCGCCTGCGCGGTTAGCCATGCTCTGCACCAGCAGCCCGTGGATCCGCGCCTGCGGCCAGGCCATTTTGACGCGATCGAAAATGGCATCGGCTGCCTGCTGCACCTCCGTTGCCGTACGCAGGTACAGCATGACCCCCTGAACGTCCGACTTATGCGGAATATCGGGGGAACGCAGCTTAAGGGCGACCGGGTAGCCAATTTGTTCGGCTATATGTACGGCCTCAGCGCTGTCGCTGGCGATCCAGGTTGGCAGAGTTTGCATCCCGTAGCTGCCCAGAATGGGCTGCACTTCATGCGTATCAAGCGAGGTCGCGCCTTCTTCGATAGCTTGCTGCAACAGCCGGTGAACGTCGACGGTGTTCGCCGTCAGATTACCCGGCAAAGCCGGCGTCTCACGCAGCTGTTTCTGGTTGCGTCGATATTCCACCATATGCATAAATGCCGTGATGGTGCCTTCCGGCGTGCGGTAGGTTGGCAGTCCGGCTTCACTGAACAGGCGTCGTGCCTCCTGAGAGGAAAACTCACCGCACCAGTTGGTCAGTAGGGTGACGTATTTGCCGCGCGGGTGGTTTCGTACTGCCTCAATCATCGCCCGCGCGCTTTCACTGCCCGGCGCAACCGCGCTGGGGGAGTGGATAATCATCAGCGCATCGAAATCCTGGCTGTCCAGCAAAATGGAGATTGCCCTGATATAGCGATCGCTGCTGGCGTCATCGCGCAAATCAAGCGGATTGCCGGGCGTCACGCTCGCGGGAAGCGCCTCTCTGAGGCGTTGCAGCGTCTCTTCACCCAACGTGGCCAGTTTGCCGTTACGCAGCCAAAGCTCATCCAGCGCGAGTGCGGCAGGGGCGGCACCATTACTGACGATCATCAACTTCTCACCACGCAGCGGTCGCATATGGCTTAGCGTCTCAACGGCGGAAAAAAGTTCATGCGTATCCTGCACCCGCAGTAACCCCGCGCGCTGAATGGCGGCATCCCAGGCGGGATCCATGCCGGAATGGGACTGCAGCAGACGCTGAGCCGCAGGACTGCGACCGCTTTTGATAACGAGGATCGGCTTATTGCGGGAAGCACTTCGTGAAGCCGATACAAAACGACGGGCGTCGCTCAGATGCTCAAGGTAAAGGAGGATTGCGCTGGTTTTGCTGTCTCTCGCCAGGAAATCCAGCAGCTCGTCAACGTCGATATCCATGCTGTCGCCCAGGGCAATGAAGTAGGAAAATCCCATCTCACGCTGCTGCGCCCAGTCGAGGATAGTGTTCGATACGGCTGCCGACTGTGAGATAAAGGCGAGTTTGCCTTTGCGAATTGGCACCGGGGAGAAGCTGGCGTTCAGCCCCTGCCAGGGCGCGAGCAGACCCAGGCTGTTCGGCCCAAGAATGCGCATCTGATAACGGCTGGCGCAGGCCAGCAGTTCGGGTTGCTGTTCAGGCGGCGACGAGAGAATAATGCAGGTTTTACACCCTTTCTTGCCGAGTGACTCCAGCAATTCCGGATTGCGTTTGGCGTTTGTACACAGAACGGCGAGATCCGGTACGAAAGGCAGGCTCTCCACGTCCGGCCACGCAAGCACGCCCTGAACGGCCTTATAAGCCGGCGTGACGGGCATAACGGGACCGTTGAATCCCCCGGCCAGCAGGTTACGCATCATCAGATAGCCTGCACGATCGGGTTTCATTGATGCGCCGATGACGGCAATGGATTTAGGTCGGAGTAGCGCTTCTAACCCTCTCTGGCTCATGCAGGCCTCCTGTAAATGCAAGCGACCTGATGATTTTAAACGCTTTCTGTCTCCGTTGCTGTGATGCTGCCCTTATGAACGGTTTTTGCCGCCAGATAGCGCTCCCGGAAACATGAGAAATGGTTGCCCAGGGCGCCGGCCGCTGCGGTATCTCCTGCTAAATCCAGCAGCGCAATGGCCACTTCGGCGGTGCAGTATTGCCCGTCAGCATGGGCTTCGCGCAGGCGGTAGGCCGAGACGCGGGAAAGATCGACAGAAATCACCGGCAGCGCGTCAAGATAGGGGCTTTTGCGAAACATTTTCCGCGCTTCGGTCCAGGTTCCGTCCAGCATAATAAACAGTGGCGGTTTCCCTGATGGCGGCGCGGTAAGGACCTGACGCTGTTCTCCCGCATAAGACGCCGGGAAAACCACCATCGGCTGGTAGTCTGGGCTTGCCACCAGGTCGAGCAGAGCCTGAGGCGGTGCCGTACGGGACCACTGAAACGCGGCGGTATCCGGCAGAATATCGGCGATAAGACGCCCTGTATTGCTGGGTTTCATCGGCTCGGTATCGAACATGACCAGACAAAAGCGGCTCTCCGCCGAACTCGGGGCCAGCGTTTCGCACAGACAAACCTTCAGCGGCAGCAGGCAGCGCTGACAGCGGCGAATACGGTTGCCGCGGGCGAGGAACGGTCGGGTAGCGCGCGCAAGGCGCTCGGCGCGTAATGTAAGGACAGCGTTATCAGTCATGGGCGAAATGGAGGAAAAACCCTATTTTCGCAGAGGCGGGAACGGGGCACAAGATGTGCCCCGGGAATGTTACAGCGATTCGTTTAACCAGCTATCAAAGGGGGCTTTTGGAACCGCACCGTTGAGCATATCGATCACTTCACCATTTTTGAAAATCATGATGGTCGGGATACTGCGAATACGAAAACGTGCGCTCAGCTCGCGTTCGGCTTCGGTATTGACCTTCACGAACCGCATTTTCCCGCTGCGCTCTTCGGCCACATCTTCGAAGATTGGCGCAAAGCTGCGGCACGGACCGCACCAGGGCGCCCAGAAATCGACCACCACCGGGAGATCGTCCTTGAGGAGTTTGTCCAGCGTAGCACCCGTCGCGTTAATGACATCGCCATCAAACAATTCATGGCCACAACGTCCGCATTTCGCACCATCTTCAATCCGATCGTCCGGAATGCGATTAAGAGCCTGACAGTTGGCACATACGGTATTCATAACTAACCTCTGATAGAGCCGTGGGACAGCGGCAGAACGCCGATAATGTTTCTAATATGTTACATATTATCAATGAGCCTGTTTGAAACAACAATGCGTTTTATTCAATGAGAACAATAGTCACAGGCTTTTGTACGAAATTATGGCTATGCGCTGGCACATCGGGTAATCTGCGCGCTTCGCGCAGCGCTGGTGGAGAAAAGCATGAACGACGAAATGAAAAACAAAAGCGGCAAGGTCAAAGTGATGTATGTCCGCAGTGATGATGACTCTGATAAACGCACCCAAAATCCGCGTACCGGAAAAGGGGGCGGGCGTCCGGCGTCCTCTCGTGCAGACGGTGGCCGTCGCCCCGCCCGCGATGACAAAAATACCCGCGGTGATGACCGCAAACGTGACGATCGCAAACGCGATGACCGTCCGCGTTCCGACCGCCCACGCAGTGACCGTCCACGCGACGATCGTCCGCGTGATGACTTCTCACGCGATAACGCCTCCCCGTGGCGCACCGTTTCTCGCGCCCCTGGCGATGAGACGCCGGAAAAACCAGATCACGGCGGTATCAGCGGTAAAAGCTTTATTGACCCGGAAGTACTGCGCCGTCAGCGTGCGGAAGAGACCCGCGTGTATGGCGAGAACGCCTGCCAGGCGCTGTTCCAGAGCCGTCCTGAGTGTATCGTCCGCGCCTGGTTTATCCAGAGCGTGACCCCGCGCTTTAAAGAAGCGCTGCGCTGGATGGCCGCGAACCGTAAAGCCTACCACGTTGTGGATGATGCCGAGCTGACCAAAGCCTCCGGTACTGAACACCACGGCGGCGTCTGCTTCCTGATCAAAAAACGTAACGGCACGACCGTGCAGCAGTGGGTCAGCCAGGCGGATGCCGATGACTGCGTGCTGGCGCTGGAAGACGTGGGCAACCCGCACAACCTGGGCGCAATGATGCGCAGCTGCGCGCACTTTGGCGTGAAGGGCGTGCTGCTGCAGGATGCCGCGCTGCTGGAATCCGGCGCCGCGATCCGTACTGCGGAAGGCGGGGCCGAGCACGTACAGCCTATCACCGGCGACAGCGTTCTGGATGCCCTTGAGCAGTTCCGTAAAGCGGGCTATTCCATCGTAACCACATCGAGCCATGCCGGCACGCCGCTGTTTAAAGCGACGCTGCCGCGTAAAATGGTGCTGGTATTAGGTCAGGAACGCGATGGTCTGTCTGACGCGGCGCTCTCCAGTGCAGATCTGAGCGTCTCTATCGACGGAACAGGCAATGTGGAAAGTCTGAACGTATCCGTTGCGACCGGCGTGCTGCTGGCCGAGTGGTGGCGTCAGAACAAGGCATAAGCCTCTTAATGTGCCGGGCCTGACCCGGCACATTCAAATCCTACTCGCTCTCTGCCGGTAACACAGGCATCCAGTCAATTGGCGTTTCGCCACGTTTTTCCAGCCATTCATTTGCCAGAACAAAATGATTACTGCCAAAGAAGCCGCGATGCGCAGACAGCGGTGACGGGTGCGGTGCCTTCAACACGTGATGACGCTGACGGTCGATAATCGCACCTTTCTTCTGCGCATGCGATCCCCAGAGTAAAAACACGACCCCTTCACGATGCTCGTTGATAAGGCTGATGACTTTATCGGTAAAGGTTTCCCACCCAAGGCTGGCGTGCGAATGCGCCTGACCTGCCCGTACGGTGAGCACCGTATTCAGTAACAGCACACCCTGGCGCGCCCAGCTTTCCAGATAACCGTGGTTGGGGCGGGTAAACCCGGGCACGGTTCCCTCAAGCTCTTTATACATGTTGAGCAGAGAAGGGGGGATAGCCACGCCCGGACGAACGGAAAACGCCAGCCCGTGCGCCTGCCCAGGGCCGTGATAGGGATCCTGGCCCAGTATGACCACTTTCACATCGCTCAGCTCGGTATAGCGAAACGCGTTGAACACATCTTTTTGCGGCGGATAAATCGTCTGCCCGGACTGACGCTCAGCGGCAACGGTGCTGAGCGTGTTGATAAAATAAGGCTGCTGCTTTTCTTCTGCCAGCACGTCATGCCAGGTTAAAGGTGTCGTCATGTCGCTCTCCTGCGAATCTCAATCTGTGACTAGCTTACCTGTTTAACTCCGGTGAGCAAAATTACGCGCTGAAATGCGTGCTAAGCAATTAAATTTATTTTGAAATGATGCAGGTTAAGTTTAATTGGCAGGGGTGTGAAATTGATCTTAAACAATAAATTCAAACCACACTCTTTATGTGGTTGGTGTTTTTGTTGATTTAAATCAATAAATCACCGGGGTGTGAATGATATATATACACACAAGAAACAATGGTTTTACCAATTGGCCGCGTAAGGCCAGCATCAGTTAATGTAGCCTAAGGGAGGCAACACATGATTACAGGTATCCAGATTACCAAAGCGGCAAATGACGATCTGCTCAACTCTTTCTGGCTGCTGGACAGCGAGAAAAATGAAGCGCGCTGTGTAGTAGCGAAAGCGGGTTTTGCTGAAGATGAAATCGTACCGGTGAACAAACTGGGCGAAATCGAATACCGTGAAATCCCAATGGAAGTGCAGCCGGAAGTGCGCGTTGAAGGGGGTCAGCACCTGAACGTTAACGTGCTGCGCCGCGAAACGCTGATGGATGCCGTTGAGCACCCAGAGAAATACCCGCAGCTGACTATCCGTGTGTCTGGCTATGCGGTTCGTTTTAACTCACTGACTCCAGAACAGCAGCGCGACGTTATCGCCCGTACCTTTACTGAAAGCCTGTAAGGTTTCAGCCACGGGGGTGGAATAAAAAAGCCGGGAAATGCCCCGGCTTTTTTTACTCTTCAGTTTTGGTCTCTGGCGCAGCAGAGCTTGGCTTACGGCGCTTACCAATGTTTTTGGTATCGCGGTGGCGTTGCTTCACGCGCGGCTTCTCTTTTTCTTTCTCTTTTCTCTCAGCACGTTTCGCCAGCGCTTTCTTGGACGGTTTACCCGTCATTTTTTCACTCGGCGCACGTGTAGTTGGGCGCAATCCATCAATAACGCGCGCTTTCAGCGGCTCGTCAACATAGCGGCCAATTTTCTGCAGCAGCAGGTGGTCATGCGCTTCAACCAGTGAAATCGCAATCCCTTTGCGGCCCGCGCGACCGGTACGGCCAATGCGGTGCAGATAGGTATCTCCGCTACGCGGCATATCGAAGTTAATGACATGGCTTACGTCAGGGATGTCGATCCCGCGTGCGGCAACGTCTGTTGCGACCAGCACGTTAACGCGGCCATCGGTCAGACGCTTAATACCTTCGGTACGCTTGATCTGCGCCATCTCACCTTCAAGATAGCAGTTGTTGATCCCGGCGTTACGCAGCATTTCAGCCAGCTCGTGCACGCGCTCGCGCTTACGCACAAACACGATGGTGCGGGTGGCGTCTTCCTGCTTAAGCAGGTGCTTGAGCAGCTCAACCTTGTGCTCAAGATTGTCCGCACGGTAATACCACTGGTGGATCTTCTTACGCTCTCGCGTGGACGGCGTCGCAGAGACTTCCACCGGATCTTCCAGCAGACGCTCTGCGAAGTCCTTGATCGCATCCCCTTCAAGGGTGGCAGAGAACAGCATCGTCTGGTTACGCCAGCGCGTTTCACCTGCAATATGCTCGATATCCTGCGCAAAGCCCATGTCCAGCATGCGGTCGGCTTCGTCGAGGATCAGCGTTTCTACCGCGCGGCAGTCGAAGTTCTCTTCTTTAATGTACTGCAGCAGGCGGCCCGTCGTCGCGACGACGATGTCCTGGTTTTCGCTGAACACTTCAGCGTGGTTCATATACGCAACGCCGCCGGTGATAGTGGCAATATCCAGATGTGTATTCGCCGCGAGTTCACGCGCGTGATCGGCAACCTGCATAGCCAGTTCGCGCGTAGGCGTCAGGATCAAAATACGCGGCGGGCCAGATTTTTTACGTGGAAAGTCGAGCAGGTGCTGCAACACAGGCAGCAAATAGGCTGCTGTCTTCCCCGTGCCGGTTGGCGCAGAACCGAGCACATCGCGGCCCTCAAGCGCAGGCGGAATGGCCGCTGCCTGAATGGCGGTCGGGCGTGTAAAGCCTTTGCTCTCAAGTGCATTGAGCAGGCTTTCATCGAGTTCAAGTTCGGAAAAAGTCGTTACAGTCATGTTCTACCTCTGTGTGGGGCGCTGATTATAGACGTTACGGCTGTAATCTTCATCTGTTTGTATGGATATCGCTTTGCGGCCACTTCGCTTTCCCCTATGCTACTCCAGTTTCACTTAGAAGGTTGTCCTGACATGTCTCAACTCAAAGCGCAGCTGCGCCGCGATGGTTTTACGTTTAAACAATTTTTTGTCGCCCACGATCGCTGTGCCATGAAAGTCGGTACAGACGGCATTTTACTGGGAGCATGGGCACCTGTCGCAGGCGTTAAGCGTATTCTTGATATCGGTACCGGCAGCGGGCTGGTGGCGTTGATGCTTGCGCAGCGTACGGAAGAACATGTCACCATTGATGCTGTCGAACTGGATGCGCAGGCCGCAGAGCAGGCGAGTGACAATATGGCCGAATCTCCCTGGGCAGCCCGAATGAAAGTGGAATGCGCAGATGTGCTCGCCTGGGCGCCTGAACAAACCGCGCGTTACGATCTGATTGTCAGCAACCCTCCCTACTACGAGCCCGGCGTTGAGTGCGGGACACCCGAGCGTGAACAGGCGCGTTATACCGGCTCCCTCGATCATAAAGCGCTGCTCACCAGTGCGGCAGAACTCATCTCCGAAGAAGGTTTTTTCTGTGTGGTCCTGCCCGAGAGTACCGGCAACACGTTCATTGGTATCGCGCAGGAGATCGGCTGGACGTTACGTCTGCGAACTGACATCTCTGATACGGAAGGCCGGTTGCCGCACCGCGTGCTGCTGGCGCTCTCGCCAAAAGAGGGTGAATGCTTTAATGACCGAATGGTGATCCGTGGGCCAGACCAGCGTTATTCCGAAGATTACACGGCTCTGACCCAGGCGTTTTATCTGTTTATGTAAACCTGCGGGGCGAGTATCGATGGGCCGGACTCAGGAAGCTGATCCGGGTAGTCGAGGGTGTAGTGCAGCCCGCGGCTCTCTTTACGCATCATCGCGCAACGAACAATAAGCTCGGCAACCTGCACCAGATTGCGCAGCTCCAGCAGATTATTGGAAACGCGGAAATGGGCATAATATTCATCAATTTCCTGTTGCAGCATCGTAATGCGGCGCAACGCCCGTTCCAGACGTTTCGTGGTGCGCACAATCCCAACGTAGTCCCACATAAATAGCCGTAGCTCGTGCCAGTTGTGCTGGATCACGACCCGCTCGTCCGGGTTATCCACGCGGCTTTCATCCCAGGCAGGCAACTGCTCTGTCTCGCGGGCGTAAGGCATTCGCCTGGTGATGTCTTCCGCTGCTGACCAGCCGTACACCAGACATTCAAGCAACGAGTTAGAGGCCATACGGTTCGCGCCGTGAAGTCCGGTATAGCTGACCTCACCAATAGCATACAGTCCGTCTACGTCAGTGCGTCCATGATCGTCAACCATGACGCCACCGCAGGTATAGTGTGCCGCAGGCACAATGGGCACTGGATCGCGGGTCAAATCAATCCCCAGGCTCAGCAGTTTTTCGTAAATCATCGGAAAATGCTGGCGAATGAACTCTGCTGGCTTATGGCTGATATCAAGATACATGCAGTCCACGCCAAGACGCTTCATTTCATGGTCGATGGCGCGCGCGACGATATCGCGCGGGGCCAGCTCACCCCGGGCGTCGAAGTCGGGCATAAAGCGGGAGCCATCAGGGCGTTTCAAATAAGCGCCTTCGCCACGCAGGGCTTCCGTCAGCAGAAAGTTGCGCGCCTGAGGATGGAACAGGGCGGTGGGGTGAAACTGATTAAATTCGAGATTTGCCACGCGGCAGCCGGCGCGCCAGGCCATGGCGATACCGTCCCCGGAAGCGATATCCGGGTTCGTGGTGTACTGGTACACCTTGGAGGCGCCACCTGTAGCCAGCACGACGGCCTTTGCCTGACAGGTTTCCACCTTCTCTTTATTACGGTTCCAGACCCACGCCCCCACAACGCGACGCGTGCCGGGCAAGCCAATCTTGTCGGAAATGATCAGATCAACGGCGTTGCTCCGCTCAAGGACACGGATATTAGGATGGTTCAGCGCTTTGCTGACCAGCGTGGTTTCCACTTCTTTTCCGGTAGCATCCGCGGCGTGCAGGATGCGGCGGTGGCTGTGGCCGCCTTCACGGGTCAGGTGGTAGCTCTCTTCACCGTTAGGCTGAACCTGGGTATCAAATAATACGCCCTGATCGATGAGCCACTGAACGCAATGGCGGGCATTGCTTGCGACAAACTCTGCGGCGTGCGCATCCACGATCCCGGCTCCGGCAATCAGCGTATCTTCCACATGCGACGCAATGCTGTCGGTCTCGTCAAACACCGCGGCAATACCGCCCTGGGCATAAAATGTTGAGCCTTCACTTATCGGACCTTTGCTCAGGACAATAACGTTCTGATGTTCGGCCAGACGAAGCGCCAGAGAAAGACCGGCAGCACCGCTGCCGATGATCAGTACATCACAATGAAGTTCAGGTGTTGTGTTCATGATTTTTTGTTTAATTTACTAAACAGTGTTTGGGCAGAATAGCACCTGAATGCGAGATATCGCACGTTTTTTTTAGTGGGTGTTGCAATTGCTAAACGCGTAAGCAGGGGTAAACGAGAGGTAAATGAATGAAATTATTTTGCGAAGCAGATCGTTAGCGTCAGATTTTGTGATGAAATAAAGCCCGTGTTGCGTTACTCTTCTGGCGGGAAAAAGATGTTTCTTGTCAGAAAGTGGTGCGTATCGTGAACAGACTTATAATGAGAGAAAATGAACGGTCTGCGGCGCGATGAACAAAAACAAAGGCGTTACGGAACTTATTGAAGATCAAACACTCTAAGCTGGTGCTTGCTCAAAGTGCGGTAGTTGTAGAGTGGCGTTTCGATAACGCGTGGAATTTAGGTTTGGGGAGACATTACCTCGGATGAGCGAGCAGTTAACGGACCAGGTCCTGGTTGAACGGGTCCAGAAGGGAGATCAGAAAGCCTTTAACTTACTGGTGGTGCGCTACCAGCATAAGGTGGCGAGTCTGGTGTCCCGTTATGTACCGTCAGGTGATGTACCTGACGTGGTGCAAGAGTCTTTTATTAAGGCCTATCGCGCGCTGGATTCGTTCCGGGGAGATAGTGCTTTTTATACCTGGCTGTACCGTATTGCTGTCAATACGGCAAAGAATTATCTGGTTGCTCAGGGCCGTCGTCCGCCGTCCAGTGATGTTGACGCTATCGACGCCGAAAACTTCGAAAGTGGCGGTGCGCTGAAAGAAATTTCGAACCCTGAGAACTTAATGTTGTCAGAAGAACTGAGACAAATTGTTTTTCGCACGATCGAGTCGCTCCCGGAAGATTTACGCATGGCAATTACGTTACGGGAGCTTGATGGTCTGAGCTATGAAGAGATAGCCGCTATCATGGATTGCCCGGTCGGCACGGTGCGTTCACGAATTTTCCGTGCGCGAGAAGCTATTGATAATAAAGTTCAACCGCTTATCAGGCGTTGACGATAGCGGGATACTGGAAAAGGTATTAGGCATGCAGAAAGAAAAACTTTCCGCTTTAATGGATGGTGAGACGCTGGATAGTGAGCTGCTCAACGAGCTGTCTCATTCTCCCGAAATGCAAGAGACTTGGGAGAGTTACCATCTCATCCGTGACACGCTGCGCGGTGATACCGGAGAGGTTCTCCATTTCGATATCTCAGCCCGCGTGATGGCGGCCATCGAGAATGAGCCTGTTCATCAGACCACTCCGCTGATTCCTGAAGCTCAACCTGCGCCTCACCAGTGGCAGAAAATGCCGTTCTGGCAAAAGGTGCGTCCATGGGCCAGCCAGCTCACCCAAATGGGGGTGGCTGCATGCGTATCGCTTGCAGTTATCGTTGGCGTCCAGCACTATAATACTCAGTCTGAAACTAATCAGCAGCCAGAAGCGCCAGTGTTCAACACACTGCCGATGATGGGCAAAGCCAGCCCGGTAAGTCTGGGCGTACCGGCTGATGCCTCCGCCAGCGGCGGTCAGCAACAGCAGGTGCAGGAGCAGCGCCGTCGCATTAATGCGATGTTGCAGGATTACGAGTTGCAGCGTCGTCTGCACTCTGAACAGCTTCAGTTTGAGCAGGCCCAAACTCAGCAAGCTGCTGTGCAGGTGCCCGGAAACCAAACTTTAGGAACGCAATCGCAGTAATGAAGCAACTTTGGTTCGCCATGTCTCTGATGGCGGGTAGCCTGTTCTTCTCTGCTAACGCCTCGGCTGATGTTTCATCCGGGGCGTTGTTGCAGCAAATGAATCTGGCCAGCCAGTCACTCAATTACGAGTTGGCATTTATCAGCATCAACAAGCAGGGCGTCGAGTCGTTACGCTATCGCCATGCCCGTCTTGATAACCAGCCGCTCGCCCAGCTTTTACAGATGGATGGTCCACGTCGGGAAGTTGTCCAGCGTGGCAACGAAATCAGCTATTTCGAACCCGGTCTGGAGCCTTTCACTCTGAATGGCGACTATATCGTTGATTCTCTGCCGTCGCTTATCTATACCGACTTCAAACGGCTTGCCCCTTACTATGATTTTATTTCGGTAGGGCGTACCCGTATTGCAGACAGACTGTGTGAAGTGATTCGCGTGGTTGCGCGCGATGGCACGCGCTACAGCTATATCGTCTGGATTGATGCGGAAACCAAGCTGCCGATGCGTGTGGATCTGCTCGACCGCGACGGTGAGACGCTTGAACAGTTCCGCGTCATCTCCTTCAGCGTGAACAATCAGGTTGGCAACAGCATGCAGAATCTGGCGAAGGCCAGCCTGCCGCCGCTGCTTTCTGTTCCGGCAGGGGACTCCGCTAATTTCAACTGGGTTCCTTCATGGATCCCGCAAGGTTTTAGTGAAGTGTCCAGCAGCCGTCGTCAGTTGCCCACTATTGATACGCCAGTTGAATCACGCCTCTATTCCGATGGCTTGTTCAGCTTCTCGGTGAACATCAACCGCGCAACGGCAAATAGCGCTGAACAAATGCTTCGTACCGGGCGTCGTACGGTCAGCACAACGGTACGCGATAATGCAGAGATCACGATTGTGGGGGAATTACCTCCGCAGACGGCGAAGCGCATTTCAGACAGCATTAAATTCAGGGCCGCACAATGATTAAAGAGTGGGCTACCGTCGTCTCATGGCAGAATGGTATTGCGCTGGTCAGTTGTGATGTTAAAGCCTCATGCAATAGCTGCGCATCCCGAGCCGGTTGTGGCAGCCGCGTGCTGAATAAGTTAGGGCCACAGACATCGCATACGATTTCCGTGCCGAGCGAACAGCCGCTGGTGGCGGGTCAGAAGGTGGAACTGGGGATTGCGGAAGGCAGCCTGCTCAGTTCCGCGATGCTGGTTTATCTCTCTCCGCTGGTGGGGCTGTTTGTCATGGGCGGCCTTTTTCAGATGCTATTTGGTACCGACGTGGCCGCCATGTGCGGTGCCGCGCTGGGGGGAGTGGGAGGATTTTGGCTTGCCAAAGGTCTCTCGCCGAAGCTCGCTGCGCGCGAAGAGTGGCAGCCTGTCATTCTCAGCGTCGGGCTGGCGCCAGACCAGCTTCGTGTTGAGACGCTCTCTTCTGAGGCCCGGTGATCCATCGGGCTTTATCATTTTTTACGACCTAATACAGAAAACGACCTCTCTTCACGCTATACCTGTCTCTAAGTGCATTTCCAGGTAGCGAGGATGTAGTGTAGAATGCTGCGTTTTCGCACTGAAAAACGTCAGGCTAAGAACAGCGGCCTCCAGGAATTCGTAAGGCATAATTATTTAACTATATGAAGAACATACGTAACTTTTCGATCATTGCTCACATTGACCACGGTAAGTCGACGCTGTCTGACCGTATTATCCAGATTTGCGGTGGCCTGTCTGATCGTGAAATGGAAGCCCAGGTTCTGGACTCCATGGACCTGGAACGCGAACGCGGTATCACCATTAAGGCACAAAGCGTTACGCTGGATTACAAAGCGGCTGATGGTGAAACCTATCAACTGAACTTTATCGACACCCCAGGCCACGTTGACTTCTCCTATGAAGTATCACGCTCGCTGGCGGCCTGTGAAGGCGCGCTGCTGGTTGTCGATGCCGGGCAGGGCGTTGAAGCCCAGACCCTGGCAAACTGCTATACCGCGATGGAGATGGATCTCGAGGTTGTGCCGGTTCTGAATAAGATCGACCTGCCAGCCGCCGATCCTGAGCGCGTCGCAGAAGAGATTGAAGACATTGTCGGCATTGACGCGACCGACGCCGTCCGCTGCTCTGCCAAAACCGGTGTGGGCGTGACCGACGTGCTGGAACGCCTGGTACGTGATATTCCGGCACCTGAAGGTGACCCGGATGGTCCGCTGCAGGCGCTGATCATCGACTCCTGGTTCGATAACTACCTGGGCGTTGTTTCACTGGTGCGTATTAAAAATGGCACCATGCGTAAAGGCGACAAAATCAAGGTCATGAGTACCGGGCAGGTCTACAACGCAGACCGTCTGGGTATCTTTACGCCAAAACAGGTTGACCGTACCGAACTTAAATGCGGCGAGGTAGGTTGGCTGGTCTGCGCCATTAAAGACATCCTCGGCGCGCCAGTGGGCGATACCCTGACCGGCGCGCGTAACCCGGCAGACAAAGCGCTGCCAGGCTTTAAAAAGGTGAAACCGCAGGTTTACGCGGGCCTGTTCCCGGTCAGCTCTGACGACTACGAAAACTTCCGTGATGCGCTTGGCAAACTGAGCCTGAACGATGCCTCCCTGTTCTACGAGCCAGAAAGCTCAACGGCGCTGGGCTTCGGCTTCCGCTGCGGCTTCCTCGGCCTGCTGCACATGGAGATCATTCAGGAACGTCTGGAGCGTGAATACGATCTGGATCTGATCACTACCGCACCGACCGTAGTCTACGAAGTGGAAACCACCTCGAAAGAAGTGATCTACGTCGACAGCCCGTCTAAGCTGCCGCCGCTGAACAATATTCACGAGCTGCGCGAGCCTATCGCAGAGTGTCACATGCTGCTGCCGCAGGAGTTCCTGGGCAACGTTATCACGCTCTGTATTGAGAAGCGTGGCGTGCAGACCAACATGGTTTATCACGGTAACCAGGTGGCGCTGACCTATGAAATCCCGATGGCGGAAGTGGTACTCGACTTCTTCGACCGTCTGAAGTCTACCTCCCGTGGCTATGCGTCACTGGATTACAACTTCAAACGTTTCCAGGCCTCCAACATGGTCCGCGTAGACGTGCTGATCAACGGCGAGCGTGTGGACGCGCTGGCGCTGATCACCCACAACGACAATGCGCCGTACCGTGGCCGCGAGCTGGTAGAGAAGATGAAAGATTTAATCCCGCGTCAGCAGTTCGACATTGCGATTCAGGCAGCGATTGGCAACCACATCATCGCGCGTTCTACAGTGAAACAGCTGCGTAAAAACGTTCTGGCGAAGTGCTACGGCGGTGACGTCAGCCGTAAGAAAAAGCTGCTGCAGAAGCAGAAAGAAGGTAAGAAGCGTATGAAGCAGGTCGGTAACGTTGAGCTGCCGCAGGAAGCATTCCTTGCCATTCTTCATGTTGGTAAAGACGGCAAATAACCTTTAAGGAGTTGGCATGGCGAACATGTTTGCCCTGATCCTGGTCATCGCTACGCTGGTGACAGGTCTGCTGTGGTGTCTGGATAAGTTTATCTTCGCCCCAAAACGCCGTGAACGTCAGGCTGCCGCGCAGGCGGCTACTGGCGACCAGCTGGATGCGAAAACCCTCAAGAAAGTTGGCCCGAAACCGGGCTGGCTGGAAACGGGCGCGTCGGTATTCCCGGTGCTGGCGATTGTGCTGGTGGTACGTTCGTTTATTTACGAGCCGTTCCAGATCCCATCAGGTTCAATGATGCCAACGCTGCTGATTGGTGATTTTATTCTGGTGGAGAAATTTGCCTACGGCATTAAAGATCCTATCTACCAGAAAACGTTGATTGAAACCGGTCATCCAAAACGTGGCGACATTGTGGTGTTTAAATATCCGGAAGATCCGCGTCTGGACTACATCAAGCGTGCGGTAGGCCTGCCGGGTGATAAGGTGACCTACGATCCGGTTGCGAAGGAAGTCACCGTTCAGCCGGGCTGCAGCTCCGGTACCGCCTGTGAAAACGCGCTGCCAATCACCTACTCCAACGTCGAGCCAAGTGATTTTGTGCAGACCTTTGCCCGTCGTAACGGCGGTGAGGCGACCAGCGGGTTCTTCCAGGTGCCGAAAGGCGAAACCAAAGAGAACGGTATCCGCCTGGTCGAGCGTAAAGAGACGCTGGGTGACGTGACGCACCGCATTCTGACCGTGCCAATCGCGCAGGATCAGGTGGGGATGTATTACAAACAGCCGGGTCAGCAGCTGGCCAGCTGGATCGTACCGCCGGGACACTACTTCATGATGGGTGATAACCGCGATAACTCCGCGGACAGCCGTTACTGGGGCTTTGTGCCGGAAGCGAATCTGGTGGGTAAAGCAACTGCGATCTGGATGAGTTTTGAGAAGCAGGAAGGCGAATGGCCGACCGGCGTACGCCTGAATCGTATTGGCGGAATCCATTAATTCTCAGGAAAAGAACACGTAGCCGCGTTATTTCGCGGCTACGTGAATTATTTCCTCGATAAATCTCTTTGAACTAACGACATCCCCTGTCGTTGTGTATAGAATATTCCCCCGAAGTTTAAGGTTGGCCCTGCAAGGGTGCCACGGCACACGAAACCGCGTTGGTTTTCTCAGGTCGGTTTCGTGTGCTGCATTTTTGACGCATTCATTTATTGGTATCGCATGAACCCCATCGTAATTAATCGGCTTCAACGGAAGCTGGGCTACACTTTTCATCATCAGGAGTTGTTGCAACAGGCATTAACCCACCGCAGTGCCAGCAGCAAACATAATGAGCGTCTCGAGTTTCTGGGTGACTCTATTTTAAGTTTCGTGATTGCGAATGCGCTTTATCATCGTTTCCCGCGCGTGGACGAAGGTGATATGAGCCGCATGCGTGCCACGCTGGTTCGGGGTAATACCCTTGCGGAAATCGCGCGCGAATTTGAACTGGGCGAATGTCTGCGTCTTGGGCCGGGTGAACTGAAAAGCGGCGGCTTCCGTCGTGAATCTATTCTTGCCGATACGGTCGAAGCATTAATTGGTGGCGTGTTCCTGGACAGCGATATCCAAACCGTAGAAAAGCTGATCCTTAACTGGTATCAGACCCGTCTGGACGAAATCAGCCCGGGCGATAAACAAAAAGATCCTAAAACGCGCCTGCAGGAATATCTGCAGGGTCGTCATCTGCCGCTGCCATCCTATCTGGTGGTGCAGGTCCGTGGCGAAGCGCACGATCAGGAATTTACCATCCATTGCCAGGTCAGTGGCCTGAGTGAACCGGTGGTGGGCACAGGTTCAAGCCGCCGTAAGGCTGAACAGGCTGCCGCCGAACAGGCGTTAAAAATGCTGGAGCTGGAATGAGCATCGACAAAACCTATTGCGGATTTATTGCCATCGTCGGACGTCCGAACGTTGGTAAATCCACCCTGCTGAATAATCTGCTCGGGCAGAAGATTTCTATCACCTCGCGTAAGGCGCAGACCACGCGTCACCGCATCGTCGGCATCCATACTGAAGGCGCGTATCAGGCGATCTACGTCGATACCCCGGGCCTGCACATGGAAGAGAAGCGCGCCATCAACCGCCTGATGAACAAGGCGGCGAGCAGCTCCATCGGCGACGTAGAGCTGGTGATTTTCGTTGTGGAAGGCACCCGCTGGACGCCGGACGACGAGATGGTGCTGAACAAGCTGCGTGACGGTAAAACGCCGGTCATCCTCGCGGTCAACAAAGTTGACAACGTGCAGGAAAAAGCCGATCTGCTGCCGCATCTGCAGTGGCTGGGTAGCCAGATGAATTTCCTGGATATCGTCCCGCTGTCTGCTGAGACCGGCCTTAACGTGGATACCATCGCGGGCATTGTGCGCAAGCATCTGCCGGAAGCGATTCATCACTTCCCGGAAGACTACATCACCGATCGCTCTCAGCGCTTTATGGCGTCTGAAATCATCCGTGAAAAGCTGATGCGTTTCCTGGGCGCTGAACTGCCGTACTCTGTGACGGTGGAGATCGAGCGTTTCCAGAGCAACGAGCGCGGTGGCTACGACATCAACGGCCTGATCCTCGTTGAGCGTGAAGGGCAGAAGAAGATGGTGATCGGCAACAAAGGCGCCAAGATCAAAACCATCGGTATCGAAGCTCGCAAAGACATGCAGGAGATGTTCGAAGCACCGGTTCACCTGGAGCTGTGGGTGAAGGTGAAATCTGGCTGGGCCGATGATGAGCGTGCTCTGCGCAGCCTCGGTTACGGCGAAGACCAGTAAACAAAGACGGCGAGTATATGGAAGGTTGGCAGCGCGCCTTCGTTCTGCATAGTCGTCCCTGGAGCGAAACCAGCCTGATGCTGGACGTCTTCACGGAAGAGTCCGGTCGCGTGCGCCTTGTTGCGAAAGGCGCACGTTCCAAACGTTCTAACCTGAAGGGTGCTCTACAGCCCTTCACGCCGCTGCTGGTCCGCTTTGGTGGGCGAGGGGAAGTCAAAACCCTGCGCAGTGCCGAAGCCGTCTCCCTGGCGCTTCCTCTTTCTGGTATCACCCTGTACAGCGGTCTGTACGTCAACGAACTTATCTCACGGGTTCTTGAACATGAGACTCGCTTCTCTGAACTTTTCTTTGATTATCTGCACTGTATCCAGGCCCTGGCTGGTGCGACCGGCACGCCCGAGCCCGCCCTGCGTCGTTTTGAACTGGCGCTGCTGGGGCACCTGGGTTACGGGGTTGATTTTCTGCACTGCGCGGGAAGCGGAGACGAGGTTGAAGACGAGATGACCTACCGCTATCGGGAAGAAAAAGGATTCATCGCCAGCGTCGTGATAGACAACAGTACCTTTACCGGGCGCCAGCTGCGGGCGCTATATGAGCGTGAGTTTCCCGATCGGGATACCCTGCGCGCAGCAAAACGCTTTACCCGGATTGCCCTCAAGCCGTATCTTGGCGGCAAGCCCTTAAAGAGCCGCGAATTATTCAGGCAGTTTATGCCGAAACGTTAGACCACAGAATCGAAAAGAAAACCGAGGATTGTCATGGCTGAATTACTGTTAGGCGTCAACATCGACCACATCGCCACGCTGCGTAATGCGCGCGGCACGGCGTATCCCGATCCGGTTCAGGCGGCGTTTATCGCTGAACAGGCTGGCGCCGACGGTATTACCGTGCACCTGCGTGAAGACCGTCGCCACATTACCGACCGCGACGTGCGCATTCTTCGCCAGACGCTGGACACCCGCATGAATCTGGAGATGGCGGTCACCGAAGAGATGCTGGCGATTGCCTGCGAGACCAAACCGCACTTCTGCTGTCTGGTGCCGGAAAAACGCCAGGAAGTGACCACCGAAGGCGGGCTGGACGTGGCGGGGCAGCAGGACAAAATGCGCGATGCCTGTAAACGCCTGGCGGATGCCGGTATCCTGGTTTCTCTGTTTATCGACGCCGATTTCGCCCAGATTAAAGCGGCGGCCGACGTGGGCGCGCCGTATATCGAAATCCACACCGGCTGCTATGCCGATGCCAAAAATGATGCCGAGCAGGCCAAAGAGCTGGAGCGTATCGCCAAAGCGGCCACCTACGCCGCAAGCCTGGGATTGAAGGTTAATGCCGGTCACGGCCTGACCTACCATAACGTGAAGGCCATTGCCGCCCTGCCGGAAATGCACGAGCTGAACATCGGCCACGCCATTATTGGCCGCGCGGTGATGAGCGGCCTGAAAGAGGCGGTTTCTGAGATGAAACGCCTGATGCTGGAAGCGCGTCAGTAATGGCCATTCTGGGCTTAGGCACCGATATCGTCGAAATAGCCCGCATAGAAGCGGTGATCGCCCGGAGCGGCGATCGCCTCGCAAGACGCGTGCTGAGCGATAACGAATGGGCCATCTGGGAAGCGCACCAGCAGCCGGTGCGTTTTCTGGCAAAGCGCTTTGCGGTAAAAGAGGCTGCGGCCAAAGCCTTCGGGACCGGCATTCGTAACGGCCTGGCGTTTAACCAGTTCGAAGTATTTAACGATGAGCTGGGCAAACCGCGCCTGCGGTTATGGGGCGAGGCTGAAAAGCTGGCTGAGAAGCTGGGCGTGAATCACATGCACGTGACGATCGCGGATGAACGCCACTATGCCAGCGCGACGGTGATTATCGAAAGCTAAATTTTGTCCGCGTGATGCAGCAGGACAAATTTATCCCACAGCTGTTCTTCGCTCTCAACGTGTGCCGGATCCTTCAGGATAGTGTTGGGGATCGGGCACACCTTCTGGCAGGTCGGCGTTTCATAGTGGCCGATGCATTCCGTGCAGCGGTCGCTGTTAATCTCGTAAATGCTGTCGCCCATCGAAATCGCCCGGTTCGGGCATTCCGGTTCGCACATATCGCAATTGATGCATTTTTTGGTAATTAACAGCGCCATCAGGAAATTCTCAGAAACAACACAAACTGGGCGGGCATTATACGCGTCAAACCAGTTTCTTTACCAGTTCTTCGCTGTGACGAATACGCTCGGGCGCGCGCTCCAGATCCTGCTGTACCAGCGCCATAAACAGCAGGTCCGTCAGCATCATTTGCGCGCTGGTGGACGAGATAGCCGCGCTGCGCGTGGCTTGCTCTTCGGCAATAGTATATAAACAGCGCGTTGCCCGCTGCTGCAGCGAATTTGGGGTGAATCCGGTAATGGCCAGAATTTTACCGCCGACGCGCAGGGATTCGTCGGTGGCCATATTGATCTCGCGGCGCTCGCCGGAATAGGAGATGGCCAGCAGCAGATCGTCAGGATCCATTGCCTGTACGGTCGCCAGCAGGGCATGCATATCCTGCTCGACAATAGCGTTAAAACCGATTTTAGTCAGCTTCCAGCCAAAATTACGCGCCACCAGACCGGACGCGCCAATACCGGTCAAAATAATACGCCGCGCCGCGCGCAGCATCGCCACGCTTTCCAGTAACTTCTCTTCGGTATTCACATCCAGCGTGGCGTGCATCGCCGCCACGTTCTCTTTGATCAGCTTTTCCCCGACCAGACGCATGGGATCATCGCCGCGGATCTGGTTATGCACCGGCATGGACTGCGGGTTTGGGTTACTCACCAGCGCTTCGCTGATCGCAAGCTTAAGGGCAGGGAAGCCTTTAAAGCCAATCTTCTGGGCAAACTTCACCACGCTTGACTGACTCACCCCGGCTTCGCTTGCCAGCTGCTGCGAGCTGAGATGACGGGCGCGGTCAGGTTGAGAAAGCAGAAAGTCCGCCAGCTTTTTGTCGCTTTGAGCAAAGCCGGCGTAGCGCTGGCGAATGCGAATTAAACAGTTCATAGGTACTCCCGGCGGAAATGTGATTGTCTGCGCAAATACGAATTTTGCTCGCCTGAATGAATTTTATATTCCATTATAGTGAGATTATTATGAATTAAAAATTCTTGAGGTACAAAAATGAATCTTGGCTCACTTGTTTCTGAAACGCGTAACCCGCAAACCATGGATCTGGATGCGCTCTCCACCCTGGAGCTGGTTAACCGCTTTAATCAACAGGATACGCTGGTCGCGCAGGCAGTGAAAGAGACATTGCCTGAGGTAGCGAAAGCGGTCGATGCGGCGGCGGCGGCCCTTAAGGCCGGCGGTCGCATTATCTATATGGGCGCCGGCACCAGCGGGCGTCTTGGCGTGCTGGATGCCTCGGAATGTCCGCCCACCTTTGGCGTTCCGCACGGCCTGGTCGTTGGCCTGATTGCGGGGGGCCCCGGCGCGCTGCTGAAAGCTGTTGAAGGTGCGGAAGATAACAAACAGCTGGGCGAGGATGACCTGAAGGATCTGAACCTGACGGCGAACGATCTGGTGGTCGGCCTGGCGGCATCCGGGCGCACGCCGTACGTCATTGGTGGCCTGGAATACGCCAACCGGACCGGCTGCACGACGGTCGCCATCTCCTGCAATCCCGGCTCCCCGATTGCGCAGGTGGCCGCTATCGCTATCTCTCCGGTCGTTGGGCCGGAAGCGCTCACCGGCTCCACGCGCCTGAAATCCGGGACCGCGCAAAAGCTGGTGCTCAATATGATCTCCACCGGCGCGATGGTGAAATTTGGCAAGGTCTACCAAAACCTGATGGTGGATATGCAGGCCACCAACGTCAAGCTGGTGGATAGAGCCTGCCGCATGGTGATGGAGGCGACAGGCGCAGGCCGTGAAGAGGCAGAAGCGGTACTCAAACAGACCGATCACGATGTTAAACCCGCCATTCTGATGATCTTAAGCGGGCTGGATGCGGCGGCCGCGCGAGCCAGGCTTGATGCGCATAACGGCTTCTTACGGGCGGCATTAGAAAACTAGCAGAGGCGTGTATGGACAAAACAGCAGCGCTCGCCAGCGATATCCTGCAGGGGATCGGCGGAGAAAAAAATATTCAGCGTCTGGAAAACTGCATGACGCGCGTGCGTGTCGAGGTGCATAACGACGACCAGCTTGACGTGCCGGGTCTGAAGAAGCTATCCGGCGTCAGTGGCTATGTGAAACAGGGGCAGCAGCACCAGCTGATCGTCGGGCCGGGCAAGGCGGCGCAGGTCGTCGATGCCATGCGTGCGCTGATGGGCGGCGAAGCGAGCGTGACGGTTGACGATGCTGAACGCACCAAAGCGCAGGCGAAGGCGAAATATAAAGCCCCTATGAGCGACGCGCTGCGACAGCTGGCAAACGTCTTTATCCCGCTGATCCCCGCGTTTATTGCCTCTGGCCTGATCACCGGGATCATCAACATCCTCAAGCGGCCGGATATCGTCGGGGACTTTGCCACGCAGTATCCGAACCTGCTGGGTATTCTCGCAATCTTTGGCAGCGCGGTGTTTGCCATCATGAACATTCTGGTCGGGGTCAATACCGCCAAAGTGTTTGGCGGCTCGCTGGCCATGGGTGGCGTAATGGCGGGGATCTTGTCCAGCCCGCAGCTGGCGCAAATCACGCTGTTTGGCGAGGCACTCCAGCCTGGTCGCGGCGGGGTAATTGCCGTGCTGCTGGTGGTTATTCTGATGTGCTGGATCGAGAAAAAGCTACGTACGGTTCTGCCCGGCTCGATTGAGCTTATCCTCAACCCGCTGCTGACCACCTTAATTACCGGTAGCGTCGCGATTGTGGTCCTTCAGCCGCTAGGTGGGTGGATCTCTGATGCCATCGCCCACGGCGCGTCACTGGCTATTGACCGCGGCGGCCTGTTAGTGGGCGCGGTGCTGTCAGGCACCTTCCTGCCGCTGGTGCTGACCGGCCTGCACCAGGGGCTGGTACCTATTCACGTCGAGCTGGTGCAGGCGCACGGTTATAACGCGCTGCTGCCTATTCTCTCGATGGCGGGCGTCGGGCAGGTGGGGGCAGCGATTGCCGTCCTGATGAAAACCCGCAATGCGCGCCTGAAAAAAGTGATTAAAGGGGCGTTGCCGGTCGGGCTGCTCGGTATCGGCGAGCCGTTGATATTCGGCGTCACGCTGCCGCTGGGTAAACCGTTCCTCGCCGCCTGTCTGGGCGGCGCGGTGGGCGGGGCGCTCATCAGCTACTGGAAAGTCGCCACCGTTATCACCTTTGGTCTTTCCGGTTTACCGCTGGCGTTAACCATCGTGACCGGAAAAGTGATGCTCTATCTGTTAGGCTATTTAGTAGCGGTGATCGCCGGGTTCCTGTTTACCTGGCTGTTA
This sequence comes from Enterobacter sp. ECC_219_Taxon_10, assembly GCF_058354905.1. NCBI lineage: Bacteria > Pseudomonadati > Pseudomonadota > Gammaproteobacteria > Enterobacterales > Enterobacteriaceae > Enterobacter > Enterobacter sp. ECC_219_Taxon_10. The sequence goes on along the minus strand of NZ_CM178005.1, from coordinate 3,669,633 downwards.
GGATTCAACGACCCAGAGGAATAAGGTTTGGCCAATCACGAGCGTCGCGTTGTCTTTTTCGACCTGGATGGAACGCTGCATCAGCAGGATATGTTTGGTACGTTTATGCGCTACCTGCTGCGGCGTCAGCCTCTGAACGCGCTGCTCGTCTTACCGCTCTTACCCGTGATTGGCATTGCGCTGTTGGTAAAAGGCCGGGCGGCGCGCTGGCCAATGAGCCTGCTGCTCTGGGGATGCACCTTCGGTCACAGTGAAGCGCGGCTCAAACAGCTCGAACAGGATTTCGCTGACTGGTTTCGCGGCCACGTTGCCGCGTTTCCCGTGGTGCAGGCGCGCCTCACCAGCTATCTTGATGCCAACGATGCCGACATCTGGTTGATTACCGGCTCGCCGCAGACGCTGGTGGAGCGGGTCTACTTTGATACGCCCTGGCTGCCGCGCGTAAATCTTATCGCCACGCAAATTTCCCGCGGCTACGGCGGCTGGGTGCTGACGATGCGCTGCCTGGGGCATGAAAAAGTGGTCCAGCTGGAAAAACGTATCGGCACGCCGCTGCGGCTGTACAGCGGCTACAGCGACAGCAAACAGGACAACCCGCTGCTCTACTTTTGCCAGCACCGCTGGCGCGTGACTCCCCTCGGCGAACTTCAGCAACTCGAATAGTCTTATCTATAAGGGCTGTGTATAATGCCGCCCGCTTTTCGACTGGAGTATCAACCCTTGTCCAACCCTGAATACAATCATGAATACTGGATGCGCCACGCGCTGACGTTGGCTCAACGTGCCTGGGACGAGGGCGAAGTGCCCGTGGGCGCGGTGTTGGTTCATAACAACCAGGTGATTGGCGAAGGGTGGAATCGTCCTATTGGCCGCCACGATCCTACCGCGCACGCCGAAATCATGGCGCTTCGTCAGGGCGGGCTGGTGCTGCAAAACTATCGCCTGCTTGATACCACCCTGTACGTCACCCTGGAACCGTGCGTGATGTGTTCCGGTGCGATGGTCCACAGCCGGATCGGGACGCTGGTGTTTGGTGCGCGGGATGAAAAAACCGGTGCGGCCGGTTCGCTGATGGACGTGCTGGGGCACCCGGGGATGAACCACCAGGTGCAGACTATCGGTGGGGTACTTGCACCAGAGTGTTCGGGGCTATTAAGCGATTTCTTTCGAATGCGCCGTCAGCAGAAAAAGCAACAAAAGGCAGAATTGAAGCTGTCGGATGATTAAGCTCGCCCGGCGCCACAACCGGATAACTTTCCGCCAGCTGTTTTGCCTCTGTTGCCTCTTTCTCTTTCTCCAGCAGATAGCCGACCAGGCTAATCTGATACTTACGAATATTTTCCACGTAGGCGTAGGCTTCATGTCCGCGCGCGTAGCCATACGTCAGCTTGTTATACCATGGCTTCTGGCTCAGCAGCGGCAGGCGCTGTTTGACGTCTGACCAGCTGTCCGGGTTCCCCTTCGTTTTCGCCGTCAGAGCCCGCGCGTCAAGCATGTGCGCATAGCCCATGTTGTAGGCCGCCAGTGCGAACCAGATCCGCTCTTCTTCCGGCACCGTTTCCGGCACTTTAGCCATCATATCCTGCAGGTAGCGCGCCCCGCCGCTGATGCTCTGTTCCGCATCGGTACGATCATTCACGCCCAGGCTCAGCGCGGTATTTTTGGTTAACATCATTAACCCACGCACGCCCGTGGGGGAAGTCGCCTGGGTGTCCCAGTGGGACTCCTGGTACGAGATCGCCGCCAGCAGTTTCCAGTCAATTTCCTGGGCGTATTTTTCAAATAACGGCTGAAGGTCCGGCAGGACGCTGTCTACCGCGCGCAGGAAGCTGCGGGTATCAACGTAATCGAAGTCATCCCCGTGGCCGAGGTACTTCTCCTCAAGGCGCGCCAGCGTGCCGTCTTCATTAATGGTGTTGTAGAAATCAAGCATGGCCGCAGAGAGGGTCTGATCGTCATCCAGATGGGTAAACCAGGTAACGGGCTGTTCGTCCGTCACGTCCAGCGCCACGGCGATTTCTGGATGCACCCGCTGGAAAAGGCTGATCGCCACCGAATCGGCAATAGTGTAGGGCAGTTTCTGATCTTTGACCTGCTCCAGCAGCGCCGTCGTACCGAGTTTGGGATCGACCGTCCAGCTCAGATCGGGGTATTTCTTCTCCTTAAGCTCGCGCAGATCGTCAATCACCACATGGCCGGGCGCAATCGCCAGCTGTTGCGCGTTGATCGAGGCAAGCGTACGCGGGCGCAGGCTCCCGACGCGATAGACCAGCTGCTGGGAAACGGAGTAGTAGGTCGGGCCTGGCTGGTAGTTCTTGCTGCGCTCGCTGTTATAGACCAGACCGGCGGCAAGGATATCGGCATCGTCGTTATCGAGGTCGTCAAACAGCTGGTTGATGTTCTGACGAACGGTAATTTTAAGCTTCACGCCCAGATAATCGGCGAACTGCTGCGCCAGCTCATAATCCAGACCAATAATTTTGCCGTTAATGTCGCTGTAAATCAGCGGAGAGTTGAGGGTACTGACGCGCAGTTCCCCCCGCTCCTGAATGGCGGCGATACGGTTTTCGGCTTTGCCGAACCAGGGGATGGAAGGCCAGAGGGCCACTGCCAGCAGCAACGTTACAATGCCGATGAGCAGATAATTAATCTTTAATTTTTTCAATTAGTTAATTCTCTGCGACGCCGGATGCCTCAGTCTGCTGTAGCCATGTTAACAATAAGGTTTGCCATTGAATGAGCGGCATTTTGCGTAAACTTGCGCCACTTGGCAACCAATTAGAGAGACAGGTCACATCTATTGCTAAACATCTTCGCAAATTTTATTTCGACGCAAACGGTTTCGTCGACGCTCAGGATTCTCTATAATGACGCCCGTTTTCCCCCCTTGCGCACACTGTAAGCGCCCCGGCGCTTCGAAGACGAGAGACTTATGATGGAAATTCTGCGTGGTTCGCCTGCACTGTCTGCCTTCCGTATTACCAAACTGCTGGCACGTTTTCAGGCGGCCGACCTTCCGGTAAGCAATATTTACGCTGAGTATGTCCATTTTGCTGACCTGAATGCCCCCCTCAATGCAGAGGAGCGCGTACAGCTGGAACGCCTGCTCAAGTATGGTCCAAATCTGAGCAGCCATACGCCAACCGGCAAACTGATCCTTGCGACGCCGCGTCCGGGTACCATCTCCCCCTGGTCTTCCAAAGCTACCGACATCGCCCACAACTGCGGCCTGAGCCAGATTAACCGTCTGGAGCGCGGCGTGGCGTACTATGTTGAAGCCTCTACCCTGAGCGACGCGCAGTGGCAGGCGGTTGCGGCTGAACTGCACGATCGCATGATGGAGAGCGTGTTTGCCTCTCTCGATGACGCGCAGAAGCTTTTCTCCCACCATCAGCCTGCGCCGGTACAGAGCGTGGATCTGCTGGGGCAGGGCCGTCAGGCGCTGATTGACGCCAACCTGCGTCTCGGCCTGGCGCTGGCAGAAGACGAAATCGACTACCTGCAGGATGCGTTCATTAAGCTCAACCGTAACCCGAACGATATCGAACTCTATATGTTCGCGCAGGCTAACTCTGAGCACTGCCGCCACAAAATTTTCAACGCCGACTGGATTATTGACGGCGAACAGCAGCCGAAGTCGCTGTTCAAAATGATCAAAAACACCATGGAGCAAACCCCTGACCACGTGCTGTCTGCCTACAAAGACAACGCCGCTGTGATGGAAGGTTCCGAGGTGGGCCGCTTCTTCGCCGATCGCGAAGCAGGGCGCTATGACTTCCACCAGGAGCCTGCGCATATCCTGATGAAAGTGGAAACCCACAACCACCCGACCGCAATCTCTCCGTGGCCGGGGGCGGCGACCGGCTCCGGCGGTGAAATCCGTGACGAAGGGGCGACCGGTCGTGGTGCAAAACCCAAAGCGGGTCTGGTCGGTTTCTCCGTATCCAACCTGCGTATCCCGGGCTTTGAACAGCCGTGGGAAGAAGATTTCGGCAAGCCAGAGCGCATTGTCACCGCGCTGGATATCATGACCGAAGGCCCGCTGGGCGGGGCAGCGTTCAACAACGAATTTGGCCGTCCGGCGTTGAACGGTTACTTCCGTACCTATGAAGAGAAAGTGGACAGCCACAACGGCGAAGAGCTGCGCGGCTACCACAAACCGATCATGCTGGCGGGCGGGATCGGTAACATTCGTGCCGATCACGTGCAGAAAGGCGAGATCGTCGTCGGCGCGAAGCTGATCGTGCTGGGCGGCCCGGCCATGAATATCGGTCTGGGCGGCGGCGCGGCCTCCTCTATGGCCTCCGGCCAGTCTGACGCGGATCTCGATTTCGCGTCCGTGCAGCGCGACAACCCTGAAATGGAGCGTCGCTGCCAGGAAGTGATCGACCGCTGCTGGCAGCTGGGCGATGCCAACCCGATTCTGTTCATCCACGACGTGGGCGCGGGCGGTTTGTCCAACGCCATGCCTGAGCTGGTGAGCGACGGCGGCCGCGGTGGACGCTTCAACCTGCGCGATATCCTGAGCGATGAGCCGGGCATGAGCCCGCTGGAAATCTGGTGTAACGAATCCCAGGAGCGCTACGTGCTGGCGGTTGCTGCGGATCAGCTGCCGCTGTTTGACGAGCTGTGCCGCCGCGAGCGCGCGCCGTATGCCGTCATCGGTGAAGCGACCGAAGAGCAGCACCTTTCCTTAAGCGACACCCACTTTGACAACCAGCCGATCGATCTGCCGCTCGACGTGCTGCTCGGTAAAACGCCGAAGATGACCCGCGACGTAACAACCCGCAAAGCGGCGGGCAAAGCGCTGGATCGTCAGGGCATCACCGTGGCAGAAGCGGTCAACCGCGTGCTGCACCTGCCTGCTGTGGCGGAGAAAACCTTCCTGGTGACCATCGGTGACCGTACCGTGACCGGTATGGTCTCCCGCGACCAGATGGTCGGCCCGTGGCAGATCCCGGTCGCTAACTGCGCCGTGACCACCGCGAGCCTCGACAGCTACTACGGCGAAGCGATGGCTCTCGGCGAACGCACCCCGGTGGCGCTGCTGGACTTCGCCGCCTCTGCCCGTCTGGCGGTGGGTGAAGCGCTGACCAACATTGCCGCGACGCAGATTGGCGACATCAAACGTATCAAGCTTTCCGCGAACTGGATGGCCGCTGCCGGCCACCCTGGCGAAGACGCGGGCCTGTATGAAGCCGTGAAAGCGGTGGGTGAGGAGCTGTGTCCAGCCCTCGGCCTGACCATTCCGGTGGGTAAAGACTCCATGTCGATGAAAACCCGCTGGCAGGAAGGTAACGAGCAGCGCGAGATGACCTCTCCGCTGTCGCTGGTGATCACCGCGTTTGCCCGCGTGGAAGACGTGCGCCACACCGTTACGCCGCAACTGGCCACTGAAGACAACGCCCTGCTGCTGATTGACCTGGGCAAAGGCCACAATGCGCTGGGCGCCACCGCGCTGGCGCAGGTTTACCGTCAGCTCGGCGACAAGCCAGCCGACGTGCGCGACGTGGCGCAACTGAAAGGCTTCTACGACGCGATTCAGGCGCTGGTGGCGCAGCGCAAGCTGCTGGCCTACCACGACCGCTCCGACGGCGGCCTGCTGGTGACGCTGGCAGAGATGGCCTTCACCGGCCACTGCGGCGTGGAAGCGAACATTGCCACGCTTGGCGAAGACCGCCTGGCGGCGCTGTTTAACGAAGAGCTGGGCGCGGTGATTCAGGTTCGTGCGGCAGACCGCGATGCGGTTGAAGCGCTGCTGGCTCAGTATGGCCTGGCTGACTGCGTGCACTATCTGGGTAAAGCCGTTCAGGGTGACCGCTTCGTCATTGAAGCTGACGGTCACGCCGTGTTCAGCGAAAGCCGCACCACGCTGCGCATGTGGTGGGCGGAAACCACCTGGCAGATGCAGCGCCTGCGTGATAACCCGGAATGTGCCGATCAGGAGCACAATGCGAAGGCTAACGACAACGATCCTGGCCTGAACGTGAAGCTCACCTTCGACATCAATGAAGACATTGCCGCGCCGTACATTGCGACCGGCGCGCGTCCGAAAGTGGCCGTTCTGCGCGAGCAGGGCGTTAACTCCCACGTTGAGATGGCGGCAGCCTTCCACCGCGCGGGCTTTGACGCTATCGACGTCCACATGAGCGACCTGCTGGCCGGACGTACCGGTCTGGAGGATTTCCATGCGCTGGTAGCGTGCGGCGGTTTCTCCTACGGGGACGTGCTGGGCGCGGGTGAAGGCTGGGCGAAGTCCATTCTGTTCAATAGCCGCGTGCGCGATGAGTTCGAAACCTTCTTCCACCGTCCGCAAACGCTGGCGCTGGGCGTGTGCAACGGCTGCCAGATGATGTCTAACCTGCGCGAACTGATCCCTGGCAGCGAAGCCTGGCCGCGCTTTGTGCGTAACCAGTCAGACCGCTTTGAGGCGCGCTTCAGCCTGGTAGAAGTGACTCAGAGCCCGTCTCTGCTGCTGCAGGGGATGGTCGGGTCGCAGATGCCAATCGCCGTTTCTCACGGTGAAGGTCAGGTGGAAGTGCGCGATGCGGCGCATCTGGCTCAGCTGGAGAGCAAAGGCCTGGTTGCGCTGCGCTTTGTCGATAACTTCGGCAAGGTCACAGAAACCTATCCGGCTAACCCGAACGGCTCCGTCAACGGTATTACGGCGGTGACCAGCGAAAGCGGCCGCGCGACTATTATGATGCCGCACCCGGAGCGCGTGTTCCGTACCGTGAGCAACTCCTGGCATCCGGAAAACTGGGGCGAGGACAGCCCGTGGATGCGCATCTTCCGCAACGCGCGTAAACAGCTGGGTTAAGAAGTAAAGCAGGTACTTTGCAGGCCCGGTAAGCGGTAGCGCCACCGGGCTTTTTTATGCGTGTCGCAAAATTGCGACAAAGAGGGTACATGACTGTCTCTAAATGGAGACATATAACTCATTGATTTATATATGGCAGTAAATGTTCCCATTAAGGTGTTGCTTAATAGCGACACTTAGCCTGGAAATCATTCAACACACAATGAACCGGTTAAGTGAGTAAAAATTATATATTTCAATGTGTTAATATTTTGTTTTGCATTCTGGCATGGGTGTTGCATAATATTAACCAGTGGCTCATTCACCTTCTTATGTCAGCCCCTTCGGGACGTGCTACATAAACTTCGAATGACGCACAAAAAGGTGCCTGCCGTCCAACTACTGATCATAGCGATGCTTTATCAGGCCAGGGCGAAACGTCGAGTTAGGCACCGCCTTATTCCATGACAAAGCCGGGTTTTTACCCGGCTTTGTTGTATCTGAAGGGCAGACTCAGTTACGCTCTCCGTAAACCCCATGAAGAGAGTAATGCGTTGAAACGCTGGCCCGTTTTTCCCCGCTCCCTGCGACAGCTCGTGATGATGGCCTTCCTGCTGATCCTGCTGCCATTGCTGATCCTCGCCTGGCAGGCGTGGCAGAGCCTGAATGCGCTGAGTGCCCAGGCGGCACTGACGAACCGCACCACGCTTATCGACGCCAGACGCAGTGAAGCGATGACCAACGCCGCGCTGGAGATGGAGCGTAGCTATCGCCAGTACTGCGTGCTCGACGATCGGACACTGGAGAAGGTGTACCAGAGCCAGCGCAAGCGCTACAGCGAAATGCTGGACGCCCACGCGGGCGTGCTGCCGGACGACAGGCTCTATCAGGCACTACGTCAGGATCTGAACGATCTCGCGCAGCTGCAGTGCCATAACAGCGGCCCGGATGCGGCTGCCGCCGCGCGCCTTGAAGCCTTTGCTGCCGCCAATACCGAAATGGTGCAATCCACGCGGACGGTGATTTTCTCTCGCGGCCAGCAGCTACAGCAGGAGATTGCCGAGCGCGGCCAGTTCTTCGGCTGGCAGGCGCTGGTGCTGTTCCTGGTGAGCCTCGGGCTGGTGCTGCTCTTTACCCGCATGATCATCGGCCCGGTGAAGGGTATTCAGCGTATGATCAACCGCCTGGGGGAGGGGAAATCGCTCGGGGATACGGTTGCCTTTAAAGGTCCTCGGGAGCTGCGATCCGTCGGCCAGCGCATTATCTGGCTATCCGAGCGCCTGGCGTGGCTGGAATCCCAGCGCCACCAGTTCCTGCGCCATATCTCTCATGAGTTGAAAACCCCGCTGGCCAGCATGCGTGAAGGAACGGAGCTGCTGGCGGACGAGGTGGCAGGACCGCTTACGCCGGAGCAGAAAGAGATTGTCGAGATTCTGGACGCCAGCAGCCGCAACCTGCAAAAGCTCATTGAGCAGCTTCTGGATTACAACCGCAAGCTGGCTGATGGGGCGGTCGTGCTGGAAGAGGTGGAAATTGAGCCGCTGGTGGATATGGTGATCTCCGCCCACAGCTTGCCGGCAAGAGCTAAAATGATGCATACCGGGGTAGAGCTGAATGCACCGACCTGTCTCGCTGAACCCATGCTATTAATGAGCGTTCTGGACAATCTTTACTCCAATGCGGTGCACTATGGTACTGAATCCGGTAACATTTATATCCGAAGTTTTACGAAGGGTTCCCGGGTGTTTATTGACGTCGCAAACACCGGCACCCCGATCCCCGATGACGAAAAAACCATGATCTTCGAACCCTTTTTCCAGGGGAGTCATCAGCGGAAAGGTGCGGTAAAAGGAAGCGGTCTGGGCTTAAGCATCGCCCGGGACTGCATACGACGCATGCAGGGTGAGCTAAACATTGCCACGGACGAACGTTCAGATGTTTGCTTCCGTATTGAACTGCCCCTGAGCCGGAAAAATTAATAAAATGAATCTATATCTGGTGAGTATGTCACACGTCTTTTTCCGCGCCATACGCGCGGTGTTTTCCAGCAAAGCGGGTCGCCTGAGTCTGCCCTGTTTAGTTCTGGCGGGGTGCGTTTCCCATGCGCCGCAAAGTGCGATAAGCGGTAAACAAGAAGATAAATGGCCCGATAACCAGCTGGCGGATTTCCTCTCTACCCGCTGTGACGATATCTGGAATCTGTCAGGGCATGACGTCGAAAATAACCCGCTGTTCTGGCTGCGCGGAATAGATTGCGCTCAGCGGCTTGCGCCGGTAGACGCCCGCTCGAAGGCGGCGATGCTGGATGAGGACACCTGGCAGGACGCTTTCAAGCGTGGGATTTTACTGGCCGATGCGAAAATTACCCCCGTTGAACGTCGGGCCAACGTGACCCGGCTGGACACGTTTGTGATCAATCTTCCCGCACAGGTGCGCCCGGTCTACCAGCTCTGGCGGGACGGGCAGACGTTACAGTTGCAGCTGTCTGAAGAGCGCTCCCGCTACAGCAAGCTGCAACAGTCAACCGACAGCGAGCTTGATACGCTGCGCCAACAGCAGCAACATTTACGTAGCCAGCTGGATACCACCACGCGCAAGCTGGAAAACCTGACCGATATCGAAAGGCAGCTCTCGTCGCGTAAATATCAGCCAGGTAGTTCATCTGCTGCACCGGACAGCGATATGCCGAAACAAGAGGATGTGAAGCATGACGAGCCGTAAACCAGCCCATCTCTTACTGGTGGATGACGATCCCGGCCTGTTAAAGCTGCTGGGGATGCGTCTGGTGAGTGAAGGCTACACCGTGGTAACCGCGGAAAGCGGGCAGGAGGGGCTGAAGGTCCTCAGCCGCGAGAAGATTGACCTGGTGATCAGCGACCTGCGGATGGACGAAATGGATGGCATGCAGCTGTTCGCCGAAATCCAGAAGCAGCAGCCGGGCATGCCGGTGATTATCCTGACGGCGCACGGGTCAATCCCGGATGCCGTTGCCGCAACCCAGCAGGGCGTATTCAGCTTCCTCACCAAGCCGGTAGATAAAGACGCGCTTTACAAAGCTATAGACAGCGCGCTGGAGCACGCCGCGCCCTCCGGCGACGACGCATGGCGTGAATCTATCGTCACCCGCAGCCCGATAATGCTGCGTCTGCTTGAGCAGGCGCGAATGGTCGCACAGTCAGACGTTAGCGTGCTGATTAATGGTCAAAGTGGAACCGGGAAAGAGATCCTGGCGCAGGCGATCCACAACGCCAGCCCGCGCAGCAAAAACGCCTTCATCGCCATTAACTGCGGTGCCCTGCCAGAGCAGCTTCTTGAATCTGAACTTTTTGGCCATGCCCGCGGCGCATTTACCGGCGCGGTGAGCAGCCGGGAAGGGCTGTTCCAGGCTGCAGAAGGGGGCACGCTGTTCCTGGACGAGATCGGCGACATGCCCGCGCCGCTGCAGGTCAAACTGCTGCGCGTGCTTCAGGAGCGCAAAGTGCGCCCGCTGGGCAGCAATCGCGATATTGATATTAACGTGCGAATCATTTCCGCCACCCACCGCGACTTGCCAAAAGTGATGGCCCGCAACGAGTTCCGAGAAGATCTCTACTACCGCCTGAACGTGGTGAACCTGAAGATACCGGCGCTGGCGGAGCGTGCGGAAGATATTCCGCTGCTGGCGAATCACCTTCTGCGCCAGGCGGCCGATCGCCATAAACCTTTCGTGCGCGCCTTTTCGACGGATGCGATGAAGCGGCTGATGGCCGCAAGCTGGCCGGGTAACGTGCGCCAGCTGGTGAACGTGATTGAGCAGTGCGTGGCGCTGACCTCCTCACCGGTTATCAGCGACGCGCTGGTGGAGCAGGCGCTGGAAGGAGAAAACACGGCCTTGCCGACGTTTGCCGAAGCGCGGAATCAGTTCGAACTGAACTATCTGCGCAAGCTGCTGCAGATAACCAAAGGCAACGTGACCCACGCGGCGCGGATGGCCGGACGCAACCGTACAGAGTTCTATAAGCTGCTCTCACGCCACGAGCTGGAAGCAAACGATTTTAAAGAGTAGTGCCGTATGGTACTGTGAGCAACCGATTACGAAGCAGCTTACAGGCAAGAGTTTAAGGACCCACCATGAAAAAGATTGATGCGATTATTAAACCTTTCAAACTGGATGATGTACGTGAAGCGCTGGCGGAAGTCGGCATCACCGGGATGACCGTGACGGAAGTGAAAGGTTTTGGTCGTCAGAAGGGCCACACCGAGCTTTATCGTGGCGCAGAGTACATGGTCGACTTTCTGCCGAAAGTGAAAATTGAAATCGTGGTCAGCGACGATATCGTCGATACCTGCGTGGATACCATTATCCGCACGGCGCAGACGGGCAAAATTGGCGACGGGAAAATCTTTGTCTTTGACGTGGCGCGCGTGATCCGTATCCGTACCGGTGAAGAAGACGACGCGGCGATTTAAAAAAGATTTGCCATGCCGGGTAAGGCACAGCCGCTACCCGGCGAAAAAAAGCCCCTCGTTCGAGGGGCTTTTTCATTACAGCACCTTATGCGGCCCGAAACATTCGTAATGAATGTGGTCTTTATTTACGCCCAGCTCAACCAGCTGCTTCGCGGCATACTGCATAAACGCCACCGGCCCACAGACGTAGAACTGCATGTCCGGCGCGCTAAACGCCCCTTCCATCTGGCTTAAGTTCATCAGACCTTCGCTGTCAAACCGTGCGGCTGCGCGGTCTGCTTCCGTCGGCAGGCGATACCAGGTATTTGCGGTGAAACGCGGCAGGGACGCCCCCAGCGCATTCACTTCATCCGCAAAGGCGTGCACGTCGCCGTTTTCCGCAGCATGGAACCAGTTGACCTGCGCACCGTGGTTTGCTTTCGCCAGCGTGTCGAGCATTGCCAGCATTGGCGTCTGGCCGACACCCGCAGAGATCAGCGTAACCGGAGTATTCGCCTCAACGGCCATAAAGAAATCGCCCGCCGGCGCGGCCAGATGAACCACGTCGCCCACGTTGGCTTCGTTGTGCAGCCAGTTGGAGACCTGACCGCCGTCCTCGCGCTTCACCGCAATGCGGTAGCCTTTGCCGTTTGGCTTGCGGGTCAGAGAGTACTGGCGGATCTCCTGGTGCGGGAAGCCTTCAGGCTTCAGCCATACGCCCAGATACTGGCCCGGCTGGTAATCGGCCACCGGCTGTCTGTCCACCGGCTCAAATTCAAAGCTGGTGATTAATGCGCTGCGCGGCGTTTTCTCGACGATGCGGAAGGCGCGAGTGCCTTCCCAGCCGCCGTTCTTGCTGGCGTTTTCGCTGTAGATCTGCGCTTCACGGTTGATAAACACGTTTGCCAGTACGCCATAGGCTTTACCCCACGCGTCCAGCACTTCCTGGCCCGGGCTGAACATTTCGTCCAGCGTCGCCAGCAGGTGGCCGCCGACGATGTTGTACTGCTCGGGTTGGATCTGGAAGCTGGTGTGTTTCTGCGCGATTTTTTCCACCGCGGGCAGCAACGCCGCCAGGTTTTCGATATTGCTGGCGTAGGCCGCGATGGCGTTGAAAAGCGCTTCACGCTGATCGCCGTTACGCTGGTTGCTCATGTTGAAAATCTCTTTGAGCTCCGGGTTGTGCGTAAACATGCGATCGTAGAAATGGGCGGTAAGTTTAGGGCCGGTTTCCACCAGCAGGGGAATGGTGGCTTTAACGGTAGCGATGGTTTGAGCGTCGAGCATGGCAGCTTCCTTCTGATGTCACTTTAATGATGCATTTTAAATGCATCTTATAAAAAATACCCATGCTTTGTAAATGGTTCTTTGCAAGATGAAAAATATGCATCACAAACCTGAAAAGAAATCCGCTGGAAATAGCGAGATCTTTATTCCTCAAACCCTTGCGTGGCGTGAAGGAAAACGTTTGCGTAAAATCGTTTGTCAAGACCTGTTATCACAGAACTATTCAGTTATACTGTTGCCCGTCGTCCAACAGGACTGCCTTTTCAGGCCAAAATTTACTTGTTAGCTGAGTCAGGAGATGCGGATGTTAAAGCGTGAAATGAACATTGCCGATTATGATGCCGAACTGTGGCAGGCTATGGAGCAGGAAAAAGTACGTCAGGAAGAGCACATCGAACTGATCGCCTCCGAAAACTACACCAGCCCGCGCGTGATGCAGGCGCAGGGCTCTCAGCTGACCAACAAATACGCTGAAGGTTATCCGGGCAAGCGCTACTACGGCGGTTGCGAGTACGTTGATATCGTAGAGCAGCTGGCAATCGACCGTGCGAAAGCACTCTTTGGCGCTGACTACGCAAACGTCCAGCCGCACTCCGGCTCCCAGGCTAACTTCGCGGTTTACACCGCACTGCTGCAGCCGGGCGATACCGTTTTAGGTATGAATCTGGCGCAGGGCGGCCACCTGACTCACGGCTCCCCGGTTAACTTCTCCGGCAAACTGTACAACATCATCCCTTACGGTATTGATGAGTCCGGTAAAATTGACTACGAAGATATGGCGAAGCAGGCTAAAGAGCACAAGCCGAAGATGATCATCGGCGGCTTCTCCGCTTACTCCGGTATCGTTGACTGGGCAAAAATGCGTGAAATCGCAGACAGCATCGGCGCGTACCTGTTCGTTGACATGGCGCACGTTGCGGGCCTGATTGCCGCAGGCGTTTACCCGAACCCGGTTCCACACGCTCACGTTGTGACCACCACCACCCACAAAACCCTGGCGGGTCCACGCGGTGGCCTTATCCTGGCGAAAGGCGGTGACGAAGAGCTGTACAAAAAACTGAACTCCGCCGTGTTCCCAAGCGCGCAGGGCGGCCCGCTGATGCACGTTATCGCGGCAAAAGCGGTAGCGCTGAAAGAAGCGATGGAGCCTGAGTTCAAGGTTTACCAGCAGCAGGTTGCTAAGAACGCTAAAGCGATGGTGGAAGTTTTCCTGAACCGTGGCTACAAAGTGGTTTCCGGCGGGACTGAAAACCACCTGTTCCTGCTGGATCTGGTTGATAAAAACCTGACCGGTAAAGAAGCTGACGCCGCTCTGGGCCGCGCCAACATCACCGTGAACAAAAACAGCGTGCCAAACGATCCGAAGAGCCCGTTCGTGACCTCCGGTATCCGTATCGGTTCTCCGGCTGTCACTCGCCGCGGCTTTAAAGAAGCGGAAGTGAAAGAGCTGGCTGGCTGGATGTGTGACGTTCTGGACAACATCAATGACGAAGCGGTAATCGAGCGCGTTAAAGGTAAAGTTCTGGATATCTGCGCACGCTTCCCGGTATACGCATAATTCCTCTGCTTTGCAGAAATAAAAAAGGCCGCGCTTGCGGCCTTTTTTTTGGCTTAACGCCGATCCAGAGAAATGGCCCCAGGCCCGACTATCGCCAGCAAAATAAAGGCGCCAGCAATACTGACGTTCTTGTAGAAATTAATCATATTCGGCACAACCGCATCACCGGTCATATCCCAGTAGTGGTGACCGATGATCGCCGTGCCCAGCGTATAGAAGACAAAGAGAACCGCGAGAGGGCGGGTGAAAAAGCCCAGCACGATCAGAATGGCGGCAGGCACTTCCATCACCACCGCAATAATGGCCGCCAGCATGGGCATCGGCGTACCCAGCGAGGTCATATACTGTACGGTGCCGCTAAATCCTGTCAGTTTCGGGTAACCAAAGATAATAAACAGTACGACAAGTGCGATACGCCCAATCAACAGCAGCAGATGACGCGACTGACCAAAGTCGAGATAACGTAGTGAGTTCATGGCAGAAATACCTCTGCAAGTGGAGTAATTTAAACGTAATACACATTTTCATTCCCTGCCATAAGCCAGACGACTGCTCAATATGTTAATTTTTCGTTAATTTATAGCAGGCTATCTACTTGCTTAATTTTTATATTCTCGCCAGACTATGGCCTCCATTTCGGGAGGGATTCATGGTCTTGCATTCCACGCGCTGGCTGGCGCTCAGCTACTTCACCTACTTTTTTAGCTACGGTATTTTTCTGCCTTTCTGGAGCGTCTGGCTCAAGGGAATTGGTTTGACCCCAGAAACCATCGGTATCCTGCTGGGCGCGGGGCTGGTGGCTCGTTTCCTTGGTAGCCTGCTGATTGCACCCCGCGTCAGCGATCCCTCCCTACTAATAAAAGCGGTGCGTATTCTGGCGCTGCTAACGCTGGTCTTTGCGGCCTGCTTCTGGGTCAGCCACCAGTTTGCCTGGCTGATGGTGGTGATGGTCGGCTTTAACCTGTTCTTCTCACCGCTGGTACCCCTGACGGATGCCCTGGCGAACACCTGGCAAAAGCAGATCACCATGGACTATGGGCGCGTGCGCCTGTGGGGCTCGATTGCCTTCGTGATCGGCTCGGCGCTGGTGGGGAAACTGGTCAGCCTTTACGACTACCGTGCGATTCTGGCTTTGCTCAGTATCGGGATAGCCTCGATGCTGCTTGGGATGCTGCTGCGCCCGTCGGTGATGCCGCAAGGGGAGAGTCGCCATCAGGAGAGCGCCGGCTGGCCCGCCTGGCGGAGCCTGGTGGCACAGAGCTGGCGTTTTCTGGCGTGCGTCTGTCTGCTTCAGGGGGCGCATGCGGCGTATTATGGCTTCAGCGCTATCTACTGGCAGGGGGCGGGCTACTCTGCCTCTGCGGTCGGTTACCTGTGGTCGCTGGGCGTGGTGGCAGAAGTCATTATTTTCGCCCTGAGCAAGAAGCTGTTCCGCCGCTTTGGCGCGCGCGACCTGCTGCTGCTTTCCGCGGTGTGCGGCGTGGCTCGCTGGGGCATTATGGGCTGGACAACGGAACTGCCGTGGCTGATTGTGGCGCAGATTCTTCACTGCGGCACGTTCACCGTGTGTCATCTGGCGGCGATGCGCTATATCGCTGCGCGTGAGGGCGGGGACGTGATTCGTCTTCAGGCGGTCTATTCTGCGGTGGCGATGGGCGGCAGCATTGCAGTGATGACGGTATTTGCGGGCTTCCTCTACCAGCATCTTGGACACGGCGTGTTCTGGGTCATGGCGCTGGTGGCGCTCCCGGCGATGTTTGTTCGACCAAAAGTGGCCGCGCGAACGTAACTACGATTCCAGCATGGCGCGAATATGCTCTTGCTGCTGCGCGTTCAGTGATTCAACTGCGTGGATCAGCGGCGGCGAGAACAGCGGCAGGGCCGTAGGATAGGGGGTGATAACCAGCGCGGCTTCGCGCGGCGCCCCCTCTTTCTGAAACGCCTGCAGGGTCAGATAGCGAATATTGAGCGGCAGCAGCGTCAACTCGCGCAGCTGCTGTTCAATTATCTCCTCGCAGGATTTATCCTCCCCGGTCAGCAACACCACCTGTTTTTCATGCAGATCGGACTCCTGCATCAGCCAGGCGCCAAAAATGACCGCCACGAGCGCCATCTCCTCATCGGAAAAACGCAGGCCAAACTCCGCCTCCAGCTCAAACAGCGCCTCTTTCGTTGTGCGCAACAGCCGGGGGTAGAGGCGGTGGATCTCCTCCGGCAGGCTGTTATCGATGCCGATCTCAAACAGAGAGCGGTCCAGCGCCTGAGCCAGATGAATATATAGCTGATCGGTCAGCCCCTGCTCGTCGCTGAAGTTCATCCCTGTCTGGGAGCGAAAACGGGCCACCATGCGCACAATGGCTCGGCGCAAACGCTGATCCTGCTGGTGTTTATCGAGCACCGGATCGGGCGTGCGGAGCATCATAAACAGCAGCGCCAGAAACAGTTGCTCATCTACGTGCGCGCCCTGCGGCACGCGCCGCTTCCAGTGGCGGACAATCTCCTGTGCCGTAAAATACTCTCCCCGCGACTGGGTCCAGCTGCGCTGGGCATGCGAAAACTGCGGCGTGTTTCCTAAGTGATGCTGGATGAGGCAGTATTGTAAATAGAGCTGTAAGAACTGGACGTCGCGGCATTCAAACTGGCGCTGCAGCTTGCGTGAGCAGAAGCCGATCAGCGCCCGCAGGTTCGCATCGTCGTAAAGCGGCCGCGCGATACCGTGCTGTTTAAGCGCGGTTTTTAAGGCTGGGGTAAACTGGTGCGAGACAAACTGCGGGCAAAGGCGGAGCGCCCTGCGCAGCCAGTGCAGCAGGCACAAACGCTGATTCAGGGCAGTGCCTTCAATTCGGTAGCTGCCGTCGTGGTGCGTAACGATATCCAGCCGGTGATAGCGCTGGATTTCATCGCGCGTCTCGGCTATATCTTGCCGTGCCATGACGTCGTCCACGCCGTTGGCAGCGATTATGCTCTGTGCGGTGACGGCAGCATCGGGCAGGTAAAGCATTAAAAGCACCTGGCAGCGGCGCTGCGAACTGGAAAGCACAGATGGAATTTCAAGCGTCGTCATCATCTGTCGGGTATCCAGTGTGAATGTTTGATAAGAATAGCTAAAGGATCGGCGCTGAAAAGCGCGCCGGCAGGCCTTTCACTCAGGATTGCTGGGGAACATCACAGAATTTTTGACGTGAGGAATTGATGCAGACAGTTAAACAAAATGCGATGGCGTTATTTTTGGCGGTTATCACCTTTACCGCCAGCGCACATCCTCACAGTTTTATCAGCCTGAAAACCGAGCTGGTCACCGACGGCACGCAATTGAGCGGCCTGAAAATGCGCTGGACGATGGATGAAATCACCTCGGCGGATCTGCTTTATGATGCGGGCAACGCGAAGCCCGGCGACGAAATCTGGAAAAAGCTGGCGGCGGAAGTGATGGCCAACGTGCTGGGTCAGCACTACTTCACCGAGTTCTGGCATAACGGACAAAAGGTGAAGTTCCTCAATCGCCCGACAGAATACGGCATGTCCCGCGACGGGCATCAGGCGGTGCTGACGTTCGTGCTCCCGCTGGCGCACCCGCAGCCGCTGGCAGGACAAACCTATACGTTTTCCACCTTTGACCCAACGTACTACGTGGACATGAGCTATGCCGAAGAGCGCGACGTTCAGCTTCCGGCATCGTTGCAAAAAACCTGCAAAATTGCGGTTCATACCCCGAAGCCCAGCGAAGAGACGCTGAATTTTGCGGTCTCTCTCGATAAGGAAGATGCGCCGCCGGAGGACATGGAACTGGGTAAACAGTTCGCACAGAAGGTAACGTTACAATGTCAGTGATCTCCTCTCCGGTACGAAAACCGCGCCGCTGGCTGCACCTCTGGCCGCTGGCGCTCTTTTTACTGTTTGCCTTCGGCGGTTCGCTCTGGCTGTGGCAGGCCTGGCCGCAGGTGATGATGAAAAGCATCATCTGGCAGCGTGAGGTCAACCAGCAGATGAGCGGGCTGCTGAAGGCGGTGGCGGAGAATCCGACCAGGGCGGGCGGTTCTCTGCTGGCGTTCAGCTTCATCTACGGCGTGCTGCACGCGCTGGGTCCGGGGCACGGTAAAATCGTTATAACCACCTGGCTTGCGACCCATCCGTCGAAGCTGAAATCGAGCATTGGCCTGACGCTGGCCTCTTCGCTGCTTCAGGGGGGCGTGGCGATAGCGCTGGTGGTGGTTGTGCTTTCGCTATTACAGCTTCCCGCGCGCCAGCTTCACATGAGCAGCTTCTGGCTGGAGAAGGGCAGCTATGCGCTGGTGGGCGTGCTGGGGCTGATCCTCTGCTGGCGGGCGCTGAAAAAGCTGCGCGCGCTGCTGCAAAAGCCCAAATTCAAAACCTTTACGCCGCACCACGTTCATGATGAACACTGCGGCTGCGGGCATCAGCACCTGCCGACGCAGGATCAATTACAGAGCGGTGACGACTGGCGCGCGCGGCTGATGATAGTTCTCTCTATGGGGATGCGCCCGTGCTCGGGGGCCATCATGGTGCTGCTGTTCAGTAAAGTGATTGGTGTGTTCGGCTGGGGCATGCTCTCGGCGCTGGCGATGGCGGCAGGGACGTCTCTCACCATTTCGTCTTTAGCGCTGCTGGTACACAGCTTCCGTCAGCTGGCGGTCAAACTCAGCGGCAATAAAACGCCGGTGCTGTGGCGGCAGGTAGGATGGACAACGCTCGCGCTGGCGGGCGGGGTGATTCTGCTGGTGGCGGCGGTGACGATGTGGGTGAGTACGGTGCCGTTTAACACCCTCTCCCCTTTGGGGAGAGGGCTGGGGTGAGGGGATTAACGCTTCAGCGCATCGCTCAGCTCGTCACGCATGTTGGCCAGCATGGCTTTAACAACGCGTGGGTTACCCGCAACGATGTTGCCGGTGGTCATGTAGTTGTGGCCGCCGGTAAAGTCGCACACGATGGCGCCTGCTTCACGTGCGATCAGCTCGCCCGCCGCGAAGTCCCACGGCTTCAGTGACAGTTCGAAGTAACCGTCAACGCGGCCGGTGGCAACGTAGGCCAGATCCAGCGCAGCAGAGCCGGTGCGACGGAAGTCCGCGCATTCGGTGAACAGCTTGCCCAGGATATTCATATAGGTGGTCGCGTGCTGTTTCGCCTTGAACGGGAAGCCGGTCGCCAGAATGGTGCCGTCCAGGTCGCGTGCGTTGCTGCAGCGCAGACGGTAGCCGTTCAGCTGTGCGCCTTGGCCGCGGGTAGCGGTGAACAGTTCGTTACGCATTGGATCATAAACAACGGCGACTTCAGTACGGCCTTTAATGCGTACTGCAATAGACACAGAGAAGTGTGGCAGGCGTTTAACGAAGTTGGTGGTGCCATCCAGTGGATCGATAACCCATTGAACATCCTGATCGGTACCTTCATGTTCACCGCTTTCTTCGGTGATGATGGTGTGCTGCGGGTAAGATTTGCGGATCGTTTCGATAATAATCGCTTCTGCGGCTTTATCGACGTTAGTCACGAAATCATTGCTGCCTTTCTGGCTGGTTTCTACGGAGTCTGGCGTTTCGTAGTGTTTGGCAATTACGTTACCCGCCTTGCGCGCTGCGCGCACGGCGATGGTCAGCATCGGATGCATCGGTCTCTCTCACTGGATGTTAAAGAACAGGAAAATCGGCGCAGAGTATAGCAGCGGGATCGGATTATGTCTCCCGTTTATGATAATATGCCCGAATAATCTTCAGACACTGAATCCAGACATCTAAAAATTATGCTGCAAAACATTCGAATCGTGCTGGTCGAAACATCGCACACCGGCAACATGGGCTCCGTTGCCCGCGCTATGAAAACCATGGGCTTAACGAACCTCTGGCTGGTTAACCCGCTGGTGAAGCCCGACTCTCAGGCTATCGCTCTGGCGGCCGGGGCAAGCGACGTGATCGGCAACGCCCAGATCGTCGATACCCTCGACGAAGCGCTGGCCGGCTGTAGCCTCGTTGTCGGTACCAGCGCGCGCTCCCGCACGCTGCCGTGGCCGATGCTGGACCCACGCGAATGCGGCCTGAAAAGTGTCTCAGAAGCAGAACAGGCGCCGGTTGCGCTGGTGTTTGGCCGCGAGCGCGTTGGCCTGACCAACGACGAACTGCAGAAGTGCCACTACCACGTTGCGATTGCCGCCAACCCGGAATACAGCTCGCTGAACCTGGCGATGGCGGTGCAGGTTATCGCCTACGAAGTGCGTATGGCATGGCTGGCGACGCAGGAAAAGCAGGCAGAACCGAAAGAAGAGACGGCCTATCCGCTGGTGGACGACCTTGAGCGTTTCTACGGCCACCTGGAGCAGACGCTGCTCTCTACCGGTTTCATCCGTGAAGGCCACCCGGGTCAGGTGATGAACAAGCTGCGCCGTATGTTCACCCGCGCGCGCCCGGAAAGCCAGGAGCTGAACATCCTGCGCGGAATTCTGGCGTCGATTGAGCAGAAAAATAAAGAGTAGTGCCGGTTTGTTTTCTCCCTCTCCCCGTGGGAGAGGGCCGGGGTGAAGGCATCAGGCCGAACCCAGGCAATACGGCACGGAAGGTTAAATACCTGACTAAAACAGTCAAGTAAATAGTTGACCATTTTAGTCAGGAATGTCAGACTTGGCCCTGCTATGCAATACCCCCATTTTACAATAAAAAACCCCGGGCAGGGGCGAGTTTGAGGTTAAGTAAGACATGAGACTGACATCTAAAGGGCGTTATGCCGTGACCGCGATGCTGGACGTTGCGCTCAACTCCGAAGCGGGCCCGGTTCCGTTGGCTGATATTTCTGAACGACAAGGGATCTCCCTCTCTTACCTGGAACAGCTGTTCTCCAGACTGCGTAAAAATGGACTGGTTTCCAGCGTTCGTGGCCCGGGCGGCGGTTATCTGCTGGGTAAAGACGCGGGCAGTATTGCGGTTGGTGAAGTGATTAGCGCCGTTGACGAATCCGTGGACGCGACCCGTTGCCAGGGTAAAGGCGGCTGCCAGGGCGGCGATAAGTGCCTGACCCACGCGCTGTGGCGCGATCTGAGCGACCGTCTGACGGGCTTCCTGAACAATATCACCCTCGGTGAACTGGTGAATAACCAGGAAGTTCTGGACGTATCAGGCCGTCAGCACAGCCATGATTCACAACGCAGCACCCGCGCGCAGGACGCTATCGACGTCAAATTACGCGCGTAATAAAACGATAAGTATTTCAGAATCAGGCCGGGGCGGTCACGCCCCGCGTACTCGGTCGTACATCCAGCCGGTTGCCTGATTCCTTGCATTGAAGCGATGTACGGAGTTTAAAGAGCAATGAAATTACCGATTTATCTCGATTACTCCGCAACCACGCCGGTGGACCCGCGTGTTGCCGAGAAAATGATGCAGTGTCTGACCCTGGACGGAAACTTTGGTAACCCAGCTTCCCGTTCACACCGTTTTGGCTGGCATGCTGAAGAGGCGGTGGATATCGCCCGTAATCAGATTGCTGACCTGGTGGGTGCCGACCCGCGTGAGATTGTTTTCACCTCCGGTGCGACCGAATCCGACAACCTGGCGATCAAAGGTGCAGCCAACTTTTATCAGAAAAAAGGCAAGCACATCATCACCAGCAAAACCGAACACAAAGCCGTGCTGGACACCTGCCGTCAGCTGGAGCGTGAAGGGTTCGACGTGACTTACCTGGCGCCGCAGAGCAACGGGATCATCGACCTGAAAGAGCTCGAAGCGGCCATGCGTGATGACACCATTCTGGTCTCCATCATGCACGTTAACAACGAAATCGGCGTCGTTCAGGACATCGCGACCATCGGCGAAATGTGCCGCGCGCGCGGTATCATCTACCACGTGGATGCGACCCAGAGCGTGGGCAAACTGCCTATCGACCTGAGCCAGCTGAAAGTAGACCTGATGTCCTTCTCCGGCCACAAAATCTATGGCCCGAAAGGGATCGGCGCGCTGTACGTTCGTCGTAAGCCACGTATCCGCATCGAAGCACAGATGCACGGCGGCGGTCACGAGCGCGGCATGCGTTCCGGCACGCTGCCTGTTCACCAGATCGTGGGCATGGGCGAAGCGTACCGCATTGCAAAAGAAGAGATGGAAACCGAGATGGCGCGCCTGCGCACGCTGCGTAACCGTCTGTGGGACGGCGTGAAAGATATGGAAGAAGTGTATCTGAACGGCGATCTCGAGCAGGGCGCACCAAACATTCTCAACGTCAGCTTCAACTATGTTGAAGGCGAATCGCTGATTATGGCACTGAAAGACCTGGCCGTTTCTTCCGGTTCTGCCTGTACGTCTGCAAGCCTGGAGCCATCCTACGTGCTGCGCGCGCTGGGCATGACCGACGAGCTGGCACACAGCTCTATCCGTTTCTCTTTAGGTCGTTTCACTACCGAAGAAGAGATTGACTACACCATCAAGCTGGTTCGCAACTCCATTGGCCGTCTGCGCGACCTTTCTCCACTGTGGGAAATGTTCAAGCAGGGCGTGGATCTGAACAGCATTGAATGGTCACATCACTAATCGGTACATAAGGAGAATTCAATCATGGCATACAGCGAAAAAGTCATCGATCATTACGAGAACCCGCGCAACGTTGGCTCTTTTGACAACAGCGACGAATCTGTCGGTAGCGGCATGGTTGGCGCACCGGCGTGTGGCGACGTGATGAAGTTGCAGATTAAAGTCAACAATGAAGGTATCATTGAAGACGCGCGCTTCAAGACCTACGGCTGCGGTTCTGCAATTGCGTCCAGCTCCCTGGTCACCGAATGGGTGAAGGGCAAGTCTCTGGACGAAGCACAGGCAATCAAGAACACGGATATTGCTGAAGAACTCGAACTGCCGCCGGTGAAAATTCACTGTTCTATTCTGGCAGAAGACGCGATCAAAGCCGCCATTGCGGATTATAAAAGCAAACGTGAAGCAAAATAATTGAGGTTTGAGTATGTCGATTACCCTTAGCGACAGCGCTGCCGCGCGAGTAAGCTCTTTTCTGGCGAACCGTGGTAAAGGCTTTGGCCTGCGACTGGGCGTACGTACCTCCGGCTGTTCTGGTATGGCTTACGTACTGGAGTTTGTTGACGAGCCGGCGTCTGACGACACCGTGTTTGAAGACAAGGGCGTGAAGGTGGTGGTCGATGGCAAAAGCCTGCAATTCCTCAACGGCACTCAGCTGGACTTCGTTAAAGAAGGCCTGAACGAAGGGTTCAAATTCACGAACCCGAACGTCAAAGACGAGTGTGGTTGCGGCGAAAGCTTCCACGTTTAACCGCGCGTCATCCGAAACCCCACCGCAGGATCTCTGCGCGTGGGGTTTGTTCTAACAGGCTACCCCTGAGATTGTTATGGATTACTTCACTCTCTTCGGACTACCCGCTCAATACCCGATCGATCTCCAGTCGCTGACGATCCGTTTTCAGGATCTGCAGCGTCAGTATCATCCGGATAAATTCGCCAGCGGGACGCAGGCAGAACAGCTGGCTGCGGTTTCCCACTCTGCCACCATCAATCAGGCCTGGCAGACGCTTCGCCATCCGCTGGCGCGCGCTGAGTATCTGCTCTCGCTCCACGGTTTCGACCTGGCGAGCGAGCAGCACACCGTGCGCGACACGGCGTTTCTGATGGAGCAGCTGGAGCTGCGCGAAGAGCTGGATGAGATTGAACAGGCCAAAGACGAAGCGCGTCTGGAAAGCTTCATTAAGCGCGTGAAGGGCATGTTCGATACCCGCCATCAGCAGATGGTGGAGCAACTGAACAACGAGACCTGGGATGTAGCGGCAGACACTGTGCGCAAACTCCGTTTTCTCGATAAACTGCGAAGCAGTGCTGAACAACTCGAAGAAAAGCTGCTCGATTTTTAATTTCGGAAGCAATTATGGCCTTATTACAAATTAGTGAGCCTGGCTTAAGTGCCGCACCGCACCAGCGTCGTCTGGCGGTGGGTATTGATCTCGGCACCACCAATTCCCTCGTGGCAACCGTGCGCAGCGGCCAGGCGGAAACGCTGGCCGACGAGCAGGGCCGCCATCTGCTGCCTTCCGTGGTCCACTACCAGCAGCAGGGTCACGCGGTCGGCTATGACGCCCGCGCCAACGCCGCGCGCGATCCGGCCAACACTATCAGCTCCGTAAAGCGCATGATGGGCCGCTCGCTGACCGATATTCAGACCCGCTATCCGCATCTGCCGTATCAGCTGCAGGCCAGTGAAAACGGCCTGCCGATGATCGCGACCGCGGCCGGTCTGCTGAACCCGATTCGTGTTTCCTCCGACATCCTCAAAGCGCTGGCGGCACGCGCGACGGCGACGCTCGGCGGCGATCTGGACGGTGTAGTCATTACCGTTCCGGCCTATTTTGACGATGCACAGCGTCAGGGCACCAAAGACGCGGCGCGTCTGGCGGGCCTGCACGTACTGCGCCTGCTGAACGAACCGACGGCGGCGGCGATTGCCTACGGCCTCGACTCCGGTCAGGAAGGGGTCATTGCGGTTTATGATCTCGGTGGCGGCACCTTTGATATCTCGATCCTGCGCTTAAGCCGCGGGGTGTTTGAAGTGCTGGCGACGGGCGGGGATTCCGCGCTGGGCGGCGATGACTTCGACCATCTGCTGGCGGACTACATCCGCGAGCAGGCGGGCATCAGCGATCGCAGCGATGCGCGCGTGCAGCGTGAACTGCTGGATGCGGCTATCGACGCCAAAATCGCCCTGAGCGATGCGCAGACGGTTACCGTAAACGGTGCGGGCTGGCAGGGTGACATTACCCGCGACCAGTTCGACGACCTGATTGCCCCGCTGGTAAAACGCACCCTGATGGCCTGTCGTCGCGCGCTGAAAGATGCGGGCGTTGAGGCCAGCGAGGTGCTGGAAGTGGTCATGGTGGGCGGTTCGACCCGCGTGCCGCTGGTGCGCGAGCGCGTGGGCGAATTCTTTGGCCGCACGCCGCTGACCTCCATCGACCCGGACAAAGTGGTTGCCGTGGGCGCCGCAATCCAGGCCGATATTCTGGTCGGCAACAAGCCGGACAGCGAAATGCTGCTGCTGGACGTCATCCCGCTGTCCCTTGGTTTAGAAACCATGGGCGGTCTGGTGGAGAAAGTGATCCCGCGTAACACCACCATTCCGGTGGCGCGTGCGCAGGAGTTCACCACCTTCAAAGACGGCCAGACCGCAATGTCCATCCACGTGATGCAGGGCGAGCGCGAGCTGGTGCAGGACTGCCGCTCTCTGGCGCGCTTTGCGCTGCGCGGCATTCCGGCGCTACCGGCGGGCGGGGCGCATATTCGCGTCACCTTCCAGGTAGATGCGGACGGCCTGCTGAGCGTCACGGCGATGGAAAAATCGACCGGCGTGGAATCGTCCATTCAGGTGAAGCCGTCCTACGGCCTGACCGATGGCGAAATCGCCTCCATGATTCAGGACTCAATGAGCTACGCCGAGCAGGATGTGAAGGCGCGTATGCTGGCTGAACAAAAAGTTGAAGCCGCCCGCGTGCTGGAGAGCCTGAACGGCGCGCTCGCTGCCGATGCCGCGCTGTTAAGCGCCGCTGAGCGCCAGGTGATTGACGACGCTGCCGCGCGCTTAAGCGCTGTCGCAGTTGGCGATGACGCTGACGCAATAGAAGAAGCCATTAAAAACGTTGATAAACAAACCCAGGACTTCGCTGCTCGCCGCATGGACAAATCTGTCCGCGTCGCGCTGAAAGGCCAGTCCGTGGACGAGGTTTAATATGCCAAAGATTGTTATTTTGCCTCATGCGGACCTCTGTCCGGATGGCGCTGTTCTGGAAGCGAAGACCGGTGAAACCATTCTCGATGTAGCCCTGCGTGCAGGTATCGAAGTGGAACACGCCTGTGAAAAATCCTGTGCCTGCACCACCTGCCACTGCATCGTGCGTGAAGGTTTTGACTCTCTCGCCGAGAGCACCGAAGACGAAGACGACATGCTGGATAAAGCATGGGGTCTGGAGCCAGACAGCCGACTGAGCTGCCAGGCCGCGGTGACCGATGAAGATCTGGTCGTGGAATTCCCACGCTACACCATCAACCACGCACGCGAGCATTAATATGGGACTAAAGTGGACAGACAGCCGTGAAATCGGCGAAGCGCTCTACGACGCGAACCCGGATCTCGATCCGAAGACCGTACGATTCACCGACATGCATCAGTGGATCTGCGATTTAGAGGATTTCGACGACGATCCAAACGCATCCAATGAAAAAATTCTGGAGGCGATTCTGTTAGTCTGGTTAGATGAAGCAGAATAAATAACAAAACGGGCTGCCTTCAGGCGGCCCGTTTGCTAGTTGCTAATAAGGATAAATAAAATGACCGAAGCGATGAAGATTACGCTCTCTACGCAGCCAGCCGATGCGCGCTGGGGCGAGAAAGCCAGCTACAGCATCAACAACGACGGTATTACCCTGCACCTGACGGGCAAAGATGATCTGGGCCTGATCCAGCGCGCCGCGCGTAAAATTGACGGCCTGGGTATTAAGCATGTGTCCCTGGAAGGTGAAGGCTGGGATACCGACCGCAGCTGGGCATTCTGGGCGGGCTACAAAGGCCCGAAAGGCACCCGCAAAATTGAGTGGGCGAACCTCGACGAAGCCGGTCAGAAAGAGCTGGAAAGCCGCCTGCAAATTATCGACTGGGTGCGCGACACCATTAACGCTCCGGCGGAAGAGCTCGGTCCGGAGCAACTGGCGCAGCGCGCGGTTGACCTGCTTTGCGGCGTGGCGGGCGACAAGATGTCCTACCGCATCACCAAAGGTGAAGACCTGCGCGAGCAGAACTACATGGGTATCCACACCGTGGGCCGAGGTTCTGAGCGACCTCCGGTCCTGCTGGCGCTGGATTACAACCCAACCGGCGATAAAGAAGCGCCGGTCTTTGCCTGCCTGGTCGGGAAAGGCATCACTTTTGATACCGGCGGCTACAGCCTGAAGCAGAGCGCGTTCATGGATTCCATGAAGTCCGACATGGGCGGCGCGGCAACCATCACCGGCGCGCTGGCGTTCGCCATCACCCGCGGTCTGAACAAGCGCGTGAAGCTCTACCTGTGCTGCGCGGACAACATGGTCAGCGGCAACGCCTTCAAGCTGGGCGACATCATTCGCTACCGCAACGGCAAAAACGTTGAGGTGATGAACACCGACGCGGAAGGCCGTCTGGTGCTGGCCGATGGCCTGATCGACGCCTCTGCCCAGAAGCCAGAGCTGATTATCGATATGGCAACCCTGACCGGCGCGGCGAAAACCGCCCTGGGTAATGACTACCATGCGCTGTTCAGCTTCGATGACAAGCTGGCCGCTCGCCTGCTGGCAAGCGCCGCTGCGGAAAACGAACCGTTCTGGCGTCTGCCGCTGGCCGAGTTCCACCGCAGCCAACTGCCGTCCAACTTTGCCGAGCTGAACAACACCGCGAGCGCTGCATACCCGGCGGGGGCAAGCACCGCCGCAGGCTTCCTGTCTCACTTCGTTGAGAATTATCATGAAGGCTGGCTGCACATCGACTGCTCCGCAACCTACCGTAAAGCGGCGGTTGAGCAGTGGTCCGCGGGCGCGACCGGTCTGGGCGTGCGTACCGTGGCGAACCTGCTGACGGCTGAGTAATCGTTATTGCCCTCACCCTAACCCTCTCCCACAGGGAGAGGGGATGGTTTGCTCCCTCTCCCTGTGGGAGAGGGCCGGGGTGAGGGGAAATGCATCATCTGGAATTGTTATGTCCGAAACCAAAAACGAATTAGAAACCCTGCTGGAGCAGGCGGCGACCGAGCCCGCACACCGTCCGGCATTTTTCCGCACGCTGCTGGAGTCCACCGTCTGGGTGCCGGGCACCGCGGCGGAAGGCGAGCAGGTTGTCGAAGACAGCGCGCTGGATCTGCTGCACTGGGAAAAAGACGACGGCTCTTCGGTGATCCCGTTCTTCACCTCGCTGGAAGCCCTGCAGGAAGCGGTAGAAGATGAACAGGCGTTCGTGGTAATGCCGGTGCGTACCCTGTTTGAAATGACGCTGGGCCAGACGCTGTTCCTCAACGCGAAGCTGCCAACCGGGAAAGAATTCACCCCGCGTGAAATCAGCCACCTGATTGGCGAAGAGGGTAACCCTCTCAGTACCCAGGAGGTGCTGGAAGGGGGGGAAACGCTGCTGCTGTCTGAGGTGGCCGAGCCGCCTGCGCAGATGATAGATTCCCTGACCACGCTCTTCAAAACCCTGAAACCAGTAAGACGCGCGTTCCTCTGCTCTATCAAAGAGAGCGCTGACGAAAAGCCTGTTTTGCTGATTGGGATTGAGGCCGACGGCGATATCGACGACATCATTCAGGCGGCGGGAAGCGTGGCCACCGACACGCTGCCGGGTGACGAGCCGATCGATATCTGTCAGGTGACGAAAGGTGAGAAGGGCATCAGCCACTTTATCACCGAGCACATCACCCCGTTCTACGAGCGTCGCTGGGGAGGCTTCCTGCGCGATCTAAAAACAAACCGCATTATCTGATTACGGCGGGGTGAGTGTCACCCCGTTGCTTCCAGCAGCAGTAAATCCATCAGCAGCACCAGATTCGACTCAAACGACGTCACTCCTGCGGCTTCGGCGGCGAAGTGTACCGCTTCGTCATAGAGGGCAAAGTGCACGTCCGCCATCCCCGCCAGCGTATTGGCCGAGGCGCGGGTAAACGCGACGATGGTCATGCCGACGTTTTTGGCAATCCGCGCTTTGTCCAGCACCTGCTCCGTTTCGCCGCTGCGCGAGACGGCAATAAACACCTGATAGCGCGCGGCGTTGCTGAGAAATATATTACGGCTGTCCCCCGGCCCGGAGATGAACGCCGTTTTGCCCAGTACCTGTAATTTCTTGGTCAGGTACTCGGCAAAGAGATAGGAAAAACCGGCGCCGTAGAGAAAGAAGCTCTCTTTCTGGCGCAGGAGGTCGGCAAACTGCTGGCGCTTCTCCTGCGTGACCCACTGGAAGGTGTGTTGATAGTTGGCGATAAACTGATTAAACAGCGCCGGGAGTTCAGGAAGGGATTGCGCCTCGGCTGCTATATGCGGCGTGTCGGAGAGCAGTTGCTTGCAGTGCCAGATAAATTCGCTAAAGCCGCTGAACCCCAGCTTCTGACACAGCCGCATAATGGTGGCGGTCGAAACAAACGTCGCCTGCGCCAGCTCGCGCACCGTGATATTGCCTACCAGCAGCGGATGCTCCGTGAGGTGGGCGAGGACGCGATACTCCGCGCGGGTCAATGACGCTCCGCGCGTTAACAGCGTGGCCAGGCGGTTATCCATTATTTCGCGGGTTCGACAGGCAGATCTTCCCGCGCACCCCATTCGCTCCAGGCGCCGTCGTAGAGCGTGACGTCGCTTACGCCGAGCGTGGCAAGCGCCAGAATCACTACGCAGGCCGTTACGCCGGAGCCGCAGCTGGCAATAATCGGACGATGTAAATCCACGCCAGCACGGTCAAAAATGGCGCGCAGCTCGTCGGTGTTTTTCAGCTCGCCTTCAAACACCAGGTCGCCCCACGGCACGTTCAGCGCGCCCGGAATATGTCCACGCTTCAGCCCCGGACGCGGCTCGTCCGCTTCGGCATTAAAGCGAGGCGCAGGTCGGGCATCGACGATTTGCGCCGTTTTTTCATGGCTCGCGACCAGGACGTCGGTCAGGCGTTTCACCACGTTAGCGTCGAACGTCGCGTCGAATTCCCCTTCCGGCAGCGTTACGTCGCCCTGCTGGAGCGGCAGCTCGTCGCGCTTCCAGCCCGCCAGCCCGCCCGCCAGAATCGAGACTTTTTCCACGCCAGACTGTTTCAGCATCCACCACGCGCGCGGCGCGGAGAAGAGATTACCTTCATCGTAAACAACAAGATGTTTGTCTTTGCTGACGCCCAGCTCGCGCATCGCCACGGAAAACGCTTCCGGGCGCGGCAGCATGTGCGGCAGGGGAGAGGTGTGATCGGAGAGAGCTTCGATATCAAAAAATACCGCGCCAGGCAGATGCCCTTCGCGGTATTCACCTGGAACGTCACGAT
The DNA here is from genome assembly GCF_058354905.1 of Enterobacter sp. ECC_219_Taxon_10. Taxonomy (NCBI): domain Bacteria; kingdom Pseudomonadati; phylum Pseudomonadota; class Gammaproteobacteria; order Enterobacterales; family Enterobacteriaceae; genus Enterobacter; species Enterobacter sp. ECC_219_Taxon_10. Next base: position 3,639,529 of record NZ_CM178005.1, on the reverse strand, counting down.
GTTCCTGGCCCGGAGGGGCCATACGCGCGTCAATAATCTGGACTTCCGGATCGTCGCCGTGCTCAATCAGCCAGTCGGCGGCGACAAAATATGAGGTGGACATGGGTTGCCTCCATTCTTTTCCGTAAAAAAGGATTGTCGGTGTTTTTTCTGACACCGACAAGCAAACCTCGTTCAACTCGCGAGCAAGCCCCTATTTTTTCACCGGTTCGCCGTCCTGCCAGGCTTTTTGCAGCGCAGGCCAGTAGTCGCGGTTGGCCTCGATCATCTCATCCAGAATCGCTTTCGCATGTTCCATGGTCGGCACGGTGCGGTTGAGGGTGAACGCCTGCAGGGCTTTCTCATAGCTGCCCTCGATGGTCGCCTCCACCAGAAGCTGTTCCGAGGCGAGCTGCTGTTGCAGCAGAGTCTGATGAAACAGCGGCACCTGCCCCACGCGCACAGGCTCCGGCCCTTCGGAGGTGATATAGGCGGGCACCTCCACCACCGCATCGTACGGCAGATTGGTTATCGCCCCGCGATTTTCCACCATCACCAGATGTCGTTGGCGCAGGTTAAAGGCCAGCGAGCAGGCGACATCGACGATAAACTCGCCGTGAACGCCCACGTGGAAGGCATCTGATAAAATCCCGGTGCGCTTGTACTCTTCAGCAGCAGCAAAAAGTTTTTTCTCACGCCCGTTCATCACTTCGTTAGCACGGGTATAGTCCGGGTTCTGATGCTCCACAATCTGGTTCGGCATCAGGTAGTACTGCAGGTACGGGTTCGGCAGGTACTCCGGGAAGTTATCCATAATCGGCTTGATGTTGCGCCAGGTTTTAACCCACGACGGATCGGAGTGCTGCGGATCGGTTTTGGCCGCATCTTCCGTCAGCAGGCCAAACTTCGCGATATGCTTACGCAGCGCCGGCAGCTTGTCCTCGCCGTCCACCAGCACGCGGGTAAACCAACCGAAGTGGTTCAGGCCGAAGTAGTCCACTTCCAGCTTGCGGCGGTCGACACCCAGAATCGCTCCCATATTGCGCATGGCAGCCACCGGCATATCGCAGATGTTCAACACCCGCGCGTTAGGGCGCAGGCGGCGCACACCTTCCGCGACGATCGCCGCCGGGTTGGAGTAGTTCACGATCCAGGCCTTCTCATGCGCGTAGCGATCCACCAGATCGATAAGCTCGACCATCGGCAGGATCGTGCGCAGTCCGTAGGCCAGCCCGCCGGGGCCGCAGGTCTCCTGGCCGACCACGCCGTGACGCAGCGGGATCTTCTCATCCTGCTCGCGCATTTTATACTGGCCGACGCGCATCTGGGCGAAGACGAAATGCGCGCCGCTGAAGGCCACTTCCGGGTCACTGGTGACGGTAAATTTGATGCTCTGGCTGTGGTCGCGAATGACCTTTTCGACGACGGGCGCAATGGTGTTCTGACGCGTCTCGTCGATGTCATAGAGGCGAATTTCGGCCAGCGGGAAATCCTGCAGGCGCACCATCAGGCTTTTTACAATACCCGGCGTGTAGGTGCTGCCGCCGCCGGCAATCGACAGAATAAATGGGGGTGTAAACATCTTTAGCTCCTTTCAGAGAAACGTCTCAACGGCTTCTCGCATTTTTTTGACATGCAGCCCGTAGACCACCTGAACGTTGTTACCTTGTTTGATAACCCCTTTCGCGCCGGTCGCCTTCAGGCGAGGCTCGTCGATGATGGCGACGTCCTTCACCGTGACGCGTAAGCGGGTGTAGCAGTTATCCACAACCTCAATATTTTCCCGGCCGCCCAGGCCCACCACGATGGACTCGCCCAGTCCGTCGTTGTTGCCTTTCGCCTGGTACTCCTGCTTGCTGTAAAGGCGTGTCTCCTGATCTTCATCCTCACGGCCCGGCGTTTTCATGTTGAAGCGCAGGATCAGGAAGCGGAACACCACGAAGTAGAGGGCAAACACGATCAGCCCGACCACGATGTACATCGGCCAGTTGGACTTCTCCGTGCCGAGCGGCAGGTTGTAGAGGATGAAGTCGATAATCCCGTTGGCGCCGATGGCGTGAACGCCCAGCAGCGAGAACAGCATCATGCCGATGCCGGTCAGCACCGCATGCACCACGAACAGCAGCGGGGCGACGAACAGAAAGGAGAACTCAATCGGCTCGGTCACGCCGACCAGCAGTGAGGTCAGCGCCGCCGGGATCAGAATCGCTTTCGCAATGGCTTTACGCTCGGGCTTCGCGGTCATGTACATTGCCAGCGCGGCGGCGGGCAGCCCGAACATCTTGCTGATGCCGCGCGCGTCCCACACTACCGTGCTGCTGAGCTGCTTCACGTCCGGGCAGGCCATCTCGGCGAAGTAGATATTGCGCGCGCCCTGATAGGTTGCGCCGCACACCTCCTGCGTACCGCCCAGTTCGGTATAGAGGAACGGCGTATAAACCAGATGATGCAGGCCTGTCGGCACAAGAATGCGCTCAAGGAAACCGTAAATGGCTACGCCGAGCGGGCCGGAGCCTTTAATAGCCAGCGCCAGCGCGCTAATGCCGTGCTGAGCGTACGGCCAGAGTTCGCTCATTACCACGCCGAGCAGCATAGAGACGGGCAACATGACAATCGCCACAAAGCAGTGTCCGGAGTAAATCGCCATCGCGCCGTTAAACTGTACGCCGGAGTATTTGTTATACAGATAACCGGATAGCGCCCCGGTCAGGATCCCGGCGAACACGCCCATCTCCAGCACCTGCACGCCCAGCACCATGCTTTGACCCGCGGCTTTCATCTGCTCAGCAGGGGCCAACTCGCCCTGTAGCTGCAGCGTGACGTTCATGGCATTGATAAACACCACGAAGGTCACCAGCCCAATCAGCGCCGCGTAGCCTTTATCGCGCGTCGCCAGACCAATCGGGATCCCGACGGCAAACACCAGCGCCAGGTTGACCAGCACCGACACGGCAGACTTTGCGATCAGCTGGCCAATATTCTGAATAAGGGGATGCCCGAGAAAAGGCAGGTATTCTGCAAGGTTACCGTTACCCAGCACGTTACCAAAGGCGATAAACAGACCGACGATCGGTAAGATAAGTACCGGTCCGTACAATGATTTTCCGAAATTTTGTAGGGCGTTCACGGCTCGTTTCATAGCTTTCTCTCTTTTTGAACCGCGCACTCGGGGTGCGTCATGGTCATAAAGCTAGCAGTCTTCAGGCGAGCTTATCCAGCTATCTTCTTGTTTTAAAAACAAATGACGTGAAAGGTAACATGTGACGTTATGTGCTGTGATCGCGGTTTCATCCCGGTGTAACGGGGGAATGCCATTCTGCGAGGCGCTTTCCAGATTCTAAAATTGGACTTTTTGTATTAACGAAACTTGCGGATAATACTTATTCGGACGACGACCAACAGGCCCCCTCTCAGGCCAGGGACAAAGGATGAAACCGTTTCGCTTAGCCGCGATCTCTCTCGCGCTGCTCACCACGTTTACACTTGTCGGCTGTGATAACAGCGATGATAAGCCTCAGGCTGCTGCGCCAGCAGCGTCTACTGCATCAACACCGAAAGCCGCAGAAAAGCCCGATGCTGAAACGCTGGCTAAAATGGCCGCCCAGAGTCAGGGAAAAGCGCTGACCCTGCTTGATGCCTCGGAAGTTCAGCTCGACGGTGCCGCCACGCTGGTGCTGACCTTCTCTGTACCGCTGGATCCGAATCAGGATTTCGCCAAAACGGTGCATGTCGTGGATAAGAAAAGCGGCAAGGTTGACGGGGCGTGGGAACTTGCGCCTGGCCTGAAAGAGCTTCGCCTGCGTCATCTGGAGCCTAACCGAAACCTGGTCATCACCGTGGATCGTGGCCTGGTGGCGCTGAACAAAGCGACCTTCGGCATTGATTATGAAAAAGCCCTGACCACCCGGGATGTAGAACCGACGGTCGGTTTTGCCAGCCGCGGCTCGCTGCTGCCGGGCAAGGTAGTGGAAGGTCTGCCGGTGATGGCGCTTAACGTCAACAATGTGGACGTTAATTTCTACCGGGTGAAGCCGGAATCGCTGGCCTCCTTTGTCAGCCAGTGGGAATACCGTAACTCGCTGACCAACTGGGAATCCGACAATCTGCTGAAGATGGCGGAGCTGGTCTATACCGGTCGCTTTGACCTCAATCCGGCGCGCAACACGCGCGAAAAACTGCTCCTGCCGCTTAAAGATATCAAGCCGCTTCAGCAGTCCGGCGTCTATATTGCCGTTATGAACCAGGCCGGGCATTACAGCTACAGCAATGCCGCAACGCTCTTTACCCTGAGCGATATCGGTTTGTCCGCTCACCGCTACCATAACCGGCTGGACATTTTCACCCAGAGTCTGGAAAACGGTGCGGCGCAGTCCGGTGTCACCGTCACGCTGTTAAATGATAAAGGGCAGACGCTTGCCGAGGCGAGCAGCGACGCCGACGGTCATGCGAAGCTTGAAACCGATAAAGAAGCCGCGCTTATTCTGGCCAGCAAAGACGGCCAGACCACGCTGCTTGACCTCAAGCTTCCGGCGCTGGATCTGGCGGAGTTCGATATTGCCGGTAACCCGGGTTACAGCAAGCAATTCTTTATGTTTGGCCCGCGCGATCTCTATCGTCCGGGTGAAACGGTGATCCTCAACGGCTTACTGCGCGACAGCGACGGAAAACCGCTTCCCGACCAGCCCGTGAAGCTTGACGTGCTGCGCCCGGACGGCCAGGTGGCACGTACTATCGTTGTTCAGCCTGAGAACGGCCTTTACCGCTTTAATTACCCGCTGGATAGCGGCGCGCAGACCGGTATGTGGCATATTCGTGCCAACACGGGCGATAACCTGCAGCGCATGTGGGACTTCCACGTCGAAGATTTTATGCCTGAGCGTATGGCGCTGAACCTGACGGGACAAAAAGCACCGGTTTCCCCGCTGGATAACGTGGACTTTAACGTCGTGGGCTATTACCTGTATGGCGCACCGGCCAACGGCAACTCGCTGCAGGGCCAGCTTTTCCTGCGTCCGCTGCGCGAGGCGGTTGCTGCGCTGCCGGGCTTCCAGTTCGGTGATATTGCTGAGGAAAACCTGAGCCGCAGCCTGGATGAAGTACAGCTTACGCTGGATGAACAGGGGCGCGGGCAGGTGACCACCGAAAGCCAGTGGAAAGAGGTACACTCGCCGCTGCAGCTGATTCTGCAGGCCAGCCTGCTGGAGTCGGGCGGACGTCCGGTAACGCGTCGCGCTGAGCAGGCCATATGGCCGGCGGCGGAGTTGCCGGGGATCCGCCCGCAGTTCGCCAGTAAAGCGGTTTACGACTACCGTACCGATACCACCGTCAACCAGCCGATTGTCGATGAAAACGGCAACGCCAGCTTTGATATTGTTTATGCCGATGCCAGCGGCGCGAAAAAAGCGGTTTCCGGCTTGCAGGTTCGCCTAATCCGCGAGCGCCGTGACTACTTCTGGAACTGGTCTGAGAGCGAAGGCTGGCAGTCTCAGTTTGATCAGAAAGACCTGGTCGAAGGCGAGCAGGCGCTTAGCCTTAAGGCCGATGAAACCGGAAAAGTCACCTTCCCGGTGGAGTGGGGCTCATACCGTCTGGAAGTGAAAGCGCCTGATGAAATGGTCAGCAGCGTGCGCTTCTGGGCGGGCTACAGCTGGCAGGATAACAGCGACGGCACGGGAGCAGCACGCCCTGACCGCGTGACGCTGAAACTGGATAAACCGGCCTATCAGCCAGGCGATACCATCCAGCTGCACATTGCAGCGCCGGCCGCAGGCAAGGGCTATGCCATGATTGAGTCCAGCGAAGGGCCGCTGTGGTGGAAAGAGATCGACGTACCGGCAAACGGTCTGGATCTCTCCATTCCGGTGGATAAGGCCTGGAAACGGCACGATCTCTACCTCAGCGCGCTGGTGGTGCGTCCTGGCGATAAATCCAAATCCGCTACGCCGAAGCGCGCGGTCGGTCTGCTGCATCTGCCGATGGGCGACGAAAATCGTCGCCTGAACATAGCGCTTGATAACCCGCAGAAAATGCGTCCAAACCAGACGCTCTCCGTGAAGGTGAAGGCCAGCGTGAAAGAGGGGGCAGTTCCGCAGAAAGTGAACGTGCTGGTCTCGGCGGTGGACAGCGGCGTGCTGAACATTACAGATTACGTCACGCCGGATCCGTGGCAGGCTTTCTTTGGCCAGAAACGCTACGGCGCGGATATCTACGATATCTACGGCCAGGTCATTGAAGGGCAGGGCCGTATGGCCGCGCTGCGTTTCGGTGGTGACGGCGATGAACTCAAGCGCGGCGGTAAACCGCCTGTGAACCACGTCACTATTATTGCCCAGCAGGCTCAGCCAGTTACGCTGGATGCCAACGGGGAAGGCACTATCACGCTGCCGATTGGTGATTTCAACGGCGAGCTGCGTCTGATGGCACAGGCCTGGACGGAAGATGACTTCGGCAGCAGCGAAAGCAAGGTTGTGGTGGCCGCGCCGGTTATTACCGAGCTTAATACGCCGCGCTTCCTGGCTAGTGGAGATACCTCACGGCTGACGCTGGATCTCACCAACCTGACCGACAAACCGCAAACGCTGAAGGTTGCCCTGAGCGCGACAGGCAAGCTGTCACTGGAAGGCGCACAGCCGCAGCCGGTTCAGTTGCCTCCGGGCGCGCGCAGCACCCTGTTTATTCCGGTGCGTGCACTGGAGGGGTATGGCGACGGTGAGGTGACGGCACAGGTTACCGGTCTGGAGCTTCCTGGCGAAACCTTTGCCCCGCAGCAGAAGAGCTGGAAAATCGGCATTCGTCCCGCGTTTCCGGCGCAGACGGTCAATACCGGTGCCATGCTGAACCCTGGCGAATCCTGGACCGCGCCGGCACAGCATAGTAACGGTTTCTCTCCTGCCACTCTGCAGGGGCAACTGCTGCTGAGTGGTAGACCACCGCTCAACCTGGCGCGCTACATCCGCGAACTGCAGGCGTATCCGTATGGCTGCCTGGAACAAACCACCAGCGGCCTGTTCCCGTCTCTCTATACCAACGCGGCGCAGCTTACCGCGCTTGGCATCAAAGGAGATACCGATGACAAGCGCCGTGCTGCCATTGATGTCGGGATCTCCCGTCTGCTGCAGATGCAGCGTGATGATGGCGGTTTTGCCTTGTGGGATAAAAACGGCCCGGAAGAGTACTGGCTGACCGCCTATGTGACTGACTTCCTGGTGCGCGCGGGTGAGCAGGGCTATAGCGTACCTGCCGATGCGGTGAACAATGCCAACAACCGTCTGCTGCGCTACCTGCAGGATCCGGGCATGATGTCCATTCGCTACAGCGATGATACTCAGGCCAGCAAATTTGCCGTGCAGGCTTATGCCTCGCTGGTGCTGGCACGTCAGCAAAAAGCGCCGCTCGGTGCGCTGCGTGAAATCTGGGAGCGTCACGCTCAGGCCGCCTCCGGGCTGCCGCTGATGCAGCTAGGTATGGCGCTTAAACTGATGGGCGATGCGCCGCGCAGCCAGCAGGCTCTGGATCTGGCACTTAAAACGCCGCGCAACGACAGTAAAAACTGGATGGCCGATTACGGCAGTCAGTTGCGCGATAATGCCCTGATGCTCTCCCTGCTGGAAGAGTACAAGCTGCTGCCGGATGCGCAAAATACGCTGCTGAATGCGTTGTCTGAACAGGCTTTCAGCCAGCGCTGGCTGTCTACTCAGGAAAGCAACGCGCTGTTCTTGGCCGGACGTTCGCTGCAAACCTTGTCAGGTGCCTGGCAGGCGAAAACCTCCCTGTCTGATACCGCATCAGGCGGGGATAAGGCGCAGGTACAAAACGTGAGCGGCGACCAGCTCGGTGCGCTGCAGGTAACCAATACCGGCACGGCACCGCTGTGGGTACGTCTGGACAGCACCGGCTATCCGGAATATGCCCCTCAGCCAAGCGCTAACGTGCTGCAGGTTGAACGTCATATCCTGGCAACCGATGGCAGCAGCAAATCGCTCTCTTCGCTGAAGAGCGGTGAGCTGGTGCTGGTCTGGCTTGAAGTGAAAGCCAGCCAAAACGTGCCGGATGCGCTGGTAGTGGATCTCCTCCTGGCAGGTCTGGAGCTGGAAAACCAGAATCTGGCGAGCAGCAGCGCCAGCCTGCAGGATAGCGGTAGCGAAGTGCAGAACCTGCTCAGCCAGATGCAGCAGGCGGATATTCAGCATATGGAGTTCCGCGATGACCGCTTTGTGGCTGCCGTGCCGGTAAACGAAGGTCAACCGGTCACACTGGTCTATCTGGCACGCGCCGTGACGCCGGGAACCTACCAGGTACCGGTGCCGATGGTGGAGTCTATGTACGTTCCGCAGTGGCGGGCAACGGGTGCGGCCAGCGGCCCGCTGATTGTTGTTCCGTAACATGCCGGGAGCACGTCTGACACGCTCCCGCTGGCTCTGGCTGGCGGGAGCGCTTCTCGTTTTATGGGGGCTGATTATCGCCGCCGACCGCCTGTGGCCGTTGCCTCTGAAAGAGGTTAACCCTGCACGAGTCGTGGTGGACGAGAAGGGCGCGCCGCTCTGGCGTTTTGCCGATAGCGACGGTATCTGGCGCTATCCGGTTACCATTGAAGACGTTTCTCCGCGCTACCTTGAGGCTCTGATCCAGTACGAAGATCGCTGGTTCTGGGATCATCCAGGCGTAAACCCGCTCTCTGTCCTGCGCGCCGCCTGGCAGGATCTCACCTCCGGAAGAGTGGTTTCGGGAGGAAGCACGCTTACCATGCAGGTTGCGCGCCTGCTGGATCCGCATCCGCGCACCTTTGGCGGCAAAATTCGCCAGCTATGGCGGGCGATGCAGCTGGAGTGGCATCTCTCTAAACGTGACATTCTTACGCTCTATCTCAACCGCGCCCCGTTTGGCGGCACGCTGCAGGGCGTGGGGGCGGCGAGCTGGACCTATCTTGGGAAACCCCCTTCGCAGCTGAGCTACTCCGACGCGGCGTTGCTGGCGGTTCTGCCGCAGGCGCCAAGCCGCCTGCGCCCGGACCGCTGGCCGGAGCGGGCCGAAGAGGCACGCAACAAAGTGCTCGACCGCATGATGACCCAGGGCGTCTGGTCAGCAAAGCAGGTGAAAGAGTCCCGTGAAGAGCCGGTATGGCTGGCTCCCCGGCAGATGCCGCAGCTGGCGCCGCTCTTTGCACGCATGATGCTTGGCAAAAGTCGCGACACAAAGATTGTCACCACGCTGGATGCCGGACTGCAACGGCAGCTGGAAGAGCTGGCGATGAACTGGAAATCCCGCCTGCCGGCACGCAGCTCGCTGGCGATGATCGTAGTCGATCATACCGACATGAAGGTTCGCGGCTGGGTTGGCTCGGTAGATATCACCGACGACACGCGTTTTAGCCACGTGGATATGGTTAACGCGATCCGATCTCCGGGATCGGTATTAAAGCCCTTTATCTACGGTATGGCGCTGGACGATGGCCTGATCCATCCCGCCTCGCTGCTTCAGGACGTGCCCAGAAAAACCGGCGATTATCGCCCGGGAAATTTTGACAGCGGGTTTCACGGGCCGGTCAGCATGAGTGAAGCGCTGGTGCGTTCGCTCAACCTGCCAGCCGTACAGGTGCTGGAAGCCTACGGGCCAAAACGCTTTGCCGGGATGCTGAGCAATGCCGGGCTGCCGCTGATCCTGCCTGCCGGAGCGCAGCCGAATCTGTCGCTGATCCTGGGCGGCGCAGGCGCGAGGCTGGCGGATATCGCCGCCGCGTACAGCGCCTTTGCAAGGCATGGCAAGGCGGGGCGGCTGCGCTTACAGCCGGGCGACCCGCTGACTGAACGCCCGCTGTTATCGCCGGGCTCGGCGTGGATTATTCGCCGTATTCTGGCGAACGAGGCGCAGCCGCTGCCGGACAGCGCGCTGCCGCAAATCGCGCCGCTGGCGTGGAAAACGGGCACCAGCTACGGCTACCGTGATGCCTGGGCCATCGGTCTGAATGCCCGTTACGTAATAGGTATCTGGACAGGACGACCGGACGGCACGCCCGTAGCGGGGCAGTTTGGTTTTGCCAGCGCGGTTCCGCTATTAAACCAGGTGAATAACCTGCTTCAGTCACGCTCGACCATAGACGAGGCCCGCCTGCCGCGCGATCCGCGCCCGGAAAGCGTCGGGCGGGGCGTGATCTGTTGGCCTGGCGGTCAGTCGCTGCCGGGAGGGAGTGAAAACTGTCGACGTCGTCTGTCGACCTGGCTGCTGGAAGGGAGTGAACCCCCTACGCTGCTATTGCCCGAACAGGAAGGCATTCGCGGCATTCGTTTTCCGGTCTGGGTGGATAAAACGGGCAAGCGTGTGGCGGCAGATTGCCCTGATGCAACGGAAAAAGTCCTCGATGTCTGGCCGCTGCCGCTGGAGCCGTGGCTGCCTGCGACCGAGCGTCGTGCGGTACGGGTCCCGACTTCATCAACAATCTGTCCTCCGCTCTCGCAGGATGCACTTGCGCCACTCATCCTGACCGGCGTGCGCGAAGGGGCCGTTATAAAACGTCTGCCGGGGGAGTCCCGCGTTTCGCTGCCGCTTCAGGCGACCGGCAACAGCGGCGAGCGCTGGTGGTTTTTGAACGGTGAACCGCTGAGTGTGAAAGGACGGGTTTACACATTACAGCTTGATAAACCGGGCGATTATCAGTTACTCGTTATGGATGAGACCGGGCAGGTTGCGACGGTGAATTTTACGCTGCAGTGACCTTAAAACAGCGTTCAGATGTGAGCTGTTGCTAAAACTCGTCTTATTTTAAAAAAATGTTACCTGAATCCATAGGCAATGGCGCTATTGCTCATTATAATCCGCGCCACACCATACTCCGGTATGCAAAACAACAGAACATTGACAGAGGTTATCATGGCTATTGAACGTACTTTTTCCATCATCAAACCAAACGCGGTGGCAAAAAACGTTATTGGCAGCATCTTCGCTCGCTTTGAATCAGCAGGGTTTAAGATCGTTGGCACCAAAATGCTGCACCTGACCGTTGAGCAGGCTCGTGGTTTCTACGCTGAGCACGAAGGTCGTCCATTCTTTGATGGCCTGGTTGAGTTCATGACCTCCGGTCCAATCGTGGTATCCGTGCTGGAAGGCGAAAACGCAGTACAGCGTCACCGCGATCTGCTGGGTGCAACCAACCCGGACAACGCGCTGGCGGGTACCCTGCGCGCTGACTACGCGGACAGCTTCACCGAGAACGGCACCCACGGTTCCGATTCTGTTGAATCTGCTGCGCGCGAAATCGCGTTCTTCTTCGCTGAAGGCGAAGTGTGTCCACGTACCCGTTAATTTAACGGTTTCGTTTACACATTATTTTCGTAAATGCCACGTCCAGACGTGGCATCCCTGCGCCAGACTTTGTACAATGCAACGCCCCGGACGAGCAGACCGCTTTCCGGGGCGTTTCTATTCAACCCTCCATGGGCCACAACGTGTAACAACGAGGCCGGAAAAAATTATGTCTGAACTAGTGAATACCTCCGAAGTCGCCATTCCTGCGGTTCCCAATAAAAATGGAAAAATTAACCTGCTGGACCTGAACCGTCAGCAGATGCGCGAGTTCTTTAAAGATATGGGTGAGAAGCCGTTTCGTGCCGATCAGGTCATGAAGTGGATGTACCACTACTGCAGCGACAACTTTGATGAGATGACTGACATCAACAAAGTGCTGCGCAACAAGCTCAAAGAAGTGGCTGAAATCCGCGCACCGGAAGTGGTGGAAGAGCAGCGCTCGGCGGACGGCACCATCAAATGGGCGATTGCGGTAGGCGATCAGCGCGTTGAAACCGTCTACATCCCGGAAGAAGATCGCGCCACGCTGTGCGTCTCTTCTCAGGTGGGTTGTGCGCTGGAGTGCAAATTCTGCTCTACCGCTCAGCAAGGGTTTAACCGTAACCTGCGCGTGTCTGAAATCATCGGTCAGGTCTGGCGTGCCGCGAAGATCGTTGGCGCAGCGAAAGTGACCGGCACGCGTCCGATCACCAACGTGGTGATGATGGGGATGGGTGAACCGCTGCTGAACCTGACCAACGTGGTGCCGGCGATGGAGATCATGCTGGATGACTTCGGTTTTGGCCTGTCCAAGCGTCGCGTGACGCTGTCTACCTCAGGCGTTGTGCCTGCGCTGGACAAGCTCGGTGACATGATTGACGTTGCGCTGGCTATCTCCCTGCACGCGCCAAACGATGAAATCCGTGACGAAATTGTACCGATTAACAAAAAGTACAATATCGAAACCTTCCTCGCTGCCGTGCGTCGCTACCTGGAGAAATCCAACGCAAACCAGGGCCGCGTTACCATCGAGTACGTGATGCTTGACCACGTCAACGACGGTACCGAACACGCGCATCAGTTGGCTGAGCTGCTGAAAGATACGCCATGCAAAATCAACCTGATTCCGTGGAACCCGTTCCCGGGCGCACCGTATGGCCGTAGCTCGAACAGCCGTATCGACCGTTTCTCCAAGGTGCTGATGGAGTATGGTTTCACCACCATCGTCCGTAAAACCCGTGGTGATGATATTGATGCTGCGTGCGGACAGCTGGCAGGCGACGTCATTGACCGTACCAAACGTACCCTGCGTAAACGCATGCAGGGCGAGACGATTGCGGTCAAAGCTGTTTGATTATTATGCACTCACGGCGCATTATCTGCGCCGTGATGCTTAATCTTATTGAATAATCAGTCAGATTCGTGATGACTGATCAATAATTACGGTGCGTTTCATCCGACTTTCGGGCAGTATGTAACGACGTAACAACAGTTTAGCCGTTCGGGCAGGGCTGTACTGTCATCTCCGGGCTGACAGTCTTATACTGTCTGTTCAAGGTTAACTGACCTGAAGTTTCGCGGTGCGGGTGGCATTGTGACTCACCGGCACCTGAACCCTTTTTTTCACGTACCAGTAGTTGTAGCGAATGAATACTGAAGCCACTCACGACCAACATGAAGCACTCTCCACTGGCGTTCGTCTTCGCAACGCCCGTGAACAACTCGGACTCAGCCAGCAAGCCGTTGCAGAACGCTTGTGCCTGAAGGTTTCCACGGTTCGCGATATTGAAGAAGATAAGGCGCCTGCCGATCTGGCTTCAACATTTCTGCGCGGTTATATCCGCTCTTACGCAAAGCTGGTGCACATCCCCGAAAACGAATTACTGCCAATGATGGAGAAGCAGGCACCGGTTCGTGCAGCAAAAGTTGCCCCGATGCAAAGTTTCTCCCTGGGGAAACGCCGTAAAAAACGTGATGGCTGGCTGATGAGCTTTACCTGGCTGGTGCTGTTTGTGGTTGTCGGTCTGACCGGCGCGTGGTGGTGGCAGAACCACAAGGCACAGCAGGAAGAGATCTCCACCATGGCCGATCAATCCTCCGCCGAACTCAATCAGGCGAGCAACGGTGGCGCCCAGAGCGTCCCGCTGAACACCGAGGGTGCAGCGACCTCAAGCGAGCCGCAAACAACGGCTCCGGCGACCGATGCAGCACAGGCTCCGGCCGCTACGGCTAACACCGCTACGCCGCAGGCCCAGGATCAAAACGCGGTCGTCGCGCCTTCTCAGGCAAATGTCGATACTGCGATGAACGCCCCGGCAGCGACTCAGCCTGCGGACAATACCGCGGCGTCCCTGCCGACCGACCCGGCGGCAAAAGCCGCGCCAGCCGCCGATCCAAACGCGCTGGTGATGAACTTCACGGCTGACTGCTGGCTGGAAGTGACAGACGCGACAGGTAAAAAGCTCTTCAGCGGCCTGCAGCGTAAAGATGGCAATTTAAATCTGGTCGGTCAGGCTCCTTATAAGCTTAAAATTGGCGCTCCGGCGGCGGTACAGATCCAGTATCAAGGAAAACCTGTCGACCTGAGCCGCTTTATCAGAACTAACCAGGTTGCACGTCTTACCGTTAATGCCGAACAATCAGCAGCACAGTAACAGACGGGCAACGCGGGAGATTTTTCATGCATAACCAGGCTCCGATTCAACGTAGAAAATCGAAACGGATTTACGTTGGGAATGTGCCAGTCGGCGATGGGGCACCTATCGCCGTCCAGTCGATGACCAATACGCGCACCACGGACGTGGAAGCGACGGTCAACCAAATCAAAGCATTAGAGCGTGTAGGCGCGGACATTGTTCGCGTCTCCGTGCCCACTATGGATGCCGCTGAGGCGTTCAAACTGATCAAACAGCAGGTCAGCGTTCCGCTGGTTGCAGACATCCACTTCGACTACCGTATCGCGCTGAAAGTCGCCGAATACGGCGTTGATTGCCTGCGTATTAACCCGGGCAACATCGGTAACGAAGAGCGTATCCGCATGGTTGTGGACTGCGCCCGCGACAAAAATATTCCTATCCGTATCGGCGTAAACGCCGGTTCCCTGGAAAAAGATCTGCAGGAAAAATACGGCGAGCCTACGCCTCAGGCGCTGCTCGAATCCGCGATGCGTCACGTCGATCATCTCGATCGTCTTAACTTCGATCAGTTTAAAGTCAGCGTAAAAGCGTCCGACGTGTTCCTCGCAGTGGAATCTTACCGCCTGCTGGCAAAACAGATCGAGCAGCCTCTGCACCTAGGGATCACCGAAGCGGGCGGCCTGCGTAGCGGTTCTGTAAAATCGGCGATCGGCCTGGGGCTGCTGCTCTCTGAAGGGATCGGCGACACCCTGCGCGTCTCGCTGGCGGCCGATCCGGTCGAAGAGATCAAGGTCGGTTTTGATATCCTGAAGTCACTGCGCATTCGTTCGCGTGGGATCAACTTCATTGCCTGCCCAACATGCTCACGTCAGGAATTTGACGTGATCGGCACGGTGAATGCCCTGGAGCAGCGTCTGGAAGACATCATTACCCCAATGGACGTCTCCATTATCGGCTGCGTGGTGAACGGTCCGGGTGAAGCGCTGGTGTCAACCCTGGGCGTAACCGGCGGTAACAAGAAAAGTGGTCTCTATGAAGATGGCGTTCGTAAAGATCGTCTGGATAATAGCGACATGATCGACCAGCTTGAAGCCCGCATCCGCGCCAAAGCCGCGATGATGGACGAAACACAGCGTATCAGCGTTCAGCAGGTTGAAAAATAACGTGATGGGAAGCATGCCGCTTCCCATGTATGATTGAACCCATTCTTTGGGTTTTTTTTGTATATAGAAAGAGAATAAACGTGGCAAAAAACATTCAAGCCATCCGCGGCATGAACGATTACCTGCCTGGCGAAACCGCCATCTGGCAGCGCATTGAAGGCACGCTGAAGCAGGTGCTCGGCAGCTACGGTTACAGTGAAATCCGTTTGCCGATTGTAGAGCAGACCCCGTTATTCAAACGTGCGATCGGTGAAGTGACCGACGTGGTTGAAAAAGAGATGTACACCTTTGAGGACCGCAACGGCGACAGCCTGACCCTGCGTCCGGAAGGTACGGCGGGCTGCGTACGCGCCGGCATCGAACATGGTCTTCTGTACAATCAGGAGCAGCGCCTGTGGTATATCGGCCCGATGTTCCGCCACGAACGTCCGCAGAAAGGTCGTTATCGCCAGTTCAACCAGCTGGGCGTGGAAGTCTTTGGCCTGCAGGGCCCGGACATCGACGCCGAACTGATTATGCTGACCGCCCGCTGGTGGCGCGCGCTCGGTATCGCCGATCATGTCTCCCTGGAACTGAACTCAATCGGTTCTCTGGAAGCGCGAGCTAACTACCGCGATGCGCTGGTGGCGTTCCTGGAACAGCACAAAGAGAAGCTGGACGAAGACTGCAAACGTCGCATGTACAGCAACCCGCTGCGCGTGCTGGATTCCAAAAACCCTGATGTCCAGGCGCTGCTGAACGATGCCCCTGCGCTGGGTGACTACCTGGACGACGAGTCTAGCGAACACTTTACCGGTCTGTGCAAGCTGCTCGAAGCGGCTGGCATCGCCTACACCGTGAACCAGCGTCTGGTGCGCGGTCTGGACTATTACAACCGCACCGTGTTTGAGTGGGTAACCACCAGCCTCGGTTCGCAGGGTACCGTATGTGCCGGCGGCCGTTATGACGGTCTGGTTGAGCAACTGGGTGGCCGTGCGGCCCCTGCGGTTGGCTTCGCGATGGGTCTTGAACGACTTGTTTTGCTGGTTCAGGCAGTTAATCCGGAATTTAAAGCAGATTCCGTTGTCGATATATACCTGGTGGCTTCAGGCGCGGAAACGCAGTCTGCGGCGATGCAGCTTGCCGAACGCGTGCGTGATGCGCTGCCGGGCGTTAAGCTAATGACCAACCATGGCGGCGGCAACTTCAAAAAACAGTTTGCTCGTGCCGATAAGTGGGGCGCAAGTATTGCACTGGTGCTGGGCGAGTCCGAAGTGGCTAACGGCGAAGTGGTAGTAAAAGACCTGCGCTCTGGTGAGCAGACAACGGTAACGCAGGACGGCGTTGCGGCGCACTTGCGCACTCTATTGGGCTAAGGAGAAAGACGGCGTGGAAATGTACGAGAACGAACACGATCAGGTCGACGCGATTAAACGCTTCTTTGCTGAAAACGGCAAAGCGCTGGTTGTTGGGGTAATTTTAGGTGTGGGTGCGCTGGTTGGCTGGCGTTACTGGAACAATCATCAGGCGGATTCCGCGCGCGGCGCGTCTCTGTCCTATGAAAATACCGTTAGCGCGCTTCGGGCCGATCAGCCGCAAACGCTGGTTGCGGCAGAGAAATTTGCCGCCGACAACAAAAACACCTACGGTGCGCTGGCTGCACTGGAAGTGGCTCAGCAGTATGTTGATAAGAACGAACTGGATAAAGCCGCTGCTCAGCTGTCTCAGGGCCTTGCTGCTGCCAGCGATGAAAATCTGAAGGCAGTGATCAATCTGCGCCTGGCACGTATTCAGGTTCAGCAGAAAAAAGCTGACGACGCGCTGAAAACGCTCGATACCATCAAAGGCGAAGGTTTTGCTGCCATCGTTGCCGATTTGCGCGGTGAAGCACTGCTGAGCAAAGGTGACAAAGCGGGCGCGCGTAAAGCGTGGCAAGCTGGCGTAGAGAGCAAAGCGTCACCTGCGCTGAGCGAAATGATGCAGATGAAAATAAATAATTTGTCCGTCTGAGAGGGACCCGATGCAATTGCGTAAATTACTTCTGCCAGGACTGCTTTCTGTTACGTTATTGAGTGGTTGTTCACTGTTCAGTGGCGAAGAAGACGTTGTGAAAATGTCCCCACTGCCGACGGTTGAAAACCAGTTTACCCCATCCACCGCGTGGGATGTCTCCGTGGGCAGTGGGATTGGTGATTTTTATTCCAACCTTCATCCGGCCTATGCCGACAGCGTTGTCTATGCCGCTGACCGTAAAGGTACCGTGAAAGCGGTCAACGCCGATGATGGAAAAGAAGTCTGGTCCGTTAACCTGGCGGAAAAAGACGGCTGGTTCTCCCGTAAACCTGCACTGCTGTCTGGCGGTCTGACCGTTTCCGGTGGTCATGTGTACGTGGGCAGCGAAAAGGCGCAGGTGTATGCGCTGAACAGCAGCGACGGTTCCATTGCCTGGCAAACGACCGTTGCCGGTGAGTCTCTGTCTCGCCCGGTGGTGAGCGACGGCCTGGTGCTGATTCATACCAGCAACGGCCAGCTGCAGGCGCTGAACGAAGCGGACGGTCTGGTGAAATGGACCGTTAACCTGGATATGCCAGCGCTCTCTCTGCGCGGTGAATCTGCGCCGGCTACCGCATTTGGCGCTGCCATTGTGGGCGGTGACAACGGTCGCGTGAGCGCCGTGCTGATGCAGCAGGGCCAGATGATCTGGCAGCAGCGCATCTCTCAGGCCACTGGCTCAACGGAAATTGACCGTCTGAGCGACGTAGACACCACGCCGGTTATCGTTGACGGTGTGGTTTACGCGCTGGCCTATAACGGCAACCTGACCGCGCTGGACCTGCGCAGCGGCCAGATCATGTGGAAACGCGAGCTGGGCTCTGTGAATGATTTCATCGTGGACGGTAACCGCATCTATATGGTTGACCAGAACGACCGCCTGCTGGCGCTGAGCACCGAAGGCGGCGTGACGCTGTGGACACAGAGCGACCTGCTGCATCGTCTGCTGACCGCTCCGGTACTGTATAACGGCAGCCTGGTGGTAGGCGACAGCGAAGGCTATATGCACTGGATCGATCCAGAGAATGGCCGCTTCGTGGCACAGCAGAAAGTGGACGGTTCAGGCTTCCTGACCGACCCGGTTGTGGCTGACGGCAAACTGCTGATTCAGGCAAAAGACGGCACGCTGTACGCGATCACGCGTTAATTACCCGGCGGTTGTAGTATACTAAACGGCTCCTGTTCACTCAGGAGCCGTTTTGACATTTTTAAAAACGCCGCGAAAGCGACGTTTATTTGAATTTTATGAGGCTTCAAACATGGTACCTGTGGTCGCGCTTGTCGGGCGCCCTAACGTTGGAAAATCCACTCTTTTTAACCGTTTAACACGCACCCGTGATGCGCTGGTTGCGGATTTCCCGGGGCTGACGCGTGACCGTAAGTACGGTCGTGCAGAGGTGGAAGGACGCGAGTTCATCTGTATTGATACCGGCGGTATCGATGGCACAGAAGACGGCGTTGAAACCCGTATGGCGGAACAGTCATTGCTGGCGATTGAAGAAGCGGACGTGGTGCTGTTCATGGTGGATGCACGCGCTGGCCTGATGCCGGCGGACTCTGCAATCGCTAAACACCTGCGTTCACGCGAAAAGCCAACTTTCCTGGTGGCGAACAAAACTGACGGCATCGATGCCGATCAGGCTATCGCGGACTTCTGGTCTCTGGGCATGGGGGAGATCCACCCGATTGCGGCATCGCATGGCCGCGGTGTGACCAGCCTGCTGGAAACCGTTCTGCTGCCGTGGGTGGACGAAGTGAACCCACCGGAAGAGGTGGACGAAGACGCCGCATACTGGGCGCAGTTCGAAGACGGTGAAGAGGGCGAAGAAGAAGCGCCTGAGGATGACTTCAACCCGCAGGATCTGCCGATCAAGCTGGCTATCGTCGGCCGTCCAAACGTAGGTAAGTCTACACTTACTAACCGTATTCTGGGCGAAGAGCGCGTGGTGGTTTACGACATGCCGGGCACAACGCGTGACAGCATCTATATTCCGATGCAGCGCGATGAACGTGAATATGTCCTCATCGACACCGCCGGGGTACGTAAGCGCGGAAAAATCACCGACGTGGTGGAAAAATTCTCCGTTATCAAAACCCTGCAGGCAATTGAAGATGCCAACGTGGTGCTGCTCGTTATCGACGCGCGCGAAGGTATCTCCGATCAGGATCTCTCACTGCTCGGCTTTATCCTCAATAGTGGGCGCTCACTGGTTATCGTGGTCAACAAGTGGGACGGCCTGAGCAATGAAGTACGCGAGCAGGTGAAAGAGACCCTGGACTTCCGTCTGGGCTTTATCGACTTTGCCCGCGTGCACTTTATTTCTGCGCTGCACGGCAGCGGCGTCGGTAACCTGTTCGAATCCGTGCGTGAAGCCTATGACAGCTCCACTCGTCGTCAGAGCACCGCCATGCTGACCCGCATCATGAATATGGCTGCGGAAGACCACCAGCCGCCGCTGGTTCGCGGTCGTCGCGTGAAGCTGAAATATGCCCACGCCGGTGGCTATAACCCGCCAATCGTGGTGATCCACGGCAACCAGGTGAAAGACCTGCCGGATTCCTACAAGCGCTATCTGATGAACTACTTCCGTAAATCGCTGGACGTGATGGGCACGCCTATCCGCATCCAGTTTAAGGAAGGGGAAAACCCGTTCGCCAACAAGCGCAACACCCTGACGCCAAACCAGATGCGTAAGCGTAAGCGTTTGATTAAGCACATTAAGAAAAGCAAATAATCATTGCCGATCTCACGAAGGCCCGCGTTTATCGCGGGCTTTTTTTTTTTTGCCTGACCATACCGCCAGTTTTCTCTGTGTGATGTCAATCACTATTCATTTTCAACCACGTTTAAATCTAAGAAAGTAGACAATCGTCGAATTTTCATCTTAAAGTCCAGGGTCCGGTACTAGACAAAACTAGCGACTGGTTATCAAATGGTTAACTAACTTTTCGCCGCATGTAAAAAATCGGTCAGATACGTAACTGGCCGGCGTACCTGCTGGTGTTTACAAGCACGACACATACCTTTCGGGAGAATTATGCAATCCTCTGTTAATCAAAAAGAGAGCCGAACGTTCTTCGGCCATCCGTATCCGCTCGGTTCGCTGTTCTTTACCGAGATGTGGGAGCGTTTCTCGTTTTACGGCATTCGCCCGCTGCTGATCCTGTTTATGGCCGCCACCGTCTATGACGGCGGAATGGGCCTGGCGCGCGAAAACGCCTCGGCGATTGTCGGTATCTTTGCTGGCACCATGTACCTCGCCGCGCTGCCGGGCGGCTGGCTGGCGGATAACTGGCTCGGCCAGCAGAGAGCCGTCTGGTACGGTTCGATTCTGATCGCGCTCGGCCATCTGTCGATCGCGCTGTCGGCCATCATGGGCAATAACCTGTTCTTTATCGGCCTGATGTTCATCGTGCTCGGCTCTGGCCTGTTCAAAACCTGCATCTCGGTGATGGTCGGAACCCTGTATAAAAAAGGCGATGCGCGTCGTGACGGCGGTTTCTCGCTGTTCTACATGGGCATCAACATGGGCTCGTTCATCGCCCCGCTGATTTCCGGCTGGCTGATTAAAACCCACGGCTGGCACTGGGGCTTTGGTATTGGCGGCATCGGGATGCTGGTGGCGCTGATTATCTTCCGCGTGTTTGCCGTTCCGGCAATGAAGCGTTACGACGGCGAAGTTGGCCTCGACTCAACCTGGAACAGCCCGGTGGTGAAGCGTAACGGCGTGGGCGTTTGGCTTCTGGCGCTGGCGGCTGGCGTGGCAACGCTCGTGACGCTGATTGCGCAGGGCGTGATTGTCATTAACCCGGTCGCGGTAGCCAGTGTGCTGGTCTACGTGATTGCGGCGTCTGTTGCCCTCTACTTTATCTACCTGTTCAT
This sequence comes from Enterobacter sp. ECC_219_Taxon_10, assembly GCF_058354905.1. Taxonomy (NCBI): domain Bacteria; kingdom Pseudomonadati; phylum Pseudomonadota; class Gammaproteobacteria; order Enterobacterales; family Enterobacteriaceae; genus Enterobacter; species Enterobacter sp. ECC_219_Taxon_10. The sequence continues at coordinate 3,618,560 of NZ_CM178005.1, read as the reverse complement.
TTTCGCGGGCCTGAGCCGCAAAGAGCGCGCCAGGCTGCTGGTCTGCTTTATTCTGCTGGTCTCCGCCGCGTTCTTCTGGTCCGCGTTTGAGCAGAAGCCAACCTCGTTCAACCTGTTTGCCAACGACTACACTAACCGCATGATTGGTGATTTTGAAATTCCGGCGGTGTGGTTCCAGTCGATCAACGCCCTGTTCATCATCCTGCTGGCCCCGGTGTTCAGCTGGGCATGGCCGAAGCTGGCGAGCATGAACATTCGCCCGAGCAGCATCACCAAGTTTGTAATTGGTATTCTGTGTGCGGCAGGGGGCTTTGGCCTGATGATGCTGGCAGCACAGAACGTGCTGAGCAACGGCGGGGCGGGCGTGTCGCCGTTCTGGCTGGTGGGCAGTATCCTGATGCTGACGCTCGGTGAGCTGTGCCTGAGCCCGATCGGTCTGGCGACCATGACCCTGCTGGCACCGGAGAGAATGCGCGGCCAGATGATGGGGCTGTGGTTCTGCGCCAGCGCGCTGGGTAACCTGGCGGCGGGCCTGATTGGCGGCCACGTGAAGGCCGACCAGCTGGATATGCTGCCGGATCTCTTTGCGCGCTGCTCCATGGCGCTGCTGATTTGTGCCGCAGTGCTGATCGTCCTCATTGTTCCGGTGCGCCGCATGCTGGAAAATGTGCAGACTAAACCGGCAGTTAGCGCCTCATAAACCTCGGTGTGCCGGGGCAGGCGTTACGCCCCGGCACGGTATTTTCTGAGGTGAAACTATGCAGTTAGGATTTGTTGGTCTTGGCGCGGTAGTGGAAACAGCGTATCTGCCCGCATTGCGTAACCTGTTCGATGGCGCTGTTCGTTGTTTCGGCTTCGATGTTCTCCCCGCTAAGCACCCCGAAGGCGTTACGCGCAGCGCCTCGCTTGCGGAGCTTTTAGCCACCCCGCTGGATACCCTGTTTATCACCACCGCATCGCTGCACCATCTTGCAGTGCTTGAGCAGGCGATTGCCTCGCCTGTACCGCGGATTGTGATTGAAAAACCGATTGTCGCCACGCTTTCTCAAATTGAAAAACTCAACGCGCTGCTGGCAACGCCCGATGTGGCATCCCGCGTGCTGGCGCTCGACCACTGGATGGCGCGCACCGAAACGGTGAAGCATTCACTGGTCGGCCATGTTTCTGACATCGTTCGCATCGAAGGCTTTTTGCAGGAGCCGAGCGGGTATAACGCCGCCGGGGAACCTGTCGCGCTCAATTTCGCGACCGGTGAACCGGATACGAGAACGCTTCGCCATCCGGACGGCGTGATTCTGGATATCGGTACACACGTGCTGGCGATGCTGCGCGAAACGGTGCGCTATCTTGGCGGCCATGACGATATGACGCTGCAGGTCGTCACGGCCAAAGATCGCCTGGGCCGTAATATTGCAAAAGGCGACCTGACCACGGCGGAAGGTGAGGCGCACTTGCAGGGAAGCATCAGCGGTGTGCCAGTGGAGATCTGGCTTAACAAATACGCGGGGCCTGCAGGTGGACAAAAGGGCTTACGAGTGTATTTACGCGACGGGCGCATAATCAACCACGACCGACGCGGCGCGGAAGATGTGCTGGAGCTGATTGAGGGTAAGGATACTCAGCGCTGGCATATCCCCGGTACGATCTATGAACGCTGTCTTGCCGAACACATTATTGGCGCAAAGAGCCTGTTTGAACGCGATCCGCAGGAGGTGAGCCGCACGACGCGCCGCAGAATCGAGGAGGTGGCGCTGCTGCTGACCTTGCAGCAACAGTTGCGTGGCCCGCACTGAAGACGTGGTAAAATTATCGCAGACCAGAACGCCCTGAAGGAGACACCATGACCATTACCTGCCCGGATTGCCAGGCACAGCTTGAACCCCTGAACGGGGCGGCGCACTGCGACAGCTGTAATAAAGATATTGCGCTCGAAGCCCGCTGCCCGGAGTGCCATCAGCCACTCCAGGTCTTAAAAGCCTGTGGGGCGGTGGATTATTTCTGCCAGAACGGCCACGGCTTAATCTCTAAAAAGCGCGTGGAGTTTGTCCCGGCCGAAGGTTAATCACACACGCAGCCTTCGCCTTTCTTCCACAGCTCGACCAGCGACTCGGGCGCTTCCTGCTCAGGTACCAGCACGATGATATCGGCGTAGTGCGCCTGATTTTGTCCGGTCCAGATAATCTGGATGCGGAAATAGCGCTGATCCCCGCTGCCGGGGGAAGAGACTTGTCCGGGCGGCTGGCCGCGCGGGAAGGCCTGCTCGAGTATGCTCACCAGACGCTGGCGCTGGGCCTCATTGAGCGAGGAGAGCGCGATGGTGCGCTGGCCGCTCAGCTTAGGAATAAAAGCGACGCCGCCTTCCCGGGCCAGCTCAACCACGGCGTCATCCGTCAGTTCCGGAACCTGCATTTACAGCACTCCCACCTGTTCCCAGGCTTGTTTTATTGCCGCCCCAACGTCGCTACCGGAGCGTTTCTCTCCGTGCGCTATCGTCAGTTTTGCAAAGGCATCAAAATCCGCATCCTGCGCCAGATTGCGATCGCAAACCGTGTCGTACCAGGCATAACCCGCTTTTTCCCACGCATAGCCGCCGATTGCGGTCGCGGCCAGATAAAACGCCCGGTTAGGGATGCCGGAGTTAAGATGTACGCCGCCGTTATCCTCGCGCGTTTTGATGAAATCTTTCATATGCGCGGGCTGCGGGTCTTTGCCTAGCAGAGGATCGTCGTAGGCGGTGCCGGGTTCTGACATGGAGCGCAGCCCTCTGCCGTTAATGCCCGCGGCCAGCAGCCCTTCACCAATCAGCCAGTCTGCTTTATCGGCGGTTTGCTTCAGATGATACTGTTTCACCAGCGAGCCAAACACGTCTGACAGAGACTCGTTCAGCGCGCCCGACTGCTCAAAATATATCAGCCCGGCTTCGGTCTCGGTTACGCCGTGGCTCAGCTCGTGCGCCACCACGTCGATGGCAATCGTAAAGCGGTTAAAGATTTCCCCGTCGCCGTCACCGAATACCATCTGCTGCCCATTCCAGAAGGCGTTCTGATATTCCCGCCCATAGTGAACGGTGCCGGTCAAAATAAGCCCCTTATTATCGAGCGAATCACGCTGATATTCTTTCCAGAAGAAATCATGGGTGATACCTAAATAGTTATAGGCTTCATCCACCGCCACATCGCCGTTGGAGGGTTGCCCCTCATAACGCACCTGCGTACCCGGCAGCTCCTGGGTCTGTTTCGCATCGTAGATATCGCGCTCAAGCTGACCGGCTTTATTCACGTGCGGCGCGGCGGGTTTGCCCGGCATATGCGCCATCAGGGTCTGGACGTGGGTTAAGGTCTGGCGGGCACAGCGCTGCTGCGGCTCGGAACCGCTTTCGATAATACGACGAAGAATATAAGGGGGAATAACGCTACGAAGATGGGACATGCTGCTCTCCTTATTAAAAAAGGGAATAGCAGCAGTATAGTAAGTAACCGGCGAAGAATTATCCGGTTTTGCGCTGACGCGTCTTTTTCACCGGTTTAATTGATTTCACTTCGCTTTCTACCCAGCCGTCAGACAGCCGGGTGGTAAGAACATCACCGGTATTCACCTGTTTTGCTTGCTTCAGCACTTTGCCGTCCGCTGCCGTCGTCACGCTATAGCCGCGCGCCAGCGTGGAGAGGGGGCTCACGGCTTCCAGATGGGTCACCGCGTTGCCAAAACGTTCGCGGGTGCTGCTCAGACGCGCCCGGAGAGTTTCCGCCAGACGATACTCCAGCTGCTGAATGCGCGTTTGCGCGCGATAAATTTTCGGCTGCGGATTCTGCTGGTTCAGGCGCTGCGTCACGCGCTGCTGGCGCGCTACCGCGCGCTTGAGCTGCGCGTCCACCGCAACGTTCATGCGCTGACGCAGGCGCTCCAGCACGGTCTGCTGACGCGCCAGACGCAGCTGCGGGTGCTGCTGCTGAAGACGATGATGAAGCTGAGTAAAGCGGCGGGTACGGTTGGCAAGGAAGTAGTCCATCGCCATCTCAAGACGCTGCTGGCCGTTCTGAATCTGGCGCAGCAGCTCCAGCTGGTTACGGCTCACCACTTCCGCCGCCGCGGACGGCGTAGGCGCGCGCAGATCCGCGACAAAATCGGCAATCGTCACGTCCGTTTCGTGCCCGACGGCGCTCACCACGGGGATAACGCTTGCAAAGATTGCCCGCGCCACGCGCTCGTCGTTAAAGCTCCACAAATCCTCCAGCGAGCCGCCGCCGCGCCCGACGATTAAGACGTCGCACTCCTGACGGGCGTTCGCCAGCTCAATGGCGCGAACTATCTGTCCTGGCGCATCGTCACCCTGAACGGCAGTGGGGTAGATGATGACGGGCAGGGAAGGGTCGCGACGCTTCAGCACGTGCAAAATATCGTGCAGTGCCGCACCGGTTTTCGAGGTAATCACCCCCACGCAGTGGGCAGGCGAGGGCAGCGGCTTTTTGAACTGCTGGTCGAACAATCCTTCGGCAGAGAGCCTGGCTTTTAACTGTTCATACTTCTGCTGCAGCAGACCTTCGCCCGCAGGCTGCATGCTCTCGACGATAATTTGATAATCACCGCGCGGCTCATAGAGGGTGATATTGGCGCGCACCAGAACCTGCTGGCCGTGCTGAGGGCGGAACGTGACGCGGCGGTTGCTGTTGCGGAACATCGCGCAGCGCACCTGGGCGGTATCGTCTTTTAGCGTAAAGTACCAGTGGCCGGAGGACGGCTGCGTGAAGTTAGAGATCTCACCGCTAATCCAGACCTGCCCCATTTCCTGCTCAAGCAGCAAACGCACCGTCTGATTAAGGCGGCTAACGGTATAAATTGAGGGGGATTGAGAGGATAACATGTGAGCGGGATCAAATTCTAAATCAGCAAGTTATTCAGTCGATAGTAACCTGCTGAGAGGCAATCGCAAGCTTTTTTATAAAAAAGTGTAGATGCAATCGGTTACGCTCTGTATAATGCCACGGCAATATTTAACCACCCAGGTCAGAGATATTGCCCATGCTACGTATCGCTAAAGAAGCACTGACGTTTGACGACGTCCTCCTCGTTCCCGCTCATTCCACCGTTCTGCCGAATACTGCCGACCTCAGCACGCAGTTGACGAAAACCATTCGTCTGAACATTCCTATGCTCTCCGCGGCAATGGACACCGTGACGGAAGCGCGCCTGGCAATCGCCCTGGCACAGGAAGGCGGCATTGGCTTTATCCATAAAAACATGTCTATCGAGCGTCAGGCGGAAGAAGTTCGCCGCGTGAAGAAGCATGAATCCGGCATCGTGTCCGATCCTCAGACCGTTCTGCCAACCACCACCCTGCACGAAGTGAAGGCCCTGACCGAACGTAACGGCTTCGCCGGTTACCCGGTTGTGACCGAAGACAACGAACTGGTCGGTATCATCACCGGTCGTGACGTACGTTTCGTGACTGACCTGAACCAGCCTGTCAGCGTGTACATGACGCCAAAAGAGCGTCTGGTGACCGTTCGCGAAGGCGAAACCCGCGACGTGGTGCTGGCAAAAATGCACGAAAAACGCGTTGAGAAAGCGCTGGTGGTGGATGCGAACTTCCACCTGCGCGGCATGATCACCGTTAAAGATTTCCAGAAAGCTGAACGTAAACCGAACGCCTGTAAAGACGAGCATGGCCGTCTGCGCGTCGGCGCTGCGGTTGGCGCCGGTGCCGGTAACGAAGAGCGCGTTGACGCGCTGGTTGCTGCGGGCGTTGACGTCCTGCTGATTGACTCCTCTCACGGCCACTCCGAAGGCGTTCTGCAACGTATTCGTGATACCCGCGCCAAATACCCTGACCTGCAGATCATCGGCGGTAACGTGGCCACTGGCGCAGGCGCTCGCGCGCTGGCTGACGCTGGCTGCAGCGCGGTGAAAGTGGGTATCGGCCCAGGCTCTATCTGTACCACGCGTATCGTGACCGGCGTGGGCGTTCCACAGATCACCGCCGTGTCTGACGCGGTTGAAGCGCTGGAAGGCACCGGTATTCCGGTTATCGCTGACGGCGGTATCCGCTTCTCTGGCGACATCGCTAAAGCCATCGCCGCTGGCGCAGCTGCCGTGATGGTAGGCTCCATGCTGGCCGGTACCGAAGAATCCCCGGGTGAAATCGAACTCTACCAGGGCCGTTCTTACAAATCCTACCGCGGCATGGGCTCCCTGGGCGCGATGTCCAAAGGTTCCTCCGACCGTTACTTCCAGACCGATAACGCCGCTGACAAACTGGTACCGGAAGGTATCGAAGGTCGCGTTGCCTATAAAGGCCGTCTGAAAGAGATCATTCACCAGCAGATGGGCGGCCTGCGCTCCTGTATGGGTCTGACCGGCTGTGGTACCATTGACCTGCTGCGTACTAAAGCGGAATTCGTACGCATCAGCGGTGCGGGTATCCAGGAGAGCCACGTTCACGACGTGACGATCACCAAAGAGTCCCCGAACTACCGTCTGGGCTCCTGATAAGTTTCCGCGCCCGGCTTCTGCCGGGCGCTCTGTTTTTGTTTCACTTGCCTCGGAATTAGCGTCAATGACGGAAAACATTCATAAACATCGCATTCTCATCCTGGACTTCGGTTCTCAGTACACTCAGCTGGTGGCGCGTCGCGTACGTGAACTGGGCGTTTACTGTGAGCTGTGGGCGTGGGATGTCACGGAAGCACAGATTCGCGAATTCAATCCAAGCGGCATCATCCTGTCCGGCGGCCCGGAAAGTACCACCGAAGAGAACAGCCCGCGCGCGCCGCAGTACGTGTTCGAAGCTGGCGTGCCGGTATTCGGCGTCTGCTACGGCATGCAGACCATGGCCATGCAGCTGGGCGGCCACGTAGAAGGCTCCAGCGAGCGCGAGTTCGGCTATGCACAGGTTGAAGTGGTTAACGACAGCGCGCTGGTGCGCGGTATCGAAGACTCCCTGACCGCAGACGGCAAACCGCTGCTGGACGTGTGGATGAGCCACGGCGACAAAGTTACCGCCATCCCGTCTGACTTCGTGACCGTTGCCAGCACCGAAAGCTGCCCGTTCGCCATCATGGCGAACGAAGAAAAACGCTTCTACGGCGTACAGTTCCACCCGGAAGTGACTCACACCCGTCAGGGTATGCGCATGCTGGAGCGCTTCGTGCGTGACATCTGCCAGTGTGAAGCCCTGTGGACCCCGGCAAAAATCATCGACGATGCCGTTGAGCGTATCCGCCAGCAGGTTGGCGATGACAAAGTGATCCTCGGCCTCTCCGGCGGCGTGGACTCCTCCGTGACCGCGATGCTGCTGCATCGTGCCATCGGCAAAAACCTGACTTGCGTCTTCGTGGACAACGGTCTGCTGCGTCTCAACGAAGCCCAGCAGGTCATGGACATGTTCGGCGACCACTTCGGTCTGAACATCGTTCACGTGGAAGGCGAGCAGCGCTTCCTGGACGCGCTGAAAGGCGAGAACGATCCGGAAGCCAAGCGTAAGATCATCGGCCGCGTCTTCGTGGAAGTGTTCGACGAAGAAGCGCTGAAGCTGGACGACGTGAAGTGGCTGGCGCAGGGTACTATCTACCCTGACGTGATCGAGTCTGCCGCCTCCGCCACCGGTAAAGCACACGTCATCAAATCTCACCACAACGTGGGCGGCCTGCCGAAAGAGATGAAGATGGGCCTGGTTGAGCCGCTGCGCGAGCTGTTCAAAGACGAAGTGCGCAAGATCGGTCTGGAACTGGGTCTGCCGTATGACATGCTCTACCGTCACCCGTTCCCGGGCCCGGGTCTGGGCGTGCGCGTGCTGGGTGAAGTGAAGAAAGAGTACTGCGACCTGCTGCGTCGCGCGGACGCGATCTTCATCGAAGAGCTGCACAAAGCTGACCTGTACAACAAAGTGAGCCAGGCGTTCACCGTGTTCCTGCCGGTTCGCTCCGTCGGTGTGATGGGCGATGGCCGTAAGTACGACTGGGTTGTCTCCCTGCGTGCAGTGGAAACCATCGACTTCATGACCGCGCACTGGGCGCACCTGCCGTATGACTTCTTAGGCCGTGTGTCTAACCGCATCATCAACGAAGTTAACGGTATTTCCCGCGTGGTGTATGACATCAGCGGTAAGCCACCGGCTACGATTGAGTGGGAATAATCTTACGTCTGGCAACAGCCTGTACGTGAAACCTGCAAAGTAGCTCTAAGCCCGCGTAACTGCGGGCTTTTTTATGTCTGGCCTATATTTTCAGTACTTTAAATATTTGGAGGTTATTTTCAAGGATGGGTTTTTATATTTATATTAGAGTGGAGGTGAATTGCGCCAAATATTAAGATAGAACAAGTCCATAATTAGGACTTGTTCTATCAGGATTTGTACTCTGAGGTAGAGTGCTCTCAATTTAATTCATAATTTCGTTGAACTTCCGGAATGAAAAACGGATCAACGTCAGCAAGACTCATGTTACGTTTGAAGTATTGCCCGTCAACATAACCTATAATTCCGTCATCTCCTTGCCATGTGGGAGCTGATGCTACATAAACCGAGTGTCCATCTTCAATTTTAGTGATTTTTTCCATAACATCATCCGGAATGTTAAATTCTTCACTGATGATTTCAAGTGCAATTTCATTCAATGCTTTTTGGTTTTTGAATTCAGGAAATGAACGTGCCCATATTGGGACGTTTATAAATACACGAACACCATATCCAACTGAGATACAACAATCTGTTCTGCAGGATGGTTTATCTTTTGGTCGTCCTAATGAAGTTGCAGCATTAAAAACAACCCACACCTCATTTTTTTGTTTCAAAAAATCAAGGAGTTCGTTTTTACTATAATATATCCCGCCAATTTCACAAAACTTCAAATCTCCAATGTTACCGCCGAGCGAGGAAATTTGTTCAGCAATGCTTTCTTGCTCTTCATCTTTAGATGTAACTTTTTGTAATAAAGAGGCTTGTTCTGTTGCCCATTTTTGTATCGCATCTGACGATGCTAGCAGAGATGCAAAATCTCTTGCTGCCCGTACTGGCGTACCTAATAAAACTCCTCGGAATGAGCCTGTGCAAATTTTAGCTCCTTGGGATGCAACTGTTCCTGAAATGCTTTTGTCTGGATGGTACCTATTGGAAAGTCTGTCGGGATATAGTGTTGCTCGACCAACAATTTCGCCTGAATCTTCCTTAATTAGTGATACCGTAGATTCGAATGGTACCCCACTTTCACTAAGATACAAATCACCCTCAACCCTTTTTAGAAAATCAGATACTGGCTCAGTTTCCCAATTTCGACCATCTATTATCTCGCAAATGTCACCATTTTTTACTTTTACCGGAACATTCGATGTTGGGAAACTCTTTGATATGGCCTCACTTAGAACCTTTATACCATTTTCAGATACGGACCAAAATTCATATTTTGTTTCCGAGTGCCAAAAACCTTTCTCTAGTTTTTCTATATCAAGATGGACAGATATTTCCGTCCCGCCAGCCGTCATCCTGTCAGTATATTCAGCTCCACACAGTAGGGGGCGAGTATTGAGACCTTCAGGAAAAGATAATAGAGTTGTTTGGTCAGGGCTGGAATCAAATCGGCGAGATTTGATTTCTATTTTTTTTCCAAGCATGAAAATAGAAAAAAAACCTATTCCGTAGCGACCTGAAACGTTATTTTTATGAGGGAAGTTATCGTTATACTCTCCAATAGCGGTATCGTTCAGCCATCCACTTTTTCCAAAAGAAAGTAAATTTTCAACGATGGAAACTTCAGACATACCAACACCATTATCTCTAACCTTTAGTATAAACGAATCATTTTCTTTAATTAATTCAACTTCAACCAATGGCGAAGATGCTTGCGGATCAACAATTTGTCTGAGACGCACAGAGTCCATAGCATTTTGTATGATTTCTCTCAATGCTGCCATATTGTCGTGACCATAAAGTTGGTCACCACCTAAGTTTGCAATAAGCTGTGGAATATCTGAAATTGAAAATTCAGTATCAATAGGATGCCAACCTTCGGTTTGGATACAGGTTTTTAAATTTGCTGCAGACTCGATATTTGAAACCCGACGAGCTGAAAAACGACACTCATTCCCCCTGCGTCTTGCCAACAAATCGTCAGTTTTTCTTAGCTCACTATCAATCATTTTGAGGGTGTCGTGTAACATCCACCACTCCTTGGCTTCACTTTTAGGAAATGGGCGTAATGCGGCAAAATACAGAGTGTCATTTCTATTTTGTGCTTGAGTTAGCTTGTTTTGAAAAGTCCAGTGCTGATTGGAGTAGTCGGAAAGTCTATTTTTTCTGAGGGCTAGTAAAAAACTAGGAGCTCTACGTTCGTCAATTTGTGCTGCATCTGAAACACGAAGTACGCAAGCTAGTTTTAATAGATCAATAGACCAACTACTTGGAAAAGGAGAGGGGGCTGGAATGATTTTATCCTGCATCTGATTTTCAAGCTTTGCATGATCCCACCAATGAGATGCTGCTACTTGCCCAATAAAATCGCCAAACTTCTCTCTGGATTCACCATCATCAATTAAGTATCTAAAACCTGAATCTGCTTTCCATGATACTTTAGGTAATTTTTCTGCACGAATAGCATGTTGTTCTCGAAGAAATATTTCAATAATAGAGCTATCATCAATATATTCATTGCTTGAGGCTTTAATTCTGTTATATATCCGTTTCCACTCGCGAGAATCTTTTATTTCTTCCAGTCCCCCCGGGTACGCAGCCATGGTCATTGCAGAGTCATGGAAAAGAAAACTACACCCTAACACAAAACCTTCCACCGGATTAATGCAAAAATCAGGACCTACAATTTGGCTGCCTATTTCCCAAAGGGCATCCAAATGCTCTATATCGTGAACTGTGTAGTTTGGAAGGTCTATCGATATTTCTGAAACGAGAATCCGTGCATTCTCTCTGGCTCTTGTGAATGAAGAAATAAGAGCTTCGACAGATGATTGATGGGCTTTAGCCTGCTCACTTTCGAAGGCCATTTTCCATAGTAATGTTTCTTTGAAATTATTCATAATGCACCTAGTTTGCTGAGTGTTATGAGATGAACTTGCTGCGATACTAGCCATTTAGTATATGATTTTAATAGTGCTATGTATATTGTTTTATTAAATGTTTTCTTATTTTTTACTTTTATAAGGTTAGATTGATATTTCTCAAATGGTAACTGAAAATAATCTTAATCGTCTTCAAATCCTATATGGATGTTTTTGCTTTTGAGGTGATAACATACATCAGTGCCAATGCTTGTTTAACTTTGGTGTCATTGTTAATTTTTTTTTAATGTGGCTATAAAATATTGCGACGCAAATATTTACCGTTGCCTTCGGTATTACCATTATTCACTTAGATCAACTCTTTTACGCTGCGAATCACCTATCTTGTCATAATTGGGCGCAGGCTATTCTTGCGAACTGAGAAGCTTACAAGTAGCAGCAGTTAGTTAGCTCCCAATCACGATGAGGTATTTATATAACTTTTATAAGTCGAACTTTCAAATGCGGCAGAGCTTATGGAAGTGATTGTTTATGATGGTAGTGTGATGAGTTGGTCATCTTGGATAGGGAGCGTTTGTCACGAAAGAGTCTGATCCGTCTTCCTTGAACGTTTTGACTGTGAATTGCGTTTTCATGACAGCTTGAACACACTTTATAAAATCCTATTATTTATACCGACTTTCTTATTCAGTTGATAATAGAGTGTGAATAACCCCCCTCAAATGTAACACCCAAACCCTCTGCCTGTGCAGGGGTTTTTTATTTCCTTACTTCCCTTCCCCCAACCGGTACGCCAGCGCCACCACCAGCGACTGCACCAGGCACAGCGTTGCCGACTGTGACCGGAACGCATCCACCTGCGCCTCTTTCACCACAAAGCATAGATCGCTGAACGTCGCCAGGGGGCTTATCTGGCTGTCCGTAATCACAATCTGCCGTGCGCCGACGCTGGCGGCGGTTTCGCTGACCATCACCGTCTCTTCCGCATACGGCGAGAAGCTGATCGACACCACAATGTCCCGCGCCTTAATACGGCTGATCTGCTCGCGCAGCATGCCGCCCATGCCGTCGAGCAGGATAGGGCGGCACTCGAGGTGGCTCAGGGCATAGGTGAGGTAGGCCGCGACGCTAAAGGAGCGGCGCAGTCCGGCGATGTAGATGGTGTCAGCATCTGCCAGCAACTGTACCGCGCGCTCCAGCATTTCCGGCTCGGCGCGGGCGGCTAACTGCTGTAGCGCCTGCGCGTTCGAGCGGGCGAACTCCTGCAGGATATCGAGCGGCGTTTCCGGCACGGCCTCGCTCTCCATCTCGCGAAACAGCCGGGCGCGGTCGCTGTAGCTGGCGGTCTCCTCAACCAGGTTCATACGAAACAGCTGTTTCATTTCGTTGAAGCCGGTGAAGTCAAAGGCGTTGGCAAAGCGGATCAGCGTCGAGGGCGGCACGTCGGCGCGCTCGGCAATAACGGCAACCGTATCAAAGGCCACGCTGTTGGTGTTATCCAGCACGTAGCGGGAGACCTGCTGCAGCCTCTTGCTCAGGCTATCGTAGCGATCGCGGATTTGCTGCTGCAGTTCGTTCAGGCTGGTTGCTGTCGTCATCTTATCCCCCAAATACATTCTTATGATTCTAAACGCAAAACCGCGTCTTTTAAATGTCGGCCATCCATCTGGCAGCAAAAATGAAACAGAAGCTTCAGTCATTTCCTCGCCCGAAATCCTTTAATAGCGCACGTGGCGTCAGTGTTGCTGGCTGTTAACATAAAAATCCATCCTTGATCACAATAATCATCATTTATTTTATTTCAACTTAAAATGGAATATTTGTTTCATATATAGTGTTCAGTACACAGCGTTCAGGTAACAGTCACGTATCAACAGCGAGAGGTTAAGGATGGAGACGGTAGCGAATTTTATTCACGGCGAATGTGTCACCGGTTCAGGCCAGCGCGTTCAGGCGATCTTCAACCCGGCCACCGGCGAGCAAATCCGCCAGGTGGTGATGAGTACGGCGCGGGAAACCGAACAGGCGATTGCCGCCGCGCAGCAGGCGTTTCCTGCGTGGGCGCGCCAGGCTCCGCTTAAGCGCGCGCGCGTGATGTTCCGCTTCAAGGCGCTGCTGGAGGAGAATATGGAGCGTCTGGCCCGCATCATCAGCGAAGAGCACGGCAAGGTCTTCTCCGACGCGGTGGGTGAACTGACCCGCGGCCTGGAAGTAGTAGAATTTGCCTGCGGCATTCCGCATCTGCAAAAGGGCGAACACTCGGCGAATGTCGGTACCGGCGTCGACAGCCACTCGCTTATGCAGCCGCTCGGCGTCTGCGCCGGGATCACGCCGTTTAACTTCCCGGCGATGGTGCCGATGTGGATGTTCCCGATTGCGCTGGCGACCGGGAACACCTTCGTGCTGAAACCCTCTGAAAAAGATCCCTCTCTGGCGCTCGCGCTGGCCCAGCTGCTGAAAGAGGCTGGCCTGCCGGACGGCGTCTTCAACGTGGTGCAGGGAGATAAGGAATCCGTTGACGTACTCCTGACCGACCCGCGCGTGCAGGCGGTGAGCTTTGTCGGCTCCACGCCGATTGCGGAATACATTTACCAGACCGCGTCCGCCCACGGTAAGCGCTGTCAGGCGCTGGGCGGCGCGAAAAACCACTGCATTCTCATGCCGGATGCCGACATGGAGATGGCGGCCAACGCCATTATGGGCGCGGCCTACGGCGCGGCGGGAGAACGCTGCATGGCACTCTCGGTGGTACTGGCTGTGGGGGATAAAACCGCCGATGACCTCTGCGCCCGGCTGGAAAAACAGATTGCCGCGCTGCGCGTCGGGCCGGGCCTGGACCAGACGCCGGAAAACGAAATGGGGCCGCTTATCTCCTCCGCGCACCGCAGCAAGGTGCTGGGCTACATCGACAGCGGCGAGTCGCAGGGGGCAAAACTTCGCGTGGACGGTCGCGGCTTCAGCGTGAAGGGGCACGAGCAGGGCTACTTCGTCGGGCCGACGCTGTTCGATAACGTCACCCCGGAGATGACCATCTATAAAGAAGAAATTTTCGGCCCGGTGCTTTCTGTGGTGCGCGTAGCAGATTACGCCAGCGCGGTGGATCTGATTAACCGCCATGAATATGGTAATGGTTCAGCGATCTTCACCCGCGACGGCGGCTGCGCGCGCCGCTTCTGCGAAGAGGTGCTGGCGGGCATGGTGGGAGTCAACGTGCCGATCCCGGTGCCGATGGCGTTCCACAGCTTCGGCGGCTGGAAGCGCTCGATTTTTGGCGCGCTCAACGTCCACGGCAGCGACGGCGTGCGCTTCTACACCCGAATGAAAACCATCACCGCGCGCTGGCCGGAAATGCAGCAGGAGACAAGCGCTGCGTTCTCCATGCCGACGCTGGGCTGACAGGAGGTTTTATGCAAACCGAACGTATGACCATGGCCCAGGCGCTGGTCCGGTTCCTGAATCAACAGTACGTCAGCGTGGACGGCAACGAAACGCCCTTCGTCGAGGGCGTGGCGACCATCTTTGGGCACGGCAATGTGCTGGGTATCGGCCAGGCGCTGGAGCAGGAGCCCGGTCATCTGAAAATCATGCAGGGGTGCAACGAGCAGGGCATTGCTCATATGGCGACGGGATTCGCCAAACAGCATCGCCGCCAGCGCATTTTTGCCGTCACCTCCTCGGTCGGGCCGGGCGCCGCCAACATGGTGACTGCCGCGGCAACCGCCACCGCGAACCGCATCCCGCTTTTACTGCTGCCGGGCGATATCTATGCCAGCCGCCAGCCGGACCCGGTGCTGCAGCAGATCGAGCAGTATCACGACCTCAGCATCAGCACCAACGACTGCTTCCGTCCGGTCTCCCGCTACTGGGACCGCATTAACCGGCCGGAGCAGCTGATGAGCGCCATGTTAAGCGCGATGCGAACGCTTACTGACCCCGCCAATACCGGGGCGGTGACCATCTGCCTGCCGCAGGACGTGCAGGGAGAAGCCTGGGATTACCCGCTGAGCTTCTTCGCGCGTCGCGTGCACCACATTGAGCGTCGTCCGCCTGACCCGCAGCGTCTGGCGCAGGCGCGGGCGCTGATCGCCCGCAAACGTCGTCCGCTGGTGGTGTGCGGCGGCGGCGTGCGCTATTCCGGCGCGCATGAGGCGTTTCGCGAATTTGTCGAGACGCTGCAGCTGCCGTTTGCCGAAACCCAGGCCGGAAAGGGGGCGCTGGTAAGTGACCACCCACTTAACCTGGGCGGTGTAGGGGTGACGGGGGGAATGGCCGCTAACCAGCTTGCGCCACAGGCCGACCTGGTGATCGGCATCGGCACCCGCCTGACCGATTTTACCACCGGCTCTAAGGCGCTCTTTTCCCACCCGGACGTTGAATTCCTGCTGCTGAACGTGGCCGAGTTTGACGCCCTGAAGCTGGACGCCACCGCGCTGATTGCCGATGCCCAAACCGGACTCCAGGCATTAACCCACGCGCTCAGGGATTACCGCAGCGGCTGGGGAGAGGCGATCGCCGAGGCGAAGTCCGCCTGGCGCGACGAGTGCTGCCGCCTGTGGGATCGCCAGTGGCGTCCTGGCGACGCGCCTGAAGTGGCGGGGCACCTGGATGCGCAGCTGGCGGAGTACGGCGAGACGCTCAACACCCGCCTGACCCAGACGCGGGTGCTGGGGCTGATCAACCAACATGTTGAAGATAACGCCGTTGTGGTGGGCGCGGCCGGTTCGCTGCCGGGCGATTTACAGCGCCTCTGGCAGGTCAAAACGCCTGACAGCTATCACCTGGAGTACGGCTACTCCTGCATGGGCTACGAGATTGCGGCGGCCATCGGCGCGAAGCTCGCCAGACCCGGGCTGCCGGTGTACGCCATGGTGGGGGATGGTTCCTACATGATGCTGCACTCCGAGCTGCAAACCGCTGTGCAGGAGGGGATTAAGGTCACCGTTTTGCTGTTTGATAACGCCAGCTTCGGCTGCATTAACAACCTGCAGATGGGGCACGGGATGGGCAGCTTTGGCACGGAAAATCGCCATCGCAACCCGGAAACCGGGCGGCTCGATGGGCCGCTGGTAAAGGTCGATTTTGCGCAAAACGCGGAGAGCTACGGCTGCCGCGCGTGGCGGGTGAACGACGAGCAAACCCTGCTGGCGGCGCTGGAGGCATCACGGGCGCATCCGGGCCCGACGCTGCTGGACATCAAGGTGCTGCCGAAGACCATGACCCACGATTACGCCTCCTGGTGGCGAACCGGTGACGCGCAGGTGGCAGAGTCGTCTGCCGTGCGTGAGGCCGCGGAGCACACCCAGGCGCAGGTGAAAAAAGCCCGCCAGTATTGAGATTTCACTTCGTAACGAAATTTTTATTTCATTTTTATTTTCCCCTCACCCTAACCCTCTCCCACAGGGAGAGGGGACGGATCGGTGCGGTTTTTTCTCCCTCGCCCCTTTGTAATGGCGGGGGCATCTCTCCCGTCATGTTGTGAGATTGATAACAAAATTTATCTCATTCATCTCAAAAGTGTTAACCCGCACTCAAAAACATAATTTTCACTATTTATAAAAATGAAATAAATGTTTTATTTATAGGGTCGTTAGTTCACAGCATTCACCAACACCGGGAGCCGTTATGTTTAACATTGCTTTACTGGGCGCTGGCCGAATTGGCCAGGTACATGCAGCTAACATCGCCAGCCACGGCGCGACCACGCTCTGGTCCGTGGTTGACCCGAATCAGGAATTTGCCACCCGTCTCGCCACGCAGTATCAGGCCCGCCAGCAGAGCCTGAACGAGGCGATGACCGACCCTAACGTTCACGCCGTGCTGATTGCCTCCGCCACCGATACCCACGCGGATCTGATTGAAATGGCCGCCCGCCACGGCAAGGCTATCTTCTGCGAAAAGCCGGTCCACCTTGACCTCGCCCGCGTGCGCGACTGCCTGAAGGTGGTTAAAGAGTACGACGTGCCGCTGTTCATCGGCTTTAACCGCCGCTTTGACCCGCAGTTCCGCCGCGTGAAAACCGACGCCCAGGCCGGGCGCATCGGCAAACCGGAATCGCTGCTCATCATCTCCCGCGATCCGTCTCCGCCGCCCGCAGAGTACGTGCGCGTCTCCGGCGGCATGTTTCGCGATATGACCATTCACGACTTCGACATGGCCCGCTTCATCATGGGCGAAGAGCCGGTGTCGGTGTATGCCCAGGGCAGCAACCTGGTGGATCCGGCGATTGGCGAGGCGGGGGATATCGACACCGCGTTTATCGTTCTGAAATACGCCTCCGGCGCAATGGCGACCATCGTCAACAGCCGCCGCTCATCTTACGGCTACGACCAGCGCCTGGAGCTGCACGGCTCCGAAGGCCTTCTGTGCGCGGGCAATATCCTGGAAAACCAGGTGCAGCACTATGGCAAACAGGGCTGCACCAGCGCGCTGCCGGAACACTTCTTCCTGCAGCGCTACAAATCCGCTTACGCCGCGGAATGGGAGCACTTTGTTGCGGTATTACGCGGCGAAGCGGTGCCTGACTGCAGCGGCGATGATGGTGAACGTGCGCTGTACCTTGCGGATAAAGCGCTGGAGTCGCTGCGCAGCCAGCGCGAGATCGTCCTCTAAACACACCAACCCTACACAGAGAGACATAATAATGAAAAAACTGATCTTAGCCGCCCTCATCGCCATGACGTCCGGGGCTGCCCTCGCCGAAAACGAGCAGATTGTTTTCAGTACGCCAAACCTGGCGATGCCGTTTGAAGTTCACATGCAGCGCACGGCGGTGAAAGCCGCGAAAGAGATGGGCGTGAAGCTTCAGGTACTGGACGGGCAGGGCAGTTCACCGAAGCAGGTGGCTGACCTGGAAAACGCCATCACCCGCGGGGCGCAGGGTTTTATCGTCTCCCCGAACGACGTCAACGCAGTCTCAAGCGCGGTGGATGAAATTCAGGATGCGAAGCTGCCGGTGGTCACCCTTGACCGCTCCGTCGACAGTCAGAAGAAAGTGCCGCACTTTGGCGCCAACAACTACAAGGGCGGCCAGGCGATTGGCGACTTCGTCAAAACCAAATTCCCCGACGGCGCGGAGATCATTCTGCTGACCGGCCAGCCGGGCTCCTCCTCCAACATCGAACGCACCAAAGGGATCCGCGACAGCCTGAAGGCGGGCGGGGATAAGTACAAGATCGTCGCCGATCAGACCGGCAACTGGATGCGTTCCGAAGGGATGCGCATCGTTGAAAGCGTGCTGCCCTCGCTGCCGAAACGTCCGCAGGTGATCCTCTCCGCTAACGACGACATGGCGCTGGGGGCGATTGAAGCGCTGCAAAGCCAGGGCGTGAAGCCGGGTGAGATCCTCGTAACCGGGTTTGATGCGGTGCCGGAAGCGCTGGCCCGCGTGCGCGACGGCTGGCTGGCGGTAACGGCGGATCAGCGTCCGGGCTTTGCGGTGCAGACGGCGATGAGCCAGCTGGTGGCCAATGTACGCGAGAAGAAAGCCATCACCGGGGCCGACTACCCGCCGACGCTGATCACCAAAGAGAACCTGCAGCAGGCTGAGCGTATCGGTGAGGCCGGTAACTGATATGTCCCGAGCCGCCTTTGGCGGCTCATCATGAGGAGGAGCAGACCGATGTCGCAACCCTTACTGAAAGTGACCGACCTGGCAAAAAGCTTTTCCGGCGTCTGGGCGCTGAGCAGCGCCCAACTGACCGTCGGCGCGGGGGAGATCCACGCCCTGCTGGGGGAAAACGGGGCGGGAAAATCCACGCTACTGAAGGCGCTCGCGGGCGCGCAGCCGCAAACCCGCGGGGAGATCTGGTTCAACGGCGAAACGCTGCCGGTGGACGACTCCCCGGTGGAACGCCAGAACAAGGGCATTATCACCATCTATCAGGAATTCAACCTGCTGCCTAACATGACCGTCGCGGAAAACATGTTTCTCGGGCGCGAGCCGCGTAAACGTAACCTGATCGTAGACGAAAAGGCGGTCAACCAGGAGGCGCAGGTTATTCTCGATTACCTGCAACTGAACGTTGCGCCGACCACGCCGGTGGCCCGTCTGAGCGTCGCCCAGCAGCAGATGGTGGAGATCGCCCGCGCGCTGACCCTCAACGCCCGGTTAATCATCATGGACGAACCTTCCGCCGCGCTGAGCGACAGCGAGGTGGAAAGCCTGCACCGCGTGGTGCGCGAGCTTAAAAACCGCGGCGTGAGCATTATTTATGTTACCCACCGTCTGCACGAAGTTTTCCAGCTCTGCGATCGCTTCACCGTTTTCCAGGACGGCCGTTTCACCGGCACCGGCGCGGTGGCGGAGACTAACGTCGAACAGCTGATCCGACTGATGGTCGGGCGCGACGTGGCCTTTAACCGCCGCCCCGCCAGCGAAACCCATCATGAAGACAAACCCGTCCGCCTGGCGGTGAAGGGGCTGAGCCGCGAAAAGCCGCCGCTGGATCCGCACGGTATCGCCCTGCACGACATCAGCTTCCACGTCCACGCCGGGGAGGTATTAGGCATTGCCGGGCTGGTGGGCGCGGGGCGTACCGAGGTGGCGCGCTGCCTGTTTGGTGCAGACGCGTTTACCTCGGGGAGCTTTGAGCTGGACGGCGTGCCTTACCAGCCGCGCGACCCGCTGTATGCCCTCGATCAGGGCGTGGCGCTGGTGCCGGAAGATCGCAAAAAAGAGGGGGCGGTGCTGGGGCTGTCGATTCGCGACAACCTGTCGCTCTCCTGTCTCTCCTCGCTGCTGCAGTGGCGCTGGTTCGTGAACACCCGCAAAGAGGACGATCTGATTGAGTCCTACCGCCAGGCGCTGCAGATCAAAATGGTCAACAGCGCGCAGGAGGTGCGCAAGCTCTCCGGCGGCAACCAGCAAAAAGTGATCCTTGCGCGCTGCATGGCGCTCAACCCGCGGGTGCTGATCGTCGATGAGCCGACGCGCGGCATCGACGTGGGGACCAAATCGGAAGTGCACCAGGTGCTGTTTGACATGGCGAAAAAGGGCGTGGCGGTGATCGTGATCTCCTCCGATCTGCCTGAAGTGATGGCGGTGTCTGACCGGATCATCACCCTCAGCGAAGGCCGGGTGACCGGCGAGATCCACGGTGACGACGCTAACGAAGAACGGCTGATGACGATGATGGCCATCAACCACAACGCCCTGAACGCGGCATAACGGAGTTTCTCATGACGCAGATGATTTCTAAAACGCAGGCCCCGGTCAAACGCGCCGGACGCATCGATCCCATCGCCTTCTTCGAGCGCTTCGGGGTGCTGATTTTCATGATCCTGCTGCTGATCTTCTTCCAGTCGCAGAACAGCAACTTTTTCTCTGAACGCAATATTTTCAACATCCTGACCGAAGTCTCCATCTACGGGATCATGGCCGTGGGGATGACGTTCGTCATTCTGACCGCCGGGATCGACCTCTCCGTGGGCTCCATTCTGGCGGTGTGCGCAATGACCGCAGCGTACGTGATCAAGGGTGATAACTTCACCACCGTAGACCCGAACGCCTGGGGCGGCATGAGCTGGCTGATCGGCCTGGGGATATGTCTGGCCATGGGCACGGCGATTGGCTTCCTGCACGGCCTGGGCGTCACCCGCCTGCGCCTGCCGCCGTTCATCGTCACCCTCGGCGGGATGACCATCTGGCGCGGCCTGACGCTGGTGATTAACGACGGCGCGCCGATCGCCGGTTTCGATCAGGGCTACCGCTGGTGGGGGCGCGGGGAGCTGCTCGGCATCTCCATTCCGATCTGGATCTTTGCCATCGTCGCCGTCGGCGGCTATCTGGCGCTGCACAAAACCCGCTGGGGCCGCTTCGTCTACGCCATCGGTGGCAACCCGGAGGCGGCGCGCCTGGCGGGGGTCAACGTCAAGCGCGTGCTGGTCAGCGTCTACGTGCTGATCGGCTGTCTGGCGGGTCTGGCGGGCTTCATCCTGAGCGCGCGTCTGGGAAGCGCCGAGGCGGTGGCCGGGATCTCCTTTGAACTGCGCGTCATCGCCTCGGTGGTGATCGGCGGTACCTCGCTGATGGGCGGCTACGGGCGCATCGGCGGCACCATTATCGGCTCCATCATAATGGGTATTCTGATTAACGGCCTGGTGCTGATGAACGTCTCGGCCTACTACCAGCAGATTATCACCGGATTAATTATCGTTCTGGCGGTGGCGTTTGACACCTACGCCAAGAGCCGTCGCGGCGCACTGTGAGGATCACGATGAAAGAGGTTCGTATTGGATTAATTGGCACCGGGTATATCGGCAAGGCGCACGCTATCGCCTATGCCCAGGCCCCGACGGTGTTCAACCTGCGTGGCAGGCTGATGCGCGAGATGGTGGCGGAAGTCACGCCGGAGCTGGCGGCAGAGCGCGCGCGGGCGTTTGGCTTCAACCGCTCCACGGGCGACTGGCGGGCGCTGGTGGCCGACCCGGCCATTGACGTGGTGGATATTTGCTCACCTAACCACCTGCATAAGGAGATAGCGCTGGAGGCGATCCGCCACGGCAAGCACGTCTACTCGGAGAAGCCGCTGGCGCTTAACGCCCACGACGCGCGCGAGATGGTCGACGCCGCGAAGCGGGCCGGTGTGAAAACGCTGGTGGGGTTCAACTACATGAAGAACCCGACGGCGCAGCTGGCGAAGGAGATTATTGCCCGCGGCGAGATTGGCGAAGTGATCCACTTCTACGGCACCCACAACGAAGACTATATGGCCGACCCGCGCGTCCCCATTCACTGGCACTGCTTTAAAGAGACCGCCGGGCTGGGCGCACTGGGCGACCTCGCGGCGCATATCGTCAATATGGCCCAATACCTGGTGGGGGATATCGAGCAGGTCTGCGGCGATCTGAAGATCGTGGTCCCTGAACGCCCGGCGAAGGCCGGATCGTCAGAGATGATTGCCGTCGAAAACGAGGACCAGGCCCACGCGATGGTGCGTTTTGCGGGCGGTGCGCAGGGCGTGATTGAAACCTCCCGCGTTGCCTGCGGCCGCAAGATGGGGCTGTCGTACGTCATCACCGGGACGAAAGGCGCCATCAGCTTCACCCAGGAGCGCATGGCGGAGCTGAAGCTTTATCTGCATGACGATCCGGTGAACCGTCAGGGGTTCCGTACGCTGCTCGTCGGCCCGGCGCACCCGGAATACGCCGCGTTCTGCATGGGTGCGGGCCACGGGATTGGCTTTAACGATCAAAAAACGGTGGAGGTGCGCGACCTGGTGGACGGGATTGCCGCCGACGCGCCGATGTGGCCGGACTTCGAAGAGGGCTGGAAGGTGTCGCGCGTGCTGGACGCGATTGCGCTCTCGCACCGGGAAGGCCGCTGGCTGAACGTGAACGACATTGTCTGATGAGGTATCAACGTGGAAAAGCAGTTTGATGTGATATGCATGGGCCGCGTGGCGGTAGACCTCTACAGCCAGCAGATTGGTGCCCGTCTGGAGGACGCGTCGAGCTTCGCCAAATATCTCGGCGGGTCATCGGGTAACGTGGCGTACGGCACCGCGCGTCAGGGTTTACGCTCGTCGATGCTGGCGCGCGTCGGCGATGAACATATGGGCCGCTTCCTACGCGAAGAGCTCAACCAGGTGGGCTGCGATACCAGCCATCTGATTACCGATAAACAACGCCTCACGGCGCTGGTGCTACTCGGCATTAAAGACCGGGACACCTTTCCACTGATTTTTTATCGCGATAACTGCGCGGACATGGCGATTACCGCCAGCGATGTGGACGAAAGCTACATTGCCTCCGCACGTTGTCTTGCCATCACCGGGACTCACCTTTCTCATCCGCAGACTCGCGAGGCGGTGCTGACGGCGCTGGGCTATGCCCGCCGTCACGGCGTGCGCACGGTGCTGGACATCGACTACCGTCCGGTGCTGTGGGGGCTCACCTCCTTAGGCGACGGCGAAACGCGCTTTATCGCCGCCGATAAGGTCACCCGCGAGCTGCAGGAGGTGCTGCACCTCTTCGACGTCATTGTCGGCACCGAAGAGGAGTTTCACATTGCGGGCGGCAGC
Organism: Enterobacter sp. ECC_219_Taxon_10; assembly: GCF_058354905.1. Taxonomy (NCBI): domain Bacteria; kingdom Pseudomonadati; phylum Pseudomonadota; class Gammaproteobacteria; order Enterobacterales; family Enterobacteriaceae; genus Enterobacter; species Enterobacter sp. ECC_219_Taxon_10. Next base: position 3,595,539 of record NZ_CM178005.1, on the reverse strand, counting down.
ACGGATACCCTGCAGGCGCTGGGGCAGGTGCGCGCCGTCAGTGACGCAGCGCTGGTCTGCAAACGCGGCGCGCTCGGCTGCTCGGTCTACACCGACGCCATTCCGCCCCGGCTGGACGACGGCCTGACGGTCACCGGCGTGCGCGTGGAGGTGTTGAACGTCCTCGGCGCGGGGGACGCGTTTATGTCCGGCCTGCTGCGCGGCTACCTGAACGACGAGGGCTGGGAGCAGGCGTGCCGCTACGCCAACGCCTGCGGCGCGCTGGTGGTCTCGCGCCACGGCTGCGCCCCGGCGATGCCGAGCAAAATCGAGCTGGATGACTATCTTTCCCGCGCCGCGAACGTGCCGCGCCCGGATCTCGACCCGCGTCTTAACCATCTGCACCGGGTGACCACCCGCCGCCGCGAATGGCCGGAGCTGTGCGTGATGGCCTTCGATCACCGCAGCCAGCTTGAGGATATGGCGATGCAGTGCGGCGCGTCGCTTAAGCGCATTCCGGCGCTGAAGCAGCTGATCCTTCAGGCCAGCCGCGAGGCGGCGAGCCGCGCCGGGCTGGAGGGCAAAGCCGGTCTGCTGTGCGACGGCACCTTTGGTCAGGACGCGCTGAACGCGATCACCGGGGAAGGGTGGTGGATTGGTCGCCCCATCGAGCTGCCGGGCTCCCGGCCGCTGGAGATGGAGCACGGCAACATCGGCACCCAGCTTATCAGCTGGCCGCAGGAGCACGTGGTGAAGTGTCTGGTCTTCTTCCATCCGGAAGATGCCCACGGCCTGCGCCTGGAACAGGAGCAGAAAATTGCCGAGGTGTACCACGCCTGCTGCCGGTCCGGGCACGAGCTGCTGCTGGAGGTGATCCTGCCTGCGACCATGCCGCGCAGCGACGAGCTCTACCTACGCGCCATCTCCCGCTTCTACAACCTGGGCATCTACCCGGACTGGTGGAAGTTGCCGCCGCTTTCCGCCGACGGCTGGACGGCGCTGAGCGAGATTATCGACCGCCGGGACCCGCACTGCCGCGGGGTGGTGATCCTCGGCCTGGACGCCCCGGCAGAACAGCTGCGCGCCGGCTTCAAAGCCGCAGCGGGGCAGCCGCTGGTAAAAGGCTTCGCCGTGGGGCGCACGCTGTTTGGCGATGCCTCCCGCGCGTGGCTGAAGCACGATATTGACGATGCGCAGCTGGTGGCGCGCATTCGGGACAACTACCTGCAGCTTATCGCCTGGTGGCGCGAGCGCGGACACGCATAATGGAGACGACAATGAGTGTGCAATTAGGCATTAACCCGCTGACGTGGACGAACGACGATCTGCCTTCCCTCGGCGCGGAGACGTCGCTGGAGACCTGCCTGAGCGAAGGTAAAGAGGCCGGTTTTGCCGGCTTCGAGCTGGGCAATAAATTCCCGCGCGAAGCGCGCCTGCTCGGCCCCATCCTGCAACGCCACGACCTGCAGCTGGTCTCCGGCTGGTACTCCGGCCGCCTGCTGGAGCGCAGCGTGGAGGAGGAGATCGCCGCCGTGCAGTCCCACCTGACGCTGCTGCGCGAGCTGGGAGCGAAGGTGCTGGTCTTTGCAGAGGTCAGCGGCTGCATTCACGGCGAGCAGCAGACCCCGGTGTATCTGCGCCCGCGCTTCCCGCATGAGCGCTGGAAGGAGTACGGCGAGAAGCTCACCGAATTTGCCTGCTACACCCAGCAGCAGGGGGTGCAGATTGCCTACCATCACCATATGGGCACGGTGATTGAGTCCGCCGAGGACGTGGACAACCTGATGGCCCACACCGGCGACGAGGTTGGACTGCTGCTGGATACCGGCCACCTGACCTTTGCCGGGGCCGATCCGCTGGCGGTAGCGCAGCGCTGGGCGTCGCGCATCAACCACGTTCACTGCAAAGACGTGCGCGCCGACGTGCTGGCGGACGTCAAAAACCGCAAAACCAGCTTCCTCGATGCGGTGCTGAGCGGCGTGTTTACCGTGCCGGGCGACGGCTGCGTCGATTACCCGCCGATTATGCGGCTGCTGAAGGCGCAGGATTATCACGGCTGGCTGGTAGTCGAGGCGGAGCAGGATCCGGCGATTGCCCATCCGCTGACCTACGCCCGTCTGGGGTACAACAACCTGAGCCGCCTGGCGCGCGACGCCGGACTGATTTGAGGAGGGGACATGTCACGTCTGTTATCACGCTGGCAACAGCCGAACACGGAGGGGCGAACCCAGTCCGTTACGCCGGAAAGCGCGGGGTGGGGCTACGTCGGGTTTGAGGCGTATGAGCTGCATGAGGGGCAGACGCTGACGCTGCCCGCCGTCAGCGAAGAGCGCTGTCTGGTGCTGGTCGCCGGGCGCGCCTCTATCACCACTCCTTCCGCGCAGTTTAACGATATCGGCGAGCGGATGAGCCCCTTCGAGCGCATCAAACCGTGGGCGGTGTACGTCACTCCGCAGGAAACGGTGCAGGTGAAGGCGCTGACGAAGCTTGAGCTGGCGGTCTGCGCCGCGCCGGGCAAGGGCACGTATCCGACGCGGCTGATAGCCCCGCAGGACATCGACGCCGAGGCGCGCGGCAAGGGCCACAACCAGCGCTACGTGCACAACATTCTGCCAGAAGACAAACCGGCTGACAGCCTGCTGGTGGTGGAGGTATGGACTAACGAGGGCTGCACCAGCTCGTACCCGAGCCACAAGCACGATACGGATAACTCGCCTCAGGAGACGTATCTGGAGGAGACCTACTACCATCGCCTCAATCCGGAGCAGGGGTTCTGCATGCAGCGGGTCTACACCGACGACAGAACGCTGGATGAGTGTATGGCGGTCTACAATCGCGACGTGGTGATGGTGCCGAAGGGATATCACCCGGTGGCGACGATGGCCGGGTATGACAGTTACTACCTTAACGTGATGGCCGGCCCGGTGCGCAAATGGATGTTTACGTGGGAAAAGGACCACGCGTGGATTAATCGTGATTATCCCGCGGATGGTGGGGGCTGAGACGGCCTTTTTTGTCGGGTGGCGCTGCACTTACCCGACCTACGAAATCGTAGGCCCGTGCAAGCGTAGCGCCGCCGGGCGAATTGTCCTCAGTGCATCCGCCTCGCCTGCTCAATCGTCCGGGCGATGGCCTCCGGTTGGCTTACCATCGACACGTGGCTCGCCGCCACCTCGGCCGTTTTCGCATGGATCGTCTTCGCCATGGCGCGCTCAAGCTCCGGGTTGATCATTCGGTCATTCTTGCTGACCACAAACCAGCTTGGTTTATCATGCCACGCCGCGTGGGTGACCTTTTCACCAAACGCATCGGCCTTAATTGGCCCCTGCGTGGCCGCGATAGCGTTTTGTTCTTCTGGCTTCACATCCGGCGCGAAGTCCTTCCTGACGGCTCCTGTCGGCAGGTATAAATAACCGTCTGCCGTTTTGGTGATGCCCGCGCTGCCCGGCGGTGCAGGGTAGCTTCCTGCCAAATCTGCCGTCGACTGGCCTGAATCCGGCGCGAACGCCGCCACATACACCAGCGATTTCACCCGCGCATCGTTGCCCGCCTCGCTAATCACAGTGCCGCCCCAGGAGTGGCCCACCAGCACCACGTCGCCTTGCGCCCGGGAGATGGCCCGTTTTGTGGCCGCAACGTCGTCCCTGAGAGAGGTGAGCGGGAGCTGGACGGCAATCACCTCATCGTGCTGCTTCTGCAGCAGGGCGATCACCTTATTCCAGCTGCTGCCGTCGGCAAACGCGCCGTGCACCAGCACAACGCTGGTTTTACTCTGTGCAAAGGCGCTGGCGGAAAGGGCCAGCAGGCCCGCCGTCACTACAGACAGTGCTTTCATCTTCAGACTCCTTAAAAATGGTGGACCGCCGCGTGGGGCGGAACGATGAATTCAATGGTTTTGTGATCGAGCGGCTTGTGCGTCGGGTCGGCCAGGATAATCGTTACCTTGTGCTTGCCGGCGGGCAGTCCCACCAGGATCACCGGCTCGCCGCTGGCGTCAGCCCAGTGCCACGGCGCGCCGTCCACCACCACGTGAATGTGTCCGATACGCGGGGTCACCTTGAGCGCCTCGGGGCCGAACACCGGTTCGATGCGCAGGTTTTCGGCCCGGTACTGAATAAACACCGCGCCTTTGCTCAGCGGGCCAGCGAGCGGGGGATCGACGATCAGCCTGGCGGGCGGCTGCGGGTGTTCCAGCGGCGCAACGGCGGCAGGGCCGTTAACGTCGGCGGCGCTGAGGCCGCTCAGGGGGGCAGCGCAGACGGAAGACGTCAGGGCGAGCACAGGAAGTAACAGATGCTTGCGAATCATTTCGGTATCTCCTCGTGGGTAATGTCACGAGAGACAGCAGACCATTTTTATGTATCGCGTCTGTTTGCTTATGCGGGATTTTTGTATCGACGCGTAAGCCTGGTGGGAGAGATACAGTGCGATACATTCTGCCCGGGCACAGCAGGACGTTTGCTGGCATGGTGTCTCCAGGCGCATCCATCGGGTGCGGAAACTAACCGGAGAAAACATGATGAATAGTCAAAAAGTCGCTTTGGTTTTCGGCGGGGCGCGTGGTATTGGCGCGGCTATTGCGGCGCGGCTGGCGAAGGAAGGGTATCGCGTTGCCGTGACGTGGGTATCAGGCCCGGATCGGGCTAATGCGCTTGTCTCATCCATTGCTGATGCGGGCGGGCAGGCGCTGGCAATTAACGCGGATAGCGCGGATGCTGCCGCTATACAGGCTGCGGTTGATACCACAGTTAGACATTACGGCAGGCTGGATGTCGCCGTAGTGAACGCAGGCGTACTGCGGCTGGGGATGCTTGAGGAATACTCGCTGGAAGATCTGGATGCCACGCTGTCGGTGAACGTGCGCGGCGTTTTCCTCTCCATTCAGGCGGCGGTAAAAGGGATGGCGGAAGGCGGAAGAGTGATCACCATTGGCAGCAACACCGCAGTGCGGACCGGGCATGCGGGAAGCAGCGTTTACGCAATGAGTAAAGCCGCGGTGGCTGCGATGGTGCAGAACCTGGCGCTGGATCTGGCACCTAAGCGGATCACTATTAACAATATCCAGCCCGGCCCCATCGCCACGGATATGACGGCCGGAATGGCGGAGCAGATCGTGGCGCATATCCCTTTGCAGCGCATCGGGCAGCCGGACGAGATCGCATCGCTTGCCGCATGGCTTGCTGGCGAGGAGTCCGGATATATGACGGGGGCGAGCCTGACAATTGACGGTGGCTTTGTGCTCTAGTCGCTCAGGGCTGGGAGGCCCTGTTGCTGTTGCGATCTCAACATACTTACGGCCAGGCCCGCGATAATTAACGTCAGGCTCATCGAAAACCACAATGTGCCCGTAATACCCAGCGTTTTATTCAGCCATGCAAAGGCAAACGGAGAAGCTGCGGCCATCAGCTGCCCCGGGATGAGAAGCATTCCTGTACGGCTGGCGTAACGTTCCGCGCTGAACAGCTCCAGCGGCAGGGTCGCTTTGATAATGGTTACCAGCCCGTTAATTGCGCCATAGCCCAGCACAAATCCGGCGGCACACCAGACAAACAGGGTGCTGCTCAGCCCGATGAGAAAACAAAGCGGCATGGCAATGGCAGTAAAAAGCGTAAGTTTTAAAGGGGTTAAGCGTGCTCCCGCCAGTACCTCCATAAAGCGCGCGCCCGTCTGGCCGATCCCCCACAGCATGCCGACCGCGACCGGCAGGCCGAAACTGGCGATAAACTCGGGGAGGTGGGTAGAGGTCCCGCTTGAGACAAAGGTAATGAGCGCAATAAAGGTCGCATACAGCCAGCCGTTACGCCTGTCTTGGGGCGAGACCGGCGCGCTCGCTTTTGGCTTCACCGCAAAGCGCTGACGCGGGAAGTGGCGAAGAAGCAGGGCGCTCAGTAATCCGGACAGGGCGTAGACCTTCAGCGCGTCCTGCCATGCCATCACATTGAGTAAAGCCTCTCCCAGCGGCCAGAAGACGGCGGACGCCAGCCCGCCCATCAGCGTAATACGTGAGATGGTCCCGCGTGCCTGCTGGCCGTACAGGTTAACCAGCGCGGCGAACAGTGCGTCATACAGCGACAGGCGCATCCCGAGGCCGCACAGTAGCCAGGCGCAGTACCAGCCAGACAGCGTCCGGGTATACGCCATACCGGCGCAGCTTGCAGCAATCAGCAGCGTTCCGCCCATCACCACCCTCTGTCCGCCAAAACGTGCCAGCAGACGGGCGACGTAAGGGGAGACCGCCGCCATCACCAGCATCGCCAGCGTCAGGCCGAGGTAAATCTGCGGTGCTGACCAACCCCGATCGGCTGAAATCGCCCGCGCAAAGGTGCCGGGCATATAAAATGAGATCCCCCAGTTGAGGAGTTGATGACATCCGGCAGTGAGGGCAAGGCGACGAGGCAGGGCAGGTGTTTCCATTGTTTTTCATTCCGTTATGCAGTTGTCCTGAGCATAGCGAGCGCGGTATTGTGCTGGCAGGCCTGCAACCTTATGCGCTGTATAAGAGAAACTTTGAATGACGACGCTTAACCTCGGCTATCTCGCGACGTTCCGCCTGGCGATCCAGCGCGGCAGCTTTTCGGCGGCGGCGGATCTGCTGGGCATTTCCCAGCCCGCGGTCAGCCTGCAAATACGCCAGCTGGAGCAGTTTCTGCAAACGCGGCTGGTGGAACGTACCGGACGGGGCATTAAGGCCACGGCGGCCGGAGAGGCATTGCTGGCGCACGGGGAGCGCATTCAGCAGGTCGTGGACGAAACCCTCCTGTCCGTGAGCGCGTTCAGCCACGATGTCAGCGGGACCATTACCCTTGGCACGGGGGCGACGGCCTGCATCCATCTTCTGCCACCCCTGCTGGAACAGCTGCGCCGCGACTATCCGCTCCTGCGGGTGGGCGTAACAACGGGCAACACCCTCGATATCGTCAGGGCCATCGAAGAGAACCGTCTTGATATGGGGCTGGTGACGCTGCCGGTGAGCGGCAGAGCGCTGGACGTTATGCCGGTGATGGACGAGGAGTTTGTTTTTATCGCGGCGCAGGAGCAGCAGGATGCTTTCCGGGAATTAACCCCACAGGCGCTCCATGCTCAGCCGCTGATTGTCTTTGAGTCAGGCAGCAGTACGCGGGCGCTGATTGATGGCTGGTTTGCGGCCAATGGGTTAGCGATCGCGCCGGTGATGCAGCTTGGCAGCATTGAGGCGATTAAGCGTATGGTTCGCGTGGGGCTGGGCTACAGTATCGTTCCGCGAATGGCGGTTGAGCATGACGCTGACCGTGAAGGGCTCTGCGTCATGTCGCTCACGCCCATGCTGCAGCGGCAGCTGGCCATCGTGATGCGGCAGGATAAGATCCTCAGCAAAGGGATTGCCGGGATTATTCGGCTGGTGCAAGACACTGCGGCGGGCTAGCGGTCAGCGGCGTCGACGTTCAGGCTGGACTGCTGTGACTGGGTTTTGTCCTGATGGTGATACCAGGCGCCGATGGAAGAGTAAACGAAGCGGCCAAAGAAAAACAGAAAGCTGATGAGCAGTATGATGCGGGTCATTCGGGTGTTAAAACGGTGTCGTTTGCGCATACGCGTGGCCTGACTCACTCTCTTTTTTCCTGGGCATGCCCTTTTGGGCGACGGGGATATTAAGGCACAGCGGAAAGAGAGGGTCAATTCCGTCATGTGTAAATAACCGTCAACGTATACATTAATTATTGTTATTGAAATTAATAATTGCATTTACCATATTGATAATATGAAGAAAATTATTTCAAAAAAACGCTATGCAAGGCTTATTTGCGTAAAATAGTTTGATTTATGTCAACGGATTCCCGGCCCTGATATTTAAAATCCCTCCTCCATACCGTTCGCCCTGCATGTAGCCGGGCGGCGCCAGGTCAGGTTGGATGCCTGTCTTTATTTTCCCTCTGGAGAAAAAGGGGTTTAACCGGGCATCTATGAACATTTTCGCTTTCCTGAAAAACAATAAACACCGCTGGTGGGCATTGCCGCTTATTTTACCGGTGGTTTTACTTCCCGTACTGAGCGTGGCGAATACGTTCACGCAGCTGGGTGACGGGATAGTGGCACTTTATTATTTACCGCTCTCGTTTTTGCTTTCGCTGATGATGTTTTTTGGTCCTGGAGCTCTTCCCGGGATCGTGTTGTCGCTGTTTATCCGCTATTACCCGTCGGTCGGGATGTTTGAAACCGTCGCCGGCGTGCTCCATTTTATTGTCCCTTTAGTGCTGAGCTGGGGCGGCTACCGGGTGTTTGCGCCCAGACGCAATATGACGGCGTACGGCGACGTACGGCTGATGGCGCAGCGCATCTTCTGGCAGGCCTTCTGTCCCGCGACGCTGTTTCTGGTGCTGTTCCAGTTTGCGGTGTATCTGGGCGTATATGAGAGCCGCCAGAGCCTGGCGGGGCTTAACCCCCTCAATATTCGCACGCTGATCAACTATCAGGCCTTGCTGGTCAGCGGCCTGACGGGCGTGCCGTTAAGTTATCTGCTGATCCGCCTGATTCGTCATCCGCGCTATCTCAAAAGCCTCATCTCGCAGATCCGTACCCAGATAGACAAAAAGGTGACGCTCGCTGAGTTTCTGATTTGGGCCATTGCGCTTGGCGGGCTGCTTTCGCTGCTGCTGCTCCCGATGAATGAAAACAGTTCGATTTTCACCACTAACTACACCCTGTCGCTGCTGATGCCGGTGATGCTCTGGGGCGCGATGCGTTTTGGCTATAAGCTGATTTCGATTATCTGGATCCCGATCCTGCTGGTCTCTATTCGCTATTTTTACCGCTATATCCCTGTGAACCAGGGGTACGACATTCAGCTGGCGATCACCTCTTCCAGCTATCTGGTCTTCTCGTTTGTGGTGATTTACATGTCGATGCTGGCGACCCGGCAGCGAGCGGTGAACAAACGCGCCCGCAGGCTGGCGCTGCTCGACCCGGTCCTGCATATGCCTAACCTGCGGGCGCTCTCGCGCGCTCTGGCGAAAAACCCGTGGTCGGCGCTCTGTTTACTCCGCGTTCCGGAGCTGGAAATCCTGGGCCGTAACTATGGCGTGTTACTGCGTATTCAGTACAAACAGCAGCTGGCGCAATGGATTAATGGCACGCTCCAGCCCAATGAGCAGGTCTATCACCTGACGGGCTGTGACATGGCGGTTCGCCTTAACGCCGAATCGCACCAGCAGCGGATTGAAACCCTGGACGAGCACATCAAGCAGTTTCGCTTTGTCTGGGACGGCATGCCGCTGCAGCCGCAGGTGGGCGTGAGCTATTGCTATGTGCGTTCGCCAGTTAACCACCTCTATCTGGTGCTGGGTGAGCTGGGCGTGGTTGCCGATCTGTCGCTCTCCTCTAACCACCCGGAAAATCTTCAGCAGCGCGGAGCCGTGCATATGCAGCGCAGCCTGAAGGATAAAGTCGCGGTGATGAGTCGCCTGCAGCGTGCGCTGGATAACAACGCATTCACGCTGCTCGTTCAGCCCGTGCGCGGCCTGCGTGGTGATAGCTATCACGAGGTCCTGCTGCGGATGACAGACGCAAACGGACTGTTGATCTCCCCTGAACAATTTCTGCCGATAGCCCAGGAGTTTGGCCTCTCTTCGCGGGTGGATTTGTGGGTGCTGGAGCATACGCTGCGCTTCCTTGCCGCGCATCGCGAACGGCTGCCCGGCCAGCGCTTTGCCATTAATCTGGCCCCTTCAACGGTGTGTCGGGTGCAGTTCCCGCTTGAGGTGAGCCGCCTGCTGGTGAAATATGCCATTGAGCCGTGGCAGCTGATCTTTGAAGTCACGGAGTGCAGCACCTTCTGCAACGCGGAGCAGGGGCTCCACATTCTCCGGCAGCTGCAGAAAATGGGGGTGCGCATTGCGATTGATGATTTCGGCACCGGGTATGCGAGCTACGCGCGGCTGAAAAGCGTGGATGCGGACATTCTCAAAATAGACGGCGACTTCATCCGCAATATCGTCAACAACAGTCTGGATTACCAGATTGTGGCGTCTATCTGCCATCTGGCGCGCATGAAGAAGATGCTGGTGGTGGCGGAATATGTCGAGACCGAAGAGATACGTAGCGCGGTTCACGCGCTAGGTATCGATTATGTGCAGGGCTATCTGATTGGCAGACCGGCACCGCTTGAGTCACTGCTGGAAGCAGAGGCGTCCACCGCGGACGCCTGAGCCGTTACGCGGCGACGTCGGCGCTCTCTTCCTCGATTTTGAGCATCCAGCCGGTGACCGCTTCCCAGTACTGCTGCTCTTTTTCCAGGTCCAGCAGGACCAGGGCGTTCTGGCTAAACCAGTCGTGCGGGAAGCTCAGCGTCCAGTGGTGATCGTCGGTTTTCAGCTTCAGCGTCGGCGGCGTGGTGGTCGCCTGCCGCTGATTATTCAGCAGCACGCCCAGACGCAGAAGCTGAATTAACGGCAGGAACTGCTTTTTCTTAAACAGCGTGAAGCGCGGCAGATCGTCGAGCTTGATGGCTTTGCGGTGATAGCGCACCAGGGTTGCCATCATGGTTTGCTGCTCCTGGTTGAAGCCGGGCAGATCGCTGTTTTGCAGAATATAGGCCGAGTGGCGGTGCATCCCGCTGTGGTTGATGTTCAGCCCCACTTCGTGCAGCATCGCGGCCCATTTCAGCAGAGCGGCAAGCTGCGGGTGCGCGAGCTTGGGATTCTGCTCCTGCCACTGTTCGTACATCTGCACCGTGGTTTCCAGCACGCGCTTCGCCTGCTCGCGGTCGATGTTGTACTGGTTGGCCAGGCTCTGGGCGGTGCGGCTGCGAATATCCTGATGACGGAAGCGGCCTTCCATCTCATACAGCACCCCCTCACGCAGCGCGCCGTCGGAGAGGCGCAGCTCTTTAATCGCCAGCGCGTCGAATACGCCGCAGAGAATAGCCAGACCCGGCACGAAGACTGCCTTACGCTCGTCGGAAAGCCCCGGCAGGCTTAAGGCGTCAAAACTTTTATGCTTCAGCACCTCTTCAGTCAGCAGGGTCAGGCGTTCAGGCGTGATAAAGCCGTCTTTTTCACCCATCGCCAGCAGCACCTCATGCGCCGCCTTGATGGTGCCCGACGCGCCCAGCGCCACGTTCCAGCCCTGAATGCGGTACTGCCAGGCCAGGTTTTCCAGCTTCTGGATCGCAGCCATTTTCGCCCGCTGGAAGTTCTCGCGGGTGATGGTGCCGCCCGGGAAGTACATCTGCGCGAAGCTGACGCAGCCCATACGGCGGCTCTCAACCAGGCGAGGCTCAAAATCTTCGCCGATCACCAGCTCCGTTGAGCCACCGCCGATGTCGATCACCAGCTTGCGGCCTTTTTCCGGCTGGGTGTGTTCAACGCCCATGAAAATCAGACGCGCTTCCTCATTACCGGAGATGATCTCAATCGGGTAGGGGATCACTTTTTCGGCCCGCTTGAGGAACTCCGGCGCGTTCAGCGCCTGGCGCAGAGTGTGGGTGCCCACGATGCACACGCTGGAGGGCGAGAAGCCCTGCAGGCGTTCAGCAAACAGCGACAGGCAGTTCAGGCCGCGCTCCATCGCCTCTTCGCTGAGCATGCTGCGCTCATCAAGCCCATCCGCCAGGTGTACGCGCTGCTTCAGACGACCGATGATCTGCAGCGCGCCATCCACCTCACGGGCGATGACCATGTGAAAACTGTTAGAGCCAAGATCGACCGCGGCGAATTCCTGCGGGCGTGGGGTCTTATCATTTATCGGCATAGGTTAATCGGGTTGCTCGAGTGATTTGATATAGTCGTAAATCGCCAGCTGTGACCGCACTTTACGGCGATTGCCGCGCGGTACGTAGCGGTTACTGAGTTCTTTGTCGATATAGCGCGCTTTTACCGTATCGCTGAACAGGATCTCGATAATGTCGAGGATACGCTGTTTCAGACGCGGATCCAGCAGCGGGGTTGCGACTTCAATTCGATAGTCAATATTGCGCGTCATCCAGTCTGCCGAAGAGAGATAGACCTGTTTATCGCCCGCATTATCGAAAATATAGACCCGATCGTGCTCCAGGTAGCGGTCAACAATGCTGATAACGCGAATATTGTCGCTAATGCCTTCCAGTTCGGGGATAAGCGAGCACATGCCGCGGATCAGCAGGTTAACCGGCACGCCGGAGCTGGACGCTGCATACAGCCTGTCCACCAGTCCTTTGTCGACCAGGTTGTTAAGCTTCAGCGTGATGCCGGACGACAAGCCTTTCTGGGCATTAGCGATCTCTTTATCGATCATATCGTACAGCAGGCGGCGCGAGTTCTGCGGGGAGACCAGCAGATAATCGAAGCTTACCGGGCGGTACGGGTTTTCGATAAAGTTAAAGACCCGGCGCACCTCGTTAGTGATGCGGGCATCTGCGGTTAAGAGCGAGTAGTCGGTATAAATCCGTGCGGTTTTTTCGTTAAAGTTCCCGGTGCCGATGTGGGCATAACGCACCACGTCGTCGCCCTCTTTGCGCGAAATCAGGAACAGCTTGGCGTGAATTTTCAGCCCCGGCGCGGAGAAGATCACGTGCACGCCCGCTTCCGTCAGACGGCGCGCCCAGTGAATGTTTGCCTCTTCGTCGAAGCGCGCCTGCAGCTCAACCACCACGGTCACTTTTTTGCCGTTGTGCGCCGCGTGGATCATCGCGTCGATGATGCGGGAATCTTTTGCCACGCGGTAGATGTTGATTTTGATCGCCAGCACGCTCGGGTCGAAGGAGGCCTGACGCAGCAGCTCCAGCACGTGCTCAAACGTGTGATACGGATAGTAGAGCAGCACGTCGCGCTCGCGAATGGCGTCGAACCCGTTGCGGAACTTATCGAACCACAGATGGCGCAGTCGCGGCAGCGGCTTGTTCACCAGATTGGCTTTGCCGACGTTCGGGAAGCCAATAAAGTCTTTAAAGTTGTGGTAACGGCCACCCGGCACGATGGAGTCATAGCGCGAAATGGTCAGTTTCTCGCGCAGCATCTCCACCATGGCGTCCGGCATATCGCGCTGATAGACAAAGCGCACCGGCTCGGCCGTCAGGCGCTGTTTCAGGCTGGAGGACATTAGCTCCATCAGGCTGGCTTCCATCTCGTGCACCAGGTCATATTCGGCGTCACGGGTCATCTTCATCGAGTAGGCGTTTAAGGCATCGTAATCGAAGAAGCCTTTGAAGATGTCGTCCAGACAGTAGCGCAGGATGTTATCCAGCAGGATCATCGGCTTGCGTCTGCGCGGGGTCTCCGGCGGCAGGTTCACAAAGCGCGGAACCTTATCGGACGGGATCTCCAGCAGGGCGTAACGGATGGATTCACCGCGAATAATTTCCACCGCCAGGTAGGTGTAGTCATCCTTGAGGAACTGTACCAGGTCGGTTTCGCGGTTGATGAGAATCGGGGTAATGTGCTGGCGCAGGTAGTGTTTAAAGTAGTGACGCAGCCAGCTTTGTTGGTTAACGGAAAGCTGACGTTCGTTAATCAGGAAGATTTGATTGCGCGCCATCTCCAGCAGCAGTTCGTTATACAGGCCGTCAAATTCCTGATCGGCTTTCAACACGCGGGACTGGATTTTGCCCAGCAGATGCCGCGAGTGCGAGTTTAAGCCCTGTTCTTCGCTGATGATGATCCGTCTTTTCAGCTCGGCAAAGCGAACCTTGTAGAACTCATCCAGGTTGTTGGAATAAATGCCTAAAAAACGCATGCGTTCGATCAGCGGGTTACTTTTGTCTGCCGCTTCCTGGAGTACACGTTCGTTAAATGCTAACCAGCTTAGCTCTTTCTCGATATATAACTTTTCCTGACCCATTACAGCTCACACTCCAGTTCAATCACAGGACGTGGTAAATCCGTCTCGTCCTTATTATGGCGAGCATTTCCACGATATGTCCAACAGTGCCAGAAAAGTATGACAGTTATTTTTTTTGTTGGGGATTTTAGCGGGTTGGGGGAGGGAATATCGGGTAATGCAATGTACAGGTCGGGTAAGCGCAGCAGCGCCACCCGACATAACAGACTACTCTTCCGCCGCATAGCCCTGCGGGGGTAACTTCACGCCGTCCAGCCATGCCGCGCCGTCGCGCATCTCCAGACGCCCGTCGACAAACCAGCTCACCACCAGCGGGTAAATGGCATGTTCCTGGGCCTGCACGCGCTCGGTCACGTCTTCTTCGCTGTCGCCGTCAAAGACCGGGACTTTCGCCTGCAGGATAACCGGGCCGCCGTCCAGCTCGTCGGTGACGAAATGGACAGAAGTGCCGTGCTCCTCGTCGCCGTTTTCCAGCACCTGACGATGGGTGTGCAGGCCGGGATATTTTGGCAGCAGGGAAGGGTGAATATTCAGCAGACGACCGGCGAAGTGTTCGACGAAGGCCGGGCTCAGAATACGCATATAGCCCGCCAGCACGACCACGTCTGGCGCGTAGGCATCAATCTCATGCACCAGCTCGCGGTCAAAGGCTTCACGCCCGGCGAACTGGCTGGCTTCCAGCGCGTGCGCAGGAATGTTCGCTTCCCGCGCGCGCTCAAGGCCGAACGCGTCGGCCTTGTTGCTGAAAACTGCCCGAATGGTGCCATTGATTTTCTTCTGTTTGCAGGCGTCTATGATTGCCTGCAAATTGCTTCCGTTGCCGGAAATGAGCACCACGATGTTTTTCATTCAATGACCACACGCTGTTCGGAATCGGAGGCTTTAATCGTACCGATTTTCCACGCGTTTTCACCTTTCTCTGTCAGCAGCTTAACCGCTTTATCCGCTTCGCTTGCCGGCAGGGCGATAACCATGCCCACACCGCAGTTAAAGGTGCGGTACATTTCGTGAGAGCTCACGTTGCCTGCGGTCTGCAGCCAGTTAAAGACGGCCGGCCACTGCCATGAGGATTCGTCGATCACCGCCTGGGTGTTGTCCGGCAGGACGCGCGGGATGTTTTCCCAGAAGCCGCCGCCGGTCAGGTGAGCGATAGCGTGCACGTCAACGTTCTCGATAAGCTCGAGCACGTTCTTCACGTAGATGCGGGTTGGGGCCAGCAGGTGGTCAGCCAGCGGTTTGCCGTCCAGCTCGGTGGTCAGCGGGTCGCAGCCGCTCACTTCGAGGATTTTACGTACCAGAGAGTAACCGTTAGAGTGCGGGCCGCTGGAGGCCAGCGCGATCAGCACATCGCCATCGGCCACTTTGCTGCCGTCGATAATTTCTGATTTTTCTACTACGCCGACGCAGAAGCCCGCGACGTCATAATCTTCGCCGTGGTACATGCCCGGCATTTCAGCGGTTTCACCGCCTACCAGCGCACAGCCGGACTGCAGACAGCCTTCGGCGATACCGTTAATGACGCTGGCTGCGGTATCCACATCCAGTTTGCCGGTCGCGTAGTAATCGAGGAAGAACAGCGGCTCTGCGCCCTGAACCACCAGGTCGTTCACACACATCGCGACCAGATCGATACCGATCGTGTCGTGACGTTTTAAATCCATCGCCAGGCGCAGCTTGGTGCCTACACCGTCAGTACCCGAGACCAGAACAGGTTCACGATATTTTTGCGGCAGCGCGCACAGTGCGCCGAATCCACCCAGACCACCCATCACTTCCGGGCGGCGGGTTTTCTTCACCACACCTTTGATTCGGTCAACCAGCGCATTACCTGCGTCAATATCAACACCGGCATCTTTGTAGCTGAGAGAAGTTTTGTTGGTCACGGCTTAAATCCCCACGCGATTGCATAGCTAGTAAGAAAAATCGGCGCAATTCTAACAGTCCAGGCAAACGTTTGCGAGCCTATTCTGGACGTGAGGATCTTTTTTTCTGCATAGCCTGTAAATGCAGCCAAACTTGACTCCGTTCACGAAAATGAAACCGGTTTCGGAGAACTGCTTGCAACGGATATCCCCTTTGCACATCATCGAAATGAAACCGGTTTCTGTAATTGTTTTTGCAGAAAATAACGCAGAATGAGGGAAAGCGAATGTCAGGATTTAAAGCAGATTTTCTGTGGGGTGGGGCCGTGGCGGCACACCAGCTTGAGGGCGGCTGGAAAGAGGGCGGCAAGGGCGTAAGCGTGGCCGACGTGATGACCGCGGGCGCGCACGGCGTGCCGCGTGAAATCACCAACGGCGTTCTGGAGGGGAAAAACTACCCTAACCATGAGGCCATCGATTTCTACCACCGCTATAAAGAAGACATCAAAGTCTTTGCCGAGATGGGGTTCAAATGCTTCCGTACCTCCATCGCCTGGACGCGCATCTTCCCGAAAGGCGACGAGCTTGAGCCGAACGAGGAGGGCCTGAAATTCTATGACGATCTGTTCGACGAATGCCTGAAGTACGGCATTGAACCGGTTATTACGCTTTCCCACTTTGAGATGCCTTTCCACCTGGTCACAGAATACGGCGGCTGGCGCAACCGTAAGCTGATTGACTTCTTTGTCCGCTTTGCGAAGGTCGTTTTCGAGCGCTACCAGCATAAAGTGAAGTACTGGATGACCTTTAACGAGATCAACAACCAGGCCAACTTCCACGAAGACTTTGCGCCGTTCACCAACTCCGGGCTGAAATATGCGCCGGGTGAAGACCGCGAGCCGGTGATGTTCCAGGCCGCGCACTACGAGCTGGTGGCCAGCGCCCTGGCGGTGAAGGCGGGGCGCGAGATTAACCCGTCGCTGCAGATCGGCTGCATGATTGCCATGTGTCCCATCTATCCGCTGACCTGCGCGCCGGACGACATGATGATGGCGATGAACGCCATGCACCGCCGCTACTGGTTCACCGACGTGCACGTGCGCGGCAAGTATCCTCAGCATCTGCTCAACTACTTTGAACGTCGCGGCTTCGCGCTGGATATCACCCAAGAGGACAAAGCGGCGCTGACGCAGGGCTGCGTTGATTACATTGGCTTCAGCTACTATATGTCCTTCGCCACCAAGGCAACGGCGGATAACCCGCAGTTGGACTACGACGAGAGCAAGAGCCTGGTCTCCAACCCTTACGTGCAGAAATCCGACTGGGGCTGGCAGATTGACCCGGTGGGATTGCGCTACTCCCTGAACTGGTTCTGGGATCACTACCAGCTCCCGCTGTTTATCGTTGAGAACGGCTTTGGTGCAATCGACGTGCAGGAGAGCGACGGCACGGTGAACGACCAGTACCGCATTGATTACCTGGCCGCCCACATCCGCGAGATGAAAAAAGCGGTGGTAGAGGACGGCGTGGATCTGATGGGCTACACCCCGTGGGGCTGTATTGACCTGGTGTCTGCCGGTACGGGCGAAATGAAAAAACGCTACGGCTTTATCTTTGTGGATAAAGATAATGAAGGTAACGGCACGCTGAACCGCAGTAAGAAGAAATCGTTCGACTGGTATAAGCAGGTGATCGCGAGCAACGGCGATAACCTGTAATTGTCGGGTGGCGCTAACGCTTACCCGACCTACAATACACGTAGGCCCGCGTAAGCGTAGCGCCACCGGGCAGAACCTCGCACTTAAGCCGGAGACCTGTCTCCGGTTTTTTGTCTTTGCTTGATCCCTGTCAAGCAACATGGGTATGGCGCAATCCGAAAAAAGCGGTATAATCCCGCGATTTTTTTGCGGATGCCACCTCAGAGGAGAAAGAGAATGAAGATTGTGGAAGTGAAACACCCACTCGTTAAACACAAGTTGGGCCTGATGCGTGAGCATGACATCAGCACGAAGCGTTTTCGCGAACTGGCTTCTGAAGTGGGCAGCCTGCTGACCTACGAAGCGACCTCTGATCTGGAAACAGAAAAAGTGACCATCGAAGGCTGGAACGGCCCGGTGCAGGTTGAGCAGATCAAAGGTAAGAAAATTACCGTCGTGCCTATCCTGCGTGCCGGTCTTGGTATGATGGAAGGCGTACTGGAGCACGTCCCAAGCGCGCGCATCAGCGTGGTCGGTATCTACCGTAACGAAGAGACGCTGGAGCCGGTACCTTATTTCCAGAAGCTGGTCTCTAACATCGACGAGCGTATGGCGCTGGTGGTTGACCCAATGCTGGCGACCGGCGGTTCAATGATCGCCACCATCGACCTGCTGAAAAAAGCGGGCTGCAGCAGCATTAAGGTGCTGGTTCTGGTGGCTGCACCGGAAGGGATCGCGGCGCTGGAAAAAGCGCACCCGGACGTTGAGCTGTATACCGCCTCTATCGACCAGGGGCTGAACGAGCACGGGTACATCATCCCGGGGCTCGGCGATGCCGGCGATAAGATCTTTGGTACGAAATAATCGAATAACGATAAATAAGCCGACTTTGATAGTCGGCTTTTTTTTGAATAAAACACCAACAACGATACTACACAGAGGAAAACACTATGACGCGCCGTGCTATCGGGGTGAGTGAAAGACCGCCGCTTTTACAGACTATCCCGCTTAGTTTGCAGCACCTGTTCGCCATGTTTGGCGCAACCGTGCTGGTGCCAATCCTGTTTCACATTAACCCGGCTACCGTACTGCTGTTCAACGGCGTCGGTACGCTGCTGTACCTCTTTATCTGTAAAGGCAAAATCCCGGCGTATCTCGGGTCGAGCTTTGCTTTTATCTCGCCGGTATTATTGTTGCTGCCGCTGGGTTATGAGGTCGCGCTGGGCGGCTTTATCATGTGCGGCGTGCTGTTCTGCATCGTTTCCTTCATCGTGAAGAAAGCGGGTACCGGCTGGCTGGACGTGATGTTCCCGCCTGCGGCGATGGGCGCTATCGTTGCGGTCATCGGTCTGGAACTGGCGGGCGTGGCGGCGAACATGGCCGGCCTGCTGCCTGCGGACGGCCAGTCGCCGGATTCCAAAACCATCATTATCTCGCTGGTAACCCTGGGCGTGACGGTGTTTGGCTCCGTGCTGTTCCGCGGCTTTATGGCGATTATCCCGATCCTGATCGGCGTGCTGGCGGGCTATGCGCTCTCCTTCGTCATGGGCGTGGTGGATACCACCCCGATTGCTCAGGCACCCTGGTTCGCGCTGCCAACCATCTACACCCCGCGCTTTGAATGGTTTGCTATTTTCACCATTCTGCCTGCCGCGCTGGTGGTGATTGCCGAGCACGTTGGCCACCTGGTGGTGACGGCGAACATCATTAAGCGCGACCTGATCCGCGACCCGGGGCTGCACCGCTCCATGTTTGCCAACGGTTTCTCGACTATCATCTCCGGATTCTTCGGTTCCACGCCAAACACCACCTACGGCGAAAACATCGGCGTGATGGCGATTACCCGCGTCTACAGCACCTGGGTTATCGGCGGCGCGGCGATCATCGCCATTCTGCTCTCCTGCGTGGGCAAGCTGGCGGCAGCGATCCAAATTATCCCGGTTCCGGTGATGGGCGGCGTTTCCCTGCTGCTGTACGGGGTGATCGGCGCGTCCGGTATTCGCGTGCTGATTGAATCCAAAGTGGATTACAGCAAAGCGCAAAACCTGATCCTGACCTCCGTCATCCTGATCATCGGCGTGAGCGGTGCGAAGGTGCATATTGGCGCGGCCGAGCTGAAGGGCATGGCGCTGGCGACCATCGTCGGTGTGGGCCTGAGCCTGATTTTCAAGCTGATCTCGGTGATCCGCCCGGAAGAGGTGGTGCTGGACGCTGACGAAAGCGAAAAAGCGCCACATTGATCCTTTAACCGGGTGGACGATCCGCCCGGTTCTCTCCCGGCTGGTTCCGTGTTAAACTCATCGCCGATTTTATGTAAGATCTCTGGTTGAGGTATTTCTGAACGGACCGGCACAGCTCTCTCTGCCACTTTATCTCCCTGACGACGAAACTTTCGCGAGTTTCTGGCCGGGTGATAACCCCTCTTTACTGGCTGCACTGCAAAACGTGCTGCGCCAGGATCACAGCGGATACATTTATATCTGGTCACGCGAAGGCGCGGGGCGCAGCCACCTGCTGCATGCCGCCTGCGCGGAGCTTTCGGCGCGCGGTGACGCGGTAGGCTACGTGCCGCTGGATAAACGTACCTGGTTCGTGCCTGAGGTGCTGGAGGGAATGGAACATCTCTCGCTGGTCTGCATCGATAATATCGAATGCGTGGCGGGGGACGAGCCGTGGGAAATGGCGATTTTCAACCTCTACAACCGCATTCTGGAGTCGGGAAAAACCCGGCTGCTGATCACCGGCGATCGACCGCCGCGACAGCTCAATCTTGGGCTGCCGGATCTGGCGTCTCGTCTGGATTGGGGGCAAATCTACAAGCTCCAGCCGCTGTCGGATGAAGATAAGCTTCAGGCGTTACAGCTGCGCGCAAAGCAGCGCGGCTTTGAGCTGCCGGAAGACGTGGGCCGTTTCCTGCTCAAGCGTCTGGACCGCGAAATGCGCACCCTGTTTGATACGCTCGATCAGCTCGATCGCGCCTCGATTACCGCCCAGCGCAAGCTGACCATTCCGTTTGTGAAAGATATTCTCAAGCTGTAGTTATGCCGGGTGGCGGCTACGCCTTACCCGGCCTACATATGGCACCCGTAGGCCCGCGCCACCGGGCTAAAGATCCCCCAGCAAGTGCTCCACCAAAAGTGGAATCGGTCTTCCCGACGCCACGCTCCTGCCATTCTCGCGCCACAGCGCCGTGCCGCTGATGTCCAGATGCGCCCACGGGATCGTCGGCGGGCAGAAATGGTGCAGCAGCCACGCCGCCGAGGCGCTGATCGCCGCGTTGTTGGTCGGGGTGTTGCACAGATCGGCGATGGCGCTGTCGGTCTGCTTTTTCAGCCGCGCATCTAAAGGCAGGGACCACACTTCGTCGCCGCTCTGCTTACCCGCCCGCGTCAGCGCGGCGCGCAGCGCTTCATCCTGCGTCATTAGCCCGCTCAGCTCATACCCCAGCGCCTTCACCACCGCACCGGTTAAGGTTGCCATATCAATGATATAGCGCGCCTGCGGATGGCGCTGGCTGGCCCAGGCGATGGTGTCGGCCAGCACCAGTCGGCCTTCGGCATCGGTGTTGTTGATTTCAACGGTAGTGCCGTTGCAGGCGGTCGCCACCGTGCCGGGCTGCATGGCGTCCGGGCCTATGGCGTTTTCCGCCAGCGCCAGTACGCCCATGATGCGCACGGGCAGCGCCAGCTCTGCGGCGGTCAGCATCAGCCCCAGCACGTTGGCCGCGCCGCACATGTCGTATTTCATCGTGTACATGCCCGCGCCTTCCTTCAGCCACAGGCCGCCGGTATCGAAGGTGATGCCTTTACCCACGTAGCAGCGCACCGGGCCGTCAGACACGCCGTCGTAATGAATCGCCAGCAGACGCGGTGGACAGGTCGCCCCTTTGCCGACGGCGTTAAGCAGCCCCAGCCCCTGCTCAACGATTTGCTTTTCATCCAACACTTCACAGCGCAGGGTGGGGAAGGTAGCGCAGAGTTTTTGCGCCTCTTCGACGACAAACTGCGGCGTGCAGCGGTCGGACGGGATATCCGCCAGGCGTCGCGCCGCGACCATACCGTGGGCGATAGCCTGCTGCTGGCGGAAAATAACCGCCAGTCGGTCCTGCTGTTCTGGTAAACAGAGCGCGGTGATGCGCTGAAGACGGACCTCGTCACTGGTTTTCTTCAACTGCAAATCGCTTAGCCTGTGCGCCTGATTAAAGAGAAAGCGCAGAACCTGCGCCAGGACGACGTCGTCGATATTTGTTACGTCCAGCACGATGTCTGCGCTGACGGGAGAGGCAATCAGCGGTCGCAGGGCGGCAAGCAGGCTTTCAGTAAGTGCGTCATACCAGAGCGCGTCCGGCAGCAGAGTGATGCGGGCAAACGGCGCGCAGCCAAAGCGGGTGTCAGCTATGCTGGCAGAATTGCGCATTTCCGCGACAAGCGCCGTTTCGGGCAAGTGCGTACAGGAGGTGGAGGCAATCAAATGGCATTGCGGAGCCGCGTCAGAAAGCGCGGTGATAAACTGATATTCAATCATCATGACTCCTCAATCGGCGCACGGATCCGCGCGGCATAGGCCTGCATCCACTCATCGTCTACCGCGTGATAGTGCGTTTTCTCCCGCAGGCGCTCGGTACGATAAACGGTGAGAGGCTGACGGGCCGTCGCCACCACGAACGAGAAGGTTTTGATGTTGGTGGCGGCACCAAATTCGCCCCTGTTATTCATGCATACCACGGAGAGATCGCCCGCGCGGCCGAAGCGCGACATCAGCTTGTCCTCCAGCTCGAACACCACTGAATCTGCCGCCTGCTGGGGAGACATCCCTTGCGCCATGCGGCGGACGATTTCGTAGCTGGTGCAGCCTTTCATCAGATCTTCACCGACGCCCGTGGCGGTGGCCGCGCCGGTTTCGCTGTCGCAGTAGAACCCAGAGCCGATAATCGGCGAATCCCCAATGCGGCCGCGTTTTTTCATAAACAGGCCGCTGGTGGAAGTGGCGACGCTCATCGAGCCCTGTTTATCGAGGCCGATAATGCCGACGGTGTCGTGCCCGTCGTACGGGCTCAAGCCTTTATCCAGCGTCTCGCGGCAGCGCTTACGGTAGTGCTGCATGGCCCGGTCGGTGAGCATGGTTTTGTCGGCAAAGCCCTGGCTTAGCGCCCATTCCCGTGCGCCCTGGCCGACCAGCAGGCTGTTGTAGCGCTGGCGGCTGAGCGCGTGCGCCACGCGCACCGGGTTGGCGATATCCACCAGATTCCCCACGGCACCGAATGCCAGCGTGTCGCCGTCCATGTAGGCCGCGTCCAGCTCGACCTCGCCGTTTTCGGTAGGCAGCCCGCCGTAGCCGACGGATTTATAAAACGGAAAGTCTTCGACGGCGGCGACGGCATCAACCACCGCCGGCGCGACCGGTTTTCCCGCCGCCAGCGCAGACGCGGATTCCGTCACGCCTTCAAGCGCCATTCGCCAGGTGGCGATAATTCCCCACATGCTTTACTCCTGTTTTGCAAGGGTGGTGTCGGTGTGCGTAACGGTGGCAATTTCCGCCGCGCGGTACTGTTTGTCCACGATACGCATGAAAGGAAGGTACAGCATGGCGCCAATCAGCAGGTTAATCAGCTGCATCACGCTGCCGCTCAGGTGTCCTGTGACGATAAAGCCGCTGATCACCGGCGGCAGCGTCCAGGGAATAAACACCCCGGTGGTGACGGCGACCGCGCCAACCTTCATCGCCGCATACTGCACGGTAACCAGCACCAGCGGTACCAGGTTGAACGGGATGAGCATGATCGGGTTCATGATCACCGGCAGGCCAAACAGAATCGGTTCGTTGATGTTAAACACCGAAGCCCCGGCGCCGAGGCGCGCCACTTCGCGCATGTTTTTGCTGCGGGCGAAAATCAGCATCGCTATCACCAGCGACAGCGTGGCACCCGCGCCGCCCATCCAGATCATGTCAAAAAACTGCTCGGTGATGATGTGCGGCGGCGTTGCCCCGGCCTGAATGGCAGTGATGTTGTCGGTCTGGTTCTCCATCCACAGCGGGCGAATAATGCCGTTTATCATCGAGCCGGAGTTAATGCCCACGGACCACAGAATGGTGATGCTGAAGACGGTCATCAGCGCGCCAAAGTATGAGGTGCCGTAGTGGCGTACCGGCGTGGTAACGACTTCATAAATAAACTGATGAATCGTGTGGTAGTGGGTGTTTTCGAAGACGATGCGGATACCCAGCACCAGAATCATCACCAGCAGGGCGGGGATCAGCGCCGCGAACGACTCCTGCACCGCAGGCGGTACGCCGTCGGGCATTTTTATGACCAGATTTTTGCGCTTCAGCCAGCAGAACAGCTCCGTCCACAGCAGGGAACCGATCATCGCCACGAACAGACCTTTGCTGCCAATCCACTCCACCGGAATGACGGTGATACCGCCGTTTACTGCCACCTTGATAAACGGCGTCAGGATCAGAAACGCGACCAGCGCCAGAATGCCGCAGGAGATGCGGTCCTCGCCATAATGTTCGGCCAGGCGGTAGGCCACGAGGAAGCTGATAAACAGCGACATGGTGGAGAAGACCGCGTTGAACGGGATTTCAATAATGGCGCTCCAGCTCTCACCAAAGGCCTGAGACATAAACTGCTGATAGGCTTGATTCGGGAACGACGAGATCACCAGCAGAATAGAGCCAACGATGATAAACGGCATGAATGACACGTAGGCGCCGCGAATGGCCCCGAGATGACGTTGCTGGGCCGTTTTGGCCGCCAGCGGCATCAGTTTTGCTTCAAGAAATCCCAGAACATTGTTCATTGTGAACTCCGTACAAGATTGAGGGGTGTTGTTTATGTTATGTCTGTGGATTATCAGTGAAGCACGGCGAGCGAAAGGTGAAATCGGTCACAAAGCAACCGCCTTTGTAATATAAATCTCACATGATTAGTTAATGGAGTTGTTGCGATGGAAATTAAGCTACACGCCAACGCCACCACCACGCCGCGTATCCGCCGCTATCTACAGCAGTCAGATAAAAGCGACAGAGAGCTGGCCGTTGAGCTGGGGATCTCGGTCACGACCGTCAGGCGCTGGCGCAACCGAGATCGGGTTTCGGATAATCACACCACGCCAAAAGTGATACACAAAGCGCTGAGACAGGAGCAGGTTGCGCTGGTCAATGCCCTGCGCGATATCTCAGGGGCGCCGCTGGATGAACTGCTGAAGATGGTTAACGACGTGCTGGGGATCCCCGTTTCAAGGGCAACGCTCAATCGCTATCTCAAACCGGCACCCGCGAAACATAAGGGGAGTTCACTGCAGGGGAAAAAAGCGCTGAAGGCCGGCATCCTGCCGCATACGCTGATGCTGCATCATCTGCCTTTGTCGCTGCATATGGACGATGGGGGAGAACAGCATCTGCTCTGGGCGCGTGAACCGGTAAGCGGCTGGTGCTATGCCCGGCTCTACGCAGGTCTTTCGCCCCGGTTGCTTACTACCTGGACGCAGGCGCTGCTGGAGGCCTGTCCCGCTGATATACAATCTATTGAGACTTTTGGCTTTGAGCCGACACAGCCTGTAAAAGATGTGGCTGTAAAAACGCATCCCCAAAAACAAAATGCGCTTCAGGTGGCAGTGCCATTACGCGATATTATTCCGCGCGTGAATGATGAACCTGCCGGAGAGGTATTAATCGCGCTGTGCGAGTTTTATAACCGGGGCAAAACGCAGAAAAAGCTGGGAGAAAGTACGCCGCAGGCGTTTCTGGAAGCGCTGCGGCGTAAGGACTAGAGGATGTCGAGCACATCTTCCGGCGGGCGGCCAATGCGCGCCTTGCCGTTCGCCACCACAATCGGACGCTCAATCAGCTTTGGATTGTCGACCATCGCCTGTACCTGCTCAGCCTCGGTAAGACGGCTGTCATCCAGATTAAGCGATTTATACAGATCCTCTTTCTGACGCATCAGTTCGCGCGCGCTGCCCATCCCCAGCATGTGCAGCAGTTCGCGGATTGTCTGCGCGTCCGGCGGCGTCTCCAGATACAGCACCACCTCCGGGTCGATGCCGTTAGACTTCAGCAGGCTGAGCGTGTCGCGGCTCTTGGAGCAGCGAGGGTTATGGTAAATTTTTACCGCGTCTGTCATGACTTCTCCTTTATTACATCTTCTCGTACGGCTTAAAGCGCTGTTGCAGGCCGCGCAGCTGGTCGATGCGCGCGTCGTAGCGGGCCTGCTGCAGGCTGCCGAGCTTCACCTGCGAGCTGGCGCTGCTGAGCAGGGAAATCGCCTGATCGAGGCGACCCGCCAGGGCCAGCCCTTCAGCACGCGCCGCCAGCTCCTGATCGCGGTTACCCAACTGACCCTGGGCTTGGGCGAGCAGCTCCCAGCCGTTCTGGTCGTCTTTATTGTTAAAGGTATAGCGGTTCAGAATGGTCACGGCCTGCGCAGGCTGACCGCCCTGTAAGTAAGCGTTCGCCAGGTTAAGCTGCAGCACCGGGTTGGTCCGTACGTCTTTCGCCCCTTTCAGGCGGTTAATCGCATCGGTGGCTTTCTTCTGTCCCAGATCGATATCCGTCGAGAGATCGAGATACCACGGGTTATTGGGGTCGGCTGCCAGCAGCGGCTGCAGCGCTTTACGCGCCTCGTCATATTTGCTGGCTTCCATCGCCTGCAGCGCCTGACCATACTGCGCGGCATTTTTTTCCCGCACGTTGCCTTTCGCCAGGGTATCCAGCAGATCGCTGGTGAGCTGGTTACGCCCGGAGTTGTACATGCCGAGCGTTCTTACCTTAGCCATGTAGAAGTCCTGCGACGACTGCACGACCACCGGGCGCATCTGGTTGGCACGGTTGCGCGCATCCGATAAACGGCTTTCCGGTAACGGGTGGGTAAGCAAAATTTCCGGTGGACGGGATGAATAACGCGCCTGGTCGAGCAGTTTTTCCAGGAAGCTCGGCATCGCCTGCGGGTCAAAGCCGGAGCGCTGTAAAACCTGGATGCCGATGCGGTCTGCCTCCTGCTCGTTTTGCTGGGTGAAGCTGATCATCCCCTGGCGCGTTCCCGCCAGCGTACCGGTCAGGGCCGCCATCCCGGCCTGTGGGCTGGCCATCGCAAGCAGAATAGAGCCCAGTGCGCCCACCCAGGTGAGCGGGGCGTTACGCTTCTGGTCTTCCATCGCACGCGCCAGGTGGCGCTGGGTGACGTGCGAAATTTCGTGCGCCATCACCGAGGCCAGCTGGCTTTCGTTGTCAGAGTAACGGAATAACGCCGAATGCAGCACCACGTTACCGCCAAAGAAGGCGAAGGCGTTGATTTCGTCGTTATTGATTAAATAGAAGTGGAAGGGGGTTTTTACCGAGTCGGCGTGCGAAACCAGACGCATCCCCAGCCCGTTAATGTACTGCACCAGCAAAGGGTCGTTGATCAGCGGGGCGCTACCGCGCAGCTGGCGCACATAGTAATCACCCATCTGCATCTCTTGCCCGATAGAGAGCGTGCTTCCTGCCGTGGTGCCCATGTCCGGCAATGAATCGGACGAGTCAGCGAAAGCGGGCAACACCTGACCGACCGTCACTGCGGCAATCAGTGTTGCAACCAGTGTTTTTCTCAACTGCCTGAACATAACCACTGTCCTGTATGTTGGAGGTGCTAATTTGACCGATGAACCGGCATATCGTTCATCTCTGCTGCCCTGCGAGTGTAGCCGTGTTACCGCATGAAGAAAATCCCATTCATCAGGCTTTTGCGGATTGTGACAGGGATACAAAAAGCGAAAGTCTTTTTTGTGACAATTAGATACAATTCATCGTCTCACTCCCGCCAATCGATTCAGGGAAGGGTTGTATGCTCGAAATGTTAATGCAGTGGTATCGGCGTCGGTTCAGTGACCCGGAAGCCATTGCTTTGCTGGTTATTCTGGTTGCCGGGTTCGGTATTCTGTTCTTCTTCAGCGGTCTTCTCGCCCCCCTGCTGGTGGCGATTGTGCTGGCGTACCTGCTGGAGTGGCCAACAGCGCGCCTGGAACATATCGGCTGTTCACGCCGCTGGGCAACGAGTATCGTGCTGGTGCTGTTTGTCGGCATTCTTATGTTGATGGCATTCGTGGTGATGCCGGTTGCCTGGCAGCAGGGGATCTACCTGATCCGCGATATGCCCGGCATGTTGAATAAACTCTCTGATTTCGCCGCCACGCTGCCGCGTCGTTATCCCGCGCTGATGGACGCCGGGATTATTGATGCGATGGCCGAAAACATGCGCGCCCGCATCATGACGATGGGCGACTCGGTGGTGAAATACTCTCTGGCCTCGCTGGTGGGGCTGCTGACGCTGGCAGTTTACCTTGTGCTTGTGCCGTTAATGGTGTTCTTCCTGGTCAAAGACAAAGAGCAAATGCTTAACGCAGTCCGCCGCGTGCTGCCGCGCAATCGCGGTCTGGCCGGGCAGGTCTGGGAAGAGATGAACCAGCAGATCACCAACTACATTCGCGGCAAGGTGCTGGAGATGATAGTGGTCGGGGTCGCGACCTGGATTGGCTTCCTGATCTTTGGCCTGAACTACTCGCTGCTGCTGGCGGTGCTGGTCGGATTTTCGGTTTTGATCCCCTACATCGGCGCGTTTGTGGTGACCATTCCGGTGGTGGGCGTTGCGCTGTTCCAGTTTGGCCTGGGCACGGAGTTCTGGAGCTGCTTTGCGGTATACCTCATCATTCAGGCGCTGGACGGTAACCTGCTGGTGCCGGTGCTGTTCTCCGAGGCGGTGAACCTGCATCCGCTGGTGATTATCTTATCCGTGGTGATTTTCGGCGGGCTGTGGGGGTTCTGGGGCGTGTTCTTTGCTATTCCGCTGGCGACGCTGATTAAAGCGGTGGTGCATGCGTGGCCGGATGTGCCGGCGATGGAAGAGAAGTAGTTTTTGTGCGGGCTGATGCCCTCACCCCGGCCCTCTCCCACGGGGAGAGGGGGAAAACACTCAAAACGGCAACCTGAGTTGTAATGCCGATCAGTTAAGGATCGGTTGACCGATCCAGTGGCTGTGTAAGAATCCGGAAATGCTCACCCGTTTCCGGATTTTTTTATGCACATTGGACAGGCTCTTGATCTGGTATCCCGTTACGATTCTCTGCGTAACCCTCTGACTTCTCTGGGCGACTGTCTTGACCCGGAACTGATTTCCCGCTGCCTTGAAAAATCCGGCACCGTCACGTTACGCAAACGGCGCCTTCCTCTGGAAATGATGGTCTGGTGCATTATCGGTATGGCCCTTGAGCGCAAGGAGCCGCTTCATCAGATAGTTAACCGGCTGGATATCATGTTACCCGGCAATCGTCCGTTCGTTGCCCCCAGCGCCGTGATCCAGGCCCGTCAGCGGCTGGGAAGCGAAGCCGTCCGCCGCGTGTTCACGCAAACAGCGCAGCTCTGGCATAACGCCACGCCGCATCCGCACTGGTGCGGCCTGACCCTGCTGGCCATCGATGGTGTGTTCTGGCGAACACCGGACACGCCGGAAAACGACAGCGCCTTTCCCCGCCAGACGCATGGCGGAAACCCGGCACTCTACCCGCAGGTAAAAATGGTCTGCCAGATGGAGCTGACCAGCCATCTGTTGACGGCAGCGGCCTTCGGCACGATGAAAAACAGTGAAAATGAGCTCGCGGAGCAACTGATAGAGCAGACCGGCGATAACACCCTGACGTTAATGGATAAAGGC
The DNA here is from genome assembly GCF_058354905.1 of Enterobacter sp. ECC_219_Taxon_10. Lineage (NCBI taxonomy): Bacteria > Pseudomonadati > Pseudomonadota > Gammaproteobacteria > Enterobacterales > Enterobacteriaceae > Enterobacter > Enterobacter sp. ECC_219_Taxon_10. The sequence goes on along the minus strand of NZ_CM178005.1, from coordinate 3,566,524 downwards.
TATTACTCGCTGGGGTTGCTGAATGCGTGGAGCCAGGCGGGAGAACACCGTCACTGGATGCTCCCTCTCAGAAAGGGAGCACAGTATGAAGAGGTCAGAAAGCTGGGTAAAGGCGACTATCTGGTGAAGCTGAAAACCAGCCCACAGGCACGAAAAAAATGGCCGGGTCTGGGAGATGAGATGACAGCCCGCCTGCTGACCGTGACGCGCAAAGGGAAAGTCAGCCATCTGCTGACGTCGATGACGGACGCCATGCGCTATCCCGGAGGAGAAATGGCAGACCTGTACAGCCATCGCTGGGAAATAGAGCTGGGGTACAGGGAGATAAAACAAACGATGCAACTGAGCAGGCTGACGCTGAGAAGTAAAAAGCCGGAGCTTGTGGAGCAGGAGTTATGGGGCGTGTTACTGGCGTATAATCTGGTGCGATATCAGATGATTAAAATGGCGGGCCATCTGAAAGGATACTGGCCGAATCAGCTGAGCTTCTCAGAATCATGCGGCATGGTCATGAGAATGCTGATGACGCTGCAGGGCGCTTCACCAGGGCGTATCCCGGAGCTGATGCGTGATCTTGAAAGCATGGCGCAACTGGTAAAGTTGCCGACAAGAAGGGAAAGGGCCTTCCCGAGGGTGGTAAAGGAAAGGCCCTGGAGATACCCCACAGCCCCGAAAAAAAGCCAGTCAGTTGCTTAACTGACTGGCATTACAACCTGAGTTGCCGTTTTGCTGTTTATCAGGCGCTTGCTTTCAGCCAGTTCAACACCACGTCGTGGTGGTTGCTGGTTTTGAAGTCGTCAAATACATGTTCAACTTTACCGTCAGCGTCAATCAGGAAGCTGATGCGGTGAATGCCGTCGTAGGTTTTACCCATAAAGGTCTTTTCACCCCAGACGCCGAACTGCTCGCATACCTGGTGGTCTTCGTCGGAAAGCAGCGTGAAGTTCAGCAGCTCCTTTTCCGCAAATCGTGACAGCTTTTCTGGTTTATCCGTGCTGATTCCCAGCACTTCCACGCCGACTTTCTTCAACTCGTCCATGTTGTCGCGTAAGCCGCAGGCCTGTACGGTGCAGCCGGGGGTCATGGCTTTCGGGTAGAAATAGACCAGAACACGCTGTCCCTGGAAGTCGGTCAAATTTACTTGCTCGCCGTCTTGATCCGGTAAGCTAAATTTCGGTGCGATGTCACCGGCTTTCAGTGGATTCATTACTCAACTCCATCCTGTTCGTGCTGCGAATAATTGACGACGCTTATACTGCCCTGCGCGTTTAATTCTGTACAGAGGGCTTTGAACGCTTGCTCGATATTTGACGCATCCTGTGAGGCAGGGCTGTGAGCGGTAATTTGAATAAACAGCGTGGGAACGGCGCTCTCGTCGCCCGGCTGCGTGCGGGAGACGAGCTCGGCAATGTTCATCTGATGGCTGTCGAACAGCGCGGTAAAGCGCTCAATCAGATGTGGAGAATCAGGGACTTCAACCTGCACCCAGACGGTCGCAGGCATGGCCGGACGCGGGCGCGCGGTAGTGCGCTTCATGACGATCAGCAAATCCAACTCCGCGCCTTTCAGCGGCAGGGTGGATTCAATAAGGGTAATGGCATTCCATGTTCCGGACAGCAGCATGATAAACGTGAACTCTTCGCCGAGCATCGCAAGGCGGCTGTCTTCGATATTACAGCCGCAGCTGCTCACGTGACGGGTGATGGTGTTCACGATACCCGGCCTGTCGGCACCCAGCGCAGTGATAACCAGGTAATGTTGTGATGAGGTTGTCAAACCTGTTCTTCCTTTGCATGGTTAAGTCTTCCTAAGGAAAGCATAAAAAAAACGTGCATACAACCGCCAGAGGGCCTCAGGTCGCTTGCTTTTATTACAGTTCCAAACGTACCATTGAGACTCTTGTTCGCACAGAGGATGGCTCATGTTCACGGGAAGTATTGTCGCGCTTGTTACACCGATGGATGAAAAAGGTAATGTCTGCCGGTCCAGCATGAAGAAGCTGATTGATTACCATGTCGCCAATGGAACCTCGGCGATCGTTTCGGTAGGGACTACCGGTGAATCTGCAACGCTGAGCCACGAAGAGCACGGCGATGTGGTTATGCTGACCCTGGAACTGGCTGACGGACGTATTCCGGTCATTGCGGGGACAGGCGCTAATGCAACCGCAGAAGCGATCAGCCTGACCAAACGTTTTAACGACAGCGGCATCGTGGGCTGTCTGACGGTAACCCCTTACTACAACCGTCCTACTCAGGAAGGTTTGTTCCAGCACTTCAAAGCCATCGCTGAACATACTGACTTGCCACAAATTCTGTATAATGTGCCGTCCCGTACCGGTTGCGATATGCTGCCGGAAACCGTTGGTCGTCTCTCGGAAGTAAAAAATATTATCGGTATTAAAGAGGCGACAGGGAACTTAAGCCGCGTTCATCAGATCAAAGAGCTGGTTTCAGACGACTTTATCCTGTTGAGTGGTGATGATGCGACCTCGCTGGACTTTATGCAGCTCGGTGGCCATGGCGTGATCTCCGTAACGGCAAACGTTGCGGCGCGCGATATGGCTGAAATGTGCAAACTGGCCGCAGCCGGTCACTATGATGAAGCGCGCGTCATTAATCAGCGTCTGATGCCGCTGCACAATAAATTATTTGTCGAACCCAATCCGATCCCAGTGAAATGGGCGTGTAAGGAGTTGGGGCTTGTAGCATCCGATACGCTGCGTTTGCCTATGACACCGATTACCGACCAAGGTCGCGATATCGTCAGGGCAGCGCTGAAGCATGCCGGTTTGCTGTAAAGTTTAGGGAGATTTGATGGCTTATTCAGTACAGAAGTCGCGCCTGGCGAAGGTTGCGAGTGTTTCGCTTGTTATGCTGCTCGCTGCCTGTAGTTCAGACTCGCGCTACAAGCGCCAGGTGAGCGGTGATGAATCCTATCTGGATGCGACCCCGCTTGCTGAACTTCATGCACCGGCTGGTATGATCCTGCCGATTCAAAACGGCGATTATAATATCCCCGTGACCAACGGCAGTGGTCTGGTCGGTAAAGCGCTTGATATTCGTCCGCCAGCTCAGCCTCTGGCGCTGGTGAGCGGTGCGCGTACCCAGTTTACCGGTGATACGGCCTCTCTGCTGGTTGAAAGCGCGCGCGGAAGCAATCTGTGGCCACAGGTGGTCAGCGTTATTCAGGCGAAGAACTACACCATTGATAAACGTGATGACGCCAGCCAGACGTTAACCACCGACTGGATCGAGTGGAACCGTCTTGATGAAGATCAGCAGTACCGTGGACGCTATCAGGTCTCCGTGAAACCACAGGGTTACCAGCAGGCTGTTAACGTTAAGCTGTTGAACCTGGAGCAGGCGGGTAAACCGGTTGCGGATGCCGCCTCTATGCAGCGTTACAGCACTGAAATGCTGAACGTGATTGCCGCAGGTCTGGATAAGACCGCTACCGATGCCGCCAACGCCGCGCAGAACCGTAACGGCGTCACTTACGACGTTCAGAGCGGCGCGGATGATACCGGCCTGCCAATGCTGGTGGTGCGTGCACCGTTTAACCAGACCTGGCAGCGTCTGCCGGCGACGTTGGAAAAAGTGGGCATGAAAGTGACCGACAGCACCCGTTCAACCGGTAGCATGACGGCGACCTATAAGCCGCTGTCCGACAGCGCGTGGCAGGAGCTGGGCGCCAAAGATCCTCAGCTTGCTTCCGGTGACTACAAGATTCAGGTAGGCGACCTTGATAACCGCAGCAGTCTGCAGTTTATCGATCCAAAAGGTCACACGCTGACCCAGGCGCAGAACGATGCGCTGGTTGCTGTGTTCCAGGCTGCATTCAGCAAATAAATACGAGGGCGGGTTAATCCCGCCCTTTTTATTTTCGTGCTACGCAAACGTGTGCGTGGCATAATATACCCGGTTTTGAACACAAATTATCACACCAGGAGTAATGAAGATGCAGAAGCAAGCTGAGTTGTATCGTGGCAAAGCGAAGACCGTATACAGCACGGAGAACCCGGATCTGTTGGTGCTCGAGTTCCGCAATGATACGTCAGCAGGGGATGGCGCACGCATTGAGCAGTTCGATCGTAAAGGCATGGTGAACAACAAGTTCAACCACTTCATTATGACCAAACTGGCCGAAGCGGGTATCCCAACCCAGATGGAAGCGTTGCTGTCCGATACGGAATGTCTGGTGAAAAAACTGGATATGGTTCCGGTTGAGTGCGTGATTCGTAACCGTGCGGCAGGCTCCCTGGTGAAGCGTCTGGGCATTGAAGAAGGTATCGAACTGAATCCACCGCTGTTCGACCTGTTCCTGAAAAACGATGCCATGCACGATCCGATGGTCAACGAATCCTACTGCGAAACCTTCGGCTGGGTGAGCAAAGAGAACCTGGCGCGCATGCAGGAACTGACCTACAAAGCCAACGACGTGCTGAAAAAGCTGTTTGATGACGCGGGCCTGATCCTCGTCGACTTCAAGCTGGAGTTTGGTCTGTTCAAAGGTGAAGTGGTGCTGGGTGATGAGTTCTCCCCGGACGGCAGCCGCCTGTGGGATAAAGAAACCCTGGATAAAATGGACAAAGACCGTTTCCGTCAGAGCCTGGGTGGCCTGATTGAAGCGTACGAAGCGGTTGCTCACCGTTTAGGCGTTAAGCTCGACTAAGTCCCTCTGTTGCCAAAGGATGTTCGCATCCTTTGGCGTCTTACCTTTGTTTCCTATGGTAATCTTGCCGTTAACCGCCTACGATCATAGCTATTATTAATGGAATAGTTCGAGGTGGTTATGCGCTGGCAAGGGCGTCGTGAAAGTGACAATGTAGAAGACAGACGCGGTGATGGCGGCGGCGGTCCTTCAATGGGCGGGCCCGGCTTCCGCTTACCCAGCGGCAAGGGCGGTATCATCCTGCTGATTGTGGTGCTGGTCGCGGGCTATTACGGCGTCGATCTCACCGGTCTGATGACCGGTCAACCGCTGCAACAGCAGCAACAATCTCCGCGCTCCATCAGCCCGAATGAAGATGAAGCGGCCAAATTTACCTCCGTTATTCTCGCCACAACTGAAGACACATGGAGTCAGCAGTTTGAGAAGATGGGGCGCACCTATCAGCAGCCGAAGCTGGTGATGTACCGGGGCGCAACCCGCACCGGATGCGGTACCGGGCAATCTGTGATGGGGCCGTTCTACTGCCCGGCAGACGGCACCGTTTATATCGATCTCTCTTTTTACGATGACATGAAACGCAAGCTTGGCGCTGACGGTGATTTTGCCCAGGGCTACGTTATCGCGCATGAAGTCGGCCATCACGTGCAAAAGCTGCTGGGGATTGAGCCCAAAGTGCGCCAGCTTCAGCAGAATGCGTCTCAGGCTGAAGTGAACCGCCTTTCCGTCAAAATGGAACTGCAGGCGGACTGTTTTGCGGGCGTCTGGGGCCACAGCATGCAGCAGCAGGGCGTGCTGGAATCCGGCGATCTAGAAGAGGCATTAAATGCGGCTGAGGCTATCGGCGACGACCGTTTACAGCAGCAGAGCCAGGGTCATGTCGTGCCGGACAGCTTCACTCACGGTACGTCGCAGCAGCGCTACAGCTGGTTCAAGCGCGGCTTTGACAGCGGCGATCCGGCCCAGTGTAATACCTTCGGCAAAGCCATGTGATGGTGTCGTTTGAACATCTGACGCGCGAGCTTGAGCGTACCGGGCACCGCCGTCTGGTGGTGCTCACGGGTGATGAACAGTGGACGTTCAGCCAGGCGGCTGGCCTGCGTGATGCCTTGCCGGGAGACTGGCTGTGGCTGGATGACAATCCCTCTAAAGCCGTTAGCGGACTGCTGGGACGCGAATACCTTCACGCCGTTTTTGACGCGCGTGCCGGGTTTGACGTTTCAGCCTTTGCCGCGCTCAGCGGGACGCTGCGCGCCGGTAGCCTGCTGGTGCTGCTGGTGCCCCCGCTCTCAGAGTGGGCCGACAGGCCCGACGGCGATTCCGTACGCTGGAGCGACAGCGCGGAGCCAATCGCCACCCCGCATTTCGTTCACCATTTTTGCCGGACGCTTGCCGCCGATGCGGATGCCATCGTCTGGCAACAGCATCGTCCTCTCTCTCTTCCCGCTGCGCCGGATCTTCCCGCCTGGCAGCCTGCCAGCGGCGAGCCGCAGCGCGAGCAGGCGGAGATCCTCGACGCGCTTCTGGCCATGCCTTCGGGCGTCGCTGCCGTGACGGCACCGCGCGGACGCGGAAAGTCAGCCCTGGCGGGGATGCTGCTCAACGGCATCCACGGAAATGCAGTGGTGACGGCACCGGCAAAAGGGGCAACGGATGTTATTGCGCGCTTCGCCGGCGAGCGTTTTCACTTTATGGCCCCGGATGCGCTGCTGGCCTCCGCGACAGAAGCCGACTGGCTGATTGTTGATGAAGCCGCCGCCATCCCTGGCCCGCTGCTGGACAAGCTGGTGGCGCGTTTTCCCCGCGTACTGCTGACCACCACGGTCCAGGGTTATGAAGGCACGGGCAGGGGGTTTCTGCTCAAGTTCTGCGCCCGGTTCAGCGGGCTGCGGCGCTATACCTTATCCACCCCCATTCGCTGGGCAGCCGGGTGTCCGCTTGAGCGGATAGTGGGGAATACGCTGCTGTTTGACGATGCACTTATTGACCGCAAGCCGGAAGGTGACGTGCGTTTACGAACGCTGGAGCCGCGGATGTGGGAGAGCGACCCGGCACGCGTGGCAAGCGTGTATGAACTGCTGTGTGCCGCGCACTACCGGACGTCTCCGCTCGATTTACGTCGGATGATGGACGCACCCGGCCAGCACTTTGCGGTTGCACACGCGGGTGTGGATATCGCTGGCGCGCTCTGGCTGGTGGAAGAGGGGGGATTGCCTCCTGAGCTGAGCCGCGCGGTGTGGGCGGGCTTTCGTCGTCCACGCGGGAACCTTGTGGCGCAGTCGCTGGCGGCGCACGGCGGATCGCCACTCGCGGCGACGCTGAAGGGGCGACGGATTAGCCGCATTGCGGTACATCCCCACCGTCAACGGGAAGGCATTGGCGAGCGGCTTATTCGCAGCGCCAGCGGTGAAGATTATCTCTCGGTCAGTTTTGGCTATACCGACGAGCTGTGGCGTTTCTGGCAGCAGTGCGGCTTTGTGCTGGTGCGAATGGGCAGCCATCGGGAAGCCAGCAGCGGGTGCTACACGGCGATGGCCATACTGCCGCAGAGCGAGGCCGGGCACCGGCTGTGCGCTCAGGAACATCAGCGCTTGTGTCGCGATATGCGCGTCCTGTCGGCCCGGAACGGCGAAAAGATCCCGGTAAGCGATGCCTGGGAAGCTACCCTTAATAGTGACGATTGGCTGGAGCTGGCGGGGTTTGCCTTTGCGCACCGGGCGTTTTCAACCTCGGTTGCCGCGCTGACGCGGCTGGTGTTAACCACAGACATGCCGCTCCCGGCTCTGCGCGGGAAAATCGAGGGAAAGACGGACGAGACGGGGCGAAAAGCGTTGCTGGCTAAGCTGCGGAGTGAAGCTGCGCAAGCGCTTGAGAGTCTTGACTATTCCCGCTGCCAGCGGTTGAAAGCAGACATTTTGCAATGGCAATTTTTTCAATGACTTCTTCAGTAAAGTGGCATGGTCATTACCCCGCAGAGGCGTAAAATCCTGCTCATCAATTAAGGAGACCGCCATGAAACACGACCATTTTGTTGTTCAAAGCCCTGACAAACCGGCTAAACAGTTACTGCTCCTGTTTCATGGTGTGGGCGATAATGCCGTTAACATGGGGCAGATTGGCCGCTGGTTTGCCCCCGTTTTCCCGGAAGCGCTAATTGTCAGCATCGGCGGCGTGGAGCCGTGCGGCCCGAACGGACGGCAGTGGTTCCCGGTTCAGGGCGTGACGGAAGAGAACCGTCAGGCACGCATTGATGCCATTATGCCCACGTTTATCGACATCGTACGCTACTGGCAGCAGCAGAGCGGCGTAGGCGCTGACGCAACGGCGCTGATTGGTTTCTCTCAGGGGTCAATCATGTCGCTGGAAAGCGTAAAAGCGCAGCCCGGTCTGGCTTCACGCGTGATCGCGTTTAACGGGCGCTACGCGACGCTACCGACCAGCGCGACCACGCAGACCACTATCCATCTTATTCACGGCGGCGAAGACCGGGTGATTGAGCTTTCGCATGCGGTGGCAGCCCAGGAAGCGCTGGTGCGCGAAGGCGGGGATGTGACGCTGGATATTGTTGACGGTCTGGGCCACGCGATTGACGACCGCAGTATGCAGTTTGCGCTCGACCATCTGCGTTATACCGTGCCGAAACACTATTTTGATGAAGCGCTCAGCGGCGGCAAGCCGAATGATGATGATATTGTTGAATTTATATAAACATTTATCCCCTTACCCTAACCCTCTCCCCTAAGGGGAGAGGGAACATGGCCCCCCTCGCCCCTCTGGGGAGAGGGGCCGGGGGTGAGGGGATTACTTCTTCTGGTCTTTCTTCGGCCAGTCGTCGTCATCGTCCCACTTGTCGTTAAAATCCCGGTGCGGCGGAAGATCCGGTTTGTTGGCGAGAAATTTTTTGTGGTCAACGCGCTTAAGGTCTTTAATCACGTTAAGCAGTACGCCTACCAGAAACACCAGAACCAGAATCCACCAGTACTTTGCAAGCCAATCCATTCGCTATTCCTCTCTGAGCGTTCGTCAGGCGACGAGTTGCTCCATAATACGTTGATACATGCGGGCCAGCAGTTGTAAATCGGCAGCGTTCACACACTCGTTGATTTTGTGAATCGTCGCGTTAACCGGACCCAGTTCGACAACCTGTGCACCCATGCGGGCGATAAAGCGTCCGTCTGAGGTGCCGCCCGTCGTCAGCAGCTGCGGCTTAATTTCATTATAGTGCTCGATGGCGTTCACTACCGCATCCACCAGCTTGCCGCGCTGCGTCAGGAACGGCTGGCCGGAAAGCCACCAGTCGACGGTGTAGCGCAGGTTGTATTTTTCCAGCAGAGCGACAACGCGGGCTTTGATCGTCTCGTCGGTCAGTTCGGTGCTGAAGCGGAAGTTGAACTGGACGAAGAAGTCCCCCGGGATCACGTTGTTGCTGCCGGTCCCGGCCTTAACGTTAGCAATCTGCATGCTGGTCGGCGGGAAGAACTCGTTGCCTTTATCCCACTCGATGCCCACCAGTTCGTTCAGCATTGGCGCGGCGCGGTGGACCGGGTTATCGGCCAGATGTGGATAAGCCACGTGCCCCTGAACGCCGTGAATGGTCAGGTTACAGGTCAGCGAGCCGCGGCGACCGTTTTTGACGACATCACCCACCACTTCGGTACTGGATGGCTCGCCGACCAGACAGTAGTCGAGACGCTCGTTACGCGCCATCAGCGCCTCAACGACCTTTACGGTACCGTTATGGGCGCTGGCTTCTTCATCGGAGGTGATCAAAAACGCGAGACGGTTTTTGTGGTTCGGATGCTGAGCCACAAAGCGCTCTGCCGCCACCACCATCGCCGCCAGCGAGCCTTTCATGTCCGCCGCACCGCGACCGAAGAGCATGCCATCGCGGATGGTTGGCTCAAACGGCGGGTTAATCCAGCGATCTGCGTCACCCGCGGGAACGACGTCAGTGTGCCCGGCAAAGGCCAGCGTTTCGCCCTGGCCACGCCACGCCCAGAAGTTCTGGGTATCGCCAAAATCCATGCGCTCAACGGTAAAACCGATGGCACGCAGGCGCTCAATCATTAATGCCTGACAACCTGCGTCGTCCGGGCTAAGGGAAGGACGGCGAATAAGCTGTTGAGTCAGCTCAATGACCGGGCATGACATACACTACACCTCAACGAAAAAGTCAGAATAAAGGGTTTCACTGAAACCCAGCAGCATAGGCTGACCTGGCTTGCAGAGCAATGGGCGTTTGATAATTGCTGGCATATCGAGCATCAGCTTTGCCGCGCTGTCGGCATCAACGATGCTGGCGCGCACGGATTCGTCCAGCTTACGCCAGGTGGTGCCGCGGGTGTTCAGCAGCGCTTCCCATCCCAGTTCGTTAATGGCGGTATGCAGAAATTGTGCATCAAGCCCGTCGGCACGGTAATCGTGGAAGCGGTACTCCACGTGGTTTGCTTCCAGCCAGCGGCGCGCTTTTTTGATGGTGTCGCAATTTTTAATGCCGTACATCACAACCATGTTGAATCCTTTTGCTCTTATGGCGATTAAATGTTCAATAAATTCGAAGATATATCCTTAAGTGGAATATAACACATTCAGGAATTGTCTGGATTTACGCTTCATCTTAATTCAACTCACACTTGTACGCTGAATATTCTTTCACCCTTTAAGCATAGATGTCCATAGGGTTTAAATTCCCCATAAACTCAGCGAGTAAAATAGAACTCACCCGTTCGTAGGGTTATTTCAAAATATTGCTGCCCATCACACAAAATTTAAGGTTCTCCGTTCATATTTATCATAAATCCCCGGCAGTGGCGGGGTACAATCGCAGCGATTGGTTAAATAGTCTTCACAATGATGATACGTTTTCGTAGAATGCGCATAATAATAAGAGAGGTTGTTATGATTGAACGTGAACTGGGGAACTGGAAAGATTTTATCGAAGGCATGCTTCGTAAATGACATTCAGTAAGAATTGCAAGAGCACTAAAATAAGTAAAATAACCATAGTGTGAATTAATCACACAATAAAAAGGCGGCCGATAAAGCCGCCTTTTTTATGGCTGCGGGTTATTCCTGTCGCTCCCGGAGCGGGAAGCGACGACGCACCAGCACAAAGAACAGCGGAACAAAATAAATCGCCAGGATGGTGGCCGAAATCATCCCCCCCATGACGCCGGTACCCACCGCATGCTGGCTGCTTGAGCCTGCACCCGTGCTGGTTGCCATCGGCAGTACGCCAAAAATAAACGCCAGCGAGGTCATCAGGATCGGACGCAAGCGCTGACGGCAGGCGTGCAGCGTGGCGGCCATCAGCTCGTGGCCTTTAGCATTCATCTCGTTGGCAAATTCTACGATCAGAATGGCGTTTTTCGCCGATAAGCCGATCACCGTGAGTAGCCCCACCTGGAAGTAAACGTCGTTCTCCAGGCCGCGCATCCAGGTCGCCAGCAGTGCACCGATAACCCCAAGCGGCACCACCAGCATGACCGAGAACGGAACCGACCAGCTCTCATACAGCGCGGCAAGGCAGAGGAAGACCACCAGCAGAGAAAGCGCATAAAGCGCGGGCGCCTGTGCCCCGGAGAGGCGCTCCTGGTAAGACATGGCCGTCCATTCCAGACCAAAACCAGCGGGCAGCTGCTGCACCAGTTTTTCCATGGTGTCCATGGCGGTACCGGTGCTGACGCCCGGCGCGGCTTCCCCGACGATTTCAACTGCCGAATAGCCGTTGTAGCGCTCCAGGCGCGGCGAACCGCTCTCCCAGCGCGACGTGGCAAAGGCGGAGAAGGGTACCATCCCGCCAGAATTATTACGTACAAACCAGCGGTTAATGTCATCCGGCAACATGCGGAAAGGCGCGGCTGCCTGGACATACACTTTTTTCACGCGGCCGCGATCCATAAAGTCATTTACGTAGCTTGAGCCCCACGCGGTTTGCAGGGTGTCGTTGATATCGTCGATCGAGACGCCCAGCGCCTGCGCCTTACGCTGGTCTATATCCACCTGAAGCTGCGGGCTGTCGTCAAGACCGTTGTGACGAACGCGGGTCAGGCCGGGATCTTTCCCTGCAAGTTCTAACAGCTTGTCGCGCGCAGCCATCAGCGCCGAGTGGCCCGCGCCGGCGTGATCCTGCAGCTCCATATCAAACCCGGCGGAACTGCCCAGGCCGCTGATCGCGGGCGGACTGCTGGCAAAAACGCGTGCCTCTTTAATGCCCGCAAAAGCTTTGGTTGCCCGTTCAATGATGGCGAACGAGGTTCCCGTTCTGGCGTCGCGTTCGTCCCAGTCTTTCAGGCGGACAAACATGCGGGCGACGTTCTGCCCATTCCCGCCCGGGCCGGAGCCGACGGTAGAGAAGACCGAGACAACGTTATCTTTCTCTTTGGTGAAGAAGTACTGCTCAACGTTCTGAACCACCTTCAACGTCTGCTGTTGCGTTGAGCCGCTCGGGAGCTGCACCGAGGTGATGAACATCCCCCGGTCCTCCTGAGGCAGGAACGAGGTGGGAAGATGCAGAAACAGCCACACCATGCCGCCCAGCAGCACAACGTAAATCATCATCCAGCGCAGGCTGCGGTGCAGCACTTTACCGACGGCAGATTCATACCGCTCGGCATTGCGGTTGAACATACGGTTAAACCAGCCGAAGAACCCTTTCTGTCCGTGATGTTCCCCTTTGTGCAGCGGCTTAAGGAGGGTGGCACAGAGCGCGGGGGTGAGGATCAGCGCCACCAGCACGGAGAGCACCATCGCCGAGACGATGGTAATTGAGAACTGACGGTAAATCGCCCCGGTTGTACCGCCAAAGAAGGCCATCGGGATAAAGACCGCCGACAGCACCATCGCGATACCGACTAACGCCCCCTGAATTTGCCCCATGGATTTGCGTGTGGCCTGACGCGGGGAAAGCCCCTCTTCGCTCATGATGCGCTCGACGTTTTCCACGACCACGATGGCATCGTCCACCAGCAGGCCAATCGCCAGCACCATGGCAAACATCGTCAGGGTGTTGATGCTGTAGCCGAACGCGTAGAGCACCGCAAAAGTACCCAGCAGCACTACCGGGACGGCAATGGTGGGGATCAGCGTGGCGCGGAAGTTTTGCAGGAACAGGTACATGACCAGGAACACCAGCGCAATCGCTTCCAGCAGGGTTTTCACCACATCCTCAATCGAGGCTTTAACGAAGGAGGTGGTTTCATAGGCGACTTTGTACTCCAGCCCGTGCGGGAAATACTGCGACAGCTCATCCAGACGGTCCAGCACCAGCTTCGCCGTCGCCATTTCGTTCGCGCCGGAGGCCAGCTTGATCCCAAGACCGGAGGCCGGATTGCCGTTAAAGCGGCTCAGGTAATCGTATTTCTCCGCACCCATTTCCACCTTAGCGACATCGCCCAGGCGCACCTCTGAACCGTCCTGATTCACGCGAAGGGTGATGTTGCGGAACTGGTCCGGCGTCTGAAGCAGGGATTGTGAATTGATGGTGGCATTCAGGGCCTGTTTATCAACCGAAGGCGTGCCTCCCAGCTGCCCCACGGCAATTTGGGCGTTCTGGGCTTTGATGGCGTCCGTCACGTCGGTTGCGGTCATCTGATAGCTGTTCAGCTTGTTAGGATCGAGCCAGATACGCATTGAGTACTGTGAACCGTAGGCGTCGATATCCCCTACGCCGTTAATACGGCTGAGCGGGTCCTGAATATTACTGGCGACGTAGTCCGCAATGTCCTGTTTATCCATTGAGCCATCGGTGGAGACAAACGCGATAGTCAGAATGTTGGTATCACCGGTTTTACGCACGGTAACCCCCTGGTTTTGCACCGCCTGGGGCAGCTTACGCATGGCCGACTGCAGCTGGTTTTGTACCTGCTGCACCGCTTCGTCCGGGTCGGTGCCCGCCTCAAAGCTCAGGGTGACCGTGGCCTGTCCCGTGGCGCTGCTTTGGGAGGACATGTACATCAGATTATCCAGACCCGTCATGTTCTGCTCGATAACCTGCGTCACGGTGTTTTCCAGCGTTTGTGCGGAAGCGCCGGGATAGTTGGCGGTGACACGCACGTTAGGCGGTGCCAGATCGGGATATTGCTCAACGGGAAGAGAAGTAATCGCCAGGACGCCTGTCAGACACAACAGGATGGCAAGCACCCAGGCAAAAATGGGGCGATCGATGAAAAAATTCGCCATGGAAAAGTGACCTCGTTTTGCTGCACGTCATTATTGTTTATTGCCCGCATCACTTTAGCGGCAAGGCCCAGGCCAAACGTGGAGAAATAAAGGAGATAATGTAAATTATCATGCGCTTTTCCCGGCGCTTCCCCCTTTACCGTTATTTACCTGTTAACGGCGCGGGTGCGGGGAACGTCACGCTGACCTGCGTGCCGCCGTTTTGCGGCTGCGAGAAGTGCAGCATTCCGCCGAGCCGTTGCGCGCGTTCTCGCATAATGTTCAGCCCGTAGTGTCCCGGCGGTTCGCTGGCCTCGCCAATTCCGATGCCGTTGTCACGAATGCTGACGTTGTGCGTGCCGTCCACGGCGGTTACGCAGCTGACGGTGATCTCGCTGGCCTGCGCGTGCTTAATCGCATTCAGGACGGCCTCCCGCACGATCTGCAGCAAATGCACCTGCTTCTGCGCGTCAAGCGCCAGCGAGGAGAGGCGGCAGTCGAGGTACAGCTTCGCCTGCGTTTGGCTCTGCAGGGCATCGAGGGACTCCTGAAGCGCCGCGGGTAAATTCGCATGGTTTAGCGTCAGGCGGAAGGTGGTCAGCAGCTCGCGCAGCTGCTGCCAGGCGTTGTTCAGTTCGCGGGAGAAGTCGGTGATGATGGTCTGCGCGGGGGCATTTTCCGCCGGCACGGCGTGTTTAAGCAGCGTGAGCTGGATCCGCAGATAGGAGAGTACCTGCGCCAGCGAGTCATGCAGCTCGCGGGCGATGGTGGCGCGCTCCTCCATCAGCAGCAGCTGCTGGTAGTGTTTCTGCGCCTGGTTAAAGTACAGCCCGCGCCCGAGCATGGTCGCGACACTTCTCATCAGCGGAAGAGGAACGCTGCCCGTCTCGCTTTGCCAGCGCAGCTCGCCGTAAAGGGTGTCCTGCATCAGCACCGGCAGGGTTTGCAGAGAAATGCCGCTCACCTCTGTCCCTTCACACAGCCGCCAGTCGTCGCTGGTGCGTAGCTCCAGGTAATTCATCTGCGTGTATTCATGGACAATCTGTAAAATATGCCGGAAGCACAGGCTGTCAATCTGTCCGGTATTCAGCGCCTGAGAGCATTTGAACAGCATGTCGAGCTGCTGGTGGGCTTCATGCAAATGCCGCGTCTTTTCCGCGACGGAGGCTTCGAGCGACCGATAGAGAGTATGTAGCTCGCCCGACATATGGTTGAAGGCGCGGGAAAGCTGGCCCAGCTCGTTGGGCAGCGCGGTGTCCGGCGCCGGGGTGGTAAATTCCCCTCGCTCAATCCGTTCACTGGCGGCTACCAGGTTGTTCAGTGGCAACACCACCTGGCGGCGGATGCGCCGCAGGGTAAACAGCGTCAGCAGCAGGATCCCGAGCGCGCCAGCCAGAGAGAGAAGGGTCACCGTCTGGATTTTATTTTCGGTGTAGTGCTGGAGGGCGAGAACAAAGGCATCAATGCGGCCGACAAAATCCTCAATGTTAGCGTCATACCATGCGCTGTCGCCGCGGGCGATGTGCTTATCTATTTCCCGCCAGGCCACATGAAGCTGCTGATAGCGCGCCTTGACGTTTTCCGGGACGTACCAGCGGTTCAGCTTCTCCAGGGAAGGCGCGCTTAACGTCTGCTGCCAGTTCTCAAGATGCGCCTTAAGGGAGGGGCTGTTGCGCTGCATCTCGTAGCCGAGGCGGTAGCTCTGCATGCGCAGCGAACCCGCAATGTTAATGGCTTCGGCGTCACGCTGGCTGCTGGCAAGCGTCAGCAGCGCGACGGTGCTGGTCAGCACGGACAGGGCAATGATCGAAAAGAAAGCCCAGGCAAGGCTTCCGGAAACGGGGCGTTTAACGGTCACGGAACGGATCTCTGAATAAAATGGCTCTGCCACAGGTTACGGGCAGTTGTACATTGCCTGATAACGCGGTAGTGAGCAAATAGCTTATTCATACTAAAAATAAGGTTATTGATCCAAAAGCCGCTTTGGGGATTAACATGAAATCTGACGAGAAGAGACGCGCCGTCTTAACCGACGGGCGACAAAGCGGGCTTCACGGCGTAGTATAAACAGACTCATTTTGCCGTGGAGCCCGTATGTCCCTGAACATTACCGTTATCAAAGACAAAATCCTCTCTGAAAATTACTTTGTCCTGCGGAATATCACTTACGATTTAACCCGTAAGAACGGTGACGTGATTCGCCACAAACGCGAAGTCTACGACCGGGGCAATGGCGCAACCATTCTGCTGTATAACCGTGAAAAGCAAAGCGTGGTGCTGATTCGCCAGTTTCGGGTCGCGACCTGGGTCAACGGCAACGCGGACGGGCGTCTGATTGAAACCTGCGCCGGCCTGCTTGATGACGATGAGCCGGAAGTCTGCATCCGCAAGGAGGCCGTCGAGGAGACCGGTTTTGAAGTGGGCGCGGTGCAAAAAGTCTTTGAGCTTTTCATGTCACCTGGCGGCGTGACCGAGCTGGTCCATTTCTTCATTGCGGAGTACACCGATGCCCAGCGCACGCATCGCGGTGGCGGCGTGGAGGATGAAGATATTGAAGTGCTGGAAATGCCTTTCGCTCAGGCCGTTGAGATGGTGAAAAGCGGCGAGATCCGCGATGGTAAAGCGGTGATCCTGTTGCAATATCTGCAAACCAGCGGGTTAATGAACCCCAAACCGATGTCGCAATAGCCTGCATTTCAGATAAATCTATCCGATAAATCCGATTGAGCCCGCCCGCCCTGGGCACGAAGATACGCCCCAGATTGACCTTTTCGTTTCCGGGGCTGTGCCATTCATGCGCTACTGCGTTTTGCTTCTCTTCTTTTTCTGCGTGCTACCCGTGCCTCTGGTGTGGGCGGCACCTGCGCAGCAGTCTTTCTCAGACTGGCAGGTCACCTGCAATAACCAGAATTTTTGTGTTGCCCGGAATACGGGGGAACATCGCGGTCTGGTTATGACGCTGAGCCGTAGCGCCGGCGCGAAAACGGACGCCAGCCTGCGCATCGATCTCGGCGGGCTTTCGGCCCCGCCGGTAAAAGAGCCGGACATCGCCCCGCGCCTTCTGCTCGACAACGTTCCGCTAAAACTCAATTCACAGCACTGGCAGTTAACGCCCTGGCATCTCAAGACCGACGATACGGGTACCCTCAACGCGTTTCTGAAAACTATTCAGGAAGGGCAGGCGCTGACCCTGCGCGGGGGGAAGCAGACGATTTCGCTGGTCGGGCTGAAGGCGGCGCTGCTGTTTATTGACGCCCAGCAGAAGCGCGTTGGCAGCGAAACGGCATGGATTAAAAAAGGGGATAGCCCGCCTCTGAGCGTGCCTCCTGCACCAGCATTAAAAAAGGTGGCCGTGGTGAACCCGACGCCGACGCCGCTGACGCATAGCGAGCTGAACGATCTGCTGGATTATGGAACCTGGCGGATGAACAACAGCCAGTGCTCGCTGGATCCTAACCGCCGTGAAGTACGCGTCACCGCATTAACCGACGACAAAGCGCTGTTAATCGTCAGCTGTGAGGCAGGAGCCTATAACACGGTCGATCTGGCGTGGCTGGTATCACGTAAAAAACCGTTCACTGCCCGCAGCGTCAGGTTACGTCTGCCGTTTACCCCCTCCAGCCAGAGCAGCGACATGGAGCTGATGAACGCCAGCTTTGATGAAAAAACGCGCGAGCTGACGACGCTGGCGCTGGGACGCGGTATCGGGGACTGCGGGATCCAGACGCGCTGGCGTTTTGACGGCCAGCGCTTCCGCCTGGTGCGCTATGCGGAAGAGCCAAGCTGCGATAACTGGAATGGGCCAGACGCCTGGCCCACGCTGTGGATCACACGCTAGTTTTACCGGGTGGCGACTTACAAAACCTCGAACCGCAGGCCGGGTAAGCGACAGCGCCACCCGGCAACGAAGAACGCACTACAGCACGCTCAGCGCCTTCTCCACCACGTTCTCAACGGTAAAGCCGAAGTACGGGAAGAGCTTGTCGGCAGGTGCCGATTCACCGTAACCCCGCATGCCAACAATCGCTCCTTTTAGCCCCACGTACTTATACCAGTAGTCGGCAATACCCGCTTCCACCGCCACGCGTGCCGCTACGTTGGACGGCAGCACCGATTCCCGATACGCCTCATCCTGGGCGTCAAAGATATCCGTTGAAGGCAGGGACACCACGCGCACCGCGTGGCCTTCGGCGGTCAGTTTCTCCGCTGCTTTCACCGTAATTTCCACCTCGGAACCGGTGGCAATCAGGATCACGTCCGGCTTGCCGCCGCTGTCTTTCAGGATGTACCCGCCACGGGCGATGTTTTTAACCTGCTCCGGGGTGCGCTCGATCTGCGCCAGGTTCTGGCGCGACAGGATCAGCGCTGTAGGCCCGTTGTGGCGCTCAACCGCCAGCTTCCAGCCCACCGCCGCTTCCACCTGGTCGCACGGACGCCAGGTACTGAAGTTTGGCGTTAAGCGCAGGCTCGCCAGCTGTTCCACCGCCTGGTGCGTCGGGCCATCTTCCCCCAGGCCGATGGAGTCGTGGGTGTAGACCATGATCTGCCGGGCCTTCATCAGCGCCGCCATGCGCGCCGCGTTTCGGGCGTACTCGACGAACATCAGGAAGGTGGCGGTGTAGGGCACGAAGCCGCCGTGATGGGCGATGCCGTTTGCAATCGCGGTCATGCCAAACTCGCGCACGCCGTAGTGGATGTAGTTCCCGGCAATATCCTCTTTCAGCGATTTCGAGCCGGACCAGATGGTCAGGTTACTTGGTGCAAGATCCGCCGAGCCGCCGAGCAGCTCAGGCAGGATTGGGCCAATGGCGTTGAGGGTATTTTGCGACGCCTTACGGGTGGCGATTTTCGCCGGGTTGGACTGCAGATTTTCAATCAGCGCCTGGGTTTTATCGTCCCAGTCCTCCGGCAAGCCGCCGCTCATGCGGCGGGAAAACTCTGCCGCCAGCTCCGGGTGCGCTTTTTTGTAGGCGGCAAATTTTTCGTTCCACGCCTGCTGGGCTTTTTCACCCGCTTCGCGGGCATCCCAGGCTCTGTAGATCTCTTTCGGGATCTCAAATGGCGGATACTTCCAGCCCAGCTTCTGGCGGGTTAAGGCCACTTCCTCTTCGCCCAGCGCCGCGCCGTGCGCCTCTTCCTTGCCCGCTTTGTTCGGCGAGCCGAAGCCGATGGTGGTGCGACAGATAATCAGGGACGGTTTGTCCTTCACGCTCTGCGCTTCCTGAATCGCTTTTTTCACCGCCTCAGGATCGTGGCCGTCGATCTCATGCACCACGTGCCAGTGATAGGCCTCAAAGCGTTTCGCCGTGTCGTCGGTAAACCAGCCCTCGGTTTCCCCGTCGATGGAGATGCCGTTGTGGTCGTAGAAGCCAATCAGCTTCCCGAGCCCCAGCGTGCCCGCCAGCGAGCAGACCTCGTGGGAGATCCCCTCCATCAGGCAGCCGTCACCCATAAAGACATACGTGTAGTGGTCGACAATCTGATGGTCCGGCTGGTTAAACTGCGCCGCCAGCGTGCGCTCGGCAATCGCAAGACCGACGGCATTCGCCAGACCCTGACCCAGCGGGCCGGTGGTGGTTTCCACGCCCGGGGTATAGCCGATCTCCGGATGGCCCGGCGTTTTAGAGTGCAGCTGGCGGAAGTTTTTCAGCTCTTCCAGCGGCAGATCGTAGCCGGAAAGGTGCAGCAGGCTGTAGAGCAGCATCGAGGCGTGGCCGTTGGAGAGAATAAAACGGTCGCGGTCGTACCAGGTTGGGTCTGTGGGGTTGTGCTTCAGAAAGTCGTTCCACAGCACTTCGGCAATATCGGCCATCCCCATCGGGGCGCCAGGGTGGCCGGAATTGGCTTTTTGTACGGCATCCATGCTGAGGGCGCGAATGGCGTTGGCAAGCTCTTTACGGGACATAGTTCACTCCGTGGCAAGGTTAAAGTTTGGCGGCGAGAAGATCTTCAAGTTTGCGCTGGTCGACGGCGAACTGGCGGATGCCGTCAGCCAGTTTTTCCACGGCCATAGGGTCCTGATTGTGCTCCCAGCGGAACTCCGCTTCGGTCATGGCTTTCGGTTTTGGCAGTACGGTAGAGGTCGGCACCAGTTTGCGGATCACCGTTTCGTCGCTCTCCTGCAGCTTTTTCAGCAAATCGGGGGAGATGGTCAGACGGTCACAGCCTGCGAGCGCGAGGATCTGCTCGGTGCGGCGGAAGCTGGCGCCCATCACGATGGTTTCGTAGCGGTGCTGCTTGTAATAATCGTAGATATTACGCACCGACTTCACGCCAGGGTCTTCCTCAACCACGTACGGATCCATCGGCTGTTTCGCCTGATACCAGTCGTAGATGCGCCCGACAAACGGCGAGATCAGAAACACGCCCGCTTCAGCACAGGCGCGCGCCTGGGCAAACGAGAACAGCAGCGTCAGGTTGCAGTGGATCCCCTCTTTTTCCAGAACCTCCGCCGCGCGAATGCCTTCCCATGTGGACGCGAGCTTGATCAGAATGCGCGACTTATCGATCCCCTGTTCCTGGTAGAGTTCCACCAGGCGGCGCGCTTTGTGAATACTCTTTTCCTGATCGAATGAGAGGCGGGCATCCACTTCGGTCGACACGCGCCCCGGAATGCTTTTCAGAATTTCCGCACCAAAATTAACCGCCAGCTTGTCGCTGGCTTCAGCAACCTGCTGTTCCTGCGTTTTCCCGCGCTGTTTACCGTAGGCAATCGCGTCATCAATCAGATGGTTAAAGTGGGCAAGCCCTGCCGCTTTCAGAAGCAGCGAAGGGTTGGTGGTCGCGTCCTCCGGCTGATAGTGGCGAATCGACTCGATATCGCCGCTGTCTGCAACCACGGTGGTGAATTGTTTGATGCCGTCTAGCTGGTTCATAAATCATTACTCCTTGGAAATAAAAGAGTTAGATGAGTGCGTTAGTTCACACTTCTGAGAAAATCATGATGGACTTAACAAAAAAGCATAGCAGACGGGGCAGGCATTGCTTTTGAGACGGGTAACATGGCTGTTATAAATTGATAACAATTTTTAATGTGTGATGGTGAGAGTTTGGCAGCCTTCAAAGTTTATGCGCTGTCCTGAGGCGATACTAGGCGGCACACCAGGGTGTGCATCAGGATCGCTTACGTCACCCTTTTGATCGATACGTGAAAGGAAAAATAAGATGGATGAGCAGTTGAAACAGAGTGCCCTCGATTTTCACGAGTTCCCTGTCCCCGGTAAAATTCAGGTTTCCCCAACCAAGCCGCTGGCGACGCAGCGCGATCTGGCGCTGGCCTACTCGCCGGGCGTGGCGGCACCGTGTCTGGAAATCGAAAAAGACCCGCTTGCGGCCTACAAATACACCGCGCGCGGTAACCTTGTCGCCGTTATCTCTAACGGGACGGCGGTGCTGGGCCTGGGCAACATTGGTGCACTGGCCGGTAAACCGGTGATGGAAGGGAAGGGCGTACTGTTCAAGAAATTTGCCGGTATCGACGTGTTCGATATCGAAGTGGACGAACTCGATCCCGATAAATTCATCAACGTGGTAGCCGCGCTGGAGCCGACCTTCGGCGGGATCAACCTGGAAGACATCAAAGCGCCGGAATGTTTCTATATCGAGCAGAAGCTGCGCGAGCGTATGAACATTCCCGTGTTCCATGACGACCAGCACGGGACCGCGATTATCAGCACCGCCGCCATTCTGAACGGCCTGCGCGTGGTCGAGAAAAATCTCTCCGATGTGCGCATGGTGGTTTCTGGCGCAGGCGCCGCGGCCATCGCCTGTATGAACCTGCTGGTGGCGCTGGGCATGCAGAAACACAACATTGTGGTCTGCGACTCCAAGGGCGTTATCTACAAAGACCGTGAGCCGAACATGGCGGAAACCAAGGCGGCGTACGCGGTAGAAGACGACGGCAAGCGCACGCTTGAGGACGTGATCGACGGCGCGGATATCTTCCTCGGTTGCTCCGGTCCGAAAGTGCTGACCCAGGAGATGGTGAAGAAGATGGCGCGTGCGCCAATGATCCTGGCCCTGGCGAACCCTGAGCCGGAAATCCTGCCGCCGCTGGCGAAAGCGGTGCGTGAAGACGCCATTATCTGTACCGGCCGTTCGGACTACCCGAACCAGGTCAACAACGTGCTCTGCTTCCCGTTCATCTTCCGCGGCGCGCTGGACGTTGGCGCGACGGCGATCAATGAAGAGATGAAGCTTGCCGCCGTTCACGCCATCGCCGAGCTGGCCCACGCCGAGCAGAGCGAAGTGGTCGCCTCCGCGTACGGGGATCAGGATCTAAGCTTTGGCCCGGACTACATCATTCCAAAACCGTTCGACCCGCGTTTGATTGTCAAAATTGCGCCAGCCGTTGCCAAAGCGGCGATGGACTCCGGCGTGGCAACGCGTCCGATTCAGGATTTCGACGCTTACGTCGATAAGCTCACCGAGTTTGTCTATAAAACCAACCTGTTCATGAAGCCGATCTTCTCTCAGGCCCGCGCAGACGCGAAGCGCGTGGTGCTGGCGGAAGGTGAAGAGGCGCGCGTGCTGCACGCTACCCAGGAGCTGATCACCTTAGGGCTGGCGAAGCCGATCCTGATCGGTCGTCCGAGCGTGATCGAGATGCGGATCCAGAAGCTGGGCCTGCAGATTAAGCCGGGCGTGGACTTCGAGATCGTGAACAACGAATCCGATCCGCGCTTCAAAGAGTACTGGAGCGAATACTACGCGATCATGAAGCGCCGGGGGATCACCCAGGAGCAGGCGCAGAAAGCCGTTATCAGCAACACGACGGTGATCGGCGCGATCATGGTCCATCGCGGCGAGGCGGATGCGCTGATCTGCGGCACCATCGGCGATTACCACGAGCACTTTAGCGTGGTGCAGGAGATCTTCGGCTATCGCGACGGCGTCCACACCGCCGGGGCGATGAACGCGCTGCTGCTGCCGAGCGGCAACACCTTTATTGCTGATACCTACGTTAACGACGATCCGTCCCCGGACGAGCTGGCGGAGATCACCGTGATGGCGGCGGAAACGGTGCGTCGCTTTGGTATCGAGCCGAAGGTAGCGCTGCTGTCGCACTCTAACTTCGGTTCGTCCAAATCGGCGGCGGCGTGCAAAATGCGCCAGACGCTGGAGCTGGTGCGCGAGCGCGCGCCGGAGCTGATGATTGACGGGGAGATGCACGGCGATGCCGCGCTGGTGGAAAGCATTCGTAACGAACGTATGCCGGACAGCCCGCTTAAGGGGTCGGCGAACATACTGATTATGCCGAACGTGGAAGCGGCGCGTATCAGCTACAACCTGCTGCGTGTCTCCAGCTCTGAAGGGGTGACCGTAGGACCGGTGCTGATGGGCGTGGCGAAACCGGTGCATGTGTTAACGCCGATTGCCTCCGTGCGCCGCATCGTGAACATGGTGGCGCTGGCTGTGGTTGAGGCGCAGACGCAGCCGCTGTAAGCCTTGTGAGTCGGGTGGCGCGTTCGCTT
Organism: Enterobacter sp. ECC_219_Taxon_10; assembly: GCF_058354905.1. NCBI lineage: Bacteria > Pseudomonadati > Pseudomonadota > Gammaproteobacteria > Enterobacterales > Enterobacteriaceae > Enterobacter > Enterobacter sp. ECC_219_Taxon_10. Next base: position 3,543,221 of record NZ_CM178005.1, on the reverse strand, counting down.
ACCCGACCTACAGGTTGAGTAGGCCGGATAAGCGCAGCGCCATCCGGCAGTTAAACCCAGTCGCGTACTTTAAGGAACTCACACAAGGCAGCCTCCGGGCTGCCTTCTTTTGGCTCGTAGCAGTACTCCCAGCGCACCAGCGGCGGCATCGACATCAGAATCGACTCCGTGCGTCCGCCGGTCTGCAGGCCGAACAGCGTCCCGCGATCCCACACCAGGTTGAACTCCACGTAGCGCCCGCGGCGGTAAAGCTGGAATTCACGCTCGCGCACGCCGTAGTCGGTGTTTTTACGGCGTTCGACGATGGGCATATAGGCATCGGTAAAGCCTTCGCCCACCGCGCGCATAAAGCTGAACGCGGTGTCAAAATCAGGCACGTTGAGATCGTCAAAGAACAGCCCGCCAATGCCGCGCTGCTCATCGCGGTGCTTCAGGTAAAAGTAGTCGTCGCACCACTTTTTAAATTTCGGGTAGACGTCTTCGCCAAACGGCAGGCAAAGATCCCGCGCGGTGGTGTGCCAGTGCACGGCGTCCTCTTCGAAGCCGTAGTAGGGCGTGAGGTCGAAACCGCCGCCAAACCACCAGACCGGATCGGCCCCTGGCTTCTCCGCAATGAAAAAACGCACGTTAGCGTGGCTGGTGGGCACAAACGGGTTATGCGGATGCACCACCAGCGAAACGCCCATCGCTTCGAAGCTGCGGCCCGCCAGCTCAGGGCGATGCGCGGTAGCGGAGGCGGGCATGGCGTCGCCGTGAACGTGGGAGAAATTTACGCCCGCCTGTTCAAAAATACCGCCGTTTCGCAGCACGCGGCTGCGCCCGCCGCCGCCGGCTTCGCGCTGCCAGCTATCTTCCTGAAATTCACCGCCGTCTGCGGCGGCCAGTTTCTGGCAGATCGCATCCTGCAGCTGCAGCAGGAAGGTTTTTACCAGTTGAGCATTGGGTTTCATCAACGTTTCCTGGAGTGCGCTTTTTGGTTATCGAACCAGTTGAAGTAACTGATAATGCCGGAGGCGATGGCGTTGGCGATCTTCTGGCGAAACGCCGTGGTGCCGAGCAGTCGTTCTTCTTCCGGGTTGGTAATAAAGGACGTTTCCACCAGCACGGACGGGATGGACGGTGACTTCAGCACCACAAACGCCGCCTGTTCGGTGCTTTTACTGTGCAGGCGGTGCACCGGCTTAATCCGTTTGAGAATATGCGAGCCGAGCGTTAGGCTGTTTTTGATGGTGTCCGTTTGCACGAGATCGAACAACACCTGCTGCAACAGATGATCTTTGTCAGTGGCCTTCTTACCAGCCACTTCATCCGCCCGGTTTTCACGATCGGAAAGGTACTTCGCCATGGCGCTACTGGCGCCACGGTTGGAGAGGGCAAATACCGACGCGCCCGCGGCGGAAGGGTTGGTAAAGCCGTCCGCGTGAATGGACATAAACAGATCCGCACCGTGCTGGTGGGCGATCTCGACGCGGTCGTACAGCGGAATGAACGTGTCGCCCGTGCGCGTCAGGCGGGCGTCAATGCCGTTGCTGCGTAAAATCGATCGCACATTTTTTGCAATCGCCAGCACGACGTGTTTTTCTTTCGAACCGTTTTTGCCAATGGCACCGGTATCAATCCCGCCGTGGCCCGGATCGAGCATCACCAGACGCTTTGCGCCCGGCTTTTTGGTTTTTGGCTTACTGTGTCCGTTACTGGTTTTGAGCGTGCTCTCGTCTTTTGCCTGAGCCTGCTTTGCGATGCCCGTTAACGTTAAGGCCGCCAGCCCCGCTTTGAGAACCTGACGACGCGATGTGAGTGCTTTTAATGGTTTGAATGTGCTCATGCGGCCTGAATACTAAAAAAAGGGGTCCTGGTGTTATATCGTATCGTGTTTCCCGTTACGACAGTCCTTATTGAGAATTGTTTTACTTTTCATTTCAATACGTGACAAAGTGACATTATGCCAAATTTTGGCGAGATTTTCCCCGGTTATTGGCTAAACGCCCCGTTCACGCCATAATCACTGTTTTTAAACCCGAAAAGGCGGTTAATACCATGGAGATACGCGTTTTTCGCCAGGAAGATTTCGAAGAGGTGATCACCCTTTGGGAGCGCTGCGATCTGCTGCGTCCGTGGAACGATCCGGAAATGGATATCGAACGTAAGCTGAATCACGACGTTAGCCTGTTCCTGGTCGCGGAAGTGAACGGCGAGGTCGTCGGTACCGTGATGGGCGGCTACGATGGCCATCGCGGCTCGGCCTATTATCTGGGCGTCCACCCGGAATACCGGGCGCGCGGCATCGCCAACGCGCTGCTTAATCGGCTTGAGAAGAAGCTGATCGCCCGCGGCTGTCCGAAAATTCAGATCATGGTGCGGGAAGATAACGACGTGGTGCTGGGCATGTATGAACGTCTGGGCTATGAGCACGCTGACGTGCTGAGCTTAGGTAAGCGTCTAATCGAAGATGAAGAGTACTGAGATCCACCCGGCTGACTTTGATGCACAGGGCCGCGTCAGGCTGCCGTTTTTATTCTGGTGCGTTTTGCTCCTGCAGGCCCGCACCTGGGTGCTGTTTGTGATGGCCGGCGCCTCGCGCGGGCAGGGCGATACGCTGCTGAATCTCTTTTATCCCGATCACGATGCTTTCTGGCTCGGCTTACTGCCGGGCGTACCGGCGGTGGTGGCTTTTTTATGCAGCGGTCGGCGGCACGTAATCCCGCGTCTGTGGCGCGCCCTTCGCTGGCTGCTGATCCTCGCCCAGATCGCGCTGCTGTTCTGGCAACCCGTGCTCTGGTGGTTGGGTGAACCGCTTTCGGGTATTGGCATCGCGCTGGTGGTGGCGGATATCGTGGCGCTGCTGTGGCTGCTGACGAATCCCCGATTACGCGCCTGTTTTACGCAAGAGTCAGATTAGCGCGGCACTTTTTGCCGATGCCGCACTCCAACAAGCGTTGATTTAATTAGAAAGGACGTTTCAATGAAATCGCTGCGTTTACTTTTATGCGCTCTCCCGCTGGCGTTGACCGGCTGTTCCACGCTCTCTTCTATTAACTGGTCCGCCGCGTATCCGTGGAACTGGTTTGGCTCTTCCATCGAAGTCACCGAGCAGGGCGTAGGAAAAATCACCGCGTCGACCGCGCTCAATCAGGACGCTATTCAGGATGCCCTGAGCAGCGACTACCGCCTGCGTAGCGGGATGAAAACCGAGAATGGCAACATTGTGCGTTACTTTGAAGCGCTGAAGGGTGACAAGCTGGCGCTGGTAATTAACGGTGATAAAGGGACGGTGAACCGCATTGCGGTGCTGGACGATGCTATCCCGACCGCCAGCGGCGTAAAGGTCGGCACCCCGTTTAGCGATCTTTATAAACAGGCCTTTGGCAACTGCAGCAGCGCCCCTTCAGACGATGGCGTTGCGGTGGAATGTAAGGCGGAAGGCAGCCAGCACATCAGCTATGTCTTCACCGGAACCTGGAGCGGCCCGGAAGGATTGATGCCGTCTGACGACACGCTGAAGAGCTGGAAAGTGAGCAAAATAGTCTGGAAGCAGTAATTTGCGCCTGAACAAACCGCCTCGCTGAAATCCGGGTATAATAGCCGCCATCAATGCCACGCTGACGTGGCATCTTTATTTCAGGAGGAGCGATGTCTCAGGTTCAGAGTGGCATTTTGCCAGAACATTGCCGCGCGGCGATTTGGATTGAAGCCAATGTAAAAGGGGACGTGGATGCCCTGCGTGCGGCCAGTAAAGCGTTTGTGGACAAGCTGGCGACCTTCCAGGCCAAATTCCCCGACGCCCACCTCGGTGCCGTTGTTGCCTTCGGCAATAACGTCTGGCGTCAGCTGAGCGGCGGCGAAGGGGCGGAAGAGCTGAAAGACTTTATCCCTTACGGCAAAGGTCTGGCACCAGCTACCCAGTATGACGTGCTGATCCACATTCTCTCCCTGCGTCATGACGTGAACTTCTCCGTTGCGCAGGCGGCGGTCGCGGCCTTTGGCGACAGTATTGAGGTGCAGGAAGAGGTTCACGGCTTCCGCTGGGTGGAGGAGCGCGATCTGAGCGGCTTCGTTGACGGCACCGAAAACCCGGCCGGTGAAGAGGTTCGTCGCGACGTGGCGGTGATTAAAGACGGCGTAGACGCGGGCGGCAGCTATGTGTTCGTCCAGCGCTGGGAGCACAACCTCAAGCAGCTTAACCGCATGAGCGTGCACGACCAGGAGATGATGATTGGTCGTACTAAAGAAGCCAACGAAGAGATTGACGGCGACGAGCGTCCGGTGACCTCTCACCTGAGCCGCGTTGACCTCAAAGAGGACGGTAAAGGGCTGAAGATTGTTCGCCAGAGCCTGCCGTACGGCACCGCAAGCGGCACGCACGGCCTCTACTTCTGCGCCTACTGCGCGCGCCTGCACAACATTGAGCAGCAACTGCTGAGCATGTTCGGTGATACCGACGGCAAGCGCGACGCCATGCTGCGCTTCACCAAACCGGTGACCGGCGGCTACTACTTTGCGCCGTCCGTTGAGCGACTGCTGGCGCTGTAACACCCCTCACCCTGACCCTCTCCCCACAGGGGAGAGGGGATTATTGCCTTATTCCCTTTTCTGCTTGTAAATCACCAAACGGTATATAAAACCGTTACTCCTTTCATCCCCGTTATAAATATTATGACTATAAGATAGTCATCACATTTATAAGGGTGCGCAATGGCCGTTACTGTACTGAAAAAAGGAACTCTGGCGCTGGCAGGTATACTGCTGGTGGCCCAGGCGCAGGCGACCGAGCTGCTGAACAGCTCGTATGACGTTTCCCGCGAGCTGTTTGCCGCCCTTAACCCACCGTTTGAGCAGCAGTGGGCGAAAGACAATAACGGCGATAAGCTGACCGTCAAGCAGTCCCACGCCGGCTCGTCCAAGCAGGCGCTGGCGATTTTGCAGGGGCTGAAAGCGGACGTCGTGACCTATAACCAGGTGACTGACGTGCAGATCCTGCACGACAAGGGCAAGCTGCTCCCGGCTGACTGGCAGAGCCGCCTGCCGAACAACAGCTCGCCGTTCTACTCCACCATGGGCTTCCTGGTGCGTAAGGGTAATCCAAAAAACATCCACGACTGGAGCGACCTGGTGCGTTCCGACGTGAAGCTGATTTTCCCGAACCCAAAAACCTCCGGTAACGCACGCTACACCTATTTAGCTGCGTGGGGCGCGGCGGACAAGGCTGACGGCAACGACAAAGCCAAAACCGAGCAGTTCATGACCCAGTTCCTGAAAAACGTCGAAGTGTTCGATACCGGCGGCCGCGGTGCGACCACCACCTTCGCCGAACGCGGTCTGGGTGACGTGCTGATCAGCTTTGAATCCGAAGTGAACAACATTCGCAAGCAGTACGAAGCGCAGGGCTTCGAGGTGGTTATCCCGAAAACCAACATCCTGGCCGAGTTCCCGGTAGCGTGGGTGGATAAAAACGTGCAGGCGAACGGCACCGAGAAAGCGGCAAAAGCCTATCTCAACTACCTGTACAGCCCGCAGGCGCAGACCATCATTACCGATTACTACTACCGCGTGAACAACCCGGACGTCATGAACAAACTGAAAGACAAATTCCCGCAGACCGCGCTGTTCCGCGTGGAAGATCATTTCGGCTCCTGGCCTGAGGTGATGAAAACGCACTTTGCCAGCGGTGGTGAGTTAGACAAATTGCTGGCGGCGGGGCGTAAGTAATGTTTGCAGTCTCGACAAAACGCGTGCTGCCGGGCTTTACCTTAAGCCTGGGGACCAGCCTGCTGTTCGTCTGCCTGATCCTGCTGTTGCCGCTCAGCGCGCTGGTGATGCAGCTTGCTCAGATGAGCTGGGCGCAGTACTGGGAGGTCATCACCAACCCGCAGGTGGTGGCGGCCTATAAGGTGACGCTGCTGTCGGCGTTTGTCGCCTCCATTTTTAACGGCGTGTTTGGCCTGCTGATGGCGTGGATCTTAACCCGCTATCGCTTCCCGGGCCGCACGCTGCTTGATGCACTGATGGATCTGCCGTTTGCGCTGCCGACGGCGGTCGCGGGCTTAACCCTCGCGTCGCTCTTCTCCGTGAACGGACTGTACGGCGAGTGGCTGGCGAAGTTTGATATCAAAGTGACCTATACCTGGCTTGGGATCGCGGTGGCGATGGCCTTTACCAGCATCCCGTTTGTGGTCCGTACCGTGCAGCCGGTGCTGGAAGAGCTGGGTCCGGAATATGAAGAAGCGGCTGAAACGCTGGGCGCCACGCGCTGGCAGAGCTTCCGTAAAGTGGTTCTGCCGGAGCTTTCTCCGGCGCTGATGGCGGGCGTCGCGCTGTCGTTTACCCGCAGCCTGGGTGAGTTCGGCGCGGTGATTTTTATCGCCGGGAACATCGCCTGGAAAACGGAAGTTACTTCGCTGATGATTTTCATCCGTCTGCAGGAGTTTGATTACCCGGCGGCGAGCGCGATTGCCTCGGTGATCCTGGCGGCCTCGCTGCTGCTGCTGTACTCGATTAACACTCTGCAAAGTCGCTTTGGTCGACGTGTGGTAGGTCACTGATGGCGGAAGTTACGCAATTGAAGCGATACGATGCGCCCCGCATCAACTGGGGTAAATGGTTTCTGATTGGCGTGGGCGTGCTGGTGTCTGCCCTCATTCTCGTCGTCCCGACGGTTTATATCTTCGTTCAGGCGTTCAGCAAGGGCCTGATGCCCGCGCTGGAGAACCTGGCGGACCCGGATATGCTGCATGCCATCTGGCTGACGGTGCTGATTGCGTTGATCACGGTACCGGTGAACCTGGTATTCGGTACCCTGCTGGCCTGGCTGGTGACGCGCTTTAACTTCCCAGGACGTCAGATGCTGCTGACGCTGCTGGATATTCCCTTTGCCGTGTCGCCGGTGGTGGCGGGTCTGGTGTACCTGCTCTTTTACGGCTCCAACGGTCCGCTGGGCGGCTGGCTGGATGCGCATAACCTGCAGATCATGTTCGCCTGGCCGGGCATGGTGCTGGTGACCATCTTCGTGACCTGTCCGTTTGTGGTGCGTGAGCTGGTGCCGGTGATGTTAAGCCAGGGCAGCAACGAAGATGAAGCAGCGGTGCTGCTGGGCGCGTCAGGCTGGCAGATGTTCCGTCGCGTCACGCTGCCGAACATTCGCTGGGCGCTGCTTTACGGCGTGGTGCTGACCAACGCCCGCGCGATCGGTGAGTTCGGTGCCGTTTCCGTTGTTTCCGGCTCCATCCGTGGTGAGACCCTGTCGCTGCCGCTCCAGATTGAACTGCTGCAGCAGGACTACAACACCATCGGCTCGTTTACTGCCGCAGCGTTGCTGACGCTGATGGCCATTTTGACCCTGTTTTTGAAGAGTGTGGTGCAGTGGCGTTTAGAAAATCAGGAAAAACGTCAGCATCAGGAGGGAAATCATGAGCATTGAGATTGCCAATATTAAGAAGTCTTTTGGTCGCACCCAGGTGCTGAATGATATCTCGCTGGATATCCCTTCCGGACAAATGGTAGCGCTGCTGGGGCCGTCTGGCTCGGGCAAAACCACGCTGCTGCGTATTATCGCCGGGCTTGAGCATCAGACCAGCGGGCATATCCGCTTCCACGGCACCGACGTGAGCCGCCTGCACGCCCGCGATCGTAAAGTGGGCTTTGTGTTTCAGCACTACGCTCTCTTCCGCCACATGACCGTGTTCGACAACATCGCCTTTGGCCTGACCGTGTTGCCGCGTCGCGAGCGCCCGGATGCGGCAACCATTAAAGCGAAAGTGACCAAACTGCTGGAGATGGTGCAGCTGGCTCACCTGGCGGACCGTTTCCCGGCCCAGCTTTCCGGTGGGCAGAAACAGCGCGTGGCGCTGGCGCGCGCGCTTGCCGTTGAGCCTCAAATTTTGCTGTTGGATGAGCCGTTTGGCGCGCTGGATGCGCAGGTGCGTAAAGAGCTGCGCCGCTGGCTGCGCCAGCTGCATGAAGAGCTGAAGTTCACCAGCGTCTTCGTGACCCACGACCAGGAAGAGGCGATGGAAGTTGCGGACCGCGTGGTGGTCATGAGCCAGGGCAACATTGAGCAGGTTGACGAGCCGGAGCAGCTCTGGCGCGAGCCGGCGACCCGCTTCGTGCTGGAGTTTATGGGCGAGGTAAACCGTCTGCAGGGCACCATTCGCGGTGGGCAGTTCCACGTCGGCGCGCACCGCTGGCCGCTGGGCTACACCTCCGCGCATCAGGGGCCGGTCGATCTGTTCCTGCGCCCATGGGAGGTGGACGTCAGCCGCCGAACCAGCCTGGATTCACCGCTGCCGGTTCAGGTGCTGGAAGCTAGCCCTAAAGGTCACTACACCCAATTGGTGGTACAGCCGCTGGGCTGGTATACCGAGCCGCTGACCGTGGTTATGCGCGACGATGTGCCGCCGCACCGGGGAGAGCGCCTGTTTGTCGGGCTGCAGCATGCCCGGATTTATCACGGTAACGAGCGGATTGAGACGCGCGAGGATATTGCTCTGGCGGAGTCAGCCTGATAGGTTAGGATTACGTAGTTTTGCCGGGTGGCGCTGCGCTTACCCGGCCTACAATATGACGTCTGTAGGCCCGGTAAGCGAAGCGCCACCGGGCTTTTTATTGGACAGCGATCATGAAAACATTAGAAAACACCATCGGCAACACGCCTCTGGTCAAGCTTCAGCGTATGGGGCCAGACAACGGCAGTGAAATCTGGGTCAAACTCGAAGGCAATAACCCGGCGGGGTCGGTAAAAGACCGCGCGGCGCTGTCGATGATTGTCCAGGCCGAAAAACGCGGTGAAATTAAGCCCGGCGACGTGCTGATTGAAGCCACCAGCGGCAACACCGGCATCGCCCTGGCGATGATTGCGGCGCTGAAAGGCTACCGCATGAAGCTGCTGATGCCGGACAACATGAGCCAGGAGCGCCGCGCCGCGATGCGTGCCTACGGGGCCGAGCTGATTCTGGTGACCAAAGAGCAGGGGATGGAAGGCGCGCGCGACTTAGCGTTAGAAATGGCCGGGCGCGGCGAAGGTAAGCTGCTCGACCAGTTCAACAACCCGGACAACCCGTACGCGCACTACACCACTACCGGGCCGGAAATTTGGCAGCAAACCGACGGACGCATCACCCATTTTGTCTCCAGCATGGGCACCACCGGCACCATTACCGGCGTGTCGCGTTTTCTGCGCGAGCAGGCGAAAGCTGTCACCATCGTTGGCCTGCAGCCGGAAGAGGGGAGCAGCATTCCGGGCATTCGCCGCTGGCCTGCGGAGTATATGCCCGGCATCTTTAATGCGCAGCTTGTGGACCAGGTGCTGGATCTTCACCAGCGCGAGGCGGAAAATACCATGCGTGAGCTGGCCGTGCGCGAAGGTATCTTCTGCGGCGTTAGCTCGGGCGGCGCGGTAGCGGGTGCGATTCGGGTAGCACAGGCAAACCCGGGTGCCGTAGTGGTGGCGATTATTTGCGATCGCGGCGATCGCTATCTGTCTACCGGCGTCTTTGGTGAAGAAAGTTATTCGCAGGGGGCGGGGATTTAAGCATCATGGAGATGATTCTATTCCGGGATAATACCCGGGCGCAGCAAACCGACATTGTCGCCGTGCAGTCGCAGGTGGTTTACGGCAGCGTGGGGAACAGCATTGCGGTTCCGAATATTCGTACCCACAGGCTGAACGTTACCGCCGTGCCGACGGTACTGTTCAGCAACACGCCGCACTATGACACGTTTTATGGTGGAGTGATCCCCGACGAGTGGTTCAGCGGCTACCTGAAGGCGCTGGAAGAGCGAGAGATCCTGCGCGAGCTTAAGGCGGTCACCACCGGCTATATGGGCAGTTCCAGCCAGATCGTACTGCTGGCGCAGTGGCTGAAGGCGGTCAAAGCGCAGCATCCTGACCTGCTGGTGCTGGTCGATCCGGTTATCGGCGATATCGACAGCGGGATGTACGTGAAGCCGGATATCCCGCAAGCGTATCGGGAGCACCTGCTGCCACTGGCGCAGGGGATCACGCCAAACGTCTATGAGCTCGAAGTGTTGAGCGGCAAACCGTGCCGTACGCCGGAAAGCGCCATCGCGGCGGCGCAGGGACTGCTCTCTGACAGCCTGAAATGGGTGGCGATCACAAGCGCGCCGGTCGCAGACGACCCGGAAAACATCCATGTGGTGCTGGTGACGAATGAAGGCGTGACCGTCAGCGCGCACCCGCGCGTAGAAACCGATCTGAAAGGGACGGGCGACCTGTTCTGTTCAGAGTTGGTGAGCGGCATTGTAGAGGGGAAAACCGTTGCCGATGCCATTCGCATGGCCGGCGATCGGGTGACTGACGTGATGCTTTATACCCAGTCGAAAGGCTATGACGAGCTTATCCTCCCTGCATAAACAAAAATGGCGCCCGAAGGCGCCATTTTTCTGTGCGGCAAGAATTACTTCTTGATGCGGATAACCGGGGTTTCACCCACGGTGACGCTGCCAGACAGTTTGATCAGTTCTTTGATTTCGTCCATGTTGGAGATAACAACCGGCGTCAGGGTAGACTTGGCTTTTTCTTCCAGCAGTGGCAGATCGAATTCAATCACCGGGTCGCCAACTTTAACACGCTGGCCTTCTTCCGCGATACGTTTGAAGCCTTCGCCTTTCAGTTCAACGGTGTCGATACCGAAGTGAACGAACAGTTCGATACCGCTATCTGATTCGATAGAGAACGCATGGTTGGTTTCAAAAATTTTACCGATGGTGCCGTCAACTGGAGCAACCATTTTGTTGCCAGTTGGTTTGATAGCAATGCCATCACCAACGATTTTCTCAGCAAACACTACATCCGGCACGTCTTCGATGTTGACGATCTCGCCGGAGAGCGGAGCAACAATCTCAATAGTTCCGGAGTCTTTCTTATCATCAGAAACCAGAGATTTCAGTTTATCGAACAAACCCATGATCTTCTCCTAAGCAGTAATTTGGGCCGCATCTCGTGGATTAGCAGATTGTTTTTTCTTCAATGAACTTGTTAACCAGCGTCATTAACTCGTCCGTTGTCGGTTGAGCAAGAGCCTGCTCTGCTAACACCTTCGCATCTTCGAAGTTCGTGTTACGGATAATCTTCTTAATGCGCGGGATGGAAATGGCGCTCATAGAGAATTCGTCCAGACCCATACCCAGCAACAGAAGTGTAGCACGTTCGTCGCCTGCAAGCTCACCACACATGCCAGTCCATTTACCTTCTGCATGAGAAGCATCAATAACTTGCTTGATCAAGTTCAGTACGGACGGTGACATTGGCTGGTAGAGATGTGAAATCATATCATTACCACGGTCAACTGCCAGGGTGTACTGCGTTAAATCATTGGTGCCGATACTAAAGAAATCAACTTCTTTGGCTAAATGACGCGCAATAGTCGCCGCAGCAGGTGTTTCCACCATCACGCCGATCTCAATTGACTCGTCAAACGCTTTACCTTCGTCACGCAGTTCCTGTTTGTAGATTTCGATCTCTTTCTTCAGTGCACGCACTTCTTCAACAGAGATGATCATCGGGAACATGATGCGCAGTTTACCGAAAGCGGAGGCACGCAGGATTGCGCGAACCTGGTCACGCAGGATCTCTTTACGATCCATCGCGATACGAATCGCACGCCAGCCCAGGAATGGGTTCTCTTCTTTCGGGAAGTTCATGTACGGCAGCTCTTTGTCGCCACCGATGTCCATGGTACGGACGATAACCGCCTGAGAGCCACACGCTTCAGCCACGGCTTTATAAGCAGCAAACTGCTCTTCTTCCGTTGGCAGCGCGTCGCGGTCCATGAACAGGAATTCTGTACGATAGAGACCTACGCCTTCCGCACCGTTGCGCTCAGCGCCATCAACGTCGCGGACGGTACCGATGTTTGCGCACACTTCTACCTGATGGCCGTCCAGGGTGATGGCTGGCAGGTCTTTCAGCTTAGCGAGTTCCGCTTTTTCAGTCGCAACCTGCTCCTGAACCGCGCGCAGTTTTTCGATCTCTTCGTTAGTTGGGTTGACGTAAACCAGATTGTTTACGGCATCCAGAATCAGATAATCGCCGTTTTTCACCTGAGAGGTGACGCTACCGGTACCCACGATGGCAGGCAGTTCCAGGGAGCGCGCCATGATAGAGGTGTGGGAGGTACGGCCACCCGCGTCGGTGATGAAACCGAGGACCTTTTTCAGGTTCAGCTGTGCGGTTTCAGACGGGGTGAGGTCAGCGGCAACCAGGATCACTTCATCCTGAATCGCGCTCAGGTCGATGATGGCCAGGCCCAGGATGTTGCGCAGCAGGCGCTTACCGATGTCACGTACGTCAGCCGCACGCTCTTTCAGGTATTCATCATCCAGTTCTTCCAGGGCAGTTGCCTGACCTTCGATAACTTCATGCGCAGCCGCGTCGGCCGTCATGCCTTTATCTTTAATCAGGGCTATGATTTCCTGCTCCAGCTCCTCATCTTCGAGCAGCATGATGTGCCCTTCGAAGATGGCTTCTTTTTCTTCACCGAAAGTTTCGCCAGCTTTAGTTTTGATTGCTTCCAGTTGCGCAGATGCCTTGGCACGACCGCTCAGAAAACGTTCAACTTCCTGATCAACCTTGTCGGCAGAAATTTTTTTCCGGTCGATGACGATCTCGTCTTCTTTCAGCAGCAGTGCTTTGCCGAAAGCGATACCCGGGGATGCTAAAATGCCTGAAATCATAACCCTACCTTACTTGTGACTGATATTTAAAAGAACCCGGAAACTTACTCGAGCTCAGCCATCAGTTTTACCAGATGCTCAACTGCTTTCTGCTCGTCTTCACCTTCAGCAGAGATGGTGACAACGGTGCCCTGAGTCAGGCCCAGAGTCTGCAGTTTAAACAGGCTTTTTGCGCTGGCGCTTTTGCCGTTGGAAGTCACAGTGATTTCAGAAGTGAAGCCTTTCGCTTCTTTAACAAACTGAGCAGCAGGGCGGGTGTGCAGACCGTTCGGAGCGGTAATGGTAACTTCTTGCTGGAACATTGTATTTCCCCAACTTATAGGTTTAGTGTTGTGGAACTAAAGTCTAGCCTGGCGACTGAACTTTAGCCTGTATTGTTAGCGCTGACGTTTCGATCGTCATTAAACATTATGCAGCGAAAGCAAGACTTGAACCAAATCATAAAATCGATTCAGCAAGGCTATTTCGTTCACTGATTAATTTCACGCATCAAAATAATTGCTGGTTTAAATACCAGACCCTACGGGGTGAAGCAATGCCAGGAGGGGCAAAAGTTTGAAGCAGGCCACAAAAAAGCACCTGAAAAGGTGCTTTTTTACGCGTTATTAACATGCTGGCACTACTGTTGCAGCTCTTTTTCGGTAAACAGATCGGCAAACAGTGCGGTGCTCAAGTAACGCTCACCCGAGGATGGAAGGATAACCACAATATTCTTATTGGTAAAGGCTTCATCTTCCTGAAGTTTGAGCGCCGCCGCAACGGCCGCACCGGAAGAGATACCCGCCAGAATGCCTTCTTCATCCATCAGGCGACGCGCGGTAGAGATGGCTTCTTCGTTAGTGATGGTGACGACTTTATCGATCAGCTTCAGATCCAGGTTGCCCGGAATGAAGCCTGCGCCAATGCCCTGGATTTTATGCGGGCCTGGCTTGAGCTCTTCACCCGCCAGTGCCTGGGTGATAACCGGTGAGTCGGTTGGCTCAACGGCAACGGTGATCAGGTCTTTTTTACCCTTTGTGCCTTTAATATAGCGAGACACGCCGGTCAGCGTTCCGCCGGTACCCACGCCGGAGATAAATACATCAACCTGGCCGTCGGTATCTTCCCAGATTTCCGGGCCGGTGGTCTTCTCGTGAATTTCCGGGTTAGCCGGGTTGCTGAACTGCTGCAGCAGCAGGTATTTCGCCGGATCGCTGGCCACAATCTCTTCCGCTTTCTGAATGGCACCCTTCATGCCCTTCGCGCCTTCGGTCAGGACCAGGTTCGCGCCCAGCGCTTTGAGCAGCTTGCGACGTTCAATGCTCATGGTTTCCGGCATGGTCAGCGTCAGCTTGTAGCCACGCGCGGCGGCAACATAGGCCAGAGCGATACCGGTGTTACCGCTGGTCGGTTCCACCAGCTCAACGCCAGGCTTCAGCACGCCACGTTTTTCAGCATCCCAAATCATGTTTGCACCGATACGGCATTTTACGCTGAAGCTCGGGTTGCGTGATTCGACCTTCGCCAGAATGCGTCCATTACCGATACGGTTCAGTCGAACCAGGGGCGTATGACCGATAGTCAGCGAGTTGTCTTCATAAATCTTACTCATGGCCTGTCCTTAACTGTATGAAATTGGGATACCGACCCAGCATACCTGCTAAGCAGGTAGGGGGAAGTAAGGAATTCGCATATCTATATACTGCAAGGAAATAATGGGGATCAGTATGGAATAAGGGGCGGCATAAGCCACCCCTGCTTTACACATTTTTGCATTAATTCCATAACGCGTGCTTAGCACGGTAGCAGTCCACCCACATCGCCGTCGCGCCGCAAACCGCAACCGGCATGATGAACAGGTTAAGGAAGGGAATCATGGTGAACAGGCTGGTCAGCGCGCCGAACTGCATATTGGCGACCTTCCGGGTGCGCAGGGTAGTGCGCATCGCTTTAAACGGCACCTTGTGGTTATCAAACGGATAGTCGCAGTACTGGATGGCGAGCATCCAGGCGCTGAACAGGAACCACAGCACCGGCGCAACCGTCTGGCCAATGCCGGGGACAAAGTAGAGGGCAAGCAGCACAACCGCGCGGGGGAGGTACCAGGCAAATTTCTGCCACTCGCGCTTCATAATGCGCGGGATATCTTTCACGATCCCCAGTACGCCCGTGTCCGGCGGCGTCGCGCCGGTAAGCCGCGCCTCCAGCTGTTCCGCCAGCAGGCCGTTAAACGGCGCGGCTATCCAGTTCGCAATCGTTGAGAAGAAATAGCCGAACACCAGCAGCACAGAGATGACCGCCACCGGCCAGAGCAGATAGTTCAGCCACTGCAGCCAGTCCGGTACGTAGCTCATCAGCGACGGGATCCAGCTTTCGAGCTTTGTGAACAGCCACCAGAACGCGCCGCCCATCAGAATAATGTTGATCAGCAGCGGCAGAATGACGAAGCGTCGGATACCCGGCAGTGAAACCAGTTTCCAGCCCTGTGAAAAATACCAGACGCCGCTGCGCGGGGGAGAAGACGATGTTGAAACCATAACCAGGCTGTACTCCTTTTTTCACAACCAGTGGAATTGCCCGCCTATATTATCCACTTGCGGACCAATGACCAGTTCGGAAATGTTCGAAAAACCAGCAAAAAGCACGATTTACTTCATCTTTATGCTGTGAATGCTCTGCACACACTTGCACTTGACGTAAACGGCAAATACTCTTAGTGAGTAAATGTTTGCCGTGGTGGCAAGGTGTTAGAACAACAGAGAATATAATGATGCAGGATTTGCGTCTGATATTAATCATTGTTGGCGCGATCGCCATAATCGCTTTACTGGTACATGGTTTCTGGACCAGCCGTAAAGAGCGTTCCTCGATGTTTCGCGATCGCCCACTGAAGCGCATGAAGTCCAGTCGTGACGACGATGACACTGAAGATGACATCGACGGCAGCGACGACGACGGCGTGGGTGAAGTTCGTGTTCATCGGGTCAATACTGCGCCCGGCGCGGCTCATGGGGAGCATGAAGCCCCCCGCGCTCCGCAGCACCAGTATCAACCGCCGTATGCCTCTGCCCAGCCGCGTCAGCCAGCGCCGCAGCCGGTGGAAGAACCTGTGCGTCAGGCGCCGCAAGCGCCTGTGCAACAGCAGCCCGCTGCGCCACAGCCGGTTCAAAACCAGCCGGTGCAGCAGCCCGTCCAGCAGCAGCCCGCTCAGCCGGTACAACAGCCGCAGCAGCCTGTTCATGTGCAGCCTGCGCCGCAGCCCGCTCCGGCTCCGCACGTTGAGCCAGAGCCGGTCGTCGAGCCAGAACCGGTTGTCGAAAAGCCACAGCGCAAAGAAGCGGTGATCATCATGAACGTGGCCGCGCATCACGGCAGCCATCTCAACGGTGACGTTCTGCTTAACAGTATTCAACAGGCAGGCTTCAAGTTTGGCGATATGAACATTTTCCATCGCCATCTGAGCCCAGACGGAAGCGGCCCGGCGCTGTTCAGCCTGGCTAACATGGTTAACCCTGGCACCTTCGATCCGGAAATGACCGGTGATTTCGTGACCCCGGGCGTCACTATCTTTATGCAGGTGCCGTCCTACGGCGACGAGTTGCAAAACTTTAAGCTGATGCTGCAGTCCGCTCAGCATATTGCTGATGAAGTGGGTGGTGTGGTGCTCGACGATCAGCGTCGAATGATGACCCCGCAGAAGCTGCGCGAGTATCAGGACCGCATCCGCGAAGTTAAGGAAGCCAACGCGTAATCGTCGCGTTTACGTCAACTCCTCCTCAACCCCCGCCTGTCGGGGGTTTTTTCTCATTGATGGTGCGATATGGACTCAATCGAACAACAACTCACTGAACTGCGAACCACGCTTCGCCATCATGAATATCTCTATCATGTTATGGACGCTCCGGAAGTACCGGATGCGGAGTACGACCGGCTGATGCGCGAGCTGCGCGAGCTGGAGGCGCAGCATCCGGAGCTGATTACGCCGGATTCTCCCACACAGCGCGTCGGTGCTGAGCCGCTGGGGGCTTTCAGCCAGGTGCGTCATGAAGTGCCAATGCTGTCACTGGATAACGTCTTCGATGAAGAGAGCTTCCTCGCGTTTAACAAGCGCGTGCAGGATCGCCTGAAAAGCAGCGATTCCCTCACCTGGTGCTGCGAGCTGAAGCTTGACGGCCTGGCGGTCAGCCTTCTCTATGAAAACGGCGTGCTGGAGCGCGCCGCCACGCGTGGCGACGGTACGACGGGTGAAGACATCACCACCAACGTGCGTACCATCCGCGCGATCCCGCTGAAATTACAGGGTGACAACATTCCTGCACGTCTGGAAGTGCGTGGGGAAGTATTCCTGCCTCAGGCGGGCTTCGAAAAAATCAATGAAGAAGCGCGTCGCACCGGCGGGAAAGTGTTTGCTAACCCGCGTAACGCGGCGGCAGGCTCTCTGCGCCAGCTTGACCCACGCATCACCGCGAAGCGACCGCTTACTTTCTTCTGCTACGGTGTGGGTATTCTGGAGGGAGGTGAGCTGCCGGATACGCACCTCGGGCGTCTGCTGCAGTTTAAAGCCTGGGGCCTGCCGGTGAGCAACCGCGTTCAGCTCTGCGATTCGCCGGAAGCGGTACTGGCGTTCTACCACAAAGTGGAAGAGGACCGCCCGACGCTCGGTTTTGATATTGATGGCGTTGTCATCAAGGTGAATTCGCTGGCGCTGCAGGAGCAGTTGGGCTTTGTGGCGCGCGCGCCGCGCTGGGCGGTGGCGTTTAAATTCCCTGCCCAGGAGCAGATGACCTTCGTTCGCGACGTAGAGTTCCAGGTGGGCCGTACGGGCGCGATTACTCCAGTCGCACGACTGGAGCCGGTGCAGGTCGCGGGCGTGCTGGTGAGTAATGCTACGCTGCATAACGCCGATGAAATCGAACGCCTGGGCCTGCGCATTGGTGACAAAGTGGTGATTCGCCGCGCGGGGGATGTTATCCCGCAGGTGGTCAACGTCGTAGAGTCAGAACGTCCTGACGATACGCGCGAGGTCGTCTTCCCGACCCACTGCCCGGTATGCGGCTCTGACGTTGAGCGTGTGGAAGGCGAAGCGGTGGCCCGCTGTACGGGCGGCCTGATCTGTGGCGCGCAGCGTAAAGAGTCCCTGAAGCACTTCGTCTCCCGTCGGGCGATGGACGTCGACGGCATGGGCGACAAGATTATCGATCAGCTGGTTGAGAAAGAGTATGTCCATACGCCAGCGGACCTCTTCAGGCTGACGGCGGGCAAACTGACCGGCCTGGATCGCATGGGGCCGAAGTCAGCCCAGAACGTGGTTAACGCGCTGGAAGCGGCGAAAGAGACGACCTTCGCCCGTTTCCTTTACGCGCTGGGCATTCGTGAAGTTGGCGAAGCGACGGCGGCAGGTTTAGCCGCGTACTTTGGTACGCTGGAGGCGCTGGAAAAGGCAAGCATCGACGAGTTGCAGAAAGTGCCGGACGTTGGCATCGTCGTCGCCACGCACGTCTTTAACTTCTTTGCCGAAGAGAGCAACCGCGAGGTCATCGGCCAGTTGCTGGAAGAGGGCATTAAATGGCCCGCGCCAGTGGTGGTCAATGCCGAAGAAATTGATAGTCCATTTGCCGGTAAAACCGTGGTGCTAACCGGTAGCCTGAGTCAGCTTTCTCGCGATGATGCGAAAGCGCGTCTGGTGGCGCTGGGGGCCAAAGTGGCGGGCAGTGTGTCGAAGAAAACCGACCTGGTGATCGCCGGTGAAGCGGCGGGTTCGAAGCTGGCGAAAGCCCAGGAGCTCGGCATTGCGGTGATCGACGAAGCGGAAATGATGCGTCTGTTAGGAGAGTAACGTGGAGAAAGAGCAGCTCGTTGAGATTGCCAATACGGAGATGCCGTTCGGTAAATACAAGGGCCGCAGGCTGATTGATTTGCCGGAGGAGTATCTGCTGTGGTTTGCCCGCAAGGATGAATTTCCTGTAGGGCGATTGGGCGAGCTGATGGCTATCACGCTACTGATTAAAACCGAGGGGCTGACCCAGCTGGTTCAGCCCCTGAAACGTCCTTAAGCCTTCGCGGCGCGGGTCTCCTCCTGCGCCAGTTTTTCTGTCTGGCGCTTGTAGCGACGCGCCAGCACCGCACAGACCATCAGCTGGATCTGGTGGAAAATCATCAGCGGCAGCACCATCATTCCGATCACCGAGGTGGGGAACAGAATGTTCGCCATCGGGATACCGTTCGCCAGGCTCTTTTTCGAACCGCAGAACACAATCGTAATTTCATCCGCTTTGTTGAAGCCGCACCTGCGTGCCACAAAGACGTTTACCGCAATAACAATCGCCAGCAGAACGAGGCTGACCACCACGATAAACAGCAGCGAGCCGGCGCCCACCTTGTGCCAGATGCCATTTACCACCGCTTCGCTAAAGGCGGAGTAAACCACCAGCAGAATCGAGGTCTGGTCGGTTTTTGAAATCCATTTTTTATGCTTCGCCACAAACGCGCCGGTCCACGGTCGGGAAAGATGCCCCAGCACAAACGGCAACAGCAGCTGCAGGCAGATTTTGCCGACCTGCTCCAGGTTACCTTCCGCACCGTGCATGTTCATCAGCAGGCCCACCAGCAGCGGGGAGACGAAAATCCCTAACAGGCTGGAGGCGGATGCCGAGCAGACCGCGGCCGCAACGTTCCCTCCGGCAAGAGAGGTAAAGGCAATGGCGGACTGCACGGTAGCCGGGAGAATACAGAGATACAGGAAACCGGTGTAGAGCGCCGGGTCGACGTTAACCGGTGCCCACCATGCAAACAGCACCCCAAGGATCGGGAACAAAATGAACGTGCTGCACATCACCCAGAGGTGCAGTCGCCAGTGGCTACCGCCAGCGATAATTGCTTCGCGGGAGAGTTTTGCGCCGTGCATAAAGAACAGCAGCGCGATAGCGGCCGTCGTTAGTCCCTCAAAAAACGGCACAAAACCGCCGCGAGCGGGGAAGAACGAGGCCAGTAAAACGGTGGCCACCAGGGTGAGCGTAAACGGATCAAGAATACGAAATAGTTTCATAATGACTCCTGAAAACAGATGTCGCTATTGTGCTTTTTTCCATTTGAGAAATAAAATTGATTTATTGCATCCATTCATGAATTAAATAGATGAATTATTCCCTGCGTCAGCTTCGCATTTTCGTTACCGTCGCCCACGCCCGCAGCTTCAGTCGGGCAGGGGAGATGATTGGCCTGAGCCAGTCGGCGGTCAGCCACAGCGTGAAAGAGCTGGAAAATCAGACCGGCGTTAGGTTGCTTGATCGCACCACGCGCGAAGTGGTGTTAACCGAAGCAGGGCAGCAGCTGGCCCTGCGCCTTGAACGGCTGCTGGATGAGCTGAACAGCACGCTCAGAGACGTGGGGAGGCTGGGGCAGCAGCTGTCGGGCACCGTGCGGGTTGCGGCCAGCCAGACGATATCCGCGCATCTTATCCCGCAGTGTATTGCCGAGGGAAGCCACCGCTATCCGGACATTGATTTTGTCCTGCATGACCGGCCGCAGCAGTGGGTGCTGGAGAGCATCCGTCAGGGAGATGTGGATTTTGGTATTGTTATCGATCCCGGTCAGGTGAGCGATCTGGCGTGCGAAAGCGTACTTTCTGAGCCCTTTTTGCTGCTCTGCCGTGACGACGACCCGCTGGCAACGTTGCCGGAGGTCAGCTGGCAGTACCTGACGGGCGCGAACCTGGTTTTACAGGATTATGCCTCGGGCAGCCGCCCGCTGATTGATTCCGCGCTGGTGAATCAGGGCGTTAAGGCAACGATCGTACAGGAGATTGGTCACCCGGCGACGCTGTTTCCGATGGTGGAAGCCGGCATTGGCATCAGCGTGTTGCCCGCCCTGGCGCTTCCCCTGCCGCAGGGAAGCCGCCTGGCCGTCAAGCGATTAACGCCGGTTGTCGAGCGAAAGCTGATGCTGGTGCGGCGAAAAAATCGTTCACTCTCGGGGGCGGCGCAGGCTATCTGGGAAGTGGTGCGTATCCAGGCACAACGATTAACCGAAGCCCGCATACGCGACCCACTGTTTAACGCATCAGACGATTAGATGTAGATATCAATCTGATGATTGTCTGACGGGCTGTTCACCCCTTCCACTTTGCCCAGCTTTTGATCCTGCTTCTTCTGAGCTTCTTCGGCCTGCTGGCGCTGCAGCGCCGCGAGCTGCGCCTGCAGCACTTTGATCTGGGTCTGAATCAGTTCCTGCTGCTTCTTCTTCTCATCCGTACTGCCGGGGCTGTTTGCCAGCTCTTTTAACTGCTGTGTCAGCTTTTTGATCTTGTCGGTAATGCGGCTGATTTGCGCCGCGATATCGTTACTGCCGGAAGCGCCGCTCCCGCCGCTGCTGGTTTGAATGGGTTGGGTTGAAGCCTGAATGGTCGTCATACTTTTTCCTCGCGCTATAAAACAGAGGTATCGGCACCGATGGGATTAGCTTGAGCAAAACTGCCATATCTGGCAGGGGGTTGCATTAATACACAATCAGTATTGATGGTGCGATAAAAGTGTATTGGAGATGACCTGCAGGCTGCGGATATAAGACATAAGTCATGCGATCCCTGCTATCGCGATCTTAATCCTCAAGGAGCCTCTATGACCCTCTCGAATAACCCGTGGTACTGTGCTGACATCATTCGCACCGCTAAGCCAAACTTCACCCCTCGCGTGGCGTTTATTCTCGGCTCCGGCCTGGGCGCGCTCGCCGACCAGATAGACGACGCCGTTTCCCTGAGCTACGAAAAGCTGCCTGGCTTCCCGGTGAGCACCGTGCACGGACATGCCGGCGAGCTGGTGCTTGGGCATCTGGCCGGGGTGCCTGTCGCCTGCATGAAGGGGCGAGGGCACTTCTATGAAGGCCGAGGAATGACCGTCATGACCGATGCGATCCGCACCTTTAAGCTGCTGGGGTGCGAGCTACTGTTTAGCACCAATGCGGCGGGCTCACTACGCCCGGAGGTTCAGCCAGGAAGTCTGGTTGCCCTGAGCGACCATATCAACACCATGCCGGGCACGCCGATGGTGGGGCTGAACGATGAGCGCTTTGGCGATCGTTTCTTCTCTCTGGCCAATGCTTACGACGCGGATTACCGTGCCGTTCTGCAAACCGTGGCAGCGAAAGAAGGCTTCCCGCTGCACGAAGGAGTGTTTGTCTCTTATCCCGGCCCGAACTTCGAGACGGCGGCCGAGATCCGCATGATGCAGATTATCGGCGGCGATGTGGTGGGGATGTCCGTGGTGCCTGAAGTGATTTCCGCACGCCATTGCGGCCTGAAGGTGGTGGCCGTTTCTGCTATTACCAATCTCGCCGAAGGTCTGGGAGAGGTAAAACTCTCGCATGAGCAAACCCTTGCTGCCGCCGAGCTCTCCCGCCAGAACTTTATCAATCTTATCTGCGGTTTTCTTCGCCATATTGCCTGAATAAAACAATAAAGTGGCCCGCCAGGGCCACACTGCGATAAGGAATGGGTTATGAACATCACGACTCGCTTAAAGATGATGTCCTTTATGCAATATTTTATCTGGGGGAGCTGGCTGGTTACCCTCGGCGCTTACATGATTAATACCCTACACTTTACCGGCTCTGACGTGGGCATGGTGTACAGCTCCAAAGGACTTGCCGCGATCGTTATGCCTTCGCTGGTGGGGATTATTGCCGACAAGTGGCTGCGGGCAGACCGCGCATACGTCATTTGCCACTTCGTCTGCGCCGTCGCGCTCTGCTATGCCGCGCAGGTCAATGAGCCAGGGCTGATGTTCTGGGTCATGCTGGTGAATGCGATGGCCTTCATGCCCACGATTGCGCTGTCGAACACCATTTCCTACTCCTGTCTTGAACAGGCAGGGCTGGATACGGTGAGCCATTTTCCGCGAGTGCGGGTGTATGGCACCGTGGGCTTTATAACGGCGATGTGGGCCATAAGCCTCATGGGCGCGGAGTTAAGCAACATACAGCTCTATATTGCGGCTGGTGCGTCTCTGCTGCTGGCACTCTATTCTCTGACCCTGCCGGCCATTCCGGTTGTGAAGTCGAAAACGTCTCCGTCTCTGGCAAGCAAGCTGGGCCTCAATGCGTTTATCCTGTTTAAACAGCCCCGCATGGCGGTGTTCTTTTTATTTGCCATGCTGCTCGGCGCCGTGCTGCAGATAACCAACACGTTTGGCAGCCCCTTCCTGCATGATTTTGCGCGTAATCCGGCGTATGCAGATAGCTTTATCGTCAAATATCCGTCCATTCTGCTCTCCGTTTCGCAAATGTCAGAGGTATTCTTCATCCTGACCATTCCGTACTTCCTCGGACGATTTGGCATTAAAGCCGTCATGCTGATGAGCATGGTGGCCTGGATGCTGCGGTTTGGCCTGTTTGCCTTTGGCGATCCGTCCGCAACGGGCTTTGCGCTGCTCATGCTCTCAATGATTGTCTACGGCTGTGCGTTCGACTTCTTCAACATTTCCGGCTCGGTGTTTGTTGAACAGGAGGTCAGCGCCGATATCCGCGCCAGCGCGCAAGGGTTGTTTATGACGACCGTTAACGGTATCGGGGCGTATTTCGGTTCGGTATTGAGTGGTGCGGCGGTTGATTATTTCTCGGTTGAAGGAGTGAAGGACTGGCAGACGATCTGGCTGGTGTTTGCGGCCTATGCTCTGGTGCTCGCGGTGGTCTTTTACTTCAGCTTTAACTATCGCCACGCCAGTAAAAACAGCGAGATGCGCACAGTTGCGCACTAAATTTTCCCTCCGGACGCTGAAAGGCTTTAAGGTAGGCGCATAAGTGTTATCGCCAGGATATGTTTTGATGGAACGCGTCTATCGAACCGATCTCAAGCTGCTGCGCTATTTTCTGGCCGTGGCGGAGGAACTACATTTTGGACGGGCTGCGGCCCGTCTCAACATGTCCCAGCCGCCGTTAAGCCTGCACATTAAAGAGCTGGAAAGTCAGCTGGGCACGTTACTGTTTATTCGCCACTCGCGGAGCGTCGCGTTGACGCATGCCGGTAAAGTGCTGATGGAAGAGTCACGCCGGCTGCTCGCCAGCGCAAACCAGGCTCTGGCTCGCGTCGAGCAAATTGGCCGGGGGGAAGCAGGGCGCATCGAGCTGGGGATTGTCGGAACCGCCATGTGGAGTGAGGTGCGCACGGTGATGCGCGCTTTCCTGAAAGAGCATCCGAACGTTGATGTCGTTTTTCGCGAAAAATCGCCGGTAATGCAGATGGCGCTGCTTGAGCGCCGGGAGCTGGATGTCGGGATCTGGCGAATGGCAACGGAACCTACCGCGGGTTTTACCAGCCTGCGGTTGCGTGAAGCGGCTTTTCTGGTGGCGATGCCGGAAGATCACCGCCTGGTCAGCGAATCATCCGTTGCGCTTACAGAATTGCAGGATGAGTATTTTGTCACGATGCCTTCAGCACATTCTGACTGGGCATTTTTACATCGCGTTTGCCAGCAAGCCGGGTTTTCGCCGATGATCGTGCGTGAAGCCGTTGAGCCGCAAACGGTACTGGCGATGATCAGCATGGGAATGGGGATTACGCTTACTGCCGACAGCTACGCGCAAATGCAGTGGCCGGGCGTGGTATTCCGCCCGTTACGGGAGCGTATACCGGCAGATTTGTATGTAGTGTATGACGAGAAGCAGGCGACGCCTGCGGTGAAGACGTTAATTGCGGCGTTGAAGATGTAAAGTGCAGATAGCAAAAAAGCGCCTTTAGGGCGCTTTTTTACATTGGTGGGTCGTGCAGGATTCGAACCTGCGACCAATTGATTAAAAGTCAACTGCTCTACCAACTGAGCTAACGACCCGAAATGGTGGGCGATGACGGGCTCGAACCGCCGACCCCCTCCGTGTAAAGGAGATGCTCTACCAACTGAGCTAATCGCCCATTTCGGAACTGCTGCGATAAGGTGAGAATGGTGGGCGATGACGGGCTCGAACCGCCGACCCCCTCCGTGTAAAGGAGATGCTCTACCAACTGAGCTAATCGCCCAATCTCAATTCTTATCTACACTGCGAGTCTACCGAAGTAGATGGTGGGTGATGACGGGCTCGAACCGCCGACCCCCTCCGTGTAAAGGAGATGCTCTACCAACTGAGCTAATCACCCCCGCTGTGTGGAGTCGCATTATAGGGAGAGTTGAAAATGAGTCAACGCATTTTCTAAAGTTTTTATTCGTTCGTCGTAAAATTAAACAAAACGATCGCAAAACGGGCGGTGGCGCATGATTTCTAAACAAAAACAGTAAACTCCGCCACGATAAAGGGATCGACATTGAGGAATCCCCCCACAGTGATAGAATATTGCCCATCGTTTTTTCCCCGGGATTTGCCGATTGCCGGCATCTTTATAACGTAAGGCCATTTCATGAAAATCAAAACTCGCTTCGCGCCGAGCCCGACAGGCTATCTGCACGTCGGTGGTGCTCGTACTGCTCTCTACTCCTGGCTTTTTGCACGCCACAACAAAGGTGAGTTCGTGCTGCGTATAGAAGACACCGATCTTGAGCGCTCCACGCCGGAAGCAATTGAAGCCATTATGGATGGGATGAACTGGCTGAACCTGGAGTGGGATGAAGGCCCGTATTTCCAGACTAAACGTTTTGACCGCTATAACGCTGTTATTGATGAGATGCTGGTCGCGGGCACGGCGTATAAATGCTACTGCTCCAAAGAGCGTCTGGATGCGCTGCGCGAAGAGCAGATGGCGAACGGTGAAAAACCGCGTTATGACGGCCGCTGCCGCCACGACCATAGCGAGCATGCTGCTGATGAACCGTGCGTGGTGCGTTTTGCTAACCCGCAGGATGGCTCGGTGATTTTCGACGACCAGATCCGTGGCCCGATCGAATTCAGCAACCAGGAGCTGGACGATCTGATCATTCGTCGCACCGACGGTTCTCCAACCTATAACTTCTGCGTAGTGGTTGATGACTGGGATATGGAAATTACCCACGTTGTCCGTGGTGAAGACCATATCAACAATACCCCACGCCAGATCAACATCCTGAAAGCGCTGAATGCGCCTGTGCCTGTCTATGCGCACGTCTCTATGATCAACGGCGACGATGGTAAAAAACTGTCTAAACGTCACGGTGCGGTCAGCGTCATGCAGTATCGCGACGACGGTTATCTGCCGGAAGCGCTGCTGAACTATCTGGTGCGCCTGGGCTGGGCCCACGGTGACCAGGAGATCTTCAGCCGTGAAGAGATGATCGAACTGTTCTCTCTGAGCTCTGTGAGCAAATCAGCGAGCGCATTTAATACCGACAAGCTGCTGTGGCTGAACCACCACTACATCAATACCATGCCGCCGGAATATGTGGCGACGTATCTGCAGTGGCACATTGAGCAGGCAAATATTGATACCCGCACCGGCCCTGAGCTGGCGGACCTGGTGAAACTGCTCGGCGAGCGCTGCAAAACGCTGAAAGAAATTGCCGAAAGCTGCCGCTACTTCTATGAAGAGTTTGACGAGTTCGACGCGGACGCCGCGAAGAAGCACCTCCGCCCGGTAGCTCGTCAGCCGCTGGAAGTGGTGCGTGACAAGCTGGCTGCGCTCACCGAGTGGACCGCTGAGAATGTGCATCACGCCATTCAGGCGACCGCAGACGAGCTGGAAGTTGGCATGGGCAAAGTCGGTATGCCGCTACGCGTCGCGGTGACCGGTGCGGGCCAGTCTCCAGCGCTGGACGTGACTGTCCATGCCATCGGGAAATCACGCAGCGTGGCGCGCATCAACAAGGCGCTGGATTTTATTGCAGAACGTGAAAATCAGCAGTAATAAAGTCTTATAAGAAAAAACGGCAGGGTATCCTGCCGTTTTTTTTGCCTTTCATTCAGCAATACCCAGACGAGCAAGAAAACCGCGTATGCCTTCGCGCTTCAGTAAGGTATCCAGACGCTTTTGCTCAAGCTCAGTCATACTCTCCAGCGTTTCAATAATGCCCGGACGCAGATTTGAAGTATGTTCACCGTAAGAGGAGGTCACCTCAGCCAGATGATAAACCGCCTGACGGTTACGGATAGCCGGGAGGCTCATAATATGTTCCTTCACGCGCGCATCAACGTGAATGAGCCGCGCCCGACCGCCTTTTACGCCATTGAGCCCTTCGGTTTTCCACCCCTGCTGGCGTATCCAGCGATTTACCGTTTGTCTGGCAACTCCCAAATTCTCCGCCAGCTCTTCTGTGGTCATTTTGCTACGTAGTCTTTTCATATTAATTCTGGTCGCGAATCCCTAAACGTTGCAACAAACCGGTAATCCCTTCCCGCAATAGCAGCGATGTCATCTGCTTCTGCTCTTCCGGCGTCATTTCATTGGCCAGCGTCAGGAGTAGGGTATGAAGCGAACCGTCAGTGCTGATGCCGTCAGGCATAGCGGATGCTTCCGTTGCCCTGCGTGCGCTGCGGATAAAGTCACGCACTTTTTCGTTCACATGCACCAGTCGCGCTTTACCCCCCTGGACGCCGGGCTTAGGTGACGTTATCCAACCCTCTTTACGTACCCATTTATTGATGGTCTGTCGGCTATAGCCAGTGAGGAGGGCTAACTCTTCCGGCGTCATTCGTTCCTTGATCATGCAATTTCCTGAATATTCGTAGGGTTAATTAATGGCTCATTTTATAGCACCGTTTTACATGAAAACGTGACAGGCTTAACTCATGACTGCGAGCAGGCTCGCAAAGTGATTCATTTGCATGATTTTTCGGCGATTGAATAGCTGGAATTGATTTTGCCGTTGACACTCCGCGGCGGAATTCATATTATGCCGCCCGTCAACATGACAGCTTTACGATGGGGCTATAGCTCAGCTGGGAGAGCGCCTGCATGGCATGCAGGAGGTCAGCGGTTCGATCCCGCTTAGCTCCACCAAACTCTGAACCCAACAGAGTGCGGTTAGTAAAGTCACATGTGGGGCTATAGCTCAGCTGGGAGAGCGCTTGCATGGCATGCAAGAGGTCAGCGGTTCGATCCCGCTTAGCTCCACCAAAATTTTAAACCCTCGTCAAAAGACGAGGGTTTTTTTTATCTGTTTGTAAAACCCCTCACCGCTTTTTGTTATCAAAAAGAAGGTATTCCTGTACCTGACCTCAATCGACATCAATAAACCAGTCTATAAATAGACTTCAACTTGATTCGTGCAATTAATAAACCTATTATCCATCCGGTCAATAAAATGAACGGATAATAATGTCATCATCTTAATGAATAGAAAAACGTACAATAATGTAAAGATATTTATAATTGCCCTGACAATATGTCTGATTGCGGTACCTTTTTCCCGTTACCTCTCTCCCCGCGCAATGGTAAATGGTCACGATGTTTATTTAGCGTGGCTCCCCCTGAGCGTAATGCTGGCGGTAATACTGTTATTTGGTCGCCGGGCCGTTCTTCCCATTTTGTTAGGTTTTAGTGTCACTAATTTATTTTACGTTAATTTAGTGCCGCTACAATATTCAGTATTACTGTTTTGTCAGACCTTTTCGCTGTTCGCGGCATGTGGCCTTCTGCGCCTCATGCTGGGCAGGCGCTGGCGCTTCTGCATCCCGAACAAGCATGTCGGGTTACGTATATTCTGGCTCGGTTTTATCGTTCCCGTCGGCATTAAGCTGTCGATGTATTTAGCTGGCTATTTCTTTGATTTCCCGGTAACTATCTCCACCTTCTTCGGCGAAGGAACGGTAATTTATAACGTCGTGGATATTCAAAGCCTGATTTGCGCGGCGCTGATTTTTACCATGATGTTCTATTACCCGCTAAGAATGATAATTAATCCCCGCTATGCCATAACCTTCTGGCGGCGAAGCGTGAAGCCCGTGTTTTTCCACAAGAATTCATTATATATATTTGTCTGGCTGATGCTTTTAGGCTTCGTCCTGGCCGTTTTATGTGGGCCTTTTGAATCACCTGTTATTGCGGGCTATTTAATGCCGCTGATTTTTATTCTTTTTACCTTAGCGATAAGCCGCCTGACCTACGCGCTTATCTCACTGCTGTGGGCTGCTTCAGCGCTTCTGCTGTTGACCTACAACTATAACTTCCTGAACGGGGTGGAAACAGGCCATTCGCTCTCCTTTATTCTGTCCGTGCTGATCTCTTTTGCCATCTGCTTGCTTTACATGTCGCGGATTTACCAGCGCAGCGAGTGGCTGAAGCGGGGGTGGCAGGGCAGGGCGCTCACCGATCCGCTAACCGGTTTACCCAATATTCGTGCCCTGGAAGAGCATCTTGAGATGCATCCGGAGGCCAAGGTTTGCATGTTGCGCATGGATAACCTGGAATTTTTGAGCCGCCACTACGGGATCCTCATGCGGGTCCATTGCAAACGAACGATCGCCACGTCGCTGCAGCCGCTTCTGCAAAAGAATGAGATGCTCTTCCAGTTACCCGGAAGCGAGCTGGTGGTGGTATTGCTGGGGCCGGAAATTGCAGAGCGTCTCCAGCATATGGTTGATCGGCTGAACAGCCGTAAGATTTTCTGGAACAACACCGGGCTGGATATTGAGTTTGGTGCATCCTGGGGGATGGTAGAAAACGGTGAAAATTTGCATCACACGCTGGGGCAACTGAGCTGGCTGGCCGAGCAATCTTGCGCAGGGCACAACGTGCTTGCGCTGACGAATAGCCTGGAGGCAGCATCGGGACAAACAACGGAGCGTGTTCTGATGTTAGCGCGTATTAAGCATGCTCTGGAGACAGATCGGTTCCATTTATACGTGCAGCCGATTCAGAAGGCAGACGGTAGCGGCTACTATGAAATTCTGACGCGCATGGAGAGTGAAGGGGAGATCATCACCCCGGATCGCTTTATTCCGTTGGTTGCCCAGTTCAACCTCAGCCACCGGTTTGATATGTGCGTTATGGAAAAATTACTGCAGTGGCTGCGCGATCACCCTGCGACGCAGGCTGGCGCCCGTTTCTCCGTCAATCTGATGCCGCTCACGCTGATGCAACAGGAGGTGGCGACCGAGATTTGTACGCTGTTTGAGCGCTACGGCGTTGCGCCTCAGACCGTGGTGATTGAGATCACTGAAGAGCAGGCCTTCTCAAATTCCGGCTGCAGCATCAGCAATATTCAACAACTGCGGGATTATGGTTTCCGGATTGCCATTGATGATTTTGGCACCGGTTATGCCAACTACGAGCGTCTCAGACGTCTGCAGGCAGATATCATTAAAATTGACGGCTGCTTTGTTAAAGATATTTGCACTGATGATATGGATGCGATGATCGTCCAGTCGATGTGTAATCTGGCGAAAACGAAATCGCTGTGCATTGTTGCGGAATATGTAGAAACACCGGCGCAGCGGGAGATGCTGCTTCGCTTCGGCGTGGATTATCTGCAGGGCTATCTGATAGGCAAACCCAAACCGCTGAAAGAATTGCGGGCATAAAAAAACCGGGAGCCAGACTCCCGGTTTTTGTTTTAACAGTAAACGTTACAGTACCAGTGCTGCGATAGAAGCAGACAGAACGCTCACCAGGGTGGAGCCGTAAACCAGTTTCAGGCCAAAGCGAGAAACTACGTTACCTTGTTCTTCATTCAGGCCTTTAATCGCACCGGCGATAATGCCGATGGACGAGAAGTTGGCGAAGGAGACCAGGAATACGGACAGAATACCCACCGCACGTGGAGAGAGCGTGCCGGCAATTTTCTGCAGATCCATCATCGCAACGAATTCGTTTGAAACCAGCTTGGTCGCCATGATACTGCCCACCTGCAGCGCTTCGTGAGCCGGAACACCCATCACCCAGGCAAATGGATAGAAGATGTAGCCCAGAATGCCCTGGAAGGAGATACCCAGCACCGCAGCGAACAGGGCGTTCAGTGCAGCAATCAGCGCAATGAAGCCGATCAGCATGGCGGCAACGATAATCGCCACTTTGAAACCGGCCAGAATGTACTCACCCAGCATTTCGAAGAAGCTCTGACCTTCATGCAGGTTAGACATCTGAATGTTCTCTTCGCTGGCGTCAACACGGTACGGGTTGATCAGCGACAGAACGATAAAGGTGCTGAACATGTTCAGAACCAGCGCTGCAACAACATATTTTGGCTCCAGCATGGTCATATACGCGCCCACGATAGACATGGAAACGGTAGACATTGCGGTTGCCGCCATGGTGTACATGCGGTTACGGGACATTTTGCCGAGGATATCTTTATACGCGATGAAGTTCTCAGACTGACCGAGGATCAGGGAGCTTACGGCGTTGAAAGATTCCAGCTTACCCATGCCGTTCACTTTGGATAACAGGAAACCAATTCCTCGAATAACGAACGGCAGAACGCGGATGTGCTGCAGAATACCGATGAGCGCGGAGATGAAGACGATTGGGCACAGTACCTTCAGGAAGAAGAACGCCAGACCTTCGTCGTTCATTTTACCGAAGACAAAGTTTGTCCCTTCGTTGGCGAATCCGAGCAGTTTTTCGAACATTTCGGAGAAGCCTTTCACGAAGCCGAGGCCTACGTTGGAGTTCAGGAAGAACCACGCAAGTAAAACTTCAATGACCAGCAGTTGGACAACATAACGAATACGAATTTTTTTGCGGTCTGTGCTGACCAGCAATGCGAGTGCAGTAACGACAACAAGTGCCAGGACAAAATGAAGGACGCGGTCCATATTTGCTCCAAATATGAGGCAGGTTTAATTTTCGTGCACATTCTATGTAACAAGCGAAAAGAAAACGAGATCAAGGACACACTATAGTTACATCCTGTGACGAGTCTCAAAAATAGTGATCCACAATACATTTTTGTTATGTTAGGTAAATGAGTGAAAAGTTAAGTTTGTGTGCTACGCTTCACAAATGACTGCGCATTTTCACATTCTGTGATGTCGCACCACCTGCCCATCTATCGTTCTTAGCTATCAGAGAAATCATTTCAAACCATTCAAATGATCTTGATAATCATTCTCATTTTGATAGCATTAAACATAGCAAAGGCTATATTTCCAGAGGCAGATAATGACAAACAGTCGCGTAGAGGGTAGCAGTGGCAGAGCAGCGCGCAAGTTGCGGTTCGCATTAATGGGGCCTGCGTTCATTGCTGCCATCGGCTATATCGATCCGGGTAATTTTGCGACCAATATTCAGGCCGGGGCCAGCTTCGGCTATAAGCTGCTGTGGGTGGTCGTCTGGGCTAACCTGATGGCGATGCTGATCCAGATGCTCTCTGCAAAGCTGGGGATTGCCACGGGTAAAAACCTGGCGGAGCAAATCCGCGACCACTATCCGCGTCCAGCGGTCTGGCTCTACTGGGTTCAGGCAGAAATCATCGCCATGGCAACCGACCTCGCTGAGTTTATCGGCGCGGCGATCGGCTTTAAGCTAATTCTGGGTGTGTCACTGTTACAAGGGGCGGTACTGACCGGGATTGCTACGTTCCTGATCCTGATGCTGCAGCGTCGAGGGCAAAAGCCGCTGGAGAAGGTCATTGGTGGTCTGCTGCTGTTTGTCGCTGCGGCGTACATCGTTGAGCTGATTTTCTCACAGCCGAACCTGGCGCAGCTCGCGAAAGGCATGGTGATCCCAGGCCTGCCCACCTCGGAAGCGGTGTTCCTGGCCGCCGGGGTGTTGGGGGCGACCATCATGCCGCATGTCATTTATTTACACTCCTCGCTGACCCAACATCTTCATGGTGGGACGCGCAAAGAGCGTTATTCGGCAACCAAATGGGATGTGGCAATCGCCATGACCATCGCGGGTTTTGTGAATCTGGCGATGATGGCCACCGCCGCCGCCGCTTTCCACTTTAACGGCCATACCGGTATTGCCGATCTCGATCAGGCCTATCTCACGCTGGAGCCGTTACTGAGCCATGCTGCTGCAACGATATTTGGTCTGAGCCTGGTCGCTGCCGGCCTCTCTTCCACGGTGGTAGGTACGCTGGCAGGGCAGGTGGTGATGCAGGGTTTTGTGCGCTTCCATATTCCACTATGGGTGCGTCGTTTTGTCACCATGCTGCCGTCATTTGTTGTGATTCTGATGGGGCTCGATCCAACGCGAATTCTGGTGATGAGCCAGGTGCTGCTGAGCTTTGGTATTGCGCTGGCGCTGGTGCCGCTGCTGATTTTCACCAGCAATAAAACGTTGATGGGCGATTTGGTTAACACGACGCTGGTGAAACGAACCGGTTGGGCGATTGTGGTGGTAGTCGTAGCGCTAAACTTATGGCTGTTGATTGGCACAGCGCTGGGGCTATAAAAGAAAAAGGAGCCGGGAGGCTCCTTTTTGCATTAATGACGACCGTGGCCGTGACCACCGTGTCCTTTTCCGCCGTGACCCCAGCCGCCGCGGCGGTCGTCACGATCGTTCCAGCCTTCGCGGTAGCCGCGTTCATAGGCGTTATTTTTATACCAGCCGCGATGCAGGCCGTTATCATGCCTGCGCCAGCGGTCACCACGCCATTCATAATGACGGTTCCAGTAGTCACGGTCGCGCCAGTAGCCACCGTCCCAGTATCTGCCGTAGTCGTCACGATCGCCAATTTGTAATTTTACTGATGGCAACAGGGTGATTTCGCCCGCAGTGGCGATGAGCGGGGCTGAAGCCAGTAATACCGCTGCAAGAATCAGTGACCTGAACATACTCTTTCTCCTTCACGATCGGGGCCTTCGTGGGGCCTGTTAACGCAATATTACGAGTTGGTAAAGCCTCGTTTCATCGCCTCAACTCCGAATTGCTGAGGGAGAGCACTTTTTGCTAAAAGTGGTTTTATTTTGAGCTGTTCAGGATTTCGTTAATACGCGTCAGCTCTTCTGCGGAAAAATGGCGGTTTTTCAGCATGCCCACGGCGTCATCGATCTGAGCCGCTTTACTTGCCCCAATCAGCACCGAGGTCACTTCCTCATGGCGTAACACCCAGGCCAGCGCCATCTGGGAGAGTTTCTGGCCGCGGCTTTCCGCCAGGGCGTTTAGCTTGCGTACCTTCTCCAGCTTCTCTTCGGTGATCTGATCCGGGTTAAGGAATTGACTGCCGCTTGCCGCACGGGAATCGGCGGGAATACCGTTAAGATACCGGTTGGTCAACTGTCCGCCTGCCAGCGGCGAGAAGGGAATACAGCCGACCCCTTTTTCCTGCAGAACATCCAGCAAACCCTGTTCCGGCGCACGTTCGAACATCGAGTATTTCGGCTGGTGAATCAGGCAGGGCGTGCCCAGATCGTTCAGGATATCAATCGCTCTACGCGCCAGTTCGGCGGGGTAGTTGGATAACCCGACATACAGAGCTTTGCCCTGGCGCACCAGATGGTCAAGCGCTTTCATGGTTTCCTGCAACGGCGTTTCAGGATCGGGACGGTGATGATAGAAGATATCGACATACTCCAGCCCCATGCGCTTCAGGCTTTGATCCAGGCTTGCCAGCAGATATTTGCGCGATCCCCAGTCGCCGTAAGGGCCGTCCCACATGGTATATCCCGCTTTCGTGGAGACGATTAGCTCGTCGCGCCAGGGCAGGAAATCCTCCTGCAAAATACGGCCGAAATTACGCTCGGCGGACCCCGGCGGGGGACCATAGTTATTGGCAAGGTCGAAATGCGTAATACCCACATCGAATGCGCGCTGTAAAAGTTGACGGCTGTTTTCGAGAAGCGTGGCGTCACCAAAATTGTGCCACAGCCCGAGCGAGACGGCAGGGAACCTGAGCCCGCTACGCCCGCAGCGGCGATACTCCATTGTCTGGTAACGACTTTTGTCCGGCTGATAACCCATTTTTATGACCCCTCGCGCTGCAGAGAAAAAGTAGTGTATACGTTTACATTAACGTGAAAAAAAGCAGCATAGCGCAGCCTTTTTTGTAAAGCATTCTTTCCATACCCTTCTTACCGCCAATTCTGGACAGCCATCACGCTTATTTAATACTCAAGGTGAGGTCAACATCAGAAGGATACCTGTTTATGCGTACCCCGTACTGCGTCGCCGATTACCTGCTGGACCGTCTTACAGATTGTGGAGCCGATCATCTGTTTGGCGTGCCGGGCGACTATAACCTGCAGTTTCTCGACCACGTGATAGACAGCCCGGATATCTGCTGGGTGGGCTGTGCCAACGAATTAAACGCCTCTTATGCCGCTGACGGATATGCCCGCTGTAAGGGCTTCGCGGCGCTGCTGACGACGTTTGGCGTAGGAGAGTTAAGTGCCATGAACGGCATTGCGGGCAGCTATGCCGAGCACGTTCCGGTACTGCATATCGTTGGGGCGCCGGGCACGGCTTCTCAGCAAAGAGGCGAGCTGCTGCACCATACGCTGGGCGATGGTGAGTTCCGTCATTTTTACCATATGAGCGAACCGATCACCGTTGCACAGGCGATCCTGACTGAACAAAACGCCTGTTATGAAATTGACCGGGTACTGACGACCATGCTCCGGGAACGTCGCCCCGGCTATCTGATGTTACCTGCCGATGTGGCAAAAAAAGCCGCCACGCCGCCTGTAAACGCTCTCACGCTTCGGCATGCCCATGCCGATAGCGCCTGCCTGAAAGCGTTCCGGGATGCCGCGGAGAATAAACTGGCTGCCAGCAAACGTACCGCGCTGTTAGCGGATTTCCTTGTTCTGCGCCATGGGCTGAAGCATGCGCTACAGAAGTGGGTGAAGGACGTACCGATGGCACACGCCACCATGCTGATGGGCAAAGGCATATTCGACGAACGTCACGCCGGCTTTTACGGCACTTACAGCGGTTCGGCAAGCGCCGGCCCGGTAAAAGAGGCGATAGAGGGGGCGGACACGGTGCTGTGCATCGGCACGCGATTTACCGATACCCTGACGGCTGGCTTCACCCATCAGTTAACCCCGTCGCAAACGATAGAGGTTCAGCCTCATGCTTCACGCGTCGGTGATATCTGGTTTACCGGCATCCCAATGCTTCAGGCAATTGAAACGCTGGTGGAGCTGTGCAAACAGCATGTTCACGAGAAGCCAGCTCCCTTGTCCCATAGCGCGATGAACTTCCCTCAACCGGAGGGATCGCTTACCCAGGAGAATTTCTGGAAAACGCTGCAAACGTTTATTCGCCCGGGAGATATCATCCTTGCCGATCAGGGGACCTCGGCCTTCGGCGCGATTGACCTGCGTTTGCCTGCCGATGTGAATTTTATCGTCCAGCCGCTGTGGGGCTCGATCGGCTACACCCTTGCCGCGGCGTTCGGCGCGCAAACGGCTTGCCCGAACCGGCGCGTGATTGTGCTGACGGGTGATGGCGCGGCGCAGCTGACCATTCAGGAGCTCGGGTCAATGTTGCGTGATAAACAGCACCCCATCATTCTGGTGCTCAACAACGAAGGGTACACGGTTGAAAGGGCAATTCACGGGCCGGAACAGCGTTACAACGACATTGCGCTATGGAACTGGACGCAAATCCCGCAGGCCCTGAGCCTCGATCCTCAGGCTCAGTGCTGGCGGGTCAGTGAAGCGGAGCAACTGGCGGACGTTCTGGAGAAAGTGGCGCACCACGAGCGGCTCTCGCTGATTGAGGTGATGCTACCAAAAGCGGACATCCCGCCGCTGCTGGGAGCGATTACCAAAGCGCTGGAAGCGCGCAATAGCGCCTGATTACTTGTCGTTTCGCCAGGCCATCATCATCGGTTTGCCCGCCAGCAGGAGCCAGGCGGGCAACATCACGATGCAGAGCAGCGGGAAAAGCGTTGAATCCGGCACCACGACCGCCGCCATAAACAGGCTTAGCCACGCATCACGCGTCACCACCAGTACCAGCCCCAGAATAGAGCAGGAGACGGTAATCGCCGCTGGAACCGCATCGACATGCTCGTGCAGCATCAGCCCCAGTGCCACACCGACAAACACCGCCGGGAAGATGCGTCCACCGCGGAAACCGCAGGCTGCAGCGACGACCAGCGCCGCCAGCTTGATGACGGCAAACAGCAGGTAATCGGAAACGCTAAATACCTGGCTGAAGGCGAGCTGCTGCATCTCATCCAGACCTTTGAACAGCGTCACCGTCCCGCCAATCGAGCCTAATATTCCGAGGATTAATCCCCCTGTACCCAGAA
This sequence comes from Enterobacter sp. ECC_219_Taxon_10, assembly GCF_058354905.1. Classification (NCBI taxonomy): domain Bacteria; kingdom Pseudomonadati; phylum Pseudomonadota; class Gammaproteobacteria; order Enterobacterales; family Enterobacteriaceae; genus Enterobacter; species Enterobacter sp. ECC_219_Taxon_10. Next base: position 3,506,517 of record NZ_CM178005.1, on the reverse strand, counting down.
TCAGCACCGGATGTTTGAGCTTATGCACCAGCCGGTGCAGGCGCGGAAGACACCATACCGCCACCATCCCCAGCGCGATGGCTATTGCGACGACGATGGCGCCGCTGAAAATATCCGCTATCTGCATCTCTCCGTAGTGGGGCAGAGAGAGGGAAAAATGGGGATGGAAAAACAGGCTGGTCGTCAGCGCGCCGGCGGCTGCAGCCATCAGCGGAGCAAAAAGTTTATCCCAGAGTGGGGCATCATCATTGCTGGTGAGCGTCTGTGAAAAAATCAGAGCGGCAGCAACAGGCGTGCCGAAAAGCGCTCCGATGGTGCCAGCGGAGGCGAGGATGGTCCAGTCCAGCGCGCCGACGCGCGGTAGAATGCGTGAGCCAAGGTAAACCGCCAGACCTATATTCACCGCCATAATAGGATGCTCGGGGCCCAGACTGACGCCGCCCGCCAGGCCCACGATCAACGCGACGATCAGCCCCGGCAGTGCAGAGGGCTGAATCGGAGCGCCAATCAGCGGTTCCAGCGCCGGGTCCGGTCCGGCATGACCGGGACTGAAACGGATCACCAGGCCCACCGCAATGCCGGTTAACGTCAGCATTACAATGATCCACGCCGAAGAATCAGCGGTGACCCCCAGCTTTGCCGGAAGCGCCGTCCATAACAGGGTTTGCAGCACCGACGCGACTTTCATCACGACAATAAGTACCAGGCTTGAGGCCACGCCGATGATCAGCGCAGGAATGGCCAGCAACAGCATGGTTCTGGCTCGCGGGTGGAGCATGATGATTTCCTTGTACAAAAGGTATTACGTTACTTTGCACATTAAGCCTTCTGGCAATAGTGCAAAAGGTGCTGAAACGGTAAAGTTATTCTGTGACGAAGATCGATAATCCACGGGCATTCACCTTCCGGTCGTTGTTGTTATCACGCCTTGAATTTACAGTGTCCCAAAGATTTATTCTGACTTTAGCGGAGCAGTAGAAGAATGACAAAGTATGCTTTGGTAGGCGATGTGGGCGGCACGAACGCGCGTCTCGCATTATGCGATGTAAGTAGCGGTGAAATTTCCCGGGCGAAAACCTACTCAGGGCTGGATTACCCAAGCCTTGAGGCCGTTGTTCGCGTCTATCTGGAAGAGCATCAGGCGAGCGTCGAAGACGGTTGCATCGCCATTGCCTGCCCGATAACCGACGACTGGGTCGCAATGACCAACCATACCTGGGCCTTCTCCATCGCAGAGATGAAAAAAAACCTCGGGTTTGCGCATCTGGAAATCATCAATGACTTCACCGCGGTGTCCATGGCGATCCCGATGCTAAAGCCGGAGCACCTGATCCAGTTTGGCGGTGCTGAGCCGGTCGAGGGCAAGCCGATTGCGGTTTACGGTGCCGGTACCGGCCTGGGCGTGTCGCACCTGGTGCATGTTGCTCAGCGCTGGGTGAGCCTGCCGGGTGAAGGCGGCCACGTAGACTTTGCGCCAAACAGCGAAGAAGAGGGCATTATCCTCGAAGAGTTACGCGCGGAGATCGGCCACGTTTCCGCCGAGCGCGTCCTTTCAGGGCCGGGGCTGGTGAACCTGTACCGGGCGATTGTGAAATCGGATGGTCGTCTGCCGGAAAATCTGCAGCCGAAGGACGTCACCGAACGCGCGCTGGCGGACAGCTGCATTGACTGCCGCCGCGCTCTGTCGCTGTTCTGCGTGATCATGGGACGTTTCGGCGGCAACCTGGCGCTGACGCTGGGCACTTTCGGCGGGGTCTATATTGCGGGCGGGATTGTGCCGCGCTTCCTCGACTTCTTTAAAGCCTCCGGCTTCCGCGGCGGGTTTGAAGATAAAGGGCGTTTCAGAAGCTACGTGCAGGACATTCCTGTTTATCTCATCGTGCATGATAACCCAGGCCTGCTGGGTTCGGGTGCCCATCTGCGTCAGGTTCTCGGTCAAATCCTCTGACGCATCATTACCCTCTCCTGCGGGAGAGGGTTCTTTTGTTACAGGTGCATCAGCTGGCGGAACTCTTTCACTTTGCTGCGGCTCACCGGCACCTGAAAATCCAGATCTTTGAGACGCAAAATATAGGTGTTGTTAAACCACGGTTCGATCTCGCGGATCTTGTTTAAATTGACGCAGAACGAACGGTGGCAGCGGAAAAAGTGGGCCGCTGGCAGCTTGCTGCAAAACTCGGTGATGTTCATCGCCATGACATACGATTCCCGCCGCGTATAGACAAACGTCATCTTTTCGTGCGCTTCGGCGTAGTAGATATCGTTGACCGGGGTCACGATGATGCGCTCATCTTTGACCAGATTAATGGTGTCGTTTTCGCGTACCGCGGGGCTGGCGCTGGCGGGGGCGGTCTGCTGCTGCCATGCGGCCTCCAGCTTTTGCAGCATGCTGACAATCCGCGACTCCTGGTAAGGTTTCAGAATATAGTCAAACGCCTCCAGCTCGAAAGCTTCTACGGCGTGCTCTTTCCAGGCGGTAACGAACACAATAAACGGCTTATGGGCAAACTGATTGATGTTTTGCGCCAGCAGTACGCCATCCAGCGAGGGAATATTGATATCGAGAAAAATCGCGTCGACCCGGTTGTGCTGCAAAAACTTCAGCACGTCCAGACCGTCATCAAACGTACCCACAATCTCCATCTGGCTGTGGGTTTTGATAAGCCAGCTGAGCTCCTGTTGAGCCAGGAATTCATCTTCTACGATGATAACTTTCATATTACTCGCCCTGAGGTAACAGTGATGTCGCCGCATGAACAGGGGAGCGTTCATTCGGGACGTAAAAAGCGATTTCAGTGCCTGGTTCAAGACGGTGAATATGCAGCCCGTCGCCGTAGAGAAGCTTGACCCTGTGGTGTACGTTCAATAGCCCGATTTTATTCCCTGGCATTTCGTTAGACTCCACGCGCTCAATGACTTTTGGGTCAATCCCGTGGCCGGTATCGCGTACGGCAATACGCACCCGGTTTCCGCTTTCAGTGATGCTGATGGTGACCACCCCTTTGCCTTTACAGGGCTGAATACCGTGAACAATCGCGTTTTCGACCAGCGGCTGGATCAGCAGGCTCGGGATCACGCAGTTGACCTCTTCATCAATATCAAAAATCACCGTGAGCTTGTCGCCGAAGCGCGCCTGCTCAATCGCAATGTAGTCTTTGATCTGATACAGCTCTTTTTTGATGTCGATCTGCTCGTCATCTTTTAGTTCGATGTTGTAGCGCAGATAGCGCGACAGGTTAAAAATCAGCTGGCGCGCGGTGTCCGGATTCAAACGAATGGAAGAGGAGATGGCATTCAGCGCGTTAAACAGGAAATGGGGATTAATTTTGCTCTGAAGCGCGCGCAGCTCTGCCTTATTTGCCATCTCGCGCAGCTGTTCTGCCCGGGAGACCTCAAGCTGGGTAGAAATAATCTGCGACAGGCCAATGGCCATCTCCTGCAGCGTGGAGGTGATCTGATGCGCGTGGCAGTAATAAATTTTCAGCGTGCCCGTCACAACGCCTTTCTCCCACAGCGGGATCACCAGCATCGAGTGAATCTCCGGCGTTCGGTGAGCTTCATCATTGTTTTTAATAATGATTTTGCCGTAGTTAATCGCCTGTCTGGTGGTCGGACTAATGGTGTCATCGCTGTCGCGATAGTTGTGTTCCCCAACGCCAACGTAGGCCAGCACGTGGTCGATATTGGTGATGGCGACGGCGTCAGCGTGAATGTCGTGGCGGATAATCTCGCAGACCTGGCGCAGCGACTCCGCGTTAACGTGACGAAAGAGCGGCAGCGTTTTGTTGGCGATGTCCAGCGCCAGCTTGGCCTGACGGGCGGCGCTGGCCTCTTTCTCCCCTTCAACGCTCTGCACCAGCAGCACGATAAAACCGATGCAGACGCTGCCCAGGATCATGGGAATACCGATTTTTGAAACGATATCCAGCCCCAGCGCGGTGGTGGGGGCCCAGACGACGACCAGAATCATGGTCAGCGTTTCGCAGACCATGCCCGCGACGATCCCGGCGCGCCAGCGCTGTTTTTTCGGGATCTTGCGGCTTATCCAGCCCGATAGCACCCCGGCGATAATGCTGGTGATAAAGCACGGCACTGCCGTTACGCCACCGATATCAATCAGGTAGCGATGGGTCCCGGCAATCACGCCGGTGATGATACCCACCCACGGGCCAAACAAAATTCCGCCGGACATGACGGCGATAATGCGCACGTTAACCAGCGAACCCTCTACCGGCACCCCGGACCAGGTGCTGAACAGGGCGAACAGCGAAAAGATGGCGGTTACGGCCAACAGCTCTTTCGGCGAGTGTGCGGATTTATGCAACAGCTCGCGAAACAGGCGAATGCGAATAAGGAAGAACAGGCAAATCAGCATTAATGCCGCACGGTCAAAAACCGCCAGCAGCATAGTGAATATCTCGTGCACGGAGCAGACCTGGGAAAACGGGAAAAAACCATGATAAAAAACCTGAGGCGTATTGACCAGCTATCCGTCGGGTTTATCAAATGAGGAAAAACCATAATTTACAAAGGGGATTGCCTGGTAAGGATTGATGCGACCCGATTTGTTCTCAGCGCCATATCGGCAGGTAACTGTTTTGATATCATTGTGTTAAATAACGGCTAACAGAAAGCCGATATCAGAACCATGCTTTCAATTTCAGGCGTTGCCGTGTTCCGGTTTTCACGCGCGCGCTTTTTTTTCATTTCCCCCTCGACAGCATGATTTTTTTCAGGTTATTTTCTAAGCACGCCACATCGGTGGCAGCGTCGCTCGGACGGTCCGGGCGCTAACGTTAATCTGAGGAATCTATGGCTGAATTCAGTCCTGAACGCCGTTTTACGCGTATCGATCGTCTCCCCCCTTATGTTTTCAATATCACTGCTGAACTGAAGATGGCTGCGCGTCGGCGCGGCGAAGATATTATCGATTTCAGCATGGGTAACCCTGACGGCCCAACGCCGCCACATATCGTTGAAAAGCTTTGCACGGTTGCCCAGCGCCCGGATACGCACGGCTACTCAACCTCTCGCGGTATTCCCAGGTTACGTCGCGCGATCTCGCGCTGGTATCAGGATCGCTATCAGGTTGATATTGATCCTGAAAGTGAAGCGATTGTCACCATCGGCTCGAAAGAGGGGCTGGCACACCTGATGCTGGCCACGCTGGATCATGGCGATACGGTGTTGGTGCCTAATCCAAGCTATCCGATCCATATCTACGGCGCGGTGATTGCCGGGGCGCAGGTCCGCTCCGTGCCGCTGGTGGAAGGTGTCGATTTCTTTAACGAGCTGGAACGTGCCATTCGCGAAAGCTATCCGAAACCTAAAATGATGATCCTGGGTTTCCCGTCGAACCCAACGGCCCAGTGCGTGGAGCTCGATTTCTTCGAGAAAGTTGTCGCGCTGGCCAAGCGTTATGACGTGCTGGTGGTTCACGATTTAGCCTACGCTGACATCGTCTATGACGGCTGGAAAGCCCCGTCGATTATGCAGGTTCCGGGCGCGCGTGATGTGGCGGTAGAGTTCTTTACCCTGTCGAAAAGCTACAACATGGCGGGCTGGCGTATTGGCTTTATGGTGGGTAACAAAACGCTGGTAAGTGCACTGGCGCGAATCAAGAGTTACCACGATTACGGTACCTTCACGCCGCTGCAGGTTGCCGCTATTGCCGCTCTGGAGGGCGATCAGCAGTGCGTTCACGACATTGCTGCTCAGTATAAACGTCGCCGCGACGTACTCGTAAAAGGGTTACATGAGGCCGGCTGGATGGTGGAGATGCCGAAAGCGTCCATGTACGTCTGGGCGAAAATTCCTGAACCGTACGCGGCGATGGGATCGCTGGAGTTTGCTAAAAAACTACTGCAGGATGCGAAGGTGTGTGTGTCACCGGGCATTGGCTTTGGTGATTACGGCGACACCCATGTGCGATTTGCCCTGATTGAAAACAGCGACCGTATTCGTCAGGCGGTGAGGGGCATCAAAAGTATGTTCCGGGCCGACGGTCTTCTCACCTCAAAGAGCGTCGCAGAACACCCCGCATCGTCATGACATAAAAAAACAGGAGCCAAATGGCTCCTGTTTTTTTGACTGCATGTTCTTCACTAGATCATCAGGGCAAAGGTTCCGGCCCAGACTAAAACGATCACCGAAATGCCCATAAAGAAATATTTCACGTTTCATCGCTCCGCGTATCTTGTGGTACGCACTTAAAAACAGAGTCCAACTGATTATAGAGAGCTGAAATCCGGCCAAATCAGAAATGAGAATTTTCCCGTTATGCCGCCGACTCCAGCTCAGAATTCTGTGCTTTCCTGTAGCCAGACGGCGCTAATGTACGCCTAAAAATGAGGGGTGGCAAGAGGGATTTTTTTAAATAATTTCCGTCACTTACGAGTGTCGTGGAACGGCGACAGTTTGATTTCACGACGCAATAAATTCACTTTGGGCGACGCTATGAAAGGCGGTTTAGCCGTGGGATGACAGGTGATTGAAAAGGTTAGTTTCTTAGCGAAACTAACCTTACTGGAAGGCTTAAATATAGAGCGAGGCTTCGCCGAGAGGGCGCGTTTTGAAACGGCGATGCATCCAGAGGTACTGCTCAGGCGCGCGCATAATTTCTGTTTCGATGACCTTATTGATAAACGCTGCCGCTTCACACTCGTTTTCCGGATAGTTAGCCATTTCTGGGGAGATGTGCAGACGGTAGCCTGACTTATCCGCTTTTCTCACCATTGTCACGGTCAGCATGGAGGCACCTGACAAACGCGAAATGACAAAAGTACCGTTGGTCGTCGCCACGTCTTTTACGGCAAAGAAGGGAGCAAAGCTGCTACCTTTACGTCCGTAATCCTGATCGGGTGCAAACCAGACGGCTTCACCTTTCTTCAGAGCACCAACCATACCGCGCAGGTTATTACGGCTGATCATCGCTTTGTTGGAGCGCATACGTCCGCGCGTTTGCACCCACTCCATCAGCGCACTGTTGTGCGGTCTGTAGGTTGCCATCATGGGCTGACAAAGCCCCATCACGCGGCCGCCCAGCTCCAGCGACATAAAGTGAACGCCAACGACCATCACGCCGCGTTTTTGCATCTGCGCGCGTTTAAGGTTATCCAGTCCTTCCACGTCAAACCACTTGCGCACGCGCTCATCCGGCCAGAACCAGGCCATGCCGGTTTCAAGCAACGCCATGCCGATAGACTTGAAGTTTTCAGCGATGAGTTTCTCCCGCTCTTCAGCATTGTACTGAGGGAAGCAAAGCTCAAGATTTTTACGCGCGATGGATTCGCGACGCTTCAGGAAATAGCGGGAGGCGCTACCCAGTTTAGACCCCAGCAAACGCAGCGCAGGGTAGGGGAGCTGAACCAGCAGCCAGAGAACGCCAAGACCAAACCATGTAAACCAGTAACGCGGGTGTAAAAACGCACGTTGAAATTTGGATTGAGACAAAATAGTAAAACCTATATGAAGCCTGTAAAGGTAGCGCAGAGTTTGCGATACGACGTGCCAATAAGACCGTTCTTCAAGGTGATGGTTGCAGGCTTTACCGAACTTTACGGCGTTGCCTGGCCACTGCTGATTTGGGCGGGCGGCGTAATGTAGCACCGTTATACGTTATGTGCTATTACTCGTTTTTGATTAAAAAAGCGACAGTCAGGGAGGTGCTTGATTTTACAGTTTTTATATTCTCTGCTGTGAAAGCGTCAGTCTGCATGTGTTGGCGATGGAAACATCTCAAAATGGGGGGCTGAATGAATAAAAAGCGTCGCGGGTTAAGTTGTGGCAGGTCACTTAGTTAAGAAAATTATTTAACACTCCAGGTAAATTAATAAGAAAATTCCCTGCGAAATTTCTTAGGTGTTATTCATGCAATCAATAAAATCGTGTATTTACATTATTTCTTAACGTCTTCATTTTATCGAGGCACAATAACGTTTGCCTGTGTGTTTATTGTTTTTGACTTCATTGTTATGATGCAGGTCAAGACAGGGCGTTTTTATGAGAGTTTATCTGCCTGCGATCGTTTATTCGATATGAATATTCGTTTTATAGTCCAGAAGTAGCGTCTTTTTCTGAGTTGACCAGCCATTTCGCAATAATATTTTAGTGGAAAATTCTTAAGAAATTTCTTGATTCGGATAAATGATCTGTGCATTTGATTTTGCGCCGATCATTATTCTATTATTGCGCATCAAGAACGATACCGTGAAGTTTTCATAGCAAAACAAAGAGGGACGATGAGATGGCTGACAGTTTTCAGAATGAGGTGCCTAAGGCACGTATTAACCTGAAGCTTGACCTGCATACTGGCGGAGCAAGTAAGAAAATGGAATTACCCTTGAAATTGCTTGTTACGGGTGATTTCAGCAACGGGCAGGAATCTGCGTCAATATCCGAGCGTGAAAAAGTTAATATTAACAAAAATAATTTTGACAGTGTCCTTTCCGAATATTCCCCAAAAGTTAATCTGACCGTTAAAAATACGCTCTCTGACGATGGTGGTGAAGACAACATTCAGCTGACTTTCCAGAGCATGAAAGATTTTACGCCGGAGCAGGTTGCTGCCCAGATACCGCAGTTGAAGGCGATGCTGGCGATGCGCAACTTGCTTCGCGATCTGAAGGCCAACCTGTTGGATAACCAGACTTTCCGAAAAGAGCTGGAAAAAATCGTTCTTGACCAGTCGCTTAGCGCTGAGTTGCGAAATGAGCTATCAGCTCTGGCACCAAAAAAACCTTAACCATCAAGCTGTTTTAACGGATTAATCAAGGAATGCTCATGTCTGTACAAAATAATATTGCTGACGGTGAAAGCGTGGTGCTGGAACGTCCTGTTGCGGGTGGGGTTTACGCTTCCCTGTTTGAGAAAATCAATCTGAGTCCTGTCTCTGAGCTGAGCGCGTTGGATATCTGGCAAGATGCCCAGGCGATGTCAGATGCGACCGCGGATGAGCGTCTGACTGCAGGTATGCAGGTCTTTCTGGAATGTCTGACCAAAGCAGGCTCGAAGGTCGAAAAACTGGATAAGAGCCTGATTGATCATCATATCGCTGAGCTCGATTATCAGATCAGCCGCCAGCTGGACGCTGTCATGCACCATGATGAGTTTCAGGCGGTTGAAAGCCTGTGGCGCGGTGTGAAGTCGCTGGTGGATAAAACCGATTTTCGCCAGAACGTGAAAATTGAGTTGCTGAGTATGTCTAAAGAAGACCTGCGTCAGGACTTTGAAGACTGTCCAGAAGTCATTCAGAGTGGTCTGTATAAACATACCTACATCGACGAATATGACACCCCGGGCGGCGAGCCCATTGCGGCACTGATTTCCGCTTACGAGTTCGACGCTTCAGCGCAGGATGTCGCTCTCCTGCGCAACATTTCCAAGGTCTCTGCTGCGGCACATATGCCGTTTATCGGCTCGGCAGGCCCGAAATTCTTCCTCAAGGAGTCCATGGAAGACGTCGCGGCGATTAAAGATATTGGTAACTATTTTGACCGCGCGGAGTACATCAAGTGGAAATCGTTCCGCGATACTGACGATGCCCGCTACATCGGCCTGGTGATGCCGCGCGTACTAGGACGCTTACCGTATGGTCCGGATACCGTTCCGGTTCGCAGCTTCAATTATGTCGAAGAGGTCAAAGGTCCGGATCACGACAAATATCTGTGGACCAACGCATCGTTTGCCTTCGCGTCCAACATGGTACGCAGCTTTATCAATAATGGCTGGTGCGTACAGATTCGTGGGCCACAGGCTGGCGGTGCGGTTCAGGACCTGCCGATCCATCTGTACGATCTCGGTACCGGCAATCAGGTGAAAATCCCAAGCGAGGTGATGATCCCGGAAACCCGTGAATTCGAATTCGCGAATCTGGGCTTCATTCCTTTGTCCTACTACAAAAACCGCGACTACGCCTGCTTCTTCTCGGCTAACTCCACGCAGAAACCGGCACTGTATGACACCGCAGATGCAACGGCGAACAGCCGCATCAACGCCCGTCTTCCGTACATCTTCCTGCTGTCGCGTATCGCTCACTACCTGAAGCTGATTCAGCGTGAAAACATCGGTACTACCAAGGATCGCCGACTGCTGGAGCTGGAGCTGAATACCTGGGTCCGCAGCCTGGTGACCGAAATGACCGACCCGGGCGACGAACTGCAGGCGTCTCATCCACTGCGTGATGCGAAAGTGGTGGTGGAAGATATTGAGGACAACCCAGGCTTCTTCCGCGTGAAATTGTACGCTATTCCGCACTTCCAGGTAGAAGGCATGGACGTGAACCTGTCGCTGGTTTCCCAGATGCCGAAAGCGAAATCGTAAAAACGGGCAGGAAGCCGATGAAAACGGAACAACCGTTATGGGGCAGAGGCATAATGGTCTCTCCCCAGCACTTTCAGCAACAGGCCGCGTATGCGGCCTGGTCTGCCGAATGTATTGCCCGGCTGGGGCTTACCTCGCCGTGGGGGGTCATTGACGCCACTTTCGAACCGGAATCTCTCAGGCTTGGACGTCTGCAGGCCCGTCATCTGCATGTCCGTTTTCAGGACGGTACGCTGATTGATACAGACAATGCTGATGCTTTGCCGCCGGTGCTGTCGCTTGAAAGCGAATCGCAGGCGGTGACGGTCGTGCTGGCTCTTCCGCTGCTGCGGGCAAACGGCGGCAACTGCCTGAAATCCGATGAAGTGGCCGAGCGCCCGGTGAGATATCGCCAGCGCTGGCGGGATGTGCGCAATACTTTTGGGGAAGATACCCGCCAGATTGCGGTGATGCAGCCGGAACTGACTTTGCGTTTTGCCCACCAGAACAACAGTGATTACCTGACCTGTCCGATCGCCCGACTGCAGCAAGACTCGCAGGGCATATGGCAACTCGATGAGACGTTTCTCCCCCCGCTGTTGACCCTGCAGGGCAGCCGCTGGCTGGTTACCCAGCTTGAACAATTGATGACCCAGCTGCGGGCGCGCCTGAGCCGTCTGATGGCAATGCGGCGTGAAAGCAATGAGCGTATGGCGGACTTTGCCGTGGCAGATGTATCGCTGTTCTGGCTGCTCAACGCGCTAAACAGCGCTGAGCCCGTGCTTGGCCAGTTCCAGCGTAACCCGCAAAGTCCGCCGGAACGTCTGTATCCGGAACTTTCTCGCCTGGCGGGGAGCCTGCTGACCTTCTCTCTGGAGCATCAGGTGAACGCCATACCGGTCTGGCATCATGAGCAACTGAACGCGGTGTTTCCGCCGCTGTTTGATTTGCTTGGCGATTTGCTTGAGGCCAGCCTGCCGTCCCGCGTGGTGTCTTTGGCACTTGATTATGATCCGCGACTGCACTTCTGGCAGGCTCGGCTGCATGATCCACGACTGCGCGAAGGGGCTGATTACTATCTTTCTGTGCGTTCACCGATCCCGGTGGCGCAACTGCAGGAACAGTTTCCGCGCCAGTGTAAGGTGGGCAGTCCTGACCATGTGCGTGGGATCGTCAACTCTTCCCGCGTGGGCGTGCCGTTGACGCCGCTGCGCCATGTGCCAGCCGCCATTCCACTGCGCCTGGAAAATCAGTATTTCAGTCTCGATCTCTCCCATCCTCTTGCAGCGGACATGCTCCAGAGTGGGACATGCATGTTTTACGTCCCGGGCATGCTTGGCGAGCCAGAACTTGAACTCTTCGCGGTGCTGAGAACATGAGTGAGCGTAAACGCGGCACCGCCGTGTCTGTTGATATTGATGCTTTGCTGCAGAACACCTGGCTTCAGGTCATTAGCCTCCGCCATGGCCCGCAGTTTCAGGAAGGTGAAGGTCGGCTCTTATGGGAACGCTGTATCGCTGATGTGGAGCGAGTTCAGCGTGAACTGAAAGCGAGCGAGCTGGATGAGACCAGCTGTGAGCATATCCTCACTGCACAATGTGCATTGCTTGATGAGGCGGTCAAAGGTCGCGGTGTGGAGGATGATGCCTGTGTTCAGTGGTATGACATACCGCTGCAGGGGCATTTTCTCGGCACGATGGATGCCGGTGACACCCTGTGTGACAGGATGCGCGATGTGCTGCGTGATCCAGCACCGGACAATGCCGTACTGACCTGCTTCCAGCGGGTAATGATGCTCGGTTTTCTGGGCAATTTTCGTGCGCTAAACGACCCGGAACGCCAGAAGCTGGTCAGCGCACTCAGTGAACATGTTACGCCGTTCAGCTGCCCACAAAATCACCCTGTGCTGGCAGAGAGCCGTGCCGGGCGAGGAATGGGGGGATGGCTGGGATCATGGCCCGTGCGTATTGCCCTGTGCGTGGTTGTTCTCGCCGCGCTCTGGTGGGGGCTGGATCGCTGGCTCGATCAGATGCTGCTGTCCCTGTTGCCGGGAGCCATAAAATGAGTCCTGCACAACAGCGTGGACTGGCATTGTGGGCTGCCCTGCTGAGTGCTGCGGTCTGTCTTGGTTTCCTGCCGGTATCCCGGCTGGTTTCAGTGCTCGTTCTAATGGCAATGTTCGGGCTTATCATCGCGTTCTGGTATATCGCCAGACCTCGTGCTGAGCACAACGCCACCCTGCATCTGGATGACCTTCCGGAAGCCACTTACCGTCAACCCGTGGTGCTGGTCTGTGGCGATCTGCCGCTGGCATGTATGCAACAGTCACCGGTACTGACCGTCACGCAGGGATGCTGGATCCGCGTTGAGGGCCATCAGGATCTGGAACAGGTTGCCCGTCAGGTACTGCAGCAGCGCCCGGACTGGGGGCGTCAGCTGTCGGTGATGGTCTGTGTCTGCCCGCAAAAGCATGCTGACAGCGAGGGGCTTACCAGCCGACTGCTGGCTTTGCGCTGGCAAATTAGCCAATTACGCAAAGAAATCGGACATTCTGTACCACTGATTCTGAATGGTCAGATTGGTAGTGAGATGTCGGCTGACATGCTCTGGCAGGCCGCTCTTCCGGGTGAAGGAAGGACCGTCTGGCGTGAGTCGAACGCGCCTTGTTCTATCGCAGCGTGGGTCAATACCGGCGGTGCGCCTGCGATGCAGCAGCAGGTGCTGATGAACAGCCTGACGAGCTGGTTCCATCAGCATGTCCAGGCGGTATTTATGGACGAAAACCCTGATGTTCCTGCCATCGCACCTGCAGCGGTGCTGTGGGGAATGGGGCCAATTCTTGCAGGAAGCCTCGCCTCATCGGCCTGGACGGCGTGGTTGTCGCGCCATACCGCTTTGCAGCAGGTGAGCGGCTGGCAGCCGGTAGGGACGGACAGCACGGTTTTCTCACCCTTCCCGGATTTCATCCTGCCGCTGCTGCCGGAGGGACGCGGGCTCACGCCACGAGCCCGCACCTGGCGCTGTGCCCTTGGTCTTTTCACCCTGGCGGCCATCGCCGCGCTGCTCAGCAGTGGCTGGAACAATCGCCAGTTGCTGCATCGCGTGGGCTTCGATATTGCCCGTTACGACAGCCTCTCCATGGATGACTACGGTCCGAAGGCTCGCGCCGTTGCGGTCCTCCGCGAGGATGCGGCGCTGCTGGATGACTATGCACGTAACGGCGTACCTACCCGGCTGGGGCTGGGGCTTTATCAGGGGGAACGTTTACGGATGCCGGTACTGGACGCGATCCGCTCGTATGTGCCGCCACCTCCGCCACCCAAACCGCAGCCGAAGCCCAAACCAGTACCGAAAATTGTGCGCCTCGACAGCATGTCATTGTTCGATTCCGGCAAGTTCGTGCTGAAAGCGGGCTCCACCAAAATGCTGGTGAATTCACTGGTAGGTATTAAAGCAAAACCGGGCTGGCTGATTGTCGTGTCCGGCCATACCGATAACACCGGCAATCCGCAGCTAAACCAGACGCTATCTCTGAAACGTGCCGAGGCGGTACGCAACTGGATGCGTGACACCGGCGACGTGCCGGAAAGCTGTTTTGCGGTGCAGGGCTATGGTGAAAGTCGCCCTGTCGCAACCAATGACACTCCGGAAGGCCGTGCGCTCAACCGTCGTGTCGAAATCAGTCTGGTACCGCAGGCGAACGCCTGTCAGATACCCGGCAAACACCCGGCGCCATCGCAGGATGATGGCGCATCACAATTAAATGGAGAGTAATTCCATGGCAATTCCTGTTTATCTTTGGCTGAAAGACGACGGCGGCGCGGACATCAAAGGGTCTGTAGACGTTCAGGACCGCGAAGGCAGCATCGAAGTGGTCGCACAGGAGCATAACCTGTACATCCCAACCGATAACAACACCGGCAAGCTGACCGGCACGCGTATCCACACGCCGTTCCTGTTCACTAAAGAAATCGATTCCTCCAGCCCGTATCTGTACAAGGCGGTGACCACCGGTCAGACCCTGAAATCTGCTGAATTCAAGTGGTACAAAATCAACGATGCGGGCCAGGAAGTGGAGTATTTCAACACCAAACTGGAAAACGTGAAGGTGGTGAAAGTGAATCCTGAAATGTATGACATCAAGGATCCTTCCAAAGAGAAGCACAACCACCTTGAACGCATTGAACTGCGTTACGAAAAAATCACCTGGACCTACAAAGACGGCAACATCATTCATTCCGATTCCTGGAACGAACGCGCCACGGCGTAATCCTGATGCGGGCAGGTTTTCCTGTCCGCAGTTTTTTGCTGAGTGCCTGAGATGCGGGTATTCAGCAAAGAAAAAACAATCTGCCTGCCTGACCTTATGCGCTTTGGTGAACAGCGAAGGGCGGTAGCGTGTCCAGGAACCGACAAAGAGAGAATCTCATGGAAAATCCAGCCATCCTGTTACGTCGTCTGAACCCTTACTGTGCCCGAGCGATGGAAGGTGCAGCTTCGCTCTGCCAGACCCGCGCGCATGCCGAAATTCTGCCGGAGCACTGGCTGCTGAAGCTGCTGGAGCAGGGCGAAGGTGACCTGACGGTGCTGGCGCGTCGCTACGAATGGGATATGGACAGCATCTGGCAGGATTTGCTCGGCTGGCTCGATAAACAGCCTCGTTCTGTTCGCCACCGGCCTCAGTTGTCTGACGACATTCAGGCTCTGATGCAGCAGGCCTGGCTACACGCATCACTCAACGAAGAGGAGCAGATTCGCAGCGTCCATCTGCTGATGGCCCTGGTGGAAAAACCGAAGCTGGCACGCTGTAACGGCCTTTGGCCGTTGTTAACGCTTGGTCAGAGCCAGCTGGAGCGCCTGCGGCCTTTGCTGGATGCGCAATCGGATGAGCGTCTGGAAATACAGCATGAAGCTGAACTGGCGCAGAGCCTCGGTGGCGAGGTGGAGTTTGTCGGGCGTCCGGCTGGAGTGGAAATGAAAGAGGGAGAACTGAGCCCTGCGCTACAGAACGCGCTGGACAAATTCACCCTTGATGTCACCGCAAAGGCAAAGGAAGGGAAGATCGATCCGGTGTTCGGCCGCGATACGGAAATCCGCCAGATGGTCGATATCCTCTCCCGTCGCCGCAAAAATAACCCGATCCTGGTCGGTGAGCCGGGCGTGGGGAAAACCGCACTGGTTGAAGGACTGGCGTTGCGTATCGCCGAGGGTAATGTACCGGAATCCCTCAAAACGGTCAGTTTACGTACCCTTGACCTGGGCCTGCTGCAGGCGGGGGCGGGCGTGAAAGGCGAGTTCGAACAGCGGCTGAAAAACGTCATTGATGCGGTGCAGCAGTCACCGTCCCCGGTTCTGCTGTTTATCGACGAAGCCCACACCATCATCGGCGCCGGCAACCAGGCGGGAGGCGCTGATGCGGCCAACCTGCTGAAACCGGCGCTGGCGCGCGGCGAACTGCGTACCATTGCGGCCACCACCTGGTCTGAATACAAACAATACTTCGAGCGCGACGCCGCGCTGGAGCGCCGTTTCCAGATGATAAAAGTGGATGAACCAGACGATGACGCCGCCTGCCTGATGCTCCGTGGTCTTAAATCCCGCTACGCCGAACACCACAATGTGCATATCACCGACGATGCGGTTCGTGCGGCAGTTACCCTTTCACGCCGCTATCTGACCGGACGCCAGCTTCCTGATAAAGCGGTCGATATGCTGGACACCGCCGCCGCCCGCGTCCGTATGGGTCTCGACACCTTACCGGAACAGCTAACCCGCCTTCGCGCGAGTATCTCTGCGCTCGATATGGAGAAGCAGGCGCTGCTCGAAGATATCGCCATTGGCAATCAGTGTCATGCCGGGCGCCTGAGCGAAATTGAGCAGGAAGAGGTGCGCCAGAGAGTGACGCTCGACGAACTGGAAACCCAGTACGGTCAGGAATTGAAGCTGACCGGACAGTTGCTCGAAAGCCGTAAGGATATCTCACGTCAGAGCGAAACTCAGCAGCTGCATCGGGAGCTTAACGAGATGCAGCACAGCAACCCGCTGCTCTCCCTGGATGTGGACGTGCGCACCGTTGCCAACGTGATTGCTGACTGGACAGGCGTGCCGTTGTCATCACTGATGAAGGATGAACAGACCGAGCTGCTGGCCCTCGAAAATGAAATCGGTAAGCGTGTGGTTGGGCAGGATGTGGCGCTCGAAGCCATTGCTCAGCGTCTGCGTGCGGCAAAAACCGGCCTCACGTCCGAGAACGGCCCGCAGGGCGTATTCCTGCTGGTGGGGCCGAGCGGGGTGGGTAAAACCGAAACCGCGCTGGCGCTGGCCGATGTCATGTATGGCGGTGAGAAGTCGCTTATTACCATCAACCTCTCCGAGTACCAGGAGCCGCACACGGTTTCCCAACTGAAGGGCTCGCCGCCGGGCTACGTGGGCTACGGCCAGGGCGGTATCCTCACCGAAGCGGTGCGCAAACGTCCGTACAGCGTGGTGCTGCTTGATGAGGTGGAAAAAGCGCACCGCGACGTGATGAACCTGTTTTATCAGGTATTTGACCGGGGCTTTATGCGCGACGGCGAAGGGCGTGAGATTGACTTTCGCAACACCGTCATCCTGATGACATCTAACCTCGGCAGCGACCATTTGATGCAGCTGCTGGATGAAAACCCGGTAGCCACCGAAGCAGACCTGCACGAACTGCTGCGTCCGATCCTGCGCGATCATTTTCAGCCCGCGTTGCTCGCCCGCTTCCAGACGGTGATTTACCGTCCGCTGGCTGAAGCTGCCATGCGTACCATCGTGGAAATGAAACTGTCACAGGTCAGCAAGCGCTTGCATCGTCACTACGGCCTGGCCACGCAGATTGATGAGAGCCTGTATGACGCCCTGACCTCAGCCTGCCTGCTTCCGGACACCGGCGCACGCAACGTCGATAGCCTGCTGAATCAACAGATTCTGCCGGTGCTGAGCCAGCAGCTGCTGAGCTGCATGGCCGCAAAACAGAAGCCGCACTCGTTACGCCTTGGCTGGGAAGATGAAGAAGGGATCGGCCTTGAGTTTGACTGGAATCAGGGAGGCAACGCATGAGTACTAACCCCCCGCTCAGATACAGCCACAACCATCACCTGCTCGTGGTAAAGGGGTGTGATGCTGAACCCGACGTGCTGGCCTTTTCAGGCGACGAAGCCCTGAGCAGACCGTTCAGCTACCGTATTGAGTTCACCAGCCGCGACCACGGCATCAGCAAAGAGATGATGCTGATGAAGCCCGGCTCGTTGACGCTGCAGGCCCCGGTTGACCAGGGTTACGGCATCAAAATCCAGCAGCCGCTGCGGGTGATTCAGGGAATGGTGACCGGTTTTGAACGCCTTGGCACCTCAAAAGATGAAACGCTTTACGCCCTGACGCTCCGGCCGCGCCTGGCGCTGCTCGACCGTTCGCACCAGAATGCGATTTACCAGGATATGTCGGTCCCGCAAATCGTGGAAAAAATCCTGCGCGAGCGTCACGGCATGCGCGGCCAGGATTTTCTGTTCTCGCTCACGAAAGAGTACCCGCGCCGCGAGCAGGTGATGCAGTACGGCGAGAATGACCTGCACTTCATTACCCGCCTGCTGAGTGAGGTCGGCATCTGGTTCCGCTTCACCACCGACACGCGGCTGAACATCGACGTGGTGGAGTTCTACGACGGTCAGCAGGGGTACGAGAAAGGCCTGACCCTGCCGTCGGTGCCGCCGTCAGGCCAGCATTCGCAGGGTGTGGACTCGGTGTGGGGGATGGAATGTCATCACAGCGTGGTGCAGAAGCAGGTCAGCACCCGGGACTACAACTACCGTCAGGCCACGGAGGATATGAATACGCTGGTTGACGTCACCCGGGGCGACGCGACCACGTACGGGGAAGCGTACCACTATGCCGACAATTATCTGACGCCGGGCAGCGCGTATGAGCGTCATCCGGCGCCCGAGTCCGGTGCGTTTTATGCCCGCATCCGGCATGAGCGCTACCTGAACGGCCAGACGCAGACCCGGGCCTTCACCAGTAGCCCGGCGCTCTGTCCGGGAATGCTGCTGAAAGTCACTGGCGGGTATGAAGTGGCGGAGGTGTTTGCGCATGGCGTGGTCATCACGGCGATGCAGACCCACGCGCGGCGGGATGAAGATTTTAGCCTTCGTTTTGACGGCATTCCGGACAGCCCGGATTTCAGCTTCCGCCCCGAGCCGGGGGCTCGCCCGGTGATGGCCGGGACGCTGCCGGCCCGCGTCACCAGTACCACCGAAAATGACACCTACGGCCATATTGATAAGGACGGCCGCTACCGCGTCAGCATGCTGTTCGACCGGGACAGCTGGGAGACGGGGTTCGAGAGCCTGTGGGTCCGCCAGTCACGCCCCTATGCCGGGGACACCTATGGCCTGCACCTGCCGCTGCTGGCGGGCATCGAGGTGGCGATTGGCTTTGAGGGCGGCAACCCAGACCGGCCGTACATCTCAGGCGTGCTGCACGATTCGGCCCATGGCGACCACGTCACCATCCGCAACTACAAACGCAACGTCCTGCGCACGCCGGCGAACAACAAAATCCGCCTCGATGACGAGCGCGGGAAAGAGCATATCAAGGTCAGCACGGAGTACGGCGGCAAGAGCCAGCTGAATCTGGGTCACCTGGTCGACAGCGAAAAACAGCAGCGCGGTGAGGGGTTTGAGCTCAGGACGGACAGTTGGGGCGCCATCCGTGCGCAGAAAGGGATCTTTATCAGTACTGATGGGCAGACAAAGGCGCAGGGGCAGATGCTGGACATGCAGCCAGCCATTAGTCTGCTTAAAGGGGCGCTGAATCAGGTAACTGGATGGGGAACTATTACGCAGACTCACCACAATATTACGCCTGACCCTGAGCCATTAAAAGTATTGGTTTCAGGTGCCAGTGAGTGTAAAGAGCCTGCGCTGCTGCTGTCTTCACCGAAAGGTATTGCCGCCGTTACGCCGGAAACAGCCCTGATGTACAGCGGGAAAGGGTTGTACCTGCAGAGCCTGGGGGAAGTCAATATTACCGCAGCACAGTGTTATTCGGTGAACGCGAGCCAGGCAGTCTCACTGCTGGCCCAACAGGAAGGAATGCGGCTGGTATCCGCCAAAGGTTCACTGGAGATTGAGTCACATAGTGATGCGCTATCGCTGACTTCCCTGAAAGATGTCACCGTTCAGTCAACACAGGGACACCTGCAGTTGACGGCTAAAAATGGTATTACTCTGGGCTGTGGCGGGGCTTATATTCGTCTTACGCCACAGGGAGAGGTGCATATTCACGGGCCGGGATTAATCAGTCTTAAAGGCCTGCACGATTTGCAGGGGCCCGCCAGCGAGGATTTTCCTCTGCCAGAACTGCCAGCATCAGTATGCAAAGAGTGCCTTAAAAAAGCTCAGCAACTGGCGCAGGGTTTTGTACCCAGGGAGGCATAAATGACTGTGCAATGGATTGAAGAAGTCGCTGTTACCTGCCGGACTTCCGGAACTGATTATCTTGATATTATCGTTGATCAGGCTGGGCTGGATTTCAGCGTTATTCCGGCGCTGAATGCACTGTCGGTGGAGTGGCAGTCTCTTTATCACGGGCTTCCGGAAGCGTTTATCGTCGATGATGCTCCGCTGGTTGCACGCATTAGCCTTGATGACCTCCAGCAATTGCAGTGGCTGAAGGACATGAGTCAGCAGGTTGCCGTTCAGGCTCCGTTGCTGCTGTTGTGTTCACATTGGTCTTTTTCTGCGCTGACTGGCTGGCTCATACAGTGCATGGATATTCTGCAGGAGGGACGGAGCGGAATTTTACGGTTTTACGATACGCGGATTTTCCCTGTGCTTTTTACACACGTTCTCAGTGAGGAACAGCAAAAGTCTTTGTTGCGCCCTGTGCTGTTCTGGGCATGGCAGGATATGGATGGTAATGCCAGAGGTATAAAAGGTAGCGGTACGCCCCAGATCCGCGACGAAAAACCTAACAAAATCGACCTCAGCGATCGCCAGCTTGAGCATCTGATGTGTGTATGTGATGTCGTGACCCTTCTGTCGCACCGTGCGCCGCCAGCGGGCAGGTATGCATCACAACAAGTACTTTTTTCTGATTGTTACCAGGGCATGGTGGAGGCAACCAACCAAGGCATTATTCTGGATGAAGCACGCGAGGCCTGGGTCATGAAAAAGTGGCTTCCCTTACAAGTAAGGGACTGATGGTGAAAAGAAATCGTTTTATCCCCGTCACATACTCCCTTTGTAGATGTTTTTCATACAAGGAAAGCCAGATGAAACATCCATTCTTAAGCCCGCTACTGGCGGGCCTGCTGCTGTTAACCGGTTGCTCTCAGCCTGCCGCTCAGGCCGGAGGCGGTGGTGGTGGCACCATTGACGCCATCAACCACACCAAATGGGCGATAAACCACTTCAGCGTGGATAACCAGTCGGGTATCGACATTATTGGCCCGTTTCAGGGGGGCGGTGGCGGCTGCTGCTACAGCGTGCCCGCCCGCTGGACGCCGGGTATGACGGTGCGTATTGACTGGGAAACAGGGGTGGGGGATATGGATGGATTTCCCGGTTATCAGGACCGAGCAAAATATCTAGCATGGGCTAAGAAAATGAGAGCTCAGAATCGTCAGCACAGCAAAACCGTCCCGGTTCCCGACTATAACGGCCAGGATGTCTGCGGCATCACGGTGCACTTTCTGCCCTGTGATGACGTGAAGGTGACGACCAGTTGCTACACCTACGGCAGTCCGTCCTACCCGATAAAAGAGCCCATCAGGATGAAGGAGCCCAAAGTATGTCCGAAATAACGGAAACCGATTTAGCCCGGGTGCCGCCGCCATTTTCTCTTTAGTCCCGCCTCTGTAAGGAAAGCCAGATGAAACATCCATTCTTAAGCCCGCTGCTGGCGGGCCTGCTGCTGTTAACCGGGTGCTCTCAGCCTGCTGCCCAGGCCGGAGGCGGTGGTGGTGGCACCATTAAAGCCATCAACCACACCAAATGGGCAATTAACCACTTCAGCGTGGATAACCAGTCGGGTATTGACATTATTGGCCCGTTCCAGGGAGGCGGTGGTGGCTGCTGCTACAGCGTGCCCGCCCGGTGGACGCCGGGTATGACGGTGCGTATTGACTGGGAAAGTGGGGAGGCATCCACTGAAGGCTTTCCTGGATTTGCCGATTCAAAAAAATATAGGGAGTGGAGGGACAAAATGAAAGAGAACGATAGGCAGCACAGCAAAACCGTCCCGGTTCCCGACTATAACGGCCAGGATGTCTGCGGTATCACCGTGCATTTTTTGCCCTGTGATGACGTGAAGGTGACGACCAGTTGCTGGTCACCTAGAAATGCCAATTACCCGATAAAAGAGCCCATCAGGATGAAGGAGCCCAAAGTATGTCCGAAATAACGGAAACCGATTTAGCCTGGGTGCCGCCGTTTTCTCTTTAGTCCCGCCTCTGTAAGGAAAGTCAGATGAAACGTTCACTGTTAAGCCCGCTGCTGGCGGGCCTGCTGCTGTTAACCGGTTGCTCCCAGCCTGCTGCTCAGGCCGGGGGCGGTGGTGGTGGCACCATTAAAGCCATCAACCACACCAAATGGGCGATTAACCACTTCAGCGTGGATAACCAGTCGGGGATCGACATTATTGGCCCGTTCCAGGGGGGAGGTGGCGGCTGCTGCTACAGCGTACCTGCCCGCTGGACGCCGGGCATGACGGTGCGTATTGACTGGGAAAGTGGGGAGGGAGGCTCAAAAGGCTTTCCCGGGTTTGCTGATACAGAAAAATATCTTGCCTGGGAAAAAAAAATGAAGGCCCAGAACCGTCAGCACAGCAAAACCGTCCCGGTTCCCGACTATAACGGCCAGGATGTCTGCGGTATTACCGTGCACTTTTTGCCCTGTGATGACGTGAAGGTGACGACCAGTTGCTGGTCACCTAGAAATGCCAATTACCCGATAAAAGAGCCCATCAGGATGAAGGAGCCCAAAGTATGTCCGAGATAAAGGAAACCGATTTAGCCTGGGTGCCGCCGCCGTTCCCGGCCCAGGGACGCCTGCCAACGCAGGCGCTGCAGGTCGGGCAGAGCTGCCATCAGCAGAACAGCGCCGAGCGGCTCTACCGCCAGGAATTGTGTCTGGCGGCCGGACGACGCGTGGAGCCGCCGTGCTGCAAGACGCTGCATATCAGCCTGTTTTTCGACGGTACGGGGAATAACCTGAACAATGACCTGCTGCTGTCTGACCCGAAGCATCCGACCAATATCGCGCGGTTGTTTCGTGCCACTATTGGAACCGGTACGGCTGGCGGGGTACCGACTGACGGGCAGGCAACACTGTTAGATGGTGCAGAAGACGGTGATGGGAAATATTTTAAGTTCTACATGCCCGGTGTGGGCACCCCGTTCCCTGAAGTGAACGACCCGGACTATTCAACCATGGGACTGGTGGGCGCAACTAAGGGGGAAGAGCGTATTAACTGGGCGCTGCTGCGCATTATTGATGTACTGAAATTTTCCGCTACTGAAAAATGGTTAACCACCGCAGAGAGCCGACAGTCCATTAGCAAAATGGGCACCAGCTGGAACCGGCTGTGGTTTGGCGGCAGTCACAACCGTTATGAAGAGTTCAGTCGTTTACTCAATGAGTTAGCCCCGCAACTGAAACCGCTGCTCACGCAACCGGAGCCGGGTAAGCCTAAGGTGTTAGGCATCAAACTGTATGTTTACGGGTTTTCCCGCGGTGCTGCCGCTGCGCGTACGTTTGTACGCTGGCTGAGCGAGCTGCTTCCCCCTCCAAAGGCTGAGGGCGACAAACCCCCGCAGTGCCTGCAGATTGGCGAGATGCAGTTACCCATCAGCGTGGAGTTTCTCGGGCTGCTGGATACCGTAGCTTCCGTCGGGGTGGCGCACGTGGTGCCGATTGCTGAGGGGCATATGTCCTGGGCGGATGACACGATGGAGCTGCCGGACGATAAAACCTATGGCGGTCTGATAAAAAAATGCGTGCATCTGGTGTCTGGACATGAGCAGCGTCTCTGCTTCCCACTGGATTCGGTGCGTCGGGGTAACGGCAAATACCCGCCCTATGCCACAGAGGTGGTTTACCCGGGGATGCACTCGGATTTAGGGGGCGGTTATCCGCCGGGGGATCAGGGGAAGGCGAATGGTGAGCATGATGGATTGTTACTATCTCAGATTATTTTACAGGATCTATATTCCTCTGCTTTCGAGATTGGAGCCCCTTTAAAAGTACCACAGGATGTATTACCAGAATCATCTACAGATAATTGGCGAATCATGCCTATTGATGTGATTTCTCAATTTTTAGTTTCTGATGTGCTTATCAAACGCTTCAACGCCTGGCGCGAACTCACCCTGAATCTGACCACGCCAGAAAAAATCACGCCCGAAGAGGCCTCCCAATACCAACCACCGCGTGCCAGCGGCAGTCTGGAAACCGTCGTTGAAAACCAGATTGCGTGGATCACCGCCTGGCGTATCGAACGCTATGCCAGAGGTTCGATGCTGAAAACGCCATTCTACCAGCGCGCCACGAATACCGAAGCGCTGCCTGCCGCGCGCAAGGCGGCAGAAGAAGCACGGGATGAGAAACAGCAAGAGGTGCTTAAAACGCGTCAGGACCAGATAGCAAAACAGTCAGCCGACAAGATGGATGAGCTTGTGCTCTGGCCGGGCATCAAGGATTTTGACCCGGATATGGCGCAGACCCAGCTGTTTGAAGCGGCGAAGGAGTTCGGTAAGGATTACCACGACGGCTACCGTATCCCGGAGAACCTGGCGCAGGCGGTGCTGGATACCGTGCTGCAGCCGATGATTTTCGTTCTCAATACCGATGATGAACCCCAGGAATACCGGCGAATAAAGGCTGACGGAGACGCGCGGGTGGCCATCCTTTTCCCTGCCGCCGGTGAGGCCAGTAATGCGGAACAGCCTGCAGGGCTGGTCAGGGCGTTATTCGACGACCAGGTGCACGACTCGCGTGCCTGGTTTATGCACGCTGCGCTGGGTACGCGCGAGATGTGGGGCGGCTACTTCCGCTACCGGATGATTTATTTCAGCGACAAATGTAATAAGTCCCTGTCACCGTTGGTGGTCGCCGGGGATCTTATCGGGTTTGCCACCCTGACCACGGGTGTTGTGCTGAGCTTCAAACAAAAGAGCCTGACCGGAAAGCTGGCGGGGCTGGCCGCGACAGGCGCTGTACGATCGCTGCAGGTTGAGGTGTTGGACAGGATAACTCGTGAACCCGTGCCGGAACTGCCGGGCGGGGAACAGCTGCGGGCATTTACCCGGGAGCCGGGCGTGGTGGTTACACAGCGAAAAGCGCTGGTGGCTGAACAACAGCTGGCGCGGGCGCAGGCAGCGATCCCGGCCAGCTGGCTTGAGGATGTCCTGACGGTGACTGGATAAAGCTGAGTAAGGAGGGCCGATGAGTAAAGTCATCCGCAAAGGAGATAGTCTGCGGGAATATGGTGGCAAGGTATTAGGAGGGCACTACCAGTGTTTTGGTCAGGGATTTGCCTGTAAGGGAGATCCGGTTCGCTGTAACAAACACGGCATGACGACCATCGCGGAAGGTAGCACATTGACCATGGTTGATGGACAGCCCGTTGCGCTGCATGGTCACCACTGTGCCTGCGGCTGTACGCTGGTCAGCTCGTTTCCTGACTGCGGTATTGAACAGTGAGGCCCGTTCCTGATTATCCGGCGTACAAAACGGCGTGTCCGCCAGGTACCGCAAGGTGGCTGTCGGCCACGGCTCTGCTGGTGTTGATCGGCGGCGGTGCTGGCGGACTGCTGCCCTCTGCCGAGGGTAAAAGCTCGCTGGTAGCTACCGGTATTCTGGTGGCATTGCTGCTGTCGGGCACTGGCTGGCTTGTGCGGCTTCTGTACTACCGCGTCAGCGTGCATAACGCCGCTTTCTACTATCAGCTGGTGGCATATGAACAGCAGCAGTGGTGGGCGGCGCACCGACAGCCGCTCTGGTTAAAAGAAGGGCTGTTGCTGGGGCCTGCAGGTACGCGCTCAGTTGACTGGCTGCGAGTGCTTAACCGTGAACAACGCCCTCCGGAGGAAAAAAAAGAAGGCGGTGGCAGTGCACTGAGACTGCCACAAATTTCAGTTATGGATCCCACCGTTCGTGAAAAGCGGCTGGCGGAACTGCTGGTTATTGAGTGGCAAAAGCAGCGTGGTGAAAAAATACTTACTCCACCGCTGCGTTGCTACTGGCAGGGGGCCGACATCACCTGGCAGGCATTTCGCGCACAGATGGCGCTCGCTTTCCCGGATATTGCACTGCCAGCCCGGCCTGAGCCCTGGCAAGGGGAAGCCAGCCTGGCTGAAATTGCGGGCGAGCTTGCCGGAGCCAAACCTGATGACACGATACTGATCGGCGGGTGTCAGGTCATTGCGGCGCAGTCAGGCACAGAACGTCCCGCCGGAGAATCTGCGGCACTGTGGCTGGCCGGACTTAATGGCCCGGTACAACTGACGCGTGGTGAAACGTTTTCACCAGAACAAGGCGACATATTGCTCACCGTGTTCGCCCGTGCACTGGAACAGAGCGAGTTGGATGAGCCACCGGAGGCCTGTACGCTGTTTTCCCGACCCGGCCTTGAGGTGCTGGCGAATAATGGATGGGATGTCAGCCAGCATCTGCAGGACGCCAACTGGGGGGAAATTGGCGATATGGAAACTCTGATTGTTTTATCCCTGGCGGCAATCTATGCCGCGCACCACCAACAACCGTGCGGCTGGATTGCACGCGACCCGATGAACACTCTCGCAACTGGAATAGTAAAACCTGATGGACAACGTCAATAAGCCTGCTGCCATTTCTGTGGCAGCCACGGCAACTGTCTGTATTGCTGTGACCACTTTACTGGTACTACTGGGCGGAGTGGCATGGTGGCTGTGGGCGACCGAACGGTCAACGGAATGGGACACGCTGCGTCCGCTTATTGTCTCTGGCTTTATTGTCTGGGGAGTTGCGCTCAGCATGCTGGTACTGGGGTTTATGGCCTTCCGGTTATTGATTAAGGATAAGGTTAGCCCGTCGTCATCCCGCAAACGTGCGTCTGCAAAGGTTACGGGCCACGAAGTGACTTACCGACTGCTGAAGACACACCTCCGATCGCGCTATAACCTCTTCTGGCGCTACAAGATTCGCCTGTTGTTGATTACCGGTGATGACGCCGCGATTGAACAGCTTGTTCCAGGCCTGCAACAGCAGCAGTGGCTTGAAGGCAACCGTACCGTACTGATTTACGGCGGAAGCCTGGCCTCTGAGCCTGACCGAGAGAAATACACCGCGCTGCGTAAACTGCGCCGCGGGCGCCCGCTGGACGGGATTGTTCGCGTATTGCCGCAGTCACTTACTCTGACCCCACAAATCAGCGATAACGATTTACGCGGTCTGGAAAAAATCAGCGAACTGCTGCGTTATTCCGCGCCGGTCTGGTTATGGCAACTGCGTGACAGTAAATGGTCGCAGGCTAAGCGCATTGAACAGCCGGTCGGGGCCAGTTTCCCGCTGGGAGCCAAAGCCGACGACATTACCCGCCAGCTTGAACTGATGCTGCCGACCCTGCGGACGCAGGGGGTGAGTCAGGTCGCAGAAAACAACCGCCACGATTTTCTGCTGCGTCTGGGCCAGCATCTCAAAGACGGCGGTATTGCCCGCTGGGTTCAGCAACTGATGCCATGGCTCTCCGACGCTCAGCAACGCGTTCCGCTGCGTGGCCTGATGTTCAGCCTGCCGGAGAATAAAACTGCCGATACCACAGCGAGGGCAGCCAGTGCGGCATCTGCCGACGCGCAGAAATATGTTCCGGAGTCACAACGCCATGCTCTGGCTTTGCCGGAGACATGGCAGGGTATCGTTGACGACTGCACTCGCGTTCGTGGCCGCCGTGTCGGCATGGCATGGGAACGGACGCTCGCCTGGACGCTGTCGGCCATCATCGGTCTTTGGGGGGCGGGGCTGTTGGTCTCGTTTATGCTGAACTATGGACAAATTACCTCTGTAGCAGGAAAAGCCCGCAATCTGGTTGAACATCCTTCCGTATCCGACTATCAACTGACGGCACTTCATGACCTGCGAAATGACGCCGGCCGCATGTTGCACAATATTCAGGAGGGCACGCCCTGGTATCAGCGCTTCGGCCTCGACCATAATCAGCAGCTGCTCACTGCAATGCTGCCCTGGTACGGCGTGGCGAACAACCGGCTAATACGCGACCCGGCAAATGCTGCCCTGGCGCAAAAGCTAACAGCCCTGGTCAATTCAGCGCCAAACAGCGACCAGCGGGCCCAGCTGGCGAAACCGGGCTATGACCAGCTGAAAGCCTGGCTAATGATGGCCCGTCCGGATAAAGCCGACGGTGCATTTTACGCGCAAGCGATGAAAACCGTACAGCCGACGCGTATGGGGATCTCCACCAGTCTGTGGCAAAGCCTGTCGCCGGATTTATGGGCCTTCTACATCTCTGAACTGCCAAAGCAGCCACAGTGGAAAATCACCCCTGAGGCGCAGCTGGTCAGCCAGAGCCGTCAGGTGCTATTGCAGCAGATTGGCCGCCGCAACGCAGAAAGCACGCTGTATGAAAACATGCTCAAATCCGTACGCCGTAACTTTGCCGATGTGTCTCTGGAGGACATGACCAGCGGTACCGATGCCCGTCGCCTGTTCACCACCGAGGAAGTGGTGCCGGGCATGTTCACCCGTCAGGCATGGGAAGGGGGGATTCAGCAGGCCATTGAGAAGGCGGCAACGTCGCGCAAGGATGAAATCGACTGGGTGCTGAGTGAATCCCGCAAAGCCGTATCGGCGGACCTCTCCCCGGAGGCGCTCAAAGCGCGCCTGACAGAGCGTTATTTCACTGACTTTGCCGGCAGCTGGCTGAGCTTCCTTAACAGCCTGCGCTGGAACCCGGCAAACAATATTGCGGACGTTACCGACCAGCTGACGCTGATGAGCGATGTCCGCCAGTCTCCGCTGATTGCCCTGATGAACACCCTCGCCTGGCAGGGGCAGGCCGGTGAGCAAAGCGAAGGCCTTTCAGACTCAATCATCAAATCGGCTAAAGACCTCGTAGGCGGAAAAGACAAACCCGCGATTGACCAGTCAGCGTCAGGCCCACAGGGACCACTGGATGAAACCTTCGGCCCGCTGCTTCAGCTTCTGGGTAAAAACAACGGCAGTAACGTCATGTCGGCTGACAACTCTCTGAGCCTGCAGACCTATCTGACTCGTATCACCCGCGTGCGTCTGCGCCTGCAGCAGGTGGCCAGCGCCTCAGACCCGCAGGAGATGATGCAGACCCTGGCGCAAACCGTTTTCCAGGGCAAAAGCGTGGACCTGACCGACACCCAGCAGTACGGCAGCCTCATTTCGGCAAGCCTTGGCGAAGAGTGGAGCGGATTTGGCAGCACGATGTTTGTGCAGCCGTTGACCCAGGCCTGGGAGACCGTGCTCCAGCCGTCGGCAGCAAGTCTGAATGACAAATGGAGTCGCTCAGTTGTGGCTAACTGGCACACGGCATTTGACGGGCGCTTCCCGTTCGCCGCGAGCAAGAGCGATGCCTCCTTGCCAATGCTGGCCGAATTTATACGTAAGGACAGCGGGCGTATTGAACGCTTCCTGACGACTGAACTCAGCGGTGTGTTGCACAAAGAGGGCAGTCAGTGGGTACCGGATAAGGTTAACAGCCAGGGGCTGAACTTTAACCCAACGTTCCTGCGGGCGATTAATCAACTGAGCGAGCTGTCAGACATTCTGTTTACCGATGGCAGTCAGGGTATTAGTTTCGAGCTGCAGGCACGCCCGGCACCGCAGGTAGTGGAAACTCAGTTGTCCATTGATGGGCAAAAGCTGCACTACTTTAACCAGATGGCCGACTGGCAGTCCTTCCGCTGGCCGGGAGACACTTACAAACCAGGGACAATGCTGACCTGGACCACGGTCAACGCTGGTGCGCGTCTGTTTGGGGATTACAGCGGGACGTGGGGCTTTATTCGCTGGCTGGATCAGGGCAAGCGGCAGCAGCTTGACCGTAGTCAGTGGATGGTGAGTTTCACCGCCTCCGATGGCCGCACCCTGCAGTGGGTAATGCGCTCACAGCTGGGCAGCGGGCCGCTGGCATTACTGGCACTGCACGGCTTCACGCTGCCGGATCAGATCTTCAGTGTCGACAGCGCGGCCACGGCTCAGGCGCTGATGGTCAACACGGAAAACAGTGACATGGACGGAATTGAATAATGAGCAGTCTGCAGAATCTGGTTGCCGCCTGTCAGGCGGACGAAACACAATTGCGAAAGCAGGCGCAGGCCCGCGCGGAATGCTGGCAGCCCTGGCTTGCCCCGGTCAGCGATACCAGTCCTGCTGGAGAAGATCCGGGATATGACGATGATTTCCAGCGTATCAGAGAGGAGGTGAATAAACTCTCAGGAATTGATACCGGGCTGATTTGTACGCTTGCCGAAAAGCTGCTGACTACCACCGCCAAAGATATCCGTGTTGCCACCTATTATTGCTGGGCGCGATTGCACCAGGATGGAGAAACCGGCTTTGCCGAAGGGCTTGAACTGCTTGTGGGGTTGCTGCAGCGCTATGGAACGAAGCTTCATCCGCAGCGCGAGCGAAGCCGTAAACCTGCGCTTGAGTGGCTGGCAGGCTCTCGTCTGCTCGATAGCCTCTCCCTCTGGCCGGAAGTGGCGTGCAGCGATGCTCAGCGCACTGCGGGGGCGCTGCTGCTCATCTGCGACAGTCTGGAGACAGAGCCGGAAACGTCGCGGCCGGAACTGAATGCGCTGTACAGCGCGCTGGAATCCCGCCTGATGAAGGCCGGTGGCGTGGATGCTTTGGTTCCTCAGAATGCCAGTAACACGTCTCAGCCCCAGGCCTCATCCCACGCGACAGAACATGATGTGCCTGTCCTGAGCCGCATTTCGTCCGGTCAGGATTTATTGACTCAGGCCCGTACCCTGGCAGGGTATTTGCGTGAACAACCGGATGGATGGCTTCCCGCACACCGGCTAATGAAAAGCCTGCGACATGACACGCTGAGTGCTATTCCAGCGCCGGATGCCGAAGGGAAAACGCGCATCGAGCCGCCGCGGGCTGACCAGCGGGCCATGCTCAAACGCCTGTACCTGCAGCAGAGTTGGCTGGAGATACTGGAGCACGCGGACAGTACCTTCTCGCGCGGCGCCAACCACCTCTGGCTGGATTTGCAGTGGTATATCCATCAGGCCCTGATGAAGTTGGGCCAGGAAGTGCTGGCCGATATCATCATCGCCGACCTGAAAGGGCTGCTGCGTCGCCTCACCGGGCTTGAAACGCTGGCCTTTAATGACGGAACGCCGTTTGCCGATGAGGTCACGCTGAACTGGATAAATCAGAGCGTGCTGGACGATGTGTCGGGCTGGCGTGATGAGAGAGTCAGTACTGCCAGTGGGACGGACAACGATATTCTGGCCCTTGAGCCGGAAGCGCTTGAGAGAGCGGACACGGAAGGGCTGGATGCCGCACTTCACTGGCTGCAGACCCGCCCGGGCACTGACACTACAAAAGACAAATGGCTGCTGCGCCTGCTGATGGCTCGCGTGGCAGAGCAGAAGGGCAAAAATGAACTGGCCCTGCATCTGCTTGGGGAACTCGATGGTGCTGCACAGTCCATCACCCTCACGCAGTGGACCCCAGCGCTGCTGTTTGAAGTCAAATCGCGCCGTCTTCGACTGCTGCGCATGAAAGCCACCCGCAGCGAAACCGATAAGTCACGGCTTCAGCCTGAGATGGAACAACTTCTGGCTGGCCTGATTGCGCTCGATCCGGCAAGCAGTGCGGTGCTTTGCGGGTAAAACACCTGGCCTACCTTTAAAATTCATATATTCAGGTTTTTATGGACGATTTAACCCTGCGTTATTTTGACGCTGAAATGCGCTACCTGCTTGAAGCCGGAGAAGAATTTGCCCGCGCTCACCCCGAGCAGGCGGCAATGCTCAATCTTGATAAAGCCGGCGCGCGCGACCCGTACGTGGAACGCCTTTTTGAAGGCTTTGCCTTCATGATGGGGCGGCTTCGCGAAAAGCTCGATGACGACCTGCCTGAACTGACAGAAGGGCTGGTCAGCCTGCTGTGGCCGCATTACCTGCGCACCATCCCGTCGATGTCGGTGGTGGAGTTCACACCCGACTGGCGTGAGATGAAAGAGCAGATGCGCATCGTCAAAGGTTTCGAAGTGAACTCGCGGCCGATCGGTGAGAAGGGCACGCGCTGCCGGTACACCACAACTAAAGAGATCACCCTTCTGCCGCTGTCGCTGGAGCACGCCCGCCTGTCGACTGACCCGAACGGGCGTTCGGTCATCAGCCTGAGGTTTAACTGCAGCCATCTTGCCGACTGGAGTCGTGTCGATCTCAGCCAGATCCCGCTCTACTTCAACGCTGATGCACCGCTGGCCTGCGCCATGCACGAAGCCTTTACCATGAACACTGCGTGCCTCTGGCTGCGGATGCCCGGGGACGTGGACAGAAGACCGCTCGACGGGTATTTCAGCGCGCTGGGATTTGGCGATGATGACGACCTGTGGCCGAAGGGCAGCAGCAGCTTTAGCGGCTATCAACTGCTGCTGGAGTACTTTACCTTCCGCGAGAAATTCATGTTCACCGGCCTGCGTGGTCTGGAGAGCGTCGTCTTCCCGGCTGAGCTTCCCTGGTTTGAAATTGACGTGGTGCTGGCGGAGCGCTGGGAGCATGATTTCAGCTTCACCGAAAAGCATCTTCGGCTGAACTGCGTGCCCGTGATCAATCTGTTCCCACTCGAATCCGATCCGCTGACGCTAAATTCATTGCAGACTGAATACCTGCTGCGGCCGATGCGCGTGCAGGATGGTCATACCGAGATTTACGCGGTCGATTCGGTGATGTCATCCAGCCAGCATACCTACGTGCCGTTCTCGAGCTTCCGCCATAAAGGTGGAATGATGCGCCATGAAGCGCCGGAATATTATTATCACACCCGCGTGCGGCGCGGTCCGTCAGGGCTACACAATACCTGGCTTATCCTGGGTGGCGAAGCCTTTGACAACCACACCGTCCCGGAAGATGAAAGTCTGTCCCTGACGCTCACCGGCACCAACGGCCAGCTACCGCGACGGGCGCTGCAAAGTACCGTGCTCGATACGGTGATGAAAACCACCTCGGCCAGCATCGTCGTGCGCAACCTGTGCGCGCCAACGCTGCCCTGTTATCCACCGGCACAGGATCGTTTCCACTGGCGCGTGCTGAGCCATCTCGGCAGCGGGTTTCTGTCGATGATGGATAATGCCGACGTGCTGCGGGGTACCCTGGCGCTGTACGAGTGGACGGACAGTGAGATGAACCGCCGTCGCCTGGAAGCCATCATCGACGTGAAGCACGGTGAAACCGAACGATTTGAGCAGGGCTACCTGGTCCGCGGCGTCCAGATTGAAGTGACGCTGGACAGCCACGGTTTTGCCGGACGCGGCGACATCTGCCTGTTCGGCGAGATGCTGAGCCGCTTCTTCGCGCTCTACACTGACATCTACCTGTTTAACCGCCTGATTATTATCCTGCAACCGACCGGAGAGCGCCTGGAATGGCAAGAGAAACACAACCGCCGCATTCCCGGCTGACGCCACGGCTGGAGGCCGATCTTCACCGCATTAACTTTTACCGTTTATGTCAGCTGCTGGAGAAGCGTAATCCTGGAAGGCCGCTGATGGGCTCAACCAGTCATCCCGCCGATGACCCGGTACGTTTTGCGCCGCATCCGGGGATGGGGTTTCCGGTCAGCGAACTGAAGTCCGTTGAATATGACGAAGACAATGGCGGTAAGCCTCCGGTTATCCGCACAACCTTTATGGGCATGTACGGCGTCGACTCACCCTTACCGACGGCCTATCTCGATGACATCACCCAGCGCCGGGAAGGGCATGAGGCGCTGCAGGGCTTTCTGGATATTTTCAGCCATCGCATCCTGACGCAGTTTTACCGCATCTGGCGTAAATACTCCTACCCGGCCACGTTTGAGCCCGGCGGAACCGACAGCATTTCACAGTCGTTATTGGGTCTGGTGGGGCTGGGAATACCGGGTACGGCAAATCATATTGCCACGCCAGTGTCGCGTTTTCTGGCACTGCTGGGAGTGCTGCAGCAGCCGGGCAAAACCCAGGAAGGGATGCAGGCACTGGTGAGTCTGCTGGCTCCCGATACATCCGTGCAGGTGAGTCCGTATTGTCTCCGATCTGTAGAGATCGACAGGCCGCTGGGTTTTTACGGTGACGAAGATTTTCTGCTGGATGGTAATACGCCGCTGGGTGACGAAGCGATGGATGCCGGTAGCCAACTGCTGGTTGCTCTCGCAACGGATAATGAACGGGAAGCGCAGGGCTGGAAGCCGGATGGCCAGTTGTACCAGGATTTTCTGGTTATGCTGCGGGTGTATCTGGGCTGGCGGTTCAAGGCCAGAATCACCCTGACCACTTCAGTCCGACTGCTGGCCGTACCACCGCTGGGTGAAAACCCTTTCTGGCTGGGAATGAACGGCGTGCTGGGCGCCGAAGATAATAGCCATCCTGATGATATTCCTGAAACCTTTACGACAGAGCTGGGCTATTACAGCGGGCTGGAGCCCGCGAAACCACAACAAGGAAACCGACGTGTTACGTACAAGTTTAACTAAGACCACGCGCTGGTTGATGCCTCTGATGGCGCTCGCTCTGACAGGTTGCGGCGTGATGCAGAGCGTCACCGACGGTACTAAATCGGCGTTTAATTCTGTGTTCTATAAAAAAATTAAAATCCTGCACCTGGATTTCACCGCGCGTGAGGCGCTGAACACCGACTCTCGCGAAAATAACTCGCTTTCTGAGCCTGTCGTGGTCCGGGTTTACCAGCTCAAAGACCGCAAAATCTTTGATAAGACGGTTTACCAGCAGCTGCTGGAGGTCGATGCCAGCATTCTGAAAGACGACATGCTGGCCAGTCGTAATGTCGTGGTGAAACCGGGCGGTGATGCAAGCCTTGATATGCCGATGGAAGAAGAGGCGCAGTTTGTCGCGGTAGTGGGGCTGTTCCGCCATCCGGACATGACCAACGACACCTGGAAGCTGGTTATCAAGCGCAGCGATCTGGATCCGGATAAACCGCGCATTCTGGAAGCCGGCGAGAACCATCTGACGCTGCAACCGCTTAAGGATGACTGATGCCCCAGGGACATAACACGCCTTCGCTGTATGAGATGCTGACCGGAAATTTTACCGGCGGCCTCGATCTGCATCAGGTCACTGAAGAAAATCAGGTCATCCTCTCGGTGCTGGATAACATGCAGCGCGTTCTTAACTGTCGCGCCGGCACGCTGGCGCATCTGCCCGACTACGGGTTGCCTGATATGACGAAAATCCTGCAGGGTATGCCGGGAACGGCTCATGAACTCATGAGCACCCTCTCGACTGTCCTGCTTAAATATGAACCCCGACTGAAAAAAATAGACGTGGTTCTGCTGGAGCAGAGCGTACCCGGCGAACTGCGCTATGCCATTGACGCTGAGCTCAAAGGGATTGGGCTGGTGCGCTACGGCACCGAGTTTATGCCCGAAGGGCGGGTTCTGTTGCGGCATCTCAGGCAACAGCAGTATCTCGACACGTCAACCCGTATATAAGGTCAGAAAACACCATGTCATTAAAATCACGGTTCCTGAAGGAGCTGCACTCCCGGCAACCCGCTCTGGTTTCTCCTGGCAGTAAGAGTCAGATTGATATTGCAGAGTTTCGCCTGCGAATGGCGCAGCTTCAGACGCAGATGGATGAGTGGCTGACGGGGACCGGACTCAACGTAGAGCCACTGACTATATCCGTTCCGGACCTGCTGGTGGAGGGCGGGGCTTTTGATATTTCCGGTATCGTTCTGCGTTATGACAGTCGGGCGGTAAAGTTTATGCCGATTTTTCTGTATGGACAGGGCGTGGCTGGCTGTGTCGAAATAACATTCTGTTCCGGGGAAAAGGTTATTTCTCAAGGTCGCCTGTTCATGCGGGTGGGGAGTGTGAGTGACTGGACCTTTACTTTCCCTGATACGCCATCCCGGTCAGGACAATTATTCGATGAAGGTGTTTTTTTTGGCCTGATTTTAGCGCTGTTGTCATAGCGATAACATTCATTCCTTTTATTCGTCATTGCATTTTTAATCGCAAAATAGCCTTACACCTCAACTGACGAAATTAACCAATACGGATATGCAGGCTCTCCAGGATGACCACACATATAACGTTAAAAACCGGCGGCGACCCGCGTACGCTGCCAGATTACGCCGCCCTCCGCGATGAAATCAGCAAGCTGACGCATCCTGCTCGCCCGGATGTGAACTGGCAATATGTCGAAAAACTCTGCCTCTCTCTGTTTGAACAGAACGGCGTGGAGTTGCAGACTGCGGCCTGGTACACCCTTGCCCGTACTCACCTGTCTGGATTAGCTGGCCTGAACGAAGGGCTGGCAATTCTGGAGGCCCTGATTAGCCACCAGTGGGACTTTTTCTGGCCGAAAGCACTACACGCGCGTCTGGAAATCCTTAATGGTCTGAGCCAGCGCCTGCAGCAGCGCATGCGTATGCTTCCATTCAACAACAGCCATCTTAGTGAGCTTTATAGTGCTGAAGCGTTGCTTATCAGCCTGAGCGCAGTGCTCCAGCGCCTTGAGCTCAAACACCTTAGCCAGTTCGATACGTTACGAACGTTGATACGTTCAAGTGCTGAACGGCTGGAAAGCAGTAATGACGCATCAGATTTGAATGCGATGATAATGCCCGGTCGCGAATTCCCTCAGGAGAGGGCAGAACCGATTGACGAAGTGAAATGGGTCTACGTTGTGCAGCAGGAAAATCAGCCGGATAAAGAGGAGCGTCCGACAGCGCACGGGTCTGTCAGAGCATGGAAACCCTTTGTCGCCGGGATGTGTTCTATGCTGGTGGTTAGCCTCGCCGTGGCGTGGGGTGGGGGCTTTCTGTCGAGACCCGATCCATTAACGGCTCAGGTCGTCGCTTCTCTCGCACCATTACCTGAAGCGCTAACGCCTGTTCAGCAAGACGCATTAACGCAGCGAGGCACTTTACCGTCCACGTTTATCTCAGATACGCAGCAGCAGCTTGCAAGACTGGATAAACTGCCTCCTGACTGGAATATTTCCTACAGCCTGCAGCTGTTAGAGCAGCTCCAGACATTGCGGCCTGAAGAGGCTAAGGCGCTGATAATACAGTGGCAAAAAAAGTTTAACGCGACGGCGTTGCCGGTAGACGCAATGAACAGCTGGCATCAGGGGATGATGACGCTTCAGCAACTGAGTGATCGGCTGAGTAGTCTGGATGAGCAAAAGGGAAAATATATAACCGTAAGTGAGCTTAAATCTGTGGTTTTTTCAACTATGCAGTCATTTAACCATGCGATACCGGCTGAAGAGCAACTCAGGCGCCTGTCGCAGTATCCTGCAGGAAATGCGCTCCCTGAAGCTGAAAAGACCCAGCTTGAGCTGCATCTAAAGCAACTGGCAGCGCGTTATGCTCAAATAAAGCAGGGTGCTTCTGCTCAATGAGTTTTTGCAGCGAACGGGCTAATTTGGGCGAAAAACAGAGGAAGGTCAAAGTGTCCCCTGCAGGAATCGAACCTGCAACTAGCCCTTAGGAGGGGCTCGTTATATCCATTTAACTAAGGGGACGAGGCGGCACGAGTATACCGTTATTTACACTTTGCGTTAAGCGCATTGCCGCCTGACTGCTCAAAGAGTCACCATTCAGGTTGATTTTTTTGCCGCTTTATCCTTATTTGCCTGCGCCTTAAGTTCTGCTTTGCGTTTATTAGACATGTCGTTACGTATTTGGGCATGACTTAACAGCGCGAAGATAAACGTTCCGCCGCAGATATTCCCTGCCAGCGTCGGAAGGGCGAACGGCCAGAAAAAATCGCTCCAGTGAAGCGTGCCGTTAAAGACCAGATAGAGTATTTCAACGGTACCGACCACGATATGCGTGGTATCCGCCAGCGCAATCAGCCAGGTCATCAGTATGATCACCACAATTTTAGCGCTGCCGGCTGAAGGAAACATCCATACCATCGTGGCGATAATCCACCCGGAGATGATGGCATTAGAGAACATTTCGACCGGCGTGTTTTTCATGACATCCATACCGATCTTCACAAACGCGTCCCGGGTGGGTTCATCAAAAATCGGCATATATTCGAACGCCCAGGCCGCAATACCCGTGCCGATGATATTTCCCAGCAGAACCACGCTCCAGAGCCGCATCAGTAAACCAAAATTACCGAGGGTAGGGTTTTGCATCACCGGCAGAACGGCGGTTACGGTGTTCTCAGTAAATAATTGCTGGCGAGCCATGATGACGATAATAAAGCCGAAGGTATAGCCGAGGTTCTCCAGTAAAAATCCGCCGGGTACGCCCTCCAGCTGCACATGAAATATCCCTTTCGCGAGCAGCGAGGCGCCCATTGACAGTCCCGCAGCGATGGCTGACCAGAACAGGGCCATCGCGTCACGCTCCATCTCCTTTTCGCCATCCTGGCGGATATGCTCGTGGATGGCCATCGCGCGGGAAGGGAGGCGATCTTCATCAATTTCTATCTTCTCACCGCGCGCTTTCTCCTCGCTTTCAATTTCATGTTCCTCATTACTCTCGCCAATTTTTTCTTCGCCCACGTCTTTCATATCTGCTCCCGGAGGTTGATCTTTCTTTTAAGCGTAGCGGCTTTTGTCGGGATGCCTGTGGGGATGCTCTTAAATTGGCGGGAATGACAACAAAGGTGATACATCTCGTTCAAAGACATTATAAAATTGCCAGCGAAACGAATTCCAAAAGTCAGGCTATGCTGAGATCAGAGTCACGGTGATTACTGCCCGTAATTGAACTCATAGACATCGGTAAACGTGCTGTTACAATCACTTGCACATTTTCAGACGGAGCGCCAGATGCTCCGTTACGGATGGCAATCAACGATAGCCATACTGAACAGGGAGATATTTATGAAACTTCGGCTGTCGGCGCTTGCGCTGGGCGCGACGATGCTCGTGGGCTGCGCCAGCTCCGGGGAGCAAACGGGACGCTCCGATCCTCTCGAAGGATTTAACCGTTCTATGTATAGCTTCAACTACAACGTGCTGGACCCGTATGTGGTTCGCCCGGTGGCAGTAGCATGGCGCGATTACGTTCCACAGCCCGCGCGTAACGGGTTAAGCAATTTTACCAGTAACCTGGAAGAGCCTGCGGTGATGGTCAACTATTTCCTGCAGGGCGATCCGTATCAGGGGATGGTGCACTTTACGCGCTTCTTCCTGAACTCCCTGCTGGGGATGGGCGGTTTTATCGATGTCGCAGGTATGGCAAACCCGAAACTGCAGCGTGAACAGCCGCACCGTTTCGGCAGTACGCTGGGGCATTATGGCGTCGGTTACGGCCCTTACGTTCATCTGCCGTTCTATGGCAGCTTCACCGTGCGTGATGATGGCGGCGATATGGTCGATACGCTGTATCCGGTCCTGTCGTGGCTGACCTGGCCGCTGTCGATTGGTAAATGGACGGTGGAGGGGATTGAAACCCGCGCGCAACTGCTCGATTCAGACGGCCTGCTGCGCCAGTCTTCCGATCCGTACATTATGGTGCGTGAAGCGTACTTCCAGAATCATGACTTTATCGCCAACGGCGGCAAGCTGAAGCCGGAAGATAATCCAAACGCGAAGGCTATTGAAAACGAACTCAAAGATATTGATTCGGAATAAATAAAAAAGGTGAGCAACGCTCTAATGCCAGTCAGTTAAGCAACTGACTGGCTTTTTTTCGGGGCTGTGGGGTATCTCCAGGGCCTTTCCTTTACCACCCTCGGGAAGGCCCTTTCCCTTCTTGTCGGCAACTTTACCAGTTGCGCCATGCTTTCAAGATCACGCATCAGCTCCGGGATACGCCCTGGTGAAGCGCCCTGCAGCGTCATCAGCATTCTCATGACCATGCCGCATGATTCTGAGAAGCTCAGCTGATTCGGCCAGTATCCTTTCAGATGGCCCGCCATTTTAATCATCTGATATCGCACCAGATTATACGCCAGTAACACGCCCCATAACTCCTGCTCCACAAGCTCCGGCTTTTTACTTCTCAGCGTCAGCCTGCTCAGTTGCATCGTTTGTTTTATCTCCCTGTACCCCAGCTCTATTTCCCAGCGATGGCTGTACAGGTCTGCCATTTCTCCTCCGGGATAGCGCATGGCGTCCGTCATCGACGTCAGCAGATGGCTGACTTTCCCTTTGCGCGTCACGGTCAGCAGGCGGGCTGTCATCTCATCTCCCAGACCCGGCCATTTTTTTCGTGCCTGTGGGCTGGTTTTCAGCTTCACCAGATAGTCGCCTTTACCCAGCTTTCTGACCTCTTCATACTGTGCTCCCTTTCTGAGAGGGAGCATCCAGTGACGGTGTTCTCCCGCCTGGCTCCACGCATTCAGCAACCCCAGCGAGTAATAGCCTTTATCCATTAACGTCAGGGTGTTATCGCCGGTCTGCTCTATCAGTTGCTCCGCGAGCTCATTTTCACTGTTTTTCATCGTGCCGAAGGCCGCTGCCGTCAACAGATGGCTGGTCAGCTCCATCTGGCAGACCATTTTTACCTGCGGGTAGAGTGCCGGGTTTCCGCCATGCGTCTGGCGGGGAAAGGCGCTGTCGTTTTCCGGCGTGTCCGGTGTTCGCCAGAACACACCATCGATGGCCAGCAGGGTCAGGCCGCACCAGTGCGGATGCGGCGTGGCGTTATGCCAGAGCTGCGCTGTTTGCGTGAACACGCGGCGGACGGCTTCGCTTCCCAGCCGCTGACGGGCCTGGATCACGGCGCTGGGGGCAACGAACGGACGATTGCCGGGTAACATGATATCCAGCCGGTTAACTATCTGATGAAGCGGCTCCTTGCGCTCAAGGGCCATACCGACAATGCACCAGACCATCATTTCCAGAGGAAGGCGCCGTTTGCGTAACGTGACGGTGCCGGATTCTTCAAGGCAGCGGGAAATCAGTTCCGGGTCAAGACAGTCGCCCAGAGAAGTCAGAGGGTTACGCAAAGAATCGTAACGGGATACCAGATCAAGAGCCTGTCCAATGTGCATAAAAAAATCCGGAAACGGGTAAACATTTCCGGATTCTTACACAGCCACTGGATCGGTCAACCGATCCTTAACTGATCGGCATTAGAGCAACGCTCACCTTTTTTGATCCCTGCGCGATTAGAACGCGTAGTTGAAGTTAGTACCGAACAGCCAGGCTTTACCTTCAGAGGTAAATTCGTACGGACCTTCCTTGAAGGTCACTTTCTGACCATGCATATAAGACACGCCCGCATCGACAGAAGCATTTTCGTTGAACGCGTAGGTTGCGCCAGCACTCACCCAGAAGCGGTCCTGATCCGGAATGGAGATGGAGCGCTTATCAGCCGGTACCGGGCTATCATCGAATGCGATACCGGTACGGAACGTCCAGTTGTCATCCATATAATAGGTTGTACCCAACGCAATACGATAGGCGTCGTGGAAACTCTCGTCCTTATAGAACAGCGTTTGACCGTTGGTGCCGGTCGCTTTCAGCTCCTGGAACTGGCTCCAGCTGGTATAGGCCAGGCTATAGTGAATAGCCCACTGCGGCGCAACGCGGTTGTAACCGGAGACTTCCCACATTTCTGGCAGATGCAGTGACAGTGAACCAGGGACAGTTTGACCGGAAGTCCCCCACGGGATGGTGGTACCCGCGCCAGGAACCAGGCTGTTGACTGGCGCCAGGATGCCGCTCTTGTAATCGCCGTCGAAGTCAATTTTCACTTCGGAACGATAGGTCAGGCCCCAACGGTTGTTTTTGTCCAGCTCGTACAGAATACCGGCGTTCCAGCCATAGCCCCACTCATCGCCTTTCAGGCTGGCAATTTTGTTGCTGTTTTTCGGCAGGCGAGCCGTCTGTTCTCCGGAGTAACGCTCAATTTTTGCATCGGCGTAGACGGCATCAAAGCCCAGACCGAAGCTCCAGCTGTCGTTCAGACGATAAGCACCGCTCAGGTTCAGGTTCAGCGTTGTCAGGTCTGTTTTACCGCCGTATTCGCCTGCCGGGTAGTTGTTGTTGAACTCGGTAGCAAGGCCATAGTTAGACGTGACGGATGCGCCCCAGCCAAATTGTTCATTGATTGGTGCAACGAAGTGCAGGTTAGGGACCCACGCCGTTGGCGCAATGTTATCTGCTTTCAGGCTCGCACCAGAAGGTGACGTGCCGGAAATGTTGACATCAGGATCGATATACACCGCACCAGCAGAGAAGGTCGGGCGATCGAACATCATGATTAATGCAGGGTTACGGCTTGCGTTACCAGCATCATCAGCGATTGCACCTTCCCCTGAATACGCACGGCCAAGGCCAGAGGAAGAAAATTCGTTTAGCTGAAAGCCCGCTGACCAGGCGGAAGTAGAGACGATTGCCACTGCGACTGCCAGCGCAGTCTTGTTGAACAGGGTTTTCTGGCTCATGACCATAACCTCATTGAGTTATTTTTATTCAATAATTGTTACATACCGTAACAGGAGCGCGAAGTGTAGGGTCTGAGGTATGACAGACAAATCAGACCAGTGGCCAGAGTATAGGTCCGACCAGCCGGAATGTTGCAAGTTTGTTTATTAATATTTTCAAACATGTTTCTTGAAACGAGATCTGGTTGGCAAAATTGTGACCATCGCGGCTCACCCAAAAGGGTGGTTTTTGTTTTAGATCATTTTTTAGTGTGATATCGGTCACTTATCCGATTTTGCGCCATTAACGGCTGGAGAGAGCCAGCGCTGGGGCGTAAAATATCAGCATCGTGTTTATCTCGCGCGCTGCGCGAATACAGAGGAAATTGAGCTATGAGTAAATGCAGTGCTGATGAAACCCCGGTTTGCTGCTGTATGGATGTTGGCACCATCATGGACAACTCCGATTGCACCGCGTCTTACAGCCGTGTGTTCAACAACCGCGCCGAAGCCGAAGAAACGCTGGCCGCGCTAAGCAAGCGCGCGCGTGATGTGGAGTCCGATCCGTGTGAAATCAAATCTACCTTCACTGAAGTGGAAGGCGGCGTGAAGCTGGATATCGACTTTGTGTTTGCCTGCGAAGCTGAAACGCTGATTTTCCAGTTAGGCCTGCGTTAATTCCTGCGATCTGGTGCCCTCTCCCACGGGAGAGGGAGCAAACACTAAAAACGGTAACCTGTGGGTTACCGTTTTGCTTT
Source organism: Enterobacter sp. ECC_219_Taxon_10 (assembly GCF_058354905.1). NCBI lineage: Bacteria > Pseudomonadati > Pseudomonadota > Gammaproteobacteria > Enterobacterales > Enterobacteriaceae > Enterobacter > Enterobacter sp. ECC_219_Taxon_10. The sequence continues at coordinate 3,463,883 of NZ_CM178005.1, read as the reverse complement.
TTCCCTGGGGGCATTTTCTTTTTCTTCTCTGTGTTTTAGCTCGCATTTTTATGCTTCCCTGATTGGCTGAATGTAAAAAAATGGTTAAGACTGTTATCAGGTCAGACCACTTTATATTCATGTAAAATTTTTCACAGGGGAAGGTTATGAGTCAGGCATTACCGCTAATCACCCGACAGGGTGACCGCATTGCCATTGTCAGCGGACTGCGTACGCCCTTTGCGCGTCAGGCGACGGCGTTTCACGGTATTCCTGCTGTCGAACTGGGGAAAATGGTAGTGGGGGAGATGCTGGCTCGCAGCGAAATCCCGCCTGAGGTCATCGAACAGCTGGTCTTCGGCCAGGTCGTACAGATGCCTGAAGCCCCCAACATTGCGCGGGAAATTGTTCTCGGTACCGGCATGAATGTTCACACCGACGCCTACAGCGTCAGCCGCGCGTGCGCGACCAGCTTCCAGGCGGTAGCAAACGTGGCGGAAAGCCTGATGGCGGGCACTATTCGCGCCGGGATCGCAGGTGGCGCCGATTCTTCCTCCGTACTGCCGATTGGCGTCAGTAAAAAACTGGCCCGCATTCTGGTGGATGCCAATAAAGCCCGCACCACCGGTGCGAAGCTCAAACTCTTCTCGCGTTTACGCCTGCGCGACCTTATGCCCGTGCCACCTGCCGTAGCGGAGTACTCCACCGGCCTGCGAATGGGCGATACCGCCGAGCAGATGGCCAAAACCTACGGTATCACCCGCGAGCAGCAGGATGCCCTGGCGCATCGCTCGCATCAGCTGGCAGCGAAAGCCTGGTCGGAAGGCAAGCTCACCGATGAGGTGATGACCGCCTATATTCCGCCCTACCGTGAACCGCTCGCGGAAGATAACAATATTCGCGGCACCTCGACGCTGGCGGATTACGCCAAACTGCGCCCGGCGTTTGACCGCAAGCACGGCACCGTGACGGCGGCCAACAGTACGCCGCTCACCGATGGGGCCGCCGCCGTTATCCTGATGACGGAATCCCGCGCGAAGGAGCTTGGCATTACCCCCCTGGGCTATTTGCGCAGCTATGCCTTCACCGCCATTGATGTCTGGCAGGACATGCTGCTGGGTCCGGCCTGGTCCACGCCGCTGGCGCTGGATCGCGCGGGGCTGACGCTGGGAGATTTAACCCTGATTGATATGCACGAAGCCTTTGCCGCGCAAACTCTGGCAAACGTCCAGCTGCTGGCAAGCGAGCGTTTCGCGCGCGACGTGCTGGGCCGCGCCCATGCCACTGGCGAAGTGGAGCAGAGCAAATTCAACGTGTTGGGGGGCTCGATTGCCTATGGCCATCCGTTCGCAGCCACGGGCGCACGTATGATCACCCAAACATTACACGAGCTACGACGCCGCGGCGGCGGGTTTGGCCTCGTTACCGCCTGCGCGGCGGGCGGCCTTGGCGCAGCAATGGTTCTGGAGGCTGAATAATGGATATGACATCTGCATTTAACCTGACGGTTCGCCTCGATAACGTGGCTGTTATCACTATTGATGTGCCTGATGAAAAGATGAATACCCTGAAAGCCGAATTTGGTGTTCAGGTGCGCGGGATGTTAAAGCAGATCCGCGACAACAAAGCCGTCCGTGGCCTGGTCTTTATCTCTGCCAAGCCGGATAACTTTATTGCCGGCGCCGATATCAACATGATCGCCCGAGCGAAAAGCGCCCAGGAAGCAGAAGACCTGGCGCGTCAGGGCCAGCAGGTAATGGCCGAGATCCACGCGCTGCCGATCCCGGTTATTGCCGCGATCCACGGTGCCTGTCTGGGCGGTGGGCTGGAGCTGGCATTGGCCTGCCACAGCCGCATTTGCACTGACGATCCGAAAACTGTTTTAGGGTTGCCAGAAGTGCAGTTAGGCCTCTTACCGGGCTCCGGCGGCACGCAGCGTTTGCCTCGCCTGGTGGGGGTCAGCACCGCCCTGGAGATGATTTTAACCGGCAAGCAGCTGCGCGCGCGTCAGGCGCTGAAATCCGGTCTGGTCGATGACGTGGTGCCGCACTCCATTTTACTGGAGGCCGCCGTTGAGCTTGCGCTGAAAGGGCGGCAGGCAAAGCGTCCTCTCTCCGTACGCGAGCGCGTGCTGGCAGGGCCACTGGGGCGTGCGCTCCTGTTCAACATGGTGGGCAAAAAGACTGAACAAAAAACCAAAGGCAACTATCCGGCGGCAAAGCGGATCCTGGAAGTGATCGAAACCGGGCTGTCGCAGGGAAGCAGTAGCGGCTATGCCGCTGAAGCCAAAGCCTTTGGCGAGCTGGCGATGACGCCACAGTCACAGGCATTGCGCAGCATCTTCTTCGCCAGTACCGAGGTGAAAAAAGATCCCGGCAGCGAGGCAGAGCCTGCTCCACTGCGTGCTATTGGCGTGCTGGGCGGTGGGCTGATGGGCGGCGGCATCGCGTTTGTTACCGCCAGCAAAGGCAAATTGCCCGTGCGCATCAAAGACATCAATGCGAAGGGCATCAACCATGCGCTGCAGTACAGCTGGCAGAACCTTGATCAGAAGGTCAAACGCCGCCATATCAAGGCAAGCGAGCGTGATAAAACCCTGGCGACGATCTCCGGCACGACGGATTACAGCGGTTTTGCGCACCGGGACCTGGTAATTGAAGCCGTATTTGAAGACCTGGCGCTTAAGCAGCAGATGGTGGCTGACGTTGAGCAACACTGCGCGCCGCACACCATTTTCGCCTCAAACACCTCGTCTTTACCGATTGGCGATATCGCGGCGAAAGCTGCTCGGCCGGAGCAGGTGATTGGGCTGCACTTTTTCAGTCCTGTAGAAAAAATGCCTCTGGTGGAGGTGATCCCGCACGCCACGACCAGCCCGCGAACCATCGCCACCGTGGTGAAGCTGGCGAAAAAGCAGGGCAAAACCCCGATTGTGGTCGCGGACAAGGCCGGCTTCTACGTCAACCGTATTCTGGCACCGTATATTAACGAAGCGATGCGGCTGCTGACGGAAGGGGAGAAAATCGAGCACGTCGACGAGGCGCTGGTAAAGTTTGGTTTCCCCGTTGGCCCAATCCAACTTTTGGATGAGGTGGGAATAGACACCGGCACTAAAATTATACCTGTGCTGGAAGCCGCATACGGCGATCGTTTTACCCCGCCTGCAAACATTGTTTCTGCAATTTTGAAGGACGATCGCAAAGGCAGAAAAAATGAACGCGGTTTCTATCTTTACGGCGCGAAAGGGCGTAAAAGCAAGAAACAGGTCGACCCTTCGGTTTATGGGCTTATTTCGGTCACCGGTCAGGGAAAACTGTCTGCCGTTCAGTGCGCTGAACGTTGCGTCATGATGATGCTCAATGAAGCGGCGCGCTGCTTTGGTGAACAGGTGGTCAAGAGCGCGCGCGATGGCGACATCGGCGCGGTATTTGGTATTGGTTTCCCGCCGTTCCTTGGCGGTCCGTTCCGCTACATGGATACTCTCGGCGCGGGTGAAGTGGTTGCCATTCTGCAACGTCTGGCCTCGCAATACGGTCCGCGGTTTACACCGTGTGACGAATTATTGCAGATGGCGGAGCGCGGCCAGACATTCTGGCCTGCAAGGGAAACTGATTTCGTAAACTGAAGTCAAAGAAGGGTAAATCCTGAGGTGAACGAACCTGTTCTGGCGATTTTGTAAACAGAGATTGACTATACTTACGCCATTGAGGTAAAAAACAGCGTTTCATTCACCGAATGGATCAGGCACAATGCCCGGCCATCGGGTTTTCTACCTCAGAGCATTAATCGCGGGTAGTTAACGCCGGTGATTCTGGTTAACAAAAGCGGTGCAATATGCAAGTTTTTATCATGCGTCACGGCGACGCGGCACTCGATGCCGCCAGTGACTCAGTACGTCCTTTAACCGTCTGTGGCTGCGACGAATCCCGTCAGATGGCTACATGGCTTAAAGGTCAAAAAGTGGACATTGAACGCGTTCTGGTGAGTCCGTTCCTGCGGGCAGAACAGACGCTGGACGTGGTGGGGGAGTGTATGAACCTGCCATCCAGTGTGGATGTTTTACCCGAACTGACGCCATGCGGTGATGTCGGCCTTGTCAGCGCTTATCTTCAGGCGCTGTGCAACGAAGGTGTCGCTTCCGCACTGGTCATTTCCCACCTGCCGCTGGTCGGCTATCTGGTATCTGAGCTGTGCCCGGGCGAAACGCCGCCAATGTTCACCACTTCCGCCATTGCCAACGTCACCCTCGACGAAACCGGCAAAGGGGTCTTCAACTGGCAAATGAGTCCGTGCAACCTGAAGATGGCAAAAGCGATCTGACGTGACGTGTGACAGGGCGGGGTACTACGTGTTTCCCGCCCTTCTGTCAGGGTAACTCTGGCGGCTGCCACTCCTCAACTTCAATCAAGACCAGCAATGCGGCATTTCCGCCGTACTCTTTCGGTGCCTGATGAAACGCCATCACGTGTGGGTGCTGAGCCAGCCACAGCGGCGTCTGTTGCTTCAGAATATGTTTACCGTGGCCGTGCATCACGCAAGCGCAAAAAACGTGTTCGCGGCGACAGGCGGCAATCAACGCGCCCAACTCCTGTTTCGCCTGCATCTGCGTTAAACCGTGCAGATCGAGAAACAGCTCCGGCGAATAATCTCCCCGGCGTAACTTTTTCAGCTCAAAATGGCTGACGTCTTCGCGCACGTACTTCACAGCCCCTTGCGTATTGAGCAGCGGCTGAAATTCATCTGAAAAATAGTGGCTGTTATCCGCCTGCTCCTGCAGCAGCCGTTTGACCGGTACTTCGCTGATTTTTTTACGCTGCGGGCGGTGGACAATCGTGTCCTGCGCGATTTTACGCGTCCCGGTCATCAGCTGGCGGAAGAGAGCCTGATCCTCCTCGCTGAGCGATGTTTTCTTTTTCATTCGTCATTCTCATCTCGTATTTCCGATAGTGTACCCGACTAAACGCATTTTTTAACCTCAAGCGGTACGCGTCATTGCTGATTTATCGCCGTCTTCATGGCAAACTAGCCGCCGAAAATTATGCGAGCATGCCCTGGAGGAAAGAGTGGATAAAATATTTGTCGATGAAGCTGTAAACGAGCTGCATACCATACAGGACATGTTGCGCTGGTCGGTTAGCCGCTTCAGCGCCGCTAATATCTGGTACGGTCACGGTACCGACAACCCGTGGGACGAGGCCGTTCAGCTGGTGCTGCCGTCTCTTTACCTGCCGCTGGACATTCCGGAAGACATGCGCACCGCGCGCCTGACCTCCAGCGAAAAACACCGCATCGTTGAGCGCGTGATCCGCCGCGTAAACGAGCGCATTCCGGTCGCCTACCTGACCAACAAAGCCTGGTTCTGCGGCCACGAGTTTTACGTCGATGAACGCGTGCTGGTACCGCGTTCGCCGATTGGTGAGCTGATCAACAACCACTTTGACGGCCTGATCGGCCATCAGCCTCAGCACATTCTCGATATGTGCACCGGCAGCGGCTGTATCGCGATTGCCTGCGCCTACGCCTTCCCGGAAGCTGAAGTGGATGCCGTCGATATCTCCACCGACGCGCTGGCCGTGACCGAACACAACATCGAAGAGCACGGCCTGATCCATCACGTCACGCCAATCCGCTCTGACCTGTTCCGCGACCTGCCGACCCTGCAGTACGATCTGATCGTCACTAACCCGCCTTACGTCGATGCGGAAGACATGTCCGATCTGCCGAACGAATATCGTCACGAGCCGGAGCTGGGTCTGGCGTCAGGCTCTGACGGCCTGAAGCTGACCCGCCGTATTCTGGCCTGCGCGCCGGATTACCTGACCGATGACGGCGTTCTGATTTGTGAAGTGGGCAACAGCATGGTACATCTGATAGAGCAGTACCCGGATGTGCCGTTCACCTGGCTTGAGTTCGACAACGGCGGTGACGGCGTCTTTATGCTGACCAAAGCGCAGCTGCTCGACGCGCGCGAACACTTCAGCATTTATAAAGATTAATCCCGCGGGCTTCGGCCCGTTTCACAACGCTCAAACACAAACAACAACATCGGAGCCGTGATGGCAGGAAACAGTATTGGACAGTTATTCCGCGTGACCACCTTTGGCGAGTCGCACGGGCTGGCGCTGGGCTGTATCGTTGATGGCGTACCGCCAGACATCGAACTGACCGAAGCCGATTTACAGCACGACCTTGACCGCCGTCGTCCGGGCACCTCTCGCTACACCACGCAGCGTCGCGAGCCGGACCAGGTCAAAATTCTCTCTGGCGTCTTTGAAGGCCGCACCACCGGGACCAGCATCGGTCTGCTGATTGAAAACACCGATCAGCGTTCTCAGGACTACGGCGCGATTAAAGACGTCTTCCGTCCGGGCCACGCCGACTACACCTACGAACAAAAGTACGGCTTCCGCGACTATCGCGGTGGCGGACGCTCTTCCGCGCGTGAAACCGCGATGCGCGTGGCGGCAGGGGCGATTGCCAAAAAATACCTGCAGCAGAAATTTGGCATCGTTATCCGCGGCTGTCTGACCCAGATGGGCGACATTCCACTGGCGATCAAAGACTGGGATCAGGTCGAGCAGAATCCGTTCTTCTGCGCCGATGCAGACAAGCTTGAAGCGCTGGACGAACTGATGCGCGGCCTTAAAAAAGAGGGGGACTCCATCGGTGCGAAAGTCACCGTGGTGGCTGACGGCGTTCCGGCGGGCTGGGGCGAGCCGGTATTTGACCGTCTCGACGCTGACATCGCCCACGCGCTGATGAGCATCAACGCGGTGAAGGGCGTTGAGATTGGCGACGGCTTCGACGTGGTGGCGCTTCGCGGCAGCCAGAACCGCGACGAAATCACGAAGGCGGGCTTCCAGAGCAACCATGCGGGCGGCATTCTCGGCGGGATCAGCAGCGGGCAGCAGATTATTGCCAACATCGCGCTGAAGCCGACCTCCAGCATCACCGTGCCGGGCCACACGATTAACCGCTCAGGCGAAGAAGTTGAGATGATCACCAAAGGACGTCACGATCCGTGCGTGGGGATCCGCGCGGTGCCGATCGCGGAAGCGATGCTGGCGATCGTGCTGATGGATCACTTCCTGCGCCAGCGCGCGCAAAATGCGGACGTGACGACCACCATTCCACGCTGGTAAACATGAAAAAAACCGCAATTGCTCTGCTGGCGCTGCTCGCCAGTGGAGCCAGTCTGGCCGCCACGCCGTGGCAAAAAATCACCCATCCGGTGGCGGGAAGCGCGCAGTCCATCGGCGCCTTCTCTAACGGCTGTATCGTGGGCGCGCAGGAGCTGCCGCTGCAATCGGATACGTATCAGGTGATGCGTACCGATCAGCGTCGTTACTTCGGCCACCCTGACCTGGTGCTGTTCATTCAGCGACTGGGGAACCAGGTGCATAACCTGGGGCTGGGGACGATGCTGATTGGCGACATGGGGATGCCTGCCGGTGGCCGTTTTAACGGTGGGCACGCCAGCCACCAGACCGGACTGGATGTCGATATCTTCCTGCAGCTGCCGAAAACGCGCTGGACGTCTGCGCAACTGCTGAAACCGCAGGCGCTGGATCTGGTGTCGGGCGACGGCAAACGGGTCGTTGCTTCCCGATGGTCACCGGAGATTTCCAGCATGATCAAGCTGGCGGCAGAAGATAACGACGTTACACGGATTTTCGTCAACCCTGCCATCAAGCAGCAGCTCTGTCTGGATGCCGGAACCGATCGCGACTGGCTGCGCAAAGTGCGCCCGTGGTTCCAGCATCGTGCGCATATGCACGTTCGTCTGCGCTGCCCGGCGAACAGCCTGGAATGTGAAGATCAGCCCTTACCTCCGCCAGGCGATGGCTGTGGTGCGGAACTGCAAAGCTGGTTTGAGCCAGCAAAACCTGGAACCTCTAAGCCTGAGAAGAAGACACCGCCTCCGTTGCCGCCTTCCTGCCAGGCGCTACTGGATGAGCATGTACTTTAATGGATAATTTCGTCGATCTGTTTATGGTGTCACCGCTGCTGCTGGTGGTGCTGTTCTTCGTGGCCATGCTGGCCGGTTTTATCGATGCGCTCGCGGGCGGCGGCGGGCTGTTAACCGTGCCCGCGCTGCTGGCGGCAGGCATGAGCCCGGCACAGGCGCTTGCCACCAACAAGCTTCAGGCCTGCGGCGGCTCGCTCTCCGCGTCGCTCTATTTTATCCGCCGTAAGGTGGTGAGCCTGGCCGATCAGAAGCTCAATATCCTGATGACCTTTATCGGCTCCACGTCGGGCGCGCTGCTGGTGCAGCACGTGCAGTCCGATATTTTGCGCCAGATCCTGCCGGTTCTGGTTATCTGCATTGGCCTGTATTTCTTACTGATGCCGAAGCTCGGTGAAGAAGACAGGCAGCGTCGTCTGCACGGCCTGCCGTTTGCGCTGATTGCCGGTGGCTGCGTCGGTTTTTACGACGGTTTCTTTGGCCCGGGTGCCGGTTCATTTTACGCGCTGGCTTTCGTGACGCTGGCCGGGTTTAACCTCGCCAAATCTACCGCTCACGCCAAGGTGCTTAACGCGACCTCAAACGTCGGCGGTCTGCTGCTGTTTATCATCGGCGGCAAGGTTATCTGGGCAACCGGCTTTGTGATGATGGCAGGGCAGTTTTTGGGCGCGCGCGCGGGCTCGCGCCTGGTATTAAGCAAAGGGCAAAAGCTGATCCGCCCGATGATTGTTATCGTTTCGGCAGTGATGAGCGCCAAACTTCTTTATGACAGCCATGGACAGGAGATCCTCACCTGGTTGGGGATGCACTAATGAACAGTACGCATAAATACGAACAGCTGATTGAGATCTTTAACGGCTGTTTTGCTGATGATTTTAATACCCGTCTGATTAAAGGCGACGACGAACCGATCTATCTTCCTGCTGATGCAGAGGTTCCGTATAACCGCATCGTCTTTGCCCACGGCTTTTACGCCAGCGGCTTGCACGAGATTTCGCACTGGTGCATCGCGGGGAAAGCGCGTCGCGAGCTGGTGGACTTCGGTTACTGGTACTGCCCGGACGGGCGCGATGCTGCGACACAGGGCCAGTTTGAAGACGTGGAAGTGAAGCCGCAGGCGCTGGAATGGCTGTTCTGCGTGGCGGCAGGCTTCCCGTTCAACGTGAGCTGTGACAATCTCGAAGGCGACTTCGAGCCAGACCGTATCGTCTTCCAGCGCCGCGTTCACGCGCAGGTGATGGAGTATCTTGAGAAAGGCATCCCGGAGCGTCCGGCACGCCTCATCGAGGCCTTACAGAATTATTACCACACGCCGGTTATCACGGCGGAATGCTTCCCTTGGCCGGAAGATCTTTAACAGAGGAAAGAAGATGATCGCAGAATTTGAATCACGCATTCTGGCGTTAATTGATGACATGGTGGAACACGCCAGTGACGATGAGCTGTTCGCCAGCGGTTATCTGCGTGGTCACCTGACGCTGGCGGTAGCTGAGCTGGAAGCGGGTGACGATCACTCTGCCGACGCCGTTCACGCTGAAGTCACTCGCAGCCTGGAAAAAGCCATTCTCGCCGGGGAGCTCTCTCCGCGCGACCAGTCTCTGGTGCTGGGCATGTGGGACAATTTGTTCCAGCAGGCTAAACGCTAAGCCGCCGCCTGCTCTTCCCTCTCCCCTTGGGGAGAGGGTCAGGGTGAGGGGATTCGACCGCACCCTACTTAACCTTCTTCCCCTTCAGCAGTTTCCGTACCCACAGTCGATTTGGGTTGAGTCCCGCAAGCGTGATTCTGTCCAGCGGAACCGGCTCATCGCTCATTTGCGCGGCTAACACTTCAGCCAGCAGCGGTGCGGAACATAGCCCGCGAGACCCTAATCCACCCAGCATATACAGCTCCGGATAAACCGGCGCGCTTACCGCTTTATCCCGGTTATCAGCAAGATCCTGATAGGCCTCAAGCGTAGCGTCGTAGTCCGGCACGTTTCCCGTCATCGGCAAATGATCGCGTGTGGCACAGCGCACGCCGCAGCGCGCTTCACCCTCGCTGACGTCAACCTCCTTCGCCCACGCTGCATCCGGGAAGCAGTCAATCAGGCGCTGACGGTTTTGCTGCTGATCCTCGTCGCTGTAGCGCATATCCGTTTCGCCACGATGATAGCTGGCGCCGATGCAGTGATGACCATTAGACGGATTTTGCGGCGTCAGATAGCCGTCATAGCACAGTACCTGACGAAGCTTGCTCAGTTCGGGCGCGGTCGGGATATGGCTCACCTGGCCGCCGACCGGATAGACCGGCAACGTCTCCGTCTGGATAAACTGGCTAATGTGGTGCCCGTTTGCCAGCACTACGCTGGCATGCTGTGCCTCTTTGCCATCAGCAAAACGCAGATTCCAGTGTTCTCTTCGGCTAAGCGATTCAACCTTATGAGCATAATGCACCATCATCCCGCGTGACTGCGCAAGGGTCATTGCCGCCGCGGTCAGTTCAGCCGGGCACAGCCAGCCGCCGAGCGGATACTGAATGCCGCCACAGCCGGTGACCACGCCAGCGGCGTCCCCCACCTCTTGCGCACTGACCGCGCGGGCAATCTCCTCCGGCAGACCCAGCGACAGCATCTGTGCGATTTTTTGCTGGCTCTTCTCATCCCAGCCGAGCTGCGTCACGCCGCACCAGTCATGGTCAAATGCTACCGGCAGCGCGTCGTACAGGCGACGGGCGAAGGTAAAGGCCGCGGGGAAAAACTGGAACAGGGCCGGGTCGTGCGCGCTTAAAAGCGGGTAGAGTGCCCCCTGGCGGTTACCGGACGCGCCGCTGGCCGGCGCCTCGTCAGCACAGTAGAGCGTCACCTGCCAGCCCCGATGCAGCAGCGCGAGAGAGAGCAGGGCGCTGGCGATCCCTCCGCCAACGATCGCCACTTCGCGCGATGCGCTGGCGCTGCGCGCAAACCAGGGCGCCTGAGCGGGAATGTCCAGCGTCTGGTCCATCCTGCCGACCAGCATGTCGCGCTTGCGGCCAAAGCCTTTGGTCTTCTGCATGGTAAAGCCCGCTTCCTGCAGCCCGCGGCGGACAAAACCTGCCGAGGTGAAGGTGGCGAGCGTTGCGCCAGGACGCGCCAGCCGCGCCATCGCGCTAAACAGATGCTGGCCCCACATGTCCGGGTTCTTGGCGGGCGCAAAGCCGTCCAGGAACCACGCGTCCACCGTCTGATTCATCGAGTCGTCGAGCGTATCGGTCAGGTCGTTAATGTCGCCCAGCCATAAATCCAGCGTCACCCGTCCGCCGTCCAGAATCAGACGGTGGCAGCCGCCAATATGAGGTGGCCACTGCGCCTGAAGCTGCTCCGCCCAGGCTGCAAGCTCCGGCCAGCGCTGGTGGGCGAGCCGCAGATCGTGCGCGGTGAGCGGGAATTTTTCGAAACTGATGAAATGTAATCTTTGTAGCGTAGCCTCAGGGTGCGCAGCGTGAAACTGGTCAAACGCCTGCCAGAGGGTTAAAAAATTCAGCCCGGTGCCGAATCCGCTTTCCGCGACCACAAACAGGCTCCGTGGGTGCACCGGGAAGCGGGTGCTGAGCTGGTTTCCGTCGAGGAAAACATAGCGCGTTTCTTCGAGTCCGTTATCATTAGAAAAATAGACGTCATCAAAATCTCGGGAAACAGGTGTACCCTCAGCGTTAAATTCGAGGTTGGCGGGTTGTATAGCGTTTTGTTTCACGTAAGTTACTCGTCTGACAGGCAGTGGCACGATCTTAACGATGTGAGTCCATCGGTGCAAATTTCCGCAGAAAATGTCTGATCGGACTTGTTCGGCGTACAAGTGTACGCTATTGTGCGACTCGAAACTTTTTATAGTGCGACTTACAGAGGTATTGAATGAAACGTGCAGTGATTACTGGCCTGGGCATTGTTTCCAGCATCGGTAATAACCAGCAGGAAGTCCTGGCATCTCTGCGTGAAGGACGCTCCGGGATCACTTTCTCTGAAGAGTTTAAAGATTCAGGTATGCGTAGCCACGTATGGGGTAACGTCAAACTGGACACCACCGGTTTGATTGACCGTAAAGTGGTTCGTTTCATGAACGATGCCTCTATTTATGCTTATCTCTCCATGCAGGAAGCGATCAAAGATTCTGGCCTGAGTGAAGAGGTTTATCAGAACAACCCGCGCGTGGGCCTGATTGCTGGTTCCGGCGGCTCATCAAAAGCGCAGGTATTCGGTGCTGACGCTATGCGCAGCCCGCGTGGTCTGAAAGCGGTAGGTCCGTATGTGGTGACTAAAGCCATGGGTTCTGCGGTTTCCGCGTGCCTGGCGACCCCGTTCAAAATCCACGGTGTGAACTACTCCATCAGCTCCGCGTGTGCGACTTCCGCGCACTGTATCGGTAATGCTGTTGAGCAGATCCAACTGGGTAAACAGGACATCGTATTTGCCGGCGGTGGCGAAGAGCTGGGCTGGGAAATGGCCTGTGAGTTCGACGCGATGGGCGCACTGTCCACTAAGTACAACGAGACCCCAGACAAAGCCTCCCGTACCTATGACGCGCACCGTGACGGTTTCGTCATCGCGGGCGGCGGCGGTATGGTTGTGGTTGAAGAGCTGGAGCATGCCCTGGCGCGCGGCGCGCACATCTACGCTGAGATCGTGGGCTATGGAGCGACGTCCGACGGCGCCGACATGGTTGCTCCGTCCGGCGAAGGCGCGGTGCGCTGCATGAAGATGGCGATGCACGGCGTTGATACCCCTATCGACTACCTGAACTCCCACGGTACCTCTACTCCGGTAGGCGACGTGAAAGAGCTGGGTGCAATCCGTGAAGTGTTCGGCGACAACAGCCCGGCTATCTCTGCAACCAAAGCTATGACCGGTCACTCTCTGGGGGCGGCTGGCGTGCAGGAAGCGATCTACTCTCTGCTGATGCTGGAAAACGGCTTTATCGCCCCAAGCATCAATATCGACGAGATGGACGAGCAGGCGGCTGGCCTGAACATCGTGACCAAACCAACGGAAGCGACGCTGACTACCGTCATGTCCAACAGCTTCGGTTTCGGCGGCACCAACGCCACGCTGGTTATGCGCAAGCTGAAAGCATAAGCGTTTGAATGTATAATAGAAGGGAGCCGGAAGGCTCCCTTTTTTTATGCCTGAACACGGAGTTATGCATGAAGGCTGTTACCCCCGAGAAGGGCACTCCTTCCGGGAACCTTTCTCTTTTCCGTATCGCCTTTGCGGTATTTCTGACCTATATGACCGTTGGCCTGCCGCTGCCGGTGATCCCGCTGTTCGTTCATCAGGAACTCGGCTATGGCAACACCATGGTCGGCATTGCTGTGGGCATTCAGTTTTTAGCCACGGTATTAACCCGCGGCTACGCAGGACGGCTGGCGGATCAGCACGGTGCAAAACGCTCGGCGTTGCAGGGGATGTTCGCCTGCGGGCTGGCGGGCGGCGCGTGGCTGCTGGCCGCTCTCCTGCCGGTCGATGCCGCGTATAAATTTGCGCTGCTGGTGGCGGGGCGCTTAATCCTTGGCTTCGGTGAAAGCCAACTGCTGACCGGGACACTGACCTGGGGCATGGGGCTGGTGGGGCCTGCGCGCTCCGGCAAAGTGATGTCCTGGAACGGGATGGCGATTTATGGCGCACTGGCTGCAGGCGCGCCGCTGGGTTTGCTGATCCACAGCCAGTTTGGTTTTGCGGTACTGGCAGCAACCACCATGGTATTACCGCTGCTGGCGTGGGTTTTTAACGGTTCGGTACGCAAGGTGCCCGCCCATAAAGGCGAACGTCCTTCGCTGTGGAGTGTAGTGGGGCAAATCTGGCAGCCAGGGTTCGGGCTGGCGCTTCAGGGAGTAGGCTTCGCGGTGATTGGTACCTTCGTTTCCCTCTATTTTATGAGCCGCGGCTGGGCGATGGCGGGCTTTACGCTGACTGCCTTTGGCGGCGCGTTTGTCCTGATGCGCGTCCTGTTCGGCTGGATGCCGGATCGCTTTGGCGGAGTGAAGGTGGCGGTGGCGTCGCTGGTGATTGAAACCATTGGGCTGGTGCTGCTCTGGCAGGCGCCGGTCGCCTCCGTTGCGCTGCTTGGTGCCGCGCTCACCGGCTGCGGCTGTTCGCTGATATTCCCGGCGCTGGGCGTTGAGGTGGTGAAGCGCGTGGCGCCGCAGGTACGCGGTACGGCGCTGGGCGGCTACGCGGCGTTTCAGGATATCTCATACGGGGTAACCGGGCCGCTGGCCGGGCTGTTAGCCACCTCGTTTGGCTACCCGTCCGTCTTCCTGGCTGGCGCAGTTTCTGCGGTGGTGGGGATCGCGGTGACGCTGGTGGCGTTTCGCAGAAATTAACTGTTGTCGCCGGGTGGCGGCTGCGCCTTACCCGGCCTACGGTTCGAGCCGTTGTAGGCCCGGTAAGCGTAGCGCCACCGGGCAAATCCTCAGGCAACCAGCCAGAAAATCGCCAGCGCAATCAATAATGCAATAAACATTAATCCCGGACGGGCAGAGAGCGTTCTGAACGTCTCCACAACGGGGGCAAACAGCGGGCTGTAGATCGGCTGAACGTTTCTTACCTCCAGCACGCCGCCTTCCCGCTCGGCGCGGCGAACGAAGATTTGATTGAGCAGATCCTGCACCTGCGCGGTGGTCAGCACCGTTTGCGGCGTGGCCTGCCAGTTCTGCTGGGCGTAATCCCGAATCACCTCGAACTCGTGCGGCTCCAGCGGCTGTTTAAGCGCCGCCTGAACGGTATGCAGGGTTGGGGCACTCTGGGTGCTGAGCGTCTGGCGCGCCTGAAGCCAGGTCACCAGATGGGTAAACTGCCTGGCCGGTATCAGCTCACCCGCCTTCACGCCGGACAGTTCAAGCATGGATTGCCAGATAAGCTTCGTCGACTCGCCGGTAGCGGCAGCCAGTTTGGTTACCATCTGGTTCAGCGTATTGTGCTCGGCAGGCTGCAGCGGGCGCTCGGTTGACGGGCGCACCTGAGGCTGCGGAATAGACAACTGATTGTTCTGCAACAGCGTCAGCACGGTTTTAAGCTGGTCTGGCGTAAGCTGGCTCAGGGCGGTCTGGCCATACTGCTGACGGATAAAGTCACTGACAGCCTGACGATTATTTCCCTGGCCCAGCAGCTCGGTCAGCTGTGTGACAATCTGACGCGTGGTGTGGTTTTGCTGCGCGGTCGTAATACGCTGGTTGAGATTTTGCTCAGCGGCAGGGAAATGACGCGACTGCAGCGGTGCGTCGTTCCTCACGCCTAAGTCATGCTTTACCCCGGCCCAGACTTCCGCATTTTGTTGTGAAGTCAGCGCAATCAGGCGCGTGATCAGTCGCTCCAGCACGGTGCGCTGTTGCGTGGATAGCGGCTGTTCACCGGCAACGTTTGGCGTGACAGGGCCTTCACCCGGAGGGCGTGGCGGCGTACCTGAAATGGGCTGCATCGTCAAAAATCCTTAAAGTCAAAACTCAGCGTAAACCAGGTATACGTATATGCCTGGCGGCCAGATTATGGCACACTTGGCAGGTTTTCTTCCTCTCAAACAGGTACTCAGACGTGAAAATCCTCGTTGATGAAAATATGCCTTACGCCCGCGAGCTGTTTAGCCGTCTCGGCGACGTTAAGGCTGTCCCCGGTCGCCCAATCCCGGTCAACGAACTGGATGACGCAGACGCGCTGATGGTGCGCTCGGTGACTAAAGTAAATGAGGCGTTGCTTGCCGGTAAAGCGATCAAGTTTGTCGGAACCGCAACGGCAGGGACCGATCATGTGGACGATCGATGGTTGAAGCAGGCGGGAATCGGTTTTTCCGCCGCGCCGGGCTGTAACGCCATTGCCGTCGTGGAATACGTTTTCTCCTCACTGCTGATGCTCGCCGAGCGCGACGGTTTTGCGTTGAAAGACCGCACCGTGGGGATTGTCGGCGTGGGTAACGTCGGCGGGCGCCTGCAAAAGCGCCTTGAAGCGTTAGGGATCCGCACGCTGCTGTGCGATCCGCCGCGTAAAGACAACGGCGACGACGAGGATTTCCGCGCGCTGGATGAGCTGGTAGAGCAGTGCGATGTGCTGACGTTCCACACGCCGCTGTTTAAAGAGGGGCCGTATAAGTCCCTGCACCTGGCTGATGAGGCGCTGATTCGTCGCCTGAAGGCTGGCACAATTCTGATAAATGCCTGCCGTGGCCCGGTGGTGGATAATGCCGCGCTGCTGAAATGTCTGGATGAAGGGCAAGACCTCAGCGTGGTGCTGGACGTCTGGGAGCCGGAGCCGGATCTCAACGTTGAACTGCTGAATAAAGTTGACGTAGCCACTGCGCATATCGCGGGATATACGCTTGAAGGCAAAGCGCGCGGCACGACGCAGGTGTTTGAAGCCTATAGCGCCTTTATTGGTCATCCGCAGCAGGTAGCGCTGGATACCTTACTCCCCGCGCCTGAATTTGGCCGCATTACGCTGCACGGTCCCCTCGATCAGGCAACGCTGAAAAGGCTGGTGCATTTAGTGTATGATGTGCGCCGCGATGACGCGCTGCTGCGTAAGGTGGCGGGGATCCCGGGTGAATTTGACAAGCTGCGCAAGAACTACGTTGAGCGCCGCGAGTGGTCTTCCCTGTATGTGATGTGCGACGACGCAACGGCTGCGGCGCTGCTCAAGAAACTGGGTTTTAACGCCGTTCATCACCCGGCGCATTAATGTCTTCTTAATGCTCCCTGTCGGATACGCCGACAGGGACGCTTTTTTATTTCTGGAGTAAACCACCATGTCTGAAGGCTGGAACATTGCCATTTTAGGTGCCACGGGTGCCGTGGGTGAAGCCCTGCTCGAAACCCTTGCTGAGCGTCAGTTCCCGGTGGGAGAAATTTATGCTCTGGCGCGCACCGACAGCGCGGGCGAGCATCTGCGTTTTGGCGGTAAATCCGTCATGGTTCAGGACGCGGCAGAGTTTGACTGGACTCAGGCGCAGCTGGCGTTTTTTGCCGCGGGGGCTGAGGCGACGGCGTCTTACATCGAAGATGCGACCAATTCGGGCTGTCTGGCGATCGACCTGAGCGGTCTCTTCTCCCTGGAGCCGGACGTGCCGCTGGTGGTCCCGGACGTCAACCCCTTTGTGCTGGCTGACTACCGTAACCGCAATATCATCGCGGTCCCGAACAGTCTGACCAGCCAGCTGCTGACCGCGCTGAAGCCGCTGATTGACGACGGCGGCCTGTCGCGTATCACTGTGACCAGCCTGTTGTCCGCCTCGGCAAATGGCAAAAAGGCCGTCGACGCGCTGGCAGGGCAAAGCGCGAAGCTGCTGAACGGCATCCCGATTGACGAAGACGATTTCTTCGGTCGCCAGCTGGCGTTCAACATGCTGCCGCTGCTGCCGGATCGTGAAGGTTCCGTGCGCGAAGAGCGCCGTCTCGTCGACGAAGCGCGCAAGATTCTGCAGGACGAGGGGCTGATGATTTCCGCCAGCGTCGTGCAGTCGCCGGTCTTCTACGGCCACGCGCAGATGGTTGGTTTTGAAGCGCTGCGCCCGCTCGCGGCAGAAGAAGCGCGCGATGCGTTTAGCCGCGGTGAAGACATTGTCCTTTCCGAAGAGAGCGAGTTCCCGACGCAGGTGGGCGACGCTACCGGCAGCGCGCATCTCTCCGTTGGCTGCGTGCGTAACGACTACGGTATGCCGGAGCAGGTTCAGTTCTGGTCCGTTGCGGACAACGTTCGCTTCGGCGGCGCGCTGATGGCGGTCAAGATCGCCGAGAAGCTGGTGCAGGAGTATCTGTACTGATGTCAGACGTGGAACAAAAGCCGGTTCATAAAATTGCCCTCGGTATTGAGTACGACGGCAGTAAATACTATGGCTGGCAGCGTCAGAATGAGGTGCGCAGCGTCCAGGAAAAGCTGGAGAAAGCGCTCTCACAGGTGGCAAACGAGCCGATAAACGTCCTGTGCGCGGGACGTACGGACGCGGGTGTTCACGGTACGGGGCAGGTGGTTCACTTTGAAACCACCGCCGTGCGTAAGGATGCCGCCTGGACGCTGGGTGTAAATGCGAATTTGCCTGGTGACATCGCGGTGCGTTGGGTGAAAGCTGTGCCGGATGATTTTCATGCGCGCTTCAGCGCGACGGCGCGTCGCTATCGCTATGTCATCTACAACCAGCGTCTGCGCCCGGCGGTGTTAAGCCAGGGCGTGACGCATTTTTATGAACCGCTCGATGCAGAACGCATGCATCGCGCGGCGCAGTGTCTGATTGGTGAAAATGACTTTACGTCGTTTCGTGCGGTGCAGTGTCAGTCCCGCACGCCGTGGCGTAACGTCATGCACATTAACGTCAGTCGTTTTGGCGCGTATGTGGTGGTGGATATCAAAGCCAATGCCTTTGTACATCATATGGTGCGGAATATTGTAGGCAGCCTGATGGAAGTGGGTGCCGGACACCAGCCGGAGAGCTGGATTGCAGACCTGCTGGCAGCGAAGGACAGAACGCTTGCGGCAGCCACGGCGAAAGCGGAAGGACTGTATCTGGTCTCGGTAGACTATCCGGATCGGTTTGACCTGCCAAAACCGCCAATGGGCCCGCTGTTTTTAGCGGACTAAACAAAGGTGCAATTAAGGCTTAGACAATATGGACGTAATACGTTTTCTGATTGATTTCATTCTGCATATTGATGTTCACCTGGCGGAGCTGGTGGCGCAGTACGGCGTCTGGGTTTACGCCATTCTGTTCCTCATTCTGTTCTGTGAAACCGGGCTGGTCGTTACGCCGTTCCTGCCTGGCGACTCGCTGCTGTTTGTAGCCGGCGCGTTATCGGCGTTGCCCACCAATGATTTGAACGTGCATCTGATGGTGGTATTGATGGTGATCGCCGCGATTGTCGGGGATGCTGTCAACTATACGATTGGCAGGGTGTTCGGTGAGCGCTTGTTCAGCAATCCTGATTCGAAAATTTTCCGCCGCAGCTATTTAGACAAGACCCATGCCTTCTATGAACGTCATGGTGGAAAAACCATTATCCTTGCGCGTTTTGTGCCTATTGTGCGCACATTTGCACCGTTTGTGGCGGGAATGGGGCATATGTCCTATCGTCATTTTGCAATGTATAACGTCGCAGGCGCGCTGCTGTGGGTGCTACTGTTTACCTATGCAGGGTACCTGTTTGGCGATTTGCCGGTAGTTCAGGAAAACCTTAAGTTACTGATTGTAGCGATTATTGTGCTTTCCGTTCTGCCGGGCGTTATCGAAATCATTCGTCACAAACGTGCGGCGGCAAAACAAGCGAAGTAAATGCACACTGGCGGTTCGACCACTTTTTTATCCAAAGTTTCGGGCTGTTATGTTTTAATGTGCAACATTCATGGTCTGTTGGAGGCAAAAATGGCATTATTCGCCTCTTATAGCAAAACTGGCATACGACCAGGTTCAGGCAGAAAGGTTATCAATGAGCTGGATTGAACGAATTAAAAGCAACATTACCCCGACGCGCAAAGCGAGCATTCCTGAAGGGGTATGGACGAAGTGTGATAGCTGCGGCCAGGTTCTGTATCGTGCAGAACTGGAGCGCAATCTTGAGGTGTGTCCGAAGTGCGACCACCATATGCGTATGTCGGCGCGCAACCGCCTGCATAGCCTGCTGGACGAAGGTTCTCTGGTAGAACTGGGCAGTGAACTGGAGCCAAAAGATGTGCTCAAGTTCCGCGATTCCAAAAAATACAAAGATCGTCTGGCCTCTGCACAGAAAGAGACCGGCGAGAAAGACGCGCTGATCGTCATGAAAGGCACTCTGCATGAGATGCCGGTTGTTGCCGCTGCGTTTGAGTTCTCCTTTATGGGCGGCTCTATGGGCTCCGTGGTGGGCGCGCGCTTTGTGCGTGCCGTTGAGCAGGCGCTGGAAGACAACTGTCCGCTGATCTGCTTCTCTGCCTCTGGCGGTGCACGTATGCAGGAAGCGCTGATGTCCTTGATGCAGATGGCGAAAACCTCTGCAGCGCTGGCGAAAATGCAGGAGCGCGGTCTGCCGTACATCTCCGTGCTGACTGACCCAACCATGGGTGGCGTCTCTGCAAGCTTCGCGATGCTGGGCGACCTGAACATCGCTGAGCCAAAAGCACTGATCGGCTTTGCCGGTCCTCGCGTCATCGAGCAGACCGTTCGTGAAAAGCTGCCGCCTGGCTTCCAGCGCAGTGAGTTCCTCATTGAGAAAGGCGCTATCGACATGATCGTCCGCCGCCCTGAAATGCGCCTGAAACTGGCCAGCATTCTGGCGAAGCTGATGAATCTGCCAGCGCCGAACCCGGATGAGCCGCGCGAAGGCGTGGTGGTACCGGATCAGGAACCCGAGGCCTGATAACTGAAAAGGGCAGGGCCAGATGGCGCTGCCCTTTTGCTTTATAACCTGTTAATGACAACCGGGCATTATGGAAAATAAAAGCATTCCCCAAGCCACGTCGCCCCTGGCCGCGTGGCTTTCTTATCTGGAAAACCTGCACAGTAAAACCATCGATATGGGGCTTGATCGCGTAAGTCAGGTTGCCGCGCGTCTCGACGTGCTGAAACCGGCGCCTTTCGTGTTTACCGTAGCCGGCACTAACGGTAAAGGCACCACCTGCCGCACGCTGGAATCTGTTCTGATGGCGGCGGGTTACAAAGTTGGCGTCTACAGCTCCCCGCATCTGGTGCGTTACACCGAGCGCGTTCGCGTGCAAAACAGCGAGCTGGCGGAATCTGCCCATACGGCGTCGTTCGCGGCTATCGAAGCGGCGCGCGGGGAAACCTCATTAACTTATTTCGAATACGGTACCCTGTCGGCGCTGTGGCTGTTTAAACAGGCGCAGCTGGACGTGGTAATTCTGGAAGTTGGCCTGGGCGGGCGTCTGGATGCAACCAATATGGTGGATGCGGACGTGGCGGTGGTCACCAGCATCGCGCTGGATCACACTGACTGGCTGGGCCCGGACCGTGAAAGCATTGGCCGCGAAAAGGCCGGTATATTCCGCGCAAATAAGCCCGCCGTGGTCGGCGAGCCGGACATGCCGCACACCATCGCTGATGTAGCAAACGAGAAGGGCGCACGGCTCCTGCGCCGCGGCGTTGACTGGCAGTATGAGGTACAGGACAACGGCTGGCGCTTCAGCGATGCACAGGGTGCGCTGGACAACCTGCCGCTGCCGCAGGTACCACAGCCGAACGCGGCCACCGCGCTGGCGGCACTGCGCGCCAGCGGATTAGCGGTCAGCGAGCAGGCTATCCGCGACGGTATTCAGAGCGCAATTCTGCCGGGGCGTTTCCAGATCGTCAGCGAGTCACCGCGTCTGATCCTGGACGTGGCGCACAACCCGCATGCGGCGGCGTATCTCGCAGGACGTCTCAAATCGTTACCAAAAACCGGGCGCGTGCTGGCGGTTATCGGTATGCTTCATGATAAAGATATCGGCGGGACGCTGGCCTGCATGGAGAGTGTGGTCGATAGCTGGTATTGTGCTCCTCTGGAGGGGCCGCGCGGCGCGACCGCTGAGCAGCTGATGGAACATCTCGGCAAAGGCGCAATCTACAGTAGCGTGGCGCAGGCCTGGCATGCCGCGATGGCGGAGGCTAAACCAGAAGATACCGTGCTGGTGTGTGGCTCTTTCCACACAGTGGCACATGTCATGGAAGTGATGGACGCGGGGAGAACCGGTGGCGAGTAAGTTTCAGAACCGTTTAACAGGAACCATTGTGCTGGTCGCGCTCGGGGTAATTATTCTTCCCGGGCTGCTCGACGGGCAGAAAAAACATTATCAGGACGAGTTTGCAGCCATTCCGCTGGTGCCGAAGCCGGGCGATCGTGATGAACCGGATATGCTGCCTGCGGCGACGCAGGCGCTGCCTGCTCAGCCGCCTGAAGGGGCGGCGGAAGAAGTCCGCGCGGGCGATGCCGCTGCACCGTCACTCGATCCGTCGCGTCTGGCGGCGAATAACAACATCGAGATCGATCCGGTACCGGTAGAGAAGCCTAAGCCTGTTGAAAAACCGAAGCCGGTAGAGAAACCGCAGCCGAAGCCACAGCAACAGCCACAGCGGGATAAAGCGGCAGAGCAGCTGGCTGCAGCGTCTGAAACTCCACCTCCGGCGAAGCAAGACGCGGCCCCGACCGGCAAAGCCTACGTTGTGCAGCTGGGGGCGCTGAAAAACGCCGATAAAGTCAACGAGGTTGTCGGTAAACTGCGCAGCGCGGGATATCGCGTTTACACTTCACCTTCCACGCCGGTGCAGGGTAAAATTACCCGTATTCTCGTGGGGCCGGAAGCGTCGAAAGACAAGCTGAAGGGGTCGCTCGGCGAGCTGAAGCAGATCTCCGGGCTGAGCGGTGTGGTGATGAGCTACAGCGCGAACTGATAAGATCTACCCCTCACCTCGGCCCTCTCCCCAAAGGGGAGAGGGTGAAAGTCGCATCGAGCGCGTTTGTATCATACTGCATCGTACCGTCCCCTCTCCCCTTTGGGGAGAGGGTTAGGGTGAGGGGCGTTGAACATTTTTTCAGCGCCTTTTTTATTTACGCGCGGGAAGGAAATCCCTACGCAAACGTTTTCTTTTTCTGTTAGAATTCGCCCCGAACTGGATGACAGGGCGTTTAATCGTGGGACACATATGGTCTGGATTGATTACGCCATCATTGCGGTGATTGGTTTTTCCTGTCTGGTTAGCCTGATCCGTGGCTTTGTTCGTGAAGCGTTATCGCTGGTAACCTGGGGTTGTGCTTTCTTTGTTGCCAGTCATTACTACACTTACCTGTCTGTCTGGTTCACGGGCTTTGAAGATGAACTGGTCCGAAATGGAATCGCCATCGCGGTGCTGTTTATCGCGACGCTGATTGTCGGCGCTATCGTGAATTATGTGATAGGTCAGCTGGTCGAGAAAACCGGTCTGTCAGGAACGGACAGGGTACTCGGCATCTGTTTCGGGGCGTTGCGAGGCGTGCTGATTGTGGCCGCGATCCTGTTCTTCCTGGATACCTTCACCGGGTTCTCCAAAAGTGAAGACTGGCAGAAATCGCAGCTCATTCCAGAATTCAGCTTCATCATCAGATGGTTCTTTGACTATCTGCAAAGCTCGTCGAGTTTTTTGCCCAGGGCATAAACCCTGAGATGTGGCTTAACGAGGAAAAGACGAATGTGCGGTATTGTCGGTATCGCCGGTTTCATGCCGGTAAACCAGTCGATTTATGACGCGTTAACGGTGCTTCAGCACCGTGGGCAGGATGCTGCGGGTATCATCACCATTGATGCAAACAACTGCTTCCGTTTACGTAAGGCGAATGGCCTGGTAAACGATGTGTTTGAAGCCCGCCATATGCAGCGTCTGCAAGGTAATATGGGGATCGGTCACGTTCGTTATCCTACTGCTGGCAGTTCCAGCGCCTCTGAGGCACAGCCTTTCTACGTCAACTCACCGTATGGCATCACGCTTGCCCATAACGGCAACCTGACCAACGCCCATGAGCTGCGTAAGAAGCTGTTCGAAGAGAAACGTCGCCACATTAACACCACCTCTGATTCAGAAATCCTGCTCAATGTGTTCGCCAGCGAGCTGGATAACTTCCGTCATTACCCGCTGGAAGCAGACAATATCTTCGCTGCCATTGCTGCGACCAACCGCCAGATCCGCGGTGCGTACGCCTGCGTGGCGATGATCATCGGTCACGGTATGGTTGCCTTCCGCGATCCAAACGGCATTCGTCCGCTGGTGCTGGGCAAGCGCGACCTTGGCGATGGCCGTACCGAATATATGGTTGCCTCTGAGAGCGTGGCGCTGGATACCCTGGGCTTTGAGTTCCTGCGTGACGTTGCGCCGGGCGAAGCGGTGTATATCACCGAGAAGGGCCAGCTGTTTACCCGCCAGTGTGCTGACAACCCGGTCAGCAACCCGTGCCTGTTTGAATACGTCTATTTCGCCCGTCCGGATTCGTTCATCGACAAAATCTCCGTATACAGCGCGCGCGTTAACATGGGCACGAAACTCGGCGAGAAGATTGCCCGCGAGTGGGACGATCTCGACATCGACGTGGTTATTCCTATCCCGGAAACCTCCTGCGATATCGCCCTGGAAATTGCCCGCATTCTGGAAAAGCCATACCGTCAGGGCTTCGTGAAGAACCGCTACGTTGGCCGCACCTTTATCATGCCGGGCCAGCATCTGCGCCGTAAGTCCGTGCGCCGTAAGCTGAACGCCAACCGCGCGGAATTCCGCGACAAGAACGTTCTGCTGGTGGATGACTCCATCGTTCGCGGCACCACCTCTGAGCAGATTATCGAGATGGCGCGCGAAGCGGGTGCGAAGAAAGTCTACCTGGCATCTGCCGCGCCGGAAATTCGCTTCCCGAACGTGTATGGCATCGATATGCCAACTGCCAACGAGCTGATTGCTCACGGTCGCGAAGTGGACGAAATTCGCCAGATCATCGGTGCCGACGGCCTGATTTTCCAGGATCTGAACGATCTCATCGACGCGGTGCGCGCCGAGAACCCGGAAATTCAGCAGTTCGAATGCTCCGTGTTTAACGGCGTCTACGTGACGAAAGACGTTGACCAGCAATACCTTGACTATCTTGATTCGCTGCGCAATGACGATGCGAAAGCCGTTCAGCTGCAAAACGATCTCGAAAGCTTAGAGATGCACAACGAAGGTTGATCTCTTCGCAGGTGAGGGCGCGTGCCCTCACTTGCAACTCCCCGCAAAATCCTGCACAGTCAGCCCAGAAATCAGCAAGGGCGAAATCATGAAACGACTCATTATTGGCATCAGCGGTGCCAGCGGCGCGATTTACGGCGTACGCCTGCTACAGGTTTTGCGTAACGTGGCAGAAGTGGAAACGCATCTGGTGATGAGCCAGGCGGCGCGACAAACCCTCTCCCTTGAAACGGATCTTTCCCTGCGCGATGTCCAGGCACTGGCAGACGTGGTTCACGATGCCCGCGATATCGCCGCCAGCATCTCCTCAGGCTCGTTTAAAACCGCCGGCATGGTTATCCTGCCCTGCTCAATTAAAACGCTCTCCGGGATTGTGAACAGCTATACCGACACCCTGGTGACGCGCGCGGCGGACGTGGTGCTGAAGGAGCGTCGCCCGTTGGTGCTCTGCGTGCGGGAAACGCCGCTGCATCTGGGCCATCTGCGCTTAATGACCCAGGCCGCCGAGCTGGGCGCGGTAATCATGCCGCCGGTACCGGCGTTCTATCACCGACCACAGTCGCTGGACGATGTGATTAATCAGACCATCAATCGCGTGCTGGATCAGTTTGACATCGACCTGCCCGAAGATCTCTTCACCCGCTGGCAGGGAGCCTGATTCTGTGCACAAATGCTGTGCATGAAAAGAGACGTTGCCCTGTTTCAGGGCAATTATGCAACGGCGATCATATCCTCGACATTTAATTCGCTTTTTCCCTTTTTCTCTTTCCGGTTCGTTCGGCAGACCTGCTATCTTTCACCATTAAGGCAATATCGCAACGTTTTATTAACATATTTAACGTCGAAGTTTTGACCAGACGGCAATGTGGCATAAGACCTGCAAGAGAAGCCTGCAACACAACACACAACACAATACATAATAAAATCACGGTACTTGAGGGTAAATGTATGAAGAAGACGGTTCTGGCTCTGTCTTTGCTGGTGGGGTTAAGTGCAGCAGCAGGTAGCTACGCAGCGCTTCCACAGACGGTTCGTATCGGTACAGACGCAACCTACGCGCCATTCTCTTCCAAGGATGCGAAGGGCGATTTCGTGGGGTTTGACATCGATCTGGGAAATGAAATGTGCAAACGTATGGAAGTGAAATGCACATGGGTGGGCAGCGACTTCGACGCGTTAATCCCGTCGCTGAAGGCAAAGAAAATCGACGCCATTATCTCTTCTCTCTCCATCACCGAAAAGCGTCAGCAGGAGATCGCGTTCTCTGACAAGCTCTACGCTGCGGATTCGCGTCTGATTGCCGCGAAAGGTTCCCCGATTCAACCGACCATCGACTCGCTGAAAGGCAAGCACGTTGGCGTACTCCAGGGATCGACCCAGGAAGGTTACGCCAATGCCAACTGGCGCGAGAAGGGCGTCGACGTGGTGGCTTACCAGAACCAGGATCTGATCTACTCTGACCTGGCGGCGGGCCGTCTGGATGCCGCGTTCCAGGATGAAGTCGCCGCGAGCGAAGGGTTCCTGAAGCAGTCGGCAGGTAAAGACTACGCCTTTGCGGGCCCGTCCGTGAAAGACAAAAAATACTTTGGTGACGGCACCGGCATTGGCCTGCGCAAGGACGATAAAGAGCTTAAAGCCGCCTTTGACAAAGCGTTTGCCGAGCTGCGCAAAGACGGTACCTACGACAAACTGGCGAAGAAATACTTCGACTTCAACGTCTACGGTGACTAACGCATCACGGTGATGCACTGATGTGGTGCATCGCGGGTGAGGATGATTCAATATGGTGCAGTCTGTGCACCATATTGGGTCGCTGTGTGCATACTTAAGCATTAATAATGCAAAAAATCCCGCCAGAAAGGCATTATTCTTTGCCTGACAGCGGGGATTAATGGCACATTAACCCCACCCCGTCGTCGTAAAAAAACCGTATGTAGACAGTTTGTTGAGGACAAATATGAAAAAACTCGTGTTGTCACTATCCCTCGTGCTGGCCTTTTCCAGCGCCACCGCGGCATTCGCAGCCATTCCGCAGAAAATCCGTATTGGTACTGATCCAACCTATGCGCCGTTTGAATCGAAGAATTCAAAGGGTGAACTGGTGGGTTTTGACATCGATTTGGCCAATGAGCTGTGCAAACGCATCAAAGCGCAGTGTACTTATGTAGAAAACCCGCTGGATGCGCTGATCCCTTCCCTGAAAGCCAAAAAAATCGACGTGATTATGTCCTCGCTTTCCATTACCGAGAAACGCCAGCAGGAGATTGCCTTCACCGACAAGCTCTATGCGGCCGATTCACGTCTGGTGGTGGCAAAGTCTTCAGACATTCAACCGACCCTCGAGTCGCTGAAGGGGAAACGCGTGGGCGTGCTGCAGGGCACCACGCAGGAAACCTACGGTAACGAACACTGGGCGCCGAAGGGGATTGAAATCGTCTCCTATCAGGGCCAGGAAAATATTTACGCAGACCTGACGGCAGGCCGTATTGATGCGGCATTCCAGGATGAAGTCGCGGCAAGCGAAGGCTTCCTGAAAACGCCGGTGGGTAAAGATTACAAGTTCGGCGGCCCGTCCATTAAGGATGTGAAGTTGTTTGGTGTAGGCACCGGAATGGGCCTGCGCAAAGAAGACAACGAGCTGCGTGAAGCGCTGAACAAAGCGTTTGCGGAAATGCGCGCTGACGGTACCTATGACAA
Organism: Enterobacter sp. ECC_219_Taxon_10; assembly: GCF_058354905.1. Classification (NCBI taxonomy): domain Bacteria; kingdom Pseudomonadati; phylum Pseudomonadota; class Gammaproteobacteria; order Enterobacterales; family Enterobacteriaceae; genus Enterobacter; species Enterobacter sp. ECC_219_Taxon_10. The sequence continues at coordinate 3,436,606 of NZ_CM178005.1, read as the reverse complement.
GCTGGCGAAAAAGTACTTCGATTTCAATGTGTACGGCGGCTAATCGCTCCGTCAAATAACGTGCGGCCCCTCCCGCTGCGGGAGGGGATAAGACACGGTTTACCACTCACGATACGACAGGGCTCGCGGTATGCTGTACGGATTTTCTGGCGTTATTTTACAGGGCGCGCTTGTCACCCTTGAGCTGGCTATCAGCTCCGTGGTGCTGGCGGTGCTGATAGGACTGGCGGGCGCAGGGGCGAAGCTTTCGGCTAACAAACCGCTGGCGCTCATTTTCGAAGGTTATACCACGCTCATTCGCGGCGTACCCGATCTGGTGCTGATGCTGCTTATCTTTTACGGTCTGCAGATTGCGCTGAACAGCGTGACGGATGCGATGGGGATGGGACAAATTGATATCGACCCGATGGTGGCCGGTATTATTACCCTCGGTTTTATCTACGGTGCCTACTTCACGGAAACCTTCCGTGGCGCTTACATGGCGGTCCCAAGAGGACACATTGAAGCGGCAACCGCATTTGGTTTTACCTCTTCACAAACGTTTCGCCGGATCATGTTTCCGGCCATGATGCGCTATGCGCTGCCGGGCATCGGCAACAACTGGCAGGTTATTCTCAAAGCGACGGCGCTGGTCTCGCTGCTCGGTCTGGAAGACGTTGTTAAAGCGACTCAGCTGGCGGGCAAGAGCACCTGGGAGCCGTTCTACTTTGCGGTAGTCTGCGGCGTGATCTATCTGGTCTTTACGACCGTCTCCAATGGTGTGCTGCTTCTGCTCGAACGTCGCTACTCCGTGGGTGTGAAGAGGGCTGACCTGTGATTGAGATTATTCAGGAATACTGGAAATCCCTGCTGTGGACGGATGGCTACCGCTTTACCGGCGTGGCGATTACGCTCTGGCTGCTGATTTCTTCCGTGGTGATGGGCGGCATTCTGGCTGTGTTTCTCGCCATCGGCCGCGTGTCGAACAACAAGTTTATCCAGTTCCCGATCTGGCTGTTTACCTATGTGTTTCGCGGCACGCCGCTGTACGTGCAGCTGCTGGTGTTCTATTCGGGGATGTATACGCTTGAGATCGTAAAAGGCACGGAAATGCTGAACGCGTTCTTCCGCAGTGGCCTGAACTGTACGGTGCTGGCGCTAACGCTCAACACCTGCGCCTATACCACCGAGATTTTCGCCGGGGCCATTCGTTCCGTGCCGCACGGTGAGATCGAGGCGGCGCGCGCGTACGGCTTCTCCTCCGTGAAGCTTTACCGCTGTATTATTCTGCCTTCGGCGCTGCGTATCGCGCTTCCGGCGTACAGCAACGAAGTGATTTTGATGCTGCACTCCACCGCGCTCGCCTTTACCGCGACGGTGCCGGATCTGCTCAAAATCGCGCGCGATATCAACTCCGCGACCTATCAGCCGTTTACCGCGTTTGGCATTGCGGCGGTGCTCTATTTAATTATCTCTTATGTTCTGATTAGCCTGTTCCGTAAGGCTGAAAAACGCTGGTTGCAGCATATAAAACCTTCTTCGACGCACTGAGAAAGATGATGGCTGAGAACAAATTAAACGTTATTGATTTGCACAAACGCTACGGCGAACATGAAGTGCTGAAAGGGGTGTCGCTGCAGGCGAATGCGGGCGACGTGATCAGTATCATCGGCTCATCCGGCTCGGGTAAAAGTACCTTCCTGCGCTGCATTAACTTCCTCGAAAAGCCGAGCGAAGGTTCGATTGTGGTGAGCGGGCAGACTATTAACCTGGTCCGTGACAAAGACGGCCAGCTGAAGGTGGCGGATAAGAATCAGCTGCGCCTGCTGCGCACGCGCCTGACGATGGTGTTCCAGCATTTCAACCTCTGGAGCCACATGACGGTGCTGGAGAATGTGATGGAAGCACCGGTTCAGGTCCTGGGCTTGAGCAAGCAGGAAGCCCGGGAGCGTGCGGTGAAATACCTGGCGAAAGTGGGTATCGACGAGCGCCAGCAGATGAAGTACCCGGTGCACCTCTCCGGCGGCCAGCAGCAGCGTGTCTCTATCGCCCGCGCGCTGGCGATGGAACCGGAGGTGCTGCTGTTCGACGAACCGACCTCCGCGCTGGACCCGGAACTCGTCGGCGAAGTGCTGCGCATCATGCAGAAGCTGGCCGAAGAGGGCAAAACGATGGTGGTGGTGACGCACGAGATGGGCTTCGCCCGTAACGTCTCGAACCACGTGATTTTCCTGCATCAGGGGAAAATTGAAGAGCAGGGCCACCCGGACGAAGTGCTGGCGAACCCGCAAAGCCCGCGGTTGCAGCAGTTCCTGAAGGGATCGTTGAAGTAATCTTTCGCCTTTCTCCCTCTCCCTTTGGGAGAGGGCCGGGGTGAGGGCCTCAGGCTGCACCACATTCCAGCCGATACACCCAGTCGTCATAACGCACGCCGTCAATCTCATACGCCTTTTCCAGCACCTGCGTGCGCACAAAACCGGCTTTCTCCAGCACCCGCACGGATCCGCTGTTATCCGCCAGCACGTACGCGTTAATCGCTCTCACGCCGGTCTGGTTAAACGCATAGTCACACACCGCGCGCAGCGCCTCACTGGCGATACCTTTTCCCTGCGCCGCAGGCACAACCGTGTAGCCGATGTCCGCCTCTGCACGATTCTCCTGACTGATTTGCAGGCCGATATCCCCCAGCGGCGTATCTTCATTCAGAAAGCGGACCACGAAGACATGCTCCGCCATCAGGCGTGCGGCAAACACGCGTCGGGTCTCTTTTTCGGGAGCAATCGCGGCCATATAGCGCATGATGTCGCGGTTTTCGCGCAGCGAGCGGAAGAACGCCCAGTCTGAGGGTTCGAAAGGGGTGAGGTGAAGCCGGGGAGTGGTGATGGTTGCCATTGTTACGCCATTTCATCGGAACATGGCGTATCACTGTAACATATTCACCGCACCACATCCCCCAGCGCCTCTTCTAAATCATACCAGCGAAACGCAAACCCGGCCGCCTCCAGCCTTTTCGGCAGCGCGCGCTGGCCGCCCAACACCAGCACGGACGCTTCGCCCATCATCAGGCGAATCGCCGTCGCAGGTACGCGTAAAATCGCCGGGCGGTGCAGGGCATGCCCCAGCGCATGGGCAAACTGTTCATTGCGTACCGGATACGGCGCAACCATATTAAACGGCCCGCGCAGATCGTTATCCAGCAGCCAGATAATGCCGTTCACCATATCGTCGATATGGATCCAGGCCAGGTACTGACGGCCGTTGCCGATCGGCCCGCCGAGCCCCAGCCTAAAGGGCGGAAGCATTTTACCCAGAATGCCGCCTTTCGGCGCAAGCACCACACCGGTACGCAGCAGGCAGACGCGGGTCTTATCGCTCTGCGCCGCGCAGGCGATGCGCTCCCACTGGGCGCAGAGTTTATGGGTAAACTCGTTGTGGGGCGGCTCCTCTTCGGTTACCACCACTTCACCAAGATCGCCGTAATAGCCCGTCGCAGAACCTGAAATCAGCACCGACGGCGGCGTGTGGCTGTTGCGAATCAGCTCAACCAGCTTTTCGGTAATATTCCAGCGGCTGCTGCACAACCGCTGTTTCTGCTCTTCGGTCCAGCGCTTATCAGCGATGGGTTCGCCTGCAAGGTTGATGACGGCGTCAAAACCGTCCAGATTCTGCCGATCGGCCAGCCCTTTCCAGATATCGACCCCTGCTCCCAGCACCTGACGCGCTTTTTCCGGGCTGCGCGTCACCACGGTGACATCATGATGCAGCGCCTGCAGGCGGGCAATGAGATGGCGACCAATCAGGCCTGTACCGCCAGTCAGCAAAATCTTCATACAACCTCCAGGTTTACCCCTGGCGTCGCCAGCTTAACGTCATGGAGACGGAGTCGGCATAGCGCAGGGCGTGAAGTTTATCGATCTCTACTTCAGCATAAGTGACCCAGTCATGGTCGCGTGCGATATCGAGCACATCCTGAGTTAATTTCTCCAGCAGCGAGAAGCGGTTGTTTTCCACGTACTGAATGATGTTTTTGGTTATCGTGCGATAGTTCAGCGCGTCGTTGATGTCTTCGCTGGCCCGCGCTTTGTCTGCCGGGTAGTGGATAACCACATTAATAACAATATCCTGACGGTTGGCAATCTCTTCCTCTTTGATACCAATGAACGTGCGCAAGCGTAAATTTTTTATCCGAATAATAGCGTCTGGCTGTGACATTGCAGGTCATCTCCGTGTCAGTATTTCCGCCCATAATACATGAGAGCCTCGCAGGCACCCAGCTTCCTACAAGGTTAAATTTGCTGGATTTTTTGCATCGCGCGTTCGGTGGCCGGGCGGGTCCGGATACGCTCAAACCAGTTATTCACCGCCGGGTAAGACGCTAAGTCAATTCGGTGTTTATCATGCGTATTTACCCACGGCCAGCAGGCAATATCGGCAATGCTGTAATGGTCGCCCCCGAGCCACGGCGTTTTCTCCAGCCGCTGGTTCAGAACGCCGTAAAGACGCTGGGTTTCAACCTGATATCGCTCGATGGCGTAAGGAATGGTCTGCGGCGCGAAGGCGGTGAAGTGGTGGTTCTGCCCCAGCATCGGCCCAAAGCCGCTTGACTGCCAGAAAAGCCACTGCAGAGTGTGGTGACGCTCGCGCAATTCACCGCTCAGCAGCTTGCCGGTTTTCTCCGCCAGATAAAGCAAAATTTCGCCGGATTCAAACAGGCTCAGCGGCCTGCCTCCGTCCGCTGGCTGGCTATCAATAATGGCCGGAATTTTATTGTTCGGCGAGATAGCCAAAAACACAGGGTTGAACTGTTCGCCTTTGCTGATATCCACGCGAATGATCCTGTAATCCAGTTCGGCTTCTTCGAGAAAGAGGGTGATCTTATGGCCGTTTGGAGTAGGGGCGTAATAAAGGTCAATCATTTTCAACTCCTGTCAGTCGAATAGTAGTGCCATGACAAATGAGTATAGGTGGTGGTTGTAAATCGTGAGTTTTCATCAAGTGACAGAGACGCAAAGAGATTATATGTTGAGTAAAAACCGATCAGCCGATGAGGATGTTATGAACCAGCCCGTAATTACGTTGTGGTCCGATGCAAATTTCTTTTCTCCCTACGTCATGAGCGTATACGTTTCGCTGGCCGAAAAGGGACTCTCCTTTACGCTGAAGACCGTCGATCTCGACGGTGGTGAACATCTCAAACCCCAGTGGCAGGGTTACGACCTGACGCGACGCGTGCCGGTGCTGGAGATCGATGGCTTTGCGCTGAGCGAATCGTCGGCAATTGATGAATATCTGGAAGATCGTTTTGCGCCGCCTGAGTGGGAGCGCATCTATCCTCACGATCTGCAAAAGCGCGCCCGCGCGCGGCAGATCCAGGCGTGGCTGCGTAGCGACCTGGTGCCGATTCGCGTCGAACGCTCCACGGATGTCGTGTTTGCCGGTGTGAAAAAGCCGGCGCTCAGCGCAGAAGGCGTCGACAGCGCGCAAAAGCTGATTGAAACCGCCACCTCGCTGCTCGCTCACGGTAATCCGAACCTGTTCGGTGAATGGTGCATTGCCGATACCGATCTGGCGCTGATGCTGAACCGTTTGATTCTCAACGGCGATGAGGTGCCTCAACTGCTGGTGGATTATGCGGCGTTCCAGTGGCAGCGGGCCTCCGTACAGCGCTATGTGGCACTCTCCGCTAAGCGCGCGGGCTGATAAGCCCTGACGCTTCAGGTATGATAAGGGCAGTTTTTTTACCTGGGAGTGACGGATGAAACTGATGTTTGCGTCGGATATCCATGGATCGCTGCCCGCGACCGAGCGAGTGCTTTCTCTGTTTTCGCAAAGCGGGGCGCAATGGCTGGTGATTCTGGGGGATGTGTTAAATCATGGGCCACGCAATGCGCTGCCGGAAGGCTATGCCCCTGCGCAGGTGGCGGAGAAGCTCAACTCCTTTGCCTCGCGCATTATCGCCGTGCGCGGCAACTGCGACAGCGAAGTGGACCAGATGCTGCTCCATTTTCCTCTTACCGCGCCGTGGCAACAGGTGCTGCAGGAAAACTGTCGGCTGTTCCTGACGCATGGGCATCTTTTTAGCCCGGACAATCTCCCTGCGCTCGCGGCTGGCGATGTCCTGGTTTACGGTCATACTCATATTCCGGTTGCTGAAAAACGCGGTGAGATCTATCACTTTAACCCGGGGTCGGTCAGCATCCCGAAAGGCGGATATGCTGCGAGTTATGGCATGCTGGATGGAAATACCCTGAGCGTTATCGCACTTAATGATCAGCAAGTTATTGCGCAGGTAGCGATTAATCCGTAAGTTACACCACAACTGCAAACGCGCCGAAAGAGCGCTTAGACGAGAAGGTTTCCCGATGGTGGAGCAGAATCATTTGGCAAGTACTGAATGGGTTGACATTGTCAGCGAAGAAAATGAAGTGATCGCACAGGCGAGCCGCGAACAAATGCGTGCAGAGCGCCTGCGTCACCGCGCAACGTACATCGTTGTGCATGACGGCATGGGCAAAATTCTGGTCCAGCGCCGCACGGACACTAAAGATTTTCTTCCGGGTATGCTGGATGCCACCGCGGGTGGCGTCGTGCAGGCCGATGAAGTGCTGCTGGATTCCGCGCGTCGTGAAGCGGAAGAAGAGTTAGGCATCGCCGGGGTGCCGTTTGCCGAGCACGGTCAGTTCTATTTCGAAGACGAGCATTGCCGCGTCTGGGGCGGACTGTTTAGCTGTGTGTCCCACGGGCCTTTCGCCCTGCAGGAAGAGGAAGTAAGCGAAGTCTGCTGGATGACGCCGGAAGAGATTACTGCCCGCTGCGACGAGTTCACGCCAGATTCATTAAAGGCGCTGGCGCTGTGGATGACCCGCAACGCCAAAAACGAATCCGCTAAGCCGGAAAACAAAGCGGAAAAAGAGGAAGAAGCTGAGTAAGCCTTAACAGCTTTCCCGCAGGCACAGGCTGGACGCGATGGGTTTTTGGTCGCGCCAGTCTCCGTCATTCAGACGTTCCAGTAGCGCTTTTCCTGCCTCAATCCCAATCTTACGATGCGGTACCGCCATCGTCGTCAGCGGCGGCTGGCAAACGCGGCTCACGTCGCTATCACCAAAGCCCACGACTGCCAGATCGTCCGGGACTTTAATGCGTCGACGCTGACACTCATACAGCGCGCCACAGGCCAGCTCGTCTGATACGCACACCAGCGCATCCAGTTCCGGCCACGCCAGCAGGAACTCTGGCAGCTGTGCCGCGCCGGTCGAGAAGCTCGGCGGCATCGCCGCGTTAATCACCCGGTTCGGCGACAGATGATGGCGCAGCATCGCCTTGTACCAGCCCTGCAAATGCTGCTGGAAAATCCACTGCTCCTGGTTGGCGCACAGCAGGCCAATATTTTGGTAGCCGCGCCTGATCACCATTTCCGTCAGCTCAAACATGGCCGCCACGTTATCGATCCCGATATTCATATCGATCGGATCGGCGCGCATAGCACCCATCTCCATCACCGGAATCGACGAATTTTTCAGCCAGTGGCGAACGGTGTCGGTGTGCTCGACGCTGAGTAAAATCGCGGCGGCGATATTCGACGCCAGCAGCGTTTCGAGCAGTTTCTCTTCCTGTTCAAGACGATGCTGGGACTCAGCCAGCATGATCTGGTATCCGGCCGGCTGCAGCACCTGCTGCAGCCCGGCAAACATCTCTGAACAACCGGCTTCGGAAAGGTTGGGAACAACCATCGCAATCGTCCATGACGACGCCGATGCCAGTGCGCTGGCGGCGAGATTGGGCATATAGCCCAGTTCCTGCACCGCAGCTTCAATTTTTTCACGCAGTTTATCGGAAACCTGTTCAGGCGTGCGGAGTGCACGGGAGACGGTCATCGTGCCGACTCCGGCAAGCTGTGCGACATCAGCGAGCGTGACTTTTCCGGTACTGCGCCGTTTTCGGGTTAAAGACATACACCTTCCTGCTGACCAGACGCGTTCTTTTTCCTTCATTTCAGGTGACAGGCAGTATACGCCTTAAATCCCTTTTTTTGCTGTGATTTCACACGATGATGACAATTTGATAGCGCTATCACACTTCTGCATGTTAGTTATTGGTAGCGCTATCTTTGTGATCGCGATCGCAGTCAATGATTGATGGGTTGAATAAAGTTTGCCCATCTTTAGCGTTTAGCGGGAGGGAAAAATGCTCAAAAAGTGGATATATGATACAACCATTACGCTGCAGGATAGCGTTGAAAGCTGGCCGCAGGCGCTGGAGATGTGCGCGAAACCGCTGCTGGATCTGCAGGTGATTGCACCGGAATACGTGACGGCAATCATTCAGCAGCACCATACGTTAGGACCCTATTATGTGCTGGCACCAGGGCTGGCCATGCCGCATGCGCGGCCGGAGGAGGGCGCCAAAGGACTGGGCTTGTCATTACTAAAACTAAAACAGGGCGTCTCTTTTGGTGCCGGAGAGTTTGACCCTGTCGATCTGATTATTATGCTCGCGGCACCGGATAAACATAGCCATATTGAAATGATATCCGCACTCGCAGAACTATTTTCCAGCGACGAGGATATGGAGAAATTACATCAGGCGAATACCCTGGAGGATATTAAAACCATTATTGACCGCTTCTGATTTAATTCTTTAATCCGATTCTTCCCAACATTACGCGCCAGCGTGATGGGGCGTGCTCTACTCAAAATAAGGGGACAACAATGAAAATCATGGCTATTTGCGGTTCTGGCCTGGGCAGCAGTTTTATGGTCGAAATGAACATTAAAAAGGTGCTCAAAAAGCTGGACATTGACGCCGAGGTTGAACACTCCGATCTCTCCTCCGCCACGCCGGGCGCGGCGGACCTGTTCGTGATGGCGAAAGACATTGCGGCAAGCGCCAGCGTGCCGGAAAGCCAGCTGGTAGTGATCAACAACATCATTGATATCAACGAACTCGAAGCGCAGCTGCGCGCCTGGTTCGACAGACAATAACCCTGATAAGGCGAGGTGGATATGTTTATCCTTGAAACGCTGAATTTCGTTGTCGATATTTTAAAAGTCCCTTCGGTGCTGGTGGGGTTAATTGCGTTAATTGGTCTTGTTGCGCAGAAAAAATCTTTTTCAGATGTCGTAAAAGGCACAATTAAAACGATTCTCGGCTTTATTGTGCTGGGCGGCGGCGCCACGGTGCTGGTGGGGTCGCTAAATCCCTTAGGCGGCATGTTTGAGCACGCCTTTAATATCCAGGGCATTATTCCTAACAATGAAGCGATAGTGTCGATAGCCCTGGAAAAATACGGTGCCTCGACCGCGCTGATCATGACCTTCGGCATGGTGGCGAATATTGTCGTCGCGCGCTTTACCCGTCTGAAGTACATATTTCTGACCGGGCACCACACGTTTTATATGGCGTGCATGATTGGCGTGATCCTCACCGTGGCGGGCTTTGAGGGCGTGGGGCTGGTGTTTACCGGCTCACTGATCCTCGGCCTGATTATGGCGTTCTTCCCGGCCATTGCGCAGCGCTATATGAAGCGTATTACCGGCAATGATGAGATTGCATTTGGCCATTTCGGTACGCTGGGCTACGTGCTGTCCGGCTGGATTGGCAGCAAAGTCGGCAAAGGCTCCCGCTCCACCGAAGAGATGAACCTGCCGAAGAACCTGAGCTTCCTGCGCGACTCTTCGATCTCCATCTCCCTGACCATGATGATTATCTACCTGATCATGGCGGTGAGCGCCGGACGCGAGTATGTCGAGTCGACCTTCAGCGGCGGTCAGAACTACCTGGTATACGCCATCATCATGGCGATCACCTTCGCGGCGGGCGTGTTCATCATCCTGCAGGGTGTGCGCCTGATTCTGGCAGAAATCGTCCCGGCCTTTACCGGCTTCTCGGAAAAACTGGTCCCGAACGCGCGTCCCGCGCTGGACTGCCCGGTGGTCTATCCCTATGCGCCAAACGCGGTGCTGATTGGCTTCCTGTTCAGCTTCCTGGGGGGGATTGTGGGGTTAATCATCTGCGGCCAGTTCAACTGGGTGCTGATCCTGCCGGGCGTGGTGCCGCACTTCTTCACCGGCGCGACGGCGGGCGTGTTCGGTAACGCCACGGGCGGACGCCGCGGGGCAATGATAGGCGCTTTCGCCAACGGCCTGCTGATCACCTTCCTGCCGGTTCTGCTGCTGCCGGTACTGGGCGCGATTGGCTTTGCTAACACCACCTTCTCGGATGCCGATTTCGGCGCGGTCGGCATTGTGCTGGGTAACCTGGCGCGCTTCCTGTCGCCGCTCGCCATCACCGGGCTGGTTGTGGCGCTGTTCGCACTGCTGGTGGCGTACAACGTCTTCGCGAAAAATAAACCTGCTGGCGGTAACGCGCAGGAAAACACCGGAGCCAAATCATGAATGAGAACGAGATAACTGAACTGGCGCGCCAGATCCGCCTTGAGACGCTGAAATCGCTGACGCAGCTGGGCTTTGGGCACTACGGCGGCAGCATGTCGGTGGTCGAAACCCTGGCCGTGCTGTACGGCGCGGTGATGAAGATCGACCCGGCGGATCCGGACTGGCCGGAGCGCGACTATTTTGTGCTGTCGAAGGGCCATGCGGGCCCGGCGCTCTACAGCACCCTGGCGATTAAGGGCTACTTCCCGATGGAGGAGCTGAGCACCCTGAACCAGAACGGCACGCGTCTGCCAAGCCATCCGGACCGCCTGAAAACGCGCGGCGTGGACGCCACCACCGGCTCGCTCGGGCAGGGGATCTCCATCGCTGGCGGCATGGCGCTGTCGCACAAGCTCGCGGGGCGGCCGAATCGGGTCTTCTGCATCGTCGGTGACGGCGAGCTGAACGAGGGTCAGTGCTGGGAAGCCTTCCAGTTTATCGCCCACCATCGCCTCAACAACCTGACGGTGTTCGTCGACTGGAACAAACAGCAGCTCGACGGCGAGCTGGACGAGATCATCAGCGCGTTCGACCTGGAAGGGAAGTTCCGCGCCTTTGGCTTTGACGTAGTAACGGTGAAGGGGGATGACGTCCCGGCGCTGCTGGAGGTGACCTCAAGGGTACCGGAGGCCGATGCACGTCCGCGGGTGGTGATCCTCGACAGCATCAAAGGGCAGGGGGTGCCGTACCTGGAACAGCTCAGCAACTCGCACCACCTGCGGTTGACCGCGGAGAGCAAAGCGGCCCTCAACGAGACGATTCGCCAACTGGAGGCTTCACATGATTAAGGTTGCACCGGCAGGACAGAAAGACGCCGTTGAGATGCGTAAGGTCTACGCGGGCTTCGTAGCAAAGCAGATTGAGGCCGGCAGCGAGATTATCGCCCTGGAAGCGGATCTGATGAGCTCAATGGCGATGGACGGCGTAGCGCGCGATTATCCGCAGCACGTGATTAACTGCGGCATTATGGAGGCCAACGTTATTGGCACCGCGGCGGGGCTGTCGCTCACCGGGCGTAAGCCGTTCGTTCATACCTTCACCGCGTTTGCCAGCCGCCGCTGCTTCGACCAGCTGTTTATGTCCCTGGACTACCAGCGTAACAACGTGAAGGTGATTGCTTCAGACGCGGGCGTGACGGCCTGCCACAACGGCGGGACGCACATGTCGTTCGAAGATATGGGCATCGTGCGCGGTCTGGCGCATTCGGTGGTGCTGGAGGTCACAGACGCGGTGATGTTCGAGGACGTGCTGCGTCAGCTTATCGACCTCGAAGGCTTTTACTGGGTGCGCACTATCCGCAAGCAGGCGCCGAGCGTCTATGCGCCGGGCTCGACCTTTACCATTGGCAAAGGCAACGTGCTGCGCGAAGGCTGCGATATCACGCTGATTGCCAACGGCATCATGGTGGCGGAGGCGCTGGAGGCGGCGCGCCAGCTAGAGCAGGAGGGGGTCAGCGCGGCGGTCATCGACATGTTTACCCTGAAGCCTATCGACCGAATGTTGGTGAAAAACTACGCCGAGAAAACCGGGCGCATCGTCACCTGCGAAAACCACAGCATTCACAACGGCCTCGGATCCGCGGTGGCGGAAGTGCTGGTGGAAACCTGCCCGGTGCCGATGCGTCGGGTGGGCGTTAAGGAGCGCTACGGTCAGGTTGGGACGCAGGATTTCCTGCAGAAGGAATATGGTCTTACTGCGCATGACATTGTGTCGGCGGCGAGAGAGCTGCTTTAAATAAAAAAGGCGACCGGTTATGTGGTCGCCTTTTTTGCCGGATGGCGCTTCGCTTATCCGGCCTACAAAACCATAGGCCCGGTAAGCGCTAGCGCCACCGGGCTTTTTAACTACTGCTGCTGCGAAGACTGGATCGCCGTCAGCGCGATGGTGTAGACGATATCGTCAACCAGAGCACCGCGGGACAGGTCGTTCACAGGCTTGCGCATACCCTGCAGCATTGGCCCGATGGAGATCAGGTCTGCTGAACGCTGTACCGCTTTGTAGGTGGTGTTACCGGTGTTCAGATCCGGGAAGATGAACACGGTCGCGCGACCTGCAACCGGCGAGTTCGGCGCTTTGGATTTCGCAACGTCAGCCATTACTGCGGCGTCGTACTGCAGCGGGCCGTCGATCATCAGATCAGGACGTTTTTCCTGCGCAATGCGGGTCGCTTCACGCACTTTCTCTACGTCGCTACCTGCACCAGAGGTGCCGGTGGAGTAGGAGAGCATCGCTACGCGCGGCTCGATACCGAAAGCGGTCGCGGAGTCTGCGGACTGGATAGCGATCTCAGCCAGCTGTTCTGCGGTAGGATCCGGGTTAATTGCGCAGTCGCCGTAAACGTAAACCTGTTCAGGCAGCAGCATGAAGAACACGGAAGAGACCAGAGAGCTGCCCGGTGCCGTTTTGATTAGCTGCAGCGGTGGGCGGATAGTATTCGCGGTGGTGTGAACCGCACCGGAAACCAGACCGTCAACTTCGTCCTGCTCCAGCATCAGCGTGCCCAGCACCACGTTGTCTTCCAGCTGCTCGCGCGCAACGGCTTCGGTCATGCCTTTGCTCTTACGCAGCTCAACCAGACGGGCAACGTAGCTTTCGCGAACCACTTCAGGGTCAACGATTTCGATGCCAGTGCCCAGCTCAACGCCCTGAGACGCCGCTACGCGGTTGATCTCATCCGGGTTGCCCAGCAGCACGCAGGTCGCGATGCCGCGCTCTGCACAGATGGCAGCCGCTTTAACGGTACGTGGTTCGTCGCCTTCTGGCAGCACAACGCGTTTGCCCGCTTTACGCGCCAGCTCGGTCAGCTGGTAACGGAAGGCAGGTGGAGACAGGCGACGGCTGCGCTCAGAGGTGGCAGTCAGGGATTCGATCCAGTCTGCGTTGATGTAGCCAGCAACGTATTCCTGAACTTTCTCGATACGCTCGTGGTCATCAACCGGCACTTCAAGGTTGAAGCTCTGCAGGCTCAGGGAGGTCTGCCAGGTGTTGGTGTTCACCATGAAGACCGGCAGGCCAGTGGCGAACGCGCGTTCGCAAAGCTTGCTCACGCGTGGGTCCATCTCGTAGGCACCGGTCAGCAGGATGGCGCCAATTTCCACGCCGTTCATCGCCGCCAGACACGCTGCAACCAGCACGTCAGGACGGTCAGCGGAGGTCACCAGCAGGGAGCCTGCGCGGAAGTGTTCCAGCATGTGCGGAATGCTGCGCGCACAGAAGGTCACGGACTTCACGCGGCGTGTGTTGATATCGCCTTCGTTAACGATGGTAGCGTTCAGGTGACGCGCCATATCGATTGCACGGGTGGCAATCAGATCGAAGCTCCATGGCACCGCGCCCAGAACCGGAAGCGGGCTGGATTCCTGCAGCTTAGCCGGGTCAACTTTGATGACTTTCGCTTTGGAAGAGTCGTCGAAGATTTCAGACAGGTCAGGGCGAGTACGGCCCTGCTCATCCACTGGCGCGTTCAGTTTGTTGACGATCACGCCGGTGATGTTGGTGTTTTTCGCACCGCCGAAGCTGCTGCGCGTCAGTTCGATACGCTCGTTCAGCTGTTCCGGGGTGTCAGTGCCCTGAGACATTACGAAAACGATCTCTGCGTTCAGGGTTTTCGCGATTTCAAAGTTCAGAGACTGGGCAAACTGGTGTTTGCGGGTAGGAACCAGACCTTCTACCAGCACCACTTCTGCGTCTTGCGCGTTAGCGTGGTAGTTAGCGATGATCTCTTCCATCAGCACGTCTTTCTGGTTGCTGGAGAGCAGAGACTCGACGTGGCTCATCTTCAGCGGTTCAGCCGCTGGCAGATTGGAGTTTTTGCGAACGATGGTGGTCGTCTGGTCTGGCGCATCGCCACCGGCACGCGGCTGGGCGATTGGCTTAAAGACGCTCAGACGAACGCCTTTGCGTTCCATAGCACGGATCACGCCAAGGCTGACGCTGGTCAGGCCGACGCTGGTTCCGGTAGGGATCAGCATAATAGTACGGGACACGGTTTATCCTCTTTCGTTACCGCCGATATTGGGCGGGTTACAAAACAGCACCGCCAGCATTGCTGGCGGTGTGGAATCAGGCAGTCAGGCGATGCGCGTCTTGCGCGATGACCAGCTCTTCGTTAGTTGGAATAACGATTGCCGGACGGGTGCCTTCTTTGTTGATGAAACCAGACTTGCCGAAGCGAGCAGCCAGGTTACGCTCGTGATCAACGTCGAAGCCCAGAACGCCCAGTTTGCCCAGGGACAGTTCACGAACCATTGCCGCGTTCTCACCGATACCGCCGGTGAAGATCACCGCGTCCAGACGACCGTCCATCAGTGCAGTGTAAGAGCCGATGTACTTCGCCAGACGGTGGCAGTAAACGTCCATTGCACGTTTAGCGTCAGCTTTCTCAGCGTAGTTGTCTTCAACATAGCGGCAGTCGCTGGTGACTTCGGTCAGACCCAGCAGGCCAGACTCTTTGGTCAGCATTTTGTTGATATCGTCAACGCTCATGCCCAGGGTGTCGTGCAGGTGGAAGATGATCGCCGGGTCGATGTCACCGGAACGGGTACCCATCACCAGACCTTCCAGCGGGGTCAGACCCATGGAGGTATCAACACATTTACCGTTGCGGATAGCAGAAACAGAACCACCGTTGCCCAGGTGGCAGGTGATGATGTTCACTTCTTCAACAGGTTTGTTCAGGATTTTTGCGGCTTCCTGAGTCACATAGAAGTGGCTGGTGCCGTGCGCGCCGTAGCGACGTACGCCGTGCTCTTTGTACAGGCTGTACGGCAGGGCATAGAGGTAAGACTCTTCCGGCATGGTCTGATGGAACGCGGTGTCAAACACGGCCACGTTTTTGTCTTTCAGATTCGGGAAGGACTTCAGCGCTTCAGCGATACCAATCAGGTGCGCCGGGTTGTGCAGCGGAGCAAAAGAGGCAGAGTCTTTGATGCCCTGGATAACAGAGTCGTCGATCACGACGGAGCTGGTGTATTTTTCGCCGCCATGGACGATACGGTGACCAATCGCAGTCAGCTGAGCAGACAGTTCTGGTTTTTGTGCCAGAATAGTGTTAACGATAAAGTTCAGCGCTTCACTGTGAGCGGCGCCTGCACCTAAAGCCGCTTCTTGTTTGCTGCCGTCCATCTTCCACTTGATACGTGCTTCAGGCAGATGGAAACATTCGGCCAAACCAGAGAGGTACTCGTCACCGTTGAGCGCATCGATGATGGCGAATTTCAGTGAGGAGCTACCGCAGTTCAGAACCAGTACTAACTTACTCGACATGGAAGTACCTATTATTGATACGTGGCTAAAAAAACGTCAGTGAGTCTAACAGCGTAACGCATGATGACTCAGACATTTATGATTAACATCATGGCAAACGAACATTCTGGCATGATGAAAGAAATAACTATGATTTTATGCCATTTTGCACAATTTTCAGCCAATGGCATAATATGCGATAATTTGACGAGTTAATGCTTCTCGTCTACGGCCCTATCAGGCTGGCACAGGATACCCGATACGGGGTAGCGATGACAAAATATTTTGAACGTTGTCATAGCCTGTTGTGGTTTTGCACAAAAATTTTAATTTTTATATGTGAAGTTGAGGTACAGCCATGTCGACACCCGAAATCCCGTCCGTGAACTTTTTCAGTCTGTTTCGTCGGGGACAGCATTACGCAAAGACGTGGCCAATGGAAAAGCGCCTTGCGCCAATGTTTATTGAGAATCGCACCATCCGCGCTACGCGCTATGCGATTCGCTTTATGCCTCCGGTTGCCATCTTTACCCTGTGCTGGCAAATCGCCCTCGGTGGACAGCTTGGCCCTGCCGTCGCGACGGCGCTCTTCGCGTTAAGCCTGCCGATGCAGGGGCTGTGGTGGTTAGGTAAACGCTCCATCACGCCGCTTCCGCCTTCTATTTTACACTGGTTTTATGAAGTGCGTGGAAAACTGGAGGAGGCCGGGCAGGCGCTGGCCCCGGTTGAAGGCAAGCCGGATTACCAGGCGCTGGCGGACACGTTAAAGCGTGCTTTTAAGCAGTTGGATAAAACATTCCTCGATGACTTGTGATTGATCATCGAAACGACTAACAAAAGAAGGCACAGTAACAAACCGTTACCGTGTCTTTTTTTTACAGTGCAATGCGCTACAGGAGTCGAAAGATGGAAATGACCCATGCTCAACGTCTGATTTTGTCTAACCAGTACAAGATGATGACTATGCTTGATCCCGATAACGCTGCGCGCTACAGCCGCCTGCAGACCATCGTCGAACGAGGGTTCGGTTTGCAAATGCGTGAACTGGACCGCGAATTTGGCGAGCTGAAAGAAGAAACCTGCCGCGTCGTGATCGACATTATGGAGATGTACCACGCCCTGCATGTGTCCTGGACGAATCTCAAAGACCAGCAGTCCATTGACGAACGCCGCGTCACCTTCTTAGGCTTTGATGCAGCGACGGAAGCGCGCTATCTGAGCTACGTGCGCTTTATGGTGAACACCGAAGGGCGTTACACCCACTTTGATGCGGGTACGCACGGTTTCAACGCCCAGACCCCTATGTGGGATAAATACCAGCGTATGCTGAGCGCGTGGCACGCCTGCCCGCGCCAGTACCATTTAAGCAGCAACGAAATTCAACAAATTATTAATGCCTGACGGAGGTGCGTGTGCAGTGTAAAGGTTTTCTGTTTGATTTGGACGGTACGCTGGTGGATTCGCTGCCGGTTGTGGAGCGCTCGTGGTGCCACTGGGCCGACCGGCACGGCATCGATCATCAGGACGTGCTGAATTTTATCCATGGCAAACAGGCCATTACCTCTTTGCGGCACTTCTTAGCGGGGCGTTCTGAGGAGGAGATCCAGGCGGAGTTCAAATACCTGGAGCAGATTGAGGCCACCGATACCGAGGGCATTACCGCGCTGCCCGGGGCGCGCGAACTGCTTGAGCATCTGAATGAAGCGCATATCCCGTGGGCGATTGTTACCTCCGGCTCTGTTCCGGTCGCTCATGCCCGCCATAAGGCGGCTGGCTTACCGAAGCCAGAGGTGTTCATTACGGCAGAGCGCGTCAAACGCGGCAAGCCGGAGCCGGATGCGTTTCTGCTTGGTGCAGAAATGCTGGGCTTCGCGCCTGCAGAGTGCGTGGTGGTGGAAGATGCGGCCGCTGGCGTGCTGGCCGGGCTGAACGCCGGTAGCCGCGTCATTGCCGTAAACGTTCCGGCGGGGTCCCCACGCCTGGACGAGGCTGACTTTGTGATTAATTCCCTGACGGCGCTGGCGGTGTCAAAAGCACCCGATGGAGTTGTAACCGTCTCGCTAAAAATGTAATCCCATGATATAGCCCCACGCTGCTGGGGCTTTTTTATGGCAGAATTTCTCATCTTCAACTGACAAGGATAGGTTGTGAACGGTGAACTGATCTGGGTTCTGAGCCTGCTTTTAATCGCCATTATTCTCTTCGCCACAGGCAAGGTGCGCATGGATGCCGTTGCCCTGTTTGTCATTGTCGCGTTTGTGCTGAGCGGCACGCTCACGCTACCGGAAGCCTTCTCCGGGTTCAGCGACCCCAACGTTATCCTGATTGCCGCCCTGTTTATCATCGGCGACGGCCTTGTGCGCACCGGCGTGGCAACCATCATGGGCGCGTGGCTGGTCAAGGTGGCCGGCAGCAGTGAAACCAAAATGCTGATCTATCTGATGCTGACGGTCGCCGGTCTGGGGGCATTTATGAGCTCAACGGGCGTGGTCGCCATTTTTATCCCGGTGGTGCTGAGCGTCTCCATGCGGATGCAGAGCTCGCCGTCGCGCCTGATGATGCCCCTGAGCTTTGCCGGTTTGATCAGCGGTATGATGACGCTGGTGGCGACGCCGCCGAACCTGGTCGTCAACAGCGAGCTGCTTCGGGAAGGATTTCAGGGCTTCAGCTTTTTCAGCGTCACCCCGCTTGGGCTGGTGATTCTGGCGATGGGCGTGATCTATATGCTGCTGACCCGTTTTGCCCTGAAAGGCGACAAACAGGATAAGAACAAAGAGGGGTGGAAGCGACGTACCTTCCGCGATCTGATCAGGGAGTACCGTCTCTCCGGGCGGGCGCGGCGTCTGGCCATTCGCCCCGGCTCGCCGATGGTTGGCCAGCGGCTCGACGACCTTAAGTTGCGCGAGCGTTATGGCGCGAACGTAATTGGCGTAGAGCGCTGGCGCCGTTTTCGCCGGGTGATCGTCAACGTTAACGGGGTGTCGGAATTTCGGGCGCGAGACGTTCTGCTGATCGATATGTCTACCGCGGAGGTGGATCTGCGTGAGTTTTGCAGCGAACAGCTGCTGGAGCCGATGGTGCTGCGCGGCGAGTATTTTTCCGATCAGGCGCTGGATGTGGGCATGGCCGAAGTGTCGCTGATACCGGAATCGGAACTGTTGGGTAAAACCGTGCGTGAAATGGGGTTCCGTACCCGCTATGGCTTGAACGTCGTGGGGCTGAAGCGTGATGGCGTGGCGATGGAGGGGGCCGTCGTCGATGAGCCGATCCTGCTGGGCGATATCTTTCTCGTCGTCGGCAACTGGAAGCTGATAAGCCAGCTCGGACAAAAAGGACGTGATTTTGTGGTGCTCAACATGCCGGTCGAAGAGAGCGATGCGTCACCGGCGCACAGCCAGGCACCGCATGCGATTTTCTGTCTGGTGCTGATGGTGGCGCTGATGCTGACCGATGAAATCCCTAATCCGGTCGCGGCCATTATCGCCTGCCTGCTGATGGGGAAATTCCGCTGTATTGACGCCGAAAGCGCGTATAAAGCCATTCACTGGCCGAGCATTATTCTTATCGTTGGGATGATGCCTTTTGCCCTCGCACTGCAAAAAACCGGCGGGGTGGATCTGATCGTAAAAGGCTTGATGGACGTGGGCGGTGGGTATGGTCCGTACATGATGATGGTCTGTCTGTTTGTCATGTGCGCCACGATCGGGTTGTTTATCTCCAACACCGCGACGGCGGTGCTGATGGCGCCTATTGCGCTGGCGATGGCGAAATCCATGGGCGTGTCGCCGTATCCGTTTGCGATGATGGTCGCGATGGCGGCGTCCGCGGCGTTTATGACGCCGGTTTCTTCGCCGGTTAACACGCTGGTGCTGGGGCCGGGGAATTATAAGTTCAGCGATTTCGTGAAGCTGGGCGTGCCGTTCACCGTACTGGTGATGGTGGTGTGCGTGGTGTTAATTCCGGTTTTATTCCCGTTCTGAGAACATCGCCGGGTGGCGGCTGCGCCTTACCTGGCCTACATGACGCGTAGGCCCTGCAAGCACAGCGCCGCTGGGCAAATAGTTAAAGCGGTGAATCCTGGCTAATCTCGTCCAGCGACAGATGGAAGCTCGGTACAAATACCTGCATGAAATAGTCCATCTCTTCGCTGCGGCGGGATTCCAGCGTTTTTTCCAGACGCGTTTTAGCCAGTAAAAACTCATTATTGCCCGCAGACAGCTCTTCCAGACACTTCAGATAGGCGCACAGCGCGTCGGCCTGCTTGACCAGCGACTTTTCCTCTTCCGAATACTGATGCTCGTCGATGAGCGGTTCAAAGATATCGCGCAGCTCTTCGGGCACCATCTCGATAAGCTTATGCTGGGCAATCTTCTCGATAGCCTTATATTCCTGTGCAATCTGCGAGTTGAAATATTTCACTGGCGTAGGCAGGTCGCCGGTCAGCACCTCTGATGCGTCGTGGTACATCGCCAGCAGAGCGATGCGCTCGGCATTCACCTGCCCGTTAAATTTGCGGTTCTTAATGGCAGCCAGCGCATGAGCGACCATAGCAACCTGCAGGCTGTGCTCAGACACGTTCTCTGTACGTACGTTGCGCATTAGCGGCCAGCGGTTGATCAGTTTCAGGCGGGAGAGGTGGGCAAAGAAATGGCTCTGACTCATAGGTTACCTTTTGTCTTCACTGCGACAGGACTTCATTGTGCGGGGAGGGGAGGGAAGATGCAAATCAGGCTACCGAAGTAGCCTGATTTTAAGATTACTGATGGTACCCAGAGAGGAATCGCCCGAAGCGGCTGATGGCCATTTCGAGATCGTCTTCGCGCGGCAAGGTTACGATACGCACGTGGTCCGGCCACGGCCAGTTAAACGCCGTCCCCTGAACCAGCAGCACTTTTTCCTGCAGCAGGAAATCGAGCACCATTTTCTGATCGTCATGAATATTGAAGCGCTTCGCGTCGATTTTAGGGAACATATACAGCGCCCCGTTCGGCTTCACGCAGGAGACGCCCGGAATATCGTTGATCAGTTCCCATGCGCGGTTACGCTGTTCGTACAGGCGACCGCCAGGGACAATAAACTCGCTGATGCTCTGGTATCCGCCCAGCGCCGTCTGGATCGCGTGCTGCGCAGGCACGTTAGCGCAAAGACGCATCGACGCCAGCATCTCAAGCCCTTCAATATAGCCTTTAGCGTGTTTTTTCGGGCCGTTCAGCACCATCCAGCCCTGACGGAAACCGGCCACGCGGTAGGTTTTAGACAGGCCGTTGAAGGTGACGGTCAGCAGGTCCGGGGCCAGCGCGGCGATAGAGTGGTGTTGTGCCGCGTCATAGAGGATCTTGTCGTAGATTTCGTCAGCGAAGATGATCAGGTTGTGCTGGCGGGCGATCTCCACGATCTCCATCAGCAGCTCTTTTGAATAGACCGCACCCGTTGGGTTGTTCGGGTTGATGATCACAATCCCACGCGTGCGAGGCGTGATTTTCGCGCGAATGTCATCCAGATCCGGGAACCAGTCAGAAGATTCGTCGCAAAGATAATGTACCGCTTTACCGCTGGAGAGTGATACGGCAGCCGTCCATAGCGGGTAGTCCGGCGCGGGAACCAGCATTTCGTCGCCGCTGTTCAGCAGCGCCTGCATGGCCTGAACGATCAGTTCGGAGACGCCGTTGCCAATGTAAATATCTTCGACGGTAACGTCACGCATACCGCGCGCCTGGTAGTGCTGCATAATGGCTTTACGTGCCGAGTAAAGTCCCTTTGAATCGCAATAGCCTTGTGCCGTAGGCAGGTTGCGGATCACATCAACCAGAATCTCATCCGGCGCGTCAAAACCAAATGGCGCGGGGTTACCAATGTTGAGCTTCAGAACCTTATTGCCTTCTTCTTCAAGGCGTTTTGCCTCTTTCAGAACCGGGCCACGGATGTCATAACAGACGTTATCTAGCTTGCTGGATTTTTCGATAGGGGACATGAACCTTTAACCTTTTCGCTATTATTGCCACTCCCTGCCGTGGAAGTCAGCACGGAATAATGTACTCCCCCCTCGCTCCGTTTTGAAGGGTGTACAGGAGAAGATTTTGTGCACGATGCGAATTTCTGATGAATCTATTTGGCTGGTCGTTGACGATTTTGCGGACTTAACGTATTGATCTGGTCGCTGTTTAAGGTTAATTATGCTGTATAATTCTATTAATTATGTATATTGTTCTGATGTAAAATAAATGGCGCTCAGGAAGGAGACAGAAGTCACGCTAAGTGACTTTTCGTAAAACCTGAGTGTTGGAAAAATCTTGCAGTAATAGCCCGAAGCGGCTAAAAGTTAATCATGTGAAATTAATGTTAAGTGTTATTAATGAATGGCTTTAATCAAAATTAAAATTTATTTATTATTAGCGAACAAAATGCAACTTTAGTTAATTTTAATAAAATTAGTTGAGAAGCTTAACAAACCTCCTTAATCCTGAATATTGCAATAAGACTTATAAATAAAGTGGATTTGGGTTAAGATGTCTTTAAGGAAAGCAGAAGAAAGATGCACAAGCTTTGTATATCTCAAACTGGCTTTCTGATTTAATTGATTGTTATTGTTGGAGTTATCTCTGGCTGGAATGTGTCAAACATCTCCTGCTACGTTGACAGCGCTGCGATAAAGATGGCAGAAAAAGTGTTACGCCTTTAATGTAATTTACATAAACCTGCGAACATCTAAATATCCTGAACGTTTAAGAGAATAAAAATAACGTCATGAAACGTGCTTTCTGACTGTTGATATAAAGCAGCACAATAACTATCTGTCAGGCAGTCTGCCGGGCCGGGATGCGAGGGAAAACCTTCAGAAGGAATTGCTTAACTGTTACACACAGCTTCAACCCGGGCAGCTCCGCACGAGCAACCTGAAAGTGAATAGATATGATAAATGCAAATCGTCCGATAATGAATCTCGACCTCGATCTGCTGAGAACGTTTGTTGCGGTCGCCGATCTCAACACTTTTGCAGCAGCTGCTGCCGCCGTCTGCCGAACTCAGTCCGCCGTTAGCCAGCAAATGCAGCGGCTGGAGCAACTGGTTGGGAAAGAGCTTTTTGCCCGTCACGGGCGTAATAAGCTCTTAACGGAACACGGTATTCAGCTACTGGGTTATGCCAGGAAAATTCTTCGCTTTAATGATGAAGCATGTATGTCATTAATGTTTAGCAACCTTCAGGGGGTGTTAACTTTAGGGGCATCTGATGAGTCAGCGGATACTATTTTGCCGTTTCTTCTCAATCGAATTAGCTCGGTTTATCCGAAGCTTGCGCTGGATGTTAGCGTAAAACGTAATGCCTTTATGGTTGAGATGTTAAATGAGAATAAGGTCGACCTGGTGGTCACGACGCATCGTCCCGGGCAGTTTGATTGTCTGACGTTGCGCACATCGCCAACGCACTGGTATTGCGCGGCTGAATATGTGCTGCAAAAAGGGGAGCCGGTACCGCTGGTTTTACTGGACGATCCGAGTCCCTTCCGCGATATGGTGCTAACGGCGTTAAATGAAGCCAACATTCCGTGGCGTCTGGCCTATGTGGCATCTACATTGCCCGCGGTGCGTGCCGCGGTGAAAGCCGGTCTTGGCGTCACGGCCCGTCCGGTGGAGATGATGAGCCCCGATCTGCGCGTTCTCGGTAAATCAGATGGGCTCCCTGCGCTGCCGGATACCGAGTACCTGCTTTGCCATAACGCGGCCAGTCACAACGAGTTGGCAAAGGTGGTGTTTGAGGCGATGCAAAACTACCACAACCCGTGGCAGTTTGAGCATGTTACCTCCGAAGGGGGGGATGATTCCCTGATCGTAGAAGGTGACTTTGAGTGATCAAAAGCTCAAAATTCTGGTAACAAATTGTAAGTGTAAAAAAAAGCCACTCGTGTCGTTTTCGCACGCAGTGGCTTTTTTTTGACAATATTATCCCCATTCGTCACCAGGTTTTCATAAAGAGATCATACATATCAAAGAGGTAAATGCTTCCGCTTAAATATTGTTCGTTTTGCGTTCTAACTTCGTCCATAGTCCCTCAATGTTAAAAAAGCAGCAAATATGTTGCCGGTTTTTTGGTTGAATTAACAAAAGCGTGTCTCAGATCAAGAAAATACTCCTATTTGGGGGGAGGAATCGTTGGCAAATCCTGTCAAAATAGGAGGGTTATTTTTTTTACTTCCAAAACGGACACGATTCAACAACACACATTTGACGAAAAGTCCGGTAACCACCAGGGTTAAAGGGCACCAAATGTTAATGAGAATCGCTCGATGTAATTTAATGTGAAGAAACCTTTGTTAAAGTTGACAATAGGTTATAGAAAGGAGTAAAAAACCCCATCATTTTGCTGTCTACGTCTCATTTCAGACAGTTAGTGTAAGGTTATTTGTTCCTCCCCATGAATCGATGTGATGCCCATCTGCCAGCAAGAGCAGTGTCGTTGGTATCACTTTTGATGAGTAAGCAATGAGTATGTCAACATCCACAGAAGTCATCGCTCATCACTGGGCATTCGCAATCTTTCTTATTGTAGCCATTGGCCTGTGCTGCCTGATGTTAGTCGGCGGCTGGTTCCTGGGCGGTCGCGCCCGTGCAAGGCACAAAAACACACCTTTCGAATCAGGTATTGATTCAGTAGGTTCCGCTCGCTTACGCCTGTCTGCCAAGTTCTATCTGGTAGCGATGTTCTTCGTCATCTTCGACGTGGAAGCGCTCTACCTGTTCGCATGGTCGACCTCCATTCGCGAAAGTGGTTGGGTGGGCTTTGTCGAGGCCGCAATTTTCATTTTAGTGTTACTGGCCGGTCTGGTTTATCTGGTGCGTATTGGCGCGCTTGACTGGACGCCTGCGCGTTCACGTCGTGAACACATCAACCCGGAAAACAGTATCTCTAATCGTCAGCAGTAACAGCGAGGCAATAAGATGGATTATACGCTCACCCGCATAGATCCTAACGGTGAGAATGACCGTTACCCCCTGCAAAAACAGGAGATCGTAACCGACCCCCTGGAGCAAGAAGTCAATAAAAGCGTGTACATGGGCAAACTCGAACATGCCATGCACGATATGGTCAACTGGGGTCGTAAGAACTCTATCTGGCCATACAACTTTGGTCTTTCTTGCTGCTACGTTGAAATGGTGACGTCATTCACTGCGGTGCATGACGTTGCGCGTTTTGGGGCCGAGGTACTGCGTGCTTCCCCGCGTCAGGCTGACCTGATGGTGGTAGCCGGTACCTGCTTTACCAAGATGGCACCTGTTATTCAGCGTCTGTATGACCAGATGCTGGAGCCAAAATGGGTTATTTCCATGGGCGCATGTGCAAACTCTGGCGGTATGTACGACATTTATTCCGTCGTGCAGGGCGTTGATAAGTTCATTCCGGTGGATGTTTACATTCCGGGCTGTCCGCCGCGTCCAGAAGCCTACATGCAGGCGCTGATGCTGCTGCAGGAGTCTATCGGTAAAGAACGTCGCCCGCTTTCATGGGTTGTTGGCGATCAGGGTGTCTATCGCGCGAACATGCAGTCTGAGCGCGAGCGTAAACGTGGTGAACGTATTGCCGTCACCAACCTGCGTACGCCTGACGAAATTTAATTTGCGCCTGTAGGCCTGGAGAAAACCTTCGCATATCACTACTCAAATAGCGCGAAGCCAGGCTTAACAGTCACCACGGACCATTTGCAATGGTGAACAATATGACCGACTTAACCGCGCAAGAAGCCGCCTGGCAGACCCGGGATCATCTTGATGACCCCGTCATTGGCGAACTGCGCAACCGTTTTGGGCCGGATGCCTTTACCGTTCAGGCGACCCGCACCGGGGTACCCGTTGTTTGGGTGAAGCGTGAGCAATTGCTGGAAGTTGTCGATTTCCTCAAGAAATTGCCAAAACCTTACGTCATGCTGTTTGACTTACACGGCATGGACGAACGTCTGCGTACGCACCGCCAGGGTCTCCCTGCTGCGGATTTTTCCGTTTTCTACCACCTGATCTCAATAGACCGCAACACGGATATCATGCTCAAGGTGGCATTGTCTGAAAACGACATGCATCTGCCGACGATCACCAAACTTTTCCCGAACGCCAACTGGTACGAGCGTGAAACCTGGGAAATGTTCGGCATGACCTTCGACGGCCACCCGCATCTGACGCGCATCATGATGCCGCAGACCTGGACCGGCCACCCGCTGCGTAAAGACTACCCGGCACGTGCAACCGAATTCGATCCGTTTGAGCTGACCAAAGCCAAGCAGGATCTGGAGATGGAAGCACTGACCTTCAAGCCGGAAGACTGGGGCATGAAGCGCGGTACCGAAAACGAGGACTTCATGTTCCTCAACCTCGGTCCAAACCACCCGTCTGCGCACGGTGCGTTCCGTATTATTCTTCAGCTTGATGGCGAAGAGATTGTCGACTGCGTGCCTGACATCGGCTATCACCACCGCGGTGCTGAGAAGATGGGCGAGCGTCAGTCCTGGCACAGCTACATTCCGTATACCGACCGTATCGAGTACCTCGGCGGCTGCGTAAACGAGATGCCATACGTGCTGGCCGTTGAGAAACTGGCAGGCATCACCGTACCGGATCGCGTTAACGTGATTCGCGTGATGTTGTCAGAACTGTTCCGCATCAACAGCCACCTGCTGTACATCTCCACCTTCATTCAGGACGTCGGCGCGATGACTCCGGTCTTCTTTGCCTTTACCGATCGTCAGAAAATCTACGATCTGGTGGAAGCGATTACCGGTTTCCGTATGCACCCGGCCTGGTTCCGTATCGGCGGCGTGGCACACGATCTGCCGCGCGGCTGGGACCGCCTGCTGCGTGAATTCCTCGACTGGATGCCAAAACGTCTGGCCTCCTACGAGAAAGCCGCGCTGCGCAACACCATCCTGAAAGGCCGTTCCCAGGGCGTTGCTGCTTACGGCGCGAAAGAAGCGCTGGAGTGGGGTACCACAGGTGCTGGCCTGCGCGCGACCGGTATTGATTTCGACGTGCGTAAAGCCCGTCCTTACTCTGGTTACGAAAACTTCGACTTTGAAGTCCCGGTTGGCGGCGGCGTTTCCGACTGCTACACCCGCGTGATGCTGAAAGTGGAAGAGCTGCGCCAGAGTCTGCGCATCCTTGAGCAGTGCCTCAACAACATGCCGGAAGGCCCGTTCAAGGCGGATCACCCGCTGACGACGCCGCCACCGAAAGAGCGCACGCTGCAGCATATCGAAACCCTGATCACCCACTTCCTGCAGGTTTCCTGGGGTCCGGTCATGCCGGCGCAAGAATCCTTCCAGATGATTGAAGCGACCAAGGGTATTAACAGTTACTACCTGACCAGTGACGGCAGCACCATGAGCTACCGTACCCGCGTGCGTACGCCGAGCTTTGCGCACCTGCAGCAGATCCCGTCCGCCATCCGCGGCAGTCTGGTCTCCGACCTGATTGTGTATCTGGGTAGTATCGATTTTGTTATGTCAGATGTGGACCGCTAATTATGCACGAGAATCAACAACCACAAACCGAGGCTTTTGAGCTGAGTGAAGCAGAGCGTGCCGCCATTGAGCACGAGATGCACCACTACGAAGACCCGCGTGCGGCGTCCATTGAAGCGCTGAAAATCGTACAGAAACAGCGTGGTTGGGTGCCGGATGGGGCGATCTATGCGATCGCTAAAGTGCTGGGTATTCCGGCAAGCGACGTAGAAGGCGTAGCCACGTTCTACAGCCAGATCTTCCGTCAGCCGGTTGGCCGCCATGTGATCCGCTACTGTGACAGCGTTGTCTGCCACATCACCGGTTATCAGGGCATTCAGGCTGCGATTGAGAAGAAGCTCAATATCAAGCCGGGCCAGACCACGTTCGATGGACGCTTTACTCTGCTGCCAACCTGCTGCCTGGGTAACTGCGACAAGGGGCCGACCATGATGATTGATGAGGACACTCACAGCCATCTGACGCCGGAAGCGATTCCTGACCTGCTGGAGCAGTACAAATGAAAACTGTAATTCGTACTGCTGAGACGCATCCGCTGACCTGGCGTCTGCGCGATGACAAACAGCCGGTATGGCTCGACGAATACCAGAGCAAAAACGGCTATGCCGGCGCGCGTAAAGCCCTTGGCGGCATGGCGCCGGACGACATCGTTAACGCGGTAAAAGATTCCGGCCTGAAAGGCCGCGGCGGCGCGGGTTTCTCCACTGGCCTGAAGTGGAGCCTGATGCCAAAAGACGAATCCATGAACATCCGTTACCTGCTGTGTAACGCCGATGAAATGGAGCCGGGCACCTATAAAGACCGCCTGCTGATGGAGCAGCTGCCGCACCTGCTGGTGGAAGGCATGCTGATCTCCGCGTTCGCGCTGAAAGCGTACCGTGGCTACATCTTCCTGCGCGGTGAGTACATCGAAGCGGCAGAAAACCTGCGTCGCGCGATTGCCGAAGCGACAGAGGCGGGTCTGCTGGGTAAAAACATCCTGGGTACCGGCTTTGACTTCGAACTGTTCGTGCACACCGGTGCCGGGCGTTATATCTGCGGTGAAGAAACCGCGCTGATTAACTCCCTCGAAGGCCGCCGCGCGAATCCGCGTTCCAAGCCACCGTTCCCGGCAAGCTCCGGCGTGTGGGGTAAACCGACCTGCGTCAACAACGTCGAAACCCTGTGTAACGTTCCGGCGATCCTCGCGAACGGCGTGGAGTGGTATCAGGGCATCTCCTCAAGCAAGGATGCCGGTACCAAGCTGATGGGTTTCTCCGGTCGCGTGAAGAATCCTGGCGTCTGGGAACTGCCGTTCGGTACCACCGCACGCGAAATTCTTGAAGACTACGCCGGCGGCATGCGCGATGGCCTGAAATTTAAAGCCTGGCAGCCGGGTGGGGCAGGGACAGACTTCCTGACCGAAGCCCACCTTGACCTGCCGATGGAATTCGAAAGCATTGGTAAAGCGGGCAGCCGTCTGGGTACGGCGCTGGCGATGGCCGTCGACCACGAGATCGGCATGGTCTCGCTGGTGCGTAACCTGGAAGAGTTCTTTGCCCGCGAGTCCTGCGGCTGGTGTACACCGTGCCGTGACGGTCTGCCGTGGAGCGTGAAGATCCTGCGCGCCATTGAGCGTGGCGAAGGCCAGCCGGGCGATATCGAGACGCTTGAGCAACTGTGTCGATTCTTAGGGCCAGGTAAAACCTTCTGCGCCCACGCACCGGGTGCCGTCGAGCCGCTGCAGAGCGCGATTAAATATTTCCGCGACGAATTCGAAGCAGGCATTAAGCAGCCGTTCAGCAATACCCATTCAATTAATGGTATTCAGCCGAACCTGCTGAAAGCGCGCTGGTAAAAACAGAATTTTGATTAACGCTCGGTTTCGGCCGAGCCAACTGGAAGCATGCTAATGGCTACGATTCATGTAGACGGCAAAGAATACGAAGTCAACGGGGCGGACAACCTGCTGGAAGCTTGTCTGTCTCTTGGCCTCGATATTCCGTACTTTTGCTGGCATCCGGCGCTGGGCAGCGTCGGTGCTTGCCGCCAGTGTGCGGTGAAGCAATATCAAAACGCGGAAGACACGCGTGGTCGCCTGGTGATGTCCTGTATGACGCCAGCCACCGAAGGCACCTTTATTTCGATTGATGACGAAGAAGCCAAACAGTTCCGCGAAAGCGTGGTGGAGTGGTTGATGACCAACCACCCGCACGACTGTCCGGTTTGTGAAGAGGGCGGTAACTGCCACCTTCAGGATATGACCGTGATGACCGGTCACAGCTTCCGTCGCTATCGCTTTACCAAGCGTACCCACCGTAACCAGGACCTTGGGCCGTTCATCTCTCACGAAATGAACCGCTGCATCGCCTGCTACCGCTGCGTGCGTTACTACAAAGACTATGCAGACGGTCAGGATCTGGGCGTGTATGGCGCACATGACAACGTCTACTTCGGTCGTCCTGAAGACGGTACGCTGGAGAGCGAATTCTCTGGTAACCTGGTAGAAATCTGCCCGACCGGCGTATTCACGGATAAAACCCACTCCGAGCGTTACAACCGTAAATGGGACATGCAGTTTGCGCCAAGCATCTGCCAGCAGTGTTCCCTCGGCTGTAACACCAGCCCGGGTGAGCGTTACGGCGAGCTGCGTCGTATCGAAAACCGCTACAACGGTACCGTTAACCACTATTTCCTGTGCGACCGCGGTCGTTTCGGCTATGGCTATGTGAATCTAAAAGACCGTCCGCGTCAGCCGGTTCAGCGCCGTGGCGACGATTTCATCACTCTGAACGCCGAGCAGGCGATGCAGGGCGCGGCAGATATTCTGCGCCAGTCGAAGAAAGTGATCGGTATCGGCTCTCCGCGCGCCAGCATCGAAAGCAACTTCGCGCTGCGTGAGCTGGTTGGGGCAGAAAACTTCTATACCGGCATCGCCCAGGGCGA
Organism: Enterobacter sp. ECC_219_Taxon_10; assembly: GCF_058354905.1. NCBI lineage: Bacteria > Pseudomonadati > Pseudomonadota > Gammaproteobacteria > Enterobacterales > Enterobacteriaceae > Enterobacter > Enterobacter sp. ECC_219_Taxon_10. The sequence goes on along the minus strand of NZ_CM178005.1, from coordinate 3,406,524 downwards.
GCAGGAACGTCTGCAGCTGGTACTGAAAGTGCTGCGTGAAGGTGGTATCCATACCCCTGCGCTGCGCGAAATCGAATCTTATGATGCGGTTCTGGTGCTGGGTGAAGACCTGACGCAGACCGGCGCACGCGCGGCTCTGGCGGTTCGTCAGGCGGTGAAGGGCAAAGCGCGTGAAATGGCAGCGGCGCAGAAAGTGGCCGACTGGCAGATTGCGGCAATCCTCAACATTGGCCAGCGCGCGAAGCATCCTCTGTTTGTGACCAACGTCGACAGCACCCGTCTGGACGATATCGCCGCGTGGACCTACTGCGCGCCGGTTGAAGATCAGGCGCGTCTTGGCTTTGCCATTGCCCACGCGCTGGACAGCAACTCCCCAGCCGTTGAGCTGGATCGCGACCTGCAAAACAAGGTCGACGTGATTGTTCAGGCCCTGGCGGGTGCGAAGAAACCGCTGATTATTTCCGGTACCAACGCCGGCAGCGCGGAGATCGTTCAGGCGGCAGCAAACGTTGCCAAAGCCCTGAAAGGCCGCGGTGCGGACGTTGGCGTGACCATGATTGCCCGTGCGGTGAACAGCATCGGTCTGGGTATGATTGGCGGTGGTTCGCTGGAAGAAGCATTAAGCGAACTGGAGTCCGGTTCCGCTGACGCCGTTGTGGTGCTGGAAAACGACCTGCATCGTCATGCGTCTGCCGCTCGCGTTGACGCCGCGCTCTCCAAAGCGCCGCTGGTAATGGTGATTGACCATCAGCGCACCGCGATCATGGACAAAGCACACCTGGTGCTCTCTGCGGCAAGCTTCGCAGAAAGCGACGGTACGGTTATCAACAACGAAGGCCGCGCCCAGCGTTTCTTCCAGGTTTATGACCCGGCGTACTACGACAGCAACACTGTGATGCTGGAAAGCTGGCGCTGGCTGCACTCCCTGCACAGCACCGTGCAGAGCCGTGAAGTGGACTGGACGCAGCTCGACCACGTTATCGACGCGGTAGTCGAAAAACTGCCTCAGCTGGCAGGCATTAAAGATGCCGCGCCTGAAGCAAGCTTCCGCATTCGTGGCCAGAAACTGGCGCGTGAACCGCACCGCTACAGCGGCCGTACCGCGATGCGCGCCAACATCAGCGTGCACGAACCGCGCCAGCCGCAGGATAAAGACACCATGTTCGCCTTCTCCATGGAAGGGAACAACCAGCCGTCTGCGCCGCGTTCGCAAATCCCGTTCGCATGGGCTCCGGGCTGGAACTCCCCGCAGGCATGGAACAAGTTCCAGGCTGAAGTGGGTGGCTCCCTGCGCCACGGCGATCCGGGCGTGCGTCTGATTGAAGCCTCCGAAACCGGTCTGGATTTCTTCACGACCGTACCGGCGAGCTTCCAGGCTCAGGATGGTCAGTGGCGTATTGCGCCGTACTACCATCTGTTCGGTAGCGACGAGCTGTCCCAGCGTTCACCGGTCTTCCAGACCCGTATGCCGCAGCCTTACATCAAGCTCAACCCGGCGGATGCCGCGAAGCTTGGCGTTAACGCGGGCGCGAACATCGCCTTTAGCTATGACGGCCAGACAATCAGCCTGCCGCTGATTATCTCCGAAGGTCTGACAGCAGGGCAGGTGGGTCTGCCGATGGGTATGCCTGGCATCGCGCCGGTTCTGGCGGGCGCGCGTCTTGATAATCTGCAGGAGGCAAAAGCATGAGTTGGTTAACGCCGGATCTTATCGACATCCTGCTGAGCATTCTGAAAGCGATTGTTATCCTGCTGGTGGTGGTCACCTGCGGTGCGTTCATGAGCTTTGGTGAACGTCGTCTGCTCGGTCTGTTCCAGAACCGTTACGGACCGAACCGCGTGGGTTGGGGTGGTTCACTCCAGCTGGTCGCGGACATGATCAAGATGTTCTTTAAAGAGGACTGGATCCCACGCTTCTCGGACCGCGTGATCTTTACTCTGGCTCCGATGATCGCCTTCACCTCGCTGCTGCTGGCGTTTGCTATCGTTCCGGTCAGTCCGACCTGGGTGGTTGCTGACCTGAACATCGGCATTCTGTTCTTCCTGATGATGGCAGGCCTCGCGGTTTACGCGGTGCTGTTCGCAGGCTGGTCCAGTAACAACAAATACTCGCTGCTGGGTGCGATGCGTGCTTCCGCGCAGACGCTGAGCTACGAAGTGTTCCTGGGGCTCTCCCTGATGGGCGTGGTGGCGCAGGCCGGTTCATTCAACATGACCGACATCGTCAATAACCAGGCCGACATCTGGAACGTTATCCCGCAGTTCTTTGGGTTTATTACCTTTGCTATCGCGGGCGTGGCCGTGTGTCACCGTCACCCGTTTGACCAGCCAGAAGCCGAACAGGAACTGGCCGACGGTTACCACATCGAATATTCCGGTATGAAGTTCGGTCTGTTCTTCGTGGGCGAGTACATCGGTATCGTCACCATTTCCGCGTTGATGGTAACGCTGTTCTTTGGTGGCTGGCATGGCCCGTTCTTACCGCCGTTCATCTGGTTCGCGCTGAAAACCGCGTTCTTCATGATGATGTTCATTTTGATTCGCGCAGCGTTACCGCGTCCGCGTTATGACCAGGTAATGTCCTTCGGCTGGAAAGTGTGCCTGCCGCTGACGCTCGTCAACTTGTTGGTAACGGCAGCTGTCATTCTCTGGCAGCAGCCATAAGGGGCTATAGACCATGACCTTAAAAGAATTACTGGTAGGCTTCGGTACCCAGGTACGCAGTATCTGGATGATCGGCCTGCACGCGTTTGCCAAACGCGAAACCCGGATGTACCCGGAAGAGCCGGTATATCTGCCGCCGCGCTACCGTGGCCGTATCGTGCTGACGCGCGACCCGGACGGTTCCGAGCGCTGCGTTGCCTGTAACCTGTGTGCGGTAGCGTGTCCGGTCGGCTGTATCTCTCTGCAGAAAGCAGAGACGGTAGACGGCCGCTGGTATCCTGAGTTCTTCCGCATCAACTTCTCACGCTGCATCTTCTGCGGTCTGTGTGAAGAAGCGTGCCCAACCACGGCGATTCAGCTGACTCCGGACTTTGAGCTGGGTGAGTACAAGCGTCAGGACCTGGTGTACGAGAAAGAGGATCTGCTGATTTCCGGTCCGGGCAAATACCCGGAATATAACTTCTACCGGATGGCGGGTATGGCAATCGACGGCAAAGATAAGGGCGAAGCAGAGAACGAAGCTAAGCCTATCGACGTCAAGAGCCTGTTACCGTAAGGAGAGGGCAATGGAATTCGCTTTTTATATCTGTGGCCTTATCGCCATCCTGGCCACGCTGCGAGTGATTACGCACACCAATCCGGTGCATGCGCTGCTGTACTTAATCATCTCGCTGCTGGCCATTTCCGGGGTGTTCTTCGCGCTGGGCGCGCACTTTGCCGGTGCGCTGGAAATCATCGTCTACGCCGGGGCCATCATGGTGCTGTTCGTATTCGTGGTGATGATGCTGAACCTGGGCGGCTCTGAAATTGAGCAGGAACGTCAGTGGTTAAAACCGCAGGTGTGGATTGGCCCGGCAATTTTGTCGGCCATCATGCTGGTGGTGATCGTTTACGCCATTCTGGGTGTTAACGATCAGGGCATCGACGGCACGCCGATTGGTGCGAAAGAGGTGGGTATCACGCTCTTTGGCCCATACGTTCTGGCGGTGGAACTGGCCTCAATGCTGTTGCTGGCAGGCCTGGTTGTAGCTTTCCACGTTGGCCGCGAAGAGCGTGCTGGCGAGGTGCTGAGCAACCGCACTGACGACCGCGCGAAAAGAAAAACGGAGGAGCGCGCATGATCCCCTTAACACATGGACTGATCCTCGCTGCGATTTTATTCGTTCTGGGTCTGACCGGTCTGGTTATCCGCCGCAATCTGCTGTTTATGCTGATCGGTCTGGAAATCATGATTAACGCCTCCGCGCTGGCCTTCGTGGTCGCCGGAAGCTACTGGGGCCAGACCGATGGTCAGGTGATGTACATTCTCGCTATCAGCCTCGCGGCTGCCGAAGCGAGTATTGGCCTGGCGCTGTTGCTGCAGCTCCATCGTCGCCGCCAGAATCTGAACATCGATTCAGTAAGTGAGTTGCGTGGATGAACATGCTTGCCTTAACCATTATTTTTCCGCTGATTGGCTTCGTGCTGCTGGCGTTTTCTCGCGGCCGCTGGTCCGAGAATCTGTCTGCAACCGTCGGCATGGGCTCTGTTGGCCTGGCCGCGCTGGTCACAGCGTATGCGGGTATCGACTTCTTTAACAACGGGCGTCAGCCTTTCAGCGTGCCGCTGTGGACGTGGATGTCGGTCGGTGATTTCAACATCGGTTTCAACCTGGTGTTGGACGGCCTCTCGCTGACCATGCTCTCCGTGGTCACCGGCGTTGGCTTCCTGATCCACATGTTTGCCTCCTGGTACATGCGCGGTGAAGAGGGATACTCCCGCTTCTTCGCCTACACCAACCTGTTTATCGCCAGCATGGTCGTTCTGGTGTTGGCCGATAACCTGCTGCTGATGTATCTGGGCTGGGAAGGCGTGGGTCTGTGTTCTTACCTGCTGATCGGTTTCTACTATACCGATCCGAAGAATGGCGCAGCGGCCATGAAAGCGTTCGTCGTGACCCGCGTGGGTGACGTCTTCCTCGCGTTCGCGTTGTTCATTCTCTACAACGAACTGGGCACGCTGAACTTCCGCGAAATGGTGGAACTGGCGCCGGCGCACTTCGAAGCAGGCAACAACATGCTGTGGTGGGCAACGCTGATGCTGCTGGGTGGTGCCGTGGGTAAATCCGCACAGCTGCCGTTGCAGACCTGGCTGGCCGACGCGATGGCGGGTCCAACCCCTGTCTCCGCGCTGATCCACGCCGCGACCATGGTAACTGCCGGTGTTTATCTGATTGCGCGTACCCATGGCCTGTTCCTGATGACCCCGGAAATTCTGCATCTGGTGGGTATTGTCGGTGCAGTTACGCTGGTGCTGGCGGGCTTTGCTGCGCTGGTGCAGACCGACATCAAGCGTGTTCTCGCATACTCCACCATGAGCCAGATTGGTTACATGTTCCTGGCGCTGGGCGTTCAGGCGTGGGACGCGGCCATTTTCCACCTGATGACGCACGCGTTCTTTAAAGCGCTGCTGTTCCTCTCGTCCGGTTCCGTCATCCTGGCCTGCCATCACGAACAGAACATCTTCAAGATGGGCGGACTGCGTAAGTCCATCCCGCTGGTGTATGTTTGCTTCCTGGTGGGCGGCGCGGCGCTGGCGGCACTGCCGCTGATCACCGCGGGCTTCTTCAGTAAGGACGAAATCCTTGCGGGCGCCATGGCGAATGGTCATATCAATCTGATGGTTGCGGGTCTGGTCGGTGCGTTTATGACCTCCCTGTATACCTTCCGTATGATTTTCATCGTATTCCACGGTAAAGAACAAATTCACGCTCACGCAGGTAAGGGGATCACTCACCACCTGCCGCTGATTGTGCTGCTGGTACTCTCCACCTTCGTTGGCGCGATGATTGTGCCTCCGCTGCAGGGCGTACTGCCAGACACTACCGAGCTTGAGCACGGTCGCGTTCTGACGCTTGAAATCACCTCCGGTGTGGTCGCTATCGCGGGCATCCTGATCGCTGCATGGCTGTGGCTGGGTAAACGCACGCTGGTCACTGCCGTTGCCAACAGCGCGCCGGGCCGTCTGCTGGGTACCTGGTGGTACAACGCGTGGGGCTTCGACTGGCTGTACGACATGATCTTCGTTAAGCCGTTCCTGGGCATTGCGTGGCTGCTGAAGCGCGACCCGCTGAACAGCCTGATGAATATCCCGGCGATCCTCTCGCGCTTTGCAGGTAAAGGCCTGCTGTACAGCGAGAACGGTTACCTGCGCTGGTATGTGGCGTCCATGAGCATCGGTGCGGTTGTCGTGCTGGCGCTGCTGATGGTGTTGCGTTGATCGTTAAGTGAATTTTATTCGAATTCGTTGAAAATCAGGCCCCTGCTGGGGGCCTTAAAAAGGAATGTAAATCGCCATGTTACTACCCTGGCTAATATTAATTCCCTTCATCGGCGGCTTCCTGTGCTGGCAGACTGAACGCTTTGGCGTGAAGATGCCGCGCTGGATCGCGCTGATCACCATGGGATTGACGCTCGCGCTTGGCCTGCAACTGTGGTTGCAGGGCGGTTACTCACTGACCCAGTCTGCGGGCATTCCGCAGTGGCAGTCTGAGTTTATCCTGCCGTGGATCCCGCGTTTCGGTATCACCATCCACCTGGCGATTGACGGTCTGTCGCTGCTGATGGTAGTGCTGACTGGTCTGCTCGGCGTTCTGGCGGTACTCTGCTCCTGGCGAGAAATCGAAAAATACCAGGGCTTCTTCCACCTGAACCTGATGTGGATCCTGGGCGGCGTGATCGGCGTGTTCCTTGCCATCGACATGTTCCTGTTCTTCTTCTTCTGGGAGATGATGCTGGTGCCGATGTACTTCCTGATCGCGCTGTGGGGCCACAAGGCGTCCGACGGTAAAACGCGTATCACGGCGGCAACCAAATTCTTCATCTATACCCAGGCGAGTGGTCTGGTGATGCTGATTGCGATTCTGGCGCTGGTGTTTGTTCACCACAACGCGACCGGCACCTGGACCTTCAACTACGAAGATCTGCTGAAGACGCCAATGTCCCACGGCGTTGAATACCTGCTGATGCTGGGCTTCTTCATCGCCTTCGCGGTGAAAATGCCGGTGGTTCCGCTGCACGGCTGGCTGCCAGACGCGCACTCTCAGGCACCAACGGCGGGTTCTGTTGACCTGGCGGGCATCTTGCTGAAAACGGCGGCCTACGGTCTGCTGCGCTTCGCACTGCCGCTGTTCCCGAATGCTTCCGCAGAGTTCGCGCCAATCGCCATGTGGCTGGGCGTAATCGGAATCTTCTACGGCGCGTGGATGGCCTTCACGCAGTACGACATCAAGCGTCTGATTGCCTACACCTCCGTTTCCCACATGGGCTTCGTGCTGATTGCTATCTACACCGGCAGCCAACTAGCGTACCAGGGCGCGGTGATCCAGATGATTGCGCACGGTCTGTCCGCAGCCGGCCTCTTCATCCTGTGCGGCCAGTTGTACGAACGTCTGCATACCCGCGACATGCGCATGATGGGCGGTCTGTGGAGCAAAATTAAGTGGCTGCCAGCGCTGTCCATGTTCTTCGCGGTGGCTACCCTGGGGATGCCGGGTACCGGTAACTTCGTCGGCGAATTTATGATTCTGTTCGGCAGCTTCAAAGTGGTACCGGTGATTACCGTGATCTCCACCTTTGGTCTGGTGTTCGCTTCCGTGTACTCGCTGGCGATGCTGCACCGCGCTTACTTCGGTAAAGCGAAGAGCGAAATTGCTGCTCAAGAACTGCCGGGGATGTCGCTGCGCGAGCTGTTCATCATCCTGCTGCTGGTCGTACTGCTGGTGCTGCTGGGCTTCTTCCCGCAGCCGATTCTGGATACCTCGCACAGCGCGATGGGTAACATCCAGCAGTGGTTTGTTAATTCTGCTTCTACTACAAGGCCGTAATTCGCCATGACAATAACTCCACAACAACTGATCGCGCTGCTACCGCTGCTGATCGTCGGATTGACGGTGGTGGTTGTGATGCTCTCCATTGCGTGGCGACGCAATCACTTCCTGAATGCCACGCTGTCGGTCATCGGACTGAACGCCGCGTTAGTCTCTCTCTGGTTTGTTGGCCAGGGTGGGGCGATGGACGTCACCCCGCTGATGCGCGTTGACGGCTATGCCATGCTTTACACCGGTCTGGTGCTGCTGGCGAGCCTGGCGACCTGTACCTTTGCGTACCCGTGGCTTGAAGGCTACAACGACAACAAAGAAGAGTTTTACCTGCTGGTTCTGATTGCCGCGCTGGGCGGCATTCTGCTGGCGAATGCCAACCACCTGGCCGCGCTGTTCCTCGGTATTGAGCTGATCTCTCTGCCGCTGTTCGGCCTGATTGGTTACGCCTTCCGCCAGAAGCGTTCTCTGGAAGCGAGCATCAAGTACACCATTCTGTCTGCTGCTGCGTCCTCGTTCCTGCTGTTTGGTATCGCGCTGCTGTACGCACAGTCCGGTAACCTCTCCTTCATGGCGCTCGGCAAGAGCCTCGGTGATGGCATGCTGCATGAGCCGCTGCTGCTGGCGGGTCTGGGTATGATGATCGTTGGCCTCGGCTTCAAGCTCTCTCTGGTTCCGTTCCACCTGTGGACGCCAGACGTCTACCAGGGCGCTCCGGCGCCGGTGTCGACCTTCCTGGCGACGGCGAGCAAAATCGCTATCTTCGGTGTGGTCATGCGTCTGTTCCTGTACGCGCCGGTCGGTGACAGCGAAGCGGTTCGCGTGGTGCTGGGCATTATCGCGTTCGTCTCCATCATCTTCGGTAACCTGATGGCGCTGAGCCAGACCAACATCAAGCGTCTGCTGGGCTACTCGTCCATCTCTCATCTGGGCTACCTGCTGGTGGCGCTGATTGCGCTGCAGAGCGGTGAGATGTCAATGGAAGCCGTGGGCGTGTATCTGGCAGGTTACCTGTTCAGCAGCCTCGGCGCCTTCGGCGTGGTGAGCCTGATGTCCAGCCCGTACCGTGGCCCGGATGCCGATTCACTGTTCTCCTACCGTGGTCTGTTCTGGCACCGTCCGATCCTGTCCGCGGTGATGACAGTGATGATGCTCTCTCTGGCGGGTATCCCAATGACGCTGGGCTTTATCGGTAAGTTCTACGTGCTGGCCGTTGGTGTGCAGGCACACCTGTGGTGGCTGACTGCGGGCGTGGTGATTGGCTCCGCGATTGGCCTCTACTACTACCTGCGCGTGGCGGTGAGCCTGTATCTGAGTGCGCCTCAGCAGCTCAACCGTGATGCGCCATCCAACTGGCAGTACAGCGCCGGGGGTATCGTGGTACTCATCTCCGCGCTGCTGGTGCTGATCTTCGGTATCTATCCGCAGCCGCTGATTGATATTGTGCAGCGAGCGATGCCATTAATGTAAAAACAAAAAACCCGCCTCGGCGGGTTTTTTATGGTTTGCGCCCTCTCCCTGTGGGAGAGGGATGGGGTGAGGGCACCAGCCCGCACAGGACTTAAGCCAGCTGTTTCCTGCTAATCAACGGCCCGTCAATCTTCTTCATCGAGCGGTCCAGCACCTCTTCAATCACCGACGACAGCTCGTTCAGCTCAAACTTCGCCACATACCCGTCCGCCTTCACCTTGCGAATATGATCTTCGTTAGCGTTGCCGGAAAGGGACGAGTGGATCACCACCGGAATATCCTTCAGGACCGGGTCGGTTTTGATTTTGCGCGTCAGCGTAAATCCGTCCATCTCCGGCATTTCGAGGTCGGTCAGCACCAGGGCGATCTTGTCTGTGATCGGCACACCCTCAGCCTGCGCCTGAGCGGCCAGCACACCAATTTTCTCCCACGCGTCTTTACCGGTGATGTGCAACTGCGCCGGGATCTCCATCGCCTGCAGACCTTTCTCCAGCATCGAACGCGCTACTTTGGAATCTTCCGCCACAATGGCGACCGAACCCGGTTTGATGTTGAATTTGGTAGTCTTGAGATTGGTCGCGTGCAGATCGTGATTGGCCGGGGTGATGTCATACAGGATCTGCTCAACGTCAAGCACCATCGCCAGATCGTTGGTATCCGTTTTCTCATCGAGGCAGGCAATGCTGGTGATATAGCGGCCGCTGACGGCGGTTTCCGCCGCGTGCACCTGCTTCCAGTCCAGACGCATGATGTTCTCAACTGATTCCACGGCAAAGGCCTGCACGCTGCGAGCGTATTCGGTGATCAGCAGGATGTTCAGCCCGGTGGTGGGCTTACAGCCCGCCACGGCGGCCAGGTCGATCACCGGGATCACCTGATCGCGTATATTCACCATCCCCATCAGCGGTGATTTCATCCCGGCGGGTTTTGTGAATTCCGGCATCGGCACAATTTCACGCAGCTTAAAAACGTTAATGCCAAACAGCTCGGATTTATTTTCGTTCAGAGAGGTGCCAAGACGGAACAGCAACAGTTCAAAACGGTTCGACAGGGTGAGATTCGCCCTGTCATCAATATCTTTCTGGAAATTATCCATTCTACCCTCGAGAGAAATGCTGACCTTTTAATCGTTATCGGCATTCTGAGAGAAAAATGAAGGGCTAAACGCTGACCTTAGCGAAATCTTCGGCCAGCTCGCACGCCGGGAACACCGCCAGGCACTCTGCCAGCAGGCTTGCGCACCCCCGCGCGTCGTAGCGGGAGCTAACATGAGTGACGATCAGTCTCCCTACACCCGCATCACGGGCAAGCTGCGCCGCCTGACGCGTTGAGCTGTGGCCGCGGCCGTTGGCTTTCTCTTCCATCGCCGTCTCCAGCGTGGCTTCGTGCACCATCACGTCCACGTCCTGGGCAAGCGTGAGCGCCGTCGGGCAGGGGGCCGTATCGCCAAAAATCGCCAGTTTTTTGCCTGGTTGCGGTGCGGAGAGATAATCCTGGCCGTTGATGACGCGTCCGTCCTCCAGCGTGACGGTCTCGCCCTGTTTGAGTCGCTGGAACAGCGGCCCGGGTTTTACGCCGTCGGCCATCAGCGCGGCGGCATCAAGCGCGCCGGGTTTGTCATGCGCTTCAACACGGTAGCCATAGCATTCCACAGGATGATTGAGCGGTTGAGCACTAACCCGATAATCTCCGTCATCGAATACCAGGCCTTCCGTAATCTCAACCACCTCCAGCGGATAATCGGTCCACGACCCGCTCAGGCGCAGCGTGGTTTCAACAAATTCACGAATACCCGCAGGTCCGTAAATCGTCAGCGGGTTGGCGTTACCGGCCATAGAGCGGCTGCACAGCAGGCCGGGAAGGCCAAACAGATGGTCGCCATGAAGATGAGTAATAAAAATTTTGTCCAGCTTGCCGGGGTGATACGAGGTATGTAACAGCTGATGCTGCGTCCCCTCACCGCAGTCAAACAGCCACAGCCCGCCGCGGGTGGGATGCTTAAGATCCAGCAGAATTGCCGTCACGTTTCGTGAGCGGGTTGGCACGCCAGCGGACGTACCCAGAAAAATCAGTTCCATAACGCAATCAGCCCTTTGCCGAACGGGGAGGGGTTTAGTATAACGTGATGAACCCCAGGAAGGAGAAAGAGATGATCCAGTGGCAAGATTTACATCATAGTGAGCTCACCGTTCATTCGCTCTATGCGCTGCTTAAACTGCGCTGCGAAGTGTTTGTGGTTGAACAGACCTGCCCGTATCAGGACATCGACGGCGATGACCTCGTTGGCGAAAACCGCCATATCCTTGGCTGGAAGGATGACGAGCTGGTGGCGTATGCGAGGATTCTGAAAAGCGAGGACGATGTCGAGCCCGTCGCGATAGGTCGGGTTATCGTCAGCGGTAACGCGCGCGGTGAAAAGCTGGGCTATCTGCTGATGGAAAAAACGCTGGAGGCATGCCAAAAACAGTGGCCGGACAAGGCGTTATACCTGGGCGCGCAGGCACACCTGCAATCCTTCTACGGTCATTTCGGTTTTATGCCGGTCACCGACATCTACGACGAAGACGGTATTCCGCACATCGGCATGGCGCGCGAAGCGAAACAGGCGTAATGGCGCGTCGTTGTCTATAGTTAGCGGACTGGTGTACTAACATGGAGAAAAATATGTCATTTCAATCCTGGGATACCCGTATCGACGACGACCTGACCTTACTGAGCGAAACGCTGGAAGAGGTGTTACGTTCCTCAGGCGACCCTGCCGATCAGAAATATATCGAGCTGAAAGCCCGTGCAGAGCAGGCGCTCCACGACGTTAAAAACCGCGTCAGCCATGCGTCTGATACGTATTACTACCGCGCCAAAAAAGCGGTTTATCGTGCCGATGACTACGTCCATGAAAAACCGTGGCAGGGCATTGGGGTGGGGGCAGCCGTAGGGCTAGTGCTGGGGCTGCTGCTGGCCCGTCGTTAAGGCGCTTAACCACTCCCTATACGTGGGTACTGATATTTCTTATGGTACCCCGTATAATATGAGGTTTTAACAGGGAGAGGTTCGCGTGAATTCGATTTTCCTCGCGCTGGAGCACCTGCGTACCCAGCTTGCGCAAGCGTTACCTGCAACATCCGGCCTGCGTCAATTCGACGTCTCTTTCCCGTTAAACGATGCCTTCGATCCCCTCGCCTGGCTGGGCGAGCAGCAGTGCTATCCGCAGTTTTACTGGCAACAGCGTAACGGCGATGAAGAGCTGGCCGCGCTGGGAGCGGTTACCCAATTCTCCTCTCTGGCGTTAGCCTCGCAGTTTTTGCGCGCACAACACGCGCCTGAAGATACCCGTATCTGCGGCCTGAACGCGTTTAACCCGGAGCAGGGCAGCCTCTTTTTACCGCGTCTGCTGTGGCGTCGTACCGCTGGCCACGCCACGTTGCGCCTGCAGCTGTGGAGCGACAGCTCGCTTGAGGACGATGCCGACACCGCGCGGGCGTTCTTACAGCAACTCCTTCCCGCAAAACCCATCCGTCCGCTCTCCGTGCAGGTTGAGCGCGAAACCCATCATCCGGAAAAACCGCAATGGCTTAGCCTTATCGGCAAAGCGACAGAGACGATTGCACGCGGTGATTTCGAAAAGGTGGTTCTCGCCCGCGCAACCGATTTGCAGTGTAAACAGCGCGTTAACCCCGTCGCGCTGATGGCCGCCAGCCGCGCCCTGAATTTAAACTGCTATCATTTTTGCATGATATTCGACGCCAGCAATGCGTTTCTCGGCTCCACGCCAGAGCGTCTCTGGCGGCGACGCGGCAAGCTGCTGCGCACCGAAGCACTGGCGGGCACCGTTGCCAGCCATACTGACGATAAGCAGGCGCAGCGTCTCGGCGAGTGGCTGCTGAATGACGATAAAAACCAGCGCGAAAATATGCTGGTGGTGGAGGATATATGCCAGCGTCTTCAGCACCACACGCAGACGCTGGAGGTGTTGCCGGCTCAGGTCGTCCGCCTGCGCAAAGTGCAGCACTTACGCCGCTGTATCTGGACCGAGCTTAAGCAGGCCGACGATGAGTTGTGCCTGCACGTGCTCCAGCCGACGGCGGCGGTAGCCGGGCTACCGCGACAGCCTGCTCGTGAGTTTATACAGCACGTAGAACCCTTTAACCGCGAGTGGTACGCCGGTTCAGCCGGGTATTTATCCCCCGAGCAAAGCGAGTTCTGCGTGGCGCTGCGCTCGGCGCGCGTCCGGGAAGACGCCCTGCGGCTCTACGCCGGCGCCGGCATTGTCAGCGGGTCTGACCCGGAGCAGGAGTGGCAGGAGATCGAAAACAAAGCCGCCGGATTGCGCTCTCTGCTCCTAAGGGATTAATACAGATTCGCGCAATCCCGATTCATATCAAAATTCCAATTTTTTCTATTATTTATACTGTGTCGCATTCTTGATACCGGACAATCTCATGTCAGTAAGTTCTTTTAACCGACGCTGGGCGGCGGTGATCCTTGAAGCCCTGACGCGCCATGGCGTCAGGCACGTGTGTATTGCACCGGGTTCTCGTTCAACGCCGCTGACGCTGGCAGCCTCTGAAAACCGGGCGTTGATTCACCACACCCATTTTGACGAACGCGGCCTTGGCCATCTCGCGCTCGGGCTGGCGAAGGTTAGCAAAGAACCCGTGGCGGTGATCGTCACCTCCGGTACCGCCGTGGCGAACCTCTATCCGGCACTGATTGAAGCCGGGTTAACCGGTGAAAAGCTGATCCTGCTGACGGCCGACCGCCCGCCTGAGCTAATCGACTGTGGCGCCAATCAGGCCATACGCCAGCCGGGACTTTTTTCTTCGCATCCCTCACAGACGGTTTCGTTACCGCGTCCTACCCAGGATATTCCGGCAAGCTGGCTGGTCTCCACCGTCGATCACGCCATGGCAACATTGCGCAGCGGGGCGCTGCATATCAATTGCCCGTTTGCCGAACCGCTTTACGGGGAGCTGGACGATACCGGTATTGACTGGCAGCAGTCACTCGGCGACTGGTGGCAGAGTGAAAAGCCGTGGCTGCGCGAGCAGACGCATCTTGAGAGCGCGAAGCAGCGCGACTGGTTCTTCTGGCGGCAGAAGCGCGGCGTGGTTATCGCCGGGCGCATGAGCGCCGCCGAAGGCAGGCGGGTCGCCGAATGGGCGCAAACCCTTGGCTGGCCGCTGATTGGCGACGTGCTTTCCCAGACCGGTCAGCCGCTGCCGTGCGCCGATCTCTGGCTGGGTAACGCGAAAGCGGTTACTGAGCTTTCACAGGCGCAGATTGTGGTCCAGATCGGCGCAAGCCTTACCGGCAAACGTCTGCTGCAGTGGCAGGCGACCTGCACGCCTGAAGAGTACTGGGTGGTGGACGCGCTGGAAGGGCGGCTCGACCCGGCGCACCATCGCGGCCGTCGTCTGGTGAGCGAAATTGACAGCTGGCTGGAACTGCACCCGGCGGAAAAACGTCAGCCCTGGGCGGTGGCGATCCCGGAGCTGTCGCGTCAGGCGTGGGAAATCACCAAAGCGCGCTGTGAGGCATTCAGCGAAGCCGGGCTGGCGCACCGTATTCGCCAGTGCCTGCCTGAACAGGGCCAGCTGTTTGTCGGCAACAGCCTCGTCGTGCGGCTGATTGACGCCTTTTCGAAGCTGCCGGCGGGCTATCCGGTATACAGCAACCGTGGCGCCAGCGGCATCGACGGGCTGATCTCGACGGCGGCAGGCGTGCAGCGCGCCAGCGCGAAATCGACGCTGGCGATCGTGGGCGATCTTTCCGCGCTCTACGATCTCAACGCGCTGGCGCTGCTGCGTCAGGCATCCGCACCGTTTGTGCTGATTGTAGTCAATAATAACGGCGGGCAGATCTTCTCCCTGTTACCGACGCCCCAGAGCGAGCGCGAGCGTTTCTATCTGATGCCGCAGAACGTGCAGTTTGAACACGCCGCGGCGATGTTTAGCCTGAAATACCATCGTCCGGAAAGCTGGGAACAGCTGGATGCGGCGTTAAGCACCGCCTGGAAGCAGCCGGGCGCGACGCTGATTGAGCTGGTGGTGAACGAGGCCGACGGCGCGCAGACCCTGCAAAGCCTGCTGGCGCAGGTGAGCCAGCTGTGATCCTCTCGGGCGTGCAACAGGCCGGAAAACCTGGCTATCCCTGGCTGGTCTTTTTGCACGGTTTTTCCGGCGACTGCCGCGAGTGGCAGAATGTCGGGAAGACGCTCAGCGAGTATCCCCGGCTCTATCTTGACCTGCCGGGCCACGGTGAGTCAGGGGAGATAACCGTGACGGGGTTCGACGAGATGAGTCATTTGCTCACCCGAACCTTTCTTAGTTACAACATACTAAACTTCTGGCTGGTGGGGTACTCCCTCGGTGGCCGCATTGCGATGTTTCATGCCTGTCAGCAGCCGAAGGGGCTGCATGGGGTGATTGTTGAAGGTGGGCATCCGGGCCTGCAGGATCAGAACGAGCGCACTGCGCGGCGGTTATCCGACCATCGCTGGGCAACGCGTTTTCGCACCGAACCGCTGGAAACGGTTTTTACCGACTGGTATCAACAGCCCGTGTTTGCCTCCCTCACAGACGACCAGCGCAAGGCGCTTGTTACCCTGCGCAGCCAGAACAACGGCGCGACGCTGGCGAAGATGCTCGACGCAACATCGCTGGCCGTGCAGCCCGATTTGCGTGCCGCGATTAGCGTATGCAATTTCCCTTTTGACTATCTCTATGGTGAACGGGATAAGAAGTTCGCGGCCCTGGCCGCTGAGCTGGACGCCGTTCGTCATGTGATTCCCAACGCCGGACACAACGCCCACCGGGAAAACCCCGACGCGGTTGCCGCGAGTCTGGCTCAGATACTGCGTCTTCGAATAAAGGACACTCTATGATCTATCCTGATGAAAACATGCTTTACGCCCCGGTTGAATGGCAGGACTGCTCCGAAGGCTACACCGACATTCGTTACCACAAATCCACCGACGGCATTGCCAAAATCACCATCAACCGTCCGCAGGTGCGTAACGCCTTCCGTCCGCTGACCGTCAAAGAGATGATTCAGGCCCTGGCGGATGCCCGCTACGACGACAGCATCGGCGTGATTGTGCTGACCGGCGAAGGTGAGAAAGCCTTCTGCTCCGGTGGCGATCAGAAAGTGCGTGGCGACTACGGCGGATATCAGGACGATGCGGGTACGCACCACCTGAACGTGCTCGATTTCCAGCGCCAGATCCGCACCTGTCCGAAACCGGTGGTGGCGATGGTGGCGGGCTACTCCATCGGCGGCGGCCACGTGCTGCACATGATGTGCGACCTGACTATCGCCGCGGAAAACGCCATCTTCGGCCAGACCGGCCCGAAAGTGGGCTCTTTCGACGGCGGCTGGGGCGCGTCCTATATGGCGCGCATCGTCGGGCAGAAAAAAGCCCGCGAAATCTGGTTCCTGTGCCGTCAGTACAACGCTCAGGAAGCGCTGGATATGGGCCTGGTCAATACCGTGGTGCCGATTGCCGATCTCGAAAAAGAGACCGTGCGCTGGTGCCGCGAAATGCTGCAAAACAGCCCGATGGCGCTGCGCTGCCTGAAGGCCGCGCTCAACGCCGACTGTGACGGTCAGGCGGGCCTGCAGGAGCTGGCGGGCAACGCCACCATGCTGTTCTACATGACCGAAGAGGGTCAGGAAGGACGCAACGCGTTTAACGAAAAACGCCAGCCGGACTTCAGCAAATACAAACGGAACCCGTAATGCGTCGCGCGCAGGTTTATCGCTGGCAGATACCGATGGACGCGGGCGTGGTGCTGCGTGAACGGCGGTTAAAAACCCGTGACGGCTTCTTCGTTCATCTGCAGCAGGACGAGCGGGAAGGCTGGGGCGAGATTTCGCCTCTGCCGGGCTTTAGCCTGGAGTCGCTGGATGACGCGCAGGCTGCGCTGTTGGCGTGGGCAAAGGCGTGGCGTGATGGCACAAACCTGGCGTTGCCGGACGCGCCTTCCGCAGCGTTTGGTATCAGCTGTGCGCTGGCGGAGCTGGACGGCAGCCTGCCGAAAGAGGCTAATTACCGCGCGGCACCGCTCTGCACGGGAGATCCGGACGAGCTTTTCGCGCAGCTCTCCGCCATGCCGGGAGAGAAAGTGGCGAAAATTAAAGTCGGTCTCTACGAAGCGGTGCGCGACGGAATGGTCGCTAACCTGCTGCTGGAAGCAATCCCCGATCTGCACCTGCGTCTGGATGCCAACCGCGCCTGGACGCCGCTTAAGGCGCAGCAGTTCGCGAAGTACGTCAACCCGGCGTACCGCAGCCGCATTGCCTTCCTCGAAGAACCGTGCAAAACCCGCGATGATTCGCGCGCCTTTGCCCGCGACACGGGGATTGCTATCGCCTGGGATGAAAGCCTGCGCGAGGACGATTTTGAATTTGTCGCCGAGCCCGGCGTCAGCGCGGTGGTGATTAAGCCAACGTTGACCGGCAGCCTGGCGAAGGTGCGCGAGCAGGTCGCGGCGGCGCACGCGCTGGGGCTGACGGCGGTGATCAGCTCGTCGATTGAGTCCAGCCTTGGGCTGAGTCAGCTGGCGCGCATTGCCGCCTGGCTAACGCCGGACACGGTTCCTGGCCTCGACACGCTTAATCTGATGCAGGCGCAGCTTATCCGCACGTGGCCGGACAGCGCGCTGCCGTGCCTCGACGCAGAGGCGCTGGAGCCGTTGCTATGAGCTTTACCGACTGGCCCTGGCGGCACTGGTGCGCGCGTTTTGCCGATAAACCGGCCCTGAGGCTGAATGACGAAGCGCTCTCCTGGCGCCAGTTGTGCGCGCGCGTCGACCGCCTTGCGGCAGGCTTTCATCAGCAGGGGGTGGAGGAGGGCGACGGCGTACTGTTGCTGGCCTATAACCACCCGCAAACGCTGCTGGCATGGCTGGCGCTGCTGCAGTGCGGGGCGCGTATTCTTCCCGTTAATCCGCAGCTGCCGCGTCCGCTGCTTGACGTGCTGATCCCGCAGATGACGCTGCGCTTTGCGCTGGTGCTGGACGGCCGCTACGACGGTCTTCATGCCCTGAGCATGCGCGAGCCAGCGGATACGTACTGCGCTGCGTGGCAACCGACGCGGCTGGCCTCCATGACGCTGACTTCCGGATCCACCGGGCTGCCGAAGGCGGCGGTGCATACCTGCGACGCCCATCTTACCAGCGCTCGCGGCGTGCTGTCGCTGATGCCTTACGGAGATAACGACGACTGGCTGCTTTCGCTGCCGCTGTTTCACGTTTCCGGCCAGGGGATTTTATGGCGCTGGCTTCAGGCCGGTGCGCGCTTAACCGTGCGCGAGAAGCAGCCGCTGGAGCAGGCGCTGCGCGGCTGCACCCACGCCTCGCTGGTGCCGACCCAGCTCTGGCGTCTGCTGAATAGCGAAAGCCACATCGCATTGAAAGCGGTTTTGCTTGGCGGGGCGGCCATTCCCGTGACGCTAACCCAAAAGGCCCGGGAGCAGGGGATTCGGACGTACTGCGGCTACGGCCTGACCGAGTTTGCCTCTACCGTTTGCGCAAAAGAGGCTGACGGCGATCCGGATGTGGGCTGTGTGCTGCCGGGCAGAGAGGTGCAGGTCGTTAACGGTGAAGTCTGGATCAAAGCGCAAAGCATGGCTTCCGGCTACTGGCGGGACGGCGCGCTAATTCCGCTGACCAACGCGCAGGGCTGGTTCGCCACCCGCGATCGCGGGGAATGGCATGGCGACCGTCTGACGATTTTAGGCCGAATGGACAACCTCTTTTTCAGCGGAGGAGAGGGGATCCAGCCGGAATCGCTGGAGCGCGTTATCGCCGCGCACCCGCAGATTAACCAGGTGTTTATCGTCCCGCTGGATGACGCCGAGTTTGGACAGCGCCCGGTAGCGGTGGTGGAGTGCGAGCCGGGAACGGATATCACCCGTCTCCCGGCCTGGGTACAGGGCAGGCTGGCACGCTTTGAGCAGCCTGTTCACTGGCTGGCGCTGCCGGCTGAGCTAAAAAATGGCGGGATTAAGATCTCCCGCCAGGCGTTAAAACAGTGGGTGAATGCCCAGCTGTCCGTGTAGTTAGCCGATATCCGGCTCCGGTTTGCGCTGGCGACGACGCAGCAGGCGCAACACCGGCGGCACCACAATCACCATTACTGCCAGCGCTAACAGAACCTTCGCGACGCTGCTGTCCCACAGTATCGACACATTGCCGTTGCTGATGGACAGGGCACGGCGCAGGTTCTGCTCCAGCATCTCACCCAGCACAAAGCCCAAAATCAGTGGTGACATCGGGAAGTGCATTTTTCGCAAGATGTAGCCGAACACGCCCAGGACCACCATCAGCACCAGGTCAAACGTGGTGCTGTGAACCGCGTACACCCCCACCGCAGAGACGGCGGCAATGGCGGGCACCAGGAACCACAGGGGAATGGTCAGCATGCGGGTGAACAGCCCAATCAGTGGGATATTCATCACCAGCAGCATCACGTTAGCGATCAGCAGTGCGGCAATCAGCCCCCAGACAATATCGGGCTGCTCGGTAAACATCGCCGGGCCGGGCGTGATGTTGTAGAGCGTCAGCGCGCCCATCATCACCGCCGTGGTGCCGGAACCCGGCACGCCCAGGGTCAGCATCGGGATAAACGAGCCGCAGGCCGAGGCGTTATTAGCCGCCTCAGGCGCGGCGACGCCGCGAATATCACCTTTACCAAAGCTGTCGCTGTTGCCGCTGAGCTTCTTCTCGGTCATGTAGGTGATGGCACTGGCGATAGTGGCCCCGGCGCCCGGCAGGATGCCGACGAAGAAGCCAATCACCGACGAGCGCAGCGTGGCGCCGATGCACTGCGCGCCCTCTTTAGCGCTAAAGAGCATCCGGCCGGTTTTGCGCACCAGCGTCTGCCCGCTGCTGGTATGTTCCAGCATCAGTAAGATCTCAGACACAGAGAACAGGCCGATCACGACCACGATGAACTGCACGCCGTCGGACAGGTGAACGCTGTCGAAGGTAAAGCGATAAACCCCGGTGTTAGCATCCACGCCGACGGTGGCTAACCCTAAGCCAATCAGCGCGGACAAAAACGACTTCAGCGGATTTTGCGCCATCATGCTGCCGAGGCAGGCAATGGCGAACACCATGAGGGCAAAATATTCTGCCGGACCAAACGCCAGCGACCACTGGGCCAGCGCAGGCGCAAACAGAATGATGCCGCCAATGGCAATCATTGAGCCAAAGAATGAACTGACCGCAGAGATGGAGAGCGCCACGCCGCCGCGTCCCTGCCGCGCCATCGGGTAGCCGTCCAGCGCGGTCATGATCGCCGCCGCATCCCCCGGAACGTTAAGCAGGATTGACGAAATGCGTCCGCCATATTCACAGCCGATATAGACCGTTGCCAGCAGGATCAGCGCCGACTCCGCAGGCAGATGCAGGGCAAACGCCAGCGGGAGTAAAATCGCCACGCCGTTGATCGGCCCAAGGCCCGGCAGCAGGCCGACAATCGTCCCCACGAAACAGCCTATCAGGGCGATCACCAGGTTTTCCGGGGTCATCGCCACGGCGAACCCCTGCGAGAGGTAAATCCAGGTATCCATAGCGTGCTCCGTTAATTAAGCCAGGCGCCGAGCGGTAACGTCACGTCCAGCAGGCGGTCAAAGGCGTACCACAGTAAAATCCCCATCACCACGCCAGAGATCCCCGCAGCGGGGAGAGTGGCGTTAAACAGCATGCCGATGACCATCGTCAGGATAGCGGTTGCCACCGGGAAGCCGAGCCACTCAAAGCCCCAGGCATACATCAGCAGCACGATCACCATCACCAGCAGACGCTGCAGAATGCGACGCGGCGGCCACTCGACGGTATCCGGGTGGCGAAGCAGCAGCGCCACCGAGCAGAGCAGCATCAGGCCGACGATGCCCATCGGGAAGGGGCGGGGCCCCACGGGTTCATAGCTGTACTCGCTGTGGATCTGCCAGGCGACAAACATCCCGCCAACGCAGAGCAGCAGCCATATCCCGGCAAAAATACGATCGCTCATAGCGCCTCCGCTTATTTCGCCAGGCCAAAGGCTTTCGCCTGCTCGCGGTAGTCATTCACCTGTTTTTTCACGTACTCATCAAGCGGCTTACCGGTCAGGTTAAACTCAAACAGCCCGCGCAGATCACGCTGTTTCTTAAACTCTTCGGTCTGCTGAAGTTTGTTGAACGCGTCGACCCACCACTGGTACTCGGCATCGGTCACTTTTGGCCCGACGAAGAACCCGCGGATGATTGGCCAGACCAGGTTATAACCCTGCTCTTTGGCGGTCGGGACGTTCGCCAGCTGCCCCGGCAGTCGGTTTTCTGAGAAGACCGCCAGCACGCGGATTTTATCCCCGCTCAGGTACGGCACCATCTCGCTGAGATCGCCGGAAACGGCCTGAACGTGGTTGCCCATCAGCGCCGTGACCGGTTCGCCGCCGCCTTCAAAGGCCACGTAGCGCATCTTGTGCGGGTCAACCTTTGCCTGCTGGGCGAGAAGGGCCGCTTTCATCCAGTCCTGGCTCCCGATAGACGCCCCTGCGCCAATCACCACGCTGTTCGGATCTTTTTCCATAGCGGTCAGCAGATCTTTCAGGGATTTCCACGGGGAATCGGCACGTACGGCAATCATCCCGTAGTCGGTGCCGACGGTCGCCAGCCAGCGCACGTCGTCCACGCCGTAGCGGCCAAACTTGCCCTGCGACAGGTTCAGCAGCGAGCCGCCGGAGAAGGCCACCACCGTTCCCGCTTCTGCGGGTCGTTGTGCGACGATGGCGTTATAGGCCACCGCGCCCACGCCGCCGGGCATGTAGGTGACGCGCATCGGTTTCTCGATGGCCTTCGTCTCCAGCAGGCTGACCTGAATCAGTTTGCAGGTGAGATCGAAGCCGCCGCCCGGCTTGGCCGGGGCGATACATTCGGTACGGGACGGAGCGTCCTGGGCCTGAACGACAGAGGTACTCAACAGCAATACGCTTGCAGCAAGGGTAGAAAGTAATTGTTTTTTCATCGTTTATCCTCACGCCGGGGTACGGGTATGGGTCTTTTTTCTGATTATGTGAACCACCTTGTAGCGGTTCCGTTGCGTGATTGTTAAAACAATAACCTTTCATTTCCCTTTCAATGGGGCACCAACTTTACAGGATGTGACATGCGTCTCTTACTGGCAGAAGATAATCGTGAGCTGGCTCACTGGCTGGAGAAAGCGCTGGTGCAGGAAGGCTTTGCCGTGGACTGCGTCTCCGACGGGCGCGCCGCCGACCATCTGCTGCAGGGTGAAAATTACGCGGTTGCTATTCTGGACATCGGCATGCCCGGTTTTGACGGTCTCGAAGTGGTCCATCGCCTCAGAAAACGGGGGCAGACGCTGCCGGTGCTGTTTCTTACCGCCCGCAGCAACGTGGCGGATCGGGTGAAGGGACTGAACGCTGGCGCAGACGACTATCTGCCAAAACCGTTTGAGCTGGAGGAGCTTGACGCACGTCTGCGCGCCCTGTTGCGCCGAAGCGAGGGGCGGACGCAGGAGCGCCAGCGCCTTGGGGAGCTGGAGTATGACGACGAGGGCTTTTTCCTGCTGCGCGATGAACCGCTTTCCCTGACGCCGCGGGAGCTCTCCCTGCTGAAGGTGCTGATGCACCGCCGGACCCGTCCGGTTTCACGGCAGCAGCTTTTCGACCAGGTGTTCAGCCTGAACGACGACGTCAGCCCTGAAAGCATCGATCTTTATATTCACCGGCTGCGTAAGAAGCTGACCGGCAGCGGCGTGCGGATCACCACCCTGCGGGGGCTTGGGTACGTGCTGGAGTGCGGCGATGAGGTGGGTTAAGCCGCAGTCGCTCTACCTGCAGCTGCTGCTTTTCCTTGGCCTGCCGCTGCTGCTGCTGTGGGGATTGTCGGCCTTTAACAGCTACGTCAGCGCGCTGCAGGCGGCCACGCAGGCTTACGACCGCACGCTGTTATCTTCTGCCCGCACCATCTCAGAGCGGCTGGAGGTGCACAACGGCAGGCTGGCGGTGGACGTGCCCTGGGTGGTGCTCGACAGCTTTGAGCTCAACATGAACGACCGGCTCTACTATAAGGTGGTCGACCCCGACGGCCGGGTGATCTCCGGCTATGACGATCTG
This sequence comes from Enterobacter sp. ECC_219_Taxon_10, assembly GCF_058354905.1. Classification (NCBI taxonomy): domain Bacteria; kingdom Pseudomonadati; phylum Pseudomonadota; class Gammaproteobacteria; order Enterobacterales; family Enterobacteriaceae; genus Enterobacter; species Enterobacter sp. ECC_219_Taxon_10. The sequence goes on along the minus strand of NZ_CM178005.1, from coordinate 3,383,408 downwards.
CCGAAGATGCCGCCTGCGACGTCGCGCACCACCCTCTACCCGGCGCTGGCGTGGTTTTACCACACTGAATATCGCGGCCAGGCGATTCGGGTGGCGCGTCTGCTGCAGCCCGTAAATGAAGATAATATTTTTGGCATGGCGGAGATTTACGTCGCGGAGACGCTCCAGTCCCGCCGCTATCTTGCCAGCCAGCTGCTCTTTTCATCCTGGGTCTCGCAGGGGCTGCTGGTGCTGCTGACGCTGGTGCTGACCGCGTGGCTGCTGCGCCGCGTGCTGCGCCCAATGCGCCAGCTTTCGTCTCTGATGGTGCGGCGCGAACCGGGCCTGCTCGCGCCCCTGCCGGAGCTGCTGCCCTGGTCGGAGACCCGGCTGCTGATTGTTGCCTTTAACCGCTATATCGACAGGTTGCGCGGCGTGCTTTCGCGGCAGGAACGCTTTAACGCGGATGCGTCGCACCAGCTCAAAACCCCGCTGGCGGTGCTTAAAACGCAGGTCTCCGTCGCCCTCACTCGCCAGGATCCTGCTCTGTGGCAGGAGAGCCTGCGGGCAATGAATGCCACCCTGGACGACACTATCGTGCTCACCGAGCGGCTGTTGCAGCTTTCAGCGGTGAAGGGCAAAGAGCAGGGGGAGCGTCAGTTTACGCCCGTGGATCTGGTTCAGGTGGTGCAGAACTGCTGCTTCTCCCGGCTGGCACAGGCGCGGAGCAAGGCGATCGATTTAGGGTATGACGGTGTACAGCAGCCGGTGATGATCGAAGGCGATGACGTTCTGCTGGGTGAGCTGTGCGCCAACCTGCTGGAGAACGCGATTAAATATACGCCTGCTGGCGGGACCGTGACCGTTTTCCTGCACGTGGGCGGCGGTGCCGTTGAGCTGAGCGTTGAGGACAGCGGACCCGGCATCGAAGAGGATCAGATCTACCAGGCGATGCTGCCGTTCCACCGGCTGGACAACGTCGGGGACGCCTCTGGTTCCGGGATTGGACTGGCGCTGGCGGGGGACATCGCCCGGCTTCACCGCAGCCATTTGCAGCTGACCCGCAGCGGAACGCTGGGCGGCCTGTGCGTCAAAATGCGCTTTCTGCTGCTTACGTAAAAAAGCCGCAGGTTTCAAATCGTTACAATCTTCCTGTCCGCCGCACGCAGAGTGCTTGATCCCCGGGAGACTCAGGTTAAAATCTCGCGGTTTTGGGACTTCTCTATAATAATTATGCGGGATCGCGACAATGAAAAAAGTGGCATTACTGGGCCTCGGCCTGATGGTTGTATCTGCGGCGGCTAACGCCATTAGTGTTAATGGTTCGGCGGGTCAGGACTATACCCACCTCGGTTTTGGCATGGGTACTGAAACCTCCGGTCTGGCGATGACCGGCGGCTGGACCCACAACGACGACGACGGCGATGCGGCCAGCCTCGGCCTCGGTCTGAACATTCCTCTTGGCCCATTCCTGGCCACCGTGGGTGGTAAAGGTATCTATACCAACCCGAACGACGGTGATGAAGGGTATGCGGCGGCTGTGGGCGGCGGCCTGCAGTGGAAAATTGGCGACAGCTTTGGCCTGTTTGGTGAGTACTACTACTCTCCGGACTCTCTCTCCAGCGGCATCGACAGCTATGAAGAAGCCAACGCCGGCGCGCGCTGGACCATCATGCGTCCGATTACCCTCGAAGCGGGTTATCGTTATCTGAACCTGGCCGGTAAAGACGGTAACCGCGATAACGCGCTGGCTGATGGCCCGTATGTGGGCGTGAGCGCAGGCTTCTAATCGTTCCGGCGCGGCGTTCCGTCGCGCCAGTTTCTCTCATCTCCCTCCCACGTTTGCGCTATAGTGTTTTGACCAAATAAGCGGGAGAACACAATGATTAACGTGGAGATGTTATCCACCGGCGACGAAGTGCTGCATGGACAGATTATCGATACCAATGCTGCCTGGCTTGCCGATCTTTTCTTTGAGCAAGGATTACCGTTAACGCGCCGCAATACCGTGGGCGACAATCTTGAGTCGCTGGTCGCTATTCTGCGCGAGCGCAGCGAACAGTGCGACGTGCTGATCGTGAACGGCGGGCTTGGCCCCACCGGTGACGATCTCAGCGCGCTGGCCGCCGCGACCGCAAAAGGCGAAGGGCTGGTGCTGCACGAGGCGTGGCTTTCGCAGATGGAGCGCTTCTTCTCCGAACGTGGCCGCGTCATGGCCCCCAGCAACCGCAAACAGGCTGAAATTCCCGCCAGCGCCGAGCTGGTTGATAACCCGGTCGGTACCGCATGCGGGTTCGCCATGCAGCTGAACCGCTGCCTGATGTTCTTCACGCCGGGCGTACCTTCCGAATTTAAGGTGATGGTCGAACAGCAGATCCTGCCGCGCCTTCGCGCTCGTTTTACCCTGCCAGAACCTCCTCTGTGCCTGCGCCTGACGACCTTTGGCCGCTCGGAAAGCGATCTGGCCCAGAGCCTCGATCTCCTCCCGTTGCCGCCGGGCGTGTCCATGGGCTATCGCTCCTCTATGCCGATCATTGAACTCAAATTAACAGGACCCGCTGCGCAGAAAGAGGCGATGCTGGCCCTGTGGCCCGAGGTGCAGCGCGTGGCGGGCGAAAGCCTGATTTTTGAAGGGACGGAAGGGTTACCCGTTCAGATTGCAAAACATCTCCAGACTCGCCAGCTCAGCGTGACCCTAAGCGAGCAGTTCACCGGTGGCCTGCTGGCGCTGCAGCTGTCGCGCGTCAACGCGCCGCTGCTCGCCAGCGAAGTGGTGCCGTTCCAGCAGGAGACCCTGGCGCAAACCGCCCGCTGGGCTTCCGAGAGAAGGGTGAAGCATTTTGCCGGTCTGGCGCTGTTTGTCGGCGGGCTGGATGAGGAATACCTCAACTTCGCGCTGGCGACGCCGGAAGGCACCTGGGCGCTGCGGGTGAAAATGAGCATCACCCGCCACAGCCTGGCGGTGCGTCAGGAGGTGTGCGCCATGATGGCGCTGAACATGCTGCGCCGCTGGCTCAACGGCAAAGAGGTTGCCAGCGAGCACGGCTGGATTAACGTTGTCGAGTCTTTGTTCGTTGAGTAACGCCTGTGCCGGGGCCTTTCGCCCCGGCTACGTTCAGCCCAGCGCTTTCGCCAGCAGGCTAATCGGATGTTCGCAGCGCTTGCTGGTGGACATCTCAATTTGCCATTTACAGGTTTCGCAGTCCGTCACCACGATATCCGCGCCGCTCTCTTCAATCTGGCGGAACAGCGGGGCGCCAATCGCCTGCGAGGTTTCGTAGTTTTCACGCTTAAAGCCGTAGGTTCCCGCGATGCCGCAGCAGCGCGAATCCAGCACCGTCAGCTCCAGGCCCGGAATAAGCCGCAGCAGCTCAAGCGTATAGAGCGACCAGCCCATTTTCTCCATATGACACGGCGTGTGATAGACCACTTTCAGTGGCAATGTCCCCAGCGGCAACGTCTGCCCGCCGTCCAGCTTGCGCCACAGGAAGCGCGTCGCCAGCTCGATGTGCTCGCGGAGTCCGGCGTTATCCACGTCCAGCAGGTGCGGATACTCATCGCGCAGGGTGAAGGTACAGGTGGACGAGGTCGCCAACACCGGCATGCCTTTGTCGACGATGGCTTCACGCAGGGAGGTGACATTGCTTTTGGCCTGCTTGCGCGCTTTATCGGTGAACCCGTTGGCAATCAGCGGGACGCCGCAGCACTTCTCCTTGCTGAGGAGCTGTACGCCGGTTCCCATGGCGTTAAGCACCTTCAGCAGGTCTTTACCCAGCTGCGGGTGGTTGTAATTCACATAGCAGCCGTGGAAAAAAGCCACCTGGTCGGCGTACTGCGCCTGTTCCGCCGCAACGGATTTGTACCAGCGGCGGAAGGTGCCGTGAGAATATTTCGGCAGGCTTCGGTGATGGTCAATCCTGAGCGTGGCATCCAGCAACTGGCGCACCGGTTTGAGCGATGTTGCGGCATTCACCAGCGGGGCAAAAGGCGTTGAGACGCTGCCCATCAGATCGGTATGGCTCAGAATGGCATCGCGAAGCGACGGCTTTTGCGTGCTGTAGCGCGCCCGAGCGCGCTGGATGATATCGCCGATTTTCACGTCCGACGGGCAGGCCACTTCGCAGCGTTTACAGTTGATGCAGTATTTCAGTGCCTCGTCGTACAGCTTGCCGTCCTTCAGGCGCAGGCGTTCACCGTCCGGCCCGGCCTGCTTTGGTCCAGGGTAGCGCGGATTCACGCCGCTGACCGGGCAGACGGTGGTACACACCGTGCATTTAATGCAGCTTTCAAAACGGGTGTCGTTCATTGTTCAGCCTCCACGCGCTGGCGAATCTGCCCGGCCACATACAGCGCCGTGACGGCGCAGACCCCGCCACCGCATCCCTGAGCGATGGGATCGTACCCGCCCAGCAGCGAGCCGATGGCAAAGAGATTGCTGACGGGCTTACCGGAAAGCTGCGGGTGCAGCCGGTTATCGACAATCACGCCAAACTGCTGCCAGGGCTGTGGCGTGAAGAAATCACTCTGATACCAGTCCGCGCGGGAGGCGCTCTGCCGGACATCCAGCCCCATGATGGCTTCCCGGATGCCCTCCCGGCTGCTCAGCAGCCCGTTGCTGAAGAAGCTGCCGCTCGCCAGCACCGTATAGCGGGCACGAAGGGGGATATCATCGTGGTTGCGCGTCCAGATTTCGCTCACCGCACCGTCGGTCAGGGTGATTTTTTTCACCTCGTCACCCGCCATCCACACGCCGCCCTGCGCCACAAACTGGCGCTGAAGCTGGGTGTGCAGGCGAATGCCGGGTACGGAAGGGGGCAGCGTGGGCAGCAGGCCGAGCGTGCAGGGCAGACGATCGGAAAGCCAGCGCCACAGGCGGTTGTCGTTTAAACCAAAGCAGGCGGGCATTAACAGGGCATCGCAGGTTTCGCCGAGCGGTTTGAGCGCGTCATACAGCAGCGGCCATTTGTCCTCGTTATCCAGAAAACGGGCGATATTCACCGCGCGAAACTCGCTCGGGTTGTCGCGCAGGACATCAAGCTCGGGCAGCTCTATTTCTGCCGTGTCGGCATTAACGCCCTGGCGACAGAGCGATGCCGCCGCGAGATGGGGCTGAAAATCCAGAAAACCGCTAATACCCACCACCCGCACTCGTCCCGCGCTGACGGGGGCAACGGGAACCTCCTCCGGGCTGAGCCACGCGGAGCGCAGGGTGCCGAGCGGCGTAACGCGCAGATGGTTTTGCCTGGCGCTCCCCTTCAGACGCGCGCCGCTGTCCGCCAGCAGCGCTTCGGCTTCCAGCGCCAGGCGGTCAATATGCTGCGCGCCAATCAGGTGATAGGGGTGCTCCGGTGGCAGCTTATCGCGGTACGCTTCGTCCAGCAGATCCAGCGAGCCCGACGAGAAGTGCAGGGCGCTCTGGCCGCGGGTGATAATGGCGCAGCGCAGCCCCTGCTTCGTGAGTTTGATGCCGCAAAGCAAGCCTGCCAGCCCGCCGCCGACAATCACGGTATCAAATTTCATCGTGTTGCTCCTTCTCCAGGCCGCAAAGCCCCTGATAGACCCAGCGGGTAAATTCGCTTTCGCGCAGGGCATCCCCCCAGGCGACGGGCTGAATGCCTTTCCAGCGTTCGTTCAAAAATGCGCTGAGCTGATCGAGCGACTGGGTGGCGGTGGTGGTATGAAAACGCTGCAGCAGCCCGGCCGCACGGCAGGCGCACAGCTCGCCCTGGCAGGTGCCCATTCCGACGCGGGTGCGGCGGCGGAGATCGAGCAGGCTGTTGACCGTCAGGTTCTCTACCGCGTACTGCACTTCGCCTGCGGTAACGGCTTCGCACTCGCACACCAGGCTGCGGCTCAATCTTCCTTCACCGAGCCACTGTGGCGTTCTGTCGCCGTGGCGGTAGATGGCCGAACCGCGCAGCGGCGCCGGCAGGGAGATGATTTTTTGCAGCGTTTTTTCGGTAGACTGGCGCGATCCCGGTAGAGGCTGTTCTGCCGTGACGCACGGCTCGGTATTGCCGAGCTTGCGGCAGACGGCATTGGTTGCCCACTCCGCCATCAGGCGGTAGGTCATGAGCTTGCCGCCTGTGATGGTGATAAATCCGTCCATGCCGTCGCGCTCGGCGTGATCGAGCAGCACGATCCCCCGGCTGACGTTCCGTCCGCTTGGATCGTTGTCGCTGGCGACAAGGGGACGCACGCCCGCGTAGGCGCGGAGAATACGCGTCTGCGCCATCACCGGGGCCAGTTTTTCTCCTTCGCGCAGCAGGATGTCGACCTCTTCGGCGGTCACGCGGTTGTAGTCAATTTCGCTGTAGTCGACGTGGGTTGAGGTGGTACCGATTAACGAAATGGTGTCGCCCGGGACGAGGATATCGGCGTCGGACGGTTTGCGGCAGCGGTTGATGACGTGGTTATTGATGCGGTGGTCGAGGATCAGCAGCGAGCCTTTCGCCGGGAACATGCGCACCGACAGGTCGGCATACTCCGCAATGCGCTGGCCCCAGATCCCCGCCGCGTTGACCACCACGGCGGCATACAGCTCGCTGTGCTCGTTGTACTGCGTATCAAACACCCGCACGCCGCAGATGCGATGCCCCTCGCGAATAAGCCCGGTCACTTTATGTCCGGTCAGAATGTGCGCGCCATGCTCGCGGGCATCCAGCATGTTGGCGGCGGTCAGGCGGAACGGATCGACGGTGCCGTCAGGCACTTTCACCGCGCCGATAAGTGTCGGGTTCACCGATGGCTCCAGCCGCCGCGCCAGCGCCGGGTCGACGGCCTCGGCCTGAATACCCGCTGCAGTGCAGGCGGTTATAAAGATTGACTGAAAGGCGAGGTCATCTTCGGGAAGCGTAATAAAGAGGCCGTCGGTCGGCTCAATGCAGTGGCGGGCGATGCGCTTGAGGATCTGGTTTTCAGCGATACATTCGCGCGCGGATTCACCGTCGGTAACCGCATACCGCGCGCCGCTGTGCAGCAGGCCGTGGTTTCGCCCCGTGGCACCGGTGGCAATATCGTGGCGCTCCAGAAGCGTGACGCTTAAGCCGCGAAGTGCGCAGTCGCGTGCGATGCCGGCGCCGGTTGCGCCACCGCCAATGATAATCACATCGCTGTAGCGTGGATCGTGAATTGTCATTGCCTTTCCTCTATGTTCGTTTTTTAGCATTTAGCCACATAGATCGTGTGGTTTGTTTGATTTCGAACATAAACGCGCGAAATTCGAAACTGAAACGTGATTTCATGCGCTTTTTTGCGCATTCTGTCATATTTCTGTAACAATCTGTGCGTTGATTCACAGTAACAAACCGCATGTTTTTTTAACATCCCCGCCTCTGTAACCGGGCACGAGATGCCTGGTCATTTTTTGAAAGGCCACGGAGGCTGTTATGCTCAGTATCTTCAAACCTGCGCCACACCGGGCGCGTCTGCCAGAGGCAGAAATTGATCCGCTATACCGTCGTCTGCGTTGGCAAATTTTCCTGGGGATCTTCTTCGGGTACGCGGCGTACTACCTTGTACGTAAAAACTTTGCGCTCGCCATGCCGTATCTGGTGGAGCAGGGCTTTTCACGCGGCGATCTGGGATTCGCGCTGTCGGGGATCTCTATCGCCTACGGTTTTTCTAAATTCATCATGGGTTCCGTGTCGGATCGCTCGAATCCGCGCGTGTTCCTGCCCGCCGGTCTGATCCTGGCGGCAGCGGTCATGCTGTTCATGGGCTTTGTGCCGTGGGCGACGTCCAGCATTGCCATTATGTTTGTCCTGCTGTTCATCTGCGGCTGGTTCCAGGGGATGGGGTGGCCGCCGTGCGGGCGTACCATGGTCCACTGGTGGTCGCAGAAGGAGCGCGGCGGTATTGTATCGGTGTGGAACTGCGCGCATAACGTCGGGGGCGGGCTTCCACCTCTGCTGTTCCTGCTGGGGATGGCCTGGTTCAACGACTGGCACGCCGCGCTTTATATGCCTGCCTTTGGCGCCATTCTGGTGGCGATTATTGCCTTCGCCCTGATGCGCGATACGCCGCAGTCCTGCGGGCTACCGCCGATTGAAGAGTACAAAAACGACTATCCGGACGATTACAGCGAGAAGCACGAAGAAGAGCTGACCGCAAAACAGATCTTCATGAAGTACGTGCTGCCGAACAAGCTGCTGTGGTACATCGCGGTAGCGAACGTGTTTGTTTACCTGCTGCGCTACGGCATTCTGGACTGGTCTCCGACCTATCTGAAAGAGGTGAAGCACTTCGCGCTGGATAAATCCTCCTGGGCCTACTTCCTTTATGAATATGCCGGGATCCCGGGCACGCTGATTTGCGGCTGGATGTCGGACAAAGTGTTTAAAGGCAACCGCGGCGCGACGGGCGTGTTCTTTATGACCCTCGTGACCATCGCCACCGTGGTGTACTGGCTTAACCCACCGGGTAATCCGGGCGTGGATATGGCCTGTATGATCGTTATCGGCTTCCTGATTTACGGTCCGGTGATGCTGATCGGCCTGCACGCGCTTGAGCTGGCGCCGAAAAAAGCGGCGGGCACGGCGGCAGGTTTTACCGGTCTGTTTGGTTATCTGGGTGGCTCGGTCGCGGCGAGCGCCATTGTGGGCTATACCGTTGACTTCTTCGGCTGGGACGGCGGCTTTATGGTGATGATCGGCGGTAGCGTGCTGGCGGTTCTGCTGCTGGTTATTGTGATGATCGGCGAGAAACGTCACCACGCGGAAGTGCTGGCGCGTCGTCAATAAGGAGCATTGCGATGAAATTAACTCAACTAGCAACCGGTCTGCTGCTGGCAGGCCTGATGACAGGCTCTGCGCTGGCGGCGGATAAAATCGTTATTGCTCACCGCGGTGCCAGCGGCTATCTGCCGGAGCATACGCTGCCGGCGAAAGCGATGGCCTACGCGCAGGGCGCGGATTACCTGGAGCAGGATCTGGTGATGACCAAGGACGACCAGCTGGTCGTCCTGCATGACCACTATCTTGACCGCGTGACGGACGTGGCGGAGCGTTTCCCGGACCGCGCCCGCAAGGATGGCCGTTTCTACGCCATCGATTTCACCCTGGCAGAGATCCGCTCCCTGAAGTTTACCGAAGGCTTCGAGATTGAAAACGGCAAGAAGGTGCAGGTCTACCCGGGACGTTTCCCGATGGGCAAATCCGACTTCCGAATCCATACCTTCCAGGAAGAGATTGAATTTGTTCAGGGGCTGAACCACTCCACCGGTAAAAATATCGGCATCTACCCGGAAATCAAAGCGCCGTGGTTCCATCATCAGGAAGGAAAAGACATTGCCGCGAAGACGCTGGAGGTGCTGAAACAGTACGGCTACACCAGCAAGAAGGACAAAGTTTACCTGCAATGTTTTGACGCCGCCGAGCTGAAGCGCATCAAAACCGAGCTGGAGCCGAAGATGGGGATGGATCTCAATCTGGTACAGCTGATTGCCTATACCGACTGGAACGAAACCCAGGAGAAGCAGCCGGACGGGAAGTGGGTGAACTACAGCTACGACTGGATGTTCAAGCCGGGCGCAATGAAGCAGATTGCCCAGTACGCCGATGGCATCGGTCCGGATTACCATATGCTGGTGGCGGAAGGCTCAACGCCGGGCCACGTGAAGCTGACGGCGATGGTGAAAGAGGCGCACGCCAGCAAGATGCAGGTGCATCCGTACACGGTGCGTGCAGACCAGCTGCCGCCGTACGCCACGGATGTGAATCAGCTCTATGAGCTGTTGTATAAGCAGGCGGACGTGGACGGACTGTTTACGGATTTCCCGGATAAAGCGGTTGAATTCATTCACCGGAAGTAGGTTTTGTAGGTCGGGTAAGGCGAAAGCCGCCACCCGACAATCAGGCTCTGCGGCCTGATGCCCTCACCCTAACCCTCTCCCACAGGGCTGAGGGATCCCCACAAAATAATGTTTGCATGGACGACCCCCTCTCCCTTGAGGGAGAGGGCTGGGGTGAGGGGGAACATACGGCTCCGGTGGTCATTCCGTTCACTTTACGTTCATTGCTACTCTGTAACGACAATACCTGTGAACGTGCCAGGGCGGCTCAATCGCCACCGCCCTGGCGACCCGGGCTCCCGGCGGTAAATCGCCGCTTCGCGGTACCCTCAGCTTATTCCTTCAGGCTATCGGGTCGGGCATGAGCCTGCATCCCTGCAGGCCACGCCCTCTCGGCGCATCCCTGCGCCTCGCCCCGGCCTTACGGAAACGCTTCGGCGATTTACAGCCGGACCAGGGCGTCGCTGAAAGCCTTTAGTCGTTCTGAAACAACGTTATTGCTTCTGCTTATAAATTACTGGGGATTTCTCAGCCCACAGGGAGAGGGGATAAGGACAACATCACATCTCGATCTCAATATCGCCTTTTGCCCGGCAGCAGCAGGGCAAAATTTCTCCTTCACTGATAAAGGCCAGCGGCTCGGTCAGCCAGTCCACCTGGCCTGCGACCAGACGGCAGCGGCAGGAACCGCAATAGCCTTCACGACACTGGTACTCTACCTCCACCTGATGCGCTTCAAGCGCCACCAGCAGGGAAGGATGCTCTTCCTGGCACAGCACTTCGGTGCCAGAAAGGCTCAGCGTTACGCGGCTCATCAGAGCTGGAAATCACTCAGGTCGTCGGTGTTGACTTCAGAATCAATCTGACCGACCAGATAAGAGCTCACTTCCACTTCCTGCGGAGCGACTTGCACGTTATCGGACACCAGCCAGGTGTTGATCCACGGGATAGGGTTAGAGCGCGTCTGGAACGGCAGATCCAGCCCAACCGCCTGCATGCGGATGTTGGTGATGTACTCAACGTACTGGCACAGGATGTCTTTGTTCAGGCCAATCATGGAGCCGTCGCGGAACAGGTAGTCTGCCCACTCTTTCTCCTGCTGGGCCGCCAGCACGAACAGGTCATAGCACTCCTGCTTGCACTCTTCGGCGATTTCCGCCATCTCCGGGTCGTCCGTACCGCTGCGCAGCAGGTTCAGCATGTGCTGGGTGCCGGTCAGGTGCAGGGCTTCATCACGGGCAATGAGACGGATGATTTTGGCGTTGCCTTCCATCAGCTTGCGCTCGGCAAAGGCGAAGGAGCAGGCGAAGCTCACGTAGAAGCGGATCGCTTCCAGCGCGTTGACGCTCATCAGGCACAGGTACAGCTGCTTTTTCAGCGCGCGCAGGTTCACGGTAATGGTTTTACCGTTCACGCTGTGGGTGCCTTCACCCAGCAGATGCCAGTAGCTGGTCATCTCGATCAGTTCGTCGTAGTAGTGGGCAATGCCTTCCGCGCGCTTCTGGATCTGCTCGTTGGTGACGATATCGTCAAACACCACCGCCGGATCGTTCACGATGTTGCGGATGATGTGGGTGTAAGAGCGGGAGTGGATCGTCTCGGAAAACGCCCAGGTTTCCACCCAGGTTTCCAGCTCGGGAATGGAGATCAGCGGCAGCAGCGCCACGTTCGGGCTACGACCCTGAATGGAGTCCAGCAGCGTCTGGTACTTCAGGTTGCTGATGAAGATATGCTTTTCGTGATCCGGCAGCGACTGGTAATCAATACGGTCGCGGGAAACGTCCACTTCTTCCGGACGCCAGAAGAAGGAGAGTTGCTTTTCAATCAGCTTTTCGAAGATGTCATATTTTTGCTGATCGTAGCGTGCCACGTTGACCGGCTGGCCGAAGAACATCGGCTCTTTGAGCTGGTCGTTTTTCGTCTGTGAAAAGGTGGTATATGCCATGAGTGTGTCCTGTCTTACGAAATAAAGGCGGGGATATCCCCGCCCTTCATTAGATCTTACATGCGCCGCTTTCGCAGCCATCGTCCTGAATTGACGGTACCAGGTCATCCTGGGCGTCTTCTGCACCGTCACGGGTGTTGTGATAGTACAGGGTTTTCACGCCGAATTTATAGGCGGTCAACAGGTCTTTCAACAGCTGCTGCATCGGCACCTTACCGGACGGGAAGCGCGTCGGGTCGTAGTTGGTGTTGGCAGAGATCGACTGGTCGATAAACTTCTGCATGATACCCACCAGCTGCAGGTAGCCGTCGTTGTTTGGCATCTCCCACAGCAGCTCGTAGTTGTTGCCCAGCGTTTCGTAATCCGGCACCACCTGACGCAGCACGCCGTCTTTCGACGCTTTAATGCTGACGTGACCGCGCGGCGGCTCAATACCGTTGGTGGCGTTGGAGATCTGCGAAGAGGTCTCGGACGGCATCAGGGCAGAGAGCGTGGAGTTACGCAGGCCGTGCGTTTTGATGGATTCGCGCAGGCCTTCCCAGTCGAGGTGCAGCGGCTCGCTGACAATCGCATCCAGGTCTTTCTTGTAGGTGTCGATCGGCAGAATACCTTTTGCGTAGGTGGTTTCGTTGAACCACGGGCACGCGCCTTGCTCTTTCGCCAGCTCGTTAGAGGCTTTCATCAGGTAGTACTGAATCGCTTCGAACGTCTGGTGCGTCAGGTTGTTGGCGCTGCCGTCGGAGTAACGCTTGCCGTTTTTCGCCAGCCAGTAGGCGAAGTTGATCACGCCGATACCCAGGGTACGACGACCCATCGCACCGCGTTTAGCGGCCGGGATTGGGTAATCCTGGTAGTCCAGCAGGGCATCCAGCGCGCGAACCGCCAGCACGGCCAGCTCTTCCAGCTCGTCCAGGCTGTTAATCGCGCCCAGGTTGAACGCGGACAGCGTACACAGGGCGATTTCGCCATTTTCGTCGTTCACGTCTTCCAGCGGTTTGGTCGGCAGGGCGATCTCCAGGCACAGGTTAGACTGGCGCACTGGCGCTACCACCGGATCAAACGGGCTGTGGGTGTTGCAGTGGTCAACGTTCTGGATGTAGATACGGCCGGTAGAGGCACGTTCCTGCATCATCAGGGAGAACAGGTCTACCGCCTTCAGGCGCTGTTTGCGGATGCTGTCGTCTTTTTCATATTTGGTGTACAGACGCTCGAACTCGTCCTGATCGGCGAAGAACGCATCGTACAGGCCCGGGACGTCGGACGGGCTGAACAGGGTGATGTCTTCGCCTTTCAGCAGGCGGGTGTACATCAGCTTGTTGATCTGCACGCCGTAGTCCATGTGACGCACGCGGTTGCCTTCCACGCCGCGGTTGTTTTTCAGTACCAGCAGGCTTTCCACTTCCAGATGCCACATTGGGTAGAACAGGGTTGCTGCTCCGCCGCGCACGCCGCCCTGAGAGCAGGATTTTACTGCCGTCTGGAAGTGCTTGTAGAACGGGATACAGCCGGTGTGGAACGCTTCACCGCCGCGAATCGGGCTGCCCAGCGCGCGGATGCGACCGGCGTTGATGCCGATACCGGCACGCTGGGAGACGTATTTCACGATGGCGCTGGAGGTGGCGTTGATGGAATCCAGGCTGTCACCACACTCGATCAGCACGCAGGAGCTGAACTGACGGGTAGGGGTGCGCACGCCAGACATGATTGGCGTTGGCAGAGAAATCTTGAACGTGGATACCGCATCGTAGAAACGCTTCACGTAGTCCAGACGGGTCTCACGCGGGTAGTTTGAGAACAGGCAGGCGGCTACCAGAATATAGAGGAACTGGGCGCTTTCGTAGATCTCGCCGGTCACACGGTTCTGAACCAGGTATTTGCCTTCGAGCTGCTTCACCGCCGCGTAGGAGAAGTTCATGTCGCGCCAGTGATCGATAAACCCGTTCATCTGCTCGAACTCTTCTTCCGTATAGTCTTCCAGCAGATGCGTGTCGTATTTGCCCAGCTCGACCATTTTCACCACGTGATCGTAAAGCTTCGGCGGCTCGAACTGGCCGTAAGCTTTTTTACGCAGGTGGAAAATCGCCAGACGTGCAGCGAGGTACTGATAATCCGGCGCTTCGCGGGAGATGAGGTCTGCCGCTGCTTTAATGATCGTTTCGTGGATATCAGACGTTTTAATGCCGTCGTAGAACTGAATGTGGGAACGCAGTTCAACCTGGGATATAGATACGTTGTTCAGTCCTTCTGCTGCCCAGTCGAGAACTCGATGGATTTTGTCCAGATTGATACGCTCGGTAGTACCGTCGCGCTTTGTCACCAGCAGACTCTGATTCATGTGGGTTTTACCTGTCCGTGAAATAAAAAATATCCCCCGCTTATCCACAGATCCGTCTTGTGACTAACTCTGTGGATAAATACTACATATAGGGGGTTTGCGATAAGAAAAACGCTATATGGTGAATATTCTAGTATCGAATCTTTTCAGCACAAGGGTTGATTTTGACGTTAAATTGAGGTTGTGAAAGGGTAAAAAAGCGTAAGTCCTCGTACCGTAAGGCCTGGAAGACATGTCAATAATTAAGAAAAAAAATTCAAAATTTGATCGAGTGCTGATTTCTTCAACGGGAGGTCAGAATTGCGCAACATGATGTCGCGCAATCTTTATAAGAATAACGAATGACGTTAGTCGTTTTTGGCGGTTGTGTGCAACATATAGTTAACATCCACGCCCGGTGCGAGCTTGAATTTATCGGTCAGCGGATTGTAGTGCAGGCCGGTGATGTGCTGCTCTTTGAGCCACGTCTGGTCAACCCAGCTTAACAGCTCGGCCGGCTTGATGAATTTCTTCACGTCGTGCGTGCCTTTCGGCACCATGCGCAGCACATACTCCGCGCCGACAACGGCCATCAGCCAGGCTTTGCCGTTGCGGTTGATGGTCGAGAAAAAGACCTGGCCGCCCGGTTTCACCAGTTTTGCACAGGCGTTTACCACGGACTGCGGATCCGGAACGTGCTCCAGCATCTCCATGCAGGTCACCACATCGTACTGGTGGGCATGTTTGGCCGCGTGCGCTTCCACAGTTTCCTGCACATATTCCACCTGTATACCGGACTCCAGCGCATGAAGACGGGCAACCTGCAGCGGCTCAAAGCCCATGTCCAGGCCGGTGACGGTGGCCCCTTCGCGCGCCATGCTCTCCGCCAGGATGCCGCCGCCGCAGCCGACGTCGAGCACTTTCTTACCGAACAGACCGCCGGAACGCTCCGCGATATAGCCCAGACGCAGCGGGTTAATGCGATGCAGCGGTTTGAACTCACCTTCGAGATCCCACCAGCGGGACGCCACCGCTTCAAATTTGGCAATCTCTTCGTGGTCAACGTTTTGTGCCACCGGGGATTTTTCGGCATTCATGGGCGCTTTTACTCCTTATTTAGCAAGACAAGGGAGTATATCAGGCAATCCCTGTGAATAAAGCGTATAGGTTTACCTGTATCACCGCGGCTGTGTTATAATTTGCGACCTTTGAATCCGGGATACAGTAGAGGGATAGCGGTTAGATGAGCGACCTTGCGAGAGAAATTACACCGGTTAACATCGAGGAAGAGCTGAAGAGCTCCTATCTGGACTATGCGATGTCGGTCATTGTTGGCCGTGCGCTGCCGGACGTCCGCGATGGCCTGAAGCCGGTACACCGTCGCGTACTATACGCCATGAACGTATTGGGCAATGACTGGAATAAAGCCTACAAAAAATCTGCCCGTGTCGTTGGTGACGTAATCGGTAAATACCATCCTCATGGTGATTCCGCGGTGTACGACACTATCGTCCGTATGGCGCAGCCATTCTCGCTGCGTTACATGCTGGTAGATGGTCAGGGTAACTTTGGTTCTATCGACGGCGACTCCGCCGCGGCAATGCGTTATACGGAAATCCGTCTGGCGAAGATTGCCCATGAGCTGATGGCCGACCTGGAAAAAGAGACGGTTGATTTCGTTGATAACTACGACGGCACGGAAAAAATTCCTGACGTTATGCCAACGAAGATCCCTAACCTGCTGGTGAACGGCTCGTCCGGTATCGCCGTCGGTATGGCAACCAACATTCCGCCACACAACATCACGGAAGTGATCAACGGCTGCCTGGCCTATATCGACGATGAAGACATCAGCATTGAAGGGCTGATGGAACACATCCCGGGCCCGGACTTCCCGACGGCGGCGATCATTAACGGTCGTCGCGGCATTGAAGAAGCGTACCGCACCGGCCGCGGCAAGATTTACATCCGTGCCCGTGCTGAAGTGGAAGCGGACGCGAAAACCGGCCGTGAAACCATCATTGTTCACGAGATCCCGTATCAGGTGAACAAAGCGCGTCTGATTGAAAAAATCGCCGAGCTGGTAAAAGAGAAACGCGTTGAAGGCATCAGCGCGCTGCGTGACGAGTCTGACAAAGACGGTATGCGCATCGTGATTGAAATCAAGCGCGACGCGGTGGGTGAGGTTGTGCTGAATAACCTCTACTCCCAGACTCAGCTTCAGGTCTCCTTCGGTATCAACATGGTTGCGCTGCACCATGGTCAGCCGAAGATCATGAACCTGAAAGAGATCCTGAGCGCGTTCGTGCGTCACCGCCGTGAAGTGGTGACCCGTCGTACCATCTTCGAGCTGCGCAAAGCGCGCGACCGTGCACACATCCTTGAAGCGCTGGCGGTTGCGCTGGCCAACATCGACCCGATCATCGAACTGATCCGTCGTGCGCCAACCCCGGCTGAAGCGAAAGCGTCGCTGGTTGCGCGTCCGTGGGATTTGGGTAACGTGGCGGCGATGCTGGAACGTGCGGGCGATGACGCCGCGCGTCCTGAGTGGCTGGAGCCTGAATTCGGCGTGCGTGACGGTCAGTACTACCTGACTGAACAGCAGGCCCAGGCGATTCTGGATCTGCGCCTGCAGAAGCTGACCGGCCTTGAGCACGAAAAACTGCTCGACGAGTACAAAGAGCTGCTGGAGCAAATTGCTGAGCTGCTGCACATCCTGGGTAGCGCCGAGCGCCTGATGGAAGTGATCCGCGAAGAGCTGGAGCTGGTCCGCGATCAGTTCGGCGACGAGCGCCGCACCGAAATCACCGCGAACAGCTCTGATATCAACATTGAAGATCTGATCAACCGCGAAGACGTGGTGGTCACCCTGTCTCACCAGGGCTATGTGAAGTACCAGCCGCTGACCGACTACGAAGCACAGCGTCGTGGCGGTAAGGGCAAATCTGCGGCACGTATTAAAGAAGAAGACTTTATTGACCGCCTGCTGGTGGCCAACACCCACGACACGATCCTCTGTTTCTCCAGCCGCGGCCGTCTGTACTGGATGAAGGTCTATCAGCTGCCGGAAGCGAGCCGTGGTGCGCGTGGCCGTCCAATCGTCAACCTGCTGCCGCTGGAAGCGAACGAACGTATCACCGCTATTCTGCCGGTACGCGAGTACGAAGAGGGCGTGAACGTCTTTATGGCGACCGCCAGCGGTACCGTGAAGAAAACCGCGCTGACCGAATTCAGCCGTCCACGTTCTGCCGGTATTATTGCGGTGAACCTGAACGAAGGCGACGAGCTGATCGGTGTGGATCTGACCTCCGGTTCTGATGAAGTGATGCTGTTCTCTGCGGCCGGTAAAGTGGTGCGCTTCAAAGAGAATGCCGTGCGTGCAATGGGTCGTACGGCGACCGGCGTGCGCGGTATTAAACTGGCGGGTGAAGATTCCGTTGTTTCCCTGATCGTTCCACGTGGCGAAGGCGCAATCCTGACCGTCACCCAGAACGGCTACGGTAAACGTACGGCGGAAAGCGAATATCCGACCAAGTCACGCGGCACGCAGGGCGTTATTTCCATCAAGGTCACCGAACGCAACGGGTCCGTTGTAGGCGCGGTGCAGGTGGACGATGCCGACCAGATCATGATGATCACCGATGCCGGTACGCTGGTGCGTACCCGCGTGTCCGAGATCAGCGTGGTGGGCCGTAACACCCAGGGCGTTATCCTCATCCGTACGGCGGAAGATGAAAACGTAGTGGGTCTGCAGCGCGTTGCTGAGCCGGTGGACGACGAAGAGCTCGACTCTATTGACGGCAGCGTCGCGGAAGGTGATGACGAAATCGCACCGGAAGCGGAGACCGACGATGACGCAGCGGATGACGCTGACGAGTAACGTCTCATGACGCATAAAGGGCCGGATTCCGGCCCTTTTCTTTTGCAGTTGCAGATACGTGAACGTTGCGACAAGCCGCGTTTACCGCTACCTTAACCACATTCTTTTGACCCCGACGGCGGAGCCTCGCCCCTTTGAAATACCTCGTCTCCTTTCGTACCACGCTGAAAGTTTCTCGCTATCTGTTCCGGGCGCTGGCGCTCTTGCTTTGGCTGCTGGTGGTCTTGCTGTCGGTGTTTTACATCGTCAATGCGCTGCATCAGAAAGAAGCAGAGATTCGCCAGGAGTTTAATTTAAGCTCCGATCAGGCCCAGCGCTACATTCAGCGAACATCGGACGTGATGAAGGAGCTGAAGTATATTGCCGAAAATCGACTGACGGCGGAAAACGGTATCCTTGCCCTTCGCGGGCGCAATGACAAAACCGAAGTGCCGGACTTCCAGCCGCTGTTCCCGGACTCCGATTGCTCCACTATGAGCAATACCTGGCGCGGGTCGCTGGAATCCCTCGCCTGGTTTATGCGCTACTGGCGCGATAACTTCTCTGCCGCCTACGATCTCAACCGCGTATTCCTGATTGGCAGCGAAAATCTCTGCATGGCTGACTTTGGCCTGCGCGATGTGCCCGTCGAGCGCGATGATGCGCTGAAAAGCCTGCACGAGCGTATTGTCAAATATCGCAATGCGCCCCAGGACGAGCGCGGGAACAACATCTTCTGGATTAGCCAGGGGCCGCGTATGGGCGTGGGCTATTTCTACGCGCTGACGCCGGTTTATCTGGGCAATCGCCTGCAGGCGCTGCTGGGGATTGAGCAGACCATTCGCATGGAAAACTTCTTCACGCCGGGCAGCCTGCCGATGGGCGTGACTATTCTGGATGAAAATGGGCATCAGCTGATCTCACTCGCCGGGCCGGATAAAAGTTTGAACGTCGATCCGCACTGGATGCAGGAACGCTCATGGTTTGGCTACACCTCCGGCTTCCGCGAGCTGGTGCTGAAAAAAAGCCTGCCGCCATCGTCGCTGAGCATTGTCTACTCGCTGCCGGTGGATATGGTGCTCGAGCGGATACGTATTCTTATTATGAATGCGATTCTGCTGAACCTGCTGGTGGGGGGCGCGCTGTTCACGCTGGCGCGCATGTATGAGCGTAGAATCTTTATTCCCGCCGAAAGTGACGCACAGCGTCTGGAGGAGCACGAGCAGTTCAACCGCAAAATTGTCGCTTCCGCGCCGGTGGGGATCTGTATTCTGCGTACCCAGGACGGGACCAACATCCTGAGTAACGAGCTGGCGCACAACTACCTGAATATGCTGACGCACGAGGACCGGCAAAGGCTGACGCAGATCATCTGCGGGCAGCAGGTGAACTTTGTCGACGTGCTCACCAGCACCCACACCAACCTGCAGATAAGCTTTGTCCATTCCCGCTATCGCAATGAAAACGTAGCGATTTGCGTGCTGGTGGATGTCTCCGCGCGCGTGAAGATGGAAGAGTCGCTGCAGGAGATGGCGCAGGCCGCGGAGCAGGCCAGCCAGTCGAAATCCATGTTCCTGGCTACCGTAAGCCACGAGCTGCGTACGCCGCTGTACGGGATTATCGGTAACCTCGATCTGCTGCAGACGAAAGAGTTGCCGAAAGGCGTCGACCGGCTGGTAACGGCGATGAACAACTCCTCCAGCCTGCTGCTGAAGATCATCAGCGATATTCTCGACTTCTCTAAAATTGAGTCTGAGCAGCTGAAAATCGAGCCGCGCGAGTTTTCGCCGCGTGAGGTCATGAACCACATTAGCGCCAACTATCTGCCACTGGTGGTGCGTAAACAGCTGGGGCTCTACTGCTTTATCGAACCGGATGTGCCGCTGACGCTGCACGGCGATCCGATGCGTCTGCAGCAGGTCATCTCTAACCTGCTCAGCAACGCCATCAAATTCACCGATATCGGCTGCATAGTGCTACACGTTTGCAGGGCAGGGGATTACCTGAGCATCCGCGTGCGCGACACGGGGGTGGGTATTCCGGCCAAGGAGGTGGTACGTCTGTTCGACCCGTTCTTCCAGGTCGGCACCGGCGTGCAGCGTAACTTCCAGGGCACCGGTCTGGGGCTGGCGATTTGCGAGAAGCTCGTCAGCATGATGGACGGTGACATTTCCGTGGATACCGAGCCCGGCATGGGCAGCCAGTTCACCATCCGCATTCCGCTCTATTCGGCGCAGTATCCGGCAAAAGCCGCAGTTGACGGGCTGAGCGACAAGCGCTGCTGGCTGGCGGTCAATAATGCCTCGCTGAATGACTATCTGACGGCGCTGCTCACCCATAGCGGCGTGAGGGTCTGCCGCTATGAAGGCCAGATGCCGGACGTGGATGATGTGCTCATCACCGACGAGATGCCTGAACAGCCGTGGCAGGGGAGAGGAACGGTGCTCTTCTGCCGCCGCCACATTGGCATACCGGTTGAACGGGCGCCGGGGGAATGGGTTCACAGCGTCGCAACGCCGCATGAGCTGTTGAGCCTGCTGGCCCGTATCTACAAAGTCGAGCTCGAAGAGAACGACGGTGCAGGCGCGCTGCCGTCACCGGAAGGTCTGGCGTCAGTGAATGACGATATGATGATTCTTGTGGTGGATGACCATCCGATTAACCGTCGTCTGCTGGCTGACCAGCTTGGATCGCTGGGCTACCAGTGCAAAACCGCCAATGACGGCGTGGATGCGCTGAATGTACTGAGTAAAAATCATATTGATATCGTGCTGAGCGACGTCAACATGCCTAACATGGACGGCTACCGGCTGACGCAGCGCATCCGACAGCTTGGCCTGACGCTGCCGGTGGTGGGCGTAACGGCGAACGCGCTGGCGGAAGAGAAGCAGCGCTGTCTGGAGTCCGGCATGGACAGCTGCCTGTCGAAACCGGTCACGCTGGACGTGCTGAAGCAGACGTTGTCGATTTACGCGGATCGCGTGAGAAAAACCAGAATATAAAAAAGGCCCGCAAGGGCCTTTTACGTTTTTCGCCCTCTTCCTGTGGGAGAGGGCATCAGGCCGCACACCCGTCAGGGATCAATCCTTATCCGATGCGCTCAGCGTAACGGAGGAGAGATAGTTCAGCAGGGCAATATCGTTGTCCACGCCCAGCTTCATCATTGCGGATTTCTTCTGGCTACTGATGGTTTTAATGCTGCGGTTCAGCTTCTTGGCAATCTCGGTCACCAGGAAACCTTCAGCGAACAGGCGCAGAACCTCACTCTCTTTCGGCGACAGACGTTTGTCACCGTAGCCACCCGCGCTGATTTTTTCCAGCAGACGAGAAACGCTCTCAGGCGTGAACTTCTTGCCTTTCTGCAGCGCAGCGAGCGCTTTTGGCAGATCGGTCGGGGCGCCTTGTTTCAGCACAATCCCTTCGATGTCCAGATCCAGCACGGCGCTCAGGATCGCCGGGTTGTTGTTCATGGTCAGAACAATGATCGAGATGTCCGGGAAGTGACGTTTAATATATTTGATGAGCGTGATCCCATCTCCGTATTTGTCCCCAGGCATGGAGAGATCGGTAATGAGCACGTGTGCATCAAGCTTTGGGAGGTTATTGATCAGTGCTGTAGAGTCTTCAAATTCACCGACTACATTCACCCACTCGATCTGTTCAAGTGATTTGCGAATACCGAACAGTACAATCGGATGGTCATCGGCAATAATTACGTTCATATTGTTCATGTATAAGGCTACCTTGCTACAGCAAGCTTTTGACGTAGGCGTCAATGTCGCTGATGTATTTTTCAATGCCAGAGGCATCTTTCTCACGAATTAGATGTTCCAGCGTTTCACATAACTGCTTGCCGGGAACCAGATTAAGCATGGCAAACACCCCTTTAAGCCGGTGTGCTGTCTGTGCCAGCGCTGCAAAATCATTCGCAGCGGACTCAGTATACAACCGCTTCACATCATCTGGTACTGTATCAACAAAGAGGGAATAGTATCCGCTGGCGTGAAGCTCGGCATTTTCATTGCCGCCTAACGGAGATTCCGTTATCTCTTCCTGCGCCAGCTGCTCTTCTATTAGTTGTAGTACAGCTTCCTGCATCGCATTGCTTATATTAAAGTTGACGCGCAGCTGGCCAGGGCCGATTTTCCGCACGCCTGACTCATCATCGCTTAAAAGCAAGCCCGAGGCAGTAAGATTAGACGGATTATCAGTTAAAAACAGATCAAATTCTTGACTTGCCAGCCTTTCATCCGGCGTGATGCAGGCCGCGCCCCAGTTTTCGAGCTGACGAACCACAATATTGCGGATCTCGTTTGAGGTCACATCCACCATCACCACGACATCATCCAGTAGGCGTTCTTCATCTTCTTCCTGCGGATTGGCGGCCATTTTCACGTGCAGAGAGTAACGCGTACCCAGTGATTCACGGGCTTTGATATTCAGATGGCCGCCGAGCTTACGCGCCAGTTGATCGCACAGCCAGAAGGTCAGGGCGTTCGCCTTGCCGTAATGATCGCTTTGCGTGTCATTCAGGAACGGGAAGTGCAGATTATCAATTTCACTCGCCGTGACGCCTTCCCCGGTGTCCAGGATACGGAACGTCAGGCGATCTTCCGCCGACTCGTCGGTGCTCACTTCAAGGGTTATCTTGCCAATCTGCGTGGTGGTCACGGCGTACTGAATAATCATCAGCAGAATACGACGCAGCGCCTCGCGGTCGCCGTGACGTTCGTCATTGGCGGGTAAATGGTTGTTGATCAGTAGCTGCAGCCCTTTGCGCTTAATGACGGGCAGGACTTCCGGAACCACTTCATCGATCAAATCCTGAATGGAGAAGAGAGAAGGAGTGCCTTTCCAGAAATCATTCTCCAGCATGTTCGCCAGCTGGATCTCATCCACCATGCGGACCAGCGAGTCGGCCTGGCAGGCGAGCTGGTGGCTTTCAGACGTGTTTAACGCCGCCGCCTGGGTCGCCAGCGTTTTTAACGGCTGCTTGAAGGCATCGCCAATGTTCTGCATAAATGCTGCGCGCCCCTGCTGGTTCTTCTCATACAGCCTTTGCGCCTGCTTGAGCTTTTTATTCACCAGCACTTCGCGATCCTGATCGCGGATGATGAAGATTTGCGTGCGCGGGGCTACCTGGCTGCGGAACTGACGGATCTCGTACAGTTCATTGTTTATGGTGGCCTGAATGACTCCCTGGTGCTGATCCGCCATGGTGGTGATGTTCTGCAGGTTAAGGTGCGGCAGCAGATGGTCGGCAATTTTATTGCTCATTACCGTGCGATTCGCTTCCTGATCGTGAACTAACACCCCAAGCGGCAGCACGGAAATAATCTCTTCATTGAGCGCGCGCAACACGCGTAGCTCATTGGTATTGCCCGCCGAGACCGCAGACGCGTCGCTCTGGCGCCCAGGCTGGAAGCGGAAGGTACTGTAGCCGAACAGCGCCAGCGCCAGCAGGCCGATATTCAGCAGCAGAGGTAGCAGAATATTTTGCAGGGTGTCGAGCAGCAGCGTGCCAAACGGTACCTGCCACACCAGACGCATGCCTGTTGAGTTCAGCGACGAGCCAATTTCAATTTTCGAGCCGTTAAAGGAGATTGTGACGCTCTCTGCGGCCTCTTTGTCAGACGCCGCACGCATGTTCTGGGTGCTGCTGTCGGGCTCCAGACGGAAGCTGTCGAGCGGCATATCCGGCGGGATCAAATCATTAATGGGTAAATCAAAGGCCACGACTGTCGCCAGATGTCCCGGCTGGTTAAAGGTGGTACGCAGGGTAAAATAGTGACCATTCTGCCATGCCAGCCGGCGCAGCGATGAGAAGCTCTCACGTTCATCAAGGGCGTTGGCCTGCTGCAGCATTTCTGCCCGGCGGGAGTCGACAATGCTGCCGACCGTCGTCTCTTTAAATCCGGAAGAGAGATCTTTCAACGGCAGCGTCGAGATCAGGATCATGCTGTTATCCTGACCGTTCAGATAGTACATCGACCACGGTACCGTTTCTGCGCCCCAGAGGGTATCCAGGTAGGTCGAAATACGCTGCGTCATCTCAAGGGTCGCGCTGTCGTGAGAGCCAAAGATAAGCGCTTCAGTCTTACGCTGCGGTTTTTCGAGGTAGTAGACGTCCTGCTTCAGCCGCGTTTCCTGAAGTCCATCCCCGGACGAACTGGCAGGCGCCGCGGCAATGTTATCGTAAATCTGCCAGGTGGCGTAGCGCCAGGTATCAATGCGCTTGTGAACGGCATGAGTAATATCAACCACCTGATAGCTCTTATCCTTCAGCCAGGCGTTAACCGCGCTCTGCACCATCACGCCCATTGTGACTAACAGCACAACGATCAAAAGAAGAAAGAAACGGGTGATGCTCCCGGGAAGGAGGGAGAATTTGCTCGGGGCGGTAGTTTCAGTCTGACTCATTGATATCTTTAACCCGTGATGGTCGTGCTCTGTGGCGATAGGGCAGTATAAAGGGTAATAACTGAATTTCCAGCGCCACTGTCCTGGAACAGGCGACTTTTTCGATGGCCCGTACAGGAGATGAAGTGTGTGTTAAATGTGTACAAGCCGATGATGCGTGTACAAATACAAAATGCTTTCGCGCATTAAATAGCACGAATTAACAAGAAATTAAGTTTTGTTCAAATTTTCGCATTCTGCGCGGAGGTGGGCGAGAATTTAGTTAATAGTCGTTACAATTTCGCTGCGGTAGCACAAAAAAAAGAAAAGTTACGTAAAGAAGGGTAAAAAAAAACCGAATGCGAAGCATCCGGTTGAATTAGGGATAAACAGACATTCAAAGCTGAATGACGGTAATAAATAAAGTTAATGATGATAGCGAGAGTTATTTTAGAGATTGGAGTCGATCTTGTTTTGTCATTCAGTGCGGTAACGTTTTTTATTTTAACTTATTGATTTAGTTAGGTTGATTTTTCTTTTTGATTATAAGTGCTAAATTTCTAAGCTTTTTGTGCTTTGTAAAAGTTCCTTTTCATTTACATCTTGAAACATGTTGATAGATGAATGAAACATCTTCAAAGTTTTCGTATCATATTCGCATTGGATTATTCTGTAATTTTGCGGAGAATGAAATTGCCGACTGGTTAATGAGGGTTAACCAGTAAGCAGTGGCAATTATAAGGCATATAACAGAGGGTTAATAAAATGAAAGTTAAAGTACTGTCCCTCCTGGTACCAGCACTGCTGGTAGCAGGCGCAGCAAATGCGGCCGAAATTTATAACAAAGATGGCAACAAATTAGATCTGTACGGCAAAGTTGATGGTCTGCACTATTTCTCTGACGACAAGAGTGCTGACGGCGACCAGACCTACATGCGTCTTGGCTTCAAAGGCGAAACTCAGGTTAACGATCAGCTGACCGGTTACGGCCAGTGGGAATACCAGATCCAGGGTAACACGACGGAAAGTGACAACCAGTCCTGGACGCGTGT
Source organism: Enterobacter sp. ECC_219_Taxon_10 (assembly GCF_058354905.1). NCBI lineage: Bacteria > Pseudomonadati > Pseudomonadota > Gammaproteobacteria > Enterobacterales > Enterobacteriaceae > Enterobacter > Enterobacter sp. ECC_219_Taxon_10. The sequence goes on along the minus strand of NZ_CM178005.1, from coordinate 3,358,070 downwards.
GGCGTTTGCCGGTCTGAAATTCGCTGAAGCGGGTTCTTTCGATTACGGTCGTAACTACGGCGTGATCTACGACGTAACTTCCTGGACTGACGTTCTGCCAGAATTTGGCGGCGATACCTACGGCTCAGACAACTTCCTGCAGTCTCGTGCAAACGGCGTGGCGACCTATCGTAACCAGGACTTCTTCGGTCTGGTTGACGGCCTGAACTTTGCGCTGCAGTACCAGGGTAAAAACGGCAGCGTAAGCGGTGAAAACGTCGGTGGACGCAGCCTGCTGAAACAGAACGGCGACGGCTACGGTGCTTCCGTAACCTATAACCTGGGCGAAGGCTTCAGCGTGGGTGGTGCGATGTCCTCCTCCAAACGTACCGCTGACCAGAACGCACCGGGCGTTTACGGTAACGGCGATCACGCAGAAGTCTATTCTGGCGGCCTGAAATACGATGCCAACAACATCTACCTGGCAGCGCAGTACTCACAGACCTACAATGCAACCCGCTTCGGTACCTCTAACGGCGACAGCCCGACTACCGCTTACGGCTTTGCTAACAAAGCGCAGAACTTCGAAGTGGTTGCTCAGTACCAGTTCGACTTTGGTCTGCGTCCATCCGTGGCTTACCTGCAGTCCAAAGGTAAAGACATCGAAGGTTACGGCGATCAGGATCTGCTGAAATATGTTGATGTAGGTGCGACTTACTACTTCAACAAAAACATGTCCACCTACGTGGATTACAAAATCAACCTTGTTGATGAAAATGAGTTCACCCGTCAGGCCGGCATCGGTACTGATGATATCGTCGCGCTGGGTCTGGTTTACCAGTTCTAATCGCGTCATCGTGTAACTTAAGGGGCCTGATGGCCCCTTTTTTGTGCTTTTTTTGGGCCTCACAATGCAACCGTTTTGGTGTACTCTTGCCGCCCTGGCATGAGGATAATAATGAATGGACATGACTTTTTTACGCGCCAGCTTTCTGGCTATGCTTTTTTTCCTGACTGCGTGTGATGAACCCGCGCCCGTGGCGAAAACCGATGCACCCGCCGCGACGGTGCTTGAAGGCAAAACGATGGGCACCTTCTGGCGCGTCAGCGTGATGGGCCTGGACAAAACGCGCGCTGATGAACTTCGCGGCAAAATCCAGTCTCAGCTGGATGCCGACGATCAGCTGCTCTCAACCTATAAAAATGACTCGGCGCTGATGCGCTTCAATCTCTCCACCAGTACCTCCCTGTGGCCGGTGAGCGAAGCGATGGCCGATATCGTCACTGAATCGATGCGCGTAGGATACAAAACCAACGGCGCGATGGACGTCACCGTCGGTCCCCTGGTGAATCTCTGGGGGTTTGGTCCCAACAAACAGCCGGTGACCACGCCGGACAGTGCGGCTATTGATGATGCCCGCGCCCGGACAGGGCTACAGCATCTGACGGTCATCAACCAGTACGGTCAGCAGTATCTGCAAAAGGATATTCCCGATCTGTTTGTCGATCTGTCGACGGTAGGGGAAGGCTACGCGGCGGATCACCTTGCCGCGCTGATGATGCAGGAAGGGATTTCGCGCTACCTGGTCTCCGTGGGCGGCGCGTTAGTTAGCCGGGGCATGAACGCCAGCGGTAAACCGTGGCGCGTGGCGATTCAAAAACCGACCGATCGGCAAAACGCCGTACAGGCCATTGTGGATATCAACGGACACGGCATCAGCACTTCCGGGAGCTACCGTAACTATTACGAACTCGACGGGAAGCGTATTTCGCACGTGATTGACCCTCAGACCGGACGTCCCATCACGCATAACCTGGTCTCGGTGACCGTGATTGCACCGACTGCGCTGGAAGCCGATGCCTGGGATACCGGCCTGATGGTTCTCGGCCCGGAAAAAGCTAAAGAGGTGGTTCGTCAGGAAGGGCTTGCAGTTTACATGATCACTAAAGAAGGCGACGGATTCAAAACCTGGAGCTCGCCGCAGTTCAACAGCTTCCTGGTGAGCGACAAAAATTAAAAAGCAAGGTTGCGGGTTTTTTATCACTGGCACTCGGGCACGCTAAAGGTATGCTTGTAAGAGGAGCTGATGATGAAAAATCCAACCTACATGAACGATGAGGATCGCTGGCAGGCCGTTCTGGCTCGCGATCCGCGCGCTGACGATCGGTTTGTTTTTGCCGTGCAGACGACGGGGATTTTCTGCCGCCCGTCCTGCCGTGCCCGTCACGCGTTGCGTAAAAATGTCTGCTTTTATCCTGATGTCCAGCATGCCATTCAGGCAGGGTTTCGTCCGTGCAAGCGCTGTATGCCGGACAAACGCGATCCGCAGCAGCAGAAGCTGGCGAAAGTGGAGCATGCCTGTCGCCTTCTGGAGCAGGATCCCGCGCTGACGCTTGAAGGTCTGGCGCAGCAGGTCGCCATGAGTCCTTTCCATTTCCACCGGCTGTTTAAGTCCATTACCGGGATGACGCCAAAAGCCTGGCAGCAGGCGGCGCGGGGGCAGCGTCTGCGCACGGCGCTTGCGCAGGGAAACAAAATTACCGATGCCGTGCTGGCGGCAGGTTTTCCCGACAGCAGCAGCTATTACCGCAAAGCCAACGACGCGCTGGGAATGACGGCGAAACAGTACCGCAAAGGTGAGGTACCGGTGCAGTACGCCATCGACGACTGTTCATTAGGACGCTGTCTGGTCGCTGAAAGCGAGCGGGGGATTTGCGCGATACTGCTGGGCGACAGCGATACCGAATTAGCCCAAGAGCTGGCGACGCTGTTTCCAAACGCTGAGCCTGCTCCACGTGAAGATGCCTTCGCTCAGCGTCTCCGTCAGGTCATTGCCAGTATTGATAACCGCGCGGTGCCGCTGACCCTGCCGCTGGATATACGCGGAACCGCGTTCCAGCAGCGGGTATGGCAGGCTCTGCGGGACATCCCCAGCGGGGAAATGGCCAGCTATCAGCAGGTGGCGCAGGCGATTGGCCAGCCCAATGCGGTGCGTGCCGTCGCCGGTGCCTGCGCGGCAAACAGGCTGGCGATTGTGATCCCCTGTCATCGCGTGGTTCGTAACGACGGCGCGCTGTCGGGCTATCGCTGGGGTGCGGCGCGAAAAGCGCTATTACTGAAACGTGAGGCAAAACGCCGGGAGGGATAATGCTCGATCTTTTTACGGATGCTGAACCCTGGCAGGAGCCGCTTGCGCCGGGAGCGACGATCCTGCGCCGCTTCGCACTCTCCCGCGCACAGGCATTGCTTGCCGGCATAGAAGAGGTGACGGCCGTTTCACCGTTTCGCCATATGGTAACGCCGGGCGGCTACACCATGTCGGTGGCCATGGCCAACTGCGGGGAACTGGGGTGGGCGACGAACGCGCGGGGCTATCTCTATGCCCCCAACGATCCCGCCACCGGCCAGCCGTGGCCGCCGATGCCTGCAGTTTTTCAGACTCTCTGCCACGAAGCTGCCGTTGCAGCGGATTATCCTGACTTTCGGCCGGATGCTTGCCTGATTAACCGCTACGCCATCGGCGCGAAGCTCTCCCTGCATCAGGACAAAGATGAACCCGATCTGCGTGCGCCTATCGTCTCGGTATCGCTGGGGCTGCCCGCCGTCTTCCAGTTTGGCGGTCTACGCCGCAACGATCCGCTCAAGCGCATCATGCTGGAACATGGTGACGTGGTGGTATGGGGCAGGGAGTCGAGGCTGTACTATCACGGCATTCAGCCCCTGAAGCCCGGGGTTCATCCCCTTACTGGCGAGTACCGCTATAATCTGACTTTCCGTCAGGCGGGCTTTAGCAAACAAAAATAAGAATTATTCTTGATGTCCGCGCAGGGCAGTTTACACTGCTGGCTGATTTTTATTGTCCGGATTGCCTGCATGCAACTACTTCTTCTTGTCTGGCGTCAGTACCGCTGGCCCTTCATTGCCGTAATGGCGTTAAGCCTTGCCAGCGCCGCGCTGGGTATTGGCCTGATCGCGTTTATAAACGTGCGGCTGATCGAAATGGTTGATACCTCACTCTCGGTACTGCCAGAGTTTCTCGGCCTGCTGCTGCTGTTGATGGCGGTTACGCTTGGTTCTCAGCTGGCGCTGACCGCGCTTGGGCACCATTTCGTTTTCCGCCTGCGCAGCGAGTTCATCAAGCGGATCCTCGACACGCAGGTTGAGCGCGTGGAGCAGCTCGGTAGCGCCTCCCTGCTGGCAGGGCTGACCAGCGACGTGCGCGCCATTACCATCGCGTTTGTCCGCCTGCCGGAGCTGGTGCAGGGGATCATCCTGACCTTTGGCTCTGCCGCCTATCTCGCCTGGCTCTCCACTAAAATGCTGGCGGTGACCGCCCTGTGGATTGCCATCACCATCTGGGGCGGCTTTATGCTGGTGTCGCGCGTCTATAAGCACATGGCGGTTCTGCGCGAAACGGAAGATAAGCTCTATAACGATTATCAGACGGTGCTGGAAGGGCGCAAAGAGCTGACTCTCAACCGCGAGCGCGCCGAGCATATTTTCAATCATCTTTATATTCCGGACGCGCGCGAATACCGGCACCACATCATTCGCGCCGATACCTTCCACCTGAGCGCCGTGAACTGGTCCAACATTATGATGCTGGGCGCCATTGGCCTGGTGTTCTGGATGGCGAACAGCCTGGGCTGGGCGGATACCAACGTGGCGGCGACCTACTCGCTGACGCTGCTGTTTTTACGTACGCCGCTGCTCTCGGCCGTTGGCGCACTGCCTACGTTACTCAGCGCGCAGGTGGCGTTTAATAAGCTCAAAAAATTCGATCTCGCGCCGTTCAAAGCTGAATTCCCGCGCCCGCAGGCATTCCCGAACTGGCAGACCCTGGAGCTGCGCGACGTGATGTTCCGCTATCAGGACAACGCCTTCTCCGTGGGGCCAGTCAACCTGACGATTCACCGCGGTGAACTGCTGTTCCTCATCGGCGGCAACGGCAGCGGAAAATCCACGCTGGCGATGTTGCTCACCGGACTTTACCAGCCGCAGTCGGGCGAAATCCTGCTGGACGGTAAGGCGCTGAGTGCAGAGAAGCCCGAGGATTACCGCAAGCTTTTCTCGGCGGTGTTCACCGATGTCTGGCTGTTTGACCAGTTGCTGGGGCCGGAAGGACAGCAGGCCAATCCGGCGCTGGTTGAAAAATGGCTGACGCAGCTGCAGATGGCGCACAAGCTGGAGCTTCAGGACGGAAAAATCCTCAACCTCAAGCTCTCCAAGGGGCAGAAGAAGCGCGTGGCGCTGCTGCTGGCGCTGGCGGAAGAGCGTGACATCATCCTGCTGGATGAGTGGGCGGCGGATCAGGATCCGCACTTCCGCCGCGAGTTTTATCAGGTGCTGCTGCCGCTGATGCAGGAGATGGGCAAGACCATTTTCGCCATCAGCCACGACGATCACTACTTCATTCATGCCGACCGTCTTCTGGAGATGCGTGACGGCAAGCTGAGCGAGCTGACTGGTGAAGAGCGCGATGCGGCCTCGCGTGACGCGGTGGCGCGTACGGCCTGATGCCCTCACCCTAACCCTCTCCCACAGGGAGAGGGGATAGATCGTGGCTCTAATGAAGCTTTTTTCTCCACCTCGCCCCGTTGTTTATTCTTATTTACATATCCCCGCGCTATGCTTAACCCCAACTCATTTAATGGATTTATGATTGATGTCGGTATTAAAGAAAAACAGCGCCAGGCAGCGTGACCAGGAGCGTGCGCGACTCATCTGGCTTCTCACGACCGATAAAGCGGTCACTTCTACGCTATTAGGCAAACTGACCCTGGCTGAGCAATATGATGTCGGCACACTGGCCGACGATATTGCTGAGGTAGGTGCGCTGGTTGCTCATTTACCGCCGCCGGATCTGGCGGATACCCTGGAAGCGCTTCCTTCGGAAGAGCGTCACGCCCTCTGGCGCCTGGTGCAGGATCACGAGCGCGGCCAGGTCCTGCTTGAAGCCTCGGAAAACGTCTGGGACGACCTGATCGACGAGATGAGCGACCGGGACATCCTCGACGCCCTGCAAACCCTGGATATCGACGAGCAGATTTACCTTGTACAGCACCTGCCGCGTAACCTGACCGGTCGCCTGCTGGCGTCTCTGCCCGCCGATGAACGCGCGCGCGTGCGCCAGGTGATGCACTACGAGAAAAACAGCGTTGGCGCGATTATGGAGTTTGGCGTTATCACGGTACGTCCGGACGTCACGCTGGGTACCGTGCAGCGCTACCTGCGCCGCCTGGGCAGGATGCCGGATAACACCGATAAACTGTTTGTTACCTCGCGGGACAAAACCCTGCTCGGCGAGCTGGAGCTGAAAACCATCCTGCTCAACAGCACCCAGCGGAAGGTGAGCGAGGTGATGGAAAACGAGCCGATGGTCTTCTCCCCGGAAGACGACGCGGAAAAAGCGGCGCGTACCTTTGAACGTGATGACCTTGTGAGTGCGGCGGTCGTAGACTCCGTCGGCAAGCTGATGGGGCGTCTGACCATTGATGAGATCGTTGATGTGGTCTACGAAGAAACCGACAACGACCTGCGCGCGCTCGGGGGGATCAGCGCCGAAGATGACGTCCATGCCTCCGTCGGCAAGGCGGTAAAAACCCGCTGGGCGTGGCTGGCTATTAACCTGTGTACCGCCTTTATCGCCTCCCGCGTGATTGACGGCTTTGAACACACCATTTCGCAGCTGGTGGCGCTGGCCTCGCTGATGCCGATTGTGGCCGGGATTGGCGGCAACACCGGAAACCAGACCATCACCATGATCGTCCGCGCGCTGGCGCTGGAAAATATTCAGCCCGGTAATTTTGCCTTTCTGATCTTCAGGGAGATGGGCGTGGCGCTGATCAACGGCCTGGTGTGGGGCGGCATTATGGGCGGCATCACCTGGTGGCTGTATGACGATATGGCCTTAGGCGGGGTGATGATGCTGGCGATGGTGCTGAATTTACTGGTGGCATCGATGATGGGCGTTATTATCCCGCTGACGATGACCAAACTGGGGCGCGACCCCGCGGTGGGGTCGAGCGTGATGATCACCGCCATCACCGATACCGGCGGTTTCTTTATTTTTCTTGGGCTGGCAACGGTTTTTCTGCTTTAACCCGACGCTTAATCCGGGCGGGGATCAGTGCCATGACGATAATCCCGCCCAGTACGCCAATCGCCAGGTTGCCAGTTAAAACCGTTGCGGCAACGGTCACCAGCATCACCACCGTTTCGGCAATCGGGGCATTTTTTATCGTGGCGGGCTGAAGGCTGTGCCAGCTGAAGGTTTTGACGGCGACGATCGCCATAATCCCCGCCAGCACCGCCATCGGGATTTTCGCCATGACTTCACTGAGTGCCGTCACCAGGATCAGCAGCACGATGCCCGCCGCAAGGGTTGAAATACGGCTTCGCCCTTTCCCCATCTCCACGTTAACGATGGTTTGTCCGATCATCGCGCAGCCCGCAATGCCGCCGTAAAAACCGGCCAGAATATTGCCGACGCCCAGCCCGATGCTCTCACGGCGTTTGCTCGATGGCGTTACGGTCAGTTCATCCACCAGCTTTGCCGTCAGCAGGGATTCCAGCAGACCGACGAAGGCAATACTCAAGGCGCACGGCCAGATGATGCTCAGCGTCTGTACGTTAAGCGGTACCAGCAGCTCGGTAAACCCCGGCAAACCACCGCTCATGGAGCCTTCATCGCCCACGGTCGGCAGGACCTGGCCGGTTGAAACGGTGAACAAGGTTAACAGCACGATCGCAATCAGCGGGGAAGGGATGCTTTTGATATAGCGCGGCACCCACAGCACGATCAGCAGCGTCAGCACGAAAAGGCCCACAATCAGCGGGCTTCGGCTCCAGAAATGCGGCACCTGAGCGAAGAAGATCAGAATCCCCAGGGCGTTAACAAACCCCGTCATGACCGACTGGGGAATAAAGCGCATGAGTCTTGCCATGCCCAGCACGCCGAACAGAATTTGTATCACACCAGCCATCAGCACGGCGGGAAGAATGTACTGTACGCCGTGCTGATGCACCATTGGGCCAATGACCAGCGCTACGGAACCGGCGGCTGCCGTGACCATCGCCGGACGACCTCCCAACACGGAGAGAACAAGGCACAGCACTACGGAGGCGATCAGGCTGACTTTTGGGTCAACGCCTGCGACTACGGAAAAAGAGATCACTTCCGGGATCAGGGCCAGGGCGGTAATAACGCCCGCCAGCGTTTCACGCGTCAGCTGCTTAGGGGAACGCAGTACGTTGGCTACGCGGTCTTCGGGGGATACAGCAGAATGGGGTAAGGACATAACAGTTCGCTGGTTAGGGCAGGCTTCCGTGCGCGCGATCACAAAGTGCAGCATAGTAGCCATAAATTCCCCCTATTGCCAGCTGCGCCCCGCAATCCCCTACAAACAATCCATCATTAAATTTCACAATTACAATAATTTCGTAACCTTTAAACAATATTTAAAAGTTGTTACCGTGCCCACGCAGCTTTTTTCACCTGCACTTTCCACGCATCAAGCACTTTTAAACTAAGGCATAAATTATGAAAAAAATGACTGCCATGCTCTTTTCTCTGGCCGTTGGGCTCAGCGCCGTCTCGATGGCAGCGAAAGCAGACGCACCAAAAGAGCAGGAAACGGACGTCCTTTTAATTGGTGGCGGTATCATGAGCGCCACGCTGGGAACCTATCTGCAGGAACTGCAGCCGGACTGGTCCATGACCATGGTCGAGCGTCTCGATGGCGTGGCGCAGGAGAGTTCGAACGGTTGGAATAACGCCGGTACCGGGCATTCGGCACTCATGGAACTGAACTATACGCCGCAGAAAAAGGACGGTTCCATTAGTATCGAGAAGGCGGTAGAGATCAACGAAGCATTCCAGATCTCGCGTCAGTTCTGGTCTCACCAGGTCAACAGCGGCGTGATGCACGACCCGCACTCCTTCATCAACACCGTACCGCACATGAGCTTTGTGTGGGGCGAGCAGAACGTGAATTTCCTGCGCGCGCGTTACGCTGCGCTGCAGCAGAGCACCCTGTTCCGCGGGATGAAATACTCCGAAGACCACGCGCAGATCAAAGAGTGGGCCCCGCTGGTCATGGAAGGTCGCGATCCAAACCAAAAAGTGGCGGCGACCCGTACCGAAATCGGGACCGACGTGAACTACGGTGAAATTACCCGTCAGCTGGTGGCGTCCCTGAAGAAAAAAGAGAACTTCAACCTGCAGCTCAGCACCGAAGTGCGCGGCTTTAAGCGCAATGCGGACAACAGCTGGAGCGTGACGGTTGCCGATCTGAAAAACAATGAAGCCGAGCACGTCATTAAGGCCAAATTTGTCTTCATCGGTGCGGGCGGCGCGGCGCTGAAGTTGCTGCAGGAGTCCGGTATTCCTGAAGCTGACGACTACGCGGGCTTCCCGGTCGGCGGCCAGTTCCTGGTATCCGAGAACCCGGAAGTGGTGAATCGTCATCTGGCAAAAGTGTACGGTCAGGCTTCCGTAGGGGCGCCACCGATGTCCGTACCGCACATTGACACCCGTATGCTGGACGGTAAACGCGTGGTGCTGTTCGGACCGTTCGCGACCTTCTCCACCAAGTTCCTGAAAAACGGCTCCCTGTGGGATCTGCTGAGCGCAACCACCACCTCTAACGTCAAGCCGATGATGGACGTGGGTCTGGATAACTTCGACCTGGTAAAATACCTGATCAGCCAGGTGATGCTCTCTGACGACGAACGCTTCGAGGCGCTGAAAGAGTACTATCCGCAGGCGAAGAAAGAAGACTGGCGTCTGTGGCAGGCGGGTCAGCGTGTCCAGATCATCAAGCGCGATCCGAAAGAGGGCGGCGTACTGCGTCTGGGTACCGAAGTGGTGAGCGATAAGGATGGCACGATTGCCGCGTTGCTGGGCGCGTCACCGGGTGCGTCTACCGCTGCGCCAATCATGCTGCACCTGATGGAAAAAGTGTTTAAAGACAAAGTTGCCAGCCCGGAATGGCAGGCGAAGCTGAAAACCATTATTCCATCGTACGGCACGAAGCTGAACGGTAACGTGGATGCGACGGAGCAGGAGCTGGAATACACCAGCCGCGTATTGCAGTTGCAGTACGTGAAGCCGCAGGCTGCGGATGCTGCGCCAAAAGCGGAGCTGAAGCCTCAGCCGGAAAACAAACCGGTTGCCGATATCGCGCTGTAAGGTAAAAGCAAAACGGTAACATTCGTTACCGTTTTTAGTGTTTTCTCCCTCTCCCGGTGGGAGAGGGGGCGGGTAAGGCGAAGCCGCCACCCGACTTATATTCAACGTACTACGGCTTGACCGACAGTCTCATCTGCCTTCCAGACGCGATATTTCACTTCCACGTTTTCAGGTGTATACACCACGATCGGCAACTTGCTGTTGTAGCGCAGCAGGCTGTTGTCGCCCAGATAGGCCGTCACAAATTTCTTCTCTTTCTTGCCGTCAGGGCAGGCCATCATGGTGGAAACCGGAGAGGTGACTTTATCAAAGACGTAATAGTCGTAACCCCAGCCTTCCAGGGTTTTGCTTTCCAGCTGACCGCCAAGACGGTGCTGATTGCAGTCCACTTCCAGCGTCTTGCCAATTAACAGTTCCACTTTGTAATTCGCTTCGTCCTGCTGAACCGGCAGCTGAATCACCTGACGCTTCATGCCTTTTTCCGCTTGCGGATAGGGGGCAACTTTTTCCAGCGGCTGCGCTTTTTGGGCGTCGCTGGCGAAAGCGCTGGTGCTGACGCACGCGGCGGCGAGAAGCGCGATGGCAAATTTAGGTGCGTTTTTCATTGTCATTCCTTTATGTCAAAACGGTCCTGCACAGACTAACATAACGCGTATGAATGATTAGTGTGATTTACTTACATTTTCATTATGTGCAGTGTAATAAACCTGGTGTTATCCATTTTGGCAGGCGTTTGTACTGATGTGGAGTGTGGCGGGCGTTCGTGTTATTTTAGACCCTCTATTATGTTATTCATCTGTGAAAGGGAAGAGAGATGGTTCGTGCAAAACTGAAAACACCTGAAGGCCGCAAGTTCCTCCTGGCGCTGCTGGTCGTGTTTATGATTGCTGCCGCGTGCGTCGGGCGGGCCACCATTGTTGGCGTCATCGAACAGTACAACATTCCTCTCTCCGCCTGGACTACCAGCATGTATGTGCTGCAGTCGGCGATGATCTTCGTTTACAGCCTTGTCTTCACCGTTCTGCTGGCCATCCCGCTGGGCATTTTCTTCCTGGGCGGACGTGATAAGCACTAAGCATTTAGCTGCTATAAGAAGCCAGCCTGCGGGCTGGCTTTTTTTATGCCTGATAATTTTTATTCTCTTTTCCAGGATATTCTGTTCCGCATAAGCTTGTTCGCCATAAAGCAGGAGAGGCTCAATGTTATCCCGGTTTGCAACGCTCAGCCGGATCCCGAAAGGCGTCTGGGTTGTGGGTGGGGTCAGTATGTTGATGGATATCTCCTCTGAGATCATTCACAGTCTGCTCCCGTTGTTTATGGTCACAACGCTGGGTGCCAGCGTGCTTTTTATTGGTTTGATTGAAGGCCTGGCTGAAGCCACCGCGCTGTTTATCAAAGTTTTTTCCGGGGCAATCAGTGACTACCTGGGCAAGCGTAAAGGGCTGGCGGTACTGGGATACGGTCTTGGCGCGGTGAGTAAGCCGTTGTTCGCTATAGCCTCTTCCTCCGGCATGATTCTTGGGGCACGCTTGATTGACCGGGTAGGGAAGGGGATCCGGGGGGCGCCGCGTGATGCGCTGGTCGCTGACGTTACGCCGCCGGAACTTCGCGGCGCGGCCTTTGGTCTGCGTCAGTCGATGGACACTATCGGCGCATTTCTCGGGCCGCTGCTGGCCGTCGGCTTAATGCTGCTGTGGAATGGTGATTTTCGCACTATTTTTTGGGTGGCGGTGTTCCCCGGCGTCCTCGCCGTTGCACTGCTTTTTTTCGGTCTGCATGAGCCGAAAACCCCTGTCGAACATAAGCGAACAAATCCCATCAAAAAAGAGAACCTCAGGCGCCTCGGGAAAGGCTGCTGGTGGGTTATTGGCCTGGGTGCCATCTTCACGCTCGCGCGTTTCAGTGAAGCATTTCTCGTGCTTCGCGCACAGCAGACGGGGGTGCCGCTGGCGCTGATCCCGCTGGTGATGGTGGCCATGAATCTGCTTTATTTTCTCTCGGCATATCCGTTTGGCAAGTTGTCCGACACGATGAGCCACACCCGGCTGCTGCAGTGGGGGCTGGTGGTTCTGATTGGGGCAGACATTGTGCTGGCGCTTAGCACCCACTGGACGGGCATTGTGTTAGGCGTCGCGCTGTGGGGTGTTCATATGGGGATGACGCAGGGGCTACTGGCGGCAATGGTTGCGAAAACGGCTCCTGCGGATCTGCGCGGTACGGCGTTCGGTATATTTAGCCTGGTCAGCGGCGCGGGATTGTTAATCGCCAGCCTGGGAGCCGGGGCAATCTGGGAAACCTTTGGAGCACCGTATACGTTTTGCGCCGGAGCGGTGATTTGTCTGGCGACTCTGATCTATCTGGGTAAAACACCGGACGAGGCGAAATAAAAAACCAGCCATAAGTGGCTGGTTTTCAATATGTTTTTGGTCGGCACGAGAGGATTTGAACCTCCGACCCCCGACACCCCATGACGGTGCGCTACCAGGCTGCGCTACGTGCCGACGCATAAAAAGATACTACTCGATTCCGTTTCGAATGCAAGGGAATCTGTCGCTAACTGGTTTATAATTAATCAGTTAGCGATAAAACGCTTCTCATCCGTCAGAACCTGCAGCAGCAGACTCAGCTGCGGCTTCTGGTCCTTCAGCCGTTCACCCTGCAGATTATAGGTCTGATAGTTCCCGTTGCTGTTCAGCACCAGCGTCAGCTTCGGCGTGGTCACCACCAGCGTGTTACGGTCTGCTGCCGTCACCCAGTTATGACGTCGTACCGCGCTGAAGAGATCCTGCCCCTGAGAATACTCGTTTGCTGGCGTGCTGACGTGCAGCAGGCGCTGCATCAGGGTCGTCATGACGTCTTTATGTTCTGTGAGCATATTGATGCGCTGCGCCGGCGTTCCCGGCCAGTGGATCACCAGCGGAACGTGCAGGTTCGGACGTGACCAGCTCATGCTCTTCGTCTCGTCGCCTAACGGTACCCCATGCCCCGCGGTCACAATCACGACGGTGTTATCAAGCTTTCCTGATTCACGTAGCGCGTCAAGCACGCGGCCAATCTGTGCGTCAACATCGCCGGCCGCACGGCCGTAGCGGCGCGCAAAGCCTGCCTGGTTGCTGTCGTTAAGCGTTGTGCCGTTAAAGGCCACCCACGAGAACCAGCGGTTATCTTCCTGCGCGTAGCGCTGCAGCCAGTTTATCCACTGGTTTGCGGTCTGGGCATCAGACTGGCTCTGCGCGGCAGGCAGGGAGAAATCAGAGAGCAGCGCCTGGCGGTACAGTGAACTGTTGAAGCCGTCCGATGAGAACAGCCCTAACTGATAGCCCTGCTGATTAAGCCCGGTGATCAGCGCCGCAGGAATGCGCGCAGACAGCACGCCGTCCATATATCCGGCAGAAATGCCATAGAACAGGCCAAAGATACCCGCATCGGTTGAGTTACCGGAGCTCATATGCTGGGTAAACGACACGTTTTGACTCGCGAAATCGGCCAGCGCAGGCATCTGCTTCTCGTAACGGGAATAGTTCAGGCCATCAACGGTGATCAGCAGGACGTTTTGCCCGCGTCCCATATCGCGATAGCGCAGATCGCTCAGTGGATACTGCACGCTAACCGCTTCCGGATTACCCTGTTCGACCAGACGGCGCTGATACTCCTGGGCATCGAGCAGGCCGTGCTTCTCAAGGAAACGACGGGCCGTCATTGGATAAGAGAGCGGCAGGTTAGCGCGCTGCATGGTAATAGGGCGATAGAAGTTCGCATCCGCCCAGATATACATAATGTGCGAACTGATAAATGAGACGAAAAAGAGCGCGGCCACAGGCTTCGCGTAATGGCGGCGTCGGGTCAGGCTGCGGAGCTTTTGCCAGCTCCAGGTGGCAAACAGCATCTCAATCAACAGGATCACCGGGACGCTGATGAACATCAGCTGCCAGTCACGGGCCGTTTCGTTCTGGTCCGGGTTTATCACCAGTTCCCAGACAATAGGGTTGAGATGCAGGTGGAAGCGGGTGAACACTTCACTGTCGATAAGCAGCAGCGTCATCCCCACCGTCGCAAGGATGGCGGACAAGAACCGCATCAGGCGCTGCGACATGACGATAAACGTCAGAGGAAACAGGATCAGCAGATAGGTGGCGAATACCAAAAAGCTAAAGTGGCCGACAACGCTTATCCAGGAGTAGACACGCCCGGTTAGCGTTGTAGGCCAGTCTGCGACAAACAGATAACGACAGCCAATTACCGTCGCTAGCAGAATGTTGAACAGGGCAAACCAGTGTCCCCAGCTGACCATCTGGGAGACTTTTTCACGGTAGCGCTGACGATTCGTCACCATAAACTGTTGTTCGTTTCCCTTAATGGGCCTGGTCGTTGCTGACGGATGACTGTAATGCCTGGGCGAAAGAGTTGGCGATCGCCTGACGCTGAGCCGGAGCAACGCTGGTGTTGATAAGGTTGGTGACCATATTTCCCAAAACCATCAGGGAGAGATCGGTCGGCGTTTTATGTTTTTCCAGTACGTTGACCAGCTCACTGAGCAGTTGTTCAACGTGTTCATCACTGTAGCGGGAATGTTGTGGCATAAATCAAAATCAGTTTGTTGATGAAAGGGCAACATATTACCGTAGCAACAGCTTTTTTTCCCCTTTTTTATCTGTTGTTGCACACATGTCCTGGTGGTGGTTGAATACCGCCCGGTCTAAAAGGAGAGTTTATCATGAGTCTGGAAATCAACCAGATTGCCTTGCACCAGCTTATCAAGCGTGATGAGCAAACCCTTGAAGTGGTGCTACGCGATTCGTTACTGGAACCCACGGCAACCGTTGTGGAAATGATGGCAGAGCTGCATCGCGTCTACAGCGCCAAAAATAAAGCCTATGGTCTGTTCAGCGAAGAGAGTGAGCTGGCCGATAGCCTGCGTCTGCAGCGTCAGGGCGAAGAGGATTTCCTGGCGTTTAGCCGCGCCGCAACCGGGCGTCTGCGCGACGAGCTGGCGAAATATCCGTTTGCCGACGGCGGCATCGTCCTGTTCTGCCACTATCGTTATCTGGCGGTCGAATACCTGCTGGTCAGCGTGCTGAATAACTTAAGCAGCATGCGCGTGAACGAGCAACTGGACATCAGCTCAACGCACTATCTGGATATCAACCATGCGGATATTGTGGCGCGTATTGATTTGACCGAGTGGGAAACCAACCCGGAGTCGACCCGCTACCTGACCTTCCTGAAGGGGCGCGTGGGACGTAAAGTGGCGGATTTCTTTATGGACTTCCTCGGTGCCAGTGAAGGCCTGAACGCCAAAGCGCAGAACAAAGGGCTGCTGCAGGCTGTTGATGACTTCACGGCTGAAGCGCAGCTCGATAAATCTGAACGCCAGACCGTACGTCAGCAGGTTTACAGCTACTGCAACGAGCAGTTGCAGGCGGGGGAAGAGATTGAGCTGGAGTCCCTGTCAAAAGAGCTGGCTGGCGTCAGCGAAGTGAGCTTCCAGGAATTCACCGCTGAGAAAGGCTATGAGCTTGAGGAGAGCTTCCCGGCGGATCGCAGCACGCTGCGCCAGTTAACCAAATTTGCCGGCAGCGGCGGTGGGTTAACCCTCAACTTTGACGCCATGCTGTTAGGTGAACGCATTTTCTGGGATCCGGCCACCGACACCCTGACCATCAAAGGCACGCCGCCGAACCTGCGCGATCAGCTTCAGCGCCGCACCTCTGGCGGTAAATAACAGGCATAAAAAAACCCCGCAGCTGCGGGGTTTTTTTTCGACTGGTTTGCGATTACGCGCGAACGAAGTCGATGTGAGTCAGTTTTGGCTTGAACGCGTGACGCTGAACAGCCTGAACTTTCACTTTTTCTTCTTTACCGCCAACAACGATGGTCAGAACTTCGCTGTAGAACTCAGCTTTGTTCTGCATGTTCCATACTTTGTCGTGATCCAGTTCGATAGCAACTGGAGCAGCTTCGCCACCGTAAACGATAGCCGGGAACTTGTTAGCGGTACGCAGGCGGCGGCTCGCACCCTTACCCTGCACGTTACGTACTTCTGCTTCGATAGTGAACATTGATTTCTCTCTGTATTTAAAACCCTACTACAGGCGACCCAGCAGCAGGTGAGTGTTCTGCTCCACGGATGTGAAGCGGGCGGCATTTTATACTCAAATGCCGCTCACATCAATGAAAAGTCCGCTAACCGCGCAATTCATTTGCCCGACGATAGCGGCCTTCATAGTCAAAGATCTTCTCGCGAACCTGCCAGAACTGGCCTTTCTTGCGGGCGACTACGAAGTCGGGGTGGCGCAGCAGCACCTGCTGATGAACGATATCCGCTACGGTTATCCAGCGCAGCGGCACGCCAGGCGTACGGGTATGCGGGCGGATAAACAGCTGCTCAAATGCCGTGCGCTGGGCAGGCGTCTGAACCCTGAACCGTTCGCTGACGTCAGCGCCATCCTCGTCGTAATAGGTGATTTTCAGCCATTCGCCTTTTTCATCCGCGCCGGGCTGCAGCGCCATGCCGGAGCAGCGCAGCACCAGCGCATCTTTCAGCTTCAGCGCCGCTTTCAGCATGTCGTCCGGGTCGACCAGCACCGTGTCGCACTCGCGGCAGCGGCGGGCGGCGATGTCATTTTCGGCGTTGCACTGCGGGCAGTTTTTGAAGCGGAAGCGGAAATCGCACTGCTCGCGATGTCCCTCATCATCTTCAAACCAGCCCTGACAGCGGCGGCCAAAGTGTTCAATCAGCGTGCCGTCGGCGGTGGTTTTTCCCCAGAATGTATTGGCAAAGCCGCAGGCCGGGCAAAACACCTGCACCGGCACGTTGTCGCTTTTGCCTTTCGGCGTGCCCACTTCGGGGGAGTAGAGATCGTGCGGGTTACCCGCGTAATCGAGGATCAGACAGTCGGTTTTGCCCGGCGCCAGGCGCAGGCCACGGCCGACAATCTGCTGATACAGGCTGACGGATTCGGTTGGGCGCAGAATGGCGATTAGATCGACGTGCGGTGCATCGAAACCGGTAGTCAAGACAGAGACGTTGACCAGATAGCGGAACTGCTGCGCTTTGAAGGCTTCAATCAGCCTGTCGCGCTCCGGACCGGGCGTTTCGCCGGTGATCAGCGCCGCGTCGTTTGCGGGCAGCAATCCGGTAATTTCGCGAGCGTGCTCAACGGTGGCGGCGAAAATCATTACCCCTTTGCGCGTCTGCGCAAATTCTTCGATCTGGCTAATGATATGCGGAGTTATGCGCTTCTGCTTTTTCAGCTCCTGATTGAGGTCAGCTTCGCTGAACAAGCCGTTGCTCTGCGCCTGTAACCGGCTGAAATCATACTGCACCACCGGCATATCCAGCCGCTCGGGCGGCGTCAGGTAGCCGTGCTTAATCATGTAGCGCAGCGGAAGTTCATAGATACAGTCGCTGAACAGCGCTTTCTCGTCGCCGCGCACCATGCCGTGATAATGAAAGCGATAGATCCAGCCTTTGCCCAGGCGAAACGGGGTTGCCGTCAGGCCGAGCAGGCGTAAGTGAGGGTTCACCTCTTTCAGGTGAGTGAGGATTTGCTGATACTGGCTGTCGTCGTCATCGCTGATGCGGTGACACTCGTCGACAATCAGCAGCGAAAACTCGCTGCGGAACAGATCCAGGTTGCGGGCCACGGACTGTACGCTGCCAAAAACCACTTTGCCGTGGCTCTCTTTGCGCTTTAGACCGGCCGCGAAAATATCGGCTTCCAGCCCCAGCGCACAATACTTAGCATGGTTTTGCGCTACCAGCTCTTTGACGTGCGCCAGCACCAGCACGCGACCGCGCGCCAGGCGGGCCAGCTCGGCAATAACCAGGCTCTTGCCTGCACCGGTCGGGAGGACAATGGCCGCCGGCTCCCGGTGTTTACGGAACCAGGCGAGGGTCGCGTCAACGGCTTCCTGCTGATAGGGACGAAGTGTAAAAGTCATGGGGTCTCGGTTTCGTTAATCCGCATATAGTATGCCACGAAACTTTTTCCCTTGAGTGGCGCAACCAGACCATTATACTGAACCGTTCCAGACTGCTTCTTTTTCGGACGCACGGTCCGACTTCCAGCACCATTAAGGCTAAAAAGATTTCATGCGACTTGATAAGTTTATCGCTCAGCAACTTGGCGTAAGCCGCGCTATTGCCGGGCGCGAGATACGCGCCAGCCGCGTTACCGTGGATGGCGACATTGTGAGAGACAGCGCGTTCAAACTGCAACCTGACCATCAGGTGGAGTACGACGGCAATCCGCTGACCCAGCAGCACGGTCCGCGCTATTTCATGCTCAACAAGCCGGAAGGCTACGTCTGCTCAACGGACGATCCGGATCATCCGACGGTGCTCTATTTCCTCGACGAACCGGTGGCGCACAAGCTGCACGCTGCGGGTCGCCTCGATATCGACACCACCGGTCTGGTGCTGATGACCGACGACGGGCAGTGGTCGCATCGCATTACTTCCCCGCGTCACCACTGTGAGAAAACCTATCTGGTCACGCTGGAGTCGCCGGTTGCTGATGACACGGCAGAGCACTTCGCGAAAGGCGTGCAGCTGCATAATGAAAAAGATCTGACTAAACCGGCGGTGCTTGAAGTCATCACCCCGACGGAGGTCCGTCTGACCATCAGCGAAGGGCGTTACCATCAGGTTAAACGTATGTTTGCCGCGGTGGGGAACCACGTTGTGGGCCTGCACCGTGAACGCATCGGTGCGATCGCGCTCGATCCCGACCTTGCGCCAGGCGAATACCGTCCGTTAACGGAAGAAGAGATTGCCAGCGTCGGTCTGCCTTCGCATTAATTTCAGGAGAACTCTGTGACCACCAGGCCACACTCGTCGTTCAAAATTGTCTTCATTCTTGGCCTGCTGGCGATGCTGATGCCGCTGTCTATCGACATGTATCTGCCTGCGCTGCCGGTGATTTCCGCGCAGTTTGGCGTACCGGCAGGCAGCGCTCAGATGACGCTCAGCACCTATATTCTCGGTTTCGCTCTCGGACAGCTTTTATACGGCCCAATGGCCGACAGCCTTGGGCGCAAACCGGTGATTCTGGGCGGGACGCTGGTCTTTGCGGCCGCTGCGGTCGCCTGTGCGCTGGCGCAGAGTATCGATCAGCTGATCGCCATGCGCTTCCTGCACGGGCTGGCCGCTGCCGCTGCGAGCGTGGTGATCAACGCCCTGATGCGCGATATCTACCCGAAAGAAGAGTTCTCCCGCATGATGTCGTTTGTCATGCTGGTGACGACGATTGCGCCGCTGGTGGCCCCGATGGCCGGTGGTGCGGTGCTGGTGTGGTTTAGCTGGCATGCGATTTTCTGGATCCTGGCCCTGGCCGCACTGCTGGCTTCGGCGATGATTTTCTTCTTTATTGATGAAACGCTGCCCGTCGAGCGCCGCCAGAAATTTCATATTCGAACCACGATAGGTAACTTTGCCTCGCTGTTTCGCCACAAGCGGGTGCTGAGCTACATGCTGGCGAGCGGGTTCAGCTTTGCCGGAATGTTCTCCTTCCTGAGCGCCGGGCCGTTTGTCTATATCGAACTGAACCACGTTTCGCCACAGCACTTTGGCTATTATTTTGCGCTCAATATCGTCTTCCTGTTTGTCCTGACCATCATTAAAAGCCGCTTTGTCCGGCGGGTGGGCGCGCTGAACATGTTCCGCGCCGGGCTGTGGATCCAGTTTGTGATGGCGGTCTGGCTGGTGGTGAGCGCGTTCCTGGGCGTGGGGTTCTGGGCGCTGGTGATCGGCGTGGCGGCGTTTGTCGGCTGCGTGTCGATGATCTCGTCCAATGCGATGGCGGTGATCCTCGATGAGTTCCCGCACATGGCGGGGACCGCATCGTCATTGGCGGGAACCTTCCGCTTCGGGATTGGTGCCATCGTCGGGGCGTTACTGTCTATGGCAACCTTCAGCACGGCCTGGCCCATGCTGTGGGCGATGGCATTTTGCGCAACCAGCTCCGTTCTCTTCTGTCTTTACGCCAGTCGGCCGCGAAAAGCGGCTCGCTAACCACAGAGAAGGCCCGGAAGGGCCTTTTTTGTTGATACACATCAACCAAACCCGCGTTCGTTTATCCCGTGTTTGTTTATTTTATGTAAAATCTATTTATGTAAAAAGTCACATCATTGTATTCAAAAAGGTTGAGTTAGATCGCAGAAACGGGTACATATAGCGCCGACGTGAGCCTTGATACCGATAAAAAAGCGCTGAATAGTGCAGGTTGGCGATGATGTGTTACTATAAATGTAAATAAATTGTGAAGTAAATTTTGCTTCCGGGGAACGAACGTGAATACATTACAACTCTCCATTGTCCATCGCTTGCCCCAGAGCTACCGCTGGTCGGCGGGTTTTGCAGGTTCGAAAGTTGAACCGATTCCGCAAAGCGTCGCGGGCTGTGAGAATTGCCTGGTTGCGCTCAAGCTGCTGAGCCCGAGCGATGAAAATGCGTGGCGGGTGATGGAGCGTCTCAGCCAGGCTTTGACGGATATCGAAGTGGACAGCTCCGTACTGGAGTGCGAAGGGGAGCCGTGCCTGTTTGTGAAAAGCCAGGACGAATTCGCCGCGACCTGCCGTCTGAAAAACTTTGGCGTTGCAATTGCTGAGCCTTTCTCCGGCCAGTATCCGTTTTAAGCGCTAGTCTGCCGCGAGCAGCTGGCGCGTGTAGCTCTGCGTTGGCGCAGTAAATACGCGCTGGCAATCCCCCTGTTCGACCACCTCACCCTGTCGTAGCACAATCACCTGATGGCACAGCGCCCGAACCACCTGTAGATCGTGGCTGATAAAGATATAGGCCAGCCGGTGCTTTTCCTGTAGCCCTTTCAGCAGCGCCAGGATCTGCGCCTGTACGGTTCTGTCCAGGGACGAGGTTGGTTCATCCAGAATAATCAGCTCCGGTTTCAGGATCAGCGCGCGGGCAATGGCGATGCGCTGGCGCTGTCCGCCGGAAAATTCCGCAGGGTAGCGGTGGCGGGTCTCGGGATCTAAGCCCACTTCAGCCATGACCCGCATCACCTCCTGTTCCCGCTGCTGCGCGCTCAGCTCAGGCTGATGAACGCGCAGGCCCTCTTCGATAATCTGCAGTACGCTGAGGCGCGGGTTAAGCGAGGAGTTGGGATCCTGAAACACCACCTGCATGCGGGGCCGCACGGGCAGCATCTGGCGGCGGTTCCAGCGGTGCAGCGGCATATCGTCAAACAGGATCTCGCCCTCTGAGGCAATTAAGCGCAGCAGCGCCAGACCGGTAGTGCTTTTACCCGAACCGGATTCGCCTACCAGCCCCAGGGATTCACCCGGACGCAGCGAGAAGCGGATATTTTTCAGGACCGGATTCTGGTCGACGATGCGCCGCAGAATGCCTTTGCGGATCGGGAACGAGACGGATAAATCATCAACGCGCAGCAGCGGTGTGCTGTCTGCCGCGAGTGGCACCGGGTCGCCGGAAGGCTCGCTGTCGAGCAGGCGCTGCGTATAGGGGTGCTGCGGGGCGTTCAGCAGCGTGGATGCGATATTCTGTTCAACGCAGCGTCCGTTTTGCATTACCGCAACGCTGTCGGCCAGCTTTTTCACTATGCTCAGGTTGTGCGTGATAAACAGCAGGCTCATGTTCAGCTCGTCACGCAGCTCCCGCAGCAGCGTCAGAATTTGCGCCTGCACTGTTACGTCCAGCGCCGTCGTCGGCTCGTCGGCAATCAGCAGCTCTGGCCGGGTGAGCAGGGCCATGGCGATCATCACCCGCTGGCGTTCGCCGCCGGAGAGCTGGTGCGGAAAATCATTCAGCCGTTTGGCCGCGTTGCGTATGCCTGTCCGTTCCAGACAATCCAGAATTTCGCCCCGCGCGGCCTCTTTGCGCATGCCCCGGTGCAGAGAGAGCACTTCATAGAGCTGTTTTTCCAGGGTATGCAGCGGGTTGAGAGAGACCATCGGCTCCTGGAAGATCATGGCGATTTTATTGCCGCGGATCCCGCGCAGGGTTTGCTCATCCGCGTGCAGCAGCGAAGTGCCGTGAAACAGAATATCCCCTTGCGGGTAGCTCACCGGCGGAGAAGGCAGCAGACGCAGGATGGAGAGCGCCGAAACGCTCTTGCCTGAGCCGGATTCACCCACCAGCGCCAGCGTTTCACCGCGCTGGATCTGCAGCGACAGGTCAGTGACTACGGTCCGCGTCTCGCCCTGCTTCGAGAAGGCAATCGACAGGTTATCAATACTGAGAAGAGGCTGCGTCATCTTATACCGCCTTGTTGGGATCGAAGGCATCGCGTACGGCTTCGCCGATAAAAATCAGCAGCGAAAGCAGCACGGCCACGGAAAGAAAGGCGGTGATGCCCAGCCACGGTGCCTGCAGGTTGTTCTTGCCCTGCAGCAGCAGTTCGCCGAGCGACGGCGACCCCAGCGGCAGGCCGAAGCCCAGAAAGTCCAGCGAGGTGAGGGTGGTGATGGAGCTGCACAGAATAAACGGCAGGAAGGTGAGCGTTGCTACCACGGCGTTAGGCAGCATATGGCGGAAGATGATTCCCCGGTCGCTCACTCCAAGCGCCTGCGCGGCGCGGATATAGTCGAAATTACGGGTACGCAGAAACTCTGCCCGCACCACGCCTACCAGCGCCATCCAGCCAAACAGAACGGTGATGCCCAGCAGCCACCAGAAGCTCGGCTGCACCACGCTGGAAAGCAGGATAATCAGAAACAGCGTTGGCATACCAGACCAGACTTCGATGATACGCTGACCCCACAGATCAATTTTCCCGCCGTAGTAGCCCTGAACGGCACCGGCCACCACGCCCATTACGCTGGAGAAGATCGTCAGCATCAGCCCAAAGAGAATAGAAATCCGCGTACCGTAGAGAATACGCGCCAGCACGTCGCCGCCGTTAGCGTCCGTCCCCAGCCAGTTTTGCGCAGAGGGCGGAGAAGGGAAGGGGGTCGTGGTCGCGAAGTTAATGCTGTTGGCACCAAAGCGCACCGGCGCCCAAAGGGCCCAGCCGTGCTGTTCGATCTGCTGGCGCAGCCACGGATCCTGATACTCCGCCGGCGTCGCAAACGGGCCGCCGAAGTCACTTTCACTGTAGTTAGCCAGTACCGGCACATACCAGCGGTCGTTAAAGTGCACCAGCAATGGTTTGTCGTTGGCGATCAGCTCCGAACACATGCTCAGGACAAACAGGACGGCAAAAATCCACAGCGACCAGTAGCCGCGGCGGTTATCGCGAAAACGGGCCCAGCGGGCCTGGTTAACGGGGCTTAAACGCGGCATCAGCGGCCCTCAAAATCAATTCGGGGATCGACCAGCGTATAGCTGATATCACTGACGATATTCAGCAGCAGGCCAATCAGGGTGAAAATATAGAGCGTGCCAAACATTACCGGATAATCGCGCGACACGGTGGCTTCGTAGCCCAGCAGGCCGAGACCGTTAAGTGAGAACATCACCTCAATCAGCAGCGAGCCGGTAAAAAACATGCTGATGAACGTGGCCGGAAACCCGGCAATCACCAGCAGCATGGCGTTGCGGAAGACGTGTTTCCACATAATTTGCTTCTCGCTGACCCCTTTGGCGCGGGCGGTCACGACATACTGCTTGCGAATTTCATCGAGAAACGCGTTTTTGGTCAACATGGTCAGAGCGGCAAACCCGCCGATCACCGTTGCCAGAACCGGCAGCGTGATATGCCAGAGATAGTCGGTGATTTTCTGGTACCACGGCAGCGTGCTGAAATCGGCGGAGACCAGCCCCCGCAGCGGGAAGATGTCGAAGTAGCTGCCCCCGGCAAAAAAGACGATCAGCAGGACGGCAAACAGAAACGCCGGAATAGCATAGCCGATGATGATAAAGGTGCTGCTCCAGATATCGAAGCGGCTGCCGTTATGCACCGCTTTACGGATCCCAAGCGGTATAGAGACCAGATAGATAATCAGCGTCCCCCACAGCCCCAGCGTGACCGAAACCGGCAGGCTTTGCTTGATCAACGTTAACACGGACGCACTGCGGAACAGGCTATCGCCAAAATCAAAGCGGATATAATCCCAGAGCATCTTGAAATAGCGCTCGTGAATTGGCTTATCAAAGCCGTAGCGATGGGTGATCTCGGCGATCACCTCAGGATCCAGCCCGCGCCCGCCGCGGTAGTGGCTTTCACTGATATTCCCCACGCCGGTGCGCGCATGGCTCGCGCCCATGCCTTCTCCGCCGCCGCCGGGCATGCCGCCGCTATTGCCAAACTCAATGGCGGCAATAGCCTGATCGACCGGGCCGCCGGGAGCTATTTGCACGATAAAAAAGTTAATGGTGATAATGGCCCACAGCGTGGGAATGACCAGCAGAAGACGGCGTATTAAATAGGCACCCATGATAATTCCTTATCGCCGCTCGGCGGGCAGTCTGGCGGCTTTATTTACGTCATACCACCAGGTGTCAAAGCCCAGCGAATAGACAGGGCGCACGGCAGGCACGGAGAACTTGTCCCAGCGTGCAAGCCGGTCTTCGCCCATATACCACATCGGTAGCATGTAGTAGTTCCAGGTTAAGACCCTGTCGAGGGCGCGACCGAGCGGCAGAAGTTTTTCTTTATCGCCCTGCGCCGCCACAATTTTCGCAATCAGAGCATCAATCGCCGGGCTTTTTACCCCGGGCGCATTGTAGGACGAGTCGATGTAGCTGGAGGCCCAGGAGATTTGCAGGTCCGAGCTGGGCCACGGCTGCGCGGGCCACAGGCGCTGCATCATGTCGTAATCACGGCTGCGCATGCGGTTGGTGATCTGCGCGTTATCAACCTGACGAATATTCATGGTGATCCCCAGCCGCGCAAGGTTGTGTTTAAACGGCAGCACCCACTGATCGTTGCCGCCGGAGGAGAGCAGCAGTTCAAAGCTTAAAGGCTTGCCGGTTTTCGCATCGACGCGCTTCTGATTCTTCAGCTGCCAGCCTGCCTCATCCAGCAGCTTGCTGGCCTTCAGCAGATTGTCGCGGTCGTACCCGTCCCCTTTTGAAGCGGGCGGCTGAAACACCGTGGTAAACACCTCCGGCGGCACGTCCGCTTTCAGCGGCGCCAGCAGGACCAGTTCGTCGGCTTTCGGGTAATCCCGCGCGGCATATTCGGTGTTCTGGAAATAGCTGTTCGCACGGCTGTACGCCCCGTAAAAAAGCGCTTTGTTCATCCATTCAAAATCAAAGGCCAGGGAAATCGCTTCCCGAACGCGGCGGTCTGTAAATACCGGGCGCTGAATATTAAACGCCAGCCAGCGCGTGTCCTGGGCGGATTCGTTTTTATGCTCGTCTTTCACGATGTAGCCTTTCGTGAAGTTTTTGCCGATATAGCGGGTCGCCCAGTTTTTGGCGCTGCTCTCCACGCGTAAATCGAATGCGCCGGCCTTGAAGGCTTCAAACGCCACGTTATCGTCGAGGTAGTAGTCATAGCGAAGGGTGTCGAAATTCCAGCGCCCGCGGTTTACCGGCAGGTTAGCCGCCCAGTAGTCTTTCACGCGGGAATAGACCACATACTGCCCCATGCGCCAGTCGGTAATGCGGTAAGGGCCGCCGGCCAGCGGTGGCGTGGAGAGCGGGTCGCTTAACTTATGGCTTTTCCAGAACGATTCAGGCATAACCGGCAGCGAGAACAGGCTGAGCATATTCTCTTTGTTCGGTTCGCTCAGCTCGATGCGTACGGTGAGCGGCGCAATGGCGCGCACCGTTGTGCCTTTATACACAATGCGGAACTGGGGAACGCCTTCGGTCATAAATTTATGAAACGTAAAGGCCACGTCGCTGGCCCTGACCGGCGTGCCGTCGTGAAAGCGGGCCCGGGGGTTTAGGGTAATTTCGGCCCAGGCGAAGTTATCCGCGTAGCGCACGTTATCGGCAATCAGCGGGTAGTAGCTGCCGGGCTCATCATCAGACGTCACAAAAAGCGTGTCGTAGAGCGATTCTGTTCGCGCCGCGGCCACCCCGCGCAGGGCGAAGCGGTTAAAGTTGTCGAACGTTCCCGTCGCCGAGAGCGTGACCTTTCCACCCTTAGGGGCGGCAGGATTGACGTAATCGAAGTGCGTAAAATTGACCGCGTATTTGGGCTCGCCAATCACGGCGAACGCGATGTTCTCTTTGATGGTTTGCGCCTGGCTGGACAGGCTCACTACTGCCAACCAAAGCAACATAAAGCGCATAAACATCTCGCGGCGGCTCCCTCTTTTACAGACCGGCTCAGTAAAGCTGAATAATAAGTGACGCCACCGGCAATGTGAAATTATTCACCGTCAGGCGACAGCGTATTTTGCCACGTGCGGAACTGCTCCAGCGGCATCGGGCGGCTAATCCAGTACCCCTGCAGGTAATTAACCCCATGCTCGCGCAGCCAGGCCGCCTGTTCCGGCGTTTCCACCCCTTCCGCAACGGTCGACATATTCAGTCGTCTTGCCAGCGTCAGTACGGCATCCAGCACCGGGGAGGTCACGGTTTCTGTGCCAATGGCGTTGACGAAACCACGGTCGATTTTCAGGTAGTCCATGGTGAAATGTTCAAGATAAATCAACGCGCTGTGGCCGGTGCCGAAATCGTCGATGGCAATTTCAAACCCTTCGTTATGCAGCCATTCGAAGAGGCTGTTAGCTTCCCGATGGTTAAGCATGTCGCGCTCGGTAATTTCCAGTACGATCTGGAAGTAATCAGGCGGCAGCAGGGCTTTGAAGGTGCGCATATCGTCTTTGAAGCTTTCCGCATGCAGATGCCCCGGCGCGATATTAATGCCCACTTTCGCACCCGGCGGCAGCACGGTCTGTAACACTGGCGCATCGTGAATAATCAGGTCAAAAAGATGCAGCGTCAGCGGGACAATCAGCTTCTGCGCTTCGGCAAAATTGATAAAAGCGTCCGGCGGGATCTCACCCATGGTCGGGTGCTTCCAGCGCATCAGGACTTCAAGCCCGGTCATCCTGAGCGATTTGGCATCGACAACGGGCTGATAAACCACATAGAACTGGCCGCGCTTGATGGCGCTCAGAATTTCTTTGCCCGGATTGAGACGCGTCGTGAGGATGTAGAAGTTCAGCGACCCTGCCGCAATCCCGCATACCAGCCCGAAGAACAGGGCGTAAAGTATCTCATCGCTCGTCCATTCCTCGGCGTACAGGTTGATGGTCAGAGGAACGTCTTTGAGCGTCGCGGTGCGCGCGGGCGTCTCGTGTAAATCCTGCGCCCTGACGAGGGTGCTCGATCTGGTGGATAACGCATTGTCGCCGATGATAATCGCGATACCTGCAAACTCGTCCTGACGCGCGGTATAAAGCAGGTACGGCGTCAGGTTAAGATTCACTGAGGTGAATACGCCGCCGTCTTTCACGAGCGGGTTACGATACCAGATGGCAATCGCGGGCTTATTGGGCAGCATGGGGGTGCCGGGGAGCAGCGCGACATCAACCTGCTTGTTGATGTGCAGCTCGGGGATCAGCTCCTCCATCGGGGCATTCATTGGACCTGTGGCTGACGAGCAGAACGCCATTTTGTCTCTGACCAGCAGGAAGGCACGCACGTTGAGGCTGAAGGCTGCGCGCGAGGTCAGCTCCGCGTTAACGTCCTGGCAATTATTGAGCGTGAGCGGCTGGAGCACGTCGATCGAGGCTTTTAGCTCGTCAAAATAGCTATCCATGTAGATGCTCACATCCTTGATTAGCGTATCGAATCGAATTTCCCGCTTGTGGTAGCTCCAGAGAAATTGCAACGAACCCAGGAGCAGGGCGGCAATCAGGCCGGTAATGATACTGAGGATCAGTATCTTTCGATGACTGGAAAAGTAGCGGGTGAGCATAAACGTCGTGGTTCCTGAATTGCCGCTGATAGTATTCATTGTAACGGGCAAAAAAAAACACCGCCGAAGCAGTGCTTTTTTTTATTGTATCGCCAGCCAAGGGATAACCAACGATACAATCATCATATTAACTGCGGGTCAGTACGCGTCGCGCTTCGTTGTAGCGCTTCTTCCAGTACGGTTCATTCATGCTGGAAATAGTCACACCGCTGCTGGTGGAGGCATGTACAAACTGGTCGTTACCAATGTAGATACCCACGTGTCGACCTGTCGAACCCGCACGGAACAGAACTAAATCGCCGGTGCGCAGTTTGGAACGTGAAATCGACTTGCCCATCTCCTGCTGTTCGTAGGTCGAACGCGGAAGGTCTAACCCAAATTGTTCACGGAACGTACGCTGTACAAAACTGGAACAATCAATGCCTTTTTTGGTACTGCCGCCAAGACGGTAACGCACGCCTTTCCAGTCAGCATACTGGTCCATAATGCGGGACTTCACGTCCAGATTACGTACCATATTTTCAAATTCATCCTGAGAGGCTTGCAGTGAAGAGGCGTCTTCCATTCCCACAACACGCGTCTCAGGATGCATATTCTTTGCGGTGTTCGATGTACTACATGCAGATAACAGTACCGCGACTGCTATCGCCGGGATCCCCCGTAAGATATATCTCAGAAACGGTTGAGATTTGACCATTTTGTTTATTTTCCCTTGAAGTCCTTAACGACAAATATCGTTATAAAAATGCCAAACGTGACGAGACTAATTATCTGTTCACAATGAGACAATTGTTTCTGGCGACATTTGTGGCGCAGCGCACAAAATTATTCACCATGGAAATAATTATCCCTATGGGGCAAAACGAGTTCGAGATTAACCGATTGCCTGGGGTATTGCGAGTAAAAAAAGCCTTTTTTTTATAAGAAATTGTGATACAGAAAGTAAAAATCCGTAAATGCTCAAAATAGCGGCAGATCCATAGCGTAATCGCGCAATTGCTTCATTTTTATCATGAATACGATGACGAGAATATGACAGCGAGGAAGGATCGTGGGAAGCGCTCTATCAGGGATCGCTATGATCCCCGAGCGTTAACGTTAAAAAACGTTGATTATTTGTTTAATACTTGTTTCTTTCTGCGCGGGAGGTGGCGATCGAAAACAGCGATCAGGCGATCGCTCAACGGCGTCATCAAAACCCACGGCAGACCAATCAGCACCGCGGAAAGGGAACCCACAACAATATCAGTTAGCCAGTGAGCGCCGATCATTACGCGCGGAAAGGCAAATATCACCACAATAAGCAGGGCAATAGCGAACGCTTTCTTGCCGAAATAGCGCAGCATGAACCCAGAGAAAATAAGCAGCATCATGCCGTGATCGCCCGGGAAACTGTCTTTCGACGCATCTTTTGTTGGAATATGCAGCAATTCACTCACGCGATAAATATTCGGGAAAGAGAGCGAAGGGCTTGCGCGTTTTACCGGCATCAGATGTTGCGCCAGCTGATTAACGATCACCGCGGTCAGAAGCATCACCAGTCCGATAATCAGGATACGCCGACGCCCTGAATAATCCTCTTTGAGCCAGAAAGAGAGCATCAGGCAGCCCATGGCCAGCAGGGAAAAGCCGTCAAAGGCGCGGTTGTTGGTGATCGCCACCAGCCACAGGAAGGCGTCGCTCTTCACCAGCCCCTGGTTGAAGAAATGAAACAGGGATGAATCCAGCGGGAACCAGAAACCGTGATTCACCGGGATATACCAGGAGAAGAAAAGCGCCAGACCGGCGACATTAAGCAGTAATATCAGGGGAATTCGAGTCGTCATAACGTTCTGCATAGAGTGAAAACTGGGGCAACGTTAGCCGCCCGAACTTAAACGAAGCTTCAACAGGCTGGACTGCAGGGCATTCCAGTCGGCGTTAACCGCACTAATTAACTCTATTCGGCTGTCAGGCGGCGCGACGTTTTGCGTTTCGATAAAGAAATCGTCGCCCTGGCGGTTGATCCTTACCAGCCCGTCTGGCGTGCGCATAATCCCTTTCACGCGGTCGACCGGCGCAAGCCTGGCCCACTCAAGGATGCCAATGGTATCGAAAACGGTATCGGCATCGAAAATCCATCCGCAGGCCTGATACCCCTGACCGCTGTTCAGATTACGACGCCAGCGCTGATGTTCCGGCAGGCTAAGCGCGGCCAGGCCCTGTTTTGCAGGATGGTGATGCGCATGCTCCGCGCTGGCCGGAAGTTCCGTCAGATTCAGGCGAGGAAGATCCAGCAGGGCGCTGTCAATGTTCCCCTGGGTGGTCTGCACCCGCGTTCGATTGCCGCCGAAATGTTGCCACCACGCGTCCAGCGCGGCCTGGCTTTCCGGCGTGGCGCGATCTTCTTTGTTGGCGACGATAACGTCTGCTGAGGCAAGCTGATCGCGGAAGTTTTCATTGGCCACCGCTTTTTCATCCAGAAGCTGACGCGGATCGAGCAGGCACAGCGTGGCGCGCAGATCGATCCACGGCTCGTAAACCGGGGCGGTCAGTAAATCGAGGATCTGCTTCGGGTGGCCCAGACCGGTGGGTTCAATCAGCAGGCGGTCCGGTTTACCCTGACGCAGCAGCGTATTGAGACCCACCTGCATCGGCAGGCCGTTTACGCAGCACATGCATCCGCCGGGGATCTCTTTAATCATCGCGCCGCTGGATGAAAGCAACGCGCCATCAATGCCCACCTCGCCGAATTCATTGACCAGCACGGCCCATTTCTCTGCGGGATCTTTATTTGCCAGCAGATGAAGGATTGAGGTGGTTTTACCGCTGCCGAGAAAACCGGTGATGAGGTTGGTTTTGGTCACGTGCGCTCCGCAAGAGAATTGTGATGCTATAACACTATGCTCTTATCCTGGCGAAAAACGGGCGCAATGAGAAGGGGGAGGGCGAACGGAGGCGATATCCGTTCGCATTAAGCGCAATAATCGCTAAAGATTTAACGTTTCTATAACAGCCTGACGTGCGCCACGGCGGGCGATGCGCTGGTAGGCCTGGCTGACAGCCTCTACAAAGACGCTATTCTGCGCGAGATCGTGACCAAATACCTCACTTAGCCCCAGCAGCGCGTGGACGCGATCGGTATCGCTGCTGGCGTCGACAATCGCGCGAATTTTATCGCTGAGGGGATCGCGAACGTCAATCGCGTTGCCGCGTTCGTCGAACCCGCTGACGTAGCGCATCCAGCCGGCGACGCCCAGCGCCAGTAGCGGCCATGCTGTTTTACGCTCAAGGTGGACGCGGATCCCATCCAGCATCCGCTGCGGCAGCTTCTGGCTGCCGTCCATCGCGATTTGCCACGTACGGTGCTGTAGCGCCGGGTTAGCAAAACGCTCAATCAGACTGTCGGCGTAAGCCTTCAGGTCGACATCCTTTATGCGCAGCGTGGGTGCCTGCTCATCCAGCATTAACCGCCGGGCGGCTTCGCGAAAGGTGGTGTCTTCCATACACTCATTAATATGCGCGTACCCGGCGAGATACCCCAGATACGCCAGGAAGGAGTGGCTGCCGTTAAGCATGCGTAATTTCATCTGCTCCCATGGCAGAACGTCCTGCACCATCTGAACGCCTGCGGCTTCCCACTCAGGACGTCCGGCGACGAAATTATCTTCCACTACCCACTGAATGAACGGTTCGCAGCTGATGGCGCACGGATCGTCAACCCCGAGCGCGTCGGCGATTTCCCTGAGCGAGGCCTCCGTCGCGGCGGGAACAATTCTGTCGACCATCGTTCCCGGAAAACTCACGTGGCCTTCGATCCACTCCGCCAGCGCGGAAGAACGCTTTTGCGCCATGCCGAGCACCGCGTTTTTCACTACGTGGCCGTTGTCCGGGATATTGTCACAGGAAAGCACGGTAAACGCAGGCAAGCCGCGCTCGCGGCGGCGATTGAGGGCTTCGACCAGGATCCCCGGCGCGGAATGCGGTTCAGCGGGGTTTTCGAGGTCGTGAAGGATCCGGGCGTTTTGCAGATCCAGCTTACCGGTCGCGGGATCGATGCAGTATCCTTTCTCCGTAATGGTGAGTGACACAATCGCCACCTGCGGCTCACAGAATTTCTCAATAATAGCGGGAAGAGAGTCCAGCTTTGCGTTCAGACATTCATGTACGGCCCCGACAACAATCGGCTGATTTCCTTCCGCGCCTTTCTCCAGCACGGTAAACAGGTGATCCTGGGCGCGCAGCTGGCTCATCAGCACATCGCCGCTGAACAGGCTAATCTCACAAATCCCCCAGTCGCCGCCTTTTTCATTCAGTACCCGGTTTGTTAACAATGCCTGGTGCGCGCGGTGAAACGCACCGAAGCCAAAATGGACGATGCGGGAGCGCAGTTGCTGACGATCGTAGCGCGGTTGCTGAACCTGGGCGGGAAGGGCGGTGGAGGCAATTGTCTTCATGAGATACACACCTGATTAACCATTAATTAACAATGCCAGTGTAAAGTTATATGACAGCAAATAAAATTGGTGAGCCGTAAATATCCCCGTTCTGTGAGTTTGATCAATCAATGTGTGGCGGTATGTTGACCCTTTACGGTAAACATGTATGGTAGTCGTCATTGCAGTACCCCATATTGGTATAACAACTTGAGAGGAAGAGGCAATGGAACAAACCTGGCGTTGGTACGGGCCGAACGATCCGGTTTCTCTTGATGATGTGCGTCAGGCTGGCGCAACGGGTGTCGTTACGGCGCTGCATCACATTCCTAACGGCCAGGTCTGGCCGGTTGAGGAAATTCAGCAGCGTCAGGCGCTGCTGGCGGAGAAAGGATTAACCTGGTCTGTGGTAGAGAGCATTCCGGTTCACGAAGATATCAAAACCCATTCCGGTGAATACCAGACCTGGATTGCGAACTATCAGCAGAGCATTCGCAACCTGGCGGCCTGCGGCATTGATACGGTTTGCTATAACTTCATGCCAATTCTGGACTGGACGCGTACCGACCTTGAATATCAGATGCCGGACGGCTCGAAAGCGCTGCGTTTCGACCAGATTGCCTTTGCGGCATTCGAGCTGCATATTCTGAAACGTCCCGGTGCCGACGCGGATTACACCGCTGAAGAGCAGCAGCAGGCGCTCGCGTGGTTTAACGCTGCCAGTGACGCAGACATCGAAAAGCTGACCCGTAATATTATTGCGGGCCTGCCGGGGGCTGAAGAGGGCTACACGCTGGATCAGTTCCGCGCGCGTCTGGCGGAATACGGCGATATTGATAAGCAGCAGCTGCGTGAGAACATGGCGTATTTCCTGCGCGCTATCGTGCCGGTAGCGGAAGAGGCCGGCGTGCGTCTGGCGGTGCACCCGGACGATCCGCCGCGTCCTATCCTCGGCCTGCCGCGCATTGTTTCTACCATTGAAGATATGCAGTGGCTGAAAGAGACGGTAAACAGCATCTATAACGGCTTTACCATGTGTACCGGCTCCTACGGCGTGCGCGCGGATAACGACCTGGTGCGGATGATTGAAACCTTCGGGGATCGTATCCACTTCACGCACCTGCGTGCGACCTGCCGTGAGGAGAATCCAAAGACCTTCCACGAGGCGGCGCACCTGGGCGGCGACGTGAATATGGTGGCGGTGGTCGACGCTATCCTGGCGGAAGAGGCGCGTCGCAAGCAGGCGGGCGATGTACGTCCTATTCCGTTCCGCCCGGATCACGGGCATCAAATGCTGGACGATCTGCGTAAGAAAACCAACCCGGGCTATTCGGCGATTGGCCGCCTGAAGGGGATGGCGGAAGTGCGCGGGGTCGAGCTGGCGCTGAAGATGACGAAGTATCCGGAGCTTCTGTAACCGGAATTGTCGGGTGGCGGCTTCGCCACCCGACAAATGCCATAATCAGTCAGCACGACCCATATAGCGTTTTTCTTCGATATGGATACGGATTTTCTCGCCAGCGGAGAGGTATTCCGGTACCTGCACAACCAGGCCGGTGGTCAGGGTTGCTGGTTTGTTGCGGGCACTTGCTGACGCGCCTTTAATGCCCGGTGCGGTTTCAACGATTTCCAGATCAACGGTCTGCGGCAGTTCCAGCGCCAGCAGCACGCCGTCCCAGGTCAGCACCTGCATGTCTGGCATCCCGCCTTCAGGGATAAACAGCAGCTCCTCTTCAATCTGATCTTTGGTGAAGATATACGGGGTGTAATCTTCTTTATCCATGAACACGTACTCGTTACCGTCGACGTAGGAGAAATCAACGTAGCGACGGGTCAGGGTCACGGTATCGACAATATCGTCACCTTTAAAACGTTCTTCCACCTTCAGGCCGGTACGCACATCGGCGAAACGCATTTTGTACAGCGTCGCTGCACCACGGGCGCTCGGTGCCTGAATGTCGATGTCTTTCACAATCAGCAGTTTGCCGTTGTAATTCAGTACCATACCTTTCTTAATTTCGTTCGCTCTTGGCATTGCAGTAATCCTGTCTACGGGAGGTAAAAAATATCGCGCCAAATTACTCGCGCGCGGCCTTTCAGGCAAGCGGAATTCGTGGCTTTTGCTATCAATACGCAAAAGGTGTTACTGTGCGCCCGATGCCCGACTGTACGGGCGTTCGCCACTGAGAGAGCATGTATGGATTGTCGTCCAGATTGCGGCGCGTGCTGTACCGCTCCGTCCATTTCAAGCCCCATTCCAGGAATGCCGGAGGGCAAGCCTGCCAATACCCGCTGCGTTCAGCTCTCTGAATCCAACCTGTGTATGATCTTTGGTTCGCCCTTGCGCCCGAAGGTCTGTTCCGGGCTTCAGCCATCGGCCGAAATGTGCGGCAGCACGCGCGCGCAGGCGATGACCTGGCTGCTTGAACTGGAGGCGCTCACTGCGCCTTAAACGTCTTTGATCCTCACCAGACAGCCAATCGTCAGCGTACACATCAGCAGCGCAATCCAGAATACCGTGTGATAGTTCCAGATCTCGGCAACGATTCCGGCCATTGAGCCCGCGATAATCCAGCCCACGCGGGTGGTATTAGTATAAAGGGTGGTGGCAGCACCTGCCTGGCCCGGCATCAGATCCTGGAAGTAGAGCATGCCAATCCCCGCCAGGATGCCGATATAAATGGCGTTCAGCAGCTGTAAGGCCAGCAGGAGTCCCGGCGTATGCACCGTCAGCATACCAACGTAGAACAGCAGCCCGGCGACGGCCGCGACGCGCATTAAAAAACGCTTTCCGAAACGCTTCGCATAATAGCCTGCAATCAGCATGGTCGGGATCTCAAGGCCCGCGGCGGTGCCCATCATAATGCCGGCCAGCTTCTCCGGCAGGTGCAGCTCATCAATAATAAACAGCGGCATGTTGATGATATAAAGGCTGTTGGTGCCCCACATCAGCGTGCAGATAACAAACAGGAGCAGGGCATCGCGGCGGTTACGACGCGGTGCTTCCAGCACGCCCGTTGCCACTTTGGGCTCTTTGCGCATTGACGGCAGAAAGCACCACACCAGCGCGCCGCACGCCACAAACGCGACCGCTGCGCTCAGGTACATCACCGTAAAGCCAAACCCCATCGCCAGCGCGTAGGCCAGCGGCGGGCCAATCACCCATGCCAGCGACACCTGAGCACGTAATATCGAGCTGAACATTACCGCTTCCCGCCCGGTATGGTCGGCATGCTCGCGGGCGAGGGCAAATAGCTGCGGGTTGGCGGTTGAGCCAAAGCTGCTCAGAAAAACCCCGATGAACAGCAGAACGAAATAGTTACGGTTCCAGGCAAACAGTACGCAGGCCAACACCCCCAGCAGACAGCAGAAAACGATCAGGCTTTTACGATCGCCCTTGCGGTCGGAACGACCGGCCAGAAACTGGCTGACGAGAATGCCAATGATGGCGCTTCCGGTAAAAAAGAAGCCAACCATCGCCGGACGGGCGTGAACTTCGTTAGTCAGGAATAAGCTCAGCGTCGGGGTTTGCAACGCACCGGCGATGCCCGTGAAGAAGGCAACAATCAGGAACGCCGTTGATGTCAAATCAAAGGGCTTCGGCGCGGTGGCCGCAGGGGTGTTATCCATGTTTTATAATTAGCGAGTAGCAGAGAGGGGCGGAGTTTACGCCGTCAGCTAAAAAATAAACAGTGGGTGAAGTCAATTACGCCACGAAAAATCAAAATGGCATTTCAACTTACGCCCCACCTGGCTGAACTTAGCTGAAACTGGTTTGCTGAACTTCAGCAAAATTCAGCTGAACGAAGAAGAAATGTGCAGTATCTCTAAATTCTGATATCGCAAAGACGACTTTTCTTGCAAGCCATTGCAGAAAGCGCAAGACTTTTTGAAACGTTTCAGCGCTATCTTGTTTTAACAAACGGAGCAGGCTAGCGTATTTTTTCTCATGTTAGCTGAAACGATTCACTTTCAGCAGGAGAGGAGAACCATGTTCCAGTTATCTGTTCAGGATATTCACCCGGGCGCTCAGGCCGGGGATAAAGAAGAGGCCATTCGTCAGGTTGCCGCTGCCCTTGTGCAGGCGGGTAACGTCGCGGACGGCTACGTAAACGGTATGCTGGCGCGCGAGCAGCAGACCTCCACTTTCCTCGGCAATGGCATTGCCATTCCGCACGGCACAACCGACACCCGCGACCAGGTGCTGAAAACCGGCGTGAAGGTTTATCAGTTCCCGCAGGGCGTGCTCTGGGGCGACGGCCAGGTGGCTTATGTGGCTATCGGTATCGCGGCCAGTAGCGACGAACACTTAGGCCTGCTGCGTCAGCTGACGCATGTCCTGAGCGATGACTCCGTGGCGGAACAGCTGAAGTCTGCAACGACTGCTGAAGAGCTGCGTGCGTTGCTGATGGGCGAAAAACAGAGCGAAGCGCTGAAACTCGATAACGACACGCTGACGCTGGATGTTGTGGCCTCCGACCTGGTCACGCTGCAGGCGCTGAACGCGGGTCGCCTGAAAGAAGCGGGTGCCGCTGATGCCGCCTTTGTGACGCGCGTGATTAACGATAAACCGCTGAATCTTGGCCAGGGCATCTGGCTGAACGACAGCGCTGAGGGCAACCTGCGCAGCGCGATTGCAGTGAGCCGCGCGGCCACCGCGTTCGACGTTGAGGGTGAGACAGCAGCCATGCTGGTGACCGTGGCGATGAACGATGAGCAGCCGGTTTCCGTTCTGAAGCGTCTGGGCGATCTGCTGCTCAACAATAAAGCTGAAAAACTGCTGAACGCCGATGCCGCGACCGTGCTGGCCCTGCTGACCAGTGACGACGCACTCACCGATGATGTGCTGAACGCCGAGTTCGTGGTGCGTAACGAACACGGCCTGCATGCCCGTCCGGGCACCATGCTGGTTAACACCATTAAACAATTTGAAAGCGAGATTACCGTGACCAACCTGGATGGTTCGGGCAAACCGGCCAACGGCCGTAGCCTGATGAAAGTCGTCGCGCTGGGCGTGAAGAAAGGCCATCGTCTGCGCTTCACCGCGCAGGGTGCAGATGCTGAACAGGCGCTGAAAGCGATTGGCGACGCCATCGCGGCGGGTCTGGGGGAGGGCGCATAATGAGCAGACGTGTTGCGACTATTACGCTGAACCCGGCTTATGACCTGGTGGGATTTTGCCCGGAAATTGAGCGCGGCGAAGTCAACCTCGTGCGTACCACTGGCCTGCATGCTGCGGGCAAAGGGATTAACGTCGCGAAAGTGCTCAAGGACCTCGGTATCGACGTCACCGTGGGCGGATTCCTCGGTAAAGATAACCAGGATGGTTTCCAGCAGCTGTTCAGCGAGCTGGGCATTGCCAACCGTTTCCAGGTTGTGCAGGGCCGTACCCGCATCAACGTTAAGCTGACGGAGAAAGACGGTGAAGTGACCGATCTGAACTTCTCTGGCTTCGAAGTGACGCCAGCTGACTGGGAGCGCTTTGTTAACGACTCCCTGACCTGGCTTGGTCAGTTCGACATGGTGTGCGTCAGCGGAAGCCTGCCGTCCGGCGTCAGCCCGGAAGCGTTTACCGACTGGATGACGCGCCTGCGCAGCCAGTGCCCGTGCATTATCTTCGACAGCAGCCGCGACGCGCTGGTTGCGGGTCTGAAAGCCTCTCCGTGGCTGGTGAAGCCAAATCGCCGCGAACTGGAGATCTGGGCAGGCCGTAAGCTGCCGGAATTAAAAGATGTGATTGAGGCTGCCCATGCGCTGCGCGAGCAGGGTATTGCTCACGTGGTGATCTCGCTGGGTGCAGAAGGGGCGTTGTGGGTTAACGCTTCAGGTGAATGGATTGCCAAACCGCCGTCAATGGAAGTTGTGAGCACCGTTGGCGCAGGGGATTCCATGGTTGGCGGCCTGATTTACGGCCTGCTGATGCGTGAATCCAGTGAACATACGTTACGTCTTGCCACCGCCGTTGCAGCCCTGGCCGTGAGCCAGAGCAATGTCGGTATTACCGATCGTACCCAGTTAGCCGCGATGATGGCGCGCGTTGACTTAAAACCTTTTAACTAACAGCAGGAGAGGAATAATGAAAACGCTGCTGATCATTGACTCCGGTCTCGGACAGGCTCGCGCCTACATGGCGAAGACCCTGCTGGGCGCGGCGGCACAAAAAGCACACCTGGACATCATTGATAACCCAGGCGATGCCGAGCTGGCGATTGTCCTGGGCGATAAAATCCCCGCTGACAGCGCCCTGAACGGCAAAAAAGTGTGGCTGGGCGATATTAATCGCGCGGTGGCACACCCGGAACTGTTCCTGAGCGAAGCGAAAGGTCACGCGACCGTCTACAGCGCGCCGGTCGCGGCGGCTCCGGCTGCGGCCTCGGGGCCGAAACGCGTTGTTGCGGTCACGGCCTGCCCGACGGGCGTGGCGCACACCTTTATGGCGGCTGAAGCCATTGAAACCGAAGCGAAAAAACGCGGCTGGTGGGTGAAGGTTGAAACTCGTGGCTCCGTGGGTGCGGGCAATGCCATTACGCCGGAAGAGGTCGCTGAGGCCGATCTGGTGATTGTGGCGGCAGATATTGAAGTGGATCTGGCGAAGTTTGCCGGCAAGCCGATGTACCGCACCTCTACCGGCCTGGCGCTGAAAAAGACCGCGCAGGAATTTGATAAGGCACTGGCAGAAGCCAAACCGTATCAGGCCACTGGCGCAGCCAAAACCCCGACCGAAGGGAAAAAAGAGTCTGCGGGCGCATACCGTCACTTGCTGACCGGCGTCTCCTACATGCTGCCGATGGTGGTGGCTGGCGGCCTGTGTATTGCGCTCTCCTTCGCCTTCGGTATTGAAGCGTTTAAAGAGCAGGGCACGCTGGCGGCAGCGTTAATGCAGATTGGCGGCGGCTCCGCGTTCGCGCTGATGGTGCCGGTGCTGGCAGGCTTTATCGCCTTCTCTATTGCTGACCGTCCGGGTCTGACCCCGGGTCTTATCGGCGGTATGCTGGCGGTGAGCACCGGTTCCGGCTTTATCGGCGGTATCATCGCCGGTTTCCTCGCCGGTTACGTTGCGAAGCTGATTAGCTCGAAGCTGAAGCTGCCGCAGAGTATGGAAGCGCTGAAGCCAATTCTTATCATTCCGCTGATCTCCAGCCTGGTGGTCGGTCTGGCGATGATTTACCTGATTGGTAAGCCGGTTGCGGGCATCCTTGCGGGTCTGACCCACTGGCTGCAAACCATGGGTACGGCGAACGCGGTTCTGCTGGGCGCGATCCTCGGCGGCATGATGTGTACCGACATGGGTGGTCCGGTGAACAAAGCGGCGTACGCGTTTGGCGTTGGCCTGCTGAGTACCCAGACCTACGCGCCGATGGCGGCGATCATGGCGGCTGGTATGGTGCCACCGCTGGCGCTCGGCCTGGCGACGATGATTGCCCGTCGTAAGTTCGACAAAGCGCAGCAGGAAGGTGGCAAAGCGGCGCTGGTGCTGGGCCTGTGCTTCATTACCGAAGGCGCGATTCCGTTCGCGGCGCGTGACCCGATGCGTGTTCTGCCGTGCTGTATCGTCGGCGGCGCGGTAACGGGTGCCATCTCCATGGCGATTGGCGCGAAGCTGATGGCTCCGCACGGCGGTCTGTTCGTCCTGCTGATCCCTGGCGCCATCACCCCGGTCCTGGGTTATCTGCTGGCGATTATTGCCGGTACGCTGGTGGCGGGTCTGTCTTACGCAGTGCTGAAACGTCCGGAAGCGGAAGTTGTGGCAAAAGCAGCTTAAGCGGTAAGCAATAAAAAAGCCGGGTGCTAACGCAACCCGGCTTTTTTTATGCCGCCTGTTCAGCGGTTTGCTGCGCCTTCAGCCAGGCAATCTCTTCCGCCCAGATATCCGGATTGATGGTTTCCAGCACCATCGGAATACCGTCGAAGCGAGCGTCCTGCATGATAAAGCGAAACGCATCGTGGCCGATATTGCCTTCACCCAGGCTGTGGTGACGGTCAACGCGGCTGCCGAACGCGCTTTTCGCATCGTTCAGGTGCATCCCGCGCAGGTACTTAAAGCCGACTATTCGCTCAAACTCATCAAACGTGTTATTCGTCGCCTCGGTGGTGCGCAGGTCGTAGCCTGCTGCAAACGCGTGGCAGGTATCAATGCACACGCCCACGCGGGATTTATCTTCCACGCCGTCAATAATCGCCGCGAGATGCTCAAACCTGAAGCCGAGGTTGCTGCCCTGACCGGCGGTGTTTTCAATCACTGCCGTCACGCCTTTGGTTTTATCCAGCGTCATGTTGATGGATTCGGCAATGCGCGCCAGACAGGCGTCTTCATCTATTTGCATCAGATGACTACCCGGATGGAAGTTCAGCAGCGTCAGCCCGAGCTGTTCGCAGCGCTGTACTTCATCGAGAAACGCCTCTCGGGATTTTTCCAGCGCTTCCTGAACCGGATGCCCGAGGTTAATCAGATAGCTGTCGTGGGGAAGGATCTGGCCCGGCCCGTAGCGGTATTTCTCACAGGCGGCTTTGAAGTCGTCAATCACGTCGGCGGTGAGCGGCGCGGCGCGCCACTGGCGCTGGTTTTTGGTGAACAGGGCGAAAGCGGTCGCCTCGATTTCGGCGGCGCGAATGGCGGCATTCGCAAGGCCACCGGCAGCGCTGACGTGCGCTCCAACATATTTCATAAAAAGACTCCTGTTAACCCGAAACGCTTATGATAGCGGGTTAACAGGAGAAGGACGAGATGGTTTATGCCATCAGGCTGTGTACGGCGAGGTTAATCGCGCCGCCGCCCACAATCAGCCAGATGAAGAGCACCAGCGCCATCAGCAGCGGCTTCGCACCGGCTTTTTTCAGCGCGCTGACGTGGGTGGTCACCCCCAGCGCCGCCATCGCCATCGCCAGCAGCACCGTATCCAGCGTCACCAGCATCTCCACCACCGCTTTCGGCAGCAGGTGGAAGGAATTAAAGATGGCAACCACGATGAACAGGATCGCAAACCACGGAATGGTGATTTTGCTTTTCTCGCTGCCGCCAGCCGGGGCCAGCTGTTTAACCCGCGCGGCCAGGAAAATCAGGAACGGCGCCAGCATCATCACGCGCAGCATTTTGGCAATCACCGCCGCGTTTTCCGCTTCCGGATTGATGGCATGACCTGCCGCCACCACCTGCGCCACTTCGTGCATGGTCGAACCGATATAGATGCCGTAGGTTTCCGGGCTAAACCAGTGCGCCACCAGCGGATACATCGCGGGATAAAGGAAAATCGCCAGCGTACCGAAGATAACCACCGTCGCGACGGCGACCGTTACTTTACTGGCTTCGGCTTTTACGACCGGCTCCGTCGCCAGCACTGCCGCCGCACCGCAGATGCTGCTGCCTGCGCCGATCAGCCAGCTGGTTTGCTTGTCCAGGCCGAAGATCTTCTGACCGATAAAGCACGCCAGTAAAAAGGTGCTGGTCAGGGTCAGGACGTCGATGGCAATTCCGCTGACGCCCACGTCCGCAATTTGCGAAAAGGTGAGGCGGAAGCCGTAAAGAATGATCCCGAGGCGCAGCAGGTGCTGTTTGGCAAAGATCACGCCGCCGTCGCAGGATTTCCAGATATGCGGGTAAACGGTATTACCCACGACCATGCCCAGCAAAATGGCCAGCGTCAACGCGCTAAAACCTGCGCCTGCGATAGCCGGGATGCTGCCGCCCCATAATGCTACGGCGGTCACTGCGGCGCTGAGCGCGAGACCCGGCACGAAGTGCCACACTGTACGATGATGTTGTAAGGTGATTTCTGACATAACCTTCTCCTTTGTCTGGCTAAAGGTTACGGCGCTCTGGCTTAAAAATAAAATTGATTATATACTTATAATTAATCTATATAAGTGGTAAGCAACCATGCACATTACTTTGCGTCAGCTGGAAGTGTTTGCCGAGGTGCTAAAAAGC
Organism: Enterobacter sp. ECC_219_Taxon_10; assembly: GCF_058354905.1. NCBI lineage: Bacteria > Pseudomonadati > Pseudomonadota > Gammaproteobacteria > Enterobacterales > Enterobacteriaceae > Enterobacter > Enterobacter sp. ECC_219_Taxon_10. The sequence continues at coordinate 3,315,760 of NZ_CM178005.1, read as the reverse complement.
GGCTCGACGACCCAGGCGTCACAAATGCTGGCGCTCTCGCAGTCTGCGGTCAGCGCGGCGTTGACCGATCTTGAAGGGCAGCTGGGCGTTCAGCTGTTCGACAGGGTAGGGAAGCGTCTGGTGGTCAACGAACATGGCCGCCTGCTTTACCCGCGCGCGCTGGCGCTGCTGGAGCAGGCTATCGAAATCGAACAGCTGTTCCGCGAAGACAACGGCGCGATCCGCGTGTTTGCCAGCAGCACCATCGGAAACTATATCCTGCCGGAAGTGATAGCGCGCTACCGTCGGGATTTCCCGACTCTGCCGCTGGAGATGAGCGTGGGCAACAGCCAGGACGTGATCAACGCGGTGATCGATTTCCGCGTGGATATCGGTCTTATCGAAGGCCCTTGCCATAACGTCGATATCATTGCCGAGCCCTGGCTGGAAGACGAGCTGGTGGTCTTTGCGTCTCCGGCCTCGTCGTTATTGCAGGGCGAGGTGACGCTGGAGCGGCTGGCGCAGGCGCAGTGGATCCTCCGCGAGCAGGGCTCCGGTACGCGTGAGATTGTCGACTACCTGCTGCTGTCGCATCTGCCGCATTTCCAGCTGGGAATGGAGCTGGGAAACTCTGAGGCCATCAAGCACGCGGTGCGTCATGGCCTGGGCATCAGTTGTCTTTCCCGGCGCGTCATTGCCGAACAGCTTGAGACGGGGTCGCTGGTGGAAATTCCCATTCCGCTCCCGAAACTGGTGCGCACGCTATGGTGCATCCACCATCGTCAGAAACACCTTTCCAGCTCGCTGCAGCGTTTTCTGCGCTACTGCGAGATGTAAAAGCGCCCCTCACCCCAAATGGGAGAGGGAAAAATAATGCGTTACTTATAATCCTGGACGCGTCATGAAGCTCTCTTATAACAGGGTATTTCTGCCGGAAGGAACGGAGATCGTCTGCTACAATCGCGCCTCATTTATTAAATGGACAGCATTTTCACATGGTTTCAGAAACTAAAACCACAGAAGCGCCCACGCTACGTCGTGAACTCAAGGCGCGTCACCTGACGATGATCGCCATTGGCGGCTCCATCGGTACAGGTCTTTTCGTTGCCTCTGGCGCAACGATTTCGGCAGCCGGCCCGGGTGGGGCATTATTCTCTTATATCCTGATTGGCCTGATGGTTTACTTCCTGATGACCAGCCTGGGCGAACTGGCGGCATACATGCCGGTGTCAGGTTCGTTTTCGACCTACGGACAAAAATACGTTGAGGAAGGCTTCGGCTTCGCGCTGGGCTGGAACTACTGGTACAACTGGGCCGTCACTATCGCCGTTGACCTCGTTGCCGCACAGCTGGTGATGACCTGGTGGTTCCCGGACACGCCGGGCTGGATCTGGAGCGCCCTGTTCCTGGCCGTTATCTTCCTGCTGAACTACATCTCCGTGCGCGGTTTCGGCGAAGCGGAATACTGGTTCTCTTTGATCAAAGTGGCAACCGTCATCATCTTTATCGTCGTCGGTGTGGCGATGATCGTGGGGATTTTCAAAGGGGCTGAACCTGCGGGCTGGAGCAACTGGACGATAGGCGATGCGCCGTTTGCCGGGGGCTTCTCGGCGATGATTGGCGTGGCGATGATTGTCGGCTTCTCCTTCCAGGGAACGGAGCTGATTGGTATCGCGGCCGGTGAATCCGAGAACCCGGAGAAGAACATTCCGCGCGCGGTGCGTCAGGTGTTCTGGCGTATTCTGCTGTTCTACGTGTTCGCTATTTTGATTATCAGCCTGATCATTCCGTATACCGATCCAAGCCTGCTGCGTAATGACGTCAAAGACATCAGCGTCAGCCCTTTCACCCTGGTCTTCCAGCACGCAGGCCTGCTTTCTGCGGCGGCGGTAATGAACGCGGTGATCCTGACGGCGGTGCTGTCGGCGGGTAATTCCGGTATGTACGCGTCCACCCGTATGCTTTACACCCTGGCCTGCGACGGTAAAGCGCCGCGTATTTTCTCGAAACTGTCCCGCGGTGGCGTGCCGCGTAACGCGCTGTATGCCACCACGGTCATTGCGGGCCTCTGCTTCCTGACCTCTATGTTCGGCAACCAGACCGTGTACCTGTGGCTGCTTAATACCTCCGGCATGACGGGCTTTATCGCCTGGCTGGGCATTGCCATCAGCCACTACCGTTTCCGCCGCGGCTACGTTATGCAGGGTCACGACCTGAATAACCTCCCGTACCGTTCTGGCTTCTTCCCGCTGGGGCCGATTTTTGCCTTCATTCTGTGCCTGATTATTACCCTGGGACAGAACTATGAAGCTTTCCTTGCGGACACCATTGACTGGGGTGCCGTCACGGCCACCTATATTGGTATTCCGCTGTTCCTGGTCATCTGGTTCGGCTACAAACTGACGAAAGGAACCCGCTTCGTTCGCTACAGTGAAATGGATTTCCCGGAACGATTTAAACAATAACCGCGCTTCCTCTCTTTCAGCCCGCTCACTTGAGCGGGCTTTTTTATCTCCACAGTATGAACGGCAGATATAATTTTTAACAATTTAATTGATAATAATTATCGTTTGCTTTATCGTTATCAAAAAATAAGCGTGCTACCGACCCATCGCAGATGTGGGCGGACAACAAGGCACTGTGAGCAATGATTTTTGATTGAGTTGTATTTACCTCATGGAGATATGGAATGTTTAGGTTGAATCCCGTCGTCAGGGGAGGAGTATGCGCGTCCGCAATGTCCCTGGCACTGCCTGTCATCGCAGCGGAATCTGGCGACACAATGGTTGTAACGGCCTCCGCGACCGAGCAAAATCTGAAAGACGCACCGGCAAGTATCAGCGTGATTACCCAGGAAGATTTGCAGCGCAAACCCGTTCAGAACCTGAAAGATGTGTTACGGGATGTGCCGGGCGTACAGCTCACGAGCGAAGGGGACAACCGTAAAGGGGTAAGTATTCGCGGTCTGGACAGCAGCTACACGCTCATCCTGATCGACGGCAAGCGCGTAAACTCACGCAACGCGGTCTTCCGCCATAACGATTTCGACCTTAACTGGGTGCCGGTTGACGCTATCGAACGCATTGAAGTGGTGCGCGGACCGATGTCTTCTCTCTACGGCTCTGATGCTCTCGGCGGCGTAGTGAACATTATCACCAAAAAAATCGGCCAGAAGTGGACGGGCACCCTGAGCGCGGATTCTACCCTTCAGGAACACCGCGATCGTGGCGACACGTATAACGGTCAGTTTTATACCAGCGGTCCGCTGGTGGACGGCCTGCTGGGCCTGAAAGCCTACGGTAGCCTCGCGAAGCGTGAGAAAGACGGGCAGCAGAAATCCTCCACCACGGCGAGCGGTGAAACGCCGCGCATTGAGGGCTTCACCAGCCGTGATGCCAACGTGGAATTCGCCTGGACTCCAACAGAAAACCACGACTTCACTGCGGGCTACGGCTTTGACCGCCAGGATCGCGATTCAGACTCCCTCGACAAAAACCGCCTTGAGCGTCAGAACTACTCTCTCAGCCATAACGGCCGCTGGGGCGTCGGCAACAGCGAGCTGAAAGTTTACGGTGAGAAGGTGGATAACAAAAACCCGGGCAACAGCAATCCCATCAGTTCCGAGAGCAACGCGGTAGACGGGAAATACGTGCTGCCGCTGGGCGACATTAATCAGCTGCTGACCTTTGGCGGCGAATGGCGTCACGATAAGCTGAAAGATCCGGTCAACCTGACGGGGGGCTCCAGCAGCAGTACGTCAACAAGCCAGTATGCGCTGTTCCTCGAAGACGAATGGCGTATCTTTGAGCCGCTGGCGCTGACCACCGGCATCCGTATGGATGACCATGATACCTACGGCGATCACTGGAGTCCGCGAGCCTATCTGGTCTATAACGCGACGGATACCGTGACGGTGAAAGGGGGCTGGGCAACAGCGTTTAAAGCGCCGTCGCTGCTGCAGCTGAGCCCGGACTGGGTCACCGGCTCGTGCCGCGGCGCCTGCGAGATTGTCGGTAACCCGGATCTGAAGCCGGAAACCAGCGAGAGCTTCGAGTTCGGTCTGTACTACAGCGGGGAAGAGGGCTGGTTAGAGGGCGTGCAGGCCAGCGTCACCACCTTCCAGAATAACGTGGATGACCGCATCAGCATCAGCCGTACGGCGAATGCAAAACAGGCGCAGAGCTACCCTAACTACGTTGGTCTGAACGCGGACGGCGAACCGATTTTCCGCTATTACAACGTCAACAAGGCGCGCATCCGTGGTGTGGAGACCGAAGTGAAGTTCCCGCTGGCGGAAGACTGGAAAGTGACGCTGAACTACACCTATAACGACGGTCGCGATATCAGCAACGGCGGCAACAAACCACTGTCCGAGCTGCCGTTCCATACGGCTAACGGGACCGTTGACTGGAAGGCGACGCAGGACTGGTCGTTCTATGTTCAGGGCAATTACACCGGCGAGAAGCGCGCGCTGACCAGCAGTGCACCAACGCCGGGTGGCTATGTCATCTGGAACACCGGCGCGGCGTGGCAGGCGACGAAAAGCGTGAAGCTGCGCGCGGGCGTGCAGAACCTGCTGGATAAAGACCTGAGCCGTGACGATTACAGCTACACGGAAGATGGCCGTCGCTACTTTGTGGGCGTGGATTATAAGTTCTGATGCGACGAGGGTAAAAGCGAACGTAGGCCGGGTAAGGCGAAGCCGCCACCCGGCAATGACGCGCACTTACTCAAACAAATGCTCCGCATGGAAGCGGAGATGATCCTCGATAAAGGACGCCATAAAGTAATAGCTGTGATCGTATCCCGGCTGAATGCGCAGCGTCAGCGGCCAGTCCTTCTGGCGTGCCGCCTCAGCCAACACCGCAGGCTGTAGCTGTCCGGCGAGGAACTGATCCGCATCGCCCTGATCGATAAGCATCGGGATCGCGCTCGCCGAATCGCTTGCCAGCATCAGCGCGCAGCTGTCCCATTCCTGCCATTTCTCGGCATCCTCACCCAGATAGTGTGTGAAAGCTTTTTGTCCCCACGGCACCTGCGTTGGGTTCACAATCGGCGCGAACGCAGAGACGCTGACGTATTTCCCCGGGTTTTTCAGCGCCATGATGAGCGCCCCGTGTCCGCCCATGGAGTGTCCGCTGATGGCGCAGCGGTCGCTTACCGCAAATTCAGCCTTAATCAGCGCAGGCAGCTCGTCGCGAATGTAGTCGTACATGCGGTAATGGCTCGCCCACGGCTGTTCGGTGGCGTTGAGATAAAATCCGGCGCCTTTACCTAAATCGTACCCGGCATCGTCCGCCACATCATCGCCGCGCGGGCTGGTATCAGCCATTACCAGCGCAATGCCCAGCTCGGCGGCAATACGCTGTGCGCCCGCTTTGGTGGTGAAGTTTTCGTCGTTGCAGGTCAGGCCTGACAGCCAAAACAGAACCGGCGGATTTTCCGTCGGCGGCAGGAAAATGCTGAACGTCATGGTGCAGTTCAGCGTGGTGGAGTCGTGCCGCCAGCGCTGCTGTCGACCTTCAAAACAACGGTGCTCTTCGAGCAGTTCCATGCAGGGCTCCTTAATGAGAATAGCTATTCATTAGAGCCATAATACAGCGTTTTCATTTACCTGTGAGCAACTTTCACTTTCGCGGAACGGCGAGATGCTGCATCATAAATTTACTTTTCTTTAACAATTGGAGCGGTCATGGCGCTGCGTATTGCGCTTAGTGGGTTTGTCGTTCTGGTGGTGGCGATGGGGATAGGGCGCTTTGCCTTTACCCCTCAGGTGCCGCTGATGATTGCCGCCGGGCAACTCACGCTGACCAGCGCGGGCCTGGTGGCGGCGATGAATTATCTGGGCTATCTGGTGGGCGCATGGGATGCCATGCGCGCGCACCGCTTTGTTGAAACGCGACTCTGGCTTGGCATCACCGGCGCGGTTGCGTTGACCCTGCTCTCCGCCGCGGCTGATAACGCCGTCGTGCACGGCCTGCTGCGCTTTGTGATTGGCTGCATGAGCGGCTGGTCAATGGTGCTGATTGCTGCCTGGACCAACGAGCGGCTGGGACAGCTGGGTAAACCGGGGCTCAGTGCGGCTGTCTTTGCCGGGCCCGGGGCAGGTATCGCCCTGAGCGGCCTGCTCGCGGTTTATATTCAGGCGAAATCCCTTTCGGCCGGTGCGGCATGGCAAATCTACGGCGTGCTGGCGCTGGTACTGGTTGCGCTGGTGGCGCGCTATCTGCCGCGATCCGGGCAGCTTCATCGACCCGGCACCGCGCCAGAGCCGCTGGTGCTGACGACGGATTTAAGGCGCCTGGTCTGGAGCTACAGCCTGGCGGGATTTGGCTATATCCTCCCGGCGACCTTCCTTTCGCAAATGGCGGCAGTGCGCTTTCCCGGCAGCCTGTTTGCCCAGTTTGTCTGGCCAATTTTTGGTGCCGCCGCCGTGGTGGGGATTGCGCTCAGCATTCTTTTGCGCCACACCTCAACGGCTAACCGCAGGCTGGCCATCGTGCTGTGGTTACAGGGAGCTGGCGTGCTGGCGGCCTGGCTGCTGCCGGGCATTGGCGGCTTGCTGACGGGCGGGCTGCTGGTGGGAGGCGGGTTCCTCTGCGCGGTGCAGCTCTCACTTTTATACGGCCGCGAGCTGGCACCGCACCACACGCGCTATATGGCGGGGCTGCTCACCACCGGGTATGCCATCGGGCAATTGATTGGTCCGGTGACCTCGGCGGTATCGACCTGGCTAACCCACCGGCTGGAGCCTGCGCTGGGGCTGGCGGGCGTTGCGCTGTTTGTCGCCGGTGCCCTGGTCTGGAATCGCCACGCTGAAAGGCAACAGCAATTGCAATAATTATCGTCGTGAATACTGGATTATGTGCGTCGCCTCACGCACAATGAGCGCATACTTTTGCCACAACGAGGGCAAAAGACGCCACACCTGCAGGAGAACAAAATGTCATCACTCAGTAAAGAAGCTGCCCTGGTCCACGAAGCCCTGCTCGCGCGCGGTCTTGAAACGCCACTGCGTCCGCCGGTTCAGGATATGGACAATGAAACCCGTAAGAAACTGATTTCCGGGCATATGACCGAGATCATGCAACTGCTGAATCTCGATCTGAGCGATGACAGCCTGATGGAAACGCCTAAGCGTATCGCGAAAATGTACGTTGACGAAATTTTCTCCGGACTGGATTACGCCAACTTCCCGAAAATTACCGTCATCGAAAACAAGATGAAGGTGGACGAGATGGTCACGGTACGGGATATCACCCTGACCAGCACCTGTGAGCACCATTTCGTGACCATCGACGGCAAAGCGACCGTGGCGTATATCCCGAAAGACACGGTGATTGGCCTGTCGAAGATCAACCGCATTGTGCAGTTCTTCGCGCAGCGCCCGCAGGTTCAGGAGCGTCTGACGCAGCAGATCCTGATCGCGCTGCAAACGCTGCTGGGTACCAATAACGTGGCGGTCTCCATTGACGCGGTTCATTACTGCGTGAAAGCACGCGGCGTGCGTGATGCGACCAGTGCGACTACCACCACCTCGCTGGGCGGCCTGTTTAAATCGAGCCAGAACACCCGCCAGGAGTTCCTGCGCGCCGTGCGTCACCACAACTAATCAAACAGGGCAGGGACCATGGAGCGAAACGTCACGCTCGATTTTGTCCGCGGCGTCGCCATACTGGGTATCCTGCTGCTGAACATCAGCGCCTTCGGTCTGCCGAAGGCCGCTTACCTCAATCCCGCCTGGTACGGCGACATTACCCGAAGCGATGCCTGGACGTGGGCGCTCCTCGATCTGTTTGCCCAGGTTAAATTCCTCACGCTGTTTGCGCTGCTGTTCGGCGCGGGCCTGCAGCTTCTGCTCAAACGCGGCACACGCTGGATCCAGTCGCGCTTAACGTTGCTGGTCATCCTCGGGTTTATCCACGGCCTGTTCTTCTGGGATGGTGATATTCTTCTCGCTTATGGGTTAGTCGGGCTGATCTGCTGGCGGCTCATTCGCGATGCGCACAGTGTGAAAAGCCTGTTTAACACCGGCGTGATGCTCTATCTCATGGGGCTCGGCGTTCTGTTTTTGCTGGGGCTGATCTCCGGTGATGCGACAAACCGTTCCTGGATCCCGGATGCCGCTAACCTCCAGTACGAGCAGTACTGGAAGCTGAAAGGCGGTACGGAAGCGATAAGCAACCGCGCGGATATGCTGGGCGACAATCTGCTTGCCCTGGGGGCGCAATACGGCTGGCAGCTGGCGGGCATGATGCTGATGGGGGCGTCACTGATGCGCACCGGCTGGCTGAAAGGGGAGTTTAGCCTGCGTCACTACCGCCGCACCGGGGCGGGTCTGGTTCTGATCGGCGTGCTGATTAATCTTCCGGCGGTGATTGCGCAGTGGCACCTCCACTGGGATTACCGCTGGTGCGCGTTTCTGCTCCAGGTACCGCGTGAGCTCAGCGCGCCGTTCCAGACTATCGGCTATGCGGCGCTGATCTATGGTTTCTGGCCGCAGCTCTCTCGTCTGTGGATCGCCAGCGCCGTGGCCTGCGTAGGCCGTATGGCGTTAAGCAATTACCTCCTGCAAACGCTGCTCTGCACCACGCTTTTCTATCGCTTTGGCCTGTTTATGAAATTCGACCGCCTCGGGCTGCTGGCGTTTGTTATTCCGGTCTGGGTGGTTAACCTGGCGTTTTCTGTTATCTGGCTGCGTTATTTCCGCCAGGGGCCGCTGGAGTGGGTGTGGCGTCAGTTAACCGCACATGCTTCAGGGGTATCATTGAATAATACATCCAGATAACGATCTGGATCACAATCATTAACAAAACGGATGTAAGCGTTTTCATGAGTGTGACCTTCTTCACGTAGTCCCCTTTCGCTCGCTGCCAAAATAGCCACCTTGCTAAACACAGGGGGTGTCTGTGAGTTGCTGCAATCCTTTGAAGGATGGTGAATATGATCACCATTCGTGACGTCGCCCGTCTGGCGGGCGTTTCTGTGGCTACCGTCTCCCGCGTGCTGAACAACAGCGCGCTGGTCAGCCCTGAAACCCGTGAAACCGTAATGAAAGCCGTGACCCAGCTCGGATACCGACCAAATGCCAATGCCCAGGCGCTTGCAACGCAGGTCAGCGATACCATCGGCGTGGTGGTGATGGACGTCTCGGACGCCTTTTTCGGTGCGCTGGTAAAAGCGGTCGATGTGGTCGCCCAGCAGCATCAGAAATATGTGCTGATTGGCAACAGCTATCACGAGGCAGAAAAGGAGCGTTATGCGATTGAAGTGCTGATCCGCCAGCGCTGCAACGCTCTGATTGTTCACTCAAAAGCCTTAAGCGATGAAGAGCTGGCCGGGTTTATGGAGCAGATCCCGGGTATGGTGCTGATCAACCGCATCGTCCCGGGCTATGCCCATCGCTGTGTCGGGCTGGATAACGTCAGCGGCGCCATGATGGCCACCAAAATGCTGATCAATAACGGCCATCAGCGGATCGGCTATCTGGCGTCCAGCCATCAAATTGAAGATGACGCGTTGCGGCGTGAGGGGTGGCAAAACGCCCTGAAAGATCACGGCATTACGCCATCAGAAAGCTGGATCGGCACCGGAACGCCGGACATGCAGGGCGGTGAAGCGGCAATGGTGGAATTGCTGGGCCGAAATCTGCAGCTTTCCGCGGTGTTTGCCTATAACGACAGCATGGCCGCGGGCGCGCTGACTGCGCTGAAGGATAACGGCATTGCGGTGCCACAGCATTTGTCATTGATTGGTTTCGATGATATTCCGATTGCCCGTTACACCGACCCGCAGCTCACCACGGTGCGCTATCCCATTGCTTCTATGGCGAAACTGGCGACCGAGCTGGCGCTACAGGGAGCGGCAGGGCTGCTGGATCCAGGGGCAACGCACTGCTTCATGCCGACGCTGGTACGTCGTCATTCCGTCGCGGCCCGGCAAATTGTGGTTCCGATCACTAACTGATTACATCAGGTGATGTAACCGTTTTCAATCTGTGAGTAAATTCACAGTATCTTAACAAGGCGCTGACTATGATGTCAGCGTTTTAGGGGCTGAAACGCTATGTAACGGTGATTATTCACTTTCACTATAGCCAATGTGCCGCAAACAACGAATAAAACGCATTTCTGGAGCGTTACCGACCACGGAAGATAGAAATTTTATAAGTGAACGTCGGCTGTCAGTAACGTTTTATTAACACCTGCCTGCCGATCGTTATTCACAAGAACTACCCTGCATAAAAAAACCGGAGATACCATGAATAAGAAGGTGTTGACCCTGTCTGCTGTAATGGCAAGCATGCTTTTTGGTGCAGCAGCGCACGCTGCGGATACCCGTATTGGTGTGACCATCTATAAATACGACGACAACTTCATGTCTGTTGTGCGTAAAGCGATTGAGAAAGATGCGAAAGCAGCGCCAGACGTACAGCTGCTGATGAATGACTCCCAGAACGACCAGTCCAAACAGAACGATCAGATCGACGTTCTGCTGGCAAAAGGCGTTAAGGCTCTGGCGATCAACCTGGTTGACCCGGCGGCAGCAGGCACGGTTATCGAGAAAGCGCGCGGCCAGAATGTGCCAATCGTCTTCTTTAACAAAGAACCTTCCCGTAAGGCGCTGGACAGCTATGACAAAGCGTATTACGTCGGTACTGACTCCAAAGAGTCCGGCATTATTCAGGGCGATCTGATCGCGAAACACTGGGCGGCGAACCCGAACTGGGACCTGAACAAAGACGGTCAGATTCAGTTCGTGCTGCTGAAAGGTGAGCCTGGCCACCCGGATGCTGAAGCCCGTACCACTTACGTTATCAAAGAGCTGAACGACAAAGGCCTGAAAACCCAGCAGCTGGCGTTAGATACCGCGATGTGGGATACCGCTCAGGCGAAAGATAAGATGGACGCGTGGCTGTCCGGCCCGAACGCGAACAAAATCGAAGTCGTCATTGCCAACAACGATGCGATGGCAATGGGTGCAATTGAAGCGCTCAAAGCCCACAATAAATCCTCCATCCCGGTATTTGGCGTGGATGCTCTGCCAGAAGCGCTGGCGCTGGTTAAATCTGGCGCGATGGCCGGTACCGTTCTGAACGATGCCAACAACCAGGCGAAAGCGACCTTCGATCTGGCGAAAAACCTCGCCGATGGTAAAGGCGCGGCGGATGGCACCAGCTGGAAAATTGACAACAAAATCGTTCGCGTGCCTTACGTGGGCGTAGACCAGTCCAACCTGGCTGAGTTTATCGGTAAATAAGCAATCTACATTGTCTTCACTGGGCGCAACCTGTTGCGCCCTTTTATAACGCGATATGCGAGGCCAACAAGGTATAATTATGGTCAGCACAACTACTCAGTCAACCGGTGAATACTTGTTGGAAATGAACGGTATTAACAAGTCATTTCCCGGTGTTAAGGCACTCGATAATGTTAATTTAAAAGTCCGGCCTCACTCTATTCATGCATTAATGGGGGAGAACGGTGCGGGTAAATCAACATTATTAAAATGTCTTTTTGGGATCTATCAAAAAGATTCTGGCAGCATTCTTTTTCAGGGGAAAGAGATCGATTTCCATTCAGCAAAAGAAGCACTGGAAAACGGTATCTCAATGGTTCACCAGGAATTAAACCTGGTACTGCAACGCTCGGTGATGGATAACATGTGGTTGGGTCGTTACCCAACCAAAGGTGTCTTTGTCGATCAGGACAAAATGTATCGCGACACCAAAGCAATTTTTGATGAGCTGGATATTGATATCGATCCGCGCGCCCGCGTGGGGACATTATCCGTCTCTCAAATGCAGATGATCGAAATTGCCAAAGCGTTCTCCTATGACGCGAAAATCGTCATCATGGACGAACCCACCTCGTCTTTAACGGAAAAAGAGGTTAACCACCTTTTTACCATTATTCGTAAGCTGAAAGATCGCGGCTGCGGCATTGTGTACATCTCGCATAAAATGGAAGAGATCTTCCAGCTGTGCGATGAAATTACCATCCTGCGCGACGGCCAGTGGATTGCAACGCAGCCGCTGGAAGGGCTGGACATGGACAAGATCATCGCTATGATGGTCGGCCGCTCTCTGAACCAGCGCTTCCCGGACAAAGAGAACAGGCCGGGCGAAGTGATCCTGGAAGTGCGCAATCTGACCTCGCTGCGTCAGCCGTCCATTCGTGATGTTTCTTTCGACCTGCACAAAGGGGAAATTCTGGGCATTGCCGGCCTGGTGGGGGCAAAGCGTACCGACATTGTGGAAACCCTGTTTGGCATCCGCGAGAAAGCCGAAGGCACCATCACGCTGCACGGAAAGAAAATTAACAACCACAATGCCAACGAAGCCATTAATAACGGTTTTGCGCTGGTGACGGAAGAGCGTCGTTCGACCGGTATTTATGCTTATCTGGATATTAACTTTAACTCGTTAATCTCTAATATCCGTAATTACAAAAACAAAGTCGGGCTGCTGGATAACTCCCGCATGAAGAGCGATACCCAATGGGTAATTGACTCCATGCGCGTGAAAACACCGGGCCACCGTACCCAAATTGGTTCGCTTTCTGGCGGTAACCAGCAGAAAGTCATTATCGGCCGTTGGCTATTAACCCAGCCTGAAATTCTGATGCTGGATGAACCGACCCGCGGTATTGACGTCGGCGCGAAGTTTGAAATTTATCAGCTGATTGCCGAGCTGGCGAAAAAGAATAAAGGGATCATTATTATTTCTTCCGAAATGCCGGAACTGTTAGGGATCACGGACCGTATTCTGGTTATGAGCAATGGTCTCGTTGCCGGTATTGTTGACACCAAAACGACAACGCAAAACGAAATTTTGCGTCTTGCGTCTTTGCACCTTTAAGATCAGGGGCTCCTCATGAGTGCGTTAAATAAAAAAAGTTTTCTCACTTACCTGAAAGAAGGCGGTATTTACGTTGTTCTTTTAGTCCTGCTGGCCATTATTATTTTCCAGGACCCTACGTTCTTAAGCCTGCTGAACCTGAGTAACATTCTGACCCAGTCCTCCGTGCGTATCATCATCGCGCTGGGCGTGGCGGGCCTTATCGTCACCCAGGGGACGGACCTGTCTGCCGGTCGTCAGGTCGGCCTGGCGGCGGTTATTGCGGCAACCCTGCTGCAGTCGATGGAAAACGCCAACAAGGTGTTCCCGGAAATGGCGACCATGCCGATTTTCGTGGTGATTCTGATCGTCTGCGCCATCGGGGCGGTGATTGGCCTGATCAACGGTATCATCATCGCTTACCTGAACGTGACACCATTTATCACCACCCTGGGTACGATGATCATCGTTTACGGCATCAACTCCCTCTACTACGACTTTGTGGGTGCGTCACCGATTTCGGGCTTTGACAGCGGCTTCTCGACCTTTACGCAAGGGTTTATCGCGCTGGGCAGCTTCCGCCTGTCGTATATCACCTTCTATGCGCTGATTGCGGTGGCGTTCGTCTGGATCCTGTGGAACAAAACGCGTTTTGGTAAAAACATCTTCGCAATCGGCGGTAACCCGGAAGCGGCGAAAGTCTCCGGCGTAAACGTTGCCCTGAACCTGCTGATGATTTACGCGCTGTCCGGTGTGTTCTACGCCTTCGGTGGAATGCTGGAAGCGGGCCGCATCGGCTCCGCAACCAACAACCTTGGCTTCATGTACGAGCTGGATGCAATTGCTGCCTGCGTCGTCGGCGGCGTCTCCTTCAGCGGCGGCGTGGGTACCGTGCTTGGCGTGGTGACCGGTGTGATCATTTTCACCGTCATCAACTATGGCCTGACCTACATCGGCGTGAACCCGTACTGGCAGTACATCATCAAGGGCGCCATCATTATCTTCGCTGTGGCGCTGGATTCACTGAAGTACGCACGCAAGAAGTAATCGCTCCTCGCGTTACGCGGCCCGCTCACCGAGCGGGCTTTTTTATGCCCTACGCCAGATGTGACTCTTCGCGGGTCACAACGCTCTCAAACCAGTCGAGCTCTGAAAGCTTACAGGCCACCCACTGTTCGCAAAAGGCGTCACCCAGGCTGTCGGTAAGGTACTGACAGCGGGAAAATGTCTCGATTGCTTCCTGCTGAAACAGCGGCAGGGTGGGTTCATCATGCTGCGGTTCAGGCAAATCGTCCTCGTCGATATTTTCCAGCCCGTACAGCATGCCGGTCAGGATCGTGGCGGCGACCAGATAGGGATTGGCGTCCGCCCCGGCCAGCCGGTACTCAATGCGGCGGTTGCTGTCCTCCGAACAGGGAATACGCAATGCGGCGGAGCGGGTGTTATAGCCCCAGGAGTTAAAGACGGGTTCCGTCAGGTTTTTACGCAGGCGACGAAACGCGTTAACTCCAGGCGCAAGGATGGCGATAGAGGCGGGCATCAGCGCCAGCTGCCCGGCGATGCACAAACGCATCATGCTGTTAAGCGCGTTCACCGGAGAAGCAAAAACGTTTTCGCCGCGACTGTTATTCAGGCTGAAATGGAAGTGTAAACCGCTGCCGGCCAGCTGGCTGAAAGGCTTAGCCATAAAGTTGGCCTGCAGGCCGTGCTTTTCGGCTACGTAACGGGTCATTCGGCGCAGGGCAAGCACGTTATCGCAGACCTCAATGACGCGATGGCTGTGCTTCAGGTTTAATTCGTACTGACCGGATTCGGCTTCCGCCACGATCCCGGACAGCGGGATGCGCTGAAGGTGTGCCAGCTGTTCCAGCTCGTCAAACAGTGCCGCATGGGTTGTTGAGGTATCCATATGAAAACACCCCTGATTTTGCGGATCCCGATCGCGTTGACCCGTCAGATAGAATTCGATTTCCGGAGCAATCACCGGATAGAGCCCGTGCTGGTGGAAGCGGGACAGGACGTTCTGCAGGATGACTCGTGGCTCCAGCGGGCAGGGTTTATCGTCGCTGTCTTGCATCGTCAGCAGGATCTGCGCGTTGTGCTGCGGATCCTGCGGGCAGGGGCGCAGGGAACCGGCGACGGGGAGGCAGAGTCGGTCCGGTTCATCATGAAGCGGGGCGGCGATTTTTCCTTTCTGATCCATAGAGTAGACGGAGAGGGGAAAGTAACAGCCTTTTTCCAGCGCCAGCATGCTCTCTACCGGGAGCCGCTTGCCGCGCATAATGCCGTTGATATCGTTCAGGTAAACGTCAATATGTTTCGTCTGCGGGTAACGTTCGAGATAATCCGCGACTTCGACCGAAACGTTGTGCTGCAGCGCGTCAATTTTTTCATCAAGCCAAAGGCCGGAATTGAGTGCGCCAGGAAGCGATAAACCGGGAAAGTTAAAATAGGGACGGAGACTTTTCAGGAAAAACGCATTCATTATCGAGTTCATAGTCATTCTTCAATGAAGCCGTAGCGGCAGTGAACTCAGCATAAAGGGGGCGGCGTAAAGGGGGGATAAAAAGCGTCAGGCCCGGCGTAAAGAAAGTATAAAGGCGAGGCTATTTTTTCTCTTTTTTCTGCATATCAAGCAGTTGCTCCGGGGTGACGGCCGGGTAACCCTGCGCGTCTTCCGGTACTTCATGCATCGCCGGGATCGGCACCAGCGGGCCGAGGAAGCGCGGTTCGCGTTTGAAAATGTAGAGGTCTGCCAGAGCGCCAAAACGCGCGCCGAACTCGCGGACGCGCACGCTCAGCATATCTTTTGGCGACGGCACGGCGTAACACTGCGCCTGAATGCCCATATGCAGCGCGATAAACAGCGCGCGCTCGCAGTGGAAGCGCTGAGTGATGATGATGAAGTCGTTGGTGTCGAAGACTTTGCGCGTACGCACGATGGAGTCCAGGGTGCGGAATCCGGCGTAGTCGAGCACGATATCTGCAGGATCGACGCCAGCGGCAATCAAATCCTTCCGCATCGTCACCGGCTCATTATAGCTTTGCAGGGCGTTATCGCCGCTTAGCAGCAGGTAGTTCACCTTGCCGCTATTGTAGGCGTTCAGCGCGCCCTGAATGCGGTAGCGGTAGTACTGGTTGATCACCCCGGTGCGGTAATACTTGGCGGTGCCGAGCACCACGCCAACCTGACGATAGGGCAGGTCCTGCAGATCGTCAAAGATGTAGGGGGCGGTTTTCCAGCTCATCCAGCGGTCGAGACCCAGCACGATAAACAGCAGTATGCCGACCAGGACAGACAGGCTGTAAAAAACGCGCTTTAACATGGAGATGGCTCGTTCGTGGATGAAATTTAACTCAGGCTACTTTACCCGCCTGGTTAGCGCAAGAAACAGCGACTCAACTGAGGGGTTTTTCAGCAACGTGGCGGACATTTCTGTCCGCCGGAAGGTTTATGCCAGCAGGACGCGGTCGATCGTCGTGCAGCCTAACGCCTTGAGCGTCGCGGCGGTGGCATCCCACTGGATCAGTGGCGCATCGGCTTTTTCGGCCAGAATGGCGCGCTGAATGTCCGGATAATCGTAGCCGTTCAGGCTCAGCAGGTTGAGCGCGCCCTGTAGTGGCGGCAGCGTTGGGTTAAACGCGGCGTTTTCCGCATAGCTGCCGGTGAAGATACGGCCGTCGCGGCACTGCAGCGCCACGCCGCTCGGGGATTTGCTGTAAGGCGTGTGGCTTTTGTTCGCCGCGCGAATGGCCGCCTGGTTCAGGTCATCGCCGGACAGGGCGAAACCGTGATCCTGCTCGTCCATCAGCAACGTTTTGATCTCCAGATCTTTCGGGCCAAAGGCGTCAGGCAGGTAATCGCCCAGCGTGTGCGGTGCGCGTCCCGGCAGGTTGATGCGCAGCTGCAGCCCGCTGTTCAGCTCGTTCATAAACTGACGGCAGTGGCCGCAGGGGGTGTAGTTAACGGTAATGGCGCTCAGGGCTTTCTCACCGCGCAGCCAGGCGTGGCTGATGGCGCTCTGCTCGGCGTGAACGGTCTGCTGCATGGTCGCGCCCAGGAACTCCATATTGCCGCCGAAGTACCAGGTACCGCTGATGCCGCGCGCAATGGCCCCGACGTTAAAGTGGGAGAGATCGGCCCGCGCGCAGGCGGCAGCCAGGGGAAGCAGTGCGAAAGCCAGCGCGTCTTCGTCCAGTCCCGTTGCCTGTTTCAGCACCGTGACCTGCTCCGCGGTCAGCAGGGCGGGGAAGTGTGCATCTGCCAGAACGGGAGCAAGGGCTGACTGCAAATTCTCTGCAAGCTGGGCGAAGGCAGCTTGAAAACGTGGGTGCATGGCGTTTGCCTCATAAAGGTTAATGGATCGGTAGTTTACGGAGCCGTTAGGGCTTTATATGTGATCCACTTCTCATTATGTATGCAACTTATGAAATCAAAATGAAATTTGCGCGACGCATCGCAAATTTTAGCCCATCACCGCCAGAATCAGCGGGAAAATGAACGGGGCCAGCAGGGAGGTGATAATTCCGCAGATCACCAAAGCCAGCGAGCTAAACGCCCCTTCCTGATAATCCAGCTCCGCGCAGCGGGCAGTGCCCAGGGCGTGGGAGGCGGTCCCCATCGACAGTCCCCGTGCCGCTTTAGTATGAATACGCATCCCGTTCAGCAGGGTGTGACCAAACACCGCACCGAGAATACCGACGAAAATGACGCACATCGCGCTGATGGCCGGGATCCCGCCGAGGCTGCCACCGACAGCCATCGCGATAGGTGTGGTCACCGATTTTGGCAGAATAGAGGCGGCAATCTGCGGCGAGGCCCCCATCAACAGCGCTACCGACGTGCCGGTGATCATCGCCACCAGGCTGCCCACAAAACAGATGGTAATGATGGATTTCCAGCGGGCGCGGATCTGGTGGAGCTGCTCATATAAAGGAAAGGCGAGCGCCACAACGGCAGGCTGCAGCAGGTCGTTTAAAATTTTGCTGCCGGCAAAGTAGCGTTCATAAGGAATGTCGGTGAGCAGCAGGAACGGAATAATGACCACCATCGCCACCAGCAGCGGGTTCAGCAACGGCATTTTGAAACGTGCGGCAAGCTTGCGCGCGGCGAAGAACACCGCTAGGGTTAGCGGCAGCGACCACCAGATATTAGCCATCATTTTTTTGTTTTCTCCCCGATCACGTTGCGTTCGCCATGCACCAGATGCGAACTCCAGCTCACCACCAGGAAAACCACCAGCGTACTGACCGCGCATGAGACCACAATCGGGCCGAACTGGGCTTTGAGCAAATCAAAATACTGCATAACCCCGACGCCGATTGGCACGAAAAGCAGCGCCATATAGCGAATGAGGACGAAGCAGCCGGGGTTGACCCATTTTGCGGGCAGGATTTGCAGCGCCAGCAAAACAAAGAGGATTAGCATGCCGATAATGCTGCCGGGAATGGTGATGGGCAGCAGCGACGCGATGAAAATCCCGGCATACAGGCAGGCGTAAATCAGGACGAATGCGCGCAGATATTGCCAGATAATGTTCAATGATTTGCTCATGGTGATAGTCCTTGCTGAAACGCATTCATCATACAATTAAACCTAAAAATGTGCCACGGATCACATCATGAAATTTGAGCATACCAGACATTCCGGAATGGAACGTCCGGTATCACCGCACAGGGGCAGGCTACAGTTTAGAGGAAAGGGAGTGCGGTGGCGAAGTGACGAGCCAGAGAATGCATCAGCGCAGGGCGGTCAGTTTATCGAGAAAAGAAAACAGCACCTGATTCATTTCGCGATAATCATGCGAGCGTAGTTTTTCCGCCGTTTCGACAAAACGAAATTCATCCGCACGGCGGAGATCGTTCTGCGAATGTTCAATCAGCAACTCAACGACCTCCGCCGTCAGTTCCATATGGCACTGAAAACCGTAAACCCGTTCGCCATATTGCACGATCTGACGGGGACAGCCCTCGCTGTAAGCGAGCACCTTAGCCTGTGGCGTCAACCCTGGCATGTCGTTATGCCAGTGACCGACGCTCAGCTCGTGGCCAAAATTCTCAAACAGCGGGTTCGCCTTGCCTGCATCTGTGAGCCTGACGGGAAATTTACCGATCTCTTTTTCCGGGCTTTGGCAAAACCCTGCGCCCAGCGCTTCACCGATAAGCTGCGAGCCCAGACAAACGCCAATCACCGTTTTACCCGCCCCTATTGCGCGGCCGATGAGTCGCATTTCCGCCTGCGCATCAAACCAGGGGCACTCCTCAAGCGTGGTGGCGGGTGACTGCGGGCCTCCCATGATGATAAGCAAGTCCGTGCTCTCCAGGTCTTCGGGTAACGGATCGCCCTGATAAACTCTGGAGTAGCTCAGGCTACAGCCGCGATTTTTCCCCCAGATTTCATAGGCGCCTGGCGCTTCGAAATGTTCATGAATGATAAAATGAATGTGCATTGCGTCTCTCTCCGGTTACGTGTACAAGCAGCATCATAAGAGGAAGGGAGGAATGTGAAATGCCAACCGTTATCGATAAAACGCCAATTCACGACGATGCCATCGGATGGTCCAGAGGGGCAATTAGTTATACGCGTGGCGAAGTGGATCCCCCTCACCGGCATTCACAGGGGCAACTTTTGTTTGCCATCAAAGGGGTGATGCTGGTCGAAACTGGCAATAAGCGTTGGGTCATACCGCCTCAGCGCGCGTTGTGGATCCCTCCCTTTCAGGAACACACCTACAGCGTGTTATCCACCACGGAGCTCCGCGCAGTCTGGTTTAGCCCCGCGCTGATATCGCAATGCGAGCCTTTTACACGGAAAGAAGAGGTTCACGTGATTATGGCGACAGCGTTGTTCAAAGAGCTGATTGCCGGGCTGTTCAGTGCGCAATACCGGCCAGCCAGTCAGCGCAGCATGGCCGTTTTGCTGCTCGACATCCTCAGCGAGGCGCAGCAGATTTCGGCCGAATTACCGATGCCCGTTGATGGGCGGTTACATCGCGTTGCCTGTGACATCATTGCCAACAATCTCTGGGATGTTTCTATGGAAAGTCTGGCGGAACAGGCCGCGATGTCTGAACGCACATTTTCACGCGCGTTTATCAAAGATACAGGCTTTAGCTTCCGGGCCTGGCGACAGCGCGCAAGGATTTGTGCCTCGCTGGACCTGCTCGCCAACGGATACCCGGTTAAGCAGGTGGCCTGGATGCTGGGGTTTTCAGGGCAGGCGGCATTTGCGGCGGCGTTTCGCGCCGTTGTCGGGGCAACGCCGGCTGACTTTCTACCTGAACAGAAGCGCTTCCCAGCGATATAGAGAGCGGCTACTATAGCGCGTCTTTTTTCACAGGTACTGCTATGCGTGTTTTACTGGCTCCAATGGAAGGCGTGCTCGACTCCCTCGTGCGCGAGCTTCTGACCGAGGTGAACGATTACGATCTCTGCGTGACGGAGTTTCTGCGCGTGGTCGATATGCTGTTGCCGGTAAAATCCTTCTACCGCCTGTGCCCCGAGCTGCACAACCAGAGCCGGACCTCTTCCGGCACTCTGGTGCGTATTCAGCTGCTCGGCCAGTATCCTGAATGGCTGGCGGAAAACGCTGCCCGCGCGGTTGAGCTGGGCTCTTACGGGGTGGATCTCAACTGTGGCTGTCCGTCGAAGCTGGTCAATGGCAGCGGCGGCGGGGCGACCTTGCTGAAAGATCCTGAGCTGATTTACCGCGGCGCGAAAGCCATGCGTGAGGCTGTGCCTTCGCATTTGCCGGTGACGGTTAAGGTGCGTCTGGGGTGGGACAGCGACGCGCGGCAGTTTGAAATCGCCGATGCGGTGCAGCAGGCCGGGGCCACCGAGCTGGTGGTGCATGGCCGCACCAAAGACGATGGCTACAAAGCCGAGCGCATTAACTGGCAGGCGATCGGCGAGATCCGCAAGCGCCTCACCATTCCGGTGATCGCCAATGGTGAAATCTGGGATTACGAGAGTGCGCAGGCATGCCTGAACGCTACCGGCTGTGATGCGGTGATGATTGGCCGCGGTGCGCTGAACGTGCCGAACCTCAGCCGTGTAGTGAAATATAACGAGCCGCGGATGCCGTGGGCAGACGTCGTCACGCTGCTGCAAAAATACAGCCGTCTGGAAAAGCAGGGCGACACCGGTTTGTATCACGTCGCTCGAATTAAACAGTGGCTGAGTTATTTACGTAAAGAGTACAGCGAAGCGCTGGGATTATTTCAGGAGATCCGCACGCTGCAAACGTCGGCTGATATTGCGCGGGTTATACAGTCAAAATAACCGGTACTTATATTTAAATATAAATAATTCACACAGTGAATATTTTGCCGATTATGTAAGTGTATGACAATTTGCGGATTGCCACGCGTTACTAAAAAATGGAACGTCATCAAGCGTAAGTTGCGCCTTTATTTTTTTGAGTGCATGGCGTAATGAAACGTTTTCTTATTTTATCTCTGAGTGCTCCCCTTATTTTTATGCTGGCTGCGTGCGCACCGGAACATTCCACGGTGTCGCCAATCAAAACGCAAGCGACAGCCGCTTCCGTTAATACCCAACTTCGTCATGCGGACTGGCCGAAAAATGAGTGGTGGAAAGAATATAACGACCCGCAGTTAAATTCGCTTATTGCCAAAGCCATAGCGGATGCTCCCGATATGCAAATTGCCCGGCAGCGCATTACGCTTGCCGAAGCGCAGGCCAGAGCCGCTATTGCTGCCGATGGCCCACAGATGGATTTTTCTGCGGATGTTGAACGGCAAAAAATGTCGGCAGAGGGGCTGATGGGGCCGTTTGCCCTGACCGACCCGGCGGCGGGTACAACTGGCCCATGGTATACCAACGGCACCTTTGGACTGACGGCGGGCTGGGATCTCGATCTGTGGGGTAAAAACCGCGACCGGATCGCAGCGCGTATTGGCAAAGTGAATGCGCAAAAAGCGGAGCTGGAGCAGACCCGCCAGCTGCTGGCCGGCAGCGTGGCGCGGCTCTACTGGGAGTGGCAAACTCAGGCCACCGCAAGGGAGGTTCTCGCGCAGATCAAACATGAACAGGACAACATTATTGGTGCCGACCGCGAGCTGTATCTGCACGGGATCACCTCTTCCGTGGAGGGGGTTGAAACGGATATCAACGCCAATAAAACCGAAGAGCAGTTGGCAGAAGTTAACGGGAAGATGAAAGCCGTCGAGGCGCGTCTGGTCGCGCTGACCAATTCTTCCTCCGTAACGCTTACGCGCCACCCGTTGCCTGCCGCAGAAGCCTCGTTACCTTCGACGCTCGGTTATGAACTGCTGGCTCGCCGTCCGGATCTGCAAGAAGCGCACTGGTATATCGAAGCCTCCATGAGCGAGGTGGATGCCGCCAGAGCGGCTTTCTATCCTGACGTGAACCTGATGGCGTTCTTACAGCAGGATGCCCTCCATCTGAGCGATCTGTTTCGCTCTTCAGCGCAGCAGATGGGCGTGACCGCCGGATTGACGCTGCCGATTTTTGACAGCGGCAGGCTGAACGCCAGGCTGGATATCGCCCAGGCGCAGAATAACCTTTCCGTCGCGAACTACAACAAAGCAGTGGTGGATGCGGTCAATCAGGTGGCGCGTACGGCCAGTGAAGTTGAAACCCTGACGGCAAAAAATCGTCACCAGCAGCAGGTCGAAAAAGACGCGGCGCGCGTGGTGGCGCTGGCGCAGGCGCGTTTTAGCGCTGGTATCATTGCGGGCTCGCGGGTCAGCGAAGCCAAAATTCCGGCGCTGAAAGAACGTCTCGAAGGCGTCATGCTGAAAGGCCAGTATCTCGACGCCACGCTGCAGCTGACTTCAGCGCTGGGCGGTGGGTATCACCAGGGCTAAAAAAGGCCATTATCTATACTTACCTCTTTGCAGTTTTTCAGGAGGTGAGTATGACCAGAGTAGCGATTGTAACCGCATCGGATTCCGGGATCGGTAAAACCACGGCGCTGATGCTCGCAGAGCGCGGGTTTGATATTGGCGTCACCTGGCATTCCGATGAAAAAGGGGCGCTGGAAACCTGCCGTGAAGTTGAAGCGCGTGGGCAGCGCGCAGAGGCTATCCATCTTGATTTAAGCACGCTCCCGGACGGCGCGGAAGCCATTGAAACGCTGATTGCGCGTTTCGGGCGGCTGGACGTTCTGGTTAACAATGCCGGAGCGATGACCAAAGCGCCATTCCTTGAGATGGCGTTTGACGACTGGCGGAATATTTTTACCGTCGACGTGGATGGCGCGTTTCTCTGCTCACAGATTGCGGCACGGCAAATGGTGAAGCAGGGGGAAGGGGGGCGGATTGTAAACATCACCTCGGTGCACGAGCACACCCCGCTGCCGGAGGCCTGCGCCTATACGGCCGCGAAACATGCGCTCGGCGGCTTAACCAAATCCATGGCGATGGAGCTGGTTAAGCATAAGATTCTGGTGAACGCCGTCGCGCCGGGTGCCATTGCCACGCCGATGAACGATATGGACGACAGCGAAGTGAAGGAAGGGTCAATGCCGGAAATCCCGCTGGCAAGGCCGGGCCATACCAAAGAGATTGCCAGCCTGGTGGCGTGGCTGTGCGACAGCGATGCCAGCTACACAACGGGTCAATCGTTTATCGTCGACGGGGGCTTTATGCTGGCGAACCCGCAGTTTAAGCCGGAGAGGTAGTTGGTTTCCCCTCACCCCGGCCCTCTCCCCAAAGGGGAGAGGGTGTATATAGTTCCCTCTCCCTGTGGGAGAGGGTTAGGGTGAGGGCATCAGGCCGCACCAGGCTACTCCTCATCCCGCACCTTTTCCCGATACCGCATCCACAGCCTGACCCCAATCACCGCCACAACCACCAGAATCAACCACGCCCAGTGCTTCAGGTGCTGGTCTAGATTATGCAGCCACGGGCCAATCACCTCGCCGCCTGCATAACCGAGCGTCGTGAAGATCAGCGACCAGGCTATCGCGCCAAGAATATTCAGCGGCAGGAAAATTTTTGGCGGCAGGCGGCTGGCGCCAATCAGTATCGGCCCGATAACCCTGAAGCCGTACATAAAGCGGGTGCCAATCACGAACAGGTAAGGATGGCGCTGGATCAGGCGCTGCGCGCGGTTGATTTTCTTTTTGTGTTTAGCGAAACGCTTGAGCAGCGTCGGGCCAAAGCGCAGCCCCAGGAAGTAGAGCAGCTGATCGCCAATCATGCCGCCCAGCGCGACCGCGGCGACGACCAGCGGGAACTTCAGTAAGCCCTGATGCGCGGCGACGCCCCCTAGCAGCGTGATGGTTTCACCTTCCGCCACGCTGCCGATGACCAGCGCGGCATATCCATATTGTTCAATGAGCGCGTTAATATCCATTACGTAAATATTATCTCCCTCTGCGTGTCTCGTTTAATCATATACCCCATGAATCAACCGCGCGGCAATCAACGGAAATTTCCCACTGTACATAAAATAATCTAAAGCCTGCATTATACTTAAGGTATCGCTGACGGGCCGACAACAAGGGGGCGCTATGAACCATGTCTGGGGACTTTTCTCCCATCCCGATCGTGAGATGCATGTCATCAAAAGTGAGAACGAAACGGTCTCGCATCATTACACGCACCATGTGCTGCTCATGGCTGCGGTGCCGGTAATATGCGCGTTTATTGGCACAACACAAATTGGCTGGAACTTCGGTGACGGCACCGTGGTGCAGCTTTCCTGGTTTACCGGGCTCTATCTTGCCATTCTCTTTTATGGCCTGATGCTGGCCGGGGTGGCGGTTATGGGACGCGTCATTCACTGGATGGCGCGTAACTATCCGCAACGCCCATCGCTGGCACACTGTATGATCTTCGCCGGATACGTCGCGACCCCGCTGTTCTTAAGCGGTATTGTTGCGCTCTATCCACTGGTCTGGCTGTGCGCGCTGATCGGTACCATTGCCCTCTTTTATACCGGATATCTGCTGTA
Organism: Enterobacter sp. ECC_219_Taxon_10; assembly: GCF_058354905.1. NCBI lineage: Bacteria > Pseudomonadati > Pseudomonadota > Gammaproteobacteria > Enterobacterales > Enterobacteriaceae > Enterobacter > Enterobacter sp. ECC_219_Taxon_10. The sequence continues at coordinate 3,291,000 of NZ_CM178005.1, read as the reverse complement.
TGTGGGCGTTCCTACCTTCCTCAATATCAATAAAGAAGAGGGCCTGAGCTTCTCCGGCTCGACGCTTGCCATCGGGGTGCTGGTGCTGGAGGCGTTACTGGCGCTGACGGTTATTCTTTGGGGTTATGGATACCGTCTCTTCTAAGCTCACTGCATTGCTGGCGTAAATGCCAGCAATGCAGCATCTGTTCACGATTATCCGCTGGCGACAAAGCACGGTGACCGCTATGATGCCGAAGCCAGCCTGTGTTTATCCGTCGACACAGGCGGTGTACGTCATTACGTGCGTGAATAATTATCAGAAGTCTCACCATGCTGAAATTTCGAGTCTCTTTACTTAGCCTGGCGCTGCTGCTGGGCGCGTCAGCTGCTGTGCCAGCCGTCGCCAAAACGCCCGCGGTGACCGCCGCTGCTGCCCAGCCGCAAATTGCGTCCGGCAGCGCGATGATTGTCGATCTCAACACCAATAAGGTGATTTACGCCAGCCACCCGGACCTGGTGCGCCCTATTGCCTCAATAACCAAATTAATGACCGCGATGGTGGTGCTTGATGCACATCTGCCGATGGACGAAAAGCTGAAAGTGGATATCAGCCACACGCCGGAGATGAAAGGGATCTACTCCCGCGTGCGCCTGAACAGCGAAATCAGCCGTAAAAATATGCTGCTGCTGGCGCTGATGTCATCCGAAAACCGCGCGGCGGCGAGCCTGGCGCACCACTATCCTGGCGGTTACGACGCGTTTATCCGCGCGATGAACGCCAAAGCCAAAGCGCTGGGGATGAGCAATACCCATTTTGTTGAACCGACGGGGCTGTCGATTAACAACGTCTCCACGGCCCGCGATCTGACGAAACTGCTGATTGCCAGCAAGCAGTACCCGCTGATTGGTCAGCTCAGTACCACCCGTGAAGAGATGGCGACCTTTGCGAACCCGGCCTACACGCTGCCGTTCCGCAATACTAACCATCTGGTGTACCGGGATAACTGGAACATTCAGCTAACGAAAACGGGCTTTACCAACGCGGCAGGACACTGTCTGGTGATGCGCACGGTGTTTAACGGTAAGCCGGTGGCGCTGGTGGTGATGGATGCCTTCGGCAAATATACCCACTTTGCGGATGCGAGCCGCCTGCGTACCTGGATTGAGACCGGGAAAGTGCAGCCCGTTCCGGCTGCGGCATTGACGTATAAAAAGCAGAAAGCGGAGCAGATGGCGACGGCGCAGAACGATTAGGTAAAAGCAAAACGGTAACGCATGTTACCGTTTTTTATGTTTTCTCCCTCTCCCTGTGGGAGAGGGCCGGGGTGAGGGCACCAGACCGCACTGCTTTTATTCCGGCAGCGTCCAGTCCCCATCGTTGAGCGGGCGCTGCATTATCACCGTATCCCGCCAGTCGCCTTTCTTATACCCCACGCTGCGCAGCTGACCGACAATCTCGAAGCCGTTTTTTTTATGCAGCCGCAGCGATCCGGCATTATTATTGCCATCTCCCACAACAGCAATCATCTGCCGCCACGGGCCTTGCTCGCAGCGTGCGATTAGCGCGCTCATTAATGCGGTGCCAAAACCGCGTCCGGTCATGCTGGCGTCCACGTAAATCGACTCTTCCAGGGTATAGCGATAGGCGTGTCGCGGTCGATAAGGGGCGGCGTAGCAGTAGCCCACCACGATCCCGCGGTACAGCCCGACAAGCCACGGTAAACCGTTCTCGGCCACGCTTTTCATGCGCTGACGCATTTCGTCGATGGTGGGGGGAACTTCTTCGAACGACGCGCGTCCGTGAAGCACATGCCAGGCGTAAATGGCGGCGATGGCATGCACATCATCGGGAAGGGCGTCGCGCACTTCCAGTTCGGTTTCGGATAAAACATCAACAGCCGACATGACGTGCCCGCTCCTCGTTATCGAATGCCGGAGAAAGGTTTCTCCGGCGACTGAACGCTACTCTATTACGATTACGGCGCGCGAAACAATCTCTCAAATTTGGCTGTAGGGTTTAATCAGACGCTTGCGTTATGTGCTGCTCCGCGTCTGCACTTTCTTGCCAGTATTTCTTCCGCGTTGTTTTCCCTATACCGGGGTTCATACTGTTTGTAGGGTCATTCTCGCGATAAAACTGCTTAAGTGCGTCAGGGGCTTTATAAAGATGCCCAACGTTGTGTTCCGCAGGATATTGTGCGCCGCGCTCGCGCAGCAGGGCGAGCATCTGCTCCTTCAGTTCGTGTGCATCGACCCCTTTTTTGACGATGTAATCCTGATGGAAAACGTAGCACATAAAGTGGCCGTAATAGAGCTTGTGCACCAGCTTGCTGTCAATTTCCGGCGGCAGGTGCTCGAACCATTCGGTGTCGTTTCTTCGCAGGGCGATATCCAGCGCCAGAATATCTTCCACCTCTTCGGAATGTACCGCCTGGTAACGGATGGCGGCACCCGCGGCGGCGAAGCGGTGCAGGAAGGCTTTGCTGCCTTCTTCCGGCGTACAGGCGAAGAAATCCCCCTCGGCGGTTTTGAAGAACTCGGTGAGCCAGCTCTGCGCTTCGGCAATCCCGTCCCCGGCCATTTTCAGCAGCAGATGATGTTCGTACTTATCACGCCAGGTTTTCATTCGCTCCGGCAGATGCGCAGGGAAAACGTTCCCCAGCTTCTGCATAAAGCGGTCGGTAAAGTGGGGCTTGAACAGCGACACCTTCTCCAGCATCGCGTCGGTGCGGCCCTTCATGGTGAAGAAGAACGGCATTTTGTCAGTGCCGAGCTTGTCGATCATCAGGAAGGTGTCTTTCCCGTAGCGCTCCGCGATGTCGTAAATGTCACGGTGCATATACTCGCCCGCCACGGGAAGGTGGGTGAATTCACCGAGAATATGACGGCGGATCTCCGTCAGAACCTCAGGCTGATTGGTGCCGATGTAAAACACCTGCTGCTTTTTCTCCGCCGGGAAGGTATCAAGGCGTACGGCAAAAACGGCCAGCTTGCCCGCGCAGCCTGAGGATTCAAACAGGCGGTCCGGGTCGGCGTTATAGCGCGCCGGGGTGTCGGCTTCGATATCGCGCACGCGGGTGACGTAATCGTGATCGTGCGCGTGGCGACCGTCGTGCTGTACGTCTTCGTCCCTCACGCGGTCGTCGTCGAGCTTGCTGAGGATCTGTTCCGGCGTTACGCCCAGATCGATGCCCAGGTGGTTCACCAGCGTCAGCTTGCCGTTTTCGTCGATACGGGCAAACAGCGACATTTCGGTGTAGGCCGGGCCGCGCTGTACCAGCGAGCCGCCGGAGTTATTGCAGATCCCGCCCACCACCGAGGCGCCAATGCAGGAGGAGCCGATCACCGAGTGCGGTTCGCGTCCCAGCGGCTTAAGCGCTTTTTCGAGGGAGTAGAGCGTGGTGCCGGGGAACGCGAGCACCTGCTCGCCTTTGTCCAGCAGGTGCAGCTTGTCGAGGCGCAGGGTACTGATAATCACGATATCGCGATCATAATCGTTGCCGTTCGGCGTAGAGCCTTCGGTCAGGCCGGTATTGGCCGCCTGCATTAAAATAATCTTATCGGCGGCAACGCAGGCGCTCAGCACGCGCCACAGCTCCAGCAGCGTGCCGGGGAAGACCACCGCCAGCGCCTCGCCCTGACCGGAGCGGAAACCCTTACGGTAGCGGGCGGTTTTGGCCGGGTCAGTAAGCAGGTGAGAGGAGCCAACCAGGCGCGACAGTTCGTTAATAAAAGTCTTGTTATCGTCAGTTCGAACAGAAGTCATCTTCCACTCCTTGTGGTGGGGCAAATTTCTCGCTGTAAAGCATAGCGCGATTAACTGTTCAACGGTCGAGTATTCACGAGAAAAATCAGAGAATAACCCTGCAACGTTCAGAGGGTTTGTGGCACACTGCGCTTTTCGCACGGTCTGGCCGGGTGCTTCCCACGGTTATTGATGAGAGAGAATAACAACATGAAATGGCTATGTTCTGTAGGTGTCGCCGTCAGCCTGGCGCTGCAACCTGCGCTGGCAGAGGATTTGTTTGGTAATCACCCGCTCACGCCTGAAGCCCGCGACGCGTTTGTCACGGAGTTGCTTAAGAAGATGACGGTCGATGAAAAAATCGGCCAGTTGCGTCTGATCAGCGTCGGCCCGGATAACCCGAAAGAGGCCATCCGCGAGATGATCAAAGAGAATCAGGTGGGCGCGATTTTTAACACCGTCACCCGTCAGGATATCCGTAAAATGCAGGATCAGGTGATGGAACTCAGCCGCCTGAAAATCCCTCTGTTCTTCGCCTATGATGTGGTGCACGGCCAGCGTACCGTCTTCCCCATCAGCCTCGGCCTGGCCTCCTCCTTTAACCTCGACGCGGTGAAAACCGTCGGGCGCGTGTCTGCCTATGAAGCGGCGGACGACGGCCTGAACATGACCTGGGCGCCGATGGTGGACGTTTCGCGCGATCCACGCTGGGGCCGCGCCTCGGAAGGCTTCGGTGAAGATACCTTTTTAACGGCCACGATGGGCAAAACCATGGTGGAAGCGATGCAGGGCAAAAGTCCGGCGGACCGCTACTCGGTGATGACCAGCGTCAAACACTTCGCGGCCTACGGCGCCGTCGAGGGCGGTAAAGAGTACAACACCGTCGACATGAGCCCGCAGCGCCTGTTTAACGACTACATGCCGCCGTACAAGGCAGGTCTGGACGCGGGCAGCGGCGCGGTGATGGTGGCGCTGAACTCGCTAAACGGCACGCCAGCGACCTCCGATTCCTGGCTGCTGAAAGACGTCCTGCGCGACCAGTGGGGCTTTAAGGGCATCACCGTTTCCGACCACGGCGCGATTAAAGAGCTGATCAAACACGGTACGGCGTCCGACCCGGAAGACGCGGTGCGCGTGGCGCTCAAGTCCGGCATTAACATGAGCATGAGCGATGAGTACTACAGCAAATACCTGCCGGGGCTGGTGAAGAGCGGCAAGGTAACTATGGCGGAGCTGGACGATGCCGCGCGCCACGTGCTGAACGTGAAATACGACATGGGGCTGTTTAACGATCCTTACAGCCATCTGGGCCCGAAAGATTCGGATCCGGCAGACACCAATGCCGAAAGCCGCCTGCACCGCAAAGAAGCGCGTGAAGTGGCGCGCGAAAGTCTGGTGCTGCTGAAGAACCGCCTCGATACGCTACCGCTGAAAAAATCTGGCACCATTGCTGTGGTCGGCCCGCTGGCTGACAGCAAGCGCGACGTGATGGGCAGCTGGTCTGCTGCGGGCGTGGCCGATCAGTCCGTCACCGTCCTGACCGGCATCAAGAGCGCCGTCGGTGAAAACGCCAAAGTGGTGTACGCCAAAGGGGCGAACGTCACCGACGATAAAGACATCGTCACGTTCCTTAACCAGTACGAGGAAGCGGTTAAGGTCGATCCGCGTACGCCGAAGGAGATGATTGACGAAGCTGTCAACACCGCGAAGCAGTCCGATGTGGTTGTCGCGGTCGTGGGGGAAGCGCAGGGTATGGCGCATGAAGCCTCCAGCCGCACCGACATCACCATCCCGCAGAGCCAGCGCGATCTGATCGCCGCCCTTAAGGCCACCGGCAAACCGCTGGTGCTGGTGCTGATGAACGGCCGTCCGCTGGCGCTGGTGAAAGAAGACCAGCAGGCTGACGCCATTCTGGAAACCTGGTTCGCCGGTACCGAAGGCGGTAACGCCATCGCCGATGTGCTGTTTGGTGATTACAACCCGTCTGGCAAGCTGCCTATGTCCTTCCCGCGCTCCGTCGGGCAGATCCCTGTCTACTACAGCCACCTGAACACCGGTCGCCCGTACAACGCCGACAAGCCGAACAAGTACACGTCTCGTTACTTCGACGAAGCTAACGGCCCGCTCTATCCGTTTGGTTACGGCCTGAGCTACACCACCTTTAAGGTCTCTGACGTGAAAATGTCGGCGCCAACCCTGAAGCGTGACGGCAAAGTTACCGCCAGCGTTGAGGTGACCAACACCGGCAAGCGCGAAGGGGCAACGGTGATTCAGATGTACGTGCAGGATGTGACTGCGTCGATGAGCCGTCCTGTGAAGCAGCTGCGCGGTTTCGAAAAGGTTGATCTTAAACCTGGCGAAACCAAAACCATCAGCTTCCCGATTGACGTGGACGCGCTGAAGTTCTGGAATCAGCAGATGAAATATGATGCGGAACCGGGCAAGTTTAACGTCTTTATCGGGGTGGATTCCGCCCGCGTGAATAAAGGCGAGTTCGAGCTGCTGTAACCTTTCCTTCCCTTTGCATCCCCCGACTTCCGGGGGATGCGTCTTACCTTATGCTAAAAAGGCATTTTGCCGGGTAAATCCGCCGTTTTAAGCTACGCTTTTCTCTCAAGCCTCTGAAAAAGGCGATAAAAAAATGAGGACAGCGGAATGACGATTAAAACGGGGATGGTAGCTTCTGCGGTGCTACTCGCAGCGCTAAGCCTGCCGCTACAGGCGGCGGAGCCGGTAAAAGTGGGCTCAAAGATCGATACCGAGGGCGCGCTGCTCGGAAATATTATTCTCCAGGTGCTGGAAAGCCACGGCGTGAAAACCGTCAATAAAGTTCAGCTGGGCACCACGCCCGTTGTGCGCGGCGCGATTACCTCCGGCGAGCTGGATATCTACCCTGAATACACCGGCAACGGCGCGTTCTTCTTCAAAGACGAAAACGATCCGGCATGGAAAAATGCCAAAGCTGGGTATGAAAAAGTCAAAAAACTCGACGCAGAGCAGAACAAGCTGGTCTGGTTAACCCCGGCCCCGGCTAACAATACCTGGACTATCGCCGTGCGTAAGGACGTGGCGGAGAAAGGTAAGTTGACTACGCTTGCGGATCTCAGCCGCTATCTGAAAGAGAAGGGCGATTTTAAGCTTGCGGCCTCCGCGGAGTTTATCGAGCGTCCTGACGCGCTACCCGCGTTCGAAAAAGCGTACGACTTCAAGCTCGACCAGGCGCAACTGCTTTCGCTCGCGGGCGGGGATACCGCGGTAACCATCAAAGCGGCGGCGCAGCAAACCTCTGGCGTTAACGCGGCGATGGCCTACGGCACCGACGGCCCGGTAGCGGCGCTCGGCCTGCAAACCCTGACCGATCCTAAAGGCGTACAGCCAATTTACGCCCCGACCCCGGTAGTGCGTGAGGCGGTGCTGAAAGCCTATCCGGAGATTGCCGACTGGCTCAAACCGGTCTTCGAAAAGCTGGATGAAAAAACGCTGCAGCAGCTGAATGCCAGCATTGCCGTCGAGGGACTGGATGCCAAAAAAGTGGCCGCCGACTTCCTGAAACAACAAGGGCTTGTGAAGTAACGGGAAAGGGCTGTGCCAATAAAATGTCATAACCGCGTACTGCTGCTGTTGGCCTGCGTGGCCATCGCGGCGGTCGCGTTACCGTTTGTGAACGTCGCGCCTAACCGCCTGATGTCGGGGGAAGGGCGCTATATCTGGGAAGTGTGGGCGTTCACGCCGTGGTGGCTGGCGGCGGCGCTGGGCGCGTGGATTGCACTGTCGCTCTGGCAATGGCGCACGGCGCAGTGGCTGACGCTGCTCCTCGCTGAAGGGCTGTTTATCATCCTGTTCTGGGGCGCCGGGCAGGCGGCGACGCATATGACGTCGGCGGAAAGTCCGCTGGCGAGAACCACGGTGGGTAGCGGCCTCTGGCTGTGGCTGGCGCTGTGTCTGCTGGCCAGTAGCGATGCCATTCGTCGACTCATCTCCAGCGCCGTCTGGCGCTGGGTGCTCAACGCGCAGATATGGTGCATTCCATTGTTCCTGCTGTTCAGCGGGGAACTAAATAACCTCTCGCTGTTAAAAGAGTACGCCAACCGTCAGGAGGTGTTTGATGATGCCCTGGCGCAACATCTGACAATTCTTTTTGGCACGCTGATCCCGGCTCTGCTGCTTGGGATACCGCTCGGAATGTGGTGTTATCGTCATCCTTCACGCCAGGGTGGGGTCTTTGCCGTGCTCAATGTCATCCAGACTATTCCCTCCGTTGCGCTGTTTGGCCTGCTGATTGCGCCCCTGGCCGGGCTGGTGAAGTCGTTTCCTGCGCTGGGCGCGGTGGGCATCGCCGGAACGGGGTTAACGCCCGCGCTGATTGCGCTGGTGCTATACGCGCTGCTTCCGCTGGTGCGCGGCGTGGTCGCGGGATTAAGCCAGGTCGCGCCGGATGTGCTGGAAAGCGCCCATGCGATGGGCATGAGCGCGCGACAGTGTTTCTGGAGGATTCAGCTCCCGCTGGCGCTGCCCCTGCTGCTGCGCAGCCTGCGGGTGGTGGCGGTCCAGACCGTCGGCATGGCAGTGATTGCCGCGCTGATTGGGGCGGGCGGCTTTGGCGCGCTGGTATTCCAGGGGCTGCTGAGCAGCGCCCTCGATCTGGTGTTATTGGGTGTGGTTCCCACCATTGCGCTGGCGGTTGTCGTCGACGCGCTGTTTGCCTTATGGCTCGCGCTGCTCAGGAGAAGAGCCAATGATTGAATTTCATGATGTCAGTAAAACCTTTGCCGGTCGCCCGGCGGCGAGCCACCTGAACCTGAACTTTGCCGAGGGCGCGTTTTCCGTGCTGATTGGCACATCGGGTTCGGGAAAATCCACCACGCTGAAGATGATCAACCGGCTGGTTGAGCACGACAGCGGCCTGATCCGCTTTGCCGGAGAAGAGATCCGCAGCCTGCCGGTGCTGGAGCTGCGCCGCCGGATGGGCTATGCCATTCAGTCTATCGGCCTGTTTCCGCACTGGACGGTGGCGCAGAACATCGCCACCGTGCTGCAGCTGGAGAAATGGTCGCGGGCTAAAATCGCTGACCGCGTTGATGAACTCATGTCTCTGCTGGGGCTGGAGCCCGCGCTGCGCGATCGCTATCCGCACCAGCTCTCCGGTGGGCAGCAGCAGCGCGTGGGCGTGGCGCGCGCGCTGGCGGCCAACCCGCAGGTGCTGCTGATGGATGAACCCTTCGGCGCGCTGGATCCGGTCACGCGCGGGGCGCTGCAGGCGGAGATGACCCGCATTCACCGCATTCTCGGTCGAACTATCGTCCTCGTGACGCACGATATTGATGAAGCCCTGCGCCTGGCCGACCATCTGGTGCTGATGGACCACGGCGAGGTGGTGCAGCAGGGCGCGCCGCTTGAGCTATTAACCTGGCCGAAGAACGACTTTGTGCGCGAGTTTTTTGGCCGCAGCGAGCTGGGCGTGAGGCTGCTCTCACTGCGGACGGTTGGTGACTATATGCGTCCCGAGGAGACAGCGGTGAGCGGCGAACCGCTACAGGAGCAGATGAGCCTGCGGGACGCCCTCTCCGCGTTTGTCGCGCGCCGGTGTGAAGTCCTGCCCGTGGCGGATGCCCGGGGCGCGCCGTGCGGAAGCCTGCATTTTCGCGATCTGCTGGCCGGGGAGGTGACGCGTGAAGGCACTGCGTGATCCGCTCCTCTGGCTGGCAGCGCTCTTTGTCGCCTTACTGTTTCTGATGCCCCACAGCGCGGCGCTGTTTAACGCCCTTTTTCCCGGGCTGCCGCGGCCGGTCTATCAGCAGGAGAGCTTTATCAACCTCGCCCTGGCACATCTCTGGCTGGTGGCGCTCTCAAGCGTCATCGCGGTGGTGCTGGGAGTAGGGGCAGGCATTGCGGTCACGCGACCTGCGGGCCGGGAGTTTCGTCCGCTGGTGGAGACGGTTGCGGCCATTGGGCAGACGTTTCCGCCGGTGGCGGTGCTGGCGATAGCGGTGCCGGTGATGGGTTTTGGTCAGCAGCCCGCGATTATTGCGCTGATTTTATACGGCGTGTTGCCCGTTCTCCAGGGCACGCTGGCGGGCGTTGCGGCGGTCCCTGCGTCTGTATTAAGCGTGGCGGAAGGAATGGGGATGAGCCGCTGGCAGCGGCTTCGCAAGGTAGAACTACCGCTTGCGGCACCGGTTATTATTGCCGGGATCCGCACGTCGGTGATTATTAACATCGGGACTGCGACCATTGCGTCTACGGTCGGTGCCAATACGCTGGGAACGCCAATCATCATCGGCTTAAGCGGGTTTAATACGGCTTATATTGTGCAGGGGGCGGTGCTGGTCGCGCTGGCAGCCATCGTCGTCGATCGCCTTTTTGAGCGGCTGGCGCTGTACCTCAGCCGACACCGCCACGAACGATAAACGAGTACCCGGCCAGCATCACGCCGCCGATACCGCTTACGGCCATCAGGACAAAAAGGGTAATAATGGCGAGTTTGGTTGCCTTCATCATGTGCTCCTGTTGTTAACGGAACAATTATACGGTGAAGCGCAGCTGTTAATGAACCATTAAATGCCGTTATGGTTCATCCGGACCCAGGGAATAAACGGGATAACCGTGCTCACGCCATTCCGTCAGCAGCTGTTGCTGCGAGGCGGACGGCACTTCGCCGCACCAGACCAGCAGGGTCTGGCCGTCGAAAAACTCGGGTTTGAGCTGCCCCAGCGAGTGCGCAAGGACATCCACGCGCCAGCCCTTTTGGGTGGCGATCCACGCTTCCAGCCACAGACGGGTGGTATCGTGCACGTTCCAGCCGACCACCAGCGCATCTTTTCCGGCCTTGTTCTTCGCCGAGGCAAGACAGACGGCAATATAGTTAATCAGCACCCCGTCAAGCATGCTGAGCAGCGCCTGCAGGGTAGACTGCTGGCACTGCAGGCGTCGACGGAGCGGAATGAAAAGATGGGTGATAAGCGTTTTCGCCGGATAATCGCGCCCCTGCTCTTTGATCCAGGCGCGCAGGCGCTGCAGGTTACCGGCCTGCAGGAGCCGCAGCAGGGTTTCCTGCTGTTCACGCCAGAGGTGTTGCGTGTCCGGGTCGTCGTGGCTCAGCAGGGACTTCACTTTGCCGACCTGCACCCCGTTGTCGATCCAGCTTTTGATTTCGCGGATCCGGTCGATATCGGCATCGTTGAAAAGACGATGACCACCGTCCGTTCTCTGCGGTTTGAGCAATCCATACCGTCGCTGCCACGCCCGTAGGGTAACGGGATTGATATCACAAAGGAGTGCCACTTCACCGATTGTGTAAAGCGCCATATTTGCCCCCTGGCTTACGCGTCCCCAGCTTAACTGTAGACCCACTTTGCCGAACCAGGAAGGGGTGGTTAATTTTTAGACAAATAATGCGAAGCATGCGCGATATGCAGAAAAAGGTGTGATAACGGACACGATTTTACGCTTTTATGGGATGCTTCAAAGAAAGTTCATCCGCATCCGTGTATGTTACGCGTTTTTTAGCGTGTGCGGTTTTGAGTATGTACGAGTTTAACCTGGTGCTGCTGTTGCTTCAGCAGATGTGCGTGTTTCTGGTCATTGCCTGGCTGATGAGCAAAACGCGTCTTTTCATCCCGCTGATGCAGGTTACCGTACGCCTGCCCCACAAGCTGCTCTGCTATGTCACCTTCTCTATTTTTTGCATCATGGGGACCTATTTTGGTCTCCATATCGAAGACTCTATTGCCAATACGCGCGCCATCGGCGCGGTGATGGGCGGGCTGCTGGGCGGCCCGGTCGTCGGTGGCCTTGTGGGGCTGACCGGCGGACTGCATCGCTATTCCATGGGTGGGATGACAGCGCTCAGCTGCATGATCTCCACGATCGTCGAGGGGCTGCTCGGTGGCCTGGTGCACAGCTATATGATTAAGCGCGGTCGCCCGGATAAAGTCTTTAGCCCGCTTACCGCCGGGGCCATTACCTTTGTGGCCGAAATGGCGCAGATGGCGATCATTCTGCTGATTGCGCGTCCGTTCGAGGATGCGCTGCACCTGGTCAGCAATATTGCCGCCCCGATGATGGTGACCAACACCGTCGGCGCGGCGCTGTTTATGCGTATTCTGCTCGACAAGCGCGCTATGTTCGAAAAATACACCTCGGCCTTTTCCGCCACGGCGCTGAAGGTTGCCGCCTCGACCGAAGGGATCCTGCGTCAGGGGTTTAACGAAGAGAACAGCATGAAGGTCGCGCAGGTACTCTACAAGGAGCTTGATATCGGCGCCGTTGCCATTACCGATCGCGAAAAGCTGCTGGCGTTTACCGGCACCGGGGACGATCATCATCTTCCTGGCAAACCGATCTCTTCGACCTACACGCTGCGCGCTATTGAAACGGGTGAGGTGGTGTATGCCGACGGTAACGAAGTGCCTTACCGCTGCTCGCTGCACCCGCAGTGCAAGCTGGGCTCCACGCTGGTCATTCCGCTGCGCGGGGAAAATCAGCGGGTGATGGGCACCATCAAGCTGTATGAGGCGAAAAACCGTCTGTTCAGCTCCATCAACCGCACGCTGGGGGAGGGGATAGCCCAGCTTCTTTCCGCGCAAATCCTCGCCGGGCAGTATGAGCGGCAGAAAGCCCTGCTGACGCAGTCTGAAATTAAGCTGCTACATGCCCAGGTCAATCCGCATTTCCTGTTCAATGCCCTCAACACGCTCAAAGCGGTGATCCGCCGCGACAGCGATCAGGCCGCGCAGCTGGTGCAGTTTCTGTCGACCTTTTTCCGCAAGAACCTGAAGCGGCCCTCTGAGATCGTGACCCTCGCCGACGAGATTGAGCACGTGAATGCCTATCTGCAGATTGAGCAGGCGCGGTTTCAATCCCGTCTGCAGGTGTCGCTCTCCGTTCCGGATGAGCTTGCGCATCAGCATCTTCCGGCCTTTACCCTGCAGCCTATTGTGGAGAATGCCATCAAGCACGGTACCTCGCAGCTTCTGGGGACAGGGGAGGTCATCATCGCCGCCAGCCGTTTTAACCATCATCTGGTGCTGGATATTGAAGATAACGCCGGGCTTTACCAGCCTTCCGCCTCCGGCGGTTTAGGGATGAGCCTGGTGGATAAACGTCTGCGCGCCCACTTTGGCGATGACTGTGGCATTACCGTTGCCTGTGAGCCCGACCGATTTACCCGTATTACCGTTCGACTGCCGCTGGAGGAAAACGCATGTTAAGAGTGCTGATTGTGGATGACGAGCCGCTGGCACGGGAAAACCTGCGCGTTCTGCTGCAGGAGCAGCCAGATATTGAGATTGTGGGAGAGTGCGCCAACGCCATTGAGGCCATCGGCGCGGTGCACAAACTGCGCCCTGACGTGCTGTTCCTGGACATTCAGATGCCGCGCATCAGCGGGCTGGAGATGGTCGGCATGCTCGACCCGGAGCATCGTCCCTACATCGTGTTTCTGACGGCGTTCGACGAGTATGCCGTTAAGGCTTTTGAGGAACACGCGTTTGATTATTTACTCAAGCCGATTGAAGAGAAGCGCCTGGAAAAAACGCTCAGCCGTTTACGCCAGGAGCGAACCGTTCAGGACGTTACGCTGTTGCCGGAGAACCAGCAGCCGCTGAAATTTATCCCCTGCACCGGGCACAGCCGGATTTATCTTCTGCAGATGGATGATGTGGCGTTTGTCAGTAGCCGCCTGAGCGGGGTGTTTGTCACCAGCGCGGAAGGGAACGAAGGGTTCACCGAACTGACCCTGCGCACGCTGGAGAGCCGCACGCCGCTGCTCCGCTGCCATCGCCAGTATCTGGTGAACATGGCGCACCTGAAGGAGATCCGCCTGGAAGATAACGGCCAGGCCGAGCTGGTGCTGCGTGCCGGGCAAACGGTGCCCGTCAGCCGTCGCTACCTGAAGAGTTTGAAAGAGGCGATTGGCCTGTAAAACTGGTACACTGCGCGCCATTGCATCATCGACATTCGAAGGCTCTATGCTAAGTAACGATATTCTTCGTAGCCTGCGCTACACCCTGAAAGCAAACAATAACGACATGGTGCGCATTCTTGCGCTGTCCGACATGGAATCCACGTCTGCAGGTTTCGATACCTGGATGACCAAAGAAGATGAAGAGGGCTTCGTTCGCTGCCCGGACATCATTCTGTCGGGTTTCCTGAACGGCCTCATTTACGATAAGCGTGGCAAAGATCCGGCCGCGCCGGAGCTGGCGCTGGAGCGTCGCGTGAACAACAACACGGTGCTGAAAAAGCTGCGTATCGCGTTCTCGCTGAAAACGGACGATATTGTGGCGATCATGACGGAGCAAAAATACCGCGTATCCGTGCCGGAAGTGACCGCCATGATGCGCGCGCCGGATCATAAAAACTACCGCGAGTGCGGCGACCAGTTTCTGCGCAATTTCCTGCGCGGGCTGACCCACCGGGTACATCACCCTAAGGCGTGAATGCGGCATGGGTGCGGCATGATGCCCTCACCCCGGCCCTCTCCCACAGGGAGAGGGAGAACAAAAAAGCCGGAGATTATCTCCGGCTTTTTTATTATTTCACCTGCTGGCCCGGCTTCGCGCCTTCGTCAGGGCTTAACAGGAAGATATCTTTCCCGCCAGGGCCTGCGGCCATCACCATCCCCTCAGAGATGCCGAAGCGCATTTTGCGCGGCGCCAGGTTCGCCACCATTACGGTCTGACGACCGATCAGCACCTGCGGGTCCGGGTAGGCTGAACGGATGCCGGAGAAGACGTTACGCTTCTCGCCGCCCAGATCCAGCGTCAGGCGCAGCAGCTTGTCAGAACCTTCCACGAACTCCGCGTTTTCAATCAGCGCCACGCGCAGGTCGACTTTCGCGAAATCGTCGAAGGTGATGGTTTCCTGAATCGGATCGTCAGCCAGCGGGCCGGTTACCGGTGCCGCCGCCGCTTTCACTTCTTCTTTAGAGGCTTCGACCAGGGCTTCAACCTGCTTCATTTCGATGCGGTTATAGAGCGCTTTAAAGGTGTTCACCTTGTGGCCGAGCAGCGGCTGCTGGATAGCGTCCCAGGTCAGTTCAGTATTCAGGAACGCTTCAGCGCGGGCTGCCAGCTGCGGCAGAACCGGCTTCAGCCAGGTCATCAGCACGCGGAACATGTTCAGACCCATGGTGCAGATTGCCTGAAGGTCGGCGTCACGGCCTTCCTGTTTCGCGACAACCCACGGGGCCTGCTCGTCCACATAGCGGTTGGCAACATCGGCCAGCGCCATGATTTCACGAATCGCTTTACCGAACTCACGGCTTTCCCAGGCTTCGCCAACCGCAGCGGCAGCATCGGTGAAGGTTTTATACAACTCAGGATCGGCCAGTTCGGCAGAAAGCACACCGTCAAAGCGTTTGGCGATAAACCCTGCGTTACGGGACGCCAGGTTCACCACCTTGTTCACGATATCCGCGTTCACGCGCTGCACGAAATCTTCCAGGTTCAGGTCGATATCATCGATACGGGAAGAGAGCTTCGCGGTGTAGTAGTAGCGCAAGCTGTCCGCGTCGAAATGGTTCAGCCAGGTGCTGGCCTTAATGAACGTCCCGCGAGACTTGGACATCTTCGCGCCGTTCACCGTTACGTAGCCGTGTACGAACAGGTTGGTTGGCTTGCGGAAGTTACTGCCTTCCAGCATTGCCGGCCAGAACAGGCTATGGAAGTAGACGATGTCTTTACCGATGAAGTGGTACAGTTCGGCGTCGGAATCCTTCTTCCAGTATTCGTCGAAGCTGACGGTGTCGCCCCGCTTGTCGCACAGGTTCTTGAACGAGCCCATGTAGCCGATTGGCGCATCCAGCCAGACGTAGAAGTATTTGCCCGGCGCGTTCGGGATTTCGAAGCCGAAGTACGGCGCATCGCGGGAAATATCCCACTGCTGCAGGCCGGATTCGAACCACTCCTGCATCTTGTTCGCCACCTGCTCCTGCAGCGCGCCGCTGCGGGTCCACGCCTGCAGCATTTCGCTGAAGGACGGCAGGTCGAAGAAGAAGTGCTCGGAATCACGCATCACAGGCGTGGCGCCGGAAACCACGGATTTCGGCTCGATAAGCTCGGTCGGGCTGTAGGTCGCGCCGCAGACTTCGCAGTTATCGCCGTACTGGTCCGGGGATTTACATTTCGGACAGGTGCCTTTGACGAAACGGTCCGGCAGGAACATGCCTTTTTCCGGATCGTACAGCTGAGAGATAGTGCGGTTTTTGATAAAACCGTTCTCTTTCAGACGGGTGTATATCAGCTCCGACAGCTCGCGGTTTTCGTCGCTGTGCGTGGAGTGATAGTTGTCATAGCTGATGTCAAAGCCAGCAAAATCGGTCTGATGCTCCTGACTCATTTCGGCAATCATCTGCTCCGGGGAAATCCCCAGCTGCTGCGCTTTCAGCATGATAGGCGTGCCGTGGGCGTCGTCAGCGCAGATGAAGTTAACCTCGTGGCCGCGCATTCGCTGGTAACGGACCCAGACATCAGCCTGGATATGCTCCAGCATGTGGCCGAGGTGGATTGAGCCGTTGGCGTACGGCAGGGCGCACGTTACCAGAATTTTTTTCGCGACTTGAGTCATAGTAGGCATTACTTCTTTTAACTGTGAAAAGGGTTTTCGATATTACCAAAAGGGGCATTATTAAGTAAGCACAAACCGCGGCCTTTCAGGTAAACTTGTTTGCCTAAGGTCTTATTCACAAGAACAAAGGAGTCGGGATGAGTTCTCAATCCCAGGCCAAATCACCGGAAGCCTTACGAGCAATGGTCGCCGGGACGCTGGCTAACTTTCAGCATCCAACCCTGAAACATAACCTCACTGCGCTGAAAGCGTTACACCACGTCGCATGGCTGGACGATACATTGCACATTGAGCTGCAGATGCCGTTCGTCTGGACCAGCGCTTTTGACGCGCTGAAAGAGCAGACCAGCGCTGAGCTGCTGCGCATTACCGGTGCAAAAGCGATTGACTGGAAGCTGAGCCACAGCATCGCCACGCTGAAGCGTGTGAAAAATCAGCCGGGCGTCAACGGGGTGAAAAACATCATCGCCGTGAGTTCAGGTAAGGGTGGGGTGGGTAAATCATCTACCGCCGTAAACCTTGCGCTCGCGCTGGCGGCGGAAGGAGCAAAGGTCGGTATTCTGGATGCCGATATCTACGGTCCTTCTATTCCAAACATGCTGGGTGCGGAAAATCAGCGTCCAACCTCACCTGACGGCACGCATATGGCACCGATCGTGGCGCACGGTCTGGCGACTAACTCCATCGGTTACCTGGTGACCGACGACAACGCTATGGTCTGGCGCGGCCCAATGGCCAGCAAAGCGCTGCTGCAGATGCTGCAGGAAACGATGTGGCCGGATCTGGATTATCTGGTGCTGGACATGCCGCCGGGCACCGGTGACATACAGCTGACGCTGGCGCAGAACATTCCGGTAACGGGCGCCGTCGTGGTCACCACGCCGCAGGATATCGCACTGATCGACGCCAAAAAAGGCATCGTGATGTTTGAGAAAGTGGAAGTGCCGGTGCTCGGCATCGTCGAGAACATGAGCATGCACATCTGCAGTAACTGCGGACACCACGAACCTATCTTCGGTACGGGTGGGGCGGAAAAACTGGCGGCACAGTATCACACCCAACTGCTGGGGCAGATGCCGCTGCATATTTCCTTGCGTGAAGATCTGGACAGCGGGAAACCGACGGTTGTCAGCCGTCCGGACAGCGAATTCGCGGAGATGTATCGCCAGCTGGCGGGGCGCGTTGCGGCGCAGCTCTACTGGCAGGGTGAAGTGATCCCGGGTGAAATCGCCTTCCGCGCGGTGTAACGCCTCTGCGCCTTAGTGCCGGGTGGCGGCTTCGCCTTACCCGGCCAACTACGATCGTGTAGGTCAGGTAAGCGTAGCGCCACCTGACGTTAACTCAGCCGATAGTGCATCAAATAATATTCTCCTTCCGGAGAATTCCCCGTCGCCTCGATGTGCCAGCCGTGGCGCTGGTAAAATGCAACCGCCCGCGCATTCTTCACCAGACACTTAAGCGAACCCGTACTGGTAAACGTCTTTTGTACGTGCTCAAGCAACACATGTCCGACGCCCAGGCTCTGATACTGCGGATCGACAAACAGGTTGTGCAGGAAATTATCGTTCGTCCAGACGGAGGCAAAACCCAGGCGATGCCCGTTCTGAACAGCAACCCAAATCACTTCGTCACGGGTTGCCGCGTCAAAGTCTTCAAGCCGCCAGTCTGCACTGTCCAGCCATGGCCAGGCTTCACGCCGGGCGTGGAGGTAGAGCGTGCGCAGGAAAGGTCGGTCACTTTCCTGCCAGGGACGAATCAAAATTGCGTTAGCGGTGATAGAAAATATCTCCATTGTAGGCTTTGTAGATCTTGCCATCAGCATCGCCGATCAGCACATAGTTCTCACCCATATAGGTCCAATGGGTTCCGGCATCCGGCGCCGGCAGGTTACGCAACTGGTACTGTTTAATGGTGTACTCCGGCGTTTGATACTGCGCCGGTGCCGTATCGCCGATTTTGAACTTCGTGAAATCCGCGATGAACTCTTGTTCTTCATAGGCCTTGATGCCAGATGGCGCAGCGGCGGTTTGCGGGGCAGAGAATGCGGATCCCGCCAGAGACAGTAGTACACCCAGAAGCAGCAATTTACGCTTAGCCATTTTTTCTCCAGTGATATCGTTACAGATACTTTTTGTCTGCGGGTACACAGCACAAGGCAGACAGTCCATTTTAAGTATCAAAGCATGATGTGTTTGATAAAAAATGTAACAAAAGTGGAGGGTTTTGTGTAGTCGATTACGGTGATGGCCATCATTTTGGTGAATGTTGATCGCGAGGCATATTTATTTTTTTTATTGTTTTATTAATCTTTTCTGAAAATAACTTTTTGTGTCCAAATTGCGCTGTTAAGCGAATGCTTTCGCGAGTGATAACATTTAATATCGCGCCGCATAAAGTGTTATTGGTCTCCGTTTTCTTGCGCAATTGTGCGCTGTCTTTAACTTTTTAAAGAACAGCGGATTTGTGCTTTTTAGTGTTGTGGGCTGATAATAAATAATTATATTTCAAGGTGTTGCTTGCATTTTTTTACGAGTTAAATACCCGGCGCAACGATAAATCAACATTTTATATAAATGAAAAATACAACTGCTTTTTTACTATCCTTTCTGACGCTCAGCCAGCTAACAGGATGTGTATTTTCACCAGGCCAGAACTTAAGTCTTTCCGGGAAAAAAATCACGCCCGGTGAAGAAATTAACGATCCGCTGGAAAAACGCGTGGAGATTTTTCCTTTAAGCCCTGGGTTAATTGAAAAACTGCGTCCACCCATTTCTAAATCTCAGGCAAATCCTAATCTGGATGAACAACTCAAAAACTGGGAATACCGCATTGGATCAGGGGACATTCTGACCGTCACCGTCTGGGATCACCCTGAACTCACGACGCCCGCAGGGCAATACCGTAGCGCGAGCGACGCGGGTAACTGGGTTAACGCTGATGGCACGCTCTTCTATCCTTACGTCGGCAGGCTGAAAGTGGCGGGCAAAACGGTTTCGCAGGTACGTGAGGAGATCACCGCGCGGCTGGATAAGTTCATTGAGAGCCCGCAGGTAGACGTCAGCGTCGCCTCCTTCCGTTCTCAAAAAGCCTATATCACCGGAGAGGTTGAGAAATCGGGCCAGCAGCCAATAACCAATATTCCGTTGACGGTAATGGATGCGGTGAACGCCGCGGGCGGTCTCTCTGCGGATGCCGACTGGCGTAACGTCGTGCTTACGCATGATGGCCAGGATTCGCGGCTTTCACTTTATGCCCTGATGCAACATGGCGATTTGACCCAGAATAAGCTGCTTTATCCGGGCGATATCCTGTTTGTTCCCCGGAACGACGCGCTGAAAGTGTTTGTGATGGGCGAGGTGGTTAAGCAGAGCACGCTTAAGATGGATCGTAGCGGCATGACGCTGGCCGAAGCCTTGGGGAGTGCCGGCGGGCTGAACCAGAATATGGCCGATGCAACCGGTATTTTTGTTATTCGCCCGGTTTCACGAAAAGGCGAGAAAGACAAAATCGCCAACATCTATCAGCTCAATGCGGAAGATGCCTCAGCCATGGTGCTGAGTACTGAATTCCAGCTGGAACCGTACGACATTGTCTATGTCACGACGGCACCGCTTTCACGCTGGAATCGTGTGATCACCCAGCTGGTACCCACCATCAGTGGCGTACATGACCTGACCGAAACCGTCCGTTACATCAGGTCGTGGCCGCAATAATGTTCAATTCAATTCTCGTGGTTTGCACCGGCAATATTTGCCGTTCACCGATTGGTGAGCGGCTGTTGCGCCAGCAGCTACCCGACACGCAGGTATCCTCGGCAGGTATTTTCGGACTCTCAGGACGCCCGGCGGATGCGGCTGCAAAGGCAGTCGCCTTACGACATGGGGTTTCGCTGGAAGGTCACGTGGCGCGTAAGGTCACGCGTTATCTGTTACAAAAATCCGATTTGATTCTGGTGATGGAGCCAGAGCATCTCCGTTTTATTGCCTCTGTGGCACCGGAGAATCGGGGGAAATCGCTATTGTTTGGTCAGTGGCTGGAAACAAAGGACATTCCCGACCCGTATCGCAAAAGCCGGGAAGCCTTCGAATATGTTTTCGAGCAGCTAGGAAAAGCCAGCCAGGAATGGGCTCGTCGTTTGCGTCAACAAGGAATGAAGCAGTAATGTCGTCTCATAAATCAGACAAATATGGTGCGGCAACACCGCATAATAATGAAATTGATCTCATTCAGCTGTTGGCTGAGATGTTTGATCATCGGGTAATGATAGCGTGCGTCACGCTCCTGTTCACCGTATGCGCCGGGATCTATGCCTATAGCATCACACCGATCTATCAGGCCGATGCCCTTGTACAGATAGAAGCGAAGCAGGACAACTCGTTGCTCAAAAGCTTAAGCCAGTTTGGTACCGATCTTTCACCTGATGTTGCACCCGAACTCTTGCTGCTCAAATCGCGGATGATTCTGGGAGAGACCGTTGACAAGCTGGGGCTAACGTACAGCGTTAAACGGCGCGTGCTGCCCGTCATTGGGCCGCTACTGGAACGAGGGCAAAAAGCCGGTGAATTGACAATTGGCGCGCTTACCATTCCTCCTCTGGAAGATAAGCCGCAGGAACTTTTACTGACCGTTAAGGACCAGGGCCGGTATCACCTCGAAGGAAAAACGCTTGAGGCTGATGGCATTGTCGGGAAAACGCTGGTTAAAGACGGAGTAACGCTTCTTGTCACCTCCCTCAGTGCGGCACCAGGAACCCAATTTGTTCTCAAAACCGTCACAAAGCTCGAGGCAATTAACGCCCTTCAGCGTCGGCTCATTGTTTCGGAGTCGGCGAAGCAGAGCGGAATGATCGCCTTAACGCTGACGGGAGAGGAGCCTGACAAGATCGCCGCGGTGCTTAACACCATTGCTGAAAATTATCTCAGCCAGAATATTGCGCGCCAGGAAGCTAAAGATACCCGTAGCCTGACATTTTTACAGGATCAACTGCCTAAAATCAGCCGCGAACTGGATGAAGCCGAAGCACGGCTGAACGCCTACAGAGAGCAACGCGATTCTGTCGATTTATCCCTTGAGGCGAAGACGGTTCTTGATCAGGTTGTTAACGTGGAAAATCAGCTTAACGAGCTGACGTTCCGCGAAGCAGAAGTTTCTCAGCTTTTCAAAAAGGATCATCCTACCTACCGCGCCTTACGGGAAAAAAAACAGACCCTGGAGCAGGAACGTACGCGCCTGAATAACCGCGTCTCAGCCATGCCTTCTACGCAGCAGGAAATTTTACGTTTAAGCCGTGACGTTGAGTCCGGGCGCACCATCTACCTGCAGCTGTTGACGCGCCAGCAGGAGCTGAATATCTCACGCTCCAGTGCCATTGGAAACGTGCGGATCATTGACCCTGCAGTAACGCAGCCGGCCCCAGTCAAACCGCGCAAAGTGATTATCATTATGCTCGGTATGCTGGTGGGATTGATGCTCTCAGCAGGAACGGTGTTGGTTCGCTCTGCGTTTAAACGGGGCATCACCTCGTCTGAACCGCTGGAAGCGCAGGGAATGCTTCTTCTGGCTACGCTCCCGCGTTCGGTCTGGCTATGGAAAAAAACGCATTTGCGCAGGAGAACGCTGTTTGCTTCCCACTGGAAGCACAGGACGTCAAACATACCCTTCCTGCCCGTTGACCGACCGGCTGATATGTTTGTCGAGGCGGTGCGCGGGTTACGCACCAGTCTGCATTTTACCATGATGGATGCCGCAAATCGGGTCGTTGTGATTTCAGGTCCGTCGCAGGACTGCGGAAAGACCCTGGTGAGTACCTCACTGGCATCGATTGCGGCTCAGGCCGGACAGCGCGTGCTGTTCATTGATGCGGATATGCGCAAAGGATATGTCCACAATATTTTCAAACTGAACAACCGCCATGGATTGTCCAGCGTGCTGGGGGGAAGCGTAGAGTGGCAGGATGCAATTCAACGCTTCGAGAAAGGAGGCTTTGACGTGTTGACCTGTGGACCACAACCTTCGCATCCTTTGGAGCTGCTTATGAATGAGCGTTTCCAGACGGTAATGTCGCGAATAGACAAAGAGTACGACATCGTGATTGTCGACACGCCACCGGTGCTGGCCGTAACGGATGCGCTACTCGTCGCCAGAGCCGCGGCAACCACGTTGCTGGTGGCCCGTTTCGGTAAAACCAGCGTTAAAGAGATCGAGAACTGCCGGAAGCGCCTGCAACAGATGGGCGTGCAGGTTGAAGGTGCGATTCTCAATGATATTGTGAAATCCGCGGCGTTCTATTACCACTCGGGGTATAGCCATTACGACTACGGCGGCTACACCCCGGAAAAAAAGCGACGCGACACTTCTTTACAGCATGACGCCGAATAGCCCGTTAAGATGACCTCCGTTAAATCGAGAGGTCATAATGGATAACCGTAAATTGAGTCGCCTGCGCCGCTGGGCGCGGGAAGGGATCATACTCATTCTGCTTACGCTGGCGGTCATGTGGGGTGTGGATCAATACCGAAAGCCGTCATTACCCGCCAGCTTTAGCGCAACGCCAATGCAGAGCATCGACGGTAACATTCACGATATCGCGGCGCTCAGCCAGGAGCACCCGCTGCTGATTTACGTCTGGGCAACCTGGTGCAGCATCTGTCGCTATACAACTCCTGCGGTCGATAAGCTGGCAAAAGAGGGCGGTAACGTCGTGAGCGTTGCCATGCGCTCCGGTGATAATGCAAAGCTTGCCCGCTGGGCTGAAAAGAAAAACCTGAGTATGCCGGTAATTAACGATGCAAGCGGCGCCTTGTCTCAGCAGTGGCAGGTGAGCGTAACGCCAACGCTGGTGATTGTGTCAAAGGGGAACGTTGTCAGCGCCACAACGGGCTGGACGAGCTACTGGGGATTGAAAATCAGAATGTGGTGGGCAGGCGTATAAAGATAACCCCTCTCCCGACGGAAGAGGGGTTTTGTATTACTTAGCCAGAACTTCCTGCGCGGTGCGCTCAACCAGCGACAGCAGGATTTTGATATCCTCCAGCGTCACGGTTGGGTTCAGCAGGGTCAGCTTCAGGCAGGTGATGCCGTTATGTTCGGTCACACCAACGTTTGCACGGCCGGATTCCAGCAGCGCATCACCAATTTTCTGGTTCAGCAGGGCGATGCCCGCGTCGTCCGTCTGCACCTGTCCGCGGAAGCGGAACAGCACACTTGCCAGCTGCGGCTGCATAACCAGTTCCAGAGCAGGCTGCTCCTTCACGTAGGCCGCAACCTGCTGTGCCAGCGTCACGCCGTGATCGATGATTGCCGCGTATTGCTCCTGACCCAGCGCTTCCAGACTCATCCACAGCTTCAGCGCATCGAAACGACGAGTGGTCTGCAGGGATTTGGACACGAGGTTAGGCACGCCCGCTTCTTCGTCGAACTCGGAGTTCAGGTATGCCGCCTGATAGCGCATCAGCTCATAGTGACGCGCTTCTTTCAGCAGGAACGCGCCGCAGCTGATGGTCTGGAAGAACTGCTTGTGGAAGTCCAGCGTTACGGAATCCACCAGCTCGATGCCGTCCAGATAGTGACGATACTGCTCAGACATCAGCAGCGCGCCGCCCCAGGCTGCATCAACGTGTACCCAGATGTTCTGCTTCGCCGCCAGTTCAGCGATCGCGCGCAGTGGGTCGATCGCACCGGCATCGGTGGTACCCGCCGTTGCGACAATCGCCAGAATCTGTTCGCCGTTCGCGTTGCACTGCTCGATTTTCGCCGCCAGATCGGTCAGATCCATGCGGGAGAATTCATCCGTTTTCACCTGCACCACGGACTGGTAGCCCAGACCCATCAGCGCCATGTTTTTCTGTACGGAGAAGTGCGCGTTTTCGGAGCACAGTACGCGGATCTTGCGCAGATCGCCCACCAGGCCGTCCTGCTGAACGGAGTGACCCTGACGCGCGAAGAACGCGTCGCGGGCCAGCATCAGGCCCATCAGGTTGCTCTGGGTACCGCCGCTGGTGAAGACACCCGCGTCGCCAGCCTGATAACCCACGCGGGTACGCAGCCATTCGATCAGTTTGATCTCAATAATGGTTGCGGACGGGCTTTGATCCCAGGAGTCCATACTCTGGTTAGTGGCGTTGATCAGCACTTCCGCCGCCTGGCTTACCACCAGGCTTGGGCAGTGCAGGTGCGCCACACACTGCGGGTGATGGACGGACAAGCTGTCTTTCAGGAAGAACTCAACGGCGCGTTCAATCGCCGCTTCGTTGCCCAGCCCTTTCGGGTTGAAATCCAGCTTAATACGGTCGCGCAGCTCCGCGACCGTTTTGCCCTGGTACATCTCAGGCTGTTTCAGCCACTGCATCACAGCCTGAGTGCTTTGTTCAATCGCCTGCTGGTAAGCTTCAATGCTCTGTGCAGAGGAGAACAAAATTGGGTTTGAATCAGACATCGTAATCAACTACTCCGGTTACGCCGGGCGAACGCCCGCAGCAAGCAGTGCCTGCTCGAATTTATCCAGGAAGATTTTCAGCTCTTCGTCGCTGATCAGCAAAGAAGGCAGCAGACGCAGAACGATACCGTTACGGCCGCCACGCTCCAGAATCAGACCGGCTTCGAAGCACTTCTTCTGGATCAGCGCAGACAGCTCGCCGTCGCCAGGGAAGCAGCCCATGTGGTCAGCGGCTTCGTGTGGCTTAACGATCTCGATACCGATCATCATGCCCAGACCGCGCACGTGACCGATGACCGGATAACGTTTCGCCATCTCTTTCAGCTGGCCTTTCAGCCATTCGCCCTGTGCAGCCACTTTGCCTGCGATGTTCTGGTCTTTCAGGATTTTCAGCGTCGTCAGACCGGTTGCCATCGCCAGCTGGTTGCCACGGAAGGTACCGGTGTGGTGACCTGGCGCCCATGCGTCGAACTGCTTTTTGATACCGAGCACGGCCAGCGGCAGACCGCCACCCACTGCTTTAGACATCACGATGATGTCTGGCTCGATGCCCGCGTGTTCGAAGGCGAAGAATTTACCGGTACGGGCAAAGCCTGCCTGAACTTCATCGAGGATCAGCAGAATGCCGTGTTCCTGAGTCACTTTACGGATGCGCTGCAGCCACTCAGCCGGAGCCGGGTTCACGCCGCCTTCACCCTGAACGGCTTCCAGAATCACCGCAGCAGGTTTACGCACGCCGCTTTCGACGTCGTTAATCAGGTTGTCGAAGTAGTAAGTCAGCGCTTTCACGCCCGCTTCACCACCGATACCCAGCGGGCAACGGTACTCGTGCGGGTAAGGCATGAACTGCACTTCTGGCATCATACCGTCAACCGCTTCTTTCGGTGACAGGTTGCCGGTCACGGACAGTGCGCCGTGGGTCATACCGTGGTAACCACCAGAGAAGCTGATGATACCGCTACGACCGGTTACTTTTTTCGCCAGCTTCAGCGCCGCTTCAACGGCGTCGGCACCGGATGGACCGGTGAACTGCAGGCAGTACTCTTTGCCCTGACCTGGCAGCAGAGAGAGCAGGTATTCAGAAAACGCGTCTTTCAGAGGCGTAGTCAGATCCAGAGTGTGTAACGGCAAGCCGCTGGTAATGACATTTTGGATGCTTTTCAGCACATCAGGATGGTTATGGCCAAGCGCAAGGGTCCCTGCGCCTGCTAAACAGTCAAGGTATTCTTTATTATCTGCATCGGTGATCCACACGCCTTCTGCTTTAGTGATGGCTAAAGGCAGTTTGCGCGGATAACTCCTGACGTTAGATTCAAACTCGGCCTGACGGGCCAGATAGGTTTCGTTGCTTTTGTGGGCATCTACGGTGTCAATACGGACTTTATCCGTCATCATATCACTCCTACAACCGCCGCTTCGCTATGAGCAACGATTGAATAAAAAGTTAAAAAACAGATGGGGGCCTGAAAAAAACGCCGCCAATATAGAGCCTTTTGCCACGGGGCTCAATGGTTAATTTGTTTACTGTTTTGTGACAGAAGGCACAGGCGAGGAAATATCCCCTTTTTCAAAAGGAGGATTGCACTTTATAACCAATAAAAACATTGTGTTACGTTGTATTTGTCTGGAGTGTAAAGGCATGGAAAAGAGTGTGACAAATCGTGCCATCGGCGGAGATAAAAAAGAGGATAGCCGCCTTTTTACCCCCTTATTTCTGCGTCGTCAGCGAAAAGCGGCGATCACACGGCATGCATAATGGAATCACGCTTTAAAAAAGGACTTTCAACGCGCGTCGTTTCCCGATGTTGTTCACCGTTAATAATGTGCAGAGCGCTCAGGCGACCAATTTCGTAGTGGGGCAACTGAACCGTTGAAAGAGGGGGCAAAAATAGCTCGCCAATGCCCACCATATTGTCATAGCCGAGAACCGCGACATCTTCAGGGATGCGAAGCCCTTGCGCCAGCAGCGTCTGGTATACCATAAACGCGATACGATCGTTACCGCAGATAACGGAGTCAAACCGGGGGATGCCATTCTGGATGCGCGCCAGCAATGCGGACGGAATATCACGATAATGCTCATCCCCGAGCGCCATATACTCATGTTCCAGACTGTCCGGGTCGATCCCGGCTTCACGGCAGGCGCGTTCCAGCCCCTGGCGGCGTCGGGTTGTGGCCAGATGACCCGCGGGTAAATGCAGGCAAAGAGGCCGTCTGTAGCCCTCCGCCAGTAACTTCCTGACGGCAGAGTACTGCCCCTGTTCATCATCCGGGATATAGCTGGCGACCTTTTCATCGACGCTTTCGCAGTTGGCCAGCACGCAGGGAAGGGTAAGCAGCTTGGCGGGAAGCGGAACCTGACGTAACCCCATCGTGGTGTAGATAATCCCGTCAGGCCGGTGGGAGAGGAGAAGGTCGACGATGGTATCCGGGTTGTCATCGGTAAACATATTCATCACGAAGCTGTTCCAGCCGTGCATTCGGGCCGTCTCTTCAATGGACAGCGTTATCTCCACCGAGAAAGGTGTCGTCACCGTATCAAGCGCCAGCACGCCGATGGTTTTAGGCGATGCATGCGCACCGCGTATTTTCTTGGCGGACAGATCGGGAACGTAGCTGGTCTGCTCGATAGCCAACTGAACGCGCGCCAGCGTTTCCGGTTTAAGGCGTTCCGGGCTGTTAAGCGCGCGGGAAACCGTCATCAGCGATACGTTAGCCAGCTTTGCGACATCCTTCAGGGAAGCCATTTTCTTACTCCGTTAATGCTCTGTGTTAGAGGGTATACAACTAAGTCGCTGATGTAAAAGGAAGGCTGATGCCCGGCTCAGGTCATGCTTACCTCAGTGATGAATATTTGATCGCGATCTCATTCCCTTAATGTTAACGTTAACTTTCGTGATTAACATCTTAAATCTTAACTAAACAGCATGAGAAAGAACTAATGTTAACGTTACCATCCAGGCATTCCTCCAACATGAGAATGCCATGATGAAAACGCATCACTCTCACAGCTACCCTTTACTAAGCGCATTACTGTTTTTCTTTTTTGTCACATGGTCATCTTCCGGCTCGTTGCTCTCGATATGGCTTCATCAGGAAGTGGGCTTAAAAGCGGGGGACACCGGCGTTATCTATGCTGTGCTTTCCGTCTCCGCGCTGTGTGCGCAAATTTGTTATGGATTTATTCAGGACAAGCTCGGTTTGCGAAAAAATCTGCTCTGGTTTCTGACCTGCCTGCTCATTCTTTCCGGCCCGGCCTTTTTGCTGTTTGGTTACCTGCTGCAGATTAACGTGTTACTCGGCAGCATTTTCGGCGGGATTTTCATCGGCCTGACGTTTAACGGCGGGATAGGTGTGCTGGAATCCTATACTGAACGCGTGGCCCGCCAGAGCCAGTTTGAGTTCGGCAAGGCGAGAATGTGGGGATCGCTTGGCTGGGCGGTGGCAACCTTTTTTGCGGGGCTCCTGTTTAACATCAATCCGAAGCTGAATTTCGCTGTCGCGAGCTGCGCCGGGCTGGTGTTTTTTGTTTTGCTGGCACGTCTCAGGGTCTCTTCTGCACCGCACGCCATGCAGGAAGCGGTGTCCGGTGGCAAGGTGACGCTGGAAGATGCATTGCGCCTGCTGACGCAGCCTCGTTTCTGGGCGCTGGTATTTTTCGTTATCGGCACCTGTATTTATGGCGTTTATGACCAGCAGTTCCCGGTCTATTTCTCCTCCCAGTTCCCGACGTTGCAGGAAGGGAATGCCATGTACGGCTATCTCAACTCCTTCCAGGTTTTCCTTGAGGCGGCGGGCATGTTTTGCGCCCCGTGGCTGGTGAACCGCCTCGGCGCGAAAAACGGCCTGATTTTCGCGGGAATGGTGATGGCAATGCGTATGGTGGCATCGGGTCTGGTTGAGGGGCCGGTGCTCATCTCCATTACCAAGCTGCTGCATGCGGTTGAACTGCCCGTATTGCTGGTTTCGGTATTTAAATACAACAGCCTGCATTTTGATAAGCGGCTCTCCTCCACCCTCTATCTGGTGGGCTTTGCCTGCACAAGCTCGGTGATTGCTTCTGTCCTGTCGCCGCTGGCAGGTTACAGCTATGAGAAATACGGCTTTGCCCAATCCTATCTCATTATGGGCCTGTTGGTTTTCAGCACCACGCTCATCTCTATTTTCCTGTTGCGCTCGGGTAAGTCCTCCTCTGACCCGCTCATGCCGCAACCCTCTACTATCTGACTAAAAGAGTAAACAAATGACGTATTCCATCGCCAAAGCTGAACAGGAATTGCAGGCCAGACAAGGCAGTCTTAACATGCGCTGGTATCCGCGTTACCACCTCGCCGCGCGTGCCGGCTGGATGAACGATCCGAATGGTCTGGTGTGGTTTGACGGCTGGTATCACGCCTTTTACCAGCATCATCCGTACTCAACCCAGTGGGGGCCGATGCACTGGGGCCATGCGCGCAGCAAGGATTTAGTTCACTGGGAACACCTTCCGGTGGCACTGGCACCGGAAGGGCCAGAAGACAAAGACGGCTGTTTTTCCGGGTCGGCGGTGGTGGATGGCGATACGCTGGCACTGATTTACACCGGACATAAATTCCACGGCGATCCTGATGATGAGGCTAATCTCTACCAGGTGCAGTGCCTGGCCACCAGCCGTGATGGCGTCCATTTTGCCCGGCAGGGAACGATCGTTGATACGCCGCCTGGCCTGCATCACTTCCGCGATCCGAAAGTGTGGCGCGAAGGGGAGTACTGGTACATGGTGGTTGGCGCACGGGAGGGTGATACGGGCCAGGTGCGCGTATACCGTTCTGCCGACCTGCGCGAGTGGCTGGATATGGGGGTGATTGCGGTAGCCGAAAAAGAGATGGGGTACATGTGGGAATGCCCGGACTTTTTCACCCTCAATGGTAAACGGGTGCTGATGTTTTCACCTCAGGGGCTGGCGGCAGACGGATTCAAAAATCGTAATCTCTTCCAGAGCGGCTACCTGCTTGGCGAGTGGCAGCCCGGTCAACCTTTCGTGCGTGAAGGAGAATTTGAGGAGATGGACCACGGGCATGATTTCTATGCACCACAAAGTTTCCTGACGCCCGACGGTCGTCGTATTGTTATCGCCTGGCTGGACATGTGGGAATCGCCCCTGCCGGAACAGCAGGATGGTTGGGCGGGCATGCTCTCTTTACCGCGTGAAATGACGCTTAGTGCAGATAATCGTCTGCAAATGCGGCCGGCCAGAGAAGTTGAAAGCCTGCGCGGGGCATGGTTCCCCTGGCCGGTAAGTACGCTTAACAATCAGCAGATCGCTCAGGTGGAAAGGTGCGACGCGATGGAGGTCATTCTGCAGTGGGATTGCGCCAACAGCAGCGCGGAGCAGTACGGCCTTCGCCTTGGCGACGGATTACGCGTCTACGTCGATGCGCAGGTGCAGCGTCTGGTGCTTGAACGCCATTATCCGGAGTATGGCTTGTGCGGTACCCGAAGCGTCGCGCTTAACCTGAACGAAGCGCTAAACCTGCGCCTGTTCTTTGACTGCTCGTCGGTGGAGGTGTTTGTCAACGAGGGGGAGGCGTGCCTGAGCAGCCGCATTTACCCTGGAGAAGGGGCACGCGAGTTGGCGTTGTTTGCCTGGACGGGGACGGCATCGCTCATTGAGGCCGGGGCGTGGCAACTGGAGTAAATGGGTTACGTCAGAAAAACCCAGTAATGTCAGCAAATAATAAAGGCGACTGATGTCGCCTTTAGTTTTATTTAATCTTTCTGGCGTAGCCCTGGAACTGTCCTTCTTTACTCACCGCTAATTTGCCCTTAGCAGGATAGTAAATAAAGGTGTATAACCCTTGCGAATAGACCTTTGCCTGAGGCTCGTTTTCATCCAGCGCGCCCAATACGCCGTCAACATCCAATATCTCTCCTTTAATGGTGATCTTCATCCCTTCCCATTTAAAGGCGTGAGTCGCTTTAGCTGCCTGAGCATGTTGTTTCGCGTCTTTCTTAGCCCAGAGACCCGTACCCGCAGCGGCATCACGCGCGTTCGCCCATGCTGCATTTTGTGCGGATTCATTGTAGGCATTCTGGCGGTTTTGCTCAGCCAGGTAGCAGGTATCTTTGCTGATCCCCTGGCGCTCGCAATCGGCCATGCGCTGAGCAGATGAAGTACACGCAGAAAGCAGGATGGCAGCACCAGCTATTAATACCGCCAGGAGTGACTTTTTCATTTCAAAAATACCTTAATACGATAGAAGGATGTTTAATAACCGCAAATATAATAAGCCTGATACATAATACCTAACCATGCGCCAACGATAATAAGCATCAGGTACAATATTACAGAGATAGCAATGTATTTTGTCATGCTGCTTATTTATTAAAAACCGATCCCTACGCCGACTGAAGCACCCATGTTATTTGCGGTATCATCAGAGAAGCTCACTTTACCAATCATATGTTCGTTAAAGTTAACAGACGCCCCAACCGCTAAAGCGCTTTCACCGTTGTACGTCGCACCGCCAGCCGAGAACATCACGCGCTGATTTGTTTGCACCTGTGGTAAACCGGCCATCGCCATCGCGCCGCTGATACCTGCGTTTGCTTCCTTCTTATTATTATCGACTTCCTCACGCAGCGATTTAAATTGCTGGTTAGTGTTGTTATTCAGTGCCTGTAATGTCTGTTTGGTCGCCTGCAGCTCCTGAGCCTCGGCCGTAACCGCCTGGCTATTAGTAGCGACTTTAGCCTGTGTTGCCGTGTCTACCTGCGTGCGTGTCACGGTGGTCATCACGCCATTTTTTCCATCTTTGCCGTCCTGACCGTCTTTACCATTCGCTCCGTCACGTCCGTTAATTCCGGCAACGCCCTGTGCACCTGTCGCGCCGGTATCGCCTTTATCACCCTTAGCGCCGTCTTTTCCATCAACGCCGTTAGTTGGTTTTGGCGCATTCTCAAGAGCTAACAGGCGGCCATCTTGTATACCGTTAGTAGCTTCAACAGTTGCAAGGCGGCTATCTTGCAAGTTGTTAATAGTTTCAATATTAGTAATTGCTGCTCCGTTAGTCAGCACGCCCTGTAACGCCGCATCACCTTTTTTATTAGCGGTGTCAGCAAGAGCGCCTGCTAATTTAGCTTCCTGATCGACACCAGAAACAGAAGTCTGAAGAGAGGAAATATCATTGGCGTTAGTGTTGATATTATTTTTACTTACGTTGATCTCGTCTTGCATGCGATCGCGATCGCCTTGTAAGTTATAGATTTGCCCGTCTTGCGTTACATTTTCAGCTTTCATGTTATCCAGATTATAAGCGGTATTATTAGTTCCGTGAATCTGGATAAAAGTACCTGAATTGAATACGTTATCGTAAAGGTTAACGTTTACATCAGCTGCTTGAGTTACATTCATAGAGCCAGTAAAAATAACACCAAATACAAAAGCAGCAACGGCATTTTTAACAACTTTCATTTGAAAAGCACTCATCATTTAAAAAGTCAAAATGGGTAAGGCTAGCTATCCTGGCGTGTTGATGTAACGTCTGGTTACGCCTGATTAAAAATAACGGGGTTACGTAGAATTTTGAATAAATCACTTAATTCGTAACGTGCAGCAACTATCAATTAATGCGAGCTTTTGGATATTGATCTAAATCATAAATGGCATGAATAGCTAAAGTGGATTTGTAAGGGGTGACGCAAAATATCTCAATGTTTACATTAACTTATAAGGCGTTCAGTCAAATGCGCGTTTCACGTTAAGCCCTTGATTGAGAGGCTAAATGTTTAGCGGGGTTAAACGGTTTGGAACTCACTTTTTATTTCATTCGAAATAAGTATTAATGATTAATGAAACATAAAATAGACTGACTGAAAGCGAAAAAAATTTATCCGGGTAAAGTTCTTTCTTAACCGCTAAAAAAGAGGGGTGTTTTTTGGATGTAATGAAAATGTTATAGAAAATGGTGTTGATTCAAAGGAGTGGCATGATAGCCCTGTAATTATCGCTGCTAGCCTTCTCTTTCCCTCTTCCTCTGGGTGAAGAAGAGATCCCCGACAGGACGCTTGCGTCAGCAAGTAACTTCCCCTAATCTGGCAAAAAGTAAGTCAATTCTTACCAAATGACTCGGGGTGCCCTTCTTTGTGAAGGCTGAGAAATACCCGTATTACCTGATCTGGATAATGCCAGCGTAGGGAAGTCAGATGCCTTCCCGGTCATCGCTTCTTCACGCAAGGCAGGAGCGAACCCATGCAGCCTGACCTGCTCGATTTACACGTTTTACACCACTTCCGCACCCGTTGTCCGCTTACCCATTGTATGACCAACGATGTCGTACAGACCTTTACGGCCAACGTTTTGCTGGCACTTGGCGCATCCCCTGCAATGGTGGTTGAGGCCGAAGAGGCTGAACAGTTCGCCGCCGTCGCTGACGCGCTGCTGGTTAACGTCGGGACGCTGACTGCGCCGCGCGCGCAGGCGATGCGTCGGGCAATAGAAAGCGCCGTAGCGGCAGGCAAGCCCTGGACGCTGGATCCGGTTGCCGTGGGCGCCCTGACGTTCCGCACCCGTTTTTGCCATCAAATCCTTGCCCTGCAACCGGCCGCCATTCGCGGCAACGCTTCAGAAATCCTGGCTCTGGCGGGAATGAGCGCGGGCGGGCGCGGCGTCGATACAACCGACACCGCGGCCAGCGCGCTACCTGCCGCTCAGGCGCTGGCCCGGCAAACCAATGCCATCATAGTGGTCACCGGTGAGGTGGATTACATCACTGATGGGCAACGCACCCGCACGGTTACGGGAGGTGATCCGCTGATGACCCGCGTGGTGGGAACCGGATGCGCGCTTTCTGCCGTCGTAGCGGCCAGCTGTTCGCTGCCGGGGGACAGGCTGGATAACGTTGCCGCCGCCTGCGGATGGATGAAGCGAGCCGGAACGGCAGCCGTTACGCGCTCGCGCGGGCCAGGCAGTTTTGCCGCCGCGTTCCTGGATGAACTTTACACACTGGAGGAGCAGGCATGAAGCGGATTAACGCCCTGACCATAGCCGGCACCGATCCCAGCGGCGGCGCGGGCATCCAGGCCGATCTGAAAACCTTCTCGGCCCTTGGCGCGTACGGCTGCTCAGTGATTACCGCGCTGGTGGCACAAAACACGCGCGGCGTGCAGTCGGTCTACCGCATCGAGCCGGATTTTGTTGCCGCGCAGCTGGATTCGGTGTTCAGCGATGTGCGTATTGATACCACCAAGATCGGCATGCTGGCCGAAACGGACATTGTGGAAGCGGTGGCCGAACGGCTTAAACGCTATCAGGTGCAAAATGTGGTGCTGGATACCGTCATGCTGGCAAAAAGCGGCGATCCGCTGCTCTCCGCCTCCGCCGTCGAGACGCTGCGCAATAAGCTGCTGCCGCAGGTAGCGCTCATCACGCCCAATCTTCCGGAAGCCGCCGCGCTGCTGGGCGCGCCGCACGCGCAAACTGAACGGGAAATGAAAGAGCAGGGCAATGCGCTGCTGGCGATGGGCTGCGGGGCGGTGCTGATGAAGGGCGGGCATCTGGATGATGCTGAAAGCCCGGACTGGCTTTTTACCCGTGACGGCGAATTGCGGTTTACCGCCCCGCGCGTGCAGACCAAAAACACCCACGGCACGGGGTGCACCCTCTCAGCCGCGCTGGCGGCGCTGCGCCCGCGGCATGACGGCTGGGCCGATACGGTACGCGAAGCGAAAACCTGGCTTTCGGCGGCGCTGGCAAAAGCCGATACTCTGGAAGTCGGTCACGGTATTGGGCCGGTTCATCATTTTCATGCGTGGTGGTAACCCAGTATACTGGCAGGAAACACCACGCCTGAGAAAACAGAGATGGAACAAGCGCATACCCGGTTAATCGCTCAACTGACTGAACGGATCGCCGCGCCTGACAACACGCCGCTTTACCTGAAATTTGCCGAAACGGTAAAAAACGCGGTGCGCAGCGGGGTGCTGGAGCACGGGAACATTTTGCCCGGCGAGCGCGATCTGAGCCAGTTAACCGGCGTGTCGCGGATCACCGTGCGCAAAGCGATGCAGGCGCTGGAAGCCGAGGGGGTTGTGACGCGTGCCCGGGGTTACGGCACGCAAATTAACAACATCTTCGAATACTCGCTCAAGGAAGCGCGCGGTTTCTCTCAGCAGGTGGTGCTGCGCGGCAAAACGCCAAACACGCTGTGGGTCAATAAACGCGTGGTGAAATGCCCGGAAGAGGTGGCGGGCCACCTGTCGCTGGAGCCGAACAGCGACGTCTTTTTGCTGAAGCGCATTCGCTATGTGGATGACGATGCGGTGTCGATTGAAGAGTCCTGGGTACCGGTCGGGCTCATTCCCGATCCGGATGCGATAGGGATTTCGCTGTACGACTACTTCCGCAGTCAGAATATCTTCCCGCAGCGCACCCGTTCTCGGGTCAGCGCCCGCATGCCGGACAGCGAGTTTCAGGCGCACATTAAGATGGACGAAAAAATACCGGTGCTGGTGATCAAGCAGGTTGCGCTTGACCAGCAGCACCGGCCGATTGAGTACAGCATCAGCTACTGTCGCAGCGATCTATACGTCTTTGTGTGCGAGGAGTAACTCCTCACGCGTGGGCGCGCAATCCCCGCCGCGGTGGCTGACCACCCAGGACGCCACGGCATTCCCCAGCAGAACGGCGTCTGCCAGTGACCATCCCGCCGCCAGCCCGGCAAGCGTGCCGCCCGCGTGGCTGTCGCCTGCACCAATGGTGTCCACCACCGTGGCGGGAAACGCCGGAACAACGCCCGATACGGCACCGTCATACCATGTAGCACCGTCTTTATCGTGGCGCACAATCAGCGCGGCGCCGAAGCGCTGCTGCCACACCTCACCCAGGTGTTCAGCCTCCACACCCAGCCTTTCAGCAGCGAGCTCCGCTTCCTGACGATTAAGCGACACGATCGGTTTACAGGCCATAATCCGCGTCATCAGAGCGTCGGGAATATCCGCGATGCGCGGGCCGAAATCGATAAGCGCCGTCACGTCCTGCAGCCCTTCCAGCCAGCCCGTCAGTAGCTCGCCGCACGGCGAGGCCAACTGGTAGCCGGAGAGATAAACCAGACTGTTTTGCGGAACGTTTAGCTCGTCAAGCCAGCGCTGCTGCCACTGGTTCTCGACGCCGCTAAAGGACATAAAGGTGCGCTCGCCGTCAGGCTCCACCAGCGCCAGACACCAGCCGTTGTCGCCGGTTTCAGCCTCCACGGCGCTGCGCAGATCCTGCTTCGCCATCGCGTTGCGGATAATATCCGCCCACACGCCGTGGCCGACGGGAAGGGCGTTTTGCGCCACAATGCCGAGCCGTTTCAGGGCGATGGCGATATTCAGCGCGCAGCCGCCAATATTTACCCCCTGCTGTTTAAGCTCGATATCACACCCGCGCCAGGGCAGGGCGTAGGCGTCGGCGATGACGTCAATTACCGCCGCGCCCAGCACCGTCACCGGGCGGGTGGCGTGCAGGGTGTCGAGACGTTGGGCAAATGAATTCATACGCCCTCCCTTTGCTCCCTGAAGTGCATCAGCTTCTCGCTATAGTGGCCAAAATCGAGCTGGTTAACGGCGTCGAGCTCGGCCTTCAGCGCAGGGTCAATCGCCTGAACGCCGTGGAGCGCGCCGCAGATGGCTGTCGCCATCGCGCCGATGGTGTCGGTATCTCCGCCCAGATTGGCGCATAAAATCGCGCAGCGGTTCGGGTCGGTTCCCGCCAGTTCCACCATCGCAATGGCCGCCGGAACGGACTCGATGGTGCTGGTTCCTGCGCCAGTGAGCTGATAAATCTGCTCGCTGGCGGAGTCGATCCCGTTCGCTTCCCGTACGGTCTTAAGCGCCAGCTCAATGCGCGCCGCCAGCGACGCGCTGAAGGTGGTGGTTTTCACCTCCTGCGCATAGCGGGCGATCCCCGGCAGCGCATCGACGATGTTCTGCCAGCGCTCTCCGTCGATGGCGCGGGAAACCGCCCAGGCAATCACCACCGCACCGGCGATGGCAAGATCCGATTTATGCGTTGGGCTGGAGGCCAGCGCCACCTGCCCCACAAAGTGTTCCAGCCGCGTCGCCGGGAGAAGGCAGCCCAGCGGGGAGGCGCGCATCGCCGCCCCGTTAGTCACGCCGTTGTTGTCCAGCTCGCTGACCGGCTTACCGTCCCGGATCGCGTTAAGCGCGATTTTCGAGGTCGGGCCAAGCACGTTCTTATTAAACGCGTCGAAGTCGAGCGCCCAGTTCAGGATATGCTTGCCGATAACGTCCGCGTTAATCTCGCCGTCGCACTCGATGATCGCATCCGCCAGGCACAGCGCCATCGAGGTATCGTCGGTGAACTCTGCCTGCCTGAAATAGCAGGCCGCGTTATTCTCTGCCGGGCCGGGTAAAAAGCGGTCGATCCAGCCGAAGTGCGCTTTGACGCGCTTTCTCGGCCACAGCTCCGACGGCATGCCCATCGCATCCCCTAACGCCTGCCCGTAAAGGGCCCCGAGAATACGGTCTTGTTTCATTTAACTTCCCCTTGTGTCAGCGCGGTATCGCCATCAACCACCTCAATTGCGGTGATCTCTTTATCCGATTCGCGGAAAAACAGCATAAACAGCACGGCAATCACGGCAATCATGATTGCACCAAATGTCCACATTCCGGCCCAGTTGAAGGTCAGCCCATTCACCGGCTCTTTGTAGGCGAACATTTTTTCCATCATTACGCCGCCCAGGCGGTATCCCAGCAGGCTACCAAAGCCCTGGCAGCACAGCGTAATCAGGCCCTGCGCGGCGGTTCGCATATGCGCCGGCGCCTTTTTGTCCACGTAGATATACGCGGTGACGTAATAGAAGTCGTAGCTCACGCCGTGCAGCAGAATACCGAGGAACAGCAGGGCGTAGGTGAAGTACTGCTCCGCACCGCCGTAGACGAAGAACCCGTAGCGGATGGCGGCGGTAATCAGGCCCAGCAGTAAGACCTTCTTAATACCAAAGCGTTTGGTGAAAAACGGCAGGGCGAGCATAAAGAAGATTTCGGAGAACTGGCCGAGCGTCATCCAGCCGGTGGCGTTTTTCATGCCCACTTCGGTGAGATAGCCGTTGGCGAAGATGTAGTAGAAAGCCAGCGGCATGGCGAACAGGAACGAGCAGAAGAAGAACACCAGGAAGTTTTTGTCGCGCAGCAGGATCAGCGCATCCAGCCCCAGCATGACTTTGAAATCCAGCTTGCCGGTACTTTTCGGCGGTGTGTTCGGCAGGAACAGGGCAAAGACGCCGAGCAGGGCGGAGCTGGCCGCCGTCATCAGCAGCGGGATATTGGTGTCGGAAATATCGTTGTAGCCCAGCATTTGCGGCAGAAACCCGCACGCCAGCCCCGAGGCGATCCAGCCGATGGTGCCCATCACGCGGATGCGCGGGAAGTCGGCCTCAACGTCATCCACGTTCGCGAAGGCGATACTGTTGGTCAGCGCGATGGTCGGCATATAGGTCAGGGAGTAAACCAGCAGCAGCGGGAAGAAGGTGCTGAACTGGGTTTGCTGCGCGGCGAAGTACATCAGGATCGCGCCGGCAAACATCAGCACCGACAGCACCTTCTGCGCGGCGAAGAAGCGGTCCGTCAGCGAGCCGACCAGGATCGGGGAGAGGATCGCGGCAATCGCGGTACAGGCGTAAGACCAGCCGATTTCCCCGGCGGTAAACCCGCTTTTGCTCAGCCAAAGCCACAATGGCACAAACCACGCGCCCCAGATAAACCATTCAACAAACATCATGAATGACAGTTGGACTTTCGTTTTCATTTTTTAATCCTGCATGTCAGAGAGGGTACGCCTTTAACATACCACTCAATAATACCTTTTAAATACCTTTGTGGCGATTGTTTGATCAATGTAACAGTTTTGTTGGACACGAATCGAGCCAGCAGATTGTGCTGAAAAAAAATGCAAATGGTGGAAAATCTGTTAAGTCGGTACCAGGCTTAGTCTGCCCATAAAAAATGGGACTGGATAAACACACACCGACACGACGTCGGACTTACGGGAGTATCACATGACTGATATTGCGCAGTTGCTTGGCAAAGACGCCGACAGCCTTTTACAGCATCGTTGTATGACCATTCCAGCCGACCAGCTTTACCTGCCTGGTCACGACTACGTTGATCGCGTGATGGTTGATAACAACCGTCCGCCTGCGGTTCTGAGAAACATGCAGACGCTCTATAACACCGGGCGGCTCGGCGGCACCGGCTATCTCTCTATTCTGCCGGTGGACCAGGGCGTCGAGCATTCGGCGGGGGCCTCCTTTGCGGCGAACCCGCTCTACTTCGATCCAAAGAACATTGTTGAGCTGGCGATTGAAGCGGGCTGTAACTGCGTGGCGTCCACCTACGGCGTGCTGGCTTCAGTGTCGCGTCGCTATGCCCACCGTATTCCGTTCCTCGTGAAGTTGAACCATAACGAAACCCTCAGCTACCCCACCGAATATGATCAGACCCTCTACGCCAGCGTCGAGCAGGCGTTCAACATGGGGGCGGTGGCCGTTGGGGCGACGATTTACTTCGGCTCTGAACAGTCCCGCCGCCAGATTGAAGAGATCTCCGCAGCGTTTGAGCGCGCGCACGAGCTGGGCATGGTCACCGTGCTGTGGGCCTATCTGCGTAACTCGGCGTTTAAAAAAGACGGGGTGGATTACCACGTATCGGCCGACCTGACCGGGCAGGCGAACCACCTGGCGGCGACCATCGGCGCAGATATCGTGAAGCAGAAAATGGCCGAGAACAACGGCGGCTATAAGGCGGTGAACTTTGGCTACACCGACGATCGCGTTTACAGCAAGCTGACCAGCGATAACCCGATCGACCTGGTCCGCTACCAGCTGGCGAACTGCTACATGGGTCGCGCTGGGCTGATCAACTCCGGCGGTGCGGCGGGCGGTGATACCGACCTGTCAGACGCGGTGCGTACGGCGGTGATCAACAAACGCGCGGGCGGCATGGGGCTGATCCTTGGCCGTAAGGCGTTTAAGAAATCGATGGCCGACGGCGTGAAGCTGATCAATGCGGTTCAGGACGTCTATCTGGATAGCAAAGTCACGATTGCCTGACGCTTCCATCTCCCTCTCCCTCTCCCTCTCCCTCTCCCTCTCCCTGTGGGAGAGGGTTGGGGTGAGGGCATCATCGCGCACCGTGTAAAACATCAGCGCAAAAGCACGCAGTCCGGCGGCAGCCGGCACTGCAGCGCGCCGGGTAGCACCTCAATGCGGAACTGCGTCCCGCTCAGCGGCTCTCCGTCGAGGTTAAAGGTCATCCCGTGCGGAGCATTCACCTCAAACCACGCCGATTTCCCGGCGATGATATTCGGGCTCTCTTCC
The DNA here is from genome assembly GCF_058354905.1 of Enterobacter sp. ECC_219_Taxon_10. Classification (NCBI taxonomy): domain Bacteria; kingdom Pseudomonadati; phylum Pseudomonadota; class Gammaproteobacteria; order Enterobacterales; family Enterobacteriaceae; genus Enterobacter; species Enterobacter sp. ECC_219_Taxon_10. The sequence continues at coordinate 3,250,913 of NZ_CM178005.1, read as the reverse complement.
GGCTGCGTCAGCGTGGTAAACAGCGCGGGCAGCAGGCCGTCGCCGGTGAAAATACGCAGCTGTAGTTGACCGTCATTGATTAGCGCCTCCGGACAGAGCTGCTGCCCGCCGCCTGCCTGGCGGCCATTGCCAATCCCAATCACCAGCGCGTCACCCTGCCACTGAAAATCCTCGCCGCGAATTTCGCAGCGGTCCGGCTTAAGGGTGTCCATGCGCATCAGGCCGTGGATCAGGTATGATACGCCGCCCAGCGCCGCCTTCAGTTTTTCCGGCGTTTCGCTGGTGATGCGCGTGCCGAACCCGCCGGTCGCCATATTGATAAAGCAGGTTTTATCATTCACTTGGGCGATATCCACGGCGGTGGCTTTGCCGAGGATCGCCAGCTGGAGCGCCTTTTCTAAATCCTCCGGGATCCCGGCGCTGGTGGCAAAATCATTGGCAGTGCCAAGGGGTAAAATGCCCATCACCGGGCGGTCTGCCGGGGGCAGGCCAATAAGTGCAGAGGCGATCTCATTGATGGTGCCGTCGCCGCCGCCGGAAATAATGGTGCTGACGCCTAACGCTAAGCCTTCGTCGATGTAGCGTGCCGCGTCGCCTTTTTCCCACGTCACTCTGACGTGGATACGCGCGCCTTCGTCACGCAGGCCAATAATCGCCTGACGCAACAGATCGTTGCCCGCACTTTTGCCATTGAGAATCAATAAACTGTCTGGATAGGTTGCCATCCGCGCTGCTCCCTTTTTTAGCGTTAGTAAGAGTGTATAGCAGAGAGGAAAAAAGCGGGTAAGAACAGGATGAAAGGAACAAAACAGGCACAAAAGCGCGTTACACTTCAGCGATGAGATTAATGTAATCACAGGAAAGTGATGATGAATAAAATTTTGGTAAGCGCTTGCCTGATGGGCTTGAGGGTCCGTTATAACGGAAGTGAAAAAGCGCGAATGAATGAGCAACTCGCTCGCTGGCACCAGGAACAACGTCTGGTTATCCACTGCCCTGAACTTGCGGCCGGGCTGCCTGTACCTCGTCCTCCGGCAGAGATTATGTCCGCTGATGGCAAAGACGTGATGCACGGACAAGCCAGAATTATTGAAAATACAGGGCAGGATGTGACTGAACATTATCAGCTTGCAGCCTGGCTCGCGCTACGCGCTGCTCAGGCGTCGGGTTGTAGCGCTGCATTGTTAACCGATGGCAGCCCAACGTGCGGCAGTGAGTTTATTTATGACGGTTCTTTTCGCGGTATACAGAAAGCGGGGAGGGGGGTTGCGGCATCGTTGCTTGCAGAGCATGGGATCGCCGTGTTCTCAGAGAAGCAAATCGACGAACTTATTGCCTGGGTTGAGGAAAGAGAAGGCAAAAAATAAGCCCGCGTAAGGGAGATTACGCAGGCTAAGGAGGTGGTTCCTGGTACAGCTAGCATTTATGGGTTATGTTTTTCAGCGGGGGGATAATACCCGTATTGAACGAAGCGGTATGTGATCCGATTCTAAGAATTATCCCAGCGCGAAAAAATTTCCCTGATTAACTATTTGCCGTGTGGGTTTCGGGTGCTTTCACCGTTGAAGTTACGCATCAGCAGCGCGAACTTCAGCTCCACCTCTTCAGGCACCGGCAGCCAGACGGTATGACCGTCGCCCGGCGCCACGTCAATCGCTTCGCCTTTACCGTTTTCCAGATGCTCCAGCGTGAAGTTCATGTTGCCCTGTGGGGTCATCAGCTCCAGGCTGTCGCCTTTGGTGAACTTGTTTTTCACCGCGACGGCCGCCAGCGCGCCTTTGCGCTCGCCGGTGAAGTCGCCGACAAACTGCTGGCGCTCGGAAACCGAGTAACCGTGCTCGTAGTTCTGGTAGTCGTCATGGGTATGACGGCGCAGGAAGCCTTCGGTATAGCCGCGGTGTGCCAGGCCTTCCAGGGTTTCCAGCAGGCTGGTATCGAACGGTTTACCGGCTGCCGCATCGTCGATGGCTTTGCGGTACACCTGCGCGGTACGCGCGCAGTAGTAATAGGATTTGGTACGGCCTTCGATCTTCAGGGAGTGCACGCCCATCTGGGTCAGACGCTCAACGTGGGCGATGGCGCGCAGATCTTTCGAGTTCATGATGTAGGTGCCGTGCTCGTCTTCAAAGGCGGTCATGTACTCGCCCGGACGTTTGGCTTCTTCAATCATAAACACGCTGTCGGTTGGCGCGCCGATGCCCAGCGTCGGCTCAACGTTAGTCACCGGAATAGGCTCGTGCTTGTGGACGATGTTGCCGATGTCGTCCTCTTTGCCTTCCTGGACGTTATATTCCCAGCGGCAGGCGTTGGTGCAGGTGCCCTGGTTCGGGTCGCGCTTGTTGATATAGCCGGAGAGCAGGCAGCGGCCGGAGTAGGCCATGCACAGCGCGCCGTGAACGAATATCTCGATTTCCATATCCGGCACCTGGGTGCGGATCTCTTCGATCTCTTCCAGCGAAAGTTCGCGGGACAGAATGACGCGGGTCAGCCCCATCTGCTTCCAGAACTTGACCGTCGCCCAGTTGACGGCGTTAGCCTGTACGGAGAGGTGAATATCCATCTCCGGGAAGTTCTCCCGAACCAGCATGATTAAACCCGGGTCCGACATGATCAGCGCGTCCGGCCCCATGTCCACCACCGGTTTCAGGTCACGGATGAACGTTTTCAGCTTGGCGTTGTGCGGCGCGATGTTCACGACCACGTAGAATTTTTTGCCCAGAGCGTGCGCTTCGTTGATGCCGAGCTGCAGGTTCTCGTGGTTGAATTCGTTGTTACGCACGCGCAGCGAGTAGCGCGGCTGGCCCGCGTAAACGGCGTCGGCACCATAGGCGAAAGCGTAACGCATATTTTGCAGCGTTCCCGCCGGGGAAAGGAGTTCCGGTTTAAACATGTTTGTTCTCGTTCTGATGACAGGTCAGATCCGCGTGCACCAGGTGCAGCGGTAAGGGGAGATCCCCCACTTTAAGGGCGGGCATTGTAGCGCTGCGGGGGAGGGAGGTAAAGCTTTGCCCCTCACCCTAACCCTCTCCCCTTTGGGGAGAGGGCAGGGTGAGGGGGTGTTTATTTACGCAATCCTGCACGCATCCGCTTCCCAGCGATACCCCACGCCATACACCGCGCGGATAAACGACTGCTCGGCGTCCAGCGCCTCCAGCTTCCGGCGCAGGTTTTTAATGTGGCTGTCGATGGTGCGGTCGGTCACCACGCGGTAATCGTCGTACAGGTGGTTCAGCAGCTGTTCGCGGGAGAACACTTTTCCCGGTTCGTGGGAGAGGGTTTTCAGCAGGCGGAACTCCGCAGGCGTCAGGTCCAGCAGCTTGCTTCGCCAGCTCGCCTGGAAACGGCTTTCGTCGACAATCAGCGGGCTTTCGGCGTCCAGCACCTGAAGCTCGCGCTGCGGCCTGCAGCGGCGCAGAATGGTTTTCACGCGGGCAACCACTTCACGCGGGCTGTAGGGTTTGCAGATGTAATCGTCTGCGCCAATTTCGAGCCCCAGCAGGCGGTCAATCTCTTCAATTTTGGCGGTGACCATGACGATGGGCACCTCAGAGAAGCGACGAATTTCACGGCACAGGGTCAGGCCGTCGGTGCCTGGGAGCATCAGATCCAACAGGATCAGGTCCGGCGGCGTCTGACGCACGTACGGCAGCACCTGGTCGCCGTGGCTTATCAGTGAGGGGGCGTAGCTGGCCGCGCGTAAATAGTCGATCAGTAGCTGCCCCAGCTTGGGCTCGTCTTCGACAATCAAAATGCGCGGCGTGTTTTCGTCAATCGGTAACTCGGTCATGCTTCCCTCGATAAATCCCGTTCCAGAGGTAACTCTACTGTAATGCTAACCCCACCAAAAGGCGAATGGGCGGCGCGAATGGTGCCATTATGCGCCTCGACGATGTTAACGCAAATCGCCAGCCCCAGGCCGGAACCGCCGCTGGCGCGGTTGCGTGAGCCTTCGGTGCGGTAAAAACGCTCGAACAGTTTTTCCAGTTGCGCGTCCTGCACGCCGGGGGCGGAATCCGCGAAGGTAAGGGCAAAGCGTCCATTTTCCTGCCTGCCAGAGATATGCAGCCCGCCGCCGCTGTCGGTGTAGCGCAGGCTATTTTCCAGCAGGTTATTGAACAGTTGCATCAGTCGGTCTTTGTCGCCGAACACCACCGCGCTGTCCGGCAGGGAGAGGTCGATTTTCAGGTTGCGGCTGGCAAACCGTTCCCGGAAGGCACCGCTGGCAACTTCGAGCACGTTAATCACATCGATGGGGGCCTTCTGGTAGGCCAGCGCCCCTTCGTCGGACATGGAGAGCTGGTGGAGATCGTCCACCAGCTTGGTGAGCGTGCCCACCTCCGCCTGCAAAGAGGCCACCGATTCTGGCGTAAACTGGCGTACGCCGTCCTGAATGGCCTCCAGCTCGCCGCGCAGCACCGCCAGCGGGGTGCGCAGCTCGTGGGAAATATCGGCCATAAAGTCGCGGCGCATCTGCTGGTTCTTCTCCAGCGTGCTGGCGAGCTGGTTAAAGTCCTGCGCCAGCTTGCCCAGTTCGTCCTGGCTGCGGGTATCGACGCGGGTGGTGAAATCCCCGGCGGCCAGCTTGTGCGTGCCCTCCACCAGCCGTTTCACCGGGGCGAGCAGACCGCGCGCCAGCGGGAAGGTGGCGAGCGCGGCGAGCAGGGTGGAGAGGGCGACAATCAGCCAACTGGTCCGGCGCTGCTGTCGGTCAAAGTTGATGTCGGTGTTGCGCGTCAGGCGCTCCACCGGGGAGGCGATAACCCAGCCGACGGTGGCGTTATTGACTTTGATCGCCCGGCGAGTGCCGTCCGGCGGGATGGGCGAACGCGGGCCAACCAGCGTGCGCATGTCCTGGTCAATCACCCAGAACTGGGTGCGCCAGCCGTGCGGCGGCATGCCTGGCCCCGGGCGATCGTCGCCGGTATCGTGCTCCAGCGAACGCAGGATCTGGAAAATAAAGCGGTCGTTATTGCGCAGAAAGCGCCAGTTACCGTGCTGGGCGTACTGTTCGCTCAGCGCATCGCTTAAGCCCTGTAAACGCTGCTCGTTACCATGCTTGATGTAATCAATAAAGCCGCGCTCGAAGCTGACCCGTACCGCCCAGTGCATGGTGATCAGCAGGACGATACAGGTAGCAAAAATTGCCAGAAAGAGCTTGCCGGTAATGCCCGGACGCCAGAATTTCATGATCCACTCCTTTTGCCGCGCCTAATCACGACGTTCTTGCTGGTATCATCCGGCACTCTGGCGAAGATGAACGCGGGCAGGGCGATGATGACCGCCATGCTGAGGTAGGTATACATAAAGACCTGATGCGCCACGGGCGTGTCGACGCTGAGATGGTGCTGGCCGTACATGCCGAGCAGCAGCCCCGCGATGGTCACCCCGACGCTCATGGAGAGCTGCATGATCATCGACAGCAGGCTGTTGCCGCTGCTCGCCAGTTCGTCCGGCAGGTCCTTCAGCGTCAGGGTATTCATTGACGAGAAGCGCATGGAGTTGACGATACCCTGGCAGAACAGCACCAGCGGCAGAACGTAGTACCAGCCCATCAGCGCCACGGCCATAAACAGCAGGCTCACCAGCGCCAGCCCCAGCGTGGCGGTCACCAGCACGTGGCGGTAGCCAAAGCGGTTCACCACCTGCACCACGATGCGCTTCATCCCCATGCTGCCGAGCACCATCGGGATCATCATCAGGCCCGCGTGGAACGGCGAAAAGCCCATGCCAATTTGCAGAAACACGGGCGTCATAAACGGCAGCATGCCGCTGCCGATACGTCCGGCGAAGCTGCCGAACAGACCAAGGCGGTAGGTAGGGTTTTTAAACAAGTTCAGGCTGAAGAGCGCCTTATCGTTACCGCTGGCGTGCCACAGATACCACAGTATGGCGGTAACGCCGAGCGCGATCAGCAGCCCGAGCGTCAGGGGCGAAATACCCAATCCTTTTTGCCCGTCGAGCGCCAGAGTAAGCGTTGCCATGCCCGCCGCCAGCAGGATAAAGCCAAAGAAGTCGAAGCGGCGGGTCTGCATTTTGTAGTTCGGCATCAGCGCCAGGGTGGCGATAGCACCGACGATGCCCACCGGCAGGTTGATTAAGAAGATCCAGTGCCAGGAGGCGTACTCTACCAGAATGCCGCCCAGCGCCGGGCCCAGCAGCGGCCCCACCTGACCGGGGAGGGTCACAAAGGTCATCGCTGCCATGTACTGCTCGCGCGGCACAATCTTCATCACCGTTAAGCGCCCTACGGGCACCATCATCGCCCCGCCAACGCCCTGCAGCACCCGCGCCATCACCAGCTGGTCGAGGGTGTTGGCCTGGGCGCAAAACAGCGAGCCGGTGGTAAACAGCACGATGGCGGTAAAGAAGATATTCCGCACCCCGACTTTGTCGGCCAGCCAGCCGCTGGCAGGCAGCATCACGGCGACCGTCAGCACGTAGGAGGCAATCACCATATGCATATGCAGCGGGCTCTCCCCCAGGCTTTTCGCCATAGAGGGGAGGGCGGTGTTGACGATGGTCGTATCCAGCGACTGCATAAAGAAGCCGAAGGCGACTATCCATAACTGCCAGCGAACGTTAGCGGGGAGATCGGTCATCTACTCGGTCACCGTGGTTCTGTTTTTACGCGAAAAGCGCAGCCGCAGGCGGTCGAAGAACAGATAGACCACCGGCGTGGTGTATAGCGTCAGCAGCTGGCTCATGACCAGGCCGCCGACAATAGTGATTCCCAGCGGCTGGCGCAACTCTGAGCCGTCTCCGCCCGAGATAACCAGCGGCAGCGCGCCAAACAGCGCCGCCAGCGTGGTCATCATGATCGGACGAAAACGCAGCAGGCAGGCCTGGAAGATCGCCTCCTCCGGCGACAGGCTGCCGTTGCGCTGGGCATCCAGCGCGAAATCCACCATCATAATGGCGTTTTTCTTCACGATGCCGATTAATAGCATGATCCCAATCAGCGCGATGAGGCTGAACGGCGCGCCGAACAGCTCCAGCGCCAGCAGCGCCCCCACGCCCGCTGACGGCAGCGTCGAGAGGATGGTCAGCGGGTGAACGTAACTTTCGTACAGCACGCCCAGCACAATATAGACCGTGGCGATGGCCGCCAGAATCAAAATCACCTGCGAGTTCATCGTCTCCTGGAACACCTGCGCGGTCCCGGCAAAGCTGCCGCGCACGGTGGACGGCACGCCAAGCTGCGTCATCGCGCGGTTGATTGCGTCGCTGGCCTCAGAAAGCGACGAACCGGCGGGGAGGTTAAAGGAGATGGTCGACGCCGCTGACAGCCCCTGGTGGTTCACAGACAGCGGCGCGTTGGCCGGCCGCCAGCTGGCAAAGTAGGAGAGCGGTATCGCCTTGCCGTCGCTGTTAATCACAAACATTTTGTCCAGGGCGCTGATGTCCTGGGTGTAGCGCGGGTCAACTTCCATCACCACCTTGTACTGGTTCATCGGCTGGTAGATGGTAGAGATCTCGCGCTGGCCGAAGGCGTTGTTCAGCAGGCTGTTGGCGGCTTCAACGTTAATGCCCAGCCGCGACATGGTTTCGCGGTCGTAGGTGAGCGCCATCTCCGCGCCGTTGTCCTGCTGATCGGAGTTCACGTCTGCCAGTTGGGGCAGGGCGGCCAGCGCCTTGCGGATCTTCGGCTCCCACTCGCGCAGGGCGGCTAAATCGTCCGAGAGCAACGTGTACTGATAGCTGGCGTTAGCCTGGCGCCCACCGACGCGGATATCCTGAACGGCCATCAAAAACAGGTTTGCCCCCGGCTCTTTGGCGAGTTTAACCCTAAGACGGTCAATCACCTGCTGGGCGGTTTCGCTGCGCTCGCCGCGGGGTTTCAGGGTAATAAACATCATCCCGCTGTTGACGCGCGAGCCGCCGGTAAAGCCGGTGACGTTATCGACCGCCGGATCTTCACGAATGATCTTCATAAAGTCCTGCAGCTTGCCGCGCATCGCCTGGAATGAAATGCTCTGGTCCGCCTGAATGCCGCCCATCAGCACGCCGGTGTCCTGCTCCGGGAAGAAGGTTTTCGGAATGGTGATATACATCCAGACGTTAAGCCCAATGGTGGCGATCAGTACCAGGCCGACCAGCCGCGTATGGTTCAGCACCCACTTCAGCGATTTGCCGTAGCCTTCCTGCATCGCCATCAGAAAACGACCAAAGCCTTTGCGGCGCGGCTGCGAATGGGGCTTGCTGCGCTTGAGCATCCAGCCGCACATCATCGGCGTGAGCGTCAGGGAAATCACCAGTGAAATCCCGATGGCGACGGAAAGGGTGACGGCAAATTCCCTCAGCAGCCGGCCCGGCAGCCCGCCCATCAGCAGCAGCGGCAGGAACACCGCCACCAGCGACAGGCTCATGGAGAGCACCGTAAAGCCCACCTCGCGCGTGCCCTGCAGCGCAGCCTGCAGCGGCTTAACGCCCGCTTCCAGGTGGCGGGAAATGTTTTCCAGCACCACGATGGCGTCATCCACCACGAAGCCCGTGGCAATCGTCAGGGCCATCAGCGACAGGTTGTTAAGGCTAAACCCGCACAGGTACATGGCGGCAAAGGTGCCGATCAGCGAAACCGGCACCGCCACCGCCGGGATCAGCGTCGCGCGGCCGGAGCGCAGGAACAGGAAGACCACCAGGATCACCAGCGCGACGGAGATAATCAGCGTTTGCTCCACCTCCTCAAGCGAGGCCCGAATGGTCGGGGAGCGATCCTGGGCAATCTGCAGATCGATTGCCGCCGGGATCGTCTCCTGCAGTTCCGGCAGACGGGCGCGGATGCTGTTCACCGTCTCGATAATGTTCGCTTCCGGCAGCTTGCGGATCATCAGCAGGATCGCCGGTTTCGCGTTGGTCATCCCGGCGTTGCGCACATCCTGCACCGAGTCGGTGACGCTGGCGACGTCGCTCAGGCGCACCGCCGCGCCGTTGTTGTAGTGAATGATCAGCGGCTGGTACTCGGCTGCGGTTTTCAGCTCGTCGTTGGTCTGGAGCTGCCAGCGGTGGCTGCCGTCCTCAATTGCCCCCTGAGGCCTGCGCACGTTGGCGTTGCTGATGGCGGAACGCACATCGTCCAGCGACACGCCCTGGTTGAACAGCGCCTGCGGGTTTAAGCCCACGCGCACGGCGGGCAAAGAACTGCCGCCGACGCTTACGTCACCGACGCCATTAATTTGTGAGATTGTCTGCGCCAGCTGGGTAGACGCAAAGTCGTAAAGCTGACCCTGCGAGTACGTATCCGAGGTCAGAGTCAGGATCATGATTGGCGCATCGGACGGGTTGGCCTTGCGGTAGGTCGGACGGCTCGGCATCCCGCTCGGCAGCAGGCTTTGTGCGGCGTTGATGGCCGCCTGCACGTCGCGCGCCGCACCGTTAATATCCCGGTCGAAGCTGAACTCCAGAATGATGCGTGTGCTGCCGAGCGAGCTGCTGGAGGTCATCTCGTTGACCCCCGCAATCCGCCCGAGCGAACGCTCCAGCGGGGTGGCGACCGATGACGCCATGGTTTCCGGTGACGCACCCGGCAGCGAGGCGCTGACCATGATCACCGGGAAATCCACCTGCGGCAGCGGGGCAACAGGCAGCAGGCGGAAGCCCAGCACGCCGCAGAGAGTAATGGCGAGCGCGATTAAAATCGTCGCCACCGGGCGATAAATGAAGAGGGCGAAAAGCTTCACTTACGCCTCCTCTTCACGCTTCGGGAAGCGGCTTTTGGTCCACAGCGCCAGGCGGTCAAACAGCAGGTAGATCACCGGCGTGGTAAAGAGCGTTAGCACCTGGCTCACCAGCAGACCGCCGACCATGCCGATACCCAGCGGGCGGCGCAGCTCCGCGCCGACGCCGGTGCTGAGCATCAGCGGCAACGCGCCCAGCAGGGCCGCCAGTGTGGTCATCAGGATCGGACGAAAACGCAGCAGGCAGGCCTGGAAGATGGCATCGCGCGGCGACATGCCCTGCTCGCGCTCGGCGGCCAGGGCGAAGTCGATCATCATGATGGCGTTTTTCTTCACGATGCCGATCAGCAGGATGATGCCGATGATGGCAATGACGTCCAGCTCGCTGCCCGCCAGCATTAATGCCAGCAGTGCGCCCACGCCCGCCGTCGGCAGGGTAGAGAGGATGGTGATCGGGTGGATAAAGCTTTCATACAGCACGCCAAGCACGATGTACATCGCCACCACCGCAGCCACGATCAGCCAGATGGTGTTCCCCAGCGCCGCCTGGAACGCCAGCGTGCTGCCCTGGAACTGGGTCTGAATATCGGACGGGAAGCTGAGCGCTTTTTCAGCAGCCTGGATGGCCTCCACCGCTTCGCCGAGAGAATAACTGTCCGACACGTTGAAGGAAATGGTGGTGGACGGGAACTGATCCAGATGATTAATCGACAGCGGGGTATAGCGCTCCTCTACCGTGGCGATGGCGCTAAGGGGCACAATGCCGCCGTCTTTGCTGGTCAGGCGCACCGAGTCCAGCGCGGCCAGGCCGGGCGTGTTCTCCGTGTTGTGCTCCAGCACCACGCGGTACTGATTCGCCTGGGTGTAGATGGTGGAGATCAGGCGCTGACCGAAGGCGTTGTACAGGGCATTGTCCACATCAGACATGGTGATGCCCAGACGGCTGGCGGTGTCGCGGTTGACGTTCACGTACGCCGCCAGCCCCTTGTCCTGCCAGTCGCTGCTGACGTCGGCGAGCTGCGGCAGGGTGTTCAGTTTTTCCACCAGCTGCGGTACCCAGGTGCTGAGGGCATCCAGCGTGGTGGCCTGCAGCGTGAACTGGTACTGCGTGCGGCTGACCTGGGTATCAATGGTCAAATCCTGAACAGGCTGCAGATAAAGCTCAACGCCCGGGACGCGGGCCACGGCGTTTTGCAGCCGCTCAATGACTGCGTTCACGCGGTCGTCGCGCTCATCCAGCGGCTTGAGGTTGATCTGCAGACGCGCGCTGTTGAGCGACGGGTTGGTGCCGTCCACGCCGACGTAGGCCGTCAGGCTCTCTACAGCCGGATCCTTCATGATGATTTCAGACACCTGCTGCTGGCGCTGCGCCATGTTCGCGAAGGAGACCGACTGCGGGGCCTGAAGCGTGCCCTGAATAATGCCGTTGTCCTGGATCGGGAAGAAACCTTTCGGAATGAAAATCCACAGCATCACGCTGAGTGCCAGCGTGCCCAGCGCTACGCCGAGCGTCGCCCACGGATGGTTGAGGACTTTCGCCAGCACGCGACCGTAGGCGGCAATAATCCGCTCGAACATTCGCTCGGAGGCGCGCGAGAAGCGGTTTTGCTTGCGCAGGGATTCATGGCTCAGCATGCGGGCGCACATCATCGGCGTCAGGGTCAGCGACACCACGGCAGAGATCAAAATGGCGATCGCCAGCGTCACGGCAAACTCGCGGAACAGCCGCCCGACGATATCGCCCATAAACAGCAGCGGGATCAGCACCGCAATCAGCGAGAAGGTCAGCGAGATAATGGTAAAGCCGATTTCCCCTGCGCCTTTCAGCGCGGCGGCCAGCGGCTTTTCGCCTTTCTCGATATAGCGCGAGATGTTCTCGATAACGACGATGGCATCGTCCACTACGAACCCGGTGGCAATCGTCAGCGCCATCAGCGTCAGGTTGTTAATCGAAAAGTCGAGGAACACCATCACCGCAAAGGTCCCGACCAGCGAGAGCGGCACGGCGACGGCGGGAATAATGGTTGCCGGGACGTTGCGCAGGAACAGGTAGATGATCATGACGACCAGCGCAATCGCCAGCATCAGCTCGAACTGGGTGTCGGTGACCGAGGCACGAATGTTGGTGGTGCGGTCGGACAGAACCTTCACGCTGACCGATTTCGGCAGGCTTTCAATCAGCTGCGGCAGCATGCTGCGAATGCTGTCGGCGGTTTCGATGATGTTGGCGCCCGGCTGGCGCTGCACGTTCATCACGATCGCCTGCTGCTTGTTCGCCCACGCGCCGAGCCAGCTGTTTTCTGCCCCTTGTTCCACAGTGGCGATGTCGCCCAGGCGGATCGGCGCGCCGTTCTGGTAGGCCACAATCAGCTGACGGTATTCGTCGGCGGACTGCATCTGGTCGTTCGCCGAGAGGGTGACCGCACGGGTCGGGCCGTCCAGCGAGCCTTTTGCCGAGTTGACGTTGGCGCTGCTGATGGCGCTGCGGATGGTTTCGCTGGTCAGCCCCAGCGCGGCAATCGCCTGCGCGTTAAGCTTCACGCGCACGGCGGGGCGCTGACCGCCCGCCAGCGTGACGAGGCCGACGCCGGAGACCTGCGAAATTTTCTGCGCCACGCGCGTTTCGACCATGTCTTCGACCTGGGTCATCGGCATGGCGGAGGAGGTAACGGCAAGCGTCATGATCGGCGGATCCGCCGGGTTGACCTTGCTGTAGACCGGCGGGTTAGGCAGGTCGGACGGCAGCAGGTTGGTAGCGGCGTTAATCGCGGCCTGCACCTCCTGTTCGGCGACGTCCAGCGACAGCGTCAGCTGGAACTGCAGCGTCACGACGGATGCCCCGCCGGAACTCTGGGAGGACATCTGTTTTAACCCTGACATCTGACCAAACTGGCGCTCCAGCGGGGCGGTAATGGCGGACGTCACGACGTCCGGGCTGGCGCCAGGATACAGCGTCACCACCTGGATGGTGGGATAATCCACTTCCGGCAGCGCCGACACGGGCAGGAAGCGGTAGCCAATGATCCCGGCCAGCAGGATCGCCACCATTAACAGCGTGGTGGCGACAGGGCGGAGGATGAACAGGCGTGATGGCCCACCTGTAGAGCTCGGGGGCATAACCTGCATCAGGAGGTCGCTCCCTGTTTCGCAGGTTCAACCACTTCTACTTTCGCGCCTTCGGTCAGGCGGTCGATGCCGTCGGTGACCACGCGGTCGCCGGCGGAGAGCCCGGCGCTGATGACCACCGTCTGGCTGTCCTGAATCCCGGTTTTCACCAGATGCTTGCTGACTTTGTTGTCGCTGTTCAGCACCCAGACGAAGCTACCTTCGTTACCCATCTGCAGCGCTGCGGTGGGGATCACCACCGCGTTCTCTTCGGTCGCGACCAGCATTCGCGCGTTGACGAACTGGTTCGGGAAGAGGGCGTCGTCCTGGTTGTTAAAGCGTGCCTTCAGCTTGATGGTGCCGGTGGTGGTGTCGATCTGGTTATCCAGGCTAAGCAGTGAACCCTCGCTCAGCTTCTGCTTGTTGGTGCGGTCCCAGGCTTCCACTATCAGGCCTTTACCGGCTTTTTGCGCCTGAATGACGGTCGCGATATCGCTTTCCGGCAGGGTAAAGACTAAATCAATCGGGTGGGTTTGGGTGATCACCACGATGCCCGTGGTGTCGCCGCTGGAGATCTGGTTGCCGATATCGACCTGCTTCAGGCCCACGCGACCGTCAATCGGCGCGGTGATGCGGCTCCAGTCCAGCTGCAGCTGCGCGCTGGCGACGGCAGCCTCGTCGGCTTTGATGGTGCCCTGCGTTTCGCTGACCAGCGACTGCTGGGTGTCCAGCTCCTGACGCGATACCAGATTGGTTTTCACCAGCTGCTGGTAGCGCGCTAAATCGCGCCGGGCGTTGGCGAGAGTGGCTTTGTCTTTCGCGAGCTGTCCCTGCGCCTGGGCGAGGGCGACCTTAAACTGGCTGGGGTCGATTTCCGCCAGCAGATCGCCGGCTTTGACCTGCTGACCTTCCTGGAAGTGGATCGCGATGAGCTGACCGTCCACGCGGCTGCGCACCGTGGCGGTATTCGCGGCGGTAATGGTTCCGAGCCCCGTCAGATAACGCGGAACGGCTTTGCTCACCGCCGTCGCCGCCTGAACCGGCGCCAGCGCACCGCCGCGCATGCCGTGACGGCCGCCGCCAGCCGGGCGCTGCGCCTGACTGCTGGCACCGGCGGGGGCTGCGGAATTTGCGGATTGGCTGTGCCAGTACCAGGCGGCGGCAAGGGCCACCACAATGATGCCAGCGGCGATTGCCCAGCGGGATTTGTTACTGCCTTTCATCGTTATACGTTCTCATCCTGAAACACTTCGGGGAATGATACTAGTTTAGTCAGCTAACACAGCGGAAAAATGGAGGAAATATGGAAGACTGTCAGGAATGGTCTGAATGGAGGTAAACGCACAACGGCAACATTCGTTGCCGTTTTTGGTGTTTTCTCCCTCTCCCTGTAGACTGAGGGATCCCCACAAAATAATGTTTGCATGGACGACCCCCTCTCCCTTGAGGGAGAGGGCCGGTGTGAGGGCACCAGACCGCACAGCAACCGCACTAGCTAAACATCACCTGCGCCCAGCGCGCCAGCCCTGCGGTTACGGAGCCAAAGTCATCCCCACCGGCAATCGGAATGCCCGGCAACTGTTCCGCCAGCGCTTTCTTGATCAGCGGCGAACGGGCGCTCCCCCCGGTCAGGTAAATGACGTCCGGCTTCTCTTTGCCGTTCTCCAGCGCCAGCTGCACCTGCTCCAGAATGCGCTGCAGCGGCTGGGCAAGCGCCGTTTCCAGCCCCTCCTGCGAAATCGAGGTGGCCAGCTCCTCGCTGATAAACGGCAAGGACACCGCATGTTCAGCACGATCCGAAAGGGCGATTTTGCTCTCTTCCGCAGTACGCACCACGCGGTAGCTCAGGCGCTGACGCCACACTTTATAGAGCAGGGCGACTTTTTCGGCATCCTGCGCGTCGCGCACCAGATCGTTGAGGAAGCGACCGTTCGCGGTACTGTAAAAATCACTCTGCGCCGGGACGTCGTTGATGGCAATCGCGTTCCACCACGGCAGTATTGGCAGGGCAATCCCTTTTTCCGTTTGACCGCCCATGCCGAGCAGCGGCATCAGGCTCTTGAATGCCAGGGCGATATCCAGATCGTTACCGCCTACGCGGCAGCCGCTGTGCCCGAGCAGGCTGTTTTCACGATCGCGACGGGTATGCCACTGCGGCCCCATCAGCAGTAGCGAGCAGTCGGTGGTTCCCCCGCCGATGTCCACTACCAGCACGCGCTTCTCTTCAGCCAGCGTGGCTTCAAAGTCCAGCCCCGCGGCAACCGGTTCATATTGGAACACCACGTCGCGGAAGCCTGCCCGGTGCGCCGCGCGTTCAAGGATCCCTTGCGCCTGCTGGTTGGCATCGTCGCCGCCCAGCCCCTGGAAGTTGATCGGTCGGCCAATCACCGCCTGGGTAATCGCATCGGAGACCTGCGTCTGCGCCTGATTGCGAATATGCAGCATCATCGCGCACACCAGGTCTTCAAACATCGCCACCTGCTGCGGCTTCAGGCCGCTGGCGCCGAGGAAGGACTTCGGTGACTTAACAAAGTAGACCTCTTCCGGGTCTTCAACATAGTGACCGAGCGAGGAGAGGCCGAACTGCACGCTGGAGGGCGTAACGTCGATGTCCTCCTCGCGGTTAAAGCTGACCGCACGGCGCAGCAGCGCCTGGGTTTCCGCTGCCGTAGCAGGTACCTGATGGTGGCGGAACAGCCATTCGCTTACCGCCTCACGCGTCGGCGCGCAGAGCATTGACGGCAGCAGCGTGCTCTCTTTTTCCATTTTCAGGAGCTGCGGCTGTCCGTTTTGCATGATCGCAACCGAGCAGTTTGCCGTACCGTAGTCAAATCCAATAAACACGATTAATCCCCATGCCGGTGAGAAGGGGCGAGACTTTAGCGGAATGCCTGTCCGCCGACAACAGGAATATGAAAGCAAGGCAAAACAGGGGCTTTCCGTTTATGCTGATAACAATAAAAAAGGAGCAGCGATGTATACCCTGACCTGGCAACCCCCTTACGACTGGCAGTGGATGTTTGGCTTTCTCGGCGCGCGTGCGGTGACGGGCATTGAAACCGTCACGCACGACTACTATGAGCGCAGTTTTGCCTGCGACGGCCATCAGGGGATATTTCGCGTGACGCCGGAGATCGCCACCCATACGCTGACCGTGACGCTCAGCCCGGGGTTAGTTCCGGTTGCGCAGACGTGTCTTGAACGCATCGCACGCCTGTTCGACCTTGCCTGCAACCCGCAGCAGGTCGCGGATACGCTGGGGGATCTCGGCGCTGCCCGGCCCGGCTTGCGTTTGCCGGGGGCGATGGATGCGTATGAGCAGGGCGTCCGGGCGATCCTCGGGCAACTGGTGAGCGTAGCGATGGCGGCGAAACTGGCTTCCCGCGTGGTCGCCCTGTGCGGGGAGCCGGTGAAGGATGCACCGGGTTATGTCTGCTTTCCCTCCCCGGAAGCGCTGACCTCAGCCGATCCTTTAGCGCTCAAAGCGCTCGGTATGCCGGTAAAACGCGCGGAGTCGCTGATTCATCTGGCGCAGTCGGTCGTCGACGGGGCGTTTCCGCTGACGCCGCCTGAGGACGTTGAGGCAGGCATGAAGGCGCTACAGCAGCGGCCGGGCATCGGGCGCTGGACGGCAAATTACCTGGCCCTGCGCGGCTGGCAGGCGAAAGATGTGTTTCTTCCGGATGATTATCTGATTAAGCAACGCTTCGCCGGGATGACGCCCGCGCAGATTCGGCGTTACGCCGAGCGCTGGCAGCCGTGGCGCTCCTACGCGCTGCTGCACATCTGGTATACCGACGGCTGGAAGCCGTCAGTTGATGGCGAAATAGCTGGTGTTGAGCAGTAGATCCAGCGGCTGCGGCTCGGCGATGGTGTCGCCATAGATAAAATCAATGCCGATGCCGGAAAGCGTATCCATCATGATGGGCTGGTTACAGGGGCCAGCAATGGTTTTCATCCCCAGACGCTGGGCGTGGCCCTGAACGATGGTCACCATCATCTCATCCATCAGATTGCCATACACGTTGCTCACCACCTCGGCGTCCAGCATCAGATAATCGGCCATGTTCGGGCTTAGGTGGGAGAAGACGTTCAAGTCGCGCCCTATCTGGCTGAAGATCACCCGGCAGCCAGCCTGGCGAAGCTTTTGTAACCCTCGCTGCAGATTCTCATCCGGGTTACACACCGCGTCGGCTGCGATGACCAGATGCAGCAGACGGCCCGGCATAGGGCTGTTTTCGAGCAGGTCGAGAAGTTCATCGACAAGCGTCACGCTGGCTAAACCGGCCGCAGAAAGCGGCAGAGCTATCCCCATCCCTTTACGGGCAACCTGTGCAGCAGAGGTGCGGAAAAACTCACCAAAGATTCGTCTGTCGAGGGCGTGCAGCAGCTCAGGCTCCGCGAGGCCAGAACGGAAGGCGTGCTCCTCCTGGACTTCACCCTGGCTGGTCCACAGGCGTAGCGAAATCAGCCAGAAGTTACAGCTTTCCGGTATGCGCGGGGAGGCGACGCTGCGGGCGATCATCATCAGGTGATTGTCTTTAATCATGTGCCACTGTTCGTCCAGCGACATCATGCTGCGCGCGCTCAGATCCCGCTCCTGCTGCGGTTCGTATACCGTCACGATGCCGCGACCGCTGTTCTTCGAGGCATAACAGGCAATATCCGCCTGCGACATCACCTCTGACGCCAGGTGGTTATGTTCATCAATCAGCGTAATACCCGCGCTGGCCCCAATCCGGTGCAGGCGGCCTTCCCACATAAAGTGATAGTCATTGATGGTATGGATCAGGCGACCGGTGATATAGCGCGCGCTCTCAATATTGCAGTCCGGCAGCAGCAGCCCAAACTCGTCGCCGCCCAGGCGCGCCAGCACGTCGCTGGAGCGAAGCAGGGTTAGCATCATGGAGGAGAGTTCCCGCAGCAGGGCATCCCCCGCCGCATGGCCTGCGGTATCATTGACGGCTTTGAAGCGGTCCAGATCGATGAAGACCAGCGCATGACGCTGACGCGTCTCACGAACGGTTTGCAGAAGTCGTTTGAGATGGTTTTCGAAGCTGACCCGGTTTGCCAGGTGGGTGAGGGCATCGTGCGACGCGCTGTAGCTCAGCTGACGCAGCATTTTGCGCGACTCGGTCACGTCCTGAATAACGATAACCGAGCCAATACTATGCCCATCAAGGGTGCTGAGTGGCGTAATGCTGTAGTGGATATCAAACGATCCGCCTGTGCGGCAGTTCAGCACCACGTCCTGGTCGATATCTGAGCGTGAAATATCGCCGCTGTGAATGTTCTCCATCAACTGTCCCCGTTCTCCGAAGGTGATGTGTAACACCTTCAGGATCGGCTGGCCGATGGCCTCGGTCTGCAGCCAACCGCTCATCTTCTCGGCGACAGGGTTCATAAAGGTGACGTTCATGTCGATATCGGTGCAGAGCACCGCTTCGCCGATGGAGTCGAGCGTGATGTGCAGGCGTTCTTTTTCCTGGAACAGCGCTTCGTTAAGCTCCTTCACCTCGGTCATGTCCATGTTGATGCCGAGTAAACGTTCCACTTCACCCTCTTTATTCAGCACCCGATTTGCCAGGGAGCGAATATGGCGTACGCCTTCCTTCACGCGGATACGGAATTCAAGCTTAAACGGCAGACGAGAGACCAGAGAATCCCGCAGCACCTGCTCCGCATGGGCGCGATCCTCTGGCAACATTCTGTCGTGCCAGAGTTGCCAGGTGGGCTTGATGTGCGGCGGAATTTCATACAGCTCAAACATCCGCTTATCCCAGCTGATGATGTCAGGCTGCAGATCCCACTCCCAGATGCCGATGCCGCCCGCTTCGTTGGCCAGCGTAATGCGCTCCATCAGACGCTTGTTGACCCACTCGGTCTGCTTCAGGTCGTTAATGTCTTCAATCTGGGCAATAAAATAGAGCGGTGAGCCGTCGGCATGGCGCACGACGGAGACGGCCAGAAGCGCCCAGACGACTTCCCCGCTGCGCGTGTAATAGCGCTTTTCGAGGGTGTAGGTATTGATCTCGCCGTTGACCAGCTGCTCCAGCTGTTCCAGGTCGGTATGCAAATCTTCCGGCCAGGTCAGCTGCTGGAAGGTGAGCGACTGTAGCTCGGTCTGACTGTAACCGAGGAAGTTGCACAGTGCCTTGTTAGCCTGAAGCCACTGGCCCTCTATGCTGACTAACGCCATACCGATGGCGGAATACTCCATCGCATTGCGAAAGCGCTCTTCGCTTTCGGTGATGTGTTTGCGCTCGGCACGGAAGGCATACATCACCATGGTCATCACGTTAGCGGGAAGGAGCAGCATCAGGAACGGCAGCCACGGCGCGTTCATCATCGGCCCGGCATGTTGGGTGGTCAGCGCCGAAGGGTTATGGGCAATCATCAGTGAAACGACCATCACGGTAACCAGAAACACCATGAACGCTTCCATCCGCGGCAAGCGCACGGCGCTCCACATAAGCAATACGATCACGCAGGTAAAGGGCCACGGCAGCCAGGTGATGGCAGCCCAACTGAGGGCCAGCGTCACGGCCATGGTAACCAGCGTTTCGAGCAGTAATCGCGGGTCACGGTGACGGAGCAGGTAATGGGATTTAAACAGCAGTCCCAGAGGCACCAGCGCCAGCGCGCCGATGGATTCGGACAACACCCAGACGATGAAATTACGCAGCGGCTCAGGGCCGGGGACCAGAAACGTCACCAGAATACCGCCCGCCAGCGGCGGCACCAGCGCGCTGCCAATGGCCAGGCGGATCCAGTCGTTTAAATTTTGCAGCGGGTTATACCACGGAAGCAGCTTGCGCAGTAATACGGCGCCGATGACGGCCTCGATAACGTTTATTGCGGTGTAGGTGAGGTTTATCGATGCCCAGGAGAACAACATCCACGAGGCCAGAATATTGCCAAACGAACAGGCCAGGGCGATCCCGGGCCACATTTTTCCTGCATGGCGGTAAAACGCCACCATCATAATGGCGGTGGGAAACCAGAGCGGCGCCAGCAGGGTACCGAAGCGGGTAAGCTCCAGCGAAAATAAGGTAAAGATAAAGGTGACCAGGCCCAGACAGACAAGTCGCAATAAAGGATGTGGGGTGGTAACCAAAACCCGCTGGTATTGTTTATTCATTACCGCTTTATCCAGAGACGCCATGCCGTCAGGAGAGAAGTGCGCACGAGTGAATTTGATAATTTGGTTTATGCTAGTACAAACAATTTACAATTCATATGGCGGCTGCTCATAATTTGACATCATAGAGTTATTAAATAGTTACTCGCTAAAAAATTCCTGTTAAACGCTGAAAAAACGGTCATTAAAATTTCTTTCAGGGAGCAATGCGCCACTTTTCAGCCTGTCTCGCAGAACCTGCGCATTCGACTGGTATCACGCCCGCGAAATCCCTATAATTGCCGCGTTTGACGCTCCGGCGTCGTCCTTCCTTAACATCCAGGTTATTCAGGTCGCTAAATTTATGACTGATAAGTCTCATCAGTGCGTCATTATAGGCATCGCCGGCGCATCGGCTTCAGGTAAAAGTCTAATTGCCAGTACGCTTTATCGCGAACTGCGTGAACAAGTAGGTGATGAGCACATCGGCGTCATTCCCGAAGACAGCTATTACAAAGATCAATCCCATCTGTCGATGGAAGAGCGCGTAAAAACCAACTACGACCACCCGAATGCGATGGATCACAGTTTACTGTTCCAGCATTTAGAAGCCCTCAAGAGCGGCCAGGCTATTGAACTGCCCGTTTACAGTTACGTAGAACACACCCGCACCCAGGAAACGATCCGCATCGAGCCAAAGAAGGTCATTATCCTTGAAGGCATCCTGCTCCTGACCGACGCCCGCCTGCGCGAATCCATGAACTTCTCCATCTTCGTCGATACCCCGCTGGACATCTGCCTGATGCGCCGCATCAAGCGTGACGTTAACGAGCGCGGCCGTTCGATGGACTCCGTCATGGCGCAATACCAGAAAACGGTCCGTCCGATGTTCCTGCAGTTTATTGAACCATCCAAACAATACGCCGATATCATCGTCCCTCGCGGGGGCAAAAACCGCATTGCGATTGATATCTTAAAAGCGAAAATCAGTCAGTTTTTTGAATAAGCCGCGCGAATTGTGTACCGTTCAGAGATAACCTGGTTTTACCCTGAGTGTTTAAGGCCTCAGGGTACGATGCATGAAAGGAGAAAGTGCCATGCGTCTTTGCGATCGCGATATTGAAGCCTGGCTGGATGAAGGCCGTTTGTCTATTACCCCGCGTCCCCCGGTGGAGCGTATCAATGGGGTGACCGTTGATGTACGGTTGGGGAATAAATTCCGCACATTTAGTGGCCACACTGCGCCGTTCATCGACCTCAGCGGGCCGAAGGATGAAGTCAGCGCCGCGCTCGATCGCGTTATGAGTGATGAAATCGTCATTGACGAAGGCGAAGCTTTTTATCTGCATCCAGGCGAACTGGCGCTGGCGGTGACGTATGAATCCGTGACCCTGCCTGCGGATCTCGTCGGCTGGCTTGATGGCCGTTCTTCTCTGGCCCGCCTGGGGCTGATGGTTCACGTCACCGCGCACCGTATCGACCCAGGCTGGTCCGGCCGTATCGTGCTGGAGTTCTTCAACGCCGGCAAACTGCCGCTGGCGCTGCGCCCCGGAATGATGATTGGTGCGTTAAGCTTTGAACCGCTGACAGGCCCGGCAGACAGGCCTTACAACCGCCGCCAGGACGCAAAATACCGCGACCAGCAGGGTGCGGTTGCCAGCCGTATTGATAAAGACTGATCGTTAGTCCACTGAGGATGCCATGAGAAGAGTTCTGACAACGCTGATGATTTTGCTGGTGGTGCTGGTTGCTGGCCTTTCGGCGTTGGTTCTGCTGGTTAACCCGAATGATTTCCGCGCTTATATGGTGCGGCAGGTCGAGGCACGCAGTGGTTACCAACTGAAGCTTGACGGGCCGCTGCGCTGGCACGTCTGGCCACAGCTCAGCATTCTCTCTGGCCGCATGTCGTTAACCGCACCGGGCGCCGCACAGCCGCTGGTCTCTGCGGACAACATGCGTCTTGACGTGGCGCTGATCCCGCTTATTTCCCATCAGCTGCAGGTTAACCAGGTGATGCTGAAGGGCGCGGTCATTCAGCTTACCCCGCAAACCGAAGCCGTGCGCGACGCAAATGCGCCGGTCGCGCCGCGCGAGAATACCTTACCGGATGAACCGTCCGATACGGGCTGGTCGTTTGATATAGGCAAACTTAAAGTTGCCGATAGCGTGCTGGTGTTCCAGCATGAGGATCAGGAGCAGGTCACCGTTCGCAACATCAACCTGCAGATGGAGCAGGATGAACACCATCTTGCGTCGCTGGAATTTAGCGGACGGGTGAATCGCGACCAGCGGGATCTGACCCTCTCGTTGAATGCAAATGTGAATGCGTCGGACTACCCGCATCAGCTCACGGCTGACATCCAGCAGCTTAACTGGCAGCTGACGGGGGCGGATCTCCCTACCCAGGGGATCACAGGGCAGGGGACGCTGCAGGCCGTATGGCGCGAAGAACAAAAACAGCTGGCGCTGGATAACCTCAATCTGCAGGCCAACGACAGCAGCCTGAAGGGGCAGGCGAGCGTCACGCTTGACGAAAAGCCGAAGTGGGTGCTGAACCTGCAGTTTGACAAGCTCAACCTGGAGAACATCCTGCCACCGCTGCCGGCAAGCGCAACGGACAGCGATGCGACCCAGACGGGGCAAAGCCAGTCACCGGTGTCACGTCCGGTTATCTCGTCTAACCTTGAACAGCCTGACTATAATGTTTTGCGCGGCTTCACCGCCGATATTGCGCTGAAAGCCAACAGCGTGCGCTGGCGCGGCATTGATTTTACCGACGTGAGCGGCAAGATGTTCAACCACAACGGGTTGCTGGCGATCTCCGAACTTAGCGGCAAAATGGGGGCAGGGCATCTTTCGCTGCCAGGAACGCTGGACGTGCGTAAGGACGTTGCCAGCGCTGAATTCCAGCCGCGTCTCGACAACGTTGAGATTGGCAGCATCCTCAAAGCCTTTAACTATCCGATATCCCTGACGGGGCAGCTAACGCTGGCGGGGGATTTCTCCGGCACCAAAATTGATGCCAACGCCTTCCGCCGGGAGTGGCAGGGTGAAGCGCACGTTGACCTGAAAGATTCCCGTATGGAGGGGCTCAACTTCCAGCAGCTTGTCCAGCAGGCGGTGGAGCGCAGCAGCGATGTTAAAGCGCAGGAAAACTACGACAGCGCAACGCGCCTCGACAGCTTCACCACGGATCTGACGCTGGATAACGGGATACTGACCCTTGCCGGGATGCAGGGAACCTCGTCCATGTTGTCGTTAACCGGAGAAGGCTCGCTGGATCTGGTCAAAGAGACGGCGGACACGCGCTTTAACGTCCGGGTACTTTCCGGCTGGCAGGGCGAAAGCAAGCTGATTGATTTCCTTAAAGAGACACCGGTTCCGCTTAGCGTATACGGCAAATGGCAGGCGCTGAACTACAGCCTTCAGGTGGATCAGATCCTGCGTAAGCATCTGCAGGATGAAGCGAAACGTCGGCTTAATAGCTGGGCGGATCGTAATAAAGATTCCCAGAATGGCAAGGATGTGAAGAAGCTGCTGGATAAGCTTTGAGGTTCGTGGTGCCGGGTGGCCTGATGCCTCACCACAGCCCTCTCCCACGGGAGAGGGAGCAAACCCTAAAACGGCAATCTGGTTGCCGTTTTGTTTTATCTATACCTCAAAATCCAGCTCTTCCTCATCCCGCAGCGGAATAAGCTGCACTTTCTGCACGCGATGGTTTTCAATCTGCAGGGTTTTAAGCAGATAGTCGCCCACCTGAACCTCTTCCCCCGGCTGCGGGATGCGCTGTAAATACTCCATCAGCAGGCCGGCAATGGTGTGGTATTCCCGTTTTTCGTCCAGCGGCAGCGGCACGTACTGCACCAGGTCTTCCAGCGGCATGTGGCCGTTGGCCGTCCACGAGCCGTCCGCGTTTTTCTGGATGTCGTGGCGGGCATCAATCTCATCCACCTCGTTTGGCAGATTACCGGCGATGGTTTCCATCACGTCGCTGAGCGTGACCAGCCCTTCCACCGAACCAAACTCATCCACCACGAAGGCAAAGTGCGTGCGCGCGTTGCGAAATTGCTCAAGGGCAGAGAGCAGCGGTAGCCCTTCCGGGAAGACCAGCGGCTGGCGCACCAGCGCGCGCAGGTTAAGCGGCTCACCGCGAAGCTGCTGCTGGAGCAGGTCAATAACGTGCACCACGCCCAGCAGCTCCTCTTCCTCTTCACCGCCGGTCACTACCACGCGGGTATGCTGATTCTTATCCAGCAGGGCGCGGACCCGATCTTCCGGTGCCGTGAGGTCAATATGCTCAATGTCATGCCGGGAAGTCATGATGCTGCTCACCGTGCGCTGATTGAGGTTGAGCACCCGCTCGATCATCAGCCGCTCCTGTGGGTTAAAGATCTGCCCGTCGCTGTGATCGGCAAGCAGGGCGGAGGATTCGGCGTCCAGCTCGGCATCCTCTTTCCTGCCGCTCAGCAGGCGCATGACGGTTTCGGCCGTGCGCTGGCGCAGGGTCTGATTCGCGGAGAGAAACCGGCGGCGGTTAAATATCGCCAGCTGGTTGAGCGCTTCAATCATTACGGAGAAGCCAATGGCGGCGTACAGGTAACCTTTCGGAATATGGAACCCGAAGCCGTCGGCGACCAGGCTGAAGCCGATCATCAACAGGAAGCTGAGACAGAGGATCACGATGGTCGGGTGGCTGTTCACAAAGCGGGTCAGCGCTTTGCTCGCCATCACCATCAGCGTGATGGCGATGATCACCGCAGCCATCATGACGGCCAGATGGTCCACCATCCCGACGGCGGTAATCACCGAATCCAGAGAGAAGACGGCATCGAGCACCACAATTTGCGCCACCACCGGCCAGAATCTTGCCCCGCGTCGCTGGGTCGGGTTCTCGCTGTCTTTGCCTTCGAGCCGCTCGTTAAGCTCCACCGTGGCTTTGAACAGCAGGAACAGCCCGCCGAAGAGCATGATCAGGTCGCGGGCGCTAAAGCTCAGACCGCGAACGGAGAACAGAGGCTGAGTGAGCGTGACCATCCAGGAGATAGAGGCCAGCAGCAGTAAACGCATCACCATCGCCAGCAGCAGACCCGTCACGCGCGCGCGGTCGCGCTGGGAAGGGGGTAGTTTTTCAGCGAGGATGGCGATAAAGACCAGATTATCAATCCCGAGCACTAATTCGATGACGACCAGCGTCACCAGCCCGGCCCAGATTGATGGATCGGCAATCCATTCCATAGTAATAGCAATACCTTCTGTTATATGACGAATGTCACACTTCGATCATGGATAAAGCTGGGGGAAAATGCAATGTCGGGCTGAGATTTCTCTTAATACGAAGCGTAAAAAAGAGAGCAATCTCAGGTGGGTGTAAATAAGCGAAATACGCATATTTTATTATTATGAAAACATTTTAGGATATATCGCAGGTAGTGATATTTGCTCTCTTTTTGTCAATATAAAGAAAATCCTAAAAGGTCAAAACTTTGCTCTTAATATTAATCTTAAAAACAGATATTAGGACAGTTGTCTCCTTGCCTGCTATTAGGTTAGCTGCAACAATTCTCCCAGCATCAAATGTTAAATCTTGTTGTTGCTATTATTGTTTTGGTCTTCGGAATGGTCATTCATTATCCGCTGTGTATTTCAAGCGGCTGAAATATTGCCAGAAGACCTTACTCAAGAGGGTGTCTATCCATAACACATTGTTTAGTCAGTGGATTGGTAACTGAAAGCCAAGGGCGGTAGCGTGCCTGAAAGCGTGTGAATCAGCCTCGATTATTCTGTCAATAGCCAATGGATGAATAAGCTTTTTTTAGGACTGATGCCAGTTATATTTCTATTTGATTAACTGCATGCTGAAACCCAATACGTCTCAAGCTTATTTAAATTGCACAGGATAATTACTCTGCCAAAGTGATAAATAATCAATGATGAAATCCAAAATGAAATTGATGCCATTATTGGTGTCTGTGACCTTGATGAGTGGTTGCACGGTCTTTCCCGGCAGCAATATGTCAACAATGGGTAAGGATGTGATCAAGCAACAGGATGCCGATTTTGATCTCGACAAAATGGTGAATGTTTATCCACTTACGCCACGTCTGGTCGAACAATTACGTCCACGTCCGAATGTTGCCCAGCCGAATATGTCTCTGGACCAGGAAATTGCCTCCTATCAGTATCGCGTGGGGCCGGGCGACGTGATCAACGTGACAGTCTGGGATCACCCTGAACTGACCACGCCAGCGGGCCAGTACCGCAGCTCAAGCGACACCGGGAACTGGGTACAGTCAGATGGCACCATGTTCTATCCGTACATTGGTAAAGTGCATGTCGCCGGGAAAACGCTCGCCGAAATCCGTAGTGATATTACCGGCCGCTTAGCGCAGTACATTGCCGACCCGCAGGTGGACGTTAATATCGCCGCATTCCGCTCGCAAAAAGCCTATATCTCCGGTCAGGTGAACAAATCCGGCCAGCAGGCCATCACCAACGTTCCGCTCACCGTTCTGGACGCCATTAACGCCGCGGGCGGCCTAACCGACGGCGCCGACTGGCGCAACGTGGTGCTGACCCACAACGGCAAAGAGCAGCGCATTTCGCTGCAGGCGCTGATGCAAAACGGCGACCTGACCCAGAACCGCCTGCTCTATCCGGGCGATATTCTCTACGTACCGCGCAACGACGATCTGAAAGTCTTCGTGATGGGTGAAGTGAAGAAACAAAGCACCCTCAAAATGGACTTCAGCGGCATGACCCTGACCGAAGCCCTGGGTAATGCAGAAGGTATCGATCTGACCACGTCCAATGCGACCGGTATCTTCGTCATCCGTCCGCTGAAAGGTGAAGGCAGTGCGAAGGGCAAAATTGCCAACATCTACCAGCTGGATATGTCCGATGCGACGTCTCTGGTGATGGCGACGGAGTTCCGTCTCCAGCCTTACGATGTGGTGTACGTCACCACCGCGCCGGTTGCCCGCTGGAACCGTCTGATCAACCAGTTGCTGCCAACCATCAGTGGCGTTCGCTACATGACGGATACGGCGCGCGACATTCATACCTGGTAATCCGCGATGTTCAACAAAATTCTGGTGGTATGCGTGGGGAACATTTGCCGTTCCCCTACGGCTGAACGGCTGTTGAAACAGTACCAGCCTGAGTTAACGGTCGATTCCGCAGGGCTGGGCGCGCTGGTGGGCAAAGGTGCCGACGAGCGCGCAACGAGCGTGGCCCGCGATCATAACCTCTCTCTTGACGGGCATATCGCCCGCCAGGTCACCGGCCGCATGTGCCGGGAGTATGACCTGATTCTGGCAATGGAAAAACGCCATATTCATGCGCTATGCGATATCGCTCCGGAGATGCGCGGCAAGGTGATGCTGTTTGGTCACTGGGACAATGAACGCGAAATTCCCGATCCGTATCGCAAAAGCCATGAGGCCTTCGAGGCGGTTTACACCTTACTTGACCAGTCTGCCCAACAGTGGGCGCAGGCACTGAAAGCTCAGCAGGGATAACAATGACAGAAAAAACAAAACCTTCTGCCGCCCCGACTTCGGGCAGTGATGAAATTGATATTGGTCGCCTGGTCGGCACGGTTATCGAGGCAAAGTGGTGGGTGCTTGGCATTACCGCCGTCTTTGCCGCGGCGGCCGTTATCTATACGCTCTTTGCGACGCCTATCTACAGCGCCGACGCGCTGGTGCAGATTGAACAGAACACCGGCAACTCGCTGGTGCAGGATATCGGCTCCGCGCTGGCGAACAAGCCGCCGGCGTCCGACGCTGAAATTCAGCTGATCCAGTCGCGTCTGGTACTGGGCAAAACGGTTCACGACCTCGGCCTTGACATCTCCGTCACCAAAAATACGTTCCCGATCTTTGGTGCCGGCTGGGATCGTCTGATGGGGCGCAGCAATGACACCGTGAAGGTGACTGACTTTGTGCTGCCGAAAGGGGCAGGGGATCAAACCTTTACCCTGACGGTGCTTGGCCCGAAACAGTATCAGCTGACCAGCGATGCGGGCTTTAGCGCGCGCGGCGAAGTGGGGCAGATGCTGACCAAAGATGGCGTTAACATGATGGTCACCGCCATCAACGCTCAGGAGGGGGGGGAATTTACCGTCACCAAATTCTCCACGCTGGGCATGATCAACAATCTGCAAAATAACCTGACCGTCACTGAAAACGGTAAGGACACCGGCGTGCTGAGCATGACCTTTACCGGTGAAGATAAGGATCAAATCCGCGACATCCTGAACAGCATTACCCGCAACTACCTTGAGCAGAACGTCGAGCGCAAGTCGGCGGAAGCGGCGAAAAGCCTGGCGTTCCTCTCTAAACAGCTCCCGGAAGTGCGTGCCCGTCTGGACGATGCCGAGAACAAGCTGAACGCCTTCCGTCAGGATAAAGACTCCGTCGACCTGCCGCTGGAGGCCAAATCGGTTCTCGACTCCATGGTGAATATTGATGCGCAGCTCAACGAGCTGACCTTCAAAGAGGCGGAGATTTCCAAGCTTTACACCAAACGCCACCCGGCTTACCGCACGCTGCTGGAAAAACGCCGTACCCTTGAAGAGGAGAAGGCGAAGCTGAACGACCGCGTGACCGCGATGCCGAAAACGCAGCAGGAGATCGTGCGCCTGACTCGCGACGTGGAGTCCGGACAGCAGGTTTACATGCAGCTGCTGAACAAACAGCAGGAGCTGAAAATCACCGAGGCCAGCACCGTGGGTGATGTGCGCATCGTTGACCCGGCCATTACCCAGCCTGGCGTGCTGAAACCGAAGAAAGCGCTGATTATTCTCGGCAGCATTATTCTTGGCCTGATGCTCTCTATCGTCGGCGTGCTGCTGCGCTCGCTGTTCAACCGCGGCATCGAAAGCCCGCAGGTGCTGGAAGAGAACGGGATCAACGTTTACGCCAGCATCCCGCTCTCCGAGTGGCAAAAATCCCGTGACAGCGTCAAGACCATCAAGGGCGTTAAGCGTTACAAACAGAGCCAGCTGCTGGCCGTGGGTAACCCAACCGACCTGGCGATTGAAGCGATACGCAGCCTGCGTACCAGCCTGCACTTCGCCATGATGCAGGCTAAAAACAACGTACTGATGTTAACCGGCGTCAGCCCGTCTATCGGTAAGACCTTTGTGTGCGCCAACCTGGCGGCCGTGGTCAGCCAGACCAACAAGCGCGTGCTGCTGATCGACTGCGATATGCGTAAGGGCTACACCCACGAGCTGCTGGGCACCAACAACGTGAACGGTCTGTCGGAAATCCTGCTGGGTCAGGGGGAGATTAGCCAGAGCGCCAAGCCGAC
Source organism: Enterobacter sp. ECC_219_Taxon_10 (assembly GCF_058354905.1). Lineage (NCBI taxonomy): Bacteria > Pseudomonadati > Pseudomonadota > Gammaproteobacteria > Enterobacterales > Enterobacteriaceae > Enterobacter > Enterobacter sp. ECC_219_Taxon_10. The sequence goes on along the minus strand of NZ_CM178005.1, from coordinate 3,221,699 downwards.
CTCGATTCCGAGATTCGACCTGATCCCACGTGGTCAGGTGCCGCCGAACCCGTCTGAACTGCTGATGAGCGAACGCTTCACCCAACTGATTGAGTGGGCGAGCAAACACTATGACCTGGTGCTGATCGATACGCCGCCGATTCTGGCCGTGACCGATGCGGCCGTGGTGGGGCGCCATGCGGGCACCACGCTGATGGTGGCACGCTATGCGGTGAATACCCTGAAAGAAGTGGAAACCAGCCTGAGCCGCTTCGAGCAGAACGGGATTGAAGTGAAAGGGGTGATCCTGAACTCCATCTTCCGCCGCGCGACCGGGTACCAGGATTACGGCTATTACGAGTACGAATACAAGTCTGACAGTAAATAACAAAACACCCCCCCTCACCCTAACCCTCTCCCCAGAGGGGAGAGGGAACTGTCCGGTGCCGCCTTTCACCCTCTCCCCAGGGGAGAGGGCCGGGGTGAGGGGTAGGAGGAAAAGATGACCACACAACGCCCTTTGATTTCTATCTATATGCCGACATGGAACCGTCAGCAGCTGGCGATCCGCGCAATCAAGTCGGTCTTACGTCAGGATTACGATAACTGGGAACTGATCGTCGTGGATGACTGTTCTTCCTCGTATGAACAGCTGCAAAAATTTGTTACCGATCTCAACGACCCGCGCGTGATGTACACGCACAACGCCATCAACTCCGGGGCCTGTGCGGTGCGAAATCAGGCAATTATGCAGGCCAAAGGGCAGTATCTGACCGGCATCGACGACGATGACGAATGGACGCCGAACCGCCTGTCCGTCTTCCTGTCGCATAAAGAGCAACTGGTTACGCACGCGTTTCTGTATGCCAACGACTACGTGTGTCAGGGCGAGGTGTATTCGCAGCCTGCCAGCCTGCCGCTGTATCCGAAATCACCGTACTCTCGCCGCCTGTTCTACAAGCGCAATATTATCGGCAATCAGGTCTTTACCTGGGCGTGGCGCTTTAAAGAGTGCCTGTTCGATACCGAACTGAAGGCCGCGCAGGATTACGATATCTTCCTGCGCATGGTGGTGGAATACGGTGAGCCGTGGAAAGTGGAAGAGGCCACGCAGATCCTGCACATCAACCACGGGGAGATGCAGATCACCTCCTCGCCGAAGAAATTCTCCGGCTATTTCCATTTTTACCGCAAGCACAAGGACAAGTTTGACCGTGCCAGCCGTAAATATCAGCTCTTTACCCTGTATCAGATCCGCAACAAGCGCATGAACTGGCGCACGCTGCTGACGCTGCTCTCCGTGCGTAACGGCAAGCGTCTGGCCGACGGGCTTCGGGGGAAATAATGTTTCTGGAAGATTGCCGCGCAAACAGCTGGAGCCTGCGCCCGTGCTGCATGGTTCTGGCGTACCGCATCGCGCACTTTTGCTCGGTGTGGCGCAAGAAAAATGTACTGAACAACATCTGGGCGGCCCCCGTGCTGGTGCTGTACCGCATCATCACCGAATGCTTTTTTGGGTATGAGATTCAGGCTGCGGCCACCATTGGCCGCCGCTTTACCATCCATCACGGCTATGCGGTGGTGATCAACAAGTTCGTGGTCGCCGGAGATGATTTCACCATTCGTCATGGGGTCACCATTGGCAACCGTGGGCCTGACAGCCTGGCCTGCCCGGTCATCGGCAACAATGTCGAGCTGGGCGCGAACGTGGTGGTTATTGGCGACATTACGATAGGTAACAACGTGACGATCGGGGCGGGCAGCGTGGTGCTGGACAGCATCCCCGATAACGCGCTGGTGGTGGGAGAGAAAGCCCGCGTGAAGGTGATTAAATGAACATTCTGCAATTTAACGTGCGCCTCGCAGAAGGCGGGGCGGCAGGCGTGGCGCTGGATCTGCACCAGCGCGCGCTGCAAAAAGGACTCCAGTCTCGTTTTATTTACGGCTATGGCAAAGGCGGCAAAAAAAGCGTCAGCCACGATAACTATCCGCAGGTGCACAAGCACACGCCGCGTCTGACCTCTGTTGCGAACATTGCGCTGTTCCGCCTGTTTAACCGCGATCTGTTTGGCAACCTCAACAGTCTTTATCGCACCGTGACCCGCACGTCGGGCCCGGTTGTGCTGCATTTCCACGTTCTGCACAGCTACTGGCTGAATCTGGAAGAGGTGGTGGCGTTTTGTCAGAAGGTGCAGGCCCACAAGCCCGACACTCGCTTCGTCTGGACGCTGCACGATCACTGGAGCGTGACCGGACGCTGCGCGTTTACCGACGGCTGCGAAGGCTGGAAAGATAACTGCCAGAAATGCCCGACATTAAGCAATTACCCGCCGGTGAAGGTGGATCGCGCGCATCAGCTGGTAGACGGAAAGCGCCAGCTGTTCCGCGACATGCTCTCGCTCGGCTGCACGTTTATCTCCCCGAGCCAGCACGTAGCCGATGCCTTCAACAGCCTGTACGGGGCAGGGCGCTGTCAGATTATCAACAACGGCATCGATGTGGCGACGGAAGCCATTCTTGCCGAGCTGACCCCGGTGGCAGAAACCGCGGGCAAACCGAAAATTGCCATCGTTGCGCACGATCTGCGTTACGACGGGAAAACCAACCAGCAGCTGGTTCGCGACATGATGGCGCTGGGTGACAGGATCGAGCTTCATACCTTCGGCAAGTTTTCCCCGTTCGAAGGGGCCAACGTGGTGAACCACGGGTTTGAGACCGACAAGCGCAAGCTGATGAGCGCCCTCAACGGTATGGACGCGCTGGTGTTCAGCTCCCGCGTGGATAACTACCCGCTGATCCTCTGCGAAGCGCTCTCCATCGGCGTGCCGGTGATTGCCACCCACAGCGATGCGGCGCGTGAAGTGCTGGAAAAATCCGGCGGGAAAACCTTCGCGGAACAGGAGGTCCTGCCGCTGGTGCAGCTGCCGAAGGCGCAGATCGCCGAGGCCGTTTTTGGCACTGACCTGGAATCGTTCCGCAACCGCAGCCGCAAGGCCTACAGCGGACAACAGATGCTGGAGGAGTATGTCTCGTTCTATCAGAATCTGTAGTTATCTGCTGCTGCCGCTGATCTACCTGCTGGTCAACGTCAAAATTGCCCAGCTCGGCGAAAGCTTCCCGATAACCATCGTGACCTTCCTGCCCGTTTTGCTTCTTCTGTATGTCGATAAAATCAACCTGAAGAAGCTGATGATTGCCCTGGGGCTGGGCACGGGCCTGACGCTGTTTAACTACATCTTTGGCCAGTCGCTGGATGCCAGTAAATACGTCACGTCGACCATGCTGTTTGTTTATATCGTCATTATTATTGGCATGGTCTGGAGTATTCGCTTCAAAACTATTTCACCGCACAATTATAGGAAAATCCTCAGGTTCTTTTATATTGCCGTTGCGTTAATTGTTATGCTTGCCGCACTGGAAATGGCGCAAATTATTTTGACCGGTGGCAGCAGCCTGATGGAGATAATTTCGAAATATCTCATTTACAGTAACAGCTATGTGCTGAACTTCATTAAGTTTGGCGGGAAGCGTACGACGGCACTCTATTTTGAACCAGCGTTTTTCGCTCTGGCGTTAATCTCAATTTGGCTCAGCATCAAACAGTTTGGTATCAAAACGCCTAAGACCGATGCTATGATTCTTGCAGGAATCGTTCTGTCTGGATCGTTCTCAGGGGTAATGACGTTTATCCTGTTTTACCTGCTGGAGTGGGCGTTCCAGTACCTGAACAAAGATGCGATTAAGAAAAAACTGCCGTTGGCGATTATCTCCCTGACGGTATTTATGGTCGGCGTGATATTTGCCTTCCCGTACATCTCAGAACGTCTGGGAGATTTGGGAACGGAAGGGTCATCGTCCTATTATCGCATCATTGGTCCGCTGGTGATGGTGGGTTATTCCTTAACCCATATTGATGGTGTAGTAAGATTCGGCTCACTTTATGAATATGTTGCATCATTCGGAATCTTTAACGGTGCGGATGTCGGTAAAACCATAGACAATGGTCTGTATCTGTTAATTATTTATTTTTCATGGTTCGCCGTACTGTTGACGCTGTGGTATCTGTTTAAAGTTTTCAAAATGATGATCAACGCGTTTGGTGATAACCAGAACTTTCGCGTGCAGCTTTATCTTTTTACGCCGGTGTCGCTGTTTTTTACCGGGTCAATATTTAGCCCGGAATATGCTTTCTTGATTGTCTGTCCGTTTATTTTGCGCAAGGCGCTTAATATTACGAACGTATGACGAAATGAGGTGATTTATGTTTCTTAGCGTCATTACTGTCGCTTTTCGTAATTACGAAGGGGTAGTAAAAACCTGGCGCTCGCTGCGCAACCTGGCGCGCGATCCGAGCCTCACCTTTGAGTGGATTGTGGTCGACGGCGGCTCGAACGATGGCACGGCGGAGTTTCTGGAAAAACTCAACGGTGAGTTCAACTTACGCTACATCAGCGAGAAAGATAAAGGCATCTACGATGCGATGAATAAAGGCATTAATATGGCCCAGGGCCGTTATGCCATCTTCCTCAATTCCGGCGATATTTTCCACGACGACGTGGCGCTGTTTGCCCGTCAGCTGGCTCGCCAGAAAGAGGACGCCATGTATATTGGCGATGCGCTGCTCGATTTTGGTGACGGACATAAAGTGTGCCGCAGCGCGAAGCCAGGCTGGTATATCTACCACAGTTTGCCCGCCAGCCATCAGGCCATTTTCTTCCCGGTAAAAGGTCTGAAAAAACAGCCTTACGATTTGCAGTACAAGGTGTCATCTGATTATGCGCTGGCCGCCAGCCTGTATAAATCAGGTTACCCGTTTCGTCGAATTAAAGGGCTGGTGTCTGAATTCTCGATGGGCGGCGTGTCAACGTCAAATAATCTGGAATTATGCCAGGACGCAAAAAACGTGCAGCGTCAAATATTACGCGTGCCGGGATTTTGGGCGGAATTGTCTTATTTATTACGCCTGCGTACCACGGGCAAAACGAAAACCTTATATAACAAAGCCTGAATATAAGGAAACGCAATGCAGGATTTAAAAGGTTTCTCCGTACCGAAAGGTTTTCGGGGCGGGAACGGTATTAAGGTACAGCTGTGGTGGGCGGTTCAGGCAACCTTATTTGCCTGGTCGCCGCAAATACTGTACCGCTGGCGAGCCTTTTTATTGCGCCTGTTTGGCGCAAAAATAGGAAAAAACGTAGTCATCCGACCTTCTGTGAAAATTACCTATCCGTGGAAATTAACGCTTGGGGATTACGCATGGGTTGGGGATGACGCGGTGCTATATACCCTGGGCGAGATTACGATTGGCGCAAATTCGGTGGTTTCACAGAAATGTTATTTGTGCACCGGCAGCCACGACTTTATGAGCCCGCATTTTGATATTACCGCTTCGCCTATTGCGATCGGCGAAAAATGCTGGCTGGCAACGGATGTTTTTGTTGCACCGGGTGTTTCTGTTGGCGATGGCACGGTAGTGGGTGCCCGCAGCAGCGTTTTTAAATCGCTACCGGCAAATAAAGTTTGCCGTGGCAACCCCGCAGTGGTGATACGCGAACGCGTTGAAACGAAGAGCCTTGTTAAGTAGGCGTAATCGTTGCAGGCAGTTTGAACGCGGACTGCGCGGAGAAACCGGAACGTACTTAGGTACGTGAGGATTTCGAGCACAGCCCACGTTCAAAATGACAAAAAAGATAGCCTACTTAACGGCTCTGATTAAATTCATAAGTAGAGGAATAAAACATGTCTAAAGTCGCTCTCATCACCGGCGTTACCGGGCAGGATGGTTCTTACCTGGCAGAACTGCTGCTGGAAAAAGGGTATGAAGTGCACGGTATTAAACGTCGTGCGTCTTCATTCAACACCGAGCGTGTCGATCACATCTATCAGGATCCGCACGCGGCGAACCCGAAATTCCACCTGCACTACGGCGACCTGACCGATACCTCCAACCTGACCCGTATCCTGCAGGAAGTGCAGCCGGATGAAGTGTACAACCTGGGCGCGATGAGCCACGTAGCGGTTTCCTTCGAATCTCCGGAATACACCGCTGACGTTGACGCCATGGGTACTCTGCGTCTGCTGGAAGCTATCCGCTTCCTCGGTCTTGAGAAGAAAACCCGCTTCTACCAGGCATCCACCTCCGAGCTGTACGGCCTGGTGCAGGAAATCCCACAGAAAGAGACCACGCCGTTCTACCCGCGCTCTCCGTATGCGGTAGCAAAACTGTACGCCTACTGGATCACCGTGAACTACCGTGAATCCTACGGTATGTACGCCTGTAACGGCATCCTGTTCAACCACGAATCTCCGCGCCGCGGCGAAACCTTCGTGACCCGCAAAATCACCCGCGCTATCGCCAACATCGCGCAGGGTCTGGAGTCTTGCCTGCACCTCGGCAACATGGACTCCCTGCGTGACTGGGGCCATGCGAAAGACTACGTGAAAATGCAGTGGATGATGTTGCAGCAGGAACAGCCAGAAGACTTCGTTATCGCAACCGGCGTGCAGTACTCCGTGCGTCAGTTCGTTGAAATGGCCGCGGCACAGCTGGGCATCAAGCTGCGCTTCGAAGGCACCGGCGTGGAAGAGAAGGGTATCGTTGTTTCCGTGACCGGCCACGACGCGCCGGGCGTGAAGCCAGGCGACGTAATTGTGCAGGTTGACCCGCGCTACTTCCGTCCTGCTGAAGTAGAAACCCTGCTGGGTGACCCAACCAAAGCGCACGAGAAGCTGGGCTGGAAACCAGAGACCACTCTGCAGGAGATGGTTTCCGAGATGGTGGCCAAAGATCTTGAAGCAGCGAAAAAACACTCCCTGCTCAAGTCTCATGGCTACGAGGTTGCCATCGCGCTGGAGTCCTGAGAATGACAAAACAACGTATTTTTGTCGCCGGTCATCGCGGAATGGTGGGTTCCGCGATTGTTCGCCAGCTGGAACAGCGCGGTGACGTAGAGGTGATTGTCCGCACGCGTGACGAGCTGAACCTGCTCGACAGCCGTGCGGTACAGGACTTCTTTGCAAACGAACGCATTGATCAGGTGTATCTGGCGGCGGCGAAGGTGGGCGGCATCGTCGCTAACAACACCTACCCGGCGGATTTCATCTACGAGAACATGATGATCGAGAGCAACATCATTCACGCGGCGCACCTGCACAACGTGAATAAGCTGCTGTTCCTCGGGTCGTCCTGTATTTACCCGAAAATGGCGAAGCAGCCGATCGCCGAGAGCGAGCTGCTGCAGGGCACGCTTGAAGCAACCAACGAGCCGTACGCGATTGCCAAAATTGCCGGGATCAAGCTGTGCGAGTCCTACAACCGTCAGTACAACCGCGACTATCGCTCGGTGATGCCGACCAACCTGTACGGGCCGCACGACAACTTCCACCCGAGCAACTCGCACGTGATCCCGGCGCTGCTGCGCCGCTTCCACGAGGCGACCGCTGAGAACGCGCCGGACGTGGTGGTGTGGGGCAGCGGGACGCCGATGCGCGAGTTCCTGCACGTGGACGACATGGCTGCGGCCAGCATTCACGTGATGGAGCTGGATCGCGAGGTGTGGCAGGAGAACACCGAGCCGATGCTGTCGCACATCAACGTGGGTACCGGCGTGGACTGCACCATTCGCGAGCTGGCGCAAACCATCGCGCAGGTGGTGGGCTACAAGGGCCGCGTGGTGTTTGACGCGACTAAACCGGACGGCACGCCGCGCAAGCTGCTGGACGTGACCCGTCTGCATCAGCTGGGCTGGTATCACGAGGTGTCACTGGAGCAGGGGCTGGCCAGCACCTACCAGTGGTTCCTGGAAAACCAGCACCGCTTCCGGGGGTAACGATGTTTTTAAGTCAGGAAGATTTTGCCACGGTGGTGCGTTCCACTCCGCTCATCTCGATTGATTTGATCGTGGAGAACGAACGCGGCGAGTTCTTGCTGGGAAAACGAACCAACCGTCCTGCACAGGGCTTCTGGTTCGTGCCCGGCGGGCGCGTGCAGAAGGATGAGACGCTCAGCGATGCGTTTGAGCGTCTCACTCTGGCGGAGCTGGGCCTGCAGCTGCCGATGGCAGCGGGCCAGTTTTACGGGGTCTGGCAGCACTTCTATGACGATAACTTTTCAGGCACCGGGTTCTCCACGCACTACATCGTGCTGGGGTTCCGCCTGAAGGTGAGTGAGGCAGACCTGCGTCTGCCTGATTCTCAGCATGACGACTACCGCTGGCAGACGCCAGAGGCGCTGCTGGCCAGCGACAATGTGCATGACAACAGTCGTGCCTATTTCCTGGTCGATCGTCAGTCCGGAGTGCCGGGCTTATGAAAATTTTAGTGTACGGAATCAACTACTCGCCGGAATTAACCGGCATCGGGAAATACACCGGCGAGATGGTCGAGTGGATGGCGAGCCAGGGACATGACGTGCGGGTCATTACCGCGCCGCCGTACTACCCGGAGTGGAAAGTCGGGGAGCGCTACTCAAGCTGGCGCTATCGCCGTGAAGAGGGAGCAGCGACCGTCTGGCGCTGCCCGCTCTACGTGCCGAAGCAGCCTTCGACGCTGAAACGGTTACTTCATCTGGGCAGCTTTGCCCTGAGCAGCTTCTTCCCGCTGATGGCGCAGCGTCGCTGGAAGCCGGATCGCATCATCGGCGTGGTGCCGACGCTGTTCTGCACGCCGGGCATGCGCCTGCTGGGCAAACTCTCCGGTGCGCGCACCCTGCTGCACATTCAGGATTATGAAGTTGACGCCATGCTGGGCCTGGGGATGGCAGGCAAAGGCAAGGGCGGCAAGGTGGCGAAGCTCGCCAGCGCCTTTGAGCGCAGCGGCCTGCATAACGTGGATTACGTCTCGACCATCTCGCGCTCGATGATGAACAAGGCGCAGGAGAAGGGCGTTCCGGCCCAGAAGGTGATCTTCTTCCCGAACTGGTCAGAAGTGGCGCGTTTTCGCGATGTGACAGAGCAAGACGCTCAGGCGCTGCGCGCGCAGCTCGGTTTGCCTGAAGATCAAAAAATCATTCTTTACTCAGGCAACATCGGCGAAAAGCAGGGGCTGGAGAGCGTGATTGAAGCGGCCCAATTGCTGAGTGAACAGCCGTGGACGTTTGTGATTGTCGGGCAGGGCGGTGGAAAGGCACGGCTGGAAAAAATGGCCGGGGAACGCGGCCTGACCAACGTGAAATTTTTCCCGCTTCAGTCTTACGAGGCATTACCTGCGCTGCTGAAGATGGGTGACTGCCATCTGGTTGTGCAAAAACGCGGCGCCGCGGACGCGGTGCTGCCGTCCAAGCTGACCAACATTCTGGCAGTGGGCGGTAACGCGGTAATTACGGCTGAAGCCGAAACAGAATTAGGCCAGCTGTGTGACAGCTATCCGGGAATTGCCGTGTGCGTGGAGCCGGAATCGGTTCCGGCGCTGGTCACCGGCATTGAGCAGGCACTCGCCATGCCAAAAGTGAACACGGTGGCACGTGAATATGCCGAACGCACGCTCGAGAAAGAGAACGTGCTGAGCCAATTTATTGCAGATATACGGGGATAAATCATGAGTCAAACCACTTTGTATCCGGTTGTGATGGCTGGTGGCTCTGGTAGCCGGTTGTGGCCGCTGTCCCGCGTGCTCTATCCAAAGCAGTTCCTCTGTCTGAAAGGGGAGCTCACCATGCTGCAGACCACGGTAAACCGTCTGCACGGCGTGGAGTGTGAAAGCCCGGTGGTGATTTGTAACGAACAGCACCGCTTTATTGTTGCCGAGCAGCTGCGTCAGCTGAATAAGCTCACGGAAAACATCATCCTGGAGCCCGCCGGTCGCAATACCGCGCCCGCGATCGCCCTGGCGGCGCTGGCGGCAAAACGCAGCAGTCCTGACTGCGACCCGCTGATGCTGGTCCTGGCGGCAGACCACGTTATCCAGCAGGAAGAGGCGTTCCGCGACGCGGTGCGTGCGGCGATCCCTTACGCCGAGAGCGGCAAGCTGGTGACCTTTGGCATCGTGCCGGACCTGCCGGAAACCGGCTACGGCTACATCCGTCGCGGCAACGTAACGCCGGGTGAAGGCGACAGCGTGGCCTTTGACGTGGCGCAGTTTGTTGAAAAACCGAATCTCGAAACCGCGCAGGCGTATGTCGCCAGCGGTGAGTATTACTGGAACAGCGGGATGTTCCTGTTCCGTGCCGGACGCTACCTGGAAGAGCTGCGTAAATACCGCCCGGATATTCTGAGCGCCTGCGAGAAAGCGATGGCGGTGGTGGACCCGGATCTCGACTTCATCCGCGTGGATGAAGAGGCTTTCCTCGCCTGCCCGGAAGAGTCCATTGACTACGCGGTGATGGAACGTACGGCTGACGCCGTGGTTGTACCGATGGATGCGGGCTGGAGCGACGTAGGCTCCTGGTCCTCCCTGTGGGAGATCAGCGCCCATACCCCGGAGGGGAACGTCCATCACGGCGATGTGATTAGCCACAAAACCGAAAACAGCTACGTTTACGCCGAGTCCGGCCTGGTGACCACGGTCGGAGTGAAGGATCTGGTGGTTGTCCAGACCAAAGACGCCGTGCTGATTGCCGACCGTAACGCCGTGCAGGACGTTAAAAAAGTGGTGGAGAAGATTAAGGCCGATGGCCGTCACGAGCACCACATTCACCGTGAAGTGTACCGTCCGTGGGGTAAGTATGACTCCATCGACGCGGGTGACCGCTATCAGGTGAAGCGTATTACCGTGAAGCCGGGCGAGGGGCTGTCGGTGCAGATGCACCATCACCGCGCCGAGCACTGGGTCGTGGTGGCGGGTACGGCCAAAGTGACCATCGACGGCGAAGTGAAGCTGCTGGGTGAGAACGAGTCCATTTATATTCCGCTGGGCGCCACGCACTGTCTGGAAAACCCGGGGAAAATTCCTCTCGACTTAATTGAGGTGCGCTCCGGCTCGTATCTGGAAGAGGACGATATCGTGCGCTTCCAGGATCGTTACGGGCGCGTGTAGCACTCCGCATCATGCCCGGCGGCGCTGCGCCAGCCGGGCCTACGAATGACAAAAATAAATTTGGCCATTAAGTGGTCAGGGCCAACTGTTGCCTGAAAAAGAGGTCATCATGGAAAAATTAACCTGTTTTAAAGCCTACGATATTCGCGGCAAGCTGGGCGAAGAGCTGAATGAAGACATCGCGTGGCGCATTGGCCGCGCGTACGGCGAATATTTAAAACCAAAGACCATCGTGCTGGGCGGCGACGTGCGTCTGACCAGTGAATCCCTGAAGCTGGCGCTGGCGAAAGGGCTGCAGGACGCGGGCGTGGACGTGCTGGATATCGGCCTGTCCGGAACCGAAGAGATTTACTTTGCCACCTTCCACCTGGGCGTGGACGGCGGTATCGAAGTGACGGCCAGCCACAACCCGATGGACTACAACGGCATGAAGCTGGTGCGCAAGGGCGCCCGTCCCATCAGCGGCGACACCGGTCTGCGCGACGTGCAGCGTCTGGCGGAAGCCAACGATTTCCCGCCGGTGAACGAGGCGAAGCGCGGCAGCTACAAAAAAATCAACCTGCAGAAAGAGTACATCGACCACCTGCTGGGCTATATCAACGTGGCGAACCTCAAGCCGCTGAAGCTGGTGATCAACTCCGGTAACGGCGCGGCCGGCCCGGTGGTGGATGCGCTGGAAGCGCGCTTTAAGGCGCTGAACGTGCCGGTGACCTTCGTCAAGGTACACAACACGCCGGACGGCAATTTCCCGAACGGTATTCCTAACCCGCTGCTGCCGGAGTGCCGCGACGACACCCGCAACGCGGTGATTGAGCACGGCGCGGATATGGGCATCGCTTTTGACGGCGATTTCGACCGCTGCTTCCTGTTCGACGAGAAAGGGCAGTTCATCGAGGGCTACTACATTGTCGGCCTGCTGGCGGAAGCGTTCCTCGAGAAAAAACCGGGCGCGAAAATCATCCATGACCCGCGCCTTTCCTGGAACACCGTCGACGTGGTGTCCGCGGCGGGCGGCACGCCGGTGATGTCCAAAACCGGTCACGCCTTCATCAAAGAGCGCATGCGCGAAGAAGACGCCATCTACGGCGGCGAGATGAGCGCCCACCACTACTTCCGCGATTTTGCCTACTGCGACAGCGGGATGATCCCGTGGCTGCTGGTCACCGAGCTGCTGTGCCTGAAGGGGAAAACCCTGGGCGAGCTGGTGCGCGACCGCATGGCGGCGTTCCCGGCGAGCGGAGAGATCAACAGCAAGCTGGCGCAGCCAGCCGAGGCCATTGCCCGCGTGGAGCAGCACTTTGCCCTTCATGCGCTGGAAATTGACCGTACCGACGGCATCAGCATGGCGTTTCCACAGTGGCGCTTCAACCTGCGCTCGTCCAACACCGAGCCGGTGGTGCGCCTGAACGTGGAGTCCCGGGCTGACACGGCGCTGATGGAAGCCCGAACGAAGGACATTCTGGCGCTGTTGAATCAGTAATACGAAACCTTACCCCTCACCCTAACCCTCTCCCCTTTGGGGAGAGGGCCGGGGTGAGGGGGGGGGGTTGGTTGAATAAAGGAACAACGATGACGAATCTAAAAAAACGCGAACGAGCGAGAACGAATGCATCGTTAATCTCTATGGTGCAGCGTTTTTCTGATATCACCATCATGGTCGGTGGATTGTGGGCGGTGTGTCGGATCAGCGGGCTGCCGTTCTTATATATGCATCTGCTGATGGCCCTGATTGCCCTGGTCGTGTTTCAGATGATCGGCGGGATGACCGATTTCTACCGCTCGTGGCGCGGCGTGAAAATGACCACCGAACTGATGCTGTTGCTGCAGAACTGGACCCTGAGCCTGATCTTCAGTGCGGGTCTGGTGGCGTTCAGCCATGATTTTGACAACCGCTTCGTGACCTATCTCTGCTGGTACCTGTTAACCAGCGTCGGCATGGTCGTGTGCCGTTCCCTGATCCGCTTTGGCGCGGGCTGGCTGCGTAACCGTGGCTATAACCGTCGTTTTGTCGCCGTGGCGGGAGATTTACCGGTCGGGCGGGTGCTGCTCGACAGCTTCCGCAAAGAGCCGTGGTTAGGGTTCGAAGTGGTGGGGATTTACCACGACGCGAAGCCGGGCGGCGTGCCTGCGGACTGGGCGGGGAATTACGCGCAGCTTATTGAAGACGCGAAGGCCGGCAAAATTCATAACGTCTACATCGCCATGCAGATGAAGGACGAATCCCGCATCAAGCAGCTGATGCGCGAGCTGGCGGACACCACCTGCTCGGTGATCCTCATCCCGGACGTCTTTACCTTCAACATCCTGCACTCCCGTATTGAAGAGGTGAACGGCGTGCCGGTGGTACCGCTGTACGACACGCCGCTGTCGGGCATTAACCGCGTGCTCAAGCGCGTGGAAGATATCGTGCTCTCTTCGCTGATTTTACTGCTTATTTCCCCTGTTCTGTGCTGCATTGCCCTGGCGGTGAAGCTGAGCTCTCCCGGCCCGGTTATCTTCCGTCAGACCCGCTACGGCATGGACGGTAAGCCGATTATGGTGTGGAAATTCCGCTCCATGAAGGTGATGGAGAACGACAAGGTGGTGACCCAGGCGACGCAGAACGATCCGCGCGTCACCCGCGTGGGGAACTTCCTGCGCCGCACCTCGCTGGACGAGCTGCCGCAGTTCATCAACGTCTTTACCGGCGGCATGTCGATTGTTGGCCCGCGTCCGCACGCGGTGGCGCATAACGAGCAGTACCGCTCGCTGATTGAAGGCTACATGCTGCGCCATAAGGTGAAGCCGGGCATCACCGGCTGGGCACAAATCAACGGCTGGCGCGGCGAGACCGACACGCTGGAAAAAATGGAAAAACGCATCGAGTTCGATCTGGAGTACATCCGCGAGTGGAGCCTCTGGTTCGATATCAAGATTGTTTTTCTGACCATCTTCAAAGGTTTCGTGAACAAAGCGGCGTACTAAGATGAGCTTACGTGAAAAAACCATCAGCGGCGCCAAGTGGTCAGCGATGGCGACCATCGTCATCATTGGCCTCGGCCTGGTGCAGATGACGGTGCTGGCGCGCATTATTGATAATCACCAGTTCGGCCTGCTGACCGTCTCGCTGGTGATCATCGCACTGGCCGACACGCTGTCTGACTTTGGTATCGCCAACTCCATTATTCAGCGTAAAGAGATCAGCCATCTCGAGCTGACCACGCTCTACTGGCTGAACGTCGGGCTGGGCATTTTCGTATTTGTGCTGGTCTTCCTGCTAAGCGACACCATCGCCAGCGTGCTGCACAACCCGGATCTCGCTCCGCTGATGCGCACGCTGTCGTTTGCCTTTGTGGTGATCCCTCACGGGCAGCAGTTCCGCGCGCTGATGCAGAAAGAGCTGGAGTTCAACAAGATTGGCATGATCGAGACCAGCGCGGTGCTGGCGGGCTTTACCTTTACCGTGGTGAGCGCCCATTTCTGGCCGCTGGCGATGACCGCCATCCTCGGTTATCTGGTTAACTCTGCCGTGCGTACGCTGCTGTTCGGCTACTTTGGCCGCAAGATTTACCGTCCGGGACTGCACTTCTCTCTCGCGTCCGTCTCGTCCAACCTGCGCTTTGGCGCGTGGCTGACTGCGGACAGCATTATTAACTACGTGAACACCAACCTCTCGACGCTGGTGCTGGCGCGTATCCTGGGCGCGAGCGTGGCGGGGGGCTACAACCTGGCCTATAACGTCGCGGTTGTTCCTCCTATGAAGCTCAACCCGATTATCACCCGCGTGCTGTTCCCGGCGTTCGCCAAAATTCAGGACGACACCGAGAAGCTGCGCGTTAATTTCTACAAGCTGCTTTCCGTGGTGGGGATTATCAACTTCCCGGTGTTGCTGGGGCTGATGGTGGTTTCCAGCAACTTCGTGCCGCTGGTGTTTGGCGAGAAGTGGAACGGCATCATCCCGATCCTGCAGCTGCTGTGCGTGGTGGGGCTGCTGCGCTCCGTGGGGAATCCGATCGGCTCGCTTCTGATGGCGAAGGCGCGCGTGGATATCAGCTTTAAGTTCAACGTGTTCAAAACCTTCCTGTTTATACCGGCGATTATCGTTGGCGGGCATATGGCGGGCGCCATCGGCGTAACGCTGGGCTTCCTGCTGGTGCAGGTAGTCAACACCGTTCTGAGCTACTTCATCATGATCAAGCCGGTGCTGGGCTCCAGCTACCGTCAGTACATCCTGAGCCTGTGGCTGCCGTTCTATCTCTCATTGCCGACCCTGGTGGTGAGCTACGGCCTGGGCATCATCCTCAGCGGTCATCTCCCGCTGGGTGCGCTGCTGGCGGTACAGGTTGCCGCGGGCGCGCTGGCATTCGTCGTGATGATTGTGCTGTCGCGCAACGCGCTGGTGGTGGAGATGAAGCGCCAGTTTTGCCGTAACGAAAAAATGAAAACGCTGCTTCGCGCAGGCTAGTTATTTAAGAGGCCATTATGAAATTATTAATTCTTGGCAACCATACCTGCGGCAACCGTGGCGACAGCGCCATCCTGCGCGGTTTACTGGATGCAATTAACACCCTTAAGCCTGAGACTGAAGTGGACGTGATGAGCCGTTATCCGGTCAGCTCATCCTGGTTACTGAACCGCCCGGTGATGGGCGACCCGCTCTATAGCCAGATGAAACAGCATAACAACGCCGCGGGCGTGATGGGGCGCGTGAAGAAAGTGCTGCGCCGTCGCTACCAGCATCAGGTGCTGCTTTCCCGCGTGACCGACACCGGCAAGCTGCGCAACATCGCTATCGCGCAGGGCTTTACGGATTTCGTGCGTCTGCTGTCCGGCTATGATGCCATTATCCAGGTCGGCGGTTCGTTCTTCGTCGATCTCTACGGCGTGCCGCAGTTTGAGCATGCGCTGTGCACGTTCATGGCGAAAAAGCCGCTGTTTATGATCGGCCACAGCGTGGGGCCATTCCAGGATCCGCAGTTTAATCAGCTGGCAAATTATGTGTTTGGCCACTGCGACGCGCTGATCTTGCGCGAGTCGGTCAGCCTCGACATGATGAAGCGCAGTGAAATCGACACCTCAAAAGTTGAGCATGGCGTGGACACCGCCTGGCTTGTGGATCACCAGGACGATGGCTTCCAGCCGAGTTACGCGGTGCAGCACTGGCTCGACGTAGCCGCGAAACAGAAAACCGTCGCGATCACCCTGCGCGAGCTGGCCCCGTTTGATAAACGCCTCGGCACGACCCAGGCGGCGTACGAGAAAGCCTTTGCCGACGTGGTGAACCGCGTGCTGGACAGCGGTTACCAGGTGCTGGCGCTCTCAACCTGTACCGGGATCGACAGCTACAACAAAGACGACCGCATGGTAGCGCTGAACCTGCGCAACCTGGTGAACGACCCGTCCCGCTACCACGTGGTGATGGACGAGCTGAATGACCTGGAGATGGGCAAGCTGCTCGCAGCCTGCGACCTGACCGTCGGCACCCGTTTGCACTCGGCGATTATCTCCATGAACTTCGGTACCCCAGCCATCGCCATTAACTATGAGCACAAGTCTGCCGGGATTATGCAGCAGCTTGGCATGCCGGAGATGGCCGTGGATATTCGTCATCTGCTGGACGGATCGCTCGGTGCGATGGTGGGCGACACCCTCGGCCAGTTGCCTGCGATTAACGAGCGTCTGGCAGTAGCGGTGAAAGCCGAGCGAGAGAAGGGCATTGGCATGGTGAAATCGGTACTTGACCGCGTGCGGGAGGGGAAATGAAGGTTGGTTTCTTCTTACTGAAATTTCCGCTGTCGTCTGAGACCTTTGTACTGAACCAAATCACCGCGTTTATCGATATGGGATATGACGTGGAGATCGTCGCCCTGCAGAAGGGCGACACCAAAAATACCCATGCGGCGTATACCCAGTATGGGCTGGAGGCGAAGACCCGCTGGCTGCAGGACGAACCGGCCGGGAAGCTGAGTAAGCTGCGCTACCGGGCCAGCCAGACGTTGCGCGGGCTCCATCGCGCGTCGACGTGGCGGGCGCTGAACGTTTCCCGCTATGGATCGGAATCTCGCAATCTGATCCTGTCGGCCATCTGCGGGCAAACGGCGCAGCCGTATCGTGCCGACGTGTTTATCGCCCACTTTGGCCCGGCGGGCGTTACCGCCGCGAAGCTGCGTGAGCTGGGCGTGATTGACGGCAAAATTGCGACCATTTTCCACGGTATCGACATTTCCAGCCGCGAGGTGCTGAACCACTACACGCCGGAGTATCAGCAGCTTTTCCGCCGCGGTGACATGATGCTTCCCATCAGCGACCTGTGGGCAGGACGGCTGAAAAGCATGGGCTGCCCGGGAGAGAAGATTGCCGTGTCGCGTATGGGGGTGGATTTAACGCGCTTTACCCGCCGTCCGGTTAAGGTGCCGGGAACACCGCTGCAGATCATCTCCGTGGCCCGTCTGACCGAGAAGAAAGGTTTGCACGTGGCGATTGAGGCCTGCCGCCAGCTGAAAGCGCGCGGGGTAGCGTTCCACTATCGAATTCTCGGCATCGGGCCGTGGGAGCGCCGTCTGCGCACGCTTATCGAACAGTATCAACTGGACGATGTCGTGGAGATGCCGGGCTTCAAGCCAAGCCATGAGGTCAAGGCCATGCTTGATGAGGCAGATGTATTTCTGCTGCCTTCAGTCACGGGCGCGGATGGCGATATGGAAGGCATTCCGGTGGCGCTGATGGAGGCGATGGCCGTGGGTATTCCGGTGGTATCCACCCTGCACAGCGGGATCCCTGAGCTGATCAAATCTGACCATTCCGGCTGGCTGGTGCCGGAGAATAACGCGATGGCCCTCGCGGATCGATTAGCTGCCTTCAGCGACATCGACCAGCAGGCGCTGGAGCCCGTGCTCCACAATGCCCGACAAAAAGTTGAAACCGATTTTAACCAGCAGGTGATTAACCGCCAGTTAGCGAGCCTGCTGCAAACGCTGTAACGCCGAGGTTGTATGCTGAAAAAGATTACCCGACGCACTTTTGTCTCTTCTCTTTCCGTTCTGGCGGCCACGCCGCTGCTGTCGTCCCGCATCGCGCGGGCGGCAAGCGGAAAGACGGTCTCCATTAATCAGTACAATAACAACGACTGGATCGCCGCCTTTAAGCAGGCGTTTAAGGACGGTGATACCGTCGTGGTCCCGGCCGGACTCACCTGTGAAAACATTAATACGGGCATTTTCATTCCCGACGGTAAAACGCTGCTGATCCGCGGAGCGTTAACCGGCAACGGACGCGGCCGCTTTGTGCTGCAGGAAGGCTGCAAAGTGATCGGTGAAGGTGGCGGGCGCACGGAGAACATTACGCTCGACGTTCGCGGCTCGGACTGTGCGATCAAAGGGCTGGCGATGAGCGGGTTTGGTCCGGTGACTCAGATCTACATTGGCGGCAAGAAACCCAGAGTGATGCGCAATCTGCTGATTGATAACATCATTGTGAGCCAGGCCAACTACGCCATCCTGCGCCAGGGCTTTCACAATCAGGTTGACGGCGCCCGGATCACCAACAGCAAATTCAGCCATTTGCAGGGCGATGCGATCGAGTGGAATGTGGCCATCAATGACCGCAATATCCTGATCTCCGATCATGTGATCGATAACATCAACTGCACTAACGGCAAGATCAACTGGGGCATCGGCATTGGCCTTGCCGGCAGTACCTACGATAACGACTACCCGGAAAAGCAAACCGTTAAGAACTTCGTGGTGGCAAATATCACCGGCAGCAACTGTCGCCAGCTGGTACACGTTGAGAACGGCAAACACTTTGTTATCCGCAATATTAAAGCAAAAAATATTACCCCCGATTTCAGTAAAAAGGCGGGTATAGACAATGCGACGGTCGCCATTTATGGCTGTGATAATTTCATTATTGATAATGTCGACATGGTCAATAGTGCCGGAATGTTAATCGGCTATGGGGTAATTAAAGGTGATTATTTGTCCATACCCCAGAACTTCAAGCTCAACAATATTCACCTCGATAATCGTCAGCTTGCGTATAAGTTGCGCGGAATACAAATTTCATCCGGTAACGCGACCTCCTTTGTAGCGATCACCAACGTTGAGATGAAGCGGGCGACGCTTGAGCTGCATAATAAACCGCAGCATCTTTTTTTACGCAATATCAATGTGATGCAGGAAGCTGCCATTGGCCCTGCGCTGAAGATCAACTTCGACCTGCGTAAAGATGTGCGGGGTAAATTTATGGCCAAAGATGAAACCTTGCTGTCACTGGCTAACATCAAAGCGGTGAATGAGAAAGGGCAGAGCTCGGTGGATATTGACCGGGTGGATCAGCAGGTAGTGAATGTGGAAAGGCTGAATTTTGCGCTTCCGCACAGATAATCGGCAATTTCCTTTTTTGAGACTATTCCTGGCAAAGAAGTGTGATCTATTCAGATTACAACTACAGAAATTTGTGGGGCTAAGGCGTAACATTACCTGAGGATTACGGCAAATCATGCTGGCGAAAACAGGTTTAAGAGCTATAATTCGTCAACCATTTTAAGGTGGAAGAAATAATGATTAATTTGAAAGCAGTCATTCCGGTAGCAGGCCTGGGCATGCATATGCTGCCCGCCACTAAAGCCATTCCTAAAGAGATGCTGCCGATCGTCGACAAACCGATGATTCAATACATCGTCGACGAGATTGTTGCTGCAGGGATCAAAGAAATCGTCCTGGTTACGCATTCTTCTAAGAATGCCGTAGAAAACCACTTCGACACCTCTTACGAACTCGAAGCGTTGCTTGAGCAGCGCGTTAAGCGCCAGCTGCTGGCGGAAGTGCAGTCAATCTGCCCGCCAGGCGTAACCATTATGAACGTGCGTCAGGCACAGCCGCTGGGTTTGGGTCACTCTATTCTGTGTGCCCGTCCGGTAGTGGGTGATAACCCATTCATCGTTGTTCTTCCGGACATCATCATCGATACCGCTTCAGCCGATCCGCTGCGTTACAACCTGGCGGCAATGGTGGCACGTTTCAATGAAACCGGCCGTAGTCAGGTGCTGGCGAAACGCATGAAGGGCGATCTCTCCGAATACTCCGTGATCCAGACGAAAGAAGCGCTGGAGACGGAAGGGCAGGTGAGCCGCATCGTTGAGTTCATCGAAAAACCGGATCAGCCGCAGACGCTGGATTCTGACCTGATGGCGGTTGGCCGTTATGTTCTGAATGCGGATATATGGGCGGAGCTGGAAAAAACCGAGCCAGGCGCCTGGGACCGTATCCAGCTGACCGATGCAATAGCGGCGCTGGCGAAAAAACAGTCCGTTGACGCGATGCTGATGACAGGTGACAGCTACGACTGCGGCAAGAAGCTTGGGTATATGCAGGCGTTTGTAAACTATGGGCTGCGTAACCTGAAGGAAGGGGCGAAGTTCAGAAACCGGATTGAGAAGCTGTTGGCTAACGACTGATATTCCTTCTACGACCAGAACAAACGGCAGTCATCATTTTGGTGTTTTGAAACATAACCAAAATGATGACTGCCGTTTTTTGTTATTAATTTGAATGATTACATAGGGTTATCTGATTCAAATCTCAGCAGCTTTGTAGCGATTTGTGCTTGTTTCTCTGGTCGTTTAGGACGACAATTAACGCCAGTTTTTGTCTGTAACCAGACAAGCAAAATCATTAATCAAACATCGCTCAGTGCACTGGTAGCTGTTAAGCCAGGGGCGGTAGCGTGCTCAATTTCTGAAACTGTTAATAAATGTTCAGGTTTCAGAACGCCAGTATCCAGACATATACACTAGACGGAAAAGATAACGTGAAAATTCTTGTGACGGGCGGGGCTGGTTTTATCGGCTCAGCGGTTGTGCGACATATTATTAAAAATACCCAGGACGATGTCGTCAATGTAGATAAGCTCACCTATGCCGGAAATCTGGAGTCGCTAACAGAAGTTAGTGATAGCAACCGATATGCCTTTGAGCATGCCGATATTTGCGACAAAGACGCCATGGATCGCATCTTTGCAAAGCATAAGCCTGATGCGGTAATGCACCTGGCCGCTGAAAGTCACGTCGATCGTTCCATTACCGGCCCGGCAGCGTTTATCGAAACCAACATCGTCGGCACTTATGTGCTGCTGGAAGCCGCCCGAGCGTACTGGTCCATGCTGGATGAGCAGGCGAAGAAAGCGTTCCGTTTCCATCACATCTCTACCGACGAAGTGTATGGAGATTTGCCGCATCCTGATGAGCATCCTGCATCAACTGAGCTGCCACTCTTCACTGAAACTACCGCGTATGCGCCCAGCAGTCCGTATTCAGCGTCAAAAGCCTCCAGCGATCATCTCGTTCGTGCCTGGCTGCGTACCTACGGTTTCCCGACCATCGTCACCAACTGTTCAAATAACTATGGCCCTTACCATTTCCCGGAAAAACTGATTCCGCTGGTTATTCTGAATGCATTGGACGGCAAAGCACTGCCTATTTACGGCAAGGGCGATCAAATCCGCGACTGGCTCTATGTTGAAGACCATGCGCGTGCACTCTACACCGTAGTCACTCAAGGGAAACCGGGAGAGACGTACAACATTGGTGGACATAACGAGAAACAGAACCTGGATGTGGTGCATACGATTTGCGACCTGCTGGATGAGATTGTGCCAAAAGAGGGGTCGTATCGCGATCAGATTACCTATGTTGCTGATCGTCCGGGCCATGACCGCCGCTATGCGATTGATGCGCATAAAATTGCTGCTGAGTTAGGGTGGAAGCCTCAGGAGACCTTTGAAAGTGGCATTCGTAAAACGGTGGAGTGGTATCTGAGCAATACCGATTGGGTGGAAAACGTAAAAAGCGGGGCTTATAAAACCTGGATTGAGCAGAATTATGGAGAACGAAAATAATGAATATTCTGTTGTTCGGGAAAAATGGTCAGGTAGGCTGGGAGTTGCAACGGGCACTCGCCCCGCTGGGAAATATTATCGCCCTTGATGTGCATTCTACCGATTATTGCGGCGATTTTAGTAATCCTGAAGGTGTTGCTGAAACCGTACGAAAAATACGTCCAGATGTGATTGTGAATGCTGCCGCACATACTGCCGTGGATAAAGCTGAATCTGAAGTGGACTTTGCACAACTGCTTAATGCCGCAAGCGTAGAGGCTATTGCCAAAGCTGCTGCTGAAACAGGCGCGTGGGTTGTGCATTACTCGACTGATTACGTTTTTCCGGGTACCGGTGATGCACCCTGGCTTGAAGATGATGCCACTGCACCATTGAATGTTTATGGCAAAACGAAACTGGCCGGCGAAAGGGCATTACAAGAGCATTGTCCAAAGCACCTCATTTTTCGTACCAGTTGGGTTTATGCTGGCAAAGGCAATAACTTTGCAAAAACCATGTTACGTTTGGCTAAAGAGAAAACTGAACTTTCCGTCATTAACGATCAGTTTGGTGCGCCTACGGGTGCAGAATTATTGGCGGATTGTACCGCACATGCTATTCGGATTGCACAGAAAAATCAGGAAGTTGCTGGCCTTTATCACCTCGTTGCGAGTGGTGTCACTACATGGCATGATTATGCTGCATTAGTATTTTCCGAAGCCAGAAAAGCTGATGTTGCACTTGCAATCAAGCAGTTAAATAAAGTACCAACCAGCGCTTATCCAACCCCGGCATGCCGACCAAATAACTCTCGTCTTAATAATGAAAAATTCCAGCGTACCTTTGGGCTTGTTCTTCCCAATTGGGAGAACGGAGTTAAACGTATGCTGAATGAATTGTTTGCTGCGACAGCAATCTGAATATAATGTTAGTGCCCGTCACTGGGTACTTTTGCGTATAAAGAGATAATGAAATGAAAACCCGGAAAGGCATTATTTTAGCTGGTGGTTCTGGTACCCGTTTATATCCAGTGACCATGGCTGTTAGCAAGCAATTATTGCCCATATATGACAAACCAATGATCTATTACCCGCTCTCAACGCTAATGTTAGCGGGTATTCGTGATATTTTGATCATTAGCACTCCGCAGGATACACCTCGTTTTGAGCAATTACTGGGTGATGGCAGCCAATGGGGTTTAAATCTACATTATAAGGTTCAGCCTTCGCCGGATGGTTTAGCCCAGGCATTTATCATCGGTGAAGACTTTATCGGAAATGATGATTGCGCGTTGGTACTCGGCGATAATATTTTTTACGGACATGATCTGCCTAAATTAATGGAAACGGCGGTCAATCGAGAGAGTGGTGCGACCGTATTCGCATACCATGTTAACGATCCTGAACGTTACGGTGTCGTTGAATTTGACAAGAATGGAACTGCCATCAGCCTTGAAGAAAAACCGCTAGAACCGAAAAGTAATTATGCGGTCACCGGCTTATATTTCTATGATAACGATGTCGTAGAGCTGGCTAAAAACCTGAAGCCTTCCGCTCGTGGCGAGCTTGAAATTACTGATATCAATCGAATTTATATGGAGCAGGGGCGTTTGTCTGTTGCTATGATGGGACGCGGTTATGCCTGGCTGGACACGGGGACGCATCAGAGTTTGATTGAAGCCAGTAACTTCATTGCCACTATTGAGGAGCGTCAAGGCCTTAAAGTTTCTTGCCCAGAAGAAATTGCTTACCGCAAAGGATTTATAAATGCTGAGCAAGTTAAAAAATTAGCTGTTCCGCTATCAAAGAATGCTTATGGGCAATATTTGTACAAAATGATTAAAGGCTACTAGCAATGAATGTTATCGAAACAAATATTCCTGACGTATTGTTGATTGAGCCAAAAGTGTTTAGTGATGACAGAGGCTTTTTTTATGAAAGCTACAATCATACGAAACTTGAGGCCTGTGTCGGTCGCACCCTTACGTTTGTTCAGGATAATCATTCCAGATCAAAACGAGGAGTATTGCGTGGATTACATTATCAGAATGGGCCTCATGAGCAGGGAAAATTGGTACGTTGCATTATAGGTGAAGTTTTTGATGTTGCAGTAGATATCCGGCCGGATTCAAAAACGTATGGTAAGTGGGTTGGCGTTATATTATCTGCAGAAAACAAACGACAGTTATGGATTCCTGAAGGTTTCGCACACGGTTTTGCCGTATTAAGCGATAATGCAGAGTTTTTATATAAAACTACTGATTATTATGAACCCACAGCAGAAAGAAGTATTGCGTGGAACGATCCTACGTTAAATATCGAGTGGCCTTTAGACGAAAATGAAATAATACTTTCTGTCAAAGATATGAAAGCTGGCAGTTTTGCAGATTTAAAATAAAGGAAAAAAAATGATCCCATTCAATAAGCCCTATTTACATGGGGATGAATTAGTTTATATTGCACAAGCTGCAAAAGAAGGAAAGATTTCAGGGGACGGAAAATTTACTAAGAAATGCCACGAGTTCTTTGAAAAAAAATACAATTTTAAAAAAGTATTACTTACTACTTCTTGTACTGACGCACTTGAAATGGCAGCAATATTGCTAGACATTAAACCAGGAGATGAAGTAATTGCACCTTCCTATACGTTTGTATCGACGGTTAACGCTTTCGCATTAAGAGGAGCAAAAGTTGTATTTGCTGATAGCTATACTAACAATCCAAATGTTGATCCAGCCTCAATACGTGCTTTAATTACACCACAAACAAAAGCGATAGTAGTAGTTCATTATGCTGGAATTGCATGTGATATGGATGAAATATTGGCTATATCTAAGCAATATAACATTCCTATTGTCGAAGATGCTGCTCAGGCGATTGACTCATATTATAAGGAACGCCCACTGGGAAGCATAGGAGCATTTGGAACATTTTCGTTTCATGAAACAAAAAATATAATTTCTGGTGAAGGCGGCATGCTTGTTATTAATGATGACAAATATATTAAACGAGCCGAGATAATTCGTGAAAAGGGGACTAACAGATCTTCGTTTTTCAGAGGTGAAGTTAATAAATATGGCTGGGTTGATATTGGTTCTTCATTTCTCCCTTCTGATATCAACGCTGCTTATTTATATGCACAACTCGAAAATATGGATGATATTCAGAACAAACGTAAAGAGCTTTGGCAACGTTATCAAGAAAGATTAACACCACTTGCACAGCTAGGACTTATAAACCTACCTGTGGTTCCTGAGTATGCCACTAACAATGCTCATATGTTTTATATCGTATGCAGCAATATCAACGTTCGTACTGATTTGATTAAACATTTAAAGGATAATGGTATACATGCTGTTTTCCATTATTTATCATTAAATAAAAGTGATTTTTATTTATCTTCTAACGAAGATGTAAACTTAAAAAATAGCGATTCGTTCACTGACAACTTGCTGCGCCTTCCCTTATTTTATGAATTAACTTTAGAACAAGTTGATTATATATGCTCCAATATAACTGATTTCTTCCGATAGAAAGAAAAGACGAGTTGATACTTTGTGAGTTGGTATGTTCAAAAAAATATCTATACTATATGCATCTCAATTATATCGCGCTGCATTTCCGTTATTGTTAGTACCTTTGATTATAGGTTTGTTAGGCACGGAGCGATATGGAATAGTTTCATTCTTTACTATGCTTATAACACTTATGGGGCTGTTAGATGCAGGTATCAGTGGAACATTTGTGAAATTAATAGCGACAAATAAGTATCAACTCGTAAGTTTCGCTAAAGTAATTAGTTTATTTTTGAGAGTCTTTTGTGGCTTTGTGTTTATTGCTTGCATAGTTGCATTTATTTTTAACTATTTCTCACTATTTATAGTAAATGATTGGTTGAAAACAACTTTATCTGACAACGAAACACTACTTTGCATAAAATTGATAGGTATAATTTTAGCACTATTATATTTGCGATCTTATTTACAAAGTTTCATAAATGGAATGGAAAGGCAAGATCTCATAGCCCTATGGGGAATGGTCTATACAACTTGTTTTTATGGTGGCGGTTATATTGTTCTTGCCTATTACTCCAATTCATTAGCTGCTTTCTTTAAAGTATTGCTGGCTTTATCTGTTGTAGACGTCATCGTTACGGCTTATTGTGTTTACTATGTTATGCGCAAACATAATAAGCAACTGGAAGAAAAAGACAATGATAATAGCCTATGTGAAGACGATGATCTTTCATTTGGAAAAGTAATAAAGTTTTCTCTACAACTTTCTGGCTTATCAATGATATGGGTTATAGCAAGTCAAGTTGATAAGATAGCTTTATCGACATATACAACATTAACAAATTACACACAATACCAAATCGGTGGCCAGCTTAGTGCGGTAATCTTAACTCTGGTTATCCCCTTGTCACAAATTTTATTGCCACGATTGAGTGCGTTAATAAAAGAAAAAAACGAAAAACAATTCATATCGTTGTTCAGCTATAGTTCTATCGCATATGTTCTTCTTCTTGCACCATTAGTTCCGTATATGAATGTGTTTGGTAATGAACTGATTGCCTTGTGGCTTAAAAATGATGAGTTAGGCATTACCGTAAATCTTTATGCTAAATGGCTCGTGTCAGCTACTTTTTTTGCCGGCATAATGAATTTTATATTCATTCTCTTATACTCTATAGGAAAATTAAAATATCATTTTTATGCATATGCTAGTTATTCTGCATTAACAATCCCATTGACAATAATTATCGCTAAGTATTTTGGTCCACACTGGTCTAGTATTTTCTATCTAATTCATACCGTTCTATTTCTTCTTATATGGGGTGGTTATTGTCTTCACAAAGAAATGGGCTCTTTTGTGATAACATTGACCCTTCTAACTTTCTTTATATTATTATTGTCAACGCTTATTTTTGAGAGTATAAAGCGTTTCTCTTTATTTTCTGATTTTAAATATGCTTACATATTTGGGTCTCCGCTAATTAACTTTGTTGTTTTGTCCGTTGGGGTATTGGTTCTGCGTAATTTTATTTTTCAAGCGATAGCAAAAGTTAGTTTAAAAAATATTAATATTTAAATCAGTGAGATGGAAAATGAAAATCTTACATTTGTCGACAGGTGATAGCAAAGGCGCATTCTATGGCGCTTATCGCACACATACAAACCTTAAAAAATATAATCATGACTCTATAATGTGTGTATTAGATAAAACATCAAATGACCCTGATGTTATCGAACTATCACAAACTAAAAGAAAGGTATTTAGTTTCATAAATAAATTACTTCGCCGCTTGGTTGTTAATCGTGATATAAATGAAGATAAAACCTATCTAATATATAATACAACATTCAGCGTTAATGACATATTTAAGAAATACGCACAAAAGCCTGATTTGATAATTGTATACTATGTCGCTGATTTTCTCTCTGATAAGGACTTGCAAGAGATACAAAGATATTATCAATGTCCAATCGCTTTCTACCTTATGGATGCAGGGATGATCACTGGTGGTTGCCATTATCCGTGGCAATGTGAAGGCTTTAAAAGTGAATGTAAAAATTGTCCTGCAATGCTGTATCCTAAACTTGTAAAAATGCCACAGCGTGTGCTCAAAAACAGAAAAAAATATTATTCAGAAATGGACTGTTTTTACTTATCTGCAAGTAAATGGCTAGATGAGCGCTGTTCGATGAGTGCAATAAAAGCCAGGCATGGAATGAAAAAAGCGCTAATTGGCATTGATGAAACTATTTTTACTCCACGGCCGGCAAACATAGCAAGTAAGAATCTTGGCATTAGCATTCCGGAAAAAAATCGGGTTATTTTTTTAGGAGCTCAGTCATTAAATGATCCAAGAAAAGGCGTTAAGTATGTTCTGCAATCGCTAGAATATATTAAAAAAACTTATCCAGAACTTTTGCAAAATGTAACTATTTTAACTGTTGGTGCCCAGTCTAAAAATATGATTATAGAAGATATATCATTAGTCAATATTGATTTTATCCATGATAAGACTAAATATCCATATCTATATAACATTGCTGATGGGTTCATTTGTTCCTCCGTTGAGGATGCAGGACCGATGATGATAAACGAAGCTTTAATGTCCGGCACACCTGTTATTTCATTTAAGATTGGTGTGGCCGAAGATCTTATAATTAACGGGGAAAATGGTTTTCTTGCTGACAACATTAGTGCTAATGCACTGGCGGATGCTATAGTTAATTTTTTAAAAATATCTGTTACTGAATTAGCAGTAATGAAAAATTCCAGCAGAAAGGTAGCTCAAAATAAATGCTCATCATTATCACAAGTAAAAGCAATTGAGTCATTGCTAACAGGCACATTAAATTAAAAACGATCCATTTAAGTGCAATGAATTTTAAAGAGAAAAAAGTTAATCAAATAAGGTTAGTATATGATTGGTTATAAATTACGTCTAAAATTGATTAGCCTTATTTTTCTTGCATCGAAGTGTAAAAGAAAATTAAATGCGCTTTGTTTTAATATGATCACTGGGCATAAATTTAAAACGGTTGGGAAAAACTTTAAACTCAATATTAAGCCTTATAATAAGAATAAAGATGGTGACACCAGATGGATAGATGGGCGAATCGGCGACAATTGTTGGATAGAGTCTGTTTATTATTACGGTGAGCAATGTCTAAATCCACGAATGAATATTGGCAAACGATTATGCCTAAGTGATAATGTTCATATTTCATGCGCTGATGAAATAACTCTTGGCGATGATATACTTATTGGGAGTAAAGTATATATTGGAGATCACAGCCATGGAAGTTATAAAAAAGATTATTATGAATATGCTCCTCCTGCCACAAAGATTTTAGGAGATGCAGCAGCTGTAAAAATCGGGAATTGTTGTTGGATTGGTGATAATGCCGTTATTTTGGCAGGAAGTGAAATATCGGATGGCAGTGTGATTGCTGCTAATTCAGTCGTTAAAGGATTGAAAGTTAGTAAACCAAGTTTAATTGGTGGGATCCCCGCTAAAGTTCTTAAGGTATTTTAACATGAATGTTTTTATCAGTATCTGTATACCGTCATATAATCGTGCAGAGTTTTTAGAGCCTTTATTGGATAGCATATATAACCAAGATTATGCTATTAATAACACAGACTTTGAGGTGATTCTTTGTGAAGATAAGTCTCCACAAAGAGATCAAATAGCTCATATTGTTGAAGAATATAAAATAAAAAACAATAGAACAAACTTATATCTTAATTTAAATAAAGATAATCTGGGTTATGATAAAAACTTAAAAAATTGCATAAGTTCTGCTACTGGTAAATATTGTATGATTATGGGGAATGACGATCTTCTGGCTGAAGGAGCATTATCAAAAATCGTTAGTGTCTTGAAAGCTAATCCTGAAATCGTATTGGCTACTCGCGCTTATGGCTGGTTTAAGGAAAACCCGAATGAATTATGTGATACCGTCCGTCATTTAACACAAGATACATTATTCCAACCTGGTGCTGAGGCCATTAAATTTTTCTTCCGAAGAGTTGGTGTAATTTCCGGTTTTATTGTTAACGCTGAAAAAGCAAATAAATTATCTTGTGATAAATTTGATGGCCGTTTGTATTATCAAATGTACCTTGCTGGAATGCTCATGGCTGAAGGACAGGGTTATTATTTCAGCGATGTTATTACTTTATCCCGAGATACAGA
Organism: Enterobacter sp. ECC_219_Taxon_10; assembly: GCF_058354905.1. NCBI lineage: Bacteria > Pseudomonadati > Pseudomonadota > Gammaproteobacteria > Enterobacterales > Enterobacteriaceae > Enterobacter > Enterobacter sp. ECC_219_Taxon_10. Next base: position 3,192,185 of record NZ_CM178005.1, on the reverse strand, counting down.
GGCTCCAGATTTTGGGAATGCAGGAACAGAAAAAGGCATTTTCACCCCGGGGGGTTATAAACCTGAGGGGCGAATACATATGGTTGAGGGACTTCTCCTCATTGCAAAACATATCGAAGATGCAACAAAAATAGATGGGGTTTATGAAGGGATTAAAAAGGACTTGGCCAACTATTTCTATCCTTATATTCGCGATCAGCTTAATCTACCATTCTTAGTCTATTTAAAAATGATAAATAGCTTCCGTAAAATCGGATTCTCAAATGAAAAGTTTTTCTATATACATGCCTTTTTGGGGTATATCTTGAAACGGAGAGGCTATGATGCATTAATTAAATACATTCGTAGTAAAAATGGCGGCACACCGCGTCTCGGTATTTAACCTTACAAAATTAAAATAGTAGTTATATGAATATATTCTTTGCTGCGATCTTATGTATTAATTTATTTTCTCCATACATCAGTTCATGGATGGTCGGAATCTTGCCATTTCCTCCTGGTGCCATCCTTAGAGATGTGTTGAACGCACTGTTTGTATTATCAGTACTTATGCGTTTTGTCATTGATAGAAAAAAATCCCCTGTATCACTGATTTTTACCATCTTTGTATGGATAGCATTAATTTCATGGGTTGCAGCATTGACTATTTTTTCATCTGACAAAGTACAAGCAATAATGGGGGCGAGAAGTTATATTTTATTTCCTGCAGTCTTCATCTCTTTAGCAATATTGAATGTATCGTACCCAGAATCGTTAAATGTTAAAAAAATTGTTGTCTATATTATCCTTTTAATGTCTGCTGTTGCCGTCATATCGATTATCGATGTGTTAATGAAAGGTGAGTTAGTTAAATTGCTGGGTTATGATGAGCATTATGCTGGTGATCAATTAAATCTTATTAACAGCTATGATGGAATGATTCGGGCCACAGGTGGCTTTAGCGATGCACTGAATTTCGGATATATGTTGGCGCTAGGTATCTTGTTATGTATGGAGTGTTTTTCCCAAGGATATAAAAGGGTATGGATGCTAATTGTTAGCTTGGTTATTTTTACTGCAATCTGTATGACCCTAACTAGAGGGGCTATCCTCGTTGCGGTTATCATCTATGCTTTTTACATTATTTCAAATCGAAAGATGCTACTAAGCGGTATTACGTTATTTGTCATCTTTATACCTATTCTGGTCGTATCCACAAATATCTTTGACAATTATATTGATACCTTAGTGGGTAGGTTTACAGACTCCTCGCAGAGTTCTCGCGGATCGACACAGGGACGAATAGATATGGCGATAAATTCATTGAGTTATCTTTCAGAGCATCCATCAGGTATAGGCTTAGGCACACAAGGTTCTGGGAATATGCTTTCAGAAAAAGATAATAGACTGAATACTGATAACTATTTTTTCTGGATGGCACTCGAAACTGGAATTGTTGGTTTATTTATAAATATGCTCTATATGGCAAGCCAATTTTATTCTTCGGTTTTTTTGGATAAAAAATATTGTTCACATCGAAACTATACTCATCTAAGAATCTATTTTTTGCTTGGAGTCGCTTTCTTTATAAGTGCAGCGTTAAGTTCTGCACCTTCATCATCAACTTTTTCAATTTTTTATTGGTCGGTTCTTGCATTAATACCTTTTCTTAACCTAACCAACAACAGGTTGAATACTAATGAATAATAAAAAAATATTTATGGATGTTAGTTGGTCTAACATGGGAGGAATTGGGCGTTTTACTGATGAGATCGCTAGAAGACTCCCAGATATATCACTCAAAAAAATATATAAAAAATGTGCTTCTCCTATAGCTCCCTTGGGTTTGGCAATTAATATTGCCTTACTTAAAAAAGCCGATCTGGTTTTTCTTCCTGGCTATATACCTCCTTTATTCTCCTCAAAAAGGTATATTGTGACAATTCATGATTTAAATCATCTCGATATAGATGATAACTCTTCTTTTTTTAAAAAATTATTTTATAATTATTTTATTAAGCGTGGATGTCATAAAGCCTATAAAATTTTCACGGTTTCTGAATTTTCTAAAGAAAGAATAGCAAAGTGGTCAGGTGTTGAGCCGAATAAAATTATAACTGTATTTAATGGCGTTTCTGAGGAGTTTAATATTGATGTCCGACCAATGGAACTTGGATATGAATATCTATTATGCATTGGAAATAGAAAAACTCATAAGAATGAGCACCGTATAATTTCTGCTTTTGCTAAAGCTGAAATCAACCCTTCTATTAAGCTCGTTTTTTCAGGGAATCCAAGCGATAATTTAGAAAAATTAATAATGGAGTGTGGGTTAGGTGAGCGTGTTAATTTTTTGGGGTTTATTTCCGACCAAGACTTACCATCATTATATAAAGGCTCGAAAGGGTTAGTTTTCCCTTCATTATATGAAGGATTTGGATTACCAGTAGTTGAGGCTATGGCTTGCGGTATCCCCGTATTAACTTCAACTACTTCATCCTTGCCAGAGGTCGCAGGAAACGCTGCTATACTGGTAGAACCTACTTCGGTAGAGGCTATTGCAGATGGCATTACAAAATTAGTTAATGATTCGATACTACGCGAGCAATTAATCTCTGAAGGCCTTATTCGTGCCCAGAAGTTTACTTGGCAAAACGTTGTAAATAAGATCGAAATGGCATTTAAAGAGGCATGCAATGAAACTAAATGAGGCGAAAATATCTCTTGTTCATGAATGGTTATTAAGTTACGCGGGTTCTGAACAGGTCTCATCAGCGATATTACATGCTTTTCCTGAAGCTGAACTTTTTTCAGTTGTTGATTTCTTAACAGAAGAACAAAGAAAGAATTTTCTGGGAAAACATGCAACGACATCATTTATTCAAAAGTTACCAAAAGCTAAAAAATACTATCAAAAATACCTTCCATTGATGCCTTTAGCTATTGAACAGTTGGATGTTTCTGAAGCAGATATTATCATTAGTAGTGCTCATTCTGTTGCGAAAGGAGTCATTACTGGGCCAGATCAACTACATATTAGCTATGTTCACTCTCCAATTAGATATGCATGGGATTTACAGCATCAATATCTGCGAGAGTCTGGTTTGAATACTGGCGTTAAAGGGTGGTTAGCTAAATGGTTTCTTCACAAAATACGGATTTGGGACTATCGTACAGCTCATGGAGTTGATCACTTTATTGCTAATTCACAATACATCGCACGTAGAATAAAAAAAGTATACGGACGAGAAGCTTCTGTAATATATCCACCTGTAGATGTTGAAAATTTTGAAGTAAATAACGAAAAGCAGGATTATTACTTTACTGCCTCTCGTATGGTTCCGTATAAGCGTATTGATCTCATTGTCGAAACTTTCAGCCAAATGCCAGATAAGAAATTGATAGTTATTGGTGATGGACCTGAAATGAAGAAAATACAAAGCAAGGTAAAAGATAATATAACTTTGCTTGGATACCAGCCATTTTCTGTTTTAAAAGAACATATGCAGAATGCGAAAGCGTTTGTGTTTGCAGCAGAAGAAGATTTTGGAATAATTCCTGTTGAAGCTCAGGCCTGTGGGACACCTGTCATTGCATTTGGCAAAGGTGGTGCTTTGGAAACTGTTCGACCGGTCGGTATCGAAAATCCAACAGGTATCTTCTTTAAGCAACAGACAGTTACTTCATTGCATGATGCAATCGATGAGTTTGAGAAGACACAATCACTATTCACACCTAATGCATGTAGAGAAAATGCTGAAAGATTTTCGCGTGCAAGATTTGATCAGGAATTCAGAAACTTTGTAGAAGAAAAGTGGAGTCTTTTCACTACAGAGAAAATTATTAAACGTTAATAATGGTTTATTAAATGTCTAAATTAGTACCAGTAATTATGGCTGGGGGGACGGGTAGTCGCTTGTGGCCACTTTCGCGTGAACATCATCCGAAACAGTTTTTAACTGTAGAGGGGGAATATTCGATGTTACAAAATACCATCAGACGGCTGTCTCCACTTTTAGCTAGTGATCCAGTTGTCATCTGTAACGACAAACATCGCTTCCTCGTTGCTGAACAACTTCGTGCACTTGATAAACTAGCTAATAATATTATTCTTGAGCCTGTTGGGCGTAATACAGCGCCTGCTATTGCCCTTGCCGCCTTTTGTGCTCTCCAAAATTCAGATGTGGAAAATCCAATCTTGCTGATTCTGGCTGCGGATCACGTCATCCAGGATGAGGAAGCCTTTATCGAAGCTATTAACCATGCTGAATCTCTGGCTGCTCTCGGTAAGTTGGTCACGTTCGGTATAGTCCCAACACATGCTGAAACGGGTTATGGCTATATTCGTAGAGGTGATGCAATTGGGGGCGATGCATTTGCTGTAGCGGAATTTGTTGAAAAACCAGATTATGATACCGCACGTGATTATATCGAATCAGGGCAATATTACTGGAATAGTGGAATGTTTTTATTCAGTGCAAAATGTTATCTGAATGAATTAAAACATCTATCACCCGATATATATGATGCTTGCCAGAAAGCTGTAGGACATATCAACCCGGATCTGGATTTTATTCGTATCGATAAAGAGGCGTTTACTGCATGCCCAAGTGATTCAATAGACTATGCAGTCATGGAACATACACAGCATGCAGCGGTTTTACCTATGGATGCCGGCTGGTCAGATGTCGGATCGTGGTCTTCATTATGGGATATATCAAAAAAAGATCAGCAAAAGAATGTCTTGCACGGAGATGTGTTTGCACACTGCAGTGAAGGTAACTACATATATTCCGAAAACGCCTTTATTAGCACAATTGGTGTAAATAATTTAGTTATTGTTCAGACCTCTGATGCTTTGTTGGTCGCCAATAAAGATTCAGTACAGGATGTTAAAAAAATTGTTGATTATCTAAAAAATAATAACAGAAAAGAGCATGTCCATCATTTAGAAGTGTTTCGCCCGTGGGGCAATTATACTGTAATTGACAATGGTGTTAATTACCTGGTCAGACGTATAAATGTTAAACCGGGTGAAAAATTTGTCGCACAACTGCATAAGCATAGAGCAGAACACTGGATAGTCGTGTCGGGTACCGCTCGTGTTACAAAAGACGAAAAGACTTTTTTAGTTTCAGAAAATGAATCAACGTTTATACCCGTTAATACTGTCCATGCACTTGAAAACGCTGGCGTAATCCCGTTAGAGCTTATTGAAATCCAGTCAGGAAATTACCTTGGCGAGGATGATATTATTCGCATGGAAACGCGTTTTGGATATTCAGAGTGAGAGATAAATGAACCCGGTTTATAATAGTCGAGATATTATCAAAAATTCAGGCATTGCTTTTGGAACTAGCGGTGCCCGTGGTCTTGTTAGCGATTTTACACCTGAAGTTTGTGCTGCTTTTACTGTTTCATTCCTGACCGTAATGCAGCAACAATTTTCGTTCGATACAATAGCACTTGCAATTGATAATAGACCAAGCAGCTACCAAATGGCTCAGGCTTGTGCCGCGGTGCTAAAGGGCAAAGGAATTGATACTGTATTTTATGGGGTTGTACCTACTCCAGCCTTGGCTTATCAATCTATGTCAGATTATGTGCCTGCGATCATGATCACGGGTAGTCATATCCCGTTTGATCGCAATGGCCTAAAGTTTTATAGACCTGACGGTGAAATTACTAAAGAGGATGAAAATGCTATTGTTCAAGCTGAAGCTTCATTCGGATACATTAAGACAGAAGAGTTGTTGACTTCCTCGCTTGCCGCTGAAAATTATATTGCACGATATACCTCGTTATTTTCAACACCATTCCTGAAAAATAAACGTATTGGCATTTATGAGCATTCAAGTGCAGGCCGGGATCTTTATAAGCCTTTGTTTAATGCTTTAGGTGCTACTGTTATCAGTTTAGCCAGAAGTGATGAATTTGTCCCTATTGATACTGAAGCAGTAAGTGAAGATGATAGTCGTAAGGCAATAAAATGGGCAAAGGAATTACAGCTAGATGCAATATTTTCTACTGATGGAGATGGTGACAGACCTCTTATCGCAGATGAAAATGGAAATTGGTTGCGAGGTGATGTTTTAGGCTTATTATGTTCACTGGAATTAACCGCGGATGCTGTAGCGGTTCCTGTAAGTTGTAATAGTATCATTTCTTCACATAATTACTTTAAGCATGTGATGCGAACCAAAATTGGTTCTCCTTATGTTATTGCTGCATTTGCGGAGCTAGCTGCAAATTATAATTGTGTTGTAGGTTTTGAAGCTAATGGTGGTTTTTTATTGGGCAGTGATGTCTTTATTAACCAGCATTTGCTTAGAGCGTTACCAACTCGTGATGCAGTCCTCCCTGCTATTATGCTACTTTATAGAGCAAAAGATAATGGTATTGGTGAACTTGTTTCACAACTGCCAGCACGTTATACCCATTCCAATAGATTACAAAATGTAGATTCTCTAACAAGCGTGTCATTAATTAATTTAGGACTATCAGACCACGTTAAGTTTATGGAGTATATCGGATTAAATGATTGTCAGATATTGAACTCGGATATTACTGATGGGTTGCGAATTACATTGGACAATAATAGTATTGTACATTTGCGCCCTTCAGGCAATGCTCCTGAGTTACGTTGTTATGCAGAGGCTGACTCTCAAGACGCAGCATACAAACTTGTTGAAACTGTCCTTGCTAATATCGAAATGCAGGTTGGGTAAAATCTTTAAATATAGTAGACCTTAAGCGTTTATCTCGGGAACGCTTAACTTGGCTATTTGGTACCCATTTAGAGGGCGTGAGTTTAATGGATAGTATTGATAACAAGTATAATCCACAGTTATGTAAGATATTATTGGCTATTTCGGATTTATTTTTTTTCAATGTAGCGTTGTGGCTATCTTTAGGGTGCGTATATTTAATTTTTAATGAGGTTCAGCGTTTTATTCCGCAAGAACAATTAGACTTGCGCTTCATTTCGCATTTCATACTTTCAATCGTCTGTGTAGGATGGTTTTGGATACGTTTGCGTCATTACACTTATCGCAAACCATTTTGGTATGAATTAAAAGAAATTATTCGGACAATTGTGATTTTTGCCGTGTTTGATTTGGCGCTGATTGCGTTTACAAAATGGCAATTTTCTCGTTATGTTTGGGTGTTTTGCTGGTCGTTTGCGCTGATTTTGGTGCCCTTGTTCCGTGTACTAACAAAGCACTTGCTAAATAAATTAGGGATCTGGAAAAAAACAACCGTCATTCTTGGGTGTGGTGAAAATGCAATCGGTGCATACAATGCTCTGCAGAGCGAAGAGATGATGGGTTTTAATGTTGTGGCTTTCTTTGATACTGATGCTGCATCATCTGAGATTTGTTCACTACCTCTAATACAAGATGTAGAAAAAATTTGGAGTTTAAATCGTACCGGAGATATTCATTATATACTTGCCTATGAATATACCGAGCTTGATAAAACACAATTATGGCTTCGTGAGTTATCTAAACACCATTGTCGTTCAGTTACAGTTGTGCCTTCTTTCCGCGGATTGCCCTTATATAATACCGATATGTCCTTCATTTTTAGCCATGAAGTGATGTTATTGAGGATACAAAACAATCTTGCCAAAAGGACCTCTCGTTTTCTTAAGCGTACTTTCGATATTGTTTGCTCTTCATTAATATTGTTAGTCGCATCACCGCTCATGATTTACCTGTGGTACAAAGTGACACGTGATGGTGGGCCAGCCATTTATGGTCATCAGCGTGTAGGGCGAAACGGTAAGTTATTCCCGTGCTACAAATTCCGCTCAATGGTGATGAATTCTCAGGAAGTGTTAAAAGAGCTTCTGGATAGCGATCCGGAGGCGCGGGCTGAGTGGGAAAAAGATTTTAAATTAAAGAATGATCCACGTATCACCGCTGTGGGGCGTTTTATTCGTAAAACCAGCCTTGATGAATTACCGCAATTATTCAACGTGCTTAAAGGTGAAATGAGCCTGGTTGGTCCGCGACCTATCATTTCTGACGAACTGGAGCGTTACTGTGATGATGTTGACTATTATCTGATGGCGAAGCCGGGTATGACAGGATTATGGCAAGTGAGTGGTCGTAACGACGTTGATTACGATACACGCGTCTATTTTGATGCATGGTACGTCAAAAACTGGACTCTTTGGAATGATATTGCCATTTTGTTTAAGACGGTGAAGGTTGTGTTACATCGTGATGGTGCATACTGAGATTCTCAGCCGATAATTCACTAGAAAATATGCAGTTATGTGATCAGTGCATCATTTGCTACCCTCTTACCTCACCCTTGAGTTAACATGTTTTTTACTTTACCCGTCGTTCGCATTCCGGCGGGGTATCCACACCTGACAGGAGTATGTAATGTCCAAGCAACAGATCGGCGTTGTCGGTATGGCAGTGATGGGGCGCAACCTGGCGCTCAACATCGAAAGCCGTGGTTATACCGTCTCCGTTTTCAACCGCTCCCGTGATAAGACCGAAGAAGTGATTGCCGAGAATCCAGGCAAGAAACTGGTTCCTTTCTATACGGTGAAAGAGTTCGTTGAGTCCCTGGAAACGCCTCGTCGTATCCTGTTAATGGTGAAAGCGGGCGCGGGTACCGATGCTGCTATCGACTCCCTGAAGCCTTACCTTGAAAAAGGTGACATCATCATTGATGGCGGTAACACCTTCTTCCAGGACACCATTCGTCGTAACCGTGAGTTGTCCGCTGAAGGCTTCAACTTCATCGGTACCGGTGTTTCCGGTGGTGAAGAGGGCGCGCTGAAAGGTCCATCAATCATGCCTGGTGGCCAGAAAGAAGCGTACGAACTGGTTGCGCCAATCCTGACTAAAATCGCTGCTGTTGCGGAAGATGGTGAGCCGTGTGTGACTTATATCGGTCCGGACGGTGCTGGTCACTATGTCAAAATGGTGCACAACGGCATCGAATACGGCGATATGCAGCTGATCGCAGAAGCATACTCCCTGCTGAAAGGCGGCCTGAATCTCTCTAACGAAGAGCTGGCTGAAACCTTTACCGAGTGGAATAAAGGCGAGCTGAACAGCTATCTGATCGACATCACCAAAGATATCTTCACGAAGAAAGATGAAGAGGGTAAATACCTGGTTGATGTGATTCTGGATGAAGCAGCGAACAAAGGTACCGGTAAATGGACCAGCCAGAGCTCTCTGGATCTGGGCGAGCCGCTGTCTCTGATCACCGAATCCGTCTTTGCGCGTTATATCTCTTCTCTGAAAGAGCAGCGCGTTGCGGCTTCTAAAGTGCTGTCTGGCCCTCAGGCTAAACCAGCCGGTGACAAAGCTGAGTTCGTCGAGAAAGTTCGTCGCGCCCTGTACCTGGGTAAAATCGTCTCTTACGCGCAGGGCTTCTCTCAGCTGCGTGCGGCGTCAGACGAGAACAACTGGGATCTGAACTACGGTGAGATTGCGAAGATCTTCCGCGCGGGTTGCATCATTCGTGCGCAGTTCCTGCAGAAAATCACCGATGCCTATGCTGAAAACGCGGGTATCGCCAACCTTCTGCTGGCCCCGTACTTCAAAAAGATTGCGGATGAATACCAGCAGGCATTGCGTGACGTGGTTGCCTACGCCGTACAGAACGGAATCCCGGTTCCAACCTTCTCTGCGGCGGTAGCTTATTATGACAGCTATCGTGCTGCTGTTCTGCCTGCCAACCTGATCCAGGCACAGCGTGACTATTTTGGTGCGCATACTTACAAGCGCACGGATAAAGAAGGTGTGTTCCATACCGAATGGATGGAGTGAGTTAAAACCTTCGCAATAACACCAACCCGGAGCTTGTCTCCGGGTTTTTTTATGCAAAAAATGCCGGCCATTATTCGAAGTAGTCTGAATCTCATCCCGCTCGTTGTGATTACTCCTGGTTTGCCTTGACAGTTCTGTTTGTCAGGAGGTACAAAGCCCAACAGTTATGTTTATCGCGATGGTCTGCCGGCCATCAATACAGTTAACTAAAAGAAGTCATTAGCGAATGAAAATAACAATTTCCGGAACAGGGTATGTCGGTCTTTCTAACGGCATTCTGATTGCTCAGAACCATGAAGTGGTTGCGCTGGATATCGTACAGGCCAAAGTGGATATGCTCAATCAGAAGAAATCGCCGATTGTCGACAAAGAAATCCAGGACTATCTCAGCAATAAACCGCTGAATTTCCGCGCCACGACAGATAAAGAAGATGCATACCGCGATGCGGATTACGTCATCATTGCGACGCCTACTGACTACGATCCAAAAACCAACTATTTCAACACCTCAACCGTAGAAGCGGTTATCAAAGATGTTATTGCGATTAATCCTGATGCGGTGATGGTTATTAAATCGACCATTCCTGTCGGCTTTACCAAATCCATCAAAGAAAAGTTTGGTATTGATAATATCTTCTTCTCGCCAGAGTTCCTGCGTGAGGGGAGAGCGCTTTACGATAACCTGCATCCTTCGCGTATCGTTATTGGCGAACGCTCTGAGCGTGCTGAACGCTTTGCCGCACTGCTGCAGGAAGGCGCAGTGAAGAAAGATATTCCGGTGCTGTTCACGGACTCCACCGAAGCGGAGGCGATTAAGCTTTTCGCAAACACCTATCTGGCAATGCGAGTTGCGTACTTCAATGAGCTCGACAGCTATGCAGAAAGTCTTGGGCTGAACACCCGCCAGATTATTGAAGGGGTTTGCCTCGACCCGCGTATTGGCAACCACTATAACAACCCGTCATTTGGCTACGGTGGCTATTGCCTGCCAAAAGATACCAAGCAGCTGCTGGCGAACTACCAGGCCGTGCCGAATAACCTGATATCGGCGATTGTTGACGCTAACCGTACGCGTAAAGATTTCATCTCCGATTCCATTCTTGCGCGCCAGCCGAAAGTGGTGGGAGTGTACCGTCTGATCATGAAGAGCGGTTCCGATAATTTCCGCGCCTCTTCCATTCAGGGGATTATGAAGCGCATCAAGGCGAAAGGCGTGGAGGTCATTATCTATGAGCCTGCCATGCAGGAAGATCAGTTCTTCAATTCCCGTGTGATCCGCGATCTGGATGCCTTCAAAAAAGAAGCGGATGTCATTATCTCGAACCGCATGGCGGAAGAGCTGGCTGACGTCGCTGACAAAGTCTATACCCGCGATCTCTTCGGTAGCGACTAAATCTCTTTCATGATGAAAAAACCCGGCTGATTTGCCGGGTTTTTTATTTTCAGACCTTGTAAAACTCGCGGTACCATTCAACGAAGTTCTTCACTCCGTCTTTAACCGAGGTTTGTGGTTTGAAACCGATCACGTCATACAGCGCTTTCGTGTCGGCACTGGTTTCCAGTACGTCGCCCGGCTGGAGCGGCAACATATTTTTCTCGGCTTTTTTACCCAGCGCGTCTTCCAGTGCTGTGATGTAGTCCATCAGCTCTACTGGGGAGCTGTTACCGATGTTGTAAACGCGGTAAGGTGCTGAACTGGTTGCCGGTGAGCCGGTCTCAACGGTCCAGTTTGCGTCAGGATGGGGAATAACATCCTGCAGACGAATAATCGCTTCAGCAATATCATCGATGTAGGTAAAGTCGCGCTTCATCTTCCCGTAGTTATAGACATCGATGCTTTTGCCTTCAATCATTGCCTTAGTAAATTTAAACAGCGCCATATCCGGGCGTCCCCACGGACCGTATACGGTAAAGAAGCGCAGTCCGGTGGTCGGCAAGTTGTACAGGTGCGAATAGGTGTGCGACATCAGTTCATTGGCTTTTTTGGTCGCAGCATAGAGTGAAACGGGGTGATCCACGGAATCATCAGTAGAGAACGGCATTTTACGGTTGAGGCCATATACGGAGCTGGACGAGGCATAAAGCAGATGCTGAACGTGGTTATGGCGACACCCTTCCAGCACGTTGAGATGGCCAATAAGATTGGCATCCGCATAGGCGTGCGGGTTTTCCAGGGAGTAACGAACGCCTGCCTGTGCAGCCAGATGAATGACGCGATCAAACTTTTCACTGGCGAAAAGCGCAGCCATGCCTTCACGGTCTGCTAACTCAAGCTTGTGAAAGGTGAAACGCTCTGATTGTATCCGTTCCAGACGCGCCAGTTTCAGGTTGACATCGTAGTAGTCATTCAGGTTATCAATACCGACAACCTGATGTCCGGCCTCAATGAGGCGTTTACTGACATTCGAACCGATAAAACCTGCTGCACCGGTGACCAGAAATTTCATATTTTCCCTCTTAAACCCTTATTCTTACAGATGCGATAACGCATCACATGGTGTCTATGATAGCGCGAAGGGGAGCGAGTTACATAACGCATCTTTCCGATATAACTCATCGGATTCTTATAGAAAAATCCGCAGTAATAGATAAACTATGCAAACATAATTATGTTTCCCCTTTTTCATCAGTTAGGGATTGTATGACGCAAAACAACAATAGCCAGGTCAGCCGAAGCAACGACCCTGAGCAAATTGATTTACTTGATTTAGTGTTACAGCTGTGGCGTGGAAAGTGGATGATAGCAACGTTTGTTGTTGTTTTTATTGCCCTGGCCGTGGGATATCTTTCAATTGCTAAGGAAAAGTGGACCTCAAGCGCGATCATTGCCCAACCTGATGCAGCGCAGATAGCGACCTACTCAAACGCATTGAACATCCTCTACGGCAGCGCAGCTCCTTCAATGCTGGACATTCAAACGCGCGCGATTGACCGTTTTAACGCCTCTTTCTCTGCGTTATCCCAGGCGCTGGACAACCAGGATGTGCCTGAAAAACTGACTATTGAGCCTGCTGTTAAAGGGCAGCCGCTGCCGTTAAGCGTCTCCTATGCCAGTACATCAGCTGAAGCGGCGCAAAAGCAGCTGGCGCAGTACATCCAGCAGATTGATGAACAGACGGCAAAAGAACTTGCCCTTGACCTCAAGGACAATATCAAGGAGCAGATTAAAACGCTGAACGATTCTCTGGTTAGCCAGGAGAAGGTCGCTCAGGAGCAGAAAGATCTGCGTATTAAACAGATTGCAGAAGCATTGAAGAATGCTGAAGCGGCGAAAATCTCCTCGCCACAGATTCAGCAAACCCAGGATGTCACTCAGGAAACGATGTTCCTGCTGGGAAGTGAAGGGCTGAAATCGATGATAGACAATGAAGCGTCGCGCCCGCTGATCTTCTCTACCGCATATTATCAGACTAAACGAAACCTGCTGGACATCCAGAACCTGAACGTGAATCCTGACACTATCCACGTTTATCGTTACGTTATGAAGCCGGATCTGCCCGTTCGTCGCGATAGTCCTAAGAAAGCGGTTATTCTTGTTCTAGCCGTGCTGCTGGGCGGTATGATTGGCTCTGGTGTGGTTCTGGGGCGTAATGCATTGCGCAACTACAAACCAAAAGCCTGATTTGCAGATTTAAAAAAACCGGGGATAATTAATCCCCGGTTTTTTTATTTGTGTCGTTTGCGAAGATTCTCAATCACCGCCGTCAAATCCAGCTCCTGATCCTGCAGCAGCACCAGCAGGTGATACATCAAATCCGATGCTTCATTCGTCAACTCTTCCCGGTCATGTACGGTCGCGGCCAGCGCCGTCTCAACGCCTTCTTCTCCCACCTTCTGCGCAATGCGCTTAGTCCCGCTGGCATACAGCTTCGCGGTATAGGAGCTCTCAGGATCCGCCGATTTACGCTCCGCCAGCAGCTGCTCCAGCTGATACAGAAACAGCCACTGATGACTCGTCTCGCCAAAGCAGCTGCTGGTGCCCTTATGGCAGGTTGGGCCGATTGGGTTTACCAGCACCAGCAGGGTGTCGTTATCGCAGTCTGGCGTCATGCTGACCACGTTCAGGAAGTGCCCCGAGGTTTCCCCTTTGGTCCACAGGCGCTGCTTCGTACGCGAGAAAAACGTCACTTTGCCGCTGTCGATCGTTTTTGCCAGCGCGTCCTGGTTCATATAACCCAGCATCAGCACTTCGCCCGAGACGGCATGCTGTACAACCACCGGCAGTAATCCGTCAGTTTTTTCCCAGTCCAGCTGCGCCTGTTGTTGCTCTGTTAACATACCCTGATCTCCACGCCCTGGTCGGCCAGGTACGTTTTTAACTCACCAATATTGATAATCTGCTTGTGGAACACGGAGGCGGCAAGGGCACCGTCCACGTTCGCATCGCGGAAGGCTTCCAGGAAATGCTCCATGGTGCCTGCGCCGCCGGAGGCAATCAGCGGAACGTGGCAGACCGCGCGCACTTTCTTCAGCTGCTCGAGGTCATAACCGTTACGCACGCCATCCTGGTTCATCATATTGAGAACAATCTCGCCTGCGCCACGCTTTTGCACTTCCTGCACCCAATCGAGCGTTTCCCACTGGGTGACGCGGGTACGACTTTCATCGCCGGTGTACTGGTTGACGTGGTACTTGCCCGTTGCGGCGTCATACCAGGTGTCGATTCCAACCACAATACACTGCACGCCAAAGCGATCGGCCAGGCGTGTAATCAACTCCGGCTCGGCCAGAGCAGGGGAGTTGATGGAAATCTTGTCGGCCCCAAAAGAGAGAATTTTGGCAGCGTCGTCAGCGGACTTAATCCCGCCCGCTACGCAGAACGGAATGTCGATCACTTCCGCCACGCGCGCCACCCAGCTTTTGTCGACCACGCGGCCATCGCTGGAAGCGGTGATATCATAAAAGACCAGCTCGTCTGCGCCTTCATCGGCATAGCGTTTTGCCAACGGAACGATGTCGCCAATGATTTCGTGGTTGCGGAACTGCACGCCTTTCACGACCTGACCGTCGCGTACGTCCAGGCAAGGGATTATCCGTTTTGCCAGCATTGAATCGCCTCCGTCACAGTAAATTTACCTTCCAGCAGGGCCCGGCCCACGATCACGCCCTGCACACCGGTGCCGCGCAGCGCGGCCACGTCGTCTATATCACCGATACCGCCAGAAGACTGGAACGCAACCTGCGGATAACGCGCGCAGACCTCTTCATACAGCGAGACGTTAGAGCCCGCCAGCGTTCCGTCGCGGGAGATATCCGTGCACAGTACGTGCTTCAGGCCAACGGGAAGATAGATATCGACCAGCTCTTCCAGCGTCACGCCGGAGTTTTCCTGCCAGCCGCTGACGGCAACCTGCTTTTTACCCTGCTCGTCAATGCGCACGTCCAGCGCCAGTACAAGGGCGTCGGCGCCAAAGCGGCGGAACCAGCCTTTCACCGTGTCAGGATCTTTCACGGCAGTTGACCCTACCACCACGCGCGCCACGCCCGCGTCCAGCAGCGAGGCGACGTCCTCTTCCGTACGCACGCCGCCGCCGACCTGTACGGGTACGTCAACACCAGCAACAAGCTGTTTAAGCAGCGTGATCTGGCGCTTCGCCGGATCTTTCGCACCCGTTAAATCCACCAGATGCAGCACCTGTGCACCCTGAGCGGCATAATCCTGCAGACGCGGCAGCGGGTCGTTTCCGTAGTCTCGCTGCTGGCCGTAATCGCCCTGGTGGAGACGGACAACCGTGCCGTCAATTAAATCTAAAGCGGGAATAATCATCACATCTCCAGGAAGTTTTTCAGCAGCTGCGCGCCTGCGGCACCAGAGCGCTCCGGGTGAAACTGCACGCCGAAGAAATTGTCTTTCTGTACGGCTGCCGTAAACGCCTCGCCGTAGGTGCACTGGGCGATCGTATTCACGTTCACCGGCATGGCGTAGCTGTGCACAAAGTAAAAGTACGCGCCGTCTTCGATGCCGCGAAACAATCGGTCGCCCGCTTTGGCGTAAACGCGGTTCCAGCCCATATGCGGCAGAGGCAGACCGTGGTCGGTCATTTTCGGTACGTCTTCGTCGATAATGCCCAGCAGGTCAACGCCGTTGCTCTCTTCGCTGCGGCGGCCCAGGAGCTGCATGCCCAGGCAAATGCCCAGCACCGGCTGGGTACAGGCTTTGATCAGATCGACCAACTCGCGTTCGCGAATCTGATCCATCGCGGCCTGCGCGGTGCCAACGCCCGGCAGGAATAACTTATCGGCGCGCAAGACAACGTCCGGATCGCGGCTTACCACCGGCTCATAGCCGTGGCGCGCAATGGCCGATTTTACGGAGTTGAGGTTGGCGCATCCGGTATCCAGAATCACCACGTTCATTACAGCACTCCTTTTGATGAGGGAAGGGCATCGCCTTCCACGCGGATCGCCTGGCGCAGCGTACGGCCAAAGGCTTTAAACAGGCTCTCCACGCGGTGGTGATCGTTTTTGCCCTTGGTCTTCAGATGCAGCGTCAGGCCCATGGTGTAGGACAATGAACGGAAGAAGTGCTCCACCATTTCGGTGCTGAGATCGCCCACACGCTGGTAGGTGAAATCAGCTTTATATTCCAGGTGCGGACGACCTGAAATGTCCATGGCGCAGCGCGCCAGGCACTCGTCCATCGGCAGGACGAAGCCGAAACGGTTGATGCCGCGCTTGTCGCCGAGCGCCAGCTTCAGGGCTTCACCCAGCGCCAGGCCGGTATCTTCCACTGTGTGGTGATCGTCAATGTAAAGGTCGCCTTTTACCGCGATCTCCATGCGGAAGCCGCCGTGGGTGGCAATCTGATCCAGCATATGGTCGAAGAAACCGACGCCGGTGTGGATCTTGCTGCCGCCTTCACGGTCCAGCCAGACCTTCACATCAATCTGCGTCTCTTTGGTGTTGCGCTCAACGTGGGAATAGCGGTCGCGCTTTGTCAGCTGCTCGCCAATTTTCGCCCAGTTAAGGTTGTTGCGGTCGTAGCGCAGCCCCGCGATGCCCATGTTTTCCGCCAGCGTGATATCGGTGATGCGATCGCCGATGACATAGCTGTTGGTTTTATCCAGCGCATCTTCAGCCAGGTAACGCTCTACCAGCTTCACCTTTGGCTTACGGCAGTCACACTCGTCGGCCGGCATGTGCGGGCAAATCAGCACTTCATCAAATACCACGCCCTGAGAGGTCAGCACCTGCATCATCAGATTATGCGGGCCGTCAAAGTCCGCCTGCGGGAAGCTGTCAGTACCCAGACCGTCCTGATTGGTGATCATCACCAGCTTAAATCCGGCTTTCTGCAGCTTAAGCAGCACCGGGATCACGTCCGGTTCAAAAGCCAGTTTGTCGAATCGATCGACCTGAAAATCGGCTGGTGGCTCCGAAATAAGGGTGCCGTCACGATCGATGAAAAGGATCTTCTGGGTCATACATTCTCCGCTTTCAGGGCGTCAATCACGCGCTGGCTCTCTGCGCGGGTGCCTACGGTAATGCGCAAGCATCCGCTCAGGGAAGGTTGTTTATTCTGGTCTCGTAAGATAATGCCCTGATCCCACAAAGATTTAAATACGGCACTGGAGGCGGTGAAGCGCGCCAGGATATAGTTGGTTTCCGAGTCGAACACCTGCTCCACGCAGGGAATATCCTTCAGGGCTGTCACCAGATATTGACGCTCCGCCAGAATTTGCGCCACGCGCTCGCGCATTGCATTTATGCCCTGCGGCGTCAGCGCCTGTGCCGCAATATCGGCAACCGGCGTTGAGAGCGGGTACGGGGCGATCACTTTCAGCAGCAGGTCGATAACCTCTTTATTCGCCAGCGTGAATCCGCAGCGCAGACCTGCAAGGGCAAAGGCTTTCGACAGCGTGCGCAGCACAACCAGGTGCGGATACTCTTTCAGCCAGCCTGCCAGCGTTGCCTGCGGACAGAACTCAATATAGGCTTCATCCGCGACCACCAGGGCTTTACCGCGCGTCATCTCCAGCAGGGTGCGAATATCCTGCGGGTTGATAATCTGCCCGGTTGGGTTATTTGGGCTGCAGACGAAGACAACCTTCACGCCATCGAGATTGTCTGCAATGCCCTGCAAATCGAGCTGCCAGTTCTCCAGCGCCTGCACGTTGCGGCACGCCACGCCGAAGGTTTCGGCGCTGACGCTGTACATGCCGTAGGTAGGCTGGCAGTACATCACCGCGTCTTTGCCCGGCTCGCAGAACGCGCGGATCAGCAGCTCAATGCCCTCATCCGCGCCGCGACTGACCAGCACCTGCTCCGGCTTCACGCCCGCGTACTGCGCGTAGTTTTCGATAACCGCCTTCGGCTGACACTCCGGATAGCGGTTCAGCGTTTGCTGCGACAGCTCAAACTGCACCGCAGTTGGGAATTCGTTGGCGTTCAGCCAGACGTCCCCGTTTCCGCCTAGACGACGCGCAGACTGGTAAGGCGTCAGGCGACGGACATTTTCGCGGGCTAACTCTTCAATGTTCATGCTTGCTCCTTCAGGGCTGCAACGCGCAGCGTCACGGCATTTTTGTGGGCGGTCAGTCGCTCGGCGGCGGCCAGGGTCTCAATAGTGGAGGCCAGTGAGGCAAACCCTTCGCGGGAGAGTTCCTGCACGGTCATGCGTTTCTGGAAATCCGCCAGGCCAAGGCTGGAGCAGGTAGAGGTATAGCCGTACGTCGGCAGCACGTGGTTAGTGCCGGAGGCGTAATCCCCCGCGGATTCCGGTGACCAGTCGCCGAGGAACACCGAGCCGGCGCTGGTGATGCTGTCGACCAGATCGCGCGCGCTGCGGGTCTGAATAATCAGGTGCTCCGGGCCGT
The DNA here is from genome assembly GCF_058354905.1 of Enterobacter sp. ECC_219_Taxon_10. Taxonomy (NCBI): domain Bacteria; kingdom Pseudomonadati; phylum Pseudomonadota; class Gammaproteobacteria; order Enterobacterales; family Enterobacteriaceae; genus Enterobacter; species Enterobacter sp. ECC_219_Taxon_10. Next base: position 3,173,587 of record NZ_CM178005.1, on the reverse strand, counting down.
ACTGGTTGGAGATGGCAATGCACTGCGCCAGATCGCGCGCCACAATCAGGCGGCTGGCCGCGAGCGCCTGGCGTGCCGTGTCGGCGCGGGGCAGGTCGGCAAGCTGGCGCTCGACGGCTTCACCCACGCGTTTCGCCATATCGGCATCCGGCGTCAGCAGGATCACCTGTGAGTCCGGGCCGTGTTCCGCCTGTGAAAGCAGGTCGGAGGCCACGAAGTCAGGCGTTGCGCCGCTGTCGGCAATGACCAGCACTTCAGACGGACCGGCAGGCATATCGATGGCCGCGCCGTCCAGACGCTGGCTGACCTGGCGCTTGGCTTCGGTCACGTACGCATTGCCAGGGCCAAAGATTTTGTCGACCTTCGGAATGGATTCAGTCCCGAATGCCAGGGCAGAAATCGCCTGCGCACCGCCCACTTTATAGATCGCCTGCACCCCGCACAGCTTCGCCGCATAAAGGATTTCGTCGGCAATCGGTGGCGGTGAGCAAAGCACCACTTTCTGGCATCCGGCGATACGCGCCGGCGTGGCGAGCATTAATACGGTCGAGAACAGCGGCGCTGAACCGCCGGGGATATAAAGCCCCACTGATGCAACCGGGCGCGTCACCTGCTGGCAGCGTACGCCGGGCAGGGTTTCGACATCCACGGTCTGCAGCTTCTGCGCGGTGTGGAAGGTATCAATGTTTTTTACCGCGACGGCCATCGCCTGTTTGATCTCGTCACCCAGACGATCGGTGGCATCAATGATTTCCTGCTCGGTAACCTGTAACGTGCCGACTTCCGTCTTATCAAACTTCGCGCTGTATTCACGCAGCGCGTCATCGCCACGGGCTTTGACGTTATCCAGGATCTCCGCCACGGTGCGTGAGATGCTTTCTGAGGCGGAAATCGCCGGGCGCATCAGCAGATCGCGACGCTGCGCGTCGCTACAGGTATTCCAGTCGATGATTGTGTTAAAGCTCATGGCCATTACTCCATCATCTTCTCAATAGGCAGCACCAGAATGGAGCTTGCGCCCAGCGCCTTCAGTTTTTCCATGGTTTCCCAGAACAGGGTTTCGCTGCTCACCATGTGCATCGCCACGCGCTGCTGATCGCCTGCCAGCGGCAGGATGGTTGGGCGCTCAGCGCCCGGCAGCAGAGCGATGACCTCTTCCAGACGTTCGGTTGGGGCGTGCATCATGATGTATTTGGATTCGCGCGCCTGAATGACGCCCTGAATGCGGGTCAGCAGTTTGTCGATCAGCTGCTGCTTGGCGTCGGCCATCTCGCCATCGCGCTGAATCAGGCACGCTTTAGAGCGGTAGATCACTTCCACTTCGCGCAAACCGTTCGCTTCCAGCGTCGCGCCGGTAGAGACGAGGTCACAGATGGCGTCTGCCAGACCCGCGCGCGGTGCCACTTCAACGGAGCCGTTCAGCAGGCAGGATTTAAACTGCACGCCTTTCTGGTCGAGATAGCGCTTCAACAGGTGAGGATAGGAGGTGGCGATACGTTTGCCGTTCAGCGCGGCCGGGCCGTCCCACGCTTCATCAACCGGTGTTGCCAGCGACAGGCGGCAGCCGCCGAAGTCCAGACGACGCAGGGTGAAGTAACGCGGATCTTCGCCCTGCGCGCGGCGGGTCAGCAGCTCTTCTTCCAGCACGTTTTCACCGATGATGCCGAGGTCAACGACACCATCCATGACCAGGCCGGGAATATCGTCATCACGCACGCGCAGAATGTCGATGGGCATGTTTTCAGCCAGAGCAATCAGGCGCTGGGTGTGCAGGTTAATTTTAATCCCGCAGCGGGCCAGCAGTTCGCGTGAGTCGTCGCTCAAACGGCCTGATTTTTGAATAGCTATGCGTAAGCGTGAGTTATCTAACATTCTTTATTCCTCGTTAACCTGTTTTAACCTGTCTGAATTCGGTCCAAAAAAAAGCCCCCGGAAGAAGATCTTCCGGGGGCTTTTTCATGCGTTCATGCACCACTGGAAGATCCAAACGTCTTCCAGCACACATCGCCTGAAAGACTAGTCAGGATGATGGTGATGATGGTGGTGTTTAAATTGAACGCGTGTCATATAAATTCTCGATGAATGCTTATTCATTTGATGTCTTTTAACCTAAACCAGTTGTACGACATATTGCAAGGGCTTTTTTTGATCATTAATTCATTTCATATTGATGCTATGAATTGTGTGTTCTGCCGGGCTGGCGTAGCCTTATGAAAGACGAGTGAGAGTCAGGAGAATTCGCATGAAAAAGGTCGCGATTGTCGGTTTAGGATGGCTGGGAATGCCGCTGGCGATGTCATTAGCCGCGAAAGGCTGGCAGGTGACCGGGAGCAAGACCACCCGAGATGGGGTCGAAGCGGCGCGAATGTGCGGTATTGATGGCGTTGAACTGCGTCTGGAACCGGAACTGGTGTGTGATGCGGACGATTTGGACACGCTGATGAACGTGGATGCGCTGGTGATAACGCTACCCGCGCGGCGCAGTGGCCCGGGTGAATCATTTTATCTGCAGGCGATGCAGGAGATTGTCGACAGCGCGCTGGCGCATCACGTTCCGCGCATTATTTTTACCAGCTCGACGTCGGTCTATGGCGATGCTGAGGGCGTGGTGAAAGAGAGTTCCGAGCGCCGTCCCGTTACCGCGAGCGGTCAGGTCCTGAAAGAGCTGGAAGACTGGCTGCATAATCTTCCCGGCACGCAGGTCGATATCGTTCGTCTGGCGGGGCTGGTGGGCCCTGGTCGCCATCCGGGACGCTTCTTCGCCGGAAAGACGGCGCCCGACGGTCAGCATGGCGTGAATCTTGTCCATCTGGAGGATGTTATTGGCGCGATTGAGCTACTCTTACAGGCTCCAAAAGGCGGACACATCTATAATATATGTGCACCGTCTCATCCGGCGCGCAGCACGTTTTACCCGCTGATGGCACGTCAGCTGGGCCTGGCGGCGCCGGTTTTCGGTGAGGCAAAGGATGACAGTAAAGGTAAAATTGTTGATGGCAATCGCATTTGCCATGAGCTGGGGTTTGAGTATCAGTATCCCGATCCGCTGGTGATGCCCATGGAATAAGTCCCGCAGCGGAGACAATCGCACACCAGAAGGGGGCGAGCATGAAACCGCTGCTGGATGTTCTTATTATTCTGGATGCACTGGAAAAAGAGGGAAGCTTTGCGGCAGCCTCGGCAAAGCTCTACAAAACCCCTTCGGCGTTGAGCTACACCGTTCAAAAACTGGAAAGCGATCTCAATATCCAGATCCTCGATCGCACCGGGCACCGCGCCCGTTTTACCCGCACCGGACAGATGCTGCTGGAAAAAGGCCGTGACGTTCTGCATACCGTTCGCGAGCTGGAAAAGCAGGCCGTCAAGCTCCATCAGGGATGGGAGAACGAACTGGTGATTGGCGTGGATGACACCTTTCCATTTTCTCTCCTGACGCCGCTGATTGAAACGTTTTATCAGCATCACAGCGTCACCAGGCTGATTTTCATCAACGGCGTGCTGGGCGGTTCCTGGGATGCCTTAACGCAGGGCAGGGCGGACATTTTTGTCGGTGCACTGCATGAGCCTCCTCAGCTGAGCGAATTTGGTTTTGCCCGACTCGGCGTGCTGGAGCAGGTATTTGCCGTGGCGCCCCATCATCCGCTGGCTCAGGAACCTGAGCCTCTTAACCGTCGCGTCATAAAGGGCTACCGCGCGATTGTCGTGGGGGACAGCTCGCGCGCGGAATGTGCGGTTTCCTCGCAATTGCTGGATGAGCAGGAGGCCATCACCGTTTTTGACTTTAAAACCAAGCTGGAACTGCAAATTAGCGGTCTGGGCTGTGGCTATTTACCCCGCTATCTGGCGCAGCGCTTTATTGACAGCGGTGCGCTTGTTGAAAAACAGGTACTTGCTCAAAGCAGTAACGAGTCGGTATGGGTGGGCTGGAACGAACAAACCGCCGGGCTGGCCAGCGCCTGGTGGCGGGACGAAATTTTAGCAAATAGTGCTATCGCCGACGTTTACTCTCAGGGTAGCGTCGAGAAATCAGCCAGTTAGCAAAAAGAAAATTACCCGGTGCGTTGCAAAGTATTGCCTTTTGTATCCGATGTGGGGCAAAATGCCGCCGCTGCAACCAAATGAATAATCGACGATATAAAAGGCGTCGGTTATTTTTTTTTGCATGTACGAAACGAAACTAAAAACCAAGAGGCCGGGCTTCGTACCGGATAGATATTTACTAAAATCCGACAGTTGTTGTCGCTGAGGAAGAAAGAAATGGGGCAATTTTTCGCTTACGTGGCGGTTATCACCGTAAAGGAGAATAACTATGTCGCATAACGCAACTCCAAACACCTCTCGCGTGGAATTACGTAAAACGCTTACGTTGATTCCGGTTGTTATGATGGGCCTGGCCTATATGCAACCGATGACGCTGTTCGATACATTCGGTATCGTATCAGGCCTCACAGACGGTCATGTGCCGACGGCATACGGCTTCGCGCTGATTGCGATCCTCTTCACCGCGCTGAGCTACGGTAAACTGGTGCGTCGCTATCCGTCTGCCGGTTCCGCCTACACCTATGCCCAGAAATCCATCAGCCCGACGGTTGGCTTTATGGTGGGCTGGTCGTCGCTGCTCGACTATCTGTTCGCGCCGATGATCAACATTCTGCTGGCAAAAATTTATTTTGAAGCGCTGGTGCCGTCGATTCCCTCCTGGATGTTCGTCGTGGTGCTGGTAGCCTTTATGACTGCCTTTAACCTGCGCAGCATCAAGTCCGTTGCCAACTTTAACTCCGTAATTGTCGTGCTTCAGGTTGTCCTGATTGCCGTTATTCTTGGCATGGTCATTTACGGCGTGTTCCATGGCGAAGGCGCGGGCACACTGGCGAGCAGCAAGCCGTTCTGGTCTGGTGATGCCCATGTGATCCCAATGATTACCGGGGCAACCATTCTGTGCTTCTCCTTTACCGGTTTTGACGGGATCAGCAACCTGTCTGAAGAAACCAAAGATGCAGAGCGCGTGATTCCGCGTGCTATTTTCCTGACGGCGCTGATTGGCGGTCTGATCTTTATTTTCTCTACCTATTTCCTGCAGCTGTACTTCCCGGATATCTCTCGCTTCAAGGATCCGGATGCATCTCAGCCGGAAATCATGCTCTATGTGGCGGGTAAAGCGTTCCAGGTCGGCGCGCTGATCTTCTCCACCATCACCGTACTGGCGTCCGGTATGGCCGCGCATGCAGGCGTTGCGCGTCTGATGTACGTAATGGGCCGCGATGGCGTATTCCCGAAAAGCTTCTTCGGTTATGTTCATCCAACATGGCGTACCCCGGCGATGAACATCATCCTGGTCGGTGCTATTGCGCTGCTGGCGATTAACTTTGACCTGGTGATGGCAACGGCGCTGATTAACTTCGGTGCGCTGGTGGCGTTCACCTTTGTTAACCTGTCGGTTATCTCTCAGTTCTGGATCCGTGAAAAGCGTAACAAGACGCTGAAAGATCACTTCCAGTATCTGTTCCTGCCGATGTGCGGTGCCCTGACCGTGGGCGCGCTGTGGGTTAACCTGGAAGAGAGTTCAATGGTGCTTGGCCTGATTTGGGCTGGTATCGGTCTGGTTTATCTGGCTTGCGTCACGAAGAGCTTCCGTAACCCGGTTCCTCAGTACGAAGACGTCGCGTAAGCGCAGCGCCAACGGGCGAAAAAAAACCGGAGTTCAAAGGCTCCGGTTTTTTTATATCTGAATTTCACACTATCTCTTGCGCGTACTGGAACAACGCTTTCAGCAGCGTCTGCTTCTCTGTATTCCCTTCGTACTGGCCGTAAAGCATCTCCAGCTCCTGCGCGTAGCTGTGCAGATATTCTGGCGTAAACACGTTACGACGATGCTGCAGCCAGCGCGCCTGTTCTGCTTCGTCCAGCGTGCCGGGATAGTTGCGCGCCCGGTAATTAAACATCAGCTTTTCGATGCGCTTATCGGCGAAGGTGATGTCCAGCGCCGGTAAGTTACGCGGCTCGGTTTGCAGAACGATATTCATGGCTGCACGATCGGCATCGCTGAAGAAGCCGTTGTAGAGCTGGGTGTCCACGTTTTCGGACGGCACGAACGGCTCCGCCTCGGCAAAAATAGCGACCACTTTCTCGCGCACCTGTGGGTTATCGCGCAGCACTTTCAGGTTATCCAGACAGTGCTGACGGTTGATGCCCAGCCTGTCGGCATCTTCCGGACGCAGCGTATTCGCCTGCGCCAGCACCGGACATTTATTGATATGCACCAGTTTGACCGGCACCGCAGGCAGGTCCCCGAGTTCATTTTTCGGGGTGTAAAGCCGTTCGCGCAGGGTATCGCTGTCAAGCTCCAGCAGCGGCGAAATATCCCCCGCCAAATCCACCATGATGACCGCATTTCGGTTATCCGGGTGCCAGGCCAGCGGGGCAACCCAGCTGGTATTGCCGCGCCAGGCGCCAAACATGCCGGAGATATGCACCAGGGGCTTCATCTGCGGTACGTCGATAAGGGTCATGAGCTTCTGCTTGCCGCGGTGGCTCAGCAGATATTCAAACAGCCGGGGCTGCGCGGTTTTCACCAGCTTCGCCATGGCAATGGTGGCATAGACATCCGCCATCGCATCATGGGCATTACTGTGCTCGATGCCGTTGGCGCGCGTCAGGTGCTCCAGCCGGAAGCTCGTCAGCCCTTCCTCATTTTCCGGCCAGTTAATGCCTTCAGGACGCAGGGCATAACAGGCGCGCATAATGTCGAGCAGATCCCAGCGTGAATTGCGGTTCTGCCAGCTCCAGGCGTACGGATCGTAGAAGTTTCGATAGAAGATGTTGCGCGTCACTTCATCGTCAAAACGGATGTTGTTGTAGCCAACCACGCAGGTATTGGGAACGGTAAACAGATCGTGGATGCGGCGGGCGAACTCTGCTTCGTTAACGCCTTTTTCCCGGGCTTCCTGCGGTGTGATCCCGGTGACCATCACCGCGCCGGGCTGCGGCAGGTAGTCATCAGCCGGTTTGCAGTAAAAGACCTCGGGCTCGCCAATGATGTTGAATTTGTCGTCGGTACGGATGGCGGCAAACTGCGCCGGTCTGTCCAGCGCCGGATGCGTGCCAAAGGTTTCGTAGTCGTGGAATAAAAAAGTCGGGCGTGCGGCAGAGTCAGACACCAGTAATACCATCCTGTTAAAAAATGACGCCACTATGGTAAACGATCGCGCGGGTCAGACCGAATAAAAAGCGCCGGCATGGCGTAAATTTGCGAGGGAACTTCAGCGGAAAACCTGCGTTCTGTCACATTTTTTTGCAATTAAGCCAGGTAACGACATCAGAACTCCCGTAAAAAGGTCATCGATTTTTAATGACCTGAGGATATACCGTTGAAACGCCGTCTGTTTATTGCTGTTTCTTTACTCGCTTCGAGTGTCTCATCTGCTTTTGCGGCTGAGCCACTGGATTTTTCGCCGCAGCCTCCAGCCATTCAGGCGGGATCCTGGGTGCTGATGGACTACACGACTGGTCAAATTTTAACGGCGGGCAACGAACATCAACAACGTAATCCGGCGAGCCTCACTAAGCTAATGACGGGCTATGTAGTCGATCGGGCCATTGACAGCCACCGTATTACGCCGGATGACATTGTTACCGTAGGGCGTGACGCGTGGGCCAAAGGCAACCCGGTTTTTGACGGCTCGTCGCTGATGTTCCTGAAAGAGGGCGATCGCGTCTCCGTGCGTGACTTAAGCCGCGGTCTGATTGTCGATTCCGGCAACGATGCCTGCGTGGCGCTGGCCGACCACGTGGCGGGCGGGCAGCCGCAGTTTGTGAAGATGATGAACGACTACGTGCAGAAGTTGAACCTGCGCGATACGCACTTTGAAACCGTCCACGGGCTGGATGCGCCAGGGCAGCACAGCTCCGCTTACGATCTGGCCGTGCTCTCCCGGGCTATCATTCACGGTGAGCCTGATTTTTACCATATGTACAGCGAAAAGAGCCTCACCTGGAACGGGATCACTCAGCAGAACCGTAACGGCCTGCTGTGGGATAAAACCATGAACGTGGACGGCCTGAAAACGGGGCACACCTCGGGTGCGGGCTTTAACCTGATTGCGTCTGCCGTTGACGGACAGCGTCGTTTAATCGCGGTGGTGATGGGGGCCGACAGCCCCAAAGGGCGCGAAGACCAGGCGCGTAAGCTTCTGCACTGGGGACAGCAGAACTTCGATACGGTGCAGATCCTGCATAACGGTAAAAAAGTGGGGACAGAGCGTATCTGGTACGGCGATAAAGAACAGATAAATCTGGGGACGGATCAGGACTTCTGGCTGGCGTTACCGAAAGCGGAAGTGCAGAACATCAAGGCTAAATACGTTCTGGATAAAAAAGAGCTGGAAGCGCCGATTGCCGCGCATCAGCGGGTTGGGGAGATCCAGCTCTACGATCGCGACAAGGTCGTGGCGCACTGGCCGTTGGTCACTCTGGAAGCCGTTGATAAGGGAGGCGTATTCTCACGCCTGAGCGATTATCTGCACCACACGCTTTAACCGCTGATGGGCAGACAGGCAGGGTTGCGAGTCTGCTCACATAATAAACACTTCTCGTTTGCCGATAATAGTAATCCAGCTTTATAGTGTATAAATATACAGTAATAAGCGGAGGCAGCATGGACTACAGCATCAAGCAGCAACAGAAACGTAAGATTGCGGGTTTTCATCTTGTTGGGCCGTGGGAAAAAACGGTTAAGCAGGGCTTTGAACAGCTGGTTATGTGGGTGGACGGGCGTCACATTGAGCCGCTGGAGTGGGTTGCGGTCTACTACGATAACCCCGATGAGGTCCCGGCAGAAAAACTGCGCTGCGATACGGCCGTTACGGTACCGGATGATTTCGTTATCCCGGAAAACAGCGAAGGCGTCATGATGACTGAAATCGCTGGCGGGGATTACGCCGTGGCGACGGCGCGCGTGGAAAACTACGACTTTGCGACGCCGTGGTATCAGTTCTTCAATTCTTTATTGCAGGACAGTAAATACCAGATGGCGCTCAAACCCTGCTTCGAACGCTATCTTAACGACGGCAATGCGGACGGCTATTGGGACATTGAAATGTATATCGCGGTAGAGCACAAAACGGTTTAATCCTGCAATATGAAGGGTTTTTCAGCCGGGTGCGATCCGCCCGGCTGAAAACACAGTACAATTGTGATTTGCCGTGTTGCTGGAGAGCGGGTGTGCGTCCCGACAAATCATTAACCCCATTTGAAATTCGCTTGTACAAACATTACCGCGTGGTGCACGGGAGTCGCATCGCGCTGGCTTTCGTGTTGACCTTTGTACTGGTCCGGTTGCTGGATGTACCGGAGGGAACGTGGCCGCTGATCACGCTGGTGGTGGTAATGGGGCCTATCTCATTCTGGGGGAACGTTGTTCCTCGCGCCTTCGAGCGGATAGGCGGTACCGTTCTTGGATCTGCCCTGGGGCTTATTGCCCTGAAGCTGGAACTCATCTCATTTCCCGTGATGCTGGCGTGGTGCGGTGCTGCCATGTTCCTCTGCGGCTGGCTGGCATTGGGTAAGCGGCCTTATCAGGCGCTGCTGATTGGTATTACTCTCGCGGTGGTTGTCGGTGCGCCCGCCGGGGATATGACTACGGCGCTGTGGCGAAGCGGGGATGTCATCCTGGGGTCACTGCTGGCCATGCTCTTCACTGGTATCTGGCCGCAGCGTGCTTTTCTGCACTGGCGTATTCAGATGGCTAACTACGTCACCGCCTTTAACCGCGTCTATCAGGCCGGTTTTTCCCCGAATCTGGTTGAGCGTCCCCGGCTGGAAAAACATCTGCAAACGATCCTCAACGACGTGGTTAAAATGCGCGGCCTCATCGCGCCCGCCAGCAAAGAAACCCATATTCAGAAAGCGATTTTCGAAGCCATCCAGACGGTAAGCCGCAATCTGGTCTGCATGCTTGAACTGCAAATCAATGCCCACTGGGCCTCGCGTCCAAGCCATCTGCTGATGCTTAACGCGCAGACCCTCAAAGAGACCCAGCAGATGACGCAGCAAACGCTGTTGACCATCGCTCATGCGCTCTATGAAGGGAACCCGCAGCCGATACTGGTCAACAGCGAGCGGCTGAATGAGATCGTCGCGGAGCTGAAGCAGCTAATCAATGAACGTCAGGGCGATAACGTGGCGGAAACGCCTATTCATGGCTACGTCTGGCTGAGCCTGGAACTGGCGCGGCAGCTTGAGCTGTTATCGCACCTTATTTGCCGCGCGCTGCGCAAATAAAAGGCGTATGTGACGGCTGCTGCTTCGATTCAGCAGCAATTGGGGTTATGATAGCTTTAAACGATATACTCATTGTCATTCGCAGCCGCTGTCAGTAAGGTTATTGTTACAACGGTTGCTTTAACGAATCCGAATCTCACATTATCAGGGGTGTAAAAATGGAAACTACCAAGCCTTCGTTCCAGGATGTTCTGGAATTCGTCCGCCTGTTCCGCCGCAAAAACAAGCTGCAGCGTGAAATCCAGGACGTTGAGAAGAAGATCCGTGACAACCAGAAACGTGTTCTGCTGCTCGATAACCTGAGCGACTACATCAAGCCAGGCATGAGCGTTGAAGCTATTCAGGGCATCATCGCCAGCATGAAGAGCGACTATGAAGACCGCGTTGATGACTACATCATCAAAAACGCTGAGCTGTCCAAAGAGCGTCGCGACATCTCCAAGAAGCTGAAAGTGATGGGCGAAATTAAAAACGCCGAAGCAAAAAGCGAGTAATCGCAGCGAATAGTGAAAAAGGCTCTCTGGTGACAGAGAGCCTTTTTTTATGATTCAGAGCGCGGCTGTAGCTGATAAATCCAGGCCTTAACCTGCCCACCTTTAAGGGTGGTCACTGTGACCTCAACCCGGTCATAGCCGTCTTCAAATTCATCCAGCATCTGCCAGTGTGCGGGAAGGTTATCAGAGATAAACAGATAGCCTTCGACACGCGGTCCATCGGGGTGGAGGATAATCCCCGGGAAGTCCGCCGCCGCACCCCAGCCGCGTTCGTAAAACGTACCGGATACGGAACCGGCCAGCCATTCCCCGCCGATGTTTTCAAGAATATGCGCATTAGCGTGGCCCGGGCGCAGTGTGCCGTAGACAAACAGAGCGTTCATTTTCCTTTATCCGCAAAGCAAAAAGCCTGCTTTAAAAGCAGGCTTTTTAAATTTGGCTCCTCTGACTGGACTCGAACCAGTGACATACGGATTAACAGTCCGCCGTTCTACCGACTGAACTACAGAGGAATCGTTGTGGAGGCTTATCTTAGCGGCGAAAAAACTTTTGTCAAACCTGATCTTAGGGAAAATCGACTGATTGCTGATTCTGTCGTCAGTTTGTTGTAATTCCACACATCTTTTTTCAGGAAAATACTTTGCAGGATTAGCTTTTCTCCCCCATCATTTGAAATGGAGTTTCAACTTTTCTCGCTAAGGTCCATTTTGAACGTCACTGCCTCCTTACGCCAGGCGATAGAGCGCACGCCGTGGTATGCAAAACGTAAAAGCTATCGTGTCCTGTTCTGGCGTGAAATCACCCCTCTCGCTGTGCCTATCTTCCTGGAAAATACCTGCGTTTTGCTGATGGGGGTCCTGAGCACCTTCCTGGTGAGCTGGCTGGGGAAAGAAGCGATGGCGGGGGTCGGGCTGGCGGACAGCTTTAACATGGTGGTGATGTCATTTTTTGCTGCCATAGACCTCGGTACGACGGTGGTGGTGGCTTTTAGCCTCGGCAAGCTTGACCCCAAACGTGCGCGCGAGGCGGCCCGCCAGTCGCTGATGATCATGACCATTTTTTCGATTGTTCTGGCGGCGGTGATCCACTATTTCGGTAAAGAGATTATCGACTTTGTCGCAGGGGAAGCCACGAACGAGGTTAAAGACCTGGCGCTGACCTACCTGGAGATGACCGTTTTAAGCTATCCGGCGGCGGCCATTGCGCTGATTGGCAGCGGCGCGCTGCGTGGGGCGGGCAACACCAAAATTCCGCTGCTGATCAACGGCGGGATGAATATCCTGAATATCATTATCAGCAGCGTGCTGATCTACGGCGCGTTCTCGTGGGATGGGCTGGGGTTCGTAGGAGCGGGGCTGGGGTTAACCATTTCACGCTATATCGGTGCGGCGGCCATCATCGGGGTGCTGATGACGGGAATTACGCCCTCGCTGCGTCTTACGCTCAAGAGCTACTTCCGGCCCTTGAACTTCGCCATTATCTGGGAAGTGATGGGAATCGGTATTCCCGCGAGTATTGAATCCGTGTTGTTTAACGGCGGGAAGCTGCTGACGCAGATGTTTGTCGCCGGGATGGGGACCGACGTTATCGCCGGTAACTTTATCGCCTTTTCCATCGCCTCGCTGATTAACCTGCCGGGTAACGCGCTGGGTTCGGCATCAACCATTATCACGGGCAAACGGCTCGGGAAAGGGCAGATAGGCCAGGCGGAGCGGCAGCTGCGGCACGTTTTCTGGCTGTCGACCATAGGGCTGACGCTGATCGCCTGGGGAACCGCGCCGTTTGCCGGGCTGATGGCCGCGTTCTATACCCACGAAGAGGATGTTAAAGAGGTAGTGAAGATCCTCATCTGGCTCAACGCCGCCTTTATGCCCATCTGGGCGGCATCCTGGGTGCTGCCCGCCGGGCTGAAAGGGGCGCGCGATGCCCGTTTTGCTATGTGGGTGTCCATGCTTGGCATGTGGGGGTGTCGCGTTGTGGCGGGCTATACGCTGGGTGTGGTGCTCGGCTGGGGCGTGGTTGGTGTCTGGCTGGGGATGTTCCTTGACTGGGCCGTGCGCGGGGCGCTGTTCTACTGGCGTATGGTCAGCGGGCGCTGGCTGTGGAAATATCCGCGACAGAATGCCTGACAATTGCGCGAAGTGGAGAATAAATCGGCAAACGATCCGAAATCTGCATTCTGTCTTTGACATCCCAGGGGAGCATCGATAATATGCGCCCCGTTCACACGATTCCTCTGTAGTTCAGTCGGTAGAACGGCGGACTGTTAATCCGTATGTCACTGGTTCGAGTCCAGTCAGAGGAGCCAAATTTAAAAAGCCTGCTTTTAAAGCAGGCTTTTTGCTTTTCTGCGCAAGGTAAATGCAAAACGGCAACCTGGTTGCCGTTTTTAGTGTTTGCTCCCTCTCCCGTGGGAGAGGGATGGGGTGAGGGCACCAGACCGCGCGAAATTACACGCCAATCGGTGCCGTCGCCTCAACCAGCCACGTACGCGCCTCGCTATTCACCAGCGGTGAGAGTGCCTCCCGTACCTGCTGATGATATGCATCCAGCCACTGTTTTTCCTGCTCGCTCAACAGATGCAATTCCACCTGGCTTAAATCAATCGGGATGAGCGTCAGCGAGGCAAATCTGCAGAACCCCGGACGGCTCTCCACAATCTCCACCTGGTTTTCAATGCGAATACCGTGGCTGTCGCCCAGATAGTAACCCGGCTCGATAGTCATGATATTGCCCGCCACCAGCGGCCACGGGTTGACCTTTTTGGCGATGCGATGCGGGTTCTCATGGATAAGAAGCTGGTGCCCCACGCCGTGTCCCGTGCCGTGATCGTAATCCAGCCCCATCTCCCACAGCGGGCGACGCGCAAACGCATCCAGCTGATGCCCCTGAGTCCCGGAAGGGAACTGCAGGGTAATGAGCGACAGGAAGCCTCTCAGCACAGCAGTGTAGTGCAGGCGCTGCTGCGGGTCGACCTTACCCCACGCCAGCGTGCGCGTGGCGTCGGTGGTGCCGTTAGCATACTGACCGCCGGAATCGTTCAGGTAAAAATGGTCATGGCCGATGGACTTATTGCTGGCCTCGCTCGAATGGTAGTGGCACATCGCCGCATTGCTGGAGGAAGCAGAGATAGTCGCAAAACTCTGCTCGATAAAACCGGGCTGCTGTTTGCGGAATGCCAACTGCTGAGCCTGCACTTCCAGCTCGGTGAGCGGTTGTCCGGCCGCTGCACGACGCGGCACTTCGCGGCTCAACCAGGCGAGGAAATTGACCCACGCGGCCCCGTCCTGGTGATGACACGCGCGATAACCCGCCAGCTCGACCGGGTTTTTGGTAGCTTTCATCAGGGTGATGGGATCGGTTCGCCAGACAATTTCTCCCCGTGGTTCAATGGCGAAGCGCAGGGCGACGGGGGCGGAATCGGCATCAACCATCACCCGCTTCCCTTCAGCAAGCTGCTGACAGCGTTCAATAAAGGTGTCCTGCGGCGCAATGGTGAACGCATTGCGCACTTCGTCAGGCAGGGCGCTGAGCTTATTGTCGTTAACAAACCACTCAACGTGACCGTCACGACTCAGCAGGGCAAAGGAGAGCGGTACCGGACTGGTGGGAATATCCGAGCCGCGCACGTTGAGCAGCCACGCAATGTTATCCGGCAGCGTAACGGCCAGATAGTCAGCATTGTTCGCGGCCAGCACGGCGGCAACGCGCTGACGTTTGTCCTCGCTGCTTTCACCGCTTGTCTCTACCGGCATTTCACGTATAAGCCCCGCCGGTGCGGCAGGGCGATCGGTCCATAAGGCGTTAAACGGTGATGCGTTCAGCGGCACCAGCTCGCACGGCGTGGCTGACAGCTGTGTGAACTCTGAGTTGGTCATCAGCAGTGGGTCAAAACCGATGCGCGTGCCCGCCTCAACGTTTGCCGCCAGCCAGTCTGCCAGCGGCTCGTTGTGCAGATGGTGGATCTCAACCTCATCCATATTCACCTGAACGCGGGCCTGCACCTGATAGCGCCCGTCGACGAACAGCAGCGCTTTGTTTTTCAGCACCAGCGCGACGCCGGCAGAGCCGTCAAAGCCCGTCAGCCAGGCCAGCTTTTCGTCGTAGGGCGCGCAGTATTCGCTCTGCCAGGCATCCGCACGCGGGACGATCATCCCGTCGAGATAACTTGCCTCAAGCCAGTGGCGCAGGGCAGAGAGCGGTGTAGGGATGTGCATGTTTTTTCCTTATTGCTATTAGCGGAACGGCGGCTCGTTGAAGGTACGCAGCTTGCGCGAATGCAGTCTGTCACCTTCCGCTCGCAGCAGGTCGATGGCCCGAATGCCAATCTGCAGATGTTCGGATATTGCCCCTTCATAGAAACGGTTGGCCTGACCCGGCAGCTTAATTTCACCGTGCAGCGGCTTATCGGAGACGCACAACAGCGTGCCGTAAGGAACGCGGAAGCGATACCCCTGGGCGGCAATGGTGGCGCTCTCCATATCAATCGCCACCGCCCGGCTCAGGTTGAACCGCAGCGCGGAGGCGGAGTAACGCAACTCCCAGTTGCGGTCATCCGTTGTGACGACCGTACCGGTGCGCAGGCGCTGTTTAACCTCTTCACCCGGCATGCCGCTGACCTCTTTAGTGGCGTCATACAGCGCGCGCTGCACTTCGGCGATGCTCGGGATAGGAATATCCGGCGGCAGCACCGCATCCAGCACGTGGTCATCACGCAGATAGGCGTGGGCCAGCACGTAGTCGCCAATCAGCTGGCTTTCGCGCAGGCCGCCGCAGTGGCCAATCATCAGCCACACGTCAGGGCGCAGGACCGCCAGATGATCGCAGATGGTCTTGGCATTTGACGGACCCACGCCGATGTTGATCAGGGTGATGCCCTGACCGTCGGCGGTGATGAGGTGCCAGGCCGGCATCTGGTGCTTTTTCCACGCCAGATCGGAGATGGCCTGCTCGGGCGCTTCGGTCTCGGCGGTGATCCAGATCCCGCCCGCGCAGGACAGCGCGATGTACGGGCTTTCCGGGTCGAGGATCTGGCTGCAGCCCCAGCGGACGAACTCGTCAACGTAGCGGGTGTAGTTGGTAAAGAGCACAAACGGCTGGAAATGCTCGGCTGGCGTACCGGTGTAGTGGCGCAGGCGCGCCAGCGAGAAGTCCACGCGGCGTGCGTCAAAATGCGACAGGGGAGAAAATTCTGCCGGGTGATAAATCCCGTCTGCCGTCTCATCGCCAATCTGCGAAAGTTCCGTCGTTGGGAAGTGGCGGGTCAATCCCGCGCTCATGGAGCGGTCAAGCGTTAACGCCGAGCCGTCAATCACGTAGGGATACGGGATTTCATGTTGTGAGGGCTCAACGGCAATATGCGCACCATAGTCCTGGTACAGCAGCGTGAGCTGTTCTTCAAGATAAGGGCGGAACAGTGCAGGGCGGGTGACGGTGGTGCTGTAGCAGCCGGAGTGGGTAAAACGGGCGTAGGCGCGGGTTTTCGGCGTTGTGCTGGCGCTGCCGTCCCAGGTCACAGAGAGCGATGGATAAACAAAAAGGCCCTCGTTTCTGGCCTTTTGATCGGGGAGTTTCCCTGTTTCGATGTATTCGCTAATGGCGCTGCGCAGCGCATTGACGGACTGTTCATACAGCGCGTCGAGTTTTTCCAGCGCCTGAGCCGGGGTCAGGCTGGAGCCCTTATTATTCATCTCTGTCTCCTTGTTCCACAGGTGTGCGACTCTACCCGATAGTATGTCACACGCCCGTGAAACAAAAGGGAGATCAGGCGTGGCTCGTCTCTTTCATCAGCAGCGCCGTCGCCGCCGACAGCAGGCAGCCGGCCAGCAGATAGATCGCCACGCTGTGCCAGTCTCCGCCGGAGAAGGTGACCAGCGCGGCGGCAATAAACGGCGTAAATCCGCCGCCGACCACGCTTGCCACCTGGTAGCCCACGCCCGCACCGCTGTAGCGATAGCTCGCGCCAAACAGCTCGGTGAACATCGGCTGCTGCACGCAGACCACCATATCGTGGGCGATGTTGGCGAGCATGATGGCGAAGAAGACGATCCAGAAGACCGACTGTGCTTCGAGCGCCATAAAGAACGGCCAGGCGCTGAGGCTGCCAATCAGCGCCCCGGTGATATAGACGCGGCGGCGGCCAAACCTGTCCGCCAGCCAGGCGAAGCAGGGGATGGTCAGGCAGCTGATCCCGCCGACCAGCAGGCCAATATTCAGGAATAGCTCGCGGGGAAGGCCGAGGTTCTGCGTCGAGTAGTTCAGGGCAAACGCGGTGACGATATACATCGTCAGCAGTTCACAGAGGCGCAGGGCGATAATTTTCAGAAAAGCGCCAGGATGCTGAACCAGCGCTTCCATTACCGGCAGCCGTTTTTTCGCAACCGGCTTTTCCCGCTGCTGCTGTTCGAATTCCGTGGACTCCTCCATCCCGTTACGGATCCACAGCGCGGCGATGACCAGCACGATGCTAAAGATGAACGGAATGCGCCAGCCCCAGCTCAGGAACTGCTCGTCGGTGGTGAGCTGGCTGATTAACGATACCAGCCCTGTGGAGAGGAGAAGGCCCACGCCGTACCCCACCTGCACGCCGCTGCTGTAAAACGCTTTCCTGTTTTTCGGCGCGCTTTCAACAGATAACAGCGCCGCGCCGCCCCATTCACCGCCCACCGCGAAGCCCTGAATGGCGCGCAGAGTGACCAGCAGCACCGGCGCCCACCAGCCAATGGCGGAAAACGAAGGAAGAATGCCAATCAGCGCGGTGGCGATCCCCATCATCCAGACGGTGAGCATCAGCATGCGCTTGCGGCCGAGGCGGTCACCAAAGTGGCCGAAGATCACCCCGCCGAGCGGGCGAAACAGGAACCCGACGCCGAAGGTGGCAAAGGCGGCGAGGGTGCCCATCGCGGGGCTGACCTGGGGGAAGAATTCGCGGTTAAATACCAGCGCGGCGGTAATGCCATAAAGCAGAAAATCATACCAGTCGACGACGGCACCCGCGAAGCTGCCGAGGGCGGCGCGGCGGGCGCGATTGAGCGAAGGTGTCTCCTCGTTGGGACGATCGGAGATGAGGGTGGAGTCCATAGTTGTCCTGTCCGTACTGATTTTTAATTATTGGTATAAGAAAAGGTCACTCACTTTGCGTCCGTCCTGTAAACGGAACCTATGAGACTACCGCGACAGAACGCCTGAGAAAACGTTTTTATCTTTCCGGAAGGCGCTGAATAAATAAATTTCATCTGCACCTACAGCGCTATAATTATGTCTGCCTGGCTCCGTTACCTGCTGAATGGTTTACAGTAATAGTGACCGCTGCGTGACTTAAGCTGAGGGAATCACGATGCAACGCACCTTTTCGGCACTCTTGATGGTTCTGTTTTTATTCGCCACGCCGCTTCATGCGGAACCCAGCGTCTACGGCGAACAGCGCATCAGCGGCTGGTGGAATGCGCTAACGGACGATGTTTCGCAAACCTGGACTCAGCCACAACGTTACGATCTGTACCTGCCGTTTCTGAGCTGGCATGCCCGCTTCATGTACGACAAAGAAAAAACCGACAATTACAATGAAATGCCATGGGGCGGCGGACTGGGCGTTTCTCGCTATAACGAAGAGGGCAACTGGAGCGCGCTGTTTGCGATGATGTTCAAGGACTCGCACAACGAATGGCAGCCCGCGATGGGCTATGGCTGGGAGAAGGGCTGGTATCTGGATAATGCCAAAGATTTCCGGCTTGGACTCGGTGCCGCGGCGGGCATCACGGCGCGAGATGATTTTGCAAACTATGTCCCGCTACCGTTCATCTTCCCGCTGTTTTCGGCCGGGTATAAGCGCGTTACCGTCCAGTTCACCTATATTCCCGGGACGTATAACAACGGTAACGTGCTCTTTGCCTGGCTGCGCTTAGGCTTTTAAAGGGTGATCACCTTTTTTGCCACGGCGTTAGACAATACCAGCATGGAGAAGAGAACAGAGGTAATGAAAGTGAGCACAATCAGCGCCAGCTTCATACCGAGAGAGGTCACCGGTATCAGCGCCGTCAGCAGATGAAACACCGAGTAGTGCACAATGTACACGCCTGTCATCGTTTTGCTGATGGCGGCCAGAATGGACTCCTTAAATTCAGCGTTGCGGCGAAAGCGCACGCCGTTCGCCGCAATCACCAGCGCGATGATCAAAATGTAAATTTGAGAGCCGGTGAGAATAAAGGCGTTTCTGTCCGCCTTGAACAGCGCGAAGAAGAAGTGGCGCTCGTAAAACCAGGTGAAAAGATAGATAAAGGGGATGGCGACCATCGCCGCCCTGACCACATTTTTGCGGCTAATCCACTCGGCAATTTTCGGGTCGCAAAAGAGTTGCCCCGTCAGATAAAACAGCAGCCATGTCCACAGCCGATACTGCGGTGACAGAGAAAGGATGTGCGTTTCAGGATAAAGCGCCGATAGCAGATCGTATCCGTAGGAAAAGAGCAGCAGGGCAGCAATCGCGCCGCAGAACAGCGCTCTCCGCTGGCTAAGCCACTCAACTGCCGGGTGAAAGGTATAAATCACCATAAAGGCGAACACAAACCAGGGCTGAATCAGATAGCCACGCTGATAAGGCTCCCACAGGTAGTAGATCGTTATCCAGAACAGAAAAACAATCACCAGGCTTTTAATTTTACTCAGCTGCCAGCGGGTGCCGTGCCGCGATTGTCCGTCGAGATAGCCCGACACCACAAAAAACAGCGGCGTGGCGATGGTCGAGATAAAGGTTAAAAACCCCAGGATCCAGTGATAGTCATAATCATAATGATCCCAGGTATTGTAGATGGTGAAGAAGGTAACCGCCGTCATGCAGCCCAGCGTCTTGATAATGTTCAGCCCTGTCGCATTCATTGTTGTTTGGCTTCGTCCTTACGATGGAAACACGCATAGATAACGGGGAGTACCAGCAGCGTCAGGATTGTAGCAAACCCCAGTCCAAACATAATCACAACGGCCATGCTCTGGAAGAAAACGTCCAGCAGCAGCGGAGCCAGGCCAAGTACGGTCGTAAACGCGGTGAGCAGGATAGGGCGCAGGCGCGAGGTGGCAGCATAAACGATCGCGCTGTGCTGATCCTTTTGCGTTTTCTGCTGTTCGATCTCTTCCACCAGCACGATGCCGTTGCGGATCAGCATGCCGCTCAGGCTCAGCAGACCTATCAGCGCCATAAAGCCAAAGGGAATACCGGTAATTAAAAATCCCGGCGTGACGCCAATCAGCGCCAGCGGTACGGTCAGCCAGATAGCGACGGCATTTTTTACCGAGCTGAACATCAGAACCGTAATCACAAACATCACCAGATACCCGAGAGGCAGCGTAGTGAATAGCCCTTGCTGCGCTTCGCTGGAGTTTTCCGCGTCGCCTCCCCACTCGATACTGTAGCCGTGCGGCAGGGGAAGGGCATCCACTTGCGGCTTCACGCGGGCGAGAATATCGCCGGAGGTTTGCTGGCTCAGCGGGTCCGGGTCCGTCTGAACCGTCAGTACCCGCGAGCGGTCGCGTCGAAGGATTAGCGGATCTTCCCACTCCAGCGAGAAGCGGCTGACGACGTTACTCAGCGGAATATACTGCTGCCGCGTCTGGCTCCACACCAGCACGTTGTTCAGATGACTGGCATCCAGCCTTTCACTTTCCGGGGGCCTGACCACCACGGGGAGCAGGTCGCTGCCTTCCCGGTACAGCCCCGCACGGCTGCCGGAGAAATTCATCTCCAGCGCGTTGTCGACGTCCTGTTTATCCACGCCAAGCTCGCGTCCCAGCGCGGCTACGTACTGCGGGCGGATCACTTTGCTGCGGTTTTGCCAGTCGTTCCGGACGCTCCCCGTGGCCGGGTCGCGCGCCAAAATATCGTCCACCTGGCTGGCAATCAGGCGCAGCCTGTCAGGATCCGGGCCTTTAATACGCACTTCAATGGCGCTGTCGCCGGAGGGGCCAAACATCACCCGTTTGGTGCTGGCGTTGACCTGCGGATAGTTTCGCGCGATGTACTCGTCCACGTGGCGCGTCAGGGCAGAGATGTTGCGCTGGTCGTCCATGCGCACCATGATCTGCGCATAGTTGCCGTACTGCCGCTGCCCGCTGTAGGTCAGAATAAATCGCATACTTCCCTGACCGATGGTTGAGACGGTGGTCTCCACGCCCGGCTGGCCATTGATCGTCTTTTCAATATCGCCGGTCATTTTCTCGGTCCATTTAATATCGGTGCCGTAGGGTAACCAGAGGTCGACAAAGAAAATCGGCGTATTAGACGACGGGAAAAAATTTTGCCGCACGGCGCCGAAGCCCCAGACAGACGCTGCCAGCAGCGCAGCCATGACAATGAGCGTCGGTGCCTTATGGTGCAGCAGCGTGTTGAGCAGGCGCTGGTAGGCGCGGTAGAGTCGTTTATCGTAAGGATCTGACTCGTCGGTTTTATCGGGCGCGCTGTCGTTTTTAAACAACCACCACTTAATCAGCACCGGGGTGAGGGTGAGCGCCGAGAACCAGCTCAGCATCAGGGAAATCAGCAGCACCTGGAACAGGGATTTACAATATTCCCCTGTGGAATCCTGCGACAGCCCGATAGGGGCAAACGCCAGGATGGCAATCACCGTCGCCCCCAGCAGCGGCAGGGCGGAGCGGCGGATGATGTTGTTCACGGCGGTTAACAGCGGGGAGCCCTGCTGTCGGGCGATCAGCACTCCTTCGACAATCACGATGGCGTTATCCACCAGCATGCTGAGGGCGATAATCAGCGCCCCGAGCGATATGCGCTGCAGCTCAATTCCCCACAGATACATAATCAGCAGCGTGCCCAGCACGTTAAGCGCGAGAGAAAACGCAATGATGATCCCGCTGCGTACGCCCATAAAGATCAGCAGCACGCCGATGACAATCGCCAGCGCCATCAGGAAGTTAATAATAAAACCGTTAACGGAATGGCCTACTTCGGCGGCCTGATCGTAAAACAGGTCTATCTGTATGCCCGCCGGTTTTTCCACCGACATCTGGTTTAACTTCGCCTCCAGCGCGTGGCCCACGTCGATAACGTTCACGCCGGGAATAAACGAGACGCCCATGGTGACGGCTTTTTTGCCGTTGGCATGGTAGATACTGGCCGGCGATTCGTTCAGCCCGCGCGACAGCGTGGCGATATCCCGCAGACGCGTCGCCGCCCCGGTGCCGGAAGGCGAGATGATGAGATCCGCCAGTTCATCAAGATTCTCGAACTCACCGGTCGGGTGCAGGCGAATGGATTCGGTGCCGGAGGTAATTTCTCCGGCACTGGAAACGATGTTAAGCCTGCTGAGCAGGGCGGAAAGCTGGTTCAGCGTAATGCCCCGCGCGGCCATTTTGGTCAGGGAGATATCGATGTTGACCTGTTGGCTAATGGCCCCGCCGATGGCGACCTTCGCGACGCCGGGGATCAGAATCAACTCCCGGCGCAGCTGCTCCGCATATCTCACCAGTTCAGGATTACTGAATTCATCTCCGGAAATGGCGAAGAAGAAGCCGAACACGTCGCCGAAATCGTCATTCACAAAGGGCGTGACGACGCCGGGCGGAAACTGACGCGAGGCATCGCCCACGCGGCGGCGCAGTTCATCCCAAATCTGCGGCAGCTCGTTCGAGTGATAGCGAGAAGCGATGTTAACGGTGATTTGCGACAGACCGTTTGAAGAGATAGAGCTCACGTTGTCCAGATAAGGCAACTGCTGAAGGGCATTCTCCAGCGGAAGCGTCACCTCCTCTTCAACCTGCTGAGCGGATGCGCCGGGGTAGTGGGTGACCACCACTGCGGTTTTAATGGTAAAGGCGGGATCTTCCAGCCTGCCGATATTCAACAGGGCGAAAATACCCCCGATGCCCAGCAGCAGGATCGTTAGCCAGACGCGAACAGGGTTATTAATAAATTGACGAGAGATATCCATTACAGTCCCCGTTCACGCGTCCAGATACGCACCGGCTGGTTAGCATGGAGCTCCCCAACGCCTGCGGCCACCACGCGCTCGCCCGCCTTAAGCCCGCTGGTAATCACCACGCCTTCGGTACTCACTTGCCCCACGCTGACCTTGCGGTCTTCAAGATGCAGCGTGTCGCCTTCGCCCGTTACGACCCAGACGTGCGGCTCATTGCGCGGGCTGTTGTCCGGGTTAAAGACTGCCTCAACCGGTACGACCAGCGCCTGAGCATCCGCGCCCGCCGGGAGGTTGCTTAAATTGATGGTCACCGTACCGCTTACGCCGCCGACGGCGGGAAAATCATCAGGCCGCGGCATGGTAAGTATCACCTGCCAGGTCAGGGTATTGCTGTCGCTGCTGCCCGAATGTTCTTTGTAGACGGCGGTAAATTCGCGATCCGGAATGGCGTTAATTCTCACCACGGGGCGATACTGCGCGTTGCGGATATCAAGGGTTTTGAACAGGTTCTCGGGAATACTAAACACCACGTCCAGCAGATCGGTCCGGGTTAGGGTCGCAATGGGCTGACCGGCAGACACCACCTGATGGTTTCGTACATGTACGCTGGCTGCCGTCCCGCTGAAGGGGGCGACGAGCGTCATCTGATTCAGTTCCTCTCTGGCAATCTGAAGCGCCGCATTCGCCGAATCGCGGTTTGCACGCTGCACATCCATTTCTGCTTTCGAAATCGCCTGGCGGCCCGCCAGCGTCTGGAAGCGATCGAATTGTCGCTGGGCCAGCGTCGCTGCCGTTTGTCTGTCGTTAACCCGCTGCTGGGCCTCACGGGCGTTTAATCTGGCAAGCTGTTGTCCCTGCTTGATGGCTGCGCCCTGGCGTATATCGAGCGCTTCAATTTGACCTGCACGCTTGAAGGAAAGGTCTGTGGCATCGCCCGATTCAATGCGGGCGGGAAAGACGCGCTGCTGGGCGTGTCCGGGGACAGCCACCTCCGCCACTTTTACCATTCGCGGCAGGGGGGAGGCTTGCTCCGGTTTCGGGTCGCACGCCGTGAGCGTTAATAAAACGAATGGTAGAAGAGAGAAGTAGCGGTTCAATGTATTCCCCTAATAAATAACTGTTTTATTTATTCCGTAGCAAGGGCAGGGGGTGACACTATTCGGCCAGAACAGTGACGACCATATAGGTAAATAAACCAATCGCCGTGCTGGCGATAATGGCGAGCGCAATGAACATACCCAGGCGGAGCAGGCTTAAACCATACATAAATTCCTCCATGAGCCGGAAGCGGTGGCTGACTATGAGCATAGTCGGCGAAAAGCGAAATGTTAAATAACCATTATCAGTGGGGGCGCGCTAAACCTGATATTCCTGTGCTACGTTTAATATCAATCATCTCTTTTTACCGTAGCTGGCATTAATGGCAACCTCCTGCATTTAATGCGTTTTTTAGCTTCACTCACTCTCGTGTTGGTTATAAAAAAGGATGCTCGATATGTATAAAAACATTCTCGTTCCGGTGGATGTCTACGAGACAAGCCTGGCGGATAAAGCGTTGCAGCATGCACAGTTTCTGGCACAAAGCGCATCGGGTGACGTTCATTTGCTTCACGTCATGCCCAAATTTTCAGCCGAACTGACGCGTGGGTTTATTTCAGATGCGCGTAAGATGGATGAATATATGATTAATAATGCGAAAGAAAAGCTGGCCGATCTGGTCAAAAAATTGAATCTGCCGGAAGAACGTGTTCATCTCCATGTTCGTAGCGGGAATGTTCGTGATGAGGTTATTAAGCTGGCGGACGAACTTGCTGCTGGCGCGATTATTGTCGGTTCTCGAAATCCAAATATTCAAACCCATTTGTTAGGGTCAGAGGCGGCAAGTATTGTGCGTTACGCCCACGTTCCTGTTTTCGTTATTCGTTAATTACATGAAAGCAAGGTGATTTCTGAATAGAACCTGAGGAAGGAACGATGAAAACAGGAAAACCTGAACGTCCGTACTATCAACAAACCGTTGACGAAACCTTGTCTAATATCCACTCCACCCCGGAAGGACTTAGCGGCACTGAGGCATCCGCCCGCCTTCAGCAGCATGGTGAGAATGCGTTACCGCAAAAAAAGGGCAAACCAGGCTGGCTGCGCTTCCTGGCGCATTTTAACGATGTATTGATTTACGTTCTGCTGGTGGCCGCGTTGCTTAAGCTCTTTATGGGGCACTGGGTAGACATGTTTGTCATCCTTGGGGTTGCCATCATCAACGCGCTGATTGGCCATATTCAGGAGAGCAATGCTGAAAAATCGTTGCAGAGTATTCGCAATATGCTCTCGAGCGAAGCCGTGGTGGTACGGCAGGGGAATCATGAAACGATCCCTACAACGGCGCTGGTGCCTGGCGATATCGTGGTGATCCGCGCCGGGGATCGTATCCCTGCGGACCTGCGCGTAATTGAAGCGCATAACCTGCGCGTGGAGGAGGCCATCCTGACCGGCGAATCCACCGTTGTTGAGAAAAACAGCGATGCGTTAAGCGGGGAACTGCCTTTAGGTGACCGGTATAATCTGCTCTACTCGGGCACCACCGTCAGCTCCGGCGGCGGTAAAGGCGTGGTGGTGGCAACCGGGGGCGAGACCGAGCTTGGCCACATCAATCAGATGATGTCCGACATTGAAAAGCACCGCACGCCGCTGATGGTGCAGATGGATAAGCTCGGGAAGACCATCTTCATCACTATCCTGGTGATGATGGTGGCGCTGTTTGTCTTTAGCCTCCTGTTCCGGGATATGCCGGTTTCTGAACTGGTGCTGTCGCTTATCAGCCTCGCCGTTGCCGCCGTGCCGGAAGGCCTGCCGGCCATCATTTCCATCATCCTTTCGCTTGGCGTACAGGCCATGGCGCGTCGCAAGGCCATCATTCGCAAGCTGCCTACGGTGGAAACGCTGGGCGCAATGACGGTCATCTGCTCGGATAAAACCGGCACCCTGACGATGAATGAAATGACGGTCAAAGCGGTGATTACCGCTGACACGACCTATCGCGTGGAGGGCGACAGCTACGAACCGGTGGGTAATATTCACCCCATAGATGACCCGACGCCCGTCAGCGTGACGCAGGGTTCCCTGCTGGAACGCTACCTGCGCACCATTGACCTCTGCAATGACAGCCAGCTGATTAAGGACGAGCAGGGGCTGTGGAAAATCACCGGGGGACCAACCGAGGGCGCGCTGAAGGTGCTGGCGGCGAAAATTCCGCTCCCACCGCTCGATACCGAAATGCGCAGCAAAATCCCGTTTGATTCGCAGTATAAATACATGTCCACGCTGTACCGGCTGGGCGATGAAGAGGTGATTTTAATCACCGGCGCACCGGACGTCCTGTTCCGCCTATGCCAGTACCAGCAGACGAATGACGGACTGCAGCCGTTCGATCAGCCTTACTGGGAAGGTAAAATTGAAGAGTATGCCCGGGAAGGGTTGCGCATGGTGGCTGCGGCCTGGAAACCTGCCCGCGAGGGGCAACGCGAGCTGGATCACCCGGACCTGCATGATGGCGTGATCCTGCTGGGTATTGCTGGGATGATGGACCCGCCGCGTCCGGAGGCCATTACCGCCATTGCCGACTGTCTGCAGGCCGGGATCCGCGTGAAAATGATCACCGGCGACCACCCGCAAACGGCAATGAGCATTGGGCAAATGTTGGGGATTGGTAACGCCGCAAGCGCGATTACCGGACGTGAGCTGGAGGCGATGGACGATCGTCAGCTGAGCGACGCCGCGCAGCAGTACGATATTTTCGCCCGAACCAGCCCGGAGGATAAATTCCGCCTTGTGCAGGCCCTGCAAAGTAAACAGGAAGTCGTGGGCATGACCGGGGATGGCGTAAATGATGCCCCAGCGCTCAAGCGGGCGGATGTGGGTATCGCCATGGGGATTAAGGGGACGGAAGTCACCAAGGAAGCCGCCGACATGGTGTTAACGGATGACAACTTTGCCACTATTGCCCGTGCGGTGCACGAGGGGCGTCGGGTTTACGATAACCTGAAAAAGACCATTCTGTTCGTTATCCCCAGCAACATCGCGCAGGCTCTGCTGATCATCATCGCGCTGCTGGCGGGGAACCTGATCCCGCTGACGCCTGTCCTGATCCTGTGGATGAACATGGCGACGTCGGCAACGCTGTCGTTTGGCCTGGCGTTTGAAGCGGGTGAGAAGGACATCATGAACCGGCCACCGCGCAAGGCGAATCTCCATGTGATGGACGGCTATGCCATCTGGCGCGTGGTGTTTGTCGGTCTGATGATTGCCATCAGCGCCTTCGTGCTCGAAGCCTGGCTACAGCCGCGCGGCTACTCGGCGGAATTTATCCGCACCGTGCTGCTGCAAACCCTGGTCACTGCGCAGTGGTTCTACATGCTCAACTGCCGCGTAAATGACGGCTTCTCGCTGAGCAAAGGCCTGCTGGCGAATAAAGGGATTTGGATCGTGAGCGGCGTACTGCTGGCGCTACAGCTTCTTATCATTTACGCACCCTTCATGCAGATGCTGTTTGGCACCGAAGCGCTGCCGTTCCGCTACTGGGTCATCACCTTCCTGATTGGTTTTGTGATGTTCCTTATTGTCGAGGCGGAGAAAGTGCTGACGCGCCGGTGGCGCAAAACCGAGGCGTGATAGCGTAAACTGAGAAAGCCTGAGCCCAGGCTTTCTCTTTTCCGCCGCATGCGGTTGATGGTTGCGCCGCTACCGTTATCTTATCGACAGAAAACGTTCGTTTACTAATGTGCAACAGACCGTTTAGTTTATTATTGTTCTCATTGTGAAGCGCTTCCGATAAATTCGTATTACCCCAATTCCTGGTTTATACGAATATGAATAAAACGCTATCTATGCCCCTGGTGGTATTAATTGCATGCCTGTCCGTGGGCGGATTAATATCTACCGATATCTTTTTGCCTGCACTGAGCGAAATGCAATTATTTTATAAGGTCACGGAGGCGCAAATACAGGATGCTATCGCCCTGTTTTTATTTGGCGTTGCGTTTTCACAGCTGGTGTACGGGCCGTTAAGCGACAGTCTGGGGAGAAAGAAAACGCTTATTGCGGGGCTGTTAATCTGGTTGGTTTCGACGGTAGGCGTTATTTACTCTACTCATATTAATGAGCTGCTTATTTTACGCTTATTACAGGGCATCGGCTCCTGCGCTGGTATCACCGTCAGCCGGGCGATTATTAATGACATGCTGGATAAGAAGTCTTCGGCTCAGCTTTATCTTGTCATATTTCCCTTTGTGGGTATGTCGCCGGCCATTGCACCCATGATCGGCGGCGTGTTAACCCAACACTTCGGCTGGAAATCCTGTTTTATCTTTTTGACCTTGTTTATCGTCATGACGCTGGGACTGTGCCTCACCGCACTGCGCGAAACCTTACCGCCTGAGAAAAGGCAAAAGCTGAGCGCGGTGGCGGCCATGGTCAATACGCTTGTGGTGTTAAGAAACCGGCAGTTTTTGTTTTATGCCGCGATTCCCTGTTTTGCTTATGCAGCCTATTTTTCCTATATCGTAGAGTCCCCCTTTTTGCTGGGCAAACTCGGGCTTTCGCCGCTTTATATCGGTTACACCTATATTCTGCTATCCGTAAGCTACGTGGCGGGGAATCTGATCGCTAAGAAGAGATCTCGTCAGGCGGGTATTGAAGAGACCATTCGCCTTGGGTATCGCATATTTGTCCTCGGCGGCATTATTTTTGCACTTCAGATGTACTTAAGCCCTGTGCCTTTGTTTACCAGCATTCTCTCCATCGGCATTCTGACCTTTGGCAATGGATTTTTGCTGCCGTTGGGCACGGCCTCTGCCATCGCGGCGCACCCGCAGGCGTCGGGTACCGCTTCGGGTGTAATGGGGGCCTTACAGCTCGGAAGCGCAGCGCTCGCAACCTTCCTGATTGGAAAACTTTCAGCCCATGCTCCCGTCATGACCGCGCTGATTATTGCCTGCGTCTGCGTTGTTGGTTTCCTTGTATATGTTTTTGGTCAATATGGGTTTATGGAATTTTTCTCCAGTAAAGAGAGTAATATCAATGATTAATAATATAGATGTCACATTAAGGGATGGCGGGTATCAAAACAATTTCAGCTTTCCTATAGACTACGCAATTAAGCATGTGCGCGCACTGGTGGGCAGTGGCGTTGAATGGATTGAAATAGGTTACCGAAACGGTTCATTTAAACCCATCGCGGATATTGGTTTAACCGGAATGTCGCCTGATAATTATATTCAGGCAATTCATGATGCCGTGCCCGAAGCGAAATTAGTTGTCATTGCCCACCCTCATAATATTACCCGGCAGGATATTATTCGCCTGCGGGAATGTGGCGTTGCGCTGCTTCGGCTCTGTATTAAAACCGACAATCCCCAACCCGCGCTGGAACTGTGTGAGGTGGCGAAAGAAAATGGCCTGCGCGTGAGCATGAACTTTACGCGCGCCAGCCAAATTAACGCGAAGACGCTTGTTGACGTGGCATTGCAGTGTGAGAACGCCGGGGCCGATATTATTTGCATTGCGGATTCTAACGGCAGCCTGCGGCCTGAACAGACCGCCCGCCTGGTTAACCTGCTTAAATGCGCAACGCCGCTTGAGGTGGGATTCCATGCCCACGATAACCTGGGGCTGGCAATGGCAAACTCCATTGAAGCCGTAAAGGCCGGCGCGACCTTTATTGATAGCTCCCTGACCGGCATGGGAAAAGGGGCGGGAAATCTGGCGATGGAAATCTGGCTGTCGCTGTGTAATTTCAACGAAGGCAAAGAACGTTATCACACGGAGTGGATATTTAATCAGGTGCATCAGCTGGTTTCGAAGGAATTTTACAACGCCTCTTACCGCAGCGTAGTGGATATGATCCTTGGGGTGAAAAATCTCAGCGTGGAGAACCGGAAAATGGTTGAAGAGTCATTGACGACAGAGAGTCAGCGTGTCTTCAGCGCTATTGAAAACGTGATCACAGGGACCGCAGCATGAAGTTACAGGATGCGGTGATACTGGCACCGGTCATGCCTGCCTGGGACGGCGGGGCATTTTGCGCTCCGCTGGTTACCTTGCTCGAAGAAAAAGGTTTTTCCGTCACCATCGTCGATACGTTGAGCCTGATTACGCACGACGATCCGCAGAGCGCGATTGACGCGCTTTGCCAGAAGCTAAATGCCCAGGTCAAACGCCCCTGGCTGCTGGTGGGGTTTGCGATGGCGGGCACGCTGGTGCAGCTGCTGGCACACCGTTTGCGCGGCGTAGCGGGCGTCATGAGCGTGAGCGCCCCCGGTTTTGCCGACGAGAAATTAACGCAGCGGCTGGTGCGTCTCATCGCACTGCTTGAAAAAGGTGAACTCGGTTCGGCCATGGATATTCTGCATCACTACGTCCTGCCCGAAGGTCAGCCTGCGCCGCAGGAAAAATTTTCCCTGCCAGATGCAGAGAAAATGGCGGCGATTAAACGCATGCTCACCGGCTTCTCACTGCTGTTAAAGATGGATGCCCGCGCGGATATTGCCGCCTATGACGGTAACTATCTTGCGATTGTGGGTGAAAAATCCCAGCTGGCCTCATGGGAAAACCAGACCCACAGCCCCCGAACCCAGCACTATTACAAACGCATCCCCGGCGCGGGAATGCGTCCGTGGAATGACAATCCCGCTGCGGTGAATGCGCTGCTCAACGAATGGATCGATACCTTATGAAAAAAAATGTTCTGGTTTTGCCGGGAGACGGTATTGGTCAGGAGGTTTGCGACGCTGCGCTGCCCGTTATCGGTGCGCTGGATCTCCCCATCAGCCTGACCTTTGGTGAAATAGGCTGGTCCTGCTGGGAACGCGAGGGCAATCCTGTGCCGGCACGTACCTGGGAACAGATTGCTGAGGCGGACGCGGTGCTGCTGGGCGCCATCACCAGCAAGGGGAAAGTGCAGGCTCAGCAGGCGCTGCCCGTCGCGCTCCAGCAGAAAGGCATTGAGTATGTTTCACCGGTGATTCAGCTCCGTCAGCGGCTTGGCCTCTATGCCAACATCCGCCCGGTGAAATACGTGACGGGAGATCGCCATCCTTTCCGCTGCTGTGTGATTCGGGAAAATACCGAGGGGCTGTACGCCGGAATGGATTTTAAAGGTGTCGGTGAGAACGTGGCCAGCTGGCTTAAACACCCGAATCTCGAAAAATATGGCCCGGAAGAGGCGGCATGGTCAGTGCGTCTGCAAACGCGCTACGGCCTGGAGCGCCTGTTTCAGACGGCCTTTGACTATGCCCGCCAACACCGCTTTTCACGCGTCACGTTTGCCGATAAACCCAACGTCATGCGCGAAAGCGGTCATTTTGCGGCAACAATCTTTCAGGAAGTGGCCGCGCGCTTCCCTGACATTCGGGCAGATATTCACAACGTGGATGCGATTGCCCTCTGGCTGGTGCGTAAGCCTCACGAGTTTGGCGTGATTGTCGCGGAAAATATGTTTGGCGATATCTTGTCGGATCTGGCCGCCGGCGTGATGGGCGGGCTTGGCCTGGCGCCCAGCGCCAACATTGGCAGCGAGGTGGCCTATTTTGAACCGGTACACGGCAGCGCGCCGGGGATGGCGGGGCAGGGAAAAGCCAATCCGTGTGCAATGTTCTACACAATTGCGCTAATGCTGGCGTACCTCGGCTTTGAGGCGCAGGCGGAAAAACTGCAGCAGGCTGTCGATCGCGTTGTTCGTGAGGGGAAGGTGGCGACCTACGATTTAGGCGGCCCGGCGACAACGGTGGAGATGGCAAAGGCGATAATCGACGCCCTGGTTCAGCCAGCCATCGCTAAAACGGCCAGCGTGATTGCAATTGGTGATGAGCTCCTGTCCGGGCAATGCCTTAACACGAACCAGCAGGCTATCAGTCAATGCCTTGAAAAGGCGCACTACCGTGTCAAATTTCAGGCGACCTGCGCAGACAACATCCCGCAGATAAGCTCGGTAGTAACAGGGCGTATCGGGCAGGACGATCTCATTGTGGTGTGCGGCGGCCTTGGCCCAACCTCTGACGATAAAACCCGCGAGGCCATTGCTCAGGTTCTGAGCAAGTCGCTTGTGCACGACGAAGAGACGTGGAAAACCATTGAGAGTCGTCTCGTGACGTTCGGGGTGAAAAGCGATCCTTCAAACCGTCTTCAGGCGCGTTTCCCCGAGGGCGCTTCCATTCTGGATAACGCTTGCGGCACCGCTCCAGGTTTCAGCGCATGCGCGGCGGGCAGTCAACTGGTGGTTCTGCCCGGGCCGCCTTCCCAGGCGCTGCCGATGCTGGAAGAGGCATTAGCAAATAACAAAGATACCGGGCCTGAAAGGCAAAAGCACTGCTGGATCCTGATCGGGATCAGCGAGAGCGAGGTCGGTTCTATCGTCAATGCGCTGGCCACCTCCACCGACTGGGACAGTCATTTTTTATGGAAAAGCCCTTACGTCATTGTGCAGATCGAAACCCCTGCACACCGGACTTTACCGCTTCCGGTGAGGCAAAGTCTGGACAGCGCGCTGCGTCCCTATCTGGTGAGCAAACGTAATAAAACGGCGGGCGAAATACTGCGGGATGCGTGCAGTATCCGCTGGCATACGCCAGATGCAGCGCTCTCAGCGTATTTGCCTGCCGGGGGCCTGCCTCGCCAGGGAGAGCCGACGGTGCAGATGGATGTGACGGTCAGCCCGTCGCTCTCGGAGCTTCTGAACAGCGACGCACGGCTGGGGAAAATGACCCTGTCGGTTCGTCATCAAGATGGTCAGGCGCATCAGATGACGTTTCCAGTGAACAGAACACTGCTCGCGCAAACCCTGCCGGAATATGCCGCCTGGTGCGCCTTAAAAACCCTGACAACACAGCATGGATAATTCGACAATGACGACTCAATCAACGCTTCAGTCGCGCCTGCTGGCGCTGGACACGGCGGCCGTTTCGGACGCGCTGGACAGTTTATACATTGCGGGAGGCCTTGCGGGCATTAAGCTGCAGGCCGGGGGCAGTAAGATGGCGGGACCTGCCTGGACCGTAAAATATGAAGCCTGCGTGGCGGAGAAAAATCAGTTTATGAATGCCGGGAACTATATCGATCGGGTTCCGGCTGGCGCGGTCATCGTTGTGGACAATGGCGGCCGTACGGACTGCACCAGCTGGGGCAATATTCTGACCACCAAAGCCGTGCTTAAAGGCATCGCCGGGTCCGTCATCTACGGCTCAGCCAGGGACATTGCAGACATTCGTCAGATGAATTACCCGCTGTACGCCAGCAACATCTATATGGTTTCCGGCAAGAACCGTGCGCGGGTCACTGCGGTGCAGTGCGCGCTGCAGATTGAAGGGGTAACGGTCTGCCCTGGCGACTGGATTTTCGGCGATGAGAATGGCGTTCTGGCGATCCCCGCTGAGCAGCTGGAGGAGGTGATCCGTCGGGCAGAAAACGTAGAAAAAACGGAGCGTGAGATCATCAACGCAGTTCGTGAAGGCACCTCGCTCGACGTAGCCCGACAAACGCTTGGTTACCATGTGCCCTGGGAAGCAAAAGCATGACGCGGCCGTTTTTTGACTACTGGGCGTCCCGTTTGCGCTTTCTGGACGTGCACTATCACGCGCGCCCGGATAGCTACCAGCGGCGTTACTCCGCCATGGAGGCCGGAGAACGCTACGCGCAGTATCAGGGGGGCGTGGTGCTTAAGAACCATCTGGGAAGCGTCAGCGCGCTGGCATCGGCAATGCAGGAGCAAGGTCTGCCCGTCTTTGGCTCGGTCGTGCTGAATGCCGCCGCCGGGGGGATAAACCTTAACGTCGTCCGCCAGGCGCTGAGCCAGTATCAGTTTGAGGGTGCGCCCAGGCTGCTGGTGCACTTGCCGACCGTGGTTCCAACGGCGCATAAAAGCGGGTTATCCCGAACGTTCAGCAACGAGTACGCCCGGCATTTCGCCGGGCAGCCGCTCTCGATTGCTGATGAGGCGGGTGAACTGCGTTCAGGCGTAAAAACGCTGATTCACTTTGCCCGGCACCATGACATTGTGATCTCCTCAGGACATGCGACGAAAGACCAAACGCTGCGTCTGATTGAGGCCGTTGAGCGAGTGGGCGGCTGCAGGCTGATGCTGAACCAGCCGGCGAATCCGATGACGGGATTTACTGCCCGGGAACTGCGCGCGCTCGGCGAACACGAGTGGCTCTTTGTGGAGCAGTGCGCCCTGACGGTCTATTTAGGCTATCAGCCCCTCGACGATCTCTGTGAGGTGCTGACGGGAGTGCATAACCTGGTTTACAGCTCGGATCTGGGCCAGCCGGGCCAGCCCGACATCGGCGAGTGGCTGGAGGACAGCCACCGCTGGTTCAGAGAGGCCGGACTGGATGCGGCGCGCATTGAGGAGATCGCGCTGCTGAACCCGCTCAGGATGCTGGCGCCGGGGCCGTTGCCAGGTTAAGCGTGCGGAGGAAATCAATAAATGCCTGTTCCTTGGGGGAGGGATGAGGATTGATATGCACCACATACAGGGGAAGAGGGGCAGGCATAAACGCGTCAAGGGCGGTGATGATTTCTCCTGATTCCATTCCCGCTCTCACGGTGAATTCCGGCAGGTAACAGATCCCTAACCCGTGATGCACCATATTGCACAGGTCGAGGCTGTTACTCACTCTGGAGACGTAATGAGGGCGGATTTCAACCAGCTCATCGTCAATCACAAACTTCCAGCTGCGGCGGTGGTTATCAAAATGCAGGAGACAGGTATGCTGGCGCAGATCGTCAGGATGCTGGGGAATGCCGTGCTGCTGCGCGTAGGAGCGTGAAAGACAGGTGTATTTTCGCCAGTAGCCAATCAGCGTGTAATAAAGGTTGCTGTCGGGCAGTGGGCCACACTGCAGCGCCAGATCGAAGCCGTGGCTGAAAAGCTCCATGCAGTGATTGCCGGTCACGATATCCAGCTTCAGATTGGGATAGCGTTCCAGGAAGGCGCCAAGGTGCGGAATAACGTGCTGATTGCTGATGGAATGGGGGATACCCACTTTGAGATTTCCGCCGATTTCGTTACTGAGGCTTTTGACATCCCTGAGGCAGGATTCATATTCATCAATAATGAGCAGGCAGCGCTGGTAAAATTGCTCACCGGCCGTCGTCAGAGAAATGCGACGTGAATTGCGTTTAATCAGCTGCGCATTCACCTCGCTTTCCAGCTTTTCAATTCTGCGGCTGATCATGGCCGGGGAGAGTTTCATGGCCATCGCGGCGGCGCGGAACCCCTGACACTCTACGACCATTCTGAAGGCTTTCATATTTTCCAGCATTGTGTCCTCCTGACCCGGTCTGGTATCGCTATTCTCGCATTATTTCATCAGCATGTTGTGCTGGTTTTTCTCGCAAAGCGTTATCGCCACGTGACTATTCTGACAAATTTCGCAGCGGGCAGTTATAGTTAGCCTGTGACCATTCGTTTTATCGCAGGGAAACTATGATTCGCTTATTCTCGCTCGCGCTGATGCTTGCTGCCGTAACGCCCGGTGCGCTGGCTGTTACGTACCCGCTGCCGCCTGAAGGCAGTCGTCTTGTCGGCAACCCCGTTACGGTTGTGGTCCCCGAGGGAAATACCCTGCCTCTGGAGTACTTTGCCGCGCAGCACGGCCTGGGGCTGAGCAACATGCTGGAAGCGAACCCGGGCGTGGATCCTTTTTTACCAAAAGCCGGAACGACTTTAACTATTCCCCAGCAGCTGATTTTACCCGATACCGTCCGCGAGGGGATTGTCGTGAACGTGGCGGAAATGCGTCTCTACTATTACCCGCCGGGCAGCAATACGGTGGAAGTGTTGCCCATCGGCATCGGTCAGGCCGGGCGCGAGACTCCGCGTAACTGGGTGACGGCGGTTG
The DNA here is from genome assembly GCF_058354905.1 of Enterobacter sp. ECC_219_Taxon_10. Lineage (NCBI taxonomy): Bacteria > Pseudomonadati > Pseudomonadota > Gammaproteobacteria > Enterobacterales > Enterobacteriaceae > Enterobacter > Enterobacter sp. ECC_219_Taxon_10. The sequence goes on along the minus strand of NZ_CM178005.1, from coordinate 3,138,001 downwards.
AGCGCAAGCAGGAGGGACCAACCTGGTCTCCGACGCCGAACACGCGCCGTGCCTATGCGGCAGAGGGTAAAACGCTCCCGGCCTTCGTGCCCGCCGGGCCGGATAACCCGATGGGGCTGTATGCGATTTATATCGGCAGGCTGTACGCCATTCACGGCACAAACTCGAATTTCGGCATCGGGCTGCGGGTGAGCCAGGGCTGTATTCGTCTGCGTAACAACGACATTAAATACCTTTTCGATAACGTTCCCGTAGGCACCCGCGTGCAGCTTATCGATCGGCCCGTAAAGATGACCACGGAGCCGGACGGCAGCCGGTGGGTAGAGGTTCACGAGCCATTATCACGTAACCGCGCGGAATTTGAGTCAACCCGGAAAGTGCCTCTGCCCATTTCAGCCGCGCAGCGAACGCAGCTGATAAACGAGGGCGCGGGCGCTGAACTGGAACGGCGGTCGGGGATGCCGGTTAAGCTGGGCAACTGAGGGCATGTTAGTCGGGTGGCGGCTGCGCCTTACCCGACCTACGGGACAAGTAGGCCCGGTAAGCGCAGCGCCACCGGGCAATCTTTCCAGATGCCGAAAAGCAAAAAGCCTGCTTTAAAAGCAGGCTTTTCAAATTTGGCTCCTCTGACTGGGATCGCCTTTGCCAGTAACTGGCTAATATTCAAGCTAAACCTGAATCCACTTTCTGTCAAGACCACCAAAATGACCACCAATAGTAGCGGGTTACGTAAGGCTGGGTTGAGTGAACCTCGGATATGCTGATCGTTACTTTGGTGTTCCATGGATGGGGTGGATATGAAAGTTATCTATTCGCAGAACCGTATGGGTACAGCAATTGACGCACGTAATGCAGTAAATACTGGCCGGACTCTCCACTTTTGAGTGAAGCCGCAGTTGTGGATTTTATTAAAGTGGCAAATGCGTAAAAATAGATCAATGAATAGTATAGGTTTAGGCCCTATTGTGTAATATGTCCGCAACTCTAGGTGTTTAGGTAAAGTACAGAATGAAGACGCTTAAAGCATCGTTGCCCAATGCTCTGCAACAGATGAGGGAGGCCGTGGTGTGAGTCAAGAGGTATTTTATCTACCTTATTTCGATAGAACGCGACCTTAAAAGTCCTACCTCGAAGAAGTTAGCCTACTATGCGATTTGATGGAGATCCATCCGCTCACGCTGTTGGTTTATGCAGGTTTCGGACTACTTGAAGTCTCCAGCTTTTATAAATTGTTCGGTACTAGTTGGATATCCTCGTAGTGAACAAGGAGTGCAAAATAATGACTTACTCTGTTTCGCCGTCATCACTACTCACCGAGTACGGCAACGACAACATATGCCGTGTTCTCGCACTTGATGGTGGCGGTGCAAAGGGCTTTTATACGCTGGGTGTCCTCAAGGAAATTGAGGCTATGCTTGGGTGCCCATTATATAAGAGGTTTGATCTTGTATTTGGTACTAGCACCGGTGCGATTATTGCCGCGCTCATCGCTCTAGGATACGAAGTAGATCAAATACACGCACTGTACACCGAACATGTACCACGAGTTATGTCCAGCCGGTCGGCTGCGGCAAGAACAATGGCGCTCCAGGATTTGGCTAAGGAAGTTTTTCAAGACAAGACATTCGAAGATGTTCTGATGGGTATTGGCATCGTCGCAACTCGATGGATGACCGAAAGACCAATGATCTTCAAAGGTAATGTTGTGCAGGCCCATGGTCGCAAGGGAACCTTCAGTCCAGGATTCGGGGTCAGCATCGCTGATGCAGTGCAAGCGTCTTGCTCGGCTTATCCGTTCTTCGAAAGGAAAGTGATTATTACCGCAGCAGGAGATAAGGTTGAGTTGATCGATGGAGGTTACTGCGCAAACAACCCCACCTTGTTTGCAATCGCCGACGCCACTGTCGCTCTGAAAAAAGATCACAAGGATATCCGGGTTATAAATGTCGGTGTTGGTATCTATCCAGAACCTAAACCAGGTCTCCTTATGCGGATTGCTAAGAAATGGCTCGCAGTCCAGCTGCTTCAAAAAACTCTAGAGATCAATACACAATCGATGGATCAACTACGCGACATTCTATTCAAAGATATTCCGACGATTCGGATCAGCGACACATTCGAACGGCCTGAGATGGCGACAGATTTACTTGAGTACAATTTAGATAAACTGAATACCCTTCGACAGCGTGGTAGGGAGTCTTTTGGAGCTCGTGAGGCACAATTAAGAGAGTTTCTGATATGAGTGAGGCGAAATAATATGGGAATACCTGAATCACAGCTCGATACATGGTCCCACCAAGGATCTATTGCACAGTCTGCCTCGACTTATAGCATTATAAAGAATGCATTAGAGAGCGCAAACACTAAGTATCATGGAAAGAATTTTAAAGTATTCCTTCAGGGCTCCTATGGAAACGATACTAACATTTATGCTGAAAGTGACGTTGATGTAGTCATATGTCTTGATGATGTCTACTACAGTGACCTCACACAGTTATCACCAGAAGACAAAGATGCGTATGACCGTGCATTTGTTCCTGCAACCTACTCGTATACTCAATTTAAGCAAGATGTGCTTGAGGCTCTTACAGAGCGCTTCGGGTCTGATGTTAAGGTCGGAGATAAGGCCATAGTTGTAGCGGCAAATGGAAGTAGGCGCAAAGCTGACGTTATCGCATCAATGCAGTTTCGTCGTTATTGGAAATTCAAGGGGCATTACGACTCACAATACGATGAGGGCATCTGTTTCTTTAATGGCGCTGGTGAACGGATTGCCAATTACCCCAAGCAGCATTCAGAAAATCTCACCTTAAAACATCAGGCCAGTAATAAATGGCTAAAGCCCATGGTTCGCGTACTGAAGAACCTTCGAAGTAAACTCATTGCTGACGGAAAATTGAAGTCAGGACTTGCACCTTCCTATTACCTTGAAGGTCTACTCTACAACGTGCCAAATGAAAAGTTTGGCACCAGTTATGCTGATTGTTTTGTCAATGCCATGAATTGGATTCAGACAGAAGCAGATAAAGACAAGCTGGTATGCGCCAATGAACAGTATTACTTGCTTTGGGAGGGGACACATACCTCATGGGAGAAAGCCGATGCGGAAGCGTTTATCGACGCTGCAATAAAAATGTGGAATGAATGGTGAAGTGAGTCGACAAAACTGCTGGTCTTAGGGCACGGCAAACAGCAAGCAGGAGAAATCGAGGTGGCAGGTAGCATCATTAACCTTTTTATGTGGGGATATCAGGACAGCTACAGAATTCACATCCAGATTCTGGCACGTAATGTACTGAAAAAATTGGGTGCACCGGCTGATGCAGAAGTGCTACTTGTTGGTGCTCGCCGCCCTGGCAGTAAAAATGCGAATCCGATATGCGTAGAGCCAGAAGATGGTAAGTGGCATCTATCTTTGTTTGAAGGATTGCTGGATTCAGTTGAATCGATTTACAAGAATCATCGGTTACAGAGTATGATTTTTGGTGATGGGCCAAGCATGCGCGACAAGCCAGAGTGGATACGTCGCGACTCAGTGCGAACATCGGTTAGTAAGGCACTTGATGCTTTTGATACCGAGCATAACGTAACGTCATTTTGCGGAGAGTCTAGGCGAATAGACGACTATTATGTCACCCCAGTCATACAGATTCCAAACGACACTTTCGAGAAATTCCCTCCTTTGCTCTCCAATTCTGTTGACGAAAGCCAACAAGGACATGGATTTCGTAGTCTGATACATGCAGCGATGTATGCGGTTCTTCGTGAGGCTACCGAGGAATTGCATAACCCTGATCCAGGAAGATTTATCCATGGCAGTATGAGAGATGCCGAGGAAATAATACGGATTGCTGCAAAGGACTTTCTGCACACCGCAGGCCTCTCGATCGAACGAAGATACATTCATACTGATCTTTTCGATGCTTTGAACCTTGTCTCCTCTCTTATGTACGAGGGGGCGAAAGGCATAGGTCAGCTCATTCTCGTCGATCCAGATAACGAGGCGGTTGAGTTCCTGGCGAAGTTTGTTGAGCCAGTTCCCTTTCGTGAGCCACGATGGGTTCGGAAAGTCTTGCAGATGGCGGCATCAGGTGTCGGCATTATCGCAAATAGTCAGTACATCTATGGACTTGGGAGACTGAAGGAGTCGCACGATCCCAGTGCACAAGATGCGTTCACGGTAGATTTTATAGATCATTATCACTGGCAGTTGTACTGCGGTAACCAAGCACTGCTTCTCAGTCAATATGCTGTGCCCAAACTTCCACAGGAGCCTTTTGACAAAGCTGCCTTCCTGGCAAATTACGCGAGACTATTTCCGTTGTCTTCACAAGATAGTGGATTGCACTTGTGGAACCTTCTGATGACCCAAACCAGTCAGGGGCATGGGAGCATGATTGTCGTTGCGGAAGATGCGGCCTGCGAGGCGAATCGACTTTGCAAGCAAGGTACTAGAATCGTGCCAACTAAGCTCACTGAATCACTCCTTCGAAGTGTCAGCGGTATTGATGGCACAATACTGCTTGATCCTGCTGGTCTTTGCCATGCTATCGGGATTATTCTCGACGGTGAAGCGACCGATGAGTGTACGCCATCAAGGGGATCTCGGTATAATTCCGGAGTGCGTTACGTGCAAACGAGCGGCACTCGAAGGCTTGCGATCGTCGTGTCGGATGATCGAACAGTCGATATCATTCCTCAAATCAAGCGACTGTGCAGTCGTTCAAAAATAGAACAATGTGTCGTAACACTGGAGGCGGCAACGCTCGACAACTATCATGATTCTCGGAATTGGTTAAACGACCATCGCTTCTATATCAACGCTGAGCAATGCGCTCGAATTAATGCCGTACTCGACAAACTAGATGCCGTTCCAAAAGAAGTAGGTCTTATCTATTTTGAAACTGAGAGATTTGAAGTTGACCCAGAGATGGACGAAAGCTATCTCATAGACTGACCGAATACCGTTGCGTGATGTCAATATTAGGTACCTCGTGCCAATATCATGGCCTAACGTTTGTTGGTGTTAGTAGGGATGTTATCGTCGTTGGCCTTATCGTTAGGAATTATCTTGCCTGTGGGGGCTTCACTTTAGGTCAGGCAGGCTTCAAGAGTTTGGTTCATCGGACACTGCCTGATAGTGCCAGTGGATGTCACGTACCGCAAAGAGTCATCGAATGATTCTTCTTCGTTTCAAATGAAGACCTTCCTTTGATTGGATATAAAATGTAAAAATTCTAACTTTACAGGTTAAATCAGTATGTTTTATAGAATTAAAAGTGTTTTATACTAATTACAAAAACACTGATTATTTGTACATTGAAAAGAATAAAAACAGACATATCTTATAGCTATATTCTCTGGTTATGGGGTTTTCAATGTCTGAATTGCATGTAGTCAATGACCATGGAGTACGGCTACTCTGCCTAAATGGTGGTGGGGCCAGAGGGATGTTTACAATCAGTGTGCTTGCTGAGATTGAGAGGATACTTGCCTCTAGGCACCCTGACCAAGAAATCAGAATTGGCGATTACTTTGACCTCATCGCAGGGACATCGATAGGTGGGATCTTGGCTCTCGGCCTTGCTAAAGGCAAGAGTGCTCGCGAGTTGGAATGTGTTTTCTTAGATAAAGCGAATGATATTTTTCCACCAAGATGGTGGCTATTCAATCTCCTTAAATCACTTGTTTCTCCCATTTATAGTAGTAAACCACTTCGACAAACAATTGAAACGATGATCGGTGGTGAGACTACCTTTAATGACCTGGCCCGGAGAGTAATGGTCCCGGCAGTCAATCTTTCAACAGGAAAACCTCAGTTCTTCAAGACACCACATAACCCAGATTTTACCCGCGACGGTGCACTTAAATTGATTGATGCCGCACTCGCAACCTCCGCTGCACCGACGTTCTTTGCACCACACCATTGTGAAGACCTTGGTTCTTATTTTGCTGATGGAGGTCTGGTCGCCAACAACCCCAGTTATATCGGATTTTTGGAAGTTTTCAGGGACATGAAGTCTGATTTTCCTGATGTTGCTCATAAAGACATACACATACTTAATATCGGTACTACCGGGGAAGAGTATTCACTTAGCCCAAGGCTGCTGAGCAAAAAATGGTGGAATGGCTACTGCCGACTTTGGGGCGTAGGTAAAAAACTGGTCCTTACAACCATGACGGCTAACCAACATCTCCATAAAAATATGCTCCTGCGCGAGCTTACGCTCCATGGTGCCTCCGATAACTACACCAGTCTGGATGAAGTGATCCCTAATGAAGCAGCCAGCGACATCACTCTGGATAATGCCACGAAAAGTTCCATTGAAAACCTGCGCGCAAGGGGAAGACAACTCGCTACTGTGCAGTTCGCTCAGAACCAGAAGCTTAAGAGCTTTTTCACTACACCTGCAAAACCCTTTAAGCGCGCAATCGCGCAGGAGAAACTCTGATGCCTTGGGATTTTAACAATTACTATAGTCACAATATGGATGGCTTAATCAGTAAGCTCAAATTGAGCAAGACTGAATCCGATAAACTCAAAGCACTTCGTCAGATCGTACGTGAAAGGACGAGAGATGTATTTCAGGAAGCTCGCCAAGTCGCAATTGACGTGAGAAGGCAAGCGCTGACACTTGAAAGTGTCAGATTAAAACTTGAGAAAACAAACGTTCGCTACCTCTCCCCCGAAGAACGTGCTGATCTAGCGCGACTTATTTTTGAAATGGAAGATGAAGCACGCGATGACTTCATCAAATTCCAGCCTCGTTTCTGGACTCAAGGAAGTTTTCAGTACGATACGTTAAACAGGCCTTTTCATCCGGGGCAGGAAATGGATATTGATGATGGCACCTACATGCCCATGACGGTGTTTGAATCCGAACCGAGCATTGGACACACTCTGCTTCTCCTTCTCGTGGATACATCACTGAAATCACTAGAAGCTGAAAACGATGGCTGGGTATTTGAAGAAAAGAATACCTGCGGACGCATCAAAATCTATCGGGAGAAAACACACATTGATGTACCGATGTATGCGATCCCTAAAGAACAATTCCAGAAAAAACAAACAGCAGCAGATTCAGCACACCTCATAAAGTCAGATTCGGTGTTTGAATCTTTTGCATTGAACCGGGGGGGACGCGAGGCTTATGCCGTTGAGTCCGACAAAGTGAACCTGGCACTTCGCGAAGGGGTCAGAAGATGGTCAGTCAGCGACCCCAAAATTGTTGAAGACTGGTTCAACGAAAGCTGTAAACGTATCGGCGGGCATCTGCGTTCAGTTTGCCGGTTTATGAAGGCTTGGCGGGATGCACAATGGGAAGTTGGGGGCCCTTCATCAATCAGTCTGATGACTGCAGTCGTCAACATCCTCGATAGAGAATCTCATAATGGCTCCGACCTCACCGGGACGATGAAACTTATTGCCAGGTTGCTGCCTGAGGAATTCAATCGCGGTGTGGAAAGTCCCGACGATACTGACGAAAAACCATTGTTCCCTGCGGAAAGTAACCATAACGTGCACCATAGAGCTATCGTTGAAACTATGGAAGGTCTGTACGGTATTTTACTTGCCGCTGAGCAATCAGAAAGTCGGGAAGAAGCGTTACGTAAAATCAACGAAGCATTTGGTAAACGTGTGACTAATGCCCTATTAATCACGTCAAGTGCTGCAGCTCCGGCATTTCTCAATGCACCATCCAAAGAGCCATCATCTAAACCAATCAACAAAACGATGGTAAGTGGCTGATGAAGGACGGGCAGCTCCATCAAGTGATGACGGGATGCGGGTATCGCTATACGCGTGCCCGCAATCTTCCTGAAAAATCGATTCTGCACAGCAGGGAGCGAGGTGCAGGATATTACACGAAAGAATACGCGACTGATGCCGGTAATTTTAATGTTGCATTGGTGATTCATCCCGACCCTTTCACAGAACTGCCGACAGCATTCATTATTGAGCAACCTGAACAGTTCAAAAGTTGCCTTATGCCCCATGTCGCCCTGGAAGGGTTCCTTTGCTATGTTGAGCAGATGGAAGCAGACTGGGATTCCAACGATCTGGAAGCGACATATAAAGAAGTTGATGCACAGATACACCAGACCCTCATTAATTCGGTATCCGCTGCTACGCAAGGGGTAAATGATAAGAGAGAACTGGAAGGGGAGTTTGCTGCATACTGGCGTCCCAGCGAGACACTCTTTCTTCTGTCAAACGCAAGTCGGGGGACCACACTTAAAACCTCTTTGGCAAAATTACTTAAGTCTGATGGAACTACCAGACAGGAGTACATAACGGTTGAGGAATCATCCCCGGAGGACTCGGAAGCCGTTATGACCAAGTGGCTCAAACAAAGGTATTTCCCCAGAACTTCGTTAAAAGAAATACCCATCAGCACGCATTACATTTCTGTAAATCCCAGCCGTCTAGCCGGGATGAAATGGCCACCGGCTTCATTCCGGGACTTACTGGAATGGCTTGAAAAATCAGACCACAATGCCAGAGATAGAGTCATTGAAAACATCAAAGCCGAAGGGAAGAAAAGGTACATTTTTCTCTTTGATGTTTTAAACCAGGACATCTTAGCTATCTATGTTGAGTTCAATGCGCAGTCTGTTGATTTCAGAAGGTACCGGAAGTCAGCCAAAAACTCAACGGTCAAGCTTGCGGCGATGTTGGGTGGCAAAAGTGTTTGCACGGAATATCAAAGGCTGGGTGTCATTCGTGCTGACATTGCGACGCTCCTTAGCCGGAATACACGACGGAAGGGGGCAGTAAGTCTTTCAACAAAGCGTATAGCGTTGATAGGTTGTGGAACAATTGGAGGGTATCTGGCCGAATTATTACTACGCAACGGAGCCGGATGTGGTAAGGGTTATCTGCATCTTTATGATGATGATATCTACAAACCCAGTAATTTTGGCCGTCATACCCTATCGTCACATGATTTCGGGTGGCCTAAATCCCTTTCACTTGCGGCAAAGCTACAGGAGTCTGTGCATTTACAGACAAAGGTTGTAGGATTTATGGAACAATTCCGTATCAGCGCAGATGAAATGCAGAAGTACGACATCATTATTGATGCGACAGGACGCCCACCTGTGTCAAAACGCATCGCTGCGGTGGTTAGACAGATTCCACTGGAGCAAAGACCATATATTATTCACGCGTTCAATGATGGCAACGGCCGGGCATCAAAAGTCTTTATTGATGATGGCCGAAGCTGTTACGGGTGTATGGTTTCTAACCCTGCAAAATACCATAAAGGAACCGATTCAAGGTTTAATGATCTTGATATATCAAGCGAAAAAAATAAAAGTTGTGGCAGCACTTACACCCTTTATGATGCAGCAGTTAGTAGCATAACGTCATCTCTGGCCCAGATGGCCGTGTTAAGTACTCTAGAACCAGAGTTAAAGTGGACTTACAATGAACATATCCTTGAGGGGGGGCGTTCGCTCAGACCTCAATTTTTGCCACATCAGCCGAATTGCCCTGTGTGTAATGAACATAAATGAATTGGTATTCATCGATAATTTTGACAATCATGTAGTGGTCATGAGCGAAGTCGTTCGACTGCTCAAGTCATATCGCCAAATGCAATATGTCAGCACAGAAGCTGGAGGGGTTCTGATAGGAGAACGCCGGGGACCTCACATCGTTATTACTCACATTTCGGAACCAGGGCCGGGTGACATCAGGACACGTAATCGGTTTGAAAGAAAAGGTGACCATCATCAGCTGAAAGTAGATGAACTGTTTGAACAGTCAAATGGCTTTCTTGTTTATTTAGGCGAATGGCATACACATCCCGAAGATTTTCCTCAACCGTCTTATACAGACATGAAATCTTGGCTGACTGGACTGATCGCAACAGAGACAATGCTCCTGATTATTGTAGGCAGAAAATCTGAGTGGGTAGGAATAAAAAACGGAAATGATATAAAAAGTATAAGAGAGAAGTAAAAAAATAGATGAAATTGTTGAGTTGCACTCATTTTTCAGATATTAGTCATTTTTAACAGTATAGTTTATGTGTTAAAATAAATTTAATATGATGGCTATTTTGGGGGCATCTAATGGGGAGAGGACGAAAAAAACACCACTCGAATTTCCCTCGCAATTCTTTATAAGTGGAGTCTTCCATAATAATCAGTTTCGATGGAGTATATGAGGTATGCAGGGGTATTTTTCTAGGGAAAATGGCTACTGAAAGGAGTTTTTCCATGATTAATATATCAGTAGCGCGAATTATCCTTCTATTTTAAAAGAACGAACATGGCTGGTTGTGGTAATTAAACATTCCGAAAGTTAATAAAAAGATATATCGGAGTCAGTGTTAAGTGATATTCTTTTTATTGATATTCTCCCCACGGATTTTCTGTCTGTATAATATCGACCGGAAAGTTGGAGCGCATTGTTACTTTCAATTACGTCGAATATAGTCGAGCCAATATACTCGCTCCAACTAGGGTTTTTAGGGGTTGATTTATATACATAATACAATTTGTTGTTATCCAGTTCCTTAGTTGGCGTTGCTTCTAGCGTAACAGATTTAACTGTGGGGCCGTGCATTTCTATCTTTGTTACAAGGAGTGCTTGCTTTATTTTTGCGCGGACTTCAAATTCATCATTTGTTTCTGTGATTATATGTCCAACCCAAATTCCATTTAAGTCAGGATATATGTCTTTCTTGAAAAACCTTATTGTTCCCCATATTAGTCTTGATATCTTTGATGAAAGGAGAAAGAAGTTTATGATAATGGATGCTAATGATGATATTGATAACAATTTGAGCAGGCTTAAGTCAGAAGACAGAACTGTCTTAAAGATCCAAAATGAAAGTATTGTGACAAACAAAGAGATTAGTGATACCGTTTTTAACAACCAGTCAAATCTTATTATTCTAAACATTTCGCACCACTATAATATGTCTTTGTAAATAGAAATCATATTCTTACCGTTGCTTTTAGAATTTAACAGTGCAACATAGGCTTCTCTTAGATTCGCTCCCACACCAGCTGAAAATGTAATTTCGTCAAAGGAATAGGATTTTATCTTATCAAAAACAAAGTTAAGATTGACCTCGTTGTCTGTTTTCGCTGTAACACCATCTGCGGCTTGGAAAATTATCTCAAATCCATTGGATAAAAGCATTTTAGATATTTTTTTTGTGGTATCATTTAATTTGTTGCTTATGTATGTCAACCTCTCTTCTGAGTTGGATAAGTATGATGAGGTTATTTTTCTCCCCACATCATCGCCATCTATCGCTATGTACATATTAACTCCAAACTAACATGGATTATTATCTAAGTGGTTATATTATATCAACCCTGAATGCTTAGTTGCAAATGAATTTATTTACTTAAAAACGTTGCGGTTTAAATTGTATTTATACCCGGCCAAAACGAGGTTTGTATTTTAAATTTTTTTAATTTTAATGGGTTTAATCCTATGTCTTGTTAAATACATCAAGTGTGTTGAGGTTTTATATGTTCAATGTGGCGATTAATTCAATTGTTCTGCTTGTAATCTACACTTAAATGATAATTATTAAATCTTTACACTAAAGATTTCTCATGACATTGGCATTATAATTAAGTGAAATAATATACCTGTTAAGCCCTTTGAGAATGATTCTCCGGTTACGGTGCTGTGGCCATTTCCAAGAAATCTCTCACCCCAGATCTAGGTGGTGGTGGATAGACTGGATGCTGCGTTCAATAATGAGACAGCCCGGCTCCGGTTGTAAGTGATGCCGGAACGAGACAATTAATTTAAGAACAAACCGCCCCCGGTTAGCAGGATCGTCTCGTCCGGCAGGAAAGCATGCTAACACCTACATGAAGTCCCTGTCAGTGCAGGCCCCAGACTCAACACCACCAATTTACTTTTCACCATTGCGAAGTAAGGGGCGCTACGCCCGGCTATGCAGGGGCAGTTTTTCTCCTGTGCGCTTTTCGTTCCTGTATCGGCTTCCTGTTAATCGTTTCCCAACACAACCCGTCCTGCAAGGGTAAATGGCACGCTTGCTGCGCCCTTGCAGGACAGAACGATGCCGGGAAAGCGAACCGTCAGGCGATACGAAGACGAAAAAAACACACTGACGGAGAAAAAATCATGACAATTTCCCTGCATAACCCCCGGACAAGCGCCCCTAACACCGCAGCGGCGACCAGCATATCCCCGCTGGACCCGTCAGGCTCCTCAAAAACGAAATTTTCTAAAACCAGAACGGATATTTATCAGACCGTTACCGACAGCATCATTGCAGCGCTAGAAGCCGGTGTGAAACCTTGGTCATGCCCGTGGCAGCGTGTATCCGGCATGTCTGGTCTGCCATCGAATTACGCCACCAGCATAGCCTACAGCGGTATGAATATCATGTTGCTATGGTGCAGTGCATCAAAACAGGGTTTCAGCGATTCACGCTGGATGACCTACAAACAGGCACAGGCAGCAGGTGGACAGGTTCGCACACGTGAACGTGGCACAACAGCCATTTTCTACACCACCCTGGAGAAGGAAAACGCCGCCGGAGAAGTTGAACATATTCCGATGCTGAAAACCTTTACCGTGTTTAACGTTCAGCAAATCGACGGCCTGGCCCTGACAACTGAAACTGTCAGCCCGGAAGCAACCTTTGACCCGGTGCCGCAGGTTGAGAACCTGTTACGGAAGAGTGGCGCAAACATCATCGAGAAAGGACAAAACGCCTTTTTCAGCCCATCAACAGATGAAGTCTGGCTACCGGAGCGCCATCTGTTTTCAGATGCGGCTAATTTCTACGCTACAGGTCTGCATGAGCTGATTCACTGGAGTGGTGGCAAAAAACGTCTGAACCGTGAAATGAAAGGGAAGTTTGGCAGTGCGGATTATGCAGAGGAAGAACTGATAGCAGAGCTGGGAAGTGCCTTTCTGATGGCTGATCTTGGCATTGAGGGAGAGGTACAACATGAAAGCTATATTGCTTCCTGGCTGAAAGAGCTGAAAAACGACAAGCGTTATATTTTCAAAGCGGTCAGCGCAGCCTCTAAAGCACATCGTTATTTGATGGACAAAATCTGAGCCGCAAGGTCTCAGGGCCGCAAAGGAGTGTGGCTTTCCGTGCTGGGATAGGCTTAACCGGTAACGCTGTAGAGGTATGAGTGAGACGGAGCGGAGTCGGAACGAGCACCGAACAATCATACCTCTACAGCGGAATAGTGCATTCTATGCGTTGATTATGGTGTCTGGCATTAGAACTTCTTTTAAATCTGAGAGTTGAAGCTCTGAAGTTATGTTGATCGGACGGTTGACAATAAGATATTCTGGTGTTTCTCCCTCCTTGGTTCCGTACTACCAAAAAGAAGACCATATAGAGGAATTAGTATGGCAAATTTCGAGGACTGGTGTGATTCGACAGAGCGTAATATCAGCGACCATTATTTGCAGTCAATAACGGCCAGGGATGCCGAGTGTATGTTCGGCGTTCAGGTTATGGCCGCGCTAATACCTGAACACTATGCGTCACCAAGAAATATCGCTAACGCATTTGAAGCTCTAGGTAAACCGGGGCTGGCGGCATACATTGCTGGAAAATTGCCTGAAACGAAACAGATTCGTTCCGGTGATTTGGGTGAGATATTTGCAACTGAATGGATAAATGCACGTAGCAATGGCTATAAAACGCCTATAAAAAGATTGCGCTGGAAAGATCATCGCAATATGTCGATGCGTGGTGAGGACGTCATTGGTATTTACATAGATCAGTCTTCTCAACAACTTTTTTTCCTTAAAACCGAAGCGAAAAGTCGCGCCAAAATGACGGGAGAGGTGGTTTCTGAAGCCCGTGATAACTTGAATAAAGAGCAAGGGCTGCCATCTTCACATGCCCTAATGTTCATAGCAGATCGCCTGAATGAACAGGGTGAGGAGCTTTTGGCTAAAGCGATCTTAAATGCAACGCTTCGGCAAGGAATTGTTCCAGGATGCGTCCGGCATCTTATCTTTCTATTATCGGGCAACTCTTCAGAAACTATGCTGACCACTTCAATTGAAAAGTATACAGGTCAAAATAATCAGTGGGGTGTTTGTCTAAGAATTGCTCGCCATGGTGAGTTTATTGCCGCAACTTTTGAAAAGGTGATTAGCGATGCCAGCAACAGCTGATGAAATTATCGAAGCTATTAAGGAAGCTTCAGCTGTAGGTTTTCGCGGGCGCCTGATTGCACGCGGGCAAGCCCGGTCGGTGATCTGGCGAGACGGTGACTTGCCGCCGGATGCACCGGAGTTTAGCGCACTGCTCAGTCAGGACCTTCAAGGCTATGCTTATGCCCTAATCGATCTCGGCCTTCGTCTTCGAGAACTTAATGGAGACGACGCCTATGCGCGAATTGCTTTTGAACAGGCCGGAACCGCACTCGAGTCGGCTATTGCTAAAGGAAAACGAGACAGCCGGGATACAGATTTTCACTTCGTAATGGCTGCTGCAAGCTATCACCTTGCGCATCTTTCAGCACGAGCCTATTCGTTACTCGCAATGGTTGGTCAGGATGATAATTTTTCACCAATAGAGAGGGCTCTTACACAACTGATCCGGCGTGATTTGCGTACTCTGCGCGATAATGCGTTGGGCTTTCGGCTCAGAGGTGATGGCAGTGACGTGAAAATTACTGAAATCCTCCAGGCTCGCCTAAACTTGCCGCAAGACGAGAACGGTGACAGTGAGTCAGAGGAGGACATCCTTTTTGATGGGCTTGATTTGGCACTGACTGACGCCTATATGTCGGCCATTTCTCTCTACCTTCTCGCTGTAGAAAGGGGAGAATCACGTTTGCTTTCCAGGGCTATTGAAAAATTAAGAATTAGTCTAAGTATATGTGCTCAGTTTAATATGCTACCCCAGTGGTGGCTAAACTTTATTACCATTCATCTGTTATCTGACCTTTGGTCAGATACATTCCATGAAAGATTGCCACTGGTTCCAGTTGGTGGTGACGCTGCTGAATGGCCCGTGCTTCGGGAACTGTTTATTGCACTGCTTCAAAGACGACCTCGAGCCGAAATTGATCTCTGGCCATCGCAGAGAGAGGCCGCCGGACGCTCTGTTAATGACAATGACGATTTGGTTGTTTCGTTGCCAACCAGCGCTGGAAAAACTCGTATTGCTGAATTGTGTATTCTTCGCTGTCTGGCGGGTGGCAAGCGTGTTGTTTTCATCACCCCGCTTCGTGCGCTTTCTGCACAAACAGAAGCCACTCTCTCCAGAACATTTGGGCCGCTTGGGAAAACAATATCAATGCTGTATGGAAGCATTGGCGTAAGTGGTATGGATGAGGATGCAATTCGCCAGCGTGACATCGTCGTCGCCACGCCTGAAAAACTTGACTTTGCTCTCCGGAATGACCCGTCAATTATTAATGATGTAGGACTTTTTATTTTTGATGAGGGGCACATGATTGGGGCCGATGAACGAGAGGTTCGGTATGAAGTTCAAATTCAACGGCTGTTGCGCAGACAGGATGCCGATACGCGCAGAATTGTCTGCCTCTCGGCAATTCTACCTGATGGTGAGCAACTCGATGATTTTGCCGGTTGGCTCCGTCGTGACAAGCCCGGAGGACCAATCAAAAATAATTGGCGACCGACCCGCTTGCAGTTTGGCGAGGTCATATGGTCCGCTCCAGCAGGTCGGCTTAATCTCAGCGTCGGTTATGAGGCGGCTTGGGTATCGCGTTTTATCGTCAGCAGACAACCGCCAAAGGTTAAATTACCTAATAAAAAGCAGCGAACAAAAATGTTTCCCTCTGATAACAAGGAGCTCTGCTTAGCGACAGCCTGGCGTCTAATTGAAGATGGACAGACCGTACTTATCTACTGCCCACTTCGCCGGAGCGTCGAACCGTTTGCCGAGACAATTGTCGATCTGCATCAGCGCGGACTACTGCCATCTTTATTTGATGCTGCCCCGGACATTCTGGATACGGCTATCTCGCTGGGAGAAGAATGGTTGGGGGCACACAGCCCGATACTTGCCTGCCTACGGTTGGGCGTGGCTCTTCATCATGGCGCATTGCCTACGGCTTACCGCAAAGAAATCGAACGTTTGCTGCGAGATGGGGTACTTAAAGTGACGATCTCATCACCGACGCTAGCACAAGGTCTTAATCTTTCGGCAACAGCTATCGTCATGCATTCTCTTCATCGGAATCGCGAGCTTATCAAAGTGTCCGAGTTCAGAAACGTCATAGGCAGAGCAGGGCGCGCATATGTAGATGTTGAAGGGCTGGTGATTTATCCAATATTCGATAAATTAAATAAACGCCAGACTAACTGGCATACCCTCACATCTGACACGGGGGCCCGTGAGATGGAGAGCGGACTAATACAGCTTGTCTGTGTGTTATTGATTCGCATGCATACACGGCTTGGTGGGGATTTAAAAGCACTCACTGAATATGTGACCAACAACGCCGTAGCGTGGGAATTTCCAGAAATTATGACCGAATCTCCGCAAGAAAGAGATATTGCGCAGGCCATCTGGGAAAAACAACTTTCAACGCTTGATACTGCTATTCTGAGCCTTCTTGGTGAGAATGATATCCCGGATGACCAGATTGAAACTGCTCTTGATGACATTCTTCAGTCTTCACTTTGGCAACGCAGTTTGCAGCGTTATAGGGATGAGAATGAACGGATTTTGCTGAAATCGGGACTCCTGTCCCGCAGCCGCTACATCTGGCAGCGCTCAACGGCATCAGGGCGCCGGGGGTATTTCCTGTCGGGGGTAGGACTTACAACCGGGCTACGACTTGATGCTATTGCCGCTAAGGCCAACCAACTATTGATTGATGCGAATGCGGCTATAATGGGCGGTGATGCCGAAGAGGCAATTGCTGCTATCACGGCGCTCGCTGAAGAGGTCTTTATCTTCTATCCGTTTATACCCGATCCATTGCCTGGCGACTGGAGAGGTATTTTACGTTCCTGGCTATTGGGTGAACCCATGACTAACGTCGCGAATACGCAGGCGTCTGAAACGCTTCAATTCGTCGAGAATGGGCTGGTGTATCGACTTCCGTGGGCAATGGAGGCTATTAGGGTACGTGCAACAGCTAATGGAGACCTCATAGGTGCTACAGATACCACGCTAGACGATTATGAGTTAGGTTTTGCGGTTGCTGCTGTTGAAACAGGTACCTTGAGCCGTTCGTCTTCACTGCTTATTCAGGCGGGTTTTAGCTCTAGGCTTGCAGCCATAAAAGTGGTTACAGACACTACTGCCGATTTTCAATCCGGCCAGGAGCTTAGAAGGTGGCTGAACTCTGAAGAAGTGATAAGCCGCACGGATAATCATGACTGGCCTACACCTGAAACCAGAGTGATGTGGCTGGAATTCTTGGGTAGTCTCAGCCCCAAAGGCAGCCAGGTTTGGAGTCGTCATCGTTATAACGGAATGGTGGACTGGAGAGATACTCCGGCAGTGATCGGCACACCATTGCAGCTTTACACTGTTGATGGTATTCATCACGTACTGGCTGATGATGGCACTCCTCTGGGAAGTATAAATGGCAGAATTAACACAAACAGAAGAGGTCTTCTTAGAGTTGAGGTGGATGATGAGAATGGTCGTGCCATGTTCGATTATTTAGGACCGGACGACTTTATTTCTACCTGATTTCTGGTTCGAGCGACTTATGATTGGTGCATGCATCTAGCGTAATCGGTGAGACCGTAGCTATATATTGTTATCCAAGTTGAGCCGTTGCAACTCGTCGAGCGTGTAGACGCGGAAGACATTCCGGTGGCGGGTTTCCAGCGGGATGTGTTGATGGTTAACGATAACGTGTCTGATGCTGTCAAACAGCCGTTCAAGGCCGCGCTTTTTCTGCGGGTCCGGCACGATATAAAAAACGTAAATCCAGTCTTTCCGGGTCCGGGCCAGTAAATGGCTTGCGATGATTGACTGGTAGCGAGCTCTGGTTTTCAGACGGCGCTCGGTCTCAATGGCGATCACGGTTCCGCAAGGGAGAGTGATCAGCCCGTCTGGCCGGTGATTGACCTGATAACGGCTGAGGAAGGTCGTGCGATCGCCGTTTATCCAGCCGGACGCGCCTTTTTGCTCAAGGATGATCCGTGCCGCCTGATTATCAAGGTGATGTTCCAGCGTCCAGCCGGTAATCTTTGAAGGCTCAAATCGTGCGGGGAAAAGCGCATCGTCGGGGGTTAACACAACGGCCAGTCCGTCACTGGTTATGCCCCACAATGAAATTTTTATTGTGCGTGATACCAGGACATGCTTTTGTATTAACCCCATTCTCTCGACTTTTGAAAGAAGGGTATAAAGCGATTTATGATCCCGGAAACCAAATAGCAGTATCAGCGTTTTAAAATCGCTGTAGGTTTCTTCTTTCAGGAAGTTCAGCAGTTGTTTTATTTTTTCTCTGTTGCGTGTCTGGCGTTCTTGATATGTCGAAATCAGCATAACCGCTCCTTAAAAATCCAGCGGGGACAGGTCTTTTTCATCATCAGGTTTTGGCTTTGTCGGTTTTACTTCGCTTTTGTCGAAGAAAAGAGCCGGGTGCGATGCCATCACATCCAGCGCGGTTGGTTTATCATCGTCGCCAAAATCCAGTGCGATCTTCACCGGTGCCGCCGCTGCGGCAATATCAGGGGAAACAGAAAAGGTTTTTAACCGGCGCTTTCTGACCTTTATCGGTGAAATCAGGGAGGCAGAAGGTAGCGTTGTTGTCGTAAAGATAAAACTGACAAAATCAGGCAGGTTCAGGATCATATTGCTGTCAATAAAAAAACGCTCGGCCTGGCGGATTGTGCGCTCACTGTCGATGGTTTCAGTGAGCATATTATCCGTCTTAGCCTTACGGAGTTCGTCATCCACCAGAATCGTTCCTGACATTCTCGCTATCCAGTCTGCTGTATCCGGATCCATAACCCGGTAAACCAGTTTAAATTTGGCATTTTCAACGACCGCACCGACAACGGCGTCGCCTTTCAAATCTGCCGGGCAGTCTTTTAAATCGGCAATGGACTGGTGATCCATAATAATATGCACGCCTTTATCCCGAGCCGCGCCTAAACCTTCCAGCGCTGGCCTGGATAAATGGTATTTCAGTTCGGAAAGATAAATAGCAATGGGGCGGGGTACGTCTGTTACACGTTCGCGCCTTTCTGCTAACTGGTAAAGGCGAACCAGCAGCATACGCTGAGCGGTAATGATTTTGCTGTTTCGCATGGAGCCGATAACATAACAGCAGCCACCTTCATCAAATATTTTTTTGAGTGAAAAACCCTCCGGTGAATTAATGGCATTGAGTAATGCCAGCTCCTCAATCTTGCCAAAAAATGCTTTGATTTTTTCGGCAATACCCTGAACGTAATCACCGTTATAAACATCCCGGATTGTTGTCGATGGATTATCGCTGACAAATTGTGCGGCCATACGGGCGGCTTTCCGGTCGTCGATCCGATAAAAGTCAGATTCCTGACCTTTTTCCGCCAGACTGAAACCTGCAACGAACAATTCTTCCAGTTCATCTGGCGTAATATCTTCAATCAGGTTTAGCTGGTATTGCTGTTTTCGCAGGTCAATTAAGGCAAAGGGTTTTCCTGCATCCTCGCAGGCTTTCCGATAAAGGTGTGGAGCCCATTCATCATCCTTGGGGTCCATAACAAACACACCTTCACCGGCCAGAATACTTTGATAAAGCAATATGCCGGTGGCAACACCTTTCCCAGCTCCAGTGGTGCCGATAATATCCGCGTGTTGTTTCTGCCAGTCTTTTAACGGGAGATACATTGGTTCGTTCTCCCTGTCCATGCCAGTAAAAATGCCTTTATTCAGGTCAATATAATCCAGCGGATCATAATGCAGTGTTTCCGGCAGCAGGGACTTTACGGTGCGGACATCGGTGCGCAATTCGCGTTCAAGGGTAGTTTTTTTAACAAGATGTTTCTTTATTTTGTCCAGTTCCGGCGTGAATACCCGGCGAAGCATAATATGAAAAATAATTCCGGTTACAGTGAAAGCAATCCGTACTGACCAGACCAGTACCGTATTATCACTGGTGAGTCTGGTCTTATACAGCCACTGGAAGGATCCGATAACTATCGGGGCCAGTGTGCCAGAGAGAAAACACAGCAGGGAAAAAGCGATAATCAACCTTTTCCATAACGGGGCTTTCTGCCGTTCATCGCTTTTCATTGATGCAAAAAACGGCATCGTCAGCCCCGCTAATAATGCCAGCACCAGTTGTTTCTGTTGCACAAAAGCCAGCACCGCCAGCATCCCGTTCACTATCGGGGACAGTGAAGCGGTAAGCTTATTTAAAATCATCATGCCTCCTTCGTCAGCGATTCGCCCCATGACATCGCCCCATCAATTCGCCCCACGGTGTCGGGCGAAAAGACGGGGCGAGCGTATGGGGTAAAGAAGGTGGCCGCTGTGCGGCCGTGTACCGGAAAGCATGCTTCCCTGCACGAAACGGCGTGCGCCAGTACATGCGGGCTGGACGCCCTTATTGCCTGTCGCATGGGGGTAATGTCGCGGCTGGACGCCACGCCAAAACCCCCAGGGTCAAAGGCGGCACACCGTCGCACGCTACGCGCGACCACCCCCTTTAAGACGGTCGCTTTCGCCTTTTTCTTCCCTTTGCTCGTTCCTCGCAGCGGGAATAAAAGGGAAGCTGACCTTTAAAGAGGGTGGTCGCGCCACGCTACCGGCTTTTGGCCGGAGACTTAGCCGCGACGGTGTGCGGGGCTATGCCCCCCAAATAAAGCGCTGTCGTGGGCGACAGCTTTTCGCTCGCTGGGGCGGCGAAATTTATTCGGCTCCCCCCGGCCGACAAAATCCGCGTGGGCGCGGCTGTTTGCCGGTGAGGCTCGGTGCCTGAACTATTTTCGCTCCTTAACCCGCGAAAATAATTCTGTCCGCTGCCTCATTTTTACGGACCGCATTTCTTCACTCCTTAATCCGCGAAAAATGTGGGGCCGTAAAAACCTGAAAACCACCACGCCTTAAGCCTGATTCGGCTGAAATGTTTTGGCGCTATAGGGGACCTGCTAATAAAATTAAGGCAGGGGTTAATATTGGCTCTCGCGGATTTCTCTGATGATGTTGGAATAACACTGACGACTTTCTTTAATGCTGGTTTCATTCAGAGTAAATCCTCGCCGGTTAGCTTCTTCTATCAGCGTTATTTTGTCAGTGGCGTTCAGCGTTTGCAGTAATTGCAATAACCGGCAGACAACCCGGTAGTGATAAATTTCATAATAAAGGCCGCATCCGCGCATCGCCTCATTTTCAATATGCTCAATAACACAGGCTGCGCGCATGGAATCCCCGCGCTGATGTGTCCCGGGATGCTGAATAAAACCCGGTTTTGTCATTATGACTACCTCCGTTCATTAACCATGCATGCGGCCAAATTTATTGATAATCTGGCTGATAATTGCCGGGTCTGCCGAATCACACTCAAGTAAGAACGATTTTCTGGCATCGGCAGTGTGGTCCGGCAGAAAACCGTGCTTGTTCTTTTTGATGATATTAAAGAATGCACGTTCAGCAGAATGGCATTCATTGCCGCCGCCGTTCCCGGTGGTTTTACCGTACATGCATAACACCACTTCACAGGCGTCAGCGGCCATGACGGAGGTTGAATATGACGCCATAATGCAGAGTAATAATGCGGAAAATATTGCTTTTTTCATTTCGGTCACCTTCATATTTAAACGAGGGTTGCGTAATTCGATAAGTTATTTATTGAAGCCCTTTACTGAATACACCTCTCATGTCATTGAGATGAAGGGGTTTAAAATAAACATCACTCATCCGGCGTATGTCACCGTGAATATCAATGCTGACTATCACATCAACGCTCTTAAGCACCTTGCGTAACAGCACGTCGAAAGGCATGTTCCGGCAGTCGGGGTTTTCATAGCAGCGGTCAATTAACCCTTCAATACATTCTTCCGGGCTGCCCGCATGCAGGGAGGTCATCAATCCCTCATGCCCGGAACCGACGATTTTCAGCGCATCCCAGGCTTCTTGTCCGCGAATTTCTGCCAGTAACATCCGGTCAGGGTTCATACGATAATTGGCGCGTATCAGTCTGCCGGGCGTGATAATGGCATTATCCCCGGCATCCGCCGGATAAAAGAGATGGACATAATTGGTGTGGTGATAGAACCGGATTTCGGGATTATCCTCGATGGTGGTCAGCCTGAGGTGCCGGGGAATAGAGTGCAGCAGCGTTTTCATATAGGTGGTTTTACCGGAGCCGGTTTCACCGACGATAAAAATCGTCTTGCCGTATTCCACCGCTTTTTCCATAAAGCGGGGCATATCCTCACTCTGATAATAGCGGGTCAGTTCAACATCTTTGCCTTCCGTTCGCTCCTTACCGGTCACCCGGTTATAAAATCCCGCATCAATCCATGACTGATGTGTTTTCTGCCCAAATGCGGGCTTGCGCAGCGTAATAGACACGGTGTTACGCTCACAGGCCGGGGGAATAATGGCCTGAATGCGCTCGCCTGATTCAAGCGTGGCAGAAAGGATCGGCGAGGTGTCGTCGATATTATCTTCCTGCCAGGACGCCAGCGCTCTGGCAAAGGCGTAACACTGACGCAGCGTAATCGGGGCTTCATGTCTTCGCCATTTCCCCCGGATTTTGGTATGCAGTTCACCCGGCCGGTTAACGGCAATTTCCGTCAGGCCGTCCTGCGCAATAAACTCACCAAACAGCTGGTTTTTCATAAAATCCAGCGACAGGTTTTCAGCGTTCATACCACCTCTTTTTCAGTCGCAGCCGCCAGACGGATGAGAAATCAATATCGGTGCCGGTCATGATGCCAATGACATCACCCTGATTCAGATACAGGGTGGGCGGGATATTGATGCTGTTATCCAGCGTCGTTTTCGCCATTTCCGCCGTGGCGGCGCGGGTGTTTTCGGTGTAGTCGGTATTGCGGTCTTTCCCCGGGGCAGCATCCGACGCCGCCGCTGCCACGTCCTGCACCGTACTGAGCATCAGGGCATTGCCGAAGCGCTCCCAGAAGTGATTGTCGATCCAGCCTGAGATCCCCGCCTCGCCGAGCGGGCCGCTGGCCTGCGTGTTGCTGAGCGGGATTTGCAGGCTGCCGGGCTCAGGCGTGCGCAGCTCCGTCCACAGTACAAACATCCGGCTGCGTCCGTGTTGCAGCGCCCCGGTGCGGTAGATGCCACGGGCGATCGTTCCCGCCGGGATCAGCGTTACATGGTTGCTGGCGCTGTAAACATCTTCACTGATCAGGCAGGAAATATGCCCCCCGACATCGGACACGAAGCGCCACATCATCGAACACGGGATATAGCGGTCCACCGGGATATAGAGATCAGGATCGAGACCCAGTCGTCTGACGCCGGTGACACGGGCGACGCCCGGATTGTCGTTGTTACCCGATTCCGGCGCGGCAGTCTCCGGGCAGCGAAGGCTGCCATCCTTTCCCCTGGTCAGTACTGATGGACAGGATGTGTACGTTGTGGATGATGACCCACTGTCGGATGTTTCTGCGTGGCTGCGCGTTTCACCCGGGGACGTGTGTGCATTATCGCCCGGCATTGTTCGGGCGTTGTTCACCCCGTCAGCCAGCGCGGCTGCCTTGTTCAGGGCGGGTGGGGCCGGTGGCAGGGTGGGTGCGGAGGAGACGGTCTGGCTGAGAGGGTCTGTTCCGTCCTGTGTGTGCGGCCCGAACAGGCCAAACGGGTTACTGTCCATCCCCAGATTTTGACGCTCATGAAGCGTCTTCCCGGCGGAGGGCGGCGGCGCGGTGTTGGCTTCTTTCTCATTACCCCCTTTCAATGCACTGAAAAGACGATCGCCGCCGGATGCCAGGGCGATCACCAGAGTCAGACTCAGCAGGCTGACGATCAGCGTGCGGCGACCGGATACCTTACGAAAACGGGTCACTTCCGGCTGGCCGGGGGATGTTCTCTGCTCCGGTTCCTGATACGCCATTGCCGCACGGGCGCGTTCGCGGGCTTCCGCTTCCCGTTCTGCGGTGGTTTTTTCCGGTTCGTCCGGGACAGGTTTATCGGTCATTTCGCCTCCAGCGTAACGGACGGTGAAACAGTGTCGCTACGGGTTATCGGGATGCGCCCGAATCCGTCGTTTTCGATCCCCACCACCGAGGTGCCGTAACGCAACACCAGTTGTGGCGCTGCCGGCACCACCATCACGGTGTAATTACCCTGCTTAACCGTCCGGGGCGTGACTGCCTGCTCCCGTCCGTTAACCACCCGGAAAAAGGAAGGCAGGGTTCTGATGGGGGAAAAACCGATATAAGCAAAACGACCATCATCCCAGGCAAAATCCGGTGCGATGGAGGCGGAACCCGCGGCTACCCGTTTGGTGTAGCGCCAGTTGCGTGGCGTGCTGGCCTGTCCGAATGCCGACGCTATCTGCTGCTTCTCCTGTCTTTCCCGCTGCTGCGTCTGACGCGCGGCGCTGGCGGCGGCAGATTGCTGGCGAGCCTCGGTCGGATAGTGGAAACGGATAACGAACGCCTGCGCGGGGGAATCGTGGTCCAGCACGTTCAGCTCCAGGCTGTAATCACGCTTTGAGGTCACCACGAAGAGGTTGGTCTTCCAGTCCTTTGCCGTGGGCAGGAACACCTGGCTGACGTTGTTGCCGCTGGCGTCCGTCACCGGCTGGGTGATGGGGTTCGGGCTGACGCCGACCCGGTTATCACTTTTCGTCACCGTCCAGCCTTTTGGAAAACCCGCTTGCGCATCAATCACAGCTTCACCGTCGTCGAACAGCAGCGTGGTGACGTAGCCAGGGCGGGTATTCACCACGGTGGCGTTCTGGCTGTTATACGATACGTTCTGCATCCGGCTGTCATAGGCGCTGCCGCGCGGGGTGGCGGCGCTCCATGTCGCGCATGACGCCAGTAAGCCGGTCAGGAGCAGGATGTTTTTCAGCATCATTCGTTCCTCAGTTCTTTATCGCGCTGGTAGCTGGTGACGATAAAGCCCAGCGGGTTCACTTCACGCTGACTGTCCGTCAGTTGCTGATGCGGGACATACCGGTAAGTGAGGCGGATATTCCAGAAGTCCGTTTTCACTGAATTATCAGTAATACGGCGAAGGGTGCGCTTAATACGCAGTGTTGCCAGGTTATCCGGTCCGGTGGCAGGCGCATGCACATTAGAAATAATGTCGATATAGACGACATATTCGGCTTTATTAAAAATAACGTCCGGAGCCTGGTCGCCGTTAAACCCGTCCAGATAATCCCGGTTCACGCTGTCGCTGTTAAATAACTGTATGTCGTCGTAATCACGCTGGAGGGAGAAATAATTATATCCCTCACGGAGTCTGACATAGTGTGCCGCCAGTGAATGGGCCAGCGCTTTTTCAGACGCAATATCCCGCTCTTTAATGCGGGTCATATACTCATAACGACCGGTCTGCTTGTTCACCGACCACAATTCAATGTCAGTGGTTTTCAGCGGCAGCAGAATAATCATGGCCGTGATCGTCAGTGCAGCCAGAATCAGCCCGGCAGCGGCCACCCGCCAGGCGGTTTTGCGGGAACGCTCTTCCTTTTCCAGCAGGATGGATTCAAAAGAGCGCGAGACATTAATGATGCGCTGAATATCAGACATGGTGAGTCAGCTCCTGAATGATGGCGGGGGAATTCACCGGCTGGGGATCGCCGGACACCGGCGGGAGGTCGCCCTGATGCTGCGCGCAGCCCGTAAGCGCGCACAACACCAAAAACAAGATGCTGAATTTCATGGAAGCCTCTTTTCGGATTAATGCAGGAAGGCCGCACCGCTGGCTGAGGCCACGGCGTGACGGGGAAATGAGATTAACGGTCGGGAGGAATTAACGGTGACGCTGCTGGTTCTGGCGTTTCATGCTGTCAATGGCGGTGGCACGTTTCTGCCAGGCGCTCATGGTTTTGCCCGCCCCTGCGGCAATGAATCTGCCGGTTGTCGCGGCTGCGGCCATGCCACCTTTGGCGGTCAGTCGGCCCCCGGCCTTTATGCCGGGTCCGGCGACGTCGGCAGATTTGCTCGCCAGCCCGCGCAGTCCGCTCATGGCTGCACCCTGTAACACTGCCTGCACGGCGGCACCGCTCAGCGCAGTGGCTATTTTCGCTGAAAAATACACCACGACGCCTGCGGCAATCCCGGCCAGCAAACATTGCGCCGCCAGGGTCACCATATTGCTTTCAGCAGACGTTGCTGTGGCGGCATCCAGTATTTTATTCAGGTAGTTGATGGCGATCCGGACAGACAGGGCAGAGAACATGATCGTTAAGATTGCGGTAAATAGTGTTTTCAGCCAGTTATCAAACATGGGTTTAAGAAAACCGTACAGCAGGCAGAAAATAAAGAGTGGGGCGGTGGTGGTCATTAACAGAATGGTGATTTCGGCGAGCAGGTTGACAAAGGTTGCAGCCAGTAACAGAACGATTGCTCCGCCCCAGACCAGCACCTCGGCAAAACCGCCATTCACTTTAACGTAGGTGGAGGTATCGAGATTAAACAGCGTTTGCCCCAGCGCTTGTGCCTTTTCCCACACCGTGTCGAGCAGCGCCCAGACATTATCATCGCCACTGATGCCGTCCTTAAGCCCTTCAATGGCCGCAATGATGGCATTTAGCCAGCCCTCGCGGTTTAAAACAAAGGTAGTAATAAGCAACATACGACCCACATCCCAGACAACATCCTCAACCGGTGTCTGGAGTTTACCGCCCAGCGTCTGATACCCGCGATACGTAATAAACAGGGTGAAAGAACTGACGATAATCACACTGATTAGGGTGCCGTAGGTAGAAGACTGACCTTCTAACACGGCATTGAGTCCATCCATGATGTTTTTGTCCATACCAACAAAAATACCACCGGACATGGTGCCTCTCATTAGTCAGGAACAGACAGGGGATAAAAACAGGGAGGGTCCCTGTTTTTGTTGGCGGGGTTCTTACTGAGTTACGGATTTTCTTTTTTGGGCTTCCTGCTGAAACAGCGTCTCGAATTTTTCCCTGATGCCGGGTTTGCCTGTCTGGGCAAACATGAGTGCTGCCCGGTGCGCAAACTCGCAGTTGTCGCTTGCCTCGCCATCCGTGAGGCATTGCGTATAGACCTTATAGGTTTCATCGGGATGTTCTTTATACCAGGCTTCTGATTTCGTCTCTTTACAACCTGATAAAACGAGAATGCCTGACATGACGCATAAGGTTAATACGGGTTTTAACATGTTAACCTCCCTGTAGAGAGTTCAGATCGGCAACGGGCGCAGTTAATTGCTGTTGCTCAAAGGCTTTCTGTTTTTGCTGTTCCAGCAGCGTTGTTCGCTGTTCAGCCTGTTTGACTGACATTTCCCACTGGCCGGTCAGCGCATTTAATTGTACGCTTTTGGCCGCGATGGCGTTAGCCAGGTCCTGTGACTCTTTCGAATCCTGCGCATTAGCAATGCGGTCTGATAAATCCGATATATCGTCGAGCGTGCCCGTGATCTTGTTTTCAACCTCGGACGTATTTTCTATCGCTACGGCCTGATTCAGGATCATCTGTTTGCAGCTGTCCAGATAGCGTTGTGAAGCGCTGGACGGGTTACAGGTATCGAACGTTTTATATTTGTTATACAAGCTATTCAGTTCAGACGAATATGACCCGCTCTGGTTGCTCAGCAGGTCATCCAGTGAAATACCGTTTTGACGAAGATTTTCAATATCGGTGTTCAGGCTTTTGGCCTCGCGGAGAAATGCCTGAACGTCACGCACGCCCGTTGCCGTGGCTAATTGCTGCTTGTAGGCATCAAGTTCACTTCTGTAGTGGGTGACGGTTTCCTGCCACTGCTGGAGTTTCTGGATCCACTGATTCATGGATTCGGTATTCTGTACGGCGTCGAATACCGGTATTCCGGCACTCATCGCCTGGTTGGAAATAAACAGTGATAATGCCAGTATGATATCTCTGAACCGCATTTTTATTACCTCCGTCATGAATATTACAGGGCTTGTTCAAGGAAGGTGGCTTTCCAGTCATCAGGCTGCATTCCTTCCAGATACAGGGTGTCGAACAGCTTCAGGTTGTCTTCGCTGCCGCTGAGCATTTTGGTAAGTTTCCCGAGGCCCGATAAATCCATTTTCGCCATCGCCACAAAAGGCCGGGTTTCACCCGCGCGTAACGGCGTTTTCAGGACCACCATAGAGCGCTCCCCCGGATCGAGGTTTCTGACGATGTCGTACACGCTTTCCGGCACTTTCATCTTTTCCACGTAATCCTCCCGGCTGGCCTTCGGGTTGGCGAGAAAAATCTGCGTGCTGCACTGCTCGATAATCGCCGGGGCAATCGGGTGCTTGACGATTTCGTCAGGCGACTGCGTGGCGGGGACGAAGATGCCGTTCAGTTTGCGGATCACTTTCAGCATATTGAGCGAGAAGCGGGAGAATTCGACATCGGCCAGCCATTTCCAGAACTCGTCCATGAACATC
Organism: Enterobacter sp. ECC_219_Taxon_10; assembly: GCF_058354905.1. Taxonomy (NCBI): domain Bacteria; kingdom Pseudomonadati; phylum Pseudomonadota; class Gammaproteobacteria; order Enterobacterales; family Enterobacteriaceae; genus Enterobacter; species Enterobacter sp. ECC_219_Taxon_10. The sequence continues at coordinate 3,109,507 of NZ_CM178005.1, read as the reverse complement.
ACCAGCCGGCGACCGTCCAGCAGGCTGGTGACGCGGTAAAGCAGATAAAACGTGATGGGGCCGCGAATGTCGTCATCATCGAGAAATTCCGTACCGTCGATACCAAAATTTTCGACGTCGCTGATATTGAAGGTGTCCTCCTCATTGTCGAATACCCAGCCGAACTCGCCGCCCTGCGCCCACTGTTTAAGGCGAATACGCAGCCCGTTGATGCGGGCGTCGGGGGTTGGCGGCTCCGGCAGGACTTCCAGCAGCCGGGTGATACCGAACTTGCGGTATTCCGGCGGGTAGTCGAGCATAATGGTATCTACGGCGGCACTGATGCGCTCCTCATCGCGCGGATCGAGCGGCTTGCCGTTGCGGCCGCATAGCATGCGCACCAGTCGTTTGATAAAGCTGATATTCCGCCGGGTCGGCGCAAGCTTAAACGGGTTAAATCCGGTGGGCGTGCCGGTACGGATACGGAAGTAGCGTCCGCCCATCTGGCGTATCGCCATCTCCGCCGCCCGGTCCTTGTCGAAATACACGGTGGTTAGCTGCTTACGGGGGGCTGATTCAGAGAACGTCGCCGGATTGCGGTACTTCTGCATCAGTTGCTGCATCATGGTCATCAGCATCGTTTTCCCTGAGCCGGTTTTACCGATAATCGCCGTATTACCCGGCGTTTTTTCGTTGAAGTCATCCCGCCCGCTCTGGCTGTCGTGCAGGTTCAGGTAATACCCGCCACCGCCGGGGGATTTCAGTATCCCGATGGCGTCACCCCAGGGATTGCCGTTTCGTTTGTGAGGATGAAAATTGTGCAGGCTCGCCAGGTCGGCAAAGTTCTGGCTGCTGACGGCCACCAGACGGGGGCGCAGCGTATACACCCCCGGCAGTTGCGCCAGGTACGCGGCGGGCAGCGACAGCGTGGACAGCGTCGTCATGATGCCGAGGTCGGCGAAGGGCTGCGCCAGCACGTTGGTGTCCTTGACCACCTGGTCGGCGCTGTCTGAAGATACCAGCAGGGAAAAGTGGTACTTTCCGCAGGACACATGCCCGGACTGGAGCAGGTCACGCAGGACAATCAGCTCTTCGCGCTGCGAAATGGCGTCGTCATCCGCCGAATTCAGGCGCTTTTCCGCCAGGCGAATATGCTTCTGCGCCTCATCGCGGGCCATGCAGGTGAAGGACTGCGTCAGCACATACTCGCTTTCGGCATACAGCAGCGCGTCCAGCAGGCCGGTCGCGGTCTCCGGCGAATAATCTTTGATTTCCAGACTGCGGAAAAAACGCGCGCCGCCGACCGTCTGGCACTCGGCGGTGTCAGTGGTAAAAAAGACATCCGACGTGCTTAATGTTTCATAAAACGGCGCACGCGTGACCGCCACCTTTTGCCACTTGCCGGTGAGCAGGCGGTGATAAAAGGACAGCTGGGCGGAATACACCCTCCCGTTGCCTTCATACATCCCCAGTGGCGTCGCCGTATAGCGGGACAGCGCCGAAGCCAGCGCATCCCGGTGTTCCAGCATCACTTTCAGGGCATCATCCAGCACCGTTTTGCGTTTACCTGACGGCTGTGCCTTCATGGCCTTTTTCTCCAGCGGAGAGAAGGGCGCATAGCAGAGGGTGAAAAACAGCCGGTGCCGCCAGAACGGCTTTTCGCTGATCGGCTGGGAATACAGCCGGGTCACTTCATCAGAAAAGGGAATACCTGAATTTGCATCAAAGGCATCGTGGTATTTTTCCCGGATACGGTGAAGATAGAAAGTGACTGGCAGGCCTTCATATGCACGAATCACGTTATTGAGATGCGTCGCCATTAACGTCAGGTGATGTTCGTCCTCGCATTCAAAAACGGTGCCCTCCAGCTCCCAGCTGGCAACCAAATCACCCTGGCGGTTTCTGATGACGTGCGGGTGAATATGGGAGGAATACGGAATGTATTTCTCCAGCGTAACGCGCTCGTTTAACTTCATCTTTTCAATAAACTCCGAAATGTCGACAGCGCCATAGCGGTTTGCCAGCAGGGCATTGGCACCAAAATGTTTATTGGTGCCAAACCTGCCACGGGTTTTAAAGGCCAGCCAGAGCAGCCCGAAATAGTGAATATCGGTTCTGGCCTTTGCCTTCATCTCCAGCCAGGCCGGAATAAGCAGTAATATCAGGTAATAGCTGACATAGACCGCCAGCAGGACGATGGCCCCGCTGACCATCACGAACGGCACGAGGGGAATGCCGGCTATGGCGGCAGGCCGCGTCAGCGCTTTGTTCAGCGTAGCCATCGTTACCTCCTTATGACGCCCAGTAGGCACCGAAACCTGACGCACCGACGATAAGGATGGCGCCAATGATGACGTTGCGCACGTCATGGAGGCTCTTGCCGTCAAACAAGACTTTGTATCCTACCCACATGGTGGCAAGCGTGATGGTGACGGCGGCCAGTCCGAGCAGGCCTGTGGAAGTGTTACTCAGCGTCTCATTGGCTTTATTAAATCCGCTGTCTGCTGCCAGCACCGGGCTTGCCATTAACAAGGAAGAGAGGACGGGCCAGTCATACTCTTTTCTTTTCATCATTGTTCCTCCTGGGGGCCGGGAATGGGTAACGCGCCGCGTATCACGGCATTGGGGTAGCGCAGGGATGCCAGTACTGGCGTGGCGTTATCGGTAAGCTCGCCACGCATGACGGCGGTGGGGTAATGGATTTCCGGCATGAGCTTTTCGGCGGGAGGTCGCTGCCGGTCTTCCTGCGTCGACGGCACGGCGTAGCCGATGCGCTGGATGTAGCTGGTGTGGTTAAACGCGGATTCCGGCTGTTGGCCGGTCGTGAAATTTCCTGAGTAGTAGCAACTGAGCGCACGCTTGAGGGAACCGCCGCGGCGGTAGCAGTCGGTGAGGATGCGCTCAAAAACGGACAGGTTGGTACAGGGGTTAAGAAGGTCACGGGCACTCACGCGGTAATGACGGAAATTGGTGCTGGTGATTTGCATCAGCCCGACCGAATAACGTCGGCCCTGTGCCGCCAGCCGTCCGGTTAGACTGACGGCCTCATCCTTGCTTGTGGGGAAATGTGAAGTCACGCCTTTGCCACCGGGCAGAATTTCAGCGATGGCATACGGATTCAAACCGGATTCGACCCGCGCCACATCAAGTGCCGTCGACGGGTGAACGCTGGCGGCGCACTGCATGGCCGCCGCCAGAAATACGGTGGTGGAAAGCATGGTGGCCTCGGAATGGTAAACCGGGCAACGCGTACCGCCATCAGACGGCACAGGGCCGGGAAAAGAGGGAAGGTCGGTTAAATGGGCTGAGTATCCTGTGTCGCGTCGCCGTCATCCCTGGGCTCAAGGAGCACTAACTTGCCGGAAACGGCAATGCCGGGTGTCAGTACCACGTTCAGGCCGGGTTTACCGTGATGGGCAAAAGCCACGCCGACTTTCGTCCACCAGGTGTTTTTTTCACCCTGCGGGTCGGGCTGACTTTCATGGGTGACAAATACCTGATAAATGGGTTTTCGCATGTGGCCTCCTCTACTAAAAACAAGGATGAGTTAAAGAAATGTCACATCCCAATTCTGCATTCCGGTTTTAACGGGTCAGCGAGAACATTCAGCGGCACCCTGAATTGTGGTTTCGTGACAGCCCGAACCTTATTTTTAAAGAGCAACGCCTGATTCAGGCAAATTTACGTCAATACGGGTAACTATTATGTAATGACGCTTTCAGGATCAGATATCCGGGGCGGTATATAAACGATAAATTCAAAGTTAAAATGAGAGAGATAAATTAGCGGTAGAAGCGGATAAGCTTTGGGGTAAATAAAAGGAAGTGAAATAGTTAATAAAGACGACTGTGGATTTATAGTTAATGATAGAGACATGCAGGGGAAATATTCCTGCATGTCTCTGTGACCATTATTAACGTCTTCGGCGTTCAAGTTTTTCCTGACATTCCGTGCAGGTGGTTATGCCCGGAAGTGCCTGCCGTCGCTTTTCAGGAATGGGCTTACCGCATACACGACAATGGAATAATGATGGCGTAGACCCTGGCTTAAAACGACTCTGTTCAATCATATCCTCCAGTCGTTGCTCATTAAATTCCTGATCGCGGTCAATCTCATCTGGCATGGGCGGCCCTCCGGTCTGACGCCTCCTGTTCGCAAAGTGCGATACGCTTCCAGACGATGGTCAGTGACAACCCTTCGACTTTCGGCAGCAGGGTTTGCGTTACCTGCATCATGGCGGCCAACGCATCGGTCGATTCCAGGTTGGCCACCCGGCATTGTTGCCATTGCCGCCAGATGGCCGCATCCGTCTCTTCGTCCGGCTCTGGCGTCCGGCCATAAGGCACACGGACGCCCAGTAAGCGGCGGCGAAGGCAAACTTCGTTGGAGGTGAGGCCAAAATACTTGTTGAGTAGCGCAATTGACCCACCCAGCCGGATAGCGTGGTTGATACGTTGCTGCTGCAGAACCTCCTCACGGGATTTCGCCAGAAGCAGGTGTAACGCGTCGTGATGAACCGTCACAGCCAAAAACTGCGCAGACTCCCGACTGATGATAAACAGCTCGTCTAGTGATAATTGGTTGAGGGCATTCATTTCGTCGAAAGTGAATCCTAGCGATTCACAGTAACGAATGTTGCCATCCTTCAATGCATGCAGGGCATCGGTTAATACGGCGTAATTCAGTGACGGGATAATCATGGTATTTTCTCCCTTCAGCCTATTGAGCGGCGGACTAATTTAATATTGATCCATTCGTCAATTTCCGATTCGAGCCAGGCGACACTGGCCGGGCCAATCTTGATTGAGCGGGGGAAGGTGCCGTCTTTCATATACAGATAGATTTGAGAGCGCTTCAGGCCCGTTTTTTCCTCAACCTGTTTCAGACGTAATAACTGATGAGATGTCACGGTATTCTCCTGTGGCAGATATAGCGCTAGCCGGGAGAACACACGACAACACAAAGTCGTGGTGTGGCGAAAGCTGATGAGTCCGTATTACGGAAAATACAATCCTTAATACGGACTTACACTGCAAAGGGACATCATCTTACTTTTGTGCCGATATGGAAGAGGGCGAGCCGCGCTCAAGCGCTGTCTTCAGCGTGTCGCCACTGAATCGATCAGTAATGCCTTCCTCAGATGCCCATTGTTCAAAAATGGACAATAATTTATACGGTTGCATGATTAACGGACTGATAGTTTCATTATTTTTGCAGGCAAGCCAGAAGAGGCGTGATAGAGGGGTGGATATCCGAGTTGGAGACGGTTGAAGTATTTCTTTTTCGATCGGTTTGTTGATCAATTTATCAAGTTCACTTTTTCTGAGGACAAAGCAGGCATCACTCGGTAATTCATGCATAGGAAAATAATATTTATGCGAATCTTTCTTTGTAGCGTTTAGTATTATATCTTCGTAATCATCTGATGAAATATCTTTAGGTAGCCTTTTTACGTGTCGTTCGATTCTTTCATGCCATGTCATCTTTTCGAAAAGTTGAAACGATTCCCCCAATAAACAGACGGTAATACCATAATTATTCGACTTTGCTCCTGTTACAGGTGATGGTATCTTTAATGAATGTGCAAGTAAACGCTGTATAAGGACATATTCATAGCCGAGTAATGTTGTGTCAATGACTCTTTGTACAGGGTGGATATATCTTCCTTCAGTACTGAAAGTTAAATTGTTCTCGTTGACAAAGGAACTTTCGGCAGGCATGAATGATTTCATCGTTGACGAATTTTCTATTGGTCTTAGCTTTAATTTATGATTTCGTGATTTAATTTTCCTCAATATTACTGGGGATTGAAAATATATTGAAAACCGAATTTTCCCTTGCAGAGCAAATCGATAAAAATCACTTTTTCTTATTTTATACCCATTCAATGCATTGAGAAGTCTTACCGCCTCCCTTATAGTTATCCAGTCTGGAATTCCATCTCTAATGTTTAGGCAAGTTGGATTGTCTGACATAATACATCTCCTTTCACACAATGATATTGCTGATGAATTTCGCTGTGTTTTTGAAAGATGTTTAAAATTCTGATTGATATGAAATAGATCAGAATGATATGGGCTGATTTTATAAAATAAAAAATAACCTATGTTTTGTTGTGACATTTTTCAAAGAGGTAAAATAAAATGGCTCAGTGATTTGGTGTTCACTGAGCCATTTTAAATGCTATGTGTACTATCAGGAGTAATCGGAGGTGGTGCGTCTTTTATTAGAATTTATTTGTAATAACATCCATAAAATACCAACGATTACTACTCCGCCTCCAACCCAAGTAGGGCTTGTAAGACCAGTAACATTCAGTGCTACCCCCCCCAATAGCGACCCTAATGCAATTCCTCCGTTAAAACCGGCAATATTCAGTCCTGCTGCCACAGCTGGAGCTTCAGGTGCATGTATGTGAGATAGCCCTATCACTCTTGCTTGCATTGAGGGGACCGCTGCGTATGTCAATGCTCCAAGCAACCCAATAAACAGTGCCATTAACATTAAGGATGAGACAGAGAACCACATAGCAAAGAGGACGATCGCCAGACCAATAAGAATTGTCATCACGGCACGATCTGCACCTTGCTTGTCAGTCAGGCGACCACCCCAGACATTCCCGATAGCGGCCATCACGCCGTAGACCAACATAAGCAAACTACTCGTACGCTCGTCTACATGCGTTACCTGAAGTAGAATCGGGGAAATATACGTATACAGGGCAAAAGATCCTGCATAGGCCAAAACTGTAATTCCTGCTCCCGCAAGCAGTAGTGGGTTGAACATGGCTTTTAAACCGTCCATGGCATTTGCTTGCAAGGAGGGATCATTTTGATCCGTGGGCATCAGCATTGCCAATCCAATGAAACCGATCGCTCCACTTGCCGTTACTGCCATGAATATAGACTGCCAACTCAACAGACTACCGATGTAGGTACCAAGTGGTACGCCTAATGCCAACGCAATTGTAAGACCGCCAAAAACGACCGAAACAGCGGCGCCAGCACGATGTCGCCCAGCCAGTTGGGTTGCCACACTTGAAGCAACAGCAAGAAACACTCCGTGCCCTAAACCGGAAGCAAATCTTGCAATCAACATAGGCGTTAGGGACTCAGACGCACCGACGATACCATTGCCAACTGTAAACAGGCCCATAGCAACAAGTAATAATCTTTTACGAGGCCATCGTGTTGCCAACGCAGTTAATCCCGGAGCACCAATTACGGCACCGAGGGCGTAGGCTGTCACCGCTGTACCTACATGACTGACACTGACGTTTAGATCAGCTGATATCCTGGAAACTAAGCCGATCGTGACAAATTCAGTGAATCCCAAAGCAAAAGCGCAGAGTGCAAAGACATATATAACAAAAGGCATGCGTTCTTTCATAACTCAGGCTCTTCTATTTTCAATAGAAGCCAACAAAGGCAGCATTGCCTCAGCGACTCCTTTTGCGGAAGCGGGATTCTGTCCGGTCACTAATCTCTCGCTGACAATCACCTGTGGCTGAAAATTTGCGTCTGCAAGATGCTCAGCACCTCTTTGCTTCAGCGTGTCTTCAAGTAAGAATGGAACAATGTCGTACAACCCTACAGCACGTTCTTCATCGTTGGTAAAAGCTGACACCTTTTTGCCCGCAACCAGATATTCATTATCGGAAAGCCGAATATTCACCAATCCGGCGGGGCCATGACAAACCGCAGCGACAACGCCACCCTTTTCATAAATTCGTGATGAAACACCCGCCAACTCTATATTGTCAGGGAGATCCCACATCGTCGCATGCCCTCCTGCATAGTAGACGGCGTCATAGACGTCAGGATCAATCTGCGAGGGTTTTAATGTGGTTTTAGTTGCCTCGCGTAAGGAATCATTATTCCAAAAGGAGGCGTTAACCGGATCGCTGAGGTCTAAACCGTCAACATGTGTCTTGCCTCCCTTGGGACTCACGAAATCAATTTCATATCCTTCTTTTGTGAGTACATCGTAGGGGTGAGACACCTCAGAAAGATAGAAACCACTGGGTGCGGCATCTTTACTCTCGGCTTGACCTTTACGGTCATGGCTGGTCAATACAAACAGGATACGTTTGGGCATTTTAACTTCCTCTATATGGGGGGACTTAAAGCAAAATTCTTCTGACTGCATGCGACATAACAGACTTGTCATATTGAGTCTTATTGTGGAACAATCTATTTATCCTTTAAATAGACCTAAACGGACAAACACTTACCCCAAAATGAACAAAATAAACTTGAGAAATGACGACCTTGAAGTGTTTTTACACGTCGTCGACAGAAACAATTTCTCTGCCGCAGCACGAGACCTACAGATACTCCCCAAGATGGTGAGCAAGCAGATAGCCAGGCTGGAAACTGCACTTGGCACTACACTTTTTGAAAGAAACACCCGTAATCTACGTATTACAGACGAGGGCAGAGCTATAGCTGAGAGGGCTCGCGTAGCGTTGGCCGTTCTGGATGAGATGAAGGAACTTTCCCGAGGGGATAGTGAGGAGTTAAGCGGAAATATTCGTTTGACTGCGCCCGCACCGTTTGGCCGAAAATATGTTGCTCCTGCGATCGCTGCATTCTGCCAAGTACATCCGAGGGTGGGCTTTGATTTAAGGTTATCTGACCAAATCCAGGATCTTTATAGTGGTGATTTCGATCTGGCTATTCGTATGGGGGATCTGGCTGATTCTCGCCTTCTGGCCAGAAAAATAGCAAATAATAGACGTATTCTCATCGCATCGTCCGAATATCTGAAGAATCATCCACCCATTGAGCGACCAGAAGATCTTTTAAATCACAACTGCTTAGTATTCGCTTACCCGGGTTTTTTACACAATTCATGGACGTTACGTAAAGCCGGTCATGAAAGAAGCATCAGCGTTACTGGCAACCTTATCAGTGACAACGGAGACGTATTGCATGCCTGGAGTTTGGCGGGGCTTGGCATATCTCTTCGAGAAACTTGGGATATTCATGATGAATTGAGAGCTGGGAAACTTTGCCGAGTTCTGCCTGATTGGGAAGCAAACACATCTCAGATCAGTGTTGTCCGGGCGCGGCGAGAACCAATACCCCGTAGGCTAAGTGTATTTATTGATTTCATGACTGAAAAATGGAAACGGGCACCATGGGATGATGATTAATGTTCCGAGAGGTAGTCCGAACCGGTCTAAAAGAAGCTAACCGCTTCACTGACCAACGGAATTTGTGATAACTCGATTTGAGTTGAGGTCGTCAACGTTAATAGATAAAAATACAATGATTGTTTAGTCAATTTAAAGGTTTAGCGACTATCACTCCCCAGAGTATCTAATAGAAGACAACACGCCAATCCGAATCTCATGGCATGCTTGAAACCTTAATGCCAACCAGTATAACGCACGTAAAATATAGGTATATCAATGGGTTATCTTGATATGTTCTATCCTTGCCCTATAAAATCCTTTAATTGTTAAAATAAGTTAATATGTATAGAAGCATTAACGGAACATGTTTATAACATAATACTGTGCAGGCTTTCGATTTTATGTCGTAATCGGAGAGCTTCAGGCTCTTAAGGATGCGCAGTATGAGCTATCTGGTTCAGTTACGAAGTTTTGTTGAAGTATACAAAGCTGGTTCGATTTCAAAAGCGGCAATGCGGTTGGGCATAAGCCAGCCTGCAATGTCTGCCCACATTCATTCACTTGAGGCTTTTACCGGGTGTGTTCTCTTTACTCGTCGTTCACATGGTGTGGTGGCTACAGTGGATGGGGAGGAATTGGCGAGATTGGTGGCTTCAGATTTAGAAACGATTGAACTGAAGTTGTCGATGCTTAGATCACGTACAAGAAAGTCCTCGGGGACAGTATCTTTCATCGGGCCAGCAGAATTAATGTGGTCAAAATTACCGTACTTGGTGAAAATATTATTCAATGAAGGTATTAAATTTAAAGTTTTGACAGGAAATAGGAAGCGCATATACAACTGTCTTCTGGACGGAAGTTGTCAACTAGGTTTCACAACTTCTATGCCGGATAAACAAAAATTTGGATATGCTGAAATTGGAATGGAAAAGTTAATAGTTGTGGTAGCGTCACTCATAGCAGACAACTTCAAAGAAAATGAGGACGTGATTGATACGCTGTCGAAGCTTCCTCTAATAGCTTACGATGAACAGTTACCCTTGATAAGGGAAGTTTTCCAGGATTCTTCGCGATTTTTTGCACTGCTTCGTCCGTCTATTACTGTACCGGATTTGCGGATTTTAGAAAGAATGATCCGAGAAAATATTGGTTGGACTGTGATGCCTGAGTATTTATGCGCCCAAAGCATAGCAGGAGGTCAGATCGTTGAAGTGAATGTCCATGAGAGACTCCCTATAAATTCAATCTATTTGGTATGGATTGATAGCTCATTACGTAACCCACTCGTTTCAGGAATAAGAGACAGAATTCTCGAACTATCAAAAAATAGCGGATTTATGGTTTGAGATACATAAAACAGGCAGCCTTATCGGCTGCCGTGTCATTATTTTATCCGTGGAGATCGCTTGGCAAAGTCATCTGCAATGTCATTCAATTTTAGGAATTTCACCCCTGGATGACCAAGCATATGAGTTAAGAGGCGTTCGAGCATCATTAACACGTGCGGGCGTCCAGATACGTCCGGGTGAATCGTAAAAGTAAAGATCGCATATTCATGCTCACGGTAGACCCAATCGAATTGATCTCTCCACAACTGTTCGATGTCCCTGGGATTCATGAAACCTTGGCTGTTGGGTTTTGTTTTCATGAACATGAAAGGAGGAATATCGTCGATTGTCCAACTGGCGGGTAATTCAATAAGGTCCGTCTCTTCTCCGCGTACCAGCGGTTTCATCCATTCGGTCGGTGTCTTGGAATAATCTATCTTGGTCCAGGAATCACCTTTCCTGACATAATAAGGCTGATGATCATGATGCATTAGTGAATGGTCATATTTGATGCCATTTTCTAATAGAAGATCTGTGGTTACAGGAGAAAATTCCCACCATGGAGCGACATACCCAGTAGGTCTCTTCCCTGTTAATTTTGTGACCATGTCAATGCCTTTTAGAAGGACTTCTCTTTCTTGGTCAGGCGACATAGATATTGGGTTTTCATGACTGTAATTATGAACCCCTACCTCATGTCCAGCATTGACAACTGCTTCCATTTGCCGAGGAAAGGTTTCGATGGAATGACCAGGCATAAACCAGGTGGTGGGGATATTAAACTGGTCAAATAGATTCAGAAGACGTGGAGTACCTACTTCGCCAGCGAACATACCGCGAGATATATCGCTTGGAGAATCTTCTCCCCCATAAGAAGATAGCCAGCCTGCAACGGCATCTACACCCACTCCAAAACCACATAGTATTTCTTTCGCCATGAGTTATTACTCCTCATACAGAAAAAATTGAAATAATATTGCGTTAAGAGGGTTTCTTGACTAATTTCAAGAGATCCTCGGTATCTAATTCATTAATTCCTTTTTGAAGTGCCATTAATTTATGCTCAGGGATGTTGTATCCCCAATTAGCCCAAAATGATTGAATGCCATGATCTAATGCATCAATAACATTTTGGATATTGTCATCAATAAATAGAATATCCTCGTTTTTATCGAAGGCTATTGATTTTAGCAAGGTAAGAGTCTTGTTTTTGTCAGTCATCCTCCCATATATTTTATTCGCGGGTATGTTTAAACCATATTTACTTAGAATGTATAATATAGACTCTTCATCCTTTCCTGATACAATATAGATATCATTAGCTGTTTCAAATAAATTTGAAACATCCAATAGCGGACGGTGTAGTTCAGCCCAAAAATCAGGGTAGAGACTTCTTGCCAGCTTCCTATAATGGATGAACTTATCCCTGAATATTTTCTTATCTTCAGTTGCAATTGATTCATATATAGCAGTGAATCTGTCATTATCTATAGCTTCATTACCAAATTCAGTGAATGAGGCAATAAAGTGACCGTCATGGCGTACAAAATTCCTTAATTTCCTGAATCGTTTAGCCATCAGGCGTGGGATGTTTTGAAGTACATCTTGGTTAAAATCACTGAGAGGTCTGTCATGTAATACATTCCATGTAATTAGCATGCATTCGTCTACTCCATCAACCACGACCCCGTCGAAATCCATTGCTATTAACATCGAATTATACCACCAGCGGTTCTTTAAGAGTTTCGCCGCGTTTCCATCTATCTATTGCATCGAATGTCTGACGCATAAATTTTCCACATTCAGCATAATAGGAGCAAGTTATGATATTCCCGTCGACAACTACATCTGCTTCAATTACATTGGCGCCGGAATTAACCATATCGTCTTTCAGACCAACATAAGCGCAGGTGAGTTTGTCTCTTAGAATACCGGCAGAAATCATAATCCAGGGACCATGGCAGAGCCCAGCCACAACTTTCCCCTGTATTACCATCTGCTTTAGAAAATCTTTAACTCTCTGATCTTGGCGAACTCTATCAGGCGCTTCATGACCGCCAGTGAGAATAACAGCATCAAAATCAGTGGCGTTGAGTTGATCAAAATTAATATTGTCTTTGGATCTTTTATCCATAGGAACAGTGATGCCATATTTCCCTGTCACTGCACTTCCATCCTTTGTTGCAATAGATATATCGTATCCTTCCTCTTTAGAACGATAGTAAGTATAAACTACATCGTGATCCTGAAAACCTGGACCAGTGATTATCACTACTCGTGTCGGATTAGACATGTTATTTTCCTTCTTATTGCGTTACGGGACGTTAATTAAAAATACATTCTGACCACAGTACATTTCTGAGATGGCATCTTTAGCTCGTAGGATATGAATCTTTCCCATTAGATGGCTTTTTACATCTAATGAAATAAAAATAAAATCATCCTCGTCATTCAACATTTTTCTATCAAGATTTTTGACGGAAAAGTATGCTAATTTGTGTAGGTCATGTTCTCTGATCAATGTGCCTGCAGCTATCTGTTGCAAAGGAGGTAAAAGATCATGTTCCTGTGATTTCTTTTCATATGCCATATTTTGCCGGCCATAATTATCTTTAAGTCTGAGTAAGTCGAATTTGTTTCTTGGATTTTCAACTTCGATTAATTCGATGCCTGATTTTCCCGAAATAGTCTGATGGAATACACCTTTTGCAATATATATGCTGTCCCCAGATTTTAACGCCTGATGTGTACCATCAAGAAATCTGGTCTCGCCATCACCATGTAGGCATATAAGGACGGTGTCTTTGAGTATATGACAATGCATTGACGTGGATTGATTCTTTGATATATGAAGGCGCCATACATCAAAAATAGAATCACAATAAACTCTATACTCATATCCCCATGGTTTTTCTATGAATCCATTGAGATGTAAGTCTTTCTCAAATGACTCACCATTATTTGAAGTTGAAAGTAGGATTTTGTTTATTTCAAGCAAGTCATATACATTTGGAGTCCGGTTGTGGATTTCCATATGGTCGCTCCCCCGCTAATTGAATTGCTGAATGTTGATTTCACTTCGGTCAATCGTTCTGTGATTTCAGTCTATAACGGTTATTTAGTACGAGAGAAATAACTTTTATGATGATTGCCTATATTGTTTCTTTTGATCAGTCCTTCATACTCAATAATTACTGAAAACTATGCTTCTATACTTGGGTACTGTTAAAGATGCATAGATTCTATGCCGTCAGGAGGTCATAGCTCACAAGCGATTAAGATGCTTAGCAAGATGCCGAACTCGGACGTCAGCACGATACATCGCATAATGTAGATATCGCAGCGTTTACGTCCCTGTTTGTAGCTCTTTCTTAAGAAGTTGCCCCCATAGTGGTAGACAACACCTCAATCTTAAAGTAATCTACCATCTAGTAGGTTGATTGCGTTTGGCACCAACCTTATCTTTGAGATCACTCGACACTTCAGGAGTTGTCATGACTAATTCAAAAAAACCTTTTGCTGACGCTAATGTTATTCGCGGTACACGAGAAGCTATTCGCCAGCAGCCAGAGCTGGGCAATCTCACCTTTAACATGAAGAGTAAATCCAACGGTGGGGTATCCGTCCGTGTGGAAACTCATGCGACTATCCAGAACGGCCAGGTTGATACCAGTCGCTCCGGAAAATTTGCTAATGTTGGCGATGAACCTGCTGATTTATCGGGTACTGATAGCGGTATGGGCCCAGCTGAGTACATTTTGCAGGCACTTGCCGGCTGTTATACCGCGACTCTGACTGTGATGGCGGCAGAAAAGGGCATTGAGCTTGATGGTATTGAACTTGACCTGAACTTCGACATTAATCTGAACGGTTTCCTGGGTCTTGACGAAAAAGTTCGCAACGGGGCGAAAGCGATCCGTGTTGGCGTTAAGCTCTCCAGTCCGACCGCCAGCCGTGAACAGCTTGAAGAAATGGTTCGTGCACTGCCAGAAAGCTCGCCGATCCACGATACGTTGGCGAACCCGGTCAGTATTGATACCCGGTTGGTGTAGGTAAACCTCAGAGAGGGAAATGCCTGAACACTGTCATTTCCCTACTGCCTGATGGCTATTAACCCCGACCAAAACGCGTTATCAGAGAAGGTTAAATCGCTGTTGTGAACTGATGTCCCCTTGCAGGGAACAACAGGCGCAGATAATATCTACCAACTAGTAGATTATAATTGTGAGGATTATATGTCAGTCATGACACGAGAAAGGCTTCTGAATGAAGCGGACCATCTGATGCGCGAACGGGGTTACTCTGCATTCAGCTATGCTGATTTGTCAAAGAGCATTGGTATCACCAAGGCCAGTATTCATCACCACTTCCCAACAAAAGACGTTTTGGGCGAACAAGTGGTGATTCAGGCCCATACCGATACCAAAAACCGATTTGAACAGATTGAAGCGACGGAGAATACGGTTGCGCAGATGCTTACCGCCTATGTAGAGCTTTTCATCGAAAGCTATCGCACGTCGCGTATGCCGCTATGCTGTGCTTTGTCTTCGGAAATGGCCAATCTGCCACCGAATATCAGAGTACAGGCGACCGAATATTTCGATATGCAGATTGCCTGGTTGACCAAGATTGTCAGCCGTGGCGTTGATGCAGGGGAGCTGACTGCTGACCTGCTGCCATCAAAAATGGCTCTGCTTATTTTGAATTTATGCGAGGGCGCAAGCGTTGTTTCCCGGGCGATTAATAAGCCTGAGCTTTTCAACGATACGCTTGAACAGATCCTAATGATTGTTAAAAGAAAATAATTCTGGAGATGACCCCATGTTAGATTGGAATGAATACCGCTCAGAAGTGATGCAACGTGTTGGTGATCTGGGTAAGTTGACCCCGGAAACACTAAAAGGCGTCATGGCTTTGGGCAACGCCGGCAATAAGACCAACCTCCTGGGCGCGAAAGTGCGTGAACTGATTGCACTGGCTTGTGCGGTGACGACTCGCTGTGATGGTTGCATCGCCGTCCATGCCGAAGCTGCCGTTAAAGCTGGCGCCACAGAAGAAGAAATTGCTGAAGCCCTGGGTGTGGCAATCAACCTGAATGCAGGCGCTGCCGTTGTCTATTCCGCACGTACGCTGGATGCGATTAAGCAACTGAAAGCGCAATAGTTATCGCGTTGAAAATATAAAAGGGCATGACTGCCCTTTTTTCACTTCTGACAGACATTGTCATCATGCTCTCTGGCATTAGGTCTGATATGACTTACATTGCCACTTATCAGAACGAAAACAGACTTTATTCCTCGTTAAACACATTTCTTACCCATTCGGCCAAAGCCTGAACGCCTGGTCGGTTAAGGTTTTCTCGTGGCATAATGAGGTCATATCCTCGCCCGGCGGGTATTTCTATTTCAAAAGGGGCAATCAGTCGGCCCTCATCGAGGTAATGTCGAATGAGTCGTTTTCTGCCCATGATGATACCGCCGCCATTGAGTGCCGCTTCAATCGACATCTGACAATTGTTGAAGCTCAAAAAATTATCTTCAACAGGCAGGTTTTTGCCAGACTCCCTGCACCATTCTCGCCATTCGGAAAAAACATTCTGGGAGTCAACGGATTCAGACGTATGAATGAATGGGACTTCAGCTAACCAATGGTTTGCTTGCCTGATTTTTTTTGCAAGAGATGGAATACAGACGGGAACCAGCGTCTCTTCAGATAACCGTTCGCAGTAGAGATCGGGGTATTTCAGATTACTGTAGTAGATAGCGACATCTACCCGTTCAAGATTAAAATCTACCAGACCGGCTCTCACTCTGAAATTGATATTCAGCCCCGGCCACCGTTCGGTAAATACCGGTAAGCGCGGCATCAGCCAGAGAAAAGCGAAGGTAGGTGGAAGGCCGACAGACAAGGTTCCTCTCAGCCCCTGCACGCGAATATCTTCTATTTCATCACTGATGCGTTTAAGTGAAAACGCGAGTACGCCAAGTAAACGCTCCCCTTCATCGGTCAACTGAAGCTTTCTGGTCATTCTGATAAATAGCCTGAATCCGAGCATGGATTCAAGAGAACGAATGCGTTGGCTAACGGCCCCTTGCGTCAGATTGAGGGTAGTCGCCGCCTTAGTAAAGCTCATATGCAGTGCTGCCGTTTCAAACGTATGCAATAGTGCCAGTATGTTCTGTTGAGCGAGCATTCATCATTTTCCTTCTTAATTTTTCTTATGCATTATTTACAGTAATGCATACCCCGGAATTGATCGTTTGTCCACTAAGCCCCTTGTCCTCTTTAATTGGCCCAACAGACGTCCTGACAACAACGATGAGGGGAATATCTAATGAAGGGTCTTAAGTTAGTGGTTATTGGAGCGGGTTCAAGCTACACACCTGAACTGATGGAAGGCATTATCAAGCGTCAAAATGAATTTCCGATCCGCGAGTTATGGCTGGTTGATATTGAGGATGGCCGTGAAAAAATGGCGATCATTGCTGGCCTCACCCGACGGATGCTGGAAAAAAATGGGCTGGATATACCGGTTTATGAAACCCTTGACCGCACAGAAGCACTGCTCGGTGCCGATTTTGTTTGTTCTCAGTTCAGGGCCGGCTGCCTGGAAGCACGGATCAGCGACGAAAGGATATCGCTGAAATACGACATGATCGGTCAGGAAACCAATGGGCTGGGTGGGTTTGCCAATGCATGCCGCACTATCCCGATTGCATTGGCTATAGCGAAAGAAATGGAACAACTGTGCCCGGATGCCTGGTTGCTGAACTTTACCAACCCGTCGGGAATGGTCACTGAAGCGATACTGAAATACAGCAAAGTCAAAACCGTAGGGCTGTGCAATGTGCCTGTTATCATGCAAAAAGGTATTGCCAGTGCTTTAGGTGTCAGTGACATCAATGAATTTATCATGCAGGTCGCGGGACTTAATCACTTCATTTTTGCGCGCCATATTTTTCATGAAGGTAAGGATAAGCTGCCTCAGGTTATTGAGCTGATTTCAGAGGGGAATGATCCTTTGGTGCCTAAAAATATTCCTCCTTTCAAATGGCCGGATCGGTTGTTGGCGAATATGGGAATGATACCTTGCCCCTACCTGCGTTATTACTACATGAGCGACGACATGTACCGTCAGGAGCTTGGCGAAGCACAAGGGGAAGGGACTCGTGGTGAGATCGTAAAGGAGCTCGAAAGAGAACTATTCGAAATTTATCGAAACCCGGAACTCGCCGAGAAACCGAAAGCGCTGGAAGGTCGGGGAGGGCAGTACTATTCGGATGCGGCATGTGAATTGATGAGCGCAATATATAACGACAAACGCATCATCATGCATGTCAATACGCGAAACGATGGTGCGATTGCGGGCCTGCCGGATGACTGTGCGGTTGAGGTCAGTTCAATGATCACCCGTTCAGGACCTATACCACTGAATGTCGAACCTTTCCCGGAAGATGTACTTCGTCTGATTCAACTGATGAAAAGCTTTGAGCAATTGACCATTGAGGCAGCCATCAGTGGTAATCGGTATACGGCATGGCGTGCCTTGGTTATTAATCCCCTAGTCAAAAGCGGTCAACTGCTTGAAAATGCATTGGATGAAGTGATCGAACATAACAAAGCGTTGATGCCGGCCTTCCAACGCAATAAATAACGCTAAGCAGACTGGTCGGTTATTTTATAACAAAGCGGTTATCACTCTGAACGAGGGGTAACCGCTTGCCGATGATGCATCAGACCGCTAAGAGACTTTTTTAAACATAGATAAAATGGCATCACTGCCCTTTTTTCAGCTCTGACAATGCTTGCTGATAAAACCCTGCCGATTTAACACCCGGTATACGCTGGACCAACTGCCCATCCTTGAACATGAGTACGGAAGGCAGTCCCCAAATTTCATATTTGGTGGTCAGTACCGGTGCCAGATCCACATTCACTTTGCCGACTTTGACGTCGCTTTCTATCTGCTCGGCAAAATGGTTAAAAATGTCTTCGCTCATCTGACAAGGTGGGCACCAGGGGGCAGAGAAGCGCACCACCGCAACCCCTTCATGCCTCTCGATTTCTCTAAAATTATCTTCATTGTAAAGGGTTAATTCACGCATCATTCACTCCTGCAGGATGTAACTTGATAGTAATTCTACCTACTAGTTGGTTTGTTTAATTAACATAAAAAGCTATCATCGATAGAAAGGTGCTTAAGCGAAGATAATGCCATGTTTTATCAATGGATAAGCGTCATCTTATGTGGACGGCGTGCTGAGGATTATGATATTTCACTCCATCTGAATGAGAAAACTGACGTATTGTAAAATCGGGACTACTTTATAAAAAAGCAAGCCCATCCATAAAGTGTCGGCCTACAGGGCAGGCCTATTCCTTTTCGTAAGGCGATGATGGAAAGAACATTATCCAGTCGTATTAATGTGGGGAGTACAGCGCATGTGCTGCATACGCAGCCCCTGATGATGCGCCATATCACTATAGATGAACCCACAATCATCCTGGTCCGCCATGGCAGGAAAATAATCCGCTGGGCGCAAGAGGAGATAACGCTGGAAGCGGGGGACGCGGTGGTCATCGGGGAGGGGCACTCTTTTGATATCATCAATACACCATCACCTTTAACGGGTACGTACGAAGCATCATGGCTGAGTTTTTGTGCCGATTTCGTCCAAAACTACTGCTTCATGCATGCCCCACGTATGAGCATGAACGAAGCAAATAAAATGGCAGAGCCAGGCAACAGTTTTCGCCAGGCCTTTTATCACACTGCGGAGGCCATTACAGATACTGAAAACATACCTGAAAGTATCGTGGCCAGGCGTATGGAAGAGATGCTGAGTTGGCTGGATGAATACCGAATTTTCTTCGCGCTGAAACAACATACCGGACTGGCGATAAAAATCCGCAAACTCGTTGCAGCAGACATATCACAAGACTGGAATACTGCGCAGGTGGCGGCTGAATTGGGTATGTCGGCCACCACCCTGAGACGCCATCTGCATGCCGAAAATACGTCATTCACCCATCTGGTGACTGACATTCGCATGTGCCGCGCCCTGACACTTTTGCAGGTGACCGATCTTTCAGTCACCCGCATATCCCTGGAAGTCGGCTATGAAAATCCGTCTAAGTTCGCCGCCAGATTTCGAACTCGCTTCGGATTCAGCCCCAGCCTGGTCCGGGTTTCCGGCCAGGCTATCGGCAACCTGGCTGCGGTTAGCGGCCCTGCGTAATCTGAAGATGCGCTTCGCCCAGTGAGTTCGCTTTTGCCATAAAGCCGACCAGGGCGGGCGTCGAGTCCGCCGTTATTCCCGGAAGTTTGTCGACACGAAGTGCCGTCAGCGTGATCTCATAACGGTGCGTTTCACCCTTCGGCGGGCAAGGGCCGCCATAACCCGGGATACCGAAATCAGTCCGGGTCTGAAGAGCCCCTTGCGGGAGATTTTTGTTATCCGCCGTTATCCCAGCCGGTAACGAGTGAAGAGATGAGGGAATATTCACCACCTGCCAGTGGATCCAACCGAGGCCTGTCGGCGCATCCCTATCATAAATTTTGAGAGCGAAGCTTTGAGTTCCTGCCGGCGCGCCACTCCAGTTAAAAGAGGGGGCAAGGTTTCCACCGCTGCACCCAAATCCATAAGGTGAACTCAGGGTCTGAGCCGCGGGGAAACGGTTTTTTTCAAGCTCATGACTTGTCAGCGTAAAACTGGCTGAAAAAGCGACCTGGCTCGACAACGCCAGGCATAATGTACTGATAACAGTAAGGTGAAGTTTGGACATTTACTCTTCTCCATCGGGGTGATTAATATCCCAATGATAAGGGGAGAGAAAGACTCCTCGCCGCCCTGAACCGGCCAGTCTTAGCTCCATAACGCCCAATAATGATATTTGTAATTCCCTGATTTCACAGGATGACGACCATCTCACCGACGGGAGCTCACCTTACACAGCATTCCCTGTGCCTGTCTCCGGTGACAAAAGGACAGCATGATTTGTTCTTTTACCTATTGACCAATCAACTAGTAGGTAGGTATAGTGCAGCCATACGCTTAACCGGCATCAGGAAGCGATCGTCAGCTCCCCGGCCCGCTAAGTATTAACTCCGGCCCCAGCGGGGCTTTTCTCACTTTCGCCTTGCGAGGTATACGATGAGTAAGTTGTTCACCCCCTACAATCTGTCAGGCATGCAGTTAAAAAACCGCGTGGTCATGGCCCCGATGACCCGCACCCGCACAATGAACGACGTGCCGGATGACGTCGTTGCACTTTACTACGCCCAGCGCGCCTCTGCGGGGCTGCTTATCACCGAAGGCATGCCTGTTTCTGAAGAAGGGCGCGGCTATCTGTATACCCCGGGGATCTACAACGCTGCACACGTTCAGGGCTGGCGCAAAGTGACCGATGCGGTACATGCGAAGGGCGGCCGTATTTTTGCTCAGTTGTGGCATGTGGGCCGGATGTCTCATACCTCAATTCAGCCGGGCAACATCGCGCCAGTTTCCGCCGGTACCGTACAAGCGGTTAACACCACCGTCTTTGCACTGACCGAGTCTGGCGAACCGGGACCTGTCGTTCCAAGCCAGCCGCGTGCACTGGAAACCGCAGAAGTTCGACGCGTTACCGCTGACTTTGTCCATTCAGCGCGTCTGGCAATGGAGGCCGGGTTTGACGGCGTGGAAATCATGGCGGCGAACGGCTTCATTTTCGACCAGTTCCTCAGCAGTGAACTGAACCCTCGCACTGATGAATACGGTGGCTCTGTGGAAAACCGTCAGCGGTTCCTGCTGGAAACGGTTGATGCCATCTCTGCGGCTATTGGTAGCAATAAGGTGGGCTTGCGCATTTCACCGTTCGGGCGGATTTACGACCTGGCGCCTTATGAAGGTGAAGAAGAGATTTGGGCCAGTATCGCTGCGGCCCTCGGCCAACGTGAGCTGGCTTATGTGCACCTCTATTATCAACCTGTTTATACCCAGGCACCGGTACCTGCCGGTTTCAAAGCCGCGTTCCGTAAAACTCTGGGGGGCACCGTTATTGCCGCCGGCGGCTTCACCCGCGAGATTGCCGAAACCGCACTTGAGGCAGACGAACTGGATCTTGTTGCGTTTGGCGTGCCGTACATCGCCAACCCTGATCTGGTCGAAAGAATGCAGAACGGCTGGCCGCTGGCTGAAAGCGATCGCACGACGTATTACGGCGTGACGGGGTCGCCGGAAAAAGGCTACACCGATTATCCCGCCTGGGAAGCCAACTAACGCCACGTAGCTGGTGGTATTTGCGGTGCTCACATAAAGAGGCACCGCCAGACGACATTAATGGGGTATTCAGGAGCCAATATGCAAACCCTTAAGCCGATTATTACGATAGATATCTGGTCAGATCTGGTCTGCCCCTGGTGTTGGATTGCCAAAAAGCGTTTCGAACAGGGCCTTGCCGCCTTTGAACACAAGGAACAGGTCGTGGTCCGCCACCACAGTTTCCGTATTTCCGGCGACCGGCCTGCCGTGCCGTTCCGCAAAGCCCTTTACAAGAAGTTTGGCGGGGAACATGGGGCGGAACTGATGATGAATCAGGTGGGCACGGCCGGGAAGGCAGAAGGGCTCCAGTATAACTTTGACACCATGCTCTTTGGCGATACCGAAGATGCCCATACGCTGCTCGCGGCTGCACGTCACGCCAATATGGGCGACGCCATGGCAGAACGGTTTTATCGGGCCAGTGTGACTGAGGGGCGTTCCATTTTCGATCCGCAGGAGCTCATTGCGTTAGCTACAGAAGTGGGCATGTCCAGAGCCGACGCTGAAAGTGCCCTTGCCAATGAGGCTTTCCGTGCATCGGTGGCTGAAGATGAAGCCCATGCCCGGTCGATCGGGGTCAGCGGTGTCCCGCTGTTCCTGCTCAATGAAAAATATGCCATCAGCGGCGCGCAATCTGCGGACAACTTCCTGAACGCGTTGAAGCAAGTCTGGGAAGAAAAAGCGGCCGAATTGGCAAAAACCGACGGCCAGACCTGCGGCGCTGACGGTTGCAGCATCTGAAACCTGAACGAGCCGGCTGCATGACTGCCGGCAAATCTACCCTGCAAATAACGGAGTTCAAAATGAGCGATTACTTTAAAGGCAAAAAAATGCTTGTCGTGGGTGGCACCAGCGGCATGGGTCTGGAAACGGCGCGTATGGTGCTGAAAGCCGGTGGCAGCGTGGTACTGACGGGCAACAAAAAAGACAAGGCAGAAGCGGTTCAGAAAGAGCTGAGCCCACTGGGTTCCGTGTCCGTGATTGCGGCAAACCTGATGACCGAAGAGGGCATGAACGCCATTCGTCAGGAGATTAATGCTAATCATCGCGATATTAGCCTGATGGTCAATGCGGCCGGGATCTTCATGCCGAAAGGCTTTACCGAGCATTTGGAAGCCGATTACGACATGTACCTGATGTTGAACCGGGCAACCTTCTTCATCACGCAGGACGTGGTGAAGAACATGCTGGCCGACGGCCGTGAAGGGGCGATTGTGAACGTGGGCTCCATTGGCGCGCAAGCCGCACTCGGCGACTCACCGGCTTCCGCGTACTCCATGGCCAAAGCCGGTCTCCACGCCTTGACACGCAACCTGGCCATTGAGCTGGCCAGTGCGGGTATCCGCGTGAACGC
Source organism: Enterobacter sp. ECC_219_Taxon_10 (assembly GCF_058354905.1). Lineage (NCBI taxonomy): Bacteria > Pseudomonadati > Pseudomonadota > Gammaproteobacteria > Enterobacterales > Enterobacteriaceae > Enterobacter > Enterobacter sp. ECC_219_Taxon_10. The sequence goes on along the minus strand of NZ_CM178005.1, from coordinate 3,086,404 downwards.
GGTCTCGCCAGGGATCGTGCATACCCCGATTTATGAAGGCTTCATGGCGAAAGAAGACATTGCCGGCGCAATGCAATCGCTGAACGCTTTCCATCCGCTGGGGCGTGTCGGCACGCCGGAAGATGTGGCCAATACCATCTTCTTCCTGTTGTCCGACAAAGCCTCTTGGGTGACTGGCGCAATCTGGGATGTCGATGCCGGTATCATGGCCGTTCGCAGATAAGCTCGTCGTAACCTCGCAAAGCCGCCCCATGATGGGGCGGCTGATAGGCATCTTGCTTGTAATTCAACCATTCTTAAAGTTAACATAATGAAAAAATTGAAATTTACCTTCAAAAATGCAGAAGGTGAGGAACTTGCCGGGTTGCTTGAATTGCCAGAAAATCCAAAAGCCTTTGCCCTGTTGGCGCACTGCTTTACCTGCGGGAAGGATCTGAAAGGTGCTGCACGCATTGCCAGGAAACTGACAGAAAATTCAATTGCGGTGCTTCGCTTTGATTTCACCGGGTTAGGCAACAGCGAAGGCGATTTTTCCAATACCAATTTTTCCTCGAATATTTCTGACCTGCTGTGCGCGGTCGATTATCTTCGTCGGGAATACGAGGCTCCTTCGCTGCTGATTGGTCACAGCCTTGGCGGTTCGGCAATCCTCTCTATTGCAGCCAAAGTGCCTGAAGCCAGAGCGGTCGTAACCATAGGTTCGCCAGGCGAATTGACGCATGTACAGCGGTTGTTCAAAGACAATATCGAAGATATCAGGAACCATGGCGCTTTCCCGGTAGAGCTTGCAGGCCGGGTATTCACGCTCAAAAAGCAAATGCTGGATAACATTCAGGAGCATAAAATAGCGGAGAAGGTATTTACCATGAATAAGCCGCTGCTGATTTTTCATGCTCCCAATGATGATACCGTGCTGATTGAACAGGCAGAGAAAATTTTTAAAGCCGCCAGACACCCCAAAAGCTTTATCTCACTGGGTGAAGCAGATCATCTTCTGACGCATCCTCAGGATGCGGAATATGTTGCCGGGATTATCGTTGCCTGGAGTTCTGCTTACATTTAGAGGGCGTGTAAAGCTTCGCGAAGCTGCTGGTGCTGTCGTTGGCCACTGAATAAACGGGTGTAGCATTTTGATTGCACATACAAAACTGCGTAGCATGCTTTCTTTACGCGAAAAAAGCCCTGCTTAGATGCAGGGCTAAGGGCATTGTTGCTATGGTTTATTTTTATTATTTCCCTGGCATTGCTCAACTTCCAGGTTTATTACCTTCAAGTTGAGATTCAATTAATTTAACTTTAACGCTCTCTTATTTTCCTGGAAAAATTGAAGTCACTTCGCGGGCGGTATCGACCAGAAGCTCACCGTTTTTGTACCTCTCGCTCACTTCTCCATTGTTGCCGGTAGCATTTTCAGGTCGTTCAATAAACTGCCCCAGCGGAGTCGCGTTCTCATCCAGTACCACGGCAAACGGAATTTTGACTTTATCGACACCAAAGTGTGCCTTAAAGACGGCTTCAGCCTTGTCGCGGGTGATAATACCCAGACGTATTGCCGGCGCTGACGCGGCAATGGCATGGATTACAGGCAAGTTTTTATGGCAGTCGGGGCACCACATTTCAGCAGCTACCAGAATGCTGTACGAACCCGGAAGTTGCGAGAGCTTACTAATGACATCGTCAGGTAATGCCTCGTTGGCAAGCCCCTCAAAATGCCGTAATGCATTGCGGTCTTCTTCTGCTCCGCTGCCAACAAATTCGTTATAATCTGATGCTGCTTCGAGCAGTACGTTGAAATCTTGCATATGTTCTCCTTTGTTAGTAACGGGGGCTAAGGCTTCACATAAATCTGGCAATGATAAAGGCCAATTCTCCATGCATGACCTGAAAAGGCGTACCATTTTAGTGTCTGGCTGCCATAAGTAGATATTGCCATCCTACCTACTAATTGATAGATTATCACGTAATTTGTTAATTTTGAGGCGTCACGCTGATGGGGCGGTCTGTTGGATTCAAGATAGTGATAGCAATGATGGCATTCGCAGCCAATTCTGTGCTCTGTCGGATTGCGTTGAAAGGCGAACATATTGACCCGGTGACGTTCAGTGACCTTCGCCTGATGAGCGGGGCGGTGGTCTTATTACCACTGTTGTTGAGACGTGAGGGGAAAAAGCAGGGCGTCTGGAGCTTGAAAAGCGGGTTCTTTCTTATGGCCTACGCCCTGTGTTTCTCCCTTGCCTATATCCATTTGGATACAGGAACAGGTGCTTTGCTCTTGTTTGGCGTTGTGCAACTGGCGATGGTGGCCCATGGCCTTTTCCATGGGGAAAGGCTGTCTTTTTCCAGAGCAACGGGGCTTGGGCTGGCTGTAGCCGGCATGGCTGCTCTTCTCTTACCTGGTGCCAAAACGCCCCCCTTGGGCAGCGCTGTTCTGATGGCGCTTTCAGGCCTTGCCTGGGCGGCTTATACCCTCTGCGGAAAGCGCTCTCCCAGCGCAGCGCAGGCCACTGCGGCAAATTTCATCCTTGCTGTACCTTTTGCCCTGGTGTTGTCGCCGTTCATTAGCCAGGGAGCGCACTTCGACGGTATCGGAATTCTCCTGGCAGTGCTCTCTGGTGCGGGTGCTTCTGCCGGAGCCTATGTGCTGTGGTATTCACTTTTACCTCGTCTTGAGTCTGTTGCAGCCAGTACGGTTCAGTTGAGTGTGCCCTGTCTGGCGATGCTGGGAGGCGTAACATTTTTGGGCGAGTCACTGAGCCTCAGAATGGCATTTTCAACGCTGGCAGTCCTTGCGGGCATTATGTTGGTGATCAAGGCACCGGGGCAGAAAATACGGCACTGATATCAACGTGCCAGTCATGACTTGATCACTCTGCAAATGGTTTTTTAGGTTTTAAAGCAAAGGAATATCTAATCGTTAGCAAAATCAGTGACGCTGTGACCTCTTTGGATAAACTAATCGGGTAACCTCTATGAAATACGATTTTGATGAAGCAGTGGACAGGGCAGGGACAGACAGCTTAACCGTCGACGGCTGGCGTGAATATATGTTTGGTGCCCATGAAGGCCCCGCGCCGGAAGTACCGGCCAATGGTTTTATAAACCTCTGGGTAGCAGATATGGCTTTTTCCACCCCCGAGCCGGTGCTTGAAGCCATACGTTCCCGGTTAGATAAAAAAATTCTTGGCTACACCCGCATTTATGACAGGGATTACTATGAGATTTTTGGGGCCTGGTGTGAAAGGAATTACGGATATCGGTTTCAGGAAGAAAGCATTGTTTTCTCCCCTGGTATTATCCCTGCGCTTAACCGATTGGTGCCGTTACTGACCCACGAAGAAGACAGCATCCTCATCCTGACCCCTTCTTACGCACCGTTTAAAAAAGCCGGAGACTATAGCGGTCGTCGCGTCGTCGATTGCCCGCTTAGAAATAACGAAGGCCACTGGGCGGTAGATTTTGAGGCAATGGAACAAGCCCTGAGCGATGAGCAGCAGCGAATTAAAGCCTTCTTTCTCTGTAACCCGCATAATCCCACCGGGCGAGTTTGGCGACGTGATGAGTTGCAGAAAATGATAGCGTTATGCCTTAAACATGATGTGTGGGTTATTTCTGATGAAATCCACTGTGATTTATCCCGCTCGGGTGTCACGCATATCCCCGCCGCGTCAATTTTTCCTGAAAATCATAAAATTATCACCTGCATGTCGACCAGCAAAACGTTCAACCTGGCGGGTAACCTGCTTGCAAACATCATGATCCCTGATGCCTCAGTGAGAGCCGAATGGCTTCGCCTGCATGATGATTTTATCTCTCCGCTGAGCCTGGTGGCTAACAAGGCCGCCTGGTCCGAGTGCGATGAGTGGTTGACTCAGGTCAGGCACTACATTGACGAGAACTTCCGTTTTCTGCAGGACTACCTGGGGACATATCATCCGCTGGCCCGTTTTATCATTCCGGAAGGGACTTATCTTGCCTGGATTGATATCTCTCGTTTGGTAGATGTCAGTAATCAGGAAGAGGTAACCCTCTTTTTTGCCAGACATGCGGGTGTATTGCTTGAAGGGGGGCAAATGTTTGTCAGTAACGGCGACGGGCACATCCGCCTTAATCTGGCTTGTCCACGCGCTATGCTTGCTGAGGGGCTCAACCGCATAAGCAAGGCATTGAGTGCGAGTTCTGGCGATGCTACCTGAACGATGACCGCAGCGATGCTGCCTGGAGAACAAAATGACGAAACACTATGACTATATCGCGATTGGTGGTGGTAGCGGTGGTATCGCCTCAATCAACCGTGCGGCGATGTATGAGCAGAAATGCGCTTTGATTGAAGCGCGGGAGTTGGGCGGGACTTGCGTCAATGTGGGGTGTGTACCGAAAAAAATAATGTGGCACGCTGCGCAAATCGCAGAGGCCATTCATCTTTATGGCCCAGACTATGGCTTCGATACCACATTAAACCGCCTTGACTGGGCTAACTTGCTAAAAAACCGCAGTGCCTATATCGATCGTATTCATACTTCATACGAAAATGTGTTAGGTAAAAACAAGGTAGATGTCATCAAAGGTTTTGCCCGGTTTGTGGACGCGCATACGGTGGAGGTCAACGGGGAAACGATTACCGCTGACCATATATTGATAGCCACCGGTGGTCGCCCTAGCCATTCCTCTATTCCGGGAGCGGAATACGGAATTGATTCAGATGGTTTTTTTGCGCTTGAGGCGCTACCGGAGCGCACTGCAGTTGTTGGTGCAGGCTACATTGCTGTTGAACTGGCAGGTGTTCTCAATGCATTGGGGTCAAAAACCCATTTGTTCGTACGTAAGCATGCGCCTTTGCGCAGTTTTGACCCGTTGCTCACAGAAACACTGGTTGAAGTCATGAACGTCGAAGGCCCAACGTTGCACACCCAAGCGATCCCCACTGCAGTGGTCAAAAACCAGGACGGCAGCCTGACACTGAAGCTGGAAGATGGTCGTGAACAAACGGTTGACTGTTTGATCTGGGCGATTGGCCGTGAGCCAGCCAATGACAAGTTGAACGTTGAGATGGCGGGTGTTGAACTCGATGAAAAAGGGTACGTCAAAGTTGATAAATATCAGAATACCAACGTGCCGGGTGTTTACGCGGTGGGTGATAATACCGGTGCGGTTGAGTTAACACCGGCAGCTGTTGCTGCGGGCCGTCGCCTTTCAGAACGCTTGTTTAACAACAAGCCGGATGAGTATCTGGATTACAACAATATCCCCACAGTCGTCTTTAGCCACCCAACAATAGGTACCGTTGGCCTGACTGAACCCCAGGCGCGTGAGGAATATGGTGATGATCAGGTGAAAGTTTATCAGTCATCTTTTACCGCCATGTACACCGGCGTGACGCGTCATCGCCAGCCATCCCGCATGAAGCTGGTATGTGTGGGGTTGGAAGAGAAAATCGTCGGTATCCACGGTATCGGTTTAGGCATGGATGAAATACTGCAAGGCTTTGCTGTTGCGCTGAAAATGGGAGCAACGAAGAGAGACTTCGACAATACCGTGGCAATTCACCCAACTGCGGCAGAAGAATTTGTCACGATGAGATAATGGTGAGTAGTGCCATTTAGCACGTGACGGGAGGGCTGGAGGTTTGTTAAACAACGGCCCGTAATGAGTACGTATTATATTGAGATAAGAATGAACAAATACATCCTCGCGTTATCTGCTGCACTTATCGGCTCGCAGGTTCAGGCAGCAACGCCCGCAGCGCTTCCCGCACCGATCAAGCAGTTGGAAAAACAAGGTATAGAAATAATCAAACCCTTCACGGCTCCCGGTGGGGTTCAGGGCTGGTTGGGAAAATATCAGGGAACGGGGGTGACAATTTATCTGACCCCCGATAAAAAACATGCCATATCAGGTTATATGTACGATGAGAATGGAAGTAACCTCAGCGAACAGGTCATAAAAGAGGAGATTTACATCCCTGCTGGCCGCGAGATGTGGAAAACACTGTCCAAAGCTGCCGGTATCACGGAAGGCAGCAATAATGCAAATTGTCAGATTGTCGTGTTTGCCGATCCTTTTTGTCCTTACTGTACAAAATTCAGACAGGAAGTGCAGCCCTATATTAAGGACAATACAATCGCTTTGAAAACGCAGTTAGTGGGTGTCATGCAGCCCGACAGTGGCCGTTACGCGGCTGCGATATTGTCTTCTGAAAACCCCGCGAAGGTCTGGCAGGATTTCGAGTTGTCGGGTGGCAAAAACAAGCCTGCACTTTTGGAGAAAACGCCGCAGCCGATTTTCTCGCAGATCCAATACAACCAGAAATTGATGGAAGATGTGGGGGCAAGCGGTACGCCAGCAATTTATTATCTTAACCACGCCAACATGCTTCAACAGATCGTCGGTCTGCCGGACCATGAACAGATGGCCAATCTTATAGCGTGTAAATAGTTTCTGAGTCACTGGCTGCGAAATGGGTAAATTCACACATGGATGTGGGGATTTTATGAGTACACCCCTTAAAATCCTATTTTTATCTTGTGCTTATGTGGCTATCAGATCTTTTCGCTATGTGTTTTGTACTGCTTTAGAATGGCGCAGCGCAAAGTGAACGGATTGAAATGTAAATCAGCTACCCTAACTAACGAAACCCGATGCAACCTGGAGAAAAGACATGAACAGAGCTCAATTGTTTTCTTATCTTTTTTTAACGGGATTTTCCGTTATAGCGTTTGCCTGTCAGGGAGGTGAAGGCGGGAAAGGCGGAACTGGAGGAAAAGGGGGATCCGTGGTAATCGGTAATCAAAACGGTGGGGCTGGTCTTAATGGAAAAAACGGAAAATCTGGGATGAATGGTTGTCCCGGTGGAACTCAGGCCACACCAGATGGGCATTTTTATCTGCGAGGAACACATGAGCAATGTAACCCGTTTCACGCCAAAAAACAGAAATCACAGGCCACAGCGTCACTGATTGAGAGCACATAATGTAAAGCCTTGCCACCGTCTAAAAAACTCTGCTCTCTTCACCCATTATCATCAGATGTGTCAGCTATCACACCGCCAAAAGATAAGACTCATTTGCTCATGTCAAAAGAGCAGGTAAAAGTGTACTCTTATGAGTAAATTGCAGGGGTAACAGTTTAACTCAGCTGATATTGTCTTTGGATGAAGATGGAATGCTCTATGCCTAAACGTATAAAAAACAGCCGCTGGTCAGGTTACGATCCCCGCTATATCTATTCTCTCGTCGTCCGACGTTACTTTGTTGAGATGAAGACCAAAACTGAGATTGCTGAAGAACTCGAGATTTCGAGATTTAAAGCGGCGCGTCTTATCGATGAGGCAATAAAGGAAGAGTATGTGAAGTTTCTCTTTCCAAAGCAGCAACTGCTTGACGAAGAGATCGCACTTAATCTCTGCGGAAAGTATGGTCTGCAGAAGGCAATCGTGCTTTCCGTGTCAGAATCCTGGTCCAATCAGGAAGAACTGAATGAGAAGCTGGGGGGTATCACTGCAAGTTATCTCAACAATAATCTCGCTGAGGGAATGAAGGTTGGTATTGCCTGGGGACGCGTTTTATCCAGCACAGTGAGTCAACTCACCAGCTTGCCGGCATTAGATGTTGTTCAGCTATCTGGCGTTCATCCCGGCATTGAATTTAGCCAGGGTCCGATCGACCTTATCCACAGACTGTCGACTATCTCTCAGGGCAAGGCTCATCCTATGTATGTGCCGATGTGGGTGGATGATGAAAGCCTGGCCCAAAAACTGGCCAGTGATCCGGCTGTGGTGGATACCCAACAATATTATTCTCAGCTGGATGTTGTCATCACCGGTATTGGCGCCTGGAAAACGGGCTCATCCAGTTTGTGTGATATTTTTCCCGAGTCGTGGCAAAAAAATCTGTTTGAGAAAGATATCGCTGCGGATGTCTGCATTACTCTCGTTAACAGTAAAGGCGAGATCCTTGATAGCCCGATGAGCCGTCTTGGGTTTGGTATTTCAACCGAACAATTGCGTAACACGAAAACCGTGATTGGTGTGGCGGGGGGAGAACAGAAGTATGAAGGCATCGTCGCTTCCCTCAAGTCAGGCCTTTTAGATGTGTTAATCACTGACTTCGATACTGCGGTGAAGCTTGTCAATTCCTGATTGAAATAGATCCCGGAACATCAGCAACAGGGGCGTAGCCCGCGCCCTTGATCACCTTCCTCTCAGGCATGCATTAGGCACTGCTATCAGTCATTCAGTAAACCCTCATGACTTAGATCAGAGCATGGCCAAATCCTCTGACATAGGTCAGTTCGCATATATAATCCTTCAAAAAATCTATTATCCGTCTGATTTATAATAAAAATTTTACTTCCCCTCTCCGGTTGACTTGATTGATCTAAAAGATGAATTACTCGATGTTGCTCATATGAGCAATTATTTGCGTGCACTTATGCATTTATTTTGTGATCAGCTTATAACTTTTGCATGTTTTCTGTTTGCGCGGAAAATTGGCATGCTATAAATGCTCATGTGATCGATTGTGTTTGCTCTAATGAGCAAAAAAGCGAGGTGAAAAGGTGAGTACAGTCGCTATTAATGTTGCAGATGGTGCAGCATTCAAAAATTACGATGAGGTGCTGCAGCACATCCATGAAAAGCTGTATTCAGAAGGGATAGTGAAAAAGACCTATCTGGCAGCACTGCGCGAACGCGAAGCCATGTATCCAACCGGTATTTTGCTTGATGGTTATTCTGTGGCGATCCCACATTGCGACAGCAACCAGGCCAACAGCCCGTCGATTTATATTATTCGCTTACCTGAACCGGTTCAGGTTGATCAGGCTGATGGCGACGATAAATTGTGGGTCAAACTCATTATCAATTTGGTCGTTACCGATCCGGCTAATCAGTTGCAACTGCTGAAGGCCCTTTTTAGTAATCTTCAAATGGAAGACTTTTATCAAAATTTACTTGAGCTTCCTTCCGAGAAAGCGCAGGCACTTTTTATTTCCACCGTCATGCAATAAGAGTTCAGGAGCATAATGATGATTAATATCCTCGTAGCCTGCGGGAGCGGTGTCGCAACGTCAACTATCGCTGCTGATGAAGTGAAATCCGTGTGTACAGAATATGGCATTACTCAGTTCAAAATAAATAAATGCAGCATGTCAGAACTTCCTTCTGAATTACAGAATGCTGATGTGATTTTAACCACGAATAACTACAAAGGTGATATCGGAAAACCGCATATGAGTGTGGCCGGGTTTATCACCGGGATTAATGAAGCTGTGTTACGAAAAAAACTAGGGGATTTATTAACAGAGCTGGCTAAAAACTAATAAGAAAACACAGGGGATGACAAGATGGACATGTTAAAAAACATAATGCTAACGATAACAAGCATGGGGGCAACGGCAATCCTACCACTTGTCATCTTCATTTTGGGTTTGGTTTTCCGCATGAAAGTCGGTGCTGCCATTAAGTCTGGTATCACCGTGGGTATCGGTTTTATTGGTTTAGGTTTGGTTGTTAATCTGTTGAGTACATCCCTGCAGCCGGCAATTGCCTACTATTCAAAACTGGGAAGCGGATTCACTGTGGCTGATATCGGATGGCCTGCGGTGGGCGCGGCCGCATGGGTGGCACCCTTTGCCGCTTTAGTTGTTCCAGTGGGTATTATTCTTAATTTGCTACTTGTTCGGCTTAAATTAACCAAAACGCTGAACGTTGATATCTGGAATTATATGCACTTCCTGGTTCCCGGCGCGCTGGCCTATTTCGTGTTTGACAGCTTCTTTATCGGTTTTGGCGTGGCAGTCGCACTTAGCGTTATCGCTCTGTTTATTGGCGATTTAATTGCTCCCCGTTGGCAGAAATATTATGGCCTGGAAGGGACGACCTGTACCACCATGATCCATATAGGCTGGACATTACCTTTTGCACTGCTGGTCAATAAAATTATCGACCTGATCCCCGGCCTGAACAAGCTCGACGTTGATTTGGAGAGCGTACAGAAACGTCTGGGTGTGTTTGGTGAACCCGCTATCATCGGTGTCATTGTAGGTTGTCTGCTTGGACTGCTGACGAAACAGCCTGTGACCACTATTGTCCCGATGGCAATGGGGGTGGCTGCGGTAATGGTGCTCCTGCCTAAAGTGGTGGGTGTCCTGATGGAAGGACTGTCTCCAATTGGGAAAAGTGCCAAAGAGATTATGCAAAAGCAGATGGGTAAAGACGCCGAACTGAACATCGGTATGGATTGTGCCCTGGCACTGGGCGACCCAGCGACCATCACCGTCACCGTTATCACCATTCCGTTGACCATGCTTTGCGCACTGATTTTACCGGGGATCATGATTTTCCCCATCGGCGTTCTGATGTCAATCATCTATATGACAACCATGACCGTAATGGCCAGCAACGGAAACGTCATCCGCTCAATTATTTCAACCTTACTGTTCAGTATTGTCGTGATGTATTTAGGAGGGTATGTGGCTCCGGGTGCAACCCAATTCCTGCATGGCGCAGGCGTCGGCTTGCAGGGGCAGGGTACTGACTTTGTACTGACTGGCCCGTGGGAAGTATTGACGTATTGGTTGAGCACTGTATTCCATTGATTTTAAAAATGAGGTTTGCTTACCATGGCACAGATTTTACCATCAATTTTTGGCGCGAATATCTTAAGTCTGCAAGATGAGCTCCGTTTTTTAGAAGAAGAGAACACTGAAATATTGCATGTTGATTTAATGGATGGAACCTTCGTAAATAATATTGCCTTTGGGCCGAATCAAATTTCTGCAATGAAAAAAGCCAGCAAAATGACTTTCGACGTACACATGATGCTGGCTAATCCTGAAAGACATATTGATGATGTTATCAATACTGGCGCAGAAATGATCTCAGTGCATTATGAATCAACGCCGCATGTGCATTTTATTTTACAGAAAATAAAAAAGGCCGGGCGAAAAGCCGGTGTGGTCATCAATCCGGGTACGCCTGAAAGTGTTCTGGAATATTTGTTGGACGATATTGATTACATCCTGATTATGACCATTAACCCGGGGCAACCCGGGCAGACTTTCATCGAGAAAAGCCTCGAGAAAATCAGGAAAACCAGAGAAATGATTGCTGGCCGACACATTCAAATTGAAGTCGACGGTGGCGTTAATCTGGAAATAGCGAAAAAAGTACAGGAGGCGGGTGCTGATTTAATTGTTGTCGGTGGCGCATTATTTAATGACAACCCTAAAGCAAGCTATCAGGCATTAAAGTCTGTCATGCATTAAGTATCCAACATACATTCACGCGCTCTTAATTGAGCGCGTAATCATTATGTAGACCGCAGACGTGGGGGATTCCTCTCACGTTAAGTACAAAGATTCAGGAGAACAACCGATGAGTCATTTTGAAGGTAAAGTTGCGCTAATTACCGGTGGTGCGCATGGGATTGGTAAAGGAATTGCAAAACAATTCGCCGAACGCGGTGCGCATACCGTCATTGTCGATTATAACGAGGCTAATGGCATCAAAACTGCGCAAGAACTGACCTTTGGCAATGTTAAATCGCTCTTTGTCAAAACGGACGTCTCTGATCCGCAGGCACTGGCTGAAGTGCGCAGAAAAGTTATCGAAACTTATGGCCGTATCGACATTCTGGTTTTGAACGCAGGTGTCGCTTTTGCCAATAAAGTCAAAGACATTACTTTCGAAGAGTGGAACAAAACACTCTCAATCAACCTGACGGGTTTATTCAATACGGTCAAAGCATTTTACGATGACTTCTTAACTAACCAGGGTTCAATCGTTTACATCTCCTCCGGTTCTGCGCTGTCAGGTACTGGCGGGGGGGTGAGCTATCCGGCCAGTAAAGCGGGGGGGGAAGGTCTTATTCGTGGTCTGGCGAAGGAGTTGGGTCCAAAAGGTGTTAACGTCAACGCTATCGCGCCGCGTCTTATCGACACCGGCGAAATGATGCGTGTTAATTACCCGACGCAGGCAGATTTAGACGCAGTACTGGAGAAAATTCCGGTTCGTCGTCTGGGCACAATCGATGATGTCGCAAACCTGGCCATCTTCCTTGCTGATAAGTCAAATTCTTACATCCAGGGACAGACGATCCTCATGGATGGTGGCCGTACAATTGCCTGACCGGAGGAAAAGAAAATGGGTGTTCAAGAAAATACTGTCAGTATTCTCAGGGAACTAGAACAAAACGCGCTCAATATCGACAATGATCAGGCACAGCATTTTATCGGAAAGATCCGCAATGCGAAGCATATTTTCCTGCAAGGTGCAGGGCGCAGCGGTATTGCCATCCGCGCGTTCGCTAACCGTTTATTGCATTTAGGCTTCTCGGTCAGCGTAGTTGGGGAAATTTCATCACCTCATACGAAAGCGGGTGATTTGTTAATTATTGGTTCAGGCAGTGGCGAAACAGGCAGTCTCAAGAGCCTTGCGCAGAAAGCCGTTGAGTGTGGTGTCGACGTGGCGCTGGTCACCATGAAAAAAGACTCTGCGATTGGCCAGTTGGCCAACTGCGTGCTGGTATTACCGGGAACGGTCAAAACTGAAAACGATCGCACTCTGGGCCAGTTTTCGCAGCCAATGGGTTCCTCTTTCGAGCAACTCTGCTTTATCACCTACGATGCCATCGTGCTTGAACTCATGGACCAACTGCGTGAAACCAGTGAAACCATGTTTAAACGACACGCTGATTTTGAGTAATGACACTGAGCGCTTCGCTGGAAGCGCTCATTCGCTTATAACATCGCATAATTAAAAAGTGGGCAAATTACCCAGGTCATCGCATTTGGTATCATTAGGATCAGTCGTGAGATAAATCCCATCAATAACATGAACCATTGCCCCATAAACCCACTTGTCATTCACGTAGTTAATTGTTTGAAAGCTTGTCTTACCGGCATTTATCAACTCAGCGACAAACTGACGCGAGTTAATTGATGCGTCCTTCTCCCCATTACCGGCTTTGATGATTTTAACGTACTGAATGTGTTGCCCTGCATTGTCTCTGCGTACACCCGAGATGTAAAAGTCTGCCATTTCTCTTGCCCCTGCTGCGCTATGCCGTATAGCCACTTTGCACAACTTAATATCTGCCCTGTTGCAAATATGCCAATGACAGATTGCACAATTTTTCCACTCATTTTGCGCCAGCGCTCAGAGCCTTTATGCGGGGTAACTCACTTGATGCAATTTGTTTGGGTCTTCTGCAGGAGGGCAGCTATAACGTTAATCAAATGCTGAAACAAAAACGGCCAGCTTAGCTGGCCGTTGGATGCGTTCTGTTCGGAATGAGTGCTCTAAGCCTGGGCTTCAGCATGCTCCCATGCGGCTTTGCGAAGATCTGCGGGTTTAAGGTCGCGTGCAGGAATGATCACACCATCGCATTTACCCTGTCGGAACACCGTAATGGTATCTGCCACGTCCAGCAATTCCTCTTCCTCACTCGATACCACGATGACGCAGCAGCCTTTATCTGCCAACTGATGGATGATGCGATAAATATCCGCTTTTGCCCCAATGTCGACGCCTTTGGTCGGCTCATCCAGCAATACCAGATTGGCGTTTTGCGCAATGACCCTGGCGAGCAGAACTTTTTGCTGATTGCCGCCGGAAAGCGATTTAATCGGTCCGCTCAGCGTTCCCAGCGTATTCATCTTGCTTAGCAACTCAGCGGCGGCCTGCTGCGCAGCGCTGTGACTGACAAATCCGCCAGAACGGAATTTTTTCAGAACCGGCAGCATGGCGTTGGCATAACTCGACATCTGAGGAATGAAGCCATCTTTTTTACGTTCTTCTGTCAGGTAAGCAATCCCCTTATCAATGGCTTTTGCCGGTGAAGAAGGATGGTATTCTTTGTGACCCAGCCGGATGTCACCACCGGTAACGGTTTCCAACCCAAACAGCGTCTGGCACAAGCGCGTTCGGCCTGCGCCGGCCAGCCCGTATATACCCAAAATTTCCCCGCGATATGCCTCAAGGTTGATGCCTTTCAGGCGATCAGTCTGCAGGTTTGTGACCGAGAGCCAGGGTTTGCCCATCGCGCCGCGGATCAGACTACGGCTGTTAGACGGCGCCTGATAAGCATTTGCATCGCCCACAATAGCGTCAATGATGGCGCTTTTGCTCAGCGTCTTTTTGCCTTCGTTATAAATCACTCGGCCGCCGCACATGACGGTTGCTTCATCACAAACACCCAACACTTCGTCTAATTTATGAGAGACCAGCACTACGCCAATCTGCTTTTCGCGTGCGATACGTTGTACTGCCTGCAGCAGTTCTTCTGCCTGCGCACCTTCCAGCGCGGTCGTCGGTTCATCGAGGAAAAGAAAACGGGCGTCGCGATCAAGGTTAGAAACCACTTCCAGCATCTGCTTTTCAGGATGTGACAGATTTTTGACCAGCGCGGTAGCGCTGAAACTCAGATGGTAATCATTTAGTACTTTCTCGGTATGCGCGATCATACTTGCATCATCTATAAAGCCACTGCCTTTACGACATTCACGTCCGAGAAAAAGGTTTTGCCAGACGCTCATGCCGGGAATGAGACGGAGTTCCTGATACACACAAGCAATACCTTTGTTGAGTGCATCCCGTGGCGAAGCAAGGTGCACCGGCGTTTCGCCGATCATCAGCTCTCCACTATCCTGCGTGTTAACGCCCGCCAGGATTTTCAGTAGCGTTGATTTACCCGCCCCATTATGGCCAAAGAGGCCGTGGATCTCGCCAGGCTTTACGCTGAAATCCACACCGTGGAGAACCTGCACACCCGAAAAACCGATTTTGACCTGCTTCGCCACATAATTCATCATTCTTCGCCTTTCACTTAAGTCAGTATGCTGAACCCATTACCGATGCTGCGTTGTCTTTGGTGACCAGCAGCGGTGGGTTGTTGATCATGGCTGGAACCTGTTCACCGTTCAGACTCTTCTTGGCATTTTCAACCAGCAACTGAGCCAGTTTAACCGGCTCCTGAATCGCACCGGCTTTCAATATGCTGTTGTTCTGAACGGCTTTGACGCCTTCTTTATCCACAAACGCATACAGCTTCACTTTGTCACTGACCCCCAGTTGCTGGATTGCCGCCAGTGACCCGAGCGCGGAAGGTTCGGTGTCTGAGTACACGACGTTAATTTCTGGCCTGCCCTGCAGCATTTCAGTGGTGACTTTCAGGGAGGTTGTTTCTTCTACTTTGCCATTGACCAGCGCGACGAACTTAATGTTTTTGTTGGATGCCACGGCTTCCTTGAAGCCTTCATCACGTGCATTTGCGGCAATGGATGTTGGTTCTCCCACGATACCCACTGTCGCCGTGCCATTTTCACCAATGTCTTTCAACAACTGCTGGCCAATGAGCTTGCCGCCTTCACGCTGATCGGTCTGAACACCTTGAACCAGCGTGACGTTTTGCTGCTTCATCCCCTCGGTATCCGGAAGGATGTTGATGGCAAACGCCGGAATTTTTGCCTGATTAAGCTGGTTTATGATCGACACGCACGGGCCTGAGGAGACGCAGTTCACTGCGACCGCATCCACCTTCTGTTCAATGAAGTTCTGCACCTGCGAAAGTTGCTTGGCATCGTCATTATCAGCAATCGAAATTTTTACGTTCAAGCCCTGTGCCGCTGCATTGTCTTCAAAGCTTTTTTTCATGGCAACGTAATAAGGGTTGGTGAGGTTCGGCAGCGTAACGCCCAATGTTTTTTTGCCGGCACCCACGGTGCTTTCAGTATCCTCACGGTTACAGCCGGCGAGCATGCAGGACAGTGCGACTATCGCTGCACCTGCGGTGATTGTGGTACGGAGTTTCATGTTTATCTCCTGGATATATGTAGGTCAGGGTTTAAGAAGCGTTATTGTTGTGTTTTGCGTGACTTCCTGACTTTGAGCCAGGGGATCACGATTTTTTTCGAGGTACGTAAGGTATCGAAAGTGACGCCGAACAGGATGATCAGGCCGATGACCAGCGGCTGCCAGTAGGCACTGACGTTCAGCACGTTCATCAGATTCGATATTGAGGCAATAAGCATGGCGCCAATCATCGCGCCGATAAGGCTGCCAGTGCCGCCAAACAGACTGACGCCACCTACCACCGCACCCGCTATTGAGAAGAACAGTTCGTCACCACGGCCCGCCGTCGGATAGCCTGTCATCAGACGCGATCCATAAATCAGGCCGCCGCATGCCGCACAAAGCCCGGAAATTGCATACACCAACAGGGTGATGCGTGGAATGCTGATCCCCGATAAGCGTGCAGCATCTGCGTTACCGCCTACCGCATAGATGTGAGTCCCGGTGATGGTGCGGCGCAGGAAGATGACACCAATAACAATGGCCAGCAGCAGCGCTATGACAGGGAACGGAATACCCAGCGGTTTTGACTGACCGATGAGGCTGTAACCAATTTGCGTCACGCGTATCGATTCGGCGCCGGTGATAATTTGTGGTATGGATGCCGCAACCCCCATCATCGCAAAAGTGACAATGAATGGCGGCACGCCGGTGCGTTCGATTATCAGACCATTTACCAGCCCACTCAGCGCACCCACCGCCAAAACGATGGGTACGGCAAGCTGCCACGGAATGCCAAATTTCTCCATCAGCAAAGCTGCAACCACGCAGGTCATCGCCACGATGGAGCCGCAGGAGAGGTCGATACCCCCGGTCAGCAGGACAAAGGATTGTCCCAGGCAAAGGAAGCCGATGACCGCGCCGTTCAGAAGCAACACCATCATGTTCGAAACAGTCAGGAAGTTAGGCGTGGCGATAAACCCGCCCAGCATGACCAGTAAGAAAACAACGGCGATACCCGCTTCTGCAGGGACTTTGAGCGGCTGCTTAGGCGGTTTGATTTTTGCAGGGGTAGTTATTGAACTCATTGCAGCTCTCCTGATAATGCATTGGCATAGGTAACGTAAGCGTCCAGGACATGGCGCGCATCTTGTTGTGGCTCGGCCACTTTCTCAAGCGGCACACTCCAGCGATCGGCCATTTCAATATTTGTGCATCCCAGCACGGCAGCAGCAGCCTGAATGGCTGCACCCGCGGCTGCCGTTTCACCCACCGGAGAAATCCAAACGGGCTTGCCCGTCAGGTCAGCCAGAATCTGACGATAGGCTCGTGACTTTGCGCCGCCGCCGGTGACAACAATGCGACCGTCGTCAGTGAAGCCATGTTGTTTCAGTACCAGACCGCCCGCCAGAAGGCCGCACAGTACGCCTTCCACGGTGGCGCGAGCCATATCCTGCATCGTTGTGGTGGTACGTAATCCGCGCATGTGTCCCGTGGCGTCAGGAAGGTTGGGGGTGCGCTCGCCGTCCAGCCACGGAACAAGCTGAAGACCGTTGGCGCCGGGTGGCGAACTCAGCGCGAGCTCGTCGAATTCGTCAGGGGTAACGCGCAGCATTTTGCGAAATGTATCGGTGACTTTGGCGGAGTTCAATGTAGTAATCATGGGGATAAAGCGATCGGCCGCATCGGCATAACCGTTGATGGTGCCGGTGCTGTCGGTAATCCCTTTCCTGGTGATGCCATATAACGTACCGCTGGTCCCGATAGAGATACCGGTATCACCGGTTTTCAGGTTCATACCCAGTGCGGCAGACATGTTATCGCCGGTCCCGACACCCACGATTGCACCCGCCAGTTCCTCCAGCTCAGGCATCAACTTCACCACGCCTGCAGGTTGATGCGACGGGATGATAGTGGGCCAGCGGGAAATCCAGTCAATTTGACTGTTAACCACCGCTGCCAGCTGTGGTTCCCAGCTATTGGTGAAGGGGTTGAAGTAACCCGTACCGGATGCCCCGCCGCGCTCGCACACAAAGCTACCGCTCAGACGGTAAACCAGATAATCAAACGGCAGCATGATGCGGTGGGCTTTTTCCAGCAGCCCCGGATAATTTTGTTCTGTCCAGGCCAGTTTAGAAATGGTCATTGCTGGCCCCGGAACGGAGCCCGTCAGGCGTGCCCATTCTTCCGGAGCAATCTTCTCGCACAATTCACGCGCTTGCGGTGCAGACTCCGTGTCATTCCACAGCTTCGCAGGACGCAGCGGGCGATCGTGATTATCAAGCATGACGAGGCCGTGCCCCTGGCCACCGACAGCCAGACCTGCAATACGTGGCCACCATTGTTTTAATTCAGTGAGCGCGGAGACTAATGCATCCCACCAGGCTTGCGGATCCTGCTCACTACACGGCGGTGTGGTCGGTGGATGCAACTTACGAGCCTGTGCGATCACCTTGCCATTTTCAAGACTACGCAGCATGACGGTACAAGACTGGGTGGAGGAATCTATACCCGCAACAAGGTCCTGTTTCATTGAACTACCTCTGAACTATCGTTAAGAAATGACAGAGCTGAAAGCGATAACTGAATGACAAGCAAACTGGGTTATGGTTTTAGATACTCAGTTTTGTGCTCATATGATCAGTTTTGTTTGCTCGTTTGTAAGATATAAACAATACCCACCGTAATAAATTCGTCAATTGTCGTGTTAAGGGAACGTTACGTAGCTCTCACTTTTAGTTTCACCTGGCAGCTCTGATGGTTTGTTCGTTTGAACAGTGAAATAACCTTGATTTTTTGCGGTCAGGTAGAAATTAGCTCTGAGCTTGATCTTCTGTATGGAGTTTAAGATTGTTTATTTTGGCAAGGGCAATTATTTGAAGGGGTTTTATTTGCAAATAATCAAGTGAGATGAACGTGCTGGGGATGTGATACAGAAAGCTCATAATAAATGGTCTCAATGTTTAAGAGACGGTTAATAAAAGCAATTCCCCGCATACATTGGCAGTATGCCATGGTTTATCCGAAATCAAACGGCACTATGATAATAACCTCAGGGGGGATTGTTGAGTTAAATGAACTTTTCGCCTCAACCAGATCTTGTTTCCACATTTCTGATGTTACCGAGATATCCTGCGGCAAAAAATGCGTGGTGAGAATGCCTATCTGGCTATGAGAAATGACTGTGGACCGATCATTTCTATGGCTGTTTATGCAAATTAAAACAGGGTCCATTAGCTGAACCCTTTTTCAAAATTACCAATTAGTCACATCCTAAGGTTCATACCATCTGCTACTGGCGGCCCCTGACATAGGGTGGCACGAATTCCTCTCTGCATCTGTCCAAATAATCTGACCACCATTGCATCATCGCTTTACGGGCATCGAGATATTCTGCTTTATGGATGTAAGCCGCTCGAACGCTGTTACGCTCCTGGTGACTCATCTGCCGTTCAACCGCATCCTGCGCCCATAGGCCAGACTCCATCAGGGCACTACATGCCATTGCCCGAAATCCGTGGCCGCAGATTTCATCTTTTGTGTCATAGCCCATCAGGCGTAGCGCCTTATTGACCGTGTTTTCGCACATCGGTTTATACGGATTATGATCGCCGGGGAATATAAGTTCCTGATGTCCGGATATTTCCCGTATCTGTTTCAGAATAGCAATAGACTGACAGGAGAGTGGAACGATATGTGGAGTACGCATTTTTGCACCACGGCCAGAGTAGCGGACGCCGGGGATGGACTCGCGAGTGGCAGGAATGGTCCAGATTCTATTTTTGAAATCGATCTCAAACCAACGGGCGAAACGCAGTTCGCTGGAACGGATGAATAGGTGAAGGGTGAGTGAGACAGCCTGGCGGGTTAACTCTCGTCCTTGCTTGTAGTCCTCAATGCGTGCCAACAGTTCCGGTAGTCGCTCCAACTGAAGGGCGGGGTAATGACGTTTAACTGGCGGGGCGATGATACCCTCCAGATTTGCCGCGGGATTGTGCTCTATCAACTCCTGATGCACAGCATGACGCATTATGTTGCACATATGCTGCCGGGTACGTGCTGCGACTTCCAGCAGACCTTTTTTCTCAATGCTTTTCAGCAGGTCGATAAAGTGACGAGGTTTCAGTTCAGCTACCGGCAAGTGTCCAATCACAGGGAATATATGATTGTTCATGCTGGCAAGCAGGCGGGATGCGTGGTTCTCAGACCATGTTCGGTTGCTGTTATGCCACTCCAGTGCCACATGTTTGAAGGTTTTTTCTGGTGTGGAAGTGGTTCTTTCAGCAGAGCGCTGTTGTGCTGGATTGATATTTTGCGCGAGGAGTTTACGGATACCATCACGCTGTTGACGAGCATTAGCTAAAGACACGTCAGGGTAGGCGCCTAAGCCAAGGCGAGATTCTTTTCTATTGATACGATATTTGAGATACCAGAGACGTGAACCGCCTGGATTAACCAACAGGTACAGACCATGGGAATCGGAAATTTTGAAGGGTTTAGCGGATGGTTTTAAGTTGCGGATTTTTGTGTCGTTAAGAGACATTTGGGGGTCACTCCGTCATCGAACCAACATGACCCCAAATCTGACCACCAAATTCTCCCGATGCGGAGAGAAAACTAAAAATACATCGGGAAGATTTTTCGCGCTAACTTATTGAATCTAAATCACATAAGGATTCGCAAAGAGGCATGAAAACAAGAATTTGGCTCCTCTGACTGGACTCGAACCAGTGACATACGGATTAACAGTCCGCCGTTCTACCGACTGAACTACAGAGGAATCGTGTGAACGGGGCGCATATTATCGACCTGCGTTCGGCTTGTCAAAGGGTGGATTAACGCCTTTTGATCGTTTGCTGACAAAATCGGCAAAGTGATGTTTTTGACAGCGGAATGCACCGCTTTGGTGCGGAAATACCTCTAATGGGGCAGATCATAAACTGCTGTTTCAGTAATAAAACCACACCCCATGATTAGGTTTCCTTATTTTCAGGCGCTTAGCGACCAATTCAGACTGTATGGTAAAAGTGGCATTCATATTGCAAAACCTGTTCAACAACGACAGCCGGTTCCGGCAAAGCATTTCGAACAGGGGGCAAAATGAACTTAAGACGACTGAAATACTTCGTAAAAATCGTCGATATCGGCAGCCTGACTCAAGCGGCAGAAGTGCTGCACATCGCGCAGCCCGCGCTGAGCCAGCAGGTGGCTACTCTGGAAGGCGAGATGGATCAGCAGTTGCTGATCCGCACCAAACGCGGCGTCACGCCAACGGAAGCAGGCAAGATCCTTTATACCCATGCGCGCACCATCCTTCGCCAGTGTGAACAGGCGCAGCTGGCAGTGAATAACGTGGGCCAGACCCTGAGCGGACACGTGTCTATTGGCCTGGCGCCGGGAACGGCCGCGTCCTCTATTACCATGCCGCTGCTGCAGGCCGTCCGCGCTGAGCTGCCTGAGGTGCTGGTGTACCTGCACGAAAACAGCGGTTCCGTCCTGAATGACAAGCTGCTGAACGGCCAGCTGGACATGGCGGTGCTTTATGATCGCTCTCCGGTCGCCGGGATCACCAGCCAGCCGTTGCTGAAGGAAGATCTCTATCTCGTGGGCACCCGCGAATGTCCGGGCCAGAGCGTAGACCTCACCGCCGTGGCAGAGATGAACCTCTATCTGCCGCGCGACTACAGCGCCGTGCGCGTGCGCGTGGACGAAGCGTTTTCCCTGCGCCGCCTGACGGCCAAAATCATCGGTGAAATTGACTCGATCTCCACGCTGACCGCGGCCATTGCCAGCGGAATGGGCGTCACCGTACTGCCCGAATCCGCCGCGCGTTCGCTGTGCAGCGCGGCGAACGGCTGGATGGCGCGCATCACCACGCCGTCAATGAGCCTCCCGCTGTCGCTGAACATGTCCGCGCGCGGTTCTCTGTCGCCGCAGGCGCAGGCGGTAAAAGAGATTTTGATGTCGCTGGTCAGCAAGCCGTCGCTTGAAAACCGTGAACTCCAGCTCGTGAGCTGATATTCCATAAAAGCATAAGATGCTGGTTTTTATTATTTGTTCTGCAGCGCAGCTGACTCTAACAATAGAGCTATGTCAGATGTGCCGGAGTGAATCGTGAATTTCCAGCAGCTTAAAATTATCCGTGAGGCGGCCAGGCGGGACTACAACCTGACCGAGGTCGCCAATATGCTTTATACCTCCCAGTCCGGCGTCAGCCGCCATATCCGTGAGCTGGAGGAGGAACTGGGCATAGAGATCTTTATCCGCCGCGGCAAGCGGCTGCTCGGCATGACTGAGCCGGGCAAAGCGTTATTGACCATTGCTGAGCGTATCCTTAACGAGGCCAGCAACGTGCGTCGTCTGGCGGATCTCTTCACCAATGACGCCTCGGGCGTACTCACAATCGCCACCACCCACACCCAGGCGCGCTACAGCCTGCCGCCGGTGATTAAAGCCTTCCGCGAACTTTTCCCCGACGTCCGTCTGGAGCTCATCCAGGGCACGCCGCAGGAAATTGAAGTGCTGCTGCAAAACGGCGGGGCGGATATCGGCATTGCCAGCGAACGCCTGAGCAACGACCCGCTGCTGGTGGCCTTCCCCTGGTTCCGCTGGTACCACAGCTTATTGCTTCCGGTCGATCATCCGCTGAATCAGGTCTCTCCCCTGACGCTGGAAGACGTTGCGAAATGGCCGCTGATCACATACCGCCAGGGGATCACCGGACGTTCGCGCATAGACGAGGCCTTCAACCGTAAAGGACTAACGCCGGACGTGGTGCTGAGTGCGCAGGATTCTGATGTCATCAAAACCTACGTCGAGCTGGGTTTGGGCATTGGCCTGGTGGCGGAACAGTCCAGCGGCGAACGCGAAGACGGGAACCTGGTGCGTTTGGATACGCGTCACCTGTTTGATGCCAATACCGTATGGCTAGGTCTGAAGCGCGGGCAGCTGCAGCGCAACTATGTGTGGCGTTTTATTGAGCTCTGCAACGCCGGGCTGTCGGTGGATGAGATCAAACGCCAGGTGATGGAGCCGGAAGAAGTGGCGATTGATTATCAGATTTAGCTGCTGGCTTGCCCGGTAGCGCTGCGCTGACCGAATCAGGGGGCAGGGATGTCGTCACTTATTGTAAGTGGTGGGGACATGTTGCTGCATCAATTCAACGATCCATTCAATAAAAACGCGCAGCCTCGCGTTGACATGGCGGTTCGACGGAAATGCCAGATACAGGGGCATTGGAGCAATACGCCATTGTTCAAATAGCGGAATCAAGTCACCACGAGCCTGATGTGCTGCCGCCATATAGACTGGCAGCGCAATCACGCCTAATCCCGCTAGCCCAGCTTCGAGGTAGGCATTGCCATCATCTACTGCCAGCACATAGCTGGCCATGATTTCAATACGTTCACTCTCGCGGTGCAGTACCAGAGGGTCAATCTTACCGGTGCGTGAGGACAAGAATCCCACGATGCGATGGTCCGTGTTTTCCAGCTCTCGCGGATGCGCAGGGGCACCGAGGCGTTCCACATAACCCGGTGCGACGTAAACACCGATTGGCAAATCGCCGACATGGCGCGCGATCAGGGACTGGTCGCTGATTTCACCGCCCCGCAGGACGCAATCCACGTTGTCGCCGATCAGATCCACCACCCGGTCGCTCACGCCCATATCGAACTGGATATCAGGATAGCGCGCGTGAAAAGCCGGTAGCGCGGGCACCAGCACGAATCGGGCGAGAGGCGTGGGCACATCCACCCGTAGCCGTCCCCGGGGCGTCATCGCCGAACTGGAGAGGCTGTTTTCAGCATCTTCCATGTCCGCCAGCAGGCGGATGACGCGCTCGTAGTAGACCGCGCCATCAGGCGTGACGCCGAGCCTGCGGGTAGTGCGATGGAGCAGCTTGACGCGCAGGCGCGCCTCCAGCTGCTGAATCAGCTGAGTCACCGTGGTTTTGCTCATATGGAGCGTTTGGGCAGCCTTTGTGAAGCTGCCTGCCTCCACCACGCGAGCAAAGGCGCGCATCGCATCAAAACGATCCATCCATCATCCTCTCACTTCACCGATTGTTTGGATATTACAAACAATGATGGACAAAGTCGCCTGTTTATCCCTCCGCTTTAGCACCTTAGAGTGTCTCTATGTTCACCGGGCAGATTTCGCCCCATTACAAAGGTACAAGCATGACAACACGCGAAGCCGTTTTTCCCTTCGGACGCCAGGCGCTCTATGAGCGCAATCGGTATTCACCCGCCATCAAATCTAACGGCTTCCTGTTTGTTTCGGGACAGGTGGGTAGCCGGGAGGATGGTTCGCCTGAAGAGGATCTAAAAGCGCAGATCCGGCTGGCATTCGATAACCTTAATGCTGTTCTCACGGCTGCGGGCTGCACGTTCGATGACGTGGTTGACGTTACCCTTTTTGTTGTCGATCCCGAATCAAACCTCGACGCTATCTGGAGTATCCTGCCAGAATACTGGGGGGACGCGCCTTACCCGACGTTGACCGGGATCGGCGTGACGTGGCTGTACGGATTCAAGTTTGAGATTAAGGTGATTGCAAGGCTGCCCTAGGGTTATGGGTCTTTCCGCCGGTCGAAGAAAAGACAGAGGAAAACTGATGAAAGCAGCGGTTTATGACGTGGAAGGCGCTCCCGGCGTCCTGAAATATGTCGATGTCCCGGATCCGGTCGCCGGGCCTGACGACGTCCTGATTTCTGTCGAGGCTATCTCGATTGAAGGGGGAGACCTGATCAACCGGCGCTCAACTCCGCCGCCTCTTCCTTCATGGATCGTCGGGTACGCGGCCGCGGGGACAGTTGTTGCCGTCGGATCGAAAGTCCGTAGCCGCAGGGTGGGAGACAGAGTGACTGCTTTTAGCATGCAGGGATCGCATGCGGAACGTTGGGCTGTGCCTGCGGAACGCACCTGGCTTATCCCGGAAGGGGTGGATGCAGCAGACGCGGCGGTGGTACCGATCTCTTTTGGAACCGCACATCATTGCCTGTTCACACGAGGCATGCTCCGGCACGGAGAAACCGTCCTGATTCAGGCAGCAGCTGGGGGCGTGGGGCTCGCGGCCGTTCAGCTTGCCTCACATGCTGGCGCGAGGGTCATCGCCGCGGCAAGCGGAACGCAGCGAAGAAGCCGGTTGCTTGAATTGGGTGCCGATCATGTCGTGGATCGTGTAGAGCATGACGTCGTGGACAGTGTCCGAGAGTATACCCATGGCGCCGGGATTGACCTCGTCATCGATCCGGTAGGGACGACGTTGCCAGCTTCGCTTGCTGCACTCGCTCCGGAAGGACGTCTCGTCTTCGTCGGTAATGCGGGCGGCGGCGACCTGACTGTCGACCTGTGGCCGCCGATGCAGTCTAACCAGACACTCATGGGAGTATTCATGGGGCCTCTTTTTGAAAGGCCTGAGGTTCGGGCAAGCGTGGACGAGATGTTGCAGGCTATAGCAGCAGGGCGCATCCGGGTTGTTATTGACCGCATTTTCCCCTTGGCAGACGCCGCCGCGGCCCACGAATACGCCGAGACAGCGAAACCGCTTGGCCGCATCGTTATGAAGCCTTGAGAGAGGGGGGCCTCAACCTGGCCCCGATACAGCTCCGATCCGGAAGCCGCCTCGCATTCCGTTTATCCGATCCGCCATAATCCTTTGAACTGCAAAATCTATGGATGTTATATTAAAATATAATATTCGGAGGTGCTCTATGTATACAACTCGTCTTAAAAAGGTCGGCGGATCCATCATGCTGGCGGTTCCTCCCGCCGTGCTGAAAACGCTGGAGCTATCTACGGACAGCGAAGTCGGCATGACCATTAATAATGGCTGCCTGATTATCGAACCTCAGAAACGGCCTCATTATTCGCTTGAGGAGCTGCTGGCGCAGTGCGATCCGCACGCTGAAATGAGCGAAGAGGATCGGGAATGGATTGATGCGCCTGCGGTGGGCAAGGAGATCCTGTAAATGGAAAGAGGGGAAATCTGGCTTGTTTCACTGGACCCGATTGCTGGCCACGAGCAAAGTGGAAAACGTCCGGTACTCATCGTATCGAAGGCATCGTTTAACAAGCTGACCCGGCTACCGGTAGTGGTTCCCGTTACCAGCGCCGGAAACTTTGCACGTACAGCAGGTTTCACCGTTTCACTGGAAGGGGCGGGGACAAAAACAATGGGCGTTATTCGCTGCGACCAGCCCAGAACTATTGATATGGCTGCCCGGAACGGCATGCGGCTGGAACGCATACCTGACGCTGTGGTAAATGAAGTGCTTGCCAGGCTGGATGCGATTCTGAGTTAACATCAGATACGCAGAAAAGCAAAAAGCCTGCTTCAAAAGCAGGCTTTTCAAATTTGGCTCCTCTGACTGGACTCGAACCAGTGACATACGGATTAACAGTCCGCCGTTCTACCGACTGAACTACAGAGGAATCGTGTGAACGAGGCGCATAGTAACGACCTCAGTACGCCTTGTCAAAGGGTGAAAACGCGCTTTTTGTTCGTTTGCCGACAATTTCAGCAAATCGCTGATTTTATGGCAAATTTGCGTTCAAATTGCACAATAAAAAGCGCCGCCCGCAGGCGGCGCGCAGGATCAGAACAGTACGGAGTAGTTCAGACCAAACGTACGACCGCGGCCTTTATAGGTATACAGGCCCGGTGCACCGTAGGTTGGGCTATACAGCCCCGGCGCGCGCTGGCCCCAGGCGGTGGTGTAGTCTTTGTCCAGCAGGTTTTCCACGCTGAAGCTGACCTTACCCACCGGCAGGGCGTAGCTGCCCAGGAAGTCGACCGTGTTATAGCCATCAATCTTCTTGCCGTCGGCGTCAGACACGTCAAAGGTCTGCGTGCTCTGCACGCGCAGGGTCCAGTCGCCCGGCGCCCAGTTCACCCATGCGCTGGCTTTTGACGGGCTGGCGCTGTCGACCGTCAGCTTCTCCCATTTCCCGTTTTCGCGGGTTTCAGACTTGATGGCGTTAAAGTTCGCGCCGGTGCTCCAGTCGCTGTCGGTGAAGAAATAGTCCACCTGGCCTTCAATCCCGTAGATACGACGCTTGTCGTCTTCGAGGTTGATGGTCATATCCGTCTTGTTGATGGTAATGGTTTTATCCGAGAGCGAGTAATACGCCGCGACCTGCGTGCGCAGGTTGTCGCCGGTGTAGCGCCAGCCCAGCTCGTAGGCGTTGACCTTAATGCCGTCCAGCGTTGAGTCGTTGACGTTTACGCTGTTCAGCAGGCGATAGTGGCCGTTGCTGAGCTGGTAAGTGCCGGAGCCGTAGTACTTCGCCAGGTCAGGGATTTCAAAGCCCTGAGAGAAGTTAAACCACAGCTGCTGCTGTTCGGTCAGACGACCAAGGATCCCGGCGTTGAACAGGAAGTTGTTGTAATCGGTTTTCCCGCCCGGCACCGCGTCGGCGGAGGTGGCTTTTCCGGTGGCGATGGCCTGCTGCTGGGTGTAGCCAACAAAGTCATCCACCTTGTTTTCGGTGTACTGATAACGCACGCCGCCGCTCAGGGTGATGGCGTCAATGTCGTAGCTCGCCTGCAGGAACGGGGCGAGGTTGGTGATGCTGTAGCCCGGGTAGCGGCCCACGTTGTAGGCGTTGTCCAGCTCCATGCCGCCGCTTGCTGCGGCTTTGCTCAGGTTAAAGAACTGCTGGTTGGCATCGAAGGTTTCGTGGTCGGCATCCACACCCCAGGTCAGCGTCAGATCGTCCACCGGCTTGCTGTTCAGCGTCAGCTTGCCGCCGTAAAAATCGGTTTTCTGCTGCGACGCGCCGATGCTGGTTACCACGCCTTTGGTCAGAGTCGGGAACGGGTAATAGGTCAGGCTCTCGTCACGATAGTAAATCTGCGCGACCAGGTCCTGGCCCCAGAAGTCGGTATTGGAGTACTGCAGGTTAATCAGATGGCGCTCGGTTCCCGGCACGCGGTCAGAGTCGAGATTATCCTTGTTGTACGCGGTGGCATCGCCCGTTACAGCCGAGAAGTTCTTCCCGAGGTACAGCCCGTGCTTGCCGTCGGATTCGCTTTTGTAGTACTGCGTCGTCAGCTGCAGCTGCTGGTGATCGTCAATGTTGATGGTGCCCGTGCCCATCACATCAATACGATCGGAATACTGGAGGCCGGTCTGGGTGTTATCGATAATCACCTCGTCGCCGTTGCCGTCATACCAGCCGCCGTAGCGCTGATAAGAGACCGACAGACGGCCGGACGCGTTGTCATTGCCGCCGCTTACGGCTGCCGATACGTTCTCATCGTGGTCGTTGTGGCTGTTAAAGCCGGTTTTTGCCCCGGTCTGGAACTCAACTTCGGTCTCCGGCTGGCCCTTTTTGGTGACGATGTTCACCAGGCCGCCGGTGCTGCCGCCGCCGTACAGTGACGTGGCGCCTGAGATGACTTCGATGCGGTCAATGTTGAACGGGTCGATAGAGTCCAGCTGGCGGCTGTCGCTGCGGGACGAGTTCAGGCGCACGCCATCCACCATCACCATCATGGAGCGGCCACGCAGGTTCATGCCGTAGTTGGTACGCCCCTGGCTGCTGACGTCCATACCCGGGATCAGCTGCGCCAACACCTCTTTAATCTCTTTTCCGCCCTGAACCTGCTGCTCGATCTCAGACCGCTCAATGACCCAGGTGGTCTGCGCCATCTCGGCAACGCTGCGGTGCGCGCGGCTGGCAGAGACCACGATATTTTCTTCCTTTTGTTCTTCCGCCCACGCAGAGGTAGAAAGCATTGCAAGCAAGCAAGGATTTAAAACCCAAAGATGAGAACGTTTCATTGTTATGTTGATCCTGATTGTGTGTGTCAGTACTCAGTGGTTTTTGCTAACGATTTAAAAACCTGGCTGCTCTCCGGGCTGGTGGTGCTCCGCCAGTGGATAACGCCGGGGGTGGTGGCCAGCTCAAACGGCTCGTCGGCGTGCGCGCGATTAAGAATTCGCGCCGCACGCCAGGCCATCAGGCTGAGCTGGGGTTCGGCAATGCCGAGACGATGCATCCCGGCATTCACGGCAAACAGGCGATTGCTCTGCGGACCGTCCCATTCGAGAGTGAAATCATTGTTAATGCAGAAAGCTTCGTCCGCATCCAGATGCAGCCGGTGAGACAGCGGCGCGAGGAACGCGGGCTGCACGGCGCGGTAGCCGGTGGCGAAAATCACCACGTCGCTCTCCAGCTGCTCGTGACCGCCGTCGAGGTGATGCTGAATGCTCAGGCGATGTCCGGTTTCCTGGCGCGTCAGGGCCGTCACCGAGCGGGACGGCATCAGGTGCGCCCAGGGTTTTTCGCGCAGCACTTCGAAGCGGTGGTACATGGCGCGGTAAATCGCCAGCAGTGACTCGGTGGTGATGCCGTCGGAGGTCATCTTCTGCTCGTGCAGCATCTGACGACGGGCCTCTTCGCTGAGCGTGGAGAAGCTGTCCACATACTCCGGCGTGAAATACTCGTTGGCAAAGGCGGCTTCATCCAGCGCGTTGTAGTTATTGCGGCGCGATACCCAGTTCAGGCTCAGCGGCTGGCCCCACTCCCCACGGAAGATATTCAGGAACAGGTCGGCCCCGCTCTGGCCGCCGCCGACGACGGTAACGCGCTTACCCGCGAGATCCGGCGTGCGCAGCATCATCTCGCTGGCGTGGAAGCAGGTATCGTCCTGCACCGTGACGCAGTCAGGCAGGTTAATCTGTTTGCCAATCCCCACGCAGACGTGGCGCGCGAGGAAGCGGTCGCGCTGGGTCACGACCTCAAACAGACCGCGTTGCTCATCAAAGCTCACCTGCTGAACCTGCTGGCTGAAGGCGAGGTTGGTGAGGTTATCCGCCGCCCAGCACAGGTAGTCCGCAAACTCTTCGCGGGAAACCGTGCGCTGCTCGGTGGTCAGGAAGCGGTAGAACTTTTTGCGCTGCACCAGGTAGTTCAGGAAGCTGTGGCGGTTGGTCGGCTCCACGGCGCTGACCAGATCCTTCAGGAAGCTGGTCTGCATGTGGCAGTCCGGCACCATCATGCCCGGGTGCCACGAGAAGTGCGGTTTGCGCTCAAGAAACAGCGAGCTAAAGCCATCCAGCCCTTCTGCGAGGGCGGCGACGCTGAGGTTAAACGGGCCAATACCAATGCCGATGAAATCATAGGTTTTCATTGCGCGGACTCCCGGGAGGCCAGAAAAAGAGGGTTATCAAGATCGGTGACGTAGTTCGGCAGCATGCGGCTGCCGCCGTCGTGTTCGGAGAAGGTCAGTTTGACCGGGTTGAGGATCACGCGAATAATCTGCGGCTTAAACAGGTCGAATTTCGCGAAGCGCTCCGCAAGCTCCGGGTGCGCGGCCATATAGCGGTGCAGCACCCCGGCGAGGATCTGATAGAAACGGTTTTCGCTTACGCCGCATTGCAGGGTGAGGCGTGAAATAAAGCGCAGCACCGTCACAAAGTTGCCGGTCTGCAGGTCGTGGATGATGTAATCCGCGCTCAGGCGCGCCGTCACCGCTTTTACCTGCTCCGGCAGGCTCTGTGCCTGCGGGAAATCCTCGTCCACCAGGCGCATATCGCCCTGGAAATCCTTCAGCAGGATGCGCTGCACAACGTAGTCCTTCATCACCAGCGTCACGTTCTGGCCGTGGGCGATCAGCGCCACGCCGTAACGGCAAAGCAGGTGGTAGAACGGGATCAGCGTCGCTTCGAACAGTTTTTCCAGCCACGCTTCAGCGGTTAATCCCGAGCGCTTGATCCACGCGTCGATTAGCGGACGCCCTGCGTTGTCGGTTTCCATCAGCGCCGCCATCAGCACCGCCTGTTCGCCATCCTGAAGATAACAGGACGGGTTCTCCCGCCAGATTACCCCCAGCATCTCCTGATAGCGGTATGGCGCTTTCGGCAGGGCCGCATAGCCAGGATGCGACAGATATCCGGCGGCGGGTTCGCCAAGCACCTGCGCGCCAGAGCGGGCAAGCGTGGCGTCGGCGGCGAACTGTTGCTGCAGCCAGCGCGAGGCCAGCGGCCCGGCGGCAATGTACTTGCCCGGAATGCCGCGATAGCAGGAGGTGTTGTAGATAGTCAGCGGCAGCTTGATGTCATACGGCGCGCGACGGCTGGCGTTGGTGAGCGTGCGCAGGGACTGCTGCGCCAGGTACTCATCGCCAAACTCGCCCAGCGCCACCATCTCACCGCGCGCCAGCTGCGCCAGGAAATGAATGGCAATTTTTTGCTGCCACTGCCATGGGTGCAACGGCACGGGCAGCCAGCTGTCGTTCAGATCCAGCGCCTGCCAGCGGGCATCAAACCGGGCGCGCTCGGCATCGTCCATGGTGCTGGCCAGCAGAGTGTGGATGTCGCAATCGGCGTCACTGCTCCAGACCAGATGCTCGCGCTGGACGGCGACCCAGTGCAGGCGGAAGCGCCCGCGGTATTCCGGCGCATACTGACGCAGCGCGTCCAGACCCCAGCCGCGGCGTCCTTTGTTGAAAATAAACTTCGGGTGGCCGCTCATCAGACACTGTAATTCGTCCGGGTCGAGGTGGATCAGCGCGTCCGCGTCCAGCGCTTCACGCGCCTGCAGCAACTGCATGTCCCCGCGCAGGGTGGCGTAGAGATCTTCCATGTGCTCGGCCGTTTGCGCGTCGCTCATCTCCAGTACCGTCGCCAGCTGCAGCAGCGCGCTTTCCGCTTCCACGGCGCCGCCGCTGGCGGTGGTCAGCGTGTCCGGGTCGATATGCAGCCAGCCCCAGATCCCGCGCGTGGCGCGAAACTGCCAGGACTCGTTGCCCATGGCGATGCGCCAGCCGTCCGCCGACACCGGCTCAGCGCGCAGGGTGCGTTCGTATTCCAGCTCGGCGAGGATCTTCGCCACCATCTCGCGGTTCACTTTCTGCCAGAGCGCGTTCACAGTTCCACCTCGCTGAAGAAGCGGTGACGCTGGCTCATGATGAGGCGCGAGCGCTTGTGCGGGAAGTCGAACTCTTTCATCGTCTCAAAACCGGCGGAGGCCAGATGGCGGAACAGGCGCTGGTTGTCGAAACGCGGCTCGGCCACGATGCGCGCGGTGCGTGGCTCATCGAGATACAGATAGTGGCTCAGGCCGCGCAGCCAGCTGCGGATATACTGCGCGCCGCGCCAGTTCTCTTCGCCCACCAGCATGTGCAGCCCACGGTCAAACGGCTGCCAGCGGTAGTG
Source organism: Enterobacter sp. ECC_219_Taxon_10 (assembly GCF_058354905.1). Taxonomy (NCBI): domain Bacteria; kingdom Pseudomonadati; phylum Pseudomonadota; class Gammaproteobacteria; order Enterobacterales; family Enterobacteriaceae; genus Enterobacter; species Enterobacter sp. ECC_219_Taxon_10. The sequence continues at coordinate 3,054,449 of NZ_CM178005.1, read as the reverse complement.
GCGGCCAATCCGATCCTCTGCCGCCCAGTAGAGTTCAAAATAGCCGAACGGCTGGTCGTCGAAGCAGCCGATAACCGGGTAGCAGTAGGTCGAGTCAAGCTGACGGCGCAGGTAGTTTTCCTGCTCGGCCTGCGGGCCCGCCATCTCCCAGAAGGCGTTCACGCGCGGGTTATTCATCCATTGCGTGAATCGTTCGCCGTCCAGCGCCACGTCGGCAACGCGGAAGCTGAGGGTGCGCTTAATCTGCGGATCGTAACGGCGATAGACCTCACCCTGCGGGCGGTGAGGGCGCAGCGGGAAGTACAGCTGACGGCTCTCATCAAACTGCATACCGCCGCTTGCCTGCGGACGCTCGCCTTTCAGCCACAGCGGCAGCTGCCAGAAGGTTTCACGCGCCAGATAATCCCCGTGGGCCTGGCGAAACAGTGCCTGCGCCTGGGGCTCATCCTGCCAGGCCGCCCACGGCAGGGTAATGCCGGTCAGGGCGGGCGCGGCAATAAATAGCTGATCGAGGGCGTCCACCAGCCAGCCGTCCGGGATCCCGGTCAGGCGCTCAAGGACCGCGCTGCCGTCGAGACCCAGCGTCAGCGGCAGGTTTTGTTCCGTGGCCGTGCAGCGAAAGCCGTAGCCGGAATGGACGATATTCGCGTTCGCCATCACGCCTTCTCCTTGTAAAACGGGTTGCTAAAGTCGAAATAGATCACCGCCGGGTCGACGATGGTGTTTTCGTTGCGATCGTGCAGGTAGCAGAAGAAGTTGCCTTTGCAGTTCCAGGTTGGGCTGTCAAGCACGTAGTCGAGGCAGCGGGTCTGCTTCGCCGTCGCGCGCAGTTCGGCCAGCGCGTCACGCACGCGGGACATCAGGTGCTCTTCGCTGTCGAAACCAGCGGCGGCGAGGGCGGCGGTGACGGCAAGGGTGGAGTTCAGCAGCAGGTAATACGGGAAGTAGCGCAGCAGCTGGCTCTCACCGAAGCGGTTTTCCACGTCTGTTTCGCCCGCCTCTTTCAGCCACGCGTCGGCCCCTTCGGTCCAGGCGCTGCCCTGACAGTCACGGTAAATAAGTCCGACAGGGAAATCCTGCTGCATCTCCACGAGGATATTTTGCTGGTGCGCCAGCAGCACCAGACCGTAGTCCGCCTCGGCGCTGAACAGCGGAAGCAACACGCGGTCGCAGTAGGCGTCCAGCCAGCAGCGGGCAGCCTGAGCGAGGGGTAAATCCAGACGCTGGCTCAGACGGCGCACCGCCGCGGCCAGCAGGCTGTCGCCGCCGTCCGGCGCGGCCTGGGTCAGGCTCACCAGCACGTTGGTCTGGGTTTCAGGCGTGTCAAACAGCAGGTTAACGCGCAGGGCCATCAGGCTCTCTTCCTGAATAGTGCCGCTTTCATCGCGCAGCCCCGCCCAGCCGTCTTCCTGCATCACGCGCATGGTCGGGTAGCGCGCCTGTAAATCTTGCCAGCGTTGCGTTTTCGCCAGCCGTGCCAGGCGCATGCCGCGCTTAACCTCTTTTACCGACAGCGTGCGCACGGAGTTGGTCAGGCGCACGCTGAGGGAGAACTTAATCATGTCGCTGTTGGTTTCGCTGTACAGAGAGCGCGACGAGCTGGTGGGCAGCCACTGTGCGCCCGCTTCACCCAGGTCCTGCAAGGAACCGTTTGTCGCCAGACGCTGGCACCAGTCCTGCTCCAGCAGATAGTCGGCCTGCCACGGATGCATCGGCAGCAGCCAGCGGGTATCGGTGAAGTGGCCGAGCAGCTCGGGCGCGCTCTGGGCGGCGAAGCGCAGCAGACGCTCGCGCAGGGAGACGTTCAGGCTGTCGCCGGCAACGAGCGTGCTCTCAACGGCAAACCAGCGCAGCGGGAAGCGGGAGCCGAAATCAGGCAGATACCGGCGCGCCTCGGTTTCGTTGAACGGTTCGTGGGATTTTGGCGCAGGATGAAACGCGTGGCCCACCAGCAGCGCCTGTTCCGCTTCGGCAAACGTCAGCGGCCTGTCGCGCAGCGTTCCCCAGCCGTGGCGCAGATCGATCGCCTGCCAGGTGTGCGCGTGGCTTTCGAGCGCGCGCTGTTTAAAACGCGCCAGCGTATCGGCATCCAGCGAGCCTTTTACAGAGGGCTTTTCAAGAATTAAATCAACCAGTTGAGAGAAAGTGACGGCGTCACCGCTGTCGCTATCGCTCTGGATAAGCGTTGCCGGAAAACGGTACTGATGATGCTGGGTTGGGGAGAAATAGCGCACCGGAACCCGAAGGGCCTGGGTGGGAGAAAGCGGAATATGAATGTGCGCCAGCTCATCCGCTGCGGAAGCGGGGAGATAGCGCCAGTCCTTCGTCTCGCGCACCAGGGCGTTTAAAAAACACTGGGCTGCAACGTCTGTACCGGCAGAGCGGGGCAGAGCACGCATAGATGTACCTCATTCCATGACTGATAATAATTCTCGTTATGATATTCATTCTGTTTACAGTGGCAACTATTTTTGCAATATTTGTTTTCATAAACTTCATAATTTCCACACATTTATTGACACTATGTTCACATTCTCATGCGCGCTGACTCTGAAACGTTGACCGAAAACATCACCTCCAAAGCAAACTGGCCCCTGGCGCTATGCGCGGGCTTGCTGGGTATCGGGCAAAACGGTTTGCTGGTCATGCTTCCGCAGCTGGTGACCCTGACCGGACTTTCACTCTCTGTCTGGGCCGGGCTGTTAATGTTCGGCTCTATGCTTTTTTTACCCGCTTCCCCCTGGTGGGGACGCCAGAGCGAGCGCCGCGGTTGTAAGGTCGTGATGGTGGCCTCCCTCAGCGGCTATCTCGCCAGCTTTGGCGTCATGGCGCTGGTGGTCTGGGCGATGGCCGCCGGGTTGCTGGAAAGCCCCTGGGGGCTGGCGGGGCTGATCCTCTCGCGTCTGCTTTACGGTTTAACGGTGTCGGGCATGGTGCCTGCCGCACAGACGTGGGCCATTCAGCGTTCGGGCCTGGAGAAACGCATGGCGGCGCTGGCCACCATCAGCTCCGGCCTCAGCTGCGGTCGCCTGCTGGGACCCCCCCTGGCGGCGCTGATGCTCAGCGTTAACCCGGTGTCACCGCTCTGGCTGATGGCGATCGCGCCGTTAATCGCCCTGCTGCTGGTGCTGCGCGAGGTGGCTGATCCGCCGCTGCCGCCGGTGGCTCACCAGGCGACCCGTCTGCAGATTTCCATGCTGCCGTTCCTGCTGCTGGCGATGCTGCTGGCGGCGCTGGTGAGCCTGATGCAGCTCGGCCTGTCTCCGCACCTCAGCCCCTTGCTGGACGGCAACGCGCGGGATATCAGCCATCATGTCGCGCTCCTGCTGAGCCTGGCCGCGCTGGCAACGCTCGCGGCGCAGTTTCTGGTGGTCCGCCCGCAGCATTTCAGCCCGCTGACCCTGCTTTGCATGGCGGCGGTGCTGATGGTGGCAGGGCTTGCGCTAATGTGCATCGCCGGGCTGGCGCTGTTCTACGTGGGGATTGCTATCACTTCGCTCGGCGCAGCGATGGCCACGCCTGGGTACCAGCTGCTGCTGAACGATCGCCTGACGACGGGGAAAGGAGCGGGCGCTATCGCGACCAGCCACACGTTAGGCTACGGCGTCAGCGCGCTGCTGGTGCCCGTTGTGACGCGCTTTTTTGGCGAACAGTATTTAACGATGGCCGCCTGGGGAATGGCGTTGCTGTTTTTAGCGCTGAGCATCGGGGTACGGTTTATTGAACGTACCCCAGTCGAAAAGCATTAATGCACGTGGCGGGGGCCATCTGTGCCCTCATTTTGCCGCAGGCGCTGGAGCGGATCCTGCTGATAAAACTGGCAGAAACGCTGCCACAGCGCCGGGAAGCGGGGGGCGAAAAGCTCGGGTGCGCTGAAGAAGTACTCTGACAGCACCGCAAAGCACTCGGCAGGGTCGGTTGCCGCGTAGGCATCAATGCTGGCCGCGCTTTCGCCTACCAGGTCTATCTCATCCTGGATGTTATCCATCGCCGCGTGCAGGTCGTGCTCCCACCCCGCGACTTCACGAAGCGGAATAAAAGGCACGCCGCTGGCGCGATCGCCGTTGCGGGTATCGAGCTTATGCGCCACCTCGTGAATAATCAGATTAAAGCCGGAGGCGTCGAACGAGTCCTGAATGTCGAGCCAGTTCAGGATAATTGGCCCTTGCTGCCAGCTCTGACCGGACTGCACCACCCGCTGGTTGTGCACCAGCCCGATATCATCCTCCCACTCGTCATCAACGACGAACGGCGCGGGGTAGATCAGTACTTCGTGGAAACCGTCCAGCCACTCAATACCGAGCTCCAGCACCGGCAGGCAGAAAAGCAGGGCGATGCGGGCGTTTTTCAGCGGATCCAGCTCGAACCCCTGCAGTGGCACAAGGCGTTTTTGCTGCAAAAAACGATCCGCCATCTGAACCAGCTTCGACTGTTCATCCGGCTTAAGATTTGCCAGAACAGGGATCGCCAGCGCGTCATCCCACGGCAGCGCCATATCCCGGCCAGCCTCATTCGTTTTCCAGGGCCACTTAATCATCGCTTTGCTCGCAAACTCGTTACTTGAACAAAAATGGGAAAGTCAGGTTCAGTTAAGATGCCAGAAAATTGCGCACTGCTACACTTCCAGCCTGAATAAACTATCATTTCGTACGTAGCGGTGGGTAGCGCTTTGCAGGCATCACCTTCATTTTGTGACCTCCGTCGTAGCCTTAATTCGCAGGCTAAGTGGATAAACCCGTGCGGTATTGAAAAGATGAGCGGTTTCAAAGGTAACAAGCAGGCGCTGCCCAATACAAAGGAAGATGAACGGCAGGCGATTGCTGACCAGGCCGGGCGCATTCAACTCAATCTCAACGATCTCTGACCTATTACAACACCGCGCCGGTTGCGGCAGGTCAATAAGACGCTATTATTTTTGACTTTGTTGCCTCTTCCCTGACAGGACATCCAGACGCTATGCCCGTGAATTTTGACCTTAACGATCTTTATGCCTTCAGGGCGTTAGTGGAATACGGTAACTTCCGTGTCGCCGCTGAATCTATCTGCTTATCCCAGTCGGCGCTGAGCCGCAGGATCGAAAAGCTGGAAGCCGCGCTGGGAACAAAGCTGTTTGACCGAACCACCCGTCGCGTCGCCCTGACGCTATATGGGCAAAACTTTGCTGAACGCTCAGCGCAGCTGCTTGACAACGTGGAGTCAATGCTGGCGGATGTCGATAAGGCCAGTGAAGAGCGGACGGGGCTGATTACGGTCGCCGCGGTACCTTCCGCCGCCTGTTACTTTATGCCTGATGTGATCCGTCGCTTTCAGTCTCGCTTTCCACGCGTTCGCATTAAGCTCATCGACAGCAGCGCGGGGAATGTTATTGACGCCGTGGCCCGAAGCCAGGCGGATTTTGGCATCTGCTTTGCGGGAAACTTACCGTCTGAAATTGAATTTTTCCCGCTGGTGGAGGATGTCTACGTTGCGGCATGCAGAAAGGATCACCCGCTGGCGCAGAAGAGCCACCTGACGTGGGAGGCGTTTTTCCAGCAGGACTATATCTCCCTCGATAAAACGTCGGGTAACCGCAACCTGCTCGATCGGATGCTGGGGGATATCATTCCCGAGCGCCCCAGCGTCTGCGAAACGCGCCACGTCACCACGATGCTCGGCATGGTAGAGGCGGGCATCGGCATTGCCGCCGTTCCCGCCATGTCGATGCCGACGTCGGAGCACACGCCGCTGACGCATCTGCCGCTGGTGGCGCCGGAGGTGAAACGCGCCGTGGGGCTTATCCGGCGCCGTGGGCGCATTCAGTCTTATATTGCGGCTGAACTGGAAAAAGAGATCACCGAGCGGTATCGCCGGACGTAACGGGGATCATCCCCGTCTCACGGATGGCCGCCCCTGAGGGCGGTGAGGCGAGATAGCTCAGTAGCGCTTTCCCCTCCACGGGATGTTCAGCGTGACGGGTGACCGCGCCGGCGAAGCGCGTGATGTACTGCAGATTATCCGGGATTTTACCGATAAAGGTGACGCCTTCAACCGGCAGCAGCTCGCTCACCTGCTGGAAGCCCACGGCGTATTTTCCTTTCGCCACTTCTGAGGCGACCGGAATACGTTCGACCATTGTTGCTTTAGCCGCAGCCTCCTTTTCAATCCCCAGTTTCCTGAACAGCGTCTGGCTGACATACCTGCCGCTGGCGCTGTCTGAGTAAGCGATGGAGTTGGCCTGCAGCAGAGTTTTACGCAGCGTCGCCTCGCTGCTGATATCAGGAATATCCGCACCTTTTTTCACCACCATGCCAACGGGAGAGTCGGCGAGTTCAGTTCGCGAACCTGGCCTGGTCTGGCCGGCTTTTTCGAGCTTCGCCAGCGCATCACCCACCATAATCACCACGTCGGCCTTCTCGCCGCGCGCGAGCCGGTTTGGGATCGCCTGCGGCGTATTGCCCATTGAGGGACCGGGAATAATCACAATGGTATCGCCAGTCTTGCGCTCATATTCCGGTGCGAGCTTTTCAAGGGCGGCTTTGAAACCGCCTGAAATCATCACTTTCACCTCCTGGGCGCAGGCATTGGCGCTCATGAACATCAGCACCAGCGCGCTGGCGGTATAGCGAGAAGTGCGTGTCATGCGGCCCCCTGCGACTTAACGGTGTTTTGCACTGAAACCGCGCGACGACGGTAGAGGTAGAGGGTGGCCAGCAGGGCACACACCGCGGCGAAGCTCATCCAGTAGCCCGGCGAAGCTTTGTCACCGGTGTATTCAATCAGCGCGGTTGACATCACCGGGGTAAAGCCGCCAAAGACCGCCGTTGCCAGGCTGTAAGCCAGAGAGAACCCTGCCACGCGGACTTCAGCAGGCATAATTTCCGTCAGCGCCGGGATCATCGCCCCGTTATACAGCCCGTAAAGGAAGGAGAGCCACAGCAGCACGCTCAGCATCATCGAGAAGCTCGGCGCGTCAGCCAGCAGCGTCAGGGCTGGATAGCTGGTCGCCAGCGCCAGCAGGGTCATGGCAATCAGCACCGGCTTACGCCCGAAGCGGTCCGACAGCGCGCCGCCCACCGGCAGCCAGATAAAGTTAGAGATCGCCACCAGCAGCGTGACCAGCAGGCTGTCAGAGGCGCTCAGCATCAGCACTTTTTTGCCGAAGGTTGGCGCGTAGACGGTGATCAGGTAGAACGCGGTTGTGGTCATCGCCACCATCAGCATGCCCGCGACCACCACCTGCCAGTTGCCAAGCAGCGTTTTAAAGACCTGACGCATCTCCAGATGATGGCGGCGCGCGCTGAACTCTTCCGTCTCCTCCAGCTTGCGGCGCAGGAAAAAGATAAACGGCACGATTAAACAGCCGAACAGGAACGGGATGCGCCAGCCCCATTCACGAATGGCGCTCTCCTCCATCAGGGCGTTCAGGGCAAAGCCCATCGCCGCGGCGACCATAATGGCAACCTGCTGGCTACCGGACTGCCAGCTGGTGTAAAAACCTTTGCGGCCCGGCGTGGCGATTTCCGCGAGATAGACCGAAACGCCTCCAAGCTCCGCCCCGGCAGAAAAACCCTGCAGCAGGCGGCCCGTCAGGACAAGCAGCGGTGCCCAAAGCCCGATGCTTTGATAGGACGGGATCAGCACGATCAGGAAGGTGCCTGCCGCCATAATGGAAAGCGTCACGATCAGCCCTTTGCGGCGGCCAACCTTGTCAATATAGGCCCCCAGCACGATGGCTCCGATTGGACGCATCAAAAAGCCCGCGCCGAAGACCGCGAAGGTCATCATCAGCGATGCAAATTCACTGCTCGCCGGGAAGAAGGTGTGGGCGATGTAGGTGGCGTAGAAGCCGAAAAGAAAGAAATCAAATTGCTCAAGAAAGTTGCCGGACGTCACGCGAAGTATCGCGCCCGCCTTAGAGCGTACGGTTGCAGGTGAGGTTGAGGAAAACATGGTTATCTCCAGTTTATTGTTGACGTTTTACGCGTCTGTTTCTGAAAACTGGATCAGGATGGCGAAATAGATAAGCGCAATTAACGCATTGATTGATGCGCGTTGCGCATCAATAGTGAGACGATAATGATGAGCACTATAAGCAACAATAACTTAACAAAACATTGGCTTTTTATTCACCAATGTTATCTAAGTCTCTGATATTGCGATTTTGTGATGTGGCGCAGAGAGAGGCTCCTGAGAAAGGGCCGGGCAAGCGCTTCGTTACCCGGCGGGTGCAATTTAGCGCAGCGCCCTGGCAATCGCGCTAAACATCAGAGAGGCCTCCAGCGGCTGGGCGCTAAAGGAAGGCTCCGCCTGTGGCCAGGTAGACCACTGGACGATGACCAGGTTTTCTTTCTGGTTCACCACGATCATCTGACCAAAAATGCCCAGCGCCCAGAGCGAACCTTTGAGCGAATCCTTCGCTGCCGGCTCAACGCCCTTGGCGTTGACGGGCACGGCGTTGTTCCACCACTGATAGCCGTACAGGCCTTCTGGATGCGCGTCTGATACCGAGCCTTTCGCCTGAGTCCAGTCTGACGACTCCTTCACCCAGCCGTCAGGCAGGATTTGTTTGCCCGAGGGGAGCATACCGTTGTTCAGGATAAATTCCCCGAAGCGACCCCAGTCCTCCAGCGTGGCGTTAAAGCCGTGCGCGCCGACGTCATGTTGACCTTTACTGTAGGCATGCCACACGCCGTCGCTCGCCATGCCGTACGGCTGCCAGATGCTTTTCTCCAGATACGCCGCGATCGTCATGCCGGTTGCTCGCTCCAGCACGTCACCCAGCAGCCAGGCTCCGCCGGAGGAGTAAGACCAGTTTTCTCCGGCCGGGTGAACCCTGCGTAATCCTTTCACCAGCTTGCGCACGCAGTCGTAGGTACCCGGCTTCGCCTCGCACTCGGTGAGCTGCGCGAAGTCGGAGTTCGGGTTGGTATAATCCTCGTTCCACGCCACCCCGGAGGTATGGGTGATAAGCTGTTTCAGCGTCACGCCGTCCCACGCGGTGCCTTTCAGATCGGGTTCATATTTCGTGATCCTGTCGTCGAGTGAGTGAATTTTTCCCTCTTTAAGGGCTACGCCCACCAGCGCCGATACCACCGATTTGCCTACCGAGCGCGAGGTCCATAGCGTGGTGTCGGTATTGCCCTGGGCGAGATATTTCCAGGCGATTTTGCCGTCTTTCAGCACCAGCATGCCGCTGACGTTCTGGCGCTTGAGATATTCCTTAAGGCCGTAGCGCCTGCCGTTAACCTGATAATGGATGTCCGTTAGCGGCTTTTCCGAAACCTGCAGCGGTACGGCGTTTCCGTGGCGGAAAATATCCCCGGCGTAGTTGCGATAATCATTACGAAATCCCACCACGCGATCGGCCTGACTCCAGGTCAGCATTTTATGGGTATCCGGCAACGCGGCGTCGAAGGGGGCAGGGCACACGCTGAGTTCGGTGCCTTCGCAGGCGGCCATTGCCGCAGGGGACAGCAGGCTGCTGAAGACAAGTCCCGCCAGCAGGGCATGATTTACTGTTCTGTTTTTCATATCCGTCTCGTATAGGTTAAGAACGGGTTCAGTTTAAAAAAGCGGGGGCTATAATAAAAAACGCGTAGTGGGGGAAAATCCCCCAAAAAAACAGAGGGAGCGTAGCGTGGCTGGACTGATCTATTCCTTTGCACAGCTTGAGGCATTCACCGCCGTGGCTGAAAACGGGAGCCTGAGTAAAGCGGCAGTGGTGCTGAAGAAAGACCGAACGACGCTTCGCGATCTGGTTGATTTTCTTGAGGATGGGTTAGGCTACGCGCTATTTATTCGCGACGGGCGTACCCTGCGGCTCACGCCGGAAGGCGAGCAGCTCCAGCGTCAGGCTCATCTGCTGATGCGGCAGGTCAAAGCCTTTGAGGCCTTCGCCAGGGAGGTGCCCCACGGCGCTACGCAGGACCTGACCCTGGTCTACGATCCTTTTACGCCCAGAGTTTTTCTGCACAGGGTCATCGCTGAAATGGCGGCGCGAAAAATCCGCCTGAGCCTCATCTGCGCCTCGCGCGATGAATCTGAACGGCTGCTGGCGAACGCGCGCGCGGACCTGGCCATCTGCCAGGCGCGCAACCGCAGCGTGGGCGATAACATGGAGTGGCGGGCCCTGGGCGCAATCGATATGGATTTTTACGCCTCCTGTACCCTGTTTACGGGGACGTCATCCCCCCTTTCACTGCTTGATCTCTCCCTGGTTCCGCAGGTCGTTATGTACCCAGACTCGGACGAGCCGGTTGCGCGTCGCCTGCAGATTTCAGGGCATACCCTTTTTACGAACGAGCCGGAGATGCTGCGCGGTCTGCTGGAGCGAGGATGCGGCTGGGGGTTCTTACCAACCCATTTTCATGCCGTGCGGTGGCAAAACGTAAAAAGGCTGCTCACCGAAGTGGGCAGCCAGGGGATTAGTCAGACGATGGTCACCATCTGGAAGCCGGGAAGCGACAAGCGCGCCATCATTGCTGACACGCTGTCGCTTTTGCCGGAGCTATGGAAGCACTCAGCGCTGTGAACAGCCTTTACACTGCTGGTTCTGGATCTGCTGGAAGAAATCGTTGCCTTTGTCATCCACCAGGATAAACGCCGGGAAGTTTTCGACTTCAATTTTCCAGATGGCTTCCATTCCCAGCTCAGGATAGGCCACACACTCAAGGCTCTTAATGCTGTTTTGCGCCAGCACCGCCGCCGGGCCGCCGATGCTGCCCAGGTAGAAGCCGCCGTGCTTATGGCAGGCATCCGTCACCTGCTGGCTGCGGTTGCCTTTCGCCAGCATGATCATGCTTGCTCCGTGGGATTGCAGCAGGTCGACATACGAGTCCATGCGTCCCGCAGTGGTCGGGCCGAGTGAGCCAGAGGCGTAGCCTTCCGGGGTTTTGGCTGGCCCTGCGTAGTAAATCGGATGATCTTTAACGTACTGCGGCAGTTCTTCACCGTTGTCGAGCAGCTCTTTCAGCTTCGCATGGGCGATGTCGCGCGCCACGATGATGGTGCCGTTCAGCGACAGGCGGGTAGAGACCGGGTGCGCGGAGAGCTGCGCCAGGATCTCGTTCATCGGCTTGTTCAGGTTAATGCTGACCACGTCGCCTTCACCCTGCTGGCGCAGTGATTCTGGAATATACTGGCCCGGGTTGTGCTCCAGCTTCTCAATCCAGATCCCGTTGCGGTTGATTTTTGCCTTGATGTTGCGGTCCGCGGAGCAGGAGACGCCCATGCCGATCGGGCAGGAGGCGCCGTGGCGCGGCAGGCGGATCACGCGGATGTCGTGGGCGAAGTATTTCCCGCCGAACTGCGCGCCGAGGCCGAGGTTCTGCGCTTCCTGGAGCAGTTCCTGTTCCAGCTGAACGTCGCGGAACGCCTGGCCGTGCTCGTTGCCTTCGGTTGGCAGCGCGTCGTAGTAGCGGGTCGAGGCCAGTTTAACAGTTTTCAGCGTGGCTTCCGCTGAGGTTCCGCCAATCACAAACGCGATATGGTACGGCGGACAGGCCGCGGTACCCAGGGTGCGCATTTTCTCAACCAGATAGTTTTTCAGCTTCGCCGGGGTGATTAGCGCTTTGGTTTCCTGATAGAGGTAGGTTTTGTTGGCGGAACCGCCGCCTTTTGCCATGCACAGGAATTTGTACTCATCGCCGTCAACGCTGTAGAGATCAATCTGCGCAGGCAGGTTGGTGCCAGTATTCACCTCTTTATACATGTCCAGCGCCGCATTCTGCGAGTAGCGCAGGTTATCTTCGATGTAGGTATTATACACGCCCTGGCTCAGGGCCGCTTCGTCACCGCCGCCGGTCCAGACGCGCTGGCCTTTTTTACCCATGATGATCGCGGTGCCGGTGTCCTGACAGGTTGGCAGCACGCCTTTGGCGGCAATTTCAGAGTTACGCAGGAACTGCAGGGCAACGTATTTGTCGTTCTGGCTGGCTTCCGGGTCGTTGAGAATGGCGGCAACCTGCTTCTGATGGGAAGGACGCAGCATAAATGCGGCATCGTGGAAGGCCTGCTGCGCCAGCAGGGTCAGGGCTTCCGGCTCCACCTTCAGGACTTCCTGGCCGTCGAACTCGGCTACGGAAACGTGCTCTTTGGTCAACAGGTAGTATTCGGTGTCGTCATGGGAAAGAGGGAAGGGGTTCTGATAAAAAAACGGTTTATTCGACATAGTATTGCTCCACAAAAATAAAACCGCCGGAGGAGAAGTCCGGCGGTCAGGAATCAGAACATCATGGACATCCACGGATAACCAATCAGCAGCAGAGCCGCCAGGAAGATAGCACCGAAGATGGTGCCGAGGCGCCAGTAGTCTTTGGTTGGCAGGTAGCCGCTGCCGTAGTAGATCGGGCTTGGGCCAGTACCGTACGGGGTGATGATCCCCATCACGCCCAGAGAGGTCACCATCAGCAGGACGAACACTTCCATATTCATGCCCGGAATGGTGGAGGCGATGGTCAGCATCGCTGGCAGCAGCGCGGTAGTGTGCGCGGTGGTGCTGGCAAACAGGTAGTGCAATAGGTAGAACGCCAGCAGCACGACGATGATTTTGGCCGCACCACCGCGCTGCGTGCGCCCATCAACGAAGGGCCGTTCTACGCCATTCAGATTGCACCGGGCGTGCACCACACCATGGGCGGCGTGACCATCAACACCGAAACCTGCGTGCTGGACAGCAACCACAATGTGCTGCCGGGGGCATTCGCTGCGGGTGAAGTGGTTGGCGGGATCCACGGCGCTAACCGTATCGGCGGTAACGCGGTGGCGGATATCATTATTTTTGGTACCCTTGCAGGACATCAGGCGGCGATGCGCTCAAAAAGAACGTAAGGCACCTGTTTCCCCGGCGGCGCAGTGCCTGCCGGGGCTACATCTGAGGATTCATGCTATGCCTGATAGCCATCGCGTTTACAGCTACTCCGCCGTTCTGATGGGCTCGCCCATTCTCCTGAAACTCTTCTCCCATGACGAAGCCCTCGCGTCCCGCGTTTTCCGCCTGATCAAACAGTACGAAGATCTCCTCACCGTTAACCGCGCGCATTCGCAGGTAATGGACATCAACCAGGCGGCGGGTCAGCATCCGGTTACCGTCAGCCGTCCGGTGTTTGAGCTGATCCGCTGTGCGAAAGCGGCAAGCCTGCTTAAAAACAGCGCCTTTAACCTGGCGATCGGTCCGCTGGTGAAGCGCTGGAAGATTGGCTTTCAGGGCGACAGCGTTCCGCCTGCCGATGAAATTGCCTCGCTGCTGGCGATTACCCGGCCAGAGGATGTCATCCTTGATGAGGCGCAGACCAGCGTGTTTCTGACCAGAGCGGGGATGGAGATCGATTTGGGGGCCATCGCCAAAGGCTATATTGCCGACCGGGTTCGGGACTACCTGCGCAAAGAGGGGGCTGAGCTGGGGCTGATCAACCTTGGCGGAAATATCCAGACGTTAGGCTCGCCGGAAGGCGGCTGGAGCGTGGGGCTGAAAAAGCCGTTCGCCGGTGATGCGCTGATCGGCGCGATGACGGTGGAGAACCTCTCTGTGGTGACGTCGGGAACGTACGAGCGCTACTTTGAGCAGAACGGCAAACGCTATCACCATATTCTCGACCCGCGTACCGGATACCCGCTCGACAACGAGCTGGACAGCGTCACCATCATTTCCAGAGACTCTATTGATGGCGATATCTGGACCACGCTGATGTACGGCATGGGGGTAGAGAAAGGCTGCGCCGCCCTGCGCGCGCGTCCGGATATAGAAGCTATCTTTGTGACCAGGACAAAAGAAGTGGTGATCTCCTCGATGCACCACTTCCGTTTTACCCTTCTGGACGAGAGCTACCGCGTTACTGGCAGTACTGTTTGAGCAGCCCGATCTGCTCCGGCTGTAAGCGGTAGCGATACACCGGGCGGCCGGTGGCACCATAGTGAATGCTGGTGAAAAGGATGTTGATTTGTGCCAGCCAGATCAGGTATTTGCGGCAGGAGACGCGTGAAATATTTACCGCGTTAGCCAGATCGTCGGTGGAAAATTCCGTCTCCGGGTGGCCGTCAATCCACTGGCAAATGGTGCGCAGCGTTTGCGGCGTTAACCCTTTCGGCAATTTCTTACTGTCCGCCAGTTCCGGCGCCCCGCCGTGGATCAGCCGGTCGACGTCCGCCTGCTCGTAATACTGGTGCGATCCCATCAGGCTGTGCTTTGCCTTCCAGCCGTTCAGCGCCTCTTCAAAGCGCGGGAACTGGAACGGTTTGATAAGATAATCCACCACGCCGTAGTGGATGGAGGTCTGGATCGTGGCGGCATCGGCAGCGGACGAGATCATAATCACATCAATCGGACGGCCTGACGCGCGAATATCGGGCAGCAGATCCAGCCCGTTATCCTGCTGCATATAGACGTCCAGCAGCACCAGGTCGACAGGCTGGCTGGGGTTATTGATAATGGCTCTGGCCTGGTTGAGCGTGGAGGCGACGCCGCAGCAGCTAAAGCCTTCAACACGGTTGACGTACAGACGGTTGAGGTCGGCCACCATGGCGTCATCATCGACAATTAATACATTTATCACGCGATATTCCTCTCGCTATCCCAGGGGATGTGAACAAAAAATTGGGTAAATACGCCAGGCTCAGACTCGACGGTAATATCGCCGCCCAGGTTCTGGATCTGCTGGCGAGCAAGGAACAGCCCAACGCCGCGGTTTTCACCTTTTGTTGAGAACCCCTTAGTAAAAATAGCCTCCAGCTGGGTGGGATCAATGCCGGGGCCATCGTCGCTGACTTCGCAACTGAGCCAGCCATTCTGATAATGTAGCAGCAGGCCAATCTCGCCTTCCTGCTGTCCTGCCATCGCGTCGAGCGCGTTTTCGATTAAGTTACCCAGCGCGGTGATCAGCACCGCGACCTGCTCTTCGCTGGCGGTATCCGGTATCAGGCATTCATCCGCCAGCGTCAGGGTGACGCCCGCTTCCTTCGCCCGGTTGATTTTACCCAGCAGGAACCCGGCAACGACCGGGGATTTTACCTTGCTCTGGATCGTACCGATATCCGTCTGGTAATTGTGCGCCGTCTGGATGATGTACTCCTCCAGCTTGTCGTAGCGCTTCATGTGCAGCAGGCCCAGGATCACATGCAGTTTGTTCATAAACTCGTGCGTGTGGCTGCGAAGGGCATCGACGTAGTTGACCATGCCGTCAATACGCTGCATCAGCTGGCTGATTTCCGTTTTATCGCGGAAGGTGGCTATCGCACCGATGACCCGCTCCTGGCTTTTGACGGGCACCATATTGCACAGCAGCAGCCGGCCGTTACAGCTGATCTCCTGATCCTGACGCGCGACGCCCGTCTTTGAAATCTCCCGCAGGCTGGCCAGCAGGGGAGCGCTGGCGTTTTCCGACTGCTTGCCGGAGGGCAGGAGTAAAATCTCTCTGGCGGTGTGGTTAATCATCGTCACGCGGCCGTGAATGTCGACGGCCAGTACCCCTTCGCGAAGCGACTGCAGCATCGCCTGGCGCTGTTCGAACAGGGCGGAGATCTCATAGGGTTCGAGCCCGAACAGAATGCGCTTCAGCACTCGCACCAGACCCCAAATCGCCATTGAACTCATAAAGATGCTGAACAAAATCGTCCAGAGCGCGTTAAGCCGCCCGCGGGCTATCTGATCTTCCACCTTTTTGAGGGAAATACCGACCACCACGACCCCGATCTGATCGTGCTGTCTGTCATAGACCGGCGTGAAAACGCGAAGCGCTTCGGCGAGGGCGCCGCGGTTTACCGAGACATTCTCTTTGCCTTCCAGCGCGGGTTCGAGATCGTTGCCAATAAAATGCAGGCCGATGAGCGCCTCGTTCGGGTGCGAGTAGCGAATCCCCCGCATGTCGGTCACCACGGTAAGCAGCAAATCGTTGCGTTGGGTAACGGCTTTGGCGATGGGCTGAATAATGTCGGCCTGCGGGGACTGCATAAGGCCGCGCTGGATCTCCGGGCTGTCGGCCAGCGTGCGGGCGATACCCAACGCGGTATCTTTTACATCATCGCGGGTCGCCCGGGTGATTTGCACGGAATAGAGCGCAAAAACCACCAGCAGCACTGAGGCGATAATCGCGGACACCATCAACGTGACCAGCGTGTACAGTTTCATGGGGCGCTTGCGCGTCAGAGGGAAAGGCTGCAGATCGCTCATCAACACTCCGCGATGATTAAGAAAGGGGGTGATTATCGCTGATGATGGGCTTTTCTTAAAGCCATGTAAAAGCGTCGATTTGCTCTTCTTTTCGTGACCCCACTCGCAGGTCATCTATATAAAACACTTTATAGTGTGTGGGTACTCATAATAAGGAGGCTGTTTATGAGCATTACGCTTACCGGTTCGGTCAAGGAAAGACGGCATGCCAGCACGATGAATATAGATAGATTGTCCACGCTGGACATGCTGAAGGTTATCCACGAGGAAGATGCACGCATTTCTGCTGCTATAACCCCCTGCTTAACGACAATCGCCCGCGTGGTGGATAACGCCGCCGCGGCGCTCAACCACGGTGGCCGTCTGGTCATCGTCGGGGCAGGACAGTCGGGCTGCGCCGCACGGCAGGCTGCGGATGATTATGCGCCGGGGAAAACCCCTGTAATTGCCGTGACGGCAGAAGAGGGAGAAGGGCGCTACGAGCGCGGGGTCGCTGACCTGCAGGCCATCAAATTTGGTGAACACGATATGATGCTGGCGGTGACCGTCAGCGGAAAAACGCCGTGGGTCTGGGGAGCGATGCGGCATGCCTGGTCGCTGGGAGCGCCTGTTGCGGTCATCACCGGTGATGCACAAAGTGAAGCGGCGCAGCTGGCAAGCATGGTAATTGCCCCTGAACTGGGGGCTGATGTGGTTGCCGGGTATCTCAATACCAGGGCGGGGATCGCGCAAAAAATGATCCTCTCGATGATTACCACCGGGCTGGCCGTTCGCACCGGGCGCGTTTACAGCAACCTGCGCGTGGATCTTGAGGCAAGCAGTACCAAATGGGCTGAACGGCAAATCGCCATTGTGATGGAGGCGGGGGGATGCAGCCGGGCGCAGGCAAAGGCCGCGCTGGAGAGCTGTAACCATCACTGTAAAACGGCGGTGCTGATGGTGCTGACCGGTCTGGATGCGTGGAAAGCCCATGAGCTGCTGGCGCAGAATAACGGGTTTATCCGCGTGGCGTTGCAGGAAGCGCCGTGAAACTTTGCCTCTGAAATAATAAAGCCCGCGCTGCGGGCTTTATTATTTTCAGGGAAGGATTAGAACTGGTATACCAGACCAACCGCTACGATGTCATCAGTACTGATGCCGTTCGCTTGATAGAAGTTATCGTCTTCATCCAGCAGGTTGATTTTGTAATCAACATAGGTAGACATATTCTTGTTAAAATAATAGGTTGCGCCAACGTCAGCATATTTAACCAAATCTTTATCGCTGCCGTAATAAGAGTTCAGGTCTTTCCCTTTAGACATCAGGAAAGAAACTGCAGGGCGCAGACCGAAATCGAATTGATACTGTGCGGTGACTTCATAGTTCTGAGTCTTGTTTGCGACGAAATAATCACCGTATGGGGTCATATTTCGGGTTTCTGAATACATGGTCGCCAGGTAAATATTATTGGCGTCGTACTTCATACCCAGGGTCCAGGCGTCGGCTTTGTCGCCGCCTGCATTTGTTTTGGTTACCTGATCGTTGGTACGGTCAGAGGAGGCATAAGCTGCACCCGCGGAGAAGCCCATACCGAAATCATAGGAAGTGGAAAGACCCCAACCGTCGCCATTCTCTTTACGAATGTCGCGACCATTGCCTGTACCTTCCTGATCGTTAGAGGCACTTTCGTTATTGCCCTGGTACTGAATAGCGAAATTCAGTCCGTCAGCCAGGCCGAAGAAACCGTTGTTACGGTACGTTGCAACGCCATTCGTACGACCGGTCATGAAGTTATCGGTGTAGGTGTAGGAATCCCCACCGAATTCAGGCAGCATATCGGTCCAACCTTCAACGTCGTAGAGAACGCCATAGTTACGACCGTAATCGAACGAACCGTAGTCACCAAATTTCAGGCCCGCGAAACCAAGACGGGTCCACGCCTGGTTGCCACTGCTCTCAGTATTGTTCGCCTGGATATTATATTCCCATTGGCCATAGCCGGTCAGTTGAGTATTGATCTGCGTTTCACCTTTAAAACCCAGACGAACATAGCTCATATCGCCGTCGGAATTGGTGTTGTCAGAGAAGTAGTGAAGGCCATCGACTTTACCGTATAAGTCTAATTTATTGCCGTTGTTGTTATAGACTTCGGCGGCATGTGCTGCGCCAGCCATTAACACTGCGGGTACCAGAATTGCCAGAACTTTTCTTTTCATTATATATTCCCTTTAACAATAATTTATATGAATATATGTAATTACTCTCCGTAATTACGTTTCTGATACTATTCTATGGGTTGTTAATTTGGTTCAAAATTAAATGTAATTAAATGGGTAAAAATATTTCATAATATTTCAGTTGGGCTCTTTATTTTTTTAATGAATTGATCGGTTGTATATATTGTGTGTAATTATTATTAAGTATTCCGCATTTCTATTTTTTAATTTATTTCATTTGGCTATGTTATAATTAAGCGCCCATTTTCGTAACAGGAAAGGATGATGGAACTTATACAGTGGCAGCAGCGCTTTGAATCCTGGCTTAATGAACATCACGCGACCGACGACACCGCGCACGATATTTCACACTTCCGTCGCGTCTGGATGACGGCGCAGAAAATCATGGTGCATCATCACGTCGACCCGCTGACGATCCTGACCGCCTGTTATTTTCATGACATCGTCAGCCTGCCGAAAAACCATCCTGAACGCAGCCAGTCGTCGCGTCTGGCGGCGCGCAGGGCGCGAGAGATTCTGCACCGCGATTTCCCTGACTTCCCGTCGGATCGCTACGCCGCCGTGGAGCACGCCATCGAGGCGCACAGTTTCAGTGCCGGACTGACGCCGCACACGATTGAAGCCAAAATTGTCCAGGATGCAGATCGTCTGGAGGCGCTGGGAGCGATCGGTCTGGCGCGCGTGTTTGCCGTGTCAGGCGCGCTGGGCGTACCGCTTTTTAACGCGGACGATCCGTTTGCCGACGCGCGCCCGCTTGATGACCGGGCGTTTGCGCTCGATCATTTTCAGACCAAGCTGCTGCGCTTGCCTGATACAATGCAAACCGAGGTCGGGCGCGAGCTCGCGCAGCACAACGCCGATTTTCTGATTCAGTTTATGGCGAAACTCAGTGCCGAATTACAGGGCGACTGCATCGGGCTGGATAGCCAGATTCAACACCGCTTCCGTCGCAGTTTGCGCAAGTGAACTGTGGTAATCTGTTCCCAGTCTTTATTGCCCGGTTAAAAGAATGCAGGAAAATCGATCAGTGACAGAGCCCGCGTCTGAGCAGGCAGAGAAGTCAACGGCAACGGTGCAGGCATTACTGCGCCAGCTGCTGGATATTTATGACGCTAAAACGCTGGCAAACCAGCTTGTGGCGCACGGCGAGAGCCACTGGAGCCCGGCCATCCTTAAGCGGCTAGTGACCAGCGATCGGGCAGGGCGCCGCCTGAGCGAAGGCGAATTTCGTTATCTGCAAAATCTGCTTCCGCGGCCACCTGCCGCGCACCCGAACTATGCCTTCCGCTTTATCGATCTGTTTGCCGGCATCGGCGGTATCCGGCACGGCTTTGAAGCTATCGGCGGTCAGTGCGTGTTTACCAGCGAGTGGAACAAACATGCGGTACGCACCTATAAAGCGAACTGGTACTGCGATCCGCAGGAACATCAGTTCAACGCCGATATCCGCGATGTCACCCTGAGCCATAAAAGCGGCGTTACGGATGAACAAGCCGCCGAGCATATTCGTCAGACGATTCCGGCGCATGACGTGCTGCTGGCGGGCTTCCCGTGCCAGCCTTTCTCGCTGGCCGGCGTATCCAAAAAGAATGCCCTCGGACGTGCCCACGGCTTCGCCTGCGATACCCAGGGGACGCTGTTTTTTGATGTGGCCCGAATCATTGACGCCTGTCGCCCGGCCATATTCGTGCTGGAAAACGTCAAAAACTTAAAGAGCCACGACGGTGGAAAGACCTTCCGCATTATCATGCAAACGCTGGATGAGCTGGGCTATGACGTGGCCGATTCCGAGGACATGGGCGCGGATGACCCGAAAATTATCGACGGGAAACACTTCCTGCCCCAGCATCGCGAACGCATTGTGCTCGTCGGTTTCCGCCGCGATCTCAATCTGAAGGGGGATTTCACCCTGCGGGATATTCCCTCCTTATACCCCGAGCGTCGTCCAACCATTGCCGACCTGCTGGAGCCGGTGGTCGACGCGAAATTTATCCTTACCCCGATCCTGTGGAAATACCTCTACCGCTATGCCAAAAAGCATCAGGCCAAAGGCAACGGATTTGGGTTTGGCATGGTGAACCCAAACGATCCGCACAGCGTGACCCGCACGCTGTCCGCTCGCTACTACAAAGACGGCGCGGAAATACTGATCGACAGAGGCTGGGATAAAGCGCTGGGCGAGAAAGATTTCGACGATCCGCAAAACCAGCGTCACCGTCCGCGGCGCCTCACGCCGCGGGAGTGCGCCCGGCTGATGGGCTTTGAAACGCCACAGGGCTACCGTTTCCGCATTCCGGTTTCGGACACTCAGGCTTACCGTCAGTTTGGTAACTCGGTGGTGGTGCCCGCGTTCGCGGCGGTGGCAAAACTGCTGGCCCCGCGCATCAGACAGGCGGTGGCGCTCCGCCAGGATGAGGCCGTCAATGACGGACGTTCACGATAAGGCCACGCGGAGCAAAAACATGCGTGCCATCGGCACGCGTGACACCGCGATAGAAAAGCGTCTGGCCGGTCTGCTGACACAGGCGGGCTTCGACTTTCGCGTGCAGGATCCCGCACTTGCGGGTCGCCCGGATTTCGTCATTGACGCGTATCGGTGCATCATCTTTACCCACGGCTGTTTCTGGCATCATCACGACTGCTACCTGTTTAAAGTTCCTGCGACGCGCACCGATTTCTGGCTGGAGAAGATTGGCAAGAACGTTGAACGAGACGCGCGGGATCTTGCCACGCTTGTCGCGCAGGGCTGGAGGGTGCTGATCGTCTGGGAATGTGCGCTGAAAGGGCGGCTGAAGCTGAACGATGCCGATCTGAGCGAACGGCTGGAAGAGTGGATCTGCGGCGGCGGCGAGGCCGCGCAGATCGACACGCAGGGGATCCACGCGCTTACGGTTTCTCCACCTCGCAAGGCGTAACCACGGGCTTTGCCGGCAGCAAATATTTGCCTAAGGTCACCAGCACGACGGCAAAAACAATCACCCCTAAAGCTAACCACTCAACCGGAGAGAGCGTTTCACCGCCAAGCCCGGTGCCAAGCAGCACGGCCACGACCGGGTTGACGTAGGCATAGCTGGTGGCGACCGCCGGAGAGACGTTACGGATCAGGAACATATAGGCGTTGATGGCGATGATGGAGCCGAACAGCGCCAGGTAACCTACCGCCAGGAAGCCCGACAACGGCGGCAGGGTAGTCAGCTCCTCGCCCGTCAGGGCTGAGGCCAGCAGCAGCACAATCCCAGCCGCAAGCATCTCAATTGCCCCCGCCATCATGCCGGTCGGCAGCTCGATACGAGAACCGTATACGGAACCGAACGCCCAGCTCATCGAGCCAATAAGGATAATCACTGCGCCCCACGGATTCCCGCTCAGGTTACCGCCGCTGTTGAGCAGAATAATGCCGGCAAGGCCGATGCCAATCCCCAGCCACTCCAGCTTGCGGGTGCGGATGCCGAAAAGGCGGCTGAAGCAGAGGGTAAACAGCGGTACGGTGGCAACGACCACGGCGGCGATCCCAGACGGTACGTTCTGGTGCTCGGCAATGGTCACAAAGCCATTACCGACCGCCAGCAGCAGCAGGCCTATCAGGGCGGCGTTCAGCATTGGGCGAAGCGGAGGAAGCTTATGCCCGCGCAGCAGCAGGAAGGCCAGCAGAAGCACGCCCGCCGAGAGGAAGCGAATGCCCGCCATCATCAGCGGCGGCCAGCTTTCTACGCCGATGCGAATGACAAAGTAGGTGGAACCCCAGATGATATACAGCGAAAAAAGTGCCCCAATAAGCGGAAGCAGTTGCCGGAAACGCATAATCCCTCACGACGAAATAAAAAGGTCGCTGATAGTAAACGCGAAAACTATCGCGCTGGCGAGCCCTTTAATTGTGTAGTTGATGTGAAATTTTTGTTGACGCAAGGTGCCTGTTTCCGCGATTGCGCTTTTGCTCCATACTATTCACTTAATTACCAAAAAAAGAAGGATCACCATTTTGGCAGGAAGTAGCTTATTAACATTGCTGGATGATATTGCCACCTTACTGGATGATATTTCCGTGATGGGGAAACTGGCGGCGAAGAAAACCGCAGGGGTGCTGGGGGACGATCTCTCGCTTAACGCTCAGCAGGTGAGCGGGGTACGGGCTAACCGTGAGCTGCCGGTGGTGTGGGGCGTGGCAAAAGGCTCGTTTCTGAATAAAGTGATCCTGGTGCCGCTGGCGCTGCTGATCAGCGCATTCATTCCCTGGGCCATCACGCCGCTGCTGATGATTGGCGGGGCATTTCTATGCTTCGAAGGCGTGGAGAAGGTCCTGCACTCTTTGAGCTCTCGCAAGCAGAAGGATACCCCGGAGGCGCGTCAGCAGCGCCTTGAAGCGCTGGCCGCGCAGGATCCGAAAGTCTTCGAGCGCGATAAAATCAAAGGCGCCATTCGCACCGACTTTATTCTTTCAGCAGAGATCGTTGCCATTACGCTGGGCATTGTCTCCGACGCTCCGCTGCTGAATCAGGTGCTGATCCTTTCCGGGATCGCCATTCTGGTTACGGTAGGCGTCTACGGCCTGGTCGGTCTGATCGTGAAGCTCGATGATATCGGCTACTGGCTGGAGGAGAAATCAAGCGCGGTGGCAAAAGGCATCGGCAAGAGCTTACTGACGCTGGCGCCGTGGCTGATGAAGAGCTTGTCCGTGGTGGGCACCCTGGCGATGTTCCTCGTGGGCGGCGGTATTGTGGTTCACGGCATTGCTCCGCTGCATCATGCTATCGAACATTTCTCCTCGGCGCAGGGGAGCGTGGTGGCCGCTATTCTGCCGACGCTGCTTAATCTTGTGCTGGGCTTTATCGTTGGCGCTATCGTGGTGGCAGCGGTGAAACTGGTTGAAAAAATGCGCGGTACAGCGCACTAATTGTTACCCGTCGCAGGATGCAAAAAGACCATTCCTCGTCTAAATTGAAACAGTTTCACCCTGATACAGGAGGCAGGTATGGTCTTTTTGGTCAGTGATGAAGTTAAGCCTAAGAAGGGCGGCCCACGTATGATTGTCACCGGGTATTCCAGCGGAATGGTGGAGTGTCGGTGGCACGATGGCTTTAGCGTCCAGCGGGAAGCATTTCGTGAAGATGAGCTTCAGCCGGGTGACGGGCAGCACAAGCGGGACAAGGCTTAATCACATAACGCCCGGCTTTGCCGGGCGTTTTTATCTCCAGTACCGGGTGTAGGCAGTTGTCAGGGAGTGTGTGTGCAGCGCGATACCTTTGTTGTAAGACAATCTTTTCTGCAATGGCTGCATAAGCGTAGCAATCCGGGGTTGATTGTTAATCTCTGTTTTCTGATCGTTCTGGTGTTTTCCACTCTCCTGACCTGGCGTGAGGTGGTGGTGCTTGAAGAGGCCTACATTTCCAGCCAGCGGAACCATCTGGAAACCGTGGCCAGCTCGCTGGACAAGCAGTTACAGAACAGCGTGGACAGGATGCTGCTGTTCCGCCAGGGCATACGCGATGCGATCCAGATGCCGCTGGCGTTTGATGTCCTGCAGAATGCCGTGTCACGCTTCAACACCGTCCGCAAGCAGCCTACCTGGCAAATCGCCGTTGATAAAAAGCGGACCCTGCCCATTAACGGCGTTTCGGATGCGTTCGTCGAAAAAACCACGCTTCTGAACCGTGACCCTGACCGCATCAGTCATGAAATTTCTGCCGCGCTCGAAGTAGGGTATCTGCTCAGGCTGGCGTCCACGCGAGCGCAAACGGAATCACGCGCGACCTACGTCTCCCGCGCCGGTTTTTTCCTTTCCACGGATACGCCGGACCTGGCGGGCGACATCACCTCCCGCTATTACCATCTGGTCACGCAGCCCTGGTTTACCCAGCAGTCAGAGCGCAACAACCGCGCCCGCGCGGTGCGCTGGTTCATCTCTACGCCTTCCTCATGGACCGGGGAGGAACGCACGATCGCCGCCAGCGTGCCCATCTATTTCGACCATTACTGGTACGGCGTTGTGGCGATGGATTTTGCGTTGAGCACGATGCAGCGCCTGCTGGCTGACGCGACGGAAGACCGGACGGAAGGGGAGTATCAGCTGTACGACACTCGCCTCAATATGATTGCCACCTCTGACCGTTCAGGAAAACCGGTTAACCATTTTGATGAACGCGAAACGGCGCAAATAGCGCAGGCGATTGAGAACGATACCGGCGGTGGGATCCGCCTTGGAAGCCGTTTTATCAGCTGGGAGCGGCTCAACCACTTCGATGGCGTCGTCTTGCGGATCCACACCCTGCATGAAGGGGTACAAGATGACTTCGGCAGTATCAGTATTGTGCTGGCGCTGATGTGGGCACTCTTTACCGCCATGCTATTGATCTCGTGGCTGGTTATCCGTCGGATGGTCAGCAACATGTATACGCTCCAGCACTCGCTCCAGTGGCAGGCCTGGCATGACCCGCTCACCCGCCTGAATAATCGCGGCGCGCTGTTCGACCGCGCAAAATTGCTGTCGGAAACCTGTCGCCAGCAGTCGCTGCCGTTCTCGGTTATTCAGATCGATCTCGACAATTTTAAAAGCATCAACGACCGTTTTGGCCACCAGGCCGGGGATAAGGTGCTCTCCCACACGGCAGGGTTGATTGCCAGTACGTTACGCAAGAACGATGTGGCAGGACGCGTGGGCGGGGAAGAGTTTTGTATCGTTCTGCCGGGGCTTGGTCTTGAGGAGGCGAGAGGCGTCGCGGAGCGTATTCGTTGCCGAATCAACAGCAAGGAGATTCTGGTGAAGAAGAGTACGACCCTGCGCATCAGCGCGTCACTCGGCGTCAGCAGCGCGCAGGAAAACGAAAACTACGATTTCGAACAGCTGCGGTCCGTGGCGGATGCCCGGTTGTACAACGCTAAACAGGGCGGACGTAACCGGGTTGTCTGGCACGATCATGACAAAAAGTGATCCAGCCCCTCCTGCCAGCCGAGCGGTCCCGCCTGCCGGGTGTGATAAACCCGGCTGGGGCTATCGTCCCGTAATCTAATACCCTGGCGGTTTATGCCCTTAATCACCACCGCGAAGTCCACGCTGTCCAGCAACGGCGCGTCGTTTGGCCCATCGCCGAGCCCCAGGGTGATGGGTTCAATATTTTCCCGTTCACGGTACTGCGCGATAAGCCAGTTAGCCGCAACGTCCTTACCGCAGCCGGCATCAAGAATGTGCCAGAAACGTGCTCCCTGCAGGCATTTCAGTCCTCGCTGCGCCAGCGCCGCTTCAAACCGGGCCATGGCTTCGTCGGAATCACGCCAGATGAGCGTGACGGAGGCGTCGTGCCTGCGGGCAAGCGCCGCCCGGTAGCGGGTCAGCCCCGTCCATTCGCTGATGACGCGTTCGTCCACATCGTCAAAGGTGGTGAATTTGAAGCCTGCCTGCTGGCGGATTTGCTCAATAAGCGGATGAATCTCCCGGTGCGTCATGCCGTTGATGTGGCGCTGACCCATCTCCCAGCGTACGTCAGGCTGAACCACCGCGCCGTTCTCAGCGATAAAAGGTAAGCCTTCGAGACCTAAATCCTGCTGGATATCCAGCATCTCTGCCGCGCTTTTGCTGCTGCAAAGAATTACCGGCACCTGGTTATCCTGCAGTTTATCGAGCCACGGCATCGCGGGCTGCCACTCATAGGTATGAATATCCAACAGCGATCCATCCAGATCGGAAAAAATCAGCAGGGAACCCTGGAGTGAAAGCATAGTAACTCCCGAAAACGAATGAGTCTTAATCTAAGAATATTCCTAAAAAATTATCTGCGCTTAAACCGGATTCAGGAGAACCGATCCAGCCAAACCCGCATTCGGCGTATGTTGTTGCTCATAACCAAAACGATTATGTTAAAAATATTATATTCACTGTAAGAATATATGCTTGTCATGCAAAATCGTTGGGGATAGTGTTGTTTGTACATCAGATTTCCTGGTGTAACGAATTTTCAAGTGCTTCTTGCATAAGCAAGTTTTGATCCCGGCCATCCCCATGACCGGGATTTTTTTCGTGCTAACGATTTGCTTCAGACACGCTAAAGTCATGAATATCTAGCTCGAAGGCCTCCGCCAGCTCGCGATAGGTGTGATAATCCCTCCCGTTAACAATGACGTGGTCCGAACCATCGTCCGTGCGGCGGACTTCTGACTCACTGATCTCATTGATGGCGGCCAGCAGGGCATCGACATCCACCTCAACTTCGCGCTTGATGGTGTCGCTGTACTCTTTATCGGTCTTCATTACGGGGTTCCTCATTCAACCGTGTCCAACGCTAAGTATAGACTGTGTATAAAAACGCCATTCACGCCGTGCGGCGATGTGTGTTTTTGCGTTTTGTTCTACACTGGCTCAAAACCAGAGGAGGAATGTATGAAGGTCAACGATCGGGTAACCGTTAAAACGGACGGTGGGCCGCGCCGCCCGGGGGTGGTGCTGGCAATTGAAGAGTTTAGTGAAGGCACAATGTACCTGGTCTCACTGGAAGATTACCCGCTCGGCATCTGGTTTTTTAACGAGCTGGGGCATCCGGACGGCATTTTTGTTGAGAAAGCGGAGTAGTACGGCGTCGGGTGGCATTGCGCGTGCCCGACTACGTCCGCAAAAGCAAAAATCTCTGGCCAGGCCAGAGATCAAAGGTAGGGTGCAAAGGGTTTTAAGCCACTAACGCATGTTGACGAAAATCCCGTTCGTCACATTATCGGTCAGACGTACCACGTGATAGATCACTTGCTTATTATGCGTTTTAATTTTCCTTTTAATATTTCCTTTGTGTGATGAAACGGTTTTCGCTTTAATATTCATCTGGTCGGAGATCTGAATAGTTCCTTGTCCCGCCATCCACATTCGCAGCATGCTTGATTCAGTCCTGCTTAATGAAAGGGTGGGTAAGTTAACCGCTCCTACATTTTTAACTTCTTTATTCAAATAATCACCCAGAATGTCATCCAGCGACTCGGGTTTAATCGACTTAGAACTAATCAATAAATTTTTACGGACCAACAAATACTCATCGAAATGGATATTCGCGATCGCCATAAAAACAATAAACAGGGTTTTTGGATGCTGATTAATGATTTGCTTAATGTGCTGACTGTTGGCTGGATCGTGAATGAAACAGTCCTCATTAATAAACACCACGCCTGGTTTGAGTTCGTCACAAGCGGCTGCGAGTTCTTCAACGGTGTGTGCATCGTTGATGTCTCTCTTTCTTACCCCTCTGCTTGCCAGGTACCCGGTTAACCCTAGCCGGGTGTAGCTGCATAAATCCATAATGATCGTTGACATGGCATACCCTCACTCAATGCGTAACGATAATTCACCATCTGCCTGAGAGCTCAAAACAGCCATACGGGATGGAAAAAAATAATAAACCTGTGAGCATGACAAAGACTTTCAGGCGGACTCACTATCCCGTAAAGTTACGTATAATTTGCCAGGAATCTTCTTAAAGTAAAGTAAATATTAAGTATTGTGAGATGGTTAGAAACATTTAAACCGCGTCAGATATATCCTGGAAGATGTTTTTCGCGTTTTATTTTAGGAATATCCTCAGAAAGACAATAGCGAACGTGAGGACTATTATTTACGTGGCAATTCGCTGACAATATCCGCTAACAGATTGAATATCTCGCCGAATAAATGTTCACAGAAGGGGGCGATAAGGGGCATCAGTAATGACATTAATAAAATTCCGACCGTCAAGGTCAGCGGAAAACCAATCACAAACACCGAGAGCTGCGGTGCCATTCTGTTCAGTAAACCTAATGCCAGGTTGACGGTAAGCAGCAGCGTG
Organism: Enterobacter sp. ECC_219_Taxon_10; assembly: GCF_058354905.1. Classification (NCBI taxonomy): domain Bacteria; kingdom Pseudomonadati; phylum Pseudomonadota; class Gammaproteobacteria; order Enterobacterales; family Enterobacteriaceae; genus Enterobacter; species Enterobacter sp. ECC_219_Taxon_10. The sequence continues at coordinate 3,026,301 of NZ_CM178005.1, read as the reverse complement.
ATGATCGGCAGAGCCAGCATCAGACCGTTGAGGAAAATCAGCCCCGCCGCGCGGGTAAGCGCGAGGAAGGCGTTGCTGTTGACCGGGTTATCACCAATCGGCAGCGTATGGAAGGTATCTACCAGCATGGAGATGAGCCACAGATGGCCGTTGAGCGACAGGAACAGCAGCATGGCGAGCAGATCGATGATGCGCGCCAGCACCGGCATGTTGAGATGGCTGCCGGGATCGACAAACGTGGCGAATGATAGCCCCATCTGCAGGCCAATCAACTCACCAGCCGTGCGCACGGCGGCGAAGGCGAGCTGCATGGTAAAGCCCACGGCGACGCCAATCATCACCTGCTGCAAAGCGACCCATATCGCGTTAGCCGAGAAGATGGGAATATTCACAGGTGGCAGGGAAGGGGCAACGATAATGGTGATGATAATGCCCAGCCCCACCTTGACGCGCTTGGGGATCGATTTCTCGCTGAGTATGGGGGCGGTGGAGATCAGCGCCAGAATGCGCAGCATCGGCCAGAAATAGACGCCGAGCCACTGAACCCACTGGTCGCTGGTGAAGTGCAGCATCGTCAGGTCAGCCGATGATGTACGGCAGATTGGTAAACAGGTTGCGCATATAGTCCAGCAGCAGGTTCAGCATCCACGGCCCGGCCACGATAATCGCCACGAAGACGGCGATGATTTTCGGGATAAACGACAGCGTCATTTCGTTAATCTGCGTGGCAGCCTGAAGAATACTGATAATCAGGCCGGTAACCAGCGCGACAAGCAGCAGCGGCGCGGCAACGGCAATGGCGATTTTCATCGCTTCCGTGCCCATCATCATGACCGATTCGGGTGTCATTGCCGTTCCTTAACTGTAAAAACTCTGCGCCAGCGAACTGACCAGCAGCTGCCAGCCATCGACCAGCACAAAGAGCATGATCTTAAAGGGCAGGGCAATGGTGGCCGGCGGCACCATCATCATCCCGAGCGCCATCAGGACGCTGGCGATCACCAGGTCGATAATCAGGAACGGAATAAAGATGGTAAAGCCAATCTGGAACGCGGTTTTCAGCTCGCTGGTGACATAGGCCGGCAGCAGAATCCGCATCGGCACCGCTTCCGGCCCCTGAAGCTCGCCGGTGTTGGACAGTCGAGCGAAAAGAGCCAGGTCCGCTTCGCGCGTCTGACGCAGCATAAATTCCCGCAGCGGCTGCGCGCCTTTTTCCAGCGCTTCCTGCATCGAGATTTTGTCTTCGCTGAACGGCTGGTAGGCGTCGGTATAAATTTTGTCGATCACCGGCGACATGATGAAAAAGGTCAAAAACAGAGCTAAGCCCAGAAGCACCTGGTTTGGCGGCGCCGAAGGGGTGCCCAGCGCGTTTCGCAGCAGACCAAAGACGATGATGATGCGGGTGAAGCTGGTCATCATCAGCAGGATGGCCGGAATAAAGGTCAGCGAGGTGATGAAGACCAGCGTCTGAACCGGGAGCGACCAGCTCTGGCCGCCACCCGCAATCGGCGTTGAGACCAGACCGGGCAGCTGTGCATAAACCGCAGGAGCAAACAGGCCAACGCCCGCAAGCGTAAGGGATAACAAACGGCGCATCAGGATCTCCCGGAACGCTTAAGCAAACTCTTCATGACGGACTGAAAATCCGCAGGGGCTTGTGCGCGCTCGTCCACCGTGACCGGGGCGGGCGGCAGTTTATGTAATACGTTGATGTTTGAGCCGGTTACGCCCAGTACCAGACGCGCATCTTCCACATCGATAATGACCACGCGTTCGCGCGGCCCAAGGGGAGTGCTGGCGCTGACCTTCAGGCCGCGGGTGCTGGCAGTTTTACCCGCCAGACCAAAACGCTTCGCCAGCCAGGCGGCAATAAGAATAAAGGCAATAATACCGAACAACGCCCCGCTCACCTGGAGCAGCGGGGAGCCGGGAACGGCGGACGGTGGTGATATTGTTGCCTGGGTTTTCATACTTAACGGCTCAGACGACGCATGCGTTCAGACGGGGTAATGATGTCGGTGATGCGCACGCCGTATTTGTCGGCAACCACCACCACTTCACCCTGAGCAATCAGATAGCCGTTGATCAGAATATCCAGCGGCTCGCCGGCCAGACCGTCAAGGGCCACGACCGAACCCTGCGTCAGACGCAGCAGCTCTTTAATGGTCATCCGGGTGCGCCCCAGCTCAACGGTCAGCTTGACCGGGATGTCCATAATCAGGTCGATATCCTGCAGCGTGCCGCTGACGTCACCGCCGCCTAACTGCTGGAAGACCGCGTCCGCCGCGCTTTTTGTCGGAGTCGTTTTTTGCTCGTTTAACGCGTCAGCCCACAGATCGTCCAGTGCTCCGCTGTTTTCATCGGACGGATTGTTCATGTCACTCATTTGGGCTGTTCCTCATTCAGCGAATTCAAAATCGGGTTGATCAAGTGCTCAACGCGTAACGCATACTGACCGTTAATCGTGCCGTACTGGCTTGTGAGTACGGGGACACCATCCACGTGGGCAATAATGCGGTCGGGTTTGTCTATCGGCAAAACGTCGCCGGGTTGTAATTTCAGGATCTGGGATAACCGCATCGAGATGTCGGCAAAGTTTGCCACCAGCTCCAGCTGGGAGTGCTGCACCTGGCGCACCAGGTTTTCACGCCAGTTCTGATCTTCGTTGCGCGAGTTCTCCAGCGGCGGGTTAACCAGCAGCTCGCGCAGCGGTTCAATCATGCTGAACGGCAGGCAGATGTTGAATTCGCCGGTCAGGTTACCGATCTCCACGTGGAACGGCGTATTGACGACGATATCGTTCGGGGAGGTGGTGATATTGGTAAATTTCACCTGCATCTCAGAACGGACGTACTCCACTTCCAGCGGGTTAATCGCTTTCCACGCGTCGCTGTAGGACTCCAGCGCCAGCTTCAGCATGCGGTTAATGACGCGCTGTTCGGTGTGGGTAAATTCACGGCCTTCCACTTTGGTCGGGAAACGCCCGTCGCCGCCGAACAGGTTATCCACCGCAATGAACACCAGGCTTGGCGAGAACACCACCAGACCGGTGCCGCGAAGCGGCTTCAGATGAATCAGGTTAAGGTTGGTTGGCACCGGCAGGTTGCGGGCAAACTCATGATACGGCTGAATGCGGATCGCACCGACCGTGATATCCGGGCTACGACGCAGCAGGTTAAACAGCCCCATACGGAACTGACGTGCAAAACGTTCGTTAATGATCTCCAGCGCCTGCAGACGTTCACGGACTACGCGACGCTGGGTATTGGGATCGTAAGGACGAATATTATCGTCGCCGGTGAGACCCGGTTGCGGATCATCACTCTTATCGCTGTCGCCGTTAAGCAGCGCGTCGATTTCTGCCTGAGAAAGAATACTGTCGCCCATGTCGTTACCGCAGAATAAAGGCTGTGTACAGAACGTCAGTGACTTCCTGCTTAGGTTGACCGTTTACCAGCGGGGTGGCCAGCGTCTGCTTGATGGCGTCGACCAGCTTTTGCTTACCCACGTCGGTAGCCAGCGCGGAGGCGTCCTGACGAGAAAACAGCAGGAGAAGGCGGCTACGCACTTCCGGCAGATAATCGTTCAGGCGCGCGCGGGTCGCTTCGTCCTTCAGGCGCAGCGTAATACCGACATACAGCACACGATCCGCATCACCGAGGTTAACGGTGAAGGTGTCCAGAGGGAAAAAGACCGGCGCCGGCGGTGGAGCAGGTTCGGCTTTGGCCGCAGCGGTAGAAGGTTCCTGCTGCATACGCCAGTAACTATAGCCCGCGGTAGCGCAGGCGGCGAGCGTGATCAACACCAGCAGCGGGATCCAGATGGAACGCTTGCTTTTTTTGGTGATAGCGGAGTCTGTCATCTGATACGAGCTTCCTGTTTCGGTACAGCTTAATAAGGTGATTATCCCGTGTCCTGCCGTCGTCAAAGCGTGGAAAAGACGGGGATAATCACGCTACCTCTGGCGTTTAGGCGAAGATGTCTACGGCACCGTTACCGCGCGCCGCGGATTGCAGGGCGGCAGGAACCGGCAGGAGCTCATCGCTCTCTTCATTAAAACCGCCGTGCTGGCCGGAACGCGAGGCCTGATGCTGCTGGGATGAAGACTGCTGCTGACCGGCGAAGCTCTCGCTGCTGACGCTACTCTGAGAAAGCTGAATGCCGTTCTCCGCCAGCGAGGTCCGCAGGACCGGCAGCGCGGCCTCCAGCGCTGCGCGCACATGGCTATGCGCAGAGACCATCTGCAGCTGTGCCTGGTTGTCGTCCAGCTTAAGCGAGATTTGCACCTGGCCCAGATCTTCCGGATGCAGGCGCAGCTCCGCCGTCTGCTGGCCCTGCTTAGTGAACAGGGTGATGTGCTGGCTCAGGGACTGCTGCCATTCGTGGGTGCCCAGAGGCTGGCTTAGTACCGGCGCGGTGGCAACGGTGGCGGCTGGCTGGCTGATAGCATGGCTGGACATAATCGGTGCCAGGGTCGCGGTTGGCGAAGATGACGAGGAAGAATTGGCGAACTCTTGCTTCTCTGCGGCCGCGGCCACGACTGGCGTGGCAGGCGCGTTGTCTGAGAGATCCGGACCGTTGTTTTTCGCCTGGCTCTGATAGGACGCAGAAAGCTGCGCTTTATCATGGCTTCCCGCAGGCGCGTTCAGGGACGGCTGGCCCGCACCGTTTGGTGAAAGCGTTGCTGAATTCAGCGCTGAGGGAGCGGAAACGCCGTCGCTGCCAGCCGCACGAGAGGCGGTAGTCTGCTGGTGCGGCAGCATCGCCATCAGCGCGCTTAACCCGGCCAGCTCTTCTTCGCTCAGTTCGCTTTGACCGTCATCTTTGCCGTTGGCCGCAGTGAGCGTCTTCAGCGCGTCGCCCTTTGACAGCGGCACCAGCCCGGAAACCAGGGTTTCAAGCGGCGCGGACTCGGTCGTTTCAACGCCATTCAGCGCAGGCTGACGCGCGAGCAGATCGGCAATTTTGGCCTGCAGAGCGGTATCGCCTTTGGCTTCCAGCGCAACTTTCGACAGCTTGCCGCCGGCGGCTTTCAGGTCCGCCAGGGTGAGCGGCGCATCGTTACCTTTGCCCGTTGCGTCCGTCAGGGCGCCCGCCAGCAGGGAGAGAAAGTCTTGCGCACCCTCGGTGCCTTTCCCTGTTTGCATCCCGCCTGACAGGTCGCTGTCGCTCATCAGCAGTTGTTGCAGTGTGATCATTCCGGTTTCCTCATTGATGCGCGCTGGGCAAACTCATCCATTTTCTTCTGATCCAGGCGGTTTTCCGCCAGGGTCGAGGCTGCAATCTGCCGGTCCTGTAAGGTTTGCCAGGCCTGCAGCCTCTGTTTTTTCTCGCGCCAGAAATTCAGCGCGGTATCGACTTTTTGGGTCCACTGGTTTAGCTGCTGGCGATGCTGCTCTATCGCCTTCTCCAGCGTCTGGATAAACTGCTGATAGTTAATCCAGCGCTGGCTGCCAATACCCTGCGTCATATCGGTATTGAGGTTGGTGCGATATTCATGCTGATAGTCGATTAACATCTTCAACTGTTCTTCAGCCTGCTGGCACCCGCGTCGCATTGCGCCAAGCTGCAATGCGGCATCATCAACTTCTTTTTCAGCCAGATCTTTCAGCGTTGATAACGCGCTGTTTTGCGCCATGACCTTCGCCCTCCACCTGTGTTACACCTGCGGGAAAATTAGCTCCAGCGCCTGGATTGAATCTTCCCAGTCGGCACGTTCAAAAATGCCCTGTTGTAAAAATGCCTCCAGCTGCGGCCACAGGCTAATCGCCTTGTCGAGCATCGGGTCGCTGCCTTTGGCATACGCCCCCACGCTGACCAGATCGCGGTTGCGCTGGAAGCTGGAAAGCAGTTGTTTAAAGTTACGCACGCGGGCGTAGTGCTTCTCGGTAATCAACGCCGTCATCGCACGGCTGATGGACGCTTCAATATCAATCGCCGGGTAGTGCCCGGCTTCGGCCAGGCGGCGCGACAGCACGATATGGCCATCCAGGATCGCGCGTGCGGAGTCGGCAATCGGGTCCTGCTGATCGTCGCCCTCGGTCAGTACCGTATAGAACGCGGTGATAGAGCCGCCGCCGCTGATGCCGTTCCCCGCACGCTCGACCAGCGCCGGAAGTTTGGCAAAGACCGAAGGCGGATAGCCTTTGGTCGCCGGCGGCTCGCCGATAGCCAGCGCGATTTCACGCTGCGCCATCGCGTAGCGGGTGAGGGAGTCCATGATCAGCAGCACGTGCTTGCCGCGGTCACGAAAATCTTCGGCGATACGGGTGGCGTAGGCGGCACCCTGCATACGCAGCAGCGGCGACACGTCCGCCGGTGCGGCAATAACCACCGAGCGGGCGCGGCCTTCCGCACCCAGAATGTTTTCGATGAAATCTTTTACTTCGCGACCACGCTCGCCGATCAGCCCCACGACGATCACGTCGGCCTGGGTATAGCGCGCCATCATGCCGAGCAGGACGGATTTCCCGACACCTGATCCGGCGAACAGGCCCATGCGCTGCCCGCGACCTACGGTGAGCAGGGCGTTAATCGGACGCACGCCCGTATCCAGCACGTGCTCAATAGGGGTACGCTGCAGGGGATTGAACGGCTGGGTGATCAGCGCGCCGGTTTCGGTGGTGTCCGGCGCGGGCAGGCCATCAAGCGGCTTCCCGCTGCCGTCCAGCACGCGGCCCAGCAGGGCAGGGCCAAGCGGCAGCTGTTTCCCGCTTTGCAGCCCGTCGCCGCTGATATTCTTCGCATAGACGCGCGCGCCGGGCAGAATGCCTTCCACCTCTTCAAGCGGCATCAGGAACAGGCGCTGGCCGTTAAATCCGACCACTTCGCTTTCGACTTCACGCGTCTCCTGACCATCCTGACGCTCAATGACGCAGGTTGCCCCCAGCGGAAGCTGCAGGCCGGTGGCCTCAAGTACCAGACCGGTGGCGCGCGTCAGTCGCCCATAACGACGAACGGATGGCAGCTGTGCCATCTTCGTCTCAAAGTTGTCGAGCGTGGTGAGCCAGCGGGTGAGGCGCGCGGTCATCAGACGACTCCCGGTGCCGCCAGGCGGCACAGTTCCTGCCAGCGGGTGGCGACGCTGGCATCCAGGTCGCCTTCATCGGCAGAGACTTTGCATCCGCCGTGGTGTAATGACGGGTCGCCGCGCAGACGCCAGCCGTGCAGGCTAAGCGTTGCGCCCAGGCTCTCTTCAACGCGCTGCAGATCGTCCGGGTGGACGCGCAGCTGCGGTTTGCCGCTGAACAGCGGCTCCTGCTGAAGCAGACCCTGAATTTGTTTGATCAGCGCGGTGTTATCCACCACGGGCGTCTGGCCGATAACCTGACGCGCCGCTTCCAGCGCCATCTGCATCAGACGCGAGGCAATCACGCTGTCCAGCGCGTCCAGCGTGTGCTGGAACTCGCTGACCAGCTGCTGCATGCGGGCATGGATCGGCGCCTGCTGCTGGCGCGCCTGATCGATGCCGTGCTCCAGCCCTTTCGCCAGACCTTCCTGGTACCCCAGATCGTGACCCTTCTGGCGGCCCTCGTTCAGGCCAGCATTGTAGCCCTGCTCGTGCGCCTGCATTTGCAGCTGCGCCAGCATCTGCGCTTGCTGCTCTTCTTCGCTCAGCTCAGGCTGTTCGACGTCCGCGTCGGGCTCTGTGGGCGAAACCACCGCGGGCGAGAATTCGGTAAGGGGAGGGGCCAGATCGTCCGGGGTCCAGCGCTTCCACGACAGCTCATTAGACATAGGTGTCGTCTCCGCTGCCAATCACCATCTCGCCGGTTTCCGCCAGACGACGAACAATAAGCAGGATCGCTTTCTGCTCGTTTTCCACCTGAGACAGACGCACCGGGCCACGGTTGGCAAGGTCGTCGCGCAGGATATCGGCCGCACGCTGAGACATGTTGCGCAGGAACTTCTCGCGCAGAGGCTGCTCGGCGCCTTTGAGGGCAATAAGCAGCGACTCGGAGTCCACTTCCTGGAGCAGGCGCTGGATGCTGCGATCGTCCACTTCGACCAGGTTTTCGAACAGGAACATCTCGTCGATGATTTTTTGCGCCAGCTCGCCGTCGAATTCGCGAACCGCCGTAATGACCGCCTCTTCCTGCTGCGTTTTCATCAGGTTGATGATTTCCGCTGCCGTTCTCACGCCGCCCATTTTGCTGCGCTTGAGGTTCTGACCGTCGAGCAGGTTGTTCAGCACTTCGGTCAGCTCCGCCAGCGCGGCCGGCTGGACGCCGCCGAAGGTCGCGATACGCAGCATCACGTCGTGACGCAGACGCTCCTCGAACAGGGCCAGAATATCGGCAGCCTGGCCACGTTTGAGGTGAACCAGGATGGTGGCGATAATCTGTGGGTGCTCGTCGCGAATAAGGTCGGCGGCACTCTGTGGCTCCATAAAGTTAAGCGTTTCGATACCGCTGGCGGTATCGCGCGTTTCCAGAATATCTTCCAGCAGGCTGGCCGCGCGCTCTTCGCCCAGCGCCTTGACCAGCACGGAGCGCAGGTAGTCGTTGGCGTTGACGTTGAGCGCCGCAAACTGTTCGGCTTCCTGCTCAAATTCCGACAGCACTTCGGTCAGCTGCTTGTTGGAGATCTGACGCACGTTGGCCATCGCCGCACTGAGAATTTGCACTTCTCGCTGGGAGAGGTGCTTAAACACCTCTGCCGCGCGGTCTTCGCCAATGGTCATCAGCAGGATGACGCTTTTATCGGTGCCCGTAAGCGTATTACTCATGTTCGTTACCCATCCACTGGCGGATGACCAGCGCCACGACGCGCGGATCGTTATCTGACATTTCGCGAATGCGCTGGCTCATGACCTCGGCGCCCATGCGCTGGTTAGCACGACGCTGCTGCATCTGTTCATCTTTGCTGAGGCGAACTTCAACCGCTTCTTCCGTTTCCTGACGCGCAGACATCTGTTCGCGAGCCACTTTTTCGGCTTCTGCGCGGCGCTGAAGCTGAGGGCGTACGCCCTTACGCCACAGCAGCCACGCGACAATCAGCACCAGCAGCCAGCGTCCTGCGGACATCAGCTGGTCGATAAACGCCTGCTGTTGCCAGAACGGCAGCTCGCCGCCGGTCTCTTCAACCGAGTTGAACGGTGAGTTGACCACGTTGAGAGTATCGCCGCGCTTCTCGGAGTAACCCATCGCTTCACGGGTCAGGTTTTCAATCTGCTTCATCTGCTCGGCGGTCAGCGGCAGCGGTTTGCCATCCGCCAGCGTTTTGTAGTTCACCACCACCGCAACGGAAAGACGCTGAATATCGCCCACGTTCAGTTTAGTGTGGCGGATCGTCCGATCCACTTCGTAGTTCGTGGTTTCGTTGCGGCTGCTGGAGCGCGGGCCTGCGTTACTGGTCGTTGAGCTGGTCTGCTGATTATTTTGCTGACCGTTCTGCTGATTGGCCGGTGGCGTGGAAATCGGCGCCGCGTTAGCCGGAGCAGGCTGGTTAGAGCGCGCGCCCGGCACGCCGCCAGGGTAAGCCCCACCCACCTGTTCGCTGGAGTTGATCTGACGTGAACGCATCACCGCCTGAGCCGCATCGCCGTTCGGGCTGTATTGCTCTTCGGTTTGTTCTTTATTAGAGAAGTCAATCTGCGCGGTCACCTGGGCATGCACGTTACTGTTGCCCACTACCGGGCCGAGGATCGCTTCGATGCGGCGCTGGAGACGGCTTTCAACGTCGGCGGCGTATTTCAGCTGCGCGTCGTTCAGGTCACGCCCGGCGGTATTGGATTGGGTCAGCAGATGTCCGCTTTGGTCCACCAGCGTTACGTTACCCGGCGGCAGGCCGGCGACGGCGCTGGAGACGAGATGCGTCACCGCGCTGATTTGCCCTTCGTCCAGCGCGCGGCCAGGCTCAAGGTTCACGGTAACGGAAGCCGAAGGGGATTTCTGTTCACGAACGAATAAAGAAGGTTTAGGCATCGCCAGGTGCACGCGGGCACTCTTCACCGGGCCTAACGTTTCAATGGTGCGGGCCAGCTCGCCTTCCAGCGCACGCTGGTAGTTCACCTGCTCGCTGAACTGGCTGATACCAAACTTTTCCTGATCCAGCAGCTCAAAACCGACCGCGCCGCCCTTTGGCAGGCCCTGCTGTGCCAGACGCAGACGAAGCTCGTGCACCTTATCTGCCGGCACCTCAAGCGCACCGCCATTATCGGCAAAGCGATAAGGGATATTCATCTGGGTAAGCTGGGTAACGATGGCGCCGCCATCCTGATCGGAAAGGTTGCTGTAGAGCGTGCGGTAATCAGGGCTTTTCGCCCATAAAACCATCGCTACAAGGATCGCAATTGCGGCAGCGCCTGCCACGATCAACGGGATTTTAGGATTCGCGCGAAGGCGGTTCATCCACTCGAGTGATTTATTTTGTGGCGCTGTCGATGCTGCTGCACTCATTGCGCACCTCTTAAATCCTGGTGGTTTACGTTATTCGTGTAGAGAAACAAAACTGACTCCCGGGTCGGCAAACACGACAAAAGTTCCATATTGATGGCCCTGCCATTATTTGACGATTCCGGATTTTCTATGCGTCAAATAACCTGGTTTTTTCACGCTATTTACCGCCATTATCTTATTGACAAGCTGTTAGTCTTGACCGCGTAAAAAACCATCCAGGGGAGAGTCATGGCTATACAGGGCATTGAAGGGGTAATCAGTCAGTTGCAGGCAACGGCGATGACGGCCCGTAATCAGAATGTGGCAGAACAACAGCCGACCATCAGCTTTGCGGGGCAACTGCACGCCGCTCTTGACCGTATCAGCGATACCCAGACCGCTGCACGTACGCAGGCGGAGAAGTTCACCCTCGGCGAGCCGGGCGTGGCGCTGAACGATGTGATGACCGATTTGCAAAAAGCCTCGGTTTCTATCCAGATGGGGATCCAGGTGCGTAACAAGCTGGTGTCGGCGTATCAGGAAGTGATGGGGATGCAGGTTTAAGCCCCGTCGATCTTCGCTGGCGGCCTCTGCGCTTTAATGCCACAATATTTTTTTCTTCGAATGCAGGAAAGATGATGAAAAAAATAGCAATTGCTGGCGCGTTGCTGGCACTGACCGGGTGCGTTCAGGTCGATAACTATAATGATGTGATCAAGCATCCCGTCCCGGCGAACCTGGCGGGATACTGGCAGTCGAAAGGGCCGCAGAGCAGCCTGGTCAGCCCTGAAGCGATTGCCACGCTGGTGGTCACGGAAGAGGGCGATACGCTGGACTGTCGCCAGTGGCAGCGTGTGATTGCCGTGCCGGGTAAGATCATGCTGCGCTCAGACAGCTATTACAACGTTACCCGCAAGCTGGATATCTATCCGCTGGATCGCGACGGCTCAACGCTGGAGTATGATGGGATGGAGTTGCAAAAGGTTGACCGCCCAACGGTGGAATGTGCTGATTATCTGAGCAAGAATCCGCTGGAAAGTAAACTGCCCTAAGGGTAAAAGCAAAACGGCAACCTCGTTGCCGTTTTTGGTGTTTGCTCCCTCTCCCTGTGGGAGAGGGACGGGGTGAGGGCATCAGGCCGCACGTTTCCCGTTCTACAACGCATCCTCAATCACCCACACGCTAACGCTTCCCCCTTTGCAGGTAAAGGTGCCTTCGCCATCCGCCGCGGTGGTGACCGTTTCTTCACGATTGCCGAGAAAATCCCGCCACGTTTTGTTGCCGTAGTTTTCCCCCAGGCAAATCACCTTCTCGCCGTCGTCACCGTTCGACATGACCACCACGCAGCCGGGATCGTCCTCGGTGCCGCTGCGGCTGAAGGCGATGCAGTTTGGATGGTCAAAAAACAGCGTCTGCACGCCGTGGGCAAAGCGCTGGCGGGCAAGGATCAGCTCGTGGAGCTGCTCAATAACCGGCATGTCGATGTGATAGGTCTCGCCGTCACCTCCCGTATCGTCATAGCTGGCGCCGAACAGATCCGGATAGAAAACGCTCGGCACGCCGTTTTCCCGCAGCAGGATCAGCGCATACGCCAGCGGTTTAAACCAGGCTTCCACCGGCGCTTCCAGCGCCTGCAGAGGCTGCGTGTCATGGTTAGCGACGAGGGTGACCGCATGAAACGGATCGGCCTCCACCAGCGTGCCGGTGAAGATTTGGCTCATGTCGTAATCCCGACCCTGACGTGACGCTTCGTGGAATTTCATCTGCAGGGGGGCATCAAAGAGCATGGTTTTACCGTCGACCTGGTCAATATAGGCCTGCAGTTTGTCCACCTCGTGGGACCAGTATTCCGCCACGATAAATAACGGCTGTTCGGCGACTTCCTGTACGTGCTCAATCCACTCTTTATAAAACCAGGCGGGAATATGCTTGACGGCGTCCAGACGAAAACCGTCGCAGCGCGTCTGTTCCATGACCCAGCGGGCCCAGTATTTTATTTCCTCGGTGACGGCGTGATTGCGAAAGTCGATATTTTCGCCCATCAGGTAATCGAAGTTACCCATCTCATCGTCGACCTGGTCGTTCCAGCCTTCGCCGGTGTAGTCGTTGACGATTTTAAAGATGCCGTCTTCATCGGGATTCTCAATATGGTCGACGCCGCTGAAGCATTTGTAATCCCAGATAAACTGCGAATATTGCCCGGCGCGGGCAGGGAAGGTGTAGCGTGTCCACGCTTCGCACTCGACGATCTCATCATCGATTTGCGTGCGATCCTGCTCGTTCACGCGCTGAACACGGACAGGCTCTTTCTCATCTGCCCCCATTTTGTGGTTCACCACCACGTCCAGCAGTACGGCAATGTCGTTGCTTTTAAGGGCGTCGATGGCCTCCAGCAATTGCGCTTTGTCACCGTACTTTGTGGCGATACTGCCTTTCTGATCAAACTCGCCGAGGTCGAACAGATCGTAACAGTCATAGCCAACCGAATACCCGCCGGAAGCCCCTTTATAGGCGGGAGGCAGCCAGATCATATTGATGCCGATTTCATTAAGATTGGGGGCTAACGCCGTGACTTCTCGCCACAATTCACCGCCAGCGGGGTAATACCAGTGAAAGCATTGTAACAGGGTGGGGTTTTTCATCGTCCGTGCTCCAGAAGCCATTTGGCAGACTTCTGGAGTATGGATGAAGAAATCATAATTGTGTGTCGCGGGTAACACTTTCTGGATAAAGAATATTCCCTGACAGCTTTCCATAGGTAGAGGTGATGGATTGCTGTTTACCGGTCTGATCGATGAGATGCCTAAGCTCATCCATTCGAATTGCCAGTAACTCTTTGAGTTGACTTTCATTTTTGAGCACGTTTTCAAGCAAGAATCTGGCCTGTTCGATATGGGGCCGTGGTGCTGATGCTATTGGATTAAGCGAAATATTTTCAATAAGTTGAACATAAGTGATTTCTTGCGTGATGAGATCGTCCCACTGGCCTGCTTTAGCCAGCTTGAGCATTGAAAGGCTGAGATCATGTAGCGCCTGCCAGGCGCTAAGAGCAGAGTTGGGGTTGTTCATTAAAAATTATCCTGGTGAGAGGAGACATTAGAGCCAATTTGTTTCCACGCGTCAGCAATGTTATTCAATAAGTCCTCAACTTCGACAATTGCCCCTTCGTCATTACGTAAATTAGCGTGTAACAGACGACGAATCATATAGTCATAAAGTGCTGCAAGGTTCGCAGAAAGCGGACCTTCAATCTCCATGTTCAAACCAGCCTTCAACCCGTTGTCGATGATATTTATCGCTTTCGACAAAGCTTCACCTTTTTCGGCAACACGACCCTCGTTGAGAAAAAGCCGAGCACGGACAAGGGCACTGAGTGCCCCGTCAAAAAGCATGGTCACAAGTTGGTGCGGATTTGCACTCATTACCGCACTTTCAAGACCGATTTGTTGATATGCACGCGCACCAATTTGTGAGTACATGATTATTCCTTAACTGCTGGACGAACTAAATTGCTGTTTCAGATAGGTGGATGTATTGTTCATTTTGCTCATCAACGTATCCAGATTCGTAAATTGCGCCTTATATCGCGCCATTGTGGCTTCTATATTTGCTTCCATCGCGTCATAGCGTTGATCAAGCGTTTTAAGCGTCGTGTTTATACCGTCAGTCGCATTCTTGATAATCCCTTCTTTACCCGCGGTCGTGCTTAACATGTTTGTGAGCATCGTGCCCATTTGTGTCGCAAGGCCGGTTGCTTTCCCATCACCGGCAAAATATTCCTGTACCGCTTCTGGATTATCCGTTAACGCTTTGCTCAATTTGGTCGAGTCAATCTTAAGATTGCCTAACGAACCGTCGGCCCCCGTCGCGGTATCTTGCGTGACACCCAGCTGAGCCAGAATTGCATAAGAGCCTGACTGCACCTCAGTTAATAATCCGCGTAGCTGAGATTGCACCGAGCGTACCGTGCTATCGCCAATTAACGCGCCGTTATTTGCAGACTGGCTTTCACCGGCATCAACCTTTATATATTTGGTGACGGATGTAATGGTCGACTGTAAAGCATTATAGGCAGTTACCCAGTCAGTTATGGCTTTTTGAGTGGTGTCAGCAGCACGAGTAATATCCAGATTTTCACTGCTCGTGCTCTCATTTTTAAGACTCAGGGTAATACCCGGCAGGGCATCAGTAATCGTGTTAGTTGAACGCTCAATCGTGATGTCGTTGATAATAACTTGCGAATTTTTGGATGCCGTCTGTTGATTCATCACGCCTGTGTGAGTTGAAGAATCATATCCAATGATATTTTGTAATGTGCTGTCGCCCGAGACGCTCACCGTCATATCATTTGCTGTACCAGATGTTTTAGAGGTCAGCATTAAAGTGTAGTCACCGTCTTTCGCTTTAATGACGGTAGCAGTAACGTTCCCGTTCGCTTTGTTGATCGCGCTGGCGATTCCATTTAATGAGGTATCGGAATCACCGAGCGTAACGGTCAGCGGCGTTGTCGAGCCGGCTTGTGCAATGGTTATCGTACGAGTTCCACCCGTTGTTGCGCCTAACTGCGAGGTCGCGCTAGCCTGGCTCGCAGTAGTCAGTACCTGTGCTTTTGCCAGCGATTTAACCTGAACGGTATAGCTGCCGACGGTGGCTCCCGTTGCCGTGGTTGCCGTAAAGGAGGTATTGGTCGATCCGACTGCTGTTGCGTTCCATGTGTCAGTTTTAGAGAGTGCTGCAGTGGCGGTATTGAGCGTTTGCATCGCACTTTGCAGCTTACTGAATGCGCTGAGCTGCGCATTATAAGAGGTTTGCTGATTCGTTATTGTTGTTAATTTTGTTTTTTCAGCGGTTTCAAGGTTAGTGTAGAGCGTCTGTAAGTCCAAACCTGAGCCGACGCCAAGACTACTGATTGTTGCACTTGCCATTAGATTGTTTCCTTTAGTCAATGGTAGTTTCAGCTAGTTATCGGCGAGAGGAGAAAATAGTTTAATCATTAGTTGATAAAATTATCGGCAGAATAAGCGGCATTCCTTTCGGCATATACCCTCTTTGTTATCGGTAGGAAGGATGCAGTTCGGGGATACTTCTTCTTACAATAAAAGGCTGAACGCCAGTTGAAATCGTGGTTTTTTACCATGCCGATGAATATTTTTCATTTAAAATCAGTTAATTAAAAAAAACTCAATGAAAATTCTAAAGTCTTCATGACGTTCGTCGATAACCTTTTTGACGGTGAGAGACGCCGTGAGTGTTAAGCACCGACCCTAGAATCCAATTTGAAGGAATTAAAATATGTCAGTAATCAATACTAACCTGTTATCCCTGTCTACTCAGAACAACCTGAATAAATCTCAGTCTGCTCTGGGTACCGCGATTGAGCGTCTGTCTTCTGGCCTGCGTATCAACAGCGCGAAAGACGATGCTGCTGGTCAGGCGATTGCTAACCGCATGAATTCACAGATCAAGGGCATGACTCAGGCTGCTCGTAACGCCAACGATGGCATTTCTATGATTCAGACTGCTGAAGGCAACCTGAACGAAATTAACACCAACTTGCAGCGTATCCGTGAACTGTCTGTACAGGCAGCAAACGGCACCAACCAAGATACTGACATGGCCTCTATCAATACCGAGATCAACCAGCGTCTATCTGAAATTGACCGTATCGCAGGTGCTGCGAACTTCAACGGTAAAAACCTGCTGGATGGTTCTCAGAGCGGCGGCGTAACCATTCAGGTTGGTGCGAACACTAAAGCCGGTGATACCATCAGCATCGGCTCTGATTCTCTGATCAATGCTAAGCTGAGCTCCCTGGCATCCGGTACTGCACTTTCTGGCGGCACTGCAGCAATTAGCGACAACGCCACTGCAAAAGCGGTTATTGATGCAGTTGATACTGCTCTTAAAGGTATCGACGGCGCGCGTAGCAACCTGGGTGCAATGCAAAACCGTTTCGAATCTACAGTTAACAACCTGAACAACTCAGTGACTAACCTGTCTGCTGCACAGTCTCGTATCCAGGATGCTGACTACGCAACCGAAGTGTCTAACATGTCACGTGCACAGATCCTGCAACAGGCTGGTACTTCTGTACTGTCTCAGGCAAACCAGGTTCCTCAGGCAATGCTGTCTCTGCTGCGTTAATTCTTACGCCCTTGATATTTCAAAACCCGGCGTTGCCGGGTTTTTGTTATATTGCCTCACTCCACTTTTATGTTGATAGACTTGAAAATATTATGCGCAAAATTTTACTTACCATTGACAGGTTCGAACACTACGGTCAACACGAGAGTATATTTTTTGATTTGATAGAATATTTTCATCGTCATAACTGGCAGGTCGATGTTGTTGCCAAAACAACGGGTCGGTATTGGCTCAACAATTTAAATGTCATAAATGAAAATAAAAACATTCGTTTATTGGAACAACCCAATGGTAAGTTGCATGCTTCCTACGACCTGATGTGGATATTTAACGGCTATATCCCGGCCGTACTGAATACGACTTTTATGCGAGGAGATTGTGTTTCCAGGGTCTTCTTTCATCATTTTTACAGCTATGCTGACTATGATTTACCCTATGGCGCAGATGCTGAAAATGCGCTTTCTAGCACCAGTTTTGCCTGCTCAACCGCCAGCTATGTCCGCTTAGTTGAAAAGGGCATTAAACAACCGCGGATCAAGATTTTTCCGCTTACCATTAATAATCAATTTTCTTCTGCCGGAAGGGTCTTCACAGATAAACTCGAAAAAGCACTGCTGATTTCCACTGGTTATAATAAGAATTTAGTGGAGCTTATTGAGTTATTCAAGACCAAAAATATTGAACTAGATTATTATAATCTGGACTCTGCGCCTGGCCCTGTAACGCCAGAATTGCTGTCACAATATCAGCTAATTATTGGCGATGAAGCGCGCGCTGTATATGCCATGAGTATGGGGTTGCCGGTTGTGATATCAGACGGTATTTCCTCGCATGGTTATCTAACAGAAGCAAATCTGTTGGAACGAACTGATTATCATTTTGCACTGACAGGTGCTTCCAAAATTGTTAACCAAAACCGCTGGGTCAAAGAAATCCTTGACGGTTACCCGCAGGCAGCCTGCTGGGCCTGGGAATACCGGGCTGAAGCAAACGCGCAATTTTCTTTAGACACCTGCGTAGGCAAGATACTGGATCGTTTACCTGCGCCGAAAAAACTACAAATTTCGCAGGAACAGCACAGTAACCTTGAATTTCATCGTAAGGTTATGGACAGTTTTGGGGAAGAAACAACGCGATCGGTGAGTAGTTGGATAAATGAAAGAAAACCAACTCCGCTGCGTTCCGCTATTATAGGGACTTTGCTTCAGTCTTTCCCTACCTGTGCCAGTATTACTGTCATAATTATTGATCGCGAAGGCGATCGAAATAAGCTGCGTGCGAGTTTGCTTTCTGTTAATAACCAAACACTAAGTGCCGACGCAATCATCGTAGTAGGAAAACTGCCATCATTTGATATTAACGATTGCCCGACAATACGCTTCGTGGATAATCTCAACCGGGCGGTAGATGAAATCACGTCAACTAATCTGCTCATTATGGACTCGGGCAATACTCTGGAAGAGCATGCGCTACTTACCTGTGCCGAGTTTACGATGCGTGATCCCCGGCGGGAACTTTGGTATTTTGACGAGCTCGTTATACGTAATGATGATGAAGATGGCTTAATTCTGAAGCCGGAATGTGATATAGATATGCTGCGTGCACATCCTTACATCGGTTCCAGTGTCTTTGTTTCAAAAGATGCAGTAAGTCGCCACAATGACTTTAATACTGACTATCAGTATTTGAGTCATATCGATATTTGTTGGAAATTAATTGAAGAAAAAGGTCCTCTCGTAATCGGCCATATTCCTGAGGCGTTGATCTCCGGGGCCATCAGCATTAGTGAGTGGTGTAAAAATCCCGCCATCATGGATGAAATGAAAATCATCACTGCCGCGCATCTTTCACGCTGTGGCATACATGCAAAGATCGTAGCTGGCGAAGAGCCTGGCGTTCAGTTCGTGATGTATCAACTTCCAGCCATCGCAAAGGTGTCGGTGATTATTCCAACACGGGACCGTCTGGTGTTACTCCAGCGGTGTATAGACTCTCTGATGGAGAAAACGGTGTACCATCAGTATGAAATTATTATTGTTGATAATGGTTCTACTGATGAAGATGCGAGAAAGTACTTGGACCAGCTTGAGTCCATGCAGTTGGCGCAAATTAAAGTTCTGCGCTGGGATGCGGCGTTTAACTTTGCCTCTATCAACAACTATGCCAGCCGTTATGCAACAGGTGAATACCTGTTGTTTATGAATAATGATATTGAAATTAATGAAGGCAACTGGATGGGGGCATTGCTCGAACTCGCTCAACGCCCGGAAGTCGGTATAGTAGGTAGTAAACTTGTCTATCCTGATGGCACGCTGGAGCATGGTGGGTATATCACGGGCATCAATGACGGCGTGACTGTCTGTGGGAGAGGAAGCTCTCAGGAAGAAAGCGGCTTTCTTAGCCGGTTGAAGATCCCTCGGGGCGCTCATGCAGTAAGTGCGGCCTGCATGATGATGCGTAAAGAAGTATTTGATGAGCTTGGCGGATTCGATGAAGAGAATTTCCCGATCTACTACGCTGACGTTGATTTGGCATTAAAAGCAAAAGCGCAAGGTTATATCACCTTGTGGACACCTTTTAGCAGCGTTAAGCACCTTGGCGGAGCTTCGCGTTTGTTCCCAGAAAAATTTTCAGTCGCTACTCATGCGGATGAAGCATGTCATGATGCGCTACTGGATAAATGGGGAGCAGAACTGGCACGTGATCCTTATTATAATTCTAATATGAACCGTCTCGGGTCGACATTCAGCCTAAATACACGTATGTCGCGCTTACCGAATGCGCTGCCAGGAAGGCCGTTACCTGTGATCATGGGGACCCACATTAACTGGACAGGATGTGGTAATTATCGCGTCATTAAACCTCTTCATGCACTTCAGCAAGAGCTGAAAGCTGATGGTGGATTGATCTTGGGACTGCCAACGGTGATGGAAGTGGCTCAATTCCAGCCCGATCGACTGATTCTTGAAGTACCTATTGCTGATGATATTCCTCAGACAGTAAAACGCTATCGGCAGGTCTGTAATGCCAAAATTATTATGGAATTTGATGATTACTATTTAGACGTCCCGGAGAAAAATATTTTCAGGGAGAATGTGCCAAAAGACATTCAGAATCGCCTGAGTTCAGCCCTTGCTCTGGCCGACTGGGTTGTTGTTTCGACTGAGCCGCTGGCTGAAGCTTATTCTCGTTTCCATTCGGATATCCGTGTGGCAAAAAATCGTCTGGATATGGAACTGTGGGGAACCCTCAAGTCTGCTAAACGTTGTGGCAAAAAACCTCGTGTAGGCTGGGCAGGAGGCTCGAGCCATACGGGCGATCTTGAAATATTGTTACCTATCATTCATGAATTACAGGATGAAGTGGAATGGGTGTTTATGGGGATGAAACCTGCAGGTGTCAATTGTGAATTCCATTTACCTGTACCTTTTGAACATTATCCGCAAAAGTTGAGTGAACTTGATCTTGATCTGGCATTGGTCCCGCTTGAACAGAATCGGTTCAATGAATGTAAAAGTAATCTTCGTATCTTAGAACTGGGAAGTTGTGGATTCCCCATTATCTGCACCGATATCGAACCCTATCGCTGTGGCCTGCCCGTTCATCGGGTAAAAAATACCCCCAGTGCGTGGATTTCTGCTGTTCGTGAGCATATTTACGACAGGAATGCACTTAATAAGGCTGGGGAACAACTGCGCAACGCAGTACACCGAGACTGGATGCTAAGAGAGAGTGGTCTGGATGATTGGCAACGTGCCTGGATAGGCTAATGCTTGTACCCAAGTGGGAAAGCGTCAGAAACTGGCGGTGTCTGAAACGAAGAATAGGTAAATGATGTATGTATCAGGGTGAAAAAATTGGTGTGGGGATCGTCACTTTTAATCGTAAAGACGGTTTGCTTAAACTATTTAACTCTCTGCCGCGCCAATATATTGATGAACTGGTTATTATTAATGACGGACAACATCATCCTGAGTATTCAGGTCTTGATTGTTGTTATATTTTGAATGAGGAAAATCTCGGGGTCGGGTGCAGCAAAAATCGGGCCCTGTCATATCTGCAAGAAAAAGGCGTTGACCACTATTTTCTTATTGAGGATGACGTTTTTGTTAAACGGGATGATGTTTTTCTTCGCTATATTGAAATGGCCCGACTCACAGGCATACAACATTTTAATTTTAGTCAGCATGGGTTACTGAATGTTAATCCACAGGGACAGCCACTCGTGCGAATGCGGTGCGATTATGCAAGTGAAAAACTATTTATGTTCCCTTCCTGCGTGGGAGCATTTAGTTACTACACTGCACTGGCGCTCGATACAGTGGGTCTGATGGACGAACGTTTCTATAATGCTCTTGAGCATGTTGATCATACTATTGCGATTATTGATGCTGGCATGCATCCTCCGTTCGGTTATTTTGCAGACATCGCAGACTCACAAGATTATATTGGTGATGAAGGATGGAGTACTAAGCAATCCACAATTTCAGGCGAACTCACTTTCAGGGCGATAGTGACAGTGGCTTTGCAACGTTTTAAACAAAAGCGTGGTCTCATGCCTACTGATATTACTATTGAGAACACAAAAAAAGTCACTCGGCAATTGGAAAAAATCCATAAAAAATATGCAGTTAGTCATTAAAGAGTGCATTATAACATTCAGCAAGCCAGTTGCGGAAAAACCACTGGCTGCTGTTTTTCCTGATCTAATCTCAAAATAACCCCCCATTTCACCCATTATTCATCCAATTGAACGCCCTGCAGAATCGGATAATCATGCCGATAACTCAACTAACGCAGGGCTGTTTATCGTGAATTCACTCTATACCGCTGAAGGTGTAATGGATAAACACTCGCTGTGGCAACGTTATGTCCCGCTGGTGCGTCACGAAGCATTGCGCCTCCAGGTGCGCTTGCCGGCGAGCGTGGAACTTGACGATCTGCTACAGGCGGGCGGTATCGGGTTATTGAATGCAGTTGACCGATACGACGCTCTGCAAGGAACGGCATTTACGACTTACGCAGTTCAGCGTATTCGTGGTGCGATGCTGGACGAGCTGCGCAGCCGCGACTGGGTGCCGCGCAGCGTTCGCCGCAACGCGCGCGAAGTGGCGCATGCGATGGGGCAGCTGGAACAGGAACTGGGACGCAACGCAACGGAAACCGAAGTGGCGGAACGTCTTGGCATTGCTGTTGAAGAGTATCGTCAGATGTTGCTCGATACCAATAATAGCCAACTCTTCTCCTATGACGAGTGGCGCGAAGAGCATGGCGATAGCATCGAGCTGGTGACGGACGAGCACCAGCAGGAAAACCCGTTACACCATTTAATGGAAGGGAATTTACGCCAGCGCGTAATGGAAGCGATTGAGGCTCTGCCTGAGCGCGAACAGCTGGTGTTGACCCTTTATTACCAGGAAGAGCTTAATCTCAAAGAGATTGGCGCGGTTCTGGAGGTGGGGGAGTCGCGGGTTAGCCAGCTGCACAGCCAGGCCATTAAACGCTTACGAACCAAGCTGGGTAAGTTATAGGTGATTCAATCACCCGAAAAATGCCGCACAACGTATTGACAACCAGGAGTTATCATGACGGTGCAGCAATCTAAAAGACGGCCTTTAAGCCGCTACCTGAAAGACTTTAAACACAGCCAGACGCATTGCGCCCACTGTAACAAATTACTCGATCGTATCACGCTGGTTCGCCGCGGCGAGATCGTGAATAAAATCGCAATCTCTCGCCTCGACACGTTAATGGATGAAGCCGCGTGGCTCGAAGAGCAAAAAGAGTGGGTGGCGCTTTGCCGTTTCTGTGGCGATCTTCACTGCAAAGAGCAAAGCGACTTCTTCGACATCATCGGCTTCAAGCAGTTCCTGTTCGAACAAACGGAGATGAGCCACGGCACCGTGCGCGAATATGTGGTTCGCCTGCGCCGCCTTGGTCAGCATCTGACCGTTAACAATATCTCTCGCGATCTGCTCAAGACCGGTTATCTGGATGAAAATCTGGAGCCGTGGCTGCCTGCAACCAGCACCAACAACTACCGTATTGCGCTGCGCAAGTATGCGCAATATAAGGTGCAAATGCCGGGTTCCGTGAAGCAGAAAGCGCTCGCCGGAACAACTTCTGATATATATTAAAAAAGAATAAGATGTAGCGCAGTCGCCTTTGACGTTGCAGGCGATTTCTCTACACTACGTAAAAATTCCACTATATCGGGGTATTTATGAAATTTGCACTTCTGGGTCGTCAGGCGCTGATGGGAGTTATGGCCGTCGCGCTGGTTGCGGGCATGAGCGTAAAAACGTTCGCCGCAGAAAACCTGCTGAATAAAGTAAAAGAGCGCGGCACGCTGCTGGTTGGGCTGGAAGGAACCTATCCTCCGTTCAGTTTCCAGGGTGATGACGGCAAACTCACCGGTTTTGAAGTGGAATTTGCAGAAGAACTGGCGAAACACCTCGGCGTTAAGGCCTCGCTGAAACCGACCAAATGGGACGGTATGCTGGCTTCGCTGGACTCCAAACGCATTGACGTGGTGATTAACCAGGTGACCATTTCTGACGAGCGTAAGAAGAAGTATGACTTCTCCACGCCGTACA
Source organism: Enterobacter sp. ECC_219_Taxon_10 (assembly GCF_058354905.1). Classification (NCBI taxonomy): domain Bacteria; kingdom Pseudomonadati; phylum Pseudomonadota; class Gammaproteobacteria; order Enterobacterales; family Enterobacteriaceae; genus Enterobacter; species Enterobacter sp. ECC_219_Taxon_10. The sequence continues at coordinate 3,003,182 of NZ_CM178005.1, read as the reverse complement.
CCGTGTCCGGTATTCAGGCGCTGGTGAAGAAAGGTAACGAAGGCTCCATCAAAACGGCTGCCGATCTGAAAGGCAAAAAAGTTGGCGTCGGTCTGGGAACCAACTACGAAGAGTGGCTGCGCCAGAACGTTCAGGGTGTGGATATCCGCACTTATGATGATGACCCGACGAAATATCAGGACCTGCGCGTAGGCCGTATCGACGCCATTCTGGTTGACCGTCTGGCCGCTTTGGATCTGGTGAAGAAAACCAACAATACCCTCGCGGTAGCGGGTGATGCGTTCTCTCGTCAGGAATCCGGCGTGGCCGTTCGTAAAGGCAATGAGGATCTGGTGAAAGCCATTGATTCCGCGATTGCTGACATGCAGAAAGACGGCAGCCTGAAGGCGCTGTCTGAGAAGTGGTTCGGGGCAGACGTCACCAAATAAGTCGGTGACGTGAAAAAAAGGCGCTTTTAAAAGCGCCTTTTTTATTTCTTACGCGTCTGCGTGCATAATGAAAAATATCACATTTTGTCTGAGTTACCGGAGATTCCATGTCACTACAGAATTTAACGCGCTTTCCCCGTCTGGAGTTTATCGGTGCGCCGACGCCGCTGGAGTACCTGCCGCGACTTTCTGATTATCTGGGACGCGATATTTTTATTAAGCGCGATGACGTGACGCCGATGGCGATGGGCGGCAATAAGCTGCGCAAGCTGGAGTTTCTGGCGGCTGACGCGCTGCGCGAAGGGGCGGACACGCTGATCACCGCCGGGGCCATTCAGTCTAACCACGTTCGTCAGACGGCGGCCGTGGCGGCAAAGCTCGGGCTTCACTGCGTGGCCCTGCTGGAAAACCCGATAGGTACGCGGGCGGAAAACTATCTGACCAACGGTAACCGTCTGCTGCTGGATCTGTTTAACGTGCAGGTGGAGATGGTGGATGCGTTGACCGACCCGACCTCGCAGCTTGACGAACTTGCCACGCGTCTGGAAGCGCAGGGTTTCCGTCCCTACGTTATTCCCGTCGGTGGTTCGAATGCGCTGGGCGCGCTGGGGTATGTGGAAAGCGCGCTGGAAATTGCACAGCAGTGCGAGGGCGCCGTTAGCCTCTCGTCGGTGGTCGTCGCGTCCGGAAGCGCGGGCACGCATGCCGGGCTGGCGGTGGGGCTGGAACAGCTGCTGCCGGAGGTCGAGCTGATTGGCGTGACGGTGTCCCGCAGCGTCGCGGACCAGAAGCCAAAAGTAGTGACTCTGCAACAGGCGGTGGCAGAGCAGCTGGAGCTGAAGGCCAGGGCCGAGATCCGGCTTTGGGATGACTATTTTGCACCGGGTTACGGGACGCCTAACGAAGAGGGGATGGAAGCAGTTAAGCTGCTGGCGCGCCTTGAGGGTATACTGCTCGATCCGGTCTACACGGGCAAAGCGATGGCCGGGCTTATCGATGGCATTGCGCAGAAACGCTTTAAGGATGAAGGGCCGATTTTATTTGTGCACACCGGCGGGGCGCCCGCGCTGTTTGCTTATCATCCTCATGTCTAAAAATCAGGTCGAAAAATAATAATGCAAGAAAGTATTCAACTGGTTATTGATTCGCTGCCGTTCCTGCTGAAAGGTGCGGTATTTACGTTACAGCTCAGTATCGGCGGGATGTTCTTCGGGCTGGTGCTGGGTTTTATTCTGGCCTTAATGCGCATGTCGCCCATCCTGCCGGTACGCTGGCTGGCGCGCTTTTATATCTCCGTGTTTCGCGGTACGCCGCTCATCGCCCAGCTCTTTATGATCTACTACGGTTTACCGCAGTTCGGGATCGAGCTGGATCCGATCCCGGCGGCAATGATTGGGCTGTCGCTCAATACGGCGGCCTATACCTCCGAAACCCTCCGCGCGGCGATCTCGTCAATTGATAAAGGCCAGTGGGAAGCGGCGGCCAGTATCGGGATGACGCCGTGGCAGACGCTGCGTCGCGCGATTCTGCCGCAGGCTGCACGGGTAGCGCTTCCGCCGCTGAGCAACAGTTTCATCAGCCTGGTGAAAGACACCTCACTCGCAGCAACCATTCAGGTGCCGGAGCTGTTCCGTCAGGCGCAGCTCATTACCTCACGCACCCTTGAAGTTTTCACCATGTATCTGGCCGCCTCACTGATCTACTGGGTGATGGCGACGGTGTTGTCCGCGCTGCAAAACTATTTTGAAAACCAGCTTAACCGCCAGGAGCGTGATCCAAAATGAGTGCTATCGACGTTAAAAACCTGGTGAAAAAATTCCACGGGCAAACGGTGCTCCACGGGATCGACCTGGAAGTTGAGCAGGGTGAAGTAGTGGCGATTATTGGCCCGAGCGGATCGGGTAAAACTACGCTGCTGCGCAGTATCAACCTGCTTGAACAGCCGGAAGGGGGCACCATTCGGGTTGGGGAGATAACGATTGATACCGGTAAATCCATCAGCCAGCAGAAAGGGTTGATTCGCCGCCTGCGTCAGCATGTTGGCTTTGTGTTCCAGAGCTTCAACCTTTTCCCGCACCGCACGGTGCTGGAGAATATTATTGAAGGACCGGTCATAGTAAAAGGTGAGCCAAAAGAGGAAGCGACGGCTCGCGCGCGCGAATTGCTCGCCAAAGTCGGGCTGGCAGGTAAAGAAACCAGCTATCCGCGCCGCCTGTCGGGGGGGCAACAGCAGCGCGTGGCGATAGCGCGGGCGCTGGCGATGCGGCCTGATGTGATCCTCTTTGATGAACCGACCTCCGCGCTCGATCCCGAGCTGGTGGGTGAGGTGCTGAACACCATCCGCCAGCTGGCGCAGGAAAAACGCACCATGGTCATCGTGACGCATGAGATGAGCTTTGCGCGCGACGTGGCGGACAGGGCCATCTTTATGGACCAGGGGCGAATAGTGGAGCAGGGACCGGCGAAAAGCTTATTTGCTAATCCTCAGCAGCCGCGAACCCGTCAGTTCCTGGAAAAATTCCTCATGCAGTAGCATTTCTGCACTGATTTGCTCCAGAAACTTTCTCTGGAGCAAATTATTCTCGCTCTACACCTTAAACGATGTTCTTTTATTCCGCCCGGCCAGAATAGCCCTTATCTATAGCGCAGTTGCACTATTGCCGATATTTTGTAGTTAGAAATAAGTTTTATGTGTTAGTTTATATTCACCATAATAATGATTATCTTTTCAGAGGCTTCTTTTAGTAAGTATGAAGGATTCAGACTTTTTCACCTGGCGACGGGATTGCTCCCTCCGGTTTCAGGAATTGACCTGTGCCGCCGAGGTATATCAGGAACTTCAGCGACAAACCCAGGCGCTGGAATTCGATTATTACGCACTCTGTGTGCGCCATCCCGTGCCGTTTACGCGACCTAAAATTTCTGTGTATGCCACTTATCCGCAGCAGTGGCTGGCGCAATATCAATCAGCGAACTATTTCACCATCGATCCGGTGCTTAAGCCGGAGAATTTCATTCAGGGGCATTTACCCTGGACGGACGCATTATTCGCGGATGCTCAGGAATTATGGAGCAGCGCGCAGGACTTCGGCTTACGTTCGGGAATAACGCAGTGTCTGATGCTGCCTAATCATGCGCTCGGCTTCCTCTCTGTTTCTCGTACTAGCGCGCAGGAAGGGCCATTTGCCGGCGAGGAAATAGAGCTGCGGCTTCAGATGCTGGTGCAAATGGCATTAACCGCGCTGTTGCGTTTTGAAGATGAGATGGTTATGCCGCCTGAGATGAAATTCAGCAAACGCGAACGAGAAATTCTGAAATGGACTGCGGAAGGGAAGACGTCTGCGGAAATAGCGATCATTCTCTCTATTTCAGAGAATACGGTTAACTTCCATCAGAAGAATATGCAGAAAAAATTTAATGCGCCAAACAAGACGCAGATTGCCTGTTACGCGGCGGCTACGGGATTGATCTGATTAGAGAGTACGTTCTGCGTGACAGACGAGTGGACGGCTGAATGCACTGCATCCAGCCGTTTTTTGTTACTGGCGGTACGCTTGTTTGATTTGCTTAACGGTGTTAGCAAATACGGCCGATTCCGCCTGGTCTTCCATCTGCGCGATTTGTTTTTCCATTTTAATGATCACACGACCAGCGTCAGCCTGGCCCATAGCCTGCAGCATCAGCGTTAGCAGCGCTTTCAGGCAGTTTACTTCCTGTGCCAGTTCCTGGTTATTCTCCGCAGTGGCAAATTCAGGTGTGCTCATTTATTTTCCTCATTATTAAACGGCGCTAAAGCGCGACGACGAAAGTCAAGGCGGCGGAGTATACCACAAGCTGCAGCAAAAAATGCAGCGGTTGTTTTTCGTACTTTTACGTCGGTGTTTATTTGCGTAAACGCAGCCAGACGGTAAACTGATGCTCTGGTACGGTTATTAATTGTTTGCGCCTGGTTTACTTGCCGTTAATTATTGTTACAAAAATTTGAGGACAGTTTTTCCGCGAGAAAAACATGCAAGCTTTTTGTAACTTTTTGAATACAGATGCTTAAAAAAAGCCGGAAAAGCTCTGATGGCAGGGCTCTCTTTCCATGGACTGTACAGGCTAATTTCCAAAAACGAGAGCAAAATCGAATGGCCGATTTTTTAACGTTTTAATCTTGTGATGAAAACCGTTAATATAAGCCAAATTATCACTCAGTAGCGTTATCCCTATTCTGGAGACATTTCCTTTGATCAACGTCCTTCTTGTTGATGACCACGAACTGGTGCGCGCAGGGATACGACGCATTCTTGAAGATATTAAAGGTATTAAAGTTGCCGGTGAGGCGTGCTGTGGGGAAGATGCCGTAAAATGGTGCCGCACAAACTCGGCCGATGTGGTGCTGATGGATATGAACATGCCCGGTATTGGTGGTCTTGAGGCAACACGCAAAATCGCGCGTACCTTTGTTGATACGAAAGTCATCATGCTGACCGTGCATACTGAAAACCCACTGCCCGCGAAGGTGATGCAGGCGGGTGCAGCTGGTTACCTGAGCAAAGGTGCCGCTCCGCAGGAAGTCGTCAATGCTATCCGTTCTGTTTTTGCCGGGCAGCGTTACATTGCCTCTGACATTGCGCAGCAGATGGCGCTGAGCCAGATCGAACCCGAGAAAACGGAATCACCGTTTGCCAGTTTGTCTGAGCGTGAATTGCAGATTATGCTGATGATCACCAAGGGTCAGAAAGTGAATGAGATCTCAGAACAGCTGAATCTCAGCCCGAAAACGGTCAACAGCTATCGTTATCGAATGTTCAGTAAACTGAACATCCATGGTGACGTTGAACTGACTCATCTGGCCATCCGGCACGGTTTATGTAACGCGGAGACGTTGTTAAGTCAGTGAGTGATGTATTCGATTCAAAAGCATTTCTGAAAACCGTAACCAGCCAGCCAGGCGTCTATCGGATGTATGACGCTGGCGGTACGGTTATCTATGTGGGGAAGGCCAAAGATCTTAAAAAACGTCTTTCCAGCTATTTCCGCAGCAACCTTGCCTCCCGTAAGACCGAAGCGCTGGTCTCACTTATTCAGAATATTGATGTCACCGTGACACATACCGAGACGGAAGCGCTGCTGCTTGAGCACAACTATATTAAGCTCTACCAGCCGCGCTATAACGTGCTGCTGCGGGACGACAAGTCCTATCCGTTTATCTTTCTGAGTGGCGATACCCATCCGCGCCTCGCGATGCACCGCGGCGCAAAACATGCGAAGGGTGAATATTTCGGCCCCTTCCCGAATGGCTATGCCGTGAGGGAAACGCTGGCGCTGCTGCAAAAAATCTTCCCGATCCGCCAGTGTGAAAACAGCGTCTACCGCAACCGCTCGCGCCCGTGTCTGCAGTACCAGATTGGTCGCTGCCTTGGCCCCTGCGTTGCCGGGCTGGTCAGTGAAGACGAGTATGCGCAGCAGGTAGAATATGTACGCCTGTTCTTAGCCGGCAAAGACGATCAGGTTTTAACCCAGCTGATCGCCCGAATGGAAAAAGCCAGCGCCGCGCTTGAGTTTGAAGAGGCTGCACGGATCCGCGACCAAATCCAGGCGGTGCGCAGAGTCACTGAGAAACAGTTTGTCTCAAATACCGGTGACGATCTCGACGTTATCGGCGTGGCCTTCGACGCCGGCATGGCCTGCGTGCATGTGCTGTTCATTCGCCAGGGAAAAGTGCTCGGCAGCCGCAGCTATTTCCCGAAAGTGCCTGGCGGCACTGAGCTGGGAGAAGTGGTGGAAACGTTTGTCGGCCAGTTCTATCTGCAGGGCAGCCAGATGCGCACGTTGCCCTCCGAGATCTTGCTTGATTTTAATCTTGACGATAAAACCCTGCTGGCCGATTCGCTTTCCGAACTGGCGGGCCGTCGGGTCAATGTTCAAACCAAACCGCGCGGCGATCGTGCGCGCTATCTTAAGCTGGCGCGAACCAACGCGGCGACGGCGCTCACCACGAAACTGTCCCAGCAATCCACGATCAGCCAGCGTTTAACCGCGCTGGCGACGCTCCTGAAGTTGCCGGAAGTGAAGCGAATGGAATGTTTCGATATCAGCCATACGATGGGTGAGCAGACGGTGGCGTCCTGTGTGGTGTTTGACGCCAACGGCCCGCTGCGCGCCGAGTATCGCCGATATAACATCACCGGCATCACGCCGGGTGACGACTATGCGGCCATGAATCAGGTGCTCCGCCGTCGCTACGGTAAGGCCATTGAAGAAAGCAAGATCCCTGACGTCATTCTTATCGACGGCGGGAAAGGGCAGCTTGGTCAGGCGAAAGCGGTATTCGAGTCGCTTGACGTTGAGTGGGACAAAAACCATCCGCTTTTGTTAGGCGTGGCAAAAGGGGCCGATCGTAAGGCCGGTCTGGAGACGTTGTTCTTCGAACCGGAAGGCGAGGGCTTCAGCCTGCCACCGGACTCCCCGGCGCTGCACGTTATCCAGCATATTCGCGATGAGTCGCACGACCATGCCATTAGCGGGCACCGCAAAAAACGGGCGAAGGTCAAAAACACGAGCACGCTTGAGACCATTGAGGGCGTGGGGCCAAAACGCCGCCAGATGCTGCTGAAATATATGGGCGGATTGCAAGGATTACTCAACGCCAGCATGGAGGAAATTGCAAAAGTGCCGGGTATTTCGCAAGGGCTGGCAGAAAAGATCTACTACTCGTTGAAACATTGAGGGCTCTGTAGCAACATAGAGCTAAATTTTACTGACAACAAATAGTTACCGTCACTATGCAATATAATATCCCTACGTTGCTCACTCTCTTTCGTGTTGTACTCATTCCGTTCTTTGTGCTGGCATTTTATCTGCCGGTTGTCTGGGCACCGTTTGCCTGCGCATTGATCTTCCTTATCGCAGCGGTAACTGACTGGTTTGATGGCTATCTGGCGCGCCGCTGGAACCAAAGCACCCGTTTCGGCGCGTTTCTCGATCCGGTAGCCGATAAAGTCATGGTCGCTATCGCGATGGTGCTGGTGGCTGAGCACTATCATACCTGGTGGGTGACGCTGCCCGCCGCAACCATGATCGGCCGTGAGATCATCATCTCTGCGCTGCGCGAGTGGATGGCTGAGCTGGGGAAACGCAGCAGCGTGGCGGTGTCCTGGATTGGTAAAGTGAAAACAACCGCGCAGATGGCCTCGCTGGTCTGGATGCTCTGGCGCCCGAACGCCTGGGTAGAGTGGGCGGGGATCGGTCTTCTGTGGATAGCGGCGGTGCTGACGCTGTGGTCAATGCTGCAATATTTGAACGCTGCGCGCGGGGATTTGCTTGAACAGTGATCGTTTCGCCGTAATTTTCAGCAAACGATCCGGGGAAGCAAAAAATAACGTTGACTCATAACGTCATATCAGTAGAATGCAACGCATCGAACGGCGGCACAGCAAGCCGGACGATAGTGAAATCAAGCAGTTAGCAGTAAGTTTGATGACATGCGGGAATAGCTCAGTTGGTAGAGCACGACCTTGCCAAGGTCGGGGTCGCGAGTTCGAGTCTCGTTTCCCGCTCCAGATTAAAGACATGCGCAGCAGCGGGTGTCAGTTTGAAAAGTTTTACGGCGCGTTAGCAAAGCGGTTATGTAGCGGATTGCAAATCCGTCTAGTCCGGTTCGACTCCGGAACGCGCCTCCACTTTCTTCCCGAGCCCGGATGGTGGAATCGGTAGACACAAGGGATTTAAAATCCCTCGGCGTTCGCGCTGTGTGGGTTCAAGTCCCACTCCGGGTACCATGGGAAACAAAGAATAATCAAAGCAATAAGCAGTGTCGTGAAACCACCGAAAGGTGGTTTTTTTGTGCCTGGAATCCGCCAGTTACACCCCGCCCAGATAAGCCTTCCTCACCTCCTGATTGCCCAGCAGCTCCTCGCCGCTGCCGCTCAGCCGGATCTGCCCGTTAACCATCACATACCCGCGATCGGAAAGCTTCAACGCGTGATGCGCATTCTGCTCCACCAGAAAGATGGTCATGCCGTTGCGGGCCAGCTCGCGCAGCGTCTGGAAGATCTGCTTCACCACGATCGGCGCTAAGCCCAGGCTCGGTTCATCCAGCAGCAGCAGCTTCGGACGGCTCATCAGCGCCCGGGCGATAGCCAGCATCTGCTGTTCCCCGCCGGACATGGTCATCGCACGTTGCTTGCGCCGCTCCTTGAGGCGAGGGAACAGCTCGAACATGGTTTGCATATCTTCAGCCGCATACCGGTTACCGATGGGGATGGTCCCCATCAGCAGATTCTCTTCAACGGTCATATCCGGGAAAACGTGCCGGCCTTCAGGCGCCTGCGCAATGCCGCCGGAGGCGACGTAGTGGGTGGATTTATGGCTGATATCTTCACCACTGAAAAGGATCTGCCCGTTGCGGATACGGGGCTGGCCAAAGATGGACATCAGCAATGTCGATTTCCCCGCGCCGTTTGCGCCAATCAGCGCCACGGTTTCACCTTTATGGACCTCCAGCGAAACTTGTTTCAACGCCTGAATCACGCCGTAGAACACGTCCACCTCGCGAAATGCCAGCAGCGGTTCGCTCATAGCTTCACCTCGCTTTCATCCGTGCCCAGGTAGGCGGCAATGACCTTTTCATCATGCTGGATCTGCTCGGGTTTTCCTCTGGCAATCACATCGCCGTGGTCGAGCACGATAATGTCGTCCGAAATCTCCATCACCATCCCCATATCATGCTCAATCAGTAATACCGTGATGTCATGCCGATCCCGCAGAAAGCGAATAATGCTGCTGAGCTTATGCGTTTCGACCGGGTTAAGCCCGGCGGCGGGTTCATCCAGGCAGATCATCTCGGGCCCGGTACACATTGCCCGCGCGATCTCCAGACGCCGCTGCTGGCCGTACGACATCTCTCCCGCCAGGCGATTGGCGAACTCCACCAGGTCCACCACTTCCAGCCAGTAGAAGGCCCTGTCCAGGGCGTCGCTCTCCGCCTGCCGGTATGCCGGCGTGTTTAAAATCCCGGCGAGAAGATTACGGTTGACGCGCATATGCTGCGCGACCAGCAGGTTTTCTACGACCGACATCTCGCGAAAAAGACGAATGTTCTGGAAGGTGCGCGCCAGCCCGGCGCGGTTCACCAAGTGCGTTCCGCCAAACATTTTGTAGAACAGGCGCTGCCCGAGTTGCGCCGGGTTAATCCAGTCGCCCGGCTGGAATTTTTGTCCGAGGACCTGAATAACGTTGGTCGTGTTTGTGCGGGTATTAAATAAAATGCTGCCGCCGGAGGCCTTATAGAAGCCCGTCAGGCAGTTAAACACGGTTGTTTTTCCCGCCCCGTTTGGCCCGATGAGGGCGGTAATGGAGCCGCGCTGCACGTCCAGGTTGACGTCGTTTAGCGCCTTAATCCCGCCGAAGTGCATCATCAGATGTTCAACGCGCAATATCGTTTCGTTCATGGCGCCACGCCCTTACGCACGGCAAACCCGCTGCGGTTAATGCGGATCAAACCGCGCGGACGCCAGATCATCATCACCACCATCAGCATGCCAAACAGCAGGACGCGGTACTCGGCAAAACTGCGCAGCAGCTCCGGCGTGACCGTAAGCACAAAGGCAGCCAGCACCACGCCCAGCGTCGAGCCCATACCCCCCAGCACGACGATGGCGAGGATCAGGGCCGATTCAAAGAACGTGAATGAGGTCGGGTTCACGAACCCCTGGTAGGTCGCGAAGAATACCCCGGCAATGCCCGCGGTCGACGCGCCCAGCGTAAAGGCTGAGAGCTTAACCAGCACATGATTTAACCCCATTGAGCGACAGGCAATTTCGTCTTCCCGCAGGGCTTCCCACGCACGGCCAATCGGCATTCGCGTCAGGCGGTGCTTGATGTAGAGCACCAGCATCACCACCAGAAACAGCACCGTATAGATAAAGATGAACTTCATGTTCGGGTTGTAGGTCAGGTGGAAAAATTCGTGGAAGGGCACGCCACCTTCCCTGGCGCGTCGTCCAAACTCCAGACCGAAAAAGGTGGGAGGAGGGGCCGAGACGCCATTGGGGCCGCCGGTGAAGGTCAGCCAGTTGTTCAGTACCAGGCGAATGATCTCCCCGAATCCGAGGGTGACGATGGCCAGATAGTCACCGTGCATGCGCAGCACAGGGAAACCGAGCAGGGCGCCTGCGGCGGCGGCCATGATCGCCGCCAGCGGCAGCATGCTCCAGAAGCCTAAGCCGAGATACTGGTATCCCAGCGCCAGACCGTACGCCCCGATCGCGTAGAACGCAACGTACCCCAGGTCCAGCAGGCCGGCCAGCCCCACGACGATGTTCAGCCCCAGGCCAAGAAGCACGTAGATCAGCCCGAGAATAGCGACGGTCAGCACATATTTAGTGGCGACAAACGGAAAGCAAACCGCAAAAGCAATCACCAGAGGAATAATCCAGCGCATGCGGCTTTTGTATTCCGGAGGCCGGACATATACGCCCGCGCTATCGGCCTCAAAGCGAGCCTGAAAGCGGGCTCCCGCGGCGGTACCTAAAAAGGCGCTCAACAGAAAACGCCCCAGCATCACAATGCCAACCATCCAGGCCAGCCGCTGTCCGGCGAAGTTAAAGCTGTACCCGTCCAGCACCACGCCCGCAATGGGGCCGAAGATAATCAGCGCAATCAGCCCGGAAAAAATCGCGTCGAGAATGCAGCGTTTAAGAGAAAAACCGTGCGATGTCATCATTCTCTCCCTCACACTTTGGCCACAATCGGGCGCCCAAGCAGTCCCTGGGGACGGAAAATCAGGATCATGACCAGCAGGCCAAATGAGAAGACATCTTTATAGTCCGAGTTCACCATGCCGGAGAACTGGGCTTCCGCGACGCCGAGGATAAGGCCACCCAGCATGGCGCCGGGGAGGGATCCGATGCCGCCGAGCACTGCCGCAGTAAAGGCCTTAATGCCAATCACAAACCCGACGTAGAAATCAAAGGTGCCGTAATTCATGGTGATGAGCACGCCCGCCAGGCCTGCCATCGCCGCGCCGATAACAAAAACCAGCGAAATAATCCGGTCGGTGTTAATGCCCAGAATGGAGGCCATCTTCCGATCCTGCTGTACCGCGCGGCACATCCGCCCCAGCCGGGTGTGGTTGATTATCCAGGTAAGGATCAGCATGCCAGCAAACGAGGCGACCAGAATAAACACTTTGGTGTAGGTTATCTGCACGAACCCGTCGCCAAAATGCAGGCGAATCACGCCGTCGAGCATGGTCGGCACCCCTTGCTGGCGCGGGCCCTGGCTCAGTTGGGCATAGTTTTGCAGGATAAGCGACATCCCGATGGCGGAGATAAGCGGCGCCAGTCGCGTGGAGTTGCGCAGCGGCTTGTAGGCGATACGCTCGATAGTCCAGCCGTACACGCCGGTTACTGCGATGGTGAACACCAGCGTACCCAGAATAAGCAGGGGGAATGACTCAAGCCCGAAGAAAGAGAGCAGCGCCAGGCCAATGGCGCAGAGATAGGCGGAAATCATATACACTTCGCCGTGGGCGAAATTGATCATGCCGATAATGCCGTACACCATGGTGTAGCCGATGGCGATCAGGCCGTAGACGGAGCCCAGCGTTAAGCCATTGATTAACTGTTGCAGGAAGAATGTACTCATTTTAGCGCGCTCGTTTTATAGGCTGCGCGAGCCGCGCAGCCTGATGTTTATTACGCGCCGACGGGCAGGCCCGCCGACGTTGAGCGTGACTCCGTCCCGTTACTCGACTTCCTTATATTTTCCCTTGTCGTCCCACTGGTAAACCACGTAGTCAGACACTTTCAGATCGCCTTTGTTGTCCCAGGCTTTTTTGCCCATCACCGTGTCGACGGAATTGGCCTTTAGCCACTCGCTGGCTTTGGCAGAGTCCTTGCCGCCGGTGGCCTTGAAGGCCGCGGCAATGGCCTGCACGGAAGCATAGGAGTAGAGGGTGTAACCTTCCGGCTCGAATTTACCGGCGCGGAATTTCTCGATAACTGCTTTACCGTCCGGGATCAGGCGCGGATCTTTACCGAAGGTCATATAAATGCCGTTGGTGTATTGCGGGCCGCCCGCCGCAGTCACCATCTCTTCGTTGACAATGCAGTCGCCGGAGAAGAATTTCGCCTGCACGCCCTGTTCACGCATCTGGCGAACCAGCGGGCCGGCTTCCGGGTGACAGCCGCCGAAGAACACCACGTCCGGTTTTTGGGCACCGATCTTCGTCACCAGCGCGTTAAAATCTTTTTCACCGCGGGATAACCCCTCATACATCACATCCTTGACCCCGCGTTTCGCCAGCGCCGCTTTGGTAGCGTCTGCCAGCCCCTGTCCATAGGTGTCTTTATCGTGAATGATGACCACGCGTTTGGCTTTCAGCTTGTCGATGATGAAGTCGCTGGCCACCTGGCCCTGCTGGTCGTCGCGGCCGCACATGCGGAACATGTCGCTCATGCCGCGCTCGGTGATCAGCGGATTGGTCGAGCCGGGAGTAATCGCGATGATGCCGGCGTCGCTATACACCTCAGAGGCGGGCATGGTGGAAGAGGAGCAGAAATGGCCGACCACGGCATTGACCTTATCCTGGTCGACTAAGCGGTTGGCGACGGCCACGGCCTGCTTAGGCTCGCAGGCATCATCCCCCTGAACCAGTTTGATCTTCTCACCGTTAATCCCGCCTGCAGCATTAATGTCTTCTGCGGCCTGCGTAGCGCCGTGCCAGTACTGATCGCCATAGGTGGCATTCGGTCCGGTGAACGGCCCGGCCACGCCAATCACGATATCTGCCCGGGCGGAAAACGCCGTCACCAGGCAGCCGGCCAACACAAGAGAAACAGGAGTTCTGATAAATTTCAGCGACATTATTATGTTCCTTAGCAAAGAGGTTTTTGCACCACGGCGTAAGCCTGAACGCCCAGGGCGCAGCCAATCCAAAAACACGGGCAAGAACAAAATGCACTAAACGAACGGCATCCTGCGTGATACGGCGAGGTTTCCATGCGCAGCGTCGCGCGAAGAACAGCAAGCAAAAACGTTGCCAGAATGGTTAACCCCTTGACGGGGATATGACATCTTTGAGTATAGAGTGCCGCGTTATCCCGCCCTGGGGCAGCAGAAGAAATTACAGCGGAGATCACACATCGTTAACAATAAAGCTCATAAGTTGTGCAACGGTCACGATTTGCACGCTTTTGCAGCAATAAAGACCTAAACTTCAGCCAGGGCAGGCGTGCGATCTGTGGTAGGATCCTTTCCTTTGTATCAGGAGTGTCCGCGATGACGGAAGGTCCATTAAATGAAAGCGAAATGGCGTGGCTGGAAGAGACGTTAATGTCTTACGGTCATGACGATGCGTCCGTGATTGACGTATCCGAGCTGGACGGCATGCTTACCGCAGTGCTTTCCGGCCCTGTTGTCGTTGAGCCAGATGCCTGGCTGGTGGCGGTGTGGGGCGGGGAGAAATACATTCCGCGCTGGAAAAACGATCGTGAGATGAACCGTTTTATCGATCTCTGCTTTAAGCATATGAACGACATTGCCGAGCGCCTGAGCGAGTACCCGGATCAGTTTGAGCCCATGTTCGGCTATAACGACGTTGACGGGGAGAGTTACACCGTGGTCGAAGAGTGGTGCTATGGCTACATGCGCGGTGTGGCACTGACGGACTGGTCAGCCTTGCCGGAAGCCCTGAAGGCCGACCTCGAGGTGATTGCCCTGCACGGAACGGAAGAGAACAGCGAGAAGCTGGATGAACTGTCCGAAGAGGAGTATATCGCCAGCATCGAGCGCATCCAGCCTGCGGCCCTGCGCTTATACAACTACTGGGTGGAGAATCCGCAGCAGCCGGAAGCGAAGAAGCCTGTCGTGAACGGCACGAAGGTGGGGCGTAACGATCCGTGTCCTTGCGGCAGCGGGAAGAAGTTTAAGAGCTGCTGCCTGCACTGATAAAAAAGGGGCTAATGTTAGCCCCTTTTTTAGTTAACCCACTTCCGGCAGCATCCCCGCTGCAATCAACACCTGCACCAGAATAATCATCACCCCGCAGCTAAACACAACGCACAACAGCGGTTTCCCGCCTGCCACGCGGTATCCTTGTTGAGGATGCTGCTGACGGCTTTTCCACGCCAGCAGGGAAGGGAGCAGCAGGGCCAGGACAGAGAGCGCCACTCCCGCGTAGCCCAGCGCCATCACAAACCCGCGCGGGTAAAACAGCGCAAAGGCCAGCGGCGGCAGGAAGGTAATGGCGCCGGTCTGCAACCGCCCGACGGCGGTATTGCGGCGCTGGAACAGGTCGGCAAGGTAATCAAACAGGCCGAGCGCCACGCCCAGGAAGGAGGTTGCCAGCGCCAGGTCGGCAAACAGGTGCACCGCCAGCTCCACGTGCGGCGAGGTGACCACCTCGCGCAGGGACAGCAGAAAACCGTTCAGGCCAGCGTGCTGCGCCATCAGCCCGACGAAGGTTGAAGAGTCAATGCTGCCCAGCGTCACCAGCTGCCAGAAAATGTAGGCGATCAGCGGAATGGCGCTGCCGATGACAAAGACGCGGCGCAGTTTGCGAATATCACCGTTCATATAGCTGACGATGCTTGGCACGCTGCCGTGGAAGCCAAACGAGGTGAAAATAACCGGGATAGCGGAAAGCGCCAGACCTTTTTCCAGCGGCAGCGTCAGGAGGTTCACCTTGTGCACGTGCGGCGCCAGCAGCACCAGCATGACAACCAGAAACAGAATTTTAGCGCTGAAGAGAAAGCGGTTAAACAGATCGACCAGCGAGGTTCCCACGCAGACCACGCCGCCGCCGATGAGCGCAAAGAAGATGGCTCCCGTGGCAGGGGTAATGTCTGAGCCAAACCAGTCATTGACGCTGGAGGCGATGAGCTCTCCGGCACCGCTAATATAGGCGGCGGTCAGGGCATACATCAGGAACATCATGCTAAAGCCGGTGATCCACTGGCCGTAGCGTCCCAGGTAGCGCGCCGCAAGCGAACCCAGTCCGGTATCGGCGGGGACATGCTGGTATACCTCAAGCAGCAGCAGTGCGGTGTAGCACATTAATGCCCAGAGCGTGCCAAGCAGCAGCAGGGTCATTCCAAATCCCACGCCTGCTGCGGCCAGGGGCATTGCCAGCATTCCTGCGCCAATCGTCGTTCCGGCGACGATAAAAATACTTCCCAGGGTTCTGTTTTTCACGCTTTCCTCTACAACGATAGTGAATCGCGACAAATTCTGCGGCGCAGAGTAAGGGAAAAGCGGTAATTCGTCAAATCACCGTTACAAGTCGTGTAATGATTATTTTACACCCGGCTAACCCTCCGATCCTTTATGGGGTGATGCCTACTTCATAAGGGCAATATTACGGCGCGAAATTCAGGCGTAACGTAAACACCTTGTACAAATAATAAAATAAAGTGAGGGTTTTTATGGCGGGGGAGAATCCATTTACCGCGGCATGGAGCCGGGGAGGCAATCTGTTATGCCACGGTCACTGGATTATCAGCTGGCAGAATCAGCCCCTGACGCTGCCGGAGTCCCGACGCGAAAAAGACATGGGCACGTGGGCAATTTATTCGATTATCGATCCCGAGGATGAGGCGTTCGCCCAGGGACTACAGGAAGATGAGTGGATTATTGAGAACGTCGACTGGCTAACCGACCTGTTTTTCGAGGCGGGTATTCCGCTGGAGACGGCGAATTACCGCAATTTTTACCAGGCCGTGAATCCTCACGACTGGCGCTGCACCAGCTGCGCGGGGTGTATGTAAATTAACGCGGCGCCGGAAACCGGCACCGCGCTGATATTAATTCTGCGTATCGAGAGTCGAAAGTTCTTTATCAATAAAGTAAAGTCCTTCGCCAGATTTACCCACCAGCGATAATTTATCCAGCACCGATTTAAACAGCTTCTCTTCTTCGTGCTGTTCAGCGACGTACCACTGCAGGAAATTAAAGGTTGGATAATCCTGGCCGATCATTGCCGCATGAACCAGTTCGTTAATTTTCTGAGTGATCAGCTGTTCGTGCTCATAGGTGGCGCGGAACAGTTCGTCGAGAGAATTGTACTCGGCAAAAGGCGATGCCACGTTCTCGATGCGCGGCAGGCTACCCGTATCGGTCAGATAATCGAACAGGCGCTGCATGTGGGTCATCTCTTCCTGAGCGTGACGACGTAGAAACGCTGCCGCACCTTCGAAGCTGTGATAGCTGCACCAGGCGCTCATCTGCTGGTAGAGAAGGGATGAATAGAGCTCAAGGTTCATTTGCGCATTGAGCTTGTCGATCATTTCAGTTTTCAGCATGGTGGCGCTCCGGATTATTATTACGGGTTCATAATGAGCGACACTATAATTTGTTATTTAATTATTTGCAAAAAGTAAAATTAAATATTTATTAGTTCAAAATACGAATGGGAATAAAACGCATTGGCGATATTTATATTTATTAATGCGAATTATTTTTGTTCTTAGTTAAATAAAGCGCCAGCACGCGCTGGCAGCTTTGATTAATACCAGGGGTTATTTGACTTAGGGTTAACGGCATACCCCATGCATTTATACTGAATGGTCACGCTCTCGTTCAGGCACAAAGAGCCGCTTGTCAGGGTACAGGTTTTGACGGGCTGCCCGTAGGCAGAGGCGGTGGCATACCCCATGTTCTGGCAGGCTTTTACCGCGGTACCGTTATTAACATATTCGTCTGACCAGGCGTTTTGCAGCACTGCCTGGCCGTAGTCGAGGCGGACAATGCCGTTCGGGGCATCGAGGCTGCTGATTTCCGCCTGACGGTTAACGCTGCACCCTGCGAGCAGCAGGATAGCGCCGGCTACGATGACTCTTTTCATGGTTCGCTCTGAGTGGATGGAAATACGTTATCGTACCCGCAGATGCCCGCCGCAATCCCCCGAATAGCCGGACAATCTCTCTTCTCTCTTTGCAACGGACGACGTGAGGCGCTTTTGTCACAGATCTGTGAGCGCGCATTTGTTTTTTTAAAACCACATTTCATTTACTTTGAAAGTGCGTTTGTTTGATAGTAGGGTAAATTATGAAAAGGTATCCATAGCGGGTTCGCCCGCAGCGCATCCCGGAGAGAGAGATAATGAAAATTGCACTGATGATGGAAAACAGCCAGGCGGCCAAAAACGCGGTGATACTGAAAGAGCTGAAAACGGTAGCTGATGAAAAAGGGTTTCCGGTATATAACGTCGGTATGAGCGACGAAAACGATCATCACCTGACCTACATCCACCTGGGCATTATGGCGAGTATTTTGCTGAATGCGAAAGCGGTAGATTTCGTGGTCACCGGATGCGGCACCGGGCAGGGGGCGCTGATGTCGTTAAACATCCACCCTGGCGTGATTTGCGGCTACTGCATCGATCCCGCAGACGCTTTCCTCTTTGCGCAAATCAACAACGGCAATGCGCTTTCGCTGCCGTTTGCCAAAGGTTTTGGCTGGGGGGCGGAGCTGAACGTTCGCTTTATCTTTGAAAAAGCATTCACCGGCCGCAAAGGGGAGGGTTATCCGCCAGAGCGTAAAGAGCCGCAGGTGCGTAACGCCGGTATTCTGAACCAGGTGAAAGCGGCCGTAGTGAAAGATAACTATCTGGACTCGCTGCGCGCCATCGATCCTGAGCTGGTAAAGACCGCTGTTTCCGGCCCGCGTTTCCAGCAGTGCTTCTTCGAAAATTGCCAGGATAAGGCGATCGAAGATTTTGTTCGCGGTATCGTGGGTTAACGATCTTTTTGAGAGTTGAATTGTGATGTACATCACAAAAATGTTGATTTTTGTGACCGTGGTCATATTATAGGCACATTGACGACAGCGTTGTATAACACGTTAATGGAGCATCACAATGAAACTGCGCAAAATCCTGAAAAGTATGTGGGCCAACTACTGCCGCACCTTTAAAGACGTGCCGCCAGGCGCCATGTTCTGACAGAAAAACCTGCTTCGGCGGGTTTTTTTATGTCTTGCGGCGATGAAGGGAAGATGTCAGGGGCCACGTTTTGATACTATGGCGGCCTTTGAATAAGGAGAAAGCCCCATGTCACAAAACCTGAGCGCCGATCAGGAACTGGTATCTGACGTTGTCGCCTGTCAGCTGGTTATCAAGCAAATTCTTGATGTTCTGGACGTTATTGCGCCGGTTGAAGTGCGCGAGAAGATGTCCACGCAGCTAAAAAATATCGATTTTGCCAGCCATCCTGCCGCTGCCGATCCGGTTACGCTTCGCGCGATCCAGAAAGCCATCGCGCTCATAGAGCTGCGCTTCACGCCGCAGGGCGAGTCTCATTAAACCTGCGCACGGGCGACCGCGCGTGTCGCCCGTTGATGCGGTTAAAAGAAGGTTTGCACCAGCAGGTAGCTCGCCGCGCAGGCGCAGCTTACACCAATTAACCCTGGCAGAATAAAGCTATGGTTAATAATGAACTTGCCGATGCGGGTCGTCCCCGAGCGGTCAAAGCCGATGCAGGCTAAATCGCTGGGGTAGGTCGGCAGGACAAAATAGCCGTATGACGCCGGAAAGAAGGCGATCAGCATTTTCGGATCGATGCCCAGCATCAACCCCATCGGCGCCACGGCCGTCAGGGCCGCGGCCTGGCTGTTCACCAGCTTCGACACCAGGAAAAGCACGATGGCATACGTCCACGGATGGCTTTTCACAACGCCTTCCAGCGCCAGCTTTAACTCGTCGAGATGCGCCTGGAAAAAGGTATCACTCATCCACGCCACCCCGAACACCGAGAAGATCGCCACCATGCCGGCCTTGAATACCGCGCCGTTTGAGATAGCTGAGGCATTGACCTTGCAGACCATCAGCATCACGGCCCCGGCAATGAGCATCATCATCTGAATGACAAGGTTCATCGACAGCGCCGTCATTTTGCCTTTCAGCTCGAAGGCGGGGCGCAGTTCAGGGAAGGCTCCGAGCAGGACCACCACCGCAATACCGGCAAAGAAAATCCATGTCGACCAGTAGGCCTGCTTCGGAAAACGCTGGTTCATCAACGTCTCCGTGCCGCCATAGATAAACTCGCGCTGCCTGGGGTCTTTTAGTTTTTCCTGAAACTCAATGTCGTCAGCCAAATCTTTCCCGCGGCGTAAACTCCACAGGGCCGCAATCGCCACCCCGAAAAGTGAAGCGGGAACCGACACGGCGAGAATTTCCAGGATCCCCCACGCGTGACCTATCCCATGCTGCGCGGCCAGGATGGAGACCAGCGACACGACGGCGACGGAAACCGGAGACGCGGTGATCGCCATCTGGGATGCCACCGATGCCACCGCCATTGGGCGTTCCGGTCGGATCCCTTTTTTAAGCGCGATATCCGCAATGATGGGAAACATGGTATAGACCACGTGCCCTGTGCCACACAGAAAGGTCAACATCCAGGTGGTAAAAGGGGCAAGTAGCGTGATGTGCTGTGGGTGTTTGCGCAGCAGGCGTTCAGCAAACTGCATCATGACGTTGAGGCCACCCGCCGTCTGCAGGGTGGCGGCGCAGCCAATCACCGCAAGAATGGTTAACATGACGTCAACCGGCGGCTTGCCGGGCTTGAGTCCAAAGACAAAACACAAAATAAAAAGGCCAATCCCGCTGATTAACCCAAGCCCCATGCCGCCGAAACGTGTACCCGTCAGCAGGCAGAGGAGAATGACAACAAACTCAATGGTGATCATGCTGCTCCCTCGTTAATGATTATGTAATTAAATAAATCATTACATTTTGTAAGGCTAATCATTGGGAGCGAGATCTGATTTGTTAAAATTCAGCAAAAGCAGAGGGTTGGTGAAAAGGGAGGGGAACCTGCCCCCCAGAATCAGGGAAAGGGCAGGTTAAAACGCTTAGTGATGCTGCACCGTCACCAGGTCAAGCAGGTGGCGGTCGGCCTGCTCCGGGCATAAACCTGCCTGTCGGGCATTATGGATCTCATCCACCAGCGTTTTCAGCAGCATGCCGTCCTGCTGCTGTTCTTTGTCCATATCGCGTAAAAATTTAAGGGTGGTGATGTCATGCTGTGCTCTGGCTTCATCGGCCAGTCTGTTGAGCGTCGTGCAGCGTTGCTCATGCTCTTCCAGCGTTTTCTGAAACAGTTCTTCCAGAGAAGAATAATTTTCGTTGATCCCATCGAGGGCTTTAACTACCGGGTTAGCCCCTGCGGCCTTCAGGAAGTTAAAGACGCGCATCATATGGGTGACGTTGCTTTGTGCCTGTGAGCGAAAGAACGTGGCAGAGCCCGTGAGGCTTTTCTCAGAACACCATGCGCTTAAGTGAAGGTGCAGATTCGAGGCGTAGAACTCAAGGTTCATCTGCGCGTTAAGTTTTTGCATCATCGTTTGGGTAGCCATACTCATATCCTTATAGACTGTGGGACGTGATGTCCGCTGCTTAACCTGACAGCCAGGCAAATGCGAAGAAAAACAGAAATGCAATTTCTGCAGTAACTGAAGTCGATCGAAAATTCACTTCCTGTGTTCGATATAAATAAGCATACCTTTGTCTTATGATTAAGAAAACTCTTAATTAGGCTGTGTTTACCATACATTACAAAGTTTAATATAGTACAAAAATACAAATATATAGCCACCAAATGAAAATTAATTAAGTCATTGATATTAAAAGGTAAATGCCTTTTTGGCTGTGCTGATTTATGTTCGTGAATATTTAACCGGAATAATGCTCTGTAAAAAAAATAAATACAGATTATTCATTTCAAATATATGATGCGTTACTAAATTTGCGCTAAATCAATTTTTAAGGAATAACGCCTTTTTATGCCTCTTTCGCTTTTTTGATAAAAAGCATGGTTCCCTCGTCAGGCGATAGCCGCAGCGTCACCCCCGTAAGGCATCAGGGATTTCTTAGCTAATCTTATGGATTATTCTGCTCACCTCCCTTTCATTTGTCTGACAATTCCTGCCATTTTTATGTCATTTTTCGCTGAATTTATGTACGCAATTACTGTAATTCTGCGGTGTGATGGGGCTCTCTTATGGATGATTAATTTCCCGCTAAAACTATCACCAGCAATAACGCTTATGACGAGGTAAGCGCTAATGCCTTGTTTTAAGTCCGATTAAATAAGAAGCACGCAAATCTTCCCTACAGAAAAGAATGCTAAAGCTGGAGTTTACCATGCACAAATTTACTAAAGCGCTGGCGGCCATCGGTCTGGCTGCCGTTATGTCACAATCCGCTATCGCTGAGAATTTAAAACTCGGTTTTTTGGTAAAACAGCCGGAAGAACCCTGGTTCCAGACCGAGTGGAAATTCGCTGATAAAGCCGGAAAAGATTTAGGTTTTGAGGTGATTAAAATCGCCGTGCCGGACGGTGAGAAAACACTGAACGCCATCGACAGCCTGGCGGCCAGCGGCGCGAAAGGCTTTGTTATCTGCACCCCGGATCCCAAACTGGGGTCAGCAATTGCGGCAAAAGCCCGCGGTTACGACATGAAGGTTATTGCGGTTGACGATCAGTTCGTTAACGCCAAAGGCAAACCCATGGACAGCGTTCCACTGGTCATGATGGCGGCGACCAAAATCGGTGAACGTCAGGGGCAGGAACTTTATAAGGAGATGCAGAAACGCGGCTGGGATGTGAAAGAGACCGCCGTCATGGCTATCACCGCGGACGAGCTGGACACGGCGCGTCGCCGTACGACCGGTTCAATGGACGCGTTGAAAGCGGCCGGCTTCCCGGAAAAACAGATCTACAAAGTGCCTACCAAATCTAACGACATCCCGGGTGCCTTTGATGCCGCGAACTCCATGCTGGTCCAGCACCCGGAAGTGAAACACTGGCTGGTGGTCGGCATGAACGACAACACCGTCTTGGGCGGCGTGCGCGCGACGGAAGGCCAGGGCTTCAAAGCGCCAGACGTCATTGGGATCGGCATCAACGGCGTGGATGCGGTGAGCGAGCTGTCCAAAGCGCAGGCCACTGGCTTCTACGGCTCTCTGCTGCCAAGCCCGGACGTCCATGGCTACAAATCCAGCGAAATGCTCTACAACTGGGTAACCAAAGGGGCAGAACCGCCGAAATTTACAGAAGTGACCGACGTGGTGCTGATTACCCGCGACAACTTCAAAGAGGAACTGGCGAAAAAAGGACTGGGCGGTAAGTAATACGCTGTGATTGTGCCCCTTACTCGCCGTAAGGGGCCAGACGTACACACTACAGGAATCACGGAGTCGTTATGCAACAGTCTAATCCGTATCTCTCTTTTCGCGGCATCGGGAAAACGTTTCCCGGTGTTAACGCGCTGACCGATATCAGCTTCGACTGCTATGCCGGCCAGGTTCATGCCCTGATGGGGGAAAACGGAGCGGGGAAATCCACGCTGCTAAAAATCCTCAGCGGCAACTACGCGCCAACAACCGGCACGCTGGCCATTCGCGGTGAAGAGGTGGCCTTCGCCGATACCACGGCGGCGCTCAACACTGGTGTCGCCATTATCTATCAGGAATTGCACCTCATCCCTGAGATGACCGTGGCTGAAAACATCTATTTAGGGCAGCTTCCGCACAAAAGCGGCGTGGTGAATCGTTCGCTACTTAATTATGAAGCGGGGCTGCAGCTTAAACACCTGGGTCTGGACGTCGATCCCCAGACGCCGCTGAAATACCTCTCCATCGGCCAGTGGCAGATGGTTGAAATTGCCAAGGCGCTGGCGCGTAACGCCAGAATTATTGCCTTTGATGAACCCACCAGTTCGCTCTCCGCGCGTGAAATCGAAAACCTGTTCCGCGTGATCCGCGAGCTGCGTCAGGAAGGCCGCACCATTTTGTATGTCTCGCACCGCATGGAGGAGATTTTTGCCCTGAGCGATGCCATCACCGTATTTAAAGATGGGCGTTATGTGCGCACCTTTACCGATATGCAGCAGGTTAACCATGATCAGCTCGTTCAGGCGATGGTCGGGCGCGATCTGGGCGATATTTATCACTGGAAACCGCGCGAGTACGGCCCCGAGCGCCTGCGCCTGGACAACGTCAAAGCGCCAGGCGTGCGAACGCCGGTTTCGTTATCCGTTCGCAGCGGTGAGATCGTCGGGCTGTTTGGTCTGGTGGGGGCCGGGCGCAGCGAGCTGATGAAAGGACTGTTCGGCGGTACCCGCATTACCGCAGGCCAGGTCTCCATTGACGGCGAGCCGGTGGATATTCAGAAACCTGCCCATGCAATCAGGGCCGGAATGATGCTCTGCCCTGAAGACCGCAAGGCGGAGGGGATCATTCCGGTGCATTCGGTGCGCGACAACATCAACATTTCTGCCCGCCGTAAGTTTATCCGCGCGGGCTGCCTGATAAACGACGGCTGGGAGTCGAGCAACGCCGACCACCATATTCGCTCGCTGAACATCAAAACCCCCGGCCCGGAACAGCTGATTATGAATCTCTCAGGAGGGAACCAGCAGAAGGCCATTTTGGGCCGCTGGCTGTCGGAAGATATGAAGGTCATTTTGCTGGACGAGCCGACGCGCGGTATTGATGTGGGCGCAAAACACGAGATTTACAACGTGATCTATGAACTGGCAAAACGCGGCGTGGCGGTGCTGTTCGCCTCCAGCGATCTGCCTGAGGTGCTTGGCGTTGCCGACCGCATTGTGGTGATGCGGGAAGGTGAAATCGCCGGTGAATTACTTCATGAACAGGCGAATGAACAACAGGCGTTGAACCTCGCCATGCCTAAAGTCAGCCAGGCAGTCGCCTGAGTAAGGAGTTAATGATGTCCTCTGTTACTACATCCGGAGCGCCGAAGTCGGCATTCAGTTTTGGCCGTATCTGGGATCAGTACGGCATGCTGGTGGTCTTTGCCGCACTCTTCATCGCCTGTGCGATCTTCGTGCCTAATTTTGCCACCTTCATTAATATGAAAGGGCTGGGGCTGGCTATTTCCATGTCCGGCATGGTGGCCTGCGGCATGCTCTTCTGTCTGGCCTCCGGTGATTTCGACCTGTCGGTAGCCTCGGTTATCGCCTGTGCGGGCGTCACCACGGCGGTGGTGATCAACATGACGGAAAGCCTGTGGATTGGCGTTTTTGCCGGTCTGTTGCTCGGCGTCATCAGCGGTCTGGTGAACGGTTTTGTTATCGCACGCCTGAAGATTAACGCCCTGATCACCACGCTTGCGACGATGCAGATAGTGCGCGGTCTGGCCTATATCATCTCCGACGGCAAAGCGGTGGGGATTGAAGACGAGCGCTTCTTTACGCTGGGCTATGCTAACTGGCTGGGCCTGCCGGCGCCTATCTGGCTCACCGTGGCCTGCCTGATCCTGTTCGGCTTCCTGCTGAACCGCACCACCTTTGGCCGTAACACGCTGGCGATCGGCGGTAATGAAGAAGCGGCGCGTCTGGCAGGGGTGCCGGTCGTACGAACCAAGATTATTATCTTTGTGCTCTCGGGGCTGGTCTCCGCCGCTGCCGGGATTATTCTGGCCTCGCGTATGACCAGCGGACAGCCTATGACCTCTATCGGTTATGAACTGATCGTCATCTCAGCCTGCGTTTTAGGGGGCGTATCCCTCAAGGGCGGCATCGGAAAAATCTCATATGTGGTGGCCGGTATCCTGATTTTGGGCACGGTGGAGAACGCCATGAACCTGCTGAATATTTCGCCGTTCTCTCAGTACGTCGTGCGTGGCCTGATCCTGCTGGCAGCCGTGATTTTCGACCGTTACAAGCAAAAAGCGAAGCGTACCGTGTAACTCCAGCGCTGACTTTTTATTGCTCAACTAATAACCATAGTTGACCCCTGAACCGCCTCGCCAGTTTTGCTGGCGGGGCGGTTGTCAAATGGCGAGGCCCATCACACTGTCTATACTTACATGGCTATGAAAGAGGTAAAGGCGTTTACCTCTCGTAAACCGTAAGGAGGATTAGGGTGGCTGACTTGTTAACCGCACCGCCTGTACTGCCCGGAAAATATGCTTTCTTTTTTGACCTCGACGGGACGCTCGCCGGGATCCAGCCGCATCCTGACGACGTGGTCGTACCGGATACGGTGTTAGAGAATTTGCAGCAGCTCTCTCGACTGAACGAGGGCGCATTGGCATTGATTTCAGGGCGCTCAATGGCCGAGCTGGACGTGCTCGCCAGTCCTTACCACTTTCCGCTAGCCGGTGTACACGGAGCGGAGCGCCGCGATATCCATGATCAACTGCATGTTGTATCACTCCCCGATACCTTAATTCAGGCGTTACAGACTGAACTCTCCCTGGCGCTGGCATCGCTCCCGGGCACGGAACTGGAAGCGAAAGGCATGGCGTTCGCCTTGCACTATCGGCAGGCTCCGCATCACGAAGCGGCGATCTTTGCGATTGCCCGCAGCGTGGCCGATGCACACCCGCAGCTTGCGCTGCAGCCGGGGAAATGCGTCGTTGAGATAAAACCTGAGGGCATTAATAAGGGGGCTGCTATTGCGGCGTTTATGGCGGAACCGCCATTTAAGGGACGTACACCGGTATTTTTTGGCGATGACCTGACCGATGAGGCCGGGTTTCGCGTGGTGAAACAGGCCGGAGGGATCGCCGTTAAGGTGGGGCCTGGTGACACTGTCGCTGAATGGCGTCTGGCGAATGTCGCCGGTGTCTGGCAGTGGATTTCTGATATCGCTAACCAGCAACAACAACAAATAGCGCAAAACAAAGGGGGAAACCATTATGGGTCGCTTAGTCGTCGTCTCTAACCGAATTGCACCGCCTGATGATAAAAAAGCCAGTGCAGGTGGCCTGGCGGTAGGGGTATTAGGTGCCTTAAAAGCCGCTGGCGGGCTGTGGTTTGGCTGGAGTGGTGAAATCAATGAACAAGAGAAACCGCTTAAAAAGGTGACGCGCGGGAACATTACGTGGGCATCATTTGCGTTAAAGGAGAAAGACTATGATGAGTATTACTCGCAGTTCTCCAACGCCGTCCTGTGGCCTGCGTTTCACTATCGTCTTGACCTGGTGAAATTCCAGCGTGAGTCCTTCGAGGGCTATTCGCGCGTAAATGCACTGCTGGCGGATAAACTGCTGCCTTTAATAGAAGAAGACGATATTTTATGGATCCACGATTATCACCTGCTGCCCTTCGCCCGGGAGCTGCGTAAAAGGGGAGTCAATAACCGGATTGGCTTCTTCCTGCATATTCCTTTCCCGACGCCGGAGATTTTCACCGCGCTGCCGCCGCATGAAGAGCTGCTGGAGGCGCTGTGTGATTATGACCTGCTGGGCTTCCAGACCGAAAATGACCGTCTCGCGTTCCTGGACTCCGTGTCAGGCAAAGCGCGTCTGGTTACCAGGGGCGGTAAAAGCCATACGGCGTGGGGGAAAACCTTCCATACCGAAGTGTATCCAATAGGGATTGAACCCGACGAAATTGCGGAACAGGCTTCCGGCCCGCTGCCGCCGAAGCTGGCGCAGCTTAAGAATGAACTCAAGCATGTGAAGAATATCTTCTCGGTAGAGCGTCTGGATTATTCCAAAGGGCTGCCGGAACGCTTCCTGGCCTATGAAACGCTGCTGGATAAATACCCCCAACACCACGGTAAAATCCGCTATACCCAGATCGCGCCAACGTCGCGCGGGGAAGTCCAGGCCTACCAGGATATCCGTCATCAACTGGAGACAGAAGCGGGGCGCATCAACGGGCGCTATGGCCAGTTGGGCTGGACGCCGCTCTTTTATCTGAATCAGCATTTTGACCGTAAGATCCTGATGAAGGTCTTCCGCTACGCGGACGTGGGGCTGGTCACGCCGCTGCGTGACGGGATGAACCTGGTGGCAAAAGAGTATGTGGCGGCTCAGGACCCTGCGGATCCGGGCGTGCTGGTGCTTTCCCAGTTTGCCGGGGCTGCGAACGAACTGACCTCTGCGCTGCTCGTAAACCCTTACGATCGGGATGATGTGGCTAACGCCCTCAACCGCGCCCTGACAATGCCGCTGACGGAGCGAATTTCCCGCCATGCCGAAATGATGGAGACGATCCGTAAAAACGATATTAATCACTGGCAGGCGCGTTTTATTGAGGATCTACGCGAAATAACCCCGCAAAGTC
Source organism: Enterobacter sp. ECC_219_Taxon_10 (assembly GCF_058354905.1). NCBI lineage: Bacteria > Pseudomonadati > Pseudomonadota > Gammaproteobacteria > Enterobacterales > Enterobacteriaceae > Enterobacter > Enterobacter sp. ECC_219_Taxon_10. The sequence goes on along the minus strand of NZ_CM178005.1, from coordinate 2,975,724 downwards.
ATGAAGGCGATCTGCAAAAAAAGATCGCGACTTTCCCTAAACTCGCCTGATTTTCCTCTGGGGGGGTTAAGCCCCCCCAAGCGGTACTAACAGCACGTCTACCTCGCTTGAGGCGATAATAGATTTTGCCGCACAGGTAGCCCGCGATATAAAGCTGTGGTTATGGTTCCCACAAATCACTAAATCAATATTCTGCTTGCGGCACATATCAAGAATATGGGCATTCAGTTCCCCCGTCGCAATAACGGTTTCATGTACAGGGTAATCTGCTTTTTCGACAAGCTCTCGCAGAAACTGCTGTGTTTCTTCCTGCAATACCTCACGAATATCTTCCAGCATGGGGGCCGCCAGCTGATTGTACATCTCGGGTTCGGCCTCAAGGGTGATGAGGCTGATGCGCGCATTATGGGGCCTGGCGATCGAAACGGCCCGGGCGACAAGCTGGTGGCTTTCGGGGGAAACAGCAACAGAAACAAGAAGATGGGAGTAACTCATGGCGCACTCCTTAAGATGTCTGACAGGCAGCGTTACATCACCATTACCGCGAATTTCCTGGTTCCGCAAGAGTTGAATACGACATTAGTGTGAAGCTAATCATAATTATTCATTAATTATTCTTATAAGAAGAATAACTAAAAAACGAGCCTAAATGAAAAAAATTAACAACTTAACGTAAGTCACACAAATCTGCGCTTTCGCTATCAAATGGTTTTAACAAGTTATAAACGCATTTCAAATGATTACGCGTAGAAACAATTTTTTGGGCCGTTATGCATAACTATATGTTTTATCAAAGTAATCAAAATGTGTCCCTGAAACATATGCGGTGTAAACGATTGCTGATGCTGCACGTAATGGTAAAAGCACGTTGCATGCCACTTTTGCTCACGCTTATGCATGAGTATTCGTCGATTAAGAATACAAAACAGTGCTGGTTGAGCAAAAAATGAGCAAATTAGAAGTCATACTGATGGATTTGTGGGGTGTATTCGCTTAAATTATGTGACGTGGATCACATTTTTTTTAAATTTGAGGGTGCCTGCATTGTATGTGGCAAATCTGACGAGTAGAGTTTGCGTCGAATTAGGAAAAATCTTAGTTATTTGTAAGAAATGATAAACCGTGTCAGAGATGTAACCCTGTTGCATCCCTTGCGCGTTTCGATGAATACAAACCTAGATTCAACTATGCATTTAGCCTTTTCTTTTTTATACCGGGTGATTTCCCGGCGACATCACGGGGTGCGGTCTTTCCGCATAAAAATAATAGTTGGTTATTCGGGATGGGAACAATGCATACATCCGAGTTGCTAAAACATATCTATGACATCAATTTGTCATATTTACTGCTCGCGCAGCGTTTAATTAGTCAGGACAAAGCGTCCGCGATGTTTCGTCTGGGTATTAACGAAGAAATGGCAACCATGCTGGGTGGGTTAACCCTCCCACAGATGGTAAAACTGGCGGAAACGAATCAACTGGTGTGCCAGTTCCGTTTTGATAATCCGCAGACGATAACGCGTCTGACGCAGGAATCCCGCGTTGACGATCTCCAACAGATCCATACCGGTATTCTGCTCTCCACTCGCTTGCTTAGCGACATCAGCCAGCCTGATGACGCAGCCCGTAAGAAAAGGGCCTAGCAATGAGCGAAAAAAGCATTGTTCAGGAAGCGCGTGACATACAGCTGGCCATGGAGCTGATTACGCTGGGTGCTCGTTTACAAATGCTGGAAAGCGAGACTCAGCTGAGCCGTGGTCGCCTCATCAAACTGTATAAAGAGTTACGTGGTAGTCCCCCGCCGAAAGGCATGCTGCCGTTTTCTACGGACTGGTTTATGACCTGGGAGCAGAATATCCACGCCTCCATGTTCTGTAATGCCTGGCAGTATCTTCTCAAAACCGGTTTGTGTAGCGGTGTAGACGCCGTGATCAAAGCGTACAAACTTTACCTTGAACAATGCCCACAGCAGGAAGAAGGCCCTCTGCTGGCGCTGACCCGCGCATGGACGCTGGTGCGTTTTGTTGAGAGCGGAATGCTTGAACTGTCGCGCTGCAATTGCTGCGATGGCAATTTTATTACCCATGCTCATCAGCCTGCAGGCAGCTTCGCCTGTAGTTTATGTCAGCCGCCATCCCGCGCAGTAAAAAGACGTAAACTTTCCCGGGATGCTGCCGATATTATTCCACAACTGCTGGATGAACAGATCGAACAAGCTGTTTAACCCGAACGTGTGGGCAAGATTCCAGCAGCGGTAAGCAATTACCGCTGCTTTTTTTTACCCCGCAAACGGTAAACGCTGCGAACTGGACGTCCTTGCCATAGTCACTAGCGGAAGGATGATGTCGTGCTTATCTTATTAGGTTACCTGGTAGTTCTCGGTACAGTTTTCGGCGGTTACATGATGACCGGCGGGCACCTTGGAGCACTCTATCAACCGGCTGAACTTATTATCATCGGGGGCGCAGGGGTAGGGGCTTTTATCGTTGGTAACAACGGTAAATCGATCAAGGGCACGTTGAAAGCAATTCCATTGCTGTTCCGTCGCTCGAAATACACCAAAAGCATGTATATGGATCTGCTGGCGCTGCTCTATCGCCTGATGGCGAAGTCGCGACAGCAGGGAATGTTCTCGCTCGAACGGGATATTGAAAACCCGAAAGAGAGCGAGATTTTTGCCAGCTATCCGCGCATTCTGGCGGACGCCATGATGCTGGATTTCATCGTCGACTATCTGCGACTCATCATCAGCGGCAATATGAACACCTTTGAAATCGAAGCGCTGATGGACGAAGAGATCGAAACCCACGAAAGCGAATCAGAAGTGCCGGCCAACAGCCTGGCGCTGGTGGGCGACTCCCTTCCGGCGTTTGGTATCGTGGCGGCGGTCATGGGGGTAGTACACGCCCTGGCCTCAGCGGATCGCCCGGCGGCCGAACTGGGCGCGCTGATTGCCCATGCGATGGTGGGTACCTTCCTCGGTATTTTGCTGGCTTACGGTTTTATCTCTCCGCTGGCAAGCGTGCTGCGCCAGAAGAGCGCGGAAACCACCAAAATGATGCAGTGCGTGAAGATCACGCTGCTCTCTAACCTCAACGGTTACGCGCCACCGATCGCGGTTGAATTTGGCCGTAAAACGCTTTACTCCAGCGAGCGTCCGTCGTTTATCGAGCTTGAAGAACACGTGCGCGCGGTGAAAAACCCAAACCAACAGACGACAACTGAGGACGCATGAAAAACCAGTCCCATCCGATCGTCATCGTAAAAAAACGCAAGCACAAGGGCGGCGGACATGGTTCCCACGGCTCCTGGAAAATCGCGTACGCCGACTTTATGACCGCAATGATGGCGTTCTTTCTGGTGATGTGGCTGATCTCCATCTCCAGCCCGAAGGAGCTTATCCAGATTGCTGAATATTTCCGTACCCCGCTGGCGACGGCAGTGACCGGTGGGCAGCGTATCTCTAACAGCGAAAGCCCCATTCCTGGCGGCGGCGATGATTACACCCAGCAGAAGGGTGAGGTGAAAAAAGAGCCGAACATCGACGAGCTGAAACGAAAGATGGAGCAGGCGCGCCTGAAAAAGCTGCGTGGCGATCTCGATCAGCTGATTGAAGCGGATCCCAAACTGCGCGCGCTGCGTCCGCACCTGAAAATCGATCTGGTCCAGGAAGGGCTGCGCATTCAGATTATCGACAGCCAGAACCGCCCGATGTTTAAAACCGGGAGTGCGGAAGTTGAACCTTACATGCGCGATATTCTGCGCGCTATTGCCCCGGTGCTGAACGGTATTCCTAACCGAATCAGCCTTTCGGGCCACACGGATGATTTCCCGTACGCCAGTGGGGAGAAGGGATACAGCAACTGGGAGCTTTCTGCCGATCGTGCCAACGCCTCGCGTCGCGAGCTGGTGGCAGGTGGGCTTGATGATGGCAAGGTACTGCGCGTGGTCGGCATGGCAGCAACCATGCGCGTCTCCGACCGCGGGCCGGATGACGCCATCAACCGTCGTATCAGTCTTTTAGTGCTGAACCAGCAGGCGGAGCAGGCCATCCTGCATGAAAACGCCGAAAGTCAGAATGAGTCACTGGACGATTTAAAACAGCCTGGGGCCGTCCCTGCGGCTGCCGTTCCAACATCGCCACCAGCCAATCCGAGGTGATAGCGTGAGCATGGATATTAGCGATTTTTACCAGACATTCTTTGATGAAGCCGACGAATTGTTGGCGGATATGGAGCAACATTTGCTCGATCTGGTGCCCGAAGCACCGGACTCCGAGCAGCTCAATGCCATCTTCCGCGCGGCGCATTCCATTAAAGGCGGAGCCGGAACGTTTGGATTTACCATCCTGCAGGAAACGACCCATTTAATGGAAAACCTGCTCGATGAAGCACGACGCGGTGAGATGCAGCTCAATACCGACATTATCAACCTGTTTTTGGAAACCAAAGATATTATGCAGGAACAGCTCGACGCCTATAAAAGTTCGGCAGAGCCTGATGCCGCCAGCTTTGAATACATCTGCAATGCGCTGCGCCAGCTCGCCCTGGAAGCAAAAGGTGAGGTCGCTGCAGCCGTTGTCCCTGCGGCAAAACTGAGCGTTGTTGATGCGGTTGCTGCTGAAGAGGCCGCGCCAGCCGCTGCGCAAGCGGGCAAACTGCGCGTTGTGCTGTCACGCCTGAAAGAGAGCGAAGTTAACCTGCTGGAAGAAGAGCTGGGCAACCTGGCGAAGTTAAGCAATGTGGTGAAAGGCAAAGACAGCCTCGCGGCGACCCTCGATGACGGTATCAGTCAGGACGATATCGTGGCGGTGCTGTGCTTTGTGATTGAAGCCGACCAGATTGCTTTCGAAACGGAAACCCCCGCGGCAGAAGCGCCGGCTGCAGCAGAAGAGGTTGCCGTCGTTGCCCAGGCTGCAGCACCGGCTGTTGCGTCTGCGGCACCGGCGCTGAAGGCTGTGCCAAAAGAGACCGCAGCACCTGGCCGCGCTGAAAAACCGGCCGCGCGCTCCAGCGAGTCCACCAGCATTCGCGTTGCCGTTGAGAAGGTCGATCAGCTGATTAACCTGGTTGGCGAACTGGTGATCACCCAGTCCATGCTGGCGCAGCGCTCCAATGAGCTGGACCCGGTCACGCATGGCGATCTGATCACCAGCATGGGCCAGCTGCAGCGTAACGCCCGCGATCTGCAGGAATCGGTCATGTCCATCCGCATGATGCCGATGGAATATGTCTTCAGCCGCTTTCCGCGCCTGGTGCGTGACCTCGCCAGCAAGCTGAATAAGCAGATTGAACTGACCCTGATGGGCAGCTCAACGGAGCTGGATAAGAGCCTGATCGAGCGCATCATCGACCCGTTAACGCACCTGGTGCGTAACAGCCTGGACCACGGTATCGAACTGCCGGAAAACCGCATTGCCGCCGGGAAATCTCCGGTCGGGAACCTGATCCTTTCTGCGGAACATCAGGGCGGGAACATTTGCATCGAAGTGACCGACGACGGCGCCGGTCTTAACCGCGAGCGCATCCTGGCGAAGGCCATTTCGCAGGGGATGGCGGTGAATGAAAACATGACCGACGAAGAGGTGGGCATGCTCATCTTCGCGCCGGGCTTCTCGACCGCCGAGCAGGTGACGGACGTTTCCGGGCGCGGCGTCGGCATGGACGTGGTGAAGCGTAACATCCAGGAGATGGGCGGCCACGTTGAGATCCAATCTAAACAGGGTTCCGGCACCACCATCCGTATTCTGTTGCCGCTGACGCTGGCGATCCTCGACGGTATGTCGGTGAAAGTGGCGGACGAAGTTTTCATTCTGCCGCTGAATGCGGTGATGGAATCCCTGCAGCCGCGTGAGGAAGATCTGCATCCGCTGGCGGGCGGCGAGCGCGTGCTTGAGGTGCGCGGTGAGTACCTGCCGCTGGTCGAGCTATGGAAAGTGTTCGAAGTGGACGGGGCGAAGACCGAGGCCACGCAGGGTATCGTGGTGATCCTGCAAAGCGCGGGCCGCCGCTACGCGCTGCTGGTCGATCAGCTGATTGGTCAGCACCAGGTGGTGGTGAAGAACCTCGAAAGCAACTACCGCAAGGTGCCGGGTATTTCTGCTGCCACCATCCTGGGGGATGGTAGCGTGGCGCTGATCGTCGACGTGTCGGCGCTTCAGGGATTAAATCGTGAACAACGTGTGGCGTACACAGCCGCCTGATTAAGTAGAAGGTAATAACATGACCGGTATGAGTAATGTAACGAAACTGGCGGGCGAGCCATCAGGGCAGGAATTCCTGGTCTTCACTTTGGGCGATGAGGAGTACGGCATCGATATCCTGAAAGTGCAGGAAATTCGCGGTTACGACCAGGTTACCCGCATCGCGAACACGCCTGCGTTTATTAAAGGCGTCACCAACCTGCGCGGCGTGATTGTGCCAATCGTCGATCTGCGCGTGAAGTTCAGCCAGGGCGACGTTGACTACAATGACAACACCGTGGTGATCGTTCTCAACCTGGGGCAGCGTGTGGTGGGTATCGTGGTGGATGGCGTATCTGACGTCCTCTCCCTGACGTCTGACCAAATCCGCCCTGCGCCGGAATTTGCGGTCACGCTGTCGACCGAATACCTGACCGGTCTGGGCGCGCTCGGCGAGCGTATGCTGATTCTGGTGAACATTGAGAAGCTGCTGAACAGCGAAGAGATGGCGCTGCTGGATATCGCGGCGAATCATGTAGCGTAGGTAAATGCAAAACGGCAACCGGGTTGCCGTTTTTTGTGTTTGCTCCCTCTCCTTGTGGGAGAGGGCCGGGGTGAGGGCATCAGGCCTCACCCTTTTTCATGCCATTACGCTTCCTGCTTTACCAGCTCAGCTTCCGCTTCCCGCGCACCTTCATTCTGCGACAGCATCGCGGTCGCAATACCATTCCCCAGCACGTTAATCGCGGAACGCCCCATATCCAGGAAGTGGTCGATTCCCATCAGCAGCAGGATCCCCGCCACAGGAATATTAAAGCTCGGAATGGTCGCTGCCAGCACCACCAGCGAAGAACGCGGTACGCCCGCAATCCCTTTCGACGCCAGCATCAGGGTCAGCATCAGCACCGTCACCTCAGAGAAACTCAGGTGAATGTTGTACGCCTGAGCGATGAACATCGAGGCGAAAGAGCAGTACACCATCGACCCCACCAGGTTGAAGGAGTAGCCAATCGGCAGAACGAAAGAGGCGATGTTGCGCGAGCAGCCAAAGCGCTCCAGCTGCTCCAGCGTTTTAGGGTAGGCCGCTTCAGAACTGCTGGTAGTGAATGCGACCAGTACCGGATCTTTCAGCATGCTGACCAGGCGAAATACCTCTTTTTTAAGCACCATGTAACCCACGGCCAGCAGCACCATGCAGGTGAGAAGAATGGCAACGTAGTAGCCGCCAATAAAGGAGGCGTAGTTTAACAGGATGCCAAGACCCTGCGTGGCAATGACGGAGGAGATCGCCGCAAAGATGGCCAGCGGCGCAACGTACATCACGTAACCCGTTACCTTCAGCATGATATGGGAAACCACATCCAGCGCGGCCACCAGCGGCGCGTTGAATTTCTGCCCCAGCGACGCGCCACCAATGCCGAAGAACATCGAGAACACCACAATCTGCAGGATCTCATTGTTCGACATCGCCCCTGCGATACTGGTTGGAATGGTGTGAGACAGGAACGCTTTCAGCGTCATCCCGCCCACGGCCAGGCCTGTATCTACCGCCTCGGTTGGGACCGTCAGGTTCAGACCGCTTCCCGGACGCTCCAGCGTGACGATAAACAGTCCGACCAGAATGGAGAGCACGGATGAGCTGATAAACCACACCATCGCTTTGCCGCCCACGCGGCCAATGGTGGAGGTTTCTCCCAGCTTCATAATGCCCACGGTAAGCGTGCTGAAGACCAGCGGCGCAATAACCATTTTGATCAGACGGAGGAAAATATCGGTCAGAAGGGTAATATTATCCGACCAAGCTTTGATGGCATCCGCAGATGCGTACTCGTGAATTGCCGCCCCTGAAAGAATACCCGCCAGCATGAATATCACGATGAAGAGTGTGAGTTTGTTTGCACTTGCCACGAAAAAAGACCCTCTATGCGCTTCAGTTGTAGCCCGCGCCGATACATATAAATTTTTTATTGCGACGCGGGAAATTATTCGGCACATAAATTGACGTAAAGCGTAGGGGGATACAACTCCTTTTTAATTTTTATTAATTTTGTTGTTAATGCCCGAACGATATATTGTGATGCTAATCACATTTTTATGGATATATCCTCAGTCAAAGTGCAGGAATACTCCTTTATTGTTATTTAACTCATTGTTTTATATCTACAAATGATCCGGTCAGGGCATGGGTTTTGCCTGCCCCACGTCGGGTGGTCGAAGCGATATCCGTAAACTAAATTCTCAATAACCCCCTCAGAGGAAGGTTTAGCGGGGCTAACATCTTGAACGTTAAAAATAAAATGTCGCAAGGGAACAGAGACGTCTTCTGGAGGGTGGTAAATGAAAAGAAAACTCCTTTTGATCTGCGCAGGCACGTTGCTGACTGCGACAACGGCCCATCAGGCCCTGGCCGTCACCAGCAACGGCACCATTGGCGCCACGCTGACGCTAACAAACGGTTGTCTGATTAACGGATCGCCCGCCCAAAGCGGCATTAACTTCGGGATACTTGATTTCGGCACCCATCCCGCAACGTTTTCCACCCTGACCACGCAGCTAACCGGCGCCAGCGGCGGAAATACCTTCACCATTCAATGCACGACCGCCAGCTATTCGGTGGCGATCACCGGCAACACCAACTCCACGGCACCTGGCACCGTTGTCGGCTCGCCGGGAACGCCCGCGCGCTATCTGGTAAACACGACCAATACGGCGCAGGGGGTGGCTTACAGCCTGTACAGCGACAGCGGATTCAACACGGTGGTAGCTAATAACGCCGCGTTGCCGATCGCTTCCACGGCGGGGGGCGTTGACAGTTACACCCTCTACGGACGTATTACCGGCGGCGGTAACAGCGTTACGGTAGTACCGGGCACCTATACCGACACGATTAACGTCAGCGTGACCTATTAGATCTGCACTGCCATGAAGGCACCTTTTATAGGTCTGCGCAAAAGCGCAGAGGGACACGCGCAGCCTTTTTTCGCGCTGATCGTCGGGTTGCTGCTGCTCCCCACGGCGGGGGCGGTGACATCGCAATCCTTTAAGGTCAGCGCGACCATTGTACCGGGATGCGCAGTGGCTACCGGCAGCGGGGGACTTCTCGGTACGCTGGATTTTGGCACCCATAACGGCGTGGAAAGTGCGCCGGTGAGCACCAGCTTTGTACCAAACGGGGCCTTGTCCATCGCCTGCACACCGGGCGTGGCGCTGACTATGAGTATTAATGGCGGTCAGAATTATTCATCCGTTCGCCGAATGAAACGTACGAACGGGACGGAAATGGTCCCGTACCGGCTGTACAGCAGCAGTTCGCTGGCCGCGAACAGCGAAATCGGCGTTAACCAGGCGATACCGGTGACCTATACCAACAGTAATAACATCGCGCTGCCCCTTTTTGGCGTGGCGCTATTGACCGGGTTTAGCCCGGCAGGAACCTATTCCGATCAGCTCACCGTGACCTTGTCATGGTAATAAAGGGAGAGAGGCAATGAAGCCAATTATCAGGCATATGTGTCTGGCGGGTGTGTTGTCATGCGTCGCGGCGGCCGGACAGGCGCAGGCGGCGGCCACCATTCTGCTCTGGCCCATCGATCCCTGGCTTGCCGCCGATGCTAACGCCACGGAGTTATGGATCCAGAACCAGGGGAACAGCGCAACGACCATGCAGGTGCGGATTGTGCGCTGGAAGCAGGAGGGCGGATACGAACGCTACAGCGCGCAGCAGGACGTGGTCGCCAGCCCGCCCATTGTCACCATCCAGAAAGGCAATAAGCAGCTGATTCGTCTTATTAAACAGGGCGCGGTTCCTGCGGGCGTTGAACAGGCGTACCGCATTATCGTGGATGAAATCCCGCAGCCTGACGCCAAAGCTGCACCCGCCATCGGTCTCAAATTACAGATGCGTTACTCCATTCCGCTGTTTGTTTACGGACAGGGGATCCCGACCCTAAAAGAGGGGGCGCACCACGCGCTGGTGGAAACCCGAAACCTGAGCTGGCGGGTGACGCAGGAGGGAGGACAACCTGCATTACAGGTGCGTAATCAGGGGGATGTGCACGTCAGGCTTAGCCAGGTGTCGCTGGTGCAGGGGGGGCAAAAACGCACCGTAGCGGAGGGATTACTGGGATACGTCCTGCCGGGCAGCACCCGTAGCTGGCCGATACCCGCTGGCGTTCGTCAGCCAGACCGGATGAGCGCGCAGATTAATGCCAGGGACGCACAATGGCAGTCGACGCCCGTCAACTGAAGCCGGCAATGATGATGCTGCTTTGCGTCAGTACCACAGCCTGGGGCGAACCCGGCGACGACAGTTTGCCGCCGCCTCCCCAGGCACAGGCGGTAAATGATGAAGCGGTCTTTCAGCTTGCCCTCGTGCTCAACCACTATGACACCGGTCTGGTGGTCCCCGTGACGCAGCGCAACGGCGCTTTCTTTATTTCCAGCGCCGATTTGCTGCGCGCCGGGCTGCCCCCGGAGCATGTGCCCGCCGGAGAGGTGAATATCTCCTCACTGAGCCAGGTTCGTGTGGAGTACGACAGCGCCGCGCAGCGCCTGCTGCTGACCCTTCCCCGGGACTGGATCTCCGCCCGGGTGACACCCTTTAGCGCGCAAACGGCGCAGTCCAAACCGCACTACGGGCGCGGCGCGCTGCTGAATTACGATCTCTACACCAACCACACGGAGCACACTGGCGGCCAGGCGTCGCTCTGGCATGAACTCCGCTACTTCGACGAGAACGGTTCGTTTTCCACCACCGGGTACGCCCGGAAAAATTTCACCGGAAACGACGGTCAGCAGGAAGGGTATGTTCGCTATGACACCACGCTGCTGATAACGAATGAGGATGACGCGACCACCTGGAGCGCCGGAGACGTTATCAGCGATGCCCTGAGCTGGACCTCCAGCGTGCGGATGGGCGGTATCAGCTACGGACGCGATTTCTCCCTGCGCCCGGACCTGGTGACATGGCCGCTGCCCGAATTTTCGGGGGAGGCCGCGGTCCCCACCTCGGTGGATCTCTTTATCAACGGCTATCGGTCTGGCTCAACTCAGCTTCAACCGGGCCCCTTCACCCTGACCAATCTGCCCTATATCAACGGGGCGGGGGATGCGGTGCTGGTCACCACCGATGCGCTGGGACGCCAGGTGAGCACCACGCTCCCGTTTTATGTCACCAGCGATTTGCTTAAAACAGGGCTGAGCGACGGGGCCGTGACGCTCGGCAGCCTGCGCCGGAATTACGGCATCAGGAATTTTGACTACGGCCCTGCGGCAGGCAGCGGCTCGTATCGCTACGGGATGACGGACTGGCTAACGCTGGAGGGCCACGCGGAAGGGGCAGAAGAGCTGGCGCTGGGCGGGGCGGGGACGGTGATTAAGCTCGGCCAGTTTGGCGTGGTGAATTCCTCTTACTCACAAAGCCGCATGCGCGGGGACGACGGCGGGCAAATCAGCTGGGGTTATCAGTACAGCACCAGCGAGTTTAGCGTCGCGACCCAGCACACCCGTCGCGATCGCGGCTTTGGCAATCTCGCTCTCTATGACCAACCGACGGTATATGACGAAAATGACAGACCCATCGCCAGCTTTAGCCGCAATACGGACCAGTATTCTCTGACCTTCAATCTGGGGCAGTACGGCAATATCGGCGCGGCCTGGATCGGCGTGGAAAGCTTTGACAGCCAGAAAACGGAACTGCTGAATCTCTCCTGGAGCCGCAATCTCTGGGGGGCGAGCAGCATTTACCTGGCCGGCAGCCGGGACCAGCAGCGTGGGGACTGGACGGTCGCGCTGTCGCTGCAGGTGCCGCTGGGGGAACGCGACAGCGCTGCCGTCACCTTCGAAAACACCCCGGATGCAGGCAGCTCGCAGCGCATTAACTACAACCACTCTATGCCTTCTGACGGCGGGTTTAGCTGGAACATGGCCTGGGCCAACCAGTCAAAATCCAGTGATTATCAGCAGGGTACGCTGGGCTGGCGCAATAACAATATCGAACTTCAGGGCGGCGGCTATGGCGAAAGGGACACGATGACCTGGTGGGGTGAGGCGATGGGCGCCATTGTCCTGATGGACGGGGAGCTGTTCGCGGCGAACAAAATCAACGATGCGTTTGTGGTGATCAGCACCGACGGCCATCCGGACGTGCCCGTCAGCTATGAGAACCAGCCCGTCGGCAAAACGAATAACAACGGCTACCTGCTGGTCAGCGGAGTGTCGGCGTACTATCCGGCAAGCTACCGGATCGATACGCTGAATCTGCCGGCGGATACCCGGCTGAAGGAGACTGAGCGGCGGATCGCCATTCGCCGTCACAGCGGTTATCTGGTGGACTTCCCGATGGAGCAGGAGCGGGTGGCAAGCGTCATTCTGCACGATGCGCAGGGGCAGGCGATCCCGGTGGGAAGCCAGGTCCGACGTGCCTCGCGCAGCAATGCAGTGGTGGGGTATGACGGCATCGCGTGGCTGGAGAACCTCAGCGATGTGAACCCGCTTGAGGTGATCACCCCTGCCGGAAAACGCTGCACGGCGACCCTGACCGTGGGGGCCAATCCGGAGCACAAGCTGCAAACCTACGGTCCGCTGGTTTGTCGGGAGGGGCCATGACGCGCCTGCTGCTGTTGCTGTTGCTTTTCTCCGGCGGCGGCTGGGCGGCGTGCACCGTCAGTACGGTCAATGCGTCGTTTGGCAGCGTCACGTCGTTTGCGTTGAGCGGAAACGGGGAAGTGGAAACCACCGGCACGCTGGTGGTGGCGTGTGACGCCGTGCTCAATGTGCTGACCAACGACTCGGTGACCCTGAACTACACCGCAGCGTCGGTATCGGGCAACAGCCGCGCCACCATGAAACGCACGGATAACGCGGCCATCACGGACGTGATCCCCACCCGGCTGTGCGGATTATCGGGCTGCGCGAGCAGCAGCGAGGTGCAGATAAGCAAAGCCTATACCTGGAGCGGGAACACACTGCTGGGGCTACTCGGGTCAAAACGGTACAACATACCGCTCTATTTTCGCACCGTCCCCGGACAAAACGTGACTGCCGGGCCTTATCAGGTGCTGCTGACCTTCAGCATCAACTACAACGTCTGCGCCGTCGGTCTTGGAAGCCTGTGTACATCTCCCCAGTCGGGAACCGCAACGACCAGTATTCTGCTTAACATGACCGTCACCAACGACTGCAGCGCCATGACCACGCCGGACGTGAACTTTAACAGCGCACCGCTGGTGCAAAGTTTTCCCACCGTTTCGCAGGCTATTGCCGTGACCTGTACCAAAGGCAGCACCTACACCATTGGCATTAATAATGGTGCCAACGCGCTGAACAACGTGCGGCGTATGGTGAGCGGCAGTAACGCCCTGAGCTACGACATCTATAAAGAAGCCAGCGGTAACCGCTGGGGCGGCAGCGGTGCCGAACGCTGGTCCAGCGCGACGTCGTCCCAGGTCAGTAGCGACGGGTTGCTGCGAACCTACAACTATATCGCTAAGGTCCTGACCAATCAGGCCACGCCACCCGCCGGCACCTACACCGATACGCTGATTGTTGACGTCGCGTTTTAACCCCGCGCTTTTCCCTTTCGCAAATGTAAAGTTCCTGTGGCCTGTGCCGATAACACCGTTAATAAATCTATGAGAAGGTGTTGTATGTTGAACCGTATCCGCGTTGTCACAATGCTCATGATGGTGCTGGTCATTTTCGCACTACTTCAGCTTATCTCCGGCGGGCTTTTTTTCTCGTCGTTAAAACAGAACCAGGACAGCTTCGCCGCCTCGAACGATCTCCGCCTTCAGCAGAGCGAGCTTACGTCAACGTGGGATCTGATGCTGCAAACGCGCATCAACCTGAGCCGCTCGTCCGCGCGCATGATGATGGATCCCAACAATCAGCAGAGCAGCGCGAAAACCGATCTGCTAAAAAATGCCCGGGCCACGCTGGCCGATGCGGCAAAACACTACGCCACCTTCAAACAGATCGCCCCGCAGCCCGCTATGGCGCAGGTGAGCCAGAATATTGATGAAAAATATAACGCCTACTATGCCGGGCTGACGGAGCTGATTCAGTTCCTGGAGAGTGGCAACATGGACGCCTACTTCGCACAGCCGACGCAGGGGATGCAAAACGCACTCGGCGCGGCGCTGGGGGAATACGCGAAGGCCAGCGGCGATTTGTATCATTCGGCCTTTACTGAAAGCCAGAATGACTACCGCTTTGCGAAATGGCAGATGGCGGTGCTGGCGCTGGCGCTGGTCATTGTGCTGATCGCGGTCTGGTACGGCATTCGCCACATCCTGCTGAACCCGCTCGGTCGCGTGATTGCCCATATCCGCAATATTGCCAGCGGTGACCTGACTAAAACGCTGACCGTGTCCGGGCGCAATGAGATCACCGAGTTGGCCAACAGCGTCGACCATATGCAGCGTTCATTGATCGAGACCGTCGCCAACGTGCGTAACGGGTCAGAGGCTATCTATACCGGCACCAGCGAAATCGCGATGGGCAATAACGACCTTTCATCCCGTACCGAGCAGCAGGCTTCTGCTCTGGAAGAGACGGCCGCCAGCATGGAGCAGCTCACGGCAACTGTGAAGCAGAACGCCGATAACGCTCGCCAGGCGTCTCAGCTGGCGGAAAGCGCCTCCGAGACGGCGCAGCGCGGCGGTCGCGTGGTGGATGGCGTGGTGAAAACCATGCACGAAATCGCCGACAGCTCGAAGAAAATCGCTGACATTATCAGCGTCATCGACGGCATTGCCTTCCAGACCAACATCCTCGCGCTCAACGCCGCCGTGGAAGCGGCGCGCGCGGGCGAGCAGGGCCGCGGGTTTGCCGTGGTGGCCGGGGAAGTGCGCAACCTGGCCAGCCGCAGCGCCAACGCGGCGAAAGAGATCAAAGCCCTTATTGAAGACTCCGTCTCCCGCGTGGATACCGGCTCGGTGCTGGTGGAAAGCGCCGGGGAGACCATGAATGACATCGTGAATGCCGTTACCCGCGTAACGGACATCATGGGTGAAATCGCCTCTGCGTCCGATGAGCAGAGTCGTGGTATCGACCAGGTTGCCCTGGCGGTATCGGAAATGGATCGCGTGACACAGCAAAACGCCGCCCTGGTGCAGGAGTCCGCTGCGGCGGCCGCTGCCCTGGAAGACCAGGCGAGCCGTCTGAAGATGGCCGTCTCGGCGTTTCGTCTCGCTTCACTCGCTGGAAATACGGTCACTTCGCAGTCGACGTACCGCGCGCCAGCCGCCGACCCGGCGGTCACCCGCATGCGTGCTGCAACGGCCGGACAAGATGAAAACTGGGAAACATTTTGACTGACAATTAGACCGCGGCTGCTTGCCGCTTGATGGGAGCGTGGATGTTAAATCGTATTCGTATCTCGACCACACTGTTTTTGATTCTGATCCTTTGCGGTGTGTTGCAGGTTGGCAGTAACGGGTTGTCTTTTTGGGCGTTTCGCGATGGCTATCAGAATTTGCAGGACGTTGAGGCGAGTAATCAGCAGCGCTCCGCACTGGCACAAACGCGTGCCGTGCTGTTGCAGGCAAGCACTGCGCTGAACAAGGCAGGAACCTTAACCGCGCTCAGCTATCCGCCGGATGACATTAAAGCGCTGATGGCAACGGCGCGCGACAGCCTGAAGCAGGCAGACGCACAATTTAAGGCCTTCACGGCGCAGGCGGCCGACAGCGAGAAAGAGAAAGCGCTGAAGGCAGCCATGAAAAAGAACTTTGAGCAGTGGTTCAGCGATCTGGACCACCAGGCGACATGGCTTGAGAACAACCAGCTTTCGGACTTTATGACCGCACCGGTTCAGGCGTCTCAGGCCGCGTTTGACGGCAGCTTTAACGCGTGGCAGCAGGATATTAACCAGTCTGTTCAGCGTGCAGGTGAAGCGAGCCGTATCAGCTATCACATGTCCGGCGTCATCTTTGCCGTCGTCGTGATCCTGGCGGGGCTGCTGACCGGCGGGGCGCTGCTCTGGGTGCGCAGAATGATTGTGCAGCCGCTGGCGATCGTCAGCAGCCACTTCGACAGTATTGCGAAGGGGGACCTGGCGCGTCCGGTGGCGGTGTTCGGCAAAAACGAAATATCGGCGATCTTTGCCAGCCTGAAGGCGATGCAGGGCGCTCTGCGGGAAACGGTATCCGACGTGCGTCAGGGCAGTTATGCCATGCACACCGGGATCTCAGAGATTGCGGCAGGCAATAACGATCTCTCGTCCCGCACCGAGCAGCAGGCGGCCTCGCTGGCGCAGACGGCGGCCAGCATGGAGCAGCTGACAGCAACGGTTAGCCAGAACGCCGATAACGCGCGTCAGGCGTCTGATCTGTCAAAACAGGCGGCGATGACGGCGAAGAAAGGCGGCGACCAGGCGTCCCATGTCGCCAGCACCATGCAGGAGATTGCCACCAGCTCGCAGAAGATTGGCGACATCATCAGCGTGATTGACGGTATCGCGTTCCAGACCAACATTCTGGCGCTGAACGCTGCCGTTGAAGCGGCGCGCGCCGGCGAGCAGGGACGTGGGTTTGCGGTGGTAGCCGGGGAAGTGCGTAACCTGGCGAGCCGCAGCGCCAACGCGGCGAAAGAGATTAAGGTGCTGATCGAAGAGTCGGTCTCGCGCGTTCAGCAGGGCTCAACCCTTGTGGATACGGCGGCGCAAACCATGCACGAGATCGTCACCTCCGTGACGCGGGTGAACGACATCATGGGCGAAATTGCCTCCGCGTCGGATGAACAGCGTCGCGGGATTGAGCAGGTTGCCCAGGCCGTCAGCCAGATGGATCGGGTAACGCAACAGAACGCCTCGTTAGTTGAGGAAGCGGCAGCGGCAACCGATCAGCTGGCCAGCCAGGCGGATCGTCTGACCGGTCTGGTCGCGGTATTTAATGTGAAAGAGCACGTTGAAGCAGTAACAGAAGTCGGGCGGTCGCAGGCCGTGCCAGTTGTATCCTGAATGTAATTAAGAAGGCGCTATGACATCACCAATGCCCCCTGGGCAAACGTCATTATTGTTGCAGATGACACAGCGCCTCGCGCTGTCCGACGCGCATTTTCGTCGGATATGTCAGTTAATCTACCAGCGTGCGGGGATCGTGCTTGCGGATCATAAGCGGGACATGGTCTACAACCGACTGGTGCGGCGCTTGCGTACGCTGGGGCTGGATGATTTTGGCCGCTATCTGAGCATGCTTGAGGCCAACCAAAACAGCGCAGAGTGGCAGGCTTTTATTAACTCATTAACCACCAACCTGACGGCTTTTTTCCGCGAAGCTCACCACTTCCCGGTCCTGGCCGAGCACGCGCGCCGTCGCACCGGGGAGTATCGCGTCTGGAGTGCGGCCGCCTCGACGGGTGAAGAGCCGTATTCGCTGGCGATTACCCTGGCCGATACCCTGGGGATGGCGCCCGGGCGCTGGAAGGTCTACGCCAGCGATATCGACACCGAGGTGCTGGAGAAGGCGCGCAACGGCGTTTATCGCCAGGACGAGCTGAAAACACTGTCACCGCAGCAGCTGCAGCGTTACTTCATGCGCGGTACGGGGCCGCATGAAGGCCTGGTTCGCGTACGCCAGGAGCTGGCGAACCTCGTCGAATTCGCGCCCGTTAACCTGCTCGATAAGCAGTACAACGTGCCGGGGCCTTTCGACGCCATTTTTTGCCGTAACGTCATGATCTATTTTGATAAAACGACGCAACAGGACATTCTGCGTCGGTTTGTTCCGTTGCTCAAGCCTGACGGTTTACTGTTTGCCGGGCACTCGGAAAACTTCAGCAACCTCGCGCGTGAGTTTAGCCTGCGTGGGCAAACGGTATATGCGCTGAGTAAGGAAAAAGCATGAGTAAAATCAGGGTATTGTCCGTCGATGATTCAGCGCTGATGCGCCAGATCATGACTGAAATAATCAATAGCCACAGCGACATGGAGATGGTGGCCACAGCGCCAGATCCGCTGGTAGCGCGGGATTTAATTAAAAAATATAACCCCGACGTGCTAACGCTGGATGTCGAGATGCCGCGCATGGATGGCATAGATTTCCTGGAAAAATTGATGCGGCTGCGGCCCATGCCGGTGGTGATGGTCTCCTCCCTGACCGGGAAAGGATCGGAGATCACCTTGCGCGCGCTGGAGCTAGGGGCGGTGGATTTTGTCACCAAACCGCAGCTCGGCATTCGCGAGGGGATGCTGGCGTACAGCGAGATGATTGCGGAGAAAATTCGCACCGCATCGCGCGCGAAGCTCGCGGCCCACAAGCCGATGGCCGCGCCGGCAACCCTCAAGGCCGGTCCGTTACTCAGCTCGGAAAAACTGCTGGTTATTGGAGCGTCAACCGGAGGAACAGAGGCAATTCGCCATGTACTCCAGCCATTGCCGCTTTCAAGTCCGGGTATTCTGATTACTCAGCATATGCCGCCAGGCTTTACCCGCTCGTTCGCCGAACGCCTGAACAAGCTGTGCCAGATCAGCGTGAAAGAGGCGGAAGATGGCGAGCGCGTACTGCCGGGACATGCGTATATCGCCCCGGGCGACAAGCATATGGAGCTGGCGCGCAGCGGCGCTAACTATCAAATCAAAATTCATGACGGACCGCCGGTCAACCGGCACCGTCCGTCGGTGGATGTGCTGTTTCATTCGGTGGCGAAACATGCGGGGCGCAACGCCGTCGGGGTGATCCTGACGGGGATGGGCAACGACGGTGCCGCCGGAATGCTTGCAATGCACCAGGCTGGCGCCTGGACGATTGCGCAGAATGAAGCAAGTTGTGTGGTGTTCGGCATGCCGCGCGAGGCCATCAATATGGGTGGCGTGAGCGAAGTGGTCGATCTTAGCCAGGTAAGCCAGCAGATGCTGGCGAAAATCAGTGCCGGACAGGCAATACGTATTTGACTCAGGAGTATTATTTTATGGCGGATAAAGAGCTTAAGTTTTTGGTTGTGGATGACTTTTCCACCATGCGTCGCATCGTGCGCAACCTGCTGAAAGAGCTGGGCTTCAACAACGTTGAAGAGGCGGAAGACGGCGTTGATGCGCTGAACAAACTGCAGGCCGGCGGGTTTGGTTTTGTCATCTCCGACTGGAACATGCCAAACATGGACGGTCTGGAGTTGCTGAAAACGATTCGTGCAGACGCGGGAATGGCGTCTATGCCGGTGCTGATGGTCACTGCAGAAGCGAAAAAAGAGAACATCATTGCTGCAGCACAGGCGGGCGCAAGCGGCTACGTGGTGAAGCCATTCACCGCGGCGACCCTGGAAGAGAAGCTCGGTAAGATCTTCGAGAAACTCGGCATGTGAGGTGTTGGTGATGATGCAACCTGCAATGAAACCCGTTGAAGAACACTCGCCGAGCGACATCATCGTGCGCATCGGCAGCCTGACGCGCATGCTGCGTGACAGCCTGCGTGAACTGGGGCTGGATCAGGCCATTGCCGAAGCGGCGGAAGCGATTCCGGACGCCCGCGATCGTCTGGACTACGTTGTGCAGATGACCGCTCAGGCGGCTGAGCGTGCGCTGAACAGCGTTGAAGCGTCGCAGCCGCATCAGGATGCGATGGAAAAGGGCGCAAAAGCGCTGAGCAAACGCTGGGACGAGTGGTTTGAGAACCCTATCGAGCTGGCGGATGCCCGCGAGCTGGTGACGGATACCCGTCAGTACCTGGGTGATGTGCCGGGCCACACCAGCTTTACCAACGCTCAGCTGCTGGACATCATGATGGCGCAGGATTTCCAGGACCTGACCGGTCAGGTGATCAAGCGCATGATGGATGTGATCCAGGAGATTGAGCGTCAGCTGCTGATGGTTCTGCTGGAGAACATCCCGGAACCGGCAGCCCGTCCAAAACGCGAGAACGAAAGCCTGCTCAATGGTCCACAGCTCGACGCCAGCAAGGCGGGCGTGGTGGCAAGCCAGGACCAGGTGGACGACCTGCTGGACAGCCTCGGCTTCTGATTGCGGCCTTTACCCTCAGGTTGTTTGCTCAATCTGAGGGATATTTTTAACGCAGATCCATTTTCACCGTCACGTTACCTTCAAAGCTACCCGGTGAGGGGGTGGTGTCTGTTGTGCTTACCGGCACTGCCTTAATTTTGACAACCCCATTTCCCTGCTCGTCCATGGTGACAGGAAATTCGTAGGTTCCATCCAGCGCGACATTCTGGCTATTTTCATCATACACTCGAATACCCAGATCGTTTCTTTCCAGTAACTTAGCAATGTATGGCGTGCTGCTATCCGCCACACCCTGATCGGCAGACAGCGTGAGCTTTATCCGATCGTTGTTGCCAACCGCGTTATCGTCGCAGTGATAGGAAATATCTACATCTTTAAGGGTATATCCCTGCGGGGGTTGCCCTTTGCTGGTGAATTGCTTGCTGACAATGCTGCCAAACTCTACCTCAATTGTGCTGCCCGCGTTGATTGTACAGCTTAACGGTGCGGAGAGGGTGCCGCCGAACCAGATATCTGACACCTGCTCTGCCTCAGCCGCGTCGCAGCTTCCGCCGGTGCCAATATAGAGGCAGGCGTAGTTCTGCGCGATAAGCGTCTGCGGGATAATTTCCTCGCCAAGAATCGGCTTTTTGACGCGCAGCATGACTGCAACAACATTCCAACGGAATTTACGCTTTACTGTTGCAGCGCCTGAAGGTTGAGTCTCACTGCTGCAGACTGTGCTCTCGCCTTCTGTTTTCGATAGACTCGATTCCAGAACGTAGAACATATTCCCCCTCGAGGTAGGGTACTCATTGATGGGGATTGCAGTTAAAGAGTTACCGTCCGGGGAATTGATCGCGTCAGCATAGCCGGTGATATCCGCATCAATTTTATCGGTCAGATGGCCATATCCATTCGTACCCGGACTGAGTGGGCTGCCAGCGTAGCTTTTTTCGTAGATGACACTCGACGAAAACACATTACCTGGACACGTACAGTTTGCATCCATCTCGGAACCCGCCCCAACCAGATGGCCGGGGACATCGTAATCATGATTTGCAACGTTCTCTGTCGATGTGAATTCATGATCGTATGAGATCGTGTAGGTTTGTGGTGCGCCGAAACAATTTTTGAGTACCGTAACGGCCAGACATGAATCCGTAAATGTCAGGCTCATTGCAGTTGCCAGTGAAGCCGTAGTGGCTAGTTTCTTTATATTATTTAGCATGTGATGATTCCTGCTGACATAGCACGCTAAGCGAGCGAATTCCGTTAGGCGTTTCAGTGCGTCGATCGGTCTGTGGCGAAATGCTGGAGACGCACTGTTGCTCCTGACCGTTGCCCCATTTCACCGTAAGCTGCGTTGTCTCGCCGATACCAGTAAGGTATACGGTACCGGTATCGTCAGCGATGCCGCTCATTGGGGGGAGCGTGCTGGTGACAATGGCACCAAAAGGTACGCGCTGGCCATTTGGACGCGTCAGTGTTACCAGCATCCTGTAGCCTACGTGCGCATCGAAGTTTGCTGCGACAGCCGCGTTACGTGAAGGGATCACGGTGGCAGCCGTGTCGCTACTGTCCACGTTTTCAGGCAGGCTGGCTGTGTCGATACGAATGTAGTTTTCCTGATAGGGAGTCAAGGACGGAATAACGGCATTCCCCAGCCAGTCTGTCTGGATACCTCGCTGGTTCTGGAAACGAACACCGGCGGCGTCGTTGGCATTAACAATGGCAAACTGGCTACCCAGTGGTTGCGCCAGCGTCACGCCGTTCGGGTGCGCAACAATACCCCCGCTGATGCCGTAGTTGAGCTGCTCAGAACTGTCGGAGGAGGCGTAATATCCAGCGTTCAGGTTGGCGTATCGTGAACGGTAGGTGCCATATACACTGCTTGTGTCTTCTCCATCGTGATTTGAATGGCTTTGCTGCAGTGAATAGTTCAGCCTCTCGTCATCCAGCAACGTCCCGTTGACGCCAATATTTTGCCGTGTATAGCCGTTTTTAGTATTGCTGATGTTATAGCTGCTCCAGGCGCGGGGCAGCCACCGAGAGAGCGGTATGCTAAAGCCGAAGGAGACCATACGGTCGGAGTCCTCGCCGTTCGTTTTACTGTAGGTGTAAGCCATGTGATAGCTCACTCCAGAGAGAACGGTGTTGACGCCTAGCGATACGCTGCGTTCTTTTTTGGAGGTTCCCCAATAATCCTGTTGATAACCGTTCAGGTACACGCTTAAGGCGGAAATGTTCTGGCTGATGCTGGCCTGAATACGGTTGCGCTTGTTGTAGTTAAACATCAAGTCGTCTTCGTGACCGTCAAGCTTCTGATTAGCATCGGCAAAACTGTAATATCCACGGCTGGAGTAGCGATAGCTGCCGAGGGTGAAGTTGGTATCGGTAGAGTCAATTTTACCGGAATAGAGCACACGCCATGACTGACCGGTATGCTCGCTACCGTCGTCAAGTTGCGCATCCGCCACGGTGACATCTGCAGACAGCGCACCCAAGGGCCCGAGCGCCACGCCTACACCCGTGTTG
Organism: Enterobacter sp. ECC_219_Taxon_10; assembly: GCF_058354905.1. Classification (NCBI taxonomy): domain Bacteria; kingdom Pseudomonadati; phylum Pseudomonadota; class Gammaproteobacteria; order Enterobacterales; family Enterobacteriaceae; genus Enterobacter; species Enterobacter sp. ECC_219_Taxon_10. The sequence continues at coordinate 2,953,073 of NZ_CM178005.1, read as the reverse complement.
GCAGCGTTATAGTCTTTCGAAAGCGTCAGCCCGCCGAACCAGGTAAGCAGATTGTTTAAGCCGTATACCATACTTCCCTGAAGAAAGTCGGGTTCCTTTTGATTGGTGCCACTGTCTGAACGGTAACGTCCTGCCGTAAATTCATACTTCAGGTGTTCCGGGCGTTGCATGACTGCGATGCTGGAGTAGGGCTGGGTAAAGTGATGCTCGGTTCCATCAGCCTCTTTTATCGTAACCTCCAGATCGCCGCTGTTGGTGGTGGAGTAGAGGTCGTTAATCTCAAACGCGCCGGGTGCAACGTTCTGTTGATAAATGAGGTAGCCGTTCTGACGTACGGAGACCTCGGCATTTGAGCTGGCGATACCGCGAATCACCGGGGCATAGCCGCGCTGGCTATAGGGGAGCATCTCTTCGTCCGTGGCCAGGTTTACCCCCCGGTACTGGAGGCTATCGAACACTTCACCGCGGGTACTGCTCTCGCCCGCTGTGAATTGCGCTTTTAGTATATCAATGTCGTGCTGAAGGAACGTGTTAATGGTATCCCAGTGGCGATCGTCATCTGATTTGCTCCACGTTGAGTAGTTGCGCACGCGCCATCCGCCAAGATTCGCCCCGGTTCTTAAATTCAGATACTGGTTTGTGCTGCTGTTATCGCTGCTGTCTTTATTTTGTGATCCTGAAAAAGAGTAATCGCTGAACAAAACCGGCACACCGTCGTCCCAACGTGAAGGATCGACATAATCACGACCATTTCCTTTTATCGCCGCCTGCGGAATGCTCAGCTTTAGCGTCATTGTTGAGAAATCAAGTTGTGCTGATGCCAGCGGGATATAGTTGCCCAAAGAGTTTGGCAGTGTCCCGTCGGCCGGGAGCTTAATCAACTCTGGATAGCGATCGATATTAATCCCCCAACCGCGGAGCATATTCGGCGTCAGCTGTGGCACCAGCGCGCCTTCAGGTGAGCTGACGTAAGCGATATCCGCGTCGGTAAGCCTACGTTCGTTCATCATCACTCTTGAGGGATAGGTACCGGGAAGCTGGGCATTCGATTTCGAAAAGAGTGAGAGATCGATATCCTGTTGCGTCAACATATCCCCTTCCAGCGAAGAGGCGGAAAAGTGATACTCCCGGGCATCCGTTGAGCAGCTCGTGATAATCAGAATGCCGCCAAGGTAGCGGAGGAGTGGGTTTAGCTGAAAGATCCGCTGACCGGACAAAAAATTACGTCCTGTAATCATTGTGCTTGTTTAATCCTGCGCCAGGTTGGAGGTGTATTTTTCGGAAGCATTGCCGTAATCGGTGATGCAGCGCCAACTGACATTCGCTCCTTGTATATTGGCAGGTATCGGGATGGCGACGCTGGATTTAGGTCCTACCATATCGGCTTTTTCTATCTTCTTTGCACCCAGCGAGAGAGAATCAAAAATACTGTAAAATGCCCCATCGTTGATGACGGTAAGCTGCTGGTCATGGCGAACGAAGCGCAGGTTTTTGCATGACTCTGATGGCGAGCCGCTAAGTCCAACAGGGCGCCAGAAGAGTTTCAGGCGCGTTTTATAAATCAGGCGCAGAACATTCTTACCCTCTTCATCTCCAGGCGTGGCGGGTACGGTTCGCACATTAAGGTAGAACAATGTCTCTTTATCGACAGGCAGCGGGCGACCGCTCCAGGTTATTCGCAGACTTTGCTCTTTTTGCGGATCGAGACGAAAGAGAGGTGGCGTCACGATAAAGGGGCCCCGTGTTTTTCCATCCCCAGTATCCGTCCAGGATTGAATTAACCAGGGGAGTTCTTTTTCACTATTTAGTAAGGGCAGGGCTACTTCCTTTTTTGCGGCATCGTAAATTATGCGAGTACGGCCGATTTGTACCCCCGTGGCGTGACAAAAAGTGCTTGCAATAACGGGAATGCATAATAAGAGTTTTATTGATGTGCGCATGGAAAACCCCTCAATAAAGCAGGTTGAAAGAACGATAATAGTCCGAATGCGGACTATTATCTGAGCATGACTCCTTTAATGTCATGGCGTAAATATATTTATTAGCTGAATATTAGGCGATGGTTTATTAGCGATATAAAATATTCACCGTCATATCAGCATCGGCTGGACCGGCGGTTACCGTTGCCGCGAATGATTTATAGCGGGCGTTAAAGTCTGCCTTGATGGTATCAGAAGATTTCGTGGGCAGTTCAATGTAGACCTGTTCTTCAGAACCATCCATGGTGATCAACTGAGCATCGCTCCCTACAGGACTGACGGCAACGCCAATACCTGTCGCGGCGGTGTCACCTGTTGAGGTAATTTTGCTTACATCAAGCAGAGTATTCGTCTTCGTCAAGGTTGTTGGACCGTTAAAGGTCAGTTGAACCGCTGGCAATCCGTCGCTTTTTAATGGACAGTTGGCCAAAATAATAGAGAACGGAGTGAGCGTGGTTTCCTTTCCGACTTCTGTAAAAAGTGAGACCGGATAGGTGCCAAGTGGAATCGTACTGTCTGTGCCGCTGTCCCCTTGAATCGTGCAGCTAGGTTCAATAATTTCACCCGTGAAGTGGATCGTCCCTGCATTCATTTCGGCAGCGAAACTGCCCATTGAAATGACAGCAAGCGTCACGCCCGCAAAAATGTTTCTTTTGAAATCCATCTACAAAAACTCCTGAAGTTGAAAACAAATTGGCATGCAACTTGATATATTTCTCGATTAACGCCGAGCAAAAGTATAGCGGGTAATTTTCATTAGGTAAGCGATGGGCAAGAATAATATTGTATATTGTAAACTATTAAAAATGACATTTGAATTGATTGAATTTAATGTTTGATACGCTGCGGTTATCTAATTTACATATTTTTATCATTTAAGAAATCAAGTGAGCGAAAAAAATAAGCGTATTTTGATGATGTATTTACCAAATGCTCAGCAGGTGAGTATGTACTTAAATTTTACTAAATGCATTTTTAATAATTATTCATCGATGATGATTGGCTGTCAAAACCCACCTGAGCATTATTTAAACCATTTTTCCAGCCTTCTCCTGTACAGGCTCTTCTTAAAGTGTGTAAAAAGGCCCGCTTATAGGGTTTTATCAGCCCATTGACGATGCGCCACCGTGGCATGATACCCGTGACGTAATGGGCTGAGCATGTACTGTGGCAGAAGAGAACGACGACAAAACGGAAGCTCCCACACCCCACCGACTAGAAAAGGCGCGTGAGGAAGGGCAGATACCCCGATCCCGAGAATTGACCTCCCTGCTGATCCTTATCGTCGGGGTGTGCATTATCTGGTGGGGTGGGGAGTCGCTCGCCCGCAAGCTGGCGGGGATGCTCTCCACCGGCTTACGTTTTGACCACAGCATGGTCAACGACCCGAATCTGATCCTCAGCCAGATTATTCAGCTGATAAAAGGGGCCATGGTTGCGCTGCTGCCTCTGATTACCGGCGTAGTGCTGGTGGCGCTGGTCTCGCCGGTGATGCTGGGCGGCCTGGTCTTTAGCGGAAAATCGCTGCAACCCAAATTTTCGAAACTCAACCCGCTGCCGGGCATTGCGAAAATGTTCTCGGCGCAGACCGGGGCCGAGCTGCTCAAGGCTATTCTCAAATCGGTGCTGATGGGCAGTTCCGCGGGATTTTTTCTCTGGTACCACTGGCCCGAAATGATGCGCCTTATCAGCGAGTCGCCCCTCACAGCGATGAGCAACGCGCTGAATCTGGTCGGGCTTTGCGCGCTGCTGGTGGTGCTCAGCATTATTCCGATGGTGGGTTTTGACGTGATCTTCCAGCTTTATTCCCACTTCAAGAAACTGCGGATGTCACGTCAGGACATCCGCGACGAATATAAGCAGATGGAAGGTGACCCGCACGTGAAGGGGCGCATCCGCCAGATGCAGCGTGCCGCCGCCCGTCGCCGCATGATGGAAGATGTGCCGAAGGCGGACGTCATCGTTACCAACCCGACACACTATTCCGTGGCGCTGCGCTATGACGAAAACAAAATGAGCGCGCCGAAAGTGGTGGCGAAAGGGGCGGGGCTGATTGCGTTGCGCATCCGGGAAATTGGCACCGAAAACCGCGTGCCGATCCTGGAAGCGCCTCCGCTGGCGCGAGCCCTCTACCGCCACGCGGATATCGGACAACAGATCCCTGGACAGCTCTACGCCGCGGTGGCGGAAGTGTTGGCCTGGGTATGGCAGTTGAAGCGCTGGCGTCTGGCCGGCGGTCAACGGCCTGTCAAACCTGAGAACCTTCCGGTGCCTGCCGCGCTGGATTTTATGAACGAGAAGGACACTGATGGCTAATCTGGTGGCAATGTTGCGCCTGCCCGGCAACCTGAAATCGACTCAATGGCAGATCCTTGCCGGGCCGATCCTCATCCTGTTGATTCTGTCGATGATGGTACTGCCGCTCCCGGCATTCATCCTCGATCTGCTTTTTACCTTCAATATTGCGCTGTCCATTATGGTGCTGCTGGTGGCGATGTTCACCCAGCGCACCCTGGAGTTCGCCGCGTTCCCGACCATTCTGCTGTTTACCACCTTGCTGCGGCTAGCGCTGAACGTGGCCTCCACGCGTATCATCCTTATGGAAGGCCACACCGGCGCGGCAGCGGCAGGGAAGGTGGTCGAAGCCTTCGGCCACTTCCTGGTGGGCGGGAACTTCGCTATCGGTATCGTGGTGTTCGTTATCCTCGTTATCATTAACTTTATGGTTATCACCAAAGGCGCGGGGCGTATCGCGGAAGTAGGCGCGCGTTTTGTGCTGGACGGGATGCCGGGCAAGCAGATGGCGATCGACGCCGACCTGAACGCCGGGCTTATTGCCGAAGATGAAGCGAAAAAGCGCCGCGCGGAAGTGACGCAAGAAGCGGACTTCTACGGCTCCATGGACGGTGCGAGTAAGTTTGTTCGCGGTGATGCCATCGCGGGCATCCTGATCATGGTGATTAACGTGGTCGGCGGCCTGCTGGTGGGGGTATTGCAGCACGGGATGGACATGGGCCACGCGGCGGAAAGCTATACGCTGCTGACCATTGGTGACGGTCTTGTTGCACAGATCCCGGCGCTGGTCATCTCCACTGCGGCGGGTGTTATCGTGACGCGCGTCAGTACCGACCAGGACGTTGGCGAGCAGATGGTTGGCCAGCTCTTCAGTAACCCGCGCGTGATGCTGCTGGCGGCTGCGGTGCTGGGACTGCTCGGCCTGGTGCCGGGGATGCCAAACCTCGTATTCCTGCTGTTTACGGCGGGGCTGCTGGGCCTGGCCTGGTGGATGCGTGGCCGCGAGGCCAGGCCGGCTGCGGAACCGGTACCGGTGAAAATGCCGGAGAACACCCAGGCTGTAGAGGCGACCTGGAACGACGTTCAACTGGAAGATTCCCTGGGAATGGAAGTGGGGTATCGTCTGATCCCGATGGTGGATTTCCAGCAGGATGGCGAGCTGCTTGGCCGCATCCGGAGTATCCGTAAAAAATTCGCCCAGGACATGGGCTTTCTGCCGCCGGTGGTTCACATCAAGGACAACATGGACCTGCCGCCCGCGCGCTACCGCATTCTGATGAAAGGGGTCGAAATTGGCAGCGGTGATGCCTACCCGGGCCGCTGGCTGGCCATTAACCCCGGCACCGCAGCAGGCACGCTCCCGGGCGAGCAAACCGTCGATCCGGCCTTTGGCCTGGCGGCAATCTGGATTGAAAGCGCGCTGAAAGAGCAGGCGCAAATTCAGGGATATACGGTTGTCGAAGCCAGTACCGTGGTGGCAACCCACCTTAATCATTTGATTGGCCAATTCTCGGCTGAACTGTTTGGCCGTCAGGAAGCGCAGCAGCTTCTCGACCGCGTGACGCAGGAGATGCCGAAGCTGACGGAAGACCTGGTGCCGGGCGTGCTGACGTTAACCACGCTGCACAAGGTGCTGCAGAACCTGCTTGAGGAAAAAGTGCCGATCCGCGATATGCGTACCATTCTGGAAACCCTTGCTGAGCATGCGCCGCTGCAAAGCGATCCGCACGAGCTGACGGCGGTGGTGCGCGTGGCGCTGGGGCGCGCGATCACCCAACAGTGGTTCCCGGGAACCGGCGAAGTCCAGGTTATTGGCCTCGATACGCCGCTTGAGCGCCTTCTGCTGCAGGCCCTGCAGGGCGGAGGTGGCCTGGAGCCTGGGCTGGCGGATCGCCTGCTGGAGCAGACCCAGGAAGCGCTGGCGCGTCAGGAGATGCTGGGGGCACCGCCGGTGCTGCTGGTCAACCACGCGCTGCGCCCGCTACTGTCGCGCTTCCTGCGTCGCAGCCTAAACCAGCTGGTTGTGCTGTCGAATATGGAGCTGTCGGACAACCGCCATATCCGCATGACGGCGACGATTGGAGGAAAATAATGGGTAAATGGTTATGGGTTTTGTTCTTCCCGCTGGCGGTTCAGGCTGCCGGGGAAGGCTCCTGGCAGGCAAGCAGCATGGGCGTGACCCTCAGCAACCGGGGGGTCGCCATGTCCTCTAACCCGCTGTCGCCTTCTGAAACGGTTTCTGGTCAGATGGGGATGGTGGTCTGGAACTACCGGCTGATTGGCCCAACCCCTGCCGGGCTTCGGGTGCGTCTCTGTTCTCAGACTCGCTGTACGGAGATCGACGGAGAGAATGGCACAACCCAGGCATTCAACGGCGTGCCGGCCATTGAACCCTTGCGTTTTATCTGGGAAGTGCCGGGCGGGGGACGTTTGATCCCGGCGCTGAAGGTGCAGAGTAATTCTGTCATCGTCAACTACCGCTAGCTGCCTGCCTTTTCACCAGCCATCAGTCAATTCTGATGGCTGTCTCGCAAAATTGACCTCCTCTTTTGATGCAATAGAAACGCTGTTTTATAAATTAGTGACACGCGTGACGCGACCCTTTGCATTTTTGCCATTCACCCTGCTCGTGATGGCAGAAACAGAAAGGTATCAGGACGTCGTTGCATTTACTGTAGCCGTGTAAAAACTCCCCGATGAGCCTTACCTGCAGGGAGTCTCCCAAATTTGATTAGGGTTGACGGCAATGAAAACACGTAAAATTGGACTCGCAAATTATCTTGCCTACGGAGCAGGCGATTTTCTTGGGGCAGGTACTACCGCCCTGACGGCGGCCTGGCTTTTGTATTTTTATACCACCTTCTGTGGACTCACACCGATTGAGGCAACCTTCATCTTTGCCGCTGCGAGGGTGCTGGATGCTGTTGTCAGCCCGTTAATGGGCTTTTTGACGGATAACTTCGGTACGACCTGGCTTGGGAAGCGCTTTGGTCGCCGTAAGTTCTTTATCCTGCTGGGTATTCCATGCGTGTTCAGCTACTCGTTGATGTGGGTGGGGGACATGAATTTCTGGTACTACCTGCTGACCTATCTGGTGTTTGATATTGTCTACACCATGATTCTGGTGCCTTACGAAACGCTGGTGCCGGAAATGACCGATGACTTCAAACAGAAAACCAAGTTCTCCGGGGCGCGTATCTCTATGGCGCAGATGTCCGCCATTCTGGCCTCCTTCCTGCCGGGGATCCTGCTCACGCAATTCGGGAAAGACAACGCCGTTTCCTTCTTCTACGCAAGCCTGGTCTTCTCCGTGCTGTGCGCGCTGATGCTGACCTTTGTCTGGTTCTTTACCTGGGAGCGCCCGCGTGAGGAGTGGTCTGAAGCGGCGCTGCGTGCTGAAGAAGAGAAGAAGAAGCTGACGCTGGGGCAGAGTCTCAATCGCCTGATCGTTGAGTTAAGCTCCACGCTGCGCATCAAGATTTTCCGTCAGCATCTGGGCATGTACCTCGGCGGCTATATCGCGCAGGACGTGTTTAATGCGGTGTTCACTTACTACGTGGTGTTTGTGCTGATGCAGGAAGCCTCAATGGCGTCCAATCTGCTGGGCACGATGGCTATCTTCCAGTTCCTCGCCGTGATCGGGATGATCCCGCTGTGTATTCGCTTCGGACCTGCTCCGTCCTACCGCATGGTCGTGGTGCTGTTTGGCCTGGCGTCTCTCTCTTACGCCATGCTCTATTATGCGGGCCTGAGCGACGTCTACGCTCTGCTGTTGCTGATCTCTGCGGTGGCTGGGCTGGGCCGCGGCGGTATCAACTACGTGCCATGGAATACCTATACCTACATTGCGGACGTGGATGAAGTAATCACCGGCCAGCGCCGCGAAGGGATTTTCGCCGGCATCATGACCCTGACCCGCAAGGCGTCTCAGGCCGGTGCGGTGATGCTGGTAGGCATTGTGATGCAGATGTCCGGCTTTGTCAGCGGTCAGAAAGTCCAGCCTGCGGAAGTGAGCCACACCATTTTGACGATCCTGAGCGTGGGCACCGTCCTGGTGCTGTTCTGCGGTTTTCTTGTCTCCCTGCGCTTCAAGCTCAACTTGCAGACCCACAGCACGCTGCGCGAGGAGACCGCGAAAATGCGCGAGTGTGGTCATGCGATGCCGGAGTCAGCGACGCCCCACGCCCGCGCTACTGTCGAGATGCTGGCCGGTATGCCTTATGAGTCACTCTGGGGCAATAACAACATCGGTTATCTGAATCGCAACAAGCCAGCGGCACCTTCGCTGAAGGATCGCGCGGTACTCAATTCGACATACAACGGAGGTTAAGATAATGAAAGTTTGGCCTGTCAAACATAGCCCGTTATTGCGTCAGCCTGAACGTTTTATAGCCAGGGACGAGCTGAAATCGCTGATTCAAAAGGTGACGTATAACCTGGTCAATATCCACGACAAAACGGGTGAGTTTTTGCTGCGGCTGGACGACGGACGCGTAATCGACACCAAAGGCTGGGCCGGATGGGAGTGGACGCACGGCGTCGGTTTGTATGGCATCTGGCAGTACTACTGCCAGACCGGCGACGAAGAGATGCGCAACATTATCGACAGCTGGTTTACAGACCGCTTTGCGGAAGGCGCCACCACCAAAAACGTCAATACCATGTCGCCATTCCTGACGCTGGCCTATCGCTACGAAGAGACCAAAAACCCGGCCTGGCTGCCGTGGCTGGAAAGCTGGGCGGAGTGGGCGATAGCCGAGATGCCGCGCACCGATTACGGTGGAATGCAGCACATCACCCTGGCAGAAGAGAACCACCAGCAGATGTGGGATGACACGCTGATGATGACGGTGCTGCCGCTGGCAAAAATCGGCAAGCTGCTCAACAAACCGGAGTACGTTGAAGAGGCGGTGTATCAGTTCCTGCTGCACGTGCAGAACCTGATGGACCGGGAGACCGGGCTGTGGTTTCACGGCTGGAGCTACGACGGTAATCATAACTTTGCCCGTGCCCGCTGGGCGCGCGGCAACAGCTGGCTCACCATCGTGATCCCGGACTTCCTCGAGCTGGTGGATCTGCAGGAAAACAGCGCCGTGCGCCGCTACCTGGTGCAGGTATTGAATGCGCAGATTTCCGCGCTGGCGAAATGTCAGGACGACAGCGGGCTGTGGCATACGCTGCTCGACGATCCACATTCTTATCTTGAGGCGTCCGCCACGGCAGGGTTTGCCTACGGCATTCTGAAAGCCGTGCGCAAGCGCTACGTTGGCGCGGAGTATGCCGAAGTGGCAGAAAAAGCGATTGGCGGTATCGTCAAAAATATTTCGCCGGAAGGCGAGCTGCTGCAAACCTCGTTCGGCACGGGCATGGGCAGCGATCTTGAGTTCTATCGCCAGATCCCGCTGACGTCGATGCCGTACGGACAGGCGATGGCGATACTCTGTTTGACGGAGTATCTGCGGAAGTATTTCTGATAATAAAAAACCCGGCGTCTGCCGGGTTTTTTGTATTACATACGTTCTACGGTTTCGATACCCAGGGTATCCAGACCCAGCTTCAGGGTCTTCGCCGTCAGCTGCGCCAGCTTCAGGCGGCTGTTGCGTACCGATTCATTTTCCGCAGACAGAATAGGGCAGTGCTCGTAGAAGCCGGAGAACAGACCCGCCAGATCGTACAGGTATGCACACATTACGTGCGGCGTGCCGTCACGCGCGACAACCGTCAGCGTCTCTTCGAACTGCAGCAGACGCGCCGCCAGCTGCGCTTCACGATCTTCCGTAATGGTTACTGTCGTATTCGCCAGCACGCTTTCATCAATGTTCGCCTTTCGGAACACGGAGAGCACGCGGGTATAGGCATACTGCATGTACGGCGCCGTGTTGCCTTCAAACGCCAGCATGTTGTCCCAGTCGAAGATATAGTCGGTGGTGCGGTTCTTGGAAAGATCCGCGTATTTCACCGCGCCGATACCCACGGCGTTAGCCAGTTTTTCCAGTTCATCAGCAGGCATGTCCGGGTTCTTCTCGGCCACCAGGCGACGTGCGCGCTCCAGCGCTTCGTCCAGCAGATCGGAAAGCTTCACGGTACCGCCCGCGCGGGTTTTGAACGGCTTGCCGTCTTTACCCAGCATCATGCCGAACATGTGATGTTCCAGCGGAACGCAGTCAGGTACGTAACCGGCTTTACGCACGATAGTCCACGCCTGCATCAGGTGCTGGTGCTGGCGGGAGTCGATGTAGTACAGCACGCGGTCAGCGTGAAGGGTTTCGTAGCGGTATTTCGCGCAGGCGATATCGGTGGTGGTGTAGAGATAGCCGCCATCCTTTTTCTGGATGATCACGCCCATCGGTTCACCTTCCTTGTTTTTGTACTCATCAAGGAACACAACCGTTGCGCCTTCGCTCTCCACCGCGAGGTTTTTGGCTTTCAGATCCGCCACGATGCCGGGCAGCATCGGGTTGTAGAGGCTTTCACCCATCACGTCGTCGCGAGTCAGCGTCACATTCAGACGGTTGTAGGTCAGCTGGTTCTGGGACATGGTGATGTCAACCAGCTTGCGCCACATTTCAAGGAAGTATCGATCGCCGCCCTGCAGCTTCACCACGTAGCTGCGTGCGCGCTCGGCGAAGGCTTCGTCTTCGTCGTAGTGCTTTTTGGCTTCGCGATAGAATCCTTCCAGGTCCGCCAGCGCCATTTCACCCGCGTTTTCCTGCTGCTGTTTCTCCAGGTAAGCAATCAGCATGCCGAACTGGGTGCCCCAGTCGCCCACGTGGTTCGCGCGGATCACCTTGTGACCGAGGAATTCGAGCGTGCGCACCGCGGCGTCACCGATGATGGTGGAGCGCAGGTGACCTACGTGCATCTCTTTCGCCACGTTCGGGGCAGAATAGTCGACAACCACGGTCTGCGCTTCCGGCTGGGAAACGCCCAGACGGTCAGACTTCAGCGCCGCGTCAACGTGGCTCGCCAGGAATGCAGGCTCAAGGAAAATATTGATAAAGCCCGGACCGGCAATTTCGGTTTTGCTGGCAATGCCGGAGAGATCCAGATGCGTCAGTACCTGCTCAGCGAGCTGTCGCGGCGGCATGCCCAGTTTTTTAGCCACTGCCATCACGCCATTAGCCTGATAGTCGCCAAACTGTACTTTTGCTGACTGACGAACCTGCGGTTCGCAATCCGCAGGCGCGCCTGCGGCAATCAGTGCCTGACTGACTTTTTCGGAGAGAAGAGCCTGAATATTCACCTGGATACCTTACGTTTTTGATGCGGGCTTACAACCGCCCGCGCCAGTTAAAGAATTTAGGGCGGGAGTATACTGCAAATGCCTTCTGGCGTCAGCATTGCGGGGCCTGAAGATTGCTCAGAATCCAGGCGGTGAAGGTGTGCATAATCATGCAGTCGCAAAAAGCCGGATTCTGCGGTTGGTCAAAACAGGGCAACAGAGTAAATTAGCGGCTTTGCGACATGAAAAGAGACTGACTTATGGCAAACTGGCAATCCATTGACGAACTGCATGATATTTCCGCAGATTTACCGCGCTTCACAAAGGCGTTCACAGAACTTGCCACCCGTCTTGGTCTGGATATCGCGCCGCTTGAGGCAGATCACATCTCTTTGCGCTGTCACCAGAATGCGACGGCTGAACGCTGGCGCCGCGGGTTTGAACAGTGCGGCGAGTTGCTCTCTGAGAACATCATCAATGGACGCCCAATTTGTCTGTTTAAACTGCATGAACCGGTGAACGTGGCGCACTGGCAGTTCACCGTGGTTGAACTGCCGTGGCCGGGTGAAAAACGCTATCCGCACGAAGGCTGGGAGCATATCGAAATCGTCCTGCCGGGTGAGCCGGAAACGTTGAACGCGCGCGCCCTTGCCCTGCTGTCAGACGACGGGTTAAGCAAGCCGGGGATTTTTGTGAAGACGAGCTCACCGAAAGGCGAGCACGAGCGTCTTCCTAACCCGACGCTGGCCGTGACGGACGGGCAGGTGACCGTGAAATTTCATCCATGGACCATTGAGCAGATCGTTGCCAGCGAAGCCTGAGAGTTGTGATTCGCCGCTGAGACCCGAAACGAGAGGCGTGCCATGATGGCGTGTTAAGCTGATTTAAGGAGGAGTAGATGGCGCTGCTGGAGATTTGTTGTTACAGCGTGGAGTGTGCCCTTACGGCGCAACAGATGGGAGCTGACCGTATCGAACTGTGCGCGGCCCCGAAAGAAGGGGGGTTAACGCCTTCATACGGCGTGTTGAAGTCTGCCCGCCAGGCCGTCACCATTCCGGTCCACCCGATTATTCGTCCTCGCGGCGGCGATTTTTGTTACACGCCGGGCGAGTTCAGTGCCATGCTTGAAGATATCGCCCTTGTTCGTGACCTGGGGTTCCCCGGTCTGGTGACCGGCCTGCTTGATGAAGACGGTCACGTCGATCTGCCGCGGATGCGCCAGGTGATGGATGCCGCTAAAGGGATGGCCGTCACTTTTCATCGCGCGTTTGATATGTGTAAAGATCCGCTTCAGGCCTTTGAAACGCTTGGAGAACTTGGCGTGGCGCGCGTTCTGACATCGGGACAGCAGTCTTCGGCTGAAAAAGGACTGCAATTAATTACGGAACTAAAAGCACATTCCGGTGTTCCAATAATAATGGCGGGTGCGGGAGTCCGTGCCAGCAATCTGGAACGGTTTTTAAACGCCGGGGTGGAAGAGCTTCACAGCTCTGCGGGGAAATGGATACCTTCACCCATGCGTTATCGCAATACAGGGCTGTCAATGTCGACGGATGCTGAAGCGGATGAGTATTCACGCTATGGCGTAGAGGGAGAGTCGGTTGCGGAAATGAAGTCGCTGATTGAGCGTCATCACGTGTAGCAACGTACCGATTTTTACCGCGCATCATGTCGCCCAATATGATGCTTGCTTGTACCAGGCCCCTGCCAATTACACAGGGGCCTTTTTTTATCCCCTCACACTAACCCTCTCCCCATAGGGGAGAGGGGACGGCTCGGTGCGGTTTTTCTCCCTCGCCCCTATGGGGAGAGGGCCGGGGTGAGGGGAAAACTACGGCTTGGTCGCAATCAACACCGCACGCATCGGGGCCGGATAGCCTTCGATGGTTTTGCTGTGATCGGTCGGGTCAAGGAACTGCTCCAGCGATTCGGTGATCATCCAGTCGGTGCGGCGCTGCTCTTCAATTGAGGTAACGCAGACATCGGCAATGCGCACATCCACAAATCCGCACTTCTCCAGCCAGTTTTTCAGCGCCAGCGCGGACGGGATGAAGTAAACGTTGCGCATCTGCGCGTAGCGATCGCCCGGCACCAGAACGGCATGTTCATCACCTTCGATCACCAGTGTTTCCAGCACCAGCTCGCCGCCGCTGACCAGCTGATCTTTGAGCTGCCACAGGTGTTCAAGCGGGGAACGACGGTGATACAGCACGCCCATGGAAAAAACGGTATCAAAGGCTTTCAGGGCCGGGAGTTGCTCTATGCCCAGCGGCAGCAGATGCGCGCGCTGGTCGTTGCCGAGCAGTTTTCGCACCGCCTCAAACTGGCACAGGAAGAGTTGCATCGGGTCGATGCCGACCGCCAGATGGGCTCCCGCGCCAATCATGCGCCACATGTGGTAACCGCTGCCGCAGCCTACGTCCAGAATGGTGCGCCCGGTCAGGTCGGAAAGGTGCGGCAGTACGCGATCCCACTTCCAGTCTGAGCGCCACTCGGTATTGATGTTCACGCCGTAGAGCGAAAACGGCCCTTTGCGCCACGGCATTAAATTACGCATCAGTGTTTCGATGCGGTTGATCTGCCCGGCCGGGAGCGGCTCTTCGCTCTCGGCGGTTACGCTGTGCAGAAGATCCAGACGATGCGGCGTCAGTTCCGGCAGATACTCCACGGCATTTGACCACTGTTTTAACAGGCCGTGCTGTTGATCGCGCTGCCAGGCGGCAATCTGCGCCGGCAGGGTCTCCAGCCAGTGGGAAAGATGGTTTTTAGCAATCAGTTGATAGAAGTTGCTGAATTCAATCATGCCGCATCTCCCGCTTTCAGCGCCACCAGCGAACCAAAGTTAAAGCACTGGAACCACAGTTCGCTGTGCTCAAACCCGGCTTTCTGCAGGCGCGCTTTGTGGGTTTCCACGGAGTCCGTCAGCATCACGTTTTCCAGCATGCTGCGCTTCTGGCTGATCTCCAGCTCGCTGTAGCCGTTCGCCCGTTTGAAATCGTGGTGCATGTTGAACAGCAGCTCGCCTACTTTGGCATCCTCAAAGCTGAATTTCTCAGAAAGCACCAGCGCGCCGCCGGGATTCAGCCCCTGATAAATTTTGTCCAGCAGCAGCTGACGGTCTTCAGGCACCAGGAACTGCAGGGTAAAATTCAGTACCACCATCGAGGCGTTGTTAATCTCGATCTCACGGATATCGCCTTCCACCACGTCCACCGGTACGGGGGCTTTATACGCGTCTATATGGCGACGGCAGCGCTCCACCATGGCCGGGGAGTTATCCACGGCAATGATGCGGCAGCCTTCGTGATGAACGTTACGACGTACCGACAGCGTTGCCGCGCCGAGCGAGCAGCCCAGGTCGTAGACCTGCGTGCCGGGTTGAACGAAGCGCTCAGCCAGCATGCCGATCATAGAGATAATATTGGAATAACCGGGAACAGAGCGCTGGATCATATCCGGGAAGACTTCGGCTACCCGTTCATCGAAGGTCCAGTCGCCCAGGCTGGCGATAGGCGCGGAAAAAAGCGTGTCGCGATCTGACATAACGTAAAAATCCGGGAAAAATAAAGTGGCGTATTGTGCGCTAACGGAGGGAGAAAACCAACTCCCACGGCATATACCACAGGTTAGCCAGCACCATCAGCAAAAGCGAACACCATGTCGCGCTCATGCCGGAACGACGCCAGCGGAATAAGCGGTGGTGGAAGCCATAATAGTGCATTAGCCGGCCAGCTATCAGCAGCAGACCGCAAATATGCACCATCCAGGTTTCCGCGCCATTCATCTCCATAAACAGCAGCAGGATGAGGGCCACGGGAATATATTCAACCGCATTACCGTGAATGCGGATAGCGCTTTGCAGTTCGGAGAAACCGCCGTCGCCATAAGAGACGCGGTACTGCATTCTCAGGCGCACAACATCAAATGAAAATTTAATCAGCAGTAATGCACCTAACACCGCATACAGCGCGCTGACCATACTAACTCCCTGTTTTTGGCAGATGGCACTTCACTATGATAGGGGGTGATATCAGAAAAGAGAAGATTGTTGTGGGATGGACGGCGCGCTGCCCACGGACGGCACCGCAGCCTGCAAGGCCTGCCACAGAGCATCGACCAGTTCGGGTGCCTGAGCGATATCCGGCGTGTGTAAAAAGAGGTACGGCGTGGTGGTGTGTTCCCAGTTTGCGAGTTTTTGCAGCCAGACGGCGAACATCGCCTGATTTTGCTCCATGTTATCGCTGCCGATGAACCGAACCATCGGATTCTGCGCGGTCACGATGGCGTGGACCGGTACTTTCGGTTTTTTACGCTGAGCTTCAACGATCGCCTCGTTATGCGGTACCGCGCTGTGCACCGGGCGGCTATCGAGGATCACCCGGTTTACGGAACGTTCAAGCAGGCCGCGGTTGAGCGCTCTTTCTGCTTCGCCCTTCGCAAAGAAGTCCTGGTGTCGGACTTCCACGCCGTAGGTGAATTCACCGGGCAGGGCATCCAGGAACTGCCAGAGCGCAGGCAGGTCGCGCGGGGCAAATGTGGCGGGAAGCTGGAGCCAGTATTGCCCAATGCGGTTCGTCAGCGGCGACATGCGCGTGAAAAACTCTTCCGTTAAGTCCCCGCAGTTTCGCAGCGCGGCCTGGTGGGAAATGGTCGCCGGAAACTTAAAACAGAAACGGAAATCGTCGGTCGTTTGCTCTCGCCAGCGTTCGACAATCTCGGCTTTGGGGAGCGCATACAGGGTGGTATTACCCTCGACGCAGTTGAAGTGTCGGGCATACTCTTCAAGGCTGGTGATGCCCAGGCGCACCCATTTCGGGTGCGACCACTGGGGAAGGCCCACGTACATCATAGCGCGCTTAAAATCTCATCCGTACTGCGCACGCGTCCGATGCGCGGGAAGATGTGGGTCATGCTGCCCCGATGCTGTTCTGCGGAGGCCGCGCTGCAGGCATCTTCGGCAATCACCAGGTTAAAGCCCAGCTCCCAGGCGTTACGGGCGGTCGATTCCACGCCGATGTTGGTGGAAATGCCACACAGAATAATGGTGTTGATACCGCGACGGCGGAGCTGCAGCTCCAGATCGGTCCCGTAGAAGGCGCCCCACTGACGTTTGGTCACTTCGATATCGCTGTCGCGTTTGCCCAGCGACACCGGGTACGTCCACCAGTTATCCGGCAGGGCATGCGCGGGCGCCTGGGCATCAACGGGCTGTTTTAACGCCTCGGCGAAATCAGCGGACCAGCCGACGCGCACCATGACTACAGGGGCACCGCTGGCGCGGCATTTCTCGGCCAGGCGAGCGGCGCGGTTGACCACATCATCCGCAGCGTGCGGGCCACCGGCAAAGGGGAGGATCCCTTCCTGTAAATCAATCACCACAAGCGCGGTTTTGCGGGCATCAAGTGTTAACATCGTCACTCCAGGTAAATTAATCACTTCCGTAACACCTTACGACGTGATGACCTGTTATCGGTCGGATAATTTTGTTAATTTTTGTGAGAATGCGCAATAAGAGTGCAGCAAACGACCGTCTGGCGGTGGTTCGCTCTTATCGTCCGGCGGAATTTCCAGTATAATAGCCGCCTTTTTTCATCCAGTTGTGACATACAGAAAGCTGCGACATAGTAGCCTGCATACCAGGCGACATTTAGCCTGCGGCTAATTAAGGGATATCTCATGCGTACAGAATATTGCGGGCAGCTGCGTCAGTCCCACGTCGGACAGCAGGTTACCCTGTGTGGTTGGGTCAACCGTCGTCGTGATCTTGGTAGCCTTATCTTCATCGATATGCGCGACCGTGAAGGTATCGTTCAGGTGTTCTTCGACCCGGATCGCGCCGAAGCGCTGAAGCTGGCCTCCGAGCTGCGTAATGAGTTCTGCATTCAGGTCACCGGCACCGTGCGTGCGCGTGACGAGAAAAACGTTAACGCAGACATGGCGACGGGGGCCATCGAAGTGCTGGCGTCCGATCTGGTTATCATCAACCGTGCCGAAGCGCTGCCGCTGGATTCCAACCACGTCAACACTGAAGAAGCGCGTCTGAAATACCGCTACCTGGATCTGCGTCGTCCGGAAATGGCCCAGCGCCTGAAAACCCGTGCGAAAATTACCAGCCTGGTGCGTCGCTTTATGGATGACCACGGTTTCCTCGATATCGAAACCCCGATGCTGACCAAAGCCACGCCGGAAGGCGCGCGCGATTACCTGGTGCCATCCCGCGTTCATAAAGGCAAATTCTACGCGCTGCCGCAGTCACCGCAGCTGTTCAAACAGCTGCTGATGATGTCCGGCTTCGATCGCTACTATCAAATCGTTAAGTGCTTCCGCGACGAAGACCTGCGCGCTGACCGTCAGCCCGAATTTACCCAGATCGACGTGGAAACCTCCTTCATGACCGCCGAACAGGTGCGTGAGGTGATGGAAGCGCTGGTGCGTAGCCTGTGGAACGACGTGAAAGGCGTTGAGCTGGGCGATTTCCCGATTATGACCTTCGCCGAAGCGGAACGTCGCTACGGCTCCGACAAACCAGACCTGCGTAACCCGATGGAGTTGGTGGACGTGGCTGATCTGGTGAAAGCCGTTGAGTTCGCGGTATTCGCGGGCCCGGCTAACGATCCGAAAGGCCGCGTGGCGGCCCTGCGCGTACCGGGCGGTGCGGCGCTGAGCCGTAAGCAGATTGATGACTACGGCAACTTTATTAAGATCTACGGCGCGAAAGGTCTGGCCTATATTAAAGTGACCGAGCGTGCGAAAGGTCTGGAAGGGATCACCAGCCCGGTGGCGAAGTTCCTGAACGCGGACATCGTCGAAGCGATCCTTGAGCGCACCGGCGCGCAGGATGGCGACATGATCTTCTTCGGCGCAGACAACAAGAAAGTCGTTGCGGATGCGATGGGCGCGCTGCGTCTGAAGCTCGGCAAAGACCTGAACCTGACCGACGAAACTAAATGGGCGCCGCTGTGGGTTATCGACTTCCCAATGTTTGAAGACGACGGTGAAGGCGGCCTGACCGCGATGCACCACCCGTTCACCTCGCCGAAAGACATGACGGCGGCAGAGCTGAAAGCGGCACCGGAAGACGCGGTTGCGAATGCCTACGACATGGTTATCAACGGCTACGAAGTGGGCGGTGGTTCCGTGCGTATTCACAGCGGTGACATGCAGCAGACCGTATTCGGCATTCTGGGCATTAACGAGCAGGAACAGCGCGAGAAGTTCGGCTTCCTGCTGGACGCCCTGAAATACGGCACGCCGCCGCACGCGGGCCTGGCCTTCGGTCTCGACCGTCTGACCATGCTGCTGACCGGCACCGATAACATTCGTGATGTTATTGCCTTCCCGAAAACCACTGCCGCAGCGTGTCTGATGACCGAAGCGCCAAGCTTTGCCAACCCGGCTGCGCTGGCCGAGCTGGGCATTGAAGTGGTGAAGAAGGAAGAGAAAAACTGATATGGCATATAAGCTTCCCGTTTCTGTCCTGGTGGTCATTTATGCAGAAGACACGAAGCGGGTGCTGATGTTGCAGCGGCGCGACGATCCTGATTTCTGGCAGTCGGTTACCGGCAGCCTGGAAGAGGGGGAGACCGCGCCGCAGGCCGCCGCGCGTGAAGTAAAGGAAGAGGTCACCATTGATGTTGCTCATGAGCAACTGACCCTGAAGGACTGTCAGCGCACGGTGGAGTTTGAAATTTTTAGCCATTTACGTCATCGCTATGCGCCGGGCATTGAGCGCAATACGGAGTCGTGGTTCTGTCTCGCGCTTCCCCATGAGCGGGAGATCGTGTTTACCGAACACCTGAACTACCGCTGGGTAGATGCGGCGGATGCCGCCGCGCTTACCAAGTCGTGGAGCAACCGGCAGGCGATTGAAGAATTTGTAATTAACGCGGCCTGAGAAGGCGCGATTTTTGGAGAACTTTTTATGGCAGGTCATAGTAAGTGGGCCAACACCAAGCACCGCAAAGCGGCACAGGATGCCAAGCGCGGTAAGATCTTTACCAAAATTATTCGCGAGCTGGTGACAGCGGCGCGTCTGGGCGGCGGCGATCCAGCTTCTAACCCGCGTCTGCGCGCGGCGGTGGATAAAGCGCTGTCTAACAACATGACGCGTGACACCCTGAACCGTGCTATCGCACGTGGCGTCGGCGGTGATGAAGACGCGAACATGGAAACCATCATTTATGAAGGTTACGGCCCTGGCGGTACTGCGGTGATGGTTGAGTGTCTGTCCGATAACCGTAACCGTACCGTTGCGGAAGTGCGCCATGCGTTCACCAAAACCGGTGGTAACCTGGGCACTGACGGTTCTGTAGCTTACCTGTTCAGCAAAAAAGGCGTCATCTCCTTCGAGAAAGGCGACGAAGATGCGATCATGGAAGCGGCGCTGGAAGCGGGTGCGGAAGACGTGGTGACCTACGATGATGGCGCCATTGACGTTTACACCGCCTGGGAAGAGATGGGCGCCGTGCGCGATGCGCTGGAAGCCGCGGGCCTGAAAGCGGACAACGCTGAAGTCTCAATGATCCCGTCTACCAAAGCGGACATGGATGCGGAAACCGCACCGAAACTGCTGCGTCTGATCGACATGCTCGAAGACTGCGACGACGTGCAGGAAGTGTACCACAACGGTGAAATCTCTGATGAGGTTGCAGCGACTCTCTGATGAGAGCCTGTAAACCGTTTACGGGAGACGCGTGATGTCGATTATCCTCGGGATTGACCCCGGCTCGCGCGTCACCGGCTATGGCGTTATCCGTCAGGTGGGACGCCAGCTAACCTACCTCGGCAGTGGCTGTATTCGTACTAAAGTGGACGATCTGCCGTCGCGCCTGAAGCTCATCTACGCGGGGGTGTCGGAGATCATCACCCAGTTTCAGCCGGACTATTTCGCCATCGAGCAGGTCTTTATGGCGAAAAACGCCGATTCAGCGCTAAAGCTGGGTCAGGCGCGCGGCGTTGCCATCGTCGCTGCCGTGAACCAGGATTTGCCGGTATTCGAATATGCGGCAAGACAGGTCAAGCAGACGGTGGTGGGCATCGGTAGCGCGGAGAAAAGCCAGGTGCAGCACATGGTGCGTACCCTGCTGAAGCTTCCCGCGAACCCGCAGGCCGACGCAGCCGATGCGCTGGCGATTGCGATTACCCACTGCCACGTCAGCCAGAACGCGATGCAGATGAGCGAGTCGCGGCTCAACCTGGCGCGAGGCAGGTTACGATAATCAGAAATCAGGCTGGATGTTTATCCAGCCTTTTTTTATTATGTCGGCAGTTAATTTCTTCCAGAACGCAGGAGCGTCACGTGATAGGCAGACTCAGAGGCATCATTATTGAAAAACAACCCCCGTTAGTGCTGCTGGAAGTGGGTGGCGTGGGCTATGAAGTCCATATGCCGATGACCTGCTTCTACGAGCTGCCGGACGCGGGCAAAGAGGCGGTTGTCTTTACTCAGTTTGTGGTGCGTGAAGATGCTCAGCTGCTCTACGGCTTCAACAACAAGCAGGAACGCACCCTGTTCCGCGACCTGATTAAAACCAACGGCGTCGGGCCGAAGCTGGCGCTGGCGATTTTGTCCGGTATGTCAGCCCAGCAGTTTGTGAATGCCGTTGAGCGCGAAGATCCTGCGGCGCTGATTAAGCTTCCGGGCATCGGTAAGAAAACCGCAGAGCGTTTGATAGTCGAAATGAAAGACCGCTTTAAAGGTCTGCACGGCGATCTGTTCACCCCGGCGGCCGATTTGGTTCTGACCTCCCCGGGCGCGCCTGCCTCTGATGATGACGCCGAGCAGGAAGCGGTTGCCGCGCTGGTGGCGCTGGGCTATAAACCTCAGGAGGCCAGCCGCATGGTGAGCAAAATTGCCAAACCGGATGCCAGCAGTGAAACCCTGATTCGTGAAGCGCTGCGCGCTGCATTGTGAGGTAAAGGATGATTGAAGCAGATCGCCTGGTATCGGCAGGCACCCTTCAGGCAGAAGACGTGGTGGATCGCGCGATCCGCCCTAAGCTGCTTGATGAGTATATCGGCCAGCCGCAGGTACGTTCCCAGATGGAGATTTTCATCCAGGCGGCAAAGCTGCGCGGCGATGCACTCGATCACCTGCTGATTTTTGGCCCGCCGGGGTTAGGGAAAACCACCCTGGCGAATATCGTCGCCAACGAAATGGGCGTTAATCTGCGCACCACCTCCGGCCCGGTGCTGGAGAAAGCGGGCGATCTGGCGGCGATGCTGACCAACCTTGAACCGCATGACGTGCTGTTTATCGACGAAATCCACCGCCTGTCTCCGGTGGTGGAAGAGGTGCTCTATCCGGCGATGGAAGATTACCAGCTGGATATCATGATTGGCGAAGGCCCGGCCGCGCGCTCTATCAAAATCGATCTCCCTCCGTTTACCCTGATTGGCGCCACGACCCGTGCCGGATCGTTGACCTCTCCGCTGCGCGACCGCTTCGGTATCGTTCAGCGTCTGGAGTTTTATCAGGTGCCGGACCTGCAGCATATCGTTGGCCGTAGCGCGCGCTATATGGGGCTGGATATGAGTGAAGAGGGCGCTTTTGAAGTGGCGAAGCGTTCGCGCGGGACGCCGCGTATTGCCAACCGCCTGCTGCGTCGCGTGCGTGACTTTGCCGAAGTGAAGCATGATGGCACCATTTCGGCAGAGATTGCCGCCCAGGCGCTGGATATGCTTAACGTCGATGCCGAAGGCTTTGACTATATGGACCGCAAGCTGCTGCTGGCGGTGCTGGATAAGTTCTTTGGTGGCCCGGTTGGCCTGGATAACCTGGCGGCGGCGATCGGTGAAGAGCGTGAGACGATTGAAGATGTGCTGGAGCCGTATCTGATCCAGCAGGGCTTCTTACAGCGCACGCCGCGTGGCCGAATGGCGACGGTGCGGGCGTGGAATCATTTTGGTATCACCCCACCGGCAATGCCGTAACGATGAGCAGGCGGGATGTTAAATTCCGCCTGCGACGCTGACCGATTATTCACCTCATCCGATTTTCCCATCAATATTATTTTGGATAAATTTATCATCCATATCATTTGAGATAATTCACTCATTTTATCTACTATGAATTTATAGCGATACCCAAGCTATAAATGAATTTTATTTACCCTATCAGGAATAACAAAATGAAATTAATGAAGGCAATATCTATTGCCGCTTTGACTATGGCGGCTATATCTGGCGTAGCGAATGCCGCTATTTCAGGAACCCAAACATGGAAAATGGTAGATCAGAGACTTGAAAATACCAGTAACGGACAAAAACTGTGTATGACTGGCGCTGGCCTGGAGCAGGCGACGATGGAAGAGTGTGGTTCTAATCCAGCTATGCAGAATATACGTGAGCCCAATTTCGCTCTTGGTGGGACTCTGATTCTGGATGAACATCCATATTATGTGTTCGGACCAATAGATAATAAAATCTATTTAGTCCAAAATGACACTTCCGCGCCTCATTGGAACCATGTTAACGGACAGATGATAACAAGTGATTATGAAGGTCATGAGAAATGTCTTGATATTGAAGGCGGTATAAATGTCCCAGGCGCCAAATTGTATTTAGCAACTTGTACTAATAAATAAAATAAGCACCGATAATTTCATCGGTGCTTATTTACGTGTGCGCCCGACATGGGCGCACTCCTGCGGGTGGAAGTCTCGCCATGAGTTGATCACAGGACATGAAGCGAAACGCCAGCCTCTGTGGTGGTGGTAATCGCTTATTCAGGCATTCGGTTGTTTTTTCATCATACTAAAAATAAACAACACCGCCGCACACAACACCACCGACGGCCCCGCAGGCGTGTCATAGAATGCTGAAAAGGTTAATCCGCCCGTTACCGCAATCATCCCGATAATCACGGCCACACCGGCCATCTGCTCCGGCGTGCGGGCAAAACGACGTGCCGTGGCGGCAGGGATAATCAGCAGCGACGTAATAATCAGCGCCCCGACGAACTTCATCGCCACGCCGATGGTTAATGCCGTCACCAGCATCAGCAGCAGCTTAACCCGCTGCAGCTTCACGCCGTCGACGAAGGCCAGATCCGGGCTGACGGTCATCGCCAGCAGGTTACGCCACTGCCAGAGCAGAATACCGAGTACCACCACCACCCCGATGGCGATGGAAATTAAATCTTCCGGCGTCACGGCAAGCAGATCGCCAAACAGATAGGCCATCAGGTCGACGCGGATATTCGACATCAGGCTTACCACCACCAGACCCAGCGAGAGCGCGCTGTGGGCCATGATGCCAAGCAGCGTATCAATGGCGAGGTGCGGACGTTTCTCCAGCCAGACCAGCCCGGCTGCCAGCAGCAGGGTGACAACAATCACCGCGTAGAAGGGATTAACGTCCAGCAGTAAACCAAAAGCCACGCCCAGCAGGGAGGCGTGCGCGAGGGTATCCCCGAAATAGGACATTCTGCGCCATACCACAAACGAGCCGAGTGGACCCGCGGCGCAGGCAAGCATAATCCCGGCCAGCCAGCCGGGCAGTAATAGTTCAATCATGAGTGTCCATTTCCCCGGCGCAGGACAATTCGTCCCTGTAAATCATGGCGGTGATTATGATGATGACGGTAAATACCCAGCTGTTCAGCGCCGCGAGGGCCAAACATGGAGATAAATTCCGGGTGCATCGAGACCACTTCAGGCGTGCCGGAGCAGCAAATATGATGGTTAAGGCACAGCACTTCGTCCGTTTTCGCCATCACAAGATGGAGATCGTGGGAGACCATCAGCACGGCGCAGTTCAGTTCGCGGCGCAGCTGGTCGATCAAATCATAAAGCGCGACCTGACCATTAACGTCCACACCCTGGGTTGGCTCATCAAGCACCAGCAGCTGCGGGCTGCTCAGCAGCGCACGGGCCAGCAAAACGCGCTGCGTCTCACCGCCGGACAGCTTTTGCAGCGGTGCGTCGATAAGATGGCCCGCCTGCACGCGTTTCAGCGCCGGGAGAATATCGGCTTTACGCGTGCCGGGGCGCAGGCGCAGAAAGCGACTTACCGTCAGCGGCAGGGTGGCGTCCAGGTGTAATTTTTGCGGCACGTAGCCGATCCGCAATTTTTCCTCGCGCGTAATCACACCTTCGTCCGGTGTTACCAGACCCAGCACCACACGCACCAGAGTGGATTTACCAGCGCCATTAGGGCCGAGCAGCGTTAAAATTTTGCCGGGCTTGAGATCCAGCGATACGTCAGAGAGGACGCGGCGCTGGCCGAATGAGACCGAAATATTATCGAGAGAAACCAATGTCGTCATGTCAATTTAAGCTTGAAGAAGTCAACGGATGTTATAATATCACATTCCACGCATTCACTACGATGACTAGTCGCATTATGTTACATAAAAATACGCTTCTTTTCGCAGCATTATCCGCTGCCCTTTGGGGAACAACCGCACAAGATGTTAACGCTGCCGTTGTCGCTTCGCTTAAACCGCTTGGATTCATCGCATCGGCCATTGCCGATGGCGTAACGGAAACCCAGGTTCTGCTCCCGGATGGTGCATCCGAGCATGACTATTCCTTACGCCCGTCAGATGTAAAACGCTTGCAAAACGCGGACTTAGTTGTCTGGATTGGTCCGGAGATGGAAGCGTTTATGCAGAAATCGGCCAAACAGATTCCAGGCGAAAAACAGGTCGCGATTGCCGGGCTTTCCGGCGTTAAACCGTTGCTAATGAAAGGGGCGGATGACGACGGTGACGAACACGATCATCACGCTGCAGAGGGTGAAAAAGGTGATGGCGATCACCATCACGGCGAGTACAACATGCATCTCTGGCTTTCCCCAGAGATAGCGCGGCTTTCAGCGGTTGCAATCCATGACAAATTAGTGGAACTTATGCCGCAAAGTCGAGCCAAACTAGACGCCAACCTGAAGGATTTTGAGGCACAATTAGCCGCAACCGATAAGCAGGTGGGTAATGAGCTCGCACCGTTGAAAGGAAAAGGGTATTTCGTTTTTCATGACGCCTACGGCTACTACGAAAAACACTATGGTTTGACCCCGCTTGGGCACTTTACCGTCAACCCTGAAATTCAACCTGGTGCGCAGCGTTTACATGAAATCAGAACACAGCTGGTTGAGCAAAAAGCAACTTGCGTTTTTGCTGAGCCACAGTTCAGGCCAGCGGTCGTAGAAGCCGTGGCCAGGGGAACATCCGTGCGCATGGGAACCCTTGACCCGCTAGGTACGAACATCCAGTTGAGCAAAGCGAGCTATTCGCAGTTCCTCAGCCAACTGGCGAACCAGTATGCGAGCTGCCTGAAAGGAGATTAACGAGGAAGTGAATACGTGCAACAGATAGCCCGCTCTGTCGCCCTGGCATTTAACAATCTGCCTCGACCCCACCGCGTTATGCTGGGGTCGCTTACAGTTCTCACTTTAGCGGTCGCCGTCTGGCGGCCCTATGTTTACCACCCGAGTTCTGCCCCTATCATTAAAACCATCGAGCTAGAAAAGAGCGAAATTCGTTCTTTGCTGCCTGAAGCCAGCGAGCCTATCGACCAGGCCGCTCAGGAAGATGAAGCCATCCCGCAGGATGAGCTGGACGATAAAACCGAGAACGAAGCGGGGATCCACGAATACGTTGTCTCTACCGGTGACACGCTGAGCAGCGTGCTCAACCAGTACGGTATCGACATGGGCAATATCAGCCAGCTGGCGGCTGCGGATAAAGACCTGCGTAACCTGAAAATCGGGCAACAGCTCTCCTGGACCTTAACGGCGGATGGCGATCTCCAGCGTTTGACCTGGGAAATGTCCCGCCGCGAAACCCGCACCTACGATCGCACTGCAAACGGTTTCAAAATGACCAGTGAACTGCAGAAGGGCGACTGGGTGAACAGCGTGATGAAAGGCACCGTGGGCGGAAGCTTTGTTTCCAGCGCCCGTGATGCCGGCCTGACCAGCGCTGAAATCAGCGCGGTGATCAAAGCCATGCAGTGGCAGATGGACTTCCGCAAGCTGAAGAAAGGCGATGAGTTCTCCGTCCTGATGTCCCGCGAAATGCTGGACGGCAAACGCGAGCAAAGCCAGCTGCTGGGCGTGCGTTTGCGCTCTGAGGGCAAAGATTACTACGCTATTCGCGCTGACGACGGCAAGTTCTATGACCGCAGCGGTACGGGCCTTGCGAAGGGCTTCCTGCGTTTCCCAACGGCGAAACAGTTCCGTGTCTCCTCTAACTTCAACCCGCGTCGTCTGAACCCGGTTACCGGGCGCGTTGCGCCACACCGCGGAGTAGACTTCGCGATGCCGCAGGGAACGCCCGTGCTGTCGGTGGGCGATGGCGAAGTGGTGATGGCAAAACGCAGCGGTGCAGCGGGTTACTACGTGGCTATCCGTCACGGTCGTACCTATACCACCCGCTATATGCACCTGCGTAAACTTCTGGTCAAACCGGGCCAGAAAGTGAAACGCGGCGACCGTATCGCGCTTTCCGGCAACACCGGACGCTCTACCGGCCCACACCTGCACTATGAAGTGTGGATCAACCAGCAAGCCGTGAACCCGCTGACGGCGAAACTGCCGCGCACCGAAGGCCTGACAGGTAAAGATCGCTCCGATTACCTGGCGCAGGCGAAAGAGGTGATACCGCAGCTGAGCTTAAACTAAGCCCTTTGTTGTGTGAAAAAAGCCGGTGTAAGTATGCACCGGCTTTTTCTTTTGTGCGTGGGCGACTGCCTCGCTACACTATCTGAATAATTTTTTGCGTCACCAGACCCTGGAACCAGCATGGAAACAAAAAAAAATAATATTGAATACATTCCTGAGTTTGAAAAATCCTTTCGCCACCCGCGCAACTGGGGCGCCTGGCTGGGGGTTTACACCTTTGCGGGCATCGCTATGCTGCCTGCCGCGCTGCGCGATCCTGTTCTGGGGAAAATTGGCCGTCTGGCCGGACGTTTAGGTAAAAGCGCGCGTCGTCGTGCGCAGATCAACCTCTATTACTGTTTTCCTGAAAAAAGCGATGCCGAGCGCGAGGCCATCATTGATGCGATGTACACCACCGCACCGCAGGCCATGGCGATGATGGCGGAGCTGGCACTGAAAGGTCCGGAAAAAATCATCGATCGCGTTGACTGGAAAGGGCTGGAAATCATCGACGAAATGCGTCGCAATGACGAAAAGGTGATTTTCCTCGTTCCTCACGGTTGGGGCGTCGACATTCCGGCGATGCTGATGGCCTCTCAGGGCCAAAAGATGGCGGCCATGTTCCATAACCAGGGCAATAAAATCTACGATTTTGTCTGGAATACCGTACGCCGTCGTTTTGGCGGACGTTTGCATGCGCGAAACGATGGTATTAAGCCGTTTATTCAGTCCGTACGTCAGGGGTACTGGGGCTACTATCTGCCGGATCAGGACCACGGACCCGAGCATAGCGAGTTTGTCGAGTTCTTCGCTACCTACAAAGCAACGCTCCCCGCGATTGGCCGCCTGATGAAGGTCTGTCGCGCTCGCGTGATCCCGCTCTTCCCGGTTTACGACGGTAAAACGCATCGTCTGAGCATTGAAGTCCGTCCGCCGATGGACGATCTGCTGACCGCGGACGATCGCACCATCGCACGTCGTATGAATGAAGAGGTGGAACTGCTGGTGGGGCCGCATACCGAACAGTACACGTGGATACTGAAGCTGCTGAAAACGCGGAAGCCGGGAGAGACGGAACCCTATAAGCGTAAAGAGCTCTACCCGAGGAAATAAAATTCCGTCACCCCTCTCCCCATAGGGGAGAGGGGATCGGATCTTACTCTACGGTCAGTACGCGAGTGGTGTTGGTTGAGCCGATGGTGCTCATCACGTCACCCTGGGTCACGATGACGATATCACCGGACACCAGATAACCTTTATCGCGCAGCAGGTTAACGGCATCGTGCGCGGCAGCTACGCCGTCATTGGTGCTGTCGAAGTGTACCGGCGTCACACCGCGGTAGAGCGCCGTCAGGTTCAGCGTACGCTCGTGGCGTGACATGGCGAAGATCGGCAGGCCGGAGCTGATGCGAGAGGTCATCAGCGCGGTGCGGCCAGATTCGGTCATGGTGATGATAGCCGTAACGCCTTTCAGATGGTTGGCCGCGTACATGGCGGACATCGCAATCGCTTCTTCCACATTGTCGAACTGGATATCCAGACGGTGCTTGGAGACGTTAATGCTTGGGATCTTCTCCGCGCCCAGGCAGACGCGCGCCATTGCGGCCACGGTTTCTGCCGGATACTGGCCCGCCGCGGTTTCCGCAGAGAGCATGACCGCATCGGTACCGTCCAGCACGGCGTTAGCCACGTCCATGACTTCCGCACGGGTTGGCATTGGGTTGGTGATCATGGATTCCATCATCTGGGTGGCGGTGATCACCGCGCGGTTCAGCTGACGTGCGCGACGAATCAGCGCTTTCTGGATACCGACCAGCTCAGGGTCGCCGATTTCCACGCCCAGATCGCCACGGGCAACCATCACCACGTCAGAGGCAAGGATCACATCGTCCATGGCATCCTGATCGCACACGGCTTCCGCGCGTTCAACTTTAGCGACGATTTTGGCATCACAGCCTGCGTCGCGGGCCAGGCGGCGCGCATAGTTCAGATCTTCGCCACAGCGTGGGAAAGAGACCGCCAGGTAGTCAACGCCGATCTGGGCCGCGGTTACGATGTCCGCTTTGTCTTTCTCGGTCAGGGCTTCCGCAGAGAGGCCGCCGCCCAGTTTGTTGATGCCTTTATTGTTGGAGAGCGGGCCGCCGACGGTGACTTCGGTGAACACCTTCATCCCCTGAACTTCCAGAACCTTCAGCTGGACGCGACCGTCGTCGAGCAGCAGGATATCGCCAGGCACCACGTCAGCCGGCAGGCCTTTATAGTCGATCCCGACTCTCTCTTTATCGCCTTCGCCTTTGCCGAGGTTGGCATCCAGCAGGAATTTGTCGCCGATATTGAGGAAAACTTTACCTTCTTTAAAGGTTGATACGCGAATTTTTGGACCCTGCAGGTCGCCGAGGATTGCGACGTGGCGGCCCAGCTTAGCGGCGATCTCACGCACTTTATCGGCACGCAATTTATGGTCTTCTGGCGTACCGTGAGAAAAGTTCATACGCACCACGTTGGCGCCAGCGGCGATAATTTTTTCGAGATTATTATCGCGATCGGTGGCCGGGCCTAAGGTGGTTACGATCTTGGTTCTGCGAAGCCTTCTGGACATGTAATACTCCGTTGACTGAAACAACTTTGGTGTTGCGTGAACATAGAATCGGCCTTCATCTGCCGCAAGGCAGCAAAGAGGGGACCGAATGCCGAAAATCATTACATCGTAATTATTGGTTACGTCTTCGTTATCTACTTCAGGGAACATCGCTCTTTATAAGCAATTCTTTATCAAAACGCGATTCCTTCAGCGCTTCCTTGACTCGCTTCAAGTTATCCCGGAATTTTGCGCCCCGGCGTAAGGTAAAACCGGTCGCCAGCACGTCGATTACCGTGAGCTGCGCCAGACGGGACACCATCGGCATATACATGTCGGTATCCTCAGGGACATCCAGCGTAATGGCGAGCGTCGCCTCGCGCGCCAGCGGCGTGCCGGCGGTGGTGAGGGCGATCACCATGGCATCGTTTTCACGGGCCAGCTGCGCTAGCTCAACCTGGCTTTTGGTGCGGCCAGTGTGCGAAATCAGTACCACGACGTCATCCTCACTGCAATTCATACAGCTCATGCGTTGCAGCACAATGTCATCGGAATAAATAACCGGTACGTTAAAGCGGAAGAATTTATTCATGGCGTCGTGCGCCACGGCGGCTGACGAGCCAAGTCCGAAGAACGCAATTCGCTTGGCCTGGGTGAGTAAATCCACCGCGCGGTTCACTGAACTCATATCCAGACTTTGGCGAACGTGATCGAGCGTGGCCATGGCCGACTCAAATATTTTCGCCGTGTAGGCATCTACGCTGTCGTCTTCATCCACATTACGATTAACATAGGGTGTGCCGTTCGCCAGACTTTGTGCCAGATGCAGTTTAAAATCAGGAAAGCCGCGCGTTTCCAGACTACGGCAGAAGCGGTTGACCGTCGGTTCACTGACGCCAGCTTCCTGAGCCAGAGCGGCGATGCTTGAATGAATTGCCTGAGCGGGCGCGGCCAGAATGACTTCAGCCACTTTTCGCTCGGATTTGCTAAGGTGTTCCAGTTGATACTGGATTTTTTCAAGCATGTTCATTGTTAACAAGGCGCTCGTGGGGGTGGAAACGATTTCACGCATTGATGAAATCTTGATTCGATTAGCCGATATTACCCCTGTGGCTTCCATAAAGGGTAACAGTCGACAAGATAATGTTGTTGTTTTTTTTCATTACTTGATCGATGTCGGGTTTTGCTATGACCCTGTTGCGCAAATTATCGACGGCTGTTGCGTCATTACGTCGCCGTAATTGGCTGAATGGCGAAAAATCGCCGTATCGCACGAGACGATAAGCGCTAATGGTTTCGGGAATGACGTAAAAGCAGTACAGTGCATTGTAATAAAATTACAACGATACCTGGCAGAAGCACCAGGTGATCCAACTGAGGAGAATGACATGGCGGTAACGCAAACAGCCCAGGCATGTGACCTGGTCATTTTCGGCGCGAAAGGCGATCTTGCACGCCGAAAATTGCTGCCTTCCCTGTATCAACTGGAGAAAGCGGGCCAAATTCATCCGGATACGCGTATCCTGGGTGTAGGGCGCGCCGACTGGGACAAGGACGCTTATACCAAAGTCGTCCGCGAGGCGCTCGAAACTTTCATGAAGGAAAAAATTGATGAAAGTTTGTGGGATACCCTGAGCGGTCGTCTCGATTTCTGCAACCTGGACGTCAATGACGTTAGCGCGTTTTCCCGTCTGGGTGCCATGCTGGATCAGAAAAACCGTGTCACCATTAACTATTTCGCCATGCCGCCAAGCACCTTTGGCGCCATCTGCAAAGGTTTGGGCGAAGCGAAGCTGAACGCCAAGCCGGCGCGCGTGGTGATGGAGAAGCCGCTGGGTACGTCGCTGGCGACCTCGCGTGAAATCAACGACCAGGTAGGCGAGTTCTTTGAAGAGTGCCAGGTCTACCGTATCGACCACTATCTTGGTAAAGAGACGGTACTGAACCTGCTGGCGCTGCGCTTCGCTAACTCCCTCTTTGTGAACAACTGGGACAACCGCACCATCGACCACGTGGAGATTACCGTGGCGGAAGAGGTGGGGATTGAAGGTCGCTGGGGTTACTTTGACCAGGCCGGCCAGATGCGCGACATGATCCAGAACCACCTGCTGCAAATTCTGTGCATGATTGCCATGTCTCCACCGTCTGACCTGACGGCTGACAGCATCCGCGACGCCAAAGTTAAAGTGCTGAAGTCGCTGCGCCGCATCGATCGTTCCAACGTGCGCGAGAAGACCGTGCGCGGCCAGTACACCGCCGGGTTTGCGCAAGGCAAAAAAGTGCCGGGCTATCTGGAAGAAGAGGGCGCGAACAAGACCAGCAACACCGAGACCTTTGTGGCGATCCGCGTGGATATCGACGACTGGCGCTGGGCGGGCGTTCCGTTCTACCTGCGTACCGGTAAACGTCTGCCGACGAAATGTTCCGAAGTTGTCGTCTACTTCAAAAACCCTGAGCTGAACCTGTTCAAAGAGTCCTGGCAGGAGCTGCCCCAGAATAAGCTGACCATTCGTCTGCAGCCGGACGAAGGGGTGGATATCCAGATCCTCAACAAAGTGCCGGGCCTGGATCATAAACACAACCTGCAGACCACCAAGCTGGATCTGAGCTACTCCGAAACGTTCAACCAGACGCACCTGGCGGATGCCTACGAGCGTCTGCTGCTGGAAACCATGCGCGGTATCCAGGCGCTGTTCGTACGTCGCGACGAAGTGGAAGAGGCGTGGAAATGGGTCGACTCCATCACCGAAGCCTGGGCTGCCGATCAGGATGCACCAAAACCGTATCAGGCGGGTACATGGGGGCCGGTCGCGTCGGTGGCGATGATCACCCGCGATGGTCGCTCCTGGAACGAGTTTGAGTAGGATTATCCACTAGCCCAAAAGTGTTATTTTACCGGTAACATGATCTAACACAGCTCGTGGCACAATTTTTATACTTTTAAGCTCCGCGTGGATTCACCCGCGGAGCTTTTTTTATTACACTGCCGGAAGTGATTTTGCCCCTGAGCTCCGGACAGCAAGCGTTTCAGCGTTGTTAACAACTGCCAGCGACTTTGTAAACTCCCGGGCCCGGACAGATAAATTAAAGGAGATTTTATGAATCCTGTATTGTTACGCGTAACACAACGCATTATAGAGCGCTCGAAAGAGACCCGTTCGGCCTACCTCGCCCGGATTGAACAGGCGAAGAGCAACACCGTTCACCGCTCCCAGCTGGCCTGCGGTAACCTGGCGCACGGCTTTGCCGCCTGCCAGCCCGATGACAAAGCCTCCCTGAAAAGCATGTTGCGTAACAATATCGCTATTATTACTTCCTATAACGATATGCTCTCCGCACACCAGCCCTATGAGGTCTATCCCAACATCATTCGCAAGGCGCTGCACAGCGTAAACGCGGTGGGTCAGGTCGCGGGCGGCGTGCCGGCGATGTGCGACGGCGTGACGCAGGGGCAGGACGGTATGGAGTTGTCACTGCTGAGCCGCGAAGTAATTGCAATGTCCGCGGCGGTGGGCCTGTCACACAACATGTTTGATGGCGCGCTCTATCTCGGCGTCTGCGACAAAATCGTCCCAGGCCTGGTGATGGCGGCGCTGTCATTTGGTCACCTGC
This sequence comes from Enterobacter sp. ECC_219_Taxon_10, assembly GCF_058354905.1. Lineage (NCBI taxonomy): Bacteria > Pseudomonadati > Pseudomonadota > Gammaproteobacteria > Enterobacterales > Enterobacteriaceae > Enterobacter > Enterobacter sp. ECC_219_Taxon_10. Next base: position 2,919,784 of record NZ_CM178005.1, on the reverse strand, counting down.
CCGCCATCTTTGTGCCATCCGGCCCGATGGCGAGCGGTCTGCCGAACAAAGAAAAAGTGCGCATCCGCCAGCTGTATGCGGAAGGGAAAGCGGATCGTCAGGCGCTGCTGGAGGCCGAAGCGGCCTCCTACCATGCGCCGGGAACCTGTACGTTCTACGGCACAGCCAATACCAACCAGATGGTGGTGGAGTTTATGGGGATGCAGCTTCCGGGTTCGTCCTTCATCCAGCCGGATGCGCCGCTGCGTCAGGCGCTGACCGAGGCCGCGGCCCGTCAGGTGACGCGTCTGACCGGAAACGGCAATGAATGGATGCCGATGGGCAAAATGGTCGACGAAAAAGTCATCGTCAACGGCATCGTCGCCCTGCTGGCCACCGGCGGCTCGACCAACCACACCATGCACCTCGTGGCCATGGCGCGCGCGGCGGGCATTCTGATTAACTGGGATGACTTCTCCGACATTTCCTCCGTGGTGCCGCTGATGGCTCGCCTGTACCCGAACGGCCCGGCGGACATCAACCACTTCCAGGCCGCGGGCGGCGTCCCGCTGCTGATGCGCGAGCTGCTGAAAGGCGGTCTGCTGCATGAAGACGTGAACACCGTAGCCGGATTTGGCCTGCAGCGCTACACCCAGGAGCCGTGGCTGAACAACGGCGAGCTGGACTGGCGCGACGGGGCAACTGCGTCTCTGGATCCGCAGGTAATTGCCACTATCGACAAACCTTTCTCCCACCACGGCGGTACCAAGGTACTGAGCGGTAACCTCGGTCGTGCGGTGATGAAAACGTCTGCCGTGCCGGAAGAGAACCAGGTTATCGAGGCCCCGGCGGTGGTGTTTGAAAGCCAGCACGACGTGTTGCCTGCCTTTGACGCCGGTCTGCTTGATAAAGACTGCGTGGTGGTGGTGCGTCACCAGGGGCCTAAAGCGAACGGCATGCCAGAATTACATAAACTTATGCCACCACTTGGTGTATTATTGGACCGCCGTTTCAAAATTGCGTTAGTGACCGATGGCCGCCTCTCAGGCGCATCCGGCAAAGTGCCTTCCGCCATCCACGTCACGCCTGAAGCCTACGACGGCGGCTTGCTGGCGAAAGTGCGCGACGGCGACATGATCCGCGTGAACGGCCAGACAGGCGAGTTAACCCTGCTGGTGGATGACGCCGAGCTGGCGGCACGTCAGCCCCATATTCCTGACCTGAGCGCATCGCGCGTGGGGACCGGACGCGAAATGTTCAGCGCGCTGCGTGAGAAACTCTCCGGTGCAGAGCAGGGCGCAACCTGTATTACGTTTTAAGACGACTTGATTTTAACGATCTGGCGAGAGAGAACTCTGATGAAAAACTGGAAAACAAGTGCAGAAGCAATCCTGACCACTGGCCCTGTCGTGCCGGTTATCGTGGTAAACAAGCTGGAGCACGCTGTACCGATGGCGAAAGCGCTGGTTGCGGGCGGCGTTCGCGTTCTGGAAGTGACCCTGCGTACCGCCTGCGCGATGGATGCCATTCGCGCCATTGCTAAAGAAGTGCCGGATGCCATCATCGGTGCGGGTACCGTTCTCAACGCGCAGCAGTTGGCGGAAGTAACCGAAGCTGGCGCACAGTTTGCCATCAGCCCGGGCCTGACCGAGCCGCTGCTGAAGGCCGCGACAGAAGGCACGATTCCTTTGATCCCGGGCATCAGCACCGTTTCAGAACTGATGCTGGGCATGGACTACGGTCTGAAAGAGTTCAAATTCTTCCCGGCAGAAGCTAATGGCGGTACTAAAGCGCTGCAGGCGATTGCGGGTCCCTTCTCTCAGGTACGTTTCTGCCCGACTGGGGGTATCTCTCCGGCGAACTACCGCGACTACCTGGCGCTGAAAAGCGTGCTGTGCATCGGTGGCTCATGGCTGGTACCGGCGGATGCGCTGGAAGCGGGCGACTGGGATCGCATCACGAAACTGGCTCGCGAAGCGGTTGAAGGCGCGAAGCAGTAACTTATTCGCAGCATGAAAAACGGGCCTTTCGGCCCGTTTTTTCTATCCTGCTATCTTAACGTTCGCTGCCGCCGCTTTTGCTCTTGCTACGGCCTCGTCAACGCTATCCCCGATGGCTAACGCCACGCCCAGACGACGCGTGCCGTCGATCTCCGGCTTGCCGAACAGACGGACCTGCAGGCCTGCGCCAACCGCACCTTCGACGTTGTCAAACGTCACATTCTGGCTGGTCAACTGTGGCAGGATCACCGCCGAGGCCGCCGGGCCGTACTGACGGATGCCGCCAACCGGCAGGTCGAGGAAGGCGCGCACGTGCAGGGCGAACTCTGAGAGATCCTGCGAAATGAGTGTGACCATCCCGGTGTCATGCGGGCGAGGGGAGACTTCGCTGAAAATCACCTCGTCACCGCAAACGAACAGTTCCACGCCGAACAGGCCGTAGCCGCCCAGGGCCAGAACGGTTTTACGGGCAATCTCCCGGGCACGCTCCAGCGCCAGGGGGCTCATCTGCTGCGGCTGCCAGGATTCGCGGTAATCGCCATCTTCCTGACGGTGACCTATCGGGTCGCAGAAATGGACGCCGTCCTCGGCGCTGACGGTGAGCAGAGTGATTTCGAAATCAAACTTCACCACGCCTTCGACAATGACGCGACCGGCACCGGCACGGCCACCCTGTTGCGCATAATCCCACGCGCTATCCAGCGCGCTGCTGTCGCGAATAAAGCTCTGACCTTTACCGGAAGAGCTCATCACCGGCTTAATGATGCACGGGTAGCCAATCTCCTCGACGGCCTGCAGGAATGCGGTTTTGTCGCCCGCAAAACGGTAGCGTGAGGTCGGCAGCCCCAGCTCCTCCGCCGCCAGGCGGCGAATGCCTTCACGGTTCATGGTCAGTTTTGCCGCTCTGGCGCAGGGCACCACGCGCTGGCCTTCCTGCTCAAGCGCGATCAGCGTATCGGTTGCGATAGCTTCAATTTCCGGCACGACGTAATCCGGTTTCTCCTGCATGATGAGCGTACGCAGGGCATCGCCGTCCAGCATGTTAATCACATAAGAACGATGGGCGACGTGCATGGCGGGCGCGTCAGCGTAGCGGTCTACGGCAATCACTTCCACCCCTAAGCGCTGACACTCAATGGCGACTTCTTTACCCAGTTCACCCGATCCCAACAGCATCACGCGCGTCGCCGCAGGCCGCAGCGCGGTTCCTAAACGAGTCATAATATTCCCCCTGAAAAAGATGCGCGCAGTATAAACGAAAACGTTTGCGTCTGTCTTGCGCAGGGCAAAAAGGCAGATGAGAAATTTGCGCTTCTTTAGCCTTAGCGGACATTTCCTGACGCCTGCTCGCATACGCTGTGGAAAATGTTAACCGTTAAGCGAGGGAATCCATGTCAGGCTGGTTAAATCAACTGCAATCCATGTTAGGACAGAAAACGTCAGGTTCCGGCGAGCAGGGGCTGAGCAAGCTGCTGGTACCGGGGGCACTCGGCGGGCTGGCAGGGCTGCTGGTTGCCAATAAATCCTCACGCAAGCTGCTGGCGAAGTACGGTACCGGCGCGCTGCTGGCCGGTGGTGGTGCCATCGCTGGCACCGTGCTGTGGAACAAATACAAGGATAAAGTGCGGGCGGCGCACCGCGATGAACCTCACTATGGCGAGCATACTTCTCCGCTGGATTTGCGCACGGAGCGGCTTATTCTCGCGCTGGTGTTTGCCGCCAAAAGCGACGGGCACATTGATGATAAAGAGAGAGCGGCTATCGAACAGCAGTTGCGCGAAGCCGGGGTTGAAGAGCAGGGCAGAACGCTGGTGGCTCAGGCCATTGAGCAGCCGCTCGATCCGCAGCGTCTGGCGCTGAACGTGAAAAATGAGGAAGAAGCGCTGGAACTTTATTTCCTCAGCTGTGCCGCCATCGATATCGATCACTTTATGGAACGCAGCTATCTCAACGCCCTCGGCGATGCGCTGAAAATCCCTCAGGACGTACGCGAAGGGATAGAAAAAGATATCCGGGAGCAAAAACAGACGCTACAGGGCTAACTCTCGCCCCGGTGGTCATGTTTCGCTTGCATCATGCGCGGGTTTTGCCAACCTTATAGGGTGTAAAACTCAAAAGAATGATGACATGCCACCGAAAGCCCGACGTACTCCTTATGCGATCGTCACGCATGGCGATACGCGTATAGATAATTACTACTGGCTCCGGGATGATTCGCGTTCCCGGCCAGAGGTGCTCGACTACCTGCACGAAGAAAACGACTATGGTCGCAAGGTCATGTCCAGCCAGCAGGCGCTTCAGGACCAGCTGCTGAACGAAATGGTGCAGCGCATTCCCCAGCGCGATATCTCCGCGCCGTGGACCAAAAACGGCTATCGCTATCGCCATATTTACGAGCCCGGCAATGAGTATCCCATCTATCAGCGACAGTCGGTATTAAGCGCCGAGTGGGATGAATGGGACATTCTGCTGGATGCGAACCAGCGAGCCGCCCACAGCGAGTTTTATACCCTGGGCGGCATGTCCATCTCCCCGGACAACACCATAATGGCGCTGGCGGAGGATTATCTCTCCCGTCGCCAGTACGGCCTGCGTTTTCGCAATCTGGAAACCGGCAACTGGTATCCGGAAATGCTGGAAAATGTCTCCCCGGATTTTGTCTGGGCGAACGATTCCGAGACGGTCTACTACGTCAAAAAGCATGCTTCCACGCTGCTGCCTTATCAGGTGTGGCGCCATACCGTAGGCACGGACTCAGCCGACGACGAGCTGGTCTATGAAGAGAAAGACGAAACGTTTTATGTCAGCCTGCATAAAACCTCCTCGCGCCACTATGTGATTATCTTCCTGGCCAGCGCCACCACCTCGGAAGTGCTGCTCCTGGATGCCGAACTGCCTGATGCCCAGCCGCTCTGCTTCCTGCCGCGCCGCAAGGATCACGAGTACAGCCTGGATCACTTCCAGCACAGCTTTTATCTGCGTTCGAATCGCGAGGGCAAAAACTTTGGTCTGTACAAAACCAAGGTGCGCGACGAGCGCAAGTGGGAGGTGCTTATCCCCGCGCGGGATCAGGTGATGCTGGAAGGGTTCACGCTGTTTACCGACTGGCTGGTGGTGGAAGAGCGTCAGCGGGGGCTGACCAGCATCCGGCAGATCAACCGTAAAACGCGTGAGGTGATTGGGATTGCGTTCGACGATCCGGCCTACGTCACGTGGATCGGCTTCAACCCTGAACCCGAATCGTCGCGGCTGCGCTACGGCTACTCATCCATGACCACGCCGGATACGCTCTTCGAGCTGGATATGGATACCGGACAGCGCCAGGTGCTTAAGCAAACCGAAGTGAAGGGCTTTGATTCCGACAATTATCGCAGCGAACACCTGTGGGTCACCGCGCGCGACGGCGTTGAGGTCCCGGTTTCGCTCGTTTATCACAAGGCGCATTTTCAGAAAGGTAAAAATCCGATCCTGGTCTACGGCTACGGCTCCTATGGCTCCAGCATGGATGCCGACTTCAGCAGCAGCAGATTAAGCCTGCTCGATCGCGGCTTTGTTTTCGCTATTGCCCACATTCGCGGCGGCGGCGAGCTGGGGCAGCACTGGTATGAAGACGGGAAATTCCTGAAAAAGAAAAACACCTTCAACGACTATCTCGACGTCTGCGATGCGTTAATTGAACAAGGTTATGGCGATCCGCAGCTCTGCTTCGGCATGGGCGGCAGCGCGGGCGGAATGTTGATGGGTGCCGTCATCAATCAGCACCCCGATCGCTTTAAGGGCATTGTTGCGCAGGTTCCGTTTGTTGATGTGGTGACAACCATGCTCGATGAGTCCATTCCGCTGACGACCGGGGAGTTTGAAGAGTGGGGTAACCCGCAGGATGAAGCCTATTATCGCTATATGAAAGAGTACAGCCCGTACGATAACGTGGAAGCGAAAGCGTACCCGCACATGCTGGTGACGACCGGTTTGCACGATTCACAGGTGCAATACTGGGAACCGGCAAAATGGGTGGCAAAGCTGAGGGAACTGAAAACCGATGACAACCTGCTGCTGCTCTGTACCGATATGGACTCCGGGCACGGGGGGAAATCGGGGCGATTCAAATCTTACGAAGGGGTGGCCCTGGAGTATGCCTTTTTGATTGGCCTGGCGCAGGATACGCTGCCAGGCCGCGCGCAGCGTTAAGCTTCGCCCAGATAATGTTTCAGGGTTAAGCGCAGTTCCGGGCTCATTTTGTCGAGGTTGTTGTACAGCCAGCGCAGATAGCCCGGATCTTTATCCGCAATATCCGATACCGCTCTCCCACGGTATTTGCCGAAGGTAAACGTCGTCAGCAGCGCAGGGCGGCCGGTGATCGTTGCCATATCATCCGGCGTCCAGCCGGAGGTATTCATAATGTCGATGAGCAGCGCGGCGGTGATATAGCAGTCATACAGGGCGCGGTGATGGTGCAGCCCTTCAGGGGTTCTGACGCTGAGCTTGCGGGATTTATACAGCGCCATATTGCTGTATTTGATCCCCGGCCAGAGGCGACGCGCCAGCTTCATGGTGCAAATCCACTCCCCGGGCATTTCGGGGAGTACCCGGCGGTCAAAGCTGGCGTTGTGGGCAACGTACCACGGGCTGCCGTAGTAGTGCGGGATAACGTCCTCTATCCAGGGTTTATCCGCCACCATTGATTCTGTAATGCGATGGATAGCCATGGCCTGTGGGCTAATAGGGCGATCGGGACGCACCAGATGGCTCATCGGGTTGACTATTTTTCCATCAACCACGTCGACCGAGGCCACTTCCACAATTCCGCCCTGAAGATCGCAAGTTTCGGTATCAATGACGCGCAGCATGAAAATCTCCTGAGCTTAAAACGCTTAGCCTAAAGGAATGATATCGCCTTGCCAACCCTGTCCGTTGCGCGTGCCGGTCAACAGAAGCTCACCTTTATCCGCCCGAACGATCAGCTGGCCTTTTTCATCCCATAACGCGCTGCCCGCGCTGGCATTCGCCATTAATACCGCGATGGCATACCTGTGCGCAAAGCGCTGCAGGGTGTTGATAGACTGTCGCCAGCGGTAATCCCTCACCGACTGGCAGCTGGTGAAGAGCGTTGCCTGCGGATCAAGATTCGGGGAATCGCCTTGCTCGTCCATGATAGTGAGCTGTTTATCCCCCGGCACCAGGCTGGCGCCGCTCCCCTGAGGGTAACGCAGAATGCAATCGCGAGAGGGGGCAAACAGCGCGAGGCCTTTCTGGCGCCGACCGTTTCGTTCAACGGGAAGCCCTGCAATGAGGGTAATGCGGTAAAAATGGGCGGCGTTTAGCAATGGCAGTAGCTGAGCGTCTCCGGGCGGGGGCGGTAGTGCCGTGGTGCCCGGGCCCGTTAACGAGAGTTCCGGGAAGACCAGCAAATCGCACCGATGTTGTGCTGCTTCGGCAATGAAGTGGAGATGGTGCGCAACGTGGTCATCTACGCTATGGTGCTGCCCGCCATACTGTGCTGCCGCTATATTCCAATGTGACATCGTGACTTCCTTATACACTGAGTCGCAGGGATTAAAGAATAATCCTAATTTAACCAGGGTTTTCTTATCCTGCCAGATTCCGCGTAAGGAAGTGTAACGAGTCGTTAAGCTTATTTAACTTTCGGCTCGTACGGTAAGCGGGAGAGGTTGACCGAGGCGAGACGGTGGGCGATTAACCTTTCGCGAAACCAGTCACGCAGGTGGGCGGGTTGTTCCCGTTCGACCACTTCAGCCACGATGGGCATGTTGTAACGCTCTTTAAAGGCGACGCCAGCGGCAGCGAGATCGACATTCACTTTATCCATCTCGTCCTGAGGAAGGGCGGCCAGATTGATCTTCATTACCTTCTCCTTATTTTGCGGCGGCAACGTTACCGCGATTGCGCGACGATGACAAGCAGAGCGGGATGATCCTCGACTCGTTTATTATACAGCGTTATTCTTTAGCATACAGGCATAACAAAAAGGAATGATTGTGATGGGTTTCTCCTCTTCCCGCGCAGTATGTACGCTGGTTTTTCTGGCCTCGACGATACTTTCGCCCTCTGTACTGGCGCATGCGCATATTACGCAGCAGAGCCCGGCAGCAGACAGCCTGGTGGCGGCACCGCAGGTGCTTACGCTGAATTTCTCCGAAGGCATTGAGCCCGGATTTAGCGGCGTCGTGGTGACGGATGCACACAAGCAGGTGATCAAAACCGGTGCCGCAACGCGAGACGAACAGAACAAGGCACAGCTGACCGTTCCGCTGGAACAGACGCTGGCGCCGGGAGCTTACCGGGTGGACTGGCATGTGGTCTCCGTCGACGGACATAAAACCACAGGCAGCTATCACTTCAGCGTGAAATAGCATGCTGGCACTGTTATACGTGGGGTTGCGCTTTATCCATTTTGCGGCGCTGATGCTCGTTTTTGGCAACGCGCTTTACAGCGTCTGGTTTGCGCCTTCCGGGCTGCACCGCCTGATGGCCCGGCGTTTCCAGCTCCAGCAGAGAGTGGCGTCCATTGTCAGCCTGGCCGCTGCGATCCTGATGTTCATGCTTCAGGGTGGCTTAATGGGCAACGGCTGGGGCGATGTACTTAACCCGCAAATATGGCACAGCGTGCTGGGGACTCGGTTTGGCGGCGTCTGGCTGTGGCAAATCGTCCTCGGCGCCATCACCGTTGCCGCCGCGTGGCTCGCGCCGCTGAAAGGCTCGCGGCTGCTGCTGCTCGCTATGGGCCAGCTTATCCTGCTGGCAGGGGTAGGGCACGCGGCGATGAGCGACGGTCCGGTGGGGGCGATACAGCGTCTCAATCATGCTGTTCACCTGCTGTGTGCCGCAACCTGGGTGGGTGGATTGTTGCCGCTGCTGTTCTGCATGCGTCTGGCTAAAGGGCGCTGGCAGAACGCGGCCATCTATACCATGATGCGTTTCTCGCGCGTGGGGCATTATGCCGTCGCGGGCGTGCTGCTCACCGGCGTGGTGAATGCGCTGTTGATTCTGGGCATCCATATTCCCTGGCAGTCTGGCTACGTGCAGTTTTTGTTGTTCAAATGTGCTCTCGTGGCGTTGATGGTGGCAATTGCGCTGGCAAATCGGTATTTTCTGGTGCCACGGTTCCGTCCGGATTCCGGGCGTGCACAACGGCTTTTTATCAGGATGACACAGGCAGAGGTGGTGCTGGGGGCGCTGGTTCTGGCAACGGTCAGCCTGTTCGCTACCTGGGAACCCTTCTGACAAGGTTAACTATTAAATGAAAAAGACAGTACTTTCACTCTTATTGCTGACCTGCGCGGGAAGCGCTCTGGCGGCACCGCAGGTTATCACCGTCAGCCGTTTTGAGGTGGGCAAAGACAAATGGGCCTTCAATCGCGAAGAGGTGATGCTGACCTGCCGTCCGGGGCATGCGTTATACGCAATCAACCCGAGTACGCTGGTGCAATATCCGTTAAATGATACCGCAGAGCAGCAGGTCGCCAGCGGCAAGAGCAGCGGTCAGCCAATCAGCGTGATTCAGATTGATGACCCGGCCCACCCGGGGCAGAAGATGAGCCTGGCACCGTTTATCGAGCGCGCTGACAAGCTCTGCTGACGTTCAGGTTTCCAATAAAAAACCGCAGATGCTCGCGAAAGCACTGCGGTTTTTCACTTTTAATGATGCTCTGACGCTTTTTTTCAGTCCACTTTTGCTGTGGACTGGAAAACCTGGCGTCGTCATCTATTCTTAAAAGGCAAGGCGACTTAGCCTGCATTAATGCCAACTTTTAGCGCACGGCTCTCTCCCAAGAGCCATTTCCCTGGACCGAATACAGGAATCGTATTCGGTCTCTTTTTATCTGTATAAAAGTGAATAACTTAACTCCGTTATCTTCTTTATACAGCGCATGCGTCCTGTGCGACTTCGTAAAACATAACACAACACAGCAGGCGGAAGTCCAGCCCTTTTTGCCTGTTTTGTTAAATTTTTGTGAGTAGTCAGCGAAAGTCAGTGCTGTGCTTAAAAGCGGGACTTAACGGACGCTTCAATTTCATCAAGCAGTTCAAAGCGACGACGGTATTCAGCGCGTTTTTTACTCGCTATCTCGTCGAGGGATTTGCGCTCCACATGCAGCGGAAGCTGCCAGCAGAAGGAGGAGAGTTTTTTCCCGCCCAGAGAATCCCAGAATTCGTCATAGCTGGCGTGGAAATGACGACCTTTGCTGAGGCGATAGCGCAGCGCCCGGAAAACGTGCCCCTCATCGCTGACGGCAAAAATGGCCCGGACAGATGACTGTGCTGCCAGATGGAAAAGAACTTCCATCAGCACGCGCTTGGGGAACAGGCCATGGCAGGCGCGAGTTGCCAGTTTAATGGCATCCCGTGATACGCAGCGACGGGGTCCCTGAAGTCCGCCAATGACCATAACGGGCTGACCATTGCTGCGGGCGACGCTAAAGGTCAGGCTGGCCAGCAGCGTATCCTCGTTGTCGCGCAGCCAGAGTGTGCTCTCACCTTCACGCTCGGCTTTGCCGGCTGAGGACGCATTAACCGTGTAGGTCACGCCGTCTTTTGCATGGAAGTGCGCAATGGGTTGTTCCAGCGGGCCGGTCAGCGCCTGGGCGAGACTGCTCTCTTTCAGGCTGTCAATCCAGTAATAGTGGTTAACGATAGCGTCAGCGCGATCGTTTGCCGTCAGACCGCGCATCAGGTACTGCCGATGGGTCTTGCTGGGCAACGTAATTTGCGATGTCAGCAATTTGTCGAAATCGTCACGACCAGAGAGGGCTTCCAGCATACGGTGGGTGGAAGACCAGAACAGCAGCGAACGTAAAAGGAACTTCAGTCGGTAATCGCGCTTCCGCCAGATTGGCCCCGGAACGCGTTTGCCGTTCACCAGCTCGGAAATAATATTCGTGCGATGCGGATAGAACACATCGTTATGTAGCTGTGTATTAGACACGTGAAGACCTCTCGTTTTTTTCTACCCTTATTCTACGGAGCCTATAAAAAGGGATTAATAGCGTGAGGATCTTTATTTCTCTTTGGTTTACCGTTTGTTTGACTTGGTGAGGACCGCTCCCGTCTTTTTCATTTACTGACGCGGCTATACTGTTTAAGGGAGGCCTTATGTATCAGCGAATCGAAGGTGGAGAGTGGCGTCACGTCTGGGTTGTCAGTGACATACACGGTTGTTACCAGAGGCTCATGGAGGAACTGAAACGCCGTCATTTTAATCCTTATGAGGATTTACTTATTTCCGTTGGCGATCTGATCGATCGGGGGCCGGACAGCGTTAAATCATTACAGCTCATTAACGAGAAATGGTTTCGAGCCGTGCGGGGTAACCATGAGCAAATGGCAATAGATAGCCTGGATAATAATGATTTTTCGGTCTGGACGATGAATGGCGGAATGTGGTTTACGCGCCTTGAGCATGAGCAGCAGGCGCTGGCGCGAACGTTACTTAACGCCTGTCGGGAGCTGCCGCATATTATTGAGATAACCTGCGCAAACGGCCTTAATGTTATTGCTCACGCGGATTACCCGGCGGAGGAATACCGCTGGGAAAAACCGGTAAGCGCCCAGCGCGTGTTATGGGATCGCGACCGCCTGATGGGATTTATGGTGGGCAAAGGGCAGGGGATTAGCGGCGCGGATCACTTCTGGTTCGGCCATACGCCCGTCGACAGACGGTATGATTTTTCTAACCTGCACTATATTGATACCGGTGCGGTATTCGACGGTTACTTTACGCTGGCGCAGCTACAGTAATAAATAACCCGCCTTCGGGCGGGTTCTCTTTAGGTCAGGCAAGGCGCATGACCCAGGCATCGGTTTTACTATCGTAATGCTCACGGTAAAGAACAGAGTGCTCGCCATCAAGTATTGCCGGGACGCTGGTGTCTGCATCCCATGCATCGAGCTGCATGCACAAATCCGGGTCGGATTTGCAGGGAATACTTAACGTTCGATCGCCTTGTGCTTCGCCGCGCAGCTCTGCGTCGTCGATCTCAAAAGCGCCAATACGCACGCTGGTTTTCGTCATAGTGCTCTCCGGGTCGGTTGTCAAAATCTGGTATGACCAGTATGGGCATCCATTTTTGATCGTAGACAAGGAGAGCAAAATCGCCAGTAAAAAAATGCGCTTTTTTCAGGCAGTGCGATCGTTACCGGTAAACAGACGGCCATCGCGGACCAGCTCGCGTGGATAGCTATTTTTAAGCCTTGAGCCAACCTTTTTTGCCAGCCCCAGCGGGTATCCCTGATAGGTCACCACCACTTCATCAGCGAAAGGCGTGCCGTCAGGATAAACGTCGCGTCCACGGTACCACTCTTCAGCTTCCTGGTGCGTTAGGGCGAAAGTATTTGCATGCCCGGCAAGCGCGATGACCGCCTCGTGCTGCCAGCGATAGCCCTTATTGTGCACTTCCGCCAGGCGAATCCCGATACGGGAAAAACGCACTTTGCCAATCAGCGGCTCGATATTCGCCGGGAACAGCCATATCTCTTTGTCTCGCGTCCAGAGGCGCTGACTCTCATCCCAGTCCAGCCCAACCTTGCGGGCAGCGGCTTCAAGCTGCGCGGCATCGCGGCCTTTGAGCGGTGCAAACGGGAAATTGCCGACCTTGAATTTAGGGGCGGGGAGGGGAGCTACCGCCTGAGTTTTACGCAGGCGGGCCACGAAGAACCCTTCGCAGTCGTAAATCTGCGGGAATACGTGCAGGAAACCTTCCGGCGTGACCGCCTTCTGTGCCGAGGCGAACAGATCGTTAAGCGGCATGAACTCAACGGCATCCGGGTATTGCGCTTTCAGCCACAGGCAGACGTCTTCGTTTTCATCCCGGTTTAAAGTACACGTTGAATACACCAGCGTGCCGCCGGGGCGCAGGGCGTGGAACGCGCTGTCGATCAGCTCGCGCTGCGTGGCGGCGATCTCAAGATTGCTCTCCACCGACCAGTTCTTTAACGCATCGGGATCTTTACGCACCACCCCTTCTCCTGAGCAGGGGGCGTCCAGCAGGATGGCATCAAACATTTCCGGCAGGGCAGCGCCAAAGACGCGTCCGTCGAAATGCGTCAAAGCGACATTGTGAATACCGCAGCGGCTGATATTGGCATGCAACACCTTCACGCGGCTGGCGGAAAACTCATTGGCGAGGATCGCCCCGCGGTTACCCATGCGTGCGGCAATCTGCGTAGTTTTCGAGCCGGGCGCGGCGGCGACATCCATCACGCGTTCAGGCGCGTTGCCATCGGCGAACAGGGCGGCAACCGGCAGCATTGAGCTCGCTTCCTGAATATAAAAAAGACCGCTCAGATGTTCTGCAGTACTTCCCAGCGGCACGGCGTCTTCGTCATCGCGATCGATCCAGAATCCCTCGTCACACCACGGAACAGGCGTAAGCTGCCAGTTGTACGGAGAAACCAGCGCCAAAAAATCCTCGACGCTGATTTTCAGCGTGTTAACGCGAATGCTCCGACGTAACGGACGTTGGCAGGCGGCGATAAAATCGTCCAGCGACAGATGAGAGGGAAGCGCCTCGCGCATCTGCGCCAGGAATTGTTCAGGAAGAAATACGGAGTTTTGAGCCACGAGCACACCACAGGGAAAAGTTCAGGTGCGCAGTGTAACATAAAGGCTCCGGCGCGTTGACACCGGAGCCTGTCAGATTAACGCGGCAGGGCAGTGCCCCATTCGCGCCACTCTTTCGGTTCGCTTTCCAGCAGCAGGAAGTGTTTACCCGGCTGCGCTTTCGGCGCCAGCGGCGTTCCCGGCGGGGTGGCAAACGCAATACCGCCGCGGATGAACTGGTTGAAGGTACCGGTTTTCACCACGCCACCCGTCAGGCCGAAGTCCAGCGAATAGCCAGACGCCAGCCAGAACACCGAGTTATTACGGACCAGGTGCTGGTAACGCTCGCTGATGCGTAACGCCACCATCACGCGGTCGGAGAGCGTGCCGAGCGTGAGACCCGTTACCGTACCCACCTCAATGCCGCGGAACAGTACCGGCGTACCGATGCCAAGCGAGCCTGCTTCCGGTACTTCGACCACAATGCTCAGGCCGCCAAGGTAGCGTGAGTCGGTGATGGTGGCTTCCTGCAGCTCGAAATCACGACGGGCTTTACCCTGGCCGGGCTCGACGTTGATGTAAGGCTGCAGAATGGTGTCGAGATGCTCAACGCCTGCGGCTGAAATCTGCGGGGTTACCACCGAGAAGCGTGAACCCGTTCGGGCGAAGGTCTGCACATATTCCGGATAAAGCACTGCGGTGGCCTGCACCTCGTTGCGCGAGGTGATCAGCGTCAGCTTCTGGATCTGCCCGATATCAATGCCCAGGTAGCGAATTGGCATGCCTTCTGCCAGCTTGCCGGCATCGAACGCATGCAGGGTAATCTGTCCACCCACGGCACGTGCGGCGGTTTCGGACGGGAAGAGAATTCGCTTATCGCCTTTGCGCAGGTTCGCGCCTGCGCCGCTGAGGTTATCGAAGCTGATTGCCCCGCGCAGCGCGCGAGAGAGCGGGGAGGCCTGCACGGTCAGCCCGTTACCGTTAAGCTGCACCTTCGCGCCGCCCTCGGCCCAGAAGACGCTGTTTGGCGTCAGCAGCTTACGGTATTCGGGTTTGATATGCAGTTCGATATCAAACGCGTCCGCACGAGGGCGAACGGCGATCACCTCCCCGACCTCAAACTTGCGGTAGAGCACCACGGAGCCCGCCTGAACGTCCGGCAGCGTCTCGGCGCTTAAGGTCAGGGTAGTAGTTGGCAAATCGCTCAGGCTGTTTTCAATCGCTTTGTCCAGGTTGGCGTAGAGCGGGTAGCTGTCGCGAACGGGGCCTTTATTGCCCGGCAAAATGCGAATGCCGCCGTTAACCCATTCGCTGGCGCTCGCACCGAGGAACTCCACGCCGTCCAGGCCCACCTTCACATCGACGCGGCTGTTCACCACGAATTTACTGTCGCCATGGACGAGGTTGCTGTATTGCGGATCGATAGCAACCGAGAAGCTCACGCCATTTTCGGAGAGCGTTCGCTCCAGCACCTGACCCACCTGTACGCCGTGCAGAATCAGCGGCTGACCGGCCTCAATGCCGTAACTTTCGGGCGCATTCAGCGTAACCGTCACGACGCCCGGTTTTTGCAGCAGCGCTTTATCCGCCGGGGCAATGACGAAGCTGTTGCTTGGCTCACCTTCACCAGGGATCAGTTCAAAGGTATTTCCGGTAAGCAGTGCGCTGAGGCTGGCATCGTTCAGGGAGAGCTTCGGACTGCGCATTTCGATGCGCGTTTTCTCGCGCAGGAGATCGACCACGCTCGGGTCGACCGTCATTTCGCCGGTCACCGAACCGCCCGGATTAAGCGTCATTTTGGTGAGCTGGCCGACCTGCAGTCCCTGGTACATCAGCGGCGTGGAACCCGCTTTCAGTCCTTTAGCATCAGGCAGAACAAGCTTAACGATCACGCCACGCTGGCTGTGCGCCAGGTCCGGGTATAAACCGAACGTGTCATCGGCCGTGGCAGGGCTTGAATTTTCCGGGGAGTCAAAGGCAATGGCACCATTCACCAGCGCGGCCAGGCTCTCAAGCTTCACTTTTGCACCGCTCAGGCTGAGGTCGGCGTCCACGCCGGAGACATTCCAGAAGCGGCTGCCTTTTTTCACCAGATTGGTGAACCGACGTTCGATCAGCACATCAATGGTTACGCCCTGTTTGTTCGGGTTGATGGTGTAATCATACACGCGGCCAACCGGAATCTTGCGGAAGTAAACCAGCGAGCCGCTGTTCAGCGAGCCCAAATCCGGTGCCTGAAGATGGATCATCAGATCGCCGTTATTGAGGCGGTATTTCGGCTGCGTATCCAGCGCGACAAAGTGATCCTGCGGTTCACCTTTACCCGGCATCATACCAATGTAGTTACCGCCAACCAGCGCATCCAGCCCGGAGACGCCGGCCAGAGAGGCTTTCGGCGTCACCAGCCAGAACTGCGTTTCGCTGCGAAGAGCATCCTGCATGTCAGATTTGATACTGACCCGCACCTGAATCTTGTTAAGCCCTTTGCCAAGGGAGATGTCCTGAACCGTACCGACTTCTACCCCCTGAAAACGAACGGGGGTTCGCCCGGCGACGATGCCGTCGGCGGTCTGAAAATCAATGGTGACGGTACTGCCGCGATCTTCATAGCTCGTCCAGATAAGCCAGCCTGCAATCATCAGCGCGATGACGGGCAGCAACCAGAATGGCGAAATGCGGCGTTTAGTTTTAATTCTCGCTTCAGTCGGCGAAGCGGGGGTTTCCTGACTCATGTGCATCCCAAAGTAAGCGGCTATCCAGCCATTCCACAGCAAGAATAGTCAATATCACCGCAGAGCCGAAATAAAAAGCCGCGGGTCCCATAGTAAAAGCAAGAAGCTGGTCGCGATTGATCAGCGACATCATCAGCGAAATCACAAACAGATCCAGCATTGACCAGCGGCCAATCCAGGTGACGAATCGCAGAAGCAGAATACGGGTACGTAAACCTTGTTCACACTTAAAGTGAATGCTGACCAGCAGGGTAAACATCACCACCACTTTGGTAAAGGGAACCAGGATACTGGCAATAAACACGATGGCCGCCACCCCAACGTTGCTGTGCGCAAGGGAGATAATACCGGAGAGGATAGTATCTTCCTGACGGCTACCGTTCACGTAGATAATGGAAATCGGCAGCATATTGGCCGGGATCAGAAACACCAGTGAGGCAATCAGCGCCGCCCAGCATTTTTGCAGGCTGTTGTTGCGCCGTAGCCTCAACGGTATATGGCAGCGCGGGCAGCGTCCACGCTTGTCGGGCAGCCCGGTGTAATGGCATCCCAGACAGACGCGAAGGTTCTCATCCGGGCGGGTGGCAGGGCGCTGAGGGTAAAAACGCTCCCAAAGCTGCTCAACGTTCAGATGGATCAGCGTCAGGATACTGAGCAATACCAGGCAGATAAAAGCAAAAAGCCCGACGCCCGGCTGCAGAAAGGCATAGTCCTGCACCTTGATGGATGCCACGCCCACGCCCACCAGATAGATATCCAGCATGACCCACTCTTTGAGCTTTTCCAGCATCAGCAATACCGGACGCAGGTTCATCCCCAGAATGTTGCCAAACCACAGGTAAGCAATGGCGGCAACCAGCACCAGCGGCGCGCCGACAACGCAGAACAGCACCATGGCAGCGGTGAGAGGATCGCCCTGGCTCGTCATCTGCCAGATACCCTGCAGCACGTTGGCGTCAATGCGCACACCAAGCAGGTAGAGTTTTAGCAGCGGTTCGCTCCACGCGAAGGGCATCAGCAGCAGCATGGTGACGGCCATGGCGGCGAGGCGCGTTAACGACCAGTCGCGGCCGTCACGAATTTTAGCGTCGCAGCGGGGACAAAAGGCGCTTTGGTGCGATTTCATCTTCGGCAACATAAAAAGCGTATCGCACTGGGGGCAACGCTGATAATGTGCACGAGGCAAAGCTTCGCTTACCGTATGGACAGTTATCTTTTTTGTCGGCGTAATTTTGGTTGTTTTTAAGGCCATCAGCTGCGCGCAAATAAGTATTGTTGAACGTTATATTAACTCATGAACGGATTCATCTTGAGCATGAGCGCATTTATTGCTTATTTTAATAGGCTATGCGGTAATTTTGTAAGACAACTAAGTGATTGAATAATGAACAAAACAGAATTCTACGCGGATCTGAACCGCGATTTTAAGGCATTGATGGCAGGTGAAACCAGCTTCTTAGCCACTCTGGCAAATACTAGCGCATTGCTGTTCGAACGGCTATCCGATGTGAACTGGGCTGGCTTTTATCTCCTGGAAGGTGAAACGCTGGTGCTGGGCCCGTTTCAGGGCAAACTGGCCTGCGTGCGCATTCCGGTAGGGCGCGGCGTATGCGGTACCGCGGTGGCCGAGAATCAGGTTCAGCGCGTGGAAGACGTGCATGCGTTTGACGGGCATATTGCCTGTGATGCTGCCAGCAATTCAGAAATCGTTCTGCCGCTGGTGGTAAAAAATCAGATTATTGGCGTTCTGGATATCGACAGTACGGTCTTCAGTCGCTTTACAAGCGAGGACGAACAGGGGCTGCGCGAGTTGGCAGCGAATCTGGAAAACGTCCTCGCTGCAACCGATTATCAAAAATTCTTTGCGAGCGTCGCAGGATAATCAACGGATAACGTAGCATTTACTGA
Source organism: Enterobacter sp. ECC_219_Taxon_10 (assembly GCF_058354905.1). Taxonomy (NCBI): domain Bacteria; kingdom Pseudomonadati; phylum Pseudomonadota; class Gammaproteobacteria; order Enterobacterales; family Enterobacteriaceae; genus Enterobacter; species Enterobacter sp. ECC_219_Taxon_10. The sequence goes on along the minus strand of NZ_CM178005.1, from coordinate 2,901,608 downwards.
TAGCGTCATTATAATGACGCCTGTTCATGCCTGCGCTTGTTGGCAACGTCCGTTGTAATCAGGAAATTTCATGGAAAATCAACCTAAGTTGAATAGCAGTAAAGAAGTTATCGCATTTCTGGCCGAGCGTTTCCCGCAGTGCTTCAGCGCGGAAGGTGAAGCTCGTCCCCTGAAAGTCGGTATTTTTCAGGATCTGGTGGCGCGTGTTGAAGGGGAAATGAACCTCAGCAAAACTCAGCTGCGTTCTGCCTTACGTCTTTATACTTCGAGCTGGCGTTACCTGTACGGTATCAAACCGGGCGCAACCCGCGTGGATCTCGACGGCAACCCTTGCGGTGAGCTGGACGAGCAGCATGTTGAGCACGCGCGCAAGCAGCTGGAAGAAGCCAAAGCACGCGTTCAGGCACAACGTGCAGAACAGCAAGCGAAAAAACGCGAAGCCGCAGCGGCAAACGGCCAGGAAGAAGCGCCTCGTCGTGAGCGTAAACCACGCCCAGCGCCGCGTCGTCACGACAATAACGATCGCAAACCGCGTGCAGACAAACCAGCAGCGAAAGCCCCTCGCGCGCCTCGTGAAGAGCCGCGTCATACTCCGGTTTCTGACATTAACGCCCTGAGCGTGGGTCAGGCTCTGAAGGTAAAAGCGGGCAACAACGCTATGGACGCCACCGTACTGGAAATCACCAAAGATGGCGTTCGTGTACAGCTGACTTCTGGTATGTCAATGATTGTACGCGCAGAACACTTGTTGTTCTGAAACGGAGGCCAAGCCTGGCATGAACACTTTTTTTAAGCTCACCGCGCTGGCGGGCCTGTTTGCCATAACAGGCCATGCTTTCGCAGTGGACGATATCACACGTGTTGATCAAATTCCGGTACTCAAGGAAGAGACGCAGCACGCGACGGTAAGCGAGCGTGTAACCTCTCGCTTTACCCGCTCGCACTATCGTCAGTTCGATCTCGATCAGGCCTTTTCGGCCAAAATCTTTGACCGCTATCTGAACTTGCTGGATTACAGCCATAACGTTTTGCTCGCCAGCGATGTCGAGCAGTTCGCTAAGCGCAAATCCGAGGTGGGTGATGAGTTGCGGTCAGGCAAGCTGGATCTGTTCTACGATCTCTACAACCTGTCGCAAAAGCGCCGCTTTGAGCGCTATCAGTACGCGCTGAAAGTGCTCGAACGTCCGATGGACTTCACCGGCAACGACACCTTTAATCTCGATCGCAGCAAAGCGCCCTGGCCGAAAGACGAAGCCGAGCTGAACGCGCTGTGGGATGGCAAGGTCAAATACGACGAACTGAGCCTCAAGCTGACCGGTAAAGATGAGAAAGAGATCCGCGACACGCTGACGCGTCGTTACAAATTTGCCATTCGTCGTCTGGCGCAGACCAACAGTGAGGATGTTTTCTCACTGGCGATGACCGCCTTTGCGCACGAAATCGATCCGCACACCAACTATCTTTCTCCACGCAACACCGAACAGTTCAATACCGAGATGAGCCTGTCTCTGGAAGGTATTGGCGCGGTGCTGCAGATGGACGATGACTACACGGTGATCAACTCCATGGTTGCAGGCGGCCCGGCATCCAAAAGCAAAGCGATTAGCGTAGGCGATCGCATTGTGGGCGTAGGACAAACCGGTCAGAGCATGGTTGACGTTATTGGCTGGCGTCTGGACGATGTGGTTGCGCTGATCAAAGGTCCGAAAGGGAGCAAAGTTCGCCTCGAAATTCTGCCGGCCGGTAAAGGCACCAAAACCCGTATCGTGACCCTGACCCGTGAGCGGATCCGTCTGGAAGACCGCGCGGTGAAAATGTCGGTGAAAACCGTGGGTAAAGAGAAGGTGGGGGTCCTGGATATTCCTGGCTTCTACGTGGGGCTGACCGACGATGTAAAAGTTCAGCTGCAGAAACTTGAGAAGCAGAACGTGAGCAGCGTTATCATCGACCTGCGTACGAACGGTGGCGGTGCGCTGACTGAAGCGGTGTCGCTCTCTGGCCTGTTTATCCCGTCTGGCCCGGTGGTACAGGTGCGTGATAACAACGGTAAAGTTCGTGAAGATGCCGATAACGACGGTGTGGTCTATTACAAAGGCCCGCTGGTGGTCCTGGTTGACCGCTTCAGCGCGTCCGCATCTGAAATCTTTGCCGCTGCAATGCAGGACTATGGCCGCGCGCTGATCGTGGGTGAACCCACCTTCGGTAAAGGTACCGTTCAGCAGTATCGCTCGCTGAACCGTATTTACGATCAGATGCTGCGTCCGGAATGGCCTGCGCTGGGCTCCGTTCAGTACACCATTCAGAAGTTCTACCGCGTTAACGGCGGCAGTACGCAGCGTAAAGGCGTAACGCCGGATATCATGATGCCGACCGGCACGGAAGAGACCGAAACCGGCGAGAAGTTTGAAGATAACGCGTTGCCGTGGGACAGCATCAACGCTGCGACGTTCGTTAAAGCCGGTGATATGACGCAGTTTGGTCCTGAGCTGCTGAAAGCGCATAATGACCGCATCGCGAAAGATCCGGAATTCCAGTACATCATGAAGGACATTGCGCGTTTCAATGCCCTGAAAGATAAGCGGAATATTGTTTCTCTGAACTACGCTCAGCGTGAAAAAGAGAACAACGAGGACGATGCAACGCGTCTGGCGCGTATCAACGATCGCTTCAAGCGAGAAGGTAAACCTCTGCTCAAGAAACTGGACGATCTGCCAAAAGATTACCAGGAGCCGGACCCGTACCTGGACGAGACGGTGCATATCGCGCTCGACCTGGCGAATCTGGAAAAAGAGAAGCCTGCCGTACAGCCCGCTCCGGCAAAATAATCTCCCAACAGGCACAAGAAATTGTGCCTGTTTCTTTTTGTTATGCATCCTTCCGTCAGGCTGATTTCCAATTGTGTAAAGTTGTGTCTTTCTGGTGACTTACGCCTATCGGATGCTTGAAAATAGCCGTAATACCCATACGATGTGGGTAATCGCATAGTGCGTTTTGTTAAACTGAGGTTAAAAGAAAATTATGATGCGAATCGCGCTCTTCCTGCTCACCAACCTGGCGGTGATGGTGGTTTTCGGGCTCGTGCTAAGCCTGACAGGAATTCAGTCGAGCAGCGTTCAGGGTCTGTTGATTATGGCGCTGCTGTTTGGTTTTGGTGGCTCTTTCATTTCCCTGCTGATGTCAAAATGGATGGCGCTGAAATCCGTAGGCGGTGAGGTGATTGAACAGCCGCGTAACGATATGGAACAGTGGCTGATGAATACGGTGGCACAGCAGTCTAAGCAGGCAGGCATTGCGATGCCGCAGGTTGCTATTTACCATGCCCCGGATATTAACGCGTTTGCCACGGGTGCCCGTCGTGATGCGTCACTGGTTGCCGTGAGCACCGGATTGTTGCAGAACATGAGCCGTGACGAAGCCGAAGCGGTTATCGCGCATGAAATCAGCCATATTGCCAACGGTGACATGGTAACCATGACGCTGATTCAGGGCGTGGTGAACACCTTCGTTATCTTTATCTCCCGTATCCTGGCGCAGATTGCGGCTGGCTTCATGGGCGGCAACCGCGATGAAGGTGAGGAGAGCAACGGTAACCCGCTGATCTACTTCGCCGTATCCATGGTGCTGGAACTGGTGTTCGGTATCCTGGCGAGCATTATCACCATGTGGTTCTCTCGTCACCGTGAGTTCCATGCGGATGCTGGCTCTGCGAAGCTGGTGGGGCGTGAGAAGATGATTGCAGCCCTGCAGCGTCTGAAAACCAGCTACGAGCCGCAGGAAGCGAACAGCATGATGGCCTTCTGCATCAACGGCAAATCAAAGTCGCTGAGCGAGCTGTTTATGTCTCACCCTCCGCTGGATAAACGTATTGAAGCGCTGCGCAGTGGGGAATACCTGAAGTAACGCTAAGAGCGTAAATAAGCCGGGCAGGAGAAGACTCCGCCCGGCTTTTTTTATGCCTGAACGCCGGGTTGGGTCACGCGCAGACCGCTGACGATGGCTGCCAGGGTGGCAAGGGCGCCTGCGGTGAGAAGCGCAACGTGATTACCGTTTTGCCCGGCAAGGTTAAACATCAGGGCAACCAGCGCCGCACCGGTGCTTTGTCCCAGCAGACGCGCGGTCCCCAGCATGCCACTGGCACCTCCGCTGCGATGTCGCGGCGCCGCGGTAATAATGGTGTGGTTGTTGGGGGACTGGAACAGGCCAAACCCGGCACCGCACAGAACCATGCGCCAGATAATGTCCAGATCGCCTGGCGATGACGGAAGCAGCGCCAGCGCAAAAAGACCGGTTGCCATCACTGCCAGCCCCACCGCACCCAACAAACCGGCATGTACACGTTCTATTAAATAACCGGCAAGCGGTGCCATCACCATCGTCGCCAGCGGCCAGGGGGTTAACAGCAGCCCGGTCTCCACTTCGGAACGTCCTATCACGCTTTGCAGGAAGAAGGGCAGAGAAACCAGAGCCAGCATCTGGGCGCAGAACGAGCAGACGGAGGTGCAGATGGAGAGCGAAAAGAGGGGGATACGCAGCAGATCGACCGGCAGTAAAGGTACCGGCAGGGCAAGCTGTCGGCGAACAAAGAAGAAGCCCGTCACCAGCAGGGCAACAAGCTCCGCGGCGGTAAGCAGCAGAGATTGACCCTGCGCAAAGCCGCTCAGGGCGGTAATCAGCAGACCAAAGGTGAGCGCATTCATCACTGCACTTGCCACGTCAAAGCGCGGCATGGTGCTTTTCGGGCCGTTAGCGGGGAGATAACGCAGGGCAAAGAAGATGGCCACGATACCCAGCGGCACGTTTATGGCGAACAGCCATTGCCAGGAGGCGACAGAAAGTATAGCGGCCGCAATGGTTGGCCCGGCGGCAGATGAGACCGCGACAATAAACGAGTTTATCCCCATGCCGCGCCCCAGATGACGCTGCGGATAGATTAGGCGGATTAGCGCCGTATTGACGCTCATCAGCGCCGCGCCGCCAAAACCTTGCGCGATGCGCGCCAGCGTCAGCGTATGCAGAGAGTCCGAAAGGGCGCACAGCAGTGATGTGAAAGTAAATACCACCAGCCCGCACTGATATACCCGACGGTAGCCGAACATATCGCCCAGAAAAGAGAAGGAGAGCAGGGAAACCACAATCGCAATCTGATAGGCATTAACAATCCATATCGAACTGGCCGGGGAAGCATGCAGATCGGTAGCAATGGTGGGAAGGGCAACGTTCGCAATCGCGCCGTCAAGGACGGCCATTGAGATACCAATAATTATCGTAGCGATAGCGCCATACCGCTGGGGCAAAGGCAGGCCATCGGAAAGGTTCTTTTCCATTGGGGATAAATAGCTCAGAGTGAAATTATTCTCAGGGTAACTATTTTAGCATCGTCAACACCGTTTTATGTCGCAGATTTGTAACGAAGTAAACGCGGATTGATTGCAGGTAACATGACGGGAATTTATAATAAAAACCGGTTCTGATTTTTATAAAACACTCTCTATGAGGTGGTAAATGGCAATTGCGGATTTGGATAAACAGCCAGATTCTGTTTCTTCCGTGCTGAAGGTGTTTGGCATCTTACAGGCGCTCGGGGAAGAGCGTGAAATTGGTATCACAGAGTTGTCACAGCGCGTGATGATGTCGAAAAGCACCGTTTATCGCTTTTTGCAAACCATGAAATCACTGGGTTACGTTGCACAGGAAGGGGAGTCTGAAAAATACTCTCTGACGCTGAAACTGTTTGAACTGGGTGCCAGGGCATTACAAAACGTGGATCTGATCCGTAGCGCGGATATTCAGATGCGTGAGATTTCCCGCCTGACCAAAGAGACTATCCACCTGGGTGCGCTGGATGAAGACAGTATTGTTTACATCCATAAAATCGACTCCATGTATAACCTGCGTATGTATTCACGCATTGGTCGTCGCAACCCGCTTTACAGCACAGCAATTGGTAAGGTTCTGCTGGCGTGGCGCGATCGTGAAGAGGTAAAACAGATCCTCGATGGCGTGGAGTACAAACGCAGTACTGAACGCACCATAACCAGCACCGAAGAGTTATTAACGGTGCTCGACAAGGTGCGTGAACAAGGGTATGGCGAGGATAACGAAGAGCAGGAAGAAGGGCTGCGCTGTATTGGCGTTCCGGTGTTTGACCGCTTTGGCGTCGTGATTGCGGGGTTGAGCATCTCTTTCCCAACGCTGCGCTTCTCGGAAGAGCGCCTGCACGAGTATGTGGCTATTCTGCATACCGCCGCGCGCAAGATTTCAGAACAGATGGGTTACCACGACTATCCGTTTTAAGCCTGGTTAGCATAAAAAACGCCGCATCTTTGCGGCGTTTTTTTATTCGGCATTCACGCTGTGGATCAGCCATTATCAATCACGACGGAAGTCTTACGCAGTACCGGGCAGTTGGTTAAACCAACGATCCCGCTGTCCGAATGGAGATACTGCGCGGTGCTGACTCCCTGTGCTGTTAAGTATTTACATTGTATGCCCAGCCCTGCTGCGTTTTCGGTGCTTCCCACCAGCACGCCATAACCCGTTAACAGAAGGCCTATCCAGAGAATCGCCAGTGCAACAATTGTTCGAATAATTAAGCGCATTATTACCTCTTTTTCATTGTTATCATAACGCCAGACTAAACGGTTTACGTAATGAAACAAGTGCAGGATTCTGAAAAGAGCCTGATGGCGCTACAGTTAGTCCTTGTTTAAGATAACCGTGATAACCTGGTTGCATCAGGTCTTTATACGGAGTGTGGAGTGAAAAAAATACGCTGGGTGATTCTGATTATCGTGCTGATAGCGTGCGTGGTGTTATGGACGCAGACTATCAACGTGATGTGCGATCAGGATGTACAGTTTTTTAGCGGCGTTTGCGCAATCAATAAGTTTATTCCGTGGTAGCACGCATTTTTTCTTCAGGTGATTTCCTTCCTTCGCGCCAGTGGTAAAATAGACGCTTTTATTGAGGTGGTGAAATGGGTGAGTTACTGAATTCAGGGCTGCTAAATATGGCATCCCTGACGATCTCTTTGGTTGTTCTGCTGGTGGGGCTGGTCATTTGGTTTTTCGTAAACCGTGCCAGTTCACGTACTAATGAGCAGATCGAACTGCTGGAAGCGCTGCTTGAACAGCAAAAGCGACAGAATGCGCTGTTGCGTCGTCTGTGCGAGGCTAACGAGCCGGAAGAGAAAGACGTGCCAAAAGAGGCGGTCGCTGAAGAGAACAACAACCAAGACGATTTTATCCGCCTGGTGGCTGAGCGCTAATCGTATCATTCCGGGAGGTGGCTGTGGTCTGGAAAAATCCCTGGTATGACCCCTCCCTGAAACATCACACCCCAAACGGTTTTCGTAATACGACTTCTGCAGGACACCAGCCCGGCGACCTTGACCGCTGGCGCAAAGAACGTAAAGAAGCCGGCCTGCCGAAGCCGCCCGCCCTCGGTTACGATGACTTTATCCGGCAGTGGTGGCAACCGGCCAATCTTCAGCAACCACAGGGGGATGGGGCGTGGTGGCTCGGACATGCGAGCATACTGCTGCAGCTGGACGGCAATATCCTTCTTACCGATCCCGTTTTTTCACGGCGCGCTTCTCCGCTCCCTTTCTTAGGGCCGCAGCGTAAAACGCCTCCGGCACTGTCTGTCGATCAACTGCACCAACTTGACGCAGTCGTCATCTCGCATAATCATTACGATCATCTTGATGAACTCACCATTCGCCACATTCTCAAACGCTTTCCCGACGTCAGCGTATTTGTTCCTTTAGGTCTGGGCGGCTGGTTTCGTCGCCGGGGTGCAAAACAAGTGGTTGAGCTCGACTGGTGGCAGAGTTTTACCTGGCAGGGGATGACATTGTCAGCCGTACCGGCGCAGCACTGGAGTATGCGCACGCTCTGGAACCGCAATCGCTCATTATGGTGCGGCTGGGTCTTTGAAGGGCGACATCACCGGTTCTGGTTTAGCGGCGATACCGGCTATTCGCCTGAGCTGCTGTTGATACCGGAACGTCTGGGGCAGATTGATGTGGCAGCATTGCCCGTTGGTGCCTATGCCCCGCGATGGTTTATGGCCGTACACCATATGGATCCCCAGTCTGCCGTTGCGTTGTGGCAGCAGTTAGGTTGCCCTCTGGCGTTCCCTGTTCACTGGGGCGTGTTTGAACTGGCAGATGAAGCGCTGGATGACCCGATAAAAGAATTAACTGACGTGCTGGATAATGTAGCGTCAGTTAATAATCCTTTCAGGATACTGAAAATTGGCGAATATTTACCCTTATAAACGAAGCGATGCATTGTTGCATATATTGTGTATGTATTCGTTGTCAGGAATGTTTTATTTTTATCGAAACGTTTTGCTTGCCTTGTTTTGATGCAGAGTCATAAAAATTTCATTATTTTGGTGCATAATCCTGTTTATTATCTGGTGCATTTTAATACAGCGGGTCGTGGTTTATTAACATCGTTTTTGCCTGAAACAATACGGTCACGTTACAATGATTTAAGCATAAGTTTTCACAATTTGTTCTAACTCAATCAACGCCGAAGATTTCTTTTCCCGTCTGCTGGACGCATTGTAATGATTGAGCTATGTTAAAAAAGTCTTAGATTACAGCGGTTGCGCAAGCAGCGTTGAGTCTGTGTAAGGGAGTAAAGCCGTCTGTTTGTGAAGCGCATAATTGTGCAAATCCTTACAGACAGTGTTCGAATTTGTGCGGCGGATCGAGACATGTTTAAAAATGGCTTGCCATATTAAACATAGTGTGTGATAACACGTTTTGGGTCAAACGAGGTACAGTTCTGTTTATGTGTGGCATTTTCAGTAAAGAAGTCCTGAGTAAACACGTTGTCGTTGAATACCGCTTCTCTGCCGAACCTTATATTAGTGCCTCATGCAGTAATGTCTCAGTTTTATCTCAGTTAATGCCTGCGGGCTAAGAAAACACTCTAAGGAATTTTGCAAAATGGCAAAGATTAAAGGTCAAGTTAAGTGGTTCAACGAGTCTAAAGGTTTTGGTTTCATTACTCCTGCTGACGGCAGCAAAGACGTGTTCGTACACTTCTCTGCAATCCAGGGTAACGGCTTCAAAACTCTGGCTGAAGGCCAGAACGTTGAGTTCGAAATTCAGGACGGCCAGAAAGGCCCAGCTGCAGTTAACGTAACTGCTATCTGATCGAACCGCTGCTGACTGGGGCGCATAGCGCTTCAATCTCAGACATAAAGCCTCGCATCATGCGGGGCTTTTTTATTCCCTTTCTTTCAAAATATTGCAATCTCCGGCCTTGTTAGCAACTTGTTGCAAAGCTGCGAGGTTAGTTGCACAGTTTCGCCTCCCAAAGCGCATCTTTTCTCGTTAAATCAGGGCGTTGTTTAACAGTCCCGGGGTTCAGGTGAAGAAGAAATTGATAATAACCGCTGGCAATTTCACGCCGGCGCGTTTTGCGCTGCTCTGTTTCGCTATTTTCTGCAGTCTGGCCTTCTTACTTGGCCGCGTTGCCTGGCTACAAATCATTAAACCCGACAATCTGGTGAAGCAGGAAGATATGCGATCCCTCCGTCAGCTGGCGATTGATGCGCCGCGTGGGATGATTATGGATCGCGAAGGCCGCCCGCTGGCGGTCAGCGTGCCTGTCCGGGCCGTTTGGGCCGATCCTAAAACCGTGCGGGCGAAAGGGGGCGTCGGTTTTGATGAACGCTGGCAGGCGCTGGCAAATGCGCTGCATCTTTCACTGAACACGCTTGCTTCGCGAATTAACGCTAATCCCCAGGGCCGCTTCATCTACCTGGCGCGTCAGGTCGATCCAGCACAGGCAAAGTGGATTGATAAACTCAATTTGCCCGGCATTAATTTACGCGATGAATCCCGCCGTTTTTACCCGGCAGGCCACGTGGCGGCAAATCTGATTGGCTTCACCAATATTGACGGACAGGGCATTGAAGGGGTGGAAAAAAGCTTCAATGCGCAGCTGACGGGTAAAGCGGGTATCCGACAGGTAAGGGAGGATCGCTACGGGCGCGTGGTTGAAAACCTGACGGAAGTGGCGCCCACGCCGGCGCATAACATCCAGTTGAGCATTGACGAGCGGCTGCAAACCATTACCGAAGACGCGCTGGATAATGCCGTCGCCTGGAATAAGGCCGAGTCAGGGGCCTCCGTGTTAATCAATATCCCCACCGGGGAAATACTCGCCATGGCGAGCTATCCTGATTTCAACCCCAATAACCGGGAAGGTGCGACGATAAACGATTTTCGCAACCGCGCGATCAGCGATACGTTCGAGCCTGGTTCGACCGTCAAGCCGCTGGTGCTGATGACGGCCCTGCAGCAGGGGCTGGTCCAGCCGGACAGCGTTATTGATACCCACCCGTATACCCTTGACGGGCATCGTATCCGCGACGTGGGTTATTATCCTGAGCTGACCATGACCGGGATCCTGCAAAAATCGAGCGACACCGGCGTATCCCGACTCTCGCTGGCGATGCCTGTTCAGCATCTGATTGATACCTATCGAAACTTTGGTTTTGGTACCAACACGGGGCTTGGCCTAACGGGTGAGAGCGCGGGGCTGCTGCCACAGCGTAAATACTGGAGCCAGCTCGACCGCGCGACCTTTGCCTTTGGCTACGGCCTTATGGTCACGCCGCTCCAGCTGGCCCACGTCTACGCGACGATTGGCGGCTTCGGTCTTGAGCGTCCACTCTCCATCACCCGCATCGATCCCCCCGTTATCGGACACCGCGTCATGCCGGAAGAGATCGCGCACGAGGTGGAGCACATGATGGAGAGCGTTGCGCTGCCCGGCGGCGGGGGCGTTAAGGCGGCCGTTCGCGACTATCGCGTGGCGGTGAAGACCGGGACGGCGAAGAAAATTGATGATAGCGGCAAATATGTCGATAAATACGTCGCCTATACCGCAGGCGTTGCGCCTGCCAGCGACCCGCGTTTTGCCCTGGTGGTGGTGATTAACGATCCTCAAAACGGGGCCTACTATGGCGGGGCAGTTTCCGCACCGGTCTTCAGCGAAATTATGGGCAACGTTCTGCGCCTGGAGAACGTGAAGCCTGACGGGCTGCCTGCCGGTTCTGACCACCTTATCGTGATGCGGTAATCCAGCCGTTTTATAGCGGGGCGAATAGCGGTACACTTCGCCCTTTGGTTTATCTCCCGGAGTTGTCATGTCCTTCAGCTGTCCCCTTTGCCACGCGTCCCTGACGCGCTCAGATAAAAGTTATGCCTGTCCGCAGGGACACCAGTTTGATATGGCGAAAGAAGGGTATGTGAATCTTCTTCCGGTGCAGCACAAGCGCTCCCGCGATCCGGGCGATAGCGCAGAGATGATGCAGGCGCGCAGGGCGTTTCTCGATGCCGGACACTATCTGCCGCTGCGGGAAACGGTAGCGCAGATGCTGAATGACATGTTGCCTGATTCGGCGTCCGCCATGCTTGATATCGGCTGCGGGGAAGGGTACTACACCGCACGGTTTGCGGATGTGGTGCGTGAAAAGGGGGCCGTGACATTCGGTCTCGACGTGTCGAAAGTGGCGATCCGCGCGGCGGCTAAACGTTACGCTGGCGTGACGTTCTGCGTGGCATCCAGCCACCGGCTGCCGTTTGAGGATGTCAGTATGGACGCCGTTATCCGCATTTACGCGCCGTGTAAAGCAGAAGAGCTGGCGCGCGTGGTGAAGCCCGGAGGCTGGGTGATAACCGTCACGCCGGGCCCGCGTCACCTGATGGAGCTGAAAGGGCTCATTTACGACGAGGTGCGTCTGCATGCCCCGCACTCTGAACAGCTGACAGGCTTTACGCTGAAGCAGGAGCAGTCAGTGGTGTATGAAATGAATTTAAACGGGGAAGAGGCGGTAGCCCTGCTGCAAATGACGCCGTTCGCGTGGCGGGCAAAACCGGAAGTATGGGATGCGTTAGCGGCTCGGACGACGTTTGGCTGCCAGACGGATTTCAGTATCCACGTCTGGCAGCGCGACGCTTAAGGCGCGAAGTGTGCCCAGAGGATCTGGGCACCAATGCCGATCAGCACAATACCGCCTAAGATCTCGGCGCGTTTACCCAGCAGCGGGCCGATAAACCGTCCAACCATCATGCCCAGCGTGGACATAATCAACGTTGCACAGCCGATGGCCAGCGCGGTAGCGATAATATTGACCTGCAGGAACGCCAGACCCACCCCGACGGCCATGGCGTCCAGGCTGGTGGCGATTGCCGTAGTGACCAGCAGCCAGAAACCGTGGCGGTGCAGCGGTGTTTCATCTTCATCATCATTCCCGCGAAAACCTTCAATCACCATTCGGCCACCGAGAAATACCAGCAGGACGAACGCAATCCAGTGGTTCCACTCCAGCACGAACTGGCTGGCGAGCATGCCCAAACCCCAGCCAATGAGCGGCGTCAGCGTTTCGATGGCACCAAAGATCAGACCGGTGCGCAGAGCTTCTGAGAATTTAGGTTTGTGAAGCGTGGCGCCTTTGCCGATGGAAGCCGCAAATGCGTCCATGGACATGCCAAAAGCGAGAAGGATCGTAGCGGAGATGTTCATAAGAGCGTCCAGACCGGGGATATCCATATGACACATCACTGCCCCCAGTAAACAGCAGTTGATGTATCTATGGTCTCGCCTGATCCCTTTTGCACGGTAAGTGTGCTGAAAGCGATCCGTACGCGCCACGTTTTTCAACGAGTATGTTGACACGTACATTTCCTGCGTGCAGGAAATCGGCTACTCCCCAACGACGGGCGCAACCTTAACATATTTTGAGAATATAAAACAACAATGATAAAGGCTTAATTTATTCGCCTTTTTGATAACGATTTTCATTTAGATTTATGCGTGAAAATATCGTTAATAAATATAAGTCAATGAGGAGGGAAGATATAGCAACGGCTATATTTTTTGCGAAAGAATATCACAATATATAGCCGAGGTTATAATAATAACTCATTGAGTTTTAACGAGTAAGTTGTAGATTTTTTCAAGGTCATCAATATTTTTGACCCGGATGAGCAGGCGGCGTTGTTCTAATTGCATCACTAACACGCCGTCTTCGGATAAATTCATCTCTTTAATACGGTTATATTCTATCCATATGTTGGCGAAGAAGAATCCGTGTTTTTTAAAAATGAGTTTTGGCGAGCGGATCCAGAAAAGGTAAATCGCCATTAATGCCAGCGCACATAATAACCATGTGGTTAATATTGCACCGTGGCTGGTCACGTTACTGTATATCAGAATGACCACCAGGCCCGCGAAGATAAACGCATCAATGCGTCCTCGGCGCAAGAGGGGAAGGGACAGCAGCGTCTCGCCGTGGCGGCGAGGCATTATGAACTCGTCATAGATCGCGTAAGCCAGAAGGGCAACAATAAATAAAACCAGTACGATGTCCGTAACAGTCATTCATCCTCCAGATAAAAAGACCGGGGGCAAGCCCCCGGTCGATAACGCAATGTCTTACAGGCCCAGCAGGCCGACAGCGTAGCCCGCGATACCGATGACGAAGAAGCCAACGATGATCCACAGCGGGTTCACTTTCTTACGCAGCAGCCACATACACGCGAAGGTCAACAGCAGCGGCACCAGGCCAGGCATCAGCTGGTCCAGAATCGTCTGCACGGTGGTGACGCGGGTCTGACCATCCTGACCGGTGATGGTCGAAACCACCAGCGGGATGTTCACGTGCGTCCACTTGTTAACCAGCGCCCCCATCACAAACAGGCCGAGAATTGACGCCCCCTCGGTCAGTTTCTGCAGGAAGCCGCCGCCCATATCCTTAACGATGTCCACGCCCTTACGGTAGCCGTACGCCACGCCGTAGTAACGGGTCAGCAGACGCACCGCGTTGAACAGGATGAAGAACAGCAGAGGACCGAGCAGGCTGCCGCTCATCGCGATCCCGGCACCCAGCGCCGCGAAGACCGGGCGAACGGTACCCCAGAAGATAGGGTCGCCCACGCCGGCCAGCGGACCCATCAGACCGACTTTGATACCGTTGATGGCACCATCGTCAATCTCCGCGCCGTTCGCACGCTGCTCTTCCATCGCCAGCGTCACGCCCAGAACAGGAGCCGCGACGTAAGGATGGGTGTTGAAGAATTCCAGGTGACGCTTAATCGCCTGACGACGCGCTTCGTTGTTTTCCGGATACAGGCGTTTGATCGCCGGTACCATGGAGAAGCAGAAGCCCAGCGCCTGCATACGTTCGAAGTTCCATGAACCCTGAAACAGGTTAGAACGGATGAACACGCCACGAATATCACCCGGAGTGAGTTTTTTCTCGGTGGTAGTTTTTGTCATATCAACCATTTCGCTCACCTGTTAGTCCAGTTCGTTATCGAGATCGTTGTTACCAGCAGCCTGCGCTGGGGCACCCGCAACGCGGTTATATTTCGGGCTGAGCTGGATGTAGAGAATCGCCATCACGGCACCAATCACACCCAGTGCAACCAGGTTGAAGTTGGTGAAGGCGGCGGTGACGAAGCCGAGGTAGAAGAACGGCATCAGGTAGCCTGCGCGCATCATGTTGATGACCATTGCGTAACCCACCACGACGATCATACCACCCGCGATGTTCAGACCGCTGGTGACCACTTCAGGGATCGCATTCAGCATGCCCTGAACTTCGCTTGTGCCGACAGAAATCGCAACGATAACCGCCGGGATCGCGATACGCATCGCCTGCAGGAACAGGGACGAAACGTGGATCCAGGAGAGTGCCGTGAGGTTGCCATTTTCGGCCGCCTTATCCGCCGCATGCTGGAACGCAACGGTGATGGTACGCACGATAATAGTCAGCACCTGGCCCGCTGCGGCAAGAGGAATGGCCAGGGCGATACCTGCACCGATACTCTGATGACCGGCAATAACCAGAACGGTCGAGATGATAGAGGCCAGCGCGGCATCGGGCGCAACGGCAGCACCGATGTTCATCCAGCCGAGGGCGATCATTTCCAGCGTACCGCCGATGATGATACCGGTTTTCATATCACCCAAAACGGCACCAATCAACGTACAGGCCACCAGAGGGCGGTGGAACTGAAATTCATCAAGTACGGATTCCATACCCGCAATACACGCGACGATGAACACCAGCACAATCTGAAGAGTGGTAATCTCCATTGTACTTCTCCTATGACATAAGCTTTATGTGAAAAACCGGCGCGGGCTTATTTCCCAACTTTACCGATCAAATCCATCATTTTCAGTTTCGGGTCAGTGGAAACTTTACGGGCTTCCAGCTCAATACCGCGGGCATTCAGCTTGTTGAACGCCTCGATATCTTTCGCATCGACTGAAATCGCGTTGTTGACCTGCGTTTTGCCCTGACGGAAAGCCATACCGCCGATGTTCACGGAGGTAATTTTCACGCCGCCTTCAACAATGCGCTCGACGTCTGTCGGGTTAGTAAACAGGAGCATCACGCGCTCACCCGCATATTTCGGGTTGTTGTAAACGCGGATCATCTTGGCGACATCCACCACGTGCGCGGTAACGCCCGGTGGAGCAACCTGGGTCAGAAGGGTTTTACGGACGGTATCAGCGGCCACTTCGTCGCTGACGACGATGATGCGGCGAACGTTGGTCTCTTTGGTCCAGCGTGTCGCCACCTGCCCGTGGATTAAGCGGTCATCAATACGCGCAAGGCCGATAACCATGTAATCGTTCGGTCCCATCGGTTTTGCCGGTGCCGCCGCTTTCGGTGCCGCCGCAGCCGGGGCAGGGGCAGGTTTTTCAACCGGCTGCGCTTTCAGGGCTTTCACGCCTTCACGACCGGTTTCAACGGCCAGCGCGACCAGCTCATCGAAGCTCGGGTTGTCGTCGCGCGCCATAAAGGTTTCCACCAGCATGGGAATGTTAACCCCGGCGACGACTTCATAATGCTCTTTATCGACGACAATGCGGCTGGCAGCGTTAAACGGACTGCCGCCCCATGTATCGACGAGAAACAGCACGCCTTTGCTGGTATCCAGCTTCGCGAGTTGAGCGTTGTACTTCTCAATCAGCGTCTCGGCATTTTCACCGGGAACGAAATCGATCCAGCCGACGTTTTCCTGCTCGCCCAACAGCATCTCTGCCGTTTTGAGTAGCTGCTCAGCAGCCCAACCATGTGTGCCTATGACAATAGCAATGGTCACTTGCTACCTCCTTTTATTATCATTAATACGCCTGCCGGGCAGACGTACTGAGAATCGTATTGGCGAACCGAATCGATTCAGATAAGGGTTAGAGTTCAAAAACTAAGACTTCCGCGAATTATTTTAGATAGTGAAAAAATAATTTATGTGATGAAGATCCGTAATTTAGCTACACGCAACAGATTTATCTTAAGGGTACAGCCACTGTGTTACAGATCTTTGCAAAGGAACGTAAATCTTTGCTAAAAATGCATTGTGTCTGATATGTTTAGCCTCCGTTTAATTGTTCAGGAGTATAGGGCCACAGCCCACTATATGGACCGTCACCGACGTCAGTCATCTACCAGGCCATTCCGCGCCTTTTTCACCGGCGAACCACGCCACGTATCGACTCTGTCTGCCTTATATTTGCCCACGTTGAGTGGGGCACCGTTTTGTCATTCCTTTAGCAGGAGCTTGTCATGGAATTCTTAATGGACCCGTCAATCTGGGTGGGACTGCTCACGCTGGTCGTACTGGAGATCGTTCTCGGTATTGATAACCTGGTGTTTATCGCCATCCTTGCGGACAAACTGCCGCCAAAACAGCGTGATAAAGCGCGTCTGATTGGTCTGTCGCTGGCGCTGGTCATGCGACTGGGGCTGCTCTCCGTCATCTCCTGGATGGTCACGTTGACCAAACCGCTGTTCTCCGTCATGGATTACACCTTCTCCGGGCGTGATTTGATCATGCTGATCGGGGGGATATTCCTGCTGTTCAAAGCGACGACGGAGCTACATGAACGGCTGGAAAACCGTCAGCACGATGATGGGCACGGTAAAGGCTATGCCAGCTTCTGGGTCGTGGTACTGCAAATTGTGGTGCTGGATGCGGTCTTCTCGCTGGATGCGGTTATTACTGCAGTCGGTATGGTGAACCATCTGCCGGTGATGATGGCGGCTGTGGTCATTGCTATGGCGGTAATGCTGCTGGCCTCGAAACCGTTGACGCGCTTCGTCAACCAGCATCCGACGGTGGTCGTGCTCTGTCTGAGCTTCCTGCTGATGATTGGTCTGAGCCTGGTGGCGGAAGGTTTTGGCTTCCATATTCCGAAAGGCTACCTGTACGCCGCGATTGGCTTCTCGATTCTGATCGAACTGTTCAACCAGATTGCGCGCCGTAACTTTATTAAGCAGCAGTCAAATCAGCCGCTGCGCGCCCGTACGGCGGACGCCATTCTGCGCCTGATGGGAGGGCGTCGCCAGGTGAACGTCCAGTCTGATTCCGAAAACCGTAACCCGGTGCCGGTCCCGGAAGGGGCGTTTGTGGAAGAGGAGCGCTACATGATTAACGGCGTGCTCTCCCTTGCCTCCCGCTCGCTGCGCGGCATCATGACGCCGCGCGGGGAAATCAGCTGGGTGGATGCGAACCTGAGCGTAGATGAAATTCGTCAACAATTGCTCTCTTCACCGCACAGTCTGTTCCCGGTATGCCGCGGTGAGCTGGATGAGATCATCGGCGTCGTGCGGGCAAAAGAGATGCTGGTGGCGCTGGAAGAGGGCGTCAACGTAGAGGCGATTGCAGCTTCGTCGCCGGCGATTGTCGTGCCGGAAACGCTGGATCCGATCAACCTGCTGGGCGTATTGCGTCGCGCGCGCGGTAGCTTTGTTATCGTCACCAACGAGTTTGGTGTGGTACAGGGGCTGGTGACGCCGCTGGACGTGCTCGAAGCGATTGCCGGTGAATTCCCGGATGAAGACGAAACGCCTGAGATTGTGGCCGACGGCGAAGGCTGGCTGGTCAAAGGTGCGACCGACCTGCACGCGCTTTCGCACACGCTGGGGCTGGAAAACGTGGTTAACGACGAAGAAGACATCGCAACCGTGGCGGGTCTGGTTATCGCCGTAAACGGTCAGATCCCGCGCGTCGGAGATGTAATCGAGCTTCCTCCGTTGCACATCACTATCGTGGAAGCCAACGACTACCGCGTCGATCTGGTCCGCATTGTTAAAGAACAGTCTGCACACGACGAAGATGAATAAGTCTGCTTAACGGGTACGATGTGCCCGTTATGATGTGCTGGCGGGGAGGAGTTTCCCGCCTGCCATTGTGGCGTTAATACCGCCTCCGCTTCTCTCAACCCCTTTCGCAACGAGTCCAATACTTAGCCGCTGCCTGATATCAGGCAGTGCGCGAGCAGCCGCGACCGTAAAAGTGTAGTGGGGAAAGAAGGAAGAGACGAGAATGAAGGGAGAAATTCGCCCATCCGCTGCGGATGGGCGAAAGAGAGGATTAGTCGCACTGCACCTTAATGGCCAGACCGCCGCGCGACGTCTCACGGTACTTCGCGTTCATGTCTTTGCCGGTTTCGTACATGGTTTCGATTACCTTATCCAGCGACACGCGTGGTTCGCTGGTACGGCGCATCGCCATGCGCGAGGCGTTAATCGCTTTGACGGAAGCAATCGCGTTACGCTCAATGCACGGCACCTGCACCTGGCCAGCGACCGGGTCACAGGTCAGACCGAGGTTATGCTCCATGCCAATTTCCGCCGCCACGCAAACCTGTTCAGGGCTTGCACCCAGCAGCTCGGCCAGACCGGCCGCCGCCATGGAGCAGGCTACGCCCACTTCACCCTGACAGCCCACTTCAGCGCCTGAAATGGACGCATTCATCTTGTACAGCGCGCCAATAGCGCCTGCCGCGAGGAAATAACGGATATAGATATCCGGCGTCACGGGCTCAATAAAGTGATCGTAGTAGGCCAGCACAGCCGGGACGATCCCGCACGCACCGTTGGTTGGCGCAGTCACGACGCGACCACCCGCAGCGTTCTCTTCGTTTACCGCGAGGGCAAACATGTTAACCCAGTCGACCACGTTCATCGGGTCGTTAGAGAACTTGTCGGTGGTCACCAGCATACGGCGCAGGGCAGAGGCACGACGCGGCACGCGCAGTGGCCCAGGCAGGACGCCTTCGGTGTTCATCCCGCGGTCAATACAGGCGCGCATGGTTTGCCACACGTTGGCAAAATAGTCCTCGATCTCTTTTTTGCTGTGCAGCGCCAGTTCGTTCTGCATCACCATGCCGGACAGCGACAGACCGGTTTCTTTGCAGTAGCCCAGCATTTCGGTGGCCGATTTGAACGGATAGGGCACATTCACGTCGCCCGCGCTCTCTTTACCAAAATGCTCTTCGTCAACGATGAAGCCACCGCCGATGGAGTAGTAGGTTTTGCTGTAGATCTCTTTTTCGGCGCTCCAGGCGTGGATAGTCATGCCGTTTTCATGCAGCGGCAGGTTGTCGCTGCGAAAACGCATGCCGTCATCCTGCGGGAAATCCACTTCGTGCTGACCGTTAGCCAGCAGCAGGCGGCCGCGCGCTTCCACGTCGCGGATGAATGCCGGGATGGCATCAATATCAACAGTGTCCGGCATATTGCCCGCCAGACCCATAATAATGGCGATATCGGTGTGGTGGCCTTTACCCGTTAATGACAGTGAACCGTAAACGTCTACGGCGACACGGGTAACGCTTTCCAGTAATCCTTTTTCGACCAGATCATCGACGAACTGTTTACCGGCCTTCATCGGCCCTACAGTGTGGGAAGAAGAAGGACCAATCCCCACTTTGAACATGTCGAATATACTAATCACTTTCACACTCCTGACAGGGTTACCGGGGTTCCAGTAACGATGTTATAACTGCGCATAGTGTAAGAGGGAACACCGACCTCGGCTTAACTATTCACATGAATTAAACTAATGGTTGACGATGGGTTTTGCTAATAGCGCGACGCGGATCGCAAACCTGCAAAAAAGGATGGAATGTAAAGTATAGTCAAGGCTTCAGGCCGATTTGCAGCGCCAGTTCACGAATAATGCCCGCCGTCATGCCCCAGACAAAATAATGCTGATACCAGGACAACCAGACCCGATGGTCATGCCCCCGGCGATGGATATCCAGCGGATGATAGCGACTTAGCCGGAGCGCCTCTTCAAGCGGCATTTCAAACACCGCCGAGACTTCGTTGACGCTGGCGTGATACTGCAGGCCAGGCGGGATAATGCCGACCACGGGTGTGACCTGAAAGCCGGTGACGCTGTCGACCGGCGGCAGCACGCCGATGACCTCGACCTTTTCAGGAGGAATAGCCACCTCTTCCTGCGCTTCCCGCAGCGCGGCGGCAATCAGCGACGCATCGGTGCTGTCCACCGCGCCTCCCGGGAAGGCCACCTGACCGGCATGTTTGCGCATATGCGGCGAGCGCTGCGTAAGCAGCAGGCCTGGCTGTTCCCGACGCACCACCGGGATCAGCACCGCCGCCTGGCGCTGATTCAGCGCCTCGCGGTTGACCTGTGGCCGCAACAGCTGAAAGCGCGACAGAAAATCATCCAGCGTCAGGTTCTCTTTCTCCACCGTTAGTTCTCCAGTTGTTTCAGGATACGGTTCACCTTATCAAAGGTTTCCTGATATTCCGCCTCGACCTGGCTGTCCGCCACAATGCCGCCGCCCGCAGAGCAGTACAGATTGCCGCCGCAGGCCGTCAGCGTGCGAATGGTAATGCTGGTATCCATGGTGCCGCACAGGCTGATATAGCCGATGCTGCCGCACCAGGCGTTGCGGCGGTGCGGTTCCAGCTCGTCGATGATTTCCATGGCGCGAATTTTTGGCGCGCCGGTGATGGAGCCGCCCGGAAATGCGGCGCGGAGCAGATCGCAGGCGGTGCGAGAGGCGGGCAGACGCGCGGTAATGGTACTGACCAGATGATGCACCGCCGGGAAAGGCTCGACGACGAACAGTTCCGGCACGCGCACGCTGCCTGGCTCGGCGACCCGGCCAATATCGTTACGCATCAGGTCGACAATCATCAGGTTTTCGGCACGATCTTTCGGTGATGCGGCGAGTTTTTCCGCCTGCCGGCGATCGGCATCAGGGTCGGCAAGACGCGGTAGCGTGCCTTTAATCGGGCGGGTTTGAATCATGCCCTCCGCGAGATGAATAAAGCGCTCCGGCGACAGGCTAAGGACCGCCCCCTGTTCCAGACGTACGAACGCGCTGAACGGCGCCCTGTTGCTGGCATTGAGACGGATAAAGGCCTGCCACTCGTCCCCCTGATACGTCGCCTGAAAACGCTGGGCGAGGTTAACCTGATAGCAGTCGCCGCTTTGCAGATACGACTGAACGCGCGCGAATTTTTCGGCGTATTCCGCTGAGGTCATGTTCGAGCGCCAGCCGGAGGTCAGGGTAAACGCCTCGGCTGGGGCAGGCTGCTGCGCCTCAAGCCAGGCCAGACGCGCCTGCACGTCTTGATGGCTCAGCAGGGAGACCGTTTTTTTCTGGTGATCGACAATTAACGCCCAGTCGTACAGCCCCACGGCCATGTCCGGCAGGGAAATATCCGCCTGCGCATGCTCCGGCAGCGTTTCGAAGCGGCGACCCAAATCGTAGCCAAACAGGCCCAGCGCACCGCCCTGGAAAGGCAGGTCCAGGTTAGGGGTAGCGGATAAGCCCAGTGCGTTAATGGCTTGCTGAAGCTGCACCAGCGGATCGTCCGTCGTCGACAGATCGTCGGTTGTCAGCGTCTTCACCGGATCGGCCACCAGAATATCGAAGCGGCTATAGGGGTGGTCCGCATGACCGGAATGCAGCAGCATCGCAAACGGACGATGGCTCAGGCGGGCAAACCAGAATTCAGCGGCGTCTGCACGCCAGGGCAAGGTAATAACAGTGGGGAAGCGCATGTTCATGTGTGGCATACTACCGGGCAGCGTGAAATAATTAGCGCGAATAATTTAGCAGGAGTTGACGATGTTTGCAGGTTTACCTTCTCTGAGCCATGAACAGCAGCAGAAAGCGGTTGAGCGAATCCAGGAACTGATGTCCCAGGGGATGAGCAGCGGACAGGCGATTTCCCAGGTGGCGGAAGAACTGCGCGCCACGCATACCGGCGAGCGGATCGTGGCGCGTTTCGAGGATGAAGATGAAGAGTAATCGGGCTTAAACTGCCGCGATAATCTTAATCTCAACCTTATATTCCGGTTTCATCAACGTGGCCTGTACGGTGCAGCGTACGGGGGCGTGCCCCGCCACTACCCATGCATCCCAGGCTTTGTTCATCGCCGCGAAATCATCTTTATTGGCCAGGAAAATGGTCGCATCCAGAATCCGGGATTTGTCGCTGCCCTGTTTTTCCAGCACGGCATCAATCTGCGCCAGGGTATTAGCCGTTTGTTCGAACGCGTCCGCGTCCAGGTTAGCGGGTACGCCGGTGTAGTAGAGCGTCTGGTTATGGATCACCACATCAGACCAGCGGGCTTCGGCATCAATGCGCACAATTGTCATAAACGTTTCCTCGTTATTTTTCGTCGTCAGGCGGCAAGACTGCCATATTGTTCCACTGTCGTCACTATTTGGGGTGGCACAGGAGAGAATGGGCTGACATAATCCCTGTGCAAAAATACAGTGAGAGAGCAACGTGGCAGACGATTTTTCCCCTGAAGGTCAATTAGCGCAGGCGATCCCCGGCTTCAAGCCCCGTGAGCCTCAGCGTCAGATGGCGCACGCCGTTGCACGCGCCATCGATAAGGCTCAGCCGCTGGTGGTCGAGGCCGGAACCGGCACGGGTAAAACCTATGCTTACCTTGCGCCTGCGCTGCGCGCGAAAAAGAAGGTGATTATTTCCACCGGATCGAAAGCGCTGCAGGATCAGCTCTACAGCCGCGATCTGCCTACCGTAGCAAAAGCGCTGAAATACAAAGGACGCCTGGCACTGCTGAAAGGGCGCTCAAACTACCTTTGCCTGGAGCGACTTGAACAGCAGGCGCTGGCGGGTGGCGATCTGCCGGTACAAACCCTGAGCGACGTCATTATTCTGCGTGCCTGGGCGAACCAGACCGAAGAGGGCGATATCAGCACCTGCGCGAGCGTGCCGGAAGATTCCCCGGCCTGGCCGCTGGTAACCAGCACCAACGACAACTGCCTCGGCAGCGACTGCCCGCTGTATAAAGACTGCTTTGTGGTGAAAGCGCGTAAAACCGCGATGGATGCAGACGTTGTGGTGGTGAACCACCACCTGTTCCTCGCGGACATGGTGGTTAAGGACAGCGGTTTTGGCGAGCTGATCCCGGAGGCGGATGTGATGATCTTCGATGAAGCCCATCAGCTTCCGGATATCGCCAGCCAGTATTTCGGCCAGTCGCTTTCCAGCCGCCAGCTTCAGGATCTGGCAAAAGATTTCACCATTGCCTACCGGACCGAACTCAAAGATACCCAGCAGTTGCAGAAGTGCGCCGACCGCCTGGCACAAAGCGCGCAGGATTTCCGCTTACAGCTTGGCGAGCCGGGCTATCGCGGCAACCTGCGCGAGCTGCTGGCGGACAAAAATATCCAGCGCGCGCTGCTGCTGCTCGATGATGCCCTGGAACTATGCTACGACGTGGCGAAGCTGTCCCTCGGACGCTCGGCGCTGCTTGACGCCGCCTTCGAGCGCGCCACACTGTATCGCGGTCGGTTGAAACGGCTGAAAGAGATCAATCAGCCTGGGTACAGCTACTGGTACGAATGTACCTCGCGCCACTTTACCCTGGCGCTCACGCCGCTGACGGTGGCCGATAAATTCAAAGAGGTGATGGCGCAGAAGCCGGGAAGCTGGATCTTCACCTCCGCCACCCTGTCGGTCAATGACGATCTGCACCACTTCACCGAGCGCCTCGGCATTGAGCAGGCGGAATCACTGCTGCTGCCCAGCCCGTTTGATTACGAAAAGCAGGCGCTGCTGTGCGTGCCGCGCAATCTGCCGCTGCCGAACCAGCCGGGTGCGGCGCGGCTTCTCGCGGCGATGCTCAAGCCGATGATTGAGGCCAACAACGGGCGCTGCTTTATGCTCTGCACTTCACACGCCATGATGCGCGACCTCGCCGAGCAGTTTCGCGCCACCATGACCCTGCCGGTTTTGCTGCAGGGGGAAACCAGCAAAGGGCAGCTGCTCCAGCAGTTTGTCAGCGCCGGTAACGCCCTGCTGGTGGCGACCAGCAGCTTCTGGGAAGGGGTGGACGTGCGCGGCGACACGCTCTCGCTGGTGATCATCGATAAGCTGCCGTTCACGTCGCCGGACGATCCGCTGCTCAAAGCGCGGATGGAGGACTGCCGCCTGCGCGGGGGCGATCCGTTTGACGAGGTTCAGCTACCGGATGCGGTCATTACCCTGAAGCAAGGGGTAGGGCGCCTGATCCGCGACGTCACCGATCGCGGCGTGCTGGTCATTTGTGATAACCGGCTGGTTATGCGTCCTTACGGTGCGACCTTCCTCGCCAGCCTGCCGCCCGCCCCGCGTACGCGGGACATTAAACGCGCGGTGCGCTTTCTGGCAAACCCAACGGCGGAGTAATTCGTCCCGGAGTGTGCTAAGATGCGCGCCATTTTGTGACTGACCCTTGCGAGAGCGCGACGACTGATGCGAATTCTGGCTATTGATACCGCGACAGAGGCTTGCTCTGTTGCTCTGTTGAACGACGGTGCTGTTTCTGCCCATTTCGAAGAGTGTCCCCGGGAACACACCCAGCGTATTCTGCCCCTGGTAAAAGCCATTTTAACCCAGGGCAATACCGCCTTAACCGACCTCGATGCCCTGGCCTTTGGCCGCGGTCCCGGCAGCTTTACGGGCGTACGTATTGGCATTGGTATTGCGCAGGGGCTCGCGCTCGGCGCTGAACTGCCGATGATCGGCGTCTCTACGCTCGCCACGATGGCGCAGGGGGCCTGGCGCATGACGGGCGCGACCCGCGTGCTCGCCGCTATTGATGCCCGCATGGGCGAAGTTTACTGGGCGGAATATACCCGCGATGAAAACGGCGTCTGGCACGGCGAAGAGACGGAAGCGGTGCTTAAGCCTGAAGCCGTGACTGAACGCCTGAAGCAGCTGTCCGGCGAGTGGGCGACGGTCGGCACGGGCTGGCCGGCGTGGCCGGAGATGGCGAGCGGCACAGGCGTGACGCTGGTGGACGGCAACATGCTCCTGCCAGCGGCAGAAGATATGCTCCCGATTGCCCGTCAGCTGCTTGCGGAAGGAAAAACCGTTGCCGTTGAACATGCGGAGCCGGTTTATTTGCGAAACACCGTCGCGTGGAAGAAACTTCCGGGCCGCGAGTGAATCTCAGTAACAGGAACTGAGAAAAAGGAGTCGCATCATGGCGGTTCAGACTAAAGTAGTACGCCTTTTTATGGCAGGCGCGGTTGCCATAGCACTGAGCGGTTGCGTAACCGTACCTGATGCGATCAAGGGCAGCAGCCCGACGCCACAGCAGGATCTGGTTCGGGTGATGAATGCGCCCGAGCTTTACGTCGGCCAGGAAGCCCGCTTTGGCGGGAAAGTGATCGAGGTGCAGAACCAGCAGGGGAAAACCCGTCTGGAAATCGCCACCGTACCTCTCGACAGCGGCGCGCGGCCCGTCCTCGGTGAAGCCTCTCGCGGGCGTATCTATGCTGACGTGAATGGCTTCCTCGATCCGGTCGATTTTCGCGGACAGCTGGTGACCGTCGTCGGACCGATTACCGGTTCGGTGCAGGGCAAAATCGGCAACACGCCGTACAAATTTATGACCATGCAGGTGAACGGCTATAAGCGCTGGCGGCTCGCACAGCAGGTGGTGATGCCGCCTCAGCCAATCGATCCGTGGATGTGGGGTCCACATCCTTATCGTTACGGTTATCCGGGATGGGGATGGTATAACCCGGGCCCTGCACAGGTGCAAACGATCGTAACTGAGTAACTTACTGTTATTATTAGGAAAGAGACAGCGGCTCAGCCGCTGTCTCTGTTTTTTTACGGATAAAACGAAAAAAAAGAGTGACGCGCTTCGCAACCTGCAATCTGAACAATTAATAAACTGGTACGCTGAGTTAATATAATGTTAACAAACTGTTTATTATCGGGGCTGTGATGACGACGAACACTCATTTCAGAGGTGATGCATTGAAAAAGGTTTGGCTTAACCGTTATCCCGCAGATGTGCCTGCGGAGATCAATCCTGACCGTTATCAATCCCTGGTTGAATTATTTGAGCACTCGGTAAGACGTTACGCAGACCAGCCCGCGTTTGTGAATATGGGCGAGGTGATGACGTTCCGTAAGCTTGAGGAGCGTAGCCGGGCGTTTGCGGCTTATCTGCAGGAAGGGCTTGGGCTGCAAAAAGGGGATCGCGTCGCGCTGATGATGCCGAACCTGCTGCAATACCCGGTGGCGCTGTTCGGCATCCTGCGTGCCGGGATGATTGTCGTCAACGTCAACCCGCTTTATACGCCGCGCGAGCTGGAACACCAGCTGAACGACAGCGGGGCGGTGGCGATTGTGATTGTTTCTAACTTTGCCCATACCCTGGAAAAAGTGGTCGACAAAACCCAGGTGAAGCACGTCATCCTGACGCGCATGGGCGATCAGCTTTCCACCGCCAAAGGGACGCTGGTTAACTTTGTCGTTAAATACGTCAAACGTCTGGTGCCCAAATACCATCTTCCGGACGCTATCTCTTTCCGCCGCGCGCTGCATGCGGGCTATCGCATGCAGTACGTCAAGCCGGAAGTGGTCTCAGAAGACCTGGCCTTCTTGCAATACACGGGCGGCACAACCGGCGTGGCCAAAGGGGCGATGCTTACACATCGCAACATGCTGGCGAACCTTGAGCAGGTCAATGCCACCTACGGGCCGCTGCTCCATCCGGGCAAAGAGCTGGTGATCACCGCGCTGCCGCTGTATCACATTTTCGCGCTGACCATGAACTGCCTGCTGTTTATTGAACTGGGCGGGCAAAACGTACTGATCACCAACCCGCGCGATATCCCGGGGCTGGTGAAGGAGCTGGCGAAATATCCGTTCACCGCCATGACCGGGGTGAACACCCTGTTCAACGCGCTGCTCAACAACAAAGAGTTCCAGCAGCTCGATTTCTCCACGCTGCATCTCTCTGCGGGCGGCGGCATGCCGGTTCAGCAGGCGGTGGCCGAGCGCTGGGTGAAGTTAACCGGGCAATATCTGCTGGAAGGCTATGGCCTGACGGAGTGCGCGCCGCTGGTGAGCGTCAACCCGCACGATATCGACTACCACAGCGGCAGCATCGGCCTGCCGGTGCCGTCCACGGAAGCAAAGCTGGTGGATGATGAGGGTAACGAAGTGCCGCACGGTGAGCCAGGCGAGCTGTGCGTCAGAGGGCCTCAGGTGATGCTGGGTTACTGGCAGCGCCCTGATGCGACCGACGAGATCCTCAAAGACGGCTGGCTGCACACCGGCGATATTGCGGTGATGGATGACGAAGGCTTCCTGCGCATCGTCGATCGCAAAAAAGATATGATCCTGGTCTCCGGCTTCAACGTCTACCCGAACGAAATCGAAGACGTGGTGATGCAGCACAGCGGCGTGCTGGAAGTGGCGGCAGTCGGCGTCCCTTCCGGCAGCAGCGGTGAAGCGGTGAAGATTTTTGTGGTCAAGAAAGATCCTTCTCTTACCGAGGAAGCGCTGATAACGTTTTGTCGTCGTCAGCTGACGGGCTATAAAGTACCGAAGCTGGTGGAATTCCGCGATGAGCTGCCGAAATCCAACGTCGGGAAGATATTACGACGAGAATTACGTGACGAAGCCCGTGCCAAAGTAGACAATAAGGCCTGAGCTTCACGTTAATCGCCCAGACGCCGGTTAAGCCGGCGTTTTTTATGGGCGCAAACAAAAGAGAATCCGATTTGAATTACCAGATGATCACGACCAACGACGAGCTGGCTTCGCTCTGCGAAGTAACGCGCGACTTTCCTGCCATCGCTCTGGATACCGAGTTTGTCCGTACTCGCACCTATTATCCACAGCTGGGTTTGATTCAGATATACGACGGTAAGCACGTCTCGCTGATCGACCCTCTCGGCATTACCGACTGGGCGCCGATGCGTGACCTGCTGCTGGATACTGCGGTAACGAAATACCTGCACGCGGGCAGTGAAGATCTGGAAGTCTTTCTGAATACCTTTGGCATCATGCCTCAGCCGCTGATTGATACGCAGATCCTTGCGGCGTTCAGCGGTCGTCCGCTGTCGTGGGGATTTGCCGCCATGGTGGAGGAGTACACGGGCCTGACGCTGGATAAAAGTGAATCCCGTACCGACTGGCTGGCGCGTCCGCTTACCGAGCGCCAGCTGGAATATGCGGCGGCAGACGTGTTTTACCTGCTGCCGATTGCCGGACAGCTGATGAAAGAGGCGGAAGCCTCCGGCTGGCTGTCAGCCGCGCTGGACGAGTGCCGTATGACACAGCAGCGTCGTCAGGAAGTGGTTGATCCGAAAGAAGCCTGGCGCGACATCAGCAACGCCTGGCAGCTGCGTACGCGTCAGCTGGCGTGCCTCCAACTGTTAGCCGACTGGCGCTTACGCAAAGCGCGCGAACGCGATTTGGCTGTTAACTTCGTGGTTCGCGAAGAGCATCTCTGGGCGGTCGCACGCTATATGCCGGGCAGCCTGGGCGAACTGGACAGCATCGGGCTTTCGGGGAGCGAGATCCGCTTCCACGGTAAAACCCTGCTGGCCCTCGTCGCCAAAGCGCAGGAGCTTCCGGAAGAGGCGCTGCCTGAGCCGTTGCTGAATCTGATGGATATGCCGGGCTACCGCAAAGCGTTTAAGGATATCAAAGTGCTGGTGCAGGATGCCGCAACGGAAAGCAAACTGAGTGCAGAACTGCTGGCGTCACGCAGGCAGATTAACCAGCTGCTGAACTGGCACTGGAAGCTAAAACCGCAGAATGGCGTGCCGGAACTGATGGCGGGCTGGCGCGGGGAATTGATGGCCGATCGCCTGAATACGCTGCTGGAAGCATACCCACGCTAAAGAATTGTAGCCCCGGTAAGCGTAGCGCCACCGGGGAGATTGCCGGGCGGCGCTACGCTTGCCCGGCCTACAAAACCACAAACGGTTTAACGCGACTCTTCCGCTTCCGGTAGCGTCACGTTCAGCTCCAGTATCGAAATATCCCCGTCTTTTTGCTCCAGTTGCACCGTCACCATCTCCGGGTCAATCTGTACATACTTACAGATCACTTCCAGGATGTCTTTGCGCAGCTGCGGCAGGTAGTGAGGCTCGGCGTCGCTACGACGACGCTCCGCAACGATAATTTGCAGACGTTCTTTTGCGATGTTGGCGGTGTTCTTTTTCCGCGAGAGAAAAAAGTCCAGTAATGCCATAACTTATCCTCCGAACAGGCGTTTGAGGAAACCTTTCTTCTCTTCTTCAATGAAGCGGAAAGGACGTTCTTCTCCCAGCAGACGGTCAACGGTATCCGCATACGCTTTACCTGCATCTGCCATTGTATCAAGGATCACGGGCTCGCCCTGGTTAGACGCGCGCAGCACGGACTGATCTTCCGGGATGACGCCAACCAGTTTAATGCGCAGGATCTCCAGCACGTCTTCCATGCTCAGCATGTCACCTTTGTTTACGCGACCCGGGTTATAGCGGGTCAGCAGCAGGTGCTCTTTAATCGGATCCTCGCCATTTTCCGCACGACGGGATTTGGAGGCGAGGATGCCGAGAATACGGTCTGAGTCACGCACGGAGGAGACTTCAGGGTTGGTGGTGATAATCGCTTCGTCAGCGAAGTAGAGCGCCATCAGGGCACCGGTCTCGATGCCGGCAGGGGAGTCGCAGACAATGAAGTCGAACTCCATTTTTTTCAGCTCGTCGAGCACCTTTTCCACCCCTTCACGGGTCAGGGCGTCTTTGTCACGCGTCTGAGAGGCCGGAAGGATATAGAGGTTCTCGGTGCGCTTGTCTTTAATCAGCGCCTGGTTCAGCGTGGCATCGCCCTGAATGACGTTCACGAAGTCATACACGACGCGACGCTCGCATCCCATGATGAGGTCGAGGTTACGCAGACCGATATCGAAGTCGATAACGACGGTTTTCTTTCCCTTCTGGGCCAAACCAGTAGCGATGGCCGCGCTGGAGGTGGTCTTGCCAACGCCTCCTTTACCCGAAGTAACAACAATAATGCGTGCCATAGAAATTCCTTGTTAAAAAGGGATCAATTCAACGGTTGAACGGTCAACGCGTCGTCTGCCAGAAGCAGGCGAGCCGCTTTGCCATAAAATTCGGCTGGGATCTTGTCGCTCAGCCAATATTCACCTGCGATGGACACCAGTTCCGCCGTCAGGTGAGTACAAAATATTTGCGCGTCCCGATCGCCACTTGCGCCTGCGAGCGCACGTCCACGCATCATACCGTATACGTGAATATTGCCATCTGCAATCAGCTCTGCGCCAGCGCTGACGTGGCTTGTAACAATCAGATCACAGTTTGGTGCATAAATGCGCTGACCGGAACGAACCGGCACATCAATCATTCGCGTTTTTGTGAGAGCGGTAACGTTTTGCGCCGCAGGAGGGGGCGTTTGCACGGCAGCAGGTGCTGCACGTGGGGCTTTTTCTTTGCCTTCATTAAGAAGCGGCAGCCCCGCGCGCTCAATTTCTGCTTTCAGCTCGGTATCTTTGCAGCCGCTGATGCCGACAATACGCAGCCCGGTTGAGGAGACCGCCTGCTGGAGAAGTTTCCAGTTCACCGGCGCCTCAAGACCGCTGACGTTGATAACAACAGGGGCGTGCTTCAGAAAGGCGGGAGCCTGGGCGATTTTGTCTTCTAACGCCTGACGAATAACCTCGGGTTTTGCATCATGCAAATGTACCACTGATAAGGTGAAGCTACTGCCTTTAAGCTCGATGGGCGTGTTTGACATCCTGGCCTTACTCAATTTGCTATTAACCGCAGCCATTCGCTGCGATATTCCGAAGAGTATCAGGCATGTTATAGTCAGGAGTATATTGAGGCAAGCAACCACCCATTAATTCAGAGTAAAAACATGTTTTGTGTGATCTACAGAAGTACAAGCCGTGACCAGACCTATCTTTATGTCGAAAAGAAAGACGATTTTTCACGCGTGCCGGAAGAATTAATGAAGAACTTTGGCCGACCACAGCTGGCGATGCTGCTGCCGCTGGACGGCCGTAAGAAACTGGTGAATGCCGATCTGGAAAAAGTGAAAACGGCATTAGCCGAGCAGGGCTATTATTTACAGCTTCCACCGCCGCCTGAGAATTTATTAAAACAGCATCTTGAGGCGAACGGGAAAAAATAGCCTCAGCTGTTTTCGGGCATAACACATCAACCGATTAGGGGTCGAGCATGTATCAACATCATAACTGGCAAGGTGCATTACTGGATTATCCCGTCAGCAAAGTGGTCTGCGTGGGCAGCAACTATGCTAAGCATATTCAGGAGATGGGCAGCGCAACGCCAGAAGAGCCGGTCCTGTTTATTAAGCCCGAGACGGCACTGTGCGACATCCGCCAGCCGCTGGCGCTGCCGCAGGGGCTGGGGTCGGTGCATCACGAAGTGGAGCTTGCTGTGCTGATCGGCGCGACGCTGCGCCAGGCTTCCGAAGAGCATGTCGAGAAAGCGATTGCCGGTTACGGCGTGGCGCTGGATCTGACCCTGCGTGACGTGCAGGGCAAAATGAAGAAAGCGGGGCAGCCGTGGGAAAAAGCCAAAGGCTTTGATAACGCATGTCCGATTTCAGGATTCGTTCCGGTGAGTGAATTTACCAACGATCCGCAGGACACCCCGCTCAGCCTGAAGGTGAATGGCGAGGTCCGCCAGCAGGGCACTACGGCGGACATGATCCACAAGATTGTGCCGCTGATCGCCTACATGAGCCGTTTCTTTACCCTGAAGCCGGGCGATGTGATCCTCACCGGCACGCCGGAAGGCGTGGGCCCGCTCGCCAGCGGGGATGAGCTTGAGGTCGGTTTTAACGGCCTGTCGCTAAAAACCCGCGTGCTGTAACCGCATTTTGCCGCCTGAAGAGGGCGGCAAAACTTGCAACAGCGTGCCAGACTCGTTATAAGGTGCGCTTTCTTTTGACGTGTGGACATCCTGATGAACGACATCCCTTTCTGGCAAAGCAAAACTCTTGACGACATGACCGACGCGGAATGGGAATCCCTGTGCGACGGCTGCGGTCAGTGCTGCCTGCATAAGCTGATGGATGAGGACTCCGACGAGATCTATTTCACCAACGTTGCCTGCAAGCAGTTGAACATTAAAACCTGCCAGTGCCGCAATTACGAACGCCGCTTCGAGTACGAGCCGGACTGCATCAAGTTAACCCGTGAAAATCTGCCGACTTTTGAGTGGTTACCGCATACCTGCGCGTATCGTCTGCTGGCGGAAGGAAAAGATCTGCCGAAATGGCATCCGCTACTGACCGGTTCAAAAGCGGCGATGCACGGCGAGCGTATCTCTGTGCGCCACATTGCGGTGAAAGAGTCTGAGGTGCGGGACTGGGAAGACCACATTATGAATCACCCGAATCGGTGAGAATAAAAAACCCGCCGAGGCGGGTTTTTGCTTTTACCTTCCAAACAAATCGCGTTTCTTCGGTTTGAACGGCTGAGCGATCAGCACCAGCAGCGCCACCACGAAGTAGGCCACAAAAATCCCCACCAGCCACTGCGGCATCTCCAGCGTCAGGAATTCCCACTGACGTACGGAGCAGTCACCGGATGCGACGAACACCTGCGGCAGCCACTTATCCAACGGCAGCCAGCTCGGGAAGCGGGCGGCGAAATCACAGGTCATAAACGGTGACGGATGCAGCTGCATCATGGTGTGCTGCCAGGAAAGCTCAATCCCTTTCCAGGCGCTGTACAGCCAGATTGCAATACCCACATAGCGCAGCGGCGTTTTCGGGGCAATCGCACCCACCAGGCCTGCCCCCATAATGCCGAACAGTGCGCAGCGCTCATAGATGCAGAGCACGCAGGGCTTGAGTCCCATTACGTGCTGGAACCACAGCGCAACCATTTCCAGCGCAAAGGCGGTCAGGGCCATCAACAACCACGCTCCGCGACCGCGGGAGCACTGGTTTAAAAATCTCAACATAATCATTTCCCTGGAACATGCTTAGAAAGCGCAGTGTAAACGAATTTTAATGCGCCGCAAGTATACCCGCTTGTAGCAGCCATTGCGTACAGGGAACAAGAGTAATTTTGATGCACAGCAAACCAACAGCGGTAAGCACCAGCGTGTATGGCAGCGCCATCCAGACCATTCTCCCATAAGAAAGTCGTATGAGTGGCGCCAGTGCCGAGGTCAGCAGGAAAAGAAATGCCGCCTGGCCGTTCGGTGTTGCAACGGAGGGCAGATTTGTTCCGGTGTTAATGGCCACCGCCAGCAGTTCAAATTGCCCGGTGCTGACAATACCTTGCTCCATCGCCGCTTTGGCCTCATTGATGTACACCGTCCCGACAAAGACGTTATCGGAAATAGAGGACAACAGCCCGTTAAATAAATAGAACAGCGTAAGCTGCGAGTCCGGCGAGGCCTGGAGCACAAATGCGATAATCGGTGCGAAAAGGTGTTGGTCAATAATCACCGCCACGACCGCGAAGAAGACCGCCAGCAGCGCGGTAAACGGCAGGGCTTCGGTAAAGGCTTTGCCGATAGCATGTTCGTCCGTTACCCCGCTAAAGGTGGTCGCAAGAATAATGACGGAGAGGCCAATCAACCCGACTTCGGCAAGATGCAACGCCAGCGCGGCGATAAGCCAGATGCCGATGATCCCCTGCGCAATCAGACGCAGCGTCTCCTGGCGCGTGCGCTGTTTGCGGCTCTGCTCGTCAAATTTATGCAGTTCGTTGCGGACCGGCTCAGGCAACTGTGCGCCGTAGCCGAACAGCCTGAATTTTTCGACAAGAATGCAGGTTGCTAACCCGCAGACCAGCACAGGCACGCTGACGGGGGCCATGCGCAGGAAAAATTCGCCAAAATGCCATTCTGCCGCTTTCGCGATGATCAGGTTTTGCGGCTCGCCCACCATGGTCATCACGCCGCCCAGCGCCGTACCGACCCCCGCGTGCATCATCAGGCTGCGCAGAAATGCGCGGAACTGTTCCAGCACGTCGCGGTTATGCGCCTCGACGTGGCTATCGTCCTGCAAATCATCACTCGGGCGAGAAGAGGCCACGCGGTGATAAATGCCGTAAAATCCAACGGCGACGCTGATCACCACCGCGACGACGGTGAGCGCATCCAGGAAGGCCGACAGAAAGGCGGCGGCAAGGCAAAACGCCAGCGAGAGGATGGTTTTTGACGGAATGCTCAGCAGCAGGCGGGTGAAGATAAACAGCAGCAGCTGTTTCATAAAATAGATACCGGCCACCATAAAAATAAGCAGCAGGAGCACTTCAAGATTGGAGGCCAGCTCTGCTTTGACATGCTCTGCTGACGTCATGCCGATGACCACGGCCTCAAACGCCAGCAAACCGCCGGGCAGCAGGGGATAGCACTTCAGTGCCATTGCCAGGGTGAAGATAAACTCCGCCACCAGCAGCCACCCGGCGATAAACGGATCCACACTAAAAATGAGGGGATTAACGACCAGGAAAACCAGCAGTATCAGTTTGTACCAGTCAGGAGAATGACCTAAAAAATTGCGCCATAGCGCGCGCCCAAAAGAAATTTCCACAACAGACGTCCTTCCCGTCAAGTAATACAAAACATCAGTATACGCAAAAATCGCGGCCCG
The DNA here is from genome assembly GCF_058354905.1 of Enterobacter sp. ECC_219_Taxon_10. Classification (NCBI taxonomy): domain Bacteria; kingdom Pseudomonadati; phylum Pseudomonadota; class Gammaproteobacteria; order Enterobacterales; family Enterobacteriaceae; genus Enterobacter; species Enterobacter sp. ECC_219_Taxon_10. The sequence goes on along the minus strand of NZ_CM178005.1, from coordinate 2,866,874 downwards.
GAGGCGGATAAGCCCGCATTGTAAATTTCACAAAAATGAAACGGCGATCCCCTTTTCTCACTTTGCCGCGCTACCTGCCGCTGCGCGCCTCTGGTATGATGAGTCCAATTTGCAAAAGCTGTGTAATGGAAATCTCACTATGGTCATTAAGGCGCAGAGCCCGGCGGGTTTCGCGGAAGAGTACATCATTGAAAGCATCTGGAATAATCGTTTCCCTGCGGGGTCCATTCTTCCGGCTGAACGCGAACTCTCTGAACTGATTGGCGTCACTCGCACCACGCTGCGTGAAGTGCTTCAGCGACTGGCGCGTGATGGATGGTTGACGATCCAGCACGGCAAGCCAACAAAGGTAAATAACTTCTGGGAAACCTCGGGGCTGAACATTCTTGAAACACTGGCGCGCCTCGACCACGAAAGCGTGCCGCAGCTGATTGATAATCTGCTCTCCGTGCGCACCAACATCGCGACTATCTTTATTCGTACCGCTTTCCGTCAGCATCCGGAGGATGCGCTTGCGGTGCTGGCCAGCGCGAATGAAGTTGAAGATCACGCCGATGCCTTTGCCACCCTCGATTACAACGTGTTCCGCGGCCTGGCGTTTGCCTCCGGCAACCCGGTTTACGGCCTGATCCTCAACGGCATGAAAGGGCTCTATACCCGCATTGGTCGCCACTATTTTGCCAATCCTGAAGCCCGCAGCCTGGCGCTGGGCTTCTACCATAAGCTGAGCAAGCTCTGCACAGAAGGCCTGCACGATCAGGTTTATGAAACCGTGCGCCGCTACGGCCACGACTCCGGCGAAATCTGGCACCGTATGCAGAAAACGCTGCCGGGCGATTTAGCGATTCAGACCCGCTAAAAGAAAAAACCTCTCATACGAGAGGTTTTTTTTGTCGGGTGGCGGCTACGCCTTACCCGACCTACGGGTTTTGTAGGCCCGATAAGCGCAGCGGCACCGGGCAAAAAAGCTGCACTACAGGGTATTCAACCGCGCCGGGCACCGATCCAGCAGCTCCACGCTGCCGTCTTCATTCTGCTGCTCCAGCTGCACGTCAAAGCCCCACAGGCGGTGCACGTGCTTCAGCACCTCTTTACGTCCTTTATCGAGCGGCGCGCGGTTATGCGGGATATAGCGCAGCGTCAGGGAACGGTCGCCGCGCAGGTCCACGTTCCACACCTGAATATTGGGTTCAAGGTTGCTCAGGTTGTACTGGGAAGAGAGGCGAGAGCGGATCTCACGGTAGCCTTCCTCGTTGTGGATCGCCGAGATTTCCAGATAGTTGTTACGGTCATCGTCCAGCACGGTGAAGAAGCGGAAATCACGCATGATCTTCGGCGACATAAACTGGCTGATAAAGCTCTCATCCTTAAAGTCGCGCATCGCAAAATGCAGCGTTTCCAGCCAGTCAGAGCCGGCGATATCCGGGAACCAGTACTTGTCCTCTTCCGTCGGCGACTGGCAGATGCGTTTAATATCCTGGAACATCGCAAAGCCCAGCGCATACGGGTTAATCCCGCTGTACCACGGGCTGTTGTAGGGCGGCTGGAACACCACGTTAGTATGGCTGTGGAGAAATTCCATCATGAAACGCTCGGTGACTTTCCCTTCGTCATACAGGTGGTTGAGAATGGTGTAGTGCCAGAATGTCGCCCAGCCTTCGTTCATCACCTGGGTCTGTTTCTGCGGATAGAAATACTGGCTCACCTTGCGCACGATGCGCAATATCTCACGCTGCCATGGCTCCAGCAGCGGGGCATTCTTCTCCATAAAATAGAGCAGGTTTTCCTGCGGCTCGGACGGATAACGACGCGCTTCGGCGATCGTTTTTTCCTCCTCACGCTTCGGCAGGGTACGCCACAGCATGTTCACCTGGCTCTGAAGATACTCCTCGCGGCTTTTCTGCCGGGCTTTCTCCTCCTGCAGAGAGATTTTCTGCGGGCGTTTATAGCGGTCCACGCCGTAGTTCATTAGCGCGTGGCAGGAGTCGAGCAGCTTCTCCACCTCGTCCACGCCGTAGCGCTCTTCGCAGTCGGTAATGTATTTACGCGCGAAGATCAGGTAATCAACGATGGAGCTGGCGTCCGTCCAGCTGCGGAACAGGTAGTTATTTTTAAAGAAGGAATTATGCCCGTAGCAGGCGTGCGCCATCACCAGCGCCTGCATGGTAATGGTGTTCTCTTCCATCAGATAGGCGATACACGGATTGGAGTTAATGACGATCTCATACGCCAGCCCCTGCTGGCCGTGCTTATACAGCCGCTCCGTTTCAATGAATTTTTTACCAAACGACCAGTGCGGATAGTTGATCGGCATCCCGACGCTGGAGTAAGCGTCCATCATCTGTTCGGAGGTGATCACCTCAATCTGATGGGGATAGGTATCCAGGCGATACAGCTTTGCCACCCGGTCGATTTCGGCGAGGTAGACATCCAGCAGCTCGAAGGTCCAGTCGGGTCCATCGCTCAGACGTGTGTTGTCCTTGTTCAGGGAATCAATAGTAGCCATTAGCGCGCCCTCGTTGTGGGTGCTCTCTCTGTCTGGAGAGCCTCCTTTCAAGCATAGATCAACGTGTTAAAAAGCGTGCTGGCGCAGAAATTTTTTCTTTGCGATTTCTCGTTTTTGATACGGCAAAAAAAGGGTGTGCATCAGCATTTTATGCTGGTTAAAAATAAAGCTCAGCAGGAGATCCCAAATTATCCCTGTCCCCTGATGCTGGGGGATGTGTGAGGTAAGTCACCATAAAAAAGTCGTATGTTGAATAATATTTTCAACTAGGTTATCAATCTGTAATTAGATGATTGTTCTTTTGCTCATAATGGAGTGGCTATGCGTGTTGTCATACTGGGAAGTGGTGTCGTTGGCGTAACCAGCGCCTGGTATTTAAGTCAGGCGGGACATGAGGTTACCGTTATCGATCGTGAATCCGGCCCGGCGCTTGAAACCAGCGCGGCAAACGCCGGTCAAATCTCTCCCGGCTATGCGGCCCCGTGGGCGGCACCGGGCGTGCCGCTGAAGGCGATCAAATGGATGTTCCAGCGCCACGCGCCGCTGGCCATCAGCCTTGACGGCACGCAGTTCCAGCTGAAGTGGATGTGGCAGATGCTGCGCAACTGCGACACCCGCCATTACATGGAAAACAAAGGGCGTATGGTACGTCTGGCGGAATACAGTCGCGACTGCCTCAAAGCCCTGCGCGCCTCGACGGGTATCGAGTACGAAGGCCGTCAGGGCGGCACGCTGCAGCTGTTCCGCACCGAACAACAGTATGAAAACGCCACCCGCGATATCGCCGTGCTGGAAGATGCCGGCGTACCTTACCAGCTGCTGGAGGCCAGCCAGCTGGGTCAGGTTGAACCCGCGCTGGCCGAAGTGGCCCACAAGCTGACCGGCGGTCTGCGTCTGCCGAACGACGAAACCGGCGACTGTCAGCTCTTTACCCAGCGTCTGGCGCACATGTGCGAGCAGGCAGGCGTGACGTTCCGCTTCAACACCTCTGTCGATAAATTGCTGTCGGAAGGCGAAAAAATTTACGGCGTGAAGTGCGGCGACGAGGTGATCAAGGCGGACGCCTACGTGATGGCGTTTGGCTCATACTCCACCGCCATGCTGAAAGGCATTCTTGATATTCCGGTCTACCCCCTGAAGGGCTACTCGCTGACCATCCCGGTGAAAGAGGAGAGTGGGGCGCCCGTGTCGACCATCCTGGATGAAACCTACAAAATCGCCATTACCCGCTTTGATAACCGTATTCGCGTCGGTGGCATGGCGGAGATTGTCGGCTTTAACACCGAACTGCTGCAGCCGCGTCGTGAAACGCTGGAGATGGTGGTGGGCGATCTCTTCCCGCGCGGTGGTTTTGTTGAGCAGGCGACGTTCTGGACCGGCCTGCGTCCGATGACGCCGGACGGCACCCCGATTGTCGGGCGCACGCCGTTCAAAAACCTGTGGACCAATACCGGACACGGCACGCTCGGCTGGACGATGGCCTGCGGATCGGGCCAGCTGCTGAGCGACCTGATTTCCGGGCGCACGCCGGCAATTCCGTTTGACGATTTAAGTGCTGCGCGCTATCAATCAGGATTCACGCCAGCGCGTCCTCAGCACCTGCACGGCGCGCATAACTAAGGAGTTGTCATGTCCCGTCCTGTTCTGGCTCAGCTGGATCTGCAGGCCCTGAAGGAAAACCTGCAAATTGTTCGCCGGGCAGCACCTGGTTCGCGCGTCTGGTCGGTCGTCAAGGCGAACGCCTACGGCCACGGTATCGATCGTATCTGGAGCGCGCTCGGCGCGACCGACGGCTTTGCGTTACTCAATATCGAAGAGGCCATCCTGCTGCGCGAGCGCGGCTGGAAAGGGCCTGTTCTGCTGCTGGAGGGGTTCTTCCACGCGGACGATCTGCCGCTGCTGGATAAGTACCGATTGACCACCAGCGTGCACAGCAACTGGCAGATTAAAGCCATTCAGGATGCGAAGCTCCACGCTCCGCTGGATATTTATCTCAAGGTAAACAGCGGCATGAACCGCCTGGGCTTCCAGCCCGAGCGGGTTCATACGGTCTGGCAGCAGCTGCGCGCTCTGAAAAACGTCGGCGAAATGACGCTGATGGCGCACTTTGCCGATGCGGAAAAACCGGACGGCATTGCGGATGCCATGGTCCGCATTGAGCAGGCGGCAGAAGGGCTCGATTGCCCGCGCTCGCTGTCAAACTCGGCGGCCACGCTGTGGCATCCTGAAGCTCACTATAACTGGGTACGTCCGGGGATCGTTCTGTACGGTGCGTCTCCTTCAGGGCAGTGGCAGGATATCGCCAACAGCGGCCTGAAGCCGGTTATGACCCTGCGCAGCGAGATCATCGGCGTGCAGACGCTGAAGACGGGCGACACGGTAGGCTACGGCAGCCGCTACCGGGCGAAGGGCGAGCAGCGTATCGGCATCGTCGCGGGCGGTTATGCCGACGGCTACCCGCGCATCGCGCCGACCGGTACGCCGGTCTGGGTGGATGGCGTTCGCACGGGCACGGTAGGGACGGTCTCAATGGATATGCTGGCGGTTGACCTCACGCCATGCCCGCAGGCAGGGATCGGTTCTCCGGTCGAGCTGTGGGGCAACGAAATCAAAATTGATGACGTGGCGGCCGCGGCGGGAACGGTTGGCTATGAACTGATGTGTGCGCTGGCACCGAGAGTGCCGGTTGTGACGGTGTAACTTGTACGTGTGCCGGGTGACGCGAAGCCGCCACCCGGTAAAAAAACGCTACTCCGCGTCCTCTTCCATCGGCCTCAAACCGACCTTCCGCACCGCGTTATCTTCTTTTTCGGCAACCGTCCAGATCATCCCGGCAAACTCAACCTGATCGCCCACGACCGGGGCAGCGCCAAGCCGCTGCTGGATGATTTCGCCCAGCGTTTGCGGGTTATCACCCTCTTCAGCTCCTTCATCCAGGCCATAAATCAGCGCCACATCTGCAAATTTTGCGCTGGCTTCCAGAATAAAGTCGCCGAAGAAGCGCTGATCCAGCGCCACGGGAGGCGACTGGCTGAACAGCTTGCCCAGCGCGGGCAGGTCGCGCTCGCGGCCAATCACGCAGAGAATATCCCCTTCGCGCAGGCGGGTGCTGCCGGTAGGGTGCAGCAGGACATTATCGCGGAACAGGGCGGCAATGCGCGTTTCGGCCGGCATATGCAGATCGCGCAGCGAGGCCCCCACGCACCATTTATCAGCGCTCAGCTGGTAGACGAACTGTTCCCACGGGTTTTCCGGATGAATATCCAGCCCCACGCGCGAAACCGGCCAGCCCACGGGGGGCACCACCACTTTGGCTTTTTTTGCCGCCCATCCGAGCGAGGTTCCCTGGAACAGCAGGGAAATCAGCACCACGAAGAACGCCACGTTGAAGAACAGCCGCGCGTTATCCAGACCGGCCATCATCGGGAAGACCGCAAGAATAATCGGCACCGCGCCGCGCAGGCCAACCCAGCTGATAAAGACGCGCTCGCGCAGGTTAAAGCCGCGAAACGGCAGCAGACCCGCAAACACGGACAGCGGACGGGCGAAGAAGATCATCCACGCCGACAGCAGAAGCGCCGGAACGGCAATCGGCAGCAGGTCAGATGGCGTCACCAGCAGGCCCAGCACCAGGAACATGCCGATTTGCGCCAGCCAGGCCAGCCCGTCGAAGTTCTGCAAAATGGCGTGACGGTTACGAATAGGGCGGTTGCCCATCAGGAACCCGCAGAGGTAAACCGCAAGAATACCGCTGCCATCCAGCGCGGTGGTGACGGCAAAAATCAGGATCCCACCGCTCAGCGCCAGCAGAGGGTAAAGTCCCGAGGGCAGCGAGATGCGGTTGATCGTCTGCTGTAACAGGTATCCCCCCGCCAGGCCGATGACAATCCCCAGCCCGAACTGCTGCAGGATATGTAAGGCAAACATCCAGCTCAGGCCCGTCTCGTGCTGCTGAATCATCTCTATCAGTGTGATGGTCAGGAACACCGCCATCGGATCGTTACTGCCGGATTCAATCTCAAGCGTTGAGCCAACGCGTTCGTTAAGCCCTTTACCGCCAAGCAGGGAAAAGACCGCCGCCGCATCGGTAGAGCCAACGATTGCGCCAATCAGCAAGCCTTCCATCAGATTGAGATGGAAAAGCCATGCGGCCATCATCCCGGTGAGGCCGGAGGTGATCAACACGCCGACGGTCGCCAGCGACAGCGCAGGCCCCAGGGCCACGCGGAAGGAGCTTGCCTGAGTGCGCATCCCGCCGTCGAGCAGGATCACCGCCAGCGCGAGGTTACTCACCATGTAGGCGAAGGGATAGTTATCGAAGGGGATACCGCCGATGCCGTCAACGCCAGCCAGCATGCCGATGGCAAGGAAAATAACAAGAATGGGTATGCCGAGACGCGATGAAAATGAACTTAATAAAATACTGCTGGTTACAAGTACAGAACCCAAAATGAAAAGGCTGATTATCGCTGCGGCATCCAATGTTCTCTTACTCCCACCTCAATGTTAACGCTGTTACTAAAACCCTAACATATTAACAACGGTAACAGCGTTTTATTAAGGGGGTTTTTTATGCTTTTATGACTGGATGACCGCCGATCGTTAACCGACTGCCCGAAACATCATGTGTAAGCGTCGCCTGCGCGCCCAGCGCAAGGGTAACGGTCTTCTGCTCATGGCCGAAATCCAGACCGGTGATAACCGGAATATCCAGCCGCGAGCGGATGAAGTCGACCATCGTTTCCAGGGAGTAGCCCGCGTCATAGTCATTCGGGGCCGAGCCGCTGAAGCTGCCCAGCACAATCGCGGACTGGCGATCGAGAATACCGGCATGATAAAGCTGTAATAACATGCGCTCGACGCGGAACGGGTGTTCGTTGATATCTTCCAGCACCAGAATGCCGTCTTCGATTTGAGGCATCCACGGCGTGCCGATGAGCGAGACCAGCATCGCCAGGTTACCGCCCCACAGCTGGCCCTCACATTCCCAGTGCGGCCCATTCCCCTGCCACTCGACGCTGTAGGTGGGATTGCGCAGCGCGCGCCAGAAATGCTCCACGGTGAACGCGTCCAGTTCCGGCGCGCCGAAGTTACCGGCCAGCATCGGGCCGCTAAACGTAATGACGTTATGCTGCGCCAGCAGACCAAGCTGGATGGCGGTGAAATCGCTGTGGCCGCATATCAGCAGCGGATCCTGCTGCTGGCGCTGCGCCAGGCCCTGCCAGTCGATGCTCTCCATCAGCCTGCTCGCACCGTAGCCGCCGCGCACCGCAAGGACTATTCGGTTTTCGCCCTTCAGGTTCACCAGACTATTGATATCATTCAGCCTCTGCGCTTCTGTTCCTGCAAAACGCTGCTGGCGGCGCGGGATAATTGTCTGATTTTCTACCTGGTGGCCGGATTCCAGTAAGCGCTGAACGCCCCGCTGCGCCGCGTCCTGGTTAATGCAGTAGCCCGACGGCGCGATGAGATGAAACTGAGACATGGCAATTCCTTGCTGAATGAGAAACTAATTGTCTATATCATGCCGCGTATACGCTGCCTGCTTCAAGGGCGGCGCACCGCGATGACCGGCTATAAGGATAGATGACGTGAAATTGAGATGGTTTGCTTTTTTGATTGTTTTGCTGGCTGGCTGTAGTTCAAAACGTGATTATCAAAACCCGCCCTGGAACCCGGAAGTGCCGGTGAAACGGGCCATGCAGTGGATGCCGATCAGTGAACAAGCCGGAAAGGCCTGGGGCGTCAGCCCGCGTCTGATCACCGCCATTATTGCGGTGGAGTCCGGCGGCAATCCCACGCTTGTCAGCAAATCCAACGCGGTGGGTCTGATGCAGCTGAAAGCCTCAACGGCGGGGAGAGAGGTTTACCGCTATATGGGCTGGAGCGGCCAGCCGTCGACCAGCGAGCTGAAGAACCCGGAACGTAACATCTCCATGGGGACCGCTTACCTGAGCATTCTGGAACATGGCGTGCTGAAGGGCATCGAGGATCCGGAAGTGATGCAATACGCGCTGGTGGTCTCGTACGTGAACGGCGCAGGGGCGCTGCTCAGAACCTTCTCCTCTGACCGTAAAGAGGCGATCGAGGAGATCAACGACATGGACAAAGATGAATTCGTCGAGCATGTGGCGAAAAATCATCCGGCACCGCAGGCGCCTCGCTATATCTGGAAAGTACAGAAAGCGATGGATGCCATGTAATGCCGCAAACGGGCGGCGTTCGCTGCCCGACTTCTCTCAAAGTACCTTATTCGCACGTTCCCGTGCTTCCCGCTCCAGCGAATAGATAATGCGCTGCAGCTCGCGCTCGGCGCCCGGACCGACGTTCAGAAAACGGAAGCTCAGCCGCGGCGAGGTAATCGTTTCATTTTTGCTGTCCACAACCGTGCGCTCGCTGATGGCAATCAGCTGTGCATCGAAATAAAAACGGCCCCAGCCCGCCATATCCAGTTCAATTTGCGTAAACCGCATGCCTTCTACCAGGCCCTCCGGTTTAGGGGTATCCATCAGCGCGCCCATTCCGCCCAGCGACAGGTCAAAGAGACGGAAGCGGATCTCTTTTTTGTCCGGCATTTTAGCCTTACAAAAATAGGCAGGATGAAGCGGGGCGCTGATGCGGAAATATTCACGACGCTGGACAAACCAGAGGTTGCCAGGAAGGGGGGTAACAAAAGCCGGGAGCCCCTGGTATTCACTCATTTCCAGTCGCAGGAGGACAAACTCCACTTTGGCCCCATGGGTTTCGGCCATGACGACGATATTCTCTGCTTTCAGCGCCGCGCGGTTTTCATACTCCTGGCTGCCCAGGTCAATAACCAGCCGCTCCTGCGAGACGTCAAGGATCTTGCTGATAAACTGATTATTTGACCAGCTGATGCGCAGCGGCACTTCGCCTTTTTGCAGGTCGCGTAATACCCCTAACACAGCCAGCGGATTTTGCTTGAGGAACTGCTCACTGTAATGACTCACGCCGGGTGGCTCCTTGATTGATGACGGACTGTCTTAGCGTTATCGGCAATCCATCCTCAAACTTAATACAAACCGGTGAGTTTTTTTGCCTGTTTAAGCAAAGATAAGTCGGTGAGCTGAAAATGGTTTTTCGGAGATGACCTATACTTAAGCTAGCTGTGCAGAAGGTTTTCTGCACATGCGTTTAATCTGCAAGAGGGCATTGCTATGGGTATCATCGCCTGGATTATCTTTGGCCTTATTGCTGGCGCTATCGCTAAACTGATCATGCCGGGAAACGATGGCGGCGGCTTTATTTTGACCTGCGTACTCGGGGTCGTTGGTGCGGTTGTAGGCGGCTGGCTGGCGACGATGTTTGGTTTTGGAGGCAACATAAGTGGTTTCGACCTGCACAGTTTTCTGGTCGCTGTCGTGGGTGCCATTGTGGTGCTGGTCATATTCAGGTTACTGCGACGAGCATAAATTGACGTAAATGGCTCTCTGCGGAGGGCCGTTTTTTTGCCTGAGTATTGATTTGTTAATCTAAATGATAATAATTGTCGTTCCGTATTGCATCTAACAACAAGACGACATTATGAACTCCTCACGTTTTACGTTATGCGCCCTGGCGGGTGCCGTCACGCTGGCACTGCAGGTCCAGGCTTTCGCCGAAGAATCCACCATTGTCGTCACGGGCTCAGAGCAGGGCAGCGCACTGCCGGCCTGGACGAACAGCGCCACAAAGTCGGCCGTTGCCGAAAGTAAAACGCCGCAGGTCATCAACACGCTCTCGGCGCCTGAAATTGAAAAGCGTCACGCGAACTCCGTGAACGAAATCCTGCGCTATGCTCCCGGCGTCTCGACCGAGGTGCGGGGTAACACCTCCTATATGAGCGAATACAAAATTCGTGGCTTTACCGTTGACCAGGAGTTCTACAACGGGCTGCAGTTGCCCTATAACGTCACCGGCAACACCAAGGCGCGCATCGATCCGTTGTTAATAGACAGCGTCGATATCCTGAAAGGGCCTTCATCGGTGCTTTACGGCGGCGCTTCGCCGGGCGGGCTGGTAAATATTCAAAGTAAAAAGCCGCAGCGGGAAGCCCGAACCGAGGTCGGTTTTAACACCGGGAACCGTAATCTGAAAGAAGGCTACTTCGATTCGACCGGACAAATAGCTGACAGCGACTGGAATTACCGTCTGCTGGGTAAGGCGACGGAGAATGACGATCAGCCGCACACCAGCCGCTATGAAAATTACCTGGTCGCCCCGTCCGTCACCTGGCAACCCGACAGCAAAACCCGCCTCACGCTGGATGCGCTGGCGCAAAACTCCCCGAGCCTGACGCCGTCGAACCCGCTGCCGCTCGCTTATTTGCGCTCGAAATATGCCGATCGTCGGGATTACGCCGGCGATGAGTGGAGCGGGTTTAAGCAGCGCCAGTGGATGCTGGGCTACAGCTTCGAACACGAGTTCGACAGCGGCTGGGGCTTTAGCCAGAAAGCGCGCTATTTCGACGTCGATACCCACCAGAACAGCGTCTACGCGACGGGAACGGGGAGTGAGGTCTATCAGCTTAACCGCTTTGCCTATACCACCGATGAAGATCTTAAGAGCTTCAACATTGATAACCAGGTGACCAAAACCGTTGCGCTGGGCGACTGGAAACACCATCTGCTGGCCGGGTTTGACTACCAGAGGCTGAATTCCCATTTCCACTACCGTTACGCGTCCTCCACGCCGGGCATGGATATGCGTAATCCTGACTATTCGCAAATCCATGAAAGTGCGCTGGGACTCTACACCGCCCAGAAAAACCGCCTTAGCTATCAGCAGAACGGGTACTACCTCCAGGATCAGGTGGAATTTGGCGGCTTAAATCTGCTGGGTAGCCTGCGCTACGACGATTACCGCTCCGTCACCACCGATTACCTGCAAAACGGCGATAAGGCCTGGGTATCGCAGGATCGCGTCACCAAACGCCTGGGCGCACTTTACGCCTTCGATAACGGTATTTCGCCGTTTATCAGCTATTCAGAAGGTTTTGCACCGGTGTCGCCGCAGGGAACGCTCGTGGCGAAAGACGTCAAGCCAACCACCAGCAAGCAGGTGGAAGGTGGGGTAAAATATCTTCTGGCCGAGTACGCCACGACGTTTACCGCCTCGGTGTTTAACATCCGGCAGAAAAACGTTGTCACCTCCGATCCGGGCTTCCTGAACTACCGTCAGACTGGTGAAGTGGAATCCAAAGGCGCGGAGCTCTCCGCCATCAGCCGTCCGACGGATAACCTGACGCTGATTGCCAACTATGCGTACACCCACGCGATCAACCGGGAAGATGACAAGTACAAAGGTAAACGTCCAACGCAGGTCCCGGAGAATGCCTTCAACCTCTGGGGTGATTACACCTTTGAGAACACGCCGCTGAAAGGACTGATGCTGGGAGCGGGCGCACGCTACACCGGGCCGATGGAAATCTCTCCGGCAAACGATGCGGGTAAACTCGGGGGCACTACGCAGTACGATCTGGCGGCCTCGTACCGGATGGGCGAAATTCTGCCTTCGCTGGCAGGTCTAACGCTTAAAGCCAGCGCGCAGAACATCACCAATAAAGAGACGTTGACCTGCTATGACGCGACCAACTGCTGGATTGGGCGTGACAGGACGTATCAGCTAGGGGCGAGTTACAGTTTCTAAGTAACTCCCTGTGAGTTCAAAATGTAGGCCGGGTAAGGCGAAGCCTCCACCCGGCAATACCCTTACTGCGCCGCAGCTTTCACCGGCGCAGCCTCATCGTTCGCCGCAGGCTGATTTTCCGGCACGCTGTCGCACGGTTTCTCTTTAGGACAAACCAGATCCAGCATTTTCAGCGTCACGCCGTTGCTCCAGCCGAACCCATCCTGCAGCGGGTACTCTCCGCCGCCACCGCCGGTACCGGTAGAAGAGACATCATACTTTTCCACCAGCTTCTTCTCGCGGTCGTAAGTATGCTGAACGTTCTTCAGGAAGCGCCAGGTTACGTCCATCGCCACCTTGTTCTGCCCATAGTTCTGCAACCCTTCCGTTGCTACCCACTGCAGCGGCGCCCAGCCGTTTGGCGCATCCCACTGCTGGCCGCTGTTGATGGTAGTGGTTGTAATACCGCCCGGTTTCAACAGGCGCGCGGAGGTGGCCGCGGCGACTTTATCGGCACGATCCTGCGCCGCCGCCTTCACGTAAAGTGGGAAGAGGGCCGCTGCCGTGAGCTGGTTGCGCACCTTCTTGCTCTTGAGATCGTAATCGGCGTACCAGCCCTCTTTATCATTCCACAGATGGCGCTCAATGGCTTTCTGACGTGCGGTTGCCAGTGCTTCATATTTACTCGCCGCCTCGCTGTCCCCTGCCTCCTGGCTCGCTCGCGCAAGCAATTTTTCCATTTTGAACATCAGGGCGTTGAGATCGACGGGCACAATGCTGGTGGTGCGGATGGTGCCGAGCTTTTGCGGATCGTCCATCCAGCGGGAGCTAAAGTCCCAGCCCGAGGCGGCTGCGGAGCGCAAATCTCGGTAGATCTCCGTGGCGGGGCGGTTAGGATTACTCTTCGCCGTGGTGATATCGTCAAGCCAGGACTCCGGGCGCGGGGTATCGCGATCGTCCCAGTAGCGGTTGAGGACCGAACCGTCATCCAGCTTCACCACGCGCTGGTTAGCTTGCCCAGGCTGAAGGCTATCTACGCCCTCCATCCAGTAGGCGTACTCTTTCTCCATCTGCGGACGATATTTCTTCAGTGCATCGTCGTCGTGGGTCGCCAGCAGTTCAACCATCAATGAGAAGAACGGCGGCTGGGAGCGGCTCAGGTAGTAGCTGCGGTTGCCATTGGGGATATGGCCGAAGGTATCAATTTCCCAGGCGAAGTTATCCACCATATCGCTGATTTTGTCCCAGTGGCCGCTCTCCGCCAGGCCCAGCATGGTGAAATAGCTGTCCCAGTAGTAGACCTCGCGGAAGCGCCCGCCGGGCACCACGTAAGGCTTCGGTAACGGCAGCAGGGAATCCCATTTGTTGCTGGCTTTATCCGTGGTGCGCGTCAGTACAGGCCAGAGGTCGTCAATGTGTTCACGTAAACTTTGTCCCGCAGGCGGCACATATTTTTCACCTTCCTCAGGCAGCGTGAAGTTCATCTCCACAAAGTGGCGCAGGTCAAAACTTGTCTGGGTGTGCTGCATCCGATAATCCGCCAGAATCATCAGCGGGTCGCTTTTGGGAACGGCATCAGCGAAGGTTTTCTGATCGGGAAACAGTTTGGCACTCTGCACGTCATTAAACAGAGGGCCAAGCAAAATATCGGGTGAATTTTTCTGATAGGCTGGCTTTTCGTCGGCATAGCCCATCGTTGCCACACCGAGTAGCGCGCCTCCCAGCGCGAGGTGCAAAAGGGCAGGGCGTAAAGTACGAGGTCTTATCATCGGTTCGTCTCCTGTATTCCTGAGCAGCGTGACCGCTGTTATCAATCACCTGAAAACCTTAGACGAATATCGCCCGCTTCGCGTGTTGAATATCCCATTTTGCGCAGAACCAGACAATTTACCGCTTCGCACGCCCTGTCCGGAAGGATTTGTTGTGTAAATGGTGTTAGAACAATTATGCCTTTAAATAATTATATACATTACGCATTAAAATATTGATGTAATTAATGGAATAAGAGTGTGAAGTAAATGGTGTTTCTTTTGCTCATCGTGAGATGTTTTCTCTGCGTCGATCACACAAGTTAAAATTCATAATTCACTTATCAAAAAACATAATAGCACCCCAGTGGGTATTTGGTCGAAATGGCGATGCTCAATATTTGTGTATTCACTTTTATAATCAGGATGGATTCTATGAAATTAAAAAAAACGGTAATACTGATAAGTGCATTCTATTCCGGCGCGCTTTTCGCGGCACAACCCGCGACGAACGTGGAAGAAAAGTTGGCGCAACTGGAAGCGCAAATTCAGGCGCTTAAACAGCAGCAGGCGGCCGCCGCGCAGGCAGCATCCGCCGTTGTTGTGCGGTCGGAAGAGCCGGTGAGCAAAGCCGAACCGCCAAAGCTGACGCTTTCAGGGTATGGTGATATTAAATTTTATGGCGACGTCGAGTTTAATATGGATGCCGCGAGTAAGACCGGCAGTCTGACGTCCGTCAGGCAAAGCGCTAATAGTGACTGGGCACCAGGAGATAAAGAACGCTGGGATATTAACGGACGTATTTTATTAGGCTTTGATGGTTATCGTAAAATGGATAACGGCAATTTTGCCGGATTTTCTGTTCAGCCCCTCGGCGATCTCGTCGGGAAAATGTACCTCGATGATGCGGTATTCTTCTTTGGTTCTGAGAACGACTGGGAAATTAAAGTCGGACGCTTCGAAGCGTACGATATGTTCCCGCTCAATCAGGATACCTTTGTGGAATACTCAGGAAATACCGCAGACGATCTCTACAGCGATGGCTACGGTTATATCTATATGCTGAAAGAGGGCCGCGGGCGAACCGACAGCGGGGGCAACTTCCTGATGAGCAAGACGCTGGATAACTGGTATTTTGAGCTTAATACCCTGTTTAAAGACGGCAGCGATTTGTACGTCGACCAGCGTTATCACGGCGCAGAACTTGAGAACGATAAAAATGTGACCTACGTGCGCCCGGTCATCTCGTGGCAGGACGGGCCGTTTTCCACCGCGGTCGCCATGGAGACCAACCTGGTGAACAACGCATACGGCTATCGCGACGACGCAGGGCGCTGGGTCGATCAATCCGACCGTACCGGCTACGGGTTTACTATGACCTGGGACGGGCTCAAAACCGATCCGCAGGACGGGGTGGTTATAAACCTCAACACGGCTTACCTGGACGCGACGGGCGAAACCGACTTTACCTCAGGCATCAATGCCCTCTGGCATAATTTTGAGCTGGGTTATATCTACGCCCATAACGAAATCGACGAATTCAATACCTCGACGTTTGACGCAGAGTGTGAGAACGACTGCTGGATCTCTGACCCGGGCGAGTATGACATTCATACCATCCATACGTCGTACCTGATCCCGAACGTCATGAAGATGAAAAACTTCAACATCTATCTGGGCGCGTATGCGTCCTAGGTCAACGCTTCCCCGAAAGAGGGTGATAATAAAAACGACGACCGCTACGGTGGCCGCGTGCGCTTTAAATACTATTTCTGATGCCCGCCTGCCGGTCAGATCTCTTCCGGGGTCTGGCTGGCTTCCCGCAGCGTGCCCGGCGCATGGCCAATGATGCGCTTAAAGGCCCGGCTAAACGCTGCCAGCGATCCGTAACCCAGCCTGAGTGCAACCGTTTCAATCGGCTGGTTTTCGTGACGAATGTACTGAATCGCCAGCCGCATTCTCAGTTCGCTGAGATACTTTGCCGGGGTGGTTCCCGTCGCGGCCAGAAACCGTTCGGCAAACACGGAGCGGGAGGTGCCCGCTTCTTTTGCCAGTTCCGCCACGCTCCAGTTCAGGCCAGGCTGCTGGTGCATGGCATAAATGGCCCTGCTCAGCCGCGGGTCGCGTAAGACCTGCACCCAGCCGGTGGCTTTCCCGCAGCCAGCCTCAACCCAGCCGCGGACGATCAGCGCCGCCACCACGTCAGCCAGCCGGGCGAGGATCCCGGCAAACCCGACCTGTCGCGTCATTGACTCGCGCTCCATGGCCGCCAGCAGCGGATGGATTTCCGGCCAGGTGGACATCAGTCGGCTGACCATCATCACTTCCGGCATCGCTTTAATCAGCGGCTGCATCCCGCCGAGCTCAAAATCCATACACCCGCTAAAGATGATGGTGTTCTCGTTCTCCGGACAGGGCTCGCAGGTAATCGCACAGACCGAGCCGCAGATAGGCTCGCTGGGAAAGGCATTCACCGGGGTAATGGCTGCCTGCGCGTCAGAGAGCAGGGCATGAGAATTACCGCCAGGAATAAACAGCGCGTCGCCGCTGCTCAGTTCAAACGTTGCGCCGCTGTCCATTCGGAGCAGGGCGCTTCCGTGGCTCACAAAATGGAACTGCGCCTTACCGGGTGCCTGGTGGAACGCCACGCCAAACGGCGCGCTGGCTTCAATCCGCCGGTATTTCACGCCCGACAGGCGCATGCCGCGTAAAAGTTCGCTGATCAAATCGGGGGACTGTACGGTCATGGCGCAACTCCGGACGAATAATCAATAAGTGGAGATTATATGTCATAGATCGTCCACGGTGAACCCTCTATGCTTTTGCGACAGTTGTCACATTTTTATAACGGGAGAATAACAGATGAATTCATGTGTCGCGGCGAGAGAGGCCGTTGCGCCTGCCAGACCCGCCTGGCGGGCCGTCTATTCACTGGGGCTGGGCGTGTTTGGTTTGATAACGGCAGAGTTCCTGCCGGCCAGTTTGCTGACGCCGATGGCCGCGAGCCTTGGCGTCAGTGAGGGCATGGCCGGGCAGGCCGTCACCGCCACCGCGCTGGTGGCGCTGGTCACCGGCCTGTTGATCGCCCCGGCGACCAAAAATATCGACCGTCGCTGGGTATTGATGTTTTTCTCCGTGCTGCAAATCATCTCCAGCCTGCTGGTGGCCTTTGCGCCCACGCTGCACGTCCTTCTGATGGGGCGCCTGCTGTTAGGGGTCGCCATCGGTGGGTTCTGGGCGATGTCGACGGCCACGACGATGCGTCTGGTTCCGGCGGATAAGGTGCCGAAAGCGCTGGCGGTGATCTTCTCCAGCGTGTCGATTGCCACCGTGGTTGCGGCCCCGCTGGGGAGCTATCTGGGCAGCCTGATTGGCTGGCGCAACGTCTTTGTGCTCTGCATTCTGCCGAGCATGCTGGCGCTGCTGTGGCAGATCTGGGTACTGCCGTCCATGAAGCCAGAGAGCAGCGGTAGCCTGAGCACGTTGTTCCGCGTGCTGCGTCGTCCGGGGATGATCGGCGGCATGCTGGCCACTATTCTGATCTTCAGCGGCCATTTCGCCTTCTTTACCTACCTGCGCCCATTCCTGGAAACGGTGGGGCAGGCGAACGTTGAGACCATTTCACTGATCCTGCTGGGCTTTGGGCTGGCGAACTTTGTCGGCACTTCCGTTGCCGGGCACCTGCTGGCACGTAATCTGCGCCTGACGCTGGCGCTGGTGCCTTTCGCCATGGGCATACTGGCGCTGGCGATGGTGGCGTTTGGCCATCTGGCGATGCTGGACGGGTTCCTGGTGGCGCTGTGGGGCTTTGCGTTTGGTCTGGTTCCGGTAGGCTGGTCAACCTGGCTTGCTACCACCGTTCCGGATGAAGCCGAAAGTGCAGGAGGGCTGCTGGTGGCCTCAATTCAGCTGGCAATCAGTGCCGGTGCGGCCGTGGGCGGAGCGGTATTTGACCTTAACGGTGCCAGCGGAGTATTCGCCGGAAGCGGGTTGCTGCTGGTGACGGCGATGGTGGTTGTGTTGATGGGCGTGAAGGTCAAAGCGGAGTAATTTATTTGCCGGGTGAGCGCTTGCGCCACCCGGCCCCAGGCTTACAGCCCTTTCTTATCCATCCACACCGCCAGATCCACCAGGCGGTTAGAGAAGCCCCACTCGTTGTCATACCACGCCAGGATCTTCACCATGTTCCCGCCAATCACCAGCGTGGAAAGCCCGTCGATAATGGAGGAGCGCGGGTCGCCCTGATAGTCGCTGGAGACCAGCGGTTCATCGCTATAGCCCAGAATGTCTTTCAGCGGCCCGCTGGCTGCCGCGTTACGGAACGCGTCATTCACCTCTTCGGCGGTTACGTTCCGGCTGAGCGTTACCGTTAGATCCACAATCGACACCACCGGAACCGGCACGCGCAGAGAGTACCCGGTGAGTTTGCCGTCCAGTGAGGGAATGACTTTGCCCAGCGCTTTCGCCGCGCCGCTGGAGTAAGGGACAATCGACAGCGCCGCCGCGCGCGCGCCGCGCAGATCTTTCTCCGGCTGGTCGTGCAGCGCCTGGCTGTTGGTGTAGGCGTGCGTCGTGTTCATCAGACCATGCTCAATCCCGAACTGCTGATGCAGCACCTGAGCCGCCGGCGCCAGGCCGTTCGTGGTGCAGCTCCCGTTACTGACGACCACATGCTGAGCCGGGTCGTAGCGATCGTGGTTCACCCCCATCACAACCGTCAGATCGTCATTCTTGCCGGGCGCGGAGATGATGACGCGCTTTGCACCACCGTGCGTGACGTGCACCGCCGCTTTTTCCCGCTCGGTAAAGAAGCCGGTGGCCTCTATCACCACGTCAACGCCGACATCGCGCCACGGGATATTTGCCGGATCGCGCTCGCTAAACACCGTGATCCGCTGACCGTCCACCTGCAGCGCGCCGTCAGCCGCTTCAACGGGCGTGGGCAGTTTGCCCAGAAGGGAATCATGTTTCAGCAAATGGGCGAGGGTTTTACTGTCCGTCAAATCGTTAATGGCCACAATCTGAAGAGCCGGGTTACCCAGCGCCGCGCGCAGGAAATTACGTCCGATACGGCCGAAACCGTTAATACCGACCTTAACCATGGTGCACTCCTTATCTCTGTTGTCTGGAGTCACTGTAGGCGTCGGGCTGGTTGGCGTAAATGACAAAAAAGGATCAGATTACGCCATCTTGCGGCAGTGGAATCGCTGGCGGTACTCGCCGGGCGTGAGGTGAAGCTGCTTCTCAAAGATGCGGCGCAAATTAATGCTGGTGCCAAACCCGCTTTGCTCGGCAACGCGATCAAGGGGATCATGTGTCTGCTCAAGCAGCTGCCGGGCGGCGGCCAGGCGCGCTTCGGTCACGTAGCGGGCAGGCGAGACGCCCGCGTCGCGGGTAAATACCCGGGTAAAATTGCGCGGGCTCATCGCCACCTTTTCGGCAAGATTTTCCACGCACAGGTCGGCGGTGAGGTTCTGCAGGATCCAGGTTTGCAGCTCGCTTATGGGCCCCGATGTGCCAGGCTGCTGCAGGCTATAGCGGCTAAACTGCAGCTGTCCGCCGGGACGTCGCAGGTACATCACCATATCCTGCGCCACGTCGCGGGCGAGGGTAAATCCGTAGTCGTCCTCCACCAGCGCGAGGGTCAGGTCGAACCCGGAACTGACGCCGCCGGAGGTCCAGATGGGGCCATCCTGAATGTACAGCGGGCCCGCTTCGACATGGATAGACGGATACCGGGCTTGCATTGTCTCCAGCAGCCGCCAGTGGGTGGTGGCGCGACGACCGTCCAGAAGGCCGGTCTGGGCCAGCAGCATCGCGCCGCCGCAGATAGAGGCTACCCGCCGGGCATGCGGCGCAGCGAGGTGCAACCAGTCCACCACCGCCGTGCTTTCCTGCTCGTTCATCCCGCGTCCGGTGATGATAATGGTGTCCAGCGGTTCGCGCGGATCCAGCTCCGGCAGACGATAGTCCGCCAGCAGGTTCAGACCGGACTGGCCGTGGATCACCTGGTGAGGCTGCGTGGTGGCGATGATAATACGGTAGCGGGGCCGGGAAAGCCCTTCCGGATGCAGCCGGTTGGCCTGCATCAGAATGTCGGCGATACCGGCGGCTTCAAACAGCATGCCACCGTCGGGAACGATAATTAAAATTTTCTTCATGTCCTGAAAAGTACCTTTACCACAAAATAAGTCAAGCGGCGCGTGCCCCCCACATTTCTGGCAAAGCAAAGCGATTTAAGTTCTTTGTTATTTCAGGCGTTATCCCCGATCGTCAGGGCACTGTCTCTGGCGAAACGGCGTCTGAAGGAATGAGTCAACGAAGCTCCCTCTATTTACATCCGCAACAACGCGAACAAATCCGCCATCTCGCATCGGGTTTTATATGGCGAAGCGAACTGCCCACGTGGCTGTTGATCGTCACTATTTATGCCGGCTGGTTTGCCACGCTGGCGTTCTGGCAAACGCTGGGCCTGCTGCCCGCCACGCTGCTGCTCATCGGGTTTACCGCCTGGTACATGTCGCTGCAGCATGAGCTGATCCACGGACATCCCACCCGTTTCGCCTGGCTTAACCAGCTGCTTGGCACGCTCCCGCTGGCGGTCTGGTATCCGTACGGCCTGTACCGGGATTCCCATCTTGCGCATCATCGGCACCATAGCCTGACCGATCCGGTGGATGACCCGGAGTCGTACTATTTTACCGACGAGAGCTGGTCACGTTTTTCGCCGTGGCAGAAACGCGCGATCCGCGCCCGGAATACCTTTTTCGGGCGGCTGGCACTGGCGCCGCTTCTGGATATCCTTCAGACGCTGGGCAGCGCCGTGACGTCGTTTCGTCATCGTCAGCCGCGGGCAATGGCGATGTGGCTGGTTCACGCTCTGCTGCTGGCGGCGCTTTTCGCTTGGATGGCGCATCTCGGCTTTTCACCCGTCTGGTTTGTGCTGGCGGTAAGCTATCCGGCGCTGGCGCTGACCAAGGTCCGGTCGTTTTACGAACATCGGGCGGCGGACGATCCGCTCGCGCGATCGGTCATTAACGAGGCCGGGCTGTTCTGGCGGGTGCTGTTTTTGAATCTCAACTACCATTCCATTCACCACGATTTACCGGGTGTTCCCTGGTACGGGTTACCGACGATCTACCGGCAAAATCGGGAGGCGTACCGGCAGCGTAACCACGGCTTTGTGGTCAGGGGCTACGGTGACTGGCTACGCCAGTTCTGGACCCGGCCTGTGGAGGTCACCGTTCATCCCGGAAAACAACAGGAGGAGAGGTATGAGTAACCTGCTGGCGCTTCCCATGTACGCCGTGGATCGCGCCGACACCCGCGCGCTCTGGCTGGCGGTGCAGCGTCTGCTGGCCGCACGGGATGTGCCCGTCGATCCTGTTCCCGGCTGGCCGGAGTCTGACCTGCTGACCCACTGGCGGCAGCCTGAGCTTATCCTCAGCCAGACGTGCGGCTACCCGCTGGTCACGCAGCTCCCGGACGTGCAGGTGGTGGGCTGTTTTCACTACACCGCGGAGGGCTGCGAAGGGTTCCAGTACCGCAGCTTTCTGGTGGCGCGCGAGGAGGATCGGCACCTGACGCTGGCGGATTTTCGCGGACGTCGGGCGGTCTGTAATTCGGTAGACTCGCAGTCCGGCTATAACGCACTGCGAAAAAAGGTGGCTCCCCTGATTGTTGACGGGCCATTTTTCTCACAAACGTCATTCAGCGGCAGTCACCGTCAGTCCCTGATTGACGTCCAGCGCGGGAAAAGCGATATCGCCGCCATCGACTGCGTGACCTGGGCGCTGCTGGAGCGTCATGAGCCGGAACGGCTTGCGGGGCTGGCGGCGATCGACCGTACCCCGCTTACGCCTGGGCTGCCATTAATCACGTCGCAACGCACGTCCCCCGAAACACTCAGTGCCATTCGCGATGCGCTACGCGAGCTGGTGAGCGCGCCGGAATACCGGGAGGTTTGTGCCGCGGTTCTCATCGGCGGTTTTAGCGTGGTGACGCGCCAGGCTTATTTTCAATTAAATGATTAAATTGAGTGATTAAGCACATTTCTAAAATTAAGTGCAAAACTACCGAAGGTGAGGGCATTGAATCAATGCGAGTTGTAATAGTGAGCGAGATGTTATGAGTAACTTAATAGTTATACACAAACTATAGGCTCGCGCCTTCTCAGGATGATAAGGTTAATTATAACCCAGAGTGATTATTTTTATTAGAGGTACTCACAATAAATTTTGTGAGTGATGTCATAGCTTTATACTTTTTCGTTCAAATTGTAATTCCTATAAATAATTATAAGTTACAATGGTATGTTTTACCATTGAGCCGTTCACACAGTAAAATAATTCATATAAAAATGAGAGTGCAAAGATGAAACTGGAAAAGTTGCGACTATTATACAATGAAATAATTGATGAAATGAGTCTCGAAGGGGTTTCGGTTGGAGTGTATTATTTATATAATAACACTTGGTTTGAACTAGACAATGATTTACAACCAAATAAGCAAATTAGAGCAAATCTTGAAAAATGTTATATAAGAAGGGAAATATTCAGGCCAGTTAAAAGTAAAACCGCTTGGTTTATTTGTCAAGGTATTGATTGTATTGTTTCCCTTACTTTTCAAAGTAATGTGCAAAGCAGGACATTGGAGGTTTTTAATACAAGACTAAATAAGGCAAGTCAGAGAGCCATTAATTCATACAAAGTATCGTATAATCAGCTTACTCAATTATTAGCAAGAGATTCTTTTCGAGAAAAGTTACTGTTAAAAATTCAAGGAGGACATGAATTACCTTTGAGCGGTGAAATTCAAGAGGATGGACAAGATAAAATACTAGCAGTACTTGCTCTTGATATAGACCATTTCAAACAAATAAATGATACATATGGACATCTCTATGGTGATCAAGTCTTAAAAACTTTTGCAATACGTTTAGAGCAATGCGCAAAAAAAATAAATAATGATAAAGATGTGGAAATTCATATCGGACATCCCTCGGGGGAGGAATTTTTAATTTCAATTTGCGGGAACTATAGTAAAGAACAAATTATTGATTGGGCTAATATTTTTAGAAGCAGTATTTGTGATGAACCATTACCCACAGACATAGAATGGATGAGATTGTGCGACAAGGAAAACCTTTCATCAGTTGTCCCACCACACTTACATGAAAGGAATGTAACAACAAGCATCGGCGTAGCATTTTATAACCTTTCAATTGGAGAGATAAACAATGAAATAAATTCAATACTTGAAGATGCTGATACAGCATTATATCGCGCTAAATCCGCTGGTAGGAACCAAGTAGTTAAATTCGAGGAGATATTACATATATGCGGGCGTGTTTTAGAACATGATGCTGTTACAAATATTGTTGCTATTGATATTGGTAAAAATGTTGGTGTTCTTTTGGGGCAGGAGTTTAAGGTATACCCACCAGGTTATACAGGTAAAAGAAAGTTTATTATTAACGATGGCAGAACAACAAGAAGCATAGGTACTTATCCACGGATAGAACTAACAACAATTACGATTTTTAATGTACAACCTGAAATGGCCTTTGCTTATGTTTCTGACACAAAAAATACCTCTATTACCATAGAGCAAGGATCAAGTCTTGAAGCTATACCTACTGGGAGTATAAGTCATCTATTAACTTCTTCATCTCGTTTTTTACCTGACTCTACAGCATATGCTCATATTGGCGATTCATCATTACTACAAAAATTCGTTCATGACAATATAAATAATTCAGGGAATGTATTTTCTGTTGTGTATAGATTTTCGGCAGAAGAGGATTATCTTAAACGTTATGGTAGTGCAGCGCTAAATAAATCTTTAGCTAAGCTCTTTAATGAAGTCAGTGGCAACTATAATTCTGACTCAAGAGTAGGTATTTTGGATTCAGGGTCTATATGTCTTGTTGGTAAAGGAGATGTTTATGATGAGGATATATTGGTTAATCATTTTAAGGCTCTTAAAAACATGTTTTCAGAGCTTCAACTTAGAATAGGTGTGTTTTGCCAAAAGGATATCGGCGAAGCTGATCCCGAAAAACTTGATCCAAGATACTCAATAGAATTTTCAAGATATGCTGCCTCTGATAATGCTGCTGATACGAACTCAGAATTAGTACATTTTAATTACGATACGGTTGGTGTTATATTAAATTCTCATAGGAAGAAAAAAGCCTATAAACAAGGTATTGTTGACTTCGAAAATTTGAGAAAGCTTGGAGTTGAAAATGCATATATTCTTAATTTAGCAGGTTTGATTTATTATAATGATGGTGACAGCAGAACTGCTGCTGATGTTTTTGAAAAAGCTGTTAATAGAGAACCAAAAGAATATATATATAAAACAAACTTTGGTACGGTTACTTATTATCTTTCCGAATATGAACGTGGGCTTAGAGTCCTCAATGACATCAGTGATTCTGATCTCGAGAAAGCTCTAACGCAACATGCTTTTGGATATTATGTTTACACATTAATGCTTGCTAAAGCTAAAGTTAATAATCTTAGTTGCTTTAATCTTGAAAGGTTTAAATTAATGGCGGAAAAAGTATTTGGCATGGCTGAATACAAAAATAGAGAGTCTTTGAAGATCATTAGGGCTGCTTTGGAGTAAAGCTAATACCGAGGGGTTATCGTGACGGATGCCCCTTTTCAAATAGACGCTAACTGGTTGATAAATGATTGTTTTTTTAAATCTTTAACTCTAAAGAGAAATGTATTTTTTTACATTTTATATATGCAATAATTCAATTTCACGTCTACAATAAAATTTTAAATTGAGCTAATGATAATTAAGGCCTATTTGCATTGATCGCATGATAAATCGCCTGGGCGTCGGTAAAACAGCGCAGCGCCAGCGAGGAGACGGGCTTCTGCCTGCGCATAATCAGGCCGACGGGGGCCTCAACGTTCGCATCGGCGATGGGGACGATCCTGAAATTGTTGTTCAGTTCCTCAAGCCCGTTGTTCAGCGGCATCACGGCGCAGCACACGCCGCTCTGAACCGCCTGAATGATCTGGTATGTGGAGTCGCTCTCGAAAACGGACCTGGGTTCGATGCCGGCTGATTTAAAGCTGGCCTCCATATGCGCCCGGTAGTGCATCCCTTTGGTCAGGAACCCCAGCGGAAAATCCGTCAGGTCGCGCCAGGTGAGCGGTGTCTGGTCCAACTGGAAATGGCGGGTGTCGTGCAGCAGGCCCATCTTCGTTTTAGGTAGCTGGATAATATCAAACAGGCTGGTGTCGATGCTGTTGAGATAGCAAATCCCCAGTTCCAGCTGGTTGCGGCTGACGCCGTCCGCAATCTGCGCCGAAGACATAGAATAGAGGCTGTAGGTCAGCTCCGGGTACTTTTGCGTCAGCTGGCGGATAAAGATCATCGGATCCACGCTCGCCAACGGCACCATCCCCAGACGTAATTCCCCCACCACCTGACCTTTGCACAGCGCGGCTTCCGCCTGCAATCCGTCGTGCGCGGCGAGCAGCGCGCGCGCCCACGCCAGAATACGTTCACCCTCCGGCGTAAACCCTTCAAAGCGCTGTTCGCGCACAATCAGCACCAGCCCGAGTTCCTCTTCCAGGCTGCGGATGCGCATGGAGAGGGTCGGCTGGGTGATATTGCACCGCGAGGCCGCTTTACCAAAATGGCGGGTTTCGTCGAGCGCGAGTAAATATTTTAACTGTTTTATGTCCATCACTCTTCTCTGCGCGTGAAGCCTTACAGCATGCGGATCTCTTTCGAGCGCAGGGTAATGCGAACCGGAACCGATTTATACGACGGCGTGCCGCTGTCCTTATCGAGATAATCGAGCGGCACCAGCACGTTGGCCTCCGGGTAATAGGCCCCGACAGAGCCCTGGGCGATGTTGTACGCCACCACGGTAATATCCTCCAGACGCTGAGCGCTGCCGGGCAGGGCGGTTTCAATATCCACGCGATCGCCGTGTTCCAGCCCCGACAGCGCCATATCCTCTTCGTTCATAAACAGCACGTCGCGGCGGCCAAACACGCCGCGGTAGCGGTCGTCCAGGGCATAAATGGTGGTGTTGTACTGATCGTGGCTGCGCAGCGTAATCAGGCGCAGAACATGCTCGCCTTCGCCGCTGGCGTTCTCGTGTACGCCGTCGAATACCGAAAACATCGCTTTGCCCGTCGCGGTCGGCCAGATACGCTGCGTCGGCGGCAGCGGCATGCGGAAGCCGCCGGGAACGCGGATCCGCGCATTGTAGTTCTCGAACCCCGGGATGGTCTGCTCAATCAGATCGCGGATGCGGTCGTAATCCTCGACCAGCGTCGTCCAGTCTACACGGGTATCCGACAGCGTGGCTTTCGCAAGGCCTGCCACGATGGCGGGCTCCGAGCGGAGTAACGGCGAGGCGGGTTTTAGCTTGCCGGAGGAGGCGTGCACCATCGACATGGAGTCTTCAACGGTAATGGACTGACGGCCGGTGGCCTGCATATCCAGCTCGGTGCGGCCGAGGCACGGGAAAATAAAGGTCTCTTTGCCCACCAGCAGATGGGTACGGTTGAGCTTGGTCCCAACCTGCACGCTCAAATCAAGGTTACCCATCGCCGGAAAACCCCGTTCGTGATCGGGCATCGCAACGGCAAAGTTACCGCCGAGGCAAATGAGCGCTTTTGCGCGACCGTCGATCATGGCCTGCGTCGCCTGCACCGCATCATGCCCGTGACGGGAAGGGGGCTCAAAGCCAAACACCTCTTTCAAACGCGTCAGGAAGGCGGGGGTGGGCTTCTCGCTAATCCCGACGGTGCGGTTCCCCTGAACGTTTGAGTGGCCGCGCAGGGGGCAGATCCCCGCGCCGGGCTTGCCGATATTCCCGCGCAGGAGCAGCACGTCAGCAATCAGGCGGACGTTGGCCGTGCCTTTATTGTGCTGGGTAATCCCCATTCCATAAGTAATGATGGTGGCGTTTGATTTTGCATAGGCCTCGGCCACCTTTTTGAGCGCTGCCTGGCTGAGCCCGGACTCGCGCTCGATGTCATCCCAGCGGGTCTGCGTGATATCGGCAGCAAAGTCGTCAAGGCCCTGGGTGTGTTCTGCTATAAAGGCACGATCGAGCACGTTACCGCGTTCGGCCTCCATTTCAAGAAGATGTTTAGCAATACCTTTCAGCGCGGCAGCATCGCCCCCGGCCTTCACCTGGAAGTAGGTTGAGGCGATATCCGTAGAGCTATAGGTTGCCATTTCAATCACGCTTTGCGGATCCGCAAAACGTTCGAGGGCGCGCTCGCGAAGCGGGTTGAAGACGATAATCGGCACGTTGCGACGAGCCAGCTCATGAAGGGTCCCCATCATTCGCGGATGGTTCGTGCCGGGGTTATGGCCGATGGAGATCACCAGCTCGGTCTTGTCGAAGTCGTCCAGCGAGACGGTACCTTTCCCAATACCGATGGAGCGCGGCAAGCCGACGCTGGTGGCCTCGTGACACATATTCGAACAGTCCGGGAAGTTATTGGTGCCGTACTCCCGGGCGAACAGCTGGAACAGATACGCCGCTTCGTTGGAGGCACGTCCGGAGGTATAGAACTCGACCTGGTCCGGTTCGAGCCCGCGCATGATTTCCCCGATACGTTGAAACGCCTCGTCCCAGTCGACGGGCCGGAAGGTATCGCTAGTCCGGTCATAGCGCAGGGGATGCGTCAGACGCCCGTAACCCTCCAGCTCAAAGTCCGATTTTGCCAGCAGCGAGGAGACGCTGTTTTCCGCCAGAAACGCGGGCGTCACGCGCTTACTGGTTGCTTCCCATGTCACCGCCTTGGCGCCGTTTTCACAGAACTGGAACGTTGATTTGTGTTCTTTATCGGGCCACGCGCAGCCCGGGCAGTCAAAACCGTCAGGCTGGTTGGTGCGCAGCAGCGTAGCGGGGGCTTCAAAGGTATCCATTTGAGTCCGTACCGCAATGGCCGTCGCTTTTAACGCGCCCCAGCCGCCGGCAGGACCATCATAGTGTCTGATACCGGGAACTGAGCGTCTTTTCGTGTTCATACATACTCCTGACGTGTTTGGTCGCGCAACGGCTGGGTAATAAGCAAAAGCAATGACTGGCATAAAGGTTAACCCATGCGATCGAGTTATAGCTCTTGCCTGCAATCATATTTATAACAATGGGTTAAAGCGGTTCATGTGTAACTATTTAAAGAAATTATAACGAAATTTTATCATTTTAATAATAAATTATATCTATCATGTGTTCAGTCTGAGCGATGGCGGTAGCGGCGCGATGATGTAGTCAGGGTGAAATTTCAAATGAAGGTTGCGTGGTTTGCAGCAAAGCGAATCCGAACAGAAAAGGGAATGCTTCACAATTTCATCGAGGGAAACGTCATAAATGGTGTAGCAACGCTTAATTGTTATAATATCCAGGTGATAATAACGGGGAAAAAGTAGTGGCTAAAAGAGAAACTTATTTTGAAGTGCAAAATTAACTTTTTTCAACCCTGCTGAATAAGCTTCATATATTCATCTTACCCCTTCCAGTAATTAATGTTACATGGCTAATGCAACAAATAATTCATACTGGATATATTTTCTGCACCTCACAAAAAGCCAAATTCTACTAGTTATGGTAGTAGCAATAATAGAGTGACTGCGGTAATGAAAGTAATTCTTTTTTGTGGTTAATCTTTAAATATCAATTGGATAACTGGTTGTCTGGCGGGTGAAATAGAGGGTCGCACTTAAACCATATTTTTTTCTCAGATTAATCCTATAATCATTCATATGCTTCTTTAAGCACCACTTGTCAGGCAGGAAAT
The DNA here is from genome assembly GCF_058354905.1 of Enterobacter sp. ECC_219_Taxon_10. Taxonomy (NCBI): domain Bacteria; kingdom Pseudomonadati; phylum Pseudomonadota; class Gammaproteobacteria; order Enterobacterales; family Enterobacteriaceae; genus Enterobacter; species Enterobacter sp. ECC_219_Taxon_10. The sequence goes on along the minus strand of NZ_CM178005.1, from coordinate 2,838,195 downwards.
ATTGAATTGCAGGCAAGCTCATGTAAACTTGTTTACCGTTTGTCAAAATATGTCAGGAAGACGCTGGGCCTTATTCTGAAGGGCTCGTGCGGTAGCTATGCCTTAAAATTAGTAACACCCCGAAATTATCCTGACTATTTTAACAATAGCACCTAAGTCAAATTTCATCCCCTTATCTCCATCATCAAAATATCGCTACGGAAAAGCATATGAAAATGCGCGTACTGTTTTCACTTCTGTTTGTAATGGCGGTGGCGGGCTGTAAAGCGCCACAGAAACCGGCAATCACCGACGACACGATTGTGACCAGCCAGGTCAACGGCGTCACCCTGACTCACCGTCACGCCGTGGTGCCGCCAACGGAATTCACCCCGCTTAACGAGCCTTATCGCGCCATGTACCCGGCCTCCCTGATGAGCCGTCCTGATTTTGGCGGAAAGGTTATCCGTACGCTGGATACCGGCAAAACTTATGTGGTGCTGGGGCAGGTTGAACACTACTGGATGGCGCTCGCCGATGAGGGGAACGACCAACTGATTGGCTACGTCCCGATGCGTGCCGTTATCAAAGCCGACCAGTACGAAGCGACCGTTCGTAAACAGGCCATTCGTCCTAAGGCGCGTAAAAAGGCGACCTGCGTCGATGTGGATGGCAACAGCAAAGCCTGCAAAGACAGCGCTAACGGTACCTGGATCCTGAACTAAACGGCTTTCGTGGGCGTATTTTTATGAATAATAAAAAGTTTCATCGGCTGTGGTTAGTCTTTTACGCGGCGTTTTTCGCCCTTGTCAGTGGTTGTACGTCGTCTTCACACAGCGACCCTTCCCGCTACAATCTGCAGTTTCAGGCTCATCCACAAATCAATGATTCTGCGCCACTTAAAGTCCGGGTGCTGTTGTTGAAATCCGATGCGGATTTCATGTCCAGCGACTTCTATTCCCTGCAGAACAACGCGTCAGCAACGCTTGGCGCGAATCTGCTGAACAGCGATGTTTTCTTCCTGATGCCGGGACAGCTGTCCAAAACCCTCAGCGGTCAGAGCGATCCCGAGGCGCGCTATATCGGCGTGATGGCGGAATATCAGAAGCTGGACGGTAAAAAATGGCGCGTTTCACTCCCGCTGCCTGTGCCAGGCGAAAATCATATCTACCAGTTCTGGAAATGGTCCGCGGATGAACTCCAGGCCAACGTTTTTCTCGACGTAAACGGCATTCGGGTCATCAGCCAGTAACGCGCTTCACAACAGGAAACACATCATCATGACCAAAGCAGAAAAGGTCGTCTGGACCGAAGGCATGTTCCTGCGTCCACACCATTTTCAGCGGACTGAAAGTTATCTGCTCAACCATGTTCGTGAGTGGGGTGCGCTGCAGCGTTCTTATCTCTGGGGCTTTCTCGACGTAGAGCTGGACGAAGCAATGCTTCGCCAGGGCTGCATTGCCCTGAGCTACTGCAGCGGGTTACTGCCGGACGGCACCTTTTTCCAGGTGCGCAACGGACGCAACGGTCCCGCACCGCTAAAAATTCCTGACAACCTCACCAACGAAAAGGTGGTGCTTGCGCTGCCGGTTCGTCGTGGCGAGCGGGAAGAGGTGATCTTCAGCGAAGAGCCGGCCTCGCTGGCGCGCTTCGTCGCGTTCGAGCAGGAGGTGGAAGACGATAACGCCATGTCGGTAGGGGATGCTACCGTACAGTTTGGCCGCCTGCGTCTGACCCTGATGCTGGAAAAAGACCTCACGGCAGAATGGACCGCCATCGGCGTGGCGTTTGTGACTGAAAAACGCAACGACAACCACGTGCGGCTCGATAACAGCTACATCCCGCCGATGCTGAACGCCAACAACAGCCCGCAGATCTACAGCATGATTAACGATCTGCACGGCTTGCTGGTGCAGCGCAGCCAGCAGATTGGCGGCCGCCTGCGCCAGCCTGGCCGCTTTAACACCTCTGAACTGATTGAATTTACGCTGCTGTCGCTGGTGAACCGTCATCTGGGCGAGATTTCACATTTGAAAACGCTGCCGCTGCTGCACCCGGAAACGCTCTGGCGCAGCTGGCTGCCGTTTGCCACCGAGCTCGCCACCTGGACGTCGCAGCGTACAACCGAGAGCGTGCTGCCGATTTACGATCACGACGATCTGGCGAACTGCTTCAGCAAGCTGATGCTGATGCTGCGTCAGGGGCTGTCGCTGGTAATGGAAGACCACGCGATTCAGCTGCCGCTTAACGAGCGCTCCCATGGCCTGAACATTGCCACGGTGCCTGAAACCAGCATGGTGCGTGAGTTTGGCTTCGTGCTGGCGGTAAAAGCCAACGTGCCGGGCGAACACCTGCAGACCCATTTCCCGGCGCAGATGAAGGTCGCACCGGTCTCGAAAATTCGCGATCTGGTTCAGCTACAGCTGCCGGGCATTATGCTGCGCGCCATGCCGGTCGCGCCACCGCAGATCCCGTGGCATGCCGGCTACAGCTACTTTGAGCTGGAGAAGGGCAGCGAGCTGTGGCACGAGATGGATAAGTCCGGCGCATTCGCCCTGCACCTTGCAGGGGAGTTCCCGGGGCTGGATATGGAGTTTTGGGCCATCCGTAGCCCGACAGAATAATAAAGCGAGCGCTTAATATGCAGGAACGACAGGATAGCGGCAGTGATGCCGCGTTTACCGGAGCCAGTAGCAACAATCAGCTGGTGGCGGCCGCCAATCCGCTGCTCAACGCGATTCCGCAGATCCGTCATTCGGTATCACATGACGATCAGGTGGCGTTACGCCAGCGCCTGATCGATGAGATTCGCCGTTTTGAAGTCCGCTGCCAGCAGGCGGGGCTGCCCTACGAAGTGATCGTCGGGGCGCGCTACTGCCTGTGTACGGCGCTGGACGAGGCCGCCGCGCTTACCCCCTGGGGCAGCAGCGGCGTCTGGTCCAGCAATGGCCTGCTGGTGACGTTCCATAACGAAACCTGGGGCGGGGAGAAGTTCTTCCAGCTGCTGGCGCGCCTGTCGCAGAACCCGCGCGAGCATATTCTGCTGCTGGAGATGATCAACTACTGTCTGCTGCTGGGCTTCGAGGGGCGCTACCGGGTACTGGACAATGGTCGTACCCAGCTTGAAACCATCAAGCAGCGGCTGTGGCAGATGATCCGCGGCGTGCGCGGTAGCTATCCGCCGCCGCTTTCTCCTCATCCGGAAGATCGTCCGGTGCTGCGCAAGCTGTGGCGGCCGATGGTTCCCCTGTGGGCCTGCGTGGCGCTGGCCGGGTTTATCGCCTGCCTGTTTTATATCGTGCTTAACTGGCGTCTTGGCGACAGCACCAACCCGGTGCTGGCGAAGATTTACCAGTCCCAGCTGCCGGAAACCACCATCCAGCAGCCGGCGCGTCAGCTGCCCGCTGTGCTGAACCTGCGCGGCTTCCTGAAGCCTGAAATTGAGGCGGGCCTGGTGGCGGTGAAAGACGAAGCGGATCGCAGCGTCGTGATCCTGAAGGGCGACGGGCTGTTTGCCTCCGCCTCTACCGTCGTGCGCGACCGCTATGAACCGGTCATCAACCGCATTGCGCAGGCGATGAATAACGTCAGCGGCAAAATTCTGGTGGTGGGCTACAGCGATAACGTGCCGATCCGCAGCGCACGCTTTGCCTCTAACTACGAGCTCTCACTGGAACGCGCGCGCTCCGTACAGAAAATGCTGCAGGGAAGCCTCTCTCAGCCTGGCCGCGTGAAGGCGGAAGGGCGGGGCGAGATTAACCCGGTGGCGCCGAACACGACCCCGGAAAACCGCGCCCGTAACCGCCGTGTGGAAATTACTCTGCTGGTGTCGCCTGAAAACACTCAGGCCGAGCTGAACGGATTGCCGCAAGGAAACTAAGGAATGCTGACGACTCTTCTTTCCATACTGACTAACCGCATTCTGTGGAGCTTCCTCGGCGTCACGGCGCTGGCGGCGGTGATCTGGATGATAGGTCCGCTGTTGTCCATCGTGGACACCCGACCGCTCGAATCCGAGCAGAACCGCATCATCAGTATTGCCGTGGTCTACCTGCTGTGGGCTCAGGGCCATATTCTGCCGCGTCTTTATAACGCCTGGCTGAACCGCAAGCTGATGGACAAGCTCAACGAGAACACCACCAGCCCGGAGGCGGCGGATCCGCAGCAGCGCCTGAACAGCGAGGAGCAGATCCTCGCCAGCCGTTTTGATGAAGCCGCGCAGATGCTGAAAAAAGCGCACTTCAGCAAAGCGGGACAGGGTGCCCAGTGGACGCAGCGCTTCAGCACGCAATATCTCTACCAGCTGCCGTGGTACGTCATTATCGGCGCGCCGGGTTCCGGTAAAACCACGGCGCTGGTTAATTCCGGGCTGCAGTTCCCGCTGGCCGACCGCTTCGGTAAAACCGCGCTGCGGGGCATCGGCGGCACGCGCAACTGCGACTGGTGGTTTACCAACGAGGCCGTGCTGCTGGATACCGCGGGTCGCTATACCACTCAGGAAAGCGAACAGGTGCAGGACGCCGGTGAATGGCTGCAGTTCATGGGGCTACTGCGCAAGTACCGTCGCCGCCAGCCGATCAACGGCGTCATCGTCACGATCAGTATTTCGGACCTGCTGACCCAGTCCGCCGAGGCGTCCCGCCAGCAGGCGGTGAACCTGCGCCAGCGCCTTTCTGAACTGCATGAGCAGCTGGGTATCCGTTTCCCGGTGTACGTGATGGTGACCAAGGCCGACCTGCTTAAAGGCTTCCGCGCGTGGTTTGCCGACTACGACAAAGCGCAGCGAGACCAGATCTGGGGCTTCACGCTGCCGTGGGAGCAAACCAAACACGCCGATTACGACCTGATGGGTAACTTCCAGCAGGAGTTTTCTCTGCTGCAGCAGCGCCTTGATGCCGGGCTGCCGGAAACCATGCTCAAAGAGCATGATGCGAAAACCCGTGCCGAAGCGTATCTCTTCCCACAGGAGTTCGCCGCGCTGCGTCCACTGCTGGCGGATTACCTCAGCACGGTCTTCGCCCGCTCCAACTTCGAAACCGAGTTCTCGCCGCGCGGGATCTACTTCGCCAGCGGTACCCAGGAAGGCATGCCGTTCGACCGCGTAATGGGCGAACTGAACCGCGCGCTCTCCCTGCCGGAAGGGGGAGAGAACGATAACTGGGATTCGGTAAGCAAAGAAGCGCCTATCCCCGGCGCGAAGGGCCAGAGCTTCTTCATCAAGAACCTGCTGCAAAACGTCATCTTCCAGGAAGCCGGGATTGCCGGCGAAAACCGCTGGTGGGAACTGCGCAACCGGGCAGTGATCTGGTCCGGCTACGCGGCGCTGCTGGCCCTGCTGGCGATCCTCGGCGGGCTGTGGCTGACCAGCTATGCAAAAAACAAGGCCTATCTGGAAGAGGTGGATGCGAAGGTGCCGCTGCTGGACCAGCAGAGCAAAGCGTTGCAGAACCAGCCGCAGCGTGACCTGTTCGATCTGCTCCCGCTGCTGAATGGCCTGGTGGACCTGCCGAAAAGCGACGCGTTTGATGTCAACGATCCGCCAGTCTCCCGCCGCATGGGGCTTTACCGTGGGGATGACGTCAGCGATGCCTCTCAGTCCCTGTACCAGAAAGCGCTGGATCAGCTGCTGTTGCCCGCCGTTGCAATGCACATCACCACCTGGCTGCGCAACGACAACGGCAGCGACGTGGAGTACAGCTACGAGGCGCTGAAAGCCTATCAGATGCTGTATCAGCCGAAACACTACGACGGCAAATTCCTGCATTCGTGGGTGATGCTCAACCTGCAGCGTAACCTGCCGCAAAACGTCACGAAGGCGCAGCTGCAGCAGCTCGAATGGCATCTCACCCAGCTGCTGGAGCCGAAAATTCAGGCCTCGCCGTACGCTCAGGACGAATCCCTGGTGGCACGCGAAAGGGCTTTGATCAACCAGCAGCCACTTTCAACCCGCGTCTACGGTCGCCTGAAGCGCCTGCTGGAACATGACGAAAACCTCAAGCCGGTCTCCCTTTCCGATCTGGGCGGCCCGCAGAGCGAGCTGGTGTTTTCCCGCAAAAGCGGCAAGCCGGTAAGCGAAGGCGTGCCGGGGCTCTATACGCCGGACGGTTACTGGAAAAGCTTTAACAGCCAGATTGACAGCGTAACCACCGCCCTGCATGAGGACGACGCCTGGGTGCTGGGCGCCGCAACCGCGCAGGAAGATAAACAGCAGATCGATAACGCCGTGCGCCAGCTCTACATGCGCGACTTTATCGCGAACTGGGATCGCTTTCTCGCCGACATTCAGCTTAATAACAGCGCCGATCTCTCCCAGCGCATCAACACCGCGCGCCTGCTCTCTGGCGCAAACTCGCCCCTGCGTCGTCTGGTCCAGAACCTGAGCCAGGTGCTGACGCTATCCCGCGATACCCCGGCGCCGGAAGATGCCGGTAAAGCGCAGGCGCAGAGCAACCGCGCCACCCGCACGCTGGAAGCGCTGTTCAGCAATAATGACAATGCCCCGACGCAGGCCGCCGCGATTACTCAGGCGCCGGAGCAGCTGGTGACCGACCACTATGCGCCGATGATTGAGCTGGCGCAGCCGCTGGAGAAAGGCGGGAAGACGATTGTATTTGATGATTTTCTCAAGCAGGTGGATGAGCTTTATCGTTACCTGACCGCGGTTCAGGATGCGGCCAACAGCGGTATGCCAGCACCCGGCGGTGAGGCGATCAGCCGTCTGCAGGCCAGCGCCGGTCGTTTGCCGGGCGGACTGCAAACCATGTTCAGCAACATGGCGGTGGGGGCCAGCAGCGATACCCAGCGCCGCGACCTGGAAAACGTGCGTAAGCGGATTAACGTTGAAGTCGGCGGGTTCTGCCGTCAGGCAATCGCCGGCCGCTACCCGCTGGTGCGCAGCGCCAGCACCGAGGTCACCCCGGACGATCTTGCCCGCATGTTTGCCCCCGGTACCGGGCTGATGGATACCTTCTTTCGCGACAACCTGACCAGCAAAGTCGATACCACGCAGGCAAACTGGCGCTTTATGCCGGGCATCGACGGTAAAACCCTGCCGGGCAGCGAAGGGCTGTTGAGACCGTTCCAGCAGGCCCAGTCGATTCGCGACGCTTTCTTTGCTAACGGCGCCACCACGCCGTCTTTCAAGGTAACGGTACGCACTGTGAGAATGGATAACACCATTCTGAACCTGACGCTGGACGTCGACGGCCAGCTCCTGCGCTACAGCCACGGCCCGCAGGCCGTGCAGATCATGAACTGGCCGGGGCCGGGCGGCACCAATCAGGTACGCATGCAGCTGGGGCTGGCTAACGGCAGCACGGCGACGCTGGTAACTAACGGTTCCTGGGCGCTCAACCGCTTTTTCGACAAAGCGAGCACCAGCCCTGGCGCGGGTAGCCTGAGCCGTCAGGCCACCTTCAACGTCGACGGACATCAGGTCACGCTGGAGTTTGCGCCAAACAGCATTCGCAACCCGTTCCAGCTTCCCCGTTTCTCATGCCCATAACCGCAAGGACAGCCGTATGACGAATACCCCTGCGATGAACCGCTACAGCTGGTATGGCAAATTACCCAGCGCCGGAGATTTCCTGCAGCGTCGCTTTCCTGACACCTTACAGCGCCAGTGGTCGCACTGGTTTCAGGTTGGCCTGCTCGCCTGGCAGCAGGAAGAGCAGCGCGGTGGCGAACGCCAGTTCACCAAAGCACCGGTCTGGAATTTCGTCGTCCCGCCGATGCTGGGCAGCCAGATGATCCAGATGGGCTGCCTGCTGCCCGGCCGCGACAGCGTTGGCCGACAGTACCCGGTTTGCATTCAACTGAGCTTTGCCCCGTCAGAGTGGTCGACCAGCCTGCTCAGCCAGGCGGAGAGCTGGTATCAGCAGATTGGTCGTCTGGGGCTGCACGCGGTGCGCAATAGCTTTTCCGCCTCGCAGCTGGATGAGATGCTGATGTCCATTCCGGCGCCGCAGCCCGTCGAGCCGCAAAAGCGTTCCGACATCCTTGACGTCATTGGCTATGACGAGGACGGCCAGAGCACGCTGGGCTGGCCGCAGGCGGCAGAGTGTTTTGACCCGCTGCGTCAGACCAGCTACTGGTGGACCAACCGCTGCGACGGTTACCCGCTCTACACCCACGTGCACAGCGGTAACTTTACCGGGCAGCTTTTCACCCTGCTGTTCGACCCGGCAGGAGGCGCCCGTCCGGGCCGTCACGGTCTCTATCCGCCCATGTTTGAATAAGCAGGGATCTCATGAATATCGAAGAATTTCTCGCGCCAATAAGCCCCGAAAAGCCCTGCGGCGAAAACCTGGAGTACGACGCCGACTTCCAGATCATGAATCAGGCAAGTCTTGGGAAAGCGGAACAGCAGTTTGGCGACACCATTATCCCGGCAGAGCCAGCTGACTGGAACACGGTTGAAAAATTCGCCACCAGCCTGCTGACCCGCACCAAAGATCTTCGCGTGATGCTGGCGTTAACCCATGCCTGGACCCGCCGCCGCGGGCTTGCGGGCTACGCGGACGGATTATTGTTGGTGCAGGAGGCGATCGCGCGCTACTGGGAGCCGCTCTACCCGCTGCTTGAAGAGTATGGCGAAACCGACCCGTTCTACCGCATTAACGCCCTGGCCGGGCTGAGCGATAAATCCGACCTCACCGTCGCGGTACGCAACGCCTCGCTGCTGCGTTCTAACGGCGATGAAATTTCGCTGCGTGACGCCCAGGCGCTGCTGGACGGCAGCAAGACGGAATGTCCGGACTATCCCGGCGGCCGTCCGCGGCTGATTGACGAGCTGGCCCGCGGCGACCAGCCGGGAACCGCAGCGGTTATCGTCATTAACGAACGGCTGCTTGCCATCCGTGAGCTGCTCACCGGGCATCTCGGTGAAAGCGGCGTGCCGGAGATGGAGCAGTTGCTGAAAACCGTGGGGCTGGTCGCCAGCGCGTGTCAGGTGACCGACATCAGCAAGCTGCTGCCGAACCGTGAAGCGCAGGCAGAGCCACAGGCTGAACAGCAATCGGCGGCAACGCAGCCGATTCAGCAGGTGACCGACTGGCGCAGCGTGCAGGTCACCAGCCGCGCCGACGCGCAGCTGATGCTGGAAAAAGCGAAGCAGTATTTTGCGCAGTACGAACCGAGCCACCCCGCACCGCTGATGATTGAACGGGTGCAGCGGCTGTCAGAACTTAACTTCATGGACATTATTCGCGACCTGGCGCCAGACGGCGTTAACCAACTGGAAAACATCTTTGGACGCCGCGAATAACGCGTCCAGGCATTATGACGACAGGCATGGAGCCTGCCGTTTCACCTTCACCGCGCATCTTTGATGGAGAACATCATGGCAATGAGTAACAGTGGGCAGAAATTCATCGCACGTAACCGTGCCCCCCGCGTGCAGATCGAGTACGACGTAGAGATCTACGGTGCAGAACGTAAGATTCAGCTGCCGTTTGTGATGGGCGTCATGGCCGATCTGGTCGGCAAACCGGTTGAAAATCTGCCGGCCGTCGACGAGCGTAAATTCCTCGAAATCGACATCGACAACTTTGACGAACGCATGAAGGCGCTGAAGCCGCGCGTGGCGTTCCAGGTGGATAACACCCTGACTGGCGAAGGTAAGCTCAACGTGGATCTGACCTTCGACAGCATGGACGACTTCCTGCCGGATGCGGTGGCCCGCAAGGTAGAGCCGCTGAACAAGCTGCTGGAAGCGCGTACCCAGCTCTCTAACCTGCTGACCTACATGGACGGCAAAAACGGTGCGGAAGAGCTGATCGCTAAAATTCTGCAGGATCCGACGCTGCTCAAATCCCTGAGCCAGTTGCCGAAAAATGACGAAAGCGCGAAAGGTAGCGAGGAATAATCGATGAGCAACCAGACTCAACAACACGAGCAGCAGGCGGGGCAGGCGTTCAGCCAGGATGAGTTCAGCGCGCTGCTGAACAAAGAGTTCCGCCCGAAAACCGATCAGGCCCGTTCCGCCGTAGAAAGCGCGGTCAAAACCCTGGCGCAGCAGGCGCTGGAAAATACCGTTACCTTCTCGAACGACACCTATCGCACCATTCAGAACCTGATTGCCGGTATCGACGAGCAGCTGTCGCAGCAGGTGAACCAGATCATTCACCACGAAGAGTTTCAGAAGCTGGAGAGCGCCTGGCGCGGCCTGAGCTATCTGGTGAACAACACTGAAACTGACGAGATGCTGAAGATCCGCTTTATGAGCATCTCCAAGCAGGAGCTGGGCCGCACCCTGAAGCGCTTCAAGGGCGTGGGCTGGGACCAGAGCCCGATCTTCAAGAAAATCTACGAGCAGGAGTACGGTCAGTTCGGCGGTGAGCCGTTTGGCTGCATCGTGGGCGACTACTACTTCGACCACAGCCCGCAGGACGTGGAGCTGCTGGGCGAAATGGCGCGCATCGGCTCTGCGGCGCACTGTCCGTTTATCACCGGTACTGCACCGGGCGTGATGCAGATGGAGTCCTGGCAGGAGCTGGCTAACCCGCGCGACCTGACCAAGATCTTCCAGAACACCGAATACGCGGCCTGGCGTTCACTGCGTGAATCCGAAGATGCCCGCTATCTGGGCCTGGTGATGCCGCGCTTCCTGTCGCGCCTGCCGTACGGCATTCGCACCAACCCGGTCGACAGCTTTGACTTTGAAGAGCAAACCGACGGCGCGAACCACAACAGCTACTCCTGGGCGAACGCCGCCTATGCGATGGCGGCTAACATCAACCGCTCCTTCAAAGAGTACGGCTGGTGCACCTCGATTCGTGGCGTGGAGTCCGGCGGAGCGGTGGAAAACCTGCCGTGCCACACCTTCCCGAGTGATGACGGCGGCGTGGACATGAAGTGCCCGACCGAGATCGCCATCAGCGATCGTCGTGAAGCCGAGCTGGCGAAAAACGGCTTTATGCCGCTGGTTCACCGTAAAAACTCCGACTTTGCCGCCTTCATCGGCGCGCAGTCTCTGCAGAAACCGGCCGAGTACCACGACCCGGATGCCACCGCCAACGCGCGTCTGGCCTCTCGTCTGCCGTACCTGTTCGCCTGCTGCCGCTTTGCCCACTACCTGAAGTGCATCGTGCGCGACAAAATCGGCTCCTTCCGCGAGCGCGAAGAGATGGAGCGCTGGCTGAACGACTGGGTGATGAACTACGTGGACGGTGACCCGGCTAATTCCTCCCAGGAAACCAAGTCCCGCAAACCGCTGGCGGCTGCGGAAGTGCAGGTGCAGGAGATTGAAGACAACCCGGGCTACTACGCCGCGAAGTTCTTCCTGCGTCCGCACTACCAGCTGGAAGGTCTGACCGTTTCTCTGCGTCTGGTATCTAAGCTGCCGTCACTGAAGACGAAAGACGCGTAAAAGCGTCAGACTGCTGACAACGTGCGTTTTGTGAGTTTCGCCCGGCGGCGCTACGCTTGCGCGGCCCTACAATGAAACATGCAATTTATTGATATTGCTGATCAATGTAGGCCGGGTAAGCACAGCGCCACCCGGCAAGAAAGACGGCAAAATTGTTAATGCTGCCCTTAACAGGTTCCAGAATAACGCACGGTAATAATGACTTCACATTCCTTCCGTTATTTCGAAGGAATGTAAGACTGTCAAATGACACGCGTCATTTGATGTGAGGCAGAGGTAAAATATGGACGGTTTTATTCAGCCCCATGCTTTCCTGTTTGCCATATAAGTGCTTTTTCGAAAGCAATATTGTTCATCCACGAAGAGTAGATATTATGGCTATTGATATGTTTCTGAAGGTCGAGGGTGTTACGGGCGAATCTAAAGATTCTAACCACACCGGCTGGACTGATATTACCTCCTTCTCCTGGGGCGCTTCCCAGCCTGGTAATATGAGCGTTGGCGGTGGCGGCGGTGCCGGTAAAGTCAACTTTAACGACCTGCACGTTAACGCGCTGATCGACAAATCCACCACCGCTATCCTGAAACACTGCGCCAGCGGTAAACACCTGACCAAAGTTGAGCTGTCCGTATGTAAAGCGGGTGGCCAGCAGGTGGAATATTCCCGCATTACGCTGGAAGATGTGCTGGTGACTTCCGTTCAGTACACTGGTGCAGACAACGGCGATACCGTTGGTGTGACCTACGCATTCCAGGCTGCGAAAGTGAAACAGCAGTACTGGGAGCAGACCACGTCTGGTGGTAAAGGTGCTGAAAGCAGCGCTGGCTGGAATATCAAAGAAAACAAAGAAGCATAATAATAGTGGGCCCGAAAGGGCTCACTTTACCCTGAGCTTCTTATCAAGGAGAAATTAGATGTCTCAAATGCGTCCTGCTTTTGGTGCCGCCTGGAACAGATTCAGAGAAGTTAACGTAAACGTAGAACAGGTTGGCAAATTATTGGGTGGAAAAGTTCAGCATAATATCGACGCCGGTATTTTTAAAAATGCCTGCCCAATTCGTATGAGTTACGTTTTAAATTACTGTGGCATTCCGATTCCTTCTAACAGTAAATATGCGACAGTGACCGGGAACGACAAAAAGCGCTATATGTTCCGCGTTAAAGATATGATTGCATTTCTACCCACGGTACTGGGCAATGCAGATATGTCGGTTTCTTCCCCAACGCCTGCGCAATTTGCAGGCAAGCAAGGCATCATCATTTTTACCGGGCACGGCTGGAGCGACGCAACCGGTCATGTAACACTCTGGAATGGAAATATTTGCTCTGATGATTGCCATTTCCTCGGCTCACCGGGTAATGGTTCGTTTATTCCGACCAACGCCACCTTCTGGAGCCTGAAATGAAACGTTTATTACTGCTGGTATTGGCTATCAATGCCTCTGCTGTTTATGCCCAAAATCTGCCTGCCGTCAGCGCTTTTTCTCAGCAACAAATCTTTGAAAATTGGGTGCAAAATCGGTGCATCAGCAAGATCGCAGACAGTAAAAGTCTGAAAGATGATGCAGAGGCCAGCGCGGCCGCCTGGCTGGAAGCAAGCGATCTGCCTGCTGAAAATTTTGAAAAAGCTGACAAGGTGATTGCAACTTTACTGAAAGAGAACGTGGGCGGTACTCAGTCGGGTCAATATCAGGTTTTAAAGTGCAGCTTAATCGCCAACAGCGACGAGATTCGTCCGCTCAAAACCGCAAAATAGAAGCAGTGGAAGCGGCCCCAAACGCCGCCGTTCTCGCCCCGAGAGCGGCAGCGTTTGAGCGCTAATCATACCAGCAGGAATACGCCATGCGATTCACGATTATTTCTACGAAACCCGGTCATCAGCCGCCGCAGAGCAGCTGTGATTTTTACGCCCCGGGCGGCACCATTGGGCGCGGTACGGATAACAATCTGGTATTGCCGGACAATGACCGCACCATCTCGCGTCTGCAGGCCATTGTCCACGTTGATGCCCAGGGCGAATGCCGCGTTACCAACCGTGGCAGCGTCACCCGCGTGGTATTAAATGACATTCCGCTGGAGCGGGGGCGTCAGGTTGAACTCCAGGATGGCGACATTCTCGGTATTGATGACTACCGCATTGAAGTTACTGAGCTTATCCACGATACGCAGCCGGTAAGCCGTATGGCGGCAAGCATGCAGCAGCCGCCACGTCCGACAGCCGCGCCAACTGCACCCGCAGCGCAAGCGAAGCCTGCTAACCCTGCGCCACGCGGTAAAGCGGAACCGACCGCCGTGCCGTCGGAAATCTGGGACAGCCTGATGCAGGAGTTCTCCATCTCTGACAGCATCTCCAGCAACCGCGCAAAACCTCAGCCTGCGACATCGCACGATCCGTTCTCCCAGCCTGCGGCCCCGGAGCGTAATGCCGAAGATCCGCTCGCGATGTTCAACGACAGCGATCCATCGCTTGAGCGTAAGAACGTCGACCCGGACACGCTGTTCAGCGACGAAGCGCTGTTCAAAAAAGAGAGCATTTTTGACGACGTGACGCCTTCCACGCTGGTGCCGCCGGTTGAGGGGCAACCCACCGCTAAAGAAGAAGCGTCGGACGAGCTCGACCCGCTGGCGCTGTTTGGTGGAAAGGCCAGCGCGCCAGCCGCGCGCAATGATGACCCGCTCGGGCTGATGGGCGGGGCACCGTTAACCCATCCGGATGACATTGCTGACGACAAGCCAGCACCAGCGCCTGAATCAGAGCAGGAAGAGGATGTGCTGGCTGATTCTCCGCTGTTCGCTCCTGAGCCGCAGGAAACGGCGCGTGAAGAAGAGCCGGCGCGGCCGGATTACGCGGGCTTCACCATGCCAACACCGCAGGCCGTTGCGCGCAGCAGCGCTCAGGCACCGAAGGGACGTCTGCGCATCGACCCGGTCAACAACGCGGCAACCCCAACCGCCACCGCGAATAACGGCGAGAAGGGCGAAGTGCTGCAGGGCGAACTGCTGCAGGCGCTGCTCGAAGGTATGGGCCTGAGCGAAATGCAGCCTGTTCCGCAGTTTGACCGTGAAAATATGCGTCAGCTGGGGCAGATTCTGGGCATGTTCTCGCAGGGCACAGTGGCGCTGCTCTCGTCGCGCTCTATCCTCAAGCGCGGCGTGAAAGCCGATATGACCATGGTGCTGGACGATGCCAACAACCCGTTCAAGCTGTTGCCGACCGGCAAAACCGTACTGATCCAGATGTTTGGTACGCCGATGCCGGGCTTTATGCCGCCGACCAAATCCGTGCGCGACGCGCTGATCGACCTTCAGGCGCACCAGCTGGGGATGATCTCCGGTATTCGGGCCATCATCGCCGCGATGCTGCAGTCCTTTAACCCGGAACAGCTGGAGGAGCAGGCGAAGCAGAACGGCATGACCTCTCGTCTGGCGCTGCCGGGCAGCCGCAAAGCCGCCCTGTGGGACTATTTTGTTCGCAGCTATGGCGAGACGGCGGGCGAGATCGAGGATGACTTCCACACCCTGTTCGGCGAAGCCTTCCTTCATGCGTACGACATGGAGGTGAATCAGTACAAAGACTCACAGAGCGGATCGGAAGACAAATGAATATCGCAACCGCTTCTCTCTCCCGCCAGGGGACGCGCGCCAGCAACCAGGATCAGACGGGAGAAACCATAGGGGAACGCTCGGCCTGCTTTGTCGTCTGTGACGGCATCGCGGGGCTGCCGGGCGGTGAGGTCGCCGCGGAACTGGCCCGCAACAGCATTATCTCCCGCTTCGATGGCGACAAGCACCTGAACGCGCAGCATATCCGAGATTATGTACAGACGGCGAACCGCACCATTCTGAGCGAACAGCAGGCCGTTCAGGACTATCGCCGGATGGGCACAACGCTGGTCAGTCTGTTCATTGACCGGGACTACGGGCTGGCGTACTGGGCGCATGCCGGCGATAGCCGCCTGTACCTGTTTCGCCGGGGATGGCTGTGGCACGTGACCACCGACCACAGCCTGGTGCAGCAGATGAAGGATGCCGGGCATCAGACGGACGATCTCAACAGCAACCTGCTTTATCTGGCGCTGGGGATTGAAAACGGCGGGCCGGAGGCGAGCTACAGCGACGTGGTGCAGGTGGAAGACGGCGATGCCTTTTTACTCTGCACCGACGGGTTCTGGCACGGCGTCAGTGAAGAGCAAATGAAGCAGTCACTTCACATGGTCAATACGCCGCAGGAGTGGCTGACCTTAATGAACCAAATCATTCAAAAGAATGGCGAACAGGAAGGGAATGCTCAGGATAACTATACTGCCCTGGCGGTATGGATGGGCAATCCTCAGGACACTACTTTGCTGCACACCCTCTCTGACGCAGCACAATTTCTTCCCTGCGGAACTGATTAGACACACAAGGAACGATATGAAACTTTGGCTATCGGGTTTGGCACTTCTGGCGGTGACCTCCACCGCGCAGGCTGAGAATTTCCGCATCGTGCAGTCTCCTGCGCAGAAGCTGGATATCTGGATCGACAACATCAAAGACAACACGCCGCAGAGCTGGTGTAAGCCTGAGGTGGCGCTGCGTATCGTGGCGAACGGCAAGAAAGACGTCTCGGTGCTGGAAAACTTTGTGCCGCGCCTTGGCTCGCTGCTGGAGCACCAGTGCAGCAAAGTGAATAAGCTGAGCTGGACGCTCAACGATCCGGAGGGGACGACGCTGGCGCAGGGTACGGCCGCCAAAGCGCAGGAGTGGGCGCTGGTGGTGAAACAGCAGCAGGCTGCGCCTGCCGTCACCACGGCCACGTCCAGCGGCGCGTTACTGCCACCGGATCAGAACGTTGCCGCCCATACAGTCGCCGCGGACCGCACGCCGTGGCAGGAATTTACCCTGCAGGACGGCTGCCACCTGCGCACCTTCTGGGAAGGGGGCGCATCCGCACCGGCGCTCTTTATCCCGGATTCTGACACCACCCGCTGCGGTAACGGCAGCTGGCTGAGCGGTCACACCGTTGTCTCTCAGTCCCGCAACGGCGGACAGAAAGAGATGGCGGTGACGTACATTCACGGCTTCCCGGTGATGGGGCTGAATCAGAGCGCCGATCCGGAAAACGCGCTGATCACCTCCGTTAACAAAGAGCGCATGGTATTCAGCACCCCGAACAGCGACCAGAGCTGGATGATCCTGCCTTACGATAGCGCCCTGAACAGCTGGAAGAGCAACGGCACGGTGGCGGTGGAGATTTCCCGTGAGATTGCCAGCGACGATGCAAAGCTGCAGGCGCGTATTGCGGCGGTGAAGAAAACCTGGAGCGCCTGGGTCGCACCGGGCACGCCGCTGAATATCGTTCTGATTGATACCCTGCGCCCTCAGCTGCGCGATCCGGCAGTGGGCGCCTGGCGCGCGGCGAATTAAGGAATGGCTATGAATACGCTCTATCAACAACTGGCGGGTGAAACGCTCAACGACGCGCTGGCGCGCCTCGAAGCACAGATCAAAGCCCGTCCGGCAGATGCCGACCTCCGCGCCGCGTTCGTGCAGTTTTTAACCCTCAGCGGCAACTGGACGCGTGCGCTGGCCCAGCTGAAAAGCTGGCTGGCGCTGAAGCCGCAGGCGAAGCCGACCGTCACGCTGCTGGAGCAGTCTATTCAGGGCGAGCTGCAGCGCGCGCAGGTGATGGCGGGGCAGGCGCGTCCGGCCATGCCTGAAACCCAGTGGCCTTGGCTGACCACCCTGGCTATGGCGCTTAGCGAGGACGGCGAGCGTGCGCATGCGCTGCGGCTGGAGGCCCTCGAACAGGCGCAGGCCACTGCCGGTCTCATCACCCTCGAAAATGAGGAGACGCAGGCGTTCGAGTGGCTGATGGACGGCGATGCCCGGCTTGGCCCGGTGTGCGAAACCCTCGTGAACGGCCGTTATTTCTGGCTGCCGTTTAACGCTATCGCGGAGATCCGTTTCCAGGCCCCCGCCAGCGTGACCGACCTGGTCTGGCGTCATGCGCTGGTGCGCCTGACCGACGGTACGGAGCAGGTGTGTCAGATCCCGGCGCGTTACCCGTTTGCTGCCGAGGCTTCGGATGCGATCAAACTGGGCCGCACCACCGAATGGCGGCCGCTCGACGAGGACGGCACCCTCTACGAAGGGATGGGCCAGAAAGCCTGGCTCAGCGAGCAAAGCGAAAGCCCGCTGCTGTCGTTAAGCCTCGTGACGTTTGCGACGGATGGAGCCGATGAGTAATCCCGCTGGCGAAGGCGATCTGCTGCGCAGCGGCTGGCAAGCTCGCAGCAGGCAGGAGAAGGTGGGGGCGCGCGACAAAATGCAGCCCTCGCTGCTGGATCGTCTCACCGATAACGACCCGGAAAAAAAGCGCGAGCCGGCTAACAGCAATCTGATCACCCACGCCGCCCTGCGCCGCAACGTGCTGCGGGATCTGCAGTGGTTGTTTAACACCATCAACCACGATGCCTCCGGCGATTTGAGCGCCTTGCCGCACGTGAGCCGCTCGGTGATTAACTTTGGCGTCGCGCCGCTCGCCGGGAAAAGAATGTCGGATATCGAATGGCACGATATTCAGCGCAAGCTTACCGAGGCCATCATCAATTTTGAACCGCGCATTTTGCCGCAGGGGCTGCAGGTCCGCTGCGTGTCGGATACCTCCTCGCTGGATCTGCACAACGTGCTCTCCATCGAGATCAAAGGGCGTTTATGGTGCGTGCCGTACCCGCTGGAGTTTCTGTTTCGCACCGATGTCGATCTGGAAAACGGCCATTTTGAACTGAAAGATGCGGGGTAATCATGGAAAGTAAACTGCTCGAATATTACAACCGCGAGCTGGCCTACCTGCGCGAAATGGGGGCCGAGTTTGCCGAACGTTACCCAAAAGTCGCCGGACGGCTGGGCATGCGCGGCATCGACGTGGCGGATCCGTATACCGAGCGTCTGATGGAGGGCTTCGCCTTCCTGACCTCCCGCGTGCAGATGAAAATGGACGCGGAGTTTCCGCGCTTCTCCCAGCGTCTGCTGGAGATGATCGCGCCGAACTACCTCGCACCCACGCCGTCGATGGCGATCGCGGAGATTGAGCCCGACAGCAGCCGGGGCGACCTGAGCAAGGGCTTCATTGTGCCGCGCGGCACCATGATGGACAGCCTGGCGCTGAAAAAAACCGGCGTGACCTGCAGCTATACCACGGCGCACGAGGTCAACCTGCTGCCGCTGAAAATCGACAAGGTCGAGCTGGGCGGCGTGCCCGCCGATCTGCCGCTCGCGCAGCTGGGGTTGAGCCAGCGGGGGATCAACAGCGCCCTGCGGATCCGCATCGCCTGCGATGGCCCGCAAAACCTCGGGCACCTGGATTTCGACCGGCTGGAGTTTTTCCTGAGCGGCCCGGACATTGAGGCGCTGAAGCTGCTGGAGCTGGTCATGGAGCATCACGCCGGGATCGTCTGCCAGACGGTCAGCCCGCAGCCGCAGCGACAGCTGCTGGCGTCGGACGCGCTTCGCCAGGAGGGCTTTGAGTCTGACCAGGCGCTCCTTCCGGACGATCTGCGCAACTTTGACGGCTACCGTCTGCTGCAGGAGTATTTTGCGTTTCCGGCCCGCTTCCGCTTCATCAGCCTGAGCGGTCTGAGCACGCTGATCCAGCGCTGCGAGGGCGAAAAAGCCTTCGACATTTTTATTCTGCTGGATAAGTCGGATGAGCAGCTGGAACGCGTGGTGGACGCCAGCCATCTGGCGCTGCACTGTACGCCGGTCATCAACCTGTTCCCGAAAGTGGCGGCCCGGCAGAAGCTGAATGAAGGGCAGCACGAATACCATCTGGTGGTCGATAACATCCGGCCACTGGATTATGAAATTTACGCGGTAAATAAAATTTTTGGCAGCGCCGATGGTCAGCGCGACGACCAGACGTTTCGTCCATTCTGGAGCACCTGGAGCGGCGACGCGGGCAACTACGGGGCCTATTTTTCCCTGCGCCGGGAACAGCGCGTGCTCTCTGAACATGCCCTGCGCTACGGCACCCGTACCGGCTATATCGGTTCAGAGGTGTTTGTTTCGCTGGTGGACGAGCAGCATGCGCCGTGGCAGGAAAACCTGCGCTATATCTCTGCCGAGGTGCTCTGCACCAGCCGCGACCTGCCGCTGATGCTGCAGCAGGAGCTCGGGCAGTTCATTATGGCCGACTCTATGCCGGTGAAATCACTCACCCTGCGTAAAGGGCCGACGCCACCACGTCCGGCGCTGGCTGAAGGGTTCAGCACCTGGCGGCTCATCAGCCAGCTGCAGATGAACTACCTCAGCCTGATGGACAGCGAGAATGAAGAGGGGGCAGCCGCACTGCGCCAGCTGTTAGGGCTGTACGCCAACCTGGCCGAGACGCCGGTGGCGCGTCAGGTAGAGGGCGTTCGCCACTGCGTGCTGGAGCCGGTTCACCGCCGCGTGCCTGAACCCGGCCCGGTCGTTTTCGCCCGTGGAATTGGCATCAGCCTGACCGTAGACGAGCGGGCGTTTTCCGGCGCCAGCCCGTGGCTTTTCGGCAGCGTGATGGAGCGCCTCTTTGCCCGTCTGGTCTCTATCAACAGCTTCACCGAGTTCACCCTGAAGAGCCAGCAGCGCGGCGAGATTGGCTACTGGGCGCCTCGCATGGGTAAAAGGGCGCTGGTATGAGTGACGCCGCTACTGCACCGCTGCGCGTACATCGCCTGACGAAGCTGCCGGATGCGTTCTGGCACGGGGTCCGTGAGGCGCCCTGGCGCTACGATCTGTTTCAGCTGTTAAGGCGCATTGATGCCCAGGGCGGCGAGCGCTACCCGCTGGGACGCGCGCCGCTGCCGAAGTTTGAGCCGCTGCGCATTGGCCAGCAACCGTCGATGAGCTTTGCGCCGTCGACGCTGGCTCAGGTCGGCCTGCGTGAGGAAAGCGGGATTCATGAAGTATCAATTTTAAGCTTCGGCCTGTTTGGCCCGAACGGTCCGCTGCCGGTCCATATGACCGAATACGCCCGCGAGCGTATTCATCATCATCAGGACACCAGCCTCAGCGCGTTTGCCGATCTGTTTCATCATCGTCTGGCGCTGCTGTTTTACCGCGCGTGGGCGGATGCGCAACCGGCTGTCTCTCTGGATCGCGCCGATAACAGGCGCTTTGAGCGCTACCTGGCGTCGCTGATTGGCATGGGGCAGCCGGGGCAGATGAACAAAGGCAGCCTGAGCTCCCATGCCCGCTTTACCCACGCCGGACACCTGACCCGTCACGGGCGGGATCCGGAGGGGCTGGAGAAAATCCTGCGCAGCTACTTTAAAGCGCCGGTCAAACTGGTCAGCAACGTGCCGCAGTGGATGCCGCTTTCCACGCGCGAGCAGGCGCAGCTGGGGGAAGGCCGCCGCATGCCGCGTATGGGTGAATCCGCCTTTCTTGGCGTCGCCGTCCGCGACGTGCAGCATAAGTTTCGCATTGAGATTGGCCCGCTGAGCGCGGAGGAGTACAACCGCTTTCTGCCGGGTGAAGCGTGGGTCACCGAGCTGCGCGACTGGGTGCGCCAGTACGCCGGGATTGAATTTGAATGGGAAACGCGGGTGATCCTGCATGAAGACGCGGTGCAGGGTACCACGCTCGGCAGCAATGGGCGATTAGGCTATAACACCTGGCTGGGCCTGCAGCCGCAGCCTGTCCCGCGTGGCGATCTGGTGTATCGCGCAGAGCGGTAATCCTTCCGTATACCGAATCATTGTTAATGGAAACTAACATGTCAGAAATTAGCCGTGCCGTGCTTTTCGGCAAACTGGATACGCTGTTATTTACCTCTCTGGAAAGCGCGACTGCCTTCTGCAAGCTGCGCGGCAACCCCTACGTTGAGCTGGTGCACTGGCTGCATCAGCTGATGCAGCAGCAGGATGGCGATCTGCAGCAGGTCATCCGCCATTTTGCCCTTGATGAACAGCAGCTGGCGCGCGATATCGTGGCGGCGCTGGACGCTCTGCCGCGCGGCGCAAGTTCCGTTTCCGATCTCTCTGAACATATTGACAGCGCCGTGGAGCGCGCCTGGGTCTTCGGCTCGCTGAAGTTCGGCGTCAGCCGCATTCGCGGCGGCCATTTGCTGATCGGCATCCTCAAAACCTGGAATCTGGCCAACGTGCTGAAAAGCATTTCGGCGCAGTTCACTCGCCTTAACGTTGAGGTGCTGATTGAGCAGTTCGACGCCATCTGCGCCAACAGCAAAGAGACGCAGCAGGCCGCTGCCGCCGTCGACGCGCCCGCGGGTGCGGTCCCGGCGGCTCAGGGTACGCTGGCCCAGTACGGCCAGGACCTGACCGCCCGCGCACGCGACGGGAAGATTGACCCGGTTGTCGGGCGCGACGAGGAGATCCGCCAGATGGTCGATATCCTGATGCGTCGCCGCCAGAACAACCCGCTGCTGACCGGGGAAGCCGGGGTTGGGAAAACGGCGGTGGTGGAAGGGCTGGCGTTGCGTATCGCCGACGGCGACGTCCCGGAGCCGCTGCAAAATATTCAGCTGTGGCTGCTGGATATCGGCATGTTGCAGGCCGGCGCGGGCATGAAAGGCGAGTTTGAAGCCCGTCTGCAGGCGCTCATTAACGAAGTCCAGTCCAGCGCCACGCCGATCATTCTGTTTATCGATGAGATCCACACCCTGATTGGCGCAGGCGGCCAGCAGGGTACCGGCGATGCGGCGAACCTGCTGAAGCCAGCCCTGGCGCGCGGTCAGCTGCGCACCATCGGCGCCACCACCTGGGCGGAATACAAAAAGTACATCGAGAAAGACCCGGCGCTGACCCGTCGTTTCCAGACGGTTCAGGTTCACGAGCCGGACGAAGCGAAAGCCATTCTGATGCTGCGCAGCACCGTGTCGCCGCTGGAGACGCACCACCAGGTCCTGCTGCTCGACGAGGCGGTCAGCGCGGCGGTGAAGCTGTCCCACCGCTACATCCCGGCGCGTCAGTTACCGGATAAAGCCGTTGCGCTGCTCGACACCGCCTGCGCCCGCGTCGCGGTCAGCCAGAGCGCGCCGCCTGCGCAGCTGGAAGACTGCCTGCGCCACCTTGCTGCGCTTGACGTGGAAATTGAGATCGCAGAACGCGAAGCGCGCGTGGGGGCCGGTGAGGCCGAGCGCGTCACGGCGTTACGCGCAGAACGCGACGCGTACGAAACAAAACGCGAAGCCCTGGCCCAGCGCTGGGAAGAAGAGCGCAGCCTGGTGCAGGAGATTATTCGCCTGCGCGCCGCGCTGTTCGCAGCGGGTGAGGAAGACACCGCTGAGCTGCACAGCCAGCTGGCGGAGCAGCAGCAGGCGCTGAACACCTTACAGGGAGACGAGCCACTGCTGTTTGCGGCGGTAGATGAAAACGTGGTCGCCGCGGTGGTCTCTGACTGGACCGGGATCCCGCTGGGCCGGATGGTGAAAAACGAGATCGACGCGGTACTCAACCTTGCCGACACGCTGAACCAGCGCGTTATCGGCCAGCGTCACGGGCTGGATCTCATTGCCCGCCGCGTGAAAACCTCGCGGGCGAAACTGGACGATCCGAACAAACCGGTGGGCGTATTTATGCTGTGCGGCCCGTCCGGCGTCGGGAAAACCGAAACCGCGCTGGCGCTGGCGGAATCCCTGTACGGCGGCGAGCAGAACGTTATCACCATCAACATGAGCGAGTTCCAGGAAGCGCACACCGTTTCCACCTTAAAAGGTGCGCCTCCGGGGTACGTAGGGTATGGTGAAGGCGGCGTGTTAACCGAGGCCGTGCGCCGCCGCCCTTACAGCGTGGTGCTGCTGGATGAAATTGAAAAAGCGCACCCGGACGTCCATGAGATTTTCTTCCAGGTCTTCGACAAAGGCTGGATGGAAGACGGCGAGGGGCGCCACATTGATTTCCGCAACACCATCATTATTCTGACGTCCAACGTGGGCACCGAGCTGATTAGCGCCATGTGCGCCGATCCGGAGCTGATGCCTGAGCCGGACGCCTTGAGCGGCGCGCTGCGCCAGCCGCTGCTGGAGGTATTTCCGCCGGCGCTGCTGGGCCGTCTGCTGGTGGTGCCCTACTACCCGCTCAGTGACGAGATGCTCGGGCAGATTGTTCGCCTGCAGCTCAAGCGCATTCAGCGTCGTCTGGAAGAGAATCACAGCATTATTTCTGAGTTTGACGACAGCGTGGTGGAACAGATTGTTCAGCGCTGCACCGAGGTGGAGTCCGGCGGCCGCATGGTGGATGCTATCCTGACTAACACCTTGCTGCCTCAGATGAGCCAGATCTTACTTACCGCCAGCCGCAGCGACGAGCAGTACCGACGTCTGCACGTCACCTGCGAGCAGGGCGAGTTTCACTGTCAGTTTGCCGCGTAATAATCATCAAGAGAACTGTAAAAGATGACGGATAATGATAACAATCGGACTGTCCCAAACGCGCTCCCGGTCGGGTACCGCTTCAACGAGTTTGAAATCAAAGAGGTGATCGGCGGCGGCGGTTTTGGCATTGTCTATCGCGCGTGGGATCACCAGCTCGAACGCACTATCGCTATCAAAGAATTTATGCCTGCCTCGCTCGCCGTGCGCGGCGACGACATGACCCTGGTGCTGCGCAGCGAACGCTTTGGCAAAGCGTTTTCCGCGGGACTGAACAGCTTCATTCAGGAAGCGCGTCTGCTGGCGCGTTTTAACCACCCGAACCTGCTGCACGTCCTGCGTTTCTGGGTGCAAAACGACACGGCCTACATGGGGACGCTGTTTTACAGCGGCACCACGCTTTCGCGCCTGCGCGAAGAAAAACCGGAGCTGATCAACGAGGCCTGGATCCGCCGCACGCTGCCGATGCTGTTCGGCGCGATCAAGACCATCCACGACGAAGGCTATCTGCACCGCGACATCTCGCTGGATAACATTCAGATCCAGGATAACGGCCTGCCGGTGCTGCTCGATTTCGGCTCCGCGCGCCGCACCATCGGTAACCTTTCCGACGAAACGGAAACCATGCTGCGCCCCGGCTTTGCGCCGATTGAGCAATACACCGACGACAACGAAAGCGAGCAGGGCCCGTGGACGGATATTTACGCCCTCGGCGCGGTGCTGCGTACCCTGATTGTGGGTTCTCCGCCGCCGGTCAGCGTGGTGCGCTCTATTCAGGATACCTGCAAACCGCTGGTGGAAATCATGCCGCAGGGCTACTCCATCCCGCTGCTGCAGGCCATCGACCGCGCGCTGGCGCTGCACATGGAGGACCGTCCGCAGTCTATCGACGAATTCGCGGCGCTGATTGAGATGCCGGTCGCCGGGATCAACGACGTGCTCACCGCCAAAAAGACCGGCACCATGCTGGTTCCGGTTGAGGAAGAGAAGCCAGCTTCGGTGCTTGACTGGCGTCGCTATAAGATCCCGGGCATGGTTGCCGCGGGCGTGCTGGCGGGCGTTGTCGCCGGGGCGATGCTGTTCAGCGGTGGGAATGATGCGCCTGAGCAGGCTGCCCAGGCTCCGTCAGAGACGCGTCCGACAGAAACTGCCGCGAACGCGCCAGAGGTGAAGCCAGAAACGGCGACGGTGAGCGAGCCAGCGACGGCGCAACAGACGCCACCACCTGCCGACGCCAGCCCGGTCGCGCTGGTTTATATCCGTATCCAGGACGGTGAAACGCTGAAAGTGAACGGCGAACCAAAAGCGCTGCGTCCGGCGGCGAACGGCTATGCCTCGCTCAAGCTGCCAGCCGGTGAGTCGAAGATTGAACTGCAGGGCAACGGGAGAACGCGCAGCCAGACGCTGGATATCAGCAAGCCGGGCACCTGGCTGGTGAATCCGTAGAAATATAAACAGGAGAAACTATGGAAGTGTACGATCTTCGAAGCCAAAGGCTTCATCCAAAGGAATTCGAAAAGATTGTCTCTCCTGTTTATGCACGGAGCGACGTAGGGCGTGAATTTGTTGTGGTGCGCGGTGCTTTAAATCCATTTCACAGCATTGATGGTTTAACGTTGCGACGTCGCTTCGAATTTAATCCTAATGCCGTGTTTGATCCTCTCTACGCACAAAATCTTAGTAAAATTGAACGGTTAATTGACTCAGGAGAAGTCGTTTTAACAGACCACCGTCAACGGACAAAAGCCATATATCCCTTTTTCATCTCTGAGTCAGGAGAGTTGTTTTGTGTAGATGAGAAGATGTACAGCTCAGCTTTCGTGAGTTACATCCTCGAACGTTACCGAAACAATGTCGCTCTATTTGGAAAACCAGCCCCAACGCGTGATGCTTTTATTCCCTTGACTGCTCACTATGGGCCAGGTTACTGGAAAACTGTGGAAGATGATTATCATGGCACAAAAAATGTTGTGATCATGGCGATTAATCGTCTGACGAGCATGGGGGATGAGGGAAGAGTATTTGGATCGGACGGTAAAGATTACATGAATACGTCGCGCGACAAAATCCAGCGCTGGACAGCACTACCCGCAGACCTGGACGGAGTATCACGCGCGTTGATATCTGAAAAATCTGTAATTAGACGATTCGGAGAACAACGATCCATTTATCAGAAATACCTTGAGAGCGATGATGCCTGGGCAGTAAGTGGTAAATCATGGCAATGGATACCTGGAGTCAGAGAAGAGGATTATGAATTTAAAAAATAAATTATGGTATTTCTGGGGATGCATGGATGTACTGGCTCTTTTGCTTTACTCGATAAATTCACTTCGCCAGAACAGGATCCCCTTCATTTCAGATATAATCGCGTTCACAGGGAACTCAGATGTCATTTCAGGAGGCGGTTACAGCTTTATCGTAACCCTCTTTTTTATATTTGATTTGCTTTTGTTGCTTTCTCTTTTTGCTTCGGCCTGGCTGTTTTTTAAGAGAAAAAATGTTGCGATTAAGTTTGCCCTTATTCAGGAAGTCTTTCGTCTCATTTCATTCAGATGTTCGGTTTCTCTTTTCCCACTTCTGATAAGTGTGTTTGGTATTTCAAATGTGTGGGTGAATTTAGGGTTGTTTGTTATCTCGGAGTTTCTGAAGATATATTCTCTCATTTACGTAATGGGCAAAAGAGAAAAAACTCATTCACTTTGATATATAAATGACGCTCATGCATAGATGCGAACCTCTTTTCTGAATCGCATAAGCAATATGGAATAAAGATTATGCTCAACCGAATTACCGTTCAGCTCCCGGTGGAGGGGCTGCTGTTCTGGAAACTGACGGGCCGCGAGGCGATGTCCGAATCGTTCGCGCTGGCGCTGACCGTGCTAGGCACGGACGCACGCATCGACCGCAGTAAGCTGCTGGGCCAGCCGGTCACGGTGACCATCCCGACGCAGAACCTGCTGACCTCCCGCTATATTAACGGCAAGATTACCCGCGTGGCGGTCAGCGCCGTTGAGCTGACGGGCACCCGCTATGCGGTGTACCAGCTGACGGTGGAGCCGGACCTGTGGCCAATGAAGCGCGACCGTAACCTGCGTATTTTCCAGGGGCAGACGGTGCCGCAGATTGTGAAAACCCTGCTGGGTGAGCATCAGGTCAACGTTGAGGATAAACTCACCGGCAGCTACCGGGTGTGGGACTACTGCGTGCAGTATCAGGAGTCGAGCCTGGACTTCATCAGCCGCCTGATGGAGCTGGAGGGGATTGCCTATCACTTCCGCCATGAGGCGGACAAGCACACGCTGGTGCTTACCGACGCCGCCACGCAGCATCAGCCGTTCAGCGGCTACGAGGTTATTCCTTACCACCAGACGCCGTCCGGCGGCAGTACGGACGAAGAGGGCATCAGCCAGTGGGCGCTGGAGGACAGCGTGACGCCGGGGATTTACAGCCTCGACGACTATGACTTCCGCAAGCCGAACGCGTGGCTGTTCCAGGCCCAGCAGAACCCGGCGTCGCCGAAGCCGGGCAGCATCGACGTGTACGACTGGCCGGGTCGCTTTGTCGACAAAGGGCACGGGGAGTTCTATGCCCGTATTCGTCAGGAGCGCTGGCAGGTTGAGCATCAGCAGATTCAGGCCACCGCCACGGCGGCGGGGATAGCGCCGGGGCACACCTTCACGTTAACCAACGCGCCGTTCTTCAGCGACAACGGGGAGTATCTGGTGACGGCGGCGGGCTACCACTTTGAAGAGAACCGCTATGCCAGCGGCGAGGGGGAGACCATTCACCGCACCGATTTCACAGTCATTCCGTCGGCGGTGGTGTACCGCCCGGCGCAGTCCACGGCGTGGCCGCGCACCTACGGCCCGCAGACGGCGAAAGTGGTCGGGCCGAAGGGCGAGAGTATCTGGACGGACAAATACGGTCGCGTGAAGGTGAAGTTCCACTGGGACCGTCTGGCGAAAGGCGATGACACCAGCTCCTGCTGGGTGCGCGTGTCGAGCGCGTGGGCAGGCCAGGGCTACGGCGGGGTGCAGATCCCGCGCGTCGGCGACGAGGTGGTGGTGGACTTTATCAACGGCGACCCGGACCGTCCGATTATTACCGGGCGCGTGTATAACGACGCGAGCATGCCGCCGTGGGCGCTGCCGGCGGCGGCGACGCAGATGGGCTTTATGAGCCGCTCTAAGGGTGGCTCCGTGGACAACGCCAACGCCCTGCGCTTTGAGGATAAAGCGGGCGCAGAGCAGGTGTGGATCCAGGCCGAGCGCAACATGGACACAAGCGTTAAAAATGATGAAACGCACAGCGTCGGCGGGGCGCGCAGCCATTATGTGAAGAAAAATGAGCTGCATCGTGTGGAAGCGAACCAGACTCAGGCGGTGAAAGGCGGAACCGAGATCCTGACGGGGAAAGGCAAACTGGATGCGGCGGTCGAGCAGTATGTTATTGCTTCCGGGACGAAGCTGCGGCTGGTCTCGGGTGAGAGCGCTATTGAGCTGAACGCTAACGGCAAGATTAACCTGATCGGCAAAGAGTTTAACTTCTTCGTGGAAGGGGATGGTTATATCACCACGGGCGGTAAGCTGCATCTGAATACCTCGGGAACCAAGCCGGGCACAACGGCACCGGGATCGGGGCATAAAGGGGATATTGATGCGGCGGTGCAGGCGAAGTTTTCGCCGCAAGAGAGCGCCAGTCGTCCTGCCCCCGCTGCGGCTCCAGCAGCAGGCCAATCGAAACCTGCCCCAGCTTCGGCGTCAACAACAGCCCCGCCTTTGAAAGGGAATTATGTTTATAAAAATAATCCGAATAGCTCAGACGTTATGCCTTTCAATGATGATGTTGTTAAACAAATCAACAAGTCACCGACCCTTCAAACTCAGCTAAAAGATTTGAAAGACAAGGGATGGGCGATTCAACCAGGAGCGGCTGGTGGGGGAAGTTATGCTGAGGCGGATAATAAATTGATCGTTATGGATCCTGAACACATGGAAGACACGGCCACGACGGTACAAACTTTAGCTCATGAAGCAGGACATGCCACATATCCTGTTGCTGCAGATTATTCGAGTAAAGAAAACTTCATTAACAGCCAGCTAATGGATGAAGGTGGTGCAACCTTGAATAATATCAAAATACAGCGTGAAATTCTGGGGAATGGCGGTATTGATATTGATATAGCAGGAAGCCCGGAAAATCTCAAAGCTTACAATGCAGCCTATGATAAAATGGTAAGTGGAGAGCTGTCGCGGGTTGACGCTGCAAAAGCTATAGGTAAAGTCTACGGTAAAGGCGAAATAGCTTCGGGTACTGATCTCAATTACAGCGATTATTACGGGGGTTTCTATGGTAAGTAGAATGACAAAAAATACCATCCTCTTTTTGCTCCCACTATTTTCAACTTTTTCTTACGCAGGACAAACAAACATGAACCAAGATTCTTTATGGCATATTGTTAAAGAACTCAAAACAGTCTGGGGAAAACAGACCGAGGATGTCAGTAAACTTTTCCATCAACCACTGGTCCAAAAAAATCCAGAAGTGAAAGACCGTTATACGTCAGTTCCATTCACATTATCTGATGGAACGCGTATCAGTGATTTAGATGTTCGTTTATGGGGAAACGGAGATAATAGCGTTTCACTTGTCTCGTTTGTAATCGAACAGCCTTGCATTACGCTCGAACAAGTCAAAACTCATTTCCCTGATGTGAAAATTTCTAACATTCCTCGTGGGAATACCGCAGGACAATCTGTTGGATACCGAACCGTTACTGATGAGAGAGGACTTGCATGGGCATTTAGTTTTCCGGTGATGAACCAGGAATGCCTAAATAGAGTCGTTATGTCGCGTTACGATCGTTAATAAGTGTTGTGTTTTCATGCCGGCACGGGTATTTCGTTGCCGGTTTGCTGCATCCGTGAAAAGCGTAATTTACATCAAGTCAGTGACGTTTAACGTGAAAAAACACACGCCCATATTTCTTAGTTTTTCCCTGATGTTAAGTTGTCTGAGTAGCAATGTGGTTTTGGCAGAGGCTATGCCGCCCGTTCTGACAAAACAGGATTTTTCCGTGAAGGTCAAAGACCAGTCCATCGTCCTGGGCGACAGATGGACTCCTGATATTGCCTGTAAAATTGAAATGCCAGTGGAAGGCAGTTTTACCGGTGAGGTTCCTTTTGACGGAATGAACTATAAATTCTTCCAGCATCAAAGGGCTGGGTTAGAAATATTCAGCTCCAATCTCTGGTGGGAAAAAGCGGAAAGAAGCGTTGATGATTATATCGTGTCTCAAATTACGCTGACTGACGAAGGCTTCGCAACGCCGCGTGGTATCCATGTGGGTTCAACGAGAGAGGAACTGAACAGCGCATACGGTACCGGTCAGGTCGACAATGATTCGGGGGAACAGTGGATTACCTACGAGTTGGGTAAAAAAGCGCTCTCGTTTGAGATGAAAGACGGCAACGTTTTGAAAATAACCATGAATTACAATAATGGCTCTTCCGAGTAATTTATGACCAAGAAATATTTGGCAGTCGTCTTGTTCACCGCTTTATTGGCAGGCGTCGTTGAAACGTCATCGGCGCTTGAATTATCGCAATACAATAAGCTCAATACGGTTAGTCGCATCGTTAATGATAGCGAAGTGACAGACAATCTCAGGAAGACGCTGGGAAATCATTACCAGACCTTTATTGATAACTTTGATGTCTTCGGGGAACCGTATACCACCCCAGGTGGCGGATTGTTTGTTGAAGGCTGGCTAAAGGATCTCTATCAGGAGAACGCGTCCGCGCTGGTCATCAATCCTGACGGCAAAATCTTTGCGGCCTGGGTGATTTCGGAGTCGGACGTTATTCATTACCAGTCTTCTAATAATAGCCCGGTTATTCATGCCGATATTCTGCAGTGGGCCGCCAGATTCAATGCGAAGCATTTTGCAACGAACAGCCAATCAGGCCTCGCGTTTGACGGAGCTTGGGTCGGCCATTTCGAGAGCGAATGTGACCAAATGTATTATCTCGGCGCGCGCAAAAGCGATAACAGTTCAATCTCCTTAATGGGAAAAACGTTGCGAGACTCCGCAGGTAAAATAATCGGCTCAATGTACAAAAATGGCGAGATCGCTTACACCATGACGTACGCACCCGTGAAATTGGTTGTCAGCAAAGGCAACTATGTTTTAGTTGAACAGTCAGGCCAGTGGCTTAAATAACTATACAGCCAGCCAAAGGGCCGGCATGGATTGGCCTCTTTTTTTCTCCTCATATTAATCATCCCGAGTTCACTTATGAAATACACCCTCCAGGAAGGTTCGTTTTCCCTATTTCCTGCTGCCTGGCAGGATAACAGCATGAACATTATTCGCGATGACGAAAGCGGGCTGTCCGTGGTGGTCAGCCGCGGCGTTATCCCGGACGGCAACGACTACGAACAAGAGTTTCATCGCCAGTGGGACGTGCTGCGTCCTCAGATGGGTGAGATAGCCCAGAGCGAATTCCGGAACGTAAAAGCCGGTCCTGATGGAAAAATCAGCGGACTGGAAGTCGAGACCACCTTTGACCGTAACGGACAGCGCCTGTGGCAAAAACAGCTTGCCGTTCAGACGCCGGGCAAACCGGTATTGATGATTTTTACCCTCTCGGCATTAAGAACATTCACCGAAGAGGACGAGGTGCGCTGGAGCGCGCTTAAGCAGAGTCTGACGCTAAACGACAACCGGAATGTGTAAGGCATGAGCGATAACAACGCGGCTCGTAAGGGCGACGAGATTATTCACTCCAGCATTTTTGCTGACATCACCAGCATTGTGGCGGAAGGTGCCGCCTATGCGGTGATTGGCGCGGCGGTAGGGCTGGCGGCAACGGCTGCCGCGCCTCTACTCGGTGCGGGTGCTGCCGCCGCAGGCGTGGCGGCAATTGGATCCAGCTGTTTGTTAAGCGGGATTATCGGTGGCGTGCTGGCGAACGTGGCGGGTATTACCGACGATATCAGCAACGCCGCGGAAGGATTAGGCAATGCGCTTTTCCCGCCATCGCCTGCGGGTAAAATCACCACCGGTTCAAATAACGTGCTGACCAACGCAATCCCCGCCGCACGCGCGGCAGGAACGCTCACGCCCGCCGATACCCCTTCCCCTGAGCCGCAGGCGCCGGGCAGCTTTGCCGATTACGCGGGCATGCTGCTTTCCGCCGCCGGACAGTTTGGTAGCGAAATGTGGCAGCCGAGCGTGGCCTCTGCCGCCGCGGGAACCTCGCCGCTGGAAGAAGATAAGGTGGCGTGTGAAAAACACTCCGGGCCGCAGTACCTGGCGGAAGGCTCTAAAAGCGTCTTTATCAACGGGCAGCCCGCGGTGCGTGCGAAAGATCGCACCACCTGCGAAGGCACCGTTTCTGACGATGTCTCCCCGAACGTGATCATCGGTGGGGACACGCTCACGGTCCGCGATATTAAAAGCGGTAAAACGCCGGGCCTGGCGCTGGGGATGATTGCGCTCTCCCTGCTGCGCGGGCGCCCGGGCAAGATCCTCAAAAACATGCCCTGCGCGCTGGCAGCGGCTGGCGGTGGGATGCTGGCCGATATGGCGGTGAATGCCGTATTTGGCTCCTCTCACCCGGTTCACGCCGCCACCGGCGTGAAGGTGCTGAATGACGACGACGAACTCGATTTCTCGCTGCCTGGGCGCTTCCCGCTTCGCTGGCAGCGCAGCTACAACAGCCTGACCACTCGCGAAGGGCTGTTCGGTCTGGGCTGGGCAACCACCTTTGACAGCTATCTGGCGCTGGAAGAAGACAACGCCACCTGGTTCGACGAAACCGGGCGCGAGCTGAGCTTCGAACTGCCGCCTGTCGACCGCGCGTTTTACAGCATCAGCGAAGGCATCATTATCCGCCGCAATGAGAGTGGCGACGTGGCGATTGCCGACGATGACGGCGCGGTGTGGCGTCTGTATAAACCAACCCGGGTGAATCCCTCCATCCTGCGTCTGGCCTCCCTCAGCGATGAATACGGCAACGCGCTGCTGACGGCGTGGGACGAGCACGGCAGGCTGATCGGTCTTCACGACGAGCCGCGGGCTATCGACGTCACCCTGCGCTATGAGGATGAACGTTTCCCGCAGCGGGTTACCGCAGCCAGCCATTTCGACGGCAACCAGACCTGGCCGCTGATGCAATGGGGCTACGACGCGCGCGGCCAGCTGGCGAGCGCGACGGATGCCTCCGGCGTGGTAACGCGTGAATACCGCTATAACGACCACGGCCTGATGGTCTGGCACCGGATGCCGGGCGGTCTGGAGAGCGAATACCGCTGGAAAAAATTCGATCACTGGCGCGTGGTGGAAAACCGCACCAGCACCGGTGACGGCTGCCGCTTTAGCTATGATTTAGCAGCCGGGCTGACGACCGTCGAACACTACGACGGTCAGACGCGCCGCCACTACTGGAACGCGCAAAATCTGATTGTCCGCTACGTTGACGAGCGTGGTGAAAACTGGCGCTACGAGTGGGATGAGAACGAACTTCTGACGCGTCGCATCGATCCGCTCGGAAATGCCGTCACCTTCGTCTACGACGAAATGGGCAACCGGGTTCAGGAGAACGACGCCGACGGTAACACCCGCACCACCACCTGGCTGGAACACCGCGCGCTTCCTGCGGCCATTATTGAAGCCGACGGCAGCGCCACCCGGTTCTGGTACGACGAACACCATGGGCTGAAGCGCGTGGTGGATCCGATGGGGCAGACGACGTCGCTGCGGCGGGACGAGTTTGGCCAGGTTGTAGAAGAGGTCGATGCCGCAGGCAACAGCCGCTATCAGGAGTACAACGAGGCCGGGCAGATCGTACGTTCGACGGACTGTTCCGGGCGTATTACCCGCTATCGCTATCACCCGCTGGGCTGGCTGGTGGCCGAGACTAGCGCCGACGGGGAAGAGACGCGATATCGCTACGACGCCGCAGGGCGTCCGGTGCAGCTCGATCGCCCGGAAGGCTGGACGGAATCGCTCAAATGGAACGAACGTGGCCTGCCGGTGAAGCATGCGGGCGCCGACGGGAAAGAGAGTGAGTTCAGATACGATGAGGCCGGGCGCTTAACCGCCACCCGTAATACCCAGGGCGAAGAGGTCCGTCGCCGCTGGGACAGCCGCGGGCGTCTGATTGCCCTTGAAAACGAAAACGGCGAAGCGTATCAGTTCCACTGGGGCGCGGACTCGCTGCTGCTGGAAGAGGTGGGGCTGGATGGCGTAGCCTCGCAGTATCGCTATGACGCCTGCGGGCGCACAATAGCACGCACGTTTGCCGCCGGTCATCCGGAGGCCATCACCCACGCCTTCGCCTGGAGCGCGAGCGGCCAGCTGGTCGCCCGCACCACGCCGGAAGGGCAGACCCGCTATCACTACACTCCGTCCGGGCTGTTAAGCCGGATTGGGCTGCACCCTGCGCTTGCAGCCGACGCGTGGACCACCGAGGCTGAGCAGGAGCTCGCCTTTGACTATGACGCGCTTGGTCGCGTGACGCGCGAGGCGGGTGAGCACGGCGAGCTGGCGTGGAAGTATGATGCGCTGGGCAACCGTACCTCCGTCACGCTGCCCGATGGTCGCGAGCTGAAGCAGTTCTACTACGGCAGCGGGCATCTGCTCAGCATTGCTCTGGATAAGCTCTCGGTTTCCGATTTTACCCGCGACGAGCTTCACCGCGAGACCAGCCGCACCCAGGGTCTGCTGACCACCCGCAGCGAGTACGATCGTCTTGGACGCCTGCATCGCCGGGACGTTTTTACCGGCAATGCCCAGCGCCCGTCGCCGCGCCGCTGGTCCCGCCGCTGGGATTATGACTACCGCAATAACCTGGTGCGGGAAGAGCGGGACGATAACCCGTTCAGCTGGTACCGCTGGCAGTACGACAGCGCCGGGCGTCTGCTGGTTCAGGACGGTACGCTGCCAGGCCAGGAACAATGGCGCTGGGATGCTGCCGGTAACCCGCTTGAAGGCTCTGCTGAGAAGGTCACGCACAACCGCCTGACGCAGCTGAACGGCATTCGCTGGCGCTATGACATCCACGGCCGTACCGTGGAGAAGGATAACGGCCAGACCCGCTGGCACTACCGCTATGACGGCGAGCATCGCCTGACGGAGGTCATCAGCCAGCCGCGGGACCGCAACAGGCCGCAGACGCAGGTCAGCTTCCGCTACGACCCGCTCGGGCGACGCATCAGCAAAACGCGACGCCAGATGCTGGGCGGACAGCCAGCCGGCAAGCCGGTCACCACCCGGTTTGTCTGGGAAGGATTTCGCCTGCTGCAGGAGGTGCACGGAGATGTGCCGCTCACCTACGTCTACAGCGATCAGGACAGCTATGACCCGCTGGCGCGTATTGACGGCGTTGATGCCCCGGAGATTTTCTGGTTCCACTGCCAGCCGAACGGCACGCCGGAGCGGATGACGGATATCGAAGGGCAGGTGCGCTGGGAAGGGGTGAACAGCGCCTGGGGCAAGCTGCTGCGGGAAAGCGAGACGCAGGTATCAGGATATTCTCAGAACCTGCGTATGCAGGGGCAATACCTGGACCGTGAGACAGGGCTGCACTACAATCTGTTCCGGTATTATGACCCGGACTGCGGAAGGTTTACGCAGCAGGACCCGATAGGGCTGGCGGGGGGGATAAACCTTTACCAGTATGCGCCGAATGCGCTGGGGTGGGTGGATCCGTGGGGGTTGAGTAGGTGTTCTGGAGGTACCCGCTTAACTGTCAATAAACCGAAGATTTTAAGCAGCACAAAGCTGTCATCAACTGAGATAAAATTCCTCGAAAGACAGTTTATGAAAAAAATGAATGCCTTAAACCGAGCGGCTCAAAGAGGAGAGTTAGTTTGGTCTCCTGGCACCCATGAGGTTAGGATTTCATCTTTGCAAAGTTCTTACAGGCAGGCTGTTTCTGCACGCTTTGAAAAAATGTTCGGCTCAGCACCCGATCTAAGTAAGTTAAACGCTGATCATCCTGTTGATTTAATTGTTGGAGGTTCGCCTACACAAAGATTACAAATGCTGAATGAAACTATTAATAAAAGTGTCGGTAGTTCTTTGAAAAATGCAGGCAGAAAGGCGGGGCTTCAGCCCGGAGATGCCATCAGTGAGATAATATTTCAATAGGGGGTA
Organism: Enterobacter sp. ECC_219_Taxon_10; assembly: GCF_058354905.1. Lineage (NCBI taxonomy): Bacteria > Pseudomonadati > Pseudomonadota > Gammaproteobacteria > Enterobacterales > Enterobacteriaceae > Enterobacter > Enterobacter sp. ECC_219_Taxon_10. The sequence continues at coordinate 2,802,329 of NZ_CM178005.1, read as the reverse complement.
AGATGAATAAATCTATTAATATACAGACGGATACTGCCACATTAGTAATTTATGATTTGATGTCATTAAAGCATAGGATTAATGATGATGCAGATTGGTGGAGTCTTCCAGAAGATGAAGTTGAAGAAATAAATAAAGGGAATGTGTTATTTCTCAATCTTGGAGATGATGGTAACTATAAAGTTGATATTAAAAATGACATTGGTGAATATACCGGATCGTTATTTTTAAACGTACCTACTGGAAAGGTTTTCATAGGGGCGGGAGAGGATGTCACTGGCGGAGATCTGGAGCCAGATGATTCAGATGCTATTTCAGGCGAGTTTATTACTTTAGAACCAGGTAGTTACGAGGTTAAATATAAAAAGCATGGTTCAGATGTGCTAATTTCCTTTACAAAAACAACGTTTACTGAAAATTCATTAGAAGAGGGTGTTTATCTCTGAATGAAAATCCACGCCCTGGCGTGGATTTTTTCATCCAAAAAATGTTAAATAATTAATTAGTTCACCACGTAGCCATTTTTAACACTATTCTTTTTTCCTTCTGCACGCATCTTGCTTGCTTTTTCGCGCGCCTTGCTTACCCTTGTCTTCAGTAAGCTGTCAGTATACTCGCGACGAACAACTCTACCCTGAGAAAAGCCCCCGGTGACGGCTGATCCCCGCAGCGAGTAATACCGCCTTGGGCGACGGCATCGCCGGGACGTCTTAACCTGCAATGTCAGAAATTTATGGGAAGAACCCCGGGGAAAAATAGTAAAACTGGACGTGAAGTAATTGCACGAATGCGAGGAGAAGGACGTATTCGTGGTACGGGCGATAGGATGTAATTTAAAAGCTCAACTGATGGTAAATGGTACCGTATTCAGGATGCGGACATGGCTCATTTAATAGATGCAGTTAAATACTGGAATCAGAAGGGTGGCTACTATGGTCCTAAATCTCGTGAGGTCAGAGCCTTTATGAGAGATTCCAGGAATTATGAGCTTGAATATTATGGCCACAATCGGTCTCAGGGGGCACTGCTACCTGATAGATATAAAGATTCCGCTGATTTTATTGGCCCACAGGAAAAATCCCAATATTTCCAATGAAGGAGCATTGTTCCATGAAAGGCCTTGAAGACCCAAAAATTGAATCCGAAATTAACTCCTTTGTTGAAAAAGGAAACGAGTTTCACGATGAAAAAAATATGCCGAGGCTTTAGAGCAATACCAAAAAGCCTGGCAAGCTCTCCCTGAACCAAAGCTTGAATGTGAACTTGCCAACTGGATCTCTGCCTGCATGTACAGCGCATATTTTGATCTCGCGGATTACGCTGAGGCAAAGAAATGGGGAGAGACGACATTACGAACAAGTGGATCGGTTATAGACACTGCACCATTAATCGATCTCGGCATGGTCTGTTATGAGTTGAATCAATTCGAGGAAGCGTATAAATATTTTAACGATGCTTAAAACTACGGCAAAGAGCGTGCGTTTCAGGATAGACCTAAAAAATATCTAGAGTTCTATCTGCGCAAGAGGGGATAAGTTCGTTACGCTATAAAAAAATCCACGCCAAAGCGTGGATTTTTTTCATTCAAAACCAATCAAACGTTAAACAAGAAGTTCATCACATCGCCATCTTTAACGATGTAATCTTTCCCTTCCGCACGCATCTTGCCTGCTTCTTTCGCGCCTTGCTCACCCTTGTAGGTGATAAAGTCTTCAAACGCGATAGTCTGCGCGCGAATAAAGCCTTTCTCAAAGTCGGTGTGGATCTTACCAGCCGCCTGAGGCGCAGTCGCACCTACAGGAATCGTCCACGCACGCACTTCTTTCACGCCAGCGGTGAAGTAGGTCTGCAGGTTCAGCAGCTCGTAGCCCGCGCGAATCACGCGGTTCAGGCCCGGCTCTTCGAGACCCAGCTCGGCCATGAACTCTTCACGGTCGGCGTCGTCCAGCTCGGCGATGTCGGATTCAACGGCAGCGCAAACCGCCACAACCACAGAACCTTCCGCCGCTGCGATTTCACGCACTTTGTCCAGGTACGGGTTGTTCTCAAAACCGTCTTCGTTAACGTTGGCAATGTACATGGTTGGCTTCAGGGTCAGGAAGCTCAGGTATTTGATCGCCGCCTTGTCTTCTTCAGTCAGGTTTTTCAGCGCGCGCAGCATGCCCGCGTTTTCCAGCTGTGGCAGACATTTTTCCAGCGCAGCCAGTTCCGCTTTCGCGTCTTTGTCGCCGCCTTTGGCTTTCTTCTGCACGCGGTGAATCGCGCGTTCGCAGGTGTCGAGGTCAGAGAGCGCCAGCTCGGTGTTGATGACGTCGATGTCGTCAGCCGGATCCACTTTGTTGTTTACGTGGATGATGTTGTCGTTCTCGAAGCAGCGCACAACGTGGCCGATCGCTTCGGTTTCACGAATGTTGGTCAGGAACTGGTTACCCAGACCTTCGCCTTTGGAGGCACCTTTTACCAGGCCCGCGATGTCCACGAACTCCATGGTGGTTGGCAGAATGCGCTGCGGCTTCACGATTTCCGCAAGCTGGTCCAGACGCGGGTCCGGCATTGGCACCACGCCGGTGTTCGGTTCGATGGTACAGAACGGGAAGTTCGCCGCTTCGATACCCGCTTTGGTAAGCGCGTTAAACAGGGTGGATTTGCCCACGTTTGGCAGACCGACGATACCGCATTTGAATCCCATTTCTAAATCACCTTAATATCTTGATAATCAATCCGTTAACGATAACCGATTGATGAAAAGTAAATAACTACGCCTATTATACACGTAACCCGCATGACGCGCGGTAAAAAAGCCGTATCGGGCGGATTATTGCGCTTTGAAAGCGTGTAAGCGGTTTGTCGCTTTCGTTAACCCGTCTTTCAGCCAGATTTCGGTGCAGCGCGCCGCTTCGTCTACCGCTTCGTCAATCAGTTTCTGTTCAGAAACCGGGGGCTTACCGAGTACGAAACCGACAACTTTGTTTTTATCGCCCGGATGGCCGATTCCCACGCGCAAACGGTGGAAATTCGGGTTATTGCCCAGCTTGCTGATGATGTCTTTAAGACCGTTGTGGCCGCCGTGCCCGCCGCCCAGCTTGAATTTCGCCACGCCTGGGGGGAGATCCAGCTCATCGTGGGCGACCAGAATTTCATCCGGACTGATGCGATAAAACGTTGCCATGGCCGCCACGGCTTTGCCGCTCAGGTTCATAAAGGTGGTGGGCACCAGCAGGCGAACATCTGCGCCAGCAAGGTTGATACGTGAGGTATAGCCGAAGAATTTTGGTTCTTCACGCAGGGGAGCACGTAACCGTTCGGCCAGCAGATCGACGTACCATGCCCCGGCATTGTGGCGGGTGGCTGCATACTCTGCGCCCGGGTTGGCGAGGCCGACAATCAGTTTAATCGTCACGATTCAATTCCTAATGGGTTCCAGATCTGGCGCGTAGTTTACTGTCTGGCGCGCCGGTTGACAAAATTCTGCGATCGTAACAGCGAAATACAAATAATTACTTATCTGAACAATTAGAATTTCAAGCTGTTCAACATGTTATTTGTAAATTTTTGTCTGGGAGTTATCTGTAATTGTGATCATTCACGCAACTCATAAAAGGGGCGTTGTCTATACTTTACACACAAGGATTAGGGGCTTTTCCCCTGACAACCCAAAGTTCCGGAGGTGACACATGAAACGCAAAAACGCTTCGTTACTCGGTAACGTGCTGATGGGGTTGGGGCTCTTCGTGATGGTAGTCGGCGTGGGTTATTCCATTTTAAACCAGCTGCCGCAGCTTGATCTCCCGCAATACTTCGCGCATGGCGCGGTACTGAGTATCTTCCTCGGTGCGGTGTTGTGGCTTGCCGGGGCGCGCGTAAGCGGACATGAGGAAGTCTGCGATAAATACTGGTGGGTGCGCCATTACGATAAACGCTGCCGCCGTGACCAGCATAAGCACAGCTAGTGCCCGATACAGAATACCGAAACGACTCCATCTGGAGTCGTTTTTTTTTGCATAGCATATTGACCCTCACGTAACGTAAGGCTCCAGAGTGGCGGCACTGGCAACGAAAAAAGGAGCAGTTATGTTGATTCAGGTGGGTGAACTGGCGAAACGAGCCGGTATCACCGTGCGGACATTGCATCACTACGAGCAAACAGGGCTGCTGCTGCCTTCTGCCAGAAGCGCGGCAGGTTACCGGCTTTACAACCTGGCGGATGTGCAGCGACTGCACATGATCCAGGCGCTGGCAAAAGCGGGGCTGGAACTTGCTGAAATCAGGGACTTTCTGGAAAAGGAGTCGCTGTCGTTAACCGAGCTACTCGATGCGCAAATCACGCTGCTGGATAAACAGCTGCGCAGCATACACACGCTGCGAGACCGGCTGGTGGAGCTGCGTACCGGGCTTACCGATGATGCGACGCCGGATCTGGAATCCTGGCTACAGACTCTGGAGTTGATGAATATGTACGATCGCTGGTTTAGCAAAGAAGAGTTACAGCAGCTGCCGTTTGCGGTGCAGAAGGACGCGCTGTCGGCTATCTGGTCAGGGCTGGTGGCAGAGGCCAACGCGCTGCTGGAACAGGATATACCCGTTGCTGACACGCGGGCGATGGATCTGGCGACCCGCTGGATGGAACGCCTGGAGCAGGACACGGCGGGCAGGCCGGAGTTTCTCACCCGCCTGAACGAGATGCACAGCGTGGAGCCTCAAATGCGCGAGCAGACCGGCATCACGCCGGAGATGACCGATTACATCACGCGCGCGTTTGCGGAATCTAAGCTCAGCATATGGGAGAAATACCTCACTGCCGAAGAGATGGCCTTTACCCGGGCGCACTACTTTGACCGCATGATGGAGTGGCCACCACTGGTGGCGAAGCTGCATCAGGCACAGCGGGAAAATCTCGATCCTGCTGCGGAGGAGGCGCAAAAGCTGGCGGAAAACTGGCTGACGTTATTCCAGTCGTACGCAGGGACGAACCCGGAGACCCAGCAAAAGTTTCGCGCTGCCATGCAGCAGGAACCGCATCTGATGAAAGGGACGTGGATGACGCCTGCCGTGCTTGCATGGCTCCAGCAGGCGATCGGGGTGATGATGCAGAGACGTTTCTCTGCATCGGGTAACTCACAGATCCGCTAACGCGGCTTCCCGGTTAGGGTAGAAGGATAAGCGGCCAGGGATTGGCTGCACGCCCGCGCGCGCCATGGTGCGCAGGGGCTGGAATTCGAGGTTACTCACCCGCAGCTCGCAGCCTTCCGGCAGACGTTTCACAAAGCGCTGGAAGGCATCCAGGCCGCCAGCATCCAGCACCGGTACGGCATCCCATTTTAGCACCACAACCCGTTTGCCCATGATGCGGGACTCCAGATCGCTGAACAGACCTTCCGCCGCGGCGAAGAACAGCGGGCCAATCACGCGCAGCACCAGCACATCGTCAGGCACCTCTACGTTAACCGGGGAAAGGCGCGTCATCTGCGCGATGCGGCGCATAAACAGCAGGGAAGCGAGTACGATCCCGACGCTGATGGCGATAACCATATCAAACAGCACGGTCAGCGACATGCAGATCAGCATCACGATGATGTCGTCTTTCGGCGCGCGACGCAGCAGGTTAACCACCTTGTGCGCCTCACTCATATTCCAGGCCACCATCAGCAGAAGGGCGGCCATGGCGGAAAGCGGCAGCCAGGAGAGCAGCGGGGCGAGGATCAGCAGGGCGAGGATCACCAGCACGGAGTGGATAACCGCCGAAACGGGGGAGGTCGCCCCCGCGCGCACGTTTGCCGCAGAACGGGCGATGGCTGCCGTTGCGGTAATACCGCCAAAGAACGGTGCGATGAGGTTGCCTAACCCCTGACCGACCAGTTCGCTGTTGGCTTTGTGTTTGGTACCGGTCATACCGTCGAGCACGACGGCGCAGAGCAGAGATTCAATCGCCCCCAGCATCGCCATCGAGAACGCGGCGGGCAGCAATGCGCGCAGAGAATCCCTGCTCAGTGTGAAAGTGGAGCCCGGCATGTCCCACGGCAACACCAGCTGAGGTAACAGTTGCGGAATACCGCTACCCTGCGAGCCGTCGGCCAGAACATAGTGGAACTGCGAGCCGATAGTCGCGACATGGCCACCGAACATATTGACGATGGCCATCACCGCGCAGCCCAGCAGCAGCGCGGGCAGATGGCCCGGAAGGCGAATACCGAGGCGAGGCCAGACGATCAGCGTCCCGAGCGTCACAATCCCGATGGCGGCGTCGCCCAGGTTGGCGGTCGGCAGCGCCATAAACAGCGCCCCCACTTTTTGCAGGTAGTGCTCCGGTACGTGGGGCAACTGCAGGCCGAGGAAATCCTTGATCTGCATGGTTCCGATGGTGATCCCAATCCCCGAGGTGAACCCGAGCGTGACGGAAAGGGGGATGTACTCAATCAACCGACCAAAGCGGGCCAGGCCAAACAGAATTAAAAAAAGGCCGGACATCAGGGTGGCAACCAGCAGGCCTGCCAGACCAAACTGTTGCGAAACCGGGTAGAGGATCACCACGAAGGCGGCGGTCGGGCCGGAGACGCTGAAGCGCGAGCCGCCCGTCAGAGCAATAACAATACCGGCAACGGCCGAGGTGTACAGACCGTACTGCGGCGCAACGCCGCTGCCAATCGCCAGCGCCATCGCCAGCGGGATGGCAATAATGCCGACAGTGATCCCGGCAATCAGGTCACGGACAAAACGTGACGAGGTGTACTTTTCTTTCCAGCAGGCGTCGATGAGGGCGCGAAAGGGCAGAACATGTGAGGAGGCTACGTTTTTCACAATTATCTATCATCCGTATGCGCATCATCTGTCATGTGAATGGCAGGTGAAGGAGGCATTAATCATACAAATAAAACCCAGAGACAAAAAAACCCGCCGCAGCGGGTTTTTTGGCCGTGTTCGATTAGTGTTCGAACATTGCAGAGATGGATTCTTCGTTGCTGATACGACGAATCGCTTCGGCCAGCATCCCGGACAGGGTCAGGGTACGCACGTTTGGCAGTGCCTTGATCTCGTCGCTCAGTGGGATGGTATCGCATACCACAACTTCGTCAATGACGGAGTTGCGCAGGTTGTTCACCGCGTTACCGGAGAAGATCGGGTGAGTCGCGTAAGCAAATACGCGCTTGGCACCACGCTCTTTCAGCGCTTCGGCGGCTTTACAGAGCGTGCCGCCGGTATCGATCATGTCGTCAACCAGCACGCAGTCGCGGCCAGCAACGTCACCGATGATGTGCATCACCTGAGAAACGTTAGCGCGCGGACGGCGTTTGTCGATGATCGCCATATCGGTATCGTTCAGCAGCTTAGCGATAGCACGGGCACGTACCACGCCGCCGATGTCCGGAGAAACCACGATTGGGTTGTCTAGGTTCAGCTGCAGCATGTCTTCCAGCAGGATTGGGCTGCCGAATACGTTATCAACCGGGACGTCGAAGAAGCCCTGGATCTGCTCTGCGTGCAGGTCAACGGTCAGTACGCGGTCAACGCCGACGCTGGACAGGAAGTCAGCGACAACTTTAGCGGTAATTGGCACACGCGCGGAACGGACGCGACGGTCCTGACGAGCATAGCCGAAGTAAGGGATTACAGCAGTGATACGGCCTGCTGAAGCGCGACGCAGGGCGTCGACCATAACAACCAGTTCCATCAGGTTGTCGTTCGTTGGAGCACAGGTGGACTGGATGATGAAAATATCACCACCGCGTACATTTTCGTTAATTTGTACGCTGACTTCGCCGTCGCTAAAGCGACCTACAGCGGCGTCGCCGAGGGAAGTGTACAGGCGGTTGGCAATACGTTGTGCTAGTTCCGGGGTGGCGTTACCAGCAAAAAGCTTCATATCAGGCACGAGAAGAACCTCAGGCATGCGTCCAGTGGTGGATAGCGTTCGCCGTAAACTGTGCGGGCCAGGCAAAGGCTATCCAGGCGGTGTATTAAAGAGCGCGATGCAACGTCTGGAACAGGGTGACGTTGTCACCGAAACTCAGTCTGCGCCAGAATTGCCTGCTGTAGCGGGGAAGTGTTCATCCCGCGCGCTACGAAACCATGCAGCCAATCCGGCGCTTGCTCAAGCACCTGACGAGCGGCGGATTCGGTGTCAAATTCAGCAAAGACACAGGCCCCTGTACCAGTCAGGCGCGACGGCGCGTATTCTAACAGCCAGGAAAGCACCGCATCAACCTCGCGAAAACGTTTTCTTGCGATATCCTCGCAATCGTTGCTGAATTCACAATTTAATAACGTTTCTATTGACCGTTCCGGGGTATTTCTTTTCAGGTCAGGATCTTTAAAGATGACCGGGGTCGGAATGCTCACGCCGGGGTGGGCAACCAGATACCATTTTTCCGGCGGGTTGACCGGGGAGAGGATCTCGCCCACGCCCTCGGCAAAGGCCGCGTGACCGCGAACAAACACCGGGACATCTGCGCCCAGCGTTAAGCCCAAAGCAGCCAGTTCGTCCTTCGCCAGCCCGCAGCCCCAGAGGTGATTCAGCGCAACCAGCACGGTGGCGGCGTTGGATGAGCCCCCGCCGAGACCGCCACCCATCGGCAGACGCTTATCGATGCGGATATCCGCACCGCTTCCCGCCGGCAGACGCCCTGATTCCGCGGCGGCGTTCATCAGCAGACGCGCGGCGCGCACGATCAGGTTGTCTTCATGCGCCACGCCGTCGACCGGTGTCAGCAGGCAAATCTGCCCGTCCTGGCGCAGTTCAATGGAGATCGTGTCGCCATAGTCAATAAACTGAAACAGCGTCTGCAGGGTGTGATACCCGTCAGCACGCTGGCCGGTGATGTATAAAAACAGGTTCAGCTTCGCCGGAGAAGGCCAGTGGGTCATCATTTAACGATCCAGTTGTCCATCTTCAGCTTGATGCGCTGGCTGCCCTGGGTCAGCTCCATGTTCGATGGCAGCGACGGTTTACTCTTGCTGTCATAGGCGCTGTACACCACTTTCCAGGTTTTGCCGCTCTGGGTGTAGTTGACCTGGCTCAGACGATACTGGTCGTCAAGCGTATAGTCGGTTGCTTCTCCCGGCAGGCCGAGGATCCACTGGCGTAGGCTGTTCAGCGGAATAGGCATCCCGGTCAGCTTGCCAATCATCTCTTCGGCATCGGTCGCGGTGTAGTGCTGGCCTTTGTTATCGGTGATCTGCGCTTCGCCCGGTTTGGCGATAAGCTCCAGCTCGGTGCTGCCCAGTGGGTTCAGCAGCAGCAGGCGATAGTTGTCCTGCCCCGTTTGCTGCCAGAAGAAGCGGGCATAAACCTTTTGTTCGTCAGAGAGATAGGCGAAGGCGCCCCGCGTCTGGTACTGCTTCAAATTAAGGACGTCCTGCTGGTGCTGACGCCACTGCGGTGAATCAGGGCTTTTGCCCGGGCCTTTTGGTTGGGTGACAGTACAGGCGGTCAGAACCAGTGCCGCCAGCGGCAGCAGGCGAATCAGTCGGGTCATAATGAGGACAAATCCTTGAGATACGTTGCAGTTATAACTGTTAATGCTAGCGCCCCGCAGTGCTACCGTCTACGTTCAAATTATCTCAAAGCGTTGAGTAACCTATTACTCCGAAAGGAGGCGGTCTCTTTTATTGATCTCGCGCATCCTGTATGATGCGTCCTGCTAACCTTATTAACGCTGGTACTACTCCCGCTCAACATGACCCTATTAGCACTCGGCATCAACCACAAAACGGCCCCGGTTTCGCTGCGAGAACGCGTTACGTTTTCGCCGGATACGCTTGACCTGGCGCTGGACAGCCTGCTTGCACAGCCGATGGTGCAGGGTGGCGTGGTGCTCTCGACGTGCAACCGTACCGAGCTGTATTTAAGCGTGGAAGAGCAGGATAACCTGCACGACGCGCTGATCCGCTGGCTATGCGACTACCACAATCTTAACGAAGACGAACTGCGTAACAGCCTGTACTGGCATCAGGATAATGATGCGGTCAGCCATCTGATGCGCGTCGCCAGCGGGCTGGATTCGCTGGTGCTCGGTGAGCCGCAGATTCTGGGGCAGGTGAAAAAAGCGTTTGCGGATTCGCAAAAAGGGCATCTGAAGGCCAGCGAGCTGGAGCGCATGTTCCAGAAGTCCTTCTCCGTGGCGAAGCGTGTGCGAACCGAAACCGACATTGGTGCCAGTGCGGTTTCTGTTGCTTTCGCGGCCTGTACCCTTGCACGCCAAATCTTCGAATCCCTTTCCACCGTCACCGTGATGCTGGTAGGCGCGGGCGAAACCATCGAGCTTGTGGCGCGCCATCTGCGCGAGCATAAAGTGAAAAAGATGATTATCGCGAACCGAACCCGCGAACGTGCGCAGGTGCTGGCGGATGAAGTGGGTGCAGAGGTGGTTGCGCTGAGCGACATCAATGAACGCCTGAAGGAGGCGGACATTATTATCAGCTCTACCGCCAGCCCGCTGCCGATCATCGGTAAAGGGATGGTAGAGCGCGCGCTGAAGTCGCGTCGTAATCAGCCTATGCTGCTGGTGGATATCGCCGTTCCGCGCGATGTTGAGCCAGAAGTCGGCAAGCTGGCGAACGCCTACCTCTACAGCGTGGATGACCTGCAAAGCATCATTTCGCACAACCTCGCCCAGCGTAAAGCGGCGGCGGTGCAGGCGGAAACTATCGTTGAGCAGGAAACCAGCGAGTTTATGGCCTGGCTGCGCGCGCAAAGCGTCAGCGAGACCATCCGCGAGTACCGCGGGCAGGCGGAGCAGGTGCGTGATGACCTGACTGCCAAAGCGTTAGCGGCCCTGGAACAGGGCGGCGACGCGCAGGCGATTATGCAGGATCTGGCGTGGAAGCTGACCAACCGCCTGATCCATGCCCCAACCAAATCTCTTCAACAGGCTGCCCGTGACGGGGATGATGAACGCCTGACTATTCTGCGCAACAGCCTCGGGCTGGAATAGCGCCCTATACCCATTTTCTAAGACAAGGTGCACTTACGCCTATGAAGCCTTCTATCGTCGCTAAACTGGAAGCTCTGCACGAGCGCCATGAAGAAGTACAGGCGCTGCTCGGCGATGCCGGGACCATCGCGGACCAGGAACGTTTTCGCGCGCTTTCGCGTGAATATGCGCAGTTGAGTGATGTGTCTAAATGCTTTACCGACTGGCGACAGGTTCAGGAAGATATTGAAACCGCGCAGATGATGCTCGACGATCCTGAGATGCGCGAGATGGCGCAGGAAGAGCTGCAGGATGCAAAAGCGCGTTCCGAAGAGATGGAGCAGCAGCTTCAGGTGCTGCTGCTGCCGAAAGATCCGGACGACGAGCGTAACGCGTTTGTGGAAGTGCGCGCCGGTACCGGCGGTGACGAAGCGGCGCTGTTTGCCGGGGATCTGTTCCGCATGTACAGCCGCTACGCCGAATCGCGCCGCTGGCGCGTCGAGATCATGAGCGCCAACGAAGGCGAACACGGTGGCTACAAAGAGGTTATCGCTAAGATCAGCGGCGACGGCGTGTACGGCCGTCTGAAGTTTGAATCCGGCGGTCACCGCGTGCAGCGCGTGCCGGCCACGGAATCTCAGGGCCGCATTCACACCTCCGCCTGTACGGTGGCGGTGATGCCGGAGCTGCCGGAAGCGGAACTGCCGGACATCAACCCGGCGGATCTGCGCATCGACACCTTCCGTTCCTCCGGCGCGGGTGGACAACACGTTAACACCACCGATTCCGCCATCCGTATTACCCACCTGCCGACCGGCATCGTGGTGGAGTGCCAGGACGAACGTTCGCAGCACAAAAACAAAGCCAAAGCGTTGTCCGTGCTGGGTGCGCGCATCCACGCGGCTGAAATGGCGAAGCGTCAGCAGGCGGAAGCCTCTACGCGTCGTAACCTGCTGGGCAGCGGCGATCGCAGCGACCGTAACCGCACCTACAACTTCCCGCAGGGCCGCGTGACCGACCACCGCATCAACCTGACCCTGTACCGTCTGGACGAGGTGATGGAAGGGAAGCTGGATATGCTGATTGAGCCTATCGTGCAGGAATACCAGGCCGACCAGCTGGCGGCGCTGTCCGAGCAGGAATAATGGATTTTCAGCGCTGGTTACGCGAGGCGGCCGGTGAGCTTTCAGAAAGCGAAAGCCCGAAGCGTGATGCCGAAATTTTGCTTGAGCATGTGACGGGTAAAGCCCGCCCGTACCTGCTGGCATTCGGTGAGACGCTGCTGACCGCTGAGCAGGAAGTACGGCTCGCCGCGCTGCTTGCCCGCCGTAAAACGGGCGAGCCGGTGGCGCACCTGGTCGGTGAGCGCGAGTTCTGGTCGCTACCGCTTTACGTCTCGGCGGCAACGCTGATCCCGCGTCCGGACACTGAATGTCTGGTGGAGCAGGCGCTGGCGCGTTTACCAACAGCTCCCTGCAGCATTCTCGATCTCGGGACGGGAACAGGTGCTATCGCGCTGGCGCTCGCCAGCGAGCGCCCCGATTGCGATGTGACGGCGGTGGATGTGATGCCCGACGCGGTGGCACTGGCGCAGCGTAACGTGGAACGTCTCGGTCTCCGCAACGTGACGGTGCTGCAAAGCAGCTGGTTTGCCGCGCTGGAGAATCGCTCATTTGCGATGATTGTCAGCAATCCTCCTTACATCGACGAACATGACCCACACCTTGCGCAGGGAGATGTTCGCTTCGAACCGCTGACGGCGCTCGTTGCCGCCAACGCGGGATTAGCCGATCTTGATCACATTGTGACAATGTCACGGAAACATTTACTTCCTGGCGGCTGGCTGCTCGTGGAGCATGGCTGGACGCAGGGAGAAGCCGTGCGGTCACTGTTTACGCAAGCAGGCTACGCCGCAGTCGAAACCTGCCGCGACTACGGCGGCAACGAACGCCTGACGCTGGGGCAGTGGGCTTGAATGCCGGGTATCTGCCATTTACTGATAAAGGCGTAAGGCTGACTGAAAGGCAGTTTGGCGTTATCATCTACATCGTTTTGAGTTTTATCGCGCCTGAGCGTCCTTGTTCGCTCAGTCGTAACTGGGGTAAGTCATGAAGTCCTTAGCCGATTTCGAATTTAATAAAGTGCCGCTTTGCGATGGCATGATCCTGATTTCGGAGATGATACGCGACGATTTTACGTCGCAGTACGTCTACGATGAGCTGGAGAATCTGGTCAGCCTGGCGCGTGAAGAGATCAATCAGGCGCGCCCGCAGGACTGGCAATTAGAGAAGCTTCTGGAACTTTTCTACGGCGAATGGGGTTTCTGCGACACGCGTGGCGTGTATCGCCTGTCTGACGCATTATGGCTGGACCAGGTCTTAAAAAATCGTCAGGGCAGCGCTGTTGCGCTGGGCTCTATTTTGCTGTGGGTTGCGCACCGGCTGGATATTCCGCTGGTGCCGGTCATTTTTCCGACGCAGATGATCCTGCGTGCGGAGTGGCTGGACGGTGAGATGTGGCTCATTAATCCGTTTAATGGCGACACGCTGGATGAGCATACGCTGGACGTCTGGCTGAAGGGCAACATCAGCCCGGTGGCCGAGCTCTTTAACGAAGATCTCGACGAAGCCGACAACGCCGAAGTCATCCGCAAGCTGCTGGATACGCTGAAGTCAGCGTTGATGGAAGAGCGTCAGATGGAGCTGGCCTTGCGTGCCAGCGAAGTGCTGCTGCAGTTTAATCCGGAAGATCCGTACGAGATACGCGACCGCGGGCTTATCTATGCCCAGCTCGACTGCGAGCACGTGGCGCTGAACGATCTGAGCTATTTCGTCGAGCAGTGCCCGGAAGATCCGATTAGCGAAATGATTCGCGCGCAGATCAACGCGATCTCGCACAAACAAATTACACTGCATTAATCTTAATTCCGATTCACACCTGAATAAGGCGATCCTATGAAACAAAAAGTGGTTAGCATTGGTGATATCAACGTGGCAAACGACCTGCCGTTCGTGCTGTTTGGCGGTATGAACGTGCTGGAATCCCGCGATCTCGCCATGCGTATCTGCGAGCACTACGTGACCGTGACCCAGAAGCTGGGCATTCCGTACGTGTTTAAAGCCTCTTTTGACAAAGCCAACCGCTCCTCCATCAACTCTTACCGCGGCCCGGGCCTGGAAGAGGGGATGAAAATTTTCCAGGAGCTGAAGCAGACGTTTGGCGTGAAAGTGATCACCGACGTGCATGAGTCCTGGCAGGCGCAGCCTGTGGCAGACGTGGTAGACGTGATTCAGCTTCCGGCGTTCCTGGCTCGCCAGACCGATCTGGTTGCCGCAATGGCGAAAACCGGTGCCGTGATCAACGTGAAAAAACCGCAGTTTGTGAGCCCAGGCCAGATGGGCAATATCGTTGATAAGTTTATCGAAGGCGGTAACGACAAAATTATTCTGTGCGATCGTGGCGCTAACTTCGGTTACGACAACCTGGTTGTGGACATGCTGGGCTTCAGCGTGATGAAAAACGTCTCTAACCAGTCCCCGGTGATCTTCGACGTGACCCACGCGCTGCAGTGCCGCGACCCGTTTGGCGCCGCGTCCGGCGGTCGTCGTGCCCAGGTGACCGAGCTGGCGCGTGCCGGTATGGCGACCGGCCTGGCGGGTCTGTTCATTGAAGCGCACCCGGATCCGGCTAACGCGAAATGCGATGGTCCTTCCGCGCTGCCGTTGGATAAGCTGGAGCCATTCCTGAAGCAGATCAAGGCGATTGACGATCTGGTGAAGAGCTTCGACGAGCTGGATACCAGCAACTAATAAAAAAACCCGCTTCGGCGGGTTTTTTTATGGGGCATATTGCCGGGTGGCGCTGCGCTTACCCGGCCTACAAAACCCGTAGGCCCTGCAAGCGAAGCGCCGCTGGGCAAAAAGGCTACGCAAAAATCGTCATCAAATACGCTACAAACAGCGCCATATGCGCAGCGCCGTTCAGCACATTGGTGCGGCCAGTGGAGAATGAAATCTGGCACAGCAGCAGCGAGGCCACCATCACAATCATCTCCGGCGCGCCCAGCGCAAACTGCAGATCGTTACCCGTCATAAAGGCAATCAGCGTCACCACCGGTACGGTGAGGGAAATGGTGGCCAGCACGGAGCCGAAGAACAGGTTCATTGCGCGCTGCACCTGATTGTTCAGCACCGCCTTGAGTGCGCCCAGCCCCTCAGGAGACAGGATCAGCAGCGCCACCAGGAAACCGGTAAAGGCCACCGGGGCGTTCAGCTCGGTTAACAGCGTCTCCAGCGGGTTGGCGTTCATCTTGGTGACCGCGATAACCGCGATCAGATGCACGATCAGCCAAACCGTATGCCACGCGCTGCTGTGGGCCGACGGCTTACCGTGGTGCGGGTCATCATCGTCGCCGTCATCTTCATGCTCGTACACAAACAGGCTCTGGTGCGTTTTGGTTTGAATCAACAGAAACACGCCGTACATGGCGGCGGAAATCAGCGCGACCAGCAGTGCCTGACCGGTAGAAAAATTCGCGCCCGGCAGCGCCATCGGAAAGACCAGCACGATAATGGCCAGCGGGAAGAGGGCAATCAGATACTGTTTAATACCGAACAGGTTCATATACTGGGTCGCAAATTTGCCTCCGCCCAGCAGAAGGGAAAAGCCCACCAGGCCGCCCGTCACAATCATAATGATGGAGTAGAGCGTGTCGCGCATCAGCGTTGGGGCGGCATCGCCGGTCGCCATGAGCGCGGAAATCAGGCTGACTTCGAGAATAACGACAGAAAGGCTGAGAATTAACGAGCCGTACGGCTCGCCCAGACGGTGGGCCAGGACGTCCGCATGGCGAACGACGCTAAATGCGCTGGTTAAGATGCCGACCAGAGCAAGAATATTGATACCAACCACCACTGGCAGTGACTGACTGCTTCCCCAGAAGAGCAGCACAGCCAGTGCCAGAACCGGGAAAATGAGTGACGTCTCCTTGTGGCGGGTCTTTACCGCCTCGTGTGTTGCTGTCATGTGCTTCTCCATCAATGCAGGTGCTTGTAATTATAGATAGATTTTGAGGGCATTAAACTAACAGAAATCTGTTAAACACCCTTTATTTTTTACTTAATTTTACCCTTTGCCATAGTTTTCATGCTTGATGCCTGTAATAAGATATTTAATTTAAATAGTAATTAAATAACAATGGATTATGAATTTAGTTTAATCAGTATCTATTGCCGGGTGGCACCATGGCGTATCGTCGTCCACAATTACTCTTTAGCCAAAAGAGAGGTTAGTGATGCCATATAAAACGAAACGGGAATTACCCGATAACGTGAAAAACGTCCTGCCCGAACACGCACAGGATATCTATAAAGAAGCGTTTAACAGCGCATGGGATCAGTACAAAGATAAGGACGATCGGCGGGATGATGCCAGCCGGGAAGAGACGGCGCACAAAGTCGCCTGGGCCGCAGTAAAACATGACTATGAGAAAGGAGACGATGATAAATGGCATAAAAAGAAATAGCCGTGAAATTATTCGCTGCCTTCATTTTGACTTTTCAGGCGGTTAAACTTCCGTTGTATTGCAACTGGTCCGCTAATTGCTTATCGTTATTTGACTGCTGGCAAAATGACCAGCACAGAATGTCGGGAAGGCGAATTACAGATGTCGCAAGGAAGCATGCAGTGGCGGAGGTGTAAAGTGTTAACGCGTGATTTCTTAATGAAGGCAGATTGTAAGACGGCATTTGGTGCTATTGAGGAATCGCTTCTCTGGTCAGCTGAACAACGTGCGGCGTCGCTCGCTGCCACGCTTGCCTGCCGCCCGGATGATGGCCCGGTATGGATTTTTGGCTACGGTTCACTGATGTGGAACCCGGCTCTCGAATTTGTTGAATCGGCAACGGGTACGTTGCCCGGCTGGCACCGCGCATTTTGCCTGCGCCTGACGGCCGGACGCGGCAGCGCCTGTCAGCCAGGGCGCATGCTTGCACTGAAAGAGGGCGGGCGCACCACGGGCGTGGCGTATCGCCTGCCGGATGCCACGCTCGAAGAGGAGCTGACGCTGCTCTGGAAGCGCGAGATGATCACCGGCTGCTATATGCCGAGCTGGTGCAAGCTGGAGCTTGACGACGGACGCACCGTAAACGCGCTGGTGTTTATTATGGATCCGCGCCATCCGCTGTATGAAGCGGACACCCGCACGCAGGTGATTGCCCCGTTAATTGCCGCCGCCAGCGGGCCGCTCGGCACCAACGCGCAGTATCTCTTCTCCCTCGATCAGGAGCTGACCCGCCTCGGCATGCAGGACGATTGTCTGAATGAGCTGGTGGTAAAGGTGAAGGCGTTGCTGGAAGGGAACCCGCTCAGCAGCACGCTGCGACCGGGTTTTGCCTGAGAATACGCCCGGCTCGCCGGGCGTTTAAATTACGCTGCCACGTAACTGACCGAATGTTCCAGCGACTGGCTGTGGCTGTCGATCAGAACATCCCACGTGCCGGTATACGGCACGGTTAGCCAGGCCTTATCATCCTGAACGGTCAGAATATCCGCCTGGGACTGCTTCTGTGCTTTCGCACTCATCAGATGAATACGACAGCGCTCTGAGCAACGCACCACCACCGTATCCCCGCCAAAGAGTTTCAAACTTGTTTTCACCAGTGCCATTTATTTACCCCGTCGATTTTGCCCATCCCGAGCGTGATATTGTTCACAAAATACTCATTGCATAACACCAAAGAGGGAGGCGAGGGATGCTGATTTTGATCAAAAAATGGCATAACGTTTAAACAAAAATGACAAAATGCCTGAAAGCATTCAGCTGGCGCGGGTTTTACCCGGTAAACCCGCGCGGAAATAAAATTAAATGCGGAAATGGCCGGCAGTTTCAGCAAGGTCGCCCGCCTGGCTTTGCAATGCGCTGGCGGCCGCGGCGGACTGCACCACCAGCTCGGCGTTCTGCTGCACCATCCGGTCGAGATGGGTTACCGCGTGGTTGATCTCGTGAATGCCTTTCATCTGTTCGCTGGTCGCAATAGATATTTCGCGCATGATGCCGGAGACGCTGCCGATGCTGGATCGGATCTCATCCATGCTTTCCCCGGCCAGATGCACGTAGCGCGAGCCGGTGGCCACGCTGTCGGTGGTAGAGTCGATAAGCGATTTGATCTCTTTCGCCGCCTGGGCGCTGCGGCTGGCGAGGTTCCGCACTTCGCCGGCCACCACAGCGAACCCGCGCCCCTGCTCACCGGCACGCGCCGCCTCGACGGAGGCGTTCAGCGCCAGAATGTTGGTCTGGAAGGCGATGCCGTCGATCACACTGGTGATATCGCCAATTTTTGCAGAAGCCACTTCGATGGACTGCATGGTGCTGATGGCCTGCGAGACCACTTCACCGCCGCGCGCTGCGGCCGCAGAGGCCCGGCTTGCCTGGTCGTTGGCTTCTGCTGCCGATTCATTCGACTGGGTGACGGAGGCGGTTATCTCTTCCACGGCGCTGGCGGTTTCGCGAAGGCTGGACGCGGCCTGCTCGGTACGTCCGGAGAGATCCTGGTTGCCTGCCGCAATCTCCTGCGCGGCGTTTTTCACCGAGGCGCTGGCGTCGCGAAGCTGGACCATCACCACCGAGAGCTTATCGCTGAAGGCGTTAAACGCCTGCGCAATTTGCGCCACTTCGTCATCGCCGCTGTCCGGCAGGCGCTGGGAAAGATCGTTGGTGCCGTTGGCAATGCTGTGCATCGCGTCGCGAATGTCGGACAGGCGCTTAAGCAGGCGTGCAATCAGGACGTGAACAATAGCGCCGCTCAGGAGTGCCAGGATCACCAGCGAAATCGCCGACGCTTTCAGCAGGGAACGCATGCCGGAGGTGGCGTCGCTGCTGTCGAGGGCGACGACCAGCAGCCAGTTCGTGCCCGGCACGGCTGAGGCGATAAAGGTTTTTTCCTCGTCATTCAGCGTTCCGTCGACCGGGTTACCACTTTTCAGCGCTGCAAGGTCGATGCCTTTGATCGTCTCGGCAAACGGCTTCAGCGTCAGGGCCGGCTCGTTGGCGGCAATCACCGTGCCGTCGGTGTTCAGGAGTAACCCGCTGCTGGCAGGCGTGGGGTGGATACCGCGCACGTTCGCCACCACGCTATCCATGGCGACATCGCCCGCCACCACCGCTTTCAGAGCGCCATTCTCCTTCACCGGCACGGCAAATGTCACCACCAGCTTCCCGGTCCCGGCATCAACGTAGGGCGCCGTCACAACCGGGCCGTCCGTGCTCACCACCTGCTGGTACCAGGGGCGTATGGTCGGGTCATAATCCGCCGGGACGCCCGCCGGGTCGGAGAATTTCGCCGTCTTGCTGGCGTAGCCCACGTAGACGTTGGTGAAGCCGCCAGCCTGGGCAAGCTGCTTAAATACCGGAACGGGATCGTCAGCCAGCGCGATGCTCTGCGCGGAGGCAATCACCGTCATTTTGCTTTTGACCCAGTCGGCAATCGCCATGTTGTGGCTGGCGCTGGTGCTGGTCAGAATATCGCGCTGGGACTGCTGGTTATCCTGGCGCGTCACCTGGAAGTTAATAACGGTATTGAGAAGAAGGGCGACGACAAGGCAGCCTGTCGTCGCGGCGATAATGCGTGCGCGAATGGATCTGAACATAAGTGAAATACCTGCTGTGTTGTTTCCATGCCTATCGGCAACCCCGCAGGTAAACTTGATGCTGAAACCGCGTCCATAAGAAAATAATATTTTTACGGGTTTATTATTAAAAAGTTAATACTTTATCCGCGGTCAGCGTCCATTCGGCCAGTTCCACCAGCGTACCGATTTCCACGCCATCGATCAGCGGCAACCCGGTAATACCTCGCCCGTCGGTGCAGGTCTTGCACAGTTTCACCGGTACATTTTGCGCGGTCAGGATCTCCAGCATCTGCTGAATGTTATAGCCCTCTGCCGGTTTTTGCCCCTTCAGCCCGGCGGTGACGGCGTCCGACATTAAAAAAAGCCGTAACGCCAGGTCGCTCTCTTTTTCGCGTAGCGCGATCGCCAGGCGCAGGCTGTTGAAAAGGGATTCGCTGCCGTAGGCCGCACCGTTGGCGACGATCACAATCTTCTGCATGTTGACTCCTGTTCTTTAAAAGGCACGAATATTGCTTAATTCCCCGGAGTTTCGCTGTCCGGGAGAGTAAGCATGACATTAATGGCCGGCATTTCGCCAGGTGCAACCGAATGGCTCCAGCGAGCAAGGCGTATGCGCCGGGAGCAGCTCAGCAGGCTGGCGCAGCTGAACGTGCTGGTGCACGGCATTAGCCAGCTGGTGCATATGCTCCAGTGCGAGCGCGGGGCGTCCAACGTCTGGCTCTGCTCACAGGGTAAGCTCTACGCGCCTGAATGCAAAGCCAGCCGGGCGCTGGTGGACGAAAACCTTGCTGCACTGAATGACATTCTTGGAAAGCACTCCGCCTTCCCGGGAAGCGCCGTTTGCGAACGTATCGGCAATGCGCTGCTCACGCTGGAGACGCTTCCCGCGCTGCGCGACGGTGTAAGTCGGCAAACGCTGACGGCTCCGCAGGCAATGGAGCACTACTCCCGTATGCTGCGCCACCTGCTCAGTATCGTGCCTCAGCTTAATGACAGCATTGACGACCCGCAAATCGCGGGCCGTTTCGTCGCGCTTTATAGCCTGATGCAGGGGAAAGAGCTGGCAGGACAGGAGCGGGCCCTGGGGGCGATTGGCTTTACGCAGGGCTTTTTCGACGATGTGACGCGCCAGCGGCTGGTTGACCGCATTGACGGGCAGCAGGCCTGCTTTGAGATCTTTCTCTCCCACAGCCAGGCTGACGTGCAGACTATATTCTCACTCAACTGCCAGCCCGATCGTGAGACGGAGCAACTCCGGCGCGTGGCCTGTACCCGCCAGCCTGCCGCAGACAATGGCCATACCGCGCTCGCCTGGTTTGCGCTGCAAACGGCGCGGCTGGAGCATCTGCGCGCGCTGGAAGAGACGATCATCGCCGATCTGATGGTCGCGGTGGATGAGCGTATTCAGCGCGACGAGGCGTACCCGCTTCCTGGGGATGAAGAGGACGATCCGCTTGCACACTACCCGGATAAACCGCTGCTGACCCTGGTTCGCCAGCAGGCGCGTGAAATAGAGCAGCTGTCCCGCCAGCTCGCGTCGCTGCGCGATACGCTTGAGGAGCGCAAAACCATTGATAAAGCCAAAAGCGTGCTTATGACCCATCAGCATATGAGTGAAGAGCAGGCCTGGACGACGCTGCGCAAAATGGCGATGGACAAGAACCAGCGCATGGTGGATATCGCCCGCGCGCTGCTTACGGTGAAGAGCGTGTGGCAGGTAACACCTAAGGAGTAGCTGCACAATCAGCGGGCATTTTATGCCTGATTGAGGTGCGTGGTCGCGCGCAAAACCCGGCTTCAGGCCCTGAAACAGAGTCTTCAGACCTGGCATTAGCTTTGCATTATTCAATTAACCATTTTTGACGGTGCGCCAACGGCGGTGCATCAGTCTTCGGGATAAAGGCGTCCAGCGGTGCTTCGGCACGGCGGGCGCTTTTTTTTGGCTTTTTTTGGGAGCGGTTATGGCGGATTTGTCGAGACGGCGATTTTTGCAGGCCAGCATGCTGGCGAGTGGCGCAGTGCTGTTACCGGGTGTAATGCAGGCCGCCTGGGCGGCAGGCTCGGATAAACCGGAACAGGAGACGGTGCGCGTCGGGTTTATCCCGCTGACCGACTGCGCGCCGGTGGTTATCGCAGCCCTGAAAGGCTTTGATAAAAAATACGGTATCACCCTTGTTCCCACCAAAGAGGCGAGCTGGGCGGCGGTGCGCGACAAGCTGGTGGCGGGGGAACTTGATGCCGCACACATTCTTTACGGCCTGCTGTACGGCCTGGAACTGGGCATCGCCGGCAAACCGCAGCAGATGGCGAACCTGATGACCCTCAACCAGAACGGTCAGGCCATTACGCTCTCCAGCGATCTGGCAGAGAAGGGCGTTCGCGACCTCGATGGGCTGAAAACGCTGATCGGGCAGCAAGCGCCGGGAACCTATACCTTCGCGCACACCTTCCCGACCGGGACGCACGCCATGTGGCTCTACTACTGGCTGGCCAGCGCGGGTATTAATCCGTTTGAGGACGTGCGCACGGTCGTCGTGCCGCCGCCGCAGATGGTGATGAACATGCGCATTGGCAACATGGTGGGCTTCTGCGTCGGCGAGCCGTGGAACGCGCGGGCGATTAACGACCGCATCGGTTTTACCGCCGCCACGTCGCAGTCTATCTGGGCCGATCATCCGGAAAAAATCCTCGGTACGCGCCGTGACTGGGTGGAGAAAAATCCGCACACCGCGCGGGCGCTGGTGAGCGCGGTGCTGGAGGCCGCGCGCTGGATCGAGGCGTCCCCGGAAAACAAACGCGAAACCGCGCAGATCCTCTCCCGCCGGGCGTGGCTCAACTGCAAAGAACAGTATCTTACCGGACGGATGCTCGGCGAGTACGACAACGGCCTGGGCCAGCGCTGGCAGGACGCGCACCCGATCCGCTTTTTCAACGAGGGGGCCGTCAGCTACCCGTACCACTCCGACGGTATGTGGTTCTTAACCCAGTTCCGCCGCTGGGGCTTGCTCAAAGCCGCGCCGGACTACGCGGGCATCGCGCAGCGCATTAACCAGACCTCGGTCTGGCAGGATGCCGCCGCCGCGGTCGGCGGCATGTCCGCACCGTCATCACCGTACCGCAGCAGCACGCTGATGGACGGCACCGTCTGGAACGGCACCGATCCGGAAGGGTACGCCAGCCGTTTCGCTATTCACCGTAAAGGGGCCTGATTATGCCGCATCTGCAAAATACGAAACCACAACAGACGTCAGAGAGCGGGGAAGTGATTGTCCTGCCTCCGGTACAGGTTCGCCGCCGCCCGCCCGCATTTGCGCGCCGGATGAACGATTTTTTACAGCGCGTGATTCCGGCGCTGCTCGGTCTCGGGCTGCTGGTGGTGCTCTGGCAGCTGGCAGCGATAAACAGCAAAGGTTTCCCGACGCCGCTCAGCACGCTTGATTCCGCTATTACCCTTTTCGCCGATCCGTTTTATCGCGACGGGCCTAACGATATGGGCATTGGCTGGAACGTGCTTGCTTCACTGCAGCGCGTTGCCATCGGCTTTGGCCTGGCGGCGCTGGTGGGCATACCGCTGGGTTTTTTGATTGGCCGCTTCACCTTTTTCGCGCGCATGTTTAACCCGCTGATTGCGCTTCTGCGCCCGGTCAGCCCGCTGGCCTGGCTGCCCATCGGCCTGCTGCTGTTCCAGAAGGCGGAGCCCGCGTCGAGCTGGACCATTTTTATCTGCTCCATCTGGCCGATGGTCATCAACACCGCCGAAGGCGTGCGCCGCATTCCGCAGGATTACCTCAACGTCGCCCGCGTATTGCAGCTTTCCGAGTGGACCATTATGCGCCGCATTCTTTTTCCGGCGGTGCTGCCCGCTGTATTGACCGGGGTGCGCCTCTCCATCGGCATCGCCTGGCTGGTGATTGTCGCCGCCGAGATGCTTACCGGAGGCCTCGGCATCGGCTTCTGGATCTGGAACGAGTGGAACAACCTCAACGTCGAAAACATTCTCATCGCCATCGTCATCATTGGCGTGGTCGGGCTGCTGCTGGAGCAGGGGCTGATGCTGATCGCCCGTCGCTTTAGCTGGCAGGAAAAATAAGGAGCGAACATGAAACCATTAATTCAGGTCCAGGCCGTGAGCCAGCGTTTTTCCACCGCCAGCGGCGAGTTTCTGGCGCTGCAAAACGTCTCTTTTGATATCCACGAGGGCGAAACCGTCAGCCTGATCGGCCACTCCGGCTGCGGCAAATCAACGCTGCTGAATCTCATCGCCGGCATTACGCTGCCGACGGAAGGCGGGCTGATTTGCGACAACCGCGAAATAGCCGGGCCGGGGCCCGAGCGCGCGGTGGTGTTCCAGAACCATTCGCTGCTGCCGTGGCTGACCTGTTTCGACAACGTGGCGCTGGCGGTGGATCAGGTGTTCCGCCACACCATGAGCAAGGCCGAGCGCAAAGCGTGGATAGAGCACAACCTTGACCGCGTGCAGATGGGCCACGCGCTGCACAAGCGTCCGGGGGAGATCTCCGGCGGCATGAAGCAGCGCGTCGGCATTGCCCGCGCGCTGGCGATGAAGCCGAAAGTGCTGCTGATGGATGAGCCGTTCGGCGCGCTGGATGCGCTGACGCGCGCCCACCTGCAGGACTCGGTGATGCAGATCCAGCAGGCGCTGAACACCACCATCGTGCTCATTACCCACGATGTGGACGAGGCGGTGCTGCTTTCCGATCGCGTGCTGATGATGACCAACGGCCCGGCGGCCACCGTCGGGGAGATCCTCCGCGTAGACCTGCCGCGTCCGCGCAACCGGGTTCAGCTGGCGGACGATAGCCGCTATCACCACATGCGTCAGCAGATCCTTCATTTCCTCTACGAAAAACAGCCGAAAGCGGCGTAGCGAGGGGGCTTTGATGCGACTGGTCATTATCGGGAATGGCATGGCGGCAACCCGGCTGATTGCTTCGCTCACCGGGCGTGCTTCCGGTCGGTTCGCTATCACCGTCATCGGTGATGAGCCGGAGCATGCCTATAACCGTATCCAGCTTTCGCCGGTGCTGGGCGGTGAAAAAACGGCTGCGGGCATCTGCCTTCAGGATGACCGCTGGTACCAGGAGCGGGGCGTAACGGTGCTGCGGGGCGAAAAGGCGCTCGCTGTGGACCTGGACGCGCGGGAAGTGCAAACCACCGCCCGCACGCTGGGCTGGGATGCGCTGGTATTTGCTACCGGGTCAACGCCCTTTGTGCCGCCGATCCCTGGCGGTGATGCGCCGCATGTCTTCACGTTCCGTACCCTGGAGGATACCCGGGCCATTCAGGCGATCGCCGGTCCGGCGGTGGTGCTGGGGGGAGGCGTGCTCGGCGTAGAGACGGCGGCAGCGTTGGCGCGTTCAGGTGACAACGTCACGCTCGTTCATCGCGGTCCGTGGCTGATGGAGCAGCAGCTGGACCAGCAGGCGGGAATGCTGCTGGAAGAGGCGCTGGCGGCGCGGGGCGTTAGTTGTGAACTCGCCTCCGGTATCGCGGCGATTGACGGGAATAGCGTGACGCTGCTGAACGGACGCCTCGTCACCGCCGCGCGCGTGGTGCTGGCGACCGGTGTGCAGCCCAACGTCGCGCTGGCGCAGGCCAGCGGCATTCGCTGCGCGCGCGGCATCGTGGTGGATCACCAGATGCGGACTTCCAGGCCGAACGTCTACGCCATTGGCGAGTGCTGTGAGATTGACGGCCAGACGTTTGGCCTGGTCGCCCCCTGCCTGGCGCAGGCGGATATTCTCGCCGCGCGGCTGGGCGGGGACGTTACCGCGCCGTTTGCCCTGACCGACAACGGCATGCGCCTCAAGGTGACCGGCGTGGAGCTGTTCAGCCTCGGGCGTGCGGAAGCGCTGGAGAGCGATGTGGTCTGGAGTTCATGGGATCCGCTGACCCGTCACTATCGGCGTTTACTGATCCATCAGGGGGCGCTGGCTGGCGTGCTGCTGATGGGCGACTGCCGCAGCGCGGCAACATTTACCGATTTACTGGCAACGGCTGCGCCCGCCCACGCGGACTGGCTGTTCGATCGTTTCACTACGCAACCGCAGGTTGCAGGACAGAACGCTATGACAAAACCTACTCTGGTGGTGGTTGGA
The DNA here is from genome assembly GCF_058354905.1 of Enterobacter sp. ECC_219_Taxon_10. Taxonomy (NCBI): domain Bacteria; kingdom Pseudomonadati; phylum Pseudomonadota; class Gammaproteobacteria; order Enterobacterales; family Enterobacteriaceae; genus Enterobacter; species Enterobacter sp. ECC_219_Taxon_10. Next base: position 2,776,675 of record NZ_CM178005.1, on the reverse strand, counting down.
CACGGTATGGTCGGCCATCATTTCCTCGAAGACTGCGTTAACCGCAATCTGCATCAGCAGTATCAGATCGTTGTCTTTGGCGAGGAGCGCTATGCGGCCTACGATCGCGTGCATCTCTCGGAATATTTTGGCGGACGCAGCGCGGCGTCACTCTCGCTGGTGGAAGGGGATTTCTTTGCCAACAACGGCATTGAGCTGCGCCTGTCGCAGCAGATCGTCGCTATCGACCGCGACGCGCGCGTGGTACGTACCGCCAGCGGGCATGAAACGCACTGGGATAAACTGGTGCTGGCGACCGGCTCATACCCGTTCGTCCCGCCCGTGCCGGGCAACGATCTGCCGGGCTGCTTTGTCTACCGCACCCTTGACGACCTGGACAACATTGCGGCCCACGCCGCGGGCTCGCGCCGCGGCGTGGTGATTGGCGGCGGCCTGCTCGGGCTGGAGGCGGCGAATGCCCTCAGGCAGCTCGGGCTGGAAACCCATGTGGTGGAGTTTGCGCCCAACCTGATGGCGGTGCAGCTTGATAATGACGGCGCGGCGATGCTGCGCAGGAAAATCGAGGCGCTGGGCGTCGGCGTTCACACCAGTAAAGCCACCACGGAAATTGTCTCGACGGTCGACGGGCTGACGCTGCGCTTTGCCGATGGTGAACAGCTGGAAACGGACATGGTGGTCTTTTCTGCCGGCATTCGTCCGCAGGACGCACTGGCACGCAGCGGCGGGCTGGCTGTCGGCGAGCGCGGCGGGATCTGCATTGATGACGGCTGCCGGACCTCCGATCCGGACGTGCTGGCCATCGGTGAATGCGCGCTGTGGGAAGGGAAAATCTTCGGCCTGGTGGCGCCGGGCTACCAGATGGCGCGCGTGGCCGCCGCCGCGCTCGCGGGCGAAAATAAAACCTTCACCGGGGCAGATATGAGCACTAAGCTCAAGCTGCTCGGCGTGGACGTGGCGTCCTTTGGCGATGCCCACGGGCGCACGCCGGGAGCGCTAAGCTACCAGTGGACGCACGGCCCGCAGCAAATCTACAAGAAAATTGTGGTCAGCCACGACGGCAAAACGCTGCTGGGCGGCGTGCTGGTGGGTGATGCCAGCGAATACGCCACGCTGGTGCAGATGATGCTTAACGGCATCAGCCTGCCGAAAGAGCCGGAATCACTGATTTTACCCGCGTTGTCAGGCAGCGCGCCGAAAGCGCTGGGCGTGGCGGCGCTCCCGGAAAGCGCGCAGATCTGTTCGTGTCATAACGTCAGTAAAGGCGATATCTGCCGGGCGGTGAGTGCGGGCGCAGCGGATATCGGCGCCGTTAAGCAGTGCACCAAAGCGGCAACCGGCTGTGGCGGATGCAGCGCGCTGGTGAAGCAGGTGATGGAGTTCCAGCTTGCCGAGCAGGGCGTGGAGGTAAAAAAGGATATCTGCGAACACTTCCCGTACTCGCGTCAGGAGATTTACCACCTCGTGCGCGTCAACCATATCCACACCTTCGACCAGCTCATCAGCCGCTACGGTCAGGGCCACGGGTGCGAAATCTGTAAGCCGCTGGTGGGATCGGTGCTGGCCTCCTGCTGGAACGAGTACCTGCTGAAGCCGGCGCATCTGCCGCTGCAGGACACTAACGACCGCTACTTCGCCAACATCCAGAAAGACGGAACGTATTCCATTGTGCCGCGTATGCCCGCAGGGGAAGTGACGGCAGACGGACTGATCGCTATCGGTCAGATTGCCAAACGCTACGGCCTGTACAGCAAAATCACCGGCGGGCAGCGTATCGATCTGTTTGGCGCCACTCTGGAACAGCTGCCGGAAATCTGGCAGGCGCTGGTGGAGGCCGGGTTTGAAACCGGGCACGCCTACGGGAAATCCCTGCGCACGGTGAAATCCTGCGTCGGGTCGACCTGGTGCCGCTACGGCGTGCAGGACTCCACCGGCCTCGCGGTCCGGCTGGAACACCGCTACAAGGGCCTGCGCGCGCCGCACAAAATCAAAATGGCGGTTTCCGGCTGCACCCGCGAGTGCGCGGAGGCGCAGAGCAAAGACGTGGGGGTGATTGCCACAGACAAAGGCTGGAACCTCTATCTGTGCGGCAACGGCGGCATGAAGCCGCGGCATGGGGATCTCTTCGCCAGCGATCTGGACGACGAAACACTGATCCGCACCGTCGACCGTTTCCTGATGTTTTATATCCGCACTGCGGATCGCCTGCAGCGCACCAGCACCTGGATGGACAACCTGGAGGGCGGCCTCGACTATCTTCGTGAGGTGATCCTCAACGACAGTCTCGGCATCGCCCACGAGCTGGAGCAGGAGATGGCCCGGGTAGTAGAGACGTACCAGTGCGAGTGGCAAACCACGCTCAACGATCCTGATCGCCTGGCGCTGTTCCGCACCGCGGTGAACCACGCACCGTCGGACGAAAGCAAGCGCTGGCAGGAGATCTGCGGCATTGACGATATCCCGGAGCAGGCGGGCATCGGCGCGCGGCTTGGCCGAAAACCGATTGCGCTGTTCCGCTTTGGAACGTCCGTTTATGCCCTGGACGATCTGGAGCCGGGCAGCAGCGCGAACGTGCTTTCGCGCGGCATCCTTGGCGATGCGGCGGGCGAGCCGGTGGTAATTTCCCCGCTCTACAAGCAGCGCATTCGTCTGCGCGACGGTTGTCAGGTGGAGAACGGTGAACCCGCGGTGCGCGCCTGGCCGGTAAAAATTGAAAACGGCCAGGTGTGGGTCGGAAACGAAGAGCTGGTAATGCGTGCGGAGGCCTCATGACGGATACCCGGACAACGTGCCCCTACTGCGGGGTAGGCTGCGGCGTGGTCGCCAGCGTGGAGGATGGCGCGGTCAGCGTTCGTGGGGATGAAACCCATCCTGCGAACTTTGGCCGCCTGTGCGTGAAAGGATCAGCCCTGGGGGAGACGATGGGTTTGCAGGGGCGGCTTTTGCGCCCCGTTGTCGACGGAATTGAGGTTGACTGGGCGCAGGCGCTGAACGCGGCGGGTGAGCGGCTGCGGGAGATCGTCGACACATGGGGGCCGCAGGCGGTGGCGTTTTACGCCTCCGGCCAACTGTTAACCGAGGATTACTATGCCGCCAACAAGCTGATGAAAGGGTTTATCGGCGCGGCGAACATTGATACCAACTCCCGGCTCTGCATGTCCTCGGCGGTGGTGGGCTACAAGCGTGCCTTCGGCGAAGACGTGGTGCCGTGCAGCTATGAGGATGTGGAAAACAGCGATCTGGTGGTGCTGGCTGGCTCGAACGCGGCCTGGACGCATCCGGTGCTCTATCAGCGCCTGGTGCAGGCAAAGCATAACAACCCGCAGATGAAGGTGGTGGTGATTGACCCGCGTAAAACCGCTACCTGCGATATTGCCGACTTGCATCTGGCGCTTAAACCCGGCAGCGACGCCGGGCTGTTTGTGGGGTTGCTCAATCTGATTCAGGGCACCGATGAGTGGCCGGTTGCCCGCGTGGCGGCGTTTTGCGACCTTCCTTCAGAGAAGGTGGGGACTTTTTATGACTGGTTTGTCACCGCACCGCGGGCGATAACGCTCTACACCATGGGGATCAACCAGTCCATCAGCGGCAGCGACAAGTGCAGCGCCATCATTAACGTTCATCTTGCCAGCGGGAAATTTAATCGTCCGGGCTGCGGCCCGTTTTCGCTGACCGGACAGCCAAACGCCATGGGCGGCCGGGAAGTGGGCGGGCTGGCGAACCAGCTGGCGGCGCATATGAACTTCGAGCCGGACGATCTCTCTCGGGTGGCGCGTTTCTGGGGAACGGAACGGCTGGCGCAGACGCCGGGCCTGATGGCGGTGGAGCTGTTTGACGCCATCGCCCGCGGCGAGGTGAAGGCTGTGTGGATCATGGGCACCAACCCTGCCGTGTCGCTGTCGGACAGCCACGCGGTGTGTCAGGCGCTGGCAATGTGCCCGCTGGTGATGGTTTCTGAAGTGATGAAAGATACCGACACCAGCCGGTTTGCCCATATCCGTTTTCCGGCGCTGGGCTGGGGGGAGAAGGACGGCACGGTGACCAATTCCGAGCGGCGCATTTCGCGCCAGCGCGCGTTTCTGCCCGCGCCGGGCGAAGCGAAGCCTGACTGGTGGATCGTGGCTCAGATTGCAAAACGGCTGGGCTACGGCGAGGCTTTTGCCTGGGAGCATCCGCACGAGATTTTTTGCGAGCATGCGGCGCTGACGGCCTTTGAAAACGACGGCGCGCGGGCATTGAACCTGCATGAGCTGGCCGGGCTAACCCGTGAAGCGTGGGAGCGACTTGAACCTTATCAATGGCGAACGGGGGATTTCCCGCGCCGAAACCTGGTGCCGGTCGAGCCGCTGCCGCACGGCGCAACGACCACCGCGCTCTACCCGCTGATCCTTAACTCCGGGCGCATCCGCGACCAGTGGCACACCATGACCCGGACAGGATACGTACCCCGGCTGATGCAGCATATCGCGGAGCCGTTTGTTGAGGTCTGCGCCGCAGACGCGATCCGATTTGCCCTGTGTGACGGCCAGCTGGCGCGCATCAATTCCCCGCGCGGCGTCATGGTTGCCAGAGTGCGAATCAACGATGGAATACGGGAAGGCGAAGCATTTGCCCCGATGCACTGGAACGCTGAGTTTGCCCGCCAGGGTAAGGTGAACGCGCTGGTGGAAGGGCGCTGCGATCCGGCTTCGGGCCAGCCGGAGAGTAAACAAACCGCCGTCAGAATCATGCCCTGGCAGCCCGGCTGGCAGGGGGAGCTCTATGCCCGGGAATGGCCGGAAATACCCTCTTCGGTTCACTGGTGGCGTAAACCCTCGCGAATGACGATAGCAGGTGATAAGCCGCTGCTCCTGTGGGTCATGGATTATGCCAGCGGGCGCGGCTGGCAGCTGCAGGTTGCGCAAACCGGGGAACGCAGCAGCGTGCTGGCCTGGCACGAAGGCCATCTGATGCTCGGCTTCTGGGAAGGCACCGCGTTGCCCGAGCTGGCGCACCCGGTGATTGACGCCGCATTTCAGTCGCCACCCTCGACGCCCGCAGCGCGGCATGCGCTGCTGAACGGGCAGGGCGCGGGGAAGAGTGCCGATCCGGGGCGCATCATCTGCAGCTGTTTCAGCGTGGGAGAAAACGCGATACGGGAAGCGATTGCCGGAGGGTGTGATTCCGTAACCATGCTGGGGGCGCGGTTACGCTGCGGAACGAACTGCGGTTCGTGCGTGCCTGAGCTCAAAACAATGTTTCAGGAAATTCCGGAAAATTCCCCTTAAAGCTGCAAATGGGGAGAAATCGCGTTAAGGTAACTGGTGTTCTTACGTAAGCACCGGGTAATTCTTACGACATTGATGACTGTTTCTCCCCCTTTCCGAACGCTTGTTTTACTCTCCCTTGTTACTGTCGGAGCCGTTCATGGTGCTCCGAATTCCTTTATCCAGCAGGCACAAAATCCCTTTGATAATAACGGGGACAGTCTGCCCGATCTCGGCATGGCCGCCCCAACCGGGGAAGGGGAAAAGCATCTGGCCGAAATGGCGAAAGCCTTTGGTGAAGCCAGTATGACCGACAACGGCCTGACAACGGGCGAGCAGGCGCGGCAGTTTGCCTTTGGTCAGGTGCGCGACGCGGTGAGCGGCGAGGTGAACCAGCAGATTGAATCCTGGCTGTCACCGTGGGGGAATGCCAGCGTCAATTTGCTCGTGGATAACGAGGGCAAATTCAACGGCAGCAGCGGGAGCTGGTTTATCCCCTGGAACGATAACAACCGTTATCTGAGCTGGAGCCAGCTAGGCCTGACGCAGCAGACGGATGGCCTGGTCAGTAACGCCGGAATCGGCCAGCGCTGGGTGGCCGGGAAATGGCTGCTGGGCTACAACACCTTTTACGACAACCTGCTGGATGAGAACCTGCAGCGTGCCGGGCTGGGTGCGGAGGTGTGGGGAGAAAATCTGCGGCTGTCGGCTAACTACTATCAGCCTTTTGCCAGCTGGCGCGACAGCTCTGACGTCCAGGATCAGCGCATGGCGCGGGGATATGACGTTACCGCCAAAGCCTGGCTGCCGTGGTTTCATCACCTGAACACCAGCGTCAGCGTCGAGCAGTATTTTGGCGAAAACGTCGACCTCTTCAACAGCGGAACTGGCTATCACAACCCGGTAGCGGTCAATCTCGGGCTTAACTATACCCCCGTGCCGCTGGTGACGCTGACCGCCGGGCATAAGCAGGGCGAAAGTGGTGAGAGCCAGAATAACCTCGGGCTGAAGCTTAACTACCGCTTCGGCGTGCCGCTGGTGAAGCAGCTCTCCGCCGGGGAAGTCGCCGCCACGCGTTCCCTGCGCGGTAGCCGCTATGACTCCCCCGAGCGCAACAGCCTGCCGGTGATGGAATTTCGCCAGCGAAAAACGCTCTCCGTCTGGCTGGCAACCCCGCCGTGGGACCTGAAGGGGGGCGAAACCGTTATGCTGAAGCTACAGGTGCGCAGCACCCACGGCATCCGCCAGATCCACTGGCAGGGTGATACCCAGGCCTTAAGCCTGACGTCACCGGGGAAAAGTAACAGCACCGACGGCTGGAGCGTGATTATGCCGGCCTGGAATGACGGCGAGGGGTCGACAAACCGTTGGCATCTTTCGGCGGTGGTGGAAGATGAGAAGGGCCAGCGCGTCTCGTCCAATGAGATCACGCTTGCTGTGGTGCAGCCGCTGGCCGCATTACCTGACGACGACCCGCGCTGGAAGCTGCTGCCGGATGAGTAATGCTTAAAAAATGCGTTCCTGATGGACCCACACCGCGGCTTCAACGCGGGATTTTAGCTTCATTTTCTTCAGCATATGCTTCACGTGCACTTTGACCGTGCTTTCGGTGATATCCAGACGGCGGGCGATCATTTTGTTCGGCAGGCCCTGAGCGATCAGTTTAAGAATATCGCGTTCGCGCGGCGTTAACTGGCTGACGTCACGGTCAGACGTGGCGCGGTTCGCCCGCAGGCTGGCGGCCAGCACCGGCGTCAGGGCCTCGCTCAGCACCATCTCGCCTGCGGCCGCCTGCTGCAGCGCCTTCAGCAGGTCTTCCGGCTCCATATCCTTCAGCAGATAGCCATCCGCGCCGCGCTTCAGCGCCGTGACCACATCCTCTTCGTGATTGGAGACGCTAAAGACCACCACGCGACCGGAAAGGGATTTCTCGCGCAGCTTGTCGAGCGTTTCCAGACCGTTCATGCCGGGCATGTTGAGATCGAGCAGGATCAGATCGGGATCGAGGGATTCGGCAAGCTCAATGCCCTGTTCACCGTTACTGGCTTCGCCAACCACGGTAATATCGGGTGCCATGCTGACCAGCTGTTTTACGCCAGTACGCAGCATCGGATGGTCGTCGATCAACAGGATGGATGCCGGTTCCTGATTAGTCATGGGTTTCTCCTTGAGCAGTTGTAAGCGGTTTTTCGGGAATGAAGGTGACCACGACTTCCGTGCCCCCCGTCTCTCTCCGGCGAACCTGGCAATCACCGCGCAGGCTTTGGGCGCGGTCTCGCATAATGATTAAACCGTAGTGGTTAGTGCGTTCGGCGTTTTCCGGCACGCCGCGGCCGTTGTCGTAAACCGTCAACCTGACCTGGTTAGCGTGCTGGCTGACGGTAACCGTAACCGCAGTCGCTTCAGCGTGTTTAAGCACGTTGCTCAGTGCTTCGCGGGCGATCTGCAGCAGATGAATCGCCTGATGGGAAGGGACAAACCGCGGGGGGAGCTGGTAATCCAGCTTCACCGGGAAGCCCAGCCGGGCGCTAAATTCCTGGCAGCTGGATTCCAGCGCCGGGCGCAGGCCCGGCTCGGTCAGCTGCAGGCGGAAGGTGGTCAGCAGCTCGCGCAGCTGTACCCAGGAGGTGTTCAGCTCGTTGCGGATCTGGCTCAGCAGCTGTTTATTGCTTTCCGGCATCTCCGCGTCCTGCATCTGCAGGCAGCTCACCTGCATTTTCATACAGGAGAGCGACTGGGCGATAGAATCGTGGAGCTCGCGGGCAATGGTCGCACGCTCTTCCATGACGATCAGCTGCTGCTGCTTTTCCTGATGTCGGTCAAGCGCCAGCGTGGCCGTTAGCTGTTCAACCAACGTATCAACCAGCTGCTGCTGGTCATGGCTCAGATGGCGCCCGGCTGGCAGCGTTGCCAGCAGAATACCGTACTGGGTATGGCTGTCCGTCAGCCGCCACTTCAGGGTAGTTCCGCCAGACGTCTGCAGCGGCAGGCCGCGCGGGCACAGGTGACAGCCTTTATCATCGCAGGACATGTCGGACTGACAGGTAAACTCCTGATGATTATCTTCATCTTCCACATCGTAAACCCGCAGCTCCAGACCATGCAGCAGGGTCAGATTTTGCAGGCCGTTCAGCACCGGCGAAAGGCGTTCACATAACGGCACCTGCATGTGCAGCCGACGGTTGGCCTGCCACAGGAAGGAGAGGATTTCGTTTTTCTGCTCCAGCCCGGCCGTTTTTTCCTGCACGCGCTGCTCCAGCACCGCATAGCTTTCAGAGAGCTCCGCCGACATGGTGTTCAGTGCCTGGCCGAGCATTGCCATCTCGTTGCGACCGCTGATGTGCGTACGCTGGGTAAAATCTCTGTTCGTCACGGCGCGCGCCATCGCCAGCAGTTGTTTCCACGGATTCAGCAGCCGCGCCCGGAGCCAGATAATGGTAAAGATCAGCAGCAGGCCCATAAACAGCGCCATGGCACGGTGTACCATCACCACCCGGTCGATGCGTAATTCGGTGGTTTGGTCGAAAGAGGAGACCAGCGCGTCAATACGGGATACGAAACCCGCTACGTCCTGCGCAACGGTTTCGGCGCTGCGCGCCTGTTTCAGGCCGGGTTCCAGTTGGGTGTGCCAGTAGCCCTGCAGGGCTTTAAGCTGGGATTGCTGGCCGGCGCGGATGGCGGCGTTTTCCAGTTCAGGGCTGAAGGCCGTGCGCTCCATTTCATCAATCAAGGGCCGATCGTCCTGCGTCAGGGGGACCGACGCCAACAGACGATAACTCTGCATGCGTAGCGAGCCTGCCTCGTTGATGGCATGTGCATTACCCTGTACTCCCTGTACCAGCCAGCCGGAAATCGCCATGCCGGTCACGCCAAGGGCGGTAGACAGCAAAACAATCAGGGCTAACTGATTCACGAGAGTCAGCGGTGATAAACATCTTTTTAACATAGAGTTGCCGGGCTCCTGACGTGGCCTGCTTGCAGGAATGGCGTTATTCTGGTGCATACCCTGGAGTATACCCATACCAATAAAGGATTACCCCTAAATTGCCAACGGAGTATAGGCGAAGAAGCGGTGGTAGCAAGGAACCGTCAGTACAGTGAAAAACCACGTCTTTTTTACCGAATTATTCTACTCACTAAGGATAAGCCCTTTTTTTGCGCCGCAAATCCCCGAACTTTTCCTTTGATTTATATCAACTTACCGCCGCCCTAAAACCCTAATGTTTGCAGCATCATTCGAGAATCAGAGGTGTCTATGAGTCACTCATCCGCTCCCGAAAGGGAAAATGGTGCCGTTATTACAGACTGGCGTCCAGAGGATCCGGCGTTCTGGCAACAGCGCGGCCATCGTGTAGCAAGCCGGAATCTTTGGATTTCCGTTCCGTGTCTGCTGTTAGCGTTTTGCGTATGGATGTTGTTTAGCGCGGTCGCGGTAAACCTGCCGAAAGTTGGGTTTACATTTACGACCGATCAGCTGTTTATGTTGACCGCATTGCCGTCGCTGTCTGGCGCGCTGCTGCGTGTTCCATACGCGTTTATGGTGCCGGTCTTCGGCGGCCGCCGCTGGACGGCGTTCAGTACGGGCATCATGATCGTCCCTTGCGCGTGGCTTGGCTTCGCGGTGCAGGATACCTCCACGCCGTTCAGCGTGTTCGTGATTATCTCCCTGCTGTGCGGTTTTGCGGGGGCTAACTTTGCCTCCAGCATGGCGAACATCAGCTTCTTCTTCCCGAAAGCGAAGCAGGGCGGCGCGCTGGGCATTAACGGCGGTCTGGGCAACATGGGCGTGAGCGTGATGCAGCTGATTGCGCCGCTGGCGATCTCTGTTTCTATTTTTGCCGCCTTCGGCGGCGGTGGCGTCGAGCAGGCGGATGGTTCTTCCCTCTACCTGCAGAACGCGGCCTGGATTTGGGTCCCGTTCCTGGTGGTCTTCACCCTGGCAGCCTGGTTCTTTATGAACGATCTGAGCGCGTCGAAGGCCTCTTTGAGCGAGCAGCTGCCGGTGCTGAAGCGTGGACACCTCTGGGTGATGGCGCTGCTGTATCTGGCTACCTTCGGTTCGTTTATCGGCTTCTCAGCAGGCTTTGCGATGCTGTCGAAAACCCAGTTCCCGGACGTTCAGATCCTGCAGTTCGCCTTCTTCGGCCCGTTCATTGGCGCACTGGCGCGCTCGCTGGGCGGTATGATCTCTGACCGTCTGGGCGGTACCCGCGTGACGTTGGTGAACTTTATTGTGATGGCGGTCGTCTGTGCGCTGCTGTTCCTGACGCTGCCTGCTGACGGGCAGGGCGGTAGCTTCATCGCCTTCTTCGCCGTGTTTATGGTGCTGTTCCTGACCGCCGGACTGGGGAGTGCTTCCACCTTCCAGATGATCTCCGTGATCTTCCGCAAGCTGACAATGGATCGCGTGAAAGCACAGGGTGGAAGCGAAGAGCAGGCCATGCGTGAAGCGGCGACAGATACGGCTGCGGCGCTGGGCTTTATCTCTGCGATTGGCGCCATTGGCGGCTTCTTTATCCCGAAAGCGTTCGGTATCTCGCTGGACCTGACCGGCTCTCCGGCAGGCGCCATGAAAGTCTTCCTCGTCTTCTATATCGCCTGCGTTGTGATTTCGTGGCTGGTATATGGCCGTAATACCAAGAAAAATAAGTAAGTGTGATTATCCGTTTGCGCGGCCTTCGGGCCGCGTTTTTTTTGGTCGAATAATAGTTACAACATACTGAAAGCTTTTACAGCAGTCACCTGCGGGTAACATTGTGATCGCCATCGCGTTGCAGGCAGGTCTACCCCTTAATACCTGAGATGTTAAATTTTGCCCGGGTTATTGTACGATGAATGAAAAATGTCTTTATAAATCATTTATTTATTCATTTTAAAAATATACCGCTTTGGTGGTATTTAGTCTAACCCCTCCTTTTAAAGTCCCTCTTCGTCTTGATCGTTATCAATTCTCCTCCTCTTTCAGGGCGTTACCTTCGCTGCAAATCAGCAATGTCGATTTAGAGAGCCACAGGCTCCATACAGGAGATACCCGATGAGCAAATTTTTGGACCGGTTTCGCTACTTCAAACAGAAGGGTGAAACGTTTGCCGATGGGCACGGCCAGGTTCTGGATACCAACCGGGACTGGGAAGACGGTTACCGCCAGCGCTGGCAGCATGACAAAGTCGTCCGTTCTACCCACGGCGTAAACTGCACTGGCTCATGTAGCTGGAAGATTTTCGTTAAAAACGGTCTGGTGACCTGGGAAATGCAGCAGACCGACTATCCGCGCACCCGCCCGGATATGCCAAACCACGAACCGCGCGGCTGCCCGCGTGGCGCCAGCTACTCCTGGTATCTCTACAGCGCTAACCGTCTGAAATACCCGCTGATGCGTAAGCGCCTGATGAAAATGTGGCGTGAAGCGAAAGTGCAGCACAGCGATCCGGTGGATGCCTGGGCGTCCATCGTTGAGGACGCCGACAAAGCGAAAAGCTTCAAGCAGGCTCGCGGTCGCGGTGGCTTCGTTCGCTCTTCCTGGAAAGAGGTGAACGAGCTGATTGCCGCCTCCAACGTCTACACCGTCAAAACCTACGGTCCTGACCGCGTGGCGGGCTTCTCGCCAATCCCGGCGATGTCGATGGTCTCTTACGCCTCCGGGGCTCGCTATCTGTCACTTATCGGCGGTACCTGCCTGAGCTTCTACGACTGGTACTGTGACCTGCCGCCTGCGTCTCCGCAGACCTGGGGCGAGCAGACCGATGTGCCGGAATCCGCGGACTGGTACAACTCAAGCTACATCATCGCCTGGGGCTCTAACGTACCGCAGACCCGTACCCCGGACGCGCACTTCTTTACCGAAGTTCGTTACAAAGGGACCAAAACCGTTGCGGTCACCCCGGACTACGCCGAAATCGCCAAGCTGTGCGACCTGTGGCTGGCGCCGAAACAGGGTACCGACGCCGCGATGGCGATGGCGATGGGCCACGTCATGCTGCGTGAATTCCATCTCGACAAGCCAAGCCAGTACTTTACCGACTACGTGCGTCGCTACACCGACATGCCGATGCTGGTGATGCTGGAAGAGCGTGAGGGCTACTATGCCGCGGGCCGCACGCTGCGCGCTGCCGATCTGGTGGATTCGCTGGGCCAGGAAAATAACCCTGAGTGGAAAACCGTTGCGTACAACAGCAACGGCGAGCTGGTAGCGCCAAACGGCTCTATCGGCTTCCGCTGGGGCGAGAAGGGCAAGTGGAATCTTGAGCAACGCAACGGCACCACCGGCGAAGAGACGGAGCTGCGTCTGAGCATGCTGGGCAGCCAGGACGAGATTGCCGAGGTCGGCTTCCCGTACTTTGGTGGTGAAGGTTCCGAGCACTTTAACAAGGTCGAACTGAAAAACGTTCTGATGCACAAGCTGCCGGTTAAGCGCCTGCAGCTGGCCGACGGCTCAACTGCACTCGTCACCACCGTTTATGACCTGACCATGGCGAACTACGGCCTGGAGCGCGGTCTGAACGATGAAAACTGCGCAACCGGCTATGACGACGTGAAGGCGTACACCCCGGCCTGGGCGGAGCAGATCACCGGCGTACCGCGCGCGCAGATCGTTCGTATTGCCCGCGAGTTTGCGGAAAACGCCGACAAGACCCACGGTCGCTCCATGATCATCGTCGGCGCCGGTCTGAACCACTGGTATCACCTCGATATGAACTATCGCGGTCTGATCAACATGCTGATCTTCTGCGGCTGCGTTGGTCAGAGCGGCGGCGGCTGGGCGCACTACGTGGGCCAGGAAAAACTGCGCCCGCAGACCGGCTGGCAACCGCTGGCGTTTGCCCTCGACTGGCAGCGTCCGGCACGCCACATGAACAGCACCTCCTACTTCTATAACCACTCCAGCCAGTGGCGCTACGAAACGGTCACCGCGCAGGAGCTGCTGTCGCCGATGGCGGATAAATCCCGCTACAGCGGCCACCTGATTGACTTCAACGTGCGCGCTGAGCGTATGGGCTGGCTGCCTTCTGCGCCGCAGCTGGGCACTAACCCGTTGCGCATTGCACAAGAGGCGAAGCAGGCGGGGATGTCGCCGGTGGATTACACCGTGAAATCACTGAAGGATGGCTCAATCCGCTTCGCGGCAGAACAGCCTGAAAACGGTAAAAACCATCCGCGTAACCTGTTCATCTGGCGCTCCAACCTGCTGGGCTCGTCCGGTAAAGGCCACGAGTACATGCTGAAATACCTGCTCGGTACCGAAAACGGTATTCAGGGTAAAGATCTCGGCAAGCAGGGCGGCGTGAAGCCGGAAGAGGTGGAGTGGAAAGATAACGGTCTCGACGGCAAGCTGGATCTGGTGGTGACCCTCGACTTCCGTCTGTCCAGCACCTGCCTGTACTCCGACATTGTGCTGCCAACTGCGACCTGGTACGAAAAAGACGATATGAATACCTCGGATATGCATCCGTTTATTCATCCGCTGTCTGCGGCCGTTGACCCGGCGTGGGAATCGAAAAGCGACTGGGATATCTACAAAGACATCGCGAAGAAATTCTCCGAAGTCTGCGTGGGGCACCTGGGCAAAGAGACCGACGTGGTGACGCTGCCAATCCAGCACGACTCCGCCGCCGAGCTGGCGCAGCCGCTGGACGTGAAGGACTGGAAAAAAGGCGAGTGCGACCTGATCCCGGGCGTAACCGCGCCGCACATTATTCCGGTTGAACGCGACTACCCGGCAACCTACGAGCGCTTTACCTCTATCGGCCCGCTGATGGAGAAAATCGGCAACGGCGGGAAAGGGATCGCCTGGAACACCCAGAGCGAAATGGACCTGCTGCGCAAGCTCAATTACACCAAAGCGGACGGCCCGGCGAAAGGCCAGCCAATGCTAAACACGGCGATTGATGCGGCAGAGATGATCCTGACCCTGGCCCCGGAAACCAACGGCCACGTGGCGGTGAAAGCCTGGGCGGCACTGAGCGAGTTCACCGGCCGCGACCATACGCACCTGGCGACGAATAAAGAGGAAGAGAAAATCCGCTTCCGCGATATTCAGGCGCAGCCGCGCAAGATCATCTCCAGCCCGACCTGGTCAGGTCTGGAAGATGAGCATGTGTCCTATAACGCGGGCTACACCAACGTTCACGAGCTTATCCCGTGGCGCACCCTGTCCGGCCGTCAGTCGCTGTATCAGGATCACCAGTGGATGCGCGACTTCGGCGAAAGCCTGCTGGTGTATCGTCCGCCAATCGACACCCGCTCCGTGAAAGCGGTGATGGGCGCGAAATCCAACGGTAACCCGGAGAAGGCGCTGAACTTCCTGACGCCGCACCAGAAGTGGGGTATCCACTCCACCTACAGCGACAACCTGCTGATGCTGACCCTGTCTCGCGGCGGTCCGATTGTCTGGATGAGCGAAACGGACGCCAAAGATCTGGGTATTGAAGATAACGACTGGATCGAAGTGTTCAACAGCAACGGTGCCCTGACGGCGCGTGCGGTGGTGAGCCAGCGCGTACCGGCCGGGATGACCATGATGTACCACGCGCAGGAGCGTATCGTTAACCTGCCGGGGTCCGAGATCACCGAGCAGCGCGGCGGTATTCACAACTCCGTGACGCGTATTACGCCGAAGCCGACCCACATGATCGGCGGCTATGCGCAGCTGGCATACGGCTTTAACTACTACGGCACCGTAGGATCGAACCGCGATGAGTTCGTGGTGGTACGTAAGATGAAGAATATTAACTGGTTAGACGGCGAAGGTAATGACCAGGTACAGGAGAGCGTAAAATGAAAATTCGTTCACAAGTCGGCATGGTGCTGAATCTGGATAAATGCATCGGCTGCCACACCTGCTCGGTCACCTGTAAAAACGTCTGGACCAGCCGCGAAGGTATGGAGTACGCCTGGTTCAACAACGTGGAAAGCAAGCCGGGCACCGGCTTCCCGACCGACTGGGAAAACCAGGAGAAGTGGAAGGGCGGCTGGATCCGTAAAATCAACGGCAAGCTGCAGCCGCGCATGGGCAACCGCGCGATGCTGCTGGGTAAAATCTTCGCTAACCCGCACCTGCCGGGCATCGAGGATTACTACGAGCCGTTTGATTACGACTACCAGAACCTGCACAACGCGCCGGAAAGCAAACACCAGCCGATCGCCCGTCCCCGTTCGCTGATCACCGGGAAGCGCATGGACAAAATTACCAGCGGTCCTAACTGGGAAGAAATTCTGGGCGGCGAATTCGAAAAACGCGCCAAAGACCAGAACTTCGAGAACATGCAGAAGACGATGTACGGCCAGTTCGAAAATACCTTCATGATGTACCTGCCGCGCCTGTGCGAGCACTGCCTCAACCCGGCGTGTGTGGCGACCTGCCCAAGCGGCGCCATCTACAAGCGTGAAGAAGACGGCATCGTGCTGATCGACCAGGACAAGTGCCGCGGCTGGCGCATGTGCATCACCGGCTGCCCGTACAAAAAAATCTACTTCAACTGGAAGAGCGGTAAATCAGAGAAGTGCATCTTCTGCTACCCGCGTATCGAAGCCGGTATGCCGACCGTTTGCTCTGAGAGCTGCGTAGGCCGTATTCGCTACCTCGGCGTGCTGCTGTACGACGCGGACGCGATTGAAAATGCCGCGAGTACCGAGAACGAGAAAGACCTGTACCAGCGTCAGCTGGACGTGTTCCTCGATCCGAACGATCCGAAGGTGATTGAGCAGGCGCTGAAAGACGGCATTCCGCAGAGCGTGATTGACGCGGCGCAGCAGTCTCCGGTGTACAAAATGGCGATGGACTGGAAGCTGGCCCTGCCGCTGCACCCGGAATACCGCACCCTGCCGATGGTCTGGTACGTGCCGCCGCTGTCACCGATTCAGTCTGCCGCTGACGCGGGCGAACTGGGCAGCAACGGCATTCTGCCGGACGTGGAAAGCCTGCGTATCCCGGTTCAGTACCTGGCTAACCTGCTGACCGCAGGGGATACCCAGCCGGTACTGCTGGCGCTGAAACGTATGCTGGCGATGCGTCACTTCAAACGTGCGGAAACCGTTGACGGCGTTAACGATACCCGCGCGCTGGAAGAGGTGGGCCTGACCGAAGCGCAGGCGCAGGAGATGTACCGCTACCTCGCGATTGCCAACTACGAAGACCGTTTCGTGGTACCGAGCAGCCACCGCGAGCTGGCCCGCGAGGCCTTCCCGGAGAAAAATGGGTGTGGCTTTACCTTCGGTGACGGTTGCCACGGGTCTGACAGCAAATTCAACCTGTTCAACAGCCGCCGCATCGACGCTATGGATGTGACCAGCAAAACGGAGCCGCACCAATGATTGAACTCGTCATTGTTTCGCGTCTGCTAGAGTACCCGGATGCTGCGCTTGCGCAGCATCAGCAGGAACTCTTTGATGCACTCGCGTCATCTGAAAACCTGGACAAAGAGGACGCCCAGCGGCTTGGCGTTTTCCTCCGCGATCTGCTGGCGCGCGACCTTCTGGATGCCCAGGCGGACTATAGCCAGCTGTTTGACCGCGGGCGCGCGACGTCGCTGCTGCTTTTTGAACATGTTCACGGGGAATCCCGCGACCGCGGTCAGGCGATGGTGGACCTGATGGCTCAGTACGAGCAGCACGGCCTGCAGCTCGACAGCCGCGAGCTGCCGGATCACCTGCCGCTGTACCTTGAGTATCTGGCACAGCTGCCGAAAGAAGAGGCGCTGGGCGGTCTGCAGGACATCGCGCCGATTCTGGCGCTGCTCGGCGCGCGTCTTCAGCAGCGCGAGAGCCGCTATGCGGTACTGTTCGACCTGCTGGTGAAGCTGGCTAACGCCTCTGTAGACAGTGAAAAAGTGGCGGAGAAAATCGCGGATGAAGCCCGCGACGATACCCCGCAGGCGCTGGATGCGGTCTGGGAAGAAGAGCAGGTGAAATTCTTTGCTGACCAGAACTGCGGGGAGTCTGAAATCTCGGCTCACCAGCGTCGTTTTGCCGGCGCGGTTGCCCCGCAATATTTGAATATCTCTAACGGAGGACGGCACTAATGCACTTCCTGAATATGTTCTTCTTTGACATTTACCCGTATATTGCGGGCACCGTGTTCCTGGTGGGAAGCTGGCTGCGTTATGACTACGGCCAGTACACCTGGCGTGCTGCCTCCAGCCAGATGCTGGATCGTAAGGGGATGCACGTCGCGTCTAACCTGTTCCACATCGGGATCCTGGGGATTTTTGCCGGTCATTTCCTGGGGATGCTTACGCCGCACTGGATGTACGAAGCGTGGCTGCCGATTGAGGTGAAGCAGAAGATGGCGATGATCGCCGGCGGTGCCTGCGGCGTGATGACCCTGGTAGGTGGCCTGCTGCTGCTGAAGCGTCGTCTGTTCAGCCCGCGCGTGCGTGCGACCACTACCGCAGCGGACATCCTGATCCTCTCCCTGCTGATGGTGCAGTGCGCGCTGGGCCTGCTGACCATTCCGTTCTCGGCGCAGCATATGGACGGCAGCGAGATGATGAAGCTGGTGGGCTGGGCGCAGTCCGTGGTGACCTTCCACGGCGGAGCGTCTGAGCACCTGGACGGCGTGGCGTTTATCTTCCGCGTTCACCTGGTGCTGGGGATGACGCTGTTTGTGCTGTTCCCGTTCTCCCGCCTGGTGCACATCTGGAGCGCGCCGGTGGAGTACCTGACGCGCAAATACCAGATTGTGCGTGCCCGCCGCTAATTCAGCGTTTTGATACTCACCCCGCATTCGCGGGGTTTTTTTTCGCCCCAGCCCAGGTTATTGCCCGCCGCAGCAAACAGGATCAACGCGCCGCCCGCCAGCTGCGTCAGGTTCAGCGAGTGTCCGAACACCAGATTATCGACAACAATCGCCACCACCGGATAGATAAACGACAGGGAACCTGTTATGGGGGTAGGCAGCTTCTGAATCGCGCTATACAGCAGCTGGTACATTATGCCGGTATGGACGATGCCGAGCGTAAGCAGGATCGGCCAGGGGAAATCACCGGAAAAAGTCGGCAGGCTGGCAAACGGCAGAAGCATCACGACGCCCGTCAGCACCTGAATAAAGGCAATATGCTTCGGTGCGATGGTTTTCAGTTTGCGCGCAATGATTGCCGTCAGCGCGTAGAAGAAGGCCGCGGCCATGGCCAGACCGATACCGGTGAGCCATTCAGTGCCGTGGGCACCGGTCAGTTCGCTGGAGAGCAGTATTACCACACCGCCAAAGGCGAGGAACAACCAGCCCCATTTCACCAGGCTGACGCGCTCGCCTAAAAACATCCCCATCAGGACCAGCATAAACGGCTGGGTGTTATAGACCACGGTAGAGAGGCCAATAGAGATGCGTTCATAGGCTGCGAAGAGCAGCAGCCAGTTCACTACTAAAGCCACACCGCCGAGAATCGCCAGCAGCAGCGTGGTGCGGGTAAGGGGACTAAAGGGCTTTTGACTTACCCGGATAAAAATAAAAAGCGCCATTGCCCCAATAAGGCAGCGCCAGAACACCACTTCCGCTACCGGCAGACCGCTGAGCAAAACAAACGCCCCGATAGAGCCGGAAATTAACATCGCCAGGCTCATTTGCCAGACGCCTTTATGGAAATCGCGCATCATCCACCTCCTGATTGAATGACGCTATTGTCGAAAAATGCTGTCGGGTTTTACAGGGGTGATATAAGGTTGAAAGTGTTAACTGCTTTTTAAAATTAGGTGAAACGAGTGGAATACCTTATTGATGATATCGACCGGCAAATTTTATCCTGCCTGGTAGAAGATGCGCGCATGTCTTTGAAGGTGCTCAGTGGCCGCATCGGTCTGACCTCACCCAGCACGGCAGAACGTTTGAAGCGGCTGGAAGAGCGGGGCGTGATTCAGGGATATGGTGCGCGGGTGAATCTGGCCGCGCTGGGGTATACGCTGCAGGCGCTGGTGCGCGTGCGGCCTCTGCCGGGGCTGTTGCATAAGGTGGATAAATACATTCAGGCGATGCCGGAGTGTATTGAGAGCGACAAGGTGACCGGGGAAGACTGCTTTGTGATTAGGCTGGTGGTGCGATCGATAGAGCAACTGGATGCGCAGCTGGACGGGCTGGCGGAGCATGCCCAGTGTAATACGTCGATTGTGAAGAGTTCTCCGGTGAAGCGCCGGTTGCCGCCGATGTAGATTTCTGTTGCCGGGTGGCGGCTGCGCCTTACCCGGCCTACGAAGGCGGACGCGGTTTAGTTTTAAAATGATTTTTAAGGTTATTCGGGAAATGATGGTGGTGGGGGAAGGATTACTCGGCGCGTTGCGCCTCGCCCTTCGGGTCGTTGCCTGCGGCAACGCTTTCTCGCTACGCTCGAATCGAACCTTAGTCGAAGCTTCTCATCCTTCCCCGTTATGGGAATACATGATGTCCGGTGCGAATGGAAAGTTTAGAGTTATTTGAAAGCGATGGTGGTGGGGGAAGGATTCGAACCTTCGAAGTCGATGACGGCAGATTTACAGTCTGCTCCCTTTGGCCGCTCGGGAACCCCACCAGGGGTAATTCAAATTTTGAGGTCGTGCTGAGAGATGGTGGTGGGGGAAGGATTCGAACCTTCGAAGTCGATGACGGCAGATTTACAGTCTGCTCCCTTTGGCCGCTCGGGAACCCCACCACGGGGTAATGCTTTTTAACTGGCCTGCTTCCTGCTGGAAGCGGGGCGCATCATATCAAATGAGACGCCCCTGTAAAGCATTCCTTTAGGGAAATGAAGTTGTTTGCCTGCTTTTTATCCGTAAAGGCGCAAAGCTAATCAATTCATTTTCCGAAAGATTAAAGAATGATGGTTCTGTTACCGTAGACAAAGACACGCTGCGCCAGCACCTGATACAGGGCACGACTCAGTACGTTCTTCTCAACGTCACGTCCGGCGCGCATCATATCTTCCGCGGTATAAGTGTGATCCACGTGAATCACGTCCTGCATGATGATTGGGCCTTCGTCCAGATTATCATTCACGTAGTGTGCGGTAGCGCCAATGATCTTCACGCCGCGCTCGTACGCCTGATGGTATGGGCGGGCGCCAATGAAGGCCGGCAGGAACGAGTGGTGGATGTTGATAATCTTGTTCGGGAAACGCGCCACGAAGGAAGGCGTCAGCACGCGCATATATTTCGCCAGCACCACGTAGTCCGGGTTATGCGCTTCAATGGCAGCAGCCATCAGGTTGTCATGTTCTTCACGGGTATGGCCTTCATGGCTCACCAGCTCAAACGGAATATCAAAACGCTCAACCAGCGTGCGCAGGGTTTCGTGGTTGCCGATAACAGCGGCGATTTCAACGTCAAGACCGCCGTAATTGGCCTTCATCAACAGATCGCCCAGGCAGTGAGCCTCTTTCGTCACCAGAATCACAATGCGACGACGGCCCGCTGGATTCAGCTCACGCACGGAACCTTCCGGCAGCGCGCTGTCCAGATCGGCCAGCAGGGTGGTGTCGTTGAAAATGCCTTCCAGCTCGGTGCGCATGAAGAAGCGACCGGTACGGTGGTCAACGAACTCGTTGTTCTGCACGATATTCAGTTCATGCTTGTAGCAAATGTTGGTAATTCGTGCGATCAGCCCTTTTTGATCGGGACAGATAGTGCGCAGAACTTTACGTTGTAATGATTGCATCGCCGGGAAATCCTGTTTGTATTTGCGAAGTCTGGGTTGTCAGGCGTTACTGCCCGCAACACTTTTTGAATTTTTTTCCTGAACCACAAGGGCAGGGATCGTTACGACCAAACTGTGGGCGCGTACCGTCAATATAATACCATTGCCCGCTTTCCTTTAAGAACCGGGAACGCTCGATAATGGCGCCAGGCCTGGCGTTCTCGGTAAAACGGGCAACAAAGCTGACAAAGCCTTCGTCGTCGTGGCTGCCTGGTGACGATTCAAACACGGTAAGCCCAAGCCAGTGGGTGTTGGCGAACCCGGTTTCGATCTCCTGTCTGAAATCGGCGGCGTGGCAGGACGGGTGCCAGGTTTTTATCAGGTAGTCTGCGTCTTTGATCACAAAAGCAGTATACCGTGAACGCATGAGGTGTGACGGGTCCGGTGCAACCTGATTGCCAGAAAGATATCGCTGGCAACATAGGCTATACTCCAGAGCGCTACCACAAGGGCAGAGTTGAGACACGATTCTCTTCCTGGAAAAAAATAAGGGCGTAAAACGCTTCGGGTAGCACTATGTTAACTGAGCAGTTGCGTTGACGCTATGTCAGGAATCCAGGGGAAGTAAAACAGGGCTAATGAGAAAGGTTAAAATTGGACTGGCGCTGGGCTCAGGTGCAGCCCGCGGATGGTCTCATATCGGCGTGATTAATGCCTTAAACAAAATGGGTGTTGACGTTGATATCGTTGCAGGATGTTCAATAGGATCGCTGGTCGGCTCCGCTTACGCGTGCGGCAAACTCCCTGAACTCGAAACCTGGGTACGCTCCTTCAGTTACTGGGACGTGCTGCGTCTGATGGATCTCTCCTGGCAGCGCGGTGGGCTGCTGCGCGGTGAACGCGTCTTTAACCAGTTCCGCCGGGTGATGCCTCTCGAAGATTTTACTGACTGCCGGATGCCTTTTGGCGCCGTCGCGACGAATCTCAGCACAGGCCGTGAACTCTGGCTGACCGAAGGGGATATTCACCTTGCGGTGCGTGCTTCATGCAGTATTCCAGGGCTTATGGCGCCCGTGCCTCATAACGGCTACTGGCTTGTCGATGGTGGCGTCGTGAACCCGGTTCCCATCTCTCTGACGCGTGCCATGGGGGCCGACATCGTCATCGCCGTGGATTTGCAGCACGATGCTCATCTGATGCAGCAAGACCTTATGCCGGTCAATCTCCAGAGCGAAAGTGCCGAAGTCGAAAAGCTTGCCTGGCATGAGCGCCTGCGCGGAAGAATCGGGCGTATGGCCGCACGGCGATCGGTTGCCGCGCCGACAGCCATGGAAATCATGACCACCTCAATTCAGGTTCTTGAAAATCGCCTCAAACGTAACCGTATGGCCGGCGATCCACCGGATATTCTTATTCAGCCTTACTGTCCGCAAATCTCTACCCTTGATTTCCATCGGGCTGAGGCCGCCATCGCAGCGGGCTCGCTAGCCGTCGAAAAGAAAATAGACGAGTTGCTGCCGTTTGTGCGAACAGCACGTTAAGCACCTTTTTTTGACTACTTCAGCAAAATCTGACAGGCGATAGTGCCGATAGCATGCCACTATTTAGTAACTGTCAGCCAGGGGAGGAACCATGACGCAGCCATTGGCCGGAAAACACATTTTGATTGTTGAAGACGAGCCCGTTTTCCGATCGCTACTGGATTCGTGGTTATCCTCGCTGGGAGCAAACACTTTACTGGCCGAAGATGGTGTCGACGCGCTGGAAAAAATGACCGGTATGACGCCCGATCTGATGATTTGCGACATCGCGATGCCGCGAATGAATGGGCTGAAACTGGTTGAACATTTGCGCAACGAGGGTGACCAGATGCCCATTCTGGTGATCTCCGCGACTGAGAATATGGCGGATATTGCCAAAGCATTACGTCTTGGCGTTCAGGATATTCTGCTTAAACCCGTCAAAGATCTGAGCCGGTTACGTGAAAC
Organism: Enterobacter sp. ECC_219_Taxon_10; assembly: GCF_058354905.1. Taxonomy (NCBI): domain Bacteria; kingdom Pseudomonadati; phylum Pseudomonadota; class Gammaproteobacteria; order Enterobacterales; family Enterobacteriaceae; genus Enterobacter; species Enterobacter sp. ECC_219_Taxon_10. The sequence goes on along the minus strand of NZ_CM178005.1, from coordinate 2,753,849 downwards.
GGTATTAGCGTGCCTTTATCCGAATATGTTTAATTCTCGCGTTGAGGAAGAGGAACGTCTTTTTCAGGACTGGGACGCGCTGGTGAGTAATCCGCCAGCGGCGGCGAAATTGCTGCAAGAGCTTCAGCCTCCCGTTCAGCAAACTATTTCCCACTGTCGCGTAAATTATCGCCAGCTGGTGGCGGCCGATCAGCCTGGGCTGGTGCTGGATATTGCACCTCTGTCTGATTCCGACCTCGCATTTTATTCTCTGGACGTAACCCGGGCAGGGGATAATGGCGTATTAGCTGCGTTGTTACTTCGTGCGCTCTTTAATGGATTATTGCAGGAACAGTTATCACATCAGGGACAACGGCTCCCTGAGTTAGGCAGTTTACTCAAACAGGTAAACCAGCTTTTTCGTCAGGCTAATTTACCCGGACAGTTCCCGCTGCTGGTTGGTTATTACCATAGCGGTTTGAAGAATCTTATCCTCGTTTCAGCAGGTCTCAACGCGTCATTGAATACCGGGGAGCACCATATTCAGGTGAGTAACGGTGTGCCGCTTGGAACACTGGGAACGGCGTATCTCAATCAAATTAGCCATCGCTGTTCTTCCTGGCAGTGCCAAATTTGGGGTGCCGGGGGAAGGCTACGCTTAATGTTGTCCACGGAATAAGCAATTGGATCTTAATTTTAAGATTGCTTTACCTGTGTTTTCTCGGGAGTGCTACTATCGCTGCCCAGATTCATGCGTATTTGTCCTAATTGATCGGCAACGCGTTCTTTTCAGACCCGGACTGCGGGGCGAGGCTGATATACTCAACGCGTTATTTATTGCATAAAAGTTCAAAACTTGAACAGCTCAGGAGAATTTGAATGGCTGCCCTAAATTCGAAAGTCAGAAAGGCCGTCATCCCGGTAGCGGGATTGGGGACCAGGATGTTACCAGCAACTAAGGCGATTCCTAAAGAGATGCTGCCTCTGGTTGATAAGCCATTAATCCAGTATGTCGTTAATGAGTGTATCGCGGCCGGCATCACTGAAATTGTGCTGGTTACGCATTCATCTAAAAACTCTATCGAAAACCACTTCGATACAAGTTTTGAACTCGAAGCCATGCTGGAAAAACGCGTTAAGCGTCAGCTGTTAGAAGAAGTTCAGTCTATTTGCCCTCCGCACGTTACCATCATGCAGGTCCGTCAGGGGCTGGCTAAAGGTCTGGGCCACGCGGTTATGTGCGCACACCCGGTTGTGGGTGATGAGCCTGTCGCGGTTATTCTGCCTGACGTTATTCTGGATGAATACGAATCCGATCTTTCCCAGGATAACCTGGCTGAGATGATCCACCGCTTCGACGAAACGGGCTGCAGCCAGATCATGGTTGAGCCTGTTGAAGATGTGACCGCTTACGGTGTGGTTGACTGCAAGGGTGTGAACCTTGAGCCTGGCGAAAGCGTGCCAATGGTTGGTGTCGTAGAGAAGCCTAAAGCCGACGTAGCGCCGTCTAATCTGGCGGTGGTGGGTCGCTATGTCCTGAGCGCTGAAATCTGGCCTCTGCTGGCGAAAACGCCTCCAGGAGCAGGGGATGAAATCCAGCTGACGGATGCCATTGATATGCTGATCGAGAAAGAGACCGTTGAGGCTTACCACATGAAAGGTAAGAGCCATGACTGCGGTAATAAGCTCGGTTATATGCAGGCGTTCGTTGAATATGGCATTCGCCATAATACGCTGGGTGAAGAATTTAAAGGCTGGCTCAAAGAGAGTATGGGTATTAAGAAATAACCCGGGCGTAAATCTCTGAAACCGGTGTGGCGCTGCCCACCGGTTTTTTTATGCCCATGAAACGCCATCACGAGCCTGTTTGTAAGCAAAACTAAATAGCCGAATAACGCTTTATGACGGAGTGTAAGAGGATGTTTGTGATAAATTGCGGGCAAAAAAAATCCCGCCAGAGGCGGGATTTTTCTGAATTCGGCGTGATTAATCCTTGATCAGGAAGTCATCCAGCTGTTTACCTTGCTCATCCATGGCTTTCTTGATTACAGCAGGAGTACGGCCCTGGCCGGTCCAGGTTTTAGTTTCGCCGTTCTCATCAACATAGCTATATTTAGCAGGACGGGCAGCGCGTTTTGCTTTGGTACCGGTTTTTGCAGCAGCCATGCTGTTCAGCAATTCATTTGGATCGATACCATCAGCAATCAGCATTTCACGATATTGCTGCAGTTTACGCGTACGTTCTTCGATTTCAGCAGCAGCAGCGCTTTCTTCTTCGCGACGTTCATTAACTACAACTTCTAATTTTTCCAGCATTTCTTCGAGCGTTTCAAGGGTACATTCTCTTGCCTGCGCACGAAGAGTACGGATGTTGTTCAGAATTTTAAGTGCTTCGCTCATTGTAGTAATCTCAAACTTATAATGGGGGGTGGTTTGTTGACCTAATAATAGAGCCATAAATTCAGATGTGCAATAGCCAGGAATGTAAGGAATTCAAAAAATACTAAATAAAGCCGCTATTATTAATTACGCTAACTTAAATTTCCTCTTCGACAGTCTCGCTTGTTATCACGATAACCTGCTTAACCCCGCCGCTTGCATCTTTTTTTGTGACATTTACCGCAGGAATTATAGTTTCGGCGGATAAATATCAGCCTTTTGTATTAGTTCCAGGCTACGGCGCTAAGGCAGGAATAGTTAATAAATAGTGAATTTTAATGAACGCGGATTCCACTATAAAAAGAAGTGTTATGTTTGGCTAACCATATAACCTATTCATCAGCATGAGCTCCATTACTCTCTGTTTTAACGTATTATTTTTGCGAAAAGAAGGTGTTTTACACCTTTCAGCACGGCATCGTTTGTGCGGCGTGTCGCTGATGACCAGACAAAATATGGTACAATGAATCATCGGGAATATTACACATTGATTAGGGTTTGACGGCCAATGGCACAACTTTATTTCTACTATTCGGCAATGAATGCCGGTAAATCCACCGCGCTGCTGCAATCCTCATACAATTACCAGGAACGAGGAATGCGTACCGTTGTTTATACTGCTGAAATCGACGATCGCTTCGGTGCAGGGAAGGTGAGTTCCAGAATAGGCCTCTCTTCGCCAGCCAGACTTTTTAACCCGCAAACTGACCTGCTGGAGGATATCCGCGCTGCGCATGCGTCAGAGCCTATTCACTGCGTTCTGGTTGATGAAAGCCAGTTCCTGACGCGTGAACAGGTGCACGCGCTCTCTGAAGTGGTTGATGAGCTCGATATCCCCGTCCTGTGCTACGGGCTGCGTACAGACTTCCGCGGGGAACTGTTTGCCGGAAGCCAGTATCTGCTTGCCTGGTCAGATAAGCTGGTTGAACTGAAAACTATCTGCTTCTGCGGACGCAAGGCCAGCATGGTGCTTCGTCTCGACCAGGCCGGAAAACCTTATGCGGACGGTGAGCAGGTGGTGATTGGCGGCAATGAACGCTATGTGTCGGTCTGTCGTAAGCATTATAAGGAAGCGTTGTCCGTAGGCTCGCTCACGGCGATCCAGCACGACAACAGAAAATAATATCTGCCGTTGTTCAGACATAAAAAAACCCGCCACGAAGGCGGGTTTTTTCATCAGGCTGTCAGTTAAGCGCTTTTCTTCGCTTTCTTGTCAGCTTTAATGACCGGAGCTTCTGTTTTCACAGCAGCAACGTCACCTTCCTTGAACTCACGACCGTAGTAGGTATCCAGCAGGATCTGTTTCAGCTCGGAGATCAGTGGGTAGCGCGGGTTAGCACCAGTACACTGGTCATCGAAGGCATCTTCAGACAGCTTGTCTACGTGAGCGAGGAAGTCAGCTTCCTGAACGCCTGCTTCACGGATAGATTTAGGAATACCCAGTTCAGCTTTCAGGCTTTCCAGCCATGCCAGCAGTTTCTCAATCTTCGCAGCAGTACGGTCGCCCGGTGCGCTCAGACCAAGGTGGTCAGCGATTTCAGCATAACGACGACGCGCTTGCGGACGGTCGTACTGGCTGAAAGCAGTCTGCTTGGTTGGGTTGTCGTTAGCGTTATAACGGATAACGTTGCTGATCAACAGGGCGTTCGCCAGACCGTGAGGAATGTGGAACTGTGAACCCAGCTTGTGCGCCATAGAGTGGCAAACACCCAGGAAGGCGTTCGCAAAAGCGATACCGGCGATGGTTGCTGCACTGTGGACACGTTCACGTGCTACAGGGTTTTTAGAACCTTCGTTGTAGGACGCTGGCAGGTTTTCTTTCAGCAGTTTCAGAGCCTGCAGAGCCTGACCGTCAGAGAACTCAGACGCCAGTACAGAAACGTAGGCTTCCAGGGCGTGAGTGACCGCATCCAGACCACCGAATGCACACAGAGATTTCGGCATCTCCATAACCAGGTTGGCATCAACGATAGCCATATCTGGGGTCAGCGCGTAGTCAGCCAGCGGATATTTCTGGCCTGTTGCGTCATCCGTTACCACCGCAAATGGTGTCACTTCTGAACCGGTACCGGAAGTGGTAGTGACGGCGATCATTTTCGCTTTCACGCCCATTTTCGGGAACTTGTAGATACGTTTACGGATGTCCATAAAGCGCAGCGCCAGTTCTTCGAAGTGGGTTTCCGGATGCTCGTACATAACCCACATGATTTTCGCGGCGTCCATTGGGGAACCACCACCCAGTGCGATAATCACATCTGGTTTGAATGAATTCGCCAGCTCAGCACCTTTGCGTACAACGCTCAGGGTCGGGTCAGCTTCAACTTCGAAGAACACTTCAGTTTCGACGCCAGCCGCTTTCAGTACAGAGGTGATCTGATCAGCGTAGCCGTTGTTGAACAGGAAACGGTCAGTCACGATGAGCGCACGTTTGTGGCCATCAGTAATCACTTCATCCAGCGCGATTGGCAGAGAGCCACGGCGGAAGTAGATAGATTTCGGAAGTTTGTGCCACAACATGTTTTCAGCTCGCTTAGCAACGGTTTTCTTGTTGATCAGGTGTTTTGGACCAACGTTTTCAGAGATGGAGTTACCACCCCAGGAACCACAACCCAGAGTCAGGGAAGGTGCGAGTTTAAAGTTATACAGGTCGCCAATACCACCCTGAGAAGCAGGGGTGTTAATCAGGATACGGGCTGTTTTCATCATCTGACCGAAGTGGGCAACACGCTCTGGCTGGTTATCCTGGTCGGTGTACAGACATGAGGTATGACCGATACCGCCCATGGCAACCAGCTTCTCGGCTTTCTCTACCGCGTCTTCGAAATCTTTCGCACGGTACATAGCAAGCGTTGGAGACAGTTTTTCGTGAGCAAACGGCTCGCTTTCGTCGACAACTTTAACTTCACCGATCAGGATTTTGGTGGTTGCCGGAACGGTAAAGCCTGCGAGTTCAGCGATCTTATAGGCTGGCTGACCCACGATAGCGGCGTTGAGCGCGCCATTTTTCAGGATAATGTCCTGAACCGCTTTCAGCTCTTTACCCTGCAGCAGGTAGCCACCGTGGCTGGCGAAACGTTCGCGTACTGCGTCGTACACGGAATCGACAACAACAACAGACTGTTCAGATGCACAGATAACGCCGTTATCGAAGGTTTTAGACATCAGAACAGACGCCACAGCACGTTTGATGTCAGCGGTTTCATCGATAACAACTGGGGTGTTACCTGCACCCACACCGATAGCTGGTTTACCGGAGCTATATGCCGCTTTAACCATGCCAGGACCACCGGTCGCCAGAATCAGGTTAATGTCCGGGTGATGCATCAGTGCGTTGGACAGCTCAACAGAAGGTTGGTCGATCCAGCCAATCAGATCTTTTGGTGCCCCAGCGGCAATTGCAGCCTGCAGAACGATGTCTGCTGCTTTATTTGTCGCGTCTTTCGCACGTGGATGTGGAGAGAAGATGATTGCGTTACGGGTCTTCAGGCTGATCAGTGATTTGAAGATAGCCGTTGAAGTTGGGTTAGTGGTTGGAACAATACCGCAAATGATACCGATAGGTTCGGCGATGGTGATAGTCCCGAAGGTGTCGTCTTCAGACAGAACGCCACAGGTTTTCTCATCTTTATAGGCGTTGTAGATATACTCAGAAGCAAAGTGGTTTTTGATCACTTTATCTTCAACGATACCCATGCCAGATTCGGCAACGGCCATTTTAGCGAGAGGGATTCGAGCATCTGCAGCAGCCAGAGCGGCCGCGCGGAAGATTTTATCAACCTGTTCTTGGGTGAAATTGGCATATTCACGCTGGGCTTTTTTAACGCGCTCGACGAGGGCGTTCAGTTCAGCGATATTAGTAACAGCCATAATGCTCTCCTGATAATGTTTAAACTCTTTTAGTAAACCAGCGCTCGATACGTCAGACAGTATAGACAGTGCCAATACGACTTGCGTTACATAAAGTAAAACAAAGGGTTACTTTATGCTCCAGTACACTAATTTACTAAAAGAGCCTTACCTTAGCATCATCCCTTTTTGTCAGGTGACCTCCCTGGGGGCGTAATCAAGATTACTCACTTCTGAGTACAGAAATCATGATCTGCGTCAATTTTCCACTAAGCTGATACCTTTCAGCAGGGTTATTTAATGGATATATTTCCACTGTTAATTAATTAAGTAACTATTGGAAGTGGCGCTATCATTGTCTCAACATATGTTTAACATTATGAAATGCTAACGTTTTGGCACAGATTTCTGGTGAAGTATGCTAATAAAAAGCGTATCTTCAGCGCGATTTTTCATGACAACGTACCAGTCCCGGGCATACGCAAAAGCGGAGCAAAACGTGATCCAATCGCTCTTTGATTTTCCTACGTATTTCAAATTTTTTATTGGTTTGTTTGCCCTGGTCAACCCGGTGGGGATCATTCCTGTCTTCATTAGTATGACCAGTTACCAGACGGCGGCGGCCCGGAACAAAACAAATCTCACCGCTAACCTGTCTGTGGCGATCATTTTGCTCACCTCGCTTTTCCTGGGAGATGCCATTCTCCAGATCTTTGGCATCTCGATTGACTCCTTCCGCATTGCGGGCGGAATCCTGGTGGTGACCATTGCCATGTCCATGATCAGCGGTAAGCTGGGAGAGGATAAGCAGAACAAGCAGGAAAAGTCAGAAACCGCTATTCGCGAAAGTATCGGCGTGGTTCCGCTGGCGTTACCCCTGATGGCCGGGCCGGGTGCCATCAGTTCGACGATTGTCTGGGGCACGCGTTACCATAGTCTCATGCACCTGATTGGCTTTTCCGTCGCAATTGCCGTTTTCGCGCTCTGTTGCTGGGGTGTATTCCGCATGGCGCCGTGGCTGGTGCGCTTGCTGGGGCAGACGGGCATTAACGTCATTACGCGTATCATGGGGCTGCTGTTGATGGCACTCGGGATCGAGTTCATTGTAACGGGTATTAAAAGCATTTTCCCCGGCTTGTTGCATTGATATTTCATATGAAAGAACGGCGCTGCGGCGCCGATTTTTTTATGTAATTATCAGCAAATCATATAAATAAAGTTGAAATGCTCACATATCATAATAAATTCTACTAATAATGTTCATTGCTTGTATTTCATAGAGTTATGAATTCCCCTCCAGTCCACCTGCGCAGAAAATCTTCGAACGCTCTGTTATTTTACTCACACGATAGTCTGGGGCTTGCTGAGTGATAACCGAAATGATATTAGTAATTTCAACATTCATGTAGATGAATGTGCTAAATAATAACCAGTTGTTAAATTTTTGTACAAAATCACGCGACGATAGCGCAGCGACGCGCTTGTAGAGAAAACTTTCTCTATCATTTTGAATATTATTGGTTTTTCTTAATGTTCAACGTCTGGCAGGGCCGCCACCAAAGATACGGCACTCACCGTAAAAGAGAATTGCTTAACAAATTTGCAAAATGTATTGGCGCGTGTTTACGCCATTTGATACTTTCCGGCCTAATATTTTGCAGCATAAAACAACCAGATGAGAATTATTTTCATATAGTCCTCTTCTCAGATATCCGGCACAGGTCTCAAACAGGGGAGGCCTGGCAAGAATCGACGCAAGACGGCCATACGAGCGGTCAGTAATAAAAAAGTCGGTGATAGCAAGAAGTAAAAAAAGAACCTGACAGCAGCAAAAAAAAACTCCTGCGCTGTACAGGCCCCAACAGGGGATTAAACAGCTGGCGAAAGCCAGTAATTATAATGAGTGGAGTACCAACACAATGTCCATCATCACAAAAAAAAATCTGGTAGCGGCGGGGATTTTAACTGCGCTAATCGCGGGCAACGCTGCAATGGCTGCGGACGTTCCGGCAGGTGTTCAACTGGCGGAGAAACAGACGCTGGTTCGTAACAATGGTGCGGAAGTGCAATCTCTCGACCCGCACAAAATTGAAGGCGTTCCTGAGTCGAACGTTAACCGCGACCTGTTCGAAGGCCTGCTGGTGACTGACGTAGACGGCCACCCGGCACCGGGTGTGGCAGAAAAGTGGGAAAACAAAGATTTCAAAGTCTGGACCTTCCATCTGCGTAAAGATGCCAAATGGTCCGACGGTACACCGGTTACCGCCGAAGATTTCGTGTATAGCTGGCAGCGTCTGGCGAATCCAAACACCGCTTCTCCGTATGCGAGCTATCTGCAGTATGGCCACATCGCCAATATCGATGACATCATCGCTGGTAAAAAGCCGGTCACCGACCTGGGCGTGAAGGCGATCGATGCTAATACCTTTGAAGTGACGTTGAGCGAACCTGTTCCGTACTTCTATAAGCTGCTGGTTCACCCGTCCGTATCGCCTGTACCAAAATCCGCTGTCGAAAAATTTGGTGAAAAATGGACACAGCCTGCCAATATCGTGACCAACGGTGCCTATAAGCTCAAAGACTGGGTGGTCAACGAACGTATGGTGCTGGAGCGTAACCCGCAGTACTGGGATAACGCTAAGACCGTTATTAATCAGGTCACCTACCTGCCAATCTCTTCCGAAGTGACCGACGTTAACCGCTACCGCAGCGGCGAAATCGACATGACCTATAACAACATGCCGATTGAACTGTTCCAGAAGCTGAAGAAAGAGATCCCGAAAGAAGTTCACGTCGATCCGTATCTGTGCACCTATTACTACGAAATCAACAACCAGAAAGCACCGTTCACCGACGTGCGCGTTCGTACTGCGCTGAAGCTGGCACTGGATCGCGATATTATCGTGAACAAAGTGAAAAACCAGGGCGATCTGCCAGCGTATAGCTACACGCCTCCGTATACCGATGGGATGAAGCTGGTTGAGCCTGAGTGGTTCAAGTGGTCACAGGAAAAACGAAACGAAGAGGCGAAAAAACTGCTGGCTGAAGCAGGATACACCGCAGATAAACCGCTGACGTTTAACCTGCTGTACAACACATCAGATCTGCATAAGAAACTGGCGATTGCGGTCGCGTCTATCTGGAAGAAAAACCTGGGCGTGAACGTTAAGCTGGAAAACCAGGAGTGGAAAACCTTCCTCGATACGCGTCATCAGGGGACCTTCGACGTGGCGCGTGCGGGCTGGTGTGCGGACTATAACGAACCGACCTCATTCCTGAACACCATGCTCAGCGACAGTTCCAACAACACGGCGCACTATAAGAGCCCGGCGTTCGACAAGATCATCGCCGAAACGCTGAAAGTGTCTGACGATGCGCAGCGCGCAGAGCTGTACGCGAAATCAGAAGAGCAGCTCGATAAAGACTCTGCAATTGTACCGGTTTACTACTACGTTAACGCCCGTCTGGTGAAACCGTGGGTAGGGGGTTATACCGGTAAAGACCCGTTGGATAATATTTCCGTTAAGAATCTCTATATTATCAAGCATTAATGGCAATACGTGGGGCGAGCCTGGCTTGCCCCACTGTGTCTACTTTGTAACATTCATCAGGCACACGCCAGAAGGTACGGGCAATGTTGAAATTTATCCTGCGTCGCTGTTTAGAAGCGATACCAACGTTATTTATTCTAATTACGATTTCCTTCTTTATGATGCGTCTCGCGCCGGGGAGTCCATTTACCGGTGAACGCACGCTGCCGCCGGAAGTTATGGCGAACATCGAGGCGAAGTATCACTTAAACGATCCCATCACCACCCAATACTTCAACTATCTGAAGCAGCTGGCGCACGGTGATTTTGGACCGTCATTTAAATATAAAGACTATTCCGTTAACGACCTGGTGGCCTCCAGCTTCCCGGTGTCGGCAAAACTGGGTGCTGCAGCATTCATTCTGGCCGTCGTTCTCGGGGTCACCGCAGGCGTTATCGCCGCGCTCAGACAAAATACCAAATGGGATTATGCCGTAATGGGGGTGGCAATGACCGGGGTAGTGATACCCAGTTTCGTTGTCGCGCCATTGCTGGTGATGATATTTGCCATCACGCTGAAATGGCTGCCCGGGGGCGGCTGGAACGGCGGGGCATTGAAGTTCATGATTTTACCGATGGTGGCATTATCGCTGGCATACATCGCCAGTATTGCGCGTATCACCCGTGGTTCTATGATCGAAGTGCTGCACTCAAACTTCATCCGTACCGCACGCGCGAAAGGGCTGCCGATGCGCCGGATCATCTTCCGCCACGCGCTCAAGCCGGCGCTGCTGCCAGTGCTTTCCTATATGGGACCGGCATTCGTCGGCATCATTACGGGTTCAATGGTTATCGAAACGATCTATGGCCTGCCGGGCATTGGTCAGCTGTTCGTTAACGGGGCGCTTAACCGTGACTACTCGCTCGTTCTGAGCCTCACGATCCTCGTGGGCGCGCTGACCATTCTCTTTAACGCCGTTGTCGATGTGCTGTATGCCGTTATCGACCCGAAAATCCGTTACTAACGCTGGAGCACGCCATGATGTTGAGTAAGAAAAACAGCGAGGTGCTGGAAAACTTCAGTGAAAAACTGGAAGTAGAAGGTCGTAGCCTCTGGCAGGACGCGCGCCGTCGCTTTATGCACAACCGTGCCGCGGTCGCCAGCCTGGTGGTTCTGGTGATCATCGCGCTTTTTGTGACCCTGGCACCTATGCTGTCGCAATTTACCTATTTCGATACGGACTGGGGCATGATGTCCAGCGCGCCGGATATGGAGTCTGGCCACTATTTTGGTACCGATTCATCCGGCCGTGATTTGCTGGTGCGCGTGGCGATTGGTGGTCGTATTTCCCTGATGGTCGGTATCGCCGCTGCGCTGGTGGCGGTGATTGTGGGGACGCTTTACGGTGCGCTCTCCGGCTACCTTGGCGGCAAAGTAGACTCAGTGATGATGCGTTTGCTGGAAATCCTGAACTCCTTCCCGTTTATGTTCTTCGTGATTTTGCTGGTGACCTTCTTTGGCCAGAACATCCTGTTGATTTTCGTGGCTATCGGGATGGTTTCCTGGCTGGATATGGCGCGTATCGTGCGCGGCCAGACGCTGAGCCTCAAACGCAAAGAGTTTATCGAAGCGGCGCAGGTAGGGGGCGTATCAACCAGTAATATCGTGGTTCGTCATATCGTGCCTAACGTGCTGGGCGTGGTGGTGGTCTATGCATCACTGCTGGTGCCAAGCATGATCCTGTTTGAATCCTTCCTCAGCTTCCTGGGGCTGGGTACGCAGGAGCCACTGAGCAGCTGGGGCGCGCTGCTGAGCGACGGCGCAAACTCGATGGAAGTTTCACCGTGGCTGTTGCTTTATCCGGCGGGTTTCCTGGTCGTCACCCTGTTTTGTTTTAACTTTATCGGCGATGGCCTGCGTGATGCCCTCGACCCGAAAGACCGTTAAGGAGCGCCGTCATGACAATAATTGAAACGGCCACCGCGCCTCAGGCGCAACAGCAGAGCAACCTTCTGCTGGATGTGAAAGACCTCCGCGTGACCTTTAAAACGCCGGACGGGGATGTGACCGCAGTCAACGATCTCAACTTTAACCTGAGCAAAGGTGAAACGCTGGGGATCGTGGGGGAATCAGGTTCCGGAAAATCCCAGACCGCCTTTGCGCTGATGGGCCTGCTGGCCGCGAACGGCGTGATTGGCGGTTCGGCAAAATTCAACGGCCGTGAAATCCTCAACTTACCGGAGCACGAGCTGAACAAGCTTCGCGCCGAGCAGATCTCAATGATTTTCCAGGATCCGATGACTTCGCTGAACCCGTATATGCGCGTCGGCGAGCAGCTTATGGAAGTTCTGATGCTGCACAAAGGCCTGGGCAAAGCGGAAGCCTTTGAAGAATCCGTCAAAATGCTGGATGCGGTGAAAATGCCGGAAGCGCGCAAGCGCATGCGCATGTTCCCGCACGAGTTTTCCGGCGGTATGCGTCAGCGCGTGATGATTGCGATGGCGCTGCTGTGTCGGCCGAAGCTGCTGATTGCCGATGAACCGACTACCGCGCTGGACGTGACCGTTCAGGCGCAAATCATGACCCTGTTGAACGAGCTTAAGCGTGAGTTCAACACGGCGATTATCATGATCACCCACGATCTCGGTGTCGTGGCAGGTATCTGTGACAAAGTGCTGGTGATGTATGCCGGGCGCACCATGGAATACGGCAAAGCGCGTGACGTGTTCTATCAGCCTGCCCATCCTTACTCCATTGGCCTGCTGAACGCGGTGCCGCGTCTTGATGCGGAAGGGGAATCCCTGCTCACCATTCCTGGCAACCCGCCAAACCTGCTGCGTCTGCCGAAAGGCTGTCCATTCCAGCCGCGCTGCCCGCACGCAATGGAAATCTGCAACAGCGCGCCGCCGCTGGAAGAATTTGCCCCAGGCCGTCTGCGCGCCTGCTTTAAGCCGCAGGAGGAGCTGGTATGAACGCAGTAGATGAAAAACGCAACGTGCTTCTCGAAATCGCTGACCTTAAGGTGCATTTCGACATCAAAGACGGCAAGCAGTGGTTCTGGCAGCCTCCGAAGACCCTGAAAGCGGTGGATGGCGTCACGCTGCGCCTGTACGAAGGGGAGACCCTGGGTGTGGTGGGAGAGTCTGGCTGCGGTAAATCCACCTTTGCGCGTGCGATTATCGGACTGGTGAAAGCCACCGGCGGCAAAGTAGCCTGGCTGGGTAAAGATCTGCTGGGCATGAAGCCCGACGAGTGGCGCGACGTGCGCAGCGATATCCAGATGATTTTCCAGGATCCGCTGGCGTCATTAAACCCGCGCATGACCATCGGTGAGATTATCGCCGAGCCGCTGCGCACCTATCATCCTAAGATGTCGCGTCAGGAAGTGCGCGACCGCGTGAAGGCGATGATGCTGAAAGTCGGCCTGTTGCCTAACCTCATCAACCGTTATCCGCACGAATTCTCCGGCGGCCAGTGCCAGCGTATTGGTATTGCTCGTGCGCTGATCCTCGAACCTAAGCTGATAATCTGTGATGAGCCGGTTTCCGCGCTGGACGTGTCTATTCAGGCGCAGGTGGTGAACCTGCTTCAGAAGCTGCAACGAGAAATGGGGCTGTCGCTGATCTTTATCGCGCACGACCTGGCGGTGGTAAAACACATCTCAGACCGCGTGCTGGTGATGTATCTCGGCCATGCCGTGGAGTTAGGTACCTACGATGAGGTGTATCACAACCCGCTGCACCCTTACACCAGAGCGCTGATGTCGGCGGTGCCGATCCCTGACCCCGATCTGGAAAAGAATAAAACGATTCAGCTTCTGGAAGGGGAATTGCCGTCGCCAATTAACCCGCCGTCGGGCTGCGTGTTCCGCACGCGATGCCCGATGGCGGGGCCGGAATGTGCGAAAACGCGACCGGTTCTGGAAGGCAGTTTCCGACATGCGGTTTCCTGCCTTAAAGTAGACCCGTTATAATCGTAAGGGCTGACATGATGTCAGCCCTTATTTTTTTGCGAGGTTATCGTGTCGCGTTTATTCACCTCAGCCCGTCGTCGGCTCTATCATCTTTTATTCGATCCCGAAACGGTATCAGGACGCCGTTTTGAAGGTCTCTGCGCGCTCTTTGCGCTACTCAGCGTAGTGGTCATATTTATTGAATCGGGTGTTGGTACGCAGTATCACCTGACATTTGAGGAATGGCATGCCTTTGTCTGGCTGGAGCTGATCATCACCCTGGTTTTTACCGCTGAGTATATTTTGCGGGTAGTTTGTTGGCCCAACCCGGCAAAGTACGTCTTCAGCTTCTGGGGCTTCATTGATTTAGCCACTATCCTGCCGCTCTATGTGATGTGGTTGTGGCCGGAGATCAGCCTCAACTATGTTTTCGCCTGGCGAGCGATGCGCGTTATTCGGGTATTACGTATCCTGAAATTGCTGCGCTTTATGCCGTCGCTGCGGGTATTCTGGAGCGCGATCGTCAGCGCACGACACCAGCTTATTCTTTTCTATTCGTTTATTGCCATTGTCATGATTGTTTTCGGCGCGCTGATGTATTTGATAGAAGGGCCGAAATATGGCTTCGCGACGCTCAATGCGTCCGTCTACTGGGCGATAGTGACCGTTACGACCGTGGGGTATGGCGATATCACGCCCCATACGCCGCTGGGGCGGATAGTGGCATCCGTGCTGATTCTGATTGGGTACTCGGTTATTGCCATCCCGACGGGGCTTATCACCACGCACATGAGCAGCGCGTTTCAGAACCATAAACAGCGGCGCAAATGTCCGAACTGCCACCAGGCCGATCATGAACACAGCGCGCGGTTTTGCAACCGCTGTGGAAGTGCGTTACCGGATTAAATAAAAAAGGCTGCCATCGCAGCCTTTTTTATTATTCGCGCCAGAGTATATGGCACAGCTTGTGGTCTTTCTCGCGACACAGCAGGACGCGGGCGAAGATGTCGTTAATTTCCCCACCGTCTTCATCAGCCAGCCCAATTACCACTTCGGCAAAGAAGTCAGGATTCAGGTCGAAATCCACATGTTCGGCCCAGTCCTCTGAAGGGTCGAACAATTCGGCACCGCCGCGCTCTTCGAACTGCAGATTAAAGAGGATCACGTCTGCGGGATCGAGGTTATCAACCGCCAGTTCGAGAAAAATGTCATAGGCCTGCTCGAGCGTTTCGTCTTCGGTCAGGCGATTGTTCAGATCCATTTCCATGATGACTACCTGTTTAACATCGTTGGGCACGTTTTACAGCAACGGACTAAAGAAGTAAAACAGTCGTTCAGCTATTCGCTGCCATAGCGGACGTTTTACCCAGAGCCTGGCATCCAGCAGCCGCGAGCGGGAGATATAGTCATCCTGAACCGCCGCCAGGTCACCGCCAAAGCCGGCGTCATCAATCACCAGGGTGATTTCAAAGTTTAGCCACAGGCTGCGCATATCAAGGTTAACCGTGCCCACCAGGCTTAACTCGCCGTCAACCAGCACGCTCTTGGTGTGCAATAGCCCGCCTTCAAACTGATAAATTTTCACCCCGGCAGCCAACAGTTCGCTAAAGAAGGCACGGCTGGCCCAGCCCACCAGAAGGGAGTCATTTTTGCGCGGCAGAATGATACTCACATCGACACCGCGCTGCGCTGCGGTACAAATCGCGTGCAGCAGGTCATCGCTGGGGACAAAGTAGGGCGTCGTCATGATCAGATATTCACGCGCGGAGTAGGTTGCCGTCAGCAGCGCCTGATGAATCAAGTCCTCCGGGAAGCCTGGTCCGGAGGCGATGGTATGAATTGTATGGCCGCTGGCCTCTTCAAACGGCATGATATTGCCATCCGGCGGCGGCGGCAGGATACGCTTGCCGGTCTCTATCTCCCAGTCGCAGGAGTACACGATGCCCATCGAGGTGGCAATCGGCCCCTCCATTCGCGCCATCAGATCCACCCATTGCCCGACGCCGGAATCCTGTTTAAAGAAGCGCGGGTCAACCATGTTCATACTGCCTGTGTAGGCAATATAGTTATCGATCATGACCATTTTACGATGCTGGCGAAGGTCCATCCGGCGCAGAAACACGCGCAGGAGATTAACCTTCAGCGCCTCAACCACCTCGATACCGGCGTTACGCATCATGCCCGCCCAGGGGCTACGGAAAAATGCCACGCTGCCCGCGGAGTCCAGCATCAGACGGCAGTGGATCCCCCGGCGTGCGGCCGCCATCAGCGACTCAGCGACCTGGTCAGCCATGCCGCCGGGCTGCCAGATATAAAACACCATCTCAATATTATGGCGAGCCAGCTGAATATCGCGAATCAACGCTTGCATGACATCATCGGACGACGTCAGTAGCTGGAGCTGATTGCCCTTCACGCCGCCAATCCCCTGGCGGCGCTCGCAGAGCTTAAACAGCGAGGAGGCGACGCTACTGTTCTCCTCGGCAAAGATATGCTTGCAGGCTTTGAGATCGTTAAGCCATTTCGCGGTGGAAGGCCACATGGCACGCGCCCGCTCGGCCCGGCGTTTACCCAAATGAAGCTCACCGAAAGAGAGATAGGCAATAATTCCCACCAGTGGGAGGATATAAATGATCAGAAGCCAGGCCATGGCAGAGGGTACGGCTCTGCGCTTCATCAGGATGCGTAACGTCACACCCGCGATTAACAGCCAGTATCCCAGAATGACCAGCCAACTCACCACGGTGTAGAAGGTTGTCATAGTTAAAAAAATCCTTTTGAAAGCGTATTGTTATGAGTGTACGCATCAGGATTCATCTGGCAAATAAAAACGCCAGGTAAAAGCGCTGGTTTGCTGCCGGGTTGGGTTTATAATGGCGACTCTGTTTGAGAAAGAGTTGTAGACATGAAGCGCAGTAGAACAGAAGTAGGGCGCTGGCGCATGTTGCGACAGGTGAGTCGTCGTAAGGCTCGTTGGCTGGAAGCACAATCCCGCCGCAATATGCGTATCCACGCCATCAGAAAATGTGGATTGACCCGGCACCGCAATGCGTTGCTGTTCGCAGTCCAGGATATCTGAAACCCATGAGGGCACCGCAAGGTGCCCGCTGATTATATAGTGTCTGATTTTGCGAATATCGTTATTGCGGCGATATTCCGGTTATTTTTAGCAAAAGGAGGGAGAGGTGTTTGCGGAGTTTGGTGTACTGAATTTCTGGACGTATGTTGTTGGCGCATTTTTTATCGTGCTGGTTCCCGGGCCAAACACCCTGTTTGTGCTGAAAACCGGGATTGGTCACGGAGTGAAAAAAGGGTATCTTGCCGCGACCGGTGTGTTTATCGGTGATGCGGTTTTGATGTTTCTGGCCTGGGCGGGGGTTGCGGCATTGATCCAGACGACCCCCGTACTCTTTAATATCGTGCGCTATCTTGGGGCCTTCTATCTGCTGTGGCTGGGGGGCAAAATGCTCTGGTCGGTAATTACCCGTCAGAATAACGCTCAAGAAAGCGGAACCGAGCCGGCCAGCACGATCATGAAACGCTCCCTCGTCCTGAGCCTGACCAATCCAAAAGCGATTCTGTTCTACGTTTCGTTCTTTGTGCAGTTTATTGACGTGAATGCGCAAAATACCGGGACCTCTTTCCTGATTCTTGCCACCACGCTTGAGCTGATTAGCTTTATGTACATGAGCTTCCTGATCTTCTCCGGGGCGTTTGTCACGCGTTATCTGAAAACCAAAAAGAAGCTGGCAAAGTTGGGGAACGGGCTGATAGGGCTGCTGTTTGTCGGATTTGCGGCGCGGTTAGCGTCGCTGCATTGATGTGAAAAGAGGCTCCTCCCGGAGCCTTTTTACATCAGAACACTTTCTTATATGGTCGCACCGTCACTTTCGCATACACACCCGCCGCAACGTATGGGTCTGCGTCAGCCCAGGCCTGCGCCGCTTCCTGAGACTCAAACTCCGCAATGACCGTGGAGCCAGAGAAACCGGCGGCGCCAGGGTCATTGCTGTCAACAGCAGGCATTGGACCTGCGGTCAACAAACGGCCTTCGTCCTGGAGCAGCTGCAGGCGAGCCAGATGGGCAGGGCGAACCGAGAGACGTTTTTCGAGGGAATCAGCGACATCTTCAGAGTAGATCACGTAAAGCACGGTGAAGCTCCTTAAGCGTAATAAAGTGTCAGTTACGTTATGTGAAAGGGCAATTAACTGCAATGTAAAGATAAAAGCAACGTTAATCCCCCGATCTGAGTGCCCCTTTTTTGACCACTCCAGCGCTTAAATTGCGCCAGAACAAAGTGTCTTATTGAATATGATTGCTATTTGCATTTAAAATCGGAGTTCGGTTTTTTAACGTTGATGATTATGACTTCGATGACCCTTGATTTACCTCGCCGCTTTCCCTGGCCGACGCTGCTGTCCGTCGTGATTCACGGTGCCGTCGTGGCGGGTTTGCTCTACACTTCGGTTCATCAGGTTATTGAAATGCCCGCACCCGCCCAGCCGATCTCGGTGACCATGGTCTCGCCAGCGGATCTCGAACCGCCGCAGGTTGCGCCGCCCCCGCCACAGCCTGTTGCTGAGCCTGAGCCGGAACCCGAGCCTGTCCCGGAACCACCGAAGGAAGCACCGGTGGTGATCCATAAACCTGAACCAAAGCCAAAACCTAAGCCGAAGCCAAAGCCGGTTAAGAAGGTTGAAGAGCGTCCAAAACGTGAAGAACGCCCGGTTGAACCGCGCGCGACCCAGCCGGTCGAAAATGCGGCGCCTTCGCGTCCGGTTATGAATAACAGCTCGCCGGCCGCAAAGCCGACGGTTGCCGCACCGGCAGGCCCACGAGCGTTGAGCCGTAATCAGCCTCAGTACCCGGCGCGAGCTCAGGCCTTACGCATTGAAGGCCGCGTACGGGTGAAATTTGACGTCACTGCGGATGGCCGCGTTGATAACGTGGAAATCCTGTCTGCTCAACCTTCTAATATGTTTGAGCGCGAAGTGAAATCGGCGATGCGCAGATGGCGCTACGAACCCGGTAAACCGGGTAGCGGACTGATCGTGAACATTGTTTTCCGCCTGAATGGCGGGGCGCAGATGGAATAAGAAAAGCCTCCGGAAGGAGTAATGCCGATCAGTTAAGGATCGGTTGACCGATCCAGTGGCTGTGTAAGAATCCGGAAATGCTCACCCGTTTCCGGATTTTTTTATGCACATTGGACAGGCTCTTGATCTGGTATCCCGTTACGATTCTCTGCGTAACCCTCTGACTTCTCTGGGCGACTGTCTTGACCCGGAACTGATTTCCCGCTGCCTTGAAAAATCCGGCACCGTCACGTTACGCAAACGGCGCCTTCCTCTGGAAATGATGGTCTGGTGCATTATCGGTATGGCCCTTGAGCGCAAGGAGCCGCTTCATCAGATAGTTAACCGGCTGGATATCATGTTACCCGGCAATCGTCCGTTCGTTGCCCCCAGCGCCGTGATCCAGGCCCGTCAGCGGCTGGGAAGCGAAGCCGTCCGCCGCGTGTTCACGCAAACAGCGCAGCTCTGGCATAACGCCACGCCGCATCCGCACTGGTGCGGCCTGACCCTGCTGGCCATCGATGGTGTGTTCTGGCGAACACCGGACACGCCGGAAAACGACAGCGCCTTTCCCCGCCAGACGCATGGCGGAAACCCGGCACTCTACCCGCAGGTAAAAATGGTCTGCCAGATGGAGCTGACCAGCCATCTGTTGACGGCAGCGGCCTTCGGCACGATGAAAAACAGTGAAAATGAGCTCGCGGAGCAACTGATAGAGCAGACCGGCGATAACACCCTGACGTTAATGGATAAAGGCTATTACTCGCTGGGGTTGCTGAATGCGTGGAGCCAGGCGGGAGAACACCGTCACTGGATGCTCCCTCTCAGAAAGGGAGCACAGTATGAAGAGGTCAGAAAGCTGGGTAAAGGCGACTATCTGGTGAAGCTGAAAACCAGCCCACAGGCACGAAAAAAATGGCCGGGTCTGGGAGATGAGATGACAGCCCGCCTGCTGACCGTAACACGCAAAGGAAAAGTCAGCCATCTGCTGACGTCGATGACGGACGCCATGCGCTATCCCGGAGGAGAAATGGCAGACCTGTACAGCCATCGCTGGGAAATAGAGCTGGGGTACAGGGAGATAAAACAAACGATGCAACTGAGCAGGCTGACGCTGAGAAGTAAAAAGCCGGAGCTTGTGGAGCAGGAGTTATGGGGCGTGTTACTGGCGTATAATCTGGTGCGATATCAGATGATTAAAATGGCGGGCCATCTGAAAGGATACTGGCCGAATCAGCTGAGCTTCTCAGAATCATGCGGCATGGTCATGAGAATGCTGATGACGCTGCAGGGCGCTTCACCAGGGCGTATCCCGGAGCTGATGCGTGATCTTGAAAGCATGGCGCAACTGGTAAAGTTGCCGACAAGAAGGGAAAGGGCCTTCCCGAGGGTGGTAAAGGAAAGGCCCTGGAGATACCCCACAGCCCCGAAAAAAAGCCAGTCAGTTGCTTAACTGACTGGCATTACTCCGGAAGGAGGCTTTTTTTTGCCTGTCGTTCAGGCTGGCGGAAGCTGACGAGGTTTACCCTCGCTATCGACTGCCACATAAATAAACAGCGCTTCAGTTGCTTTATAGCGCTGTCCAATCGGTTCAGAAGAGACTTTCTTCACCCAGACTTCAATGTTGATGGAGATGGAGGTATTGCCGCGTTTTACGCAACGGGCGTAACAGCAAACCACATCACCTACCGCAACCGGGCGCAGGAAGGTCATTCCATCCACCCGCACGGTCACCACGCGCCCATGAGCAATCTCTTTTGCCAGAATTGCGCCGCCCATATCCATCTGCGACATCAGCCAGCCGCCAAAAATATCGCCATTGGCATTGGTGTCTGCGGGCATTGCCAGTGTGCGTAAAACCAGTTCGCCCTGAGGGGCGTTATTTGTTGTCATTGTTTTAACTCATAACGGAAGACTTCAGGCGGGATGCTACTATGATTTCACAGCGGAGAGAATAGACCAGAACGCCTGTCGAACACGTTCTGGTCAGTCAGCAATCAGTGCTTATCGTCCTGCGGCATGTGGCGATAAATATAAACGCCGCTTAGCAGGGTGAAAATCAGCGTCAGGGCCGTCAGGCCGAAGACCTTAAAGTTGACCCAAATGTTTTGCGGCAGCCAGAAGGCAATATAGATATTGGCAAGACCGCAAAGGATAAAGAACACCGCCCAGGCGATATTCAGGCGAGACCAGACCTCCTGAGGCAGCGTCAGCTCTTTGCCGAGCATGCGCTGAATCAGAGGCTTTTTCATCACCCACTGGCTGATCAGTAAGGCACCCGCAAACAGCGCATAGATCACCGTAACTTTCCACTTAATGAATTCATCATTGTGGAAGAAAAGGGTTAGTCCACCGAATACGGCGACCAGGACGAACGTCACCAGCGCCATTTTTTCAACTTTACGGTAGCGCACCCAGCTGTAGATCAGCACAACCGCAGTCGCAATAATCAGCGCCGTGGTCGCAGCATAAATGTCATACAGCTTATAAAATGCGAAAAAGACAACCAGCGGTAAAAAATCAAGAAACTGCTTCATTCTGTGATTCCATCTTCTCTGTTGAGCCGGGAAAGTTCATCCTCCCGGCATCAGGATTACTGACGAATTAACATATACAGGCGGAACAGATAGACCAGCAGTACCGCTGAAATCAGGTTGCTCAGCGTATTCGCGACCACCGCGCCAACATTCGGGGTTAATACCGCAAAATTGGGTGCAAACAGGAGCAGGAGCGTTTTTGCCAGCAGCCAGCCGATCACGGCGGGCGCTACCAGACGCATGTTCGCCCATGCCAGCCTGATGCTGCTGCGCATCGCGGTAAAAATCCCCATTTTATCCTGCACGACCATCACGGGAGCAAAAGCAAGCACGATAGCCAGTAACACACCCGGCACCACGACCAGCATAATCCCCATCTGCACCAGCATGGTGGTTAAAAAGATCAGGATAAACAGCTTAGGTAAGACCGGCGCGCTGGCTCCAATCGCCCGTAAGGCGCTGACCCGGTGGCCCGCCGACACCAGCTGAATCATCAGCAGAACGCCACCTGCCAGAATCGCATTACCAATGAGCCCGGAGAAAGTCGATGCGGCAGATGCCCGCAGCAGAATCTGTTGCTGCTCCGGCGTCATGTTTTGCACCAGTTCAAACAGCCCCACGCTTCCTGCCAGATGGTCGCCCTGGCTCAGGCTGGCAATCTGTTCTTCACTCGGTGAGAACGCATGACCCAGCACCACAGTGATAAAGGCGCAAAGCAACGCGATCAGTAAAAAGGTAATGAACTGATTGCGGAAAAAATTTCCCGTGTCACGGTAGACAGACTTCGCCGTGATAGACATGCACTCTCCTTGAGTATTGCAGGTGTTAATTAGCCGGCAATTGTACACCGGATGTACCTGCTGTGGCAGCATCAAGGCTTGTATGGAAAAGCATATCTTTGTAAAGCGGCGGTAATCCAAAGCGTGCCCGGGCACGATTACAGGCTTCATTAACCTGCCCATCTTCGCCGGACATGGCAAATTCCCGGCACGGGCTGGGGCGATCTTCATAGATAGCGCACCGGGTAGAGATACCCGGCTCCCCCTGTAAGGCCGCGCAGCGGCTCTGCTTTTGGTTTGTGCCGCGCATACACCGCAGAAAAGGAGTGACAGGCTCAGTGAGATGAACCGGAACGGTACCGCCGCCATCGCTGGCTTCGGCCCATTAGAAAGAGACTCGAAAATACGCACAACAGGCTCCGCACGTCATGCACGGGTTAACTTCACTCATGGCACACCTGCAAAAGAAGAACGCATCAAATCAACTTGTGAGAACGATAAATTATCCAGCCGCCAGAGGAAGAGCAAGAGGGAGAAAAGAGAAAATTTTGTAACTGTGAAATGCTAAAAATTGACATAGAAACAACTTATTGCTTTTCAGGGCGCCACAAAAAATTAACCCAGATCAATGAATGTTAACTTACTGGTTTTAATGTGATCTGTGGCAGATCACTTATTACTCTTTTGTGAGTATATTCTCATCCGCGATTAAAACCACAACGATGGAGCGGATATGAAAAAATTAGCGGTGGCAGCCCTTGTATTAAGCAGTCTCTCTGGCGGCGCGTACGCGCATGAAGCAGGCGAGTTCTTTATTCGTGCCGGTTCGGCCACGGTTCGCCCAACTGAAGGTTCGGATAACGTGCTGGGGATGGGCGGTTTTAACGTCAGTAACAACACCCAGTTGGGGTTAACGTTCACCTATATGGCGACGGATAACGTTGGCGTTGAGCTTCTGGCGGCAACGCCGTTCCGTCACCGGGTCGGTCTTGGGGCAACCGGTGATATCGCAACGGTTCACCATTTGCCGCCAACGCTGATGGCGCAATGGTACTTTGGCGATGCAAGCAGCAAGGTGCGTCCGTATATTGGCGCAGGTGTCAACTACACCACCTTCTTCGATGAGAAATTCAACGATACCGGGAAAGAGGCAGGTCTCTCCGATCTCAGCCTGAAAGACTCGTGGGGCATGGCGGGGCAGGTTGGTCTGGACTATCTGATTAACCGCGACTGGCTGATCAACGCCTCGGTCTGGTACATGGACATTGATACGGACGTGCGCTTCAAGGCGGGCGGTGAGCAGCAAAGCATCAATACGCGTCTGGATCCGTGGGTGTTTATGTTCTCTGCGGGTTATCGTTTCTAATTCAGGCTGTTCGATGCGCCCCCGAAGGGGCGCATTTCGTATATTACTTCTGAATCAAATAGCGAATGGTTGGCCCGTCCTGCTGGATATCCAGCACCGTATAACCGTGGTTTTTCGCATCCAGCGGAATGTTGTTGATGGACTGCGGACAATCGCTGACCACCTCCAGAATTTCACCTTTTTTGAGCTGCGGTAGCGCCTCAAGCGTGGCAACCGCCGGATACGGGCAGGGTTCACCGACCATATCCAGTCGATAATCGGGGACGATCTCTTTCATGCAGCGTTCTCCTGCGTTTCAGTTTTAACGGTGGCGCGGCGGAAGAAACGTTTCTCCTGCGCAACAACCAGTAAAAAAGCGACCAGCAGCAGGGCATAGGTGACCAGCAGACCGCCAAGGGGACCGAAGGTGCTCAGCAGGTTGACCTTGTCCCAGTTCGTTGCAAGTACCGGAGAGACGTCGTCCCAGTAGTACGCCAGAATGGTTGAGCCGATGACGTTACCCAGCCCGACCCACCAGTAGTGCACCTGTCCCTCTACCGCGCGATACATCCAGCCGGTTTCACACCCGCCCGCCAGCACAATCCCGAAGCCAAACAACAGGCCGCCAATCACCGCGTTCGGGCCAGCCCACATGATTTTCGGTTCCACGCCTAACTGAACGTAGCTGAAGATGCCGATGGCGCTCACCGCCATACCGGCAATGATTGCCTTCGCCATCATCGTCCGTCCGGTGATCCACATATCGCGAAACGCGGAGGTAAAGCAGATCTGCGCGCGTTCGATCAGCAGGCCAAAACCGACACCGAACAACATCGCCAGGCCAAGCTTCGGCTGATTCATCGCCGTGCAAATGGCCCACGCGATCATGGCAAAAAAGACCAGCATACCCAGGCGGAAACGACGCTTTGCCTGGTCCGGCTTCTGGGTTAGCGGGGACGCCGCGCTGACTTTTGTTATTTTCACCGGGATGCGGAACAGCGGCAGCAGGGTGAATTTTGCCCCAAAGTAAGAGCCGATTGCCGTGGCGACAGCAAAAAACCAGGCATGAAGCGAGAACTGCGGAATCCCCGTAAAGAAAGCGGCCAGGTTGCAGCCCATCGCCAGGCGGGCACCAAACCCGGCAATCATACCCCCGACTACCGCCTGCAGAATGCGAATACGGCTTTTGGGCATGCGCAGCTTAACGTTGTTTGCCCACAGCGCCGCGGCGAAGCAGCCGCCAAACATGCCGACAATCATCATCCCGTCGATGCGGGTAAGCGGTGTGCCTTCCAGGTGAATCAGTTTGAAGTAGCCCCACTCTTGGGTATGCACGCCTGCAAGTTGCAGCAACTGACCACCCCAGCGGGTGAACTCGCCGGTGACGGCCCAGAAGGTGCCGGTAATGCCGAAATAATAAGTAGAGAGAATGCCTGCCGCGATGACGGCCGGAACAGGTGACCAGAACTTAACCAGGTAAGTCTGCTTGAAGTATTGCCATGACATGAATAAGCCTCTGAACTCAGAAGGATTAAAGATAAAAAAGAGTCCAGATCATACGCCTGCAGGCAAGAATGGGAAGCTATTCACACCGAAAATATCGAAGGGATCAATTTTGACGTGATCCTTTGTAGTGGATGGAGAAGGAGGCGTAACCGTCTGGCAGAGATGCCAGACGGTGGAGGGATTATGCTTTCCGCGTCGCTGCTTTCATTGCGGTCACGAACGCTTTCAATTCGTTCAGCATCTGCTCGGGCTTGTCCACGTTCTTCTCGATGATCTTCACTATCGCGGAGCCGGAGATGGCGCCAGCCGCCTTCGCTTCAATTGCCGCAGTGACCTGATCCGGAGAGGAAATCCCGAAGCCCTGCAGCGGAGGCGCGGCATGGTATTCGGCCAGCTTCTCCACCAGATGATGCAGCGGCAGTGCGGCTTTATTCTCGGCACCGGTCACGCCTGCGCGGGAGAGCAGATAGGTATATCCGCGTCCGTAAGAGGCAATCTGGCGCAGCAGTTCGTCATCAGCGTTTGGTGGGCAGATGAAAATCGGGGCGACATTATGGCGCATTGCCGCCTGGCGGAACGGCGCAGACTCTTCAACGGGCACGTCTGCTACCAGCACCGAGTCAACACCCACGCGCGCGCACTCGGCGTAGAACTCGTCAACACCACGGTTAAACACCAGGTTGGCGTACATCAGCAGGCCAATCGGAATGGTCGGGTGCTTCTGGCGGATCGCCGCCAGCATCTCAAAGCACTGGGTTGGGGTTACGCCTGCGGCAAACGCGCGCAGGGTGGCGTTCTGGATGGTCGGGCCATCCGCCAGCGGATCGGAGAATGGAATGCCCAGCTCCAGCGCGTCGGCACCGGCTTCGATCAGGGCGTCGATAATCTTCAGAGACTGCTCCGGGCCAGGGTCGCCCAGGGTAACGAAGGGAACGAACGCGCCTTCCTGGCGGGATTTCAGTTCAGCAAATGCATTATCGTAGCGTTCCATCAGATTTCCCCTCGTGCTTTCAGAATATCGTGAACGGTGAAGATATCTTTGTCACCGCGACCAGAAAGGTTAACGACCAGCAGCTGCTCTTTTTCCGGGTTCTCTTTCATCATTTTCAGCGCGTGCGCCAGCGCGTGTGAAGACTCAAGTGCAGGGATGATACCTTCGCTGCGGCACAGCGTTTTGAAGGCTTCCAGCGCTTCATCATCGGTAATGGAGACATAATCCGCGCGCCCCGTGCTGTTCAGAAACGCGTGCTGTGGCCCAACGGACGGGAAATCCAGTCCGGCAGAAATCGAGTAAGACTCTTCAATCTGCCCTTCATCGGTCTGCATCATCGGGGCTTTCATGCCGAAGTAAATCCCCACGCGGCCATGCTTCAGCGGCGCGCCGTGCTCGCCGGTTTCAATCCCGTGACCGGCAGGCTCGACGCCAATCAGCCCTACGCGGGTTTCGTCGATAAAATCGGCAAACATGCCGATGGCGTTAGATCCGCCGCCGACGCAGGCAATCACCGCATCCGGCAGACGACCCTCTTTTTCAAGGATTTGCGCTTTGGTTTCTTCACCGATCATGCGCTGGAATTCTCGTACGATGGTTGGGAACGGGTGCGGGCCCGCCGCGGTGCCGAGCATATAGTGCGCGGTTTCGTAACTGCCTGACCAGTCGCGCAGCGCTTCGTTACAGGCATCTTTCAGCGTCGCGGAGCCGCTGTGCACCGGGATTACTTCCGCACCCATCAGGCGCATACGGAACACGTTCGGCGACTGACGCTCAACGTCTTTCGCGCCCATGTAGATGCGGCACTTCAGGCCGAGCAGGGCGCTGGCGAGCGCAGAAGCCACGCCGTGCTGTCCCGCGCCGGTTTCGGCGATGATTTCGGTTTTACCCATACGCTTTGCGAGCAGCGCCTGGCCCAGCACCTGGTTAGTTTTATGCGCGCCGCCGTGCAGCAGATCTTCACGCTTAAGATAAAGCGTGGTTTTGGTGCCTTCGGTCAGGTTGCGGCATTTGGTCAGCGCGGTTGGACGGCCGGCATAGTTTTTCAGCAGGTCGGTAAACTCCGCCTGAAACGCCGGATCTTTCTGCGCGCTCACGAACGCTTCTTCCAGCTGGCGCAGCGCGGGCATCAGGATTTGCGGAACGTACATCCCGCCGAACTCACCAAAATACGGGTTAAGTAATGTCGTCATCTTCTCTTCCTTAATATGCACGCAGAGTTTTAAACACCGAGGCCAGCTTGCTGGCATCTTTTATACCCGGTTGCGACTCTACGCCTGAATTGAAATCGAGGCCTGCACAGCCGGTTTTCGCGGCTTCCACACAGTTATCCGGACTTAGTCCGCCCGCCAGCAGGACGTTGTCCAGCTTTTCGCCGTTCAGCAGCGACCAGTCAAAACGCTGTCCGGTGCCGCCCTGGCCGTTATCGAGCACGTATTTGTCAACGTGGTTAAGATTACGTGCGGGCAGGGTGCTGACCACGCTTTGTGCTTTCCAGATCTGAACCTGCGGTGCCAGCGCATCGCGCAGGGCATTGATATACGCCTGGTCTTCTTCGCCATGGAGCTGAACGGCACTCAGGGATAACGTCGCGGCTTTTGCCACAACGTCCGCGATATCCGCATTGCGGAATACGCCAACATAGCTCAGCGGGGCCGCTGCGATTACCTTGCGGGCCTGTTCCTCATTGACTGTGCGAGGTGAGGCGTCAACGAAGATCAAACCGCCATAGATTGCCCCAGCCTCATACGCGGCCAGTGCATCCTGTTCCCGGGTTAAGCCGCAGACTTTGTTTTCACCCAGCAGCACGCGACGCACAGCCGCGTTGAGATCGTCATGCTCCATCATGGCGGAGCCAATCAGGAAACCGTTGGCGAAGTGGCTCAGCTCGCGCACCTGGGCGTAGCTGTTAATGCCGGATTCGCTGATCACCGTGACGCCAGAACCCAGACGCGGAGCCAGCTGGCGCGTGCGGTTCAGGTCAATCGACAGGTCGCGAAGATCGCGGTTGTTGATGCCGACCACTTTGGCTTCCAGCGCAATGGCACGCTCGAGCTCTTCTTCGTTACTCACTTCGGTCAGCACGCCCATTTTCAGGCTGTGCGCCACGGCAGCAAGCTGGCGATACTGTTCGTCGTCCAGTACCGAGAGCATCAGAAGGCAGGCATCGGCCTGGTAGAATCGCGCCAGCCAGATTTGATACGGGTCGATAATAAAGTCTTTGCACAGGATCGGCTGCGGCGCGATGCCGCTGACGATCGGCAGAAAATCGAAGCTGCCCTGGAAATATTTCTCATCCGTCAGCACGGAGATAGCCGACGCATGATGCTTATAAATACCGGCGATACGCGCCGGGTCAAAATCGTCACGAATAACGCCTTTTGAGGGAGACGCCTTTTTGCACTCCAGAATAAAGGCGGTGCGTGCACCCTGCAGGGCATTATAGAAACGACGGCTGCTTGGGACGACGTCATTCTGGAAACTGGCAAGCGGCTGCTCTGCTTTGCGTGCTTCCACCCAGATGGCCTTATCGGCAACGATTTTCGCTAAAACGGTCTGCATTCTTTACCCTCTTGCCGCAAGTGCGGTAACGCGATCGTAAGCTGCACCGGAGCGCAGTACATCCAGAACTTTTTGAGCATTGGCCTTCAGGTCTTCCTCACCGTGCAAACGCATCAGCATGGCGACGTTGGCAGCCACGGCGGCCTCATGAGCGGCCTCACCTTTACCTTGTAGTAAGCGCGTCAGAATGTCACGGTTTTCTTCCGGCGTACCGCCTGCCAGCGCTTCCTGATGGTACGGCGTTAAGCCGAAATCAGACGCCTCAAGCTGATAGCTGAGCACTTCGCCATCGTTAAGCTCGGCCACCAGCGTCGGCGCATGCAGCGAAACTTCATCCATTCCGCCGCTGTGCACCACGGCGGCGCGTTTGTAACCCAGCACGCGCAGCGTTTCGGCAATCGGCAGGACCAGCTCAGGGCTATAAACGCCAATTAATGCCAGTGGCGGATGGGCCGGGTTGATCAGCGGGCCGAGCACGTTAAACAGCGTGCGGGTTTTAAGCTGCTGGCGAACCGGCATGGCGTGGCGGAAACCGGTGTGATATTTCGGCGCAAACAGGAAGCAAACGCCCAGATCGTCCAGCGCTTCGCGTGAACGCTCGGCATTCATCTCCAGGTTGATGCCAAAAGCGGCCAGCAGATCGGACGAGCCTGAACGGCTGGAGACGCTGCGGTTACCGTGTTTCGCTACCTTCAAACCACACGCCGCCGCCACGAACGCGCTGGCGGTGGAGATGTTAATACTGTTGCTGCCGTCACCACCGGTTCCGACGATATCGGCAAACTGATAGTCAGGGCGCGGGAACGGGGCGGCATTTTCCAGCAGGGCAGTGGCCGCGCCGGCGATCTCCTGCGGGCTTTCGCCGCGCACCTTCATGCTGACCAGCGCTGCCGCCAGTTGTTCAGGCTTCAGCTCACCGCGCACCACGGCGGAGAAGAGCTGGTGGCTCTCTTGCTGGCTCAGGGTCTGCGCCTGATATAGTTTTTCCAGAATCGGCTGCAGGGTGTTGGTCTGCTCCAGCTTCTGTAACGCCCAGTCAAGGGTCTGCTCCAGCAGGCGTGCGCCATTGGAGGTCAAAATAGATTCCGGGTGGAACTGCATCCCGCAGACGCGATCCGCATCGTGGCGTACCGCCATCACCATCCCTTCGAACGAGGCGTTGATGGTCAGCCCGGCCGGAATGTTGCTGCCGACCAGCGAATGGTAGCGCGCGACCGGAAGCGGATTCGGCAGCCCGGCAAACATTGCCTGGCCGTCATGTTCAATGCTGGAGGCTTTACCGTGCAGGATCTCGCCCGCCTGGCCGACGTAGCCGCCGTAGGCTTCCACGATCGCCTGGTGACCCAGGCAGATACCGATAATTGGCAGCTTGCCGCGCATGCGGGTCAGCAGCTCGGGCATACAGCCCGCTTCGCTCGGCGCGCCCGGCCCCGGGGAGAGCATCAGCACCGGGTTTTGCATGGTCGCCAGACGGTCAATCAGGGTCTGAGCCGGAACGTGGTTACGGTAGATAACGACGTTGTGGCCATTTGCACGCAGCTGATCTGCCAGGTTATAGGTAAAGGAGTCGATATTATCGAGCAGCAGAATGTCAGCCATCAGAAAATCTCCTGTGCGTGGTGTGCGGTAGCGATGGCGCGCAATACCGCGCGCGCTTTACTGCGGGTTTCGTCAGCTTCAGACTGCGGAACAGAGTCGAGAACAATCCCGGCGCCGGCCTGAACGGTAGCAATACCGTCCTCTACGTAGGCGGAACGGATCACGATGCAGGTATCGAGGTCGCCGTGGGCGGTGAAGTAACCCACCGCGCCGCCGTAGCTCCCGCGCCGACGTCCTTCCGCTTCGGCGATAAGCTGCATGGCACGCACCTTCGGCGCGCCGCTCAGGGTGCCCATGTTCATACAGGCGCGGTAGGCGTGCAGCACGTCGAGGTCGCTGCGCAGCTCACCCACCACGCGGGAGACCAGGTGCATCACGAAGGAGTAGCGGTCGACTTTGGTCAGGTCCGCCACGTAGCGGCTGCCCGGCGTGCAAATACGCGCCAGGTCGTTACGTGCCAGGTCAACCAGCATCAGGTGCTCGGAGAGCTCCTTATGGTCGGTACGCATTTCCAGTTCGATGCGACTGTCCAGATCGCGGTCCAGCGAGCCATCGGCGCGACGGCCGCGCGGACGGGTACCTGCAATCGGGTAGATCTCAATCTGGCGGCTGGTGGCGTCATATTTCAGCGAGCTTTCCGGCGAGGCGCCGAACAGCGTGAAATCGTTGTCCTGCATAAAGAACATGTACGGGCTTGGGTTGCTTTTCTTCAGCACGTCGTAAGCCGCAAGCGGCGACGGGCAGGGCAGAGAGAAACGGCGGGAAGGCACCACCTGGAAAATCTCCCCGGCGCGAATCGCCTTTTGCATTTGGCGAACCACGGCACCGTATTGATCGTCGGTCTGGTTAACCTCACAGGTCATCTTCTCGACGTGCTGCACAGGTAGCGCAGGCGGCGCTTCCGTCATTTGCTGCTGCAGTTGGGCAATGCGGTGCTCCAGACGATTTTTCTCAGCGCCAGAAGGCGTGAACAGGCTGGCCTGAATGCGGGTGTATTGTTTCTGATGGTCGATCACCAGCAGGGTTTCGGCCAGATAGAAACAGTAGTCCGGGCAGCGGTTGCCCTGCTCGGTTTCCGGCAAATCTTCAAAACCGGCAACCAGGTCGTAAGCAAACAGCCCGCCGAAGAACATGGCTTCACGCTCATCTTCCGGCACGGTCACCAGATTTTGCAGCAGTCGGAAGGCATCGAATACGGACAGCGAGCAGAGGCGCGCGTCTTCGTCCAGCAGCTGGCTTACCGGCGGGAAATGCAAAATTCGCAGGTCAGGGTGACGTTCATTGCCGATGCCCGCAGGCAGAGCCTCATCTAACAGCGGCAGCAGCGATGCGCCATTGTCAGAAAGCGCCTTAATGGTGACGGTGTCACCTAATGCGGTAATGCGCAGCGCGCTGTCGACCAGCAGCAGGCTTTTCAGATCGTCCTTGCTGTCGATATCCGCAGACTCCAGCAGCAGCGTCGCCGGACGCGCGCCGCACACCTGATGAAACAGCGCGGTCGGGTTGTGACGATAGGCCGCCTCGCAGGTCAACAGTTCAAGATGGGGTTTGGCTGTTTGCATGTTGTTGTTCTCATTTATTCTGTTCAAAAAAAAGCCCGCTGGTTAGCGGGCGGGTATCTGTTTGCATTTCGCAGACGCGTGACACTGCCCGAAGATCAGGTAGTGCGCCACCAACCGTGCAGAGTGAAATGTGCCGTCATTTTCAGATACCTTTATCGTGTGAACTTGCGTACTAGTTAACTAGTTCGGTGGCGTGTTGTCAACCCTTGATTTCAGAATTTCACGTTAAGTCGGTATCATGGCGGTTTCGGATGTCTCCAACCTGATATGGGAAGTGCTTTGAGCGATACCACCTACGCGATTATTTATGATTTACACAGCCATACTCAGGCTTCTGATGGCCTGCTGACACCCGAAGCCCTGGTTCATCGCGCGGTTGAAATGCGTGTCGGCACGCTGGCGATAACCGATCACGACACCACCGACGCCATTCCGGCAGCGCGCGCCGAGATTGCCCGCAGCGGGCTGGCGCTGAATCTGGTCCCCGGCGTCGAGATATCGACCGTCTGGGAAAACCATGAGATTCATATCGTTGGCCTGAACATTGATATAGAACATCCGGCACTTCTTGCCTTTTTGCAAGAACAAAAAACGCGTCGCAACCAGCGCGCGGAGATGATCGGCGAGCGCCTGGAAAAGGCGCATATTCCGGGGGCGCTGGAAGGAGCGCGAAAGCTGGCGAACGGCGGGGCGGTCACCCGCGGACATTTCGCCCGTTTTCTGGTTCAAGTGGGTAAAGCGACGACCATGGCGGACGTCTTTAAAAAGTATCTGGCGCGCGGGAAAACCGGATACGTTCCGCCACAGTGGTGTACAATAAAACAAGCTATTGATGTGATTCATCATTCTGGCGGTAAGGCCGTGCTGGCCCATCCGGGACGGTATAATCTTTCTGCTAAATGGCTGAAAAGACTGCTGGCGCACTTTGCCGAATGCGGTGGCGAGGCGATGGAAGTCGCCCAGTGTCAGCAGGCGCCCAACGAGCGCGCGCAGCTCGCGACTTACGCCCGCCAGTTTGGCCTGCTTGGGTCACAGGGCTCTGATTTCCATCAGCCCTGCGCGTGGATCGAACTCGGGCGCAAGCTCTGGCTACCCGCTGGCGTTGAGCCGGTCTGGCAGCTCTGGGAGCAGCCGCAGCAAATTGAAGAGAGGGAAGTATGAGTCAGTTTTTCTATATCCATCCGGATAACCCGCAGCCACGTCTGATTAACCAGGCCGTGGAGATCGTCCGCAAAGGGGGCGTGATAGTCTACCCAACCGATTCTGGCTACGCGCTGGGCTGCAAAATTGAAGATAAAGGGGCGATGGAGCGTATCTGTCGCATCCGTCAGCTGCCTGACGGCCATAACTTTACTCTGATGTGCCGCGATCTCTCTGAGCTGTCGACCTATGCTTATGTGGATAACGTGGCGTTTCGCCTGATTAAGAACAACACGCCGGGGAACTACACCTTCATCCTGAAAGGGACGAAAGAGGTGCCGCGCCGTCTGTTGCAGGAGAAGCGTAAAACCATCGGGATGCGCGTGCCGTCGAACCCGATTGCCCAGGCGCTGCTGGAGACCCTCGGCGAACCGATGCTCTCTACCTCGCTGATGCTGCCGGGAAGCGAGTTTACCGAGTCCGATCCGGAAGAGATTAAAGATCGCCTGGAGAAAGTGGTAGAGCTGATTATTCACGGCGGTTATCTCGGCCAGCAGCCGACCACCGTTGTGGATCTCACTGAAGATGCGCCGGAAGTGATTCGTGAAGGCGTGGGTGATGTTAAGCCTTTCTTGTAGAGGTGTAAGCAGATATACTACGCGGCCATCAAAGCAGGGCTCGGCCCTGTTTTGACCTGATTCGACGCCTGTGAAGGCGACACCTGAGGAAGCTCAATGAGCGAGAAGTTACAGAAAGTGCTGGCGCGCGCCGGCCACGGTTCACGCCGTGAAATCGAAGCCATTATTGAAG
This sequence comes from Enterobacter sp. ECC_219_Taxon_10, assembly GCF_058354905.1. Taxonomy (NCBI): domain Bacteria; kingdom Pseudomonadati; phylum Pseudomonadota; class Gammaproteobacteria; order Enterobacterales; family Enterobacteriaceae; genus Enterobacter; species Enterobacter sp. ECC_219_Taxon_10. Next base: position 2,720,195 of record NZ_CM178005.1, on the reverse strand, counting down.
CGGGCCGCGTGAGTGTGGACGGTAAAATCGCCACGCTGGGTGACCGCGTTGAAATCGTACCGGGGCTGAAGATCCGCATCGACGGCCATCTTATCTCCGTAAAAGAGTCCGCAGAACAAATCTGCCGCGTGCTGGCGTACTACAAGCCGGAAGGCGAGCTGTGTACCCGCAACGATCCGGAAGGTCGTCCGACGGTGTTTGACCGTCTGCCAAAACTGCGCGGCGCTCGCTGGATTGCCGTAGGTCGTCTGGACGTGAACACTTGCGGTCTGCTGCTGTTTACCACCGATGGTGAACTGGCAAACCGTTTGATGCACCCAAGCCGCGAAGTGGAACGTGAATACGCGGTGCGCGTGTTTGGCCAGGTTGATGAGAATAAACTGCGCGATCTGTCGCGCGGCGTGCAGCTGGAAGATGGCCCTGCGGCGTTCAAAACCATCAAATTTACCGGTGGTGAAGGGATTAACCAGTGGTACAACGTCACCCTGACCGAGGGACGTAACCGCGAGGTGCGTCGTCTGTGGGAAGCGGTTGGCGTGCAGGTGAGCCGCCTGATCCGCGTTCGCTACGGCGACATTCTGCTGCCGAAAGGCCTGCCGCGCGGGGGGTATACCGAGCTGGATCTTACTCAGACTAACTACCTGCGCGAGCTGGTTGGCCTGACTCCGGAAACCACTTCTAAAGTGGCGGTGGAGAAAGATCGTCGTCGCATGAAGGCGAATCAGATCCGTCGTGCGGTGAAACGACACAGCCAGGTGAACAGCAATCGTCGCTCTGGCAGCCGGAATAACAACGGATAATTTAAAAAAAGCCCGGTGAACGTACCGGGCTTTTTTCTTTAGTAATCAATGCCAATTTGTGCTTTGATGCCTGCATCAAACGCATGCTTGACCGGACGCAGTTCGCTCACGGTATCTGCTAGCTCCAGAATCTCCCGATGACACCCGCGACCTGTCACGATAACCGTCTGATGCGCAGGTCGGTTCTTCAGTGCATCCAATACGTCCTCCAGCGGCAGGTAGTCGTAGGCGATCATATAGGTGATCTCATCCAGCAGCACCATATTTAACGCCGGGTCAGCCAGCATTCTTTTGGCGTGCTCCCAGACGGCAAGGCAGGCTGCGGTATCGGTTTCCCGGTTCTGCGTATCCCACGTAAACCCGGTCGCCATCACCTGAAACTCAACGCCGTGAGGTTCAAGCAAATTACGCTCACCGTTGGGCCATTCCCCTTTGATAAACTGGATGACCCCCACTTTTTGCCCGTGGCCGACGGCGCGGGTAGCGGTGCCAAACGCGGCAGTGGTTTTGCCTTTGCCGTTCCCGGTAAAAACGATGACGATCCCACGCTCGTCCTGGGCTGCCGCGACGCGGGCGTCAACCTGTTCCTTCAGGCGCTGCTGGCGCTGCTGATGACGCTCTTCGCTCATTGCGAAATCCCCGGTTTGCGGCCCGGCTGTGCATCAAAGGTCATTCCGGTTTTGCGACGGCTGTCGTCACCCATCAGCCAGAGATAGAGCGGCATTATGTCTGCCGGGGTTTTCAGCTTCAGCGGATCTTCTGTCGGGAACGCGCTGGCACGCATGCTGGTGCGCGTACCGCCCGGGTTAATGCAGTTTACGCGCAGATGGCGGTTCTGATACTCCTCCGCCAGCACCTGCATCATGCCCTCGGTCGCGAATTTTGAAACAGCATAAGCCCCCCAGTTTGCGCGTCCCTCTCTGCCTACGCTGGAAGAGGTGAAGACCAGAGACCCGGACTCAGATTTGAGTAATAAAGGAAGCAAGGCCTGCGTGAGGAAAAAGGTGCCGTTGACGTTAACCTGCATGACCTGCTGCCAGATATCCGGATCCTGTTCATCCATCGGACGCACTTCGCCTAACAAACCGGCATTATGCAGCACGCCGTCCAGACGTGGGTAGTGGGTACTGATACGGCGGGCAAGTTCCTGGCACTCCGCTGGCGTGCATGTCAGCAAATCGAGCGTGTACCAGGGGGCCGGCGTGCCGCCTGCGGCTTCAATTTCCTTTGCGACCCCTTTGAGCTTTTCTTCGTTGCGCCCAATCAGAATGACGCTCGCGCCATACTCAGCATACGTCAGGGCCGCTTCGCGACCAATACCATCGCTGGCGCCGGTGACAAGAATGATCCGGTTCTGCAGCAGGTTTTTTTGCGGTTGATAATGCACGGTGACTCCTCAGGCGCACGGTATCTCAATCACGCCTTCATAATGACTTTTCGGCTTTATGCCCGAATTAGCGTGAGAATTCAATCAGTCTACAGGACGTATTACTGTAAAATTAACAATTTGCAAATATTTAAACCGCGGAGCGGGGATTCCTGAAGACGGCTCGCAGAGGTAATGTCACGGGCGAGACGCAGAGGCAGGGCTGTTGTACACTGCCGTGAAAGATTCGTGGTTAAATCAAGGTGGAACGCGTGGAATTACTTTCTCAATATGGGTTGTTTTTGGCCAAAATCGCGACGGTGGTAATTGCCATTGCGGTGGTTGCCGTTCTGATTGTTAACCTGACGCAGCGCAAGCGTCAGCGTGGGGAGTTACGCATTACCCGCCTGAGCGAACAGTATAAAGAGATGCAGGAAGAGATGTCCCTCTCGCTGCTTGATAGCCATCAACAAAAGCTGTGGCTGAAAGCCCAGAAGAAAAAGCATAAGCAGGAAGCCAAAGCCGCGAAGGCGAAAGCGAAGCTCGCGACGCCACAGTCTGACGCAAAACCTCGCGTCTATGTGCTCGATTTTAAAGGCAGCATGGATGCGCATGAAGTCGCCTCGCTGCGCGAAGAGGTGACTGCCGTGCTGGCTGTGGCAACGCCTCAGGATCAGGTCGTGGTGCGTCTTGAGAGCCCGGGCGGGGTGGTTCACGGTTACGGGCTGGCCGCCTCACAGCTGCAGCGCCTGCGAGAGAAGCAGATCCCGCTTACCGTGGCGGTGGATAAAGTCGCGGCGAGCGGTGGCTATATGATGGCCTGCGTGGCGGACAAAATTGTTGCGGCGCCGTTTTCCATCATTGGTTCAATTGGCGTGGTCGCACAGATCCCTAACTTTAACCGCTTCCTGAAAAATAAAGAGATTGATATCGAACTCCACACGGCGGGTCAGTACAAACGCACCCTGACGCTGCTGGGTGAAAACACGGAAGAGGGGCGTCAAAAATTCCGTGAAGATCTGAATGAAACCCATCATCTGTTTAAAGACTTCGTACACCGCATGCGCCCAACGCTGTATATCGAACAGGTGGCCACCGGTGAGCACTGGTACGGCATTCAGGCGCAGGAAAAAGGGCTGGTGGATGAAGTGGGTACCAGCGATGACCTGCTGCTCAACCTGATGGAAGGCCGTGAACTGGTAGGCGTGCGCTTTACCCAGCGCAAACGACTGATGGACCGCTTTACCAACAGTGCGGCGGAAAGCGCGGACCGCCTGCTGCTTCGCTGGCTACAGCGCGGACAAAAACCGCTGCTGTAAACAAAAACGCGAGGCATCTGCCTCGCGTTTTGCATTAATCGACCAGGTGATATTTTTCTGAAAGCGTATGCGCCAGGTATTTGAACATATTAAACACGGCGGTGCTTTTCGGGGTCGGTAACCCCTGCTCGTCAAGGAAGTATTCGCCGCTGAAAACCAGCACGCCATTACGCTGCTCAACGCCGGTGGCTTCAATGCCTGCGAGCGTATCTTCATGGTCACGAATAAGCTTGTTTGCTTCGATAAGCAGAGAGGCTCGGTCAATAGGTTGGGTCGTATTCTGCATAATCCACTCCTTAAACAGTGACAATAGTCTACGCCGGGGGCGCTTTGGGGGCAATTTTTCCCTGTAATGTGAGGGGATAAGATGCAGAGGGCAGGTTGGCGGGATTTGCTTTTGCATGCTAATAAAGTTGCGTAACGAATTTTATCAGGTAGAGTGTGCGCTTTCGTCATTCTGGCAACAGAATTGCTTGACATTCGACCGGGAATTCGTCACGAATTATACGAGATGTGAGAAAAATACCCGATAACTCAATGACCTGGATGTCGCCATTCTGACGTTCGGTAAGACATAGGGGTTGATATCCCCTGACGCAGTCGCAATATCATTGGCTCGTCGTCAGCGGAAGGGAAATCAACGTGCGGCGTATTCCTGGAAGAATTAAATTAGGTAAAGGTGAATATGGGTAAAGCTCTCGTCATCGTTGAGTCCCCGGCAAAAGCCAAAACGATCAATAAGTATCTGGGTAATGACTACGTGGTTAAGTCCAGCGTTGGTCACATCCGCGATTTGCCGACCAGTGGCTCAGCCAGCAAAAAGAGCGCAGACTCTACCTCCACCAAAGGGGCTAAAAAGCCTAAAAAGGATGAACGTAGCGCGCTTGTCAACCGCATGGGTGTTAACCCATGGCACAACTGGGATGCACAATATGAAGTGCTGCCCGGGAAAGAAAAAGTCGTTAACGAGCTGAAGCAGCTTGCTGAAAAAGCAGACCACATCTATCTCGCAACCGACCTTGACCGCGAAGGGGAAGCCATTGCGTGGCACCTGCGGGAAGTGATCGGGGGAGATGACAAACGCTACAGCCGTGTAGTGTTTAACGAAATTACAAAGAATGCGATTCGTCAGGCGTTTGAGAAGCCGGGCGAGCTGAATATCGACCGTGTAAACGCCCAGCAGGCGCGTCGCTTTATGGACCGCGTTGTGGGTTACATGGTTTCTCCACTGTTGTGGAAAAAGATTGCCCGCGGCCTGTCTGCGGGACGCGTGCAGTCGGTAGCCGTGCGTCTTGTCGTTGAGCGTGAACGCGAAATTAAAGCTTTCGTGCCGGAAGAGTTCTGGGAAGTTGACGCCAACGTCACCACCCCGGGCGGTGACGCGCTGCCGCTGCAGGTCAGCCATCACAACGATAAGCCTTTCCGCCCTGAAAACCGCGACCAGACCATGGCCGCCGTTGCGCTGCTGGAAAAAGCGCGATATCAGGTGCTGGAACGCGAAGATAAGCCGACCAGCAGCAAGCCTGGCGCGCCGTTTATCACGTCCACACTGCAACAGGCGGCGAGCACCCGTCTGGGTTACGGCGTGAAGAAAACCATGATGATGGCCCAGCGTTTGTATGAAGCGGGTTACATCACCTACATGCGTACTGACTCAACGAACCTGAGCCAGGACGCGGTGAACATGGTGCGCGGCTATATCAGCGACAACTTTGGTAAAAAATACCTGCCGGAGAGCGCCAACCAGTTCGCCAGCAAAGAGAACTCTCAGGAAGCGCACGAAGCGATTCGCCCTTCTGATGTCTCTGTGCTTGCTGAGTCGCTGAAAGATATGGAAGCCGACGCCCAGAAGCTGTATCAGTTGATCTGGCGTCAGTTCGTCGCGTGTCAGATGACGCCGGCGAAGTACGACTCCACTACGCTGACCGTTGGCGCGGGCGATTTCCGTCTGAAAGCGCGCGGCCGTATCCTGCGCTTCGACGGCTGGACGAAAGTGATGCCTGCGCAGCGTAAAGGTGATGAAGACCGTACGCTGCCTGCGGTAAACAAAGGCGACGAGTTGTCGCTTGTCGATCTGGTTCCGGCCCAGCACTTCACCAAGCCGCCTGCGCGCTTTAGTGAAGCGTCGCTGGTTAAAGAGCTGGAAAAACGCGGAATTGGCCGTCCGTCAACCTACGCGTCAATCATCTCGACCATCCAGGACCGCGGTTACGTTCGCGTAGAAAACCGCCGTTTCTATGCCGAAAAAATGGGGGAGATTGTCACTGACCGTCTGGAAGCTAACTTCCGCGAGTTGATGAACTATGACTTCACCGCGCAGATGGAAGACAGCCTCGACGAGGTGGCCAGCCACAAGGCTGAGTGGAAGAAGGTTCTCGACAGTTTCTTCAGCGACTTTACCAACCAGCTTGAGAAAGCGGAGAAAGATCCTGAAGAGGGCGGCATGCTGCCTAACCAGATGGTTCTTACCAGCATCGACTGCCCGACCTGTGGCCGTAAGATGGGTATCCGTACCGCGACAACAGGCGTCTTCCTGGGCTGTTCAGGCTACGCGCTGCCGCCAAAAGAGCGCTGCAAAACCACCATCAACCTGGTGCCGGAGAACGAAGTTCTCAACGTGCTGGAGGGTGATGATGCGGAGACTAACGCCCTGCGCGCCAAGCGCCGCTGCAAAAAATGCGGCACGGCGATGGACAGCTACCTGATCGATCCTAAACGCAAACTGCACGTTTGCGGTAATAACCCAACCTGTGACGGGTATGAGATCGAAGAGGGCGAGTTCCGCATTAAAGGCTATGACGGCCCGATCGTGGAGTGCGAGAAGTGTGGCTCTGAAATGCACCTGAAAATGGGGCGTTTCGGTAAGTACATGGCGTGCACCAACGACGAGTGTAAGAACACGCGTAAGATACTGCGTAACGGTGAAGTGGCTCCGCCGAAGGAAGATCCGGTTCCGCTGCCAGAACTGCCGTGTGAGAAATCCGACGCGTACTTCGTGCTGCGTGATGGCGCTGCAGGAGTCTTCCTGGCCGCGAACACCTTCCCGAAATCGCGTGAAACGCGCGCGCCGCTGGTGGAAGAGCTGTATCGCTTCCGCGATCGCCTGCCTGAAAAACTGCGTTATCTGGCCGATGCGCCACAGCAGGATCCTGAAGGCAATAAGACGGTGGTCCGTTTTAGCCGTAAAACGAAGCAGCAGTACGTGGCGGCAGAGAAAGAGGGCAAAGCGACCGGATGGTCCGCCTTCTATGTCGATGGTAAATGGGTTGAAGGCAAGAAATAATCTTCCTTAACCGTAACTTACCTGTAAAAGGGCCGGACATCCGGCCCTTTTTTATTACCTTATTATTATTTTTTGTTCCGTACTATACAGTCGGGCTATAAATGATATAGTGGTTATAGTTAACCCTTTTCTTATTATCAAATCGTCTTAAGCGATTGACCGCGTGCGCTAAATCGGATGGTCTGGCATGAAATTACAGCAGCTTCGTTATATCGTTGAGGTGGTGAATCACAACCTTAATGTCTCTTCTACCGCCGAGGGGCTCTATACCTCGCAACCGGGCATCAGCAAGCAGGTTCGCATGCTGGAGGACGAATTAGGTATTCAGATTTTCGCCCGCAGCGGTAAGCACCTTACCCAGGTGACGCCAGCAGGGCAGGAAATCATCCGTATTGCGCGGGAAGTCCTCTCCAAAGTCGATGCGATTAAGTCTGTGGCGGGGGAACATACCTGGCCGGATAAAGGCTCGCTGTATATTGCCACGACGCACACCCAGGCGCGCTATGCGTTACCAGGTGTTATTAAGGGCTTTATCGAGCGCTATCCGCGCGTCTCTCTGCATATGCACCAGGGTTCGCCGACGCAAATTGCTGAGGCGGTGTCGAAGGGCAATGCAGATTTTGCCATCGCGACGGAAGCACTTCATTTGTATGACGATCTGGTCATGCTTCCGTGCTATCACTGGAACCGCTCCATTGTGGTGACTCCCGATCACCCGCTGGCGGGCAAAGGGTCGGTGACAATCGAAGAGCTGGCGCAATATCCTTTAGTCACCTACACGTTTGGCTTCACCGGACGTTCTGAGCTTGATACCGCCTTCAACCGGGCCGGGTTAACGCCGCGGATTGTCTTTACCGCAACCGATGCTGACGTGATTAAGACCTATGTACGGCTTGGCCTGGGGGTAGGGGTAATCGCCAGCATGGCGGTCGACCCGGTATCAGACCCCGACCTGGTGCGTCTTGATGCGCATGATATTTTCAGCCATAGCACGACAAAAATTGGCTTCCGTCGTAGTACCTTCCTGCGAAGCTATATGTATGATTTTATTCAGCGCTTTGCCCCGCATTTAACGCGTGACGTGGTCGATACCGCCGTGGCATTACGCTCAAATGAAGATATTGAAGAGATGTTTAAAGATATCAAACTCCCCGAAAAATAATCACACCCGGTATCTTTCCCTGAGGGAAAGATACCGAAATATCGGCTTAAAGCTAAATTAGAATTATCATCATCTGCACTTTCCCTGCCATATATTGCCATTATCCTTTTAATTTGTGTGGTTTTAATGTCGTGAATTGGCGACAAAAATAGAAACTAATTAACGGCTACGCAAATTTTTCTTTTCAAATATTTATTTCTGGTCAAAAGATTGAATATTTCATGCCTCCTGATGCGTAAATTCACTGGCTTTTCGGCTAAAGTTTCTTTAGGATTTATCTCAACAGATGATTAATTGTACCAATTGTTTGGTCCTAAATGATAAGCGATATCGATTGTATGAGGTTAGCAATGCCTTCAGGAAGTGAAGAACCGCAAAGGGATCCTGCGCTCAAGCGTAAAGCCTGGCTGGCGGTCTTTCTCGTTTCCGCCCTGTTCTGGGTGATGGTTGCTCTCCTGGCCTGGAAATATTGGGGTTGAATATGGCAGTGACGGTACGTACAGAAACGGCAAAACGGATGTGTCAGCATCATGACACTGTTCACAAAGGACGCAAAGCTCCTGCGACAGCTGTGCCAGCGTCCTGGAAACTGACGCCGCAGCAGCAGGCTTTTATTGATGTGTTCGCGGAAGACGAACCCAAAAAACAATAATTTAGTTTATTGCGTAATGATGCAGCTAGTCTGAATAATGATTGTGCACCTTTGTACTCTTTAATAAATACACATCAGCAATATAGCACGAGGACCTGCCTCGGAATGTTTAATAAATAATGCCTGGTGTCCCTATGATGAATAACATGATGTCTCAAAAATACTGGTCATGGATCGGCGTTTTTACCCTGTCGATTCTGTTCTGGAGTCAGCTCATCTGGCTGGCCATCCACTAAATGATAAAACCTCGCTGCGGCGGGGTTTTTTGTTTTGCCCTCCTCTGGACCATTCCTAAATTTATCAATTCGGGTTGTTATCAAAACGTTACGACATCTTTGTGTTATCTTTAATTACGGCCCTGATGATTGTCAGGACATCTCTGTAATTAAGGAGGAGCTTATGTCGTTAACCCTACGCGAAGCCAGTAAGGACACATTACAGGCAGAAAATAAAACCTGGCACTACTATAGCCTGCCGCTGGCTGCCAGAACGCTTGGGGACATTTCGCGTTTACCCAAGTCATTGAAAGTTTTGCTGGAAAACCTATTGCGCTGGCAGGACGGTGATTCCGTCACTCTCGACGATATTCAGGCGCTGGCGGGGTGGCTTAAGAATGCCCATGCCGACAGAGAAATTGCCTACCGCCCGGCAAGGGTCCTGATGCAGGACTTCACCGGCGTGCCTGCCGTGGTGGATCTCGCCGCCATGCGTGAGGCGGTTAAACGCCTCGGTGGCGACACGGCTAAAGTGAACCCGCTTTCCCCCGTCGACCTCGTGATTGACCACTCCGTAACCGTTGACCACTTCGGTGATGACGATGCCTTTGGCGAGAATGTGCGTCTTGAGATGGAGCGTAACCACGAGCGTTATGTCTTCCTGAAGTGGGGCCAGCAGGCGTTCAGCCGCTTTAGCGTAGTTCCACCCGGCACCGGTATCTGTCACCAGGTTAACCTTGAATATCTCGGTAAAGCCGTCTGGAGTGAATTGCAGGACAAAGAGTGGGTGGCTTATCCGGACACGCTGGTGGGCACAGATTCCCATACCACTATGATTAACGGCCTCGGTGTGCTGGGCTGGGGTGTCGGCGGTATCGAAGCGGAAGCCGCCATGCTTGGTCAGCCGGTCTCCATGCTTATCCCTGATGTTGTGGGCTTTAAGCTCACCGGGAAGCTGTCTGAGGGCATTACCGCCACCGATCTGGTGCTCACCGTTACCCAGATGCTGCGTAAGCATGGCGTAGTGGGCAAATTTGTTGAATTTTACGGTGACGGGCTGGATTCGCTGCCGCTGGCTGACCGTGCGACCATTGCCAATATGGCGCCAGAATATGGCGCAACCTGCGGCTTTTTCCCCATTGATGACGTCACGCTGGAGTACATGCGCCTGAGCGGTCGCAGCGAAGAGCAGGTGGCGCTGGTGGAGGCGTATACCAAAGCGCAGGGCATGTGGCGTAATCCGGGCGATGAGCCGGTATTTACCAGCACGCTCGCGCTCGACATGGGAAGCGTTGAGGCGAGCCTCGCCGGTCCGAAGCGTCCCCAGGATCGCGTGGCGTTAAGCGACGTGCCAAAAGCGTTTGCCGCCAGCAATGAGCTGGAAGTCAACGTGGCGAAGAAGGACCATCGCCCAATCGACTATGTTCTGAACGGACATCAGTATCAGCTCCCGGACGGCGCGGTTGTCATTGCCGCTATTACCTCCTGTACCAACACCTCGAACCCCAGCGTGTTGATGGCGGCCGGTCTGCTGGCTAAAAAAGCGGTTGAGCTGGGGCTGAAACCCCAGCCGTGGGTCAAGGCCTCGCTGGCACCGGGCTCGAAAGTGGTTTCGGATTACCTGGCACAGGCCAGGCTAACGCCGTATCTTGACGAGCTGGGCTTTAACCTCGTGGGCTACGGTTGTACCACCTGTATTGGTAACTCCGGCCCGCTTCCTGAACCTATTGAAACGGCAATCAGGCAGGGCGATCTGACGGTTGGCGCAGTCCTTTCCGGTAACCGTAACTTTGAAGGGCGTATTCACCCGCTGGTGAAAACCAACTGGCTCGCTTCGCCGCCGCTGGTGGTGGCCTACGCGCTGGCCGGGAACATGAATATTAACCTGGCGACCGATCCCATTGGTCACGACCGCAAGAATGAGCCTGTCTACCTGAAAGATATCTGGCCGTCATCGCGTGAAATTGCGATGGCCGTTGAAAAGGTTTCTACCGAGATGTTCCGCAAAGAGTATGCGGAAGTGTTTGAAGGTACGCCGGAATGGAAAGCCATCAACGTTGTGGGCTCGGACACCTATGACTGGCAGGACGACTCTACCTATATTCGTCTGTCGCCGTTCTTTGATGAGATGCTGGCCGAGCCTGCACCGCTTAAGGATATCCATGGCGCGCGCATACTGGCGATGCTGGGGGACTCCGTCACCACTGACCACATCTCTCCGGCGGGGAGTATCAAAGCCGACAGCCCGGCAGGCCGTTATCTGCAAAGCCGGGGAGTGGAGCGCCGCGATTTTAACTCCTACGGCTCGCGCCGCGGTAACCATGAAGTGATGATGCGCGGAACCTTTGCCAACATCCGCATTCGTAACGAAATGGTTCCGGGTGTGGAAGGGGGGATGACGCGCCATCTGCCGGGGACTGAAGTCGTGTCGATTTATGACGCAGCCGTCAAATATCAGCAGGAAGGTACGCCGCTGGCGGTTATCGCCGGGAAAGAGTATGGTTCCGGCTCCAGCCGTGACTGGGCGGCGAAAGGTCCACGTCTGCTTGGCGTTCGCGTGGTCATTGCCGAGTCATTTGAACGTATTCACCGCTCGAATCTAATTGGCATGGGGATCCTGCCGCTTGAGTTCCCGCAGGGCGTCACGCGCAAAACGCTGGGCCTGACCGGGGAAGAGCAGATTGATATTAGCGGCCTGCAAAACCTGCAGCCGGGCAAAACGGTGCCGGTGAAATTAACGCGGGCAGACGGGAAAACAGAGGTACTGGAATGCCGCTGTCGTATTGATACCGCAACCGAACTGACCTACTACCAGAACGACGGCATTTTACATTATGTGATCCGTAAGATGCTGGATTGATAAAAAAAGCCCGGCATTTGTGCCGGGCTTTTTACTCTCACTCTTTCAGCAGATGGCCCATTTTGGCCGCTTTGGTATCGAGATAGTGGGCGTTTTTCGGGTTGCGGCCGACAATCAGCGGCACGCGCTCGACGATGTTGATCCCCGCTTCGGTGAGGATCTCAACTTTTTTCGGGTTATTGGTTAGCAGGCGAACCTCGTCCACGCCCAGCAGCTTGAACATATCGGCGCACAGCGTGAAGTCGCGTTCATCGGCGGCAAAACCGAGCTGGTGGTTGGCTTCCACCGTATCGTAACCCTGGTCCTGCAGTGCATAAGCGCGGATTTTATTCAGCAGACCAATGTTACGACCTTCCTGACGGTGATAGAGCAGCACGCCGCGGCCTTCTTCGGCGATATGGGTAAGGGCTGCTTCGAGCTGGAAACCGCAATCACAGCGCAGGCTGAACAACGCGTCGCCGGTCAGACACTCCGAATGGACGCGGGACAGTACCGGCGTCTGCCCTGAAATGTCGCCGTAGACCAGCGCGACATGATCCTGTCCGGTTGCCAGTTCTTCAAACCCCACCATCAGGAAATCGCCCCATGGGGTTGGCAGTTTGGCTTCTGCCACACGTTTAAGCTGCATGTGATTCTCCAGAGTAGGCTGACACGTTTCGTGCCTTACGCCTGTTTTGCTTTCTGTATTTGTTCATTTTGCCACAAGCTCAGCACGTTCGCCTAATGGGCACCATGCTATATGAACGTTAAACGCACGATCCGACATATCCACCCATCGAATGAATTTCAGTTATGATTGTGAGGCTTAGCGAAAAAGGAGAAGACATGCTTTCAATCGCCAGACGTACGGCAGCAGGCGCGGCCATTTTACTGATTATGCCTTTGGCCGTGTGGGTCTCCGGCTGGATGTGGCAGCCGGGGCAGAATGCCACGTGGCTGAAAACGTTATACTGGGTAACGGAAACGGTCACGCAACCGTGGGGAATTATTACCCACGTCATCCTTTGCGGCTGGTTCTTGTGGTGCTTGCGCTTTCGATTGCGCGCGGCGCTAATGCTCTTTGCTATCCTCGGCGGCGCGATCGTTATTGGACAGGGTGTGAAGTCCTGGGTAAAGGATCATGTTCAGGAGCCAAGACCTTTTGTCGTCTGGCTGGAAAAAGCACACCATGTTCCGGTGGATGAGTTCTACAATTTAAAGCGTAAAGATCGCGGTGCGCTGGTGAAAGAACAGCTTGCGGAACAGGAAGATATTCCCAAATTCCTGCGTAAGCACTGGCAAAAAGAGACGGGTTTCGCGTTTCCTTCCGGCCATACGATGTTTGCGGCCAGCTGGGCGTTGCTGGGCGTTGGGCTGCTTTGGCCTCGACGTCGCACGATGACCATCGCGATTTTACTGGTTTGGGCGACAGGGGTTATGGGCAGCCGCTTGCTGCTGGGGATGCACTGGCCGCGGGATCTGGTGGTTGCTACGCTGATCTCCTGGATGCTGGTAACGCTGGCAACCTGGCTTGCAGAACGGTTCTGCGGCCCGCTCACGCCACCGCCTGAAGAGAAAGAAGAGATCGCCGAAAGGGAACAAAGCGACGCCTGACGGTTGATATTGTGCATTTCGCCCATAAATCCATGACGTGCGCGTTACTTTTTCCGTTTCGCGCCCGTCGCTAAAATGGTAGTTTATAAGGCTGATTGCGGTGGGTTGAACACACTTTATTCGCTTGAACCACATAACGGGAAGTAATGTGAAATATTTACTCATTTTCTTACTGGTATTGGCGATTTTTGTCATTTCAGTCACATTGGGTGCACAAAACGATCAGCAGGTGACGTTTAACTATCTGCTTGCGCAGGGCGAGTATCGCGTATCAAGTCTGCTGGCGGTCCTGTTTGCTGCAGGCTTTGCCATAGGCTGGCTGGTTTGCGGCCTGTTTTGGTTGAAGGTTCGTGTTTCTCTTGCGCGCGCTGAACGTAAAATTAAACGACTTGAGCATAATATTGCGCCTGCGTCCGACATTCCGGAAAGCTCAGGTGTGCCGGTCGTGAAGGAATAATCGACTATGCTGGAGTTGTTGTTTCTGCTTTTGCCTGTAGCCGCAGCCTATGGCTGGTATATGGGCCGCAGAAGTGCGCAACAAACAAAACAGGATGAGGCTAACCGACTCTCCCGCGACTACGTTGCGGGGGTGAACTTCCTCCTGAGCAATCAGCAGGACAAAGCGGTAGACCTGTTCCTCGATATGCTGAAAGAGGATACGGGGACCGTAGAAGCCCATCTCACTCTCGGTAACCTGTTCCGCTCTCGCGGCGAGGTTGACCGCGCCATCCGTATCCACCAGACCCTGATGGAAAGCGCGTCCCTGACTTACGAACAGCGTCTCCTGGCGGTACAACAGCTGGGCCGAGACTATATGGCCGCGGGGCTGTACGATCGCGCTGAAGATATGTTCACTCAGCTGGTAGATGAAACGGATTTCCGCATTGGCGCGCTGCAGCAGTTGCTACAGATTTACCAGGCCACCAGCGACTGGCAGAAAGCCATTGATACGGCCGAGCGTCTGGTGAAGCTGGGTAAAGACAAGCAGCGCGTTGAAATTGCGCATTTCTACTGCGAGCTTGCCCTACAGCAGATGGGCAACGACGACATGGATAAAGCCATGGCGTTACTGAAGAAAGGCGCCGCCGCGGACCGCAATAGCGCGCGTATCTCTATCATGATGGGGCGTGTTTTTATGGCCAGCGGCGACTACGCTAAAGCCGTTGAAAGCCTGCTGCGGGTTATTGACCAGGACAAAGAGCTGGTCAGCGAAACGCTTGAAATGCTGCAAACCTGCTATCAGCAGTTGGACAAGCAGGAAGAGTGGGTGGCATTCCTGCGCCGTTGCGTGGAAGAGAATACCGGCGCGACCGCTGAGCTGATGCTCTCAGACGTGGTTGAGCAATATGAGGGGAGCGACACCGCACAGGTTTATATTACCCGTCAGCTGCAGCGTCATCCCACGATGCGCGTATTCCATAAGCTGATGGATTACCATCTTAACGATGCGGAAGAAGGGCGCGCCAAAGAGAGCCTGATGGTGCTGCGCGACATGGTTGGCGAGCAGGTGCGCAGCAAACCGCGTTACCGTTGTCAGAAGTGTGGTTTTACCGCGTATACGCTCTACTGGCACTGTCCTTCCTGCCGTGCCTGGTCTACCATCAAGCCTATTCGTGGCCTTGACGGGCAGTAATTTTTTAAAACCCCTCATTTTAGTTACAACATACTAAAGTTTTACCTCTCTCTCAGCACCGTGCGGTTTGCCGGTCTGGCAGGCACGTAAATGGATTCTGTCAATTTAGGGCGGCGGCAGGTAGAATGCTGGCCGTTTATCTGTTCCGCGCCGCTGCGCGCCCATAGACGAAAAGGGCTGGTCATGACGTCTGTTACTTCTTCCACTTCCCGCGTTATTACGGATTCTCCTGTTGTTGTCGCGCTTGATTACAATAAGCGCGATGCTGCACTGGCCTTTGTCGACGGTATCGATCCCCGCGATTGTCGTCTGAAAGTTGGTAAAGAGATGTTCACGCTGTTTGGACCGCAAATCGTCCGCGATCTGCAGCAGCGCGGTTTCGATGTCTTCCTCGATCTTAAATTCCATGATATCCCGAACACCACGGCGCACGCCGTTGCCGCCGCTGCGGAACTGGGTGTGTGGATGGTCAACGTGCACGCGTCGGGCGGGGCGAGAATGATGACAGCCGCTCGCGAAGCGCTCCTGCCGTTCGGCAACGATGCGCCATTACTGATTGCGGTCACCGTGCTGACCAGCATGGACGAAAGCGATTTGCGTGACCTTGGCGTGACTTTGTCACCAGCCGAGCACGCTGAACGCCTGGCGCGTCTGACGCAGAACTGCGGCCTTGATGGCGTCGTCTGCTCCGCTCAGGAAGCGGTGCGCTTCAAGTCAGAGCTGGGCAACGCATTTAAGCTGGTTACGCCGGGTATTCGTCCGGCAGGCAGCGACGTGGGCGATCAGCGCCGAATTATGACGCCTGAGCAGGCGTTGGCCGCAGGCGTTGATTACATGGTTATCGGGCGTCCGGTGACGCAGTCTGCCCACGCGGCAGAGACGCTTAAGGCTATCAACGCATCACTGAAAAAGGGGGCGTAATGACCGATTCCAACAGTCGTCTGGTCTACTCAACGGAGAGCGGGCGCATAGACGAACCGAAAACGAAAGCGGAGCGTCCGAAAGGTGACGGTATTGTCCGTATCCAGCGTCAGACCAGCGGACGAAAAGGAAAGGGGGTCTGCCTGATCTCCGGGATTGATCTGGATGATGCGGAACTGAACAAGCTGGCAGCCGAACTGAAAAAGAAATGTGGCTGCGGCGGTGCCGTTAAGGACGGCATTATCGAAATCCAGGGCGATAAACGCGATTTAATTAAATCGCTGCTTGAAGCCAAAGGCATGAAAGTTAAACTGGCAGGTGGTTAAAATAAATAAGCCACGGCAAATGCCGTGGCTCGTGTTATATACGTGCGTTAGTCAGACCTGAAATGCGATGCTAAATCGCCATAACGGGAAGGCTTATAGAATAATTATTTGCCGACCTGGTGACCGATAATACCACCGACAGCAGCGCCGCCTAATGTACCCAGCGTACTACCATCCGTTAATACTGCACCACCGAGCGCACCAGCGCCGGCGCCAATAGCGGTGTTACGGTCACGTTTAGACCAGTTAGAGCACGCGCTCAGGGACATTGCTACAGTGATTGCCAGAACAGCGGCGGCTAATTTTTTGCTGGTTAAGGTCATAATACTTTCTCCTGAATTATCGATTCACGGAAAGATGTACACGTTAAGTATAGTCAAAATGAATACTTAATTCTTTTTCCCGTGAAAGCTGGTCGCGCAGGCGTTACGTAATCACGCAAGTGATAGTCACTTCCTGTTATATCGCTAACATTAATTTTACGACTTTACGGCAGGTTAAACAGGTAAAAACTCTTAAAGGAAGGTTAGGAATCCTCTCAGACGAAGGGGACATATGCGCCCGGCATACGGGCGCAAAAAGGAGTCAGGCGGAGGTTTTAATAATATCGACAATGAGACCGTCTTCTTCCAGTTTAATACGATGTTCGTCGCTTAACCTTTCGTCGGTAATTACGCGGCTGAAGCGCGCGGCTGGACCCATGGTGTAAGGATGAACGACACCAAATTTGGAACTGTCGGTCAACACAATGGCTTCACATTCTTTTTCCAGGACGGCATTAACCACGTCAGATCGCATCATATCCCGGCCGGTGAAGCCTGTCTCCGGCTGCCAGCCGTCAATCCCGATAAACGCCTTACTGAAATGAACCTGCTGGACATACTGCCGGGTCAGCGGGCCTACCATGCTTTCACTCTTTTTCTGGTAAATGCCGCCCAGTAAAATCACCTCGCAGCGCGTCTCTTTGAGCAAATGGGCGATATAGCTGCTGACGGTGATGATGGTAACGTCTTTTTGTTCGGCGAGCGTACGTGCCAGCAGGGCGTTGCTGCTGCCGTTTTCAATAAACACCGTCTCGCCTGGGTTTACCAGCGATGCGGCAAATTCTGCCAGTTCTCGTTTAAGCGCGTAGTTATTCATCATGCGCGTCTCAACGTCGTCGCTGTCCAGCGGCACGGCATAGCCATGCGCACGGCGCAGGTAGCTCTGTTTTTCCAGCAGATTAAGATCCTGACGGATGGTGACTTCGGAAACGCCGGTGGTTTTCGCGAGTTCGACTACGCTTACGCGCCCCTGATCGATGACCATCTGCAAAATGAGTTGTTGTCGGGAATTCATAGCATCCAATTAATAAAGCGAAACGAGGTCTGGGACAGTGGGATTAAACTTCCCACGGCGCTTTAGGCTGTCGGTTTTCGGGGGCATTGTCAGCGCCATCCTGAGCGAGGAGTTCAGACTTCAGGATCTCGAGATTACGGATCGCAGAGTGATAATCACCCGCCACCAGGATATCCAGCACGGTATCAATACGTTGTGCTACAGCTTGTGGATCAATAGTAGACATAATCTCTCCCCAGGAACGAAAAGTTAATAATTTCAATGATGCAGAAAATAGGGTCAAAAGAGAAGGGAAAAAACGCCATAACGAAATTACATAAACGAAAGTGAACCTCTTTATGGCCTTAACGCTGTTGTCGCGCTTGATATCGTTTTAGCCAGCGCTCGAATGCGGCAGCGGGCATCGGCTTAGCGAAAAGAAAACCCTGTCGTTCGTTGACGCCGTTCTTGGTCAGAAAGGCGTCCTCTTTTGCGTTCTCCACCCCTTCGGCAATCACCTGCAGATTTAGCGCCTGCGCCACTGCGACAATGGCGCGCACCAGAGACTGGGAGACAGAGTGCTTATGAATATCTCTGACAAAAGCCTGATCGAGCTTAATAGCGTCAATAGGAAAACGCGCCAGCTGTGAGAGAGAAGAGTAGCCGGTACCGAAATCGTCCAGATGAATTTGTGCCCCGAGCCGGCTGAATTGCTGGATCACAGAGAGCGCCAGCTCTTCGTTTTCGATAAGACAGCTTTCGGTCAACTCGACATCGATAGGGCAGTACTCAAAATGCAGATCCTTAAGCGCCTGCTTTAACTCACTGAAAATTGTCTGGTCGGCGAGCTGACGTGCTGAGACGTTCACCGCCACGCGCAGGTTAATTCCCTTGTCTCGCCATTTTGCCACCTGTCGAACCACATCAAGCATCACCCAGCGACCCAGCGGGACAATCAAACCGGACTCCTCGGCATAAGAGATAAATTCCAGAGGAGGGATCAGCCCGCGCTCGGGCGACTGCCAGCGGACCAGCGCTTCAAGGCTTCTGACCTCTCCGCGCCAGGTGATTTTTGGCTGGTAGTGGATCAGGAGCTGATCGTTATCCAGCGCTTTACGCAGGTTGGTGTCCAGCCACAGATACTCAAACACGCGCTGGTTCATCTCGGGGGAGAAGACGCAGAACTTGCCACGGCCGTTTTCCTTGGCGGTGTACATAGCGGTATCGGCATTGCGAATCACGCTTTCCCGATCGTTCCCGTGTTGCGGCGCGAGGGCGATTCCCAGGGAGCAACCGGTGTAAACCTCAATCAGACCGATTCTGAACGGCTGACGCAGGCGGGTCAAAATGCGCGACGCCATCGCTTCCAGAGAGCCCTGAGAGGTATGGGTGGCCATAACGATAAACTCATCGCCACCGAGCCGCGCTAAAACTTGCCCCTCATCCAGGCAACTCAGAAGGGCAAGTGCAACCGCCTGCAGCAGCTGATCGCCGAACATATGTCCGTAGGCATCGTTGACCTTTTTGAAGTTATCCAGGTCGAGGTACACCACGCCAACCTGCGTATCGCCGCGGTTGGCTATGGCGCCTGAAATCAGCTCGTGGATCGCGTTGCGGTTTGGCAAGCCGGTGATGGTATCAGTATTGGCCAACACGCGCAGGCGCTCCTGCGCCCGCCGTTCTTCGGTAATGTCGGTCCCTGAACAGATAAGAAAAATTTCATTTTTACCGCTGCCGCTGTGAACGAATTTATTTCTGAACAGAAACAAGCGTTGCCCTTTCCGCGTTTTGATCCAGCGTTCGACTTCGTAGGAGCTGCTGTTGCGAAAGATACCCGCAATGTTGCGCTTCGAGGCTGCCGCTTCGCTGCGGCTCATGAACAGTTCAAACACGTTTTGACCAATGACTTCATGTTCTTTCAGACCGGTATACTCTTCGCTCAGGCGGTTAAAACGCTGGATATTGCCGTTTTGATCGAGAATAACAATGACGGAATTCGCTTCAGAAACAACCTGTTCTGCAAAGGAGAGCCCCTGAGCCAGATCGCGTGCCACGGAGGGCGTATCGTTCCAGGCGGAGGCCGTGCCGGCCCACTCGTTGCGGGTTATTTTTCGTCCGACAAGATGGACGGGAACTTCTTCGCCATAAAGAGAAAGGTTCATAGAAAGGCTGGAGGTAATCACCGTTAGCTGGCGGATCAGTGCGGCCTGATCGTCGGTCAGCGTGACCACCTGAGTGACGTCTGCATTTTCGCTGGCAGCAAGGTGCAGAGCGTTGCTATCAGCCGACAATCGCCACCACGGGCTGTGAGTACCCGTGTAACGAAACAGCAAATTCTGCACAAGTTCGTCGATCATGATTTCTCCCGCCGCGACGTATTAGCGCACAAATTATTCATTTGCCGTCGACTTTTCCGTTGAAAATTGCGGCAAAGCCGCAGTAAACGTATTTTTTCCCTGTTTTCTTACAACATAACGCGTCAGGCAGAAAAGAATGCTGAGCGTATAAAATTCACGTGACCGAGTAGGACAGCACTCTTTTACTGTAGATAATTATGGCCATTTTGGGCGAGCCGGGACTAAAAAAGTAAGAAAAATGATGCTTTTGCGGGGGGAAAGACGGGAGAAAAAATTGTCGGCCTTTCCGAGCGGAAATGACCGACAATTTAGCAGAGGTTATCAGGCGACAGGGCGCGCAATAATACTGCGGGTTTCCATGCGAACTTCAGCGATAGTCACGTCAATCACGTCAGTGACTTTGTAAACCGTCTCGCCTTTAATTTGCACGGTGCCGCTTTCCTGACTGCAGATCAGTTCGTCACGAACGGCGTGCAGGAACGGAGCAGGGATAAAGGCTACCGCACCGTTATCCACCAGGCGTACGCGCATTCCGCCACGGCTGATATCAACGATCTCCGCCGCGAAGCGGGTATCGGTACCGGCTTTATCCTGCAGGAAGCGCGCATAAAGCCAGTCTCCTACGTCACGTTCCGCCATGCGGTTCAGACGGCGACGCTCGGCCATCTGTAGGGTCGTGTCGTCCTGAGGACGGGCAATGGTTTCACCCTTGATAATCGCTTTCAGCAGGCGGTGGTTAACCATATCGCCATACTTGCGGATTGGGGATGTCCAGGTGGCGTAGGCCTCCAGACCGAGGCCGAAGTGCGGGCCTGGCTCGGTGCTGATTTCCGCGAAGGACTGGAAGCGGCGAATACGGCTATCCAGGAAACCGGACGGCTGAGCGTCCAGCTCGCGGCGAAGCTTGCAGAAGCCTGGCAGCGTCAGCACTTCTTCCGGATCAACATGCACATCGTGATTCTTCAGCAGAGCCGCCAGCGCTTCGGTATTGGCCGGATCGAATCCGGTGTGAACGTTGTAAATACCAAAGCCCAGCCTGTCGCGCAGCACGCGTGCGGCACAGATGTTGGCGGAAATCATTGCCTCTTCAACGATGCGGTTTGCAATGCGTCGCGGTTCGGCCACGATGTCCAGCACTTCACCTTTCTCGCCCAGAACAAAGCGATAATCCGGTCGGTCTTTGAACACCAGCGCGTGGGTTTTACGCCACTCGCCGCGGTTCAGACAGATGCGGTGCAGCAGACGGAGCTGCGCGGCTATGGCGTCTGATTCAGGTTTCCAGTTGCCGGTATTTTCCAGCCAGTCGGAGACGTTATCGTAGGCCAGCTTGGCTTTGGATTCGATGGTGGCGGCAAAGAACTCGATATCGTCTTCAATCGCGCCATCGGCGGCAATGGTCATGCGGCAGGCAAGAACCGGACGCACCTCATTTGGGCGCAGCGAGCAGAGGTCGTCAGACAGTTCGCGGGGCAGCATCGGGATGTTAAAGCCCGGCAGGTAGTTCGTGAACGCGCGGATTTTCGCCGTTTCGTCCAGCTTGCTGCCTTCTACGATCCAGGCGGTGGGATCGGCAATGGCGACGGTCAAATGTAGTTTGCCATCGGCGCTCTCTTCAGCGTAGAGCGCATCGTCCATATCTTCGGTGCTGGCGCTGTCGATGGTGACAAACTCCAGCGCGGTGAGATCGCGGCGCGTCAGACCTTCATCCTGCATCTCGGTTGCCACGCCGTTCGGCGCTTCTTTTTCAAGATTATGGCGCGCCAGCGTGACCCACCACGGGACGAAATGGTCGTCGCCAAAGGTGATGAACTGGGTCAGTTCAGCATAGAAACCGCGGTCGCCTTTCAGAGGATGACGGCGCATTTCTGCTACGGCCCAGTCACCTTCTTTAAAATCATGCTCAACGCCGCGGGCGGCGCGGCACGGAATGGCATCTTTCAGCAGGGGGTGATCCGGCACGACAGAAAGACGATCGTCCTTTCTCTGCACTTTGCCCACAAAGCGGGTCAGGAACGGCTCGATCAGTTCTTCCGGCTCGGCGGATTCACGTTCTTTCTCGGTATGGATGACGGCCATGACGCGATCGCCATGCATCACTTTCTTCATCTGCGGTGGCGGAATGAAGTAGCTTTTCTGCGCGTCAACTTCAAGGAAGCCAAAGCCCTTTTCCGTGGCTTTCACGACCCCTTCTGCACGCGGCGTCTGGGAATGCAGTTGCTGTTTAAGCTGCGCTAGCAGCGGGTTGTCCTGAAACATAATGTTCTATTTTCGTAGCCATTGAGCGGCTGACAGTTTTACGCGATTCTCACTGCTACAGCAAGCGCTCTTTGGGTAAAGAGTGTGGTTATTCCGCTTTGCCGGAAGCGACTTTTAGCCGATTGAGCCAACCCTCCAGCGCGCATTGGCTCAGCAGGTTGATCGCCTGAACGGCAGTAAGTTCTTCTTCCGTTAGCGGGGTAAATTGTGCGGCACTGAAGCGGTCCGGTGAGCGTGTCAGCAATTCGGCTGCTGCCGTAAGCGCCGGAGGAGGATGCGAAATCGTTTCCCGGCTGTTTATCAGGATCTCACCCGTCAGGTCGAGCAAGGTCGGTTCATGACACAGTACCGGCGTCAGCGCCTCAAGCGCGGGCTCTGCCTGCCAGCGGGAGAGGGACTCAAGTTGATGCGCACTGGCATAGCGAAGCTCGACAACGGGCAGAAGCACTATCCACGCGTCGGAGCACGCCGGCAGGCTGTGTGGCTGAATATGATGGCCCGGCAACCAGCGAACGGGATGGCCAAGCAGCGCCTGAAAGACGGCGACCACGCGCGCCTGAAAACCGATAAAGCCGATTATCTGGTTAATCACCACTATGTCATAGATAGACAGACCTACCTCATCAAGCTCGTTTCGCGCCTTATCATCAATGACGTCAGGCGAGCTGGCGAGCTGGCGGGCGTACTGGGTGATTTGCGCCAGCCGTCGGTTACTTTCGCGGGAGGAGTCGGGACCCGGCAGCGGGGCGAGGAGGGCGGCGTAATGGTTGCAAAGCCGCTGAACGCCGCAGGCCTGCGCCACCGTCAACGCGGTACTTAACCGATCGTAGGCGCTGAGCGTTCGCAGGCGGTTTACGGGAAGTGAGAGTGGGAACAGCTGGTGGCATAAGGATCTGGCTGGAGCAAGCCAGCCGGTACAGGCGGCGACAATCTCATCTGGCAGGGCTAAATCGAGCAAAAAACGATCGTCGACGTTAGCGGCTTCGGGCACCAGAGGCAGCACATCCGGCTGCGCGTGGTTTGACTGGGTTTCGTGATACCAGTGGCCTTTGCCGGAAAAACGGCGTTGTTCCATGTGCGTTCCTTGATCTCAAAATGGCGATCAATATCCTGGCGTAAGGCAGATAAAGGGAAAAATATTGTTAGGTGATAACAAATAGCAGAACGGAATAACGAAGGGGGGAGTACGGAGGGGGAAAGCTCTCTTCCCGTGCGGGAAGAGAGCCACAGCTTATTTAATTTCCAGCTCGTTCATTGCAGCGATGTTGAAGCCGCCGTCAACGTGAACCACTTCGCCGGAGATACCAGCGGAAAGATCAGAGCACAGGAATGCAGCAGAGTTACCCACATCTTCAATGGTAACGGTACGACGAATCGGGGTAACCGCTTCGCAGTGTGCCAGCATTTTACGGAAATCTTTGATGCCGGACGCCGCCAGGGTACGGATAGGACCCGCAGAGATGGCGTTAACACGCACGCCTTCTGGACCCATTGCGTTTGCCATGTAGCGTACGTTGGCTTCCAGAGACGCTTTCGCCAGACCCATAACGTTGTAGTTAGGGATAGCACGTTCAGCGCCCAGGTAGGACAGGGTCAGCAGGGCTGCGCCCGGGTTCAGCATCGCGCGGCAGGATTTTGCCATCGCTACAAAGCTGTAGGAGCTGATGTCGTGAGCGATTTTGAAGCCATCACGGGTAACCGCGTTCACGTAGTCGCCGTCCAGCTGGTCGCCAGGAGCGAAGCCAATGGAGTGAACGAAACCGTCGAATTTCGGCCATGCTTTTGCCAGTTCAGCAAACATGCCGTCGATGCTTTCGTCTTGTGCAACGTCACATTCCAGAACAATGCTGGAACCCAGCTGCGCGGCAAACTCTTCAACACGGCCTTTCAGCTTGTCGTTCTGGTAGGTGAACGCCAGCTCAGCGCCTTCGCGATGCATTGCCTGTGCGATGCCGTATGCGATGGACAGTTTGCTGGCAACGCCAGTCACCAGAATGCGCTTACCGGAAAGAAAACCCATAGCTTTAATCCTTATATTCATTGCTTATTTTGCCTTGTAATTCATAGCGTTACAGGCAGTATTTCAAAATCATTCGAAATTAGCTCGAAATTATAGCCCACTCACGGCCCCTTGTGTCACGATATTTCTCGCCGATCTCTGAAGACGAATGCCCTAAAAGGTGAGGCGCGGGCTGGCGGGGGCTCAAAATTTCAGCATTCGTCCAGTATATCACCCGGCAGCAGCTTCGCCTCATCCAACCAGCGAGGATCCGCTATCCGTCCCTGGCGTCTTCAACGAAACGCGCAACGACAATAAAGAATACCGGGACGAAGAAGATCGCGAGAAGCGTGCCGCTAATCATGCCGCCAAACACCCCGGTGCCGATAGCGTGCTGCGTGCTGTCACTCGCGCCACGCGCCAGCATCAGTGGCACCACTCCTAACGTAAAGGCTAACGATGTCATCAGAATAGGGCGCAGACGCTGGCTTGCGGCCTGTATCGTTGCCGCCAGCAGGGATTGTCCTTCCCGGTGGAGCTGCCTTGCAAACTCGACAATCAGAATGGCGTTCTTGGCGGAGAGGCCTATCAGGGTAATAAGACCGACCTTAAAGAAAACATCATTCGTCATGCCCGCAACGGAAACGGTAGCCACCGCACCGATAAGCCCCAGGGGAACGACCAGCATCACCGCAAAGGGAATTGACCAGCTCTCATACAGGGCGGCGAGCACCATGAACACGACCAGTATCGACAGAACGATCAGACCCGGGAGTTGAGATTCGGATTTTCTCTCCTGCAATGAACTCCCGGCCCACTCGCCGGCCATCCCCTGCGGTAAATCTCGTGACAACGTCTCCATGGCCTTCATTGCGGTACCGCTGGATGTGCCCGGGGCTGCACTGCCGGTAATGCGGATAGCAGAATATCCCTGATAACGCGTCAACTGCTGCGGCGCAACGTTCCAGGAAAGCGTCGCAAACGTAGATACTGGCACCATCTGCCCCATACGGTTTTTTACCGATAATTTCAGGATCTGCTCAGGCTGCATGCGGTAAGGGGCATCGGCCTGAATAATGACCTGCTGAACGCGGCCATTGTTCGTGTAGTCATTAACGTAGTTCGACCCCATGGTGACCGAGAGCGTCTGGTTGATTTCATCAAATGAAACGCCCAGTGCTTCTGCTTTTTCCCGGTCAATGTGAAGGGCCAGGCTTGTTCCTTCCGGCAGACCGTCTATATACACGTCACTCAGTTCAGGACGCTGATTAGCCTTCACAACCAGCGCATCGGCCGCACTCTTTAACGCCTCGTAGCCCAGTCCCGCCCTGTCCTGCACGTACCAGGTGAAGCCCGAGGAGGTGCCCATATCCGAAATGGCCGGCGGGAGCAGGCTCATCGTGACGGCATCAGAGACGCTCGCCATGCTGGCCTGTATATGGTCAGCTTCATTTTGTGCCGTCGAGCCCTGCCGATCTTTCCAGTCTTTCAGCGTGGTGAAGCCCATGGCCGAATTCGGGCCCGATCCTGAAAAACCAAACCCCAGGATCATAATGTTGCTTTCAATATCCGGCCGGGCCGCAATTTCCTCTTCAAATTTTTTAACCACGTTCAGGGTGCGCTGCATGGTGGCATCGGAAGGCAGCTGAATTGAGGACATAAAATAGCCCTGATCTTCATCCGGCAGAAAGGACGAGGGCAGCGAAGAAAGCCCCAAAAACAGCGCAGCGCAAAGCGCAACGTACAGCAGCAGCATACGCCCGGTTCGTCTCAGCACCGCGCCCAGCCCGGATTCGTACCACCTCGTGAGCGTACGAAAGCGGGCGTTAAACCCTGCCGCGAACCTGCCACCACCGTGCTTCTCTGCGCTGTGAGGCTTAAGTAGCGTCGCGCAAAGCGCGGGAGTCAACGTGAGGGCAAGAAATGCCGACAACAGTATCGATACCGCCATGGAGATACAAAATTGTCGATAAATAATACCGACGGATCCTTCGGCGAAACCCATGGGAATAAAGACGGCGGTAAGCACCAGCGTGATCCCGATAATTGCCGGCGTGATTTCATTCATGGCCTCCCGGGTCGCGTCGCGCGGAGAGCGTTTTTTTTCTTCCATCAGACGCTCAACGTTCTCCACGACCACAATAGCGTCATCTACGATAATCCCTATCGCCAGAACCATGCCGAACATGGTCAGAATATTGATGGAGTATCCACTCAGTAGCATCACCGTGAAGGTGCCAAGAAGTGCGACGGGGGCAACAATCGCCGGGATAAGCGTACAGCGTATCTTGTGCAGAAACAGCAGCATCACGAGGAAGACCAGGACCATCGCTTCTACAAATGTCTGCACCACCTTCATGATGGAAAGCTTCACAAAAGGCGCGGTATCGAAGGGAACCGTAAACATCATTCCTTCCGGCAACACCTGAGAAAGTTCGTCGATGCGCGCGCGTACGCCTGCAGCCGTACTCATCGCATTGGCGCCGGGCGATAACTGGACTGCCGCAGCCGTTGCGGGTACCCCATTTTCGCGGATGCCGAAAGCGTAGCTTTGCAGGCCGGACTCAATGCGTGCGACGTCGGACAGCTTCAGCCTTGCGCCGGACGCCTCTGATTTCAGTGTAATATTCCTGAAAGCCTCTACGGAAGCGAGCTGCCCCTTGACGGCGATCGGATACGTTACGCCTTGCCCTTCAGATGCCGGTTCATCTCCCGTCTTGCCGGGTGAAACCAGGGCATTTTGCTGGCCAACAGCGGCAAGCACATCGCTCACAGAAAGTCCGTAGCTATGAAGCTTCATTGGGTCCAGCCAGATGCGTAGCGCTTTTTCGCCACCAAAAAGCTGAATTTTCCCTACTCCAGGTACGCGGCGAAGTTCGTCGCTGACATGCCGGGCGAAATAATCGCTTAAATCGGCCTCCTCAAATTTACCGGTTGGAGATTTCAATCCCACCATCATTAAAAATCCGGAATTGGCCGCCTCGACGTTGATACCATTTTGCCTGACCGCCTGTGGCAAACGCGGCTCCACAATTTTGATCTGGTTCTGAAGGTCCATCTGCGCCAGCTTGATGTCCGTGCCGGGCTTAAACGTCACGGTAATAGACGCAGAACCGGTTGTGTCACTGGATGATTCGAAGTAGAGCAAATTATCGACGCCAGATATTTCGCGCTCAATTAACGACACCACTGAAGTATTCATAATATCGGGGCTGGCACCCGGGTAGGTGACAGAAATAATGATCCCAGGCGGTGCCACCGCCGGATACTGCGCAACCGGCAGCCGGGGGATAGACAAAACACCTGCCAGGACGATAAAAAGCGCCACTACCCAGGCGAAAATTGGACGTTCAATAAAAAAATGAGGCATTAATTTAACTTCCAGATACGTGAATTTCGTCGTCGGTTGACACGCGCTAGCCGGTATCCCTGAGGAGAACGACGGTTATTAGTGAGGTTTATCATTATGGGTAACAGGTATATGGCTATTTCAGTGAGTTATTTTTGTTCAAATGGTGTGATGGAAACTCTACAGCTCGCCTGTTTAGCGGACATGGGCGGTTTATGGAGAGAGTGTGGAGCGAAACAGCGCGGTTGTTTAAATCATTCTCATGATGAGGTAAAGCGGTGCACCGCCAAAAAACAGAATTAAATAACACTCGTAGTAAAACACCAGATCGTTAAAATCTGGCGTAGCGTTCAGCAGAACAGTGAACGTAATAATGAGATAAACAAAAATCACCATCAGCCAGAAGGCGATGAGAAGTAATTCTGTGAACGCACCTGCTTTGTTTTGTATTATCAGAGAGACAACCGACAAGGCAATGCAGCCATAGATAATGGGGGAAGAGGGCAGCGTTGCGGCGACTTTTTCATCCATTTTATGCATCAGTATCAGCCACGTATAAAGTAATCCCCACGTTAGCAGCAGGAACAGGGAGAATATGCCGATTTTTTTAGGAGAGAGGTATTTCGAAAGTTCCATGTTCATTATCTCAACCAAATTCAGAAAGCCTTTAAGCGACAGGGTTATTTACTACGTTAAACGGAAGATGGTTTAACTCCGAATAACTATTCTGGACTGTCATTGTCGAGCCTTTATTGACTGAATGTGTAGGCTGTATGGAGAAATTGCCGGACACTTAAATTAACCCAGGAAATTTTCGCGGCCACGGCACTTTTTCCCGGAGCCTGTGTCTTATTGTGCTAAAGATATCTGATAGCGTGCTCAAAGGGATTTCACCCGCGGAGATAAAATGAACAAAAATACTCTAATCCTTGTTGTTGAAGATGAAGACGAAATTGCCGATATACTGATGAGTTACTTAGAGCGTTCAGGGATGAAAACGCTGAGAGCCCGGCAGGGCGAACAGGCGATAGCGCTCAATCGACTCCATAAACCGGATCTTATCTTGCTGGACATCCATTTGCCCCTGTGCGATGGCTGGAGCGTACTCACGACGCTCCGCCAGGAAAGTACCGTGCCTGTTATTATGGTGTCCGCTCTCGATCAGGACGTGGATAAGCTTATGGGGCTGCGGCTTGGCGCGGATGATTACGTCATCAAACCTTTCAACCCATCCGAAGTGGTCGCGCGGGTTGAAGCGGTGCTGCGCAGAACCAAACCGGCTCTCCAGCAGGCGGGGGCCGTGCCTCTCAGGACGCCTTTTATTACGGTCTATCCGGACGATTTCTACGTTGAGGTCACCGCTGGCGAAGAGGTGGTCTCGCCGGTATTAACGACGACGGAATTTAAACTTCTTACTTATCTGGTGAGATACCCGCGTAAGGTCTGTTCCAGGGAAGAGTTACTCAACGCATGTCTGCCGGAGGGCGATACGCTCGACAGAACGGTAGACAGCCATATGAGCAAGCTGCGTAAAAAGCTGGAGCTTGCGGGCCTTTATGGCATTCCTGAAAGTATTCGGGGGATGGGCTATCGGCTTGGGGAGAAAAAATGAACAGAGATTCTGTCCTGAGTCGGCAGATCTTAACGTATATGCTGCTGCTGACGTTTACGATAATTGCCATTGCGGTACTGGGCTCCTGGTTTTTTTACTCTTTTATTCTCGATCACCTCCCCGGCGGCGCCGTTGCGGGTGATGATGAGCAGATGACGATGTGGGACTGGGTGTGGATCGGGACCGCCACAACAATCAGTCTGATAACCGCGATATTTTTAACGATCAAACTTTCTTCGCGAATACTCACCCCGTTAAACGCGGTAGCGTCCAGCCTGAGAAAAATTTCTCAGGGTCAACTGGACGCCCGGGCTTATTGTGCCAGCTCCCGGCTCGGAGAGGTCAATCATCTGGTCACGGATTTCAATGAAATGGCGGAAAAACTCCAGACGCTGGATATTCAGAGGAAATCCTGGAATGCCGCCATTGCCCATGAGCTGAGAACCCCGGTTACGATTTTACGCGGTCGGCTTCAGGGGCTGGTTGACGGCGTCTTTGAGCCAGATCCGCAGCTCTTTAATAACCTTCTCAGGCAGACTGAGGGGTTAACCCGTTTGATTGAAGATCTCCGGGTGATCAGCTCGGACGGCGGGGCGGGTTATACGTTGTATAAATCCAGAACAGACCTCAAAGGCACAATCCAGGATGCGCTTGATACTTTCATGCCCGAGTTCAAACGCAACCAATTTACGCTTAAGACTGAGCTGAGAGAACAGCGATGCGTGTTCGACCCCTTGCGCATCAATCAGTGTCTGGCCGTTCTGTTTGACAACGCATTACATTATTCAACTTCGCGGAAACTCATCGTAAAAAATGGCGTCTCTGATAAAGGCAATTTTATTCTTATTCAGGATGGCGGGCCGGGCATCCCCAGAGAATTTCATGATTTCTTATTTCAACCCTTCCAGCGGGATAATGGTGCCAGAGAGTTGAATCCTGAAGGATGTGGTTTAGGCTTATCGGTGGTAAAAGCCATCATGCTGGCTCATGGTGGCGACGTAACGTATACCTTATCGAAGCAAAACCACTCCCTGTTCAAGCTGACCTGGCCCGATGCCTGAGCCCTGGCGGGAGATCAGCCTGGCCTGTCCGCCGATAGCGGCAACTGCCATATAGCGCCTAATTTTGTATCCCACTCCAGCGGGGTAATACGCAGTTTGCCTCGTTTTGGGCTTAAGGTTATTTCACTGAAGTAAATTTCATTGCTTTTTAGCATGAGGTCAACGCGGCAGTAGTCAAGGCCATTCGCCAGCTCCTGAGCGGCCAGCAAAGCCTCACGGAACAACCCTGGCTCGCCGGGCGCTACCGGCGTATTAGGGTATTCCATCCGGAAAGGCTGTAAATTCCAGTATCTGTCGTAAACGTTGATAAACTCTCTGCCGCGGTCATCCGTAAAATCGGCCTCAACATAGTGGGCGATGCCGTGAAAACAGTGAATTCGCAGCATTTCCGGCGTGCTGTTCCTGTCCGCATTATTGAAAAGATCGACATAAGGCTCACACAGTATAACGGGTATAATATTTTTGTACTGCCACTCGCGCGTGGTGTAATACAAATTCTTCTTTAATGCGAGATTGAGCTTTTTTCGGGCCTGCCGGTAATTGAACTGGTCTTTGTTTGTACAGATTATTGTGCTACCACTATCATGATTGCACTTAAGGACGAATTGATCGGGCAGTGTTGAAAAATCAATATGCGAAAACCTGCGGTATACTCCAATCAGTGGCACCGCTTTTACTCGCGTTGTTCTGGACGCAACGTATTCACGGACTGCGAGTTTATCGGCAAGCATTGTGTAGAGATTATTATGGTCATAGACCAGTCGATGGCAGATTTTTTCACTCAACGTAGTGGGTGATTTAATGTCAGGGGTTTTCCCTGATGTCTTTTCGAGCCTTGCAGTATGAAAATTAAGGTCCGTCATTAAATATGAACGGCATTTTCTGATGAGATACTCTGCGTATTTCAGAACATAAGTGGCGGTGTTCATTTCTTCTCCTCCGTAATATCCGGATATTCTGGAGAAGAACTGTTGATGGATAGTGCTTAAACTATGGAGCAGGGATGGAGACAAAAAATTAAAGGATTAAATAGCGCGTGCAGACTATTTAATCCTTATTTAAGCGGAGCAATCTGTGTTTACCGCGGCACTTAACGGTCCTTTCTCCACGCATCGGCGGTCAATGCTTCACCGAAATGACCGGCAATCAGCCTTTTCGTCAGCTCATGAAGCGGGGAGGCCATCACATCCGCCGTGCTGCCGCGCTCGACGACTTCCCCCTGGTGCATAACCATCACCTGGTCGCTGATGTGCTTCATCATTCCCAGATGCTGGGTGACGTAGATATATGAGATCCCCTGTTTTTCCTGCAATTCCAGCATCAGGTTAATCAGCTGCGAACGCATCGACATATCCAGCGAGGCAAGCGCTTCGTCAGCAACGATCACTTTCGGGCGCAGAATCAACGCGCGCGCCAGGCCCAGACGCTGTTTCTGACCCGGGGCCAGCATATGCGGGTAGTAGCTTTCATGATCCGGTAACAGCCCAACCATACGCAGGGTTTCGAAGATACGCTTGCGGCGCGCCTCTGGCTCCAGTTCGGTATTCAGACGCAGAGGGAAATCAAGGATCTGCGAAATGCGCTGGCGTGGATTAAGCGAGGTTGACGGATCCTGGAAGATCATGCGGATGCGCTGGCTGCGGAAAGAGTAATCGCCAAACTGCAGAGGATGATCGTCAATCAACACTTCTCCAGCGGTGGGCTCGACCATGCCGGCAAGCATCTTCGCCAGCGTGGATTTGCCGGAGCCGTTTTCGCCAATGATCGCCAGCGTCTGTTTTTCACGCAGGGTAAAACTCAGCGGCTTCACCGCTTCGACAGTCTGACGATGAAACAGCCCCGTGCGGTAGCGAAAGGTCTTACTCAGATTGCGGACTTCCAGCAAGGTTTCGACCATTTCACTCTCTCTCCATGTTCAGCGGGAAATGACAGGCGTAAAGATGATTTTTGGCGCCGGTCAGGCGCGGTGTTTCGATACATTTACGCTGAGCATACGGACAACGCGGCCCCAGACGACAGCCTATTGGCAATGATTCCAGCAGCGGAATCGCCCCGGGCAGGGTATTCAGACGGCTCTTGTGCGGCATGGCGCTGCCAAAATCCGGAATGGCGCGGATAAGCGCCTGCGTGTACGGGTGGTGCGGCGCGGTGATCAAGTCTTCACTGGGGGCAGTTTCGACCGTTTGTCCGCAGTACATCACGTCAATTTTATCCGCCCACTTGCTGAGCATTTGCAGGTCATGGCTGATCAGCAATATGGTGGTGTTGTTGTTCTGGTTCAGGCGCGACAGCAGGCGGAAAATTTGCGCCTGCGTGGTTGGCTCCATTGCGTTCGTCGGCTCATCCGCAATCAGCAAACGCGGCTGATTAGCCAGCGCGATGGCAATCATCACTTTCTGGCACTCGCCATCGGTCAGCTCATACGGGAAGCTGCGCATCGCGTCTTTATGATCTTTGATCCCGACGCGGTGCAACAGCTCAATGGCGCGGCGTTTGCGCCAGCCGAAACGCTGCCACCACCGGCCTTTATAGGTCCAGCCGGGAATGTTCTGCATCAGCTGTTTGCCTACGCGCTCGGACGGATCGAGGCAGGACTGTGGCTCCTGGAAAATCATCGAGACGTTATGGCCGACCAGCTTACGCCGCTCGCGCGGGGAGAGGCGCAGCAGGTCGATATCGTCAAATCGCATACGGTCGGCGGTCACGCGCCAGTTATCTTTCGCCACGCCGCAGATAGCTTTGGCGATCAGGCTTTTGCCCGAGCCGGATTCCCCCACCAGCCCGCGAATCTCGCCCTCGGCGAGGGTGATGCTGATGCGATCGACGGCTTTTACCCAGCCTTCACCGGTTTTGAATTCAATAGTGAGGTTGCGAATATCAAGAAGCGGCATTATTGCACCCCCGCGTTAATTGCACGGCGAATACCGTCGCCCAGCAGGTTGATCAGCAACACGCTTACCATAATCGCCGCCCCCGGCAGCATAACCGTCCACGGTGCCACGTAGATCAATTCCAGCGCGTCACCGAGCATCGCGCCCCATTCAGGGGACGGCAGCTGCGCGCCGAGGTCGAGGAAGCCGAGCGCAGCGATGTCCAGGATCGCCATCGACAGCGCCCGGGTGATTTCGGTGACCAGCCCGGCAGCGATGTTTGGCAGAACGGCAAACCACAGAATGTTGAAGGTCGTCGCACCGTCCAGACGGGCCGCAACGACATACTCTTTTTCCAGCTCGTCATGCACCATGCTGTAAACCGAGCGCACGATGCGGGGCAGGATAGCCAGCCAGACGGCGAACATGGCATGTGACAGATGCGGGCCGGCAAAGGCAACCACGATGATTGCCAGCAGCAGAGAAGGAATCGACAGCAGCGTGTCCAGAATGTGGTTCAGCACCGCCGAGCGAAGGCCATGCGTGGAGCCCGCGAAAATACCGAGCGCCAGTCCACAGATCGTCGCCGCGAGCGTCACGACAAACGCGCCGCCCACCGTCGGGGCGGCCCCGCTTAACAGACGGCTTAACACGTCGCGTCCGAGGTCGTCAGTGCCGAGGAAGAAAGAGACTTCGCCGTAGCGAGACCAGGAAGGCGGCAGCAGCTGATAGCCAAGGAACTGCTGATCGATGCCATAAGGCGCAAACCACGAGCCAAAGAGGCAAAGCAATACCAGACCGGCACAGCCATAAAGACCAATCATTGCCGTGGTGTCACCATAGAACTTACGCCACACGGTACGCAGCGCACCGGGCGTGCGCTTTTCACTGTATACGTTATCGTAAGGCATACCATTCCTTATGCTTCAATGGGTTAGCCATCGCACCCAAAATATCGGACAACACGTTAACAATAATGACCAGCGAACCAATCACCATCACACCCGCTGAGATAGCGGCGTAATCCTGCTGGCGGATGGCGTTAATCAGCCAGCGTCCCAGCCCTGGCCAGCTAAAGACCATCTCGGTGATCATGGCCAGCGTAAGCATGGTGGAGAACTGCAGCCCAAGACGCGGAATCACCGGCGGCAAAGCGTTGTGCAGGACGTTGCGGCGCAGTATGGTCAGGCGCGATAATCCGCGCGTGGCAGCAGCTTTGACATAGTTCTGCTCAAACACCTCGATGGTGCTCAGGCGCATCAGGCGGATCACCTCGGTCGTCGGCGCAACCGCCAGCGTCAGCACCGGCAATACCATATGGCGCAGGGCGCTGACGATCATCTCATGGCGCCACACCGAATCGGAAAGCCACGCGTCAATGATGGCAAAACCCGTCACCGTTTTAACCGTATAGAGCAGGTCAAAACGGCCAGAGACCGGCAGCCAGCCCATCGTCAGCGAGAAGAATAGCGTCAGCAGCAGCGCCAGCCAGAATACCGGGATAGAGAAGCCGAGCAGGGCGAGGGCGCTGATAAACTTATCCTGCCATTTGTTGCGGTAGATCCCGGCCAGCATGCCCACGGGGATACCCACCATCAGGGCAAAGCCGAAGGCCAGAATGCACAGCTCCATCGTGGCCGGGAACACCTCTTTCAACTGCTCGGAGATAAGCTGCCCATTTATGCTCGACACGCCGAAATCCCAGTGCAGCAGACCGTTAAACCAGAACAGCCAGGCATCCCACAGCGATGAGCCCTGAAGCGGGGCGTGCGGCGTAAAATAGCTCAGGCTGAAGCCGACAAAGGTCAGCAGAAAGAGCGTCACCAGCAGCAGCAGGAGTCGACGTAAGGTAAAAATAATCATGGTTTTTTCACCTCTTGTTCTTTTTCGCGCGACACGCCGGCGAACGAGGCGTTGCCGAACGGACTCAGCACCAGACCTATAATATCGTAGCGATAGGCCTGAAGACGCAGGGAAGAGGCCAGCGGTAGCACGGGCAGTTCCTGAGCGAGGATCTTCTGCGCTTCATCATAGGCGTCAATGCGCGAGGCCAGCTGTTGGGAAGAGAGCGCTTTTTGCAGCACTGCGTCAAACTCCCGGTTACACCAGTGAGCGTAGTTAGTCTGCGAATTTATCGCCGCACAGCTCAGCAGCGGCCGGAAGAAGCTGTCCGGGTCGTTACTGTCGGTGGCCCAGCCTGTTAGGGTGAGATCGTGATTCATGTCCATCAGGCGCGCCTCCTGGAAACGGCCCTCAACCGGTACAATGATCACTTTGACGCCCACCTGCGCCATATCCGCCTGCAGCAGCTCGGCGGTTTTCAGCGGGCTCGGGTTCCACGCCTGGGAACTGGTTGGCACCCAAAGCTGGAGCGTCAGGTTTTCTGCGCCAAGCGCCTTCAGCTGTTCACGCGCTTTTGCCGGATTGTATTCCGTAATTTTAGCCTCACCGTCGTAGGCCCACGAGGCGCGCGGTAAAATTGATGCTGCGGTTTCTGCCGTGCCGTAGTAGATCGACTGCATCAGGCGCTGATTGTTAATTGCCAGCGCCAGCGCGTGGCGAACGGCAGGGTTGTTCAACGGCGGCTTATCGGTGTTAAAGGCCAGATAAGCGATGTTCATACCCGGGCGTAACGTCAGACGCAGACGCGGATCGTCGCGTAAAATCGTGAGCTGGCTGGCGGCAGGCCAGGCGAGCACGTCACATTCCCCGGTGAGTAGTTTCGAGAGCCGTCCCGTTCCGCCAGAACCGAGATCGACCACCACCTGCGGCATCAGCGGCGTGCCGCGCCAGAAATGTTCGTGACGCTGCAGGCGAATATATTGCCCCGCGCGGTATTCGGCCAGCTGGAACGGCCCGGTACCGACCGGCTGGCGGTCGAGCAGCTCCTGGCGATCTTTTTTCGTCAGCTTCGCCGCGTATTCGGCGGACATGACGGATGCATAGTGGGTCGCCAGGTGCCAGAGGAAGGAGGCATCCGGGCGCGCCAGCGTAAATTCAACCGTCCGGCTGTCCAGCTTGCGCACGCTTTTAACGGTGTCTGCAAACTGCAGGCTGTCGAAATAGGGGAAATTATCCCCGTTAACGTTATGCCACGGGTGGTTACGGTTAAAGATGCGCTGGAAGGTGAAGACAACGTCATCCGCGTTCAGCTTTCGCGTGGGGGTAAACCACGGCGTGCGCTGAAACGCGACATCGTCGCGCAGGCGAAAACGGTAGGTTGCACCGTTGTCCAGGACTTCCCAGCTTTCCGCAAGTTCAGGCACCAGGCGGTAAGTATACGGGTCGACATCAAGCAGGCGGTCGTACAGCTGCGCGGCGAGCGTATCCACAATCAGGCCGCTGCCCGCTTTTTGCGGGTTAAAGGTATCTACCTGGCCGCTCACGCAATAAACGAAGCCGCTGTCACGGATGTCAGGCTGCGTAGTTTGCCCGGGCGCAGCAAACGCCAGGCCGCTGAACAGACCGAGTGCAAAAAAGGACGATAAAACCAGACGCATAATTTTTAAGGTTTTTAGGTTCGATCTGCAAAGTGTATCGCACTTACGCCTGCTTCGTAAAAATGTCTGCGGGCAAGTGTCGATATTGTCAGCGCATTTGATGCTTTTTGAGCAATGCCCGTAACTGATGGTAGGTCAGGCCCAGAAGTTCAGCCGCCCGTTTCTGGTTATATTTCGCCGCCTTCAGGCTTTGCTCCAGCAGCTGTTGCTCCTGGTCGTGCTGGAACTGGCGTAAATCCAGCGGGAGAGTTGGGGCGTCGCCTGAAGACGATGGCATGGGTAGCGATGGCGCATTGCGCTGAAAAGGATCGATAATGATATTGTCCAGCTCCGTCTCGCTGCTGCCGTGGCGGTATACAGAACGCTCCACAACGTTCTTCAGCTCGCGGATATTTCCCGGCCAGCGGTAGGCCAGTAGCGTCTCCCGCGCATAATCGCTGAAGCCGGGGAACAGGGGGAGGCCGAGCTCGCGGCACATCTGGATCGCAAATTGTTCAGCCAGCAGCATGATGTCGCTTCTCCGATCGCGCAGGGGCGGAAGCTGAACGACGTCAAAGGCCAGACGGTCAAGCAGATCGGCACGGAATTTCTCCTCCGCAACCATCTCCGGCAGATTGGCGTTGGTGGCGCAGACCAGGCGCACGTTAACCTGCAGCGGTTGGCTGCCGCCGACGCGTTCCAGTTCGCCATACTCAATGACGCGCAACAGTTTTTCCTGCACCAGCATCGGCGCGGTGGCGAGTTCATCAAGGAACAGGGTACCGCCGTCGGCGCGCTCAAAACGCCCCGGATGACGCTTCTGAGCGCCGGTAAATGCCCCCGCCTCGTGGCCGAACAGCTCGGTGTCGAGCAGGTTTTCATTCAGCGCCGCACAGTTAAGAGAAATGAAGGGGCCGTCCCAGCGTCCGGATAAGTAGTGCAGACGGTTGGCAATCAGTTCCTTACCCGTGCCGCGCTCGCCGATAATCAGCACCGGTTTGTTGAGCGGCGCAAGGCGAGAAACCTGTTCCAGCACCTCAAGAAAACTGTTGGCTTCGCCGAGTAAGTTATCTTTATATTGAGCCATGATGAAATTAACCACTCCTTAGCGATATTCACCAGGTCAGCATAGTTCTGCAATGAATAAAAATCAATCACTCTCTGATAAATCAATAAGATAAAAAATTGGCACGGGAATTGTATTATCAGTACAGCAGGGCATAGCCCGATAACAGAACTATGAGGATTTGATTATGGGTATTTTTTCTCGTTTTGCCGACATCGTGAACGCCAACATCAACTCGCTGCTGGAGAAAGCGGAAGATCCGCAGAAGCTGGTGCGCCTGATGATTCAGGAGATGGAAGACACGCTGGTTGAAGTGCGTTCTACCTCCGCCCGTGCGCTGGCTGAGAAAAAACAGTTAACGCGCCGTATTGAGCAGGCCACCGCTCAGCTCAATGAATGGCAGGAAAAAGCGGAACTCGCCCTGCGCAAAGATAAAGAAGATCTGGCACGCGCGGCGTTAATTGAAAAGCAGAAGCTGGCGGAGATGATCGCTACGCTTGAGCATGAAGTAACGCTGGTGGACGACACGCTCACCCGCATGAAGAAAGAGATTGGTGAGCTGGAAAATAAACTGAGCGAAACCCGGGCGCGTCAGCAGGCGCTGACCCTGCGTCATCAGGCGGCAAGCTCTTCTCGCGACGTGCGTCGTCAGCTGGACAGCGGCAAGCTGGATGAGGCCATGGCGCGTTTTGAGTCATTTGAGCGTCGTATCGACCAGATGGAAGCGGAAGCAGAGAGCCACAGCATGGGTAAGCAAAAGTCGCTGGATCAACAGTTTGCCGACCTGAAAGCGGACGATGAAATCAGCGAGCAGCTGGCGGCATTGAAAGCCAAAATGAAGCAAGATAACCAATAATAATGTTGCGGCACCTGAGCGTGCCGCTAAGCATACTACGACAAGGAGTACACATGAGCGCGCTTTTCCTGGCCATTCCCCTGACGATTTTCGTGCTGTTTGTTTTGCCGATTTGGTTATGGCTGCACTATAGCAATCGGTCATCGCGGGACGATTTATCCCAGAGTGAACAACAACGTCTGGCGCAGCTTACCGAGCAGGCGAATAAGATGCGCGATCGCATTCAGGCGCTGGAAGCTATCCTGGATGCAGAACATCCTAACTGGAGGGACCGTTAATGTCAGGACTGAATCTGAATAAAAAATTGTGGCGAATTCCACAGCAGGGCATGGTGCGCGGCGTTTGCGCCGGGCTGGCCCATTATCTTGACGTTCCGGTCAAACTGGTTCGCGTGGTCACGGTGCTGTCGATATTTTTTGGCCTGGCGTTTATCACTTTTGTGGCATACATCGTTCTGTCGTTTGTACTTGACCCGATGCCGGAAGGAGAGCTGGCTGCCGAAGGCGCGCCTACCAGTAACGATCTTCTCAATGCGGTTGACGATCAATTGGCAGCCGGTGAGAAGCGGTTGCGTGAGATGGAGCGTTATGTCACATCCGATACCTTTACGCTGAGAAGTCGTTTTCGTCAGCTTTAAGAGAGAACATACATGAAGAAAAACTGGCAGCAGGCCGGTCAGAAGGTAAAACCCGGCCTGAAAATCGCAGGTAAACTGGTTCTGATGACGGCGTTGCGTTACGGCCCGGCAGGTGTGGCGGGCTGGGCGATCAAATCTGTTGCCCGCAAGCCGGTCAGAATGTTGCTGGCCGTAGCCCTTGAACCCCTGTTGCAAAAAGCGGCAAAGCGCCTGTCACGCCGCTACCTATCCCGATAATTTACGCTCGCGTTAGCCCTTTCTCTCCCTGGAAGGGCAACGACATTTCATCCTTTCCCCTCACTTTCTTTGCGGCAGCTCACATTACTGCACAGAGCTGCTTTGTAATTGCGTTTTTCAGCCTCCCGGTTCGTTGACAGATATTTTTCAGGGGAGTAGATTGCCCTTCGTGGGACCGCTACCATGGAAAATAATGTGAACGCAAAAATTAAAAATATTATCAATCATATTTACGGTGAATCATTTTCTGAAGCACATTTTAAAATGTTATTAACAAAGCTTGAACAAGCTGCTGTTGATATTACAGAAAAGCGTAAATCAGGCTGGGATGAAAAAGACGTTGTTCTGATTACCTACGCCGATCAGTTCTCCGCGAAAGGGGAGAAAGCGTTGCCGGTATTTACCCGCTTTTATAATGAGTGGCTTGCTCGCACGTTTTCCCATGTCCACCTTTTACCTTTTTATCCGTGGTCCTCTGATGACGGGTTTTCCGTTATTGATTACCACAACGTTGCGCCTGAAACCGGAACCTGGCAAGACGTTGCTGATTTAAAACAGTCCGCCAGTTTAATGTTTGATTTCGTGTGCAACCATATGTCAGCAAAAAGTGAATGGTTTGCTAATTATCTTGCGCAGAAACCTGGCTACGAAGATTTCTTTATTGCTGTCGATCCTGAAACCGATTTATCTGCGGTAACGCGTCCTCGCGCATTACCGTTGCTGACGCCATTTACGCTGCATGATGGCAGCGTGCGTCATCTTTGGACCACCTTCAGTGATGACCAGATCGATCTCAACTTCGCCTCGCCTCAGGTGCTGATTGCGATGGTTGACGTGCTGCTCCATTACCTGGCGGAAGGGGCGCGTTATATCCGTCTGGATGCCGTCGGGTTTATGTGGAAAATCCCTGGAACAAGCTGCATCCACCTGGAACAGACCCACTGTCTTATCCAGCTTTTCCGTGCCATTACCGAGGCCGTGGCACCAGGAACGGTGATCATTACTGAGACTAACGTTCCTCATAAGGACAATATCTCTTACTTCGGTGACGGTGAAAATGAAGCCCAGATGGTCTATCAGTTCTCCTTGCCACCGCTGGTGCTGCATGCAGTGCACCGTCAGGATGTTAAAGCTCTCTGTCAGTGGGCGGGATCGCTGGCGCTGCCTTCAACAAAAACAACCTGGTTCAACTTCCTGGCGTCTCATGACGGTATCGGTCTGAACCCGCTGCGCGGCATTTTGCCGGAATCAGAAATCTTCGCACTGGTTGAGAAACTTCAGCAGGAAGGGGCACTGGTCAACTGGAAAAATAATCCTGACGGAACGCGCAGTCCTTACGAAATCAATGTGACCTATCTTGACGCGTTAAGTGCGCAAAACAGTTCCGATGATGAACGCATTGCGCGCTTTATTCTGGCGCATGCGGTGCTGTTAAGTTTCCCAGGCGTACCTGCCGTGTATATTCAAAGCATTCTTGGCTCCCGTAACGATTATGAAGGGGTCGAGCGCCTCGGCTATAACCGCGCGATAAACCGCAAGAAATATACCGCGGGTCAGGTTGATCTTGAACTTAATAATAAAAATAGCATTCGTCATAAGATTTATTCCCGTTTAAGCGAATATATTGCGATCCGACGTGGGGAAAGTGCGTTTCACCCTGATGCACAGGCAATTTTTGAATCACTGGATGAACAAATTCTTAAAATTGTTCGCGTGGCTGAAAATGGTGAGAGAATTACAGCGCTGTTTAATTTTAGTAATAACGTTCATACCGTTTATGGGGACACGCTTACTGGTATGGAATTACTATCAGGACAAGCTGTTAGCGGTAAAGAACTGACCCTCAATCCATGGCAGGTTATGTGGATTAAAGAAAACTAAAAAGGACCCTAAAATGAAAATGCCCAAAATTGTGCTGTTATCAGCGCTGGTTTCGTGCGCCCTGTTATCAGGCTGTAAGGATGATAAAGCGTCTGCTGTGACCATTGAGTTCATGCACTCGTCAGTAGAGCAGGAGCGTCAGGCGGTTATTACGAAACTGATCGAAAAATTCGAGAAAGAAAACCCTGGCATTACGGTGAAGCAGGTACCGGTGGAAGAAGACGCCTACAACACCAAGGTGATTACGCTCGCCAGAACGGGCGCGCTGCCTGAAGTGATTGAAGTCAGCCATGATTACGCGAAAGTCATGGATAAGGAACAGCTGCTGGATCGCAAGGCTGTCGGCGACGTCATTAAAGCGGTAGGCGAAAAGTCCTTCTATGACGGGATCCTGCGCGTTGTGCGTACCGAAGACGGTACAGCCTGGACGGGGGTGCCGATGAGTGCCTGGCTGTCCGGCGTCTGGTATCACAAAGATGTGCTTGCTGCCGCGGGTATCCAGGAGCCGCATAACTGGGAACAGCTGCTGAACGCCAGCCAGAAACTTAACGACCCGGCCAGGAAACATTACGGCATTGCGCTGCCCACAGCGGAAAGCGTCATGACCGAGCAGGCGTTCTCTCAGTTTGCGCTGTCCGGCGGCGCGAACGTTTTTGATGCCAACGGAAACGTTGAAATTGATACCCCTGAAATGGCGAAAGCACTGGCGTTCTATAAAACGCTGGCCGCGACCACCATGCCGGGCTCGAACGACGTCATGGAGATCAAAGATGCCTTCATGAACGGTTCTGCACCGATGGCTGTCTATTCCACCTACATCCTGCCGGCAGTATTCCAGGATGGTAACCCTGCCAACCTTGGCTTCGTCGTGCCTACAGAAAAGTCCTCTGCCGTTTACGGCATGGTCACGTCGCTGACGATCACCACCGGCCAAACCGAAGAAGAAACGCAAGCGGCTGAAAAGTTTGTGACGTGGATGGAGCAGGCTCAAAACGCAACCGACTGGGTCATGATGTCGCCGGGCGCGGCGCTGCCGGTGAACACGCTGGTGGTAGGCACGGACACCTGGAAAAACAACGACGTGATTAAAGCGTTTGGGCAACTGCCTTATGAGCTGATCGCCCAGTTCCCGAACGTGCAGGTATTTGGCGCTGTCGGCGACAAAAACTTCACGCGCATGGGCGATGTGACAGGCTCCGGCATTATCAGCTCCATGGTGCATAACGTCACTGTGGGTAAACAAGATCTCAGCGCAACGCTTAGCAAGAGCCAAAAGCGACTGACTGACCTGATTTCACAACGATAGGAGCGCTCTGCGGAAGGAAATTATGAAGACGTTGTTTTCTGGTCGTTCAGATATGCCTTTCGCCATGCTGCTGTTGGCCCCCAGCCTGATTTTGCTGGGGGGCCTGGTGGCCTGGCCAATGATTTCCAATATTGAAATCAGTTTCTTACGTCTGCCGCTTAACCCGCGTATTGATGCGGTGTTCGTCGGCCTGGATAACTACATCCGCATTCTGGGGGATGCTGCGTTC
Source organism: Enterobacter sp. ECC_219_Taxon_10 (assembly GCF_058354905.1). Lineage (NCBI taxonomy): Bacteria > Pseudomonadati > Pseudomonadota > Gammaproteobacteria > Enterobacterales > Enterobacteriaceae > Enterobacter > Enterobacter sp. ECC_219_Taxon_10. The sequence goes on along the minus strand of NZ_CM178005.1, from coordinate 2,677,553 downwards.
TGGCATTCACTGTGGATGACGTTCTGGTATACGGCGCTGGTCGTGCTCGGCAGCACCGGGCTGGGGCTTGCCGTCGCCATCTTCTTTAACCGTGAGTTTCGTCTGCGTAAGACGGCGCGTTCGCTGGTGATTTTATCCTACGTGACGCCGTCTATTTCCCTGGTGTTTGCCTGGAAATACATGTTCAACAACGGCTACGGCATTGTGAACTATTTGGGCGTCGATCTGCTGCATCTGTATGACCAGGCGCCGCTCTGGTTCGACAACCCTGGCAGCAGCTTTGTGCTGGTGGTGCTGTTCGCCATCTGGCGTTACTTCCCGTATGCCTTTATCTCATTCCTGGCAATTTTGCAGACCATTGATAAATCGTTGTACGAAGCGGCAGAGATGGATGGGGCAAACGCCTGGCAGCGTTTCCGTATCGTCACGTTGCCCGCCATCATGCCTGTGCTGGCAACGGTGGTCACGCTGCGAACTATCTGGATGTTCTACATGTTTGCGGATGTTTATCTGCTGACCACGAAGGTCGATATTCTGGGCGTGTATCTCTATAAAACCGCCTTTGCATTCAACGATCTGGGTAAAGCAGCCGCCATTTCCGTTGTGCTGTTTGTGATCATCTTCGCCGTCATTCTGCTGACCAGAAAAAGGGTAAACCTCAATGGCAACAAATAAACGCATACTGGGCCGTATTGGTTTCTATCTGGGGCTGGCGGTATTTCTGATTATCACGCTGTTCCCGTTCTTCGTGATGCTGATGACGTCATTCAAGAGCGCGAAAGAGGCCATATCGCTGAATCCGACTATTCTGCCGCAGGCGTGGACGCTTCAGCATTATGTCGACATCTTTAACCCGCTGATCTTCCCGTTTGTGGATTACTTCCGCAACAGCATGGTGGTGTCGCTGACGTCGTCGGTAATTGCGGTGTTTCTCGGCACGCTGGGCGCTTACGCCTTGTCCAAGCTGCGTTTTAAAGGACGCACGACGATCAATGCGAGCTTCTACACCGTCTATATGTTCTCCGGGATATTGCTGGTGGTGCCGCTGTTCAAAATCATTACCGCGCTCGGCATTTATGACACTGAACTGGCGCTAATCATCACCATGGTGACCCAGACATTGCCTACGGCGGTATTCATGCTGCGCAGCTATTTCGACACCATTCCGGACGAAATAGAAGAGGCCGCGATGATGGATGGTCTGAACCGACTGCAAATCATCTTCCGCATTACCGTGCCGCTGGCCATTTCCGGTCTCGTGTCGGTGTTTGTTTACTGCTTCATGGTGGCATGGAACGACTACCTGTTTGCCTCCATTTTCCTGTCCAGTGCCAGCAACTTTACCCTGCCGGTCGGGCTGAACACGCTCTTTAGTACGCCAGATTATATCTGGGGTCGCATGATGGCGGCATCGCTGGTGACGGCGCTTCCGGTGGTCATCATGTACGCACTCTCTGAACGTTTTATTAAAAGTGGTTTGACCGCCGGTGGCGTCAAGGGCTAAGGCGGCCAATTTTTTTATCAGGAGCAAGTTATGAAGAAGTTAGTTGCGACAGCGCCACGCGTGGCGGCGCTGGTGGAATATGAAGACCGTGCTGTGGAAGCACATGAAGTGAAAATTCGCGCCCGCTTTGGCGCCCCGAAGCACGGAACGGAAGTCGTGGATTTCCGCGCGGCAAGCCCGTTTATTGATGAAGAGTTCAACGCAGAGTGGCAGATGTTCACGCCGCGTGAAGAGGGCGCTGCGCGCGGTATCGAATTCGGTAAGTTCCAGCTGGGTAACATGATCGTTGGCGACATTATTGAATGCGGTGCAGACGTGACGGAATACCAGGTCGGCGACAGCGTCTGCTGCTACGGCCCGCTGCAGGAAACGGTCATCGTTAACGCGGTGAACAACTATAAGCTGCGTAAAATGCCGCAGGGCGCGTCCTGGAAGAATGCCGTTTGCTACGATCCGGCGCAGTTCGCCATGAGCGGCGTGCGTGATGCCAACGTCCGCGTGGGCGACTTTGTTGTCGTGGTCGGTCTGGGAGCCATCGGGCAGATTGCAATTCAGCTGGCGAAAAAAGCCGGTGCGTCAGTGGTTATCGGCGTTGATCCGATTGAACACCGCTGTGAGATCGCTCGTCGTCACGGTGCGGACCACTGCCTGAATCCAATCGGTACCGATGTGGGTCTGGAAATCAAAAAGCTGACCGGCAAGCAGGGCGCAGACGTGATCATCGAAACCAGCGGGTTTGCGGATGCACTGCAGTCTGCGCTGCGCGGACTCGCCTATGGCGGAACCATCTCCTACGTGGCGTTCGCCAAGCCGTTTGCCGCGGGTTTCAACCTCGGCCGCGAAGCGCATTTCAACAACGCGAAGATTGTCTTCTCCCGCGCCTGCAGTGAACCCAACCCGGACTATCCGCGCTGGAGCCGCAAGCGTATCGAAGAGACCTGCTGGGAATTGCTGATGAACGGTTATCTGAATTGTGAAGATCTGATCGACCCGGTCGTGACCTTCGCCACCAGCCCGGAAAGCTATATGAAGTATGTCGATCAGCACCCGGAACTCAGTATCAAAATGGGCGTCACTTTTTAAGCTAAGGACAGCAAATCATGAAGATCGCAACACAAAACCAGGCCTTTTTCCCGTCCAGCATTATGGAAAAATTCGAGTACATCAAAGCAATGGGTTTTGATGGCTACGAAATTGACGGCCGCCTGCTGGTTGAAAACCTCGACGAAGTGAAAGCCGCTATCAAAGCCACTGGCCTGCCGGTGACGACAGCATGTGGCGGATACGATGGCTGGATCGGTGATTTCATCGAAGAACGCCGTCTGAACGGGTTACAGCAGATCGAACGCATTCTGGAAGCGCTGGCGGAAGTCGGCGGAAAGGGCATTATCGTGCCTGCTGCCTGGGGGATGTTTACCTTCCGTCTGCCGCCAATGACCTCCCCACGCAGCCTCGACGGTGACCGCAAAGCGGTTAGCGCCTCGCTGCGCTGGCTGGATGAGGTGGCGGCGCGCACCGGTACTACAGTCTATCTGGAACCGCTGAACCGCTATCAGGATCATATGATCAACACCCTGGCAGACGCGCGTCGTTACATCGAAGAGAACGGCCTGAAGCACGTGCAGATCATCGGCGACTTCTATCATATGAATATTGAAGAAGACTCGCTGACGGACGCGCTGCATCAGAACCGCGATCTGCTGGGTCATGTGCACATTGCAGATAATCATCGCTATCAGCCGGGCAGCGGCAGCCTTGATTTTGCCAGCCTGTTCGACCAGCTGCGTGCCGATAACTATCAGGGATACGTGGTATATGAATGCCGTGTTCGCGCCGAGGATCCGGCTAAGGCTTATCAGGACTCTCTCACTTATTTGCGTGAATGCTAAGGATGACGAGCGTGATGAGTGCTTCTACACCTTCGCCTCTGCGCGTCGCCATTATTGGCGCCGGGCAGGTCGCGGACAAAGTGCATGCCTCGTATTACGCCACGCGCAGTGATGTTCAAATGGTGGCTGTCATGGACAGCCGCCTTGAGCAGGCACAGGCGTTCGCGGAACGTTATGCTATTCCATCGGCATGGCAGGACGCTCACGAGATGTTGCAGGCAGTAAAACCGGATGTGGTGAGCGTCTGTTCCCCCAACCGGTTCCATTTTGAACACGTGATGGCGGCCCTTGCAGCGGGTTGCCACGTTATGTGTGAAAAGCCCCCGGCGATGACGCCGGAACAGGCCGACCAGATGCGCATCGCGGCGCGCAAGGCAGGAAAAGTCCTGGCGTACGATTTTCACCATCGCTTTGCCCTGGATACCCAACTGCTGCGTGATGCGGTAATGAACGGGACGCTCGGTGAAGTTTACTTCACCTCGGCGCAGGCACTGCGCCGCTGCGGCGTACCGGGATGGGGCGTTTTTACCAACAAATCGTTACAGGGTGGCGGACCGCTGATTGATATCGGCATTCATATGCTTGACGCCGCAATGTATGTTCTGGGTTTCCCGGCGGTAAAACGGGTGACCGCGCACAGCTTCCAGAGGCTGGGAAACCGTAAAAGCGCCGGTCAGTTTGGCGAGTGGGATCCTGCGCAATTTACCGTGGAAGATGCCCTGTTTGGCACGATTGAATTCTGCAACGGCGGCATTCTGCGTCTGGACACTTCCTTTGCGCTTAACATTCGCGATCAGTCCATCATGAACGTCTCTTTCTGCGGAGAAAAGGCGGGTGCAACGCTGTTCCCGGCGCACATCTACAACGACGAAGCCGGTGTTTTAGAAACCGTTACCCAGCGCGAAGAGGCGGACGATCAGCGCCATCTGCGCAGCATGGATGCCTTTGTGCGCCATGTGCAGGGAGAGCCCGTCATGATTGCCGATGCAGAACAGGGACTGGTTATTCAGCAGCTTGTCGCCGCGCTGTATGAATCAGCAGAAACAGGGGAAAGCGTGACATTATGCTGAACGTGTCTGTATTAACCGATCCGGGCTTTTGTCCTCACAGCCTGAATAAATATGCCTCTGTCATGGCCACCGGCAATGGCTACATGGGCATTCGCGCTGTGCACGAAGAAGATTACACCCAGCAGACCAGAGGCATGTATCTCGCGGGGCTGTATCACCGTGCGGGGCGCAATGAGACCACTGAGCTGGTCAATCTGCCGGATATCACCGGGATTGATGTTGAGCTGGATGGCATCAATTTCACCCTCCTTTCAGGGGAAATCTTTGAGTGGCAGCGCGAGCTGACCTTTGCGAACGGCGAGCTGCATCGTAACGTGGTCTGGCGTTCACCCAACGGGAAGCGCTATAGGCTGGAGAGCCGTCGTTTTGTGTCGCTGGACCAGTTGCCTTTAGTGGCTATGCAGCTCTCGATCACGCCTCTTGATGACGCCACGCAGGCGGTGCTGAAAACCGGCATCGACGCAACGCAAACGAACAGCGGCAGACAGCATCTGGATGAAGTCTCGGTCAGGGTTTTTGACCAGCACTACATGCAGGGCGTGTATGAAACGCAGGATCGGGCGTCAGAGGTTGTTGTTTCGGCGTTTTGTCAGCTATCAGCGAAGAGCGACAGCTGCTTCACCGCCAAAAATCGACGTCTCAGCGTTCACCATTCGCTGACGATTGCTCAGGGTGACACTGTCACGCTTGAGAAAATCGTCTGGCTGACGCATCGCAGTGATAAAGCGCTGTCGCAGGAGTCTTTCGCGCGCAACGCACTGGCCGATCTCAAAGTCTCTGCGGCAAGAGGTTACGACGCGTTGCTTGAAAGCTCAGCGTATGCCTGGAAAGACGTCTGGCGTGACGCTCGGGTGGAGGTGGCTTCTGCTGAACATCAGGATCAGATGGCGCTGGATTATGCTGTCTGGCATCTGACCACGATGACGCCTGCCCATGACGAGCGAAGCAGTATTGCTGCAAAAGGGCTGACGGGAGAGGGTTATAAAGGCCACGTTTTCTGGGATACCGAAATTTTCCTGCTGCCTTTCCATCTGTTTACCCGCCCGCAGATTGCCCGTAGCCTCCTGCGCTATCGTTGGCTTAATCTCTCAGGCGCCCGGGAAAAAGCCCGTCGTAACGGCTGGCCTGGCGCGCTGTTCCCATGGGAAAGCGCCGCAAGCGGAGAGGAAGAGACGCCAGAGTTCGCGGCGATTAACATCCGCACCGGGGTACGCCAGAAGGTGGCTTCCGCACTCGCTGAACATCACATCGTGGCAGATATCGCCTGGGCAGTAGTCGCTTACTGGCAGGCGACGCACGATGATGCCTTTATGCGTAACGAAGGCCTGACGCTGCTGATGGAAACGGCCTTGTTCTGGATGGGACGCGCCACTGAAATCAATGGTCGTCTGGAAATCCATGACGTGATCGGACCGGACGAATACACCGAGCACGTGAACAACAACGCCTACACCAACTATCTGGCCTGGCACAACGTGGCCTGCGCGCGCCAGTTTATGGCGATGTTTGAGCGTGAGGATGTGCGTTTCACGGAGAATGCCACGCAGTTCCTGGCGCGCTTATGGCTGCCAGAGGCCGATGCAGACGGTGTGATCCCGCAGGATGATACCTTCATGTCTAAACCTGCCATCGATCTGAGCCGCTACAAAGCCAAAGCGGGTAAACAGACGATTCTGCTCGATTATTCCCGCGCGGAAGTGAACGAGATGCAGATCCTTAAGCAGGCCGATGTGGTGATGCTTAACTACCTGTTGCCGGAGCGGTTTACGCCACAGCAATGCGCCACCAATCTGGCGTTTTATGAGCCACGCACGATCCATGACTCATCCCTGAGCAAGGCCATTCACGGGATTGTCCTCGCGCGCTGCGGTGACACTCAGGGGGCCTATGCCTTCTGGCGCGACGGCATCGCCATTGATTTGGGCGACGATCCGCACAGCAGCGATGAGGGCATTCATGCCGCGGCCACCGGTGCGATCTGGTCTGGCGCAATTCAGGGGTTTGCTGGCCTGCAAATCATTGAAGGGGAACTGCATCTCGCGCCGAAACTGCCTGCTCACTGGCAGAAACTTGCCTTCCCTCTGCGGTGGCGGAACGCAACCATGCACTTCACCTATGAAAACGAGGTGTTAACCATTGAAACCACGGCACCTGCCACGCTGACGCTGTGGGGCAAAACGCTGCACGTATCGGAGCGAAAAGTTTGCGTCTGTAAGGACTTTTCTGCATCCGCTGTTGGGACCGCTACCACGGAGGGGCACCATGACGCTTAAGGCTGTCGTATTCGATCTGGACGGTGTGATCACCGATACCGCACATCTCCACTTTCTGGCGTGGCGCGCCGTGGCGGAAGACATTGGCATCACCTTTGATGAAGTCTTTAACGAACAGCTGAAGGGGATAAGCCGCATGGATTCCCTCCAGCGCATTCTCAAGCATGGCGATAAAACGGGGATGTTTAGCGAGGAGCAGTGCCTGGCGCTTGCGACGAAAAAAAACGCGCTTTACGTCCAGTCGCTGGCATCACTAACGCAGGATTCTCTGCTGCCGGGGATCCGCGACGTGCTGGCGGAGATCCGTGCCGCGAAGGTCAAAATTGGGCTGGCATCCGTATCGCTCAATGCCCCAGGGATTTTGCACGCGCTGGGCATCGATGGGGCCTTCGATTTTTGCGCTGATGCTTCCCGCATTCCCCGCTCAAAGCCGGACCCGGAGATCTTTCTTGCAGCCTGTGCGGGGCTGAATGTGCGCCCTGAAGAGGCCATCGGCATTGAAGATGCCGCTGCGGGTATTGAAGCAATCAACGCCGCAGGAATGCTGTCGGTCGGGATTGGGCCTGGCCTTAACCATGCGGGATTACAACTTCATTCAACGCGGGAACTGACCTGGAAATGCCTGACAGATTTCTGGGCGTCCCGGGCGTATTGATAAGGAATAAATTATGGCTCAACTGTCTCTGAAACATATTCAGAAAATCTATGATAACCAGGTCCACGTGGTTAAGGATTTCAACCTCGAAATTGAAGACAAAGAGTTTATTGTTTTCGTCGGTCCGTCGGGATGCGGTAAATCTACCACACTGCGAATGATTGCCGGTCTTGAGGAGATCAGCGCGGGTGAACTGATTATCGACGGCGTTTGCATGAATGACGTGCCCGCCAAGTCTCGCGATATTGCGATGGTATTCCAGAACTACGCGCTTTATCCGCATATGACGGTCTACGACAACATGGCGTTTGGCCTGAAAATGCAAAAAATAGCGCCCGCGGTGATTGAAGAGCGCGTTAACTGGGCGGCGCAGATTTTGGGGTTACGTGAATATCTGAAGCGTAAACCCGGTGCTTTATCGGGTGGTCAGCGCCAGCGCGTGGCGCTGGGCAGGGCGATCGTGCGTGAAGCGGGCGTCTTCCTGATGGATGAGCCGTTATCCAACCTCGATGCCAAGCTTCGTGTGCAGATGCGTGCCGAAATCAGCAAGCTGCACCAGAAGCTTAACACCACCATGATCTATGTAACGCACGACCAGACGGAAGCCATGACGATGGCGACCCGCATCGTGATCCTAAAAGACGGCATCATTCAGCAGGTGGGTGCGCCGAAGCAGGTATACAACGAGCCGGCAAATATGTTTGTCGCAGGGTTCATTGGCTCTCCGGCGATGAACTTCATTCGTGGCGCTATCGACGATCGCTATTTCGTAACGGAAACGCTGCGTCTGGAGATCCCTCAGGACAAGCTGGCCGAGCTGAATGCGCAAGGTTACCAGCGTAAAGCGGTCGTCTTCGGGATCCGTCCGGAAGATATTCTCACCCTGCAGAGCAGCGGAGAAGATATCACGGCGAAAGTCAGCGTCGCCGAGCTTACCGGAGCCGAATTTATGCTTTATGCCACCGTGGGCGGCCATGAACTGGTTGTCCGTGCGGGCGCGGCCAATGACTACGTAGCCGGAGATACTATCGGCATTCAGTTCGATATGAATAAGTGCCATTTCTTCGACGCCGATACCGAAGCGGCTATTAGATAAGAAAGGTGTTTGCCGGAAATGCAAATTTCCGGTTTTTTTGTTTGTTAATTATAAAGGGAATATTTAATGAGTACTCTACTAAGAAGTGCTGCGCTCATTCTGTGCGCAGGGGTTAGCTGCGCGCAAGCAACAGAATCCGCAAAGCAGTGGGCGTTTAATATCGGTGCCATGTATGAAATTGAAAACGTCGAAGGTCAGGGCGACGATAAAGATGGATTATATGAACCTTCCGTGTGGTTTAATGCAACATGGGATGCCTGGACGATCTCTCTGGCAATGTATCAGGAAGGACCGGTTGATTATAGCAGCATGACGCGTGGTACCTATTTCGATCGCCCGGAATTTGAATTACGCTATCGCTTTATCGGCACCGATGATTTTACTTTCGGTCTGACCGGTGGCTTCCGCAATTATGGTTATCACTTTAAAGATGAGCACGGTGCCAAAGACGGCAGCGCTAATATGCAGCGCTACAAAGTTCAGCCTGACTGGGATATTAAATTAACCGAAGACTGGCGCTTTGGCGGCTGGTTTGCCATGTACCAGTTTGCCAACGATCTGGAAAAAACCGGTTATTCTGACAGCCGCGTCGAGACCGAAACGGGCTTTACCTGGACTATTAATGAAACCGTCTCCGCCAAGGTGAATTACTATTTAGAGCGCGGCTTCAATATGGACAGCTCGCGCAATAACGGCGAGTTTTCTACCCAGGAAATTCGTGCCTATCTGCCGCTCTCGTTAGGCCAGACGACGTTAACGCCTTATACCCGACTGGGTCTCGATCGCTGGTCAAACTGGGACTGGCAGGACGATCCAACGCGTGAAGGACATGATTTCAACCGTCTGGGTATGCTGTACGCCTATGATTTTAACAACGGCTTATCCATGACGCTGGAATATGCCTACGAATGGGAAAACCACGATGAAGGTGAGAGCGATCGCTTCCACTATGCGGGTGTCGGCGTGAACTACGCGTTCTGATAACCTATTACCAGGGGCGATTGCCCCTGGTTTTTAGCGCAAGGACGCTGCATCCGAAAAATGCGTTTCAACCAATACCTTATGCGGCGCAGGTTTACCCGCAATACGCTTAAATAACACGTTGCAGCTCTCTTCGCCGAGCTTTCTCGTCGGGATATCAAACCCACCGGGAGCAGGAGTTAATACGAGAGACAGCATCGGATCGCTGTATCCTGCCATGGCAACCTGCTCGGGAACCATCAGATTTAACTCATCCGCTGCCCGATAAAGACCCAGCAATTTCATGCTGTCTGTGGCAAAAACGGCATTGGGCGGGTTATCGGACGAGAGTAATTTGCAGGCTGCCTGAAGCGCGCTTTCATGGGTATATCCGCCATCAATGACCCAATCCGGGTTAATGGCGATACCCTGCTTCTCAAGGCTGGATTTATAGCCAGCAAGGCGATCGATAGAAACGTGATAATCGAGCGGGGCATGCAGACAGGCAATTTTTGTTCGTCCATGTTCAATAAACGAATCGACCAAAATAGCGCTGTCGTGGAAATTGTCCGTATCAACAGAATAAATATTCTGGAACTTACCTTCTACTTTCCCAATAACCACTACGGGCACACCGTATTCGTCCAGCGTGGTGAAAAAAGATTCGTTTGCCGGTGAACTCAGCATGATGATCCCTTTGATCATCTTCTGCTTTATTTTCCCTACGCACTTCTGCAGATCGTCCTCACTGCTTTTCGAGGTTTGTAAAATAACGTCAAACCCTTCTTCTTCCGCTTTTGCCGTAATGGCATGAAGAACGTCGGAGAAAAAAGGGTTACCGGCTGTGGTTTTGGTCGAGCGGGTCGAAATAACCATAATGGCATCGAAGCCAGAAGAGGTCAGGGCGCGGGCCAGTTTGTTGGGCTGATAATTTAATTCGTCTATCGCCTTCAGCACTTTGTCTCGCGCTTCAGGGGAAATATTCGTTTGTTTATTCAGAACTCGGGAAACGGTTGATTTCGATACGCCCGCAACCCGTGCGATATCATAGATGGTGGGTGACATACACCTTACTCACTCCGGACTGACAGCAATGTGGTTCATCTTACTGGAGAGAAAACGGCAATAGCAATAAATAAGAATTGATAATCAACGATCTGCCCCCATTTATTGTATTCTGAAGCCATACATTCCAGGCTTCCGGGCAATGAAGGATGGCGATGAAGCGATTTAAGAACGAATTCAACTCACTGGTGAACCGCGGCGTTGATCGACATCTGCGTCTGGCTGTCACCGGCCTGAGCCGCAGCGGTAAGACGGCGTTCATCACCGCGATGGTAAACCAGTTGCTGAACCTGCACGCCGGCGCGCGCCTGCCGTTGCTCAGCGCCGTGCGGGAAGAGCGTCTGCTGGGCGTTAAGCGCGTCCCTCAGCGTGATTTTGGCATACCGCGTTTTACCTACGACGAAGGGCTGGCGCAGCTTTACGGCGATCCGCCCGCGTGGCCGACGCCGACGCGAGGCGTCAGTGAAATTCGCCTTGCGCTGCGCTTTCGCTCTAATGAATCGCTGCTACGTCACTTTAAGGATACCTCCACCCTGTATCTGGAAATCGTCGATTATCCTGGCGAATGGCTGCTCGACCTGCCGATGCTGGGGCAGGACTACCTCAGCTGGTCTCGTCAGATGACAGGCTTGTTGCAGGGGCAACGCGCAGAGTGGTCGACGAAGTGGCGACAGCTGTGCGAAGGCCTGGATCCGCTGGCGCCTGCGGATGAAAACCGTCTGGCGACCATTGCTGAAGCCTGGACGGCCTATCTGCACCAGTGCAAACAGGAAGGGCTGCACTTTATCCAGCCGGGCCGTTTTGTCTTGCCGGGTGATTTAGCAGGCGCGCCCGCGCTGCAGTTCTTCCCGTGGCCGGACGTGGACGGCGCAGGCGAGTCGAAGCTGGCGCAGGCAGACAAACACACGAACGCCGGAATGCTGCGCGAGCGTTACAATTACTACTGTGAAAAGGTGGTCAAAGGTTTTTATAAAAACCACTTTTTACGTTTCGACCGCCAGATTGTGCTGGTGGATTGCCTGCAGCCGCTCAACAGCGGGCCGCAGGCATTTAACGATATGCGCCTCGCGCTGACGCAGCTGATGCAGAGTTTCCACTACGGGCAGCGGACGCTGTTCCGTCGTCTGTTCTCACCGGTGATCGACAAGCTGCTGTTTGCAGCCACAAAAGCCGATCACGTTACGGTCGATCAGCACGCCAACATGGTTTCTCTGCTGCAGCAGCTGGTGCAGGACGCCTGGCAAAACGCCGCGTTTGAAGGCATCAGTATGGATTGCCTCGGGCTCGCATCGGTGCAGGCGACGCAAAGCGGCCTGATTGACCTTAACGGCGAGAAAATACCGGCATTACGCGGGAATCGGCTCAGTGACGGCGAGCCGCTCACCGTCTATCCCGGCGAAGTCCCCGCGCGGCTGCCGGGCCAGGCCTTCTGGCAGAGCCAGGGCTTCCAGTTTGAAGCCTTCCGCCCTCAGACCATGAGCGTCGATCGGCCGTTACCGCACATCCGTCTGGATGCGGCGCTGGAGTTTTTGATTGGAGATAAATTGCGATGACGGAACCGTTAAAACCGCGCATAGACTTTACCGGAACGCTTGAACCTGAGCGTCAGGACGCCTTTAAAACGGCGCAGACGTTCAGCGGCGTGCAGGCGGAGAACTTTGCCCCGGCGCTGCCGGACGATCCCGCCGTTGAGGAAGGTCCGGCGGAGGCGGTCGTGGAAGCCGCTCTGCGTCCAAAACGCAGCCTGTGGCGCAAGATGGTCACCGCCGGTCTGGCGCTGTTTGGCGTCAGCGTGGTCGGGCAGGGCATGCAGTGGGCGATGAACGCCTGGCAAACCCAGGATTGGGTCGCGCTGGGCGGTTGTGCCGCGGGCGCGCTCATCGTGGGGGCAGGTATCGGGTCGGTTGCCACCGAGTGGCGCCGCCTCTGGCGTTTGCGACAGCGCGCGCACGAGCGTGATGAAGCGCGGGATCTTCTCCACAGCCACGGCACCGGCAAAGGCCGCGCCTTCTGCGAAAAACTGGCCAGCCAGGCCGGTATCGATCAGTCACATCCGGCGCTTCAGCGCTGGTATGCCGCCATCCATGAAACCCAGAATGACCGGGAGGTGGTCACGCTCTATTCCCATATGGTTCAGCCGGTACTGGATGCGCAGGCGCGACGCGAGATTAGCCGCTCGGCGGCGGAGTCTACGCTGATGATTGCCGTCAGCCCGCTGGCGCTGGTGGATATGGCCTTTATCGCCTGGCGTAACCTGCGCCTCATCAACCGTATAGCGAACCTTTACGGCATAGAGTTGGGTTACTACAGCCGGCTCAGGCTGTTCAAACTGGTCCTGCTCAATATCGCCTTTGCGGGCGCGAGCGAGCTGGTGCGCGAAGTGGGAATGGACTGGATGTCGCAGGATCTGGCGGCGCGTCTCTCCGCCCGTGCCGCTCAGGGCATTGGCGCGGGCTTACTGACGGCGCGTTTGGGTATCAAAGCGATGGAGGTGTGCCGACCGCTGCCGTGGATTGATGGCGATAAGCCGCGGCTGGGGGATTTCAGGCGAGAGCTGATCGGTCAGCTGAAAGATACGCTCAATAAAAAGCCGACTCCGTAAGGCGTTGTTCATTAATCGTGCTGGCTGTCAATATTTGTTGACAGCCATCTTCCGGTTCACCGTGTTCTGACATATCATTTTAAGGTTATTGGCTTAAAACGGTGAATTTCCCATGCGTCTTGAAGTCTTCTGTGAAGACCGTCTCGGTCTGACCCGCGAGTTACTCGATCTTCTTGTTTTACGTAGCATTGATTTACGTGGCATTGAGATCGATCCTGTCGGGCGAATTTACCTCAATTTTGCCGAAATTGAATTTAACACCTTCAGCAGCCTGATGGCGGAAATCCGCCGTATCGCTGGCGTTACGGATGTACGCACCATCCCCTGGATGCCCTCCGAACGTGAGCACCTCGCCCTGAGCGCGCTGCTTGAAGCGATGCCTGAGCCGTTCCTCTCTTTGGATCTGAAAAGTAAAGTCGAGCGCGTTAACCACGCGAGCTGCCAGCTTTTCGCGCAGAGCCAGGAGAAGCTCAGCAACCACCACGCCGCGCAGCTGATCCCCGGTTTTAACTTCCAGCGCTGGCTGGACAGCAATCCGCAGAATACGCATAGCGAGCACGTGGTGATAAACGGGCAGAATTTCCTGATGGAGATCACCCCGGTCTATCTGAAAGGGGAAGGAGACACCCGCGTATTGACCGGTTCGGTGATCATGCTGCGCTCGACGCTGCGCATGGGTCGCCAGCTGCAAAACCTCTCCAGCCAGGATGTCGGCGCGTTCAGCCAGATTATTGCCGTCAGCCCGAAAATGCGCCATGTGGTTGACCAGGCGCGCAAGCTTGCCAGCCTGACCGCGCCGCTGCTGATTACCGGCGATACCGGTACCGGGAAAGATCTGCTGGCGCACGCCGTGCACCTGGCAAGCCCGCGTGCGGCAAAACCGTATCTGGCACTTAACTGTGCCTCGATTCCGGAAGATGCTGTTGAAAGCGAGCTGTTTGGTCACGCGCCGGAAGGCAAGAAAGGGTTCTTCGAGCAGGCCAACGGCGGCTCCGTGCTGCTGGATGAAATCGGCGAAATGTCGCCGCGTATGCAGGCCAAACTGCTGCGCTTCCTGAACGACGGGACCTTCCGCCGCGTCGGAGAGGATCACGAAGTGCATGTGGACGTGCGCGTTATCTGCGCCACCCAGAAAAACCTGGTGGAGCTGGTGCAAAAGGGGATCTTCCGTGAGGATCTCTATTACCGCCTTAACGTCCTGACGCTGAACATTCCGCCGCTGCGCGACTGTCCGCAGGACATCATGCCGCTAACGGAGCTGTTTGTGGCCCGCTTTGCCGACGAGCAGGGGGTTCCGCGTCCGAAGCTGTCTGCCGATCTCGGCACGGTGCTCATGCGCTACGGCTGGCCGGGCAACATCCGTCAGCTTAAAAACGCCGTTTATCGCGCGCTCACTCAGCTGGAAGGCTATGAACTGCGCCCTCAGGATATCCTGTTGCCGGATTACGACGCCGGGACGGTGTCGGTAGGCGAAGAGGCGATGGAAGGCTCGCTGGATGATATCACCAGCCGCTTTGAGCGCTCCGTGCTTACGCAGCTGTACCGCAGCTATCCCAGCACCCGAAAGCTGGCAAAACGTCTTGGCGTCTCGCATACCGCGATTGCGAATAAGCTACGTGAGTATGGGTTAAATCACAAGAAAGGTGACGAATAACAAAAAGCCTCTGTAAAGAGGCTTTTTTGATGGTTATTCCTTTGCCAGCGGCGTGGTCACGATTTCTGTTTTTGTCTCTCCCTGAATCGACGCAATCCTGCTTTCGACATCTTTCACCTGCTGCGCGCTGTGTAGCAGGGTATAGGTCAGATCAAATTGAGCGCTGGCACCTGGCAGCAGCTGCTTAACCCGCTTCTGCTCGCGTTCAATGGTGACGGGGTAGGCGTAGCTGGTGCCCGGCTCAATCCCCGTGACATAGCCCTGTTTTGGCGTATCGGTATTTTTCCACAGGGTCAGCACCGGCAGCTGGCGGGTATCAAACTGAATCGACGCGCCTTTGTCACCGGCTTTATTCACCACCGCTGCGAGGGTTTCGTGGTTGCTGTCGGCGAGCGGTTTGATATTAAAGACCATCTCATCAAAGCCTTTTGTCGGCCCGGCGTAGGTTTGCCAGTCGTTAACGCCCGCTTTCGCGTAATCATTGAACGGGCTTACGCTTGCCGCGGGGGCAAGGAAGCGCGCGCCTTCTTCGAGGACTGGCGCCCCGAAGTTGCTGTGATAGATGATTTGGTAATCATGAGGGTAATCGGCATGGTTTGTCAGAACGTCATGCAGGCTGAACTGGTTGGTTCCTGGAACGTAACGCAGTTCGGTCATAGTTTGCAGATCCGCTTTTTTAAACGTGCTTTCTTTGATGAGACCGCGAATACGAATTTCATGCGGGGCAGCATCCGCAATTTCTACCTCCACCTGAGAGGCCGGGGTGTTGCCTGCCTTACCGTGCAGAGTGTAAATCTGGCCGTCAGCGGAGACCGGGTGCCCAGTCCATTCGTAGCCACAGCGGACCATCATCTCGTTGAAACCTTCCAGCCAGCCAAGCCCGTTTCGGCTTTCCAGATTAATATACGCCGGGTTAACGACCTCTTTAACGGGCGAGTTCCAGCCCAGTCTGGTGCCAAATCCTTCCACATGCAGAAGGTTCATCCCGCGCGTCGGGCTTAAGGTGATGGTCAGGCCATTTTTACTGCTGATGACGATAACTTTACTGCCTTCCTGCCTGCCGCCGTGCAACACTTTTTGCTCAATGCTGAACGTTCGATCGTTAATTTTCAGCTCATCGCTGGAAATCTTCCAGTTTCCTTTTTCCACGCTGCTTTCAGCGCTTGTCAGCACCCAGGTTTTAGCTGCGGAATGGCCCGAAACCAGTACCGAAAGGAGCGTTAAAGCCAGTTTTATTTTCATATTTATCCCTTTTTGCTGAAACGATTATTTAACATCGTAAGCAAATCTAATGTTTTGGCGATGAGGGAAATGTGATGTGCCTCACTGAGGGTAAATACAGGGATATTTAACGATTGATTTGCGGGTATGATCGCTTTATCGATGAATTCTTAATGCTATTTTGCATAAATATTGTGATCCAAATTGATTTATGCTTTAACGATTCAGCTGGCGATTAATAAAAAACCCCGCCATAGCGAGGTTTTGAAAAAGCGGTATAAAATGCTAAGTAATGATTATGCTTTCAGCTTGTCCAGCGCGGCGGTGTAATCCGGCTCGGTAGTGATTTCATTAACCAGTTCGCTGAAGACGACAGTGTCGTTTTCATCAAGAACCAGTACCGCGCGTGCTGCCAGACCTTTCAGAGGGCCTTCGGCGATGCTGACGCCGTAATTTTCGAGGAAATCCGGGCTGCGCAGGGTGGAGAGAGTGATAACGTTGCTCAGGCCTTCAGCGCCGCAGAAGCGAGACTGAGCGAACGGCAGGTCAGCAGAAATGCACAGCACAACGGTGTTGTCCATTTCAGTTGCCAGCTGGTTGAATTTACGCACGGAGGCGGCGCAAACCCCGGTATCAATGCTCGGGAAAATGTTCAGCACTTTGCGTTTACCCGCAAACTGAGCCAGTGTGACGTCAGACAGATCTTTAGCCACCAGAGTAAAAGCCTGCGCTTTGCTGCCAGCCTGCGGAATGGAACCTGCAACAGCAACCGGGTTGCCCTGGAAATGAACGAGTTGTGACATAGATATCTTCCTGTTTACATATAGTTAACGTCGGGGCTAGTGTATGCCATCCGCGGATAACACGGCAAACCAAATTTTTCGCCTTTTCGGGCCGCAAGGAGTCAGTGATGAGAAGCGTTAAGGTCTATGAAGAAGCCTGGCCATTGCATACCCCGTTTGTGATCTCTCGCGGCAGCCGTAGCGAAGCCAGCGTGGTGGTCGTTGAAATCGAAGAGGACGGTTTTAAAGGTGTAGGGGAGTGCACGCCTTACCCACGCTATGGAGAAAGCCTCGCGTCGGTGATGGCGCAGATCATGACGCTGGTGCCGGACCTGCAAACCGGGCTTACGCGCGAGGCATTACAGCAGCGTTTGCCCGCCGGTGCCGCACGCAACGCTATTGATAGCGCGCTCTGGAGCCTGGAGGCGGCGAAGCAGCAGCAACCGCTGACAGCATTGCTGGGCGTGGCGCTGCCGGAATCGGTGGCTACCGCGCAAACGGTGGTGATTGGCGATCCGGAACAGATGGCCGCCAGCGCAAAAGCGCTTTATGACGCCGGGGCCCGGCTGCTGAAGGTGAAGCTCGACGATCGTCTGATTAGCGAGCGAATGGTCGCCATTCGCGCGGCGGTACCCGCAGCCACGCTAATTGTTGATGCCAATGAATCATGGCATCCGGAAGGGCTGGCTGCCCGCTGTCAGCTGCTGGCCGACCTGGGGGTGGCCATGCTGGAGCAGCCTCTGCCAGCAAAAGAGGATGCGGCGCTGAAGAATTTTATCCATCCGTTACCCGTTTGTGCGGATGAAAGCTGCCACACCCGCGCGAGTTTGAGCGAGCTGCAGGGCCGCTACGAGATGGTCAATATTAAGCTCGACAAGACCGGCGGGCTGACGGAGGCACTGGCCCTGGCGGAAGACGCCCGGGCGCAGGGTTTTTCGCTGATGCTGGGCTGTATGCTCTGTACGTCCCGGGCGATCGGCGCGGCGCTACCGCTGGTCAATCAGGTCCGTTTCGCCGATCTGGACGGCCCGACGTGGCTGGCGGTTGACGTATCACCCGCGCTCCATTTTACCAGCGGCGTGCTTCATCTCTGAGGCTGCCAGCGCAAAAGCTCCACCATGGCTTTTAAGTATTTTTCGCTGGCTTCGTCGGACGAGATTGCCGGGAATTCAGCGGTAATACAGGGCAGGCTCAAATCGGCGCACCAGCTACCGAACGAGCCTGGCGTTTCATAGCCCACGCTGGTCACGAGCGGCAGGGCGAACGCGTCTGCCAGCCACGCGCCGAGCTCAGAGTGGCGCGGATCTTCAATGCAGGCCAGCGGATCGTGGAACGAGACCACCCACGCGGGGTGGATCTTATGGATAAGCTGGCACAGCGCCTGGGTTTCCGGCTCTGAGCCTGGCTTATCTCCCGTCAGCAGAACCACATCACGCTCCTCGGCGGAGCTGTTCCAGCGATACACCGTTTCCCCGGCGCGCCAGTTTGCTGCCGGAAAATTACGGTTTAAGTCAACGCCTCGCGCATTGGCGCGAAGCCCCAGCTGACAGCCGTCCGGATTTACCGCCAGAATCACATGATGACGTCGCAATGAAGGCGTCAGCGTCCGCAGCGCGCAGGAAAGCGTCACGATGGAGGAGTTCTCGTCCCCGTGTGTGCCGGCAAGAATCAAGCCGCTGTCGCGGTCTGCGTCAGGGGCGGGGAACCAGATCAGCGATGCGCCTAAAAACGAGCGGCCATATTGCTCAGCGCCCGGTGGAAAGGCGCCGCGTTCCGCTCTCGGTCGGGTGGTTGCCATACGAAATCCTGATAAAGAAAGCACTACTGGCAGTGTTGTGCAAAACACGCTGTTAATCAAATAGTTTCCGTAACGGCTGAGAATTGCCTTAAATCACTATTCAGGAGTAAGTTATTTGCATTTCTCTTTGTCGAAACAAATAATTACGCATCTGCTTATTACCTGAATTTATTAAAGGGGATCTTATGAAGCATCCTGTTTCGCGTCTTTTTGCCGCACTGTGCCTGTGCGGACTCTCTTCACTTACTTTTGCTGCTGATGTGCCGCAGGGCACTGCGCTGGCGCAAAAGCAGGAGCTGGTCAGGCATATTAAAGACGAACCGGCTTCGCTGGACCCGGCGAAAGCCGTGGGATTGCCAGAGATTCAGGTGATTCGCGATCTCTTCGAAGGTCTGGTTAACCAGAATGAGAAAGGGGAGCTGGTGCCGGGCGTGGCGACGCGCTGGCAGAGTAATGATAACCGCATCTGGACGTTTACCTTACGCGATGACGCGAAATGGTCCGACGGTTCCCCTGTCACCGCCCAGGATTTTGTCTACAGCTGGCAGCGTCTGGTTGATCCGAAAACCACCTCTCCGTTTGCCTGGTTTGCCGCGCTGGCGGGAATCAATAACGCGCAGGCCATTATTGACGGTAAAGCCGCGCCCGATACGCTGGGGGTGACGGCGGTGGATGCCAGGACGTTACGCGTCCAGCTGGACAAACCGCTGCCGTGGTTCAGCAACCTGACGGCGAACTTTGCCTTCTATCCAGTACAAAAAGCTAATGTCGAAAGCGGTAAAGAGTGGACGCGGCCGGGCGCGCTGGTAGGGAACGGTGCTTACGTTCTGAAGGACCGCGTGGTGAATGAAAAGCTGGTTGTGGTGCCCAATACGCACTACTGGGACAATGCCAAAACGGTACTGCAAAAGGTCACCTTCGTGCCGATTAATCAGGAATCGTCGGCCACCAAACGCTACCTGGCAGGGGATATTGATATTACCGAATCGTTCCCGAAAAACATGTATCAGAAGCTGCTGAAGGATATTCCGGGGCAGGTGTATACGCCGCCTCAGTTGGGCACGTATTACTATGCGTTTAACACGCAAAAGGGCCCAACGGCCGATGCCCGCGTCCGTCTTGCGCTGAGCATGACTATCGACCGTCGCATTATGGCGGAAAAGGTGTTAGGCACGGGAGAGAAACCCGCCTGGCACTTTACGCCTGACGTGACGGCAGGGTTTACCCCGGACGCCTCGCCGTTTGAGCAGATGTCGCAACAGGAGCTGAACGCCCAGGCCAAAACCTTGCTGCAGGCCGCAGGCTACGGTCCTCAGCGCCCCCTGAAGCTGAACCTGCTGTACAACACCTCGGAAAACCACCAGAAAATCGCCATTGCGGTGGCCTCCATGTGGAAGAAAAATCTCGGTGTGGATGTCAAGCTGCAAAACCAGGAGTGGAAAACGTACATCGACAGCCGTAATACCGGCAACTTTGACGTGATCCGCGCCTCATGGGTAGGCGATTACAACGAGCCATCAACCTTTTTGTCGCTGCTGACCTCAACCCACAGCGGCAATATCTCCCGTTTCAGTGACCCGGCCTACGATAAGATTATCCACCAGGCGACGCTGGAAACCACGGCGAAAGCGCGTAATGCCGACTACAACATGGCGGAGAAAATTCTTATGGAGAAGGCGCCCATCGCGCCAATTTACCAGTATACCAACGGCCGCCTGATTAAGCCCTGGGTGAAGGGTTACCCCATCAACAACCCGGAAGACGTGGCGTATAGCCGGACGATGTATATTGAAAAGCACTAATCAAGTACTGGCGCGGCTTGCGGCGCCAGTTCCTCCTTCTGACCATCACCCGTCACAGCTGAAAGCATCACTTTTCGGACGGTATTTTTGGCCTGTTCAGATGGTTTGCCCGCCCGACACTTCAATGCGCTGTGCGGTTACCCAACGGTTATCATCACGCAGCAGGCTGGCGACCATCGGCCCGATATCGTCGGAAACGCCGACCCGCCCGAGCGCGGTCATGGCGGCAAACTGCGCGTTGACATCTGCGTTGTCGCGAACCAGGCCGCCGCCAAAATCGGTTTCAATGGCGCCTGGCGCGATGGTATTGACGGTGATGCCGCGCGTGCCCAGCTCGCGTGCCAGATAAACGCTGAGCATTTCCACCGCCGCTTTTGCCGCCGCGTAAGCGGAGAACCCAGGGTACGATACCCGGGTCAGGCCGGACGAGAAGTTGATGATGCGCCCGCTGTCCGCCAGCAGGGGTAAAAGGGTCTGGATCAGGAAAAATACCCCTTTGACATGGACACTGAACAGCCCGTCGAACTGCGCTTCGGTGGTCTCGCCCACCCCGGCAAACTCGCCATGACCTGCGTTATTTATCAGGTGGTCGAAGGTGTCGCGCTGCCAGACCTCGGCGAGTTGTTGACGCAGAGTTTCGGCAAATGCCGGGAAAGTCGTCGTCTGCGCCACATCCAGTTGAATCGCAATCGCCTTACGACCAAGGGTGCGGATTTCCGTGACAACCGCTTCAGCCTGAGGGGTATTTCCTCTGTAAGCGACGATAATATCGCCCCCCTGACGCGCGACAGAGAGGGCGGTGTTACGGCCAAGACCACGATTGGCGCCGGTGATAAGTGCAATTTTACTCATGGTGTATCCTCTGTTTGGTGGAGCTTTTACAGTAGGAGAAGGCCACTCATCCACTTTGCCTGATTCTGGTTATCTTTTGCCTGTTTCTCTTTTCATGGTTTGTTCTGTTGAGAATGACCGCATACTATGGCTTAAAAACTTGCCTGAAAGAGTGTCTATGCGCGATCTCCTGTTCGATCTCTGCCGCCGGTATGCCGATGCTCACGTCGACCGTAGCGGGGTTGCCGTAACGCCGGTTCCAGGGTTGACGATTATCCGGGCTTTGCATCCGGGCGACCTGCAGGCGGCGATCAACAGACCGCTGATGGCGATGCTGTTGCAGGGTCGCAAACGCGTCGCTACGGGGACGGAAAGTTTTGAATATGGCCCCGGCGAGGCGATGGTGATTGCCGCCGATGTGCCGACCCTCAGTCAGATTACCCAGGCCAGCCTTCGCCATCCCTACTATTCCTTGGTGCTGGAACTGGATATCGCCATACTGCGCGAGTTGCAGGATGCTGTGCAAGCAGAGCAGAGGGACGCGCCTTGCGTTGGGGTTGAGCCAATGAATGCTGACGTGACGGATGCGGCTTACCGGCTGGCCAGGTTATTTGAACAACCGGAGGCGATGGCGGTTCTTGGGGATGGGCTACGGCGAGAGCTGCATTACTGGTTGCTTCGCAGTGTCCATGGTCCTGCTATTCGCGCCCTGGGCGCGGCGGATAGCCATTCCGGACGAATTAGCCGTGTGGTCGCAATGTTGCGTAAGGAGTTTACACGTACGATAAGCGTTGAGGAGCTTGCTGACGTGGCGGGCATGAGCGTGTCCGTATTCCATCAGCATTTTCGCGCGATAACCACGATTTCGCCCCTGCAATTTCAGAAACAGCTACGCCTTATCCATGCCCGCCGCCTGATGCTTGTCGATGGCGCAGGGATCGCACAGGCGGCGTATACGGTCGGTTATGCCAGTGTTTCGCAGTTTACCCGTGAATATGCCCGTATGTTTGGCGCGCCACCGGGGCGGGATAAACGCATGGCTACATAACGGTTTTAAGCCATGATTCAATATCTTGAGTCGGTATATTATTCTGTACATTCCAGGTGTTACTCATCGGCCACCACATGCCGTCTCCTCGGGCGAAGGCCGCGCGATAGCGGAGCATCTGGTCATCCGGATTTAAATGCAGTGCATCCAGCAGATCCGGGAGCGTTAATACGTTTTTGGCAAAGGCTTGTCTTGTCGTGCGTTCAACCGTTTCGGCCAGTTTTCCATAAGAAGTGGTTTCACCTGCGACAAATATCACTTCATTTACGATCCGCGGATGATGCAAATAAATTTCGGTGGTCAGCCGACCAATATCCGCGGGAGACGTGACCGTGACCTGCGTGTCCCATCCTCCGAGCGCATTAATGGTTTTTTCGGATAAATTCACCACATTAAATGCCGGTTCGAAGAGAAAGCTGGTAAACATACCGGTTGAAACAATCACCCATTCCGTCGCGTTCTGTTCCCGCAAGAGCGTCCTGACATCATACTGCTCGTCCCAGACGGGCTGGCCGCTCCCTTTGCCGACCACATCGTAATTCACGCCGAACTGCCAGGGGAAATAGCGGTTTACGCCGGCTTCCAGTACCGCGCGGGTAATTTTGAGCTGTGTACCCGCTCCGGCGACAAACCCCATGCAGTTGATCACGGTGTCAAAATCCACAAAACGGGTTTTTAACGTTTCAGTGGAGCTGACGGCGACATCGACCGCGATGAATTCTGCCCCTGCATCAGCCAGTTTTTGATGAATTTCGGACTGAAGTTTACCCCGGCTGTCCCAGGATCCGGGCGAAACGATAACGGTAACAGCGCCATCGCGCTGCGTGACTGCCGGAACCAGATGCTCCAGTACGGCAGCACCCAATTGTCCTGCACCAAGCACTAATACTTTTTCACCTGTCTTGATATCACGTTCTTTCATGTTGAGCCTCTCTTTGTTAAATCGCGTTTCTACTGCAACTTGAGCAAGGTTATGTCAGATAGCTGCATTCGATAAGACCACAGGCATAAGTTAGACTGTTCGTAATAATGGGATAATCGATCTTTTCAGGCGCGGTGGGAACATGGATAAACTGGAATCAATGCGGGTATATGTTTGCGTGGTCGACACCCATAGCTTCGCCAGGGCGGCAGAAGCGCTGGGGCTACCGCGTTCAACCGTATCGCGGGTCGTTAAGGAACTGGAGACATACCTGGGTATTCAACTTTTACAACGCACCACCCGGAAGCTCAGCGTGACCGCAGAGGGCCGGCGTTACTATGACGAGAGCAAACGGCTGCTGGCGGATATTGCGACAGTGGAGTCTTCCTTTCCCGCCAGATCCGCACAGCCCAGAGGCCGTTTAAAAGTCGGTATGCCGCAGTCTCTTGCCCGACACTGCATTCTTCCCTGTCTCCCGGAATTTCTGCGCCAGTATCCCGGGCTGGAGTTGGTACTCTGTTCGAGCGATAGCGTGGAGGACATCATTCAGGAAGGGTATGACTGCGTGATCCGCACCGGGAGGATCGAAGATTCAACGACGCTGGTCGCGCGCCCTCTGGCGAACTTCAGATGGGTTGTTCTGGCTTCTCCGGGCTATATAGACGCCTGTGGTAAGCCGGAAAATCTCGACCAACTGGAAAAGCATTGCGCCGTCGGCTACCTGAACCACCGTACCGGGCGCACCATCGACTGGTTTTTTACGCGTGATGACGGCGATTGTGCAATCCACATGAAAGAGTCGCTGATCGTCGATGATACCGACGCCTATATCCAGGCCGGAATTCAAGGGCTCGGATTAATTCGCGTGGCCAGCTATCTGGCTGAGCCGTATCTGAAGAGCGGGGCGTTGGTTCGCTGTATAGAGAACCTCACTTACGATTTACCACTTTCACTTGTCTATCCACAAAACCGCTATCTTCCGCCTTCGGTGCGCGCCTTTTATGACTGGAGCAGAGCGGTGCTGCAACAACATGGCGACTGACGGACAAGAATCGATGTTTTGCTTAATAGCCGGAAATAAAAAAAGCCCGTCAGAGAACGGGCGAAATAAGCAAATGATTTAGTGATTCGTTATCAACATTGTTGGAGGATAACGCCGCGTATCTTACGTGGCTAAGGGCAATGCAGATACCTGACAAATTCGGTAGGTGAAACAATAAATTAAACGTGCACTACAGTGCGTCAAAAGTGGGGTAGAGACTGTTTTCCAGATATTCAACGAAATACCAAATCTCGCCGCTGAAAATAAACCATAAGCCAAATATAATAAGCAAGAAAATAATTAAGGTGAGTATTAATTCTGTCTTTCCCATTGTCGCCACAACCCACCCGCCGTTAATTTACTTAAGCTGGGCATTGTAGCGGGGCTTTTCCCGATACTCCAGTTTCATGCCGCAAGGACTTTATTACGCCCATCGTTTTTGGCGCGATAGAGCGCATCGTCGACACGTTTAAACAGTGCGTCGATACTCTCTTCCGGGTCATGCCGCGCCACGCCAATGCTGACGGTAAACCGTGGTAAGCCTGGAAGGGTGATATGGGCGACCGTCGCACGGACGGATTCGGCAATCTTCAGAGCCGTTTCAAGAGACGTGCGCGGCAACAGGATGACAAACTCTTCACCGCCCCAGCGGAACACCAGGTCATCTTGTCTGCAGCAGGCTTCCAGCGTTCGGGATAGGGCGATAAGCACTTCATCACCTTTCAGGTGACCGAAAAGATCATTGATGTTTTTAAAATGATCGGTATCCACCAGCAGCAGGCTAAACTGCTGCTGTGCAGAAAGGTGGCTCAGGCTGGTTTGGTCGATAACATTGTAAAACTGTCGTCGGTTGAGTAACCCCGTCATCGAGTCACGTAATGCAGCATTTTCCAGCTCCTGCTCAAGCCTCTTTTGCTCCGTAATATCATGGATTATGCACAGCATCAGTTTGTCACCGTAGATCTCGATGGGTCCCGCATAGGTCTGGACATGGCGGGTGGTGCCATCGGCAAGGCGGTGAATAAAATTGAGCGGCTTATGTCCGCCGGGCAGTGCGGCGATCTCCGTCATGATGGGCATGACGCCTCTGCCAAGCGTGTTAATTTCCCAGGTATGCTTGCAGCACATCTCATCATGCGAATAACCGTAAAAGCTGAGCGCGGCCAGGTTTGCATCGACAATTTGCCCGTCACGGGCAGGATCGATGAGCAGCATCGGCGCGCTGTTGGTCAGGAAAAAGCGTGCGTAAAATCCCTGTTTCTTGCGCTGATAGGTTGCGGAACGGCTGGCTTTCAGGCCAGAGGGGGCGTGGGAAGAGATCCCTTCGAAAACGATAACATCACCATACGGCGTGGCGTGGGTGAGTGAGAGGCGACAGCTTAAGGGGGCGTCCTGCCCGCCCCGGCTAATTGTCCAGATCTCGACAATATCGTGATGATTTTTCAGTTCGGGAACGTACAACGACAGTACGGTTTGCGCACTGGCAGAACAGGAACCTTTGCGCAGGTCGTTCAGCGTTTTATTACCCGTCAGCTGTATTGCGGCCACATTTGCAAAAATAATCTGTTCCGAAACAGGAGAAATGAGCCACACGGGCGTTTTAATTGCATTAAGCGCATCAAAACTATTTTGCGACATAGTATTTTCCTGTTCATCGGCACGATATACCTGACAATCATGGCGGAATTGACTCGCATGTACTCCCTTGAAACATACTCTACTCAATCCCGTCAGGCATGATTTTTTTGTGAAATAAATGCGTTGTCCGTTTGAATTTTATTCATCGGTATAATTTGTTTATCTGAGTTTTTCTGTAGCAGTAGCCATGGAACCTGTTCAGCGGGCAGAGGGCGGGAGAAAAGGTAGCCCTGGAGATAATCACAGCCGAGGCTGGTCAGTATTGCCTGCTGTTCGTCCGTTTCAATTCCCTCGGCAACGACACGCATCTCCATGGTGCGGGCAATATTAATAATGGTTTCCACCAGCTTGCGGCTTTTTTCATTTTCCAGCATAGAGGCCACAAAGCTCTTGTCGATTTTTAGCTCTTTTGCCGGAAGAACGCTCAGCATCAGCAGGTTGGAATAGCCCGTACCAAAATCGTCAATAGAGACGGTGATCCCCGCATGGTTAAAGGCATTGAGCAACTCGATGCTGCGATCGAGATTTTTTAGCGCGGTACTCTCCGTTACCTCCAGGATCAGCCTTGAAGGCGACAGATTATATTTTTCCAGCATTGAGGACACGATGTGAAAGATATCCGGCTGTTCGAACTGAACGGGGGATAAGTTGAGCGACAAAGTCCACTGGCTGAAGCCTTGTTCAGTCCAGAAATGAAGCTGCCGACACGCGGCCTCAATGGCCCAGTTGCCAACCGGAATAATCAAACCCGTTTGTTCCAGCGTGGGCAAAAAAAGACCTGGCAGCAAAACGCCTTGCTCCGGATGCCGCCAGCGCAGAAGGGCCTCAAAACCGTGGATCGTCTTATCTTCAGCATGCCAGGTTGGCTGATACCAGAGTTCAAACCGATCGCGTTCCAGCGCCTGAGAAAGTTCCTGCAGAAAACCCGGCTGCGCCGGAACTGCCGTTGACATCTCAGGGCAGTAAATCGCCCAGCCGTTACGACCGCCTTGCTTAACGTGTTGTAAGGCGGCATCCGCCTTAAACTTCAGTTCATGCAGCGTTTCTCCGTCCTGAGGATAGAGGCTAACACCCGCGCTCAGTGTCGTACTCAGCGTATGTCCGCAAAGCGAAAACGGACGGCGCATATCCGCGAGCAGCGTCGTGAGCAGGGCAGTGAGCTTTTCTTCGTCACATTCGGGAACCAGCAGGATAAAGGCATCCCCACCCAGCCTGGCAAGCGTCATCTCGCGGGTAAGCCGGGACGTGATGCGTTGGGCAATGGTGATTAATAACTCATCGCCGACGCTGTGGCCCCAGGTATCATTCACGCGTCTGAAGCGATCGACATTCAGGAAGATCACGGCAAATTGTTTGTTACTCAACAAGGCGCTGTGCAGACAATCCTGCATTCGGATATCCATCTGGTGGCGGTTTGCGAGGCCGGTGAGAGCGTCAAAGCGGACCTGTAGCTCAAGCTGACGGTTGAGCTGGCGCAAGTTGTCCGTCAGCCGGCTGGTCCGCCAGTGCGAATCAATAAGCGAAATAATTAACATCATGCCGAGCAGGGAGAGCGTGGTGACGGAAACCCAGATGGATAATCCCAGCTCGCTGACCCCGCCGGGGAGCGTACGCGCCATCTCATGGAAATGTGCGGCACTCATGCCTGTATAGTGCATTGCACAAATGGCGGCACCCATGACTAACGCGGCGAGAATGCGAGTAACAAAGACCCCTTTGTGCTTATCCCTAAGGCGGAAAGCCAGCCATAACGCTACGCCGGAGGCGACAACGGCAATCACCACGGACAAACTCACAATGCGCCGATCCCAGAGGATGCTTCCTTCCAGCATCAGGGCGGCCATACCGATATAGTGCATGGAGACCACGCCAGCGCTGAGGATGACCGTGGCGAAGAACAGCCGAAAGAGCGAGAGGTGTTTGCCCGTAACGGCAATGTTAATTGCTATTGTGGAAGCAACAACCGCCACGCCGAGAGACGCCAGGGTTAGCCATAGGTCATAGCTCATCATCATCGGCATTTGCATGGACAGCATGCCGATGAAGTGCATTGACCAAATCCCGATACCCAGCATGACCCCGCCGGCAATCCGCCAGAACAAAGCCGTTTTTCGGCTGGAAAGGGGAATTTTCCCGGCGCTATCCAGGGCCACAAAGGAGGCGATAAACGCCACCAGACAGGAGACAGCGATCAACACAGGGTCCCACGATATATTGAGCATTATGCAATCCCACGCCTGAGAGGGTTACCGATTTCGCCTGCCGGCACGTCTTTATCTGGCAACGAACATGCGCATTCAAACCATATTAGTTATTTATCGTGAAAAATGACCAGTCATATAAATGCCAAACTTACTCGTAATATAAAATATATTCTTTTTTATTGAACATTAAGCACTGCTAAACATAGTCGAACAATTGTAGCAAAGCGTCTTAAATATGTGTGCAAATGGCCGATTTTACCGCAGGTGATGGTATCGCTTCAGGGGGCTCTGGACCAGCAACGCAGCATGCTGAACAGAACATTTCTGCTAAAACGCCTTTTTTGTCTGACTTAAGTTAAATACTGGGTGGGTAACGGCGAAACGAGAAGCCAGCGTATTTTGTGAGGACAAACGCAAAAGTGAATGCTATAAGTCTTAATGCCGACCAAAATATAAGTTGTGGGTAAAATCATGCTAAGAAATATTAGTGTCAGGACCTTCATTGCCTGGTTCCTGCTGTGCCTTTTTTTTGTGAATACAGGTATCGTTGTTCTATTTTCCAGCAATCTTTCTCTTTTCGTTTCGATTAATGTGGTCAATTTCGTTGCGTTATTTTTGCTCTGGAGTTATATGACGAAGTTTCTTGTGACGCCGATCAATACTGTGAAAAAAAGTATTGAAGAAGTGACCGCAGGCAACTTAGGCGTCTCTATCCCCGAGTTTGGCAATAACTGCGCGGGGCGGTTAATTCCCGGGATTAATAGTCTTTCCAGCAACATTGCTACGCTGGTGCGTGAGATCAGGGCTTCATCACAAAACGCCATGACCTTGTCGGATCAGCTCTCTTCACGCAGTGCTCAGCTCTCGGTGAAAACAGAGCAGCAGTCTGCATCTCTGGTGCAAACTGCGGCAAGTATGGAGCAGATGGCAGCAAGTACCCGAAACAATGCCGATAACACCAGGCTGGCGAGCGAGCAGGCGAATGCCGCGACGGTGCAGGCGCGCAAGGGAGGAGAGCTGATGGAACAGGTTGCCAGCAATATGCAATCCATTACCGAATGCGCGCAGCAGATGACGGAAATTATCTCGCTGATCGACGGCATTGCATTCCAGACGAATATTCTGGCGCTTAACGCGGCCGTCGAGGCTGCGCGGGCAGGCGATCATGGTAAAGGGTTCTCCGTTGTTGCAGAGGAAGTACGAAATTTGGCGCACCGCAGTGCGGAGGCGGCGAAAAATATCAAAACGCTGATTGACGTTACCAGCAGTAATGTCACCCAGGGCGCCAGCGTTGTGTCGGAAGCGGAGAAGAATATGCATGACATCGTGACCGGATCCGGCAACGTCAGCCGGTTAATGGACGAGATTTCTACCTCGACCGCAGAGCAGGAGAAGGGCATTTCCCAGATCACGCTGGCGCTGTCCGAACTGGAGCGGGTCACGCAGAGCAACGTTGCGATGGCGGAGGAGCTCAACGGTTCCTCTGATGTGCTGCGTAATCAGGTGATCGAACTGCAGACGCGGACACGAAATTTCAGGCTGGACCAGGGACACTCCCCGTCACCCGTGACCGATACTGTCTCGTTCCTTCAGCGCCCCGGGCACTCACTCTGACATCTTTCCGAAGCCTGGCATGCCGGGCTTTTCTATTCTCGAAATACAGTGTGTACAATTCCTGAGCGATTTCAGCGCGATGCGAGACATAGTTGTTGCTTAACCCCTGATGGAAGCTAGACTGACATCGAAAGAGCCAAACAGGGGAGGCACTGTGGAGAGCATTAAAGGATCTGAACTTAACGTTCCTGACGCAGTTTTTGCGTGGGTGCTGGACGGTCGCGGCGGTGCGCGACCGCTGGAAGATGATGATGTCATTGATAAAGAGCATCCCTGCTGGCTACATCTGAACTATACCCACCCGGACAGCGCTGACTGGCTGGCCTCGACTCCGCTGCTGCCTAACAACGTACGTGATGCGCTGGCGGGTGAAAGCCTGCGGCCCCGCGTAAGCAGGATGGGGGACGGAACGCTTATCACCCTGCGCTGTATAAACGGCAGCACGGATGAACGTCCCGATCAGCTGGTTGCGATGCGCGTCTATATGGACGACGGGCTGATTGTTTCCACCCGCCAGCGTAAAGTTCTGGCGCTGGACGACATTGTGAACGACCTCAAAGAGGGGACCGGACCGGTCGACTGCGGCAGCTGGCTGGTGGACGTCTGCGACGCTCTGACCGATCATGCGAGCGAATTTATTGAAGAGCTGCACGATAAAATCATCGACCTGGAAGATAATCTGCTCGATCAGCAGATCCCCCCGCGCGGCTTTCTGGCGCTATTGCGCAAGCAGCTGATCGTGATGCGTCGATATATGACGCCACAACGGGATGTGTATGCTCGTCTGGCCAGTGAAAGACTTGGCTGGATGAATGACGATCAGCGCCGCCGAATGCAGGACATTGCTGACAGGCTGGGACGCGGGCTGGATGAGATCGATTCCTGCATCGCCCGAACGGCGGTGATGGCGGATGAAATCGCCCAGGTGATGCAGGAGTCGCTGGCGAGAAGGACCTATACGATGTCCCTGATGGCGATGGTCTTTTTACCGAGCACATTTCTGACAGGGCTTTTTGGCGTCAATTTGGGCGGTATACCCGGCGGGGAATATCGGTACGGCTTCACCGCGTTTTGCGTCATGTTAGTTGTTTTGATTGGAGGTGTTGCATGGTGGTTGCATCGTAGTAAATGGCTGTAAATTTACGTTTTTTTCACCTTTTACGGGGATTAAAACGCTCTTTTAATTGAGCGAAGTCAATAAACATTTACCCCGTAAGGTGCAATATTACTCCCGCAGGTGAATGCAACGTCAAGCGATGGGCGTTGCGCTCCATATTGTCTTACTTCCTTTTTTGAATTACTGCATAGCACAATTGATTCGTACGACGCCGACTTTATAGTCGGCTTTTTTTTGCCTCCTGTTTCTCAGCGTCTACCCTAAAAGGGACGACAGCAAATCCTGGAGGGAAAGATGAGCATTTTACTCGCTCTGCTACTGCAACACTCGCGTCAGTCCGATCCTGTCCCCACCGATCCCGTGCCGATGCCCGATCCCATTCCGCGTCCGCAGCCGATGCCAGATCCGCCGCCGGACGAAGAACCGATTAAATTGTCGCATCGAACCCCGAGATCTGCGAGGATACGCGCCATCTGACCGTAAAGATGACCACGAGAGACTATTGTGACCGCTTTTTCTACCCTGAATGTTCTGCCTGCCGCCCAGCTCGACAACCTCAACGAGTTGGGATACCTCACGATGACGCCTGTTCAGGCGGCCGCGCTGCCTGCTATCCTCGAAGGCCGTGACGTGCGCGTACAGGCGAAAACGGGCAGTGGGAAAACGGCCGCTTTCGGTCTTGGCCTGCTGCAGCATATTGACGCGTCGCTGTTTCAGACCCAGTCACTGATCCTGTGCCCGACGCGAGAGCTGGCAGACCAGGTCGCGGGTGAACTGCGCCGCCTGGCACGCTTTATGCCCAATACCAAGATATTAACCCTCTGCGGTGGGCAGCCGTTCGGCGCGCAGCGCGATTCGCTCCAGCACGCGCCGCACATTATTGTCGCGACGCCAGGCCGCCTGCTGGATCACCTGCAAAAAGGCACCGTCTCGCTGGATGCCTTAAGCACACTGGTGATGGACGAGGCGGATAGAATGCTGGATATGGGCTTCAGCGATGCCATTGATGAGGTGATCCGCTTCGCACCAGCCGATCGTCAGACGCTGCTGTTCTCTGCGACCTGGCCGGATGCCATCGCCGCGATTAGCGGTCGCGTGCAGAAAAACCCGCTCACCATCGAGATTGACAGCGTCGATGCCCTGCCAGCCATCGAACAGCAGTTCTTTGAAACGTCGCAGCAGGGGAAAATCCCGCTCCTGCAAAAACTGCTGAGCCAGCACCAGCCTGCGTCATGCGTGGTGTTCTGTAATACCAAAAAAGACTGTCAGGCCGTCTGTGACGCCCTCAATGCGGCGGGGCAGAGCGCGCTGTCGCTGCATGGCGATCTGGAACAGCGCGATCGCGATCAGACGCTGGTGCGTTTCGCCAACGGTAGCGCCCGTGTTCTGGTGGCGACCGACGTGGCTGCGCGCGGCCTGGATATCAAATCCCTTGAGCTGGTAGTTAACTATGAGCTGGCATGGGATCCCGAAGTGCACGTCCACCGTATTGGCCGTACGGCACGCGCCGGGAACAGCGGCCTGGCCATTAGCTTCTGTGCCCCGGAAGAGGCGCAGCGTGCCAATATTCTTGCTGAAATGCTCCAGATCACGCTGAACTGGGTGAACGCGCCGGGCAGCGTCAGGCTCGTGCCGCTGGAGGCCGAAATGGCGACGCTGTGCATTGATGGCGGCAAAAAGGCCAAGATGCGTCCGGGAGATGTGTTAGGTGCGCTGACCGGCGATGTGGGTCTGGACGGGGCGGACATCGGGAAGATTGCGGTGCATCCGGCACATGTTTATGTGGCTGTTCGCCAGGCGGTGGCCCATAAGGCGTGGAAGCAGCTGCAAAACGGCAAGATTAAAGGTAAAACCTGCCGCGTGCGTCTGCTGAAATAAGGCATAAAGCGTCTCAGAAGACCTTTCTGAGACGCTAGTCGCTTATTTCACTTCAAGCACGTTCAGACGTAACTCTTCGAACTGATTGTCATCGTCTTCCGGCTGCCAGCCCGCAGGCTGCATGGGGATCTCTTCCCGGTCAAACGCCAGATCGCCGCCATTCACCACCTCCGATCCGTGGTTGATACCTTTGAAGTCGAACAGCTCTACATCCGCGAGGTGGGAAGGAACCACGTTCTGCATCGCGCTGAACATGGTTTCGATGCGCCCCGGATAACGCTTATCCCAGTCGCGCAGCATGTCGCCAATCACCTGACGCTGCAGGTTCGGCTGAGAGCCGCACAGGTTGCATGGAATGATCGGGAACCCTTTCGCCTGAGAAAAACGCTCAATGTCTTTTTCACGGCAGTAGGCAAGTGGGCGGATCACAATGTGCTTGCCGTCATCGCTCATCAACTTAGGCGGCATGCCTTTCATCTTGCCGCCGTAGAACATGTTCAGGAACAGCGTTTGCAGGATATCGTCGCGGTGATGGCCCAACGCGATTTTGGTCGCGCCCAGCTCCGTCGCGGTACGATAGAGAATGCCGCGGCGCAGACGGGAACAAAGCGAGCAGGTGGTTTTCCCTTCCGGGATCTTCTCTTTCACGATGCCGTAGGTATTTTCTTCGACGATTTTGTACTCAACGCCCAGCTGTTCCAGATATTCCGGCAGAATGTGCTCCGGGAAGCCCGGCTGTTTCTGGTCAAGGTTGACCGCCACCAGAGAAAAATTCACCGGCGCGCTTTGCTGAAGATTACGCAGGATCTCCAGCATGGTGTAGCTGTCTTTACCCCCTGACAGGCAAACCATGATGCGGTCGCCTTCTTCAATCATGTTGAAGTCTGCAATGGCTTCGCCCACGTTACGGCGCAGGCGCTTTTGCAGTTTGTTCAGGTTGTATTGCTCTTTCTTTGTATTTGATTGATTTTCTTGCATTTATTACTACCTTCGGAGCCAATAGGGGCATAATAGGGGCAAAAGTTTTTCAGCGTGCGAGCTTATCGTTAAGCATCAGCACCTGTTCGCCATTCATTTCTTCAATCCACGCACCGTAGACTTCATAGACCATTTGCGCGTTTTCATGCCCCATCTGGCTGGCTATGAAAGACGGGTTAGCGCCGGCAGATAAAAGCCAGCAGGCAAAAGTATGCCGCGTATGGTACGGATTCCGGCGGCGAATACCAGCACGTTTTACAGCTGCGTTGAATCTCGCACCTATGCTCGATAAAGAGTAGTAGGCTTTCTGTTCTCCCTTGCGCATCCGGGGTATGAAAACGAATCGCAGGTTTTGATATTCCATCGAACCATACTCACGGTGATGAAAAACAATCTCGGTTTTGGGCTGTAACGAAGACAGCGTACGCTGTGCCTTCAAGGCCTCTAGTGCTGGCTCTAATAGCGTGATAACTCGATCACCTGCATCGGTTTTTGGTGGGACGAACATTCCTAGCGCATTAAGGTTGCGCTGTATATGAGCCGTACCTTTTTCCCAGTCGATATCTTCCCAGGCAAGAGCTGCAAGCTCCCCATGACGGACACCAGTATAAACTGCGAACGTCCACATATTGAGGCTTTGGCCACGCTCGGATTCCGCAAGCAAACTAAACTCCTGCTTCGTTAAAGGATCCGGTTTTACCTTCCCTTTGTGTAGTTTCTTGATCCCTTCAAAGGGCTTGCCACTGATAAAGCCAGATTTGTGTGCAAACCGAAGCAGGGAGCACAGAAGCGATATATAGTTGTTCACGGTACGCACAGTGCGTCCCTGTTTGTTGCTTCTGGGATTTGTCAGGTAAAGTGTCTCACCGTTCAACAACTCCTTCCTGTATTTAAGAATGTCGCTGTGGCGTATAGTTGAAACAGGCGTATCTCCGTTAATGATGTGCATTAACGTACCGAGTTGTGAGCGCGTCTTACGCATCGTATTCGCGCTAATTTCGGTTTCTTTAATGCTCGTCCACAGTTCACACAGCTCTGAAAAGGTTTGAACTGAAACAGTGGTTACGGTTTTTTTTGCTCTTGATGATGAAGGAAAGCGCTGGTTGTAATCAAACTCTCCAAGGTTGATCTCGCTAACGATCACAGCCCGAAGATTTCCGGCTTTTTTGATGTTCGCCGGGGTGTTGATCCAACCTTTTAGAATTTCTCGGCAACGCTTTCCCCGGTACATAAACCAGATACCGTTATCAGGTTCTAGCGCCTGATTGGTTGTAACGTCGGCGTCGCTGGTGCTTTCTGATTTGAGAAGAGTTAGTTTTCCTCCTCTCCAGTCCTCGACTACCTGATTGCGGTCGCCGGCATCTGCTCTCGCCCAGTCAGCCATGAATGCAGCGATCACTTCAGCTTCGTGCGTTTCATCTGGCGCGCAGACCTGCTTAATAGCCTGAACCAGTTTCCACTCAGCGTTCAGGCTTAGTTCGGCAACTTCAGGGATGTCGTTCTTCGCCAGCAGCAGGTTTTGGAGATAGGTGTTGCCTTCATCCAGTGACATTTCGCTTGCAGCCAGCTGCTGCTCTTTAGTGATATGTGATTGGTATTTGTCGCTGGTCAGGTGGACGGCAAAACGGACCGCTGGAGTGCGGTTTTCAAGCGGGACATTGTCAACGGTAGTTTCGACTTTAACGGTCGTTCCCGGCAAGCCTGGTTAATCGCAGCCAGGAAGAGGTGAATGAGATCCGCCGCCAGTGGGTGCTGGCCTTCAAAGAAAACGGGATCACCACCTTGGAGCAGGTTGAAGCCGGCATGCGCATGGTGCGTCGCCAGGATCGCCCGTTCCTGCCTTCGCCAGGCCAGTTCATCAAGTGGTGCAGGGAAGGGCGCAGCGTACTGGGGATCACCACCGCTAACGTGATGGCTGAATACTGGAAGTGGCGCAAACTGGTGTTCCGGTATCCGAGTAGTGAGCAGTATCCGTGGCCAAAACCGGTTTTTTACCACATCTGCATTGAGCTGCGCCGCCGCGGAACTGATGGCCAACTGAGCCATAAAGAGCTTGAGCGTGAGGCCAGTGACATTCTCGATATGTGGGAGAAGCGGGTCCTGGCCGGGAAGCCGATTCCGCCCGTTCGACGGGCGTTGGGGGCGCCTGTATCGCCAAAGGGGCCGACACCAGTGGAGCTTTTGAAAGCAAAATATGAGCGCATGAAGGCTGGTGGAAGGGCAGAGGGATGAAATGGTCCGCTTTGAGCGAGAAGCAGACATTAAAATAATAAGTGAAAGCGCCCACTAAATAACTGTAATGGAGTCATTTCACAGGATGCAGGGCGCTTTACAGCGATTTATAGTCAAATGAAACGGGCTTTCTCAGCCCATTTCTCAGGGAATCCCTGCGCACATAGCACTGGTTCAATGCCCATTATTTCTGCATCGGCAATGTTATGTATGATGAAGGGGTCATCCTGAAGACAGTGTTGAATTTCACTTGTATTGTCTCCTTTAAAAAGTATGTAGCCGCCGGCATGATTGCTGAGGGGGCCTGCAAAAAGGATTTTGCCTTCTTCAAAACCCCTGACCAGCCATTGCTTATGTGCGTCAAGATGAGCAGAAATTGCATCGGGTTGTGTCAGGTAAGTCAGCGTTACGGCGTAAAGCATGGTTCATTCCTTAGCGGCAGAAATCGCATTAATGACTTGTGGAATTAAGGACAAAGCACGGGAAATTTCTCTCAGCTTTACGTCCTCACCTTTCGACACGCCTTCAGCACGGACAAATTCAACACACGAGATGCCCAGGAAGCCCAGAAACTTGCGCAAGAACTTCTCCTGAAAGTCCATATCTTCCAGCCCCGTACCGGCATAAAAACCGCCCCGCGCTGAGGCGATGATGACTTTTTTGCCCCCCGCAAGGCCCACGGGCCCCGTTGGGGTATAGCTGAAGGTTTTCCCTGGCTGAGCAATTCTGTCCATCCAGGCCTTCAACTGGCTGGACACAGAAAAGTTGTACATTGGCGCGCCGAGAACAATCATCTCGCTTTCCAGAAACTCCGAGACCAGAGCGTCTGATACTTGCTGCTCAGACGCCAGAAGGGCTGTAGCAATCGGCCGTCCCGAAACAGACCTGAATCCTGAAGCAATCTCCCCGGTCAGATGACTGATTTCGTCTTTCACAAGATCCCGATAAGTCAGTTGATGCTCCTGACCGGTTGCTACCAGTTGCCTCACTATTTCAGCCGACAACTGGCGGGTTACTGAAAACTCATGGTTGATGCTGGAATCAAGATGGAGAATTTTCATTGCCTATTTTCCTGGTATGTACGGATCAGTGGATGCTCTGCGCCGCCTTTACAATCAATGCGGCAACCTCTTCGGGATGAGAAATCATGGACATATGGTCTGAGTGAATCCGCGTGATGTGCGCCCCGGCCTCATGGGCAAAACCGGCCTGTACTGACGGATTCAGCGCGTTGTCGTTTCCTGTGAGGAGATACCAGGAAGGTTTCTTTCGCCAGGCGGCTTCCTTCACTTTTTCCTGAAAGGCGGTAGCGGCGATAGGCTGCTGCACAGCAGCGAGTCGCAGGCTCTTTTTGATGCTTATCTCATTGGCCATAACCTGGTGAAACAACTCTGGCTCATCAAGCCAGATAAGGCCGTTCTTATCGGCTTCCATCCCTGTCATGGGGGCATGAAATCGCGCCAGTGCGTCAGATACGGATTGATTGCTGTCAGGAACCAGAGCGGATAAATAGACCAGCCCCCTGACGTTGCTCGCATTGCCAGCCTGAGTGATCACGGCTCCTGCCCATGAATGCCCCACGAGCAGAACGTTACCCTTCTGACGCTCAAGCACACGCTCAGTTGCAGTTACATCGTCTCGTAATGACGTCAGAGGATTCTGAACAGCCGTAACGTGGAATCCCCTCTCCTGCAACAGGGAGATGACGGCTGACCAGCACG
Source organism: Enterobacter sp. ECC_219_Taxon_10 (assembly GCF_058354905.1). Lineage (NCBI taxonomy): Bacteria > Pseudomonadati > Pseudomonadota > Gammaproteobacteria > Enterobacterales > Enterobacteriaceae > Enterobacter > Enterobacter sp. ECC_219_Taxon_10. The sequence goes on along the minus strand of NZ_CM178005.1, from coordinate 2,639,957 downwards.
AGCCGTCAGCAAAGGCACCGTGAACCAGCACGATATTTTTTATCCCCCCTTCCTGTGCCATAAGCAACGGGCTATTCATGAATAAAAGACACAAGGCAAATGCTCCTTTTATCAGCGCGCGTGACATAACATTTCTCATCCACATGCCTGTATTGTTCCTGCGGTGTTCAATTTCAGGCAGTGTAATCACCCAGACAAAGGGTATGAAGTGTCATTAATGACAGGTAACATGCGAAATCAGACATTCTTCATGACGGGGTTAAACATGCGCGTTGCGTTACTTGCTCTTCCGGGCAGCATGCGTTCGGCGCTTGCGGGGCTGGCTGATATGTTCTGGCTGGCGAATCAGGTGGTCAGGATGAACCCTATGGTAAATCCTGAGATATCCAGAGATGTTCCTTTATTCGACGTCAGGACGATTACCGCTGATGGTCAGCCGGTCAGGGATGTTCAGGGACGCAGTATTGAAAGTGATGGCGCATTTAGTGAACCTGATACCTTTGAGGTGATTATTGCCAGCGGTATGCAGCTGGATGAGCATAGATTTCCCGCTGAAAGAGCCGCTGTATCAAATGCGGCCGAGTGGCTGAAAGTGAAGTATTCAGAGGGAAGCTGTATTGCCTCAGCCTGTGCAGGCGGTTTTGTACTGGGAGAAGCGGGTTTACTCAACGGACGGGTCTGTACCACAACGTGGTGGTTATATCCCACTTTCGCTGAACGCTATCCACTGGCAAAACCTGTATGGGGAAAAAACCTGGCCGAACAGGACAATGTGGTCACTGCAGGCGGACCACTCTCATGGGTCGATCTGGTCATATACCTCGTTCGCAAACATGCAGGTAATGAGCTGGCAAAGTTAACAGCTGACATGGCCGTTGCTGACAGCCAGCCTCTGTCACAGCAAATTTATGCGCCCGCAGGTTTTCTCAATTCAAGACATCCTCTTTTGACTAAAGCAGAAAACCTGCTTCGTTATCAGAATCCTGCCATGACGGTTGAGCAACTTGCTGCAGCTCTGAATATGACGACCCGGACACTGAACCGTAAAATGAAAATGCTCGTCCAGGAAAGCCCGAAAGACTTCATTACCCGGGTTCGTATTGAAACGGCATCCGTGCTACTGGAAAGCCCGGGGAAAACTATTTCTCAGATCGCAAGTGCATGCGGGTACGGCGATGAAACAGCGTTCAGGCGCGCCTTTAGCACCATAATGGGGATGTCCCCTGGAAGTTTCAGAAAGCGTCTTTCGATAAAACGCCCTTCACATTCGAGTTGCGAATGAACGCGCTGAACTTTCACCTCTGTTAACTTCAGGATGGTCGTCTGCTCATTTGCCAATCTTAACGGGTTTCATTTCTGGCTAGTATTCAGAGCAACATACCTTTACTTTGCGACTGTCCGCCACTGGCACTGAGCGTTCAAACACGCTTGCTTGTCGGGCGCTGGGGGGCGCCAGTATCGCCAAAGGGGCCGACACTAGTGGAGCTTTTGAAAGCAAGATATGAGCGCATGAAGGCTGGTGGAAGGGCACAGGGATGAAATGGTCCGCTTTGAGCGATAAGCGGATCACACTATCTAAAGGAAGGCATCACTGAAAATGTCGATACAGTCATGCTAAAAAAATGTATAAATTTTGTTTTTCATCGACGATAAAGAAGGGATTTCAATGGTTGAGGTTGAGGAATTAAAAATGAAGTATCCAGTTGCAGATGCCTGGCAAATGGGTGACAGCCCGGAACTCGCTAGCGAGCTTGCGGACCTGGTCAAAAAAGGGATCAAAACGGCCTCTTCCGGATCTTTTGCCTCTTTCCAGGAAGAGGATTCTCCCCTGAGGATTGGGAGTTATAACATTATTCTTGATGGCCAGAATGTTCCGGTCTGCGTGATCAGACTGGTTTCATTGCGACTGGTGCGTTTTTGTGATGTGACTGAGGCGTTCGCCCGCAAAGAAGGTGAAGGGGATTTAAGCCTTGAATACTGGCAGAAAGAGCATCAGAGATTTTTCACCCGCGAAGGTCATTTTTCTCAAGAGATGGAGTTGATCGCAGAAGAGTTTGAAGTGGTTGAGATCCTATAGGTCAAAGTAAACGGGCTGAAGTTAGCGTAAATGTTGAGGCTGATTAAATGAGAGATTATGTTGCTAGCTTGATCGACACCAGTACCATAGCTTTGGTAGGCACTACCTCGAGCAATCATAACACTACCCACTCTAGGGTTTTTATAGAGCAAGAAATTGCAGCGTGCTTTGTCAATGCATAAGATTTTAACTATTCAGAGGAGGATGAGTGGTACTCATAAAATTGGTACATATCCTAATGCGAAACTTTATTAATCATGTTTTGCATCATAAAACATAACGTCAAAATCAATTATATTTTAAAACGTATTCTTAAGTGTTTAATTTCAATGAGGCAAACATAAAGTGAAAATCTTAATGATGGTGGTAGCTGTCACTTTTCTGGCTGGTTGTACTAGTGATACCCGCTCGATGTGGCATAGTCGTTATGCTTTCAAAACAGTCGGTCAAGTAGCTGCAATGTGTGATGATGGGGACTATGACGCATGTTATGCAGCTCGCGATATGGGGGCTATGCAGGTTGGATTGAATCAAGCAAACCAAACAATACAACAACAACAAGCTCAGCAAGCTGCCATAGACGCAGCAAATCGCCCGGTTACCACTAACTGTACACCTACAATAAATGGTGGAATGAGCTGTACTACTTTTTAAATCTTAGAAGAAGTGTTGTTTTAAAATAGTGTGCTTTTAAGTTATATTCTTTTTTTTTACTCAGTACATTTTAATGAGTTTTTTCATTCAATCATTGAAGACCCATATGGCCTTAGCGCCAGCCAGTAAGTTATATACAAACTGACTGGCGCTAAATCTTGCAATGATTGTAAAGTAATACTGGTGAATGTTGATTTAAAGAGTTTAAGAGTGTTAATGTTATTTTTGATAGAATTACGCCATTTTAATTTTATTATATTTTTTCCATCCTCAATAGCGTTAATTTTCCCACTCTTTTTATATACAATCACAGTGTAAAGACCAGAGCTATAGGCAGTAGCGTCAGAGTTATCTTCATCCTTAGCCATTAAAACACCATCGAGATATGCAAAACCATCAGCTGAACGTTTGAAGTCAATTCCATTTTTATTTACATGTATTGGTTTTAATTTGCCAGGCTTATACGCCTCAACATTCTGAGGTGCAGCAATATCACTCAGTTGTGTTTTATGTTCTTTTTGCAACTGTCGTCGGTAGGCTTCAGATATAGCATGTGCTTGCGTGATGGTTGTCGTTAAGAGAAAAGTAACAATTAAAATCTTCTTCATTTATTAATAACCTCTTTGATGATGTTTATGTGTTGTATCGGTGTTTACAGCGGCACTTGCATTTTCGTAAGCCTGTTTCTGTGCCGCAGCATTCAAGGTAGCTTGACGATTTTGTTCTGCGGTGTAGCAAGCGTCACGGCTTATGCCCTGAGCTTCACATTCGTAAATTCTTTCTGTGGTGGATTTACATCCAACGACTGTAAGAGCAAATGTTGCTAGTGCAATTTTGGTTGCCGATTTCACTTATAATTCCTTAAATTTAATAAACTAAGTAGGCATTTCAATTTTAAGAGCTTAAATCACTATGTAATAGCTAAAGAATTTTTTAATGCGTCGCTGAATGCTAGTTGTGACTTCTATAGATATTAGGACTGTGATTTTTAAAATTGTGTTTATGGGGTCGCATATACACACGCCAGTGATGCTAAAAGAGCCATAAACATTAATGTAGTTACTACACATACTGCCACCTTGAGATAATTTTCAAGTTTATGATTCATTTTCGGGTCAATCGCAACATAAAGTTAAGACCGCAGCGGGAACGACTCTGAAGCATTTCGGTTCCTACAAAGTAGGTCATGATTCGGTGCGTTTTAATTTGACAGCTATGCAGATCCTCCAGAAGAGGTGATTTGCGGTGAACTGACGTGTTCCCTATTAATATATATTCATCGACTTCTGAGATTATATGATGTTCGTCTACACCCACAGTATTACCTCCTAAATCATGACGCTTAGGGTCATATAGATGGTCTACCCACGCACCAATTACAACCTTAGGTTTATATTTTGCCACGGCTAATGAAGCCTCACATTTTTCAACATGCGAGCCAAAAGCGAAACTTGAGCAATTTTCATTGGTATCGTTTAGGTTTTTACTATCAGTTCCAGGTATTCCAAGTGCTCCTGAAATTCCTCCGTTACCAGCGCAAATCTCTATAGCTGATCGTCCATCGATGATTTGTTCAAGTTCCGTTATCAACTCATTAGTAGGAAATAAGTATATGTTGTGGGTTTGTCCGAAGAGCATCTTTTCGGCATTTGAATATTCAAGCCAAAATGAAGCTGGGCGAGGTATCAACACATTATTGTTGTCGAACATTGCATCTGTATGCAGCATATTTTGCATGCCATAGGTAATACATGGGACACCAGGAAAAGGCTGAGCATCATTCATAATATACCCTTTAACTGTAAGTCAATGATAATTCTGAACAAGAAGAACCTGACTGATGTACATAAGTACCCCCCTTTAGAAAGGGGGGAGATATTCACGACTTATGGATACCATTAGATAATATAAGTTTGTCTCGGTTACCAACCATAAGCTACACCAGCACCTATTACAAAGTTATGCTGAGTATCGTTTGAAACGGCTGCCTTAATAACGGTTGATCGCGAAACTCGAGCAGAAAAACCAACTGCCAGTGCACTTTCATTGTCTGTGTTACCAACACCAGCGCCAAGGTTGAAACTCTGTGACTCTAAGACCTGCGGGATAGTTGCTATTGCTGCAACGCCAGCAATGCCTGCGGAGGCGCGTTTACGGTTGCTCTCGACTTGGTTTTTCAACTTACCGAAGTTAGTTTGATTCTTCGACTCGAGATCGCTAATTCGCGCTTCGTGGTCAGAGAGTTCAGCGGTATGGCTGGCAACTACTTTATCGGTTTTTTCCTGTGCTGCTTTCCGTTCCGCGATGCGTTGATCTACATCTGCAGCCCGTTGCTGGTATGTACCTGTATCGACTTTCTGGCTGATAGCTGTTTGCAGTGTCTTGAAGTGCGTATCTTCTAACAGAGCGTTACGATTTACGTCGTTTGAAACATTATCAATTTTTGCGGTGTTATTACTTATAGCTCCAGCGTTTAAAGATATGTTTGCTTCGTTAGCCGTTTCAGCCTTTGTTGCACGCTGAGATTCGGTAGAGAGGTCCTTGGCGTTAGTAGCTACTTTTGTCTCTATGGCAGATACGGTGGAAGTATCTGCTTTCTGAGCTATCGCTGCTCTGTTCACTGCAATGTCTTTTGTGTTTGCATCTGCTTTGCCTTCAACTGCCAAGTCGTAAGCATGAGATGTGATTGCAAGTTGATTAACTTGTGCTGCGTCAGCCTTAACATCAATTTCTTTCTGAAGTTGGACATCTGCATCAGCGCGAGTTTTTCCTTCATCTTGCAAATCAGAAGTGATTTGAGATTCAGCGTCGGTGCGATCTTGTTTTTCTTGAGTAAGTTGGTTACTCAACGTCAAAGTGTTTGTATAAGCATGTTCTGACTGCACTTTGAGTCCGTCGAGATCGTAAGTTACCCCATTTTGTCCTTCAACAATGAAGGTGCCGTTATTGCCTGTCACGCTAGCATCAACGATTACCGGGACTGCATATTTAGCGTGGCCTGAAGTGTTAGCCATGCGGTTAGTTGCAGCAACTTCATTCTGATATTTTGCCGCTACTTCATTATGAAACTTTGCTGGCGTTTCATTGTTATATTTCCAGTTATCCGTATGCGCATTAACTGAATCTACCGGCACCGCCTGTTCTGCAGGTTTAGAAGGTACCGCTGCAGGAGTCGCGATCGGCGCGCGGTTTGGTGTGACAGTAGCGGTCACAACTGGCGCGTTTGGAACTGCAGCCGGGATGGCCTGTGGTGCGGCAACCGGCACCGCCTGTTCTGCAGGTTTAGAAGGTACCGCTGCAGGAGTCACGATCGGCGCGCGGTTTGGTGTGACAGTAGCGGTCACAACTGGCGCGTTTGGAACTGCAGCCGGGATGGCCTGTGGTGCGGCAACCGGCACCGCCTGTTCTACAGGTTTAGAAGGTACCGCTGCAGGAGTCGCGATCGGCGCGCGGTTTGGTGTGACAGTAGCGGTCACAACTGGCGCGTTTGGAACTGCAGCCGGGATGGCCTGTGGTGCGGCAACCGGCACCGCCTGTTCTGCAGGTTTAGAAGGTACCGCTGCAGGAGTCGCGATCGGCGCGCGGTTTGGTGTGACAGTAGCGGTCACAACTGGCGCGTTTGGAACTGCAGCCGGGATGGCCTGAGGTGCGGCAACCGGCACCGCCTGTTCTGCAGGTTTAGAAGGTACCGCTGCAGGAGTCGCTAATGGCTTAATCTGAGATGGAATCTGTTCTTCTTCGACTTTCGACGGTATAGCTGCAGGTTTAGCTACAGCGGTGATTTCAGTCGGAGAAACCTGGTAAGCTCCTGCTGTGGGGATGGCTTGTGGAATTGCGTAAGGTGCGTAATTTGAGGGTGCGCCTGTATCAATTTTTACAACAGGTGCTGGCACTGCAACGGGCTTAGCATGTGGTGCACGTTGTGTTGGTACTGCGCTGGGCATCGGGGAAGGGGAAGCCGATGGAGAAATCTCTGGAGTAATTGAAGTAGGTGATTTCTGCTCAGGCGTCTGGCTAGTTATATTAATTTGTACTTTAGGAACAGAGGCTACAACGGTATTTGAAGGTGCTTTATGTTCAGGATTTTCATTCTGAAATTTAGCTGGAATTTCCCCTGCGTATTTCCAAGAATCATCATGAATAGATGCGGATTCCGATCCTGCCTGAGGATGCAGCCAATCTTTAATTGCAATCTTCTCAGCCATCACTGCCGTTTGTGCTGCTCTGGTGGCAGCATCAAGCTTAGATGCCGCATATGAACGTTCGCTTTCCGGCGCAGAATTATAGACATTCCGCCAGTGATTCATTTCTGCGATGGCTTTGTGTGAATTGCTCTGGGCATTGCTTACATTAACGGGTGTAGTGATGTAAGAGCCCGTGTCCGCATTAGTACTAGTTGCAATCGGTGCGATCACGCTTGCAATTACGAATGAAAGAATTGATTTTTTCATGATGATTGGTAGAATTCCAAACGCTGTAAACAGTTAGTTAAATGAGTTTGATCAAGCCTTTAGAAGGTTGCAGCCTTACTAAAAGCATGCTTTACATAGTCTTTATCGGGGTTGCAGCCTCGATAAAGACACTTAAAGTTGATAGACTTGGCTGAGACTTCCGCTTTACTTCTCTCCTTGCAGGGAGATCTAAAAGACTCAAGCAAGTATTCCATTACAATGTCGGCTTGGATATTAAATCCAATTGCCGAGTATTTCTATTTATTTTTTTTCATTGCAAATTAACTTCCGTTCTCTCTCTCATCCTCAGGATTTGATTAACATAAATATATTCTTGATATAAGGGAGTTTATTGCGATTTTATGTTAATTTTTGATATAAAATGTGAATTTTATGAGTTGATAGTTTAATTTAATTTGTTTGAATATTTAATGATTAAACATACTTATTACTGATGAGCTATAAATAGATAAAATAATGGGTGTTATTATTAGGAGTTAAATTAATTAATTTCATGACTCTTGTTGTCTATTGCAAGGCAATTCTTTCACTCGTAAGTGACATAAAAGTCAGTAATATTTGACAAGTGCCAGTATGCTTAATACGTAAGGCATGTCTTCGCCTTAAGTCTTTTTACAGATTTAAATAGTTACTCTTCGAAACTGTCACCCAGATCCTCCTTCCAAACTTAAGCTCCTTATTGATGACTCACTACCATCAGATGAATAAAAAACCAACTAGTTTGAATGATGTAATCTCTTAACCAAGCCCTTCCATCTTGCAAGGCGCTGTTTATATATACAGTATTTTGTTGTATGTTTAGACTCTACAACATAGACGAAGCTTCTTTTCGGCATTCTCATTTGCATTTTTTGGCATCAATATCTTGACGCTATATGAGGGTTTAACACTGCCGGAAGGTTGGTTTCACAGTGAACAAAGAAGGGAGGAGGTTGTGAACAAACTTCAAGAACAGGGCGACTGGTACGATATAGTAAGAAGATCGGATGGCATGCTTATTGGCTCAGTTCCACTCCAAAGTCGTTGTCTTCTTTATACTCGAAATGGAATTGTTTCTTGCCGACCGTTGTTGGAGGATGAAGGGATTTTCAATATATCCTCCGGAACCCGCTTTCTTCGCCGCCTTGGCTACCGAATCACGGAGCCCTCTGATATCATAAATCCGACGGACTGAACACCCGTTGACCTGATGCGCCACGGAGAGAACCATGGCGCTAGAATTACAACTTATCAAACACCACTCAGGAATACTGATCCCGGCTACGCCCGAGACCAGCGATATCCTGCAATCAAAAAACCGGCTCGGCGATGTTCTTGTTGCAGAGTTCAGGCGGGTACGAAACCCGGCATTTCACCGGCGCTTTTTCGCGCTTCTCAATCTCGGTTTTGAATACTGGGAACTAACCGGCGGGGCTATATCTAGCAACGAGCGGAAGCTGATCACCGGCTACGCCAAGTTCCTTGCTTCATATGGCGGGAATGAGGGTGCGCTGATCGATGCTGCTGAGCAGTATCTTGAGCAGGTTGCTTACCGGCGCGTCACGAATGGCATTAGCCTGTGCAAATCCTTCGATGCTTACCGCGCCTGGGTGATTATTCAGGCCGGGCATTACGACGCTATCAAACTTCCGGATGGCACACTTCAGAAGCACCCACGCAGTATTTCATTCGCCAACATGGACGAAATTGAGTTCCAGCAGCTGTACAAGGCCGCGCTTGATGTCCTCTGGCGCTGGATATTATCCAAAGCATTCAGGGACCAGCGCGAGGCGGAGAATGCCGCTGCGCAACTCATGAGCTTTGCGGGGTGACGGGAATGAAGAAGACCTGGTTCCACCACACCGATTGCAGCACCGAACAGGCCGACGATCTGGTTAAGCGTTACAAAGCGCGCGGCGTCCGTGTTGAGCGTAGCCTTAACCCGGATTACGTGACATGGACTGTCAGTGCATTCCTTCCGACCTCAAATACACCAGCGCGCCCTGACAGCCGCTGGCGAAACCGGATGTGGGGGTGAACGTGAAGACATATCAAATCACTTTGCCCTGGCCGCCGAGCAATAACCGGTATTACCGGCACAACCGCGGGCGCACTCACATTAGCGCTGATGGCGTAGCGTATCGCTATGCGGTCGCCAGTGTCATTCGAAGCGCCCGGCTTAATATTCGCACGGCCGCACCACTCAAAATCCGAATTGAATGTCACATGCCCGACCGCCGTCGCCGCGATCTGGATAATCTGCAGAAAGCTGCATTTGACGCTTTAACAAAGGCGGGATTCTGGCTGGATGACTGCCAGGTTGTCGACTATCGCGTTATGAAAATGCCTGTCATTAAGGGCGGGAAATTAGAACTCACCATCACCGAGCTGGAGACCGCATGAAACTTGAAAACACCCTCAAATATCACTTCGCCAAATCGACAATGATTAGCGACTCTCCGCGTGCTACTGCGTCAGACTCATTAACCGGAACGGATATCATGGCCGCTATGGGCATGACGCAGGAACGGGCAGCAATGGGATACAGCGCATTTCTCGGGAAGATGGGCATCAGTTACAACGATCGGGCGAGGGCGATCGAGCTGCTGGCACAGTATGCGCTGACTAAGTGCGATCGGGTGGCTGCACTGCGCAAACTGGATGCCGGGGTTAAGCCACTGGTGATGCATCAACTGGCCACCTTCGCGTTCGAGGACTATTCCCGCAGCGCCGCCAGCGTGAAGCAGTGCGATGGCTGCAATGGGGAAGGGTTTATTGACGCTGAGGTTTTCAGCATGAAGTCTCACACTCCGGCAAAAGAGAAGAAGTTCGTGAAGATGTCTTTGCACATGGGCGCGGAGGATATTCGACCTTCTGAGTATGAGGTGCGCAGGCAGGTCATGGAGGTAGCGCGCGTTCTATGCCCTCAGTGTAAGGGTAAGAAGGTTGTAAGTTGCGCCTGTAAAGATTGCCATGGACGTGGGAAATCCGTTAATCAGGTTCTTACTGAACAGCAGGGTGTGCCGGTTCTGGCTGATTGCAAGCGCTGCAGTGGGCGGGGGTTTGAGCGAATTCCATCAACTGAGGCTTACGCCGCGATGTGCCAGATAACGGATGCAATCACCCTCGATACCTGGAAGAAATCTGTTAAGCCATTCTACGACCAGCTCATCACCATGTTTGATATCGAAGAGGCGTGGGCTGATGCGCAGCTGAAGCAGATAACAAAATAGGGTGTGAATTTATCGTGAGCTATTTACTTTTCCCGAATGTGTGGTAATTTTGCTCTAACGATGGGTTATTGCCTTCGTTTAAAGCCCTGCGGTTAACCCCGTGGGGCTTTTTTTATACCTTCAAAACAACTCTGTACACCAGCTAGGAACTCATGAAACTATTTTTTAACTAAAATAGCTTTACCATCTTCAAGAGATTCAACCTTATATTTCCTTAAGTTTTTAATCGCCGTTAAGGATCCTGCGCCAGTTACAATTGCAATTGCTGCGGTAGTTGCTGGTAATCCAATGCTGGCAACAGCTGCCGGTGCAAACATTAATGATAAAGTTGAGCTAGTTCCCCCCGTCGCAGGCGTCATAACAAATGCAGCGTATGCGATGCTGATTGCGCCGATAGCAATTGCCCAGGAAACCGCGCCACTGGCCACGATTTTTACCGTTCCCTTGGTGATATCACCAGTGACTTCAATTTTGTTTGAATCACAGGCTATTGCTTTTGCAAGATCTTTGTAAGTAGATACTGTCTGCATAAAATTTCCCAGATTAAATGTTCATATCATTATCGGTAGAACACACTCTCAGCTTTAGTCATTACGGCTAATCATCTTCAAACATTCAACACCCGCAGCATCGCGAGGTGAGAGCATGTATCGCATGGACAAAATAACCACAGGTGCTGCATATGGCGCTTCAGCCGGTAGCATCCTAAACGGTATGCTGAATGCCTATAGCCCCGAGCAGTGGAACGCTATCGGCGTGCTGGTGGGTATCATCATTGCAGTGATGACGTACCTGACAAACCTCTATTTCAAAATCCGCGAAGACAACCGCCGCAGCAGGAGCCGAGATGAACCCGACACTCAGAAATAAGCTGGTGGGCGTCATTGTTGGTGGATCCAGCGCAATAACTATTGCAGCAGTCATGCTGGGTAATGCAGATGGTCTTGAAGGGCGTCGTTATTACGCTTATCAGGATGTCGTCGGTGTCTGGACTGTTTGCGATGGGCACACCGGCGCTGACATTCGCCGCGGTCACAGATACACCGATAAAGAATGTGACGCTTTGCTTCAATCCGACCTGCGCAAGGTAGCTGCAGCTATCGACCCGCTGATTAAAGTCCATATTCCCGAAACCACTCGGGCCGCGCTTTACTCCTTCACCTATAACGTGGGAACGGGAGCATTTAGCAGATCGACGCTGCTGAAAAAATTAAATTCCGGCGACGTTCCGGGTGCATGCAAAGAACTGCAGCGCTGGACGTATGCCGGTGGAAAGCAGTGGAAGGGACTGGTAACCCGCCGAGAGATTGAGCGTGAAGTTTGCGAGTGGGGCCAGAAATGAGCCGATTAACCCCAATCATTTGCGCTGTCGTAATTTGTCTGCTGGGTTCCATGGCTTGGTCAATTAACCACTACCGTGGCAACGCCATCATCTACAAAGACCAGCGCGATAAGGCGACGGTCCGTGCAGAAACATCGGAGGCGATCACCAGCAACGTGATCACCACGATGAACCTCATTCGTGACATCTCACAGGCTACCCAGAATGCAAAGAACGAACTGGCTCAAAAGGGCGAGACTCGCATTGTCTACATCAGGCAGGCGCTTGAAGGCGATCCGTGCGCTAACCAACTTGTTCCTTCTGCCGCTGCTGACAGCCTGCGGGAATACGCAGACAGTCTACGTCCCGGCTCCGGTAGTGCCGATAAGCGCTGACCTGACTGCAGATACTCCGATCCCAGGAATGGCCGTGCCATTCACTTGGCAGGCAAGTCTGGAGTTAAACGCTCAGCTCTATACGGCGCTGGGGCAGTGCAATCTGGATAAGGCGGCGATAAGACGTTTTGAGTTGCTACGCACTGAAAGAGTAACTAAATAATTTGTTTCAATAGACTGTGTAACCTAAATTTTTCTAATTTTGATCCGATACAAGTAGGATGACCGCAAAAGAGGGCTAGACATGTCATCCTTAGTAATCGTTTTGGATAAAGTCGTAAAAGAAGAGGTTGCTAGTAAGTCACTATCTCTTTACGAATCAATAAAAGTGATTTATGGCGCACTCACAAATGGGTGCACTGGTATGCAAAAGAGTGAATATTTCCTTGAGATATCGTACTCAGATACCGAAAAGGAAAGGGTTGTATATAAAACAACCAAAAAATATATGCCCTCAGGAGAAGAAAACTTACTTGAAGGAACAGAAGATTTGAGGGATGAGAAAATAATCATGCTTGCACATAAATTATCATCCAAGGGATATAAACTCGACGAGTCTCAGCTTGCCCTATTCATGAACGACAAAATTCATCGTTTCATTGCAAAGAAGTAAACTATTACCGCCTACGGGCGGTTTTTTATTGCCATCACAATGAATAGCCATGCTAGGCATGGCGATATTACTATTAGTAAATGACTACGTAAACTTCCAAAAAAATCATAAAAAAGGTAATGATACACAGTTTCTACTAAATTACCCTAACCATTCAAAAGGAATGAGCCTTCTACCACGAGCAGTTAGGATGTTTTAGTTTGTTATAATAAAATCCACGCAATTAAGTGGTTTTAATTGGAGGGTAAGGATGATGGGTTTTAATCCCATTTCTTAATAAATCTTCTAACAAAGGTAATGGCCATACAATACCAATTTGAGGGTCTTTTGAAGCAAAAGTTATTCTACCGGAGTATATCCCCATCAATCTGAAATATTTAAATTTTCTTATCTGTTTAATATAATCAGGTTCAATGCCTGAAATTTTTGTTATCGCTTCCTTGTCACCAGTTAGACTTTTTTTATATAAAGACTCATATTTTGGATTGTAAATATAACCATCACGATCTTCGCTTGCGAATACAGGAGAGCCAGACATGCCTGGGTTGGTGAATGTATCGATGTAAATTTTTTGAATTCCTTCAGAAATAAGCTGAGGCTCGCTTGCAATAGTACCCTTTTTCCATATTGGCAGATTTGGTGAGACACTTTGCCCCCACGGGTATCCGACAATGAATAAGTTTGATGTGACATCTACTGCAATGTCATCCACTAATTCAATATCTTTTTGAGTTGTGATGGCACACCGCTGACTCTCGCGAATATCTATTTTTAGGGCAACTAAGTCAATGCCTTTATTTCTATCCTTGTGTTCAATGAAAACAGAATCTTCATCGATGTTTATATGAATGTTGGCTGCAACCCCATGCTCTTGCCCATCAAAGTAAGGGATGTCAAAAGAAATGCGATCAGGTGAGTCTGGATAACCCTCTAGCAAGCACTCTGGATTTTTGGGCTCTCTACCTGTAAATACATGATAATTTGTAATAAGGAAGTAATCCTTCTCATGCTCATAGAAAAAACCTGTGCCTGATCCAATGACTATTCCATTTTTAGATAAGCATAAATTCAAAGAGAAAAGGGAGATTTTCGAAATTCCCATAACATCCTCATAATCTGTTAGCTGAGATATTTTTCGGCTCAGCAGTATACATTGTTGCAAGACTAACACTAAGCGGAACATGTTCATCAATAGGTTCTTACCATGGCAAAACCAGACTGGGGCGAGCTTCAGCAACGGTTCCTGTCCGAACATGCCGCAACCGGCGTATCACCAAAGGAATGGTGTGAAGCGCAGGGACTGAATTACGCTACCGCCCGTCGATATATCAAAAAACCGTCTGCGCAAACTGCGCAAAAACCTGCGCAGAAAAAAATGCGCACTGCGCAGAAAGATAAAAGCGCAAATGAGCTGGTGGATGATGATGGACTTACAGCTCAGCAGCGCTTATTTGTCGCGGAGTACCTGAAGGACAACAACGCCACCGCTGCCGCTGCACGTGCTGGTTATAGTGACCCAAACTACGGTCGTCAGCTTATAACGAATCCTAACGTTGCCCAGGCCATTGCGCGGCAGCAGAAAGCCTCCATTGCGCGCACGCTTGGCAGTGCCGATGAGGTCCTCGCGCAGATGTGGCAACTCGCCACCTTCGATGCAAATCAGCTTTCGCAGTATCGCCGCGGTGCGTGTCGTTACTGCTGGGGTTTCGGTCACCACTACCAGTGGCGTGATGCCGTGGAGTTCGAAGAGAAAAGACTCGAGGCTATTGAACGTGACAGACGTGAACCAGAGGATTCTGGTGGTTACGGTTACGACCACAACAAAGAGCCAAATCCTGAATGCCCGCGCTGCAACCGCGATGGCATTGGCCAGCCTTACTTCGCTGACACAAGGAAACTCCCGGCTGCTTCCAGACTCGCCTATTCAGGCGTAAAGGTCGGCAAGAACGGCGTCGAAATTACAGCCATCATTTCGCGCCGACGTACCCGCAGATCCGTGACATCTTCTACCCGACGATTGAAGAGGTGGCCTTCGACTGGGGGCTGAGCGTCAAAATCAACGAGGGTAATCGCTATGGAAGCCAAAAGAGTAAACGTGAGCGTGAGGGGAGACGCTGAGGAATCAAGGTAACCCCCTTGCGCAATCTTCGAATTGTCATAGCCGATTTACAGCTAAGAGTAGTGCCTTTCATTACAAATACAACGCGTTAATTTTCGGCAAGTAACTTGCTGATTGTGTATCACCACTTATATTTATTCATGCTTCCTTTCATTAAGCGCTTAATAACAAAAACCTCTATGTGATGTAGCAGAACGTTGAGAGGTTTTTAAGAAATTCAACATGATAGCCAAGAGCTTTGCCCTGCGAACGGTATTTCTCGCAGGGACGTTTTCCACGGCTGTCGGTCGGCATGATGTTAATACAATGCCTGGTGAAAACGCATAATTCATGAAATACAGGTAGATATGAACAGGTTAGTGCTCGCTCTATTATTATGTTTACTCTATTTTCCTGCTCATCCCGTTTTGGCTGCCGAACCCCGACAGGAACCGACTGAAAGTGAGCGGGCACGCACGCTATATATCTTCCATCAACCGATCGTCATGCTGCAGGCAAAGTTCGGTTTCACCACGCCAGAAGAGCGTGTATTACGGATTCGAAATACGTTACGTAATTTCTCGCAGGAAGATGTTAGCAAACCTCTGACAATTATCCCTGTCACCCGGTATAACCAGCAGGGAAGAATGTTCGTGATGAATGGTAAGCCGGTCATGCTGCTGACAGAATCAGATCTGGATGAAGGGGACGATCTTACCCTGGATCAGGCCGCTCAGCGCGTGCTGGCACGTCTGGAAGCGCAGCGTAACTCACTTCGCGATCAATATGATACCCGATGGCTGCTGCTTTCCACAGCAAAGACTGCGGCCGGTATTTTGATTTGGTTCCTGCTTGGCTATGGTGCGTTGCGCTCCTGGAAATGGGTAAGAGGGCACTATCGTCGAAAGGTCGCAGAGAAGCGGAGCTGGGTACCCCAACGCTGGCGCCGTTTCATCGGCCTCATCGAAGCGCGTCTGTACGGCCTGTTGATGTTGGTTGTGATGATTTTGGCTTTTTACGGCTGGCTTAGCTGGTCGTTCAGCCTGTTTCCCTGGACGCGAGTCTGGGCAACATCGTTGGGTGACTGGACGTTACATGTCATACGGCAGATTGCCTTAGCCGTTGCCTCAGCGCTGCCAGGACTGGCAATTGTTTTCATCATCTTCACGATCACTGCGGTAATCCTCAAAGTGTTAAAGGTGGTACTCAACCAGGTAGAAGTGGGGCGTTTACAGTTTCCAGGGCTGCACCCTGAAACCGTCGGGGCGACCAGAAAACTTCTCTCAGTTGTGGTGTGGTTGTTCGCGCTCTCCGCCGCATACCCGTTTCTTCCCGGGGCTAATTCGCTGGCCTTTAAGGGCATAAGCGTCTTCTTTGGTCTGATGCTGACGCTGGGTTCTGCTGGGGTGATGAATCATGCGATGAGCGGTCTCGTACTGATTTATTCGCGCGCGTTGCGCAAGGGCGACGTCATTCGGGTCGCTGATAACGAAGGGAAGGTGAGCGAAATTGGTATGCTCGCCACCAAAATTATCACCCGCGAAAACTATGTGGTCACCGTGCCCAACGCCGTCGTGGTGAGCGGCAAGATAACGAACCTCAGCGCCCAAAACAATGACGGCAGCGTCAACTTAACCGTAAGCGTCACCATTGGGTATGACACCCCCTGGCGGCAGGTGCATGCCATGCTTGAGCTGGCCGCCAGGCGGACAGCGTGCGTGGATCCTTCAACGCCGCCGCTGGTGCGTCAGCTGTCGCTAATGGACTGGTATATCGCCTATGAGCTTCAGGTCAGGCTGCTACCCGGGGAGCCTCTGGCCGTCGCGCGCAATGCGCTGTTCAGCAACATTCAGGATGTCTTTAACGAATATAACGTGCAAATCATGTCGCCCAACTTTGTCATGCAGCCTGAAGGAAGCGTCATGGTCGCCAAAGAAAACTGGTATTCCGCTCCTGCCGTCGCACCGAGCGGGACGCATAACGCTGACAGGTGAGGGTGTGAAGACGGCGCAGGATAATAGAGTTGCTGAATGGGTCTGTTTGACGAAAGATGGCCTCAGGCTGATACATGCGTAAGAAAGCGTATAATGCCTTTCGAAATCCGCATACCTGTCCAGTGGCTGTCACTATGACTTTGAATCGTTTTTGCTTTTTGCTCCTGCTCATCGCTGCAGCTGGCAGCGTTTTTACCGCGTATCCCTGCGCCATGTGGTTCTTGCTGATTAACGTTCTGACGATAGCGATTTACGGCGCCGATAAAACCGCTGCGCGGAAAGGGATGCGCAGGGTACCGGAGAGGACGTTACTGGTATTTGGCATTGTTGGCGGGTGGCCTGGCGCTATTGTGGGCCAACAGCTCTTTCGCCATAAAACGCAGAAGCAGCCATTCAAAACCTGGTTTTTACTGAGCGTCGTCGTAAGCGTCTCGGCTACGGCGGGGCTGTATTATTTTTATCCCTTCATCCCCAATTGAGCATCAGCAGGACCGCACAAATTCACCGTTGACCTCAAGTTAACTTGAGCTTTTAAGATGGCTTCGACACGTTAATAGAGGAGTAACATCTTAAAATGAAAGACATTGACGTAGGATTCACTCATGTTGCGTTTATGGTCCGGGATCTGGAGAAGAGCGTTGCTTTCTACCGCCGATATGCCGGGATGGAGGTCATCCACTCGCGTGAGCCCGATCTTCCCGATGTCCGCAAAGTGGCGTGGCTAACTGACCATACGCGTCCTTTTGCGCTGGTTCTGGTGCAGTCTGACAACGTGACCGATACGCCGCTGGGGCATTTTGGCCACCTTGGGATTGCCTGCGCCACGCGTGAAGAAATTGACAGAAAAACCGCGATGGCCATCGAAGAAGGAGCGTTACGGAAAGCACCGGAAGATCTGGGCGATCCCGTTGGGTATTATGTATTCTTTGCCGATCCCGATGGAAATACCTTAGAGCTCTCGTACGGCCAGCGCGTCGGGCTGACAGCGATTCAGTGAATACTGCCTGACGCTGCGTTTTTAAAAATCCTGCTACGCTTGTTTGTTGTATCAGGAGCATGAGTATGAAGAACAAAGACGAACAAACAGGATTAGTGGGGCTGGCGATTGGTGCCGCCGTTATTGGGCTGGTTTCCGCCCAGAGACCGATCGATCGCGACAGCATTGTTGAAGAGCTGGTCAGGCTCGGCAGGCAGAAAGGCGATGGTGTAGAAGATGAGGTTTTCGTTAAGGCCGCCGAGTTGGTGAGAAAAGGGGTCTAACCGATGACAGATATTCGTCATGCACAGTGCCATTGTGGCGCGGTGGCATTTACCGTCGAACTCACGGACGGTTTTAATACTGCGCGGCGCTGCAGTTGCTCTTTTTGCCGCATGCGGGGCGCAGTTGTGGTCTCTGCACCGTTGTCGGGTATTACCGTAACCAGAGGTGAGGATAAGCTGACGGAGTACCGTTTCAACACGGGGACTGCGCGGCATTTCTTCTGCTCGGTCTGCGGGATATACACGTTCCATCAGCGTCGCTCTAACCCAAATGAATACGGCGTCAATGTGGCCTGTTTTGAAAATGTGTCGCCGTTTGATTTCCCCGTAGTGACGGTGATGGACGGCGTGAACCATCCGAGCGATGGTGAAAGCGGCGTTTTTGGATACCTCTCGTTTCGCAAAAAAGAGAGCAATATAGGTTGATTACCGCCTGGCCAGGATCTGTTCACACTGGCTATAGTGGGAAGTGGGTAACTGAAACAGGAGACATTATGCTCTGTGTTGAAAAAGACGATCCGCGCGAGGCCCCCGAATCAGGGGATAAAAAACCTCAACCCGTGAAAAAGTAACGCTCGAAATGCGTATGACCGCCACCGGCAAAGCTGGTGGCTTTTTTCTGGGAATAACTGTTAATGGCGATCCAGATGGTTTAACAGCGTGCCGAGATGCCCGACAATATCGCGAAAATCAAAGATCAACGCCATCCATAAACACGCCAGAAGAGTCAGTATGGTAACGGATATGCGGCCAAACAACGCTATCATCCTTAGTGAAGAAGGGGATATGCGCGCAGTCTAACCCGTTTTCTTTCAACTTATCCTCAACAATACCGAAATAAAGCGCTCTTTTGAGACGAAAATCAAAAAAGAATGAGCCCGCATAACGCTGCGGGCTCTGACTATCAGAACTGGTAAACCAGGCCTAATGCAACGACATCGTCGGTGCTGATGCCGTTGTTTTTGTAGAAGCTGTCATCTTCATCCAGCAGGTTGATTTTATAATCAACATAGGTGGACATGTTTTTGTTGAAATAGTAGGTTGCGCCTACATCTGCATATTTCACCAGGTCCTGGTCGCCCTGACCTTTACCCAGGTCTTTACCTTTTGACTGCAGATAAGAAATTGCCGGACGCAGACCGAAATCGAACTGGTATTGCGCGGTCACTTCGACGTTCTGAGTTTTATTCGCCACGGCGTCGGTGTTATCACCATAAGGCGTCATGTTACGGGTTTCAGAATACATGGCGGCCAGATAGATATTATTGGCGTCATATTTCAGGCCAGCTGTCCAGGCATCTGCTTTGTCACCGCCCGCAGTGGTATGCGTAACCTGGTCGTTGGTACGGTCAGATGAGGCGTAGGCGGCACCGGCGCTGATCCCCATACCGAAATCATAGGTTGTAGAAATACCGAAGCCGTCGCCATTCTCATGACGCGTGTCGCGGCCGTTGTTGGTGCCTTCCTGATTGTTGCTGGCATCTTCATTGTTACCCTGATACTGCAGCGCGAAGTTCAGGCCCTGCACCAGACCATAGAAATCAGTGTTACGGTAGGTTGCCACGCCGTTAGCGCGGCCGGTCATAAAGTTATCGGCATAGGTGTAAGAGTCGCCGCCGAATTCAGGCAGCATATCGGTCCAGCCTTCCACGTCGTACAGTACGCCGTAGTTACGGCCATAATCGAAGGAACCGTAGTCACCCACTTTGACCCCCGCGAAGGCCAGACGCGTCCAGGACTGGTTATCAGACCCTTCGGTATTATTTGCCTGAATGTTATATTCCCACTGCGCGTAGCCGGTCATCATGTCGTTAATCTGCGTTTCACCTTTGAAACCCAGACGCATGTAGGTTTGATCGCCGTCTTTAGAGGCATCATCGGAGAAATAGTGCAGACCATCCACTTTTCCGTACAGATCCAGTTTGTTGCCGTCTTTATTATAAATTTCTGCCGCATGCGCGGCGCCAGCCATTAACAGAGCCGGAATCATCAGAGCCAGTACTTTTCTTTGCATAGTGATATTCCTTTGCAGTTGTTTTTATTTGATTACCTGTTGAACTTCCCGAATAAGAAAGTTGTCTCATGCTAGATCACTCCTGTGGAATAGTAATAAAATAGAATTGTTACGAATTAAGTAAAATCTAAACCAGATAAAACTGCGGAAATGGTCATTTGCTTGATGAATGAGTTAAAATAAACCATATTAAATAAAAATTATTAATTAGCGGTTAAATCAGGTAATCTCTGCCCCGTTATATGCCTTTAAGATTATTTATCCATAATTATCGTGAATGTCTTTTGGGAAACTAAAGAGAGATTCATTAATTATCTGGATTAGCCCGATGTGAAAACATCGGGCTTTTTTTATGGAAAAAAATGCCCGGACGAGCCGGGCATAGGGTTTAGTCGCTGGTGGATTTTTCAGCTTTTCCTGCCAGCTGCGCCAGGAAGTCATACCGTTTTTGCAGATCCGCGGCGGCGTCTTGCCAGAGCTGCTCTGCCACCTCAGGCTGCTGCGCATTCAGGCGGCGGAAGCGCTGCTCCTGCATTAGCGTCTCTGCCAGGGCATCGGACGGCGGACGTGAATCCAGCGCCAGCGGTAATTTACCCTCATCTGCACGACGCGGATCGAACCGGTAGAGCGGCCAGAAGCCGGTGGCCGTCAGTTGACGCATCTGATCGTGGCTGAGAGCCAGGTCGTAGCCATGCTCTTCGCACGGGCTGTAGGCAATGATCAGCGACGGACCCGGATACGCTTCCGCTTCCTGGATCGCTTTCACCGTCTGGTTAAGCTGCGCGCCCAGCGAGATTTGCGCGACGTAAACGTGGCCGTACATCATCATGCTCACGCCCAGATCCTTACGCGCCTTGCGTTTACCGTGCTCACCGAATTTCGTGACGGCGCCCAGCGGCGTGGCTTTCGACGCCTGACCACCGGTATTGGAATAACACTGCGTATCCAGGACCAGAATGTTGACGTTTTCGGTCAGGCTCAATACGTGATCCAGCCCGCCAAAGCCGATGTCGTAAGCCCAGCCGTCGCCGCCAATCAGCCAGATCGATTTTTCGACCAGGGCATCAGCGTCGGTCAGAAGCTGTTCAGCCCCGGCCACCCCCTGAAGGGCGTGACGCAGCTCGGCCACCTGCTCGCGGCGCACCTCGGGCGTGGCGTCAGCGTGTAGTGCGGCATTGAGCTCGGCAGGGATCAGCCCGGCAAACTGCTCCAGCAGGCGCATCACGCGCGCGCGGTGCTGGTCAACCGTCAGGCGGAAGCCCAGGCCAAACTCGGCGTTATCTTCGAACAGAGAGTTTGCCCATGCCGGACCGCGCCCATTCGCATCGGTGGTGTAAGGCGTGGACGGTAAATTACCGCCGTAGATCGATGAGCAGCCGGTGGCATTGGCAATCAACATCCGGTCGCCGTACAGCTGGGTAAGCAGCTTAATATACGGCGTTTCGCCGCAGCCGGAGCAGGCACCGGAGTACTCGAACAGCGGCGTAATCAGCTGCGACGTACGAATATCAATGCGCTCCAGCTTGCTGCGGTCGATTTCCGGCAGGTTCAGGAAGAAGTCATAGTTCACTTTTTCTTCTTCAACGTGCTCAAGACGCGACATCATATTGATGGCCTTGATGTCCGGGTTCTGCCTGTCTTTCGCCGGGCAGACCTCAACGCACAGGTTACACCCGGTGCAGTCCTCCGGTGCGACCTGCAGAACGTATTTCTGGCCGCGCATGTCGCGGGATTTTACATCCAGCGAGTGCAGGCTGGACGGGGCATCTTCCATCGCTTCCGGCGACACCACTTTGGCCCGAATGGCCGAGTGCGGGCAGGCCGCTACGCAGTGATTGCACTGGGTACAGAGCTCTTCTTTCCAGATGGGGATCGCTTCGGCGATGTTGCGTTTTTCCCAGCGCGTGGTGCCCATCGGCCAGGTTCCGTCCGGCGGCAGCGCAGAGACGGGCAGGGCGTCACCCAGCCCGGCCAGCATCGCGGCCGTCACGGTTTTCACGAAATCAGGTGCCGCATCCGAGACCACCGGAGGGCGATTCGGGCTGGCGTCATTTACCGGCTGCAGCGGCACCTCGAACAGTGACTCGCGCGCCAGCGCCAGAGCCTGCCAGTTACGCTCTACCAGCTCCTGGCCCTTGCTGCTGTAGCTTTTGGCGATGGCCCCCTGCAGTTCCACCAGCGCGCTGTCGCCCGGCAGGATATTGGTCAGATGGAAGAAGGCCATCTGCATCACGGTATTGATACGCGCGGCCAGGCCACATTCACGGGCAATTTTCGCCGCGTTGACGACATAGAAACGGGCTTTTTTCTGGTTCAGCACCGTCTGTACTTCCTGCGGCAGGCGCGCCCAGACCTCATCGGCGCTGTAAGGCGTGTTGAGCAGGAAGATACCGCCGGGCTTCAGGCGCTCAGCCATCTGGTACTTGTCGATAAACTGCAGCTGATGGCAGCCAACAAAGTCGGCCTGAGAAATAAGGTAGGCAGAGCGGATAGGCTGCTCGCTGACGCGCAGGTGAGAAACGGTCAGACCGCCGGCTTTCTTGGAGTCGTAGACGAAGTAACCCTGCGCGTACCACGGCGTTGAATTGCCGATGATCTTGATGTTGTTTTTGGTCGCCGAGACGCTGCCATCGCTGCCCAGACCGTAGAACAGCGCCTCAAGTTTAGCGGTCGAGGGCAGGGTATTTTCCGGTAAGGGCAGGGAAAGATTCGTCACGTCATCATAAATACCCACCGTAAAGCGCGGCTTGGGTTTTGCTTCCCTTAGCTCGTTAAACACGGCCAGCACGCAGTCCGGCCCGAACTCTTTGGAAGACAGGCCATAACGACCGCCGATAACGCGCGGTAGCGTTTCACGTTCGCCGTTATTAAAGGCTTCAGCGAGGGCGGTCATCACGTCCAGATAGAGCGGTTCCGCGTGTGCGCCCGGCTCTTTGGTTCGATCGAGCACCGCCACGGTACGCGCGCTTTCTGGCAGCGCAGCGAGCAGATGTTTAGCCGAGAACGGACGGTAGAGACGCACTTTAAGCACGCCGACCTTTTCGCCGCGGGCCAGCAGCTCGTCAACGACCTCTTCACAGGTGCCGATAGCAGAACCCATCAGCACAATCACGCGCTCGGCCTGCGGGTGGCCGTAGTATTCGAACGGTTTGTACTCGCGTCCGGTTGCGGCGGCAAAGTCGTTCATTGCCTGCTCGACATGGTCATAAACCGCGTTGTACCACGGGTTTGTGGCCTCACGGGACTGAAAATAAGTATCCGGATTTGCCGAAGTCCCGCGGATAACCGGGTGCTCCGGATTCAGGGCGCGGGCGCGATGCGCGTCGATTTCCGCCTGCGGCAGCAGATCCAGGATAGTCTCGTCCGCCAGCGGGACGATTTTGTTGATCTCGTGAGACGTACGGAAACCATCAAAGAAGTGAATAAACGGAACGCGGCTTTTAAGCGTGGCGATATGCGAAATTAAAGCAAAGTCCTGGGCTTCCTGAACGCTGCTGGCGCACAGCATCGCGCAGCCGGTCTGACGCACGGCCATCACGTCGGAGTGATCGCCAAAAATAGAGAGTGCGTGGGTGGCCACAGTACGCGCCGCGACGTGCAGGACGAAGGGGGTCAGTTGACCGGCGAGTTTGTACAGCGTTGGGATCATTAACAACAATCCCTGAGAGGAGGTAAACGACGTGGAGAGCGCGCCGGTTTGCAGTGCACCGTGGACCGTGGCAATTGCTCCCGCTTCGGACTGCATTTCAACCACTCTCGGGACATCGCCCCAGACGTTTTTTAACCCGTTCCCCGCCCAGGCATCCGCCTGCTCGGCCATGGTAGAGCTTGGCGTGATCGGATAGATGGCGATAACTTCACTGGTGCGAAACGCGACTGAGGCAACTGCACCATTACCGTCAATAGTTTGCATAGGACGACACCCTTACATTGCGCAAAAACAGAGAGGCTGTCATAAGGCGACCAGCCCTGAATATTATCTCTGTAGTCTAGCAAACAGGGGGTTTTACGATTTTCGCTTTTGTGTCCTCGGTATTCTCACCATCAATGGTTAGATCAAACTTAGGGCGAAAAAATTGCGAGAAATTGTTTCAGTAGCGCATAAATACGCACTTCCGCTCTCGACGACACGGGATGTGATGCCTATTATGCTTAGGTTTCGCACTATTTACGGGGAAAAGAGCATGCGTTCAGCATTTTGGGTAGGGTGTGCCGCGTTATTGTTGTCGGCATGCAGCAGTGAACCTGTTCAGCAGGCCACGGCGGCCCACGTGGCGCCGGGAATGAAAGCGGCAATGTCCAGTTCAGGCCAGGCCAACTGTGCCATGATTGGCGGCTCGCTGTCCGTTGCCCGCCAGCTTGACGGTTCGGCTATCGGGATGTGCGCCTTGCCAAACGGCAAACGCTGCAGTGAACAGTCGCTTGCCGTTGGAAGCTGCGGTAGCTACTGATTATTCCGCGCGCTTAAACATCAGCGTCTTATCGGCCGTCGCCAGCGTCAGCTGGTCTTCAGTCAGGTCGACCTGCGCCCCTTTGCGCAGCATGTCGCCGATGGCCTGATCCAGCTCGTTAAGCTGCGGTTCGGTACAAAGTTTGCGAGTCATCGCCAGCGTTTTAACTTTTAGCTCACCTTCGGACAGCTTTCCCTGCCCGTTGAAGCGGTTACACATCTGGCCGGAAACGCTAATGTTATCAACGAGGCTAATATCGGGAAGCGCGTTAAAAGCGATCTC
The DNA here is from genome assembly GCF_058354905.1 of Enterobacter sp. ECC_219_Taxon_10. NCBI lineage: Bacteria > Pseudomonadati > Pseudomonadota > Gammaproteobacteria > Enterobacterales > Enterobacteriaceae > Enterobacter > Enterobacter sp. ECC_219_Taxon_10. Next base: position 2,615,114 of record NZ_CM178005.1, on the reverse strand, counting down.
AGGCTGCGCGGTCATCCCCTTCACGGCTTTGCCGTCCACGTTTTCCAGTACAAAACGGTGGCTCTTCAGCTGATCCGGCTGAACGGATGCTTTGCCAGGATTAACGCAGCCGCTAAGGACAAGGCTGATAACACTTAACGCGATGAGCTTTTTCATTTTTCTTCTCAAATTATAAATTCTGTGAATCTTTTACCAGTGTAACGATACTCTGCGGTGCGTTAATGGGGTTTATCTGAAAGTGCGGGGTGGTGCCGGGCAACGCAGGGCTGCCCGGAATGAAGTTTAATGAGATTTAAACCCGGCAGCCGTCATCAGCATACGGAAGAGCATACTGACCGCTGCCAGCGCCAGTACGCTGCCGCCCCAGATAATGGCCAGCCACAGCAATCTTTTCCAGACAGGTTGTTGCATCAGTGATAACCCTCCCCAGGCTGAACTTTGCCGCGAAAGACGTAGTAGCTCCAGAAGGTGTAGACCAGAATGACGGGAATGATCAACAGCGCGCCCACCAGCATAAAGCCCTGGCTTTGCGTCGGGGCGGCGGCCTGCCACAGGGTGATTGACGGCGGTATGATATGCGGCCAGATGCTGATCCCAAGCCCGCTAAAGCCGAGGAAAATCAGCCCCAGCGTCAGAATAAACGGACGAGTATGGCTATCAGGATTACTCAGGCAGCGCCACTGGTAGAGGCTAAACATGACGACCAGGGCAGGGACCGGCAGCAGATAAAACAGATTCGGCAGCGTAAACCAGCGCGCCGCGATGGCCGGGTGCGCCAGAGGCGTCCAGAGGCTGATCGCCGCGATAAACGCCAGCAGCACGATTAACAGCGTTTTCGACACCTCACGCATCCGCTGCTGCAGCGCGTTTTCGCTTTTCATCACCAGCCAGGTCGAGCCTAACAGCGCGTAGGCCACCACCAGACCCGCGCCGCAAAACAGGCTGAACGCGGTAAACCAGTCGAAGGGGCCGCCGGTATAGGCCCTGCCAGTCACGGTAAAGCCGTTAATGACGGCACCCACCGTCACGCCCTGGGTAAAGGTCGCCAGAACGGAACCGCCAATAAACGCCTTATCCCAGAAAGGACGGTGGGCCGGCGTGGCTTTAAAGCGAAACTCAAATGCCACACCGCGAAAAATAAGTCCGATCAGCATTAACGTCAGCGGAATAGTGAGGGCATCAACGATCACCGCATAGGCCAGCGGAAACGCGCCGAACAGGGCAGCACCGCCTAGCACCAGCCAGGTCTCATTGCCGTCCCAGACCGGCGCGACGCTGTTGACCATCACGTCGCGATCGTCGGCGTTTTGCGTTGCCGGGAACAGAATACCGATCCCCAGATCAAACCCGTCCATGACGATATACATCAGCGTGGCAAAGACGATGATGACAAACCAGATAATGGAAAGATCGATACCCATTATGGCTGCTCCTTCTGTTCAGTTGTGACGGCAGAAAGCGGGCGCGTCGGGCGTCCGTCGGCCTCGGTGGCGAATGATTCATACGGCTGTGGCCCTTTTCGGATGAGGCGCACCATATAGCTGTAGCCCACGCCGAATACCGAGGTGTAGACGACGAAGAAGGCCAGCAGGCTCACGCTCATATGCAGATCGCCATGGGCAGAAACCGCATCCTTCGTTCGCTGAAGCCCATAAACCACCCACGGCTGGCGGCCCACTTCGGTGGTGACCCATCCGGCCAGAATGGCAATCAGCCCGGATGGTCCCATCAGCAGCGCAAACCACAGGAACGGACGTGAAGAATAAACCCGCTTTTTATAACGCAGCCAGAGCGCCGCTACCCCAAGCAGCAGCATCAGCATCCCTAAGCCCGCCATAATGCGGAACGACCAGAAAACGATGGTGGAATTAGGACGATCCTCCTTTGGAAACTCTTTGAGCGCAGGGACCTGTTTATCCAGGCTGTGCGTCAGGATAAGACTACCCAGCGCCGGGATCGCCAGTCCAAAGCGAGTGCGCTCCTGCTCCATATCCGGCCAGCCAAACAGCAGCAGGGGGGTAGGCTCGCCCGGCGGGTTTTCCCAATGGCCTTCAATGGCGGCAATCTTGGCGGGCTGGTGCTTTAAGGTGTTCAACCCGTGCATATCGCCAACCAGGGCCTGGAGGGGGGCGACAACCAGCGTCATCCATAGCGCCATCGAAAACATCGCCCGGATGGCGGGGGTATTATTTCCGCGCAGCAGGTGCCATGCCGCAGATGCACCGACAAACAGGGCGCTACTCAGGAATGCCGCAATCGACATATGCAGCAGGCGGTAGGGGAAGGAGGGGTTAAATACCACAGCGAACCAGTCCACCGGCACGACCTGACCATTGACGATCTCGTAGCCCTGCGGGGTCTGCATCCAGCTGTTCGAGGAGAGGATCCAGAAGGTGGAGATAATGGTGCCCAGCGCCACCATGCAGGTGGAGAAGAAGTGCAGACCTGGCCCCACTTTATTCCAGCCGAACAGCATCACGCCGAGGAACCCGGCTTCGAGGAAGAAGGCAGTAAGCACTTCATAGGTCAGCAGCGGGCCGGTAATGCTGCCCGCAAACTGTGAAAAGCCGCTCCAGTTGGTGCCAAACTGGTAGGCCATCACCAGCCCGGAGACCACGCCCATGCCAAAGTTGACGGCGAAAATCTTCGACCAGAAATGGTACAGCGAGCGCCAGACCGGATTTTTTGTTTTCAGCCACAGCCCTTCGAGCACGGCAAGATAGCTTGCCAGGCCGATGGTGATGGCCGGGAAAATAATGTGAAAGGATACGGTGAAGGCAAACTGTATCCGTGCAAGGTGAAAAGCATCTAAACCAAACATGCAAAACTCCGCGATGTAATTATGTCGATGCCATTCTAAGCCGCGCCAGCGCTGGGTTGCAGAGACAGACCTGGGTTATTTATCTATAACAGTTTTCTTGCCTGCCTTTGCTTTATATTGCCGGGCGGCAATATTTCCGCCCAAGGGAGGTTCATTTTCGTAATGCCCAGAGGTAAATCAACATGGTATTGAGCAAAAATGAGAGGATGAAAAGCAACAGTGTATAGCTTTCACTCCATTCAAGTTCAGTCATAAAGCCAAAATGGCTGGTGAAGAGATGATAAAGTAATACATCAGGCATGAAGTAACATACAAGTGAGTAAATAACAAACAGCATCAATGTTTCAACAACCCAGGTCAGGGTATGCTTTTTTGCATTCATCAATATACCTGTATTGTTCCAAGTGCATCTAACCCAGCAGTAACTTTAAACGTGCCGGATGCCAGTAGACCATGCATCAGAATTCTGTAATGGGAGTGATTTGGCAACGTAATACATCCATTGCTAATCCCAGACTGTCCCGCCGGGTGTAACCGGAAAGAACCACGCTCAACATTATTGATAAAAGTTCTGTCGTCAATGTGAGTATCGTGGCGGTAAAGAGCAAACCAAAAGTCACGGTTTGATCCGCTTTCTAACCCTTTAATTGCGTCATGCCAGTGAGTACCAAAACCGCCTCGTGGACGTTTCACGATATAATAGAGTCCTGGGGGTAAGGGGCCCACCTCAGGAGTCGCAACGGCATTAGGATTATTTCTGTTATGCCCCGAATTTCCAGAATACGCGGGGAAAAAGCCTAAGCCGGGGCAACTCAAAGTGGAAAGCTGATAGCCATTCAAATGAAAAGTGCACCGAATCATCTGTCTTTCCACTCGTCAGAAAAAATAATATTACCGTCGCAGTGTTTCCATGTTATTTTTTCGTAACGCAGGGCGATACTTTCCAGATGGTTATGCTTCTCCGTTGCCGGGTTTTTAATGTCATGCATGAGTGGACATATAGAGACGACTTTGACATTTTCTAGCTGCATATTGAAGTATTCAACTTCCTGCCCGGAATCGTTGATCTTATACCATTTAAATTCAGCCCCTTTCAGCGTCTGACCTTTTGCAACGGCTTTGTAGAGATAGGGACTTGAACTGTCGAATTCCTTCTCAAAAACGAGAGCTGTATGAATACGGGTACCAGTAATTTTCCCCGTCATGTTATCTGTCGGTAGATGCAGTCCATGACCGAATCCCAACACCTCAATACTTCCTTCCCGATCTTGTACATCAACAGCGCCTTTGATATCTGCGCCGCCATCATCTTTCAGCCAAAGGTATGCTGGAATGGCCATATCAAACTCCTTTTTTCATTAACAATTCGTGTTTAACGAATGTTAATACTCCCTGTGAGTGAAGGTTATTAGGCAAAAAGTGTCATGTAAAATATTTATATTTCATTGATTTATAAGTGTTTTACTTGCGATTGACTGAACCTATAGTTAGTGCCAGCCTTAGTGTTTCTGAATAAAAACTGTATTTTTATGATTTTTACGCATAAAACCGCTTGCCTTGTCGTCTGCGCCGTGCGTTAATGGTCATCTGGTTTTGAGTCCAAATAAATATCTGACGTAGTTTTATAAAGCAGTTCTCATCACGTTGTGCCTCTCCGCAGCCTCTCTTGGGTCTTTATCTACATTCCGATTAGTTTTGTTTAAAACCATTATGCCCAATCGGCCCATTAGTAATTTACGTTTTTACGTTTCAGGAGAATCCTATGACTTCTTATATCCATTTTCGCTGCCCATGCTGCCATGGTTCGCAGTACCGTACCTCAGCCTTTGACGTGTCTGAGAAAAACCCGTTTGGCGCGAAATGCATTTTTTGCAAATCGCCGATGATTACGCTCGACCACCTGGCCGCCGCACGCTCTGCTCAGAGCCACGTGACCGAATACCGTAAGTAATTCATCTTCCAGACTATAACAGTTAGCAAAATCTTCTCTTTTTCTCCTGCTGATATACACTGTCGGCAATAAGGAGAATCTGATGAAAAAATACCAGCGTCTGGCGCAACAAATTATCTCGCAGATTGAGCTTGGCGTATGGCTGCCGGGCGATAAGCTGCCTTCCCTGCGAGAGCAGGTGGCAAGCAGCGGCATGAGCTTTATGACCGTTGGCCACGCGTATCAGATGCTGGAAAGCCAGGGGCGCATTGTCGCCAGGCCGCAGTCGGGCTATTACGTTGCCTCGCGCCCGACCGCACAACAGCCTGCGCCGCCTGCCCAGGTGATGCGTGATGAAGCGGTAGATATCAACACCTATATCTTCGAGGTCTTACAGGCCAGCCGCGATCCGTCCGTTGTTCCTTTCGCTTCCGCCTTTCCCGACCCCCGACTTTTCCCGCTTCAGCAGCTCAACCGCTCGCTGGCAAACGTCAGTAAAACCGCTACCGCAATGAGCGTGATTGAGAACCTGCCGCCCGGTAACGCTGAACTCCGTCACGCCATTGCGCGCCGCTACGCGCAACAGGGGATGAACATCTCGCCGGACGAAATTGTCATTACCGCAGGCGCCCTTGAAGCCCTGAACCTGAGTTTGCAGGCGGTGACAGAGCCAGGAGACTGGGTGATTGTCGAAAACCCCTGTTTCTACGGCGCGCTGCAGGCGCTGGAGCGCCTTAAGCTAAAAGCGTTGTCGGTCGCCACAGACGTGCGGGAGGGTATCGACCTGAATGCGCTGGAACAGGCGCTGAACGATTACCCGGTAAAAGCCTGCTGGCTCATGACTAACGGCCAAAACCCGCTTGGCTTTACGCTGAGCGCAGAGAAAAAAGCGCGTCTGGTCGCGCTCCTGACGAAGAACAACGTCACCCTGATCGAGGACGATGTCTACAGCGAGCTCTATTTTGGCCGGGAAAAACCCCTTCCGGCGAAAGCCTGGGACCGGGAGGAGATGACGCTGCACTGCTCGTCCTTTTCAAAATGCCTGGTGGCCGGTTTTCGCATCGGCTGGGTGGCGGCAGGAAAACACGCGCGACGCATTCAGCAGCTGCAGCTGATGAGCACCTTATCAACCAGTTCTCCCATGCAGCTGGCGCTGGTGGACTACCTGGCGACCAAGCGCTACGACGCCCATCTGCGCCGCCTGCGACGCACGCTCGCCGAGCGGAAACAGCAGGCCTGGCAGTCACTTCTGCGCCATATGCCTGCCGGCGTCAAAATTCACCACAACGACAGCGGCTACTTTTTATGGCTGGAACTTCCGGCGCAGCTGGACGCGGGCCTGCTCAGCGAAAAGGCCTTAACGCACCACATCAGCATTGCGCCTGGAAAGATGTTTTCCACCTCTGACGCGTGGACGCCGTTCTTCCGCTTTAATACGTCCTGGGCATGGGGCGAGCGGGAAGAGCAGGCGGTCATTCAGTTAGGTAAATTAATTAGCACGATGCTGGAATAATCCTTCCCTCGTTATTTAAATAATCATTTCTTATCCTGATGACGGCACGGCGAATATTTTTCGGTGCCATATCATATGAAATCTGCATACCGGCCTTCGCGTCTAACTCCTTGTCTATAATCCAGTTAACGGGGAATGCGTCCTCGGTCACACCTTGATGAAATTTCCTTAAGCCGAACGGTGCGGCGCATACGTGCGGTCTACGTTTAATAAGGGAGATATTTTTACGGCACGGCTGCCGCTAAATTTCATTGCGACAGGAGTAACCCTTATGAGCAAAAAATTTGCCCGCAGCAGCCTGTGCGCGCTCGGCATGACTATCATGACCGCGCAAGCCGCAGAACCACCAAAGGCCATCGGAGACGGGGAAGGTCGACTGGATATTATCGCCTGGCCGGGATACATCGAACGCGGACAGACGGATAAAAATTATGACTGGGTCACCCAGTTTGAAAAAGAGACCGGCTGCGCGGTCAACGTCAAAACGGCGGCCACGTCCGATGAAATGGTCAGCCTGATGGCAAAAGGCGGATATGACCTGGTCACCGCCTCAGGTGACGCCTCCCTGCGCCTGATCATGGGCAAACGCGTTCAGCCGATTAACCCCGAGCTTATCCCTAACTGGAAAACCCTCGACCCGCGCATCGTGAAGGGCGAGTGGTTTAACGTAGGCGGCAAGGTCTATGGCACGCCGTATCAGTGGGGGCCAAACCTGCTGATGTACAACACCAAAACCTTCCCGACGCCGCCGGACAGCTGGAGCGTAGTCTTTACCAAACAGGATCTGCCGGACGGTAAAACCAATCAGGGACGCGTGCAGGCGTACGACGGCCCGATTTATATCGCCGATGCCGCGCTGTTCGTTAAAGCCACGCAGCCGCAGCTGGGTATTAGCGACCCGTACCAGCTCACTGAACAACAGTATGCCGCCGTGCTCAAGGTGCTTCGCGACCAGCATGCGCTGATCCACCGCTACTGGCATGACACCACCGTCCAGATGAGCGACTTCAAAAACGAAGGCGTCGTAGCCTCCAGCGCCTGGCCGTATCAGGCGAATGCCCTGAAGGCTGAAAACCAGCCCGTTGCCACCGTCTTCCCGAAAGAAGGGGTAACCGGCTGGGCGGATACCACCATGCTGCACGCGCAGGCAAAACACCCGATGTGCGCCTACAAATGGATGAACTGGTCGCTCACGCCGAAAGTGCAGGGCGATCTGGCGGCATGGTTTGGCTCGCTGCCCGTCGTGGCTGAAGGATGTAAGGCCAGTACGCTGCTGGGCGACAAGGGCTGCGAAACCAATGGCTATAACTATTTTGACAAAATCATGTTCTGGAAAACCCCCATCGCGGAAGGCGGTAAATATGTACCTTACAGCCGCTGGACGCAGGATTACATCGCCATTATGGGCGGCCGTTAATCGTCCGGGAGCTGAACATGACGTACGCAGTAGAGTTTAACAATGTTTCACGGCTGTACGGCGACGTGCGGGCGGTGGATGGGGTCACCATTGCGATTCGTGACGGGGAATTTTTCTCCATGCTGGGGCCTTCGGGCTCCGGCAAAACCACCTGCCTGCGTCTGATTGCCGGTTTTGAACAGCTGTCCGGCGGCACGATTTCAATCTTCGGTAAAGAGGCGAGCGAACTGCCTCCCTGGGAGCGGGACGTGAACACCGTCTTTCAGGACTACGCGCTGTTCCCACATATGTCGATCCTCGATAACGTCGCCTACGGGCTGATGGTCAAAGGCATCGACAAGAAAAAACGCCATGCGCAGGCCCGTGCTGCGCTGGAAAAAGTGGGCCTGAGCTTTGCCGTCGCCCGCAAGCCTTCGCAGCTTTCCGGCGGCCAGCGCCAGCGTGTTGCCATTGCCCGGGCGCTGGTGAATGAACCGCGCGTCCTGCTACTCGACGAGCCGTTAGGCGCGCTCGATCTCAAGCTGCGGGAACAGATGCAGTTCGAGCTGAAGAAGCTTCAACAGGAACTCGGTATCACCTTTATTTTTGTCACCCACGATCAGGGCGAGGCCCTTTCCATGTCAGATAGGGTCGCGGTGTTCAATAACGGGCGCATCGAGCAGGTGGACACCCCGCGCGATCTCTACATGCGTCCGCGCACGCCGTTTGTCGCCGGTTTTGTCGGCACCGCTAACGTCTTCGATGCGGGTCTGGCGCAGAAAATATGCGGCATGGAAGGCAGCTATTCCCTGCGTCCGGAACATATTCGCCTTAATGAGGGCGGAGACGTTCAGGTTCAGGGCGTCGTGCAGGCCGTTCAGTATCAGGGGGCCGCCACGCGGCTGGAGCTGAAGCTCGCCGACGGTGCCAAACTGCTGGTAAGCCAGGCCAACCTCAGTGAAACCTCGCCGCTGAGCGGCATTGCGCCGGGGCAGGCGGTCACGGCGTCGTGGTCACGCGAGGCGATGGTTCGCCTGCACGAGGAGAGGTGAAATGGCTATGAGCGTTGCGCATCCTCCCGCCTCCTGCAGCCGCGTAAGCCGCGTGACGGCTCTGTTCTGGCGTAAACCGTCGCTCGGCCTGTTCCTGCTCCTGCTCGCGCCGCTAATGTGGTTTGGCATCGTCTATCTGGGATCGCTTCTTACCCTGCTGTGGCAGGGGTTTTACACCTTTGACGATTTCACCATGGCCGTCACGCCGGATCTGACCCTGGCGAACATTCAGGCGCTCTTCAACCCGGCAAACTACGACATTATCCTGCGCACGTTGACGATGGCGATTGCGGTGACGATTGCCAGCGCCATCCTGGCATTCCCGATGGCCTGGTACATGGCGCGATACACCCGCGGCAGGTGGAAAGCATTCTTCTATATCGCCGTGATGCTGCCTATGTGGGCAAGCTACATCGTCAAAGCCTACGCCTGGACGCTGCTGCTGGCGAAGGACGGGGTGGCGCAGTGGTTTCTTAATCATATGGGGCTGGAGCCGATCCTGACCTCGATCCTTACGCTACCCGCGATTGGCGGCAACACCTTGTCCACCTCCGGGCTGGGACGGTTTCTGGTCTTCGTCTATATCTGGCTGCCGTTTATGATCCTGCCGGTCCAGGCGGCGCTGGAACGTCTGCCTGCCTCGCTGCTGCAGGCCTCAGCTGACCTCGGCGCGCGCCCGCGCCAGACCTTTCGCTACGTCGTTCTGCCGCTGGCGATCCCGGGTATTGCGGCAGGCTCAATATTCACTTTTTCCCTGACGCTGGGGGATTTCATCGTTCCGCAGCTGGTAGGCCCGCCGGGCTATTTCATCGGTAACATGGTCTACTCGCAGCAGGGGGCCATTGGCAATATGCCCATGGCCGCCGCGTTCACGCTGGTGCCCATCGTGCTGATTTCACTCTATCTGGCGTTCGTGAAGCGTCTGGGAGCATTCGATGCACTCTGAACGCGCACCGCTGTTCCTGAAAGTGGCCGCCTGGGGAGGGGTTATCTTCCTGCACTTCCCGCTGCTGATTATCGCGACCTATGCCTTTAATACCGAAGACGCGGCCTTCAGCTTTCCGCCGCAGGGGCTGACGCTGAAGTGGTTTAGCGCGGCGGCGGGGCGCGGCGATATTATTGAATCCGTGACGTTGTCACTTCAGATTGCAGCGTTATCCACCGCGATAGCCCTCGTGCTTGGCACGCTTGCTGCAGCGGCGCTGTGGCGAAGCGAGTTTTTTGGTAAGAACGCGATATCGCTGTTGCTGCTGCTGCCGATTGCGTTACCGGGGATCATCACCGGCCTGGCGCTGCTGACGGCCTTCAAAACAATCAACCTGGAGCCGGGATTCTTTACCATCGTGGTTGGGCACGCCACCTTCTGCGTGGTGGTGGTGTTTAACAACGTGATTGCCCGGTTCAGACGCACCTCCTGGAGCCTGGTGGAAGCGTCGATGGATCTCGGGGCCGACGGATGGCAAACCTTCCGCTATGTGGTGCTGCCCAATCTGGGTTCCGCGCTGCTGGCCGGGGGAATGCTGGCGTTTGCCCTGTCGTTTGACGAGATAATCGTCACAACGTTTACGGCGGGACACGAGCGCACGTTACCGCTGTGGTTGCTCAATCAGCTCGGGCGTCCGCGCGACGTGCCGGTCACCAACGTCGTAGCACTGCTGGTGATGCTGGTGACAACTATCCCCATTCTGGGAGCCTGGTGGCTAACCCGCGACGGCGAGAACATCGCCTGCAGCGGGAAATAACAGTGATTTCAACAGGACAATGCTATGCAAACACAACTGCTGATAGAGGGAAAGCTGGTAACCGGAGAGGGAGAAAAACAGCCGGTGTATAACCCGGCCACCGGAGAGGTGCTGCTGGAGATTGCTGAAGCGTCAGCGGCACAGGTCGACGCGGCGGTTCAGGCGGCCGACCGTGCATTTGCGGCATGGGGGCAAACCACGCCGAAAACCCGCGCCGAGTGCCTGCTGAAGCTGGCGGATGCGATTGAAGCGCATGGGGAGGACTTTGCACGGCTCGAATCCCTCAACTGCGGCAAGCCGCTGCACTGCGTGCTGGGCGATGAAATTCCGGCAGTGGTCGACATTTTCCGTTTCTTTGCCGGGGCCGCCCGCTGTCTGAACGGGCTGGCAGCCGGAGAGTATCTTGACGGGCACACGTCTATGATCCGCCGCGATCCGGTGGGCGTGGTTGCCTCTATTGCCCCCTGGAACTACCCGCTGATGATGGCGGCCTGGAAGCTGGCCCCCGCGCTGGCGGCAGGGAACTGCGTGGTGATTAAGCCCTCAGAAATCACACCGCTGACTGCGCTGAAGCTGGGAGAGATGGCAAAAGATATCTTCCCGGCAGGCGTTCTGAACGTCCTGTTTGGTCGCGGTAAAACGGTGGGCGACCCGCTTACCGGCCATGAGAAAGTTCGTATGGTCTCACTGACCGGGTCAATTGCTACCGGGGAACATATCATCGGCCATACCGCGTCCTCCATTAAACGCACCCATATGGAGCTGGGTGGTAAAGCGCCGGTTATCGTGTTTGATGATGCCGACCTGGATGCGGTTGTCGAAGGGGTGCGGACGTTTGGGTTCTACAATGCCGGGCAGGACTGTACGGCGGCCTGTCGTATTTATGCTCAGAAGGGCATCTATGCCCAACTGGTGGAAAAGCTGGGCGCAGCGGTTGCCAGCCTTAAAATGGGTGTCCCGGACGATGCCTCTACCGAACTGGGACCGCTCAGCTCGGCTGCCCATCTTTCACGCGTCTGTCAGGCCGTCGATGAGGCGAAAGCGCTCGGCCATATTCGCGTCGTCACGGGCGGGAGCAAAAAAGAGGGGGCGGGCTACTACTTCCAGCCAACCCTGCTGGCGGGGGCAAAGCAGGACGACGCCATTGTTCAGCGAGAGGTGTTTGGCCCGGTAGTGAGCGTTACTGAATTTGACGACGAGGCGCAGGTGCTGGCCTGGGCGAACGATTCGCAGTACGGCCTGGCGTCATCGGTCTGGACCAAAGACGTGGGCCGTGCCCATCGCCTGAGCGCGCGCCTGCAGTACGGCTGCACCTGGGTGAATACCCACTTTATGCTGGTGAGCGAAATGCCGCACGGCGGCATGAAGTTATCCGGCTACGGCAAAGATATGTCGGTGTACGGGCTTGAGGATTATACGGTCGTGCGGCATGTCATGATCAAACATTAATTTATAACGGCGTGGCTGGGTTAATCGTTATATTTATTCCGGCCACGTTTGAAAAACCAGTCAATAATACGGAGGTTAATTTCCCTGGGCTTTATAGGTATATTTAAAAATATAATTTTACTCTCCTTGAAATCCAGAAATCTTCGGTAAAAATTAGATTGAATCATATCTCTTATCGGTGAAACCATGGATACATTAATATGTCCTGCAACGCCTGTTCAGACGTTCCCGCATTCTGTTGCACCTAATACATATAATCCTCGTTTACATATAAAAGTGAGTTTGCTTGCATTACTTATTTCCGCTTCTCTGACAAGCCACGTTCGGGCAGAGGACTATACGGATACCGTTATCAGCGACGATCCGGATATACCAAGAGTGTTCCTGAGCGGAGACACCATCACCGTGACGGACAGCGATGCGTCCGCGATTCGCGCCGAAAATGGAGGGGGCGTTTCGGTACCGGATGGTGGAGTCGCCATTACCGTGACTGGCACCGGTACGGCTGATGGATTAAATAATAATGTGATTATTATAAACAGTGGCTCGGACGTAAATCTTGGAACCGGAACCACCATCAGCGCTTCCGGTAAAGCTCTTGGGATCCTGCTAAATGGATCGACAGACGCGAATGACCCTCGCCCGCAGTTTAAGGCCAGAGATTTGTCCATAAATACAAGCGATATGGTTCTTGGGGGAATAGATAGCCCGGGTATTAGTGCTAACTGGCATAGCGATGTGGAATTAACGGGGGATTACCGGGTCACTAATGCCGGGGCTAACAGTGGTGCCCTGTTATCGGCTAACGCTGGCGCCCATATAACGATGGAAAATGCTGAACTGAATGCGGGTACGGGTGAAAACCCGGCATCGGGCACCTCCTTCGGTATTGTCTCGCAATTCAGCAGCAGCATTACGGGCAGCGGAACGACGAATTTAAATTACGACGGAAGCGGAAACTTTTTTGGCGTGGTAGCCGGTGCCAGTCTGTCGGGCGAGGATGCTGCCCGGGTACAATTAAACGATATGAATTTACAGATCCGCTCTGACGGTGGGGCGGCAAACGGTCTCTGGGCAACCCAATCCGGGACAATTAACATCACCGGGAATGCAAACCTGACTGCGCAGGCCCCTTCCGGCTATCTCGTCAGGGCCGACAGAAACGGGACGGTTACCCTTTCAGGGGCCTCAACTGGCACACTCACGGCAGATACTGCATGGGGTGTCTGGGGGGCGGGGCTTGGAAATCTGTCACTGAATCAAAGCCAGCTCGCGGTGGAGGGTACAGATGCCGCCGCCGTTATTCGCGCTGATAACAGCGCTGCCGCTGGAGAAAACCGCTTTTCCTTTGTCGATTCAGTCCTGAGCAGCAATAAAGATGGTGTGCTGGTTACCGCCGGGGATGCGACCATTACGCTGACAAACACCCGTCTTAGCGCTGATAATGGGGCAGTGATTAACGCCGCTGGCACGGGCACAACCCGCGTGGTGGCGGACAATAATTCACAGTTAACCGGGCGAGTGCAGACGGCAGAAGGCGGCACGACAAATCTGACGCTCGGCAGTGGCTCTTCCTGGAACGTCACGGAGGATTCCAGGCTCAGCAACCTGACGCTGGATAACGGTACCCTGCGCTATGCTGGCGCGGCGGCACTTACCGCGACCGATGGCATAACCCTGAGTGGCGGTGGTGGCACCATTGATACCAGCGGCAATGCAATCCTTATTTCATCTGTCCTGACGGGCGATGGCGGTTTAACAAAGACCGGCAGCGGAATACTCACCCTGACGGGTACCCATTCCTATACCGGTGGTACAGCGATCAGCGAAGGTACGTTGCAACTTGGCAATGGTGATAACCCGGGAACGATTGCCGGTAATATCATCAATAACGGTACGCTCACGCTGAATAATAACGCTGTCCAGCAGCTAAACAATGTCATTACTGGCACGGGGCAATTCCGCAATGAAGGCGCAGGCACTACCATCCTGACGGGTGATAACACCTGGACGGGGGGAACCCTGATTAACCATGGGACAGTGCAACTGGGTGATGGTGGAACGCAAGGGAGCATCAAAGGTGATGTGACGAACAACAGTGCGCTGGTGGTGAACCGTAGTGATGCTCTCACGCTAGATGGCGCGATCGGCGGTTCAGGAACGTTGAGAAAACAGGGAAGCGGGGAGCTGATACTTTCCGGCTTATACAGCCTGACGGGCGGAACCTATATTGATGCCGGGACGCTGACATTTTCGGGCAACACGGCAACGACCAATGTGACAGGCCAGAGTGGCTCGATACTGAACCTGAAGAACAATGCCACCCTCACGGGTTGGGTTGATCCACTGGATATGAATATTGAAAGCGGCTCGACCTGGAATGTCACCGGTACCGCGGGACAGAACGTTCTGGATACGCTGACGCTTGCCGGAAATATTAATTTCCCGGGTGCGACAGGTGGCACTTTCACACCTAACACCCTCACGGTAAAAAATCTCAATGGGCAGAACGGGACGGTCGGCCTGAATGCCGATCTCAGCAACGGAACAGCGGATCGCATTATTGTAAACGGTGGCGCTGCAACCGGGAGTACTAACCTGGCGGTTAATAATGTCAGCAATACGGGGGCACCAACGCAAGGGAACGGTATTCTGCTGGTGGAGACCACCAATAACGGAACGACTGCTGCCGATGCTTTCCGGCTGAGCAGCCCTGTTTATGGCGGGGCATATCGCTACTCCCTGCTGCGTGGCGCCAGTGATGGCAGTGCGGCTGATAACTGGTATCTCACCTCTGATCAACCCGGTTCGCCAAACCCGGATTCGCAAAACCCAGGTTCGCCAAATCCCGGTACGCCGGTATGGCGTCCGGGTGTCTCGGTGGCGGCAGCCACGCCGCTGATTGTCGCAGGGACTAATATGGCGATGATGAGCAACTTTTATGAACGTACCGGTTTTTATGGTCTGAACAACAGTGATGTAACACCGACAGCATCTATGCCCTGCGAGGAGGATCTTACGCTGTGGTGTGCCAGAGAATCACGGGCCTGGGGACGTTATATCAACGATAACATTACGCATAAAGGTGATGGGAAGGGTATCTACGGCGATGCCGGGGCAAAGTATGATCAACACATTAACGCCATTCAGTTCGGGAATGATATCTGGCGCAATGTTGATGATGCGGGTAACCGCAATTACGCCGGTCTGTATGCCACGATCGGCAACAGCAGAAGTCACGTGACAGATTATGACGATAGTGAGGCGGGGCTAAGCCGCCTGGATGCTTACACCCTCGGCTCCTATTTTACCCATGTTCATCATAATGATGCCTGGACGGATATGGTATTCCAGGGTTCATGGTTAAAAGCACGTAACCAGGCCGAAGACAATACCCGTTACGATACAGAAGGGTTCGCTCTTGCGACATCTCTTGAAGGTGGATTCCCGGTGTACCAGACAGGGAGCATAAAAGTAGAGCCGCATGCGAGAGTAACCTATCAGTATGAAAACCTGAATGATGCCAATGATGGCCTGACCGAGATCCGTTTCAATAATTTCCAGTCACTGCAGGGTTCCGCAGGGATCCGGGTCAGCAATATCGGATTGGTGAACAATCTCAAATATTCTGTCTGGCTGGATGCCGGTGCCGGCCAAGAATTTATGGGTAAATCGAAGACGGAGTTTGTGATGACGGAGAAAACCGAAACGATTACCACCCGGACGCGTGGCGGCTTTGCTGATGTGAAGGTCGGGGGCAGCCTCGATCTCAACAAAACGCTTGCTGTCTATACTTCTGCGAACTGGACGCCGCGCTTTGATAATACAGAGTACAGTCTGGGAGCCTCGATAGGCGTGAGAGGGACCTGGTAACCTGACTGCTGCCGCTCTCATTATTTTACGCATGCCCATGAACGATCCTCATGGGCATTTTCATAAGTTGTAGCGAAATATACTCAATTGTTATTAGCCATAATATTTAAGTGGTTATTCTGTAACGAAAAAACTTGATCTGTGTCAACATATGACGCATATTGCGTGCGGTTATTTTTTCGGCTCTGGTATACAGAATGACGTTGTATCAAAAGATGTTAGTTTTTTACGCAATCATGGCTTCCATCTGCGCATTAATTACCTGGTTCCTTTCTAAAGATCGCAAGCGCATTCGCCTGCTTAGCGCGTTTCTGGTAGGGTCGACCTGGCCGATGAGTTTCCCCGTTGCGCTGCTGGTCTCGCTTTTCTGAAGCATCCTTCCATTTTTAAACGATGAATATGGCATTCCGGTTATGATGACTGTATAAATAAACAGTGCATCGTAAAAGGAGTGCTTATGAACAGTTTTTACTCGCAGCATGCGGGTTGCACCGTGCGCTGGCATGATTTGCCCGGCTCTGGCGATCCCGTAGTCTTCATCCACGGATTGGGCTGCGCCTCTTCCTATGAATACCCCCGCGTCGTTTGTGACCCGCTGTTTGGCGCGCGCAGAGCGATTCTCATCGATTTGCCCGGCAGCGGTTACAGCGATAAACCTGACCATTACAGCTATAAAACCACCGACCAGGCACGCGTTGTGGCGGAACTGATTGACCATCTTCAGCTGGATGCCTTTTGGCTATATGGCCACAGCATGGGCGGCAGCATTGCTATCGAAACGGCAGGGCTGCTGGCAGCACGCATAAAGGGGTTGATGGTGTCAGAGCCCAATTTTCATGCGGGCGGGGGCATGTTCAGCCGATCTATTGCAGCGCAAACTGAACAACAGTTTCTGGAACAGGGCTATAACGCCATGCTCGGCGCAGAAACCACCGCGTGGGCAGGGTGCCTGAAGAGTAACGCGTCATATGCCGTCTGGCGGGGCGCATCGAGCCTGGTGGCGGGCGTTGAGCCGGACTGGGAAAATCAATTTTTGTCGCTGCCTTGCCCGGTGACGTTGATTTTCGGTGAACTCTCACTGCCGGATGATGATGTGGACAATCTGAAGCAGAAGGGCGTTGAGGTAAAAATTATCCCTGCGGCGGGGCATTCCATGTCGTGGGAAAACCCGTCCGCACTGGCGCAGACGTTAGCCGAGTGTATGGCGGCGTGATTATTGTGCAGTTTATTATCGTTGCGGAATGTTGGCCGGGTAAGCGCAGCGCCACCCGGCAAAAAAGGCGGTTACATGATTAAAGTCCGTAGTGCCCGACGTGCGTCAGGCTGAACATCATGCGGATGCTGATAATCAATGTTCTCTATTGCCCGGCTATAGAGTGCGACCAGCCAGTCGTAAACGTACGCGGTGGCCGCATGGACCGGCTGTTCCCCCAGGCGCGTCAGGCGCGGTGCGGCACTGCTGACGACGGGCGTAACAAAGATTGCCTGACCTTTGCGGATGCGGCTTGCGGGGCGCTCTGCTGCAGGTGACTGGTCGTAACCCAGCCAGCCAACGAAATTCCCCATCACGGCGTGCAGCTGCGCCGCGCTGCTTTTATCCGCTTCAACAATTCGCTGAAGCTGTTGCGGCAGATTAAGCCGATAGCTGGTTACCACCAGTACATCCGCGATTTGCTGCAGTACCGCAGGCTCCAGCCCAAGACGGGCGGCCGTAGCTTCATTGCGGCTCCACTGGCGCAGATGATTTATCCATACTTTGTGCGCCAGACGCGCGTTGTCTTTTGTCTGGAACCGTCCTGCGCTTTCCTGGGCGTTATCGGCGAACAGATCGATGGTGTCCGTAAACAGTCCGTTCACCTGCTCCTCGCGCGGCTGCTGAACGGCGAGCAGCGTTTCAAAGGCTTTCAGCGGCGGGAGCAGGCCCTCAAGCAGCTCGCCGTGACGGGCAGCGCTGCTTTGCAGCGTGCGCACCATGTTTTCGGCCTGAGCGCGTCGCGTACCCGGTTCCTCAACCAGCGGCGCCAGGTAGCTTTGCATCAGCGACGCGATCTCCTGCCGCAGCAGGTTTTTCAGCGTGCCGAGACGCTTCTGCCGCTGTGCGGATAGCGTCGCCTGAGACAACCACTCAATGACGCGCTGCATGCTGTGGCTGTCCAGCGCCTGCAGTGTTCCCCAGCGCAGGCCTGGCTTGCCAAGCAGATGCTGTACGGCTTCATCGAGATTCTGTCGGGTGGTGAAGCGAGCGTCATGCGGGGTGATCGCCCACACCAGACCCGGCAGGGCAGACTCCTCGGCAGGCTGGGTCTCTTTTACCCAGTTAGTTAACACTTTTGCTTTTTGGGCAGTCTGCTCGTGCTGCGCCGTCGCATTGCAGATCACCAACACATCCGGCTGGAGCTGCTGGCGGTAATGTTCAAGCAACCACTGGCATTTAGCCTGTACTAAAGGATCGGCACTGTGGTCTTCAAAGACCGGAATATCAATGATATCAACATTATCCAGCGCACCGTTCTCAACCGGCAAGGCCAGCTCGCGGGTCAGGAAAGCAAGCACGTCGACCGGGATGCTGATGGCGTTGAGCATTTCACCGTTGTTCAGCGGATGCAGCAGCGTCTCCTGAGACTCCTGCTGGGTTAAGGTGCCGTGCGTCAGGAAGCCTTCGCCGGGCAGGCCAAAGCTGTCCACCAGCAGGCTCAGCGGCGCAGCCAGCTCACCAACATGGCTGGTCTGATGCAGCACGTGGGCAAGCTTCAGCCACTGCTGGGTTAACTCCTGTTGCTCGCCCCACAGCAGCGACCAGACGCTGGCGCGGGTGCTGAGATCGAGCGATGGCACCAGTTGGGCAAATTCATGCCACAGGGCATCGTCAATTTGCTGTTTTGCGGCGGGTACGGTGCTTTGCCAGAAGCGGGCAATCGCACCCACTTCCTGAGCGGTGATGCCGGGCACGCCCTGCGGCTGGCGCAGGCCGCGCCATTTCTCCAGACGCGTCTCAATGACCGCTTTATCCACCGCGCGCATCTGCGGGTGCAGCGTCGTGCGGGCAATAAACAGCTGTACCAGTTCGGCCTCGGTGACGAGGCTCAGACGTAGCGGAAACGCCTCATCCGCTACCTCCGGGATGTCGCGGGTGAAGCGCACGGCCATGTTGGTCAGGGCATGTCCCGGATTGATATGCGAAAAATAGTCAAAGGTGCGCTGGCCCGGCGTCACGTTCAGGCGCCCGTTACCGCTGCCGCACAGCGACAGCAGCAGGTGTGCTTTGGCGCTCTGAGAATGACCGTAAAGCCCAATGCTGCTACGGCGGGTCAGGGCGCGTTCAATGGCCTGCTCCCGCGCCTGCGCCGCGTTGATGCGAGCAAGCAGGGCGTCAGCATCGTTATCCAGCACAGGGGCGTTCAGGCGCGTCTCGTTAATCCACCCAATTAAGGCCTGAGTGGTGGTCGTCGTCGCTGTCATTTCAGGTATACGCTCCCGCTGTCGATCCAATAGTGGCTGCCGCTGTGTCGGCGATCGGCCAGAGTATTCAGTTTGAAGGTTAACGCGTCAGGCGCTACCGGCGTGCCGTCCTGTAGCCAGGCATCGCTCAGCTCGAAGGCCTCCGGGCCCTCCTGCTTGCTGCCGCCGCAGAGCTTAAGCCGCACGTTCAACACGCCGTCGCCGGCAATCGCTTTTGCCAGCTCAGCCGAGTTGATGCTGAGCGTATAAAGCGGCGTAGCGGGCCAGCGCGCGTTTGCCAGCTGGCGGAAGCCGAGGGTGACGTTGCCGCGCAGCGGGAAGTGCAGACACGCGTCGAGCTTCGCGCCCGGCTTATCCAGGTCGATATCCTGATACCAGACGTTTTCCTCGCGCAGGGTATTGACGGTATTATCCAGCACGCCGAGATAACGAACGGTGGAATACGCGCCAATGTCAGCGGCTTTGAAGTTGAAGCGCGGCAGACGCAAATCGAGCGCCAGACTGCAGAGCATGGCCCCCACCGCGGCGGTCGATTTCGGGTTGCCTATGCGCCCCTGCTGGCTGAACGGATACCACTCGTGCACCTGGTATTTATCCAGCCAGACGATGCGATTAACCGGCACCGGCTGCAGGTGACGAATCAGCGCCTGAACGCCCGGCAGGCAGCCTGGACGCCCGGTGATCAGCAGAATATCGCAGCTGTAATGGGAAATCGCTTCACACACAGCGTGGAGCGGCGAGGTCAGCGTAAACTGACCGGCCAGCATTGCATCCTGCATTTCGCGGAAATTCACGTGCAGCGGCACAGCGAACAGGTCGAAGGCTTCTGAGCCCGCCGGCAGGGCATGATCGATCGCCTGCTGGAGATAATTCATCACGTTGCGGGTCGGCTTCTGCGGCAACAGATCGCCGAAGGTGGCATGCAGGCCCGCCAGCGGATCGTCAACGTCGCTGGCTTCCCACGCAGAAAGAATGGCGTGGCCAATTGGCATAAAGAGCTGAAGCGCCGTTTGCTGGCGCAATACCGCCTGGGTATCAATACGTCCGGAGTCGCCGAACAGCGACGCCATCAGCAGCGAGGCGTCCGCAATGCCGGATTTCTGCAGCTGCGTTTGCAGGGCGGGCAGGACATAGCGCTGAATCACGTCCAGCAGGGTATCGTCGCCCGCCACTTTAAACCCTTCGCGGAACAGCAGCTGCGGGGTAATTTTGACGTTATTACCGGAGCCGTCATCAAGCTGGTAGTGGGTGATCGCCATATCCGTGGTGCCCCCGCCGATGTCGATAGAGGCGACGCGTAAAGCGCGGCCCGGCTGCACCCCCGGCTCGGGTTCACGATCCGTGCGGGCGAGGGAGGCGAAAAAGGCTTCCGTCTGGCCGCCAAAACGGGAGATCGCTTCGTTATACAGCCAGACCAGCTGACCGCAGCTGGCTTCATCCCACTCCATCTGGATCTCAGGGACCGGCACCACGCTTTTTTCCTGCTGCTTGCGGGTGGCAAAATCTTCATCCTGCGGGTGCCAGCCCATCGCTTTCCAGACGATGGCAATGGCTTCAAACATGCGGCGACGGAAAATCTCGCGCTCCTGCTTCGGCATAGCCGAGGGCAGGGTCAGTACCAGCGTGCGCAGCTGGCGCGGCGAGGCCGGGAAGCCCAGCCGCAGGCGCGTGGCGACGCTGTTGATCTGACCCAGCGCCTGCGCCAGCAGCTCGCACAGCATGTGCGTCATCAGCGTGCTGCGGCTGTACTGCGGCGAAAAGACCGGCAGCCGTTCGTCCTGCGGTAGCGTAAACAGCGGTTCACCGTCATCGTTCATCAGGTTCATCAGCGGAAACGCCGTGGCGAGCGGTTCACGCTGGGTTTTGCCGTTCATCTGGCTAAAGCGCCAGTCCTGCACGACCGGTGTTTCATCCCACAGGTAGCGACGCGGGCTGGAGATGCCGCTGTTACCTTCGGTTCCCAGACGCTGCATCGCCAGCTTGCGGGCTTCATCACCCACGCGAACAATCGACGGCCAGACAAACGCATCTTCGCGACCGCTTTCCACCGAGAAGTGCTGTTTGCCAAAGCGCGCTTCGGAGAACTCAAGACGGCTGGTGAACAGGGGCTCGTTGAGGAACTGCGGCTCGCTTAACGAACGAACCTGCAGCTCGGCGGTCTGCCGAAGCCCATCGTTTGCATCACCGTGGTCTTCAATAATCACGCCGCAGGTATGGGTGTTGCCCACGTCGAGGATCAGGTCGACCGGAATGGCAGGCGTGCTGAGCGTATGGGTGACAAATTTCACTTCTGGCACGGTGAGCTGTTCACCGAGCATGGTCAGCAGGTTGAGCCAGTGGGCCTGATATTCAAAACTGCGCATTGCCTGATGCAGGTCTCGTTCAGAGCGGTTTTCAACGCCGTCGGCATACTGGGTAAACGCCTCGCGCAGCCAGCCGTCAATCCAGGTCTGGTCGAGGAAGCTTTCAACCTCATTATCCCGCCAGGCCAGCGCAAAGCGGGTTCCGTTCAGAATATCGTTTTCAACCGGGGAGAGGGCGGAGGTGGCATGTTCCGCGATCTGGCTGTCGAGCGCGAGGGTGACGCGGTGCGTGTTGCCTGCCGTGTCGGGTTTATCGAGCTTGCGCACCTGAACGCGCGCCCAGTTATCCGGTCCTTCCACAAAGGTCCGCGGCGGGTTAAAGCGCAGGAAGGGAACGGGAAGCCAGACGCCGTCAAGCACGGCAAGGGACTGATGCAGCGGGATCGTCGTTTCCGGCTTAACCACTTCAGGCTGCCCGCCGTTCGTCCCCGGCAGGGTATAGCGCCCGTTCACCAGGTCGAAATCGAGTCGCAAAAGGGGGCCGTTCGCGGTTTTACGTACGAAGCGTCCGTTGCTGGCGGTGTCCTGTGGCGTCAGACCGAAATCCAGGAACTGCACGCCGCTGTTGGCAATAAGCGTGACGCTTTGTTTATAGTCGCAAAGATTTACCAGCATAGGATCAGGCACCTGCTTTCTTGAACGTCAGTGGAACGACGGTGTTGGCATCATAACGCGCGCGACATTCTGCGATATCGCTGGCCCCGGCTTTACAGGCGACTTCCGGCATCGGGTAGCGGGAACCGTCGGTGCAGCGGGCGGTGCCGCGACTCTTAATCATCAGCTCTCCATTGCTGTGCAGCCCGGAGAAGATCTCCGCGCGGCAGACAACGTTGTCGCCGTGCACGATGCGGGCGAAACCTTTATTGTTCTGGATTTGATAGCGCATGGACGGCGGCTTGCCGGTGACCGGATCTTTCACGTCGAGAACCGCTCGCCAGGTACCGTTCAGGAAGCGCGTTGACCCGGCTTTCACCTGACTGGCTTCCATCACCATGGCATCTTTCGGGATTGGAACAATCACCACCGGCGCGGCTTCAGGCGCAGGAGCGGGTTCTTTTTCTTTACTTGCTACGACCTCAGCCTGATGCAGCGGTAAATTCATGGCCAGCGGCTCCACCGCTTTAATCGGCTGTGGTGCAATAGCCACGGGTTCTGGAGCCGGTGCAGGGACGGGCTCTGCCGAAGGGCCCTGTTTTGGCCACAGCAGCGGCGCGGCAACGGCTGCCACAATCACGGCGGCAACCGGCAGCGTCCACAAGGGGACGCGGCGCTTTTTCGTGACGGCAACAGGCGCAGGTTCCTGAGCAGGTTGCGCAACAACCGGCGCGGGCTCCGGCTCATACAGTTCTTCCGGCGTAATGCGCACGGAGGCGACAGGGGCTACCAGCGGCTCGTCTGCTTTTTCAAAGGTAATAACGGGTTGGGGCTCAGGCTCCGGCTCGGGATCTTCAATCACAACGGGCGCGGGCTCGGGGATCAGCGATTCGCGCAGGCAGTCGAGGACATCGTCGCGCGCATTTTCGTTCAGGTTTACAAACCCCCAGAAGCTGATGACCGGCTTTCCGTCTACCAGGAAGAGGAAGTTTTCACCCGGGAACTGAAACGCCTTCGACAGCAGAGAACCAAAAAGCTGCTGCGCGGTTTTAGGCGACTGTAGGCATTTCTTACTTAACGACTCCACGCTGGCGAGCGTATTTTCCAGATAGCGCAGGGCGCGATAGCGGTCATCTTCATCGGCCGCTTTCCAGCTGGTTACGCTCCCTTCAACAGGAGAATACCAGTCCACGCGGTCACCGCTGTCGTTGATCTGAGGAATAGCCAGACAGTCCACAATGGCCTGCTGTTTGCGCAACCGGAGCGCTTCCCGGATTTGTAACGCTGATTCAAAAACGGCCTGTCCGCCGCCGCCAACGGCCTGAAAATCATCCAGATTACCGCTGCGTAAAAGAGTTTTTGCCACGATTTGATCCCATATACTTCTTCACACCGTTACTTTAACGAAATGAGGAAGCAACCAAACGGAGGAAGAGACGCTAAAAGGGCCGATTTCTTGCGGCATAGAAAATGACGGTTGTGCTTGACGAATAATGGCCCTTAAGGCAAATCACGGTTTTGTGCGCTGACGGTTAAATCAGCAAAAAACGCGGCTTTAGAATAACCTGATAGTGTTTCGTTATTTGCCAGGTCATAACGGCTGTGCTGTTATTACTGACCTATATAATAAAACTGTCAGGGTTATAACCATGTCTACAGGGAAAACACTGCTCGCCCTTGCGCTGAGCGCTCTTTTACCAGCCGGTGCCGCATGGGCGGCAAACAACGACACCCTTATCTACTGCTCGGAAGCCTCCCCCGAGTCGTTCAACCCGCAAATCGCCAGCTCCGGCCCGTCTTTTGTCGCCAGCTCTCAGGTGCTGTACAACCGCCTGATCAATTTCGACCCGGTGAAAAATACCCCGGTCCCGTCTCTGGCGGAATCCTGGACGATTTCACCGGACGGCAAGACCTATACGTTTACCCTGCGCAAAGGGGTGAAGTTCAACAGCAACAAATACTTCAAGCCAACCCGCGACTTTAACGCCGATGACGTTATTTTCTCTGTGATGCGTCAGAAAGACCCTAAGCATCCGTACCACAATGTCTCGCAGGGCAACTACGAATACTTTAACGACGTTGGGCTCGATAAGCTGATTCAGGACGTTAAAAAGGTTGATGATTACCACGTCCAGTTCACCCTGAGTGAACCAAACGCCGCATTTCTGGCCGACTGGGGGATGGATTTCGCCTCGATTCTTTCCGCCGAATACGCCGATGCGATGCTGAAAAAAGGCACGCCGGAGAATGTGGACACCTGGCCAATTGGTACCGGGCCTTATGTGCTGCAGCAGTACAAGGTAGACTCGCTGATCCGCTACGTCGCTAACCCAAACTACTGGGATGGCGAGGTGCCGACCAAACATCTTATCTTCTCCATCACACCAAACGTGGAAACCCGCCTGGCGAAATTGCAGACCAACGAATGCCAGATTATTCCTGCGCCGTCTCCGGTCCAGTTTGACGTGATTAAAAAGAACAAAGACCTGACGCTGCACTCGGTCGATGCCCTGAACGTCGGCTATCTGGCGTTTAACACCGAGAAAAAGCCGTTCGATAACGTGCTGGTGCGCCAGGCGCTGAACTACGCGACCGACAAGAAGGCTATCGTTAATGCGGTCTTTATGGGATCTGGCACGGTGGCCAAATCGCCGATCCCGCCAAATATGCTGGGCTTTAATAAAGACCTGAAGGACTACGGCTACGATCCTGAAAAAGCGAAAGCGCTGCTGAAGCAGGCGGGTCTGGAGAAGGGGGCGGAAGTCACGCTGTGGTCAATGCCGGTTCAGCGTCCGTATAACCCTAACTCGCGTCGTATCGCGGAGATGATCCAGAGCGACTGGGCGAAAGTCGGCGTGAAGGCCAAAATTGTCTCTTACGAGTGGGGGGAATATCTCTCCGGCATGCGTAAAGGCGAACATGATTCCGCGCTGTTTGGCTGGATGTCCGATAACGGCGACCCGGACAACTTCGCCGACGTGCTGCTGGGCTGCAACAGCATTAAAACCGGATCAAACGCCGCGCGCTGGTGCGATAAGGGTTATGATGCTCTGGTGCAAAAAGCGAAGTTGACCAGCGATCCGGCCGAGCGTGCGAAACTGTACGGCCAGGCGCAGGAGATCTTCTACCAGCAGGCGCCGTGGATCGCGCTGGCAAACGGCAAAACGTTTTACGCGACCCGCAGCAACGTGACCGGATACAGCGTGAGCCTGATGGGCAGCGATTTCTCCAAAGCGAAGCTGAACTAGTTTGTTGCCCGGTGGCGCTGCGCTTACCGGGCCTACGGTTCCCCTGTAGGCCGGGTAAGGCGTAGCCGCCACCCGGCAATTAACAAGGAGTGACAATGTCACATTTAAATGAAGTTACCGCCCGTGTGGATGCCGCCATTGAAGAGAGCGTGATTACCCACATGAATGAACTGCTGATTGAACTGAGCGATGATGCCGATCTCAGCCGTGAAGATCGCTACACCCAGCAGCAGCGTCTGCGTACCGCGATTTCACACCACGGCAAGCAGCATAAGGAGGAGATGGACGCGCGTGAAGAACAGCTGACCAAAGGCGGCACCATACTGTAACGATCAAAACTGGCGTCGCGCCACCAGCCAGGCCCCCACGACCAGCATCACCGCGCCGCACGCCGGGCCGATCAGGGCGCGCAGCGGAACGCCGTGGCTCCTCAGTACGTCCAGAACCAGCCCGCCTATGAGCTGGCTTGCCACCAGCACGGCGATGGTCGTCGCCGCGCCCACGTTCTGGTAGCCGCTAATGCTGGCAAATACAAAAAACGACCCCAACAGCCCCGGGATCAGCGTCCACCAGCGAATCGTTGCGGCCAGCTCGCTGAATCCGGCGACGCCCTGCTTCAGCAGCAGAATACTGACAAACAGCACAATACCGACCAGGGAGTTCAGCAGCATCGCGATAAGAATGGTGGAGGAGGACTGGGTGATACGCACCATTAAGGTGTTTTGCACCACCAGACCGATCCCCGCCGCCACCAGAAACGCCAGCGTCAGTGACTGATTCATGGGATAGCGTCCGGATCGCTGCGCTCGTCCAGCTGAAGCTGCATAAAGGTTAAGTCCAGCCAGCGGCCAAACTTGGTGCCCACCTGAGGCATCTGCCCCGTGGTGACAAAACCGAGCGTTTCGTGGAGGTGAATTGAGGCCTTATTTTGCGCCTCAATGCCGGCCACCATCACGTGTTTGCCGATGATGCGAGCCTCCTTAATCAGCGCCTTCATCAGTGTGCGGCCAATCCCTTTGCCCTGATGGGCCGGGTGGACGTAGACCGAGTGCTCAACCGTATGACGGAAGCCGTCGAAGGCGCGCCAGTCGCCAAAAGAGGCGTAGCCGGTGATAACACCGTCTTCTTCACTGACCAGAACCGGGTAACCCGCAAGCGTGCGGGCCTCAAACCACGCGATTCGGTTATCGGTATCGACGGTTTTATCGTTCCAGATTGCGGCAGTATGCAGTACCGCGTGGTTGTAGATCTCTCCTATCGCGGCGCAATCTTCCTTGCAGGCATGACGAACGATCATGATTAACCCTCTGTGTGTTGTTCACTATAGTATTACGTTATAGATACGATATTACACAACTGCTTCCTAAGAGCGCTACGTCATAAAGCCTGTTTTTTTGTTATTAGAACCCCATTGAAATGCCGTCCATACACTATAGTATGACGTCATGAGCACAATAACAGACACAATGAATCAACGCATTAGCGCCAGAATTCGCCTTGAACGCGAGTCTCGCGGATGGTCTCTGAGCGAGCTGGCTGAGCGGGCAGGCGTTTCTCGCGCCATGATCCACAAAATAGAGCGTGGAGACAGTAGCCCGACGGCAACCCTTCTGGCACGCCTGTCCGGCGCGTTTGGGATCAGCATGTCAACGTTGATTGCCAGAGCCGAGATGCAGGAGGGAAAACTCCTGCGACTGGCAAACCAGCCCGTCTGGCGCGATCCCCAAACGCACTATCTTCGTCGCCACGTTTCCCCGCGTACCGATCTGCCTATCGACCTCGTCCAGATTGAACTGCCAGCGGGGAGCGACGTCCCGATGCCGGCGTCGTCCTACGCGCTGGCGCGTCAGCTGATCTGGCTGCAGTCCGGCGAGCTGGTATTCCAGGAGGGCGATACCCGCCACGAGATGAAGGCCGGAGACTGTCTGGAGCTGGGGCCGCCAAACGACTGCCGTTTCATCAACGAAACCAATGAAACCTGTATCTATCTTGTGGTCCGGCTTAACCAGTCTGCCTCGTAATGTTAAGGCGATAATGCCGATCGTGAGCCAGGCTGTAATGACATTTGTACCAGAAGGAGTTCCTGATGAATCAATCTGTTTCGCAAAATCGCCGCTGGGTGCTGGCCTCTCGTCCACAGGGTGCGCCGGTGGTGGAGAATTTTCGTCTGGAAGAGCAGCCTGTTCCTGCACCTCAGGCGGGGCAGCTGGTGCTTCGCACCGTCTGGCTTTCGCTGGATCCTTACATGCGGGGGCGCATGAGCGATGCGCCATCCTATTCTCCGCCGGTGGAGATTGGTGCGGTGATGGTGGGGGGAACGGTTAGCCGCGTTGAGCAGTCAAATCATCCCGACTTCAAAGCCGGGGAGTGGGTGCTGGGCTACAGCGGCTGGCAGGAGTACGAACTGTCAGACGGCAGCGGCCTGGTGAAGCTGGGCGAAAATCCGTCACATCCTTCCTGGGCGCTGGGCATTCTTGGGATGCCGGGTTTTACCGCCTATATGGGATTGCTGGATATCGGGCAGCCTAAAGCGGGCGAAACGCTGGTGGTGGCCGCGGCGACGGGCCCTGTGGGCGCGACCGTTGGGCAGATTGGCAAAATTAAAGGCTGCCGGGTGGTTGGCGTAGCCGGTGGGGCAGAAAAGTGCCGCCACGCCGTAGAGGTTCTCGGGTTTGACGAGTGTCTGGATCACCACGCGGCGGATTTCGCTGAGCAGCTGAAACGCGCCTGCCCGAAAGGCATTGATGTCTATTTTGAAAACGTCGGTGGGAAAGTGTTTGACGCCGTGCTGCCGCTGCTGAATACCTCCGCGCGCGTGCCGGTGTGTGGCCTGGTGAGCGGTTACAATGCAACGGGCCTGCCTGATGGGCCGGACCGTTTGCCGCTTCTGATGGGCACCATTCTGAAGAAACGCATTCGGATGCAGGGCTTTATCATCGCCCAGGACTACGGTCACCGCATTCATGAGTTTCAGGAAGCGATGGGGCGCTGGGTGCAGGAGGGCAAAATTCACTATCGTGAACAGGTGACGGACGGGCTGGAGAACGCGCCTGAGGCGCTGATTGGCCTGCTGGAAGGAAAAAACTTCGGCAAAGTCGTGATTCACGTCGCGGGTGACAATAAATAAACAGCACTATGGCGGGGTTTCCCGCCATATTTATTTGTGAAGATACGATATATTGTCTTTAATTAACGGACATGGCTTTTCGCGCCATCATCCCGGATGAGCCCGAAACCGATAAAAAAACACATTTTGCATTTTTGGCTGTTTTACGTACTTCCCACCACCAGGCATGACGATACAGGATATATCGGACCAGCGTCGTTTTATTAAAACAGACGTTTATAAATAGCATTAAGTTTTAGCTACAGGAATTGAACATGCTTGATTTGGATCACTTAGAAAAAGCCCAAAGGATCAGTCTTACCATGCAAGTTGAACTCAGTTTGAAAGGAGCGTTAATTACGGGCTCCCTTAAACCTGGTGCACGACTGATTACGAAAGAGATCGCCGATAAATTAGGAACCAGCATTACCCCAGTACGCGAGGCGCTGCTGCGTCTGGTGTCAGCAGGGGCATTACATGCCACGCCAGCACAGGCATTTCTGGTGCCGGAGGTCACGCTGGACCGTTATAACGAAATCAACGCTATTCGCAAGCAACTTGAGCCCATGGCGGTTGCCGCAGCCTGCCAGAATATGTCTGAACAAAAGCTGGAGACGTTGCGCAAATTGTCGGAAGCGTTTCATGAGGCCATGCGCAACGGAAACGTGCAGCAGGCACTGCATGCGAATCGCGTTTTCCGCTTTACGCTTTACCAGTACGCGGAAATGCCCACGCTTAATGCGTTAATTGAACAGCTTTGGGTGCGCATCGGGCCGTGCATTAACTATCTGCACCAGGAGCTTAATGACATTAAAGAAGCGACGTATCACTATGACGAGTTGCTTTCAGCCCTGGAACGCCGGGATGTCGACGCCAGCCAGAAGGCAATAGAAAAGTTGATTGATGAAGCGAATACGCTTTTACAGCGACAATATTTTAACTGAGAGATTATTTAACAGAGCGACTATATACGCTATCCAATTATTTATATGGTGAATAACTCCTGATGGCATATTGCCATCAGGAGCGTTATTTTCTTTATAAAATAAACTTTACTTATTTCTTACTCGAATCGATAAGAGACAGACAGCCCTACGCCGTAGTTGCGGCCCGGCGCGGGCTCGTAATACCGCCCGTTGGATTCATTAACAATAACTGAGCCGACGTACTCTTTGTCGAACAGGTTATCTACGCGGCCAAAGACGTCCATCCCCCAGTTACCATAATTGAATTTGTACCCGGTATTCAGCCCGACCACCGTGTACGACGGCGCTTTCGCCGTGTTCTCGTCGTCGGCCATGATATCGCTCATGTAGCGCACGTCCGAGCCCGCGTACCAGCCTTCTTCAGGCTGCCAGCCAAATGACGCGTAGCCCATATTGCGGGCAATGCCCGGCATGCGGTTGCCGTTACAGTCTGCGTCGCCGCAGACGTTGGTGCGGTAGGTGGCGTCCAGATAGGTCCACGCCATTTTCAGCTTCCAGTTTTCAGCAAACTGCTGATCGAGAGACACTTCGACTCCCTGACGACGGGTTTTCCCGGCATTTTTATAGCTTGTCCGGCCGCCAGCGCTGGCATCCACCACGATCTCGTCATCCGTATCGGTGCGGAACAGCGCTGCCGTCAGCAGGCCATTGCCGATGCGGGTTTTGCTGCCCACCTCATACGTGTTGTTGGTGGACGGCTTCAGGCCAATGTTCAGGCCGCCCTGGTTATCGGCGCGATAGGAGAGCTCGTTGATGGTTGGCGTTTCGAATCCACGTCCTGCGGCAGCGTAGAGGTTCCATGCGTCCGTCACCGCATACTTCACGGCGCCCGCCGGGAGCCACTTGTGATAGCTCGCATCACCGCTGTCGTCGCCGTTGCCCGGTGTAACGTAATGGTCGTTGGAATCAAACCAGACCGAGCTGTAACGCACGCCCGCATCGACGGAGAGTTTCTGCGTCAGCTGCCAGCGGGTCTGCAGGTAAGGGTCAACGTTCCACATCAGGTTACGTTCGTTCCGGCGTTTATCACCTTTCACGCCGTAGTCCGGCACCCCGTTGTTCATCACGAAGTTCTCGTACCCACGGCGGTCTTCACTCATGTTTTCATAGTTCAGACCGGTGGTGAAGGTGACCGGCACCAGCAGCTCGCCGCGGTGCGTCCAGCGGGTATCAACCCCCTGATAGTGACGCTGCATATCGATCACGCCGCCGGAGTGAGAAGGCCTCAGCTGCGGCTGGTAGGGAATCGACTGGTACTGCGTCATTTCACGCTCGCCGGCGTACATCATCACGCTGAGATCGTCCTGAGCACTAAGCTGTCGGTCATAGCGCAGCCCCGCCTGGGTCTGCTTGATGGTCTTGCGCGTGTTGTACTGATCGCCGCGCGGGGACTGACGCGGGTTATCCTGCCACTCCTGATAGCTCAGCCCGCCCGGATCGTTGGCCTTCATATCCACGCTGTTGAAAACCAGCGTCAGCTTGCTGGCGTCGTCAATGCGTACGCCCAGTTTGGCGTTAGCGAGATTCTTCCGCGCGCCGCTGTGGTCGCGGTAGCCTTTGGTGGTGAAGCGGGTGGTGGATACGGTGTAATCCACATCCCCCGCGTGGGTGCCGTCACCCATCGCGCCGGTGGCTTTCATGCCGTAGCGCCATGTCCCGTAACTGCCGTAATAGCTGCTGGCTTCAATGGTTGGCGGCTGCTGTCCGGTCTGGGTGTTGATGTTAATCACGCCGCCAGAGGCGTTGCCGTACAGGGCAGAGAAGGGGCCGCGCAGCACCTCAACGCTGTCAATGCTGGAGAGATCGATGTTGGAGGTCTGGCCCTGTCCGTCCGGCATGGTGGCAGGAATACCGTCGACATACATGCGGATGCCACGCACGCCAAACGTTGAGCGGGCGCCAAACCCGCGCATCGAAAGCTGGAGATCCTGAGCATAGTTCTGACGGTTCTGAATCTGTAGTCCCGGAACGCTGCCAAGCGATTCGGAGAGATTAATGCGTGGCGCGGCGTGGCGCATATCATCGCCATTCACGACGCTGACCGCCGCCGGGGTATCAAGCTCTGATACGGTTTGCGGCGCGGCGCTGACGATCATGGTCTGTTCCTCGGCGCTCATTGCACTCAGAGGTGCAAAAACAACGGGAACCAGCAGCAGCGGGAGAGATGCCTTACGGGCAGATATGATTTTCATGAGTAAAACCGGTTGTGATGTATAAACGAACCAAATGGAACATGTCCATACATGTTAAAGGTTTTGTAAATGTTTTGAAAACTATAACCGCACATTGCGTTAATGAAAGGCAATACGGAAAAGAAAAACTCCACATTCAGCTCATTAATGATTACTATTCTCATTATCAAAAGGCGATGCCATGACGTTGCCTGCCGGAAGTGATGTCAGCGGAAACCCCTCTTTTCAAAAAAGGAATTGTTATGTCTTTACGCCATCTGTGCTCGCCACGCCTGAGTACGTCTCTGCTGTCTGCCGCTTTACTGTTTGCCGGAACCTTCCAGGCGCATGCCGCCGAAGAGATGCTGCGTAAAGCGGTGGGTAAAGGTGCCTATGAAATGGCGGTCAGCCAGCAGGAGAACGCCCTGTGGGTTGCGACGTCGCAAAGCCGTAAACTCGACAAGGGTGGCGTTATCTACCGCCTCGATCCTGCCACGCTGGAGGTGACGCAGGCCATTCACAGCGATCTCAAACCGTTTGGCGCCACCCTCGACGGCGCGACGCAAACCCTGTGGCTGGGTAACACGATCAACGGCGCGGTGACGGCCATTGATGCGAAAACGGGCGACGTGAAAGGGCGTTTGGTGCTTGATAGCCGTCAGCGCAGTGAAACCGTCAAGCCGCTGCAGCCGCGCCAGTTGGTGGCAGATGATGCGAGCAACACGATTTACATCACCGGTGTCGGCAAAGAGAGCGTGATTTGGGTCGTGGATGGCGCAACGCTGAAGCTGAAAGAGACCATTGCCAATACCGGCACATACAGCACCGGTCTGGCGCTGGATGCTAAAGCGAAACGCCTGTATACCACCAATGCTGACGGCGAACTCGTCACCATTGATACCGCCACCAATAAAATCCTGAGCCGTAAAAAAGTGCAGGACGACGGTAAAGAGCACTTCTACCTGAACCTGAGCCTCGACACCGCCGGCCAGCGCGCGTTCCTGACCGATTCAAAACAACCGGAAGTGCTGGTGGTGAGCCTGAAAGACGGCAGTGTGATCGAGAAAATCGCCGCGCCGGAGTCCCTGGCGGTCCTGTTTAACCCGGCTCGCAATGAAGCCTACGTGACGCATCGTGAGGCCGGTAAGGTGAGCGTGATTGACGCGAAAACCTACAAAGTAACGAAAACGTTCGATACGCCGGTCTACCCGAACAGCCTGGCGCTATCGGCGGATGGCAAAACGCTCTACGTGACGGTGAAGCAGAAATCTACCCGTCAGCAGGAAGCGACCCAGCCTGACGACGTGGTGCGTATCGCGCTGTGATATAAAAAAGGGAAGGCAGATGCCTTCCCTTTTTAATGCTTAATTGGTGCTTAACGCGAGGTCTCTTCCACCAGCGGCGCGTCGTGTTTTTCATCATCTGGATGAACCGGCGCGGTGCTGTGAATTTCGTGAACGCGCTTACGCACGCCAAACCAGCCAGCGATCAGCAGCACGGCCAGCAGCGGGATGGTGGCGATGGTGTAGGTACCGTTCGGGTAGTCGAACGCCATCAGAACCAGCACGCTGAACAGGAAGAGCAGGGTGAGCCAGGAGGTCACCGGGGCGCCCGGCAGCTTAAAGCTGACGTCAGCGGCTTTGCCTTCTTTAATGGCTTTACGCAGACGCATCTGGCAGACCACGATGAAGCCCCAGGAGGCGATAATCCCGAGTGCGGCCACGTTCAGCACGATCTCGAAGACCTGAGACGGCACCAGGTAGTTCAGGAACACCCCGAAGACGTACACCACCAGCGTAGCCAGAATGCCGGCGTACGGTACGTGCTGCTTGCTCATTTTCGACATGAACTTCGGCGCGGAACCGCCCATGGACATGGAGCGCAGGATACGTCCTGTAGAGTAAAGGCCGGAGTTCAGGCTGGAGAGCGCCGCCGTCAGCACAACGATGTTCATGATGCTGCCCACGTAAGGCACGCCGAGCTTAGAGAAGAAGGTCACAAACGGGCTCTGACCGGCCTGATAGGCGTTCCACGGCAGCAGCAGAACCAGCAGCACCACGGAACCGACGTAGAACAGACCGATACGCCAGATCACGCTGTTAATGGCTTTTGGCACCATGGTTTGCGGGTCTTTACATTCACCCGCTGCGGTAC
This sequence comes from Enterobacter sp. ECC_219_Taxon_10, assembly GCF_058354905.1. NCBI lineage: Bacteria > Pseudomonadati > Pseudomonadota > Gammaproteobacteria > Enterobacterales > Enterobacteriaceae > Enterobacter > Enterobacter sp. ECC_219_Taxon_10. The sequence goes on along the minus strand of NZ_CM178005.1, from coordinate 2,581,257 downwards.
CGACCAGCTCGATAGACGCAAAGGCAAACACCACGCCCTGAACCAGAACCAGCGCAGGCAGCAGGCCGTGCGGGAAGAATCCGCCGTTATCGGTTATCAGGTGGAAACCGGTGGCATTGCCATCCAGCGGCTTGCCGCTGCCGAGGAAGACCGTACCGACCACCAGGAAAATCACAATGGCGAGCACTTTTACCAGCGCAAACCAGAACTCCATCTCGGCGAACCACTTCACGCCGATCATGTTCATGGTGCCGACAATGGCCAGCGCGCCAAGGGCAAAGACCCACTGCGGCACGTCACCGAACGCGCCCCAGTAGTGCATATACAGCGCAACAGCGGTGATATCAACAATACCGGTCATCGCCCAGTTGACGAAGTACATCCAGCCGGCAACGTAGGCCGCTTTTTCACCGAGGAATTCTCGGGCGTAAGAGACGAAGCTTCCGCTGGAGGGGCGATGCAGTACCAGTTCACCCAGCGCGCGAAGAATGAAGAAGGAGAAGATCCCGCACACCAGATAAACCAGTGCGAGAGCCGGGCCCGCCATCTGCAGACGTGCGCCAGCACCTAAAAACAGACCCGTACCGATAGCGCCGCCGATGGCGATCATTTGAACCTGACGGTTGCCCATCGCTTTGTGGTAGCCCTCTTCGTGGGAGTTCAACCAGCGACGTTTCGCAGCATGATGATCGGCTGCGCTTTTATTGCTTGTTTTCATTGAGTTACCTGTTTGCCTGTCTGAACCATTATCGTGATAGTCCTGCCTGGCAGAAAGCAATACAAACGATTGCTTCTGCGCAAACACATGCCGCCTTCCCAGTCATTCTGCGTATGGATAAGGCGAAACATGGCGAGGCATCCTACCTGCAATTCATAAGCGACGCAAAATATAACCGTGCCGAAAGTGATGCACGTCGAAGGAAATCGTGTGGTCAGAGCAGACAAGGATTACAACGCGCTGAATCGTGGTGAGTTTTTAGACAAAACAAACAGTGAAGTGCTGCTTTAATCATCAGAAACCCTTAATAATTACGTTGAGGTAGAGCGCCAGGAGGTGGCGCTTCGCTGGCGTTTCATTAACAAAACTAAAACGATATGATGCGATCCCTTTTCTTCAGCACGATCGGGCGGAACGGTGAAAATCAATATTATCGGTACCAGCGGAAGTGGAAAAAGTACGCTTGCCAGACGCATCGCGACGGAGCTGTCGCTCCCGTATATTGAGATGGACAGGTTGTACTGGCGCCCTGACTGGCAGGGCACACCGGATGAAGTGCTGCTAAATACGCTGGCGGATACGCTCGCTGCCACGCCCGGCTGGGTGCTTGACGGCAACTACAATCGCACGCGCCCGGTGAAGTGGCGTGATGTAGATGTGGTCGTGTGGGTGGACATCGGGTTTACCCGTACGCTCTGGCAGGCGGTCACGCGCGCGTTCACACGCGCATGGCACCAGCAGGAGCTTTGGCCCGGCACCGGAAACCGTGAAAGCTTTCGCCGCTCATTTTTCAGCCGGGAGTCCATCATCATCTGGACAATTAAAACCTGGCGCAGCAACCGCGAACGCTACGAAGCCGACATGAAAAACCCGCAGTACAGCCATATCAAGTTTGTCCGAATCACCCGTCGTCAGGAGGCGGATGCGCTGATTTCATCGCTGAAATCACACCCTTAGCAGGGTCATGTATATCTGATTTCCGGCAAACCAAATGTAAATTAATTGTTTCTCTGTGGTGAAATACGCCTTTAATAATGTCGACATGTTAAGTCAAACGAGAACGCAACATGTCATGGCGAATCAGCATTCTTGACAAAAGCCCCATCGCTGAAAACGAAACGGCAGCCGATGCACTGGCGCGCACCCTGACGCTGGCGCAGCAGGCAGAAAGTCTGGGCTATCACCGCTTCTGGATTGCCGAGCATCACAACACGCCACACCTTGCCAGCCCCTCGCCGGAACTGCTGATTGCCTGGATCCTTGGGCAAACCACGCGCATCCGCGTCGGTTCCGGCGGCGTGATGCTCCAGCACTACAGCCCCTATAAGGTAGCCGAGAATTTCAACCTGCTGGCCGCGCTGGCGCCCGGTCGCGTGGATCTCGGCGTCGGAAAAGCCCCCGGCGGGCTACCGCTCTCGACCCGCGTGCTGCAGCAGGGTCTGCATCAACAGGAAAAAGGCAGCTTTGCCGAACAGCTGGCCCAGCTCGATCGCTGGATCCGTCCTGAACGTCAGTCTGCCGATGAAGCCGTTCGCGCCACGCCGCTGCCACCGGTTCCTGCTCAGGGCTTTTTGCTGGGCGCCAGCATCGAAAGCGCGCTGCTTGCCGCCTCGCTCAACTGGCACTTCGTCTTTGCCGCACATCTCAACGGTGACCCGGAACTGCTGCGCGACGTGGTAACGACCTGGCGTAAGAACAGCGCGCGGGAGGTGATTGTGGCGGTACAGGCGATTGTTGCGCCGACGCAGGCCGAGGCAGACGCGCTGGCGCAAAAGGTCGAAGTGTGGGGCGTTGAGCTGGAAAATGGCCAGCGTGTCACCGTGGCCAGCGAAGAGCAGGCCTACGCCTTTGCGCGTCAGGCGGGAAGCGAGCCGGTTCGCATTGCCCGTCGGGCCCAGTCGCTGCTGGCGGGCACGGCTGAGTCGGTGCTGGAGCAGCTCAACGCGCTGCACCAGCTGTGGGGCATTGACGAATTCATCATCGACACGCCTGTCGCGGAGGGAGCAACGCGCGTCGCGTCGCTGCGTCTGCTTGCCGAGGCGCGTCTTAACAGGGAGGTCACCGTATGAGCTTTAGCGAACAGCTGATAGCCTGGCGCCGCGAGCTGCACCAGAACCCTGAGCTGTCCGGTCAGGAAGTGGAAACCACGGCACGCCTGCGCCAGTGGCTGACGAATGCCGGGATTACCCCACAGCCTTACGACCTGTCGACCGGGCTGGTGGCAGAAATCGGCTCGGGCAACAAACTGATTGCGCTGCGGGCAGATATTGATGCTCTACCGATTGAGGAGCGCAGCGGCGTGCCGTTTAGCTCGCAGCGTGCAGGCGTGATGCACGCCTGCGGACACGATATCCATACCAGCGTGATCCTCGGCGCCGCGTTAAAGCTAAAAGAGCGTGAAGCCTCGCTCAACGGCCGGGTGCGTATCCTCTTCCAGCCTGCCGAAGAGAACTTTGGCGGGGCGAAGAGCATGGTGCGGGCCGGTGCCCTGCGTGACGTCAGCGCGATTTTCGGCATGCACAATGAGCCCGGCCTGCCGGTCGGTGAGTTCGCCACCCGCGGCGGACCGTTCTATGCCAACGTCGACCGCTTCGTGATCCGCATCACCGGCAAAGGCGCACACGCCGCGCGCCCGCACGAAGGCAACGACGCCATTGTGCTGGCGAGCCAGCTTGTAACGGCGCTACAAAGCGTCGCCAGCCGCAACGTCAATACGCTGGATTCAGTGGTGCTGAGCGTGACGCGCATTGCTGGCGGCAATACCTGGAACGTGCTGCCGGAAAGCGTCGAGCTTGAAGGCACGCTGCGCACCCACCGCACGGAGGTGCAGCAGAACGTGAAGGCCCGCGTGGGCGAAATCGCCGCCGGGTTTGCCAGCGCCTTCAGCGCACAGATTGATATTACCTGGTATGCCGGACCCACCGCGCTGGTGAACGACGAGCGCTGGGCCGATTTTGCCACCTCGGTTGCCCGCGAGGCGGGGTACGAAACCCGGCACGCGGAACTGCATATGGGCGGAGAAGATTTCGCGGTTTATCTGCAGTCTATTCCCGGGGCGTTTGTCAGCATCGGCAGTAATAGCCCGTTTGGTTTACACCATCCGGCATTTAATCCGGACGAAGCATTAATTGAGCCCGCTGCCCGCTATTTTGCACAGCTTGCGGAAAAAGCGCTGCAACACGTTTAATTCTGGAGAGGTAAATATGTCTGCACATCGTCAACTGCGGCTCGGGACCATTTTGCATGGTGCGTCCGGAAATATGTCTGCCTGGCGTCACCCTGAGGCCGTCGCCGATGCCAGTATTAATTTTAATTTCGTAAAAGAAACGGCATTAAAAGCGGAGGAGGGCAAACTCGATTTTTTGTTCGTTGCCGACGGCCTCTATATAAATGAGAAATCTATTCCGCACTTTTTAAACCGCTTTGAACCGTTAACGGTACTCTCCGCGCTGGCAAGCATCACTTCACGCCTGGGGCTGGTGGGAACCTTATCCACATCCTACAGCGAACCCTTTACCACGGCGCGCCAGTTCGCCAGCCTCGATCACCTGAGCAACGGCCGAGCGGGCTGGAACGTGGTGACTTCCCCGCTGGAAGGGTCAGCAAAGAACTTTTCCCGCGAAAAACACCCCGAGCATGCGCTGCGCTACCGCATTGCCGATGAGTATCTCGACGTGGTGAAAGGGCTGTGGGATTCCTGGGAGGGCGACGCCTTTGTGCGCAATAAAGAGAGCGGTCAATTCTTTGATTCGGCAAAATTGCATACCCTGGATCACCACGGGGATTTCTTCCAGGTCGCCGGGCCGCTGAATATTGGTCGTACGCCACAAGGGCGACCGATTGTCTTTCAGGCGGGCGCGTCGGACGACGGTAAAAAACTGGCGGCGAAACATGCTGACGCCATTTTTACCCATCACGAAACCTTCGAAGAAGCGAAAGCGTTTTATCGCGACGTGAAGCAGCAGCTGGAAACGAACGGCCGCCGCGCGTCAGATCTACATATTTTCCAGGGCGTCAGCGTCATAGTGGGGAAAGATGCCGATGACGTGGAAAACCAGTATCAAACCACGGCGGCGCTGGTATCGATTAACGATGCCCTCAACTACCTCGGACGCTATTTTGAACATCACGATTTCAGCCAGTATCCGCTCGACGAGCCGTTCCCGGATATCGGCGACTTAGGCAAAAACAGCTTCCGCAGCACTACCGATGAAATTAAGCGTAATGCCCGCGAGCGCAGCTTAACCCTGCGTCAGGTGGCGCTTGAAGCCGCTTCGCCGCGCCCGCGCTTTTCCGGCACGCCGGAGGAGGTGGCTGACGGTTTGCAGGCCTGGTTTGAAGGTTATGCCGCAGACGGCTTCATCATTCAGGGCGGTACGCCGGACACCTTCCCGCGCTTTGTTGACCAGGTTGTACCTGTTCTGCAGGCCCGTGGCCTGTTCCGCACCGACTATCCGGGCACCACGCTGCGCGAGAGCCTGGGCTTAGACCAACCAAAAAACCAGTTCACACAACAATAAAAGAGAACACCGCTATGCAGAAAACATCGCTTATTCTGGCGCTCGCGCTGGCCTTTACCCCTGCCGTCTGGGCAGAGAATGTGAATATTAACGGCACTGGCGTGAGCATCGAGGCCAACAAAACGCCGATCAACACCGCCAAAAACAGCGAGGCGGTGGCGCAACTCCCGAAAGATTATCGCTTTGCCGTGCCGGGGAAATTTACCGTGGCGGTGGCGGGCCTTAATCAACCGCCGCTGACGGTATTTTCCGACGACAACAAAACGCTGCTCGGCAGCGAGGTTGACGTCGCCCGTCTGGTGGCCGATAGCCTCGGGCTGGAGCTGAACGTGGTGCCGACCTCGTGGGAAGACTGGCCGCTGGGGGTGGCATCGGGGAAATACGATGCGGCCATCAGCAACATTACCGTCACCAAAGCGCGCAAAGAGAAGTTTGATTTTGCCACCTACCGTAAGGACTCCCTCGGTTTCTACGTGAAATCGACCAGCCCGATCAAATCGCTTCAGAAAGCGGAGGACATTGCCGGGCTGCGGATTATCGTCGGTTCCGGCACCAACCAGGAGGCCATCCTGCTGGCGTGGAATGCCGAAAACCTGAAGAAGGGACTGAAGCCCTTTACCCCGATCTACACCAAAGACGACGCGGCACAAACGCTGGCGCTGCAGTCCGGGCGCGCGGATGCCTACTTTGGCCCGAACGTGATTGGTGCCTGGAAAGCGGCACTGAACGGGAAAACCAAACTGGTGGGTAGCGTCGACGGCGGCTGGCCTAAGGCGGCGCACATCGCGGTGACGCTGAAAAAAGGCAGCGGGCTGGTTGAGCCGGTGCAAACCGCGCTGAACGGCGTCATCAAAAACGGCGATTACGACAAAGTGCTCAACCGCTGGGGGGAAGGCGTTGAGCGCATTCCTCAGTCAGAAGTCAACCCGGCTGGCCTGGGCGATTAAGGAGGCGCTATGAGTGAACGATTTCGTGACGTGTCGCCGGAAGATGCCGAGCTTCAGCCCATCATCGAGGGGCTGTTCGGTGAATATGCCGCCCGCTACGGGGACTACTTCTCTAAAGACGCGGAAGTGGAACTCACCGAGTGGTACTTAGCACCGCAGGGGGTGTTTATCGTCCTGGAGCGCGACGGGAAGATTATCGCCACCGGCGCGTACAAGCCCTTCGACGAACGCACCGCGGAAATCAAACGCATCTGGACGGACAAAACCCTGCGCCAGCAGGGGCTTGCCGGGCGCGTGGTGCAGGAGCTGGAGCGCAGGGCGGTGCTGGCAGGGTACAGCCAGATCTACCTGACAACCGGTTTTCGCCAGCCGGAAGCAGTCAGGCTTTATCTTAGCCAGGGCTATCAGCCGCAGTTCGATCTGAACCGGGATCCGGAAGAGTACAGCCAGCCGCCCTTTGACGGTCGGCTGCGCTTCACTAAAACGCTGGTACGCGAAGCGTTCAGTAAAACCGCATGAGGAACGACGATGAGCAACGTTGAAACCATTAAGGTGGTCCCGGCGCGTTATCCGCTGCGGGCCGTCGGCGCCGCGGTGGCGCTGTTTGTCCTGGCCGTCGTGATTCAGTCCGTGGCCTTTAACCCGCGCTGGGAGTGGGCGGTGTTCGCCCGCTGGTTCTTTGACCCGGTGATCCTCGAAGGCGTAGGGCAGACCCTGCTCCTGACGCTGATCGGCACCGCGCTGAGCGTGGTGATTGGCGGCATGCTGGCCCTGGCGAGACTGTCCTCGTCATGGCTGCTGAGCAGCCTGGCGTGGGCCTACATCTGGCTGTTTCGCTCGCTACCGCTGATCGTGGTGCTGATCATCCTGTACAACTTTTCCTATCTCTACGACACGCTCTCTCTCGGCGTGCCGTTCACCGGCATCACCTGGGGCAGCTTTGAGACCATTAACGTGCTGGGGCAGTTCTCCACCGCCGTGGTGGGGCTGACGCTGGTGCAGAGCGCCTATACCGCCGAGATCATTCGCGGGGGATTCCTCGGGGTCGATCACGGCCAGTATGAAGCCGCCGCCGCGCTGGGTCTCCCGGCCTGGCGCCGTACGGTGCGGATCATTTTGCCTCAGGCGCTGCGCACAATCCTGCCGTCAGGATTCAATGAAATCATCAGCCTCGCCAAGGGCACGGCGATGGTGTACGTCCTGGCGATGCCGGAGCTGTTCTATACCATCCAGATGATCTACAACCGCACGCAGGAGGTGATCCCGCTGCTGATGGTCGGGGCTGCCTGGTACCTGGTCATTACCACCGTCTTGTCCGCAATTCAGTATGTTGTTGAGCGCGGTCTGGCACGCAGCGAACGCCGCTCCGCCGTGAATCAGAACCGCGACACCCGCCGCGCCCGTTCCGTGACCACCACGCCAGCACAGGAGCCCGTCCATGCAAGCCTCTCCTGAAGGACATATCTCGATCACCGGCGTCAGCAAGTTTTTTGGCCGCCATAAGGCGCTCGACAACGTTTCGCTTGAGATCCCTCCCGGGTCAGTAACGGTGATCCTCGGGCCGTCCGGGTCGGGAAAATCGACGCTGCTGCGCACCATTAACCACCTGGAGCGCGTCGACGAAGGCTTTATCCAGATAGACGGGGATTACATCGGCTACCGTCGTCAGGGCGATAAGCTCTACGAGCTGAAGGAGAAGGAGATCCTCAGGCAGCGCGTCAACGTGGGCTACGTGTTCCAGAACTTCAATCTCTTCCCGCATCTTACGGTGCTGGAAAACCTGATAGAGGCGCCCATAGCGCATAAAAAGCTCGGCAAAAAAGAGGCGGTGGAAAGGGCGTACAGCCTGCTGGACGTGGTTGGGCTGCGGGATAAAGCCGATGCCTGGTCACGCCATCTTTCCGGCGGTCAGCAGCAGCGTATCGCCATTGCCCGCGCGCTGGCGCTGCGTCCCCGCGTGATGCTGTTTGACGAGCCCACCTCGGCGCTGGACCCGGAGCTGGTCGGCGAAGTGCTGGACGTGATCAAAAAGCTCGCCCGTTCCGGCACCACGCTGGTGGTGGTCACCCATGAGATCGGCTTTGCCCGTGAAGTGGCGGACCAGGTGGTGTTTATGGTTGACGGGAAAATCGTTGAGCAGGGGAGCAGCGACGAGGTGTTGAACCGCCCGTCGCACCCGCGAACGCGCCAGTTCCTCTCGAAAGTCTTATAAGGAGTGCCAATGAAATATGGGCTTCTGGCGGGGCTGATCTTCACAACGGCGAGCCACGCCAGCATTGATCTAAAAGCCAACGAGCAGCCGCTGCCGGTGACGGTGGATCCGCAGGCCGTGGCGAAGATCCCCGCCAATTACAAATTCGTTGAGCCGGGTACGCTGACGGTCGCCATCTCGATGCTGAATTCTCCGCCGCTGGCGCTGCTGGCCAGCGATAACCGTACGCGCATCGGTAGCGATCCGGATATGGCCCGCCTGCTGGCGGGTAGCCTGGGGCTAAAGCTGAAGCTGGTGCCGACGGCGTGGGAAGACTGGCCGCTGGGGATTGCCTCCGGGCGCTACGACGTGGCGCTGGTGAACATTGCGGTGACCGAGCAGCGTAAAGAGAAGTTTGATTTTGCGACCTACCGCGTCGATTCTCTGGCGTTTTCGGTGAAATCCACCAGCGAGATCCAGTCAATCAAAAGCGCGGAAGATCTGGCCGGGAAAAAGGTGATTGTCGGCTCCGGCACGAATCAGGAGCGCATTCTGCTGGGCTGGAACGAAGAGAACAAAAAGGCGGGGCGGACGCCCGCGCTGCCGGTTTATCTCCACGACGATGCCTCGGGCAATCTCTATATCCAGTCCGGCAGAGCGGATGTGTTCTTTGGCCCTCAGTCGGTTTCAGCTTACAAAGCAGCGCTTACGGGCAAAACCCGCGTGGTCGGTTTAGGGCCAAAAAAAGCCTATGTTGCGACCACCACCAAAAAAGGTAATGAGCTGGTGTACGCGCTGCAGGCCGCGCTTGACGGCGCGATTAAGCGGGGAGATTACCAGAAGGTGCTGGCGCGCTGGGGCGAACAGGGGGAAGCGGTGACGCAGTCGGAGGTCAACCCGCCTGGGATAACCTACTAATGGTGCTCTATACCCAAAATAATTCGAGTTGCAGGAAGGCGGCAAGGGAACGAATCCCCGGGAGCGTACATAAGTACGTGACTGGGGTGAGTGAGTGCAGCCAACGCACCTGCAACTTGAAGTATAACGGGTATACACTTAGGGTTTTCATCCCGCAGGGGGCAACATGATAAAACTCTATGGCGTACCCGGCTGGGGCTCGGCGATCGGTGAAGCGATGCTCACCCTGGCTGGTATCCCTTATCAGTTTGTGAACGTGGACGGGTTTGACCAGCCCGGCCCGCAGCGCGAGCTGCTGCAAAAGCTCAACCCGCTGTGTCAGGTGCCAACGCTGGCGCTGGAAAATGGCGCCATCATGACCGAAACTGCGGCAATTGCCCTGATGGTGCTCGACAGATGTCCCGATCTTGTTCCACCCGTGGGGCAGGCCGAACGTCAGCAGTTTCAGCGTCTGCTCATCTGGTTTGTGGCCAACGTCTATCCCACGTTTACGTATGCAGACTATCCCGAACGCTGGGTGCCGGATGCGCCGGAACAGCTGCAGAAAAACTGCATCGAATACCGGAAATCCCTCTACTTGTGGTTTGAAAGCCAGCTTAAGGCTACCCCGTTTGCGCTGGGGGAACGGCTGACGCTGCTGGACGTATATATTGCGGTGGCGCGCACCTGGGGGCCTCGGCATGACTGGTTTGCGGCAAACACACCCAGGTTTACGGCGATTGCGGATACGGTGTGTCAACTGCCGGAACTGCACAAGGTGTTAAAGGCCAACAACATAATCTGATAACGTGGAAGGCTCACACATAACAGGAAGCCTGCATATGCCACACGTAGATATCAAATGTTTTCCCCGCGATTTTAACGACGAGCAAAAAACCGCGCTGGCGGCAGATATCGCCGAGGTGATTATTCGCCATTTCAACAGCAAAGACAGTTCGGTATCGGTGGCGTTGAACCAGGTGAACCAGGAAGACTGGAAAGCCCAGGTCTGGGATACCGAAATAGGGCCGAAGCTGGACGAGTTAATTAAGAAGCCTGGGTATTCAATGTAATTTTTGGGGCCGGGTAGCGTCGTCTTACCCGGCTTCTCCTGACTCTCACACCCTCATTTCGCAAAAAACGATAAACGTGAGTTTTATCCGATCCGTTACACTTAACGTTTCTGACTGACATTTAATAAATCCTTAGGAAAGATCGACAACAGAATCAATTAAGGACAGCAACGTTAAAGGATAATTTTCTCATGACAAAATTACCCCGGTTTTCACCTGCCTTTTTCCACCCTCGATACTGGCTAAGCTGGACAGGCATCGCCGCGCTGTGGCTCATCATGCTGCTCCCTTATCCGCTACTGTTCAGAATCGGTCATGGCCTTGGTCGGCTGGCGATGCGCTTACTTCCTCGCCGCGTCGAGATTGCCCGCCGAAACCTGGAGCTTTGCTTTCCGCAGATGAAAGCAGAAGAGCGTGAATCTTTGCTGCAGCGTAATTTTGAATCCGTGGGGATGGGGGTAATCGAAACCGGCATGGCGTGGTTCTGGCCTGCATGGCGGGTGCGGAAATGCTTTACCGTGACGGGTTACGAGCACATGGAAAAAGCCAGGGCGCAGGGAAAGGGCGTGGTGCTGGTCGGGATGCATTTTCTGACGCTTGAGCTGGGCGCGCGGATATTTGGCATGCTCAACCCCGGTATTGGGGTGTATCGCCCTAACAATAATGCGCTCCTGGACTGGCTACAGACGCGCGGGCGTCTGCGCGCCAATAAAACCATGCTCGATCGCCATGATTTAAAGGGCATGATCCGCTCGCTGAAACAGAATGAGATTTTGTGGTACGCCCCGGATCATGACTATGGCAAAGCCAACAGCGTGTTTGCGCCGTTTTTTGCGGTTCCGGATGCCGCCACGACCGCTGGAAGCTATATGCTGGTCAAAAGCGCGAAACCTGCCGTGATTCCGTTCGTGCCGCGCCGCAGGGCGGACGGTACAGGATACGAGCTGATTATTCTGGAGGATATCAGCGAGGCGTTACAGGGCAGCGACAAAGTCGCCGTGGCGACGCAGATGAACAGGGCGATTGAGCGCGCCGTGCGGATGGCACCTGAACAATATATGTGGCTGCACCGTCGCTTCAAAACGCGTCCTGAAGGCGTACCTGACCGGTATGCCCGCCAGAAACAGACGGCAACACGGAGTGATCTTCTCTCCGCCAGCGATTTTTCTGACCGCTCGGGCGTTCAGCACTAAAAGCGTGCCGTTTGCGCAGAGCGCCACGCTGCTGAGGGTTTGGATTAGGTAACCTGACAGGGGAAGCAGGGGACACACCGCCCGGCTTACCCCTCTGTTGACGGCACAATCTGAACCTGGCTTCGCATGACCTCATGACCCTGCGCATTCACATAGCCAATGCGCACCGGTTCACCACTCGCTTTATCCACCAGCGTGATATGCGGTGCGGTGTGTAAAACATGCAGGTGTCCCCACTCCATCAGAGATAGCAGCACCGGGGCAAGAGCGCGGCTTTTGTCGGTAAGCTGGTATTCATACCGTTCCCGTGATCCTTCTTCCCGGTAAGGTCTTCGGGAAAGCAACCCCAGTTCCGTCATCAACTTTAAGCGCGTTGCTAACGTCTGCTTAGTGATGCCGGTATGGTTGCGCATGGTCTCGAAGCGAGTGATGCCGTAAAAAGCCTCCCTCAAAATCAGCAAAATCCATTGATCGCCAATGATTTTTGCCCCTTCTGCGAGCCCGCACAGTTCGGGTAAGAGGTAAGGCAATGATTTATCTTTTGACACAGGGTGTTTTCCTTTCTAATCTGAGTATGATTTTTAGACCTTGATTATAGGGAGAATACAATGCCATTTGTGAATGTACAAACGATTAAAGGGATCATGAACGCCGAGCAAAAAAGTGAATTGCTGCGCCGAATGACGGACTTAATGGTGGAAATCGAGGGGAAAGGGGATCCGGCATTCCGGAATTCGGTCTGGATCCGTATTGATGAACACGAGCCGGAGCAATGGAGCCTGGGGGGATTACAGCCTACTGCTGAAATGATTGCGAAGAAATTCGCGTCGACGCAGTCGTCCTGATACGTTCGGGAGGCACATATTCCTCCCGGCGATAAGAGGTTTAATGAGCACGTAAAAGGATGTCCATCAGCCCCGGAAAGCGGGCATCCAGATCCTCTCTTCGCAATGAAATCATATTTTCTCGTCCCTGCGGACGCTGCCAGATGACCCCGCTGTCGCGTAGAACGCGCCAGTGATGGGTCATCGTGGACTTCACCACGTCGCCCGGGCGCAGCGCGTTACAGCTGAGTTCACTGCCATCGGCCAGCCGGCGGATAATCGACAGCCGGAGCGGGTTGCCGAGGGCAAACAGCACATTTTCCAGCAGTATTTGTTCAGTTTCAGGGTGGTTTGGGATCATCGTTTTCCTGCGTTTGGCGTCAGATTGAGCTATATCAACAATAGGTCAACCGTTAAAAAATAGTTCGATAATACTCGTACAATAGGACTATTATAGCAAACGAACGAATGCACGACCATCCCGGTCGTCACAGACAAGTCATGAGACTTAAGGAAATATCATGCCCCGACCCATCCCTCTCGAACGTTATCGCAACATCGGTATCTCCGCGCATATCGATGCCGGTAAAACCACCACCACTGAGCGCATTCTGTTTTATACCGGGATGAGCCACAAGCTGGGTGAAGTACACGATGGCGCGGCAACCACTGACTGGATGGCGCAGGAGCAGGAGCGCGGGATCACGATTACCTCCGCGGCGGTCAGCTGCTTCTGGCCGGGTATGGACAGAGGGTTTGAACCGCACCGGATCAACATCATCGACACCCCGGGACACGTGGACTTCACCATTGAAGTGGAGCGTTCTATGCGCGTGCTCGACGGTGCCGTGATGGTGTATGACTCCGTGGGCGGCGTGCAGCCGCAGTCGGAAACCGTCTGGCGTCAGGCCAATAAATATCACGTTCCGCGACTGGCCTTCGTCAACAAAATGGACCGTCCGGGCGCCGATTTCTTCCGCGTGGTGCGGATGATGCAGGAACGCCTGAAGGCCAATCCGGTGCCGATTGTCATTCCGGTGGGTGCCGAAGACCATTTCACAGGCGTGGTGGACCTCATCAAGATGCGCACCATTCTGTGGGACGATGCGACGCAGGGCATGGTATTTACCTATGCGCCCGTGCCGGATGATTTAGTCAGCACCGCCAGAGAATGGCGGGAGAAAATGGTCTCTGCGGCGGCGGAAGCCAGCGACGATCTGATGGACAAATACCTGGAAACGGGCGATCTCGATGAAGCGGAAATCATCAGGGGACTGCGTATTCGCACCATCTCGGGCGAAATCCAGCCGATGCTGTGCGGCAGCGCATTCAAGAATAAAGGCGTACAGCGCATGCTCGATGCGGTGATTGAGCTGATGCCGTCGCCGCTGGACGTGCCGGCCATTGACGGCGTGGATGAAAAAGGGCAGCACGCGGAGCGTCACCCGAGCGATGATGAGCCGTTCTCGGCTCTGGCGTTCAAGCTGATGAGCGACCCGTACGTCGGGCAGCTGACCTTTATCCGCGTGTATTCTGGCGTGCTGCGCAAAGGCGACGCGGTGTATAACCCGGTGAAAGGGAAGAAAGAGCGCATCGGTCGTATCGTGCTGATGCATGCCAACGATCGGCATGAGGTGGACGAACTGCGCGCGGGCGATATCGCAGCATGCGTTGGGCTGAAGGACGTGACCACCGGAGATACGCTCACCGATCCGAACGCCGTCATCACGCTTGAGCGCATGGAGTTCCCGGACCCGGTTATCTCGCTGGCGATCGAGCCGAAAACCAAGGGCGATCAGGAGAAAATGGGGATCGCGCTCCAGCGTCTGGCGGCGGAAGATCCGTCGTTTCGCCTGCACACTGACGAAGAGTCCGGTCAGACGATTATCTCCGGGATGGGCGAGCTACACCTTGAGATCATCGTCGACCGCATGAAGCGTGAGTTTGGCGTCGAGGCGAATATTGGTCGTCCGCAGGTGACGTACCGCGAAACCCTGCGCAAGGCGGTGAAGGATATCGAAGGCAAATTTGTCCGGCAGTCCGGTGGTAAAGGGCAGTACGGCCATGTGGTCCTGAGCCTGGAGCCGCTGGAGCCCGGAAGTGGTTTTAAATTTGAAGATGCCACCAAGGGCGGTGTGGTGCCGCGCGAGTATATCCCGTCCGTTGAGAAGGGGCTGCGGGAGGCGATGAACAGCGGCGTGCTGGCGGGCTATCCGGTTGTCGACGTCAAAGCGACGCTGACGTTTGGCTCGTACCACGACGTCGACTCCTCGGAGATGGCGTTCCGCATGGCGGCGATCCTCGGCTTCAAGGAGGGCGCTCGGAAAGCGGATCCGGTTATTCTTGAGCCGATCATGCACGTGGAGGTGGAAACGCCGGAAGAGTACGCCGGGAACATCATGGGCGATCTCTCTTCCCGCCGTGGCATGGTGCAGGGGATGGCCGAGCAGTACGGAAGCCAGATTATTCGCGCTGACGTACCGCTGGCGGAGATGTTTGGATATGCCACGACATTGCGCTCGATGTCCCAGGGGCGCGCGACGTATACGATGGAGTTCCATCATTTTGCGGAAGCTCCGCGGAATGTTGCGGATGAGATTATTTCGCGGCGTGCGAAGAGTTAATTAATTGCACATGGTAGTCGTTTGGCTACCATGTGTTTTTTTCATTGTATAAAGTTTTTTAATATCAGCTTGTTACTTAATCAGCGTCGCCGAGCGAACTTTCCATTTCCCTTTTTCCTGAACGAGACAATCTGCTACCACGTGATCGTGTTTCTTTCCAAACGCGACATAGACGTTTGTACAAACGGCGTCAAAATCAGAGTGCAGGACGGTTATCTGATTCCAGTCCTCATCCCAATCCTGCGATTTGATGAACATATCCGCGTCGGGCATATCTTTTTCGTTACTGTCGCCTGAATACAATTCTTTTATTGCTGCAATTGTCCCTGAGGCAACGTATTCATTCATAATGTCTGGATTGAGTACGGGCGGTTTGTTCTGCTCTAACTGCGCGATATACCATTGATTGAATTTAAGCGCCGTCTGGCCCGGTGAAGAGATGCTATCTGCTATCGCGAATGGAGACAGGGTGAAAAGTAAAAAGAAGAGTGGCTTCATTAGTCATGCCTGAACAGTTCGTAATGAGGTTGTATGTTGCGGTAAGCCTGCCCTGGGTACATGGTGCGTTGAACAAAATCGCTGATCCACTGCTGACCATCGTATATGCAAACGTGACCGCTATCATGACCCACTATATTCTGAATAACCGCCACGTCCCCTGCATGAGGTTGATCGTATATCAGGCGGAAGCCAGCATTGACCAATGTGCGCCCCATGTCTTTTGCCAGACGCGTATTGGGGATTTTTAATCTTCCACCCGTTCTGATCGCTTCGGTGACGTAGTGAGCACAATACCCCGTGCTCTTCGGTTGGGCGTGTGATTTAGCATATAAGATTGCGCCATCTTTATTCCATGTCATTGATATTTCCTTAACGCGAGAGTGCTAATGCAGCAACTCTGGAAATATCCTCCGTTTTACAACGCAATAGTAAACATAAAATGCCATAGAAATTTACTATAATTCAGTAGGATATAATTTAGGAAATCAATCCAGCGCCTTCACCATTTTCCCGCTCGCCACAAACGTCCCCGCCCCAAGATGGTGCAGGGTATTCAGTTTATCCCCGTCAAACTGCCAGCGCCCGGCGACAAACGCGCGGTCATCGGCCGCCGCGGAAACCACTTCGCCAAACAGCGTATCGTATTTCTCTGCCGCGGAAGTGGCGGGTAATAACCGGCACTCCATCCACGCCAGACATTTTTCTTCAATGACCGGCAGGCCAAGTTCAGGACCGTTCACGACCGGGATCCCGTAGCAGTTGAATTTGTCCTCGTCGCGCCCGCTGACGCTACCGACCGCGTATGTCCAGTTGGCCGCCGCCACGCCGGGGATGACGATGCCAAACTTTCCGCTGCGCTCGATCAGCTCGCGTGACCAGGTGCTTTTATCCACAACGATCGCGATACGCGGCGGTTCAAACTCAACGGGCATTGACCATGCGGCGGCCATTACGTTGCGTCTGTCGAGGGTTTCATCCCGACTGGTGATAAGCACGGTGGGGCCGTGGTTGAGCAGGCGGCTGGCATGACGTAATTCAACAGGGCGAAAATGGCTCATAGGATCTCCTCATCTACACCGATGAGTATGGCGAAAAAGCACGTAAATCAAAGTGACTGTGTAAAATTAGTTTATAAACAGAACATCACAATCAAAGGAAACTGATGTATGTCCCCATTTCTAACCGCCTATTTCGACCGCATCGGCTGGGCGCAACCGACACGGGTGGATATCGATACCCTGCGCGCGCTGCAATTACACCACAACTGTGCGATCCCTTTTGAGAATATTGATGTTGTTCTGCCGCGCGAAATCCACCTTGAAGATCAATGCCTGGTGGATAAGCTGGTGACGGCGCGACGCGGGGGATATTGCTTTGAGCAAAACGGTCTTTTTGAGCGCGTCTTGCGTGAAGTCGGGTTTACCGTGCGCAGCGTGCTGGGTCGGGTCGTGCTGGCAAATCCGCCGCAAATGCCGCCGCGCACGCATCGCCTGCTGCTGGTCGAGCTGAACGGCGAGCGCTGGATTGCCGACGTGGGGTTTGGCGGACAGACGCTGACGGCGCCGATTCGTCTGCTTGCCAACGAGGAGCAAGAGACCCCGCACGGGCTGTACCGTCTGCTGAGCGAGGGCAACGACTGGGTGCTGCAGTTCCGCCACCACGAACACTGGCAGTCGATGTACCATTTTGACCTGACGACGCAATATTTCAGCGATTACGTGATGGGAAACTTCTGGTCGGCGCACTGGCCGCAGTCCCATTTCCGTCATCATCTGTTGATGTGTCGCCACCTGCCGGACGGCGGCAAGCTGACGCTGACCAACTTCAACTTCACCCACTGGCAGAACGGGCACGTGGAGGAGCAGATCCATTTACCGGATGCCGTGGCGCTGTATCAGCTGATGCAGGAGCGCTTCGGGCTGGGCGTTGACGATCCGAAGCACGGTTTTTCACTGGCGGAGTTAACGGCGGTGATGGCAGGGTTTGAAACGCATCCGCAGGCGGGGAAATAGCCCGGCGGCGGCATCGCCTTCCCGGGCCTACACTAGCTTGAACGCAGGTCGGGTAAGGCGAAGCCGCCACCCAACAAAATCAACGGCGCGATCTGACCACCTGATACCGCCGGGTAAAGTACTCAAACGGCGCGCTCCACACGTGCACCAGGCGGGTGAACGGGAAGATAAGGAAGATCGTCATTCCCAACACCAGATGAACGCGGAAGATCGGCGCAACGCCGCTCAGCATCTCTGACGAGCCCCCCTTAAACGTCACGATCCCCTGCGCCCAGCCGACCAGCTTCATCATCTCGCTTCCGTCAGGGTACTGGGCGGAGAAAGGAATGGTTGAAAGCCCGAGGATGCACTGGAACAGCAAAATACTCATGATAATGATATCCGGCGTGGTGGACGTGGCGCGCACCCGCTGGTTGAACAGGCGGCGGTAAAGCAGCATTGACCCGCCAATCAGCGTCAGCACGCCGCAAATTCCGCCCGCAATCATGGCTAGCTGCTGCTTAACCGCGACGGGTAAAAACCAGGCGTACATCCAGTGCGGGGTTAACATGCCGAACAGGTGCCCGAAGAAGATCCCCAGGATACCGATATGAAACAGGTTAGAGGCCCAGTTCATACCGCGCTTGCTGAGCATCTGGCTCGACGAGGCGCGCCAGGTGTACTGCCCGTAGTCGTAGCGCAGCCAGCTGCCGAGGAAAAACACGGTGGCGCAGATGTACGGATAAATGTCATAGAAAAACACGTTCAGGTAATGGATCATTTTGGGCCTCCGGCGCTGACGTCCACGTACTGCGGCGCGACGTCCTGGCTAAAGCGTCGTTGATATTGCTGCATCGGCGAGCTGTCGCACGATGTGGCGTTGTCTTCGATAAACTTCACCTGTTCCTCTTCCCACACGGCGTCCAGCGCCTGGTGGGTATCATCCCGTTTTTCACCGGATACCTGTTTCGCCACGCTGTCGCTGGAGAGCCGCGTGCCCGCCAGCGTCAGCAGGGCATCAAACAGCTGATAGTGCGCCACGCCGCGCTGCTTCAGGCGGCCGCCAATCAGCGCCAGGATCGGCGCGACGTTCTGCAATCCTTCGCGCGCCTCTTCATCTGTAACGATGCTGAGGAACTCCAGGTAGAGCGGCAGATAGTCCGGCAATTCGCGGCAGTCGAGCTGTAGCCCGGCTTTCTCATACTGGCCCATCAGGTCAACCATCGCCTGACCGCGATCGCGGGACTCGGCGTGAACGTGCTCGAACAGCAGCAGAGACGTTGCGCGCCCGCGTTCAAACACTTCGCACCATTCGGCCTGCTTATCCAGCAGCGGGGCATTCAGGTGCTGCTGCGCAAACGGCAGCAGCATGGGCGCGTCCTGCTCAACCAGGGAAAGCGCCTCAGCGCGGTTTTCCCACAGCAGCTCATCGGGATACTCAATCAGCAGCGCGATGATTTTAAGGATCTGCATTATTCTCCCTCCCCGTGTTCGCGCACCTCGGTGATGTTGATCGCGTCGATGCGGCTGCTGTTGAAGAGGTTGAATTTGGTGTCGGAGCCGTGGCAGCCGTCGCCAAAGGTGAAACCGCAGCCGTTTTTCTCCGGGAAGGCGTCGCGCGCCATTTCGCGGTGGCTGGTCGGGATCACGAAGCGGTCTTCGTAGTTGGCGATGGCCAGATAGCGGTACATCTCCTCAACCTGCGCTTCGGTCAGGCCGACCTCTTCGATGGCGCGGGTATCGGTTACGCCTTCCACGGTCTGGGAGCGTTTGTAGTGACGCATCGCCATCATGCGCTTCAGGGCGCGCAGCACCGGGCCGGTATCGCCCGCGCTGAGCATGTTTGCCAGGTACTGCACCGGAATACGCAGGCTTTCCACGGCAGGCAGGACGCCGTCGCTCTGCGGCAGGCCGCCGGCATCCGCGTAGGACTGAATCGGCGACAGCGGCGGCACGTACCAGACCATCGGCAGGGTGCGGTATTCCGGGTGCAGGGGCAGGGCGAGCTTCCAGTCCATCGCCATTTTGTAGACCGGCGAACGCTGGGCGGCGTCAATCACGTTCTGCGGAATACCCTGCTTCAGCGCTTCCTCAATCACCGCCGGATCGTTCGGGTTGAGAAACACGTCGCACTGGCGCTCGTACAGATCGGTTTCATGCTCGGTGCTTGCCGCCTCTTCAATGCGGTCCGCGTCGTACAGCAGCACGCCGAGATAGCGGATGCGCCCGACGCAGGTTTCCGAGCAGACGGTCGGCTGGCCGGACTCAATGCGCGGATAGCAGAAGATGCATTTTTCTGACTTGCCGCTCTTCCAGTTGAAGTAGATTTTCTTGTACGGACAGCCGCTGATGCACAGGCGCCAGCCGCGGCATTTGTCCTGGTCGATCAGCACGATGCCGTCCTCTTCGCGCTTGTAAATTGCGCCGCTCGGGCAGGTGGCAACGCAGCTCGGGTTCAGACAGTGCTCGCACAGGCGCGGCAGGTACATCATGAAGGTGTTTTCGAACTGGCCGTACATCTCCTTCTGGATCTTCTGGAAGTTGCGGTCGCGGGCGCGTTTTTCAAACTCGCCGCCCAGCAGCTCCTCCCAGTTGGGGCCCCAGACGATTTTGTCCATCCGCTTGCCGTCAATCAGCGAGCGCGGGCGAGCGGTAGGGAGGTGATCCCCTTCCGGCGCGCGGTGCAGATCCTGATAGTCAAAGGTGAAGGGCTCGTAATAATCGTCAATCTGCGGCAGGACGGGGTTGGCGAAAATTTTCGACAGCACGCCCATTTTGCCGCCGAGGCGCGGCGTCAGCTTGCCGTGTATGCCGCGGATCCAGCCCCCTTGCCACTCCTCCTGATCTTCCCAGTTTTTCGGGTAGCCGATGCCCGGTTTGGTTTCGACGTTGTTAAACCACGCATACTCCATCCCTTCGCGCCCGGTCCAGACGTTCTTGCAGGTGACCGAGCAGGTGTGGCAGCCAATGCATTTATCGAGATTCAGAACCATGCCAACCTGTGAGCGTATCTTCATTTTTTCGCCTCCTGTACCTGATCCCGACCTTCGCCGTCCAGCCAGTTAATGTTTTTCATTTTGCGGATCATGATGAACTCGTCGCGGTTGGAGCCGACGGTGCCGTAATAGTTAAAGCTGTACGCCAGCTGGGCATAGCCGCCGATCATGTGCGTCGGTTTCGGGCAGACGCGCGTCACCGAGTTGTGGATCCCGCCGCGCCGTCCGGTCACTTCTGACCCCGGAATGTTCAGGATGCGCTCCTGGGCGTGGTACATCATGGTCATACCCGGCGGCACGCGCTGGCTGACTACCGCGCGGGCGGTGAGGGCGCCGTTGGCGTTGAAGGCTTCGATCCAGTCGTTGTCCTCAATGCCCAGCTCGCGCGCGTCGGTTTCGCTGATCCAGACGATGGGGCCGCCGCGCGACAAGGTCTGCATCAGCAGGTTTTCGCTGTAGGTGGAGTGAATGCCCCATTTCTGGTGCGGCGTCAGGAAGTTGAGCGCTTTTTCCGGGAAGCCGTTCGGCGGGATCTCGCGCATATGGGTGACGCTGCGGGTGTCAATCGGTGGCCGATAGGCCACCAGACTTTCGCCGAAGGCGCGCATCCAGGGATGATCCTGATACAGCTGCTGGCGGCCGGATAGGGTACGCCACGGGATCAGTTCGTGAACGTTGGTATAGCCCGCGTTATACGACACGTGCTCGCTCTCCAGGCCGGACCAGGTCGGGCTGGAGATGATTTTACGCGGCTGCGCCTGGATATCGCGGAAGCGGATCTTCTCGTCTTCCTTATTCAGCGCCAGGTGGGTGTGATCGCGCCCGGTCAGTTCCCCGAGCGCTTCCCAGGCCTTCACCGCCACCTGGCCGTTGGTTTCCGGCGCGAGGGCGAGGATCACCTCGGAGGCATCAATGGCGGTTTCAATACGCGGTCGGCCTTTCGCCGGGCCGTCGAGCTTGACGTAGTTGAGCTTGCCGAGGAAATCCACCTCGTTCTGGGTGTTCCACGATATGCCTTTTCCGCCGTTGCCGAGCGTGTCCATCAGCGGGCCGAGGGAGGTGAAGCGCTCCCAGGTTTCCGGGTAGTTACGTTCGACCACGGCGATGTTCGGAGCCGTTTTACCGGGGATCAGATCGCATTCCCCTTTGCGCCAGTCCTGAATATCAAACGGCTGCGACAGTTCCGCCGGGGAGTCGTGCTGTAACGGCTGCAACACCACGTCAGTTTCAGTGCCCAGGTGGCCGACGCAGACCTCGGAGAAAACTTTGGCGATGCCTTTGTAGATCTCCCAGTCGCTGCGCGATTCCCACGCCGGGTCGACGGCGGCCGAGAGCGGGTGAATAAACGGGTGCATGTCCGAGGTATTCATATCGTCTTTTTCATACCAGGTGGCGGTCGGCAGAACGATATCCGAGAACAGGCAGGTGCTGGACATACGGAAGTCGAGCGTTACCAGCAGGTCCAGCTTGCCCTCGATGGCGGCGGTTTGCCACTCCACTTCCTCAGGCTTCACGTCGTCCGTTGAGCCTAAATCCTCGCCCTGAATGCCGCTCTCGGTGCCGAGCAGGTATTTCAGCATGTACTCGTGGCCTTTCCCGGACGAGCCGAGCAGGTTAGAGCGCCAGACGAACAGGTTGCGCGGATGGTTCTTACCGTTGTCCGGCTGCTCGCAGGCGAAGCGGATATCGCCCGATTTTAACGCCTGAACGGTGTACTCCTGCGGCGTCATGCCTGCCGCGTCTGCGCGGGCTTTTATGTGCAGCGGGTTGAGGCTGAGCTGCGGCGCCGACGGCAGCCAGCCCATGCGCTCGGCGCGGACGTTGAAGTCGATCAAGTGTCCGGTGAATTTCGACGTATCTGCCAGCGGGGAGAGCAGTTCCTGCGCGGTCAGCTTCTCATAGCGCCACTGGCTGGCGTGGTTGTAGAAGAAGGAGGTGCTGTTCATCTGGCGCGGCGGGCGGTTCCAGTCCAGCGCGAAGGCCAGCGGCAGCCAGCCGGTTTGCGGGCGCAGCTTCTCCTGGCCCACATAGTGGGACCAGCCGCCGCCGCTCTGCCCGACGCAGCCGCAGAAGACCAGCATGTTGATCATCCCGCGGTAGTTCATGTCCATGTGGTACCAGTGGTTCACCCCGGCACCGAGGATGATCATTGAGCGACCGTGCGTTTTGTGCGCCGTGTCGGCAAACTCGCGGGCGATTTTTTCAATCAGCCAGGCGGGCACGCCGGTGATCTGCTCGCCCCAGGCGGGGGTATAAGCTTTGATCTGGTCATAGCCTTCTGCGGCGTTACTGTCTTCCAGGCCGCGATCGAGACCGTAGTTAGCCAGCACCAGATCGTAAACGCTGACCACGCGTTTCTCGCTGCCGTCGGCGAGCGTCAGGGTTTTGCTCGGCACGCGGCGGGTCAGCACCGGCTCCTGCTTCACGCTGCGGAAGTGCGGGTTTTCGTTGCCGCCAAAGTAGGGGAAGGCAACGTCCGCAACGCTATCGTGGGTAATGAGCAGCGAAAGCGTCAGTTCGGTTTCCTGGCCTGCGGCAAGTGATTCCAGGTTCCATTTGCCTTTTTCTCCCCAGCGGAAACCGATAGATCCGTTTGGCACCACCAGATCCCCGGCAATATTGAAGGCGACGGTCTTCCACTCTGGGTTATTAGTTTCCCCCAGCCCGTCGACAAGGTCCGAGGCGCGCAGCATCCGGCCCGGCACCACGCGACCGTCTGACTGCTCATCCAGCAGGACCAGCATCGGCATGTCGGTATAGCGGCGGCAGTAGTTAAGGAAGTAATCGCTCGGGTTATCGAGGTGGAACTCTTTGAGGATCACGTGGCCCATCGCCATGGCGAGGGCGCTGTCGGTGCCCTGTTTGGGGGCCAGCCACTGGTCGCTGAGCTTGGCGACCTCCGAGAAGTCCGGCGTAATGGCGACGGTCTTGGTGCCTTTGTAGCGCACCTCGGTAAAGAAGTGGGCGTCCGGAGTACGCGTTTGCGGCACGTTCGAGCCCCAGGCAATGATATAGCTGGAGTTGTACCAGTCGGCGGACTCCGGCACGTCGGTCTGCTCGCCCCAGGTCATCGGCGACGCCGGCGGCAGGTCACAGTACCAGTCGTAGAAGCTCAGGCAGGTGCCGCCCAGCAGGGAGAGATAGCGCGTGCCGGCGGCGTAGGAGACCATCGACATCGCCGGAATAGGCGAGAAACCGGCCACGCGATCCGGGCCGTAGTGTTTGATGGTCCAGACGTTGGCGGCGGCAATCAGCTGGTTTAGCTCTTTCCAGTTCGAGCGGATAAAC
This sequence comes from Enterobacter sp. ECC_219_Taxon_10, assembly GCF_058354905.1. Taxonomy (NCBI): domain Bacteria; kingdom Pseudomonadati; phylum Pseudomonadota; class Gammaproteobacteria; order Enterobacterales; family Enterobacteriaceae; genus Enterobacter; species Enterobacter sp. ECC_219_Taxon_10. The sequence continues at coordinate 2,557,494 of NZ_CM178005.1, read as the reverse complement.
CCGCCTTTACCGCGCGCCTTCCTGTAGCTCTGCGCCTTTTGCGGATCGTTTTGAATGGCATCCCAGGCGAGCACCGGATCGGTATGCTGCGCCAGCGCCTCGCGCCAGAGTTCAATCAGCCGGCGGCGCACCAGCGGGTATTTGAGACGGTTGGCGCTGTAGAGATACCACGAGTAGCTTGCGCCACGCGGGCAGCCGCGCGGCTCGTGGTTGGGAAGGTCAGGGCGGGTGCGGGGGTAATCGGTCTGCTGGGTTTCCCAGGTCACCAGGCCGTTTTTGACGTAAATCTTCCAGCTGCAGGAGCCGGTACAGTTCACGCCGTGGGTAGAACGCACAATCTTGTCGAACTGCCAGCGCTGACGGTAGCTGTCCTCCCAGTCGCGGTTGGTGTGATACACCTGCCCGTGCCCATCGGCGAAACTGTCACCTTTTGTTTTGAAGTAACGGAAACGGTCCAGCAGTTTGCTCATGACATTTCTCCTGCTTCGATAGCATGGCCGGAGAGTGCTGCATCACGCTCCGGCGAAGATGTAGTTTTTATTTTTGTGAGGATTTGCGGCCGTACACCAGCCAGGTGACAAGCACGCAGACGATGTAAAACGCGAGGAAGACCTTCATGGCACCGACCGGTGACCCGGTCATCGCCAGCGAGGTGCCAAAGGCTTTGGGAATAAAGAACCCGCCAACGGCGCCGATGGCGGAGATAAAGCCCAGCGCGGCGGCGGTCTCCGTCACCGCTTCGTGCTGCGCCTGTTCGTCCGTGCCGCCCTGCTTTTTGACGCGGTCGAGGGTGATTTGGCGGAAGATAATCGCGATCATCTGGAAGGTCGAACCGCTGCCCAGCCCGGCGGTAAGGAACAGGCCCATAAACACCAGATAGAAGGCGACAAAGCTGCCGGAGCCAGAGCCGGGCAGGGTCAGGAAGATCAGGGCGCTAAAGAGGGCCATAAAGACGAAGTTAATCAGCGTGACCCGCACGCCGCCCAGTTTGTCAGAGATCATCCCGCCCGCTGAACGCGCCAGCGCGCCGATAAGTGGGCCAAAGAAGGCGAGGTGCAGGATGTTCACGTCCGGGAACTGGGTTTTTGACAGCATGGCAAAGCCCGCCGAGAAGCCGATAAAGGAGCCGAAGGTCGCCAGATAGAGCAGGCTCAGGAGCCAGAGGTGAAAGCGCTTCAGCACCGGCAGCTGGCTGGCGATGGAGGCTTTTGAACTGGCAATATCGTTCATGCCAAAAAACGCCGCAAGGGTTGCCAGCAGCAGCAGCGGCGCCCAGATCCAGGCCGCATTGGCCAGCCACATCGTCGAGCCGTCCTCCTGCGGCACGCCGTGCACGCCGAGGAAGGTAAACATCGGCAGAAATATCACCAGTGGCGCAACCAGCTGCATCACGCTGACGCCCAGGTTGCCCAGCCCGCCGTTGATGCCCAGCGCGCTGCCCTGTCTGGCTTTCGGGAAGAAGAAGCTGATGTTACCCATGCTGGATGCGAAGTTGGCTCCGGCAAAACCGCAGAGCAGCGCGATGATGATAAAAACCCAGTACGGGGTGGCCGTATTTTGAACGGCAATCCCCAGCCAGACGCAGGGAATAATCAGGATAACGGTACTCAATACCGTCCAGTAACGTCCGCCAAATATTGGCACCATAAACGAGTAGGGGACGCGTAATATCGCGCCGGAGAGCGAAGGTAATGCCGTTAGCATAAAAAGCTCATCGGTGGAGAAATTAAATCCGACTTTATTGAGGTTGACCGCAACGGCGCTAAATAGCATCCACACGCAAAACGCAAGGAGCAGACAAGCCACAGAAATCCATAGGTTTCTTCGTGCGATATGTTTTCCTTTATTCTCCCAAAATTGCGCGTTTTCAGGTTTCCAGTTACTCAATAGATGCTGATTACTCTTTTCACTTTGTTGCGACATATCGCCCTCTTGCTTACCTTGACGGAGAGAAAAATGAAGTAAAAACAAAAAGATGGGTGGTTATGTATTATTGGGTTTTTAGGATGTTTTGGGATACATCTGAAAGGATAGATAAAAAAGCGAACCCCCGAGATTAGAATGGAAATAAGGGTTCGCTTAATGTGTTACTAATTGTAACTAGTGCAAAAATTAATACTCCAGAAGGAGTATTAAAACAATTCCAGCGTGATAAGTTTGTCGAGATGCTTATTAAACGCCGCCTCGTCCATTTCTGGCATATTTAATACGGCGATCCCATCCAGGCCACAAACCAGCCCTATTAAACGCCAGGCGATATTTTCCGCCCGATCGCTAAGCGTGAACGCGCAGGCAGCCGCCCCGGCACGGATAATCGCCACGGTCTCCTGATGCCACATCTCCATGGTCAGGACATAAGCCGCTTTGATCTCGGGATCCCGGCTGGCGAGAATTTGGGCTTCCCGCCAGAGGCGAATGTAAGGTTCAAGGCCACCGTCGTCACTGCCGAGCATGCTGTGCAGCCGTTCCCGCCAGCTGGCGTTTTCGCCCACCACGTCGGCATCCAGCAGCTCGCGGATCACGCGCACAAACGCCAGCGATTTTAACTCGCCGCCGGAGGCAAAGTGGTGGTGGACCTGTCCGGTCGCGACGCCCGCTTCTGCGGCAATGCGCCGTACCGTCATAGCGGCCAGCCCCTCGCTCATGGCCACACGCATCGCGGCCTGGAGGATTGCTTCCCGTCTCTCTTCCTTGTTCAAATACCGCATTTTTTTTCTACCCTCAATAGGACCGAAACGAGTGTAACAAAAAGCTGGACATGCGTTCAACTTTACGTAGGATCGCATCCTGGACATGTGTCCATGTTTGAAATAAAAAGGAAATTTATGTTTCGTCAGTGGTTAGCGTTAGTGATTATCGTGCTGGTGTATATCCCGGTGGCGATTGACGCGACGGTGCTGCACGTGGCGGCACCGACATTGAGCATGACGCTGGGCGCCAGCGGCAATGAATTGCTGTGGATCATCGATATTTACTCGCTGGTGATGGCGGGAATGGTGCTGCCGATGGGCGCCCTGGGTGACCGCATCGGTTTTAAACGGCTATTGATGATCGGCAGCACGCTGTTTGGCCTGTCGTCGCTGGCGGCCGCGTTTGCCCCCTCAGCAGGGTGGCTGATAGCGGCGCGCGCCTCGCTGGCGATCGGTGCGGCAATGATCATCCCGGCTACGCTTGCGGGGATCCGCACGCTCTTTACCGACGCGAAAGATCGCGACATCGCGCTCGGCGTCTGGGCGGCGGTGGGTTCAGGCGGGGCGGCGTTTGGTCCGCTGATTGGCGGTATGCTGCTTGAGCACTTCTACTGGGGCTCGGTATTTTTGATCAACGTGCCGATCGTGCTTATCGTCGTTACCCTTGCCGCGCGCTTTGTCCCGCAGCAGGAAGGGCGCCCTGAGCAGCCGTTAAATATCAGCCATGCGATCATGCTGATTGTGGCCATTCTACTGCTGGTCTACAGCGCCAAAACCGCGTTAAAAGGCGTTCTGTCGCCGTGGCTTGTGGCGTGTACCTTGCTCACGGGGGCCGTGATGCTGTTTATTTTCGTGCGTATCCAGCTGCGCGCCCGGGTGCCGATGATCGACATGCGCCTGTTCTGTCACCGCATCATTTTAAGCGGCGTGGTAATGGCGATGACGGCGATGATCGCGCTGGTGGGCTTTGAACTGCTGATGGCGCAAGAGCTGCAGTTTGTCCACGGCTTTACGCCCTTCGAGGCGGGCATGTTCATGCTCCCGGTGATGGTGGCTAGCGGATTCAGCGGGCCGATCGCCGGTGTGCTGGTGGGCCGTCTGGGGCTGCGCATTGTCGCTGCGGGTGGTATGGGCCTCAGTGCGGTCAGCTTTATCGGTCTGTCGATGCTTGATTTCAGCACGCAGCAGTGGCAGGCGTGGGGCCTGATGGTGCTGCTGGGCTTTAGCGCCGCCAGCGCGCTTCTGGCCTCGACCTCGGCCATTATGGCGGCCGCGCCGAAAGAGAAAGCAGCCGCCGCAGGGGCCATTGAAACCATGTCCTATGAACTGGGCGCCGGGCTGGGGATCGCCATCTTTGGTCTGCTGTTGACCCGCAGCTTCTCCGCGTCAATTAATCTGCCGCAGGGGCTCAGTGCATCGCTCGTCGACCAGGCTTCGTCATCCATAGGTGAGGCAATGAAGGTAGCGCAGGATCTGACGCCAACGCTGGCGGAGCCGGTGATTGAGGCGGCGAAAAGCGCGTTTATCACCTCGCACAGCGTGGCGCTGGGCAGCGCAGGAGGAATGCTGTTGCTGCTGGCCGTCGGGATCTGGTTTAGCCTGGCGAAGGTGCCGAAGCCGTAAAATGTGCCAGGTTGAGCTTACCGGGCCTGCGGGAGCGTTTTTGCAGGCCCGGTAAGGCGGCTTATGTGTCCTGCGCGGCGGCAAGCACGCTGTGCAGCAGCACGTTTGCCCCTTTCTCTGCCCACTCCGGCAGGATCTTCTCGGCTTCGTTGTGGCTGATACCCTTCACGCAGGGAATGAAGATCATGCTGGCAGGCGCGACTTTGCTGACGTAGCAGGCGTCGTGTCCCGCGCCAGAGACCATGGATTTCGACGAATAGCCTAGTTCCGCTACTGCTTTCTCCGTGCGGGCCAGGCATACGGCATCAAACGCAATCGGCGCGTAGTCAAAAATCCGTTCCACATCAGCCGTTACGCCCCGCGCGCTCAGGCTTTGCGCCGCCAGATGCAGCGCTGTCTCCATCGCTTCCAGCGCCTCCCGGGCAGGATGTCTGAACTCCACGCTGCACACCACGCGAGACGGCACCACGTTGCGCGAGTTTGGCGTAACCTGCGCCATACCGATCGTCGCGCGTCCGTCCGGTGCATGCCGATAGCCAATCTCTTCCACCTTCAGCGCCAGATCGGCAAATGCGGTTAACGCATCGCGGCGGCTGTGCATCGGCGTGGTGCCTGCATGGGCGGCGAATCCATCCAGCGTGAGGGTAAACCAGCGCTGGCCCATAGCCGCACGGACTAACCCGATATCGACGGCTTCATCTTCCAGGATCGGGCCCTGTTCGATGTGCAGTTCGTAGCAGGCGTGAACCGGAAACGCGCGGGCAGGGGGTTCACCCCGGTAGCCGATGTTGTCCAGCGCTTCCCCCACGGTGATGCCTTCGTTATCCGCGCGGGAATGCGCGTACGCTTCGCTAAATTGTCCCGTCCAGACCCCTGAAGCGAGCATGGCCGGCGCAAAGCGCGCGCCTTCTTCGTTAGTCCAGTTCACCAGCACAACGTCACGTTCAGTATCAACGTGACGATCGTTTAGGGTACGCAGCAGTTCCAGCCCGGCCAGCACGCCGTACACCCCGTCGTAGTTACCGCCCAGCGGCTGGGTATCCACATGTGAACCTGTCATGACCGGAGCAAGCTGCGGGTTTTTCCCGGCGCGGCGGATAAACATAGTGCCCATGCTGTCGATGTCGCAGGTGAAACCCGCGTCCAGCGCCCAGTCGCGCAGCAGGTTACGCGCAATGCGATCTTCCTCGCTCAGTGCCAGACGGGTCACGCCACCGGCGGGCGTGCCGCCGATCTGCGCCATCATCTCAAGCGTTGACCACAGCCGTTCGGCGTTAATGCGGATCATGTCTTGTCCTTACTGCTGCGGTAGCGGAAATCACAGCACGAACCGCCCTGCATGATGGTGGTCGTGCGGGTCAGCTTTACGTCCGGCGCATAGCCAACGATGAATTTTTCATCGCGCGCGCAGGAGAGCAGATGACCAATCTCTCCCAGCCCCATTTCGTGATACATCTCCGCGTAGCGGCAGCGAGTCACGTTGTAGTTGTACTGCTGGTCGTCGGCGTCGATCACCTTCACGTCAAGCGCGTTATCTTTTTCCCACAGATACTGCAGAGCGATGAAACTCTTGACGTCCGCGCCGTTGGGTTCTTTGCTGGCAAACGCTTTGCCTGCGTCAATCGCGGCCTGCTCGATAGCCTCGCCAATGACCGCCTGGGCGCGAGCTTTTCCTATCTCGCGCACCAGGATTTCATAAATTGGCTTAATAATTTCTGCTTCAATTTTGCGGCGGGCGAGAATGCCCAGCTCGTTATTATCACTCATCACATTGCCCTCACTGCGTTACTTCGCTTTTGCCCCACCCAGCACGGTCTGCGGCTGCCATTTGCCATCGACAACTTTGTAAACGGTGAAAGACGGCGATTTCAGGTTGCCTTCTTTATCAAACGCGATCTGTCCGGTGACGCCGGCGTAGCTGATGGCGCGCAGGGCGGGCAGATAGTCGGACGGCTCAACGGAGTCTGCTTTTTCCATCGCCGCAACCAGCACGCGGGTGGCGTCATAGGCGAACGGGGCGTGCAGTTCGATATGGGTGTGGTAGCGTGACTGGTACGCCTGTTCGAACGCTTTACCGCCCGGCATCTGCTCAACCGGCAGGCCTGGTTCGAGGGCGACCACGCCTTCGCCTTCTTTCTGCGCCAGTTGCAGGAACGTCTGGCTGACAAATCCGCCTGCGCCCATCAGGGTGGCGTTCATGCCCAGTTGTTTGATACGACGCGCCAGCGGTGCGGCCTGGCTGTCGACGCCGCCGAAGAAGATCAGATCGGCGTTTTTACTCCGGATAGCGGTCAGCACGGCGCTGAAGTCCACCGTTTTGTCATCCACGTACTGACGATCGACAACCTTCACGCCCTGCGCTTCAAGCGATTTAATAAACTGGTCCGCCAGACCCTGACCAAATGCGGTACGGTCGTCGATCACCGCAATGCGTTTGGCTTTCAGCGCGTTGACCGCGTACTGGCCGGCTAGCTGACCGCCGTCGTCGTCGTGGCCCATCACGCGAAAGCTGGTGTCAAAACCCTGTTTGGTATAGGCGTGACCGGTCGCGACCGGTGCCACCTGGGCGATGCCCGCATCGTGATAAATGCGGGCCGCAGGAATGCTGGTGCCGGTGTTCCAGTGGCCGACCACGCCTGCCACGCCGCTGTCCACAAGGCGCTGCGCGACGGCTACGGCAGTGCGCGGGTCTGACTGATCGTCTTCGGATTGCAGTTTGAAGGTTACCGCTTTGCCGCCGATGGTCGGGTGCTGCTTGTTGATGTCATCGATAGCCAGCTGCGCGCCGTTTTCCAGATCTTTACCGATACGGGCAGACGGGCCGGTGAGCGGGCCTGCCAGACCGATAACTACGGTTTCCCCTTCGGCGGCCCAGGCACCGGTAGAGGCAAAACTACCGAGCAGAATAGCGGCGCTGAGCGCACTGATTTTTACTGTTTTCATTGTATTTCCCTGATGTTGGCTGGTGTTGTTAAACAGGCATTTCGCCCAAATAAATCTGTGCAATCTGGTCGTCATTGAGCAGCGCTTTCGATTCGCCATGATGAACAATGCTGCCGCTGTCCATCACCCACGCGCTGTCGGTGACTTCCAGCGCGAGACGGGCGTTTTGTTCGATGAGAAGCAGGGCAACGCCGCGCTCGCGCAGGTCGGCGATGATGGAAAAAATGTTTTCTACCATCTTCGGCGCAAGGCCCATCGAGGGTTCGTCGAGGATCAACAGCCGCGGGTGACTGAGCAGGGCACGGTTAAGGGCCAGCAGCTGTTGCTCACCGCCGGACAGCAGGCCGGCAAGCTGATGCTGGCGTTCGCCCAGACGCGGGAAGCGCTCGAAAATCTCGTTCATCTCGCGCTTAACGGTGACGGTGTCACGCCTGAGCCAGGCGCCCATCTGCAGATTTTCCAGTACCGTCATGCGGGAGAAGATCCCGCGTCCCTCCGGGACCATGACCAGCCCGTCGCGGAGCAGGGCTTCGGGGCTGTGTTTACGTACCGCTTTACCGCTGAATTCAATGCTGCCGCTAAAGCTTTCCAGCCCGGTAACGGCGCGCACGGTGGAGCTTTTCCCCGCGCCGTTAGCGCCGATCAGCGTAGCCTGTTCGCCCTCGTGAAGGGTAAAGGAGACATCGCGTACGGCCTGAATGCCGCCGTAATGCACGTCCAGACGTTCTACCTTCAGTAATTCAGACATGGCCGTTGCCTCCAAGCCAGGCGGCGATCACCGCCGGGTCGCGACGCACGCTTTCCGGCGTGCCGGTGGCGAGCGTTTTGCCGTAATCGAGCACCGTCAGACGGTCGCAGATGCCCATCACCAGCTTGACGTCATGCTCAATCATCAGCAGGGTTTTACCGTCATCCCGAATACGGGTAAGTAGTTCGCCAAGCGCCACTTTTTCCGCCGCGTTCATCCCGGCGGCGGGTTCGTCCAGCGCCAGCAGCAGCGGTTCCGTTGCCAGCGCGCGGGCAATTTCGAGACGGCGCTGGTGACCATAGGCCAGATCGCGGGCGCGGTAGTGGGCGAACTTCGCAATACCGGTGTACTCCAGCCAGTGCCAGGCCAGCTCCCGGGTCTGCCTCTCTTCCTCGCGTGCACGCCTGTGGCGGCTCAGCGTGGCCCACAGACCGTTACGGGTGCGCACGTGGCGGCCCACCATCACGTTTTCCAGCACCGACATGTCGCTAAAGAGGCGCACGTTCTGAAAGGTGCGCGCAATCCCGGCGGCGGTAACTTTCTCAATGTGCTTCGGGAAATAGGGCTTATCGGCAATAGAAAACTCACCGCTGTCCGCCGGATAAAGCCCGGTGATCAGGTTAAAGCAGGTGGTTTTTCCCGCCCCGTTAGGGCCGATGAGTCCGTAGATCTCACCCTTATTTACGCAGAGCGAAACGTCGTCCACGGCGGTAAGGCCGCCGAAGCGTTTTGACATATTACGCACGGTTAACAGACTCATGTATTCACCTCTTTGTGGCGTACTGGCCAGATCCCAGAGGGGCGCACCAGCATGACCAGTACCAGCGCCAGGCCGTAGAAAAGCTGACGCAACACTTCCGGATCAATCAGTACCGTGCCGAACAGCGCCTGCTGTACCGGGGCTGCCTGGCTGCGCAGCATTTCCGGCAGGGCGGTAAGCAGTACCGCGCCGAGGATCACGCCGGGAATGTGACCCATACCGCCCAGCACCACCATCGCCAGCACGGCAATGGATTCCTGTAACGTGAAGGATTCCGGGGAGACAAAGCCCTGAAACGCGCCGAACAGGGCGCCCGCCACGCCACCAAAAGAGGCGCCCATTGCAAAGGCCAGCAGCTTGTAGTTACGTACGTTGATGCCCATCGCGCGGGCCACATCCTCGTCTTCACGGATGGCGTGCCAGGCGCGGCCAATACGCGAGTGCTGCAGGCGCAGGCAGACAACAATAATCGCCACAATGACCAGCATCAGCAGGTAGTACCACAGCCACAGGGCAGGCACTTTGAAACCAAACCAGTGGTATACGCCGCTGAACTTCAGGCCGAACAGATTCAGCGTATCCACCCCGGTAATGCCCTTTGCACCATTGGTGATGTTCACCGGACGGTCGAGGTTACGCATCAGGATGCGGATAATTTCCCCAAATCCGAGGGTCACTATCGCCAGGTAGTCGCCACGCAGCTTCAGCGTGGGAGCACCCAGTAAAATGCCGCAGACTGCGGCAACAAGCGCAGCCAGCGGAATAATCAGCAGATATGATGTGTGCAGCCCGTCCGGGAACCAGACGCCGAGGAGAGGAAATACCTCCAGCAAATGTGGCGAGGCCATCAGCGCAGCGAGGTAAGCCCCGACCGCGTAAAAGGCGATAAACCCCATATCCAGCAGGCCGGTATAGCCCACCACAATATTGAGCCCCAGCGCCAGCATGATGTAGAGCAGGGCGAAGTCGATAACGCGCACCCAGTAGTTGCCGCCAAGCTGCGTGGCTACCATGGGGGCAACCAGCAGCGCGAGGCAGAACAGGCTCATGCCTGACCAGAATTTGCGCGTCGTTGCCGGGGTCTGGAGTTGAAGTGTTGTCATGGTATTCCTTACGCTCTGTGCGCCACGCGCTCGCCCAGCAGGCCAGCCGGACGGAAGACCAGCACCAGGATCAGCACCATAAAGGCAAAGACGTCCTGATAGTTGCTGCCAAATACGCCATCGGTCAGTTCGCCCAGGTAACCTGCGCCCAGCGCTTCGATAATGCCGAGCAGGATGCCGCCAACCATTGCGCCACGAATGTTGCCAATGCCCCCCAGTACGGCGGCGGTAAAGGCTTTAATCCCGGGCAAAAAGCCCATTGAGAAGCTGGCGTTGCCGTAGTTGCTCGCCATCATCACGCCTGCCAGCGCGGCAAATACGCCACCAATGGCAAACGTCAGGGTAATAATGGCGTTTGGGTTAACCCCCATCAGCGTGGCCACGCGTGGGTTTTCCGCAACGGCGCGCATGCCGCGCCCCAGGCGGGTGTATTCCACCAGCAGCCACAGCCCAGTCATTACCGCCAGCGCCAGGACAACGGTGACGATACCGGTGACGGTGATGATGGCGGGAGGATGCGCTTCGCTGCCGGATGTGACGGCGATAGGGTCCATCGGCAGGATCTGCGGGAACATCAGCGGGTTGCGCGTCCAGATAATCATCGCCAGGGTTTGCAGCAGGACGGAGACGCCGATACCCGAGATCAGCGGCGCCAGGCGCGGGGCGTTGCGCAGCCGGCGGTAGGCAAAGCGCTCAACGGCCATGGCCAGCAGGGCGCAGACGGCCATCGCAATCACAAGGGCAACACCAAGCTGCAACAGCAGCGGCATGTGCGGAAAGGTGGCGTTCAGGGCGTTAATGGCGGAAAGCGTGGTGAGCGCCCCGACCATCAGAATATCGCCGTGAGCGAAGTTAATAATGCGCAAGATGCCATACACCATGGTATAGCCCAGCGCGATCAGCGCGTAAATGCTTCCCAGCATCACGCCGTTGATCAGTTGTTGTATGAGTGTATCCAACGTTTGTACCCGCAAAGAGCTTCTTCTGCGGCTACCATCCGATAAATGAATTAAATTGTAAAATACACATATATTATTTCTTATGATAAACCGATATTGCTTTATCTTGATGATTTATATAAAGATAGTGTAAGCCTGTTTTTGGCGGATAAGCCTAAAGAAATCAATATATGAATAAAACAGAACAATTAGCGGATGCGTCTGCTTATGCAGACAGTCGCCTGGCAAACGATCCACCGCTTCGGGCCGTACGTGCCTTTGAGGCCATTGCCCGGCTGGGCAGCGTCACGCTGGCCGCGCAGGAACTTGAGATCTCACCGTCGGCTGTCAGCCATCAGCTCAAGGTGCTCGAAGGCTATCTGCAAATGCCACTGACGGAGCGTCAGGGGCGAAGGCTGGTGCTGAGCCAGCACGGACGTGAATACTACCGCTCGATCCGTGCGGCGTTTAACGTGCTGCGCCAGGCAACGGAACATCTGGCTGAGCAGGCGCAAACGCGTCAGGTCACCATCAGCCTGATCCCGCTCTTTGGCATGGGGTGGTTTATCCCGCGTCTGCCTGCTTTTATGCGCGCGAATCCGCAGACCGAGATCAACGTAGTGTATGCCAACCATCGTAACTATCTGAGCGATGCGTCGGATATGTCGATTCGTTTTGGTAACGGTCAGTGGGCGGGCTATCAAAGTGAAAAGCTAATTTCCGGACAGATGGTGCCGGTGTGCAGCCGCACGTTTTTGCGTATTCATGGCCATATCGACACGCCTGAGCAGCTGCTGCAAATGCCGCTGCTGCATGATGAAGAGCGCACCACGTGGGCGCAGTGGTTTCTGTTGCAGGGGGTAAAACGTCCTCTCCGGCGCAGCGGCCCTCTGTTTGAAGACGGGCTGTTGACGCTGGCAGGTGTGCAGGCCGGGCTGGGCTGCGCGTTAATGCGCGAGCCGCTGATCGCACCTTACCTGGAGAGCGGTGAGCTGGTGAAGATATTTGACCTACCCATCGATGACGGGCGCGACTATCACCTCTGCGTACGTACAGATTCAGAGATGACCGAGGACGGTAAGCTGCTGCAAAACTGGCTTCGCAGGGCTGCGGGCGGGGAGTCGTCTGCGGGGTAAAGAGAAGAAAAAAGCCAGCTTATTCAGCTGGCTTTTGTACAAACAAGGTTTAGAACTGGTAGGTCAGACCCAGCGCAACGATGTTGTCGGTACCGATACCTGCCTGGCGAGTGAACTGGTTATCGTCCAGCAGGTTGATTTTGTAATCCACGTAGGTGGACATGTTTTTGTTAAAATAGTAGGTCGTGCCAACATCGATGTATTTAACCAGATCCTGGTCGCCGAAGTTCTCGATGTCTTTACCTTTAGACTGCAGGTAAGCAATGGATGGACGCAGGCCAAAGTCGAACTGGTACTGAGCCACAACTTCGAAGTTTTGCGCCTTGTTTGCGAAACCGTAAATGTCGCTGCGGTTGCCGTTAGAGGTACCGAAGCGGGTCGCGTTGTAGGTCTGAGAGTACTGCGCGGCAAGGTAGATATTGTTCGCGTCGTACTTCACGCCGCCGCTGTACACTTCAGCGCGGTCGCCTTCACCGTATACGCCAGCCGCATTCTGGTCAGCGGTACGTTTGGAGGAGGACATTGCCCCCCCAACGCTGAAGCCTTCACCCAGATCGTAAGTCAGGGATGCGCCGTAGCCGTCGCCGTTCTGGTTCAGCAGGCTGCGGCCGTTGGTGTTTTCACCGCTTACGCTGCCGTTTTTACCCTGGTACTGCAGGGCAAAGTTCAGGCCGTCAACCAGACCGAAGAAGTCCTGGTTACGGTAAGTTGCTACGCCGTTTGCACGAGACTGCAGGAAGTTGTCTGCGCCGTAGGTGTCTCCGCCGAATTCTGGCAGAACGTCGGTCCAGGAGGTCACGTCGTAAACCACGCCGTAGTTACGACCGTAATCGAATGAACCGGCTTCAGCGAACTTCAGACCTGCGAAGGCCACACGGGTCCAGGACTGGTTGTCGCCTTCGTCTTTGTTACCCTGAATCTGGTATTCCCACTGGCCGTAACCGGACAGCTGGTCGTTAACCTGGGTTTCACCCTTGAAGCCGATACGCATGTAGGTTTTATCACCGTCTGCGCCAGCGTCATCAGAGAAATAGTGCAGACCTGTCACTTTACCGTACAGATCCAGCTTGTTACCGTCTTTGTTATAAATTTCAGCTGCGTTTACAACGCCTGCTGCCAACATGGAAGTGACTGCCACTGCAACTAATTTAAGTTTCATCTTAAATATTCCTTATAATTTTTTTTCAGTATTTCCTGAACCATTGCGAGCAATTTCTATACGAGGCTGTTCGACAACGGCGTGCTATTTTTAAAAATCTTGTCGCTGCCTTTCAATAATAAGTTTCAAAATATGAGTAATAATTTCATTTAGTGTGATCGAGATCGGGTTAATGACGCCATGATAATTTGAGGTGGCGAATATTTAATCGGCGTGGATTTATTTTTAAACGGTTCCGGAGGCGTGGACTATTGCATTTCTTACTATTAAGGACGGTAATATTCGCAGGGAAGTAGTTACGCGCAGGTGTCAGGTTATGTCAATTTAAGATGTGTGGAATTTACGAAAGGAAGATAATATAAACAGAACCTAAACGATCTCACTAATGTTCAGATTAATATTTTCTGGTGCGATCACATATTAAATTTATGTTAATTTTCTGCCGGGTTTAATCACACCCGGCAGAAATCCGGACGCTATTTCCGGGTGGCGTACCAGCAGAGCAATGACCCGGCGCAGACCATCAGCGCGCCCTGCCAGAACGAGAAAGAGAGGGGAGAGCTCAGCAGCACGGCAGCAAGCGCGGCAGAGAGAACGGGAGTAAAATAGGACACGGCAGCCAGCACCGTAACGTTACCGTGCAGAATGCCAATATTCCATGCGGCATAGCCAAACCCAAGCGCGATACCGCACATAACGAGCTTCACGATAACCGGAAAACTGAACACCATTTCCGGCTGATCGCTCAGAGAATATTTCACCCACAGGCTGAGCGCAGTTAACAAAACAAAGAGGGTAATACCGTTTTGGCCTCTGGCAAATTTAGCGGTTACCGTGCAGTAAGCGGCCCAGATAAATGCCCCCGCAAAGGCCAGTGTATAGCTGAGCGGGTTCGAGACGATATTGCGGATTATTTCATCAATATGTAGCCCTTGCTCACCGCCTAATACCCAACACACGCCGAGCAGCGCGATAGCTAACCCGGGAATGACCCACAGCGTTGATTTCTGTCCGTTGAATAAAATAGCAAAGACGATCGTCAGGCTCGGCCAGAGATAATTTACCATACCGACTTCAATGGCCTGCGCTCGCGTGGCGGCATAGCCTAACGACAGCGCCAGGCAAATTTCGTAACTGACAAACAGTACGCTGCCTGCAATAAGATACCCGGGAGAAAAACGTTTAATATCAGGAAATCCTACCGTCACCAGGCAAAGCAATCCGCTGAGGGTATATATCATCGCCGCGCCGCCGACCGGCCCAAGCCCTTCACTCACGCTGCGAATCAGGCCCACCATGGTGCTCCACAACAGTATTGCCGCCAGTCCCGTGAGCGTTGCTCTCTTTCTGTCCATTACGTCTTCATCGCTAAAAAAACAAAGGAAAAATGTATCGCATTAATCCTGACCCTGTCGCGAATTATTCTCTCAGGCGTTTAACCCTAAAGGATTATTCAAACGCGGCAGCGGTGACTATTAAGGGGGCGAAGTCAGGCGACCTTGATTTGACGCAAAAAAAACAGGGACTTTGCTGTTAGTTTGCGGCGCGAAGTCTTATCAGATAACGAGGACAACAATGGACGTCAGCCGCAGACAATTTTTCAAAATCTGCGCGGGCGGTATGGCCGGAACCACAGCCGCAATGCTGGGATTTGCTCCCAAAATGGCGCTGGCTCAGGCACGCAACTATAAGCTGCTGCGTGCGAAAGAGATCCGTAACACCTGCACATACTGCTCCGTGGGTTGTGGGCTATTGATGTATAGCCTGGGCGATGGCGCGAAGAACGCCAGAGAAGCGATTTACCATATTGAAGGGGATCCGGATCATCCGGTGAGCCGCGGGGCACTCTGCCCGAAAGGGGCGGGCCTGCTGGACTATGTCCACAGCGAAAACCGCCTGCGCTACCCGGAATACCGCGCGCCGGGCTCCGACAAATGGCAGCGTATCTCCTGGGATGAGGCTTTCTCCCGTATTGCAAAACTGATGAAAGCCGACCGTGACGCCAACTTTATTGAAAAGAACGAGCAGGGCGTAACGGTCAACCGCTGGCTCTCTACCGGGATGCTGTGCGCATCTGCGGCAAGCAATGAAACCGGCATGCTGACACAAAAATTTGTGCGCTCTCTCGGCATGCTGGCGGTAGACAACCAGGCGCGCGTCTGACACGGACCAACGGTAGCAAGTCTTGCTCCAACATTTGGTCGCGGTGCGATGACCAACCACTGGGTTGATATCAAAAACGCTAACGTCGTGGTGGTGATGGGCGGTAACGCCGCTGAAGCCCATCCGGTGGGGTTCCGCTGGGCGATGGAAGCGAAAAACAACAACGATGCGACGCTTATCGTCGTCGATCCGCGCTTTACGCGTACAGCATCTGTGGCCGATATCTATGCGCCGATTCGCTCCGGTACGGACATTACGTTCCTGTCCGGCGTGCTGCTGTACCTGATCGAAAACAACAAAATCAACGCGGAATACGTTAAGCACTACACCAACGCGAACCTGCTGGTGCGGGATGATTTTGCCTTTGATGACGGGCTGTTCAGCGGCTATGACGCTGAAAAACGCCAGTACGACAAGTCCTCGTGGAACTATCAGTTCGACGAAAACGGCTATGCGATGCGGGATGAAACCCTGACGCATCCGCGCTGCGTGTGGAACCTGCTGAAGCAGCACGTCTCCCGCTATACGCCGGACGTCGTGGAGAACATCTGCGGCACACCGAAAGCGGACTTCCTGAAGGTGTGTGAAGTGCTGGCCTCCACCAGCGCCGCCGACAGAACCACCACGTTCCTGTATGCGCTGGGCTGGACGCAGCACACCGTGGGCGCGCAGAACATCCGCACCATGGCGATGATCCAGCTGCTGCTCGGCAACATGGGGATGGCAGGCGGCGGCGTGAACGCGCTGCGCGGTCACTCCAATATTCAGGGCTTAACCGATCTCGGTCTGCTCTCCACCAGCCTGCCGGGCTACCTGACGCTGCCGTCTGAAAAGCAGGCCGATCTGCAAGCATATCTTGAGGCCAATACGCCAAAAGCGACGCTGCCGGATCAGGTGAACTACTGGAGCAACTATCCGAAGTTCTACGTCAGCCTGATGAAATCCTTCTACGGCGACGCAGCGCAGAAGGAGAACGACTGGGGCTTTGAGTGGTTGCCGAAGTGGGACCAGGCTTACGACGTCATCAAGTATTTCAACATGATGGATAAGGGCAACGTCACGGGCTATATCTGCCAGGGCTTCAACCCGGTGGCCTCCTTCCCGGACAAGAACAAAGTCGTTCGCAGCCTGAGCAAGCTGAAGTACATGGTGGTTATCGATCCGCTGGTGACCGAGACCTCCACCTTCTGGCAGAACCACGGGGAGTCAAACGATGTCGATCCGGCGTCGATTCAGACCGAAGTGTTCCGCCTGCCATCTACCTGCTTTGCGGAAGAGGACGGCTCTATTGCCAACTCCGGCCGATGGCTGCAGTGGCACTGGAAAGGGCAGGACGCGCCGGGCGAAGCGCGTAACGACGGCGAAATCCTGGCCGGCATTTACCATCGCCTGCGCGAAATGTACCGCACTGAAGGCGGCAAAGGCGCTGAGCCGCTGCTGAAGATGAGCTGGCACTACAAGCAGCCGGATCGTCCTGAGTCTGAGGAAGTCGCGAAAGAGAACAACGGCGTGGCGCTGGCGGATCTCTACGACGCCAACGGCAACCTGGTGGCGAAGAAAGGCCAGCTGCTGAACAGCTTCGCGCTGTTGCGTGACGACGGTACCACGGCATCATCCTGCTGGATCTACACCGGCAGCTGGACGGAGCAGGGTAACCAGATGGCGAACCGCGACAACGCTGACCCGTCAGGCCTGGGCAACACGCTGGGCTGGGCTTGGGCATGGCCACTGAACCGTCGCGTGCTGTACAACCGTGCGTCCACCGACGTGAACGGCAAGCCGTGGGATCCGAAACGGATGCTGATCCAGTGGAACGGGACGAAGTGGACGGGGAACGACATCCCGGACTACAACACCGCCGCGCCGGGCAGCAACACCGGGCCGTTTATCATGCAGCCGGAAGGGCTGGGACGCCTGTTCGCCCTCAACAAGCTGGCGGAAGGGCCGTTCCCGGAACACTACGAGCCGATGGAAACGCCGCTCGGTACTAACCCGCTGCACCCGAACGTGGTCTCCAGCCCGGTGGTGCGGATCTACGAAGAGGACGTGCTGCGCCTGGGCAAAAAGGACAAATTCCCGTATGTAGGAACGACCTATCGCCTGACCGAGCATTTCCATACCTGGACCAAGCACGCGCGGCTTAACGCCATCGCGCAGCCGGAACAGTTTGTGGAGATAAGCGAAACACTGGCGAAAGCGAAGGGCATTGCCAACGGCGACCGCGTGAAGGTGAGCAGCAAGCGCGGTTTTATTCGCGCGGTGGCGGTGGTCACCCGTCGTTTGCAAAGTCTGAACGTGCACGGCCAGCAGGTAGAAACTGTCGGTATCCCGCTGCACTGGGGCTTTGAGGGCGTGGCGCAAAAAGGTTACATCGCCAACACCCTGACGCCAAACGTCGGCGATTCCAACTCGCAAACGCCGGAGTACAAAGCGTTTCTGGTCAACATCGAGAAAGCGTAAGGAGCGATTAAATGGCGATGGAAACACAAGACATTATTAAACGCTCCGCGACCAACCCGATCACCCCCGCGCCCCGCGCGCGGGACTATAAGGCAGAAGTCGCCAAGCTTATCGATGTCTCCTCCTGCGTGGGCTGTAAAGCCTGCCAGGTGGCCTGTTCGGAGTGGAACGATATCCGCGACGAGGTGGGGCACTGCGTCGGGGTCTACGATAATCCGGCGGATCTGAGCGCCAAATCCTGGACGGTGATGCGCTTTAGCGAAACCGACCAGAACGGCAGGCTAGAGTGGCTCATCCGCAAAGACGGCTGCATGCATTGTGAAGATCCGGGCTGCCTGAAGGCTTGCCCGTCTGCCGGCGCGATTATTCAGTACGCCAACGGGATCGTCGACTTCCAGCAGGACAACTGCATCGGCTGCGGGTACTGCATCGCGGGCTGTCCGTTTAATGTCCCGCGCCTCAATAAAGAGGATAACCGGGTATATAAATGCACCCTGTGCGTGGACCGCGTCAGCGTCGGGCAGGAGCCTGCCTGCGTCAAGACTTGTCCCACTGGTGCTATCCACTTCGGCACCAAAAAAGAGATGCTGGACGTGGCGCAAGAGCGGGTGGACAAGCTGAAAGCGCGCGGCTACGACAAGGCGGGCATTTACAACCCGCAGGGCGTGGGCGGCACGCACGTAATGTACGTGCTCCACCATAACGATCAGCCGGAGCTGTATCATAATCTGCCGAAAGATCCGGCGATCGATACCTCCATCAACCTGTGGAAAGGGGCGCTTAAACCGCTCTCCGCGGCGGGCTTTATCGCCACCTTCGCGGGGCTGATTTATCACTACATCGGTATCGGGCCAAACAAAGAGGTGGATGACGACGAGGAGGAGCATCATGAGTAAGTCGAAAATGATTGTGCGCACGAAGTTTGTCGATCGCGCCTGTCACTGGACGGTAGTGATCTGCTTCTTCCTGGTGGCGGTCTCCGGGATTTCGTTCTTCTTCCCAACGCTACAGTGGCTGACCGAAACCTTCGGTACGCCGCAGATGGGGCGCATTCTGCACCCGTTCTTCGGCGTGCTGATTTTTGTGGTGCTGATGTTTATGTTCGTGCGTTTTGTCCACCATAACATCCCGGACAAGCAGGATATCCCGTGGGTGAAAGGGATCGTCGAAGTCCTGAAGGGCAACGAGCATAAAGTCGCGAAGGTGGGCAAATACAACGCCGGACAGAAGATGATGTTCTGGACCATCATGAGCATGATTTTTGTGCTGCTGGTGACCGGCGTAATTATCTGGCGTCCGTATTTTGCCCAGTATTTCCCCATTCAGGTAATTCGCTACGCGCTACTGATCCACGCCACGTCGGCCATCATTCTGATCCACGCCATCCTGATCCATATGTATATGGCGTTCTGGGTAAAAGGGTCGATTAAAGGCATGATTGAAGGGAAGGTGAGCCGCCGCTGGGCGCAGAAACACCATCCGCGCTGGTATCGTGACGTGGAACGCCTGGAAGCGAAACAGGAAAGTACGGAAGGGATCAAGTAAGACCTGCGCCGTCGGCTCTGCCCGGCGGCGCTGCGCTTGCACGGGCCTACCCCTGCTATATCAGAACCGCTCTTCCACATACCGGAACGGATATTTTGTGGGTTTAACTTTACCAATTTTACGTTTCGGTAAATCCACCTTGTCTACGTGTATTTCTTTATAGGGGATTTGCGTCAGCAGGTGCGAAATAATATTCAGGCGCACGCGTTTTTTATCTTCTGAACGGGCCACAAACCACGGTGCCCAGGCTGTATCGGTGGCTTCAAACATGGCGTCGCGGGCGAGGGTATACTCGTCCCACAGGTTAAAAGATTTAATGTCCATGGGGGACAGCTTCCAGATTTTGCGCCCATCGTTGATGCGGTCGCGCAGGCGGCGCTCCTGCTCTTTTGGCGTCACCTCCAGCCAGTATTTCAGCAGGATAATGCCGGCATCGACCATCGCTTTTTCCATGACCGGCGTGCCGTCCAGAAATTTCTCCACCTGTTCTTCGGTACAGAATCCCATCACGCGCTCGACGCCCGCGCGGTTATACCAGCTGCGGTCGAAGATGACGATTTCGCCCGCTGAGGGCAGATGCGGCACGTAACGCTGGAAGTAGAGCTGGCTTTTTTCTTTATCGGTAGGCGCGGGAAGCGCGACGACGCGAAAGACGCGCGGGCTGACGCGCTCGGTAATCGCTTTGATGGTGCCGCCTTTACCGGCGCCGTCGCGCCCCTCAAAAACGATACACACCTTCAGTCCTTTGGCGACAACCCACTGCTGGAGCTTGACCAGTTCAACGTGCAGGCGGCGCAGCTCTTTTTCATATTCTTTAGTCTTTAGCGGAGCACTCTTTACGACTTCAACAGCGACAGGGGCTTTCTTTTTACTTCCCATAATTGTCATCCTCTGGTTGTCCGGCACGGGAAAAACGAGGCCGCACGACAAAGTGTAATCCACCTGAATTAATGGATTAATGTGTCAGCCAGCTGATTTGAACTGGCTCACCATACAAGATTGTTCAATAATGCCCGTCGCGAGTTTTTAACCTGTGGTTGCGGTATGAAAAAGACAATTTTTTCGCTGGCGCTTGGCACGTTTGGCCTGGGAATGGCTGAATTTGGCATTATGGGCGTGCTAACCGAGCTGGCACATGACACCGGCATTTCGATTCCCTCCGCCGGGAATATGATCTCGTTTTATGCTTTCGGTGTGGTGGTTGGCGCCCCGATTGTGGCGCTGTTTTCAGGCAAGTTCTCCTTAAAAACCACGCTGCTGTTTCTGGTGGTGATGTGCGCTGTTGGCAATGCCCTGTTTACGTTTTCTACGTCGTATTTCTGGCTGGCGCTGGGGCGGCTGATTTCCGGTTTTCCGCACGGGGCCATTTTTGGCGTCGGGGCGATAATCCTCTCCAAAATTGCACCACCGGGTAAGGTGACGGTCGCGGTGGCCGGGATGATCGCCGGTATGACCGTAGCCAACCTGGTGGGCGTGCCGCTGGGGACCTGGCTGGGGCACGCCTTTAACTGGCGCTATACCTTTTTCCTGATTGCGGTGTTCGACGCGCTGGTGATCCTCTCAGTTCTGCTCTGGGTGCCGGATATCCGCGACACGTCAGAAATCAAATTGACCGAGCAGTTCAAATTTCTGAGGAAACCTGAACCCTGGCTGATTTTTGCCGCCACGATGTTTGGCAATGCCGGGGTGTTCGCGTGGTTTAGCTTCGTTAAGCCCTTTATGGTCAATGTTTCCGGCTTTTCGGAAGGGCTGATGACGGTCATCATGATGCTGATGGGGCTTGGCATGGTGTTAGGTAATCTGCTGAGCGGTAAGCTCTCTGGCAGGTTTAGCCCGCTGCGCATTGCGGCGGCTACCGACATGGTGATTGTCGCCTCACTGCTGCTGCTTTTTGCCTTTGGCGAACTGCAAGCGGCCTCGCTGGTCATGGGCTTTATCTGCTGTGCCGGGCTGTTTGCGCTCTCCGCGCCGCTGCAGATCCTGCTGCTGCAAAATGCGAAGGGCGGTGAGATGCTGGGGGCAGCAGGAGGGCAGATGGCGTTTAATCTCGGCAGTGCGATCGGTGCGTACTTCGGCGGGATGATGATTACCCTCGGCTTTAGCTGGCGCTACGTCACGCTGCCAGCGGCAATACTCTCTTTCTCGGCCATGAGCGCGCTGCTGATTTACGGTTACCTGCGGGCGAGACGGGCTCAGGCTAACGCTCGCGCGCTAGCCTGATGGGGTTCACGCAAGCCAGGGTTCACCCAGGGTCAGCATCAGCCGGTTGGCCCAGGCGAAGAACGCGGCGGACTGCACCAGGTCAAGCTGCGCCAGGGTATCCAGCCCCTCTTTTTCCAGCGCGGCGAGGTGTAGCGGCGTGGCGGCAGGCGGCGTGACAGACAGCGCCCCCGCAAAGTTAATTTCCGCCTGCCAGCGTGCAGACTGCCCCTCGCTGAGGGACTGCCCCGGCCGCACGGCCAGCAGGGCCTCTACCGCAGCGTCATCCTTTGACAGCTGGCTGGCTTTACGCGCATGGACAGATGCGCAGTAGATGCAGCCGTTAATTTTACTGGCGACCGTTGCGGCCAGCTCGCGCTCGGCGCGCGGCAATCCCCCCGATGTATAAAAAATTCCTTTATCCGTTAGCGTGCGCTGTTCAAGTACCGGCAGGTTGCGCCCCAGCAGGCGGAAGTAGTCGGAATCGGTATGGCCAAATTTCGCCAGGATGGCAACCTCATCGTCACGGAAGTCCGCCAGCGGTTTGGCCGCTATCCACGGTTCCCATCCCAGCTCCTGCTGGGTGAACGCGACAGGTGACGTCTTCCCGGTGACCGTGGTTGCGGTCGTGTGCCAGACGCCTGCCGCCACCGGCGTTTCGCTTGCCGCGACGGGCCTGTCGTTCAGCAGCCGCAGCCCGGCGACGAGTCGGCTCTGGAAGCTCACAAACGCGACGAGCTGCGCCAGGGTAACGATGCCTTCCTTGCTCCACCCGGCCTGGGTCAGCGCCGTTAACGCGGCCGGCGTGGCTTCGACGGGTGAAAATGTCAGCAGGCGCGCGAAATTCAGCGCCGGGGTCAGGCGGTCCGAGGTGGGGTCGGCCAGGCCAAACCCCGCATAGTGCGCGGCCAGCGCCTCCGCGCTGTGCCACCTGGCGACTTTGGCCGCCACGGCGAAGCGCTCGTCGAGTGCAAAATCATTATCCTGCTGGCTAAACAGAATTTCGTAGCTGCCCTGGGCGTGGCGTGTGGCGGCATCTCGCGTAGCGCGCGCCTCTGCCAGAGGGGAACCGGGTTTAATTTCCGCCAGCTCGGCGAGAATGTCCTGACTTAATGACATAGGTGTCTCCTCAAAGGATGTGGGGGGCAATCTGTTCTGCGATCAGCTCAACGGAGCGCAGCGTGTCGCGGTGCGTGGGTTCGACCGAATGGACCTGGAATGAGATATCCGTGGCGCGCCTGAGAACGGAGTCAGCATTCAGCGAATGCAGCACCGTATCGGGGGAACCGATATGCGCGTCAAACTGGCGGATATAATCGGTGACGGTGTCACCTTTAACTGCGTGCCCGGCAGCGCGATGCTGCCGGGCCTGTTTCGTGAGGCCCGGCGTTGCGACCCTGAGCGCATAGTCATCGCTGTCGGCGACGAACGCCGTACGGGAGGCCAGAATACGCGGTGCGATGCCCGCAGGCAGCGCTTCGAGGTAGGCATCCACAATCGGGTTCTGGATCGCGTCGAGCGTTAAATCCGGGCGGTCTGCCGGGCGAGGCTGCGTGCGGGAGAGCATTAAACCGTGTCCAGCCCGGGCGGCGCGAACGGCACCGTCAACGGAGAAGGTGGCAATCCAGATACGGTCGGCAAGCTGTGGCGCCGGCGGATAAAGGTGGTTATCCGGATGGGTCAGTGAATCCCCGCGCCAGGCGCTTTGAATCACATGCAAATGGTCCGCAAAGGCCGCGCTGCGCTCCTCAAACGTCAGGCCGAACGGCAGAAAGGAGGTCGGTGTGCCGCCCGATCCAAAACCGACTTCAAGACGGCCATCGGCGAGTAAATCGAGCACGGCGGCATCTTCCGCCACGCGCAGCGCGTTTTCCATCGGCAGGGTAATGATGGCCGTGCCCAGCCGGATGGTTTCGGTATGGGCGGCCACGTGCGCCAGAAACAGCAGCGGCGACGGCAGGCCGCCTTCACTTTCGTGGAAGTGGTGCTGCGCGATCCAGGCGCTGTCAAAGCCGTGGCGTTCGGCGTGGCGGATCTGTTCGGTTGCCAGACGATAGCGCTCCTTCGGCGTGGCGTCGTCAAGCAGGCGGGTGAAAAATCCCAGGCGTTTTCGCGTCATGCGAACTCCTCCGTAGCGGGTGAAAAATGGGGAATGGCGTCAATCAGCTCGCGGGGATAGTCGTTCTGCGGCGACGCGAATAAGGTTCCGACATCGCCCTGTTCGACCACCTGACCGCTGCGCAGCACCGTGACGCTGTGGGCGATCCGGCGGACGGTGGACAAATCATGCGTGATGAAGAGGTAGGTCAGTCCCAGCTGCTGCTGCAACTGCTGAAGCAGAGCCAGAATCTGCGCCTGCACGGTGACGTCCAGCGCGGAGGTGGCTTCGTCCAGCACCAGAATGGTCGGCTCCAGGATCAGCGCCCGGGCGATGGCAACGCGCTGACGCTGTCCGCCTGAAAGCTCCCGGGCGGTGCGGCTCAATATATCGACCGGCAGGGCAACCCGCTGTGCCACGGTCTCGACCCGGACTTTGCGCTCCGCCTTACCGAGGCGAGAAAAGTTCTTCAGGGGCTCTTCGATGATGTCAAACAGCGTCTGACGCGGGTCGAGAGAGGCAAACGGGTTCTGGTAAACAAACTGGATCTTCTGGCGCAGCTGGCGGCGGGCCTCGCGGCTGAGCGCGGTGGCATCAATATCGTCAATGATGACCTGCCCGCTGTCGGCCTGTTCAAAACCCAGCAAAATACGGGCGAGGGTGGTTTTCCCGGAGCCGGATTCCCCGACCAGCGCGTGCGTGCTGCCGCGCCTGACGTCAAACGTCACCCGATCCAGCGCCTGAAGCTGATGACCTTTGCCCAGGGAGAATTGTTTGCTGATGGCGCGGGCGCGAATGGCCGGAGACGCGAGCGGGCGGCCGGCCACCGGGGCGATGGTCAGGCGCTGGCCCTGGAGATCGCTCAACAGCTGGCGGGTGTAGGCGTGCTGAGGCGTGCGTACGATATCGGCGGTGTTGCCTTGCTCCTGAACCTCGCCATCGCGAAAAACCAGCAGCCTGTCCGCGCGCTGCGCGGCCAGCGCAAGATCGTGGGTGACAAACAGAACGGCGGTACCCGATTCCCGGCGCAGGATATCCAGCAGATCGAGAATACGCTTTTGCACCGTCACATCCAGCGCGCTGGTGGGCTCATCGGCAATGATGACGTCCGGGCGCAGGGCAATGGCGATGGCAATCAGCACGCGCTGTTTCATCCCGCCGGAGAGCTGATGGGGATACTGCGTCATGCGCTGTTCGGGGTGGCTCAGGCCGACCTTTGTCAGCAGGGCGAGCACCTGCTCGTCGCGCCGGGCGCGGGTCACTTTCTGGTGTAGCTGAATGATTTCTCCGACCTGCGCGCCGATGGTTTTCACCGGGTTGAGCGAATTACCCGGATCCTGCGGAACCAGGCTAATTCGCGCCCCGCGAAGGGTATCGAGACGCCTGGCGGACCATAGGCTAATCTCTTCGCCGTTGAGCGATATTTTTCCCGCATCGCGCCGGGCGTTGTCGGCCAGCAGACCAATGATCGCCTGTGCCGTGGTCGTTTTGCCGGATCCGGATTCACCGACAAACGCCAGCATTTCCCCTCGCCCGAGCGTGAAGCTGACGTTATGCACCACCTCTCGCCACTGGCGCGCGGTACGGTAGCTGATCGTCAAATTTTCCACTGAGAGAACGGTCATTAGCGACCTCCGCTGAACTGTTGGCTGATACGGTTGGTGGCCAGCACCACGGCGATGACGACGACGCCGGGGAAGGTGGTTAACCACCAGGCGGTAGAGAGATAGTTACGGCCTTCGGCAATCAATAAGCCCCATTCCGGCACGGGCGGCGGGGTGCCGTAGCCGAGAAAGCTCAGCGTGGAGAGTGCCAGGATGGCCTGACCAAACTGCAGCGTGGCAAAGGCCAGGACGGCGGTTAACGCGTTGGGCAGGATGTGTCGCCACAGCACGGCGAAAAACGTCCCGCCGCTGCCAAACGCCGCCTCGACGTAATCCGTGTGCCGGATGCGCACCACTTCACCGCGCGCGAGGCGGGCGAAGCTGGCAATGGAGGCAACGCCTACGGCAATCGCGGCGTTAACGGTGCCAAACCCGAGCAGAATAATGACCGTCAGTGAGAGCAGCAGAGACGGGATGGACAGCAGCACGTCGACAAAACGCATCAGGAAAGACTCGACGCGTCCGGCGAACGCCCCGGCAACCACCCCTAAGCCGGTACCCACCACCAGACCCATCGTCACGGCGGCCAGCGCTGCGCTCAGGGAGTGTGAGGCACCGTACACGATGCGCGTGTAAACATCGCGGCCAAGCTGATCGGTGCCGAGCCAGTGTCCCGCCTGCGGCGCCAGGCGTTGTGCCCCGGCGATGCCCTCAATCGGGCTGTAGTGGGTTAACAGGCCAGGCGCCACGGCGGCAAAAGCGGCGAGAATAATCACCCCCCATGCCAGCCACAGTCCCGGTTGCCATTCCACTTCCTGCCACGCTGGAACGCGCTTTCGCGCGGCGGCGGCGTAATCGACCAGGCTCATGAAGCACCTCCGGTAACGGTTTGCAGACGGGGATCCAGCAGCGGCATCAGCAGATCCACCAGCAGATTAATCAGGACAAAACCGAGGGCGGAAATCATCACTACCGCCTGAAGCACGGCGATATCCTGGTTATTCACCGCCTGCTGGGTCAGCTGGCCGAGCCCGCTGCGGCCAAAAACGGTTTCGGTGATCAGCGCCCCGGCAATCAGCTCGCCCAGCAGCAGCCCGGCAATGTTCAGGACCGGTAGCAGGGCGTTGCGGGTGACGTGACGCCACAGAACGGCGGTTTCACTCAGCCCTTTGGCCCGGGCAACGGCGACAAACGGCTGCGTTGCCACCTGGTCCAGGCTGCGCATCAGGATTTGCGCCAGCGGGGCGGAGATCGGGATCGCGACGGTAACGATTGGCAGGATCAACCCCTGCAGTGGCGTCGGGTTAATCACCGGGATCAGCCGCAGCTGAAATGAAAAGAGCTGGATGAGGGCAATCCCCAGCCAGAAAGTGGGTAAGGAGATAAACAGGACCGGCAGCGACTGGAGGGTATTGCTCAGCCAGCGCAGACCCGGCAGACGCGATGCAAAAGCCAGCGCAAACGCCAGCAGGACCGCGAGCACAAACGCGGGCAGGGCAAGACTCAGGGTATCCGGCAGATTGCTGGCAATCAGCTCGCTGACCGGCACCCCTGCCTGTAACGAATAGCCGAAATCCCCGCGCAGCATCGCCAGCAGCGTGTGGCCGTATTGCTGCCACAGCGGGCTGTCTGCGCCGTAGGCCACGCGCATCTCCTCGATTTGCGCCGGGCTTAGGCCCAGGTCCGGGTTCTGAAATTTAATCAGCACCGCGTCGCCCGGCAGCACCTGGAGCAACACGAACGAGAGGGTAAAGGCGGCCCACAGTACCAGCAGCCCGTGCCCAAAGCGTTGAAGAAGTGCGTGGCGCATCGTCAGCTCCTCAGTGTTTCTCAATCCACGCGCCGTAGAACGACGGGCGGCCTACCGCTTCAAAATTGACGCCTTTCAGCCACGGCGCACCGGCAAAGACCTGCGGCTCCTCGAAAATCGGGATAACGTAGGCGTTATCCAGCAGGTAGCGCTGGGCGTCGCCCGTCAGCTGCAGGCGTTTTTGCGGATCGACCTCAGCCGAAATGTTCACCAGCAGCTCATTCAGCTTGTCGTCACGGAAGTTTTTGACCTTGTCGCTGGATCCGCCTTTTTGCAGCAGCGCGTCGCGGTTAGCCGGGTAGAACATGCTTTTCACCACGTCAGGATCGGCGCGGCCTACTTCGGAGACGGTTAACGGGGTTTTCTGCGGGTCAAGGTTATCCAGCGTGCGGCTGCCTGCGTCACCGGCTTTGACGCTCAGCGCCACGCCCACCTGTCGCCACTGCTGGGCAACCAGCTGCAGCACCTCTTTGTTTTGCGGCTGCGGCAGGGATTCATACACCGTTAGCGCCAGTCGTTGGCCGTCTTTGGCGCGGACCCCGTCGCTGCCCGCTTTCCAGCCCGCGTCGTCCAGCAGCTTGTTGGCTTTTACCGGGTCAAAGGTCAATTTGTCGCTGAGATCGACAAAGCCTGCTGCGGAATCGGCAATCACCGACTTCGCCTGCGGATAGTTGGCCGAGAAGAGGGTCTCGACCACCTGTTTTGCGTTGGTGGCATGCAGCAGCGCCTGGCGTACGCGAATATCGGAGACCAGCGGGTTATCCGGACGGAAGCTGATGCTGTCGTTCACCCCACGCGTTGGGGCAGCGTAGATTTTATAGCCCTGGTCGGTCGCCTGCTTTTCGTCATACGCCTGCACCTGGCGAATAAAGTCGGCCTGGCCGGCCAGCAGGGCGCCGATGCGCACGCTGTCTTCCTGAGTGACGATAAACTTGATGCCGTCCAGATTGGCTGGCCCCTGCTGCGGCAGGTTTTTGGGCCCCCACTGGTAGTCTTTACGGGCTTCGAGCGTCACTTCACGCCCCAACTTCTCGTCCTTCACCACAAACGGCCCGGAGCCAATGATGTGGCGGGCGTCACCCAGTTCTTCAAAGTTGCGCTTCAGCGTGCTGAGCGAGACCAGACCCGAGCCAATGGTGGCGGTGCCCTGCAGGAACCCCGGCGACGGTTTTTTGAAGTAGAACTTCACGGTCAGCGGGTCGATGACTTCGCTACGATCATAGTTATTGATCACTTCTGACACCGGCAGGCGCTGCGCCTTGTTACCTAAGCCGTAGGTATCAAAGTTTTTCGCCACGGCGTTAGCATCCAGCGGCGTGCCGTCGGAGAAGGTAATACCGGGACGCAGTTTAAAGGTGTATTCGGTTTTATCGGCGTTGGTGGTCCAGCTTTCTGCCACCCAGGGTTCCACCTGCAGCGTCTTTGGGTTCTGCCACGTCAGTTTGTCGGTGATCTGGTTCAGAATGCCGCCGTTCGGGTAGAAGCCGCCGGCAGGCGGATAGAGGTTGGTGTGCGCCTGTTGCTCCAGATAAATCAGCGTGCCGCCTTTAACAGGCGCATCCGCGGACCAGGCTGCGGTGGTCGTCAGAATCAGCGCCGTCAGTAGCGGCAGACGAAATGGGGTTTGCATGGTGAATTCCTTTGTTATCTTCTTGTTAGCGTCGGATTCATCATCGGGCGCGCGGGAAAACAAGTGAACAAAGGAATTAAGATAAGGATTGCCGGAAAATGGCTATAAAAAAACCGCCCCGGTAAGGAGCGGTGATGTACGGTGGGTGATTACGAACGCAGGTCAATCACCATACGACCACGGATCTGGCCTTGTTCCATCTCTTTAAAGATGGCGTTGATGTCTTCGATCGGACGCATCGTCACTTTCGGCACCACTTTGCCCTCGGCCGCAAACTGGAAGGCTTCCTGCAGATCCTGACGGGTACCGACCAGCGAACCCACCACCTGAATGCCGTCCAGCACCAGACGCGGAATATCGAGGCTCATCGCTTCCGGCGGCAGGCCAACCGCCACCACGCGGCCACCGGCACGCACGGCATCAACGGCGGAGTTGAATGCCGCTTTGGCGACGGCAGTGACGACTGCGGCATGGGCACCGCCGGTTTTCTCCTGCACAATTTTCGCGGCATCTTCGCTGCGGGAGTTAATGGTTAAATCTGCACCCATGCTGGCCGCCAGCTTCAGCTGTTCGTCGTTAACGTCAAGGGCGATGACTTTGGCGTTAAAGACGTTTTTAGCGTACTGCAGAGCGAGGTTACCCAGCCCGCCGAGACCGTAAATGGCGATCCACTGGCCCGGTTTGATACCCGAGACCTTCACCGCTTTGTAGGTGGTAACGCCAGCGCAGGTGATACTGCTGGCTGCAGCGGATTCCAGACCGTCCGGCACTTTTACGGCGTAGTCAGCGGTGACGATGCACTCTTCCGCCATGCCGCCGTCAACGGAGTAACCGGCATTTTTAACATCGCGGCACAGGGTTTCGTTGCCGGTATTACAGTATTCGCAGTGGCCGCATCCTTCAAAGAACCAGGCCACGCTTGCGCGGTCGCCGACTTTCAGCGACTTCACGCCAGGGCCGACTTCTTTCACGATACCAATCCCTTCATGGCCCAGGATCACCCCGGTTTTATCGCCGAAATCACCGTTCTTCACGTGAAGGTCGGTATGGCATACGCCACAGCATTCCATCTTCAGCAGGGCTTCCCCGTGCTTTAGCGGGCGTAAGGTTTTTTCGGTGACGTTGACCTGATGATCCTGAGTAACAACAGCAGCCTTCATGTGTATCTCCTTGTTCATGATAAGTATCTGCATAGCAGGGTAATACCTCTTAAGGATTAATACATTAGCCTGGTAATGCAAGGCTGCAGCAACATAATGTCATCATTTAAGCCGATTTCAGATTAAGAATACGGCGTTCCTCTAATAATTAAGGGGGAAAATACTGGCCCGACGAGAGAGACTCGCCGGGGGCAGATTTACAGCAGTGCTTCTATCTCCTCAATCTCTTTACGCCATTGCGCCTGCAGCTGCGGCTTTTGATGCTTCGGCTTACGCGCCAGATCGTCTTCCAGCAGCGTTTCCAGCGCGACCAGCCGTTCAAGCAGATCGTCGTACGGGGAGGAGGGTTGAACCTCACCAGCGGCGATGACGGGCGCGGTGGATGTCACCAGCCCCGCGCTTTCACGCAGGCGCTCAAACACCGCTTCTGCATCGTGCCACTCGCTCAGCTTTCCCTCTTCAATCAGCCAGAAGCGGTTGCAGCTTTGGCTGATTAACTGTCGGTCATGGCTGACCAGCAGCACGCCCCCTTCGAACTGTTGCAGCGTTTCCGCCAGCGCCTCTTTGCCTTCCATGTCGAGATGGTTGGTGGGTTCATCCAGCATCAGCAGGCTATAGCGGGCAAGCGTCAGGCCGACAAACAGCAGACGAGAGCGCTCGCCACCGCTGAGCGTACTGACTTTTTGCCCGTGACGCGCCCATGGGAATCCCGCGCTTATCAGTGCCATTTTGCGGTTCTGCGGATCCGGCGCGAAAGGATCCAGCGCGTCGAGCAGCGTGGCGTCATCCGGCAACTGATTCAGCGTCTGGTCGTAATAGCCTGGCGACACGCGCGGATGGATTTTCAACCCGCTGTCTGCGGGCATATCGGCAAATTGTTGCCAGATAAGCCTCATCAGCGACGATTTACCGCAGCCGTTACGACCGACAATCGCCACGCGGTCGCCGCTTTTTAGCCGCGCAACGTCGATGTTAAACAGCGGCGGGAGCCCCGGAGCAGGCGGAACGTCGAGGTTTTCCATCTCCAGCAGACGGTCTGCCCGCAGCGCGTCACCGCGCAGGGTTAACGTCCACTGGCTGCCTGCCGTTACTTCCGTCTGGCTCTCCTTCAGCCGTTCGACCTGTTTTTCCATCTGTTTGGCTTTGCGGGCCAGGTCTTCGTTGTCGTAAACCTTGCCCCAGGTCGCCAGCCGCTTCGCGCTGGCGGTTACGCGGTCGATCTCCTTTTGCTCCGCCTTGTGGCGCTGCGCGTCGCTTTCATCTTTTGCTGCAAGCGCCCTGCGCGCGGCCGTGCAGGGAAGGGCGAAGTAGTGCAGCGTTTTATCGCGCAGGATCCAGCTGCCGTTGGTGACGGCATCCAGCAGCTGTCTGTCATGCGAAACCAGCACGAAGCTGCCTGACCAGTTCTGTAGGAAGTGTTCCAGCCAGAGCATGGTCGGCAGGTCCAGGTGGTTGCTGGGTTCATCAAGCAGGAGCAGATCCGGCTCGTGAATCAGCGCCCGCGCCAGCAGCAGGCGGGTGTGTTGCCCGCCGCTCAGCGTGGCGGATTGCAGCATCATATCCTGCGGCGTGAAGCCCATGCTGGTCAGCAGGGTTTCGGCTTTCCAGCGCAGGCTATCGCGCTCAGCTAAAGGCAGCTGTGCGAGTACCGCATCCAGCATGGTCAGCGGGAAAATGACGTCCGGGAGATGTTGCTCCACGCGTGCCATCAGGCAGTGCCCGGCCAGCGCGACCGTTCCGGCGGCAGGGGAATCTGTGCCGTCCAGCACCTTCAGCAACGTACTTTTGCCGCAGCCGTTGTCGCCCAGCAGGCCAATGCGGTCGCCTTTTTTCAGCGTAAAGGAGAGAGAGTCGAAGAGCGTGCCAAACGCCGTATCAACGCGTAAAGATTGTGCAGTGAGTAAAGTGCTCATTGTTGCTTACCCAAGAGTTACAGGCATGTTTATGCCTCGTCAAACATCGCTGACGATAACTCAGTAAGCCCGAGAGAAGGGATTTCAGGGGTTGGTGTCTTCGCTCAAGCAGAAGTTATCGCAGCACGATACCGATAACGCTTGAGCCGGTGCGATCACCAAATGTATGTGAAACATTGAAAATTTCACGATACAGCATAATTGGCCTCCTTATATGTTTTGAGTTTGCAGGTAGCTATCACTATATAACTTTTTTCAGGATAAACCTAGAAGAAGGGCAGCATTGCTGCCCAGGATTATCTTTTCCGTAAGAGCAAATAAAGAACCAGCGTGGACACTGACGCAATCAATATGGCAATACCTAAAAAAAGGTAAAGAACAAAATCCATGATCAATTCGTCGCCATATATTTCAAAATGCTCCGCAAAAGAGTACTGCGTTTCAGGTGGAACAAATTTATATAGTGTGAGTAGTGACAGAAACACGACCGTACACCATAGCAGTGCCAGGAGTACCATCTTCATTAATAAACCTGCACAACGCCATGAGCTATCATATAGTTTCCCAGTTGCTGCCCTCCCGTACGAAGTAAGGCGGATGCCAGGACCTTAAAATCACTCTGACTGTAAAGCGTGATACATCCCTTACTTAATCCCGATGGTCCGATAGGGTGCAGTCTGAACTCTCCTCGCCTTACACCATCCACAAAAGTCTCATCGTTCATCAATCCGTCATCGCGATACAAAGCAAACCACTCGCTGCGATTCGAACCCGTGAAAAATGCATTTAAACTGTCCTTTGTTTGAGTATACCAACCACCTAATCCACGTAATAGTATGTAATATCGACCCGGAGGGAGAGGGCCTATATCGGGTAGAGACGCGCTTTCGGGACGATTTGTTGCATTACCATTCCCAAAAAATGCAGGGAAAAAACCCACACCGGGCACAGACAATGTTGCATACTTACCGCCGTTAAGGTGGAAATAACACTGCAGGAGATTCATGAACGATCATTCCATGAATCAGCAAAGATGATGTTACCGTCACAATGCCGCCACGTGATTTTCTCATAACGTAGGGAAATATTTTCAAGATGGTTATGTTTTTCCATCGCTGGATTTTTAACGTCATGCATTACCGGGCATATTGAGACAACTTTTACGTTCTCCAGATACATGTTGAAGTACTCGACCTCCTGACCAGCATCATTGATCTTATACCACTTAAACTCGGCACTTTTCAGCGTTTGGCCTTTTGCCACAGCCTTGTATAAGTAAGGGCTAGAACTGTCAAACTCCTTTTCAAATACCAGGGCACTATGAACGCGCGTACCCGTTATTTTTCCTGTCATGTTATCTGTGGGCAGATGCAGTCCATGACCGAACCCTAATATCTCGATACTTCCCTCGCGATCTTGTACATCAACAGCCCCTTTGATATCTGCGCCACCGTCATCTTTAAGCCAAAGGTATGCCGGAATTGCCATTTCAAAACTCCTTTTTCAATTAATGAATTTAGTGATGCGGAACGTTACTAAACCTTTAAAAGAAACTGTTTATTAGGCAAAAAATGTTATGCTAAATATTTATATTTCAACGAGATATGCATTATTGTTGAAATATTGATTTTTTAAATAATGTTCAATGAAATGCTGTAGTAGAGGCAAAGAAAATAAAGGAAGGAGGGGATTCACGTTCCCTCTCCCTTTTGAGGAGAGGAAACGGTCGGAGCGGATTAAATCGAGGTCCGGCGATAGCTGCGGTATTCAGGCATCCAGAAGTTATCGTCAATAGCCTGCTGCAGCGCGTCGGCAGAGGTTTTCACCGCCACGCCCTGCTGCTGCGCCATTTTACCGACCGCAAACGCGATAGCGCGCGACACCTTGTGAATGTCTTTCAGCTCCGGCAGCACCAGCCCTTCACCGTTGTTGACCAGCGGCGAGTAGCCCGCAAGGGTTTCGCTCGCCGACATCAGCATCTCATCGGTAATGCGGGACGCGCCGGAGGCGATCACGCCCAGACCAATGCCCGGGAAGATATAGGAGTTGTTGCACTGGGCAATCGGATAGGTTTTATCCTTCCACACCACCGGATCGAACGGGCTGCCGGTGGCGACCAGCGCGTTACCTTCAGTCCACGCGATGATGTCCTGCGGCGTCGCCTCCACGCGGGAGGTCGGGTTGGAAAGCGGCATCACGATAGGGCGCTCGCAGTGCTTGTGCATCTCGCGAATAATCTCTTCGGTGAAGAGACCGGTTTGCCCGGAAACACCGATCAGAATATCCGGCTTCACGTTGCGCACCACGTCCAGCAGGGATAGGACTTCGTTGTCGGTATCCCAGTTTTTCAGGTTCTCACGCTTCTGCACCAGCTTGGTCTGGAACGGCAGCAGGTTCGGCATGCCGTCGGTCAGCAGGCCGAATCGGTCCACCATAAAGACGCGGGAGCGGGCCAGCTCCTCGCTTAAGCCTTCACGCTGCGTCTGGGCGATAATCTGCTCGGCGATACCGCAGCCCGCAGAGCCTGCGCCCAGGAAGACGATTTTCTGGTAGCTCAGCTGGCTGCCGGCCGCGCGGCTGGCGGCGATAAGCGTCCCCACGGTCACGGCTGCGGTGCCCTGGATGTCGTCGTTAAAGGAGCAGATCTCATCGCGGTAGCGGTTCAGCAGCGGCATCGCGTTTTTCTGCGCGAAGTCTTCAAACTGCAGCAGAACGTCCGGCCAGCGGTGCTTCACGGCCTGGATGAAGTCGTCGACAAACTGGTAGTACTCGTCGTCGGTAATGCGCGGATGGCGCCAGCCCATGTACAGCGGATCGTTAAGCAACTGCTGGTTGTTGGTGCCGACGTCCAGCACTACCGGCAGGGTATACGCCGGGCTGATGCCGCCGCAGGCGGTGTAGAGAGAGAGCTTACCGATTGGGATCCCCATCCCGCCAATGCCCTGGTCGCCGAGGCCGAGAATACGTTCCCCGTCGGTGACCACAATCACTTTAATATTGTGATTCGGCACGTTCTGAAGGATGTCGTCCATGTTGTGACGGTTCTGATAAGAGATAAAGACGCCGCGTGAGCGACGGTAGATCTCAGAGAAGCGTTCACACGCCGCACCCACCGTTGGGGTGTAGATCACCGGCATCATCTCTTCGAGATGGTTTTGCACCAGGCGATAGAAGAGGGTTTCGTTGGTGTCCTGGATGTTGCGCAGGTAAATGTGTTTGTCGATCTCGGTTTTGAAGCCCTGATACTGGATCCACGCACGCTCTGCCTGCTCTTCTATGGTTTCAACCACTTCCGGCAGCAGGCCCAGCAGGTTAAAGCTGCTGCGCTCTTCCATGCTGAAGGCACTACCTTTGTTGAGCAGGGGGAATTCGAGTAAAACCGGGCCGGCATAAGGGATATATAAGGAACGATGTTTTTTCAGTTTGTTGTCCATGTCACTCACTCTTTTTTTGAAGATCCGTCCCTGACACTGCTGTTTGTCATCTTTCTGGCCTGTGCTACGGGGTGCGGTCGGGCGGTATTATAAAGGAGCTAAATATTAATTACCGCAACACATAAACAAAAACACCATCGGTTTTGCCGATGGTGTTCTGGATCTCAGTCTGGAACTTACT
Organism: Enterobacter sp. ECC_219_Taxon_10; assembly: GCF_058354905.1. Classification (NCBI taxonomy): domain Bacteria; kingdom Pseudomonadati; phylum Pseudomonadota; class Gammaproteobacteria; order Enterobacterales; family Enterobacteriaceae; genus Enterobacter; species Enterobacter sp. ECC_219_Taxon_10. The sequence goes on along the minus strand of NZ_CM178005.1, from coordinate 2,522,197 downwards.
TGCCCGCGTGGCGTTTTCTGCCGGTGGCGTGAGTGACCTGCGTTTCGTGGTCGCCTTCAATCACCACTTTACGCTGATTAGAAAGCTTGTAGTTCAGTCCCAGAATGTGGCGTGCCTGACGGTTCGATTTCATGTTAACTCCTCAATCCTGTTGATAGTTTTAAGGACCAGTTTGCTTTCGCAAACGAAATGTAACCCCTTAGGTTGCAGATCCAGCTTAGCAGGTTTTTACAAAGGTGCGTTTTGCCCGCTGACGACGTAGTTAATGGTCTGCTGGTAGATGTCACTGAGGATGTCATTATCCGTGGATTCCACCCATTTGGTCAGCTCCATCAAAATGTCATCTTCAGTCACAGCACCGTGCTCGGCGTGAAGACCCTGCGCAATCGCGTTAACGAGTTCAGGTTGTGCTGCTGCGGTATTAGCCGGGTAATAAGTAAACATGCTGCCTCCGTGTCGTTGTCTGTTTAATGGTACGGCTCGCAAAAAATTTAATTCACAAACAGAATGGCAAATATTTTCCCGGTTGTGGCTCAGATTCATCTTAGAAATAAAAACGACATAAGTGTATGCTTTTATGCGCTTTTAAAATGTGGGGATATATTGATGTGTAGCGGTGAGGATATTTTTGGAAGCTCCTGCCATCACGAAAATATAGCAGGAGCCGTTTTTAAATTACCACTTCATTTCGCCAGTATTCACTTTGGCGCTTAATTCCAGAGAGCTCTCTTCAGCCAGGCCCGGATACTGTTTTTTCAGGGTACCGATGACGCTCGCAGAGTCTTTATGTGCCGATAACGCCTGTTCAAAATGCTGCAAATAGCCACGGGTAAAATCAATCGCCCCGGTTCCTGCAGGCGGAGTACCCAGATAGTGGCCCGGGATCACGCGTTCCGGTTTGTGCGCGGCCATATTGTCCAGGGTTTGCTGCCACTCCTGACGGCGAACCGGCGTCTGGGTGTCTGCCGTCCAGACGTGAATGCCCCAGGCTACCCCGGTGCCGCCGAGGATCGTTTTTGCCGACGGGATCCACACATAGGCCGCATAGCTGTCCGGCTGCTCGATATCGATCTTTTCACCGTCAATCATGAACGTGGTGGAGGCGAGCACCTGCGGCACCACCAGCTTAGTCGGCGCGCCGTCCTTCATCTGCGGGCCCCAGAAGGCAAGCTTGGCGTCTTTGGTGGCCTTAATATGGTCAACCACCTGCTGCGTGGCCACCACTTTGGCATTCGGGAAGGCTTTCACCAGCGGCTGCAGGCCAAAGTAGAAATCCGGATCGCCGGAGGTGATCACAATCTTATTCAGGGTCTTACCGCTGCGGCGAATTTTCTCTACCAGCGCTTCGCCATCCTTCACGCTGAACTGCGCGTCAAACAGCACTGCCTCTTTCGGGCCGGACACCAGCGTGGAGGAGACCGCGAAAATGCCTTTTTCCTGCGGGTTATAGGTATCAATGGTCAACGGTGCGGCAAAAGCAGCCGGAGCGAAAAGGGTGGAAAGCAGGGCAATATGAGTGAGTTTCATGCTGTTGTCTCAGTTGTTCAGGAATATCGCTATTGTACGGATATTCTCATTTGCCAGAATTCCTGAAACAAGACATGCTTAGTTTCATAAATCGAGCAGATGGAGCTTTTATGGATCGCGTTATTGCCGCTCAGGTCTACAACCGGATATGCGAGCTGGGAAGTTTGAGCGCGGCGGCGCGCGCGCTGGGCATTTCCCGGCCGATGGTGAGCCGCTACCTGGAACAAATGGAGAAGTGGGCGGGTACGCGGCTGGTAAACCGCTCCACGCGCAAGCTAACGCTGACCGCGGCGGGGGAAAAGGTGCTGCAAAAAACGCGGACGCTCTCGCAGATCTCGCAGGAAATCGAAGGTCAGTCGGTAAAAGATTTGCCGTCCGGCACGCTGCGGGTGGCCTGCGCGCACTTTACCGCGATGCACCTGATTGCGCCCGTGCTGCCCGGGCTGCTCTCACGCTACCCGCAACTGCGCATCGAGCTGGACGTGAACAATCACCCGGTCAGCCTGGTGGGAGAGCGCATAGACGTCGCCGTGCGCATTACGGATAACCCCGAACCCGGCATGATTGCCCGCCGGCTGGGGGAGTGTCGCTCCGTACTCTGCGCCTCGCCGGCGTATCTGGCGCAGCACGGAACACCCGCCAGCCCCGAAGAATTAGCGCAGCACAACTGCCTGCACTACAGCTTTTTCGCCGGGCAGTCCTGGCACTTCCTGACGCCGGAAGGCGAAAGCCTGAGCGTGGCCGTCAGCGGCAACCTGAGCGCCAGCATCTCTTCGCTGCTGATGGACGCGGCGATCGAGCACTGCGGTATTGCCATGCTGCCGGAGCGCGAAGCGCGTGCCGCGCTGGAGAAGGGATTGCTGGTGCCGGTGCTGGAGGCGCTTAAGCCGAAACCGCTTGCCATCCATGGTATTTATCAGTCCCGGGAGTATCAGCCTGCCGCGCTGCGCGTGTTTCTCGACGAACTTTCGCGCTACCTGGCATAAGAAGGATTACTTCGCCTTTAGCCAGGGAGACGACGTACTCCAGAAAATAATATCGGCCCCGAGATAGCTTTCGCCGAAGCGGACAAATTCCGCTTTGGTGAACGGTTTTCCGGTCTGAGGATTCTTATAGGTCAGGGTCGGTTCCTGAACCGCCATGGCGATGAGCGGCAGCGTCTGTTTATTTTTATGGAAGAAGGGATAGGCATTCTTCATGTGTGCCTTGCGGTTGGGAACAATGTCCGGCCCGCCCAGGCCGATATTGTTGGCGCTGGCATACGCAAAAAGACGCCCCATGTAGTTGTGGTCATTGTCCCACTCGCACGGCCAGAAGTTCACGTATTGCACCACGTGTGATTTCTGAAAAGCCTTGCGCGCAAAGGCCAGGTTTTCCATTTCACCCGCGAAATAGCTGTCGCAGGTAAACCCGGCGGGCGGATTTTTTTCGTCGATATCAATGGCGGTTTCAGGCAGGTTTACGCCATACACCTCGCCATCAAAGCGTTTTGCGAGCGCTGCCAGCAGTGCCTGGTAGCGCTGGCGCACCGTGGGGTCCCACTGACGCGCTACCCATCCCGCGCCGACAGGCTTGCCTTCGCCGGGGTTATCGAACTGCGGCGCAATCCCGCCGTTGTATTGCTTATCGTGCATCAGATAGTCCGGCACGTAGCGGGCGTCCGGCTCAAAAAAACGATCCTGGATCTGAATAAAGAGTTTTTTCCGGGCGGACTTAAGACGCGCCAGATCCTGCTCAATTCGCGTGAAGTCATAGCTGTCCTTCTCGGGTTCAAGCAGGCGCCAGTTGTACACGATCTGCACGCCGCCGATGTCGCTACGCGCAACAAGCGGGAGCGCCGCGTCGAGGTCGCCCGAACTGGTATAGATAAAGTTCTCCGGCGTTTTGGCCAGTGAAGACAATGAGAGAGCCAGCGTGGTTACCGCGACGGCCATCCTGATTTTTAGCGTCATATCGTTATCCTTGTTGTCGGTACAGCAGGTGAAAGTCCCAGAATCGTCTGTGTTCCTGGGCGTGTCAGATGCGTAGTCTATACTTAACCCTTTGTAAGCCAAAAGGAGAGCAAGAATGACGATTCATAAGCACGGTTCGGCACACTGGTCTGGCGACATTAAGCGCGGAAAAGGAACGGTTTCCACCGAGAGCGGCGTTCTCAATCAACAGCCTTACGGCTTTAACACCCGCTTTGAGGGTGAAAAGGGGACCAACCCGGAAGAGCTGATTGGCGCGGCACATGCGGCCTGCTTCTCAATGGCGCTGTCGCTGATGCTCGGAGAAGCGGGCTATACCGCTGATTCGATTGATACGACCGCGGACGTCTCTCTGGATAAAACCGACGGCGGCTTTGCCATCACCAAGGTTGCACTGCAAAGCAAGGTAACCGTTCCGGGCATTGCGCCACAGCAGTTTGACGGCATTATTCAGAAAGCCAAAGCGGGCTGTCCGGTGTCGCAGCTCCTGAAAGCCGAGATCACGCTGGACTATAAACTCAACTAAGCATGAGCCGGGTTAAGACCCGGCTATTTTTTTATGTAGCGAAAAAACCCTTAATCAATTCCCTTCTGAAATCCTTCTTCAGCTGCAGCGACGTGATCCTGAAAAATACAGCCGGGTAAAACAGCTGTAACAAGAAGTAATTAACCCAGATTACGCCAGCAGCGAACGTTACGGCCCTCGCGTGAGGGCTGTAACGGCTGGGGACGTTCACACCCCTGCGCTGCCATCGGGCAGCGGTCGCGGAAAAAACAGCCTTCGGGCAGATGACGGTTGCCGGGAAGCTCCGTTTTGCGTAACGCCAGCGTTTCATCCAGCGGTTCACCGGTGCGGGGAACCGAGTCGAGCAGCAGGCGGGTATAGGGATGGCGCGGCTCGCCAAGCACCTGCGCGGCGCTGCCCAGCTCAACAATCTGCCCAAGATACATCACCGCCACGCGATCACTCATGTGTCTTACCACCGAGACGTTATGCGAGATCAACACGTAGGTCAGATTACGCTGCTGCTGCAGGGTCACCAGCAGGTTAAGGATTTGCGCCTGCACGGAGATATCCAGCGCGCTGGTGGGTTCATCAAGCACGATAATATCAGGGTCGGACGAGAGCGCCCGGGCGATGGCGATGCGCTGGCGCTGCCCGCCGGAGAAGGCGTGCGGAAGTCTGTCGAGATATTCCGGGCGAATGCCCACCTGCAGCGCCAGATCCTCCGCCAGCTGACGGCGCTCGCGCTCGCTGCTGCGTTTTTGCACCCACACCGGCTCGGTGATGATGCGCCAGACCGGCAACCTCGGGTCGAGCGAGGAGAGCGGATCCTGAAACACCATCTGCATGCCGCCCGCGTGGTGCGCCCGCAGGCACGCGCCGGTGCTGGGCTTCAGCATGCCCATCAGCAGCTGGGCCAGCGTGCTTTTCCCGCAGCCGGATTCCCCGACGATGCCGAGCGTTTCACCCCGACGGATCTCAAGGTCCAGCCCGTTAAGCGCATGGACATGTTCCGTCACGCGGCCCAGCCAGTTTTTACGCGCCGCAAAGTTCACGTGCACGCTATCCAGTTCCAGCAGTACATCAGACATGGTGTTTCTCCCGTTGTGGATACCAGCAGGCAGCCTGTTGGCCTTCTGCGCCAGTGGGCACTAAGCGCGGGGTTTCGCTGCATTTCGCCCCGGCGGCAAAGCAGCGCTCGCGGAACGCGCAACCCTGCGGAAGCTCGCTGAGGTTGGGCACCGTGCCGGGGATGGCGGGAAGCGGGGCGCGCGGCTGGCCGTGTTCCGGCGCGCACTGCAGCAGCCCAATGGAATAGGGATGCACAGGGCGGTGGATCAGCGTTTGCGTGGCGCCGCTCTCGATCACGCTGCCGGCATACATCACGTACATTCTGTCGCAGAGCTGCGACACCACGGCCATATCATGGCTGATGAACAGCACCGAGGTGCCGCTGGCCCGCGCCTTATGCTTAAGCAACCGCAGCACCTGGAGCTGGACGGTAACGTCCAGCGCGGTGGTTGGCTCGTCGGCGATGATCAGCTCCGGCTCGCAGGAGAAGGCAAGGGCAATCATCACCCGCTGGCGCATGCCGCCGGAGAGTTCAAACGGATAACGATCCATGACCTGTTTCGCGTCCGGGATTTGCATCTCTTCCAGCAGGGCGATCGCCTTCTGCTGCGCCTCGCGCCGGGAAAGCGGCTGATGCTGGCGGATCACCTCCACCATCTGTTTGCCAATCCGCCGCGTCGGGTTGAGAGCGGTCATCGGCTCCTGAAAAATCATCGCCACTTTAGCGCCGCGCCACTGACGGAGCTGTTTCTCGGACGCCGTCAGGACGTTTTCACCGAGTAATCTCACCTGACCGTGATGAATACGGTAGCTGCCCTCCGGCAGCAGGCGCATGGCGAGCATGGCGGTAACGGATTTGCCCGACCCTGATTCGCCCACCACACCGACAATTTCGCCCCTGCCGATCTCCAGCGAGACGTGGTTCAGCGCATGAACCTCACCGCGAAAAATCGGGAAGCTCAGGTGCAGGTCTTCAATATTGAGTACCGATTCGGTCATCACTGTTTTCCTCCCGATTTCGGGTCCAGCAGATCGCGGATGCCGTCACCAAACAGGTTAAAGCCCACGGCAGTAATCAAAATCGCCGCACCGGGAAACGCGCAGTACCACCACTGGTCCAGGACGTAGTTACGGCCCACGGCCACCATCGCGCCCCATTCGGCAGTGGGCTGCTGCGCGCCCAGGCCAATAAACCCCAGCGTGGCGGCCATCAAAATGGCGCTGCCGATATCCAGCGAAGCCTGCACAATCAGTGGCGGCAGGGCGTTGCGCAGGATATGCCAGCGGATCAAATGCCAGCGGGAAGCGCCAAAGGTGCGTGCGGCCTGCACGTAGGTAAACTGGCGCACCACCAGGGTTTGCCCGCGTGCCAGGCGGACGTAAAACGGGATGCGGACAATCGCAATCGCCAGCATGGCGTTGAACAGGCTCGGACCGAGCGCGGCGGCCAGCGCCATGGTCAGTACCAGAGAGGGAATGGAGAGCATAATGTCCATCACCCGCATGATGATGGCGTCACCGCGCCCGCCCAGTACACCGGACAAACAGCCCAGCAGTGAGCCAATGCCGCCCGCAATCACCACGACCGCCAGCCCGGCGGTAATCGACTGCTGGCTTCCCGTCAGCACGCGGCTGAACAGATCGCGTCCTACCTCATCGGTACCAAACCAGTGCTGCGCAGACGGCGCCTGCAGGCGGGCGGTCAGATCCAGTGCGTTCGGGTCATGCGGCACAATCCACGGTGAGGCCACCATCAGAAAGAGCATCGCAATCATAATGACGCCGCCAACGATCGTGAGCGGGCTTTGACGCAGCATCCAGAACAGCTTTGCCCAGTTGACGCGTTGTCTGGCGGTTATCACCGGAACGGGTGTTTCCTGCGTTAACATCATTCGGCACCTCCGCGCCCGATTCGCGGGTCAATCCACAGGTAAAGCAGATCGACCACCAGATTAACCAGCACGTAGGCCAGCGAAACGACGACCGCAAAGCCCATCACTGCCGGGAAATCGAGCGCCTGAATGGACGTCACCACCCAGGCGCCCATGCCCGGCCAGGCAAAGACGGTCTCGGTCAGTACGGCACCGTAAAGCAGATCGCCCAGCGCCAGCCCGAGCACGGTAATGGACGGGATCATGGCATTGGGCAGGGCGTAGCGCAGGACGATGTACCAGCCGGGCAGGCCGCTGGCGCGCGCGGTGCGGATGTAGTCCTCGCTGAGCTGCTCCAGCATCGCCGAGCGCACCTGGCGCGCGACAATCCCCAGGTGAACAAACGCCAGCGTCAGCGAGGGTAAAATCAGGTGCTGCAGCACGTTAAAGAACACCTCACCGTTGCCCTCCAGCAGGGCGTCCAGAAGATAAAACCCGGTGACGTGGGTCGGCGGGTCAAGCCAGTCATCCAGCCTGCCGCCGCCGGGCAGAAGCTGCAGGTGCCCGTAGAACAGCACAATGACGCCCAGCCCAAGCCAGAAGGCCGGGGTGGAGATCCCGGTCATCGCCATTAAACGCACCAGGTGATCCAGCCAGCGGTTGCGGTAGACCGCCGACAAAATCCCCAGCGGCACGCCGATCACCAGCGCCAGCAGCAGAGAACAAAAGGCCAACTCCAGCGTGGCGGGGAAAAAGGCCTTCAGGTCTTCCGCAACCGGGCGTCCGGTACGGATGGATGTGCCTAAATCACCGTGGGCCAGGGCGTCCAAGTAGCGGCCAAACTGAACATACAGGGGCTGGTCCAGCCCTAACTGCTGGCGGATGTTCTGCACGATTTCGTCGCTGGCGCGGTCGCCTGCCAGCAGACGGGCCGGATCGCCGGGGATCAGGTGTGAAATAATAAAGGTAATAATACAGACACCGGCCACCACCAGGAGTAACCCCCAGCAGCGCTGGCGCACTATGCTCCAGAACGTCATACGCTTTCTCCCAGCGAGAACCGTTATTTACTCATGGTGGCGATGTTGAATACCTGCTCCAGCATCGGATTAAAGGTGAAGCCCTTGACCTCTTTGTTCATCGCCAGCTGGTAGTTTTTCTGGAACAGATAGACGTAGGCCGCTTCGTCGATGACCACCTTTTGTGCCTGCTGGTAATCTTTGGTGCGTTCCGCCTGGTCAGTCGTTTTCAGCGCGGCCTGCAGCAGCGAATCCACCTCTTTGTTCTCATAGAACGAGCGGTTGCCCGGCAGCCCTTTTTTGTCCGATTCGAACCAGTAGTTCATAAACATGTACGGGTCGGCAAAGTCCGGGCTCCAGTTGCCGATGGCGATGTCGTAATCGCCTTTGCCGACGCGATCGCGCATGGTGGCATTGGCCAGTTTCTCCAGCTTGACGTTAATGCCGATCTTGCCGAGGCTGGCCTGAGTGGAGAGGGCGATTGGCTCCCAGTTTGGATCGTTGTCCGAGTAGAGGAAGGTCAGGCTGGCGGGTTTGTCTTTGACCTTCTCCAGCGCCGCTTTGGCTTTGGCCTCGTCGAAGCTGTACTGCATTGCCGCGGCGTCAAAGCCCCACATACCTTCCGGGATCGGGCCGCGCATCTGCTTGCCGTTGCCGCTCAGAATGCCTTTTACCATCCCCTGGTAATCCGTCGCCCAGGAGATAGCCCGGCGTAAATCCACCTGATTGAGCGGCGCTTTGCTGTTGTTGAGGTAGAGATAGGTCACGCGCAGGGACGGGTATTCGGCGACGGCGACTTTGCCTTCCTGCTTCAGGGCCGCGAGCTGATCGACCGGCAGGGAGTCGGCAATGTCCAGATCGCCGCGGGAAAGCTGCAGTCGGCGCGAGGCGCTCTCGCCGATAATTTTCACCGAGACGCGCTTAAAGTGCGGCTTGTCGCCCGGCCAGTGGGGGTTAGGCACCAGGATCAGCTGCTGGCCTTTCTGCCAGCTTTTGAGCATAAACGGCCCGGAGCCGGCGGTGTTTTGCGCCAGAAAACCGCGCGCATCGTCAGCGGCATTGGCCTTCAGCACCGCCGGGTTAATGATAGACGCCCCGTCGTTTGCGAGCGTGTAGAGGAAAGGCGCGAACGGCTGGCTGAGGGTGAATTTCACCGTGTGGTCATCCACGGCATCAATTTTTAGATCTTTCGGGAAGGCTTCAGACGGCCCCTGGCCGAGCTTCAGCAGGCGCTCAAAGGAGAGCTTGACCGCCTCGGCGGTGACCGGCGTACCGTCGGAGAATTTGGCGTTATCCGCCAGGGTAAAGGTCCACTCTTTCTGGTCGTCGGATGCCTTCCAGCCCGTCGACAGATCGCCCTCCACCTCGGTAGAGCCGGGCTTGTACTTGACCAGACGCTGGTAGGACGGATAGGTGACGGTCCAGTCGTTGTTATCAATGGTGATGGCAGGATCGAGCGTTTGCGGATCGGCGGCTTTACCGATTGCCAGCATGTCTTTCGGAACGGCAGCCAGCGCCAGCGGGGTGCTTAAAACCAGCGTGGCGGCAATCAGGGTTGTGAGAAGCGTTGTTTTCATGGCAGAGCTCCAGGTTAAAGAGAGGTGTGCGTCAGGGGAAAACAGGCAAAACGGTCTTCCAGCAGCGGGTAGCTGGCAGCGTTCGGCAGTTCGAAGTGCCACCATTCGCTGCTAATCCCCACAAAACCGCCGCCGAACATGATGGCGTTCAGCAGCAGACGGTTGCGCTGGGCATGCGGGGGTACGGAAGGGTGATAGGGATGCGATCGGTCATGCATTTCGTCAAAGCCGGCGCCCATATCCAGCACGCGGTTATGTTCGTCCATCAGGGTGACGTCGATGGCCGTCCCGCGGCTGTGATTAGAGCCAATCGCCACGTCGACCACGTATTCCGGGTTCGGGCAGGCGTCCCACAGCTGGGCCTGCGCCTGCTGCGGGCGATAGGCGTCGTAGACCACCAGCTTCAGCCCGGCCAGCGCGGCAATGCTGATGGCTTTTGCCAGCGCGGTGGCCGCGTCGGTATGCAGCAGGCACAGCGCCTCCTGATAGATCGGGCGGCCGGTGATGTTGTCGGCGGTGGCGTACTTCAGATCGATGTGCAGCGTGGGAAACGTCTTCGCCACATCAATCAGTTCACTCTCTTCGGGCATAGCTCCGCTCCTTTAGCGTTCGAATTGACCAAACTCTTGTTGTAATTGTCGGTTTACCGCCAGGCGCGCCGGGAGTGCATCACCCAGCGCTTCCACCACGCCCGACAGCAGCAGGTTGAACAGACAGCTCACGGGGGCAAGTGAATCCCAGAAATGACCGGTATCGGTTTTCACCTGCAGTAAATCCATCGGGTAATCCCGCGCCCACGGGCACCAGATGTCGGTGATCAAGGCCAGCGGAATGCCTTTCTCGCTGGCGACGCGGCAGTACTGGCGGGCCATCGCCGAGTAGGTGCGCGTGTCGGTCAGCACAACATAAGGGTGCGAAAAACCCGAGTTCAGGGATTCAACCCAGCTGCCGGAAGCCCCCTCCGAATAGCTCACGCGCGGACGGAGATATTCGAGGTGGCTGAAGAAGGCGTTGGCAATCCCGCGCGTGGACTGGATCCCCAGCACAAACACCGCGTCGGCGTGGGCGAGGTTGTTCACCACCTGCCGGAAGGCGTCCGTTTGTGCCAGCTGGTACACCTGCGTGATGGCGTCCACCTCCAGCGCCAGGGCGTGCTGAAGGCGGTTGGGCAGGGGGGGCTGCTGCTGCCAGGAGTCCAGCCGCTCGTTCATACCCCAGGGCTGATACGGATCGCGCAGGCTTTTTTTGGCATCTTCCAGGTTGCGATACCCCAGCTTGCGCAGGAAGCGTCCGACGGTAATTCCGCTGGTTCCGCTCGCCTGGCCGACGCTCTCTGCCGTTTCAAACGGGATTTGCGCGGCGTGCGCCAGCAGCCAGCTTCCCACCCGCTTTTCGCTGGGCGTAAGCTGGCTGAACGTCGCTTCGATACGGCTCAACATCTCTGGTTTCGTCGTCATACCGCCTCGCTGTTAACTGGCTGTCAAAAGCTGGATGAGTGTTATCCGGTTAACAATGCACGACGCGTGCCATGTTCACAGGGCGGTCAAAGCCCGCTGCGCTGTAAATTTCATGCAATATTTAGTTAACCGATGATCAACATTTGTGCAGCGTAGTTCACTTTTGGTGCAGTGGCTGACGCGGCAGGTATGAATTTGGTGAATACGTCAGCCCGTTCACATTTTTGATAAGATAGATGTACTGTGAATTTTAAAGGGATCCCGGCATGGCGAATTTGCCCTGGCGAATCAGCATGCGCCTGGTGGCGCTTGCAAAGAAAACAGGGATGGTCGTGGGGATCGTCCTGGTCGTCCTGCTGGCGGTGCGGGTTTATCTCTCGCAGCAGGGGCTGGAACTGCACCTATGGCACACCTGGCGGGCAGATGAGATGTCCGTACGTGAAATGGATAACGCCGACTTTGCCGGTTATGTCGCCCGGGAAAACGCCATTTTCGCCGATCTCGATAACGCCGTGACGGCGAAAACGGGGCGCGAGGAACAAACGCCGCTAAACCGTTATTATCGCCAGAGCCTGGTATGGCCGGGGCAGTTTACGCCCGATGCCAACCGCTCCTTTGTGCTGATGCCTGCCGGGAAGCCGCGCGGCGCGGTGGTGTTGCTGCACGGGCTGACGGATTCGCCTTACAGCGTCAGGCACCTCGCCGAGAACTATCAGCAGCGCGGCTTTGTGGCCGTGGTTCCGCGCCTGCCCGGACACGGCACCGCGCCCGGTGCGCTGACGGACGTTGACTGGGAGATGTGGCTCGCCGCAACGCGTCTTGCGGTGCGGGAAGCCACGCGCCTGACGGGGGAGAACGTGCCTCTGCATCTGGTGGGCTACTCCAACGGCGGGGCGCTGGCGATGAAATATGCCCTCGATGCGCTGGAATCGCCTGCGCTTCGTCGACCGCAGCAGGTGGTACTGCTTTCACCGATGATCGGTGTGACGGCCTTTGCGCGCTTTGCCGGTTTCGCCGGATTACCGGCGCTGCTGCCGGCGTTTGCCAAAGCGGCGTGGTTGAATATCTCCCCGGAATATAACCCGTATAAATACAACTCGTTCCCGGTGAACGCCGCCCGCCAGTCCTGGCTGTTGACGAAGGCCCTGCAGGAGCAGACAGGCCGCGAGGCGCGGGAGAACAGGCTGGCGAATTTGCCGCCGGTGCTGGCGTTCCAGTCGGTCATGGATTCCACGGTCAGCACCCGCGCGGTGGTGACCGGCCTGTTTGACCAGCTTCCGGCAAACGGCAGCGAACTGGTGGTGTTTGATATCAACCAGGCGGCCAGCTTCCGTCCGCTGTTCAAGCCGTCGTCGTGGACAGCAACCTCGGCGCTTCTGCCGGTTGCGCAGAGACGTTACAGTGTCACGATTATCACCAATGCCAGCGAGCACAGTTTCTCGACGGTGGCGAAAACCACCCCGGCAGGCAGCATGCGGGAGACGGTTGTGCCGCTTGCGCAGGCCTGGCCGCAGGATGTCTATTCCCTGTCGCACGTTGCGGTGCCGTTCCCGCCGGATGACGATCTCTATGGTCGCGAACCTGGGGTGAAAAACCGCTATGGCATCAGCCTGGGGACGATTGCGCTGTGGGGAGAAACGTCCGTGCTGAGCGTCGGAAAAGAGGCGCTGATGCGGGTCACCTCAAACCCGTTTTATGGCTATATGCAGGAGAGGATTAACAGCCGGATTGGCGACGAGAAAAAGTAGCGTTCTATACGTGGTGTGAATGTGTTAGGTCACATTGTTAAAGTATGTTAAACAGTAGCTTTAAGGCACCTTTCATTCATCGGAACACCTTTTTGTGCTGACCACGCTGATTTACCGAAGCCAGTTAAAATTATCCTGTCAGTCCTCCGTGCTGAGGGAGCTGGTGGAGCACGCCCGGATCCGCAATGCCAATCTGAATATCACCGGGGTTTTGCTCGCAAAGGGCAGTGACGTGCTGCAAATACTCGAAGGTTCTGAGGAGAGCGTGGTTAAGCTGTTCCATAAAATCCGCGATGACAAGCGGCACAGTGGGGTGGTTGAACTGATGCGGGATTATGGCCCGCGCAGGCGTTTTGAAAATGTCGGTATGCTGCTGTTCGATCTGCAGACGCAGTCACCGAAAGAGGTGCTGCAGTCGGTTCTGAATTACAGCAGGCTGGACAGCTATCTGACATCCGATGACCGGGTGTTCAAATTTATTCAGACCTTTATTATGGGCAAACGTCCGGCCCCGTCGGGGGAACGCTACGATCCGGCAAAGTGGACGCTCTCAACGGAAAACTTGCCTCTGGGTGAGAGCCTGGATCTGATTGCCAGCCAGCGTTGCCAGTTTGCGCTTCAGCCCATTGTTGAGCCCTCGGAAGGCAAGATCAGCTCCTTTGAAGCCCTTATCCGCGGCAATGACGGCGGCAGCCCGGAGCATTTCTTCAGCTCTCTGGACCCGGCCAAAGTTTATGAAGTCGATCTACAGACGAAAGCGTATGCCTTCGCGCTGGCCGAAAAGCTGGGGATTGGCAGCCATAAGATTGCGGTCAATCTGCTGCCGATGTCGCTGGTGAATGTTCCTGGCGCAGTGGCGTTTCTGGTTGATCAGATTAAACAGCATGGGCTTCAGCCGGAGCAGGTGGTTATTGAAATCACAGAAAACGAGATGATCTCCGGACTTAACCAGTTCAACAGCGCCATTAAGCAGCTTCGCGGCGAGGGCGTTGGGCTGGCAATTGATGATTTTGGTTCCGGCTATGCCGGTCTTTCGCTGCTGACCCGGTTCCAGCCGGATAAAATTAAGATTGACCGGGAGATAGTTAGCGATATCCACCTCAGCGGCCCGAAGCAGGCGATTGTGCGCTCCATCATCAGCTGCTGCTCCGATCTTGAAATTACCCTGGTGGCCGAAGGGATCGAGAAGTTAGAGGAGTGGTGCTGGCTCGAATCTGCCGGGATCCGCCGCTTCCAGGGCTTTCTTTTTGCTCGTCCGCAGCTTAACGGCGTCGGCGATATCCGCTGGCCGCATCTGAAACGTTAGGCAATTTTCCTCCCGCGTTATTTCCCCTTTGGCCTGCCTGTGCTTAAATAGCTAAAACGGTTTAATATAGTTTAGCTTCGAGGGTCACATGGAAAAAATTTGGGTACTTGGTGATGCGGTAGTGGATTTATTGCCCGATGGTGAAGGGAAATTACTGCAGTGCCCCGGCGGCGCACCGGCAAACGTCGCGGTGGGCATTGCCCGTCTGGGCGGTCAGAGCGCGTTTATCGGCAGGGTTGGCGACGATCCTTTCGGGCGCTTTATGGCGAAAACTCTTGCTAACGAGCGGGTCGACGTGAAGTACATGCGCCTTGACCCGACGCACCGCACCTCTACGGTAGTGGTCGATCTGGACGACCACGGCGAACGTTCGTTTACCTTCATGGTGCGCCCGAGCGCCGATCTGTTTCTTGAACCCGCTGAGCTGCCGACGTTCAGCGCGGGCGAGTGGCTGCACGTCTGTTCCATCGCGTTAAGCGCAGAGCCGAGCCGTTCTGCGACCTTTCAGGCGATGGACGCCATCCGGAAAGCGGGCGGTTATGTAAGCTTTGACCCCAATATTCGCCCTGATCTCTGGCCGGATGAAAACGCGCTGCGTCGCTGCCTGCAACAGGCCCTGCAGAGCGCCGACGTGGTGAAACTTTCCGTTGAGGAACTGACGTTTTTAACCGGCGATACGGATGTACAAGACGGTTTGAACGCGCTGATGCAGCGCTGTCCGGCGCGTCTGGTGCTGGTGACGCAGGGTAAAGAGGGCGTTATCGCCTGGCATCAAGGCGAGGTGAAACACTATCCGGCTAACCCTGTGCAATGCGTTGATACCACCGGCGCGGGCGATGCCTTCGTCGCCGGGCTGCTCTACGGGCTGGCCGCCGGTCAGGAGCTGGTCCCGGTAATCGCCTTAGCCCAGCGCTGCGGCGCGTTAGCCACTACGGCAAAGGGGGCGATGACCGCGTTGCCCTGGCAGCACGACCTGTAATCCTTCCTTCACGGGCCGCCGACCGGCGGCCTGAATTGTCGCCTCGATCACACTTACTAAAACGGTTTAGCAAAAAAGATTGCCGATCCAAAATTCCGGGGTTTAGTATCAGCAACCTAAACCGGTTTAGCAATTTAGCACGTTCGATTAATACTTTTAGGGATGCGACAAAATGTATAAAAAACGCAGACTTGCCGTGATGATAGGCATGCTGGCCGGCAGTACCTCTGTTTTTGCTCAGACGGATATGACAAGTATCGAAGCGCGCCTTGCCGCAATGGAGCAGCGCCTTCAGGCTGCTGAAGCGCGTGCGCAGGTCGCTGAAAAACGGGCCACCGAAGCCGAACAAAAAACGCAGCAGCTGGTAGCCGCCCAGCAGCAGACGCAAACCACGGCCCAGGCGGTGGCGCAGCGCACCACCGCGCTGGAGAAAAAAGCGGACCAGAGCAGTGGGTTTGAGTTTCACGGCTACGCCCGTTCCGGCCTGCTGATGAACGATGCGGCCTCCAGCAGCAAAAGCGGTCCATACCTGACCCCGGCCGGGGAAACCGGCGGTGCGGTAGGGCGTCTGGGTAACGAAGCCGACACCTACGTCGAGCTGAACCTGGAGCACAAGCAAACTCTGGATAACGGGGCGACCACGCGCTTCAAGGCGATGCTGGCCGACGGTCAGCGAACCTATAACGACTGGTCAGCCGATACCAGCGATCTCAACATTCGCCAGGCTTTTGCGGAGCTGGGCAACCTGCCTGATTTTACCGGCGCGCTGAAGGGCAGTACCTTCTGGGCGGGTAAACGCTTCGACCGCGACAACTTTGATATTCACTGGCTGGATTCCGACGTGGTGTTTCTGGCCGGTACCGGCGGCGGCGTCTACGACGTGAAGTGGAACGATTCGCTGCGCAGCAACTTCTCGATCTACGGCCGCAACTTCGGCAGCGTGGAGCAGACGGACAACAACGTTCAGAACTACATCCTCAGCATGAACCACTTCGCCGGGCCTTTGCAGGTGATGGTGAGCGGTCTGCGGGCGAAGGATAACGACGACCGGAAAGACGCTAACGGCGATCTCATCAAAACCGACGCGGCAAATAACGGCGTTCATGCCCTGGTGGGGCTGCACAACGAGAGCTTCTACGGCCTGCGTGAAGGAAGTGCCAAAACGGCGCTGCTGTACGGCCACGGCCTGGGTGCGGAAGTAAAAAGCATCGGATCCGACGGCGCGCTGCTGTCTGATGCTGATACCTGGCGCTTCGCAAGTTACGGTGTCACGCCAATCGGCGGTGGCTGGAGCGTTGCGCCTGCCGTGCTGGCGCAGAGCAGTAAAGATCGCTACGTCAAGGGCGACAGCTATGAGTGGGTGACGCTCAACACCCGCCTGATTAAAGAGGTAACCCAGAACTTCGCGCTGGCGTTTGAGGGAAGCTATCAGTACATGGACTTAAATCCGGAAGGCTATAAGGACCGCAACGCCGTCAACGGCAGTTTCTACAAGCTGACCTTTGCGCCAACGTTAAAAGCGAGCAAAATCGGCGATTTCTTCAGCCGTCCGGAGCTGCGCCTGTTTGCCACCTGGATGGACTGGAGCAGCAAGCTCGATAATTACGCCAGCGATGATGCCTTTGGCAGCAGCGGCTTCAACGCCGGCGGGGAATGGAACTTTGGGGTCCAGATGGAAACCTGGTTTTAACCCATCACGCTCCCGCCCGGCGGGGGCGTTTCGCACATCATAAAAAGAAGTCAGGCAGAGGTATCTATGGATGTTAATCAAATCGCCCGCGAGCTTATTCCGCTGCTCGGTGGTAAGGAAAATATCGCCAGCGCGGCGCACTGCGCTACGCGTCTTCGTCTGGTGCTGGTCGATGACGCGCTTGCCGATCAGCAGGCGATCGGTAAGGTCGACGGCGTAAAAGGCTGTTTTCGTAACGCCGGGCAGATGCAGGTGATTTTCGGCACGGGCGTGGTGAATAAAGTCTACGCCGCGTTTATCCAGGCGGCGGGGATTAGCGAGTCCAGCAAGTCTGAAGCGGCGGATATCGCGGCGCGCAAGCTGAACCCGTTCCAGCGCATTGCGCGTTTGCTTTCCAATATCTTCGTTCCGATCATTCCGGCGATTGTGGCGTCCGGCCTGCTGATGGGCCTGCTCGGCATGGTGAAAACCTACGGCTGGGTTAACGCGGATAATGCCCTCTACATCATGCTGGACATGTGCAGTTCGGCGGCGTTTATCATTCTGCCAATCCTGATCGGCTTTACCGCGGCGCGGGAATTCGGCGGGAACCCGTATCTGGGGGCGACGCTCGGCGGCATTCTGACCCACCCGGCGCTGACCAACGCCTGGGGCGTGGCCTCCGGCTTCCACACTATGAACTTCTTCGGCCTTGAGATCGCGATGATTGGCTATCAGGGCACGGTATTCCCGGTGCTGCTGGCCGTCTGGTTTATGAGCATCGTCGAGAAAAACCTGCGCCGCGCGATCCCGGACGCGCTGGATCTGATTTTGACGCCGTTCCTCACCGTCGTTATCTCCGGCTTTATCGCCTTGCTGATTATCGGCCCGGCGGGGCGCGCGCTGGGCGACGGCATCTCCTTTATCCTGAGCACGCTGATTGAACACGCGGGCTGGTTGGCCGGGCTACTGTTCGGCGGGCTTTACTCGGTGATTGTGATCACCGGTATTCACCACAGCTTCCACGCGATTGAAGCCGGGCTGCTGGGTAACCCGTCGATTGGCGTAAACTTCCTGCTACCGATCTGGGCCATGGCGAACGTGGCGCAGGGCGGCGCCTGTCTGGCGGTGTGGTTCAAAACCAAAGATGTCAAAATCAAAGCCATTACCTTACCGTCGGCGTTCTCTGCCATGCTGGGCATCACCGAAGCGGCCATTTTTGGTATCAACCTGCGCTTCGTGAAGCCGTTTATCGCTGCGCTGATCGGCGGCGCGGCGGGCGGGGCCTGGGTGGTGTCAGTGCATGTCTACATGACCGCCGTCGGGCTGACCGCTATTCCGGGCATGGCTATCGTGCAGGCCAGCTCGCTCCTTAACTATATTATCGGCATGGTGATTGCCTTCGGCGTGGCGTTTACCGTCTCGCTGCTGCTGAAATATAAAACGGACTCTGAATAATGACGTTACCTTCCCGCTGGCCTGCGATCCTGCAGGCCGTTATGAAAGGGCAGCCCCGCGCGCAGGCGGATAGCCACTACCCGCAGTGGCACCCCGCACCGGTGACGGGGCTGATGAACGACCCGAACGGGTTTATCTGGTTTGCTGGCCGTTACCATCTGTTCTATCAGTGGAACCCGCTGGACTGCGAGCATCGCTTTAAGTGCTGGGGACACTGGAGCTCTGCGGATCTGGTGCACTGGCGGCACGAGCCACTGGCGCTGATGCCCGACGAAGCGTATGACCGCAACGGCTGCTACTCCGGTAGCGCCGTGGACAACCAGGGCGTCCTCACGCTGTGCTACACCGGCAACGTTAAGTTTGATGACGGCAGCCGCACCGCCTGGCAGTGCCTGGCGGAGGAACAAGCGGACGGAACCTTTAAGAAGCTGGGGCCGGTGCTGGCGCTGCCGGAAGGCTACACCGGACACGTGCGCGACCCGAAGGTATGGCAGCACGACGGGGAGTGGTACATGGTGCTCGGCGCGCAGGATGTGCAAAAGCGTGGCAAGGTACTGCTGTTTAAATCAGCCGATTTGCACGCCTGGACGTCCTGCGGGGAGATCGCCGGTCACGGGGTCAACGGCCTGACGGACGCAGGGTACATGTGGGAGTGCCCGGACCTGTTCGCCCTCGACGGGACGCACGTGCTGATCTGCTGCCCACAGGGGCTGGCGCGCGAGCCGCATCGCTACCTCAACACCTATCCGGCCAGCTGGATGAGCGGGGCGTTTGACTATACTAACGCCGCATTCGATCACGGCGAGCTGCACGAGCTGGACGCGGGCTTTGAGTTTTACGCCCCGCAAACCACGCTGGCGGAGGACGGACGCCGCATTCTAATCGGCTGGATGGGCGTACCGGACGGGGAAGAGATGCTTCAGCCCACGCGGGCGCACGGCTGGATGCACCAGATGACCTGCCCGCGAGAATTGCGCTTTAGCGACGGCAGGCTCTGGCAGACCCCGGCGCGCGAGCTGGCGGCGCTGCGTGAAGATGAGCAGCGCTGGCAGGGGCGCGCCAGCGAGGCGCCGGAACTGGACGCGACGCGCCTGGAGTTTGAGCTGGGCGCATCGCAGGTGAATATCGATTTTGCCGGCGCGCTGCGCCTCACGGTCGACGAGCAGGGTTTACGCCTTGAACGCGCGAGCCTGAAAACCGGTGAAACATTGACCCGCTACTGGCAGGGTGAGGTTCGTCATTTACGCGTTCTGTGCGACTGCTCCAGCGTTGAAATTTTCATCAATCACGGTGAAGGGGTGATGAGCAGCCGCTATTTTCCTGACCATCCGGTGCGGGTGCGATTCGAAGGTGCGTCCGACATCACATTACGCTACTGGTCGCTGCGCGCCTGCATGATAGAATGAGGGTTTTGGCAGCCGGATCTAAGTCGTTGTGAGAAAAACAAAACGCGTCACCATCAAAGACATCGCGGAGCTGGCGGGGGTGTCAAAAGCCACCGCCAGCCTGGTCCTGAACGGGCGCAGCAAAGAGCTTCGCGTGGCGGAAGAGACGCGCGAGCGTGTGCTGGCGATTGCAAAAGAGCACCACTATCAGCCCAGCATTCACGCCCGGTCGCTGCGCGATAACCGCAGCCACACCATTGGTCTTGTCGTTCCGGAGATCACCAACTACGGTTTTGCCGTGTTTTCTCACGAGCTGGAGACGCTGTGCCGCGAGGCCGGCGTTCAGCTGCTGATCTCATGCAGCGATGAAAACCCAGGGCAGGAGACAGTGGTGGTGAACAACATGGTGGCGCGTCAGGTGGACGGGCTGATTGTGGCCTCCAGCATGCTGAACGATGCGGACTACCTGAAGCTCAGCGAGCAGCTGCCCGTGGTGCTTTTTGACCGCCACATGAACGACAGCGCGCTGCCGCTGGTGATCACCGACTCCATTACCCCGACGACGGCACTGGTAGCGGACATTGCGCGTCAGCATCCGGATGAGTTCTACTTCCTCGGCGGACAGCCGCGCCTGTCTCCGACACGCGACCGCCTGGAAGGGTTTAAGCAAGGTCTGCGAGAGGCCGGTGTGGCGCTGCGCCCCGAGTGGATCGTTCACGGCAACTATCACCCGAGCTCCGGGTACGAGATGTTTGCCGAACTCTGCGCCCGCCTTGGGCGTCCGCCAAAAGCGTTATTCACCGCCGCCTGCGGGCTGCTGGAGGGGGTTCTGCGCTATATGGGCCAGCATAATCTGCTGCAAAGCGATATCAGGTTAGCCAGCTTCGACGATCACTATCTCTACGATTCGCTGACGATCCCGGTGGATACCATTCGACAGGACAACCGCCAGCTGGCGTGGCACTGCTTTGATCTGATAGGCAAATTGATCGAAGGGGAGACGCCGCAACCATTGCAGCGCAAGCTGGATGCCACTCTGCAGCGGCGCTATAAGCCAGCGGTATAGCCCCGCGCGATACATCAATAACTTTAATTAATTTAAGTTTTGGAAGCGCCGATAACCATAAGGAATAATTCTCCTTGAGGTATTGGTTTATGTCGTTGAAAAAGTCGTCCCTGATTGTCCTGTTCTCGCTGCTTTTGTTCTTTATCGTCAGCACCGTGACGAGCGTTGGCCTCATCATTAAAAGTAATAACTCCCTGGATAACGTGAACAAAGAGATCCAGGTGGTGCTGTCGATTATTGACCCCATCAACCACAGCCGTACGCTGCGCGTGCGGGTGATGGAGTACGTGAAGATGGTGGAAGCGGGCAACTCGACAGACGAGTCTGCAAAGCTTGCCGCAGTGAAAGAGGCGCTGACCAAAGCCGACAATGCCTTTGCGGCCTTTATGGCTTCGCCGCGTCTGACGGATGAAGCGCCGCTAGTGAGTGCCTATCAGGACGCCTGGCAAAACTATCGCAACCAGGGGCTTGCGCCGCTGATCGATGCCGCGGCGGCGCACGATGTTGCTAAATTTAACGCTCTGATCCCGGAAGTTTCCCGCCTCGACCGTCAGTACGAAATCGTTCTCGACCAGGTGCTTTCGGTCCACCAGAAATACGCCAAAAGCCTGAACGAGGATGCGCGCAGTAATTTTGTCTCCGGCCTGGCGATCATTGCCGTCATTGCCTGCCTGTTTGTGGCGGTGATTGTCGCGGTCAGCCTCTTTATGAAGCGCTTCGTCTTTGCCCCGGTTAACCTGGCGCGCGAGCACTGCAGCCAGATTGCGGCGGGCAAGCTGGACACTCCGGTGCCGGTGAAGGGGAGTTCACATAACGAAATCGACCACCTGATGGGCTCGATGGAGCAGATGCGTCAGGCACTGCTCGCGACCATCGCCCAGGTGCGCGATGCGAGCCATACCGTGACGCACGCGGCCCAGGAGATTGCCTCCGGGAATATCGACCTGGCGTCACGCACCGAGGAGCAGGCTTCCGCCTTAACCCAGACGGCGGCCAGCATGGAAGAGCTGAGCGCGACGGTGGCGAACAATACCGACAACGTCTATCAGGCCGGTAAACTGGTGCAGGACGCGGTGAAAAATGCCCACACCGGTGAAGCGGTGACCCGCGAAGTGATCGACACGATGAACACCATCGCGGCGAATTCGAAGCGCATCGAAGACATTACCAGCGTGATTAACAGCATCGCTTTCCAGACCAATATTCTGGCGCTGAACGCGGCGGTTGAAGCGGCGCGCGCCGGTACGCAAGGTCGCGGCTTTGCGGTCGTGGCCAGCGAAGTGCGCACCCTGGCGCAGAAAAGCGCGGTGGCAGCCAAGGATATCGAGAGCCTGATTACGCAGTCGGTCTCCAGCGTGAAAAACGGTGCGGAGTTGGTCAGCCGCTCGGGCGAGGTGATTGACTCGATCATTTCGTCGGTGAACAAAGTGAATACGCTGATGGAGCAAATTTCCGTCGCCTCCGAAGAGCAGAGCCGCGGGATCAGCCAGGTCGGGCAGGCGGTGACCGAGATGGATGGCGTCACCCAGCAGAACGCCGCGCTGGTGCAGCAGTCCGCTGCGGCAGCGGCATCGCTGGAAGAGCAGGCGCAGCAGCTTTCACGGAGTATTTCGAGTTTTAGGTTGCCGGTGCGGGCTTGATTGATAGTGTAAGGCCCCTCTGGGGGCTTTTTTGTGGCGGGTATAAAAGAAAAGGCATGCTACGCAACTCTTTTATTCTACTCTTTTTGTAGGTTTTATTCATAAGTCACGACGGCGCTTAGATAGCATTAAAATATCCACTTTCACACGCAATTTTTTATCTAAGAAGCATTAGATATTGAGATTATATTCTGTTTCGTTGGCGCGTCACAGAGTCATACAGGTGTGAGTTATTTTTTAGTAAATTAGAATGGATTTTATAAATCATTAAATATAAGTATCATAGGATCGTTAGGTGTAATGAAAAATAACTGTGGGTGTTATTTAGTAAAATATTCATTAAGTATTATTGTCGTCGATAGTTTATATGGTTCTGGCTTATCTTACGTCATGCTTGTTTTTGTATGTATAACCAAACTTGATGTTCGTCAGCAAAATGGAATTAGGAGGAAATATATGCAAAAATCATTAATGGCGTAGGGTTTTATAATTGGCTGTGGCTATGAAAGAACTTAAAACAATGCCTGAGGGGGCTCAGGCATTGTTGTTTAAAATAACCTAGTGCCATTATAGAGTTGCTTTGCAATCATCTCGGTCCTTTGTTTTATTTCCTGCTCTCCCCATAAAGGGCTCATTATATAAGTTTGAGTTAATGGATATCCGCTTTTGTTTAATATGCTATACTTTTCAGCGATAACGGAATTTTTTAATATATTATTATTTGTTACCTCATCGATTAGCAATAGGTTACCAATGCTTCCAATTATATCGCCTGGAACTCCGGATTTAATATTTGACTCTGGAATATAATGTTCAATGGTCAAAAGATGATGGTTTATGTTAAGACAGGATATAGCATCACCCAACTGCTTCGATAGTATGTATTTAATTATATTTTTGTTTCTTGTTTTATTTGAAAGATAATTTAATTCAGCAAAGTTAACATAAAATTCATCAAAGCTAGGTAATTTAGAATCTAGGGATTTAAATAATGAATTTAGAATAGACTGTATTTGATCATGTGAACTCGTTGCGGTTAGGTTGATAGCATGTTCTGAATAAGTTGTGGCGATCACTCCAGATGAACGCTGTGATGTTATTGCATTGAATACAAAATGAAAATACTCTATTTTTTCAAGGGACGATTTAAGAACTTTTAGAGTTATCTTATTCTCTCTCCATGCGCGAGTAAGAGCAAGTGTCATTGATGATTGTTGTTTGACTTTGAATAAATTGAGGTTCTCAAATATCGTTTTTATTTTTAACTCTTGTTTACTCCATTCAACACTATTAGGATAAGTTATTTGTTTGTAATAATCGGCTGTTTTTATTATTGTATTCAAAAGGTTTTCGGCTTTCTGATTATCATCTCCTAACGTTGATTTTATCTCCGGGAAGAGCTTCTTATCAGTGATGTATTTATGCTCCGACAACCAATAATGAAGAAGGTAATTATCTAACGTTTGCTCACCTGAATCATTATCGAATTTAGATACAAGATTATTCCATGATATTTTTGCAGCATCAAATCGCGAATTGTTTGATCTTAATTTTTTAAGGAAAAGGTTTTTCACTAGATCTGATGTT
Organism: Enterobacter sp. ECC_219_Taxon_10; assembly: GCF_058354905.1. NCBI lineage: Bacteria > Pseudomonadati > Pseudomonadota > Gammaproteobacteria > Enterobacterales > Enterobacteriaceae > Enterobacter > Enterobacter sp. ECC_219_Taxon_10. The sequence goes on along the minus strand of NZ_CM178005.1, from coordinate 2,498,362 downwards.
TTTAAATCACGACCACGGGCATTTAGAGTTTCAAATATTAAATAGGCATCATCTTCATTATCAAGTTGAATAAACACCAACTTAAGTGCAAGTATTTTATCTCTGATGTCTTTTAGTTTTTGAATAGGACTATCTTTAACATCATTGAAAAGTTCTATTTGTTTATTATCATAAGATGTTATCTGTGGAATTAATGAGGTTAATTTGTTTTTTATCAAGTTGTATGCATTTTGGAGATTGCTTTCTTCTACCCCAATTTCATCTTTGATAATGTTCTTTTTGTATGATTGAATAACTCCTTGTAGAAAAGGGAATGATGTTTCGGAATTTAAAATAAACTCATCTTCATTATCGACGTTTGCTTTTTCTATGTATTTATGTATGCCTCTTGCGAGGTTGTCTTGCTTTAATGTAAGAAATGCATCTCTAATTACAGATAAAATTATTGTTATGGTAGTTAAACGTTGTTGCCCATCAACAATGCCAAAATAAGGCTTTACGGATTGAAATACAACCATGGAACCAATGAAATAATTTTCATCATTATTTTTAGTTATATCTTCCCAGAAATTTTCTACTTCATCCTTCTCCCAGGAGTAGGGCCTTTGGAATCTGGGGATTTTGAAATATCCTGATGAAAAGATATCTTGTATCTCTTTATCATTAGCTTCAATTTTCATTGGTTTTCCTTTTCAATTTTATGAGGTTGTATACTAAAATATATCTCTTAATGGAGGTAATATCAATAACTTACGTCCCGTTATTGAGCGAAATTCCAGCGAGACTCTATGGCGGTTGTTGAAACTCTAGTAACAAAAATCCAACGTTAGTTAGGCTAACAAACTATTCATTCAGGATCCTTGATGTTTATGTCAGACTAATACCACCTGTTAAAAATAATATAGACCACTGAAACAGCCACCATCCAGATGGAGCTCAGGATTGCGGCGTAATCCGGAACATAGCGTACAAACAGATATATACCCGCAACAATTATTGCCGCGGGAATGAGATAAAAGAACGACTTAAAGAACCAAACAAGAATCCGTTTCATATGAACTCTCCATCATTGGATGTATCACTTAGCGTAGTTATAAACCTTTAAAGTATCAAGGAATTGCAGCCATTGCTTAAGAACGCTACCGGTCGTGAGCAAACAATTTATATTCACCCCAGCAATATTTTCCTTCCTCATCCGTCTACCTCATCACAAGCCATAATCAGTTACTGTAAACGAGGTAAACACCATGAGAGATTTTGATATGCACGGCAGAGGTCACGGGCGTGGATTCGGTCGCCACCGTATGGGCAAGGGTTTAATCATCGGCGCGGTAATTTTCATCGTGCTCGGCCTGCTGGTGATGTCCCTGTGGAACGCCTTGCTCCCGGCGATCCTAGGCGTGAAGGCCATCGGGTTTTGGCAGGCGCTGGGCATTCTGGTGCTGAGCCGCATTCTGTTTGGCGGGTTAGGTTTCCGTCCCGGGATGTTTGGCGCGCACCGCCGGATGCACGAGCGCTGGATGAACATGACGCGCGAGCAGCGCGAGGCGTTTATTCAGCAGCGTCGCGAAGGCTTTGGCCGCCACGGCCGCGGTCACTGCGGCTGGCACGGCCATCGTGACGATAAGCGCGATGACGCCGCGCCAAAAGCGCCGGAAACAGAGTGAGCGAAATGAAAGCCGGGGAGGCGGGCGGATCCATGCTGATGTCGGCGCTCAGTGCCTGCCGCGCCCGGCTGAAAGCTTTTATTCGCGGACGGACGTCCGTTCGCGATGATGCCGACGACATTTTGCAGGAAGTCACCTATCAGCTGATGAAAGTGGAGCAGCCGGTCGAAAACGTCGCGGCCTGGCTGTTCCGCGCGGCGCGTAACGAGATGACCGACCGGGCGCGTAAAAAGCGCGAGGTGTCGCTCTCCGGCTATTTTACGGGGGATGACGACGAGGGTTTCCCCGAAGACGAGCTGGCTGAAACCCTGTTCGGCGTACCGCAAACGCCAGAGGAGGAGTATCTCAAAACGCTGCTGTGGGAAGAGCTGGGGCAGGCGCTGTCTGAACTGCCGCCGCCGCAGCGCGAGGTGTTTGAAAAGACCGAGCTGCACGGCTACAGCATTAAAATGCTGGCAGAGGAGACGGGGGCCACAGAGCAGGCGCTGTTATCCCGCAAGCACAAGGCGGTGCTGTTTCTGCGTACGCGTCTGCGGGATATCTACGACGCGCTGACGGGTGAATAGCGGCGACAGACAAAACCTTACACTCCGGGCACTTGTAGATTCATCACTATCGTTTATGATCGGGGCGTCCTGTTACTCTGGAATATTATGCGCAACCGTCAGCTCCTCGGAAAATGGCTTTTGATTATCACCTGTCTCGCGATGGCGCTTTGCCTCGTGCAGCGTGCGGTGATGCTCAACCATTTTTTACAGGGACTGGATCCGCAGATTTCACTGAGTGCAGATGCCCCAACGCAAAGCAGCACCGAGCAGTCCGGGCCATCGCCCTGCCAGTTAGGTGCCCAGTCGCTTCTTTGTGCCCAGCCGCTGTTCTTCGACGGGGCGCTGCCGGCCATCATTATCTTCTTCGCGCTGCTGCAGCTGCTGACGCAAGGGCGGGCATTCGCTCCCGCGGAACAGCCCGTTCAGGCACCGCCTCCCCGAATACACCTTAAAAACTGCGTTTTCCGTGAATGAAAATCATCGTCACCACACGATAATTTTTCACTGTTCACGGAGTAATACATGGTTAACCTCTTCAGGGGATTCGTCTTCCTGTGGCTGTCCTGCATCGGCATTGCCCATGCGGCAGACACCGGCTGGCTGGTCTCCCCACAAAACGATCACGCCCGCATCCGCTTTCAGGCGGAGAGGGAACAAACGCACGTAAAAGGCCTGCTCACCGTTGAGCTAAAGCCCGGCTGGAAAACCTACTGGCGATCGCCGGGAGAGGGCGGCGTCGCGCCAAAAATCAGCTGGCCGGAAGGCGTAACGGACAGCTGGTCCTGGCCGGTTCCATCGCGCTTCGATATCTCCGGCATGACGACGCAGGGGTATCACGATAAGGTCACGATTCCGATCGTTCTCGACGGGGTGAAGAGCGATGCGCTCAATGGAACGCTCACACTCTCGACGTGCAGTAACGTCTGCCTGCTGACGGACTACCCGCTGCATCTCGATTTTACCCAGCCGGTGGATGAGGGATTCCAGGCCGCCTTCGAGCAAGCGATGCGCATCGTTCCGGGCACGTCTGGCGTATCCGCAGATCTTTCCGCCTGGCTCTCTGGCGACAAGCTGGTGATTACCGGCACCACGGATGGGAAGTGGGACAATCCGGGGATCTATTTTGACCCGCTGGAGGGAGACATTCTTCCCGGCGAGCCGGTTATTAAGCACGACGGCAATACGCTTCGGGTGACGGTACCCGTGACCGACGAATGGGGCGATAAACCCGCCTCGCTGGAAGGCAAGAGGCTGTCGTTTGTGCTGACCAATGGCGGTAACGCGCAGCAGACCACCATGAACGTTGGGGCAACCCCCGCAGAGCCTTCCACTCCAGGCGGAACGGGTAAAATGGTGCTTTTTGCCCTGCTGGGCGGGCTGATCCTGAACCTGATGCCCTGCGTGCTGCCGGTCATGGGCATGAAGCTTAACAGCATCCTGCAGGCAGGGTCGGACAGGCGCGCCATCAGGCTGCGCTTCCTGGCCACCAGCGCCGGGATCCTCACCTCCTTTATGCTGCTGGCTGCGATGGTGACCGCGCTGAAGCTGGCCGGGGCATCGCTGGGGTGGGGCATTCAGTTCCAGAACCCGTGGTTTATCGGCCTGATGGTCGCCGTCACCTTCCTGTTTGCGCTGAACCTGTTTGGGGCGTTTGAAATGCTGCTGCCTTCCTCTGCGGCAGGACGGCTGGCGACGGCAGGGGGAGCGGGGATCGGCGGCAGCTTCTGCGAAGGGATGTTCGCCACGCTGCTGGCGACGCCGTGCTCCGCACCGTTTCTCGGTACGGCGGTTGCCTTTGCCCTTGGCGCGCCGCTGCACTCCCTGTGGCTCATCTTCCTGATGCTCGGCGTGGGCATGAGCCTGCCGTGGCTGTTTGTCGCCCTGGTGCCGAAAACGGCCATGCTGCTGCCAAAACCCGGCCGCTGGATGAACACGCTCAAAGCGATCCTGGGCCTGATGATGCTGGCTTCCAGCCTCTGGCTGGTCACGCTGCTGAGCCTGCATCTGGGCGAGGCGGTCAGCCAGATCGTGATGCTGGTGCTGATCGCTATCGCGCTGGCGCCGTTCGCGAAGAAGGGGCAAACCTCTTCGCCGTTGTTCTGGGTCGTGGTTATCGCGCTGTCGGTGTTCGGCGGGTATCAGCTGCGCGGGTTGCTTAACTCACCGTCTGACGCCATGGCGCGGAATGACGCTCAGACTATCCCGTGGCAGCCGCTCAGCGAGGAGGCCATCCAGCTGGCACTGGCGCAGGGGAAACGGGTGTTTGTGGATATCTCCGCGGACTGGTGCGTGACCTGCAAAGTTAACGAGCATCGGGTACTGACCCAGCCGGACGTTATTGCCGCGCTGAGCCAGCCGGACGTGGTGGCCCTGCGCGGAGACTGGAGCCAGCCCTCCGCGCTAATCGCGGATTTTCTGGCGAAGCGAAACCGCTACGCCATTCCCTTTAATGAGGTGTATGGCCCCGGCACGCCTGAGGGGGAGATCCTCTCCCCGCTGCTGGATAAGCGCACCCTGGTCACCACCCTGAACAACGCAAAAGGCTAACTGTGTCATGAAAAAATTCCTTATAACGCTTCTGCTCCTGCTGGCCCCGCTTCAGGTGTTCGCTGCCCAGCCGCTGACGCCGGACCAGGAACAGCGCGCGCAGAAAATGATCGCTGATTTCCTGTTTAACGATCCGAACTCACCGCGTATCGGCGCGAAAAATCCAAAGCTCACCCTGGTGGTGTTTACCGACTACAACTGCCCGTACTGTAAGAAATTCGATCCGTACCTGGAGAAGATCGTCGAAAAACACCCGGATGTTGCGGTGGTCTTTAAGTTTTTACCTTTCCGCTCGGAAAGTTCATTGACCGCCGCACGTGACGCGTTAACCGTCTGGCGCGCACATCCCGAGCAGTTTATGAAATTTAACCATACCCTGATGGCAAAAAAGGGATACCACGATGACGCCAGCATTCAGGAGGCGCAAAAACGGGCCGGGGTGAGCGTCACCGCGCCGGATGATGAGAGTATGGTGTCGATCAAACGCAGCCTGATCGTCGCAGAAAAAATGGGAATTCAGGGCACGCCCGCCACGCTTATCGGCGAAGGGCTGCTGCCCGGCTGGGTTCCGTTTGAACAGTTCGACGAAATGGTCAGTGACGCTCTGAAAAACCGCTAACCTGAACGGGGCGGAATGCCCCCGACAAACCGGAGAGGGAAATGAAAAGATTATTGTTACTTTCGGCGCTGGCGACCTCAGGGTTGGCCCAGGCCGCTGATGCCATACCGGATGTGGTGAAGCAGTTCAGCGAACAGCAGCAGATTAAAATCATTAAGAAACTTGATGCTCCCGGCGGCGCACCGGCCTGGCTGGGGCAATATCAGGACATGGGCGTGACGATCTTTTTAACGCCGGACGGCAAGCACGTCATTTCGGGCTATCTATACGATGACAAAGGAAAAAACCTCAGCGAGGGCTATTTCCAGAAAGAGATCTACGCTCCGATGGGGCGCGAGATGTGGAAGAACCTGAACGCGGCGCATCCCCTGAAGGAAGGGGCGGAAAACGCCCCGCGTAAGGTCTTCGTCTTCGCCGATCCATTCTGCCCGTACTGCAAGCAGTTCTGGGCCGAAGCGCAGCCGTGGGTGAAGGCGGGCAAGGTTCAGCTCAACACGCTGCTGGTGGCGTTTCTCAACCCTAACAGCGGGCGCAATGCCTCTGCGATCCTGAATGCGAAAGATCCGGTCTCCGCCTGGCGCGAATACGAGCTTTCCGGTGGGAAAAAATTGCCCAGGTCAGAAGGGGACGCTTCCCGTGAAACGGTAGAGATCCTGCAGAAGCACCAGACGCTGATGGACAGCCTGGGCGCTAACGCCACGCCGGCCATTTACTATCTGAATGCAGACAATGAGCTACAGCAGGTGGTCGGAATGCCGGACGCGCAGCAGCTTGAGGCGATGTTCGGGCCGAAGCCGTAAAAAAATCAGGCAGAAACGCCCCGTTTCTGCCTGATGGTTACTTAGCTTCCCCAGCGCCCTTTCAGGTAGTTCACCGCCTGCTGCGTCTGCGGCTGGTTCAGGTAATCTTCCCGGAACAGGATGGTGCCGTTGACGTTGGGCAGCGAATCGTTGAGATCGAGCTGCTTTTTCAGCTCCGGCACGCCGCCCTGAACCGTCCAGTCCGGCTCATTTTTCGAGGGCTCGCCCACCTTGTAGAACGCAATGCCGATATACAGGCGCGTGTGGGTCGGCTTCACCACGTCGGCCCACCATTTGGTCAGGACGTCGTAGCGCGCGGCGTCCCGGGAGAAGGGCCAGTAAATCTGCGGCGCGATGTAGTCGAGCAAGCCCTGTTGAACCCACTGCCGCGTATCTGCGTAGGATTCATCATAAGCCGCGGCGCCGCGGGTGTCCGAGCCTGCCGGGTCAAAGGAGCGGTTACGCCACACACCCGCCGGGCTGACGCCAAACTCAACGTCGGGCTTCGTCTGTTTAATCGCGCGGGACACCTGCACGATCAGCTGCTGCGTGTTGTGTCTTCGCCAGTCGGCCTTTGAGGCAAATCCCTGGCCGTACTGTCGCCAGGTCTGCGCGTCGTTGAGCGCGGATCCCGGCGATTCGGCATAGAAATAATCATCAAACTGCACGCCGTCTACCGGGTAGTTCGCCACCACTTCGGTCACCACTTTGGTTATCCAGTCGCGCACTTCGGGAATGCCTGGGTCGAGAACAAAACGATCGCCGGAGACGCGCACCCATTCCGGGTGCTGCACATAGACGCTGGACGGAGAGAGAGATGAGGTTCGGTTCAGCGCGGCGATGGTTGACGGCTTCGTGTTGGTCGACACGCGGTATGGGTTAAACCAGGCATGGACCTTCATGCCGCGCTTGTGCGCTTCATCCAGCATAAACTGCAGCGGGTCGTATCCCGGGTACTCGCCGATGTTGCCCGTCAGCATATCCGACCACGGTAAAATTTTTGATGACCAGAGCGCGGTGCTGTCCGGCTTCACCTGGAAAAATACCGTGTTAATCCCGAGGTGCTTAAGATTGTCGAGCTTGCTGGTGAGCGCCTGCTTTTGCATGGCGATGCGCTGGTCGTCGCTGCGGCCATTCACCGAGGCCACCGGTGGCCAGTCGAGACGCGAGACGGTCGCCAGCCAGATCCCGCGCATCGGCGCGTTGGCCTGCGGTGTCGGTTTGCGCGCGGTGGGAAGAGGGGTAACCAGTGATTTGGGTGGTTTTGAGGAGCAGCTTACAAGTAAAAGTGCGCAGGCAGCCAGCGCACCGATCCGTTTTACGTGTCGCGTCATTTGCGTATTAGCTCTTGATAATCCGACTGTTAGCCCAGGGATTAAAGGCGGGCACCGCCTGTTCTGCACTTTCCTCGTCGTTGAGGGAGTCCAGATACAGGGCTTCAACTTCCGCCCGCGCCCATGGGGTGCGGCGCAGAAATTTCAGGCTCGATTTAACGCTGGGATCCTTTCTGAAACAGTTAATTTTGATGCGGTCACCCAACTCGCTCCAGCCATATTTCGCCACCAGGGCGTTGACCATCATCTCCAGCGTTACGCCATGTAAAGGATCTTTGGAAATGTGTGCAGTCATAGGTGTCGAAGGTCTCAGTTTTAGTGGGGGTGGGTTTACCGGTGAAAGGGTACAAGAAAGCAGGGGAAGCGGCAATTTTAGCGTGAGATTCTTCACCCCTGAGGGGTGAAGAAAAGAGAAATGTCCGTTTACTTTTTGTCTTTAAACAGCTCCGGCGCCCACGGACGCGGATCCACCTCCATAAACGGTGCGCGCTCGAAGCGGTCCTTCAGCGCCCACGGCACCGTGCAGTCGAAGATGGTCTTGCAGGAGATGCCGTTTCCGCGAATCGAGGTGCTGTACTCCGGCGACTGGGATGGATCCAGCTGGTGGCCGCGGATCCCCGGAATGTTGGTGATGCTGACATCGCCCTGCATGCGGGTGGTCATCGCCCACAGGATGTCGTCGCTGTCGAAAATATCCACGTCTTCGTCGACAAGGATAATATTCTTCAATTCCGAATAGGTGGCTAAGGCGATAAGCGCCGCCTGGCCCTGACGTCCTTCGTCCGACGGCTGGCGTTTTTTTACCTGCAGTATGCCGAGGAACTTGCCGCCGCCTGCGGTGTGCGCATAGACGTTTTGCAGGAAGCCTGGAATCGCCTCCTCAACGGCATTGCGGATGCTGGCCTCCGTCGGCAAACCGGCCAGCGTGGTATGTTCCTCCCCCGGGCCCACCAGCGTTTGCAGGATCGCGTGGTTTCGCATGGTCACCGCTTTCACTTTGATCACGGGCAGGGAGGGGTTCGCCTCGCCGCAGTAGCCCGGGAACTCCGGCATCGCGTGGCCGGTGTTGGTGTGCTGATCTTCTCTAACGCGCACGCCCGGGAGCAGTTCACCCTCGATGATAATCTCCGCCCGCGCTATCGCTTTCTCTTTTACCGCCACGCCCTGTACCAACTCGACCGGCTGCTGGCGCAGCGCCCCGGCGACGCCCAGCTCGTTGTAGCCAAACGGGGTGGTAGGGGCCTCAAAGCACGCGCCGATATAGATGGCCGGGTCGAGCCCCATGTTGATGGTCACCGGCAGCGGTTTTCCAGCCTCTTCCGCCTTTTTGCGGAAGACTTCGATATGGCGGCCGGCGGCAAGGAACATAGAAAGCTCGTCGCGTTCCTGGACGCAGAGGCGGTGAATGGTGACATCCGTCAGCGAGCTATCTTCAGGATCGCTTGCCAGCACCAGCCCCAGGCAGAAGAACGGGCCTGCATCAATCGGCGTATTGGTCGGTGCCGGAAGGAGCTTACGCAGATCGAAGTCAGGATCGTCAGCGTAGAAAACCTGCTCCTGACACGGCGCCTGCGAGGCGGGGACGACAACGGGGGCGATCGGCTTTTTCACCGCCTGGCCGACGCGTTTTGCCAGCTCAGAGGGCTCGCAGCCCAAGAGCAGCGCCGCGCGCTCGCGGCTGGCGTGCATGCCCACCAGAATGCGGGAGCCCGGATAGCCCTTCACGCTGTTGAACATCATGGCCGGGCCAATGCGCGTCGGACGTTTTACCGTACCGCCCGCGCCGATATGACGGTACACACCCGCCAGCTCCGCGTTGGGATCGACCGGATAATCGGTTTCAAGATAGTGCCCTTCGTGGCGCTGAAGCAGGGCGATGGCGCTGCGGAGATCGTTGATCGGGTTTTCCATATTTTCCTCCCTCGTTTGAATACCTCCATTTTTATGGCAATGACCAATAGCATCAATTGCATCATTACTGTTAAATTGATAAGTGAATTCATATCAAAATAAGGAGGCGTTCCGTGCAGTTTCGTCAGATGCGCCATTTCATCGTCGTTGCCGAAGAGCTCCACATGCATCGGGCCGCCGAGCGTCTGAACATGGCGCAGCCGGCGTTAAGCCAGCAGATAAAGGCGCTGGAAGAACGTTTAGGCGTTACGCTCTTTAGCCGGGCGAACCGCCGTTTAACCCTGACGCCTGCGGGCGAAGCGTTTCTGGTGAAAGCCAGGCTCGCCATCTCCCTGACCGAACAGGCGGTGCTGGACGCCAGACAAACGGCACGAGGTGAGCAGGGGGTGTTAAACCTGGGGTGCGTATCGAGCGCGATGTTTGACGGCAGGTTGCCCACTGCGCTGCGCCAGATGCACACGCGCTGGCCGGCCATTACTATGTCGCTGGTGACGGGAAACGTGCAGACGCTCTACGCTGCTGTGCAGAGTAACCAGCTGGATGTTGCCATTATCCGGGCACCGCTGCCGTCGCTGCCTGACGATCTGCAAAGCCGCCCGTTCGCGTCAGAGAAAACGGTCCTGGCGCTTTATCGTCAGCATCCGCTGGCGGGATCGTCCGCGCTGACGCTTTCGTCGGTGAAAGATGAAAAATGGATCTCCCTGCGCGACCCGGAGGGAATGGGGCTGGAACAGTATTTTTTTGACGCCTGTAGCGGCGCGGGCTTTCAGCCGGACGTGGTACAAAACGCGACTGACGTGCCCACGGTGATAAGCCTTGTCTCGGCCGGATTTGGCCTGGCGCTGTTGCCGGCGTCGGCAAAGGCGGTGAGCGTCGAGAATGTGGTTTACGTGGACATCCTGGACCGGCTCCGGGAAAGCGAGCTGACGCTGGTTTGCCACCGGATTATTCGCTCAGAAGTGCTTAAAAAGTTTCTGGTTACCCTCGATCACACCTGACGCCCGGCCGCCTCCAGCAGCTGCTCACGCAGCCAGACGCTCGCCGGATCCCGGCTGTTTTTCGGGTGCCAGTACATGTAAATGGTAATCGGCTGGAGCGGCAGCGGCGGGGGAAAAATATCCAGCGTGCTGGCGAACTGTCGCAGCATCCGTTCCGGTAAGGTGCAAACGAGATCGGTACCGGCGACAAGCGCAGGCGCCATGGCGTAGCTCTGGGTGGACATCGCGACGTGCCGCTGATGGCCCAGCCCGGCCAGGGTTTGATCGACAAAGCCGGTAAACGGATCCCCGGCTGACGACACTACCAGATGGGAAAGCGCGCAGTAGATTTCCAGGTCTAACGTACCGGTCCCGCGCGGATGGCCTTTGCGCTGGGCGGTGGCAAACGCGTCGTCGAGCAATTTGCGCCTTACCCAGCCGTCATGGGCACCCGCGCTCACGCCGATATAGATATCGACATCACCGTTTTCCAGCTGCTGCGGCAGGGCAGCCATCTCCGGCAGGGCGAAGCGCAGGCGGATGCCGGGAGCATCGGCCATCACCTGATTAAGCAGCCCGGTGCCCAGCATCAGCGCCGGGTTTTCATGCAGCGCGATGACAAAGGTCCGGGTGCTGGTCTTCCCATCAAACGCGGCGGGGGCAAACATCGCGCTAATGCCGCGCAAAACGCTCTCTACCTGCGGCTTCAGCGCTTCCGCTCTCGGCGTGGGTAACACCCCGCGTCCATGTGGAGAAGGAATAAATAGCGGTTCGCCAAAGAGCGCGCGCAGACGCGCCAGGCGAGCGGACAGCGCGGGCTGGCTGATGCCCAGCCGCGCGGCCGCGTGGGTGATGTTCCTGTCCTGAAGCAGAGCGTCCAGCGTCAGGAGCAGGTCTATGTCCATCTCAGAAACGGGCGCCATCTTATTTCGCGCTGCTGGCGTCCCGGTTGGTATAGGTGACAGGTACCCAGGCATAGCCGCCTTTCTCTCCTTTCGTCACATACCCGATGCCCGGGAAAGGCAGATGGGGTGCGGCAACCAGGTCTCTGTTTTTCACAAACTCTGCGAACGCATGCTCGCGCACGCGTGCTGCGCCGTCCTGATCCTGATCGTAGGCGATAGTAACCTCAGGCTGCGGGAACTGGACCGCCGCAACGTGAATAACGTCACCGATGAAGGTGATCTTCTCGCCTTTACTTTCAAGCGTGTAGAAGGCCGAACCCGGCGTGTGTCCGGGGTGAACCGTGCCGGTAAGCCCCGGAAGAATCTCAGAGGTTCCGCTAAACGGCACCACTTTGCCGGCGTCAAGATAGGGCTTTAAGGTTTTCTGCGCGACGTCAAAGTAGTTCTGGTCGTAGCCGGTTTTTTTCTGATTGTCTTCGTTAAAGAAAAAGTCGACGTCCGGTTTGCCGACGTAAACGCGCGCGTTGCTGAACACCACCTTGCCGTCTTTCACCAGGCCGCCCGCATGGTCGGAATGGGCGTGGGTCAGCAGGACTTCAGTGATGTCCCCGGGTTTGATTCCCCTGGTGGCGAGGCTCTCAATCAGACGTCCGCCGTTACCGGGGCCAAAGAGCTGGCCGGAGCCGGTATCGACCAGGATTTTGTGTCCGGGCATCGCAATCAGAAAGGCATTGATGGACACTTCCGCCGGGTTGGTCTGGAAATTTTTCGCGAGCAGTGCGTCAGTTTTTTGCTCTGTGGTCCGGCGCAGCAGCTTGTGCAGATCCTGCGCGACGGTCCCGTCGGTAAACGAGGTCACCACAACGTCGCCGACCTGCACGCTGTAACCGCCTGCCGATTGTTTAACGACGTGCTGCGGCGTCTCCGCCGAGGCCTGCAGCGCAGGGTAAAAAAGCATTGAACTTGAAATCAGCGTGGAAAGAGCAAGTTTTTTCACGGTAAGCATACGAGTCTCCTTTGAAAGTGCTCATCTTACTGCTCCGTAAAAGTATAAGAACCTGCCCGGAAATGATAGGACCTATAAACGAGATAAATAGCTCAGCGCAAAAGCCGGGTGACAGTGAAGCCTTTCCCGGCTCGTAAAACGTTATTTTTTCAGCGACGCGTTCCAGCCGTCCGGCGTGGCTTTCGACCAGGAGCCATAAGCGGCATTAGGCAGCACAATCCAGTCGTTACCGAAGTGTTCCGCGCTGGCCTCAACCAACTCGCGCTGCTGCTCGCTCGGCTTTTTGTTTTTAAACTGCACGGCGAAATCCGGCAGGCTGTCGCCAAACAGCATCACGATCTGCTGCTTTTTGAGGATGCTCTGGCGACGCTCTTCCTTGCTGACCGTATCCAGAAGCACGCTTTCATCGGACACCTGCGGAAGTCCCAGGGCTGTTAACGTTCTGAGCGTATCGGCTTTATTTTCCTGCATGCGGTCCGAGACGTAATAGATACGGACCTTGCTTTGATTAACGTGGTCAAGAAATGCCTTCGCTCCCGGAATTAAGCCGGGTTTTCCCTGCTTCTCCCAGTCGCTCCAGGTATCCCATTTTGTATAGTCGTGACACTGCTCCATGTCGCGCACCAGCAGGGGGGTGTTATCCAGTACCGTTTCATCCAGGTCCATCACTACGGCGTAATTTTCAGGCGTTTTCAGATCCTTTAACTTCTCGTTAAAACGCTCGGTGGCAAACCGATACGTCTGCAGCTGAAGGGCCATAATCTCTGCCGATTTCTGCTGATAGCGCAGCGCCATTTCGTACGCTTTGGGTTCACACAACTCGCGCCCGGCGGCCGTCGCCGCTGCACTCATAACAGGTAACACCAGCAGTAATGCCTTAGCCATTGAATTCACACTTCTTTCCTCAACACCGTGGTTAAAATCCCGAAAGCGTAATGAAGTTCAATGACAGAAATATGAAGGCTGCATCGCTACACCAGCATGTAATACCAGAACAGGGCGACTTCGTCTTTTTCCGGCAAGGCGTTGTAGAGATAACGATCGTATCCGCCCAGGGTAAACCCGTAGTGACGGTAAAACAGACAGGCAGAGACGTTCACATTTTGTGTTTCAAGCCGTAATCCCGGCGCGTTTACGCTCCGGGCCCAGACGTGCGCGGCGGCCATCAGCTTTTGCGCGGCGCCGGTTCGGCGTTTCGTGCGCTCCACGGCGATGTAATCCACTGAGATAAATTTATTCCAGCCGATCGAAGCGGTAATAAATCCGGCTATTTCACCGTCATCCGTTTCAGCAACAAGAAAGATGGCATCCGGATTAACGCAGTGGTTTTCAAGGGTTTGGATGTCGAGCTCGTAGGTTTTTATCCAGGGCTCGGCAACGGCTTCGATATGCAAATCACCGTGGATAAAAGGCTCTCTGGCGATGCGGCTAATGGTGAAAGAAAAGTCACAGCATTCAAGGCGTGGGAGATCGGTATTTAATCCTTTTCGAATCTGCATAGTATTCCCGGTAGTGAGTTATTTCATAAAGAATAGACGAAGCGGTTAAATCCGCTGAGCTAACGGACTTTTAATCCTGAACTAAGCTTGTACTTCGTTCCGCGTAAAATGTGGGTCATTCGAGGACAATGAATGGAATTCAGGACATTTCAAAAGCAGTGGGGTGCTGAGTTTATTTCCGATGACGTTGTACGTTTTCGCGTCTGGGCAGAAGGACAGAAAGAACTTACGCTACGTCTGGCCGCCATCGACGTGCCGATGACGGCGGTGGGGCACGGCTGGTTCCAGGCAGACGTTCATGGCGTCACGCACGGTGCAGAGTATCAGTTTGTACTGCAGGACGGCATGGCGGTACCCGACCCGGCGTCGCGCGCGCAAAAGGGCGACGTTAGCGGCCCCTCCGTCGTTATCGATCCCCGACGCTATCAGCCGGTTAACCGGGACTGGGCAGGGCGGCCCTGGGAAGAGACGGTTATCTACGAGCTGCACATCGGCACCTTTACCCCGGAGGGCACCTTCTGGGCGGCCATCGACAAGCTGCCTTATCTGGCAGAGCTGGGTATCACCCAGCTTGAAGTTATGCCCGTCTCCCAGTTTGGCGGATCCCGCGGCTGGGGCTACGACGGCGTGCTGCTGTATGCCCCGCACGCTGCCTACGGCACGCCGGAGGATTTCCACGCGTTTATCGATGCCGCGCACGGGCTGGGGCTTTCCGTGGTGCTGGATATCGTGCTCAACCACTTCGGCCCTGAGGGGAACTATCTGCCACTGCTGTCGCCCGCGTTTTTCGATACGGAGCGTATGACGCCGTGGGGCAACGGCATCGCTTACGAGCGCGAGCCGGTGAGGCAGTACATTACCGATGCGCCGCTCTACTGGCTGACGGAATACCGTATGGACGGCCTGCGCTTTGATGCCATCGACCAGATTAAAGACAGCGCGGAGACGCACATTCTTGAGGAGATTGCCGCGAAGATCCGCGAGGCGCTCCCGCACCGTTACGTTCACCTGACCACGGAAGACAGCCGCAACGTGATTTTCCTGCATCCGCGCGATGAACAGGGCAACACGCCGCTGTTCACCGCCGAGTGGAATGATGACTTCCACAACGCTGCCCACGTGTTTGCTACCGGCGAAACGCACGCCTACTACCAGGATTTTGCCTTTGAGCCGGAGAAAAAGTTCGCTCGTGCGCTGGCGGAAGGGTTTGTCTACCAGGGTGAGATTTCGCTGCAAACCGGTGAATCTCGCGGGGTGGAGTGCAGCACGCAGCCGCCGCAGTTCTTCGTCGATTTTATTCAGAACCACGATCAGACCGGGAATCGCGCCCAGGGCGAGCGGCTTATCACCCTCGCGGGGGCCGATAAGACGCGGGTGCTGCTTGCCGCGCTGCTGCTTTCTCCCCATATCCCGCTGCTGTTTATGGGCGAAGAGTTCGGTGAAACGCACCCGTTCCTGTTCTTCACCGATTTTCACGGCGAACTGGCAAAAGCGGTGCGTGAAGGGCGCGCGAAAGAGTTCACCGGCCACGCCGGGCACGATGAAACCGTCCCGGATCCGAACGACGTGAACACCTTCGTTCGATCAAAGCTCGACTGGCATAAGATTGCCACCGACGAAGGTAAAACGTGGCTGCGCTTCACGCGCCACCTGCTGACGCTGCGCCATCGCCATATCGTTCCGCTTCTGCGTCATGGCGGCACCGTTCAGGGCAAGGTAATCAAGACCGTGCCCGGCATGGTGGTGGTGAGCTGGCACTTCCCGTCCGGGACGCTCTATCTGGCGCTTAATATCGGCAGTAAGCCTGTCGCTCTGCCTGTGCTTTCAGGGGAGACGCGCTTTGCCTGGCCGGAGGTAACGGACGTTTTGCCGCCGAACAGTATTGTCGTTCGCTTTGCTGATGGAGACGCATCGTTATGATCCCTTCCGCCACGTACCGTATCCAGTTCCGCAACGGCATGACGTTTGACCGCGCTGTCGAACTGGTGCCGTATCTGAAAGACCTCGGCATCAGCCACCTCTACGCCTCGCCCGTATTTACCGCCACAACGGGTTCCACTCACGGCTATGACGTGACCAACCCGAATGAAATTGACCCCGCGATCGGTGGTCGGGAAGGCTTTGACCGCATGGCCGCGGCGCTCAGGCAGGCCGGCATGGGGCTGATTCTTGATATTGTCCCAAACCATATGTCCACCTCGCTGGAGAACGCCTGGTGGCGGGACGTGATTGAATACGGCCAGCAGAGCCGCTATTTCCGCTATTTCGATATCGACGCGTCGCGACCACTGACGCTGCCGTTTCTCGGCGACACCTTTGAGGCGGAGCTGGAGAAGGGGGCTATCACGCTAAAACGTGACACTGTCACTAACAAAGCTTCTCTGGTCTATTACGACACCGCGTACCCGCTCAACCCGGGCACCTACAGCGAGGAGAAAAGCATTGCCGAACTGCACGACGCGCAAAGCTGGCGGCTGATGTCCTGGCGGGAAGCGCCGAAGCAGCTCTCGTGGCGGCGCTTCTTCGAGATCACCGGTCTGGTGGGCGTTCGGGTTGAAGACGAGGCGGTCTTCGACGATACGCACCGGCTGATCCTTGAGCTGGTTCACGCGGGCGTCGTAGACGGCCTGCGCATTGACCATATTGACGGCCTGGCCGATCCGCTGGGTTATCTGCAGCGCCTGCGGCAGAAAACCGGACCCGACTGTTACATTACGGTCGAGAAAATTCTCGCGAAGGGAGAGCAGCTGCCCACCGACTGGCCGGTTTCCGGTACCACCGGGTACGAGTTTATCGCCTCGCTGGCGGAGGTGCTGGTCGATGACGATAACCTGTCGCGTCTGGAGACCATCCACGACGAGACGCTGGGAATGACGGTCGATCGCCATGCGGAACTGCGCGATGCCAAGGGCCTGATGACCGATCGTAATTTTGAGGGCGAGTTCACCACGCTGCTAAACCTTGCTGACGATCTGGCCCGCCGTAATGAGGTTGCGCTGCCGCGCGAGGAAATCCGTCACGCGCTGCGCGAGCTGCTTATTGCGTTTCCGGTGTACCGCACCTATGGCACCCGGGAGGGGTTAACCCCGCCGGACGTGGCGCTGCTTAGCCGCGTGGTCGCCGGCGTAAATACGTCCGAGGCGGCCCTGAGTCTGATTGTGTGCATTCTTACCGGCGACCTGCCGGAAGATTGCCGCGAGTCCGCCGCGCTTTTCAGAACACGCTTCCAGCAGCTGACCGGGCCGCTGATGGCGAAGTCGGTGGAAGACACGCTGTTTTTCCGCCTTAACCTTGAGCTTGCGCTCAATGAAGTGGGCGCTGACCCGACGCCGCGCGCGTTTTCACTATCCCGCTTTCACCAGGAGATGCGCATTCGTCTGGCCCGTCAGCCGGACGCGCTGCTGGGCACCTCCACGCACGATACCAAGCGCGGAGAAGACGCCCGGGCGCGTCTCTACACCCTGACGGAGGCGCCGGAACGCTGGGGAGAAAATCTCGCCCGCTGGCGGCAGATTAACCAGACCCGGGTGCGTTTTCTTAATGACGGCACCGCGCCGAACGCCGCAGATACCTGGATGATCTACCAGGCGCTGGCGGGCGTCTGGCCTGCCACGCTGTCACCGGACGACGCTGAAGGGCTTGCATCACTGGAGACGCGCTTCCTCGGCTTCCTTGAGAAAGCGCTTCGCGAGGCGAAGCAGCGCACCGACTGGATCGACAGCAACGAGAGCTACGAGAGTGTGGTGTTGAGCTACGCGCGGCACCTGTTGTCCCCGGATAACAGCCTGTTCCTGCACGATTTCAGCGAGGCGATGCAGCCCTTTATCCGCGCCGGGCTGATGAACAGCCTCAGCCAGACGCTGATCAAGCTGACAGCTCCCGGCGTGCCGGATATCTATCAGGGCAGCGAGGCGCTCAACTTTAGCCTCGTCGACCCGGATAACCGACGGGAGCCGGACTTCCCGGCCCTGGTGCAAAACCTCAGCGCGGCGGATGCCACGGTGTTTGACAACCCGGCCTGCTGGCGTGACGGGCGCGTTAAACAGTTCGTTACCGCCACGCTGTTACGACTTCGACCGCATTACGACGCGCTTTTCCGCTACGGCGACTGGCTGCCGCTCAAGGTTTCCGGCGAGCGGGAGGAAAACCTGATTGTCTATGCACGGGTTAAGGACGACGAGGCGCTGATCGTTGCCGTGCCGCGTCTGGTTTTTGGCGTCAACGATAATCATCAGCTGTGGGTCAATACCACGGTAGCGATACCCGACGAACTGGCCGGGAAGCGCTATCGGGATCTGTTCAGCGGTGAAAGCCGCATTCTGCAAGAGACGCTGGATTTAACGTCAGAAAAGGGATGTGTACTGGTTCTGCTTACCTGCGAATAATCGTGGAGAACGAAAATGGCAAAGGATACTACGTTTGAAATTCGGGCCGGTCATGGCCAACAGCTGGGGGCGAATTATGACGGGAAGGGCGTTAACTTCGCGCTGTTCTCCGCGCACGCTGAGCGGGTGGAGCTCTGTCTGTTTGACCCGTCCGGGAAAACGGAAATCGCCCGGCTGGAGCTGCCGGAATATACCCATGAGGTCTGGCACGGCTATGTGCCCGATCTGAAGCCCGGCGCGCTGTATGGCTATCGCGTCTACGGACCTTACGACCCTGAAAACGGTCACCGTTTTAACCCGCATAAGCTGCTTATCGACCCGTATGCCCGTGAACTGGTGGGCGATATCGACTGGAACGACGCCCATTTCGGCTATGAGCTGGGGCATGACGAGTTAGATTTAAGCTTTGATTCGCGGGACAGCGCGCCGTTCACGCCGAAATGCAAGGTTATCGACCCGAACGCTTTCGACTGGCAGGATAACAACCGGCCAAACGTGCCCTGGCCGCATACCGTTGTCTATGAGAGCCACGTCAAGGGCTTTACCCAGATGAACCCGGCCATCCCGCCCGAGCTGCGCGGAACGTTTGAGGGGATGGGACATAAAGCCTCGGTCGACTACATCAAAAGCCTGGGCATTACCTCGGTGGAGCTGCTGCCGGTTCATTGGTTCCCGGACGACCAGCATCTCCTCGACCGTGGCCTGAAAAACTTCTGGGGCTATAACACGCTGGGCTTTTTTGCCCCCGCGTCGCGCTACTACGGCCCGGCGGGGATCCAGGGCTTTCGCGACATGGTGCGCGCCTATCATGACGCGGGCATTGAGGTGATTCTGGACGTGGTCTATAACCACACGGCGGAAGGTAACGAGCTGGGGCCTACGCTCTCGTTTAAGGGGATCGATAACTACAGCTATTATCGTACGCTCCCGGATCAGCACCGGTACTACATCAACGACACCGGGACGGGAAATACGGTCAACACCTCGCACCCGCGCGTGTTACAGATGGTGATGGACTCCCTGCGCTACTGGGCGGAATCGATGCATATTGACGGTTTTCGTTTCGATCTGGGGACGATACTGGGCCGCGAGCCCGAAGGGTTTGACCCGCGCGGCGGTTTCTTCGACGCCATGACTCAGGATCCGGTGTTATCGAGACTCAAGCTGATTGGCGAACCCTGGGATATTGGCCCCGGCGGGTATCAGGTCGGCGGTTTCCCGCCGGGCTGGGGGGAGTGGAATGATAAGTATCGTGATACCGTTCGCGAGTACTGGAAGGGGGATAACGTCTCCACCGACTTTGCCGCGCGTCTGCTGGGCTCCGGGGATCTGTACGATCTGCGCGGGCGTCGTCCGTGGGCCAGCGTCAACTTCATCACCGCTCACGACGGCTTTACGCTGAATGATCTGGTGTCGTACAACGAGAAGCATAACGCCGATAACGGAGAGGACAATAACGACGGGCATAACGATAACCGCTCGTACAACTATGGGGAAGAAGGACCGACGGAGAACCCGGATATTATTGCTACCCGCGGACGGCAGAAGCGCAATTTCCTGACCACGCTGCTGTTCTCCCACGGCACGCCGATGCTGCTGGCGGGGGACGAGTTTGGCCGCACGCAGAAGGGCAACAACAACGGCTACTGCCAGGACAGCGAGATCTCGTGGATCGACTGGAAGGGGCTCTCCGAAAACGACGCTGCGTTGCGCGAGTTTACCCGTCGTCTCATTGCCCTTCGCGCGCAACAGCCGCTGCTGCGTCGTGAAAGCTGGCGCGACGGGCTGGAGATCCGCTGGTTTAATGCCGGGGGCGGTCCGCAGCAGGCCGAGCAGTGGGATGAAGGTTCGACGCTCGGGGTCTCCATCAGCAGACCGGATCTCAGGCAGGAGGACGGCATCTGGCACGACGTGCTGATGCTGTTTAACCCGTTCGAAGGCACCGTGCCGTTCCAGATCCCGCAGTTTGGCGAAGGGGGATGGGTTCTTGAACTGTCTACGGCGGATGACGCTGCCGCCGGAACAGCGATCACCGACACCGTAGAGTACGAGCTGGCCGGACGCAGCATTACCCTGTTCAGACGTCCGTAGTTCAGAGCGATGCCGCCGCGCGGGCGGCGGTGTCATACAGGGAGGAGATCGCGCGTAACAGCTGCGCGGTTTCGCCGATCGCTTTCCCGGAAATGCCGCTCTCCGCGTGGATGGCAATTAGACACGCTTCCCGCACGTCCCGATACTTCATGCACAACGCTTTCCCTTCCTCCGTGGTGGAGAAAAAGAGCTCTTTACCCGCTTTCTCACTCGTCACGTAGCCCGCTTTGACCAGCTTCTTCAGGGCATAGGTCACCACGTGGGTATCTTCCACGTTAAGCACGAAACAGATGTCGGCCAGCTTTTTCTTGCGGTCGCGGTGGTTCACGTGATGCAGCAGCGAAACGTCAAAGGCGCCCATATCCGGTTCGCCGGCTGCGGTCATGCAGCGCACCATCCATTTGTTGAACGCGTTGCCGGTCATGATCAGCGCGTACTCCAGCTCTGACAGTTCTGCGCAGCGCTCGGAAACCAGATGGCGGGAAGAGACGATCCGGCCATCGTTGATATCGTCGCGATCGGGTGAAGCACTCTTTTTCGAGGTCATAACGTTCCTTAGCCAGAAATGTAAACTCGTCGATAAAATAAGAACATTTTATTGATAATTTGTTTACATGTTTTTGAGGTTCAGATATAGCTTTTTAGCGCAGGTTTTGTGAAGCCTGACGTAAAACACAACATCGCTCGCCGCAAATTAAAAAAATAGCCGTCGGCGCGCAACGCTCACTTTCGATAGGGTAAACGTTATGGACGGTACTACGCTGTTGCCGCTGATCGGGATACCGATCGTGGTTATTGGTTTTGCACTGCGCTTCAACCCGCTGCTGGTAGTCGTGGTGGCGGGGCTGGCGACGGGCCTGCTGGTCGGGATGGATTTCGGGATGCTGCTGGAAACCTTCGGCGAGAAGTTCGTCAACAGCCGATCGCTGGCGACCTTCATCCTGATCCTGCCGGTGATTGGTCTGCTGGAATACTACGGGCTTAAAGAGCGCGCCCAGGCCTGGGTCGCGAAGATCGCCAGCGCCACCTCGGCGCGTATCCTGATGCTCTACTTCGTGGCGCGTGAAGGCACCGCCGCGCTGGGGCTGATGTCGCTGGGCGGTCATGCCCAGACTGTACGTCCGCTGCTGGCGCCGATGGCTGAAGGGGCCGCCCTGAACGAATATGGCGAGCTGCCGCAGCACATTCGCGACAAAATCAAGGCCCATGCTGCGGCGTGCGACAACATTGCGGTCTTCTTTGGAGAAGACATCTTTATCGCCTTTGGTGCGGTGCTGCTGATCGACGCGTTCCTGAAAGAGAACGGTATTCAGGGCATCGAACCGCTGCATATCGGCCTGTGGGCTATCCCAACCGCGATTGCGGCATTGATTATTCATATGACGCGCCTGCTGCGCCTGGATGCCAGCATCCGTCGCGACGTGATGGCCTGGCGTGCAGAGCAGGGAACGCAGGGGGCCGCGCAATGATGACGCTTATCACCATTAACCGTGTGTATTACCTGATCGGCTTTGTCGTGATGCTGCTGGTCGTTATGACCCTGCGCGATCGCGCCAATCCGAAGCGTTTTACCACCGCGCTGTTCTGGTTTTTATTCGGCGGGATCTTCCTGTTCGGTGACCTGATGGTGCAGGAGCTGGGTAAATCGCTGGCGTACCGGATCGTTGGCGGGTGCGTCATCGCTATCGCGCTGCTGGCGGGTTTTGGCCTGGTCGGGAAAGGGCACTACAAAATGGCCTCCGAGGAGGAGCGCGTTGCCTCGTCAAAGCGCCTTAAAAACTGGCTGTTCCTGCCCGCGCTGATGATCCCGGTGGTAACGGTTATCGGGACGCTGTTCCTGAAAGGGGTGTCGGTTGGCGGCGTGTTCCTGCTCGACCAGAAACAGCTCACCCTGGCGGCGCTGTGCGTGGCCTGCGTCGCGGCGATCCTCACCGGCTGGTGGCTGACGAAGGGGACGCCGCTGCATGCCATTCGGCAGTCTCGTCGTCTTGTCGACACTATCGGCTGGGCGGTGATCCTGCCGCAGATGCTGGCGATGCTCGGCGGCGTGTTCGTCGCGGCCAATACCGGGGATTCGGTGCAGAAGGTGGTCAGCCTGTTCGTGAACCCGGACAGTCGCTTCATGCTGGTGGTGATTTATTGCGTGGGGATGGCGCTGTTTACCATGATCATGGGTAACGCCTTTGCCGCTTTCCCGGTATTAAGTGCCGGTATCGCCTTACCGTTCCTGATCAACGTGCATCACGGCAACCCGGCGCCGCTGCTGGCGATTGGCATGTACGCGGGCTACTGCGGCACGCTGATGACGCCGATGGCCGCGAACTTCAATATTGTTCCCGCCGCCTTGCTGGAGCTGAAAGACAAATATCAGGTGATCAAGATCCAGATCCCGACCGCGTTAACCCTGCTGGTGGTGAACGTGTTCCTCATGTATTTCCTCGTGTTTCGCTAAGGAGTTGTTATGGAATTGACGCAACATCAGGCTGACGCGTTTGCCCGCATGCCTTTAACCTATTTGCGCCAGGAATACCCGAACCACATCATGCACCTGCTGAATGATGATGGTGACGTTCTGCCGCCGCGCGAGTTGCACCCGATTTTCTACGGCTGTTTCGACTGGCACTCGGCGGTGCACGGCTACTGGCTGCTGCTGCGCTGCGTGCGCCTCTATCCGGAGCTGCCGAGCCGGGACTCGATCGTCGCGCTTTTCGACGAGCACCTGACGGAAAAGAACGTGGCGAAAGAGCTGGCCTATTTCACCGCGCCGTTCCGCGCCTCGTTTGAGCGACCGTACGGCTACGGCTGGCTGCTGGCGCTGGCCCAGGAGCTGAAACAGTCGTCGCTGCCGCAGGCCGCAGGCTGGTATCAAACGCTTGAGCCGCTAACGCAGGATATTCGCCACAGGCTGGTGGATTACCTCAGCAAGCTCACCTATCCAATCCGCGTCGGGACGCATTACAACACGGCGTTTGCCCTCGCGCTGGCGCTCGATTACGCGCGAGGCGTGGAGGATAGCGCGCTTGAGCAGGCGATTGTCACGGCGGCGGAGCGGTTTTATCGCGCCGACACGCGCTATCCGGCCCACTACGAACCCGGCGGGGATGAGTACATTTCCGGCGCGCTGACGGAAGCGCTGCTGATGAGCAAGGTGTTAGAAGACTTCCCGGCCTGGTTTGACGCGTTTTTGCCGGATCTCGGCTCCGTTGCGGCGCTGATGAACCCGGCGGAGGTGAGCGACCGTACCGATCCGAAAATTGCCCATCTCGACGGGTTAAACCTCAGCCGTGCGTG
This sequence comes from Enterobacter sp. ECC_219_Taxon_10, assembly GCF_058354905.1. Taxonomy (NCBI): domain Bacteria; kingdom Pseudomonadati; phylum Pseudomonadota; class Gammaproteobacteria; order Enterobacterales; family Enterobacteriaceae; genus Enterobacter; species Enterobacter sp. ECC_219_Taxon_10. Next base: position 2,474,782 of record NZ_CM178005.1, on the reverse strand, counting down.
GTGCATGAAGCATATTGCCAAAGCGCTTCCCGCAAACCATCCGGCGCAGCAGGCGCTGCGTGATGCCGTGGCGAAACACCTGACGGCAAGCGTCGAGCACGTGGTGGGCAGCCACTACAGCGGCGGGCACTGGCTGGCGAGCTTCGCGCTGCTGGCGCTGGAGTAAACGAGCGAGTCGTCTTTTTTGCCGGGTGACGCTGCGCTTACCCGGCCTACATTGTGCAAGCGTAGCGCCGCCGGGCGAATCAGGCTGATGCCCGAACCGCAGGGCGCAGCCGACTCACGCTAAACAACACTGACCCCGTCGAGGCGATGACGGCGATCCACAGCGCAAAATGCACGGCCCGGTCATGGTCTGATTCGGTCGTAGCAAGCAGCACGCCAACCGCGGCGGCACCAAGACACTGGCCAAATGTCCTCACAATCGACAACACGCCGGAGGCATAGCTGGCATATTCCCGCGCCACGTTAGCGAGCATCTCCCGGTTATTGGGGCTCTGGAAGCAGCCAAACCCAATCCCGCACACCAGACTGCGCAGGCAGATATTCCATGCGGAAGGGCTATCCGGCAACGTCGCCAGCAGAACCAGCCCACCGACAAAAATCATCAGCCCGACAGTCGAGATCAGCGGCGCGGAAAGGGTATCCGCCCAGCGCCCCGCGTGCGGCGCGATCAGCACGATGCCAACCGGCCACGGGGTGAACAGCAGCGCCGAAACCACCGGGCTGTAGCCATACACGCTCTGAAACAGGAACGGCAGCGCGACAAAGGTAATGCCCTGGCTGACAAACGAGGCCAGCGAGGTCAGGGCTGCAAGCGTAAAGCGCCCATTTTTGAAAATAACGGGCGGCAGTATGGGACTTTGCGCGCGCCGAATACGCCAGATAAAGGCGAGGGTGCTGACCAGCGTGAGGAACCCCCAGCCTGTGGCCGCCGGGTTGATACCTTGCGTTATGTGCTGAAGGCTGTCGGCAAGCATGATTGCAGAACCTAACAGCACGGCGGAGAGCGCGGCGCCCGGCGTATCAAAGGGGGACCGATCAACGTCTGGCTGGCGCGGTAACGCCCGCCACGCCAGCAGCAGGGCAACGCTGCCCGGAATAATGTTAATGGCGAACAGCCACTGCCAGCTCAGCATGTCCAGTATGGTTCCGCCCAGGACAGGGGCAATCGCCGTGCTGGAGGCGATAAGCAGGGCGTGCAGCCCCAGAATTCGGCCAAGCAGTCGACCCGGAAATACGGATCGCAGGATCGCCGGGGCGATACTCAGGGTGGCCGCCCCGCCGATGCCCTGCAGAATGCGCATGCCGATCAGCATTTCTGACGTGGTCGCCAGCGCGCAGCCGAGCGAGGTGAGCGTAAAGGTGGCAAGCCCGGCAAGAAACACCGGGCGATAGCCCACCCGCGCCGCCAGCGCCGCGAAGATGGCCAGTGTCATGGCCGCTGACAGCAGATAGCCGTTGGCAAACCACACCGCAACGTTCGCGGGCACCTGCATTGCCTTTGCCATGGAGGGCAGCGCGATGTTGATCATGATGCCGTCAAAGACGCCCATCAGCGTGGTGGTCATGACGGCGGCCATCACCCTGGCGCGTTCATGACCGGGTAATCCTTCATCGCCGGGCAGGTTTGAAAATAGCGTCATCGTCGTTACTCCGGATAAGAATAGTGATGACGAAACTATAATCATGGGGTATACAGGGCGGAAGACGCAGCGTTTGCACTTTATCGTTGCATAGAACGCCTTATCTGAGGAGCCATCGTGTCCGATCCTGACTTTAACCTTCTGGTTGCGCTCGACGTTCTGCTGGCCGAGGCCAGCGTGGCGGGCGCGGCGAGGCGCTTAAATCTGAGCACCTCCGCCATGAGCCGTACCCTGAGCAGGCTGCGGGAGGCAACCGGCGATGCTATTCTGGTGAGGGCCGGGCGCCATATGGTGCTGACCCCCTGGGCTGAAGCCACGCGGGACCGCGCCAGAAGCGCCGTGCATGAGGCGAGGGCGGTGCTGCAGCCCTCCACCGACACGCTGAAGGTGGAAAGTCTCGAGCGGCTGTTCACCATCCGGGCCAACGACGGTTTTGTGGTGGCATTTGGGCCACTGCTCATAGCCGCCGTGGCGAGCGTTGCGCCCGGAGTGTGCATCCGCTTCGCTCCCAAACCCGAGAAAACGTCGCGCTATTTGCGGGAGGGGCTTGTCGACCTGGAGATCGGCGTGCAGAACAATATGGGGCCTGAAATACGGCTGCAGCGGCTTTTTCAGGATCGGTTTGTTGGCGCGGTGCGCAAGGGGCATCCGCTGTCGTCACAGCCTGATGTCAGCCTTGACGATTATGTCGCGTGGGGCCATGTGGTGGCGTCGCCTGATGGGGCATTACACGGGTCTGTTGACGATGCGCTGGCGGAACGAGGGATGAAACGAAAGATCGCCAGTGTGGTGCCTGGATTCCCGACGGCGTTATCCGTGGCGCTGGCCTCCGATCTTATTGCCATGGTGCCGGCGCTGTACCTGCTCAATCAGGCGATGACCGAGCGCGTGCACGTCTTTGAACTGCCCTTTAAGACCCGCACCATTACGGTGTCACAGATGTGGCATCCTCGCATGGAGCGGGACCCGGCGCATCGCTGGCTCAGGGAAAAGGTCCTTGAGGTGTGCCGCGCTGTTTGCTGACGCTCAGAACACTTTTCCGGGTACTGTGAGGATGAAGCGCGTCGACACCGCATCCGATTCCACGCGGACTTTGCCGTGGTGCGCCGTGACGATGGACTTCACGATGGCAAGCCCAATTCCGCTGCCTTCACCTTTGCGCTGTCTGGACGGATCGACGCGATAAAAACGGTCAAACAGCTTTGGCAGATGCGCCTGCGGGATCGGCGTGCCGGGGTTTTCTGTCACCAGCTCAACGTCGTTATCCCGTTTTCTGATGGAGACCGTTACCGTTTTCCCTTCCGGCGTATAGCGCAGGGCGTTGGAGAGCAGATTATTGATTGCTCTTCTGAACATCTGCGGATCGCCTTCTATCAGGCAGGGCATCCCGTTAAATTTCAGTGAGATGTGGCGTTCTTCCGCCCAGGCTTCGAAGAAATCGAACACTTTCATGACCTCGGCGCTTAAATCAAACATCACCCGGTCAGGGATCAGCTGGTTATTATCCGCCTGCGCCAGAAATAGCATATCGCTGACCATGCGGGTCATCCGGTTGTACTCTTCCAGGCTGGAGTAGAGGACATCTTCCAGCTCTTTCTGGGAGCGGTTCTGGCTCAACGCAATTTCCGTTTGCGTCACCAGGTTGGTGATGGGGGTTCTGATTTCGTGGGCGATATCGGCGGAAAAATTCGCCTGCCGGGTAAAGACATCTTCAATTTTCCCAATCATATGGTTGAAGGAGATCACCAGCTGTTCCAGCTCAACGGGCACGCGGGACGGCTCCAGCCGCGCATCCAGATTTTCGGAGGTGATATTTTTAATGGCGGTGCTGACGTTACGCAGGGGCAAGTGTCCCTGGCGCACCGCGATACGAATAACCAGCACAATCAGCAGGCTGATCGCTGCGGCTATGGCAAAAAGATTCTTCTTCAGCGCCTCAAGGTAGTGGAGATGAAAATTTATCGAGAGCCCGATCAGCATGACGTAGTTCTGGGTTTTGCCCTGCAGCGTCGCCGTGCCTGAAGAGGCGATAATCCGGTAGGTTTGCATCTTCATGTCGGACCCGGCGTGCAGGGGGGCGGCAGGGTCTTCAACCGTCCAGAGAAACACATCCTGTGCACGACGGTGTGCGCTAAAGTTCGCCGTATTCATCGCCGGGCGCAGTGCCGCGCCCTGCGCCGAGCTGAACAGGGTATTGCCCTGCGGATCCAGAAGCAGGACGGCCACGTTGCGGTAGCTGGCGACCGACTCTTTGAGCTTGCTGATTTTCTTTTGGTCGGGATCGGCCGGAGACTGGAGGATGCGATGCATCGCGCTGCTGATCTGCTGTAAGTCGCTGATGTCCTGCTCGGCGAAATGCTTTTCAACGGAATGGAGCATAAACCAGGTAAAGGCGAAAAAGGCCAGTATCGTGGAGAGGCTGATAAAAAAGGTCAGCCGCAAGGCAAGAGAAAAAGGGCGCCTGGGAAGCTTAACGTGCATCCGGTACCTCCAGCATATAACCCACGCCGCGCACCGTCTGGATCAGCTTCGGTTCAAAATCGTTATCGATCTTTGCGCGCAGCCGCTTTACTGCCACGTCAATTGCGTTCGTGTCGCTGTCAAAGTTCATGTCCCACACCTGGGAGGCAATCAGGGAGCGGGGAAGCACCTCTCCCTGATGACGCAGGAAAAACTCCAGCAGGCTGAACTCTTTGCTGGTGAGCAGGATGCGATTGCCCGCCCGGCTGACCTTTCGCGATACGAGGTCAACCGTCAGGTCAGCCGCATGGAGCTGGCTTTCCGCGATCACCGTATTCCCGCGTCTTAACAGCGTCCTTACCCTGGCGAGCAGCTCAGCGAAGGCGAACGGCTTAATGAGATAATCATCCGCGCCCAGCTCAAGCCCTTTAACCCGGTGCTCAATCGTTCCGAGAGCCGTGAGTAACAGGATGGGCATCCCTTTACCGGCCGAGCGAAGCATGCGGACAATATCCCAGCCGTTCACATCGGGCAGCATGATATCCAGAATCAGCAGATCGTATTCAGCGGTCATGGCGAGGTGGTAGCCGTTCAGGCCGTTATCCGCGTGGTCCACGACAAACCCCGCTTCCGTCAGCCCCTTGCTGAGGTACTCACCGGTTTTCATTTCATCTTCGACGATCAGTATTTTCATCGTGCTCCCCCTGGCTGGCTGCTGGAGACATTCTAGTGAGCCTGCGACCGTTAACAATGACTTACGCTAAAAATGACAACATTGTCATTATCCTGTCACCCGTCAAACAGGATGCGTTCCGTAGAGTAACCCTAAATCTACTCTGGACTTCATTTAAACCGTTATGTTCCTGTTAAAACGACTAAGCATCAGTACGGTATTTATTCTGGCAGGCTGCGTCTCGCTGGCGCCTGAATACCAGCGGCCGGAAGCACCGGTACCCCAGCAGTTTTCGCTTTCCCGTAACGGCCTGACGCCCGCGGCGGCGGGGTACCAGGACACCGGCTGGCGACGCTTTTTTGTCGATCCTCAGGTTGCGGGGCTGATTACGGAAGCCCTGAAGAACAACCGGGATATAAAAATGGCCGCCCTGAAGGTTGAGGAAGCCCGGGCCCAGTTAAACGTGACGGATGCGGATCGTTATCCTCAACTGAATGCCTCCTCGGGCATCACGTACAGCGGCGGGCTGAAAAGTGACAAACCCACTTCACAACAGTATGACGCGGGGCTGGCGCTTAGCTACGAGCTCGACTTTTTCGGCAAGCTGAAAAACATGAGCGAGGCCGATCGACAAAACTATTTCGCCAGCGAAGAGGCCCGTCGCGCGGTGCATATCCTGCTCGTCTCTAACGTGTCGCAGAGCTATTTCAACCAGCAGCTGGCGTATAAACAGCTGCGTATTGCGCGGGATACGCTGGCGAATTACCAGCACTCCTATGCGTTCGTTGAGCAGCAGCTGGTGACGGGCAGCACGAACGTCCTGGCGCTGGAACAGGCCCGGGGACAGATCGAAAGTACGCAGGCAGAGATTGCCAAAAGAGAGGGGGAGCTGGCGCAGGCCAATAATGCCCTGCAGCTGCTCCTCGGCACGTATCGCGCGCTGCCGGGCGACGGCGGCATGAATGCCAGCGACGTTGCGCCGGTAAAACTGCCTCCCCATCTTTCCTCCGCGATACTGCTGCAACGCCCGGATATTATGGAGGCGGAGTATCAGCTTAAAGCGGCCGATGCCAATATCGGCGCGGCACGTGCTGCTTTTTTCCCGTCCATTTCGCTGACCAGCGGGCTTTCAACCGGCAGCACGGAGTTGTCCAGCATGTTCACCGCCGGCAGTGGGATGTGGAATTTTATTCCTAAAATCGACATTCCCATTTTTAATGCGGGCAGGAATAAGGCCAACCTGAAGCTGGCCGAAATTCGCCAGCAGCAGTCGGTTGTGAATTACGAACAAAAAATTCAGTCCGCCTTCAAACAGGTTGCCGACGCGCTCGCGCTGCGGGACAGCATTAACCAGCAAGTTGAAGCGCAGCAGCGTTATCTTGATTCGTTGCAAATTACCCTGCAGCGGGCCAGAGGATTATATTCCAGCGGTGTGGTCAGCTATATCGAGGTGCTCGACGCGGAACGTTCTCTTTTCTCCACGCAGCAAACCATTCTCGACCTTATTTACGCCCGTCAGGTGAATGAGATTAATCTCTTCACCGCGCTCGGCGGCGGTTGGGTTGAATAACTTCATTAAAGAGGAAAATAAAAATGCGTAATTCACTTAAAGCCGTTGTATTCGGTGCGGTCTCTATTGTGTTTTCTGCCAGCCTCCAGGCTGAGGTTCATCAGCACGAGATGGTCAGTGCTGCCAGTGAAGGGACCTCAGAGCAGCTCATCACCGGGACCGGTATCGTGAAGGGCATTGATCTCACGAATAAAAAAGTGACGATTTCTCATGAAGCCATTCCGGCGATTGGCTGGCCCGCGATGACCATGCGTTTCACCTTTATTCAGGCTGATGAGAGTATCAATGCCTTAAAAGTCGGCAGTCACGTTGATTTTTCGTTTATTCAGCAGGGCAATATCTCTTTACTGAAGAGCATTAAATAGCGAGAAACAGCATGGCCTCATTAAAAATAAAATATGCTGCCATGATAGTCAGCAGCCTAATTGCGGGAGGGCTGATATCGGTGACGGCCTGGCAGGCTATTCATTCCTTTGAAAAAACAGAAAATAGCGCACCAGAAAGAAAGGTGCTTTTCTGGTATGACCCGATGAAGCCCGACGTGAAATTCGATAAGCCCGGTAAATCGCCGTTTATGGATATGGATCTGGTGCCGAAATATGCGGATGAAAACGACAATAAAAGCAGTGTCGGTATCCGTATTGACCCAACACAGGTTCAGAACCTCGGATTAAAAACGCAAAAGGTGACGCGCGGAACGCTGAATTATGCTCAGACCATCCCGGCTAACGTTAGCTATAACGACTATCAGTTCGTCATTGTGCAGGCGCGCGCGGAAGGCTTCGTGGAGAAAGTGTACCCGCTGACGACGGGCGATAAGGTGAAGAAAGGCACGCCACTTATTGATATTACCATTCCTGACTGGGTAGAGGCGCAGAGCGAGTTTCTGCTGTTATCCGGCACCGGCGGAACGCCGACGCAAATAAAAGGCGTTCTGGAACGTCTTCGCCTGGCGGGTATGCCGGATGAGGATATTCAGAGGCTGCGTGCCACCCGAACGATCCAGACCCGCTTTACCATCAAGGCGCCGATCGACGGAGTGATCACGGCTTTTGACCTGCGTACCGGCATGAATATTTCCAAAGATAAGGTAGTGGCGCAAATTCAGGGGATGGATCCGGTCTGGATCGGCGCGGCAGTGCCTGAATCCATTGCTTATCTGCTGAAAGACACCTCGCAGTTTGCTGTTTCGGTACCGGCTTATCCGGATAAAACCTTCCCGGTTGAAAAATGGAATATCCTGCCGAGCGTGGACCAGACCACCCGCACGCTGCAGGTTCGCCTGCAGGTCGCTAACAAGGATGAGCTGCTGAAACCGGGCATGAACGCCTACCTGAAGCTGAATACCCAAAGTCAGGAGATGCTGTTGATCCCCTCCCAGGCCGTTATCGATACCGGTAAAGAACAGCGCGTTATTACGGTAGATGCGGACGGGAATTTTGTCCCGAAAAGGATCCACGTTCTGCATGAATCTCAGCAGCAGTCCGGCATTGGTAGCGGACTGGAAGAGGGGGATTCAGTCGTGGTCAGCGGTCTGTTCCTGATTGACTCGGAGGCCAATATTACCGGCGCGCTGGAGCGCATGCGTCAGGCTGAAACCTCGGACCACGCGCATTCCGGCCATTAAGGAGACGATGATGATTGAATGGATTATCCGGCGGTCAGTCGCCAACCGTTTCCTGGTCATGATGGGGGCGCTGTTCCTCAGCGTCTGGGGGACATGGACCATTATCAACACCCCGGTCGATGCCTTGCCCGATCTCTCTGACGTTCAGGTGATTATCAAAACCAGCTATCCCGGCCAGGCACCGCAGATTGTTGAAAACCAGGTGACCTATCCACTGACTACCACCATGCTCTCGGTTCCCGGCGCAAAGACCGTGCGCGGTTTTTCGCAGTTTGGCGATTCGTACGTGTATGTCATTTTTGAAGATGGCACCGATCTGTACTGGGCCCGTTCGCGCGTGCTGGAGTATCTGAACCAGGTTCAGGGCAAACTGCCTGCCGGCGTGAGCTCTGAAATCGGTCCTGATGCCACAGGCGTGGGCTGGATATTTGAGTATGCGCTGGTGGATCGCAGCGGAAAACACGATCTCGCAGAGTTGCGCTCGCTGCAGGACTGGTTCCTGAAATTTGAACTGAAAACAATCCCGAACGTGGCTGAAGTGGCGTCGGTGGGCGGCGTAGTTAAGCAGTATCAGATTCAGGTCAATCCGTTAAAACTGGCTCAGTACGGCGTTAGCCTGCCTGAGGTTAAGCAGGCCCTTGAGTCGTCTAACCAGGAGGCGGGAGGATCGTCAGTTGAAATGGCGGAAGCGGAGTATATGGTCCGGGCCAGCGGCTATCTGCAGACGATGGACGATTTCAATAACATCGTCCTGAAAACCGGAGAAAACGGGGTACCGATTTACCTTCGTGATGTTGCCCGCGTACACGCGGGACCGGAAATGCGGCGCGGTATTGCGGAGCTGAACGGGCAGGGGGAAGTCGCTGGTGGTGTGGTGATCCTGCGTTCGGGCAAAAACGCGCGTGAAGTCATTACGGCGGTAAAAGATAAGCTGGAGACGCTGAAGGCCAGCCTGCCGCAAGGCGTTGAGATTGTGACCACCTACGATCGCAGCCAACTGATCGACCGGGCAATCGACAACCTGAGTTCCAGGCTGCTCGAAGAGTTTATCGTGGTGGCCATTGTCTGCGCGCTGTTCCTGTGGCACGTTCGCTCTGCGCTGGTCGCGATTGTCTCTCTGCCGCTGGGCCTGTGTATTGCCTTTATCGTCATGCATTTCCAGGGGCTGAACGCCAATATTATGTCCCTGGGAGGCATTGCCATTGCGGTCGGCGCGATGGTGGATGCCGCTATCGTCATGATTGAAAACGCGCACAAGCGGTTAGAAGAGTGGGATCACCAGCATCCGGGAGAGCAGATTGATAACGCCACGCGCTGGAAGGTGATTACCAACGCCTCTGTCGAAGTTGGCCCCGCGCTGTTTATCAGCCTGCTGATCATCACCCTGTCATTCATTCCCATTTTCACCCTGGAGGGACAGGAAGGGCGGCTGTTTGGTCCGCTGGCCTTCACCAAAACGTACTCCATGGCGGGCGCGGCTGCGCTTGCCATCATTGTTATTCCTATTTTGATGGGGTTCTGGATCAGGGGTAAGATTCCCGCTGAGACCAGTAACCCATTGAACAGGCTGCTGATTAAAGCCTATCACCCGTTGCTTATCAGGGTTCTTCACTGGCCAAAAACAACGCTGTTAGTCGCAGCCTTATCGATCCTCACGGTGATCTGGCCGCTCAGCCAGGTGGGCGGCGAGTTTTTACCGAAGATCAACGAAGGCGATCTGCTGTATATGCCCTCAACATTGCCGGGCGTTTCTCCGGCAGAAGCGGCCGCACTGTTACAGACCACGGACAAGTTAATTAAAACCGTGCCTGAAGTGGCCTCAGTTTTCGGCAAGACGGGTAAAGCCGAAACGGCTACGGATTCCGCGCCGCTCGAAATGGTGGAAACCACCATTCAGCTCAAGCCTGAGAATGAGTGGCGGTCCGGCATGACGATTGACAAGATTATTGACGAGCTCGACAAGACCGTTCGGTTGCCCGGTCTGGCGAATCTCTGGGTTCCGCCGATCCGCAATCGGATAGACATGCTTTCCACCGGGATCAAAAGCCCGATTGGTATCAAGGTGTCAGGTACCGTTCTGTCGGATATCGACGCGACGGCGCAAAGCATCGAGGCGGTAGCGAAAACCGTGCCGGGCGTGGTGTCTGCCCTGGCTGAACGTCTGGAGGGCGGGCGCTACATTGATGTCGATATCAACCGGGAAAAAGCCTCCCGCTACGGAATGACGGTGGGTGACGTGCAGCTGTTTGTCTCCTCGGCCATCGGCGGGGCGACGGTGGGTGAAACTGTGGAGGGCGTTGCCCGGTACCCGATTAATATTCGCTATCCTCAGGATTACCGGAACAGCCCGAACGCGTTGAAGCAGATGCCGATCCTGACGCCGATGAAACAGCAGATCACGCTGGGCGATGTGGCTGATATTAAGGTCGTATCTGGCCCGACCATGCTGAAAACGGAGAATGCGCGTCCTGCCAGCTGGATTTACATCGATGCCCGTGGCAGGGATATGGTGTCGGTGGTGAACGACATGAAGACGGCCATTAGCCAGAACGTGAAGCTGAAGCCGGGAACCAGCGTGTCATTCTCCGGCCAGTTTGAGCTCCTCGAACATGCCAACAAGAAGCTGAAGCTGATGGTGCCGATGACGGTGATGATCATCTTTATTCTGCTGTATCTGGCGTTCCGTCGCGTGGAAGAAGCGTTGCTAATCCTGATGAGTCTGCCGTTCGCCCTGGTCGGAGGCATTTGGTTCCTGTACTGGCAGGGCTTCCACATGTCTGTCGCAACCGGCACCGGGTTTATCGCTCTGGCGGGGGTCGCGGCAGAGTTTGGGGTGGTCATGCTGATGTATTTACGTCATGCCATTGAGGAGAATCCGGCGTTGTCCCATCGGGACACGTTCACCGAGCAGGAGCTTGATGACGCGCTTTATCATGGCGCCGTGCTGCGCGTGCGGCCGAAGGCGATGACCGTGGCGGTGATTATTGCCGGTCTGCTGCCCATTCTCTGGGGAACCGGTGCCGGGTCAGAGGTCATGAGCAGGATAGCGGCGCCTATGATTGGCGGGATGATCACGGCGCCGCTGCTGTCGCTGTTTATTATTCCTGCGGCGTATAAGTTAATTTGGTTGCGCAGGCAGAGAAAGGCATAAAAAATCCCGCCGATAACGGCGGGAATGTTATGGGATGTTTGCTTGGCGCGTCTGGCTGATAAGCTTGCGCCAGGCGCGATTATGCAAAGTAAACAACAGCATCTTATAGAAAGCGGTGGAAAGGATACAGCTGCCGCTAAGCCCCAGCATGACGAGGCTTACCAGCGCCGCGGCCAGACTGACGCCCGGAGAAGCGCTACCGCTCAGCGCGGCCAGCAGATAGGCGGCAGTCAATATCAGGCTTATCACAGCCAGCGTAAGATGTAACCGTACGGCGCGCATGTTGCCGTTGCCAATCATAAACATCGTCACGCCGTTGATGCCGGCGAACAGAAGGGCTAGATGTAATTTGTGGTCGTGATGTGGAAGGGCTTATGGAGCGGGCGTTGATATATCTTTTTAACACCCCAGGTGATTTAATTATTCTGGGTTTGAGGAATATACATAATTAATCTCAGCACCAGTAACAGCATAACAAACTGTTTTAAATGTATATTTATCAAATGCTAATTCAAATTCACAGTTATGAACTCAAATTTGGTTCATAACTGTGTTAAACGCTGTCCAGAAATCACTCGATGTTACGTCTGTTAGTTCATGAACTGTTCGTTCTAATTTTATGATGTACGTCAGGTTTTCGTGTTAAGTAATATTACCTTTTACTCGATGAGCGATTGCTTAATACCTCTCCGACAACAGGAGCAGCGGTAAATGCGTTTGGCCAGCCAGCGTAAAACGCGGCTTGGGTAACGATCTCCCCAGCTTCCTCAGCAGAAAGTCCATTATCCATCGCTCTGTTGAGGTGATAGCCAATCTGCGCGCTCTGTCCAGATGCGATTAACGCGCTGACCGTAATCAGGCTTCTGTCGCGGGGTTTCAGCGCGGGTCTTTGCCAGAGATCCAGGAACAGTGGGTCAGCAGTAAATTTAACCAGACCAGGTGATATCGGTCCCACGTTTTTTTCCACTGTCTCTGAACGCTGCTTTTCTGCTTCCTGATTGAGAGGAAGCAGGTCCGGAGAAGCGTCAGGAAGTGCATCTGCCGTGACGCCACGAGATTCAAATACTGCTTTGGTCACGCTGACTGCTGACATGGCATTTGGCCAACCTGAGTAGAACGCCAGATGGGTAATGATTTCTGACAATTCCGCTGGCGAAACGCCATTATCAAGGGCAATGTCTACATAGTGCTTAAGGTCGCCAGGCTGGTTTCTGGCAATTAGCATGGCGACGGTCACCATACTACGATCCCTGGGCGAGAGGGCATCGCGTGTCCACAGATCTTCAGTAATAGCTTCTCGACCAAAGCGGGCAAGAGCCGGTGAGACAGAACGAATATCAGCTTCAGGAATCGCTGAAGGTTCAATTTTCATCATAGCTTTACCTCTTGTTTCCTCAGCATTAGCAAAATCAGAAATAACAAGCGACATGGCCGCCGCTGCAATTACGCTTTTCATGTTAATCCTCACTGGTCAACGGTGCGGATCCTGTTTGATTCCGCCTTTGTTACGAAGAAATACCGGTTTTACCGGGATAGCGTCCTTACTGGCGCTCATATGCGCCGTTTGCCTGAGATAGTCCCGGAAGTGTGGCGTTTGTCGGTGCAGTTGATACGCTTCCTCACTGGCGTAAACCTCATAGAAATACCAGCGGTTTGGCGTCTGTGAGTCTGTAGCGGCATACATGGCTAACACGCCTTTCTCAACGTTGAGCGACTCAGCCATTTCAGGCAGAACGATGTTTTTAAATTCGGTCTGAAATTCAGGCTTTACCTCAACGATCACCAGATTATTAATGGTTCGCTCATTCGGTAGGATGTATTTGTCCCCCAGAAATTGGGGCTCCAGAGTGATTTTATTTTTCCGATCGATAATGTCAGGTGCCCGGGCAGCGAATGCCTTGTACGGTTCAGCATTCAGATGTTTGCGGTAAGCACTCTCGTTTTCATAGAGTTCGACCACGAATACCTGACGTGGATTGTCGCTTCGTTGCAGGGCGTACATCGCCAGCGTACCTGCTTCATGATCAACCGAAGCGGAAATCGTCTGCCTGGCCACGTCTGCAAAAACTTTGTCCCGATCGGGTCTGACGCCAAACTCGAAGATATTCATCACGGGCTTATTCTGCGTGTCCGGTTTTGTTGCAAAGACAGGGATGCTTATTAGCATACTAATTAAAAACATAAGGGGCTTTTTCACGTTGATCCTTTTACTGAAATTACTGTTTGCTACCGCGTCCAGACCTGCTTAACGTCTTTCGTTTGCGGCGTGTTTTGCGCCATGATCCCCGTCAGAACATGCGGCTGGTAGGTTTCTTCCAGAAACCGGATTTCCTCCGGGCTCAGTTGAAGATTTACGGCGTTTACCGCGCCATCAACGTGATCTTTTTTTGTGGCCCCTACGACAGGTGACGTGACTTTTGTCAGCAGCCAGGCGAGTGAGATTTCCGTCATGGACACCTGATATCGTTCAGCAAGCTCGGCGACGCGCTCGATAATGATCCGATCCTGTTCAGCCGTGCTGTCATATTTTCCGCGGGCATAGGCATCCTCGGTGGCTCGCCGCGTGTGGCCTTCTTTCCGGGAGAGACGACCGCTGGCCAGCGCGCTATAGGGGGTCATGGCGATATCATCTTCAGCGCACAGACCGAAGAGCTCTCGTTCATCTTCACGCATAATCAGGTTGTAGTGGCTTTGCACGGAAACAAAGGGCGTCAGCCCTTCGCGTTCGGCAAGGGCGTTCGCTTTCGCCAGCTGCCAGGCATAGCAATTGGAAATACCAATAGCGCGCACTTTGCCCGCAGTAACGGCGGCATGAAGCGCTTCAAGCACCTCAATAACGGGCGTGTTGTAATCCCAGATGTGGTAGATGTAGAGGTCGATGTAGTCCATCCCCAGATTTTGCAGGCTCTGGTCGAGCGATCGGGCTATTGCCTCTTTTCCGCCGATCCCCGCGGCAATTTGCGCGGCGGTTCGCGGCAGAAACTTGGTGGCCAGCACCACATCCTCGCGTTTTGCCATCTCCCGCAGCGCCCGGCCAACGTATCGCTCACTGGAGCCGTTCTGATAGGCGATGGCGGTATCGTAAAAATTGATACCCTTTTCGAGACCGTAGCGGATGATGTCCCGGCTTGCTGTTTCGTCCAGCGTCCAGCGATGCTGGCCCGTTAACGGGTCGCCAAACCCCATACATCCCATACAGATGCGGGAGACCAGTAAGTCACTTTTACCGAGCCGGGTATACTGCATCGTTATTCTCCCTCTGGATTATTCACGACGGAATTGAGCAGATCGACAAGCCTTGAAGCATGTTCCCGGGCAAGCGTTTTATGCTGCGCGATTTTGTCGGCATCCCGGTCGGCATAGCTGATACCGCAGGTATAAACCGGCGCCAGCAGCTCAAGATTGCACAGTTTTGCCGTGGTCTCGAACGGAATAAGATACTCTTCAATGGCATGGCCAAAGAAACCGTCAGCGGTATAGAGCGCCTGTGGCGCCCCTGTAGTGAAGGAGAGGATCAGCTTTTTACCGCCCAGTTTCGCCGTTGAGCCATGAGCGAAGCCGTGGACAAAGACCTCGTCCAGCCATTGTTTCATTAACCCGGGCAGCCCATACCAGGAAAAAGGAAACTGCCAGACAATCACATCGGCCCTGAGCAGGCTTTCCTGCTCCGCAGCGATATTGAATTTGCCGTTCGGATAGAGCCAGTCCAGACGACGAATTTCAGCATCGGGAAGGGCGGTTGCCACTTCATCAAGGATAGTGGCGTTGGCGACGGAATGGTTCAGCTCAGGATGACCTGAAATAACAAGGATATTTTTCATTTCAATACGTTAAAGAGGCTGGTGGATTTTTAACCCAGTATAGAGTGACACCATTATTTTTTTTAGAGCAGTAAAGGCTCATTCACTTTTAGACAAAAACTAATAATGGTCGACGGATTTCATTGTGCCCGGTCATCATGAACCCGTGAACTACGCCGTGATGCCCAGTAAACGTTCTGCATTGCGAAACGCGATGGCCTCTTTTTCCGCCTTGTTGACGGGCAGACTGTCGATAAATGTTTTTACACCGTCCAGGGTCTGATAGGGGTAATCAACGGAGAACAGGATCCTGTCTGCCCCCATTAACGCGTAGATAAACTGGAAGTGCGGCAGTGTCAGCATACCTGACGGGGTAACGTAAACGTGTTCCTGGAAGGTTCTCGTTAGCGTGCGTGACAGACCCGTTGCAGCCAGCGGAAGGCTGTCATCAAGACGCTGCAGCCAGAAGGGCAGCATCTCCCCCCAGTGGCCACTGATTACCTGCAGGTGGGGATATTTATCAAATGCGCCCGATAACATCAGCCGTAACAAATGGATCCCGGCTTCGTGATGCCAGCCCCAGCCAAACATAGAGAGCCGGGCGTTGACCTCTGCGCTGAAGCCCGTGAAGTAGGCCTGTTGCACGCTTTTAACCGGTAATCCGGGATGAAGATAGAGTGGCACATTCAGTTTATGAAAGCGGGAAAGCAGGGAGTCATAGTCAGGATGATCGAGAAAGCATGAAGAGGGTCGGCCATTCAGAAGTGCCCCCTTAAACCCCAGTTTTTCAACTGCGCGGACAAGCTCTTTTTCAGCCTCTTCCGGCTGTGCCCAGGGAAGTGTGGCAAATGCCGCGAAGCGATCCGGGTGATTTCTTACCGCCCCGGCAAGGCGGTCGTTTGCCGCCGTATTTAATGTTACCGCTTTATCACCGGGAGCCAGCTGGGGGAATCCGCCCACAGAGAGGATCTGCAGGGTAATTCCAGCCTCATCCATATCCCTGAGGCGGCGGCTTCCCAAATCAGCGCCTTTCGCGTTTATCAGCGCATTCTTTTCTATCTGCGGCCGGCTTCGGTCAGGATTATGACCATCAGCGACGGTTTTCCCCCAGTCGCCAAGGAAAGGTGCCTGCTCAAGCGCAACAGGCATACACGCTCGCCCTAACTCGCTGTCGAGATAATGTTCTTCGAGGCAAATGATTTTCATATTCTCACCCTTCATACAAAGCAGTAAAAGTGATGCAGATTAGGATCGCCCGGAACAGCCCGTTCGTGAGTGTCATTCATGGCAGTCTGTCCCGGACAGGGTTTACACCATCGGTTTTTCCCAGGCGCCTCGTGTATCCACTCTGGTCTTTGTGGCGAGTTGTTCCAGCAGGATGATTTCCTCATCGCGTAACTGGATGTCTGAAGCGCAGGCGGCGTCCAGAACGTGATGGACTTTAGTCGCACCAACGAGGGGAAGGGTACCTTTTGCAATAGCCCATGCGATGGCTATCTGTGCCACGCTGGCATTCCTTTCGGTTCCCATTTTTTTCATGGCGGCGGTTAATCTTTCTATCTGCGGCAGTACTGCGTTATAACTTTCGGCCCGGCCACTCCCGGCAGGCATGGGATGATTTGAATCATAACGACCACTGAGCGCGCCTTGCTCCAGGACCATGTAAGCAAAGAACGTGATGTTATTTTGTCGACAGTAATCAAGGATCCCGGCCTCTTCAGAGGCGCGATAGAGCAGGCTGTAATGATTCTGTACTGCACTGAGGGAATAACCGGAAGCGTTAAGGATTTCGTTGGCGCGTCTGATTTGTGCCAGATTGTGGTTGGAAACCCCGACGCGTTTGACCTTACCGCTTTGTAAAAGTGGGATCAGTCCTGGCGTCCATTTCTCAACGTCGAGGGGATTGTGGATCCAGTAGATATCAATCGCGTCCACACCCAGACGTCCGAGGCTGGCCTCAAGCATATCGCTGACAGGCTGTGCTGACTGTTCGTTCGCAATCTGCGGCGTGAATTTGGTGGATAAAATCATATCCTCGCGGGGGAACTGACGGACTAATGCTCCCAGCGCTGCCTCGGAACTCCCCATGCCATATACTGCTGCGGTATCCCAGAGATTGAGACCCTTACTCATGGCCGTGGTGAACACGTCTGCCATCTGAGTATCAGAAAGATGATTGCCGAAGACGGTGTCGCCACCGGCAAAGCCTGTGCCCCAGGACCATGTGCCGAGCGCGACTGAAGGAAGAGATTTCATATTCAGCTCCTGAAAAAAGGCCGGAACGTTGCTGACGTAAACCGGCCAAAGAGGGTGAGTAACGGTGAAAGACAGATGAATGAATTAAGTTGGCTGGCGGAGGGCATTTAACAGCGCCACACCCACACCGTGCGCTGAAGCGGGATTCTGCCCCGTGATAAGGCGTCCGTCGGTAACCACGTTTTCAGACCAGTTCGGGGCCTCATGATGAAGCGCGCCATGCTCGCGGAGTGCAGTCTCAAGCAGGAAGGGAACCACATCTGTGGTGTGAACTTCTTCCTCTTCCTTGTTGGTAAAGGCCGCCACGTTTTTGCCTTTCACCAGGTATTCGCCGCTGCTGAGCTTTGCGTCAACCAGTGCCGCAGGTCCGTGGCAGACGGCTGAGACAATCCCATCACTTTCATACACTTCGCGGATAATACGCTGGGCATCCTGGCTGTCGCGGAAATCCCACATGGTTCCATGCCCGCCCGCAAAGAAAACGGCGCTGTAATCGGTACCGTTCAGCTCGGATAACGAAGGCGTTGTGGCCAGGCGCTGCTGAAAATCGGTTTCGTTCCAGAACCAGGCGTTGACAGAGTCACTGAGGTCAAATCCATCCACCGGCGGCTGTCCCCCGCGAATGCTGGCTATCGTCGTTTTTAGTCCGGCATCTTCCAGTACTTTCAGCGGATGCGTCAGCTCAGCCAGGAAAAAACCGGTTGGTACACCGGATGCGCCTTTAATCGGATGGCTGGAAACGACACACAGCACGGGTTTATCTGCAGGTTTCATATCGGGCCTCACTCTTTATTTTTAAATTCAGCGGCAAAGAGATTTTCCCAGTTAATAAAGGAGCCAAGCGGAATGCACTCAAAGCTTAATAAGCCTGCTTTTGCCAGCGGGAATTCGGCCATTACGTTCATCGCTTCATCGACAGAGTCACATTCAAGAAAAATAGCGACGCCAGGTCTGTCCTGACGGAAGTAAATGTCGCGGATGAAGCCGGATTTATACAATCCCCAGGCGTGCAGCGCTTCAGCGTTAAGGTGTGGAGCATATTTTTCCAGCGATGCTCCAGGTGCGGGGATATCCAGACATAAAATTCGCATCATAGTCTCCTGAACTCAGGTTGTTGTAGAAAGAGATAAAAGTATAAGAGGCGAATTTCACGAAGATTAGAGGGGCATTGACTTAAGCATCTTTAGGCTGTACTTAATAATTAAGCAGTGATTGCTTAAGGAACACATTATGAATAACGCCCTGTATAACCAGATACGCATCTTTCAGAGCATTGCACGTGAGGGCAATATTTCGGCAGCCGCAAGAAAACTGGAAATTACGCCTCCCTCCGTCAGCAATGCGCTTAAATTGCTGGAAGAGCATATTGGCCATCCGCTTTTTGTGCGTACGACCCGCCGTATTGAGCTGACAGAAACCGGGCAGCTGTTGCTGGAACAGACCGCCGCGGCGGTGGAGTCGCTGGAAAATTCGCTTGAAAGCATTCGCGACCAGAATCAGGAGCCCTCTGGTGTGGTGAGAATTACGCTCTCGCGTTTTGCCTATCTGTTAATTCTCAAGCCTGCAATGGCGGAATTCTGTCAGCAATACCCGGGTATACAGTTGGAAATATCGGTTTACGACGGTACCGTGAATATCATCGAAGAGCGTTTTGACCTTGGGATCCGTTTTGGCGATATTCTCGAAGGTGGGGTGGTGGCGCGGCCGTTAATGAAACCCTTTCGTGAAGGGTTATATGCATCCTCAGCTTATATTCGCGAGTATGGAATGCCCGAGGTGCCGGCTGACCTCAGTCAACACAAGCTGATTGGCTACCGTTTTATCACTAACAACCGCATCCTTCCGTTGATTCTTAACGACCGCGGAGAGCAGTTGACGGTTGAGATGCCCGGGCAGTTAATCAGTAACGATATCGACGTTATGGCTGACGGGATCCGTAACGGGCTGGGAATTGGACGCCTGTTTGAACCCATCTGGCAGTTACAGCCCGACAGGGAGCACTTTATCCCCGTGATGGAGAGTTACTGGAAAACCTACCCGCCAGTCTATCTCTATTACCCTAAAAATGCGGGTAAAACGAAAAGAGTGAAGGCCCTGATTGATTTTCTGATATTCGCTACGGGGCGATAAAGACGATAACGCATCGTCCCGTATGGAAGCGCTATTTCACAACTCCAGCGGCCTGGCCTCCTGTATGAACTCAATCAGAAGGCGAAGCCCGGTCGGCAGTTGCCGGCGGCTTGAATAATAGATATAAAAACCTTCCTCCAGCGGGGACCATTCCGTAAGCACCAGGCGGAGCCGTCCATCCTTCACACAGGGTGCAACAAGAGGCTCCGGAAAATACATCAGGCCGGCTCCACCTAATACGGCCACAAGACCCGTTTCAGCCTGGTTGACCGTCACTGAGCCAGGCACAGTGATTTGGTACGTTTCGCCATCTCGCTCAAGTTCCCAGCGATAAATCCGATCGTCGCCGAGGCGATTGCTAATACAGCGATGGTGCAATAAATCATCAGGATGTTCAGGCGTTCCGTAGCGTTCAAGGTAGTCGGGGGATGCTGCGATAACCCAGCGAATATCGGCAGATAAACGCCGGGCAACCATGTCTTCCGGGACGGTGCCACCATAGCGGATACCGGCATCGAAGCCCGCATCAGTGACGTCCACCATACGGTTGCTGGCCACAATATCGATTTCAATATCGGGATAGCGATCCATAAACGCGGGCATAACCGGTGCAAGCAAAAGATTGGCCGCTTCAACGGCTGCATTGATACGGATACGTCCGGTAGGCGTATTACGATACCGGTTAAGCGATTCAAGCGCGCCTTCTATCTTGTCGAAAGGCTGAAGGACAGACTGAACCAGTTCTTCACCTGCAGCCGTAGGGGTAACGCTCTTGGTCGTGCGATTAAGCAGGCGAACACCGAGCCTTGTTTCCAGTCCCTTCAGGGCATGACTAAGCGCTGATGCACTGACACCTAATTCAATCGCCGCACGGCTGAAACTGCGATGACGTGCAATAGCCATGAAATAAATGAGATCGGCGACATCAGCTCTGCTTATTTGCATACAGAATCGTTTTCCTTGTGCGTTAAGGCCCGAATGCGTTGATACGGAAATGATATACACCATAGACCGATTAGCGCTAATCCGTTGCTGAATTTATTTCACAAGTCCATCCACTCATCGCCTCTCACTGAACACGTTGTGCTTCGTTATTCTTGAAAATTATGCGCTCTGGCCGTCGGTCAGGGCGGAATATTCACCTAACGGAGCCGTGTATGAACTATACGCATCTTGGCCGCACCGGCCTGAAAGTCAGCCGCCTTTGTCTCGGAACCATGAATTTTGGTGACGTCACCGACGAGAAAACCAGCGCCCGCATTCTGGATGAAGCGCTTGAGGCGGGTATCAATTTCATTGATACAGCAGACGTGTATGGCACCGAGCAATCACCCGATATCCAGCAAGGTTCGGGGCTGTCCGAAGAGATTATTGGTCGCTGGCTCCAGCAGGGTGGCCGCCGTGACCGTATCGTTCTGGCGACGAAAGCCTATCAGCCTATGGGACCAGGTCCGAACGATCGCCGTCTTTCTGCTTACCATATTCGCAAGGCCTGCGAGGACAGTTTGCGACGGCTTAAGACCGACCATATTGACGTCTATCAGATGCATCACATCGATCGTTATACACCATGGGAAGAGGTCTGGCAGGCCATGGAGCTCCTTGTTCAGCAGGGAAAAGTGCTTTATATCGGTAGCAGCAATTTCGCAGGCTGGGACATTGCGACTGCGCAGTCAGTTGCCACGGCCCGTCATTCCCTGGGCCTGGTTGCTGAGCAAAGTCTCTACAATCTGACTGCCCGAACTGTTGAGCTGGAGGTCATTCCCGCATGCCGTCATTTTGGCCTGGGACTGATTCCCTGGAGTCCACTTGCCGGAGGGTTGCTTGGCGGCGTACTGAAAAAGATGGCCAGCGGGCGCCGTGCGAGGCCCGCGTTTGCCCGTCTAATCGAACAGTATCGTCCGCAGCTGGAAGCCTACGAAGGATTATGTGAGGACCTCGGCGAAACCCCTTCCGATGTGGCGCTTGCGTGGCTCCTGCAGAATCCTGTCGTTACTGCTCCACTTATCGGGCCTCGTACGGCGGAACAACTCCGGGAGGCGCTTCACGCAACAACAATCACGCTATCAGACGACACCATGAGCTGTCTCGACGAAATCTGGCCCGGCCCCGGGGGAGAAGCGCCCCAGGCTTATGCCTGGTAATGCCCAAATTAATGAATCCTTTCTTCGCTATAGGGAGTTCCAGTTTATGAGCAAGATGATGCATGACCAGCATTCTGCTTCCGTACCCGCTTCCCGGGATCGTCGCAATTTTCTGATCGCCGGCGCCGGTCTGGCGTTGGCCGCTACCACCCTTGGCAGGAGCGGAGCCGTGATGGCTAAACCGGCTGGTCAGGACACGTCGAGCGCCCCTTCGGATGCTGTTCCCGTCCAGAAGGAGACCTTAACCACGCGTAAACTCGGCTCGCTGGAGGTTTCCAGCATGGGACTCGGGTGTCTGCCTATGGTGGGGTATTACGGCGGTGGTCCGCGCGATCGTAAAGCCATGGTTTCGCTCATCCGGGCCGCCTTCGAACAAGGCATCACGTTCTTTGATACTGCCGAGGTGTATGGCCCCCATCTCAGTGAAGAATTTGTCGGGGAAGCACTGGCCCCCGTTCGCGATCGTGTGGTGATTGCCACTAAGTTCGGTTTCGGCGTGGAGGAGGGGAAGCCAACCTCACTCAACAGCCATCCTGACCATATTCGCCGTGCCGTAGAGGGCTCGCTAAAGCGTCTGAAAACGGACCACATCGATCTTCTTTATCAGCATCGCCCCGATCCGAATGTGCCGATTGAGGATGTGGCGGAAACCGTGAAGGCGTTGATCCAGGAGGGTAAAGTGAAACACTGGGGATTGTCGGAAGCGAGTGCCAGGACAATCCGCCGCGCACATGCGGTACTCCCTGTGACTGCAGTACAGAGTGAGTATGCCATGTGGTGGCGTGAACCGGAGACGCGGATATTTCCAACGCTCGAAGAGCTGGGTATCGGCTTTGTACCTTACTGCCCGACCGCCCGGAGTTTCCTTGCCGGGGCAGTCAATCCAAGCCAGCGGTTCGACAGCACAGATAGGCGGCATAACCTGCCACGCTTCCAGCCCGATGCCCTGGCCAAAAACATGGTACTGCTTGAATTCGCGCAGTCGTGGGCCCGTCGCAAAAACACCACTCCGGTTCAGTTCGCGCTGGCGTGGGTTATGGCACAGCGGCCATGGATTGTCCCTATCCCGGGTACGACGCAATATCCGCACCTGATAGAAAATCGCGGTGCACCGCAAGTCCGGTTGACGGACAGCGAGTTACGCGAAATCGATGCAGCGCTTGCCAGGATCCCATTGCAGGGCGGTCGCGCAGATCCGTTTACCGAAAGTCAGTTTGATAAAAGTTAAACGGTGATGGCCACCTTTTTTCACATCAGTGGCCAGGGAGACCCGGCAACGCCGGGCCAGGGTAGGGCATTAACAGTCCTGTATTGCTGAAGGCGGCGTGAGTGAAGGTGGCGTATCCGGAAGCGGGGGAATGATCCCGTCGACGGGGTGCGGCAGATAGTGTGCCTCGAGTTCCATGATTTCGGCATCGCTAAGTGAAAAGTCCAGCGCGCTGATAGCCGTAGAAAGATGTTCTGGTTTCGTCGCGCCTACGATCGGTGCTGTGATGACCGTTTTTGATAGCAACCAGGCAATTGCAACATGGGCTCTTGGCACATCGTGCTTTTCGGCAATTCTGGCAACGACATCAATAACGGGCTTATCCAGAAGGGCTGCGTTCTCATACATTTTTAACGCAAAGGCATCGTTTTGCGTTCGTCGGGACGTGACACTCCAGTCGCGCGTGAGCCTGCCGCGTGCCATCGGACTCCAGGGGATCACACCAACGCCCTGGTCTTCACACAGGGGCAACATCTCGCGCTCTTCTTCCCGGTAAAGCAGGTTGTATTGCGGTTGCATCGTAATAAATCGGGTCCAGCCGTTACGCTCTGCAGTATGCTGCATTTTTGCAAAGCGCCAGGCTTCCATAGATGATGCGCCGATGTAACGTACTTTTCCTGATTTAACGAGGTCATGCAGAGCCTCCATGGTCTCTTCAACAGGCGTGGAGTGGTCAAAGCGGTGAATCTGAAAGAGATCCACATAATCCATACCTAAGCGCATCAGGCTATCGTCAATAGACTGAAAAATGGCCTTGCGGGAAAGAAACCCGGTATTGGGTGAGTTGCGCCACGGAAAGAAGGTCTTTGTCGCCACAACGATCTCATCGCGTCTGGCCATTTCTCTCAGCGCTTTTCCAGTGATCTCTTCAGAACTTCCGCCCGAGTAGATATTCGCGGTATCAAAAAAATTAATGCCCGCTTCAAGCGCCTGACGAATGAGCGGACGTGACGCCTTTTCATCCAGGGACCAGGGTTGAGGCAAACGTTCAGGTTCACCATAGCTCATACAACCGAGACAAAGACGGGAGACTTGCAAACCGCTACGACCCAGATTCACATACTTCATTCTGTGTTCCTTCTTTTATTGCCAGCAATTCTGTATGTGACAGGGTATTGCACAGACATGAAGGGAAACAGCATGCGCCATCGAATGGTGTTTTGAGTTTTTTTCACAAATCGTCGTAATCGACAGTGAAAGACGAGAAGCGAGAGGGAGGTCAGAATTAGTAACAGATTGATGTATCGGCCCGTGATTAACTATCAGATTGCATTTAACATAATATACATTATGCGCATTAAGATGAAGGCAGGGAAAATCTGCCTTTCTACGGTCGTGATTGCCCTGGTTATAGAAAGCCTGTGAGCTGCCAACTTCTACGTTTATACAAGGTTAAAAAACGTTTGATATACTCAAGCCTTTGACCACCGCTCCCGCAGACTTATGGAAATTGAACTCGATAAAAGCTTTAAAGAAAGGATTTTCCACGCTGTCATTTTTGAAGTGACGGCCAACGTCATTATCGCACTGTCTCTTGCATGGTTGATGAACGTTTCGGTACTCCAGTCCGGTTCGTTGTCCGTGATATCCGCACTTACCGCAACGGCCTGGAATTTTGTCTTCAATAAGCTCTTTGACTCCCTGCAGAAAAAACATCAGTTTCAACGAACATTCCTCGTTCGCGCCATCCATGCGGTTGGTTTTGAAACGGGCCTTATCGTCTCCTTAATTCCTGTAGCCATGTTCATGCTGGATTTAACGATCGCTGAGGCATTTTTTGTTGAGATTGGCCTTGTTCTGTTTTTCCTGCCATACACGATGCTCTTTAACTGGCTTTATGATTACCTGCGTTGGACATTCGTTGGGCGGAAACGGTCTGCTGTGTAGCGAATCTTGATATCGGTCACATTCACAACCCCTTGATCGCATTGGACTCCACTCTCTTTCTATACTTCCCATTTCGTTATCACTTTTTGAGGAGTCCATAATGTTTGATCATGTGAAATTCGGCGTCAGCGAGTATGAGAAAAGTAAAGCCTTCTTCCTCATGGCGCTTCAACCGCTCGGTGTCGAACTCGTCGATGAAGGCTCTCCCAACTATGGCGTCGAAATGAGTTCCGGCGACGTTTCTCTTTGCCTTTTTCAGTCGAATGATAAACCCGCTCCGCTTCATCTGGCCTTTGTGGCCACGACACGCCAGCAGGTTAATGACTTTTACCATGCCGCGTTGCGCGCAGGCGGACGCGATAATGGCGCACCGGGATTGCGCTCCTACGGCAAAAATTACTATGCAGCATTTGTCATTGCGCCTGACGGTCATAATATCGAAGCGGTATGCCATGCCCCGAGGAGGAATAATTTAACTTCGTAAATATGCATGATAATGCTTGATATTGCACGATAATGCCGATTATTATCCCCGTAATGTGACACGCAAACCTGCAACATCATGCAAAAACACTTAACGAGGTGAATATGACGCAACAGCTGATTTTGATTGCCGGCCCCTATCGCAGCGGAACCGAAGGCGTTCAGGCACGCATTGATGAAAATCTTGCCCGTCTTGAACGTGCTGCATTAGCCGTTTACCAGCTCGGCCACGTTCCGGTGATTGGTGAATGGCTGGCGCTTCCACTGGCGAAGGCCGCGGGCTCGAAGTCTGTAGCCGATGAGGTCGCAGAATCGATGCTGTATCCCGTTGCGCACCGGCTCATCGCGAAATGCGATGCGATTTATCGTATTGCCGGCGCGTCTCAGGGCGCGGATATGGACATAGAGGTTGCCCGTAAACACGGCCTCACGATTTATACCGCACTTGAAAGCATTCCTCAGGCTTAACGCTGCCCGCGCCAGCCAGTTTTCTGGCTGGCTCACGCGGTAGCCAGCACGATCGATACCCCTTTTTCCGATACCGCATTCACCCAGCCACGATCGGTATTGCCTTCGACGACAATCGTATTTGCCAGGGACACATCGCCTATTACAAATGATGACGCCGTGTTTATTTTTTCCGGCGACGCAAGGACAACCGTTTCGGCGGCTCTGCCGGAAAATGCACGTTTGATGCACGCCTCTTCGAAATCACCGGTCGTCAGCCCTGCTTCCGGATGGATGCCGGTCACGCCCATAAAGAACAGATCCGCATGAATGTTTTCAATGCCTTCAATAGCCGCCGCGCCGACGGCCACAATCGAGTGCTTATACAAACGGCCACCGATCAGAATCACTTCGATGGAAGGATGATTAACAAGCCCCAGAGCAATGCTCGGACTGTGCGTCACCACGGTAATACGCAGGTCATGCGGTAAGAAGGCGATCAGCTCTGAGGTGGTCGTTCCTCCGTCAACGATCACCACCTGGCCCGAAGAGATCAGCTGCGCTCCCTTCTGCGCCACCTTTCTTTTGGCATCCATTTTCACGGACTGTCGTTCCGCGAAAGGCACAATAGCGGAAGACGACGGCAGCGCGCCGCCGTGAACTCGCTGTAAACGCCCTTCTGCCGCCAGCTCGCGTAAATCGCGTCGGATGGTGTCTTCAGAGACGTCGAAGAGAACGCTTAGCGCTTTTGACTGAACCTGACCTTCGGTGCCGAGCTTTTCGAGGATCAATTGTTTTCGCTGACTGGTGAGCATCATGGATTCCTGATGTTGCATGTTTAATCTTGAAACTGCACGCTAATGCTGTTATTGATAGTTACTCTACGTAAGGAGGATGAAACGTGCAATCAAAACGTGCAGATGTGCGCATCATTGACAGTGAAACGCTGTCCGATAACTGGTACTTACTTAAAAAATATACGTTTGACCTGCAAAGACGCGATGGCGAATGGCAGCGGCAAACGCGTGAAGTTTATGACCGGGGAAATGGCGCCACGATCCTGCTCTACAACCGTGACAAAAAAACGGTGATTCTGACCCGCCAGTTCCGCTTCCCGGTCTTTATTAATGGCCATGAGGACGATCTGATTGAGGCGGCGGCCGGCCTGCTCGATAACATGGATCCGGAAAGCCGCATTAAAGCAGAGGCGGAAGAAGAGACCGGGTTTAACGTGTCGAGCGTGCAGAAAATCTTTGAAGCCTATATGAGCCCTGGCTCCGTCACGGAGAAACTCTACTTCTATCTTGCCGAGTATCAGCCGAAGGACAAAACCAGCGCAGGCGGCGGTATCAAAGCGGAGGGAGAAGATATCGACGTACTGGAAATGCCCTTTGAAGAGGCATTGCGGGCAATTGATACGGGCAAGATCGTCGACGGAAAAACCATCATGCTGCTCTATCATATTGCGCTAAAAGGCATTCTGTAACCTGCCGCTCTCGACGCCTGCCCCGGTGCAGGTGTCGGCCTGTGCTATCCTTGCTGAAACACGCAAAACGGAGATCTGAAGATGGCCGACTGGAACCCTTCGCTTTACCTGCAATATGGCGCCGAACGAACGCGCCCCGCCGCTGAGCTGCTTGCCAGAATTCCCCTCGATGACGTCGCCACCATCGCCGATCTGGGCTGCGGGCCGGGCAACAGCACGGCGCTGCTGCACCATCGCTGGCCGAAAGCTCAGATCGTCGGCGTCGATAACTCACCTGCCATGCTGGAAGAGGCGCGTAGTGCACTGCCCGGCTGCCAGTTCGTTAAGGCCGATATCCGCCAGTACAAGCCTGGCCAGCCGCTGAGTCTGATTTATGCCAATGCTTCGCTGCAATGGGTTCCTGACCATTACGATCTTCTGCCTCATCTTGTCTCTCTGCTCGCGCTAAATGGCGTTCTGGCGATCCAGATGCCGGATAACTGGCTCGAACCCACGCACGTGGCGATGCGCGAAGTGGCGCTGGAGCAGGACTATCCTGACCGCGGCCGCGAACCGCTGCCAGGCGTGCATGCCTATTACGATATCTTGTCGGAGGCCGGCTGCGATGTGGATATCTGGCGGACAACCTATTTCCATAAAATGAGCTCGCACCAGGCCATTATTGACTGGGTCAGCGCCACCGGTTTGCGGCCGTGGCTCCAGGATCTGAACGAGAGCGAGCAGAAACGTTTCCTGAAACGCTATCACGAGCTGCTGGAAGAGCAGTATCCGCTCCAGGAAAACGGGCAGATACTGCTGGCTTTTCCTCGGCTGTTTATCGTTGCCCAGCGTCAGCCCTGAACGGGGCTATGAACGGGCCTCTTTGAGCAGCTGCTGGATAACCTTTTCCTGCTGCTCATAGTTCCCTTCGCCAAACGAGGTATAGCGCAGCTGGCCTTTTGCATCGAAATAGTAGTGTGCGGGCCAGTACTGGTTGCCGAAAGCGTTCCAGATTTGATAGTTGTTGTCCGTTACAACCCGGTACGGGAGTTGCCATTTATTTACCGCGTTTTTCACCGAGGCGATCGGTTTCTCCCAGGGATATTCAGGCGTGTGTACTCCTATGACGACCAGGCCCTGAGACTGGTATTTTGTTGCCCAGTCGCGCACGTGCGGAAGCGTATGCTGGCAGTTAATGCAGTCCCAGGTCCAGAAATCGATCAGAACCACTTTCCCGCGTAATGATTCAGACGTGACAGGGTCACCGTTCACCCACCCTGTCCCACCGCTTAATGAAGGCAGCTGGCTGCTGGGCTCGGTCATCACTACCGGCTGAAGCTTCGGCGGCTGCGTGGCAGGTTTGGCCAGATTCAGCAGCGCGGTTTCTAGGCGATCCGCGACGCCGTTTGCGCCCTGCAGAAAAGACGTCATCCCCGTTGCGTTAAAGACGACGGCCGCTAACATTACCACGCCTGCCCCCTGACGTAGCTTTTCCATCAGCGCCGATTTGGCTCTCAGCGGCGCCATCAGCGTGCGGCCTCCGAGAACGAGTAAACCCAGCATCAGCGCGCAGCCGCTACCATAGGCGGCCAGCAAAGCGCCTGTGGCAATGGCCGAATGTCCGGCAATATTGATGCTGAAAATGGCGCCCAGGATCGGTCCCGCGCAGGGAGACCAGAGCAGCCCGACCGCAAGCCCGGCCAGAAATGCCGATGCCATACCGCGCGTTTGCCCGCTTCGGGCGTTGAGGACATTTCCTGCGCTGACAGCCGGCCCGGCAATACGCTGGGCAAAAGCAGGAAAAATTAAGGCCAGCGCGGCCGCGGCCAGAATGACGAGGGCGATCCAGCGCCCGACGATGGTTGCCTCGGCGATCCACTCGCTGGCAACGGTGACGACCATCGCCACCAGGGTGAACATGACGATCATCCCCGCGAGCAGCGCCAGAATGTGCCGCCGCTGCCCCTGAAAACCGGCGAACAGGAGTGGAATAACCGGGAGCGTACATGGACTGAGCAGGCTTATCATCCCGCCCAGAAAAGCAATTATCAGAAACATAAACACCTCACAATACAAGTCCTGCGACGCTGCAGTGAGGTTATTTCATCGTGCGGATGTGTTCCGGATATGTGTAAAAGCGTGGTTTTTGTCTGGCTCTGTATCACCCTTTCCGGCAGATACAAAGCCGTACAATTAACGGCGCGGGAGTGTAATCGAGACGTCCAGCCCGCCTTCTGCGCGGTTTGCCAGCTTCAGCTTTCCGTCCAGCTGTGCGGTGAGCTGCGCAGCGATCGCCAGGCCAAGGCCTGTCCCGCCGGTATCGCGGTTGCGTGATGTTTCCACCCGATAAAACGGCTGTAATACTGCCTCCAGTTCGGCATCCGGTATACCCGGCCCGCCGTCCATGATGTGAATGGTCACCTCTCCGGTAGTCGAGTCATCAATGCTAATGGTGGCGTACTCGCCAAATTTCAGGGCGTTATCCAGCAGATTGGTCATCACCCGGCGAAGCGCCTGAGGACGCGTGACGATGGGCAAACGGGTTTCACCTGCCTGAAACTGCACGTTTTTACCGATGTCCTGATAATCGCAGGCGATGCTGTTTATCCAGGCATTCAGCTCCAGCTTCAGCGAGGTTTCTTCCAGTGATTCTGATGACCGGGCATACGCAATGCCCTCCCGCACCAGACGCGTCATATTATCAAGGTCGTTTAAAAGCTTGTCGCGCAGTTCAGGCTGTTCGGCCATCTCAACACGAAGCTTCATGCGGGTAATGGGCGTCTGGAGATCGTGCGAAATGGACGCCAGGATCTGCGCCCGCTCCCTGAGATAGGACTGAATTCGCGCCTGCATCGCGTTGAAGGCATGCGCTGCACGCTGCACCTCAACCGGACCCTTTTCCGTCATTGGCGTGTTGGCGGCCGGGTCCAGGGAATCTACCGCGCGGGTAAATTGCGAAAAAGGCCGTACCACCTGCCGCACGGCGATCCAGGAGCAGGCAGCCAGCACGAGCAGCTGCAGAATCAGAACCACGGGCAGCCAGCTGGCGACCGGCGGCATCCGCGGGATCAGATCGATGGTCAGCGGCGCGCCATCGCGTAACGTGAGATGCGCCTGGATGTGTGAAATGGCGCCGGGAACGGCAGTGAAGCTGAGCGGGTACTGTGCCGCAAGCGTCGCTTTTAAGGTTCGGATTGCGTCCCGCGAACGCTTATCCGTCGGCGCGTTGCCGGGTTCTCCCGGCCCCAGAATATAGCGGTAGTTACCGCGTTCGAGTCGCGGCAGCCAGGCCGCGCGTTCATTGGCGGGTAAGCGGTCTAAAATAGCCACGCTGGTCGCGACATCGTATTCCAGATTACCGAGCATCACCGTTCGGGCGCTGTGCATTCGCTCAATCATGACCAGCGTCAGGCTCAGGGCGTTGGCCAGCAACAGTCCGGGCAGCACGACGATCAGCAAGCGGGCCAGCAGCGAGCGGGGCCAGAGCGTCATTCGTTAGCCTCTTTGATGGTGACCGGCATGGTAAAAACGTAGCCCTCGCTGCGCACGGTTTTGATATACGCGGGCGTGCGGGCATCTTCATTCAGACGCTGGCGAACCCGGCTAACCAGTAGATCGATTGAGCGTTCAAACAGTTCGGCGTCACGCCCCTGCGTCAGGTTGAGCAGCTGATCGCGGGTCAGCACCCGCTGCGGGTGGTCAAGGAAAACGCGCAGAAGGCGATATTCTGCCCCGCTGAGCGCCACGATCACCCCTTCCGGGTCAATCAGGTGGCGGGCAACGGTATCGAGCTGCCATTCACCGAACGTCACCAGCCGCCCTGCTTCCGTGACCTGTAAATTGGGCGGCATCGTGCGAAAACGACGTAAAATCGCTTTGATACGCGCCAGCAATTCTCGTGCGACGAAAGGCTTTACGACGTAATCGTCTGCTCCCATTTCCAGGCCCAGGATCCTGTCCGTCTCCTCATTGCGCGCCGTCAGCATCAGGATGGGCAGATCTTTATATTTCCCGACGCGTAATTGCCGACACAGCGTAAGCCCGTCGTCGCCGGGCATCATAACGTCCAGCACCACCAGATCGATATGCTGCTTATCCAGCACGACGCGCATCTCTTTGCCGTTTGCCGCGCCAGTGGCGCGATAACCGGACTTAACGAGATAGTCGATAATCAGTTCACGAATATCCCTGTCGTCATCGACGACAAGGATATGATCAATATGCTCCACCGAAATCTCCAGACCGAAGGATAACGTATTGAAAATAACACATTTCAGAGTTTGTCAGCGTCAACAACTGCCTTGACGAAATCCTGCGGATCTTCCTGAGGGGGATTGTGCCCCACGGTTGCGCCGAAGGTACGGTGTTCATATTTACCGGTAAATTTACCCGCGTAGGCCTGCGGTGCCGGATGCGGCGCCCCGTTGTTTCCGCCTTCGATGGTGATCGTTGGAACGGTGATATTCGGCAGCGTGGCCAGCTTTTGCTCGTAGCTGTCGTATTTGCGCTCGCCTTTTTCCAGCCCTAAGCGCCAGCGATAATTGCTAAGCGTCACCGCAACGTGATCCGGGTTATCAAGGGATTTGGCGCTGGCGTTGAAGGTTGCATCGCTAAATTTCCAGTCAGGCGAGGCCTGAGACCAGATCAGACGGGCGAAGTCATGGGTGTTTTTGGCATAGCCTTCAGCACCGCGCTCGGTGGCGAAATAGAACTGATACCACCACTGCTGCTCCGCTTTTGGCGGCAACGGCTGTTTGCCAATCTGCTGGCTGCTGATGAGATAACCGCTCACCGAAACGAGCGACTTAACGCGTTCTGGCCACAGCGCCGCAACGATATCCGCCGTACGGGCGCCCCAGTCATATCCTGCAAATACCGCCTGCTTGATATTCAGGGCGTACATCAGGTTCACGATATCTTTCGCCATTGCGGAAGGCTGGCCGTTGCGCGGTGTTTTTGCAGACAGGAAGCGCGTGGTGCCGTAGCCGCGCAGGGAAGGTACAATCACGCGGTAGCCTTTTGCCGCCAGCGCAGGCGCGACTTCAGCGTAGCTGTGAATATCGTAGGGCCAGCCGTGTAATAAAATAACCGGTTGGCCGTCTTTAGGACCAATGTCGACATACCCGACGTTAAGATCGCCTGCGTTAATTTGCTGTGGACGATCGAAAGCCGCCGCGAAGTTAGTGCCGGTGACTTCGGCCTGACATGACATGACGGTGCCAAGGGAAACGGTGAGAGCAAGCGTTGAATAAGCGAGTTTGCTGAACATGTTGGTATCTCCGGTTGAGTACAATTCACGGGGATATAACAACACTGCAATGTATAGCGGATATGTGCGAAAGCGGGTTTATTGCAAGCCTGCGTATGTATCCGGTATGCAGATACAGTGTGATACAAACACAGGCGCTGTTGCCTTACAAAGAGATTCGATAGCGGACGTAATCGTCAGCGTCACCGTATCGATCGTAGAGTTTACGTGCCGGATTGTTCTCCCTGGTGACCCAGTAAAGTTTTGACCACCCTTCACGCGTGCCTTCCGCTATCAGGGCATCAATAAGCGCCTTACCCGCTCCCGCACCGCGTTCGTCGGCATCAACAAACAGATCTTCCAGATAGCAAATGGGCGCGGTTGACCAGGTTCCTTCGTGCAGAACACACATTGCGAAACCGATAACCTTTTCGTCTTTCTCTACCACGCGGCAGAATATCGGAGAATGCGCTGAGAGCGCCCTTTCCCACGTCGATGCGGTGACGGGCTCGTCAAGGTAGCAATCATAAAAATGGGTATAGCCATCCCACAGCGGTCGCCACTGGGAATAGTCGTCTTCGCGAAGAGGTCTTACCGTAACTGCCATGCGTTCCTCACATTACAAGTCGATTGCCATTTCAAAACAGCGTAAATCAGCCCCCGCCATACGCGAGTGATGATAGTTTTCGCGCAGCGTCACAAACCCCAGCTTCTGATAAAAGGATTGGGCGTTAGGCGTTGCATCCAGCCTCAGGCGGGTTATTCCCCGACTGCGCGCCTCGTTTGTAAGCGCCTTGATAATCCGGGTCGCCATGCCTCTCCCGGTGGCTGAGGGCAAGGTGAATATGGCCTCCAGGCAATGGGTATCAAGATCCAGGTAGCCGGTTGCCGCAATGACGCCCTTCTCGTCTTCCACCACGTAAAAAGGGTATTGAATGATCGTTTGACGGTAATGCTCGGGCATCAGATCCGGCGTCCAGCGTGCAATCACGTCAGCTTCGTAGCTGGTTTTGCAGCCGTGACGAATCGCCTGATTGCGTATATTCCAGAGTATTTCGGCTTCCTGCGGATGAGCAGTTCGTAACGTCATATCACCTCATTAATGGCTTTTTAGCCGCATTTCGCGTGCCAGTCTGGCAAGACGCTGAGTGCGACAATAGAGCGTAAACAGCACAAAGCCTCTGCTGTTCATCACCATCCGACAAAGTAGCAGAGCGAAAAATGCGATGACCAGTGGCCAAAGACTTCCGTCATGAGAAAGCAGTATATGGAGCGCCTGAACGAGGGTCGCTATCAGCAGAATGATGAACAAGGCCATAAACCCCAACAATCCAGACATCTTCCCACGGGACAGAAGTACACTTATTGCAATGAGCACGCCTGTCATTGTTAATGATGGTATGAAAAAACTCAGTGCATGATGTAATGGCGATAAGCCCGGCAATGCGTGAAGAAAAGGCAAAAGGTTTAACGCAAATGCCACTAAAAACAGAGGTAACAGCGCCGCTACCGGATAAGGATTTTGACGCGGAAGCTCGCTGAGCGGCCGGGAAAAATACCGTTCCAGCTCGGGAGTGGAATGGTTTAAAAGGCGGCTATCACGACGAGCAACAGCCTCTTCTATCTCTTTGCCATGCAGCAGGAGATCCTGGAATACGCGCCCGGTTAAAAAACTCAGAAAGCTCATCAGAATACCGCCAGCGACTGAATGGTACCGATAATGTATTTACCCGTCCGTGGTATGTTACCGGGTGACGCAACCAATACCACTTTGACCATTAGGATGACGTTGACCAGAACGAACCAGGTATCGTTGAGCTCCATCAGCATAAATGATCCCGGCTTGTGTGAATTCGCGATTACAGTCCATTGCGGAACCCAATGCTTTGAAATCGAAATCCGCAGCTCCAAAACCTGCCACGCGAGCATAATCATATCCGGGTAGATTTTTCTCAGGATTCATTCCAGGCAAAACCATACATTACTCCTTATGTTTGTGGGTAGGTTAACCCAACTAATCTGACGGTAATCGAGAGATCTGCAGAGCAAAATTTTGGTAGTAAATAAGTTACAACGCAACTAAACAGAATGTGATAGAAGTGAAAATACCAGAACGCAAACAAAAACATAACGCTTAAATATGGAGATCCGCAGATGACGATACCGACACTTACGACAGAACGTCTCCTGCTGAAACCGCTGGTTGCCGAAGATGCGGTTCAGATTCAAAAGCTGTATCCGCGTTGGGAGATTGTCCGCTATATGGTCTCTACAGTGCCCTGGCCCTACCCGGATAACGGCGCGGAAAATTATGTCAACAACGTCGCGCTGCCGGATATGGCAAAAGGGATTGCCTGGTTCTGGAGCATCCGCCGTAGCGAGGTGCCGGATGAGTTGATGGGGATTATCTGCCTGTACGACGTTGACGATAATAACCGCGGATTCTGGCTGGCTCCGGAGTTTCAGGGACAGGGGTATATGCGTGAGGCCAGCATTGCGGCGACGGATTACTGGTTTAATACGCTGAACAAACCCGTTTTGCGGGCGCCGAAGGCCGCCGCGAACAGCCGCTCCCGTCGTATTTCAGACAGCAGCGGCATGCGGCTTATCAGAACGGAAAAGAAAGCCTACGTCAGCGGGATGCTGGACTCTGAACTGTGGGAGATCACCCGCGACGAGTGGAACGACCGTCAGGTCAACTGATAGTGCTTATCCGGCATCAGCCTTTCCGGAATGTTCTCTTCATCGTTCATCTGCAGCAGATCGCGTTCCATCATGTTGCAGATGGCGTCCAGCGGCAGGTCGTTATCTTCTGTGCCAAACGGGTCTTCCAGCTCTTCCGCCAGGGTATCCAGCGAGATAAAGGTGTAGGAGATCAGCGCCGAGACAAACGGCGTCATGTAGTGCAAGTCCACAACCAGCGCGAACGGCAGCATGATGCAGAAGAGATACACCGTGCGGTGCAAAATCAGCGTATAGGCAAACGGCACTGGCGTTGTCGCAATGCGCTCGCACCCGGAAAGGACGATGGACATATCGTTCAGACGGTTGTTCAGGCTGT
This sequence comes from Enterobacter sp. ECC_219_Taxon_10, assembly GCF_058354905.1. Taxonomy (NCBI): domain Bacteria; kingdom Pseudomonadati; phylum Pseudomonadota; class Gammaproteobacteria; order Enterobacterales; family Enterobacteriaceae; genus Enterobacter; species Enterobacter sp. ECC_219_Taxon_10. Next base: position 2,439,467 of record NZ_CM178005.1, on the reverse strand, counting down.
GAAACAGGATGTCTGAGAGTTGCCCGTTACGCCGCCGTACGGCCAGCCACTCCCCCATGATCAGTAAAATACGGTTCGCCGGCGAGTTGGAGCCCATTACCTGACGTAAAGCGTCCGGAGCAAGATAGCGAGAGAGCTGCTCAGCATCCATATCCCGGCGCAGGGTCATGCGCAGGCAGTTGGCAAAGGCGATCTGCAGGCGGACAAACTCCCCCAGGTGCTTATCGTCAGGCAAGGTGTTTTTTACCTCGCGAAACAGCGAGCGTGCCGCTATCATCAGTTGCCCCCAGAGCAGGCGAGCCTCAACGTAGCGCGAATAACAGGCGTTGTTTCTGAAACCCAGAAAAATAGCAATTGCCACGCCGAGAATGCTAAACGGTGCCACGGTAAATTTAATGCCGAGTGAGGTATACCACGGCAGCATCAGAATAACGGCGATAGAAAGCAGGAAGTTGAGCAGCAGTCGGGTATAGATTTTAGGAAGTACCGAACCATGCCAGACAAAAATCAGTTGTAGCCAGTGCTGTTTAGGACGAACGATCATAGTGAGTTTCAGGCAAGAAAAGAGCGTGGCTATTAAACGTGATCCCCGTCACGGTTGCAAGCATGTTAACGGAACATTGCATTTTCTCATCTGAAGAACGTAAACCGCACGGTGCTGCATGTTTTTTTTAAGTAATGGCAAATAGTATGTTGTAACTAAAGTAATGCCTGTTTAAACCCGGCCGAAGCCGGGTCACGTGATTAGCAAAGCGGCTTCACCGCCGCGCGCATACCCTTCAGCAGAATGGCATCAAGATCGAGCGTTATCTGGTCGACGAGACCATCCAACTTCGTCAGGTCCTGCTCCCAGTGCGCTTCCTCGCTCAGCACGGCGTGCACCAGTTCACGGGTAGCTATTTGATTATCGCGATGCTGCGCCCATAGCTGTTGATACCGTTCCAGCCAGAACGCATCATCCTGCACCGGGTAGCTCTCCCCGTTACGCTCCGCGCGATAAAATGCGATCAGTGCCGCCAGGGCAAACGTCAAACGTGCGGGTAATTTTCCCACTGCCTTCTGCCCTGCCAGCAGCTGCGGAAGAATACGCGTGCGATACTTGGTCATGCCATTGAGCGCAATGGAAAGCAGCTGGTGTCTGATGTAGGGGTTCCGGAAGCGCCCTGTCACCGCGCTGGCGAAAGATTCCAGCTCGTCACGGGGCAGATCGAGGACCGGGACTATCTCGTGATAAATCGCTTTTTCGACAAATGCGCAGATCGCTGCATCGTTCATCGCCTCGCCCACGGTATCCAGCCCGGACAGGAATGCCACCGGCACCAGCGCCGTGTGCGCACCGTTCAGGATGGCGACTTTGCGCTCTTTGTAGGGCTTGATGTCGTCCACGATTAGCACGTTTAGCGGATACTGATCCAGGCGCAGCTCGCGGGCAAGAGATTCAGGCCCCTGAATAACAAACAGATAGAAGTGTTCAGCCGTATCCAGGAACCCGTCGTGATACCCCAACTCAGCCTCCAGCGTGGCCGCTTCGTCGCGCGGATAACCGGTCACGATGCGGTCAACCAGCGTTGAGCAGAAGCTGTTCGCCTCGTTTAGCCACTGGATAAAGGCGGCAGGCAGCGTCCACTCCTGCGCATAGCGCAACACGAGTTCACGCAATGCGTCACCGTTGTAGTCAATCAGTTCACACGGAATGATGATCCAGCCTTTGTCAGGAGCGCCGTTGAAGTGGCTAAAGCGCTCAAACAGTAGCCGCGTCAGCTTCGCCGGATAGCTCACCGCAGGGGCATCGTCGAACTTATCCCCCGCGTGGTAGCTGATGCCGGCTTCGGTGGTGTTCGAGAAAACAAAGCGCATATCCGGGTTGTGGGCCAGCTTCAGAAATGCGTCGTAATCGTCGTAGACGCTGATTTCACGGTTAACGGAGCGGATAAGTCGAGCGTCGCTCACCTCTTCGCCCTGCTCATTCAGGCCACGAATGATGGTGGTGTACAACCCATCCTGTGTGCTTAACGAGGGCGGGAAGTCGCTCTGAATAGGACGAACGATAACCACACCGGCGTTGAGATCGGTATGTTCATTCAAGAGGTCAATTTGCCAGTCGACAAACGCACGCAGGAAATTGCCTTCACCAAACTGAATGATGCGTTCGGGGTACTGCGCACCGGGAAAATCACGACGGTTGAGCGTGTTCACAAGGGGGTTCCTTTTATGATTAGTCATACAGCCTGATAAGATTGGTACAATAACTTATCAAAACTTTACGACCAGAAACCCTGTTTCGATCAATCCCGGGCGTGGTTGTGAAATAATTACAGGAATTTATAGAACACCGACGTGGCCGTCATGGCGCCGTCCGGCATCAGGGCGTAGCGTGGGATCTCACCGACCTTTTGCCAGCCGGCACGCTGGTAGAAGGTTTCCGCGCCGCTGCCGGTGGAGGTATCGAGCACCAGAACCGAAATGTCTCTTGACCGGGCCTCAGCCTCCAGCGCTTCCATCAGTGCCATTGCGGCTCCTTTACGCCGAGCCTTTTCATGAACCAGCAGCTTTGCCACATCCGCACGGTGTGGCTGGTTTTCCGGCTGGTCGGTAATCAATTGCACCGTGCCGATAACGCCCTCCTGCGGATCGATACTGGCCAGCACAACGCGCTCGTTGCGCCCTACGCTGTCAGCTATTCTGAGCCAGAATGAACGGGCCTTTTCTGGGCTAAAAGGCAGCATGAAGCTGACGGATGCGCCGCCGTTAACGCAGTTTTCGAGGATTTCGGACAGCGCATCAAGATGGGTGAGAATATCGTCCCGGGTGAGGATTTTAATTTGCAGTGGGGTATTCATTGTTGAGTCCTTACGTTGAATACCCTCACTTTGCATTTAACATTTTATTAACGCAAACGAAACGGCCATACGGTTTTGTTATGTTACCTGGCCCGCTGCCGCTGCTGCTTCATGGCATACATTTTTTCATCGGCATCTTTGAGCCACTGCTGCAGGTCGTTGCTGTTATGATCGAATTCGCTGAGCCCCCAGGAGAACATAAGCGACCACGGATGTAGCTTGCGCGCATTGTAGTTTTCGACCTGCTCGGCGAGATACTGCATGGCAATCCACGCGCCCTTCTCATCCGTATCGGCAAACAGCACGGCAAACTCATCGCCGCCGAAACGAACCAGCAGATCCGCTTCGCGGAAAGAGGCGCGCATCAACTGCGCCATGGTTTTTAAAGCCTTATCCCCCTCTTCGTGCCCGTAGCGATCGTTAATTTCCTTAAACCGATCCAGATCCAGCCAGCCGAGCGTTAACGGCTCAGCCCGGCGTCGGGCTATGGAGAGCGTGAAGCGCACCAGCTGGTTAAAGCCCCGTCGGTTGAATAATCCGGTCAATTCATCGGTTGTCGCCGCGCTGATTGCCGCAAACTCGTCTTCAGCAAGCGCGCCCAAATCCCCCAGCACGGCGAGATCGGCCGCTGAGAACTCCCGCGGTGCGTAGTCAATCAGGCAAAGCGAGCCAACGCTTGCGCCGTTGCGCAGGCGCAGCGGAAAGCCTGCGTAAAACCGCACGCGAGGTTCGCCGGCCACCAGCGGGTTATCTGCAAAACGATCGTCCTGAAGCATATCCCCCACAATTAGCGGTGCTTCGGTGAGGATAGTATGACCACAAAATGAGATATTACGCGGAACGGAACCGGGTGCCTGCCCATCAGCCGACTTAACGATCAGCGTATGCTCATCAATAAGGTTGACCATTGCCAGCGGTACCTGGAAAAAGCGTTTTGCCAGACGCGTTAAGCGGTCAAACGCCGGGGAACTGTCAATCTCAAGCAGACCCGATTCGCGCAGCGCGTTAAGTCTGTCCATTTCATTTTCAGGTGTTGCAGGTGCTTTCATAATGTCTCCTGACGTAAAGCGTTACTCAAAGCGTAGCTTAAACAGAGACATTGTCAGTGTTCGACATCCTGTTAAGCCGCTATCCATTTTTACGTCAATGCCTTATGACGATTTGCTCGTCCGCCAGCCGGGCGCGAGGCTGGAATGCCCGATGGCGTTAAGAGCAGAACGCATTAATTATCATTTTTGGGCGTTCATCTGTATCACCAGCCAGTGGTGGATAACGCTGACGATATAGTGCTGCTGCTGCGCGCTCAGCTGCACGCCCTGGGGAATGCTATGCCATTTTGCCAGACAACCCCGACAGCAGGTCGCGGTGGCATGCTGGGCGATAAACACCGGATGGCCGCGCATGGGCGTCTGCTTACCGTCGTTTGCGGGCTGCGCCGGTGCAAGGCGTTTAGCGACAAAATCGGCGGCATGCTGGTCAATGGTTTCGGAGCCTTTGTCCCAGCAGTACTGCCGTTCCTTATTGCCCAGGCGAAAGCGCGAGCGAAACGTCGATCGCGCCAGACGGGAAAAGAGAGGATCCAGGTCAGACATCAGTATACGGAACGTCCAAGACGTTGGGTCAGCTTCTCCAGAACTGCCACGCCGGCAAGTGAATTTCCCGTTTCGTCCAGCTCCGGGCTCCAGACGGCAATCGCCATTTCATGCGGCACAATCGCCACCACTCCGCCACCAACACCCGATTTGGCCGGAAGGCCAACCCGCCAGGCAAACTCGCCGGCGTTCTGATACATGCCGCTGGTTGCCATCAGAGCATTGACCTGACGCGCCTGAAGCGGGGAAACAACCTCCTGATCGAGATGCGGCGCGTGCCCCTGGTGCGCAAGGAACAGAAACGTCTGGGCCAGCTCAACGCAGCTCATCTTCAGGGCGCAGTAATGGAAGTAGTTTTGCAGCACGGTCGCCACATCGTTGTGGAAATTGCCGAAGGATTTCATCAGCCAGGCAATAGCCGCGTTGCGGGCGGAGTGTTCAAACTCCGAGCGCGCCACCACCGAATCGTAGGCAATGTCGTCCACGCCCGAGAGCTGACGCACGATCTCAAGCATTCGCTGACGCGGTGCGCTGAGGCGGCTTTGCAGCATATCGCAGACCACCAGCGCCCCGGCATTGATAAAGGGGTTGCGCGGTTTACCCTGCTCGATTTCGAGCTGAAGCAGTGAGTTAAAAGGCTGGCCGGACGGATCTTTCCCCACGCGCTGCCAGATCTCCTCTTCCTCGTACTGGCGCATCGCCGCGACCAGACTCAGCACTTTAGAAATGGACTGAATGGAGAAACGTTCAGTCGCATCGCCGGCCTGGTATCGCTGTCCGTCTATGGTACAGATAGCGATGCCCAGCTTATTCCCGCTCACCGAGGCAAGGGCCGGTATATAGTCGGCAACCTTACCCTTTCCCAATAACGGACGAACCTGCGCCAGAATCTCGTCCAGCATCTCATTATGGATGACCGCAGCCACTCTTATTGCTCCTTGCCCTCAGGCTAAAACGGGCTGCGAGTATAACAGAGGCTAATGTATTGCGTCAGGCGCTAAGACGAAAACGCGAAACGGCCTGCAATAAAAGATCGGACTGCTTTTGCAGGCGTTCTGAGGCTTCCGAGGCGTCAGAAACCAGCAAATCCGTCTGGCGGGAGACCTGATTCAGCGCCTGAAGCTGGCGCGTCATCTGGTGAATACTCTCTCCCTGGCTGAGCGTGGCGGTTGAGATCTCATTCAGCAAACTGCTTAAATTCCCCACAAGCCCAGTGACCTGCTGCAGATTCTCTTCCATCAGGTTAACGGCACGAGAACCGTCTTCAATGCCCTGCAGCGAGCGGTTAATAAGCTCCTGAATGGTCTGCGTCGAATGGCTGCTTTTTCTGGCCAAAAGCCCGACTTCCCGCGCGACAACGGCAAACCCTCGCCCCTGGTTTCCGGCATGGGCGGCCTCAATGGCGGCGTTCAGCGCCAGAATGTTAGTCTGAAACGCCACGCTGTCGATCATCGCCACGATCCCGCGCATCTCTGAAGATCGCTCGACGATCGCCTGCATGGACGCATTCACGGTCGACATCATCTGGTCGCCGCCCACCGCGGCCTGACGCGCTTCATCCGCACGCGAGCTGGCGAGCCGGGCATAGCCGGTATTGCCTTCCACGTGGGTTTCCAGCGCCGCGATATGTGTTGTCACCTCCTCCAGCTCTTTTGCCTGACGCGCCGACTGCTGATACAGCTTCTGGTTTCCCTCTGCGAGGGAGCCAATGTTCTCCACCATCGTGGCTGTGGCGTGGCTGACCTGGGTCACCAGCTGCTGAAGGCCGCGCTGCATGGTGGCAACGCTGTCGCTGAGCTGCCCGGTCTCCCGGTTAAAACGCATAACATCGGGCGGCGTGCCGGAGAGATCCCCGGCCGCCATTCGGTTAATATGCGCAATCAGGCGACGCAGCGGCGTAATCACCCAACGGGACATGCCGAACCAGACCGCTACGGCGATGGCGAGCAGCAGAACAGGCGCTAGCAGGAACAGCGTTTGCAGACCGGAGAGCTGCGCCATCAGGGCCTGACGCCCCTGCATGGCCTGCTTCTCGCTGGCCTGCTGATAGCGCGCGTAGTTGTCGTTAAAGTCGGTCTGAAACGCCTGCGCCGGCACGGCAAAGAAGGCATCAATGGAGTTGGTTCTGACAAGCGCTTCCGATTGCTCTTTAATGGCATCGTAGAAAAGCTGGTAACTGTTAATCAACGCCTCATCTTTTGGCGGGCTGAGCGCCAGCCAGGCCTTCCATGCCTGCTGAGAAACCGCCAGCGACTTTTGTGCGTCGTCCATCAGGCTGTGCCAGCTTCCTTCCGAGCCTGTCTCTTTATCCTGCATAAACCAGACGCCGGAGCGGTTGAGCAGATCGCTCGCCGCCAGCAGTGAGACGCGCGCCAGATCCAGCTTGCTCTGCTGCTGATACGCCAGCAGGTTTTGCCGTTCATTGCGCTGAGCTTCCTTCAGGGAGGCGTTAAGCAGAAAGGATGAGGAGAGCTGCAGCGCGGAGAAAAGGCCAATGATGCAGAAGATACCCGTCAGCAGGCCAAACTGGCGAGGGATAAGACGCTGCGCAATACGACGAAAAATTTGCGTTAGGTTCATAATTTTCTTCAGTAACAAGACGTTAGACGCGTGCGAGTCTACGAAACGAAAATGACAGAACCATTTCAGAAAAATGACAGGCGACGCCGTCTTGCCTGAGGTGCAAGCGCGGCGCCGCCGGGCGATAAATTACACTCTGTTCTTCCACACCGTCTGCACATTACAGAATTCATGCAGCCCGAAATGAGAAAGCTCGCGGCCAAAACCGCTCTTCTTCACGCCACCAAAGGCCACGCGCGCGTCGCTGGCGCTGTAACCGTTGATAAACACCCCGCCGCACTCCAGCTCGCGAGAGAATTTATCCGCAAGCGCTGCGTCAGCGGTAAAGACCGTCGCAGACAAACCGAAGTCGCTGTCGTTGGCAAGCGTGAGGGCGTGATCCGCATCTTTCGCGACCGTAATGGCCGCAACCGGACCAAACAGCTCCTGGCGGAAGGCTGTCATCGACGGAGTGACGTTCGCCAGCACGGTAGGCGCGTAATAATTCCCGTCGCCGCTGATTTTCTCTCCGCCCAGCAGCAGCGTTGCCCCTTCTGCCAGGCTCGCCTGCACCTGCTGATGCAGTTCATCGCGCAGGTCATAGCGCGCCATCGGGCCAAGGTAATTCTCTTCTTCTTCCGGCGCGCCCATCTTTAACGCGGCGACGGCGTCAACGAAGCGTCGGGTAAAGGTATCCGCAATACCCGCTTCCACAATGAAGCGTTTGGCCGCCGCACACACCTGCCCGGTATTCTGGTAGCGCCCTGCTACCGCCGCCTTCACGGCAAGGTCCAGATCGGCATCGTTGAGTACGATGAACGGGTCGGAGCCACCCAGCTCAAGTACGCATTTTTTCAGCGCAGCGCCCGCCTGCGCGCCAATGGCGGCCCCGGCGCGCACGCTGCCGGTGACAGTCACCGCCGCAATGCGGCGATCGTTAATCGCCTGGCTTACGCCGTCATTGGTGGCATTCACCCAGCCGAACACCCCTTCAGGAAAACCGGCATCTGCAAAAATCTGCGCGATAAGTTCCGCCGAGCCGAGCACGTTCGGCGCATGTTTGAGCAGATAGCTATTACCTGCCAGCAGGATCGGCACCGCGCCGCGCAGAACCTGCCAGAGCGGGAAGTTCCAGGGCATTACCGCCAGAATCGGCCCCAGCGGACGGTATTCAATGACCGCGTTGTGGTTTTCCACAAGCGTAGGTTCCGCATGCAGCATCGCCGGGCCATGATCGGCATACCAGTCGCACAGACCCGCTGATTTCGCCACTTCCGCCCGCGCCTGCTGAATGGGTTTTCCCATCTCGCGGGACATCATCCGGGCCATCTCTTCCGCACGGCCGCGCAGCGCGGCGCCGAGATCGCGCAGCTTCTGCGCCCGGTGGGCAACGCTTTCGCACCGCCACTGACGAAAGCCCGCATCAGCCAGCGCGATGGCACGTTCAACCTCTTCCTGCGTCGCCCACGGACAGGCGGCGAGCGTTTCGCCCGTAGCCGGGTTAACTGACAGGGCATGTGTAGCAGATGAATATTTCATGATGTTCTCCACGCATTACGGTTGATTAAGTGTGGCTCACTCTGCTATTTCTTAAAAATGAATAATACTGACCACCTTATTCACGAAACGAGAATGCTATGGATTTAACCCAGCTTGAAATGTTTAACGCCGTCGCGCAGACGGGCAGCATCACCCAGGCGGCACAGAAGGTGCATCGCGTTCCCTCGAACCTGACGACCCGCATCCGCCAGCTGGAGGCCGATCTTGGCGTTGAGCTGTTTATTCGTGAGAACCAGCGTTTGCGCTTATCTCCCGCCGGGCATAACTTCCTGCGCTACAGCAGGCAGATTCTGGCGCTTGTGGATGAAGCGCGCATGGTCGTCGCGGGCGATGAGCCGCAGGGGCTGTTTGCCCTCGGCGCGCTGGAGAGCACCGCCGCCGTGCGCATCCCCGAGACGCTGGCGCAGTTTAACCAGCGCTATCCGCGCATCCAGTTTGCCCTTTCTACCGGGCCATCCGGGACGATGATTGACGGCGTACTGGAGGGAACCCTGAGCGCCGCTTTTGTCGACGGACCGCTGTCGCACCCGGAGCTGGAGGGGATGCCGGTCTACAGGGAAGAGATGATGCTGGTCACACCTGCCGGGCAGGCGGAGGTCACGCGCGCCGCGCAGGTGAGCGGCAGCGACGTTTATGCCTTTCGCGCGAACTGCTCGTATCGTCGACACCTTGAAAGCTGGTTTCATGCGGACAGAGCCACGCCCGGTCGCATTCATGAGATGGAGTCCTACCACGGCATGCTCGCCTGCGTCATTGCGGGTGCAGGCATTGCCCTGATGCCGCGCTCAATGCTGGAAAGTATGCCGGGCCATCATCAGGTTGAAGCCTGGCCACTGGCGGAAAACTGGCGCTGGCTCACCACCTGGCTGGTGTGGCGTCGCGGGGCGATGACCCGCCAGCTGGAGGCGTTTATAGCGCTGCTAAACGAACGTCTTCAACCAGCGCCTTCTCCATAAACAGGCTGAGCGGGTCGTCAACGTAGGGGGCAAAGGCCGGACGCAGTTCGTATCCGCACTGTTCATAGAGACGAACCGCAGCGCGTTGCTTAATGCCCGTTTCCAGCCGCACCGTGTGGCAATGACGGCTCAGGGCCTCGTCTTCCAGGGCGGCCAGCAGCGTCTCACCGAGATGCTGGCCCCGATGGGCCGGATCGATATAGACCCGCTTCATCTCTCCCGTTCCGCCCCCGTTGAGCACGATGGCGCCGCAGCCGACGGCCTGAAGCTGCTGGTCGCGGACGATCATCAGGATCAGCGACGTTTCCGGCAGCGCAGCCAGATCGAGCAGATGATTACTTTCGGCGGGATAGAGTTCGCTTTGATAGCGGTCAAGCGCCGCGATCAGTCTGGTAATGTCCGGATGGCGGGCAGATTCAGAGGTAATGGAATACATGGCAGGCTCCTTGTTGTTTTTATTTCAACATAGCGCAGGCCTGCCTGGGTGCATCATAGTATTAACTTATACGCCGTCCGGCTAGCGCAAAAAGACACGCCCTTTCAGATACAGCGTTGCCTGGCCGCCAATCAGCACGCGGTCGCCCTTCAGTTCACAGCGAAGATCCCCGCCGCGGTACGACACCTGGCGGGCGTTCAGCGACGTCTTACCCAGCCTTTCGCTCCAGTAAGGGATCAGCATGCTGTGCGTGGACCCGGTAACCGGATCTTCCGGTACCCCTTCGCCCGGGCAGAAGAAGCGGCTGACGAAGTCATATTCACCCTCGCCAGGCGCGGTCACGCAGACCATTTTATCCAGCGGTACCATCGCGCCAATATCAGGCGTTAACGCCTCCACCTGCTGCTGGCTCTCCAGCACCACCATATAATCTCGCCCGACGCGCACCTCTTTCGCCGCCGGGATGCCCAGCGCGCTAAACAGCGCCGGCGGCGGGTTATCGACGGCTTCCGTCGACCACGCGGGGAAGTTCAGCGTCAGCCAGTCGCCGCTGCGTTTGACCGTCAACTCGCCCACGAAGCGCGTGGTAAAGTGAATTTCCGTATGTGGGTAGTCCAGATACTCAAAAATGACGTGTGATGCCGCGAGGGTCGCATGGCCGCAGAGGTTAATTTCATGCAGCGTGGTAAACCAGCGCAGTTCAAACCCACCGTCTGTTCGCACAAAAAAGGCGGTCTCAGACTGGTTATGCTGCTGCGCCATCTTGAGAAGCGTCTCGTCGGGCAGCCACTCTTCCAGAGGACATACCGCCGCGGCGTTGCCGCCAAAGGTTTTGTCGCTGAAGGCATCCACCAGATAAAAATCAATTTCCCGCATTGTCTCTTCCTCTCTTGTTATCAGTTTTAGCGCAGATACACAGTGCCTTTCAGGTAGCATGACGCCTGACCGCTCATCATTACGCGCTCCCCTCGCAGCTCGCAGCGTACATCCCCGCCGCGCGCCGAGACCTGACGGGCAAACATCGCCGTTTTCCCCAGCTTTTCGCTCCAGTAGGGGATCAGCATCGTGTGCGCGGATCCGGTGACCGGATCTTCCGGAACGGAAACGCCCGGCGAGAAGAAGCGGCTGACAAAGTCATACTCCCCTTCGCCCGGTGCCGTCACGCTCACCTTATGCTCGCCCGGCGTCATCGCCGAAAAGCGCGGCTCAAGCGCTTCAACCTGCTGGCGGTTTTCCAGCACAATCACCCAGGCGCGGCCCTTACGGGCTTCAACGTAATCGCGGATACCTAGCGCCGCAAGCATCTCCGGCGGCGGCGTCTCTTCACAGGTCGGACACGCCGGGAAGTCCAGCGTCATCCACTCTCCCTCCCGGCTGACCGTCAGGCGACCGGACGCAGTGTCAAAGTGGATCCGTGAGTCGGGGTAATTCAGTTCATTAAACAGAACGTACGCGGCAGCAAGGGTAGCATGACCGCAAAGATTGACTTCGGCGAGCGTGGTAAACCAGCGTAGCTCAATGCCGCCTTTAGTGCAGACGAAAAATGCGGTTTCCGACTGATTATGCTGCTGCGCCATTTTCAGTAGCGTCTCATCGGGTAACCACGCTTTCAGCGGGCAAACCGCCGCCGGGTTGCCGCCAAAAGCGCTCTTGCTGAACGCATCTACCAGATAAAAATCAATCTCCTGCATTGTCTTACCGCCTGTTTTTGTTGTGTTGTACTTTTATATTCAATGAAAACAGTGCCTCCGGCTACCGCTTTCATAAAGTAAATATTGAGATCTGCGTCACATAATGGTTGAGTTTTCGCCGTTCAACGTTTTAAGATCGTCTCCTCTTCTTTCCAGCAACGTATCTCCACATCCCTATGACAACGAACACAGTTTCCCGCAGAGTTGCGTGGCTACGCGTGGTCACGCTGGCCATTGCCGCGTTTATTTTTAACACCACAGAATTTGTTCCGGTTGGGCTGTTGTCTGACATAGCCGAAAGCTTCCAGATGGAAACGGCGCAGGTGGGCATTATGTTGACCATCTACGCCTGGGTCGTGGCGCTGATGTCGCTGCCGTTTATGCTGCTGACCAGCCAGATGGAGCGGCGCAGGCTGTTGATCGGTCTGTTTACTTTGTTCATTGCCAGTCACGTCCTGTCGTTTATGGCGTGGAATTTTACGGTGCTGGTCATTAGCCGCATCGGCATCGCTTTTGCCCACGCGGTGTTCTGGTCGATTACCGCGTCGCTGGCTATTCGACTCGCGCCGGCGGGTAAACGCGCCCAGGCCTTGAGCCTGATTGCCACCGGTACCGCGCTGGCAATGGTGCTGGGGCTGCCCATTGGCCGCATCGTGGGACAATACTTCGGCTGGCGTACCACCTTCTTCGCCATCGGCATGGGCGCGCTGGTGACGCTGGTGTGTCTGATTAAGCTGCTGCCCGCGCTGCCGAGCGAACATTCCGGTTCGCTGAAAAGCCTGCCGCTGTTGATGCGTCGCCCGGCGCTGCTGAGTATCTACCTGCTCACCGTTATCGTGGTCACCGCGCATTACACGGCGTACAGCTACATTGAGCCGTTTGTGCAGATGGTCGCGGGCTTTAGCGCTAACTTTGCCACCCTCTTACTGCTCATCCTCGGCGGCGCGGGCATTATTGGCAGCGTGCTGTTTGGCAAACTGGGTAACCAGCATGCCTCCCTGCTTGTGAGCAGTGCCATCGGCCTGCTGCTGGCGTGCCTGGTGCTGCTGCTGCCTGCGTCAGGCAGCGAAAGCCATCTGGCGATCCTGAGCCTGTTCTGGGGCGTAGCGATTATGATTATTGGTCTCGGCATGCAGGTGAAAGTCCTGGCCCTGGCGCCGGATGCCACGGACGTGGCGATGTCGCTGTTCTCGGGGATATTCAATCTGGGGATTGGCGCGGGGGCGCTGGTGGGAAATCAGATTAGCCTGCACGTGTCGATGTCGGCGATTGGCTATCTGGGAGCCATTCCGGCCCTGGTGGCGCTGATCTGGTCGGTACTCATCTTCCGCAAGTGGCCGGTGGCGCTGGAGGAACAGGGGCAGCACGGGTGAGGTTTGTTTATGCCGGGTGGCGATTTCGCCTTACCCGGCAATAAACTCAATGGTAGGTCTTAATAATCTCCAGCACGCCGTTAATAATAAACTGCACGCCCATACAAACCAGCAAGAAGCCCATCAGCCGCGAAATGGCTTCAATCCCGCCCTTGCCTACCCAGCGCATAATGGCGCCAGAGCTGCGCAGCGACGCCCAGACGATAAGCCCGATAATCGCAAAAATCAGCGGCGGCGCAACCGTCAGCACCCAGTCCGGGAAGGTTGCGCTGTCGCGCACCGTCGACGCGGAGCTGATGATCATCGCGATAGTACCCGGCCCCGCCGTGCTCGGCATGGCAATCGGTACAAAGGCGATATTGGCACTCGGTTCGGTTTCCAGCTCTTCGGATTTACTGGCCGCCTCGGGCGACTCGTGCGCCTTTTGCGCCGGGAACAGCATGCGGAAGCCGATAAAGGCCACGATCAGCCCCCCGGCGATACGCAAGCCAGGGATGGAAATCCCGAAGGTATTCATCACCAGCTGCCCGGCGTAATAGGCCACCATCATGATGGCAAAGACATACACGGCAGCCATCATCGACTGATGATTGCGCTCGGCGCTGTTCATATTCCCTGCCAGCCCGAGGAAAAGCGCCACCGTCGTTAACGGGTTAGCCAACGGCAGCAGTACCACCAGCCCAAGCCCAATTGCTTTAATCAAATCCAACATAGTGCGTCGTTGTCCTTATCCACATTTAACATCGCAATTATAGGGTGAAAGTGTGACGCTCAGCCATCAGCGCAACGTAACGATTATTTTCTTAAGGTAATGATAACCAGCAGTTATCTATATGATTTACAAGCTTTCAAATAAAGTTCATGAAACGTTTTAGCAATTCGTGGCATCGGCCGATTCATTCAGTTGACTTATACTTGCCTGAGCAATAATATCTGCCGTGACTAAACTACTTGCCAGGGCAACCATTGTGAAAAACACCAGTGATATCTTCAACGACGTTGTTCCACTGGGTCGTCTTATTCATATGGTTAACCAGAAAAAAGATCGCCTGCTCAATGACTATCTGTCACCGCTGGATATCACCGCAACACAGTTCAAAGTGCTGTGCTCCATTCGCTGCGAAGGGTGTATCACGCCGGTTGAGCTGAAAAAGGTGCTCTCTGTCGATCTGGGTGCGTTAACGCGCATGCTCGATCGTCTCGTCTGCAAAGGATGGGTAGAACGAAGCCCTAACCCAAATGACAAACGCGGCGTACTGGTCAGGCTCACCAGCGATGGCGCGGCTATGTGCGAGCAATGTCATCAATTAGTAGGACAAACACTGCATCAGGAACTAACAAAAAACTTAACGGCAGATGAAGTGGCAACCCTTGAGCTTTTGCTGAAGAAAATACTGCCGTAAACAGAAAAAGAGGTATGACGATGTCCAGACGCAATACTGACGCTATCACTATTCATAGCATTTTGGACTGGATCGAAGATAACCTGGAATCGCCGCTCTCCCTTGAAAAAGTGTCTGAGCGTTCAGGTTACTCCAAATGGCACCTGCAACGGATGTTCAAAAAAGAGACCGGTCATTCATTAGGTCAATATATTCGCAGCCGCAAACTGACGGAAATTGCCCAGAAACTGAAAGAAAGCAATGAGCCGATCCTTTATCTGGCGGAGCGTTACGGATTTGAATCACAGCAAACCCTGACGCGTACGTTCAAGAACTACTTTGACGTGCCGCCTCATAAGTACCGAATCACCAGCGTACCGGGTGAATCCCGTTATCTGTATCCGTTAAAACACTGTAGTTAAACATCGCCTGTAACAGACGTAACCGAGGAAAAAATGAACGTTACCGCCTCCGCCGCCCTCGCCTTGCTGGTGCTGTTTTCCAGCCAGACCTTCGCGGAGCAAACCCCAGGTGCAACGCAGCAAAATAATCGTGACACGATGATTTTGCCGTCAGCACATGACCAGTCACCTTTTGATTTCAACCATATGGGTGCTGGTAGCGACAAATCCGACGAATTAGGCGTGCCTTATTATAATCGGCGCGGCCTCTGATTCGTTTTTGCCCCGCATACGCGGGGCTTTTTTTATGCCTTTCCACTCACCCGCGCCGCCCGACGTACACGCAGACCAAACACGTTGATGTACAGACCGGCCATGATCAGCACGGCGCCGAGCAGCTGCAGCACGCTTAACGTTTCATCCAGCAGTATCGCCGCACTGGCAAGCCCAACCACCGGAACCAGCAAAGACAGCGGCGCGACGCGCCAGGTCTCATAGCGCCCCAGCAGCGAGCCCCAGATCCCGTAGCCCACGATGGTGGCGACAAACGCCAGATAGATAAGAGAAAGGATCGTGGTCAGATCGATGTCGACCAGGCTGTTCAGCATCACCTCCGGGCCATCCAGAATAAACGACGCCGCCAGAAACGGGATTATCGGGATCAACGCGCTCCAGACCACCAGGGACATCACCTGAGGCCTCGCCTCGTGCTGCATAATCAGCTTGTTGAAGATATTGCCGCAGGCCCAGCTCAGCCCCGCCGCCAGCGTGAGCATAAACCCGAGCAGCGCCACGTTCTGACCGTTCAGGCTGGCTTCAATCAGCACCAGCACGCCAAACACCGCGAGCGCGATCCCCGCCAGCTGTTTGCCCTGTAAACGTTCGCCAAACACGAAGGCGCCGAGAATAATGGTAAAGAACGCCTGCGCCTGTAACACCAGCGAGGCAAGACCGGCCGGCATCCCGAACTTAATGGCGCAGAAGAGAAACGCGAACTGGCCAAAGCTGATGGTCAGGCCATAGCCCAAAAGCAGTTTTAACGGAATCTTTGGACGGGCGACGAAAAAGAGCGCCGGGAACGCCACCAGCATAAAACGCAAACCGGCCAGCATCAGCGGGGGCATGTTGTGCAGCCCCAGCTTGATGACCACGAAATTCAGCCCCCACACCACGACCACCAGCAACGCCAGCAGCCCGTCTTTACGCGTCATACCCTGCCCCTGAATTATTAATAATTTGTTAACACTTCAAGGTAACAGAAAAAAGTGTGTCGCGAGAAGATCATTATTTCTGGCAGGGAGCTGAAGCACTTAGGGATAAATCGGGAGCTATACAAGCCCCTTATGTCGTGATACTCCTTTTAGGACACAACATAAAAAGCATAAGCAATTGTCGGGCAGGAATATGAAACCATCTCTCAGGCGCTCAACCGCAGCGCTGCTGGCATCGTCATTGTTATTAACCATCGGTCGGGGGGCAACGCTGCCGTTCATGACCATTTATCTCACGCGCGTGTTTAATATGAACGTCGAGAATATTGGTTATGCCCTGACGATTGCGCTCACCGTTGGCGTAGTATTCAGCCTGGGATTTGGCATTCTGGCCGATAAGTTTGATAAAAAGCGCTACATGCTGATCGCGATCGTGGCCTTTATCGCCGGTTTTGTCGCGATCCCGCTGGTGGATAACGTCACGCTGGTGGTGCTGTTCTTTTCCCTGATCAACTGCGCCTATTCCGTCTTTTCGACGGTGCTGAAGGCCTGGTTCTCCGACGTGCTCACCGCAAGCCAGAAAGCGCGCGTCTTCTCGCTGAACTACAGCTTCCTGAACATTGGCTGGACGATCGGGCCGCCCATTGGCACCCTGCTGGTAATGTACAGCCTGCAGCTGCCGTTCTGGCTGGCTGCCTTCTGCGCCGCGCTGCCGCTCGGGTTTATTCATTTCTTCGTGCAGAAAAGCGTCGCGCTGGATACCGCCGAGGAGAAGATGCCCTGGCAGCCGTCGGTGCTGCTGAAAGACCGCGCCCTGTTCTGGTTCACCCTCTCCGGCCTGCTCGCGTCTTACGTGGGCGGATCGTTCGCCAGCTGCATTTCGCAGTATGTTCTGGCCGCCAATGCCGACAGCGATTTTGCCCAGAAGGTGGTCGCCGTGGTGCTGCCCGTTAACGCCGCCGTGGTGGTGACGCTGCAGTATGCGCTGGGGCGCAAGATCTCCGCCAGCAATATTCGGCCTTTAATGACTGCCGCAACGCTGTTTTTTATCCTGGGGCTGGGGGGCTTTATGCTCTCCGGGGAGAACCTGATTTACTGGGGCATCGCCGCCGCCGTCTTTACGCTGGGTGAGATTATCTACGCACCGGGTGAATACATGCTGATCGACAACATCGCCCCGCCGGGGATGAAGGCGAGCTATTTCTCAGCCCAGGCGCTGGGCTGGCTCGGCGCGGCGGCAAACCCGATGATCACCGGTATTATCCTGACCAACCTGCCGCACTGGTCGCTGTTTGTGATTATGATGGCCGCGATTATTGTGGCGTGGCTGATGATTTTGCGCGGGATGAGCGTGAAAAGTGAAGATAGCGTGTCGGGTGGCGCTGCGCTTACCCGACCTACAAAAGGTATGAACCGGAAACATGGGTAACACTTTAGACCGGATACATGGGTAACAGTTATAACTGGCATAGAAGAGGAGACTCGCTATGCCCTGGACTGAGACCCGACCTATGCAACGCCTTGATTTTATCCGTGCCTGCCATGCAGGTACGGACTCATTCTCCGCTCTTTGCCGCCTTTTTGGCATCAGCCGTAAAACCGGCTATAAATGGCTTCAGCGTTTTGACCCCTCTGACCTGTCATCTCTCTCTGACCGATCGCGTGCACCACACTCCCACTCCCGGACGGTTCCTGATGATATTGCCGGACACCTGACTGCCCTGCGTCAAAAACACCCTGACTGGGGCCCTAAAAAACTGCGGATGTGGCTGCTCAATCATCACGTCGATTTTACCGTACCTGCTGCCAGCACTATCGGCGATATCCTCAAGCGTGAAGGCCTGGTTCCGGATAAAAAGCGAAAACGCAGAACACCGGGTAATCGGCAGCCTCTGACCATCATCAGTGAGAACAATCAGGTCTGGAGTGCTGATTTTAAAGGCAAGTTCAGGCTGCTGAGCCGGGAATACTGCCATCCCTTCACCCTGACCGACAATCACAGCCGGTATCTTCTGAGCTGCCGGGGAACGGACCGGGAGAGCGAGCCCTTCGTCAGGCAGTGCCTGACGGATGCGTTCCTGGAGTACGGTCTGCCGGAAGTCCTGAGAACGGATAATGGTCAGCCGTTCGCGGGAACAGGTATCGCCGGGTTAAGTCGCCTTGCAGTCTGGCTGATAAAGCTGGGCATCAGACCGGAACGTATCAGAAAGGGGCATCCGGAAGAAAACGGCCGTCATGAGCGAATGCACCGCTCGCTGAAAAGTGCAGTGAAACAGGGCAACACCTTCATGACGATGGAAGAACAACAGCGGTGGTTCAGTGACTACCGGGAAGAGTTTAACTACGAAAGGCCGCATGAAGCCCTGGCGGGTGCAACGCCCGGAACGGTGTGGAAGCCTTCAGGCCGTCACTGGGATGGCAGGGTTCCTGAATATGCTTATCCGGAAGGAGGTACGGTCTACAGGGTGAAATCGAGGGGGACACTCTATATGGGGAAAAAGGGGACGGTGTTCCTGAGTGAAGCGCTGACTGATGAGTACATCATGCTGGAAGAACAAGATGATGGCCTTGAGGCCATCATCTTTAACGGAATAACGCTTGCGTACTATGACCGAAAAACCCAGAGTGTGCTCCGGATAGACTAAAAAGTGTTACCTATGTTCCCGGTCTGATCTGTCACCTTTGTATCCGGTCATACCAAACCCTAATCGTGTGCCGGGTATGGCGAAGCCACCACCCGGCAAAAGCAACAGCCTAGTGGTGCAGCATCTCCTCCACCACCTGCTCTTTGTACATCTCGTTTGGATAATAGGTCGGCCAGTTATCCATCTCTTTCAGCAGCGCCTCGTGGGAGGTGTTGCCCATGAAAATATGGAAGTGCGAAGAGGCCTTCGGTCCGATGGTGTGGTCGCTGAACTGCACGAATTTAGGCGCCTTGCTGTCGGCATCTTTACACTCAAACAGATAGCGAACGCCTTTCTTACCTGACGCATAGGTCAGAATTTTGTAGCCGCTGTAAGCATACTGACAGCGGCTGACCGCTTTGCCTTTATGAAATTCCATCACGTTATTTTCGATGCCGATGGCATCCACGTCCGTCGCATATCCCTTACGGTAGTACGCTTTCACCTCGTCAAAGGTTTTGCTTTTTTCCTTCTGCGCTTTCTGCCTGAAGACCGGATCCAGCGAGCCGTCCAGCAGGAACGGATAAACCGACTGCCAGGTCCCGTCCCAGTCTGACAGTGCTCTGTCCTTCACGTCCTTATCCTCAAACACGCCGTTTGCCGCCTTCTGTTCCGCTTCGGTCATCTGATGACCGTGCGAGTGAGCAAACAGCTGGCCGCTGACCAGCAGCGCCCCCAGAGTCATGGCAAATTTTCCAATATGTGCAGCCAAAGTAACGCCCTCGTTCCGTTTTATAAGAACGAGAATGTTATATTATAACATTTCAGATCGCAACCAGCCCGCGAACGCCCTCCTGCTCCATATTTTCACCCCGCCCGCGCTGAATAATGGTGCCACGGGACATCAGCAGATAGCTGTCGGCCAGCTCTGCGGCAAAGTCGTAAAACTGCTCAACGAGCAGGATCGCCATGTCGCCTCTGTTTGCCAGGGTGCGGATCACATGGCCAATCTCTTTGATGACGGATGGCTGTATGCCTTCGGTGGGTTCATCCAGGATCAGCAGCTGCGGACGGCTCGCCAGCGCGCGTCCAATCGCCAGCTGCTGCTGTTGCCCACCCGAGAGATCGCCCCCGCGACGATGCTTCATCTCTTTAAGTACCGGGAACAGCTGCCAGATTTCGTCAGGCACCTGCTTCGCCTCGCGGGCGGGAAATCGCGACAGCCCCAGCAGAAGGTTCTCTTCCACAGTTAAGCGCGGAAAAATCTCGCGCCCCTGCGGGACATACGCCACGCCAGACTGCACCCGCTGGTGCGGCCTGCTGTGGGTGATCGTTTTACCCTGCCAGATGACCTCCCCGGTTTTCGCCGGGATCAGCCCCATAAGACACTTCAGCAGCGTGGTTTTCCCGACGCCGTTGCGCCCCAGCAGGCAGGTGACTTCGCCGGTGACGGCTTCAAAGCTCACGCCGCGCAGGATATGGCTGCCGCCGTAATACTGATTCAGTTCGTTAACCTGTAACATCATCGCTCCTTAGCGCCCCAGATAGACCTCAATCACCTGCTCGTTGGCCTGCACCTCGCGAAGCGAGCCCTCCGCCAGCACCCGCCCCTGATGCAGCACCGTGACGTGGTCGGCAATCGTTTCAACAAAGCCCATATCGTGCTCCACCACCATCAGGGAGTGCTTGCCCGCCAGGGTTTTGAACAGCTCGGCGGTGTATTCCGTTTCTGCGTCAGTCATCCCGGCGGCGGGTTCATCCAGCAGCAGCAGGTGCGGGTCCTGCACCAGCAGCATGCCGATCTCCAGGAACTGTTTCTGCCCGTGCGAAAGCAGCCCGGCGCGGCGATCGCGCTCGCTGCTAAGGCGCAGCAACACCAGCATTTCGTCGATCCGGTCGCGCTGCTCGCCGTTGAGTTTTGCCCGCAGGCTCGCCCAGACGGATTTGTCGGTTTTCATGGCGATCTCGAGGTTTTCCCACACCGTCAGCGCTTCAAAGACCGTGGGCTTCTGGAATTTTCGACCAATCCCCTGACGGGCAATGGCCGCAGGCTCAAGCGTGGTCAGGTCGATGGACTGATCGTAAATCGCCCTGCCGCTCTTTGGCCGCGTTTTGCCGGTAATGACGTCCATCAGCGTGGTTTTACCGGCCCCGTTGGGGCCAATCACGCAGCGCAGCTCGCCCACGCCGATATTCAGCGAGAGATCGGTCAGGGCCTGAAAGCCGTCAAAACTGACGTTAATGGCCTCAAGCTGAAGCACCGGGTCAGTCTGCTCCCGGTAGCGATCGCCGGGCAACTGGCGGGTAAATAATCCTTCCGTTGGCTGCATTATTTCTCTCCCTTACGCAACAGACCGTAGACGCCGCGCGGCAGGAACAGCGTGACGGCAATAAAAATCAGTCCCAGAAAAAGCTGCCAGTACTCTGGCATGGCGACGGTGAAAAAGCTCTTCGCTCCGTTGACCAGCGCCGCGCCAATCACCGGCCCCACCAGCGTGCCGCGCCCGCCCAGCGCCACCCAGATGGCGGCTTCTATCGAGTTGGTCGGCGACATCTCTCCGGGGTTGATAATGCCCACCTGCGGGACGTACAGCGCCCCCGCCAGGCCGCACAGCACGGCAGAGAGCGTCCATACCAGCAGCTTGAACCCGCGCGGGTCGTAGCCGCAAAACGTCAGGCGGTTTTCGGCGTCGCGAACGGCGGTCAGGATGCGGCCAAACTTGCTCTTCGCCAGCGCAAATCCGGTACCCAACGCCAGGAGCAGCAGCAGCACGGTTGCCAGGAACAGCGCGATGCGGGTGGCCGTTTCCGTCACCGAAAACCCGAGCAGCGTAGTGAAGCCGGTAAAGCCGTTATTGCCGCCAAATCCGGTTTCGTTGCGAAAGAACAGCAGCATGCCCGCGTAGGTCAGCGCCTGGGTCATAATCGAGAAGTAGACACCTTTGATCTTTGAGCGGAAGGCAAACCAGCCAAACACCAGCGCCAGCAGGCCCGGCACCATCACAATCAGCACCAGCGCCCAGGCAAAGTGCTGGGTGCCCCACCAGAACCACGGCAGCTCGCTCCAGGAGAGAAACGACATAAACGCGGGCAGGCCGTCGCCTGACGCCTGACGCATCAGGTACATCCCCATCGCATAGCCGCCCAGGGCGAAGAAGATGCCGTGCCCAAGAGAGAGCATGCCGGCATAGCCCCACACCAGATCCAGCGCCACCGCAACGATGGCATAGCAGAGGATCTTGCCGATGAGCGTCAGCATCCAGGTCGACAGCGCCAGCGGATGCGTCGCAGGCAGCAAGGCGAAAAACGGTAATATCAGCAGACATGCCACCAGGAGGCTGCCTGCAATCTGCGTGACGCGCGGCGCTTTACGCGCCAGCGTTAAGGTTAGCGGCTGGCTCATCAGTCAATCACCCTCCCTTTCAGCGCAAACAGCCCCTGAGGACGCTTCTGAATAAACAGCACGATCGCTACCAGAATCACAATCTTGCCCAGTACGGCCCCCATCTGGGGCTCAAGAATTTTATTGAAAATGCCCAGCCCAAATGCGGCGGCTACGCTGCCTGCCAGCTGGCCCACGCCACCGAGAACGACCACGAGGAACGAGTCGATGATGTAACCCTGACCGAGCTCCGGCCCGACGTTCCCAAGCTGGGATAACGCCACGCCGCCTAGCCCGGCGATCCCTGAGCCCAGCCCAAACGCCAGCATATCGACGCGCCCGGTCGGTACCCCGCAGCAGGCGGCCATGCTGCGGTTCTGCGTTACCGCCCGCACGTTGAGCCCCAGACGGGTTTTATTCAGAATGAGCCAGGTAAAGAACAGCACCATCAGCACAAAGCCCAGCACCACGATGCGGTTCCACGGCAGCGTCAGGTTGGCAAAAACCTGCACCCCGCCGGACAGCCATGCCGGGTTGGCGACCTCCAGGTTCTGGGCGCCAAACATCATGCGCACCAGCTGGATAATCATCAGGCTGATCCCCCACGTTGCCAGCAGCGTTTCCAGCGGGCGACCATACAGGTGACGGATCACGGTGCGCTCCAGCACCATCCCGATGCCCGCCGTCAGGCAGAACGCCACCGGCAGCGCGATAACGGGATAGAGCGCCAGCCACTGGGGCGCAAGCCCGGCCATCGCCTGCTGCACCATCCACGTGGCGTACGCGCCCAGCATCAGCATCTCGCCGTGCGCCATATTAATGACGCCCAGCAGGCCGTAGGTAATGGCAAGCCCCAGCGCGGCCAGCAGCAGCACCGATCCCAGGGACAGCCCCATAAACGCCTGGCCCAGCAGGTCGCCCCACATCAGTCGATGCTGGATCTGGCTAAGACTCTCCTGCGCGGCCGCGCGCACGCTGGCGTCCGGCTCGGTCTGCACCTGAGTGAACGGGGTGAGTCTGGACTGAACGTCTGGATCGTCTGACTGGCCTAATAATTCGACAGCCTTGTGGCGCACCTCTGCCTGCGGGCTGGCCAGTTGGAGATTCGCCACCGCCAGTAAAAGCGCCTGGCGTGCGACAGCGTCCGTTTCATCGTTTACCCGCTTTTCGAGAAAAGCGAGCATCCCCGACTGGGCATCCCGCTGAAGCTGACGCGCCGCCGCTCGTCTTTCTGTGACACTGTCACTCACCAGCTGATGTGTAGCGATGGCCGTAGCGGCCAGCACGCGCAGCCGGTTGGTCAGACGAACGGCTTTGGTTTGCCCTTCGGCCACACGGGCTTCACCGAGCGAAACCATTTGACCATTGCGCTGCGCAAAGGCGTGCTTTTGGCTGTCGGTATACAGGTTTTCCTTTTGCAGAGACTGAAGCAGCGGCAGCCGTGCGGCATCCGGCGCGGCGGCCCACTGCGTGAGTAAATCCGCCTGCTGGCTGCGGCTGGCGGCAACAAAACGATCGGCATCCGATGCCTGCGCCATCCCTGGCAGCAGTCCGGAAAGCCATACAAGAGCGATGAACATGCGCATGGCGTTCATGACGTTTCTCCCTGCGGTGATGGCTTAGTTGCTGGCAGTTTTCATCGGCTGGTCGGGCTTTTTGTCATTCCCGTCGATGAACGGGCTCCACGGCTGGGCACGTACCGGCTGCTCCGTCTGCCAGACCACGTTGAACTGGCCGTTGCCTTCGATTTCACCGATCATGACCGGCTTATGCAGATGATGGTTGGTGGCATCCATGGTGAGCGTAAAGCCTGAAGGCGCCTTAAACGACTGACCGGCCATCGCCGCACGCACCTTATCCACGTCGGTGGTGCCTGCTTTTTCCACCGCCTGCGCCCACATATGAATCCCCACGTAAGTAGCTTCCATCGGGTCGTTGGTCACCACGGTATCGGCGTTCGGCAGCTTGTGCGCCTTCGCATAGGCTTTGTAATCCGCGACGAAGGCCTGGTTGGTCGGGTTATCCACGGATTCAAAGTAGTTCCACGCCGCGAGGTTGCCGACCAGCGGTTTGGTGTCGATCCCGCGCAGCTCTTCTTCACCTACGGAGAACGCCACCACCGGGACGTCGGTCGCCTTCAGTCCCTGGTTAGCCAGCTCTTTGTAGAACGGAACGTTGGAATCGCCGTTGATGGTCGAGACCACGGCGGTTTTGCCGCCTGCGGAGAATTTCTTGATGTTGGCGACGATGGTCTGGTAGTCGCTATGACCAAACGGGGTGTAAACCTCTTCGATGTCCTTATCCGCCACCCCTTTCGAATGCAGGAACGCGCGCAGGATCTTGTTGGTGGTGCGCGGGTAAACGTAGTCGGTGCCCAGCAGGAAGAAGCGTTTCGCCCCGCCGCCGTCCTCACTCATCAGGTATTCCACCGCCGGAATGGCCTGCTGGTTCGGCGCCGCGCCGGTATAGAAGACGTTTGGCGACATCTCTTCGCCCTCATACTGCACCGGATAGAACAGCAGGCCGTTCAGCTCTTCGAAGACCGGCAGCACCGATTTACGCGAAACCGACGTCCAGCAGCCGAACACCACCGCCACTTTATCCTGACTCAACAGCTGACGCGCCTTCTCGGCAAACAGCGGCCAGTTTGAGGCCGGATCCACCACCACCGGCTCCAGTTTCTTACCCAGCACGCCGCCTTTGGCGTTGATCTCATCGATGGTCATCAGCGCGACGTCTTTCAGCGGGGTTTCGGAGATGGCCATCGTGCCGGACAGAGAATGCATGATCCCCACTTTGATGGTATCGGCGGCCTGCACGCCAAAACTCATTCCCATCGCCGCGACGGACGCGGATAACGCAAAGGCTTTTAATAAGGTACGACGCTGCATATTTTCACTCCTGAAAAAGAACGCTGTGCGAAAACGTCCGTTACGGCATGGACGCGGAAATAAAGGTGTCAGCGAAGCAGGAGCAAAAAGGATGCCAGAATGAAAAATGCGCTATTGCAGGAAACAGAGTGCAGGATGTAAAGAGAACGACTCAGAATGGCACAGCACTGCACTTTTATAATGCAGCGCTGTGCCGGAAGGTTTACCAGACTTCGCTGGCAATCTGCGTGACCAGACGGACTTTATCCCACTGCTGGGTTTCGCTCAGGCTGTTGCCCTCTTCTGTCGAGGCAAAACCGCACTGCGGGCTGAGGCAAATCTGATCTTTCGCCACGTACTTCGCTGCCTCTTCCAGACGCGCCTTGACGCCTTCCGGGTTCTCCAGCTCACCGTTTTTGGTGGTGATCAGCCCCAGCACCACCTGCTGCTTGCCCGGACGAACGAAGCGCAGCGGCGCGAAATCCCCGCTGCGGTCGTTATCGTATTCGAGGAAAAAGGCGTCAACGTTAACCGTTCCGAACAGCACTTCCGCCACCGGCTCGTAGCCGCCTTCGGAAATCCAGGTGGAACGGAAGTTGCCGCGGCAGACGTGCAGCCCGATGGTCAGATCCTCCGGCTTGCCTTCCAGCGCCTTGTTCAGCACGCGGGCATAGATTTGCGCCAGCTCATCGGCATCATCGCCGCGCTCGCGGATCTGACGGCGCTGATCGTCCGAACAGAGATAAGCCCAGACGGTGTCGTCCAGCTGCAGGTAACGGCAGCCCGCGTCGTAGAATGCGCGGATGGCGTCGCGCCAGGTGGTCGCCAGGTCCTCGAAATAGTCGTTCAGATCCGGGTAAACCGTCGCGTCGATGTCTTTGCGCCCGCCGCGGAAATGGAGCACGCTTGGGCTGGGAATGGTCATCTTCGGCTGGGCATTGCCGCTGATGCTTTTCAGATAGCGGAAATCTTCCAGCATCGGGTGGTCGCCAAAGCCCAGCTTGCCGGTCACGCGAACGCCGTGGGCCTTGGTTTGTACTCCGTTGAACTGAATGCCCTGCTGCGAATCGTAACGCTCAACGCCCTGCAGACCGTCAAAGAAGTCGAAGTGCCACCAGGCACGGCGAAATTCACCGTCGGTCACTACATGCAGGCCGCACGCACACTGCTGCTCGACGACGTGGCGAATGGCCTCGTCCTCCACCGCACGAAGCTGTCCGGCATCAATTTCGCCGCTGGCGAACTTCAGGCGCGCCTGTTTAACGGCATCCGGACGTAAAAAGCTGCCGACTACGTCGGCGCGGTAAGGGGCGTGCTGTCGTTGCATGGAAATCTCCTCAGTCTGCCGGCGATAATTGCCGGCAGTGATAATTCATCATTTGGATATTTAGACTTCTGGATGTCTAAATATCCAAAAAAGATGTCATACCTCACCGCTTCCGGCAAACGAGAAAATTTCACGGGTGTTGAAAAAAATTCATATTCACAGCGCGGCGACGGACGCCAGGCTGGCAAACGCGTAGCGCTCATCTTCCCAGCCGGTAATGCCGCCAAGCATGATTTTGACCGGCAGCCCGAGACGCGCCAGCTTCAGCGCGGCTCGGTCAGCCCCGTTACAGTGGGGCCCCGCGCAGTAGACGACAAACAGCGTCCCTTCCGGCCATTGGGACATCCGCTCAGCGGTAATCTGGCTCCAGGGCATATGCAGTGCCCCCGGCACATGGCGACGGGCAAACTGTTCCGGGCTCCCCACCACGTGCAGCAGCACAAAGTCCTGCTCATTATTGGCGATGGCATGATGCACGTCGGCGCAGTCGGTTTCGACGCTCAGGCGACGCAGAAAATGGGTAACGGCTTCCTGCGGCTCGGCAGCCGGAAATTCAGTAACATAGCTCATGATCCTTCCTCATCTTTGGCGTTTGTGTTAACACTACTCTATCCACAAATTCAGCTCATGAATGCGCTTGCTTATGCCAGAAAACAGCAAAAAGATGACAAACTTAAGACAAATTTCCCGCCCGCAGGTGGTGGTGCTGGCTTATGACGGACTGTGTACCTTCGAGTTTGGCGTCGCGGTGGAGATTTTTGGCCTGCCGCGTCCGGAACTGGGCGACGACTGGTATCGTTTTGCGGTGGCGAGCGTGGATAGCGGAGAACTGCGGGCGACCGGCGGGATCCGCATGGTTACTGATGGCGATTTGAGCCTGCTTGCGTCGGCAGATCTGATCGTGGTTCCCGGCTGGCGCGGGCTGGATGCACCGGTTCCGGACGCACTCAGCGAGGCATTGCGCCAGGCCAGCGCGCGCGGGTGCCAGCTGCTGTCCATCTGTTCGGGCGTGTTCGTGCTGGCCGCTACGGGGCTACTGAACGGCCGCAAGGCCACAACGCACTGGCGCTATATTGACGGGCTTAAGGCCCGCTACCCTGAAATCGAAGTGGTTGAGGACGTGCTCTACCAGGACGAGGGAGACATCCTGACCTCTGCGGGCAGCGCGGCAGGGATCGATCTCTGTCTGCACGTCGTCCGGCGGGATTACGGTATGGAAACCGCCAACAGCGTGGCGCGGCGGCTGGTGATCCCCCCTCACCGTGACGGTTCGCAGCCGCAGCAGCTGAGCCGCCCGGTGGCACAGCTGCGTGAGAGCCAGCGCCTGGGCCAGCTGTTTGACTATCTCCACCAGCATCTTATCGAGCCGCACAGCCTCGACTCGCTGGCGCGTCGGGTCGGTATGAGCCAGCGCACCTTCCTGCGCCGCTTCGAGGCGGCGACGGGGATGACGCCCGCACGCTGGCTGATCAATGAACGCCTGCTGAGAGCGAAAGATTATCTGGAAAGCAGTCGGTTGAGCATCGACAGCATTGCTGAACAGACCGGGTTCGGTCAGGCATCGACGCTGCGCCATCATTTTCGCCAGCAGTATGCGCTTTCGCCTGCCCAGTATCGTAAACAGTTTTCGCCCCCTGATGCTGGCCGCTAAACGGTCAGTCTTTTCGATTACGTTTGAATACGGAGCTCCTGATGGTCACCACACACGTTTTTATCGCTGTCAGTCTTGATGGCTACATCGCCAGAGAAAATGACGATATCGACTGGCTGCTGCAGCGCGATGACCCGACAGAAGATCATGGCTATGACGCATTCATCGCCGATAAAGAGTGGATCGTGATGGGCCGGGGTAGCTACGAAAAGGTGCTGACCTTTGACGCATGGCCTTATGACCGGCCCGTGCTGGTGCTCTCCCGACAGCTGGCCGGGACGCCCGTGCCCGAGGCGCTGAAGGGCAAAGTGCAGTTCTCACGCAACACGCCAAAAGAGGTTCTCGGCGATCTGGCGGCACAAAACGTAAATCGCGTCTATATCGATGGCGGGCAGGTGATACAGTCCTTCCTGCGCGAAGGGCTGGTCGCCGATATTGTTATCACTACCGTACCCGTGCTGCTCGGCTCAGGAAAACCGCTTTTTGGCACGCTGTCCCGGGATATTGATTTAACCCTGGTATCAAGCCGCAGCTTCCCTTCGGGACTGGTACAGTCACACTATCAGGTGAGATCATAGGGGCATGGCACAAGCGAGTTGGCAAAAAAAACCGCCATTTTCTGGCGGTAAATGCTTGCATGGATAGATTTGTATTTTGGTCTCTACGTCCCCGACACTCCATGGTCGGGCAGCGGATCTCGAACAAACTAACACCGGCTTCCTCAACGAAAGCTCAACAGCCTTATTAAGGATTAACTCGACCTGGTGTTGATTTGCAAATAGCGCATCAGACCCTGCTCAGCGCTCTGTTTTGCATCATCGTTAAGGGCTTCGAGATAAAACGATCGCGAGACACCATAGGGTGCTTTTTCAGAGGGATACACCGCGAACTGGAATGTTTTTCCCCCAGCCTGATGCGTGCAGTCTAATTCCCAGCGTTGTTCATTTACTTTTTTGCTATTACAGGCTACGCGTCCGTAGTCGCTGGTTAAATAGGAACCAACGCGGGTTTCTGCGGACTGAATATATTCTGGTTCGCCATTCTCGATATAGCGCAACCCTGCGGTAGCCCCTACGGCCGCCACAAGGAGCGCAAGCGCGATTATTTTTTTCATTAATTAAGACCCATTCCTTAGCCAGAGAACCTCTATTATATAGGATTATCCTTAAAGTAAACGTCTCTTTCAGTACCAGAACAGGTAGTTTACAACGCCACAATCATATTTAGGAAATTTCCTAAGACGAATTCCGATCCAACAGTATTTGACATTTTCTTTGCCGTACTTTGAATAAAAGAATAATAACACGAAGAAACGATCGGCATGCTTATTCCGCAATGTTATTCAGCGGTGAACACCATGCTAAAAAAAGGGTTATCTGTCGTCCTGCTTATTTGTGCTCTGTTTTCAGGCCAGCTTATGGCCGGGCACAAAGGCCATGAATACGTATGGGTAAAAAATGTTGAACATCAGCTGCGGCATGAGGCCGACAGCGACGAGTTACGCAGTGCGGCAGAAGAGTCGGCGGAGGGTTTGCGCGAACACCACCAGTGGCAGAAATCGCGCAAACCGGACACGCACGTAAGGTAGTTAACTGCCTTTACGCTTCGGCAGGGTTTTCATCAGATCGTCAGGGCTGACGGACGCGACGATGCTGCCCGGCGGCGGCATTTTGAAGATGTGGTTTTTCATCTTACCAATAACGTGCATTTCGCACGGACGGCAGTCAAACTTCAGGGTCAGAACTTCGTCGCCGTTAACCAGCTGCATGGGGGTCGCCTTCCAGCTCTTGATATTCCCTTTCGCCTGCTTAGGACACAAGTTAAAAGCAAAGCGGAGGCAGTGCTTGGTGATCATCACCGGCACATCGCCCTTCTCTTCGTGCGCTTCATAGGCCGCGTCGATCAACTGCACGCCGTGACGATGATAGAATTCACGCGCTTTGTGGTTGTAAACGTTCGCGAGGAAGGATAGATGGGTGTCCGGATACACGGGCGCAGGAACAGATTCGGCCTTACGGCTGCCGCGCGGATACTGGGCCAGACGCGCTGCATCCAGCATCTCTGCCGTTTCACGGCGGAACTGGTTAAGCAGGCTGTTCGGTACGAACAGCGCGTCCGGCAGATTAACCTCTATCGCGCGCGCGTAGTAAATTGTCTGGCCCAGCTTCGCCACGCCATCCTTCAGGCTGTTAAGCGCTTTTTCCGCGTTGTTTGCCACCTCGAACAGGCCGTCGAGCGTATGCGTCACGCTGATGCCGTCTTCACAGGTCATGGTCAGAATCAGCTGCTCTTCCCAGCCGCCCAGCTCAATATCCACCGCGATGCGACGCTCGCTGGAGGTTTTAAGCAGCGCCTGCTGCCAGTTATGATCCAGGTTACGGTTAAGCGCCGCGTTCGGCCTTGCCTTGTAGAGATCGGCGGGCATTTCATTCGGCCATACGCGGTAGCGGTTCTCCCCGGTTTTTTCGACCGTGTTGGCGCGGAAGCCCACGACCTCACGCTTAATCATCACGTTAAGGCCATCGCCGTTCGCCAGCGGTTCCGTCACTTCGACATCAAGGTGATCTTTCGCCACTTTCAGCACTTCACCAACCGGTAAGCCGATAAACTTCGGTGAGTCAAACGCGCCGATATCCCCTTTACGGGCATTCACGAAATAGTCCGTGCTGCCGCGGTGGAAGGTTTTGTCCGTCGACGGAACAAAGAAATGCTCGGTACGCCCGGCTGACGCGCGCGCCAGGTCGCCGCGATCTTCAATTATGGCGTCGAGCATCTGGCGATAGTGCGCGGTGATGTTCTTTACGTAGCTCATATCTTTGTAGCGCCCTTCAATCTTGAAGGAACGCACGCCCGCGTCGATCAGCGCGCCCAGGTTAGCCGTCTGATCGTTATCCTTCATGGAGAGCAGGTGTTTTTCGAACGCCACGACGCGGCCCTGATCGTCTTTCAGGGTATACGGCAGACGGCAGGCCTGAGAGCAGTCGCCGCGGTTGGCGCTGCGGCCGGTCTGGGCGTGGGAAATGTTGCACTGGCCGGAATAGGCCACGCACAGCGCCCCGTGGATAAAGAATTCAATCGTCGCGTCCGTCGCCTGGTGAATATCGCGGATCTGATTAAGGTTCAGCTCGCGCGCCAGAACAATCTGCGAAAAGCCGACGTCGGAGAGAAACTTCGCCTTTTCTACCGTACGGATATCGCACTGGGTACTGGCGTGCAGCTCAATGGGCGGAATATCCAGCTCCAGAACGCCCATGTCCTGAACGATCAGGGCATCAACGCCGGTCTGGTAGAGATCGGTAATCAGACGCTGCGCGGGCTCCAGCTCATCATCATGAAGAATGGTGTTCAGGGTCACGAACACTTTCGCCCCGAAACGGTGGGCGAACGGCACCAGCTCGGCGATATCGCTCAGGCTGTTGCTGGCGTTATGGCGGGCACCGAAGCCAGGGCCGCCGATGTAGACGGCGTCAGCGCCGTGAAGGATTGCTTCACGGGCAATGGCGGCGTCGCGGGCCGGGCTTAAAAGTTCAAGATGATGGGATTGCAGGCGCATACTTCGTCGTTATCCGTTATGGTCAAAATGGCGGCTATTGTAGTCAGAAGTATGCGACAGCGAAACAGTTTTGCGTAGCCTCAGCGGGGATAATGGATCAGAGAGTGAAAATGCACCGGCCGGTCGGTGCTGTTGCGGTAGGCGTGTGCTTTATCGCCGGCAAAACGAACGCCAGAATCGGCATAAACCGTCTGCCACTCGCCGCCGATGTTCATCTCCAGCTCGCCGTCGATCACCACCACGTGTTCGATCACCCCCGCCTCGTGCGGCGTGGACTCGCTCAGGGCGCCCGGTGCCAGCGTGATGGAGAAATGATCGAACCTGAGCGTCTCATCCCAGGGAAAGAGCGGTTTAATCATCATCGCCTGCTGCTGCGAATCAAACACCGCCGGCCTGTCCGCCTCGGGCGTGATGAACGCGGAAAACGGGACGTTCAGCCCGGTGGCAATTTTCCACAGCGTCGACACCGTCGGGCTGGACTCATTGCGCTCGATTTGCCCGAGCATCGCTTTCGACACGCCGGTTTCGTCCGCCAGCTTCGACAAACTCCAGCCGCGGGCCTGGCGCAGCGTTTTCAGCGTTGCTGCAAGATGTTGTGTAATGTCCATGCTCCCTCCTGATGGCGATGAGCATACCACTTGTACGCTATAACGCACAGTGTTACCTTATCGCGGACGTTATAACGCACAACGGAGTTCCCATGCGCCCTTCCTCTCATCTCGTACCAGCCGCACTGGCTGGATTTGTCGCGGTCCTGGTCGGTTACGCCAGTTCTGCAGCCATTATCTGGCAGGCCGCGGCAGCGGCGGGCGCCAGCGCGCAGCAGATCGCGGGCTGGACGACCGCGCTGGGGACAGGAATGGGCGTCAGCACCCTGGCGCTTTCCTGGTGGTATAAAGCCCCGGTGCTGACCGCCTGGTCTACGCCCGGCGCGGCGCTGCTCGCCACAAGCCTGCACGGCGTAACGCTGGCTGAGACGATCGGCGTGTTCATCTTCGCCAACGCGCTCATTTTACTCTGCGGCGTTACCGGGCTTTTTGCCCGTCTGATGAAGCTAATCCCCCATTCGCTTGCGGCCGCCATGCTGGCGGGCGTACTCCTGCAGTTTGGGCTGCATGCGTTTGCCCATCTGGACGGGCACTTTCTGCTGTGCGGAAGCATGATTGCGGCGTGGCTGGTAGCGAAAGCGCTGGCACCGCGGTATGCCATCGTCGTTACGCTGCTGGTGGGCGGGATCGTGGCGTGGGCCGGAGGTGACGTTGTCACCGATAAAATCACCCTCTCCCCCGTGATGCCTGAGTTTATTGCCCCCGCCTTTACCTTCACCAGTCTGGTAAGTATCGGTTTGCCTTTCTTTCTGGTGACCATGGCCTCGCAAAATGCGCCCGGTTTCGCGACGATGAAAGCGTCCGGCTATCCGCTGGCGGTCTCACCGATCATTATTTTTACGGGCGGGCTCGCGCTGCTGCTGTCCCCCTTCGGCGTCTTTTCCATCTGCATAGCCGCCATTACCGCCGCTATCTGTCAAAGCCCGGATGCCCACCCGGATGCCGCTAAACGCTGGCTGGCGGCCATCGCGGCTGGCGGGTTTTATCTGCTGGCGGGGGTGTTCGGCGGATCTATCACCGCGATAATGGCAGCACTGCCGCTCAGCTGGATCCAGACCCTTGCCGGTCTGGCGCTGCTGGGTACCATTAGCGGAAGTTTATATCAGGCGCTGAATCATGAAGCGGAGCGCGACGCGGCCATCGTCACGTTTTTGATGACCGCGAGCGGCGTTACGATCCTCGGCATCGGTTCGGCATTCTGGGGGCTGGTGCTGGGTGGGGTGTGCTACGCCCTGTTCTCACGCGCTCGCCGCGCGTAGCTGAGACGGCGTGATGCCCATGACGCTACGGAAACGGTTACTGAAGTGGCTGGCGGAGTTAAACCCGCAGGCCAGCGCGATATCGGTGAGCGGCGTCGAGGTATGCTGTACCAGGTTTTTCGCTTTTTCCATGCGCCTTTGCATGACGTACTGATGCGGCGCCAGCCCCGTCGACTGGCGGAACATGCGGGCAAAATGGTATTCGCTGAGGGCAGCCTGCGCCGCGAGCTCAGCCAGCGTCAGGGGCTGCCCGAGGTTTTCTTCAATGAAAGCCAGCACGTTGCGCAGAACAAACGGCGATAACCCGCCGGTAACGACCGGCAGCT
Organism: Enterobacter sp. ECC_219_Taxon_10; assembly: GCF_058354905.1. Taxonomy (NCBI): domain Bacteria; kingdom Pseudomonadati; phylum Pseudomonadota; class Gammaproteobacteria; order Enterobacterales; family Enterobacteriaceae; genus Enterobacter; species Enterobacter sp. ECC_219_Taxon_10. The sequence goes on along the minus strand of NZ_CM178005.1, from coordinate 2,405,866 downwards.
TCCACTGAACGTTAGCGTAGTTTTGCAGCAGGTGGGTCAATAGCAGCGTGGAGGCCGTACTCAGGGTGAGCTGATTGGCCTGCTGCTGCCAGTCGCAGCCGAGAAGAAACTGGCGGTACAGCGCGGTGATCTTCGGGTCGCTGCCAAAAATGCGCTCGTCCAGCGTCAGCGACAGCGGCCGCTTGTCCCAGATTTTTTCGCCCACATCGCGCAGGTGTTCGTCGGTGCAGTAGAGATGGACAAAAGACAGGTCGTCGCGGATATCCCACGTCGATTCACTCTCTTTCGGCATTAAACAGAAACGATCCGGTCCCCCGCCGTTCTTCCAGCCGCCCGGCGTCTTTTGATAGCTCTCGTAACCGTCGGCGACGTACAGACTGAGGGTGTGATGGTTGCTCTTAACCGTTATCGTATCGCGCTTGTTGTACCACGCCGCCAGCTGAATGCCGGAATTCAGAGAAACGGTTTCCCGCAGGACCGCATTCTGCTGGCGTAGCGTTTCAAAGGTATCGTAAGCGTGAGACATAACCGTTAGCGCGTTATTGAGTGAACTGTCAGTCTAAGAACTGTTGTCCCCCGTTGCCAGCCCCCGGAAAAGAAAAAAGCGCAAGATTTTGCAAGTCTACCGCAAGCCGGTGAAAGTCCCCTGTCGCTCTCCGCGCCATACTGCGGGCTTCCGTGGTTTGAGAAGAGAAAAAATATGAACGCATTATTATACGGACTGGTGGTGATCATCTGGGGAACCACCTGGATTGCCATTTTCCTGCAGCAGGGTCCCGTGGCAGCCCCGGTGTCAATTTTCTGGCGCTTCGCGGTGGCCAGCGCCACGATGATGGTGGTGTTACTTGCCCTGCGCCGCCTGCGCAAGCTGGCCCTGCGGGATCACCTGTTCTGCATGCTTCAGGGATGCTGCGTCTTCTGCTTTAACTTCTGGTGCTTCTATACCGCGGCCGCGCACATCAACACCGGGCTGGAATCGGTGATCTTCTCCATGGCGGTGCTCTACAACGCCATTAACTGTTTTATTTTCTTCGGACAGCGCCCGCCCGCGCGTTTCTGGACGGCGGCGGCGCTGGGTCTTGTGGGGATCGTGACCCTTTTCTGGGATGACCTGCTGGCCAGCGGCTGGAGCGTATCGCTTCTGACGGGCATTGGTCTTTCCGCCCTCGGCACGTATGGGTTCTCGCTGGGCAATATGATCAGCATGCGCCATCAGCGCAGAGGTCTGGAAACCATGACCACCAACACCTGGGCGATGCTTTACGGCACGCTGGTGATGGGCGGCATTGCGCTTTGCAGAGGCGACAGTTTTACCCCGGAATGGACGGTCACCTACATGGGCGCGCTGCTCTATCTGGCCCTGTTCGGCTCGGTGATAGCCTTTGGCGCCTACTTCACGCTGGTGGGACGTATCGGCCCCGGGAAAGCGGCTTACAGTACGCTGCTCTTCCCGCTGGTGGCGCTCTCCATCTCAACGGTGTATGAAGGCTACGTCTGGCACATTAACGGTATCGTCGGGTTACTGCTGATTCTGGGCGGGAATATGGTGATGTTCACAAAACCAGAGACCTGGTTCAGGCGCTTGCGGACAGCATAAAAAAACGGCCTGCAAACTGCAGGCCGCTTACTGTTATTTCGCTGTTTTATGCACGTCGAACATGGTGGCATCCGTCGCCATGTCATCAACAACCTGCTTCAGCGTGGCAAAGGTCATTGGCGTACTTTCGTTGGTCAGCTCTTTACCTTCGCCTTTACGAACCACCTTCATCACCGGTTTGTTGGTGGCCGCATCGATCAGCTCACCTTCAAAGAAGAGATGCGTATCCATGGTGCGATGGCCGGTTGCCATCTGCGTCCCCGCAACCACCAGCGCGACCGGCACCACTTCATAGAACTGCAGACCCTCTTTCTGCGAACTCACCCCGGTGATTGCACCGCGGAAAATCAGGCTGTGTTTACCCGGCGTGCTCACAATCGGCTTACGGGTACCAATCGCCGTTTTCATTTTGTTATTGGTGTAATTCAACAGCTCATCAAGCGTTCTTTTACCAATCTGCGTGGTTGGCTTAGGCGCAGGATAATAGGTAATCGGCGTCCAGATAATACTGTCGTAATTGGCTTCGTTGTAGGAAGGATCGACCCAACGCAGCGTGGGTTTACCCGTCGCAGAGGTCGTCTGCTGCAGGCCGGAGTAATCTTTTAAAAAGCCTGAATATTGTTCTGGCGCGGCGACTTTTGAAGAACAGCCCGCCAGTGCCAACAGACCCGTAAGCACTGCAACTTTAAAAAAAGTTTGAGGACGCATGATAGTTTTCCATGTTATCTGCAAGTATGCATTTGAAGTTATAGCAAAAGTCTGGTGGGATTGTTGTGACAAAAAATGATGCGGACAGCACAAATTGCGAAAAGAGTGCCCGGCAGCGTACCGGGCAGTGAAAAATTACTGATTAATATCCACCTGCCAGAATAAATGCTTGCCAAACGGATCGATTTCGTAGCCTGTCACCTCTTTGCGCACCGGTTCGAAGATCGTTGAATGCGCAATCATGACCGCCGGCATCTGGTCATGCATGATTTGCTGCGCCTCTTTGTACAGCGCCACGCGTTTATCGCGATCGGTTATCGATTTTGCCTCGGCGATGATCTTATCAAACGGCTTGTAGCACCACTTCGCCGAATTCGAACCGCCGTTTGCCGAGGTGCAGGTAAAGAGCGGACCAAAGAAGTTATCCGGGTCGCCCGTTGCGGTCGTCCAGCCCATCAGCGCGGCCTGATGTTCACCGCCCTTCACGCGCTTGAGATATTCGCCCCATTCGTAGGTGACAATTTTGGTCTGCACCCCCACCTTCGCCCAGTCGGCCTGAATCATCTCCGCCATCCGTCTGGCGTTCGGGTTATAGGGCCGCTGGACGGGCATCGCCCACAGGTCGATACTCATGCCGCTGGCCAGGCCGGCCTCTTTCAGCAACGCTTTCGCTTTTTCAGGATCGTAATCGTAATCCTTCAGTTCGCTGTCAGCGCTCCAGACGCCCGGCGGCAGCAGGTTTTTCGCGGCGGTTCCGGTGCCGTGGAACACCGCGTCGATAATGGCCGGTTTATTGATCGCCATCGCCAGCGCCTGGCGAACCTTCACGTTATCCAGCGGCGGCTTTTGGGTGTTAAACGCCAGAAAACCGGTGTTCAGCCCGGCCTTGCTCATCAGGTTGATATCTTTGTTCGCCTTCATGCGCGGCAGGTCCGCCGGGTTCGGGAACGGCATCACCTGACATTCGTTTTTCTCAATTTTGGCAAAACGCACGGAGGGATCCGGGGTGATGGTGAAGACCAGCCTGTCCAGCTTCGATTTTCCCTGCCAGTAGTCGGCAAATGCCGTGAACAGAATGCGGGAATCCTTCTGATACTGCGCCAGCTTAAACGGCCCGGTGCCGATCGGCTGCATATCCACCTTCTCCGGCGTGCCCGCTTTCAGCATCGCATCGGCATATTCCGCGGAGAGGATCGAGGCAAAATACCATGCCAGGTCGGCGACAAACGGCGCTTCCGGGTGTGCCAGGGTAAAGCGCACGGTATGGTCATCAACTTTGTCAATGGCGGTAATCAGACTACCAAACTCCAGGCTTTCGAAGTTGGAATAGCTGCCGTTAGAGACATTGTGATACGGATGATTCACGTCCTTCTGGCGCATAAACGAGAAGATCACGTCATCGGCGTTAAAGTCACGGGTCGGCGTGAAGAATTTATTGCTCTGGAACTTCACGCCCTGACGCAGATGGAAGGTGTAAACCTTTCCGTCGTCGCTCACCTCCCAGCGCTCAGCCAGGCTCGGCACCAGCTCCGTGGTGCCGGGTTTGAAATCGACCAGCCGGTTATAGACCGGCACGGCGCTGGCGTCCACGCTGGTGCCCGAGGTGTATAACTGAGGATTAAAGTTTTCCGGTGACCCTTCGGAGCAATACACCAGCGTTTTCGCGGCTACGGTAGAACTGACCGTGAGCGCAGCGAGTGCCAGCGTTAACATTGTGCGTTTGCTTGTCATCATTTATTCCTGTCTTTTTAATTCGACGGCTAATTAATTCTTTTGCCATTTCATAAATAACATTAAAGTGAAGTGGCAAACACCTGAAAAATAAATAAGGAAGAAAACACTATGGGCTCGCCGCTTTCCAGACAATTAACGCACCGTTTTTTCCGCTATCTTGCGATTACCAGCCAGAGCGATCCGAAAGTAAAAACTCTGCCCTCAACCCCGGGCCAGCACGACATGGCGCGAGAACTGGCGCAGGAGCTGGCGCAGCTGGGTTTAGACGACATCGTGATTGACGAGTTCGCTACCGTGACGGCGGTAAAAAAAGGCAACGTGCCCGGCGCGCCGCGCATTGGCTTTATTACCCATATTGATACCGTGGACGTGGGATTATCACCGAATATTCATCCGCAAATATTAACCTTTACCGGTGAAGATCTCTGTCTGAATAAAGAAAAAGAGATCTGGCTGCGGGTGAACGAGCACCCGGAAATTCTGGCTTACCCGAATGAGGAGATTATTTTCAGCGACGGTACCAGCGTATTGGGCGCAGATAATAAAGCGGCGGTAACCGTGGTGATGACCGTACTGGAAAACCTCACCGCTGAGCATCAGCATGGCGACATTGTGGTCGCGTTTGTGCCTGATGAAGAGATTGGCCTGAACGGTGCAAAGGCGCTGGATCTTAAGCGCTTCGACGTCGACTTTGCCTGGACCATCGACTGCTGCGAGCTGGGGGAAATTGTCTACGAGAACTTTAATGCGGCAGCCGCTGAGATCCGCTTCACCGGCGTGACGGCGCATCCGATGTCCGCCAAAGGGGTACTGGTGAACCCATTATTGATGGCGACCGATTTCATCAGCCATTTCGACCGCCAGCAAACGCCAGAGTGCACCGAGGGTCGCGAGGGCTACATCTGGTTTAACGGCATTCAGGCCGGACAGAACGACGCCGTGCTAAAGGCCAACATTCGTGATTTTGATAAAGCCGGCTTTGCCGCCCGCAAGCAGCAGATTGCGGACGTCGCCGCGCTGATTGCCGCCCAGCACCCGACGGCGAAGGTCGACTTTAGCATTGAAGATACCTACAGCAACATCAGCAATGCGATTGGCGAAGACCGGCGCGCCATCGACCTGATGTTTGAGGCGATGGAATCGCTCGGCATCACCCCAAAACCGATCCCTATGCGCGGCGGCACCGACGGCGCGGCACTCTCGGCAAAAGGGTTACTCACCCCGAACTTCTTCACCGGCGCGCATAACTTCCACTCGAAGTTTGAATTTCTGCCACTGTCGTCGTTCGAGGCGTCTTATAACACTGCCCTGCAGATCTGCCTGCTGGCCGCCCGTTAGGCGGGCTTGCGCGCCAGCATGGTGGCAAAGCGCAGCTTGATGCGGTTGCCGTTTTCATCGGTGCGGTGCAGCTCGCCAACCTCTTCGTTGTATTTGAGCAACTTCCAGCCTTCATAGTAGTTGCTCAGCTCACCGCTTTTGAACGCAAACGGGAAGCCGACGGTGCACGGATAATCTGCCGTGTCCATCGCGGCAACGATCAGGTTGTAGCCGCCAGGTTTGGTGCAACGCTGCATGTTGGCGATAAGGCCCGGGATGGTTTTCGCCTCCAGGAACATCAGCACCACGGTGGAAAGAATAAAGTCGTACTCGCCGTCAAAGCTCAGGCTGTTAAGATCTTTGACGGCGGTATGAAGATTCTCAATCCCTTCTGCCGCCTTGATGCGCTCGATGTTATCAACGCTCATCGGGTTTTTATCCCAGGCGGTCACCTCGTGGCCGTTGGCCGCCAGGTAAAGGCTGTTGCGGCCATTACCGCAGCCCAGATCCAGCGTCTTACCGGGCTTTACAATCCCCGCGCTGTACAGCACTTCTGAATGCGTGCGGGTGAGTCCATATTTCTCTGTGAAGTAATTCTCATCGACGGTCATTGTTTTTCCTGCGTTCTCATAAATTGAAAGTGCATTTTACATGCCATTTTAAGGCGTTTACCGTCTGGTTGCCAGCCGTTCGAAAATCGAAAAATTTGCTACGTTTAGTGAAGATGCTTATCAGAGACTTGAAGATGAACAAATACCGCCTTAGCGACGAGACCCGCCTCTGGCAATGGAAAAACGGCGAAACACCCCACTCAACGACGCTGCGGCAGGTTATCGCCACGGTAGATTTTAGCGACGTGACGGCCGGCACGAAAGGCGGTTGGGTTGACGATGAGCGTGCCCTGTCCCAGGAGGGAGACTGCTGGATCTACGATGAAAACAGCGTGGTGTTTGCCGGTGCAACCGTGTCCGGCAACGCGCGCCTGACCCTGCCGTGTACCGTCAGCCACGACGCGCATATCGGCGGTAACTGCTGGCTGGACGCAGCAGAGGTCAGCCACGGGGCGCGAATAAGTGACAACGTCACCGTTCAGCACTCCTGCGTGCGTGGCGAATGCCATCTCTTCGGCGACGCGCGCGTCCTGCACAACAGCGTCATCATAGGTGCCAAAGGCCTCACGCCGGACCACGACCAGATCCTGCAAATATACGACAGGGCGACGGTAAGCCGGTCGCGCATTGTGCATCAGGCACAAATTTACGGCGAGGCGATGGTGAATAACGCGTTTGTTGAGCACCGCGCCGAAGTGTTCGACTGCGCGATCCTCGAAGGTAACGAACTCAACAACGTCTGGGTGTGCGACTGCGCCAAAGTGTACGGCAACGCCCGGGTAATTGCCGGCTTTGATGACGATGCCATCCCGACGGTGCGCTACAGCTCGCAGATTGCGGAGAACGCCGTGGTGGAAGGAAACTGTGTCATCAAGCACCACGTCCTGATCGGCGGCCAGGCCTGGCTGCGCGGCGGGCCAATCATGCTGGATGATAAAGTGGTGATTCAGGGACGCGCGCGGATCAGCGGCGACGTGCTGATTGAGCATCGGGTTGAAATTACCGACGATGCGGTGATTGAAGCCTTTGCTGGTGAGAGCATTCATCTGCGCGGTGAAAAGGTGATCAACGGCGACCAGCGCATCACCCGTACGCCGCTGCTGGGGGCGCTATAGGGTATAAATTTTGCCGTAGATGTTCACATCGTCATAGGCGCCATTCAGGTATTCCGCTTCCCGCAGGCACCCTTCCAGCGTAAAACCGTTGCGCAGGGCCACGCTGTTGCTCTGCTGATTCGCCACCCGACACTTGATCACAAAACGGCGGATCTCACCGCGCTCAGCGTAGTAGCGCATAAACGCCTGCAGCGACTGCGAGAGGATCCCCTGCCCCTGATGTGCTTCATCCAGCCAGTAGCCGATGTACCCGGCTTTGTTGGCTGGCTCAATCGCATTGAACGACAGTACGCCGACCAGCGCATCCTCCCTGAAGATCAAAAACATTTTGGCGTAGCCGCGCTGGTGCAGCATCTGGTTACTCTGCACGTTGCGTCGGGTATCGTCCTCGCTGCCCACGTGCTGCGCCCAGTCAAAAGCGGTTTGCAGAAAGGCTCTGTTTTTGACGACGAGGTTATGCAGTTCGGCGGTATAGCGCTCTTCGACGGCGCGAAGCTCGAGAGCGTCAGATACGGGAATAGTTTCGGATTGTGTTGCGGTCATTGCCCCTCACCCTAACCCTCTCCCGGAGGGAGAGGGAATCGATCGTTAACGCATTACCCGGTCATCAACGTAATGACGTTTATCCGGCGCTGGCGGGAAATACTGATACAGCCAGGTTTCGCTGATGGCATCGCCCTGGCAGCGCAGGAACAGGCGCATATCCACCGGTTCGGTAGAGTCAGAGGTTGGGTACCAGTCAAACAGAATGCGATAGCCGTCAAACGGTTCAACGTAAAGGATTTCAACCTGCTTTGCTTCACCACTGGAGAGCGTAATCACCGGCTCGATGCCCTTCGGTGCGGCGGCCTTCAGGTCGCCGCCGACGAAGTCGATAGCAAAGCGACGGGCCCACACTTTCGGGTAATTTTCGCCCGGCGCCCAACCTTCCGGGAAACCGCCCATGCCGGTGCGGGTCGCGTAGACGTTCGCCAGCGGGGAGCGCACCGGCGGCTGTGCGCTCCAGTACAGACGATATTTGAAGTCCAGCTCGGCGCCCGCTTTCACCGGTTTTTCCGGCTGCCAGAAGCAGACCACATTATCCAGCGTTTCACCGGTGGTCGGGATCTCCATCAGCGCGATGGATCCTTTACCCCAGTCGTTGCGCGGTTCAACCCACAGGCTCGGGCGCTTGTTATACCAGCCCATCACGTCCTGATAGTGCGAGAAATCGCGATCGAGCTGCAGCAGCCCGAACCCTTTCGGGTTTTTGTCGAGGTAGGCATTGAACTGCAGCTTCTGCGGGTTATTCAGCGGACGGCAGATCCACTCCCCGTTGCCGCGCCACATGGCCAGGCGGTCAGAGTCGTGGATTTGCGGGTGAATGGTGTCGCACATGCGGCGTTCGTTATTGCCGCAGCTGAACATGCTGGTCATTGGCGCGATGCCGAGCTGCTTGATGTCCTTACGCGCGTAGAGATGGTTTTCCACCTCCATGATCACCTGGCTTTTTTCGCAGTGGATCACGAATTTATAGGCACCGGTGATGCTCGGGCTGTCCAGCAGCGTGTAGACGGTAAAGGTAGTGTCGCCCGGCTTAACGGTTTCAAACCAGAAAGAGGTAAAGTCCGGGAACTCTTCCGGCGTGTCGGTAAAGGTATCTACCGCAAGACCGCGAGCGGAAAGGCCGTACTGGTAGGTGTCATCCACCGCGCGGAAATAGCTCGCGCCCAGGAAAGAGACGATATCGCGACGCGCCAGCTCTGGCGCTTTAAAGGCGCGGAAGCCCGCAAAGCCGAGATCGCTTTGCCCTTCCAGCTGTTTGGTATCCACCCCCGTTTCGCCGTAGCTGAACAGCTCAGGACGGAAGTGGATCTCGCGCGCCATCGAGGTCGACTGGTCCAGCGAGAACATCCGCACGCGGCGGCGGAACCCCATTCCCATATGGAAGAACTGCACGTCCAGCTGACGCCCTTCAATGTTGTTCCACAGTGACTGCTTTTCATCGTAGCGGATGGCGTTGTACGCCTGCGGCGTCATGGTCGCCAGCGTCTCCGGCAGCGGACGCGGCGCGCCCCCCCACGGGGTTTTCGCCAGGTCATGCGCCATGGATTGCAGTACGGAGAAGTCAAAACGACGGCTCTGGCCGTCAGCAATGTCAGAGTCGGCCGCGTATGCCGCTTTGGAAAACAGGGAAGCAAGGCCAGAGGTACCGCTCAGGGCTGCCACTGCCAGCGAGCCTTTTAGAAAACGTCTGCGATTCATGCCTGGAAAAACGTCCTTATGGTCGTGTGAATGTGTTTCGCGCTCGGCGAAATGACGGCAAGAAAGAACGCACAGCCTAAACAAAAATGGTTAAGAATCCAATTGTTGGCCGGTGATTATCTGAACAAAGTGAGAAATATTTTCTGTCGACCAGAACGGCCCGAAAGTGGTGTAAAGAAAGCCTGGAAAATGTGTATAAAAATGCCCCGTCAGGACATCAGCTGACGGGGCAAATGAGGCGGTTATTTTACGCTGACATCGATACCCGGGAAGTACTTATCAGCGAGTTTAGCGATCGTGCCGTCGGCACGTACTTTATCAATCGCGGCATCAAGCTGCTTTTTGGTGGCCTCGTCCCCTTTACGCAGCCCAAAACCGATCCCACTGCCGAGGATAGTGTCGTCAGACACCGGTTTGCCGATGAAGCCAAACCCTTTCCCCTGCGGCTTGCTGAGGAAACCTGCCTGCCCGGCCGCGGACATGACCAGCGAGGCGTCGATACGGCCATTCAGCAGATCGCCCCAGGCCATATTCTGATCTTTATAAGACACCACGGTGACACCCTGCTTTTCCCAGTGCTCTTTGGCATAGGTTTCCTGAATGGAGCCCTGCAGCACGCCGATGGTTTTCCCCTTCAGCCCTTCAGACGTCGCCTCAACCGCCGTCCCGGCCTTGCCGACCAGCTGAGACGGAATACGGTAGATCGGCTGGGTGAAATCAATGCTCTTGCGGCGCTGTTCGGTGATATTCATCGCCGAGTTGATGGCGTCAAACTTCTTCGCCACCAGCCCCGGGATCAGCGCGTCAAACGAGGTTTCCACCCAACTGCACTTCAGCGCAGCCGCTTTGCAGATGGCGTTACCCAGCTCAACGTCAAACCCTTCCAGCTCGCCTGAGGCATTGCGGCTCTCAAACGGCGGGTACTCCGCTTCCAGACCGTATCGCAACTCGGTGGCAGCGAAGGACGAAAAGGTACACAGCAATCCCATGCCGACAACTAACGCGCGTAATTTCATTTCAAACTCCTCAGAGCCTATCCCAGTAGGCGTAATTGTTGAAGACAGTTTGGTACCGGACAGCGCACAGAAACCGGAACGTACATGTAGTACGTGAGGATTTCGAGCACTGCCCGGTGCCAAAATGGCGAATAAAATAGCCTAATGGGATAGGCTCAGCGTGGTTTAACCCGACACAGGGCTTGAGCACCTGCCCGTAACGTCGCCTCATCTTTCGCAAAAGAGAGACGAATCAATTTATTATCCGTGCCGTCCGCATAAAACGCCGACAGCGGAATGGTGGCAACACCGTACTCAACGATCAGCCGTTTCACCAGCTCGCTGTCCCGCTCGTCGCTGAACCGGCTGTAGTCCGCCAGCATAAAGAACGATCCGGCGCTCGGCAGTAGGGTAAACGGCGAATCGGCCAGCAGACCGTGCAGCAGATCGCGCTTGCGCTGGTAAAACGCCGACAGCGACAGCCAGGTTTGCGGATCGGTCATGTGTTCTGCAAACGCGTGCTGCATTGGCGTATCGGCAGAGAACATCAAAAATTGATGGACTTTACATATCTCGTCCATCAGTTCTGCGGGTGCCACACAATAACCCACGCGCCAGCCGGTGACGTGATAGGTTTTTCCGAAAGAAGAAATAATCACGCTGCGCTCCGCCAGTTGCGGGTGCGTGGCCATCCCGTGGTGCGGCTCCCCATCGAACACGACGTGTTCGTACACTTCGTCAGACAAAATAATGATGTCGGTATTGCGCGTCAGCGCCGCCAGCTGCTGCAGGTCATTGGCCGTGAAGACCTGGCCGCTCGGGTTGTGCGGCGTATTGATGATGATCATACGCGTGCGCGGGGTGATGGCGGCACGGACCTCGTCCCAGTTGACGGCAAAATCCGGGACCGTAAGCTTGATGGCGACAGGCGTTGCCCCCTGCAGGCGAACAATGGGCGCATAGCTGTCAAACGACGGCTCAAAGTAGATCACTTCATCGCCCGGGTGCACCAGCCCGCTTATCGCTGAATAGAGCCCTTCGCTGGCACTGGCGGTCACCAGCACCTCGCTGGCAGGGTCATACTGCGTGCCGTAGAGGGCGGCAATTTTATCAACAATACGTTCCTTGAGCGGCTGCAGGCCGGTCATTGCCGCATACTGGTTATGCCCTGCCTCCATCGCGCGGGTGACGCCGGCGATAAGCTTCGGGTCGCAGGAAAAATTCGGCGCGCCCTGAGAAAGGTTAATGGCATTATGCTGGGCCGAAAGCTGGCCGATAACGGTAAAAATGGTGGTTCCCACATCTGGCAGCTTGGAGCGCGTTTGCACCGGCGTTCGTAAAGTCATCCTCTTTCCCTTCTCATGGACATTGCATAACTATTCAAACAACAAGTGCGTTGCCGGGACAATCGAATTGTTGTCATAATAGCCATGAGAAAAATGCATAGCTGAGGTGTTTTCATGTCGCGCCGTTCGCTCCCGCTCACTGCCATCGACGCATTTTTAGTTACCGCGCGTCATCTGAATCTGACCCACGCCGCCGCAGAGTTGTGTCTGACGCAGGGGGCCGTGAGCCGCAAGATTTCCTCTCTTGAGACGTGGTTTGGTTTTCCGCTCTTTGAGCGCCACGCGCGCGGGTTGCGCCTCTCGCCCCAGGGCAGCGCCCTGCTGCCTGAGCTGCAGTCCGCTTTCGGGCAGCTGCTGACCGTAGCCGACCAGGCTCGCAGCCTGCACACGGTGATCCGGCTTAAGGCGCCTACCTGCGCCATGCGCTGGCTGGTGCCGCGTCTGCTGGAGGTGGAGCGCGAGCAGCCGGACCTGCAGATCGCGCTCACCACCACCACCGATCATAACGTCAATTTCAAAACCGAATCTTACGACGCGGCCATCGTCTTCGGCACGCACATGAGCGCAGGCGATCTGCTGTTCGAAGAGGCGCTAACCCCGGTATTCAGCCCCGTCAGGGCGGGTGCCGCACTGGGTTCGCTGACGTTTCTTCACCCGACAAGGGATAAGACAGACTGGTCACTGTGGCTGGCGAATCAGGAAGGTCCGGGCTTTGCTATGCACAAAAATCAACACTTCGATACGATGGATCTCGCCATCACCGCCGCCATTCAGGGGCTTGGTGTTGCCATCGCCGACGAAACGCTGGTGGCAGAAGATGTCCGCGCCGGAAGGCTGATGCGCCCCTATGAAGCAAGTGTAAAAACCGGCGCGAGCTACCGGCTGGTACTGCGCGAAACGCCTTGTCAGGAAAATGGTCTGTCGGCGTTTCGCGCCTGTTTGCTTAATCGAGGCTGACGTGGTGCTTCATCACTCGCTTAAAAAGGCTCATGCGGGCGCGCATAAAGCGGTTTTCAAGCCTGAAACCTGCATGTTTATTCACGCCAATACGTAACAGCACGTCCCGCCCTTTGCGGCAGGCTGGCCAGCGCGTCGGCCCGTGAAGGCAGTCATGTGTTCCGGCATCGCGCGCAAAGCTTACCCAGTAATCAGCCACCTGGGCGGCAAACTGTAGATCCCGCTCATTGACATACTGACGTGAAGGCTCCACCTGGCCGAGGGTATCGAAGACATAGGGAACTTCGTTGCCGTGCCAGGCGCCGTTAATATACGTGCCATGTTCCGCTTCGGCCACATAGTCAAACCAGTAACGCCAGCAAAGCCCGCCGACGCGCTGCTGGGCCTGCATCACCACGTAGCCCATGGTGGTGAAGGCCATGTCGCGGCATACCTGCCTGCCGAGCTCCTCATCGCCCTTCACGCCCGGATAAAGCAGCTTGATGAGCCCCAGACCGAAGCGGCGCTCCCGGCGAAGCTTCTGGATTTGCCCTGCGAGGTCGACCCCAAACACCGCCATCACGCTGGCTTCATCGCTGTTGGAGCCAATCATCACCGGCACGGGATGCTGGCGGGCGGCGAAAAAGACGTCCAGCATCGCCTCCGGCAGAACGCAATCCCCGACGATGGGCGCCGGGGCGACGTTCAGCGGCGCGGTCAACGGCCAGAACGCCTCGGGCGGAATGGCGCGCAGCTGCTCTGCCGTCGCGTTCTCCAGACCAAAATGGGCGGCCAGCGCTTCCCCTTTTTGCAGGGCCTGCTCGCGCGGCGTGTCCGGCAAGGTGTATCCGCTTTGCACTATCGCCTTATGGAACAATCCTGCTGCCAGCGGCGAGGCCAGCAGAGAAAGCACGCTGCGCGCGCCGGCGGATTCGCCAAACAGGGTGACGTTATTGGGGTCGCCGCCAAACGCGGCGATATTCTCCCTCACCCATTCGAGCGCGGCGATCTGGTCCAGCAGGGCAAAATTATGCACCACCCGCTCTTCTTCCCCCTCCAGCGCGGGATGGGCGAAAAAGCCGAGATGGCCGAGACGGTAGTTAATCGTGACAACAACCACCCCGCGTGATGCCAGGGCTTTGCCGTTGTACGGCGGCAGGCCACCGGCGCCGATCGTAAACCCGCCCCCGTGCAGCCAGACCATGACCGGCAGCGGCCCGGTACGGTCAACGGGGGACCAGACGTTAAGATAAAGGCAGTCTTCAGAAAACTGTCCGGGATCGCCCCCGCCCAGCTCCTGACAATATTCACTGCTTTGCCAGCTTGAGGGCGAAAAGGCGGTGGCTTCACGCACGCCTTCCCAGCGTTCCGGAGGCCGCGGCGAGCGCCAGCGCCACTCGCCAACGGGCGGCGCGGCATAGGGAATACCGCACCAGCGGTGAACGTTTTCATCGGTTAAACCAGACAGTGCGCCCTGGCGCGTTTCAACCACAGGGGCGGAAGGATTTTGCATAACAACCTTATTTTTTCCATCACACCCCTGAAGAGTAACGATTTCAGAGCAAACCGCAACGCTGTTTGCTGCGCGTTTCCGCCTCCTCGTAGAGCGTAAACTCGTCATACACCGGGCAGCCGAGCGCGGCTTCAAACGCATTGCGGCTGGCATTACCGTGGCTGCGGGCCTGGGTTTCGTTCCCGAGATTGGACTGGAAAATCCCCGCCGCGCTGACCGGGAGGAAATCCTCGTAGGTGATCGGCTGAGCAACCACCCACCCGCGCTCGATCAGCGGTTGCGGATCGTCTCCCGGACGAAACGCGTGGCGATGGGCTTCTCCCGCCGGGGTCAGGCGATAGCGAAAATAGGCCAGCTCCTGACGGCGCAGGAACATTTCGCTGTCCGGGAAGGCGCTGAAAGTCTCCTGCAAATGCAGCTGGTGCGTGAGGTTATCTTTACCGGTTCCGGCCTGAGCCAGCAGGCTATCGTACAGTTCCCGGCCTTTCGGGGTCAGCGCCACGCCGCGCTGTTCAATTTCACCGAAGCGCGCGGTGTGGGTGCCTTTGTGTTCACCGGCGAAAAGCACCGGCTCTTCCAGCGCCTTGAAGCTGGTCTGACGCAGCAGGATCGGCACTTCACGACGCGGCGGCCCTTCGATCAGAATTTTTGGCTCAATGCCATACTTCGGCATCAGCTCCTGCACACGGTCAATGTCCAGCGTGCGCGGCGTGAGGTGGTTGATATGGCACCCGGGGAAGCAGACCACGTCGGCAATCAGACGGTGCTCGTGACTCAACGCCAGGTAGGTCTCCTGGTCGACCGTTGCATGACGGTGCCAGCGGAAGGTTTCTAACGCTTCCTGTACAAACTCGTGCGCCTGCGCTTCGGTAAAGCCCCCTTCCAACTCGTGGAGATCAATAAGTTCCAGACAGCGTGGCGTAAAGATGTTTCGGTGAGAGAGAATCTCTGCCGCCCGCTCGCGTAACGCCAGGTTTTCAATCAGCTCAAGGCGCAGCAGAGAGGTAAAGATACGAAACGGATTGCGGCACAGCGCCGCATCATCAACCGGACGAAACGCCGTAGAGTGGACCGGTACCCCCGCCTGGGAGAGATCGTAATAGCTGACCGGATACATGCCCATAATGGCAAACATACGGCGCAGAGTGGAAAGCTCTTGTGCCGTCCCGACGCGGATCGCCCCGTGACGCTCCACGTTAAGGCGCGCCAGCTCGTCGGCATTCGCCAGTTGTTCATGTAAGAGTGGGTTATTTTCCAGAACCGCCAGGTTTACGTCCGCAACCAGTTCAAGCAACGTGCCGTACTGCGGAACTTCCTGCTGGTACATCGCCGACATAGCCTGCGAAAAATGTTCCCGAATATCATCAGCCGTGATGGTGTTCGCCATGATGTCATGCCTCCAGTGAATATTACCTGGAGTGTAGAGAAACCCGTTCCTTCCGGGGGGAAGAATTTCTGATTTGTGATCTTAAGACGACAGTGGTCAAACCGTGTGCTACCGGTCGCTGACGCGCCCTGCCGAAACGCGCTTTTCGCCTCGTCATCTTTTTCCAGGATTTTCCTTATAATTATTTATGGCTCTGTTTTCTAGCTATAAAGTATTAATTTTTCGCACGGCGCTGCTTGCAAAATAATCAGTCATGGCACGCCCTTTATTTTATCTTCACCTTTCAACTTTTTAGTCGAAACTTAGGACTAATCTTAGCTAGCGTTTACAAGTCCCTCCCAATTCTCAATATTTTCCCGTCAGACGAAGCGCAAAGCGTTCAATATTCAAAAATAACGCAACCGCAAATAGCAAGACGCATTTGACGAATGCACCACAGCGACTAAAGTTATTAATCGAACGACGAGTGATACGGAATATTTTCGTATCGTACTGACATAACCAATATATGAATATGAGGTTTAATATGGCAGAGCATCGTGGTGGTTCCGGTAATTTCGCTGAAGACCGTGAAAAAGCATCAGAAGCTGGACGTAAAGGTGGCCAGCACAGCGGTGGTAATTTTAAAAACGATCCGCAACGCGCATCTGAAGCGGGTAAGAAAGGGGGACAGAACAGTCACGGCGGAGGCCGTAAATCTGATAACTCCTGATCTTATTTAGTACTCTTTTAATAAAACCAGAGAGCATGCTGCGGGCTGAAAAGCTCGCAGTACCCTCTCCTTATTTTACCGGAGCGTAATAATTATGAATATGAAAAGTGTTGAGGATGTATTTATTCATCTTCTCTCAGATACCTACAGTGCGGAAAAACAGCTTACCCGCGCGCTGAGTAAGCTTGCCCGTGCCGCTTCCAGCGAGAAACTGAGCGCGGCCTTTACTGCACACCTTGAAGAGACGCAGGGCCAGATCGAGCGTATCGACCAGATCGTCGAACAAGAAGACGGTATCAAACTCAAGCGCATGAAATGCGTGGCGATGGAAGGCTTAATTGAAGAAGCCAACGAAGTCATCGAAAGCACGGAAAAAAATGAAGTCCGTGATGCTGCCCTAATTGCCGCTGCGCAAAAAGTAGAGCATTACGAAATTGCCAGTTACGGTACTCTAGCAACGCTTGCAGAACAACTTGGCTATAAAAAAGCCGTTAAGCTTCTTGCCGAAACGCTGGAAGAAGAAAAAGAGACCGACCTTAAACTCACCGATCTGGCCGTTGGAAATATTAACCAAAAAGCGCAGAAATGACGCAATAATACAGGTTAAATAAAATGAGCATCAGTCCCAGGACAATTAAACGGTGCCATTTAACGGCAGCTATAATATGGTTCATTCTCGCTATCCCTTCCGTAATATGGTGGAAGAACAGCGTGCTATGGGTCATTATCATCAGCATTTACGCCAATATTGTCGGCCATTTATCTGGCTACAGTGCCGCGCGTGCCGATCAGGCTGCTGAGAGTGAGACCAAATAAGCGAACCCCTAATGAGGATACAATGATGAATCACGTAGAACACTACCATGACTGGCTACGCGATGCCCATGCGATGGAAAAGCAAGCCGAGTCAATGCTGGAATCCATGGCCAGCCGCATCGATAATTATCCCGATGTTCGCGCCAGAATTGAACAGCATATTAATGAGACAAAACGGCAAATTACATTGCTGGAGGAAATCCTCGACCGTAATGATATTTCTCGTTCGGTTTTAAAAGACTCGATGAGCAAAATGGCGGCGCTGGGTCAGTCCATCGGCGGCATGTTCCCGTCTGATGAAATCGTTAAGGGCTCAATCAGCGGCTATGTTTTCGAACAGTTCGAAATCGCCTGCTACACCTCCCTGCTCGCCGCCGCAAAAAAAGCGGGCGATACCGCCTCCGTGCCCGCCATTGAGACGATCCTGGCGGAAGAGCGCGAGATGGCCGACTGGCTGATTCGCCACATCCCGCAGACGACGGAACAGTTCCTGCTGCGTTCAGACGCATCGGGTGTCGAAGCGAAAAAATAACTCAGGAGAGTCTATATGTTTCGACACGTTAAACAGCTGCAATACACGGTTCGCGTTGCTGAACCGAACCCGGGTCTCGCCAATCTACTCCTGGAACAGTTTGGCGGGCCGCAGGGCGAACTGGCGGCCGCCTGCCGCTACTTTACGCAAGGGTTGAGCGATGACGATCCTGGCCGTAAGGATATGCTGATGGACATTGCAACCGAGGAGTTAAGCCACCTCGAAATCATCGGTACGTTGGTCGGCATGCTGAATAAAGGTGCCAAAGGCGCGCTGGCGGAAGGGGTTGAAAATGAGGCTGAGCTCTATCGGTCCATGACCGAAAACGGGAACGACAGCCACATCACTTCCCTGCTCTACGGCGGCGGCACACCGCTCACTAACTCGGCGGGCGTGCCCTGGACGGCGGCCTACGTCGATACCATCGGTGAGCCGACGGCGGATCTGCGCTCTAACGTGGCGGCAGAGGCCAGGGCGAAGATCATCTACGAACGGCTGATAAACGTCACTGACGATCCCGGAGTAAAAGATGCGCTGGCGTTTTTGATGACGCGTGAGGCGGCGCATCAGCTCTCCTTTGAAAAAGCGTTGCAGTCCATTCGTAATAATTTCCCGCCGGGGAAACTGCCGCCAATCGAGGAATTCACCAACAAGTACTACAATATGTCAGAAGGTGGAGAGGTTCGCGGAAGCTGGAACAGCGATAAGCACTTTGATTACGTTGAGTCCCCCCAGCCTGCGGTGGATGGCGGTGACGGCAGCGCCAGCGTGACGCTCACAACCGAACAGGCAACCCTGGTTAAGGCGATGTCTGCCCGCACGAAGTCCGATCCACATTCCGACCCGCTGACCGGTGCCGAGCTGGGCGCCGGAAAGACTAAACCTTAATCGGTTTTGCCGGTAGCCCTGCGCTACCGGTAATTCTCGTGCCCCATCGCTTCAGAGGTACGGACAATGTTCGAACTTGATGCATTCCATCTCGCCAGAATTCAGTTCGCTTTTACCGTCTCGTTTCACATTCTTTTCCCGGCGATTACCATTGGTCTTGCCAGCTATCTTGTCGTGCTGGAGGGCATGTGGCTGCGCACCAAAAACGACGTCTGGCGTTCGCTTTACCACTTCTGGCTCAAGATATTTGCCGTTAACTTCGGGATGGGGGTGGTTTCCGGGCTGGTCATGGCGTATCAGTTCGGTACCAACTGGAGCGGGTTCTCCCAGTTCGCGGGCAGCATTACCGGCCCCCTGCTGACTTACGAGGTGTTAACCGCCTTCTTCCTGGAAGCCGGCTTTCTTGGCGTTATGATGTTCGGCTGGAACAAGGTCGGCCCCGGGCTGCACTTCTTTTCAACCTGCATGGTGGCGCTCGGCACGCTGATGTCGACCTTCTGGATCCTCGCCTCCAACAGCTGGATGCACACCCCGCAGGGTTTTACGATTGAAAACGGACAGGTCATTCCGCAGGACTGGCTGGCGATTATCTTTACCCCCTCCTTCCCTTACCGCCTTATTCATATGGCCATCGCCGCGTTTCTGAGCAGCGCGCTGTTCGTCGGCGCGTCGGGCGCATGGCACCTGCTGCGCGGAAATGATACCCCTGCCATACGCACCATGTTCTCCATGGCGATGTGGATGGCGCTGCTGGTCGCCCCCATCCAGGCCGTGGTGGGCGACATGCATGGCCTGAACACGCTTGAGCATCAGCCTGCCAAAATTGCCGCCATTGAGGGGCACTGGGAAAATCCGCCCGGTGAGGCCACGCCGCTGCTGCTGTTTGGCCTGCCGGATATGGACGAGGAGCGCACCAAATACGGTCTGGAGATCCCCGCCCTCGGCAGCCTTATCCTGACGCACAGCCTGGATAAGCAGGTGCCGGCGCTGAAAGACTTCCCGAAAGAGGATCGCCCAAACTCAACCATCGTCTTCTGGTCGTTCCGCATCATGGTCGGGATGGGCCTGCTGATGATTACCCTCGGCCTGGTCAGCCTCTGGCTACGCTATCGCCACAGGCTCTATCACTCGCGCCCGTTCCAGTGGTTTGCCCTCTGCATGGGGCCCGCGGGTCTGGTGGCGCTGCTCGCCGGCTGGGTAACCACCGAAGTGGGCCGCCAGCCGTGGGTCGTCTACGGTTATCTGCGCACAATTGATGCGGTCTCCCTGCACAGCACCCTGCAGATGAGCATCAGCCTGCTGGCGTTCTTCGTTGTCTACTCGTCGGTGTTTGGCGTGGGCTATGTTTACCTCATCCGGCTGATTAAGAAAGGCCCGCAGCCTGTCGATACGCTGACCTCAAACACGTCGGGCACCCCCGCCCGTCCGCTGTCTGCCGCGGAGTCTGTTCCGGAACAGGAGAGAAACTGATGGGCGTCGATATCTCTGTTATCTGGTTTGCCATCATCGTCTTTGCCACGCTGATGTACATCATTATGGATGGCTTTGATTTGGGCATCGGCCTGCTGTTTAACTTCGTGGGCGATGCGAAAGAGCGGGATGTGATGGTCAACAGCGTCGCACCCGTGTGGGACGGCAACGAGACCTGGCTGGTGCTCGGCGGCGCCGGGCTGTTCGGCGCGTTCCCGCTGGCTTATGCGGTCATTATTGATGCGCTCACCATCCCCCTTACTGCGATGCTGATCGGCCTCATCTTTCGTGGGGTAGCCTTTGAGTTTCGCTTTAAAGCGACGCCTTCGCACCGCAAATTCTGGGACTACTCTTTCGCCGGTGGCTCCCTGCTCGCCACCTTCAGCCAGGGGATCGTCGTGGGGGCGGTGATCAACGGCTTTGAGGTTGAGGGCAGACGATTTGTGGGCTCGCCGCTTGACTGGCTGACGCCCTTTAACCTTTTCTGCGGTATCGGGCTGGTCGTCGCCTACACGCTGCTGGGCACCACCTGGCTTATCATGAAAAGTGAAGGCGCATTGCAGCACCGCATGCGCGAGCTGACCCGCCGCGTGCTGCTGGCCCTGGTGGTGGTCATCGCGGTCGTCAGCGTCTGGACGCCGCTCGGCTGGCAGTACGTAGCCGACCGCTGGTTTACCCTGCCCAACTTCTTCTGGTTCCTGTCAGTTCCGCTGCTGGTCGGGCTTTTCAGCGTGCTGATCTGGCGCCTGACCCACAACCCGAGCAGCCACTCGCGTCCCTTCCTGCTGACGCTGGGGCTGATTTTCCTCGGCTTTAGCGGCCTGGGTATCAGCCTGTGGCCGAACATTATTCCACCGCGCATCACTCTGTGGGAAGCCGCAGCGCCCCCCGCCAGCCAGCTGTTTATGCTGGTCGGGACCCTGCTGATTATTCCGGTGATTCTGGTGTACACCGCCTGGAGCTACTACGTCTTCCGGGGCAAAGTGTCGGATACTGAAGGCTATCACTGAGGAACGCTATGACGGACTGGCATACACGAGCCATTATCTACCAGATTGATACCGCGCTTTTTTACGATATGAACGGCGATGGCTGCGGGGATATCCCCGGGATAGCGGCCAAGCTGCGCTATATTCGCCGCATGGGGGCGACGGTTATCTGGATCACCCCGTTTTACCTCACGCCCTTTCTGGATGAAGGCTACGACGTCAGCGACCATCTGCAGGTGGATCCCCGCTTCGGAAAACTGGCCGATATCATCGCCTTTATCGAACAGGCCCGGGAGCTGGGCATGCAGGTCATTATTGAGCTGCTGATCCAGCACACCTCCGACGCCCATCCCTGGTTCCAGCAGGCTCGCCGCAGCCCCACCTCGCCGTATCGCGACTACTATATCTGGTCGGATAGCGACGACGACGACACGCCACCCATGTTCCCCGGCGTGGAAAAGAGCATCTGGAGCTGGGATGACGAGGCGGGACAGTATTACCGGCATATGTTTTATCGTCACGAGCCGGATCTGAACCTGACCTCGCCCGCCGTGCTTAAGGAAATTGAGAATATTATTCTCTTCTGGCTCAAGCTGGGGGTGTCCGGGTTTCGCCTCGATGCCGCGTCCCACCTCACCACGCAGGCGGGCAACGGTGACGAAAAGAAGGGCCTGTGGATCCTGGAGCATATGCGCCGTCTTATCGAGCAGCGCAATCCGGACGCCATCCTGCTCGGTGAAGTGGACGTGGACGTTGAGACCTATAAAGACTACTTCGGCAATAACGACCGCCTGCATCTGGTGCTTAATTTCTGGCTCAACAAGTATTTCTACGTCAGCCTGGCCAGGAAAAGCGCCCGCCCACTGCGCAACGCGGTGAAGAAAATGATCGTCCCGCCCGATTCATGCTGCTTTGCCAACTGGCTACGCAACCATGACGAGCTGGATCTAGAAGGGATTAGTCAGAAAGATAAACAGTTTGTCCTCGACACCTTCGCCCCTGACGAGGAGATGAACGTCTATCAGCGCGGGATCCGCAGACGCCTGGCGCCGATGCTGAATGGCGATCAAAAGCGGCTGGCATTCTGCCACGCGGTGCTCTTCTCCCTGCCGGGCGTGCCGGTGATGCGCTACGGAGATGAGATCGGCATGGGTGATGACCTGGAGCTGGAGGAACGCTACGCCGTTCGCACCCCGATGCAGTGGGCAGGTTCGCAGGGCGGCGGTTTTTCGGCGGCCGATCCTGAAAAATTTATTGCGCCGATAATCGACCACGGACCCTATCGCTATCAGAAAATCAACGTCGCCGATTCGCTGCTTCACCGCAACTCGCTCCTGCACCGGATAATCGATATTGCCAATACCCGCTCGGAGTTCCCTGAAATTGCCGTGGCGCCCTTTCGCCTCATCACCCTCGATCATGACGCGGTGCTGGGGATCTATTACGAGACCGACGAGCGCAGCATCCTGACCTTCGTTAACTTCAGCGACCAGCCCGTTCAGTTCACCGCAAAAGGGATCCGCCACGCCACCTGGACCGCCTGCCTTGAGGACAAACGCTACGACGACGCGCTGGTTTGCGGCAAAACCGTCGAGCTCAGTATTAGCGGCTACGGCTACCGATGGTTCTGGACGCACCGCAGCGCGCTGCGCTGATTAGCGTTTCCGCCGGGCGATCAGACGGGTCAGCATAATCCCCGCCACCGCGAGCGCCCCCAGCGCCACCTTACCCGGCATACCGGAGGTGACGGACGGGGCGCGGTCTTTTGCTTCGTCCGTAAAACGCCCATGGATTTTGTGCAGGTCGTTAACCGGCTGGTCGAGATAGTCCCGGCGATCCGCTGCGTTCAGATCGTCGGTCATCTGGCCTTCCCAGGCCTTTTTCACCATCAGCCGGTCAAGATAGCCCGGGAAGAGAAATTGCCCGACGATGGACTGGATGGTGCTGCTGCCCACCCACAGCTCGCGCACCGGTTTCTGTGCAACTTTAAAGATGGCCCTGGCGGCGACTTCAGGCTCAAAGACCGGCGGCACCGGGCGCATAGCCCAGGCAAACTTATTCCTCGCCCATTCGAACTGCGGCGTATTGAGGCCCGGCATTTGAACCATCGAAAGCTGTACCCGGCTGTTCTCGTGCATTAGCTCAGTTCGCACCGCATCGGTGAACCCGCGGATCGCCGCTTTGGCTCCGCAGTAGGCCGACTGCAAAGGGATGGAACGGTAGGCCAGCGCGGAACCCACCTGAATAATCACGCCCCTGTCGCGGGGCACCATCAGCTCCAGCGCGGCGCGGGTGCCGTTGACAAACCCGAGGTAGGTGACATCCGTCACGCGACGAAACTCATCTGGCGTCAGGGTACGAAACGGTGCCAGCACGGCCCCCATCGCATTGTTGACCCAGACATCAATCGCCCCGAGGCGATACTCGATCTCGTTAGCCGCATCCACCACCGCCTGGCTGTCGGCGACGTCCGCCTGCACCGCATGGGCATTAACACCAAAGCGGCGCAGCTCTTCCTGGGTTGAGTGCAGGCTGGCTTCATCGCGGGCGATAATCCCCACATTGTAACCTGCCTTTGCAAAGTGCAGCGCCGTGGCTTTTCCCACGCCCGCCGTCCCGCCGGTAATCACTATGACCGCCATAGAACCTCCGCGTGAATTTAGCCGTTATTGCCGTCCGACAGTTTTGTTACCAGTTCCGCGAGCGAGTAGTGCACCGCTTTCTCCACCACATCCTCACAGTCGCCGGAGAAAAGGACGGTGCGGGTTTCCGTCTCGCCACGCACATTCCAGGCAAAGCAGACCGTACCCGCCGCGGTGCCGTCATCGCCCCCTTCCGGGCCCGCATAGCCGCTGATAGCGATGCTGATATCCGCCCTGGCAATGTCGCGGATGCTGGCGGCCATCTCGGTGACCGTCTGTTCACTGACGGCGGTGTAGCGCGCCAGCGTCTCAGGACGCACGCCGAGGATCCGCGATTTGGCTTCATCGCTGAACACAACCAGCCCGACATCATAAAAATCGGCCGTGTTTTCCTCTGCACACAGCGCCACCGAGAGCTTTCCTCCCGTGCAGGATTCCGCCGTGGTTAAGCGCAGCCCGGCATCGGTTAATTTACTCGCCAGCTTTTTGGTGAGTTCACTCACGGTAAAATGACTGTCGTGTAAAAGATTGCTCATCTTGCCGCCTCTTATTTCTCAAAAGGAATGATTGAAATATGACCATTGCGCTCAAGTATGGCATATTTAATTCCACTCATTTCTGTAATGCCATTATTCTGTCGCGCTGACACCAGAATATCATCACAGGACACGTCGACTTTTTTTAGCTTATCCGCTAGCGGCACGCCGTTTTCAACCAGAATTACCGGCGTACCATCCAGAATATTCTCCACCGGTGAAAAATACTTCTTCATAAGCCCAAATATAATGTCAACTACCACCAGCGTGGTAATGGTAATCATCGCGCCGGTGACGGAGAAATCCTGACCCAGAAGCGCCTGTTGCGTCGCCTCACTAATAATCAAGAGGAGGATGAGATCAAAGCTGGTCATCTGCAGCAGCGCGCGACGCCCCGCCACTTTAAATACCACCACGAGAAACAGATAAATCGCCAGCGCGCGAAAGACCATATCCATATCAGCCTCCTACGGATAAATAAATTGCCAGATATTTATCTCTGACTCGTTGTTGACGCGGATGACGGTGTTCCATTTACCGGCTCTGGAAGGTGTCGTGAAGTATAAAACAGAAAAATTGTCTGATTTTTGCAGGTCGTCATAGACCAAATAGAGGGTTTTTCCATGGCTATACATTTTGTCCGGCTGCGGCCAGACGCTGCCGGGCTCGTACACGTCGCTGCTGTCGCTGGTCAGGCTTAGGGTATAGCTGCCCTCCGTTTTCACCGGGAACGTGAACTGCATTCTTGACTCCGTCTCCCGCCTGCCAAAACGTTCATAGTTTATGCTCAATGAGTTAGCGGAATTGGTTTTGGCCGTCTCGCTCACCATTCCGCTGGAAAAAAGACCGGCAACCGCTGCGATGATAATAACCAGGAGGACCACAAAACCCACCTGTCGAAATGTATATTCGAACCTCAGCAAGCGATAACTCTCATCTATCCCGGGTAACTTTTCATTTTCACGCTTCATGGCCGTCGTCACCGTTTCGTTTATTTAATGATAGTTTTGATTTCAAAAGAGAATGTTTTTAAGACTTATCACATTTGCCACATAAAGGAATAGCAACAATACTTAATATGTCAAGACACTCAAAAATGAAGGATATCAGATGAAATTATCACTTATTTCCGCTTTTTTGATATTTCTGGTTCCAGCCGCATGGGCTGATAATAACGGCGGGTTACAAAAAGGTGAAGCACCGCCGCCACCCCACGCGCTGGACAGCGGATATCGTGGAACCGACGACGCGCGTATTATGACCATCGAACAGGCAACACAAATGCACGATGGTGCGACAATTTCATTGCGCGGTAATCTTATTGACGGTAGCGGCGATAAGTTTGTATTCCAGGATAAAACCGGAAAAATCGACGTTATTATTCCCCAAGCAGTCTTCGACGGCAGAACGGTAAAACCCGATCAGATGATCAGTATCAACGGTTCGCTTGATAAAAAATCATCTCCTGCCGTCGTTCGTGTTGATCGTTTGCAGAAATAATTCAGCGAAGCGTTAACGCTGCAGCTATCCATCAAATCTCACCCCTTGGCTTAAGGAGTCAGCTATGAGTGATACAACACAACGTACGAACGCTTACCCGCAGCCCCCGTTCCCGGAACAGCCGCAAACGCCGCCGGGACTGGCATCCGAAATGCAGCCGGTACCCGACCACGGGGAAACAAGCTACAAAGGACATGGCCGCCTTGCCGGCAAAAAAGCGCTGATTACCGGTGGTGACTCCGGTATCGGTCGCGCGGTCGCTATCGCCTATGCGCGTGAAGGCGCTGACGTTGCGATCAACTATCTGCCTGAAGAAGAGAAAGATGCCGCCGAGGTCATCGATCTGATCAAAGCTGAGGGTCGCAAGGCCATCGCGCTGCCCGGAGACGTCCGGGACGAAACCTTCTGTCAGAATCTGGTCGAAGAAGCCGTGTCGAAACTGGGCGGGCTGGATATTCTGATCAACAACGCAGGCCGTCAGCAGTACCGGGAATCCCTTGAAGAGCTGACCACCGAAGATTTTGACGCGACGTTTAAAACCAACGTTTACGCCCCCTTCTGGATCACCAAGGCGGCTCTGCGCCACCTGAAAGCGTCGTCCGTGATCATTAACACCTCCTCCGTTCAGGCGGTGAAGCCCAGCCCCGTGCTGCTGGACTATGCTCAGACGAAGGCCTGCCTGGCGGTGTTTACCAAATCCTT
This sequence comes from Enterobacter sp. ECC_219_Taxon_10, assembly GCF_058354905.1. Taxonomy (NCBI): domain Bacteria; kingdom Pseudomonadati; phylum Pseudomonadota; class Gammaproteobacteria; order Enterobacterales; family Enterobacteriaceae; genus Enterobacter; species Enterobacter sp. ECC_219_Taxon_10. The sequence continues at coordinate 2,379,576 of NZ_CM178005.1, read as the reverse complement.
AGCCAAACAGCTGGGTCCGAAAGGAATTCGCGTTAACGCGGTTGCCCCCGGCCCGTACTGGACGGTATTGCAGTCCAGCGGCGGGCAGCCGATGGAAAAAGTGAAGGAGTTCGGCGGTGATACCCCGCTGGGTCGTCCGGGGCAGCCCGTCGAGATTGCTCCGCTGTACGTTACGCTGGCCTCCGATGAATGTTCCTTTACCTCCGGTCAGGTGTGGTGTTCTGACGGCGGGGACGGCGTGATTTAAAAATGCGTTACCCTTTTCTCCCTTCCTCGCAGTGAGCAATAAATGAACAAGGACGTTCATCACCCGCCTTGCCTGAAAAACATGTTGTAACTCAAACAGATCAAATGTTAAAAATATTTTGCTATCAGGTTATCAAAATTAAACAACTTAACTTGTCACCCGCATCGCTCTGTTTTTAACATCGCCTATGGAAAAAAATGGTCTGTTCAGTCAGCGCATACGCTTGCGCCATTTGCATACATTTGTGGCCGTCGCTCAACAGGGAACGCTGGGGCGTGCGGCTGAAACTCTTAACCTGAGCCAGCCTGCGCTCTCGAAAACCCTCAACGAGCTGGAACAGCTGACCGGCGCCCGGCTATTTGATCGCGGTCGGCTTGGGGCACAGCTGACTCTGGTAGGCGAACAGTTCCTGACGCACGCCGTAAAGGTGCTGGATGCGCTCAACACCGCCGGCCAGTCCCTGCACCGAAAAGAAGAGCTCTCCAGCGAGGTGGTTCGCGTCGGCGCCTTGCCAACCGCGGCGCTGGGGATTCTGCCGCCTGTTATTGGTCAGTTCCACAAGCAGCAGCGCAATACCACTATTCAGGTTGCTACCATGAATAACACCATGCTGCTCGCGGGGCTTAAATCCGGTGAACTGGATCTTGGTATCGGTCGAATGTCCGACCCTGAACTGATGGGCGGCCTCAATTATGAACTGCTGTTTCTGGAATCCCTGAAGCTGGTGGTTCGTCCCGATCACCCCCTGCTTCAGGACACCGTGACGTTAAGCCGGGTGATGGAGTGGCCGGTAGTGGTTTGCCCAAAAGGGACCGTTCCGCGCCAGGCCGCTGAAACTTTGCTGCAGATGCAGGGGTGTACGCTGTCTTCAGGGTGTATCGAAACGCTTTCGGCCTCCCTTTCGCGTCAGCTCACCCTGGATTATGACTACGTCTGGTTCGTGCCTTCCGGTGCGGTAAAAGACGATTTGCGACAGGGGACGCTGACCGCCCTGCCGATCACCTCCCCCGGTGCGGGCGAACCCATCGGCATTCTGACCCGGGTGGATACCCCACTTTCCACGGGCGCACAAACGCTGCTGAGCGCCATTCGCAAATCCATGCCTGTTTGACCTCTTACCCCTCACCCTCTCCCCTTAGGGGAGAGGGAACTGGCCTGTGTGTTAATCAAATAATGCGGAATGATTCATTAACAATTGCGCAAAACAATTTAACAGTTTTATCATAGCCACGAATTCACCAAATGGTTCGCATATCATTTTATAAATACGAATTCACTCGTGTTAATCATTGTGTTCCCCGCATTTTTTATCCAAATGGTACACATCCGGCACGGCGGGGGATTTAAAGGAGACAGAAATGGCATTTGGCAGCGCGCCGCGCGGGGTACCTCGTATTCTGCAGTGGCTTCTTGTCGGACTGATGATGCTCATCGGTCTGGCGGTCGGCGGGTTGGGCTTTAAGCTCGCCACCGTAGGCGGAAGTATTTACTTCCTGATAATGGGCGTGGTGATGGTCGTTGCCGCGCTCCTGATTTTCCTCAATCGCAGCAGCGGGATCCTGCTTTACGGCATCGCGTTTATTGCCTCGCTGTTCTGGGCAGTAAGCGATGCGGGCTGGGATTTCTGGCCGCTCTTCTCTCGCCTGTTCACCTTTGCCGTACTGGCCTTCCTCTGCGCCATCGTCTGGCCTTTCCTGCGTGCTGCGAACCACAGCGCCGCGAACAAGGCGCCCGCTTTTGGCGTCGCGGCCGTGCTCGCGCTGGCGATGCTGGTGAGCCTCGGCTGGATGTTTAAGCCACAAACCCTCGTGGCCGCGAACGAGCCCGTTCCGGTTAAACCCGTCGCACCCGGCGAGCAGCAAAAGAACTGGGAGCACTGGGGCAATACCACCCACGGCGACCGTTTCGCCGCGCTGGACCAGATCAACAAGCAAAACGTCAGCGATCTAAAAGTTGCCTGGGTTGCGCACACCGGCGATATTCCGCAAAGCAACGGCTCCGGCGCGGAAGATCAGAACACGCCGCTGCAGGTTGGCGACACGCTGTATGTCTGTACCCCGTACAGTAAAGTACTGGCGCTGGACGTGGATTCCGGTAAAGAGAAATGGCGTTATGATTCCAAAGCCACCGCCCCTAACTGGCAGCGCTGCCGTGGCCTGGGCTATTTTGAAGATCGCGCAAGCGTGACAACGTCACAAACAGACACATCGCCTGCGGCATGCCCTCGGCGTCTGTTCCTGCCGACCACCGATGCCCGCCTGATTGCCATCAATGCGGATACCGGCAAGGTCTGCGAAGACTTCGGCGACCATGGTACCGTTGATCTGAGCGTCGGCATGGGCGAGATCAAGCCCGGGTATTATCAGCAGACCTCCACGCCGCTTGTGGCCGGCAATGTCGTTGTCGTCGGCGGCCGCGTCGCGGATAACTTCTCCACCGGCGAACCGCCGGGCGTGGTGCGCGCCTACGACGTTCACACTGGTAAACTGGCGTGGGCGTGGGATCCGGGTAATCCGAACCTGACCGGCCTGCCGCCGGAAGGCCAGACCTACACGCGTGGCACGCCGAACGTCTGGTCAGCGATGTCTTACGACGCTAAGCTAAACCTGATCTATCTGCCAACCGGCAACGCCACTCCGGACTTCTGGGCGGGTGAGCGCACCGCGCTGGACGATAAATACAGCTCTTCCATCGTCGCCGTTGACGCCGCCACCGGACAGGTCCGCTGGCATTTCCAGACCACCCACCACGATCTGTGGGACTTTGACCTGCCTTCCCAGCCCCTGCTGTACGACCTGCCGGACGGCAAAGGCGGCACCACACCTGTGCTCGTCCAGACCAGCAAGCAGGGCATGATCTTCATGCTTAACCGCGAAACCGGCAAGCCGGTGGCGAAGGTAGAGGAACGTCCCGTTCCGGCGGGTAACGTTGAAGGTGAACGCTACTCACCGACCCAGCCGTATTCCGTGGGCATGCCGATGATTGGCAACCAGACGCTGACCGAGTCCGACATGTGGGGGGCGACGCCTGTTGACCTGCTGCTGTGCCGCATTCAGTTTAAAGAGATGCGTCATCAGGGCGTCTTCACCCCGCCGGGTCTCGACCGTTCCCTGCAGTTCCCCGGCTCGCTCGGCGGAATGAACTGGGGCAGCGTCTCCGTTGACCCGAACAACAGCCTGATGTTCGTCAACGATATGCGCCTGGGCCTGGCAAACTACATGGTGCCGCGCGCGAACGTGGCGAAAAACGCCAGCGGCATTGAGATGGGGATTGTCCCGATGGACGGTACGCCGTTCGGCGCGATGCGCGAACGTTTTCTGTCGCCGCTGGGCATTCCGTGCCAGAAGCCGCCGTTCGGCACCATGTCGGCCGTTGACCTGAAAACCGGCAAGCTGGTGTGGCAGGTCCCTGTCGGCACGGTGGAAGATACCGGCCCTCTGGGCATTCGCATGCACATGCCAATCCCGATCGGTATGCCGACGCTGGGCGCGTCACTGTCAACCCAGTCCGGTCTGCTGTTCTTCGCCGGCACCCAGGATTTCTACCTGCGCGCGTTTGATACCGCCACCGGGAAAGAGATCTGGAAGGACCGTCTGCCGGTCGGCAGCCAGTCCGGCCCGATGACCTACGTCTCGCCGAAAACCGGTAAGCAGTACATCGTGATTAACGCCGGGGGCGCCCGCCAGTCGCCGGATCGCGGTGATTACGTTATCGCGTACGCGTTACCCGATAAGCAGTAACAAATGAAAAAGGGACCGAAAGGTCCCTTTTTTTTCCCGGTGGCGCTACGCTTACACGGGCCGACAAATACAAGTAAGTCGGGTAAGGCGAAGCCGCCACCCGACAAAACACACGACTCAGAACGTCTCCCAGTTATCCCCCGAAACCGTCGCCGCCGGGCGCAACGGCGCGCTCGTCGCCACTGGCGCTGACGCCACCGCGCGGTTCGGCTTCGCACCGCTCAGACGAAACGCCCCGACCGCCTCGGTCAGACGCGCCCCCTGTTCTTCCAGCGACGCCGCCGCCGCGGAGGCTTCTTCCACCAGCGAGGCGTTCTGCTGGGTCACTTTATCCATCTCCGAAATGGCCTGGCTTACCTGCACGATACCGCGGCTCTGCTCGTCAGATGCGGCGGCAATTTCCAGCATGATGTCGGTCACGCGCTTAACCGCTTCGACGATCTCATTCATGGTGTTGCCTGCGGCAACGACCTCACCGGAACCCTGGTCAATCAGCGACACCGATTCGTTGATCAGGCTTTCGATCTCTTTTGCGGCGTTGGCGCTGCGGCTGGCCAGAGTTCGGACTTCGCTGGCCACCACGGCGAACCCGCGCCCCTGCTCGCCCGCGCGCGCCGCTTCTACCGCCGCGTTAAGCGCCAGGATATTGGTCTGGAAGGCAATACTGTTGATCACCGCGGTAATCTCAGAGATTTTCTTCGAACTGGTCGAAATATTGCCCATGGTTTTCACCACGCCGGAGACCATCTGGCCGCCGCGGCTGGCTTTTCCGGAGGCATCCTCCGCCAGCTTGCTGGCATGATGCGCGTTATCGGCGTTCTGCTTCACCGTCGCGGTCAGTTGCTCCATGCTCGCGGCTGTCTGCTCAATGGCCGCGGCCTGCTGCTCGGTGCGCGAAGAGAGATCGGTGTTACCGGCTGAAATCTCGCTGGTACCCCGGTAGATCTCCTCCGCCCCCTGACGGACGGTGCCGACCGTTGTTTCAAGGGAGTGCTGCATGGTTTGCAGATCGCGCGTCAGGCGGCCAATTTCGCTGCGTCCGGCCACGTCGTCCGGCATCGTCAGGTCGCCTTTGGCGATATTCTCGATACGTTTCGCTGCACGCTGCAGCGGATTAATGACGGTGCGGCGCAGCACAACGAAGGTCATGGCGGTCAGCACCAGCGCCAGCGCAAACGCCCCCACCATAAACATCAGGCCCAGCTGCGTGCGGCTGTGCGCCTGTGCCGTCAGCGCATTGGCGCGGTCGGTACGGATCTTAATCGCCTTCAGCAGAACGGCGTTATAAGCGTCATCCAGCGGGCGGGCGGTTTCATTTTCGTGGTTGATGATCGCCTCGAACATGCCGTTTTTGGCAAATTTGACCATCGGCTGCAGGCCCGCGATATAGGCGTCGTAGCGTGCCTTCAGGTCCGCATCCAGCGCTTCGTCCGCCGGGCTACGCACGGAACGATTCATATAGGCGGTAAAGCTATCCTGGGACTGCTTAATTCGCGTTTCCGCCTCGCGGATGTTCTGCTTCATCGCTTCCATCTCCGCGATACGGCTTGCCGCCCCGGCGTGGATCATATTGATACGCGCGGTTCGCAGATGGTTTGAGCTGTTCGACAGCCCCATACGCACCTGAATTTCAGATGTAACGTCCTGCTGATCGTTATCGGCCTGCAGCAGGAAATACCCCGCCAGCCCTGAGCTCAAGGCAAACAGCAGAATAATGCCACCGAGAATGGAGGAAAACAGCGGAACCAGCCTGATGTGATGCAGGAAGCCCAGCTTGCGCTGCGCCTGCATCGAAGTAGTGTTGTCCATGACCGTCGACTCTCTTGTAGGGAAGATGCGTAAAAACATGCGTGTTAAATAGTCATCGGCACGGTGGGGATTTAGATTACGGCTAAAAACGCCGCACTGGTCACACTTTAGAGAAGATTATTAAAGAAATGCCAGCGGCTAAAAACCGCTGGCAGAAGAGTTACTTGTCGCCGAAATGAATGACGGTGCGGATGGATTTTCCTTCGTGCATCAGATCGAACGCGTCGTTGATCTGCTCCAGCGGCAAACGGTGGGTAATGAACGGGTCGAGCTGAATTTTACCGACCATCGCATCCTCCACCATGCCAGGAAGCTGGGTACGCCCCTTCACGCCGCCAAAGGCGGAGCCGCGCCAGACGCGTCCGGTGACCAGCTGGAATGGACGGGTTTTGATCTCCTGGCCCGCCCCGGCCACGCCGATGATGATGCTCTCGCCCCAGCCTTTATGGCAGCACTCCAGCGCGGAACGCATCACGTTCACGTTGCCGATACACTCGAAGCTGAAGTCAACGCCGCCGTCGGTCATCTCTACGATGACCTCCTGAATCGGTTTCTCGTGATCTTTCGGGTTCACAAAATCGGTCGCGCCCATTTCGCCCGCCAGCTTGAATTTTTCCGGGTTGGTATCGACCGCGATGATACGACCGGCCTTCGCCTGGACTGCGCCCTGAATCACCGCCAGACCAATGCCGCCAAGACCAAACACCGCCACGGTGTCGCCCTCTTTGACTTTTGCCGTGTTATGCACCGCGCCAATGCCAGTGGTTACGCCGCAGCCCAGCAGGCAGACTTTATCCAGCGGCGCCTGAGGGTTCACCTTCGCCAGGGAGATCTCCGCGCAAACGGTGTATTCGCTGAAGGTACTGGTACCCATGTAGTGATAGATTGGCTCACCGTTGTAGGAGAAACGGGTGGTGCCGTCCGGCATCAGCCCTTTCCCCTGGGTGGCGCGAACGGCCTGGCAGAGGTTAGTTTTGCCGGATTTACAAAACTTACACTCGCCGCATTCCGCGGTATACAGCGGGATAACGTGATCGCCAGGCTTCAGGCTGGTCACGCCCTCGCCCACTTCCACCACAATCCCGCCGCCTTCATGACCCAGCACCGCCGGGAAGACGCCTTCCGGGTCGTCACCGGACAGGGTAAATGCATCGGTATGGCACACGCCGGTATGGGTGATTTTGATCAGCACTTCGCCTTTTTTCGGCGGTGCTACGTCGATTTCGACGATTTTCAGCGGCTGGCCGGGGCCAAATGCGACAGCAGCGCGAGATTTCATAATGACGTCCCTTATTGTGAGGTGTGTGGGTTTATTTTAGATAAGAGCGCAGCAAATGGCCGACTTCCGCCATGCGTACGGCTCGCTGATCCGGCGTTGTGTCTCCCGTCACCAGCTCGTCTTTGAGATGAATTTCAACCATTTCGCCCATCAGACCATTGGCAGCGCCGCGCACGGCGGCAATTTGCTGCAGAATGGCCAGACAGGGGTCGCCCGACTCCAGCGCGCGTTCAAGGGCATCAACCTGGCCCCGAATGCGACGGACGCGAGTAAGAATACGTTTTTTATCTTCGGGTGAGTGCGGCATACGCCCTCCTGATACTATAGGGGGGTATTGTATCTTTTAAAGCAACTTTATGTAAACATTAAGTTTTATATGGTTATTAGCCGGTTTCTTAACATGTTAAAAGTTTCGGTACTCAACTCTTATTCTCCCTGCCCTATTCGTGATATTAGATAAAAAGCGAAGAGGTATCTGAAAATGATTTTCTGCTGCCTGAATTAAATACCCGGCGACAGTCAGGGAAAATGAGGATGTGTCAAGATCTGAATACTATTCAGAAAAACGCAAACCATAAACTAGCTAAGCAGGACGTTTTTGTGTTAAATGGTGACATCAATCAGCAGGTGGTCATCGTGAAATTTTTTTGGCTAATTTTAAAACTCATAACAGCATCACTTTATGTGTTCCTGGTAGTTTTTAGTTCTGGATTTGTAGGTTCGAGTACAGCCAATGCAATTAATCTTGAAACACTTAACCTAAACTATGAATTAATTGCAAAGGATTCGGCGGCATACGCAATCTGCGCAACTGGTGCGACATTAGTTGTGCCACCTGTCTTATATTTAATTCAGCATTATGTCTGGCCTGTATTGAAGTTTATCGGCCTGAAGATTCGCTACTTCTTTCATGGATACTAAAACTTCGCAGGTTTTTAAACGAAGGCAATAACCCATCGCTAGACGCTCGATGAGCAGGATTAACTGACTGTAGGTTAGGCATTCAATACGCCTGATAATGTAGTAAAATAAAAAGCGTAAAGTCTCATCCTGATGAGCCGATAAAAACAGGGTCTTTTTTATTATAGGGAAATTACATGCGTAAACTCATCTCCTCCATTGGGCTCATAGCGGGTATGGCTGCAGCCTCACCCGCAGTTCACGCCAGCACGTTGACACAAAGTTTGACCCGTTGCGACTCAACCTTTTTCAGCGAGATTTATCATCAGCGAGCCAAACTCAGCCGCTTAGCCCCCTTAACGCTTAACAAGCATTCGCAGGCCTGGTTCAAAGCCCCTGAAGACGGCAATCGCAACGTCTGGTTTACCCAACCACTGCATGAATTAAATCTGACGGTATCGGGATATTATATACAAACCAGCAATCTCGATGAAATCAATTACGGTAAGTACTATTACTGGGGACTAATTTTCAAAGAGTCACCGGAAGAAGTAATGTCCAAACTCGATCGTTTATCCTGGAAAAAGGCGGGAGACGATTATGTTTCTCAGACGATGATTAAAATCAACCCAAACAGTGACTGGGAAGACAACGCGCAGGCGGTGTCAGGTATTGCTCCGGCAAAAGAAAGTACCGAAAAGCTGTTAATGCTCAGCAAAGGTAAAGACGGGACATTATTGCTCTGTACCGTTCAGGGGAATGTAACGCCTGACATGCTGACGACATTACGACCTGATTTATCCGCAGGGGGTGCGAAATGAAAAAGCTAACATGGCTGGTATTACTTATGCTGACAGGTTGTACCGGGATAGGTAAACCCCTGCTGCAGTCTACGCCCAAGCCACCGGCTGGCGTCATAAAAATTCTTGAAGATCAAAAAGTCACTTCATATATCGATCTTCGGGTGATTTCAACTTATCAGGGTAACGACCACTTGCGCCGCTTTTATTTCATCAATAACTACGCCGAGCAGGAACTCATCATAAAAAATCCTCCCGTCTACGTAGCGAGTTCCCGGGCAATCGACGTGATTAATTGCGACAAAAACGAGCGTGCCATTATGGCGCGAACCTATTTTTCCAAACCGTTCGCGGAAGGCGATGTCATACATGTGTCACAGGATGTGGGGCAATGGGAAAGTTTCCCGAAAGGCTCTCTTTTTGGGATAATAGCTGAAAGCATGTGCAGTATTCCCGTTGAAAAACTCAAGCCAGAGCCGGCGAAAGAAAGTCGCAAACCGTTACTGGATTGATAGAACCTTCACGACCTAAGCTTCTATGGACAAACTAACAACACTCTACATTAAAGCGCGCGCTGGGCTGTCCCCCTACGAAAAAACGCCCGAATCCTTATTGATAAAAATGGCAAAGCAATGTGGTCGCAATGAGATAGCCGCTATCCATATCAGGCTCAAACAGTTCCGCTCAGAGCTTGCGATGGCTGAAGAATGGGACGGTGATGAGCAGGACATGATATGGGAAGCAATTGACGAGCACTGTAAGTTGTTAGGGCTGATCGCTGACAAATAGTCCACCTTTTTCGGAGGACAAATTTAACTTCATCCCTCAGTCCATTCAGCGTTGATAGCGCCGAAAATATTGTAATGCCAGGGGATCAACCTGGCATTCGTGTCCCAGATTCCTTCCCCGCACCTGCGTAATGACGCGGGTTAAAGCCAGAACAATATGGCCCTCACAGGAAAAAACTTTGTCAACGATGAAACTAGTCAGCAAGATCGGTCAGGATTATGTCCATTCGGTGAGGCAAAGTGGGTCATCAGGAGGATGCAATGAACGATGCAATCAAAACGGCCTACCGCGAGCGCTTCACGATGGTGTGCGACTATATCGCCAACCATCTCGATGAACCGCTTACGCTGGAGAAGCTCAGCGCGTTAGCCTGCTGTTCGCCTTATCATTTTCACCGACAGTTTCTGGCATTTAGCGGTCAGCCTCTGTATCGCTATATCCAGTGGCTGCGTCTGCGTCATGCTTCCTGGCGACTGGCGTTTAATCCTCAGGATAAGGTGATTGATATTGCGCTCGATGCCGGGTTCCAGAGCCCTGAATCGTTCAGTCGCGCCTTCAGAAACGCGTTTGGAAAAAGCCCGCGTCAGTTTCGGCAGCAGCCGGACTGGCTGAACTGGCACCAGCGCGTACCGAAAATGACCTTTCAGGAGCAAAAAACGATGGAAGTTAAGATTGTCGATTTCCCACAGACCCAGGTGGCAATGCTGCAGCACCGTGGCAGCCCGGATCGGGTTAATGACAGCGCGGCGAAATTTATTGCCTGGCGTAAAAGCACGGGCCTATCGCCAGTACACGAAAGCAGCACGTTTGGCATTGCCTGGGATGACCCGGCAACCACACCCGCAGACGCCTTTCGTTTCGATATCTGCGGCAGTATCTCGGAACCGATACCAGAGAATGAATTTGGCGTTTCCAGTGGTGAAATTGACGGCGGACGTTACGCTGTTGGCCGTCACACCGGTTCGCTGGATACCATTTCCGCCACGGTGTGGGCAATGTTTCGCGACTGGCTACCGGCCAGCGGCGAAACGCTGCGCGATGCCCCGGTGTTTTTCCATTACCTCAATTTTATTCACGAGGTGCCAGAACATGCGCTGCAAACGGATATCTACCTGCCGTTAAAGTGACTATCCCTTATTGACCGCCATTTCTGCCGGGCGGCACAGCGCTTGCCCGGCCTACAGTCCCCTGCCAGCCTGCGCCAGCGTTTGCAGCTCCTCCTTAAGCCATCGGGTCGCGCCCCGCTGGCCGCTGCGTTTATGCGAGTATATTTTCACTTCAAACGTGTGTATCGAAAACGGTAAAGGAAAAATCCTCAGGTCCGCTGCCGTCGTCAGCTTCTCAGCGGCAAAACGAGGGATCGCCATCAGCAGGTCGCTTTCCGCAACGATAAACGGTGCGCTCAGCATCGACGGCGTTTTGATCGCAATGTGCCGCGTATAGCCCAGTTGCTCAAGCCGTAAATCCAGAACGCCCTGCTTCTCGTTCCACGGCGTCACCACCAGGTGTCGGGCAGCGAGATAATCCTCCAGCGTCAGCCGCGTCCGGCGCGCGTTGCTGATGACCACATACTCATCTTCAAACCAGCCGATCTCCTCCAGTTCCGGATGGCGGATATCATCCGGCGTGCTGAAACCGAGTGCCAGATCCACTTCACCCGCCAGCAGTTCCGTCAGCGCCGGGCTGTGCGGCAGATAGCGCAATTCGAAACGCAGCCCCGGGGCAGCAAGCTGCAGCTTGTGCATCAGGGCGGGAAAAATGCACAGCGCGGTAAAGTCCGTAATCCCAATTTGTACGCTTTCGGTACTGCTGGCCGCGTCAAACTCCGGCTGCGGGGTCAGCTCCTGATTAAGAAATGACAATGCGGAAGCAATGGAAGGCGCGAGCTGAGAAGCATACACGCTGGGGGACATACGATGCCCTTCCCGAAAAAAGAGCGGATCGTTAAGGGTCATGCGCAGACGCGACAGCGCATGGCTTAGCGCCGAGGTGCTCATCGCCAGCTCGTCGGCTGCGAGGCGAACGGAACGGTGGCGGTAAATGGCGTCAAAAATGGGCAGCAGGTTTAAATCAAGACGTCTCAGAGCCGGATGCATAATATTCATCATTTGTTGATTTCATTGCACTTAATTCTTCGGACAATACTCCGTATGCTTAACGCCATCAATCGCGAACCATGCAAAAAAACAGGAAAAACAATGAGCATAACCCTTCGTCAGGCCCGTCCCGAAGATGCCGCGGCCATTTACGCCATGATCTATGAGCTGGCGGTATATGAAAAAGCGCCCGAAGAGGTCGTAACCACGCCGGACGAGATCCGGGAAACCCTCTTTGGTGCGGGCAGTAAAACCGAGGCGTTGATCGCTGAGTTTGACGGCAGGATCGCCGGCTATGCCGTGTTCTTCACCAGCTATTCGACCTGGCTTGGACGCAACGGTATTTATATGGAAGACCTCTATATTTCCCCGGACTATCGCGGTAAAGGCGCGGGCAGAGCGCTGCTGAAACATATCGCGCAGCTCGCGGTAAAACGGCAGTGTGGCCGCCTTGAATGGAGCGTGCTGGACTGGAACCAGCCCGCCATCGATTTTTATCTGAGCATTGGCGCGCTGCCGCAGTCCGAATGGGTGCGCTACCGTCTTGACGGCGAAGCGCTGCTCAAATTTGCCGAATAATGACCACCTGAGCCGTATGTTCCCCTCACCCTAACCCTCTCCCCAGAGGGGCGAGGGGATTGTTCGCTGCTTGCGTTTATTTATGAGGATCCCTCAGCTCATCAGTACAGTCTGAATAGATTAATAACGTGTGCTACAATTCCATAAATTTCATTAACATATTGTAGAGCAACATGAGTACGACTCCTTTCGTCCGCCCGCAACTCACCCTGCCCAACGGCGCTGATAAACTTCTGCTGCACTCCTGCTGCGCCCCCTGCTCCGGTGAAGTAATGGAAGCCATTCAGGCCTCGGGTATTGATTACACCATTTTCTTCTATAACCCCAATATCCATCCGCAAAAGGAATACCTCATCCGCAAGGAGGAGAATATCCGTTTTGCGGAAAAACACGGCGTGCCGTTTGTCGATGCCGATTACGACACCGATAACTGGTTTGAACGCGCGAAAGGCATGGAGTGGGAACCCGAGCGCGGCGTTCGCTGCACCATGTGCTTCGATATGCGTTTCGAGCGCACAGCGCTTTATGCGGCAGAAAATGGTTTTAGCGTTATCAGCAGTTCGCTGGGGATTTCCCGCTGGAAAAATATGCAGCAGATAAACGACTGCGGCCAACGTGCGGCAGCGCGCTATCCGGGGATGGTCTACTGGGACTACAACTGGCGCAAACAGGGCGGCTCATCACGCATGATTGAGATCAGCAAGCGGGAACAGTTTTACCAGCAGGAATATTGCGGCTGCGTGTATTCCCTTCGGGACAGCAACCTGCACCGCAAGTCTCAGGGCCGCCCGCTTATCCGGATTGGAAAACTGTATTACGGCCAGGATGAGAACGAAAAATAACGCTCTCATCTCGTGTAGATATATCCGAAAACAGGTCAATCCCCTCCGAAATTTAGCGTTACGCCTCTCATCTTTTCAAAGAGAGGCTATCCTTTAACTATCAACAAAAGGAGGCAAAAATGTCTGATTTCGGTACTGATAAAAACACCCAGTTTGCTGAAGACAAAGCAAAAAATAAATTTGATGAGCTTGCAGGTTCAGCCCAGCAGCAGTTCGGTGAATTTGTTGATTCACCAAAACACCAGGTAAAAGGCGCTGCGAAAAAATATGCGGCGCAGGCCAGCGATGCCGTCTCTGACGTCACTGAAGCGGTCAGAAATAATCCGCTGACCGGTCTCATCGCAGCGGGTGCCGTCGGTATTGTGCTTGGCTTGTTGCTGGGACGTAAATAATCAAGGCCCTTCGGGGCTTTATTTTTTAGCTGAACAATCTCACCATACGGTCTAACTCCTCCTCTTTCACGGCGCGCGAAAGATAATATCCCTGAAAGTTTTTCACACCCAGCTCAACTAATTTTTCAAATTTCTCTTCACTGTCAACGCCCTCTGCAATGCAAGCCGTTCCGGTCATGTCGCTGTAAATCTGTATCGCTTTAATCAGATTATAATCGTTATCGTTCGCCACAAAATGATCGACGATGTCCCGGTCCAGTTTCAGCCCATCAAAATGCACCTGCCTGACGGGGAACATGGCGTGATGGCTTGAGAAGCAGTCGTCAAGAAACAGTCTGCACCCCGTATTACGCAGATGGCGCATGGTTTCAGGGATATTTTTGTCTTTCGTCACATCAATATCTTCCGCGAATTCAAAGACCAGCTTTTCCGCCCACTGGGGGTTGAGCAGCATGCCGATGGCTTTCCTGGCCATCTCTGGCAGTGCATTCCCGGACGCCAGGCGAGGCGGTATATTCACTGAAAAATAGAACTTACCATTATATTTATTAATCCCGGAAACGGCGGCATGAATCACCAATGCCGTAATTTTTAGCCATACTTCATAATTATCGATATCATTCAAAAAACGGGCGGGCTTGACTATTTTTCCGTTTTTATTCCAGCGAATGAGTATCTCAAACCCCACTCCTTTTTTGTCACAATCGGTAATAATTTGATAAGCGGGGAATATTTCCCTTTTTACCAGCGCATTAAAAACCTCCGCTTCTTTATCCGTGAAGTCCACTCTTTGACTTTGGCTTTTAATCCGCTTTTCCACTTTGAATGTGTGCGGTTCATTCAACCATCGTTTAATATAATGTAATTTCTGCAAACCTTCTTTACGATGGGTATAAACCGTTTTATTAGAAAGCCTCAGTCTGTCGCACATATCTTTTATGGACATGCCGCGATAGAAATTTAATAAAACATCAACCTCTCTTCTTGTCAGCCATTTAAGGTTTTCACGCGACGAGCAATCCAGATAGTAATCGCGTAATAAGCGCGAGCGGTCTCTAAACCCATTATTGTGGGTGTGGAAGCAGGTTATTACATCAGAAACGCTGGCTATACGAATCAGTGATAATTGATAGCTGTTATTTAAAAGGCTACCCAGAGTTCGATAGAGCCAGCTGTCGGGTATATCACCATACAGGGTTACACAACGAATAACAGGAAGTGCATTGAGTACGGAAGCCAGTCGCGTCAGGCTCTCCAGCAGAGTTACCGTACCTTTTCCCAGGAACACTACGATGTGAGCATTCTGATGAATAAGGATATTTTCCTTGTCCAGTTGAGATAGCTCATCTCCATCAAAATGAATATGCGCAGCCTCTATTCCGTACTTTTTGAGCAGCAGGCGATACCCCTGAAACGTAAAACCGCAGGTTGAAATGACAAATCTTTGCTCATTGCTCGCGACATTACTGAGTGAAATTTTATGGGTCATAACCTGCTCCTGGGCACGAAAGCGCCATTATTATTATGAATATGTAAACCAACAGCGGTGTGTATAATAATTTTACAATACACCTCCAGGTTAAGATACTGTTATCAACGCCACGCACCGGAACATCTTTGCGTTAATCACCCTTTTCCACGCACCGATATAAATATATGTTTCTTTTAAAATAACGACCGCAAGCCACTTTTTCTCAGGTATAATGAAAATTCCGAAAAAGAAGGCTGGATACTTCATCTATCGGCTTATCAAATACGAGAAAAATGCTATGGATAATCACATCTCATCCAGGGCCTTGCTACATCGAAGGGATGTTATAAAGAGCAACCCGCGATTTAGTGAGGCAATATTAGAGCACTACACAATCAATGACGCCATCTACAAAAAACAACCTTTGTTCTATAAGACAATGCTTCAGGAATCACGGTTTAACATTATCCTCTCCATGTGTTGTTTTATATTTGGCAATCAGGCCGAATCTGTATCAGAGATTAAAGAGTTATGTTCCCGCTATAAAATAGCCAGCCCCAACAGCGTAATTGCGATCATTACAATACTTCGAACCACGGGGCGCATCAGGACCTGGCGCTGTACGGAAGATCGGCGTAAAACAAGAATTGCCCCAACAGAAAAAGGATTGAATGAACTCAAGCGCTATATGTCCGGTGCATTTTTGCCCGTCAGCACTCTTTACCCGACGTTTAATATTGATGTAAACCTGCTCGATAATGACACGTTGAGAAATAATTTCTTCCGCCGCGCGGCGGAATATCTCTTTCGTGGATTAACGTTCAGAAAAGTTTTACCGGAGGTAGGGTTATTTATAGATAAGGACGGAGGCCGCATGATTATGCTGTATCTTTACCTGCAGGCCATAAAAAACAAATCTGCCCATGGCGCGGTTATTGACTATTCCGCCAGCACGCTCGCGAAAGAATTCTTTGTCTCCCGGATCCACGTCAACCGAATTATCAAATCGGCGCAAGAGGCAGGCTATCTGAAAGATCGCGGTGACGGTCGCCTGTCGGTGTATCCGGCGTTTTTCGAACTGGTCGAAAACTATGCCGGATTATATTTCGCCTACGTCACACATTACATTAACGTGGTGCCGAAGGAGCGACGCCACCCAAACATCGTAACGTCAACGGTATAATGCAGATGGCGTTCGGTATCCCGAACGCCAACCCTTATCTCTCGCGCAGCGCCTCTTTTGCCTTGTTCAGCGGTTTCAGCAGATAATCCAGGATAGTTTTGCTGCCGGTTTTGATATCAACGGTAGCAATCATGCCCGGAAAGACCGGAAAGGCTTTGCCCTGCTTATTGGTCAGATGGTTACTGTCGGTACGGATGTAGACGCGGTAGTAGTAGACATCTCTTTTCACCTCGTCCTGCAACGTGTCCGGTGAAATCATGGTCACCTCGCCCTCCAGCCCGCCGTAAATGGAGTAGTCATAGGCCGTAATTTTCACCAGCGCTTTCTGGCCGGGGTGGATAAACGCAACATCACGCGGCGAGATTTTCGCCTCAACCACCATCTGGTCGTCCAGCGGCACCAGGCTCATCAGCTTGCCGTTCGGAGGGATAACGCCGCCCACGGTCGTAACGTCAATATCCTTCACGATCCCGCGCACCGGCGCGTTGAAGGTCAGCCGGGTCAGGGAGTCCTCACGCCCTTTCATCACCGAACGCTGGGCTTCAATCTCCGCGTTGGCTTTCGCCAGCTCTTCGCGGGCGCGGACGTAATACTGGTTTTTCATCTCGGTAATTTTGTTCTCAAGCTCATTTTTTTGACGCTCAAGACGTAACACCTCAACCTTGCTGGCCGCCCCCTGGGTGACCAGCGGACGGGTCAGCGACAGCTCGCGCTGGACCAGTTCGGCGCCCTGACGTAAGCCGGCCAGCCCTTTTTCAAGGCTCTCGCGACGGGACTGATAAAGCGCCGTTTCCTGTTTAACCAGCTCAACATCATCGTCCAGCTCCTCGGGAAACGCGAGCTCCGTGTCGTTGACTTCGGCCTTCAGACGCGCAGCCGTTGCCAGCGCCGCGTTCAGACGAGACTCGCTCTCCAGCACGCTGGACTCGGTTTTGGTCCGGTCAAGCTGTGCCAGCTGCTGACCGCGTTCCACAATGTCACCTTCGCGCACCATCAGGCTGTGAATAATCCCCCCTTCCAGGGACTGAATCACCTGCTCGTGGGAAGACGGTATCACCTTGCCGCTGCCGGTCGTGACTTCATCCAGCTGGAACAAGCTCGCCCAGGCGATAAACACCGCCATCAGGGCGAACAGCGACCATGCCACCAGTGACGATCGCGGCAGGCGAGGCTCTTTCAGACGGCTGTTAAAACGGGAGAAATCGTTCATGCCACGCCCTCCGTTTTCATGGTAACAGTACGCTGCGCTGCTTTCTGCGGCGCCAGCCCGTGCTGATGCAGGATCGCGTCGCGCGGGCCGTCCATCACCACTTTGCCGTTTTCCAGCACGATGATGCGGTCGACCAGGTCCAGAATCGGCAGGCGATGGGTTGCCACCACCAGCGTCCGGCGCTTGCCCAGCCATTTGTGAAGATGCTGAATAAACTGCTTCTCGCTCATCTCATCCAGCCAGGCGGTAGGCTCATCCAGCAGCAGGATATTAGGGGAAGTGATCAGCGCGCGCGCCAGCAGCAGCGCCTGACGCTGGCCGCCCGACAGGCCAGCCCCGCCTTCGTTGATGATATAGTTCAGCCCCATTTTCTGCTTGCGCACAAACTCCAGCGCGCCGCTGTTGACCAGCGCCTGATGAATTTCATCGTCGGTGGCGAGCGGATTCCCCATCAGGATGTTGTCCCGCACGGAGCCAAAGAACAGCCGGGCCTGCTGGCTAAGCAGCTGCATGTCGCGACGCAGGTCGGCCGGGTCCAGGTGATTGAGAGCAATATCGTCCAGCAGAATGCTCCCCTGCTGCGGCTCCTGCATGCCAGCAAGAAGCTGCAGCAGCGTGCTTTTGCCGGAGCCGTTACGCCCGAGCACCGCCACGCGCTCCCCGGCGCGGATCTGCAGCTTGCTGATGTTGAGCACGGTAAGTTTCTCTTCCTCGTCGTAATAGAACCCGACGTCTTCAAGCGCATAGTCGCCTCGCAGGTGCGCTTTGTGCACCTTCTTGCCGTGTTGCGGATCGTCAATCGGGCGTTGCATCAGGTCGTCCAGCCCCTTGCGGGCCACTTTTGCCGACTGCCAGCGCGAGAGCACGCCTGAAATCTGCGACAGCGGCGCGATGGTGCGCGACGCCAGAATCGAGGTCCCGACCAGCGCGCCGGTGGTCATGTCGCCGCTGATGACCAGGTAGCAGCCCACCAGCAGCACCACCGCATAGACGATGGACTGCACCTCCTGCGTCCAGGTGAGCAGCAGGCCCGTCAGCCAGCGCTGCTTCATGCCGACGCTGGCGGCCACGTCGTTGGTGTTGTTCCACTGGTTCTGGAAACGCTGCTCGGCGCGCATTAGCTTGATGTCTTCAATGCCCTGCACCGCCTCCACCAGCGTGGCGTTACGGATGGCGGATTCGCGCATCCCTTCGCTGGAGAGCTTCCCCAGCGGGCGCTGCACCAGCAGGCCGGGGATGAGCAACAGCGGCACGGCGAGCAGAACCACCAGCACCAGCGGACCGCCAATCATCCACAGAATAAAGACGAACAGCAGGAAAAACGGCAGATCGGAAATCGCCGCAATGGTGGTCGAGGTGATCAGCTCGCGCACCGACTCCAGCTCGCGGATCTGGGCGATAAAGGATCCGGTTGATTTCGAGCGCGCGCCGTTTTTAATCCGCAGCGCGTGGGCAAAAACGCGTTCAGAGATGCGCAGGTCGGCGCGCTTCCCCACCACGTCAGAAATATGCACCCGCAGCATGCGCATGATGAATTCGAACACGATGGCAATCATCACGCCGCCAAACAGCACCCACAACGTGGCTTCCGACTGGGACGGTACCACCCTGTCATAGACCTGCATGGAGAAGACCATGCCGGAGAGCGCCAGCACGTTAGCCACCAGCGCCACCAGCATAATGTCGCTGTAGCGTCGCCAGTCCTTCAGCGCCAGCTGCCAGAACCAGTTTTTCTCATACGGTTTGATGTAGTCGTCCACGCGGGCATCCGGCGTGGATTCGAGGGGGCGCAACACCATCAGCCCCTTTAACCGTGCCCCGAGTTCGTCACGCGTCAGCGTCGTCTCCAGCCCACCGTCGCCGCTGAACTGCAGGCTGACGTTGCCATCGTTGTCCATGCGGTTAATGACCGCGATTTGTCCGCCAGTGAATTCCGCGAGAAGCGGCAGGCGCCATGGATCGAGAGAGACCGCCTCGGCCGCCACCACACGCATCCCCAGCCCAAGCTGGCGCGCCATTTCCTCCAGCACCAGCTGGCGCGGAGACTGGCTTTCATGGTTAATCGTGACCCGAACATGCTCCGCGGAAAAGTCCAGCCGGTAGTGCTTCGCGATGATGAGCATGCCCTGCAGCCAGGGTTCGTACTGTGGATGTGTC
The DNA here is from genome assembly GCF_058354905.1 of Enterobacter sp. ECC_219_Taxon_10. Taxonomy (NCBI): domain Bacteria; kingdom Pseudomonadati; phylum Pseudomonadota; class Gammaproteobacteria; order Enterobacterales; family Enterobacteriaceae; genus Enterobacter; species Enterobacter sp. ECC_219_Taxon_10. The sequence goes on along the minus strand of NZ_CM178005.1, from coordinate 2,360,082 downwards.
TTCATAATGCTACGTCCTGTCCAGGGCGATAATTTCGCCCTGAAATGATACCTTTACGGGGTGATTAAAATTCGAACACTCTTTAAACGAGCCCGCAAAATAATCTTGTGAAATATAGGGTTATGGCTATTCATGTAAAGAAACGCAAAAGACCGCGAGGATCGCTCCCCGCGGCGTTGTTTTACGCAATTAACAGCTGATGGTTCGCCAGCAGCGTTGCCAGATCCGTCTGCACGCCGTTCAGGGTCACCAGGGTGGTTGGCGAGAACTGACCGCCGGTACCGTCCAGGTCAACCTGGATCTCGGTATTGCTGCCGTTTTGCACCACGCGGATGTAATCGCTGATATTGCCCGCGCTGCTGTCCAGCGTGGCCACGCCGTTCACGTAGCTCGCCGAGCCCGTGCCGGTATAGCCGCTGCCGGAGAGCAGATCGCGCAGGTCGATGCGATCCGTGTCCTCGGTCCCTTCCCAGGTGCCGACCGTAAAGCCGTTCACCACGTCGTGACCGTTACCGCCCGTCGCATCCGAGGCGTTGATCAGCTTGTAGAGCAACGTATCGTGACCGCCGCTGCCGATGTTGAAGGTGTCGTTCCCGCCTCGGCCTTCGAACTGGTTATCACCGCTGTTGCCGGTAATGACGTCGTCGAAGTTCGAGCCGTTGATCCCCTCAATGTTGAGCAGTCGTGACGTACCGAACCCGGTGTCCTGCGCGGTTGAAAGGCGCAGGTCAACGGTCACGCCGGAGGTCGCATTGCGGTAATCCACCACGTCCATCCCACCGGTGTTGCTCCAGGTGTCGTAGTCGGAATGGGTATTCCAGCCGCCGGAGCCGTTGTAGGTATAGGTGCCATCCTCTGCAATAAAGGTGTCGTTATACCCGGTTCCGGTAATGGTCCCGCTGCGGCCCCCGGTGGCGGCTTCGGCCGTCAGGACATAGCCCTCTTTGCCGTTGCCCGCCTCCAGGCCGCTCCATGTGACGTTATCCGATACGCCGTTGGTGATCTTCAGGATCTCGGCCGAATAGGTTTCATTCGGATCCAGCCCGTAGAAGCTCACCAGCGCAGAGGTATCGTTTGAACCGATACCGGACTGGGCGTTGATGATCTGCGAGGCCACCAGCACGCCCGCGGCGTTGTACAGATTGACCGTGTTGCCGTAGTAGGCGTTGATGCCCTCGCTGTCGACAATGTGCAGGTGCATCGCGGTACCGTCAGCAATTTTGGCGCTGTTTTGCACCAGCACCACCTTGCCGTTCTGCTGCGACACCAGCAGATCCTTCGCGCCGTCCCAGTTGTAGTCCACTGCCGCCACACCGGTGGCGTAGGCAATACCGGACGCCAGCTGGCTTGAGGTCCAGGTAGAACCGTAACCGTTGTTAGTGAACAGCGTCGCCGTCTGTGAACCGCCGTAGGTGCTGAGCTTGATGATGTCCATCTGCCCGTCCCCGTTCCAGTCCACCGCCACCGACAAATACCCCGCCGTGGCGTTAGAGGCTTCCACCGCGCTCTTGGTGGCAGAGAGCTTCCCGGTACCGTCGTTGTAGTAAATCACCCCGCCATTGTTGTTGTAGCTGCTGCCCAGGTACAGATCCATGTAGCCATCGCCGTTGAAGTCCGCCCACGTCATCGACGCCGCCGTGGTGGTATTCGAGGCGTTCCCTACAAACACGTTGGTCAGGTTCTGGCCGATGGAGAGCGTGCCGTTGCCGTTGTTGTTGATCACGGTTAACGAGTATGCGCCGCTGCGGTTGGTGTGCTGAACCACATCCACGGTGCCGTCATTGTTAATATCGACGCCGGAGATTTCACGCATGGTGGTGAACTGTCCCCAGAATCCCGCGCCGCCGTAGGTGCCGTCAGGCGAGAGAACCCCGTTGTTGTTGATCAGATAGGTAATGGAGTCCGCGCCGGAGTCACCGTACGCCAGATCCAGATAGCCATCACCGGTTTTGTCGTAAGCAATCACGCCGCCGTACCAGATGGTGGTGCCCATTGCCAACTGGCTGGCGTTATAGGTGCTGCCATCATAGGTCCACATCACCTGCGTAGAGCCCGAGTAGGTGGTCTCCGTCGCGAAGATATCCTGCGTGCCGTTACGGTCAAAGTCGGCGGCGGTCTGGCTCACCACGTAGTAGTTACGGGTATTGGTCAGCGTATTGCCGGCATAGGTCGAGCTATCGCTGCTGGAGTAAGACTGGCCGTTAGCGATGATATTCCACAGACCGCTGCTGTTGATGCCGAAGGTCATGGTCGAGTTGTTGCTGTTCCCCGCCGTGGTCGCCCAGTCGGTATTCACCGAGGTGGTATCAATCACCAGGCTGCCCGTCGCCGTACCGGTGGTATTGCCGTTACCCGCGCTGCTCTTCACCTGCGCCGTCACGCTGTAGCTCGCCACGCTCAGGGCGTCGCCGTCCGGGATCTGCAGATACCAGGTGTTATGATCCGGGTCGACCACCACCGCGCCGCCGGTCTGGGAGGTGTAGGTTTTTCCGTTCACCGTTACCACCAGGTATTCACCGTTCACCAGGTCAGCGGAGACGGTACCGCTGACGATCGGCGTGGTGTCCGACGTAGTCTGCGCGGTAATCGCCGCTGTGGTAGTCGGGATGCTGGTATCCACGTTCAGCACGAAGCCATCGGATTCCGTGTAGTTACCGGCCCTGTCGGTGACGCGCACAATGTAGATGTGGTTGCCATCGCTCAGGCCGTTGTCCTGGAAGGACCAGCTTGCGCTGCCATTCATGGTCACCTGGCCGAGCAGAACGCCGTCACGGTAGAGCTGAACAATTTCACCGTCATCCGGGGCGCGGTTAAGCGTCCCGTTGATCAGCGGCGCGTTATCGTCCGTTGCCACCGCACTGCCAAAGGTGCCCTGACGCTCGCCTTCGCCGTCGGTATAGCTCACTACGCTGCCGACCGTGGTAGGCGGCGTGGTGTCCACCGTTACCACCTGCGACGCGGTGGAGCCGACGTTGCCCGCCTGGTCGATAATCCGCACCTGGTAGGTGTAGTCCCCGTCAGGCAGATCGCGGGTATCGGTGTAGCTCCAGCGCTGGTTGGTGACCGTGGCGTCTGACCAGGTATTCCCGCCGTCCAGGCTGATCTGTACGCGCTCGTCGTTTGCCAGCGCGCTGCCCAGCGAACCGTTGATGGTCAGCGTGGTGTCCATGGTGATGAAATCACTGCTGGACTGTCCGGTATCTTCGCTGATGCTGTCGATGGTGATGCCGTACTGCGGCGCCTGGGTATCCACCGTCACCGCCTGCGAAGTGGTTGCCCCAACGTTGCCCGCCTGGTCAACGACCCGCACCTGATAGTTATGGCTACCGTCGGTCAGGGTACGGGTGTCGCTGTAGCTCCACTGCGTACCGCTTACGGTGGCGTACACCCAGGTGCTGCCGCCGTCCACGCTCACCTGCACGAATTCACCCGCGCCGAGTTCTGCGCCGAGCGTTCCGTGCAGGGTGTACGAGGTCGAACTGGTCAGGAAGTCGTTATTGTCGAAGCCGGTATCCACGGTGATGTTATCCACGGTCACCGTAATCGCTGCATCCGGGGCGACCGTATCGACGGTCACCTGCTGATGGGCGCTGGCGCCCACGTTGCCCGCCGCATCCACAACGCGAACGTAGTAGTCATAGGTCTGGTTACCCAGCGTGCGACCGTCCACGTAATACCAGCTGTTGCCGGTGACAATCACGTTCTGCCAGGTAACGCCACCGTCGATGCTGATCTGGGCATACTCACCGTCCGCCAGCGTCGCGCCGAGCGAGCCGTGCAGGGTCAGGGACGTATCGTTAGTGATAAAGTCGCTGCCGCTCAGACCGGTATCGTCGCTGATGCTGTCGATGGCGATAGTTTTACTGGCGTCCGGTGCAACCGTATCAATGGTCACCACCTGGCTGGCGGTGGCGCTGATATTGCCCGCGTCGTCAATCACGCGCAGCTGGTAGTTGTAATCCCCGTCGGCCAGCGTGCGGCCATCAACGTACGTCCAGCTCAGGCCGCTGACGCTGACGTCGATCCAGGTAACGCCGCCGTCCAGACTGATCTGCGCGTGGTCGCCGCTGCCCAGCGCCGCGCCGAGCGTCCCTTTCAGGCTGATCTGGTTGTCGCTGGTGATAAAGTCGCTGCCGGACAGGCCGGTATCCTGGGTGATGGAATCGACCGTAATCGTCGTTGCCACAGGCTTCGTCAGGTCAATCACCACGTCCTGGCTGTCCGTCGCACCCACGTTGCCCGCGTTATCGATAACGCGCACCTGGTACTGGTACGTACCGTCCGTCAGGGTGCGACCATCGGTGTAGCGCCAGCTGGTGCCGGTCACGGTCAGGTCAATCCAGGTGGTGCCGCCGTCAAGGCTGATCTGCGCCTTTTCGTTATTGCCGAGCTGCGAGGTCAGCGAGCCGTTGACCACCACCTGAGCGTCGTTGGTGATGAAATCACTCGCGCTCAGGCCGGTGTCGTTTTGCAGCGAATCAATGCTAATCCCCATCGACGGCGCGGTGAGATCCACCGTGACGGTGTGGTTATCGCTGGCGCTGTTGCCGATGGCGTTGCTGACCTGCGCGTTGATCACGTAGGAACCGCCGTCCGCCAGCGCGGCCACGTCTGCGCTGCCCAGCGTGTAGCTCCAGGAGCCGTCATTCTGCACGGTCGCCGTATAGGTTTTACCGTTCAGGGTGATGGTCACCGTCTGGCCCGCCGGGGCGTCGGTGGTGCCGCTGACAATCAGCGGCGTTCCGTGCTCGGCGGCATTGACGATATCGTCCTGCGCAAAGGTGTTAATGGTGATGGTTGGGACATCGCCGTTCAGCGTCACGTCGTGCGTTGCGCTGCCCGGGTTGCCCGCCCTGTCGCTTACTGAAGCGGTGATGGTGTAATCCCCGTCGCTCAGGCCGAGGAAATCGCGGCCCGGCACGAAGACCGACCACGATCCGTCCACCCCGACGGTCGCCTGATAGCTGTGCCCGTTGAAGGAGACGGTCACCGTCTGGCCCTGTTCCGCCGTGGTGGTACCACGGATCGTCTGGCCCGCCAGCTGCTCCGCGTTGTTGACGATATCGTCATCCGCGACAGTGCTGATGGTCACGGTTGGCGCGACGGTGTCTACCGTTAAGGTATGCGTGGTCTGGCCGCCGTTGCCGGCTTTGTCGTTGACCGATGCGGTGACCGTCAGCGCGCCCTGGCTCAGGGCGGCCAGATCTGCCACCGGCACGTCGAGCGTCCAGGTGCCGTCGTTTGCCACGGTGGCGGTGTAGGTCTTACCGCCCAGGGAAACGGTGACGCTCTGGCCCGCCTCCGCGCTGGAGGAGCCGTGCACGGTCAGCGGCTGCTGCGTTTCAAGCGCGTTCAGCATGTCGTCACCCGACAGCGTCGCAATGCTCACGACCGGCGCGGTGGTATCCACGCTGATGCCGTGCGTCGCCGACGCGCTGTTGCCCGCGCTGTCCTGCGCCGACACAGACACCTGATAGCTCGCGCCATCGGCCAGGGCGCCCACGTCTGCGGCCGGAACGGTGGTCGTCCAGCTGCCGTCGCTCTGGATGGTGGCCGTATAGCTCTTGCCGTTCAGGGTCACGGTGACCTGGGTTCCGCTGGCGAACTGCGCGCTGGAGCCGTTAATCACCAGTGAGCTGCCCGCTTCTGCCGCGTTAATGACGTCATCGCCGCTGATGGTGTTAACCGTCAGCCCGACCGATGCAGTATTGACCTCCACATCGTGGGTGCGGGTGCTGCTGTTGCCCGCGCTGTCGGTAATCGTCGCGCTGAGGGTCACGGTGCCGTCGGTCAGCGCGGAAATCACGCTGGCCGGCACGCCCACGCTCCAGTTACCGCTGGCGTCAACGGTGGTGGTGTACTGGTTCGAACCGATGGTGATGACCAGCTTATCGCCGACGCTCGCGCCGGTTGCCGTACCGCTGACAATCTGCGCCTGCCCGTGCTCCACGCTGTTGATGACGTTATCGCCCGCGACAGCGTTAAAGCTGACGGTCGGCGGCGTGGTATCAAGCGTTATCGTCTTGCCCGCGCTGCCCGGGTTACCCGCGGCGTCGCTCACGCTGGCCTGCACGGTGTAGCCGTTATCCGCCAGTGCGGACAGGTCTGTGCCCGGCACGTTCACGCTCCAGATGCCGCCCTGCTGCACCTGCGCGGTATAGCTCTTACCGCCCAGCGTCACGGTGACCGTCTGCCCGGCTTCCGCCGTGGTGGTACCGGAGACGGTCACGCCCGCAGCCGCTTCGCTGGCGTTAATCACGTTATCACCGGCCACCGTATCAATGGTCACGGCAGGCGCGGTCGTATCCACGCTGTACTCGCGGCCCGCCGAGGCGCTGTTGCCGTGCGCGTTGGTGACGCTCACCTGCACGCTGGCATCGCCCTCTTTCAGGCCCGCGAGATCCGCAGACGGTACGGTTGCCGTCCAGTTACCATCGGCGTCCACTTTCGCGGTGTACGTCTTGCCGCCGAAGGTAACGGTAACGGTCTGGTTTTCCTCCACGTTCGAGGTGCTGCCCGAGAGCACCAGATCCGCGCCCTTCTCCGCCGCGTTAATCACGTCGTCGGTGGCAATCGCATCGATACTGATAGCCACCGCCGCCAGATCGACGGTCACGTCATGGCTGATGGTCACCGGGTTACCCGCCGCGCTCTGGCCTGCAACGGTCACGGTGACCGTACCTGCTGCGAAGGCCGCAACGTCTGCCGCCGGGATCGCCGCGTTCCAGGAGCCGTCTGCCAGCACGGAGGCCGCATAGGTTTTGCCATTGACGGTCACGGTGAGCGTTGTGCCTGCCGCCAGCCCGTCGCTGGTGCCGGAGACGATCAGGTTTTGAGTATGTTCGATGCTGTTGATCACATCGTCGCCCGCCACGGTATCAATGCGCAGACCCGGCAGGCTGGCGTCTATAACGATTTCGCGCTCGCCCGCGCCAGTGTTGCCGTGGCCGTTGGTGACGGTCGCCGATACGGTCAAATTGCCGTTGCCAAGGGCTGTCAGGACGGACTCCGGCACGTTAACGGACCAGGTCAGATCGCTCTGCACCGTTGCGGTGTAGCTGTTGCCGCCGATATTCACGGTTACCGTGTTGCCCGCTTCCGCGTTCGCTACCTTACCGCTGATGGTCTGGCCTGCCGCCACTTCCGCCGCGTTGATGACGTTATCGCCCGCCACGGTGTTGATGGTGACGGTTGGCAGCGCGGTGTCCACCAGAAGGGTCGCCGTATTGCTGATGCTGTTGCCCACGCCGTTGGTGGCGGCGACGCTCAGGGTGTAGTTCGCTTCGCCCAGCCCCGCCAGATCCGCTGCCGGAACGGTCAGGCTCCAGGTGCCGTCTGCCGCCGTCGTGGCCGCGTAGTTTTTACCGTTCAGGGTCACGGTCACCACAGTGCCTTCCGCCAGGTTGGCGCTGGTGCCGCTGACGCTCAGGTCCTGGCCTTTCTCCACCGCGTTCAGCACGTTGTCGCCGCTGATGGCGTTGAATGCCACGGACGGCAGGCCAGTATCGACGGTCACGTTATGCGTGCCGGTGCCGGTGTTGCCCGCCGCGTCGGTGACTGACGCAGTGACGGTTACGGTGCCGTCGCTGAGGCCGGAAATGACGCTGGCCGGTACGCCGACGCTCCAGTTGCCCGCCGCGTCCAGCACGGTGGTGTAGGTCTGGCCGCCGATGGTGACGGTGACCTTATCGCCCGCCGCCGCGCCGGTGGCGGTGCCGCTGACGATCTGCGCCTGAGCGTGCTCAGCGATGTTAATCACGTCGTCTCCCGCCACGGTGTTGATGGTCACCGCAGGCACGGTCACGTCCACCGTCAGAGTGTGATCAACCGACGCCGGGTTGCCCGCCTTGTCGCTGACGCTCGCCGTCACGGTGACGCTGCCGTCGCCGAGCGATGCCAGATCCGTCGCCGGAACGTTCAGCGTCCAGCTGCCGTCCGCGCCTGCGGTTGTGGTGTAGTCTTTGCCGTTCAGCGTCACGGTCACGGTCTGGCCCGCTTCGGCGGTGGTGGTGCCGGAAATGGTCAGATCGGACTGCGCTTCTGCGGCATTCAGAATATCGTCGGATGCCAGGGTATTGATGGTCACGGACGGCGCGGTGGCATCCACGCTGTACTCGCGGCCCGCCGAGGCGCTGTTGCCGTTCACGTTAGTGACGCTCACCTGCACACTGGCGTCGCCATCCTTGAGGTGTACCAGATCCGCAGACGGCACGGTCCAGGTCCAGTTACCGCTGTCGTCTACTGTCGCGCTATAGATTTTGCCGTTCAGGCTGATGGTCACGGTCTGCCCGGCTTCCACGTTGGTGGTCGCACCGGACAGCACCAGATCCGCGCCCTTCTCCGCCGCGTTAATCACGTCGTCGGTAGCGATGGAATTGATGCTGATGGCAACGGTCGCCAGATCCACCGTCACGTCGTGGCTGATGGTAATCGGGTTGCCCGCCGCGCTGTCGCCGGTAACGCTGATTTTGACGGTGCCTTCCGGCCACGCGCTCACGTCGGTGGACGGGATCGCCGCACTCCAGGTACCGTCCGCCAGCACTGTAGCCGCATAGTCTTTACCGTTGACGGTGACGGTCAGCGCCGTGCCCGCCGCCATCCCGTCGCTGGAACCGGTGACGATCAGGTTCTGCGCGTGCTCGATGGTGTTGACGACATTGTCGCCCGCCACGGTATTGACGCGCAGGCCCGGCAGGTTAGCGTCAATGGCAATGTCGCGCTCGCCGGAACCGATGTTGCCGTGGCCGTTGGTGACGGTCGCCGTCACGCTCAGGCTGCCGTTGCCCAGGGCTGCCAGCACGTCAGACGGCACGTTCACGGACCAGGTCAGATCGTCCTGCACCGTTGCGGTGTACGTGTTTCCGCCGAGGGTGACGGTCACGGTATTACCCGCTTCGGCATTCGCCACGGTGCCGCTCAGAGTCTGGCCCGCTGCCACTTCCGCCGCGTTAATGACGTTATCGCCCGCCACGGTGTTGATGGTGACGGTCGGCAGCGCGGTGTCCACCAGCAGGTTCGCGGTGTTGCTCACGCTGTTGCCCACGCCGTTGGTGGCGGTCGCGTTCAGGGTGTAGTTAGCCTGGCCGAGGCCGGCCAGATCGGCGGCCGGAACCGTCAGGCTCCAGGTGCCGTCTGCCGCCGTTGTCGCCGTGTAGTTTTTACCGTTCAGGGTTACGGTCACCACGGTGCCTTCCGCAAGGTTGGCGCTGGTGCCGCTGACGTTCAGATCCTGACCTTTTTCTGCCGCGTTCAGAACGTTATCGTCGCTGATGGCGTTGAAGGCCACCGATGGCAGCCCGGTATCGACAGTCACGTCATGGCTGCCGGTGCCGGTGTTGCCCGCCGCGTCGGTGACTGACGCCGTGATGGTCACGGTGCCGTCGCTGAGGCCGGAAATCACGTTCGCCGGTACGCCCACGCTCCAGTTACCCGCCGCGTCCAGCACGGTGGTGTAGCTCTGGCCGCCAATCGTGACGGTGACCTTATCACCCGCTGCCGCGCCGGTGGCGGTACCGCTGATGATTTGCGCCTGGCCGTGTTCTGCGATGTTAATGACATCATCGCCCGCCACGGTGTTGATGGTCACCGCAGGTGCGGTGATATCTACCGCCAGGTTGTGATCCACGGACGCCGGGTTACCCGCTTTATCGCTTACCGATGCGGTGACGGTCACGCTGCCGTCGGTTAATCCTGCCAGGTCCGCCGCCGGAACGTTCAGCGTCCAGCTGCCGTCTGCGCTGACGGTTGTGGTGTAGTCTTTGCCGTTCAGCGTCACGGTCACGGTCTGGCCCGCTTCGGCGGTGCTGGTGCCTGACACTGTCAGATCGGCTTTCGCCTCCGTCGCGTTCAGAATGTCGTCCGTCGCCAGGGTGTTAATGGTCACGGACGGCGCGGTCGCATCCACACTGTACTCGCGGCCCGCCGAGGCGCTGTTGCCGTTGACGTTGGTGACGCTCACCTGCACGCTGGCGTCGCCGTCTTTCAGGCCCGCCAGATCGGCTGATGGCACCGTGGTCGTCCACTTGCCGTCGGCGCCTACGTTCACGGTATAGCTCTTGCCACCGAAGATGATGGTGACGGTCTGGTTTTCTTCCACATTGCTTGTGGTGCCGGAGAGCAGCAGATCCGCGCCCTTCTCGGCCGCGTTAATCACATCATCGGTGGCGATGGCGTCAATGCTGATGGCGACGCTTGCCAGATCCACCGTCACATCGTGGCTGATGGAAACCGGGTTACCCGCGCTGCTCTGGCCCGTGACGGTCACGGTGACTGTGCCTGCGTTCAGCGCGCTGACGTCTGCCGCCGGAATAGCCGCGCTCCAGGTGCCGTCGGCCAGCACGGTCGCCGGATAGGTTTTGCCGTTTACGGCCACGGTCAGCGTCGCGCCCGCTGCAAGGCCGTCGCTGGAGCCGGTGATAATCAGGTTTTGAGTACGTTCGATGCTGTTGATCACGTCGTCACCCGCCACGGTATCCACGCGCAGGCCCGGCAGGTTAGCGTCTATCACGATTTCGCGCTCGCCCGTTCCGCTATTGCCCACGTCGTTGGTAACGCTGGCTGACACGGTCAGATCGCCGTTACCCAGCGCGGTCAGCACGTCGGACGGCACGTTCACGGACCAGGTGAGATCGCTCTGCACCGTTGCGGTGTAGCTGTTGCCGCCAATCGTCACAGTCACGGTGTTGCCCGCCTCAGCGTTCACCACCTTACCGCTGATGGTCTGGCCGGCTGCCAGCTCCGCCGCGTTAATAACGTCATCACCCGCGACGGTGTTGATGATAATCCCCGGCAGAACGGACTCGACGATCACGGCGTGCGACGCGCTGGTGCTGTTGCCAACGCTGTCCGTCGCCGACGCGGTGACGGTGTAAAGCGCCTCGCCCAGTTGACCTACCTCGCTAGCCGGAACGGTGGTGGTCCATTTTCCGTTGCTGTCTACCTGCGCGCTGTACGCTTTGCCGTTCAGCATCACGGTCACTACCGCGCCCGTCGCCAGGCCGGAGGCCGTACCGGAGATCGTCAGTTCCTGGGTTTTCTCGGTATTGTTGATCACATCGTCACCGGAAACGGTGTCAATGGTCAGCACCGGCGCGGTCAGGTTCACCTCCACGCCGTGCGTGGCGCTGTTGCTGTTGCCCGCCTTATCGGTCAGCGCCGCGGTAATGGTGTAATCCCCGGCGGTGAGAGCGGTAACGTCTGCTGCAGGTACGCCCACGCTCCAGTTGCCGGAGGCGTCCAGGGTGGCGGTGTACGATTTGTTATTGAGGGTAACGGTGACCACGTCGCCCGCAGCCGCACCGGTCACGGAACCGGTGACAATCAGGGCCTGCGCGTGCTCGACGCTGTTGATCACGTCGTCGTCGGAAACGGTGTTAATGGTCAGCTGCGGGACGGTGGTATCGACCAGCACGTCGCGATCCGCAGAGGCCGGGTTGCCCGCCTTATCAGACACGGCGGCGCTGATGGTGTAGCTACCGTCGCTAATGCCGCTCAGATCCGCGGACGGCACGGTCACGCTCCAGCTGCCGTTTGCCTGCACGGTGGTGCTGTAGTCCACGCCGTTCAGCGTCACGGTAACGGTCTGGCCCGCTTCGGCGTTGGTTACACCATTAACGACCAGATCCTGCTGCGCCTCGGCCGCATTGATGATGTTATTGTCGCTGACGATCTCGATAGACACCGTCGGCGCGGTGGCGTCCACGCTGTACTCGCGGCCTGCCGACGCGCTGTTGCCGTTCACGTTGGTTACGCTCACCTGCACGCTGGCATCGCCGTCCTTCAGGCTGCCCAAATCGGCAGACGGTACGGTCGCCGTCCAGTTGCCGCTGGCATCCACGGTCGCGGTGTACGACTTGCCGCCGAAGGTGATGGTGACGGTCTGGTTTTCTTCCACGTTGGTGGTCAAGCCGGACAGCACCAGGTCCGCGCCTTTCTCCGCCGCGTTAATCACGTCGTCGGTGGCAATCGCGTCAATGCTGATGGCGACCGCCGCCAGATCCACCTTCACGTCATGGCTGATGGAGACCGGGTTGCCCGCCGCGCTATTCCCCTCGACCTTCACGGTGACCGTGCCTGCGCCGAGCGCGCTGACGTCTGCAGCCGGAATGGCCGCCGTCCAGGTGCCGTCCGCCAGCACGGTTGCGGCGTAGGTTTTGCCGTTGACGGTGACTGTTAACGCCGCGCCCGCTGCCAGGCCGTCGCTGGAGCCGGTGATAATCAGGTTCTGAGCGTGCTCAATGCTGTTGATGACATCGTCGCCCGCCACGGTATCGACGCGCAGGCCCGGCAGGTTGGCGTCAATGGTGATGTCGCGCTCGCCGGAGCCGGTGTTGCCGTGGCCGTTGGTGACGCTGGCTGACACCGTCAGATCGCCGTTACCGATGGCGGTTAAGACCGTGGACGGCACGTTGACCGACCAGCTCAGATCGTCCTGAACGGTGGCAGTATACGTATTGCCGCCGATTGAAATAGTGACAGTGTCACCGCTCGCCGCACCGCTCACTTTGCCGCTCAGGGTCTGCCCGCTAGCCACTTCCGCTGCGTTAATGACATCGTCCGTGGCAACAGGGTTGATGGACACCTGCGGCAGCGCGCTGTCGACCAGCACGTCATGGCTGGCGCTTGCGCTGTTGCCCGCCGCGTCGGTCACTGCTGCCGTCACGGCATAGTTCGCTTCGCCCAGCGCAGCAACGTTTGCCGCCGGAACGGTGACGCTCCAGCTGCCGCTGGCGTCGGTAGTAGCGGTGTAATTGATGCCGTTCAGGGTCACCGTAATGGTGGTACCCTCAGGCTGGTTGCTGGTACCGGACACCTGCAGATCCTGACCTTTCTCGACGGCGTTAATCACGTCGTCACCCGCCAGGGTATTGATGGCAATGACCGGCGCGGTCAGGGAGACGTCAAACTCGTGCGTCGCGGTGGTGCTGTTACCGGCATTATCGGTGAGGGTCGCGGAAATCGTCTGGTCGCCGTTTGTCAGCGCACCCACGTCCGTCGCCGGAACGCCCACGCTCCAGCTTCCGGACGCGTCCAGCATGGCGGTGTAGTCTTTGCCGTTCAGGGTGACGGTAATCACGTCGCCCGCCTGCGCGCCCGTCACCTTACCGGAGACGATCAGCGCCTGGCCGTGCTCGGCAATATTCACGATGTCGTCGCCCGCAACGATGTTAAAGCTAATCTGCGGTACGGTGGTATCCACCAGCACGGAAGCATCCGCGCTGGCCGGGTTGCCGGCTTTATCGGAAACGGAAGCGGTGACCGTGGCGCTGCCGTCGGAAATACCCACCAGATCGGCTGCCGGCACGTCCAGCGTCCAGCTGCCGTCCGCCTGAACCTGCGCGCTGTACTGCTTGCCGTTGAAGTTCACGGTGACCGTCTGGCCCACCTCGGCAGTAGAGGTCCCGCTCAGGGTCAGATCCTGCGCCGCCTCTGCCGCGTTCAGCATGTTATCGCCGCTGATGGTGTTAATCGTGACCGTCGGCGCGGCGGTATCGACGCTGAATTCCTGCGCAGACGAAGCCGCGTTGCCGTTGACGTTAGTGACGCTCACCTGCACGCTGGCGTCGCCGTCTTTCAGTCCACTCAGATCGGCTGCCGGAACGGTGTACGTCCAGTCGCCGTTGGCATCCACCGTCGTGGTATAGGTTTTACCGGCGAAGGTGATGGTTACGGTCTGACCCGCTTCAACGTTGGACGTGGAGCCGGAAAGTACCAGGTCCTGGCCTTTTTCCGCCGCGTTGAGCACGTTATCGTCGGTCACGCTGCTGATGGTGATGGCGACAGGCGCGAGATCGACGTCCACGACGGTGCCGATGGTCACCGGGTTGCCGGAGGCATCTTTTGCGCTGGCGCTGATGGTGAGCGAACCGTCCGCCCACTGTGACACATCGGCCGCTGGTACCGCGGCCTTCCAGGTGCCGTCCGCCAGCACGGTGGCGGAATAGGCGTTGCCGTTAATGGTCACCGTGACGGTGCTGCCCACTGCCAGATCGGTGCTTGAGCCGGACACAATCAGGTTCTGCGCGTGTTCGATGACGTTAATGACGTCATCGCCCGCCACGGTATCAATACGCAGGCCCGGCAGCTGGGCGTCGATGGTGAAGTCCAGCGAAGACGAACCGGTATTGCCGTGCGCGTTGGTAACGCTGGCGGATACGGTCAAATCGCCGTTGCCGAGCGCGGTTAGCTGGCTCTGGGTTAACGGCAGGCTCCAGGAGAGATCGTCCTGCACGGTTGCAGTGTATGTCTGGCCACCAAGAGCGATCGTGACAGTGTCACCTGGCGCCGCATTCGTCACCTTGCCGGTCAGGGTTTGCCCTGCAGCCACTTCCGCCGCGTTAACGACATTGTCGCCCGCCAGCGCGTCGATCGTTACAACCGGCAGCGAGCTGTCCACCAGCACGTCGTGTGAGGTTGAGGCGCTGTTGCCCACGCTATCGGTGACGTTCGCCGTCACGGTGTAATTCGCTTCGCCCAGCGCGCTGACCGCGGCCGCAGGCACGGTCACGCTCCAGTTGCCGCTGGCGTCAGCGGTGGCCGTATAGTGGATACCGTTCAGGGTCACGGTAATGGTCGTGCCTTCCGGCTGGTTGCTGGAGCCGGAGATCTGCAGATCTTCGCCTTTCTCCTTCGCATTGATCACATCGTCCGCCGCCAGCGTGTTAATGCCGATAGCTGGCGTCACGGTATTCACCACCACGTCCAGTGAGCTGCTGCCGGTATTTCCGGACTGGTCGGTCACGGAGACGTTAATGGTCCAGGTGCCGTCCGCCAGCCCCTGCACGACGGACGCGGGCAGGCCGAGGCTCCAGTTGCCCGCCGCGTCCACCACGGTGGTGTAATCCACGCTGTTAATGGTGACAGTCACAAGATCGCCCGCTGCCGCGCCGGTGACGGAGCCGCTCAGGATCTGCGCCTGTGAATGGGCGAGCTGATTAACGGTGTTGGTGGCGGTGACAAACTCGTTAATGGTTACCTGCGGTACGGTTGCGTCCACCAGACCCACGCGATCGGCGCTGCTGGTGTTGCCCGCCACGTCGCTGACGGTTGCCTTCACGGTAACAATGCCGTCTGCCAGCGCGCCCACGTCGGCCGCGGGCACGCTCAGTTGCCAGGTTCCGTCCGCCTGGACGGTGGTCTGATAGTTTTTGCCGTTCAGCGTCACGGTGACCGTCTGGCCAGGTTCCGCCGTGCTGCTGCCGCTTAACGCTAAATCCTGCTGCGCTTCCGCCGCGTTGATAATGTTGTCGTCGGTCAGGTTATCGAGCGTAATCGCCGGAGGCTGCGTATCCACCGTGACCACGCGCGCGGCGTCCGCGCTGTTGCCGCTGATGTTAGTGACGCTGACGCTCACCTGCGCGCGCCCGTCAATCAGCGTTTCCATGGCGCTGGCGGGCACGGTCAGGCTCCAGGAGCCATCCTGCTGCACCTGCGCGGTAAAGGTCTGGTCGGCAAATTTCACCACCACGGTTTGCCCCGCCTCCACGCCCTGCGTCTGGCCGGAAAGGGTTAAATCACTGCCTTTTTCAGCCGCATTCAGCAGGTCATCGCCAGAGACGGTATCAATGGTGACCGCCACGGCGTTGAGATCGAGTTCAATCGGGTGTTCAGCCGCAACGGTATTGCCCCAGGCATCTTTTGCGCTGACGCTAACCGTCACCTCTCCCGCCGTCCAGGCCTGCAGGTCCGCAGCAGGAACACCAATGCTCCAGCCGCCGCTGGCAGTAACCACGGCGTTATATTCGACGTTGTTAATGGTGACGACGATCGTCGTGCCCGCGGCCAGGTGGGTGCTGGCGCCGGTGACGGTCAGGTCCTGCTGCTGCTCGATGGCGTTGATAACGTCATCGCCGGAAATGGTGTTTACGCGCAGCCCCGGCAGTTCCGCGTTGATATTGATATCGCGCTCGCCGGTGCCGGTATTACCGTGCGAATTGGTCACCGATGCGGTGAAGGTTAAATCACCGTCGCCAAACGCCTGAAGATCCGCTGACGGGATTTTCACGCTCCAGGTCAGATCGCTGCCCACCGTGGCGCTGTAGCTCTTGCCGCCCACGGTAACAGACACCGTATCGCCCGCCGCCGCGCCGGTAACGCGGCCGCTGAGGGTTTGGTCCACGCCCGCTTCGGCGTTATTGACCAGGTTGTCGCCCGCAAAGGTGTTGATAATAACCTGCGGAAGCACGGTATCCACCAGCAGCGTCGCCCCGGCAGAGCCGCTGTTGCCCACGCTGTCGGTGCCGCTGACGCTGACGGTGTAAAGGGTGTTCGCCAGATTCAGGACGTCGGACACCGGCACCTGGACCGCCCAGATACCGTTTTCGACGGTAGCGTGATAGTTGACGTTGTTCAGCGTCACGGTGACGGCGCTGCCGTCCGGCAGGTTGCTGGTTCCGGTCAGGCTCAGCGGCTGCATCGCCTCCCGGGCATTCAGCACGTTGTCCTGGCTGATGGCGTCAATCGTGAATTCCGGCGGGTTGCCGCTCAGCGAAATGCCGTGCGTGGCGCTACCGGTATTCCCCGCCGCATCAGTGACGGAGACGGCAATGGTGTGGTTGCCCTCACCCAGCGCGCCGATGACGGAGGCAGGAACGCCCACGCTCCAGCTGCCGTCTGCCTGTACTACGCCGGTGAAGATCTGGCCGCCAACGGTCACGGTGACGACATCCCCTGCCGCCGCGCCGCTCGCCTGCCCGGAAATAATCTGCGCCTGGCCCTGCTCGCCGGTGTTCAGAATGTCGTCACCCGCGACAGTATTGATGGTGACGACCGGCGCGGTGGTATCCACCGTGAAATCTGCAGTCACGGACGAGCCGTTGCCCGCTTTGTCACTGACGTTCACCGTCAGGGTATGGTTTCCCTCATTAAGGGCCTGCACCTCGCTGGCCGCCAGCGTGACGGACCAGGTGCCGTCGCTGCCCACCGTGGTGTTATAATTTTTGCCGTTTAGCGTCACCGTCACAATCTGCCCGGCTTCCGCGTTGGTTTTACCACTCAGCGTCAGCGGCTGGTTGTGCTCGGCGGCATTAATGATGTTGTCCTGCGCGAGCGTATCGACGGAGAGGGTTGGCGCGGCAGTATCCACGCCAATCGTCTGGCTTCCGCTCACGGTATTCCCCGCCGCGTCTTTGCCGCTGACGTTGACCGTCCAGGTGCCGTCGCCGAGCGCCTGCGCGTCTGCCGCAGGCACGTTAACGCCCCACGCGCCGTCTGCCCCCACCTGAGCGGTGTAGGTTTTACCGTTCAGCGTCACGGAAACGTCGGTTCCCTCAGCCAGATGCTGGCTGCTGCCGGAGAGCGTAAAGCCTGCGGACTGTTCGCTGGCGTTAATCACGTTGTCCCCCGCCGTTGTCGCCAGCGCAAGCGTGGCCTCAGCCGTGGAAACGGTCACGGTGATGCTGCCCGCAGAGGTGGTTTTACTGCCGTCGATCTGCACCACTGACCAGGTGTGCTCTCCGTCGGCCTGGGTCGGAAGTTTTACCGTCCAGGTACCGTCTTTACTGACCATCGCGCTGGCGATGGTGCTGCCGCTGCCGTCTTTAATCTGGATGGTCGCGCCCGGCTGACCGGTACCGCTAAAGGTCGGCGCGTTGTCGTCCGTGATCGCGTTTGCGCTCAGTACTCCCTGCTTGTCGCCCACCTTGTCCGACAGCAAAAAGGTCGGCGTGGCGCTTTCTACTTCCTTCGTATTATCAATAACTTTGGTTTTTGTTTCGCCATCTCCGCCGTGGGCCAGCAGGGCGCCAATAGCACCACCGCCTAATGCCGCCCCTGCAATCCAGCCCCACGGCGCATCGCTCAGGACGCTTCCCTGCTCCAGGAAGGGTTCAATGCTGCTAATGGGTGTGGCCTGCGCGGATAATTCAGTGACGGCAACGCCTGACGCTTCACCGGTATCGGCAAAAGAGATATGAGTCAGCTCCTGCCCGTCGTTGAACACCAGCTCTGACTGATGTTGGGTGTCAGGATCTTCGACAAAATAGTTATTGCAGCGAATAACACTGCCGTCCTTCATATAAATGAGAAGGTCTTTACCCTGGCGGACATAACGCACCACGTCCTGAGCAGAACCCTGAATTTCAATCACGCTCGGCGATGAAATTGACACCGACAGATTTCCTTCGCCGGTTAATTTCGTTTTCTCCGCCGTTTTACGAATGATGACATCAACAACCTTTACGTTACTCATATTCTTCTCCTTGCAGGTGTACGAATTCCTGTGGATATGTCCACCAGACGGATGTAGCTATCCCTGGGAAAAAACACCCATTATTTTCAGACTTATTTCGCGCAGCTATGCGTGGCTTTTGTTAACTCAAATCGGGTAATTTTGCGGCAGCGTTTTTCTCTATTCCAATAAGCGGCATTAAATTATCAACCGCGGAAGCATAATTAATTGCCGAACTCCAGCCATCATACTCGGCGATTATTTTCGCCGACGTGGCCTGCCAGACATCCTGCTCAACGCTGAGCAAATCATTAATGCTCCGCTTGCTCAGGGTGTATTCATTTTTATAAACCTCGCGGGCCCGCAGCGCGTTTTCCAGCTGCCGCTTCCCGGCCTCCATTCTTCCCCGTGCGCCGGTCCAGTCAGCCTGTGCGACGGATGCCTTTTGCAGCACGTCGAAACGCGCCTGATCGACCTGAGAGGACGCCATCGCCCGTGCGCCTTCAGCCTGCCGCACGCGTGCGGATACCGCGCCGCCCTGATAAAGCGGTGCATCGATATTGAGCTGGATCTGGTCGTCCCAGTAGGAACGGTTGTCCGATTCGTAACGCGTGCGTCCCCCTTTCAGGCTCAGGGTTGGCCAGTGCTGGGACTTCGCCGTTTCAACGCCATACTGGGCAGAACGTTCCATGTTTTGCGCAGCCATTACCGCCGGTATCAACGAATAATCAATGCGGTTGAGCGAATCCGGCTCAACCGCAAGGTTTGCAGGTACCGGCGAATAGTTATCCGCCTGCATCCCGGTTAATACCGCGAGCCGCGCGCGGGCGCTGTTCAACGCGGCGTTATACTGCGCCACCGTCGCCTGCATGCCGGCAATCCGCGTGCGGGTCTGGAGCTCATCGGAGGTGGAACTCACGCCCGCATCGGCGCGCAGTTTGGCCAGCTGCTCCACGTTTTTCAGCGCCTGAACGTTATCTTTTGCCGCCTGTAACAGGTCGGAATAGCGTTTAACCTCCACGTAGCCGAGCGCCGTTTTTTCCGCCACATCAGAAAGTGTGCTCATGAGCTGATAGCGGTAGCTATCGCGCCGGGCGGAAGACTGGCTGATGCTGTTGTTGGTCTTGCCAAAATCGTATATCAGCTGGGTAAGGCTCAGCCCCCAGGCCGCAGAATTCTTCAGCGAACCGCTGGAATCGGTGGTCTGGCTGTGCCCCGTGCTCCCGTTTAAGGCTATTTGCGGCATCCAGCCGCTGCGCGCCTCATCTATTTGTGCCTGACCAATACCTAACTGCGCGGCCTGCTGGCTAACAGAGGGGTCGCGGTCGATAGCAAAAAGGATACTTTCTTTTAAGGTTGTCGTTGCCACCGGGGCAATACCCACCTGGCGACTATTGGCGTAAGCCGTATTAATGGCTAGTGAAATTAATGCCAGCGCAGCTATAAATTGGCGTGACACAGGCTTGTGCAATATCGTCATTTTTATCTCCCTGACTCTGAGTGATACTCAAAACAATTACCCAAAAAGAGGTATAGATAATTAGACAAATATCTTTTTCGCTCCCTCACTGAATTTCAGGTAAAACGTCCCATACCCATTTCCATTGGAGATGAGAAGCGCCTTTGTCTTATTAAAAATAAGAATTTACTTATTTCTTAAGTTGATTTGCAGCATAACAAAATGTGGTATAGGCCACTACACCCGTAATGTTAATGCGGTGTTACAAATAAGAAAAAACATGGGGTTTCTGGACAAAACTCCGAAAATGGCCTTTCAGATGAAACATCAAAACCCTCTGTTATTTAAGGAAAATTCTTAATCTCCTCTGCGTACATTTTTGCGTTAATTTCTCGGCGGGTCAGACACAAAGATTTTCAAAGAAGTGTCAATTTAAGTAACCAACACACTTATGTTGACATGAAATTCCATTGAAAAACTAATGTAAGAAATTAAATGCTATCAATATTGTTTTTATCAGAATATTAATTCTATTAAGGGTTGCGCACTGGTTACATAATCCAAATCATTAATAAAAACAAAACAGTAACACTCTCGTTAACATTCAGAACGGCTTAATGATATCTGTTTAATATAATTTCAATAATCACCTATCTGAACGATTTCTCTCGTCGTCATTGCAATTCCATTCTCACCCTTCCCTCTGCTTTAAAATGCTGTATTATGCAAACTATTGCGACATTTTGCAGGATTACTGCCATGCACAAAACCGCACGTCAGCGCTATGTCCTTGATATTCTCAGTGAACAAGGTCAGGCCAGCATCACCGAACTGGCAGAAAAGCTGCAGGTTTCAGCGGATACTATTCGTCGGGATCTAACCGATCTGGAAAATCAGGGCCTTGCCCAGAAGAATCACGGCGGGGCAATTGCACTCAATCTTTCGGCCATGAATCGTCAGGGCCGCAATACCCTGCTGCCGGAAACCAAGCAGCGCCTCGGGAAACGGGTTGCGCAGGCGGTTCCGCCGGGTTCCACCCTGTTTCTGGATGCCGGCAGCACGGTGATGGCCGTGGCCACTTTTCTACAGGGGCCTCACACCGTGATCACTACCTCGCTGGATATCGCCCAGCATTTTAGTGACCGGGAGGACATAGAGCTTGTTCTGCTCGGCGGAAACTGGGACCGGAAGCAGCGCCTGTTTGCCGGAAGCGCCACCTTGTCCCTGCTGTCCCGCTATCGGGCAGATATCGCCATTCTTGGGGCGTGCGCCCTTCATGCCGAACTCGGTTTGAGCGCCGGTAAAGAAGCAGATGCCGAGGTAAAACGCGCGATGCTCGCCGCCAGCCATGCTGGCTGGATTGTCGCCGATCACCTGAAGGTTAACCGCTGCGAACCGTATCTGGTCTCCGGGTTAACCGACATTCATCAACTCTTTTTAGATCGTCCCTGGCCTGAACTTGGGGACCCAGGCGCATTGCAGGTCACGGTGTGCGTGAATTAACGTGGAGAAGGTCATGAGTAAAGTTCAAACAATCAACATTGCGCTGATCGGGTATGGATTTGTGGGGAAAACGTTCCATGCCCCGCTGATCCAGTCCGTGGACGGGCTTAAGCTGGCGGTGGTCTCTTCCCGTGATGAAGAGAAGGTTAAACGCGATCTGCCGGACGTACAGGTGGTGGCAACCCCGGAAGAGGCCATTCAGCATCCCGATATCGACCTGGTGGTGATTGCCTCCCCTAACGCCACCCACGCGCCGCTGGCGACGCTGGCCCTGAACTCGGGTAAACACGTGGTCGTGGATAAGCCTTTCACCCTCGATATGCAGGAAGCCCGGGACCTGATTGCCCTGGCGGATGAAAAGCAGCTTCTGCTCTCCGTTTTCCACAACCGTCGCTGGGACAGCGATTTCCTCGGCATTAAGCAAATTATCGAGCAGGGTACGCTCGGCAAGGTTAAGCATCTGGAGTCGCATATTGACCGCTTCCGCCCGGAAGTGCGCGTGCGCTGGCGCGAGCAGAACGTGCCCGGCAGCGGCCTATGGTTTGATCTGGGGCCGCACCTGATCGACCAGACGCTTCAGCTGTTTGACCTGCCAGATTCTGTGCAGGGAAATATCGCAACGCTGCGCGACGGCGCAGAGATTAACGACTGGGCGCACGTGGTCTTAAATTACCCGGAACATAAGGTGGTTCTGCACGCCAGCATGCTGGTGGCTGGCGGTACGGCGCGCTTTACCGTCCATGGCGACAAAGGCAGCGTGGTGAAAGCCAGAATCGACCAGCAGGAAGCGCAGCTGCTTGCTGGCGTGATCCCCGGCAGCGACGCCTGGGGCGAAGACGACGACAGCATGGTGTTCTTTGGGGCTGACGGCGAACCGCAGACGATCCCGACCCCGAAAGGCGATCAGCGCCAGTATTACGTCAACGTACGTGATGCACTACTCGGGAAAATCACCAATCCTGTCCATCCTGTCGAGGCGTTAGCGGTCATGGCTGTTCTGGAAGCGGCGGTGATATCGTCAGAGACGGGGTCAACGCAGACGCTGGCGTTAACTGATGAAGAGCGTGCGCTGCTGGGTTAAAAAACACGCCGGGTGACGCGTAGCGATCCCGGCCTACGATTCAGAGCCGTTTGTAGGCCCGTGCAAGCGGAGCGCCGCCGGGCAAGAAAGGCGGCGACAATGTATCAGCACTACTGACGCTTTTTCGGCATCATGCGCAGAAGAGTATTATCTTTCCAGAAATAGTGATGCATCAGCGCCGCCGCCGCGTGCAGACCAATCACGAAATAGCCCAGGTTTGCCAGCGTCTCATGCCACTCCTTCAGCACATCCACCAGGTCAAAATTACCCTCCGTCGCGTGCGGCATCGCCAGACCGAAGGCGAACCAGTCGTTTCCGCGGTTATACATCATCACAATGCCAATCAGCGGCAGCGCAATAAACAGCAGATAGACAATCAGATGCCCAAGGTGAGACATACCGGTGATCATCGCTTTGGGTTTCGGCTGAATGGGCGGTGCGGGAAACTTGAGGCGGATCAGCAATCGCGCCACCATCAGCACCAGAACCGAGATCCCGCAGGAGACGTGGATCATGTTTATAAGCGGACGGTCAGTACGCGGGAAAAAGCCTCTGAATTCCATCGCGCTGTATGCGACGACGATTAACAAAAACACCAGCCAGTGAATCGTGATTTGCAGGCTTGTATATTTAGTGCGCATGGGATTTCCTGAAAAAAAACAGTCACCGCGCCAACATAATCTCCTTTCCTTAAAAATTCATTAACTTTTCTGTATGGTTTTTCAAATACTTCCCGTCGTATGAAGTATCTTCAATTGCCGCCCTGCCCGTGATGGTCTAAGCCTGGATGAGTTCAAACTGTCGTATCGACACGTTCACAGGAGAACATCATGAGTAAAATTGGCATTAACGGATTTGGACGCATTGGACGCCTTGTGCTGCGCCGCCTTCTTGAAACCCAGGACAGCAATACCGTCGTCGCCATCAACGACCTTACCTCCCCGAAAGTCCTGGCCTACCTGCTCAGGCATGATTCCAACTACGGTGGCTTCCCGTGGAGCGTGGACTTCACCGAGGATGCGCTGATCGTCGACGGTAAAACCATCGCGGTGTACGCCGAAAAAGAGGCAAAGCACATTCCGTGGAAAGCCGCGGGCGTGGATATCGTCGTGGAGTGCACCGGCTTTTATACCTCAGAAGAGAAATCGCGGGCGCACCTGGACGCCGGAGCGAAGAAAGTGCTGATCTCGGCACCTGCGGGTGAGATGAAAACCATCGTCTACAGCGTGAATGACGACACCATTGACGCCAGCGATACCATTATTTCCGTCGCGTCCTGCACCACCAACTGCCTCGCTCCGCTGGCAAAAGCCCTGAACGACGCGTTTGAAATTAAAGTGGGCACTATGACCACCATTCATGCCTACACCGGCACCCAGGCGCTGGTGGATGGGCCGCGCGGGAAAGATCTTCGCGCCTCGCGGGCGGCGGCAGAAAATATTATTCCGCATACCACCGGTGCGGCGAAAGCCATCGGTCTGGTGATCCCCGCGCTCAGCGGCAAACTGAAAGGCCACGCCCAGCGCGTGCCGGTGAAAACCGGCTCCGTTACCGAGCTGGTAGCGATTCTGGGTAAAAAGGTGACGGTCGAGGAGATCAACGCCGCGCTGAAAAAGGCGACCCAGGGGAATAAATCGTTTGGGTATACGGATGAGGAGATTGTCTCGTCCGATGTGGTTGGCTCGCACTATGGTTCGGTCTTCGACGCCACGCAGACGGAAGTGTCAGAAGCGGGAGATCTGCAGCTGGTGAAAGCCGTGGCCTGGTATGACAACGAATATGGTTTTGTGACCCAGCTGGTGCGCACGCTGGATAAGTTTGCGGCGCTGTGATTTTCCAACCCTACCCCTCATCCTAACCCTCTCCCCAAAGGGGCGAGGGGATTGTTCCGTGCTCAGATTATTTTACGTGCGCCCTTCAGGACCGGGTCCTGTTGTAACCGTCTCCATGCGGCGGTGACGACCTCTGGGAACTCAACGTGAGCGATATAATCACGCCCGGCCGGGCCATAGCCGTTAACGTCATCATACAGCCGCGGCAGTTCACCCAGAATCAGTGAAAGATAGCGATCAACGGGCCACAGCCCGGCGGTGTCCTCGCTAAATTCCACGCCCTCTTTTCCGTTTTGCAGCATCGGCGTAAATCCGGGATGGCCTATCCACTGCGGTGGCGCGGGCTCATCGCGGCACACGCGGTCAAAGGTTGCCATCGTGCGGCGCTGCATCGTCGGGTCCTGCACCACCAGCACCCGCCCGCTTGTCCGCTGGCGTTGCTTCAGCATGTTCCAGCTAAAACGCGCGTTCTCACCGCAGTTAGTGGAGCGATCTTCAATCCACACGCGCTCATCGGGGATCTGCCAGAACTCCCGCGCAACGTCGGCAAGAATGCTTGCTTCCGCCCGCCCCGCGACCGATAGAGTGTGATAACGCGGGTGTTTGCGGATCGCTTCATATAAAAACGTGGTCGAATGGCCGATGCCGCCGCTGATCAGAAGCGGCACGTTTTTCTGAGAGGCAATACGGCAGGCCGCGTCAATGGTCGGGATCACCGCGTTGCCAGCCAGAATCACCACATCGACCGCCGGGGGCTGACGGGTCTCGCTCAGGTCGTCCTGCGCCAGCCATGCGCCGACAGTATTGATGGCCGCCAGCGTGGCATCCGCCAGAATGGGAAAATGGGGCTGAACCATGGTCAACTCCTCATGTTGTTGAATCGCCGAATTTATCGTTTTTCTGAAATAACCAGAAACATCCAAATATCATCAGGTTGCACCTGCCTATTATGCTTTTGATTTCCAGCCTTACAAAACATTGTATTGTACAGACGTCATGGAAAAGCACCCAACGCTGCTTATTTCGCCGTGATCTGACCAGTTTCCACCCCCCTGCTCTTGCCAAATACAACATCCAACCCTAAGTTGCTTAACAATTTGACAACCTTTTTCATCATCACGGGTTGCACCTGAAGCGCGCCAGGTGACACCTCATACATCATCAACGTGGCGGGGTTTCAGGTCATGACAGAACATGAAAGTACGACGACGGTATTACGAAAAAATAAGAAGGTGTTAATCGCCAGCCTTACCGGGAGCGCCATTGAATGGTTTGACTATTTTCTCTACGGTACGGCGGCCGCGCTGGTCTTTAATAAGATCTTTTTCCCGATGGTCGATCCGGTGATCGGGCTCATTCTCTCGTATCTCTCTTTCTCATTAACCTTTTTTATCCGTCCGATTGGCGGGGTACTTTTCGCCCATATCGGCGACCGCATTGGCCGTAAAAAAACCCTTGTACTTACCCTCTCTTTGATGGGAGGTGCAACCGTCATGATCGGACTGCTCCCAACGTATGACATGATTGGCCTGTGGGCGCCCGCACTGCTGATCCTGATGCGTATTATTCAGGGGATGGGCATAGGCGGTGAATGGGGCGGCGCGCTGTTGCTGGCCTACGAATACGCGCCCGAAAAACGTAAAGGCTTCTTCGGCAGCATTCCACAGGCAGGCGTGACCATCGGCATGCTGATGGCGACCTTTATTGTTTCGCTGATGACGCTTTTCAGTGAGGAAGATTTCCTCTCCTGGGGCTGGCGCATCCCGTTCCTGCTGAGTTCGGTTCTGGTGTTGCTTGGCCTGTGGATCCGCAAAGATATCGATGAAACGCCTGATTTTAAGAAAGTCAAAGCGTCCGGTCAGGTGGCTAAGGCTCCCCTGCGCGATACGCTGAAGCACCACTGGCGTGAAGTGCTGATTGCCGCCGGTCTCAAAGTCGTGGAAACCGCGCCGTTCTATATTTTCTCTACGTTTGTGGTGAGCTACGCCACCAGCACGCTGACCTATCAAAAATCGCAGGCGCTGGAGGCCGTGACGCTGGGAGCCCTGGTGGCCACGATAATGATTCCGTTAATGGGGCTGCTCTCGGATAAAATTGGCCGTCAGCGTATGTATGCCACAAGCGTCTTTATCCTCGGTTTGTTTATCGTGCCGTGGTTTATGTTGCTCAATACCGGTACAACCTGGGGCATCGTGCTCGCAACGGTCATCGCCTTTGGCGTGCTGTGGGCACCGGTAACGGCGGTACTCGGCACGCTGTGCTCTGAAATCTTTAGCGCAAACGTACGCTACACCGGCATTACCCTCGGTTATCAGCTCGGTGCCGCGCTGGCTGGCGGTACTGCCCCGCTGATTGCCACCGGCCTGCTGGCAAAATATGACGGCGACTGGGTTCCGGTGGCCTGGTATCTTGCCGTCACGGTGGTCATCTCCTTAATCGCGATCTTCTGCGCCAGCCGCGTTAAGCGTGCAACACTCATCCAGGCGCAGCCCGAACGTCTCTGACCTTTCCCGGCCCGTCCCGCGGGCCGCTCTTTTTACTTAAATTTTTCTTCTACATTTGATTAACATGCGTAAATCATATTCACTTGAATTATCATTTGCGGCAGACGTAGAATCGCCAGCCCGCTAATTATTCAATTATTTCTAAGGTAATGACGTTATGCGCCTGCCCGAACGCGACCCTTATGCTCCTCGCGAGTGGCAGCCACATGAGAAACCCGCCCTGCTGGGTTCACCTTCCACCCCGGAGCACAATACGCCAAAACGCGTCGCCTACGGCGTCGTTGGCCTGCTGGTATGTCTGACGGGGGCGCTGGGAAATGCGGTGGTGACCGCCAACCTGCAAAACCTGCAGGGAACCTTCGGGGCCTGGTCGACCGAAATCGCCTGGCTACCCGCGGTCTATGTGATGACCAACATCTCCATCAACCTGCTGCTGGTCAAATTCCGCCAGCAGTACGGCCTGCGCGCCTTTACGGAAGGTTTTCTGGTGCTGTACGTACTGGTCACCTTTTTCCACCTGTTCGTTAACGATCTCAGCTCGGCGCTGATGGTGCGTGCCGCGCACGGGATGGTGGCCGCGGCGCTCAGCTCGCTGGGGATTTATTATCAAATACAGGCCTGGCCTGCGAAGCACCGCCTGAAGGCGCTCACCATCGGCATCACCGGATCGTCGCTCGCTATTCCGCTGGCGCGTCTCTTTTCCACCGAACTGCTGCAACTGGACGAGTGGCGCGGGCTCTATTTCTTCGAGCTCGGGCTGGCGCTGATCTCCCTTGCCTGCGTGATAGCCTTAAAGCTGCCGCCGGGGGATCGGCGCAAGGTCTTTGAGAAGAAAGACTTCATCACCTTCTTTTTACTGGCTCCTGGTATGGCCCTGCTCTGCGCCGTGCTCTCGTTAGGCCGCCTTGAATGGTGGTTCGAGGCGCCGTGGATCGGCTGGTCGCTGGCGCTATCGCTGGTGCTCATTGTTTCCGCCATCGTGTTTGAACATAACCGCAGCAACCCGCTACTGAACACCCGCTGGCTGTCGAGCGGCAGCATCGTCCGTCTGGGGCTCATTATGCTGCTGATCCGCATCGTGCTGGCGGAGCAAAATACCGGCGTCATCGGCTGGCTGCAGTACGTGGGATTACAGAACGAGCAGATGACCCACCTGGCGTGGTCCATTTTCGCCGGGATCGTCTGCGGGATCGTCACCAGCTGTCTCACCATCAAGCCTACAAAGCTGGCGTGGCCGATCGTCACCTCGCTGGCGCTGATGATTGTTGCCTCGCTGCTGGACAGCCAGTCCAACAACCTGACCCGCCCGGATCAGCTGATGGTCAGCCAGTTCCTGCTTGGCTTCGGCAGCGCCTTCTTCCTGGCACCCGCCATGCTGGCCGCCATTGGCGGGGTGATCGCCGACCCGCGTAACCTGGTCAGCTTCTCGGTCATGTTCGGTATGAGCCAGAACCTCGGCGGCCTGCTGGGGTCGGCGATTCTCGGCACCTTCCAGACCTGGCGCGAGAAGTACCACTCCAGCCTGCTGGCGGATCAGCTCACCACGCTCAACCCGCTGGTCAACGAGCGGATACAGCTATATACCCAGATGTATAAAAGCCTGATTGGCGACAGCTCGCTGCTGGGAACGCAGGCCATTACTCAGCTACAGGCGGTGACCACCCTTGAGGCAAACATTCTGGCTTACAACGATACTTATCTTCTGACGGCGAGCATTGCCGCCGCCACGCTGGTCTGGATTTTATGGCGCTTGCTGCGCCTGCGCATCACTGCCCGTATGGCGCTGAAGAACGCCACCGGCAACAAATAATTGAATTATTTCTGGAGAATTTATGAGTCAGCAGGATGCCGCCAAAGAGCAGGCCAACACCCGCAAAAATGTGCGCATTGTGTCCGTTTTTACCGCTGCCGCCATCGGTATTGTCGGCGTACTGGTGATCCTTTATGCATGGCAGCTGCCGCCGTTTACCCGCCACGCGCAGTTTACCGACAACGCCTACGTGCGCGGCCAGACGACGTTCATCAGCCCCCAGGTTAACGGCTATATCACCGAGGTGAAGGTTCAGGACTTTGTGCAGGTCAAAAAAGGTGACCTGCTGTTGCAGATCGACGACCGGATCTATCGTCAGCGCGTCCATCAGGCCGAGGCACAGCTGGCGATGAAAATTGCCGCCCTGAATAACAACCTGCAGCAGCGTAAAAGCGCCGAAGCGACCATCGCCAAAAATGACGCCGCGCTGAAAAATGCCCGCGCCCAGAGCCTGAAAACCCAGGCGGATCTAAAGCGCGTGAAGGATCTGACGGCAGACGGATCGCTTTCCATTCGCGAACGTGATGCCGCGCTGGCCAGCGCCGCCCAGGGCAGCGCCGACATCGACCAGGCGAAAGCCACGCTTGAGATGTCGCGTCAGGATCTGCAGACGGTGATTGTGAACCGCGGCGCGCTGGAGGCGGATGTTGAAAACGCCAAAGCGGCGCTGGAGCTGGCGCAGATTGACCTGCAAAACACCCGCATTATCGCCCCGCGCGACGGCCAGCTCGGTCAGATTGCCGTGCGTCTCGGGGCGTATGTAACCGCCGGAACGCACCTCACTACCCTTGTGCCGCCTCAGCACTGGGTGATCGCCAACATCAAAGAGACCCAGCTGGCGGAGCTGCGCGTCGGCCAGCCAGTGAAATTCACCGTCGATGCCTTAAACAACAAGGCGTATCAGGGCCGCGTGGAGAGCATCTCCCCGGCGACCGGGGTTGAATTCAGCGCCATCACGCCGGACAACGCTACCGGCAACTTTGTCAAAATCGCCCAGCGTATTCCGGTGCGTATTGAGGTGCTGGGTGAAGAAGACGCGTACAAACTGCTGCGTCCGGGTATGTCGGTACAGGTGACGATTGATACGCGGGAGGCGAAGCAATGACTCTTCGCCCGATAGCCGGTCTGGTGCTGGCGGTCATGCTGGCCGGATGCCAGTCCGTCGATGTCAAACCGGCGCAGCCGACGCTGCAAATTCCTGCACAGTGGCGTGCTGACGCCGGTCCTGCCAGCCCGACGGAGCAGCTCTGGTGGCGTAATTTTCATGACAACAACCTCAACCGCTACGTGGATCAGGCGCTTAAGAACAACAGCGACGTGCTGATCGCCCGCGAACGAATTAACGAGTATCAGGCGCGGGTCTTTGCTGCCGACGGCAGCCTGTTTCCGTCCCTTGACGCGGGCGTAACGGGGACGCGCGCCCGTTCGCAATCCGCCGCGACCGGGCTGCCGGTCTACGGCACACTGTACAGAGGCAGCCTGACGGCGAGCTATGACGTTGATATTTGGGGCGTCAACCGCAGCACAGCCAATGCCGCCGAAGCCTCGCTGGCAGCGCAAAAAGCCGCCGCTGCCGCCGCGGATCTCACCGTCGCGTCGTCCGTTGCCTCCGGGTACGTCACCCTGCTCTCGCTTGACGAACAGCTGCGCGTGACCGAATCCACGCTGAAATCGCGCGAGGAGGCGTTTAAGCTCGCCAAACGCCAGCTTGAGACGGGCTACAGCTCTCGCCTGGAGCTGATGCAGTCGGATTCCGAGCTTCGCTCAACGCGGGCGCAGGTGCCCGTGCTGCGGCATCAGATAGCGCAACAGGAGAATGCCCTGAGCCTGCTGCTGGGAAGCAATCCCGGCGCGGTGGCTCGCAGCGAAAGCTTTGCGGCGCTGACGCCGCTCACGCTGCCGTCGCAGCTGCCTTCTACGCTGCTGAATCGCAGGCCGGATATCGTTCAGGCCGAGCGACAGCTGGTTGCGGCTGACGCCTCGCTTGCCGCGTCACGCGCCAGCCTGCTGCCATCGATCAACCTGACCGCAACCGGATCGATTCAGGATCGTACGCTTTCCGGCCTGCTGGACAACCCGCTTCAGCTCTGGAGCGCAGGCGGCAGTATTCTCGCCCCGCTCCTTAACCGCCAGGCGCTGAACGCGCAGGTGGATATTTCCCAGTCCCAGCGTAACCAGGCGCTGTACGCCTATGAAAAAACCGTGCGTAACGCGTTTGCCGAGGTGAACAACAGCCTTGATGCCATTACGCGCTATCAGGAACAGCTGACGGAGCTGCTTGCCCAGCAGGACGTGGCCCAGGAGACGCTGCGCATAGCCCAGAATCGCTATCGCAACGGCTACTCCTCTTATCTGGACGTGCTGGACGCGCAGCGCACGCTGTACTCGGTCCAGACCAGCGTGGTGCAGGTGAAAAATAACCTGCTGCTGGCGCAGATCGATTTGTACAGGGCGCTGGGCGGCGGCTGGAAGAACGCATGAACCGCCTTGCGCGCTGATGCCCTCACCCCGACCCTCTCCCACGGGGAGAGGGAGAAAAATCCAAGGAGTCAATCTATGCAACAACAATGGTCTGCAGTAGATAATTACATGATTTCTTCGCTTATCCCTGACGATGACGTACTTCATCAGGTACTGGAAAACAACAAACGCGCCGGGCTACCCGAACACGACGTAGCGGCCAATCAGGGGCAGCTGCTGGCGCTGTTCGTACGCATGACGCAGGCGCGGCGGATACTTGAGATCGGTACGCTGGGTGCCTATAGCTCAATCTGGATGGCGCGCGCCCTGCCGCCGGATGGAAAGCTGATTACGCTTGAGGCTGACCCGACGCATGCCAATGTTGCCCGCCAGAATATTCACCTCGCGGGGCTAAACGATCGCATTGAACTGATTGAAGGCCCGGCGCTGAACTCGCTGGAGAATTTCGGTGACGTTTCCCCGTTCGATTTAATTTTTATCGATGCCGATAAGCCCAACAATCCCGGCTATCTGGAGTGGGCGCTGCACTATTCCCGTCCCGGCACGATAATCATTGGCGATAACGTGGTGCGCGACGGCGAAGTCATTAACGGGGAAAGCGACGACGCGCGCGTGCAGGGCGTGCGGCGTTTTATCGAGATGATTGGGGATAACCCGCGCGTAACCGCCACCGCGCTGCAGACGGTGGGGGTTAAAGGATGGGATGGGTTTACGCTGGCGATGGTGAACGGGTGAAAAAATGTGCGGGATGATGCCCTCACCCCGCCCCTCTCCCACAGGGAGAGGGAGAAAACCGGGGCTTAAGCGGAAATCTGCTCCATCGCCTGCAGAATACGCTTATCCGAAATCGGATACGGCGTACCGAGCTGCTGGGCAAAGAAGCTGACGCGCAGCTCCTCGATCATCCAGCGGATCGCCTGCACGTCTTCATCGTCGCGGCGCGTCGGCGGCAGCTTGTTTAGCCACTGCTGCCACGCCTGCTGCACGCTTTCGACCTTCAGCATCTGCGCGCGATCGCGGTGCGGATCGATGGCCATTTTCTCCAGACGTTTTTCAATCGCCTGGAGATAACGAAGGGTGTCGCCCAGGCGTGCGAAGCCATTCCCGGTGACAAAGCCGCGGTACACCAGCCCCGCCATCTGCGCCTTCACGTCCGAGAGCCCCAGCGCCATGGTCATATCCACGCGCCCCTTCAGGCGCTTGTTGATATTGAACACAGCGGTAAGGATCTGCTCGACCTGTTTGGCAATCTCCACTACGGTGTCGTTCAGCTCGGCGCGCACCTTCTCATGAAGCTGTGCAAAGCCCTCTTCCGTCCAGACCGGACCGCCTGCCTCGTGGATCAGCTTGTCCACGCCGCAGGAGATGCAGTCGTCAATCAGATCCAGCACCTTGCCGTACGGGTTAAAGTAGAGCCCCAGCTTGGCCTTGTTCGGCAGCTTCTCGTGCAGATACTTGATCGGCGACGGGATGTTCAGCAGCAGCAGGCGGCGCAGCCCGCGCCACATCATCTGCTGCTGTTCCTGCGGATTATCAAAGAGTTTGATCGCCACGCTGTCGCGCTCGTCCACCAGCGCAGGCCAGGCCTTGACCTTATAGTTCCCGCGCTTCTGCTCGTAGCTTTCCGGAAGCTGGCCAAAGCTCCAGATGTGCAGCCCACTTTGCTCGATACCATCGTCCGCCACCGCAGAAAGCGTCTCCTGAACTTTCCCCTTCAGCGCCTCTTTCAGCTCGCTCAGCGAACGCCCTTCCAGCAGCTTTTTGTTTTTATCGTCCACTACGCGGAAGCTGATTTTCAGGTGATCGGGCACCTGATCCCAGTTCCAGTCTTCGCGGTCGATGGTGGTACCGGTCATGCGGCGGAACTCGCGCTCCAGCGCGTCCAGCAGCGGCAGCTCCAGCGGCGTGACGCGGCCTAAAAACGCTTCCGCATAGTTTGGCGCAGGTACAAAGTTACGGCGCACCGGTTTCGGCAGGGATTTGATCAGCGCAATCACCAGCTCGCGGCGCAGGCCGGGGATTTGCCACTCAAAGCCGCCCTCATCGACCTGATTTAACAGCGGCAGCGGAATATGAACGGTCACGCCATCCGCGTCGGCACCCGGTTCAAACTGATAGGTCAGCCGCAGCTTAAGGTTTCCCTGATGCCAGAAGTTCGGGTAGTCGAGCTTGCTGACCGACTCCGCCCCCTCTTTAATAAGCATGCTCTTTTCGAAGTTGAGCAGGTCCGGCGTCTCTTTGCTGGCCTTTTTCCACCAGCTGTCGAAGTGGCGGGCGGAGATAACATCGTGGCTGATGCGCTGGTCGTAAAACTCAAACAGCGCCTCATCGTCCACCAGAATATCGCGACGGCGGGACTTGTGCTCAAGCTCCTCCACCTCGGCACGCAGCTTCAGGTTTTCACGGAAGAAGGCGTGACGCGTCTGCCAGTCCCCCTCCACCAGCGCGTGGCGGATAAACAGCTCGCGGCTGAGTGCCGGATCGATCTGGCTGTAGTTAACCTTACGCGCGGCGACCACCGGCAGGCCGTAAACGGTCACCTTTTCGGTCGCCATTACCGCGCCCTGCGCGCGCTCCCAGTGCGGTTCACTGTACGAGCGTTTCAGCAGGTGCTGCGCCACCGGCTCAACCCATTCCGGATCGATACGCGCGGCAATGCGCCCCCACAGGCGGCTGGTTTCCACCAGCTCGGCGACCATGGTCCATTTCGGCGGCTTTTTGAACAGGCCGGAACCGGGGAAGATGGAGAAGCGAGCGTTGCGCGCGCCGGTGTACTCCTGCTTGTCCGCATCTTTCATCCCGATATGCGACAACAGGCCGGTCAGCAGCGCGATATGAATTTCGCGGTACTCCGCCGGCTCGCTGTTAACCGGAATACCCAGCTCTTTCACCACCTGGCGCAACTGGGTGTAGATATCCTGCCACTCGCGAACGCGCAGGTAGTTGAGGAAATCCACGCGGCACTGACGGCGGAACTGGTTCGAGGAGAGCGCTTTCTGCTGCTCGCCGAGATAGTTCCACAGGTTCACGAAGGCGAGGAAGTCGGACTCTTTGTCGTGGAAGCGACGATGCTTTTCGTCAGACGCCTGCTGTTTGTCCATCGGACGCTCGCGCGGGTCCTGGATGGAGAGCGCCGAGGTAATGATCATCGCCTCGCGCACGCAGCCGTGCTTTTGCGCTTCCAGCACCATACGGGCCAGACGCGGATCCACCGGCAGCTGGCTGAGCTGGCGGCCCAGCGGCGTCAGCTTATAGATGCTCGCCTGTTCGTCGGTGGTAATGGCGCCAAGCTCTTCCAGCAGACGTACGCCGTCCTGAATGTTGCGCTTGTCCGGCGCTTCGACGAACGGGAACGCCGCGATGTCGCCCAGCCCCAGCGCGGTCATCTGCAGGATAACGGACGCCAGGTTGGTGCGCAGAATTTCCGGGTCGGTAAATTCCGGACGTGACAGGAAATCATCTTCGGAATAGAGACGAATACAGATCCCTTCCGACACGCGGCCGCAGCGGCCTTTACGCTGGTTAGCAGAAGCCTGAGAGACCGGCTCAATCGGCAGCCGCTGAACCTTCGTGCGGTAGCTGTAGCGGCTGATGCGCGCCGTGCCCGGGTCGATCACGTATTTAATCCCCGGCACGGTGAGCGAGGTTTCCGCCACGTTGGTCGCCAGAACGATACGGCGTCCGCTGTGCGGCTGGAAGACGCGGTTCTGTTCGCTGTTGGACAGGCGGGCATACAGCGGCAGGATTTCCGTGTGGCGCAGGTCGCGCTTGCTGAGCGCATCGGCGGTATCGCGGATCTCGCGCTCGCCGCTCATGAAGATCAGAATGTCGCCCGCGCTTTCGTTGCCCAGCTCGTCAACGGCGTCGAAGATGGCCTGCAGCTGGTCGCGCTCGGTATCATCCGCCTCTTCAACAATCGGGCGATAGCGCACTTCAACCGGATACGTGCGGCCTGACACCTCAATAATCGGCGCATTGTTGAAATGCTTCGAGAAGCGTTCCGGGTCGATGGTCGCGGAGGTGATGATGATTTTGAGATCCGGGCGACGCGGCAGCAGCTCTTTCAGGTAGCCGAGCAGGAAGTCGATGTTCAGGCTGCGCTCGTGCGCTTCGTCAATGATGATGGTGTCGTACTGCATCAGCAGGCGATCCTGCTGGATTTCCGCCAGCAGAATACCGTCGGTCATCAGCTTGACCATGGTGTTATCACTAACGTGGTCGCTGAATCGCACCTTATAACCAATGCAGCCGCCCGGCTCCGTCTGCAACTCTTCGGCAATACGGTTCGCCACGGTACGCGCCGCCAGACGACGCGGCTGGGTGTGGCCAATCAGCCCTTTTAGCCCTCGCCCAAGCTCCATACAGATTTTCGGCAGCTGGGTGGTTTTTCCCGAACCGGTTTCACCCGCGACAATCACTACCTGGTGGTCGCGAACGGCCTCAAGGATGTCCTGTTTTTTCTGGCTGACGGGGAGGTTTTCCGGGTAGGTAATCGCCGGACGTGCGGCTTCGCGCAGCACAACCTTCCCTGCCGCCTGTTCAATCTCTTTCGCCATCTCCTGGTAAATGGCCTGTTGTGCATCAGGATTTTTAACCTTCTTCACGCCGTGCAGCCGGCGTGAAAACCGCTGTTTATCGCGCAGCATCAGGGAATCAAGCTGTTGCAGGAGCATCGGGAAGGTGATTTTTTGTTGTTCTGTCATAGCATTAATGGGCAGTGCTCTGCCGGGTAAAATCTCTTTTTAATGATTGCTATAGAGTACCACATCGACGCTTTCAGCGCCTTATTCAAAAAATTCGAACATAGGCTTCGATATATTGCGCTATCCCTGCGACAGGATTGTGAATAGAGTGTCAACAAGCAACGGGGCAACCCCCTTCAATCAAATGCAAAAACAGGAATCACCCATGAGCAAAGTATTAGTTTTGAAATCCAGCATTCTGGCAGGGTACTCTCAGTCTGGTCAGCTGTCTGATTACTTCGTTGAACAGTGGCGTGAACAGCATTCCGCAGATCAAATCACCGTGCGTGACCTGGCTGCAAACCCAATTCCTGTGCTGGACGGCGAGTTGGTTGGCGCGCTGCGCCCAAGCGATGCACCGCTGTCTCCACGTCAGCAGGAAGCGCTGGCCCTGTCCGACGAGCTGATTGCTGAGCTGCAGGCGCACGACGTTATCGTTATCAACGCCCCAATGTACAACTTCAACATCCCTACCCAGCTGAAGAACTACTTCGACCTGGTGGCGCGCGCTGGCGTAACCTTCCGCTACACCGAGAACGGCCCTGAAGGTCTGGTGAAAGGTAAACGTGCGATCGTCCTGACCAGCCGTGGCGGCATCCATAAAGATACCCCAACCGACCTGGTTGCGCCGTACCTGAGCCTGTTCCTGGGCTTCATCGGCATCACCGACGTGAACTTCGTGTTCGCTGAAGGTATCGCTTACGGTCCGGAAGTGGCGACCAAAGCGCAGACCGATGCGAAAGCCGCCATCGACAGCCTGGTAGCAGCGTAAGATTTTGCCCTCTCACCGCCCGGTGGGAGGGTTTTTCTTTTTCCCCGCATTTCGTTATCATCCGCACCTACTCTCCAGCCGGGCGGCCTGATGTCTGCGATTATCGATTCTTTTATAGCCCCACCGTGTCACGACGACATCAATATCCTCTGGCAGGATGAACATCTGCTGCTGATCGATAAGCCTTCCGGCCTGCTCAGCCTCTCGGGCAAAAATCCGCAAAACCTCGATTCTGTCCATTATCGTCTGGTCCAGACGTTCCCCGGCTGCACGCTGGTACACCGTCTGGATTTCGGCACGTCCGGGCTGATGGTGGTTGCGCGCAATAAGGCCATCAACGCGGCGCTGTGCCAGCAGTTCAGCCAGCGCAGCGTGGAGAAAGTCTACAGCGCTCTGCTTTGCGGACATCTGGAAAACGATGAGGGAGTCATAGACGCACCGATTGCCAAAGACCCGGCGCTGTTTCCGCTGATGTCGATCTGCGCCATCAACGGTAAACCCGCCCGCTCCCGCTATCGGGTGGTGGAACGGTTTTATCAGGGTACGGGACTGCCGTTAACGCGGGTTGAACTCACGCCGGAAACCGGGCGAACCCACCAGCTGCGCATCCACTGCCAGCGGCTGGGGCACCCGATTCTGGGCTGCGATCTGTATGGCGGTCTTGACGCGCCGGGGGCTGAGGGAACGCCCCGGCTGATGCTGCATGCAAGCGTTCTGAATTTTATTCATCCCGTGAGCGGAGAGCCGGTTAACGCCCGTCACGCCGCCCCGTTCTGAATGCGGTTTACCACATCAAATCGTCAGGGATTTTGAAGTCCGCGTACGGATCGTCTTCGTCCTGTTCTTCCTGGCTCAGCGCGCTGTTAAGCACGATGCTGTCGGCATCGCGCTGGGCGATTTTATCGGCCACTACCGCCGGAATAATCGCGTATTCGCAGTCGCCGCTGGCGTTAATCACCAGACGGGCAATCGCCAGACGACCGTTGATCAGCTGAGTTTGCGTCTGCTTGTCGACCTCGATTTTTTTGATGAGAGTACCGTCGGTGAAGTTAAAGGTGATGTTGCCTTTCGCCACGGTGATGCGGTTCATCTCGATCAGCTGCTTCACCTGCGCTTTAAACTCTTTCGCGAGTACGGCCTGCTTCTGCTGCTCGCTCAGCAGCTTGTCACGCTCGATCTGCGCCTTCTTGTTCTCTTCTACCGCTTCCCGAGCCTCACGCGCCTGAACGCGTGATTTCTTTGCCGTGCGCTGCACTTTCGCCGCTTTTTTGCTGCTGACCAGGCCCGCTTTCAGCATCTGCTCTTGTAAGGTGAGTTTTGTCATGATCGTTTCTAAACCGGTTGGAAATTTTGGGGATTATAGCGTCATTAAGCGCGTGCCGAAACATAAGTAAAACATAGGACGACTCAACTTAACCGTCTGATAATTTGACGTCTGAAAAATAAAGCTCAATGGAATCCTCCAATGATAACGATTAAAAAAGCCGACCTGCACACTTCTGAATCCCTGCGTCTGATTGAAAAATTGTCATCAGAACTGGCGAATATCACCGGGGATGGCGGCAGGCGTCATTTTAACGTCGACTCGATGATGGCCGAACGCGCCCTGTGGGTTGTCGCCAGGAATGAAAAAGATAAAGCCGTTGGATGTGCGGCTTTGCGCCCCCTCTCCGAACAGGTTGCGGAGCTGAAACGCATGTATTCCGACAGGAGCGAGCCGGGGATTGGTAAGGCTTTACTGGCTTTTCTTGAAGCGTCGGCACTACGTCCAGGCTATAGCGAAATCTGGCTAGAAACCCGACACGTTAATGCACGTGCGGTGAAATTTTATGAGCGAAATGGCTACCGTGTAATTGATAACTATGGCCCCTACATCGGCAGGCAAGAAGCCGTCTGTTTCGCAAAAAAACTGACGCTGCACGAGAGTCGAGGGAATTTGTGATCAACATCATGAACTTCGCTCATGTTGCATTGAAATTAAGTCACTTCCCCTGCGCCGCGGGCTCAGGCATAAATTATGCATCGGTAACTTCTTAGCAACATGAACTTAGGATGCATAACCACAATGAGCAAAGCTTTCACATATACCCTTAAGCGCAGTTGCTTCGATGAGAATTACAACCCGTCTGAAAATACGCGTACGACCACCAACTTTGCCAACCTGGCGCGCGGAGAAAAACGTCAGGAAAACCTGCGCAATACGCTGGTGATGATCAACAACCGCTTTAACGCCCTGGCGCACTGGGATAACCCAAATGCCGATCGCTACGCGGTTGAGCTTGAAATTATCTCAGTTGACCTGAACATTGGCGCGGAAAAGCCGTTCCCGGCCATTGAGGTATTACAAACGTATATTGTCGACAAGAAAAATAACCAGCGCATCCCTGGCATTGTCGGGAATAATTTCTCTTCTTACGTGCGGGATTATGATTTCAGCGTGCGGCTGCTGGAACACAATAAGAATCAGCAGCACTTTAGCATTCCGGATAAATTTGGCGAACTGCACGGCAATATTTTCCGCCATTTTATAAATTCCCCGGAATATAAAGAGAGCTTCAAAAAGGGCCCGGTAATCTGCCTGAGCGTTTCCAGCAAAGACACTTACCGCCGCACCGGCAACCAGCATCCTGTGCTGGGCATTGAGTATCATCCCGATGGCGAGTCGCTAACGGAACTGTACTTCGCCAAAATGGGCCTGAAGGTGCGCTACTTCATGCCGGAGAATAGCGTGGCGCCTTTCGCGTTCTTCTTTACCGGGGATTTACTGAGTGATTATACCGATCTGGAACTGATTGCCACCATCAGCACGATGGAGACGTTCCAGAAAATCTATCGCCCGGAAATTTATAACGCAAACTCGGCGGCGGGACTGTTTTATCGCCCTGATCTGAACCAACAGGACCATTCATTAACCAAAATTGTTTATGACCGCGAAGAGCGAAGCCGCCTGGCGATTGAACAGGGTCGATTTACTGAAGAATATTTCATTAAGCCTTATAAACACATTCTTGAGCAGTGGTCTGATAACTACGCGCTTTAATTTATCAAAAAAGGTCTTTTATTATGAAAACATTGCTCCCGACGTCTACAGCTGGCAGCCTGCCTAAGCCGACCTGGCTTGCGCAACCTGAAACGCTCTGGTCTCCGTGGAAGTTGCAGGATCAGGAACTGCTGGCGGGTAAACAGGATGCGCTGCGCCTGTCTCTGGATGAGCAGATCCGTGCGGGAATCGATATTGTCAGCGACGGGGAACAGACCCGCCAGCACTTCGTCACCACCTTTATTGAACACCTGAGCGGCGTCGATTTTGAGAACCGCCAGACGGTGCGCATTCGTAACCGCTATGACGCCAGCGTGCCGACCGTGGTTTCTGCTGTTGCGCGTCAGAAGCCGGTATTCGTGGACGATGCGAAGTACCTGCGCCAGCTTACCGATAAGCCGATCAAATGGGCCCTGCCCGGGCCGATGACTATGATCGACACCCTTTACGACGCGCATTATAAAAGCCGCGAAAAGCTGGCCTGGGAATTCGCCAAAATTCTCAATCAGGAAGCGCGTGAGTTAGAGGCCGCAGGCGTGGATATTATCCAGTTTGATGAACCGGCATTTAACGTCTTTTTTGACGAGGTCAACGACTGGGGCATCGCCGCGCTGGAGCGCGCAATCGAAGGGCTGAAGTGCGAAACCGCGGTACACATCTGCTACGGCTATGGCATCAAGGCCAATACCGACTGGAAAAAGACGCTCGGATCCGAGTGGCGCCAGTACGAAGAGGCCTTCCCTAAGCTGCAGACCTCTAACATCGACATCATCTCCCTGGAGTGCCACAACTCCCGCGTACCGATGGATCTGCTGGAGCTGATCCGTGGTAAGAAAGTGATGGTCGGCGCGATTGACGTAGCAACCAACGCCGTTGAAACGCCGGAGGAAGTGGCCGATACGCTGCGTAAAGCGCTGCAGTTCGTCGATGCGGACAAGCTTTACCCGTCAACCAACTGCGGCATGGCTCCGCTTTCTCGCCAGGTGGCTAACGGCAAGCTGAAAGCACTCAGCGCCGGCGCAGAGATCATCCGCAAGGAGCTCGGCGCGTAATTGCCTTACGCTTGCCAGTAGAGCGGCGAGCCGAAAAACGCTACGTAATAATCAATCACCGCCCTGACGTTCAGGGGCGGATGACGTGCGTTAGGGTAAATTGCCGCAATATTCAGTTGCTCCGTGTTGATGGCGCAGGCCATTTCCGGCATAAGGGCGACCAGCTCCCCCCGCTGCAGCCTGTCGCCAATCAGCCAGTCCGGAAACAGGACGATCCCCATCCCACCCAGCGCGGCAACGAGCAGCGACTCCGCACTATTGGACGTCATCAGCGGCGCGACAGGATAGTGCACCCAATTCTCCCCCTTGCGCCGCACCAGCCAGCGGTTAGGCCCGGACGAACCGCGATAGACCAGGCATTTATGCTGGCTCAGCTCGGCCGGATCGACCGGTACGCCGTGTTGACGCAGGTATGCGGGCGACGCGGCAAGGTGGTAGCGCTGCTGCCCGAAAACACGGGCGTGGAATGTCGAATCCGTCAGCGTGCCGATGCGGAAGATGAGATCGGCGGCATCCCGGTGCGGGTCGATAAAGTCATCAGTCAGCGTCAGCTCTATGGTTAACCGTGGATAACGCTCGGCCAGGCCTGCCAGGCCGGGTGCAACGTGCCTCTGTCCAAAAAATACCGGCCCGTTAATGCGGACCGTGCCGGAAGGTTCGGTCGAACGCTCATCCAGCTCCCGCCGCGCCTCTTCGAAGTTATCGACCATCGCCCGGGCATAGCGGATAAACAGATGCCCGCTTTCCGTGGGGATCACCGCCCGGGTATTGCGATAGAAGAGCTGCTGGCCGAGCGCGTCCTCAAGCTGATGAACAATGCGCGACACCTGCGATGCAGAAATCCCCTCCCGCCGCGCAACGACGGAAAAGTTTTGCGTTTCATAGACGGCAATAAACAGCAGCAGCGATCGAAGGTTCATGCTTCCGGCATCTGGCATTAATGCATTTCCTGCAAAGGTGTTTCCTGCATTATGGCATTTTTCTCACGGGTCTACCGACGTAATCTTCTTCGCCTGAAAACGGAGGAAGCTTAATGCAGTTTGTTATGATTTTACTGGTAATTGCCGGCGGGATGGGCCTTTCCGTCGAGGCTGGGCTGCTGGGGCCATTAGGGGGAGAAGTGGGCGATTTATGGGCGACGTTCAGTATTTTTGGCGTCGGCGCCGCGCTGACGTTTCTGCTGATGCTGTTTTTCAGCCCGCGCAGCAGCCCGTCGTTTTTCGCCCAGCCCGGCTGGCAGCTGCTCGGCGGCGTTCTGGGTCCTGTTTACGTTGTCATTCTGACTATCGCCACGCCCGCCATCGGCATCGCCCTGACGATGATCGGTATTCTGGCGGGCCAGATTTTTAAAAGCCTGATCATTGATCACTTTGGTCTGCTCGGCACGCAGGCGCGCAAGATCGATGCCAAACGGTTTATCGCCCTGGGATTCATCATTGCGGCACTGGTTCTGGTCGCGCAGGGGTAATGCTATGACGCTGATAATGATTCTTCTGGCCGTCTGCGGCGGCGCCACACTGAGCGTCCAGGCGGCGATTAACGGGCAGCTCGGCAGTAGCGTGGGCGTTTTCAAAAGCGCGTTTCTGACGTTTTCCGTCGGCGCGCTGGTCACCGCCCTGCTGATTTTCTTCTTTGAACCTAAGCAGGCCGTCAGCCTGCTGGACGTGCCGAAATGGCAGCTCCTCGGGGCGATGTTTGGCGTGCCCTATATCGTAATCATGGTGCTCGCCGTTCAGCGCATCGGCACCGCCGTCGCCACGGTCGCGGTGATCTTCGGCCAGCTCGCCATGAGCATGCTGATTGATAACTTTGGCTGGCTGAACAATCCCGCTATTCCGTTTTCACCGAGCCGTCTGGGCGCGGTGGTTTGCCTGGGGATTGCCCTGTACTTCATTTACTCCAGCAGCAAAACCGGCAATGTTCGCGACTAAGCTTACGTCTTCCGGGTGAAGAACAGCGTCACCGTGGCGACGGTGACGCCAAATTTCTTCATCTCGGTTTTATTAAACAGATGCGTTTCATCCTGCAGGTACATCCAGTCGTCAAAGTTCAGCAGCCAGGTTTTGCCGTTGGCCTTCACGTTCATGCTGTAATGCCAGTTAAAGGCGTTGCCTGCGGCCTGCCCCGTGGCAACCCCTTCAATATCCCCTGCCGTTCCCTCGTAGCGGTCGTTCCCCACGCGGCGAATATGCCAGACCCGCTGCTGCTTCTCGCCATCGTCGTAAACGAACTGCTCGTTCAGCGTCAGCGTATCGCCAATAACGTCCCCGGCAATCTCAACGTGAAAGCGACGTATCTGCTTGCCGCTGCGATCCTGCACCATGCCCCACGCTTCGGTTTTGCCCTGAAAGTAGTTAAAAATATCAAGCCGCGGCTGCTGCTGGCGATACTCGGACACGTCGGTGCTACAGCCGGCCAGCAGCATCGTGAATGCCAGCGCCAGCCTCAGGATTCGTTTCATTTTTGGCCTCCGATTAACTGCTGACGCAGCTCAGGATATTGCGTGCGGGGATCGAGCCAGATGGCCAGAAAACGGGTGCTGAACGCTTCTGACTGTCGCGGCCCGAGCGGAATAAAGGATGTTTGCGCCGCTGACGCGCGATACCAGAACTGCCCTTGCCCGTCGTCGAGCACAAACGCCAGCTGTGCGCCTGGCCGGACATCCGGCCACAGCGAGCGGAGCATCTGTAACCAGGCTTCACTCCGGGGTTCCCGTTTCAGGATCCCCTGCGCCTGCCACTGATCGCGGGTCGCCTCGACCAGCTCATCGCGATCGATATCGCGCGCATAGGTAATAATCAGCGCCTGATCCTGGTTCTCCCGACCGTAACGCCCGTCCGGAGTACGCAGCTGGGAGGTATAAACGGTGAACGGCCCCCAGGTCAGCGTGGCGTCGCCCACCTTACGCCAGGCCAGCCAGTCGGCGGCCTGGGCCCCGGGAAC
This sequence comes from Enterobacter sp. ECC_219_Taxon_10, assembly GCF_058354905.1. NCBI lineage: Bacteria > Pseudomonadati > Pseudomonadota > Gammaproteobacteria > Enterobacterales > Enterobacteriaceae > Enterobacter > Enterobacter sp. ECC_219_Taxon_10. Next base: position 2,316,697 of record NZ_CM178005.1, on the reverse strand, counting down.
AACCAGCATCAGCCAAAGCAGCAGAATCGCAGCTCTCATTTTTGTCTCCCCATCAGCAGGTGGAAAAACAGCATCAACACCAGCCAGCCCGGCACCATCCAGCTGACGACGATAAAGGTCGGCTCCAGAAACGTGATGGCGCCCAGCCGCTCGCCAAACAGGTAGGCCACAGGCCCCCCCACGGCGGCCAGCAGGGTCAGCAGCCAGCCGGGTAACGTGGTGGTGCGCGTTAGCTGCGTCCAGACGGTGGCGAACATCAGCCACAATGCCACCATCCAGAGCGGCATCAGGGAGTCGCCCGTGAAGGCAATCAGCCCCGTCAACGCCCAGAGCGCATCCAGCAGGCTGCCCGCCGCGGCCAGCCCAATGGCGTATAGACGGTAAGCTGACGGCAATAACATACACGCCAGGACCGCCAGCCCGAGCCAGATAATCAGGCCCTGTTCGCGAAAAAGCACCACCAGCGCCCAGTAGACATCGAACGCCACGGCCAGCAGAAAGACCTGAAGGTAACGTCTCATACGCGCTCGGCGGTCAGCTGCACCACGCTGATGGTGCGAGCGTTAAACCCGGCTTCGCAGTAGCCGAAGTAGTACAGCCACATGCGGCGAAACCGTTCATCGAAGCCGAGCTTTTCTATCTCCTGCCAGGCGTGGACAAAGCGCTGCCGCCAGTGGGCCAGCGTGCGGGCGTAGTCGGGGCCCATGTCGAAGAGATTGCGCACCACGAAATCGGTGTGGCGCGTCATCAGCTCGTTCATCGCGGTAATGCTCGGCAGGAAGCCGCCGGGAAAAATGTAGCGCTGGATAAAATCGACGCTTTTGCTGTAGTCGCGATAGCGCTGGTCCTGAATAGTGATGGCCTGAATTGCCATCCGTCCTCCGGGGCGCAGGCGCGCCTGGCAGGTACGGAAGAACGTCGGCAGATAGCGTTGCCCCACGGCCTCAATCATCTCTATCGAGACCAGCTTGTCGTACTGTCCGGTGAGGTCGCGATAGTCGCAGAGCAGTACCTCAACGCGATTCTGCAACCCGGCGCGGGCGATCCGCTCGGTCGCCCAGATATATTGCTCCTGCGACAGCGTGGTGGTCGTTACCCGACAGCCATAATGACGAGCGGCGTACTCCGCCATCGCCCCCCAGCCGGTGCCAATTTCCAGCAGGTGGTCACCCGGACTTAGCGCCAGCTGGTCGCACAGGCGCGCCATTTTGGCCTGCTGAGCCGCCGTCAGATCCTGCTCGTCAGAGTTAAACAGCGCGCTGGAGTAAAGCAGCTCCTTATCCAGAAAATGGGCATAGAAGGTGTTGCCCAGGTCGTAATGGGCGGCAATATTTTCGCGGGCCTGAGCGCGAGAGTTACGCCGCGTCCAGTGGCGTAGACGCTCCAGCGGCCTGCCGAGCAGCCGGAACCCTTTCTCCAGACGACCAAGCACCTCGCCGTTGAGGGCCAGGATTTGCAGAAGCGGCGTAAGCTGCGCGGTTTCCCATTCGCCGTCCATCCATGCTTCTGCCGCAGCAAGGCTCCCGCCCGTTAAGACGCGCCAGTAGACGCCGGGCGTGAGGATCTGCACGTCCGCGTGCAGCGCGGAGGATGTCTCGCCAAAATGGAAGGTCTGCGCCCCTTCACGCAGGGTGAGCGAGCCGTCGCGAATGCCGCTTAACAGACGAAACAGCAGCCAGCGCGCAATGCGAGCGTTGCGCGGGAAATCGGGTTCTAGCGCAAAAACGGGATCGGTCATGAGCGTTCACTCCTGCTGACGGGATGGTTATACAGCGGCACGCGCTTGAGCCACAGCCTCAGCGCCTGCCAGTAAATGGCGAAAACGGTTTTCAGGGTCATCAGCGGGATGCGCAGCAGCAGCGAGCGCAACGTCGGGCGGGTCAGAGGTTCCCGGCGCAGCGCCAGGGTGGCGTCAAAGACCTTCGCCTCCTGATGATTTTCAATGTGCATATGCAGCGTGTTGTCCGGGTTGTTGAAGCGCCAGTGGTAGATCATGTCCATCGGGTTGAAGGGGGAAACGTGAAACGCCTTTTCCGTGGGCCGGGCATTTTGCCCGTCGACCGCGTAATAATGACGCTCGTTCCACGGCGTGTTGCGCACCTCGGCCAGCACCCATCGCAGCGTGTTTTCCTGGTCATAGCAGTAGTAAAAGTTGACCGGATTGAAATGGAACCCGAAGTAGCGCAGCTGTGTCAGAAGCATGACCCGCCCGTCCGGACGTTCTCCGGTCAGGCTCTCCAGCCTGTTGAGCACGTTGTCTTTAAGCGGCGAGCCGAGCGGATAGTCCGCGTCGTGGAACGAGGCGGCGGCAAAGCGGTTGCGCCGCACGCCGACGGAGGCCAGCAGCGGCAGCTCATCAAGATCCAGCCAGGCCATAAAGACGCCGTAGCTGAATTCGTGGGTTTTCGGCTGAAGGCGGCGGTGGCGCAGTACGCCGTGATAGAGGCAGCTATTCATCTCAGTTCCCCTCCCCGGCGGCTATTTCATTGACCACGTCCAGCGCGCTGCGCACACCGTCTTCATGAAAACCGTTGTACCAGTAAGCTCCGCAGAACCAACTTCGGTTATGACCGTTGATCTCGCCGCGACGCGCCTGCGCCCGCCAGCTTTTCGGGTTAAACAGCGGATGCTCATAGACAAAGCGTCGCAGGACGAAGCGTTCATCCACCGGCGCGTCCGGGTTCAGGGTGACGCAGAACAGCGGACTGCCCGCAGGCAGCCCCTGCAGAATGTTCATGTTGTAGGTCACGCAGGCGCTGGCCTGCTCCTGCGCGCTCAGGCGGTAGTTCCAGCTGGCCCACGCGCGCTGCCGCACCGGCAGCCAGCGCGGATCGCTGTGCAATACCACCTCGTTGCGCTGCCAGCCGATATCGCCCAGCACCTCGCGCTCGGCGGGCGTCGGGTCCTCAAGCATTGCTAGCGCGCTGGCGGAGTGGCAGGCAAAAATCACCCGATCGAAGGTATGGCTGCCGTTTTCGAGCTGAAGCGTGACCCCATGCTCGTGGCGGCTCACGCGCTGCACCGGTGAATTAAGATGCAGATTCAGACGGTCGCCCAGCTTGTCGAGCATGGCGCGGATATACTCCCGCGAGCCGCCCGGCACCACGTACCACTGCGGGCGTTGGATGATATCCAGCAGGCCGTGGTGGTGGAAGAAGCGCAAAAAGAGCGGCAGCGGGAAACGCTTCATCTCCTGCAGCGACGATGACCAGATAGCGGCCCCCATCGGCAGAATGTAGTGGCGCGCGAAAAACGGCGTGAAGCCGTGCTGATCCAGAAACGTCTGCAGCGTGGCGTTCGGGTTCACTTCTCCGTCCAGCGCCTGTTTCGCCAGACGATTGAAGCGGACGATCTCCCCAAGCAGCCGCCAGAATGCCGGATTCACGAGGTTTCGGCGCTGGGCAAACAGCGACGTCAGGGTGTGGCCGTTGTACTCCAGCCCCGTCTCGGGGTTGTGCACCGAAAAGCTCATCTGCGTTTTTTGCCCACTGATGCCGAGCTCGCTGAGCAGACCCATAAAGCGCGGATAGGTGCGGTCGTTGTAGACGATAAACCCGGTGTCGATCGCGTATGTGCCCTGTGGCGTTGAGACGTCAACCGTCGCGGTATGGCCGCCGGGCGTGGCGCCCGCTTCAAACAGGGTTACCTGATGGTGCCCGGCCAGACGCCAGGCGCAGGTCAGCCCGGCGATGCCGCTGCCGATAATCGCAATGTTCATGAGCGCACCATCCTGCGCAGCAGCGCGCGCTGCAACAACGCGGGCAGCCCGGAGAGCAGCCGCAAAATGAAGCCGAACCCGGCGGGAAACGCGATATGCATTTTGCCTTTCGCCAGCCCGGTACGGATCGCCTTGACCGCCTCGTCGACGCTCACCCTGCCCGGCATGGCAAAATCGTTTTTGCGCGTCAGCGGGGTATCGACAAAGCCCGGAGAGACGACCGTCACGTCAATCCCCTTTGGCTCCCAGTCCAGCCGCAGGCTCTCGGCAAACCAGCTCAGCGCCGCTTTGGACGCGCCGTAGGCCTCTGCCCGCGGGAAGGGAAGCCAGTGGGCCATCGAGCTCACCAGCACCACGCGGTTGCCGGCGGCCAGCTGCGGCTGCAGCGCGGCCAGGCAGTTCACCGGACCGAGGAAATTGGTGGATATGACCCGCTCCACCAGCGCCGCATCCACCACGCCACCGTCGAGGTATTCGCAGGTTCCGGCGCAGAGAATAACCAGATCGGCGTAAACGCCGCTAAGCGCCTGGCGACAGGCGTCCCTGTCTGTCATATCGAACAGGCGAACGGTGAGATTGGGGCAGGTCTGATGCAGCGCTTCAAGCCGCGCCGGATCGCGCCCGCAGGCAATCACGTGGAAGCCGTCAGCGGCAAAGGACTTCGCCAGCCCCGCGCCGATGCCCGAGCTTGCGCCGGTAATCAGCACCGTCTTCATGATTTGACCCTCCGCTTCACGCCGCGTACCGCCCAGCCCAGCAGAGGGAGGTGTTCGTAGATCATCTCTCCCGCATCGTAGTAGTCCCGCTGATGCGTGATGAGATCGTTTTCCGTCTCCACCACTGAACACCCAGGCAGTTCAAGCGGCTCGCCCCCGGCGATCCGCGGGTGCGACCAGTGCATTATCCAGGTGACAACAAACCGGTTACCGCTGCACAGCGGCGTGTCGATGGTAAAACGGCACTTCTCGACATTGGCCAGCAGATGGGTGAAATAGCGCTGAAGCGCGAAAATCCCGTCGTGCTCGCCGAATGGATCGATAAGCGTGGCATTCGAATGGTAAAGCCCCACCAGCGCGGAAGGCGGCTGGCTATCCAGTGCGGCGTAGTACTCAACAAACCGACTCACGACAGAGGGCAAAGTGCTCATGGGTCACATCCTGGCTGTAAACAACGTGGCGTAATCGCATAATTAAAACTTACACAATTAACGTTATTTGTCCAAGTTTGTGACTATCTATTTTTTATTACATATACATATCAATAAGTTATTGACGTTCAAATAAGTGACTTTTGTAGTCAGGGTAAGGCGTAGCCGCCACCCGGCTTTCACTTTCAGGATATCCTTAAGGCAAATTCGCCAGTCATCTTCCAGGCTTATTCTTTTTAATTCATAAGGATGCCTGACATGAAACGCTTCTTTCTCTCGCTTTTCTCCAGCCCCGAATCTTTGCTCCAGGTGATGAGCCGGCAGGAAATTATTGAAGCCGTCGAAGATGGCGATCGCATCATTATCGACCAGGACGGGAACGCCTCGGTGAACTACAAAAGCAACGAGGTGCGGCAGGATTTTCTGCGTCACGTCAACGCGCTGAAGAGGGCCTGAAATGGGAACGGCGATATTTATGGTGCTGATGGTATGCGGGTACTGGTACACCAGCCGGGATCTGTCGACGCGCTTTAAAATCAAGCGTTCCTTCGGCTGGGACGTCTATTTTCTCGTTGCGCTTTATGGCTGTATTTTCGTTCTGCAGGGCGTGATTGCCACCGGTCTGCTCTGGCTATTCTTGCTCGCCCTCTCCGCCGCCGACAACACGTTTCACTTTACGTCGCAGCAGTATGCCGACTGGCAAGTCGACTTTATGAACTGGAGTTTTTTGGGCATTCAGGCACCGGTGGTCGTGATGCTGGCGTTTGCCATCCTGTTTTGCCTCTACCGCTCTAACTGGGCGGGCAGCGCCAGGCTGGACGGTGAAAGCCGTAAAAAGCTCTACAAACGTCTGGCCCAGTCGAGCGGTATCGAACAACTGCTGTACCAGTGTATGGAGCAAGGCGAACTGGCGCAGGTCACGCTCCGGTCGAGGCGGATTTACGTCGGCATGATCCACACCGCGACGCTGGAATATGAAAAAACGGCCAATATCGTGTTGATCCCGATGCTAAGCGGGTACAGGGACGCGAAGACGATGAACTTTCGCATCGAGAATAATTACAGCAGGTGGTATGCTGAGCATGACATCACGCTCGACTCTGAACCCCAAAGCGCCATGTCGTTCCGGAAGGTGATTTTACTCAATCAGATTGAGAGCATCTCGCTGTTCGACCCCGCCAGCGCCAGCGCGCTGTCGCTGGCACAGCATGACACGCTTTCTAAAGAGGCATCCTCATAATCCTGAGAATGCTCTGCTGCGAGGGGTCATGGGCGCTCTCCGTGCTAATAACCCGCGTTAACGAACGGCGAATGACAACAATTTAAGGTGTCATTCGCCGTTGGGAATGTTGAGAGCACTTCCATCGGCTGCCTGGCTCGCGTAATCCTCACGTTTTTCTGCCCATTTCAGCATGGCATCCAGCGCCGGGCACAGTGCCTGCCCCCAATCGGTGAGGCGATATTCCACTTTCGGTGGTACCTGAGGGTAGACCATCCGCGAAACAATACCGTCGGACTCAAGCTGTCGAAGCTGCTGCGCCAGCATCTTCTGAGAAATACCGGGGATCAGCTTTTCGAAATCAGAGTAGCGCTGCACTTTTCCGTCGAAAAGATGAAAAAGAATAATTAATTTCCAGCGCCCTTCCAGCAGCCGTAATACTTGCTCCACGCCGCTTGCGGCAGATTCCGGACTATATAACTTACTCATAATTTAGTAACTCACTTTTTCGTGCGTACTTGTCAATTTCTCAGTCTATGTTGAATATGCCTGTACTGTAAATAACGGGAGTTATTGGTCATGTCATTAGATATTAATTTCACCGGTAAGCGCGTGCTTGTTACCGCTGGCACGAAAGGGCTGGGAAAAGCAGTTGTCGGGCTTTTAAAACAGCTCGGCGCAACGGTATTCACCACTGCGCGCCACGAGCCAGACGTAAATATCGCTGATACGTTCGTAACCGCTGACCTTACTACGGTCTCCGGATGTGCCGCTGTCGCATCTGCGGTGCAGGAACAGATGGGAGGGGTCGACGTGATTATCCATGTTGCAGGCGGTTCAACCTCCCCCGGTGGCGGTTTTGCTGCGCTTGACGAAGAAGCGTGGCAGCAGGAACTCAATCTTAATTTGTTACCTGCGGTACGCTTAGACCGCGCCCTGCTTCCCGGAATGCTCGCGCAGGGAAATGGGGTGATTATTCACGTGACGTCTATTCAGCGCGACCTGCCGTTACCGGAATCAACCACGGGCTATGCGGCGGCTAAAGCAGCCCTCTCAACCTACAGCAAGAGCCTGTCAAAGGAAGTCTCGCCGAAGGGCGTTCGGGTAGTGCGCGTTGCACCCGGCTGGATCGAAACTGAAGCGGCGGTGGCACTCGCGGAGAGACTGGCTAAGCAGGCAGGAACAGACTACGAAGGTGGCAAGCAGATCATTATGAAGGCGTTAGGTGGAATACCGCTCGGACGCCCCGCCAGACCGATTGAGGTGGCTAACCTCATCGTCTTCCTCGCCTCATCACATGCTGCGAGTATTACCGGTACTGAATTTGTCATTGATGGCGGCACCATCCCGACGGTATGACGCGGGGGCTTAATCGGCCCGGGATAAGGGCCGATTAAGCACGGGGAAATATCACTGACCCGTCAGTTTTTCTAAGCCCGTTTTTAACGCGTTTATTACCGCTTCGGTATCCATTCCCATTTGGGCATGAATAATAGCCCCGTCAATAAGCATCATAATGTCATTACTGATCTTTTCATCCGTTATACCGGCGAGCGTTTCGATTTTTTTCTTTGTTTCTGCTTTATGGTCGCGGCATATCTCTTTTATTTCATTTTCAATCTCTTCGGACTTTGCCTCTGCGCTGGCGTTAATAAACGCGCAGCCGTGGAATTCGGACGAATTAAACCATTCGCAAAGCGTTGCAGATATCGCGTCAGAAAGTACCTGACCTTCGGCGAGGTTACGGCGCAGAGAGGCTTCAAACCAGTTCATCCATATTTCATGCCGATAGTGCAAATAGGCGAGAATAAGCAAGTTCTTACTCGGGAAATGGCGATAAAAAGTCACCTTGGTCACTTTTGACGCTTTAATCAGCGTATCCACCCCCGTCGCCCTGAAGCCCGTGGAATAAAACAGATCGTGCGCCGTCAATAATATCTTATCCCTGACGCTGATTTTTGTATCGTTGCTTGCGGATTGTGTTTTCATTTTTTCGGCGGCCTCAAAAAGGATATTGACAGCGTTATTTCACAGGCATAGATTACATCAGGTAGACAGACCTGTCTACTTAATCTAATGCTGAGGTTACCGCAATGAACACACGTCCTCCTTTACCGCCCTTCACGCGTGAAAGCGCCATCGAAAAAGTCAGACTGGCAGAAGATGGCTGGAACAGCCGCGACCCGGCGAAAGTCGCGCTGGCCTATACGCTGGATACCCAGTGGCGCAACCGCGCAGAGTTCGCCACTAACAGGGAGGAAGCCCAGGCGTTTCTGGAGCGGAAATGGAAAAAAGAGCTGGACTATCGTCTGATTAAAGAGCTCTGGGCATTTACGGATAACCGGATCGCGGTGCGCTATGCCTATGAATGGCATGATGATTCCGGCAACTGGTTCCGCTCGTATGGCAATGAAAACTGGGAATTTGAGCCTGATGGACTGATGAAGCGCCGCTTTGCCTGCGTAAACGATATGCCGATAAAAGAATCCGAGCGCCTGTTCCACTGGCCGCTGGGCAGACGCCCGGACGATCACCCTTCGCTGAGCGATCTTGGCTTATAGGATTATCGCATCAACCGGGCCGTATTGTTCTTGATGTACCAGTTAGCCACAATCTTTCCATCATCGATCTCATAAATATCCGTATGCATTTGTGGACGCGAGGAAGGTGTTGGATTTTGTAAAGGAACAGATGCCTGAACTGGCTGTCTGAAATATAAGGCCGCATCGGTTTTGCGGCCTCTTCTTACTTGTCGATTAAAACGTATCGATACAAGGCTGGCCGACTTTGTTAATGGCGTTTATTATCCTGGCTCTGAGCTCAATTAACGCCGCTTCTTTCTCTTCAAGCTGCTGCAACTTGCGCTGTAAAGAATCGCGTTTTTGCTCAGCGGTAAATTTGTCGTCAACCCAGACAGCTAAAACCTCTGAAATTTAGGATAAGGTAAAACCCAGCATTTTGGCATGCTTGATCATGTTTAAACGCTGTAAATCGACGGCGGAATAAACTTTGTAGTTATTGCTGCGATTGGGCTGCGGGATATTCTCTAATAGCCCCTGCCGCTCATAGTAACGCACCGTCTCTTTCGACAATCCCGTTTTCGCACACAGTTCACCAATTCGCATCGCGTCGCCCTCACCTCAAAAAAAACACTTTTCGAATGCGCTGTGGGGAGAGTATCGCTCAAAGGGCATCCGCGTGCTGGCGCTTTGCCCCGGCGCAACGGATACGGCCTTTTTTGATGTGGTGAATGCTGAGGAAGCCTCGGTAGGTAAAAGAATGCCCACTGACAAAGTGGTCACCCTGGCGCTGAAGGCCGTGGAGAGTAACCGTAGCTACCTGATTACCGGATGCGGTAACTGGCTTCTGGGGCAGCTACACCGCTTCGTGACGCGCAGGCGTCTGGTGCTCATCGTTGAAAAAATATTGCGTCCACGCTCGGCTTAAGCAAAAACGGCTTTGTTCAGTGCAAGGGAGTTGCACTGAAATCCTTGCTTATCGCAGACAGATAGATGCCATAATGCGCGAAAAACAGTGATACACTCACCCCACCTGGTTGATCGTCCCGTCTGAACGGCGCATGATGAATGACGGTAACCAAAGTACAAAATGGTCACTCGTTGTTAATCGTAGCCTGTCACGCTAAGCTTAAATAATGACTAAAAATATGAATCCCCCATCAGCACGTGGTCCCCTTGACCACGCTGTCAGAGAACAAATCGTCGAAGCGGCCTTTGAGCACTTCGGTCACTACGGCTATGAAAAAACCACCGTCGCCGAGCTGGCGAAATCTATTGGTTTTTCAAAATCCTACATTTATAAGTTCTTCGATTCCAAACAGGCCATCGGCGAGGTGATCTGCGCTAACCGCCTGGAGCTGATTATGGCGGCGGTGCTTTCCGCCATCGAGGATGCACCGTCAGCAAGCGAAAAATTACGCCGTCTTTTCAAGGCGCTCACCGAAGCGGGGAGCGAGCTGTTTTTCCACGACCGTAAGCTTTACGACATCGCCGCCGTCGCCGCGCAGGAGCAGTGGCCTTCAACCGAAAAGTATTGTGAAAGCCTGATGAAGCTGATTGAGAGCATCATTATCGAAGGCAGACATTCCGGCGAGTTCGAAAGGAAGACGCCGCTGGATGAGGTAACCTGTGCCGTCTACATGGTGATGTGCCCTTACATTAACCCCGTCCAGCTTCAGTACAACCTTGAAACCGCCCCAACGGCAGCGGTACTTCTCTCCTCATTGATCTTAAGAAGCCTGGCCCCCTGATTAGTGACCATTGACTTTATTGGTCACTAATCACAGAATGCGGAAACTATCCTGTTACCTCAATAAGGGTTTCCCATGCTCAGGCTCACTTCAGCCCACGTTGCCGTTTGTCTCCTGCCGTTTGCCCTCGCGGCATGCGGCGATATTTCCGCGAGTGACGATCCGCGCACAAAGCCACCGCTTGTCCGATCCGTCTCCGTCGAGCTTGCGAACAATACCGCCCGCGCCTTCACGGGCGTGGTGGTTGCCAGAACGCAGAGCGATTTAGGCTTCAGGGTTCAGGGGAAAATCCTTGAACGCCTGGTTGATACGGGTCAGACCGTCAAACAGGGCCAGCCCTTGCTGCGCCTGGATCCAATTGACCTGAAATTTCAGGCCCAGGCGCAGCAGCGCGCGGTGGACGCAGCCCAGGCGCGCGCGCGAAAAGCCTCCAGCGATGAGGCGCGCTATCGTGGTCTGGTGGCCACCGGCGCGGTGTCCGCCTCCGAGTATGACCAAATCAAAGCGGCGGCGGATACCGCCAGAGCAGAACTCAGCGCGGCACGGGCGCAGGCCAGCGTGGCGCACAACGCCACGGGCTATGCCGTCCTGCTGGCGGATTCTGACGGCGTGGTCATGGAGACGCTCGCCGAGCCGGGTCAGGTCGTCAGTGCCGGACAGGTGGCGATCAGGCTCGCCAGAGCGGGACAGCGTGAAGCGCTCGTGCAGCTTCCGGAAACGCTGCGCCCTGCCGTCGGCAGCGAAGCGCAGGCCACGCTGTATGGCAATGAAGAACACCCGGTCACCGCAACGCTGCGCCTGCTGTCTGACTCGGCCGATGCCACAACCCGCACCTACGAAGCTCGTTACGTGCTGGACGGGCCGCTGGCGAACGCGCCGCTGGGGGCGACCGTCACGATTAACATTCAGCACAATAAAGCGGAAGGTCAGGTCATGCAGGTCCCGCTGGCCTCGCTCTACGATGCGGGCAACGGCCCCGGCGTCTGGCGCATTTCTGCTCCGCCTGCAAAGGTCGCCTGGACGCCCGTCAGGGTGCTGAGCGTGGGTGAAGATGCGGTGCAGATTGCGGGCGGCGTGAAGCCCGGCGAGAAGATTGTGGCGTTAGGCGCACACCTTTTACATGAAGGTGAAATTGTCAGGCTTGCCGCGCAACGCAATGCCACACTTGCGGAGAGCGCGCCATGAGCGGAAGCCGCTTCAACCTGTCAGCGCTGGCCGTGCGTGAGCGTTCCGTCACGCTGTTTCTGATCGTTCTCGTTACCATCGCCGGAATTTACGCCTTCTTTGGGCTCGGGCGCGCGGAAGACCCGCCCTTCACGGTGAAGCAAATGACGGTGATAACCGTCTGGCCGGGGGCGACCGCGCAGGAGATCCAGGATCAGGTCGCCGAGCCGCTGGAAAAGCGGCTGCAGGAACTTAAATGGTATGACCGGACGGAAACTTATACCCGTCCCGGCATGGCGTTTATCACCTTGTCGTTGCAGGACAAAACCCCGCCTGCCGAGGTGCAGGAGGAGTTCTATCAGGCGCGGAAGAAGCTTGGAGATGAATCGCAGCGTCTTCCGACGGGCGTCATCGGCCCGATGATCAACGACGAATTCTCGGATGTCACCTTTGCCCTTTTTGCCCTGAAAGCAAAAAGCGAACCGCAGCGGCAGCTGGTACGTGATGCCGAAGGCCTGCGCCAGCAGCTTCTGCACGTTCCCGGCGTCAAGAAAGTGAACATTATTGGCGAACAGGCCGAGCGGATTTATATCGCCTTCTCCCATGACCGTCTGGCGACGATGGGCCTCGCCCCTGAGGACATTTTTAACGCACTTAACGGCCAGAACGCATTGACCGCGGCGGGCTCCATCGAGACCCGAGGCGCACAAATCTTTATCCGCCTCGACGGCGCGTTCGACGAACTGCAGAAGATCCGCGATACGCCCGTTGTGGCCCGGGGCAAAACGCTCAGGCTGTCCGACATCGCCACGGTTGAACGCGGCTACGAAGATCCCCCGACGATGCTGATACGTAACCAGCATGAGCCCGCCCTGCTGCTCGGCATCGTGATGCGCGAGGGCTGGAACGGCCTGACGCTGGGTAAAGCGCTGGATGCGGAAACGGCGAAAATTAATGAGAGTCTGCCGCTTGGCATGACCCTGACCAAGGTCACCGACCAGTCCGTGAATATTCGCTCGTCGGTTGACGAGTTCATGATTAAATTCTTCGTCGCCCTGCTGGTTGTCATGGTGGTGTGTTTTGTCAGCATGGGCTGGCGCGTGGGGGTGGTGGTTGCGGCGGCGGTGCCGCTGACGCTGGCGGTGGTCTTCGTGGTGATGGAGGCGGCGGGGATAAACTTTGACCGCGTCACGTTGGGCTCCCTGATCCTCGCCCTCGGCCTGCTGGTTGATGATGCCATTATCGCCATTGAAATGATGGTGGTGAAAATGGAGGAAGGTTACGACAGAATCAAAGCCTCGGCCTACGCCTGGAGCCACACCGCCGCGCCGATGCTGGCCGGTACCCTGGTGACGGCCATTGGCTTTATGCCGAATGGTTTTGCCCAGTCGACCGCCGGAGAATACACCAGCAACATGTTCTGGGTAGTTGGCCTCGCTCTCATTGCCTCGTGGTTCGTCGCCGTGGTGTTCACGCCCTATCTGGGGGTGAAGATCCTGCCATCGATCCCTAAAGTAGAAGGAGGCCATGCCGCCATCTATAACACGCCTCGCTATAACCGTTTTCGCCAGCTGCTTGCCCGCGTTATCGCCAGAAAATGGCGAGTGGCCGGGTCGGTGGTCGCCATTTTCATCCTGGCCGTGCTCGGCATGGGTCTGGTAAAAAAACAATTTTTCCCGACCTCCGATCGCCCGGAAGTGCTGGTTGAGGTGCAGATGCCCTACGGCACCTCGATTGAGCAAACCAGCGCCGCAGCGGCAAAAATCGAAGCGTGGCTGGGCCAGCAGCCTGAAGCCAACATTGTCACTGCCTATATTGGTCAGGGTTCGCCCCGCTTTTATCTGGCGATGGCGCCTGAACTGCCCGACCCGTCTTTTGCGAAAATTGTGATCCTGACGGACAGCGAGACGTCACGCGAGGCGCTCAAGCTCCGGCTGAGAGACGCTGTCGCCAACGGCCTTGCGCCCGAAGCGCGCGTACGGGTGACGCAGCTGGTGTTTGGCCCGTACTCGCCCTTCCCGGTCGCCTGGCGTGTATCAGGCCCGGACGTGAGCAAGGTGCGCGACATTGCTGATAAGGTGAAAGCCGTGCTTCAGGCAAGCCCGATGATGCGGACCGTCAACACCGACTGGGGGTCGCGCGTTCCGGTATTGCATTTCACTCTCGATCAAAGCCGCCTGCAGGCGACCGGCTTAACCTCCAGCGCCGTTGCCGAGCAGCTTCAGTTCCTGCTATCAGGCGTGCCGATAACCTCCGTACGGGAAGATATTCGTTCGGTAGAGGTCATTGGACGCGCGGCGGGTGATATCCGTCTCGATCCGGCGAAAATTGAGGGCTTCACCCTGGTCGGCAATGCGGGACAGCGCCTTCCGCTGTCTCAAATCGGCAAGATTGAGATCGGTATGGAAGATCCGATTCTGCGCCGTCGCGATCGTACCCCCACAATCACCGTGCGCGGTGATATCGCCGACGGCCTTCAGCCACCGGACGTGTCGGTCGCCATCATGAAGCAGCTCCAGCCGATTGTTGAGTCGCTGCCGGCCGGGTACCGTATTGACATGGCGGGTTCGATTGAGGAATCGGGAAAAGCCACGCAGGCAATGATTCCATTGTTCCCGATTATGATTGCCCTGACGCTGCTGATCATCATTTTGCAGGTGCGCTCAATCTCGGCGATGGTGATGGTGTTCTTAACCGCCCCGCTGGGGCTGATTGGCGTGGTGCCGACCCTGCTGATTTTCAATCAGCCGTTTGGCATCAACGCGCTGGTCGGCCTGATCGCCCTTTCCGGGATTCTTATGCGCAATACGCTGATCCTGATTGGCCAAATCAATCATAACCAGAACGAGGGTCTCGATCCGTTCCGGGCGGTGGTCGAGGCAACGGTCCAGCGAGCCAGGCCCGTCTTGCTGACGGCACTGGCCGCCGTGCTGGCGTTCATCCCCCTGACGCATTCGGTGTTCTGGGGCACGCTGGCTTACACGCTAATCGGCGGAACGCTGGGCGGGACGATTGTCACACTCGTCTTCCTGCCCGCGATGTATGCGATCTGGTTCCGGATCCGCCCTGCGGAACAACGGGTGCAGCACCCCGCAGAAAACGTGTAAACTACCATGAGTAGATAACAGTTCAGAGGAAAGCATGGTTGTTAAGCGCTTGAGAAAAGTGGACCGCCGCGTGCAGCTGCTGGAGGTTGCGCGCGGAATCATTCGTCAGCAAGGCACGGAGGCGCTGACCCTTGGCTACCTGGCGGAGCGAGCCAACGTGACCAAGCCTATCCCCTACGACCACTTCGGCGATCGTGAAGGGCTGCTGATGGCGCTGTACCAGGACTATAGCGATCGGCAGTTGGCGAAATTCCGTGAGACGCTGGCGGTCGACAGCAAAACGCTGGAAAAGACGATCCGCTTTTTCAGCGCCGCTTATATCGACTGCGCCATTTCCGCCGGGCCTGAAACCGGGCCAATCGCAGCGGCGCTATCCGGCTCCCGCGCGTTGCAGACGTTTCGGGAGGCATGCGTGGCCGAATGTGCCGACTGCCTGCGTACCGCGCTTTCCCCGTTCGTCGTACTGAAAGGCGTTCAGGGAGAAGCAGCTCTGACGGCCATTATCGGTGCGGCAGACGCGCTCAGCACGGCCGCGGGTAACGGCGTGCTCGCCCGGAACGTGGCGGAAGATACGCTCAGCGGCGCGATGATCGGGGTGCTGGAGACCTACGTGAATAGCACAAAATGATCGCCTGGGGCGGATTGACACATAAGTTACCAATAGTAATATAGACATCAGTTCTCACCCATTGCGAGGTCGCTATGTCTGCAACACACGCCATCAATAACGCGCTGATCGTGACGGCTCACCCTGTCGACACGTCCTTATCCCATACGCTGGCTACCCGCATTGCCGGGAAATTACGCGAGCAAGGTACACAGGTTGAGATCGCCGATCTGCATGCTGAAGGGTTTAATCCGGCGATGACCCGCGCCGATCTCGATTTCTATCACGGCGATCCGAGCGCGCTTCCCGACGATATTTTGCGCGAGCAGCAGCGCGTCGAGCGGGCGGAAATGCTGGTGTTTGTCTTCCCGGTGTACTGGTGGTCGGTCCCCGCGCTGTTGAAAGGCTGGTTCGATCGCGTTTTAACCCTGAACTGGGCGTATAAGGTGGCCGACGACGGACGGATTGTGGGCAACCTACGGGACGTTCCCGTCCGCCTGATTGCCACCGGCGGCAGCGATCTCGCCGGATTCGACAAACATGGCTATTCGACGGCGATTCAGACGCAGATTATCGAAGGTGTATTTGGCTTCTGCGGGTTGAAGAACGTTAAGCTCGATATCCTTTACCAGGCAGACACGGCTACGCCTGAGCAGGTTGAGGATTTTCTGGAGGGGCTTGGGAGTATTAAATAATCCCGGCTATCCAGTCAGCAAAAGCGCGCACGACAGGAGAAAGATAACGCTGGTGGGGATAAAGCAGCGTGACGGGCACCGACGGCGGCTGCCAGTCCGCCAGCACCTCCACCAGCCTTCCCTCGCGCAGATGCTCTGCGACAATATTCCCGGCAACCTGCACCAGCCCAAAACCCTTAAGACACATCTGGATATAAAGCTCCGTATCATTGACGGCGGCAGCACCGCTCACTGGAACAGACCGCATTTCATTGCCCTGAACGAAGCGCAATTCGTTCGCGCGTCGTCTCTGCCCGGAAAAATAGTGAACCGCCCGGTGCCCGCTCAGCGCATCGGGCGACTGGGGAATACCGTATTCCCGGAGATAGTCCGGCGAGGCGCAGGTGACCCAGCGAAAACGGCCCAGAGGACGGGCTACCAGCGTGGAGTTATTCAGTTCCCCTGTTCGAATTACACAGTCGACGCCCTCCTGCACCAGGTCAACCTGGCGATCGCTGACGCCGATCGTCAGGTAGATATCCGGATAAAGACGGCAGAACTCGTCCAGATGTGGCATCACGATGTGATGAGCAATCCCGGCAGGCATATCTACCCGCAGGCGTCCCTGTGGCCGACTGCCGGAATCGCTCAGGCTGGACTCCGCCTGCTCGATTAATGAGAGAATTTCCCGACAGTGCGTCAGGTACTGTAAACCTTCCGGCGTCACGCTCACCCGCCGTGTCGTCCTGTTCAGCAGGCGCACCTGCAGGTATTTTTCCAGATTTTTAATCGTGCTGGTGACCGTTGATGAAGGCAGGAAGAGTGTTTCAGCCGCGCGAACGAAGCTGCCGGACTCCGCCACCCGCACAAAGATTTGCATTGCCTGGATACGATCCATTTGTCCCAAAGCCTTTATAAATTTAATTATTCGCTAATTATGAATAATGAAAACGCATTGCGCATCTTTTTCGCGTTAATTAAGTGGCGTAGCGTTTCGGTACTAATGACAGAAAGAGACTGAAAATGACCGGCTACGCAAGAAATATTGTGAATAATCAAAACACCACTTCCCCGGCGACGCTCATCCGTGGCGCTACGATCCTCAGCATGGATGAGAGCGTGGGCAGTATTGAACGCGGCGAGATCCTGATCGCCGGGCCCACCATTGTGGCTGTCGGCGAAAACCTGGAGGCAAAGGGAGCGAGGGTTATTGATGCTACAAACATGATTGCTATGCCGGGGATGGTGGACACCCATCGCCACGCCTGGGAGGGGCAATTGCGTCGCATCAACCCCAACGCGGAATCGCTGGAAGACTACTGCAACGCCACGCATTTCTCATTTGCGAAATACTACCGCCCTGCCGATATGTACGTTGGCAACCTCCTCTCCGCGCTGGGCTGTATTGACGCCGGGATCACCACCGTCATTGATAATTCCCACAACAGCCGCAGCGCAGCCCATTCGGATGCCGCCGTCGAGGCGCTTCTGGATGCGGGGATCCGCGCCATTCACGCTTCAGGCGCACCGGTTTCCGGGGAATGGGATACCGCACACTGGCCAGGAAACTGGCAACGCCTGCAGGAAAAGTATTTCCGGGACAACCCGGACGGACTTGTGTCGCTGGCGGTGATGGCGCAGCTGGAGCCGGAGATGTGGGCTGAGGCGCGCAGGCTCGGGCTACCGATCGTCACTGAATTTTTCGGCGGTGAGATGGCCTCACGGCTTGCGGTATTGCGGCAGGAGGGACTGCTGGGCGCGGATAATATCTTTAATCACTGCACGGCGCTGCCTGACGAAGGCTGGGCGATCCTGAGAGATGCTGGCGTGAGGGTAAACGTCTGCCCTCGCTCCGACGCACACTACGGCATTGAGGACGGGATGTTTGCCATTCAGTCAGCGATGCGCCACGGCATTCACCCTGGCCTAAGCGTGGATAATGAAACGTCCTACAGCGGTGACATGTTTATGGAGATGCGCGTAGCGTTTTACCTGCAGCGCGTTATGGGTATGCATCAACAACACGGCTGTCGCAGCGCACATTCCCCGAAAACGCTTCAGGCAGCCCAGCTTCTGAAGGCCGCCACTCTCGATGGCGCGGCGTGCGCCGGTCTGCAGGAGAAAGTCGGCAGCCTGACGCCGGGCAAGAAGGCCGATCTGATCCTGATTAACGCGGGGGATCTGAACCTTTACCCCTCCGGAAATGCCTTTGGCACGGTCGTGCATGCAGCAGAGCGCAGCAATATTGACACCGTGATGATTGGCGGACGCATCGTTAAGCAAGGCGGCAACGTGCTGGGCGTGGACAGAGCACGTCTCCGTGCAGCGATTGATGAATCACGTCAGCATCTTTATACCGCTGCAGGCTATGAGCCTGACATGTTTGCAGACGCCTTCCTGCCGCTGCATCAGGCCCCTACTCAAGTTGGTGTATTGAAGGAATGAGTTAAGCAACGTTATAACTAACGCGATAATTCCGTATACAGCGGAATGTATTAACAAAGGCCATGTTATGTATCAGTCAGTTCAGCCAACAACCACCCTCACCACCACCGGAACCTTCGGCGGTGCGAGCGTATCTGTAGCGAACGACTGACAAACAGAACCTCAATCCCCGCCGGCCAGGACGGGGAAATCTCTCTCCGTTCACCACCCTCTGAATGGAGAAAGAAAATGGTTTCATCTGACAATGCTCTCTTAATCATCGACATGCAGCAGGGCCTCTTCCGGGGCCCAGTTTCCCCCAGTTCCGCCGATGCCGTTCTGGCAAATATCCGTTTATTAATAGCCAACGCGCGGCATGCGCAGGTACCCGTCTTTTTTGCCCGCCATATTGGACCAGACGACTCCCCGCACTCAGAGAAGGGTCCCTTAACACAGCTGATACCCGAGCTGGACGTGAAGGAGCAGGATGTTGTTTTCACCAAGCGCTATCCCAGCTGTTTCCGGGAAACCGATTTGCAGCGTGAACTTAATCAGCGAGGCATCAAACAGCTGGTCATTGCCGGGATGAAAACAGATTTTTGTGTCGACACCACCTGCCGGGCCGCGCCGGAGCTGGGTTTCAGGACGGTATTGATTTCAGATGCACATACAACAATGGATAATGCACATTTATCCGCCAATGACATCATCGCGCATCACAACAGCACGCTGGCCGGTCCGTTCGTGACGCTGTCGACTGCCGGAGACTGGCATTTTAATACGGTCGGTTGAGTTGGCGGGATCGTCTCTCTTTCCCGGCGCGGCTTTCCGCGCGCCGGGCAAATAAGAGAAAAATTACAGGGTAAAACCCCCGTCACCCACCTGCACCTGAGCGTACCATTTCATCAGCGCCGCGGTACCGGGCGCATTCTCCGCCGGTGACCAGGGGGCGGTATCCTGCTCAGGAACAGGCTGGTAGCCGCCGTGCTTAACCTCAAAAATAACGCCGCCTTTATCCAGCGACAGCACGGCATGCCAGGTGCCGGCATCCATCTCCAGCACTTTGCACTCTTCGCCTAACACCACGCGCCGGGTCACGTTCCCGCTGTCATCGAAGTTCAATACCAGAAAGCGACCGCTCAGCGCCGTCAGCAGCTCAAACGTATGCGGGTGGCGATGGGGGCGAACATAGGTGCCGGGCTCCATGGCGATAGCCAGGCGCTGCACCGGGTCGCTCAGCTCAGGATGTAAATTACGGTGCGCCCGTAAGCGAGGAGAATTTGCGGCCTGCTCGCTTTGCTGCTGCAGGTCACTGAAGGTAATTTGTTTCATATAAGCCTTTGTGAATGTGGGCAGTCTACGGCAACCCGATAGCCGCACGACGTTATACCATCCTGAAAGGTCGATGAGCGATGGCATTTATGAAACAAAACGCTGCATGGGGTTCGCATGTTCTGTTACAACGTGCTCAAAGCAGAGAGAGGAACTCATCCAGCCAGCCGGGCAGATGTTCTCTGTACCAGGTAAGATAGAGATTAAGGTCGCTCTTTTTCCTTTCGTGCAGGAGTAACACGACTTCAGTAACAATCCATGCCTTGGCGAGAGCGATTTCTCTGGCTAACCTGTCTGCGTCCAGATGCGTGGCAAAAACACAGTAGCGCTCGGCAAGTTGTAAAATGCTTTGTTTTGAGCCCATCCCCTTAACCAGCGGAGCAAGGTCGATAGCCGGGCTGCCGGTGCCGAATCTTTCCCAGTCGAAAAGTATCGTATCGCCGTTTTCTCTTCTGCCCCAGTTACCCGCATTGGTATCGCCTGAAATTAAACATTTCTGACGAAACAAAACGCTGCCCGCTTGTTGAAAACGTCGCATCTGCCGCTCAGCGCGGGCGGGCAATTCCAGAAGAGACAGAGATTTTTCAAGCGCTGACGCAGACCAGGTGTGGGTGTGATACATCCATTCGGCGTCGGCAGGATAATTGTGAAGGCGTGAAAGTTGCCTCAATATCTCGTTCCCTGCAACCTCATCCTGGGAGATCTTATGAGGAACGTATTCGAGCGTCAGGCTGCGTCGGCGTGGGTCGGCGTGAAGCAACCGCGGGGATTCAACAACGCCGCTGAGTGGTTCCGCCGCACGCGTATAAAAGCCATATTCAACATCGCTAACAGGGCATTTTTCTATTACCTGATTGCCATGGTGATCCACAATTAGATGGACTTTTGCTGCGCCCATTCTGGATAAGTTCTCGCCAGACATACCACCCTCATGTCACTGGTTCGGGGCATAAGTATAGTGGATCATTATGCAATGCTATGAAAATACCCCTCTGAACTTACTAATCTTTTAGTTTACAATTACCCCTTTAAACGGGAACTGCTAAACACCTGCTATACACAAGCGCCCCCATTTTCATTAACGCAGTGGATTAAAAAATGACAAAGTCTGGATTTAAAATTACTTCATTTATTTCGCCTACAATACAATTCATATTAGCGTTCGCAACTTTTATACTTAGTGTAACCTTCAGCCTTGAGCAAAATAGAATATCAAAACTCCAATACTCACCACTTTTTATTTTAAGCATCAACCAACTTTTCGGAAAAGATTACACACCAACACAATCAGAAAAATTTGATATATTCAACGAAGGTTATTCCATAAACAATTATAACTATAAACTCCATTCAATCATGAATGTTGCATATACCCTTAACAACAAATCATATGAAAAAAAATTCTACGTTGATTACTTCTCTGTACAATCAAAGAAGTCCGGCGGAAAAGATCGCATGTCAGGGGGCATAGGTGAGTACAACATCTTATTATTCAGCAACCTAAAAAAACAAATCATAAAAAATTTTAACGATAAAGGTATCAATCTAATAAACATTGAACTTCATCATTATTCTGAAATAAGTTACTCCGATACAGAACTCAAGGGGAATTACGTCTACTTCGCAGATTCCGAGCGTGTAACAAAAGATATTTATGACAATTATTTAGCTGGGATTGATGGTTACTATACAATATCACTCTACAGCCCAAATATAGATGAAATCATATCAAGAACCTTACGAGGCAATTAGTTAAATATTGAATATATGCAACTCTAATATTGCGAGTTGCATATGAATTATTTGAATTGCTCCACAGGGTCTGGTTCTCATAATCCACCCACGCCACTGAGAGCGGGCTTTCGGTTCGGATTTTAGCGGCAAAGGTTAAGTCCCAGCCGCAGAACTTTGCACGGGCCAGTGTCTTCAGTGTCTGCAACGGTGCGCAGAACTACCTGGAGACAGGAGTGACCTCGCGGCGTACCAGGGAATAGTCATGTAAATCAGGGCCGTGTTTGGGTATGCTGAGTTCCAGCCATAGTCGTTACTCCTGTTAACGATTTGGTTAGACGCCTCGGCAGTGTTCCACCACTTCAGGGCGTTGCTTTTTGTGGTATTCGCATATAAAGTGGTTCATACTATTCAAATTAACGCTAACACAGTGGCATGAACCAATGTAAGAGAAGAATGCCAAAAACAAAACTGATCGTTCAAATAGCACAAGAAAGATCATCCGCCTCGAAGATGAATTACTTAATCAAATAGACATTTTGGCTGGTGAAGGCAATTTTAGCTCATGGGTAAAAAAAGAGTGCAGAGAAAAAATTCGCAAAAGTGGAATAGATCCTAAAGGTTAATGGGATTTTTAAAAAATATCAACAGCGCGTAATTAAACCGACAAGATATTGATTTAAGGAGATTGTATGAATAAAACAACAATATATTTTTTCATAGATGAATCTGGTGACAAAGGTTATTCAAACTCAAGACCCTTCCACGAAATAGGAGTAATGGCAGGATTCCTTATTAATGACTGGAATGTCCCAATCCTACAAGAAAAGATAGAGAGTGGATTAAGCAAACTCAACCTCGATCCCATAAAAAAACTTCACATGTCAGAGTTAGATAAAACTCAGCAAGCCAAAGTCATTGATTTAATCAAAGAGTTATTTAAAAAATTTAATCTAAAGTTTTTTTATTCTGTAATATATACCTCATCATATGCATCTTTTGTTGGACTCAACCCGGAACAACAAAAAGAGTCCATGCACTCTCAGTTACTACAAAACATCTTAATTACAGCTCTATCACTCTGTACCCGTATAATTGAAAAGTTCAACACCGATGTGAAATTACAAATTGTAAGTGATAACATAGATTACGGCGTATTAAAAACAATGAAAAAAGATTTTTCCCGAATAGTTAATTTTTTAAATGGGGCAAGGAATAGAACATACATAACCAAAACCGAATATGTCGAATCAGAAATAACCAATTTATCACATGATCCGAGACCCAAAAATGGGAAGTTCGAAGTTGATATTCGCGTTGAAAACTCAGCAATCACGTTTATTTCCGATGTATTATCTTACACAACATTTCAACATTTAATTAAGTTTATGCAAGATAATCCTACGATGGATCTTAATACATCAAAGGCTAGCTTCGGTCATCCCTTAGAAGAGTTTTTAATGCTGCAATTCACCCCTGACCTTGAAGAGATGAATTTAATCGGAAAAATATTTGGACCAGGTAGAAAAAATTAAAATAAGTACAGTCTCTTTGCTCTTTGCGCTTTTCACTGGCATAGATATCACACCAGTAATCGATAGCGTTCTACACAGTTACTGGAGTGAACAGTTTCTCTTTGGTGAGTTTGTTCTCTTTCCGTGGATCGAGTCCCGGAGAAAACCATGCCCGGCACTCGTCCCTTTTCTCTCTGGCCTGTTTAAGTGTCATATCTGGATACTTGCCTAACGTCATCCAGACGGGGGCGCTTTGTCGGCCGGAATGTCTGAAGAAATAAACAAAGCTCACAGCGCCACTCATACTGACTCTGGCGGACAGTTCCCGTCCATCGGCCAACATCTTTTGACGCGGCAGCGGTTTACCATGTAGGCTTTTAACACCTTGTCGCTTAACTTGTTCTCGCCCGCCATAACACCTCATTCTGCAATACACACTCAACTGCAACGCCGAAAAACAGTATAAAAGCGATGCAAACAACATTTCTTTTTTCTTCATAATTAACAATGAGTTAATGAATGAATCCGGTTTTTCATGCGTACCCATGAGGTAGTGTGAAGGATAGTAGATCATCATCCCATGTTGAGTAAAACTCACATTGACTGCCACTATTTATCGTTTTTCAAACCTATCCGCGTTGAAATACCATCCCTTCACCCTGGTATATTGCTGGCCAGAAATTGATAGCAAAATTCAAATAATAATATATGTATATGGAGCACCTATGACACTCGATGTTTTATTTCATCTAATTAAATTGATCTCACCTGAAAAAAACACCGCCGGTGAAAATATACATGCGCTCATCACGTTACTTTCGTCAGATAGCGATCGCGCTGAAGCGCTTTCGCCATTTATCCATCGACTGCATCTCCTGTCTTTCGCTCAACGCAATCCGGGTAACGCCGAAGCGTTGCTCTCGGCACACGTTCCAAAAGACGATGCAGCCCTTACCCTCCCTGACTTCGCTGACTGGCCTCGGGTGCGTTACGCAGTGTCCGGGGAAGTCCAGACGCCGGAATCAGAAGAGTATTTCAGCAAAATGACCTCGGCTGCCAATGTGATACGCGCGGCACTGATCGACGCCGAGCGCGCAAAAGGAACGCCTGCGCTTTATATTCTGGACAAATTACTCGATCTGAACAGTGCCCTGCCGGAAAGATATAAGAAAATGGCAAATATTCCCTACGCCTGAATACATTTAACAGGCAGGATATTCCGCGAGAAATATCCTGCTTTTTATTTCATACACGCTTTTCATTGTAATCAAGACAGACGATATCCAACGAAGGAACAACCGGCGCGTTAAGGTTAAGCCACGCCAGCAACCGTTCAATACTTTGTCCTCTAAGCGAATGTTTCGGCCAGACAAGATAGTAGCCGTCACCGGTTGCGATGGCTTCCCTGAAGGGCAATGCGAGCAGCCCGCTTTTCAGGGCGTCGAGCGTGAGGCGGAGATCGGCCATCGCCACGCCGTGACCGTGCATGGCGGCCAGGCTTCCCTGCTCTAACGTGTCGAACACAATCCCGCCGCTCATGTCGAGACCGGGAAATAACCCCGTCGTTTTAAGCCAGCGCTTCCAGTCCCGCCTGTCCGGTGAGGGATGGATAAGATCGCACTGTTCAAGCCGATGCCGGGCATTTTCGAGCAGCGACGGGGGACAAACCGGAATAAGCCATTCGCTGAAAAGCAGGCTGCTCTCCGTTGACTCGCCGAAATAACCATTACCGAGGAGGATCGCACAATCGTATGGCTCACGGCTGAAGTCAACGGTGTCGAAGTCCATCCAGACGCTGGCAATTTCGATTTTCGGCTTCGCATGGTTCTCGCGAAAAGATTTCAGGACACTAAGAAGCCATCGCATCGTCAGGGTACTGGGGGCCTTGAGGCGCAGAAGGTGATTTTCACTCCTGAACGCGCGGCAGGCCCACTCAATATTCGAGAAACTTTCGCTAAGCTGCCCGGCAAGAATACGCCCGGCGTCACTGACCTCCACTCTCGGCCCCTGCCGCTTAAACAGCTCGCAGTCGAACCACTGTTCAAGGGTCCGGACATGCCTGCTGACCGCCCCCGGAGTGATATTCAATGCTTCAGCGGCTTTGCTGAAGGAGTTCAGCCGCGCGGCAACTTCAAACGCGCGCAGCGCATACAGTGGCGGTAAAGACATACGTTCCCTTTTAATGAGGTTTGATCGTGGCGTTTTTTATCGCCCCCGTAACTTATCACCTGGTTGATTAGACGGAAACGTCAGCAGTCATTGCTCGGTTGCCTGAATGGCGCGGCTGCCCTCATTTCGAGGCTTTACTGAATCCATGGCTACAGAATGCTCACACATGAAGTCGGGACAGCGCATGCTAAAACCCGTATAACGTTTCTTATCATCGACAGTTTTAAAGGGTTCTTAATGGTTACGGTTGAGGAAATTAGAGTGAAATATCCAGGCGCAGAGGCCTGGCAAATGGGTGACAGTCCGGAGCTGGCCAGCGAGCTTGCGGATCTGATTAAAAAAGGGATTAAAACGGCCTCGTGCGGATCTTTTGCCTCTTACCAGCAGGAACAATCTGCTCCCAGGATCGGGAGCTATAACATTATCCTCGATGGTCAGAATGTCCCTGTTTGCGTAACCAGGCTCGTTTCAATGCGGCTGGTGCGTTTTTGTGATGTTACTGAGGCGTTTGCCCGTAAAGAAGGTGAAGGTGATTTAAGCCTTGAATACTGGCAGAAAGAGCATCAGCGATTTTTCACCAGCGAAGGTCATTTTTCTGAAGATATGGAGTTGATTGCAGAAGAATTTGAAGTGACTGAGGTGCTGTAGGATAGAGAAACGGGCCGGCATTTATAGCAATGTCGCTCGTTACAAAAGTGAACATCAGCATTTCGGACGTTATCGACGCCAGGCAAGTTCCAACACCTACAACGCCTGGCTTCCCAGTGCGGCGACAATCGCCCCCTCCATTTTCTCGGGCGTAGTCATCGGTGCAAAACGCTTGAGTGGTTTACCGTCGCGTCCAATCAGAAACTTAGTAAAGTTCCACTTGATCCGCCCCCCCAGCACGCCGGGCAATTCATTTTTCAGATAACGAAACAGCGGATGCGCTGCGTTACCGTTGACCTCGACTTTCTCAAACATCGGGAAACGCACGCCGTAGTTGATGTAACAGGTTTTCGAGATTTCGTCGGTGCCGCCGGGTTCCTGTTTGCCGAACTGGTTGCAGGGGAAGCCCAGCACCACTAACCCTCGTTCGGCATATTTTTTGTATAGCGCTTCAAGACCCGCATATTGCGGCGTAAAGCCACAGTGGCTGGCAGTATTCACGACCAGAACCACCTTCCCCGCATAGTCGGCCATAGAGATAAGCTGCCCATCCAGACGGGCGGCGGTAAGCTGATGAAAATGAGTCATGTTAATGATGATCTCTTAGAAAAACGGTTAGCACATCCTTTGGAGGGGTTATACCCGTTTCAGAAAGCATCCAGCCCACAGCGCCGCGATGATAGATACTGTGAAACAGCACATGATTAAGCATATCCACCGCTTTCATTTCACCGTGTCCGCCATCGACGAAGCGGAATTTGATGATTTCAGAAAGTCCGGGAATGTCCATTGAACCTGCGTGCTTAATATACCAGTCAGTGCATTCAGTCATGTTATTCAGAAGCTCGTCTGCAGACGGCGTTTCTGGCGTATTCAACGCGGTGTATTGATGCGTTTGACCAGTAATATTTGCTCTGAAAATCATATCCACGACATAAACATGATTCATAAGTCTGAGCATCAGATGGTGCTTTTCAGGATTGGCTGAGGCATCAACCCTCTGTATTGCTTGTAAGGTTTCCGTGTCTGCCCAGCGTTTGAATTTGAATAACGTGACAATCGTGCTTGTGTCCATTTTCCCCTCCTGATTAACAATAAATTATCATATCAGCAACATTGTCAGGTGGATATCGCTTCCGTTCCCGGCACAAAATTGACGGTAATTGGGTCACCCGAAAAATTCCCTCATGGCAGGCTAAGTGTGGTACATTCCTGGCGCGTCAATGATCACCACACTCGCTATCAGGTATGCAGAACATAACAAAAAAAATTCACTGGCTTCTGCTTACTCTCCCACTCCTCAGTGGTTGCGGCACGCTCTCACAAATGTCCTCCCCGGAAGGTACACAGGAACTTCTCACCCATGAGTCGCTGGATGGCGACGTTGACAGCGTGGTGCGTCACTACATGGCGCAAAAGTCCGTTCCCGGGATGACGGTCGCGGTGATCCATAATCACGGCTCACCGCAGTTTTATACCTGGGGAGTAACCGATGCGGTCAATCGCTATCCGGTCAGGCCCGACACCCTGTTTGCGCTCGGCTCGCTCAGCAAAGGGATCACGGCGGAAGTGGTGGCCTGTCTGGTGAGTGAGGGGCAACTGAACTGGAACGACAGCCTTGCGACATTGCTACCGGCGGGAACGCCGCTAAGCAAGGATGCACAAAAAATCACTCTTCTGGAGCTGGTAACCCACACCTCCGGCCTGCCGCGCCAGAATATGGATGTTCCGATGCTCGGAAAATTCATCCGCTACTTAAGCACGGGTGATAACTTCTACGGTGAGCTGGACAGCGATAACGTGCTGAATTATCTCGCCAACTGGCGAGCGCCGAAGGATAAAACGCCGCAATACTCCAATACCGGCTACGCCCTGATCGGCTATATCCTGAAGCACAAAACCGGGGAAGATATTCAGAGTTTAGCCTCGCGCTATATTTTCCGTCCGCTGCACATGGCTAACAGCAGCTTTACGCCCCAGAAGCTCAAAGGCTACCCGCAGCGGGCGCTCGGCCACGCGGGCGATCAGCCAAAATTTATCCCGCGCGGGCAGCTCACCCCGGACTGGCATTTTTCCAACAACATGGCGGCGGCAGCGAGCTTGTACAGCAACGCCGAAGATCTGGCGGCCTATGCCCGCTATCACGTCTCAACGACCCACAGTCCCTTGCTGGACAGCGTTTTTGACGAAGTCAGAAATACCGATATTCAACGCCCCGACGGAGTGCAGGGTATTGCCTGGACCACCGACTTTATCGGCCTGGAAAAAATCACCTATCAGGTCGGCTATATCGGCGGCTACTCCAGCTTTATCGGTTATGACAAAGAAAAAGGCAATGCGGTGGTGGTGCTGCAAAATACCTTTAACTGGAGTAATTACATTGGCATTGCGCTATTGATGGATATGGCGAAAAAAGACGACCTTACCCCTGGTTCGCCGACTTCGGCCTTAAATTCTCGTCAAACGTCAGCCGTTTCCGGTCAGGCTCTACCTCGCGCAGCGGTTCAACCTGGTGCATAGTCAGCTTGCAGCGCTCCACCAGCACCTGATACTCCCGCGTGCCCTGCCGCTTCCACGCCAGCTCCTGCTCGCTTAGCTCACGAATCGCTTTGGCCGGGCTGCCGATAATCAAATGGTTGGCGGGCATCTCCGCTTTCGCCTTCACGAACGCCGCCGCGCCGACGATGCTGTTTTCACCGATGACCGCGCCATCCATGACTACCGCGTTCATGCCCACCAGCGCGTTACGGCGGATCACGCAGCCGTGGAGAATGGCGCTGTGGCCGATATGCCCGTCCTCCTCCACCACCGTGTCCTGCTCCGGGAAGCCGTGCATCACACAGTTATCCTGAATGTTCGCACCGTCTTTCACGACGATACGGCCAAAATCACCACGCAGGCTGGCGTTAGGGCCAACATAAACGCCTTTACCCAGGATCACGTCGCCAATCAGCACCGCCGTCGGGTGAACATAGCTCTCGTCAGGCACGACCGGGGTCAGACCGTCAATTTGATAAACTGGCATCTTCACTCCTTATGCGCTTGTAAGACCACCAAAGCGTTGATAGTAGAGCGTGCCGGGCACGGGCAGTTCGCCCACGGAGGTTTCGCCCTTCTCGCTGACAAACGCCAGCGCCCCCGGCGCGACACGCTGATAGATATTAATGCAGAGCTGTCGGGCGCTTTGCCCCGCCCAGTGCGCGGGCAGCAACTCTTCCGGCAGCAGCGGATCTTTCAGCACCACGCGACGATAAAAGTGAATCAGCAGCAGCTGGATCTGGAAGCAGCGTTCCGGCGTCAGCTCCTCCGGCGCGGCCTCTTTTAACAGCGGCAGCAGCGGACGGAACGAGTTGATAAACGACTCGTACATCGCGTTTTGTTCAGTGAGCTGCCAGCACTCCTCCACCCGCGAACGCAGCGCGGCGCGGGAGAGCGCCAGCGGCGAGTGGGCTTCAAAGAAAATCACGTTTTCCGCCACCCCGGCATCGTGAAGCAGGGACTGCACGTCCGCCAGATGCTGCGACGGCGAGGCCATCAGGCTCGGCGCCAGCGTGCCGAAACCCTGCCAGATCAGCTGTTTTTTGACGTCGGCAAGGGTGGTTTTATCCAGCCCCTCGGAGAGCAGCAACAGCCATTTGCCGTCCCAGGCGGGCAGTTCCGCGCGGTAAATCTTATTCTCCGCGCGGCGCGTCAGGCGAAGCCCCTTATCGCTCAGGCGGTAAAAGCTGCGACGCCCGATGCGGGAAACATCCAGCCAGCCCTCTTTGTTGAGGCGAAACAGCGCGGTGCGCACGAAACGCTCGCCGAATCCCATGCCTTCCAGCAAGGCGGCCAGGCTGCCGAGCCAAATCTCACCGCCGCGGTGGGAAAGCGCGTCACCGTATAGCGAGGAGATAAGCGATGTCCCACTGACGGGAACGGAGCTGACCGCGTGCTGGATAAAGGCGTCGAGTTTATTCATGTGATTCATTCTGTTGTTATTTTTATCCTGGATGAATCATAGCATAGGATTCTGGGGTTTCCCCCTCACCCTGGCCCTCTCCCCTGAGGGGAGAGGGGAAAAGGCCGCACCGAGCAGTTCCTTATCCCCTTTCTGGGGAGGGAAAAGACCGCACCGTACAGTCCCTTCTCCCCTTTGGGGAGAAGGTTAGGATGAGGGGGAGTTGTTTAACCGTTGGCCGCAACTTTACGTAAGTCAAACACCCGGCAGGCTTTCCCCTCTGAGCGCGGAATGCTGCCGCAGTTAACAATCATTACGTCGGTGGAGATCCCCACCATCGACTTAATGCGGTGGCGCAGCTGGTGGCACACCTGGCAACGCTGCTCGTGCGTCAGCGTGAGGCTACTCTCTTTCAGCTCCACCTTCACGGAAAGTGAATCAAGATGCCCGCGACGGTTCACCTCCAGCTGGTAGTGCGGAGAAAGATGCTCGAACTTCACAATCTCCTCTTCCAGCTGCGACGGGAAGACGTTGACGCCGCGAATGATCAGCATATCGTCACTGCGGCCGCTGATCCGGTCCATGCGGCGCATGCTGCGCGCGGTGGCCGGGAGCAGACGCGTCAGGTCGCGGGTGCGGTAGCGGATCACCGGCAGCGCCTCTTTGGTCAGCGTGGTGAACAGCAGTTCGCCCTGCTGACCGTCATCCAGCGGCGTGCCGTCGTTCGGGTTGACGATCTCCGGGTAGAAGTGATCTTCCCAGATGGTCGGGCCATCGGCGGTTTCGATACACTCCATCGCCACGCCCGGCCCCATCACCTCGGAGAGGCCGTAAATGTCCAGCGCCGTAATCCCTAAGCGTTTTTCAATTTCGCGACGCATGGCCTGCGTCCACGGCTCGGCGCCAAAGACGCCCACGCGCAGGGAACAGCCGCTGGCATCGCCGCCCATCTGGCGCTCCAGCTCCTCAATCAGGTTGAGGCAGTAGGATGGCGTCACCATGATCATGTCCGGCTGGAAATCACGGATCAGCTGCGCCTGTTTCTCCGTCTGGCCGCCGGACATGGGGATCACCGTCGCCCCTAAACGCTCGGCGCCGTAGTGCGCGCCCAGCCCACCGGTAAACAGGCCATAGCCATACGCCACGTGAATTTTGTCCTTCGCGCTGCCGCCCGCCGCGCGCAGTGAACGTGCCACCAGGTTGGCCCAGTTGTCGATGTCGCCCTGCGTGTAGCCGACAACGGTCGGTTTGCCGGTAGTGCCGGATGACGCGTGAATACGCACCACCTGCTCCATCGGCACGGCAAAGGTATCGAACGGATAGTTATCACGCAGATCCTGCTTGGTGGTGCACGGGAATTTGCGGATATCCGCCAGCTCGTTGAAATCGTCAGGGTGAACGCCCGCGGCGTCAAACTTGCGTTTATACATCGGGACGTTGCTATAGGCGTGGTGCAGCGTCCATTTCAGACGCGCGGTCTGCAGCGCCTGCAGTTCATCAAGGGAGGCCGTTTCAATCGGATCAAGCTTTGTTGTATTTGTCATCGCAGGGTACTCACATTGTTTTTATGCTCAAACACGCTCAAGGATCATGGCAATGCCCTGACCCACACCGATGCACATCGTACACAGCGCGTAGCGCCCGCCGCGTCGGTGCAGTTCATTACTCGCGGCCAGCGCCAGCCTGGCGCCGCTCATTCCCAGCGGGTGACCCAGCGCAATCGCGCCACCGTTCGGGTTGACGTGCGCGGCATTATCCGGCAGGCCCAGCTGACGCAGAACGCCCAGCGCCTGCGAGGCGAAAGCTTCGTTAAGCTCGATCACGTCCATATCGTTAATGCTGAGTCCGGCGCGCTCCAGCACCTTGCGGGTGGCCGGTACCGGGCCGAGGCCCATCAGACGTGGCTCCACGCCTGCCGTCGCCATCGCCACGATCCGGGTGCGCGGGACTAATCCCTGCGCCAGCGCTATCTTCTCGCTGGCGACGATCAGCGCCGCCGCGCCGTCGTTGACGCCGGAGGCATTTCCCGCCGTGACCACCCCGTTCTTACGAAACGGCGTTTTCAGACCAGCAAGCTGCTCAAGCGTAGTGTCCGCCCGCGGATGTTCATCCACGCTGAATTCCGTGACTGCCCCTTTTTTACCTGGGATCGAAACCGGTACAATCTCCTGCGCCAGGATGCCGTTCTGCTGCGCCTGCGCGGTACGCTGCTGGCTGCGCAGCGCGAACGCGTCCTGATCGGTACGGCTGATATTTAACAATTCAGCTACATTCTCTGCCGTTTCCGGCATACTGTCAGTTCCGAATTGCTGATGCATGAGCGGATTCACAAATCGCCAGCCGATGGTGGTATCAAAGATCTCCGCCTGACGCTGAAACGCGGCGGTGGCTTTACCCATCACAAACGGCGCGCGGGACATCGACTCCACGCCGCCCGCGATCAGCAGGTCACCATCGCCCGCCTTAATGGCGCGCGCCGCAAAACCAATCGCGTCCAGCCCCGACCCGCACAGGCGGTTAATGGTGGTCCCGGACACCGTCTGCGGCAGCCCGGCCAGCAGGGACGACATGCGCGCTACGTTGCGGTTATCTTCCCCCGCCTGGTTAGCGCAGCCGAAAATCACGTCGTCAATCCGCTCCAGGTCGAGCTGCGGGTAGCGGGCCAGCAGCGCGCGCAGCGGCATGGCACCAAGATCGTCAGTTCGGACTGCGGAAAGCGCGCCACCGTAGCGCCCCACCGGAGTTCGAACGCCATCACATATAAATGCGTCACGCATCAGGCCTCTCCTGTCACATTGCCGCCGATGCGGTGAGATTTTCCGCGAAAAAGGGCGACGGTTTTCTGTTGCTGATTCTGGATTTCAATGTCATACACACCGGTCAGCTTGCCCTGATGCATCACCCGCGCGGTGGCGGTGAGCGTGTCCCCGGCAAAGCCCGGACGCAGAAAATCAATTGAGCAGCCGGAGGCTACCGCCGCCAGCCCCTGGCTGTTGCAGGCGTAGGCAAAGGCGGTATCTGCCAGCGAAAATAGCTGTCCGCCGTGGCAGGTTTTGTGGCCATTAAGCATCTGCTGGGTGATGGTCATGGTCACCACCGCGTAGCCCTCGTCCATCTCGACAATGTCCATCCCCATCGCCTGCGCGCAGGCGTCCCGTTCGTACATGGCGCGGGCGTTATGCCAGGCGTTATGACTCATAGCTACTCTCCAGAAGCGCGCGCTGGCGCAGCAGGGAACAGGGGCGATAGCGTTCTTCGCCGTAATGACGCTGCAGGTTTTCCAGAAGCGTTAGCAGCCGTTGCCAGCCCAGACGCTCGCCCCAGGCAATCGGCCCGCTCGGGTAGTTGACGCCCAGGCGCATGGCGGTGTCGATGTCCTTCTCGCTGGCGACCCCTTTTTGCAGGGCGTCCAGCGCTTCGTTGGCAATCATCGCCACCGTGCGCCAGACCAGCAGGCCGGGATAATCGGCAATTTGCACTACCCGGTTACCCTGCTGCTGCAGATAGCGGATGGCTTTTTGCGTTGCGGTATGCGGGTTGCTGGCAGCGGCGGCGATCACCGCTACGTCGCGCTCGATGCGGTCCACCACCACCACCGGGCCGTTGAGCCGCAGTGCCAGCGCCTGGGCGGTTTCTCCTTGCGTTTCAATCAGATATACATCATCAATTTCGGTGACACCGTCACGTCTCTTTTCCACGCGCATCGGGCTGTAGCTGTCGTTCACGGCATCAGCCCAGCGCGCCTCGGGCCTGTCGCCCTGCCAGTCGTAGACGCCCTTCCCGCTCTTTTTGCCAAGCCTTCCCGCCAGCACCAGCTCCTGCTGCACCAGCGAAGGCAGAAAACGACGCTCCTGCCAGAAGGCGTTAAATACCGAGCAGGTCACCGCGAAGTTCACGTCCTGACCAATCATGTCGGTCAGCTCCAGCGGCCCCATCGGGAAACCGCCGCCTTCGCGCAGGGCGGCATCAATCACCTCCGGCGGCGCGACCTGCTCTTCCAGCGCGCGCCAGGCTTCGGAATAGAACGGACGGGCGACGCGGTTGACGATGAACCCCGGCGTTGACTGGCAGCGAACGGGCTGTTTGCCCCAGTTCAGCGCCAGCTCGCACAGCGCGTCTGCCACTTCCGGGGAGGTCGCCAGCCCGCTGACCACCTCAACCAGCTTCATCACCGGCGCCGGGTTAAAGAAATGCAGCCCTGCGACCCGCTCCGGGTGGTGGATATCCGCGGCAATCGCCGTGACGGAGATGGACGAGGTATTGCTGGTCAGCACCGTCTGCGGCGGGCAGATGTCAGCCAGCTGCGCAAACAGCGCCTTTTTCACCTCCAGCCGCTCGGATGCCGCTTCAATCACCAGTTCGGCTGTGGAGAGCGCAGTGATATCCGTGACCGGAACCAGCCGGGCAAGGATCTGGCTCCCGGCATCGGCGGAGAGTTTTCCGCGCGTCACCCGGGAGGCCAGACGCTGGCGGATCCCGTCGATAGCGCGGGATACCGCATCGCTGGAGATGTCGTAGAGCAGCACCTGATGCCCATGGCTGGCCGCCACTTCGGCAATCCCGGCGCCCATCGTGCCGCTGCCAATCACGGCGACAGTCCGTACGTTCAGCATCTTATTTCCCCGTAAAGTTCGGCGTGCGCTTCGCCAGGAAGGCGCTGACGCCCTCGCGGTAGTCGTCGCTGCGCCCGGCCAGCCGCTGATAGTCACGCTCCAGATCGAGCTGGGCGTCCAGGGTGTTGGTTTCCGCGGCATTGATGGCCTGCTTGATCAGCCCCAGCCCGAAGGTCGGCTGCGAGGCAAAGTGCAGCGCCATCTGCTGCGCCGTAGCGGAGAGCTGTTCGTCATCCACCACCTGCCAGATCATCCCCCACGCCTGCGCCTGTTCGGCGCTGAGCTTGTCGCCGAGCAGCGCCAGCCCCATGGCGCGGGCGCGTCCGGCCACGCGCGGCAGCAGCCAGGTGCCGCCGCAGTCCGGCACCAGGCCGAGCTTGCTGAAAGCCATCACGAAGTTGGCGGAGCGGGCGGCAATCACCATGTCGCACCCGAGCGCCAGCGTGGCCCCTGCGCCCGCCGCCACGCCGTTAACGGCACAGATGACCGGCTTCGGCAGCTTTGCAAGGCGGCGCACCAGCGGGTTGTAGAAGGTTTCAACGGACATGCCCAGATCCGGCGCCGGGCCGTTGGGGTCGACGTTGCGGTCGTTCAGATCCTGACCGGCACAGAAGCCGCGTCCTGCCCCGGTGATCAGCAGGCAGCGCACGGTGTCATCACGCTCGGCCTGTTTCAGGCACTCGGCCAGCTGCTGGTGCATCACGTCGTTGAAGCTGTTCAGACGCTCCGGACGGTTCAGCGTAATGGTCATCACGCCCTGTTCTACATGACTGAGAATAAATTCCACAATTAGCGTCCTTTAAAGTCGGGGGTGCGTTTTTGTAAGAAGGCGTCGATGCCCTCCCGGCGGTCTTCGGTGGCAGAAAGCAGCGTAAACAGCTGACGCTCCTGCGCGAGCCCGGCCTGGAGCGGCACCTCCTGAGACTGGCGCAGCGCCTGCTTCGCCGCCTGCAGCGCCAGCGGCGAGTGGCGCGCCATCAGCGCCGCCTGCTTCAAGGCATACTCCAGCGTCAGCGCGGCCGGGAAAACATCGCTGACCAGCCCGGCGCTCAGCGCCTGCTGCGCGGAAATACTCTCGCCGGTCAGCACCATTTTGCTGGCAAGGGATTTACCGACGCTGCGGATAAGACGCTGGGTGCCGCCCGCACCGGGCATAATGCCCAGCGTGATTTCCGGCAGGCCAAAGCGGGCGTTATCGCCAGCAATCACCACGTCGCACAGCAGCGCCAGCTCGCAGCCTGCCCCCAGCGCGAAGCCGTTTACGGCGGCGATCAGCGGTTTGCTGAACGCATTAATGCGCGCCCACAGCTGCGGGCGGATATCGTTCAGGGTGGCGGGCAAGTCTTTCTCCGCCATTTCGTTGAGATCGGCCCCGGCGGCAAAGCAGCGCTCGCTGCCGTAAATCACGCAGACGGCGATGTCGGCATCCACGGCGGCAGCCTCAAGCTGCTCAGCAAGTTCGGTTAACAGCGCGTTGTTGAGGGCGTTGCGCGCCGCCGGACGGTTGAGCGTCAGCTGCAGCACGCGGCCATGACGGGTAACAATCAGTTCGCTCATGCCATCCCCTTCGCGTCGAAGTCGACAATCACGTCGGCGGTTAACGGCAGCGACTGGCAGCTCAGCACATACCCGGCGGCCAGCTCGTCCGGCTCCAGGCTGTAGTTGGTCGCCATGTCCACCTTCCCGCGCAGCACTTTGCATTTACAGGTGGCGCACACGCCGCCCTTGCAGGCGTACGGCAGATCCGCCCCCTGACGCAGGGCGGCGTCGAGGATGCTTTCGTCGTCCGCCGTCAGGGTGATTTCACGGTCACGCCCGTCCTGGCGAACGGTCACTTTCTGACCTTCCGCCTGTACGTGCGCCGCGCGTTTAACGGTAGTGCCCGGTGTGTTAAAGCGCTCAAGGTGAATGGCTTTGTCCGGCATCCCCAGCGCCTTCAGCGTGGCTTCGGCATCATCCATCATCGCCGACGGGCCGCAGATAAACGCCTCGTCGTACTGACGGAAGTTAATCAGGGTTTTCGCCAGCGCCTGCAGCTTTTCTCCGTCGATGCGGCCAAAGAGCAGATCGCTGTCCAGCCGCTCCTGGCTGAAGATAGAGACCAGCTGCAGCCGCTGCGGATATTTGTCCTTCAGGTCCGCCAGCGCCTGGCGGAACATCATGCTCTGGCTGCTGCGGTTGCCGTAGATCAGGGTGAAATGGCTGTTGGGTTCGGTCGCAAGCGTAGCGGAGATAATCGCCAGCATCGGGGTGATCCCGGAGCCTGCCGCAATCGCCAGATAGTGGCCTTCACGTTCAGCCCGCGGCTGGTAGCCAAACTGCCCCTGAGGCACCATCACCTCCAGAGCCATACCCGCTTTGATCTCATCCCGGGCGTAGCGGGAAAAGCGCCCGCCGTCGATGGCTTTGACCGCCACGCTGATCTCGCCCGGGGCGTTACTCCGGCAGATGGAGTAGCAGCGGCGTAGATCGTCTCCGTCAAGCTTCGTTTTTAACGTCAGGTGCTGGCCGGGGCGGAAGCGGTAGGCGTCCTGCAGCGCCTGCGGCACCGCGAAGGTAATCGTCACCGCGTCGCGGGTTTCGGGTTCCACTTTTGCCACTGTTAATGAATAAAACGTTGTCATGGCAGCCTCAAATACATTTGAAATAGTCGAAGGGCTCGCGGCAGGTGTTGCAGCGGTAGAGCGCTTTGCAGGCCGT
This sequence comes from Enterobacter sp. ECC_219_Taxon_10, assembly GCF_058354905.1. Taxonomy (NCBI): domain Bacteria; kingdom Pseudomonadati; phylum Pseudomonadota; class Gammaproteobacteria; order Enterobacterales; family Enterobacteriaceae; genus Enterobacter; species Enterobacter sp. ECC_219_Taxon_10. The sequence continues at coordinate 2,279,720 of NZ_CM178005.1, read as the reverse complement.
CGAGCCAAATTCACTGATAAGCGAGGTGTCAGTGCTGGCGCAGCGCGGGCAGCTCACCTCCAAAGGCGCGTGCGCGTGACAGCTATGCCCCACGGGCGGGCTAATGCCGTACGCCCGCAGGCGCTCGCGCGCGTCGGCGGTCATCCAGTCGGTGGTCCAGGCGGGTTCAAGCTGGAGCACAATGTGTACAGGGGTAAAGCCGTGCGCGGTCATCGCGTCGCGGATCGCCCCCAGCAGGTGTTCCGTTGCCGGACAGCCTGAGTAGGTTGGCGTGAAGCCAATGACCCAGCCTTCCCCTTGCGCCTTCACGCTGCGCACCATGCCTAAATCGGTGATGGTTAATACCGGCACTTCCGGATCGGGGATCTGGCTTAACAGCGACCAGATCTGCGGAATTTGCGCGGGCGCGATGTCGACGAGGCGTTGCATGGCGTTCTCCTTTACCACTGCTGACCGGGATACGCGCGCTGGAGATACTGCATCTCCGCCAGCATCGGGCCCAGATGTTCGGTATGCAGCCCCCTCTTGCCCCCGGTGCGGTATGCCACCTCTGCGGGCACCTGCAGGCAGGCTTCATTCAGACCGGCAAAGACTTCGCTTTCCCACGGCTGGCGCAGGACGCGCGGGTCAACCGCCACGCCGGCGTCAATCAGCGCCAGCTCGACGTCATCGGCTTCAAACAGCTCCGCCGTAAAACGCCACAGATTGTCGATAGCCTGCTGCATTTTTTGCGCGGATGTTTCGGTCCCGTCGCCCAGACGCACCAGCCAGCCGCGGCTGAAGCGCAGGTGGTAGCGCGCCTCTTTAATCGCTTTGGCGGCAATGGCGGCAAGCTGGCTATCGCTGCTTTGGGTCAGCCGCTCGTACAGCGCCACATTCCAGGCATCCATCAGGTACTGGCGGGCAATGGTGTCGGCGAAGTTGCCGTTCGGCTGCTCCACCAGCAGGACGTTACGGAACTGACGCTCGTCGCGGCCAAACGCCAGCGTGTCTTCATCGCCCTGACCTTCCCGCTCCGCGGCATAGGTCAGGAAATTGCGCGCCTGGCCCAGTAGGTCGAGACCGATATTGGCGAGCGCGAGATCAATTTCCAGCTCCGGCGCGTGGCCGCACCAGGCGCCGAGACGCTGGGAGAGCACCAGACCGTTGTCGCCCAGACGCAGGGCATAGGCAGTCACTGAATTCATTCTTTGCCTCACATATGCTCGATGCCGTCGGGGATGGTGTAGAACGTCGGATGGCGGTAAACCTTGCTTTCTGCCGGGTCGAAGAACTCACCGCTCTCTTCCGGCTGGGAGGCGACAATCTCGCTCGCCTTTACTACCCAGATAGAGCACCCTTCGCTGCGGCGAGTGTAGGCATCACGCGCATTTTCCAGCGCCATGCGATCGTCGGCGGCATGCAGGCTGCCCACGTGACGGTGGGATAACCCTTGTTTGCTGCGTACGAACACTTCGTACAGCGGCCAGTAGACATTGCTCATTGTTACTTCCTCTTATGCGGCCTGACGGGCGCGCTGTTTTTCCGCGTGCGCCAGTGCGGCTTCGCGCACCCACGCCCCCTCTTCCCAGGCTTTACGTTTCGCGGCCAGGCGCTCGTGGTTGCAGATGCCGCGCCCGTTAATGACCTCGTCAAACTCCTGCCAGTCGATCTCGCCGAAGCGGTAGTGGCCGCTTTCTTCGTCAAAGCGCAGGTCGGGATCCGGCACCGTCATGCCCAGCATCTCCACCTGCGGCACCGTGTTGTCAACAAAGCGCTGGCGCAGCTCGTCATTGCCGAAGCGTTTGATTTTCCAGGCCAGGCTGCGGGCGCTGTTCGGCGAGTTGTCATCGTTCGGCCCGAACATCATCAGCGCTGGCCACCAGAAGCGGTTGATGGCGTCCTGCAGCATCTGGCGCTGGGCCTCACTGCCCTGCGCCAGCGCCATGCAGGCTTCAAAGCCCTGACGCTGGTGGAAGCTCTCTTCTTTACAGATTTTCACCATCGCCCTGGCATACGGACCGTAGGAGGTCCGGCACAGCGCCACCTGGTTGACGATGGCGGCGCCGTCCACCAGCCAGCCGATCACGCCGATATCGGCCCAGCTCAGGGTCGGATAGTTGAAAATGGAGGAGTATTTCATCCTGCCGTCGAGCATCTTCTGGTAGATGTCTTCCCGCGCGCAGCCCAGCGTTTCCGCCGCGCTGTAGAGGTAGAGCCCGTGTCCGGCTTCGTCCTGCACCTTCGCCAGCAGAATGGCTTTACGGCGCAGCGTCGGCGCGCGGGCGATCCAGTTTCCTTCCGGCAACATGCCGACAATTTCGGAGTGCGCGTGCTGACCAATCTGGCGGATCAGCGTTTTACGGTAGGCTTCCGGCATCCAGTCCTGAGGCTCAATCGCCGTCTCCTGCGCTATGCGCTGCTCAAACCGTTGTTCTTGCGTCACGTCTTCACCTTTATGATTCGTTAGTTTGCAAATTAAAGCGAAATGTTGAATCACTTTGTTTTTAAAAGTTACACAAAGGTTAAATATAACCCCAAGAATTGTTTCCCGGTTTTGTGATGCTGCTCGCAAGGCTTTTACTACAGGCCTTGCAGAAAGCGCCTTTACGCGATGCGATTCGTCCAGCCAGATCACAACGTTAACAATTCATTAAAAACACAGCTTGATTTTTATGATTCGCGATCAAACTATTAATAGTGAAATAACGAAACACTTGGAGATAAGCGATGCAGCAGTTAGCCAGCTTCGTGTCCGGTACCTGGCAGTCTGGCCGGGGCCGCGAACGCGCGATACATCACGCCATCAGCGGCGAAGCACTCTGGGAAGTGACCAGCGAAGGGCTGGACATGGCGGCCGCCCGTCGCTATGCCATTGAGCAGGGGGGCGAGGCATTACGCGCCATGACCTTTATCGAACGTGCCGCCATGCTGAAGGCGGTGGCAAAGCACCTGCTCAGCGAGAAAGAGACGTTTTATGCCCTGTCAGCCCAGACCGGGGCAACGAAGGCGGACAGCTGGGTAGATATTGAAGGCGGGATCGGCACCCTCTTCACCTATGCAAGCCTGGGCAGCCGCGAGCTGCCGGACGACACGCTGTGGCCGGAAGATGAGTTAATCCCCCTGTCGAAAGAAGGCGGCTTTGCGGCGCGCCACGTCCTGACCTCCAAATCCGGCGTGGCGGTGCATATCAACGCCTTTAACTTCCCCTGCTGGGGAATGCTGGAAAAGCTGGCGCCGACCTGGCTTGCCGGGATGCCCGCCATTATTAAACCCGCTACCGCTACCGCGCAGGTGACGCAGGCGATGGTGAAATCCATCGTCGACAGCGGGCTGGTGCCGGACGGTGCCATCAGCCTGATCTGCGGCAGCGCGGGCGATCTGCTCGACCAGCTCGACGGCCAGGACGTGGTCACTTTTACCGGCTCTGCCAGCACCGGGCAAAGCCTGCGCGTGCACCCGAATATTGTGGCGAATTCGATACCGTTCACCATGGAAGCCGACTCCCTGAACTGCTGCGTGCTGGGGGAAGACGTCACGCCGGAGCAGCCGGAGTTTGCGCTGTTCATCCGCGAAGTGGCCCGCGAGATGACCGCTAAGGCCGGGCAAAAATGCACGGCCATTCGCCGCATTATCGTTCCGCAAAACCAGATTGACACCGTGAGTCAGGCGCTGATTGCCCGCCTGGAAAAGGTGGTGGTGGGCGACCCGGCGCAGGAAGGGGTGAAGATGGGGGCGCTGGTCAACGCCGAGCAGCGCGCGGACGTGCAGGAGAAAGTGGATCGGCTGGTCGCCGCAGGCTGCCAGATCCGTCTGGGCGGCAAAGCGGACCTGCAGGCCGCGGGGGCGTTCTTCCCGCCGACCCTGCTGTTCTGTGCGCAGCCGGACGAAACGCCCGCCGTGCACGATACCGAAGCCTTCGGCCCGGTCGCCACGCTGATGCCGTATCGCAGCGCAGACCACGCGATGCAGCTTGCCCGCGCGGGCGGCGGCAGCCTGGCGGGCACGCTGGTAACCGCAAATGCGGCGATTGCCCGCCAGTTTATTGCCGGTGCGGCGCGCGCCCACGGGCGTATTCAGATCCTTAACGAGGAATCATCAAAAGAGTCCACCGGCCACGGCTCCCCGCTGCCTCAGCTGGTGCACGGCGGTCCGGGCCGCGCGGGCGGCGGCGAAGAGCTGGGCGGCCTGCGCGCGGTGAAGCACTACCTGCAGCGCACCGCGATTCAGGGCAGCCCGTCGATGCTGGCCGCGATTGGCAAACAGTGGGTACGCGGCGCAGCGGTGCAGGAGGATCGCGTACATCCGTTCCGCAAATACTTCGAGGAGCTGCAGCCGGGCGACAGCCTGCTGACGCCGCGCCGCACCCTCACGGAAGCGGACATTGTGAACTTTGCCTGCCTGAGCGGCGACCACTTCTATGCCCATATGGACAAGATCGGCGCGGCAGAGTCGATCTTTGGCGAGCGCGTGGTGCACGGCTACTTCCTGATCTCCGCCGCGGCGGGACTGTTCGTTGATGCGGGCGTCGGGCCGGTGATTGCCAACTACGGCATGGAAAACCTGCGCTTTATCGAGCCGGTCAAGCCGGGCGATACCATCCAGGTGCGTTTGACCTGCAAACGCAAAACGCTTAAGAAACAGCGTACCGCCGAGGAAAGACCGACCGGCGTGGTGGAATGGGCGGTTGAGATCTTCAACCAGCACCAGCAAGCCGTGGCGCTCTATTCCATTCTGACGCTGGTGGCGCGCCAGCAGGGTGATTTCAGGTAACGTCGCCCCTCACCCTGACCCTCTCCCCGAAGGGGAGAGGGGAATGTTCTGCACGACCCTGTGATTTACCCCCCGCTCTTTTTTTAACCTGGCAAGACCAACAAATAACCTGGCAGATGCAGGCAAACGCTTTTCTCAGGCGCCTGTCAGGATAAGGCTGTCACAACACAATAAACACAACAAGATGAGGTCTACGATGGGAAGCATTTCTTCTTTTTCTGCCCGTAGAACGGCGCTGGCCATGGCCGTTGCGCTGTGTTGCGCCTGGCAATCCCCTGTTTTCGCCCACGGCAGCGAGGCGCATATGGTCCCGATGGACAAAACCCTGCAGGACTTTGGCGCGGACGTGCAGTGGGATGATTACGCACAGATGTTCACCATTGCGAAGGACGGCGCCTTTGTGAAGGTCAAACCAGGCGCTAAGACGGCCATCGTTAACGGTCAACCCCTCAAGCTTGAGGTGCCGGTAGTGATGAAGGGCCAAAAAGCCTTTATCTCAGAGACCTTCATCAACGATGTTTTCCAGTCTGGTCTTGACCAGACCTTCCAGGTTGAAAAACGCCCTCACCCGCTAAACGCGCTGACGGCGGACGAAATTAAGCAGGCCGTCGAGATTGTTAAAGCCTCTGCGGATTTTAAACCGAATACCCGCTTTACCCAGATTGCCCTTGCGGAACCAGAGAAGGCCAAAGTGTGGGACTTTGTCCTCAACGGTACGGCAGTGGATGCCCCTCGCCAGGCGAAAATCGTCATGCTCGACGGCAAGCACGTCATCGAAAGCGTGGTGGATCTGAAGGATAAAAAAATCCTGCATTGGGAACCGGTGAAAGACGCGCACGGCATGGTGCTGCTGGATGATTTCACCGCGGTTCAGCAGATCATCAACGAAAGTACAGAGTTCGCCGAGGTGCTTAAAAAACACGGCATCACCGACCCGAAAAAAGTGATTACCACGCCGCTGACCGTCGGCTATTTCGACGGAAAAGACGGCCTGAAGCAGGAAGACCGCCTGCTGAAGGTGGTGAGCTATCTGGACGTCGGCGACGGCAACTATTGGGCGCACCCGATTGAGAACCTCGTGGCAGTGGTCGATCTTGAGCAGAAAAAGATCCAGAAAATTGAAGAAGGCGCCGTTGTGCCGGTTCCGATGACTCCGCGCCCCTATGACGGCCGCGACCGTGTCGAGACGCCGAAAAAACCGCTCCACATCATTGAGCCGGAAGGCAAGAACTACACCATCACCGGCGATATGGTGCACTGGCAGAACTGGGATTTCCACCTGAGCCTCGACTCCCGCGTCGGCCCGATGATTTCAACCGTCACGTATAACGACAACGGCAAAAAGCGTCAGGTAATGTATCAGGGATCGCTCGGCGGCATGATCGTCCCTTACGGCGATCCGGACGTGGGCTGGTACTTTAAAGCCTATCTCGACTCCGGTGACTACGGCATGGGCACCCTGACCTCGCCGCTGGTGCGCGGTAAGGACGTGCCGTCCAACGCCGTGATGCTCAATGAAACCATCCCGGACTACACCGGTACGCCGATGGAGATCCCGCGCGCGATCGCCATTTTCGAACGCTACGCGGGCCCGGAATATAAGCATCAGGAGATGGGTAAGCCCAACGTCAGCGCCGAGCGCCGCGAGTTGGTGGTGCGCTGGGTCAGCACAGTGGGCAACTATGATTACATCTTCGACTGGGTGTTCCATGAAAACGGCACCATCGGCATTGATGCCGGCGCGACGGGTATCGAGGCGGTGAAAGGCGTTCAGGCGAAAACCATGCACGATGCCACCGCTAAAGATGACACCCGATACGGCACGCTGATCGACCATAACATCGTGGGCACTACTCACCAGCACATCTATAACTTCCGGCTTGATATGGACGTGGACGGCATCAACAACAAGCTGGTGGCGATGGATCCGGAAGTGAAGCCGAATACCGCCGGCGGCCCGCGCACCAGCACCATGCAGGTCAATCAGTACGATATTGATACCGAACAGCAGGCGGCGCAGAAGTTCGACCCTGGCACCATCCGCCTGCTGAGCAACACCAGCAAGGAGAACCGCATGGGCAACCCGGTCTCGTACCAGATCATCCCTTACGCGGGCGGTACCCATCCGGTGGCGACCGGCGCGAAATTTGCCCCGGACGAGTGGATCTACCATCGCCTGAGCTTTATGGACAAACAGCTTTGGGTAACCCGCTACCACCCGGATGAGCTCTACCCGGAAGGGAAATTCCCCAACCGTTCCATCCACGACACGGGCCTCGGTCAGTACAGCAAGGATAACGAGTCGCTCAACGGCCAGGATGACGTAGTCTGGATGACCACCGGTACAACCCACGTGGCGCGAGCGGAAGAGTGGCCGATCATGCCGACGGAATGGGTGCACACCCTGCTTAAACCGTGGAACTTCTTCGACGAGACGCCAACGCTTGGTAAGAAAAAAGACGAAAAATAACCACCTGCCGGGCAATAGCCCGGTTTTTTTTGCCCCAGCGTTTGAGGATCGTCCGGGCTTGCTTATAGTTACTGATATCTCACCTGAATGATTTATCCCCCGGACGGGAAAGGATTTTATGGAAAAAAGAAAAAAACCGACACTTGAACGGGCAACCTGGCCGACGCGCCATGCCATGGTCATGCACGGGCTGGCGATGAACCTGCCCTGGCTGGCCTTCGTCAACGTTAGCTTCGCCGTGATGATCCTGCTGCGCCACGTCCTGCTTAAGGCCAGCGATCCTCTTTATCCCCACTCGCCGCCGCTAACGAAAATGGTCGATGCCTCCATGCTCGGCATCATCATCCTCTCGGCTGCGCTGATCCTGATGGCCTGGCGCCGCATCGCCGGCATCAGCGTGGTGCTGTTTATCTGCAGCGCCATCTGGTCGGTCTCCTGCTTTTGGTTTATCACCCAGCTTCTGCTACCGCACGTCTGGCCGCTGTGCGTCATTTTATTGCTCGCCGGCTTAACGGCGCTCTATTTTTACCCCGAGGGGCTGCTCGCCTTCGTGCTCCCGCTCTGGATCACCCTGCCGATAGCGAGTTGGGTACTTAATGATGGCCTTAATCTTCATTTCGTTATCATCTGGAGCGTTTTTTCGCTGATCCTGATCTGCGGGCGTTTCATCCTGCTGAGCTGGTTTGACGAGGCCTGGCGACGTAACCAGCAAAACCAGCTGCTGATCTCACGACTGGATGCGCTGGCGCATCAGGATCCGTTAACCACAACCGCCAATCGCCGGAGGATGGAAGTGGTGCTGGAGAACGCGGTTGAGCAGAAGAAACCATTCTCACTGATTATGCTGGATATCGACTATTTCAAGCGCTACAACGACACCTACGGGCATCAGGCGGGTGACGACTGTCTGACGCGCGTGGCGCGGGTGCTGAAGCAGTCGGTGCGGACGCCTGACGATGTTGTGTCACGCTACGGCGGCGAGGAGTTCGTGGTGATCCTGTTTAACTGCCCGGAAAACATCGCTGAAAAAGTGGCCTTACGCATTCAGGACGGCCTTCGCGCGGAGTCCATACCGCACAGCGCTTCGACCGTTAGCGAGCATGTCACCGTGAGCATGGGGATTGCGGGCATGGTGGAGGGCTTAGCCGGCACCGAGATCATTGCTCGCGCCGATGCGGCGCTGTACCGGGCGAAGGAGGCCGGGCGGGATCGGTGGTCGCTTTGAATAACGCCGGGTGCGGCCTGATGCCCTCACCCTGACCCTCTCCCACGGGAGAGGGAACAAACACTAAAAAGGCAACCTCCCGGTTGCCTTTTGCTTTTACTAGTAGCGCACGCACACCGACTTGGTTTCACACCAGCCGTCCAGCCAGTCCGGGCCAAAATCACGTCCTGTACCGGACTGCTTCATGCCGCCGAACGGCAGGTTAGCGTCGATCAGCGTATGGCTGTTCACCCAGACGGTGCCCGCCTGCAGCCTGTCGGTATACGCCAGCGCCTTGCTGATATTCTGCGTCCAGACGCTGGCGGTCAGGCCATATTCGGTGTCGTTTGCCAGCTGGAGCGCCTCTTCTCCGTCGGTTACCCGCACCAGGTTGACCACCGGACCAAACACCTCTTCTCGGGTTAACCGCAGCGCGGCATCCGGGTTCACCACCAGCGTCGGCGACACGTAATAGCCTTTGCCCTCCGGGCCCCGGTTGCCGACGATCAGCTCCGCGTTGCGCGACGTCGCTTCATCGAGGAAGGTCTGCACCTTATCGCAGTGCGCGCGTGATACCAGCGGGTTGATAAAGGCCTCCGGCGACATGCCCGGCCCGACGCTCAGGGATTTCACCGCCTGCTCAAACCCGCTGACCAGCGTGTCGAACAGCGGCGCTTCAATATAGATGCGCGAGCTCGCCGCGCATACCTGCCCCTGGTTCAGGAAGCTGCCGGTCATTAACCCTTCTATCACCCACGCCGGATCCGCATCCTTCAGCACGATGGCCGGGTTTTTCCCACCCAGCTCCAGGGTTACTCCGGTTAGCGTGTCCGCCGCCGCGCGGGCGATTTGCTTACCCGTCGCCGTTGAGCCGGTAAAGCTCACCTTTGCAATATGCGGATGCGAGGTCAGCGCTGCGCCGCACACCGCGCCGCTCCCGGTTACCACGTTGAAGACCCCGTCCGGGATACCCGCTTCGCTTGCCAGCTCGGCCACGCGCAGCAGTGTCAGCGGCGTGGTTTCCGACGGCTTGATGACAATAGAGCAGCCCGCGGCCAGCGCAGGCATCACTTTCCACATTCCGATCATCAGCGGGAAGTTCCAGGGCACAATCCCGGCCACCACGCCAACCGGCTCCTTACGCGTCCACGCCTGATAGCGCGCCCCCTGCGGCAGCGGGATGGAGAGATCGAGGGTTTTGCCCGCAATTTTGGTGGTCAGCCCGGCGGTATAGCGCATCCAGTTGAGGGTGCAGCCGACTTCAAAGGCCCGGGAGATGTTAATCGATTTGCCCTGCTCCAGCGTTTCAAGCTGGGCCAGCTCCTCGCCGTGCTGTTCGACGAGATCAGCGAAATGAAGCAGGATCCGCTCGCGCTCCGCCGGTAACTTTCCGGCCCAGGAGCGGGCGACAAACGCGCGCCAGCCGGACATGACGGCCCGGTCAACGTCATCGACGCTGGCATCGGCGGTCGAGGCAATCACCTCGCCCGTGGCCGGGTTGTAGACGTTCAGCCGCTTTTCGCTGTCCGACGCGGCCTGACGCCCTTCAATCCACAGGCCGTGGTGTCGGTCTAAAAACTGCTGCACGGCAGGCAGAATGGCCACCAGTGATTCAGACATAGGATACTCCTTCGTTGTTATTCTCAGTGTGTTCATCCAGTCTACGTGCGGTTTTGCATTCTCGCTTTTGTCTCTGTGACATTCGCTTTGCCACCTGTGACAGGTGCCGCAATTCGCGATAATCGTCGCTTATATCGCTGTTACCGGTGAGTGTTCTTTCCTATAGTCAGCCTCATAGCTCTGACAAAATGCAACACAAATGCAACAATGCGAAAACGTTGACGGTGCGGCGAGAGAAACGATGGCGTGTGCAAGTGAGCAGGAACAGTATCAGCAGTGGCTGGCGCAAATTAACCAGGTTTGCGGCCGTTTTAACGCGCAGCCCACCGAAGGCAAATTCTTCGGTGAGCTGGAGACCAGCTACGCGCGTAGCCTGAAGCTCAGTACCGTTACCGCAGGCGGCGTTAACCTGTTCCGCTCCCGTCAGGAGATTACACAGAGTAACGATGCCTGGTTCTATACCGTGTTCCAGCTCGAAGGCAGCGCGGAAATTGAGCAGGATGAGCGTCGCGCGGTGCTCAGAACCGGCGATATTACGCTGATTGACGCCGCTCGCCCCTGCTCGATCAACTGGCAGGAAAAGTCCCGCCAGATTTCGCTGCTGGTTCCCCGTCAGATTATTGAGCAGCAGTGCCGCTTTCAGGAGATAAGCTGCGCGCTCGCCCTTTCCCGCTCGTTGCCCACGGTACAGCTGAGCCATCGCCTGCTGATGGAAAGCATGAGCAACCCCGACCTGAGTGACCGGGAGAGTGAAGCGGCGCTCGAGGCGATGGTCTGCCTGCTGCGCCCCGCTTTCCAGCAGCGCGAAATCATTCAGCCGCGCAAGGAGCGCCAGTTCCAGCACGTGGTGGCGCTGATTGACGACCATATTCAGTCTGAATCGCTGCGCCCGGAATGGATTGCCGCCGAGAGCGGAATGTCCGTGCGCAGCCTGTACCGCATGTTTGCCGAAAAGGGGCTGGTGGTGGCGCAGTACATTAAAAACCGTCGTCTGGATCTCTGCGCGCAGGCGTTGCAGTCAACCGGCGATGACGAAAAGCTGGCGGGCATTGGCTTCAGCTGGGGATTCACCGACCATAGCCACTTTTCAACGGCGTTTAAGCAGCGTTTTGGCGTCTCGCCGGGGGAATACCGCAAGCGCTACCGCTAGCTATTTTTTCAGCCACTTACCGTTAATACCCTTCACGTACTCGCCCGGCTGCGCGCGGGCTACCAGCTTTTGCCCCGCCATTTTCGCCACTTCATCAACCGGTAAATTGTTGCTGTCGGCGAGCTTCTGATAGCTCTCCGTGCGCGCCGCGTTAATGCGATTTACCAGTTCCAGCGTTTCGGCATCCTGCTGGATCGGAGCAAGATAACCGCTCAGGGTTTCCCCCACGCGCCCCTGCGAGCGGGCATCGTTTAAGGTCAGCGCAGCCGCCTGCACGTTCATCCCCAGTGCCAGTAAAATCAGAGCTACTCGTTTCATGGCGTCCTCAGAACAGATCGCTGCGCGATTTCAGCAGGGTTTCAACGTCTTTATCGACCTTAATATGGATCTCGTGTTCGATTTTGACATTCATGTTGATGGTAATCGGCTCCTTTGGCGCAGCGACTTCAATGCGCGGCGTACAGCCGGTCAGTAGCGCGGCAACGGCAACGGTAAGCGCACCAGCCATCTTTTTCATTGTTGTTCCTCACTTTCCTTGCCGGTCGAACTGCGGGGAGCAGGTATCACCGCATGTTGCTCAAACCAGGTTTGCAGGTTGTCTCCAAAACGCAGGCTGCGCCAGAGGGTAAAAACATTCTCGTCATGGGTATAGTTCAGATTGACGGAGCTGCTTTTGCCGTCCACCCGGCTGGTCCCTTTGATGGTCGCCTGCATGGTTAATTCACCCAGGTTATCTAAATTGATTCTCGTCCACGAACGCGAAATTTCCATATATCGGAGCCAGTTAATCGCCGCGCCCGCCACCATATTATCTTTCACGATGGCGTCGGCCGTATCTTTGTCGATGCGTAGCGTCATTGGCCCAGGGTTGGTCAGCCAGCCATCTTTAATAATCCATTTTTCATTGTCCAGCCAGAACGGCAGCGCCCCGCTCACCGGACCCGACAGGGTAAACTGCTTCGGGTTGACAGCGCTAATGAGCTCGCTTGAGGAGATATTGTCCACGCGCAGCAGGGCCGGATCGTGCTGCGGCATCCGCAGCTGCTGCATGGTCATTTTCCCGCCGAGCATTTCCACCTTGACGTTGGTGAGCAGCAGCGGGTTGGCCTCCGTCCAGGGATAATCCCCCTGTAGATCGGCGGTTATGTTGCGCGCGGTCACCAGGTTTTCCACTTCGCCAATGCGCAACGTGACCGGGCCGCGGGTACCCAGGGACCAGGTTCCCTCGCTGAAGCGGAACGGCAGCACAAAATCGACGCCGTTGATCTGGTTATCCGGCATCCAGGCGCTACCGGATTTCAGCACGCCGTGCCCGCCCGCCTCAAAGCCCTGATCGGGGGCCGCAGAGAAGGCAACCTGCGCATAAAGTTCCCCGTCACGCAGCGTCATTTTCCAGTCCGGCGGGACCAGCGGCTGGAAGACGGTGAGCGACTGTTTCGGCCACCAGGCCTGTCCGCGAAGGCGCTCCCCATCCCAACGACCGTTCACCTGCACCGGGCCGATGGCGTCCGCATGCAGGTTACCCTTAAACTGAAAAATGGTTGGGTCGGTGCCGTCGACGCTGAAGGTCAGGACCGACGGCGGCAAAACGCTGCCGCCGGAGAAACGGGTTTGCCCGGCATTGAGCGACAGCGCGCCGCTGAAGGTAGGCTTTTCGGGATCGCGGACCCAGCGCACCGGTTGCTCCAGCGCCAGGCGCGGCTTGCTGACGTCCATCGTGCCGTACTGGAGCTTGTCAAAACCGGTGGAAAGCGCCGTCAGCTCAATGAGGTTGTCGCGCCACTCGCCTTTCCCGGCGACATCCCAGCGGGCATTCATTGGCGTAAAATGCCCTTTGCCCCAGTAGCGCCACTGCCACAGGCCGTTGTCAGGGAGAAAATCGTTGGCCTGGCCGTCCAGGTGGAGTTCAAAATCACCCATCTCGTTTTCATGGGCGCGCAGAATAGCCTGCAGACGACCGTCGACACCCTTCTGCGTGAGCTTCACGCCCGCCAGCGGCCAGCGGATTTCATCGATATCTAGCGAGTCAATGATGCGCCCGCGCGAGCGAAGCAGCGCGCCCGGCGCAAAGGCCAGCTGCGGTTCATACAGGCTGCCGGTCAGTTTTGCCGGCAATCTGGCGTAAAGAATGAGATCGTTTTGCTTCGCCTCGCCGCTGAGATGCAGTGGCATGTCGCTGTTTTCCATGCTGAGCCTGCCGGGCCCAATATTCAGTACCGCGTTGCCTTTCCCCGCGTCGCCGTGGGTAAGCACATTCAGACGTCCGGTCAGGGTGGCTTTCTCCAGCCCCTGCTGCCAGTTGTAGGCGCGAAGGGAAACCCGGCCGCTCGCTGGCATACCGGAGAGATCCCAGTTCCAGCGCCCGTCGCTGATGTTCAGCTGTTCCGCGGTGATCTGCCACGGCAGATCGAGCAGCGGCTCGGGGTTGTCTCGCGCCATGACCACCAGCTGCCCCTGATTGTCTTCCCAGTCCAGATCGGCATCGACCAGAGACGTTAGCTGAGGCACGTTAAAGGTCGCCACCGCGTGGCCTTTCACCGGCACGCCATCCGGTACCAGCGGCAAGGTAAACTCGCCCACCAGCTTAATCGGCTGCGGCTGGTCCGGGAGCTGAACATTAAACTGGCTGACCGATAGCGTCTGGCCGCGAAGCGTGCCTTTAATGCTGACCTGCTCGCCTTTATAGGCGATCTCCTGAATGGACGGAGTCAGCGACGCATGCAGCTCGCCCTGCCACTGTTGCCAGGGCGAGAGCGTCAGACGGTGAATGGTGAGCCAGGTATTCGGTAACACCGCCTGCCACTGGGCCAGCGTTTTTGGTGCTACCGTGGACGGGGCTGACTGAGGAATCTTGCTCAGACAGACGGCGTTAAGATCCAGCGAGCCGACATCCAGTTTCCAGCGGCTCGGATGTGACAGCGTCACGTTATCGATACGGGCAATTTCGCAGTCTTCAACCAGATAGCGAAGATCGGGGATCACCAGCGCATGGCGGGTAAGTTTTGGACTCTCTTCAAAAGCGATGCGCGTTCCGACGGGAAGCCAGATCCCGGCGAGCGTCGGCACCCACTGGGCGAGCGTCATCAGCAGCGTCAGCGGCACCAAAATTAACAGCAGTAAAACCGCAATGGCGGCTTTGTATTTACCCTTCATGGGCAGTTAATATCCTGATTTTTCGAAAGAATTAAGCCGGCAATGCCGAATATTGTCGCATGTTTAGCGGGTCAGTTGAAGCCAAAGCCAGATTTAAGGATAGATGTTGTAACGTTAAGTTGCGAAACTAGGGCCTGTTCCGAGGCATCGCCAGAAGGTAAAGCATGGCGAATATCAACGACCCCCAAAACACCGAGTCGTAACGCCAGGGATCAAAATCAATATGTAAGAAACCGCTAACAAACTCATAGCCGTTGGCAAAAACGTTAATTTGAATGGCAGCAATGGCTATCACAAAAAGCGTATAGGCAATGAGCAGAGGATATTTACGCAGCCTGTTGACCTTGAGTTTCCCCATCAACAGTAAGAATAAAACCGCAATAGATACAACAAAATAGTACAAAGCGGGCAGCATCGGCGGAGATAAGGACAACTCCAATTGTTGCGACATGCATCATTCTCCATATTTGTCAGAAACTCACCCGGTTCCTAATATCTTTCCATCGCATCCGGAGGCATTGCAGTTTTCACACCCTCTTGCCATTCTTTAACGTAATCCAGACAGGCGTTTCTCGCATCCTCTACCCACTCCATTTTCCGCTACATGCCCTGCTCAGATTCGCGCCGAAGATTTCTCGTAGTAAGAATATCATGGAGTTAGGGTGTACATATGCTCTAGAATAATTGATAGAACTTATTGAATTCAATAATATTTTATAAATTGTAAGATAATTTTAATCATGCTAACGTGAATGCAAAATCACTGGAGAAAGTCTTATGAAACTCGCGGTATATAGCACAAAGCAGTACGACAAAAAGTATCTGCAACATGTTAACGAGGCTTACGGGTTTGAGCTTGAATTTTTCGACTTTCTGCTGTCCGAAAAAACCGCCAAAACGGCGCACGGCTGTGAAGGCGTCTGCATTTTTGTTAACGACGACGGCAGTCGTCCGGTGCTGGAAGAGTTGAAAAAACAGGGGGTGAAGTACATCGCCCTGCGCTGCGCGGGCTTTAATAACGTGGACCTCGACGCGGCGAAAGAGCTGGGTCTGAGAGTGGTGCGCGTTCCTGCATACTCCCCGGAAGCCGTCGCGGAACACGCTATTGGCATGATGATGTCGCTCAACCGTCGTATTCATCGCGCTTATCAGCGCACCCGTGACGCCAACTTCTCTCTGGAAGGGCTGACCGGCTTTACCATGTACGGCAAAACCGCGGGCGTGATCGGCACCGGAAAAATCGGCGTCGCCGCTCTACGCATTCTGAAAGGCTTCGGCATGCGTCTGCTGGCATTCGATCCGTACCCAAGCGCCGCGGCGCTGGAGCTGGGCGTGGAGTACGTTGACCTGGCGACCCTGTTCTCGCAGTCAGACGTGATCTCCCTGCACTGCCCGCTGACGCCGGAAAACTACCACCTGCTTAACCAGGCGGCGTTTGACCAGATGAAAGACGGCGTGATGATCATCAACACCAGCCGCGGCGGTCTGGTTGACTCTCAGGCCGCTATCGAAGCGCTGAAAACCCAGAAAATTGGCGCGCTGGGGATGGACGTCTATGAGAACGAGCGCGATCTGTTCTTTGAAGATAAGTCCAACGATGTGATCCAGGACGACGTGTTCCGCCGCCTGTCTGCCTGTCATAACGTCCTGTTTACAGGCCACCAGGCGTTTCTGACTGCCGAAGCGCTGATCAGCATTTCAGAAACCACGCTGGGCAACCTGCAGCAGCTGGAAAAGGGCGAAACCTGCCCTAACGAACTGGTTTAACGTGACCCCGGGTGGCGCTATGCCCCACCCGGCATGCTGTCTGTTTCCCAGGTCCGGTGCGCAAAGCACCACCAGAGCAGGACGGCCACCAGCGCAATCGCGCTCAGCACGCTGAACGCCGCCGCAAAGGAGTAGTGACCGGCAATCGTGCCGGTTAACGCCGGGCTCATGGATGCGCCAACGCCCTGCATCAGCATCACCACGCTCTGTCCGGCATTGACATGCCCGCTCCCGCGCAACAGCACCACGATAAACGACGGAACCACAACCCCCAGGATCCCTGCGGCCAGCCCGTCGAGAATTTGTACCGGGATCATCATTAACGGCGCGTCCGTACTTGCTGCCAGCGCCGCGCGCACCGGCATAACCAGCAGCGCCAGCATAATTAAGCGCCAGTAGCCGTAGCGGTCTATTCGGTGGGCGACCCAGATGGCAACGGGGATCATCACCGCCTGAGAGATGATGACGGTGCCCGCCGCGTACAGGCCGGGGTTGATCGAGGCGGGTGCCGCGGCCACCCTCATGCTCAGCATCGGCAGCAGCGCGGCGTTCGCCAGGTGGAACAGCAGCAGCGTCAGCCCGGTCACAAACAGCGCCCGGTTTTTAATCAGCACCGCGAAGCCGGGGACAGGCACGCTTCCTGAGGATGAAAGCCCCCGCGCCGCGTCGTTATCAATGTCCTCGTTGCGGATGGCAAGTAGCGCACAGAGCGTTAACAGCGTGGTACAGGTCATCAGCAGGAAAATCCCGCCGACGCCCCAGTACCAGGCAATGCCGCCTGCAATCAGCGCGGTAACAAAGTTGCCGCCGTGATTGAACGCCTCATTCTTGCCCATCTGTGCGCTGAACCCGCTTTGGCCGGTCAGCCCCAGCGTAATCCCGGCGACGAGCGGCCCGACAAACGCCGCACAGATGCCGGTGACCATTTGTGAGACGGCGACAACGCTGGTCTGCTGGCTAAACCAGAGCAGCAGCGTGCTCAGGGTGATCAACATGCAGAGCAGCGCCAGCAAGGCACGTTTGTTCCGGGAGGTGTCGGTGATAACCCCCGCCGGCAACGTGGCCAGTAATCCCGCCAGCCCACCTGCCGTCATCAGAAAGCCGATATCATCGGGGGTCCAGTGACGCTCAGTGAGGAAAATACCGAGAAAAGGGCCGAGGCCATCGCGGACGTCGGCAATGAAAAAACTTGTGAGGCATAACGCCCGCAGCGAACGAAGGGACATACTTCCTGCCTTTGCATATTGTCGCCTGAAAAGAACAAAACGTAGTATACCGGGTATTTTGAAGACCAGAGGAACGCTGAAAAACAATTTTCCCGATCTTAAACAAATCCTCACGGACCCTTCTTTTTCGCTTTACTCATTAATACGTCTGATTATACTGACGATAAATTCATACAGGAGCTCTTCGTTGGACAGCCATTTTATATACGATACGAAGGTAAGCTAACGCGATTTTCTCGCTGCTTACCTTAACGGTGGGCAGCAATCTCTTCCAGACGATTGCCTCCCGATACATTTACAAAGACTAAAATTGTTGGTAATCGCGATGGTCATGTTTAAACATTCCCTTTTCCCGCCGCCTTCGCCTGAAATGCTTTGCGTTTAAACGGCGTTATCGCGCGCTTTGTGAAGCGCTGACGCTTATTATTTAATACGTTAACAGGCGACAGGCTGATGTTCCCTTATATCTCTCATCTGCTCGCAGCAATGCTGCTGGGCGCAATTATTGGCGCGGAAAGACAGTGGCGCCAGCGCATGGCCGGACTTCGTACCAATGCACTGGTTGCCACGGGTGCGGCCGTGTTTATTTTAAGTTCCATATCTACGTCTTCTGATAGCCCTGGGCGCATCGCAGCGCAGATCGTCTCCGGAATAGGCTTTCTTGGCGCAGGCGTCATTATGCGTGAAGGCATGAACATTCGCGGTTTGAATACCGCCGCAACGCTGTGGTGCTCGGCCGGAATAGGCGTACTGTGCGGCTTAGGTCAATTCTGGAATGCCGCCACGGCAAGCTTAATTATTCTCAGCGCCAACATATTGCTTCGTGAAGCCGCGCAGCGAATCAATCAGCTGCCCGCGCTCCACGAAGACGAAAAATGCTATGTCCTGACTATCACCTGCAATGATGAGCATGAAGATGCAGTGCGGAATAGCATCGTAAATATGGCCAAAGAGTTGACGTTAAGTCTGAAAGCGATTTATTCCGCTACGGCGCACGCCGAGGGAAAAACCGAAATTCGGGCTGAGGTGATGACCCGTGAGGAATACCGAAAATTACTCGATCTGATTATGGGGAATATGGGCGGAAATAAAATTATCGCGTCCGTCAGCTGTCACGCAGTATAAATACTAAACCGGGCATTACACCCGGTTCTGTTTTAGCATAATTTTACGCTACTCTGCTCGCTGCCCATAAAAAGGGACATGCGCCGATCAAGGCTGAGCGCCAGCTCGCCCATAAAGCGAGAATGTACATAGTCACGACGAAATGCCAGGCAAGTTTGACTACACAAATACTACAGAACAGAAATTTGTACCCGTTATGACACCTCGCTCTCTGTTTTCCTGAAATTAACAGCCTAACCTGAACTGTGTAAAAAACACTCAGGAGGGACATATGTACAACTCTATTTTGGTTCCGATTGACATTTCCGAGGATAGCCTGACCCACATGGTTATCCCGTTCGTTCAGGCACATACAGCACTCAACACGGCCAAAGTCCATTTTCTAACTGTTATTCCCTCGCTACCCTACTATTCATCTTTAGGGTTGGCATACTCAGTGGAAATGCCGAAGATAAAAGAGTTCCAGCATGTGGCCTTAGCAAAACTGGATGAAATTGTTAAGCAGTTCAAAATTCCTCCAGACAAGATACAGACTCACGCCGTGACGGGATCCCCTAAAGATCAGATTCTAAAGCTCGCTGACACGATCGGCGCTGACCTGATTATCATCGCATCCCACAAGCCTGACATATCAACGTATCTGTTAGGCTCAAATGCTGCAGCAGTGGTGCGGCATGCGAAATGTCCGGTACTGGTCGTAAGATAGAAAACCGGGCGAGAAGCCCGGTTTTTTTTCGTTGATGCTTCCCTGAGTCAGGGCTGAAAAAACGCGTTTAAACACTCAGTACGTTCGCGTTTAAATTGAGATCGGCAATGGCAGCCGGTTTTCCAAGCAGGTAGCCCTGAACCTCATCGCACTTATTTTTTTTCAGGAACGACAGCTGTTCGATGGTTTCCACCCCTTCTGCGGTTATCTCCATCGAATAGGCTTTACCCAGATCGATAATTTTCTCGACGACCGACTGGTTCTGCGGTGAATCGCCTAAAGCAAAAATAAAGCTTTTGTCGAGCTTGAGGCCGTCAAACTGAAACTTCCGAAGATAGCTCAGAGACGCATAGCCCGTACCGAAATCATCAATCAGAATGCGCACGCCCATTTTTTTAAGGGCCTTCATGGTCAGCAGCGTTTGTTCAGGATCGGAAAGCGTGACGTTTTCAGTCACTTCAATTTCCAGACGGTTGGGCTCAAGCCCTGTTTCATGGAGGATCTCTTTTATCCGTTCAGCGAGATCGCTTGCCTGGAATTCAATAGCAGAGATGTTTACGGATACCGATAGTCCTGGTAATTTACCTTTTGTTTCTACACACGCTTTACGAATAACCCAGTTGCTGAGGCTAATAATTAATCCTGTTTCTTCAGCCAGCGGAATGAACCGATCGGGCATTATGGTTCCTCTAACCGGGTGCTGCCAGCGCACAAGCGCTTCCACGGCATCTATTCGGGAATATCTGAGGTTATAACGCGGCTGGTAGAGCAGGCAGAGCTGGTCTTCACGAATTGCCGTCTTCAGTTCTAATTCCAGCTTCCTGCGCTCGGTCAACTTTTCTGACATATCCGGACGATAATAGACCCATCTGTTTCTGCCGGATTGTTTAGCCTGATAAAGCGCAATATCCGCATAGCGTAGAAGCTCGTTTGCGCTGCTGCTATCGCGCGGAGCCAATGCAATTCCCATGCTGACGCCTATTGTCACCTCATTACCTTCAATGGAGAAAGGACGGTTAAGTTCCTGCACGATGCGTTGACACACCTCTTCAATACGATCTATTTGGCTGGTGTTGCCGAGGAGCAGCATAAATTCATCTCCTCCCTGCCGTGCAACAAAATCACCGTCACGAATACAGCCCTTAAGTCGTGACGCGACTTCACCAAGCAGGGCGTCGCCCGTGGAATGCCCAAATATATCGTTGACGGGCTTAAACTTGTCTAAATCGAGGCAAATCATTGCAAAGGGGCTCGCGTTGACGCCTTCTTGAGCTAACTGGCCCGCCAGAAACTCCTTGATGTGGTACCGGTTCGGGAGCCCCGTTAATTCATCATGGCGGGAGAGAAACTCCACGCGTTTTATTGCCTCTACTTCCAGAGAGACATCCGTTGCCGCCCCGCGTAAAACTACCGTTCCATCAGCCTGAGCAGAAAATTTTGCCAAAAGCGTGCAATAAGAGGTGGAGTGCTGATTATTGATATAAGGACAGTTCCTGAATTCAAAGCGTCCTGTTAATTCCCGATGGCTGACACAATCACGAAGCAGGTCTCCTGTTGAAGGAAAGAGTTCATCCAGCCTGCGACCTATCCATTTGCTGTTTTCATATCCCGTAACAGTGGAAAATCGGCCTGATAGCCACGTTATAGTTAACGATAAATCTGTTTCCCAGAACCAGTCGCTGGTTGTTTCGCTGACATCCCTGAATCGTTTTTCACTGGTGATAAGATTCAACCGTGCCTGCTCAAGGAGAAAGGCATTTTCGTCATGAATTTTCGCCTTGTGCATAATATGACGCATAAGAATTACCGTCATCGTTATTGTAAGCAGTACGGAAAGAATAAGTAACGGCAGAAAATAGACGATCAACGCCTGGCCGGGATTTTCGCTGTCCCAGATAATCTGCACATCACCCTTCTGGGTGCTTAATGTTAATTCCGTCCGATCGTTTATTTTAGAAACCAACGCGTTGGGTAAAATACGAACATTTTTAATGGCGGCATCATGCCCCATCGTGAGAAGTTTTTTAGCCGTTAATTTATCTACAAACACCATTGCCGAAGGCCGGCCCGGTAAGGGGTGTACACTGGTATCATCGCCCGTTGTTATCCATTCAGCAGATACAATGGCAGGCATGGAATCAATTAGCGTTAGTACAGAAACCGGCAATCCCTTATTTTTGCTCAGTTCGCTGAGTAAACGGTCTTTTGTCGATGTACCTAACCAGCGCTCCAGTTCTTCCTGTTTCAGTTTCCCGTCAATCACGCTGTAGCGCGTGGTGCCTTCCGGGGAGAGGACAAACGCGCCTTCATAGCCAAAGTTTTCATACAGCGACTTGCCCAGATTCTGCTTGTCCCATGCCCAGTGCGTATCCATTTTCTGATGGAGGTGTTTGTAGGCATCGCCCCACTCTGCATAGTCTTTCAGATGACTGCGGATGCTCTCCTGGCGGGCCTCTAACGCTTTTCTTAATAAAAATTCGTCATGCTTGTCGCTGATTTCATTAACATTATTTTTTATTACCAGCAAAGACACTATTGCTGCCGCAAAAATACCGACCAGCAACGTTACAACATAGGTAAAGGTTTTATTTATCAGCCTTTTAGATTGCTCGACATCCGTAAAGCCAGAGGTGGTCAGAGGTAGGGTCATCATTCGCCTTCTTAACTGCTATAACGTCAATTTTTTCTCATCTTCATTTATCGGCATAAAAAGGGAAAAATTTACAGTGAAAAACACACCTTTAATCAGCGTTTATTTTTATAACCCGGACAACTTTAATAAAAGGCGCTATTCGCGATAAAAATAATTGCACCGCGTATATTCTGGGAAATATTACTGATATTTATTGAAATAGCTGAAGGAGAAGAGAAAGGAGATAAAAACCGGGCTTCGGGCCCGGTTCTGTTTTCACCCAAACATGACGCTATTCGCTCAATCCGCGATTCTCCAGCATCGGTTCAATCTTCGGATCGTGCCCGCGCCAGTTTCGATACAGTTCGGCTAAATCAGCGCTGTTGCCACGAGACAAAATCGCCTCACGGAACGTTTGCCCGTTCTCGCGGGTTAAGCCCCCCTGCTCCACGAACCACTGATAGCCATCGTCCGCCAGCATTTGCGTCCACAGGTAGGCGTAATACCCCGCAGCGTAGCCGCCGCCAAAAATATGGGCAAAGTAGCTGCTGCGATAACGCGGCGGTACGGCGGGCAGATCCAGCCCCTCTTTTTTCAACGCCGCGGCTTCAAATTCTTCAACGCTCGACACGGCCTCGCTGATGCCGTGCCAGTTCATGTCCAGCAGCGCCGCGCTCAGCAGCTCCGTCATGTCATAACCCTTGTTGAAATGGGTCGCGTTGAGCATGCTTTCCCGCAGCGCGTCCGGCATGGGTTCACCGGTTTCGTAGTGACGGGCATAGTGGCTAAACACCTGAGGATGGCTGGCCCAGTGCTCATTGATTTGCGACGGGAATTCAACGAAATCACGCGGCGTATTGGTACCGGACAGCGTAGCGAAGCGCTGGCTGGCAAACAGACCGTGCAGAGTATGGCCAAACTCGTGGAACAGGGTTATCACGTCATCCCAGGAGAGAAGCGCGACGCCGCCGTTACCCGGCTTTTGGTAGTTGCAGACGTTGTAGATCACCGGACGGGCAGCAAACTCGAAGGATTGCTCGATAAAATTCCCCATCCAGGCTCCGCCCTGCTTGGAATCGCGGGCAAAGAAGTCGCCGTAAAACAGCGCCATGCCCTCACCGGTGTGGTCGAAAATTTCCCAGACCCGGACGTCCGGGTGATAAACCGGAATATCGAAACGCTCCACAAAACGAATACCAAACAGCTGGCTGGCCGCCCAGAATACGCCATCCTGCAATACGGTATTGAGCGCAAAATAGGGTCGAATCTGCGATTCATCAAGGGCGTATTTCGCCTGGCGCACGCGCTCGGCATAAAAGGCCCAGTCCCAGGCCTGCGCGGTGAAACCGCCCTGCTCGTCATCAATGACCTTCTGAATATCGGCCTGCTCGCGCTCTGCACGGGCACGCGCCGCGGGCACAATCCCGCGCATAAAGGCCAGCGCGGCGTCTGGAGTTTTCGCCATCTGGTCGGCGATGCTCCAGCTGGCGTAATCTTCAAAGCCGAGCAGACGGGCCTGGCGCGCGCGCAGCGCCGTAAGACGCAGGATCAATGCGCGGGTGTCGTTTTCATCCCCTTTCTGGGTGCGCGTCCAACCCGCGTTGAACAGGTTTTCGCGCGTCTGGCGATTGCGCAGCGCGGCTAGCGCAGGCTGCTGTGTCGTATTCAGGAGCGGGATCAGCCAGCGGTCGTTAAGCCCTTTTTCCGCGGCGGCCTGCGCCGCGGCAGCAATCTCTTCTGCGCTGAGGCCTTCAAGCTGGTGCGCGTAATCAGCCACCAGCCCGCCCGCGTTGTTGGCGGCCAGCAGGCGCTGGTTAAACTGGCTGGTCAGGGATGCGGCCTCAGTATTCAGCGCCTTCAGCTCGGCTTTTTCTGTCTCATTCAGGCGCGCGCCAGCCAGAATAAAGCGCTGATACGTCTCTTCGACCAGCCGACGGGATTCGGCGTCCAGCGCGGCGCGGTCCTGCCAGACGCTCTCGACGCGGGCAAAAAGGATATCGTTCAGCCAGATGTCGTTCGCCAGCGCGGCAAGTTCGGTGGAGAACTGCTCTTCCAGTTCCTGCAGATACGCATTGGTGTGCGCGGAGGTCATGGCGAAGAAAACGCTGCTGACGCGCGCGAGCATGAGGCCGCTTTTCTCCAGCGCCAGCACGGTGTTAGTGAAGTCTGGCGCAGCGGTTTGAGAGACGATCGCGTCTATGTCCGCCCGCTTCTGACGAAGCGCTTCATCGAAGGCCGGACGATAGTGCTCGTCTTTGATGGTATCAAAATGGGGTGCCTGATAGGGCAACAGGCTGATGTCAAAAAAGGGATTCGTGGCCGTCATCTTTCACTCCTGAGTACGGGTATCCTCCCAGAGTAGGCCAGGCCGCCATCGCCTGCAACGCCGTCATACAAATGTTGCCTTAACGCATCCTCTGCGACCGTGCTATGTTAGTACAACACAAAAAGCGTTGAGGAACAGTGAGATGATTATTTTAGTTACCGGGGCAACGGCGGGTTTTGGTGAAAGCATCACGCGTCGCTTCGTCGCCAACGGACACAAGGTTATTGCAACCGGCCGTCGTCAGGAGCGCCTGCAGGAGCTGAAGGACGAATTAGGTGACAGAATCCTGACCGCACAGCTGGACGTGCGTAACCGCGCGGCCATTGAAGAGATGATTGCTAACCTGCCGGCAGAGTGGCGCACCATCGACGTGCTGGTCAACAATGCCGGTCTGGCGCTGGGCATGGAGCCTGCCCACAAAGCCAGCGTTGAGGACTGGGAAAACATGATCGACACCAACAACAAAGGGCTGGTGTACATGACCCGCGCGGTGCTGCCGGGCATGGTGGAGCGCAACCGCGGCCACATTATCAACATCGGTTCTACCGCCGGGAGCTGGCCTTACGCGGGCGGTAACGTCTACGGCGCAACTAAAGCCTTTGTTCGCCAGTTCAGCCTGAACCTGCGTACCGATCTGCACGGCACCGCCATTCGCGTCACCGATATCGAACCGGGCCTGGTGGGCGGCACCGAATTCTCTAACGTTCGCTTCAAGGGCGATGACGCGAAAGCGGATAAAACCTACGAAAACGCCAACGCGTTGACGCCGGAAGATGTGACCGAAACGGTCTGGTGGGTGGCAACGCTGCCAAAACACGTCAACATCAATACCGTAGAGATGATGCCGGTCAGCCAGAGTTTTGCCGGACTTAGCGTCCATCGTGGTTAAATATGCCCTTCCCGGCCTGCGGGCCGGGTCTGTTTCGGGTTGTAAAAGAATGGTAGTATGTTCAGGCTAACTCTCTGAGAACTGACAACTCATGGCCGCTGAATCGCAACTCAATCCCACCCAGCCCGTAAACCAGCAAATCTATCGCATTTTGCGACGTGATATTGTCCATTGCCTGATCCCGCCGGGTACGCCGCTTTCTGAAAAAGAGGTCTCCGTGCGTTTTGACGTGTCCCGCCAGCCGGTGCGTGAAGCGTTTATTAAGCTTGCTGAGAACGGACTGATTCAGATCCGCCCGCAGCGCGGCAGCTACGTGAACAAAATTTCACTCTCTCAGGTGCGCAACGGCTGTTTCGTCCGCCAGGCGATTGAATGCGCGGTGGTGCGCCGTGCTGCAACGCTTATTAATGACAACCAGTGTTACCTGCTGGAGCAAAACCTGCATCAGCAGCGCATTGCGATTGACCGTAAGCAGCTCAACGATTTCTTCCAGCTTGATGACGAGTTTCACCAGAAGCTGGCGCAAATTGCGGACTGCCAGCTGGCCTGGGATACCATCGAGAACATCAAGGCCACCATTGACCGGGTGCGCTATATGAGCCTCGATCACGTCTCCCCGCCGGAAATGCTGCTCCGACAGCATCACGATATTTTCAGCGCGCTGGAAAAACGCGACCCGGACGGCGTGGAAAAAGCGATGACGCTGCATCTGCAGGAGATCGGCGAATCCGTGCAGCTTATTCGTCAGGAAAATAGCGAGTGGTTTAGCGAAGAGTGATATTTGCCGCCCCATTCGCGGGCGGCGTTGTGATTAGCGAACGACTAACACCGGGATGGTGGCGTAGCGCAGAATAGATTCTGCATTTGATCCCAGCAGATGGGTAGTGATGCCCGGATTTTTCGACCCGATGACAATCACGTCATATTCCCCCTCTTTGCTCAGTCTGATAATTTCATCGCGGACGTTACCAAAACGAACCAGAGAGTGAATATTCTCCGCAGAGATATCGAACAGTCTTTTTAACGCGTTCATTTTCTTCGCGGATTCCGCGGTCATATACTCTTCAAACTTTTTAATATCGGCGTTGAATCCTCGCAGCAGAGACCGGCTGCTGGCTGGCAGAATATTGACCAGGGTAATCGACGCGCCCTCAGCCTTCGCGAGGTTAGCCGCGTGGCGAACCGCTTTGTCGCTCAGATCCATTTCAAACACGTCAACAGGCATCAAAATCTTCTTATACATAAGCCTGACTCCTCATTCCGATGAAGGGTTATTTCCTGTACCCAGAATGGCATCGGGAATATAAACCAATCCTCAACACTTCCTCTTCGAAACTATAAACAAATGAAAATAACGGTCTGCTTTGTAAATTGCCGTCGTTAACCGTCAGCACCCCACGGAATAAAGAAAAAAGTGTGAGTTTGATCAAAAACAAAAACATGGCTGGCAGACAGGCGTATTTATAGTGCCCCGTGAACGGCAAAAGCTGTAATAGCGCCGTAACGGATAGTTTAGAGAGGAGAAAATACCATGTTGACATACGACCGTAACCGCAATGCAATCACCACCGGCAGCCGCGTCATGATTAGCGGCACCGGCAAAACCGGCGTGATTAAGGCAATCCACAGCGACGGGCTCGATTCCGCGCAGGTGCGCCGTGGCAAAACGGTGGAAGTGGAAGGATGTGAAGGTAAGTTCGAACCAATTGAACTGATTCGTCTGGGTATGCACTAAATTGTGCGCCAACATGCCGCCGCGAACGGCGGCATGTGTTGAATTACAGATGTGACACGCACTCCGCAACCGTGTTCTTTGCCCCCTTCTGCAGCAGCGTCAGATATGCGCTCATCACGGCGTCTGTGAAGGCTTTTTCTCGCGGCAGCTCTTTCCCAAAAATGGACTCAATGCCGAGCAGCGCGTTAACCCGGTTTTCCCCTTCGGCACTCCCTTTCACCGCCGCCTGAATCACCGCCAGCTGCGGGTCACTCACATCGATGGCATTACCCTGCTCGTCAACGCCGCCGACATAGCGCATCCACCCTGCCACGCCCAGCGCCAGGAGTGGGAAAGGCGTCTGGTGCACCAGGTGCCAGCGTACGGAGTCCAGCATACGCTGCGGAAGCTTCTGGCTGCCGTCCATCGCAATTTGCCAGGTGCGGTGACGCAGGGCCGGGTTGCTGTAACGGGCAATCAGCAGGTCGGCGTAGCGTTCTAAATCGACGCTCTTCACTTTCAGGGTCGGCGCCTGCTCGTTGAGCATCAGCGCGTGCGCGGCGACGCGGTAGCTCTCATCTTCCATACAGTCGTTGATATGCTGGTATCCGGCCAGATAGCCCAGGTACGCCAGGAACGAGTGGCTGCCATTGAGCATGCGCAGCTTCATCTCTTCAAACGGGATCACGTCTGAAACCAGCTCGGCGCCCGCTTTTTCCCACTCGGGGCGCCCTGCCACAAAGTTATCTTCGATCACCCACTGGCGGAACGGTTCACAGGCCACCGCCGCCGGATCGCGCACGCCGGTCAGCTTTTCGATTTTATCCAGCGTATCGGGAGTAACCGCCGGCACGATACGATCCACCATGGTTGACGGGAAGGTGACGTTAGCCTCGATCCAGTCCGCCAGCTCGCCGTCTACCGCCCGGGCGTACGCGCAGGTCACGTTGCGCATCACGTGGCCGTTCTCCGGCATGTTGTCGCAGGACATCACGCTAAACGCAGGCAGACCCGCCGCTTTGCGACGCGCCAGCGCTTCCACCACCACCCCGGGCGCGGATTTCGGCTGGTGCGGGTTTTGCAGGTCGGCGACGATAAACGGGTGATCGAGCATCAGTTGCCCCGTCGCCGGCGAGTGGCAGTACCCCTTCTCGGTGATGGTCAGCGAAACAATCGCCACCTGAGGTTCACACATCGCTGCCAGCACGCTCTCCAGGCCGTCAACCTGCGCGTGCAGTGCCTTTTTGACTACGCCAACCACGCGGGAGGTCCAGGCATCGGCAGACATTTCCGCCACGGTGTAGAGATTATCCTGCGCGTTCAGATCGGCAATCTGCTGCTCGCCACCAATCAGGTTAACCTCACAGTAGCCCCAGTCGCTGCTGTGTTCAGCCGCGAGGATATCGGCATACACCGCCTGATGCGCGCGGTGAAATGCGCCGAAGCCTAAATGTACAATGCGTGCTTTAAGACTGTCGCGATCGTACTGTGGCAGCGTCGCGTTGGCCTGTAATAAGGTGTTTTCCATGATTAAGACTCGCTAATTAGAAAGCTGTGGATCGCTGCCGCTCCTTCTGAAGCGGCAGCGCCTGCTGACTACACCAACTAGAATGGCAGTTGGGGTAAAAATAACTGCCATCAACCATACTGATACTGCCGTTTGAGATTTTGATTTATATTAACTTTTGCTCATGTGGTGTGACATAAATAAAAAGTTGTGTGATAAGTCACGCAAGATATAAACCACTAGCGTCGCGTGGAGATCGCACCGTAGCCCACGCTCGCTTTTGGCGCGGCCTCCGCTGCATCTTCCGCCGCGCTCAAATCGCGGTCGCGTACTTCCGGCATCAGGAACGCCGAGACGAGGCCGATTGCGGAATAGGCCACCAGCATGGCAACGATCGGCCACCAGGAGCCGGTCATGTTGCAGAAGATCCCCGCCAGTACCGGACCAAAGCCCACCGCTACCAGCCCGCCCGCTTCTTTAGAGATAGCCATGCGGGTAAAGCGATTCCGCGAGCCAAACATCTCCGCCATGGTGATATTTTCCAGCGCAAACAGCCCCAGCACGGCGAAATTATGGATAACGATGATCGAGAGCATGATTGTCCCCGGCGCATAGCTTTTATCGACGATAATCGACAGCATCGGGTAGGCCAGAATAATGGCGGAGATATTGAGGATAATGTACGGCAGCCTGCGCCCCACTTTATCGGAAAGCCAGCCCAGCAGCGGGATGGAGATAAACCCGAGAATGGAGCTTATCATCAGCGCATCGGTGGGAATCGCTTTATCGAACAGCAGCGTCTGGACCAGATAACCCGCGAGGAATGTCTGGATCAGCCCCGAGTTGCCCGCCTGACCGAAACGCAGGCCGGTCGCCAGCCAGAAGGATTTACTTTTCACCATTGAACCCAGAGAGGTGTCCGGCTGCACGGTTTCTGCATCGTTTACTTTCTCAAAGACCGGGCTCTCCTTGAGGTTCATTCGCAGCCAGATGGCAAAGACCATCACCACGACGCTGGCGAGGAACGGCACGCGCCAGCCCCAGGCGAGCAGCTGTTCACGGTCAAGGGCAAAGAACATGATGGCCCAGATCGCCGTTGCGCTCAGCGTTCCGCAGTTTGTACCCATCGCCACCAGCGAGGAGATGATGCCGCGCTTCCCCTTTGGCGCATACTCCGCCAGCATGGTCCCTGCCCCGGAGATCTCTGCCCCGGCGCCCAGCCCCTGAATAATACGCAGCGTCACCAGCAGAACGGGCGCAAAAATGCCGATTTGCGCGTAGGTCGGTAGCACGCCAATCAGCGTGGTGCAGATCCCCATCATGGTGATGGTAATGAACAGCACCTTCTTACGACCAATGCTGTCGCCCATTCTGCCAAAGATAAAAGCCCCGACGATGCGCGCAATATAGCCAGCGCCGTAGGTGCCCATCGCGAGGATCAGCGCCATCGCGGCGGACTGTTCCGGGAAGAAGATCTCATGGAAGACCAGTGCGGCGCCCAGCGAGTAGAGCTGGAAATCCATAAACTCCAGGGCGGTGCCCAGCCAGCCGGAGACGGCGGCTTTTACCAGATCGGAGGTGGTTCTTTGAGGTTGTGCTTGCGTCATAATGGCTATCTCTAAAAGGTAAGATGCGTACCACCAGAGCCTGTCTTCGCAGGCTCTTAACCGCGTATAGGATTATTGTCCGAACGTGAGCAAGACTTTGCAGCACTGCCGCTGGTCTTTTTCAAACAGTTCGATGGCGTCTGTTACATGGTGATAGTCAAAGGTATGGGTGATCAGTTTGTCCGGGTCGATCAGCCCTTTTTGCAGCCAGTCGATGACGACCGGGAATTTGTTAGCATTCAGGCGCGAAGAGAAGATCGCCAGCTCTTTACCGGTGATGCCCTGCTGGACTATCTGGCTCGGCTCGCTGGAGAACCCCATCAGCACGATGCGCGCCGCCGGAGAGGCCAGAGTGACCGCTTCGTGCAAAATCGCCGGGTGACAGGCGGCATCAATGATTAACGTCGGCTTGATGCCTTTTTCGTCCAGCGCGGCCTGCAGCGACTGTTCGCTGTTATTTAAGACCCAGTCCGCGCCGCTGCGCCGGGCCATCGCCAGGCGCTCGTCTATGCGGTCAACAACGATAACCTCCTTCACCTTATAGACACCCTTCAGCGCCTGCACGGTGACCAGCCCCATTGGCCCTGCGCCGTAGATCAGCGCAATGTCCAGTTCGGTGGGATTAGCCTGCCCCGTCACGTTGGCGGCGATGGTGAAGGGCTCAACCATGACGGCGTGCTTATCAGGAATGCCGTCCGGAACAGGCCAGGCATTTTTAGCGGGCACTACCGCATATTCGCTGAAGCCGCCGTCACGGTGTACGCCCAGCACCACCAGCGAGGTGCAGACGTTCGGTTTTCGGACAGAGCACGGATAGCAGTGTCCGCAGCTGATCACCGGATCAACCGAGACGCGCTGGCCCAGGCGCGCGCTGTCTACGCCCTCTCCCACGGCGTCAATCACGCCAAAGAACTCGTGGCCGATCGTGCGTGGATACTTCGCAAACGGATTATGGCCGCGATAGATGTGGCTGTCCGAACCGCAGATCCCCGCCAGCATGATTTTGACGCGGACTTCGCCTGCGCCGGGCTCCGGTCGTGGCCGCTCTTCAATCACCAGTTCGTTCGGCTGTTGAATCACTACGCTTTTCATCGTTCGTTCCTCGCTTACCAGTTCCACAGCGTGCCGTCTTCAAGACGGGCCACCGGCAGATAGGCCGGATCGTAGGGGTATTTCGCCGCCAGCTTTTCGTCAAACTCGATACCCAGGCCCGGCTTGTCGCCCGGGTGCATATAGCCGTTTTCAAAGCGCCAGCTGTGCGGGAAGACTTCCAGCATCTGTTCGGAGTAGCCCATATATTCCTGGACGCCAAAGTTTGGCACCCACAGGTCAAAATGCAGCGCGGCCGCGTGGCATACGGGCGAGAGATCCGACGGGCCGTGCGAGCCGGTGCGCACCTGGTAGAGCGACGCGAAGTCCGCGATGCGGCGCATCCCGGTGATCCCGCCAGCATGAGTGATGGTGGTGCGGATATAGTCGATAAGCTGCTCTTCGATGAGCTGCTTGCAGTCCCAGATACTGTTAAACACTTCCCCCACCGCAATTGGCGTGACGGTGTGCTGGCGGATCAGGCGGAAGCATTCCTGGTTTTCAGCGGGCGTTGGGTCTTCCATCCAGAACATGCGGAATGCTTCAATGCTCTTGCCGAAGCGCGCCGCTTCGATGGGCGTCAGGCGGTGGTGCATGTCGTGCAGAAGATGTTCATTGAAGCCAAATTTGCTGCGTACCGCGTCAAACAGCTTTGGCGTGAAATCGAGGTATTTCTCGGTGGACCAGAGCTGCTCTTCCGGCCAGTCGCCTTTAGTGGCGGGCTCGTAGGCCAGCCCCTTCCCTTTGGCCATGCCGTAGGTGGTTTTCATGCCCGGCACGCCGCACTGCACGCGGATGGCCTTAAAGCCCATCTCCTTATGGCGGGCGTAATCTTCCAGCACGTCGTCAATGGTGTGCCCGGTGGTGTGGCAGTAGACCATTACGCCCTCACGGGATGCGCCGCCCAGCAGCTGGTAAAGAGGCATGTTGGCCGCTTTGGCTTTGATGTCCCACAGCGCCATATCCACGGCGGAGATGGCCGACATGGTGACCGGGCCGCGACGCCAGTAGGCGCCCTTATAGAAAAACTGCCAGATGTCTTCGATACGGTGCGCGTCGCGGCCAATCAGCTGCGGGCAGAGATGATCCTTCAGGTAGGAGGCAACGGAGAGCTCACGCCCGTTCAGCGTGGCGTCACCGAGGCCCACAATCCCCTCATCGGTGGTGATTTTAAGGGTGACAAAGTTCCGCCCCGGGCAGGTAACAAACACGTCAGCCGCGACAATCTTCATAATTCCTTTCCTTACATCGTTCGTTATGATGCTGGAAATTTACCCACCAACCCTACTACCATACAAGTATAATGATCATAAAATCCGCCAACGATCACAAAACCAGGGGCTCAGGCCCGCCCCCATCCCGCCACAATGATCAGCATACCGCACAGAGCAACCAGCGCGCCGGCCCAGTCGTAGGCGCTAAGTTTGACGCCGTCCACCACGCGCAGCCACAGCAGCGCAGTACAGACATAGACACCACCGTATGCGGCGTAGACGCGGCCACTGGCAGCCGGATGCAGCGTTAACAGCCAGACAAAGAGAGCCAGCGCGACGCTTGCCGGGATGAGCAGCAATACCGACCCTCCCTTCTTCAGCCAAAGCCACGGTAGGAAGCAGCCGATGATTTCGCATAGCGCGGTAGCAAAAAAAAGCAGCGTCGTTTTGAGCATAGTTAACGTCAGGTGAGGATCTATTTAGACATCATACCCGATAATGTCCTTTACTTTTCCATACCCGCTCCGCGGGTATGCCGTTATTGCTCTTTGGTGTAGAATCTGAACGGGGAAACTTGCTCATCTGCACCCATTTTAAAGGAAACGCTATGACTACATTAAGCAAACGCCTTTGTCTGACAGCCCTGCTGGCGCTGTCATCGTTCGCCTTTGCCGCCTCTGCGACAGCGGAAACCAGCAAGCTCGTTATTGAGTCTGGTGACAGCGCGCAAAGCCGCCAGAACGCCGCGATGGACAAAGAACAATGGAATGACACCCGCAGCCTTCGTCAGAAGGTCAACAAACGTGCTGAGAAAGAGTGGGACAAAGAAGATGTCGCCTTCGACGCACGCGATAAGTGTCAGCAAAGTGCGAACGTCAATGCCTACTGGGAGCCGAACACCCTGCGCTGCCTGGATCGCCGCACTGGTCGTACGGTTGCCCCATAATGTCGGCGCCCTGTGACGTAAAACTCCGGCCGCTGGAGCGTGAAGATCTGCGCTTTGTCCACCAGCTCGACAATAACGCCAGCGTAATGCGCTACTGGTTCGAAGAGCCGTACGAGGCCTTTGTCGAGCTGTCCGATCTCTACGATAAGCACATTCACGATCAGAGCGAGCGTCGTTTTGTGGTGGAGTGTGAGGGTGAAAAAGCGGGGCTTGTGGAGCTGGTTGAGATCAACCACGTTCACCGTCGGGCGGAGTTCCAGATCATTATTTCGCCTGAGCACCAGGGGAAAGGCCTGGCCTCACGGGCGGCTAAGCTGGCGATGGATTACGGATTTAACGTCCTGAACCTCTACAAGCTTTACCTGATCGTGGATAAAGAGAACGAGAAAGCGATCCATATCTACCGTAAGCTGGGCTTTATGGTAGAAGGCGAGCTGATTCACGAGTTCTTTATCAACGGCGAATACCGCAACACCATCCGCATGTGCATCTTCCAGCATCAGCACCTGGCGGGACACAAGCCGTCAGGCGCCAGCCTGCTGAAACCAACCGCGCAGTAACCTGCGCGGTTTTATTCTCAGTAGTACTCAATCGTATTCTTGATGGTGTACTTGCGCTCAACGGCAGGCTTAACGCTGTCGTCAGTGATGGTGAGATCGCAGCTGACCGGGTTGTTGTGTCGATCGTAGTCGCAGCTCTGCGTCACGTTGCCGAGCGGCTTGTCGTTTAACAGGCTCACGGCCGAGTAATCCATTCTTTTGCGCAGATCCTTTGACGGTGTCGACTGCACCGATAAATGCTGATCCCCGGAGACAGTGGTTTTGCCCAGCGGATAGCCATCCGCATCGTATCGATACTTCACTTCCATCTCTTTGCCGTGCGCGGCCACCACAAAGCCGTTGTCGTCGGTATCCCACGTCACCCCGGCTGACGGCAGTTCGGCCAGTTGGCATTTGCCCTGCAGCTTCACCTTACGCTGCTGGGTTTCTGCATCAATGTAGTAGTTGGCATCCAGCACCAGCGCTACGCCCGTGTTAGCCTCCAGGTCGTGCAGTTCCAGCGTATCGAAACACCCTTCCGCCGACACGGTGCCGGTAACCCGTTTGGACACTTCGCCCTTCTCGTTGAACAGCGTCTGGGTAAAGTCTTTGACCGGGCCGCGCAGAGGGTCAAAATCAAACTCGTTTGAAAAACTCGCCATCTCCGGCGTAAACGACAGCGGCGCGGAGTTGTTGTCACACCCTGCGAGAGCGGCTGCCAGGAGCGTTATCGCTGCATATTTCTTCACATTCTTTACCAATACAGAGAGATTATTCCCAATCATATTAGCAAATACAGTTGTTTACACGAAGCATGCTAAAATTAATCTATACACAGAGAAAAGGAGCTACAGATGAAACGGTTACCCTGGATTACCGCCCTGCTGTTAATGAGTGCTTCAACCGCCGCGCTGGCGGCACCCGACTCCTGCGAGCGCGTGAAAAGCGACATTCAGCAGAAGATTATCAACAACGGCGTGCCGGAGTCAGGTTTTACGCTGAGCATTGTGCCGAATGATCAAGCTGACCAGCCGGACGCGCAGGTGGTGGGCCACTGCGCCAACGACACCTTTAAAATTTTGTACACCCGTACAGGCAATGGGGCTGCGGAATCTCAGTAATTTACCTTCAATCCCCTTTGATTTGATGAGGATTAAGATCTAATACCTCCAAATAAGTAACACTCACCCCATCATTAGCCCGGTTGTAATCACGGGTAAAAATAATACGTAATCTCAATCTTGGGGTGAGCCATGTCTGAGGTCGATCATCACGGCGGTATTAGCCGCCGAACTCTCGTGAAATCTACCGCAATAGGTTCTCTGGCGCTTGCCGCTGGCGGGATCTCGCTTCCTTTTGGTCTAAAAAGCGCAGCCGCTGCGGTGCAAAATGCCGTCCAGCCTGCGGAAGATAAAGTGGTCTGGGGTGCCTGCTCGGTCAACTGCGGCAGCCGCTGCGCGCTGCGCCTGCACGTCCGCGACAATGAAGTGTACTGGGTCGAAACGGATAACACCGGTGAGGATATCTATGGTAATCACCAGGTCCGAGCCTGCCTGCGCGGGCGCTCTATTCGCCGCCGCATCAACCACCCTGACCGCCTGAACTACCCGATGAAACGCGTGGGCAAACGCGGTGAGGGCAAATTTGAGCGCATCACTTGGGATGAAGCGCTGGACGCTATCACCGCCAGCCTGAAAGACGTGGTCGACAAATACGGCAACGAAGCGGTGTATATTAACTACTCCTCCGGCATTGTCGGCGGCAATATCACCCGTTCCTCTCCTTACGCTTCGCTGGTGGCGCGCCTGATGAACTGCTACGGCGGTTTTCTGAGCCACTACGGCACCTACAGCACGGCGCAAATCGCCTGCGCCATGCCCTATACCTACGGCAGCAATGACGGGAACAGCACCTCGGATATTGAAAACACCAAACTGGTGGTGATGTTCGGCAATAATCCGGCGGAAACGCGCATGAGCGGCGGCGGGATTACGTATTATCTGGAGCAGGCTCGCGAGCGGTCCAACGCGCGCATGATCGTTATCGACCCACGCTATACCGATACGGCAGCCGGACGCGAAGATGAATGGATCCCGATCCGTCCAGGTACTGATGCCGCACTGGTGGCAGGTATTGCCTGGGTATTGATCGACGAAAACCTGGTCGACCAGCCGTTCCTGGACAAATACTGCGTTGGCTATGACGAAAAAACGCTGCCGGAAGGCGCCCCCGCGAATGGTCACTATAAAGCGTATATTCTCGGCCAGGGGGATGACAACACGGCGAAAACGCCTGAATGGGCCTCGCACATCACCGGCATTCCGGTAGATCGTATCGTCAAGCTGGCCCGCGAAATCGGCTCCGCGAAGCCGGCCTACATCTGCCAGGGCTGGGGACCACAGCGCCAGGCGAACGGCGAGCTGACCTCCCGCGCCATCGCGATGCTGCCGATCCTCACAGGTAATGTGGGGATCAACGGTGGCAACAGCGGCGCGCGCGAATCCAGCTACACCATCACTATCGAACGTATGCCGCTGCCGGAAAATCCGGTTAAAACGCAAATATCCTGCTTTAGCTGGACGGATGCCATCGTCCGTGGCCCGGAAATGACCGCCCTGCGCGACGGGGTGCGCGGTAAGGATAAGCTGGACGTGCCGATTAAGTTCATCTGGAACTACGCGGGCAACACCATTATTAACCAGCACTCCGATATCAATAAAACTCACGAGATCCTGCAGGACGAAAGTAAATGCGAAACGATCGTCGTCATTGATAACTTCATGACCTCGTCAGCGAAGTACGCCGATATCGTGTTGCCGGACCTAATGACCGTCGAACAGGAAGACATCATTCCTAACGATTATGCAGGCAACATGGGCTACCTGATTTTCCTCCAGCCCGTGACTGCACCGAAGTTTGAGCGTAAGCCCATCTACTGGATCATGAGCGAAGTGGCGAAACGCCTCGGGCCGGATATTCATCAGAAATTTACCGAAGGGCGCACGCAGGAAGAGTGGCTGCAGTATCTGTATGCCAAAATGCTCGCAAAAGATCCCGCACTACCGTCCTATGACGAGCTGAAAAAAATGGGCATTTATAAGCGCAAAGATCCGAACGGACACTTTGTGGCCTATAAAAAATTCCGCGAGAACCCGGAAGCCAATCCGCTGAAAACGCCCTCAGGCAAGATTGAAATTTACTCCAGCAAGCTGGCGAAGATTGCGGCGACCTGGGAGTTGGCAAAAGACGAGACCATTAGCCCACTGCCCGTGTACGCATCAACCTTTGACGGATGGGATGCGCCCGAGCGCGCGCAGTTCCCGCTGCAGCTGTTCGGTTTCCACTTTAAAGCCCGAACCCACTCGAGCTATGGCAACGTCGACGTGCTGAAAGCGGCCTGCCGCCAGGAGGTCTGGCTTAATCCTGTCGATGCCGAAAAACGCGGCATCAGGAACGGCGATACGGTGCGCGTCTTTAATAGTCGCGGTGAGGTGCGAACTGAAGCAAAAGTGACGCCACGCATCATGCCCGGCGTGAGCGCCATGGGCCAGGGTGCCTGGCACGATGCCAATATGAGTGGCGATCGTATCGACCACGGCTCATGCATCAACACGCTGACGACCCATCGACCTTCTCCGCTGGCAAAAGGCAACCCGCAGCACACCAATCTGGTGCAGATTGAGAAGGTGTAAAAGGTGAAACGCGAGACCATAGTTTAATCTATGGTCAGTATTATCGGTTATCACAGTCGCGCGGGCGTCGTCCGCGCAAGCAAGGAAAGTTTTATGGAAGACGTCTCACATCGTGAATCGTTCGCGTTCAGTGCCAGGGTACTGGGCGCGCTGTTTTATTTCGCTCCCGACAGCGAGCAGGCCGCGCCGCTGGTGAGCGCTCTCACCGCTGGCGAATGGGTTCAGGACTGGCCCCTGCCGCCGGAAGCGCTGCAGCCCGTTGCCGATACGTTTGCCTCATCTTCCGATGAACCGCTGACCGACGCCTGGCAACGGCTGTTTATTGGTCCTTATGCCCTGCCCGCTCCGCCGTGGGGTTCCGTCTGGCTGGACCGTGAATCCGTGCTGTTTGGCGATTCGACCCTCGCGCTGCGACAGTGGATGCGGGAGAACAATATCGCGTTTGAGATGCAGCAACAGGAACCGGAAGATCACTTTGGCACGTTGCTAATGCTCGCGGCGTGGCTGGCCGAGAATGGCCGCGAAGCGGAGTGCGCTCAGCTTCTGGCGTGGCACCTCCTGCCGTGGAGCACCCGCTTCCTGTCATTGTTTGTCGATAACGCCGGGCATCCGTTTTATACCGCGCTGGGCAGGCTTGCGCAGCTGACGCTGGCGGACTGGCGATCCGGACTGCTTATTCCGGTTGCGGAAAAGACGCTGTATCGCTAGAGGTGTGGCTTGCTCGCCGGTGGCGGGCAAGCCTTTAACTTATACCTCGCCACCTGATTCACTCGCACTCTCTTTACTCTGAATGAACCGAAGTGCCAGATAGAGGTCTGGCGCCAGAATCATGTCATCATCATTCATCGTTGGCCGACTCTCTTTAAACCAGCGCGTTAATTCCGTTTTTCTGCCCGCCAGGATTAACGTAATCTTTCGCCCCTTCAGGTCACGCTTTAACTCATTAATGGTTGCCAGGACGCTGATGTCTGAATAGGTGAAGCAAGCAACGGCATCAATGACCACCCATTTAGGTTGTAATGCAGTACCATCAACCAGGTTCAATACCCGACGTTTAAAATAAGCCACATTAAAATAGGTCAACGGTGAGTTAAATCGATACATCAGCACGCCCGGGACCATTTTAATATCGGTTGTATTACCTAATGAGTGAATCATTCCATCTTCGTCAGTGCCCAACAAGTGCTCAGAGGGACGAAACACTGTACGAAGGAACTGTAACAGGCCAAGCAACACCGCAAGGCCGATCCCCTGGATAACGCCGATAATTAAAACACAGCCAAAAGTGAAGAAGGCCAGGCGGAATGCCTGTTTATTTCTGCGCCTCAGGTTCCAGAGCCCACGTAAATCAATTAATGACCACGAGGCATACATTAGAACAATACCTAATGCAGATACCGGAATAAATTGTAATGGCTGGGTGAAAAATACCACAACGATACCGATGAGTAAGGCCGCGACTATGGAAACCAGCTGACTTTTCCCACCCACTGAATCATTAACCGCGGTCCGGGAATCAGCACCACTGATAGCAAAACCCTGGGATAACCCAGACATAATGTTCGCAATACCCAGCGCTCTGAACTCAGCATCAGCATTGATTTCATAACCATTTTTCGCGGCAAAACTGCGGGCGGTCAGCATCAGACTCACAAAACTGACCAAAGCCAGGTTCAGCGCCGGGATCACCAAATCACGCATCGGACCAGGCTGGAATTCCCTCCAGTTAACGACGGGTAAGCCAGACTGGAAGCCATCTCCCCCAATCGTGGCGATACCATACTGTTGCGCAGCTGTTCCCCACACCAGAACCGTTGTCAGTACAATGGCAATCAACGGTGCTGGCCAGTGGCTACGATACGTTTTAATAACCATTAAAATAATTAACGTTAAAAGTGATATCCCTATGGTTAATAAATGGCTGTCTGACAATCGGCCTGGCAAGGCTATTATTTTCTCAATAACCTGTGCTTCATCTAGCTTGATCCCTAAAACCTTGCCTAATTGCCCGACAATAATCGTCACGGCTACGCCATTTAGCAAACCCGTAAGAATGGGATGAGAAAGCAGATCGGCAAGTGCGCCCAGACGAAACTTACTGGCAAGCAGGCACCACCCGCCCATCATCAATGTCATGATAATCGTCAGTTGCCAGTGCAGTTCGGGATTACCTGCAGAAAGCGGAAAGACGACGGCCGCAATCACCGCGCAGGTTGTGGCATCAGGGCCAACAATAAGCTGACGTGAAGAACCAAACAGTGCATACGCTATCATCGGTAAAACGCACGAATAAAGCCCCACTATTGCCCCAACCCCTGCCAGCTCAGCATAAGCAATAGCTACGGGTAGCGCTACAGCCGCAACGGATAACCCGGCTTTAACATCCTGCTTTAACCAGCTTTTATCGTAGGCTAACAAATTTTGTAGCCCTGGCATGTAGTTTAATAAAACTCTTCCGAACACGTTATTCTCCGGATATAGATATCACCCACGTAATATTGGCACACTTCTTTACGAGGTTCTGGCTTTCAAATGCTCCGGATAAAGGATCGCGTTGCATCGATCCGTTGTACTCACAGCCAAAAGCGGACGTTATGCTAATCAATGACGAGAAGATCGGGTTGGTTCTTACGTTTAGCCAGTTTCTTTTGCAAAATGATAACGATGATTGGGAACCCTAATGCGGAAATGGCGCTTACCGTTAGTAACGTGTTCATTTTTTGTTGTGACATGTCATGCCCAGGTAATAAAAAAGAAGACAAAAAAAATGCGATCGTTGTAATCAAATACATCATTGATGTTTGTAATGACATGAATCCTGCGCGTTGCCTGTTATCAGGAAACTGAATCGTAACCGCCGAAGATGAAACCAGACGACTATAAGATGCACCGAGAAATAAAGTAATAAATAGCGCCGGATGCGGAAGCCCCAGGATGGGTATGAGCAAACTCAGAATAAAAACGATAGTTGAAGCTGTCGCCAGAACCACAGCAGAAAAACGTGTCGTTAACACGCCTGTCATTTTTGTCGACAGGTACCCTGCCATCCCCCCGCCGAAGAATAGCCAGGACAACATGTCCGGAGAAGCGCCAGGCTGCTGTAACAATAATGGTACCAGAACAGGAACGACCAGCATTGGGCTA
Organism: Enterobacter sp. ECC_219_Taxon_10; assembly: GCF_058354905.1. Lineage (NCBI taxonomy): Bacteria > Pseudomonadati > Pseudomonadota > Gammaproteobacteria > Enterobacterales > Enterobacteriaceae > Enterobacter > Enterobacter sp. ECC_219_Taxon_10. The sequence continues at coordinate 2,239,248 of NZ_CM178005.1, read as the reverse complement.
AACTGTACAAGCGCATTAGCGGAAGCAAACAGTAAAATATCCACATTGAGAGGCTGCGAATGGGGTGTCTCGAAAGAAACGCGATCTTGTGGAATGACGGTGATAATCAGTGGCAACGCCAACAAACACAGCGTACTGATGAACCACAAAGCGATATGCCAGCCATAATGAGTACATAAAAATAATATTGTGGGCATTCCCGCAATGCTTACTATCGAAAATGACGCAATCACCGCCGCTAACATTTTTCCACGCAAGTGAGTCGGTGCGTGGTTTATCAATATACTGATACCCACCCCCATTGTGGTACCGCCCAACAATCCTGCACAGAATCGTAATGTAAGCAAAAGGCTAAAACTGGAAGTCAATGTCGTTAAAAAGGTCAGCAGCCCCAGGAGAGCCATATTGGCGATGAGAAAGCGTTTCTTATTAAAACGACCGATCCAGTAAAAAGCGATAATGCCCGACAGAACGGCACCTGTTGTGTACAGGCCGGAAACGTAGCCTGAGAAGGATACGGGAACAGCAAAATCAGCCGCCATAAAAGCAAAAATAGGGTTGAACATCATATATTCCAGCGCATTCGTGAACTGGATAAAAGCAATTACAGCAGCGATTCGTATGAGTGTTTTATGATTTAACGTTTTTGTGACCAGTGGCATAGCAGGCGACCTGTGGATGAAAGATATCCGAGTTTAACCGCTATCAAATCTGTTCATTAGATGGTAAAAATGGCACTTATTGTTATCATTTATGGGATAATCAATGCGGTCGCCTCTGGATTTTAATACCCTGAAAGTGTTCATTGCTGTCGTTGAAAAAGAGAGTTTTGTTGGGGCTTCCAGGGCGCTGGAAATGCCGACATCAAATGTGAGTCGTTGTATTTCTCAGTTAGAAGACAAACTCAATCTTCAGCTTATAGAGCGCAGTACCCGCCATATGAAACTCACCCAGGCGGGCCACCTGCTCTATAACCGAGCGAAGCCAATACTGGAGGCACTTGAGCAAACTGAAACAGAATTAACGTTGCGGCAAATGCAGCTTAAGGGCCCGTTACGTATCTGTATTCCTAATGAAATAGGCCCGGTCTTGCTGGGATCTATAGTTGCCGATTTCGCCTGTCAGCACCCGGATCTGGAAATTAGCTGCGTCACAAATTTGTCTGGCTTTGAATCCGTTCGTGACGATCTGGATTTAGCGATCATTGTCACCCGTGGCCAGATGGATGACAGTGACTACATCGCTCGCCATCTGGTGACTATCCCTTGTACCATCGTTGCTGCACCTTCTGTCATTCAACGTTATGGCACCCCTTCTCATATACAGCATTTTGAAGAATTACCCTGTATTACAACCGTAAGCGCACTTAAAGGTGCTCCCTGGCAGTTTGTTAATAAAAAGGGGGGATTCGAGACGATAAAGGTTAAAGGCCATTACCGGGTAAACAGCGGAGAGATGGCAGGACGAGCGGCTGTAGCAGGTGTCGGTTTTGCCATTCTATCGAAACAAGCCTGCCAACCCTACATCAACGATGGACGGCTAATCGAGCTTAACTTTGAACAATCCCCTGCTCCACTGCAATTGTTCGCACTTTATTCAGATCGGCGCTACTTGCCTGCTAAAACACGAGCGCTCATAGATTTCATGCATCAGAAATTGAGTAATATATCTTGCGTAACATAAGGCTCCCGATCGTGTGCAACAGGTCATCTTAAGGTTCACAGGCATAAGCACCCAGCAGACAGATTAGACTTTAAGTTATTAATTATGCTCAATTAATAAGCCGCAGCTGAGGATAACGTTCTAACCACCGCTTCTCTTCAACGCGCCGCCTGAAGACGTCATATTTTTCCCGCTCAAACGCAGGCGTTGGTCTTAAACTCAGCTCAAACAGGTCATTAAGACCATAGGGTGCAATGACCTCAATAACATCGTTAGCGCCCAGCCTGACGCCTACAGCCGTCGCAGTTTCGGGCCAGTACAACAGCGCATTTTCTGTTGAGTGATAGGGATTATCACCATTACGCAGATGCATCCTGGCTTGATTCTTTACGGACCAGTCAAAAGCGGGCATCCGTTGCTTAAGTTTTTCTTCCAGATGACGTTCATCGTCTGGCGTACACCATTCGGGATCGAACCAGACCACATCCACATCGCCAGAAAAGGACTTTTTCCAATAGGCATGCAAGTGATCCCATACGGCATCCCTGACAAAACCCGCGCCAATCCAGCAATCAGGAAGTTGCAAATCACGAACCGCGTAAAGCGCCTGCATTCGTGAAGGATCAAGTGACAATATTCTCTGCAATGAATTTAGATAATCCATCATTATTCCCGTCATCAAAAGCACCGCCCCGTCATCTTAACCGGAGCGGCTCAAATTCGTCTCTATTGCGCGCTCAAACTCATAAGCAACCGCCATCAAAAACTGTACGTCACCTTCAAACTCCCCGTGGGGGACGTTTTACGTTGTACGATCGGGCTGTCACCCGCATCCCCCGTCAGTTGCGTAACCCCCGCAGCGGCAAGCACGCTCCAGCGCGAGGTGAGCTTGTGGGTCCAGTCAAGATTCATAGACCAGGCATAAATCCCGGCCCCGGCGTCATGTCGGGCAAACCCCGATGCGCTCGACTGAGCGTCACTGACGCCATAGTACGTCTGCATATACTTGCCGGATCCCCAACTGCCGGTCAGCGCCAGCGTCACCTCATTTTTTGATGAGGTATAGAGCGGGCTGGAAATACCGAAATGCACCGCCTCTCCGTTGTCTCTCTCAGAAACCGGCACCTCAGCCTGCAGCTGCAGGTTAAGCCAGTCGGTCACCTTGTACCCCAGCCCGGGCACAACGATTGCCGAGCCTTTTATCTCGCCCATTCCACGCAGCTCGTCGCTGCCGGAGGCGATCGAATCGCTGCTGACGTCTTTATCTTTACGGCCTGCGCGATAGCTCAGGGCAGCGCTGTAATCGAAATTACCGATGTTATTGCCGTAACCGATACCCCGCGTGGTGCTGATAAAGAAGCCATTCGCCATCGAGTAATCCACCACCTGAGCCGCGCTGACGCGGCTTTTATCCGAACCCGAGTAGCGTGGCGCGACGTCCGCGCCGCCCCCCAGAGTTAAGACATTGCCTTTCTGCTCTGCCGCCATTACCGGGGTGGCCAGTAACGCCAGAACAACGCCCGGCACTATGCTTTTTAGTCTGAAGCCCGAAAGTGAATGGAGGAACGTATGACGCAGTTCGATGTTTCTCATTAAAGAAGCCCTTATGGATTCAAATGGTTGCGATGCAAGCGGTTAAACGCCAGGACGCCCATTTTGAATACCGACCCTAAGGTTCTTATGAGCCGAAAATGAAGAAACGCTGAAGCACGAGCCGGTGCTGTAAACCGGACGGATTTCCTGCTACCGTTTTTTTCTTAAGTTGTTCTTCATCCACGGTTGTTACAGTTATCAATGTGAAAATTTTACTAATCGAAGACGACCTGGATCTCGGCAATGGCGTGCGTATCGCCCTTTCAGATCAAGGATTTGATGTCATATGGGTTCGCCGTAAAGAGGATGCGCTGCATCAGCTTGACGTCTGTGCGCCGGAACTTGTTTTGCTCGACCTGGGGCTGCCCGACGGCGACGGCATGAGCCTGATGACGCGTTTGCGCCAGCAGCTGAAGGGGATCCCCGTCATCATCCTGACGGCGCGAGGTACGCTGCAGGATCGCCTGTGCGGGCTGGATGCCGGTGCAGACGACTATCTTGTCAAACCCTTCGTTCTCGCCGAACTGCTGGCGCGAGTCAGGGCTCTTGCCCGACGCAGCTACGGTTTTGAAAATGAGGCAATAGAGATCCGGGGCTTATCGCTTCATGTACCGACCCGTCGCGTGACGGTGAGCGCGCGTCACGTTGAATTGACGGCCAGTGAATATGCGCTTCTTGAAACGTTGATGCTGCGCGCTGACCGGGTGGTTACCCGACGTTTTCTGGAAGAAAGGATATTCGGCAACAAAGAAAATCTCAGTAATGCGCTCGACGTCCATATGGGGAATTTGCGGCGGAAAATTGGTGAAGGCTATGTGCGAACGGTGCGGGGCGTCGGGTACGTCATTGATACCGTTGCTGTTCAGAAAGTGACGGGTTAATGCGAAACGTCTGGTACCTCCTGAAGCGTCCCACGCTGGTACGGCGAATTATCATCGCCCAGATGGCGCTGCTCACCCTGCTGTGGTGTATTTTTTTGACCTTCATATTGTTGGAGGACCTGCGTAGCCCTCCGATACTCACGGGCAGTAAGACCTACGAAACCATTTTTACTCTGGTTGATCATATTGGCGAGCGCCCGCAGGACCGTAACGAGGTGCTGGAAGCGTTCAGTAAGGCGTTGCGGGAAGGCTATGGCGGCGGCGAAGATCCCGCATTATCAATCAACCTCATCGTTCGTAAGAATAACGCAATCATTTTTTCATCGGATGGCGCTCCGACGGGGGTAATGAACACCAGGCAGGGGGAAATGCAGCGTGTTCAGAGTGACGGTCGTACCTGGACCAGCCGTACCCTTAAGTCCCCTCGTTCCGACGTGGAAGTTACGCTTTTCACCCCGGCCGGCAGCTGGAACTTCTTTATCTATCTGAACTCACGCGGCTACTACATTATGCCGCTGCTGGTCTGTATTCCTTTTCTTCTGTTTCCCGCGTGGCTGTCGATCCGCATTGCGATGCGTCCCTGGAGCAAGGTGGTGAATGAAATTTCATTACGCAGGCCAGACGATCTCTCTCCCTTAAAAGCCGGCCCCAGGCACAGGGAGCTTCGCAAAATGGTGGACGCGATAAACGATTTTCTTGCCAGAGTGCGGGAAAGCGCTGAACGGGAACGGGTTTTCATTGCGGATGCTGCACACGAGCTGCGTACGCCCCTGGCAGCGATGCGCATCAACGTGGAGGCGCTGCAGTCCTGGGCGAGCAGCGAGAGCCAGCGGCAGCTGCTTGCAGGGATTGTGCGCAGCAACAGCCGGGCGGCTCGGCTCGTCAACCAGCTGCTGCTGATGATGCACAGTGAAGCGCGTATTGACACCGCGATGGAGCCCGTGCCGCTGACGTCACTCATACAAGAGCGAATGGCTGCGCTGGAGCCGCTGGCGTCCGGGCGCAGGATTGAGCTGGAATTCTTCGCTGAGGATGAAATCTGGATCGCTGGCGTCCGGGAACGTCTGATGTCGCTGATAGACAATCTTATTGAAAATGCCGTGAAGTACAGTCCTGAGGGCGGACGGATTCAGGTAGAGGTACGCTCAGCAGATAAATCAGCCCAAATACGCGTCTCCGATGAGGGGCCGGGCATTCCGGTTGAATTGCGCGAGCGCGTCTTCGACCGGTTTTTCCGCGATCCCAATCAGGTGCAGAGCGGAAGCGGACTGGGGCTTGCCATCGTCAAAGCGGTTGCACTGCAACATAACAGCAGTGTAAACCTGAGTACCTCAGCGGAAGGTGGCCTCCTGGTGACGGTTGACTTCCCGGACCGCACGTTTAGCTAAACCGGAACAGGGTGTTCGATCGCAAATGCCGCAGATTGCTTCAAAAAAATTACCGTATTTGTTATATTGTTGTTTATTGCTTATTCACCTCTGCGGTGCCAAAAAGAACAAGATTCACCGCTACCCAGGAAAGAGAAATGTTAGATTACCGCTTCCCGACAGCTTTGCAGATGGTTCTCAGCGTAGCGATGGCGGAGCAACTAGGTGAACGTTCGACAAGTGCAATTCTGGCCTACGGCCTGGAAGCCAATCCGAGCTTTATCCGCAAATTGATGGTTCCACTCACGCGCGACGGCATTATCGTCTCAACGCTTGGCCGCAACGGCTCTATTCATCTTGGTCGTCCACCGGAAGAGATCACCCTGCGCGATATCTACCTTTCGGTCACCGAAGATAAAAAACTCTGGGCGTCGCGCCCTGACGTGCCGGCCCGCTGCGTGGTCAGCGCGAACGCCTGCTGGTACTTTAAATCGATTTCCGAAGAAGCGGAGCAGGCATCGCTCGCGGTATTAGCGCGCCACACCGTGGCAAGCGCGCTGGACGAGGTTAAAAAAGCCGATACCAGCGGGTGCGATCCTTTACCTGAACTTATTGCCCAGTACAAAAAAGCCCATTAATTTTCGCGAAAAAAAACCGCCTTTACGATAAAGGCGGTTTTTTTGTTATCTGCGATATCCCTACGCGGGCAGAACCTCTCTTTCCACTTTGCCGCGCGTCACAAACTTACGCAGCGTCACGTAGAATACCGGTGTCAGGAACAGGCCAAACAGCGTTACGCCGAGCATCCCGGAGAAGACCGTGATCCCGGTGACGCCACGCACTTCTGCGCCCGCGCCGTGGCCGAGGATCAGCGGAATGGTCCCGGCGATAAAGGCGATGGAGGTCATCACAATCGGACGCAAACGCAGGCGGCACGCTTCAAGCGCAGCTTCCATGATGCCTTTGCCCTGAATTTCCAGCTCGCGGGCAAACTCCACGATAAGAATCGCGTTTTTACACGCCAGCCCCATCAGCACCACCAGCCCCACCTGCACGAAGACGTTGTTATCGCCACCGGTCAGCCAGACGCCAAACAGTGCGGAGAGCATCGTCATCGGCACGATGAGGATCACCGCCAGCGGCAGCGTCCAGCTTTCATACAGCGCCGCCAGCACCAGGAACGCCAGCAGCACCGCGACCGGGAAGACGATCAGTGCCGTATTACCCTGGGTGGCCTGCTGGAAGCTCAGGTCCGTCCATTCTATGTTCATCCCGTTCGGCAGGATTTGCTTAGACATCGCGTCCAGCTGCGTCATCGCCTGAGCGGACGAGAGCACGCGCGGGTCGGCATCGCCGATCAGATCTGCCGCCGGGTAGCCATTGTAGCGGATCACCGGGTCCGGCCCGTAGGTGGTCGTGATTTTTACCATGCTGCCAATTGGCACCATTTCGCCCTGGCTATTCCGGGTGCGTAAATTCGCAATATCCTCCACGCTGTCGCGGAACTGCCCGTCGGCCTGCGCCATCACGCGCCAGGTACGCCCGAACTGGTTGAAGTCGTTCACGTACGACGAGCCCAGATAGGTTTGCAGCGTACCGAACAGATCGGTCAGCGACACGCCCTGCGCTTTTGCCTTATCGCGGTCAACCTGCACGTCCAGCTGCGGAACGTTAGCCTGGTAAGTGGAGATTGGGAAATGCATTCCCGGCGTCTGCATAATCGCACCGGACATGGTGTTCACCGCGTTTTGCAGCGCGCCATAGCCCAGGCCCGCGCGATCCTGAATGTACAGCGAGTAGCCTGACCCCTGACCCAGGCCCAGAATCGGCGGCGGCAGGATGGAGAAACCAAAGCCCTGCTGGATTTGCGCGATTTTGGCGTTGATCTCCGCGTTAATTTCCGCCGCTGAGTGCTTGCGCTGGTCGAACGGCTTCAGGCCAAAGAAGACCGTCCCGGTATTCGGCGTGTTGGTGAACTGCAGCGCGTTCAGCCCTGGAAACGCGACCGCGTAATCCACGCCTTCGGTGTTCATGCCAATTTCGCTCATTTTGCGGATCACCGCGTCGGTGCGGGCCAGCGACGAGCCTTCCGGCATCTTCACGCCGCCAATCAGGTACAGCTTGTCCTGGGTCGGAATAAACCCGCCGGGCACCGCTTTAAACATGACGCCCGCGGCACACAGCAGCAGAAGATAAACCACAAACACCGCGCCGCGTCGGCCAAGCGTTTTGCCCACCAGCCCCTGATAGCCGTTCGAGCTACGATGGAAAAAGCGGTTAAACGGACGGAAAATCCAGCCGAACAGGCGATCAATAAGCCGGGTCGGGAAGTCTTTTGGCGCGCCGTGCGGTTTTAACAGCAGCGCGGCCAGCGCCGGAGAGAGCGTCAGCGAGTTGATGGCGGAGATCACCGTGGAAATCGCGATCGTCACCGCAAACTGCTTGTAGAACTGACCGGTAACGCCGGAGAGGAACGCCATCGGCACGAACACCGCGCACAGCACCAGCGCAATCGCGATAATCGGCCCGGAGACCTCACGCATCGCCTGATGCGCTGCCGCAAGCGGCTCAAGCCCCTCTTCGATATTTCGCTCGACGTTTTCCACCACCACGATGGCGTCGTCCACCACGATGCCGATGGCCAGCACCAGCCCGAACAGGCTGAGGGTGTTAAGCGAAAAGCCCAGCAGATAGAGAATGCTGAACGTCCCCACCACCGACACCGGCACCGCGATCAACGGAATGATCGACGCGCGCCAGGTTTGCAGGAACAGGATCACCACCAGTACAACCAGTACCACCGCTTCCAGCAGGGTTTGCACCACCGCACGGATGGAGTCGCGCACGAAAACCGTCGGATCGTAAGGTGCCGCCCATTTCATATCTTCCGGGAAACGGGTGGACAGTTCCTCCATTTTCGCGCGCACCGCGTTAGACAAATCGATGGCGTTTGCTCCCGGTGACTGGAAGATACCAATCCCGACCGCGTCTTTATTGTTAAGCTGGGAACGCAGCGCATAGCTGCCGGAACCCATCTCGATACGCGCCACATCGCGCAGGCGGACGACCGAACCGTCCTCCGACGTTTTCAGGACAATGTTGCCAAACTCTTCTTCGGTATGCAGACGGCCCTGAGCGTTAATGGAGATCAGGAAATCGCTCTCTTTCGGCAGCGGCTCGGCGCCAAGCTGCCCGGCGGACACCTGCACGTTCTGCTCCTGCATTGCCGTGACCACATCCGAGGCGGTCAGCCCGCGGGCCGCAACCTTGTTCGGGTCCAGCCAGATGCGCATGGCGTATTCACCGGAGCCAAAAATCTGGATCTGCCCGACGCCGGGCAGACGCGCCAGCTCGTCCTTCACCTTCAGCGTGGCGTAGTTGCGCATGTACAGTGAATCGTACTTACCGTTGGGCGAGAACAGATGCACCACCAGCGTAAGCGTTGGCGACTGCTTCTGCGTCGTGATGCCCAGGCGCCGCACGTCTTCCGGCAGACGCGCCTCGGCCTGCGCTACGCGGTTTTGCACCTGTACCTGCGCCTGATCCGGATCGGTACCTGGACGGAACGTGACGGTTGTGACCAGCACGCCGTCCGAGCCGGCGACGGATTTCATGTACATCATGTTCTCGACGCCGTTGATCGCCTCTTCCAGCGGCGTCGCCACGGTCTCGGCAATCACTTTCGGGTTGGCGCCCGGATACTCCGCGCGCACCTGCACGCTTGGCGGTACGACGTCAGGATACTCGCTCACCGGCAGCAGCGGGATGGCGATTAATCCTGTGATAAAAATCAGAATCGACAGTACGGCAGCGAAAATGGGCCTGTCGATGAAAAAGCGGGAAAAGTCCATGGGAAGGATTCTCAGGTCAAGTGATCAGTTGAGGGCGGCGCTGGCGGTCATGGCGACGGTTTTCGCGTTCACCGGCATACCCGGCATAAACACTTTTTGTAAACCGTCGACGATGACTTTATCGCCAGGTTTCAGCCCCTGCTGCACGATGCGTAAACCGTCGGCCAGACGCCCCGGCGTAATATCGCGACGCTGCGCTTTGCCCTCTTTATCCACGATATAGACATACTTGCGATCCTGGTCAGTCAGCACCGCTTTGTCGTCGATAAGCATCGCCTGGAATTCTGCGCTGCCCGGCAGGCGAACGCGGGCAAAAAGTCCCGGCGTGAACTGGCGCTGCGCGTTATCCAGCAACGCGCGCATGCGGATCGTACCGGTACTCGGCGTGAGCTGATTATCCAGGAAGTCCACTTTACCCTGATGGGGGTAGCCCTCCTCGCCGGCAAGGCCGATCTCAACCGGTAGCGCCGTATGATGGCTGGACGCCCCCTGCCCGCTGCGCGCCAGATTTTGATAGTGAAGATAGGTTGACTCATCCACGTCAAAGTAGACGTAAACCGTCTTTTGCGAGACAAGCGTGGTGAGTACACTGGCGCTGTCGCCCGCGGAGACCAGATTGCCGCTGGTGATTAACGCCCGGCTGGCGCGGCCATCAATAGGTGCCGTCACTTTGGTAAAGTCGAGATTCAGCTGCGCGGCGTCGACCGCAGCCTGGGCTGCGCGAATATCGGCCTGTGCCTGGATGGCGGCCGAACGGCGCTGCTCCCACTCTTCACGGGATACCAGGTTGGTATTGATTAATTTATCGGTACGGTTAGCCTCGCTTCGCGCCAGGCTGGCCTGCGTTTTGGCCCTTTCCAGCGTCGCCTGCGCCTGCTCCAGCGCGGCGCGATAGGTTCGGTCATCAATCGTGAATAGCACCTCGCCCTTTTTCACTTCCTGGCCGTCGGTGAAATTCACTTTGTCGATGTAGCCAGAGACGCGGGGGCGAAGCTGCACGCTTTCCACAGCTTCAATTCGGCCGTTAAAGCTATCCCACTGGCTAATGGATTTCACAACCACGTCAGCAGCATTGACGGCAGGCGCGGGCGGCGCGGCGTTTTGCGCGACGCTGTCATCACATCCGACAAGCAGCACGGAGAGCAGCATCGCTCCCAGCGCATTCAGATGATAGTTTCCCCAGGTTTTTTGCAGGCTCATTATTTTTATTCCGGTAATTGTAGCCGCCGGGCAAGACGCAGCGGGAGGCGCCGCGCCACTTCCTTTGTCCGGGCTGGCTTAAGGCCATTTGTGTCGTTCATCGCCACAAAACTGTAACAGTTTCGAATACACTATCGCGGCGATTGTAGGAATGCGCCTAACTAAGTGCAAGAATAATTGTTGCACTTTATGTGCTATTTGCGTCGACGATAAAAGGCCCGTTTCGGGCAAGGATTTAAATGCAACAATAAAACTTGCAATTACCGTAAAACCAGGCCACCTTAAAGTGCAACAGACAAAGATACTTTTCTATCGCTGCGTGGGGGAAACCTGATGAAGACTGGCGCATTTATGCATGATTTACTCGACTGGATCGATAACAACCTCGACAGTCGCCTGGACATTGAGACCGTCTCCAGACGCTCCGGCTATTCGAAATGGCACCTCCAGCGCCTGTTCAAAGAGCACACGGGCTACCCCCTCGCCGGATATATTCGCGCGCAAAAGCTGCAAAAATCGGTTGAACGCTTAGCCCACAGCGATGAGCCTATTCTGAACGTGGCAATCGCGCTCGGTTTTGACTCTCAGCAGTCCTTCAACCGCAGCTTTAAGCGTCAATACGGCCAGGCTCCGGGCGCATGGCGACGCAGTATCGGCAGCCGTGAAACCCAGCCGATGCACCAGTAGTTCACTTTTTACTGCAACATCATCCCGGATCTGTTATACTGTATATAAATACAGTATGAGAGGTGCGTGATGGCTGTTGAAATAAAATATGTTGTCGTAAGAAAAGGTGAAGAGAAAATGACATTTGCCAGTAAGAAAGAGGCTGACGCTCACGACAAGCTGCTCGATATGGCAGACGCGTTCACCGACTGGCTGTTGCAAAGCGGAATGCAGATGGATGAAAACCAGGCTGAAGATCTTGGTCTGTATCTCGCCGAGCAGAAAGAGACCGTGCAGCATATTCTGCGCACCAGCAAGCTCCCTGCTCCCGATGCCCCAACGGCTGACGATAAAGCCGAGCCAGCTGAAGCTGACAGTAAAAAAATCAGAGCGGTAAAAGCTGCCTGATCGCCTCATCGTCACCGAGCCTTACGCCGTATGCAGCATGCTGCTTGCGGCTTTTTTTTATTAACGTCAGCGCCTGGCGCATCACGCGCCGGATTGCGCCGAGTGGCGCGGCAAGGCATCGATCATCGCCTGTAGCTCATTGTACAGTCTTGCCACATGGAAACCATCGCACACGGAATGATGAACCTGAACGGCGAGGGGCAATAATACTTTGCCATCTTGTTCGTAGTATTTTCCAAGCGTAAACATAGGGGCAAAAAAGTTCTTCATGTGTGCAACGTTGACGTTAAAGCTGGTAAAACTTACCCAGGGAATACCTGATATGAAAAAGATATTCTCCCGGGATTCTTCTTTAGGCCAATAAGCAAGATTATTACCGTAGCGTGCAATGTCTTCAGTATAGGTGTTCTGGAAGTGCTGAATATTGCCATCGTAATGGCTCCATAATGATGAAAAGGTCTCTGTTTCATTATGGAAAATGGTATAGTTTGGATGGACTTCGTTCCATATAATAAGCTCATTGTCCTTCATAGCCATACGGAACTCCGGATGACTGTTGACGATTTTCGAAATGAGAAAAATAATAGTCGGGTAAAATTTCCAGCCCACCGCTTTGATATGTTTTAACAGCGCAGTAATATCAATTAAAACCGTCTGATTAAATGTCGATTGAGCAAAGCCCTGAAATATCTCAAAATGTTCTTTCCTTGCCCAACGAGATAAGTCAACGGACGTATATTCAGGGGTTATTTTTTCCATTTCTAAGCCTTTAATGAGCAAGCATATCTCTGATGTTAGCCTAAATTTTTTCCCTGCATTAAGCAAGCAGGCGCCTCTGGAGAAAACGGCGCGGAATAACCCACATTACGCACCCTGAAGACGTAACGTTTCCGCTTAAAACGCGCAGACCTGCCCGTACAGAGCACTCCTCACTCAATATTACCCCTCCCTCTTCGCGCAAAGGGTGTATTGTTTTTAAGTGATTAATCCCCCTGAAGAGAAGCGGCGTCATGATTAACATCCTCGGTAAAACCACCTCCATCAACGTTCGTAAAGTGCTCTGGACCTGTGAAGAAGCGGGCATCCCTTATCTGCAGGAAGACTACGGCAGCGGTTTTGCCTCAACAGAAACGGATGACTTCCGCGCGCTGAACCCCAACGCCATGGTGCCGGTGCTGATGGATGACGATTTCGTGCTGTGGGAGTCCAACGCCATCTGCCGCTATCTGGTGCGCAAGGCCGGACGTCACGATCTGCTGCCTGCAGAGCCGCAGGCCTGCGCCAACGTTGAGCGCTGGATGGACTGGCAGGCAACTGAATTCAATAACGCCTGGCGCTATGTCTTCCCGGCGCTGGGACGAAAAAACCCGGACTTTAACGACCCTGCGCGCATTGCGGCGGGAATAAAAGAGTGGAACCACTGCATCACCATTCTGGAAAACCAGCTGCAGCGCACCGGGGCCTTTGCGGCGGGAGAGACGTTTACCCTTGCGGACGTGGTGCTTGGGCTGTCGGTGAATCGCTGGAAGATGACGCCGTTTGACAAGCCCGACGTGCCGGCGATTGAGGCCTGGTTTGAACGTCTTAACCAGCGCCCGGCGTTTTTGCGTCACGGCAATAACGGCATGATATAAAGTATTTACGCCCCCACCTTGAGCAAGGATATTTTATTTAATTACTAAACCCTGATTGGCGTCAGAGGGAATAATAATTAAGCCATATCCTGGACAGCCCGTTGCACCGCTTTGCTAGCCTGACTATTCAGGCAAAGCTCAACCCGGAGGTATTCTTGCTGATTAGACTCAAGAAAGAACGAACGCATAAGGAGGATCGCCGGCTTGCTCTCTGGCTGGCGACCTCGGCAGGTTTACTGAACGCCATCGCCCTTGGGGCGTTTGGCTTCTTCCCCTCTCACATGACCGGCAACACCTCACAGTTATCCAGCGAAGTCTCCTCCACCGATCTGAGCGATATCATTTTCTTTGGCTCGATCATTCTCTCCTTTGTTGCAGGCGCAATCCTTGCGCGTCTCATTGTGTTATGGGGGATTATCCATAATATCCGGCTGGTTTTTTGCCAAATCCTTTTCGTCGAGGGGATATTATTGACCGGCGTATCTCTCTACGAAATGTATTTCCACGCCCTCACGAGCAACCGCGAGATTATTATTTTCCTGTGCGGCCTGATGGGCATTCATAATTCGACCTCGACGCAGCTCTCCGGAGGGCGGGTAAGATCGACGCACATTACCGGCACCCTGACGGATGCGGGAATATCACTGGCCTCCGTGCTGGTGGCGATGCTTCGCAGGGATTACTCGAAGGATACCGCAGCGCAAAAAAGTCAGCTCAAGACCCACTTAACCACCCTTTTCTCGTTTATTACGGGCGGTATCGCGGGGCTGCTGCTGTTCAGGTGGATTGGGTTTAACGCCATGCTGGCGCTGGGGCTGATGCTCGCGATTGTAGCCATTTTTTCTATCATTAGCATCTCGGTTCGCGTTCGCCGGGTTCGTGCCCCCCTCTGTAAATAACGATGACATCGGCGTAAGGGCCCTGTATTTTGTGACACTGTCACTTGTGCAAATTCGCTTTAGGACTATTCTGCCTGACACGCAACCAGCCCTTACGCCGTAAGGCTTTAATTAAGGTTGTCACTAATTTCATAGGGTTACTGATTTTCCCCCTTCGCTGGAACCCTTCCCAAACGCTTGCTATAGCTCAATTACCCCTGCCGAAACATGGCATAACAACAGGCAACCGGTGGTTGCTATAACGCATGCGCACAGGGAGACACACCGCAATGCACCCATTACTCAAACGTTCACTGCTGTTTGTCGGCGCCATTATCGTGGTCCTCGCCCTCCTCGTCTGGGGTATTGGGCTTGAGACAATCAAGGCGCGACAGGTTGACCTGATTTACCTCGGGCAACAGCACATGATTCTGGTTTTCTCCTCGATGTTTTTTGCCCTGCTGGTGGGCATTCCGGCCGGGATTCTGCTGAGCCGACCGGCCGCGCGAGGCGTCGCCGAATATGTGATGCAAATCTTCAACGTCGGCAACACCCTGCCCCCGCTGGCGGTGCTGGCGCTGGCGATGGTGGTGATTGGCATCGGCGATACGCCTGCCATCATCGCCCTGTTCCTCGCCTCGCTGCTGCCGATAGTGCGCAATACCTACGCCGGGCTGTGCTCGGTCCCTGCGTCGCTGCTGGAAGCGGCAAACGGGATTGGGATGACCAAATGGCAGCGCCTGCGCCAGGTTGAACTGCCCAACGCATGGCCGGTCATGCTCTCGGGGATCCGCATCGCCACGGCCATTAACGTCGGTACCGCTCCGCTGGCCTTCCTGATTGGCGCCAGCAGCTACGGCGAGCTGATTTTCCCGGGCATTTACCTGAACGATTTCCCGACCCTGATCCTCGGCGCGGCGGCCACCGCTCTGTTCGCCCTGATCCTCGACACCCTGCTGGCCGCGCTGGGTCGCGTGATGAGCCCCCATCTCGCTCGATAACAATAACAAGGAGCTTCTATGAGACTGTTTTCCAGCCTGACGGCGCTGTGTGCCGCGGCGCTGTTCACCGGCCAGGCGATGGCAGCCCCGCTGATTCTGGCGACCAAGAGCTTTACCGAGCAGCACATTCTCTCGGCGATGACCGTGCAGTACCTGCAAAAAAAAGGCTTCCAGGTTCAGCCAAAAACCAATATCGCCACGGTGATCTCCCGCAACGCGATGATCAACAAGCAGATTGATATGACGTGGGAGTACACCGGTACGTCGCTGATCATCTTCAACCACATCAATAAGCGCATGTCGCCTCAGGAATCTTACGAGACGGTGAAGCGCCTCGACGCGAAGCACGGTCTGGTCTGGCTCAACCCCGCCGACATGAACAACACCTATGCCTTCGCCATGCAGCGCAAGCGCGCCGAGGCGGAACATATCAACACCATGTCGGAGATGGTGGCGAAGATTGAGCAGATCCGTAAAACCAACCCGGACAAAAATTGGCTGCTGGGCTTAGACCTGGAGTTTGCCGGGCGCAGCGACGGCATGAAGCCCCTACAGGAGGCCTATAAGCTGGATCTGGACCGCCCGCAAATCCGCCAGATGGACCCCGGTCTGGTCTATAACGCGGTGCGCGACGGCTTCGTTGACGCCGGCCTGGTATACACCACCGACGGGCGCGTGAAAGGATTCGACCTGAAGGTGCTTGAGGATGATAAAGGCTTCTTCCCGAGCTACGCGGTCACCCCGGTGGTGCGTAAGGACACGCTGGAGGCCAATCCCGGTCTGGAAGAGGCGCTCAATACCCTCTCTGCCCAGCTCAACAACGACGTTATTACCGAGCTGAACAAAAAGGTGGATATCGACCATCAGTCACCGCAGCAGGTCGCCCGCGATTTCCTGCGTAGCAAACAGCTGCTGTAGGAGGCGCTATGGATACCGTTCACTACATTCTGGACAACTGGGACTATCTGTTAACCCTGACGCTGCAGCATCTGTGGCTGGTGGCGCTGGCCGTGGGCTTAGCGATTCTCATCGGCGTCCCGCTGGGCATTCTGATTGTCCGCCACAGGTGGCTGGCGACGCCGGTGCTGGGGATAGCCACCATCGTGCTGACCATTCCGTCTATCGCGCTGTTTGGCCTGATGATCCCGCTGTTTTCGCTGATCGGTCAGGGGATTGGCGCCCTGCCCGCCATTACGGCGGTGTTTCTTTACTCGCTGCTGCCGATTGTGCGTAACACCCACACGGCGCTCGACAGCCTGCCGCCGGGCCTGCGCGAAGCCGGACGCGGCATTGGCATGACGTTCTGGCAGCGTCTGCGCTGGGTGGAAATTCCGATGGCGCTGCCGGTGATTTTCGGCGGGATTCGCACCGCCGTGGTGATGAACATCGGCGTGATGGCAATCGCCGCCGTGATTGGCGCGGGTGGGCTGGGCCTTCTGCTGCTTAACGGCATCGGCGGAAGCGATATTCGCATGCTGATTGCAGGCGCGTTGATGATTTGTCTTTTAGCGATTGTACTCGACTGGCTGCTGCACCGTCTGCAGGTGGTTCTGACTCCGAAGGGGATTCGATAATGATAAAACTGGAAAACCTCACCAAACAATTTTCACAGAAGCGAGGCCAGACCTTTAAGGCCGTCGATAACGTCAACCTGAACGTGCCTGAAGGGGAAATGTGCGTCCTGCTCGGCCCGTCCGGCTGCGGGAAAACCACCACCCTGAAGATGATTAACCGCCTCATCACCCCAAGCAGCGGGAACATCCTGATTAACGGCGAGGACACCAGCGGGATGGACACCGTGACCCTGCGCCGCAACATCGGCTACGTGATCCAGCAGATTGGCCTGTTCCCGAACATGACCATTGAAGAGAACATCACCGTCGTGCCGCGCATGCTGGGCTGGGATAAAGCGCGCTGCAAAACCCGCGCCGAAGAGCTGATGGACATGGTGGCGATGGATCCGCACAAGTTCCTTCACCGCTATCCGCGCGAGATGTCCGGCGGCCAGCAGCAGCGTATCGGCGTCATCCGTGCCCTGGCGGCGGATCCTCCGGTACTGCTGATGGATGAACCGTTCGGCGCGGTGGACCCGATCAACCGCGAGGTGATCCAGAACCAGTTTCTGGAAATGCAGCGCAAGCTGAAAAAAACCGTCATGCTGGTGAGCCACGATATCGACGAAGCTCTGAAGCTCGGCGACCGTATTGCGGTGTTCCGTCAGGGGAAAATCGTGCAGTGCGCCAGCCCGGATGAACTGCTGGCGAAACCGGCGAATGAGTTTGTCGGCTCGTTTGTCGGTCAGGACCGCACGCTGAAGCGCCTGCTGCTGGTCTCCGCGGGAGACGTCACCGACCAGCAGCCGACCATTACGGTGCGGGGCTCTACTCCGCTTCCCGAAGCTTTTGCGACCATGGATGATAATGATATTCGTGCCGTTACGGTGGTCGACGAGCACGGCAAACCGCTGGGCTTTGTGAAGCGTCGCGAAGCGCGTAACGCCAGCGGCACCTGTGCCGACATCCTGCATCCGTTCCGCATGACCGGCAAGGCCGAGGACAACCTGCGCGTGGTGCTTTCCCGTCTGTATGAGAGTAATACCAGCTGGATGCCGATCGTGGATGAGGACGGGCGCTATAACGGCGAGATTTCGCAGGACTATATTGCCGAGTACCTGAGCTCCGGGCGTACGCGTCGGGCGCTGAATATTCATAGCGACAGCTAACCTTTCTGGCCGGGCATCGCCCGGCTTTTTCGCACGCAGACCTTTTGCTAACCCCGCGTTTTCCCGCCACAATATCGTATCGTTCCCGTTAAAACGCGACCCATGCAACGTCTTCATACCTACCACGACATCCGCGCGATGTTTCGCCGACTGCTGATTGCCACCGTAACTGGCGTGCTGGCCGCGCTGGCCGTTGCGGCGTTCCGCCACAGCATGTACCTGCTGGAGTGGCTGCTTCTGAGCAACGACAGCGGCAGCCTGGTGAATGCCGCCGCGTCGCTCTCACCCTGGCGACGCGCGCTAACGCCTGCGCTTGGAGGGCTGGCTGCCGGACTGCTGCTCTGGGGATGGCAGCGCCTGACCGCCCAGCGTCCCCACGCCCCGACCGATTATATGGAAGCGCTGGAGACCGGCGACGGTCAGTTTGACTACGGCGCCAGCCTCGTTAAATCCCTTGCTTCGCTGCTGGTCGTTGCCAGCGGAAGCGCCATCGGCCGGGAAGGTGCGATGATCCTGCTTGCCGCCCTCGCCGCCTCCTTTTTCGCCCGTCGTTTTACGCCCAAATCGGAATGGAAGCTCTGGATCGCCTGTGGCGCCGCCGCCGGGATGGCCAGCGCCTACCATGCACCGTTAGCCGGAAGCCTGTTCATCGCTGAGATTCTGTTTGGCACGCTGATGCTGGCCTCGCTCGGTCCGGTGGTGATTGCGGCGGTGGTGGCGCTTCTCACCACGCAGCTTCTGGCTCCGGGCGCCGGTACGCTCTACGCGGTCCATCTGAGCGGCATTCTCACCGCGGCCGATTATGCTCTGCTGGTCGCCATGGGCCTGCTGGCGGGTCTCTGCGGGCCGCTGCTGATGTGGCTGATGGCCTTCAGCCACGGGCTTTTCCTGCGCCTCAGGCTTTCGCCACCGTGGCAGCTGGCGCTCGGCGGCTTGATCGTCGGGCTGCTGTCTCTACTGACGCCGAAGGTGTGGGGGAATGGCTACAGCGTGGTTCAGGCTTTTCTGCTCGCGCCGCCGCTGCTGTCGGTGATTGCCGGGGTGTTCATCTGTAAGCTGCTGGCGGTACTGGCGAGCAGCGGTTCGGGCGCGCCGGGCGGGGTGTTTACGCCCACGTTGTTTGTCGGCATGGCAACGGGGATGCTGTTCGCGCAGCTGTTCGCACTATGGCTGCCGGGCTCTGAGACGGCGATTCTGCTGGGGCTGGCAGGAATGGCAACGCTACTTGCCGCGACCACGCATGCGCCCATTATGTCGGCGCTGATGGTCAGTGAAATGACCGGGCAATATTTTTTACTGCCCGGTTTATTGGTCGCCTGCGTGATGGCGTCCGTGCTGTCGCGGACGTTACGCCACGACTCGATCTACGGTCAACACGCCACCGAGGGCAGAGAGATCGATGTACTGCGCTAGCTCGCGCTGCTCGGCGCGTGGCAGATAAGGCAGCTCGCCCACCAGCGGGCCAGGCAGCTTGGTGCTCAGCACGTCGATGATTTCAGCGTAGTGCGCGAGGCCCGGATTAATGCGGTTTGCCACCCAGCCAATCAGCGGCAGGCCGTCATTGGCAATCGCCTGCGCCGTCAGCAGCGCATGGTTGATGCACCCTTCCTGAATACCCACTACCATCACCACCGGCAGTTGCTCCTGCACGACCCATTCGGAGAGCGGGCGCAGGTCATTCATCAGGCTGCGCCAGCCGCCCGTCCCTTCCACCACCACGTGATCAACCTGCTCGCTCAGGTTCGCCAGCCCGTCGGACAACAGGGAGTAGTTAATCAGGCCGCTGTGCGCCACGCTGCTCTCCTCTTCGCTTAACGCAATGGGATTGACCGCGTGATAAGGCAGTTCCAGCGACGAGACGCTTTGCAGCACCAGGGCGTCTTTATTACGTAATCCCTCTGGCGTCTCTTTACTCCCTTTTGCGACCGGTTTGAACCCTGCAACGCGTCTACCGCTTGCTGCCAGCGCCTGCAGCAATGCGCGGGATACGACGGTCTTGCCGACAGAGGTATCTGTACCAGTAACAAAGAAACGCTTAAGCATGACTCACTCCACCTCTTGGGTATGCTTCGAAAATATAAACCAGGTAAATAATTCAGTGGGGGAAGTCTACGGGATGCGTGCGCTACCCGGCTTGAGATAGCGCAATTTTTCTTACATCAGCGGAAAAGAGTTAACCCTGTAACAGGCGGATAAGCAGCGAGCCGTTATACATGGCATCTTTGACCAGCGCCGCACCGGCCATCGTTCCCTGGTTGGAAAACTGAGTGCTTTCTACCGCAATATTTTTGCTGTAGGCGGGAAGCGACTGCTGCTGAATACAGGCCGTAATCGCCGGAAAAAGGATCTCCGCCGCCTGGCTGAGCGGTGAGCCAATCAGGATTTTTTGCGGGTTAAAGAGGTTCACCATGATAGCCAGAATGCGGCCAACGTTATTCCCCACTCCGGTAATGATGTCCTTCGCCAGCAGATCGCCCTGGCGCGCGGCGGCGCAGAGGGAGTCCACCGTTAAGGGCTGGCCGTGCAGCGAGGAGCTCATGGACTGACTGAGCCGGACCTGCGCCAGTTCCAGCACGCTTTCCACGCTGGCAATCGTCTCCAGACAACCGTGATTCCCGCAGTAGCAGCGCTTACCGTACGGGTCGACTTGGGTGTGGCCGATTTCCACCAGGCTGCTGCTGCCGGCGTGGAGAAGACGACCGTCGGTGATCACCCCCGCCCCGACGTTATGGTCGATGACCACCTGAATGACGTCCCGCGCACCGCGAGACGCGCCAAACAGCGCTTCCGCCATCGTCCAGGCGCTGATGTCGTGCTGAATATAGACCGGCACGCCGGTATGGTTTTTCAGCACCTCACCCAGCGGCATCTCTTTGACGTCGTCGTAAAACGGCATGCGGTGCACAATGCCGTTTTCGGTATCAATAATTCCCGGCATGGTGATGGCAATCGCCGTCAGGCGCTCAAGCCGCTGCTGATGGCGGATAAAGAAGCGATCGATGTGCGAGACAATCGCGTCAAGGAGCGGCTCCTCGGCATTGAGCGGTAGCTCAAGCCGGTCTTCCACCACCAGCTTGCTGCTGAGATCGCGCAGCGCAAGGAAGATCTCTCCGCGGCTAATGCGCAGTGAGAGGTAGTGCCAGGCTTCCGTCTCAACTACCAGCCCGACCGCCGGACGGCCACGGCTGCCCGGCTCCTGAATTTCCGTCTCCTGAACCAGGTGCGCTTCCAGCATTTCGCGGACAATCTTGGTGATACTGGCAGGTGCCAGCTGTGCCAGGCGCGACAGATCGATACGCGAAACCGGACCAAGCTGATCAATCAGGCGATACACCGCGCCAGCATTGGTCTGCTTAATCTGATCAATATGCCCTGGCTGACTATCAGCAACCACCTCGTACTCCCTTATTTTCGAGCTTCGAAATAAACTATTGGCTATGGTGAAGCACTTCCATGGGTGTCGTCAAATATTTACTTAGCCATGTGATTTACCGCACATTTTTACCCGTTTTCCCGGGAAAAATCAGGCTGCGGAGGCCTGGATTAACTGCTGTTTGAAGCGCTGCGCAGCATGACTCTGTTCGCGATGTTTTGACCACACCAGCCACATCTCCGAAACGGCATCCTCTTCGGCAATGGCAACCCAGCGCATTTCGCGCAGCTGTACCCGCTTAAAGGAGGCCGGGAGTATCGACACGCCCAGCCCGGCGGCGACCAGGCCAATAATGGTCATCGCCTCTCCCACTTCCTGGGTAATGACCGGCGCCAGATCGTAGCGGCGCATCAGCCCCAGAATATCGTCATACAGACCCGTTCCGACCTGCGGGTCAAAAAAAACAAACGGCTCTTTTGCCAGCTCTGCCAGCGAGACCGCCGGACGCGACGCCAGCGGGTGATCGAGCGGGATCATGGCCATCAGCGGTTCGCGCAGGATCACCTCCCACGCCAGCGTGTCCGGCAGTTGGGTATTACGCATCAGCCCCAGATCGAGCGCACCTTCATTCAGCGGCGCAATCTGCTCGCGGGTATTAATTTCGCGCGTCTGAATATGCACATCCGGAAAATGACGGCGGAATGACGAGAGCGTCTGCGAGACGGCGCTGATAAACGGCGCGGACGAGGTAAACCCGATTCGCAGCTCTCCGGCTTCCCCGAGATAAAGCCGTTCCGCCCGGGCGGCGGCGTCATCGACCATGCTCAGGATTTGTCGGCTGTCGATCAGAAACTGCTTCCCCGCCGCCGTCAGGCTCACGCTGCGGTTGGTGCGGGCCAGAAGGCGCGCCCCGACCTGCTGTTCCAGGATCTGAATCTGCTGGCTTAAGGGTGGCTGAGAGATATTCAGCCGCGCCGCCGCGCGACCAAAATGCAGCTCCTCAGCGACGGCGACAAAGTAGCGAAGATGACGCAGCTCGATATTCATATTTTTAAGGTATCATTTGAGATTATTAATATATTAGACAGAATATTTACATTTTCCTACCCTGAACAGGTGGTCATACCCGTCACCCGAAATCACGGGGATGTTTAAGCAAGGAAACTGTGTGAGTCGTACAACTACTATTGATATCGATCCGGCAAGAGATATCAATGATTTACCCGGAGCACCGCAGCCGGTCCAGTTCATTAAACGTGGTACCCCCCAGTTTATGCGCGTCACGCTGGCGCTCTTCTCCGCCGGTCTGGCAACATTTGCCCTGCTCTATTGCGTTCAGCCGATCCTGCCCGTTCTCTCTCATGAGTTTGGCGTATCGCCTGCCAGCAGCAGCGTTTCACTCTCTGTTTCTACCGGCATGCTGGCGATTGGCCTGCTTTTTACCGGGCCGCTGTCCGACGCCATTGGCCGTAAACCGGTGATGGTAACCGCCCTGATGCTGGCCTCGGTCTGCACGTTACTCTCGACCATGATGACCAGCTGGCACGGTATTCTGGTAATGCGCGCGCTGATTGGACTCTCGCTCAGCGGCGTAGCGGCGGTCGGGATGACCTACCTCAGCGAGGAGATCCACCCGAGCTTCGTTGCCTTCTCTATGGGGCTCTACATCAGCGGGAACTCGATTGGCGGGATGAGTGGACGCCTGCTGAGCGGGGTCTTCACGGATTTCTTTAGCTGGCGTATTGCGCTGGCGGTAATCGGGTGTTTTGCGCTGGCATCAGCCCTGATGTTCTGGAAAATTCTGCCGGAATCGCGCCATTTCCGCCCGACCTCTTTGCGCCCAAAAACGCTGTTTATCAACTTCCGCCTGCACTGGCGCGACAAAGGTTTGCCGCGACTGTTTCTGATGGGATTCCTGCTGATGGGCTCCTTCGTGACGCTGTTTAACTATATTGGCTATCGCCTGATGCTCTCGCCGTGGCATCTAAACCAGGCCGTTGTAGGTTTGCTTTCCGTGGCCTATCTCACCGGCACGTGGAGCTCGCCGAAAGCCGGGGCGATGACCGCGCGCTTCGGCCGCGGCCCGGTCATGCTGTTCTTCACGGTGGTGATGCTGGTCGGCCTGCTGCTGACGCTCTTCACCTCCCTGTGGCTGATTTTTGCCGGAATGCTGCTCTTCTCCGCAGGATTCTTCGCCGCACACTCGGTCGCCAGCAGCTGGATTGGCCCGCGCGCGCGTCGCGCCAAAGGGCAGGCATCGTCGCTGTATCTGTTTAGCTATTACCTGGGTTCCAGCATCGCCGGGACCCTCGGGGGCGTGTTCTGGCATCACTACGGCTGGAACGGCGTGGGCGGGTTTATCGCGCTGATGCTGTGCGCTGCGCTGCTGGTGGGAGCAAGTCTTCATAAACGTCTGAGATAGTAAGCCTGCGGGCTGATGCCCGGTAGATGAGCGATCCCGATAAACGGCACCAGCGTACTGGTGCCGTTTCACGTTCAGGAATCCCAGGCCTGCTCTATCTTACCGGCTTCAAACTGCGGAGGTGGTTTGCGGAAACGGCGCGTTAGCCATGCCAGGTAAAGGCCCCCCAGCGCCGCCCAGATGAGGCCAAGCGTCAGGGACGTCGCTTCGAGGTTTATCCACAGCACGCCGACCGTTACGGCACCAATGAGTGGCAGCAGGAAATAGTGGAACCGATCTTTCCACGTTTTGTTCAGCCCCTTACGCCGCCAGAAATGGTTGTACACCGAGAGATTAACAAACGTAAATGCCACCAGCGCGCCAAAGTTGATCAGCGCCGTCGCGGTCACGAGATCAAAGTAAAGGGCCGACAGTGCCACTATCCCTACCATAATGACGTTCAGAGCCGGAGTCCGCCATTTCGGATGCACATAGCCAAACACCCGCTCCGGAAAGACGTTGTCACGCCCCATCACATACAACAAGCGTGAGACGCTGGCGTGCGAGGCCAGGCCTGAAGCGAGCGTATTCACAAACGTGGTACACAGAAACACCGACTGGAAGAGCTTGCCGCCTACGTACAGCGCAATTTCCGGCAGCGCGGCGTCCGGGTTCTTGAAACGCGCGATCGTCGGGAAAAAGAGCTGCATGAAAAACGAGGCAACAATGAATATCAGCCCGCCATACAGTGCAGTCAGGAAAATGGCTTTGGGAATCACCCGCGCCGCGTTTGGCGTCTCTTCCGACAGCGTGGTGACCGCGTCAAAGCCGAGGAAAGAGAAGCAGACGATAGTCGCGCCGGTAATAATCGGGATCAGGTGGGCGTTCTCGCTGATAAACGGCTGCAGCGACCAGACGGTGCCGACGCCCTCACCCTTGTGCAGGCCATGCACCACGAGTATGACAAACACCACCATGATGGCGATCTGCACCAGCACAAACAGGGTGTTAAAGTTGGCGACCAAATTAACGCTCTTCAGGTTCGCCAGCGTCAGGATCGTCACAAACCCCACCACCCAGACCCACGGAGGGACTTCCGGGAACAACGCGGAAAGGTAGATCTTCGCCAGCAGCACGTTGATCATCGGCAGGAAGAGATAGTCCAGCAGCGATGACCAGCCGACCATAAAGCCCAGGTGGGGTCCGATCGATTTCTGCGTGTAGGTATACGCAGAGCCCGCTTCCGGGAACTGACGCACCAGTTTGCCGTAGCTGATGGCGGTAAACATGACGCCCGCCAGCGCCAGGAGATACGAGGCGGGCACGTGGCCATTGCTGATACCGGACACAATGCCGAAGGTATCAAACACGGTCATGGGGGTGAGGTAAGCCAGGCCCATCATGACCACCTGCCAGAGCTTGAGGGAACTGCGCAGCCGGGTTCTTCCGGCCATGCCCGGCGAATCAAGAGAGGTGTTAGTCGCCATAAACCGTCCCCCCCATGCTTACCGTGGTTTGCAATCGCGTTGTCCTTAACGCAAACCTGCTTAGCAAAGGGGGTAGTTGTAAAGAACATACGCGATCGTACCAGCGCAGCATCTCTCGCTCGCACTCACAGCAGGCGCCTGACTGGCCCCCTTCGCCCTGCGGATAGTTGAACATCTGCATCATTTCCTACCTCGTCACACAGTGTCGTTAAGAAAATCCCTGTGCCGCCTGCGCTCCATAACGCGACTCCCGGGAGATAGCTGGCATGCCAGCGAACAGTTAGGCCAGGCTCCGCGCAGGCCGTTTGGTGATACGTATGCGATGAAACAAAGCGGCCCCTTACCGGGGCTCGTCATCAGGCGTTTTTCAACATCCACTCAATTTCCGTTTCGGTAATCAGGCGTTCAAACTGCAGTAACTCATCATTTTTGCAGGCGTGATATACGTGGCAGAAACGTTCGCCCAGCCGCTCGCGAAGATGATCGTTTTGCATAAATTCCCACAGCGCATCGCTCTGACGGATCGGGAACGGCAGCCCGTCCTGCTCCAGACCATTGCCTTCCACTTCTTCCTGCAGTGGTAAATCGTTATCCAGCCCATGTAAAATGCCGGCAAAAATCGCCGCCATCACCAGATACGGATTTGCGTCTGCTCCCGCCACCCGGTACTCGACCCGATGGTTATGGCGATCGCCGCAGGGGATACGCAGGGCAACCGTGCGATTATTGTGTCCCCATGATGCCTGCGTCGGCACGTACATTCCCGGCTGGAAACGGCGGTAGGAGTTGACGTTAGGTGCCAGCAGCGCCATGGACGCCGGCATCAGATCGATCATCCCGGCCAGCGCGCGTTTCAGCAGCGCGGAATCCTCGCCGCTGGCGTCTGCGAGCACGTTTTCGCCTCTGTTGTTTTGTATGCTGATGTGAATATGCATCCCGCTGCCCGCATGCTCTTCATACGGCTTTGCCATAAACGTGGCGTGCATCTTATGTTTTTCCGCCATCTGCCTGACGAGACGCTTTAGCGCCAGCGCATCATCGCAGGCGTCGAGCACGTTTTCCGTATGGTGCAGGTTAATCTCAAACTGGCCCGGGGAGGCCTCAGCCACCGCCCCGTCGGCGGGGATCAGCTGCAGCTGCGCCAGCTCGTCAATGTCATTCAGCACGTCAGCAAAGTGGTTCAGGTTATCTACCGAGTAGACCTGGCTCTGCGTGTTACGCACGTCGGTGCCCGGCGCGCAGGGAGGCTGCAGATAGCCGTCGGCATCGCGTTGACGGTCAAGTAAATAGAACTCCAGCTCTACCGCTACCACGGGGAACAGACCGCGCTGGCGCAGCTGCTGCCAGAGTCGGTTGAGTACATTCCGCGGCTCAACGTCAAAGGGAGCGCCATCTTCATCAACCATGGTGAGCTGCACCTGACCAATGTATTCCGGGTCGGCGGCGGACGGTGTCAGGGTGCCCGGTACCGGTACGCAGATACAGTCCGGCTCGCCGAGCTCCTGCCCCAGCCCCGCCTCTTCCACGACGTTACCCAAAATGTCCATGGCGAAAACCGATGCCGGGAAATAGCAGCCTTTTTCAAGCTTGTTCAGTCCGGCAACCGGGATACGTTTGCCGCGAAAACAGCCGTTCAGGTCGGTCAGGAGGACATCAATAAACTGGGTGTCAGGATACTTTTCTAAATAGCGCTTCACTTCCTGCGTAAAGGCGCTGCCCCGCCTCTCGTCCGTGTGCTGCACAAAGTTCTCAACTTCTACGATATTGGTTTCCATGATTTACCACCGTTTTTGGGATTTGCGTTCGCTGCTCTGGACTGTCAAATATAATGTCCACCCTATCGAATCTGTATGCAAATAAAATGTTTGTCAAATGTTAAATTAAGTTTGCAAAAGGCAGATCTCGTTGCTAGATTGAGAAAATATTGAACGAAAAGGCCGTTTCACAGGCGAAAATGGCCTAAATTTAGTCCACTTTGTGAGGGCGATCATGGAAAATATAATGAACAAGCCAGTTATTGGCGTGGTGATGTGCAGAAACAGGCTTAAGGGTCATGAGACCCAGACCCTGCAAGAAAAGTACCTGAATGCCATTATTAACGCGGGGGGCTTACCCATTGCCTTACCGCATGCGCTGGCAGAGCCAGAGCTACTTACCGCTCTGCTGCCCACCCTGGACGGGATTTACCTGCCGGGCAGCCCAAGTAACGTTCAGCCGCACCTTTATGGTGAAAACGGCGATGAGCCTGACGCCGATCCCGGGCGAGATCTTCTGAGTATGGCGCTGATTGGTGCCGCGCTCGAAAGGCGCATCCCCATTTTCGCCATCTGCCGGGGGCTGCAGGAAATGGTTGTTGCGACGGGAGGGACGCTGTATCGCCGCCTGTTCGAGCAGAACGACCTGCTTGAGCACCGGGAAGACCCTGAACTGCCGGTTGAGCTACAATACGCCCCGTCTCATGAAGTTCAGGTTCAGGAGGGAGGACTGCTGTCTCAATTAATACCAGGCTGTAACACATTTTGGGTAAACTCGTTACACGGGCAAGGTGCACGAACGTTAGGACCACGGCTTCGCGTGGAGGCCCGCTCGACGGATGGGCTGGTCGAAGCGGTCAGCGTTCAGGACCACCCTTTTGCCCTCGGCGTGCAATGGCACCCCGAATGGAACAGCAGCGAGTACGCCCTGTCACGCATGTTGTTTGAAGGTTTTATCACCGCCTGTCAAAGCCACATTGCCGAGAAGCAACGGCTTTGACCTCTACCGTAAAGGAAATGCAACTATGAGCGATGACGGACTGGCGCCAGGGAAACGTCTGTCTGAGATCCGCCAGCAGCTGGGTCTCTCGCAGCGGCGTGCCGCCGAACTGTCTGGGTTAACACACAGTGCCATCAGCACCATTGAGCAGGACAAAGTCAGTCCTGCCATCAGTACGCTGCAAAAGCTGCTGAAAGTTTATGGGCTGTCGCTCTCGGAATTCTTTTCGGAACCGGAAAAACCTGATGAACCGCAGGTGGTTATTAATCAGGAAGACCTTATCGAAATAGGCAGTCAGGGGGTTTCGATGAAGCTGGTTCATAACGGAAATCCGAACCGTACGCTGGCGATGATTTTTGAAACTTACCAGCCTGGAACCACGACCGGAGAGAGGATCAAACACCAGGGTGAGGAGATCGGTACGATACTGGAAGGTGAAATAGTGCTGACCATTAATGGCCAGCCTTATCACCTGGTTGCGGGGCAGAGCTATGCCATCAATACCGGCATACCGCACAGCTTCAGCAACACCTCGGCAGGCATCTGCCGCATTATCAGTGCCCACACCCCCACCACGTTCTAATAACCACTCAGTCCCGGCGTAAGCACGCTTACGCCGGGACAAATAAAAACGATCAATGTCGGCATTCAACGGGTTAATTCCCGGGATGCCTCACGGCTTCGTATTGCCTGAAACGGCCATGCCTTTATTTATCTGATTGCGAAAGAAAGGAGTGAATATGCATTTTCAGCACCTGACTTACTGGCAGGATAAAGCAAAAAACAGCGCCATTGAGACCCGGTTATTTATTAACGGTGCCTATTGTGACGCCGCCGATAACGCCACGTTTGAAACCGTCAATCCTGCTACCCAACAGACGCTGGCGAACGTGGCCCGGGGAAAGCAAGCGGACGTGGACCGCGCAGTTCAGGCCGCGCGTGAGGTATTTGAGCGCGGTGACTGGTCGCAGGCGTCTCCGGCGCAGCGCAAGGCCGTGCTGAATAAGCTCGCCGATTTGATGGAACGCCACGGCGAAGAGCTGGCCTTACTGGAAACGCTGGACACCGGTAAACCCATCCGCCACAGCCTGCGCGACGATATTCCCGGCGCGGCTCGCGCCATTCGCTGGTACGCCGAAGCGGCGGATAAAGTCTACGGCGAAGTGGCGCCTACGGGTCCAGGCGAGCTGGCGATGATCGTGCGCGAGCCGATCGGGGTTGTCGCTGCCATCGTCCCCTGGAATTTCCCGCTGCTGCTGGCCTGCTGGAAGCTGGGCCCGGCGCTGATCGCGGGCAACAGCGTGGTATTGAAACCGTCGGAGAAATCGCCCCTCACCGCCCTGCGGCTGGCCGGGCTGGCGAAAGAGGCGGGCCTGCCTGACGGCGTGCTGAATGTGATAAGCGGTTACGGCCACGAAGCGGGCCAGGCGCTGGCACTGCATCCGGAGGTCGAGGTGCTGACGTTTACCGGCTCTACCCGTACCGGCAAGCAGCTGTTGAAGGACGCGGGAGAAAGCAACATGAAGCGCGTCTGGCTGGAGGCGGGCGGCAAGAGCGCCAACATTATCTTTGCCGACTGTCCGGACCTGGACAAGGCCGTGAGCGCGACCGCCGCCGGGATTTTTTATAACCAGGGGCAAGTCTGTATCGCCGGTACCCGCCTGCTGCTCGAAGACAGCATCGCCGATGACTTCCTGGCAAAGCTAAAAGCGCAGGCCCGTCACTGGCAGCCGGGCGATCCGCTCGACCCCGACAGCACGATGGGAATGCTCATCGACGCTGCGCACGCCGATACCGTCCACACGTTTATTCGCGAGGGAACCCGGAAAGGTACGCTGCTGCTGGACGGGCGGGAACAAGCATGGCCTTCCGCAGTGGGTCCCACCATTTTTGTCGACATCGACCCAGCCTCCCCGCTGTGCCGGGAGGAGATTTTTGGGCCGGTGCTGGTCGTCACCCGTTTTAAAACCGAAGAAGAAGCCTTAACGCTGGCCAACGACAGTGAATATGGGCTTGGCGCGGCGGTATGGACCCGCGATCTTTCCCGCGCGCACCGCATGAGCCGCCGCCTGAAGGCAGGCTCGGTCTTCGTCAATAACTATAACGACGGCGATATGACCGTACCCTTTGGCGGCTATAAGCAGAGCGGCAACGGTCGCGACAAGTCCCTGCACGCGCTGGAAAAATTTACCGAACTGAAAACCATCTGGATTGCCCTGGAGCCTCAATCATGACCGAACATACCACCAGCTACTACGCGGCCAGCGCGAACGCTTACGAACCTTTCCCGACGCTAAACGAGTCGATCAGCTGTGACGTGTGCGTGGTGGGCGGCGGCTATACCGGCCTCTCCTCCGCGCTGCATCTCGCCGAAATGGGCTACGACGTGGTGCTCCTTGAAGGAGCGCGCATCGGTTTCGGCGCCAGCGGACGCAACGGCGGCCAGTTGGTTAACTCCTACAGCCGCGATATCGACGTGATTGAGAAAAACTACGGCCCCGATGCCGCCAGAGTCCTCGGGAGCATGATGTTTGAGGGCGGGGAAATCATCCGGGAGCGTATCCAGCGCTACCAGATCCAGTGCGACTATCGTCCCGGCGGGCTGTTTGTGGCGCTAAACCATAAGCAGCTGGAGACGCTGGAGGAGCAAAAAGCCAACTGGGAACGCTACGGTAACACGCAGCTGGAGCTGCTGGACGCTAACGCCATCCGCCGGGAAGTTGACAGCGAACGCTATACCGGCGCGCTGCTGGACCGCAGCGGGGGACACATTCATCCGCTGAACCTGGCAATCGGCGAAGCGGACGCCATTCGCCTCAACGGCGGGCGGGTGTATGAACAGTCCCCGGTGACCGCCATTCAGCACACCAGCCCGGCCGTGGTGAGCACGCAGCATGGCCAGGTGACGGCCCGCTATGTGATCGTCGCCGGGAATGCCTATCTGGGCGATAAGATAGAACCGGAGCTGGCAAAACGCAGCATGCCCTGCGGCACCCAGGTGGTGACCACCGCCCCGCTGCCGGAAGCGGTCGTCCGCACGCTGATCCCCAATAACTACTGCGTGGAGGATTGCAACTACCTGCTGGATTACTACCGTCTCACCGCCGACAACCGCCTGCTGTACGGCGGTGGCGTAGTCTATGGCGCGCGCGATCCGGACGATGTCGTGCGTCTGGTGATGCCAAAGCTGCTGAAAACCTTCCCGCAGCTGGCAGGCGTCAAAATCGACTACCGCTGGACGGGCAACTTCCTGCTGACCCTGTCACGCATGCCGCAGTTTGGTCGTCTGGACAAGAACATCTATTACATGCAGGGCTACAGCGGTCACGGCGTGACCTGCACCCACCTGGCCGGACGGCTGATCTCGGAACTGTTGCGCGGTGACGCTGAGCGCTTTGATGCGTTTGCCAACCTCCCGCACTATCCCTTCCCGGGCGGTCGCAGCCTGCGGATTCCATTTACGGCGATGGGCGCGGCGTACTACAGCCTGCGCGATCGTCTTGGCGTATGATCGTTTCGACAAAAGGGTATCTGACATGAGTAACCAGGAATTTCATCAACGCAGACTTTCTGCCACCCCGCGCGGCGTAGGCGTAATGTGTAATTTCTTTGCCCGCACGGCGGAGAATGCCACCCTCACCGACGTGGAAGGCAATGACTATATTGATTTCGCCGCCGGGATAGCGGTACTGAATACCGGCCATCGTCACCCTGAACTGGTGGCCGCAGTGGAAAAACAGCTTCACCAGTTCACCCACACGGCCTACCAGATTGTGCCGTATGAAAGCTACGTTTCCTTAGCCGAAAAACTTAACGAGCTGGCCCCGGTGCAGGGCCCGGCCAAGACGGCGTTCTTCACAACGGGCGCGGAAGCGGTGGAAAATGCCATTAAAATCGCCCGGGCCCACACCGGCAGACCGGGTGTGATTGCCTTCGGGGGAGGCTTTCATGGCCGAACCTATATGACCATGGCCTTAACCGGCAAGGTCGCGCCCTATAAGCTGGGGTTTGGTCCGTTCCCCGGGTCGGTTTATCACGTGCCGTATCCCTCTGAGCTGCACGGCATTACGACGCAGGATGCCATCACGGCGATAGAGCGCCTGTTCAAAGCGGATATTGAGGCGAAACAGGTGGCGGCGATTATTTTTGAACCCATCCAGGGTGAAGGCGGATTCAACGTCGCCCCGCCAGAGCTGGTGGCCGCCATCCGCCGCATCTGCGATGAGCACGGGATCGTGATGATTGCTGACGAAGTGCAGAGCGGCTTCGCCCGTACGGGTAAACTGTTTGCCATGGAACACTACGCGGACAAGCCCGACCTGATGACGATGGCGAAAAGCCTGGCAGGCGGAATGCCGCTGTCCGGCGTGGTGGGCCGCGCCGAAATCATGGACGCGCCGGCTCCCGGCGGTCTGGGAGGAACCTATGCAGGCAACCCGCTGGCGGTGGCTGCCGCGCACGCGGTGCTGAATATTATCGACAACGAGTCACTGTGCGCCCGCGCCTGCCATCTGGGCGATCGACTGAAAGCCACGCTGGAGGAGATTCAGGGCAGCTTTCCTGCGCTCGTGGCAATAAGGGGAAGAGGATCGATGATTGCGGCGGAGTTTTTTGACCCCGAGAGCCGTGAACCTTCGGCCGCCATCGCGCAGGCGATCCAGCAAAAGGCGCTCGCCCAGGGCCTGCTGTTGTTGATCTGCGGCCAGTACGGCAACGTGATCCGCTTCCTTTATCCGCTGACGATTCCGGATGCCCAGTTCACCCAGGCGCTGGCGATCCTGCAACAGGTTATGCGTGATAAGTCCTGAGTGCCCACCGAAAACCGTCTCCCGGAATGCCGGGGACGGTTTCAACGGAGGAGATCGGCACAGATTTCCTCTGTGTGGGAAATGTTGGGGAATTTGGTCTGTTTCATTGTATGCTCCATGAAACACATCCCTGGCATGAGGAAATAAGAATTGCAAAAAACATCAGCCTATCAATCACTTGTCAAAACCTTCCAGCGTCTCTCCCGCTTCTCGCACCTCTCCTCCATCGCCAACTGGGACATGTTCACCATGATGCCGCCAGGCGGCAGCGCCGCGCGCGGTGAAGCGCTGGCGGAAATGAGCGTTCTGCAACATCAGATCCTGACCGATAAAAAAGTCGGCGATCTGTTAGCGGCCGCAGCAGGAGAAGATCTGAACGACGTTGAACAGGCTAATCTGCGCGAAATGACGCGCCACTACCAGCAGGCGACCCTGCTGCCGGAATCGCTGGTGGAAGCCAAATCGCTCGCGGGAAGCAAATGCGAGCACGCCTGGCGCACACAGCGCCCCGCCAACGACTGGCAGGGCTTTTCCGCCAACCTGAAAGAAGTGGTGAAACTCAGCCGCGAAGAGGCCCGCCTGCGCGCCGAAGCTAAAGGCTGTACGCCATACGACGCGCTGCTGGACATTTTTGAGCCGGACATGACCAGCGCCCGCCTGGACGTGCTGTTTGGCGATATGAAAACCTGGCTGCCGGACCTGCTGGCAAGCGCGGTGGAGAAACAGGCTCAGCGGTCGTTCGTTCCGCCGCAGGGCCCCTTCCCGACGGCAACCCAGCGCGAGCTGGGTCTGGAAGCCATGAAGATGCTCGGCTTCGATTTTAACAGCGGACGGCTGGACGTAAGCGCGCACCCGTTCTGTGGCGGCGTTCCGGAAGACGTGCGGATCACCACACGCTATGATGAAGACGAACTGCTCAGCGCGCTGTTTGGCGTGATCCACGAAACCGGACACGCGCGCTATGAACAAAACCTGCCGCGTACGTGGGCAGGCCAGCCCATCGCCCTCGCCCGCTCAACCGCGATCCATGAATCCCAGAGCCTGTTCTTTGAAATGCAGTTGGGGCGCAGCGAAGCCTTCCTCAAGCACCTCCTCCCTGCGGTACATGCCCGCTTTGGCAGCCAGGCAGCGTTTAGCGAAGAGAACTTTATTGCCTGGAACCAGCGCGTTAAGCCTGGCTATATCCGCGTCGATGCGGACGAAGTGAGCTACCCGGCACACGTGGTGCTGCGCTATGAGATTGAGCGCGCGCTGATCAACGGCGAGATCGAGGTGGACGATATCCCCGCCCTGTGGGATGAAAAAATGCAGGCCTGGCTCGGGTTATCCACCAAAGACAACTACCGCAACGGCTGCATGCAGGATATCCACTGGACCGACGGCGGGTTTGGTTACTTCCCGTCATACACGCTGGGCGCGATGTATGCCGCGCAGCTGTTCCATGCGGCAAAGACCGCGCTTCCGGGACTGCAGGCTTCCATCGCCGAAGGCGATTTTTCCGCCCTCTTTGAGTGGCTGCGTCAGAACATCTGGCAGCACGGCAGCCGCTTCAGCACGTCGCAGTTAATCACCCAGGCGACGGGCGAGGATCTGAATATTCGTTACTTCCGCGAACATCTGACCTCGCGCTATTTGTAATCTGTTTGGCCGGGGGTGAGGGACCTCAAGTAAAAGAGCCGTATGTTCCCCCTCACCCCAGCCCTCTCCCTCAAGGGAGAGGGGGGCGTCCGTGCAGAACCCCGGCCTTGTACATATGGTTACACGCCGATACCAATCACTCACGGAAACCCCGAATTTACAGGGATATAGTTATTTCAACGGCCCCGCAGTGGGGTTAAATGAAAAACCAAATTCGAGGGTATGAACATGAAAAAAGTATTAGCTCTGGTTGTTGCCGCTGCTATGGGTCTGTCTTCTGCTGCGTTCGCTGCTGAAACCACCGCTGCACCAGCGGCTGCGGCACCTGCTGCAACGACCACCGCGGCGCCAGCAAAAACCGTACATCACAAGAAACACCATAAAGCCGCTAAACCGGCTGCAGAACAAAAAGCGCAGGCGGCTAAAAAGCACCACAAAAAAGCCGCTAAACCAGCCGTAGAGCAAAAAGCCCAGGCTGCGAAAAAGCACCACAAAAAAGCCGCTAAACCAGCCGTAGAGCAAAAAGCCCAGGCGGCGAAAAAGCATCACAAAAAAGCAGTAAAACACGAAGCTGCTAAACCAGCTGCACAGCCAGCTGCGTAAGAGTACAAGCTTAACCGTGCCCTGCGGGGCACGTTGGTAAACCGGCGCTGAACCGGAAAAGGTTCTGCGCCGTTTTTTTTATCCGGAGGGCGTATGCTGCGACGCTATCGGTTTGAGCTGATTCTGATCCTGCTTATTTTATGCGCGCTCATCGCAAGCCATTTTTATCTTTCCTGACTGTAGCACGCTGATTTTACTCCCACTTTAGCGCCGTCCCGTCTATAGTATTTTCATAGGGTTCACTTTTAATAATCATAATTACCCCCACCAGAGTGTGATATGCGTAAATCTGTTGTGTTGTTGCTGGGAACGTTTGGCCTTTTTTCTGGATTCTCACAGGCGGATGATGGCGATGATGGTGCCATTAGCGCGAAAGAGCTAAAGACGCTTTTTTTCGGTCATGACGATCGTACTCGCGTCTCCGACCCTACCCAGGCCCCCTGGGATGCGATCGGGCAACTGGAAACCGCCAGCGGTAACCTGTGTACTGCAACCCTGATTACCCCGCAATTAGCTCTGACGGCGGGCCACTGCCTGTTGACGCCGCCCAACGGTAAGCCAGACAAAGCGGTAGCCTTACGATTTGTGTCGCAAAAAGGGATCTGGCGCTATGAAATCCACGGCATTGAAGGCCGGGTTGATCCTTCTCTCGGGAAGCGCCTGAAGCCGGATGGTGACGGCTGGATAGTGCCGCCCGCGGCAGCCTCATGGGATTTTGGCCTGATTATTTTACGCTACCCGCCTTCGGGTATTACGCCGCTGCCCCTGTTTGACGGAGATAAAGCGGCGCTGACCGCCGCGCTGAAAGCCGCCGACCGCAAGGTGACGCAGTCTGGCTATCCGGTCGATCATCTGGATGCGCTCTACACCCACACGGACTGTATCGTGACGGGCTGGGCACAAACCAGCGTGCTTTCGCACCAGTGCGATACGTTGCCGGGCGACAGCGGTTCACCGCTGATGCTGAAAACCGATAACGGCTGGCAGCTGATTGGCGTTCAAAGCTCCGCCCCGGCGGCGAAAGACCGCTGGCGAGCCGATAACCGGGCCCTGTCCGTCACCGGCTTTCGCGATAAGCTGGAAGCGCTGGCTAAAGAGTAAGCCAGCGCAGTTGTCGGTGAGTAAGGGTTACCGATTGATCAGGCGAGTTTTATCATGATCATGCCCGCAAGCAGCAATATCAGCCCTATCCAGCCTTTATTATTTAAACGCTGCCCAAAAAGCACCCACCCGGCGGCCAGGGTGGCGGCGATACCAAAACCGCCCCACAGCGCATAGGCCACTGAAAGATCGATACCTTTGACCGCCTGTGACAGGGCGCTAAACGCTCCCAGCACCGCGGCAATCGACATCAGGCCGTATATTTTACGGCGAAAACCGTCGGAGAATTTCAGCAGAACGTTAGCGAAAATTTCCAGCACGATAGCGAAGCCCAGCCAGGCCGCATGAACCCATTCAAACTGTTGCATGGTTCTGCTCCTTCTGCTGTTTAGTCGGTTTACGGGTACCTGATTTAATCAGCACGATGCCCGCAACCAGCGTCGTTAATCCTGCGATTTTCATTGTTGTTAATGTTTCGTCAAATATCAGGACGCTGAACAGCGTAATCAATAAAATACCAATACCTTCCCACAGCGCATACGCCACACCCAGCGCAATTTTTTTTACCGCAAACGAAAGGAAAATATAAGAAAGTGAAATCATCACCAGCATTAAAATAAAACCGGTATTACCCTCGCTGACGCTTGCCCACTTCATAGACAGCGTGCCGGTAATTTCAGCGACAATCGCCAGAGCTAATAAGATCCAGTAAAACATGTTTTTCTCCTGCTTGAGAATATAATCCATCGTGGCCCGCCGCATGCAGCAAACCCAAAAAATATGAAATTAAATCAGACAGCTAAGCGCGTAGCGCCAGCTCAGGCAGAAGAGATAACTATAGTGCGGTGCGCCAGTGTTGCTCACCAGCAAGCAGGGAGAAGGAGGTGGTAAATACAGCAGTGTTGTTTGAAGAATACGTCCTGAACAAATTGTCCATAAAATTACAATTATCCGCGTTGTTGCTTCTCGTCTTTGCGGATGAAAATTGTCCTCGGTAGTTGAACACGCTAGATTTGTACCATAAGCCAGGATTTTACTCAAAGTCTTTTCAATTCTTTACCCATTCCGTTTGATTTTGGTTAGTTTATTGCAGGGCGTTTACCCTTTATTATGAAGAAAAAGCGTTTTTCGGAGTCACCGTGGCTAAACCCATTATTACCCTGAACGGGATAAAAATTGTCATCATGCTGGGCATGCTGGTGATCATACTGACGGGCGTTCGTTTTGCCGCCGACATCATTGTGCCCTTTATTCTGGCCCTGTTCGTTGCGGTGATCCTTAACCCGTTGGTACAGCGCATGACGCGGCTGCGCATCCCGCGCGTGCTGGCCATTACCCTGCTGATTAGCGTCATTATTTTGGCCATGGTGTTACTGGTTGCTTATCTGGGTACCTCGCTGAACGAACTGGCGCGAACGCTGCCGAAATACCGCTCCTCGCTGGCGATACCGCTGCTGCAGCTTGAGCCCTGGCTACAGCGCGCGGGAATAGAAGTCTCCGTTGAGGAGCTTCTTAAATATATCGACCCTAATGCGGCCATGACGATTGTCACAGGCCTGCTGACGCAGCTTTCCAATGCCATGACCTCCATTTTCCTGCTGTTTTTAACGGTCGTGTTCATGCTGCTGGAGGTGCCACAGCTGCCCGCAAAGTTACAGCAAATTATGGTTCGTCCGGTTGAAGGAATGGGGGCTATTCAGCGCGCGCTGGACAGCGTTTCCCGCTATCTGGTACTGAAAACCGCCATTAGCCTGGTTACCGGGGTGGTGGTCTGGGGAATGCTGGTGGCGCTGGACGTTCGCTTTGCGTTCGTCTGGGGGTTACTGGCGTTTGCGCTCAACTACATTCCCAACATCGGCTCCGTGCTGGCGGCGATCCCCCCTATTCTTCAGGTGCTGGTGTTCAGCGGGTTTTATGATGCGCTGATTCTGCTGGCCGGCTATCTGGCGATTAATCTGGTATTCGGTAATATTCTTGAACCACGAATGATGGGACGCGGGCTGGGGCTTTCGACGCTGGTCGTCTTTTTGTCCCTGATTTTCTGGGGCTGGCTGCTCGGCCCCGTAGGCATGCTGCTCTCCGTTCCGCTGACCATCATCGTGAAGATTGGTCTGGAACAGACGGCGGGCGGGCAAAGCATCGCCGTACTGCTGAGCGATATGAGCCATCAGTAGCCGTCATTCCGCCATCGACAGGAGGGGCTTGCTTGCCCTTCCGCCTTCCCGATAAACCCTGAGCGCCTTCTGCCAGTCCGTCAGAGGGTATACCGTACCGGGGCTGTACTCGCTGGCGCGCATCCGGGGCCAGATTTGATCGAACTCCGCGCGCCACGCCTCAGCGCTGAGCCTGTCCAGATAGTTACGAATATGGAACCACGCCACGCGAGGCAGGGGCCGCTGCTGGCGGAAGGTCTGCCCGGAGAGCAGCCCATAGCAGACAAATATACCCTGCTCAGGCATCACGTTCAGGATCGCTTCCGCAAGCGCCCCGCCGGTTGCATCGTAAACGACGTCGGCACGCGAGGCGACGCTGGCGTTCTTCTGCATGTCATGCTGTGCGACAGGAACAATCCCCATCGCCGCCAGCCGCTCGGCGTGAACGGGCGAACGATGAATACCGTACACCGCGTCTGCCCCCGCCAGACGCGCCCACTGCCCGAGCAGAACGGCGCAATCCGAACCGGCGGCCGTGAGCAGCACCCGCTTTCCCTGCGGTGGATAGTGGGTCAGCATCATCTGCGCCGCCAGAGGATTGATATAGGCCCGCGCGGCCAGGCATGAATCGAGATCGTCCGGAACGGGGATAGCATACTCTGCCGGGCAATCGACATAGCGCTGCCAGGTGCCCTGCCCGCGCAGCGGCAGAACGCGTTTACCCTCCAGATGCGCAAACGACGCGGGCGCCTGAATGACAACGCCGACGCCTTCATACCCCGCGACGGCGGGTAACGGAGTTCTGTGGCGATAGGCGCCGGTAATGGGAATGAGATCGGACGCGTTCACCGGCGCAAACAGCATTCGCACTCGGAGGTGCCCCGGTGCAAGCGCGCCCGTCGACGCGGTTTCAGGTTGCAGAACAGATTCTGGCTCGCCAAAACGGCGATACCAGAGGGCCAGATTTTCCATTACGATCTCACGGCTGACGGCGGAATACCTAATCGCGCCAGCCCATTGCCGGTGCGACATGTTTGAGAATGGACTCAATCACGTGCGCATTGTAATCCACACCAAGTTGGTTCGGTACGGTCAGTAATAATGTATCAGCCTCGGCAATCGCCTCGTCCTTTTTCAACTGCTCTATCAGCTTGTCAGGCTCTGCGGCATAGCTGCGTCCGAAGATCGCGCGCGTTTTCTCATCGAGATACCCCACGCTGTCGCTGTCGTTGCGGCTGGCGCCGAAGTACATCCGGTCGCGGTCGTCCATCAGGGCAAAAATACTGCGGCTGACCGAGACGCGCGGCTCACGCGCATGCCCGGCCTCTTGCCAGGCCTGGCGGTACGCGCGGATCTGTTTTGCCTGTTGAATATGGAACGGCTCGCCGGTTTCATCGTCTTTCAGGGTTGAGCTTTGCAGGTTCATTCCCAGCTTTGCGGCCCATACGGCCGTCGCATTCGAACCGGCACCCCACCAGATACGCTCCCGCAAACCTTCTGAATAAGGCTCCAGGCGCAGCAGCCCCGGAGGATTTGGGAACATCGGCTGTGGATTCGGCTTTGCAAACCCTTCGCCGCGCAGTACCTCAAGCAGCACCTCGGTATGACGGCGCGCCATGTCCGCTTCGTTTTCCCCTTCCTGCGGGACATAGCCGAAATGACGCCAGCCATCAATGACCTGCTCCGGGGAGCCCCGGCTGATGCCAAGCTGTAAACGACCGCCGGAAATCAGATCCGCCGCGCCCGCATCTTCAGCCATGTACATCGGATTTTCATAGCGCATATCAATCACGCCGGTACCGATTTCGATGGTTTTCGTTTTGGCGCCGATTGCGGCCAGCAGGGGGAACGGCGAGCTAAGCTGTCGGGCAAAGTGGTGCACGCGGAAATACGCGCCGTCTGCCCCCAGCTCTTCGGCCGCCACGGCCAGGTCGATGGACTGCAGCAGCGTATCAGCCGCCGAACGCGTGCCGGACTGCGGAGAAGGCGTCCAGTGACCAAATGATAAAAACCCGATCTTTTTCATAACAGTGTGTCCTGATAATGCGTTGCGTTCTCTCTACTTTACGCATTACCCGGTGAGAATAAATGCCGTTTATTTAACGGAAAGCGTCAAATAAATTGACGGAATTGAGCGGTTCGTCATTCCGCTTCATAATGGGATATAATATCCCCCACTTTTTTCATGGCAGGTAAAACCGGCAATGGCTCTGATCCCTAAAAACTACGCGCGACTGGAAAGCGGCTATCGCGAAAAAGCATTAAAAATCTATCCCTGGGTCTGCGGACGCTGCTCGCGGGAGTTCGTCTATTCCAACCTGCGTGAATTGACGGTTCACCATATCGATCACGACCATACCAACAACCCGGAAGATGGCAGCAACTGGGAGCTGCTGTGCCTGTTTTGCCATGATCACGAACATTCGAAATACACCGAAGCGGATCAGTACGGCACCACTGTGGTCGCCGGTGAAGACGCCCAAAAAGACGTGGGCGTCGCCACGTTTAACCCGTTTGCCGATTTAAAAGCGATGATGGATAAGAAGAAATAATCCCCTCGCCCACATCGCGCTCCGCGAATTAGAATGTCCAGGTGATAGCGGCGGTTGCAGACCCCTCATTGCGCCGCATCACAATCGGGCTATCATTGGCATGGTCGCCAAGCCAGGTATAGTCCGCACTCAGCACCGTCCCCCAGTGGGCATCGAACTGATGGCTCCAGGTCAGACTGGTTTCGACGCCATAAAATCCACCCGGCGCTGAATAGCGGCGATATCCGCTGCGGCGGCTCTGCTGCTCGCTGACCCCATACCAGGTATTCAGATAATGGCTGTCGCCAAACAGGGCCGCAGACTGAAAGGCGACCGTATCCTGGTTATTTTGTACGGGGACTAGCGTCACGGAGGCCTGATAGCTGGCCCCCTGGCTGTCCGTTAAAGGCAGCGTCGCTTTCCCCTCCACACTCAGCCAGGGCGCGGCCTGCCAGCCCACTGCAAGGCCGGTATTCAGGGTGGTATCAATGTCCCCCATCCCTTTCAGATTGTTTGCGCCCTCACGCCAGCCAGAATTTTTCTCAGCCCTTCCGAAGTCATAGCCCAGCGTGTGTTCGAAGTACCAACCGCTGTCGTTTTGCAGGTCATATCCCACCCCTTTTTGCGCATCAATAAAGAAAGCGCCTTTACGACCCTGCAGCACTGGAACCACCTGCCACACCTGCTTGTCTGAGCCTGAGTAACGTGGGGCATACTGTCCCCCCAGCCCGACGGTTAAGGAATCGGACGCGGAGCCATCATCCGCCTGCGCGCCGGACGTCACGACCATCAGAAGCGGGACGGACATATACAGGACTTTTTTTATCGCTATCATACTGCTCTCCATACAGACGCTGGCGTCACCTGATACAGGGGCGGCCACATAATGTTGGCGCAGTATGATTTGGCTGAATCAATGAATCGTCGGGATAGTGTTAAGAAATGGTCAAGGTGAACGGATGTTGTCCAGAAGAGTGCTGATTATTGAAGATGACGCCGATGCGGCTGGCGTGCTCGAAGCCTATTTACGGCGTGAAAATTACGACGTGACCATTACCGGAGACGGTCTTTCCGGGTTGGATATGGCGCAGCGGTGGAAGCCCGACCTCATCCTGCTGGACGTGATGCTGCCGGGGCTTAACGGCACCGAGGTGCTGGCTGGTGTGCGCCGTAAAAGCGATGTGCCGGTGATTATGGTCACGGCCATGGGGGATACCCCCGACCGCATTGGGGCCCTGCGGTACGGTGCCGATGATTACGTTGTGAAGCCTTATCATCCGGGGGAAGTGGTGGCTCGGGTACAGGCGGTGCTGCGGCGCAGCAGTAAAAAAGAGACAGACGAAGCGATCCTTCGCTGGCAAACGCTGGAGGTGGATGTGGGCGCCATTGTGGCGAGCGTGGATAACGGCAGCGACGCGCCTGTGATGCTCGATCTTACGCCAACGGAATTCTCGATTCTGGCAACGCTGCTGCGTTCTCCTGCGCACCCGTTCTCCCGCCAGTATTTACTGGAACACTGCTTGCCGGAAAGCGAGGCGCTGGAGCGCGTGGTGGACACCCATATTTATAACCTGCGTAAAAAACTCGAAGTGGCGGGTATTTCCGGCGTGCTGATCAACGTTCGCGGCGTGGGTTACAGGTTCAGACAGCCATGATAAAAAACCGGCACTCGTCTCTGTGGCGCTGGATTTGCGCCCGCATCTTAGCGCTGGCCATCGGCAGCGTGATCGTCATTGCCACCTGCATGTGGCTACGTTATGCGGTGCAGAACTACTGGATAATGGGCAAAATGCCAGCGGCGGTCCGGCAGGAGTTTCTTACGCTCAGCCAGAACCCGCAGGCCAATCCGGCCCGCTTCCACACGATTGTGGACACCTGGTGGGGCCTGAGCTACTCCACGCCGTCTATCGCCTCAGCCGACTGGGTCACGGTGGCCCTGCTGGTGCTGGTAATGATCCCGTTTATTGTGGTGATGGGGCTAAAACACGCCCGGCCGCTGGCGCAGCAGTTCAGCCGCCTTCGCGATGCAGCAAAGGATGTCGCCGACGGGCAGTTTGGCCGTCAGGCAGAGCTCATCAAGGATGCACCGGCGGAAATGGTCAGCTTTGCGACCGATTTTAACTCCATGACGGGGCAACTCGCCCGCTATGAAAAAGAGCTCCGCGCCTCACACGTCGCGATGGCGCACGAGCTGCGCTCGCCCCTGACGGCCGCCATTGGGCGTCTGCAAGGCATGTTAGACGGCGTGTTTGATGCCAGCCCGGCGCAGCTGGGCATGGTGATGAAACAGCTCCAGCACCTCAACCGCCTCACCGATGAGCTCCACCTTCTCTCGTTGGCCGACGCGGGTAACCTTGTGCTGGAGGACCAGCCGTTCTGTCTGGATGAGCTGATTCAGGAGCGGGCAGCCTGGATCATGCCCCAGGCTGATGCGCATAATTTCCGGATAATCCTTCGTAACCCGCGTACCTGCCCCTTCAGAGGCGATGCGTTCCGCCTGGGACAGGTCGTTACTATCCTCATGGAAAATGCGCTACGTTACGGACGCGATGGCGGCCACCTTGAGGTGGCACTGTACTACGCACGCGGGCATTACACCCTTGAATTTACCGATGACGGGCCGGGCGTATCGCCCCAGTTTTTACCGGAAATGTTTAAACGTTTTAGCCGCGAGGAGCAGTCCCGCGCGCGGCATTCCGGCGGCAGCGGCCTCGGCTTGTCCATCGCACGGGCGATTTGTCAGGCGCATGGGGGTGAGATTAGCGCGTCATTACCGGAAACCGGCGGCCTCGCCGTGCGCATTTTGCTGCCCTGGCATCCGTCCGATAATGAAAATCGCCACTCTTGATAAAGCCTTGACAGAACATCGAATCTTTCTCGACGTAGCGCGCATTTAATAACGCCATTCCCTTTATGGAGCGGCGTTATGTCAGACGAATTTTTTCTCTCCCTCCGCCACTGCCTGCATCATTTGTACGGCGTGGCGCGCACCCTTTCCTGGCTGCATTTTCTTCCCCTGGCCCTGCTTGCGCTGGCGATTTTTCCGCTGACCGGCTGTGGTGATAAACACGAAAATAAGCCCGTTCCTGCACGGGCGGTACGCTACGTCGTCGTTGGCACCGATCAAACCCTTCCCGCGCTGGAAAGAACCGGTGAGATCCATGCCCACGATGAAACGACCCTGAGCTTTCGTACCGGGGGTCGGATACTGACGCGCAGCGTTGATATTGGCGACCGGGTCACTGCCGGACAACTGCTGGCCACGCTTGACAATACGACCGGGCAGAATCAGCTCGACAGCGCTGAGGCCGACTATGAAGGCGCCAAAG
Source organism: Enterobacter sp. ECC_219_Taxon_10 (assembly GCF_058354905.1). Taxonomy (NCBI): domain Bacteria; kingdom Pseudomonadati; phylum Pseudomonadota; class Gammaproteobacteria; order Enterobacterales; family Enterobacteriaceae; genus Enterobacter; species Enterobacter sp. ECC_219_Taxon_10. Next base: position 2,195,207 of record NZ_CM178005.1, on the reverse strand, counting down.
CCTCCGCGCAGGTCGCCGCGCTTAACGTCAGTCGAATGCAAAAACTCATGCCAACGGGGGCAATAGCCCGCACGCAGCTCGACAGCGCCCGTGCGGACTGGCTTGTCGCCCGCGCGCGCTTAAAAAGCAGCGAGGCCGCGCGGCGAAATGCCCGCGAAAGCCTCGGCTGGACGCGCCTGATCGCGCCACAAGCGGGCATCATCACGGCCGTGAACGCCTCTGCGGGACAGGTTGTCAGCGACGGTCAGTCCGTGCTGACGCTGGCGACCGGGGAAGAACGCGATGTGATGTTTGATATTGCCACTCCCGATGCGTTCCCGCCTCTTGATAAGGCGGTGTTGCGGGTTTCCCTTCTCAGCGACCCGTCAGTACAGGCGTCTGCCGTGCTGCGGGATATCACCCCGCAGGCCGATCCTCAGACCCGCACCTGGCGCGTCAGAGCCACCCTGCAAAACCCGCCGTCGGCCATGGCGCTGGGTGCCAGCGTTACCGTCACGTTGCCATCGTCAGCCCCGCACGGGTACACCCTTCCCGCATCCGCGCTGACCCGTGCCGGCGACAAACCGGCGGTTTTTGTGATTACCCCGCAGTCGCGGGCGCAGCTGCGCGTGGTGGTACCCGCGAGCTATACGGCTACCTCCGTCATGATTGCCTCCGGCCTTGAGCCCGGCGATCGGGTGATTACCGCGGGCGTGAGCACATTGCGGTCCGGCGAGCCGGTGATGGCCGGAGAGGTTCAGCCATGAACACAGGACAGGAAGCCAAATTTAACCTCTCCGCCTGGGCGCTGAAGAACCAGCAGATGGTCAGCTTTTTTATGCTGCTGGTGATTGCGATGGGCGTGTTCTGCTATGAGAAGTTGCCGCGTAACGAAGATCCGGCTTTTACCATTAAAACGGCCGTCGTCTCCGCGCAGTGGCCGGGAGCATCCGTGGCGGATACCACCCGCCTGCTGACCGATACGCTTGAAAAAAAGCTGCAGGAAACACCCTGGCTGGACTATCTCGAAAGTGAAACCCGGGCCGGACGCACCGTTATCCATGTCAACCTCCGTGACGATACGCCCCCGCAAAGCGTGCCGGACATCTGGTATCAGGTTCGCAAAAAAATGCAGGACATCGCGCCGTCCCTGCCTGAAGGGGTGCAGGTTCCTGCCGTGGACGACGAATTTGACGACACGTTCGGCACAATTTATGCCTTTATTCCCGAAGGTTTCACCCTGCGGGAGGTGCGGGATCGCGTAGAGACCTTACGACGCGAGCTTATGTCCCTGCCGGATATGGGCAAAACAACCCTGCTGGGCGAACAGCAGGAGCAGTGGGTTCTCGCCTTTTCTCCAGCACGCCTGGCCGGGATGGGGCTCGATATTCAGACGATCGCCGACGCCCTCCGGGCGCAGAACGCGGTTGTCCCGGCAGGCACTATGCGTACCGGACAGGAGAACATGGCGATAAAAGTCAGCGGGGCGCTCACGACCGAAGAGAGTTTACGGGCCGTCACGCTGCACGTGAACAATCGCTATATACCGCTGACCGACATTGCCACCGTCACCCGGGAAATCGCCGAGCCACCGGCCCCGGCCTACCGGGTGAACGGCAAACCGGCTATCGGGCTGGCGGTGTCGATGGCGCCAACGGGCAACATGCTGCGTTTCGGTGCTGCGCTGAACGCCAGAATGGCGGCCCTCAGCGCCGGGCTGCCGCACGGTATCGAGATGGTGAAAGTCGCCGATCAGTCAGCGGTGGTCAGTGACGCGGTAAGTGGGTTTATCCGGGTGCTTATCGAAGCCGTTATTATCGTGCTGGCGGTTTCATTTGTCTCACTGGGTTTACGGGCCGGGCTGGTGGTGGCGACGGCCATCCCGCTGGTGCTCGCCATGACGTTTGCCGGCATGATGTTCGCCGGCATTGGCCTTCAGCGCATCTCGCTCGGGGCGCTGATTATTGCCCTGGGCCTGCTGGTGGATGACGCCATGATCGCCGTCGAAACGATGGTCTCCCGGCTGGAAGCGGGGGATTCCCGTCGGCATGCGGCCACCCATGCATTCAAAACGACGGCCTTCCCGATGCTCACCGGTACCCTGGTGATGATTGCCGGTTTTATTCCCGTTGGTTTTGCGGCCTCCAGCGCCGGTGAATACTGTTTTTCCCTGTTTGCCGTGGTGCTCATTGCCCTGCTCTGTTCCTGGGCTGTCGCGATCCTGTTTTCGCCGCTGACGGGTACGTGGCTGCTGCCGGAAAAAGTCAGACATCACGCGGCGGGCCCCGGAAGGATCGCGCGCGGGTACGGACGGCTTTTACGCCTGGCACTGCGCCACCGGCTCGCTACCGTACTGATTGCGCTTTTCGCGCTGGGGCTGTCAGCGTACGGCACGACATTTATGCAGGGCGAGTTCTTCCCCGCCTCGGACCGGCCTGAGCTGCTGGTCAGCCTGACGCTTCCGGCCAACGCGTCGCAGGCGGAAACGCTAAGAGAGGTGGAAAAGCTGGAAAAGGCGCTGGCAGGCAACGGCAACATCAATCGCTATTCGACGTACGTCGGGTCCGGCGCCATCCGTTTTTACCTGCCGATGGACGTGCTGCTGGAAAATGAAAATATCGCCCAGATGGTTGTGGTGGCTAAGGATCTTGAGGCGCGGGATCGTCTGCATGCGCAGCTCAACAGGATCATGGCGACGCAGTTTAGCGATATCATCACGCGCGTGTCGCCCCTTGAGCTGGGGCCCCCCGTCGGCTGGCCAATCAAATACCGGGTGAGCGGGCCTGACTATCTGCAGGTTCGGGCGTTTGCGAACCGTCTCACGGACGCGATTGGGCAGTCCCCGTTCTCACGCGACGTTAACCAGACGGCCGGAGAGCCGGAGAGGGTCATAACCCTTGAGGTGAATCAGACGGCGGCCAGGGCGGCGGGAATATCATCAGAGAGCCTCGCCCGCACGATGAATACCGTCTGGTCCGGCAGCGTTGTCACGTCTATCAGGGATAACGACCGCCTTGTCGACGTGGTGCTCCGGGCCACGGACGATGCACGTCACAGCACCGCCACCCTCTCCTCGCTCACGATCCAGGGGAATGACGGTAAAAAAATTCCGCTCAGCGCCGTCGCGACGCCGGTCTGGGGCGTGGACGATCCGGTCATCTGGCGTCGGCAACGCGTGCCCTTTATCACGGTGCAAACGGATCTTGCCCCGGGGCTGAAGGCTGAAGCGGTATCTGCAGCGCTGCGTCCGGCGGTCGATAAACTTCGCGCGAGCCTGCCGGCAGGTTACAGCATTGAAGAAGGCGGCGCGGTTGCCGAATCGGATAAGGGGAACAGCTCCGTCTTCACCGTTCTTCCGGTGACGCTGGTCATCATGCTGTTGCTGCTGATGCTTCAGTTGCGGCGATATTCCCGGATGCTGCTGGCACTCCTGATGGCCCCGTTTGGTTTACCGGGGATCGTGCTGGCTATGCTGCCCGGCGGAACGCCGATGGGGTTTGTCGCGCTGCTGGGCGTCATCGCACTGGCGGGGATGATCGTGCGTAACGCGGTGATATTGATTAGCGAGGTTGACAGCAATCTTGCTCAGGGGATGACAAACGATGCCGCGATTATGGCGGCTGCGGAACACCGGGCCAGGCCCATCTGTCTGACCGCCTGTGCCGCCATTCTGGGCATGATCCCCATTTCTCACCAGGTATTCTGGGGCCCAATGGCCTATGCCATTATCGGCGGGCTGCTGTCTGCGACGCTGGTGACGCTGACCGTGTTACCCACGTCGTTTAGCCTGCTGTTACAGTGGGGAGATCAGCGCAACGCCACAGAAGACGGACTGCGCTGAGGCTCCACCGTTTCCCGGCTGATTACGCGGCGGTCAGCGCAAAACGGTCTTTCAGGACCTGGTGGATTTCCTCCTCCGCCAGTTGCCGCGTTTCAGTGCCGTTCGCCGTGATGGTTTTCAGCACATCGCCCAGTAAAATCAGGCGTCCTTCAGGGCGATGCTGCACCACCACCCGCTTCTGCACAAAGATCGCATTCGGGTGCGTGGAGTTAAGGTAGTTGGCCGGAACAAAATCAATCCATTCCTGAGGCGTGAGATCAAAGCCATACTGCCGGGCCCATTCTCCCTCCACCTTCGCCTCAAGCAGATATTCGCCCTCCGCGCTGCGGCTTAGTCGAAACGTGTCGAAATCCTGCGTGATATCCACATCAAGCGTGTCCAGCGCCATCGGCGCACGAATACCGTAGCTGCCAAACCCGAGGTCGCAAAGCCACAGTCGGCTATCTACCTCAGCGATGAGCGCCATATGGGTTTTAGGTCGCCGCACGGGGTAGAACATCGGCCGCGCCGCCACGAAACGGTAAGGTATCCCTAACGCCGCCAGCGCCATGGCAAAAAGCCCGTTCACCTCATAGCAGTAGCCGCCGCGCCCCTGCGTTAACACCTTATCGGCAATGTCGTCTGGCGCCAGCGAGACAATTTTACCCGCCTGCACGTCCAGATTCTCAAAGGGAACGGAAAAGAGCTGATGGCGCATCAGCGCATGCAGAGTGGCCGTATCGGCAGTCGCCGGTCCGGTGTAGTTTATGCGTTTGAAATAGGTGGAAATGTTGAAATTATCGCTGTGCATAATGCCTCCTTGTCCTGAACATGCCGGACACTATAGATGGCGTGCATCATTGGCTGTATAGTCAGTTTTATCGAAAATTAGCCTGAACAGATCCCCATGTCCGCCCCGTCCCAGTCGTCCCCACACTATCGCCGAATTGCTGAGATGCTGCGCCTCACGCTGACCTCTGGCGCGCTGCGCGCCGGTGACAGGATGATCTCCGCACGTAAACTGGCCGAGCGCGAGCACGTTAGCCTTCCGACGGCGCTGGAGGCCCTTCGCTGCCTTGAGGCTGAAGGGCTGATTGTTGCGCGCCCGCGTTCAGGTTATTACATCCGCCAGACCAGCCTGCCTCCGCGCGTGGAGCCCGCACGTTCCTCACCTGGCCCGGTTCCCGTCACCATGTCCGCCGTGGCCCGGTCGCTGTTCAGCAGTGCAGAAGCCAGGCTGATCCCGCTGGGCGCCGCCCTGCCCGATCCCGCGTGGCTGCCGGGAGATGCGCTGCAGCGGGCTCTGCACTCTGCGGGTCGTCGTCTGGACGCGCATGGACAGAGCTACAGCCTGCCTCCGGGAAGAGGGGATTTGCGAAGTAAGATTGCCGCGCGTTCTGCACAGTGGGGAGCCCGGTTCGGCGCAGACGATCTGATTATTACCGCAGGTGCGACGCAGGCGCTGCGCCTGGCCCTTCGGGCCGTGTGTCAGCCAGGTGATGTCGTGGCGATTGAGGAGCCCGCCTACTTTGGCACGCTCCTGCTGCTGGAGGATTTAGGCCTGAAGGCCTTAGCTATCCCCACCGACCCTGTCGAAGGCCTGCTGCTGGAACCGCTGGCAGACGCCATTCGCTGCCACCGCCCTGCTGCGGTTCTGGCCTCGCCCACCGTGCAAAACCCGTTGGGTGCCAGCATGCCCGTCGCGCGCAAGCAGGAACTGGTTGCCCTGCTTGAAGAGGCAGAAATTCCTTTGATTGAGGATGATGTTTACGGTGACCTGGTCGGCGAGGGGCAACGTCCTCCGGCCTGCAAGGCGTTCGACCAGAGCGGGAATGTGATTTACTGCAGTTCCCTGTCAAAAACGCTTGCGCCGGGCTGGCGAATCGGCTGGATTGCCGCCGGACGCTACCACCCGCAGGTCTTACAGGCCCGCATGGTCGGAGACTGGGCCGGCACGCCGCTGCTGGAAGCCGCAACCAGCGAGATGCTGGCAAGCGGCGACTACGATCGCCATCTCCGGAGGCTAAAGCGCCGGGTCGCAGAGGGGATCCACGCCGTTGTCGCGCGGGTCGAGGCCAGCTTCCCACCCGGCACGCGCGTTAGCGTACCCGCAGCCGGTTTCCTGCTGTGGGTAGAACTGCCTCAGCAGGTCAGTGCGCTGGAGGTGCACCGTCGCGCGCTGGCGCTGGGCATCGGCGTCAGCCCTGGCCCCCTGTTTTCCCCGAGATCAGAGTTAACGCATTTTCTGCGGCTGAACTGCGCAAACGAACCCACGCCCCGCCTGCTGAACGCCGTGGACCAGATTGGCGCGCTGTGTCACGAGCTGGCCGCTTTCACACCAGACTCTCCAGCCACTCGGTAAAGACCCGCACCTTGCGGGAGAGGTGACGGTGTGGATAGAGCAGCGACAGCTTGCGGTCGGGCGAGCGATAGTCTGGCAAGACTTCAACCAGAAGACCGCGGTCAATGTAAGGCTGGAGAAAAAGATTCATCCCCTGCATTAACCCCAGCCCGGCAAGGCCAGCCGCAATGTAGGCTTCGGAGTTATCCACGACAAGCTTACCGGGCAGGGTAATCTCCGCGATGCCTTCCGGCGTGGTAAACGTCCACGGCTGAATGTGTCTGCTGCGGTTATTAATCCAGTTGATGGCCTGATGTTTGCGTAAATCATCCGGCGTTTCTGGCGTACCGTGTTTTGCCAGCCAGGCCGGGCTGGCGCAGGTCGTGATGTTGATGTTCCCGATTTTACGCGCGATATACTCGCCGTCCTCCAGCTCTCCCACCCGCAGCACGCAGTCAAGACCGTCCCTGAGCATATCCCGACGGCGGTCAGAGCTGCTCAGAATGATGTCGATTTCAGGATGCTGCCGATAAAAATCAGGCAGATTAGGGATCACCCGCAGCGTTGCAAAAGAGACCGGCATATCCACACGCAGCTGACCGTGTATTGCCCGGTCCGTACCAAACGACTCCAGTAATTCGTCCGCCTGCGCCAGCAGAGGTTTACTCCGGCGATAAAACGCATCGCCATCCGGCGTCAGACTGATTCGACGCGTTGTTCGCTGCAGCAAACGCGTGCCGCTGTGCTGCTCCAGAAGCTGTAACGCTTTGGTGACCGCCGGGCGATGGACCTGCAGATTTTCCGCAGCCTGGGTCAGGCTCCCCGACTCGACAATTTCAATAAAAATTCGAATAGCTTCAAAGAGGTTTATTTGCATAAGGGATGCTTTTGCCGCGATCAGAATAACGTTATTGTTATTAATTTTATAACAGTGATGAATTTTTTTGGCTATTTTTCCTAACAATCCTGCGCCCTACACTCTTCCCCATTCAAACGTAAGGGAGAGTCTGCTATGAAAAATAACCGTATTTGTCAGATCCTGGGTATCGAAAAACCTGTTATTCAGGGGCCGTTATCCTGGCTCACGGATGCCCGCCTGGTCGCCGCGGTCAGCAATGCCGGCGGGCTCGGCGTGCTGGGGCCCAATGCCGGTTTAACCGCCGACACGGCGGTCTCCACGCCGGAAGAGACCGCCGAAAAAATGCGCGAAGAAATTCGTAAAACCAAACGGCTGACCGAAAAACCGTTTGGCGTGAACCTGATCCCCACGGCCGTTAATGACGTCTGGACTGGGCCTATTCTTCAGGTGGTGAAAGACGAAGGCGTCAGGGCCGTGGTGTATACGGGCTACGGGGAAGGCAGCATTATTCCCGCGCTGTTCAGCGAGTTAAAAGAGGCGGGTATCGCCATTATCTACCGCGACATCAATCCAACGCCGGAGAACACCCGCCTCGCAGAAGAAATGGGGGCTGACATTATTGTTGCTACCGGTTTTGATGAGGGCGGAACGTTACCCGCAACGGTGCTTGGCACCTTTTCCATCGTGCCGCTGATTGCCGATGCCGTGAAGCACATCCCGGTGATGGCCGCGGGCGGCATTACCGATAATCGCACCGCCAGAGCGGCCCATGCATTAGGCGCGGAAGGCGTGTTTGCCGGGTCGGTCTTTATCAGCACGGAAGAAAGCCGCGTGCCGCAGGGAGTCAAAGAGAAAATTGTTGCTGCCAACGGTCTCGATTTGCTGCTTTTCCGCACCGTGCCCCATTACTACCGCGCTCTTCCCGGCAAGCTGGCGGAAAAACTGGCGTCGATGGATAAAGCAGGCGCAAGCAACGAAGCGCTGGGCAAGGCGATGGGAGGATTACGGGGTCTGCGCCTGGGCATGCTGGAAGATAATACCGATGAAGGCTATATCGCGCTCGGCACGGGGATTGGGAACATCCGCAGCGTGAAAAGCGTGGCCGAGGTTGTTAATGCCTTAACGGTTGAGTAAATCCCCCGGCGTCCTGGCTTGCACCTGGACGCCCAGATTTATCAGGGAATAATCCGCGCCGCTCTCAGCTGCGCGAACAGGCTGAAAAACATCTCATCCGTCGCCTGCATCCGCGTGAAGCCCGACCGCCGCAGCTTGCTCCCGTCACCAAACATGTCGTAGTTCCAGCTGAAGACGAAATCGGCAAACTGCCCATCGCTCAGCTGCAAAATATCCGCTTCCACCAGCCCTTCCCCGGCAAGATCGCGCCATACGCCGCGATAGTCCGTAAACAACTGGTGAAACGACAGCCTCACCGGCGGCGCAGAGTCCAGTTCAAACCAGCGGGCAATGCGCGGCCACAGCTCGCTCCAGCGCCAGATATCGCCATTATTCACGTTGAACGCCTGATTATGTGCCGCCGGTGACGTGGCCGCCCACAGCGTGGCCTCCGCCAGCAGTCCGGCATCGGTATAATCCACAATGCTGTGCCAGGTCTGTTCCGAACCGGGAAAACGCAGCGGTAACCCCAGCGCCTTACACAAAGAGGCATAGAGGGCGATACTCAGCGCAAGGTTCATGGTATTACCGGGCACCGCGCTTCCCACCACGCCCGGCCGAATGGCATTCCAGTGCCAGCGTTTTCCACGCTGATACTGGCTGAGCCACGCGAGCTGCGCGGCGTTAAATTCGGCACCGGGCACGCCAGGATCGCTTTCGCGAGCCGGAGTTTTAAACGGCCCCAGGTGTGCGCCATACACTTTGTAGCCCTGCATCAGGCTGACCGTCTGCAAAGGTGCCGTTTTTTCGAGGGTGCTGACCAGGTTACGCAGCATAGTGACGTTCGGCTCAACCATCTCTGTCCAGTTCGCGGCGTTCACCCAGGCGCTGTAAAAGAGATGGGTAACCCTGCTCAGCGATTGCAGCGCCCGCGCGCTGTCCTTAGCATCCAGCAAATCGACGTTCACCACTGGAATGCCGTCAGGATGGGATAACGCCTGACGGCTCAGGCCGATCGCTTCCCATCCATTGTGCAGAAGCGTTTTAACAAGCTGTCTGCCGACAATTCCGCTCGCGCCCGCGACCAGGGCGACATTTTGTTGCTGCATCTTATCCATCGTGTTTCTCCAGAAAGGGTGACAGATGCAGTGTCATATATTATTTTTTTAGTGAATATCCCCTCCATCCGATAGCACTTATCAGAAAAACCATTAAATGAATAATAAGCTCAACGCCATTTCCACCTTTCTTTGCGTCGCGGACGCAGGCTCTTTTTCTGCCGCAGCCCGTCGGAGCGGGATGAAGCAGTCCGCCGTCAGCCAGCAGATCGCCGCCCTTGAACAAGAACTGGGCGTGGTGTTACTGCACCGAACAACGCGTGCAATGAAGCTGACCGAACAGGGAGAACGTTACCGCCGCGACATGCAGCTGCTGCTGGACGCCATGCGGGAAGCGGAGGGACGGCTGGCGCCGGTCGATCATCAATTTCAGGGAAGCGTTCATGTCCAGCTGCCGAGCGGCCTGGGGCAGATCGTCTTGCCACATCTACTGGAGCTGCAGCGCCTGCATCCAGAATTACATCTCAGGCTTTCTCTTGATGACCGCCTTGCAGACCTGGTGACGGAGGGCGTGGACGTCGCGATTAGGCTGGGCAGTGAGCCCCCGCAGGCGCATGCGGCCCGCGTGCTGGCGCGTATTGAAAGCGCGCTGTTTGCCGCCCCCGGCTTTCAGGCGGTGCACGACGTGAGCGAGCTGACCACGCTGCCCCACGTGCGCTTTAGCGGCATCCCGCTGGATGCCCCCCTGCGGCTCATCACGGATGAAGAAGCGATCGAAGTAAAAGTGAATACCGTTTTCCGCGCCAACACCAGCGACGCGCTGCTACGGGCGCTGGAGGCGGGCATCGGTATCGGCGGTATGCAGCGACCGCTTGCGGCCAGGGCGCTGAAAACCGGCACGCTGGTGCCGGTATTGCCCGACTGGCGGTTGCCCGATCGCGTTCTCTATGCCGTCTATCCTGACGCCCGCTTTATTCCGCAACGCGTGCGAAGCGTCGTCGGCGTGATTGAGCAATTGCTGATTGAGATCGCGGAGCACGCCCCCGCAAAATAACCGCATCCTACCGCGCCACCGGTAAATCCGCGTACCGCGTCGTATAAGCCGGCGACAGCATCTCACGCTTCATCGCCCAGGATTTCTCAATCCCCTGCCCGGCAAACCATATCTTCCCTTTGCCGGAATGATTCAGGCTGTCGATCGTCTCCATCAGCGCCGCACTGTTGGCGCTCGGGCGGTTATCGTCAAACAAGTTAAGCTGAGCGACGCCGCTGCTGAAAAAGTCCGCCAGCATGACCCCGGCTTTCATATAGCGATACCCGTCAAGCCAGATACGCCCCAGCGCCTCCGTGGCGGCGCGGATGATATCGCGCGAGTCATTGGTGGGCGTCATCAGGGTGACGGAAGCCTGATTGCCGTAATAAATTTCGTTGTCCGCGTGCGGGCTGGTGCGTACAAACACGCTGATAAAACGACAGTATTGATGCTCGCCGCGCAGTTTCTCTGCTGCGCGTTCCGCATAGGCGCAAATGGCCTGGTGCATCTCCTCGTACTGCGTAATACGGTGTCCAAACGAGCGGCTACAGATAATTTGCTGCTTCGTAGGGGTAAACTCTTCCAGATCGAGGCAGGGCTCACCGCGAAGCTCGCGTGCCGTGCGCTCCATAACCACGTTAAAATGTTTGCGGATGACCCAGGATGACGCTTCCGCCAGCTCCAGCGCCGTGGTAATCCCCATCGCGTTGAGCTTTTTCGTGATGCGTCGTCCTACTCCCCACACCTCCTCCACCGGAACCTTTGCCAGCAGCTTACGCTGCCGTTCACGATCCGAGAGATCGACCACGCCCCCGGTGGCTGACCACCGCTTCGCCGCATAGTTGGCCAGCTTCGCCAGCGTTTTGGTCGGCGCAATCCCGACGCCAACGGTTAAGCCAGTGTTTTTGAAGACCTGCGTACGCATCTGATGACCGAATGCTTCCAGCGACAGGCAGTTGCTGACACCCGAAACGTTCACAAATGCTTCATCAATGGAGTAGATCTCAATGGCCGGCGCGAGATCGGTCAGCGTTTGCATCACCCGGCTGCTGAGGTCGGCATACAGCGCATAGTTCGAGCTAAAGACGTAAACCCGCGACGGATAACCCTTCTCTTTGAATTTAAAATAGGGCTCCCCCATTTTTATGCCGAACTGCTTTGCCTCTCGCGACAACGAAATAATGCAGCCGTCGTTATTGGACACCACCACGATGGGTTTACCCACCAGATCGGGGCGAAACACCCTCTCGCAGGAGGCATAGAAACTATTCACATCAACCAGCGCGAACATGTTTATGCGTTTTAAGCGTATGAGTGACGACACCGAAGATTTGCAGCTCCTCTTCGGACTGAAAGGCGATCGGCTGATAGCGGGCATTACGCGGCAACAGTCGCAGAACCGGACGGGTCTGTAGCTCTTTCACCGTGAACTCACCGGCGACCGACGCCACAACGATATCCCCATGTTCAGCATTCAACGAACGGTCGACCACCAGCAGATCGCCGTCGCTAATCCCCGCGTCGATCATGGAGTCCCCGCTCACTTTGATAAAGTAAGTCGCACTGGGGTGCCTGACTGCCAGCCGGTTAAGATCGAGACGATCCTCCACATAATCCTGCGCAGGGCTTGGGAAGCCACAGGCAACGCGCTCAAGATAGAGAGGTAATTCAATAGGTTGTTTTGGATGATAAGAAAAGAGAGTGTCCATAAATGCCTTTCTCGCCAGATACTGTATATAAACACAGTATTACGGATTCCGGCACAGGATCAAGGTCATTTCCGACAAAGACCGCAAACGCCTTGAAGTTTGAGCGGATTTAATTCAGCAACCTCTTGTGCGGGCGGTCGCAGATGGGTTAAACAGAAGTCATAAGAAAGTCATTCAAACACTTTAAAATCACTTTAAGTGAAAAACGAAAGATCGACAAATCACTACAGAAACACTATCAATTGACTTTTATATAAGAGTGACGCATATTTTAGGGCACGAATTATCAAGACTTTTGGAGGACGTTTTCTATGCCAGCCCGTGACTATCCCGACAAGCGAGTTGCCCGTGGTTTAGCAAAGGAGGCCGATCTCAGGATGTTGAGCGCCCGCATTGAGCCTGAGCTGATGGAATACATCAGAATCACCGCCTTTGAGACGCGTAAAAGCAAGCAGGAGATTGTGGCAGAAGCGTTAGCGCTTCACAGACAGCAAAGTCAATGCGGAGTCTGATCGAGCAAAGTCTGGAGGTGTCCTTCCGACTTTGCCCATGCCGTGATTAACCCATCAGAGCATTCAGTTTTTCAAGTGCTTCAGGCGGCAATTGCACCTCTCCCGCCGCAAGGTTTTGCCGCAGATGCGCCACGGATGAAGTACCGGGGATCAGCAGGATGTTCGGCGACCGTTGCAACAGCCATGCAAGCGCAACCTGCATCGCCGTTGCGCCCAGGGAATCCGCGACGGCCTGCAGGCCGGTAGATTGCAGTGGCGTAAAGCCTCCCAGTGGGAAGAACGGCACATACGCAATCCCCTGCTGCGCCAGTAAATCTACCAGCGCATCGTCGCCGCGGTTCACAATGTTGTACATGTTCTGCACGCAGACGACCTGCACCATCTTCCGCGCTTCCGCCACCTGCGTGGCCGTGACGTTACTCAGGCCAATGTGGCGCACCAGGCCTTGCTGCTGTAATTCTGCGAGGGTGGAAAGCGGTTCAGCAATCGATCCCTCCGCAGGGCCGTGTGCGCTAAACATGATCCGCAGATTCACCACGTCCAGCACATCCAGCTTCAGATTACGCAGGTTGTCATGCACCGCCTGAGTCAGTTCCTGCGCGGAAAAAGCGGGCAGCCAGGCCCCTTTGTCATCACGGCGGGCGCCGATCTTGGTGACGAGGGTGAGATCGTCCCGGTAAGGATGAAGCGCCTCGCGGATCAGCTGGTTCGTCACATGCGGACCATAAAAATCGCTGGTATCAATATGGTTCACGCCCGCCGCCACGGCTTCGCGCAGCACGTCCAACGCGGCTTGTTTATCCTTCGGCGGGCCAAACACGCCCGGCCCGGCAAGCTGCATCGCCCCGTAGCCCAGTCGTTTAACCGTTCGCGTTCCGAGCGCGTACGTCCCGCTTTTATCAATGCTGCTCATATTAACCTTCCTCATCAAAATGATCCGGATTTACAACAGGTTCCTGACCGAAGCCCTAAGTTAAGCGCGAGTTAAATTAAAGTTTAAATTCTATACGACGATAGTATTGGTGTACCTCTGCATCTTTTCTAACGGACGACCGCTATGCTGAAAAATCTGCACGTGATTACCGGAATTATCTTTGCCCTCACCATATTCTGTCTGCTGCAAGTTGTCACGGGAGGGTTGTTCTACTCTGCCGTCAGCAACGATCGCCATAACTTCCAGAACTCCGGCGTGCTGAATGCCCAGCAGGAAAGCCTGAGCGACAGCGTGAACACGCTGGTGAAAACGCGCGTCACCGTCACCCGCGTGGCAATTCGCTACCTGAAAAACCAGCGCGATCCGGCATCCCTTGCCGCAATTAACAAACTGCTCGGCACCGCAGGCGACTCTCTGGCTAAAGCGGAAACCTATAACAAAGAATGGCAGAAAATGCCGCAGGTTAACGGCCAGAATGCGGCGTTAACCGACGAGATGCAGAAATCCTGGAATCAGATGCATGAAGTGATGCGTTTGTCGATTGAGTATCTGCGTGCCGACAACTATCAGGCCTATGGCGATCTGGACGCTCAGCAGGCTCAGGACGATATGGAAGCGGTCTACAACCGCTGGCGCGCCGAAAACAACACGCTGCTGAAAGCGGCAACCGAAGAGAACCAGAGCAGCTTCACCCAGATGCAGTGGACGCTGGCAGCTATTTTCCTGGCCGTTATTGCCGTTCTGGTGGTGATCTGGCAGGGTTTACAGCACCTGCTGTTAAAACCGCTCAACGCCATCATGAACCATATTCGCGCCATTGCCGGAGGCGACCTGACGCAGAATATCGCCCTCTCTGGCCGCAATGAAATGGGTCAGCTGGCCGCCGGCCTGCATGAGATGCAGCAATCGCTGGTAACCACCGTCAGCGCCGTGCGCGGTAGCACCGATTCCATCTACACCGGCGCGGGTGAAATTGCCGCAGGGAGCAACGATCTCTCCGCCCGCACCGAAGAGCAGGCTGCCTCGCTCGAAGAAACTGCCGCCAGCATGGAAGAGCTGACCGCGACGGTTAAACAGAACTCCGATAACGCCCGTCAGGCGACGTTGCTGGCGAAGAACGCCTCTGAAACAGCGGCTCGCGGCGGCCACGTCGTGGATAACGTGGTTCGCACCATGAACGAAATTGCCAACAGTTCGCAGCAAATCGCCCATATTACCGGCGTGATTGATAGCATTGCGTTCCAGACCAACATTCTGGCGCTTAACGCCGCGGTGGAAGCCGCGCGCGCCGGCGAGCAAGGCCGCGGGTTTGCGGTTGTCGCCGGTGAAGTCCGTACGCTGGCCAGCCGCAGCGCGCAGGCGGCGAAAGAGATTAAAGGGCTTATCGAGAACTCCGTCAGCCGGGTGAACACCGGTTCTGAGCAGGTCAGCGAGGCTGGCACCACCATGAAGGAGATTGTCGCCGCCGTCACCCGCGTGACCGATATCATGGGCGAGATTTCGTCCGCGTCCGACGAGCAGAGCCGCGGTATTGAGCAGGTGAGCCTCGCCGTGTCGCAGATGGACAGCGTGACGCAGCAAAACGCCGCGCTGGTGCAGCAGTCCGCCACGGCGGCAGCGGCGCTGGAAGACCAGTCCGAACAGCTGCGCCAGGCCGTGGCCGCGTTTCGCCTGAACGGTAAAGTCAACGCCACCGCCCCGCGCCCGGCCAACGTTAAAACGCCGCAGCTGCTGCGTCCGGCAACGGCAACCGCCACCCCCGACAGTAACTGGGAAACGTTTTAAGCCTCAGGCGGGCGAAGATATCGCCCGCTAGCGGCTGCGCTTGGCGTGCCGCTCCCAGTTGTCCTGTTTTGCTTCATCGGATTTTCGCAGGGAAACATAGCATGCCCCGCTGCCGCCGTGATGCGGCAGCGCCACGCAGAAAGCCTGCACTTCCTCGAACTCGGTTAACCAGCGAGCAAGATAGCTGCGCACCACATTAGGGTGCGAATTCTGCTCGCGCCCTTTCCCGTGAATGACGATCAGGTTACGTAGTCCGTCACGACTGGCCTGACGAATAAAGGAATACAGCATCTGGCGGCAGCGTTCAGCAGGCTGGCGCAACAGATTCAGGCTGGCCTGTCGGGAGTATTTACCCGAACGCAGCTTATCAATAACGCCCTGCTGAACGCCTTCGCGCTGAAAAGCCAGCGGCTCGTCAAGGGGCAATAGCTCAAGGAAACCCAGGGTCAGAAAGTTGTCGAGCTGTTCGGTATCGATGTCCTGGCGAGCCCGGGTATTACGGCTTTGCTGCCAGTGGATATCGGTGCAGCGCTTCAGGGGCTGGACATCCTCCATGGCGTCAAGAAAAAGAGATTTGTCGTCAGGGTTCATGGAAATCCTCCGGCTACATCTGAGAGACGTACTATACCCATAGAGGATAACGGGCTCAATGACAAACGGGTACATGGAGAAGAGCGGTTTAATTACCGGGGAAGCCATATTTTAAAAGCGCTAAACATATTTGCGGAATGATTATCTTTAACAAGGCTTAACTAAAATTTTACGACACTTAAAATTCAAATTTAAGTTAAAATTTTGTGAATTCAATCAGTAAACACGCTGTCATTTTCCGGCGCGTATGCTATATATAAAAAACCTGCTGTAAGGGAAAAAAGCAAAGTGGGCTTGCGAAAGGAAGCACTGCTGTGTGTTCATGGGCCTGACGATGTCGGCAGGCCCAGTTTTTTTCGCTGCTATTTATAACGATTTATTGCATGCTGTTTTGTCAAAGTCAACGTAGCGTACATCCCCCTTGACATACATGGTAAATTCTTGCCTGACCAGTTTGTCTTTCCACTGACAGAAAGAACCATCATTTTTTACTTTTTTGATAAGTATATCTCTATTGTATAACTGCGCCTGGCGGGTTGGCCAGATACTGGCATTTAAAATAAAGGTATTATGCAAAATATATTTTGTATAGGGGAAATTAGCGCGAACGTTGCTCGCCTGACGTAGCCAGACACGATCTTTCGCGTAATATGGTGCAACCAAAAATATTTTCTCAGGCAATGTATCATTGACCGGGTAGTTTAAAATTACGTCAAGCAACCGATCTTCATACTGATATTGTGCCAGAATAGCGCCGGTAATCGCCGCATTAAGGCTTGCCATCAACGTAAAGAAAATTACCCAGCCCACGCAAAGATATTTAAGCATTATCTTCGGCAGATAAAGCAATGGGAAGAACCAAATAAGCATCACGAACTGGTTCCCCGCCATCGCCCTTCCCGCATAAAGAGGAGCACGCAACAGTGCCTGGGGTAGCAACGCCATCAGCAGTCCAAGCACGCAGGATAACAAATAGATCGTTAGACAGAGCCATCTGTTACGCTGAATACGCGTTGCCGCCACGATCACACCCGCGATGGAAAACATAAATAATATGATGAGAACCACTCCGGCCGTACCGTAAAATGGCGAAAAAAACACATCCAGAAGATACCGGAGATGAGTAGAAACCTGCGCAGGGAAAATAATACTCAGCGTCAGCATTTTGCTGTGAATTAATACGTACTCCCTTAGCGGCAGCAGCAGAATAAATACTTTATACGTAACAAATCCAGCAAATAACGTAATGATGACATTCCCGGCGTGCTGCCGCGTGGCAAGACTTAAGGTTCCGGTGTCAAAAAACTCTTTTAACAGAAAAACCGCGATAATCAAAAACGAGGCAACCAGGAAAAGCTGATAAAAACAGAGAGAAAGAAAATAGCAGCCATAGAAGAACAGATAGCCGCGCCAGTTACGTTTACCAATAAATGGAAGCGCAGTCAGAAGCAATGCGGCTCCCATTGACACTGAGTCAAAGCTGTACTGGATACAATGAATAAACCAGGGAGAGAAGACGACCGTCAGGCAGACCAGAAAACCGCTCCATGTCGCTTCCTTGATGATTCTTTGATAGACAATCCACGCTACGCTCGCCACGCACATAGCGCTAATGAGTTTGGTTAACGGTGCAAGGTTAATAGCCACAACGTCGGTTGAACGACCGATCCACCCGGAGAGCAAGCGAATGAGGATTTCCGCGGCCGGACGACCGCTGTCAGCATATTCACCTAAACCTGTGAATTCGTACCTGCCGTAACCTAATGCATTACGCCCAATATCATCATTGAACAGATAGGTTTGGCTCAGAGCGGGGAAAAAATAAATAAAAGCACAAAGTGCGAATAACCCCAACATTGCCGCATTATTTTTTAACATCATCACACCCTTCACTTCCTTGCTTAAGAATATAACGCGGGCGACCTTTTACCTCGATAAAAATCCTGCCGATATATTCACCCAGTACACCAATACTGACTAGCTGCACGCCGCCAATAAATAAAATCGCCACCATTAATGATGGATAGCCTGGGACATCATTTCCCCAGATGAGTTTATCGATAATCATCCATAGAGCGTAAGTCATAGAAAGGGTGGCGATAAAAAAACCCAGGTAAGTCCATAGCTGGAGCGGAAAAATGGAAAATGAGGTAATGCCTTCCACCGCCAGCCTCCATAATTTCCAACCGTTGAATTTGCTGATCCCCGTACGGCGGGGATCACGGGAATAAGCCACAACCGTGGTTTTTCCTCCTGTCCACGAAAGCAAGCCTTTCATAAAAAGCGTTCTTTCTGGTAATTGAAGAATCGCGTTTACCGTCTCACGTGACAGGAGCCTGAAATCGCCAACGTTCTCCACAATGCCTGGTGAGCTAATTTGATTATGTGCTCGATAAAACCACTGTGCCGTTTTTCGTTTTAGCCAGGTATCACATCGGCGATCGATGCGCTGGGCAAGCACGGTATCAAACCCGTCCTGCCAGCGCGAAATAAGCGCAGGTATGACGTGAACAGGATCCTGTAAATCTACATCAACAGGGATCACCGCGTCGCCCGTTGCCGCCCGCAACCCGGCCAACAGTGCAGCCTCTTTGCCAAAGTTACGGCTAAACTCGACAAGACGAACGCTGCCGGGAAACGTTTCCCGGCGGATCGCCTGGACAGTATTATCGCGACTACCGTCGTCGACAAAAATCAGTTCAAGCGAGTAATGAGCCAGGAGGGGCTCGCATCGCAGCGCGTTGAAAAACAGTGGAATAGCCTGTTCCTCATTAAAAACGGGAATCACAAGTGAGATAACCATATTCAATCCCTGAATATAAAACGTTTAGAAAGTAAAAAGCCGAGCACCATGCTGACAGAAGAGAACGTGAGTAACGTGAATAAAGCGGGAAGTCCGGCAACCTCCGCCAGCTTGCCCGTCAACCACGCCAGACACGCCATCGCCATGACAAAAAGCAGATATTTATGTAAGGTCCTTTTTTTTTTGAACGTCCAGGTAGCGTTAGCAACAAAACTAAATGATGCCGCAACAAAAAAAGCAGTTACGTTAGCCAGGCTTTGCGAAAATGAAAATAAAAAAAAGGTCAGGAGAAATACAGCGGCATGAATAGCGGTATTCAGCACACCGACGGAGACAAACCGAATGAATAAATATAAGGACGCACGCATAATTAATCCCAGACACAATTATCCATAGTATATGCTAACGCCTTCGGAAATTATTCCTCCTGCATGTAAATATAATCTGAAAAACTACCCCTCTTGTTCCCTCGCAACATCTTGAACATCCCGAAATTTCCCGACATGATAATGGCTTTGGTTATTCAGGTATCGCTTATGCTAACGCTATTGCAGGAATTGATCCCCACGCCGCTGGGGCCGCTATGGGTCATATGTGATGAACAGTACCGCTTAAGAGCTGTAGAGTGGCAAGAGCACAGCGATCGCATGGAGGTGCTGCTCGCCATCCATTACAGTAAAGAAGGCTATCAGCGCCGGAATGCGGTTAACCCGGGGGGGTTGTGCGATAAGCTCAGCGCCTATTTCGAAGGCGATCTCAGCATCATTGATACTCTGCCAACCGCCACAGCAGGCACGCCTTTTCAGCGGGAAGTGTGGCAGGCGCTGCGGTCGATTCCGTGCGGGCAGGTCATGCATTATGGTCAGCTCGCGGAGCAGCTAGGTCGCGCGGGCGCCGCACGCGCGGTGGGTGCTGCCAATGGCTCCAACCCTGTCAGCATTGTGGTTCCCTGCCATCGGGTCATCGGCCGCAACGGCACCATGACCGGCTATGCCGGCGGCGTGCAGCGAAAAGAGTGGTTGCTGCGTCACGAAGGGTATCTCTTACTCTAGTTCCCAGGCTTTTTGTGCTTAATTTTCTACCGGTTAGACTAAAAATCCATAATCAAGCTGTGGAATTTCAAGAAGATGGCGACACAATGTCGCCACTTGTCCTTATTGAGGGTTTGTCAGGCTTACGTACTTACCAAAAAGATGTTAAAATTGACCAATATCAATTAAGGCTTGAGCAAACCTATGATCCCGGAAAAGCGAATTATACGACGCATTCAGTCTGGCGGTTGTGCTATCCATTGCCAGGATTGCAGCATCAGCCAGCTCTGTATCCCGTTTACCCTGAATGAGCATGAACTCGATCAGCTTGATAACATCATCGAGCGCAAAAAGCCTATTCAGAAAGGGCAGACGCTGTTTAAAGCGGGAGACGAACTGAAATCGCTCTATGCAATCCGTTCTGGCACCATCAAGAGCTACACCATCACCGAACAGGGTGACGAGCAGATCACCGGCTTCCATCTGGCTGGCGATCTGGTGGGCTTTGATGCCATCGGCACTGGCCACCACCCGAGCTTTGCTCAGGCACTCGAAACCTCGATGGTTTGCGAAATCCCGTTTGAAACCCTGGACGATCTGTCCGGCAAGATGCCTAATCTGCGTCAGCAGATGATGCGTCTGATGAGCGGTGAGATCAAAGGCGATCAGGACATGATTCTGCTGCTTTCCAAAAAGAATGCAGAAGAGCGCCTGGCCGCGTTTATCTATAACCTCTCCCGCCGCTTCGCCGAGCGCGGTTTCTCGCCGCGTGAGTTCCGTCTGACTATGACCCGTGGCGATATCGGTAACTACCTGGGCCTGACCGTGGAAACCATCAGCCGTCTGCTGGGCCGTTTCCAGAAGAGCGGTATGCTGGCCGTTAAGGGTAAATACATCACTATCGAAAACGGTGAAGCGCTGGCCGTTCTTGCCGGGCACGCCCGCAACGTGGCATAACTCTCCGCATGCTGATAACCAGACTGATAAATTCACGTGATTTATTGGTCTGGTATAATCGCCCCCGTTTCAAGACATTTTCACCGTAGCACGTCCCTACACAGCGCCTGAAAGGTTGTCGTTGAGGTTATGAATTGAGAGAAAGTTTGTTTTTCGTTTCAGTCGTGATTGCCTCTGTGACCTTTATCTTCATCTGGATCATGCTTGTCGGCCCAATGAAGGGGGAGGAAAAAACCTACGTTCAGGATTCCACGACCTTTGCGATAGCGGTAATGGTGCTGCTGTTCATTGCGTTTATCGCGGTGACAACCACCGTGCTTTTCCTCTGATAAATTTTCATGAATTATTGATCTGGCAAAAGCTCCCCTCTGTTTCATTCAGGATATATAGGTTACTCTTTTAATTACAGACTGTGGTGACAGTAGTAAGGAGACCTGTATGGCAAAGTATCAAAACATGCTGGTGGCTATCGATCCGAATCAGGACGATCAGCCGGCATTACGACGTGCTGTGTATTTACATCAACGGATTGGTGGCAAAATCAAAGCGTTTTTGCCGATCTATGACTTCTCGTATGAGATGACCACCCTTCTGTCGCCTGACGAGCGCACCGCTATGCGTCAGGGCGTCATCAGCCAGCGTACCGCGTGGATCCGTGAACAGGCGAAGTATTACCTGGAAGCGGGTGTGCCTATTGATATTAAAGTGGTCTGGCATAACCGACCTTTTGAAGCCATTATCCAGGAAGTGGTTGCCGGCGGGCACGACCTGCTGCTGAAGATGGCGCACCAGCACGACAAGCTGGAATCCGTGATCTTCACCCCGACCGACTGGCATTTGCTGCGCAAATGCCCTTGCCCGGTCTGGATGGTGAAAGACCAGCCGTGGCCTGAAGGCGGGAAAGCCGTTGTGGCGGTGAACCTCGCGAGCGAAGAGGATTATCACAATTCGCTCAACGAAAAGCTGGTGAAGGAGACCATCCAGCTTGCTGACCAGGTCAACCACACCGAAGTGCATCTGGTGGGTGCCTATCCGGTTACCCCGATCAATATCGCCATCGAGCTGCCGGAATTTGACCCTAGCGTCTATAACGACGCCATCCGCGGCCAGCATCTGCTGGCGATGAAAGCGCTGCGCCAGAAGTTCAGCATCGACGAAAACATGACGCACGTGGAAAAAGGGCTGCCTGAAGAGGTGATCCCGGATTTAGCCGAGCATCTGCAGGCCGGGATTGTGGTCCTGGGAACCATTGGCCGGACCGGTATTTCTGCCGCTTTCCTCGGCAACACTGCCGAACAGGTGATCGACCATCTGCGCTGCGACCTGCTGGTGATTAAGCCGGATGAGTATCAGACGCCGATTGAGCTGGACGACCCGGAAGACGATTAACGTAATTTAAAAGCCCGCCGCTCCGGCGGGCTTTTCTCATCAGCTCTCCATTACCGGCTTCGGCTGTTCACCTGACTCCTCCTGCATCCACGGCGCGTGCAATACCATGCTGGGCAGCGCCAGCTTAATCTCCTGGGCGTTCAGCCCTTCAAGAATACGGATATTGATCTCCTGCTGGATGTCCATGTATTTGTTGTAATCCGCGGTATTAACAATATGGACGACTTCAAACGTCAGGCGGTCGCGGTCGAATCCGAGAAAATGGGCGCGATCAAATTTTGTCTCACCGACATCGGTAATGATCTGCCTGACCATATCCCCCACGTAGCGGAGCTTATCGGGCGGCGTGTCGCTGGCAACGCCAAAGGTAAAGACGATGCGGCGCGTCTGCATGCGTTTGTAGTTGTGAAGCGTCTGCTGAAGCAAAATGGCGTTGCCGCAGACGATCTGCTCTCCGCTCAGGCTGCGGATACGGGTCGTTTTCAGGCCAATGTGCTCTACCGTCCCCGCCACGTCGTTGAACACCACGAAATCGCCAATTTCGAACGGTTTATCAAAGCCGATAGAAAGCGAGGCAAACACGTCGCTCAGAATCGTTTGTACGGCAAGGGCAATGGCAATACCCCCTACCCCAAGGCTGGCAACCAGAGCAGTGATGTTGACGCCCGCGTTAGCAAGGATAGACAGCAGCATCACTGACCAGACGATGGCACGGAGAATAAGCCCCGTGATCACCAGCGTAACCGGGTTTTTATGGCTTCCCGGCGCCAGCATGACGTGACGAAGCCACGACACGACCCCCTGATCCATCCACAGCGCAACCTGGATGGCGAAGACCAGGAACCAGGCGTGGCTGACGGTGCCAAAAAGATGATCGGGCAGGTCAACGAAACGCAGGCTGAGGAGCAGTGCCACCACAAACAGCAGGAAACGGCTGGTGCGGTTAAGCATATCCGTCAGGATAAAACGCATCCGGTTGGTGGCCGGGTGCTTGTCGCCCCAGGTGGTGATGCCTTTCTTAACGAACGCGATCAGGCGCGTCAGCAGCCAGTACACCAGCAGCGTCACAAAGACAACCGTGGCGGCGCCTATCCAGAATGTCGGCGTCATCATCAACGCGATGAAGTCGAAGCGGGACAGAAATTGCATTACACCTCCTCGTATTACACAAAGGGTAAAGTATAGACAGAGGAGAAAAGCTGACCGCAGAAATAAGAAAACCGCCCCTAAGGGCGGTTTGTCAGGAGAAAGCGAATTACAGCGCTTTCAGAATCGCATCCACGCTGGCCTTGGCGTCGCCAAACAGCATGTGGGTGTTCTCTTTGAAGAACAGCGGGTTCTGTACCCCGGCATAGCCGGTGTTCATGGAACGCTTGAAGACAATGACGTTCTGCGCCTTCCACACTTCCAGAACCGGCATCCCGGCGATTGGGCTACCCGGATCGTCCTGTGCAGCAGGGTTAACGGTGTCGTTGGCGCCAATGACCAGCACGGTGTCGGTGTCGGCGAAATCATCGTTGATCTCATCCATTTCCAGCACGATGTCGTAAGGCACTTTCGCTTCCGCCAGCAGCACGTTCATGTGGCCCGGCAGACGCCCTGCCACCGGATGAATACCAAAGCGAACCTTGATGCCTCGCGCGCGCAGCTTCTCGGTGATTTCCGCCACCGGATACTGCGCCTGTGCCACCGCCATGCCGTAGCCCGGGGTGATGATCACGGAATGCGAGTTTTTCAGCATCTCTGCGGTATCTTCCGCAGAAATTTCACGGTGCTCACCCACTTCTTCATCCGCACTGGAAGAAGACCCATCGGTCCCGAAACCACCGGCGATAACGCTGATGAACGAGCGGTTCATCGCCTTACACATGATGTAAGACAGGATCGCACCGGAAGAACCCACCAGCGCACCGGTGACGATCAGCAGGTCGTTGCTCAGCATAAAGCCCGCCGCCGCCGCTGCCCAACCGGAGTAGGAGTTCAGCATTGAGACAACCACCGGCATATCCGCACCGCCGATGGACGCCACCAGATGCCAGCCGAACGCCAGCGCGATGATGGTCATCACCAGCAACGCCAGCACCTGCAGGCCCACGCTTTCGGTACGCACGAAGACCACCAGCAGCACAAACGACACCACCAGCGCCGCCAGGTTCAGCTTGTGACGGTTAGGCAGCATCAGCGGTTTAGAAGAGATCTTACCGCGCAGCTTGCCGAACGCCACGATAGAACCGGTGAAGGTCACTGCACCGATGAAAATGCCGAGGAACACTTCGGTCAGATGAATGTTGACCAGAATCGGTTCCATGCCCGGTTCGTGATACAGGTAGCTGTTGAAGCCCACCAGCACCGCCGCCAGCCCCACGAAGCTGTGCAGAATCGCCACCAGCTCAGGCATCTCGGTCATTTCAACGCGCTTCGCCAGGCGAATACCAATCGCGCCGCCGATGATCATCGCCACCAGGATCCACGCCACGTTGCCGGTATCCGGCCCGAAGATGGTGGCAATCAGCGCAATCGCCATCCCGGCGATACCAAAGTTATTTCCCTGCTGAGACGTTTCGTGTTTGGAAAGCCCCGCCAGACTGAAAATAAACAGGATTGCAGCAACAATGTATGCGGCTGTGACTAATCCTCCAGACATATGCTACCCCTTAGCCTTTACGAAACATTTTCAGCATGCGCTGAGTCACGGTGAAACCACCGAAAATATTGATACTGGCGATCAGCACCGCGATAAAGCTCAGGAAGCTGATCCAGCCGCCGTGTCCAATCTGCAGTAACGCCCCCACTACGATGATCCCCGAGATGGCGTTAGTGACCGACATCAGCGGCGTATGCAGCGCGTGGGAGACGTTCCACACCACGTAATAACCTACGACGCAGGAGAGTGCGAAGACGGTAAAGTGGCCGAGGAACTCTTTCGGCGCAACGTCAGCCAACCAGCCGAACAGAATGATAACCAGCGCCATGATGGCGTATTTACGCCACGGTGAAGCCGGTTTAGCAGGTTCTTTTGGCTCGGGTGCCGCTTTCTGCGCCGCCTGAGGCTGAGCAGAAACCTGAATAGGCGGCGCAGGCCAGGTAATTTCACCTTCGCGTACCACGGTGACGCCGCGCACCACCACGTCATCAAAATCAACGGTGATGTTGCCGTCTTTCTCTTTGCAAAGCAGCTTCAGCAGGTTAACCAGGTTGGTACCGTACAGCTGGGAAGACTGGGTTGGCAGGCGGCCAGGGAGATCGGTATAGCCGATAACCTTCACGCCGTTAGCGGTCGTGGTCACCTGATTGGCAACGGTATACTCGCAGTTACCGCCGTTTTGCGCCGCCAGGTCGACAATCACGCTGCCCGGCTTCATGGAGTCCACCATCTCGCGGGTGATCAGCTTCGGCGCGGGTTTACCCGGAATAAGCGCGGTGGTAACAATAATGTCGACGTCTTTCGCCTGCGCGGCAAAGAGTTCCATTTCGGCTTTGATAAAGGCTTCTGACATCACCTTCGCATAGCCATCACCGCTGCCCGCTTCTTCCTTAAAGTCCAGCTCAAGGAATTCGGCCCCCATACTCTGAACCTGTTCCTTCACTTCGGGACGGGTGTCGAACGCGCGCACGATAGCGCCCAGGCTGTTTGCCGCACCGATTGCAGCAAGACCCGCCACGCCCGCGCCAATCACCATCACTTTCGCCGGCGGGACTTTCCCCGCCGCGGTGATTTGACCGGTAAAGAAGCGTCCAAATTCGTGAGCGGCTTCGACAATGGCGCGGTAGCCGGCAATGTTTGCCATGGAGCTGAGCGCATCCAGCGACTGCGCGCGCGAAATACGCGGCACGGAGTCCATCGCCATCACGGTCACGCCACGGGCCGCCAGCTTCTCCATCAGTTCAGGATTTTGTGCAGGCCAGACGAAGCTCACCAACGTTGTTCCCGGATTCAGCAGCGCAATCTCGCTCTCTTCCGGCGCGTTGACCTTCAGAATCACGGGAGACTGCCAGACTTCAGCACCGTCCACCACTTCTGCGCCAGCCTGAATAAAGGCCTCGTCATCGAAACTCGCCAGTTTGCCTGCGCCGCTTTCAACCGCGACGGTAAAACCCAGCTTAAGCAGTTGCTCCACCGTTTTCGGTGTTGCCGCTACGCGGGTTTCATTGGCTAACCGTTCTTTTGGTACCCCAATACGCATAGTTTTCCCTTCCATCGGTTTTTGATGATGGTTTGTCGATAAATGCCCGCGGTTTGTATCAATTTTCGCCAGTATGATAGCGACGAGAAATGAGTACCCCCGCAAAATAAAACAGTAACAAACTGTCTATAACCTACTGAAAATAGCGCTTGTGATCTACCGCCAGAAAACACTATTTCTTACTTTATCTGTGAAAAATAAGCGATCGGCGTCACTGACAGTGATATTTACCTTAAATTCATCGCCAGAACCGATAAATCGCGCAAGCGAAGCGGTAAAAACATGATATAGCGCCATAAGAGAACAAGTTATTAACATTAAATTAACTTGTAAAAGTCATATGCTTTATCAGTTTTGCTTGTCAAACGCCTGTTTTTTCAACATATCACTAAATGTTATCGAATTCGGTAATTCAGTGAGCACAGGCTGTGAAAAATGGCGCAGACAGCGACGGGTTTTAAATGCCATAATCGGGACCGTCTCAAATAAACAACAATACCAGTACATGGTTTGCGCAAGGCGAAGGATTATTTTTATGAAGCTTAAGAACACACTCCTGGCGTCCGCACTTCTCTGTGCGACCGCCCTGTCTGCGAATGCCGCAACAGAGTTAACGCCGGAGCAAGCGGCAGCATTAAAACCTTTTGACCATACGGTCATTGTGGGTCGTTATAATTCTATTGGCGATGCCGTCGCCGCCGCATCAAAAGCCGCTGATAAAAACGGGGCGGCCTCGTTTTACGTTGTTGACCAGTCCGATTACGGCAACAGCGGTAACCAGCGCGTGACCATTGCGCTATATAAAGATAATGCGCCAAAGGCTGACGCACCGAAAAACCGCGTGATCAACGGTATCGTTGAGCTGCCGAAAGATCAGGCCATTGAGCTGGAACCTTACGACACCGTTACCGTTCAGGGCTTCTATCGCAGCCAGCCTGAAGTGAACGATGCCATCACCAAAGCCGCAAAAGAGAAAGGTGCCTACTCTTTCTATATCGTGCGTCAGGTGGATGCTAACCAGGGTGGCAACCAGCGCATTACCGCATTCATCTACAAAGAAGATGCGAAAAAACGCGTTCTGCAGAGCCCGGATGCCATCCCTGCGGATTCTGAAGCGGGTCGCGCGGCGATAGCCAAAGGCGGCGAAGAAGCGAAGAAAGTTGAAATTCCAGGCGTCGCGACCTCTGCGGCGCCAAGCGCTGAAGTGGGCCGTTTCTTTGAAACACAATCCACGAAAGGTGGCCGCTACTCCGTTACGCTGCCGGACGGCTCTAAAATTGAAGAGCTGAACAAAGCCACTGCCGCGCAAATGGTGCCGTTCGACAGCATCAAGTTCACCGGCAACTACGGCAATATGACGGAAGTCTCCTACCAGGTCGCGAAGCGTGCGGCGAAGAAAGGGGCGAAGTATTACCACATCACCCGCCAGTGGCAGGAACGTGGCAACAACGTGACCATCAGCGCCGATCTGTACAAGTAACAAAATCGTTGACGAAAGGCGGCGCAATGCCGCCTTTTTTTGTTACTTTTTTCGAATTTCTGCCACACATCATTGCATGCTTTCGTTACACTCCGTAAAATCCCGCGCCTTAGTGTGATCCACCATTTTTATGCGCCTTAGCGAAATAATTATTCTGGATTGGGACTTTTCATAACAGGAAGCCAATGGAAAAGAAACTTGGCCTGAGTGCTCTGACTGCACTCGTTTTAAGCTCAATGCTGGGTGCGGGCGTATTCAGTTTACCGCAGAACATGGCGGCCGTTGCAAGCCCTGCCGCCCTGCTCATTGGCTGGGGCATTACCGGTGTCGGGATATTGCTGCTGGCATTCGCCATGCTGCTGCTGACCCGCGTTCGCCCGGATCTGGACGGCGGCATTTTCACCTATGCACGTGAAGGTTTTGGCGAGCTGATTGGCTTCTGCTCCGCCTGGGGCTACTGGCTGTGCGCGGTCATCGCCAACGTCTCTTATCTGGTGATTGTCTTCTCGGCGCTCAGTTTCTTTACCGATACCCCTGAGCTGCGCCTGTTTGGCGACGGCAATACCTGGCAGTCTATCGTCGGCGCCTCGGCGCTGCTGTGGATTGTTCACTGGCTGATTTTGCGCGGCGTCCAGACCGCCGCCAGCATCAACCTGGTAGCGACGCTGGCGAAACTGGTGCCGCTTGGCCTGTTCATCGTGCTGGCCTTCATTGCGTTCCGTCTCGACGTGTTTACGCTTGATTTCAGCGGAATTGCGCTTGGCGTTCCGGTCTGGGAACAGGTGAAAAACACGATGCTGATTACCCTGTGGGTGTTTATCGGCGTTGAAGGCGCGGTGGTGGTTTCTGCCCGCGCGCGTAATAAACGCGATGTGGGCCGCGCCACGCTGCTGGCCGTCCTGGCGGCGCTGGGCGTGTATCTGCTGGTAACGCTGCTGTCGCTGGGCGTGGTGGCGCGTCCTGAACTGGCCGAAATGCGTAACCCGTCGATGGCAGGCCTGATGGTGAAAATGCTCGGCCCCTGGGGCGACGTGGTGATTGCCGCAGGGCTGATCGTCTCCGTCTGCGGCGCTTACCTGAGCTGGACCATCATGGCGGCTGAAGTGCCGTTCCTGGCCGCGACGCACAAGGCGTTTCCACGCCTGTTTGCCCGACAAAACAAAAATAATGCACCATCAGCCTCACTCTGGCTGACCAACATCAGCGTTCAGGTCTGCCTGGTGCTGATCTGGCTCACAGGTTCAGACTATAACACCCTGCTGACCATCGCCTCCGAGATGATTCTGGTACCCTATTTCTTAGTGGGTGCGTATTTGTTAAAAATCGCCACGCGTCCGGCGCACTATGTCGTGGGCGTTGGGGCCTGTATTTACGGCCTGTGGTTGTTGTATGCTTCCGGGCCGATGCATCTGCTGCTGTCGGTAGTGCTGTATGCGCCGGGCCTGCTGGTATTTATCTACGCCCGCCGCACGCATCAGCTGGAGAACGCGCTGAAACGCCGTGAAATGGCCTTAATCGGGCTGTTACTGGTTGCTGCCGTACCGGCAACCTGGATGTTAATGGGATAGCACAGTCTTTCCCATTGTTGAACTGTAAAGGAGAATACGATGGGAAATGCACCGCTTCGCCCAATATTGATCACCGGTGGAGGCCGCCGTATCGGCCTCGCCCTCGCCCATCACTTTCTCAACCTTCGCCATCCGGTCATTGTCAGCTACCGTACGGAATACCCGTCGATTGAGGGGTTGCGCAAAGCCGGAGCGGTTTGCATTCAGGCTGATTTTTCCACCGATGAAGGCATCCTGGCCTTTGCGGAGCAGGTGAAATCCACCGCGACGGGGCTGCGCGCTGTGATCCATAACGCCAGCGCCTGGTGTGCAGAGAAGCCCGGCACGTCCCTCAGCGATACGCTATCCGCCATGCTGCAGATCCACGTCAACGCCCCTTATCTGCTTAACCACGCCCTGCAGGATCTGCTGCGCGGTCACGGCCATGCGGCGGGTGACATTATCCACTTCACCGATTATGTGGTTGAGCGCGGCAGCGACAAGCACATCGCTTATGCGGCCAGTAAAGCCGCGCTGGACAACATGACGCGCTCCTTTGCCCGCAAGCTTGCGCCCGAGGTGAAGGTGAACGCCATCGCCCCGGCGATGATTTTGTTTAACGAAAACGATGATGCGGAGTACCGCCAGCAGGCGCTGAATAAGTCGCTGATGAAAATTGCCCCAGGCGAGAAAGAGGTGATCGACCTTGTGGATTACCTCCTCACCAGCTGCTATGTCACCGGCAGAACCTTTGCCGTGGACGGTGGACGCCCGCTGCGCTAGTGAAAGCGGCTCCAGAAGGATATTAACATCCAGGCGCTGAGTGCCCAGCAGATCACCGCCCCGCCCAGCGCCAGGGGAAGCCGCAGAAAACCGGTGAAATACCACAGAGAAAGCAGGTAGAGAAAATATGGGATGATCGACCACATGCCAAACACAATGGTCGTACGTAACGCCTCCGTGCCCCGTTCAGAAGCCACAATATAGTGGGCAATCAGCGCGAAGGTCGGGAACAGCGGGATCAGCCCGGCAATATAGTAGTTTTTGGTTTTTGCCAGAATGCCAATCAATAACACCACCAGCGCCCCCAGCGCGGCTTTGATCACCAGCCCCATATTTTTCCCTATAACAATCAAGTAACAATAGACGTCAGAATAACGGAAGCGGCGTTAATTTTGAAAGATTAATGGAAGGTTAAGGTTCCGCGGTGTATGTTGGCTTTTTTCACGAAAACAGACGTTGTATGAATAAGATTGTTTATGTTGAAGACGAACCCGAAGTCGGGCAATTGATCGCCGCCTATCTGGGTAAACATGATATGGACGTCATTGTTGAGCCTCGCGGCGATCGTGCCGAAGAGGTGGTCGTCCGTGAAAATCCGGATTTAGTGCTGCTGGACATCATGCTGCCAGGCAAAGACGGCATGACGCTCTGCCGTGACCTGCGCGCCCGCTGGGACGGCCCTATCGTTCTGCTCACCTCACTGGACAGCGATATGAACCATATTCTGTCGCTGGAGATGGGCGCCAATGATTACATTCTGAAGACCACACCGCCTGCCGTCCTGCTGGCCCGCCTGCGCCTGCATTTGCGCCAGCACGCCAGTATCGAACGCGAAGCGCCCGCACCGTCTCTGACGCCTCACAAAGCGATGCGCTTCGGTACGCTGTCTATTGACCCGGTTAACCGCCAGGTCCTGCTTTCCGGCGAGCTTATCGCCCTCTCCACCGCAGACTTTGACCTGCTTTGGGAGCTGGCAACGCATGCCGGGCAAATCATGGACCGCGACGCGCTGCTGAAAAACCTCCGTGGCGTGAGCTATGACGGAATGGATCGCAGCGTTGACGTAGCGATTTCGCGTCTGCGCAAAAAATTGCAGGATAACGCCACCGAGCCCTACCGCATTAAAACCGTGCGTAATAAGGGGTATCTGTTTGCCCCGCACGCCTGGGAAACCTGATAAAAGATAACGTGCGCGAAATGAAGGCATTACCCGTCGATGTCCCCTTTTTCGCGCGTTAGTTTGCCAGTTTGCGCAACAATTAACTTGATAAGCCCGCGAACTAATCCATAATTAACATTCCTACATTCTTTTCTTAAAGCCTCACCGGGCCGGCTATAAACCCACACCTTTTCAGCACATTTCTCCCATAAAATCTTGAAATGAGGATTTAAGCCCATGAACTATGTATAGCTACCACGAAGTCGAAGCCATCAAAACCAATCTTGAATGGATTGTTAATCAGGCTGCGCTTAGCCATTCCTCCCTCTCACGCGCCGATCAAAAAGCGCTCATTGATCTCCTTGAACTCATCCAGTTTTACGAAATTCTTCTGGATTTAATTAACGAATTTGGGACCGCCGTGATTGAACCGCACATTGCGGAAGGCCTGGCCGTAACGGAAACACTCATCGCCAGGTTAAAAAACAGCGCGAAAGCCATGTAACACGCTTCACAGACATGAAAATATCGACGGGTTTTCATGTATATTCTGCACAAAGCGTTTTTTCGGTGAGATCCAATGAAAAAGCTGTTTGTGCAGTTTTATCTTTTGCTGTTTGTCTGCTTCCTGGTGATGACCATGCTGGTCGGGCTGGTCTATAAGTTCACCGCCGAACGTGCGGGCAGGCAGTCGCTGGACGATCTGATGAAAAGCTCGCTGTATCTGATGCGCAGCGAGCTGAGAGAGATCCCGCCGCACGACTGGGCAAAAACCCTCAAAGAGCTCGATCTGAACCTGTCATTTGATTTACGCATCGAGCCGTTAAAAGATTTCGATTTGGATACACCCGCGATGCAGCGCCTGCGCGACGGGGATATCGTCGCGCTGGATGAGAAATACACCTTTATCCAGCGCATCCCGCGCAGCCATTACGTGCTGGCCGTCGGGCCGGTGCCCTATCTCTATTATCTGCACCAGATGCGTCTGCTGGATATGGCGCTGATGGCCTTTATCGCCATTTCACTCGCGTTTCCGGTCTTTATCTGGATGCGCCCCCACTGGCAGGACATGCTGAAGCTGGAGTCCGCCGCGCAGCGTTTTGGCGAGGGGCATTTTACCGAGCGCATTCACTTCGACAGCGGTTCCAGCTTTGAGCGTCTTGGCGTGGCCTTTAACCAGATGGCTGATAACATCAATGCCCTGATCGCCAGTAAAAAGCAGCTGATCGACGGAATTGCGCACGAGCTGCGCACGCCGCTGGTTCGCCTGCGCTACCGTCTGGAGATGAGCGAAAATCTGACGGAAGCGGAGTCTCAGGCCCTGAACCGCGACATTGGCCAGCTTGAAGCGCTGATTGAGGAGCTTCTGACCTACGCGCGTCTCGATCGTCCGCAGAACGAGCTAAACCTCAGCACGCCGGACCTGCCCGCCTGGCTGCAAACCCACATTGATGATGTTCAGAGCGTAAACCCGCAGCGCACGCTGTTGACGCGCGTCACGCCGGGTGATTACGGCGCGCTCGATATGCGCCTGATGGAGCGCGTGCTGGACAACCTGATGAACAACGCCATGCGCTACAGCGAGAGTACGCTCCAGATTGGCCTGGATTTGCAGGGCAACCGGGCCAGCCTGACGGTGGAGGACGACGGACCGGGAATTGCCCCGGAAGCGCGAGAAACCGTGTTTGAACCGTTTGTCCGCCTCGACCCCAGCCGCGATCGCGCCACCGGTGGATGCGGCCTGGGGCTGGCAATTGTTTACTCAATCGCGCAGGCGATGGGGGGCACGGTGCATTGCGAGGAGAGCGAGCTCGGCGGCGCGCGCTTCTGTTTTAGCTGGCCGGTGTACCATAACATCGCCCTTCCCGTTCCTGCCTGACCTCACCAGCACGCTGGCCTGACCCGGCGTGCTGTGCTATATGATAAGTATGTTGTAACTAATGAGGGTATTTATGGCAACTTACGATCTCATCGAACGGCTGAACAGCACGTTTCGGGAAATAGAACATGAGCTACTGACCCTGACCGAGCGCTTGCAGGCCTGCCGTCTGCTGGCCGCGCGCGTCTTTACCCTGCCCGATGTGGCTAAAGGGGCCGAGCACGATCCGCTGGATGCCATCGAGGTCGAACAGCACATCTGCAATGCCGCTCTTGAACGGGCACTGAAGCACTATCGTCGCCTGTTTATCCAGCAGCAGTCAGAAAACCGCAGCAGTAAGGCCGCCGTGCGCCTGCCGGGCGTCATCTGTCTGCAAACCGATGCGATAACGCGTGAAGCGCTGGAAAGCCAGATTACGCATATCAACACCCTAAAAGCGGCCTTTGAAAAGATCATCACCGAAGAGTCCGGCCTCGCGCCTGCCGCGCGGTTTGAGTGGGTGCACCGCCAGCTTCCGGGGCTGATTACTCTGAATGCCTACCGAACCCTGACGGTACTGCGTCACCCCGCCACGCTGCGCTTCGGCTGGGCGAATAAACACATCATTAAAAACTTCACCCGGGATGAGATTCTGGCGCAGCTGGAAAAAAGCCTGAAGACGCCGCGCACCGTCGCGCCGTGGTCGCGTGAACAGTGGATTGAGCGCCTGGAGCAGGAGTACCACAGCATCGCCTCGCTTCCGGCGGATACGCGCCTCAAGATAAAGCGGCCGGTGAAGGTGCAGCCTATCGCCCGAGTCTGGTATTCCGGTCAGCAAAAGCAGGTGCAGTATGCCTGCCCGACGCCGCTGATTGCGCTTTACGATGCCGACCAGGGCGCGGTGGTGCCCGATATTGGGGAACTGCTGAATTACGATGCTGAAAATGTTCAGCACCGTTACAGACCTCAGGCGCAGCCGCTACAGCTGATTATTCCGCGGCTGCACCTGTACGTGGCGGGATGATTATTTCAGGCTGCCGACCATCGCTTCCGGACGAACCCAGGCGTCAAACTCCGCCTCCGTGAGATAGCCCAGCGCCAGGGCGGAGGCTTTCAGCGTCAGCCCCTCTTTATGCGCTTTTTTAGCGATCTCCGCGGCTTTGTCATAGCCGATATGGGTATTGAGTGCAGTCACCAGCATCAGGGATTCATTGAGCAACTGGCTGATACGTTCGCGGTTAGGCTCAATCCCTACCGCACAGTGTTCGTTAAAGCTCTCCATCCCGTCCGCCAGCAGACGAACAGATTGCAGCACGTTGTGGATCACCATCGGGCGATAGACGTTCAGCTCAAAGTTGCCGGACGCTCCGCCCATGTTGACGGCCACGTCGTTGCCCATCACCTGACAACAGAGCATGGTCATGGCTTCGCACTGGGTCGGGTTCACTTTACCCGGCATGATAGAGCTGCCCGGCTCGTTTTCCGGAATGCTGATTTCGCCGATGCCGCAGCGCGGACCGGAAGCCAGCCAGCGCACGTCGTTGGCAATTTTCATCAGCGAGGCCGCCAGCCCCTTCAGCGCGCCGTGGGTATGGACCAGCGCATCGCAGGTCGCCAGCGCTTCGAACTTGTTGGGCGCCGTGACGAACGGCTGTCCGGTAATGCTTGCCAGCTCTTCCGCCACGCGTACCGCGTATTCGGGGTGGGTATTTAACCCGGTGCCGACCGCCGTCCCGCCGAGCGCCAGCTCCGCCAGGTGCGGCAGGCTGTTCTCGATATGCTTCAGATTGTGCTCCAGCATCGCCACCCAGCCGGAAATCTCCTGGCCGAGGGTCAGCGGCGTGGCGTCCTGCAGGTGCGTACGGCCAATTTTGACGATGTCGCGGAAGGCCTGCGCTTTCTCGTTAAGCGTGGATTTCAGCACGTTGAGCTGCGGGATCAGCTGCTCGCGAATGGCGATTACCGCCGCCACGTGCATCGCCGTCGGGAAGACGTCGTTAGAGCTCTGGCTTTTGTTGACGTCATCGTTCGGGTGGACCTTACGCTCCATGCCGCGCACGCCCCCCAGCAGTTCGCTGGCCCGGTTCGCCAGCACTTCGTTCATGTTCATGTTGCTCTGGGTGCCGGAACCGGTCTGCCAGATAGCGAGGGGGAATTCGTCGGGATGCTTGCCCGCCAGCACTTCGTCGGCGGCGTTGATGATAGCGGTGGCTTTATCGGCGTCCAGCAGGCCCAAATCCTGGTTCACTCTCGCGGCGGCGCGTTTGGTGAGCGCCAGCGCCTGAATCAGCGAGACGGGCATTTTTTCGGTCGAAATACGGAAGTGCTCCAGCGAACGCTGGGTTTGCGCGCCCCACAGCTTGTCGGCCGGAACCGCGATTGCGCCCATAGAATCTTTCTCATGGCGTACCGTTGTCATTACTTTCTCCTTGATAACAAAAGAGGGATTGCTCACATGCTTAAGGGATAAGTATTGATGACTTCTGGGAAACGATATGGCGCTTTGTGCGCTCTTTTTGGTGTCGGGTGGCGCTGGCGCCACCCGACAATTTACAGAATTACTTCACGCACGCCGAACACTGGGAGGACTGGATCTGCTTGAAGAAGTCGTTACCTTTGTCATCCACGAGGATAAACGCCGGGAAGTCTTCTACTTCGATTTTCCAGATCGCTTCCATACCCAGCTCAGGGTACTCCACACACTCCAGGCTCTTGATGCTGCCCTGGGCCAGTACCGCCGCCGGGCCGCCGATGCTGCCGAGGTAGAAGCCGCCGTGCTTGTGGCAGGCGTCCGTCACCTGCTGGCTGCGGTTGCCTTTCGCCAGCATGATCATGCTGCCGCCGTTGGCCTGCAGCTGGTCAACGTACGAGTCCATACGCCCTGCCGTGGTCGGGCCTAACGAGCCAGAGGCGTAGCCTTCAGGCGTTTTCGCCGGGCCCGCGTAGTAGATCGGGTGATCTTTAATGTACTGCGGCAGCCCTTCACCGTTGTCCAGACGCTCTTTGAGCTTCGCGTGCGCGATGTCGCGGCCCACGATAATCGTGCCGTTCAGGGAGAGGCGGGTCGAGACCGGGTACTGCGAAAGCTGCGCCAGAATCTCTTTCATCGGACGGTTCAGGTCAACGCGAACCGCTTCACCCTCACCCGCTTTACGCAGCTCTTCCGGGATGTATTTGCCCGGGTTGTTTTCCAGTTTTTCGATCCACACGCCTTCGCGGTTGATCTTGGCCTTGATGTTGCGATCTGCAGAACAGGAGACGCCCATCCCGACCGGACAGGATGCGCCGTGACGCGGCAAACGGATCACGCGTACGTCGTGGGCAAAGTATTTGCCGCCAAACTGCGCGCCGAGGCCCAGATTACGCGCCTCTTCCAGCAGCTCCTGCTCAAGCTGCACGTCGCGGAATGCCTGGCCGTGCTCGTTACCTTCGGTAGGCAGGCCGTCATAGTATTTGGTTGAGGCCAGCTTGACGGTTTTCAGCGTGCTTTCCGCCGAGGTACCGCCGATCACGAAGGCAATATGGTACGGCGGGCACGCCGCGGTGCCGAGGGTGCGCATCTTCTCAACCAGGTAGTTCTTCAGCTTGCCCGGGGTGAGCAGCGCTTTGGTTTCCTGGTAGAGATAGGTTTTGTTGGCTGAGCCGCCGCCTTTGGCGATACAGAGAAATTTGTACTCGTCACCGTCGACGCTGTAGAGATCGATCTGCGCGGGCAGGTTGGTGCCGGTGTTGACCTCTTTGTACATATCCAGCGCCGCGTTTTGCGAATAGCGCAGGTTGTCTTCGGTGTAGGTGTTGTAGACGCCATGCGCCAGCGCCGCTTCATCACCGCCGCCGGTCCAGACGCGCTGGCCTTTTTTACCGACGATGATCGCCGTGCCGGTGTCCTGGCAGGTTGGCAGAATGCCTTTCGCCGCGATGTCTGAGTTACGAAGGAACTGCAGGGCAACGTATTTATCGTTCTCGCTGGCCTGCGGGTCGCTCAGGATATCGGCAACCTGCTGCTGGTGCGCAGGACGGAGCATAAACGAGGCGTCGTGGAAAGCATGCTGCGCCAGCAGCGTCAGCGCCTGCGGATCCACCTTGAGGATCTCTTGTCCTTCAAACTCAGAGACGGAGACGTGATCGCGGGTTAACAGGTAATACTCGGTCTGATCCTTGCTGAGGGGGAAAGGATCCTGATAATGGAAGGGTTTATTCGACATTGTTCTCTCACTTACTGCTTCGGTCTGTTTATTCAGGGCAGATGTTCCGCTGCCCGGCTTAAAAGCGAGTCAGCTTATCCTACACAATTTTTTAACAAAAACTGAGACTAGTACGACTTTTTACATCCACAGGTTACTTCCACGTGGTTTATTGCTTTAATACCCGGAGTTAATTCCACATTTGAATCAGGGCTTGATAATGCAAAAACTCATTAACTCAGTGCAAAACTACGCCTGGGGAAGTAAAACTGCGTTAACGGATCTCTACGGTATCGCGAACCCGAACAACCTGCCGATGGCGGAACTGTGGATGGGGGCGCACCCGAAGAGCAGCTCAAAAATTGAAGACGCCAGCGGCCAGGTTCGCAGCCTGCGTGACGTGATTGATGCCGATAAAGCCGCGCTGCTGGGCGACAAGGTGGCTCAACGCTTCGGCGAATTGCCGTTCCTGTTTAAGGTGCTGTGCGCCGACCAGCCGCTCTCGATCCAGGTTCACCCGAACAAGAAAGCCTCTGAAATTGGCTTCGCGAAAGAGAACGCGGCGGGTATCCCGTTAGACGCCGCAGAGCGTAACTACAAAGATCCTAACCACAAGCCGGAGCTGGTGTTTGCGCTGACCCCGTTCCTGGCGATGAACGCGTTCCGCGAGTTTTCAGAGATTATCTCCCTGCTGCAGCCGGTCGCGGGTGCCAACAAGGCTATCGCCCACTTCCTCGAAAACCCGAACGCAGACGCGCTGAGCCAGCTGTTCGCCAGCCTGCTGAATATGCAGGGTGAAGAGAAATCTCACGCGCTGGCGGTGCTGAAAGCGGCCCTGGACAGCCAGCAGGGTGAGCCGTGGGAGACCATCCGCTTGATTTCCGAATTCTACCCGGACGACAGCGGCCTGTTCTCCCCTCTGCTGCTGAACGTGGTGAAGCTGAACCCGGGCGAAGCGATGTTCCTGTTCGCCGAAACCCCGCACGCCTATCTGCAGGGCGTGGCACTGGAGGTGATGGCCAACTCCGACAACGTGCTGCGCGCGGGTCTGACGCCGAAATACATCGACATCCCTGAGCTGGTTGCCAACGTGAAGTTTGTGGCGAAGCCTGCCGCGGAGCTGCTGACTCAGCCGGTGAAAAACGGCGCAGAGCTGGACTTCCCGATTCCGGTTGAGGATTTTGCGTTTTCTCTGCACGACCTGAGCCAGGCCGAAACCGCCATTGCGCAGGAGAGCGCGGCGATCCTGTTCTGCGTGGAGGGCGAAGCGACGCTGCATAAAGGCGAACAGCGTCTGGTGCTTAAGCCCGGTGAGTCAGCATTCGTTGCAGCCAATGAGTCTCCGGTTAGCGTAAGCGGCGCCGGTCGCCTGGCGCGCGTTTTTAATAAGCTTTAAGCACTTACTGAATTTTTTAACAACTCTTGCTAAGCTAGTTGCAGGCTTAATATCTCCGGGCGGTTTTTACCGCCTGGTTTCATTTTAGGGATAGTCGCAATGAAAAAATCGGTCGTAGCGGTTGGAGTGATTGTAGCGTTAGGCGTGGTCTGGACGGGTGCCTCCTGGTTTACCGGGAAACAGCTGGAAAGCCGTCTGGCTGAGATGGTGGCGCAGGCTAACGGAGAAATTAAGCGCAGCGCGCCGGAGGCGGGTCTGGAGCTGAGCTATCAGAACTATCAGCGCGGCGTGTTTACCAGCCGTATGCAGCTGATGGTGAAGCCGGTGGCCGGTGCGGCAAACGGCTGGCTGAAGCCGGGCCAGAGCGTGGTGCTGGATGAAGTGGTAAGCCACGGTCCGCTGCCGCTGGCGCAGCTGAAGTCGTTTAACCTGATCCCGTCCATGGCGTCCGTTCATACCGTGCTGGTGAATAACGACGTCACTA
Source organism: Enterobacter sp. ECC_219_Taxon_10 (assembly GCF_058354905.1). NCBI lineage: Bacteria > Pseudomonadati > Pseudomonadota > Gammaproteobacteria > Enterobacterales > Enterobacteriaceae > Enterobacter > Enterobacter sp. ECC_219_Taxon_10. The sequence continues at coordinate 2,156,218 of NZ_CM178005.1, read as the reverse complement.
AACCGCTGTTTGACCTGGCAAAGAATGAGTCACCTTTCGACATTAATACCCGTATTAGCTACTCCGGTGATACCAGCTCTGATATCGCGCTGAAAGCGCTGAACTACGAGAAAGAGAACGAGAAAGTCGCCTTCAGCGGCGGTCATTTCAAACTTGATGCAGATCGGGATGGCAACGTCTTCTCCATGACGGGTGAAGCGGAAAGTGGCCTGGTCAACGCCGTGAACGAATATAATCAGAAGGTTCAGCTCACCTTCAACAACCTGAAAGCCGACGGCAACAGCCGTATGACCGACTTTAAAGAGCGTATCGGCGACCAGAAGCTCTCCGTTGATAAGATTGCTATCGCAATTGAAGGGAAAGAGATGGCCGTGCTGGAAGGCATGGACGTTAACGGTAAATCCGACGTATCTAAAGACGGTAAGAGCATCAACACCCAGCTGGATTACACCCTGAAGAGCCTGAAAGTGCAGAATCAGGATCTGGGCACCGGCAAGCTGTCGCTGAAGATCGGCAATATCGACGGTCAGGCGTGGCACGAGTTTAGCCAGAAATACAGCAAAGAGAGCCAGGCGCTGCTGACCGACGCCGCGCTGCAGCAGAACCCTGAGGTGTACCAGCAGCAGGCGATGGCGGTGCTGTTCAATAACCTGCCGATCCTGCTGAAAGGCGAGCCGGTGGTCACCGTTGCGCCGCTGAGCTGGAAAAACAGCAAAGGCGAAACCAGCTTTAACCTGTCGCTGTTCCTGAAAGATCCTGCAGCCGCAACGGGTGAACCGCAGACGCTGGCGCAGGAAGTGGATCGTAGCGTGAAGTCGCTCGACAGCAAGCTAACCATCCCGATGGATATGGCGACCGAGTTTATGACCCAGATTGCGAAGCTGGAAGGCTACGGCGATGAAGATGCCGGCAAGCTGGCGAACCAGCAGGTGAAAGGTCTGGCGGCTATGGGCCAGATGTTCCGCATCACGAAGGTGGATAACAACACGATTTCTACCAGCCTGCAGTACGCCAACGGCCAGGTCACGCTCAATGGCGACAAAATGCCACTGGAAGAGTTTGTCGGCATGTTTGGTATGCCGACGCTGGGGATGCCGGAACCGGCTGAACCGGCTGAACCGGCTGAACCGGCAGCGCCAGCCGACCCGGCGGCACCGCAGCAGTAAACAACAAAACCCCTCGCATGAGGGGTTTTTTTATTACCGTTATCCCTTCCATCCCTGCAGGAAATCCAACAGCAGTGCGTTAACTTTCTCAGGCTGTTCCTCCTGAGGCAGATGGCCGCACTCGTCGATACCGTACGCCCGGAGGTTATCCGCCATTTCAGCCCAGACGCTTTGCATATCGAAGAGCTTGCCGACCGCATGAAAATCATTGCCCCACAGCGACATTACCGGACACGCGATTTTCACGTCAGCGTCGGCAAGATCCTGCGCCACATCTTCTGCGTTGGCGCGATAGTCAGCCATCGCGCCTCGCACAGCTCCGGGCGCCTGATACGCCCGAACATAGGTGTCAAACGCCTCGCCGCTGATGGTTGACGGATCGTAGGTCCAGTCCGAGAAAAAGTGGCGCAGCCAGATATTTTCTCGACCCGCAATCAGCGCTTCCGGGAGATCGGGCACGAGATGGAACAGGAAGAACCAGTATGCGCGGGCGATGGACGCATTCAAATCGCGCGCCACAATGCGCGTTGGCACGTTATCCATCACCACCAGACGATCCACCAGCTCAGGGTAATCTTTTGCGAACCGCGTCGCGACGCGCGCGCCGCGATCGTGCCCCACCAGCACCACCTTCTGTAAATCCAGCGCACGCATCAGCTCCCGGATGTCCCGCGCCATGTTCCGTTTATCATAGCCAGAAGCCGGTTTATCCGTTTCGCCATATCCTCGTAAATCCGGCGCGATTACGCGGTAGTGCCGGGACAATACCGGTATTTGGAAGCGCCAGGCATAGTTTGTTTCAGGAAAACCGTGCAGGAGAATAACCGGCGCGCCTTCACCCTCTTCAACCACAAACTGGCGGATGCCGTTTGCCGTTACGGTGTAACTTTTCATGGTCGTAACCTCACTTTATTTCAGCAGAGGCACGTTGGCCGCACGTTGATAAGGACCGTAATTTACAGGGTTCCAGCTATATCCCTGCTGCCAGGCGGTGATATGCCCAATACCGGGGAAAGGCAGATGCGCTGCAGCCATCCACTCACCGTCTTTCGCCAGCGCGTTAAACTCCTGCGCCCGGGACGAGATGGCTTTTTTCGAATCGACATCAAAGCGAATAGATACTTCAGGATGCGGGAACTGGACGGCAGGCGCATGGATCAGATCCCCAATGAAGTTAATAGCCGTTCCCTGGGACGCAAAGCGATAAACGGTACTGCCAGGCGTATGACCAACGGCATAGGCCGTCTGGACTTCCGGGATAGGCGAAGCTGGCGGAACGAAGGTTTTAAGGTGTCCTGACGCTTTATACTCAGATAACGCTTTTCGGGCGATAGCGAAATACTCCTTCGCATTAGCCGGAGCGCTCGCTTCTTTTGCCGGATCGAGCCAGTAATCGGCCTCCCCCTGCGGTACGTAGACGGTCGCATTGGGGAACAACGCTTTACCGTCCGCGTCGCTCAGGCCACAAACATGATCAAGATGAAGATGCGTCAGGAAAATGGTATCAACCTGCTCAGGGCGATAGCCTGATGCTTTCATATTGTTGACCAGCTGGCCGGCCGTTTGCGGCACGCAGTGTCCCGCTCCGCTGTCAATCATGACCAGATGTTTCCCGGTATTAACCAGGAAAGCGTTAAACGCGGTCGGCATGCGTTCAGCATCAATTTTATTCTGATCCAGCAGCTTACGAACCTTGTCGCCTGAAAGCCCGTGTAGTAATGACGGCGAAAGGTCATTATAGCCGTCGAACAGCGCCGTGACCTCGTATTCCCCTACCGCCAGACGATAATAGCCGGGGACCTGCTGTTTCACCTGCGCAGGTGCATCAGCCCAGGCGGCACTTACCAGGAACAGGCTGCTGAATGCCAGAACCGTTTTCAACTTTTTCATCTTCACTCCAGATTCATGTTTTCAGGATGTGAAGAGACTATGGCAGCACAACGATAAATACTGTAGATATGTACTTTGATAAGGCAGCGTAACGAAAAACGATATAATGAAGCTTGAAGACGTTGAAGTGTTTGTAGAAGCCATTAAGGCAGGTAGCCTGGCGGGCGCCGCGCGTCGGCTCTCAATGAGCGCCATGGCGGCGTCACGGTCTCTTAATAATCTTGAGGCTGAGCTGGGCGTCAGGCTGGTGCATCGCACCACGCGCTCCCTCTCACCCACGAGCGATGGGGAGGTTTTTTTGCCTCATGCACAGGCGTTGCTGGAAGATAAAAATAACGCGCTTGCCGATCTGTTTCCCGATGGTACGCACCTGTCCGGACGCCTTCGCATTACCGCCTCAGCGGCGTTTGGGCGCAAGATCGTCGCGCCAATGCTGCCGCTGTTTATGCAGCAACATCCGGCCCTGCAGGTCGACCTGCTGGCAACCGATGATCAGATTGATATTGTCGGGAAAGGCATAGACGTCGCGTTACGCATTGCCCCGCTGCGCGATAACCGGTTGGTTGCACACCGCATCTGTGATAATCCCCGCGAGCTTTGCGCCAGCGCGGAGTATCTGGCTGCGTACGGTTCACCGAAATTACTTAACGATCTGGCTGGACATAGCTGCCTGACCACCTCAGATACGACACACTGGTCATTTGAAAAGGGTGAACAGCGCTACAAGCAAAAGGTGTCAGGCCGATTCTCGGCTAACTCGATTGAGGCAATTTTCGAGGCTTGCCAGGGGGGACTCGGCATCGCAAATTTATCTCGCTGGTACGTAGAGCCTGCAATTACAGAGGGTAAACTCGTGCGGATCGTCCTTGAAGATGCTCAGCCGGAATCGCTGGCCATTTGGGCTGTTTACCCGACTTCTCGCCTGATCCCAGCAAAAGTGCGAAAATTTATAGAGGCACTGGAGACACAGCTGACGCTCAACCCGCTTACGCGGCAGAGCTGATTTACTTCACCGTCACCAGCCGTGCCGCCACAATCTGGTGCCCGGCCTGGACATCCGTATTGTCGATGCGCTGCATGATCCTGTCCGCCAGGGTATAGCCCATCTCCCGCGCTGGGGTCGTGGCCCAGACGATCGGCAGATCGTCCAGCGCGTTCTCACCAACATCGGCGAACGCCCCCAGCGCCACCTGGTGGCCGAAGAAGGTTTCAACGCCCCCTTCACCGCTCTGACGCCCGGCGCGGATCAGGCCAAACCACGCCCCCATGGCAATCACATCGTTGTAGCAAATTACGGCGCTGATCGTCGGGCTGCTTCGCAGCAGTGCCCCAATCGCTTCCGCCGCTTTCTTCTGGCTGGATTCGCACTCCACGACCCATTCACTGTGGAACGGCAGGCCGTATTTAATCAGCGTCGCGCAGTAGCCGCCGACCCGTTCGGCGCGCGTCAGGGACGAGCTTTTGCCGCCCAGCCAGGCAATGCGCTGATGGCCGCGACGAATAAGATGCTCGGTCAGCATTTGCGCAGCCTGCATGTTATCCGGGCGCAGCGTATCGGCTTCATCAAGGTAGCTGGCGCGTGAAGCAAACACCAGCGGCACGCCTTTTTCAGCGGCACGCTCGCACAGCTCGCTGCCCACGCCCGACGCCCCGGCGACGATCACCCCGTCCACTCCCTGATTCAGCAGCATATCGAGCCGGGAGAGAAGCTGCCCGGCCTCGCGCCCGCCGTGCAGCAGAAAGACCATCCGCCCCTGCGCTTCAAGGGCCTCGGTTAAGCCGGCGGTCAGCTCCGCATAGAACGGTGACGTCAGGTCACGGACAATCAGGCCAATCACCCCGCTTTGCCCGCCGCGCAGCGCCGACGCCTGGCGGTTTCGCACAAAGCCCAACTGCTCAACCGCCTCGTTCACCCGCTGACCGGTCGCGGGAGAGATGCGCCCTTTTCCGCTCAGTACCAGAGAAACGGTGCTGACGGAAACCCCCGCCGCCAGCGCGACATCGTTGATGGTGACTTTTTTCGCTACAGCCATGTGTCGGCGTGACTCCCTGAAATGAGATCGGTAAAACGTTTTATCAATACGTTATCTTTATACTACCAGTCAAAGCCTGAGAATGTGATTCAGCGCGCACTAAACTTTGATAAAACGTTTTATCTTCTCGCAGCATTGAAGCAGATAAACTGATTTTAACAATAAAGGAGTCGTTTTATGACGGCGAAAGCGGCACAAAAAATATCGCTGTGGGAGTTTTTCCAGCAACTGGGTAAAACCTTTATGCTCCCCGTGGCACTCCTCTCATTCTGCGGGATCATGCTCGGGATCGGCAGTTCGCTAAGCAGTAAAGACGTCATCACGCTGATCCCGTTCCTCGGTACCCCTGTGCTGCAGGCGATCTTTATCTGGATGAGTAAGGTCGGCTCCTTCGCGTTTAGCTTCCTGCCCGTGATGTTCTGCATCGCCATCCCGCTGGGCCTGGCCCGCGAGAACAAAGGCGTCGCGGCGTTTGCCGGGTTTGTGGGTTACGCCGTGATGAACCTGGCGGTTAACTTCTGGCTGACCGCGAAAGGCATTCTGCCGACCACCGACGCTGCCGTGCTGAAGGCTAACAACATCCAGAGCGTGATTGGTATCCAGTCTATTGATACCGGGATCCTCGGGGCGGTGATCGCGGGGGTCATTATCTGGATGCTGCACGAGCGCTTCCACAATATCCGCCTGCCGGATGCCCTGGCCTTCTTCGGCGGTACCCGCTTCGTGCCGATTGTCACTCTGGTGGTCATGGGTCTGTTCGGCCTGATCATTCCGCTGATCTGGCCGGTCTTTGCGATGGGCATCAACGGCATTGGCCGCATCATCAACGGCGCGGGCGATTTTGGTCCGATGATCTTTGGCACCGGCGAACGTCTGCTGCTGCCGTTTGGCCTGCAGCATATCCTGGTGGCCCTGATTCGCTTCACCGAAGCGGGCGGCACCATGGAAGTGTGCGGTCACGACGTGAGCGGTGCGCTGACCATCTTCCAGGCGCAGCTGAGCTGCCCGACCACCCACGGCTTCTCCGAAAGCGCCACCCGCTTCCTGTCTCAGGGCAAAATGCCGGCCTTCCTCGGCGGCCTGCCGGGTGCCGCGCTGGCGATGTACCACTGTGCGCGCCCGGAAAACCGTCATAAAATTAAAGGGCTGCTGATTTCCGGCGTGATTGCCTGCGTCGTCGGCGGCACCACCGAGCCTATCGAATTCCTGTTCCTGTTTGTTGCGCCGGTGCTGTATCTCATTCACGCGCTGCTGACCGGTCTGGGCTTCACCGTGATGGCGGTGCTGGGCGTCACCATCGGCAACACCGACGGTAACGTGATTGACTTCGTGGTGTTCGGGATCCTGCACGGTCTGTCCACCAAGTGGTATCTGGTGCCGGTCGTGGCGGCTATCTGGTTCGCGGTATACTACGGTATCTTCCGCTTCGCCATCACCCGCTTTAACCTGAAAACGCCGGGCCGCGATACCGATACGGCCACCAGCGTTGAGCAGGCGGTTACCGGTACCGTGGGCAAATCCGGGTATAACACCCCAGCCATTCTGGCGGCGCTGGGCGGTGCGGATAACATCACCTCACTGGACAACTGCATTACCCGCCTGCGCCTGTCGGTGGCGGATATGGCAAAAGTGGATACCAACGCCCTGAAGGCCAACCGGGCCATCGGCGTGGTACAATTAAACCAGCACAATTTGCAGGTAGTTATCGGCCCGCAGGTTCAGTCAGTGAAGGATGAGCTGGCCACCCTGATGCGAACAGTAGAAGCCTGATGCCTCAACCCCCTCTCATGAGGGGGTTTTACTTTAAGGATTTACGTCATGTTTGATTTTTCTACCGTCGTGGATCGACACGGCACCTGGTGTACGCAGTGGGACTACGTCGCCGACCGCTTTGGCGCGGCAGATCTGCTGCCCTTCACCATCTCAGATATGGATTTCGCCACCGCCCCCTGCATAACCGACGCGCTGCATCAGCGCATTAACCACGGCGTGCTGGGCTACAGCCGCTGGAAGAACGACGAGTTTCTCGCCTCCGTCGCGCACTGGTTCCGACAGCGCTTCAACAGCCCGATTGATACGGAAACCGTCGTTTATGGACCTTCCGTCATCTACATGGTGTCAGAGCTGATTCGCCTCTGGTCAAAGCCCGGTGACGGCGTGGTGGTTCACACCCCGGCGTACGATGCGTTTTTTAAGGCCATTGAGGGCAATGCGCGCCTTGTGGTGCCCGTTGAGATGGAGAAACAGGCGGCAGGCTGGCAGGGCAATATGGCGGCGCTTGAAGCGGCGCTGGCGAAATCGGAAAACAAAATTTTGCTACTGTGCAGCCCGCAAAACCCAACCGGAAAAGTATGGACGCGGGAAGAATTGACCCATATGGCGGAGCTTTGCGCACGCTATGACGTGGCGGTTATCAGCGATGAAATTCATATGGACATGGTGTGGGGCGCGCATCGCCACACCCCGTGGAACGCGGTGGCGCGCGGCAAATGGGCGCTTCTCACCTCCGGCTCGAAAAGCTTTAATATTCCGGCGCTGACGGGCGCATATGGCCTGATTGGCGATGAAGAGAGCCGCGACGGCTATCTCAGCGCGCTAAAAGGCCGGGATGGACTCTCTTCTCCTTCCGTACTGGCGCTGACGGCCCATATTGCCGCCTACCAGCAGGGAGAGCCGTGGCTGGATGCCTTACGGCGTTATCTGGAGGAGAATCTTCTGTACGTCGCGCATGAAGTAAACAGTGCTTTTCCGAAACTGAACTGGCAGCCGCCGGAAGCAACCTATCTGGCCTGGATCGACCTGCGCCCGCTGAACATTGACGACAGAGCGCTGCAAAAAGTGCTGATCGAGCAGCAAAAGGTCGCCATCATGCCGGGATACACGTACGGAAACGAAGGTAACGGCTTCGTACGGCTAAACGCCGGCTGTCCGCGCAGCAAGCTGGAACAAGGGGTTCAGCGCCTCATCGCCGGGATCAACACGCTGCTGTAATTTGTTTGCGCAACGGAATTTTCCCTTGCGCAAATAGCTTTTTACCCCGTTTTGTTTTTATAATATGGCGCACTTTAACCAGAAAAGAGTGCGACCATGATTGATACACGCCTGCCTTTAACTGATATTCATCGTCACCTTGACGGTAACATTCGTGCCCAAACCATCCTCGATCTTGGCCGCCAGTTCAATTTAACGCTTCCTGCGCAGACGCTTGAGTCGCTGATCCCTCACGTACAGGTGACCTCCAATGAACCGGATCTGGTCAGCTTCCTGAGCAAGCTCGACTGGGGCGTGAAGATGCTGGCCTCGCTGGATGCCTGTCGCCGCGTGGCGTTTGAGAACATTGAAGATGCGGCACGTAACGGCCTGCATTACGTCGAGCTGCGCTTCTCGCCGGGCTACATGGCGATGACCCACAGCCTGCCCGTTGCAGGCGTGGTGGAAGCCGTCATTGAAGGCGTCCGCGAAGGGTGTAAAACCTTCGACGTTCAGGCCCGTCTTATCGGTATTATGAGCCGTACGTTCGGTGAAGCCGCCTGCCTGCAGGAGCTGGAAGCGCTGCTGGCCCATCGCGATGCCATCACCGCCGTCGACCTCGCCGGTGACGAGCTGGGCTTCCCCGGCAGCCTGTTCCTCTCCCACTTCAACCGCGCGCGCGATGCCGGCTGGCACATTACCGTGCATGCGGGGGAAGCAGCGGGCCCGGAAAGCATCTGGCAGGCCATCCGCGAGCTGGGCGCCGAGCGTATCGGCCACGGCGTGAAGGCGGTAGAAGATCGCGCCCTGATGGATTTCCTGGCGGAGCAGCGTATCGGGATTGAGTCATGCCTGACGTCCAACATTCAGACCAGCACCGTGGCAACGCTGGCGCAGCATCCGCTGAAAACGTTCCTTGAGCACGGCGTGCTGGCCTCGCTAAACACGGACGATCCGGCGGTCCAGGGCGTGGATATCATCCACGAGTACAACATTGCGGCACCGCAGGCAGGTCTGACCCGCGAGCAGATCCGTCAGGCGCAGGTTAATGGGCTGGAAATAGCCTTCCTGACGCCTGCAGAGAAGCAGGCGCTGCGAGATAAAGTGGCGCGCGGTTAACGCGCTGCCGGGTAGCGCTGGCGCTTACCCGGCTTACAAAAATTATGCCAGACAAAGCGTTGCGCGATGTTTGGCAGATTCAATCCCCAGCTCAATCAGTTCCATAATCTGAATCGCCTGGCTGGCCGGAACCGGGTTTTCCCCCGTTCCGTTCAGCGCATCGCGGATGGCTGCATAATAAGCCGGATAGTTACCCGGTATCGTCAGCAGCGTTTCTTCGACCCGTTCCTCACCTTCTGCCCGCGTCACGACGCCGTCGCGCATATCATAACCCCAGTCTTCCTGCGGCAGACGTTCACCGTTTTTAAGCCGGTCTTCCTGCGGATCGAGGCCGAACTTCACGTAGCTCCCGCGCGTGCCGTGAATGATATAGCGGGCAGATTCCGCAGCCGCGACCATCGTGCCGTGCAGCACAACCCGGCGCTGCGGGTAACTGAGCACCGCGTGGAAGTAATCGGTTGTCTGTGCCCCTGGCCTGAGCTGGGCCAGATCGACCGTCATGCTCACCGGCAGACCAAACAGATTAACGGCCTGGTCCAGCAGATGCGGGGCTAAATCGTACCAGATGCCGCTGCCCGGACCGGCCTGCTCGCGCCAGCGGTTTCTTACCTGCGGGCGAAAGCGGTCAAAGTGCGATTCAAAAAAAACGATCTCCCCTAACGTACCCTCACCGAGAAGCGTTTTTACCGTCAGAAAATCGCTGTCCCAGCGGCGGTTATGGAAAACGGACAGCACCCTTCCCAGGCTTTTTGCCAGCGCCTCCAGTTCACGCGCCTGTGACAACGTCACGGTGAAGGGTTTATCAACAATGACGTGCTTTCCCGCTTCCAGCGCGGCTTTCGCCAGCGGGAAGTGCGTGTCGTTAGGCGTGGGGATAACAATTAAATCGATATTCGGATCGTTGAAGAGATGTTTTGGCTCAGAGACAACCGGCACAGAGGGCCAGTCAGCGTGGACTTTAGCAGCGTCGCTGCTGGATACCGCAGCCAGCGCCATCCCCGGCGTCCCGGCTATCAGAGGCGCATGAAACGTTTTGCTCGCGTACCCGTAGCCTATAAGCCCGACGCGGATGTTATCACTCATCGTGTTGTCCTCTTTTTGCGTTTCTTATTTCATACTGGCCTGTCTGGCATTGCCCTCATTAATAATGAGCCATGGCGCTTAAAATAGCAGGCTGTAGCGGTTATTTTTGTTACATAGTATTAACCTTCTGATTTTGTTTAAGGGAATCGTTCCCAAAGCGCTTGCCGTCAGAGAAACAGCGCTGTAACATTTGCGCCCTGTATTTATGGATAAATTACAACAGCAAATCATGGCATCAATTATTAATCGAATCATTGAATTAGCGGGATGGATTGTTCTTGGGGTTTCGGTCATTTTGCTCGGCGTAGCCAGCCATATTGATAACTACCAGCCGCCGGAGCCTGCTGCCGTCACCCATCCTAAGTAACCGGTTGCTGCGATAAAGAGTGACATAATATGTCAGTTTCATATTGCCAGCCCTGGTGAACGCGGTTAACCTTCTCTTCCAGGCATCGCCTTCGGTGCCTGAATTTCAGCAAAGAAAACTCCTAATTTCGTCGCGTTACCTGAGTGGGCTGTTTACGTCTTTATTAATCCGTTTATTATTCGACCGAATTACCTTAACTGGTATTACTCACTTTTATATGGAAACTTATTAATATGACAGTTCAGGACTATTTATTAAAATTTCGCAAGATCAATTCGCTTGAGAGCCTGGAAAAACTGTTTGACCATCTGAACTACACCCTGTCGGATAATCAGGACATTATCAATATGTATCGCGCCGCTGACCACCGCCGTGCGGAGCTGGTCTCCGGCGGACGCTTGTTCAACGTCGGCGAGGTGCCGAAGTCCGTATGGCGCTACGTTTTATAAGAAAGTAGCCATCCGCGCGAAATGTTATATACTCTCCGCCCTGCAAACTGGCTGTACAACATTTCGCGCAGATAATGGGAGAGTTCATGACCGCAACGCCTGGAGAACGCATCGGAGGCTGGTTAATCGCCCCACTGGCATGGCTGCTGGTTGCCTTATTAAGCGCATCGCTTGCGCTGCTGCTTTATACCACCGCATTGATTACCCCTCACGCCATCCAGACCCTGATGTCGCAAAGCGTGCTGAATATAGCTATGTGGTTTGTGTCGTTCGTTTTCGCGATTGGGATGTGGTACTACACCCTGTGGCTGACCATCGCCTTCTTTAAGCGCCGCAAGAGCGTGCCTAAGCACTATATTATCTGGCTGCTCATTTCGGTTCTGCTGGCGGTTAAAGCGTTTGCTTTCTCGCCCGTGTCTGACGCGCTTGCTGTCCGCCAGCTGCTTTTCCCGTTACTGGCTGCGGCGCTGCTGGTGCCCTATTTCAAGCGTTCAACGCGTGTGAAAAACACCTTCGTGAACCCGTAATAACCTTACAGATAACCTGTTGTCGCCTGACCCGGTTTGTCCGATAATAGGCGGCTTTTTTATTTCAGGCTAAATAATGACCGATTACTTACTGCTCTTTGTCGGCACCGTGCTGGTTAACAACTTCGTTCTGGTGAAGTTCCTTGGCCTGTGTCCGTTTATGGGCGTGTCCAAGAAGCTGGAAACGGCGATGGGCATGGGGCTGGCGACGACCTTTGTCATGACGATGGCGTCTATCTGCGCGTGGTTGATTGACACCTGGATCCTTATCCCGCTGGGGTTAATCTATCTCCGTACGCTGGCATTTATTCTGGTCATTGCGGTTGTGGTGCAATTTACTGAAATGGTGGTGCGTAAAACCAGCCCGGCGCTCTATCGCCTGCTGGGTATCTTCCTGCCGTTGATCACCACCAACTGCGCGGTACTCGGCGTGGCGCTGCTGAACATCAACCTTGGGCATAACTTTATGCAGTCGGCGCTGTACGGTTTTTCCGCCGCCGTCGGTTTCTCCTTTGTTATGGTTCTGTTCGCGTCGATTCGCGAACGTCTGGCGGCAGCGGACATCCCTGCGCCATTTCGCGGTAATGCCATTGCGCTGGTCACCGCGGGTTTAATGTCTCTGGCCTTTATGGGCTTTAGTGGTCTGGTGAAGTTGTAATGAATGCTATCTGGATTGCCATCGCCTCTATCAGCGTCCTGGGGTTGGTGTTTGGCCTTATCCTGGGCTACGCCTCCCGCCGTTTCGCGGTAGAGGACGATCCTGTTGTTGAAAAAATTGATGAGCTTTTGCCGCAAAGTCAGTGCGGGCAGTGCGGCTACCCGGGCTGCCGCCCTTACGCTGAAGCGGTAGGGATTCAGGGTGAAAAAATTAACCGCTGTGCGCCCGGCGGCGAAGCGGTAATGCTGAAAATTGCCGCCCTGCTTAACGTAGATCCGCAGCCCGTAGATGGCGATGCGGAGGTGCAGGAGCCGGTTCGCGCCCTCGCCGTGATCGACGAAGCAAACTGCATCGGCTGCACCAAATGTATTCAGGCCTGCCCGGTTGACGCCATTGTCGGCGCGACCCGCGCCATGCACACCGTTGTGGCGGATCTGTGCACCGGCTGTAACCTCTGCGTGGCCCCCTGCCCGACGCAATGTATTGAGCTGCGCCCGGTTGAAACGACTACCGAAAGCTGGAAGTGGGATCTTCAAACCATTCCGGTTCGCAATATTCCTGTGGAACAACATGCTTAAGTTATTTTCTGCTTTCAGAAAAGAGAAGATTTGGGACTTTGACGGCGGGATCCATCCGCCGGAGATGAAAACCCAGTCCAACGGCACGCCGCTGCGTCAAATTCCGCTGGCTACCCGTTTCGTCATGCCGCTCAAGCAGCATATTGGCGCTGAGGGCGAGCTGTGCGTGAAAGAAGGCGATACGGTCCTGCGCGGTCAGCCGCTGACCTTTGGCCGTGGACGTATGCTGCCGATTCACGCCCCAACATCCGGTAAAGTGGTGGCGATTGCCCCTCATACGGTGGCGCATCCGTCCGCGCTGTCGGAACTGAGCGTGATTATTGAAGCCGACGGCGAAGATCGCTGGATTGACCGTGACGGCTGGAGCGACTACCGCAGCCAGAGTCGCGAAGCGCTTATCGAGCGTATTCATCAGTACGGCGTCGCGGGGCTCGGCGGCGCGGGCTTCCCGACCGGCGTCAAGCTGCGCGGCGGCGGCGATAACATTCAGACATTGATTATCAATGCCGCCGAGTGCGAGCCGTATATCACCGCTGACGATCGTCTGATGCAGGATTGCGCCGCCCAGGTGGTGGAAGGCATCCGCATCCTCGCGCACATCTTACAGCCGCGAGAAGTGTTGATTGGTATTGAAGACAATAAACCGCAGGCTATCTCAATGCTGCGCGCCGTGCTGGCCGGTAGCCATGATATCGCCCTGCGCGTCATTCCGACCAAGTACCCTTCTGGCGGCGCAAAACAGCTGACGCAAATCCTCACCGGAAAGCAGGTGCCGCATGGCGGACGCTCGTCGGATATCGGCGTACTGATGCAAAACGTCGGAACCGCTTACGCCGTGAAGCGCGCGGTGATTGACGGCGAGCCGTTGACCGAACGCGTGGTGACGCTGACCGGAGAGTCGGTCTCTCGTCCGGGCAACGTCTGGGCACGTCTTGGTACGCCGGTGCGCCACCTGCTGGAACAGGCTGAATTTTGCCCGGCCAGCGACCAGATGGTGATCATGGGCGGCCCGCTGATGGGCTTTACCCTGCCGTGGCTCGATGTCCCGGTAGTGAAAATCACCAACTGTCTGCTTGCCCCTTCCCCGACTGAGATGGGCGAGGAGCAGGAAGAGAAAGGCTGCATCCGCTGCAGCGCCTGTGCCGATGCCTGCCCGGCGGATCTGCTCCCGCAGCAGCTGTACTGGTACAGCAAAGGCCAGCTGCACGATAAAGCCAAAGCCCATAACCTGGCCGACTGCATCGAATGCGGCGCCTGCGCCTGGGTCTGTCCAAGCAACATTCCGCTGGTGCAGTACTTCCGCCAGGAGAAGGCCGAGATTTATGCCATCTCCATGGAAGAAAAACGCGCCGCGGAAGCCAGGGCTCGCTTCGAAGCGCGCCAGGCGCGTCTCGAACGTGAGAAGATGGCTCGTCAGGAGCGACATAAGCAGGCCGCCGTTCAGCCTGCCGAAAAAGATCAGGATGCGATTAACGCCGCCCTGGCACGCGTTCGCGAGAAAAAAGCCAATGCCGCCCAGACGCTGGTGATCCAGGCCGGTGAAAAACCGGATAACAGCGAAGCGATTGCCGCCCGCGAAGCACGTAAGGCTGCGGCCCGCGCCCGCCAGGCGGAAAAAGCGCAAACGGCGCAGCCGGAAACTGAAGTCGATCCACGCAAAGCTGCCGTTGAAGCGGCCATTGCCCGCGCCAAAGCCCGCAAGGCCGGGGAGCAGCAGGTAGTGGTTGAACAGGAAGCGGTCGATCCGCGTAAAGCCGCCGTTGAAGCCGCAATTGCCCGCGCCAAAGCGCGCAAAGCGGCGCAGCAGGCGCCTGCCGCAGAACCCGAAGCTCTGGTCGACCCGCGTAAAGCCGCCGTTGAAGCCGCGATTGCTCGCGCCAAAGCGCGTAAAGCGGCACAGCAGGAAGAGCAGCCGCAGGCCGCAAACGACGACCCGCGCAAGGCCGCCGTCGCGGCCGCGATCGCGCGCGTTCAGGCGAAGAAAGCCGCACAGCAAGCCGTAAACGAGGATTAAATGGTTTTCAGAATCGCAAGTTCCCCTTACACCCACAACCAGCGTCAGACCTCGCGCATCATGATGCTGGTCTGCCTGGCCGCGCTGCCGGGCATTGCCGTTCAGTGCTGGTTTTTCGGCTGGGGAACCCTGTTCCAGATAGCCCTGGGCTGTTCCAGCGCCATAGCAGCAGAGGCTCTCGTGCTGAAGCTGCGCAAGATGGCCGTTTCACGCATCCTGGCCGACAACTCCGCGCTGCTGACTGGCCTGCTGCTGGCCATCAGTATTCCGCCGTTTGCCCCGTGGTGGATGGTGGTACTTGGTACCGTGTTTGCCGTAATTATTGCTAAACAGCTGTATGGCGGGCTGGGCCATAACCCGTTTAATCCGGCGATGATTGGCTACGTGGTGCTGCTGATCTCTTTCCCGGTGCAGATGACCAGCTGGCTCCCTCCGCACGAGATTGCGGCCACGGTTCCGGGCTTTATGGATGCCCTGCACGTGATCTTTACCGGCCATACGGCGCTGGGGGCTGATATGAATGCGCTGCGTATGGGCGTGGACGGCATCAGCCAGGCGACGCCTCTCGATACCTTCAAAACGTCCCTGCATGCCGGGCACAGCATTGAGCAGACCATGAAATCCGCTATCTACAGCGGCATGCTGGCGGGCGCGGGCTGGCAGTGGGTCAACCTGGCGTATCTGCTGGGCGGCCTGTTCCTGCTGCAGCAGAAAGCCATTCGCTGGCATATTCCGGTGAGCTTCCTCGTGACGCTGGCGGTCTGCGCCACGCTGGGCTGGCTCTTCTCTCCTGAATTACTGGCCAGCCCGCAGATGCATTTGCTTTCCGGTGCGACCATGCTGGGTGCCTTCTTTATCCTGACGGATCCGGTTACGGCATCTACGACTAACCGCGGCCGTCTGATCTTCGGCGCGCTGGCCGGGCTGCTGGTGTGGCTTATTCGCAGCTTTGGCGGATACCCGGACGGCGTGGCGTTTGCCGTGCTGCTTGCCAACATTACCGTTCCGCTCATCGACTATTACACGCGCCCCCGCGTGTACGGCCATCGCTAAGGGTTTCGCCATGCTAAAAACGATGCAAAAACACGGCGTTACGCTGGCAGTCTTCGCCGCGGTCCTGACCGGGCTGACGGCACTGGTCAATGCGCTGACCAAAACGACCATTGAAGAACAGGCGCTGAAGCAGCAAAAGGCGCTGTTCGATCAGGTGATCCCATCCGATTTCTACGATAATGACCTGCAAAAAAGCTGCTTTGTGGTAGACGCGACGCAGCTTGGAAAAGGCACGCACCGTGTCTTTATCGCCCGCAAAGGAGATAAACCCGTAGGCGCAGTGATGGAAGCGACGGCGCCCGATGGCTATTCTGGCTCCATTCAACTGCTTGTCGGCAGCGATTTCACCGGAACCATACTGGGCACCCGCGTGACGGAACACCATGAAACGCCGGGCCTGGGCGATAAAATTGAAACCCGGCTGAGCGACTGGATTTTGCACTTTGCCGGTAAAGTAATCCATGGCGAAGGTGACACCGCGTTTGCGGTGAAGAAAGACGGCGGTGAGTTTGACCAGTTCACCGGCGCAACCATCACGCCGCGCGCCGTGGTGAACGCCGTAAAACGAGCCGGGCTATATGCTGAAACGCTGCCCGCGCAAATCAACAATCTTCCGGCCTGTGGGGAGTCATCATGAGCCAGGTTAAAGAGGTTATTGTCCAGGGGCTGTGGAAGAACAACTCCGCGCTGGTACAGCTTCTGGGACTCTGTCCGCTGCTGGCGGTGACATCTACCGCTACCAACGCGCTCGGGCTGGGCCTGGCGACCACGCTGGTGCTGACCCTGACCAACTTCTCTATTTCTGTTTTGCGCCGCTGGACGCCGTCGGAGATCCGTATTCCGATTTACGTGATGATCATTGCGTCGGTGGTGAGCGTCGTGCAGATGCTTATCAACGCTTACGCGTTTGGCCTGTACCAGTCGCTCGGGATTTTTATTCCGCTTATCGTGACCAACTGCATCGTCGTTGGCCGCGCTGAGGCTTTCGCGGTAAAAAACAACCCGGCCATTTCCGCTCTGGATGGGTTTTCCATCGGCATGGGCGCGACTGCCGCCATGTTCGTCCTCGGGTCCATGCGTGAAATTCTCGGCAACGGGACGCTCTTCGACGGTGCCGATGCCCTGCTGGGCGGCTGGGCCAAGGTGCTGCGCATAGAAGTGTTCCACACCGACACGCCATTCCTGCTGGCGATGCTGCCGCCTGGCGCGTTCATTGGCCTTGGCATGATGCTGGCGGTAAAATACCTGATTGATGAAAAACGTAAGCGCCGCGCGGCAGAGCGCAGCGTTCTGGAAGGGACACCCGAGAAGGCTTCATGAATAAAGAAAAGCGCATTGCGATCCTGACTCGTCTGCGGGACGAGAACCCGCACCCGACGACGGAGCTGAATTTTACCTCCCCGTTTGAGCTGCTGATCGCGGTGCTGCTCTCTGCGCAGGCGACCGATGTGAGCGTCAACAAAGCCACTGCCCTGCTCTATCCGGTCGCCAATACGCCAAAAGCGATGCTGGAGCTGGGCGTGGAGGGCGTTAAGTCTTATATCAAAACCATCGGCCTGTTTAACAGCAAGGCGGAGAACGTCATTAAGACCTGCCGGATCCTGCTGGAACAGCACGGAGGCGAGGTGCCGGAAGACCGCGCGGCTTTGGAGGCCTTACCGGGGGTGGGACGTAAAACCGCGAACGTTGTACTCAATACCGCGTTTGGCTGGCCGACGATAGCCGTTGATACCCATATATTCCGCGTCTCAAACCGGACCAACTTCGCCCCAGGGAAAAATGTCGAGCAGGTAGAAGAGAAGCTATTAAAAGTGGTCCCTGCCGAATTCAAGGTTGACTGCCATCACTGGCTGATTTTGCACGGTCGTTATACCTGCATAGCCCGAAAGCCGCGCTGCGGCTCCTGTATTATTGAAGATCTCTGCGAATATAAAGAAAAAGTGTATCCCTGACTTTTATCCGCAATCACAATCCCACACCAGGAGAGGGCCTTCCAGAAACCCTTCTCCTGACCCTAAATCATCCGCCTTCTTTATCCTCCAGCCTGTCACTTCTTCCGCGCTATAACGCTCAAACAGGTTAATAGTTTTTTCATAGCCAAAAATTTCTATACATCTGTGATCGCGATCACTCTGATAACGTCATGTTGATTTTTTGTAGTCAAAGTCATCGCAAACCCTTTGCCGGGCAAGATATAACTGTGCTTACCCGGAAGATAAGACCAGCTATTTTTCAGAATATGGGCTATATCACTGCAACAGACGGCAAATAGCAGAACATATCGCCAAAAGCCCATCACACAGGGTGTATACCAGTCGAAAAAACTACCTTTAGTTATCGTATAAAATTTAACGCTGAATAACATTTGCAGAAACCGACGATTATACCGCTCCAGATATATGTAACAGAGTATTACAAACGTATTGCCAGACGGGTCAGGATAGTGAACATTACCCGCCGTTTCTCCTCCCAATATAACTATAAGGCGGATGGGCTACGGCCATCACGCTATGAACACCCCCGTTAATATGGGATGTAAAAAAAGAGGTATATGTGTCGACTGCAAACAATAAACCAACAGATGAAAGCGTGAGTCTGAACGCTTTTAAACAACCGAAAGCGTTTTATCTCATCTTCTCTATCGAGTTATGGGAGCGTTTTGGTTACTACGGCCTGCAAGGGATCATGGCGGTTTACCTGGTTAAACAGCTGGGTATGTCCGAAGCCGATTCCATCACGCTGTTCTCCTCCTTCAGTGCCCTCGTCTACGGTCTGGTTGCCATTGGCGGCTGGCTGGGTGATAAAGTTCTTGGTACTAAGCGCGTCATTATGCTGGGCGCTATTGTTCTGGCTATTGGCTATGGTCTGGTTGCATGGTCTGGACATGATGCGGCTGTGGTCTATATGGGCATGGCAACCATCGCCGTGGGTAACGGTCTGTTCAAAGCGAACCCGTCTTCCCTGCTCTCAACCTGCTACAGCAAAGATGACCCACGTCTGGACGGTGCATTTACCATGTACTACATGTCCATCAACATTGGTTCCTTCTTCTCCATGCTGGCAACCCCATGGCTGGCCGCGAAATTTGGCTGGAGCGTGGCGTTTGCGCTGAGCTTCGTGGGTATGCTGATCACTGTGGTGAACTTCCTGTTCTGCCGCAGCTGGGTAAAAGACTACGGTTCAAAACCTGACTTCGAGCCAGTACACATGGGTAAACTGCTGGCGACTATCGTGGGCGTTGTCGTCCTGGCGGCGATCGCCACCTGGCTGCTGCACAACCAGGGTATCGCTCGTGCCGTTCTGGGCGTGGTTGCGCTGGGTATCGTGGTCATCTTCGCGAAAGAAGCGTTCGCTATGCAGGGTGCTGCGCGCCGTAAGATGATTGTGGCGTTCATTCTGATGCTGGAAGCGATTATCTTCTTCGTGCTGTACAGCCAGATGCCAACCTCTCTGAACTTCTTCGCGATTCGTAACGTTGAGCACTCTATCCTGGGCATCGCGTTCGAGCCGGAGCAGTATCAGGCGCTGAACCCATTCTGGATCATGATTGGTAGCCCGATTCTGGCCGCTATCTATAACAAGATGGGCGACCGCCTGCCGATGCCGCACAAGTTCGCCATCGGAATGGTGCTGTGCTCCGGTGCGTTCCTGGTGCTGCCGCTGGGTACCAGGTTTGCGACTGACGCAGGTATCGTGTCCGTGAACTGGCTGATCCTGAGCTACGCGCTGCAGTCTATCGGCGAACTGATGATCTCCGGTCTGGGTCTGGCGATGGTTGCACAGCTGGTGCCACAGCGTCTGATGGGCTTCATTATGGGTAGCTGGTTCCTGACCACTGCCGGTGCAGCAATCATCGCCGGTAAGATCGCGAACCTGATGGCGGTGCCGGAAAACGTGACCGATCCACTGGTCTCCCTGAACGTCTACGGTACCGTGTTCATGCAGATTGGTATCGCTACGGCGGTTATCGCGGCGCTGATGCTGCTGACCGCGCCGAAACTGAATCGAATGACTCAGGACGACGACAAGACGGCTGAAGCGACCAAAACCGCTACCGCGTAATATCTGAGAGAAACGACTGAACAGAAGCCGCTAAGAGATTAGCGGCTTTTTTTTTGTCCCTTCGCGCACTAACATAGCTGAAACCTCAGCAAAAAGGAGTTACCGATGAAACTGTTCTACAAACCGGGCGCGTGCTCTCTTGCTTCCCATATCACCCTGCGCGAGAGCGGCAAAGATTTCACGCTGGATGGCGTTGATCTGATGAAAAAGCGCCTGGAAAACGGGGATGACTTTTTTGCGATTAACCCAAAAGGGCAGGTTCCGGCCCTGCTGCTGGATGACGGTACTCTGCTGACCGAAGGCGTGGCGATTATGCAATTCCTGGCGGACAACGTACCGGATCGCCAGCTCCTTGCCCCTACCGGCAGCGTCGCACGTTATAAGACGCTGGAGTGGTTAAACTATATCGCCACCGAGCTGCACAAAGGCTTTACCCCCCTGTTCCGCCCGGATACGCCGGAAGAGTACAAACCAACCGTGCGAGCTCTGCTGGAGAAAAAGCTGCAGTTTGTGAATGAAGCGCTGAAAGACGATCAGTGGATTTGTGGTTCACGTTTCACCATTGCCGACGCGTACCTGTTTACCGTCCTGCGCTGGGCGCGTGCGGTTAAGCTGAACCTGGAGGGGTTGGACCACATCGCATCGTATATGGCGCGCGTGGCGGAGCGTCCAGCGGTGGCTGCGGCGCTAAAAGCGGAAGGTCTTAACTAATATCGCCCGGCGGCGCTGCGCTTGCACGGGCCTACGGATTAAGTAGGCCAGGTAAGCGCAGCGCCACCCGGCATCGTTTAAAGCTGCGTTGCGCTGAAATAATGCTCCGGCTTAGCGATTCGATCCTGTGCCGCGACCACCTGCAGTTCATATTCCTGCATATCTTTCGTCGCAATCATAATTTCATACACCGCTGCCGTAACGTGCTCCAGCGCGTCTCTCACCGTTGCGCCCTGCAACAGTTTCACCAGCAGCAGCCCGCTGGTCACATCCCCCACTCCTACCGGCTGACGCGTGCCGAAATCCACCAGCGGGCGGCTGATATGCCATGCGTCATCTTTCGTCACCAGCAGCATCTCAAAACGCTCCTGGGTCAGTCCTGCGCGGGCGAGATGTTTTACCAGCACAATTTCAGGCCCCTGGGCTATCAGCTCGCGAGACGCGCGTACCGCCTCTTCTACGCTATTAACCGAATGCTCGCAGAGGATCTCCAGCTCAATCAGGTTGGGCGCAATGATATCGCTGGCGGGCAACGCATGACGAACGTGAAACTCCGCTACGCCAGGCGCCACGATGCAGCCTTTCTCCGGGTGTCCCATGACGGGGTCGCAGAAGTATTTTGCCGCCGGGTTTGCCGCTTTAACCTGACGCACGATACCGAGGATATGTTCCCCCTGCTCCGCTGAGCCGAGGTAGCCGCTCAGCACGGCGTCACAGCGTTTGAGCTGGTCGATATCGGCAATACCCTGCACAACCTCGGTGAGGTGTGAAGGCGGCATCACGCAGCCGGTCCATTTGCCGTATTGCGTATGGTTAGAGAACTGCACGGTATTAAGGGGCCAGACGTTGGCTCCGAGGCGGCGCATCGGGAACTCCGCTGCGCTATTGCCAGCATGTCCAAATACAACGTGGGACTGAATGGCGAGGATGTTCTTCATCTTTTACTTACCAAACCCAAAAAAAACAAAAAGGGCGTGGTTTCCCACGCCCCTGAAGACTTTTAATTATTTCCAGCAGACCAGACAGTAGTTTTTCTTACCGCGGCGCAGCAGCGTGTAGCGGCCATACAGACGATCGCCGTCAACGAAGGTGTATTCCGGGTCAGCCTGCTTTTCACCGTTGATGGTGATAGCGTTGGACGCGATGGTTTTACGCGCCTGACCGCGGGAAGGCTGGAGCTCAGAGTCCACCAGCGCCTGCATCAGGTCAGCCCCTTTTTCCATTTCGACCATCGGCACACCGTCCTGCGCCAGCTGCTCGAAGTCCGCTTCGCTCAGATCGCTCAGGGTACCGTTGAACAGGCTTGCAGTAATGCGTTTTGCCGCGGCCAGACCTTCTTCACCGTGAACCAGTTTGGTCACTTCATCCGCCAGCACATACTGGGCACGCGGTGCTTTACCGCTGTTCTTATCTTCCTCTTCCAGCGCGTTGATCTCTGCAATGTCCATGAAGGTGAAGAACTTCAGGAAGCGGTAAACATCGGCGTCCGCCGTGTTGATCCAGAACTGGTAGAATTTGTACGGACTGGTTTTCTTCGGATCCAGCCACACCGCGCCGCCTTCGGTTTTACCGAATTTGGTGCCGTCCGCTTTGGTAATCAATGGAACGGTCAGGCCAAACACCTGGTTCTGATGCAGACGACGGGTCAGGTCGATACCGGAGGTGATGTTCCCCCACTGGTCAGAACCGCCGATCTGCAGAGAAACGCCGTGCAGCTTGTTCAGGCAGGCAAAGTCATAGCCCTGCAGCAGGTTGTAGGAGAACTCGGTAAAGGAGATACCCTGATCGTCACGGTTCAGACGCTGCTTCACGGCTTCTTTATTAATCATCTGGTTAACAGAGAAGTGCTTGCCGATGTCTCGCAGGAAGGTCAGCACGTTCATGCTGCCAAACCAGTCGTAGTTGTTGGCGGCAATGGCAGAGTTATCACCACAGTTGAAGTCGAGGAACGGTGCAACCTGCTTGCGGATCTTATCCACCCACTCCTGCACGGTATCTTCGGTGTTCAGCTTACGCTCCGCGGCTTTAAAGCTTGGGTCACCAATCAGACCGGTCGCGCCGCCCACCAGGGCAACAGGCTTATGGCCCGCCATCTGGAAGCGTTTCAGGCATAACAATGGAACAAGATGCCCCAAATGCAAGCTGTCAGCGGTGGGATCGAAGCCGCAATAGAGCGCGATCGGGCCTTGCGCCAGTCGCTCTGCTAACGCTTCCTCGTCCGTCACCTGGGCCACGAGGCCCCGCTCTTGCAATTGTTTAATCAAGTTACTGCTTGCCATCAAATTCTCCATGTATAAACGACTGCACCTTTGCCGGTACACGACTTTTCGCCTGATGCGAAAGGACAATAGAATAAAGCGCAAGCGCGGTGTGCGCTAGCGCTTAAATCAACAAATTTCGGGGATTACGGTGCCAGTCTGTCGATTTTCCAGCCGCCATTCTCGCGCTGGTATAAAAAGCGGTCGTGCAGGCGATGCTCACCGCCCTGCCAGAACTCCATCTGCTCAATCGGAATACGGAAGCCGCCCCAGAAGCTTGGCAGGGGAATTTCCCCCTGCTGGAACTTCTGTTTCAACTCCAGGAACTTACTTTCCAGCACGCCGCGGGCAGAGATCCGGCTGGACTGTTTTGACACCCAGGCGCCAATCTGGCTGTCGCGCGGACGGCTGTGGAAATACTTCACCACCTCCAGCGTCGAAAGACGTTCCGCCTTGCCGGTGACCATCACCTGACGTTCCAGCATGTGCCAGGGGAACAGCAGGCTGATGCGGGGATTATTTTCCAGATGGTGCGCCTTGCGGCTGCCCAGGTTGGTATAGAACACCAGCCCTTTCTCGTCGTAATGCTTGAGCAAGACGATGCGCTGATACGGTTGACCGTTTTCATCTACCGTCGCGACGACCATGGCCGTTGGGTCAGCCAGCTTCGCATCGCAGGCCTGTTTCAGCCAGCGTTCAAAGAGCACGAGGGGTTCAGCGGGAAGATCCTGGCGGCGCAGGCCGCCTTTGGTGTATTCACGGCGCAGATGCGCAATTTGCTGCAGTTCATCGTTATCTGACATGGCGTTAGCTGATCTTGAGATTGGGTGGCGCTATTGTGCGCCGCCCCTGTAAAAATCTCAACGCTTCGGATTTTCAAGCTGGCAGTTGTTCAGCACAATGCGGTCGCGTTTGTAGACCGTAGCGCTGTCGCCTTTTGACCAGAACACATAGATACCGTCAGAATAACGTGCCCCGGAGGCCGAGATCCCCTGTTTAAGGGTCAGCAGCTTATTGTCGTAAACGAAGCTGGCTTCCTGGCGTGGGTTATTCAACTTCACGGTCAGCGGTTTTTCATCGCAGCGATACTCCAGCGTATCGGTCTGCATGCGCTCAAGGAACTGGTTATAGACGCTGCACCCTGACAGCAATAAAGGCGCGACAATAAGAAGAACTTTTTTCATGGGCGTATTCCGAAGACTTTCCTGGTCCTGGAGGGCATGACCGCCCTCCTGTTTTACTCCATTCTAACGACGAGACGACGCGCTGAATTTCAGTTAACTCTGATTATGACGCGGATTTGCCGGGAAAATCGCCCCGAGGACACTGGCCTCGCGCGCGCCGGTTACCGACGGCAAATTGCCCGGTAGCCCGGCGATGGTGCGCCAGGCAAGCCAGGCGAAAGCCAGCGCTTCCATATCATCACCGCTGATGCCGGCCTCGTCCGTCGTCGTCACTTCTGTACCCGGCAGCAGCCCGGCAAGGCGTGCCATCACCAACGGGTTTCGGCTTCCGCCGCCGCACACCAGCAGGCGTTCGCAGCCGCCGCTGAGCAGCACTTGCTCAGAGATAGACACGGCCGTTAATTCGGCAAGCGTCGCCTGAATATCCTGCGGGGCCAGTGCCGGGAACAGCGCCAGCTGGCGCTCAAGCCAGCCAAAGTTGAAGTATTCACGCCCCGTGCTTTTCGGCGCCGGCAAGGCAAAATATGGGTCGCTGAGCATAGACTGCAGCAGCGGGAGGATCACTTTACCCTCGCTCGCCCACTCGGCGTTTTTATCATACGGTTGACCGCACTGCCGCCAGATCCAGGCATCCATTAACATATTCCCGGGGCCGGTATCGTAGCCGCGAACGGGCTGCCCCGGAATAAGCATCGAGAGGTTAGCAATCCCGCCAATGTTGAGCACCATGCGACGCTCTGAAGGATGCGCCAACAGCGCCTGATGGAAAGCGGGCACCAGCGGTGCGCCCTGCCCGCCAAGGGCAATATCGCGACGACGGAAATCCCCGACGACCGTCACGCCCGTCTTTGCCACTATCTGGTTGTTATCGCCGATTTGCAACGTATGCGGCGCCTCGCCAATCGGCTCATGCCAGACGGTTTGTCCATGGCACCCGATGGCGACCACATCCTGAGGTCGAAGATGTTCTTTTTGCATTAACGCCTGCACCGCATCCGCAAACAGCGCCCCCAGGCGAACATCAAGTTGACCAAGCTGGGAGAGAGTCAGCTGCTGCCCCTGACAGATACTCAGAATATCCTCTTTCAGCGAAATGGGGATTGGCCAGGTCAGGCTCGCCTGCTGTGCTACCATATGTTCGTCAATGGCGGCCAGAACGACATCTACCCCATCCAGACTGGTGCCCGACATCACACCAATGTAGCGACCCGATTTCATGCGCTTTCCTTACGTTGCGTGGGCTAAGGATATCCACTCAACCATAAACGACGCTGCTTTGCCATCCGACGATAATATTTTTTAACAATGTCATGCCGGTAACGCGAGCGGATCCTGTTTATGTCTCGTTAAGTCAAATTCAAGTACAATTTTCTTATTGTTAGTGCAAAGATATGAACTATGGCCCTTTATGCCATATAATTTAGCCATAACGGATGCCTCCAAATGGGCGTTTTTGGTGAACAGGAGATTCAAATGATTGTACGTGTACTGGGCGTTTCGCTGATTGGTTTAACCCTGGCTGGCTGTGTGAACGACAGCTCACTGTCTGGCGACGTTTACAGCGCTTCTGAAGCTAAACAGGTTCAGAGCGTGACTTACGGTACCGTTGTTAACGCCCGTCCTGTACAAATTCAGGGTGGTGATGAAAACAACGTCATGGGCGCAATCGGTGGTGCTGTTCTGGGTGGTTTCCTGGGTAACACTGTTGGCGGTGGCACAGGCCGCTCTCTGGCAACCGCAGCGGGCGCCGTTGCCGGTGGCGTGGCAGGCCAGGGCGTCCAGGGTGCGATGAACAAAACGCAGGGCGTAGAGCTGGAAATTCGTAAAGACGACGGCAGCACCATTATGGTTGTTCAGAAACAGGGCAATACCCGCTTCTCAGCAGGTCAGCGCGTTGTGCTGGCAAGCAACGGAAGCCAGGTTACCGTGTCCCCACGTTAATTAAAAATGGATGTGGCCGTCGGGCCACATCCATTTACAATATATATCACTTGAACGAATATATTTACAAAATCCATTCACCCCACCAATAATTAACCTCACCGTATATTGTTTCTGCGCAAAGTATTTATTGCATTAATTGATTAGACTCTTCGCAATTACCTCTTCATAAATTATTTTTCATTTTGTAAAAATTTATATGCTTGCGAATAGTCTTTGTCTAAAAGGTCGTTATATCTCGTTCTGTTTCGGGTGCCTTGTCGTTATCGGAATACTACAAGCCCTCTTTTCAAAACTGGTTGAATGGGTACCATCCTTCTCGCCTCTTGTGTTCCCTACGCTCACCATTTTTTTACTCGTGTTTCACCTGTTTATTGCCTGTTTTATGGCTATGAAATACTGGTGTGATAAGAGGCGGCTCTATCTGATTGCGATCGCCTTTGCCTTTGCCGGTTCGGCACTGCTGATGGTCGGAACGCTGTCCAGCTTTCCAGCGTGGCTTGACCTCTATCAGTTTAACGTCGTTAACTACAACGATGCGATGATCTACTATATGTTCCGCCATCTCTTAATGGCTGTGCTGATGATCGCTTCGGCATTACTCTATCCCACTCGGAATCAGTCCTTTTCCCGTGCGGCCCATATCGCCATCGTCAGCGGTATATTTCTGTTTACCGCCTGCGGCGTACTGTTAGCCTGGATATATTCCAGCCATTCTGCGTTTTTATCCATCGACCTGGTTGATAATGAAACGCGGCAGTTTATGGTTCTGTGGAGCCACTGCATCAATATTTCATTAATTGTTCTCTGGGTTGTAACATTAGCAAGCCTGATGTTTATTACGCGGGTGCATAATCTGTTCTGGGTGGGCGGTAATTTTCTGTGCGTGTGCTATATCGTTACGCTCGTAATGCTGTTAGTGGGCGGACATGCTGAAGATATATCGTGGTATCGCGCCCGGCTATTTGAAACCGTCGCTACGCTGATGATTATTTTTGTTCTGCTTTACGACGTTTTCATGCTGTACCGTGATTCCCATTTAAAATATCAGCAGTCGTATCAGAATTCGATTCGCGATCCGCTCACGCGCCTTTATAACCGCAGCTATTTTTATGAATCGTTAAACCAGGCGCTGGAGATCGCCAAATCCAGCCGGCCCGTTTCGGTTATCGTCAGCGATCTCGATCGCTTCAAGCGCATCAACGATAACTATGGTCACCTTCAGGGAGACAAAGTCCTGCAGTTTGTCGCCAATCTGCTGATGGATTCCGTGCGCCCGCAGGACATCGCGGCGCGAATCGGTGGCGAAGAATTTGTCCTGATGCTGGCAAACACCTCCTCTGAGGCAGCATGTCAGGTGGCGGAACGTATACGGTTAAAGCTAAGCAGCTTTGATAAAGCCAGCAGCGGGGGACAGTTACCGGAGCCGATTACCATCAGCATGGGGGTATTCACGGCAACCTCATCATCGATAACCGCTGAAACGTGCGTGGAAAGTGCCGACAAGGCGATGTATGAAGCGAAAGAGACCGGCCGTAATCGGGTGGTCGTCTTTAAGTAATTAAAAGGCCTTGCTGCTGCAAGGCCTGGTGTTTGTCAGTCGCGAGACTGCAGCTCATGGATGTTTTGCTCAAGGCGTGCAATCAGGCTGATGAGCATTTCCAGCTCCGCCGGTGAAACCCCTGAAAGGATTTCACCGCGCGTTTTGGTAATTACGGCTTCCATTTCAGTGATGATAGGAGCCGCTTTCTCGGTCAGCTTAATCCGTTTGGCGCGACGATCGCTGGCGCAGGTTTGTCGGGAGATCAGTCCCTTCTCTTCCAGCTGGTCAAGCGTGCGCACCAGCGACGGTTGCTCAATGCCTATCGCTTTAGCCAGTTGAATTTGCGACTGGTCCGGCGGCAGCTGATGAATGTTGTGCAACGTGACCCAATGCGTCTGTGTCAGTTCCAGAGGTTTCAGGCGATGGTCAATCAGAGCACGCCAGACGCGTACCAACCTTGCCAGATCAGAACCTAATGGCGATTCCAATTTCATCTCCTTATAATTAGCTTGCTAAGTTATTATACTGATTTTAGAATAGTGTGCAGCATTTGTATTGGCAAAACAAATGCAATACTGCATTCATCTATCTCAAAAGTATGACTTACACTGAATCGTGATGCTTCTTCATACTCAGACAAGCCAACGCGGCATTCTGTTCACTGCAAAGGATCTCTGCTCGTGACCTTTTTTCATCGCTCAGAGGGTTTACCCCTCCAGGACCTGATCTTCGGTGCGTCAGTCTACTTTCCCCCTCTGTTTAAAGCCGTGCTGGTGGGCTTTATTCTTTGGCTCATCGCGCATCGCCTGCTTCGCGACTGGATGTATTCCGGCGAAATCTGGCATCCCATGCTGATGGATCTCTCCCTGTTTGCCCTCTCCGTGTGCCTGGGCCTTGCTGTTTTGATCGTGTGGTGAATATGCCTCTGAAAACGCTGAAGTACTTTTCCACCCTGTTTGTGCTGGTCCTCGCCCTGGTCGCTGGCTGGTGGTTGTGGAATTTCTATATGCAGTCCCCCTGGACCCGTGACGGTAAAATTCGCGCTGAGCAGGTCAGCATCACCCCGCAGGTGTCAGGAAGCATTACGTCGCTGCTGATTAAGGATAACCAGTACGTTAAAAAGGGAGATGTGTTATTCCGCATCGACGACACCCCGTACCATATTGCGATTTTGAACGCCCAGGCACAGCTGGCGAAAGCCCAGTCCGATCTGGCAAAGGCCAACAACGAGGCCAACCGCCGCCGTCATCTGTCGAAAAACTACATCTCTGCGGAAGATTTAGATACCGCTAACATCAACGTTAAGGCGATGCAGGCGAGCGTTAACGCGGCAGAGGCGACGCTGAAGCAAGCGCAGTGGGAGCTGACTCAAACCGTGATTACCGCCCCCGTCGACGGATGGGTGACCAACCTCTCCGCCCGCGTGGGGAATTATGCCACCACCGGCCAGCCGATTTTTGCCCTCGTCGACAGCCACTCCTTCTACGTAGTGGGCTATTTCGAAGAGACCAAGCTTCGGCACATCCGTGAAGGCGCACCCGCCGCCATAACGCTTTACAGCGGCTCGCAGAAGTTACGGGGTCACGTTTCCAGCATTGGCCGCGCCATTTACGATCAAAGCGTTGAAACCGATTCCGGGCTGGTGCCGGACATCAAACCGAATGTACCGTGGGTGCGCCTGGCTCAACGCGTGCCTGTGCGCGTGGAGTTTGACCATTTACCCGGGGACATCACGCTGGTATCCGGCACCACCTGCACTGTCTCCATCGGAACCCGTTAATGAAGCTGCAGGCGCTCTCCTGGCAAAACACGCCGTGGATGAAAGCGACGCGTCCCCAGTGGCGCTACGCGCTGCGTAACGGCATAGCCATGTGCCTGGCGCTGACCGTCGCCTATTACCTGAACCTGGACGAACCCTACTGGGCGATGACCTCCGCGGCGGTGGTGAGTTTCCCGACCGTTGGCGGAGTGATCAGCAAAAGCCTTGGCCGTATCGCAGGCAGCCTGCTGGGTGCCACCGCGGCGTTAATTATCGCGGGCCACACGCTGAACGATCCGTGGTTGTTCCTGCTGAGCATGGCGGCATGGCTGGGATGCTGTACATGGGCCTGCGCCCATTTCACCAATAACGTCGCCTACGCTTTTCAGCTGGCGGGCTATACGGCCGCCATTATCGCCTTCCCGGTCGTCAACGTGCTCGACACTACCGAGCTGTGGGATATCGCTCAGGCGCGCGTCTGCGAAGTGATTGTCGGGATCCTCTGCGGCGGATTTATGATGATGGTCCTGCCCAGCACCTCCGACGGGACCGCGCTTATCACAGCGCTGAAAACCATGCATACCCGGCTGCTGGAACACGCGAGCCTGCTGTGGCAACCGGATACCAGCGATGACATCCGCCTCGCGCATGAAAAGGTTATCGGGCAGATCCTGACCATGAATCTGTTGCGGATTCAGGCTTTCTGGAGCCATTACCGTTTTCGCCGTCAGAACACCCTGCTTAACTATTTGCTGCACCAGCAGCTGCGCATGACCAGCGCCATCTCCAGCCT
Source organism: Enterobacter sp. ECC_219_Taxon_10 (assembly GCF_058354905.1). Classification (NCBI taxonomy): domain Bacteria; kingdom Pseudomonadati; phylum Pseudomonadota; class Gammaproteobacteria; order Enterobacterales; family Enterobacteriaceae; genus Enterobacter; species Enterobacter sp. ECC_219_Taxon_10. The sequence continues at coordinate 2,126,060 of NZ_CM178005.1, read as the reverse complement.
GCGCCGGATGCTGCTCAACTGGCCAACGCCGCCGGAAAACACGCGCGCCGTGATCGAAACGCTGCTCGCGGCGCTTGCCCGGCCGGATGCAGATATCTACACAGTTGCGAAGATCATTGCCCCGCTCGCCCCGGTGGATGAATATGATTACCGCCATCGCGCCTTCTGGCAGCGTCTGAATTATTTTTGCCGTCTATACCTGCGCAGCAGCCGCTGGATTAAGGCGGTAGAGAATGCCCCCCCGGTCACGGAGTTCACCGTTCCCGGCAGCCCGGCTCTCGCGCGGCACACCGATTATCTGGAAGCGCTGTGGAGCGGTTTTCGCACCTTCTGCGCGCTGATGCTGGTGGGGGCATGGAGCATCACCACGCAGTGGGAGTCCGGTTCGGCGGCCCTGACGCTGGCCGCCATCAGCTGCGTGCTATACTCCGTCGCGGCCTCGCCGTTTAACTCCCTTACGCTGCTGCTGCGAACGCTGGTGTTGCTGTCACTGTTCAGTTTTGTGGTGAAGTTTGGCCTGATGGTGCAGATAAGCGATCTCTGGCAGTTTCTGCTGTTCCTGTTTCCGCTGTTAACCACCATGCAGCTACTTAAGCTGCAAATGCCGAAACTGGCGGGCCTCTGGGGACAGCTGATTGTCTTTATGGGCTCGTTTATCTCCGTGACGAATCCGCCGGTTTACGATTACGCCGACTTTCTCAATGACAACCTGGCGAAAATACTGGGCGTGGGGCTGGCGTGGCTGGCCTTCGCGGTGTTGCGTCCCGGCTCTGACGCGCGCAAAAGCCGCAGGCATATTCGGGAGTTGCGCAGAGGGTTTGTCGACCAGCTCAGCCGCAAACCGCATCTGCGTGAAAGCGAGTATGAATCGCTGGTGTATCACCACGTCAGCCAGTTAAATAACAGCCAGGACGCGCTGTCCCGCCGCTGGCTGCTGCGCTGGGGCGTGGTGCTGTTGAACTGTTCACATGTAGTCTGGCAGCTTCGCGCGTGGGAAACGCGTTCCGATCCGCTGTCGCAGGTGCGTGACGTTTGCATTTCCCTGCTGCGCGATGTCATGAGCGAGCGCGGGGTTCAGCAGCGTCCGCTGGAGGCCACGCTTGCTGAACTGCAGCGCATCTGCGATACCCTTGCACGGCATCACCTGACCGCAGCCCGCGATTTGGCCTCGATTATCTGGCGCCTGCACTGCTCGCTGTCGCAGCTCGAGCAGGCGCCACCGCCGGGCACGATTGGAGATCAGATTACGCCGCAGGCATAGCGTGCCCCACCGCCGCCAAGCGGTTTAGGCTGATCGGACATGTTATCCCCGCCCACATGGATCATCAGCGCTTTGCCTTTGACCTCATCCAGCTTTTTAAGCCGCGGGGCCACGACCGGATCCGTGGCTTTACCGTCATTGTTTACCACCAGCACCGGCAAGTCGCCCAGGTGCCCCATTCCGTCAGGCCCTTCATGTTTACCTGAATTCTGCGGGTCGAGGTGGCCCCCTGCTGCTTCCGCCGCCGACGGTTTACCCTCTTTCATGGCTGGCTGACAGCTCCCTTTGGCATGAACGTGAAAGCCGTGTTCGCCCGGCGGGAGTGCTTTAAGATCGGGTGCGAATTCCAGCCCTTTATCGGTCTCAGTGATTTTCACCGTCCCGATTGACTGACCCACCCCCTGTGAGGTGACGAGATTCATTTCTACTTCGTCGCTGGCTGCCTGCGCCCCTGCGCAAACAACCAGCGCGACCATTGCCAGAGAAAAACGCTTCATAATGACCTCCGCGGGTTATTTTTTGCCCCTTAAGTGTATACCAGGGGCACAGATTTCACCGGAAAGTCACCTTCTGGCGGTTTATGGCACGTCGTAACCCAGCGCGGCCTTGCGGATGCGGAACCACTGCTGGCGGGTCATCTGCAGCTCTTCGGCGGCCAGAGCGGAACGGACGCGTTCAATTTTTCCGGAGCCAATAATCGGCAGCGGTTTTGACGGGAGACGCAGGATCCAGGCATAAACCACCTGTTCGATACTCTCCGCGTTCAGCTCGCGGGCGATGGTTTCCAGCTCATTGCGCAGCGGTTGGAACGCCTCGTCATTAAACAGGCGTCCACCGCCCAGGCAGGACCAGGCCATCGGGCGAATGCGCAGCTGCTGCAGCTGATCGAGCGTACCGTCCAGCAGCAGCGGCTGGTGTACCGGGGAGATCTCAACCTGGTTAGTGGCCAGGGTAAACGGCAGACGAGACTGAAGCAGCGCAAACTGGGCCGGGGTAAAGTTGGAGACGCCGAAGTGTCGCACTTTCCCGCTCTGATGCAGGCTCAGGAAGGCTTCCGCCACCTCATCGGCATCCATCAGCGGGTCAGGACGGTGAATCAGCAGCAGGTCGATACGATCGGTTGCCAGATTGACCAGAGACTGCTCGGCGCTCTTGATGATATGCGCGCTGTCGGTGATGTAATGACCGAGGGCATGTTCAGGTTTTGCCGTGGTGGCAATCCCACATTTTGTGACGATCTCCATGCGATCGCGCAGCGCCGGAACCAGCTTGAGCGCCTCGCCAAAGGCGGCCTCGCACTGATAGCCTCCGTAAATATCCGCATGATCGACCGTGGTGATGCCTAAATCGAGGTGCTCTTCAATAAAGCTTGCCAGCTGGAGGGGGGACATATTCCAGTCCATCAGGCGCCAGTAGCCCATCACAAAACGGGAGAATTCTGGCCCCTGGGGGGCAAGGGTAATTCGCTGAACCATAACATTTTCCTCAAGGACGTGATGTCATGAGTATACGCAATTACCGCATTAAAACAGTGAAGGTTGCTGGGGTTCTTCGGCCTCGCTGGCTTTGTTTGCGCGGATTTTGCGCAGAAGTCGCTGCCGGCAGAGGCGGAGCACCTCCTGCTTTTGCGTGTCGCTGAAGTTTTGCCAGTTAAAACGCTCGTCACGGGTACGCATGCATCCGCGGCAATAACCGCGCTCATCTACCTGACAAATCCCCCGGCACGGGCTCTGGATGGGGAAAAACTCCAGTTGCTCTGCCACACTCACCTCCGGTTAACCACTCTCACCTACAGTGAAGACGCTAACAGCGCCGCGTGCAAGGGCTTTACCACAGTTTTATGGCATTAAGGTTTCACTAATCTTCACTCTCTATACTCGCCGCATCAATACAATGACAGGTTTTGCGATCGATGTGGTTAAGTAAAAAGTTACAGTGTAACGACATTAAATTCACTCTGGGCTGTGCACTCTTCTTTACGCTGCTAAACGGGCTGTTTATTCAGCGCAGCTGGGCCATTATTGCCCCTGCTCATCTACACGACATTCTCTTTGCCGCGTCCGTACCGGTGGTGCTGTTTTGTGGCTGGGTGATTGTTTTTAGCCTGCTCAATATTCCGTATATCCGCAAGCCACTGCTGATCGTCTTAACCGTCGGATGCGCTGCGGCAACTTATTTTATGTTTACCTACGGCGCGGTCATCGATCAAAACATGATTGTGAACGTGTTCGAAACTAACTCCCAGGAAGCCACCGCCCTGGTGACCCCGCAGATGATTCTGTGGATTGTCATAGCCGGTCTTGTTCCATCCCTGGTGCTGGCGCTGACCCGTATTCGTACCGGAAAATGGTGGTACGCCCTGCTGACGCGCGTTGCTGCGATGCTCGGTGCCCTGCTGGTGATTATTCTAATCGCCGCTGTGTTTTATAAAGATTACGCATCGCTGTTCCGCAATAATAAAAGCATCGTCAAAATGGTCACCCCGGCGAACTACGTCAGCGCCGTGGTGAAATACAGCAAAATGCGCTGGTTTGCCGGCGATCAAACGCTGGTGCGGATTGGCGAAGATGCGCACAAAGGCGCGCTGATTTCGGGTCAGCATAAGAAAACCGTTCTGGTGCTGGTCATCGGCGAAGCGTCGCGCGCGGCGAACTACTCCCTGAATGGCTACGGGCGTGAAACCAACCCCGAACTGAAAAAGCAGGATGTGATCAACTTCCCCCAGGCCTCGTCGTGCGGCACTGAAACCGCCGTATCCGTTCCCTGCATGTTCTCCGGTATGACGCGCAGCAAATACGATGCCGACCTGGCGCACCATCAGGAAGGGCTGCTCGACGTGCTCAAGCATGCGGGTTTCAACCTCCTGTGGCGCGACAACGACGGTGGCTGTAAAGGCGCGTGCGATCGTATTCCCCATACCGACATGACGCAGTGGAAGCTGGATCAGTTCTGCAAAGACCAATCCTGTATTGATGACGTGAACTTCTACCGCCTGGACAACGTGCTGGACGGTCTGAAGCAGGACACGGTGCTGGTTATCCACCTGATGGGCAGCCATGGCCCGGCGTACTATCGCCGTTACCCGGATAACTTCCGTAAATTCACCCCCACCTGCGATACCAATGAGATTCAGGATTGCGATCATCAGGCGCTGATGAACACCTATGACAATACCATTCTGTATACCGACAGCATGGTCAGCAAAACCATTGACGCGCTGAAAGCCCGTCAGGCGAACATGAACACCGCGCTGATTTACCTCTCGGATCACGGGGAATCGCTCGGTGAGAGCGGTATTTATCTGCACGGCACGCCGTACATGCTGGCGCCGGAGCAGCAGACGCACATTCCGTTTATGTTCTGGCTGTCCCCGGACTATGCGAAAAACTTTGGCATCAACGAGCAGTGTTTACGCGACCACGCAGCAAAAAATGCGGTTTCGCAGGACAATTTATTCTCGACGGTGCTGGGCATGATGGACGTTAAATCAAGCGTTTATCAGCAACAGCTGGACATTCTGAACGCGTGTCGCCAGTAACAGAGCTTGCATTAGACCGAACGGTCTATTAGAGTGAATCCATGAGCAGAAATACTGAACACGATACCCGAGAACATCTCCTGGCGACCGGTGAGCGGCTGTGCATGCACCGCGGCTTTACCGGTATGGGGCTGAGCGAGCTATTAAAAACCGCTGAGGTACCGAAAGGGTCGTTCTATCACTACTTCCGGTCCAAAGAGGCCTTTGGCGTGGCGATGCTGGAGCGGCACTATGCTGCCTACCACCAGCGCCTCGCGACCCACTTCGCGACGGGGAAAGGTAACTATCGGGATCGTGTTCTGAACTACTATCAGGAAACGCTGAACCAGTTCTGTCAGCAGGGCATTATCAGCGGATGCCTGACGGTTAAACTCTCTGCCGAAGTGTGCGATCTCTCAGAAGATATGCGCACGGCAATGGATAAAGGCGCCAGCGGCGTTATCGCCCTGCTGGCACAGGCGCTGGCGAAGGGGCGCGAAGAAAATACGCTAGCCTTCCCCGGCGATCCCTTAACGCAGGCTCAGGTGCTCTACTCTCTCTGGTTAGGGGCCAACCTGCAGGCTAAAATTTCTCGCAGTGCCGTGCCGCTCGAAAGCGCGCTGGCGCATGTGAAAAGTACGATTACTGCGCCTGGCGCTTAGCAGGCGTTTTTATTTCCATTATTACTAGTCGACTGGTCTACTCAGGAGTCTTTATGTCAGCTGAAAAATTATTTACCCCTTTAAAAGTGGGTGCCGTCACTGCGCCAAACCGCGTGTTTATGGCTCCGCTTACCCGTCTGCGCAGCATTGAGCCGGGTGACATCCCAACCCCACTGATGGGTGAATACTATCGTCAGCGCGCCAGCTCTGGCCTGATAATCACCGAAGCCACGCAGATTTCTGCTCAGGCCAAGGGATATGCGGGTGCTCCGGGGCTGCACAGCCCGGAGCAGATCGCCGCATGGCAGAAAATCACCGCGGGTGTTCACGCTGAAGAGGGTCGCATTGCGGTCCAGCTGTGGCATACCGGTCGTATCTCCCACAGCAGCATTCAGCCTGGCGGTCAGGCACCGGTTTCAGCCTCTGCCCTGAATGCGAATACCCGTACCTCGCTGCGCGATGAAAACGGCAACGCGATCCGCGTCGATACCTCTACGCCACGCGCGCTTGAGCTGGACGAGATCCCGGGTATCGTGAACGATTTCCGCCAGGCCGTAGCCAACGCCCGTGAAGCCGGTTTTGACCTGATTGAGCTGCACTCCGCGCACGGTTACCTGCTGCACCAGTTCCTGTCACCGTCGTCTAACCATCGCACCGACCAGTACGGCGGTAGTGTCGAAAACCGCGCTCGCCTGGTGCTGGAAGTGGTTGACGCCGTCTGCCAGGAGTGGAGCCCGGACCGTATCGGGATCCGCGTCTCCCCAATCGGTTCTTTCCAGAATGTCGACAACGGTCCGAACGAAGAAGCCGATGCCCTGTACCTGATCGAAGAACTGGCTAAACGTGGCATCGCTTATCTGCACATGTCCGAGCCGGACTGGGCCGGCGGTAAGCCTTACACGGAAGCCTTCCGTCAGAAAGTGCGCGAGCGCTTCCACGGGGTGATCATCGGTGCGGGTGCTTATACCCCAGAGAAAGCCGAAGACCTGATTAATAAAGGGCTGATCGACGCCGTGGCATTTGGCCGCGACTATATTGCCAACCCGGATCTGGTAGCCCGTCTGCAGCAGAAAGCGGCCCTGAACCCGCAGCGTCCTGAGAGCTTCTACGGCGGCGGCGCGGAAGGCTACACCGACTATCCTTCTCTGTAATCTCGCCATTGTTCATTGATAGCGGCGACACTTCGCCGCTATACTAAAACATCGTTTCTGTTCAAAAAAATAGTCTATTCCATTGGTTAATGAGGAAATTATGCGCCTACTTCACACCATGCTGCGCGTTGGCGACCTGCAACGTTCGATCGATTTCTACACTAACGTCCTGGGCATGAAGCTGCTGCGCACCAGCGAAAACCCGGAATACAAATACTCGCTGGCGTTCGTGGGTTACGGCCCGGAAACGGATGAATCGGTCATTGAGCTGACCTACAACTGGGGCGTGGACAGCTATGAACTGGGTACCGCCTATGGCCATATCGCGCTGGAAGTGGACAACGCGGCCGAAGCGTGCGAACGCATTCGCAAAAATGGCGGTAACGTCACGCGCGAAGCGGGCCCGGTAAAAGGTGGCACCACCGTGATTGCGTTTGTCGAAGATCCGGACGGTTACAAGATCGAGCTGATTGAAGCCAAAGACGCGGGCCGCGGTCTGGGCAACTGATCCCTCAGGGCGCAACATGCGCCCGTAGTTTTACTGCATCCCCCCGCAAAATTTGCCATAATGCGCTCTGCTTTTTCCCTGGTAAGAGACCCTGATGTCCGATAACGCTCAATTTAGCGGTCTGTGCGACCGTTTTCGTGGTTTTTATCCCGTTGTCATTGATGTAGAAACAGCCGGATTTAACGCTAAAACCGATGCGCTGCTTGAAATTGCCGCCATCACGCTGAAGATGGATGAACAGGGCTGGCTTACACCGGACACCACGCTGCATTTCCACGTTGAACCTTTCGAAGGGGCAAACTTACAGCCGGAGGCGCTGGCGTTTAACGGTATCGATCCGCATAACCCGCTGCGCGGTGCAGTCAGCGAATATGATGCGCTGCACGCCATTTTTAAAATGGTGCGTAAAGGCATGAAAGAGAGCAACTGCAGCCGCGCCATCATGGTGGCCCATAACGCCACCTTCGATCACAGCTTTACCATGGCTGCAGCCGAGCGCGCGTCGCTCAAGCGCAACCCTTTCCACCCGTTCGTGACCTTCGACACCGCCGCGCTGAGCGGCCTGGCGCTGGGACAAACTGTGTTATCAAAGGCCTGCATTACGGCGGGTATACCGTTTGACGGCACCCAGGCACACTCCGCCTTATACGACACGGAGCGCACCGCAGAGCTGTTCTGTGAGATCGTCAACCGCTGGAAGCGTCTGGGCGGTTGGCCGCTGCCGATGGGCGACAGTGAAGAATAAAAAAAAGCGACCTTATCAGGTCGCTTTTTTATTAACGCAGAAAATTACTCAGCGTCTGGCTCTTCGGTTTTGTACTTCGCCGCCGTCTCTTTGATCAGCTGCTGCAGTTCGCCGCGCTGGTACATCTCAATCAGGATATCGCAGCCGCCAACCAGTTCGCCGTCAACCCACAGCTGCGGGAAAGTCGGCCAGTTAGCGTATTTTGGCAGCTCTGCGCGGATGTCCGGGTTCTGCAGGATATCAACGTAAGCAAAACGCTCACCACAGGCTGACAGCGCCTGAACCGCTTGCGCGGAAAAGCCGCAGCTTGGCAGCTTCGGAGAACCTTTCATATACAGCAGAATCGGGTTTTCAGCGATCTGGCGCTGGATTTTTTCAATAGTGGTGCTCATGTCTTGCTTCCTTTAACTTCTGTTACGGCAATAGTCTGACATTGTAGCGGGTCAGGCTGGCATCGGAAAATAACATTTTCGTCACGTTTATATATTTTACCGCGACTCTACAAAAGTTGCATTGCAAATGGTGTTTACCCCTGCGACCGTCAGGGTTTTGCTCAGGGAGTGAACAATTGTGCGGCAGAACGATGATTTTTTTTGCACTTGCTAACGAAACAGGTTTTTAGATTGAAAAATGCTATTAACTTCTCGGGTTTTTATGGATTAGAATCGACGGGCTTTGTAAATCACACGCGGGTATTATTGATGACCTGCATATATCAGGGGACTGCCCAGTGGCGCGGATAACTAAAATCTCGATCACGCTCTGTGCTTTACTGTTTACTTCACTCACTTTCACGCCAGCGGCAAACGCCTCTCAGCAGGCGCGGCAATCTGCTGTACAAAAAAGCCATCTGGTAAAAGCCACAGAACGTAAGAAAAAAACCACCACGAAGAACGTCAAGAAAAAAACCACCGCTCAGACTAAACAGACCGCTTCCAGCAAGACGAAAACAAAATCTTCCCGCACTACCCGCACCGCCAAAAATAAAGCTTCGCTGACCGCCGCTAACCTCGTTACAGAAAAATGCATTACCCGTAAAGGGCATAAAGCAAAATGCACGAAGGTGACGAAACTGGCGGATGTGCATAAAGTGCGTGTGCAAAAAGCGCAAAAAACCGCGATGAATAAGCTGATGGGACAGATTGGCAAACCTTATCGCTGGGGCGGCAGCTCGCCGCGCACCGGTTTCGACTGCAGCGGCCTCGTCTATTACGCCTATAAAGATCTGGTTAAATTCCGCATTCCGCGTACCGCCAACGAGATGTATCACCTGCGCGATGCGTCACCAGTTAACCGCGGGGAGCTGGAAAACGGCGATTTGGTCTTCTTCCGTACCCAGGGTCGCGGCACGGCTGACCACGTCGGCGTCTACGTCGGCAACGGGAAATTCATCCAGTCACCGCGCAGCGGCCAGGATATTCAGATCACCTCGCTCAGTGAAGACTACTGGATGCGCCACTACGTCGGCGCGCGTCGCGTGATGACGCCAAAAACCATTCGCTAATCCCTGCCCTGCCACATCCGTGGCAGGGTAAGTTCCTCTTTTGCATACCCTTTCAATTTGCTATCCTTTCCCTGTTGTCTGTGTGGTTATTGGCAACGCAAAATACAATAAGGAGAGAAGCAATGTCGTTCGAATTACCTGCACTACCGTATGCAAAAGACGCCCTGGCACCGCATATTTCAGCGGAAACCCTGGAGTATCATTACGGCAAACATCACCAGACGTACGTCACCAACCTGAACAACCTGATCAAGGGCACCGATTTCGAAGGCAAAACGCTGGAAGAGATCGTTCGCAGCTCAGAGGGTGGCGTTTTTAACAACGCGGCTCAGGTGTGGAACCACACCTTCTACTGGCACTGCCTGGCACCCAATGCCGGTGGCGAACCTGCCGGTGAGCTGGCGGCCGCCATTAACGCCGCTTTTGGCAGCTTCGCCGAGTTTAAGACGAAGTTTACCGATGCAGCCATCAAGAACTTCGGTTCTGGCTGGACGTGGCTGGTAAAAGAGGCGGATGGCAAACTGGCTATCGTGTCCACGTCTAACGCGGGCACTCCGCTGACCACCAGCGCTACGCCGCTGATGACCGTGGACGTGTGGGAACACGCTTACTACATTGATTACCGCAACGCGCGCCCGAACTACCTGGAACACTTCTGGGCGCTGGTTAACTGGGAATTTGTCGCGAAGAATTTCGCCGCGTAAAAGACACGCAGAAGGGTTCGCCCTTCTGCGTTTTTGCTTATTCCGCCGTGCAAACGGCTTCAGGCTGTTTACGGCCGGACATCATTACCAGCAGCAGGCCGAGCGCGGCAATAATGGCCCCCATCACCGGCACAAAACTGTACCCCAGACCACCTGAAATCACGGCGCCTCCGGCGGCTGCGCCCAGCGCATTGCCGAGATTGAACGCCCCGATATTCACGGAAGACGAGAGGCCCGGCGCCTCATGGGCGACACGCATCACGCGCATCTGCAGCGGCGGCACCACGGCAAAGGTTGCGGCCCCCCAGACGACCATCGCAATCGCCGCTCCGAACTCATTACGCGCCAGCCACGGGATAGCAACCATAATGACAATCAGCAGGGTTAAGAAGCCTTTCAGCGTCCCGCTCACGGAACGGTCAGCAAATTTCCCGCCGAGATAGTTGCCGATCGAGAAGCCGACGCCAATCAGCACCAGCATCGCGGTAACGAAAAGAGGCGTTGCGTGGGTGATATCGTGCAGCACCGGTGAAATATAGGTGTAGAGGGTAAACATCGCCCCTGCCCCCAGCACCGTGGTGAGCAGCGCGGAGAGCACCTGCGGGCGCATCAGCACCGCCAGCTCTTTACGCACTTCCGGACGTTCTCCTGCACTGCCTTTCGGCAGAGAGAAGAACAACGCCACCATCGCGACCACGCCCAGCCCGGCCGTCGCCAGGAAGGACATACGCCAGCCGATCGCTTCCCCCAGCCAGGTTGCCGCCGGCACCCCGCCAATGTTGGCAATCGTCAGCCCCATAAACATGGTCGCTACAGCGCTTGCCTGCTTGTGTTTTGGCACTACGCTTGCGGCCACGACCGAGCCCAGCCCAAAGAACGCGCCGTGGTTCAGGCTGGTCAGAATGCGCGACAGCATCAGGGTAGTGTAGTCCGGCGAAATGGCCGAAAGCACGTTGCCCAGAGTGAAAATCGCCATCAGGAAAATCAGCGCATTGCGGCGCGCCCGGTGAGAAAGCAGAAGCGTCATCAGCGGCGCCCCCACCATCACGCCGATGGCGTAGGCGCTGATTAACATGCCTGCCGCAGGGATCGAGACGTCTACGCCCCGGGCAATAACAGGCAGTAACCCCATCGGGGAGAATTCAGTGGTGCCAATCCCAAAAGCGCCAATCGCCAGGGCCAGCAGGGGAAAATTGATTTTCATGCGTCAACTCCGGATGCCGTGTCATGTGGTGACACAGAACAAAGAAGCGGAAAGCATGACATCAATCACAAAAAATGAGAAGTTAACAAAATGGCAAAAGATTTTTGCCAGAGAAGTAACAATCGCGGCGATGGGGAGGGAGAAGGCTCTCCCTCCGCGTAAATCAGTGCAGCGCAGCCGTCAGACCAGCCGCGACAATCAGAGCCAGCACAACAACGGTGGTGAACAGCGAAAACTTCAGATCGGAACTCATCAATTTTTCTCCTTTTAATCCCCCCACGAAAAGTGAGCTTGCTCATTTTTGCACAGATTCCGTCAAAAATCTTCCTGGATTTATACTGATAACCACTTTACCTCTTCCCCTTTTCATCAAGATAGGCCAAAATTCCACGCTAAATTTATTAGCGTACCGGCCATTGACCCCCTCCTGACGTCCCGTGTCGTTTTCCTGGCGTGCCGCAATCCAAAATTGCGTGATAAGGGTGAGAGAAGGCAAACGTTTACCTTCAAGTTTTTCAGGAGTTTAGGATATGGTCTGGAGTGACATTTAATGGCAACAATTAAAGACGTAGCAAAACGCGCAAACGTTTCCACTACAACCGTATCACATGTAATTAACAAAACCCGCTTCGTGGCGGAAGAGACGCGCAACGCGGTCTGGGCAGCGATCAAAGAGCTGCACTATTCGCCAAGCGCGGTTGCGCGCAGCCTCAAGGTCAATCACACCAAGTCCATTGGATTACTGGCGACCAGCAGTGAAGCGGCCTATTTTGCCGAGATCATTGAAGCGGTGGAGAAAAACTGCTTCCAGAAAGGCTATACCCTGATTCTCGGCAACGCATGGAACAGCATTGAAAAACAGCGTGCCTACCTGTCGATGATGGCGCAAAAGCGCGTGGATGGCCTGCTGGTAATGTGTTCCGAGTACCCGGAATCCGTGCTGTCGATGCTGGAAGAGTATCGCCATATTCCGATGGTGGTGATGGACTGGGGCGAAGCGCGCGCGGATTTCACCGATTCGGTTATCGATAACGCCTTTGAGGGCGGCTATATGGCCGGCCGTTATCTGATTGAGCGCGGCCATCGCGAGATTGGCGTGATCCCGGGTCCGCTGGAGCGCAACACCGGCGCGGGCCGTCTGGCCGGCTTTATGAAAGCGATGGAAGAAGCGCTGATTACCGTGCCGGAAAACTGGATCGTGCAGGGCGACTTTGAGCCGGAATCAGGCTACCGCGCGATGCAACAGATCGTCTCCCAGCCGCACCGCCCGACCGCCGTCTTCTGCGGGGGTGACATCATGGCGATGGGCGCCCTCTGTGCGGCCGATGAGCTGGGTCTGCGCGTCCCGCAGGACATCTCCGTGATCGGGTATGACAACGTGCGCAACGCGCGCTTCTTCACGCCAGCGTTGACCACCATTCACCAGCCGAAAGATTCGCTGGGTGAAACCGCCTTCAATATGCTGCTGGACAGGATCGTCAACAAACGTGAAGAGTCGCAGTCCATTGAAGTTCACCCTCGCCTTATCGAACGCCGTTCCGTCGCGGATGGCCCGTTCCGCGACTACCGTCGTTAATCTCATTGCGGAGCCAGTCAGGCTGGCTCCCTCAGCCATTCCCGGTTAAGCGTTTCGCTGTCCCCCAGATAATCCAGAAGCCAGGCCATCGCCGGGGAAACATCATTTTGTTGCCAGGTGAGGCAGCAGGCCGCATCCGGGAATGGATTCTCCAGGGCCAGCTCAACCCACTCACCGGTGTCGATTCGTGGTCGCGCAAAATGAACGGGTACCATCGCGACGCAGAGCCCGGCGCTAAGGCACGTCGCCGACGATTCCCAGTCAGGGGCCACCACCCGCCGCTGGTTGTCCAAAAGCCATGTGATACGCTTGGGCAGCGAGCGGGAGGTATCCTCCAGCACCAGCGACGGCCAGCCGCGCAGCGTATCATCGCTCAGCGGCCCTTCCATCTTCGCCAGCGGATGATCGCTTGCCACCACGCATTTCCAGCTCAGCATCCCCATATCGCGAAAGGCGTAACGCCCCCCGACCGGGATCGCCTGAGTGGCCCCAATGGCCATCTCTGCCCTGCCGTCCGCCAGCGCATCCCAGACGCCGTTGAACACCTCCTGCGAAACCCGCAGTTCGACGTCAGAAAAATGACGGTAGAAATCGACAATCATCTGCCGGGTGCGCTCGGGCTTAACGATGTTATCCACCGCAATGGAAAGGTGTCCCCGCCAGCCGTTCGCGATCTGCTGGCACTGTTCGCGGGTGATCTGCATTTTTTTGATAACAGAACGCCCTTCCTTCAAAAACCACGCCCCTGCAGGCGTTAATTCCACATCACGATGTCGCCGTTCAAACAGCGGTACCGCCAGCCAATCCTCAAGCTGACGTACGGTATAGCTGATAGCCGAAGGGACGCGGTGTAGCTCCTGCGCCGCCCCGCTAAAGCTGCCGTTACGCGCGACAGCATCGACCACTTCAAGAGAATAATCTGACCACATTTTCTGCCTGCAAAAAATTTGAATGCACCCGCCAAATATTAGCGTTTCACAAGCGGCTTTGCATTCCCTACACTCAGCGCCAACGTATACCTGCCTCCTCAGGAGAATAAAACAGTGCAACCCAGGAAAGGTTTTTTAGTCTGGCTCGGCGGCTTAAGCGTGCTGGGCTTTTTGGCCACCGATATGTACCTGCCGGCTTTCGCCGCCATGCAGGAAGATTTGCAAACCCCTGCTGCCGCCATCAGCGCCAGCCTGAGCCTGTTCCTTGCCGGTTTTGCCTTCGCGCAGCTGCTCTGGGGACCGCTTTCGGATCGCTTTGGCCGTAAACCGGTACTGCTGCTGGGTCTGGCCATTTTTGCCGTGGGCTGCCTGGGAATGCTATGGGTGCGCGATGCCACCTGGCTGCTGGTACTGCGGTTTGTTCAGGCGGTCGGCGTCTGTGCCGCTGCCGTGACCTGGCAGGCGCTGGTCACCGACTACTATCCGGCAAACCGCACCAACCGTATTTTCGCCACCATTATGCCGCTGGTAGGGCTTTCTCCTGCCCTCGCCCCTCTGTTGGGCAGCTGGATCCTCGCGCACTTTGACTGGCAGGCCATCTTTGCCACGCTGTTTGCCATCACGCTGGTGCTGATGCTGCCGGCATTCGCCCTCAAGCCCGCGCATAAAAAAGAGGTGCACGCAGACGCGAAGCCGATCACCTTCACCTCCCTGCTCAGCACCAAAGCGTATCGCGGCAACGTTCTGATCTATGCCGCCTGCTCGGCAAGCTTCTTCGCGTGGCTCACCGGTTCGCCGTTCATTCTGCACGATATGGGCTACAGCCCTGCAGCCATCGGCCTGAGCTATGTTCCACAGACTATCGCGTTCCTGGTGGGCGGGTATGGTTGCCGCGCGGCGCTGCAAAAGTGGGAAGGTCAGCAGATGCTGCCATGGCTGCTGGTGCTGTATGCGCTGAGCGTCATCGGGACCTGGGCCGTTGGCTTTATTCCGGGTGCCGGTCTGGCCGAAATTTTGATTCCATTCTGCGTGATGGCCGTCGCGAACGGGGCGATCTACCCTATCGTGGTGGCGCAGGCGCTGCGTCCGTTCCCGCAGGCGACAGGCCGCGCGGCCGCGCTGCAGAACACCCTGCAACTGGGGCTGTGCTTCCTGGCAAGTCTGGTAGTCTCAGCGCTGATTGCCACGCCGCTACTGACGACAACCAGCGTAATGCTGGCTACCGTTGCGCTGGCCGTCATAGGCTATCGCATGCAGGCTGCCGCGCAGGATGAGAGTACGCAGGTTGAAACCTCGCACGCCTGATCGCACCAGGAACTATGTTAATTTTCAGTGATTAGGTTGCTAAGAATTTTCTATTGAATCACCAAATTTTGAGGCCTATACTAAATTTGGTTCGATTAAATACGATAAATATTAAGTGTTAACGGGAGCCGGAGTGCTCCCGTTTTACCATGGAAGGCATTTCGGCAAGGGTTATCTCCCTTCCTCTGTTCTACGTCGGATACTAGCCTCGCGGTATTTACCGTGAGATTTCTCACAAACCAAAAAAGCGTCTACGCTGTTTTAAGGTTCTGATCACAGTAGGGTGATGGAGAAGCTATGAGTTCATCGTGTATAGAAGAAGTCAGCGTTCCGGACGATAACTGGTCCCGGATCGTCAGTGAACTGTTAGGTCGGGCAGGCATCACTATCAATGGATCATCGCCATCCGATCCTCAGGTTAAACATCCCGATTTTTATAAACGCGTGTTGCGGGAGGGATCGTTAGGTCTGGGAGAAAGCTATATGGACGGCTGGTGGGAGTGCGAACGGCTGGATACCTTTTTCGCCAGCGTGCTGCGTGCCGGCCTTGAAAAACAGCTCCCTCGCAATCTGAAAGACACCCTGCGTGTCGCCTCTGCCCGCCTGTTTAATCTGCAAAGTAAAAAACGTGCGTGGATCGTCGGCAAAGAGCATTACGATCTCGGCAACGATCTGTTCAGCCGCATGCTGGACCCCTTCATGCAATACTCCTGCGCCTACTGGAAAGAGGCGTCGACGCTTGAAGAGGCTCAACAGGCCAAACTGCGCCTGATTAGCGAGAAATTGCAGCTACAGCCCGGCATGCGCGTGCTGGATATCGGCTGCGGCTGGGGCGGGCTGGCGTATTTTATGGCGAAGCACTACGGCGTCAGCGTGGTCGGCGTGACGATCTCAGCAGAACAGCAAAAAATGGCGCGAGAGCGCTGTCAGGATCTTGATGTGGATATTCGGCTGCAGGACTACCGTGACCTGAATGAGCAGTTTGACCGGATCGTTTCCGTCGGCATGTTCGAGCACGTGGGGCCAAAAAACTACGACACCTACTTTGAGGTGGTGGACCGTAATCTGAAACCGGACGGCATCTTCCTGCTGCATACCATCGGCTCGAAGCGGACCGACAATAACGTCGACCCGTGGATCAACAAATACATCTTTCCGAATGGCTGTTTACCGTCCGTTCGCCAGATTGCCAACGCCAGCGAATCCCATTTCGTCATGGAAGACTGGCATAACTTCGGCGCGGATTACGACACCACGTTAATGGCCTGGCATGCGCGTTTTCAGGAAGCCTGGCCTGAAATTGCGGACAACTATTCTGAACGATTCAAGCGGATGTTTAGCTATTATCTGAATGCCTGCGCGGGGGCGTTTCGCGCGCGCGATATTCAGCTCTGGCAGGTTGTTTTCAGCCGAGGGATTGAACACGGCTTGCGGGTCGCACGCTAGAAAAATACCCCCGGCAAGCCGGGGGTATTTTTTATTCTTCTTCTACAGCTTTAATTATTGCGGCTTCTTTTGCGGCCAGCACGCGCTCAACGGTATCTACAACCGCCTGGGTTTGCGGATCGATTTCGATATTCACGCGATGCCCCAGTTTTTTCGAACCCAGCGTGGTGCGCTGCAGCGTCTCGGGAATTAAATGCACGCAAAAACGCGTCGGAGTAACTTCTCCTACCGTCAGACTAATCCCATCAATGCCAATAAACCCTTTATAGAGGATGTATTTCATTAATGACGGGTCCTGCACTTTAAACCAGATTTGACGGTTATTTTCTGATGTAACGATTTTCGCCACTTCGGCGGTGGTCATGATGTGCCCGGACATCAGGTGGCCGCCAATCTCGTCGCTGAACTTCGCCGCGCGCTCAACGTTGACGGTGTCCCCCACCACCAGCTCGCCCAGGTTGGTAATACGCAGCGTCTCTTTCATTAAATCAAAGCTAATCTGGTTGCCATTAATTTCGGTGACGGTCAGGCAGCAGCCGTTATGGGCAACCGAGGCGCCGGTTTCGATGCCGTCGAGCATATATTCCGGCAGCTCTACAACATGAGTACGAAAATTAGGTTTTTCATCAATGGACACCACTTTGGCGGTGCCCTGCACAATACCAGTAAACATGCTTACAACTCCTGTTCTTTCCGGACGGTGGTGACACCGTTTAATCCCACCACAATAACAGTTGGAAAAAGAGGTTGCCAGCGGAGCGCATTTTCTGGCGATTTTTTCACTAGATAAATAGCTAAAGCCCGCTACAATAGCTGGCATCCCCCTGCATTTTCTTCTTGCTGCCCGTTTCGGCGGCTTTTTTAGTCTCTCATATAACTACAAAATAAAGGTGTTCACGTGCAGAAGTACATGAATGAAGCGCGCCAGCTATTGGCACTGGCTATACCAGTGATCGTCGCGCAGGTGGCCCAGACCGCAATGGGATTTGTGGATACGGTAATGGCGGGCGGCTACAGCGCCACCGATATGGCGGCCGTTGCCATCGGTACGTCAATCTGGCTTCCGGCCATCCTGTTCGGCCACGGTCTGCTGCTCGCGCTCACGCCGGTTATCGCTCAGCTCAATGGCTCGGGTCGTCGCGAGCGTATTGCCCATCAGGTCCGCCAAGGTTTCTGGCTGGCAGGGTTTGTCTCCGTGCTGATTATGGTCGTGCTCTGGAACGCGGGCCATATCATTCGTGCCATGCACAATATTGACCCGGCGCTGGCAGACAAAGCCGTGGGCTATCTGCGCGCCCTGCTCTGGGGAGCGCCTGGTTACCTCTTTTTCCAGGTAGCACGTAACCAGTGTGAAGGGCTGGCGAAAACCAAGCCCGGCATGGTGATGGGCTTTATCGGCCTGCTGGTGAATATTCCGGTGAACTATGTCTTTATTTACGGGCATTTCGGCATGCCGGAGCTGGGCGGCGTCGGCTGCGGCGTGGCGACGGCGGCCGTTTACTGGGTTATGTTCTTCAGTATGATCGCCTATGTGAAACACGCCCGTTCAATGCGCGATATTCGTAACGCAAAGAGCTTCAGCACGCCGGACTGGAGCATCATGACGCGTCTGGTACAGCTAGGCTTGCCGATTGCGCTGGCCCTGTTCTTTGAGGTGACGCTCTTTGCCGTGGTCGCCCTGCTGGTCTCCCCGCTGGGGATTGTTAACGTGGCCGGGCACCAGATTGCCCTCAACTTCAGCTCTCTGATGTTCGTCCTGCCGATGTCGCTGGCGGCGGCGGTGACGATTCGCGTTGGCTTCCGCCTGGGCCAGGGCTCGACGCTGGATGCGCAAACGGCCGCGCGTACCGGGCTGGGCGTCGGCGTCTGTATGGCCATCTGTACGGCGCTGTTCACGGTGGCACTGCGTGAGCAGATCGCCCTGCTCTACAATGACAACCCGGACGTGGTGACGCTGGCCTCACACCTGATGCTGCTGGCTGCGGTGTATCAGATTTCTGACTCCATCCAGGTGATTGGCAGCGGCGTATTGCGCGGATATAAAGACACGCGTTCGATCTTCTTTATTACCTTTATCGCCTACTGGGTGCTGGGTCTGCCGGCTGGCTACGTGTTGGCGCTGACCGATCTGGTCGTTGATCGCATGGGGCCAGCCGGATTCTGGATGGGCTTTATCATCGGACTCACATCGGCGGCGATCATGATGATGCTGCGCATGCGCTTCCTGCAGCGCCAGCCGTCAACGATGATTTTGCAGCGCGCTGCACGTTAACTACGCAGTAGCCGCCGCCCGGCGGCTACTTTCTCTTCACTTTGCGCGGTAATGAAGCAATCGCGTGAAATCAGAGAGAAAAATGCGTTTTCCCTCTTGCCTCCTTGGTGCTGTGCCGCTAATATTCGTCCCCGTTGTCACCGACAACACGTTGCGTTCATAGCTCAGTTGGTTAGAGCACCACCTTGACATGGTGGGGGTCGTTGGTTCGAGTCCAATTGAACGCACCATTCTGCGTCCGTAGCTCAGTTGGTTAGAGCACCACCTTGACATGGTGGGGGTCGGTGGTTCGAGTCCACTCGGACGCACCATTTCAGTCCTGAAATGGTGCAAATCCTCTCTTGTTACCCTGAATTTTCTTAATCCCTTATTTCCATCATTATTCTCCTGCTACGCTTTTCTTATGGAAAAAATACAGGAAGCGCGTCAATGAAGAATATCGCGATTATCGGCTCCGGCCCCACAGGGATTTACACCTTTTATCATTTGCTGAATAACAGCACCCCGCTCTCCGTGTCAGTCTTTGAACAGGCAGATGAAGCCGGCGTGGGCATGCCCTATAATGACGACGATAATTCCCGGCTGATGCTGGCGAACATTGCGAGCATTGAAATTCCCCCCATTTTTATGACCTACCTCGACTGGCTCAAGGAACAGAGCGACACCCATCTGGCGCGCTTTAAGGTTGATAAAGCCAGCCTGCATGATCGGCAGTTCCTGCCCAGACTCCTGTTGGGAGAGTATTTTCGCGACAGCTTTCGTTCAATTGTAAAAGAGGCTCAAAAGCTGGGGTTCCAGGTTACGGTCCATGAATCCGCGAAGGTAACGGACATCATCCCCTCGACATCCGGCGTAACGCTTTCAGTCAATGACGGCACCTTGCCCGATCAATTCGACCTGGCGGTTATCGCCACCGGCCATGTCTGGCCAGAAGAGGATGAAGCCACGCGCACGTTCTTCCCAAGCCCGTGGTCCGGTTTGATGGACGCCAGCATTCCCCCTTGCCGCGTGGGCATTATGGGAACCTCGTTGAGCGGTCTGGACGCGGCTATGGCGGTGGTGATGCAGCACGGTGAGTTTCGTGATGGTGAATTCATCCTCGAGAAAGGCAGCGAAGGGTTAAACATTACGCTGATGTCCCGAACGGGCATTCTGCCGGAAGCCGATTTTTACTGCCCTATCCCTTATGAACCGCTGTCGGTGTTGACCGAATTCGTGGTTGAAAGCGAGATAGCCAAAGGATGGGATGGCCTGCTTGACCGCATCTTTGCCCTGATGGTGAAAGAGCTTGAACTCGCCGACCCGGCGTGGTGCGAGAAAATTTCTCTGCGTAACCAGGATGCCGACAGCCTTCGTAAGGCGTGGTTTGAGGATCGTAAACGGCACGGGCCCTTCACCTGGGCGGAAGAGAACCTCAGCGAGGTTGAGCGGAACAAACGTGAACGCCGTACCGTGGCCTGGCGCTACACCGTACTTCGGCTGCATGAGGTCGTTCAGGAGATCGTTCCGCATCTCAGCGAGCAGGACAGAAAACGCTTTAAGCAGGGCCTGGCGCGCGTCTTTATCGACAACTATGCCGCCATCCCGCCGCAGTCTATTCGCAGGCTTCTCGCGCTTCGCGAGGCAGGCATCATTAGCGTGGCAGCGCTCGGCGATGATTACACGCTTGATGCCGGCAGCGATCGGACAGTCATCACCACACAAGAGACCGTTTATCGTTTCGACGTTTTTATTGACGCTCGCGGGCAAAAGCCGCTCAAAACGAAAGATCTGCCCTTCCCGACGATACGCAAACGGCTGGAAGCGACGGGGGAAGAAATACCCGATATCGGCGAGGATTACACGCTACAAGCGCCTGAATCGGTTCGCGGGCGCATCGCTTTCGGCGCGATACCCTGGCTGATGCACGATCGTCCCTTCGTTCAGGGACTGGCGGAGTGCGCGGAGATTGCAGAAGCGATGGCGAAGGCGGCTGAAAAACCTGCCTCAGGGAGACGACGCCGGTTACCGTATGTGGAGAACTGACAGGGCTCCATGCCCTGCAAAGCAAGATGACTCGAAGAACACGTCCGGGTTTTCAGACAGCGAGACGAAGGTTTTCGTTGCTTTATCCAGCACACGAATTTTGCCGAGTTCACTGCCGTCTCCCCAGACGTATTCTTTGTTTTCCGGGATTCGTTAACATATCGATAAACCTACCAGTAATGAAAATCTCCCAGCCCTACTCCGCTGAGCGTGTAGAAAGATAAATTTGTCATGCTATTAAAAGCCGCAATATTACTATTGCGGCTTTTTTCAGATATTATGGTTCCTTTATTTTGTTGACTGAAGCATTCCTTCCGATACCGTCAGGCTGTTTAGAACATTGAAGATTTTGGCATCCTTTGTATTTCCATCAGCTGTAGCGATAAAGAATTTGTCGCCCACCTTAGGAAGCGTAGAGGCAGTCTCGCCCAAAACATAACCCACGTAATCCATGTTGGATGTGCCCCATCCCGAACACTTATTCGAGCTGCCTCCTTTAAATTTCCCCTGGAACCAGGAACCGCAGAAAGTCGTGCTCACTTTTCCAGTGGCATCCTGGGAATCTATGTAGAGGTTGAAATATTGATACGAGGCATAATATTGGGTGGGGATACCAACAGAATATTTAAACTGCGAGCCTACCCTTTCTGTTTTTGCCCAGTCGATGTTTGCAGGCGTTGCAGTGGCAAAGTCCTCAACAGTAAATTGATAGGTTAAAACAACATTGTTACTTTCATCCATCACTTTAAGGAGATGTCCTTCACGGAGATCTTTACCTTTAAAGCTGATTTTTGTATAGCCATTCCCAAGATCGGTCTGAACAATTGGAGTTTGGTCAACGCCTGCCCCGTAGCTTCCCCCTGAATAGGGTTGACCATCATGGAAATTGTCTCGCTGCAACACAACGTTATATTTTTTCCCCTGCACACTGGCAGTGTTTTGAGACCATTCAAGTGAAGGAGCATAACTTTCCTTATTCACTGCGACGTCTTTGATCTCCGTATCAACGGGTACCGTATCGTTATGCGTAAACGGTGCAAACACCTCGCTGAAAGCATACTGCGGTGCCTGTGACTCTGTCAGACCACTGTGTTCCGGAGAGACCTGCCCCGGTACACCCGGCTGATCGCGCATCATCGACCACATACCGATCATACCTATATCGCGATCCTTAGCATCGTCCTCCACCAACTTCGCATCGGAGATATAGAACACTTCACCCTGAACGTCGTTATAGCCGTTCATTGGCGTGACGCCCATCATCGCATTAATTTCTTTGTCTGATTTATCGGTGAAGATCTGCTTCAATTGACTGAAGAGGTTTTCAATGGCTGACGTTGCGCATGCGCCATGGATATTTTGCCCTTCCGTTCCGTCGGACTGGCAGATACTACTGCCATAATCCATCGCCATCACGTTCACCCCTGCCAGGTTTACCCCCTTTGCTTTTGCATCGTTCAGCACATACAGACCGTCTGACGTCAGCCCCGTAGGCAGGACAGGCAGAGTGTACCAGATACCTACACTGCGGCCTTCGGACTTCCACTGATCCTGCACCGCTTTAACAGCTTCGTTGCGACGATTGATGGAGTCATGATCGGCAACCCACGTCCCTTCAATATCGAAATCCAGAACGTTCAGGTTCAGATTTTCAACAATGTCATAATAATGCTGTTGTAGGTCGGATACATTTTTGCAAGAGGCTGCCAAAGGTGAGTTGTTGGCGCCACCGATCGATACCATTACATCGCCGCCCGCCTCACGCAGTGCCTTGATTTTGCTGTACTGGGCATAATCGTTAATATTATACGCAGTGCCCCAGGTTGGCAGGCAGGTGTCAGCATCTTTACTCACCACAAATGCCATGGTGAAGTGAGTGACATTCTCTTGTTTCGCCAGAGTTGCCAGATCCGGGATGCTGTTCAGCGTAAAATCGACGTATGGTGCATAAACATGGGCTGGCCACGGCGCTGAAGGTGTACCCACCATCGCTTTGGTTCCAGACCAGTCGATATACACTTTCCATGGGTTTGTATCAGTAGGACTTACTTTCTGAACTTTCGCCTGGGAAACGTAATTCTCCCCGTTATAGCGAATTAACGTACCACTCGCGTAAAGTGTGCTGTCACTAAACACAGGTGCATTATTTAACTGATCCTCGGTATACACAACAACTGCACTCAACGGTTTCCATGGGCGTCCGTTGGTGCCTGTCGGGTTCTGGTTGGCAGGTAGAGAAGGATCCTCGCCGACTGTATAGAACAGAGCTTCATATTCCTGACCGTCTTTCTGAACCTTATCCCCTTTATTGTAAGTGGTAGTTGAAATCCACTGCGGGACCTCCGAATAAAGAGCCCAGGGGTTACCTTCACCTGGAGCAAAACCATACGGGCTTTGAGCTGTGGAGGTTTTCCAGGTTGTACCGTTATAAGTGACGACATCATTTGCGTTATAACTGTTAGCGCTGTTGTAGTCCGGGTAGGTCACATCGCCGCCGCTGGTCTCACAAGTCGTAGGATTACCGTACTGGCTCATTTCTGCACTTGTCGCAACACGTTCATACTTCCAGGGATTGCTGTCAGACTCGGTCCCCGGGCAGTCGCTTTTAGCGACCCACCATGCATTGGTGTAAACGTTGCTGTCATAAATGACTTCATAGGGCCCCGAACCTTCCTGCCCGTTCCATGCTTCAAGCGCAAATACCGGCACGGCAGAACATAATAATCCAACAGCAAGCATCGCTTTACTCATTGCACTGAGTTTCATTTATTTTTTCCTTGTCGCAAAAAATTAAGCTAATAGAAGAATGATTAGCAACACAACTCTATAAGCATCTCACGCAATGAGGAATATAAAAGCACAGCAGGCAATAAAACCAAGAATTCGGCCTGCAAGACAGACCAGATATTAATAGATATCAGTTATATCCGCCTCAGACAAATATGCACGCTCAATATAAAAACCCGCAACCCAATAAACAATAAAACACCTTACCACCTGACACTGCTATTATTTAGGCGAGTTATATTTAAGGACCATTAATTTACCCTGATTAATGTTTCGTAAAACATCTCAATTTTTTATTTTAACACAGGCAATGTGCGGACGATGATTTCGCAACACTGTACATTCCCGTTTCACGGTTTTTTAATACGTGCAGAAAAATGCCGCGCAAAACAAACGTTCTGCCTTTTAACGACGAGATGTAAATAGCTGGATGTTACGGATGAAGGCAGCGGAAATACCCGCTTCTGGTTTACGGCGGAGATTACTTTACGTTGAAAACTGACAGGGCTTCCATGCCCTGCAAAGCGAGATTACTCGAAGAACACGTCCGGGTTCTCAGACAGTGAAACGAAGGTTTTCGTCGCTTTATCCAGCGCGCGGATATCGCCGCTTTCAATGTCATACACCCAGCCGTGAAGGCGAAGCGAGTTATTACGCAGTCCCACCGCGACGGACGGGTGGGTTTTGATGTTGCTGAGCTGCGCAAACACGTTCTCCTGCACCATCGCATTCACTTTATCGATCGGCTTATCCCAGCTTTTTTTCTCAACCACGGCTTTTGCCGCGTCGGAATAGCGCAGCCAGTGCGATACAGCAGGCATTGGCTCCAGGTTCGCGTTATCGGCAATCGCCTTCATCGCGCCGCAGTTGGAGTGGCCGCAGATCACGATGTCGGTCACGCCCAGCGCCACTACCGCATACTCGATAGTTGCGGAGACGCCGCCTGGCTCCGGCCCGAACGGAGGGACAATGTTGCCAGCATTACGAATGACAAAGAGCTGTCCCGGCTCTTGCTGGGTGACCAGTTCAGGAACCAGACGGCTGTCGGAGCAGGAGATAAACAGCGCTTTGGGATTCTGGCTGGACGCTAAACTGCGAAAGAGCTCTTTACGTTGCGGGAAAATCTCTTTTTGAAAGCTGAGAAAACCTTCAATGATATGTTGCATAGCAATTTCTCTTTTATCTGTTTTCGTTTAGGTATGATCGCGATCACACTCGTAAAGTTTACCCACCGTACTTTACCTGAGACAAGCAATATATTTCTGGCCCGACCGCTGCACAATGTCGTCGGCACCGGCCTGGATGTTCTGCCCTTCGAACGCGCCGTAAAGACGAGCGAACGGTTTTCCCGCCAGGCGCCGGGTAACGTCCTCAACCGTACGGGCAGGCAGCGGAAGCATATTCGGGTAGCTCCACATAAACGACACGGCATCTTTCCCCGGGGTGACCTGCAAAATATCCCCTGCCAGCAAAACGCCCTCGCCTTCCTGCCAGTGCAGCACCGTCCCGCCCGCAAAATGCCCGCCGAGGCGCAGCAGCGTGACCGAGGGCATAATCTCCAGCGCGTCGCCATCCCAGAAATGAATCGCCGGGCTGTCGCGCATCACCCACTCCTTATCGCTGGCGTGGAGATAGACCGGCGCATCGAAAGCCGCTGCCCACGCCTGCATCGTGGTGTAATAGTGCGGGTGCGAAATCGCAATGGCGTGAAGGCCACCGAGCGCGGTGATGAGCGTTTGGGTTGCGGGATCGAGGTTGGCAATGCAGTCCCACAGAATATTGCCGTGGGGGGTGCGCAGAAGCAGCGCTCGCTGGTTAATAGCAAAGGACGGTACCGTTTTGATACTGAACAGCGCGGGCTCCAGCTGCTGCCACTTGTTCGCGTGTGTGGCCGTCACCGTCGCGTAATCAATCCACGCCTGACCGCTGGCCGGGACATACTGGCGTTCATCCTCGCAAATCGGACATCTCTCCGGCTTTCCATCATAGGAAGTACCGCAGGTTCTACAGAGTGTAATCATGAGCGCTCCTCGGTGATAAAGCACTGAGTATGGCAGGGATTATCCTTATGTGCTGCGAGGTACATTGCCGGCTTTTTTTACCCTATACTGTGCCAGTATCAAAACCCGAACAGAGCAGGTGCAACATGGAAATTGATCTCGATAACTTAGTTTTTAACGGACTGGATGAAGCGGAAGAGCGTAACGCGGAACGTCTGGACGACGCGGATAAAAAAGCGCAGGCGGTTGTTGCTGACGACGACTGCGGTGATGCTTGCAAGATTTGATAAGAAAAGCACCGGAAAACCGGTGCTTTTTTTACTACTTTTTCAACCCGTCAATGGCCGCCTGAGCGCAGGCTTCATCAAGATGACCGCCCGGCGCACCGCCGATGCCGATAGCCCCGATCACCTCATCGCCCTCTTTCACTGGCAGCCCGCCGGCCAGCAGCAGGAAGCCTGGAATATCACGCATATTCTGTGCGCCCGCATTGCTCTGCGCCGCTTCCATAATTTTGCCTGACGCATTCTTTGCGCTAAGCGCCGTAAACGCTTTCATTTCGCTGGCTTTTACCGTGTGAGGACCGGCGTTATCCATACGCTGCACCGCTTTTACCACGCCCGCACGGTCAACCACCGTGACCGCAACCTGGTAATTTTTCGCTGCGCACGCCTGAATGGCGGATGTTGCCAGCGCGTTAGCCTGGGTCAGAGAGAGATTTTTTTGGGTCAACGTCTCGGCCTGCGCGGCCAGACTTACGCTACCCGCGACCAGTGCCGCAACCATCATGACTTTTTTCATCGCACTTCCTCGCGTGTTGTTAGACATCCCGGAGGTTACTTAACGGCGCGATGAAACGTAATTCGGTTGATTACGCACTCCACCTGGTAGTTATACGGATTGCAATTTGTCGTACGCCCGGCTCGCCTGCACCAGGCTAGTAACGCCGAGCTTGGCAAACGCCGCTGCGCGGTGCGCTTCCACGGTCCTCGGGGAAAGATTCAGACGTGCAGCCACCTCTTTATTACTGCACCCTTCCATCAGTACAGTCAGCACCTCGTGCTCCCGCGCAGTTAGCTGTTCAAAGCGTGCTTTGATCTGCGAAAGATCCTGCCAGGCGGCAGATCGTCGCTGGCTCTCCTCAAAGGCCAGCCCAACCGTTTCGATGAGTTTATCGGCGTCTAACGGTTTGGTGAAAAACTCAAACACGCCGTTGCGAAACGCGCGACGGCAGGCGTCAATCGTTCCGTGCCCGGTCATGATAATGATCGGCAGCAGCGGCCACGGCCATTCGCCCTCCTCCAGCCACGTCAGCCCGCCTTTGCCCGGCATGCGCATATCCAGAAGCAGACAGCCGACGAGCGTCGATTCATCGCGCTGCGCCTTAGTAAAGGCCTCGACGCTCTCAAAGGCCTTAACCTGCCAGCCCATCCCTGACAGTAAAAACGCCAGGGATTCTCTGATGGACTCGTCGTCATCAATGAGCCAGACCACCTTATCCATGCTTTATCTCCTTTCCTGCTGCCAGCTGCAAGCGGATCTGCGCCCCACCCTGCGGGGCATTGCCCAGGGCGATCGAGCCGTTCATGCGCGTCATCAGCGTCTCCGTTAAGGTCATTCCCAGCCCAATTCCGCCGGTACGTCCGCTAAAGAATGGCATAAATGCGTTCTGCAGAGCATCCGGGCTAAACCCGGGCCCGCCGTCGGTCAGAGTCACCAGAATGCCCTTCTCATTTTTCTGACTGTCGATTCGCACCCAGCCGTGCGTGCTCTCCTGCTGCGCCTGAATCGCATTGCTGAGCAGATTGTGCAGGATCTGTTCCAGCCAGAGTCGGTCCGCCATCACGATCGTGGCATCCGCAGCAAACGCATGAATGACCGCGATACGCCGGGATTTACGCTCGTGCTCCAGTAAATTCTCCACCTGCTGCCAGCACTGCACCAGATCGGTTTCGCGCAGGGTCACCTTCTCCTGTACCACATGCTCGCGAAACCGCGTCAGCAAAGCGCTGATACGCTGCGTTTGCAGCAGCGCGGCCGCGAGCGCCTGCGAGACGGCCTGCGGATTATTCTGCTGCTGTCGCTGCGCCCCCTGGATCCAGGTTTGCACGGCGGTAAGCGGCTGGTTGATTTCATGGACGATGCCCGCGGTGATCTCCCCCAGCGTGTTAAGCCTGGCATGCTGATAATAAAGTGCACGCTGCTCGGCCTGCTGGCGCTGTTTGCGCTGCCAGAGCACGGTTCCCGCGCCCGCAATCACCATTCCCCACGTCAGAAAGAGCAGCGGATACGCCAGCCAGGAGACCCTGAACCAGTCCGGATCTGCCGCGGCAGTAAGAATAAAGGGTTGTGTATGCTGCGGGAAGGCGCGCTGCCAGTGCCAGAACGCGCCTGTAGACCCCGGTTGATCATCATTCGAGAGGTTCAGATGCAGCTCTGCAAAGCGATGGCCCGGCGCAAGCAGCGCGGTTAAGTCGATCAGGACGCGGATCTGCCGCCACGGGTTGTAAAGCCAGTACTGAACCCCGCGAAACGGCTCCACGCGCGCGGCGTCCAGCGCACGACCGGTGGTTTTTTCCAGGGCCTTAATGTGGGGGAATTTTTTGCGCAACGCGGCGAGGTCTTCATCGCCATTCAGAAGCGGAAGCACCGACTCGTTTTGCGTCAGCACGGCGCCGATCGCCGAATACAGCGCCGTAAACTCGCGATCGCGCTCCCAGAACTGGCGGCGTATCTGTTCCGCATACAGCAGCACGCCGCTTATCAGGCAGACCAGCACCCATACCGCGATGCTGCGCTTTATCATTTTTTTTATGCTCATAGCGTTAACTGGCACCGTCATTCAGGCTATCGACATTACCAGTTAACGTTGATGAGAACAAAAAAACGCGGCGCGATCAGATCTCCGGCGTTTTGCTAAAGCCGGTCAGCATGAGGATCAGGCTTTGTGGGGATGCTGCCGTCTCAAACTGGTAGTGATTGCCCTGACGATCGCCGCCGATGTACCACGAAATCTCGGTTTTCCCTTCTGCCAGCGCCTTGCGCACCGCTTTATCCACGTCCACCATCCGGTATTCGCGGGAGTGGTTAAGGTAAAGCACCGCATCCGAACGGTAGTTACAGGCTGGCCGCGACTGCCAGCTCACGCTGGCCGGATCCCAGTCGTTGCTTGCCGGATAGAAGAAGATTTGATCCGCGCCGTTGGTTTCCACTTTCCTGCCATAAATCCGCACGCGGTATTTAAACTGCGCAGGATCCTGTCCGGCAGGCAGCGGCGGAATATGGAACTTCACCAGCGACAGCGTTTCGCTGTTTCTTGTGCGTCCGCCGTTCTGCCAGTTATCCTGCACCAGCAGGGCCTGGGGATCGGGCTGGGAAAGCGCTGGCTCCAGGCTGCTGAGCCAGACGTTGGCCTTCGCTTTTGAATAACCATACGGAACGGTAGTACCACAATCCAGCCCGCGATTCATGCACAGGTCGGTCATAAAGCGCGCGGCGTCTTCCGTCCAGCCGTTCATAAAGTCAGCATGCGCCGTATACAGGCTTCCCCATCGTTCTTCACGCTCGTCGCCGTGCATGATGGGGTCGAGGGAAAGCTGCGCTTTGCTGGTATCGAGCGAGCTAATTGTCGGGAGCACGTACGCAATGTTCATGTTCACGGTGGGAATTTTCACCGGGAAATCGGACGGGCACTGCCCTTTGGTGTCGTAGGTGGCGTTGACCAGACCGTGGGCGGGCTTCAGGTTCACCCCGTCCCAACAGTTCGGAAACTGAATGCCGATATTAAACTGCACGGCATCATTCGCCTTGCGTAAGCCGCAGACCTCACCCGTTTTGGTGGTGTAGCCATTGCCGTTAGCGCACAGGAAGGTGATATGTGGATTCGGCGCGGTGCCGTGATGATCGCCCGCCAGCAGCGACAGCCCCGCCGGGAATGGGTGCAGCGGCCAGGCGTCCACGTTCGATGCCTGATAATAGGTTTTTTGATAGGCAGGTTTAACCACCGTTCCGTCAGGCAATCTCAGAGAGGGTGCCCAGTAGGCCGAGCTGTCTGCTTTGTTATCGCAGGTGGTCTTTTCATCTCTACGCAGCGATTCACGGCTGGAAAAGGCATCCGTTTGCGCGTTGCCAAAAAAATCGTGCAGCATGGCCTCGTTGGGCATGCCGTACATCATAATGGCATCGTCGCCGAGCGTGTGGGAGTAACCGCAGACGACATGCGCCTGTGGCGCAGCGTGTGCCGCCTGCATGGCAATCAGTAGTGCGGTGGCAGAAAGTGCGGGGTTAATACTGTCCGTTTCATTATCATCTCCTTCTGAGAAAGGAGATATTGGTAACAAAACGGCTATGGTTTACCGAGGATTTGCCCGCGTATTTTTCCGTTCATCCCTGCTTTACATGCAGCAAGCACAGCTCATTCCAGTACATTTCGCGCGTGCGGCGCAGTTCAGCGTGACGTTTTATCATGGAACCACTCCGGGTCGATGTTGGCAACGTCCACGCCATACAGGCTGGCAACAGGCAGTATCGACTCAAGAACACGCTGCGCGCTGTTCTCCGCATTCGCGGGTCGGGTCGCAAAAAACCGCCGTAACGTGCTGATCCATTTTTTCATCGTCTTTACTCCTCTTGCTTCACCTGATCTAAGTTAAACACTCAAATTTGGCGCGGGGGAAATACCAATATCGACTGTTCATGTGCAGTATCTGCAAATAGCCTTCCCTTTTATTTACCTGTTCATAACACCCTGTTCACTAATGCTTTTTTTCTCATAGCAAAGAACGATTTCTTATTTGGCGATAGCTTTCGCTTATGGGAGCGTAGCGGGGTAAAACAAAAACAACAGGATGGCGAATGACTATGGCAGCAAACATGAAAGGGTTTACCAAACGGACACTGGTTCTGGGATTACTGGCAGCCGGGAGCCTGCTTTCAGCACAGGCACAGGCCGATCGGCTGGCGGATATTAAGGCCGCAGGGGTGGTGAAAGTGGCCACGTTTGACGCCAACCCGCCGTTTGGCTCTATTGATGTCAAAACGCACGAGATCGTGGGTTATGACGTGGACTTCGCTAAAGCGCTGGCAAAATCGCTCGGCGTGAAGCTTGAACTGGTTGCCACCAATCCGGCGAACCGAATCCCACTGCTTCAGTCCGGTAAAGCGGATCTGATTGTGGCGGATATCACCATCACCCCGGAACGCGCGCAGGTGATTGATTTCTCCACCCCCTATTTCGTGACCGGACAACAGTTCCTGGTTCCCGCCAAATCATCCGATAAGCTGGATGAATACAGCCGGGCCCGCATTGGTGCGGTGAAAGGGACAACGGGTGAGCAGGCGCTGCACCAGCGTTTCCCGCAGTCTCGCGTGCTTTCTTATGATGATATTCCTCTGGCGCTGACGGCGCTGCGCAACGGCAACGTGCAGGCCATCACCCAGGACAGCACTATTCTTGCAGGCCTGCTGGCACAGGCCCCGGATAAAGCGAACTTTAAAATCCTCTCCGATCTGCTCAGCAAGGAAGAGATTGGCGTTGGGGTGAAAAAAGGCGAAGCTGAGCTGCTGAAGGCCGTCAACGACGAGCTGGTTAATCTTGAGAAGAACGGTCAGGCGGCAAAAATCTACGATGTCTGGTTTGGCCCAAACACCCCCGCTCCACAGCCTCGCGCCTTTAAAATAGAAGCTCAGTAATATGCTCTCAGGTTTATTTTCACACTCCGCGGCCGGCGCCGCGGATTTTTCACATCTGGAACACGCCAGCGTCGAGTTTCGTGACGTCGTTAAACGTTACGGCGACCACGAGGTATTAAAAGGCATTAACCTCAGCATCTCTCCGGGTGAAGTGGTGGCAATCCTCGGTCCATCCGGCTCAGGGAAATCGACGTTGATCCGTCTTATCAACCAGCTTGAGACCCTCAGTGAAGGTGACATTCTGATTGATAACAAACCCACCGCCCGACTTGCCGCTGCGGCCCTGCGCCAGTTACGCAGCCGCGTCGGTTTTGTTTTCCAGCAGTTCAATCTTTACGCCCACCTCACCGCCAGCCAGAACATTACCCTGGCACTGGAGCACGTGCACGGCTGGAAGCCGCAGCCTGCCCAGGCGCGCGCCCTGACACTGCTGGAAAAAGTCGGCATGCTTGAAAAAGCCCACCACTTTCCCGCGCAGCTCTCCGGCGGCCAGCAGCAGCGCGTGGCGATTGCTCGCGCGTTGGCCTCGTCGCCGCAAATCATTTTGTTCGATGAGCCCACCTCCGCGCTGGATCCGGAGATGATTGGCGAAGTGCTGTACGTGATGAAGGCCCTCGCCCACAGCGGGATCACCATGATTGTGGTGACCCACGAGATGCAGTTTGCCCGGGAGATTGCTGACCGGATCGTCTTTATCGACGGCGGACAAATTCTGGAAACCGCTCCGCCGGCACAGTTTTTCAGCCAGCCGTCACATCCGCGCGCGCGGCGGTTCCTGCAAAAAGTGCTCGACCCGCTTCACCAGGAGCCGCTGTAATGCACGCGTTCAACTGGCAGGGCGTGCTGACCGGGCAGCCCCTGCAGTGGATTTTATCCGGTTTTCTCACCACGCTGTGGGTCACACTTGCGGGAGTGGCGCTTGCCACCCTGCTAGCGCTGTTGTTTCTGCTTCTTCGCCTCTCCGCAGGACGGTTTGGTCATGCCGTCGTCAGCGGCTGGGTCTCGCTGTTTCGCAACACGCCGCTGCTGGTGCAGCTCCTGTTCTGGTACTTCGCCGCCTGGAACGGCCTGCCGCTCGGGCTTAGGGACGTCGTGAATGCCGATCACGCCTGGTCGATTCTGCCCGGTGGCGTCTGGTGGTTCACCCCTGAATTTTTATGTTCTGCCTGGGGGCTGGGTGTATTCACCTCAGCGTTTTTAATTGAGGAGATTGAGTCCGGGCTGCGTTCCGTCCCCGGCGGACAGCGGGAAGCGGCGCTGGCGCAGGGGTTTTCTGCCTGGCGGTTATTTCGCTACATTCTGCTGCCGCAAGGACTAGCGAACGCCTGGCAGCCTGTCGTTGGTCAGTATCTCAACCTGATGAAGCTCTCCTCCCTCGCCAGCGGAATTGGCTTTGCCGAACTCACCTGTCAGGTCCGGCAGATCGAAAGCTACAACGCGCACGCGCTGGAGGCCTTTACCGTGGGAACCGCACTGTATCTGCTTACCGGCGTTGTGATGGGTATGCTACTGACGCGACTCGGCCCCCGCGCAGGGAGGGCTCAGCATGATTGCCGGATTTAACGTGATTGCTGATAACCTGGATTATCTGCTGTGGGGACGTGCCGCTGCAGGTGAGCCCGGAGGCGTGTTGCTCTCGCTGCTGATGGCCGCGGGTGCCGCCATACTTGCTTTGCCCGGCGGTATTGCGCTGGCGTGCGCCGCGTGGCGCTATCCCGGACCTGGGCGTAAGGCGCTGTTTTTATGGGCAGAGTTGATACGCGGTATTCCGCTCATCTTTGTGATTTTCTGGATGTGGTATCTGCTGCCGCTGATGACCGGCGGCGATCTGCCGGGGGCGCTTACCGTCACGCTGGCGCTGGCCTGGTTCACGGCGGCATCGGTCATGCATTCGGTTCTCGCCGGGCTAAACGCGTTGCCCGCCGGGCAATATGAAGCGGCACTGACCCAGGGGTTCAGCACCCGGCAAACCCTGTGGCGCGTGCTGCTCCCGCAGGTGATGCGCAATATTCTGCCGTCTCTGGTGGGGATATTTATCAGTCTGCTGAAGGATACGTCGCTGGCGTTTATCGTGAACGTCCCGGAACTGACGACTGTAGCGGGCCAGGTCAACAACCGGGTGCAAATCTACCCGGCGGCCATTTTTATCTTTACGGGCGTGGTCTACTACCTGCTCTGCTGCTCGCTCGAGCAGCTTGCGAAACGCTGGCACCTTACCCGGCCAGCGCTTTAACCACCGTTTCCATCGCTTCGGTTGTCAATTCACTGCGTTTAACGCGCTGGTTCGCCAGCGCGGTTCGCAGGACTCCGGCAATGACAATATGCTTTGGCTCCTGCCCTAAATCACGCATCTCAAGCACCACCTTCCCGACCACCCGGCACATCTCCTGGTACAGCGCTTCATCTTTGGTCACGTTACCCATCGTCATCACTCCATTGCCTGTTAAACGTTGAGCTTAAATGATTCTCCTGCCGGATACAAAAAAGAAGCCCGGCGAGAGACTCGCCGGGCTTCATCTTGAAAATCAGGTAATTAGTTGTTTACGGGAATGACCGCGCCTTTGTATTTGGTGCGGATCCAGTCCTGAATCTCTTTGGAGTGCAGCACGTTCACCAGCGCGACAATGTCTTTCTTCTTCTCGTCGCCGCGATGCACGGTAATGATGTTGGCGTACGGGTTGTTTTCACCGCTCTCGACCGCAATCGGGTCATGAACCGGGTCCAGACCGGCGTCAATCGCGTAGTTGGCATTAATCACCACCGCGTCGCCTTCGTCGTTGTTGTACATCTGCGGCAGCAGAGAGGCTTCAACGTTTGGCGTGAACTTCAGCTTTTTCGGGTTCTCGACGATATCGCTGATGCGCGCGGTCACTTTATCGATGCCCGGCTTCAGCTTGATCACGCCCTCTTTTTCGAAGATAGAGAGAATACGGCCTTCTTCGGAAACCGCATCACGCATGATGATCTTGCCGCCTTCCGGCAGGTCCTTCAGCGATTTGTATTTTTTGGAGTAGATGCCGATGGGCTCAATGTGGATCGCGCCCGCACTGACAAAGTCATAGTCTTTATCGCCCGCGTGATCTTTCAGCACGCTGTTCAGGTAAGGAATATGCTGGAAATAGTTGGCGTCAATGTCATGTCCCGCCAGCGCGGTGTTGGGCAGAATGTAGTCCTGGAACGGTTTGATCTCCAGGTCGATACCCTGCTTCGCCAGAATTGGCTTGGCCTGCTCCAGAATTTCGGCGTGCGGCGTGTTGGACGCGCCCACGGTCAGGGTGTCGGCCCAGGAGGCGAAGCTCAGGGCGCTCAGGGTTGCGGCGGCAATCAGCGTCAGTGTCTTTTTCATGATGTGGTTCCTGTGTGTTGTTGTTACCCTAAATAGTTCGAGTCACAGGAAGGCGGCAAGTGAGCGAATCCCCAGGAGCTTACATACAGTAAGTGACTGGGGTGAACGAATGCAGCCAACGCGCCTGAGGCTCGAAATATGACGGGTATTAGCGTTTATCTAACAGTGATGTAATGACATCGCCGCAGAACTGGATAATGAAAACGATGATTAAAATGGTCACCGTTGCCACCAGCGTGACGTCACCATGGTTGCGCTGGAATCCTTCCAGATAAGCCAGATTTCCCAAACCGCCGGCGCCAATCACCCCCGCCATCGCGCTGTAGCTCACCAGCGCAATCAGCGTCACCGTAATACCTGAAACCAGTGCAGGTGATGATTCCGGCAGTAAAACCCGAAACACTAACGTGCTCAGTCGTGCGCCCATCGAGCGCGTTGCTTCTATAACGCCTTTATCCACTTCACGCAGGGCGATCTCCACCAGGCGTGCGTAGAACGGTGCGGCGCCCACAATCAGCGCTGGCAGCGCCGCGTTGGCGCCAAGAATGGTGCCGACGATAGTCTTGGTGAAAGGGATCAGCAGGACAATCAAAATGATGAACGGAATAGAGCGGAACACGTTCACCACAATCGAAATCACGCTGTAAACCGTGCGGTTGTGGAACAGCCCGCCGCGCGCGGTTAAAAACAGCGCCAGGCCCAGCACGATGCCCAGCACAAAAGTCGCTACGCCGGAAAGCGCGGTCATGTAAAGCGTCTCCAGCGTTGCCGCCCAGAGTTGATCCCACTTGAGATGCGGAAAGAGATTCTCAGCCATGTTTAATCACCTCGCCTTCAATATCGCTGTGCTGCAGGTCGGCGAGGATATTGTTCAGTTGTTCGTCGGATGCCACCACGTGCACCCAGAGCTGGCCAAACACGCCGTGGGCGGTTTGGGTCATTTTCCCGTGCAGGATGTTAAACGGCAGGCCGTAGCGCAGGGTTAGTTCACCCACGATCGGCTTATGGGTGCTGTGCCCGGTAAAGGTCAGCCTGATGACCGTGCCTTCCAGATCGTTTGCCAGTTCGGTATTGAAGGTTTCTTCCTCAGCGTACTGGCTCACCTGGCGGACAAACTGCTGCGTAATCGGCTGCTGCGGATGGGTAAAGACGCTCAGCACGTCGCCCTCCTCCACGACTTTACCGTTCTCCATCACCGCCACGCGGTCGCAGATTTTGCGCACCACGTGCATCTCGTGCGTGATCAACACGATGGTGAGTTTGAAGCGACGGTTAATGTCCAGCAGCAGATCGAGGATCTGATCGGTGGTCTGCGGGTCGAGCGCGGACGTGGCTTCATCGCAGAGCAGCACATCAGGGTTGTTAGCCAAAGCACGCGCAATACCCACGCGCTGCTTTTGCCCGCCGCTCAGCTGCGACGGATACGCATGCTCACGCCCCTTCAGGCCAACCAGATCCACCAACTCGGCCACGCGCGCCTTAATCCGGGCTTTTGGCACACCGGCGATTTGCATCGAGAAAGCGATGTTCTCGCTCACCGTGCGCGACCACAGCAGGTTGAAGTGCTGGAACACCATGCTGATTTTCAGACGCGCCTGACGCAGCGCTTCACCTTTTGCCGCAGAGATATCCTGCCCGTTAATTGTGACGCTTCCGGCGCTGGGTTTTTCCAGACCGTTCAGCAGACGAATCAGCGTGCTTTTCCCGGCGCCGCTGTAGCCGATAATGCCGTAAATCTGTCCCTGCTCTATCGTCAAATTGACGTTATCAACGGCAGTCAGCGCGACCTTTCCGTTGTCGAAAACCTTCGAAATATTCCTGAGTACGATCATTCTTATTCGTTATCCGATCCGCCCTTGGCGGTTTAGCAGTATGGATGTCCAAAAGATAGTAAACAGGCGTTATCAGCTTTTAAATGAACAAAAAAGCATGTGTTATAACCTGAGGTAATAAACAGCGGATTTAGAGGGTCGAAAGCATTTAGACCAATTTCAGCAATGATTATCTGCCAGACGCATATCCGCTGGCTGACTGGCTAAAAAAACGGTCATTTTCGCAGCATTTTATGCGGATATAGCCATCCTCACTTCCAGACAACTTTACGTCTTGCTGTCCTGCCATCCAAAAACGGCATTTATATTCCATACCGTTCTAAACGGCAGTGAATGGTTCTTTATTGCGAAAATTTCACCGCCCTATCATCCCGTCATGACATCCAGAAAGGAAAACATCATGACGATTTATCACTCGGTCACTGAACTGATTGGTCGTACCCCGCTTATCCAATTGCATAAGCTTGATACCGGTCCCTGCTCGCTGTACCTGAAGCTGGAAAACCAGAATCCGGGCGGCTCTATCAAGGATCGCGTTGCGCTGTCGATGATTAACGAAGCGGAGCGCACCGGTCAGCTGCAGCCGGGCGGCACGATTATTGAGGCAACGGCGGGGAATACCGGTCTGGGCCTGGCGCTGATCGCCGCCCAGAAAGGCTACTCGCTGATCCTGGTGGTGCCGGACAAAATGAGCCGCGAGAAGATTTTCCACCTGCGCGCGCTGGGTGCCCAGGTGGTGCTGACCCGATCCGACGTCAACAAGGGCCACCCCGCCTATTACCAGGATTACGCCCGGCGTCTGGCTAACGAGCTGCCCGGCGCGTTTTACATCGACCAGTTCAATAACGAAGCCAACCCGCTTGCGCACCGCACCACCACGGCACCGGAGCTGTTTGAGCAGCTTGACGGCAGGATCGACGCCATCGTGGTCGGCGTCGGCTCAGGCGGGACGCTCGGCGGCCTGCAGGCGTGGTTTGCCGAGCACTCTCCACACACGGAGTTTGTCCTGGCAGACCCCGCCGGGTCGGTTCTCGCCGACCAGGTGGAAACCGGACGCTACCACGACGCGGGCTCCTGGCTGGTTGAGGGCATTGGCGAGGACTTTATTCCTCCGCTGGCTCACATCGAAGGGGTGAATCGCGCCTGGCGCATCACCGACCGCGAAGCCTTCACCACCGCGCGCGATCTGCTGAAAACGGAAGGCATTCTGGCGGGCTCCTCCAGCGGCACGCTGCTTGCGGCCGCGCTGAAATACTGCCAGGCACAAAACGCGCCGAAACGCGTGGTGACCTTCGCCTGTGACAGCGGCAATAAGTATCTCTCGAAGATGTTCAACGACGAGTGGATGCGTCAGCAGGGGCTTTTCACGCGCCCTCAGGCGGGCGATCTCTCCGATTACATCGCCCTGCGACACGATGAAGGCGCCACCGTCACCGCCGCTCCGGACGACACGCTTTCCACCGTACTGGCACGCATGCGCCTGTATGACATCTCCCAGCTGCCGGTCCTTGAGGACGGCAAGGTGGTGGGCATTATCGACGAGTGGGATCTGCTGCGGCATATCGGTGGCGATGGAGACCGCTTCGCGCTTCCGGTGACGGCAGCCATGACGCGTCAGGTGGAGTTTCTTGATAAACACGCCCCGGAAAGCGCCCTGCACGCCATCTTCGACCGCGGCCTGGTGGCCGTGATTAATGACAACGACCGTTTTCTCGGTCTGATTACGCGCAGCGACGTTCTGACCGCCTGGCGCAACCGTCTTCAGCAATAAAGGAATAGATGATGAAAAACCTGGCAACTCTGAGCGTCCACAGCGGCGCGTTCAACGACCAGCACGGCGCCGTCATGCCGCCGATTTACGCCACCTCGACGTTTGCGCAACCGTCACCCGGCGAGCATACCGGCTATGAGTATTCTCGCAGCGGCAACCCTACCCGCCACGCGCTGGAAACCGCTATCGCTGAACTGGAAGGCGGCACGCGCGGTTACGCCTTTGCTTCCGGTCTCGCCGCCATCTCCACGGTGCTCGAACTGCTGGACAAAGACAGCCATATCGTCGCCATTGACGACGTTTACGGCGGGACGTACCGCCTGATTGAAAACGTGCGCAAGCGCAGCACCGGCCTGCAGGTCAGCTGGGTTAAGCCTGACGATTTAGCGGGGCTTGAGGTCGCCATTCGCCCGGATACGCGCATGGTGTGGGTGGAAACGCCGACCAACCCGCTGCTGAAGCTGGCGGATCTGGCGGCCATTGCCGCTATCGCGCGGCGCCATAACGTCATCAGCGTGGCGGATAACACCTTCGCGTCGCCGGCGATCCACCGCCCTCTGGCGTCGGGTTTCGATATCGTGGTGCACTCCGCCACCAAGTACCTTAACGGCCATTCGGACGTGGTGGCCGGGCTGGCGGTGGTGGGTGATAACCCGGCGCTGGCGGACCGGCTTGGCTACCTGCAAAATGCGGTCGGTGGCGTCCTGGATCCCTTTAGCAGCTTCCTGACCCTGCGCGGAATTCGCACGCTTGCGCTGAGGGTAGAAAAGCACAGCAGCAACGCGCTGGCGATTGCGCAATGGCTGGCGCAGCATCCTCTGGTTGAAAAGGTGTTCTATCCCGGGCTGGAATCGCATCCACAATATCAGCTTGCGCGCACGCAGATGGCCCTGCCAGGCGGGATGATTTCCGTCGTGGTAAAAGGCGATGCGCAACGCGCCACAGAGGTGATTCGCAACCTGAAGTTGTTCACCCTCGCGGAAAGCCTGGGCGGCGTAGAGAGCCTGGTGAGCCAGCCCTACAGCATGACGCACGCCTCGATTCCGCTGGAACAACGCCTGGCAAACGGCATTGTGCCGCAGCTGATTCGACTGTCGGTGGGCATTGAAGATTCGAAAGACCTGATTGCCGACCTCAGTCAGGCGCTGCAAAAATAAGCAAAATGCGGCAGGTCAAACGCCTGCCGCCAAAAGTTGTCATCATGGCTTAACGCCTTGATAACAATATTATGTGAAACGGCATTGATTAATTCTGAAACGCCGTATCCATTTTCCTTTTATCTTAAAATCAGCGTATAATGCGCGCCAAATCCCTGGTGAATGGTTTCAGCGCTTGGAATACAAAAAACAACGTACAACTTCTCCTCTCCTTCGTTGGGCTGACACTCAGGCACACTTTCTTCTGCACGCTCATTTGATGTCTCCTATCCTTAGTGCGTGTCATATACTCTTTTGCAACACAGGTTTGACTCCGCGGCGGTGCGCCCCCGGAGCGAGATTTCCATATCCTTCCCAACTTAAAGACTAAGACTGTCATGAAAAAGACGAAAATTGTTTGTACTATCGGCCCGAAAACCGAATCCGAA
The DNA here is from genome assembly GCF_058354905.1 of Enterobacter sp. ECC_219_Taxon_10. Taxonomy (NCBI): domain Bacteria; kingdom Pseudomonadati; phylum Pseudomonadota; class Gammaproteobacteria; order Enterobacterales; family Enterobacteriaceae; genus Enterobacter; species Enterobacter sp. ECC_219_Taxon_10. The sequence goes on along the minus strand of NZ_CM178005.1, from coordinate 2,086,239 downwards.
GAGATGCTGAGCAAAATGCTGGACGCCGGCATGAACGTGATGCGTCTGAACTTCTCCCACGGTGACTATGCTGAGCACGGTCAGCGTATCCAGAACTTGCGCAACGTGATGAGCAAGACTGGCAAAAAAGCCGCTATTCTGCTGGATACTAAAGGTCCGGAAATCCGTACCATCAAACTGGAAGGCGGTAACGACGTTTCTCTGAAAGCGGGCCAGACCTTCACCTTCACTACCGATAAATCCGTTGTCGGTAACAGCGAAATCGTTGCGGTAACCTATGAAGGCTTCACCAGCGATCTCTCCGTGGGTAACACCGTGCTGGTCGACGATGGTTTGATCGGTATGGAAGTGACCGCTATCGAAGGCAACAAGGTTATCTGTAAAGTGCTGAACAACGGCGACCTGGGCGAAAACAAAGGCGTTAACCTGCCGGGCGTTTCCATCGCACTGCCGGCACTGGCTGAGAAAGACAAACAGGACCTGATCTTCGGCTGCGAACAAGGCGTTGACTTCGTTGCGGCGTCCTTCATCCGTAAGCGTTCCGACGTGGTTGAAATTCGTGAGCACCTGAAAGCGCACGGCGGCGAGAAGATCCAGATCATCTCCAAAATTGAAAACCAGGAAGGCCTGAACAACTTCGACGAAATCCTTGAAGCATCTGACGGCATCATGGTTGCACGTGGCGACCTGGGCGTTGAAATCCCGGTTGAAGAAGTGATCTTCGCGCAGAAGATGATGATCGAGAAGTGTGTTCGCGCGCGTAAAGTGGTTATCACCGCAACGCAGATGCTGGACTCCATGATCAAAAACCCACGCCCTACCCGCGCTGAAGCAGGTGACGTGGCGAACGCCATCCTCGACGGTACCGATGCAGTGATGCTGTCCGGTGAATCCGCGAAAGGGAAATATCCTCTGGAAGCGGTCGGCATCATGGCAACCATCTGCGAACGTACTGACCGCGTGATGACAAGCCGTCTGGACTTCAACAACGACAGCCGCAAGCTGCGCATCACCGAAGCAGTATGCCGCGGTGCAGTAGAAACCGCTGAGAAACTGGAAGCACCACTGATTGTGGTAGCGACCCAGGGCGGTAAATCTGCGCGCGCAGTACGTAAATACTTCCCGGATGCCACCATCCTGGCCCTGACCACCAACGAAACCACCGCACGTCAGCTGGTGCTGAGCAAAGGCGTGGTTGCGCACCTGGTCAAAGAGATCGCCTCTACTGACGATTTCTACATTCAGGGTAAAGCACTGGCTCTGGAAAGCGGTCTGGCGCAGAAAGGCGACGTTGTTGTGATGGTTTCTGGTGCGCTGGTACCAAGCGGAACGACCAATACGGCCTCCGTTCACGTGCTGTAATAATTCAGGAACGAATTAGTTTTGATAAAAAGCGCCCAATGGGCGCTTTTTTTATTACCGTCATTAGCCAAATTCATTCAAAAAGCAAATCGGGTTTTTCTATTTAATTGCGAATTATCTAAGATGAATCCGATGAAAAATGCCTTTTTTTACATAGCTTTTTACTCAAAAAGGGCTGATTCGATGCTTCTTTGAGCGAACGATCAAAAATAGGCGTATTCCCATCAAAAAAATATTCTCAACCCAAAAAAGTTTGTGTAATACTTGTAACGCTACATGGAGATTAACTCAATCTAGAGGGTATTAATAATGAATCGTACTAAACTGGTACTGGGCGCGGTAATCCTGGGTTCTACTCTGCTGGCTGGTTGCTCCAGCAACGCTAAAATCGATCAGCTGTCTTCTGACGTTCAGACTCTGAACGCTAAAGTTGACCAGCTGAGCAACGACGTGAACGCAATGCGTTCCGACGTTCAGGCTGCTAAAGACGACGCAGCTCGCGCTAACCAGCGTCTGGACAACCAGGCTACTAAATACCGTAAGTAATAGTACCTGTTAATAAAATGGCGCACATTGTGCGCCATTTTTTTTGCCTGCGTCAAACGACTACTGCGTTACCTTCTCCCCTTCCTCTTCAGCTACCGCAGCCGACACCCGACTGTTCTGTACCGACAGCACGCTATTGCTGGCCGACGGGCCGCTACCCGCGGATACGACAACCGGGATCCCCGCGCGGCGTGCCAGCGCTTTATCAATAAGCGCTTTGTCGCTTCCGGCTTGAGACACAAAGGTCGCAAACTCTGCGGAGTGGTTAATGGGCGAAATCTGCGGGTTCTCGCCCTCCACCTGCGCCAGCGGACGGTGAACTTCAATATAACGCTTCCCGTCCGGCTCAACCGAGAACTTCACCGGCTCATTGATAATTTGTACCCGCGTGCCAACCCGCACCTGTTCGAACAGGGCTTTAATATCCGGGGCGTTCATACGCATGCAGCCGGAACTAACGCGCAGGCCTACGCTGTCCGGCGCGCTGGTGCCGTGAATAAGATATTCCCCATTACCAATACCCAAACGCAGCGCGTAGCGCCCCAGCGGGTTATTTGGCCCGGCCGGGACGACCGGAGGCAATTTAATACCCTGTGCCAGCGAACGGGCTCTGATGCCCGCCGTTGGCGTCCAGGTTGGATTAGGGATTTTTTGACTTACGCGGGTGGTGCTCACCGGCGTTTCCAGCCCCAACTGTCCGATGCCGAGCGGGAAGACCTGGACAATATTTTCTCCCGGCGGGAAGTAGTAGAGCCGGAGCTCAGCCAGATTCACCACAATGCCCTCGCGCGGGGTATCCGGCAGCAGCATCTGCGACGGAATCGTGATAACGGTACCCGGTGCCGGGTTCACCGGCGCAATGGTATTGTTCGTTTCAAGGATCACCTGCGCCGCCGTATTAAACCGACGGGCGATGGTCTGAAGCTTATTATCCCCTTCCTGTATCGTGTAGGTTTGATTTTGCCCAATCAGGCGACTGCCTGCGGGCGGCAACGGATAGTCCATCGCGCGGGCCGAATTAAACGTACCGAGCGAACTGACGAGTAATAGAGTTATTAGAGACGCGCGCTTCATGCTGAGATTCCTTATTCACTGGCAGGACGCCAGAAAGCTGAAAAACCAGCGAGGTGGGAACCACCTCGCGAAACAGAATGAATGCTGTTCTGTAAGTCTAGCTAAGGTTTGCAGCTTTGGCGCGAATGGCGCGAATCATCGCTTCCAGCCCCTGGGAACGGGACGGGGTGAGGTGTTGGGTCAGGGCCATTTTTTCAAACCACGGGCGGACATCGAACGCGACGATATCCTGCGCCGACATCCGGTGGTAAAGAATAAAGACCACCGCAATCAGCCCTTTTACAATGGCCGCATCGCTGTCGCCGTGCAGTGCAATAGTCCCGTCGTCAGACTGCTCCATCACAATCCACACCTGGCTCTGGCAGCCCTGAATAATGTTTTCCGGGTTATGCGCCTCTTCGCCGAGCGGCGGCAGACGCTGCCCCAGCTCGATGATATAAAGGTACTTCTCTTCCCAGTTTGCGCAGCGCCCAAAGTTGCGCAGCAATTTATCTCTGTCCGGCAGTTCTGCCATCTTTTGCCTCTTCGTTAGCCCAGCAGCTGGTGAATGCGCTTAAGCCCCGCCACCAGCCTGTCGACCTCTTCCATTGTGTTATACATCACCAGCGACGCGCGGCACATTGCCGGTACCTGGTAAAAGGCCATCAGCGGCATGGCGCAGTGGTGCCCGGTACGGACGGCCACGCCGTAGTTATCAAGGAAGCTGCCCACGTCATAGGCGTGGTGTTTCCCAAGGTTAAACGCAATCACGCCCTGGCGGTCGGCCGGGCCATACAGGGTAAGATCCGGCACGCTGGCAAGCTCCTGCAGCGCGTAGTGCATCAGCAGCTGTTCGTACTCCTGGATGGCGTCCAGGCCGATTGCGGAAACGTAAGACACCGCCGCCCCCAGGCCGATAATCCCGCCGGTGTTGGGGGTACCCGCCTCAAAACGCCACGGCGCACGGGCATAGGTTGTCCCTTCCGAAAGGCTTACGGTGGCAATCATCGATCCGCCGCCTTCCCACGGCGGCATCGCCTGCAGAATGTCCTCTTTCACATACAGCACGCCGATGCCGGTTGGACCATAGAGCTTATGCCCGGAGAATACGTAGAAATCGCAGTCCAGCGCCTGCACATCCACCGCGTGGTGCATTACCGCCTGCGCGCCGTCAATCAACACCTTCGCACCGGCCTGATGGGCTTTTGCGATAATCTCTGCCACCGGGTTTTCGGTGCCCAGCACGTTAGAGACCTGTGTGACCGCCACCAGCCGCGTTTTATCGTCCAGCAGCGTGTCAAGCTGCTCAAGCTGCAGCGTGCCGTCCTCATTCAGCGGAATGACCCGCAGCTGTGCGCCGACACGCTCGCAGAGCATCTGCCACGGCACAATATTGGCGTGGTGCTCCATCTGGGTGATGACGATGTTATCCCCCGCGTGGACCTGCGCGTTGCCCCAGCTGTTGGCGACAAGGTTGATCCCTTCAGTGGTTCCGCGCACGAAGACCAGCTCTTCAGGCGAACGTGCATTGAGGAAAGCGGCCACCTGCGTGCGCACGTTCTCCATGCGCTGGGTCGCTTCGGCGCTCAGGGTATGGATACCCCGGTGCACCGCAGCATAACCATGGCGGTAGAACTCGGCTTCCGCATCCACCACCTGATTCGGTTTCTGCGCGCTGGCCGCGCTGTCGAGATAGGCCAGCGGCAGGCCGTTCACTTCACGGGTCAGAACCGGGAAGTCGGCCCGCACTTTCTCTACGGGAAAACTCATGCTTCGCCTCCGGGCAGACGCTGACCAATGCGGGCCAGCACCTGCTGCTTCAATACGCCATCGTGTAGCGCTTCCGTAAGCTCCGCCGCAAAGGCGTAGATAATCATTTTCTGCGCCGCCTGCCGGTCGATGCCGCGGGAACGCAGGTAAAACATCTGTTCGTCGTCAATCCGCCCGACCGTCGCGCCGTGACTGCATTTCACGTCATCGGCGTAGATCTCCAGCTGCGGTTTGGTGTCCACCTCCGCCAGGCGCCCCAACAGCAGATTGTTGTTGGTCATCTGCCCGTCAGTTTTAATGGCGTGCTGGGCCACGTTAATCAGGCCGTTAAACACCGCCCGCCCTTTATCGCTGACGATGGTTTTATGCAGCTGGCGGCTGTTGCAGTAGCCCTTGTTGTGCTCAAGCCAGGTGCGCGTGTCGCACACTTCTGATTTGACCGGCATCGCCAGGCTGTTGATGCGCAGCGTGGTGTTTTCACCGTTAAGCTGCGTGCTGGTGTTGTGGCGCAGCACCGCGCCGCCGAGCAGAAAGCTGTGGCTGTACGCCGCGGCATCCTGACCCAGCGCTATATCGTTATGGGCAAAATGGTGGCTCTGCGGATTCTCAAACGCCAGCTTAATGTGGTGAAGCTGCGCATTTGCGGCGACGTTCATCGTCAGCCGCGACCCGGTAAAGTGGCGGGTCTCGTTGAGGCTGACGTAATGTTCGATTACCGTAGCCTCCGCCCCCTCCGCCAGATCAAGGTGATGGCGATAGTGCGCGGTGTTGATCTCATCGCCCTCCACGCCCTGCGTGATGTGCATCAGAAGCAGCGGTTTGGCCGGGCGCTGGTTACGCTTAACCTGAATATGCGTCACGCTGCGGGCCAGGCTCTCGGTCAGGTGGAGAAACACTTCCGGCTGAACCGGGGCGCTCAGGCTCTGGCGGTCGTCGCTAATCACGATATCGAACCCGCTCCCCTGAACGTCGTCACTCAGTTCAGGGCGCCAGACGCCGTCGACAAAGACCAGACGCACCGCATCCACCGTCAGCGCCAGAGCGTCACGCCGGGCCGGGTCGATCTCCGCCAGGCGCGTCACAAACTCGCCGTTCAGCAGGCCGTCGAGCGGGGTGTATTTCCAGTTCTCATGCTTGCGCGTCGGCAGGCCGAGACGCAGCATCTGCTGGAGATGCTGCTGCGCCTGCTCGGAGCGCGTATTACCCTGCGCCTCAAACAGCCTGTGCCACTGCTGGAGTGCATTACTGCTGTTCGGTAAGCCAGCCATAACCCTGCTCCTCCAGTTGTTTAACCAGCGTAAAATCACCGGATTTCACAATGCGTCCCTGGTAAAGCACGTGCACGTAGTCCGGCTTGATATAGTCCAGAATGCGCTGGTAGTGGGTGACGATTATGAATGAACGCTTGCCGTCGCGCAGGGCGTTCACCCCGTCGGCGACAATCTTCAGGGCGTCGATATCCAGACCGGAGTCGGTCTCATCCAGAATGCACAGCTCGGGCTCCAGCACCGCCATCTGCAGGATGTCGTTACGCTTTTTCTCGCCGCCGGAAAAGCCAACGTTGACCGAGCGGGTCAGCAGGTCTTCCGGCATTTTCAGCAGCTTGATCTTCTCTTCCATCAGATCCTGGAAGTCGAAGCGATCCAGTGCCTCCTGGCCGCGATACTTGCGCACCGCATTCAGCGCCGTCTGGAGGAAAAACTGGTTGCTGACGCCCGGAATTTCCACCGGGTACTGGAAGGCCATAAAGATGCCCTCACCCGCGCGGTCTTCCGGCGACATCTCCAGCAGATCTTTGCCGTTAAATTCGACCGAACCGCCAGTCACTTCGTAATCTTCACGTCCCGCCAGCGTTGCAGAAAGCGTACTTTTCCCGGAGCCGTTCGGCCCCATAATGGCGTGAACTTCACCCGGCTTGACGTCAAAATTGAGACCGCGCAGGATGTCTTTCTCTTCCACGCTAACCTGTAAATCTTTAATGCTTAACATGTGCTTTCCTTAACCGACGCTGTGTTCAAGACTAATGGCGAGGAGTTTTTGTGCTTCAACGGCAAATTCCAGCGGCAGTTCAGAGAACACGTCCTTACAGAAGCCGTTCACAATCATCGAAATGGCATCTTCTTCACTGATCCCACGCTGCAGACAGTAGAAGAGCTGATCTTCCCCAATGCGCGACGTGGTCGCCTCGTGCTCCAGCTGGGCCGTGTTGTTGCGACACTCCACGTACGGGAAGGTATGCGCCCCGCAGTCTGCGCCAATCAGCATCGAGTCACACTGGGTGAAGTTACGCGCGTTGGTGGCCGTCGGCATGATTTTCACCAGCCCGCGATAGCTATTCTGGGAATGCCCGGCAGAGATCCCTTTCGAAATGATGGTAGATTTCGTGTTTTTACCGATGTGGATCATCTTGGTGCCGGTATCGGCCTGCTGATGCCCGCTGGTGAGCGCCACCGAGTAAAACTCACCGATGGAGTTATCCCCGCGCAGGATGCAGCTCGGGTACTTCCAGGTAATAGCGGAGCCGGTTTCCGACTGCGTCCAGGACATTTTGCTGTTTTCACCTTCGCACAGCGCGCGCTTGGTGACGAAGTTCAGGATACCGCCGGTGTTGCCGTCGCCGGGGAACCAGTTCTGCACCGTGGAGTATTTCACCTCCGCGTCTTTATGAATGATGACCTCGACCACCGCCGCGTGCAGCTGATAGCTGTCGCGCACCGGTGCAGAACACCCTTCGATATAGCTGACGTAGCTGCCTTCGTCCGCAACCAGAATGGTGCGTTCGAACTGGCCGGTTTTTTCGGCGTTAATGCGGAAATAGGTGGAGAGCTCCATCGGACAGCGCACGCCTTTCGGCACGTAGATAAAGGTGCCGTCAGAGGCTACCGCGGCATTTAGCGCGGCGAAGAAGTTATCGTTACTCGGTACCACGGTGCCGATGTACTTCTTCACCAGCTCGGGATGGTCATGAATCGCTTCGCCAAAGGAGCAGAAAATAATCCCCTGCTCGGCCAGCTTTTCGCGATAAGTGGTCGCCACCGAGACGGAGTCGAAAATGGCGTCCACCGCCACCTCTTTGCCCTCGCGAACCGGGACGCCAAGCTGATTAAAGGCCTCTTCCACTTCTTTACTCAGGAAGCTGTTCTCGGCACCGGTCTGCTGTACCGCGCCGGGCTGCGAAGCGCAGGTATCGTCACAGCTGCCGCAGGAGGGCGCGGAGTAGTAGCTGTAATCCTGATAGTTCAGTTTGTCGTAATGGGCTTTCAGCCAGTGCGGCTCTTCCATCTCCAGCCAGGCGCGGAAGGCGCTCAGGCGAAATTCGAGCATCCACTCGGGCTCGTTACGTTTGGCCGAGATGGCGCGCACGACATCTTCATTAATCCCTTTAGCCAGCTCGTCTGTCTGCAGCTGCGTGAAAAAACCCTCTTTATAGTTGAGGTGTCCGCCGCTCCAGGTGTTTACATCACTCGTTGCTTCAGTATTACGAGACATAGTACCGCCTATACCCCAAAGCTTTCGCCGCAGCCGCATTCGTTCTGGGCTTTCGGGTTATGAAATTTGAATAACTGGTTTAAACCTTCCCGTACGTAGTCCACCTCTGTACCGTCGATAAACGGCATAGCCTGTAGCGCGACGTACAGCTTTGCGCCATCGGTTTCAAACACCAGGTCATCTTTTTCCGGTGCGGTGACGGTATCCAGCACGTAGCCAAAGCCCGCGCAGCCGGTCTGCTTAACGCCTAAGCGTACGCCGAGGATCTCGGGCTTTTTCGCCACCAGCTCGTGGATATGCGCTGCCGCCGCAGGCGTGAGCGTTAAACCACGCCAGGCAAAATCGGCAGGATTGAAGGTTTCTGAATGCAGTTCCATAGGTCCACCTCATCTGATTAGCCATCAGGGCATAACACCATGTTAGTGATAACGATTATCACTTCAACCCTCTGTCAGCAGGGGCATTCGGCTAAACCGCCCTTTTTGTCTACTTTTATTAAGCATAGACCCTGTCAGGAGATGCGGGCGGGATGGATTTAATTGTTCAATACTTTGAAAATTAATGGATTATTGAACGAAGGAAACAGCGAAGAAAGGAAAAGTAAAATATGCATCGGAAATGCCTATTTTTGAGATAGCTTTTGTTCAGGAAGGGATCAAAACAAAAAAAGGCCCTCAAGGCCTCTGATTATGAGTGATGAAATGAAACGGTAAAACCCTGTTCACGCCAGTGATCGAGCTGTTCCTGCTGACGCGGTGTTGGCGCTTTTCCCGTCCAGACGAAGATTTTTTGCCCCGGGAAGAGCTCAGGACGCGGGGAATCAATCGGCTCGGCCAGAACATCAATGTGCCAGCCCTTGTGCGATAAGCGCGCGGCTTCCAGCCACAGGTGGGTCCGGTCATCGCATTCCCAGCCGATAAGCAACGCATCGTTACCCGCTTTCTTGCGCGACTCCGCCAGGCTTGCAATCGCGAATTCAATCAGAACACCGTCAAGCATGCTCGCCATGTGGCGTACGGTATTTTGATCCTGATTCATTCGCTGGCGGACGGGGGAAATGATGTTATCGATCAGCGCATCCATCGCGTGGTCGCGGCGAAATTCGCCGATTTTGGCACGCAGCTTTGCCGGGCTGGCGTAGCGCAGAACGGTCATCATCTCTTCCTGGAACGAGGCCCAGTTACCCTGGGTCAGAACTTCTTTGTTTTCCAGCAGGGCTTTGACTTTTCCGACCGAAACGCCGCTTTTCATCAGGCGCTTGATCTCTTCGATACGCAGGATATCTTCATCGTCGAACTGACGATGACCCCCTTCGCTGCGCTGCGGCTTCAACAATCCATAACGGCGCTGCCAGGCACGCAGCGTAACGGGGTTGATACCGCATCGTTCGGCTACTTCGCCGATACTGTAATAGGCCATTAACTCCCTCACGCTCAGAACTTCCATACCTAACTGCACCAACCTTATCAGATTGTACAAACCATTTGTATAACTAAGACCGTATTTTGCCCAGGTGAATGGGACATTCCACCACCCATCTGTTAATACATTGTTGTACAAAATTTGCCATTCGTACAGCCAGACCGACTCAATTGCGCCCGGCTTTATCAAAAGTCGAATTTTTTCTCTGGCCATGCAATGGCCGGAATACCGCCGTGCCGGGGGCTGGCAAAAAGATGTCCCTGGAACTGCGAAATCCCCGCAGACTCCAGCCACATCCACTCTTCCGCCTTCTCCACGCCGACCGCGCAGAACTGAATTTCCAGCGAAGAACAGCATTTGATAATCGCCTGAATAATAGCCTGACGCGGGCCACTTTTGTGCACGTTCGCTACCAGATCGCGATTAATCTTAATTCTGTCCGGCTGGAACTGGGCCAGCAGCTGTAGCCCGGCAAAACCGGCACCAAAGTGATCGATCGTTACGCTGATCCCCGCACTTTTTAACTGCCTGACCGAGTCTGTGAACTCATCGAAACGGGAAATGGCTTCGTTCTCGGTGAACTCGACCATAATTTGCTCGGGCACAAAACCATTTGCTTCGATGGCGGTAAGCAGAAAGTCCACGGCGTTGGGGAGATTGACCAGCGTCATAGGCAGCAGGTTAAGAGACAACGTCTGGTCCTGTAACCCCAGCGCGCTGGCCATTGAGAGCGCTACCTGCTTGCTTTGCAAATCAGAGGTATACACGTCCACGCGCGAGCGGTTGGCGAAGTAGACCCCCGGCGAGTCGCCGGACGGGGTGCGGAGAAGCGCCTCCCAGGAGACGACCCGCTGCATAAACGGATCGACTATCGGTTGAAAGGCAAAGCTACAATCCGCCCCTTTCGCGACCACCTCAGGTTGTGCAGATAAGTGAGTGTCTTCAGGAACAAAATCCCATGAATCTGCAGGAGGCAGTTCAAAATAGTTCGCTTTTTCTGTGGCCTCAACAAAGGTCCGAAAAAACTGCAGCGGGCGGTCATTATACGTCAGCTGGTAGCGCGTCGTGCCTCTGTTGAGCACCTGCTGCAGCACCTCATCCCTGTCGAACTGGCGTAAATCAAAAAGCTCCATGCCCACCTTGCCAAAACGCCGGACAGGCCCGTGATCCCGCATCAGCTCTACCACGTTATGGTGGCGGGTGTCGTTGCAGATCTGCTCATAAATAGCAGAAACAAGATCCGCTGGCCCCTCAAGCAACTGGAAAAAATGTGTGCCGTTAAACAGCAAGATCCCCGTGACATTGGATTGCCGGTTTTTACTATTTGCAGCAGCGACCATTGTTTCCAGCGCTTTCACTGGAACGTCTTCGCAGATATGACTGCGGTAAATGATGGTTGTAAGCATGCTATTCCTGGGGGTTAAGGTTTTGGCCACAATAAAGGTGGGTAAGGATCATTTATAGCACATTAATTGGCTGACAAATAATTTACATCTCAACCATTTACGGCTTTTAATGAGACCTTTTTCCGTGCTGTACAACTTAACTGCAACGCACAGCTTTGTACAATATATCCTGTGATTTCACCGATGCGCCACATCATCTTAACCACATGAATAAAAAGCACTTTATAAAATATATCATACTAAATTTAAAAAATTGTACATTTTTAATGTACAGATTTATAAATTGTGCATACCTTAAATGTAACGTTACTGATTACAAAATTTTACAGGAGCGAAACATGCAGCAGAAAGGTCACGTCGCAGATTCCGCAGCAGCAATCGCACAGTACTTCGAAAAAGCCTCTCTTCCTACCCAGCAAGAAACGCTCGGTCAGGTGGTTGTTGAGATCCTTAGCGACGGGCGGAACCTCAATCGTAAATCGCTCTGTACCAAACTATTAAGCCGCCTCGAAAAAGCCGATGGCCCGGAAGAGGAGCAGCATTACCACATGCTGCTTGGTCTTCTCTTCGAACGATAATGTTATGAAAAGCAGTGACGCAGACACGCTGACTGACCAGCTGATTGGACAAGCCGTTCTTTCACTTTTGAAGGAGCACGGTCCCGTTACAACGGAAGCGCTGGTTCTGCGTCTGCGGGATATGAAAGCACATGAAAAGGATCCCCGGCGGCGGGAGACACTTGCGAGGGTGATTGCCGATATCGGATCAAAAAGCCTCGGATTAAAACGTCGCAGAGCCGCACAAGGACGAATGAACAGAGAGGGACCTCTCAGTTATCAAAGAGACAATGTAGTGCCGTTATTTGGAAAGGGAAAACCGTCCGATCCCAAAAAAATACATTGACTGCAATTTAACAGCTACGGTGAGAACAAATGAGACAAAATATTCAGCTGCAACCCGAATACCATTCTGCTTTTTTAGAAAGCGCGCTGTCGGAGTATTTCCGTCATGCAGGCGATCGTTTTGCTGAAGAGTCTGCTGTTTTTTCTACTGCAGTACGCTGTGTTCTGGCTTCTGAAGGACATCTGTCCAATAAAGCCATCATTCTCTGGCTCATTCAGACGCTGGAAGCGACCAACGACGTTGTTCAGGCGGATGTTATTCGTAAGACGCTTGAAATCGTGGTGGGCTACACCATGGATGACGTTTAAGCACCCTGCCATTCCGCAATCGTGTCATCGTCAAAACTGACGAACGTTCTGACGATGACACGCTTTCTCTTCATAATCCCCTGTTAAATAAGCGCTATAAAGATGGCATGGTTTCTGCTTACTCCCTTTTACGGGACTGGGCTTACCAGTCATTTTGCTTCATTTCTTAACAGGTCTGTTATTGATGAAAAAAATCGCCAGCGTCTGCCCTTACTGTGGTGCAGGCTGCAAATTAAACCTTGTCGTTGAGAATAACCGTATCATCCGTGCCGAAGCGGCAGAAGGGGTTACAAACCAGGGCACCTTATGCCTGAAAGGATTTTACGGCTGGGACTTCCTCAACGATACCCGCCTCCTCACCCCACGCCTGACCCAGCCAATGATCCGCTACCGTAAAGGCGAGGCATTCACCCCCGTGACCTGGGAGGAGGCTATCCGATACACCGCCCAGAAGCTCAGCAGCATTAAAGCGCAACACGGGCCGCGGGCAATCATGACTACCGGTTCATCACGCGGAACCGGCAATGAAACCAACTACGTCATGCAAAAATTTGCCCGTGCGGTGCTGCACACCAACAACGTCGACTGCTGCGCGCGCGTCTGTCACGGTCCTTCCGTGGCAGGGTTACAGGAGACCCTCGGCAACGGTGCGATGAGTAATTCCATCAACGATATTGAGCACTCTAAATGTCTGCTGGTATTCGGCTATAACTGCGCAGACTCTCACCCTATCGTCGCCCGCCGCGTGCTCAAAGCCCGAGAAAACGGCGCGAAAATCATCGTCTGCGATCCGCGCCGCATCGAAACGGCGCGCATTGCCGATCAGCACCTGCAGCTGAAAAACGGCAGCAACATGGCGCTGGTGAACGCCTTTGGCTATGTGCTGCTGGAAGAGGAGCTGTACGACAAAAACTATGTCGCGCGGTTTACGGAAGGGCTTGAGGCCTATCGTCAAACGGTGAAAGACTATGCGCCGGAGAAGGTCGAGCATCTTACCGGCATTCCCGCCCGAGACGTACGTCAGGCAATGCGCACCTTCGCGGCGGCCCCTTCCGCCACCGTAATGTGGGGAATGGGCGTGACCCAGTTTGGTCAGGCCGTCGATGTCGTCAAAGGGCTTTCCAGCCTGGCACTGCTGACCGGCAACCTGGGCCGTCCCGCCGTCGGCGTCGGCCCAGTACGCGGACAAAACAATGTTCAGGGTGCCTGTGATATGGGCGTTCTGCCGAATATGTTCCCCGGCTATCAGGATGTGACCGACCCGGCGGTCAGGCAGAAGTTCGCCGATGCCTGGGGGATTGACGTCAATAAAATGGACGATCGGGTCGGGACGCGCATTACCGAGGTGCCTCATCTGGCGCTGGAAGGCAAGGTCAAGGCCTACTACATCATGGGGGAAGATCCGCTTCAGACGGAAGTCGATCTCGGTCTCGTTCGCAGCGGTTTTGACGCCCTCGATTTTGTGGTGGTTCAGGACATCTTTATGACCAAAACGGCGGAAGTGGCGGACGTTCTGCTCCCTGCCACCTCCTGGGGCGAACACGGCGGCGTCTTTACCTGCGCCGACCGGGGTTTCCAGCGTTTTGGCAAAGCCATTGAGGCCAGCGGCAACGTGAAGCGCGACTGGGAGATCATCAGCCTGCTCGCCACCGAGATGGGCTACCCGATGCATTATGACTCCAACCAGCAGATCTGGGACGAGATGCGCGAGCTGTGCCCGCTCTTCTACGGCGTGACGTATGAAAAAATGGGCGAGATGGGGCACGTGCAGTGGCCCTGCCCGACGCTCGATCATCCGGGAACGCCGTACCTGTACAAAAACAATCAGTTCGACACGCCAACAGGAAAGGGCCAACTGTTTGCCGCGCCGTGGCGCGCGCCGGCAGAGTCGCCCGATGATGATTATCCGCTGGTACTCTGCACGGTGCGCGAGGTGGGCCACTACTCCTGCCGCTCGATGACCGGGAACTGCGCCGCGCTGCAAAGCCTGGCCGATGAGCCGGGTCGTGTGCAAATGAATCCTGCCGATGCGGACAAACTGGGCATTACCGACGGACAGCTGGTCTGGGTACGTTCACGTCGCGGCAAGGTGATTACCCGCGCCAGCATCAGCGAGCGTATCAACGCCGGAGCCGTCTATATGACCTATCAGTGGTGGATTGGCGCCTGCAACGAGCTAACCCAGGATAACCTCGATCCCATCTCCAAAACCCCGGAAACGAAGTACTGCGCAGTGCAGCTGGAGGCGATTGAGGACCAGCGCTGGGCGGAGGATTTTGCGGCGTCGTCTTACCAGACGATGAAAACGCGGTTGATTAATGCAGTGAATGTCTGATGCATCTGCCGGGTGGCGTCAGCACCACACCACCCGGCAACAACGCCACGCGTTAGCTTTGCTGCTGTTTATCAATCGTTAGTCAGATAGTCACGCAACCGGTTCGGACAGGTATTCTTCTCTACCATCCGGTGGATCAAGGCCATGAGTTCAAAATCACTACGCAGGTCAAATTTCTGCATCAGCAGATATTTATGGGTAAAAATGGTTTTATCACTGGTGTTAAGCTTATCCGCAATCTGCCCTACCGATAATCCTCTGTAAAAATGCACCATAACGCGAATTTGCTGCAGCGATAATATTTTGTGCTGGCATTCATCGCAGCTTTTATTTTTCCAGCGAAAGCTGGGTAATTGGGTGCGATACCATGCGATAAACAGCGTCTCGGTCATTCTGTCAAGCGAGGTGCGCCGAGAGAGAAATATCATGTCCTGATAACAAGACGGACATGCCGAGAAACGGTGCTCATCCTCGACCAGACCAACCACAATTCCTTTTTTGCGCGCCAGTAATTCAGGATAGCAGGTCAGGGTTTCCCCCTGACATAACGCGAGAAAAATAATATCGGCGGCACTAACATGTTCATGAGAAAGTTCAACGTCAAAATGGAGCGAATGCCTGAAATTATGGGTGAAGAAATCCACAAGAAAACGCTGCAATCCGTCTCTAAAAAATAAATCAGTCTCTTTAATGAGAATATTCAACATAGCAGTTACCGCCAGCAGTCAATCATCACCATTATCTCCACGTAGCGATCAGTTGTACTGCATCGTCATGACAACAACGGCGCTGATGTTCCCCGGCGTCGCCCCGCCGGTAAAGGATGTCACCGCGGCCTGCATGGCCATCGTTGCGGTTCTGTCTGCTGCGATCGTCTGCGTAATGCTTGTCCCCGTCCCCTTTAACGCACCGGTTGCCGCCTCACTCATCGCTATCGCGACATTAGTGGCAGAACCGCTGTTCATGTAGTAATCCGCCCCCGCGACGGGATCGGGGTTACCGGTAAATGAGACCGTTACGCTGCTAGTGCCAGCCGGACACTGGGTAAACATCAGGTTAAACGGCACAGGATCGGAAGATGAACCCGGCGTAGACATGTTTGATGCCTGAATATTACCGAAGTTAATATCCATATTGTCATTCCCTCCGTTAAATATGCAGGGCGAGGCAATAATATTTCCGGTAACGCTGACGTTAACAGCGTCCCCTGCAAAGGTATTGCAGCTTATTAACGTGGCGGCAAGCGCTGCCGCGCGCAAAATATTCATCGCGTTATCCATTACTGATACGTTAAGTCAAGGGTGGCTGATGCGTTGGCCTTGCCTGTTGAAACACTCGCCTGAGTCTGATAATAACGGGCGGTTATCGGGAACGTTTCCTGGCCACCTGCGGATTGTTTCAAAACAATTCGGTTATTTAACGCTAAAGGCGCCCCATTATATAGCAATTGCACGCCGACACCTTTCGCCACGTCCGCGTTCCCTTGCCCAGTCAAGGCTAATACGCTGTCAGTGCTGACGTCCGGGTTTTGCATCCCCTGCAGCATGACGTTAATATTCGCATCGGCATCGCAATCAAGACCCAGATTCTGTGTGCTTTGAGCACCAGAAGGAATGGTGCCGACAGTATTGCCAAAAGCCGATGCCGATATATCACCGATTGGAAAAGTTAAATTAGGCGTTGTTATTGCGCATGCTAATTGCGTCACTTTATTGCCAATATAGTTAACCGTTAACGACTGAATGTTATCGTCACCATGAGCCGTTGCCAGTAATCCAGAGCCGATCACGCCTGACGTAATATCCCCCGTCTTTATTAACGTCACCTCCAGAGGATACACAACCGTTTTTGTCGGTGTTGAGTCTACATACTGCCTGACGTTGGAAAAATACCAGCTTGCAGAAGCAAATCTTAACGCAATACCGACGCCCGGCACGTTTGTATTATAATAATGAGTGATGGATGACGGCGTACTGAACATACTCATTTCATACGTAATAGTTCCCGAACCGACACAGAGATCAATATCACCGCTGCCATTGGTAATGAAGCTACTTATCACTGTGCCAACGGGAGCATCACGCTGAACCGTTACGGCGGGCTGCTGTATGTTAAACGGTTGTGCCGGGTTAAATCCACTTCCCCCATACGTACAGTCGGCTTCAGCACGTAGTGAGCATAACCATAACAGCGCCAGAAAAATGAATTGCGCATACGGCCGATATTTATTTACTAAATACATAACGCTTCCTCAACGACAATCATAAACAACGGCAGGGATACTGTTTGACCTGTCTTTTCCAGTAATCGCATAGTTGACCTGACATTGTTCTGAATTATCACTACCCCATTTAACCCATAACGTTCCGTTCGGACTCAAGCCGGTCAAATAAACCTGACCTTTATCCCCAACAATAAAACTGTTCCCGCTCTGCCCTTTGACAGTGGCGATAGCGCCAAACGGGACCGGCTGGCCATTACGATATTGAAGCGTCATCAATACCCGCATGCCGACATTTGCCACATAATCCGCCCTGACCACCGCACCGCGGGTTGGTATCACCGTCTTATTGGTTAACTCCAGCTCCACATCATCCGGTAGCGTATCGGTCATCAGCGCCACGTCGTTCTTGCGATACGGCATTAAATTGCTCACCGCGGTGTAGCCACGCCAGTCGGTTTTTGCGCCGCTCTGATTCTGGATACTCACCCCTTTCGCGCCGGGTGCTTTTATCAGCACGTTGGTTTCACCCAGTGGCTGCGAGAAAGTCACCCCGTCGGCGTGGGCAAGGATCCCCCCCTGCAATCCATAGTTCAGACGATCGCTGCCCTTGTCGTAACCGTACCCCGCATAGACTTCACCATACGTGCCTTTAAAATCAGCGCTGGCATTGCCGGTATATCCCACGGAATCCGTTCCGTAACCTTGCTGTACGTTCCAGCTGAGCGCGTTGTTTTCCAGCGCGGTGCCGTTAAGGCCGACGCTGTGCGTCGTGCCGTTGTTCTTGCTGGCGTTCATGCTGTAATTAGCCCAGGTACGCGGCAAGAAGGCCTCTAACGGCACGCTAACGTTCAGTGCAATCTGCTGATCCTTACCGTTGCGGGATGAACCACTGTTGCCGTCAGTACTGCCGTTTTCACTGTAGGTATAGGTGATCCCATAGCTCACGCTTTTCCAGGCGTTGTTGTACCCGGCGCTGTAAGACGCTGTGGTCCTGCCTGAATTCCAGTAATCTTCACGAACGGCGCTGAGCATGAGCGATCCCAGGTTCTGACCGATGTTCTGGCTCATCGTCAGCTCGGCCCGGTTACGACGGCGGTTCTGCAGCGCGCTGCTGTCGCCATAGGAATCCAGCACTTCCTGCATTCCGTAGTAGCCGCTGGTTGAATAGCGGTAGCCCGCGATGGCGAAGTTGGTTCCCGTCTCAACAAAGTTCTTGCTGTAGCGAATGCGCCAGGACTGACCGCTACTTCCCGGCAGATTTTGTGGGGTTGACCACGCCTGAGTAACATCCGTCGAGAAGGCGCCAAAGTCGCCCATGTTTTTACCGATCCCTGCTGCCAGAGACTGATACTTGCTCGATTCCTGGAAACCGCCGTAGAGCGTCAGGCCATGCGGCAGGCCGTAGATCCCGGTCAACTGTGCGAACGGGGTTTTATCAACTTCGCTGCTATACGATCGGTACTGGCCTGCGGTTACCGCATACTTAAAACGCCCTTCACGCTGTAATACCGGCAGTGAAGCAAAGGCCACGGTGAAGTGCTGCTCGCTGCCGTCGCTCTCTTTCACGGTAACGTCGAGGTCACCCGCGCCGCCAGTGGGGTATATATCCGTAATTTCAAACGCCCCCGGCGCCACATCGCTCTGAGCAATCTGGTAGCCATTTTGACGAATGATGACCTGTGCATTGGTGCGGGCAATACCGCGCACCACCGGAGCATAGCCTTTCAACGAGTCCGGCATCATGTCATCGTCAGAGGCCAGCTGCGCCCCCCGGAATGGAATACTGTCAAATACGTCAGCCGGAGAGGCACTGTCGCCGGTCGTGAGCTGAGCCTTCAGCGGAACGATCGCCCGCTGTACGTAGGTGTAGACCGTGTCCCATTTGTCTTTACCGCTGCCGTCGCGGCTCCAGGTGGAATAGTTGCGGATCCGCCATGGACCGACGTTAATGCCCGGACGCAGGTTGGCGTACTGGCTGTTCGTGTTACTGCTGTTGCCGTCACGTCCCCAGCTGTTTGAGCCGCTCAGACTGTAGTTGAGCAGCGCGGCGGTGATCCCCTCGTCCCACATTTCTGGCGGCACATATCCGCGAGCCTGCGGTGACAGCGCCGCCTGTGGAATCGTAATCTCAAGGTGCTGGGCACTGAAAATAAACGCGGTTGACGCCTGCGGGATCGCCGAGAGCTTCGCACATTCGCCGCCTGAATTCAGGTCAGGGAATAGCTCGGTTTTTACCCCCCAGCTTTTCAGCTGCGCCACGCTCAGGCAGGGCTGCAAGGACGTCTCACCTTCCGCGTTTTTTACCGCGTCAAATCTGATCTCGCGCGTGTCAACAACCTGCCCGCCGATGAGCACATCAACGCGATAGGTGCCGGGCAGCTGCGAACCGGATTCAAACGCCGAAAGATCGGCGCCTTTCATGCCAGGGTTGTCCAGTTCAATCAGCTCAGGGTTAAAATACTCACCTGCATAAGCGGTCTCGGTAACCGAACCGAGTACGACAGCGATTAACAGTGCCGGATTAAATAAAACCGCCTGCTTATTATGGCTAATCACGACGTTACTCCATACCGAGAATAAAGGGAGCCTCTGGCACAATACGAATTACAGAGTGGCGTTGTGCACATTTCCGGTACCACCGTAATCATTAATTAACTTGAACGTTACCGAACCGCCGGTAATACCTTTCGGCAAATCAAACCGTGCGCTAGCCCCGGGAAGTACATAAGTTACATCCTCGAGCTTTTTACCATTCACGCGGATTTCATTGAAATTCATTACCACGTTAGTTGGGTTAGTGACCTGAATCTGATTCCCGCTACGCTGCCAGGTTAATTTATCTGCCAGCTCTTCAGGAATGACCCCTTTCAGGGCTGCTGGACGATAGATCAATTTAATGCGGGTTTTTACCGCAATTTGCAGCGTATTGTCTTTTCGCGATGCCGCAGGAATAGACTTAATATTTAGCCAGTAGAGCGACTCTTTATCCTGGGCAACCGAACCTGCTAATACAATACGTTCCACGTTCTGCTGGCCTTTATCCAGGCGGTAGAGTGGTGGCGTGATAATAAAAGGTGTTTTCTCAGCACTTCCGTTTTGCGACTCTACCCACGACTGAATTAAATACGGTGCCGTGTCGGGGTTAGTGACGCTAATAGAAGACTCTTTTTTATTGCCATCATAAATAACGCGCGTCCCGCCAATGACCACACCCGCAGTGGCTTGAGAAATACCGACTGAAAGAAACACGCAGGCAAGTAAAGTTTTACTCAGAAAATACATTTTATACCTCAATAACAAAGGGGCCAACAGACGGCCCCCCAATGGTTTCCGTCAAGAAAAATCAGTTATAGACAACGGAGAAATTAGCCACGGAATTTGCAGGACCGGCGGTTACCGTTGCTTCAGTGGAAATATACTGCGCGTAAAAATTCAGCGTATTATCCGTTGTACTACTGAGCACATAGGAATAATTATTGCTGCTGTGTAACGGCAGATCGGCCTTATCCGCTGACATCAGGTTAATCGCCACCCCTGTTGCCGCCCCTGCCACCGACGAATCAATTGCCAGCAGGTTGGCATTGGTTGGATCCGGCGTGCCGTCGAAACGGACTTTTGCGCTGGTAACCGTAACCGGACAGTTTTTCAGTACAATATCAAATCGTGTTGCAGCCGTTCTGGAACCCGTAACCGGGAATTCCGTTTTATTATAATCGCCCAGCACCACCACCTGGTTCTGCGAAGCCACATCAACATCGCAGGCAGAATCAAGAATATTACCGTTAAAATTAACGGTACCTGCCGCTGCGAATGCATTTGTCATGGTCAGTACAGAACTGGCTGCAAACATTGCCATCATTAATTGCTTTTTCATAATGCTCTACCCTGTATCACTTTATTTATTACTGAGATTCATGCAGTAGAGGGCCGATAAAAATCCTGGGGATTTTTATTCTCCAATAAATGGCTTAAGCCTTTTCTTACTGCTTGGTTAAAATTTATATAATTCTTTTCACAAGGACAACGGTTATATGGTCTAGCTGTAGACTCAGATTTAACAAAAAAGAAACATTCATTTTTTGAAAATTCTTATCACGTGTTGCTTCAGGTCTATTAATAGACTTAAATAAATTCCTCTTGTTTTTCAAGGAGTTAGATAGAAAAAACTCCCCAGTCTACTTTTAGACCTCTGCAGAATGTTCCCTGAGTTATTAATTTTTAAGATAATTCTCTTCGCAGATCAAAAAATGATCACACAAGCAGTCGATGTGAGGTATCTTATGAATACACGTTTAACCACCCCGCTGAATAATCAGCCGTCATCCGCTCTGGATTTAAAACCGTTATTCCATATAGACACGCTGATTAACCATGTGGTCCCGGCAGCGAAGAGAATGATCATCGCCCGGGGTGAAACGGTTCATTATTATAAAGATGATGTTCGGCAGTGCTTTTTGCTTATCCAGGGCAGCGTGGCGCTTCATCGCCGCGGTGACGGTATTGTATTAAACTCTGAGTCAGCGCCTTTTATTCTGGGCGTGAGCAGTCAATTCTCTTCTGAGCATCTTTACGTCAGGGCGCTGGAAACCGCGGAAATCGCCCGCGTGCCCCTGGAAAGCTTTAACCAGATTGTGTCGCAGCATGATTTATGGGAGCACTTTTCAAAGCTGCTTATTTATACCGCCTCGCGGGTATACGAACATTGCGCGCAAATATCGCAAATGTCTGCCTACGATATCATCCGGTTCCAGCTTGTTGAGCTGATGCAGGAGCCGGACGCCATACGGCACAATACGACGGCGGCAGCCTACATCAAAAGCCGGACGTATCTTTCACGTAGCGGAATTATGCGTATCCTGTCGGAACTTCGGACCGGCAAGTACATCACCATGGAGCGCGGTGTGCTGCGTGAAATTCACCATCTGCCACGCAAATATTGATTGCCACCGTGCCTGTATCAGCGAGAGACGCTATAATTAGCCAGGTTATTCTTAAGGTTACCGGCTACCATGTCCCTTCCAGAAACGTCTCACCGCGGCTCACCTTACGCACAAGAGCTTATTTCACACTTACTGCCTGATTGCACAACGCGACGCACCGCTCGCGGCGAGCGGCTTGACCTCCAGATCAACGGTCAGGGAATCTGCTATTTAATTCTTGAGGGAACGGTCGCCATCTACAGAAGAAGCGATGACATGATGCTGTCTACGGCCCGCAGCCCCGCCGTGTTCGGCCTCGCTAACCTCACCGATATCTATTTTAATGATTATATCAAGACGGTTAGCCCGTGCCTGATTGGCACGCTCACCACCGCGCGGGTGAATGAGATTATTAAAGATAAGGCGCTGTGGGGACTACTCTCGAAGCAACTCATGTTTGTGTATAGCCGTCTTTATAACAATGTAATGCCGCAGGGCGCCCCGACGGCGTATGAGATGATTCGCCAGCAGCTGATAAAGCTGATGGAGGAAGATGAGAGCTATCGCAGCAGCGTGACGGCGGAAAGGTATATTCGGGAGAAAACCCAGCTCTCCCGCAGCGGCGTAATGCGTATTCTGGCGGATTTAAAAACCGGCGGATTTATCGAAATCGAAGAAGGCCGACTCATCAGGATCAACAAGCTTCCTGCCCGATACTGAATTCGGGGCACAAAAAAGGCCGCAGTCGCGGCCTTTTCAACAACACTCGCTCAATGGACGTGAACGCCCAACCGCCAGGCAAAGTAGATCTCTTCTTTCAGCTCATTCGAAGAGAGCGCCAGCAAGTCCGTGAACTCCAGCTCAAGCTGTTTCAGCTTTTTCAGGTACTGCGCCGGAGACAGGTTGCTCTTATCGCGACGTAAATATTCAATTGCCAGCTGTGTTGGGGTTATTTCAGTATCCATGATGTCCTCGCTTATGTACAAATCCTGACCAGTATATCACAACATCCTGGCTAGTTTTTGACCAAAGCCAATTCATCTGAAAACTTTACACGACCGCCGTCGTCAGCCGCGACGAGCAGCACAGGCGATCCTGCTCATCGAGAATATCAATCTGCCACACCTGGTGGCGGCTACCGGCGTGCAGCGCGCGGCAAATACCGCGCACGCGTCCGCTACGCACCGAGCGAATATGGTTAGCATTCACCTCAAGCCCGACCACCTTCTGCTCGCCTTCGGTGCAGAGATACCCCGCGACAGAGCCCAGGGTTTCCGCCAGCACGACGGAGGCCCCGCCGTGCAACAGACCAAACGGCTGGTGGGTGCGACTATCGACAGGCATCGTCGCCTCCAGATCGTCTTCCCCGATGCGGGTGAACTGGATATCCAGCAGCCCCACCATATTCCCTTCGCCCATGGCGTTCAGCGCCTGCAGCGTCACGGCACGTTTCCAGATCATCCAATTATCTCCAGTAAAGCCTGCAATGGGTGGCGTACGCCGTTACCCTCTACCCGTTTGACCTGGCTGCGGCAGGAGTAGCCCGTCGCCAGGCAGCGGTTGCGCGGTAAACGCTGCATCGCCTGATGCCAGGACAACTCATAGATGCCGAGCGAGTTGGCGTGATTTTTCACTTCGTGGCCGTAGGTGCCGGCCATCCCGCAGCAGCCCACGCTGACGCTCTCCAGCTTCGCGCCGAAACGCGCAAAAATAGCGGCCCACTGCGCCGGGGCCCCCGGCAGCGCCGTCACTTCGGTACAGTGGCCGAACAGATACCACGGTTCACCGCCAGCCTCCTGAACGGTCTTCTCTTCCAGGGCCGACGGCAGCCACTCGTGCACCAGCATGACGTGGAAATCGCCCCGCTTCTCACCCAGCGTCTGTTTGTATTCATCGCGATAGCAAAGCACCAGCGCCGGATCGACGCCGACCATCGGTATTCCGAGTTGCGCCACGCGATTCAGGAAGTCAGACGTTTTCTGCGCTGTCTTCGCAAATCGGTTCAGGAAACCCTTGATGTGCTGCGCCTTGCCGTTAGGCGAGAACGGCAGCACAACCGGCTGGTAACCCACTTTCTCCGCCAGACGGACGAAATCGGCCACGACCTGGGCATCGTAGTAACTGGTAAACGGATCCTGGACCACCAGCACCACGTTCGCTTTTTGCTCAGGGGTAAGCGCTTCGAGCTGCTCCAGGGTCATGTTTGCCGAGCGATGGCCGACGAGCTGGCGCTGCAGAGACGGCACCGACAGCGGCGGCAGATCGACCATGCCGATGTGTTTTTCGGAAAGCTTGCGCACCAGCGGCTGGTTGATAAAGAAGTTGAAGGTCTTCGGCGCGCGCGCCATCAGCGGCGCGTAGCTTTCCACCGTCGCCACCAGATGGTCGCGCACCGGGCGCAGGTAGCGGGTGTGGTAAAGCTGCAGGAAGCGCGAGCGGAATTCCGGCACGTCGATTTTAATCGGGCACTGGGTAGAGCAGGCTTTACAGGCCAGGCAGCCGGACATCGCCTCTTTCACCTCATGGGAGAAATCATATTCGCCCTTGTTGGCATGCCAGCTGTTGCGGGTGCGCTCAATCAGCGAGCGCAGGCTGGCCCGTTTTTCCGGCAGCTCCTGCTCCAGCTTCAGGGGATCGACGCCGCGATCCGCAAGCAGACGCAGCCACTCGCGTACCAGCGTCGCCCGCCCTTTCGGCGAGTGAATACGGTTGCTGGTGATTTTCATTGACGGGCACATCGGGCTTTTCGCGTCGAAGTTAAAGCACAGGCCGTTGCCGTTACACTCCATCGCGCCGCGCCAGGACGAGCGCACCGCAATCGGAATCTGTCT
Organism: Enterobacter sp. ECC_219_Taxon_10; assembly: GCF_058354905.1. NCBI lineage: Bacteria > Pseudomonadati > Pseudomonadota > Gammaproteobacteria > Enterobacterales > Enterobacteriaceae > Enterobacter > Enterobacter sp. ECC_219_Taxon_10. The sequence continues at coordinate 2,061,671 of NZ_CM178005.1, read as the reverse complement.
GTCGTAGGTGCCGCGCTTGACGGCATCCACCTGGAGCATTGGCGCGTCCACGCCTTCTGGCGGGCAGATTTTCCCCGGGTTAAGGCGGTTATCCGGGTCAAATGCCGCTTTCACCTTACGCAGCTCCGCGTAGAGCTGCTCCCCGAAGAAGGCCGGGCTGTATTCCGCGCGGAACCCTTTCCCGTGCTCTCCCCACAGCAGACCGCCGTATTTGGCGGTCAAGGCCACCACGTCGTCGGAGATCTGCTTCATCAGGATCTCCTGCTGCGGGTCGCACATGTCCAGCGCCGGACGCACGTGCAGCACCCCGGCATCCACGTGGCCGAACATGCCGTAGCTCAGGCCGTGGCTGTCCAGCAGGGCGCGAAACTCAACGATATAATCCGCCAGATGTTCAGGCGGCACGCAGGTATCTTCGGCAAAAGGAATGGGCTTCGCCGCCCCTTTCGCATTGCCGAGCAGGCCCACGGCTTTTTTACGCATGGCGTAAATACGTTCGATACCGGCCAGATCGTTACAGAGCTGCCAGCCGATCACACCGCCTTCTCCCTGCGCAATCAGCTCATCCAGACGCTGGCAGAGCGTGGTGACCTGGCGTTCAATCAGCTCCGCATCATCGCCGGCAAATTCCACAATATTGAGACCGAGCATCTCTTTATCCGGCACGTCGGTAATGAGGTCACTAACGGAGTGCCAGACGATATCTTCCCGGGCCAGATTGAGCACCTTCGAGTCGACGGTTTCCACCGACAGCGCCTGCGCTTTCACCATAAACGGCGCATTGCGCAGCGCGGAGTCGAAGGAGTCATATTTGACGTTCACCAGACGACGCACCTTCGGCAGGCGGGTGATATCCAGCCGCGCCTCGGTAATAAACGCCAGCGTCCCTTCGGAGCCGGTCAGCACGCGGGTTAAATCAAACTGCGTCAGGTCGTCATTAAACACGTGGCGCAGGTCGTAGCCCGTTAAAAAGCGGTTCAGTTTGGGGAATTTGTCGAGAATAAGCTGGCGGTTGTCGCGGCAGCGCTCCAGCACGGTGCGGTAGATGCGCCCGCTGGCGGTGTTATCTTTGCCCAGCGTTTCCGCCAGTTCAACCGGCATCGGCTGGGTATCAAGGATGTCTCCGCCCAGCAGCACCGCACGCACGCCCAGCACGTGGTCGGAGGTTTTACCGTAGACCAGCGAGCCCTGGCCGGAAGCATCAGTATTGATCATTCCACCAATCGTCGCGCGGTTGCTGGTGGAGAGCTCAGGGGCAAAAAAGTAGCCGTAAGGCTTGAGATACTGATTAAGCTGATCTTTGATGACGCCCGCTTCGACCCGCACCCACCCCTCTTCAGGGTTGATCTCAATGATGCGGTTCATATAGCGCGACATATCAATAATGATGCCCTGGTTCAGCGCCTGACCATTGGTCCCGGTGCCACCGCCGCGCGGCGTGAAGACCAGAGAGGCAAAGCGCTCCTGCGTTGCCAGCCGGGCGATAAGCGCCACGTCGGCCGTAGATCGAGGGAAAACAACGGCATCGGGAAGAAGCTGGTAGATACTGTTATCGGTTGCCATCGTCAGCCTGTCGGCATAGTTCGTGGCGGTATCACCTGTAAAACCCTGTTGCTCCAGTGCCTGCAAAAAATTAAGCACCAGCTGAACGACGCCAGGTGCCTGAGAAATCTGTGGGATCATTACTGTCGACCCTAATTAGAGTTGTGGGAATCGTTTGCGTGTATCTTAAAAGTTTTATCACATTTTTTTCTTATAATCTCTGCTGAATTACAGGCAGAATTCGCCTGTCAAAAATCGCTGATATCACTAATGATTAGAGAGATGTGGTTTACGTTCCCGCCAGCCCGGCTGGCGTTCATTTAAGGAAATGTTTCGTTTATGGTCAATCTTCGTCAGCCCAGGGATGTTGCGCAAATTCTGCTGTCGGTGCTGTTCTTAGCCCTCATGATTATTGCGTGTCTGTGGATTGTTCAACCCTTTATTCTCGGCTTTGCGTGGGCCGCGACCGTTGTCGTCGCAACCTGGCCTCTTTTATTACGCCTGCAGAAGCTGCTGTTTGGCCGCCGCGGCTTAGCCGTGCTGGTCATGACGCTGCTGCTGTTCCTGCTGTTTATTATTCCGATTGCCCTGCTGGTTAACAGCCTTGTCGACTCCAGCGGCCCGGTGATCCGCGCCGTGACCAGCGGCGACCTGACGCTGCCGGATCTCGCCTGGCTGAACAGCATTCCGGTCGTGGGCGCTAAACTCTACAGCGGCTGGCATAGCCTGCTGGAGATGGGCGGCAGCGCGCTGATGGCGAAAGTGCGTCCGTATATTGGCACCACCACCACCTGGTTTGTCGGTCAGGCCGCGCATATCGGCCGCTTTATGATGCACTGTACCCTGATGCTGGTCTTCAGCGCCCTGCTTTACTGGCGCGGTGAGCAGGTGGCTTTAGGCGTTCGTCACTTTGCCACCCGCCTGGCGGGAAAACGGGGCGATGCCGCGGTACTGCTGGCTGCGCAGGCCGTGCGCGCGGTCGCCCTGGGCGTTGTGGTGACGGCGCTGGTGCAGGCGGTGCTGGGCGGTATCGGCCTGGCGATTTCCGGCGTACCGTACGCCACCGTCTTTACCGTGGTCATGCTGATGACCTGCCTTGCGCAACTGGGGCCGCTGCTGGTGCTGGTTCCGAGTATTATCTGGCTTTACTGGACGGGTGATACCACGTGGGGAACGGTTCTGCTGGTCTGGAGCTGCGTGGTCGGCACCATGGATAACGTGATTCGCCCCATCCTCATCCGTATGGGTGCAGACCTGCCGCTGATCCTGATCCTCTCCGGCGTTATCGGCGGGTTGATTGCCTTCGGGATGATCGGTCTGTTCATTGGCCCGGTGCTGCTTGCCGTCACCTGGCGTCTGTTCTCCGCCTGGGTTCATGAAGTGCCGCCGCCGGGAACCGACCCGGACGTGATTCTGAGCGAGCTGGAAGAGCTGGAAGAGAAGAACACGCAGTAAGCCTTTTGGCCGGGTGGCGCTAACGCGCACCCGGTCTACATTACCCTCACCAACACTTAAGCATTACTAAACTATTTATTCGTCACTCACTGGTCAGACCCGCTATTTCAACAGTAAGTCCGCTATTATCCTCAAGAAATCTTTAAGTCTCTTTAACTATTGAGACGAATCTGATCGACGCTAAATAACACAATGCCTACTATTAGCTCACGGTTATAAATCAACACCTTGGTTTATAAGCATGGAAATCCCCTGAGTGAAACAACGAATTGCTGTGTGTAGTCTTTGCCCATCTCCCACGATGGGCTTTTTTTTATCCTGACTACGCGCGCTTCACGTCACAGCGACTGAGCATCCGCCATTCAGCAGGCAGAACCCACGTCTCTCCGGTTACGTTGACCGTCACGACCTCGCGGATATCCGCCGACGATGCGCCAATCTGCAGTTCAAACTCGCCAGGCTCAACAATGCGTTTCCCGTCACGTCGGGTGAAGTTGAACATCTCAACCGGCAGCGTGAAGGTGAGCGTGGCGGTTTCGCCCGGCGAGAGCGTGACGCGCTGGAAAGCCTTCAGCTCCTGAAGCGGGCGCACCTGGCTAGCGACCCTATCCCGCACGTAGACCTGCACGACTTCACTCCCGCTGCGCTCGCCGGTATTGGTGATATCCACACTCAGCGTCACCTCACCGTCGACCGGCACGCGGCTTTCAGCGACGCGGGCAGCGCCCCAGCTAAACTGCGTCCAGCCAAGGCCAAAACCAAACGGATAACGCGCACCGAAATGGAACGCAAACGGCGTGCCGCCGCTTTTCAGCTTGTGATTGTAGTAATACGGCATTGCCCCGGCGCTTTTCGGCACGCTGACAACCAGCCGCCCCTGCGGCTCCGCGCGACCGGTCAGCACATCGGCAATCGCCCAGCCCCCTTCCTGCCCCGGCGCCCAGGCCATCATCAGCGCGGCAACCTTCTCCTCCAGCCCCTGAAGGTTGTACGGGCGCCCGCCGGTCATCACGACAATCACCGGTTTGCCGGTGGCGACCAGGGCGTCCAGCAGCTGTTGCTGCACGCCGGGCAGATTCAGAGAATCGGTATCAGATCCTTCCCCGACCGTGCCGCTCTGGAACAGTCCGGCGAGATCGCCCACGCAGGCCACCACCACGTCACTATCCTGCGCGGCGCTGACCGCCTCAGGGATAAGTGCGGTGCTTTGCGACACGGGAGACTGCTGCATCGGCTTGCCACCGCTGTCGCCGGGGAAGACCGGCGCGCCCGCCATCCGTTTTTCGATAATGTGGCACCCTTTCGCGTAGCGCACGTTCGATGCCCCCAGGTACTGCTCCACCGCCGCGCGCGGGGTCGTCACCTGCGAGGTCTCCTCAACCATATCGCTGATGATCAAATGCACCGGGAAGCTGTAGCCGCTGAGTAACGCCAGCGGATCGTCTGCCGTCGGCCCCACCACCGCCACGCGGGGCTTACCGTTCAGCGGCAGAATGCCGTCGTTTTCCAGAAGCGTGATCGATTTGGTCGCTACCTCCCGCGAGACCTCTCGGGTCATCTCATTTTGCAGATCGATACCGTTTTCATCGGCATACGGGTTCTCAAACAGGCCGAGGCGGAATTTTTCGGTCAGCGTACGCGCCACGATCTCATCCACCTTCGTCATGGAAATCAATCCACGCTCAACGGCATCTGCCAGATGGCTCGCGCAGTCGTCTTTCGGCAGCTCAACGTCCAGCCCGGCGTTAAAGGCCAGCGCAGCGGACTCCGCTGCGTCGTGGGAAATCCCGTGATGCTGGTGCAGCAGGCTGACGCCGCCGTAGTCAGCGACAATAATGCCGTCGAAGCCCCACTGTTCACGCAGGACGGTGGTCAGCAGGAAGCTGTCGCTGTGCCCCGGCTGGTTATCGATATCGTGGTAGGCGGGCATGACCGAACCGGCGTTTGCCAGCTTAACCGCCATTTCAAACGGCAGCAGGAAGGTGTCGTTCAGCTCGCTGAAGCCGAGATGAACCGGGGCGTGGTTACGCGCCCCTTCGCTGAACGAGTGGCCCACGTAATGCTTGAGCGTCGCCAGCAGATCGCGCTTATCGCCCTGTAAGCCTTTCACGTAGGCGGTGGCCATCACCCCCACCAGCCAGGGATCTTCCCCGAAGGTCTCTTCGGTTCGCCCCCAGCGCACGTCGCGGGAAACGTCCAGCACCGGGGCCAGCCCCTGCTGGCAGCCGACGGAACGCGCCTCTTTACCAATCTGCTCTGCCGCGCGCTGCACCAGTTCAGGGTCCCAGGTGGAGCCGTAGTTCAGCGACGACGGGAACAACGTGGCGTCTTTGCACAGCAGCCCCACCAGGCACTCTTCATGGAACAATGCCGGAATGCCAAGACGCGTCTCCTCCATCATCATGCGCTGCAGGCGGTTAGCGGCGCGCACGCCGGTTTTCGCATCAACGATGTGGGTGCCCAGCGGGCGCGTAATTTGACCGACGCCCAGCTTCAGCCGTTCGCTGAGTGCAGCCTGCTGGCTCACGCCGGCGAACTCATCGCTGAGGTCGCTGCGCTCGCGGTGGTTACCGTTTTCATCGAGGATCAGCCAGTACGCATGCATCTGGGCGAACTTCTCTTCCGGGGTCATGCGCGCCAGTAAATCGGCGACGCGCTCGTGTACGGGACGTCCAGCGTCCTTATAGATAGCAGTCATATTTTACTCCTGTAGTGCGGAAGGGGTTGCCGGGCTGAGCTGCCCCGCATCGGGTCTTACCTCACGCTTGCTCGCCAGCTCCCGGGCGATGGAATCCACCAGCCGGCTGTTGAGCTTGTAGATGGAAAGCAGCGCCACCATGCAGAGGAACAGCGCGCACGGAATAAGGGTGAACAGCGCGTTGATGGTGGAAAGCACGTGCGGCGCCTGGGCTACCTGGCCCGGGGCGTAATCCACCATGCCGAGCACCCAGCCGACGACCGCCCCGCCCAGCGCCAGCCCAAACTTGATGGCAAACAGCGCGGTGGAGAAGACCAGCCCGTCCAGACGGCGGCCGCTGCGGTGCTCTTCGTAGTCGACCACATCTGAGAACATGGTCCACTGCAGCGGCGTGGTGAGGTTTTGCACAAAGCTAAAGACAATGTTGAGGCCAAAAATCAGCCACACCTGAGAAGGCGGCAGGAAGAAAATCAGCGCGCCGAAGATGACGAAGGAAATAATCGTCCACTGATAGGCGCGGACGCGGTCAAATTTCCCCAGCAGCCGTTCAGATAATAATGCACCGCTTAAGGAGGCCACCATGCCGGAAACAATAAAGGCAAAAACCAGCTCCGGGCGCAACAGCACATAGTTGACGTAATACATGGTGGCAGAGCCGCGCGTCACCACCGCCGTTAACAGCAAAATATTAAACAGGAAGACAATACGCCACTGGCTGTTCCCGGCCAGCAGTTTTAAATCGGTTAGCATGGAGCCGGAGGTATCATTGCGTGGGGAATAACGCTCGCGGGTCATCAGGAAACAGCAGAAAAACAGCACAATCCCCAGCAGCCCCATCAGGCTCATGGCGTAGAAATAGCCTTTCTGCACGTTGCCCTGTCCTAACAATGAGACCAGCGGCAAGGCGATAACCGTTACGATCAGCCCGCCGATAAACGACAGGCCAAAACGCCAGGACTGCAGGGAGTGGCGCTCGCGCGGATCCAGCGTCAGCGCCCCCGGCATGGCGCAGTAAGGCACGTTAATGGCGGAGTAAATCAGACTTAAAATCGCGTAGGTCGCGCAGGCATAAACAATTTTTGCCGTCGGCCCGACGTCCGGTACGTAGAAGGTGATAAGGCAGCTTACGCCAAAGGGAATAGCAAACCACAGCAGCCAGGGACGGAAACGGCCGTGACGCGTCTGCGTGCGGTCAACCAGCGCGCCAATGCACGGGTCGACAAACGCATCGACCACGCGCACCACTAAAAACATGGTGCCCATAATGGCAGCGGGTAAACCGAAAACGTCGGTATAGAAATAAGCAAGAAATAACGTGGCCGTTTGCCAGACCAGCGCGCTGGCCATATCGCCTAAGCCATAACCTATTTTATCTTTGGTACGCAATACAGAGGAAAGTGTCATTGTTATTTGCCTTTTTATCAGGTTAAAACGTATTTCAACCAGTTGCGCATCTTCCAAAGGGAAATGCGCAGTAAGGCTCAAGTATTAGCAACGCTTTGCGCACTAACAATTGTCTTAATTAACAGGCAAATTATGATATTTGGTTTTTTAGTTTATTTGTGATGGGGAGCAAATTAGCGGTGAAATAAAAAAGGCGAGGAATAATATCCTCGCCTTTTTCCGATAGTGATGTCGTTACTTGTTCAGTTCCGCCAGGCTCAGCCAGGTTTGCACCACGGTGTCCGGGTTCAGGGACAGGCTATCGATCCCCTCCTCCATCAGCCAGGCGGCAAAGTCTTCATGGTCGGATGGACCCTGACCACAAATGCCGACGTATTTACCCTGCTTCTTCGCCGCGCGGATGGACATGGAAAGCAGCGCTTTCACCGCCTCGTTACGCTCGTCAAACAGCTCGGAAACCACGCCGGAGTCGCGGTCCAGGCCCAGCGTCAGCTGAGTCATGTCGTTCGAGCCGATAGAGAAGCCATCGAAGTGCTCCAGGAACTGCTCGGCCAGCAGGGCGTTGGACGGGATTTCGCACATCATGATGATCTTCAGCCCGTTTTCGCCGCGCTTCAGCCCCTGACGCGCCAGCTCGTCCACCACCGCTTTCGCCTGATCCACGGTACGCACGAACGGGATCATGATTTCGACGTTGGTCAGCCCCATGTCGTTGCGCACGCGTTTCACCGCCTCACACTCCAGCGCGAAGCAGTCGCGGAAGCTGTCGGACACGTAGCGTCCGGCGCCGCGGAAGCCCAGCATCGGGTTCTCTTCTTCCGGCTCGTAGCGCTCGCCGCCCACCAGGTTGGCGTATTCGTTTGACTTGAAGTCAGACAGACGCACAATCACGCGTTTCGGGTAGAACGCTGCGCCCAGCGTGGCGATCCCTTCGGTCAGACGGCCGACGTAGAACTCTTTCGGCGAGTCGTAGCCTTTCATCATCTCGCGGATTTCGTTCTGCAGCTTCGCGTCCTGATCGTCAAACTCCAGCAGCGCGCGCGGGTGAACGCCGATCATACGGTTGATGATGAATTCCAGACGCGCCAGGCCAACGCCTTCGTTCGGCAGGCAGGCGAAGTCAAACGCACGGTCCGGGTTGCCGACGTTCATCATGATCTTCAGCGGCAGGTCCGGCATGGTATCCACGCTGGAGCTCTTCACGCTGAAGTCGAGAATATCGGCGTACACGTAGCCGGTATCACCTTCGGCACAGGAGACGGTCACGTTCTGCCCGTCCTTCATGCGCTCGGTGGCGTCACCGCAGCCGACAACCGCAGGGATACCCAACTCGCGGGCAATGATCGCCGCGTGACAGGTGCGACCGCCGCGGTTGGTGACGATGGCCGCGGCTTTCTTCATGATCGGTTCCCAGTCCGGGTCGGTCATGTCGGTCACCAGCACGTCGCCTGGCTCAATGCGGTTCATCTCGCTGATGTCGTGGATCACTTTGACCGGGCCGGCACCGATGCGGTGACCGATGGCACGGCCTTCCGCCACGATTTTACCCTGCGCGTGCAGCGTATAACGCTCCATCACCTGGCCGCGTGAGCGGACGGTTTCCGGGCGCGCCTGCACGATGAAGAGCTTGCCGGTGTTACCGTCTTTCGCCCATTCGATATCCATCGGACGGCCGTAGTGTTTTTCTATCTGCACCGCCTGCTTCGCCAGTTCCTGCACTTCGGCGTCGGTCAGGGAGAAGCGGTCGCGCTGCTCCTGCGGCACATCTTCAATCTTAACCTGCTTGCCGTGCTCCTGGGTCGGGGCATAGATCATGCGGATTTTTTTCGAGCCCATGGTGCGGCGCACCACCGCCGGACGGCCAGCGGCCAGCGTAGGCTTGTGGACGTAGAACTCGTCGGGGTTAACCGCGCCCTGCACCACCATCTCACCCAGACCCCACGCGGAGGTGATGAACACCACCTGGTCGAAGCCGGATTCGGTATCAATGGAGAACATCACGCCGGAGGAGCCAACGTCGGAGCGCACCATACGCTGCACGCCCGCGGAGAGCGCCACGCCGCGATGGTCGTAGCCCTGGTGCACGCGATAGGAGATGGCGCGGTCGTTGAACAGGGAGGCAAACACGTGCTTCACCGCCACCAGCACGGCATCGTAGCCCTGAACGTTCAGGAAAGTTTCCTGCTGTCCGGCAAACGAGGCGTCCGGCATGTCTTCTGCGGTCGCGGAAGAACGCACGGCAAAGGAAGCCTGCGCATCGTCAGCGGAGAGCTGGTTGTAGGCGTCGTGGATGGCTTTTTCCAGTTCCGGCTGGAAAGGTGTGTCGATGATCCACTGGCGGATCTGCGCCCCGGCTTTTGCAAGCTCGGTGACGTCATCAATATCCGTTTTATCCAGCAGGTCGTAAATGCGCTGGTTTACACCGCTCTGGTCTAAAAACAGGTTAAACGCGTCGGCGGTCGTGGCAAACCCGTTTGGTACGGAGACACCCATACCGGACAGATTTGTAATCATTTCACCCAGGGAGGCATTTTTGCCCCCAACTCTGTCTACATCATTCATGCCGAGTTGGTTATACCAAAGCACCAGCGGTGACGAGCCATTGTTGGACATCGAAACAATCCTTTTGTGATATTTGATCGGAGTAAGTAACACCTGACTACGTATTTATACTGGCATAATTATTTGCGCTAAAAAAACGGTGAATCGTGTAAGCAATTTAAATTTTCAACTTTTCGGATAGTTTCCCACCAGCCAATAACCCGATGATTCCTCTATATTCAGCCAGAAACCCCAAAAATAAAGTCGCTATTTGAAAAATGAAATCCGCTTTTCAGGAAAATCAAAAACAGCGTTTCATTTATAATTAGGATAAGTTCTTTGCTGTGTAATTACCTTTTTTAATTTATGCTTTCAGACAATTACGTATGATATTCAGGGTGGGTAAAATGGATAATGCTGTCGATCGTCACGTTTTTTATATTTCTGATGGTACGGCGATCACCGCCGAGGTGCTGGGCCACGCGGTGATGTCGCAATTCCCCGTTTCGATCAACAGCATCACGCTGCCGTTTGTGGAAAATGAGAGCCGCGCCAAAGCGGTGAAGGATCAGATCGATGCCATCTACCAGCAGACCGGCGTGCGCCCGCTGGTGTTCTACTCCATCGTGATTCCCGAAATTCGCCACATCATTCTGCAAAGCGAGGGCTTCTGCCAGGATATCGTGCAGGCGCTGGTGGCTCCGCTCCAGAGCGAACTGAAGCTTGACCCGACGCCTATCGCGCACCGCACCCACGGGCTGAACCCCGGCAACCTGACCAAATACGACGCGCGTATCGCCGCCATCGACTACACCCTGGCGCACGACGACGGGATTTCGCTGCGCAATCTCGACCAGGCCCAGGTGATTTTGCTCGGGGTGTCGCGCTGCGGCAAAACGCCAACCAGCCTCTATCTGGCGATGCAGTTCGGCATCCGCGCCGCAAACTACCCGTTTATCGCTGATGACATGGATAACCTGGTGCTGCCCGCTGCTCTTAAGCCGCTGCAGCACAAGCTGTTCGGCCTGACGATTAACCCGGAACGCCTGGCGGCGATCCGCGAAGAGCGCCGCGAGAATAGCCGCTACGCCTCGATGCGCCAGTGCCGCATGGAGGTTTCCGAAGTAGAGGCGCTGTACCGCAAAAACCAGATCCCGTGGCTGAACAGCACCAACTATTCGGTTGAAGAGATCGCCACCAAAATTCTCGACATCATGGGACTTAACCGCCGAATGTACTAATACGCTAGTACATTAGCTCGGATTCATGTATCATCATTTTCAACAGCGGGGCGGTGTCGCCCCGAACTTGAAATCAGCAGGGATTGGTTTAATGTGATGCCCATCACTTCCCGGTAGTCTGCCGATGAAGCAAAAATTTTCTGAGACAAGTCATGAATAAAACCGATGAACTCCGCACGGCGCGCATAGACAGCCTGGTCACCCCGGCTGAACTGGCCGAGCGGCACCCCGTTTCCGCCGCGGTCGCGGAACATGTGACGGCCTCCCGCCGCCGCATTGAAAAAATCCTCAATGGTGAAGACAGGCGTCTTCTGGTGGTGATTGGCCCCTGCTCCATCCACGATCTGGATGCGGCAATGGACTACGCAAAACGCCTTCAGGGGCTGCGGGATAAATACCAGCATCGCCTTGAGATTGTGATGCGCACCTACTTTGAAAAACCGCGTACCGTGGTGGGCTGGAAAGGGCTGATTTCGGACCCTGACCTTAACGGCAGCTATCGCGTGAACCACGGCATCGAACTGGCGCGCAAGCTGCTGTTGCAGGTCAACGAGCTGGGCGTGCCGACGGCCACCGAATTTCTCGATATGGTGACCGGGCAGTTTATCGCCGATCTGATCAGCTGGGGCGCGATTGGCGCGCGGACCACCGAAAGCCAGATCCACCGCGAGATGGCCTCCGCCCTCTCCTGTCCGGTCGGCTTTAAAAACGGGACCGACGGCAACACCCGTATCGCGGTAGATGCGATCCGCGCCTCGCGTGCCAGCCACATGTTCCTGTCGCCGGACAAAAGCGGTCATATGACCATCTACCAGACCAGCGGTAACCCGTACGGGCATATCATTATGCGCGGCGGGAAGAAACCCAATTACCATGCAGAAGATATTGCGGCGGCCTGTGAAACGCTGGCCGAGTTCGACCTGCCGGAACACCTGGTGGTGGATTTCAGCCACGGCAACTGCCAGAAGCAGCATCGCCGCCAGCTGGACGTCTGCGATGAGATCTGTCAGCAGATCCGCAGCGGCTCGACCGCCGTTGCCGGGATTATGGCCGAAAGCTTCATCAAGGAAGGCACGCAGAAAATCATTGCCGGCCAGCAGATGGTGTACGGTCAGTCGATCACCGACCCGTGCCTGAGCTGGGAAGACAGCGAACTGCTGCTGGAGAAGCTTGCAGCTGCGGTTGATACGCGATTCTAAAACCTTGTCGGGTGGCGCTACGCTTACCCGACCTACGATTCTCTTCCTTTTGGTTGAGGAATCCCCACAAATTAATGCGAGCAGTGAACAATCCCCTCGCCCCTTTGGGGAGAGGGTTAGGGTGAGGGGATCAGACCGCACCTCGCCCCCTGAATTTGATCCCGTCACACAATTTTCACAAAAACGCTTGCCGTGAATTTGCAGTTTATTGATAATGATTATCATTGTTACATTGATTGTTATTTATAAACATGATGTCACCTACGGATAACAGCGCGGCAACGCCAGCAAAAACACACACAGCACCGTCCCCTGCCCCTGGCGATCGCCGCATCGACAGCAAAACTCTGCTGGGTGATGAGGGCCGGGTGATTATCGAGCATGACGGCCAGCACTACCTGCTGCGCCAGACGAATGCCGGAAAATTGATCCTCACAAAATAAACTAAAACCTTCGCCAGCCACCCAGGTCATCCCCAGGCAGCCAGCGCTTTCGATACTTTATGGAGAGTTGCTATGCCACACCTGCACACCGCACGTTTACGCCCGTCCCTTCTGGCGCTGGCGATTGTCAGCACCCTGCCGGGCGTCGCGTTTGCTGCCGCAGATGAAATAACCGTCACCGCCACAGGCAACGCCCGTAGCGCCTTCGAAGCCCCGATGATGGTGAGCGTGATTGACGCCACCGCCCCGGAAAAACAGACCGCCAGCTCTGCCGCCGATCTGCTGCGCAACGTCCCCGGCCTGACGCTTGACGGCACCGGCCGCACCAACGGTCAGGACGTTAACCTGCGCGGCTACGACCGTCGCGGCGTGCTGGTACTGGTTGACGGCGTGCGTCAGGGAACCGATACCGGCCACCTGAACAGCACCTTCCTCGATCCCGCGCTCATCAAACGTATTGAAGTGGTGCGCGGCCCGTCGGCCCTGCTCTACGGCAGCGGCGCGCTGGGCGGCGTGATTTCCTATGACACCGTCGACGCCAAAGACCTGCTGGAGCCGGGTAAAAACAGCGGTTATCGCGTGTTTGGTACCGGTGCAACGGGTGACCACAGCCTCGGCCTGGGGGCCAGCGCCTATGGCCGCACCGATACCCTGGACGGCCTGGTGTCGTGGTCCAGCCGCGACCGCGGTGATATCCGCCAGAGCGACGGTGCAACGGCGCCGAACGACGAATCCATTAATAACATGCTGGCGAAAGGCAGCTGGAAAATCGACCCGGCTCAGACGTTGAGTGGCGCCCTGCGCTACTACAACAACGCCGCGCAGGAGCCGAAAAACCCGCAAACATCAGATGCCAACAGCAGCAACCCGATGACCGACCGCTCCACCATCCAGCGAGATGCGCAGGTTGGCTACCGCATTGCGCCGGAAGGGTACGACTGGCTGAACGCCGATGCGAAGGTTTACTGGTCTGAAGCGCGCATTAACGCCCAGAACATCGACAGCACCGGCGAGTTCCGCAAGCAGACCACCAAAGGCGGCAAGGTGGAAAACCGTACCCGCCTGTTCAGCGACTCCTTTGCGTCTCACCTTCTGACCTACGGCGGAGAATACTATCGTCAGGAGCAGCGTCCGGGCGGCGCCACGACCGGCTTCCCGGAGGCGAAAATCGACTTTAGCTCCGGCTGGCTGCAGGATGAAATCACCCTGCGCGATCTGCCCGTTACCCTTCTGGGCGGCACGCGCTATGACAACTATCGCGGCAGCAGCAATGGCTACGATGACGTCAATGCCGATAAGTGGTCTTCCCGGGCGGGGTTAACCGTCAGCCCCACCGACTGGCTGATGCTGTTCGGCTCTTACGCGCAGGCCTTCCGCGCGCCGACCATGGGTGAAATGTATAACGACGCTAAACACTTCTCCATTGGCCGGTTCTACACCAACTACTGGGTACCTAACCCGAACCTGCGCCCGGAAACCAACGAAACGCAGGAGTTTGGTTTTGGCCTGCGCTTTGACGATCTGATGCTCGCCAACGATGCGCTGGAGTTCAAGGCCAGCTATTTCGATACCAAAGCGAAAGACTACATCTCCACCACCGTCAACTTCGCCGCGGCGACCACCATGTCGTACAACGTTCCTGACGCCAAAATCTGGGGCTGGGACGTAATGGCAAAATATTCGGCCGATCTGTTTAACCTTGACGTGGCCTATAACCGCACGCGCGGGAAAGATACCAATACCGGGGAGTACATCTCCAGCATCAACCCGGACACCGTCACCAGCAAGCTGGACGTTCCGGTGGCGCAAAGCGGGTTCTCCGTCGGCTGGATCGGCACTTTTGCCGATCGCTCAACTCACGTCAGCAGCAGCTACAGCAAGCAGCCGGGCTATGCGGTCAACGATTTTTACGTCAGCTATAAGGGCCAGGAGCAGCTCAAGGGCGTCACCACCACGCTGGTGCTGGGCAACGCCTTTGACAAAGCGTACTGGTCACCTCAGGGCATTCCGCAGGACGGGCGTAACGGCAAGATTTTCGTAAGCTATCAGTGGTAATTCCCTTCGGGGCCACTCTTCAGAAGGATAAGACAATGAATCACTACACACGCTGGCTTGAGCTAAAAGAAGAACATCCGGGTAAGTACGCGCGAGACATCGCAGGGTTAATGAATATCAGCGAAGCGGAGCTGACCTTTGCCCGCGTGGGTCACGACGCCTGGCGACTGCGCGGTGAAATCCGCGATATCCTGGGCGCGCTGGAAGCAGTGGGTGAAACCAAATGCATCTGCCGCAACGAGTATGCCGTGCACGAGCAGGTTGGCAACTTCACCAACCAGCACCTGAAGGGCCACGCCGGGCTGGTGCTGAACCCGCGCGCGCTGGATCTTCGCCTGTTCCTCAACCAGTGGGCGAGCGCGTTTCACCTCAGCGAAGCCACCCCACGCGGCGAGCGGCAGAGCATTCAGTTCTTCGATCGCCAGGGCGATGCGGTGCTCAAGGTCTATACCACGGACAACACCGACCTCGCTGCCTGGGGCGATGTGCTGACCCGCTTTATCTTTGCCGATAATCCGCCGCTTGAGCTGGGCGCTGCGGATGCCCCGGCTCACGCCGAAAACGCGGATGCCGCTCTCGTGGATAAGGAGTGGCGCGCCATGACTGACGTGCATCAGTTCTTCAGCCTGCTCAAACGCCACAATCTCAGCCGTCAGCAGGCGTTTCGCCTGGTGGGCGACGACCTTGCCTGTAAGGTGGAGAATAGCGCGCTGGCACAGCTGCTGGAAACGGCACGTCAGGACGGCAACGAAATCATGGTATTCGTCGGTAACCGCGGCTGCGTGCAGATCTTCACCGGTGCAGTACAGAAAGTCGTGCCGATGAAAGGCTGGCTGAACATCTTTAATCCCGCCTTTACGCTGCATCTGCTGGAAGAAACCATCGCGGAGAGCTGGGTTACGCGCAAACCAACCGCAGACGGCCACGTCACCAGCCTGGAGCTGTTTGCCGCCGACGGTACGCAAATCGCGCAGCTTTATGGCCAGCGTACCGAAGGCGAGCCGGAGCAGAGCCAGTGGCGCAGCCAGATTGACGCCCTGACGCCAAAAGGGCTGGCCGCATGAAAACGTGGTTAGCCCTGCTGTGCGCCCTGCCTCTGGTAGCGTTTGCCGCCGCGCAGGAGAAAATTGTCGCCCTTGGCGGCGACGTGACGGAGATTGTCTATGCGCTTGGCGCGCAGTCTTCTCTGGTCGCACGCGACAGCACCAGCCAGTGGCCGCAGGCGGCAAACGATCTGCCTGACGTGGGATATTTACGTCAGCTCAACGCCGAAGGCATTTTGTCCATGCGCCCCACGCTGGTGCTGGCCAGCGACCAGGCGCAGCCGTCTCTTGCGCTGAAGCAGGTCGAACAAAGTCACGTCAGGGTGGTTACCGTTCCTGGCCGCAACGACCTGAGCGTCATTGACGAAAAGGTTCGGGTGATTGCCGACGCCACGCACCGTGAAGCCGAGGGGGAAGCCCTGCGCAACACGCTGCGTCAGGTGCTGGCGGCGCTGCCCGCAGCGCCCCTTAACAAGCGGGTGCTGTTTATCCTCAACCACGGGGGAATGACCGCGATGGCCGCCGGGCAGCAGACCGGCGCAGACGCCGCCATCCGGGCCGCCGGGCTGCAGAACGCGATGCAGGGATTCACCCGCTATCAGCCGCTGTCGCAGGAAGGAGTCATTGCCAGCCGGCCCGACCTGGTGGTGATTTCGCAGGACGGCGTGAACGCGCTGGGCGGCGAGGAAAACCTGTGGAAGCTGCCCGGCCTGGCGCAAACCCCGGCGGGACGGAACAGGCAGATGCTGGCGATTGATGATATGGCCCTGCTGGGCTTCAGCGTGCGAACGCCGGATGCCATCCTGAAGCTGCGCGCCAAAGCGGAGCAACTGCCCTGATGTCCCGGCGGATCGCATTGTCGTTGTGGATGCTGGCCGCGATCCTGAGCATCATGACGCTCGCGGCGACGGGGTTTGGGGCATTGCACCTGCCGGTCAGCCTGCTGTGGAGCGGCAGCGATGAGGCCATGCGTCAGATCTGGCTTACCATTCGCCTGCCCCGCGTGCTGCTGGCGCTGGTGATTGGCGGTGCGCTGGCGCTGGCCGGCTGTGTGATGCAGGGGCTGTTCCGCAACCCGCTGGCGGACCCGGGTTTGCTGGGGATCAGCAGCGGCGCGGCGCTGGCGGTGGCGCTGTGGGTGGTTATTCCCGCCGCTTTACCTGCCCTGCTGATGCTGTACGCCCCGATGCTTGCGGCGTTCCTCGGCGCGCTGGCCGCAACCGTTCTTATCTTCCTGCTCAGCCAGCAGCGTCACGGCTCCTTGTCCCGCCTGCTGCTGGTGGGGATCGCCATCAACGCCCTGTGCGGCGCGGCCGTCGGGGTGCTCTCCTGGCTTAGCAACGATGCCCAGCTTCGCCAGCTTTCGCTCTGGGGAATGGGCAGCCTCGGGCAGGCGCAGTGGTCCACCCTGCTGGCGGTAACGTCGCTGATGGTGCCCGCGGTGCTGATTATCTGGCGGCTGGCCGGCCCGCTCAATTTGCTGCAACTGGGCGATGAAGAGGCGCACTATCTCGGGGTGGATGTTGCCACTGTGCAGAGGATCCTGCTGCTGTGCAGCGCCCTGCTGGTTGCCGCGGCGGTGGCCGTCAGCGGCGTGATCGGCTTTATTGGCCTTGTGGTGCCGCACCTGATGCGCATGTGGCTGGGAGCCGACCACCGGGCCGTCGTTCCCGGCTCGGTGCTGGCCGGCGCGCTGCTGCTGCTGGTTGCCGACACGCTGGCGCGCACCCTGGTCTCCCCGGCGGAGATGCCCGTCGGGTTATTGACCAGCCTTCTCGGTGCGCCGTGGTTCCTGTGGCTTATCTTTCGTCGCGGAGGTACGCATGGCTGAACGCTATTGTGCGGAGAACATTTTCTTTCACGCCGGGCAGCGGACGCTGATCGACGATGTGTCGCTTACTCTCTCTCAGGGTGAGCTGGTCGCACTGATTGGCCCCAACGGTGCCGGGAAGTCGACATTATTGCGGCTGCTTACCGGCTACCTCAAGCCCGCAAGCGGACGCTGCACTCTGGCCGGCACGCCGCTTGCGGACTGGCCGTCGGATACCCTCGCCCGCTACCGGGCGGTGATGCGCCAGAATACACAGCCTGGATTCGACTGGCCGGTAGAAGCGGTGGTCGGTATGGGCCGCGCGCCCTGGACTCGCGCCCCTGAAGCATCGGTGGTTGAGGAAGTGATGGCGATTACGGGCTGTTTACCGCTGGCGGGCAGACACTATTCGACGCTCTCCGGCGGCGAGCAGCAGCGGATCCAGCTCGCCCGCGCGCTGGCCCAGCTCTGGTGCGACGGGGCACCACGCGGCTGGCTGTTTCTTGATGAACCCACCTCCGCGCTGGATCTCTACCACCAGCAGCATCTGCTGCGCCTGCTGAAATCCCTGACCCGTCGGGGTCACCTCCACGTCTGCGTGGTGCTGCACGATCTCAATCTGGCGGCGCTGTGGGCAGATCGCATTCTGCTGATGCACAACGGCAGGCTGGTCTCCCGCGGCGCGCCCGAGGACGTGCTGCAGGCCGGGACGCTGGCGCGCTGGTACGGCGCGCAGGTGTGCGTTGGCAGCCACCCGGATCACCCCGTACCGCAGGTATTTCTCGCCCCCTGAGCGGGCTGGTAAAAATCCTTCAGCATTTCCAGCAGGGCATGCGCCGCTTTAGAGAGCTGCGTGTGCCCTGGATGGATTGCTCCGATGCACTTTTCAATAGGCGGGCTATCCAGCGGGATACAGACCGCGCCCAGTGCCGTCATCTGCGCCTCGCAGAGCGCCGGTACGGCGCTGCCGCCCAGCCCGCTGGCGACCATGCGCCCTACTGTCACCAACTGATGACTCTCCAGCGCCACGTCCAGCTTTCTGCCGCTTCGCGCCAGCTCCTCCTCCATCATCAGACGTACCGCCGAAGGGCGCTGCAGGGTAATGAAATCCAGCGTCAGCAGCTCTTCCCAGGCCAGCCGCTTTTTGCCCGCCAGCGAGGAATCTTTAGGCACAATGGCAACAAACCTGTCGAGCCCCAGCGGCGTAAACAGCAGGTTGTGCGTGGGGGCCGGTTCGAAGGCGATCCCCATCTCAACACGCCCTTCACGCACCATCTCAATCACCTGCTCGTTGATGACGTCATGCACGGTGACGTTGATCCCGGCATGGCGATCGCGAAACGCTTTCAGCACCTCGGGCAGGACATTCGCGGCAAACGACGGCATGGCGGCGACCGAGATTTTACCGCGCTGCAGGGTAAAGCACTGGTGCATCGCCTCTTCGACGTTATCCCAGTCGGCAAGCAGCTGGCGCGCCATCGGCAAAAACGTCTCTCCCTCCTGCGTCAGCGCGACCTTGCGCGTGCTCCGCTGCAGCAGCGGGCCACCGAGCGCGTCTTCCAGACTTTTAATCGTCAGGCTCAGCGCCGGCTGGGAGAGATTTAAGCGTTCGCTGGCGTGCGCGAAATTGAGAGTGTGAGCTACCGCTAAAAACGCGCGTAACTGTTTGACACTCATTCTCATTTTTCATCCTGTTAACTAATTGAAAAGAATTAGTTAACAGTAAATTAATAAGAAAACCAAATGAGTGGGTCACAAATTCAAAATTAACAAATGAGTCGCCGCCCCTAATGATACCGGCACGGTTAACGGGAGGGATGACTATGGCAGGACTGGATAAGCGCGTCGGCAGCTATGCGCAGGCGCTGGATGGGCTGACGGACGGAATGACCTTGCTGGCAGGCGGCTTCGGTCTGTGCGGCATTCCGGAGAACCTTATTGCAGAGGTCAGACGCCGTCAGGTGAAAGATCTGACCGTGGTGTCAAACAACTGCGGCGTGGACGGTTTCGGTCTCGGGATACTGCTCGAAACGCGGCAGGTGCGCAAAGTGGTGGCCTCTTACGTCGGCGAAAACGCGCTGTTCGAGCGGCAGGTGCTGAGCGGCGAGCTGGAGATTGAACTCACGCCGCAGGGCACGCTGGCGGAAAAGGTGCGCGCGGGCGGCGCGGGCATTCCGGCATTTTACACGGCCACCGGCTACGGCACGCCCGTGGCTGTCGGTAAAGACGTGCGCCAGTTTGCGGGGAAGCACTACATCCTTGAAGAGGCTATTACCGGTGATTTCGCGCTCATTAAGGGCTGGAAAGCGGACTGGTACGGCAACGTTATCTATCGCCATACCGCGCAAAACTTCAATCCGCTGATGGCAACGGCAGGCCGGATCACGGTGGTGGAGGTGGAAGAGATTGTTCCGCCGGGTGAGCTGCCCCCCTCGGCCATTCACACCCCGGGAATTTACGTCGACAGGCTGATTGTCGGCCAGTTTGAAAAACGCATTGAGCAGCGCACGCTGCGCGCGGAAGGAGTGTGACGATGTTAACCCGTGAACAGATGGCCATGCGCGTCGCCCGCGAGCTGCGCGACGGTTACTACGTCAACCTGGGGATCGGCATCCCTACCCTGGTGGCGAACTACATTCCGGACGGGATGGATGTGATGCTCCAGTCGGAAAACGGGCTGCTGGGGATGGGCGCGTTTCCTGATGAGCAGAGCCTTGACGCCGACATGATCAACGCCGGTAAACAGACCGTGACCGCGCGGACCGGCGCGGCCATTTTCGACTCGGCCCAGTCGTTTGCCATGATCCGCGGCGGCCATGTCGACCTGACCGTGCTGGGCGCGTTTGAAGTGGACGTGGAGGGCAACATCGCCTCGTGGATGATCCCCGGAAAGATGGTGAAGGGCATGGGCGGCGCGATGGATCTTGTCGCCGGGGCACAGAACATCATCGTGGTGATGACCCACGCCTCAAAAAGCGGTGAGTCAAAGCTGCTGCCGCGCTGCACGCTGCCGCTCACGGGCGCGGGCTGCATCCGTCAGGTCCTGACCGATATTGCGCTGCTGGAAATCGAGGACGGCGCGTTCATTCTGCGGGAATACGCCCCGGGCGTCAGTATTGACGAGATCGTGCGTAAAACGGCAGGGAAAATCATTGTGGCGGATGACGTGCGCGAGATGCGCTTCAACTGAGGGGGCAGCATGAAAAAGGTCATGATTGTCGGGGCAACGCGAACCCCCATAGGCAGTTTTCGCGGATCGCTCTCGTCCCTTTCTGCGGTTGAGCTTGGGGCCGTCACGGTACGGCACCTGCTTGAGAACAGCGGTCTCAGCACAGAGCACATAGACGAACTGATTTTCGGACAGGTGCTGACGGCCGGATGCGGGCAAAACCCCGCCCGCCAGACGGCCATCAGCGCCGGATTGCCCGTCAGCACGCCGGCGACCACCGTCAACCTGGTGTGCGGCGCAGGCTTAAAAGCGGTGCAGCTCGCCGCCCAGGCGATCCGCTGCGGCGACGCGGAGGTGGCTATCGCCGGCGGTCAGGAGAGCATGAGCAACGCCCCGTATCTGCTGGACGGCGCACGTGCCGGGCTGCGTTTCGGGCATGCGGGCCTTAAGGACAGCATGATTACCGACGGCCTGTGGGACGCCTTCAACGATTACCACATGGGGCTCACCGCTGAAAACGTCGCCCGTGAGTATGACATTTCCCGCGAGCAGCAGGACGCCTTCGCCGCCTGGTCGCAGCAAAAAACGGCCTCCGCCATCGAAGCGGGTCGCTTTGACGACGAGATAGCGCCGGTGACGGTGAAACAGGGTAAAAAACCGCCGCTTATCGTCAGCCATGACGAACAGCCCCGGCCAGGCACCACCGCTGAGAAGCTGGCCCAGCTGCGCCCCGCATTTTTACACGAGGAAGGCACCGTCACGGCGGGGAATGCCTCCACACTCAACGACGGTGCTGCCGCGGTGCTGCTGATGAGCGAGGAAAAGGCGCGGGAGAGCGGATTGCCTGTTTTTGGCCGCATCGTAAGTTACGCCGTGACGGGCGTTGATCCGTCGGTAATGGGTATCGGCCCGGTCAGCGCCTGCCGGACGGCACTGGCGCGGGCGGGCTGGACGCTCGACGAGGTGGACCTCATTGAAGCTAACGAAGCCTTTGCCGCCCAGGCGCTGGCGGTGGGCAAGCAGCTCGGCTGGGATGAACGCAGGGTGAACGTTAACGGCGGCGCTATCCCCCTGGGCCATCCGATTGGCGCCTCCGGCTGCCGCATTCTTGTGACGCTGCTGTACGAAATGCAGCGCCGTGACGTCAAAAAAGGGCTTGTCACCCTGTGCGTAGGCGGCGGGCAAGGCATCGCCCTGACCGTCGAGCGTTAAGCCTCTCGTTGGTACCCGAATAATAATTAAAGTGAGGAGTCGTAATGAGCGTGTTAATTGCCCTGGCGGCGCTGGCGCTGCTGATGCTGGCGGCCTATCGCGGATACAGCGTTATTTTGTTTGCGCCGATTGCGGCGCTCGGTGCCGTGCTGCTGACCGATCCGGGAGCCGTCGGCCCGACGTTTACCGGCCTGTTTATGGAAAAGATGGTCGGCTTTGTTAAGCTCTACTTCCCGGTGTTCCTGCTGGGGGCCGTTTTTGGCAAGCTGATTGAGCTTTCCGGTTTCTCACGCTCCATCGTCGCCGCCGCGATCCAGATCCTCGGTCGTCGCCACGCTATTCCGGTGATCGTCCTGGTGTGCGCGTTGTTAACCTACGGCGGCGTGTCGCTGTTCGTGGTGGCGTTTGCGGTTTACCCGTTCGCCGCGGAGCTGTTCCGCCAGAGCGGCATCCCCAAGCGGCTGATCCCGGCCACCGTGGCGCTGGGGGCGTTCTCGTTTACCATGGACGCTCTGCCCGGCACGCCGCAGATCCAGAATATCATCCCCACCAGCTTCTTTGGTACGAACGCCTGGGCCGCGCCGTGGCTGGGGCTTATCGGCTCACTGTTTATTATCGTCTTTGGCCTGCTCTGGCTGGAGCGCCAGCGTCGTAAAGCGCTGAAAAACAATGAAGGTTACGGCACGGATCTGAAAAATGAGCCCGAAACGCCAGATAACATTAACCTCCCGCATCCGCTGATTGCTATCTCCCCGCTGCTGCTGGTGGGCATATTGAACCTGCTGTTTACCCGCTGGATCCCCGGCTGGTACGGCACGACCCACGAGCTTACTCTGCCAGGTCTGGCGAAACCGATTGTCACCGAGGTGGGCAAGATCACCGCCATCTGGGCCGTGGAAGCGGCGCTGATCTCCGGTATCGTGCTGGTGCTGATTTTTGGCTTTCGCAATATCCGTGGGCGTCTGGCTGAAGGCAGTCGGACCGCGGTGAGCGGTGCCATTCTGGCGGCGATGAATACCGCCTCCGAATACGGTTTCGGCGCGGTTATCGCCGCCCTGCCCGGGTTCCTGGTGTTATCCAAAGCGCTGGCGACTATCCCGAATCCGCTGTTGAATGAAGCCATCA
The DNA here is from genome assembly GCF_058354905.1 of Enterobacter sp. ECC_219_Taxon_10. Classification (NCBI taxonomy): domain Bacteria; kingdom Pseudomonadati; phylum Pseudomonadota; class Gammaproteobacteria; order Enterobacterales; family Enterobacteriaceae; genus Enterobacter; species Enterobacter sp. ECC_219_Taxon_10. The sequence continues at coordinate 2,038,734 of NZ_CM178005.1, read as the reverse complement.
GCGTGACCGTTCTCGCGGGGATCACCGGCTCGGCGTCCGGCGGAATGAGCATCGCCCTTGCGGCGATGGCCGATACCTTTGTTGCTGCCGCCCATGCGGCCAATATTCCGCTTGAGGTGCTGCACCGCGTGGCCTCGATGGCGAGCGGCGGGATGGATACGCTGCCCCATAACGGCGCGGTGATTACCCTGCTGGCTATCACCGGCCTGAGCCATCGCCAGGCCTACGGCGGCATTTTCGCAATCACCATCATTAAAAGTCTGGCAGTGCTTTTTGTCATTGCCGTGTTCTATCTGACCGGCATTGTGTAAGGAGAGAAAAATGAATCTGAACGGTAAAACCGCCCTGGTGACCGGCTCGACCAGCGGCATTGGGCTTGGGATCGCCCGCGTACTGGCGAAGGCGGGCGCGCAGCTGATCCTCAACGGTTTTGGCGACAGCGCATCGGCACGGGAAGAAATTGCGCAACTGGGTAAAAAGCCTGGCTATCACGATGCGGACCTGCGTGACGCGCTGCAGATTGAGGCCATGATGCGCTACACCGAATCGCAGTTTGGCGGGGTGGATATTCTTGTGAACAACGCCGGGATCCAGCACGTGGCCCCGGTTGACGCCTTTCCGGTGGAGAAGTGGAACGACATTATCGCCATAAACCTCTCTGCAGTGTTTCACACCAGCCGGCTGGCGCTGCCGGCCATGCGCGAGAAAAACTGGGGGCGCATTATCAATATTGCCTCCGTTCACGGGCTGGTCGCGTCGAAAGAGAAATCGGCCTACGTTGCGGCCAAGCATGGCGTAGTGGGCTTTACCAAATCGCTGGCGCTGGAAACCGCCCGCACGGGTATTACCGCCAATACCATCTGCCCCGGCTGGGTACTGACGCCGCTGGTACAACAGCAAATTGATAAGCGCATCGCGGATGGCGTGCCGCCGGAGCAGGCTCGCGAACAGCTCCTTGCAGAGAAACAGCCTTCAGGGGAGTTTGTTACCCCGGAGCAGTTGGGTGAACTGGCGCTGTTTTTGTGCAGCGAGGGCGCCGTGAACGTTCGCGGCGCCGCGTGGAATATGGATGGCGGCTGGGTTGCTCAGTGATGAACAGGCCGGGTAAGGCGACCCCGCCGCCCGGCCAAAATCCTTAACTTGAGCAGCTGACTTCCAGCCGCTTGCCCCAGTCGGGCGGGCGGCTGACGTAATCATCATCCCGGTCGGCAAACGGCGTGCGCAACGCCAGATGCAGACGGTGTAGCTCGTCATACTCGCCCTGCTCTGCCTGCTCAATCGCCCGCTGCGCCAGCCAGTTGCGCAATACCATTGCCGGATTCGCTGCGTTCATCTGTACCTGACGTGTAACATCGTCTACCTGCTCCTGCTGCAGCCGCGTGCGGTACTGTGTAAACCAGTCGTCAAACGCCTGCCGGTCAATAAACTCGTCGCGCAGCGGCGAGGCGGCGCTGTGCTGCTCCGTCTGGCCCAGCATGCGGAAGGTGCGGGTGTAATCGCTCCCTTCACGCGCCATCAGGGCAAACAGTCCGTTAAGGATGTCGTTATCACCCTTCTCCTGGGTCATCAGCCCCAGCTTGTTACGCATCAGCGTGCCGTATTCCCGCAGCAAAAGGTCCTGATAGCTGTCGAGCGCATCGTTCAGGGCATCGACGTCGATAAACGGCGATAAGGTTTGTGCAAGCCGCTGGAGGTTCCACAGCCCAACCGCGGGCTGATTGTCAAAGCTGTAACGCCCCTGATAGTCGGAATGGTTGCAGATATACCCCGGCTGATAATCATCAAGGAAACCAAACGGACCGTAATCAAAGGTCAGGCCGAGGATCGACATGTTGTCCGTGTTCATGACCCCGTGAGCAAAGCCTACCGTTTGCCAGCGCGCAATCATCATGGCGGTACGGGCAACCACGTCCCGGAACCAGAGAACGTATTTATCCGCCTCATCCTGCAGATGCGCCCAGTGGTGGCGAATGGCGAAGTCCGCGAGCTGGCGAACCTTGTCCGGCTCGCGGCGATAGTAAAAGTGCTCAAAATGACCAAAGCGCAGATGGCTTTGCGCAATGCGCATCAGCATCGCCCCCTTTTCCACCGTTTCGCGCGTCACCGGCGTGTCGCTGGTGACGATCGACAGCGCGCGGGTAGTGGGAATACCCAGCGCGTGCATCGCTTCGGATGCCAGGCTTTCGCGTATTGTAGACCGCAATACAGCCCGCCCGTCGCCCATTCGTGAATATGGGGTAAGACCTGCGCCTTTGAGATGCCAGTCAACCGTCTCTCCGTTGGGAAGGCGTTGTTCGCCGAGCAGGATCCCCCTGCCGTCGCCCAGCTGCCCCGCCCAGACACCAAACTGGTGTCCGCTATAGACCTGAGCCAGAGGCTGCATACCGGGGAGAAGCGTATCTCCTCCCCAGACGCCAGCGCTGTCTGAACACTGAAACATATCAGGCGGAATGGCCAGCTCATCGGCCAGCCGATCGTTATGCCAGATAAGACGTGAATTATGTAACGGTGTTGGTTTGAGTGCGGTGTAAAAGCCAGGCAACTCGTCATGCCAGTGAGCGGTAAAAGACAGGGTCATAAGTCCTCCTGCTTTTAGTGTAGAGGGTTTACCCGGACTTAAACACGGGCGAAAGGCAGGGTTATCGCTGCTGAACGAGCGTTGTGACGTGCTCCGGCGAGACGGCTGGCCAGAGCGCGCCCTGCATGGCACCAAAATTAAAGGACAGGACGCGCTGCAGCAGAGCGTGGTCGTCAATGCCGGAGACGATCACCGACTGGCAGTGCGGCGTTATTTGCCAGAGGATCGCGCGCATAAAAGGCTCGAAAGAAAGCTCCGAAGCACGCTGCTGGATGAATCCTTTATCAAGAATAACCCGTTTAAATAATCCATCATAGACGGCCTTGAGCGATGCAGCACCGGCACCAAAGTTTGCCAGGACCAGCGGAAAATGGATCGCCATTCTTGCCAGCTGCAGATCGTCCTTTCCGTTATTTAAACCTGGATAGTTCTCATTAACAGTAAACTCAAGAAACGGATAACGCTCAAGAATTGAAACAGCATTCCCATTACTTAATAAAAACTCAACAATTGCTGGTGTAATATTGATCCATGCAATTAACTGATGCTGAATAAAAAACAGTTTACAGGTATCAAGCAATTGCAGTTTTTCGTTAAACAGCGCTAACTCTTCTGCCGCTGAAAGCCGGGGGATAACGAGCTCGGTAGGGATCCTCACATCGGTGCCGACGCCAGTAAAGTTAACCAGTATTTCTAAACCTTTTAGCTCGCCTGCACTATTACGGGCAGGCAGAAGCATCAGTTCAGACTGGTAAGCATTATCTAGCGTAATAATCATTGCACTCGCCCCGCATTAAAGATGAGAGAGGACATCCTGGAGCAATTGCTGACACAATTCCACTGTCTTGATTTTAATAAGTTTAATTTCATTAGTTCCGTATTAATTTTCAGATTTATCCCTGAATCTAAAATAATCTTATCCTGGTTACAGAGTAATAGCCAGTTTTAGATAAAACAGACACATAAGGATGTTGCTAATTTAGGTAAATTTAACTTTAATCAGCTTATTTGAGAAAAACGGCATGGTTTAATAGTTACCATGCCGACATAAAAAACGTGTTCGGGCAGACTAAATACGTCGCGCCTGCCAGAAATTTTTACGCCAGTACACGTTATCGAGAGAAGAGCGCATCACGCCGCGGCTGGTAGAGGCATGAATAAACTGGTTGTCTGTATCATATATGCCAACATGCAAACCGCTTTCTCCCGAGCCGGTTTTGAAAAAAACCAGGTCCCCGGGCAGGAGATCGTCTTTATCAATTTCTGTTCCTATTTCCGCCTGTTTGCGCGTGTCTCGCGGAAGCTGTAGATCAAACTTGTCACGAAACGTCATCAGGACAAAGCCTGAGCAGTCCACCCCGCCGCGGCTCATGCCGCCGTAGCGATAAGGCGTACCGCGCCAGTTGCTCAGCTGATCGTTAAGGCTGGCAATGACGGTGATAGAATCTGATAGCCGTGGGTTAGGCGGCGGTGCACGATGGCTGCTGCATCCCGCAAGAAAGAGTGCCGCCACGAGGAGAAACCAGAATCGCATTTTCAGACGAATCCTCTGCTTTTATTGTTCTTTCGGTAATTTAGCGTGCAATTGTGTTCACAGGCAAGAAACGGTTACTCCTGCCTGGTAGAAATCAGCATCTTATGTCCCTCTATATCCAGCCTGCGGAACGACATGCTGTAGGCGCGGGCGAGATTTGGCGGCGTAAGGACCCGGTCCCGCGTGCCGCTGGCAATCATTCTGCCGCGCGACAGGAGCCATACCCGATGGGCGTGACGCAGCGTATGGTTAAGATCGTGGCTGCTCATCACTACGGCGATACCTTTCCTGCTCAGAGTGCTTAACAGGCTATCCAGCGCCGCCTGCTGGGCGACATCCAGACCGCTCATCGGTTCATCCAGCAGCAGCAGCCTCCCGTGAGGATTGCCCGCGGGATGGATCTGCAGAATGACCGCCGCCAGACGCACCCGCTGCCATTCACCACCGGAAAGCTGGCTGGCATGCCGGGACAATTTATCTTCCAGCCCTAACGCCGCAGCCACTTCCTCCAGCAGTGCCGTATGCTGTTTGTCGTGCAGATGCAGCATCAGATAATGCCAGACCGGCATCGCAAAAGGCGGTACCTGCTGCTGCACCAGGTAGCTGCGCCGGTGGGCCAGCGAGGCGGGTGACCAGTCGGCCAGGGCATGTTCCAGCAGCGTAATCTGCCCAGGGCCGGTGGTCAGCCCCGCCATCCGTGCCAGCAGCGTACTTTTACCCGCTCCGTTTGGCCCGACGAGATGCAGGATTTCGCCCGAATCGATGCCGCAGGTTATCGGCTCCAGACGCCCCTTCTCGGCGACGTCCGTGAGCTGCATCAGGAGTGGCATTATTTCGCCAGCGCCAGCTTGATAGATTCCATGACGATCGGATCCTCAGGCGTCATATCCGGCGAAAAACGCTGAACGACCTGGCCGTCACGACCAATCAGGAATTTTTCGAAGTTCCACAGAATGTCGTCCGGATAGAGCGGCGCGCGGCCTTTGCTGGCCATACGCTCGTAAAAACCGCTTTCTTCCGGCGCAACGGCCTTCGGCGCGGCAGCAATCAGCTTCGCATACAGCGGATGGCGGTTTTCACCGTTGACGTCAATTTTGCTGAACATCGGGAACGTCACGCCATAGGTAGTGCTGCAGAAGGTTTTGATCTCTTCTTCGCTGCCCGGCTCCTGGCCCAGGAACTGGTTGCACGGGAAGCCCAGCACGGTAAAACCGTCTTTCTCCCAGGCCTTCTGAATATTCTCCAGCTGCTCGTACTGCGGCGTCAGGCCGCATTTCGATGCCACGTTGACGATGAGCAACACCTTGCCTTTGTAGCCTTCCAGCGTGGTGTTATCCCCATCAATGGTGGTCACTTCGGTATTCAGGATATCTGACTGCATAGCATTCCCTCAGGTTGTCTTACGGGTAGTTTTTAACGTCCGGCTTTTAATAGTAGCCAGATAAAGACTGGCGCGCCCAGCGTAGCGGTCACCACACCAATCGGCAGCTCTGCGGCCGTCAGGGCAAGCCGGGCGATGATGTCGGCCACCAGCAGCGTGGCGGCCCCGGCAACCGCCGAGGCCGGAAGCAAGGTTCGATGATCCGTGAAACCGCACAGACGCAACATGTGCGGAATGACCAGCCCGATAAAGCCAATCGCCCCCGCCAGGGCCACGCTCACGCCCACCAGCCAGCCAATGGCAATGACCAGTACGTTACGCCAGAAACCAATCGGCATGCCGAGCTGGCGAGCAGAGATTTCTCCCAGCGCGAGCCGGTTCAACGGCTGGGCCTGCAGAGCAGCCCACGCGATGACAGGCACCAGCAGCGCCATTAGCCAGCCCTGCTGCCAGTCAACGCCGCCAAAGCCGCCCATCATCCAGTACATCAGCTGACGCAGGTCAAAGGACGTCGAGAAGTAGACCGCCCAGGTCATCAGCGCGCTACAGATGATCCCCAGCGCGACGCCGGCAAGCAGCAGCCGGCTGGTCGACAGGTGCCGTCTGGCGAAGCGAAGAAGAATAACGGTGATCAGCAGTGCGCCGAGAATGGCGCTCAGGCTAATACTCCAGCCGGACAGCTCTCCCCCGCCCAACATTACCGCCGCAATCAGCCCGACGCCTGCACCATTCGACACGCCGAGCAGGCCGGGCTCCGCCAGCGGGTTTTCGAACAGCGCCTGCATTATGGTGCCAGACAGCGCCAGCGCGGCGCCGACCAGGATCACCGCGACGGTGCGCGGCAGACGAATCTGCCAGACGAAGAGCTGCCCGTCAGGCCCCATCCAGCTTTCAGGCCCGATCCAGCTGTCGCCTGCGCAGAGGCTGATACCCGCGGCGAGAATAAGCAGCAGCACCAGCAGAAGCAGGCGACGCCGATCGGAACGGTGCTGACGATGAGCATAATCAAGCATGTGTACGGTTTGTTAGCGAGTGATGTAATTGATTTTACGGCGGCTTTGCCGAAGAGCGCAAAGAAAAAAGGCCGCGTGGGCGGCCTTTTTGGTTAGTTCATATTACTCTGCTTTAGGCGTTGCGTTTTCGACGCGGCTCTTTAACTTCTGGCCGGGTCTGAAGGTCACCACGCGGCGGGCTGTAATGGGAATATCTTCCCCCGTCTTCGGGTTACGGCCCGGACGTTGGTTTTTGTCTCGCAAATCAAAATTGCCAAAACCGGAGAGTTTTACCTGCTCACCATTTTCCAGAGCACGACGGATCTCTTCGAAAAACAGCTCTACCAGCTCTTTGGCATCCCGTTTGCTAAGCCCAAGCTTATCAAACAGATATTCTGACATTTCAGCTTTTGTAAGCGCCATAGGTTCAATCCCTCAATGATGCCTGGAATCGCTCTTTTAATGCCTCTACACATTTGGCGACGGTAGCGGCAATCTCCTCTTCTTCGAGTGTACGGCTGGTATCCTGAAGGATAAGGCTAATAGCGAGGCTCTTGAAACCTTCTGCTACGCCCTTGCCGCGGTACACGTCAAATAAGTTTACGCCAACTACCTGATTTACGCCAACTTTCTTACATTCGGCCAAAATATCTGCTGCGGGCACGTTTTCAGCGACCACAACCGCGATATCACGGCGGTTCGCCGGGAAGCGAGAGACGTCCTGCGCCTGAGGAATAACGCGGTCTGCAACCGGGTTCCACTCCAGCTCGAACACGATGGTACGGCCGTTCAGGTCCAGCTTACGCTCCAGCTCAGGATGAACAACCCCAATGAAACCAACGCGTTTGCCGTCTAAATAAATCGCAGCGCTCTGGCCCGGATGGAGCGCAGGAATCGCTTCCGCGCGGAATTCAATTTCAGATAATTTACCGGTCAGATCCAGAATCGCTTCCAGATCACCCTTCATATCGTAGAAATCAACCGTGCCTTTTGCCAGGTCCCAGTGCTCTTCGTAGCGGTTACCGCTGATGGCGCCAGCCAGCATGAGATCCTGACGGATGCCTAAATTTGCCTGATTATCCGGCACAAAGCGTAAACCGCTTTCGAAAATGCGCACGCGGTTCTGCTGGCGGTTCTGGTTGTAAACGATAGTCCCCAGCAGGCCCGTCCACAGGGACAGACGCATCGCGGACATTTCGCTGGATATTGGGCTTGGCAGGATCAGCGCTTCCTGACCCGGGTGGATCAGCTGCTGCAGCTTAGGATCAACGAAGCTGTAGGTGATCACTTCCTGGTAGCCTTTGTCATTCAGCATGGTTTTCACACGCTTCAGGGACAGGTCAGCTTCACGGTGGGTACCCATTACCAGACCCGCCTGGACAGGCTCGTCAGGGATGTTGTTGTAGCCGTAAACGCGGGCCACTTCTTCGACCAGATCTTCTTCAATTTCCATGTCGAAACGCCATGATGGCGCAACGGCTTTCCACTCGTCCTGGCCTTCGGTCACTTCACAGCCCAGACGCTTCAGGATGTCGGTCACCTGCGCATCGGCAACGTGATGGCCAATCAGGCGATCCAGCTTGCTGCGGCGCAGGGTGATGGTCGCACGCTTAGGCAGCGTCGCTTCGTTGGTGACGTCAATAACCGGCCCCGCTTCACCGCCACAGATGTCGATCAGCAGGCGGGTCGCACGTTCCATCGCTTTGTACTGCAGCGCCGGGTCAACGCCGCGCTCGTAGCGGTGAGAGGCATCGGTGTGCAGGCCGTGACGGCGTGCGCGACCGGTGATGGAGAGCGGACTGAAGAACGCGCATTCCAGCAGGACATTTTGCGTCTCATCGTTCACGCCAGAATGCTCGCCCCCGAAGATACCGCCCATTGCCAGCGCTTTGCTGTGGTCAGCAATCACCAGGGTGTCGGCATTCAGTTTGGCTTCAGTGCCGTCCAGCAGCACCAGGGTTTCGCCCTCTTTCGCCATGCGCACAACGATGCCGCCTTCAATGCGATCTTTATCGAACGCGTGCATCGGCTGGCCCAGCTCCAGCAGAACGTAGTTAGTGACGTCAACCACGGCGTCGATTGAGCGGATACCGCAGCGGCGCAGCTTCTCTTTCATCCACAGCGGGGTTGGCGCTTTAACGTTGATGCCTTTCACCACGCGGCCGAGGTAGCGCGGGCATGCGTCAGCAGCGTCAACCAGAATCGGCAGCACGTCACTGATGGTCGCTTCAACCGGCGCAATGTCCGGCGCGTTGAGTTCGGTCTGGTTCAGTACGGCCACGTCGCGCGCCACGCCGATAATGCCTAAGCAGTCGGCACGGTTTGGCGTGACGCTGATTTCGATAGTGTTGTCATCAAGCTTCAGGTATTCGCGGATATCGGTGCCAATTGGTGCATCCAGCGGCAGCTCAATGATGCCGTTGTGATCGTCGGAAATACCCAGCTCGGAGAAAGAGCACAGCATGCCTTCAGACGGCTCGCCGCGCAGCTTGGCGGCTTTGATTTTGAAATCACCCGGCAGCACGGCACCGACGGTCGCCACGGCCACCTTCAGGCCCTGACGGCAGTTTGGCGCACCGCAGACGATATCCAGCAGACGGTCACCGCCCACGTTCACTTTTGTCACGCGCAGTTTGTCAGCGTTAGGGTGCTGGCCGCACTCTACCACTTCGCCGACGACCACACCGTTGAAGGCACCGGAAACCGGCTCAACGCCGTCAACTTCCAGGCCCGCCATGGTGATCTGGTTGGAAAGCGCTTCGCTGTCCAGCGTGGTGTTCACCCACTCGCGTAACCACAGTTCACTGAATTTCATTGTTCTGTCCTGCCCTTATTTAAACTGTTTGAGGAAACGCAGATCGTTTTCGAAGAATGCACGTAGGTCGGTGACGCCGTAGCGCAGCATGGTCAGACGCTCCATGCCCATACCGAACGCAAAGCCGGAGTAAACTTCCGGATCGATACCCACGTTGCGCAGCACGTTTGGATGCACCATGCCGCAGCCCAGCACTTCCAGCCATTTGCCGTTTTTGCCCATCACGTCAACTTCCGCAGACGGCTCAGTGAACGGGAAGTAGGAAGGACGGAAACGAACCTGCAGATCTTCCTCAAAGAAGTTGTTCAGGAAATCGTGCAGCGTGCCCTTCAGGTTGGTGAAGCTGATATTTTTATCAACAATCAGGCCTTCCATCTGGTGGAACATTGGGGTGTGGGTCTGATCGTAGTCGTTACGATAGACGCGACCCGGCGCGATGATGCGGATTGGCGGTTCCTGCTCCTTCATGGTACGGATCTGAACGCCTGAGGTCTGGGTACGCAGCAGACGCGTAGCGTCAAACCAGAAAGTGTCGTGGTCAGCGCGTGCCGGATGATGGCCTGGAATGTTCAGGGCGTCGAAGTTGTGGTAATCATCTTCGATTTCCGGGCCAGTCGCCACGGTAAAGCCGAGCTCACCGAAGAAACTTTCAATGCGATCGATGGTGCGGGTGACCGGATGCAGACCGCCGTTTTCGATACGACGGCCCGGCAGAGAAACGTCAATGGTTTCTGCCGCCAGACGTGCGTTCAGCACCGCGCTTTCCAGCTCGGCCTTGCGTGCATTCAGCGCCTGCTGGACCTGCTCTTTGGCTTCGTTAATCACCGCACCCGCTGCCGGGCGTTCTTCAGGCGGCAGTTCACGCAGGGTTGTCATTTGAAGGGTCAGGTGCCCTTTCTTCCCAAGATATTCGACGCGGACATTGTCTAACGCGGCAACATCTGAGGCCTGATTAATGGCGGCTGTTGCACTGGCAACCAGCTCTGCGAGATGTGACATGATTTTCCTCATTATGTCGGTGCAGACACCGATTTGGTGGAGTTATTCTCTCAAATTCAGGCACAAAAAAAGCCTCCATCGGGAGGCTTATCTGGCGCTGTTTTTCGTTTCATCTTTCACGCGCTAGCCTCCTGAGATCAGGTGCTAAAGTAAAAGAAGAAGCGGAAAATAGCAGCATTCATGCTTGCGTTACCTTGTGTGGTAAACCGTTAAGACCTTATTGAAAAGCCTGGACGGATAAATGTCAATCTTCTGATGGTGTTAAATGAAAAGAGGGAGCAAAGCCCCCTCTCTCAACTGGCTTATGCCAGTGCTGCTTTCGCTTTTTCGACCAGAGCGGTGAACGCTACTTTGTCGAATACTGCGATGTCAGCCAGGATCTTACGGTCGATTTCAACAGAGGCTTTTTTCAGGCCGTTGATGAATTTGCTGTAAGAAATACCGTTCTGACGTGCTGCTGCGTTGATACGCGCAATCCACAGTTGACGGAACTGACGCTTACGCTGACGACGGTCACGGTAAGCGTACTGACCTGCTTTGATAACAGCCTGGAAGGCAACGCGGTATACGCGTGAACGCGCACCGTAGTAGCCTTTAGCTTGTTTCAAAATTTTCTTGTGACGTGCACGTGCAATTACACCACGTTTTACGCGAGCCATATGTGCTCTCCTGTATCTATATTCTTAGTAAAAAATTAAACGTTAACGGCTTATGCGTACGGCAGGCACGCGATAACCAGACCCAGATCGCCTTTAGAAACAAGGCCTTTTGGACGCAGGTGACGTTTACGCTTAGTAGATTTTTTGGTCAGAATATGACGCAGGTTTGCGTGCTTACGCTTAAATCCACCACCACCGGTTTTTTTGAAGCGCTTAGCAGCACCGCGTACGGTCTTAATTTTTGGCATCTTAATAACTTCCACTTCGCATTGTTAAATAAACGAAACATAGGCGAACAAAACCTATGAAACCCGAAGGCTCCACAGATTTTGCTGCTTGAAGGCCTTACTGTTTCTTCTTAGGAGCGAGCACCATGATCATCTGGCGGCCTTCGATCTTCGTAGGGAAGGATTCGACTACTGCCAGTTCACTCAGATCGTCACGGACGCGGTTAAGCACTTCCATACCAATCTGTTGGTGGGCCATCTCACGACCGCGGAAACGCAGCGTGATCTTGGCCTTATCGCCATCTTCCAGAAAGCGAATCAGGCTGCGGAGTTTTACCTGATAATCGCCATCGTCGGTACCAGGACGGAATTTGATTTCCTTAACCTGGATAACTTTTTGCTTCTTCTTCTGTTCCTTAGAAGACTTACTCTTTTCATAAAGGAACTTGCCGTAGTCCATGATACGACAAACTGGCGGTTCGGCGTTAGGGCTGATTTCAACTAAATCTACTCCAGCTTCTTCAGCCTTTTCGATCGCTTCTCTCAGACTCACAATCCCCAGCTGCTCGCCTTCCAGACCTGTTAAGCGAACTTCCTGGGCGCGAATCTCGCCATTGATACGATTCGGACGTGCCGTTTGAACTCGTTTTCCGCCTTTAATACCTTATTCCTCCAGTTGTTGAAGACTGCGGCTGCGAATCTCTTGTTGCAGCTTCTCAATCACTTCACTTACGTCCAGGCTGCCCAGGTCTTTACCACGGCGGGTGCGAACGGCAACTTTGCCTGCTTCCACCTCTTTATCACCACAGACCAACATATACGGGACACGACGTAAAGTGTGCTCGCGGATTTTAAAGCCAATCTTCTCATTTCTCAAGTCTGCTTTTACGCGAATGCCCGCATTTTGTAGTTTCTGCGTCAATTCTTTAACGTAATCTGCCTGAGAATCGGTAATGTTCATCACTACGACCTGCACTGGCGCAAGCCAGGTTGGGAAGAAGCCCGCGAACTCTTCGGTCAGGATGCCAATGAAGCGCTCCAGAGAACCGAGAATGGCACGGTGAATCATGACCGGCACCTGACGCTCGTTGTCTTCGCCAACATAAGAGGCGCTTAAACGCTGCGGCAGGGAGAAGTCCAGCTGTACCGTTCCGCACTGCCATGCGCGATCGAGGCAGTCATACAGGGTAAATTCAATTTTCGGACCGTAGAACGCGCCCTCGCCAAGCTGGTATTCGAACGGAATGCCGTTCTCTTCCAGCGCTACGGCGAGATCCGCTTCTGCGCGATCCCAGGTCTCATCGCTACCGATACGTTTTTCCGGACGCGTTGAGAGTTTGACCACGATCTTCTCGAAGCCAAAGGTGCTGTACATATCGTAGACCATACGAATACAGGCGTTAACTTCATCACGGACCTGATCTTCAGTACAGAAAATATGCGCATCATCCTGCGTAAAGCCACGAACGCGCATCAGACCGTGCAGCGCGCCTGATGGCTCGTTACGGTGGCAGCTACCGAACTCCGCCATACGCAGCGGCAGGTCGCGGTAGGATTTCAGACCCTGGTTGAAGATCTGTACGTGACCCGGGCAGTTCATTGGCTTGATGCAGTATTCACGGTTCTCAGACGAGGTGGTGAACATCGCATCTTTGTAGTTGTCCCAGTGGCCGGTTTTTTCCCACAGCACACGGTCCATCATGAACGGGCCTTTCACTTCCTGATACTGATACTCTTTCAGCTTGGAGCGTACGAACGTTTCCAGTTCACGGAAGATAGTCCAGCCATCGTTATGCCAGAACACCATGCCCGGCGCTTCTTCCTGCATATGGTACAGGTCGAGCTGCTTACCGATTTTACGGTGGTCACGCTTCGCGGCCTCTTCCAGGCGCTGCAGGTACGCGTTCAGGGCTTTCTTATCAGCCCACGCGGTACCATAGATACGCTGCAACATCTTGTTGTTGCTGTCGCCACGCCAGTAGGCGCCGGCGATCTTCATCAGCTTGAAATGATGACAGAAGCGCATGTTCGGCACGTGCGGTCCACGGCACATGTCGACGTATTCTTCGTGATGGTACAAGCCAGGCTTGTCATCATGAGCGATGTTTTCATCAAGAATAGAGACTTTGTAGCTCTCGCCACGCTTGACGAAGGTTTCACGCGCTTCGTGCCAGCTGACTTTCTTCTTGATGACGTCATAGTTGGTTTCGGCGAGCTCGTGCATACGTTTTTCGAGCGCGTCGATATCTTCCTGGGTCAGGGTGTGGTCAAGATCAACGTCATAGTAGAAGCCGTTGTCGATAACCGGACCGATCGCCATTTTGGTGTTTGGCCACAGCTGCTTGATAGCATGACCCAACAGGTGCGCGCAGGAGTGACGAATGATCTCAAGACCTTCTTCGTCTTTCGCGGTGATGATTGCAAGCGTCGCATCGTTTTCAATCAGATCGGACGCATCAACCAGCTCACCGTTCACACGGCCGGCGATGGTCGCTTTCGCGAGGCCAGGACCGATGTCAAGGGCAACATCCATAGGGCTAACAGCGTGGTCGAAATGGCGTTGGCTGCCATCAGGAAGAGTAATTACAGGCATTTTATATCCTTATTTGCAGTGATGCCCCACACATAAGAGCATATACAAAGAAAATAATCGTGATTTGACAATAGATTACGACACCATCTGACCAACAATCGTCAAATTGGTTCGTCATCATGCACCTGCCGAATTCAGATTAATGCGGATTTACGGCAAGCGACGTAATGTTAACACTATCAGCAAGGAGATTGCACCCTCTGCAGCCACATTGATAGGCTGGCATTTCGCGCGAATTTGCAGGCTGCATCTCTCCGGCGCTCGCATTTCAGACATGCTGGGCTACTCTTGAACATGCCTTTAAATCAACAGGTGCATACCATGAATGTATCCAGTAGAACGGTTGTGATTTTGAACGTCATTTCCGCAACAGGTTTATTGCTGATTCTCGCCGAACGATTCCACTGGTTCTGAGCCGAACCCTCGTTGGCATAACCCGATCGCTCCCGGGAAGGCGCATCTTTTAGCCCCGTTTGATAGACTATGCATATCAACGAACAAGGATTAGGTTATGCCAACAAAACGATTTGCCGTAAAACACTGGAAAATGGTGCTGGTGCTGGTTGCCATCTGCGGCGCAATGCTGTTATTTCGGTGGGCGGCAATGATTTGGGGCTAAATACAACTTTAGCAGTCCAAATAAAATAAATGCCGTTGCGCGTGAAGAGAATTTATTGGCGCGGGTTAACCATAATAATGAAAACGGGCCGACACCATCATCGGCCCGCTAAGATTACATTTTATAGCCCAGCGAAATCGTGGTTCTGCGATCGGTATGATCCGGTGCCGTTTCTGGCGGCGAAGAGTTCCAGGTCACGTTGTAGGCCAATTTCAAACCAAAGTGTTCATTGATAGCCACGTTCAAAGCACTTTCGGAGTTCAGCGTCGTATCCTCGGCACCAAACACAGAAACACCCTGCGTAAATTTGGTGTTGTCGGTCATCTGCCAGGCATACGTGCCAGAAGCATAACCCAGCGGCTGGGTTTCATTTTCGCCATTGGTGTACTCGTCATAGCGGACACCAGGACCGAATTCGAAACGGAGGCTGTGTACCGGTCCATTCAGGAACTGACGACCATAACCGGCGGTGAACACATCGCGCTGGCGATAGCCGTTGAAGCGGTCGGTTAACCAACTAGCCTGACCAAAGATGTAGTCATAGTCGGTCATGTTGTAACGGCTACGTCCACCTACCGCGTATTTCTCGGATGAGCGTTCATCGTTAGCGGACGTGTTGCTGGCATTTCCCCACAGCGACCATGCAGTGGTATTGCCGTACCAGGTCAGGGTGCTGTCCGCCGTCAGAGAAGAGCTTTTCGTATTACCCGATTGCGCGAGATACCCGGCGTTAAGGTTACCTTCAAACGGTTTTTTGGCAGTGGAGGGATCGTCCATGACAGTAAAAACGGTGTCATCGGCGGCTGCATTCAGTGATGCAAAAACGCCACCCGCCAGCATCAGTGCTGCGGGTACTGTCTTCAAAAGCTTCATTTTATTTAAGGAGTCCGTACAACAAAAAAAGAGACCACCACGGTCTCGGAAACTTTCTTGAGGATCAATGACAAGGCGTCCAGAGAAAGGTAACAAATTATAAAAAGGCGCAAATAACATAGCAATATTTTCTTATTTCATTTTTTGAATAAGAACGATCTCAAAACGCGTTTTATTTTATATATCCCTCATCGCATTTATGTCAGCATTCATTTTTAAAATCATACTGTTATTTACATTGCCTTCCTGTCGATCGGTGCCAGGCTTAAAAGAACCCATGCTAAAAGGAGGTTATGATGGCTTCAATTTATACGCTGACGCTCTCCCCTTCCCTCGACTCCGCGACCATAACGCCGCAAATTTACCCGGAAGGTAAACTACGCTGTAGCGCACCCGTATTTGAGCCGGGCGGCGGCGGGATTAACGTGGCGCGCGCGATTACTCACCTCGGCGGTAAAGCAACGGCCATATTCCCGGCCGGTGGCGCCACGGGGGAGCATCTTGTTACCTTGCTGGCCGATGAACAGGTTGCCGTGGATACCGTCGACGCCAAAGACTGGACCCGGCAGAACCTGCATGTCCACGTTGAGTCCAGCGGTGAACAGTATCGCTTCGTTATGCCGGGCGCCAGGCTGAGCGATGATGAGTTTCGTCAACTGGAAGAGAAGGTGTTGACTATTGAAAGCGGCTCGCTGCTGGTCATCAGCGGTAGCCTGCCGCCGGGCGTCAGAACAGAAAAGCTGACCGCGCTGGTTGAGGCCGTACTTCAGCGCGGCATCCGCTGCATTGTCGACAGCTCAGGCGAAGCCCTGCAGGCAGCATTGGAACCCGGACAGCTTGAGCTCGTTAAGCCTAACCAGAAAGAGCTCAGTGCGCTTGTTAATCGCGAACTTAGCCAGCCGGATGACGTGCGTACTGCCGCAGAAGAGCTAGTTCGCAGCGGCAAAGCGCACCGCGTTGTCGTCTCTCTCGGTCCTCAGGGTGCGCTGGCCGTCGACAAGACGGGATTTGTGCAGGTTGTGCCGCCCCCAATGAAGAGCCAGAGCACCGTCGGCGCAGGTGACAGTATGGTGGGCGCGATGGCGCTGAAGCTGGCACAGGGCGCGTCACTTCTGGAGATGACCCGTTATGGTGTCGCAGCGGGGAGTGCCGCCACCATCAATCAGGGAACGCGCCTGTGTTCGCTTGCCGATACGCAGAAAATCGTCGATTACCTGTCACGAAGCTGACCGCTATTCCCCTTCCTGACGGAGGGGGATACACTTCGAAGTCGCCAAATATAGCGTATCGACTATGCTAAAAAAACTTTCAGGATAACAACGAGGTGAATTATGAGCAGTGGTGATATCACCCGCTACGTCGTGACCATCAGCCTTCATGAAGCATCGCTGACCGAGCTTAATGAGCTCAACAACGCCTTTACACGGGCGAACTTCCTGCTCACGCTGACGGATGACGAAGGTCATATTCATGATTTAGGCACCCTGGCGTTTGGCCTGATCGCTGCCCTGAGTGAAGAAGAGGTGCATGCGCTGGCCGCCAGTCTGGTGGAAAGTGTGACCGACAAGCCTGCCGACATTACCGTGGAAACGTGGGAGCGCTGGCAGAAAAAAGAACAATAAGTGCCCTGCATGAAATTAAACCGCTCAGGTGTGCGTTAGTTCGTATTTTTTTACCGCAATTATGCGCTAACTTTATGATCTGGCAGACAACATGGGAGAGTCAACATGTGGCAGGCTATCAGTCATCTTTTACATGAGCAATTGGGTGAAGGTGAAATTGAACTGCGTAACGAGCTGCCGGGCGGTGAAATTCACGCCGCGTGGCATTTACGCTACGCAGGACGCGATCTGTTCGTTAAATGCGACGAGCGAGAGCTGCTCCCGATCTTTACCGCTGAAGCCGATCAGCTTGAACTGTTGTCCCGCAGTAAAACGGTGACGGTACCTGAGGTACTGGCCGTGGGTAGCGACCGGGACTA
The DNA here is from genome assembly GCF_058354905.1 of Enterobacter sp. ECC_219_Taxon_10. Taxonomy (NCBI): domain Bacteria; kingdom Pseudomonadati; phylum Pseudomonadota; class Gammaproteobacteria; order Enterobacterales; family Enterobacteriaceae; genus Enterobacter; species Enterobacter sp. ECC_219_Taxon_10. The sequence continues at coordinate 2,021,483 of NZ_CM178005.1, read as the reverse complement.
CAGCTTTCTGGTGATGGACTATCTCCCTGCCCGTCCGTTGGATGCCCATAATGCCTTTATTCTCGGACAACAGTTAGCGCGTCTGCACCAGTGGAGCGACCAGCCCCAGTTTGGCCTCGACTTTGACAACGACCTTTCCACCACGCCGCAGCCCAATGCCTGGCAGCGCCGCTGGGCAACATTCTTTGCCGAGCAGCGCATCGGATGGCAGCTTGAGCTGGCCGCTGAAAAAGGGCTGGAATTTGGCAACATTGATGCCATCGTCGAGCATGTGCAACAGCGCCTGGCCTCCCACCAGCCTCAGGCTTCTCTGCTGCACGGCGATCTATGGTCCGATAACTGCGCGCTGGGCCCCAACGGCCCGTATATCTTTGACCCGGCCTGCTACTGGGGTGACAGAGAGTGCGATCTGGCCATGTTGCCCCTGCATCCCGAACAGCCGCCGCAAATATACGATGGCTATCAGTCTGTCTCCCCCCTGCCGCCGGACTTCCTTGAGCGCCAGCCCGTGTACCAGCTCTATACGCTGATGAACCGAGCCATTCTTTTTGGCGGGCAACATCTGGTCAACGCCCAGCGTGCGCTTGAACGCGTGCTTGCGGTATAAAGACAAAACGGGTGGCCTTGCCGCCACCCTTATCTGTTACAGAAAACCGAGCAGTGAGAAGAAGAAGTATCCCGCCACGATGATAATAACCGGTAGGATATAGAGCGGGAAAATTTGCAGGAAAATGGTGTGACGAGGCACCACAATGCGGGATTCAATCTGCTCCCGGCTCATTCCTTCAGGGCCTTTCGCCTTCTCGAGGATAAGCTGATCTTCCACCCCTTCGCGTAAAAAACGGGTCTGGCGGCTCATTCGTGCACCTGATGCCTGTAGCGCCATCGCAATAAAAATCAGCGCATAGATAATCCAGAAACCAATATTCAGCTGCTGGTGAAAGTCCGGCGTTGGCGAGTTGAACCAGAAGACGTTCAGGAACGGGGTGTTAAACCGCACCATCTCAATCATGACATGTGCAAAATCAAGCATTACCGCATTAATGCCCGGCTGTTTTTCGCTGTGATCGTACATAAACTTCAGCACGGAGATCAGCGTAGAAATGACGGCGGGTATAAAAATCACCCAGCCTGCAATACGTTTTAAGACAGCAATGCGTCCAGCTTGTTGATACGTCATCAGTTCCTCTTCATAAAGACGCGTTATGTGTGCCTAAGTCTACCTGCTGGACATCAATTTCGCCCGCTCTTTGAAAGCAATATGCTAAATTGCAGACTGTGCTTAGCACTTATCGTCTGTCGAACACCCTGGATAAGGAGACGTTGTGATGTCGACACCGCGCCAGATACTTGCCGCTATTTTTGACATGGATGGATTACTGATTGATTCCGAGCCGTTGTGGGATCGCGCCGAGCTGGACGTGATGGCCAGCCTGGGCGTTGATATCAGCCGCCGTAATGAACTTCCCGACACGCTGGGCCTGCGCATTGATATGGTCGTTGACCTTTGGTACGCCCAACAGCCGTGGGTTGGGCCCGATCGCGACGAAGTCACCGCGCGCATTATCAGCCGCGCCATCGCGCTGGTGGAGGAGACCAAGCCGCTCTTGCCCGGCGTACGTGACGCTGTCGCGCTGTGCAAGTCTCAGGGGCTGAAGGTTGGCCTGGCTTCCGCTTCACCGCTGCATATGCTGGAAAAAGTGCTGATCATGTTTGAGCTGCGCGACAGTTTTGACGCCCTGGCGTCTGCGGAAAAATTGCCCTACAGCAAGCCGCATCCGCAGGTCTATATGGACTGCGCCGCGAAGCTGGGTCTTGATCCGCTTACCTGCGTCGCGCTGGAAGATTCCGTTAACGGCATGGTGGCCTCCAAAGCCGCGCGTATGCGCTCCATTGTGGTACCTGCTGAAGAAAACCGCCACGACCCCCGGTTTGCTCTTGCCGACGTAAAGCTCAATTCGCTGGCTGAACTGACGGTGCAACACCTGCGCGGCGAGTAACGCCCCCCTTCAGGCAGCATCATGCTGCCTGAAAAACAAAACACTGTTTCATTTTATTTGCTTTTCTCATTCCTGCCTCCTATCTTTAACGTCAGAACGACGATAACCAGCTTCTGAGGCGCGTATGATACTGGACACCTTTACTCTTTCAGGCAAAGTGGCCCTCATCACCGGGTGCGATACCGGGCTGGGACAAGGCATGGCCATTGCGCTGGCGCAGGCAGGCTGCGATATCGTTGGGGTAAATCGCAAAGATCCAGAGAAAACGGCCAGCTCCGTCACCGCCCTGGGAAGACGTTTTTTAGCTATTCGGGCCGATCTGAGCCAGCAGGAAAGCCTTCAGCACGTCGTGGATACCGCCGTGGCGGAGATGGGGCGGGTCGATATTCTGGTGAACAATGCCGGGACGATTCGCCGGGAGGACGCTCTGGCGTTCAGTGAAAAGGACTGGGATGAGGTGATGAATCTGAATCTCAAATCGCTCTTTTTCCTCTCGCAGGCGGTCGCTAAACAGTTTATCGCCCAGGGCCAGGGCGGCAAAATTATCAATATCGCCTCTATGCTCTCGTTCCAGGGCGGCATTCGCGTACCGTCGTATACCGCCTCGAAAAGCGGCGTACTGGGGATAACGCGCCTGCTGGCGAATGAGTGGGCGGTACATGGCATCAACGTGAATGCCATCGCGCCGGGCTACATGGCGACGAACAACACGCAGCAGCTGCGCGCGGACGAACAACGCAATGCCGAGATCCTTGCGCGCATTCCGGCGGGTCGCTGGGGAACACCGGACGACCTTCAGGGACCGGTCGTCTTTTTGGCCTCTTCCGCCTCGGATTACGTAAATGGCCACACCTTAGCCGTCGACGGCGGCTGGCTGGCGCGCTGACGCGCGTTTGTGACAAACAGTTACACCGTCACCTCTTTCGCCCACTGTATAAAAACCCTATACTGTATAAATTGACAGTTTTGTGGGTTTTATCATGACGGCGGAAGGCCACCTGCTTTTTTCAATTGCGTGCGCAGTATTTGCCAAAAACGCAGAGCTCACTCCCGTGCTTGCACAGGGAGACTGGTGGCATATTGTCCCTTCCGCCGTGTTAACCTGCCTGCTGCCCGATATTGACCACCCGAAATCCTTCCTTGGGCAGCGGCTGAAGTGGGTGTCTAAGCCCATCGCCCGCGCGTTCGGCCACCGCGGGTTTACCCACAGTCTGCTGGCCGTGTTTGGCCTGCTAACGCTTTTCTATTTAAAAGTCCCAGAAAGCTGGATAGTGCCGGGCGATGCCATCCAGGGGATGGTGCTGGGTTATTTAAGCCATATCCTCGCCGATATGCTGACGCCTGCGGGCGTGCCGCTGCTGTGGCCCTGCCGCTGGCGTTTTCGTTTTCCGATCCTTGCGCCGCAGAAAGGGAACCAGCTTGAACGCGTGCTGTGCATGGCGCTGTTCGCGTACGCCGTCTGGATGCCGCAAACCTTGCCCGAAAACAGTGCAGTGCGCTGGTCTTCCCAGATGATCAATTCGCTGCAATTTCAGTTCAATCGTTTTATTCATCACCAGATTGAACAGTAAACCAACAAAATCATTCCATTTGTCATAAACCATTCCATTTGGATATAAGCGCCACATCACACTTCTGCTAACCTTCCGCCAACAGGATCGGGAAAAACCGATCCCACATAATAAATCAGGAGAACGGGGATGAATTTTCCACTCATCGCGAACATAGTCGTGTTCGTCGTATTACTATTGCTTCTCGCGCAGGCGCGCCACAAACAGTGGAGCCTGGCGAAAAAAGTGCTGGTGGGCCTGGTCATGGGTGTGGCGTTTGGTCTGGCCTTACACGCCGTCTACGGCTCCGATAGCCCGGTACTGAAAGAGTCCATCCAGTGGTTCAACATTGTCGGTAACGGCTACGTCCAGCTGCTGCAGATGATCGTTATGCCGCTGGTGTTCGCCTCTATTCTGAGCGCCGTTGCCCGCCTGCACAACGCGACCCAGCTGGGTAAAATCAGCTTTCTGACGATTGGTACGCTGCTCTTTACCACGTTGATTGCCGCGCTGGTGGGGGTGCTGGTTACCAACCTGTTTGGCCTGACCGCCGAAGGTCTGGTTCAGGGTACCGCTGAAACGGCGCGTCTGACTGCCATTCAAACTAACTACGTGGGTAAAGTGGCTGACCTGACGGTTCCGCAGATGGTGCTCTCCTTCATTCCGAAGAACCCGTTTGCTGACCTGACCGGTGCAAGCCCAACCTCTATTATCAGCGTGGTGATCTTCGCGGCTTTCCTGGGCGTGGCGGCGCTTAAGCTGCTGAAAGACGATGCGCCGAAAGGCGAACGCGTGCTGACCGCTATTGATACCCTGCAAAGCTGGGTGATGAAGCTGGTCCGTCTGGTCATGCAGCTGACGCCATACGGCGTTCTGGCGCTGATGACCAAAGTGGTAGCTGGCTCTAACCTGCAGGACATCATTAAGCTGGGCAGCTTCGTTGTCGCCTCTTATCTGGGTCTGGGCATTATGTTCGTGGTGCACGGTATCCTGCTCGGCGTAAACGGCGTCAGCCCGCTGAAATACTTCCGCAAAGTCTGGCCGGTACTGACCTTCGCCTTCACCAGCCGTTCCAGCGCCGCGTCTATTCCGCTGAACGTTGAAGCGCAGACCCGTCGTCTGGGCGTGCCGGAATCCATCGCCAGCTTCTCTGCCTCCTTTGGTGCCACAATTGGTCAAAACGGCTGTGCGGGGCTCTACCCGGCGATGCTGGCAGTGATGGTTGCCCCGACCGTGGGTATCAACCCGCTGGATCCGGTCTGGATCGCCACGCTGGTCGGGATTGTTACCATCAGCTCCGCAGGCGTTGCAGGTGTTGGCGGTGGCGCAACCTTCGCCGCGCTGATTGTGCTGCCCGCGCTGGGCCTGCCCGTGACGCTGGTCGCCCTGCTGATCTCCGTTGAACCGCTGATCGACATGGGCCGTACCGCGCTGAACGTGAGCGGTTCCATGACTGCCGGTACGCTGACCAGCCAGTGGCTGAAGCAGACCGACAAAGCCATTCTGGAAAGTGAAGACGACGCCGAGCTGGCGCACCGTTAATCACGGTAGAAATAAAAAAACCGCCTGATGGCGGTTTTTTTATGGCTGTTATTCTTCAACCTCTTCATCCTGGCGGATTTGCGTCGCCCATCGCTGGGCTGACTCCGGCACGGAAAACGCCGGCGACCGGCGGAAATGTTCACCCATCAGGACAAAAGCCACATATTTACCGCGAAGCAGCCAGACATCACGAAAACCATCCACTTTCAGGGCATGGTCAGGCGGCGCGGGCTCAACGCGGGGCACATAGCTAATAACCTGGCGGTTTTGTTGACGAAGAGGTTTCATAAGCGACGGATTCACTAAAGCAAATTCTTGAAGCAGGAAAATTCTATGATAGCCGATCCTGCTACCTTACGTCGCGCTCCGAGTGGGTGAGATGGCTCCTTTCGTTAATGGCGAGATGTGAAAACTCTTAGTTCGCGAGCCATCTCACGACATTGTTCTATCCTTAATAGGGTTTTTAGCAATGGATAAAGGAGAAGCGTGCAATGTCGAACAAAGATAAAACACATCAATCACCGATTCATGGCACTGAAGAATCTCAACCGGGTATGGACTCTCTCGCCCCTGCTGACGGCTCTCACCGCCCCTCGCCTGGCCCTTCAGCCCCTGGCGAACAGCCAACCGCGCCGGGAAGCATGAAATCGCCGGATACTGGAAACGAGAAGCTGAAATCGCTTGAGCCGCACCGCAAAGGCAGCGAAGGTTTTGCGCTCACCACCAATCAGGGCGTGCGGATTGCTGACGATCAAAACTCCCTTCGCGCAGGCGCGCGCGGGCCAACCCTGCTGGAAGATTTCATCCTGCGGGAAAAAATTACCCATTTTGACCACGAGCGCATTCCTGAACGCATCGTTCACGCGCGCGGCTCGGCTGCACACGGCTACTTCCAGCCCTACAAGAGCCTGAAAGCGATCACCAAAGCGGATTTCCTTTCCGACCCGGATAAAATCACCCCGGTATTTGTGCGTTTCTCCACCGTGCAGGGCGGCGCAGGTTCGGCAGACACGGTCCGTGATATCCGCGGCTTTGCCACTAAGTTTTATACCGAAGAGGGTATTTTCGATCTGGTGGGCAACAATACCCCGGTGTTTTTCATTCAGGATGCGCATAAATTTCCTGACTTTGTCCATGCGGTAAAACCGGAGCCCCACTGGGCCATACCCCAGGGCCAAAGCGCGCACGATACCTTCTGGGACTATGTCTCCCTGCAGCCTGAGACCTTACACAACGTTATGTGGGCGATGTCCGACCGGGGCATTCCGCGCAGCTATCGCACGATGGAAGGGTTCGGTATTCATACTTTCCGCATGATCAATGCGGAAGGTAAAGCCACGTTTGTGCGCTTCCACTGGAAGCCGGTAGCGGGCAAAGCCTCGCTGGTGTGGGATGAAGCGCAGAAGCTCACCGGGCGCGATCCGGACTTCCATCGTCGCGAGCTATGGGAATCGATTGAAGCCGGCGACTTCCCGGAGTACGAACTGGGCCTGCAGCTTATTCCAGAAGAGGACGAGTTTAAGTTCGATTTCGACCTGCTTGACCCGACCAAACTCATTCCTGAGGAGCTGGTGCCGGTACAGCTGGTGGGGAAAATGGTGCTCAACCGCAACCCGGATAATTTCTTTGCCGAAAACGAGCAGGCCGCGTTCCACCCGGGCCATATCGTACCGGGGCTGGATTTCACCAACGATCCGCTCTTACAGGGCCGTCTGTTCTCGTATACCGATACGCAGATTAGCCGTCTTGGCGGGCCGAACTTCCACGAGATCCCGATTAACCGCCCAACCTGCCCGTACCATAACTTCCAGCGCGACGGGATGCACCGTCAGGATATTGATACCAACCCGGCGAACTATGAGCCGAACTCCATCAACGATAACTGGCCGCGAGAAACCCCGCCGGGGCCGAAACGCGGCGGATTCGAATCTTATCAGGAACGTATCGACGGCAACAAAATTCGCGAGCGTAGCCCTTCGTTCGGCGAGTATTACGCCCACCCTCGCCTGTTCTGGAACAGCCAGACGCCGATTGAGCAACAGCACATCATTGGCGGCTTTAGCTTCGAACTGAGCAAAGTGGTGCGCACCTACATCCGCGAGCGGGTGGTCGATCAGCTGGCACATATTGATATTCAGCTTGCCCAGAGCGTGGCGGATAACCTGGGCATTGCGCTAACGGACGAGCAGCGCAACCTTGCTCCGCCGAAAGAGGTTAACGGCGTGAAGAAAGATCCGTCGTTGAGCCTGTATGCGGTGCCTGGAGGCTCGATTAAAGGCCGCGTGGTCGCCATCCTGCTGAACGATAAAACCCGCGCCAGCGACGTGCTGGGGATCATGCAGGCGCTGAAAACCCAGGGCGTGCATGCGAAACTGCTTTATTCCCGCATGGGGGAAGTGACCGCCGATGACGGCTCCGTGCTGCCGGTGGCGGCGACCTTTGCCGGGGCACCATCGCTGACCGTCGATGCAGTGATTGTGCCGTGCGGGGATATTGACAGTCTGCTGAACAACGGTGATGCCGTGTATTATCTGCTGGAAGCCTATAAGCACCTGAAACCGATCGCGCTGTCCGGCGACGCGCGACAGTTTAAGGCGCAGCTGAAGGTTGCCGAACAGGGTGAGGATGGCATTGTCGAGGGCGATAACGTGGACGATGCCTTTATGACGAAGCTGTTTGACCTGCTCGCCGCGCACCGCGTCTGGTCGCGCAGCAGTAAGATTGACCAGATACCGGCGTAAAAACCATTCCCGGTTGTGCGGCCTGATGCCCTCACCCCGCCCCTCTCCCACGGGAGAGGGAGAAAACAATAAAAACGGTAACCCAGGTTACCGTTTTGCTTTTACCTCGCCGCCGGGCTTTATCTCACAGATCCCCAAACGTCCCCAGACGATACCCACGCTCGGCAATCGCATACTTCAGCGAGGCCGACGTTAACACGTCCAGCTCAGCGAGGCGCGGCCAGCAGTAGGCGCTTTTCCGCACTGTGTTATCGACAAAAGCAGGATGCGCCATAACTTCCAGCGACCGTTCCCCCCTGGCGGCGGAATCTTCCAGCACCTTCAGGAACAGCCCTTCGTCGATCTCGTCGCCGTAAAAGGCACTGCTGAACCCCTCTGTGGTTGCCACGGCACAGTCCGGCACGCCCTGCACCTCACGATCCACGCGCATCGCCACGCCTTTGCGTTGGGCAAACGCCGCAACGATCGGGAAAATCGCCGGGATCATGTGCACATGATGGTGGCTGTCAATATGCGTCGGCGCCTTGCCAAACAGATCAACAAAGCGGTTGTACTGGCAGTCCAGCTCACGGGCAACCTCTTCGAGCGGCAGAGCGTCCTGCTCCGCCAGCTCCCAAATCCATTTGCCCAGCAGGCCGTCGCGCGTCAGGCCCGGCATTGGCGAAAGCGGCATCCCGAGCGTCAGCACAAAATGCATGCCGACGCCCAACTCCGGCACCTCGCGGCTCAGCTGCGCCGCGTGTTCAACCGCCTCACCATTCACCAGTGCCGTGGTAGAGGTTACAACCCCCCGACGACAGGCTTCAATAATGCCGTAGTTCTGACCTTTAGAGAGGCCAAAGTCATCAGCATTAACGATCAGCAGGTTTTCCATTGTGCGTCCTCTCAGTGATGTTTGAACTTCAGCTTCTCGATCGTGGCGGCAAAGTTCGGCAACCATTTTTCATGCGCCAGGATCATCTCGCTGGCCAGCTGCTCCGCATCGCGGTCGGAATGCACCAGCGGGCTAAGGTTCAGCGCCAGAAGCACGTCATTGAGCTCGCCGCTCAGCGCTGCATTGCTTGCCGCCACTTCAAAGCCTTTGATGGTGTGGATCAGGCCCATGACCTTATCATCGAAGTGGGTGATGCGTGGATGCGGTTTAGCGCCATCGCGTCCCAGGATGCAGGTCATCTCAACCGCCCAGTCAGCCGGGATATTGTCGATATGGCCGTGATGCGGCACGTTGACATAGTGCTCCGCCTGCTTGTCGTTGTAGATGGCGTTGATCACTTCACACGCCGCATCAGAATAATAGGCCCCGCCGCGCTGCTCCAGCGCTTTCGGTTTAACGTTCAGGTTCGGATCTTTATACAAATCGAACAGCTGCTTCTCAACTTTCTGAACGATCTGCGCGCGCGCGCCGCCCTTATAGTACTCGCCCATTTCGATGGCCAGCATCTCTTTCTGCTTGAAGTAGTAAAGCAGGTACGAGCACGGCAGCAGATTCAGCGAGCGGATAAGCCCTTCGCTGAACGGCAGGTCAAAGATGTTCTTCACGGAGGCCGTGGTCAGGCGACCGGAAGCCACGCCGTCGAGCAGCTCGGCAAAGCGCGATTTTCCGTTCACGATGACGTCCTTAATGAACACCAAGTGGTTCAGGCCGAACAGGTCGATAGAAAGATCGTCACTGTCGGTCAGCTCCAGCACGTCGCGGATAAACATCTTCATGCCGATCGGGATATTGCAGACGCCGATAAAGCGTTTGAAACTGGTATGACGATAAACCGCCTCGGTCACCATTCCGGCCGGGTTAGTGAAGTTAATCACCCACGCGTTCGGGCAGACCTCTTGCACATCTTTTACGATGTCGAAAATCACCGGAATGGTACGCAGGCCTTTGAACAGGCCGCCCGCGCCGTTGGTCTCCTGCCCCAGATAGCCGTGGCTCAGCGGAATACGCTCGTCCAGCTCGCGCGCTTTCAGTTGGCCGACGCGCAGCTGGGTAGTGACGAAATCCGCATCCTTCAGCGCCAGGCGACGATCGACGGATTTATGCACGGTCATAGGCACGCCCGCTTTCTCAACCATGCGCTTGCACAGGTCGAAAATAATATCCAGCTTCTCCTGACCTTCCTCAACATCCACCAGCCATAATTCGCTGACCGGTAATTCGTGATAGCGTTTTAAAAAGCCTTCAAGTAATTCCGGGGTATAGCTGCTGCCGCCGCCAATGGTTACGACTTTTAATTTCTTTTGCATAATATCTCCCTTAGCGTATCAGGTTAATCGCCTGCAAGGTATAGCGTACTCTTCCCGCTATTTGGGCAAGCCATTAAAGCAATATTTGTGGCGGGTAACCCGCCGAAAGTTAATTAATTACCGTTAAATTCTTCCGGTAGCTGTTCGGTGTGAATGACGTCAATTTCTTAAAAGTTTTAATAAACAGACTGGGACTGCTGTATCCTGACTCATACGCAATATCGGTGACAGAATAGTTGGTAATTTCCAGCTGTTTTTTGGCAAAGTTAATGCGGATTTCATTAATAATTTGCACCGGCGTTTTACGATAATAACGCTGCGTCGCGCGGGTCAGATATTCCTGGGATTTCCCCGAGAGGGATATCATATTTTCCAGCGCATTTTCGCTGAACTGGCCTTTATCGTGCATCAGTTCCACGGTGCTGCGCAGCCACTGTGGAACATCATCCGTCACCTGCTGCTCTTCACGGTGATGCCGCAACCGGTTCATCACGTAGAAGGTCACCGTTTCAATAAACTCATCAAATTCATTGTCGCGGAAGTTAAGCGAGGCGATGACCGTTTCAATCCAGGTCATGAACTCGTTTTTCACACGGTATACCTGGGACGCCACAAAGCAGAACGGCACCAGCGGCAGATAGTGCTTCTCAAAGAAGCGTCTGCTGACGCCCACGTTCAGAATGCGGGTCGCGCCAAATTCGTAAAAGCTCTGGTGATAGGAACCCATCGGCAGGAAGACAAAATCCCCTCGCTCTAGCAGGACGCGCTTACCGTTGATCTCCTGGTAGTAGCGCCCGGTCAGAACAATCGTGAACTCATAGTAGTCATGCTGGTGCAGACCGCTGGCGCTCTCCGTCTTGTTGTAGATAACCACGTGAAAATTTTTGCCATTAAACAGTTGCTGTTCAAATGCGGTTTTGATTTCCATCGTGCTGACCTCCTGCTGCTCAATCCGACTTAATGCATTTTCTCGTGAAGCTCAATCAACTCCGCCACCAGCTCGCGCGCCAGCATGGACGTCATCAGGTGATCCTGTGCGTGTACCAGCACCAGACTGACCTTCATCTTCCCTTCGCCCTGGTCGCTTTCAATCAGCTTTGTCTGCACCAGGTGCGCTTCGTTCAGCGCCGTGCGGGACTGCTCCATCATGGTTTTCGCGGCGGCGAAATCGCCCTGCTTGGCCTGCTTCAGTGCGGCATACGCCAGGCTGCGCGCCTGACCGGAGTTGATGATGAGGCCCATCACCACTTCTTCGAGATCGTTCTCTGCGGCTTCGTCTGCGACGATACTATCCAAATCTAACATGTTTAAGCTCCTTGTGGCTGGCGCGGGCTTTCCCGCGCCGGTCAATCTTAGAATTTCAGTGAGAGGGCAATTTCCTCTTCGCTCTCTTCTTCATCAATGATGGTGGCGGCTTTGTTCGCAATCGCCACGAATGGCATGTACAGCAGGGTGGCAATCCCGAGGTTGAATATCGCCAGCAGGAAGGCCGCGACGCTACCGTTGGTGTTAAAGAACGCGCCCAGACCTGCCGGCATGGTCCACGGCGCAATGTTGGTGATCGGTGGAATAATACCCATGTAATAGGCCGTCAGGGTGATCGCTGCCAGCAGCGGCTGCACCAGAATGAACGGGATAAACATTACCGGGTTCATGATGATTGGCAGACCGAACAGAATCGGCTCGTTAATCTGGAAGATGCCCGATGGCAGCGCCAGTTTCGCCACCTGACGGTAGTCAGCGCGACGAGAGACAATAAAGACCGCGATGATCAGACCCAGGGTCGCCCCGGTACCACCCAGGAAGATATAGGAGTCAAGCATCGGCTTCGCCCACACATGGAAGGTTTTACCTGCCGCCAGCGCCGCATCAACGGAGCCGTACTGCTGGTAAAGCGCAACGTTTTCCAGTGCCCATGGGGTCATAATCCCGCTGTCCAGCGCGGCCAGTGCCAGTGAACCATGCACGCCGAAGAACCACAGCAGAGAGGTGAAAATCACATACGCCCAACCGACCACGCCACCCATCGACGCCAGCGGCGTAGAGATAGAGTCCATGATGATCTGGTGGAAGTTCGTGCCCCAGTGAGAGAGCGCCCAGGCGATAATCCCCATGATGGAGAGAATAATGAAGCCTGGGATCAACGCGGAAAATGAACGAGAAACGGAGGCCGGTACGCTATCCGGCAGACGGATGACCCAGTTGCGACGGATAATAAAGGTGAACATTTCTGCCACCACCAGGCCGATAACAATACCGGAGATAATGTTGGCGCCACCCAGCCAGTTCGCGCCGACGGCATACGCCTCCCCCACGCTGTATGGCGTGACGGTCATAAACGCGGCAACGGATAATAACCCGGCGGCCAGCGGATCCACTTTCCGCTCTTCAGCCAGCGCCATCCCGATAAAGAAAGGCGCCATCAGCGACATAATACCCAACGTACCGTTATAGACGTTGCCGCCGATGGCTTTAAAACCATTAAGGGTTTCAATAGTGGAAGCGTCTAACCGAATTCCTAATGAATAAAAGAAGGAACCTTCACCGAAGCTAAGAAAAACGTTGTTAATTAAAACGAACATGGCCCCTGCCAGCGTCAACGGCATTAATTTAATAAAACCGTTTTTGATGGCATTAACGTGAGGCTGCTTTCCTATTTTAACAGCAAAAGGAAGGAGTACCTTTTCAAGTGAAGCGATGACTTTACTCATAGGAAAATACCCTTAAATGCCGTAACGCATGTTACGGCGTAATTGTGTGTGAAATAACTCTTTGACGGGAAAAATAAAAATTAATTAGCAGCTTTTTTAATGGCTGCCACAGCAGCTTTTAGTACACCTAAACCATCAATCTTGCCGTACAGCCCCGAGTCGATCACCTCGACCGGTTTATTCGGTAACAGTCGTTGAATTTCGGGCAGCATGTAGGCAATTTGCGGCCCCAGTAAAACAACATCGGCTTTCTGGCCTTTTTCGCCCGCCAGCGTCTCTGGAAACGCTTCAATCACCACAGGGACTTCATACTTTTCAGCCTGCGCGCGCATCTTTGACACCAGAAGCGAGGTTGACATGCCGGCTGAGCAGAACAGGTAGATATGTTTCTTTTCCATCGTAATTTCCCTCTTGTAGGACTACCTGCCGTCGCGCTATCACTCGACTCGCTGTCCCGGCAGACAGGTAGCTTGCATACTGTTGTTTATCGTTGGAGTGAGTATACGCAATGGTACAGACAGGGGATAATTCTGGATAGACTCAAATTGTCTCTCATTGACCTGGCTTGTTGACTCCCTTCACATTTCAGGCAAATAATTCGCGCAAAGAAATAAGATTTACGTATGCATAAAAAAACCGGCCCATGGGCCGGCTTATTAACATCGTCAGGCAAGCAGGGTTACTGCGCCTTAGGTGCCTGCGGATCGGTGTCGTATTCAGCACAGGTCTGATAGCCGGAGTTAATCACATGTCCGGTATCATCCAGCGCGACGAAGTAGGTCTCTGCCTTACCATCACGTTGACCCAGGATATAGGTCTGACACGTACCGCGCGCGTGAATCATGGTGACTTCAGAAGAAGGCTTGCCGGCGATTGCAGCCACCTGCGAACGGGTCATCCCTTTTTTAACGTCTTTAACCACGGGCTGGGTAAACTGATCCTTGGTGCGATCGTAAGCTGTACACCCTGCCAGCATCGTCAGTACCGCCGCTGCGCTAAGAATTCCTGCTACGTTCTTGTTCATATTCCGTCCTCTTGTTTATCAGCGTGTTATCTAAGCATGGAATAAAAAGTACTATTGTTCAACTTTGTGATTTATGCCAGACGAATTTCGGAAAATTCTAATAAAACAACGATAACCTGCTAAATCGCCGCAAATTAACGCACTCGAAACTGTGATCCTTGTCGTTTTCCGCCCAAAGGTTTAGTTTTAACAGTTAACACATTCTGTTTATGTTCTGCATACGGAGGGCATGATGGCTCTGCAACAAGAGATTATTCAGGCGCTGGGCGCAAAGCCTGCGATAGATGCACATGAAGAGATCCGCCGCAGCGTGGATTTTTTAAAGTCGTACTTAAAAAAGAACGCTTTCCTGAAATCCCTGGTGCTGGGCATCAGCGGCGGGCAGGACTCAACCCTGACCGGTAAACTCTGTCAAATGGCGATTTCAGAGCTTCGCGAAGAGACGGGCGATGACGCGCTGCAGTTTATCGCTGTGCGTTTGCCTTATGGCGTACAGGCGGACGAACAGGACTGCCAGGATGCCATCGCCTTCATCCAGCCTGACCGCGTGCTCACCGTCAATATTAAAGGCTCGGTGCTGGCAAGCGAGCAGGCGCTTCGCGAAGCGGGCATTGAGTTGAGCGATTTTGTGCGCGGCAACGAGAAAGCGCGCGAGCGCATGAAAGCGCAGTACAGCATCGCCGGGATGACCAAAGGCGTTGTGGTAGGCACCGACCATGCAGCAGAAGCGATCACCGGTTTCTTCACCAAATACGGCGATGGCGGCACCGACATAAACCCGATTTTCCGTCTCAACAAGCGACAGGGCAAGCAGCTGCTCGCCGCGCTGGGCTGCCCTGAGCACCTGTACAAGAAAGCACCGACAGCGGATCTGGAAGACGATCGCCCTTCCCTGCCGGATGAAGCTGCCCTTGGCGTTACCTATGACAACATTGATGACTATCTGGAAGGCAAAACGCTGGATGAAGGTACCGCGAAAATTATCGAAGGCTGGTATCTGAAAACCGAGCACAAGCGCCACACGCCAATTACGGTATTTGACGACTTCTGGAAATAAACGCATCTCCACAAACTTATGCGAGCAGTGGAGAATCCCCTCTCCCCTATGGGGAGAGGGTTAGGGTGAGGGGCAGCCGCCACCCGGCTCTTTTTTAACCACAGCACACCTGCTACACTGTATACCTGAACAGTATATGGAGCAGTATGTGAGCAGGCGTCAATCCGCCCCGCGTCTTGAGTTTGAAGCGGCGGCTATCTATGAATATCCCGAACATCTCCGCCCCTGGCTTGAGGCGTTGCCCAAACAGCCGGGCGTGTACATCTTTCACGGTGAAAGCGAGACCCTGCCGCTCTACATCGGCAAAAGCGTTAACATTCGCAGCCGGGTATTATCCCACCTGCGTACCCCGGACGAGGCCGCCATGCTGCGCCAGTCGCGACGCATTACCTGGTTCCAGACGGCGGGAGAAATGGGCGCGCTGTTGCTGGAAGCCCGGCTGATAAAGGAGCAGCAGCCGCTCTTTAATAAGCGCCTGCGACGCAACCGCCAGCTCTGCTCCCTGCAGATCGCCGACGGCAAGCCGCAGGTGGTGTACGCCCGCGAAGTCGATTTTTCACATGCCCCTAATCTCTTTGGATTATTCGCAAACAAGCGTGCGGCCCTGCAGTCTCTCCAGGCGCTCGCCGACGAGCTGCAGCTATGCTACAGCCTTTTAGGGTTAGAGGGCACCACGCGGGGCCGCGCCTGTTTCCGCTCTGCGCTGAAGCGCTGCGCAGGTGCCTGCTGCGGGAAAGAGAGCCTTGAGGCGCATCACGCCCGCCTCCTCGCGGGCCTGGCGGGGATCAGCGTCAACTGCTGGCCGTGGGACGGCGCCGTTGCGCTAAAAGAGGTGGGTGAAACCATGACGCAGTATCACATCGTCAATAACTGGCTCTGGCTGGGGGCTGTCGATGATTTAAGCGACGCGGCAACCCTGTTGCGCACCCCCGCCGGATTCGACCACGACGGCTACAAAATCCTCTGCAAGCCCGTCTTAGCGGGCAAGTTCGAGGTCATCGCGCTCAGTGACCCGGCAGCCAGTTAATTTCACTGAACAGCAGGGTACCCTGTGACTCCAGCAGACGCAGAGTATGGGTCCCCTCCTGCCAGCTGGCGCCCTGATCGGCCGTCAGCAATTTATCACCCAGCTGCCACGCCCCGCTTAATACAAACACCACGCCTCCGCGCGAGCCAAAGGTGGTAAAGGTACGATCGGCAACCCGTACCTTCGCCTGACAGCAGTCGCGCCGGGTCATGATGTTGAAGTCCATCGCCATCCTGCCATCGGAAAGCAGCGCCTTCACCGGCAAATCGCCGGCAAAACTGTAAGGCTGATGCTGTTTAAGGGTATGGCAGAACGCCTGACCGGCATCCAGCGTCACCTCCCCGCCTTCCAGCAGCGTAATTACCCGGTCGACACCGGGAAACGAGGAGAATTCGCCGTTGCTGGCGATGGTCGCGATACTGGCACGCCAGAAAAAATCGCGCGTCGCGGGAGGAATACAGCAAATTTCTCGCGTTTCGCCGGCACCATTGCGCCAGAGGCTGACCGGCATCTTACGAATATCAAAGAACTCCATCACCACTCCTGAATGGCACAACCCGTGCCAGGGCAAGGATATCGCTATCCTTGCAGTCTTGTTTGTTATCGTTAGAGATTCACAGACCCAGTATCGGCAGCAGAGCGGGCAGGCCTTAGAGGAGCGTTAGTAAAAAAAGCTAACGCCATGACTCTACAAACATTCTCTGAAGCGACTACAGGAGAATACCGCGCTGGCGGCGGCAGACAAGAGGGCAGAATAGAAAAACCGCCGGTCCTGTCCACAGCGATTGCGCTTTTGTGGACAGGATCCCGGCGGTCTTAAGAGAGTGAACCGATTATTCGGTTGGTGCTGGCATTTTACCTTCCATCGCCGGACGTTCTGTCAGACGCTTCTCAAAATTGGCATTAAACTGTTTTTTCTGTTCCGGAGTCAGAATGTTGTAGATCTTGTTCTGGGTTTCCATGTGAGCCAGCATGCGGGCTTTATGCTGCTCGGCCATTTTGTCGATCTGCGCTTCAGCTTTCGCCTTATCGAAGCTGTCGCTGGCAATGATGTCATGCATTGCGCGGCGCTCTTCCAGCGGAGGACGCTTCATCTGGTCGCGCTGGCTTTTCATGATCTCGCGGATCTGCTGCTTCTGCGCGTCCGTCAGGTTCAGATCTTTAAACATCATCATTTCATGGTGCATACCCGGCTTGCCTTGATGATGCATCATCATTTTGCCCTCAGCCGGCGCGGCAGCGGTGGTTGCGGTATCTGCGGCGAACGCCATGCTGGTAGCGCCCAGAGCCAGGGTAGAAGCAACAAACAGTGCAGTAAACTTACGCATAATTTATTTCCTTTCTTTCAGTTATTCTTCGGCGCTATGCCGTGTTGACGAGATTAACTTTACGGGGTTTATCGTCAATTAGTCAGAGCAACGGTAAAACAATGAAAGTGTAAAAAACAATTTTTCGCCAAATGTGGAGGAAATAAGGATAAAGCGTGGAGAGTTGCAACAAAAAATATTCAACGTGATGATTTTAAAGATATTTAGCGGAAGTATAACGGAGTGAAGGTGAATAATAAAGCAATTCGCCAGGAATATTCCGTAAAACAAGTCAGAGCGCTTTAATCGCTAAGAAAACATTTTTACTTCCCTCCCGGATGACGAGAGGGGAAAGGTCAGGAGAGTTTTTCCAGCATCAGACCGGCTCGCAGGCCAAACGCCACTGTGGGGTTAGGGAACAGCACATATTCGGTTGTTTTCTGCACCTCATAACGATCTTCGCCATCTTCCGCAAGCAGCGCCCCTTTGCGAAACGGCGTGAAGTTCAGGGTATGCGCGGCCATATGAAGCTGGAAAGCATTGCTGCGGCGGGTGATCTGCTGTACGACCCGGTACCGCTCAACGGGCTGATGTGCGTGCTCGGGAGCTGTCCCACCGAGCAGCGCCCGAAGCGCGAGACACGTTGGCGCAAAGCGCGTAAGATCGTTCTGTCCGAACGGTAGCGCTTTTCCCAGCTCCAGCGTACAGGACAGCGCACCGAAGTTTTCACAAGTAAAGTGCGTAAACGTTCCGCCCGGCGACTGATGGAACACCAGCGCCTCCAGCCCGGCATCCCCGAGCCAGCTCAAAAAGCCCTCATCCCACGGCTGATTGCGCTGCGGCAGAACGCCGAAGCGCACATGGTAAGAGGCGCGGATCGCCGTATGCAGATCGAGATGCCAGCGCGCTGGCCCCGCCGCGGCAAAAAACGTCGTCACGACGTTCTCCAGCCACTGAGCGCGCGCTGTTTCGTCGCTCTGCGGGAACTGCGACCAGCGACCGCCAAACATGCGGTTAATATCACTCACCAGGTACCGTTTGTTTTGCGCCAGCGCAGGCGGGTTGCCAAGCACCACCAGCACGCGGCACGCAAGGGTGATTTCTCCGCGATACAGCGCGCGCAGCAGCCCATCGACAATCTCAACGGGTGCGGTTTCATTCCCGTGAATCCCAGTGGAAAGCAGCAGCGAGAGATCGCTTTTTGCGCTCGGCGTCAGCTCAAGCACCCCGCGCCCCTGCCACCGCCAGCGGAATGAGGGGCCTTCCCCCTCGCTCTGTTCCGGCGTTTCATCCGCCAGGGTCAGCGCCAGTAAATTTTCCATACCCACTCCTCTAGCGCTGGAACGGATAAACCGATCCCAGCTGCAGGATTGTCGATAACGCGTCCAGCGCCTCGCGCCCTTCGCGCAGCAGCTGCGGGTCGACCAGATCGGCCTGCGTTAACCGGTCGCGATAGTAGCGATCTACCCAGTCGTTCAGGGTGTTGAACAGCGCCTCATTCATCATCACAGCCGGGTTAACGGCCTGCATTTCATTCGACGTTAACACGACCCGCAGGCGCAGACAGGCGGGACCACCGCCGTTGGCCATGCTTTCGCGCAGGTCAAAGACGCGAAGCTCGTCAATCGGGTTATCGGCCTTCACCAGTTCAGTGAGATAGCGCCACACGCCCTGATGATCCCGGGACTCCTGCGGCAGCACCAGCGTCATGCTACCGTCATCACGGCTCAGCAGTTGGCTGTTGAACAGATAGGTTTCGACCGCGTCCTGCACGCTGACCGCCTGCGTTGGCACCTGAATCGGCATAAAGCCGGGCACGCGTTCGCGCAGCGTGGCAAGCAGCTTCTCCTGATGGGCAAAGGCCTGCTCATGGCAGAACAGCACCTGGCGGTTGGACACGGCAATCACGTCGTTATGAAACACCCCCTGATCGATCACCTGCGGGTTCTGCTGGGCAAAAATAACCTGTGAGGGATTGACCTGGTTCAGGCGGGCCACCGCCTGGCTGGCCGCCAGCGTCTGACGCGCTGGATAACGGACCGGGGCGGAATGCCCGCCCTCCTCGCGCCCGTAGATGAACAGCTGCACGGCGGGATCGCCGTAATCGCCTCCCAGACGGTTATGGTTGGCCGCACCTTCGTCGCCAAACATCGCCACCTGCGGCAGGGCCTGATGGACCTCAAAATGGGCGTCATGCTTGAAAATAGCGCGCAGCACGCGCTCGGTGGTGTCCGCTTCGGTGGCGCGGTGGAATTTGTTGTTCAGGTTCGCCACCGTCAGGTGGACTTTGCCATCCAGCGTATCGGCTGACGGGGCGACGGTCGCCGCGTTGGCCACCCACATTGAGGAGGCGGAGCTCGCGGCAGAGAGCAGGTGCGGCGTCTGCGTGCCCGCTTTTTCGACCACCTGCTCATCGCTGCCGGTGAAACCGAGCTGGCGCAGCACGGCCACGTTCGGGCGTTCCTGCGGCGGGATCACCGCCTGCGGGAAACCGGCATCCGCCAACGCCTTCATTTTTAGCAGCCCCTGCTTCGCCGCCAGTTTCGGGTTGGAGACCTGAAAACGGTGCTTCGTCGAGGCTTCGTTACCAAAAGAGAGACCGGCATAGTGGTGCGTAAGCCCCACCAGCCCGTCAAAGTTAACTTCACGCGCTTTCATGTCGAGCCCCTTCGCTAAAGTCCAGCCCCGGGTTGAGCGTCTCCGGCAGCGTCAGCGCCGGGGTTTCCAGGCTCGCCATCGGCCACGCACAGTAATCGGCGGCATACCACGCGCTGGCGCGATGGTTACCGGATGCCCCTACGCCGCCGAACGGCGCGGTGCTCGCCGCCCCGGTCAGCGGTTTATTCCAGTTCACGATCCCGGCGCGCGCCTCCAGCAGCAGGCGATCAAACTTCTCGCGATGCGGTGAAATCAGCCCGCTCGACAGGCCGTAGCGGGTGTTATTGGCCATCGCAATGGCCGCGTCAAAATCGTCGTAACGCCAGACGCACAGCAGCGGGCCAAACACCTCTTCATCCGGCACGTTGCTCGCGCCACTCATCTCAACGATGCCCGGCGTCAGCAGCGAGGTACCCGGCTGAACCTGCTTCGGCTCCAGCAGGCTTTTCGCGCCGCGCGCGACGTGGTCCTGCCAGGCCTTCAGCACGTTCAGCGCGGCCTGTTCTGAAATCAGCCCGCCGATAAACGGTTGCGGGTCGGCATCCCACGCGGCAGGCACCAGACGCGCGCTCACCTCTACCAGACGTTTCAGGAAGGCATCCCCCTGCGCGCCGCGCTTGACCAGCAGGCGGCGAGCGCAGGTACAGCGCTGTCCGGCGGTAATAAAGGCGGACTGGATCGTCAGGTGCACCGCGGCGTCGATATCGTCAGGGTCTTCCACAATCAGCGGGTTGTTGCCCCCCATCTCCAGCGCCAGGATTTTTTCCGGCTGGCCCGCCAGCTGGCGGTGCAGCTGATAACCCGTTCCGGCGCTGCCGGTAAACAGCAGGCCGTCAATATCGCTCAGCGCACTGAGCGCCTGGCCGGTTTCCCGTCCGCCCTGCACGAGGTTCAGTACGCCCGGCGGCAGGCCAGCCTGTTCCCATAGCTTCACCACTGCCTCGCCGGTTAACGGCGTGAGCTCGCTCGGTTTGAAGATAACGGTATTGCCCGCCAGCAGCGCGGGCACAATGTGGCCATTCGGCAGATGCCCCGGGAAGTTATACGGGCCAAACACCGCCAGCACGCCGTGCGGACGGTGGCGCAGCGTGGCCGCGCCGTCCGGCATCTCGGTATGTTGTTCGCCGGTGCGGGTGTGGTACGCCTTGACCGAAATGGCGATCTTATTAATCATCGCCGTCACTTCGGTTGCCGCTTCCCAGCGCGGTTTACTGGTTTCAGACGCGATGATGCGCGTCAGTTCGGCTTTGTTCGCCTCCAGCAGACCGGCAAACTTTTCAACAATCCCCTGGCGCTCGGTGAAAGGCTGTTTTGCCCACGCGGGAAACGCGCGGCGCGCGGCACGGCAGGCCTGCTCGACCTGCGCGGCGCTGGCGTCATTCCCCTTCCAGAGAACTTCTTTTCCAACCGGATTGGTCTTTGTGCGCTGTTCGCCTTCGCCCGTGACCCAGTCACCGTTAATCCATAATGTCATGCTGTTTTCTCCTCAGGGCAGAGACGCACCAGGCGAACCGTATCGCCGGCGTTACATTTCAGGGCATCCAGCTCAGCAGCCGTCAGCACCAGACGTTCACATTTCGGGTTGGCCCGCACCAGCATGGCACGGAAGTTGGCGTAATTTTCGTTCGCCACCAGGCAAGCCGGCCAGTCACCCGGCGCAGGCTGGCCTTCAGATACCTCAACCAGGCGGCTTTTGCGGATCGCGCGCACGCGGTCAATATCACACTCAAGCGTCGGTCCGCCGTCAAAGATGTCGACGTAGTTACGGTAGCGGAAGCCCTCTTTCTCCAGCACCGCACGGGCAGGCGCGGTTTGCGGATGCACTTCACCGATCACCGCCTGCGCTTCCGGCGTTAAGAAATGGGTATAGATAGGATGTTTAGGCATCAGCTCGGCAATAAAGGCCTTCTGGCCCGTGCCGCAGAGATAGTCCGCCCGGCTGAACTCCATCGAGAAGAAGCGCTCGCCCAGGCTTTCCCAGAAGGGAGAGTAGCCTTTGTCGTCGATCACGCCGCGCATCTCTGCCACCACTTTTTCATTAAAGCGATCGCGGAAGGCGGCCATAAACATAAAGCGAGATTTGGAGAGCAGATAGCCGTTGCCCTCTTTGCGCCACGCCGGGTCGAGGAACAGCGTGCACAGCTCGCTGGCGCCCGTGTGGTCATTACAGAGAAACAGCGTGGGCAGCGCGTTATAGACGTTCAGCTCTTTCGAGGCATGAACCATGGTGCCGACGCGGTAGTTGTACCACGGGTCGTTAAGCCCGACGGCCACTTCGATGGCGCAAATCCCGGCCACGCTCCCCGTGTCGGTGTCTTCCAGCACGAACACGTAACCCTGTTCGCTTTTTGGCAACGTCCCCTGCCAGGTTTGCAGGGCGCGCTCAATGCGCGCCGACAGCGTTTTTTCATCGGCAGGAAGCGAGGTCAGCCCGCCTCCCGTCTTACCGGCAAGCTGCATGAGCCCGGCGATATCGTCGCGCTCAACGGGACGGATGACCATCATGATGACACCCCGGATTTCACCTTTTCACACGCCAGCGCAAAACGGTCCAGACCGGTTTGCACCTCTTCCTCGCTGACGATCAGCGCAGGCGCAAAACGCACCACGTTGGCACCGGCAATCAGCACCATCACGCCCACTTTTGCCGCTTCCTGTGAAATAAGTTTAGCTTTTCCGGCAAACTCAGCGGTGAGCTCGCAGCCGATTAACAGCCCCAGACCGCGAATTTCTTTAAACAGGCCAAGCTTGCCGTTGATGGCGTTCAGGCGCTCAACGAACCACTCGTGACGCTGTTTAACGCCCTTCAGCACCTCAGGTGTGTTAATGATGTCAAGAACCTGTCCGGCGACGGCGGTCGCCAGCGGGTTGCCGCCGTAGGTCGTGCCGTGCGTGCCCACGGTCATCACGCTGGCGAATTTATCGGTAGTCAGCGTCGCGCCAATCGGGAAGCCGCCGCCCAGCGCTTTGGCGGTAGAGAGCACGTCCGGCGTCACGCCGTAGTGCATATAGGCATACAGCTCGCCGGTGCGGCCCACGCCGGTCTGCACTTCGTCGAAGATCAGGACCGCGTTGTGACGGTCGCACAGCTCGCGCAGCCCCTGAAGGAATGCCTTTTGCGCCGGAAGCACGCCGCCCTCGCCCTGCATCGGCTCGACGATCACCGCGCAGGTGGTGTCGTTAATCAGCTCGCTGGCGGACTGCAGGTCGTTATAGATGCCGTGGCGAATATCCGGCGGCAGCGGGGCAAAATCCTGTGAATAAGAAGGCTGGCCGCCCGCGCTCACGGTAAAGAGCGTGCGTCCATGGAAGGCATTTTTAAACGCCACAATCCCACTTTTGTGCGTACCAAACTTATCGTGGGCATATTTGCGCGCCAGCTTCAGCGCCGCTTCATTGGCTTCCGCCCCGGAGTTACAGAAAAAGACTTTTTCGGCAAAGGTCGCGTCAATCAGCTTTTTCGCCAGGCGCAGTGCGGGTTCGTTGGTAAAGCCATTGCCGGTATGCCAGAACTTCGCCGCCTGGTCATTCAGCGCCTGACGCAGTGCAGGGTGCGCATGACCCAGCGCATTGACCGCAATCCCACCTGCAAAGTCGATATATTCTTTACCCTGCTGATCCCACAGGCGTGAGCCTTCCCCGCGAACCGGAATAAAAGCCGCCGGAGCGTAAACCGGCATCATCCATTCATCGAAATTTTCACGCGTAATTGACAGAGACATAGCGACCTCATCCGGTAAATAAAAAGTTATTTGAATGTTAAATAATTGAGTGTTTGCACTGTGAATGTAGATTGCAGCCTTCGTGCCAGCCAGCGATAAAATTGCATAAACGGGTTGAGGTAACAGAATATCAACAAGTTACAACATGGAGTTATTCACTTTTAGTGCATAAAAAGTGAATATTTTTACGACAAGCGGCGCTTTGCCGCATGAAAATCAGAAAGAGTATGCAGAGGCCAAATATAATTCTGGAATTGTGATCGCTCGCGAAATTTATCGGCCATTTACGCCCTCTTTGGGGGCGAAGCGCGTCAGAATGGTGCAAATATTGCACCACCGGCATGATCTGTCGCAGTTATTGGTCGAACCCGGTAACAGTTGACGCAAATTCTGCTACCATCCATGCACTATTCACCTTGCACTGGCAGCGACTATGAAATTTGTCTCTTTTAATATCAACGGCCTGCGCGCCCGCCCCCATCAGCTTGAAGCCATTGTTGAGCAACATCAGCCAGATGTGATCGGCCTGCAGGAGACCAAGGTTCACGACGACATGTTCCCCCTCGAAGAGGTGGCGAAACTTGGCTATAACGTCTTTTACCACGGTCAGAAAGGTCACTATGGCGTCGCGCTGCTCACCAAAGATACGCCGGTTTCCGTGCGCCGCGGCTTCCCCGGCGACGGAGAAGAAGCGCAGCGCCGCATCATCATGGCGGAAGTGCCTTCCGCGCTCGGGAACATCACGGTCATTAACGGCTATTTCCCGCAGGGCGAGAGCCGCGATCACGAGACAAAATTCCCGGCCAAAGCGAAGTTTTATCAGGATCTACAGAATTACCTGACGACCGAACTGAAAAAAGAGAATCCGGTGCTGATCATGGGCGACATGAACATCAGCCCGACGGATCTCGATATCGGCATCGGCGAAGAGAACCGCAAGCGCTGGCTGCGCACCGGCAAATGTTCTTTCCTGCCGGAAGAGCGTGAGTGGATGGAGCGCCTGCTGGGCTGGGGCCTGGTGGATACCTTCCGCAGTGCCAACCCGGAAACGCAGGATCGCTTCTCGTGGTTTGACTACCGCTCAAAGGGCTTTGACGACAACCGCGGCCTGCGTATCGATCTGCTGCTGGCCAGCACGCCGCTGGCAGAGCGCTGCATCGAAACCGGAATCGACTACGACATCCGCAGCATGGAAAAACCGTCGGACCACGCGCCGGTATGGGCTAAATTCAAGCTGTAATCGCGCGTGAACATGCGAAAAACACTTTTCCTGTGCGCCCTTCTGGGCGCATTTCTTATGACATTTGTCTTTCTGCCGCCTGACACGCTCTCTCTGGCAGGAATTAAAACGCATCAGCAGACGTTACTCTCCCATGTCGACCGCGCGCCGCTGCGTAGCGCGCTGATCTTCTTTGCGCTTTATGTTGCGGTTTCCGCCCTGTCAATACCCGGCGCAGCAGTTCTGACCCTGCTGGGCGGGGCGTTATTCACGCTGTGGGAAGGCACCGTGCTGGTTTCGTTTGCCTCCACGCTCGGGGCCACGCTGGCGATGCTCGCCAGCCGTTACCTGCTGCGCGACTGGGTGCAACGGCAGTTTGCCCGTCAGATGACAACGGTGAATGCCGGCATGGCTCGCGACGGCACGGGGTATCTTTTTGCCCTGCGCCTGATGCCGCTGTTCCCGTTTTTTCTGGTGAATTTGCTCATGGGGCTGACACGCATCACGGTGCGGCGCTACTGGTGGGTCAGCCAGGTCGCCATGCTGCCCGCGACGGTTGTCTTTCTGAACGCCGGGCGGGAGCTGGGAAAAGTGGCATCGCTTCGCGATATTTTGTCGCCGGGCATGGTATTCGCCTTTACACTACTGGGGTTATTACCGCTGGCCACGCGCCGGCTCTTATCCCGCTATCTCCCTTCTGCTAAAAAGTGAGGCATTATGCGCCGTGTGCGTTTTTGCACGTTTCTGACCGGTCTGCTGTTGGCAGCCCCCCTCTATGCCGCCGAAGGCTGGCAAACTGTTCAACAGCAGGCCAAAGGCCAGACCGTCTGGTTTAACGCCTGGGGCGGCGATCCGGCGGTCAACCGCTACCTTGAGTGGGTTAGCGGTGAGATGCAAACGCACTATGCCATTACGCTAAAAATCGTCCCGCTGGCGGATGCCGCCGATGCGGTCAAACGTATCCAGACCGAAGCCACTTCAGGGCGAAAGACCAACGGCTCGGTCGACCTGCTGTGGGTCAACGGCGAAAACTTCCGCACCCTGAAAGAGGCTAACCTGCTGCAAACCGGGTGGGCGCAGAGGTTGCCTAACTGGCGCTATGTCGATACCCGCAAACCCGTCACGGAAGATTTTGCCATTCCCACAGACGGCGCGGAGTCGCCGTGGGGCGGCGCGCAGCTGACCTTTATCGCCCGCCGGGTCAGCATGCCGACGCCGCCAGAAGATCCTCAGGCGCTGCTGGCGTACGCGCAGCAGCACCCGGGCAAAGTCAGCTATCCTCGCCCGCCCGATTTTACCGGCACGGCCTTTCTGGAGCAGCTGCTGCTGACGCTTGCGGCGCATCCCGAGGCGTTACAAAAAGCGCCTGACGCTACGTTTGCCCAGGTTACGGCGCCGCTCTGGGCCTACCTCGATAAGCTGCACCCACTGCTGTGGCGTGAAGGAAAAGATTTCCCTCCCTCTCCCGCCCGGATGGATGCCCTGCTTGCCAGCGGCAGTCTGAATCTGTCGCTGACCTTTAACCCGGCGCACGCGCAGCAAAAAGTGGCGAGCGGCGAGCTGCCTGCCGACAGCTACAGCTTTGGTTTTCGCGACGGGATGCTCGGCAACGTGCATTTTGTGGCTGTTCCGGCCAATGCCAGCGCGAGTGCGGGGGCGAAAGTGGTCGCCAATTTCCTGCTGTCGCCGCAGGCGCAGATCCGCAAGGCCGACCCGGCAGTCTGGGGAGACCCGAGCGTGCTGGATGCGAAAACGCTGCCCGAAGTTGAAGCGAAACAGCTGCAGGCCCATATGCCGCAGGGGCTGCCGAAGATGCTCGCGGAACCGCAGTCCGCCTGGGTGAACGCGCTGGAGCAGGAATGGCTGCGTCGTTACGGCACCCGTTAAGCTGGCTTGTCTGGCTGGCGATGGCGGTGATTTATCTGCCGATCCTGCCCGCTGGCGCCATGCTGTTCGCACCGGCCTTTTCCGTAACGAACTGGCAGCGGCTGCTGAACGATCCGCAACTGCCGCAGGCAGCCGTTGCCACGCTGGTCTCAACGCTTATCGCCACGCTGGGGGCCTTGTTTATCGCCCTTTCTCTCGTGGCCCTTTTCTGGCCCGGCAACCGCTGGCGGCGCCTCAGCACGCGCCTGCCGTGGCTGCTGGCGATCCCCCACGTAGCCTTCGCCACCAGCGCGCTACTGCTGTTTGCCGAGGGCGGTCTGTTGTATCAGGTTTGTACCGTCTGTTCGCCGCCGTTTGACCGCTACGGTGCCGGGCTGGGCCTGACGCTCGCGGTCAAAGAGAGCGCGTTTGTGCTGTGGGCGATTTACGCCGTGCTGCCGGAAAAAGGGCTCGCGCAGCAGAAGATCGTCCTGCAGACCTTCGGCTACGGGCGTTTTCAGACGCTCAGCTGGCTGATCCTTCCGGCGATCGCGCCCGTCCTCGGGGCGGTGATGCTGGCGGTGCTGGCGTGGTCGCTGTCGGTCGTGGACGTGGCGATCGTTCTCGGGCCCGGCAACCCGCCCACGCTGGCCGTGCTGGCCTGGCAGTGGCTGAGCCAGGGCGACGCGCAGCAGCAGGCAAAAGGGACGCTGCTGTGCCTGCTGCTCCTTTGCCTGCTGGCCGCGCTTGCCGCGCTGGGGTACGGCCTGTGGAAGGCCTGGCGTCGCGCGATTCCGGACCAGACAGGTACGCGCCGCAGGTCGCATATCGTGCTGCCTGAACGCGCATTCAGTGGGTTTCTGCCCGCCTGCGGCATCCTGTGCGCCGCCGTGCTGTTGATGCTGGCGCAACGGGACAACGTGGGTCCCTTGGGCATCAGCCTTTCCTTCGGTCTGCTTTCGAGCCTTATCGCCCTTATCGTCATTTTTCTCTGGCTGGAATTGGGGCCACAGCGAGGCGCGGCGTGGGTGTGGTTACCGCTCGCCCTTCCGGCCCTGCCTCTCGTCACCGGGCAATACGCGGTTGCTTTGCATCTGGGGCTCGATGGACGCTTTGCCGCCGTCCTCTGGGGCCATCTGCTGTGGGTGCTACCGTGGATGCTGCTGGTGCTGCAACCGGCCTGGCGGCGGATCGATCCCCGGCTTATCCTT
Source organism: Enterobacter sp. ECC_219_Taxon_10 (assembly GCF_058354905.1). Classification (NCBI taxonomy): domain Bacteria; kingdom Pseudomonadati; phylum Pseudomonadota; class Gammaproteobacteria; order Enterobacterales; family Enterobacteriaceae; genus Enterobacter; species Enterobacter sp. ECC_219_Taxon_10. Next base: position 1,993,607 of record NZ_CM178005.1, on the reverse strand, counting down.
ACCGCCAGAACGCTCGGCTGGCGGCAGGAAAAAATATTCTTACTGCTGAAATGCCCCATGCTGCTGCGCCCTGCGCTGCTGGCCTTTGCCACCGGCTTTTCCGTCAGCATGGCGCAATATATGCCGACGCTCTGGCTGGGCGCGGGGCGTTTCGCCACGCTGACCACTGAGACCGTCGCGCTCAGCAGCGGGGGCAGCATCCCGGTTCTCGCGAACCGTGCCCTGGGATTATTGCTCGTCACGGGCGTCGTATTCGGCCTTGCCGCGCTGTTATCCCGGCTCGCGGGCCGCTACCGTCAAGGATTACGTTAATGCTGAAGGTAAGCAATCTCACCATCGAACCGCTTTTCCGCGGGGTCAATTTTTGCGTACCCCGCGGGGAGATTGTCACCCTGATGGGGCCGTCCGGCAGCGGCAAATCGACCCTTTTTGCCTGGATGGCCGGCGCGCTGTCAGACGAGTTTCAGGCGCGGGGCGAACTGTGGCTCGACGAACGCCGCTGCGACGGTTTGCCCGTCGAATCCCGCGGTCTGGGCATTCTTTTTCAGGACGCGCTGCTGTTTGACCCGTTCAGCGTCGGGCAAAATTTGATGCTGGCGCTGCCCGAGCGGATCGTCGGACGCGCGCGTCGGGAATCGGTCGAGCAGGCGCTGGCTTCCGCCGGGCTGAGCGGTCATTACGCCAGCGATCCGGCCACGCTTTCCGGCGGCGAGCGTGCCCGGGTTAGCCTGCTGCGCGCCCTGCTCGCAGAGCCGCAGGCGCTGCTGCTGGACGAACCGTTCAGCCGCCTTGATAAAGCGTTACGCACGACGTTCCGGGCATGGGTGTTTGACACCGTCCGCGCGCGCAATATTCCGGTGGTGCTGGTCACCCATGACAAGGACGATATTCCGCCCGGCGGCGAGGTGATGGAGATTTCTCGCTGGCAATAATGTGCTAACGCAATGTTTTCCGTTTCGGGAGAGACGACAATGCCCCCCTCTTTTACTGACGTCAGGTTATTCGATGAAACGTGTTTCTCAACTGACCGCGCTGGCCCTGATCTGCGGCCTCGCCTCTTTTTCCTCTCTGGCAGCTGATATGGCCAATACGATGACGCTGTCTCAGCTTCAGGCACAGCACGGCGCGGCAATCGACACCCGCCCCAGCGCCTTCTATAACGGCTGGCCGCAGACCCTCAGCGGCCCATCCGGGCATGAACCCGCAGCGCTCAACCTGGCTGCCGCCTGGCTTGATGCAATGAGCGACGAGCAGATTGCGCTTTGGGCCAGGCAGCATCAGCTGACGCCGGGGACGGCCATCGCGCTATACGGCGACAGTGGCGCCAGCCTGGCGGTGAAAGCCCGCCTGGAGAAAGTCGGATACCGCCACGTTTCGCTTCTCAGCGATGCCCTGCAGGTGCCCGACCGCCTTCAGCGTCTGGCGCACTTTGAACAGCTCGTCTACCCGCAGTGGATCCACCAGCTCCAGCAGGGTAAACCGGTGACCGCCGCGCCGGCGGGCGAATGGAAAGTAATTGAAGCTGCCTGGGGCGCGCCGAAGTTTTACCTGCTGAACCACATTCCCGGCGCGGGCTACATCGACACTAACGAGGTGGAAAGCGAGCCGCTGTGGAATAAAGTCTCCGACGACAGGCTGAAAGCGATGCTGGCAAAGCACGGGATCCGTCACGATACCACCGTCATTCTGTATGGCCGTGACGTTTACGCCGCCGCGCGCGTGGCACAGATTATGCTGTACGCGGGCGTGAAGGATGTGCGCATTCTCGATGGCGGCTGGAAGGCGTGGTCAGATGCCGGTCTGCCAGTTGAGCGCGGCATGCCCGCTAAAGTAGCTCCGGCCGCTGATTTTGGCGCGCCGATCCCCGGCCAGCCGCAGCTGATGGTGGATATGGAACAGGCGCGCGGCATGCTGCACCGTCAGGATGCCTCCCTGGTCAGCATTCGTTCGTGGCCGGAGTTTATCGGCGAAACCAGCGGCTACAGCTACATCAAGCCAAAAGGTGAAATTGCCGGCGCCCGCTGGGGCCATGCGGGCAGCGATGCCACCCATATGGAAGACTTCCATAACCCGGATGGCACCATGCGCAGCGCGGACGATATCGCCGCCCAGTGGAAAAGCTGGAATATCCTGCCGGAACAGCAGGTCGCGTTTTACTGCGGCACCGGCTGGCGAGCGTCAGAAACCTTTATGTACGCCCGGGCGATGGGCTGGAAGCACGTCGCCGTCTATGACGGCGGCTGGTATGAATGGAGCAGCCACCCGCAGAACCCGGTCACTACCGGCGAGCGCGGGCCGGAGAGCACTCTCTAAGGGGTGAGTGACTTCAGCGTCACGTAGCCGCTCCAGATGCGCGTTGTGGTGGTCAGCCAGCACAGCGCGCCGAATATCCACGCGAACAGCGTAAAGTGCGCCGGAAACAGGCAGCACAGCACGAACAGCGCGATGGTTTCCGTCCCTTCCGTTAACCCGCCGATATAGTAAAACGACTTGTGCGCATAGCCGGGGTTGTCGATATTATGCTTCGCGGCCAGCGCGGCAAAGGCCAGAAAACTGCTGCCGGTACCGATAAACGCAAACAGCAGCCAGGCGGCGGCCAGCGTATTCTCTGCGGGTGCAGCCAGCGCAAAGCCAAACGGCACCAGCGCGTAGAACAGAAAATCGAGGGCGATATCCAGAAACCCTCCCGCATCCGTCAGCCCTCTCCGACGCGCCAGCGCGCCGTCCAGACCATCCAGCAGGCGGTTCAGAACGATGGCAACCAGCGCCGCCAGATACCAGCCGAGGGCCAGAAACGGCAGCGCCAGCAGGCCGATGGCAAACCCGGCAAGCGTTAGCCCGTCGGGCGTAATTCCCGGCTTATCCAGCATGGAAACCAGACGGTTCAGAGCGGGCTTTACCCGCGGGTGCAGGTGACGGTCAAGCATCTGGCTTCCCTTTAAACGTGGCGCACAGCCCCTGAGCCGGAATATCCAGCGCGGCATTAAACCGGGCCGAGAGATTCTGAAAGGCAATGAGTGCCGTCATTTCAGTGATGGCATCATCCGTAAAGTGGCGTTTCATCGCCGTTTTGACGGCCTCATCCACCCGGGGTGGCGTGGCGGTCACCGCCTCCGCATATGCCAGTGCCGCGCGCTCCTGTTCACTGAACAAGTCAGAATCAGTCCAGCCGCTCACGGCCTGGACTTTATCCAGCGCGCCGCAGCGCTCGGCCAGGCGCAGGCTGTTGGCATCAATGCAGAACGCACAGTGGCACAGCTGCGATACGCGCGTCATGAGCAGCGAGCGCAGCACTGGCGTCAGGCGCGCTTTTCTGCGCTCCAGAAAGGCCACGAACAAGGCGACCAGCCAGAACAGACGCGGCATGCGTCCCCACCAGCGCGTGGGGTTCAGCACGGCGCCGAAGTGTTTTCGCTGCGCGGCGGCAATGGGTTTTACGCTCGCCGGAAGGGTTGGGATGGGCTCTACCCAGGTGGACGTCTCTTTCACCTGATTCTCCTGATGGCTGGACTCTTTGAAAGGGCACGATAATATGGCGTTTTTCGCTATCAAGTATTGACGACCATGCTAAAAACAGTCGATGTCGTTGCGGCCATCATCGAAAAAGACGACAAAATTTTACTGGCGCAGCGCCCTGCTCACGCCGACCAGCCGGGTATGTGGGAGTTCGCTGGCGGCAAAGTGGAGGCCGGAGAAACCCATCCCGAGGCGCTTATCCGCGAGCTGCGTGAAGAGCTGGGTATTGAGGCGCAGCCTGAGCAGTACGTGGCAAGCCATCAGCGCGAGGTATCACAGCGGTTAATCAACCTGCATGCCTGGCACGTGCCTACCTTCAGCGGAGAGTTAACGGCGCACTACCACAGCGCGCTGGTGTGGTGTACGCCGGAAGAGGCGCTTTGCTACAGCCTGGCCCCTGCGGATATCCCGCTGCTGGAGGCGTTTATTCTTTTACGCGCCGCCAGACCAGCGGATTCGTGCTGATGGTACGTTCATCGCGCTGGCACTGGAGCAGCACGCCATCGGCCTTCACGACGGCCCCTTCAGAATAGTTTTGATCCTGGTAGATGCAGCACTGGTTACACGGCTGCGCGCGCTGGCCGCTGGAGCTAAACACCTCCGGCGGCACATTCACTTCTACATCCGGACGAATGCGGTCAGCCTGCGCGCCTGCGGTCAACATCAATGATAACGCGGCCATCACGTAACGGTTCATAGAGTTCTCTTCCTGTTGTCTCCTGTTAATGACTATAACGGTAAATCGGGCAGAATCTTTAATTTAGCGCGTCATCGCTTTTTGTTATGACGCGGCCCGGGTCATTAATTTCCCTTTCGGCATACATTTCCGCTTGCTTCACAAAGCGGTACGGGTGGTATAGTCAAAAAAACAACACAAATCGCATAAGCAACAGACATAAATTACTATAAGAGGTTCTTATATCTATGGATCAGACACGCTCTCTGGAAAGTTTCCTTGCCCATGTTCAGCAGCGCGACCCGCACCAAAGCGAATTTGCTCAGGCTGTTCGTGAAGTAATGACCACCCTCTGGCCGTTCCTTGAAGAAAACCCGCGCTATCGTCAACTGTCGCTGCTGGAACGTCTGGTTGAGCCAGAACGCGTGATCCAGTTCCGCGTGACCTGGGTGGATGACCGCAACCAGGTGCAGGTCAACCGCGCCTGGCGCGTGCAGTTTAACTCCGCCATCGGTCCGTTTAAGGGCGGTATGCGCTTCCACCCTTCCGTGAACCTGTCGATTCTGAAATTCCTCGGCTTTGAGCAGACGTTTAAAAACGCGCTCACCACCCTGCCAATGGGCGGCGGTAAAGGCGGGAGTGATTTCGATCCCAAAGGCAAAAGCGAAGGCGAAGTGATGCGTTTCTGTCAGGCGCTGATGACCGAGCTCTACCGCCACCTCGGCCCGGACACCGACGTACCGGCGGGGGATATCGGCGTGGGGGCCCGCGAAGTGGGCTTTATGGCCGGGATGATGAAAAAACTCTCCAATAACAGCGCCTGCGTCTTTACCGGCAAAGGACTATCGTTTGGCGGCAGTCTGATCCGCCCGGAGGCGACCGGCTACGGCCTGGTTTACTTCACCGAGGCAATGCTCAAGCGTCACGGCTTAGGTTTTGAAGGGATGCGCGTGGCGGTTTCCGGCTCCGGTAACGTGGCGCAGTACGCTATCGAAAAAGCGATGCAGTTTGGCGCCCGCGTGGTGACGGCCTCCGACTCTAAGGGCACGGTAGTGGATGAAGCGGGCTTTACGGCTGAGAAGCTGGCGCGCCTGTGCGAAATCAAAGCCAGCCGCGATGGCAGACTTGCCGATTATGCCGCGGAGTTTGGCCTGACGTATCTGGAAGGTAAACAGCCGTGGGGCGTGCCGGTGGATATCGCCCTGCCGTGCGCCACGCAAAACGAGCTGGACGCGGACGCCGCGCGCACGCTGATTACCAACGGCGTGAAGGCGGTGGCCGAAGGGGCGAATATGCCGACCACTATCGAGGCGACGGATCTGTTCCTGGAGGCGGGCGTGCTGTTTGCGCCGGGCAAGGCCGCTAACGCGGGCGGCGTGGCGACCTCCGGTCTGGAGATGGCGCAAAACGCCGCGCGTCTCGGCTGGAAGGCGGAGAAAGTGGATGCACGCCTGCACCACATCATGCTGGATATTCACCACGCCTGCGTGGAGTACGGCGGTGAAGCGTCGCAGACCAACTACGTGCGCGGCGCGAATATCGCCGGGTTCGTGAAGGTAGCGGATGCGATGATTGGGCAGGGTGTGATTTAAGGTTTATATCGTACGGCCGGGTGCCCTCACCCCGGCCCTCTCCCACAGGGAGAGGGAGAAAACCGGGCGTATCAGGCCGCGCTCTTTTTCTTCTTGAACGGTTTCTTCGCACCGCCACCGGGTGCAACCATCCCTCTGAACGTTTTCACCGGCGTGCTGCGAGCCTGATCGATCAGCTGGTAAAGCGTCCCGACCAGCGGCTGCATAAAGTCCTGGTAACGACACTGCTTCTCGCTGATCTGCGTCAGCACCGATTCCCAGTGTGCGGTCATGTCCGGCCGGGCGGCCAGCTCCGGCAGAGAGTGAATTAGCGCCCGGCCCGGTTCCGTTGAGTGAATATAGCGTCCCTTTTTCTCCAGGAAACCACGCTTAAAGAGCAGCTCGATGATCCCCGCGCGGGTCGCTTCCGTACCCAGACCGTCGGTGGCGCGCAGGATCTTCTTCAGATCTTTATCCTGCACAAAGCGGGCGATCCCGGTCATGGCGGAAAGCAGCGTCGCATCGGTGAAGTGGCGCGGCGGCTGGGTCTGTCGTTCAACCACTTCGCCTTTTTCACACAGCAGTTCGTCATCTTTCGCCACCACCGGCAGCGGCGTGCCATCGTTCTCCTCGTCGCGCTCTTTGTTGCCGAGCAGCGTGCGCCAGCCAGCTTCCGCAAGGAAACGCGCCTTGGCGATAAACTTGCCTTTGGCAATCTCAAGCTCAATCACGCATTTACGGAATACCGCGTCCGGGCAGAACTGCATCAGGTACTGACGGGCGATCAGGTTATACACCTTCGCTTCGTTATCGGTCAGGTTGACGCTGCTGGCACGCGCCGTCGGGATAATCGCGTGGTGGGCATCCACCTTTTTGTCATCCCAGCAGCGGTTATGGGTATCCGGGTTAACGACGGGCTGCGGGAGCAGATCCGGCGCGTGGACGCCGATGGCGTTCATCACCGAGTGGCGTCCGGCAAAGTGCTCTTCCGGCAGATAGCGGCTGTCCGAACGCGGATAGGTGATCAGCTTGTGGGTTTCGTAAAGCTTCTGACAGATGTCCAGCACGTTCTGCGCGCTGAGACCAAAGCGCTTCGCGGCCTCAATCTGTAGAGCAGAAAGGGAGAACGGCAGCGGCGCGGGTTCTGATTCCCGTTTATCGTTATAGCTGGTGACGATAGCGGGCTGGCCGGTAATACGGTTGACCACGTGCTCCGCCAGCGGACGGTGCAGCAGCCGCCCCTCTTCGTCCTGATACGACTCGCAGGCATCGCTCGGCTGCCAGACGGCGGTAAAGCGTTCGTCTTTTGGCGTGACGATGTGGGCTTTCACTTCAAAGAAATCTTTGGCGACGAAGTTCTCAATCTCTTCATCGCGACGCACCACCAGCCCCAGCACCGGCGTCTGCACGCGGCCCACGGAGAGCACGCCCTGATAGCCCGCGTTGCGACCGAGGATAGTGTAGGCGCGGGTCATGTTGATCCCGTACAGCCAGTCGGCGCGTGCACGCGCCAGCGCGGAGACGCACAGCGGGATAAATTCGCTGTTGGCACGCAGACGCGAAATGGCACGCTCAACCGCCTGCGGGTTGAGGTCGTTGATCAGGCAGCGCTGCACCTGCTGGCGCTTTTCCGGCGCCAGCTCAAGATAGTCCAGCACTTCGTCCACCAGCAGCTGCCCCTCTCTGTCCGGGTCACCCGCGTGGACCACTTCCGTCGCTTCGTGCAGAAAACGTTTAATAACGTTGAGCTGTTTGGTAACGGACGGGCGAGGCTGAAGGCGCCACTTTTCCGGCACAATCGGCAGATCGTTGAGGTTCCAGCGGGCGTAGCGGCTGTCGTAGACGTCCGGTTGCGCCTGCTCAAGCAGGTGGCCGATACACCAGGTCACCACCTGTCCGTTACCGCATTCGATAAAGCCGTCGCCTTTGCGATGCGGCTTAGGCAGCACGTCGGCGATGGCTCGGGCCAGGCTCGGCTTTTCGGCAATAAACAACCGCATCGAATTAACGGATCTCAATCATCGGTCGGCCACCGCGCGCGGTCACCAGCTCGCCGATCGCCGTCAGGGTGATGCCAAACTCGGCCGCGGTTGCCTGTACCTCGGCTTCGGATTCCGGCGTGACCGCCAGCAGCAGACCGCCGGAAGTTTGCGGATCGCACAGCAGGTTGCGCCACTCCTCAGGCATTTCGCCCATCAGGTGACCGTAGCTGGCGAAATTGCGCTGGGTACCGCCCGGGACCGCGCCCTGGGCAATGTACTCCTCCACGCCCGGCAGCTTCGGCACGTCCTGATACCAGACCTGCGCCTGCACGCCTGCGCCCTGACAGACCTCAGAGAGGTGCCCCAGCAGGCCAAAACCGGTGACGTCGGTCATCGCCTTCACGCCGTCGATATTGGCGAACGCCGCACCGGCGAGGTTCATCTGGCACATCACTTCCGTTGCCAGGCCTTTGTGCTCTGGTTTCAGCAGGGATTTTTTCTCGGCGGTGGTAAGCACGCCAATGCCCAGCGGCTTGGTGAGGAAGAGCCTGCAGCCCGCCTGCGCGGTACTGTTGCGCTTCACGCGCTCGGTCGGCACCACGCCCGTCACGGCCAGGCCGAAGATCGGCTCCGGCGCATCAATCGAGTGGCCGCCGGCCAGGGCAATTCCCGCCTGCTGACAGGCGAAACGCCCACCATCAATCACCTCGCGGGCGATTTCCGGTGGAATGGTGTTGATCGGCCAGCCCAGAATGGCGATCGCCATGATCGGCTTACCGCCCATGGCGAAGATATCGCTGATGGCGTTGGTGGCCGCAATGCGCCCGAAGTCGAACGGGTTGTCGACAATCGGCATAAAGAAGTCAGTGGTGCTGATAATGCTGGTACCGTTACCTAAGTCATAAACCGCCGCATCGTCACGCGTTTCATTGCCGACAAGCAGGTTCGGGTCGACAAACTTCGCCTGTTCGCTGTGCAGAATGGTCTCCAGCACTTTAGGGGAAATTTTACAACCGCAACCGGCTCCGTGGCTGTACTGCGTTAAACGAATGGTTTGCTCGCTCATGGACGTCTCCTGTCATCTCAATCGCGCTATGGTAGCGCTCATTCCATAAAGAGGTAAGTATGACTGTCTGAATTCTGCGGCAGATGCTCAGAATCCAGACAGTTTAGCGCGCGTTATCAGAAACGGCTGACGAAAGGCGTGGTGTCCGGCACGCTAATGGTGCTGGAGGCTTTAAGCTGTGGGGTACCGAGGTAGAGGAAGCCGACAATTTTGTCGTGCTCACCGCAGGAGAATCCTGCCCGCACGGCAGCGCTCTCGGTCAGCGGACCGGTGCGCCAGATACCGTTAAACCCCTGCGCAACGGCGGCCATTTGCATCGCCATCACCGCACAGCCAGCAGACATTTCCTGCTCCCAGACCGGCACCTTATGGTCGGCCTGGCATTTGGCCACGACGGTAACGATCATCGGGGCGCGGAACGGCGCGTTGCGAGCTTTATCAATCCCCTTCTCATCCTGCCCAGCGGCAATCGCCCCCTGCTCCAGCAACTGACTGAAACGTTCGCGGCCTTCACCCTCAATCACAAAGAAGTGCCATGGCTGCAGCGTGCCGTGATCCGGGGCACGCATGCCGGCACGCAGAATGTTTTCCAGCTGCTCGCCCACAGGGGCAGGTTCGGCCAGACGTGACGCGCTACGACGGTTAACAAGCAGTTCGAGTGCATCCATTGGTTAACTCCTTTCTTGAAATTTACTCACAAAATTAACACGACGGCAGATTTTGTTACAGCCTGGCAGGCGATTCCTGCTGACAAGTGGCGGTTGGGTCATTACGATAACCCAACATTACCGTCCAGTGGCGACGGAAACAGTCATTTTCTGGTTAGGGAGAATACATGCGAACCCTTTGGCGAATCTTTGCCGGTTTCTTTAAATGGACGTGGCGACTGCTCAACTTCGTCCGCAACCTGGTGATGAATATCTTCTTCATCCTGCTGGTTCTGGTTTGCGCGGGCATCTGGATGCATATCAGCAACGCGAATCAGGCTCAGCATTCGACTCGCGGGGCCCTGTTACTCGATATCACCGGCGTGATCGTTGATAAACCGTCCACCAGCAACCGTCTGGGGGTTATCAGCCGACAGCTGTTTGGCGCGACGTCAGACCGCCTGCAGGAGAACTCCCTGTTCGATATCGTCGATACCATCCGACAGGCCAAAGACGACCGTAACATCACCGGGATCGTGCTGGATCTGAAAGATTTTGCCGGCGGCGACCAGCCTTCCATGCAGTACATCGGGAAAGCGCTGCGCGAATTCCGCGACAGCGGCAAGCCGGTGATTGCCGTGGGCGACAGCTACAGCCAGGGGCAATATTATCTGGCGAGCTTCGCCAATAAGATCTGGCTTTCTCCGCAGGGGACGGTCGATCTGCACGGCTTTGCCACCAACGGCCTGTACTACAAATCGCTGCTCGACAAGCTGAAGGTCACCACCCACGTCTTCCGCGTCGGCACCTATAAATCTGCCGTGGAGCCGTTTATCCGCGACGATATGTCTCCTGCCGCCCGTGAAGCAGACAGCCGCTGGATTGGCGAGCTGTGGCAGAACTATCTCGGCACCGTTGCCGCTAACCGTCAAATTACCGCTGAGCAGGTGTTCCCTGGCGCTCGCGGCGTGCTGGACGGGCTGCGTAAGGTCGACGGCGATACTGCGAAATACGCGCTCGACAATAAGCTGGTTGACGCGCTGGGCACCAGTGCGGATATCGAAAAGGCCCTGACCAAACAGTTTGGCTGGAGCAAAGAGGACAAAAACTACAGCGCCATCAGCATGTATGACTATGCTGCGAAAAAGCCGGACGATAGCGGTGACAGCGTAGCCGTGGTCTTTGCTAACGGCGCCATTATGGACGGTCAGGAAACGCCGGGCAACGTCGGCGGTGACACCACCGCGTCGCAAATCCGCGACGCACGCCTTGACCCGAAAGTGAAAGCGATTGTTCTGCGCGTCAACAGCCCTGGCGGCAGCGTCAGCGCCTCCGAGGTGATCCGCGCTGAACTGGCCGCGGCGCGTGCCGCCGGCAAGCCTGTCGTCGTATCCATGGGTGGTATGGCCGCGTCTGGCGGATACTGGATCTCCACGCCTGCCAACTACATTGTGGCGAACCCAAGCACGCTGACCGGCTCGATCGGCATCTTCGGGGTGATTAATACCGTGGAAAACAGTCTGGATTATCTGGGCGTGCATACCGATGGCGTTTCCACGTCGCCGCTGGCGGATGTGTCGATGACCAAATCCCTGCCGCCGGAAGTTTCAGAGATGATGCAGCTGAGCATTGAGAACGGCTATAAGCGCTTTATCACGCTGGTTGCCGACTCGCGTAAGAAGACGCCTGAGCAGATCGACCAGATTGCTCAGGGCCACGTCTGGACCGGGCAGGATGCGAAGAGTAACGGTCTGGTCGACAGCCTGGGCGACTTCGACGACGCGGTGAAGAAAGCCGCCGAACTGGCGAAGCTCAAGCAGTGGCATATTGAGTATTACCAGGACGAGCCGTCGTTCTTCGATATGGTGATGGACAGCATGTCCGTTTCCGTTCGCGCCATGCTGCCGGAGGCGCTGCAGGCGTACCTGCCTGCCCCGGTGGCCACGGCTGCGAAAGCAATGAAGGTGGAAAGCGATAAGCTCGCGGCCTTCAACGATCCACAAAGCCGTTACGCGTTTTGCCTGACCTGCGCGAACGTCCGTTAAAAACCGTCCCCTCTTCCCGTGAAGAGGGGATTTTTTCTTTTGAAGAACAAGAACTCACTACCATGCAGAAGAAATCGATTTATGTCGCCTACACTGGCGGTACCATCGGGATGCAGCGCTCTGAAAACGGCTATATTCCGGTCTCCGGCCACCTGCAGCGTCAGCTTGCGCTGATGCCTGAATTCCACCGTCCGGAAATGCCTGACTTTACCATCCATGAATACGAGCCGCTGATGGACTCCTCCGACATGACGCCGGAAGACTGGCAGCACATTGCGGATGACATTAAAGCCCATTACGACCAGTACGACGGCTTCGTGATCCTGCACGGCACCGACACCATGGCGTTCACCGCTTCGGCACTCTCCTTCATGCTGGAGAACCTGAGCAAGCCGGTGATCGTCACCGGGTCGCAAATTCCGCTGGCCGAGCTGCGCTCTGACGGGCAGATCAACCTGCTGAACTCCCTGTACGTGGCGGCCAATTACCCGATCAACGAAGTGTCGCTGTTCTTCAACAACCGTCTGTATCGCGGCAACCGCACCACCAAAGCCCATGCCGACGGTTTTGACGCCTTCGCCTCCCCTAACCTGCAGCCGCTGCTGGAAGCCGGGATTCATATCCGTCGTCTGGGAACGCCTCCGGCACCAAACACCGCTGGCGAGCTGATCGTGCATCCGATTACCCCGCAGCCGATTGGCGTGGTCACCATCTATCCGGGGATCTCCGCAGACGTGGTGCGCAACTTCCTGCGCCAGCCGGTGAAAGCGCTGATCCTGCGCTCCTATGGCGTGGGCAATGCTCCGCAGAACGGCGAGTTCCTGAAAGAGCTTCAGGAAGCCAGCGAGCGCGGAATTGTGGTCGTGAACCTGACCCAGTGCATGTCCGGCAAAGTGAATATGGGGGGCTATGCCACCGGCAACGCGCTGGCGCACGCGGGGGTGATCAGCGGCTTCGATATGACCGTTGAGGCGACGCTGACTAAACTTCACTATTTACTGAGTCAGGATCTGGACATTCAGTCCATTCGCCGCGCCATGATGCAAAACCTGCGCGGCGAACTGACCCCGGACGAATAAGGAGGTCTCATGAAGCAACGCGCCCTGCTACTGGTCGATTTGCAAAATGATTTCTGCGCGGGCGGTGCGCTTGCCGTCGCCGAAGGTGACAGCACCGTTGACGTGGCCAACGCGCTGATTGACTGGTGCAAAGCACGCAGTGAAGCGGTTGTCGCCAGCCAGGACTGGCACCCGGCGAATCACGGCAGCTTTGCCAGCCAGCACAACGTCGAGCCGTTCACCCAGGGTGAACTCGACGGGCTGGCGCAAACTTTCTGGCCGGATCACTGCGTACAGCAGACGGAAGGCGCGGAGCTGCATCCGCTCCTGAATCAGAAAGCCATCGACGCGGTGTTCCATAAAGGCGAAAACGCGGCTATCGACAGCTATAGCGCGTTTTTCGATAACGGGCATCGTCAGAAGACGGCGCTGGACGCGTGGTTACGTCACCATGAAATCACGGAGCTGATCGTACTGGGTCTGGCGACGGATTACTGCGTGAAGTTTACCGTGCTGGACGCGCTCCAGTTAGGCTATACCGTCAGCGTCATCACCGATGGCTGTCGTGGGGTGAACATTCACCCACAGGACAGCGCTCAGGCGTTTATGGATATGGCCGCTGAAGGTGCTACGCTGTATACGCTGGCAGACTGGCTGGAAACGCAGGCGTAGTCTTTTAAGCCGGGTAAGGCGCAGCCGCCACCCGGCATTTCTTCCCCAATCCCCATAAAGTGAACTCCCTCGCATCACAAGCGAAACGGCAATGCTATTCTCATCAGGCTGTTTTTTCGCCACGCCTTTTCTGTGGCGTGGTTATTTTTATTACGTCAAAGAGGAACTTGTATGAAACGTTTGCCCCTGCTGGCAGCATTACCCTTGCTTTGCGCGTCACTTGCTTCCGCCGCGCCGCTGATGTCCGTGGGCTACTTTAACGGGGGTGGCGATGTCACCGCCGGACCGGGTGGCGATATTAATAAGCTGGACGTTCGCCAGATCACCCATCTGAACTACTCGTTTGGACTTGTTTATAACGACGAGAAAGACGAGACCAACGCCGCGCTGAAAGATCCGACGAAACTGCATCAAATCTGGCTGTCGCCAAAAGTGGCGTCCGATCTGGCCCTCATCCCGGCCCTGCGTAAACAAAACCCGAACCTGAAAGTCCTGCTCTCCGTTGGCGGCTGGGGCGCGCGTGGTTTCTCTGGCGCGGCGGCAACCAAAGAGAGTCGCGCAGTGTTTATCCGCTCCGCGCAGGAAATTGTCGACAAATACGGCCTGGACGGGATCGATCTCGACTGGGAGTATCCGGTTAACGGCGCGTGGGGGCTGGTTGCAAGCCAGCCAGCCGATCGGGATAACTTCACCGCCTTGTTGAAAGAGATGCGCGCGGCGTTTGGGCAGAAAAAGCTGGTGACCATTGCGGTGGGCGCGAATGCGGAAAGTCCGAAAAGCTGGGTAGATGTCAAAGCCATCGCGCCCCTGCTCGACTATATCAACCTGATGACCTACGACATGGCGTACGGCACCCAGTATTTCAACGCGAACCTGTATGACTCCAGCGCCTGGCCAACGGTGGCTGCCGCGGATAAATACAGCGTCGATTTTGTGGTGAGCAACTATCTGGCCGCCGGACTTAAGCCGAAGCAGATGAACCTCGGGATCGGTTTTTACGGTCGCGTACCGAAACGTGCGGTTGAACCGGGCATTGACTGGAGCAAGCCGGACGCGCAAAAAAATCCGGTCACCCAGCCCTACTTCGGGCCGCAGGAGATCGGCCTGTTTAAGTCGCTCGGTTATGACCTGACCAAAGATACCTACGTGAAGTACAACGATATCGTGAAGAAGCTGCTGAACGATCCGCAGAAGCGTTTTACCGAGCACTGGGACGACCAGGCGAAGGTGCCGTGGCTATCGGTAAAGGGTTCCGATGGCAACGCGCTGTTTGCGATTTCGTATGAGAACCCGCGTTCCGTCGCGATCAAGGCAGACTACATCAAAGAGAAAGGCCTCGCCGGGGCGATGTTCTGGGAGTACGGGGCTGATGATAACAATCAGTTAGCGAAACAGCTGGCGGAATCACTCGGGATTAAGCACTAAGGTATATGTGCCGGGTGGCGCTAGCGCTTACCCGGCCCACACGGAGAGCGTTATTTGAAGGTCGCAATCGGCTTCGGCGTGATGCCAAAATCTTCCTTAAGCTCGCGCTTGCTCTTCATCACCATCTGACCGTTGGTATCGATAGTCATGTGCTGTGCATCGGTGTTGTTGCGCGCCTGCCACAGCATCACCAACTGCAAACTGTTCTCTTTTTGCTCAGGCGTCAGGGCCACTCCGTCGGGCCATTTACCCAGCTCAACGGCGGTCACCAGACGCTGATAAACTTCCGGGGTCATCCCGTTAATCATGTCCTCAATATTCACGATCTCTCCCTTTCAAAGGAATAATTTGCTGAATCGTTTTTTCAACCCTTAATCTGGTCGCCGTTTTCATCGTCGCTGAAGCTCAGAGAAGCTGAGTTTACGCAGAAACGCTCGCCCGTTGGCTGAGGGCCATCCGGGAAAACATGCCCCAGGTGCGCGTCGCAGTTGCCGCAGCGAATTTCCGTGCGCACCATACCGTGCGACGAGTCGGTCAGATAGCGGATTGCGTCATCGCTCACCGGCTCGTAAAAGCTCGGCCAGCCGCAGCCGGAGTCGTATTTCGTTTGTGAATTGAACAGCGGGGCATCGCAGACCAGACAGTGGTAGACGCCGTCTCGCTTGTTATGCAGCAAACGCCCGGTAAATGGCGGCTCCGTTCCGTGATTCTGCGTCACGTAAAACTGCATTTCTGTGAGGTTTTTTTTCAAATCGTCAGGGTTACGTTGGTTCGACATATGCTTACATCTCGCTGTAGAAACAGACATCTTTTAACCCCGATTCTAACAAAACATTAACACCCTTGCGTGCACTTTTGTTCTAAACTTATGTGTCGCGAAAAGGCGGTCAGGCAATTGTGATCATGTTCACATTTTTATCCTGCGAGGCCTTTAAAATTCCGGGCGCAGCCCCCATGTGGTTGCAAGCTCAAAGGGAAAGTGAGGCGAGTCAGTCGCACAAACGTTAGTCACAGGATTGATTTGTCGCAATGATTGACACGATTCCGCTTGACGCTGCGTAAGGTTTTTGTAATTTTACAGGCAACCTTTTATTCACTAACAAATAGCTGGTGGAATATATGACTATCAAAGTAGGTATCAACGGTTTTGGCCGTATCGGCCGTATTGTTTTCCGTGCTGCTCAGAAACGTTCTGACATCGAAATCGTTGGTATCAACGATCTCCTGGACGCTGAATACATGGCGTACATGCTGAAGTACGACTCAACTCACGGTCGTTTCGACGGCACCGTTGAAGTGAAAGACGGCCACCTGGTTGTTAACGGTAAAACCATCCGCGTTACTGCTGAGAAAGACCCAGCTAACCTGAAATGGAACGAAATCGGTGTTGACGTTGTTGCTGAAGCAACCGGTATCTTCCTGACCGACGAAACTGCACGTAAACACATCACTGCGGGTGCGAAGAAAGTTGTTCTGACCGGTCCTTCCAAAGACAACACCCCAATGTTCGTTCGTGGTGCAAACTTCGAAACTTACGCTGGCCAGGACATCGTTTCTAACGCATCCTGCACCACCAACTGCCTGGCACCGCTGGCTAAAGTTATCAACGACAACTTCGGCATCATCGAAGGTCTGATGACTACCGTTCACGCTACCACCGCTACTCAGAAAACCGTTGATGGCCCGTCTCACAAAGACTGGCGCGGCGGCCGTGGCGCGGCTCAGAACATCATCCCATCCTCTACCGGTGCTGCTAAAGCTGTAGGTAAAGTACTGCCAGAACTGAATGGCAAACTGACTGGTATGGCGTTCCGCGTTCCAACTCCTAACGTATCCGTTGTTGACCTGACTGTTCGTCTGGAAAAAGCTGCTTCTTATGAAGAAATTAAGAAAGCAATCAAAGCTGCTTCCGAAGGCGCAATGAAAGGCGTTCTGGGTTACACCGAAGACGACGTTGTATCTACCGATTTCAACGGCGAAGTGTGCACTTCCGTGTTCGATGCTAAAGCAGGTATCGCACTGAACGACAACTTCGTGAAACTGGTTTCCTGGTACGACAACGAAACTGGTTACTCTAACAAAGTACTGGACCTGATCGCTCACATCTCCAAATAAGTTGAGATGAGTGCTTGATCCAAAAAGGCGACTTCGGTCGCCTTTTTTATTGTTTTTTAGACAGAGGATTGCTTAATGATTAATAAAATTTTTGCACTTCCGGTAGTCGAACAACTTACCCCTGTGCTCTCCCGCCGTCAGATTGACGGTGCCGACGTTATCGTCGTTGACCATCCCCGCGTTAAAGCGTCCGTGGCGCTGAACGGCGCTCACCTGCTCTCCTGGAAACCGGAAGGCGAAGCCGAAGGTTTGTGGCTGAGCGATGCGACCTCCTTCAAAAAAGGGGCGGCTATTCGCGGTGGCGTACCGATCTGCTGGCCGTGGTTTGGCCCGTCTGCACAGCCGGGTTTGCCTTCTCACGGTTTTGCCCGCAACCAGCAGTGGACGCTGAAAGCGCATAACGAAGACGATAACGGCGCCGTGCTGACCTTTGAGCTGCAGGCAAATGACGAGACCCGCGCCCTGTGGCCGCACGAGTTCACCCTGTATGCCCGCTTCAAGCTGGGTAAAACCTGCGAAATTGAGCTGGAAGCCCACGGCGAGTTCGACACCACCTCGGCCCTGCATACCTACTTCAACGTGGGTGATATCAGCGCAGTGAAAGTGAGCGGCCTTGGCGATACCTTTATCGATAAAGTGGATAACGCCAAAGAAGGCAAACTGAGCGACGGCGTTCAGGCGTTCCCTGACCGTACCGACCGCGTCTATCTGCATCCGGAAGCATGCAGCGTGATCCACGACGGTGCCCTGAACCGCAGCATTGAGGTGGTCCATCACCATCACAGCAACGTGGTGGGCTGGAACCCGGGTCCTGCTCTGTCTGTAAGCATGGCCGACGTGCCTGACGACGGTTATAAAACGTTCGTCTGCGTGGAAACGGCCTGCGTGACCACCCCGCAGAAAGCGAGTGAAGAAAAGCCGTCTCGTTTAGGACAGACGATCCGCATCGTTAAGCGATAATGCCGCCGCACCACGCAAAAGCAAACGGGGCGCAAGCGCCCCGTTTTGATGCAAAGATTGCACTAAAATAATGCACAATCAGAACTTGTAGGTCACACCCACAGAGAAGATGCCAGCCCAGGACTTATCGACCATCGGGCTATCCTTCACTTCGTCGCTCAGACGCTCGTAACGACCGGTACCGTAGACGTTCCAGTCGCCAAGGAAGTTATAGCTCGCGGTCAGCTCCAGGTAAGGATCCCAGCCGTCATCAGCGCTGTAGCTTTTCAGCCCACTGCGGCGGGACTCGTTTTTAGAGACGCCGTAGTAGTAGTCGTTGTAGTTTTCACTGTTGTACTGCACCCCGATACCCGGCGTCAGGGTGAGCCCACCGTTGGTATAGCGGTACAGCCAGGCCAGATCCCAGATAAAGCCGTTGCTGTTATCAAGCGTATCACCCGCCAGGGCCGTACGCAGGAAGCCATACTGGGTGTTATGCACGTACGAAAGCCCGGCCATCATAGAGCTTTTGCGCTTGTCGAGCTGGCGAAGCGCATGGCTGTCGCTGTCTCCCGGCTTGAAGTGCGTTGGATCGTAGTAGGCCATGATAGATAGCTTATCGGCCGTATCGTTCCAGAGATAGTAGCCGCCGCCGAGACCACGGAACCAGAAATTATCGCCTTCATAGGTGATAACGGGAACAGGATAAACATCGCGGTCATACTGTTTGTATGGGCTGTTAATGACGCCAACGCCCGCGCCCACCGTCCACTGACTTTCCGCCTGAGCGGTGCTAACTGCGGTCGCGGCAAGGATGCCCAATGCCAGAAGTTTGAGTTTGGTCACAATCCATTCTTTCCTGTAGTCAAATAATCAGCGGGTGAAGTGTAACCGCCATTCCCGTACATCCCAAAATTTTTTGCCTGCTAATCAGTCTGATTAACCCATTATTTTTAACTTTTCAGATGACAGCCCGCTTTCATTTATATGACCGCTGAATGAAAAACGTCCTTAAGCCTTATAACTCAGGTGGAAATTTTTGGATGAGTTATTGATATGTCATTGAAATTAGTTTTTCTCAGCATGCAAGTTTGGCAAATGCCATCTACGCTTAAATTTAAGAAGAGTTTTCCTGAACACCTGCGGTTCTTAGCGTCTGACCTGGCACACAGGTTGCTGCTCTGGCAGTGGGGTGCGAGAGATTCTCTTCCGGGAGCCTCCACTACTCATACGAACGGCTCTTATCCTGTGCTAAAAAACGAAAGGACGGCATGCCATGAATATATTCGATCACTATCGCCAGCGCTATGAAGCTGCCAAGGACGAAGAGTTCACACTGCAGGAGTTTCTTACCATTTGTCGGCAAGATCGCAGTGCCTATGCCAATGCGGCAGAACGGCTATTGATGGCTATCGGTGAGCCAAACATGGTTGATACTGCCCTGGAGCCACGGCTTTCCCGTCTGTTTTCGAATCGGGTAGTCGCCCGATATCCGGCGTTCGAAGAGTTCTATGGTATGGAAGATGCCATTGAACAGATTGTCTCCTATCTGAAGCATGCCGCCCAGGGTCTGGAAGAGAAGAAACAGATCCTCTATTTACTCGGCCCCGTCGGCGGCGGTAAATCCTCGCTGGCTGAACGCCTGAAGTCGCTGATGCAGCGCGTACCGATTTATGTGCTGAGCGCCAACGGCGAACGCAGCCCGGTTAACGACCATCCGCTGTGCCTGTTTAATCCGCAGGAAGATGCGCAAATTCTGGATAAAGAGTTTGGCATCCCGCGCCGCTACCTCGGTACCATCATGTCGCCGTGGGCGGCAAAACGCCTCCACGAGTTTGGCGGCGATATCACTAAGTTCCGAGTGGTGAAAGTATGGCCATCCATACTGGAGCAGATCGCTATCGCCAAAACGGAACCGGGTGATGAGAACAACCAGGATATCTCGGCGCTGGTGGGCAAAGTCGATATCCGTAAGCTGGAAAACTACGCGCAAAACGACCCGGATGCCTATGGCTATTCCGGTGCGCTGTGCCGCGCCAACCAGGGGATTATGGAATTCGTTGAGATGTTTAAAGCACCGATTAAAGTGCTGCATCCTCTGCTGACAGCGACCCAGGAAGGGAACTACAACGGGACGGAAGGTATTTCCGCCCTGCCGTTTAACGGCATCATTCTCGCCCACTCTAACGAATCAGAATGGGTGACCTTCCGTAATAATAAAAACAATGAGGCCTTCCTTGACCGCGTTTACATCGTCAAGGTGCCTTATTGCCTGCGGATCTCCGAAGAGATCAAAATTTACGAGAAACTGCTTAACCACAGCGAGCTGGTACACGCGCCATGCGCCCCGGGTACGCTGGAAACGCTCTCGCGCTTCTCCATCCTGTCGCGCCTGAAAGAGCCGGAAAACTCCAGCATCTATTCGAAAATGCGCGTCTATGACGGTGAAAGTCTGAAAGATACCGATCCGAAAGCGAAGTCCTATCAGGAATACCGTGACTACGCCGGGGTCGATGAGGGGATGAACGGTCTGTCCACGCGTTTCGCGTTTAAGATCCTCTCCCGCGTCTTTAACTTCGACCATGCGGAAGTGGCGGCCAACCCGGTTCACCTGTTCTACGTGCTGGAGCAGCAAATTGAGCGCGAGCAGTTCCCGCAGGAGCAGGCTGAACGCTACCTTGAGTTCCTGAAAGGCTACCTGATTCCGAAATACGCTGAGTTCATCGGCAAAGAGATCCAGACGGCCTATCTGGAATCCTACTCAGAATACGGGCAGAACATTTTCGACCGCTATGTCACCTACGCTGACTTCTGGATTCAGGATCAGGAGTACCGCGACCCGGATACCGGCCAGCTGTTTGACCGTGAATCCCTGAACGCGGAGCTGGAAAAAATTGAGAAGCCTGCCGGGATCAGCAACCCGAAAGACTTCCGTAATGAGATTGTGAACTTCGTCCTGCGCGCCAGAGCGCATAACAACGGTCGCAATCCGAACTGGACCAGCTACGAGAAGCTGCGCACGGTCATTGAGAAGAAAATGTTCTCCAATACCGAAGAGCTGCTGCCGGTGATCTCGTTTAACACCAAAACCTCAACCGACGAGCAGAAGAAACACGACGATTTTGTCGACCGTATGATGGAAAAAGGCTACACCCGCAAGCAGGTTCGCCTGCTCTGCGAATGGTATCTGCGCGTGCGTAAATCGTCTTAAAACAAGTGCCCGGTAGCGCCTGCGCCTGCCGGGCCAACAAAAACGCAAGTTGGCAAATGCAGTACGGGGGGTATATGACCTGGTTTATTGACCGGCGTCTTAACGGCAAAAACAAGAGCACGGTGAACCGCCAGCGCTTCTTGCGCCGTTATAAAGCGCAAATTAAACAGTCGATCTCCGAGGCCATCAACAAACGCTCGGTGACCGACGTCGACAGCGGCGAGTCTGTCTCCATCCCTACCGATGACATCAGCGAACCGATGTTTCATCAGGGGCGCGGGGGCCTGCGCCATCGCGTACACCCAGGTAATGACCACTTTGTTCAGAACGACAGAATTGAGCGCCCTCAGGGCGGCGGTGGTGGTTCAGGAAGCGGTCAGGGACAGGCCAGCCAGGACGGTGAAGGTCAGGATGAGTTCGTTTTCCAGATTTCGAAAGATGAATATCTCGACCTGCTGTTCGAGGACCTTGCGCTGCCGAACCTGAAAAAAAATCAGCATCGTCAGCTTAATGAGTACAAAACCCATCGCGCGGGCTATACCGCCAACGGCGTGCCCGCCAATATCAGTGTTGTGCGTTCGTTGCAGAATTCTCTGGCGCGCCGCACGGCCATGACGGCAGGCAAACGTCGT
The DNA here is from genome assembly GCF_058354905.1 of Enterobacter sp. ECC_219_Taxon_10. Taxonomy (NCBI): domain Bacteria; kingdom Pseudomonadati; phylum Pseudomonadota; class Gammaproteobacteria; order Enterobacterales; family Enterobacteriaceae; genus Enterobacter; species Enterobacter sp. ECC_219_Taxon_10. Next base: position 1,972,052 of record NZ_CM178005.1, on the reverse strand, counting down.
GAGCTGCGCGAGCTGGAGAGCAGCCTGAAGGTCGTGGAAAACACGGAGCCGGCGCAGCTGCTGGAAGAGGAGCGCCTGCGTAAAGAGATTGCCGAGTTAAGAGCAAAGATCGACCGCGTGCCGTTTATCGACACTTTCGACCTGCGCTATAAGAACTACGAAAAACGCCCTGAACCCTCCAGCCAGGCGGTCATGTTCTGTCTGATGGACGTCTCCGGCTCAATGGACCAGGCCACCAAGGATATGGCGAAACGTTTTTATATTCTGCTCTACCTGTTCCTGAGCAGAACCTATAAGAACGTGGAAGTGGTTTATATCCGCCATCACACCCAGGCGAAAGAGGTGGATGAACATGAGTTCTTCTACTCTCAGGAGACCGGGGGGACCATCGTATCAAGTGCGTTGAAACTGATGGACGAAGTGGTGAAAGAGCGTTATGACCCGGCGCAGTGGAACATTTATGCCGCGCAGGCGTCGGATGGCGACAACTGGGCCGACGACTCACCGCTGTGTCACGAGATCCTGGCGAAGAAAATTCTGCCGGTGGTGCGTTACTACAGCTATATCGAAATCACCCGTCGCGCTCACCAGACCCTGTGGCGGGAGTATGAACATCTACAGTCCATGTTCGATAACTTTGCAATGCAGCATATCCGCGATCAGGATGATATTTATCCGGTATTCAGAGAGCTCTTCCACAAGCAATCTGCGACCAGCAACGTATAACCCCACAGCCAGCGAATCCGCTGGCTGTTTTCTTTCGACCCCGTTCATCCCGTGCTAATGTAGCAAGCTGCATACTGGATTATCACCGGGAAAATTGTGATGACTGACGACGCTATTGGGGCAGGAACCCACCAGAAGCTGATTACCTTACTCACCGAGCAGGGCGCGCGTTTTCGCGTCATGGAGCATGAGGCGGTCGGGAAATGTGAAGCGGTGAGTGAAATTCGCGGGACCGATCTGCGCCAGGGTGCAAAAGCCCTGGTCTGCAAAGTGAAGGGCAACGGCGTTAAAAAACACGTACTGGCGATTCTGGCCGCAGACCTGCAGGCCGATCTGAGCCAGCTTGCCAGCCATTTTGGCGGGCTTAAGGCTTCCCTCGCCAGCCCGGCCGAGGTTGATACCCTTACCGCCTGCGTTTTTGGCGCTATCCCGCCCTTTAGCTTCCATCCTGATTTAGCGCTGGTTGCAGACCCGCTGCTGTTTGAGCGTTTCGACGAAATCGCCTTTAACGCCGGCTTACTGGAGAAATCCGTGATTATGGATACCCAGGATTACCTGCGCATTGCCCGTCCTGAGCTTGTTAACTTCCATAAAGCGTCGTCGTGACGGCGCTGTCAGCCTTTTCGTTCCAGAAACAGGACGGAGGCGACGAGAATCGCGGCAATAGCGAAAAACGATGAGGAGATGATCAGCGCTTCAACAAACATGTGATCGTTCATGATGGCGGCCCCGTTGCGATACCTGCCTTCGTTTTAATCCGCGTAAATGACAAGGTTATGACAGCAAGAGAATCTTTTTAAAACTGTCTTCCGCCGCTTTTCCGCGTACAGTAAGCAGGGTAACTATTCTGGCAAGGACTTCCCATGTTTGACCCTACTCTGCTCATTCTTCTGGCTCTCGCCGCGCTCGGGTTTATCAGCCATAACACCACAGTCGCCATCTCGATTCTGGTGCTGATTATTGTGCGCGTGACCCCGTTAAACACCTTTTTCCCGTGGATAGAAAAGCAAGGCCTCACCATCGGGATCATCATTTTAACCATCGGGGTGATGGCGCCCATTGCCGGCGGAACGCTTCCCGCCTCGACGTTACTACACTCGTTTGTGAACTGGAAATCGCTGGTGGCGATCGCGGTAGGCATTTTTGTCTCGTGGCTGGGCGGGCGCGGCGTTACGCTGATGAGCAGCCAGCCTTCACTGGTTGCCGGCCTGCTGGTGGGTACCGTGTTGGGCGTGGCGCTCTTTCGCGGCGTGCCGGTGGGCCCGCTGATTGCGGCAGGGCTGGTTTCCCTGTTTATCGGGAAGTCATAGTCAGGCTGGCCATATAACGTGCCGGCGTCTGGCCCAGCCCCTTCCTGAACATGGTAATAAACGCGGTGGTAGAGTCGTAGCCCAGCGACTGTGCCGCCTGCTGAACCGATTTCCCGCTTATCAGATGCTGTAACGCCAAAATCAGCTGCAGCTGGTGACGCCAGCGTCGAAAGCTTAAGCCGGTCTCTTTCACCACCAGCCGCGCCAGATTACGTTCGCTCATCGCAAAGTGGCTCGCCCACTGTGCCAGCGTCTGCCAGGCGGCGGGCTCTTCCGCCATCTTCTCGCTCATCAGCCGGATTTTAGGATGGGGTGAGACGGGCAGCTGCAGATGCTCCTGCCGCTGGAGCGGCAGCTCGTCAAAAAGGACATCCACCAGACGCGATGTGGCCGCAAGCTGAAGCTGTTCACGTGATTTCTCAGCCAGCGATAAAATCAGCTCCCGCACGAGGGGGGAAATTTTCAGAGTGCAGCAGCGGTCGGGCAGGCTGGCGGCACCTGGCTCAATGAACAAAAAGCAGAGCTGCGCCCCCGGCGTGGCCCTGTTGCTGTGCGGCATTTGGCCAGGGATCCAGACGGCATACTGAGGCGGTACCATCAGCATGGCATTTTCCACTTCGCAGGTAATGGCGCCGCCGAGGGCCAGAATCAGCTGCCCCTTACGGTGTTGATGCCGGGGAATATATTGTTCCTCCGCCACCACGCGGATGCGAAACGCGACGGCCGCATCGTGCTGGCTATCAGGATCGTAGCCGTCCAGTCCCAGACCAATCATCAGTTTGTCCGATATAAGCGATAAACTGTCATTTTAGCCTGATTTCAACCGCTGAAAAAATCGGTATTGTGTGCGCTCGCTTGAACGTATGAGAACACAATGACTACTGCTCTTCGCACCTCAGGAAAACACGGCGCGCTGTTAATCGCAGGCATCCTGATGATTGCCACCACGCTTCGCGTCACCTTTACCGGAGCAGCCCCGCTGCTCGATACTATTCGCCTCGATTATGGCTTAAGCACGGCGCAAACCGGTCTGCTGACCACCCTGCCCCTGCTGGCTTTCGCCCTTGTCTCGCCGCTCGCAGCAGGCGTTGCCCGGCGTATCGGCATGGAGCGCAGCCTGTTTGTCGCCTTGCTGCTGATTTGCGCCGGAATTGCGGTTCGCTCCCTGCCTTCCACCACCCTGCTTTTCGTCGGAACGGCGGTAATTGGCTGCGGGATCGCGCTCGGGAATGTGCTGCTGCCCGGCTTAATCAAACGTGATTTCCCGGGCCAGGTTGCCCGACTCACGGGCGCCTATTCCCTGACAATGGGCATCTCGGCGGCGTTTGGCTCAGCGATGATTGTTCCCCTGGCGCAGGGTAGCGCGGGCTGGCATGGCGCGCTGCTGATGCTGATGGCGTTTCCGCTGGTCGCGCTGCTGCTCTGGCTGCCCCAGTGGCGTCAGAAACACATTGCGACGGTAACAGGCGCCGGCGCGCTGCATAATCGCGCCATCTGGCGCTCGGCCCTCGCCTGGCAGGTGACGCTCTTTCTGGGGATTAACTCGCTGATTTACTACGTCATCATCGGCTGGCTGCCGGCGATATTGCTCAGCCACGGCTACAGCGAAGCGCAGGCCGGCTCGGTGCACGGGCTGTTGCAGCTGGCCACGGCCGTGCCTGGGCTTGCCGTGCCGCTGATCCTCCACCGTCTGAAAGATCAGCGAACCATTGCAGGCGCAGTGGCGCTGCTGTGCGCGGTAAGCGCGGCGGGGCTATGGTTTATGCCTGACATGGCGGTGATGTGGACGCTGGTGTTCGGCTTTGGTACCGGGGCAACGATGATCCTCGGCCTGACGTTTATCGGGCTGCGCGCCAGCTCCGCGCACCAGGCCGCGGCGCTGTCAGGTATGGCGCAGTCGATTGGCTATCTGCTCGCCGCCTGCGGTCCGCCGCTGATGGGTAAAATTCACGATTCGGCTGGAGACTGGCGCATCCCGCTTCTCGCCTGCGCGCTGGCCGCTGTCGTCATGGCCATCTGCGGCGTACTTGCCGGGCGCGACCGCGAAATCACGCCTCGTTAAACACGGTGGCAGACCATAAGGTCTGCCTTTATTACCCGCGCGCCGCGCGCAGCATTGCCTGCACCAGCACCACCGGACGCCCTTCCAGCGCAGCACGCTCGTGCTGGAATAAGGTAATCACAAAGAACGGATGGGTCACCAGCTCCGCAGCGCGGATTTCCCCCTGCTCGTCCCAGCCCGTCACGCGCATATCACCGCTCTCCAGTTCCTGCGCAAACGCCGCCGACACGCCATAGTTACAGTGATAACCCTCAACGATTTCCGGCTTTCCGTAGGCCTTCGCGATCAGCGTATTATTACGCAGCTCAATGGCATCGGTTTTTTCCACCAGCGAGCAGGTCAGCGGCGCTATCACCATCGTGCCTTCGGTATCCGTCTCAGCATGTGCCGCGTCGCTCCAGCCCAGCACGTTACGGGCATACTCAATCAACGCATGCTGGAATCCACCGCAGGTGCCCAGGAACGGAATGCTGTTTTCACGCGCGTAGCGTGCGGCAATAAAGGCCGCCTCGGTGTTTTTATAGGGGCTTGCGGGAACCAGCCAGATGGCATCGTAGCCCACCAGATCCTCAGAACTGGTTAATTCCGTGGTGGCTAGCCAGTCGTAATCGGCGGTGAGGTCAAGGACCGCGGCGGCGTCGTCAATGGCCAGTGGGATCGCCTTGTGTGCAATAACATCAGGATTGTAATCGCCAACCAGCGCAATGCGCAGCGTCGTTTTAACCGGGAGGTGTTCCATGAAAGGTTCCTTATGCCAGAGTATTATCAGATAACATAAGGAACCTCAGACTACCGATCTTCTGCAATTATCACAATACCTTAAATTGGGAGGGTGGAATCATGATCCAATGCAAACGCGTCTATGAGCAGGCAAGCCCGGACGATGGCTATCGGGTTCTGGTGGACAGGCTCTGGCCCCGCGGGGTGAAAAAAACGGACCTCGCGTATGACGAATGGTGTAAAACGCTCACGCCGTCCAGTGCGTTACGCAAGGACTTTCATAGCGAAGCGATTGATTTCGCGGCGTTCACTCAAGCCTACAAGGAAGAGCTGGCGCAGCATAAGGACGAAGGAGAGCGTCTGGCGGCGCTGGCGAACAAGCAGACCGTAACCCTGCTCTACGGCGCGAAAGACACGAAGCAGAATCACGCTCTGGTTTTAGCCGACTGGCTGCGCCATCTGTGATCAGCCGACCGCCAGCGCATCCTGGATTTGTGGAGCTTCGTCCGGGGTGAGCGGCATCAGGTGTTCGGCACGAACAAACGCAAAGCCGTGCTGATTGTCAAAGGCGTAAACATCACCCGTCACCAGCCAGAGCGCGCGGTCCGCGCTTGCGGGCAACTGCGTCATCACGCCGTTGACCGGGTTAACGAAACGCAGGCCTGGCTGGCAAAGACCAAATAGCTCAACAGATTTACCAATATTGCGACGTCCAGACGCCGTACGGGCACCGATGATCATCGCCATGCTGCCCGGTTTTAGCTGAAACATACTTCTCTCGCGGAAACGAATGCCAGAAACTGGCTAAGATTAATCCTAAAGAGAAGTGTATCGCAGGCGGTATCCGTCTGTCACCTGGTGGGTTGCGGATGATCGCGACGATAGAGCGTCCATTCGTCGATCGCTTCGCCGCCAGGCAGCCTGCACTCGGTGCGGACACCCTGCGGGCTTTGAATTGGGACCTGTTCCCCGCCCTTTTCAAGGCAGTAAACGGAAGCCGGGTTCGCCATGCCTACGGCGTGCGGCGGTTTCGGGGCGTCGGGTGGGGTTGTTTTTGCGGTGCAGGCAACCAGGGGAAGCGCCAGCGCCAGAAGCAGAAATCTCATCTCATTGATCCTTTTAGCATCATCGTTAGCTAAGGGTAACGGCTTGTCGCCGTATTCTCCACGATTTCTCCATTCTAACTGCACTTTTCAGCGCTATAGTCCGGCATGTTCTCACTATGACCAGAGAACATCATTCCGTAATCAAGATGTCTTTGCCCCGTTCACAACATCGGGGCTTTTTTCCCCGCCTAATCCCCCTTCTTTCAGCCTGTATTAAATTTTCTGCATTCATGTTTAACTGTGCCGGAAGCCTACGAATTCAGCATAGCATGCAGATGCAGACGTCTTCTGCTGGGAGTCTTTCTACGTCATGTCGGATATTATCCTTGCCCGTGTTTCAGAAACCCTCGCCACTGAACAATCCCTTGAAGGTCTCGTTCGTCAGCTGCTGGAGATGCTGGAGATCGTGACGGATATGGAGTCGACTTACCTCACTAAGATCGATATCGAAGCCCGACTGCAGCATATCCTGTATGCCCGCAACAGCAAGCAGATGACAATCCCTGAGGGGCTGAGCGTCCCGTGGGATGAAACTCTGTGTAAGCGTGCGCTGGACAGTGATACCGTATTCAGCAACGACGTTCCCGAACGCTGGCCAGAGTGCGAAGCGGCGAAAGCGCTCGGCATTACGACCTACATGAGTATTCCTGTCCATCTTGCGGATGGTTCACTCTATGGAACGCTCTGCGCCACCAGCACGGCCAGAAAGCCGCTTAGCGAGCGCGGTGAACAGGTTCTGAAGTTATTCGCCGGGCTGATTGCCCAGTCCATCCAGAAAGAGTCTCTGGTGACCCAGCTTCGTGAAGCCAATGCGGCCCTTATTGCACACTCCTACACAGATGCCCTCACAGGGTTACCCAACCGTCGCGCCATTTTTGAGGATCTGACCACCCTGTTTTCACTGGCGCGACATCTGAAACGTAACGCCATCATTGCCTTTATCGATCTGGATGATTTCAAGCTGATTAACGATCGCTACGGGCATGAAGCAGGCGACCAGTTCCTGATTGAAGTGGGCAAGCGTTTGACCGCAGAAAAACAGCAGGACGATATCATCGGTCGGCTGGGCGGCGATGAGTTTCTGGTGGCCTCCCTGAGCAATGCCGGGAATGAGGAGCAAATTAACCTTCTCAGAACGCGTCTCAGCGCCCGCATTGCGGGGGAATACTGGCTGGGTACCATCAGCATCATTTATCCGGGCGCCAGCCTCGGCGTTATCGAAGTGGATCCCGGGGTAACCGATCCGGACAGTGCGTTACGTGCCGCAGATATCGCGATGTATCAGGATAAGAAAGGAAAAAGCAAAACAGGCTTTCTCGTTATGGATTAACCCCGTACACTCTACGGCGTTACAGAAACCGAAACAGGTGATGATATGAGAATAGGGATCCTCTTCCCGGTCGTTATTTTTATAACGGCGGTAGTCTTTCTGGCGTGGTTTTTTGTCGGTGGTTACGCAGCTCCGGGGGCATAAATGAGAAAAACCACCCTCATTATGTTGCTCGTTGCCGTCGTGGCGTTTGCCGGCACACAGTTTGGCTGGTGGTAAACCCGCTACGTAAAAAGGCCGCCATCTGGCAGCCTTTTTAACGCTTCAGTATTAGCTTTTGATCTTTCTGTAGATAAACAGCACAACCAGCGCGCCGATCACCGCGACCGCGAAACTGCCGAAGTTAAAGCCATCGACTTTACCAAAACCGAACAGCGTACTGATCCAACCGCCGACTACCGCGCCGACAATACCCAGTATTATGGTGACGATAAACCCACCGCCATCTTTGCCCGGCATGATCCACTTCGCCAGAATACCCGCAATAAGCCCAAAGATAATCCAGGATAAAATTCCCATAACTTTCCTCTCTGTATGGTTTTTGTCATTAAATCAACGACACAAAAAGGATAGCACAGGATCTGAGAAAGGAAATTTGTGATAAGCCTCACAGAGAGCATGTGAACATTTCTTCATCAATATGCCCTTCCACAAGAAATGTGGGGTTGCATCTTTTGTTGAGAAAGATTATCTTTCTCAACACTGAATAGTTGAGAAAAACACTCAGGTATTCAGTACGACATTGCTCACATTGCTTCCAGTATTTCTTGCCCACTCATGAGTGGGCTTTTTTTTGATCATGCCCCAACAAAAGCGTGCCGGTTGCGTCCCCCGCGTTTTGCCTGATAGAGCGCCTGGTCGGCAGCATTAATAATATTCTGCTGGCTATCCGCGATGTTGACAGCACGCGCACTGGAGATCCCTACGCTTACCGTGACCCGCCCGAAGGGGCTAAACGCGTGTTCAATTTGCTGAGAGAAAACATTGCGAATAATCGTCTGCGCAAGGCGGAGCGCCTCCTGAATATCCGTTTCAGGCAAAATCAACGCAAACTCCTCCCCGCCATAACGCGCCACAATCTGGTTGTCCCGGGTGAGACTTTCCCTGAGGCAGTTTCCCAGCAACGCCAGGCATCTGTCTCCTTCCGGATGGCCGTAGTTATCGTTGTACTTTTTGAAGTAGTCCACATCCACAAGGAGCAGCGAAACTGGCGCGTCCTTTACCGCACACGCCGCAATTTCCGAGAGGATTTTTTCATCAAAGATGCGCCTGTTATAAAGCCCTGTCAGCGCATCCTCCGAGGCAATAATTTTTAGCGCTTTGTTATCCCGTGTTTTTCTGGATAAATCGGAATAGAGGAAACAGGACGCCACGATGAGTGTCGCGGTAAAGACAAAAATAAGTGCGGCAAGCTGAATCGCCTGCTTGCGCCACGGTGAAAGGGCTTCATCGATGCTTACCGCTACCGTCGTAACCAGTCCGTAGCGTCTGTTTTTCTCATAGGCATAAATGCGTTCGATTTTATCAAACCGGGAGACAGAGCTGGCTATACCTGTATTTTGTACCTTGAGGTATTTTCTGAAGAGCGGTGAATCAGAAAAAATCGTACCGATATAGTTATTTTTAAAAGGATAACGAATCAGTAAAACGCCTGCTTGTGTCGTTAAACCGATAACACCCGCGTGACCAATATTTATCTGTCCATACAGGGCCAGAAAATTTTCGATACCCAGTGTCACCACCACAACACCGTTAAACGCACCGGTATGGGTTTCAAGTCGTCGGCTAAGGGTAATAACCCATTTACCATTGGTTCTGCTTATCACCGGCTCACCAATATAAATCTGCTGACTTTTATTTTCCTTGTGATAGACAAAAAATGCCCTGTCCGCGCCTTTACGGGGACCCGCAAAATTTTTGTGCAACGCGGTGAAGATATCCCCATGCGCATCATAGACAACTACATTATTAATCTGAGTGAGAAGATTATCCTGATTGCTTATCATTCGCTGAATATTGATCGCCTGTTGAGGGGTCATGCCATAAATTTCAATTGTGTCGGAAACGGTGGTAATCAACATTTCACTTTGGCGGATGATCCCTTCAGTGTAGACGTTCAGGGTATGGCTCAAATTGGCAACGCTGGTATTGATCTGCTGGATTGACTGCTGTCGGGACGTGGCAATCTGGACGGCAAGCGACAATGAAACGATCAGTGAGACAATGATGACGGTAATGGTTGTTGTGTAAAAAGTATTTTTCACATGCACGAGCTTTTCCACCTTATCACGCCAGTCATCCCTGGCTGACAACTGTTGTCACTGTAACAAAGCTCTGGTTAAGAGGAAAATGAATTGCACTTAGGCAGGCGTTCATTTCTCTGGAGTAGCCCGGCTGCCGTTATTATCACGCTTGTAGCTTGCCCTGCCTGTGTTAAGATTTGAGAAATCAGGGAGCAGACAGGGTATCCGGAAAATGAAAAAGATCATTGCCGTTGCTATCGTTTCAGCGTTTCTGGTCTTCCTGTCTCTTTATGCGGTCAACGCGGTTATCGTGGGTCAGCAGAAAAGCAAGCAGCTTGAAATTTCCCGTACCCTTTTACACTATTCGGAAAGTTTGACCCAGAGCGTGGCACAGACACTCAAAAGCCTGAGCGCTCAGGGATGTGACAAAAGCAGTCTCGATCGCTACAGGCAGATAAAGCTTGAAAGCCGCTATCTTGCAGACATCGGTTATATAGAACAGGGGAAAATAATCTGTACCGCTTTTTGGGGAAAACTCGCTAATCCTGTCCCGCTTCCTGCAGAACTGCATAAAACGCCCAGAGGATTCCTCCTCGCGCAATTTTCCAGAAAAGATTTTTTTACCGGCAATGCGGCCATCTATAATAATCTTATTATCTTCACCTCCCGCAACGCTTACGATAAATTCATCCCGGTCACCGCAAACTACTCTCTCAGCACAACCACAAAAGACTTCGGCAGAATATTTTTTTCGGCGACCCCGGAGTTAAAAAAGCAGAGCGGACTGCATTCCTCTTTGTTTACCCTTACACTCACCCAGTGCAGCGCATCCTGGGATTTGTGCGTCATTGTGAAGCACCACAATGCGGGACTGGCCTCCCTGTCGCCCGTCGTGTTTACCGTGCTCGCGGCCATTTTATGTTTTATCTGGGTGGCGATAACGCTATTTTTCTTTCGACTCAATGAAGATCGATTCTCACTGGAGCGGACGCTGGTTAAAGCCGTTTTTACCAACACTATCGGCGTGCACTACCAGCCTATTGTCAGGATTCAGGATAAAAAAATAGTGGGTGTGGAAGTTTTGTCCCGATGGCGTGATGTAAAATACGGTGACGTCTCTCCGGAGCTGTTTATTCCACTAATCAAAAAAATAGGCCTGTATAAAAAATACTACATTAACATTCTCGAAAAATCCCTTGCGGATATCGCACCGCTTGTTATTAAACATCGACTGGTGGTTTCACTCAATGTAGGAAGAACGGAAATAGAAGATGGACAATTTATCAGCATCTTACGCCGTCTGTGTTTAGCTAATAACATTCCCCTGTCTCTGGTTAAAATCGAGCTTTCTGAAAAAGCCGTTTCCACGGAGACTATTCTGGAGGATTTTTGTAAGGAGTTAAAATCGCTTGGCGTGAAGATATCCATTGATGACTTCGGGGTGCAAAACTCAAACCTGGCCCGACTCTCTCTTCTTGAATATGATGAGATCAAAATCGACAAGTCGCTGGTCGACGGCATCAGCGAGCATTATAAGCAGAATATTTTTGTTATCTTTTGTGACGCCCTCGCAAAACTGAATAAAACGCTTGTTTTCGAAGGCGTGGAGAGCGAAATACAGTATCGCTTTATTGCAGAAAGATATCCCGAGGCTTACGTTCAGGGATGGTATTTCTCAAAATCGGTCACCCGGAGTGAGCTTGCGAAGCAGCTCACTGGTGTCGCTCGGTAGGTTATTCATTTCCCCACTGATTGAGGAAATTCGCAATATCATCAATACGTTCGGCATGTACTCCAGCTTCACGCGCCATCTCTTGCTGAGCTTCCTCATCAATCTCCTCATTATTCGACAAACGCGTGAGAAGCAGCTGGAAATAATGCGCCAGCGGGTCCTGCTCCGATTCACTCACGGGCTTTGTCGCTTCCGTCGCGTATTCTTCGACGATGTCATAATACTTCAGTGGGATTTCGTTATTCATAACAGTGTTAACCTCTCAGGGTGAAGCCAAAAGTATATCCGACGACGGACGGTTGACCAACGCGTTGCGTCAGAGAAGCAGCGCAAGCAGGGCCGCGAGAGCAGGTAATGCCTGAACGTACAGTATCTTCCGGCTGGCCGTCACTGCGCCAAAGAGACCGGCAATCAGCACGCAGACCAGGAAGAAGATGGCCACATGGACGCCTTTTTCGCCAAGCCAGAGGCTCCAGACCAGGCCCGCCGCCAGAAAACCATTATAGAGCCCCTGATTCGCGGCCAGCACGCGGGTTTCCCGCGCAAAGTCGGGACGCAAATTAAAGGCCTTGTGCCCTGTTCTGGTGTTCCACAGGAACATTTCCAGCACAAGAATGTAGACATGGATGAATGCAACGACAGCAATAAGAACAGTAGCGAGCATCGTGTTATTTCCTGCAGGCAGAGGCAAAAAAAACGGGAACCCTCAGGCCCCCGCTCTTGTTAAACCCAGAATCTGGATTACATGTTCGCGATAATCGCGTCGCCGAACTCTGAACATTTCAGCAGCTTAGCGCCTTCCATCAGACGTTCGAAGTCATAGGTGACGGTTTTGGCGTTAATCGCGCCTTCCATACCTTTGACGATCAGGTCTGCGGCTTCGAACCATTCCATATGACGCAGCATCATCTCTGCGGACAGGATGATAGAGCCTGGGTTCACTTTGTCCTGCCCGGCATATTTAGGCGCAGTACCGTGGGTCGCTTCGAACAGGGCGCACTCGTCACCGATGTTCGCGCCAGGGGCGATACCGATACCGCCAACCTGCGCTGCCAGGGCGTCAGAAATGTAGTCACCGTTCAGGTTCATACAGGCAATGACGTCGTATTCTGCAGGACGCAGCAGGATCTGCTGCAGGAACGCATCGGCGATCACATCTTTAATGATGATCTCTTTGCCGGTGTTCGGGTTCTTAATCTTCTGCCACGGGCCGCCGTCGATCAACTCACCGCCGAACTCTTCGGTCGCCAGCTGGTAGCCCCAGTCTTTGAACGCGCCTTCGGTGAACTTCATGATGTTGCCCTTGTGAACCAGGGTCACAGAGTCACGGTCGTTGGTGATCGCATATTCGATGGCCGCACGCACCAGACGTTTGGTCCCTTCTTCGGAGCACGGCTTGATGCCGATACCGCAATGCTCAGGGAAGCGAATTTTCTTCACGCCCATCTCTTCGCGCAGGAATTTAATCACTTTTTCTGCGTCAGCAGAGTCCGCTTTCCATTCGATACCCGCGTAGATGTCTTCTGAGTTTTCGCGGAAGATAACCATGTCGGTCAGTTCAGGGTGCTTAACCGGGCTTGGGGTGCCCTGATAGTAACGAACCGGACGCAGACACACGTACAGGTCAAGCTCCTGACGCAGTGCCACGTTCAGTGAACGGATGCCGCCACCAACTGGGGTAGTCAGTGGGCCTTTAATAGCAACGCGGTATTCGCGGATCAGGTCCAGCGTTTCCGCTGGCAGCCAGACGTCCTGGCCATAAACTTGAGTCGATTTCTCACCGGTGTAAATTTCCATCCAGGAAATTTTACGCTCGCCTTTGTAGGCTTTCTCAACAGCGGCATCAACCACTTTCAGCATTGCCGGGGTAACGTCTACGCCGATACCATCACCTTCGATGAACGGGATAATCGGATTGTGAGGAACGTTAATCTTGCCGTTTTGCAGGGTGATCTTTTTACCTTCCGCCGGAACAACTACTTTGCTTTCCATTAACCTCTCCTTCGAGCGCTTCTGGTTGTTACTGATCTTATGTTAATAAATTGTAATGAGCCCTTCGATAGTACCTGATTGTCCTGCGCCATGAAAGGTCTTCGTTATTAGGCTATAATGCGGCAATTGATAACGCCTGAAAATACCATGAAGAAAACTTCTTTTACAAAACACCGGGTTGAGCGATTCAGCTCGCGACAAGCCACCAGACGACCCCAGCAAACCCAGCCGAAGCGGGTGATTTTGTTCAATAAACCCTACGATGTTTTGCCGCAGTTCACCGATGAGGCCGGGCGCAGCACGCTGAAGGATTACATCCCCGTTCAGGGTGTTTACGCCGCCGGGCGTCTGGACCGGGACAGCGAAGGACTTTTGGTCTTAACCAATGACGGCGCTCTGCAGGCGAAGCTCACGCAGCCGGGCAAACGCACCGGAAAAATTTACTTCGTGCAGGTCGAGGGCGAGCCGGACGAAGAGACGCTGGCAAAATTACGCAGCGGCGTGACGCTGAACGACGGCCCCACCCTGCCCGCCGGTATTGAACGCGTGAATGAGCCGGAGTGGCTGTGGCCGCGTAACCCACCCATTCGCGAGCGCAAATCCATCCCGACAAGCTGGCTCAAAATCACCCTGTATGAAGGCCGCAACCGTCAGGTGAGGCGCATGACCGCACACGTCGGCTTCCCTACCCTGCGTCTGATTCGCTATGCCATGGGCAGCTATACGCTGGATACGCTGGCAAACGGCGAATGGCGCGACGTTGCCCCTTAAGGAGAAACGATGTTTAAACCTCATGTTACGGTCGCCTGCGTGGTGCATGCGCAGGGAAAATTCCTCGTTGTGGAAGAGAGCATCAACGGCAAGGCGCTGTGGAATCAGCCTGCCGGGCATCTTGAAGCCAATGAAACGTTGCTGCAGGCCGCGAAGCGCGAGCTCTGGGAAGAGACGGGCATTCACGCTGAACCGCAGCACTTCATCCGCATGCACCAGTGGATTGCTCCCGACAGCACCCCATTCCTGCGCTTTTTATTTGCCGTTGAGCTTAGCGAAACGTGCGCCACTGAACCGCACGATGACGATATCGATCGCTGCCTGTGGGTCACCGCCGAGGAGATCCTGAACGCGCCAAACCTGCGCTCACCGCTGGTTGCGGAAAGCATCCGCTGCTGGCAGTCAGACGCGCGCTTGCCGCTGGGTGTCATCGGAGAATTTAACTGGCCGTTTACAGAGGGTGTCATCGGTGGGGGGGCGTGATAGAATACGCCGCCTTGAAGTTCAATGTCGTGAGTATTCCATGTCAGATAACAGCCAGAAAAAAGTGATCGTCGGCATGTCCGGCGGTGTCGATTCCTCCGTTTCCGCCTACCTGTTACAGCAACAGGGCTATAAGGTGGAGGGCCTGTTCATGAAGAACTGGGAGGAAGACGATGGCGAGGAATACTGCACTGCCGCTGCGGATCTCGCCGATGCGCAGGCCGTATGCGATAAGCTCGGCATTGAACTGCATACCGTTAACTTTGCCGCAGAATACTGGGATAACGTCTTTGAACTGTTCCTTGAAGAGTACAAAGCAGGCCGCACCCCGAACCCGGATATTCTGTGCAACAAAGAGATCAAATTTAAAGCCTTCCTGGAATTCGCCGCGGAAGATCTGGGCGCAGACTACATTGCGACCGGTCACTACGTGCGTCGTGCAGACGTGAATGGCAAAAGCCAGCTGCTGCGCGGCCTGGACGGCAACAAAGATCAGAGCTACTTCCTTTATACGCTGAGCCACGAACAGATTGCGCAAAGCCTGTTCCCGGTTGGCGAACTGGAAAAACCGGAAGTGCGTAAAATCGCTGAAGAGCTGGACCTGATCACCGCGAAGAAAAAAGACTCTACCGGTATCTGCTTTATCGGCGAGCGAAAGTTCCGTGATTTCCTTGGCCGCTACCTCCCTGCGCAGCCGGGTAAAATTGTCACCGTTGATGGCGACGAGATTGGTCAGCATCAGGGGCTGATGTACCACACCTTAGGCCAGCGTAAAGGCCTGGGTATTGGCGGGACCAAAGAAGGCAGCGAAGATCCGTGGTACGTGGTCGACAAAGACGTCGAAAACAATATTCTGGTGGTGGCTCAGGGTCACGACCACCCGCGTCTGATGTCCGTTGGCCTTATCGCACAGCAGCTGCACTGGGTCGATCGCGAGCCGCTGAAAGGCACGCTGCGCTGCACGGTGAAAACGCGCTACCGCCAGACCGATATTCCTTGCACCATCACCGCGCTTGATGATGACCGTATTGACGTGCGTTTCGACGAGCCGGTCGCCGCCGTTACCCCGGGCCAGTCTGCTGTCTTCTACAGCGGTGAGATCTGCCTGGGCGGCGGGATCATTGAACAGCGCCTGCCGCTGCCCGCTGTTTAACCGATTGCACACATAAAGGAGACCGTGTGGCGAAGAATTACTATGACATCACCCTGGCGCTGGCGGGAATTTGCCAGTCAGCTCGTCTGGTGCAACAGCTGGCGCATCAGGGTCACTGCGACGCTGACGCCCTGCACGTTTCGCTCAACAGCGTTATCGACCTCAACCCCGGTTCAACTCTGGGTGTGTTCGGCGGCAGTGAAACCAATCTTCGTCTCGGTCTTGAAACCCTGCTTGGCGTACTTAACGCCAGCAGCCGTCAGGGGTTAAACGCGGAGCTGACCCGCTACACCTTAAGCCTGATGGTGCTGGAGCGTAAGCTGAGCGCCGCGAAAGGCGCGCTTAATACCCTGGGCGATCGCATCGCCGGGTTACAGCGTCAGCTCGACCATTTCGACCTGCAGTCCGAAACGCTGCTGAGCGCCATGGCGGGCATTTACGTTGATGTCATCAGCCCGCTGGGCCCGCGTATTCAGGTCACCGGATCCCCTGCCGTACTGCAAAGTCCGCAGGTACAGGCAAAAGTGCGCGCGTCCCTGCTGGCAGGGATCCGCGCTGCCGTGCTGTGGCACCAGGTTGGCGGTGGCCGCCTGCAGTTAATGTTTTCTCGTAATCGCCTGACCACTCAGGCAAAACAAATTCTTGCTCATTGTTAACCTCCCGGAGTTGCGAATTATGGAATTATCCTCACTGACCGCCGTATCCCCTGTCGATGGACGCTACGGCGATAAAGTCAGCGCGCTGCGCGGGATCTTCAGCGAATATGGTTTGCTGAAGTTCCGTGTTCAGGTTGAAGTACGCTGGCTGCAGAAGCTGGCCGCCCAGGCAGCAATCAAGGAAGTTCCTGCTTTTGATGAAAAGGCAAACGATTACCTTGATAAAATCGTTGCTGAATTTAGCGAAGAAGACGCCGCGCGTATTAAGACCATTGAACGCACCACCAACCACGACGTGAAAGCGGTTGAGTACTTCCTGAAAGAGAAAGTGGAAAGCGTCCCTGCCCTGCACGCGGTATCCGAATTCATTCACTTCGCCTGTACTTCCGAAGATATCAACAACCTGTCTCACGCGCTGATGCTCTCCACCGCGCGTAAAGAGGTTGTGTTGCCTTACTGGCGTAAAATCATCGACGCGGTGAAAGCACTCTCCGTGGAATACCGCGATATTCCACTGCTTTCCCGTACCCATGGCCAGCCGGCCACCCCATCCACCATGGGTAAAGAGATGGCGAACGTGGCGTACCGCATGGAGCGCCAGTATCGTCAGCTGGAACAGGTTGAGATTCTGGGCAAAATCAACGGCGCGGTCGGTAACTATAACGCCCACATCGCCGCTTACCCGGAAGTGGACTGGCACCAGTTCAGCGAAGAGTTCGTGACCTCGCTGGGCATTCAGTGGAACCCGTACACCACCCAGATTGAGCCGCACGACTACATCGCCGAGCTGTTTGACTGCATCGCGCGCTTCAACACCATCCTGATCGACTTCGATCGTGACGTTTGGGGCTACATCGCGCTGAACCACTTCAAGCAGAAAACCATCGCCGGTGAAATCGGCTCCTCCACCATGCCGCACAAAGTGAACCCCATCGACTTCGAAAACTCTGAAGGCAACCTGGGCCTGGCGAATGCCGTGCTGCAGCATATGGCGAGCAAACTGCCGGTTTCCCGCTGGCAGCGCGACCTGACCGACTCCACCGTACTGCGTAACCTGGGCGTGGGCATCGGCTACGCGCTGATCGCGTATCAGTCCACCCTGAAAGGCGTGAGCAAACTGGAAGTGAACCGCGATCGTCTGCTGGACGAACTGGATCACAACTGGGAAGTGCTGGCAGAGCCGATTCAGACCGTGATGCGCCGTTACGGTATCGAAAAGCCGTACGAGAAGCTGAAAGAGCTGACCCGCGGTAAACGCGTTGACGCCGAAGGCATGAAGCAGTTTATCGACGGTCTGACACTGCCGGAAGAAGAGAAAACCCGCCTGAAAGCCATGACCCCGGCGAATTACATTGGCCGCGCCATCACCATGGTTGACGAGCTGAAATAACGTCCTTCCCCCCCTTTCCGCCCGGAAAGGGGGTTGCTTTTCCCCGGTTTACTGAATGTTTATCCCCACAGCAACATAATCAGCGTTAAACTATTCATACTATTTATTCCCGGAGAAAAGATGATGCGCGTACTGGTTGTTGAGGATAACGCATTGCTACGCCACCACCTGAAGGTTCAGCTTCAGGAGATGGGACATCAGGTGGACGATGCTGAAGATGCAAAAGAAGCCGATTATTATCTCAATGAACACCTGCCGGACATCGCCATTGTCGATTTAGGCCTGCCTGATGAAGACGGCCTGTCGTTAATTCGTCGCTGGCGCAGCCATGATGTTTCTCTGCCGGTTCTGGTTCTGACGGCACGCGAAGGCTGGCAGGACAAAGTTGAAGTGCTCAGCGCCGGTGCGGATGATTACGTCACCAAACCGTTCCATATTGAAGAAGTGGCGGCGCGCATGCAGGCGCTGTTACGCCGCAACAGCGGGCTGGCTTCACAGGTTATCTCCATTCCGCCTTTCCAGGTGGATCTCTCCCGGCGCGAGCTCTCAATTAACGATGAAGCGATCAAGCTGACCGCATTCGAATACACCATTATGGAAACGCTGATCCGTAACAGCGGCAAGGTAGTGAGCAAAGACTCCTTAATGCTCCAGCTCTACCCTGACGCTGAGCTGCGCGAGAGTCACACCATCGACGTGCTGATGGGGCGTTTGCGTAAGAAAATTCAGGCGCAGTATCCGCAGGATGTGATTACCACCGTCCGCGGTCAGGGCTACCTGTTTGAATTACGCTAAATGAGACGGATTTTGCGCCATATTCTGCCCCTCTCGCTGCGGGTTCGCTTTTTACTGGCTACGGCCGCGGTGGTGTTGGTGCTGTCGCTCTCCTACGGTATGGTCGCCCTCGTAGGGTACAGCGTCAGCTTCGATAAAACGACCTTTCGTCTGTTACGCGGCGAAAGCAATCTGTTTTATACCCTGGCGAAATGGGAAGACAACCACATCACCGTTGAAATGCCGGAAAATCTGAATCAGCAGAGTCCAACCCTGGCCATGATTTATAACGAAAAGGGAAAGTTGCTTTGGGCGCAGCGCGATATTCCGTGGCTGGTCAATAGCATTCGTCCTGAATGGCTCAAAACCAACGGATTTCATGAGATTGAAGCCGATCTCAACACCACCAGCACCCTGATCCGCGAAGATCGCTCAATGCAGCAAAAGCTCAATGAAATCCGCGCTGACGATGCCGAGACGGAGATGACGCACTCGGTGGCGATCAATATCTACCCGGCGACCATGAACATGCCGCAGTTGACCATTGTGGTGATTGACACCATCCCGGTTGAGCTAAAACGTTCCTATAAGGTCTGGGGCTGGTTCGTTTATGTTCTCGCCGCAAACCTGCTGCTGGTGATCCCGCTGCTTTGGGTGGCGGCGTGGTGGAGCTTGCGTCCTATTGAGTCCCTGGCGCGAGAGGTGCGCGAGCTTGAGGAACATCATCGTGAAAAGCTCAACCCGGAGACCACCCGTGAGCTGACCAGCCTGGTGCGTAACCTCAATCGCCTGCTGAAAAGCGAGCGTGAACGCTATGATAAGTACCGTACGACCCTGACCGACCTCACGCACAGCCTGAAAACGCCGCTGGCCGTGATGCAAAGCACTCTGCGTTCAATGCGCAGCTCAAAGCTGAGCGTCGATGATGCCGAGCCGGTGATGCTGGAACAGATCAGCCGAATCTCGCAGCAAATTGGCTATTATCTGCACCGCGCCAGCATGCGTTCCGGCAGCGCGCTCCTAAGCCGCGAGCTGCACCCGGTAGCCCCGCTGCTGGATAATCTCACGTCCGCGCTCAACAAGGTGTATCAGCGTAAAGGGGTGAATATCAGCCTCGATATTTCGCCTGAGATTAGCTTTGTCGGCGAAAAAAATGACTTTATGGAAGTGATGGGCAACCTGTTGGATAACGCCTGCAAGTACTGCCTGGAGTTTGTGGAAGTGTCGGCGCGCCAGACGGATAACGAATTACATATTATCGTCGAGGATGATGGCCCGGGGATCCCGCGCAATAAACGTGATGTGGTGTTCGATCGCGGTCAGCGTGCGGATACGCTGCGTCCCGGTCAGGGGGTGGGATTAGCCGTGGCCCGCGAGATTGTCGACCAGTACGATGGCAAAATCGAAACCAGCGAAAGCTTGCTGGGTGGGGCCAGAATGGAAGTGATTTTTGGTCGACAGCAGCCCACTTCGGACGATAGTTAACCCGTTATGTGAAAAATGCGAGGATCTCGCAGCCGGGGGCCTGAGCTTCCGTTATAATCCGAGTCAGTAAGAGCCTGCGGAATAAAAAAATATGGATTATCACTTAACACTTAACTGGCCCGAATTTATCGAACGTTACTGGCAAAAGCGCCCGGTGGTTCTGAAACGCGGGTTCAGCAACTTTGTCGACCCTATCTCGCCTGACGAGCTGGCCGGTCTGGCCATGGAAAACGAAGTCGACAGCCGCCTGGTCAGCCACCAGGACGGGAAATGGCAGGTCAGCCACGGTCCTTTCGAAAGCTACGATCACCTCGGCGAAAGCAACTGGTCGCTGCTGGTACAGGCGGTCAACCACTGGCACGAGCCAACTGCCGCGCTAATGCGCCCGTTCCGCGCCCTGCCCGACTGGCGAATGGACGATCTGATGATCTCCTTCTCTGTACCGGGCGGCGGCGTGGGTCCGCATCTGGACCAGTACGACGTGTTTATCATTCAGGGTACGGGCCGCCGCCGCTGGCGCGTGGGCGAAAAAGTGCCAATGAAACAGCACTGCCCGCACCCGGATCTGCTTCAGGTGGATCCGTTCGAAGGAATTATCGACGAAGAGCTGGAGCCGGGCGATATCCTCTACATTCCGCCGGGATTCCCTCACGAAGGTTACTCCCTGGAGAACTCGCTGAACTACTCCGTTGGATTCCGCGCGCCGAGCGGCCGCGAGATGATCAGCGGCTTTGCCGACTATGTTCTGCAGCGCGAGCTGGGCAGCTATCGCTACAGCGATCCGGATGTACCTGCGCGAGAGCATCCGGCAGATATCGTGCCAGAAGAGCTGGATAAACTGCGCGGCATGATGCTGGATCTGATCAACGAGCCGGAACACTTTAAACAATGGTTTGGCGAGTTTATCAGCCAGTCCCGCCACGAGCTGGACGTTGCGCCACCGGAGCCGCCGTATCAGGCGGACGAGATTTACGATGCGCTCCAGCAAGGCGACAAGCTGGTACGTCTGGGCGGATTGCGCGTGCTGCGCATTTGTGAAGAGGTGTTCGTCAACGGCGAGAAGCTTGACTCTCCGCACCGACCGGCGCTGGAAGCCATTGCCAGCCATCTGGTGTTGACTGCCGACACCTTTGGCGATGCGCTGGAAGATCCGTCCTTCCTCGCGATGCTGGCCGCGCTGGTCAACAGCGGGTACTGGTTCTTTGAGGACTGAGTTGCTTTAATGCCCGGTGGCGCTTCGCTTACCGGGCCTACGATCCGAATGTAGGCCGGGTAAGGCGTAGCCGCCACTCGGCTTTTCACTTCCGCTCACCCGCCGCAAAATCCTCGATCTCTCCCGCCCAATCCACCGGATACAACCCTTCAGCCACATCGCGATGAAACGTTGAAAAAGGCCAGTCAATAACCTTACTGACATAGCCATGCTTCACCGGATTGATGTAGACGTAATCCATATGTCGCAGGTAATCCTTTTCATTGCGAATGGTGTGCTCCCAGAAACGCGGCTGCCATACGTGGCGCATGTCGATGTTGCGGCTAAACGTTTTTTTGATATCACGCCAGCGTGCCGAAAAGTCGCTATCTCCTTCCGGTAAGGTCCAGATACAGTGCATATGCTCAGGCAGAATAACCCATGCGTTGATTGTGAACGGCTTTGCACGTTTAACCAAAGAGGTGGCAGCGCGCAGACTGTCGATATAACGGGTAAGCAAATCGCTCTGGCGGTTTTGCAAGTTGACGGTGAAAAACCATGTACCGCCGGGGATATAGTGGCGACGATAGTTTGACATGGGCACTCCTTGCCTCATTGTCGGGTGGCGGCTTCGCCTTACCCGACCTACGATCCGAATGTAGGCCCGGTAAGCGTAGGGTATGACCGGATACAAAGGTGACAGATCAGACCGGGAACATAGGTAACACTTTTTAGTCTATCCGGAGCACACTCTGGGTTTTTCGGTCATAGTACGCAAGCGTTATTCCGTTAAAGATGATGGCCTCAAGGCCATCATCTTGTTCTTCCAGCATGATGTACTCATCAGTCAGCGCTTCACTCAGGAACACCGTCCCCTTTTTCCCCATATAGAGTGTCCCCCTCGATTTCACCCTGTAGACCGTACCTCCTTCCGGATAAGCATATTCAGGAACCCTGCCATCCCAGTGACGGCCTGAAGGCTTCCACACCGTTCCGGGCGTTGCACCCGCCAGGGCTTCATGCGGCCTTTCGTAGTTAAACTCTTCCCGGTAGTCACTGAACCACCGCTGTTGTTCTTCCATCGTCATGAAGGTGTTGCCCTGTTTCACTGCACTTTTCAGCGAGCGGTGCATTCGCTCATGACGGCCGTTTTCTTCCGGATGCCCCTTTCTGATACGTTCCGGTCTGATGCCCAGCTTTATCAGCCAGACTGCAAGGCGACTTAACCCGGCGATACCTGTTCCCGCGAACGGCTGACCATTATCCGTTCTCAGGACTTCCGGCAGACCGTACTCCAGGAACGCATCCGTCAGGCACTGCCTGACGAAGGGCTCGCTCTCCCGGTCCGTTCCCCGGCAGCTCAGAAGATACCGGCTGTGATTGTCGGTCAGGGTGAAGGGATGGCAGTATTCCCGGCTCAGCAGCCTGAACTTGCCTTTAAAATCAGCACTCCAGACCTGATTGTTCTCACTGATGATGGTCAGAGGCTGCCGATTACCCGGTGTTCTGCGTTTTCGCTTTTTATCCGGAACCAGGCCTTCACGCTTGAGGATATCGCCGATAGTGCTGGCAGCAGGTACGGTAAAATCGACGTGATGATTGAGCAGCCACATCCGCAGTTTTTTAGGGCCCCAGTCAGGGTGTTTTTGACGCAGGGCAGTCAGGTGTCCGGCAATATCATCAGGAACCGTCCGGGAGTGGGAGTGTGGTGCACGCGATCGGTCAGAGAGAGATGACAGGTCAGAGGGGTCAAAACGCTGAAGCCATTTATAGCCGGTTTTACGGCTGATGCCAAAAAGGCGGCAAAGAGCGGAGAATGAGTCCGTACCTGCATGGCAGGCACGGATAAAATCAAGGCGTTGCATAGGTCGGGTCTCAGTCCAGGGCATAGCGAGTCTCCTCTTCTATGCCAGTTATAACTGTTACCCATGTATCCGGTCTAAAGTGTTACCCATGTTTCCGGTTCATACCGTAGCGCCACCGGGCGTTTTTTAGCCTTTAGCAGTAAGTTCCGCTATCCGCACTATCACCTTCACTGCTTTTTCCATCCCTTCCAGAGTCACAAACTCATGCTTGCCGTGGTAGTTATAGCCACCGGTAAACAAGTTCGGGCACGGCAGTCCCATAAACGACAGCTGAGAACCGTCGGTGCCGCCGCGAATCGGCTTCAGCTGCGGTTCAATATCACAGTCGCGCATCGCCTGCTGGGCGATATCAAGAATGTGCGGATGGGCCATCACCTTCTCGCGCATATTGTAATAGCTATCTTCGATAATGAGCTCAATATAGCAATCAGGGTGTAATCCTTTACCAACCTTCTTAGCGATCTCCATCATCTTGCGCTTGCGTGCCTCAAAGGCTTTGCGGTCGAAATCGCGGATGATGTAGTGCATCTGCGCGCTGTCCACGGTGCCTTTGATGCTGGTGAGGTGATAAAAGCCCTCGTAACCTTCGGTCTGTTCAGGGCTCTCTTCCGCCGGGACTTCCGCATGAATACGCGACGCCAGCGACAGGGCGTTCACCATGACGCCTTTCGCCGAACCGGGGTGAACGTTGTTACCGACAATTTTGATCGTGACGGACGCGGCATTGAAGTTTTCATACTCCAGTTCACCGACACCGCCGCCGTCAACGGTATAGGCCCACTGCGCGTTAAAGGCTTCCACGTCGAAGTGCTTCGCGCCTTTGCCGACCTCTTCGTCCGGCGTAAAGGCCACGCGGATATCTCCGTGCGGGATATTTTTCTCTTTCAGCACCGCCAGCGCGGTCATGATCTCCGCGATGCCCGCCTTGTCATCCGCCCCCAGCAGCGTTTTACCGTCGGTGGTGATCAGCGTCTGGCCCAGCAACTGGTGCAGCACTGGGAACATCACCGGAGACAGCACTTCGTCGCCAATACCCAGCGCAATATCGCCGCCGCGGTAGTTTTCCACGATCTGCGGGTTAACATGCTTACCGCTAAAATCCGGAGAGGTGTCGACATGAGAGATAAAGCCAATCGCCGGAATATCACCCGGCACATTCGCCGGCAGCGTTCCCATCACAGTGCCTTTTTCGCTTAACGTGACGTTGACCAGCCCCATGGCGTCAAGCTGCTCTTTAAGCAGGTTTAACAACTTCCACTGGCCTTCGGTGCTTGGCACCTGGCGGACACCCGGCTTAGATTGGGTATCCAGCGAAACATACTGTAAAAAACGCTCAAGTAATTTATCCATGCAGTCACCCTCACTTTTTGTGACAACATTATCAGTAAGCATCAAAACGCAAATATTGCGTCAGGTCACTTTTATCCCGCAAACGAGAACTTTTTACGTTTATATCTTTATGCGTTAATAAATGTAGCTTATGAATCAGTGACAAGGATTGGCGATTACGGGGGATTGCCGTAGAATGTCCGCCCTCATTACGAGTCACCAAGGTGGTTACACACAAACCCCGCTTCAGTCTGCTGCCTGAGGCGTCTATATGGGACAGCGCAAAAATTGAATACACAATCCCGTTCTCGTTCACCGCTGGTGCAACTGGAACGAATTCGTAAAAGCTTTGATGGCAAAGACGTCATTTCCGACCTCAACCTGACCATCAATGATGGTGAGTTTCTTACGCTGCTTGGCCCTTCCGGCTGCGGCAAAACCACCGTACTGCGCCTTATCGCCGGGCTGGAAAGCGTTGATAATGGCCGCATCCATCTTGAGAACCAGGACATAACCCAGGTTCCTGCCGAAGATCGCCACGTCAATACCGTCTTTCAGAGCTATGCCCTGTTCCCGCACATGACCGTGTTTGAGAACGTGGCGTTTGGCCTGCGGATGCAAAAGACCCCGGCTAATGAGATTGAACCGCGCGTCACCGACGCCCTGCGCATGGTACAGCTGGAAGCGTTTGCCCAGCGTAAGCCCCACCAGCTCTCCGGCGGTCAGCAGCAGCGCGTGGCGATTGCCCGCGCCGTGGTCAATAAACCGCGCCTGCTTCTGCTGGATGAATCCCTCTCCGCGCTGGACTACAAGCTGCGCAAGCAGATGCAGAACGAGCTGAAAGCGCTACAGCGCAAGCTTGGCATCACCTTTGTCTTCGTCACCCACGACCAGGAAGAGGCACTGACCATGTCAGACCGTATTGTGGTGATGCGCGACGGCAAGATTGAACAGGACGGTACGCCGCGCGAAATCTACGAAGAGCCGCAAAACCTGTTTGTCGCCAGCTTCATTGGCGAAATCAATATCTTTAACGCCACGGTGATTGAGCGTCTGGGCGACAAGCGCGTGCGCGCCAGCGTTGAAGGACGCGAGTGCAATATCACGGTGAATTTCCCCGTCGAAAAGGGACAAAAGCTCAACGTTCTGCTGCGCCCGGAAGATCTGCGCGTCGATGAAATTCACGGCAATACCGAGGCCGAAGGGTTAATCGGCTATATCCGCGAGCGCAACTACAAAGGGATGACGCTGGAATCTGTCGTCGAGCTGGAGAACGGCAAAATGGTAATGGTCAGCGAATTCTTTAACGAGGACGATCCTGACTTCGACCACTCTCTCGACCAGAAAATGGTTATCAACTGGGTAGAAAGCTGGGAGGTTGTGCTGGCCGATGAAGAACACAAGTAAGTTCCAGAAGGTGGTGATTGCCACTATCGTCGGGTGGCTTGTGCTGTTTGTCTTTTTACCCAACCTGATGATCGTTGCCACCAGCTTCCTGACCCGGGACGATACAAACTTCGTTTCGCTGGTCTTTACGCTGGACAACTACGCGCGCCTGCTCGATCCGCTCTATTTCGACGTGCTGCTGCACTCGCTTAATATGGCGCTGATCGCCACCGTCGCCTGCCTGCTGCTGGGGTACCCTTTCGCATGGTTCCTGGCCAGGCTGCCACAAAAGGTGCGCCCGCTGCTGCTGTTTCTGCTGATTGTGCCGTTCTGGACTAACTCGCTGATTCGCATCTACGGGCTGAAAATCTTCCTCAGCACCAAAGGCTACCTCAATGAATTTCTGCTGTGGCTGGGGGTGATTGATACGCCGATACGCATCATGTTTACCCCGAGCGCGGTGATCGTTGGTCTGGTCTATATCCTGCTGCCGTTTATGGTGATGCCGCTCTACTCCAGCATCGAGAAGCTTGATAAACCGCTGCTGGAGGCGGCAAAAGACCTGGGGGCTAACAAGCTTCAGACCTTCATCCGCATTATTATTCCGCTGACCATGCCCGGCATTATTGCCGGCTGTCTGCTGGTAATGCTTCCGGCGATGGGCCTGTTCTACGTGTCCGACCTGATGGGCGGAGCGAAAAACCTGCTGATCGGTAACGTGATTAAGAGTCAGTTCCTGAACATCCGCGACTGGCCGTTCGGTTCCGCGACAAGCATTACGCTGACGGTAGTGATGGGGCTGATGCTGCTGGTCTACTGGCGCGCGTCGCGCCTGCTGAATAAAAGGGTGGAACTCGAATGATCGGTCGACTGCTTCGCGGCGGTTTTATGACCGCCATCTACGCCTATCTTTATATCCCGATTATCATTTTAATCGTGAACTCTTTTAACAGCTCGCGGTTCGGGATTAACTGGCAGGGATTTACCACCAGCTGGTACAGCCTGCTGATGAACAACGACAGCCTGCTGCAGGCAGCCCAGCACTCGCTGACGATGGCGATCGTCTCCGCCACCTTCGCCACGCTGATTGGCTCCCTCACCGCCGTGGCGCTGTACCGCTATCGCTTTCGCGGCAAGCCGTTCGTCAGCGGCATGCTGTTTGTGGTGATGATGTCGCCGGACATCGTGATGGCGATTTCGCTGCTGGTGCTGTTTATGCTGCTGGGCGTACAGCTTGGCTTCTGGTCGCTGCTGTTTTCCCATATCACCTTCTGCCTGCCGTTTGTGGTGGTGACTGTTTTCGCGCGCCTGAAAGGGTTCGACGTGCGCATGCTGGAGGCGGCGAAGGATCTGGGCGCCAGCGAAATGACCATCCTGCGCAAAATCATCCTGCCGCTGGCGATGCCCGCCGTGGCGGCAGGATGGCTGCTCAGCTTTACGCTGTCGATGGATGACGTGGTGGTCTCCTCCTTCGTGACCGGGCCGAGCTATGAAATTCTGCCGTTGAAGATCTATTCGATGGTCAAAGTCGGCGTGTCGCCAGAGGTGAACGCGCTGGCGACCATTCTGCTGGTGTTTTCGCTGGTTCTGGTGATCGCCAGCCAGGTTATTGCTCGTGATAAAACAAAACCTCAGGGGACAATGAAATGAAAAAAATGCTCGCCGCTGCGGCGCTGGTGCTTGGCATGGGAGCGGCGCACGCTGATGACAGCAAAACGCTCTACTTCTACAACTGGACCGAGTATGTGCCGCCAGGCCTGCTGGAGCAGTTCACCAAAGAGACTGGCATTAAGGTTATCTACTCGACCTACGAGTCGAATGAAACCATGTATGCCAAGCTGAAAACCTATAAAGACGGTGCATACGATCTGGTCGTTCCCTCCACCTACTTTGTCGACAAAATGCGCAAAGAGGGGATGATCCAGAAGATCGATAAAACGAAGCTAACCCATTTTTCAAACCTCGATCCGGAGATGCTCAACAAGCCGTTCGACCCGAATAACGACTACTCCATTCCGTACATCTGGGGCGCAACGGCGATTGGCGTTAACAGCGAGGCCATCGATCCGAAAACGGTCACCGGCTGGGCCGACCTGTGGAAACCGGAATACAAAGGCAGCCTGTTGTTAACCGACGATGCGCGCGAAGTATTCCAGATCGCGCTGCGTAAACTCGGCTTTTCCGGTAATACCACCGATCCGAAAGAGATCGATGCGGCTTACAACGAGCTGAAAAAGCTGATGCCTAACGTGGCGGCATTCAACTCAGATAACCCGGCAAACCCGTATATGGAAGGCGAAGTGAACCTGGGAATGGTATGGAACGGCTCTGCGTATGTTGCCCGCCAGGCCGGTACGCCGCTGGAGGTGGTCTGGCCGAAGGAAGGCGGCATCTTCTGGATGGATAGCCTCGCGATCCCGGCCAACGCGAAAAACGTCGACGGCGCGCTGAAGTTGATCAACTTCCTGCTGCGCCCGGACGTGGCGAAACAGGTTGCCGAGACGATTGGCTACCCGACGCCAAACCTGGCCGCCCGCAAGCTGCTGAAGCCTGACGTGGCTAACGATAAGTCACTCTATCCGGATGCCGAAACCATCAGCAAAGGCGAATGGCAGAATGACGTTGGCGACGCGAGCCGCCTTTACGAAGAGTATTATCAGAAGTTAAAAGCAGGTCGTTAATGCAATACATAACGGGCGACGCAGCGTCGCCCGTTACTCTTACAGCCCCTTCAGAAGCTTATCCACAAAGGCCGGCACGACTTCACTCGCCAGGCCGTATTGCTTCTCTTCAAACTCGCTGCCCACCTGGCTTGGCTCCAGATTGAGCTCGACCGTATGCGCCCCGTGCAGTCGCGCTTCGTGAACAAACCCCGCCGCCGGGTAAACGTGACCCGATGTGCCAATAGCAATAAACACGTCCGCCATCGCCAGCGCGCTGTAGATCTCATCCATCCCCAGCGGCATTTCGCCAAACCAGACCACGTGCGGACGCAGGCGCGACGGGAACTGGCAGCAGTGGCATTTGTCTTCCGGCAGCACGTCCTCTTTCCAGTCCAGCACCTGACCGCTCCAGGCGCAGCGAACCTTGAGCAGCTCACCGTGCATGTGGATGATGTTCTTGTTGCCGGCCCGCTCGTGCAGGTTATCGATATTCTGCGTCACCAGCAGAAAACGATCCCCCAGCGCCTCTTCCAGCTTCGCCAGCGCCAGATGCGCCGCGTTCGGCGCAATCTCAGGCTGCTGAAGCTGTCGGCGGCGAGCGTTGTAAAACGCCTGCACGAGATCCGGATCGCGGGCAAAGCCTTCCGGCGTCGCCACGTCCTCGACACGGTGCTCTTCCCACAGCCCGTCCGCTGCACGGAAGGTCTGAATTCCTGACTCGGCGGAGATCCCCGCGCCGGTCAGCACCACCACTCTGGGTTTATCCATCGCTTCTGGCATTATTCTGTCTCTGAAAAAGATCCGTTGGCGCAAGCGCTCTCGTAAGCGGCGTTTGTTTTTGCGAAAACGGCTGAGTCGACCCTGGCGACGCGACAGCATAAAGACCTCGTAAACTAATCGGTGAGATGAAGGAATGCGGCTCCGCGCATGCCTCCTGCGTCCCCGTGGCGCGCACGTTCAATACGCGGCACGCGGGCGACCGGCAATAAATGTCGGGGCAGACGCCCGGACAACCTTTCCGTAATCGCGGTAAAGTTTGATAGCCCTCCCCCGATCACCAGCAGATCCGGGTCGACGATGGTGAGAATATTTCCCAGACACACCGCCAGCAGATCCAGATAACGCTCGACGTGTTCACGCGCCTGCGCATCCCCCTGCTCCCACAGGGTAATGATTTGAGGGGCCTCAAGTTTCTGATGATAGAAGTGTTCGTAAAGCCATGCAAACCCGCGGCCGGAGAGGTAGTTCTCAATACAGCCGTGCTGGCCGCAGCCGCAGCGGGTCAGCGGGAAGTCACGCCCCACCACCTCCAGCGCATCCACCGGGAGACGGATATGACCAAATTCCCCGGTTATGTAGCTGCGCCCGGTAATCGGTTTACCGTTGATGACAATCCCCCCGCCGACGCCGGTACCGAGAATCAGCCCCATCACCAGCGGATATTGACGGAACTCATCGTCCCAGGCTTCAGAGAGGGCAAAGCAGTTGGCATCGTTGTCTAAACGCACGTCGCGTTCAAGGAGGGCTGAAAGATCGGCGCGCAGCGGTTTACCGCTGGCGGCAGGCACGTTGGCGGCATACAGCGTGCCGTCATCGGTTTCGGGCATCCCCGGGATCCCGATACCGACGCTACCTTTCATGCCAAAGCGTTCATCCGCCTGCGCAACCAGCGCGGCAATGGCGGTTAAAAATTCATCGTAGCTTTCGCGCGGCGTGGGAACGCGGGTCTCCCACTGCAGTTTGAGGTTTTTATCAAACACGCCGAGCGCAATCTTGGTGCCGCCAATATCAAATCCATAATACATAGTGCATTCCTCTTTCTGACATAGCGGCCTCAGGACCGCTACACCATGACGTAATTACTGGCCACTTAATACCCTCGCCGGATCGATTCGGCTTGCGCGACGCGCCGGATACCAGCTTGCCAGCAGACTCAGTAAAAGTGCTGTAAGCAGCACATAAAAAACGTCCAGCCAGTGCAGTTCAGACGGCAGGAAGTCAATAAAATAGATGTCACCGGACAGGAACTGGTGACCGATAAGCTTTTCAATTCCGTTGATAATCGGCGTCAGCTGCAGGGAAACCACCACGCCAATCACCACGCCGCACAGGCTGCCGAACAGCCCCGCCAGCAAACCATACCAGACGAAGATGGCGCGAATAAGACCGTCTTTTGCCCCGAGCGTACGCAGCACGGCGATGTCGCCGCTCTTGTCCTTAACTGCCATCACCAGCGTCGAGACGATATTAAAGCACGCCACGCCAATCACCAGCACCATCGCCAGATACATAATCGCGCGGATCATCTGGATATCACGGTACATGTACCCGTAAGTACCGATCCAGCTTTTGATATAGACATAGTTATTGGTGACGCTGCCGGCATCGCGCACCAGTTTATTGGCGTTAAAGACGTCGTTCACCTTAATGGCAATGCCCGTCACGCTGTCGCCCATGTCGAGATACTGGCGCGCATCTTCCAGCGGCACCATCGCAAAGCTATGGTCAAGCTGGCCGCTCAGCTGGAGAATACCGGTGACGTGCAGGCGCACGCGCTTGGGCTGCTGCAGTTTGTGGTCGGCGCTGGCATTGGGGATCATGATTGACACCCAGTCGCCCTGCTTCACCTTCAGGGCATCGGCAACGCCTTTGCCCATGATGATCTGCTGCTCGCCGGCCTTAAAGTTCGCCCACGCGCCGTTCTGCACATAGTTCGGCAGCGCGCTCAGTCGCGCTTCCTGGGCGGGGTTGACCCCTTTCACCTGGATGGCGCGCAGGTTTACCCCGCTCTCTACCAGCCCGGTAAAGTTAATGTAGGGCGCGGCCGCCGCAATGCCGGGCACTTTTTCCACTTTAGTCAGGGCGTCGCTCCAGTTGGCCCACGGCTGGTTAACCGGCTCGATTTCCCCGTGCGGCACCACCGCCAGAATGCGGTTATTCAGCTCCCGCTCAAAGCCGTTCATGGCGCTTAAGCCCACAATCAGCACCGCCACGCCCAGCGCAATACCGATGGTCGAAATGACGGAGATGAGCGACACCATGCCGCCGCGACGGCGGCCGCGGCTAAAGCGTAACCCGATAAGTAACGATAACGGTGACGCCATTACTCCGCCCCCATCAGGGTTAGTTCCGCGTTCAGATGACCGTCGCGCATCTCAAGCTGGCGCCCCATGCGTTTTGCCAGCTGCAGATCGTGGGTCACCACCAGAAACGCAGTCCCCTGCGAGGCGTTCAGCTCGCCGAGAAGCTGGAAAATACTGTCCGCATTGCGCGCGTCCAGGTTACCGGTCGGTTCATCCGCCAGCACCAGGCGCGGATTATTGACCAGCGCGCGGGCAATCGCCACGCGCTGGCGCTCGCCGCCGGAAAGCTCTGACGGACGATGGTTACCGCGATGCCCCAGCCCTACCGCTTTCAGCATGTCGCTGGCGCGGGCATTAATTTCTGCCGGTTTCTTTTTGCCAATCAGCAGCGGCATCGCCACGTTTTCCAGCGCCGTGAAATCCGGCAGCAGGTGGTGGAACTGGTAGATGAAGCCCAGCTCGCGGTTACGCAGCTCGGCCTTCGCTGCAGAGGACATTTTGCTCATCGGCTGGCCGGAAAAGATCACGTCGCCGCTGGTTGGCGTATCGAGCCCGCCCAGCAGGTGCAGCAGCGTACTTTTGCCCGAGCCGGAGCTGCCGACAATCGCCATCATCTCGCCCTCACCCACGCTAAAGCTCACATTGTGCAGCACGTCGGTCTGCACAGTGCCTTCCTGATAGCGTTTGGACAGGTTGTCGCATTGCAACAGGATCTTATTCATAACGTAAAGCCTCAGCGGGTTGGGTGGCGGCAGCGCGCCAGGAAGGATAAAGCGTAGAAAGCAGCGCAATGGCCATCGCGGCCAGCGCAATCCCGACCACCTGCAGCGGCTCGATAGCCACCGGCAGCGCCGCGCCGTCAAGCAGCGCGCCGATGATCGGCATTAAGTTATTAAGCTGGCTGGCAAGCAGTGCCCCCAGCACGGCGCCGAGCAGCGCGCCGATGATACCGGCACTGGCCCCCTGCACCATAAACACCGCCATGATCTGGCGCGGCGTGAGCCCCTGAGTTTGCAGAATGGCGACTTCGCCCTGCTTCTCCATCACCATCAGGCCCAGCGAGGTGATAATGTTAAATGCAGCCACGGCGACGATCAGGCTCAGCAGCAGCCCCATCATGTTTTTTTCCATTCGCACGGCCTGGAACAGTTCACCTTTACGCTCGCGCCAGTCCTGCCATTTGGTGCCGTCCGGCAGTTTCTGCTGGCTGAGGGTATCGACCTTCAGCGGCTGATCGAGCCACAGGCGCCAGCCGGTGATGTTTCCCGCCGGGTAACGCATCAGGCGTGACGCGTCCTGGATGTTCACCAGCATCTGATAGCCGTCAACTTCGCTGTTGGCGGCAAAGGTGCCGACCACGTTAAACAGGCGCTGGCTTGGCAAACGTCCCATCGGCGTAAACTGGCTTGCGGACGGCACCATCACGCGCAGCTGGTCGCCACGGTTGACGCCAAGCTGTCCGGCAAGCTGCTCACCCAGAATCACGTTGTACTTTCCGGCTTCCAGATCGGTCTGCTTGACGTTAACCAGGAACGGCGTCAGCGGGTCTTTTTGCGCCGGGTCAATTCCCAGCATCACGCCGACCGCCACGCTGCGGGCACTTTGCAGCACCACGTCGCCCGTTGTGAGCGGCGCAACGCGCGTGACGCCCTGTAGCTTCGCCGCGCTTTCCGGCAGCTGTTGCGGGTTCACCGAACCGTTGGTGGAGGAGAGAACGGCCTGCGGCATCAGCCCCAGGATGTTGTTTTGCAGCTCGCGCTCGAAGCCATTCATAACGGAAAGTACCGTCACCAGTGCCATCACGCCAAGCGTAATGCCAATAGTCGAAAGCCAGGAGACAAAGCGACCGAAGCGGTCCGCGGCGCGCCCACGCATGTAACGTAAGCCTATGAAGAGTGCGACAGGTTGATACATGAAGTCCGTCTGTTTGCTGATAGCAGACCCACGAGTATATAAGCGAATCCGTTAAGGGTAAATGACTGAAACCGTAAGCTTTGGTAATCATTTTTCTGAAAAATTCAGATAAATCAGAGTGCTATTGTCTGAATCGTCACCATACAGCCTCCACCTTTTCCGAAAAACCACCTGATACAGACTGTTACCCGTTACATCCCGGCTTCGTTTAACAACAATTGCTCGTTCGTTTATGGCAATAAGGTAGTCGCGAACAATGAAGCAAAAAGCATTATGGATTAACCAGATAAAAGGGCTCTGTATCTGCCTGGTGGTTATCTATCATTCGGTCATCACCTTTTACCCGCATCTGAGCGGGCTGCAACACCCGCTCTCCGCTCTTCTCGCCAAATGCTGGGTCTATTTTAACCTCTATCTCGCCCCGTTCCGTATGCCGGTCTTCTTCTTTATCTCCGGCTATCTGATCCGTCGTTATATTGATGAGGTAGACTGGCGCACCAGCCTCGACAAGCGGATCTGGAGCATTGTCTGGGTTCTGGCGCTGTGGGGCGTCCTGCAATGGCAAGCGCTGACCCACCTGAATGCCTGGCTGGCGCCCGACCGCGAGCTTGCCACCTCGTCGAATGCGGCCTACGCCGACTCGTTCTCAGGCTTTGTGCTGGGGATGGTCACCGCCAGCACCAGCCTGTGGTATCTGTATGCTCTGGTGGTCTACTTCACGCTGTGTAAACTGCTGAGCCGCTGGAAGCTGCCGGTACTCGGACTGCTGGCGCTGGCGAGCATCGCGATCAACTTCCTGCCTCTGCCGTGGTGGGGAATGAACAGCGTGGTACGCAACATGATCTACTACAGCATGGGGGCGTGGTATGGCGCGGAGCTGATGACGTGGATGAAAAGCTTCAACCTGCGCCGCACCTGGCTGGCAACTGGCGCTTTCGCGGCCGTCTCCGTGGTGCTGTGGTTTGCAAACGTTCCTCTCCTGCTTTCCCTGCTGTCGATTGTGTTGATCATGAAGCTGTTCTATAGCTTCGAGCAGCGCTATGCCGTGCATCCTAACAACCTGCTGAACGTGATTGGCTCAAACACCATTGCGATCTATACCACCCACCGCATATTAATAGAGGCCTTCAGCCTGATCCTGATTGGCGAGATGAATGCCGCCCTGTGGCCGATCTGGGCAGAACTGTGCTTAATACTGGTCTACCCGTTTGCCAGCCTGCTTATCTGTACCCTTGCCGGGCTCGGGGTGCGTAAAATCTCCACCGCGCTGTTCGGGGACGTTTTCTTCTCTCCTCCGTCTACGCGGAGCCTGTCACCTGCCACCCGTTAATGCCCCTCCGCCCCCGTTTTGGGGGCGTTTAGCCCTGCCGTGCGGTTACGATTTGCTTATGTAAAACGATCGAGGATAATAAAGACATTGCGTATCAGTGATATGCCCCAATACTGTTGGTATATCCATAAGAGACTCTGACATAGCCATGCCTGAACACTATCGTTATTCCTTGCCCGTCAAAGCGGGCGACCAGCGTCAGCTGGGTGAACTCACGGGCGCGGCGTGCGCCACGCTGGTGGCAGAAATCGCCGAGCGGCACCCTGGCCCGGTGGTACTGGTTGCCCCGGATATGCAAAACGCCCTGCGCCTGCACGACGAAATCCGCCAGTTCACCGATAGCCTGGTGTTCAGCCTGGCCGACTGGGAAACGCTGCCTTATGACAGCTTCTCTCCGCATCAGGAGATCATCTCCTCGCGCCTGTCGACCCTGTATCAACTCCCGACTATGCAGCGCGGCGTGCTGATTGTGCCGGTCAATACCCTGATGCAACGCGTCTGCCCGCACAGCTATCTGCACGGTCACGCGCTGGTGATGAAAAAAGGCCAGCGCCTGTCTCGCGACACCCTGCGCGACCAGCTTGACGGTGCCGGCTATCGCCATGTCGATCAGGTCATGGAACACGGGGAATACGCGACCCGCGGCGCGTTGCTCGACCTTTACCCGATGGGCAGCGACCAGCCGTATCGTCTGGATTTCTTTGATGATGAAATCGACAGCCTGCGCGTGTTCGATGCCGACACCCAGCGCACGCTGGAGGAAGTGGAGTCTATCAATTTACTGCCCGCGCATGAGTTCCCGACGGACAAAACCGCCATCGAACTGTTCCGCAGCCAGTGGCGCGACAGGTTCGACGTGAAGCGTGATGCAGAACATATCTATCAGCAGGTCAGCAAAGGCACGCTCCCGGCCGGGATCGAATACTGGCAGCCGCTGTTCTTCAACGAGCCGCTGCCTGCCCTGTTCAGCTATTTCCCGGCGAATACGCTGATTGTAAACACCGGCGATATCGACGCCAGCGCCAGCCGCTTTGAAAGCGAAACCCGCGCGCGCTTCGAAAACCGGGGCGTTGACCCGATGCGTCCGCTCCTGCCGCCGGAAGCGCTGTGGCTGCGCACCGACGAGCTTAACGCCGAGCTGAAGCGCTGGCCGCGCATGCAGCTCAAAACCGACTCGCTCGCCGATAAAGCCGCCAATACGAACCTCGCCTTCCGGACGCTGCCGGACCTGGCCGTTCAGGCGCAGCAGAAATCGCCGCTGGATAATCTGCGCAAGTTCCTGGAGTCCTTTACCGGCCCGGTCGTGTTTTCCGTTGAGAGTGAAGGCCGCCGCGAAGCGCTCGGTGAGCTGCTGGGACGCATCAAAGTTGCGCCGAAGCGCATTCTGCGGTTAAGCGAAGCGACCGGGAATGGTCGTTACCTGATGATTGGCGCCGCCGAGCACGGGTTCATTGACACGCTCAACAACCTGGCGCTGATTTGCGAAAGCGACCTGCTAGGCGAGCGCGTCGCGCGCCGTCGGCAGGACAGTCGTCGGACCATCAACCCGGACACGCTGATCCGTAACCTGGCCGAGCTGCATCCGGGCCAGCCGATTGTTCACCTGGAGCACGGCGTCGGACGCTATCAGGGGATGACCACGCTGGAAGCGGGCGGTATCAAAGGTGAGTACCTGATGCTGACCTACGCCAACGACGCCAAACTCTATGTGCCTGTTTCGTCCCTGCACCTTATCAGCCGCTACGCGGGCGGTGCGGAGGAGAACGCGCCGCTGCACAAGCTGGGCGGAGATGCCTGGGCGCGTGCGCGCCAGAAGGCAGCGGAGAAAGTGCGCGACGTGGCGGCCGAGCTGCTGGATATCTACGCCCAGCGCGCGGCCAAAGAGGGCTTCGCCTTTAAGCACGACAAAGAACAGTACCAGCTGTTCTGCGACAGCTTCCCGTTTGAAACCACGCCGGATCAGGCCCAGGCCATTAATGCCGTGCTGAGCGACATGTGCCAGCCGCTGGCAATGGACCGCTTAGTCTGCGGCGACGTCGGCTTCGGCAAAACCGAAGTGGCGATGCGCGCCGCCTTCCTTGCGGTGGAAAACAACAAGCAGGTGGCAGTGCTGGTGCCGACCACCCTGCTCGCCCAGCAGCACTTCGACAACTTCCGGGACCGTTTCGCCAACTGGCCGGTACGTATAGAGATGCTGTCGCGTTTTCGCAGCACTAAAGAGCAAACACAGATCCTGGAGCAGGCAAGCGAAGGCAAAATCGACATTCTGATCGGCACCCACAAGCTGCTGCAAAGCGACGTGAAGTGGAAAGATCTGGGGCTGCTGATCGTCGACGAGGAGCACCGCTTCGGGGTGCGTCATAAAGAGCGCATCAAAGCGATGCGCGCGGACGTCGACATCCTGACCCTGACCGCAACGCCGATCCCGCGCACGCTGAACATGGCGATGAGCGGCATGCGCGATCTGTCGATTATCGCCACGCCACCGGCGCGCCGTCTGGCGGTAAAAACCTTTGTTCGCGAGTATGACAATCTGGTGGTGCGTGAGGCGATCCTGCGTGAGGTGCTGCGCGGCGGCCAGGTGTATTACCTGTATAACGACGTCGAAAATATCCAGAAAGCCGCCGACAGGCTGGCTGAACTGGTACCGGAGGCGCGCGTTGCCATCGGGCACGGGCAGATGCGCGAACGCGAGCTGGAACGGGTGATGAACGACTTCCACCACCAGCGCTTTAACGTGCTGGTGTGTACCACCATCATTGAGACCGGGATCGACATTCCGACCGCGAACACGATTATTATCGAACGCGCGGATCACTTTGGTCTGGCCCAGCTTCACCAGCTGCGCGGCCGCGTCGGGCGTTCACACCATCAGGCCTACGCGTGGCTGCTGACGCCGCATCCGAAAGCGATGACCACCGACGCGCAAAAGCGCCTGGAAGCCATCGCCTCGCTGGAAGATCTCGGCGCAGGCTTCGCGCTGGCCACGCACGATCTTGAGATCCGCGGTGCCGGCGAACTGCTGGGTGAAGATCAGAGCGGCTCCATGGAGACCATCGGCTTCTCGCTCTATATGGAGCTGCTGGAAAACGCGGTCGATGCCCTGAAGGCCGGACGTGAACCGTCTCTGGAAGATTTGACCAGCCAGCAGACCGAGGTTGAACTCCGCATGCCTTCCCTGCTGCCGGACGATTTCATTCCGGATGTGAATACCCGGCTGTCGTTCTACAAGCGTATCGCCAGTGCGAAAAATGAGAACGAGCTGGAAGAGATTAAGGTGGAGCTGATTGACCGCTTCGGCCTGCTGCCAGATGCGGCGAGAAACCTGCTGGATATCGCGCGCCTGCGCCAGCAGGCGCAGAAGCTGGGCATTCGCAAACTTGAAGGCAACGAAAAAGGCGGCGTAATTGAATTTGCCGAGAAGAATCACGTCAACCCGATGTGGCTGATCGGTCTGCTGCAAAAACAGCCGCAGCATTTCCGTCTGGATGGTCCAACCCGTCTGAAATTTACCCAGGAGCTGACGGAGCGCAAAACCCGCATGGACTGGGTGCGTAACTTTATGCGTCAGTTGGAAGAGAACGCCGTCGCATAACTCGCCCTTCCCCCCGTCAGTGCAGTGCTGCCGGGGGGACAATTTACAAATTCTTTGCACTTCATCCGATCTTCCCGACACACCCATTCGCCATAATTATCATTAACTTCTTATAAAACAATAACCTTATCGTTTGCATGGATTATGGTGATGATGACCTCTTCGCGTTTTACCCGCTGGATAACCCTGTTTGCGCTGGCGGCCACCGTCGCGGTTGCGCTTCCTGCGCGCGCAAACACCTGGCCCCTTCCCCCGCCCGGCAGCAAGGTGGTGGGTGAGAACCGCTTTCATGTGGTTGAAAACAATGGCGGTTCACTGGAAGCGATAGCCAAAAAATATAACGTCGGTTTTCTGGCCCTGCTGCAGGCGAACCCCGGCGTCGACCCGTACGTCCCGCGCGCGGGCAGCGTGCTGACCATCCCGTTACAGACTATCCTGCCGGATGCCCCGCGCGAAGGGATCGTGATCAACCTGGCGGAGCTGCGTCTGTACTATTACCCGCCGGGTAAAAATGAGGTTACCGTCTATCCTATCGGTATTGGTCAGCTGGGCGGCGATACGCTGACGCCGACGATGGTCACGACCGTCTCGGATAAACGCGCCAACCCAACCTGGACGCCGACGGCCAACATTCGCGCCCGGTATAAGGCCCAGGGCATCGATCTTCCTGCCGTGGTGCCGGCAGGCCCGGATAACCCGATGGGTCACCACGCGATCCGCCTTGCCGCGTACGGCGGCGTTTACCTGCTGCACGGGACGAACGCGGATTTTGGCATCGGCATGCGCGTCAGCTCCGGCTGTATTCGTCTGCGCGATAACGATATCAAAACGCTTTTTAACGTCGTTACGCCGGGAACGAAGGTGAATATTATCAATACGCCGATTAAGGTCTCTGAAGAGCCAGGCGGCGTGCGGCTGGTTGAGATTCACCAGCCGCTGTCAAAAAATATCGGCGACGATCCGCAGACGTTACCCATTAACCTGAATGCCGCGATGGTGAGCTTCAAAACGAATGCGAATACCGATAGTCTGGTGATGGAGCGCGCGATGGAGGCACGGTCAGGCATGCCGACCGATGTCACCCGGCATCACGATGTCGTCCCGCAGCCGATGTAAATCAGAAATAAAAAACGCCCTGCTGAGCAGGGCGTTTTTTATTGCAGTGGCATAAATGAGGGTTTATGCCCGGCTTATTTGTAGATTACAGCGGTGCCGTGCAGGGTGTTAGGGCCGGTCACAGAAGTGATGCGGTAAGATTTTGCACCCATTGCTTCCGCTTTTTGCGCCAGCTGATCTTCCAGTGAGCCCAGGTTAGTCCCGGCAGACGCAGAGATCGTCCCGACTTTATGCTGATCGGCTGGAGTGGATTGTACCTGTACAGCAGCAAAGCTTGCGAAAGAGAGTGAACTCAGGACAGCAGCAGCGATGAGGGTTTTTACGTTTTTCATAATGTTTACCTTTGGCAGATGAATTTAGAGGTCGTTATCTATTAAGTTAACGATCGATAGGTAAATCATAAGTGTGATCCAGCTCACGCGTCAACATATTTTTATAACGAGCATTAATTAAATTTTAAAGTCGTTATTTTTCATACATATATGATTAATTTATTTTTAAGCATTCTGCACTGGTGGTGGGTAGCGTTTATTTTTATAATGGTCATTCAACAAACCAACAGAGGACCAACGGCAAATGACAACCGACGTCACGAGTTGTGCGAAGAAAAGCCGTGGCCGACCAAAAGTGTTTGACAGGGATGCAGCGCTTGATAAGGCCATGACTCTCTTCTGGCAACATGGGTATGAAGCGACCTCGCTTTCCGATCTGGTAGAAGCCACCGGAGCCAAAGCGCCGACGCTTTATGCTGAATTTACCAATAAAGAGGGGCTGTTCAGGGCGGTGCTGGACAGGTACATTTCGCGCTTTGCGGCGAAACACGAAGCGCAGCTATTTTGTGAAGAGAAAAGTGTTGAACAGGCGCTACGGGATTACTTCACCGCCGTTGCCACCTGTTTCACCAGTAAAGAGACGCCCGCGGGCTGCTTTATGATTAACACCTCTGCCACCCTGGCGGCGGCGTCGAAAGAGATCGCCAATACGGTGAAATCGCGTCATGCAATGCAGGAAGAAACGCTCAGCGCATTTCTGGCTCAGCGCCAGCAGCGCGGTGAAATCCCTGCGCAATGCAATCCTCAGCTGTTGGCGCAATACCTGAGCTGTATTTTGCAGGGGATGTCGATCAGCGCCCGTGAAGGGGCGACGCTGGAAAAACTGCAGAATATTAGCGACACCACGCTGCGGCTGTGGCCTGAGCTACTGAAAATCTGAAAAAAAAAGCTCCTCAGCCTGAGCGCATGAGGAGCTAAATTCAGAGAACATCTTTTTTACGCTTTGTTGTTCAGTACCAGCTGACCATTTCCATCCAGTGGAATTTGGGTACCCGGGTCTTTATCCATGCGGATTTTGCCCTGCTGATCGCCAATTTTATACGTCACGTCATAGCCCAGCATTTTCTCCGACTTGTCATAGACGGTTTTGCAGCGCTGCTGAGTCGTAGTGTAGGTATCATTATCCTGCATCGCGCCCTGCACCTGGTTACCGGCATAGCCGCCACCCAGCGCGCCGACCACGGTCGCCACATCTTTGCCCCGGCCGCCGCCGAACTGGTGACCAATCACCCCACCCGCTACCGCGCCGAGAACAGAGCCGGCAATACGGTTTTCATCCTGTACCGGACGACGATGGGTTACGGAGACGTTACGACACTCCTGACGAGGGGTTTTTACGGTTTCTTTAATAGGCGTTGCGGAAACCACCTGCGCATACTGCGGGCCGCGATCTAAAACGTTGAGACTGGCAACAGCTGCCACACCTAACGCAGCTGCGACACCAATCCCTATACCCGCCAACATTGATTTATTCACGGGACTTCCTCCTTTGTTGCTATTGGTAACAATTCTGCAATGGAGGCGCGGCTTCGCCAATAAGACAAAGGCTCAAAAAGGGAACATCGGGGAGATATATATCGTGTTTAGGAGAACTCTTAAGCCCCTAATCCACAACGAGCAGCATGATATGCTAAAAAATCCCCCCGGAGGGCCCGGAGGGAGTGAAAGATTAGTGCAGCTTCAGACGCGGACGAATGACGCGGTTGATTCGGCCCACCAGCATCATCAGGCCCGTTTTAAAGTAGCCGTGCAGCGCGATCTGGTGCATACGGTACAGGGAGATATACACGAAACGTGCAATGCGCCCTTCCACCATCATCGAGCCACGCATCAGGTTACCCATCAGGCTACCGACGGTAGAGAAGTTTGACAGCGATACCAGAGAACCGTGGTCTTTATAGACATACGCCTTCATTGGTTTGCCTTTGTACTGCGCCAGGATGTTGTGCAGCACCAGGCTTGCCATCTGGTGCGCGGCCTGAGCGCGCGGCGGCACGAAGCCCCCTTCAGGACGCGCGCAGGAGGCACAGTCACCAATAGCAAAAATATCAGGGTCACGCGTGGTTTGCAGCGTTGGCTCCGTAACCAGCTGGTTAATGCGGTTCGTCTCCAGACCGCCGATCTCTTTCATAAAGTCAGGCGCTTTGATACCTGCCGCCCAGACCATCAGATCCGCTTTGATGTACTCGCCGTCTTTGGTGTGCAGTCCACCTTCGTCAGCGCTGGTCACCATGGTCTGCGTCA
This sequence comes from Enterobacter sp. ECC_219_Taxon_10, assembly GCF_058354905.1. NCBI lineage: Bacteria > Pseudomonadati > Pseudomonadota > Gammaproteobacteria > Enterobacterales > Enterobacteriaceae > Enterobacter > Enterobacter sp. ECC_219_Taxon_10. The sequence goes on along the minus strand of NZ_CM178005.1, from coordinate 1,930,070 downwards.
GGACGCGCACGCCCAGTTTCGTCAGTTCATTGTGCGCCGCGCCGGAAATACGCGGAGGCAGCGCAGGCAGAATACGCTCACCCGCTTCAACCAGCGTCACATTCAGCGCTTCGTTAGTTAACCCTTTGTAACCGTAGCTGTGCAGCTGTTTCACCGCATTGTGCAGCTCCGCGGACAGCTCTACGCCCGTCGCGCCGCCGCCGACAATGGCAATGTTAACCTTGCCGTTCGCACCCATGTTACTGGTGTACTTCAGGAAAAGGTTCAGCATTTCCTGGTGGAAACGACGCGCCTGGTGCGGGTTATCGAGGAAGATGCAGTGCTCTTTAACACCCGGCGTGTTGAAGTCGTTGGAGGTACTGCCGAGCGCCATCACCAGCGTGTCATACGGCAGTTTACGCTCAGGAACCAACAGTTCGCCTTTATCATCACGCAGCTCGGCCAGGGTGATGGTTTTGCTCTCACGGTTGATGTCCACCACCGAGCCCAGCTGGAACTGGAAATGATGGTTGCGCGCGTGCGCCAGATAGCTCAGCGCGTCCACGCCCTCATCCAGAGAACCGGTCGCCACTTCATGCAGCAGCGGCTTCCACAGGTGGCTGTGGTTACGATCCACCAGCGTAATTTTGGCTTTTTTACCGCGCCCCAGCTTCTTGCCTAACTGTGTCGCCAGCTCCAGCCCGCCAGCACCACCGCCTACAATCACTATCTTTTTCAATGGCGTAGTCAACGTGACCCCCTCAAATTATTAACCAATTGTTAATTAAAAGTTATGAAAATAACCCTTAATTAACAACAGGTTACAGCACTGAAACCATTCAGGTGCATTGAGAATAACACGTCAGGCGCATTGGTCATACCAAAATTGATGTGCATCAAGTTTTGATGGCTTAAAAGTAGACAATTCTGGACAAAAAGAAACCCGGTGCGCGTTCGCGACCGGGTTTCTGAAGTGGCAGGCTGTGGTTTAGCCCAGTGTTTTAAAGGCTTTGATGCGCTGGAGGTGCGGGGAGATGTTTTTGAACTTGTGGGTCTGCTCTTCGTCCCAGACTATCTCATAGTAATGATGCAGGAGTTCTGCAGCCCGGTGGCTGTTGAGCGCCTCATCATTACGCGACAGGATCACCAGGCAGCGGTCACGGTTCTTCTCGCGAAAATTGCTGACGCACTTGGTCGCAATATCGACATACTCTTCCGGGCGGTCGATCTTGCCTTCCATGTTCTCGTTCGGGAAAAGGTTGGGATTGAAGACCACCTGGCGGATGTCGCACAGGAAGCCAATCCGCTCCGCCCAGTAGCCACCCAGCCCCACGCCGCAAATCAACGGGCGGTCGTCAACGTTAAGCTGCAGCATTTTGTCCACCTCTTTGAGCAGATGCTGCATATCATGCTTTGGATGGCGCGTGCTGTAGCTGATCAACCGTACATCAGGATCGATAAACTGCAGCTGCAGCACTTTCTCATGATTACCAGGACTGTTTGAGTCAAAACCGTGTAAATAGATGATCATTGTCTTCTCACCACGCTACGCCTTCCGGGAGGGTTTACAGGCTGGCTTTATGTGCCTGCCAGCGCTCGTTCAGGTCTTCAAGCCGGGCGTTGACCGTCTTCCAGCGCGCCGAATCCATCAGCTCCTGACGGCTAAATGAACCTTTATGATACAATTGTGTAACACGCTCTGCATTGATCGGCGACAGGTTATCCAGCACGCTAACGGCACCTTTACGATTATTGCAGACCAGGATCATATCGCAACCTGCATCCAGCGACGCCTGGCCGCGTTCAGCGTAGCTGCCCATGATCGCCGCCCCTTCCATCGAGAGATCGTCAGAGAAGATCACGCCGTTGAAGCCCAGCTCCTGACGCAGAACGGTCTTCAGCCAGTGCGGAGAGCCGCTGGCAGGACGTGGGTCAACGTCGCTGTAAATCACATGCGCAGGCATGATGGCGTCCAGCTTGTTATCGGTGATAAGCGAGCGGAACACCGACATATCTTTCGCGCGAATTTCCGCTTCCGGGCGCGGATCGCGCGGGGTCTCTTTATGCGAGTCCGCCGTTACCGCCCCGTGGCCCGGGAAGTGTTTCCCGGTAGTTTTCATCCCGGCATCGTGCATGCCGTCAATGAAGCGGGTCGCCATGGCCAGCGCAATACGCGGATCTTCATGGTAGGAGCGCTCGCCAATCGCGGCGCTAATATGTCCCACGTCCAGCACCGGTGCAAAGCTGATGTCGATATCCATGGAAATCATTTCACTGGCCATCAACCAGCCGGCTTCCTGAGCCAGATTTGCCCCCTCTTCCGTGCCGAGCAGCGCGGCAAAAGACTGGGCTGCAGGCAGGCGGGTAAAACCGTCGCGAAAACGCTGTACGCGGCCACCTTCCTGATCGACGGCCACCACCAGATGATTGCGCGACGCGGCGCGGATCTGGCGCACCAGTTCACGCAGCTGCGCCGGATCGTGATAGTTGCGGGTAAACAGGATCAGGCCACCCACCAGCGGATGCGCCAGAATTTCACGCTCCTCCGCATCCAGCTCAAACCCTTCAACATCCAACATGACTGGACCCACACTCACCTCTCTTATCCTTTCGTTTGTAACCGGCGCCAGGCATCGTCTGCCAGCGCAATAAATTGTTTATCTTCAGACTGCTGTAAACGCATCTCAAACCAGCCCGCCATCAGCATGATGACCCATGGCCGCCAGCGTCTTACCTGGCGCGCCAGCGCATCGGCGTCAACGTGCGCCACTCTGGCATACTCTGTGATGAGTTTCTGCCGCGCGGCTTCACTTTCCGTCCAGACCGCGGCCAGCTCCAGCGCCACATCGCCGTCTCCGGCATATTCCCAGTCGATAAGCCTGGCTCCCTGTGGCGTATGAACAATATTCCCGGCATGCACATCCATATGCAACGGCGAGAGCCGAATCGGTTGCGGCTCGCCCGTTTTACGCAGCCGTTTGAGATGCGCAAGCCACACTGGGTTACGTCTTGCTGGAGAGGCTTGCTGCCAGTAGTTTTCCAGCAGCGGAAGTAAGGTGATTCGCCATCCCAGACGCTGTTGCTGGTGCAGATGATACAGCATCGCCACAAGCGCCTGCGTGTCCGGCAGCGCGCTTTTTACCTCCCCCTCCAGGTAGTCGACGGCCATCCAGCCCTGCCTGAAAAAACGGGGTTCCGGCACGAGATCCGACGGAAGACGCCTGAGGGCGCGAAACTGACGGCGAAAATGGAAAGCGGGCGCGAAGGGATCGTGATTCTGCCGCAAGACCAGGCGGTGCTCGCCCTGCGCTATAATGCAACTCGCGCCGCCAAGCCCGGAGTGGGCCTGCGGCGCGATAAGGCGGTACTGCGGAAAAAAGCGCGTCAGAATGTCTTCACGCGTGCTGTCATTGTTGCGTAACCGCACCTTTACCTGACCAGATAATTTCGCCTGTCTGAACCAGCATCAGCTGCATTTGCAGGGCTGGGGTATTCACGTTGCCGGTCGCGTTAGAGTACAGCACATACTGTGCGCCAACGTTGCGGGCAATGCCAATCGCCTTGCTGCGGGTGCCGAGACTATCCTGCGGCGACAGCCCCAGCTGCTGTTTGGCTACCGCGAGCTGCTGAGCAGAGACCAGCGTAAACTTACCGTTGTTTGCCAGAGCGTTGCGCAGCGTTTCTGTCGCTTCGCCCGCGTTCAGCGAACCGTTGGTACGGTTGTTCACGCTATCGACCAGCAGCACGCTGCCTGCCGTCACGCCCTGAGCCTGCAGCATTTTGCCGACCATCGGCTGCATCGCACCGTTCCAGTCATAGTGGCGCACGCGCGGCGCAGGCTGTGACGTCTGGTCCGGATGTTCAATCGGGCCAGGCTGGGACGGAATCGACGGTACCGACGGCACGGTTGGCTGCGGCTGCGTTGGCGTCGTCGGCTGTTCAGTACCCGGTTTAGCCTCTTCCACGGGCGCAGGCTGTTCAGTACGGGTCACACACCCTGCAAGGAACAGAGCGAAAGCTGTCACGAGCGCATAACGGCTCAAATTTTTAATCAAGGTTCACCCCTTAGAGATAAAGATAAAGTCTCACCTTATGCGCACCCAGATAGCTGGCGCTGTCATAGATCGTTACCGACGACCTTGCCGGAAGGGTGACGCTGCGCGGCGCCTCCAGCGGATGCATCTCAAGACCTCTTACGTCATACCAGAAAAAACGGTAGTGGACCGTTACAGGTTCATTTCTTTCGTTAAAGAGCGCAGAGGAAGCAGAAGACTTAATTTCACTGATCGTTAACGCGGGCTGTTGCGCCGTAATGCCCGCGGCCAGCACGGAGGATTCCATCACCAGCGTCTGTTCATCGCTCACGGGGATCGCCGGACGCGTGCTGCATCCTACAATCATCATCGTCATTACCAGCGCTGCAATACGCCCTTTAAACATGTTACAGACCTTTGTGAGCCAGCATCGGTCCCAGCGGACGTCCACCCAGCAGATGCATGTGAATATGATAAACTTCCTGGCCGCCGTGACGATTACAGTTCATGATCAGACGATAGCCGTCTTCCGCTATGCCTTCCTGCTCGGCAATTTTCGCAGCCACCGTCAGCATACGACCTAATGCCACTTCATGCTCGGTTTTTACGTCGTTTACGGTCGGAATCAGAATATTGGGAATGATAAGGATGTGTGTCGGTGCCTGAGGGGAAATGTCCCGGAAAGCCGTTACCAGTTCATCCTGATAGACGATATCCGACGGGATTTCGCGGCGAATAATTTTACTGAAAATCGTTTCTTCGGCCATGACCTTTTCCTTTTTTGTTAAATCTGGCGTGGTGCGTCCGCTGTTAACACACTCTATGAATGAGTGCGCGACACAATTCATGAGTATGAGCGAGTTTCTCCTGTCCTTTCAACCTCCTCCCCCGAATTCTTTGTTGAATATTCATCAGCTGACTGAAGAGTGACCGCTCGCGCGTCTAAACGAGCTGAAACATTATTTCAGTTCCGCTCGACACATCTGTTTACAGCATTAATAGCAATGCGTATATTTCGCATTTGCATTTTCATGCGCATTTTTAACATAGAAAACGACGTCAGACCGTGTCTTCGGGACTGACGCAGCTAACCTTCACCGTTCATTAAGGGTTTGATAATGTCTTTCAATCATCACACCAGGGATGGGCAACGTCAGTCTGTCGCAACGCCTTCGTTGCTGGCAGCCTGTATTGCCATGGCATTGATGCCAGCCGTGAGTTTTGCCGCCGCCACAGGCGAAGATACCGTTGTGGTTGATGGCGGTTTCGATAGCGTCCCGGATGCCTCCAGCGGGCAGGATCGGGATTACAGCGTAAAGACCACTACCACGGGGACCAAACTGCTCCTCGTGCCCCGCGATATTCCGCAGTCCGTTAGCGTCATTAGCCAACAGCGCATGGCGGATCAGAACCTGCAGTCTATCGGCCAGGTGTTAAACAACACGACTGGCGTAACGGCGCAGGTCCAGGACAGCGACCGTACCGTATTTTATTCACGCGGATTTTTCGTCAGCAACTACGCCTTTGACGACCTGCCAACCTCCATCAGCGAAGTGTGGAACTTCGGCGACACCGCCGCCGATACCGCGATTTACGACCGTATCGAAGTGGTCCGCGGCGCAACCGGGCTGATGTCCGGTACCGGTAATCCGGCGGCGTACGTCAATATGGTGCGTAAACATGCAGACAGCAATGAATTCAAAGGCAATGTCTCCGTCAGCTACGGCAGCTGGGACAAACAGCGCTACGTGCTGGATCTGCAGGCACCGCTGGTAGAGTCCGGGAAGGTGCGGGGACGCCTGATTACGGGCTATCAGGACAACGACAGCTTCGTGGACAACTATCACTACCGGAAGAAGTTCCTTTACGGCGTGATGGATGCTGACTTCACCGACAGCACGACCCTCTCAGTGGGGTATGAGTATCAGGAAAGCCACACCGCCGATCCGACCTGGGGCGGGCTGCCGACCTGGTACAGCGACGGCAGTAAAACCGATTACAGCCGTAGCCAGACCGTCGCGCCTGACTGGGCCTACTCGGACAAGGACAGCACCCGCATCTTCGCTAACCTGACGCAGCGTTTCGATAACGGCTGGGAAGCGCACGTCAACGGCATGCACGCGGAGACCAACTTCGACAGCAAGCTGATGTATATGTCCGGCTATCCCGATAAACAGACCGGTGCGGGCATGGTGGGCTACGGCGGCTGGAACAAAGGTGAACGCAAACAGGATGCGGTTGATGCCTTCCTGCGCGGCGGCTTCGATCTTTTCGGCCGTCAGCACGAGATGATGTTTGGCGGCAGCTTCAGCCGACAGCGCAACCATTATGACAACAGAATGCCGGATGCGCTGTACGGCATGGTTGACGTGGGGAATTTCAAAAACTGGAACGGGAATATCGCCGATCCGCAGTGGACGCCGTGGAAGCTCTACAGCCAGGACGACATCCGCCAGTCATCGGCCTATACTTCCGCCCGCTTCTCGCTGGCCGACCCGCTGCACCTGATCCTCGGGGCGCGCTACACCAACTACAACATTCGCTATAACCCGGCGGGCTCTCCTGACACCCGTCTTGAAAGCACCAAAGATGACGTAACGCCTTACGCGGGCCTGGTCTACGATATCAACGAAGACTGGTCGACCTACGTCAGCTATACCTCCATCTTCCAGCCACAGGACAAGCGTGACGCCAGCGGACGCTATCTCGACCCAACGACGGGCAAAAGCTATGAAGCCGGCGTAAAAGCGGATTGGTTCAATACCCGCCTCACCACCTCGCTGGCGATTTTCCGCATTGAACAGGATAACGTGGCGAGCAACACCTATACCTACATGCCGAGCGGTGAGTCGATTTATGAATCGCTGGACGGCGTGGTCAGCAAAGGGATTGAGTTCGAGCTAAACGGCGCCCTGACCGATAACTGGCAGCTGACGTTCGGCGCAACCCGCTACATTGCGGAAGATAAGAACGGCAACGCTGTCAGTTCCGATCAGCCGCGCACGACACTGAAGCTGTTTACCCGTTATCAACTGCCAATGCTGCCAGCGCTGACGGTAGGCGGTGGCGTAAACTGGCAGAACAAAGTGTGGACAGATGTGGACGGTGGCCCGGCGGGACAATCCCGCGCAGAGCAAGGCAGCTACGGGCTGGTTAACCTGTTCAGCCGTTATCAGGTGACCAAAGATTTTGCTGTTCAGGCGAACGTTAACAACCTGTTCGACAAAGAGTATTACGACTACGTCGGCTCTTACGTGGTTTATGGCGCGCCGCTGAACGTCTCGTTGAGCGTGAGCTACGACTTCTGAGCGTTAAGCCGCCACCTGGCACAACAAACTACAGCAATAAAAAAGGCAGCCATTCGGCTGCCTTAGTCTCCCCAGGTCACAGCTTAGCTGTTGCGGATGTACTCATCCATTTCGGTTTTCAGGTTATCGGATTTAGTACCGAAGATTGCCTGAACGCCCGAACCTGCAACAACCACGCCTGCTGCGCCCAGTTTTTTCAGACCCGGCTGGTCTACTTTCGCAACGTCAGCAACGCTCACACGCAGACGAGTGATGCACGCGTCCAGGTTAGTGATGTTCTCTTTACCGCCGAACGCGGCAACCAGTGCCGGAGCCATTTCGCTTGTCGCGCCTGCTTTGCTGTCTTCAGTTGCATCTTCACGACCCGGAGTTTTCAGGTCCAGTGCTTTGATCAGCACGCGGAAGATGGTGTAGTAAACAACGGCATAGCACGCACCCACGATTGGGAACAGCCACAGCTTGCTGCTGTTACCGGACAGAACGATGAAGTCGATCAGGCCGTGAGAGAAGGACGTACCGTCACGCATACCCAGCAGGATACAGATTGGGAACGCCAGGCCAGCCAGTACAGCGTGGATGATGTACAGGATCGGCGCAACGAACATGAAGGAGAACTCGATCGGCTCGGTGATACCGGTCAGGAACGAGGTCAGCGCTGCGGAGATCATGATACCGCCCACTTTTGCACGGTTTTCTGGCTTAGCAGAGTGCCAGATAGCAATCGCAGCAGCCGGCAGGCCGTACATTTTGAACAGGAAGCCACCAGACAGTTTGCCTGCAGTTGGGTCACCCGCCATGTAACGTGGGATATCGCCGTGGAACACCTGACCCGCTGCGTTGGTGAATTCACCAATCTGCATCTGGAATGGAACGTTCCAGATGTGGTGCAGACCGAATGGCACCAGGCAACGCTCAATGAAGCCGTAGATACCGAACGCGACAACCGGGTTCTGGTAAGCAGCCCACTGAGAGAAGGTCTGGATAGCGGAACCGATTGGTGGCCAGATGAAGGACAGGATCACGCCAGTGAAAATCGCTGCCAGACCAGAGATGATCGGAACAAAACGCTTGCCCGCGAAGAAGCCCAGATACTCAGGCAGCTTGATGCGATAGAAGCGGTTGAACATATACGCTGCAATCGCACCGGAGATGATACCGCCCAGAACACCAGTATCTGCCAGGTGTTTCGCGGCAATCTCTTCTGCCGGTAAATGCAGAACCAGTGGCGCAACCACGGCCATGGTTTTCACCATAATACCGTAAGCAACCACTGCAGCCAGCGCAGAAACGCCGTCGTTATTGGTGAAGCCCAGCGCAACACCGATAGCGAAGATCAGAGGCATATTAGCAAAGACGGAACCGCCTGCTTCAGCCATCACATGGGAAACTACGGCTGGCAGCCAGCTGAAGTTAGCAGAACCGACACCCAGCAGGATACCTGCGATAGGCAGTACGGATACTGGCAGCATCAGCGATTTACCGACCTTTTGCAGGTTAGCAAATGCATTCTTAAACATAATTGAGAGTGCTCCTGAGTATTTGTGCTTTTTTTACGCTTTCACGCATTGGCCCGGGGGGAGTACCGTGCCGTGGACAGGACATCTAAGCGCCCTTTATTTATTACACAGAGTAAAATAATTCCCTCTGAGTTTGTTTGACGGCTATCACGTTTCAGCTTAAGGCGGTCGAAAAACTTTCAGTAATTTACAAAAAGCATGTCTGGATGTTTCTAAGAAGACCGTTACCGCCCCAAATGAGGCGGTGAACTTTACTCGTTTTATTTATTAATTACGAGCCTAAAAAAAACAGGCTTATCAGACGGATTGCAGGCGGGCGGGGTCAATATGGAACAGCGCAGAGAAGTTTTGCGTCGTGACGCGGGCCAGTTCTTCAATACTGACGCCTTTAAGCACGGCCATGTACTCCGCTACGTCTCGCGTCATGGCCGGCTGGTTCTCTTTACCGCGATGCGGTACCGGCGCCAGATACGGAGAGTCTGTTTCCACCAGAATGCGATCGAGCGGAACATAACGCGCAGCATCACGGAGTTGCTCAGCGTTACGGAACGTCACGATCCCGGAAAACGAAATATAAAACCCCAAATCAAGCAGTTTACCCGCCGTTTCTCTGTCTTCTGTGAAACAGTGTAGTACGCCACCGCAATCCGTCACGTTTTCTTCCCGGAGGATCGCCAGCGTATCGGCGCGCGCGTCGCGGGTATGCACGATGACGGGCTTGTTCAGTTCGCGGCCAATGCGGATATGGTTGCGGAAGGACGCCTGCTGACGCGGTTTCGTTTCCGGCGTGTAAAAATAATCCAGCCCGGTTTCCCCCATCGCCACGACGCCCTCTTCTGCTGCCAGTCGGCGCAGATCTTCTACGTCATACTCTTCATCCTGGTTCAGCGGATGAACGCCGCAGGAGAACACCACGTTATCGCGAACGCCCACCAGCTCACGCATTGAGCGATACCCCGGCAGCGTCGTCGCCACCGCAAGACAAAATTTCACATCGCGGGCAGCGGCTTTCGCCAGCACGTCATCCACGTCGTTGTGCAGGAATTGATAATCCAGGCCATCAAGATGGCAGTGTGAGTCGACTAAAAACATAATGTCTCTCTCAGAGATGGGAAACAGGCGGCGTAACGCCTGGTTGCAGGTAATGTTCGATACGCAACAGCTGGTCTGTCAGCAAAAGCTCGCGATTAAGGCCCGTCACGGTTAAAAGCTGTTCGCGGCTCTCGCAAACATCATGAAGGATAGCGTGCAGAGACGCGCCTGTAAGGCGGCTCGCCAGCATGTTCACCAGGGGCCACTCGTCCGGGTTAGTCAGCAGCGTTGCCCCTTGCTGGATTTTTAGCGCATCCAGAAGCAGGGAGGCCAGCCAGTGCAGACGCTCAACGGCCCGATCGCTATTCAGCGCAGGCAGTAAACCCAGCCAGTCCTGGGTGTTAAGTGAAGCCTCAAGGGCCCGGCAGAGCGCTTCTCGCTGCGACCAGACGTCAGGCTGCAGTAACGCCAGCGCCGCCGCGGGTGCGCCGCTGCTGAGGCGCAGCGCAGACAGCGCGCTCTCCTGTGACGTTGTCACCTCTCGTTCCAGCCAGCTCAGCGCCCACGATTCCTGGGGCACCGTCAGGTGATGAAGGCGGCAACGGCTGCGCAGCGTCGCCAGCAATCGTCCCGGATCCCGGCATGAGAGGAAGAACCACGTTTTTTCCGGCGGCTCTTCCAGGGTTTTAAGCAGAGCGTTCGCCGCCGCCTCGGTGAGCAGCGCAGCGTCGTTGAGCCAGACAACCTTCGCCCCGCCCAGTCGCGCATGTTCATACAGTTTCTCGCTGACTTCACGCACGGCATCAATACCGAGCGCGCTTTTGCCCTTCTCAGGCTCAAGCGTATAGTAGTCAGGATGCGTGCCCGCCTGCATCAGCTGGCAGCCGCGGCATTTACCGCAGCTTTTGTGCCCTTCCGGCTGCTGGCACATCAGGAAGCGGGTGATGGCGTAGATCAATGCATCATCCCCCATTCCCGGCAACGCCTGAATCAGTAGCGCATGATGCCCCCGCCCGGCCTGATAGCTGCCGATGAGCTGTTCAAAGTGCGGGCGCAACCATGGATACCATTTCATGCCTGCTGCTCCTGTAGCCACTGCGTAACGGTCTGCCGGATATCTCGCGTCACGTTTTCCAGAGATTGCGTTGCATCAATGGTACGAATTGCGCTGTCCTGTGCGGCCAGTTCAAGATAGCGTGCGCGCGTGCGGTTAAAGAAGTCGTAAGACTCCTGTTCAATGCGATCCAGTTCGCCGCGCGCGCGGGCGCGTTTGAGGCCCACTTCCGGGGTCACATCCAGATAGAGCGTCAGGTCCGGGCGAAAATCACCCAGTACGGCATCACGCAGGGTTGCCAGCATCGTCTGGTCAATACCGCGCCCACCGCCCTGATAGGCCTGAGTCGACAGATCGTGACGGTCGCCAATCACCCACTTGCCTTCGGCCAGAGCAGGTTGAATAACGGTCTCAACCAGCTGGACGCGAGCCGCGTAAAACATCAGCACTTCGGCTTTGTCAGTGATAACTTCGTCGCCAACGGATTTAATGTCCAGCACCAGGCTACGCAGTTTCTCCGCCAGCTGAGTACCGCCCGGCTCGCGGGTGAAAACCATGTCGGAAATGCCAAGCGATTTCAGCGTATCGACCACCACGTTGCGGGCTGTGGTTTTACCCGCCCCTTCGAGTCCCTCAATGACAATGTATTTACTGCGCATTTTTTTCCTTAAGTGCCTTCAGATAGTCCTGAACAGAGCGATTATGGCTGGCAAGGTTGGTGTTAAAGGTGTGCCCCCCTTTTCCATCAGCCACAAAATAGAGGTACGGAGTTTTGGCCGGGTGCGCGGCGGCTTTAAGCGAAGCCTCGCTCGGCGTGGCTATCGGGCCCGGCGGTAAACCGTTAATCACGTAAGTATTATACGCCGTTGGCGTTTCCAGATCTTTTCTGGAGATCTTGCCGGCGTAGCTCTCGCCCATGCCGTAGATGACGGTCGGGTCGGTTTGCAGACGCATGCCGATTCGCAGACGGTTGATGAATACCGAAGCGACACGATCGCGCTCGGCAGCAACGGCCGTCTCTTTCTCGATGATCGAGGCCATTGTCACAAACTGGTTTTGATCTTGATAAGGCAGCCCGTCCATGCGCCCTTCCCAGGCGGAATCAACCGCCGCAACCATCTTTTTGTGTGCCCGTTTAAGAATCGCCACATCGGTCGTGCCTGCCGTATACATCCAGGTGTCAGGCCAGAACCAGCCTTCTACCCACTCAGGATGTTCAAATTTCAGCACCTCGGCGACCGTCTCGTAACGGTCATCTTTGAGCGTATGCTTGATGTAAGGCGCATCACGTAATTGTTTAAGGTAATCGCTCAGGCGCATCCCTTCGACAAAACGCAGCGGGAACTGTGCCTCTTTACCACTTTCCAGCAGCTGTAGCATCTCTCTGACGGTCATGCCAGGCGTAAAGCGATAGGTGCCAGCCTTGAAGTGAGACAGTTCAGGCTCAATACGCAATAACCACTGGAACACGCGTGGACGGTTGATAATTTTATCCCCGTAAAGCTGCTCGCCCAGCGCCATCCGCCCGGTACCTGCTTTCAGGGTAAAAATCGTCTCGTCTTTAATCAGGATTTTACTGTCCGCCAGCTGGCGAACCTTCCATACTCCCGCTCCGCCGGCGATACCCAGCGCAACGATCAGGAGAAGGACAAAGCGCAACATTTTCTTCATGACTATCTGATTTGCTCACATATCGGGGCTAAAAACGTAAACAGCTCGCGCGAAGACCAGCGTTGTTGCCCATATGCCCGGACGGGTATAACAGGCATCAACGCATTACAGATAACGACCTCATCGGCGGTCAGCAGCGCCTCTTCCTTTGCGTGTACTTCGACACCGTTAAAGCCCGCACGTGCCAGCTGTTGCAAACAAAACTGGCGCATGATGCCGTTAACCCCAGCCTGTTCCAGCGAAGGCGTGAATACGTCGCGGCCCTTCCGCCAGAATAAATTAGCCGCACAGCATTCCGTAATGAACCCTTCGCTGTCAAGAACTAGCGCCTCATCGGCGTCCGTCTGTTCAAGATGAGTACGAATAAGTACCTGTTCAAGGCGATTAAGATGTTTTATTCCGGCGAGCATCGGGTTTCGCCCCAGGCGTACCGGGCTCAGCGTCAGGGTCACCCCCTCCTCACGCCAGCGCGCATAGTGAGCGGGATAAGCTGAAACAGAAAGAATACGCGTGGGATGCTGACAGGCGGACCCGCTGTACCCTCGCCCGCCACTGCCGCGGCTGATGATAACTTTTAAGACGCCGCTTGTTTTGCCTGACGCCAGCCGACGCATCTCGCGTTCGAGAATGTCCCACTGGATGAAGGGAATCAGCAATTTCTCGCAGGCTTTTTGTAAACGACGAATGTGGGCGTCAGGCAGACATACCTCACCGTCAAGAATACGCGCAGTGGTGAAACAGCCATCGCCAAACTGAATTGCCCTGTCGCTTGCCGGCAGCGTTTCTTGCTCAAGGCCATTAATTAAAAACATGGTGGCTCCTTATGCGTGGAGGCTCAGTCTGGCAGGATGTTATAAGCCGGACAAGGGGATTTTCCCTAATAAAAAAGGCCCGGCAAGCGGACCTTTTTTTATAGCTTTCGGGCAGTCAGGCTCAGACCTTTTTGAAGATCAGAGAACCATTCGTGCCGCCAAAGCCGAAGGAGTTACACAGGGTGTACTCCATACCGCTAACCTGGCGCGCTTCGTGCGGAACGAAGTCCAGATCGCAACCTTCATCCGGGTTATCCAGGTTGATGGTTGGCGGAACAGCCTGATCGCGCAGCGCAAGGATAGAGTAAATAGACTCTACTGCACCCGCCGCACCCAACAGGTGACCGGTCATGGATTTCGTGGAGCTGACCATTACGCGGCTGGCAGCCTCGCCGAAGATAGACTTAACCGCCTGAGCTTCTGCTTTGTCGCCTGCCGGCGTAGAAGTGCCGTGCGCGTTAACGTAGCCAATCTGCGCCGGGGTAATACCCGCATCACGGATCGCGTTTTCCATCGCCAGCGCAGCACCCGCGCCGTTCTCCGGAGGAGAGGTCATGTGGTAAGCATCGCTGCTCATACCGAAGCCAACGACTTCAGCATAAATTTTTGCGCCACGTTTTTTCGCATGTTCGTACTCTTCCAGCACGAGCATACCTGCGCCGTCACCCAGCACGAAACCATCGCGGTCTTTATCCCACGGACGGCTCGCCGCCTGAGGGTTATCGTTACGGGTAGAGAGCGCACGCGCCGCGCCGAAACCACCGACACCCAATGGGGTACTGGCTTTTTCAGCACCACCCGCAACCATAGCATCTGCATCGCCGTACGCAATAATACGCGCGGCCTGGCCGATGTTATGCACGCCAGACGTACACGCGGTAGCGATAGATATGCTTGGCCCACGCAGGCCGAACATAATGGTCAGGTGACCTGCCACCATGTTAACAATCGTGGACGGAACGAAGAACGGGCTGATCTTACGCGGTCCGCCATTCATCAGTGATGTATGGTTTTCCTCAATCAGGCCAAGACCGCCAATCCCGGAGCCGATAGCAGCGCCGATACGGGTTGCGTTCTCTTCCGTAATCTCAAGGCCAGAATCCTGCATGGCCTGAACGCCAGCGACAATTCCATATTGAATGAAGGCATCCATCTTGCGCTGTTCTTTGCGCGAGATGATCTCTTCACAGTTAAAATCCTTTACTAAGCCAGCAAATTTCGTTGCATAGGCGCTAGTATCGAAATGGTCGATTAGGCTGATGCCGCTCTGACCGGCAAGGAGAGCTTTCCAGGTGGACTCTACGGTATTGCCGACAGGAGACAACATGCCAAGTCCGGTCACAACTACACGACGCTTAGACACGTTTGTCCTCCAGGGAGGGATAAAAAAAGAGATTCGTGGGACTAAAAAAGATAAAACTCAGGCGGTCGAATGACCGCCTGGAGATGTTCACTTACGCCTGGTGGCCGTTGATGTAATCAATGGCAGCCTGAACGGTGGTGATTTTCTCAGCTTCTTCGTCCGGAATCTCAGTATCAAACTCTTCTTCCAGAGCCATTACCAGCTCAACGGTGTCAAGAGAATCTGCGCCCAGGTCTTCAACGAAGGAAGCGGAGTTCACAACTTCTTCCTGCTTAACGCCCAGCTGTTCGCCGATAATTTTCTTAACGCGTTCTTCGATAGTGCTCATACTCTTAAATTTCCTATCAAAACTCGCTTTCGCGATGGTTTTCGTAGTGTATAAAATGTTGAAAAATTTGCAACTAAATCCCGGCAGGTCTTACCACGATTTTACGTTATTTTGAGGCCATTTGCCCTAATAACGCAAATATTTTCGATCGTGATTAAACCATGTACATCCCGCCGTTGACGTGGAGGGTCTCACCAGTGATGTAACCCGCTTCGTCAGAGGCTAAAAATGCAACCGCACTGGCGATTTCTTTAGGGTCGCCAAGACGACCCGCCGGAACTGCCGCCAGCGTACCCGCACGCTGATCATCAGTCAGCGCACGCGTCATGTCCGTTTCAATAAAGCCCGGAGCAACAACGTTTACAGTAATACCGCGGGACGCGACTTCACGCGCCAGCGACTTACTGAAACCAATCAGACCCGCTTTCGCCGCAGCGTAGTTAGCCTGACCAGCATTTCCCATGGTACCAACCACAGAACCAACAGTGATAATACGACCATGACGCTTTTTCATCATAGCGCGCATTACCGCTTTTGACAGACGGAATACAGATGACAGGTTGGTTTCGATAATATCGTTCCACTCATCATCTTTCATTCGCATCAGAAGGTTGTCGCGTGTGATCCCGGCATTATTGACCAGAATATCCACTTCGCCAAACTCTGCGCGAATATTTTCCAGAACAGATTCGATAGATGCAGGTTCGGTCACATTCAGTACCAGACCTTTACCGTTCGCACCCAGATACTCGCTGATGGCCTGAGCGCCCTTCTCGCTGGTTGCTGTACCAATCACCTTCGCGCCGCGCGCAACCAGTGTTTCAGCAATTGCGCGCCCGATACCGCGGCTTGCGCCAGTCACCAGGGCGATTTTTCCTTCAAAACTCATGGTATTCCTCTTTTATTGCGAGAGTGCCGCTGACATCGCTTCCGGCTCGTTAATCGCCGAGGCAGTCAGGGTGTCAACAATACGTTTTGTCAGACCGGTGAGGACTTTACCAGGGCCGACTTCATACAGGTGCTCAACGCCCTGAGAGGCCATAAACTCAACGGTTTTGGTCCACTGTACAGGGCTGTAGAGCTGGCGAACCAGTGCGTCACGGATAGCCTCCGGCGCGGTTTCGCATTTCACATCGACGTTGTTCACAACGGAAATCGTCGGTGCGTTAAAGGTAATTTTTTCCAGCTCAGCCGCCAGTTTCTCAGCGGCGGGCTTCATCAGCGCACAGTGAGACGGTACGCTGACCGGCAGAGGCAGCGCGCGTTTCGCGCCAGCGGCTTTACAGGCAGCGCCGGCACGTTCAACCGCTTCTTTATGACCAGCGATAACGACCTGGCCCGGCGAGTTGAAGTTAACCGGAGAAACCACCTGACCTTCAGCGGATTCTTCACACGCTTTTGCAATCGCGGCATCATCCAGACCAATAATGGCAGACATGCCGCCGGTACCCTCTGGCACCGCTTCCTGCATGAACTTACCACGCAGTTCTACCAGGCGCACCGCGTCAGCAAACGCGATCACACCGGCGCACACCAGCGCAGAGTATTCACCCAGGCTGTGACCCGCAAGCAGCGTTGGCGCTTTACCACCCTGCTGCTGCCATACTCGCCACAGCGCAACGGACGCGGTCAGCAGCGCTGGCTGAGTCTGCCAGGTTTTGTTCAGCTCTTCGGCCGGCCCCTGTTGGGTCAGTGCCCACAGATCATAACCCAGCGCATCAGAAGCTTCACGAAAAGTCTCTTCAATGACCGGGTAGTTTGCTGCCATTTCAGACAACATCCCAACGGTTTGAGAACCCTGGCCCGGGAACACAAAAGCAAATTGCGTCATTTTTTTATTCCTTATCCTAGAAACGAACCAGCGCGGAACCCCAGGTGAACCCGCCACCGAAGGCTTCAAGCAAGACCAACTGGCCCCGTTTGATTCGTCCGTCGCGTACCGCTTCATCAAATGCGCACGGTACCGACGCCGCAGAGGTGTTGCCGTGACGATCCAGCGTCACCACAACGTTATCCATCGACATGCCCAGCTTTTTGGCGGTCGCACTGATGATACGCAGGTTCGCCTGATGCGGTACCAGCCAGTCAAGCGCGGAACGCTCAAGGTTATTCGCTTCCAGCGTTTCATCAACGATGTGTGCAAGCTCTGTCACCGCAACCTTGAACACCTCGTTCCCTGCCATGGTCAGGTAAATCGAGTTGTCCGGATTAACGCGATCGGCGTTAGGCAGGGTCAGCAGTTCGCCATAGCTGCCATCGGCATGCAGATGCGTAGAGATGATACCCGGCTCTTCGGACTGCCCCAGCAGCACCGCACCAGCACCATCACCGAAAATAATGATCGTTCCACGATCGGTTGGATCGCAGGTGCGCGCCAGCACGTCAGCACCGATTACCAACGCATATTTAACGGCACCGGATTTCACGTACTGATCGGCAACGCTCAGGGCATAGGTGAAGCCAGCGCACGCGGCAGCGACGTCAAACGCCGGGCAGCCTTTAATGCCGAGCATGTTCTGCACCTGACACGCCGCGCTTGGGAAAGCATGCGTGGCAGACGTCGTGGCAACCACGATCAAGCCAATCTCTTCTTTATCGATACCCGCCATTTCGATAGCGCGCTGTGCGGCTTCGTAACCCATAGTGGATACGGTTTCGTCTGGCGCGGCGATACGACGTTCGCGGATACCTGTGCGCGTGACAATCCACTCGTCAGACGTATCTACCATTTTTTCCAGATCGGCGTTGGTACGCACTTGTTTTGGCAGGTAGCTGCCGGTACCTAAAATCTTCGTATACATGTACGCTCAGTCACTTTTAGCTAATACAGATTCCAGGCGAGCGGCAATCCGCTGAGGGACTTGTCGCTGCACCGCCTGCACTGCCTGTTCAATGGCGACAGAAAATGCTCGCTGATTGGCGGCGCCATGACTCTTAATCACGATGCCGCGCAATCCTAACAGACAGGCGCCATTATACTGGTCGGGGTTGAGGTGACTGAATCGCCGCGTCAGGCTCTTTTGTAACCAACGCTTCAATAAAATCAACCACCAGGCGCTTTTTTTGCCTTCTCCCTGAGATTTCAGCAGAGAAAGGAACATGCGCACGACCCCTTCCATGGTCTTCAACGTTACGTTTCCGGTGAAGCCATCGCACACCAGAACATCCGTTTTTCCCGTCAGCAACTCATTGGCTTCGAGATATCCAATATAGTTGATGGAGGGAACCTGTTTGAGCATTTCAGCAGCTTCGCGAATGCTGTCCAGGCCTTTGGTCTCTTCTTCACCAATATTCAATAACGCAACGCGGGGATTGCTAATCCCGACCACGTCTTCTGCCAGCACCGACCCCATCACGGCGAACTGAGCCAGCATGGTACTATCACAATCCACGTTAGCGCCCAAATCGAGCACCACCGTCTTTCCCTTCTGCTGATGCGGTAACACCGTCACCAGCGCCGGTCGCTCAATGCCCTCAATCGGCTTGAGCAGTAATTTCGACAGCCCCATCAGCGCGCCGGTATTGCCGGCACTGACGCAAGCCTGCGCTCGCCCTTCTTTTACCAGTTCCAGCGCGGTGCGCATAGAACTGCCGCGGCTATTGCGAATCGCCTGCGAGGGCCGGGCATCACTGGCAATAACTGACTGCGCAGGAATAATCTGCAGACGCGAACGTTGTTCAAAGTCAGCTTTTGCAAGTAATGGCGTGATTGTGTCGGGATTGCCGACTAAAAGAAGTGTGAGTTGCGAATTAGAATTCAGTGCCTGCAATGCTGCAGGCACTGTCACGGAAGGGCCGAAATCTCCCCCCATGACATCTAACGCCAGGGTTAGACGTGTCAAGGTATCGTCGCAGCCTGGTTCGGTAACTTCCCCGTTTGCACGGGGAAATCCTCACTAAGCCTAATCACGCTGACGCGTGATTACTTAGTGATAACCTTGCGGCCGCGGTAGAAACCGTCAGCGGTGATGTGGTGACGCAGGTGTTTCTCACCAGAAGTCTTGTCTACAGACAGGCTGGTAACTGCGGTCAGCGCGTCATGGGAACGACGCATGCCACGTTTGGAACGGGTTGGTTTATTCTGTTGTACGGCCATGGACCTTACTCCTCAATTACTTACGCTTTAAGCTGGCTAATACGGCAAATGGGTTTGGTTTTTGCGCTTCATCAGGCAGTTCCCCAAAGACCATGTCCGCCTCGGACACTTCACAGTGTTCAGAATCATGCACCGGAACTACTGGCAAGGAGAGGATGATTTCATCTTCAACCAGAGCCAGAAGATCGATTTCACCGAATTCGTTAACCTCAATCGGCTCGTACGCTTCCGGGAGTGCTTCAGCCTGTTCGTCAGAACGAACCGGACTGAAACAATACGTTGTGTGAACATGCTGTACAAACGGTTTCCCGCAACGCTGACACTCGAGCGTTACCGTTACCTTCGCATCACCGGTTAAAACGGCGAGACGCTGGTTGTCGATAGCGAACGACATGGAGCATTCTACATCACTGTCCACACTGACTACAGATGCGGCAATACGCTCGGCCTGATCGGAAGTATAGATACCTTCGTAATCGAGGCGTTTTTGAGCCGTACGAACCGGATCAAGAGTCAGGGGTAATTTTACCTTTTGCATAGGGCGCGCATATTAACTTTGTAACGTCATAGAGTCAAAGAAAAAGGCAACCAGAGCTGCCTTTTGCCAATTATTCGCACACATTGCGGCCTGTAGTTTAAAATGGCTGGCATCGATACGCTATATCTGGTGATAAAAATATGCCAAATCTCGTACTTGCTTCCACGTCCCCCTACCGTCGAATGCTGCTGGAAAAGCTCGGGATCCCGTTTGAATGCGCCGCGCCGGACGTTGATGAGACGCCGCAGCCGGGCGAGTCGCCGCGTCATCTGGTGACGCGTCTTGCGAAGGAGAAAGCACAATCGCTGGCCGCACGTTATCCTGCACATCTGATTATAGGCTCCGATCAGGTTTGCGTGCTGGATGGCGAAATCACCGGCAAGCCCCATACGGAAGAGAACGCCTGCCAGCAACTTCTGCGCGCGCGTGGCAGTATCGTGACCTTTTATACGGGCCTGGCGCTCTATAACTCCGCCTCCGGCCATCTGCAAACCGAATGCGAGCCGTTCGACGTGCACTTCCGCCATCTGAGCGAGCAGGAGATTACGGATTACGTGCGCCGGGAACGTCCACTGAACTGTGCGGGGAGCTTTAAAAGTGAAGGGCTGGGGATTGCGCTGTTCGACAAGCTGGACGGTCGGGATCCGAACACACTGGTGGGATTGCCGCTGATTGCCTTGTGCCAGATGTTAAGGCGTGAAGAGTGTAATCCGCTGACAATATGACTGGGACGCTGCCGGCCTGATGCCCTCTCCCCGGCCCTCTCCCACAGGGAGAGGGTGCAAACATTAAAAACGACAACTTCGTTGCCGTTTTGCTTTTACCTTAGCCGCGCAGAACCTTCAGGCAGCGTTTCAACTGCTCATCCAGCGGCGCTTCAATACGGATAATTTCACCGGTATTAGGATGGGTAAACTTTAGCGCGGCCGCATGCAGGAACAGACGCGACAGCCCCGTGCCCGCCAGCTGTTTATCAAATTCGCGGTCGCCGTAGCGGTCATCAAACGCAATCGGATGGCCCGCAAACTGCGTATGGACGCGAATCTGGTGAGTACGTCCCGTCACCGGACTGCAGCGCACCAGCGTGGCAAACTCATAGCGCTCTTCAACCTTAAAGCGCGTCTCAGACGGTTTCCCTTCCTGACTCACGCGGACAATGCGCTCGCCGCTTTGCAGAATGTTCTTCAGCAGCGGCGCCTGCACCACCTTCACGTGGGACTGCCACTGACCGCGCACCAGCGCCAGATAATCTTTCTGCATTCCCTTCTCGCGCAGCTGCTCGTGCAGGGAACGCAGCGCAGAACGCTTTTTCGCTACCAGCAGCACGCCTGAGGTATCACGGTCCAGACGGTGAACCAGTTCGAGGAAACGGGCTTCCGGACGCAGCGCACGTAACCCTTCAATCACGCCGAAGCTCAGACCGCTACCACCGTGGACGGCGGTACCCGATGGCTTATTGAGCACCAGAATATGATCGTCCTCATAAAGGATAACATCGCTCAGGGCCGCGACTTTTTGCAGCTTCGGAGAAACCACCTCTTCTTCGCGTTCTGCCACGCGCACCGGTGGAATACGCACTTCATCGCCCGCTTCGAGCTTATACTCAGGCTTCACGCGTTTTTTGTTCACCCGCACCTCGCCCTTACGCAGGATGCGGTAAATCATACTCTTTGGCACACCCTTCAGTTGGGTGCGCAAGAAGTTATCGATACGTTGCCCCGCGTAGTCATCCGCGATAGCAACCATTTTTACGGCTGGAGTCTCTGTTTTCATGGTTGGCGATTCTAAATATCGTCAGCCATTAGCGCCACTCATTTTTCTATGCTTATATTTACTTTTATCCGGCCTGCGCCCTGTTTCACGCAATCGATTTGGTGGTTATTAAACCAATCACCACCTTGAGGTGAAGAAACTGTGAGTAACCGGGTGATAATTGGTAAAAGTCATCTTGCTATAACCTGGCGAGCAGTGGAATAATGAGGCTGTTTTCCGCGTTAAATCCGGGTTTTGTAAGGATGTCGACGGAATGACCAATTTTGTCTGACCGATCATCAACGCAGCAATGGCGTAAGACGTATTGATCTTTCAGGCAGTTAGCGGGCTGCGGGTTGCAGTACTTCCCGGTATAAGGATTGTTCTCTGGAGAGTTCTACCCAGGCAATTCCCCTGATAATTGCGCTGTGTTTCCGTATGAAACACAGGCAACCGACACTCTGCGCCTCTTAAGCGAGCGACAACCGTGAGGTTGGCGACGTGAACAGACACGAGGCCATCGGTTCATACCCCGGAAAGCGTCACCTTGCCCGCAGCTTTGTCGTCAATGTAAGAATAACGAGTAAGTTACGATGAAAAGAATGTTAATCAACGCAACTCAGCAAGAAGAGTTGCGTGTCGCCCTTGTGGATGGGCAGCGCCTGTACGATCTGGATATCGAAAGTCCTGGACACGAACAGAAAAAAGCGAACATTTACAAAGGTAAAATCACCCGCATTGAACCAAGCCTTGAAGCTGCATTTGTCGACTACGGTGCTGAGCGTCATGGTTTCCTCCCTCTGAAAGAAATCGCTCGCGAATATTTCCCTGCAAACTACAACGCCCATGGCCGCCCAAACATCAAAGATGTTCTGCGTGAAGGTCAGGAAGTTATCGTACAGATTGATAAAGAAGAGCGTGGCAACAAAGGTGCCGCACTGACCACCTTTATCAGCCTGGCGGGGAGCTATCTGGTGCTGATGCCAAACAACCCGCGTGCGGGTGGCATCTCTCGCCGTATCGAAGGTGATGACCGTACCGAGCTGAAAGAAGCTCTGGCAAGTCTCGAACTGCCGGACGGCATGGGACTTATCGTACGCACCGCAGGCGTCGGCAAATCAGCCGAAGCGCTGCAGTGGGACCTGAGCTTCCGTCTGAAGCACTGGGAAGCGATCCAGAAAGCCGCTGAAAGCCGCCCTGCTCCGTTCCTGATTCACCAGGAAAGCAACGTTATCGTGCGTGCCTTCCGTGACTACCTGCGTCAGGACATCGGTGAGATTCTGATCGATAACCCGAAAGTGCTTGAGCTGGCTCGCCAGCACATCGCCGCGCTGGGTCGTCCGGATTTCACCAGCAAAATCAAGCTGTACACCGGTGAAATCCCGCTGTTCAGCCACTATCAGATCGAATCTCAGATCGAGTCCGCCTTCCAGCGTGAAGTGCGCCTGCCGTCCGGCGGTTCTATCGTCATCGATACCACGGAAGCGCTGACCGCTATCGACATCAACTCCGCGCGTGCAACCCGCGGCGGCGACATCGAAGAGACGGCCTTCAACACCAACCTTGAAGCCGCTGATGAAATCGCCCGCCAGCTTCGCCTGCGCGACCTGGGCGGTCTGATTGTTATCGACTTCATCGACATGACCCCTGTTCGCCACCAGCGTGCGGTTGAAAACCGCCTGCGTGAAGCGGTGCGTCAGGATCGCGCGCGTATCCAGATTAGCCATATCTCGCGCTTTGGCCTGCTGGAGATGTCCCGCCAGCGTCTGAGCCCGTCGCTGGGTGAGTCCAGCCATCACGTCTGCCCGCGCTGTTCCGGCACCGGTACCGTGCGTGACAACGAATCGCTGTCTCTCTCTATCCTGCGTCTGATTGAAGAAGAAGCGCTGAAAGAGAATACCAAAGAGGTTCACGCCATTGTGCCTGTGCCAATCGCCTCCTACCTGCTGAACGAAAAACGTGCAGCTGTCAGTGCGATTGAAGCGCGTCAGGGCGGCGTTCGCTGCATCATCGTACCGAACGATCAGATGGAAACCCCGCACTATCACGTGCTGCGTGTCCGTAAAGGCGAAGAGACCAGCACCCTCAGCTACCTGCTGCCGAAGCTGCATGAAGAAGAGATGGCGCTGCCTTCCGATGAAGAACCCGCAGAGCGCAAACTGCCAGAGCAGCCAGCGTTAGCGACCTTCATCATGCCTGAAGCTCCACCGGAAGCAGCCCTGGAAAAACCGGCGGCCAAGCCTGCAGCGCAGAAACCAGAAGCCGCGGCCGCGAAGGCCCAGCCGGCGCAACCGGGTCTGCTGAGCCGCTTCTTCGGCGCGCTGAAGAAGATGTTTGCGGGTGAAGACGTTCAGCCAGAGCAGCCGAAGGAAGAACCAAAAGCAGCCAAACCTGAGCGTCAGCAGGACCGTCGCAAACGTCAGAACAACCGCCGCGATCGTAACGACCGCAGCGACCGTAACGAGCGTCGCGACAGCCGTTCAGATAACAACGAAGGCCGTGAGCCGCGCGAAGACAACCGTCGCAACCGTCGCGAGAAACAGCAGCAGAATGTTGAAGATCGTGAAATTCGCCAGCAGGCGGGCGATGAGTCCGAGAAGAGCAAACAGCGCGACGAGCAGCAACCACGCCGCGAACGCAACCGTCGTCGTAACGACGAGAAGCGTCAGGCGCAGCAGGAAGTTAAAAACCTGAACCGCGAAGAGCCTGCTGAGCAGCAGGACGGCGAGCAGGAAGAACGTACTCAGGTTATGCCACGTCGTAAGCAGCGCCAGCTGGCGCAGAAAGTGCGCATCGGTGCGGCTCCGGTAGAAGAAACTGCAGTTGTGGCGGCTGAAGCGGCAGAAACCGCAACAGGTACTCAGGTTGCAAAAGTTGACCTGCCAGCCGTCGTGGACAATAACGTTGAGCAGGATGAAAACGGTGAAAACCGTGACAACGCAGGTATGCCGCGTCGCTCCCGCCGTTCTCCACGTCATCTGCGCGTCAGCGGCCAGCGTCGTCGTCGTTATCGTGACGAGCGTTACCCGACTCAGTCTCCAATGCCGTTGACCGTGGCGTGCGCGTCGCCAGAAATGGCATCCGGCAAAGTCTGGATCCGTTACCCGGTCGCTCGCCTTGAGCAGGCTGTTGAAGAACAGGCTGTTACCGAAGAGGTGATTGCCCCTGTAGCAGCGGTTGAAGACGCGGTGACCGAAGCAGCAACCGTGGTTGAACCTCAGGTTGTTGAAGTGGCAGAACCACACGCAGTGGACGTCGAAACCACCCACCCTGAAGTGATTGCCGCGCCAGTTGATGCCGCACCGCAGATTATCGCTGAAGAGGATGTCGTGGTGGCTGAGGAAGTCGCTGAAGAGGCTGAACCTGTAGCCGCGGTAGAAGAAGCCGCTGAAACCCTCGTCGAAACCACCACTGAAGAAGTCGTTCAGGACGTTGAGATTCAGGTTGAGCCGGTTGTCGAAGAAGTGAAAGCGCCTGAAGTGAAGCCTGAGCCGGTTAAGGTTGTTGCCGCGCCTGCGCCAGCTCACGTTGCGACAGCGCCAATGACGCGTGCTCCGGCACCAGAGTATGTGCCTGAAGCCCCGCGCCACAGCGACTGGGTTCGCCCGGCGTTCAGCTTCGACGGTAAAGGCGCTGCAGGCGGCCACAGTGCAACGCATCAGGCGACTGCACCGGCGACGCGTCCGCAGTCTGTCGAATAACGACACAGAAAGTAAAAAGCCGACCTTCGGGTCGGCTTTTTTATGCCTGCTGCACGGGCTTTCTCATCCCGGTGACCTCCGGCATGATCTGCCGCATCAGTTCCAGAAATCGCCGCAAGCGCGCCGGATAATAGCGGGACCAGGGGTAAACCAGATGCACCGGTAACGCCGCCGGTTGCCACTCTGGCAGTAAATGCACCAGCCGCCCTTCCCGAATATCGTCCTGAACCGTCCAGCTGGATACGACCGCCACGCCAAGCCCGGTGAGTGCCGTATTGCGTGCGACATACAGGCTGTCGGTACTGAGGCGTGGGGTAATATTCACTCGCGCGGTAGCGGATGATGCCTCGTGAAAGAGCTCCACATGGCGCTGGTAGAAAGAGCTGATAGCAATCCACGGCAGCTGCTGCAGATCCTCCGGCGTATTAACCGTCGGAAAACGGTCCAGCAGTGCCGGAGAAGCCACCACCGAACGCGGCACTTCGGCCAGCAGCACGGATACGGTCGCCGGATCGACTTCCATTCCCACCCGAATAGCACAGTCAAGGTTGTCGCCCAGGAAATCAGCCGATCGATCGTTGAGCATCCACTCAATCGAAAGCTGCGGGTAACGCTGCAAAAACTCGGTTAGCGGTTTCAGGAGCTGATCCTGACCAAACGCGTGCGGTGCCCGCACCCGCAGCACGCCTACAGGTTCATCTTCCGTCTGTCCCACCTCATCTTCCAGCGCCAGCCAGCTGTCAATCACCCGACGGGCGTGCTGATAGCAGCGCTCGCCGTCATCCGTGAGCCGCGTCGTGTGGGTCGTTCGCAACATCAGGCGCACGCCCAGCATTGTCTCAAGCGACTGCAGCCGCCTGCTCACCGTGGCCTGGGTTGTATCCAGCTGCCGTGCCGCCGCAGAGAGTGACCCTGCCTCCACAATGCGGACAAACGTCCGCATTAGCTCCACCCTGTCTATACGCTCAGTTCTTTTCATCTTGTTCGCATTTATACGCTCAACGTATAAGCGTTTTACCACCGCACCCGCTACCGTCGCAAGGCGTACTGATAAAAAATAGCCTCACACGATGAATGAGGAACGTCTTATGAACACAACAACTGCCGCCCATGCCGTAAGCCGCTGGGTCATCTTAATGCTGGCGCTCGGTGCAGGCTTCAGCGTGGCATCCATCTATTATGCCCAGCCGCTGCTGCCCCTGATGGGCGCTGACCTTCACCTGAGTATCGAAGGAATGGGCCTGGTCCCGACGCTCACCCAGGCGGGATACGCCTTAGGGATCCTGTTCCTGCTGCCGCTCGGCGATCGCCACGACCGCAGAACGTTAACCCTGATAAAGAGTGCGGCGCTGGCGTTGTTTCTCCTGGGCTGTAGCCTGACCGGACAGATCCACTCCCTGCTGCTGGCAAGTCTGCTCATCGGCATGGCCGCCACCATGGCGCAGGATATTGTCCCGGCAGCGGCGATTCTTGCGCCGGAAGGTAAACAGGGAAAAACCGTCGGTACGGTGATGACCGGTCTGCTGCTGGGCATTTTGCTCTCCAGAACCGTCAGCGGCGTGGTGGGCGAAGCGTTTGGCTGGCGCGTGATGTACCAGCTGGCTGCGGCAAGTATTGCGTTTATCGGGGTGGTGATGTGGGCCGTGCTCCCTCGTTTCGCGATTCACTCCACGCTGAGCTATCCCGCACTGATGCGCTCGATGGAACATCTGTGGCGTCGTTATCCCGCTCTGCGCCGTGCGGCGCTGGCCCAGGGTTTTCTGTCGATTGCCTTTAGCGCCTTCTGGTCAACGCTTGCAGTCATGCTGCTGGAACGCTATCACCTCGGCAGTGCCGTCGCCGGTGGTTTTGGTATTGCAGGTGCTGCCGGTGCATTAGCCGCACCGCTGGCAGGCGGCCTGGCGGATAAACTGGGTGCCGGGAAAGTGACGCAGATTGGCGCAATCCTTGTGACCATCTCGTTTGCCCTGATGTTCCTGATGCCCGCACTGGGGGTTCACGGACAGCTGATTCTGATTGCCGTCTCTGCCATCGGGTTCGATCTGGGCCTGCAGTCCAGCCTGGTCGCGCACCAGAACCTGGTCTACAGCCTTGAGCCGCAGGCTCGTGGCCGCCTGAACGCCCTGCTCTTTACCGTGATCTTTATCGGCATGGCGTTGGGTTCCGCGTTAGGCAGCAATATTTACACGCTGGCTGGCTGGACGGGTGTGGTCGCGCTGGCAACGGTCTGCGGCATCATTGCGCTGGCAATCCGCCTGATTGAAAGCGCGCGCGTCGCCTCAGCACCAGCAGAAATGGCATAAAAAAATGCCCAATCCAGACGGATTGGGCAGTAAAACATGCCCAGTTTCAAGACATGTTCCAAGAGGTCAAGATGTTATTTGTTCAGCTGGAACAGAGACATGCCCTGCATATCGCTAAACGCTTTATAAGAGGCCTGCAGGGCCGCCTGCTGCATGGTGTAAGAGGAAATCGCTTCGTTCCAGTCCACGTCCACCAGGTCACTCATCTGCTTAGTCTGGCCCAGCGCGCGGTCGTCACCCAGGGTATCGAGTTTTTCCAGTTCGTTCATCTTGGTGCCGACATCCGCAACGACCGTCAGGACGTTGTTCTGCGCGTTTTTAATACCGATCTGCGCGTTGGAAATTGTCTGGCTTTGTGCGGCAGCCGCGGCCGGATCGTTTTCAATCGGCGTCTTCAGCGAAGCAATGGCGGAATCAAGGATTTTAAACATGTTTGTTTCGCCATAGCCTCCGCCCGGCAGCTCTTGCGCATTGCTGGTAATGCTTTCGAAAATCTGCTGGCCGGTATGGCTGATTGCCATGTTTCGCGCCGTATCAACCTGCTGGGTGATCGCCTCAGTGCCGCCATTGTAGGTGCCGGTTGCGGCATCAAACGGTGCGCTCTCGGTTTTGTAACCCGCAAAGATAAAGCGACCATTGCCATCCGTCGTGTTAGCCAGGTTCATGAGCTGGTCGCGGATCCCCTGGATATCGGTCGCCAGAGAGAGACGGTCGTCATCGCTTAAGGTGCCGTTTGACGCGTAGACCAGCTTCTCACGCACGCTTGATAACGCGGTGTTCACCTGGGTCAGCACGTTGTCTTCCAGCGACACTTTTTGCGTGGCAAAGGTGCGCGCTAACGCGAACTGGCTGTTTTGTGACTGAGATTGCGACAGAACAATAGACTGCGAAGCCGCGATAGGATCGTCCGACGGACGATTAACGCGTTTGCCGGTGGACATCTGCTCACCGTAGCTCAGCCATCTGCTCTGGGAATCGGTGATCCCGCGCATGTTCTGTTCGTACATCATCTGGGTGCTAATACGCATTTTTCACCTCAACCTTAACGAATGTTGATAATTGCATCGAAGAGCGTACTGGCAGTCTGAAGCACCTGCGCGTTGGCGAGGTAATACTGCTGATAACGCTGCAGGTTGCCATACTCTTCGTCAAGGTTTACCCCAGAGATGGTCTGCTGCTGCTTGATTAACTGCGTTTCCACGTTGGCTTTCGTCTGGCTGCTTACCTTCAGTGAAGCGGTGGTGCTACCCACGGTGCTGACCAGCGAGGCATAGGCATCGTTGAAGGTTTTGTTTCCGCCAACCACTTTGCTGTTTTGCAGATCGAGCATTTTCTGCCCGTTGCGGTTGTCGCTCTCACCGCCGTTCTGCACCGCGGCCATGGCCAGTTTGGACTCGTCGCTGATGGACAGTTCCATGTTCATGATGACGTCGGACACAGGCTTCACGGTAAAGCTGTCTTTAGCGTTTGCCGAACCGCTGACGTTCACGTTGAGACCATCAAACGACAGATTGCCGCTGGCATCCGGGCTCATTGTAAAACTGGTCTTGTCCGAGGTACGGGTAATGGTCCAGTCGGTACCGTTAAACTGCAGCTTATAGTCCGTTGCCTGAACTTTGGTGCTGTCCGCAACGGTGGCATTGACGACCGCCGAGCCACTATTTTTGCTGTTAGAAAGCACAGCCGGAGAACCAAAGCCGAACAGCTTGCCGCCCGCATCGCCGTTGGCATCAAAGCCGGCCTCATGCTGTTTGTTCATCGCGTCAGCAAACGCCAGCGCCATCTGGTTCAGGGTGTTACGGGCCTTATCCAGATCTTCAGCGCGGAACGTCAGCAAGCCGCCTAACGAGCCGGTGGTAACCATCTTTTCCGGGATCTCGACATTGCCCGCAACCTCATCGACGTAGGCGATAGTGGTACGGGAAGGATCGGCGCTGGACTTCACGGCCGCCAGCTGGTTAGCTTTGCTGCCCTGCACCAGGCTGTAGCCGTTGCCGAAAGAGATGTTAAACGTGCCGCTATCCTGAACAGAGACTTCCACGCCCACGATTTTGTTCAGCTCATTGACAAGCTGATCGCGCTGGTCGAGCAGATCGTTAGGCGATGCGCCCGCGCCGACGCCGGTGAGGCGGGAAATCTGATCGTTCAGATTGGCAATCTGTTTGGCGTAGTTGTTGATCTGCGAAACGCTGGTCGCAATTGCGGTATTGACTTGCGTATCCTGATCGCGGAGATACTGATCGTTAGTTTTGAACTGATTGACCAGGCCGCCCGCTTTTCCCAGCACCGTCTGACGCGCAGCCGGGTCTTCCGCGTTGCTCACCAGCGTTTGCAGGCTTTTAAAGAAATCCTGCAGGGTGGTGGAAAGCGAGTTGGTAGTATCGGAGAGCACATCGTCAATTTTTGACATCTGCTGATAGCGTGTGGTCAGGCCGCTGCTCTGCGTCTGCGCGGCGCGAAGCTGGTTGGTGATAAAAGCGTCATATTCACGCTGGACACCGGAGACATACACCCCGTTACCCACCCAGCCACCGCCGGTCAGCGTGCTGTTAGATGCACCCAGCACCGTCGTCTGGCGGGTGTAACCTGCCACGTTATAGCTTGAAATATTATTACTGACGGTATTGAGTGCCGACTGCGCGGCACTGAGGCCACTCATGGCGCTGTTAATCAAACTGGACATGGGGGTTCCTTTTATACGTTCAGACACGAGTCCTGATGAAGGTTATCGGCAACCTCCACCGGGACTTGAGAACTTTCAGAACAGATTTTCAATATCTGCGCTATAGGCTTTGCTGACCTTCTCGCCCATGGATTTCAGCTGCTGGATCATGCTGGTAAGCTTGCGCGCGTAGTTCGGGTCGGTCGCGTAGCCCGCGTTTTGCAGGGCCTGCGCGCCCTGCTCCGCCGTCGCCGCCTGCGTAACGGCGGTGTAACGCGGATTTCGACTCAGCAGCCCGACATAATCGGACAGTGCTTCCAGATAAGAGCTGTAAACGCGGAATTTCGCTTTCACCTTCACCGCCGCACCGTTCTCGTATTCGGTGGTGGTGATCTCCGTGGTCGGCCCTTTCCAGCTGGAGGTGGCCTTCACGCCGAAGATGTTAAAGCTCGGGTCGCCGTTTTCCTTGCGGATCTGGCGCTGGCCCCAGCCCGACTCCAGCGCGGCCTGGGCGAGAATAAGATGGTGAGGCACGCCGCTCTGTTCACTGGCCAGTCGCGCAGGCAGAGATAGCTGCGCCAGGAAGTCTTTGCTGTCACCGGAGAGCGCCTCGTCGCCGCTGCCCGTTGCCTTCGGTATCGCTTTACGCACCATCTGCGTCAGCGCCTGGTTCTGATAACTGGTCACCGTTTCCAGATCGAACTTCATCGGCACCTGCTGCGGCTGCTCTTCTGGCTGAACACCCTGTGCGGCGGCGGTCTGTTTGACAATCATGTCAGCCAGACCGAGGCCTTTACCGGCGGTCATCTGCTGCGCAATCTGCTGGTCATACATGCTGGTGTAAAGACGCGTTGAATCGCTGCTGAACATCCCGTCTTTCGGCAGGGTTTCGCGCATGCTTTTCAGCATCATCTGGACAAACATCCCCTCTACCTGGCGGGCGACCGGGCGGATATTCGCCGCCGGGTCTTTACCTGCTTTGGTTTTCAGTTCGTTGAGCGACTGGGCGTCCCAGGCGGCACTGGTCAACAGTTTGCTATCGGTCAGCATCAGATGATTTCCAGTTTGGCGCGCAGGCAGCCCGCGCTTTGCATGGATTGCAGAATGGACATCAGATCCATCGGCGTCGCGCCCAGCGCGTTCAGGGCACGCACCACGCTGTTCAGGTTGGCGCTGGAGCGCACGCTCTGCAGAGAGCCGCCGCTCTGGCGTAAATCAATCTGCGTTTGTGGCGTCACCACCGTCTGGCCGCCACCAAATGGCGTATCCGGCTGGCTGACGTTGGCAGAACGGTTAACCGTCACCGACAGGTTACCCTGCGCCACGGCGCAGCTATCCAGCGACACTTCCCGGTTCATCACCACGGAGCCCGTACGGGAGTTGATGATCACTTTGGCATCCTGCACCGGCACGTTCACTTCCAGATTCTGGATATCCGCCAGCATGCGCACCTGGTTGCTGCTGCCGGTAGAGGTGCGGATCTGCACGGTACGCGCATCCAGCGCCGTGGCATTGCCATAGCTGCGGTTGATGGTGTCGGCAATCTGCTGCGCCATCGTGAAGTCTTCATTATTCAGCTGCAGGTTGATGGTGTTGCCTGCGCCAAACTGGGTCGGCAACTCACGCTCGATGATCGCGCCGTTGGTAATACGTCCGCCGTTCAACTGGTTCACCTGCACGCTGCTTCCGCCTGCCGATGCACCCGCACCGCCAACCAGAATGTTACCCTGCGCCAGAGCATAGACCTGGCTGTCGACGCCTTTCAGCGGGGTCATCAGCAGCGTACCGCCGCGCAGGCTTTTGGCGTTACCCATTGAGGAGACCACCACGTCAATGGTCTGCCCCTGGCGCGCAAACGCCGGGTAAGAGGCAGTGACCATTACCGCGGCCACGTTTTTCAGCTGCATGTTGGTTCCTGCCGGCACGGTAATGCCGAGCTGGGAAAGCATGTTGTTCAAGCTTTGGGTGGTAAACGGCGTCTGGGTCGTCTGGTCACCGGTACCGTCCAGCCCCACCACCAGGCCATAGCCAATCAGCGAGTTCTGGCGGACGCCCTGAACGCTGGTGAGATCGCGGATGCGGTCAGCCTGGGCAAACGTTGCTACAAGAACCAGCGCCACGGCGAAGATCGATTTAAACATGGGTCACCTCGCTTACATCGGCGATAAATTAAGGAAGAAGCGCTGCAGCCAACCCATATTCTGCGCTTCATTAATGTAGCCGTTACCGACGTACTCAATGCGCGCATCCGCCACCTGGGTGGACGGAACGGTGTTGGTGCCGCTGATGGTGCGTGGATTCACCACGCCCGAGAAGCGAATGAATTCAGTGCCCTGGTTAATGGCGATCTGTTTTTCACCCACGACGTGTAAATTGCCGTTAACCAGCACCTGGTCAACCGTAACCGTCAGCGTACCGCTGAAGGTATTGCTGGCGTTTGCGCCACCTTTACCGTTAAAGGTGTTGCCGCCGGAAGCCTCAACATCCGCACGGGCATTGCCGAACAGGCCCTGCAGATAGCGTGGAACGGTGTCGAAGCCAAAATTGGTTTTGCCATCGCGGCTGGCGTTCGCCGACGAGCTCTTGCTCGCGCTGACGTTTTCCTGCAGCACAATGGTCAATGTATCGCCAACATTGCGCGGGCGGCGATCTTCAAACAGCGGCTGATAGCCGTAGTTAATCGGCTGCGCGGTCTGGAAAATGGAGCCGTTTACCACTGGCGCAGGGCCAGGAACGGGTTGGGCAGTCGTCGCACCCTGGACCAATGGTTTAGACGGGATCAAAGCGCACCCGCTGAGAGTGACAGCCAGAACAGTCAGTATCGGATAACGAAACGCCGCGTTTTTTTGCATTGCCTTCATCTTCGAAAACAGGGAGCCGGTGCGGGGTTTACCGCACCGGGCTACGCCTTAGAGTTGCGTCAGTTTCTGCAGCATCTGATCGGTCGTCGAGACTGCTTTACTGTTAATTTCATACGCGCGCTGGACCTGGATCATATTTACCAGCTCTTCCGCCACGTTCACGTTGGAGGTTTCTACATACCCCTGATACAGCAGACCGGCACCGTTCAGGCCTGGCGTACTTTCATTTGGCGTACCGGAGGATTGCGTTTCGGTGTAGAGGTTCTCACCAATGCTTTCCAGGCCGGTATCGTTCATGAAGGTGGTCAGGTTGAGCTGTCCGACCTGGACCGGCGCGGCCTGCCCCTGCTGGGTCACGCTCACGATGCCGTCACGGCCGATGGTAATGCTCAGGGCGTTCGCCGGAATGGTGATCGCAGGTTGAACCTGGAAACCGCCCGCCGTCACCAGCTGACCGTTCTGATCGACCTGGAAGGAACCGTCACGGGTATAGGCAGAGGTTCCGTCAGGCAGTTGCACCTGGAAGAACCCCTGGCCTTTGATTGCCACGTCTTTGCTGTTGTTGGTCTGAGACAGGTTGCCCTGGCTGTGCAGACGCTCGGTCGCCACCGGGCGAACGCCGGTACCGATCTGCAGACCTGACGGCAGCGTCGTCTGTTCAGAAGACTGCGCGCCCGGCTGGCGGATGGTTTGATAAAGCAAATCTTCGAAAACGGCGCGCTGACGCTTGAAACCATTGGTGCTGACGTTTGCCAGGTTGTTGGCAATCACATCCATGTTGGTTTGCTGCGCGTCCAGGCCAGTTTTCGCGATCCATAAGGAGCTGATCATAAAGAGTCCTGTTAACTCATAGACAGAAGTTGGTTAGCCTTGCCCGCGTTTTCATCCACGCTGCTGATAATTTTCATCTGCATTTCAAAACGACGGGCGCTGGCGATCATGTCGGTCATCGCTTCGACCGGCTTGACGTTGCTGCCTTCCAGAACGCCGGACATCACGCGGATGCTCGGATCGGCCTGTAACGTGGCGCCACGAGTAGCCTGGGCCGCCTGGGTCAGACGGAACATGCCGTCGTCGCCGCGCTGCACCTCTTTGCCTTCCGCTTTGACCAGCTTCAGACGACCAACAGGGGCAACGGTATTGGCCGGGTCGCCCGGGTTCAGCGCCGAGATGGTGCCGTCCGCGGCGATGGTCAGCTCAGAGCCTTCCGGCACGGTCAGCGGGCCCGCTTCACCCATCACCGGATGCCCCTGAATCGTCAGCTGGCCGGTCGCGCTGACCTGGATATTCCCGTTACGGGTATAGCCTTCACCACCGTCCGCCGTTTGCACCGCCAGCCAGCCGTCCTGCTGCAGGGCAACGTCCAGCGGGCGTGAGGTGTAATCCATCTGCCCTGGCGTCATGTCTGCGCCCGGGGTCGATGCCGCCACCAGCGTACGGGTCGGCAGGGAGAGCCCTTCCACCGGCACCGCACGCAGCGCATTCAGCTGCGCGCGAAAGCCCGGCGTCGAGGCGTTTGCCAGGTTGCTGGCGGTAACGGCCTGCTGGCTGAGCGTCTGACTTGCCGCGCCCATCGCGGTATATATTGCGTGATCCATTGCGCTTTCCTGTTAGCCGCTTAACGCAGGTTAACCAGCGTGTTGAGGATCTGATCCTGGGTCTTGATGGTCTGCGCGTTCGACTGATAGTTACGCTGCGCGACGATCATGTTCACCAGTTCTTTACTCAGGTCCACGTTAGAGGCTTCCAGCGCGCCGTTGGTCAGCGTGCCGAAGTTACCAGTTCCCGCCGTACCCAGCAGCGCCACGCCGGAGGACTGGGTAGCCGACCAGACGTTATCGCCTTCAGATTTCAGGCCTTCGTTGTTGGCAAAGTTCGCCAGCACGATCTGGCCCAGCACCTGAGTCTGCTCGTTGGAGTAGTTCCCGACGACGGTACCGTCATCGTTGATCTGATAGCTCACCAGATCGCCCGGCTTGAAGCCGTTCTGGTTGGTCGCCACGATATTGTTCGCACCGGTGTTCTGCTGCATGGAGTTAGCAAAACTCATGGCGAAGGTCGCCGGGTCCGCACCTGGGATAGTCGCGGTAGTGATGTTGATGTTTCCACCACCAATCAACGTACCGTTATTATCGAAGGTCAACGTCGTGGCCACTGCCGCCGTGCTGCCTGCTACGCTGCCGTCCTGGGCGTACACTTTCCAGGAGTTAGCCGGGGTCGCATCTTTGACGTAAAACAGGTTCATGTTGTGCGCATTACCCTGGCTATCAAAGACAGTTACCGTACCTTTTTTGTTGTAGGTATCCGGGTTAGCCGGATCGAAGGCGGCGGTCGGTGCGGCATCGGTGGAGTTGAGGTTAATCTGCTGGGAAGCCGTGGTGGTGGACTTGGCGGCCATCAGCGTGGTCGGGATATTAATCGCCTGTGGATTCGCACCGGTCTGAACCGTTGAAGGCGTTCCGGCAACCGGATAACCCGTTAATTGCATCCCCTGCATGTTCACCAGGTTACGGTTTTCGTCCAGCTTGAACTGGCCGTTACGGCTGTAGAACACCGAGCCGTTTGCATCGACCATACGGAAGAAACCGTTCTGGCTGATGGCAACGTCCAGGCCACGACCGGTGTTGGTGGTGGTACCGTCGGTAAAGTCCTGAGTGATGCCCGCAACTTTTACGCCCAGACCCACTTTGGAACCGGCAAACATGTCTGCAAAGGAAGCAGAACCGGATTTAAAACCATAGGTCGCGGAGTTGGCGATGTTGTTGCCAATGACGTCCAGGTTGGTGGCCGCAGCATTCAGGCCGCTGACCGCTTGAGAAAAGGCCATGACTTACTCCTGATAAGTGTTAAGGCTTAGATAATCTGCCGAACTTCGTCGAGTGTGGTGGTACCGGAGGTACCCAAATCCAGTTTGTTGCCGTCGCCCCCTTTAATCACGCCCTGAACCAGCGCGAACTGCAGCGGCTGCGCCACCAGCTGGGTTGTCCCGTTGCTGGCGCTAATCGCGACTTTGTAGGAGCCATTTGGTGCTTTCGTGCCGTCGGTCAGGCTGCCGTCCCAGGTAAAGGTGTGAACGCCCGCCTTCAGCTCGCCGATATCGATGGTGCGAACCACGGCGCCGGTTGAGTCGGTGATCGTCGCGGTCACTTTGTCAGCCGCCTGCTGCAATTCCACGCCGAACGGCGTAGTGGTGGTGGTCGATGTACCCTCGGTGGTGCTGGTACCCGCAAGAATAGTGGTACCCGGGATCATCACGCCGTGACCGATCAGGCTTGCAGCCTGCAGGGACTGGGCGCTGTTAATCTGACCGGAGACGGAACCCAGGGTGGTGTTCAGTTTCTCAATGCCGCTCACGGTGCTGATCTGCGCAAGCTGCGTGGTCAGTTCGTTGTTCTGCATTGGGTTAGTCGGATCCTGGTTCTTAAGCTGCGCTACCAGCAGCGTCAGGAAGCTGCTCTGCAAATCGGAGGCATTGCTTCCCGTCAGGGAGCTGGAACTTGTCGAACTTTTGGTGTTGTTAACACCTGTGTTCGTAGGATCATTCACATTTACGGCGATGGACATGCATGTCTCCTTTACTGGCCGAGAGTCAGTGTTTTGAGCATCATGCTCTTCACGGTATTAAGCACTTCGACGTTCGCCTGGTAGCTACGGGACGCCGACATGGAGTTCACCATCTCGCCCACCACGTCCACGTTAGGCATCTTCACGTATCCGTTAGCGTCCGCGAGCGGATTACCAGGCTCGTACACCAGCTTGTCCGGCGCCTGGCTCTCTACCACGTCAGACACCTTCACGCCGCCTGTTGCCGCACCTGGCGCAGCGTCGACCTGAAACACAACCTGTTTAGCACGATAAGGCTGACCGTCAGGTCCGGTCACGCTGTCGGCGTTCGCCAGGTTACTGGCTGCCACGTTCAGCCGTTTTGACTGAGCGGTTAACGCCGAGCCGGCGATATCAAAAATATTCAGCAAGGCCATTTATCAGTTGCCCCCCTGCAGGACGTTCATCATGCCTTTGATTTGTCCGCCGAGTACGGTCAGGCCCGTCTGGTATTTCAGGCTGTTATCGGCAAACTGCGTACGCTCCCGGTCCATATCCACGGTGTTACCGTCGAGTGAAGGCTGGTCGGGGATGCGATAAAGTAAATCGGTCGCTGGCGCGGTCATCGCCTGAGCAGGAATATGGCGAGAGGATGTCATGGCGAGTGCAACACCCGTTCCTTCGGCACGTCCACGCTCCATCACCTTTTTGAGTTCACTGGAAAAATCAATATCGCGCGCCTGATACCCGGGCGTATCGGCGTTAGCGATGTTGGCGGCTAAAATCTCCTGCCGCTGGGCGCGTAAATTGAGCGCTTCCTGCTGAAAACGTAACGCGGCGTCGAGTTTATCGAGCATGTCTCCTCCGCTGATGGCAAAATTTCAGTTCACAGCTTAAATCTCACCCGGTCTCCCCTATCGACGGAATAAGCGCAAAATGCGTCGCTATTTATTCCGTTGATGCAAAACCACTGCAGGTAGAATTCACCCAACTCTGGAAACGGTGGAACTTGCGATGCAAACGTTAAAACGTGGCCTGATGGCAACCGTCTTGCTGTTTAGCCCTCTGGTGCAGGCCGGGGATTTACAGAATGCGCTGACGAATTTTTTTGCCCAGAAGCTGGCGGGCTTTAGCGACGAAGTTAACGTGACCATCCGTACGCCGCCGAATCTGTATCCGACCTGCGAGCAACCGTCATTCAGCGTGACGGGGACCACGAAGCTGTGGGGCAATGTGAACGTGCTGGCACGCTGCGCCAACAAAAAACGCTATTTACAGGTTGCAGTTCAGGCGACGGGCAATTATGTTGTCGCCGCCGTCCCCATTGCGCGTGGCAGCACGCTCCAGGCAAACAGCGTGACGCTTAAGCGCGGGCGTCTGGACCAGCTTCCGCCACGGACAATGCTGGAAATGAACCAGGCACAGGACGCCGTCAGCCTGCGCGACGTCGCCCCGGGCCAGCCGATTCAGCTCTCAATGCTGCGCCAGGCGTGGCGTGTTAAAGCAGGACAGCAGGTGATGGTGGTCGCCAACGGAGATGGCTTTAGCATCAACAGTGAAGGGAAAGCGTTAAACAATGCTGCGGTGGCGCAAAACGCCCGTGTCAGAATGTCCTCGGGCCAGGTGGTTAGCGGAACCGTCGATTCTGATGGGAATATTCTGATTAACCTATAATCTTTTTAAAGATTCCGCGGCGCGTGCCGATAAATATTCAACTAATGATGATGTCAGGCGCAAACGCCGCGAACCCTCGATGAGGACAACACTATGAGCATTGATCGTACATCAGCCCTGAAGCCGGTAAGCGCTGTACAGCCTCGCGAAACGAACGACGCTACCCCTCAGAAAACGCGTCTGGAAAAACCGTCAACGTCTAACAGCACCAGCGTGACCCTGAGCGATGCCCAGGCAAAACTGATGCAGCCAGGCAGCAACGATATCAATATGGAACGTGTTGAAGCGCTGAAAACGGCTATTCGCAACGGTGAGCTGAAAATGGACACCAGCAAAATCGCTGACGCCCTGATTCAGGAAGCACAGAGTTTCTTACAGAGTAACTAACCGTATGAGTCGACTGTCAGAAATACTGGATCAAATGACGGTTGTCCTGAACGACCTGAAAACGGTAATGGACGCTGAACAGCAGCATCTCTCTTCCGGCCACATCAACGGCAGCGCGCTGCAGCGTATTACTGAAGATAAGAGTTCGCTGCTGGCGACGCTGGATTATCTGGAGCAGCAGCGCCGCGCCGAGCAGGATCCGAAGCGCAGCGCCAATGACGATATTGTTGAGCGCTGGCAGACCATTACCGAAAAAACCCAGCATCTGCGCGATCTCAACCAGCATAACGGCTGGCTGCTTGAAGGGCAGATTGAGCGCAATCAGCAGGCGCTTGAGGTGCTGAAGCCGCATAAAGAAACCGGACTGTACGGCGCGGATGGTCAGACGGCGACTGCGCGTATTGCGGGTGTAAAAAAGATTTCGATTTGACGCATCAGCGACAAATCATGCAGTGGGGAGCACCCTGAGGTGAACTCCCCTTTTGGCGTTTATGCCGTACGGCGGGTAAACTCTTTCACTTTGAAGCCCAGCACGGCGAGCGTGGCGAAATACGCTACCACCCCGACGCCCACCACGGCCATCAGGCGCATCAGACGATAGGGCATCGTGCCCAGGGACCACTCCGGCATGACGTACATCATCCCGATGAGTGCCGCAGACATCACCAGCACCGCCACAACCAAACGCACGAGAAAACTTGCCCAGCCTGGCTGCGGCGTAAAGATATCCTGCTTGCGCAGCTGCCAGTAAAGCAGCCCGGCATTCAGGCAGGCCGCCAGACCAATAGACAGCGACAGTCCGGCATGCTTCAGCGGGCCGATAAATGCCAGGTTCATCAGCTGGGTCATAATCAGCGTCACGATGGCAATTTTCACCGGCGTTTTAATGTCCTGACGCGAATAGAACCCCGGCGCCAGCACTTTGACGACAATCAGCCCCATCAATCCCACCGAGTAGGCTATCAGCGCGCGCTGGGTCATCGCGGCGTCAAACGCGGTGAATTTCCCGTACTGGAACAGCGACACCGTCAGCGGCTTAGCGAGGATCCCCAGCGCCACCGCGCTGGGAAGGGCCAGCAGGAAGCAGAGACGCAGGCCCCAGTCCATCAGGCGGCAGTACTCATCATGGTTGCCACTTGCAAAGCTTTTCGACAGCGACGGCAGCAGGATGGTCCCCAGCGCCACACCCAGCACGCCGGACGGGAACTCCATCAGACGGTCAGCGTAGTACATCCACGAGACGGAACCCGACACCAGGAAAGAGGCAAAGATGGTGTTGATGATAAGCGAGATCTGGCTGACGGAGACGCCAAGAATGGCGGGCCCCATCTGCTTAATCACGCGCATCGCCCCGGCATCTTTAAGATTGATGCGCGGCAGCACCAGCATGCCGATTTTCTTCAGATGCGGCAGCTGATACGCCAGCTGCAGCACGCCGCCCACGGTGACCGCCCAGGCCAGCGCCAGCACCGGCGGGTTGAAGTGCGGCGCGGCGAACAGCGCAAAACCGATCATGCTGACGTTGAGAAACGTCGGCGCAAACGCCGGAACGGAGAAGCGGTTCCAGGTGTTCAGGATCGCCCCCACCAGCGAGGCCAGCGAGATCAGCAGAATATAGGGGAAGGTAATGCGCAGCAGCTGCGAGGTCAGGGCAAATTTATCTGCCGTGTCGGCAAAACCGGGTGCGGTCACCATAATCACCCAGGGCGCGGCCAGCATACCGACGACGGTCACCACGGCCAGCGCCAGGGTCAGCAACCCGGAGACATAAGAGACAAATACGCGCGTCGCATCTTCACCCTGCTTGCTTTTATATTCCGCCAGAATGGGAACGAACGCCTGGGAGAACGCCCCTTCAGCAAAAATGCGACGCAGCAGGTTCGGCAGCTTGAACGCAACGAAAAAGGCGTCCGTTGCCATCCCTGCACCAAAGACCCTTGCCACAATGGCATCGCGCGCAAAACCGAGTACGCGAGAGAACATGGTCATCGAGCTGACGGCCGCCAGCGATTTTAATAAGTTCATTAACGTGAATTTCCAGAACCATACGGATTTCCAGGACGGGTAAGCGTAAGCGCCACCCGGCAAAGCCAACAGGCGGCGCTTAGTCTAACCGGATTTCAACGAATTACTATCCGCAGATGTTACAGCGAGTTATTCGCTCATGGCATCGCGCCAGAGTCTTTCCACAATGCGCTGCGCCAGAATGGCCTGCTCGCCGGACGTTTCAGGAACCGTCTGATTTTGCACGCAGGTGATAAAGTGGCGGGCACATCCCGCGAAACCGCGCTGCTCGAGGGTGCTTTGCCAGCCTGGCGCCGGGAGCGTCACCACGCCGCTGCCCTTCTCTTCCCGCCACTCCCGCATGTCGGTAACGTCGTACAGCGCGCCGTCGGTCACCGCCTGAACGGATTCCCGCTGGCTGCCTGCGCGGCGGTGCATGCTGGTGGTGACCTGAAGATGTTCAACGGCAAAATGGTGTTCCGCATATACCATCTGCCCCTGTTCGTTAGTGACCAGAGTGCCGCTTTTCAG
This sequence comes from Enterobacter sp. ECC_219_Taxon_10, assembly GCF_058354905.1. NCBI lineage: Bacteria > Pseudomonadati > Pseudomonadota > Gammaproteobacteria > Enterobacterales > Enterobacteriaceae > Enterobacter > Enterobacter sp. ECC_219_Taxon_10. Next base: position 1,888,920 of record NZ_CM178005.1, on the reverse strand, counting down.
CAGCGCTTCGCCGTTGGTCAGCCACAGCGCGGTATCCACCACGTGGAGGTAGTCATCAAGAAGGGTAAAGCGCAGATCGTTCGGACCCACGCTGTCGGTACGGTGCTTATCCATCCGCAGCGAGGCGAGCGTGCCCGACTGCGCCTTCAGCTGCTGATAAAGCGGCGCGAAGCGGCGGTTGAAACCGACCATCAGCGTCAGGTTTTTACGTGCCGCCAGCTCAATCAGCCGCTCCGCGTCCTGAACATTTTCCGCCAGCGGTTTATCCACGCAGACGTGAACACCCGCATTGAGCAGCTCACTCACCACCTGATAGTGGGTTGCCGTTGAGGTATGCACGAATACCGCATCGCACTCGTGGGCCAGATCCTGCAGGGAGGCGGCATACGGGATGCGCCAGGTTTCGCAGATACGCTCTGCCTTCTCGCGCGTGGGTGACCAGGCCCCTTGCAGGGTCCAGTCTGTCGCCGCACCTAAAACAGGCAGCCAGGCTTTTTGCGCAATACCGCCCAGCCCCACCACGCCAATACGTAATTTTTTCACCGTCAGTCTCCCAGATGTGCGAGCAACGCGTCCAGCCGCTGCTTCAGCCCGGCTACCTCTTCTTCCAGCGCCTCTACGCGTGCTGAAAGGTCGTCGCTGATTGCAGGGCCGGATTCCGTCGCCACGCTTGCGGCGTCAACGTCACCGCTGAAAAGGTGCATATAACGGCTTTCACGTTTGCCCGGCTCGCGCGCCAGACGCACCACAAAGGGGCCATCCTCACGCGCGGCCAGCCCTTCCAGCGTCTGCTCGACCTCCTGCATGTCGCTGAACTCATGCATGCGGGAAGCGCGCGTTCGCAGTTCCCCCGGCGTCTGCGCCCCGCGCAGCAGCAGCGTGGTGATAATCGCCACTTCCGCACTGCTCAGCTTCAGGTCGCCAAATTCAGAGTTACAAAAGCGCTGCTCGTATTTGGTCACGCGGTTGCCAAAGCCGCTGACGGTGCGCAAATAGTGGCGCTTTACCAGCGCGTCCAGCACGTCCTGAACGTCATGCTCGCTGAGGTTCATCACCGGCTCGCGGTTGGTTTTCTGGTTGCAGGCCATGGTCACGGCGTTAACTGAGAGCGGATACTGCTCCGGCGTGGTGACCTGTTTTTCGAGTAAGCACCCAATCACGCGCGCTTCCGTACCGTTTAGCTGATACTTCATCTTTTCTCCTTAACGACCTGCGGTCCAGTCTCGGGTGGTTAACGCCGTCAGAACGTGGTCGCGCCACTCTCCGTCTATCAGCAGATAATCTTTGGCATAACCCTCTTTCTCGAACCCTAAACGCGCCAGCAAATTGCCGCTGCGCTGATTATGCGGCATGTAGTTCGCCATAATGCGATGGATATGCTGCGTGCGCTGCATATAGCGAATGGCCACCGTTAACGCCTCGTACATCAACCCCTGTCCCTGCCATTTCTGGCCGATAGAGTAGCCAAGGTAGCAGGCGTGGAACGACCCCCGCACCACGTTTGAAAAATTGGCGATCCCGATAATCTCTTTCTCTTCCGGATCGAGCAGCGCGAAATAAAACGCGCTGCCCTGCTTATGAAATTCAGCGATCATGCTGAGGCGCGCCTGCCAGCCGGAGGGGTAACAATGGCTCTCATCCCGAACGGGTTCCCAGGGTTTTAAAAACTGGCGATTCTCGGCGTAATAATCCGCCAGACGCCAGGCATCACGCTCATGCACAAGACGAACGACCAGCCTGTCCGTTGTCAGACGCACTTTTGGCACATTACTGCGATAGCCAAACATCAATACCACTCCTTCCCGTCGCTTCAGCTTACCCATTAGCTTTACTATACCTGCGCCTGTGCCGTCTGTGAAAACAGTGACATACCATTTTGACCTCTTTTCACATTTTTCGATGAGAACTCTCTATCAAAGCACCGTTTTGATAAAAAAATATTGTCGCGCGCAGGGGTGGGAAAAAGCGCGGCGACACCGCAGAATGTTAGCGTGCTCACCTTCTTATTTTCCCTGGAGGGAAAATGTCCCGCGTATCACAGGCCAGGAGCCTGGGTAAATATTTCCTGCTCGTCGATAACATGCTGGTCGTGCTCGGCTTTTTTGTCGTGTTCCCCCTCATCTCGATCCGCTTTGTCGATCAAATGGGCTGGGCGGCGCTGATGGTCGGCATTGCGCTGGGGCTACGCCAGTTTGTCCAGCAGGGTCTTGGCGTCTTTGGCGGCGCGATCGCTGACCGCTTTGGCGCTAAACCGATGATCGTTACCGGTATGCTGCTCCGCGCGGCAGGCTTTGCCACGATGGCGGTTGCCCACGAGCCCTGGCTGCTGTGGTTCTCCTGCTTCCTCTCCGGTATCGGGGGCACCCTGTTTGACCCGCCGCGTACCGCGCTGGTGGTAAAGCTTATTCGTCCGCAGCACCGCGGCCGCTTCTTCTCCATTCTGATGATGCAGGACAGTGCCGGGGCGGTTGTTGGCGCCCTGCTGGGCAGCTGGCTGCTGCAGTACGATTTCCGTCTGGTCTGCGCGGCCGGGGCGGTGCTGTTTATTCTGTGCGCGCTGTTTAACGGTCTCTATCTCCCGGCCTGGAAGCTGTCTACGGTAAAAGCGCCGGTGCGCGAGGGGCTCGGAAGGGTGCTTCGCGACAGGCGTTTTGTCACCTACGTGTTGACCCTGACCGGCTATTACATGCTGGCCGTACAGGTGATGCTGATGCTGCCAATCATGGTGAACGATATTGCGGGCACACCTGCCGCCGTGAAATGGATGTACGCCATCGAAGCCTGCCTGTCGCTGACTCTGCTTTACCCCATCGCCCGCTGGAGTGAACGGCGTTTTCGCCTGGAGCATCGCCTGATGGCCGGTCTGTTTCTGATGACGCTGAGCATGATGCCTATCGGTCTGGTAAACACGCTCCAGCAGCTTTTTATGCTGATCTGCACCTTCTACATCGGCTCTATCATCGCCGAGCCCGCCCGGGAAACGCTGAGCGCCTCGCTTGCGGATGCGCGTGCGCGCGGCAGCTATATGGGCTTCAGCCGCCTGGGACTGGCATTTGGCGGTGCGCTGGGTTACGCCGGCGGCGGCTGGCTGTTCGATGCCGGCAAAGCGCTGAACCAGCCGGAGCTCCCCTGGATGATGCTCGGCGTGGTGGGCGTCATGACGCTTCTCGCCCTGTGGTGGCAGTTCAGCCAGAAGCGCAGCGCGAGCGGCATGCTCGAACCCGGCGCGTAGCCCTTCCCTCCGGCGGGAGAATGCTCCCGCCACACTTCTCAGTATTTTCTGCTGGTTTCTGCCATTTCACACTGACATACTGACGAAACAGGACAGAAGCGCCGATTTTTCGTTGAGGAACACTATGAAGAAAATTGTCATTGCCGCCGCACTTATCGTCAGCGGTCTGCTGGTGGGCTGTAACCAGCTTACGCAATATACCGTCAGTGAGCAGGAAATTAATCAGGCGCTGGAAAAACATAACAATTTCTCTAAAGACATTGGCGTACCGGGGCTGGCCGATGCCCACATCGTTCTTACCAATCTCACCAGCCAGATTGGTCGTGAAGAGCCGAATAAAGTCACGCTGGCAGGCGATGCCGCGCTTGATATGACGTCTCTATTTGGCAATCAGAAAGCCAACATCAAGCTCAAGCTGAAGGCGCTCCCCGTTTTCAATAAAGAGAAAGGGGCGATTTTCCTGCAGGAGATGGAAGTGGTCGATGCGCAGGTTTCGCCGGACAAGATGGCACCGGTTCTGCAAACCCTGATGCCCTATCTGAACCAGTCGCTGCGTAACTACTTTAATCAGCAGCCGGCGTACGTCTTAAGCGAAGACAAAAGCAAGGGTGAAGCCCTCGCGAAGAAATACGCAAAAGGGATAGAGGTGAAGCCGGGAGAGATCATCATTCCTTTCACCGATTAACCTGAAGGGCGCTGCGGCGCCCTTTTTTTTACGGAAAAGTGTGCAAACGAAAACGTTTCCGCTTATGATTTGTGTCCGGCAAAAACAGCCATCCTTATGACTGATTCCTGACAAGCCGGAGCTTCCATGACTGCACAACCCCAGGTTCTTAAAATCCGCCGCCCTGACGACTGGCATATCCATCTGCGTGATGGCGATATGCTGAAAACCGTCGTGCCCTATACCAGTGAAATTTATGGCCGCGCGATTGTCATGCCAAACCTGGTTCCGCCAGTCACCACCGTCGATGCCGCGATAGCCTACCGCCAGCGCATCCTGGATGCCGTTCCGGCAGGACATGATTTCACCCCGTTGATGACCTGCTACCTGACCGATTCGCTGGACCCGAACGAGGTGGAACGCGGATTTAACGAAGGCGTATTTACGGCGGCGAAACTCTACCCGGCGAACGCCACCACCAACTCCAGCCACGGCGTCACCAGCATTGATGCCATCATGCCGGTGCTGGAGCGTATGCAGAAGCTGGGCATGCCGCTGCTGGTACACGGCGAAGTAACGCATGCGGAGATTGACATCTTTGACCGTGAAGCCCGTTTCATCGAGACCGTGATGGAGCCCCTGCGCCAGCGTCTGCCGGCGCTTAAGGTCGTCTTTGAGCATATCACCACCAAAGACGCGGCAGAGTATGTTCGCGACGGCAACGAGCTGATCGCCGCGACCATCACCCCACAGCATCTGATGTTTAACCGTAACCATATGCTGGTGGGAGGGGTGCGCCCTCACCTGTACTGCCTGCCGATCCTCAAGCGCAACGTTCACCAGCAGGCGCTGCGCGAGCTGGTCGCCAGCGGATTCACGCGTGCGTTCCTTGGCACAGACTCCGCGCCTCACGCCCGCCATCGCAAAGAGGCAAGCTGCGGCTGCGCGGGCTGTTTCAACGCTCCAACGGCACTTGCCAGCTACGCAACCGTATTTGAAGAGATGAACGCGCTGGAGCATTTCGAAGCGTTCTGCTCCCTCAACGGCCCGCGCTTCTACGGACTGCCGGTCAATGAGACCTTCATTGAGCTCGAGCGTAAAGCGAGCCAGGTTGAGGAGTCCATTGCGCTGACGGATGACGCGCTGATCCCCTTCCTGGCAGGTGAAACCGTAAACTGGACGGTAAAACGCTAAAAAATCAACGCCCCTTGTTGTCAAACCGATAATATGCCTGTATAAATAAACAGTATATTACACAGGGGGCATTTATGCGTATTGAAGTCACCATAGCCAAAACTACCGTTCTGCCTGCCGGCGCGCTTGATGCACTGGCAGGCGAATTATCCCGTCGTATTAACAACACTTTTCCCGATAACGCGGGCGCCGTAACGGTTCGTTACGCCGCAGCGAACAACCTCTCCGTCATGGGTGCCGCAAAAGAAGATAAAGATCGCATAAGCGAAATCCTGCAGGAAACGTGGGAAAGCGCAGACGACTGGTTCATTACCGATTAACACTGCTCCCTCATTGTGTTTTTTTGCCGGGTCGCCCCGGCTTTTTTTTGCCTGTCATTCCTGACGTTCAAATTAATTCAGCATCTTCTTAGAAAATCGTGAACGAGATGGTGTTTTATTGTTCGAACAATCCTAAAAAGCAGAAAAATGTGTTGCTACCTGTTTATTTTTCCCGTTGGAACCCTTATTACTTGGTATACTGAAGGAGCTTTCAGAAAAACATGCATTGAACCTCAGAGCCGTTGTCTTCTAACACGCATTTAGGGGGTTATAATGGAAAAGAATAACGAAGTCATCCAGACCCATCCACTTGTAGGCTGGGATATCAGTACCGTAGATAGCTACGATGCGCTGATGCTGCGTTTGCACTACCAGACCCCAAATCAACTCAACCGTGACGAAGCGGAAGTTGGACAGACGCTGTGGCTAACAACAGACGTCGCCCGTCAGTTTATTTCTATTTTAGAGGCAGGCATTGCAAAAATAGAATCTGGCGACTATCAGGAAAATGAGTATAAACGGCACTAACCGTATGCCCACTTTTCACTCAACAGGCACCCTCGCGGTGCCTTATTTATTTCCCGCTTGTTTGCGCCCGCGTTGTTAATTACTCTGCTAACAAACCGTAAGTTTACGAGATGCATATGAGATACGACTTAATCATTATTGGTAGCGGCTCCGTTGGTTCGGCCGCCGGTTATTACGCAACGCAGGCAGGGCTAAACGTCCTGATGATTGACGCCCACCTGCCGCCGCACAGCGAAGGCAGCCATCATGGCGACACACGCCTCATTCGCCACGCCTATGGCGAGGGCGAGCGTTACGTTCCGCTGGTGCTTCGCGCGCAGACGCTGTGGGACGAGCTGGCAAAACAGACCGAAGAGCGTGTTTTCGAGCGGACGGGGGTCATCAACCTTGGTCCGGCTCGTTCGGAATTTCTCGCCAACGTCGAACGCAGCGCGAAGGCGTTTAATCTTGACGTTGAGAAGCTGGACGCGGCAGCCATTACCTCGCGCTGGCCTGAGATTACCGTCCCGGAGGATTATATCGGCCTCTTTGAAGCCAACTCCGGCGTCCTGCACTGTGAAACGGCGATCAAAACCTGGATCGATCTTGCCGCCAAAGCGGGCTGCGCGCAGCTGTTCAACTGCCCCGTTGAGGCCATCACGCATGATGCAAACGGCGTTACGGTGAAAACCGTAGACGGAGAGTATTCGGCTTCCCGCCTGCTTATCAGCGCAGGAACCTGGGTTACCCGCCTGCTCCCGGACCTGCCGATCCAGCCAGTGCGCAAGGTCTTCTCCTGGTTCCAGTCGGACGGGCGTTACAGCGCGCAAAACAAATTCCCGGCGTTTACCGGCGAGTTACCCAACGGCGATCAGTTCTACGGTTTCCCTTCCGAGAAGGACGCCCTCAAGATTGGTAAACACAACGGCGGGCAGGTCATCTCCTCACCGGAGGAGCGCAAACCCTTTGGCGCCTGCCCGCAGGATGGCTCAGAAGCCTTCTCGTTCCTGCGCAATATTCTCCCGGGCGTCGGTGGACTGCTTTATGGCGCGGCCTGCACCTACGACAACACCCCGGATGAAGACTTTATCATTGATACGCTGCCGGGCCATGACAACACCCTGCTGATTACCGGGCTGAGCGGCCATGGCTTTAAGTTCGCTTCGGTGTTGGGTGAAATCGCCGCGCAGTTTGCCCAGGGTATCACGCCGCAGTTTGATCTGACGCCGTTCTCACTCTCGCGTTTTAACGGATAATCGGCCACGGGCTCCGGCGGTACCGGGGCCCGTTTTTTTCGTACTCAACTGTGGGGCGATATGCGCAGGATCGTGGGTTTTCTCGTCAATAACATTCGCGAGCACTTTATGCTCTATATCTTATTGTGGGCGCTGCTCGCTATCGTCGATGTTATTTACATTGTGTTTTATTGAAAGCGATAACTGACATTAGCTGACGTTACTTTATGTTTATTTAAGCTTTTTTCTTCTGCTAAATACGTCTTGCACGAAGCCACTGAATTAAATTTGCGGTTCCTTTTCAAAATCGCTGAAATAAATAAAATAAAAATCAATAGTCAATTATTTTAGTTGCAATATCGCGCCTTCCCGTTCATTTTTATCTTTCGGTTAATTTGAAAATGGACATTCTGATGCAATTGCGTAACTCCTCCCGGCGCTACGGAATAATATCCATAAGCTTGCACTGGATATTTGCCATTGCCGTCTATGGTATGTTCGGACTTGGACTCTGGATGGTCACGCTCAGCTATTACGATGGCTGGTATCATCAGGCACCCGAGCTGCATAAAAGCATTGGCGTCCTCCTGATGCTGGGGCTGGTATTTCGCGTAATCTGGCGACATGTTTCTCCACCGCCCGCGCCACTAAAGACATACGGTAAAATAACCCGCGTTAGCGCTGTCGCCGCGCATATTGTGCTGTATGCACTGCTCTTCGCCATTCTGATCAGCGGCTATCTCATTTCAACGGCAGACGGTAAGCCGATTAGCGTTTTTGGCCTGTTCGAGGTTCCGGCAACGCTCAGCGATGCCGGGGCTCAGGCCGACACGGCGGGCGTCGTTCACCTCTGGCTTGCCTGGAGCGTGGTGATCCTGTCCGTACTGCACGGGCTCGCCGCCCTTAAACACCATTTTATTGATAAAGACGATACGCTTAAGCGCATGCTTGGCCGCTCGTCAGTTGACTCTGGAGCATAAAATGAAAAAACACCTGCTGGGTATCGCCCTGGGCTCTCTGTTATTCACCGCCGGTTCTGCCGTGGCGGCTGACTATAAAATTGATAAAGAGGGCCAGCACGCTTTCGTCAATTTCCGCATTCAGCATCTGGGATACAGCTGGCTGTACGGTACCTTTAAAGATTTCGACGGCACATTCACTTTTGATGAGAAAAACCCTGCGGCAGATAAAGTCAATGTGACCATTAATACGAACAGCGTCGACACAAACCATGCTGAGCGCGATAAACACCTGCGCAGCGCAGAGTTCCTGAACGTCACAAAATTCCCGCAGGCCACCTTCACCTCAACGGAAGTGAAGAAAGAGGGTGATAAATTGGCTATTACCGGTAATCTGACGCTGAATGGCGTAACCAAACCCGTCACTCTGGACGCAAAATTGATCGGTCAGGGTGACGATCCGTGGGGCGGTAAACGCGCAGGTTTTGAAGCGGCGGGTAAAATTCACCTGAAAGATTTTAATATCACAACGGATTTAGGCCCGGCGTCTCAGGACGTTGAGCTGGTTATTTCCGTTGAAGGTGTGCAACAGAAGTCGTAATAGATTCGCCCGGCAGGCTCTCGCCGCGCCGGGCGTTATTATTATTCCGGGTCAGGAATGCCCAGTTTAGTATTCAGACGGCCGCGTGATTTATTAAAAATCTTATTGCCGTTTTCACGTCCTGCGCGACGACGACGCTGCTCTTCTTCCGGCAGGATACTCTCCTCGCTGCAAAGCTCGCTACAGCAGCCGTTAAACTTCTCGGCACAGGCCGGACACTGGATAAACAGCAGGTGGCAACCGTCGTTTTTGCAGTTGGTGTGGGTATCGCACGGCGCGCCGCACTGGTGGCACTGGGCAATCACGTCTTCAGAAATACGCTCGCCCATGCGCTCGTCAAAGACGAAGTTTTTACCGATAAAGCGTACCGGTAAGCCCTGCTCGCGGGCGCGGCGGGCGTACTCGATAATACCGCCTTCAATGTGCCAGACCTTGTTGAACCCATTGTGCTTCATCCACGCGCTGGCCTTCTCGCAGCGGATACCGCCGGTGCAGTACATAACGATTTTTTTATCCTTATGCTCCTGCATCATCTCCACCGCTTTCGGCAGCTGCTCGCGGAAGGTATCGGCCGGAATTTCCATCGCGTTTTCAAAATGCCCCACTTCGTACTCATAGTGGTTACGCATATCAATGAACACCGCATCCGGATCGTCCAGCATCGCATTCACTTCCGCGGCCTTCAGATATTCACCGACATCCGCCGGATTAAACTCAGGATCGTCGATACCGTCCGCCACGATGCGTTCACGCACCTTCATGCGCAGCACCCAGAACGATTTCCCGTCGTCATCCAGGGCAATGTTCAGGCGCAGGCCGTCGAGGGCCGGATCGAAGCTGTAAAGTACGTCGCGGAATGCGTTCACCTTGCTTTCCGGTACGCTAATCTGTGCGTTAATGCCTTCGCGGGCAAGATAGACGCGCCCGAAGACGTTCAGCGCCGTGAAGGCCTGATAAAGCGCATCGCGGGTCGCCTGCGGATCGTCGATCGTGAAATATTTGTAGAAAGAGATGGTTGTGCGCGGTTCGGTTTCAGCCAACATACGCGCCTTTAACATCTCATTCGAAACGCGGTTGTGTAACACTGGCATGGTGTACAAGTCCTGCAATCGTCAGAGAGAATGAAAAATCGGTCGGCATCATATAGCAAACAAAACCAATTTACATCCACACAATTTACGCTACATTTCACACACCCTGATGAATCAGGCTTAACAATTGCCGTCGTCGCGCAGGTTTCGGCGGCAGATATTTTGGCTACGTCTCAAAAAATGCGACAATAGCGAAACAGGACGTTTGAACACAGGAAAGACATGACCCAGTTACCAAAATTTACCGTCGCCCTTTTGCACCCCCGCTATTGGATGACCTGGCTTGGCATTGGCTTTTTATGGCTACTGGTACAGCTTCCCTACCCTGTTATCTTCCGGTTAGGTAAATCATTAGGCCGACTCGCGCAAATCTTTATGAAGCGCCGCGCCCGCATCGCGTATCGTAACCTTGAGCTGTGCTTTCCGCAGATGAGCGAGGCAGAACGTCATGATTTGGTCTCGAAGAATTTCGAATCCGTCGGCATGGGGCTCATGGAAACTGGCATGGCGTGGTTCTGGCCGGACAAACGCATGGCGCGCTGGAGCAAGGTGACCGGAACCGGCATGGAGCCGGTGCATACCCTTCAGGCCAATCAGACCGGCGTGCTGCTGATCGGCGTCCATTTCCTGACGCTGGAAATCGGGGCGCGCATGTTCGGCATGCAGGCGCCCGGCATCGGGGTTTATCGTCCTAACGACAACCCGGTTATCGATCTCATTCAGACCAACGGCCGCATGCGCTCCAACAAAAGCATGATCGACCGTAAGGATCTGAAGGGCATGATCCGCGCGCTAAAGTCCGGTGAAGTAGTCTGGTATGCCCCCGATCACGACTATGGCCCACAGGCCAGCGTCTTTGTTCCCTTCTTCGCTGTCGACGAGGCCGCCACCACGACCGGCACCTGGATGCTGGCGCGGATGTCCAAAGCCGCTATTGTTCCCTTTGTTCCCCGCCGTATGCCGGATGGCTCAGGCTACGAGCTGATGATGCTTGAGCCGGAACTCGCGCCGCCGCTGGAAGATGCGGAAACCACCGCGCGCTGGATGAACGGCGTTGTGGAGAAGTGCATTATGCTGGCGCCAGAGCAATACATGTGGCTGCACCGCCGTTTTAAAACGCGGCCAGAAGGCATGCCGTCCCGCTATTAATCCTCATGCGGCCTCCAGGGCCGCATGCTGTTTTAGCTTTAAAAGCTCCCCCTCATTGCGGCAATCATAACCCAGGCGCATAATTAGCAGGCTTATTACTTCATGCTTCAGGTGCTCTGCACCTCACTATGCGGATTGTTATGTCACCCTCAGATGCCCCCATAAACTGGAAGCGTAACCTCACGGTTGCGTGGCTTGGCTGTTTTCTTACCGGCGCGGCGTTTAGCCTGGTCATGCCTTTCCTGCCGCTCTACGTCGAGCAGTTGGGCGTGACGGGCCACGGCGCGCTCAACATGTGGTCTGGCCTGGTATTCAGCATCACGTTTCTCTTTTCCGCCATTGCCTCGCCCTTCTGGGGCGGCCTTGCTGACCGCAAGGGACGTAAAATCATGCTGCTGCGTTCGGCACTGGGGATGGCCATTATCATGGCGCTGATGGGCGTGGCGCAGAACGTCTGGCAGTTTCTGATATTGCGCGCATTGCTGGGCTTATTGGGCGGATTTATTCCCAACGCGAACGCCCTGATCGCCACGCAAATGCCTCGCCATAAGAGCGGCTGGGCGCTTGGAACGCTCTCAACCGGTGGCGTGAGCGGTGCCCTGCTGGGGCCGCTGGCGGGGGGGTTACTGGCGGATAACTACGGCCTGCGCCCGGTTTTTTTCATCACCGCGAGCGTTTTGTTTCTGTGCTTTATTGTCACCCTGCTCTGCATCCGTGAAAAATTTACGCCCGTCGCCAAAAAAGAGCTGCTTCACGCCAGAGACGTGCTGACCTCGCTTAAAAATCCCAGGCTGGTGCTGAGCCTGTTCGTAACGACAATGATCATTCAGGTAGCAACCGGATCGATTGCCCCTATTCTGACCCTGTACGTTCGCGACCTGGCGGGTAACGTTAGCAATATTGCCTTTATCAGCGGGCTAATTGCCTCCGTGCCCGGCGTGGCGGCACTGCTTAGTGCGCCGCGGCTGGGGAAGCTGGGGGACCGCGTGGGTCCTGAGAAGATCCTGATTTGTGCGCTGGTTATCTCCGTCCTGCTGCTCATCCCCATGTCGATGGTGCACTCTCCGTGGCAGCTGGGCGTGCTTCGCTTTTTGCTGGGCGCCGCCGACGGGGCGTTGCTGCCCGCCGTACAGACCCTGCTGGTCTACAACTCCACGAACCAGATTGCCGGGCGAATCTTTAGCTATAACCAGTCATTTCGCGATATCGGTAACGTCACCGGGCCGCTTCTCGGCGCGGGTATTTCCGCCAGCTTCGGTTTTCGCGCCGTCTTTATCGTGACGGCTGGCGTGGTGCTGTTCAACGCGATTTATTCGTGGTTCAGTTTATCCCGCGCGTTACGGCCGGTGACGGAATAAGACGAACGCCTGACGGCTTATTTTCGCATTCATACTTGCAGAATCTGATATTCAGCTATTCTTTCCCTGAAACCTTCTGGAAAACAGGGAGACACCAATGACCATGTACGCCACGCTGGAAGAAGCTATTGATGCCGCTCGTGAAGAGTTCCTTGCCGATAATCCCGGTGTTGAGGAAGAAGATGCTGACGTGCAACAACTTAATATCCAAAAATACGTTCTGCAGGATGGGGATATTATGTGGCAGGCCGAATTCTTTGCCGATGAAGGCGAAGAAGGGGAATGTTTGCCGGTCCTGAGCGGTGCAGGTGCGCAGGCCGTCTTTGATGGCGACTATGACGAAATCGAGTTACGCCAGGAATGGCTGGAGGAGAATACGCTGCACGAGTGGGATGAAGGCGAATTTCAGCTCGAGCCACCTTTGGATACGGAAGAAGGTCAAACCGCAGCCGATGAGTGGGACGAGCGTTAATTTACGCTACTCGTACGGGCCGTGGCTGGCATCAATCGGCAGCAACAGCGTGTCGAAAATCAGCGAAAACGGCAGATCGAGCACCGTCAGATAGCGCCATGCGGAATCGCGTACATCCCATTTCACGCCCGGATAGTACTGGTTGCCATGGCCCTGCCCTGGAATGGTGCGGCTGATGATGCTGCCGCAGCCGCTTAGCAGGCATGTCATCATAACGACGATGATTATTTTCATCAGTAACCTCTAAAAAAATACCGGCCTCGCAGCCGGTATTTTATCTGGAGGGTGGCGCTATGCTTACCCACCCTGCTTAACCACTTACTTAGCCTTCAGCGCCAGTGGGTTCAGCTTCAGCTCTTTGTAGTAGTTCACCCACGAAGAATACTTCTCCGGAGCAGACCATACGCGATAGTGAAGCCTTGCCATCGTGACCGGATCGCTCAGCAGCACCAGACGACGGTCGCGATTGAGTTTTTCCGGGGTCTCGTTAAGCGCCTGCTCAACGTGACGATCGCGGGCAATCTCCAGGACCTGGCTTGCGCGGTGGCGCGCAGTGGCCATCGCCGTCGCCAGGGCGTTGAATGACGGGTTAAACACAGCGTGCATAAAGCCATCATCCAGCGTGCGGCTGCGGTTCTGCTCCAGGTAGGTATCGGTATCCACCAGCACCTGCGGCGGGGAATACTCTTCCGGGATCAGGAACAATTTCCAGCGCTTGGTACGCAGCCCCACCGTTGACCGGCTGGAGATCACGGACACAAACGGCGACAGGATCAGCGAGAAGACAATCGGCGCCAGCCAGAACAGGAAGCGCAGATCCAGCCAGGCCATTCCGGCCGCCCACACCAGCCCCAGCAGCAGCTGAGAACCGTGGCGCATAAAGGCTTCACTCCATGGCGTGGAGTCGTCATCACGCTGCGGTGAGTTCCAGACCACTTCCCAGCCCAGGAACGCACTGACCACAAAAACGGTGTGGAACAGCATACGCACCGGCGCCAGCAGCACGGAGAACAGCACTTCCAGCAGCAGAGAAAGGGTCACGCGGAAGAAACCGCCATACTCTTTCGAGCCTTTGCACCAGATCAGGATGATACTGAGCAGTTTAGGCAGGAACAGCAGCACCATGGTAGAAGCAAACAGCGCAATCGCCAGCTCAGGACGCCACTGCGGCCACACCGGGAACAGCTGGCGCGGTTGCAGGAAGTATTGCGGCTCCGTCAGGGCATGGACGACCTGCAGCGCAGTGGAGAGCGCGAGGAACATAAACCACAGCGGTGCGGAGAGATAAGACATCACGCCCGTCAGGAACACCGCACGGTGAACCGGGTGCATCCCTTTCACGAGGAACAGGCGGAAGTTCATCAGGTTACCGTGACACCAGCGGCGGTCTCGCTTGAGCTCGTCCAGCAGGTTCGGCGGCAGCTCTTCGTACGATCCCGGCAGGTCGTAGGCAATCCAGACTCCCCAGCCAGCACGACGCATCAGCGCCGCTTCCACGAAGTCATGCGACAGAATCGAACCGGCAAACGAACCCTCGCCCGGCAGCGGCGCCAGCGCACAGTGCTCAATGAACGGCTTCACACGGATAATAGCGTTGTGGCCCCAGTAGTGCGATTCACCCAACTGCCAGAAGTGCAGACCGGCGGTAAATAGCGGCCCGTAAACACGGGTGGCGAACTGCTGGCAGCGCGCGTACAGGGTGTCCATACCGGACGCTTTTGGCGAAGACTGAATGATGCCCGCGTTCGGGTTGGCTTCCATCAGGCGTACCAGACCGCTCAGGCAGTCACCGCTCATGACGGAGTCAGCATCCAGCACGACCATGTAGCTATACTGGTTACCCCAGCGACGGCAGAAGTCATCGATGTTGCCGCTTTTACGCTTCACGCGACGGCGGCGGCGGCGATAGAAGATCTGCCCTTCGCCCTGCACTTCCGCAATCAGCTCCATCCAGGCTTTTTGCTCTGCCACGCAGATATCCGGGTTGTAGCTGTCGCTCAGGATGTAAACGTCGAAATGCTCCGCGTTACCGGTCGCCTTTACCGACTCCCAGGTCGCACGCAGGCCCGCAAATACGCGGTCAACGTCTTCGTTACAGATAGGCATAATTAGCGCGGTACGGTGCTCAGGATTGAGGGGTTCATCCCCGACCGTTGACGCCGAAATGCTGTATTTGTCCCGTCCCATCAGCAGCTGCAGGAAGCCCATCAGCGCGGTCCAGAAACCGGCCGATACCCAGCAGAAGAGAACCGCGAACAGCAGGAGAATGCCGCTTTGCAGAATGTACGGCAGCAGCTGCATGAAGGAGACCCAGAGATCCTGGCCCATCATGTCAGTCGGGTTGATAAACGCCCAGCCCTGGTAAGGCAGAATGGTTTTCATGTACCAGGTCGCGACAACCGTCTGCGCCAGCGTCAGAAGCAGCAGGATATAACGGCGGATTGTGCCCACGGTACGCCATTTCTGTTCAGAGGCCTGCTCTTCTTTCGTCAGGCGCGACAGATAGCGCGGCGTGACGTCACGCCCGCGCAGGCGATCCCAGAAGCGACCAACCGGGTTGGTGCGCCATGGATCGGGGAACATTGAGGAACGCGTCGCCTTCGGCATGGCCTGAAGCTGATCGCGTCCTTCGTCGTCTTTAATCAACTGCCCTTCTGCCAGCGAGTCCGGCCAGGCCTGCTCCAGACGAGCCTTGACTGACCCCAGCGGCGTATCATCATCACGGGAAAACTGACGATGTTCGCCATCCAGCGCGGTATGAACCGCGCGGATGTCGCTCTTAGGCAGCGCCGCTTTTTCGATATCCGTCAGCGGCATGGCATCAATATATTCAGATGTATTATTCATTGGCAGGTAGCTGGTAGCTCCAGGTTTCACTCAGCGGCTGATCTTCACTGACCAGCGCAGCACGCATTTCAGTGGTCTGTTTCGGATCTTTCACTTTCACGCGCAGGGTCAGACGCCAGCCTTTGGTTACCGGGTTGTAACGCACGGTATTCTCTACGATTTCACCGTTGTCACCGATGCTGGCCTGGGCCGACACCGCAGTATCCGGAGCCAGTTTCTTCATATCCTGGCCGGTGAAGTCCACGACAAACGCCACCGTACCGTCAGGCTGACGGATAAGGTTAGACTGCTTCACGTCCCCCGTAGAGCGGCGAGTCTGCGTCACATACGCGTTATCCGGCGCATGCAGCTTATCTTCGTCGCGGCTGAAGGTAATGGTGTACTTGAAGTTCATCTCTTTACCGGCTTCCGGCAGTTGATCCGGCGTCCAGTATGCAACGATGTTGTCGTTGGTTTCGTCGTTGGTTGGAATTTCAACCAGCTCTACCTTGCCTTTACCCCAGTCACCTTTCGGCGTAACCCAGGCGCTTGGACGCAGGTCATAGCGGTCGTCAAGATCTTCAAAGCGAGAGAACTGACGGCCACGTTGCAGCAGGCCAAAGCCCTGCGGGTTTTCCATCGCAAAGCTGCTGACCGCCAGATGTTTCGGGTTATTCAGCGGACGCCAGATCCACTCACCGTTGCCGGCATGAATAGACAGACCGTTGGAGTCATGCAGTTCCGGGCGGAAGTTGGTGGCTGGTGACGGCTGGTTCGGCCCAAACAGGAACATACTGGTCAGCGGTGCAACGCCAAGTTTGCCCACTTTGTCACGCAGGTAAACCTTAGACTGCACGTCAACGACCGTGTCACGACCCGGCATAATCACAAAGCGATAGGCACCGGTTGCACGCGGAGAGTCGAGCAGCGCATAAATAGTCAGACGTTTGTCCGTTGGTTTTGGACGTTCAATCCAGAACTCACGGAAACGCGGGAACTCTTCACCTGATGGCAGCGCGGTATCAATAGCCAGACCGCGCGCAGAAAGCCCGTACACCTGACCCGCGCCAATCACGCGGAAGTAGCTGGCGCCAAGCATGCTGACGATTTCGTCGTTTTTATCTTTGCTGTTGATCGGGTAAAGGACTTTGAAGCCTGCGAAGCCCAGGTCTTTCACCGTATCTTTGTCGTGTTGCACATTGCCAAAATTGAAGTAATCCGGGCTGTACTTGATCTTGCGTACCGCGGTTGCCGTCACTTCATTGATGGCAACAGGCGTGTCGAAGTACATACCCTGATGATAAAATTCAAGCTTGAACGGGGTTTTAATGTTGTTCCAGTACGCTTTATCGTGGTTGAACTGGATCTGCTGATAGTCCGCATACTTCATGTCGCGGAAAACGGAGGGCAAGTTACTTTTCGGCGCTTCGTAGCTCTTGCCTGCCATCGATTTTGCCTGTTTTGCGACATCGTCGATGTTAAAGGCCAGTGCCGATGAGGTATACAGTGATAACACCACTGCAGCACCCAACCAACGCATTTTCATCATCTGTGGTTTATGTTTCATAATAAGTAAGCACTTCCCCCTTTGTGTGCTTATATCGATCCGATCCATTTTAATGGAAACTCAGGCAATCCGACAACATAATCACTGCTTTGTTCAGCTGCTGGCTCATGGATTAAGCAAATGAAAGAACCCGCTATTCACTTTGCGTGCTTATCCTGGAGACAGTGTGTCGGTCTTGGTGTAGGGTTGGCTTCGAATGTAACCATTATGAGTCTTAGGGATAAGGCGAAAAGTCTGAGAATGCACAACGTTATATGAGCACAACACCGATACAACGGGAATATTTCCTCGACTCGATCCGGGCATGGCTGATGCTATTGGGGATCCCCTTTCATATTTCACTGATTTACTCCAGCCACACGTGGCATGTTAATAGCCAGATGCCCTCCTGGTGGCTGACGCTGTTTAATGACTTTATTCACGCTTTCCGCATGCAGGTGTTTTTTGTCATATCCGGCTATTTTTCGTACATGCTTTTTTTACGCTACCCGCTTAAGCGCTGGTGGAAAGTGCGCGTGGAGCGCGTCGGTATTCCCATGTTAACCGCCATCCCGCTGCTAACGCTGCCGCAGTTCATTATGCTGCAGTACGTTAAAGGCAAGGCGGAAAACTGGCCGAATCTCTCGCTGTACGAAAAGTACAACACGCTGGTCTGGGAACTGGTGTCTCACCTCTGGTTCCTGCTGGTTCTGGTGGTGCTGACCACGGTCAGTCTGGTGATTTTCAGCCGCCTGCGCCGCCATCTCAGCACGACGGCCGACTCTTTCTTCACCAACATCACGCTGGGCAGACTGTCGGTGCTCTTCTTACTGCTGGGGATCGCTTATGCCGCGGTGAGACGCACGCTGTTTATCGTCTATCCACCGATACTAAGCGACGGCCTGTTCAATTTTGTGGTGATGCAGTCGCTGTTCTACATTCCGTTCTTTTTAATCGGCGCACTGGCCTTTATTCATCCGAAGCTTAAAGCGCTGTTTACTACCCCGTCACCGTGGTGCGCGGTAGGTGCTGCCATCGCCTTCGTGGCCTATCTGCTGAACCAGCGATACGGGAGCGGCGATGCCTGGATGTATGAAACGGAAAGCGTGATCACTATGCTGTTGGGCCTGTGGATGGTGAATGTGGTGTTCGCCCTCGGCCACCGTTTGCTGAACTTCAAGTCCAGCCGCGTGACCTACTTCGTCAACGCTTCACTGTTTATCTATCTGGTGCATCATCCTCTGACGCTGTTCTTCGGGGCATATATCACGCCGCATATCGCATCCAACACGCTGGGCTTCTTTACCGGGCTGGTGTTTGTGGTGGGGATTGCCGTCGTACTCTATGAGATCCATCTGCGGATCCCTCTCCTGCGCTTCCTGTTTTCAGGAAAACCACAGCCGAAAGCCGCCTGAGCAGCGCGGCGCACTCCATGCGCCGCCCTTGCTTCAGCTTTCCAGCTCTTGCCTGCGCTGAGTCAAAAGACGCTGATAAAGATGCGTGGTGTCTTCATCGAAGCAGACAAAAATCACCTTCTCTGGCAGCGGCTTGAGTGAAAGATAACGGTAGACGGTATCTACGGCGATGGCCGCCGCAGCCGCCTTTGGATAACCATACACGCCGGTGCTGATGGCCGGAAACGCCATCGTTTTGAAGCCGTTGTCGGCGGCAAGCCGCAGACAGTTCCGGTATGCCTCTTCCAGAAGACTCGCTTCATGCCGATCGCCGCCATGCCACACGGGCCCGACAGCATGAATCACCGCGTTGGCGGGAAGGTTGCCCGCAAGCGTAATCACCGCATGTCCCGGAGGGCATTCACCCTGTTGCTGACGCACGATTTTACAGGCTTCCAGTAACTGCGGTCCGGCAGCCCGATGAATAGCGCCGTCTACTCCTCCTCCCCCCATCAGGGAAGGATTGGCCGCATTGACGATGACGTCGACATGGACGGTCGTAATATCGCCATGAATAATTTCAATTTGCGGTTTCATAAAGCCCCTCTGCTGTCCGCTTTTTTATAAGTGTATCGCAGAGGGGTTATTGAGAAAAATGACAGGCATAAAACCGCGCCCACCGACGGGCGCGCACGGGTATTAACGGTACTGGATCTGAACAACCGCGAGCGTTTTTTCAGGATTCAGGTACGTCATATTGACCGTCGCCAGGCTGGAAGCCGTCGACTTGCCGTTCAGCGCATCGTCAAAACTGATCGTACGCGTTTGCATACGGTTTTTTTCCGGGCATGACAGCGCAAGCTGCCGCTGTTGTGGTGTGACTTCACAAGGGTCAGCAACGATTGCACCGCGAAAGTGAATAACACCACCTTCCGCAATAGTGGCTGAATAAGCTGGAGCGATTAAAGCAGAAACGAGCAGGCCCAGACCTGAAATAAGACGAGCAAAATAGTGGGTCACGATATGTACTCCTCAATGAAAATCGTCCATGAGGGGCAAACGCGCTTCATTATGCAAACGAAGGCTGACGTTACGGAACCAAACAACGCAGTTCCTGATAACAGCTTAGTTCAACGGCAAATATTCGCAATGCATTGATTTCATGAATATTTACAGCGCACCCCCGGCTGGCGACCACTGTTGTGATAAATGAAGCGCTTTTCCATCCGTGACGGTGACTACGATTTTTACCGTGTCTCCCGCAGAAATAGTTAAACTCAACCGCGTTAAATCAATCGCCTGATTAGCGGGGATAAAAAGGGTATTTTGCTGCCGTGAAGCACTTTGCCCACTCTGCCCTTCTTTCAGTGAGAGGATCTGAACCTGACAATCACACGGTTCCGACAAAATGACCTGCGGAATAATGGTTGTCATATTTCCCTGCTGTGACGTTTTAAAAGCGATCTGCCCGGAAAGCGCGGCAAGGAGAATGAAGGTATTCATGAGGAACTCCCGAAAAAAAACAGGGCATCGGCCCTGTTTTTTTGTAGTCCAGATTTCAGTATCAGTACTGATGCGCTGTCGCGTGGTTACCAAAGCCAATCTGGGTCACGTTGACGGTGGAGTTAGACGCCGTCTGGTCTACAAGCGCACCGTTAAGGCCGCCGTACTGGCTAACATTCATAACGGATTTTTTGCTGTTCCACTGATCGAGTGTCGCACTGTTGCCGAAACCGTTCTGGGTCAGGTTGATTTTACTGTCGTCAGAACCCTGACCGACATCAGCCCCGTTACCACCACCGGTCTGGCTAATATTCAGAACGGAATTTCTGGCATCCGTCTGCAGGGCCAACGCTGAGTTACCGCCACCGTTCTGGTAAATATTCAGAGTTGAATTTGGACCACTGTATCCGCCCTGACCATGACCGTGTCCATGACCCCATCCGCCCTGATTAATCATACCAGCCATAGCACTACCAGAAACTACGATTGCTGCAAGTGCTGCCACTTTGATAAATTTCATGGTAAACCCCCATCGGATTGATTAATGTCGTCGCGAAATAACTAGCGCTGAATAACGCGAATTGCCATCTGCGACTGTTTCTGCACTACAACTGCGGTTTTCTGCGTACCGTACTGCGTAATATTTGCTCTATTACCCGACCCTTTCTGGATAATTTTCGCACTATTACCATATCCATCCTGCGTAATGCCTGCATCGTTCCCGTTACCGCTCTGATCGATCCAGGCAATATTATAAGTCCCTGATTGATCAACTCTCGCTCTGTTGCCTGCCCCATCCTGGGAAATGACGGACAAGAGTTTCGATCCTTCCTGGCGAAGCTGAGCGTCATTAAACACGCCCTGTTGACCAATAATGGCTGCCTGATTTAATGATGAATGACTTAATTCATTAACCGCAAAATTATATTCAGCGTTTGCCAAATCTGAATTCGATGCGGTTACAAATCCAGGCGCACCCAGTAATGTAAACATCAAAAATAACGCTGTGTTTTTCATGTTGTCACCCTGGACCCGGCTACCTGAAAACACCTTGATCGTATTTCGTATTAAACGACTCGTTTTTTTTGTTAACGCGTCGTTACGGTGAAGAGTATGTCCGCTGAAACATTTTAAATATCTCACCCGCGCGGCTTATTTTTATTTTTCAGGTCACCACAAAGTTGTAATTTGCACCATAAAAGGCATTACTCAGGCCGGTTTTATTTTTTATGAAATATTTATGCATGGCATGCTGTACAACGGCGAGAAAGCCGCCCATGCCCCTTCCCGCGTTGTTTAAGCGTAACGCCAGGATGACATTTTCTTCAGTGCGTGACACAAGGCGAGTTTTCTTAAGCCAGAAAAACCAGAACGGTATGACTTAGAAAGTATCAGTTACTCATACCTTGACACATACCAAAGAAAATAATAAATACTTTTAAATATCAATTGATTGATAATATTTGTATGATTTTTAAAATCTATGCACAACTATTTACATGTACAACTTTCATATCAAATAACAACATTAAAAATCTGTAGTTTACACAAATTAATATTGATTTTTACATCTTGTTACATGATTAACACTTGCTTTAAAACTCGTAAAAGCTAGATTGAAATTAGATGTACGAAATTGGTTTTATATTTACCTCCCTGTGGAGGTTATGTTCTGTTTCTACACACAGCAGTGCAACATCTGTCAGTACTTCTGGTGCCCTCTTCTTTACAGAGAGGGCTGCTGTCAGGTGCCAAAAATAAGTGGGGTTTCATCATGTATAATGAAGTCCATAGTTTACATGGTCATACATTACTGTTGATCACAAAACCTTCTCTGCAAGCGACAGCTTTATTACAACATTTAAAGCAATCTTTATCACTGAACGGGAAATTGCATAATATTCAACGTTCTTTCGATGATATTGCGCCTGGCAGCATCATTCTGTTTGATATGATGGAAGCCGATAAAAAGCTTATCCATTACTGGCAAGATAACTTAAGCAGGAAAAACAATAATATCCGCGTGTTATTATTGAATACGCCTGATGAATATCCTTTCAGAGATATTGAAAACTGGCCGCATATCAATGGCGTGTTCTACGTCACTGAAGAAGAGGTTCGGGTGGTAGATGGTCTGCAAGGCATATTGCGAGGCGAATGCTATTTCTCGCAAAAGCTGGCCAGCTACCTCATCACGCACTCCGGAAATTACCGCTATAACAGTTCGGAATCAGCGCTGCTCACCCACCGTGAGAAAGAGATCCTGAACAAATTACGCATTGGTGCTTCAAATATTGAAATCGCCCGTTCGTTATTTATCAGCGAAAATACGGTGAAGACGCACCTTTATAATCTTTTCAAGAAGATAGCTGTTAAAAACCGAACTCAGGCTGTTTCATGGGCAAACGATAACCTCAGGCGTTAATGACATGAAGCGCACGTTGAGTTGGATCGCCGCAGCGAGTCTCCTGCTCGCTGCTGGGAACCTGCAGGCCGTTGAGGTCGAAGTTCCCGGATTGTTAACTGACCACACGGTCTCATCGATCGGGCACAGTTTTTACCGGGCCTTCAGCGATAAATGGGACAGTCCCTACACGGGTAATTTAACAATCAACGAGCGGCCCAGTGCACGTTGGGGAAGCTGGATAACCATAACGGCCAATCAGGACGTTATTTATCAAACGTTTTTATTCCCCTCGAAAACAGACTTCGATAAAAACGTAGCCTTAGCACTGGCTCAAACTGAAGACGCTATTAATCGCCTGCAAATAGATAAAGCCCTATTAAGCACCAGCGATTTAGCAAAAGATGAGTTCTAGCGAACCGATATGCGGAGGCTGTCATGCGTATTGCATATGCAGTTGTTTCGATCATGCTTATTGCTCCCCTGAGCTGGGCCGGAAATATGACCTTCCAGTTCCGTAACCCTAACTTTGGCGGCAACCCCAACAACGGTGCCTTTCTGCTGAATCAAGCCCAGGCACAAAACTCTTATAAAGATCCGAGCTATCAGGATTTTACCGTTGATACCCCTTCCGCACTGGATAACTTCACCCAGGCTATCCAGTCGCAGATTTTAGGGGGATTGCTGACCAACATTAATACCGGCAAACCCGGCCGAATGATGACCAACGACTTTATTGTCGACATCGCCAACAGGGACGGACAGCTCCAGTTGAATGTGACCGATCGTAAAACCGGAAAAACCTCCACCATAGAGGTTTCCGGCCTGCAAAATAATTCAACTGACTTTTAAACAATAGCTAAATAAGGACAACGATCATGCAGCGCTTCCTGATATTTGTTGCAGTGTGCTTATTGAGCGGTTGTTTAACTGCTCCACCTAAAGAAGCTGCAAAACCAACATTAATGCCCCGGGCCCAGAGTTATCGTGATTTAACCCATTTGCCTTCACCTACGGGCAAGATATTTGTCTCGGTATACAACATTCAGGATGAAACCGGGCAATTTAAGCCTTACCCGGCAAGTAACTTCTCCACCGCGGTGCCGCAAAGCGCCACCGCCATGCTGGTGACCGCACTGAAGGATTCGCACTGGTTTATACCGCTGGAACGCCAGGGGCTTCAGAACCTGTTAAATGAACGCAAAATCATTCGCGCCGCGCAGGAGAATGGCACCGTCGCGGACAATAACCGGATGCCTCTGCAGTCTCTGGCCGCCGCAAACGTGATGATTGAGGGTTCGATTATCGGTTACGAGAGTAACGTAAAATCGGGCGGCGTTGGGGCGCGCTACTTCGGTATCGGCGCGGATACCCAGTACCAGCTCGACCAAATTGCGGTTAACCTGCGCGTCGTTAACGTCAGTACCGGTGAAGTGCTCTCCTCGGTCAACACCAGCAAAACGATACTGTCTTATGAAGTTCAGGCTGGGGTATTCCGCTTCATCGACTACCAGCGTCTGCTGGAGGGTGAAATTGGCTACACCTCTAACGAACCGGTCATGATGTGTCTGATGTCAGCCATTGAAACCGGCGTGATCTTCTTAATTAACGATGGTATCGATCGCGGGCTGTGGGACCTGCAAAACAAAGCGGACGTGCAGAACCCGATCCTGGTGAAATACCGTGATATGTCGGTGCCTCCGGAATCCTGACAGGCAGCGCATAAAAAAGGCGAGATGATTATCTCGCCTTTTTTTATTCACTCACCGCGGTGATGTTTTGCGTTTTTTCCCGTCGCGCCGCCAGCCAAAGGCCGCTGTTCTTCATGGCGTAGCCAAACAGCAGTCCCAGCGCCAGGGAAGGAACCACCAGCTTCCAGTCCCCCTGCCCGGCAAAGGTCGCGCAGGCCCCCATAAAGGTGCCCGGCACGAACGACAGCAGCAGATGCTTCGCCTGAATGCACATCAGGAAGGCGACAACCCCCGTCATGACGTACCCCAGCATCTCCAGATGCGGCGCCAGCGCGCTGCCCTTCATGATGACCAGCGCCCAGATCACGCCGCTCATCAGCGTGCAGCCTGAGATAAAGAGCCCTTTCAGCCCGCCCTGAGGACAGGCGAAATAGGCCGTGCAGCCCAGGAAGCCAGCCCAGCTTAATAAACCGAGAGACACCGCTACCCATCCCCAAACACCGGAGAGAATGCCTGTCGTGATCGCAATACAAAGTAATATGTTCATGGCGCGCATCTTAGCAGATGCGCGCCATAGAAATGAGATCGAAAGCACAGTACGTGCATGCGGAAATGTATCGTTGCAGAATTTTTGTGATGAAAATCACTCTTCAGCTTCTTCTTCCAGCTCGTCCCACATTGCTGCGATGGCGTCACGCGTCAGCGGGGCCAGCGTTCTCCAGAACGGAGAGGTGGCATGGGCCTCCACTTTACCCAGAAAGGTTCCGACCCACGGCAGCAGATACGTCTCGAAGAGGATCCCGATGGCTTCATTTTCATCGTCGCCTGCGTTGTCTTCGATCCAGGAGGCTGCCAGCAGCAGCGTACCGATATGATCGGCTGGCGTATCGCTCAGTGGCATCCCGCGTTCGGAGAGAAATGCCCGCACTTCAGCTTCGGTCGCCCCTTCCTGCCAGGCAGAACGATACGGCGACACGCGGCACTCTTCGCCTACGAACAGCGCGTTGTAGTCCGTTGAGATCTGCTGCATATCACAGCTTTTCTGCAGGCGTTCCAGTAACTCATCCTGTTCCAGCGGCCAGTTCTGCGCCAGCTTACCTTCGCGAATCAGCGTAAACAGCGGAACCAGCAGCGGATCCTGCGGCTGGCGATAATAGAGGGAGCCCAGCACGCGGCAAAGGATGGAGAATTCATTCATTATTTTATTCCGTTATTCAATTAAAGATCGGCAAATTCATCAATCGGCGCCATGCCGCGCGACTCAAGGAAATCGAGCATACGACGCGGCGTGACGTTCAGGATGCGTTCTTCCGGGAAATCCACATCCTGCAATATTTTCAGGCACTCGCTGAAATCCCCCAGCGTGAAGGCCGTGTGCGAATCAGAGCCCAGCGCCACCATGCCACCCGCATCACGCACGGCGGCAGCCACTTCGCGACAGTTGGCTTCACTGCCCTTACGCGAGTGCACGAACGAGGAGTTATTAATCTCCAGCGCCACGCGGTGTTTCGCCGCGGCCTGCGCCACGGCCTGAATATCAATCGGGTACTTCGGGTTGCCCGGGTGGCTAATGATATGCACATTGCCGCTGGCAATGGTGGCAATCATCGCCGCGGTATTAGTCTCTTTATCCTGCGGCGGGAAAACCGGCTCATGGAAACCGGCGAGGATCAAATCTAAGGAGGTCAGCATCGGGCCGGTGCAGTCAATTTCACCGTCGGTGTTTTTGATGTTCGCCTCAATGCCGCGCAGTATCCCGATGCCGTCCACCAGACGCGGCCAGATACGCATATTCACAAAATGCCAGTAGTGCGGCGCATCCGCCATATCCGGGCCGTGATCGGTTATCGCAAATAGCTTGATGCCTTTAAGCTTCGCCTGAGCGATATAATCATGGAGGTTGCTATACGCGTGGGTACTGGCGACGGTGTGCATATGCAGGTCAACGGGATACATCTTTCTCTCCTCTGCGTTTTTTCCAAAGGATAGCAGTTATCAGCGGCGAATATTAGCAAAAACCCGGCGAACGCCGGGTTTCTCTCAGTAGCCGCGCTGTCTGTCGACCTGTCCGGTAACCGGATTACCCTTCTCTATTTCACCGATCGTGTGCGAGATATAGGCCACCGCCTCGGCCGGTCGCGTGACGGCGGCCACGTGCGGCGTCATGGCCACGCGCGGATGTCGCCACAGCGGGCTTTCCTCCGGCAGCGGTTCACGGCTGTAAACATCCAGCATGGCGCCTTTAAGCTTCCCGCTGTCCAGCGCCTTCAGCAGATCCGGCTCGACCAGATGCACCCCGCGCGCCAGGTTCATCAGGTAGCTCTGATCGACCAGCTGATTGAGCAAGGCTTCATTGATGATCCCTACCGTTTCCGCCGTATTGGGCAGCAGGTTGATCAGCACGCGCGTGCCGCTCAGGAAGGCCGGAAGCTCATCCGTTCCGGCAAAACTCTCAACGCCCGGATAATCTTTACGGCTGCGGCTCCAGCAGCGCAGCGGGAAGCCCCACGGGGCAAGCGCTTCAGCCACTTTTGAGCCCAGCACGCCGGCGCCGAGGATGCCGATTGTAAAATCTTCGCGACGGTAATCCGGCAGCGGCTCCCAGTGGGCCTGCTGTTTAAAGGCTTGATAATCGTCGAAGCGGCGGAACCAGTGCAGCACCTGGCTCACGGCATATTCCTGCATTTGCTGCCCCATTCCGGTATCTTCCAGGCGGAACAGAGGGATCTCTTCCGGCAGCATTTCAGGGTGTGCCTTTAGTTTGCTCAGAATGGAATCCACGCCGGCCCCGAGTGCAAACACGGCTTTCAGCTTACGGCCCTGAAGCATTTCCACCGGAGGATGCCAGACCAGCGCGTAGTCGGCATGTTCGTTATCGCCCCGCTTCCATTCACGAACGCGAGCGCCCGGCAGCGCCGCAGAAAGCGCTTCAATCCAGTAAGCCGTATCAAAAGTGGGGTGATAGAAGAGTATATCCATAGTCATTCCTGCCTTTTATTGCGCTGATTTAGTTTGCTTTTTAACTGGACGGTCAGCATAGCAAATTTATTGCGCGACTGTGTTGTTGATAAAAAAGACGCTTTCAGCACATTTAAGAATCATGTTGCCTGAAGTTTGTCTAAACGCGCTAAATTACTGAAAAAGTGAGTTGACGGCAGTTCGGCTTTTCCTTACATTAGCGCCCGTCCCGACAACAACGGGATGACAATATGGTGAGGTGTCCGAGTGGCTGAAGGAGCACGCCTGGAAAGTGTGTATACGGCAACGTATCGGGGGTTCGAATCCCCCCCTCACCGCCATATTTAAAGAAGAGCTCGCATGAAAATGCGGGCTTTTTTTTCGCATGTTGCATGCCTGTGGGGGGGATGAGAATCCCCGACCGGGGTTCGACAACTGGCGCAGCCAGTTGGACAGACTGAGAGCGTAGCGAACAGGCTGCCCGAAGGGCGAGCGAAGCGAGTCAATCCCCCCGGAGCTATAAGCAGCTCGGTGCGGTCTGAGCCCCTCACCCTAACCCTCTCCCCAAAGGGGCGAGGGAATTGTTTACTGCTCGCATTAGTTTCGGGGGATTCCTCAGCCCGCAGGGCGAGGGGATTGTTACTCCTCCACCATCCGCGCATACTCTTCGGTAAGAAAATCCACCAGCGTTCTGACCGACGGCAGTAAACCACGCCGGGAAGGATAAACCGCGTGAATAACTTCCCGTCTGGGTTCCCATGCGTCCAGCACCCGCACCAATTCCCCTGATACCAGCTGATCCTTGACCATCAAAATCGGCAGCTGCACGACCCCTACCCCCGCCATTGCCGCTTCACGCAGCGCCAGCATGTCGGTGGTAATCAAGCGCGGCGTAAAGTGAATCTCCGCTTTTGCCCCGTCCGGCCCGCCCAGTTCCCATTTATGCAGCTGCTTTCCCGCCCCCATGCTCAAGCCCGGCCATTCGCTCAGCTCAGAGGGCACGGCAGGGTTGCCCATCTGCTCAATCAGCGCAGGGCTCGCCACCAGGCAGTGCCCCCTGTCTGCCAGCACTCTTAACACCAGATCGCTGTCGTCAAAGGGACGTGGACGAACGCGGATCGCCACGTCAATGCCCTCGCCCACCAAATCGACTCGCCGGTTGGTGGCCTCAAGCTGAAGATTGATCCCCGGATAGCGCGCCATAAAGCGCGCCAGCATCGGCCCCACGTGAACGTGCAACAGGGTTACCGGGCAGGTGATCCTGACCACACCGCGCGGCTCGGCCTGTAACGCCGCCACCGCCTCTTGCGCAGCTTCGGCCTCCACCATCATCGCTTTACAGTGCTGATAGAAGGTCTGCCCGACTTCGGTCACCGTAAACTGCCGCGTAGTGCGCTGGATCAACCGCACGCCAAGGCGCTCTTCCAGCTGAGCAATCCGGCGGCTCAGTTTCGACTTGGGCTGATCGAGCGCCCGACCCGCCGCCGCAAACCCACCATGGTCCACCACCTTCACAAACCACGCGAAATCATTGAGATCCTGCATACGCCCTCATCGTTCCATTTTCAGAACAGTGAATGTCAATTTCACTATCTACCGGGATATTAACCCTGAATATAAGCTAATTACATCAACAGAACATCAGGAGCTCATCATGAAAAACGTAACAGGCGTTTATACCGCACCTCGTCCGGACTGGGTCGGTGACGGTTTCCCGGTTCGTTCAATGTTTTCTTACCAGACGCACGGCGAGCCGCTGAGCCCGTTCCTGCTGCTGGACTACGCCGGACCGTACACCTTCCCGGCGGACGGCGCGAAACGCGGCGTGGGCGAGCATCCTCATCGCGGCTTTGAAACGGTCACTATCGTCTACTCCGGGGAAGTGGAGCACCGCGACTCAACCGGCAGAGGTGGCGTTATTGGCCCGGGCGACGTGCAGTGGATGACGGCAGGCGCAGGCATCCTGCACGAGGAGTTCCACTCCAGCGCGTTCTCGCAGAAAGGTGGCGAGCTGAAAATGATGCAGCTGTGGGTCAACCTGCCTGCCAAAGACAAAATGGCGACGCCTGGCTACCAGAGCATCACCAAAGCGGAGATCCCGGTGGTTACGCTGCCGGATAACAGCGGCACGCTGCGGGTCATCGCCGGTCGCTTTGAGGACGTGACGGGCCCGGCACATACTTTCTCACCGCTGAACGTGTGGGATCTGACGCTACGCCAGGGCAGCCATCTGACGCTCAATCAGCCCGAAGGCTGGAGCACGGCGCTGGTGGTGCTTGAGGGCAGCGTGACGGTGAACGGCACTACGACCGCGGGTGAAGCGCAGCTGGTCGTGCTGAGCCAGAGCGGCGACAGGCTGCATCTGGAAGCGAACAGCGACGCGAAAGTGCTGCTGATGGCCGGCGAGCCGCTGAATGAACCGATTGTGGGCTACGGCCCGTTTGTGATGAACAGTAAAACCGAGATCGCGGAAGCCATTCGTGATTTCAATTCCGGCCGCTTCGGCCAGATCTGAACGTAATCGTAATAAAGGAGAAGAACATGTCTACACCTGCGAATTTTAATGGTACCCGTCCGGTTATTGATGTGAACGATGCGGTGATGTTGCTTATCGATCACCAGAGCGGGCTGTTCCAGACCGTCGGCGACATGCCCATGCCGGAGCTGCGCGCCCGTGCGGCGGCGCTGGCAAAAATTGCTACGCTGGCGAAGATCCCGGTGATCACCACGGCCTCCGTTCCACAGGGACCGAACGGCCCGCTTATCCCGGAGATCCACGCCAACGCGCCGCATGCGCAGTATGTGGCACGCAAAGGTGAGATCAACGCCTGGGATAATCCGGAGTTCGTGGCGGCGGTAAAAGCCACCGGTCGCAAGACGTTAATTATTGCCGGCACAATCACCAGCGTCTGCATGGCCTTCCCGTCCATCAGCGCGGTGGCGGACGGCTATAAAGTGTTTGCGGTGATTGATGCTTCCGGCACCTACAGCAAAATGGCGCAGGAGATCACCCTGGCACGCGTGGTCCAGGCCGGTGTGGTACCAATGGATACCGCCGCGGTGGCCTCTGAGATCCAGCGCACCTGGAACCGTGAGGACGCGGCTGAATGGGCTGAGGTGTATACCCACATCTTCCCGGCTTACCAGCTGTTGATCGAAAGCTACGGCAAAGCACAGGAAGTGGTTAAAAACAGCGAAGTACTCGATTCACAGCGTTAATCCCCTGCTCCACGGCGTAAAAACCGTGGAGCTGATTAATGCTTAACCGAACAGGCACTAAAGCTGAAAATCTGCTTGACCGTGTTAGCGCAACTCCCTATAGTAGCGCCCCGTTGCCCCCCAAGCGGTCAGGCAGCAAAACAATATGGTGAGGTGTCCGAGTGGCTGAAGGAGCACGCCTGGAAAGTGTGTATACGGCAACGTATCGGGGGTTCGAATCCCCCCCTCACCGCCATATTTAAGATGAGAGCTCGTACGAAAGTACGGGCTTTTTCTTTTATATTCTCCGAAAAGGGGGGGATGAGAACCCCCGACCGGGGTTCGACAACTGGCGGCAGCCAGTTGGACAGACTGAGAGCATAGCGAACAGGCTGCCCGCAGGGCGAGCGAAGCGAGTCAATCCCCCCCGGTGCGACACGAGCTGCCTCACCTACAAAAAAAAGCCCGTACAAAACCACGGGCCTGTCTCAACTATTCCTCAGCTATTCAGCTTTCCAGCCGGTTGCTTTCCCTCGGGAGCAGTTCTCTGGCCGATATTCAAACCCTCTTCATCCTTGCGCTCCTCCAGCCAGTAATCCGCATTTTTAATCCCCAGTCGAATCGGGTCAAACTGTGGATCCAGCCCCTGCGCATTCTGAATTTCATAATCCTTCAGGCTGGCAAACGCTTTTTTATGCAGCAGAACAATGGCAATAATGTTCAGCCATGCCATCAGCCCTACCCCAATATCCCCCAGCCCCCATGCCAGATCCGCGGTGCGAACCGTGCCATATACCGTCGAAGCCATCAGACATAACTTAAGCAGGAACGTCAGCCATGGACGGTGAATTTTACGGTTGATGTAGGCGATATTGGTTTCGGCAATATAGTAGTAGGCAATAATCGTGGTGAAGGCAAAGAAGAACAGCGCAATAGCAACAAAGTAATTACCAAAGCCCGGCATCATACTTTCCATTGCCGTCTGCACGTAGCCAGGACCTGCGGCCACGCCTGCAATTCCCGTATAAAGCGCGGCGCCGTCGACGCCCTGGACGTTATACAGCCCGGTAATCAGCAGCATAAACCCGGTCGCGGAGCAGACAAACAGCGTGTCGATATAGACCGAGAATGCCTGAACCAGCCCCTGCTTCACCGGGTGGCTCACCGCCGCCGCGGATGACGCATGCGGCCCGGTCCCCTGCGCCGCTTCGTTAGAATAGACGCCGCGCTTAACGCCCCACATAATCGCCTGACCGAGGATGGCGCCAAAGCCTGCTTCCAGGCCGAACGCGCTTTTCCAGATCAGCAGAATAACCGAAGGGAGCTGGTTAATATTAATGGCGATAATCACGCAGGCGACAATAATATAGCCCAGCGCCATAAATGGAACGACCATACTGCTAAAGCTGGCGATCCTTTTCACACCGCCGAAAATTATAAAGCTTAACAGCACAGCAAGTAATGCCGCCGTCACGTTCGGACTCAGACCAAAGGCAATATCCAGGCTCGCACCAATTGAGTTTGCCTGCACGCCCGGAAGTAATAACCCGCAGGAGAAAATAGTCACAATGGCAAATAACCATGCGTACCACTTAACGCCTAAACCTTTTTCAATATAAAAGGCAGGACCACCGCGATATTCGCCGTTAATTTTTTCTTTATAAACCTGACCCAGAGTGGATTCGACAAAAGCTGAACTGGCACCTAAAAAAGCGACTATCCACATCCAGAAAAGCGCGCCCGGACCGCCAAAAGTAATTGCCGTGGCCACACCAGCGATATTCCCTGTCCCCACACGGCCTGCCAGCGTCATCGTCAGCGCCTGAAACGACGACACGCCTGCATCCGTAGGACGCCCCTGGAACATCAGGGTAATCATATGTTTGATATGACGTAACTGCAGAAAGCGGCTACGAAGAGAGAAATAGAGGCCAACACCCAGACATAAAAATATTAACGCAGGGCTCCAGATTACACCATTAATAGCACCAACCAGTTCGTTCATGTATGACCCTCAGCGTGATGTTTCGGGGGAACGGATCCCCTGTTGTGTTTCTTCTTAGAATTTTGTTCGAACAAGTACGAAACATAGATAACTCCCCTGAAGACACAACTTAATTTTTACTTCGTAGTAATGTTCTGTGACAACATTCACGTTTGATTTTCAATTAACGATTAGCGCGATCATTATCTGCATAGATATTTTGTGGGTATTATAAACATATGTCACACTTCTACCGCTCAAATAAAAAGCAGCCGTAAAAAAATTAATAATCGAAATGGTTAATTATCAATAACAGGTGAATTCTGCAAAGAATAAAAGACGCTTCCCGGCATGACGCCGGGAAGAAATTACAGGAAAGCGGCAAAACGATAATGCTTTACCTTTAGTCGGAATAGACCTGCAGCGTGCGCTGACACAGCGCTGAACGCACGCAGTCCTCTTTGGTGAAGCGTACCACCCCAATCATCTCATCTTCCTCAAAACGTGACATGGCGTCGCTCAGCCCGGATTTTACGCCGGACGGCAGGTCACACTGGGTAATATCGCCGTTAACGATAACCGTCACGTTCTCCCCGAGGCGCGTTAAGAACATCTTCATTTGCGCAGCGGTCACGTTCTGAGCCTCGTCAAGAATGACGACCGCATTTTCAAATGTACGTCCGCGCATATAGGCGAACGGCGCGATTTCCACCTTGCCAATCTCTGGCCGCAGGCAGTACTGCATAAAAGATGCACCCAGTCGCTTCACCAGCACGTCATAGACGGGCCTGAAGTAAGGGGCAAACTTCTCCGAAATGTCTCCGGGCAGGAAGCCGAGATCTTCATCCGCCTGCAGTACCGGACGGGTAACAATAATGCGCTCCACGTCCTTATGAATCAGCGCTTCCGCCGCTTTGGCCGCACTGATCCACGTTTTCCCGCATCCGGCTTCACCGGTTGCAAAGATGAGCTGTTTACTCTCGATAGCATTCAGGTAGTGCGCCTGAGCCTCATTGCGCGCCACAATTGGAGAATTATCACGGCTGTCTCGGGCCATGCCAATTGCTTCTACGCCACTCATCTGCACAAGCGAGGTGACCGATTCTTCTTCACGCTGTTTATGGCTACGTGAGTCCCGTCTCAGCACACGTTTTGCTTCGCGACGAGCTTTGATCACTGCTTTTTGTCTTCCCATGGATAGCACCTTGAGTTGTTGGTATTCATCACACGCGCCAGCTTCGGCACGATTATGCGCACGAACATCAGAGGGTTGGCTTCCTTGTAAGCCATTGCTTGCTTTATCAGATGACGATACAGAACGGCTACGCGCACCGGTCTGCACGTCGGTCGAATCAGATTCTTGAGGTGTGGGGGAGAATTTAGTGGTGAGGAAATCGCTGCCGGAGTCTGAGCCTCCGCGCCGGGTGCTGCGGTTGTTATGTTTACCTTGTCCAGTACAGGACGCAACCATTCGCGATCTCCATAGTGATTCAGCATCACTGCCGGGAACTACCGCTGTCTTATCTTAAGTACATCAGGAGTTATCATAAATGCAACATTTATTTTACCTGAATGCAACTTTTCAGACTGCTCCTGCAGCGGATTCAGTCTTATATAGAAATATTACAGAAATATAACAATATGTTAGTCATATGAAAAAATAATGTCCCTGCGAACTATCGCAGGGACAATTATCAGGCTTCGAGCAGCCCTTGAGCGAGATACGCACCAGCATCGCGCGCGCCGGGCAGGGCAAAGAAATAGCCGCCGCCGATGGGCTTAATGTACTCTTCCAGCGCTTCACCGTTTAACCGCTTCTGCACCGTCAGGAAACCTTTCTCCAGATCGTGCTGATAGCAGACGAACAACAGCCCCATATCAAGCTGCCCGGAGTTGGTCACGCCCAGTGAATAGCTGTAACCACGGCGCATCATCAGGCTGGACTGCGTCTCTTTGGTGCGCGGGTTAGCAAGGCGAATATGGCTGTCGAGCGCGATAACGTCGCCATCCGGATCGCTCGCATAGTCAGGCACATCATGCTCGTGCTTCATACCCAGCGGCGCCCCGCTCTGCTTGTCGCGGCCGAAAATCGTCTGCTGCTCTTTCAGCGGCGTGCGGTCCCAGAACTCCACGTGGAACTGGATAATCCGCACCGCCTGGTAGCTGCCGCCCACCGCCCACGCCGGTTCGCCCTGATCGGCAGTGACCCACACCACCTCCTTCATAAGCGCACCATCGTGACTGTCCGGGTTGGCCGTACCGTCCTTAAAGCCCAGCAGGTTCACCGGGGTCTCTTTCCCCTTGCTGCGCGCGGCGTGATCGGAGATAAACCCTTCCCGCTTCCAGCGCACGCTCAGCAGATCCGGCGTGTGCTTGATGATATCGCGCAGGGCGTGGATCACCGTGTCCTGGGTATTGGCACAAATCTGCAGGAGCAGGTCGCCGTGGCACAGCGCCGCGTCGAGGGAGTCATTCGGGAAGCGCGTCATTTTTTGCAGCGCTTTTGGCTTCTGCTTTGCCAGGCCATAGCGGCCATCAAACAGCGACTCCCCCACCGACACGGTGATGGTCAGGTTATCCGGCGCGATAAACGCCCCGAGGATACCGGAATCCATCGGCGGCAGGCGCGGGTTTGGCGTCTCCGGTGCCGGACCGCCCGCGGTAAGAAACGCGATGCGCGCCGCCAGCAGGCGGAACAGCCGCTCCAGATCCGCCTTATCGCTGGCCAGCGAATCAAAGGCCACCAGCATCATGGAAGCTTGCTGCGGCGTCAGAATGCCCGCCTGGTGCTCACCGTAAAACGGCTGCGTCTCCATCCGGGCATCCGGAGACAGCGTGCCGGGAGCGCTTTGCGGTTTCGCCGCATGCGCAACCGGGCAGCCACCTGCCAGGGCAAGCGCGCCGCCCAGCGCCCCGACCCCTTTTAACAAACGACGTCGGGAAGGTTCCGCCACGTCGTGCTCGTCATGCTTGTTCATCGTGCTTAGTCCAGACCCAGTACGCCGCGCAGCAGGGAGAGATCTTCCGCCAGGGTCGTAATCGGGCCTTTCAGCGCATTACGGTCAGCGTCGGTCAACTTGTCGTAGGTTTCGAACCCGTCTTTGGTGCGGTATTTCGCCAGAATGGTGTCCACTTTTTTGAAGTTGGCATCCACTTTCGCCAGCAGTTCGCCGTTCTCTTTCTGCAGTTGAGGACGCAGCAGGTCGACAATTTTCTGCGCGCCGTCGACGTTGGCCTGGAAGTCCCACAGGTCAGTATGGCTGTAGC
Source organism: Enterobacter sp. ECC_219_Taxon_10 (assembly GCF_058354905.1). Taxonomy (NCBI): domain Bacteria; kingdom Pseudomonadati; phylum Pseudomonadota; class Gammaproteobacteria; order Enterobacterales; family Enterobacteriaceae; genus Enterobacter; species Enterobacter sp. ECC_219_Taxon_10. The sequence continues at coordinate 1,853,367 of NZ_CM178005.1, read as the reverse complement.
GATCTTCTTCCCCGCTGATTTTGCTCGCGGCCACTTCTTCAATCAGCCCCGCCGCGCCGCCCACCACTTTCGACGGCGGGAAGGCCAGCTCGCTGATGCGCTTTTGCAGCTCCAGCACGTCGGCGTTCAGCTGCCCGGCATATTTCTCCATTCCTTTGGTGGTGTTATCGCCAAACAGGGCTTTTTCCAGACGGTGGAAGCCGGTGAATTTCGGATCGGCGGCCTTCTGCTCGTAGTCGTCTTCACGGGCATCAATGCTGCCGTCAAGGTCAGAGAACAGTTCGGCAATCGGCTCGATGCGCTCGTAGTGCTGGCGGGTTGGCGCATACAGGGATTTCGCTTTTTCGATATCGCCCGCTTTCACCGCTTCGGTGAAGGCTTTGGTGCCCGTAACCAGGTCCGTCGTCTCTTTGGTGACGTAGGCTTTATAGGCGGTGATGGCGTCGCCCAGGCTCAGCAGGGCCGTGCCTTTGGCGGCGTCCGCCGTCGCTGCACCTTTGACGATCAGCTTGCCTTTCGGATTGGTCAGCAGGCCGCAGGTCATGTCGTATTCACCCGGCTGCAGGTTGGCGGTCATCTTCTGGCTGAAGCCCGGGGCGATATTCTCGCGCTCTTCCACCACCATCACGCCTTTGAGGATCTCCCACTCCAGTGCCTTCTGGCTATGGTTCTGAATAATAAACTGGGTTTTCCCGCTGTTAACCGTGATGGTCATCGGATCGCACTGCTTATCGTTGACGGTGACTTTCACCTGCGGAATATCCGCAGCCTGCGCGGTGAAGGCAGAAGCGAACAGCGCGGCAATGCCTGCGCACAATGCACTACGACGAAACTGAATTGCCATGACTCTTCCCTTAAAAAGTATGTTGTAACTAAAACGATAATTACGGCGCTACGCGCGACGTCTGCGAACCGGTACGCGGCGGCATTGCAAACAGCACCAGCGCCGGAACCAGATAGATAAAGTACATCGCCACTTCGCTGACGCTCGGCGTTTCCTGGTAGCCGAAAATGCCTTCAAGCAGGGTGCCGGTCAGTGAATGGGTGGAGAGGACGTTGCTGAGATCGAACGCCACGCCCTGGAAGTGGTTCCACAGGCCCGCCTCGTGGAAGGCGCGGATCGCCCCTGCCGCCAGCCCCGCGGCCACCAGCAGAATGAACAGGCTGGTCCATTTAAAAAAGGCGCCCAGGTTGAGGCGAATGCCGCCCCAGTAGAGCAGGAAGCCCAGCACCACCGCCGTTGCCAGACCAAGCATGGCACCCAGCGGCGGCCAGATGCCCACGTCCTGCTGGAATGCCGCCAGCAGGAAGAAGACCGATTCCAGCCCCTCGCGCGCAACGGCGAAAAAGACCATCATAATCAGCGCCCAGCCGTGGTGATTCCCCTTCTGCAGGGCGTTATCCACCGCCTGCTCCAGCTGCACCTTCACGTTGCGGGATACTTTGCGCATCCAGAAGACCATCCACGTCAGGATGAACACCGCAATCACGGCGACGATACCTTCAAACAGTTCTTGCTCTTTCTGCGGGAATTCGCCGGTGGTTTCATTGATGAGGATACCTAAACCCAGGCAGAGCGCCGCGGCAAGGAAAACGCCAACCCACATCACGCCAATCCAGCGCCCTCGCTGGGTGCGCTTCAGATAACTGGCGATAAGGCTGACAATCAGGGCCGCTTCAAGGCCTTCACGTAACATAATGAGAAATGGAACAAACATGCCGACACCTTAAATGTTTATCGCGGTCAACTGATGCAAAGAAAGGTAAATTCTTGTGATAGTGATTATCATTACGGCGAAAAGAAACACAAGCGAAATGTGTGGTGATTTGATGACGAGTTGTAAACGCAAAGCCTGTTAATAGTTACCACCGTTACCGTTAAGTTTATAAGTTATAATAAAAATGCCCATTTACGGTTAACCAGCGCTGTGGCTAAATATCCGCCTCAAAAACCAACTGAAAATAACCCATGTTTAAGATTGTTCATTTCCTGCTGGCGCTGGTGATTATTCTTGCGCTCGCCTGGCTGGTGAGTTTCGACCGCCGAAAAATTCGCATTCGTTATGTTTTACAGCTGATAGTTATTGAAATTGCGCTGGCGTTCTTTTTCCTGCACGCCGAAAGCGGGCTTTTCCTGATTAAATATGTTTCCGGCTTCTTTGAGTCACTGCTGAAATTTGCCTCGGAAGGGACGAATTTCGTCTTTGGCGGAATGGGTGAAAAAGGGCTGGCGTTTATTTTCCTCGGCGTGCTTTGCCCGATTATTTTCATTTCAGCGCTGATTGGTATTCTCCAGCACTGGCGGATCCTGCCGATTTTTATTCGAATCATCGGCACGCTGCTGTCAAAACTGAACGGCATGGGCAAGCTGGAATCCTTCAATGCGGTGAGCTCGCTGATCCTCGGCCAGTCGGAAAACTTTATTGCCTACAAAGGCGTGCTGGGGGATCTCTCCTCACGTCGCCTGTTCACCATGGCGGCCACGGCCATGTCGACGGTCTCTCTGTCGATTGTCGGCGCCTATATGACCATGCTCGACGCCAAATTTGTCGTTGCCGCGCTGATCCTGAACATGTTCAGCACCTTTATTATTCTCTCGGTTATTAACCCGGTGCGTCCGGAAGCCGAGCCGGATATCAAGCTGGAGAAGCTGCACGAATCCCAGAGCTTTTTTGAAATGCTCGGCGAGTATATTCTGGCCGGTTTTAAGGTGGCGATGATTATTCTGGCAATGCTGATTGGCTTTATCGCCCTCATCAGCGCGGTTAACGCCCTCTTCTCCAGCGTATTCGGCATGAGCTTCCAGCAGATCCTGGGCTATGTGTTTTATCCGCTGGCGTGGCTTATCGGTATTCCGCTGAGCGATGCGCTCAATGCGGGCAGCATTATGGCAACCAAGCTGGTGGCGAATGAATTCGTGGCGATGATTGAGCTGCAAAAAATTGCCCATGAAATGTCACCGCGCGGGCTGGGCATTTTGTCCGTCTTCCTGGTGTCGTTCGCGAACTTCGCCTCCATCGGCATCGTCGCCGGGGCGATTAAGGGGCTGAATGAGCAGCAGGGCAACGTGGTGTCGCGGTTTGGTCTGCGCCTGGTGTACGGTGCGACGCTGGTGAGCCTGCTGTCGGCGAGCTTTGCGGGATTAGTGCTGTAAATTGCTTTGCTACAAAACAACAACGGCGGGATTTCCCGCCGTTTTTTATTAAAACTGCACGCACACCGGCTGGTCGACGCGCATCACCGACTCCTGCGCGAAGCGTGACTTATAAATCCCGCGCAACGCTTCGATGTTCTTCTCGCTCTGGGCATCTTTCCCGTGGATCAGCATCAGCGCCTTGCTCGGCTCGCGCGCCACTTTCCCGTCATTCCCCAGCCACTGCCCGCGCGCATCAAACACCGTTAAGCCATCGCGAAAGCGCGGCGTCACGTCCAGGTCGACAAACTGCTGCCACTCGTTGCCGGTAATCTGCGCCCCGGCAGGCCGATTTAAGCCAAAATAGAGCGTGGTCTGCTGCATCTGGTTATCCGCTTTGCAGATCTCTACCGCCGCGTGCTGCGTGGGAGCGTTACAACCCGCCAGCATCACTAATGCTGCCACCATTAACCCTGTTTTAATCATCATTTATCATCTCGAACTGGTGAACGGTCTGTCCCCTCTCCCCTTTGGGGAGAGGGTTAGGGTGAGGGGAAAATTACTCTGCCTGAAGCTTAGTCGGCGGCGCAGTGTGGTAATGCGCGTCCGCTTCCGCAAAGCGCTTCTGCATGGAGGCTGACGGCGCTTTACCCAGCAGGCTGAACACCACAATACCGATGCTGCCGAAGAGGAAGCCCGGAATGATTTCGTACAGGCCCAGCCATGCGAACTGTTTCCAGACGATAACAGTGACCGCACCGATAATCATCCCGGCCAGCGCGCCGTTGCGGGTCATGCGTGACCACAGCACGGAGAACAGCACGACCGGACCAAACGCGGCGCCAAAGCCCGCCCACGCGTAGCTCACGAGTCCCAGCACGCGGTTTTCCGGGTTGGCCGCCAGCGCAATCGCCACCAGCGCCACCACCAGCACCATAAAGCGCCCTACCCACACCAGCTCTTTCTGGCTCGCGTTTTTACGCAGGAAGGCCTTGTAGAGGTCTTCGGTGATTGCGCTGGAGCAGACCAGCAGCTGGCAGCTCAGGGTGGACATCACCGCCGCCAGGATCGCGGAGAGCAAAATGCCGGCAATCCACGGGTTGAACAGAATTTGCGCCAGCTCGATGAACACGCGTTCGGCGTTCTGGTTCACCGCGCCCGCCTGCGCCGGGTTGTTGTTGAAGTACGCGATACCGAAGAAGCCGACCGCGCACGCCCCCGCCAGACACAGGATCATCCACGTCATGCTGATGCGACGGGCATGCACGATGGTGTGGTGAGAATCCGCCGCCATAAAGCGCGCCAGAATGTGCGGCTGACCGAAGTAGCCCAGCCCCCAGCCCATCAGGGAGACGATGGCCACGAAGTTCAGCCCTTTCAGCATGTCGACGTTTTCGATGCTCTTCTGCTTGATCACTTCCAGCGACTCGCCAAAGCCGCCGACGGTGAAAATCACAATCACCGGGGTCAGGATCAGGGCGAAGATCATCAGGCTCGCCTGCACGGTATCGGTCCAGCTTACCGCCAGGAAACCGCCCACGAAGGTATAGAGGATGGTCGCCGCGGCACCGGCCCACAGGGCGGTTTCGTAACTCATGCCGAAGGTGCTTTCGAACAGACGCGCGCCGGCCACAATGCCGGAGGCACAGTAGATGGTGAAGAACAGCAGGATGACTACCGCAGAGATAATGCGCAGGATGCGGCTGTTGTCTTCAAAACGTCCGGTGAAGTAGTCCGGCAGCGTCAGGGCGTTGTTGTTGGCCTCGGTATGCACGCGCAGACGGCCTGCCACCAGCTTCCAGTTGATCCACGCGCCGACGGTCAGGCCGATGGCGATCCAGCTTTCGGAAATACCAGAGATGAAAATCGCGCCCGGCAGCCCCATCAGCAGCCAGCCGCTCATGTCGGAGGCGCCCGCAGAGAGTGCGGTCACCATCGGGCCTAAACTGCGGCCGCCCAGGATGTAGTCGTCAAAGTTCTTCGTCGAACGCCATGCCAAAAACCCTATCAGGATCATGCCAAAAATATAAACGAGAAATGTCACCAGCATCGGTGTGCTAATAGCCATTCAAATTCTCCAAAATGTCGAGCGACAGCCGTCCGGGCTGCCTTGTTATGTCATCACCGGAACGTAGTGATGTGTGTATGTGTTTCCGTTGGGCGCGCTATCCTGCCGTATGCGCATCCCGCTGACAAACGATTTAACACTGCATTTACATCAAATTCATCCCCGGTTTGATACGAGTTTCCTATAGGTTGCACTCGCTCACGCTTTTACGGGTTGCACCTTTGAAAAGTGTTAACTCCCGCATAAAAACAGGCTTCCCGCACAAAAGCCAGCGCGTTTTTCCAGCTAACCATTCGTTAACAATCCATTCATTTTCCGGGTTGCAAACCAGGTCACATTTAACACGGTTGCACAAAGTTGCAACATGGTGGATATTTCACGCTATCTACAGAACGCTATTACAGAACAACAGGAGTTTTGGCATGGGGATGACCACCATGGGGGTTAAGCTGGATGACGCGACCCGCGAACGGATTAAGACCGCAGCAACCCGCATTGACCGCACACCGCACTGGTTAATCAAGCAGGCGATTTTCAACTATCTGGAAAGGCTGGAGAGCGAAGAAGGCCTGCCGGAGCTGCCTGCACTGCTGGCGGGCGCAGCGAACGAAAGCGACGACGCCGCGACGGCGGTGGAAGAGAATCACCAGCCGTTCCTCGAATTTGCCGAGCAGATCCTGCCGCAGTCCGTCAGCCGCGCCGCCATTACCGGCGCCTACCGCCGTGCAGAAACCGATGCCGTGCCGATGCTGCTGGAGCAGGCCCGCCTGCCGGAAGCCATTGCCGCCCAGGCGCACAGCCTGGCGTATCAGTTAGCCGACAAGCTGCGTAACCAGAAAACCGCCACCGGCCGCGCCGGGATGGTTCAGGGCCTGCTGCAGGAGTTTTCCCTCTCGTCTCAGGAAGGCGTAGCGCTGATGTGCCTGGCGGAAGCGCTGCTGCGTATTCCGGATAAAGCCACCCGCGACGCGCTGATCCGCGACAAGATCAGCAACGGCAACTGGCATTCGCACATTGGCCGCAGCCCGTCGCTGTTCGTCAACGCGGCAACGTGGGGCTTGCTGTTTACCGGCAAACTGGTCTCCACCCACAACGAAGCCAACCTCTCCCGCTCCCTGAACCGCATCATCGGCAAGAGCGGCGAGCCGCTGATCCGCAAGGGCGTGGACATGGCGATGCGCCTGATGGGCGAGCAGTTCGTCACCGGGGAAACCATTGCCGAAGCGCTGGCAAACGCCCGCAAGCTGGAAGATAAAGGTTTCCGCTACTCTTACGACATGCTGGGCGAAGCGGCGCTGACCGCCGCCGACGCGCAGGCCTATATGGTCTCTTACCAGCAGGCGATCCACGCCATCGGTAAAGCGTCCAACGGTCGCGGTATTTATGAAGGTCCTGGCATCTCCATTAAGCTCTCCGCCCTGCACCCGCGCTACAGCCGCGCGCAGTACGACCGGGTGATGGAAGAGCTCTACCCCCGCCTGAAGTCTTTAACACTACTGGCTCGCCAGTATGACATCGGCATTAACATCGACGCCGAAGAGGCCGACCGTCTGGAGATCTCTCTCGATCTGCTGGAAAAACTGTGCTTCGAGCCGGAGCTGGCAGGCTGGAACGGGATTGGTTTCGTTATCCAGGCCTACCAGAAGCGCTGCCCGTTCGTCATTGATTACCTGATTGACCTGGCCAGCCGCAGCCGCCGTCGCCTGATGATCCGTCTGGTGAAAGGCGCCTACTGGGACAGCGAAATCAAACGCGCCCAGATGGAAGGTCTGGAAGGCTATCCGGTCTATACCCGCAAGGTTTACACCGACGTCTCTTACCTCGCCTGTGCGAAAAAGCTGCTCGGCGTGCCGAACCTGATCTATCCGCAGTTCGCCACCCACAACGCCCACACCCTGGCCGCCATTTACAGCCTCGCGGGTCAAAACTACTATCCTGGCCAGTACGAGTTCCAGTGCCTGCACGGCATGGGTGAACCGCTGTACGAGCAGGTGACCGGAAAAGTGGCGGACGGCAAGCTGAACCGCCCGTGCCGCATCTATGCTCCGGTGGGAACCCACGAAACCCTGCTGGCGTACCTGGTGCGTCGTCTGCTGGAAAACGGCGCGAACACCTCCTTCGTTAACCGCATCGCCGACACCACCCTGCCGCTGGACGAGCTGGTGGCCGATCCAGTGCAGGCCGTTGAGAAGATGGCGGCGCAGGAAGGCCAGATTGGCCTGCCGCATCCGAAGATTGCCCTGCCGCGCGAGCTGTATGGCGCCGGTCGCGTTAACTCGGCGGGTCTGGATCTCGCCAACGAACACCGTCTGGCGTCCCTCTCCTCTGCCCTCCTCAACAGCGCGCTGCAGAAGTGGCAGGCCAAACCGATGCTGGAGCAGCCCGTTGCAGACGGCGAAATGCAGCCGGTGATCAACCCGGCAGAGCCAAAAGACATCGTCGGCTACGTGCGTGAAGCGACCGAAGCGGAGGTTGACCAGGCGCTGGACAGTGCGGTGAACAACGCACCAATCTGGTTCGCCACCCCGCCGCAGGAGCGTGCCGCGATTCTGGAACGCGCCGCGGTGCTGATGGAAGATCAGATGCAGTCGCTCATCGGCATTCTGGTGCGCGAAGCGGGTAAAACCTTCAGCAACGCCATCGCCGAAGTGCGCGAGGCCGTTGACTTCCTGCACTATTACGCCGGTCAGGTGCGCGATGATTTCGATAACGAAACCCACCGTCCGCTGGGTCCGGTGGTCTGTATCAGCCCGTGGAACTTCCCGCTGGCGATCTTCACCGGCCAGATTGCCGCCGCTCTGGCCGCAGGCAACAGCGTGCTGGCAAAACCGGCAGAGCAAACCCCGCTGATAGCCGCGCAGGGCATCAACATTCTTCTGGAAGCCGGCGTGCCGGCGGGCGTGGTCCAGTTGCTGCCGGGCCGCGGTGAAACCGTCGGCGCTAAGCTGACCTCCGATAACCGCGTGCGTGGCGTGATGTTTACCGGTTCGACCGAAGTGGCGTCTCTGCTGCAGCGCAATATTGCCACCCGTCTGGATGCGCAGGGCCGTCCTACCCCGCTCATCGCGGAAACCGGCGGCATGAACGCCATGATCGTTGACTCCTCTGCCCTCACCGAGCAGGTAGTGGTCGACGTGCTGGCCTCCGCCTTCGACAGCGCTGGTCAGCGCTGCTCCGCCCTGCGCGTGCTGTGCCTGCAGGACGACGTGGCGGACCACACGCTGAAGATGCTGCGCGGCGCGATGGCCGAATGCCGCATGGGCAACCCGGGCCGTCTCACCACCGACATTGGGCCGGTGATCGACGCGGAAGCCAAAGCCAACATTGAAAACCACATTCAGGCCATGCGCGCGAAAGGCCGTCCTGTGTTCCAGGCGGTGCGCGAGAACAGCGAAGATGCCCGCGAATGGCGGACCGGCACCTTTGTGCCACCAACGCTGATTGAGCTGGCAAGCTTCGACGAGCTGAAAAAAGAGGTCTTCGGCCCGGTGCTGCACGTGGTGCGCTACAACCGTAACAACCTGAACGAGCTGGTTGAGCAGATCAACGCCTCCGGCTATGGCCTGACGCTCGGCGTTCATACCCGTATCGACGAAACCATTGCGCAGGTCACCGGCAATGCTAAAGTCGGGAACCTGTACGTCAACCGCAACATGGTAGGTGCAGTCGTGGGCGTGCAGCCGTTCGGCGGTGAAGGTCTCTCCGGCACCGGTCCGAAAGCGGGCGGCCCGCTCTACCTGTACCGCCTGCTGGCGAACCGTCCAGAGAACGCCCTGGGCGTGACGTTGGCACGTCAGGATGCACACTATCCGGTGGATACGCAGGTGAAAGCCGTGCTGACCCAGCCGCTGGAGGCGCTGATCGCCTGGGCGGAAAAACGTCCTGAACTGCGTGCCGTTGCCCAGCAGTACGGCGAGCTGGCGCAGGCGGGCACCCAGCGTCTGCTGCCGGGTCCAACCGGCGAGCGCAACACCTGGACGCTGATGCCGCGCGAGCGCGTGCTGTGCGTGGCCGATAACGAGCAGGACGCGCTGGTGCAGCTGGCCGCCGCGATGGCAACCGGCTGTGAGGTGCTGTGGCCGGAAGACGCGCTGCATCGCGATCTCGCCAAACAGCTGCCGAAAGCGGTCTCGGCCCGTATTCGCTTTGCGAAGGCCGATGCGCTGCTGACGCAGCCGTTTGATGCCGTGATTTACCACGGCGATTCCGACCAGCTGCGCGAACTGTGCGAGCAGGTTGCGGCTCGCAGCGGGGCCATCGTTTCCGTGCAGGGCTTTGCGCGCGGGGAAACCAACCTGCTGCTGGAGCGCCTGTACGTGGAGCGCTCGCTCAGCGTCAACACCGCGGCGGCGGGGGGTAACGCCAGCCTGATGACAATCGGCTAACGCTGTGCTAATAAGGCTCCGGAGACGGAGCCTTATTTTATTGGGGAGTATATGAAACGATATCTTATCGCCGGTGCCGCACTGCTGCTGAGCGCCAGCGCGCTGGCCAACGAGTGCGACAAAGCCACCACCCAGCTTGAAATGAATACCTGTAGCGCGCAGCAGTACCAGGCTGCCGATAAAAAGCTCAACCAGACCTATCAGGCCGCCATTAAACGTGCAGCGGCTCCCCAGCGCGACCTGCTGAAAAAGGCGCAGCAGGCCTGGATTGCCCTGCGCGACGCGGACTGCGCGTTTATCGGTTCGGGGACGGAAGGCGGGAGCGTCCAGCCAATGATTGTTAACCAGTGCCTGGCGGAGAAAACCGTGGAGCGTGAAGCGTTTCTGGCCTCTCTGATGCAGTGTGAAGAGGGCGACTTAAGCTGCCCCCTCACCCCGGCCCTCTCCCCATAGGGGCGAGGGAGAAAAGACAGCTCAGAGCAGTTCCCTCTCTCCATAGGGGCGAGGGCTAAAAGACAGCACAGAACAGTCCCCTCTCCCCATAGGGGCGAGGGAGAAAAGACAGCTCAGAGCAGTCCCCCTCTCTCCATAGGGGCGAGGGCTAAAAGACAGCACAGAACAGTCCCCTCTCCCCTTTGGGGAGAGGGTTAGGGTGAGGGGAGAACTAGCGCGCGCGGATCCCTTCAATAATCATCCGCTGCACGTTTTCCAGCGTACTCTGGAAAAACGCCTCGTCCTGGAGCGTTTTGCCGGTCACCGCCTCAACCTGGGCCGCAAAGTCAGCGTAATGCTGGGTGGCGGCCCAAATCATAAAGATCAGGTGCTGCGGGTCGACCGGGGCCAGCTTACCGCTGGCTACCCATCCGGCAATAATCGCCGACTTATCGTCAACCAGCTGCTTTAAATCTCCGGTTAATTCCGCCTGCAGCAGCGGCGCGCCCTGTAGCATCTCAAGACAGAACAGCCTTGATGCCTGCGGGTAATCGCGCGACACCTCCAGCTTCAGGCGAATATACTCTTCGATCGCCACCAGCGGGGCCAGCTCTTCACGGAAGGCCTTCAGCGGTGCCAGCCAGATATCGAGGATCTGCTGCATCACCGCCACGTACAGCGCCTCTTTCGACGGGTAATAGTAGAGCAGATTGGTTTTGGATACCCCGGACTGCTCCGCCACCTGCTCCAGGCGCGTGCCGTGAATGCCAAACTGCGAAAAGGTCTCCAGCGCCGCGCTGAGGATCGCCTGCTTCTTGGCGCTCACCGCCTGCGAACGTTTACCTGGTGTTTTCACTGCGCCTTGTGCCATTCCCGCTCTCCTTATTCTGCGTTGCCCTCAGCATAGCAAAACCCCCGTCTCGCCACGACATTCTGCACTCCCATCGCGCATGAATGCCTGTTTTCTGTGCAACGTTTTTGACCAGTTAGTCCACATTTGCCGACATCAATTCCCCAACCTCTGATTAACACATTAATAACACAGCCATTTTCAAAACTGGCACCGCCTTTGCAAAACCACCGTTACACCTGCGACGTAATGAAGAGAGGTTCGTGATGAAAATTGGCGTATTTGTACCCATCGGCAACAACGGCTGGCTTATCTCGACCACTGCACCGCAATACATGCCGACCTTCGAGCTCAATAAAGCCATCGTGCAGAAAGCGGAGCACTACCATTTCGACTTTGCGCTTTCGATGATCAAGCTGCGCGGCTTTGGCGGCAAAACCGAATTCTGGGATCACAACCTGGAGTCCTTTACCCTGATGGCCGGGCTGGCCGCGGTCACCTCGCGGATCCAAATCTACGCCACCGCCGCCACCCTCACCCTACCGCCCGCGATCGTGGCGCGCATGGCGTCCACCATCGACTCCATCTCCGGCGGGCGCTTTGGCGTTAACCTGGTCACCGGCTGGCAAAAACCGGAGTACGAGCAGATGGGGCTCTGGCCGGGTGATGATTACTTCTCCCGGCGCTACGACTACCTGACCGAATACGTGCAGGTGCTGCGCGATCTGTGGGGCACCGGCAAAAGCGATTTCAAGGGCGACTTCTTCACCATGAACGACTGCCGCGTCAGCCCGCAGCCGTCGGTGCCAATGAAGGTGATTTGCGCCGGTCAAAGCGACGCGGGGATGGAATTCTCCGCCAAATACGCCGACTTTAACTTCTGCTTCGGTAAAGGGGTCAACACCCCTGCCGCCTTCGCCCCGACCGCCGCGCGGATGAAAGAGGCCGCCGACAGGACCGGGCGCGACGTGGGCTCCTACGTGCTGTTTATGGTCATTGCCGACGAAACCGACGAGGCCGCGCGCGCCAAATGGCAGCGCTATAAGGATGGTGCCGACGAGGAGGCCCTGAGCTGGCTTACCGAGCAGAGCCAGAAAGATACCCGCTCCGGCGCGGATACCAACGTGCGCCAGATGGCCGACCCGACCTCTGCCGTCAATATCAACATGGGCACCCTGGTTGGCTCGTATGCCAGCGTCGCCAGAATGCTTGACGAAGTGGCGGCCGTGCCCGGTGCCGAGGGCGTCCTGCTTACCTTCGATGATTTTCTCACCGGCGTGGAGACCTTCGGCGAGCGCGTCCAGCCGCTGATGCAGTGCCGCGCCCACATCCCTGCCGTCACGAAGGAGGTGGCGTAATGACGACCCTTAACGCACGCCCCGAAGCCATCACCTTTGCGCCTGAGCAGAGCGCGCTGATCGTGGTGGATATGCAAAACGCCTACGCCAGTAAAGGCGGCTATCTGGACCTGGCGGGGTTCGACGTCTCCGCCACAAGGCCTGTGATCGAGAACATCAAAACCGCCGTCGCCGCCGCGCGCGAAGCGGGGATGCTCATCATCTGGTTTCAGAACGGCTGGGATGACCAGTACGTCGAGGCCGGCGGCCCCGGCTCGCCCAACTTCCACAAGTCGAACGCCCTGAAAACCATGCGCAGGCGGCCCGAACTGCAGGGCAAGCTGTTGGCAAAAGGCGGCTGGGACTATCAGCTGGTGGACGAGCTGGTACCGCAGGCGGGTGATATCGTCCTGCCGAAACCGCGCTATAGCGGCTTTTTTAACACCCCGCTCGACAGCCTGCTGCGCAGCCGGGGCATTCGCCATCTGGTCTTCACCGGGATCGCCACCAACGTCTGCGTGGAGTCGACCCTGCGCGACGGCTTTTTCCTCGAATATTTTGGCGTGGTGCTGGAAGACGCGACCCATCAGGCCGGGCCGGAATTCGTCCAGAAAGCGGCCCTGTTCAATATCGAAACCTTTTTTGGCTGGGTCAGTAACGTCAGTGATTTTTGCGACGCCCTGACTCCCCCGCTCGCCCGTATCGCCTGAGGAGACACCTGATGCCAAAATCCGTGATTATTCCGCCGGGGACCAGCACCCCGATTGCCCCGTTTGTTCCCGGCACCCTCGCCGACGGCGTGGTGTATGTCTCCGGCACGCTGCCGTTTGATAAAGACAACAACGTGGTGTTTATCAACGACCCAAAGGCGCAAACCCGCCACGTGCTGGAGACGATCAAAACCGTGATCGAAACGGCGGGTGGCACCATGGAGGACGTGACCTTCAACAGCATCTTTATCACCGACTGGAAAAACTACGCCGCGATTAACGAGATTTACGCCGAGTTCTTCCCCGGCGATAAACCGGCCCGGTTCTGCATTCAGTGCGGGCTGGTGAAGCCGGACGCGCTGGTTGAAATCGCCACCGTTGCGCACATCGCGAAGTGAGGCAGCCATGAAACTCTCCGTCTCGCCGCCCCCGTATGAGGGCGCGCCAGTAGTGGTCTTTATTTCCGGTCTCGGCGGCAGCGGCAGCTACTGGCTGCCCCAGCTGGTCGCGCTGGAGCCGGAGTATCAGGTGGTGTGCTATGACCAACGGGGAACGGGCAATAACCCCGACACCCTGCCGGAAGGGTACAGCCTTGCGCAGATGGCGGACGAGCTGGCCCAGGCGCTGGCTGATGCCGGGATTGCCCGCTACAGCGTCGTGGGTCACGCGCTGGGGGCGCTGGTCGGCCTGCAGCTGGCCATCGACAGGCCCGAAGCACTCACCGCGCTGGTGTGCGTCAACGGCTGGCTGACCCTCAACGCCCACACCCGCCGCTGCTTTCAGATCCGCGAGCGCCTGCTGCATTATGGCGGCGCCCAGGCGTGGGTCGAGGCGCAGCCGCTGTTTCTCTACCCGGCGGACTGGATGGCGGCCCGCGCGCCACGCCTGGAGGCAGAAGAAGCGCTGGCTCTGGCCCATTTCCAGGGCAAAACCAACCTGCTGCACAGGCTCAGCGCCCTGAAAAAGGCCGACTTCAGCCGACATGCCGCGCGCATTCGCTGCCCGGTACAGATCATCTGTTCCGCCGACGACATGCTGGTGCCCTCTGTCTGCTCGTCCGAGCTGCAGGCGGCGATCCCGCACAGCCACAGCGCGGTAATGCGCCAGGGCGGGCATGCCTGCAACGTTACCGAGCCGGACACCTTTAACACCCTGCTGCTGAACGGGCTTGCCAGCCTGCTGCACAGCCCTGAACCCGCTTTATAAGGAGCCTTGATGAGCGAAGCCATTACGCCCGCTGCGCTGGAAACCCTGTTTACCAGCGCCCGCACCCACAACGGCTGGCTGGATATTCCGGTCAGCGACGAGACGCTGCGCGAGATCTACCATCTGATGAAATGGGGGCCAACCTCCGCCAACTGCTCCCCGGCACGGATTGTGTTTGTGCGAAGCGCAGAGGGAAAAGAGAAGCTGCGCCCGGCGCTCTCCAGCGGCAACCTGGAGAAAACGCTCACCGCCCCGGTTACGGCAATTGTCGCCTGGGACGGTGAATTCTACGAGCGCCTGCCTGAACTGTTCCCGCACGGCGATGCCAGAAGCTGGTTTACCGCAAGCCACGCGCTGGCGGAAGAGACCGCCTTTCGCAACAGCTCAATGCAGGCCGCCTACCTGATTTTCGCCTGTCGCGCCCTGGGGCTGGACACCGGCCCGATGTCGGGCTTTGACCGCCAAAAGGTTGACGAGGCCTTTTTCACCGGCACAACGCTTAAAAGCAATCTGCTGATCAACATTGGCTACGGCGATACCCGCAAACTCTACGGGCGCCTGCCGCGCCTGGCCTTCGACGATGCCTGCGGACTGGCGTAAGGAGCGATCGTGATGACACCGGATAAACAAACCTTTCGCGACGCCATGGCCTGCGTTGGCGCGGCGGTCAACATCATCACCACCGACGGCCCGGCGGGGATGGCAGGCTTCACCGCCAGCGCGGTGTGCAGCGTCACGGATTCACCGCCTACCCTGCTGGTGTGCCTGAACCGCGGCGCGTCCGTCTGGCCAACGTTTAGCGAAAACCGCACCCTTTGCGTGAATACCCTGAGCGCCGGGCAGGAGCCTTTATCTAATTTGTTTGGCGGGAAAACGCCGATGGAGGAACGCTTTTCCGCCGCCCGCTGGCAGACGGGCGACACGGGCTGCCCGCGCCTGGAGGATGCGCTGGCCTCGTTTGACTGCCGCATCAGCCAGGTGGTGAGCGTCGGTACCCACGATATTCTGTTTTGCGACATTGTTTCGATTGTTCGCCACCCCGCGCCGCAAGGGCTGGTGTGGTTTGACCGCGGCTACCACGCGCTTATGCGACCCGCCTGTTAACCCGCTCTAAGGAGACAGACCATGTTCGGATTTCCCCACTGGCAGTTGAAATCGACCTCCACAGAAGCAGGCGTGGTCGCGCCGGATGAACGCCTCCCGCTCGGGCAGACGATGGTGATGGGCGTTCAGCATGCGGTCGCCATGTTTGGCGCCACGGTACTGATGCCAATGCTGATGGGGCTGGACCCCAACCTCTCTATTCTGATGTCGGGTATCGGCACGCTGCTGTTCTTTTTCGTCACCGGCGGGCGCGTGCCCAGCTATCTCGGATCCAGCGCCGCCTTTGTCGGCGTTGTCATCGCCACTACCGGGTTTAACGGCCAGGGGATCAACCCCAACCTGAGCGTGGCCCTCGGCGGCATCATCGCCTGCGGTCTGGTGTACACCCTGATTGGTCTGGTGGTGATGAAGATCGGCACGCGTTGGATCGAACGGATGATGCCCCCCGTCGTGACGGGCGCCGTGGTGATGGCGATTGGCCTGAACCTTGCGCCAATTGCGGTAAAAAGCGTCTCCGCCTCGCCGTTTGAAAGCTGGATGGCGGTGATCACGGTGCTGTGCATTGGCCTGGTGGCGGTATTTACGCGGGGGATGATCCAGCGGCTGCTGATTCTGGTCGGGCTGATTGTTGCCTGTCTGGTTTATGCGCTGCTGGCCAACGTTTTTGGCCTCGGCAAGCCGGTTGATTTTACTCTGCTTCACCAGGCCGCCTGGTTCGGCCTGCCGAAGGTGACCTCACCCACCTTTAACACCCAGGCGATGATGCTTATCGCCCCGGTGGCGGTGATCCTGGTGGCGGAAAACCTGGGGCACCTGAAAGCCGTCGCGGGAATGACCGGGCGCAGCATGGACCCGTACATGGGCCGCGCGTTCGTCGGCGACGGGCTGGCGACTATGCTCTCCGGTTCCGTGGGCGGCAGCGGCGTCACCACCTATGCCGAAAACATCGGCGTGATGGCGGTAACCAAAGTTTACTCCACGCTGGTCTTCGTGGCGGCGGCGGTGATGGCGATGCTGCTCGGCTTCTCACCGAAGTTCGGCGCGCTGATCCACACCATTCCGTCACCGGTCATCGGCGGCGCGTCGATTGTGGTGTTCGGGCTGATCGCCGTGGCCGGCGCGCGTATCTGGGTGCAGCATCGGGTCGACCTCAGCCAGAACAGCAACCTGATCATGGTGGCCGTCACGCTGGTGCTGGGCGCGGGCGATTTTGCCCTGA
Source organism: Enterobacter sp. ECC_219_Taxon_10 (assembly GCF_058354905.1). Lineage (NCBI taxonomy): Bacteria > Pseudomonadati > Pseudomonadota > Gammaproteobacteria > Enterobacterales > Enterobacteriaceae > Enterobacter > Enterobacter sp. ECC_219_Taxon_10. The sequence continues at coordinate 1,836,923 of NZ_CM178005.1, read as the reverse complement.
CGCTGGGCGGGTTTACGATTGGCGGAATTGGTACGGCGACCTTCGGCGCGATCCTGCTTAACGCCCTGCTGAGCCGCCGGATGGCCGCTGCGCCGCAGGGCGAGGTGGTACATCAGGATTCGTGAAATCGATATGTCGGGTGACGGCTACGCCTTACCCGACCTGCATGCTCCTTAAGAGCGATCACGCCTGCTCAAACAGCCGTTCGATAGATTTTGTCGGGAAGAACAAAGAATGGCTGTTTTCACCTGTCAGCGGGATAAACCCCTGCTTCAGATAAAATCGTTTTGCCTGCTCGTTAAGGGCATCAACAAATATTCCGTGTACTCCCACAGCCTGTGATGCCCGGTAGACAACGCGCATAGCATGCGCAACGAGCGTTGCTCCCCACTCGTTTCCCTGTAGTGTTTTATCTATAGCCAGACGTCCCAGCGTCACGCTGGGTACGTTGATATAAGGGATCCGGCGCTGCTGCGTCTTAGAAGGAAGCATCGCTCTTTCAAAGCAGCTCCCCGATAACGTGTAATAACCCAGGACGCGCGGACGATCGCGCTCTTTAAGCAGGTAGGCTCGTAAAATACGCCCATTGTGCTGACGCACCAGGTGTTCTGCAAGGAAGGCATTTAGCGAGGGTTCACCACAATCAAAATCCTCAAAGTCGTAATCGGTTCCCTCAGATAACATTTCGATCGTGAGATTTGCCACGACGCTTCACTCCATGTTTCGAAGACGTTTTGCTGCTCGTTTCAGGCGTTCATTTGGCTCAGGCGGATTGTCGATGGCATCCATCACCGCATTCCATGAGGCTTCGTTTAATACGAGACGACGGTGCTGCTCGATGACCTCAGCAGCACGCTCTGACGCGCTGTTCACCATAAACTGGGTGATGGTCTGGTTCGTCATCGCCGCCGCTTCTTCAATCATTATTTTGTCTTCGTCCGTTAAGCGAAGATCGATACGCTGTTTTTTAAGTGCTGGCATGGTTTACTTCACCGTGTACGGTATTTATCCGTACATATCCTAAGTAACGTTGCGCTTTTTTTCAATCTAAACCTTTTTCAGCAGTCAAATGACTCGCTTCACGCCGACGCTTTCTGATCTTTATCTCGCTCACCAGCACCCCGGCGACAATAAATGCCGCGCCCACCAGCGCGAGCAGCGGTAAACGCTCACCGGCAATACGTCCGAAAATCCCCGCCCAGACCGGTTCTCCGGTATAAATCACCGTCGCGCGGGTTGGCGATACGCTGCGCTGCGCCCAGTTCATGGTGACCTGAATAATGGCGCTAAAAATACCCAGCCCCAGCGCGACCACCACCAGCCCGGTGGAGATCGGCGGTACGGACTCCCCTGCCGGCACCATCGTCGCAAACGCCACCAGCGACGCGGTGGCGAGCTGCACCACCGTCACCCGTTTGACGTCGACCTTGCCCGCCCAGGCGCTAATCAGAATAATTTCCGCCGCAATGGCAATCGCCCCAATCAGGGTGATGATTTCGCCCGGCCCCAGCGCCAGCAGATTATTTTCCGGCCCGGCCAGCAGGATCAGGCCGATAAACGCCAGCACGATGCCAATACAGGACATCAAACCCGGAATTCTGCCGAGACAGAGCCACTGCAAAAGCGGCACCAGCGGAACATACATCGCTGTGATAAACGCGGATTTGCTGCTGGAGATGGTCTGCAACCCCCACGTCTGCAGGCTGTAGCCCATCGCTATTGCCACCCCAATCGCCACGCCCGCCTTGAGCTCTTTCAGCGTCAGGCCCCGCAGCGTTTTAAGGGATATCAGCCCCACGGCTATCGCCGCCGTCGCGAAGCGCAGGCCAACGAAAAAGAAGGGATCGCTGAGGGTCACCGCGTACTGGACGGCCAGAAAGGTCCCGCCCCAGAACATGGTGATGAGAATGAGGATAGCTTCCTGCGGTTTTACGGAAAATTTAAAGCGTGAGACGGACATGCGGCACCAGCAAGTGAGATCAATTCTCTAGTGTGCGTCGCCTTTGGTTACAGTTCAATGTTGCAGAAATAAAAAAACCGCCGGGGGAAACCCGGCGGCAGGGAGTCAACCCGGCGTGTTACTTACTGCTGCCGTGGCTGTTTTTCCCCCCTTTTTTACCAGCCTCTGATGCGCGCTGAGGGTCATTTTTGAAGTTCCCCCCGCTGTGCTGGCCACCTTTACGACCTGCTTCTGATGCTCTTTCACGGTCTTCAGCGAAATTACCTGAACCACCACGATGGTTTGCCATCTCTAACCTCCAGAGTGTGAAACATTAGACATCATATTGCATTCAGTAAAAGAGGATTCTTTCACCTCGCGGCTCAAGGACAGCGCCTTTATCTGTGCCGCGTGAAACTAAGCTTAGTGGACTGAGGCTATCCGGCAAGTCACAGGTAATATCCTGCAACATGATCTCAGTCTTTCGGGTGAGTTGACGCGACGGAGACTCATAAACCTTTCTTATCATTTCAAAAAACGGCGGCGAGAAAGTTGTTTCATTTTGCTACAAACCTGTTTACCCACCATATTGTTATAAATCAAAGAAATGCCGTTCATTTTTGCAGTCTGGCTGTGATGACATATCTTTAAAAGAACGCAGCGATCCGCTGTCAGAAAAACCAACGAGGAGTGATGCAAAATGGCAAAAGTTCTGGTGCTCTATTATTCCATGTATGGACACATTGAAACCATGGCTCACGCGGTAGCAGAAGGCGCAAACAGGGTGGACGGCGTTGAGGTTGTGGTGAAGCGCGTACCGGAAACCATGCAGGCGGAAGCCTTCGCCAAAGCCGGGGGAAAAACACAAAACGCCCCGGTCGCCACTCCGCAGGAGCTGGCGGAGTATGATGCGATTATCTTCGGCACCCCGACCCGCTTCGGCAATATGTCAGGCCAGATGCGAACCTTCCTCGATCAAACCGGCGGGCTTTGGGCGTCCGGGGCGCTCTACGGCAAACTCGCCAGCGTATTCAGCTCTACCGGCACTGGCGGCGGCCAGGAGCAGACGATTACCTCAACCTGGACTACCCTTGCCCATCACGGGATGGTAATCGTGCCGATTGGCTACGGCGCGCAGGAGCTGTTTGACGTTTCCCAGGTGCGCGGCGGTACGCCGTACGGCGCAACCACCATTGCCGGTGGGGATGGCTCACGTCAGCCAAGCAATGAAGAACTCTCTATCGCCCGCTATCAGGGTGAATACGTCGCGGGTCTCGCCAAAAAACTCAACGGCTAATACCCAACAGGAGGACAAGCATGCCAACTCAAGAATCCAAAGCCCACCGCGTGGGCGAATGGGCAAGTTTACGCAATACCTCTCCGGAGATTGCCGAAGCTATCTTTGAAGTCGCGAAGTACGATGAAAAGCTGGCGGAGCAGATTTGGGAAGAAGGCAGCGATGAAGTGCTGGTGCGCGCCTTCGAAAAAACGGACAAAGATTCGCTCTTCTGGGGCGAGCAAACCATCGAACGTAAAAACGTCTAAGCGTTTCCCCCCGCCGCAGCGGGGGGTTCTCTTTTACTTCGCCGCGTTATTCATCACCGCATTGAATTTATCGACAGGACAGAAGCCGTTCGCATCCACCGGGCAGCCCTTCAGCTCCAGCGTCACGCGCTGCGCGGGCGACTGCAGCGACAGCACGCTGGCGTTTCGCAGCTGCTCCGAGCTCTGATAGACATACTCAATTTTCATCAGCTCCTGATTGCTGTTTTTGTCATGCCAGCGCTGGAAGACAATTTTGCCGCCAATCGGGGTACGCTCCTGCTGGTCGTGCAGCTGATACGGCTTGAAATCCAGCGCGGTGAGCAGGGAAGCGATGTTCGAATCGTGCCCCACCAGCAGGGTGATTTTCGGCGCTTTTGCCTGTTCGGTGACCAGGGTTTTATCGATATATTTCACCAGCGGCTTCGCCACGTTTTGCGCCACCTCGGTCGAGGTAAACAGCGAGTCCTGATAACCGTTCTTCAGCTTCGACAGCACGCGCCACTGCTGGTCGGTTTTGATTTCGCCCCAGGCCACCTGGTCGGCCGGGAAGCCTTCGTAATACTGCAGCGTGAACGCGTCCACCAGCGAGTTACCCACCTTCAGCGGCCCGGACACGCCAGGCTCTTTTTCATAGTCGGCGCTGAAGGCATCTTTCGCGTCTGCCAGCGAGCAGACCTTTTTCTCCTTGCAGGACGGGGAATCCGCGTAGTTCGTCATCTGCTCCAGCAGCTTATAGCTTTCACCAAGCTGCATTTTCTGCCGTTCCGTCTCCATCGCCTTGAGCGCTTTTTCGCGGAATTCCGGCGAGTTGTCGGTAATCACCGGATTAAAGGTCGGGTCCATGGTGCCCATTTTTTCCTGATGATGCACGGGAACGTCGCAGCCCGGGAACGCACCGGTAATGAAGAACTGCGCGGTCGCGACGGTACGCTGCAGGCTGTTGGCGTAAGCATACACGCTATCTGCTGGCGGGCACTCTCCCGTCTTCACCATCCCCTGCTGCGCCAGCCACTCGCGCATGTAATGGCCCATATAGACTTCCAGCACGCCACCCTTGGTAGTGAGCTGACCGCCCGGCACTTCCCACTCCGGCCACTGCTTCGGCGTGGACTGCTCCAGCACACTGCCGTTATTGGCGAGCGGCGCACGCAGGTTGTGACGGCTCATGATTAACACCTGCTCCAGTTGATAGCCTTCCGGCGCGGTTTGCGCCTGTACCCCGGAGCTGAGCGCGACGCTGCTTGCCACGGCGATCGCCAGTAGTGCTTTTTTCATCCCTCATTCCTCGCTTTTTTAATCATCGTAATGAGTGTGACAGGTTTGTGACAGATTGCGCGGATGGGGGTCGCAAAGTGCGGAGTTGGGTGCGCCAGTGCAACGAAAACGGTATGAAGGATATAAAACATCAGCAGACAGGAATAATAAGAATAAAACGCTTCATTAATAAATTTCCTTTCACCAACTTACCGCGCGTGAAATGCAAGGCTATTCAGACCTTAACATGCATAAACTTCATTCTTTCAGAGCGTAGTACTGCCTCACCCTACTCTGCTGGTCAATTGTTTTTATGAAACAGGTTTTTTGAAATTTAATTCAGCATAAAAGTAATATACAAGGGCCTTCAGGCTTACCATGAAAATAATACTCAGGAAGCCACAGGATTTTATTTCACATGATCGCCCACAAACAGGGAATAAAGATGATAAATAAATCATACTCTTTTTACGCAACAACTATGGTACTACTGCTCTCTCTTTTTTCTGGCTGCGGCAAGAGCCAGGCGGAGCAGAACGTTGCTTATTTTGATCTGGCGAAGGTTATGAGTTTGCCAGAACTTAGGCAGCAGGAGAGGGCGTGGCTAGATTCAGTTATAGAAGTCGTAAAGCAAGAAGAGATAAATGCCTTGAAACGGTACGAAAATCTGGAAGAAGAAGCACGTATAGCGGCTCTGGAATCTAATGCGATAAGGCTTCATAAGCTGTTGACGACGGCCAAACGGACGGCGAAAACCAGGATTATCAACCAGGCCATTGAGACAGCCGAGGCGATCGGTAATATAAATGGATTACGCCTTGTCAGATATGGTTCTCTGATTTTGTCAGGTTCTGATGATATTGATATTACCGACCTGGTCATTAATGAATTAAAAGAGAGTAAAATTGAATTTGGTCCTCTCCCCTATTTCTCGGGTGAAACTGATTTCATCAACTATAAGGCTTCGCACTCAATGTGGTAAAAATATGCTGGAGCCTTAAGCCCTTTCGACTCCAGCAGCACCAGTATGAGGTTGGTCATGTGCCCCGTCCCGGATAACCCCGCTTCCTACGGGGGTACAAACGGTCGACTCAGAAATCCTTTGAAAGCGGGTAGGTTGACGTGCCTTGTAGGTCAGCGCCGGCGGTAATGATTGCTTACTCATCAGGCTTTAAACGGATGCGATCTTCATCTCAATCTCCTGCAGGTCGCTGTGGAAATATCCTTCCACGTCAGTCGGTTTGAAAATATTTTCCCAAATCTGGTTAATGACCTCTGGCGTGGAAACGGCAACCTCAATAAACAGTGCAAAGATAAGTGAAATCCCTTCAGGCAGATGGGTGTAAGCTCTTCGACTACATACCTGGTTAGCCCTGAACTCGATAAGAGAGATATTCTTTTTGAAGAGGAGATCAACATCTCTCTCGGTCTTCAAATCTAAAATTTCCTTGTAAAATCGGTCAGAGATAATCGCATGTTCATTTACGGTATCGGCACTCATTAACGTACAGCCAAACCTTTCACACAGATCCTTGTCCATAGCCTTTACGAGCAAACTGTTTTTTGCGTAGGTGGTAATCGGATTGAGAAACTCCTTGTTTATCAATCCCAGAATAACTTCATTCTTGGTCTTGCCTAAGGTTCTGGATATAGCACTTAGGGCGTAAAGCACATCCCTGTCTATTCCAGAAACCGTTAACTCAATGTTTTTATCTTCATCGTACATCGGATCGATCTCCCTGTTAGAGAAAATATTTACAGCTTACTGTCAGTATTTAATATCGTGTTCTTAACAATGAAAACATCAGCCAGGGTCTTGATTCCACACTTGGTGAAGACTCTATATTTGTAGGTATAGACGGTTTTCACACACATATTCAGACTTCGTGCAATATCATGAATACTCCTTCCCGCGATGATCGCATTCATGATGTATCGCTCTGTAAATGTTAAGTACAAACTTGCAAACGAAGTAATGTGATCTGAAGCTATTACCTTATTGGTTAATACATTATAGATTGCCTTCAGAAAACAATTTAAGGTATTTTTGATTAGGTAGACATTGCCTCTAACCTGAATCCTGACAATATCACGAATGATTGCGAATATAAATGACTCCCTGGTGACACTGCGGGGTGTAATAAATTCATTTACCCCATTGTAACGCACATCAATAAGGTTGATAATTCGCGAGGCCCCATGGTGCTTCGTTAACAATGCAGGGTTCTCGGCCACGGCAATCTTCAGGCCATCGCGGCTTAATTTCGGTGCGATGCGCTCCTCAATTAAGCATTTCAACCCATGCGTAAAATAGGGATTTTTGCAATGTATGGCTATGAGTATTGAACGGTTCATAAAACTTCCTGTATGGAATGAAACATAATCATTCAGCGGGTATCGTAGTCACTTTTGCGTCAGCAGCCAGATTAACGGTTATGTAATAATCTTTACCCATGATTTTCCCGTTCCCAAGCCATGGGATTTGCTGATAAGCCAGAAGAAAACCGTCACCTTCTTTTGAAAGGGAAGTCCCTTGATTATCAGTTATTTTGTACCCTGCGCTTGAGAGTTCACTCACTTCAATACCAGCAGACCGAAGTGTTTCAGCATTAATTTTAATCGCATTTAAATATTGGGCGGCGTAGCTAGCAATTGACGTATCAAGATCTTTTTTAAGCTCAGAAAAAGAATATTCAGATTTCTGTTGCAAATCATTGGCTATTAACGAATAAAACTGGGCCGTGGATTTCGCTACGGCCATTTGATCGATGGCCAGTTCGTTGAAACGTGCTTTATCCCATTCGATAGTCACGGATGGTTCCTGTTTATTGCTTTGATTCATCAGTGGCCAGAATGACCACGTTTTGCTCTTATTATTATCTGCGTCTTTCGTCTTTTTGATCTTATATGCATCCAGATTCATTTTATTGTGCAGGGAGATCGCAAGCCACGATGCACAAGCTTTTTGCTGATATTTACTGTCCCTATTCACCAGCAGCGAAAGCGGGTTCCCCGAAGCGGGAATGGAAGAGATATTGACATTATTTTTCGTCAGGATGAAATTGATCTCATCCTGACGTTTTACACCGCGGGCAAGATCGCATATGAGGCGCATCAGTGGCTTATTCTCTTTTCCATTAACAAGCGGAAAGGCGCTCTTGAGTGCATCATTGATTACCGTATAGGCCGGCATGCTGATCGTATTGAACGGTCTGTAATCCTGCTCAGCAACGGCATTCGCAGGATTTAACAGTAATTGTGATGAAATCAAGGCCACTTTTGCGCTCATATGCTATTCCTTATTTTACTTCTATTGTAATTCGACGGTTTTCAGCCAGGCAGGCGATCACGGTTGGTGATACAGGCCCTGGACACATCACGCGTGGCATCATCGATCCCATACCTTCAATCGCGATCACAGAAGGAGAAATGCCTTGTTCGATAAGAATTTCTTTTACTGCCTGCGCACGGGCCATTGAAAGCAGGTAATTTTTCTCCTGCGAACCAATTCTGTCCGTATGGCCAGTGACCTTGATACTCTGAGGCTTGTTACTCGTCTGTTGAATCTCCTCCGCAACCTGGCGAATTGTACGCACACCCTGCGGGCTTAATCTGCTCTCTGCGAAGGCGAACAAGGCTTCCGCCGAGATATCTTTATTATACGTATTGCCTTTTGTTTTTTGGCCCGCTAACGTCAGGCAATTTTCTGGTTTAAACCAGGTGCTGCCAATTTTCATACGGGAATCAAATAGAACCTTATATTGGCATGTAATTTCTTCGCCTTCAGCATTGGGAATATGGACAATGTAATCCCATTCTTTTACGCCTAATACACCCTCATTGAAATGTGGAACGCCAATCATTTCATATAAATTATGCTTGGTCATGCCGGGTTTTATTCTGGAAATATTCTCCAGCGTAACGTAACTCCCCTCTCCGACTACCGCCTGGTTTAAATCCGGGAAAATAGGTGAAGCCGTTTTTCCTGCTTTATCCACGTCGCTGATAGAGTGAGTACAGCCGACCAGCGTCATTGAAAAGGCAATGGCCAGTTTATTAATGTGCAGTTTCATTTTGTGTCCTTTAATTTTTATATTCCCCGCCCGGAGGCGGGGAAATATAATTACCACTGATAGCCTACGCCGATAGCCGCGCCAAAATCACCCTGACTGTTTGTCGAGCCAGACAATTTTGTTACCCATTTGCCGTTATCAGAAATCGTGGAAACACCTAAGGCAATGGCAGACTGCCCCTGATAGGTCCCCCCCGCCATACCGACCATGCTGGCGCCAGGAGAATAAGGCTGAGGCAGACCAGACATCGCCATCGCGCCTGCAATACCCGCGCTTAATTTATCCTTCTGGTCGTTCACCATATTTTTTAAGGCTTTGAACTGGTTGTTCGTATACTGGTTAGCATTCGCTTCCGTCTGCTTAAGCTGGCCTACGTTTACGGCATCCGTTAGTTCCGTACCGGCGGCAACGTTCGTGATTTGACGTTCCCCCCCGGCAACCCCTACGGATACTGTATTCATGCGATCGGCAACCGAGTTTGCGCCCAGGGCCACTGAGTTGGTGGCCGTAGCGGAAGAACCGTTACCCAGCGCAACGCTATTTTCCGCCGTCGAAGATGCGAGCGTGCCGATTGCCATGCTATTGCTTCCCGACGCTTTCGAGCCCGCCCCCCCTGCGACGGCGTTATTCCCTTTAACCACTGGCTTGGCGTAGTTATCGGTATTATTCACCTGGAACATCCCTTCCGTTCCGTTGGCAATATTATTCACCGTGTTGCCGATGTTGGAGACATCGCCACTGACTTCTTTCAGCTGCGCAACGTTTACCGCGTCGGTATCTTCGGTACCGGCGGCAACATTGGTAATCTGACGTTCATTATCTTTAGCGCCTACAGAAACGGTATTGTCGCGATCGGCAACGGATCCCGCACCGAGGGCGACGGAGTTGTTGGCCATCACGCTGGCGTTTTCACCTATCGCCACGCTTCCTTCGCCTGCGGCATTCGCGTTGTGGCCATTCGCAATCGCCCCACTTCCCGTTGCCTGGGCACCATTACCCGTCGCCACCGAATTATCACCCGATGCCAGGGTTCCTTGACCCAGCGCCACGGCATCGGCGCCGATCGCCATCGCTTCTGTTCCCGTCGAGTTCACCTTCAGATAGCGCATTGTCGGTACGATGCTGCCGTAGACAACGTCTTCGACGCCAATCAGACGGTTATCAATATTTTCTACCTTGACGTTGGTCGCATAAAGCTGTGAACCATTGACGGCATCGGTACTGGTTGCAGACAGTTCGCCTTCAGCCACGTTAGTGATCTTGTTGATCACCTTGCTGCCGTGGCTGGCACTGAAGGCATTCAGGGCGGGATCCCACAGTAAGGCATCATTTTGCAGGCCCTGTACATCGCCATAAATGTTCTCAATAGCGCTGTTCGTTGCGAACAGCTGCGAACCGTTGACGGCATCGGTGCTGGTCTCCGTCAGCCGCCCGGCAGCCACGTTGGTGATGGTACGCTCGCTGCCGACGTCGCCAATGCTGAGCGTGCTTTGCGGGTCTATTCCAGCAAAATAGTACTCGGTTCCTGCCAGGGTCGTTTTTTCCGTTTTAACCGCCTTCGCCGTCTTTGAGCCTGCTCCCAACGCAATATCATTATCGTTGTTAGCAACGGCGCCCATACCGATGGCAACTGAATCATCACCTAAGGCGCTGGAATCTTGCCCGGTCGATTTAGCATGGAAGTACTTCGTACCCGTGTCGTAGATATTCGTCACCCGGTTATCGACATCGCCGATAGCCTTCGTGTTTTGCGTGATATTTTGCGTATTGGTCTCAACCTGATCGTTGGTGGCCTTAAGCTGCGAACCGTTCACCGCATCGGTACTGTTATCATCAAGCTCACCATCCATGACGTTGGTGATCTTGTTGACCGCAGTGGTGCCGTGGCTGGCGCTGAACGCATTCAGAGTCGGGTCCCACAACAGCGCATCGTTCTGCAATCCGCTCACGTTGTTGTTGAGCGTATTCAGCGCTGAATTAGTGGCATACAGCTGTGAACCGTTGACGGCATCGGTGCTGGTTTCCGTCAGCCGCCCGGCAGCCACGTTAGTGATGGTACGCTCGCTGCCGACGTCGCCAATGCTGAGCGTGCTTTGCGGGTCTATTCCAGCAAAATAGTACTCGGTTCCTGCCAGGGTCGTTTTTTCCGTTTTAACCGCCTTCGCCGTCTTTGAGCCTGCTCCCAACGCAATATCATTATCGTTGTTAGCAACGGCGCCCATACCGATGGCAACTGAATCATCACCTAAGGCGCTGGAATCTTGCCCGGTCGATTTAGCATGGAAGTACTTCGTACCCGTGTCGTAGATATTCGTCACCCGGTTATCGACATCGCCGATAGCCTTCGTGTTTTGCGTGATATTTTGCGTATTGGTCTCAACCTGATCGTTGGTGGCCTTAAGCTGCGAACCGTTCACCGCATCGGTACTGTTATCATCAAGCTCACCATCCATGACGTTGGTGATCTTGTTGACCGCAGTGGTGCCGTGGCTGGCGCTGAACGCATTCAGAGTCGGGTCCCACAACAGCGCATCGTTCTGCAATCCGCTCACGTTGTTGTTGAGCGTATTCAGCGCTGAATTAGTGGCATACAGCTGTGAACCGTTGACGGCATCGGTGCTGGTTTCCGTCAGCCGCCCGGCAGCCACGTTGGTGATGGTACGCTCGCTGCCGACGTCGCCAATGCTGAGCGTGCTTTGCGGGTCTATTCCAGCAAAATAGTACTCGGTTCCTGCCAGGGTCGTTTTTTCCGTTTTAACCGCCTTCGCCGTCTTTGAGTCTGCTCCCAACGCAATATCATTATCGTTGTTAGCAACGGCGCCCATACCGATGGCAACTGAATCATCACCTATGGCGCTGGAATCTTGCCCGGTCGATTTAGCATGGAAGTACTTCGTACCCGTGTCGTAGATATTCGTCACCCGGTTATCGACATCGCCGATAGCCTTCGTGTTTTGCGTGATATTTTGCGTATTGGTCTCAACCTGATCGTTGGTGGCCTTAAGCTGCGAACCGTTCACCGCATCGGTACTGTTATCATCAAGCTCACCATCCATGACGTTGGTGATCTTGTTGACCGCAGTGGTGCCGTGGCTGGCGCTGAACGCATTCAGAGTCGGGTCCCACAACAGCGCATCGTTCTGCAATCCGCTCACGTTGTTGTTGAGCGTATTCAGCGCTGAATTAGTGGCATACAGCTGTGAACCGTTGACGGCATCGGTGCTGGTTTCCGTCAGCCGCCCGGCAGCCACGTTGGTGATGGTACGCTCGCTGCCGACGTCGCCAATGCTGAGCGTGCTTTGCGGGTCTATTCCAGCAAAATAGTACTCGGTTCCTGCCAGGGTCGTTTTTTCCGTTTTAACCGCCTTCGCCGTCTTTGAGCCTGCTCCCAACGCAATATCATTATCGTTGTTAGCAACGGCGCCCATACCGATGGCAACTGAATCATCACCTAAGGCGCTGGAATCTTGCCCGGTCGATTTAGCATGGAAGTACTTGGTTCCCTTATTGTTGATATTGTTAATCGTGTCGCCAAGGGAAGTGATATTTTGCGTGTTGGTTAATACTTTTTGGTTGGTCGCATAAAGCTGGGAACCGTTCACCCCTTCAGTACTGGTACTGTCCAGTAAAGCGTCTGCCACGTTAGTAATCTTCTTACTGCCTGCGCTAATTCCAGACGTTGTGACAGTCGGTCCGTTGGTAATAGTCAGACCCGTATTATCCAGTTTGGTATTACCTGCAGTTCCGCCGATCGTTGCGGAGGTAAATACCGGATTATCTGCCATCTGTATAATCAGGTTACCCGTCTGGTTATCAACGGTCGTACTGATATTTGCGGAAGAGAAAGACCCCGCCGTTGACGCACCGCCAACAATGTTCACCGTATCGCCCAGTGTTTTTGCCACCGTACCGGTATTACCTTTAAATGTTAACGGCGTATCTGCAAGCGTGGTAATTGCTTTAGTATTATTTTCTATATTCCTGGTATTGTTATTCACGATTTCATTAGTCGCGAACAGCTGGGAGCCATTCACTGCGTCGGTACTGGAACTATTAAGATCCCCGATAGCTACATTGGTGATCTTATTCGTTGTCGCAGTACCATGCGTAGCGCTGTAGGCATTTTTACTGGCATCCCAGAGCAGGGCGTCGTCGGCCAGAGCGTTGACGTCACCATACAGGGTGTTGAGCGCCGTGTTAGTGGCGTAAAGCTGCGAGCCGTTTACACCGTCAGTACTCGCTGCAGTCAATTGACCCGCCGCGAGATTTGTCAGCGTTCTTTCCATCCCGGATGTGCCAATACTCACTGTACTGCCGGGGGCCGCCCCCGCAAAAGAATAGCTCTTACCGCCCAGCGTGACGCTGGCAGTTTTAATTGCAGCACTCGTTACAGACCCGGATCCTAAAGCCACGGAATTGGCATTAGCTACACTGGTATTGTTGCCCAGCGCCAGACCGTTGGCAGCGGTTACTTTACCGTTATTCCCCAGCAGTACTCCACTGGCAGCTGAGACGCTACCGCTGTTTCCGAGGATCAATCCGTTAGATGCCGTAACCGCACCATTATTACCGAGGATAATACCGCCGCTGGCATTCGTAAGCTCACTCAGTTCGCCAACAGCAATACCTTTCGCGGAGTTGGATACCTTACTGGAGATCGCTTTTTGCGTTGCTACATCGAAAGTCCCGCCGCCGATAACAATTGCGCTGTCTGAATTTTCAACCGTTGCGTGTTGACCTATCACAACACTCTTGGCGGAATTATTCACTAACCCCTGACCAGAAAAAACGTAGGCGTTATGCGAATTTGTAACAGTATTCTGGAACCCCATCACAAGGCTACCGCCGTCTGTAGGCCCACCATGTAAAGAAGAGTCACTAATTTTATTCCATGAGCCAAACGTCATGCTCCTGCCCGGGGCATCAATGGTATTTTCATTACCTACTGCGAGCATATTAGAATTGTAATCATCTGCCGTTGAGGATACGGTATTTAAAAGTTGGTTATGGTAGCCAATAGAAACACCCGCATCCGTTAATACGCTTGAAGCACCCGCTCCAATTACAACGCTCTTGGTACCTCTGGCTGTAGAATTATATCCGATGGCAACAGACTCTTGTCCCAGAGCTTGCGCATTATCACCAAATGCAATTGTACGCGTGTTACCGGCCAGAGCATTTAATCCAAGTGCTACAGATAAATTTGAAGAGCGTGCACCGGTACCAATAGCGATGCTCGCATTTGCATCGGCTGTATTTGAGAGTACACAATTTCCAGCAGTTACTGTAGTCCCCCCCTTATCTTGAGTACCATTTGTGCAATATGCCCCTCCGGATTGCACAAACGCCTGAGTCTGAGGCACAAACAGCAGCCCCTGCAATGCAGCCAGTACAATATATAATTTCTTCAGACGGAATACTGCGTGCCCTTTTTCCTTAACGGCACCCACAACGCTGCTTTTACCATGAGAGGGAGAAAGTTCACTAACCGGTATTAACATTTGACGAGAACTATCCCAGACGAGTCTATATATTTTATTCATAGCTTATTCTCGATTAAAAAATCCCTGAGGGCAGAGAAATATCCCTGCCATGCGTTAGTACAGATAAATACAAACTCACAACACATGCGTGCAGATGCGTAATGCCAGGCATTGCATCGCTCATACAAAAGTGCTGTCAGACCGGATACCGCTAATATTGGTGGCTAAATAATTAACTTTATTACGTTCGTTATACTCCGCGTTAAATACCCTGAAACGCGCCAACAACGGATTGGCGCGGCCCTGTTCATCAGTTGCAGGAATTACTCCTCCTCAGAGCGAGTGACTTTAATTTCAGGCAATGGTCCAAAATTGACTTCGGTAACAGATAACGCCGCAATAACCTGATCGGTAATATCCAGGCTTTGATCGTTGGTTAGCACCAGCGAACTGTCTACCGCCAACGGATAACCCCTGGCAGTGATAACGTTTTTAACGGCCTTGTTAATTTCAAGCATCGTCGCCTGCCGGGCCAGCTGACGGTTTTTTTCAATGACCTGACGCAAAATCTGCTGATCGACCATTTTTGTCTCTCTGGCTACGTCAGCCGACAGCGTGGAGTAGAGGCTTTCAGCCTCCTGCTCAGAATTACGCACCGAATCGAGTACCGCATTCATTCGCGCCTGTTCCTGTTCACTCAGTGAGGAGGACGCAAGCACCCTGTCGGTATCAACAATCACGAACGTCGGTTTTTTGAAGTTTACAAAACACCAGCCTGTAATCAGGCCGATGATAACCAGGGTCAAAATATAGATCTTAATAAATCCAGAATTGTATTTTTTCATCATTCACACTCTTGAAATATTCGCCTTCGCATCAGCCAGGCATGCTAACCCCTCACCTTGTACGATTAACCGTAACGGTGATAACTTCATGCAGAAGACGCTAATTTATTGAAGATTTCAGTAATAACGATTCTTTATTATCACTCACCATACTGCTTTGCCAGATAAAGGATGCCCTGATGTAAACAGGTTCCATAATTGCACGGTTTGCAATATAGCCTTTACCTTCTACGCGGGTGATAAAATTTGGTTCAACCCCCAGATTCGTCAGTTTTTTCTTTAATTCGTTCATGACTTGCCATAAACGTGGAGTGGATGCTTTAAGGCCATACCCCTCCCAGACATTGCGCATGATCTCGTCATCAGGTATGAGACCCGTATTTGCTTTCTCCAGGATAAAATCCAGCAAATGAAACATCGTCCTTCTCAAACGAACGGGTTTTGATACAATGTTTAAAGGTATCAACAGGGACTGCTCTTTCATGAAGAACACCCCTTCAGAATCGCTCCCCAGTAAATAACCTAATCGTTTCATTGTGCTGCACCTCCACTAAACCGCTGGAAAATTACAGTGTTCATTCCGTTTTAATAAAACCTTTAGATGCTATGCGGCTAATATAGATCTGGGAGAATCAAAACATCAATTTATGTAAACCATAAGTCTAAATGTTAACACCCAACGCCAAAAACAGCACATAACACCATTTAAAAACAAAAAACCAGTACATTATTCCAATAAGTAGCATTAACGTAAATTCATTGCAGTTAAACCTCCAGTTATAATCATGAAGTTCTATCTCCTTTATTCATCTCAAAAAAAGAAGAATGTTTTATAATAACGTCGGCTATTAACATGCATAACAGCTCCACATCCCACAGTTTATTAACACGGTTTTTATCCCCTCCTGTTTAGATCGGTTACCACGGTTTTGGTCAATAAGTCCGAAGCCACAGTGATAAGTCGATATTCCGTTGCTGGCAGGGGCTAATGCATCCCACCAGTTCCGCTAGTGCCTCGCGTTCAATCACTTCTGCGACCTAGCCTAGCAACGTCAGATGTCATAAAGCTACATGTATCGCCAATTGATTAATTTACAAATAAATAATCCAGTAAAACGGATTTTTACAAAAATTAACTCTGGTATAAGGGGGGGGTATTCAGATTGTGCTAAACTGCCGCAATCTTGAATTTGGCGCTTTAATAATCAGATAAAGCATTTTTTTTAACCCCCCTTAACGGGCAAACAGGACGCTGGAATGGTTTTCTGGATTGATTCGACGGTACGATTTCGCCCGGAGGATGGGTGTTTGTGGTCTTACGAAGACGAGAGTTCAGCTATCGTTCTGACCCTGACCATGAAGCGCCTCCTCACGCTGCTGCTGGAAATGCGAGGTCACACGCTGACCCGGGACAAACTGCTGGAGTGCGTCTGGGATGCAAACGGCCTTCGCTCTTCAGGCCATACGCTGAATAAATATATTTCTGAGTTAAGAAAGTACTTAACGCAGTTAGGAATGAGGCGCGAATGCATTGTAACCATACCCCGCGTAGGGTTTATGTTTAATGCAGATATTGATGTACAGTTTCAACTGAGTGAGACGAGCAAGGCAGACGCACAAATACCCGTGCTCTCTTCGGAAAAGCAAGACAACGCCGGGAAGAGTGAATCCGGATTTGCAGACAAGGTAAGCAACTTCGCGCGTTATTCCTCCCTAAACTATTTGATCTTCATCTTGTCGATCGCCGCTATGGGCGTTTTATTAACCGCTTGTGGCTATCTGCTCTCGCAGTCCGTTGTGATCAACAGAGAGGATATTCCGCGCTTTTTCTTATTTAACTATCAAAGCTGCCCTGTCTATACCGTGCAAAAAAACTCAGTGGCCCTTTCTGAAAAGAAAAAGAAGCTTTTCCTCGAACTTGCTGCGAAAGAAAATATATTATGCCTGAGCGGCACCTCTTTTCTTTATCAGGCTTCAGAGTCTTATATTTTTGGAAAAAAAGGACGAGCGTTCATCAGTAGCTGCACTTCTGATGAAAATAACTATCTCTCGTGCCTCAACTTCTACTGGTCCGGGCATGAAAGTAATGATGAGATTTAAATACGCTTTTATAGCCGCCCTGACAGCCATATTGTTAGCTGGCTGCGGTGCGGTTCTTTATCACCACCATACCTCTCCTGGCATAAGGGTTAACTGCTCTGCCTTAATCCAGTATGACCACCGGGAACCGGACTTTACGTCTGTCGTTGAAGTTAATTTTCGCCTATTTAAAAATAATACGGGCAGAGCAACGCTATCTGGCACGATCAACACTCCAGGAGAGAGGCAGACAATTTCCCGCAGCATTGCGTTTGCCTGGGACGCACTCTCTCCCGATGAAATTACCTTGCACAGTTTTGCCTATATAAAGAACATCAAAGACAGTGCAAGGGATGAAATATTCAAAAAAAGCTTTTTATATGCTCCGAAAGGGGCCAGCAGACAGCTGCGGCTCAGCCCGTTGAAAAACGCGTGGCTAATCGGCAACGTGCAGTCGCCTTTTGCTCTATGCATTAATAAAATGCGGTAACGATACCAGCCCCCAAGGGGGCCGGTTCTTACGCTACATCACCACCCCCACTCCAGAAACGCTGGCTAACGCTCCAGCTGGTCGCCGTACTCGCTCATCCAGGCGGCCAGCGGGGAGAGTGCGTCCTGAAGGGTTAACCCCAGCCCGGTTATCTGATACTCCACGCGCGGCGGGATCTCCGGGTAGACCGTCCGCGTCACCAGCCCGCGCTGTTCAAACAGGCGCAGCTGCTTCGTCAGCTCTTTCTGGGTGATGGGGGCAGCCGCCCGCAGCAGATCGCCGAAGCGGACGGGCGCGTTGATCACAATCAGGCGATAGAGGATCGGGATTGCCCACTTGCCGGAAATCAGGTTGACAAACTGCGTCATCGGGCAGGTATAAACCTCAGATTTTTTTTCACAGCACTCAGTCAGCATTTCCGCCATAGCACACCTCTTGCCTCTTTAGTATCCATTTGGTACCTGGTTTCCTTTCGATACTAACGTTTCTGTAGTGCTTTCTCCAGTGACTTTTCAGGAGAAGAACATGGGTCGTTTAACAGATAAATATACGCTGATTACCGGCGGCACCAGCGGTATTGGTCTTGCCACCGCGCAGGCGTTTATCGCCGAAGGGGCGCACGTCGCCGTGACCGGACGCAACCCGGCCACCCTTGCCGAAGCAGAACGTATTCTGGGCGATAAGGCCTGGGTGATCCCGACCGATGCGGGAGATATCACAGCGCAACGCGCGCTGGCGGAAACCCTCGCCGCCCGCTGGCCGCGCCTGGACGCGGTGTTTCTCAACGCAGGCGACGTGACGCACGCGCCGCTGGAAGCGTGGCAGGAAGAAGCCTGGGACCGCCTGATGGGCATCAACCTGAAGGGACCGTTCTTTTTAATTCAGGCGCTGCTGCCGCTGCTGAATAACCCGTCGTCGGTGATCCTCTGCGGCTCCGTGAGCGCGCGCATCGGCCTGCCCACCAGCAGCGTGTATGCCGCGAGCAAGGCCGCCCTGCTGTCGCTGGCGCGCACCCTGTCGGCGGAGCTGCTGCCGCGCGGGATCCGCGTCAACGGCCTGAGCCCCGGCCCGGTGGAAACCCCGGCGTTTACGAAGACAGGCTTAAGCGAAGAGACGCTTAGCGCGATGATGGCGGACATCATCAAGCTGGTGCCGCTCGGCAGAATGGGCTCGACGACGGAGCTGGCAAAAGCCGCGCTCTATCTGGCGTCAGACGAGTCGAGCTACACGGTAGGGACGGAGCTGCTGGTGGACGGCGGAATGGGAAGTCTGTAACTCAAAATGCGCTGATGCCGGTGACCGCGCCGACATACAGCGCCGCCCACGCGCAGGCGGAAAGCAGGCTGACGGCGTAGACCTTGACGGCGTTCAGCCTGAGCATCCCCGCCGCCAGCGGCACGATATAACGCAACACCGCCAGAAAGCGCGACGTAAACAGCACAACGACGCCGTTCTTTTGCAGCTGATGCTGTACCCGCAAGAACTTATCGGCATGCTTTGAGGTGAAACGCGTGACCAGCCGGGTGTGCCCCATCAGCTGGCCGATATGGTAATTCAGCACCGACCCCGCCGTTGCCCCCAGCACCACGGCGAGCCACGCCAGCGCAGGATGCATGCTCCCGTGGCTGACGGTTATGCCCGCCAGCAGCATCACCGAGGCGGGCGGCAGCACGGAGGAGACCAGCACCGTCGACTTGCTCAGCGCCATCACGAATAACAGCGCGAACAGATGTGCCGGATACAGCGCAAAATGATTCAGCAGATTATCAACCCACGCCATTTTTCGTCCCCCGTTAATTAATCCTCCATTTAAAAGGAATAACCTTAAATAAACCCTCAACATTTTACTAATAAGATTTATCTAAACCATCCTTAAACATTATTTAATTTCCCGAGCGGTAATATCAAATAAGCGTATTATTTCTCTCGTTTTACAACGATCTCGTTATGGCGAGGCTCCTGTACAAATACACGTTATCGCTCTGGTGGGTTCGAGAGAACCGGCACAGGGTAAAACAGGCACTGTCGAATCAAGGCTTTGTCAGTATAACTTCCCTTGCGGGATACGGTGTACAGTGCTGAACCCAGGACGTGGGGATCTCCTCTTCGACATGCCCTGTCTTGCTCGCCCCTGAGAGATGTTATTATTCAAAGGGAATTCACTATGTCTTACGCTATTCACAACCAGAACCTGGCATTCAATGACAGCGCGGTCGCGCAATATATGAATACCGATTTTATCGTCCTCGACATTTCATTATGCGTCGCGCTGGCGCGCGAGCAATTCTTCGAAAAATTAAAAGACGATGATATTCCGTCGCATATTTTTATTGAAGACCATGGACGCCTGGCGGGCATGATTGCCGTGCGCAAATTATTGCAGGTCACGGATACCGTGCAGCCAATTAAAAGCCTGATGATTTCGCAGTTTTTGCAGGTTAAACCGGAGGATGAACGTGCCGATGTTGCCGGGCTGCTGGCCCACGGCGAGGCGGACGTCGTGCCCGTGGTCACCCACGGCAAGCTCGTCGGCTGCCTGACCGAGCGCGAAATCGCCCACCTGCTGGAAGACGACGTCACCGAAGATGCTCAGCTTCAGGGGGCGACGCTGCCGCTGGAGAAGCCCTATCTGGAAACCAGCGCCTTCAGCTTGTGGAAGAAACGCTCCGTCTGGCTGCTGCTGCTGTTTGTCGCGGAAGCCTACACCAGCTCGGTGATCCAGCACTTTGAAGAGGCGCTGGAGTCCGCCATCGCGTTGGCGTTCTTTATTCCGCTGCTGATCGGCACGGGCGGCAACAGCGGAACGCAGATCACCTCCACGCTGGTGCGCGCCATGGCGCTGGGTGAAGTGCGTCTGCGCGACGTGGGCCGCGTGCTGCGCAAAGAGATGACCACCTCGCTAATGATTGCCGTGACGCTCGGTATCGCCGGGTGTATCCGCGCCTGGATGATGGGGATTGGGCTGGAAATTACGCTTATCGTCAGCCTGACGCTGGTGTGCATTACGCTCTGGAGCGCGATCGTGTCGTCCGTCATTCCAATGGTGCTCAAGCGCTGCGGCATTGACCCGGCGGTCGTCTCCGCGCCGTTTATCGCGACGCTTATCGACGGTACCGGGCTGATTATCTACTTCAAGATCGCGCAATATACGCTGGGGCTGGAGTAACGCGGTCCGCCAGCTGAATCACCGCGCGCGAAAACGCCTCAATCGCCAGCGCAACATCCTCAGCCATCACCGATTCCGCCGGATGGTGGCTGACGCCTCCCCTGCAGCGTACGAAGAGCATGCCTACCGGCCAGCGTTCCGCGATGGCAATCGCATCGTGGCCCGCACCGCTTGGCAGCGAGAGCGACCGCTCCTGTACCGATTTAACGGCCTCCCCCAGCACGCTCTGCAGGTGGCGATCGCACGGCGTGGCGGCAATGCGGTAAAACTCCTCGGCGCTAAACGCCAGCCCGCGGCGCGATGCGATCGCCTGGGCATGTTCCAGCAGGTCGTTAAGCAACCGATCCAGCGGCACATCCTGCGGGCCGCGAATATCCAGCGAGAGCTCAACCTCGCCGGGGATCACGTTCACCGCCCCCGGCAGGCAGCGCAATTCCCCGACCGTCGCCACCAGGTTGCCGCCCTGCTGTCGGGTAGCGTTTTCAATGATAACCATCCACTCGGCGGCGGCGGCCAGCGCGTCCCTGCGGTGGTGCATCGGCACGGTTCCCGCGTGCCCGGCCTCGCCGGTGAAGCGGCAGTTCAGACGACGCGCGCCGTTAATGGCTTCCACCACGCCAAGCGCGAGCGCCTCCTGCTCAAGACACGGCCCCTGCTCAATATGCAGCTCCAGATAGGCGCTGAAATCCTCCTGACGGCGTGCGGCATTCGACACGCGGGCGGGATCGAGCCCCACCTGGGTCATCGCCTGCGCCACGCTGATGCCGCTGGCGTCGGTTTTTTCCAGCCAGCCCTGCGGCCAGGTGCCCGTCAGTCCCCGGCTGCCTAACAGCGTAATGCCGAAGCGGGTGCCCTCTTCGTCGCAAAAGCCGACAATTTCGATGGCCTGTGCCAGATGCACACCCTGCTGGTGCAGGCTGTCCACCACTTCGATGGCGGTGAGCACCCCGAGCATGCCGTCGTAGCGCCCGGCGTTGCGCACGGTATCCAGATGCGAGCCGAGCAGTACCGCCTGCGCTCCTTCCTGCGCGCCCTCGTAGCGGCCGCAGATATTGCCCACGCTGTCCTGCCAGACGGTCATTCCCGCCTGGCTCATCCACTGCCCCACCAGCTGGTTGGCCTGCAGATGCTGCGTGGAGAGATAGACCCTTGTCAGCGCATCCGGGGTTTCGCTGATGGCGGCCAGCGCGTCAGCGCGGGCCATCACCCGTTCTGCCGCCGGGCTCATTGCGGCGTCTCGCGGCGATAGTGGTCCCACGCGGCCTGCATGGCTGCCCCCTGCGTAGTGGTGAATTTCAGGTAATTGAGCACCGATTCCAGCGCGCTCAGGGTGGTCATCACGCAGTCCTTGCGCGCGTTATAGCCCATAGTGCCGATGCGCCACACTTTGCCGTGCAGCGGGCCAAACGAGGTGCCGATTTCAATCCCGAAATCCTCCAGCATCAGCTTACGCACCTGGTCGCCATTGACGCCCTGCGGGATTACCACGCCCAACACGTTGTTCATCTTGTGCTTCAGATCGCCGAAGGTCTCCAGCCCCATCGCCTGGATCCCCTTCAGCAGCGCATCGCCGTGCAGCTTGTGGCGGGCGATGCCGTTATCCAGCCCTTCCTGGAGGATCAGACGCGCACATTCGCGGGCGCCAAACAGCGCGGTCGTGGCTTCGGTGTGGTGGTTCAGCCGCTCCGGCCCCCAGTAGTCCATCACCATGCCGAGATCGAAGTAGTTGGAGTAGATCATCTCCTCGTCCCCGTCGCGGTGGGCGTCGGTGCGAATGCCCTCCTCAACGCATTTGCGGCGGCGGATCGCCTCCTCCATGCGCGCGCTCAGGGTGATCGGCGACGTGCCCGACGGGCCGCCGAGGCACTTCTGCATCCCGGCTGACACAGCATCCAGCCCCCAGGCGTCGGTCTCCAGCGCGTTGCCGCCGAGCGACGCGGTGGCGTCGGTGTAAAACAGCACGTCGTAGCGGCGGCAGATGGCGCCAAGCTCGGCGAGCGGCTGCAGCATGGTGGTGGAGGTGTCGCCCTGCACGGTCAGCAGCAGGCGCGGACGAATGCGCTTAATCGCATCCTCGACCTTGTCCGGGGTGAACACCTCGCCCCACGGCACCTCAATGGTATGCACCTCCGCGCGGCAGCGGCGGGCAATTTCGCACAGCAGATGACCAAAGCGGCCAAAGACCGGCACCAGCACCTTATCTCCCGGGCGGATGGCGGAGACCAGAATGGCTTCAATCCCCGCGCGGGAGGTGCCGTCCACCAGCATCGTCCAGCGGTTCTCGGTGCGGAACACCCCCCGGTAGAGCGCCATCACCTCGTTCATGTAGTGGGTCATAGCCGGATCGTACTGGCCGATCAGCTGGCTCGACATGGCGCGCAGCACGCGCGGGTCGGCGTTGATCGGGCCCGGCCCCATCAGCAGACGCTGGGGCGGGTTGATTTGCGGAAATTGTGCGATATCCATTTATCAGTCCTTATCAGTTGAGGCCGCGCACGGAGGAGATGAACTGCTTCAGTTCCGTGGTCTGCGGGTTGGCGAACAGCGTTTTGCTGTCTCCCTGCTCCCAGACTTTCCCCTGGTGCATAAACACCACGCGGTCGCCCACTTCGCGGGCAAAATTCATTTCATGGGTCACGAGGATCAGGGTCATCCCCTCGGCCGCCAGCTGCTCCAGCACCTTGAGCACTTCGCCCACCAGCTCCGGGTCGAGCGCGGAGGTGATCTCGTCACAGAGTAAAACTTTAGGCGACATCGCCAGCGCGCGGGCAATCGCCACGCGCTGCTGCTGGCCGCCGGAGAGGCTCGACGGGTAGTAATCCAGACGATCGCCTAAGCCCACTTTCTCCAGCATGCGCTGCGCCAGCTCGCGGCATTCAGCGGCGCTTTTCTTCAGCACCCGACGCGGGGCGAGCATCACGTTTTCCAGCGCCGTCATGTGCGGGAACAGGTTGAAGCTCTGGAACACCATCCCGACCGAGCGGCTGATTTCACGCGCCTGGGAATCCCGGTCGGTAATGGTCATACCGCCCAGCTTGATGCTGCCGTCCTGATAGCCTTCCAGCCCGTTGATGCAGCGCAGCAGCGTGCTTTTGCCCGACCCGCTGCGCCCGATAATGGAGATCACCTGGCCCATGTCGATATCCAGATCGACGCCCTTGAGCACGTGGTTATCGCCGTAGTATTTCTGCACCTGATTAATGGTGATGAGAGGCATTGAATTTCGTCTCCAGATAGCGGCTGTAGCGCGACAGCGGATAACACAGAATAAAGTAGCCGAGCGCCACCAGCGCAAAGACCTTAAACGGCTGATACGTCACGTTGGTCAGCATGGTCCCGGCCTTGGTCAGCTCGATAAAGCCGATAATCGACGCCAGCGCGGTCCCCTTGATCACCTGTACGGCAAAGCCGACCGTCGGCGCAATGCCGATGCGCAGCGCCTGCGGGGCGACCACGCGAAACAGGGTCTGGCCAAAGGTCAGCCCCAGACAGCGCGAGGCTTCCCACTGCCCCTTCGGCAGCGCGCGAATGCTGCCGTACCAGATATCGAGCAGAAACGCGCTGGTGTAAAACGTCAGCGCCAGCGAGGCGGCGGTCCACGGCGAGACGTCGATGCCGAACAGCGCCACGCCGAAGAAGGCCAGGAACAACTGCATCAGCAGCGGCGTGCCCTGAAACAGCTCAATATAGCCGCGGATGATGCGCTTCACCGTGCGTCCGCCCGTCAGGCGCAGCAGCAGGAGCGGCAGCGTTACCACCGCCCCGCCGACAAACGCCACCAGCGACAGCAGCACCGTCCAGCGTCCGGCCAGCAGCAGGTTGCGAATAATGTCCCAGTCGGTAAAGGTGGTCATCATGCCTGCACCCCCAGCCATTTGCGTCCCGCCGCCATCATCAGCTGGCGCAGGGTAATCGACAGCGCTAAGTAAATCCCGGTTGTCACCAGATAAACCTCAAAGCTCAGAAACGTTCTGGACTGGATCAGGTTGGCGGCGAAGGTCAGCTCTTCATACGAGACCTGCGACACCACCGACGAGCCGAGCATCACGATGATGCACTGGCTCACCAGCGCCGGATAAATGCGCTGCAGCGCGGGCGGCAGCACCACGCGAATAAAGGTCTGCAGACGGGTCAGCCCCAGCACGCGCCCGGCCTCCCACTGCCCTTTCGGCGTGACCTGAATGCCCGCGCGGATGATTTCGGTGCTGTACGCGCCCAGGTTCACCACCATTGCCAATAGCGCCGCTTCCCCCGCCGTCATCTTCAGGCCAAGATTCGGCAGACCGAAGACGATGAAAAACAGCTGCACTACAAACGGCGTGTTGCGGATGATTTCCACGTACGCGCCCCAGATCCGGCTGTACCAGGTGGTGCGTCCGCTGCGGATCGCCGCGCCGAAAATCCCGATTGCCAGCCCGCCGATGGTTGCCATTACCGTCAGCTGAATGGTGACCCACAATCCCGCCAGCAGCTCCGGCCAGTGTGGCCAGAGGGCTGAAAAATCAAGTTGCTCCGTCATCGGCTCAGGCGCCAAGGTTTGCCGGCAGCGGGGCCTTCAGCCATTGCTCAGACAGGCCGTTCAGCGTGCCGTCCTTGATGCCCTGCTCAATCAGCGCATCCACTTTTGCCTTCAGGGCCGGTTCGTTTTTCTTCAGGCCGATAAAGCACGGCGAGTCTTTCAGCATAAAGCTCGGCACCGGGGCTTTATCCGCGTTCTGGCGCGAAATGGCCGCCACCACGAGGTTGCCGGTTGCCACGTACTGCACCTGGCCGGAGAGGTAGGCGGAGAGCGTGGTGTTGTTGTCTTCGTAGCGTTTCACGTTGGCATCTTTCGGCGCCAGGCCGGTCAGCACCATGTCCTCCACCGCCCCGCGCGTCACGCCGATGGTTTTTCCGCTCAGCGCGGCGGCGTCCTTCAGTTCAGCCCCTTTCGGGCCAAACACGCCGAGGAAGAACGGCGCGTAGGCGCGGCTGAAGTCGATCACCTTCTCGCGCTCCGGGTTTTTACCGAGGCTTGAAATAACCAGATCCACCTTATCGGTTTGCAGGTACGGCACGCGGTTGGCGCTGGTCACCGGCACCAGCTGCAGCTTGAGCTTCATCTGTTTGGCCAGATAGCGCGCCATGTCGATGTCATAGCCCTGCGGCTGCAGATCGGTCCCCACCGAGCCAAACGGCGGGAAGTCCTGCGGAACGGCAATGCGGATAGTGCCGCGCTTCTCGATATCCTGAAGCTGGTCAGCCTTTGCCGGCAGCTGTGTGAAGAGACATGCGGCCCCGGCCAGTGCAATTAACAGTTTTTTCATGGTGCTTCCCCGTAACGTTAACATGAAACAAAAGATTCTTTGAATGTGTTTTTGCAACTAATGTGCCAGATAAGGCGAAGCGGGGAATATTCTTGCGAAGCCTGATAAAACACGGACGGGTCGAAAAAACGTGCGTTTCTCCGACCCGTCACCTGCACCATTTCAATGCAAAAGCACCAGTCTGATGCCCCATTATCGTTGTTCGAGTTCGTCCAGCTGCTGATAGAGGGAGGCAATCTCGTGAATGCGCGGGCGCCCTTTATCGAGGATCTCATGCAGGAAGGCGTTCGCCAGCAGATTGATCAGGCTGTTGACCGAGGAGTAGCTGTCATAGGCCGAGACGCTGTCCAGCGGGGCGCAGAGCTGCCAGCTCGCCAGCGGAAACAGGCTGTGCGCCTGCGGCTCGCACATCAGCAGCACCTGAATACCGCTGCTCTGAAGCTGCTGCATCAGCGGACGGATAATGCGCGGGCGGCGGCGAAAGGCCATCATCACCACCAGATCGTCCGGCGTTAAGTCCACCATCTCCTCGCTCAGGCTCTGCCCCGGCTGCGGCAGGACCAGCACCTGACCGCGCGCCTGCAGCAGCTGCTGGCGCAGGTGGAGCGCCGCAGGATAGGCGTTACGCATGCCGATAATGACGATGCGCCGCGCCTTGACCATGCAGGCCATGGCGTCGGCAAACTGCTGCGCGTCGAGGGCATTGACCCACTGGGTCAGGTTCGCCATCTCCTGCTTATAGTGGCGCGCAAGCAGCGTGTTGCCCTGCACCGCGTCGCGGTTATCGGTGAGCGGCATCCCGCTCTGGCGCAGGGTGCGCAGCTCGTCGCGCATGTCCTTATATTTCTCGTAGCCCAGACGCTTAAACAGACGGCTGACCGTGGCTTTCGACACCCCGCTCAGCTGCGCCAGCTCGGCGCTGTTGTAGCTGATCAGGTCGTCAAAATGGTCGAATATAAAGTCCGCCACCCGCTGCTCCTGCGGCGACAGCGACGGGTACTGTGCTTTCAGACGTTCATCCAGTTGTTCCATAGCGCCTCTGTAACTTTTGTTTCATCACATTTTGCCTTTCATTCTACCTTTCATTATACGTGCCAGTTTACTGAAACTTTTCTTTCAGAACTGGAACAGCTTTTGCAGCACCTTGTGACTTTCAGGGTTACGAGGACTCCTCATGCAAAGTAATGTCTCCACGCACGGCATGGCCGTAGCGCCCCACCATCTTGCCAGCCAGAGCGCGCTGGCGGTGCTGCGCGAAGGCGGCAGCGCGATAGAAGCGATGGTCGCCGCGGCGGCCACCATCGCCGTGGTTTACCCGCATATGAACGGGCTGGGCGGCGATGGCTTCTGGCTTATCGTGCCGCCGGAAGGCGACCCTATCGCCATTGATGCCAGCGGCGCGGCGGGTTCGCGGGCAACGCTCGCCGCCTACGAGGGGCTCACGCACATTCCCCATCGCGGGCCGCAGGCGGCGCTGACCGTCGCCGGCACGGTGAGCGGCTGGGACGAGGCGCTGAAGGTCTCCCGCGAGATGACCGGCAAGTCGCTGCCGCTGGCTCGCCTGCTGGCCGACGCCATTGAGTATGCACAGAACGGCACGCCGGTCACGGCCTCACAGGCCCATGCCACGGCCAGCAAATTTGACGAGCTGAAGGATGTGCCAGGCTTCGCGGAAACCTGGCTGGTGGACGGTAGGCCGCCGCAGGTCGGGAGCCGCTTTTATCAGCCCGCCATGGCCTCAACCCTGACGCGCCTGGCGGAAGACGGCCTGGACAGCTTTTACCGCGGCCCGCTGGCGGACGTGCTGGCGCACGGCATGGAGACGCTGGGCCTGCCCGTGACGCTGGCCGATCTTAACGCGCACGCAGCCCGGCGCACCGCGCCGCTGAAGCTACTACATCAGCAGGGCGAGATCTTTAACCACGCCCCGCCGACGCAGGGGCTGGTCTCGCTGGCAATACTCGGCATCACCGACCGCCTGAACATGGCGGAGGCAGACGACGCCGACACCATTCACCGCATCGTTGAAGCCACCAAGCTGGCCTTTGGCCTGCGCGATGCCCACATCACCGACCCGCGCGAGCTGAAAACCGATATTCAGAGTCTGCTGGATCCCGCCTCTCTGCAGGCGCTTGCCGACAGGGTTGACGACGGCCGCGCCGCGCCGTGGGGCACCGGAAAAGGCCCCGGCGATACGGTGTGGATGGGGGTAATGGATAACAGCGGGCTCGCCGTGTCGTTTATCCAGAGTATCTATCACGAGTTCGGCAGCGGCGTGGTGCTGCCCGACACCGGCATCGTATGGCAGAACCGGGGGGCATCGTTCAGCCTCGATCCCAATCATCTTCTGGCACTCGCGCCGGGCAAGCAGCCTTTCCATACCCTGAACCCGGCGGCGGCACGTCTTAAGGACGGGCGCGTGATGGTCTACGGATCGATGGGCGGTGACGGACAGCCGCAAACCCAGGCCGCGCTTTTTACCCGCTACGTGGTTCAGGGCGTGCCTTTACAGGAAAGTATTTCCCGCCCGCGCTGGCTGCTGGGGCGCACCTGGGGACAAACTTCTGACACGTTAAAACTTGAAGGGCGTTTCAGCGCTGAGGCGGTCTCTCGGCTTCGCGGGCGGGGACACGAGGTGGAAATGTTCCCTGATTTCAGTGAAGCGATGGGCCACGCGGGCGCGATTGTCCGCCATCCCAACGGGCTATTCGAAGGGGCATTTGACCCGCGCAGCAACGGCGCAGCCGCCGGATTCTGAGGAGAAAAAAATGACGACACCACAACCCGACTGGCAGGCCTATCTTGCGCAAATGGAGTCTGTGCTAGGCGTAGAGCTGGACGATGCCCGCCGCGCCGAGCTGCATGTGCAGTTCAGCCGCATTGCCAGCATGGCCACCCCGCTGATGGCGCTGCCGCTCGACGACCGTCTGGAGATCGCAGGAGTGTATAAAGCATGACGCTACATGAGATGAGTATCAGCGACATTCAGCAGGCACTGAGCGCGGGCGAGCTGAGCGCCCATGAGATTGCCCGCCAGACGCTGGAGGCCATTGCGCGCGTTAACCCGCAGATCAACGCCTGGACCGCCGTGACGGAAGCACGCATGCTCGCCGAGGCTGAGAACATCGACACCCTGCGGCGCGAAAAGCGCCCCCTGCCGCCGCTGGCGGGCGTGCCCTACGCGGTGAAAAACCTGTTCGACGTTGCCGGACACACCACCCTCGCGGGGGCAGAGCTGTTCAGCCAGCGCCCCGCCGCGGCCGCCGACAGCTTCGCCGTGCGCCAGCTGCGCAGCGCGGGCGGGCTGCTGTCCGGGATGGTGAATATGGACGCCTACGCCTACGGCTTTACCACCGAGAACAGCCGCTACGGCGCGACGCGTAACCCACACGACCTGACGCGCATTGCGGGCGGGTCCTCCGGCGGTTCAGCTGCCGCCGTGGCCGCCGGGCTGGTGAACTTTTCGCTCGGCACCGATACCAACGGGTCGATTCGCGTTCCGGCCTCCCTGTGCGGCATCTACGGCCTGAAGCCCACCTTTGGCCGCCTGTCGCGCTCCGGCAGCCATCCATTTGTCGCGAGCCTGGATCATATCGGCCCCTTTGCCCGCCGCGTGTGCGACCTGGCGTCCGTGTACGACGCGCTGCAGGGTCGGGACAGCAGCGACGGTTTTCAGGCAGAGAGCTCGCGCGAGCAGACGCGCCCCCTGCTCGATCGCGGGCTTGACGGCCTGCGCTGCGCGGTGCTCGGCGGCTACTTCACCACCTGGTGCGACACGGATGCCAGAGACGCCGTGGCGCGGGTGGCGAAGGCGCTGGACGTGCAGGATGAGCTGCAGTTCCCGGACGCCGAACTGGCGCGCTCGGCGGCGTTTATCATCAGCGCCTCCGAGGGCGGAAATCAGTATCTGCCCGCGCTTCGCCGCGAGCCCGAGCGTTTTGAGCCGCACTCCCGCGAACGACTGCTGGCCGGGGCGATGATCCCCTCCGCCTGGTATATTCAGGCCCAGCGGTTCCGCGCGCAGGCCCGGCAGGCGTTTCACGCGCTGTTAGCCCAGGCCGACGTGCTGATCGCCCCCGCGACGCCGCGCAGCGCCACGCGGATTGGCGAACAAACCATGGAGATTAACGGTCAGCCGCTTCCCATTCGCGCCAGCATGGGCATGCTGACCCAGCCGATATCATTTTTGGGTCTGCCCGTGACCACCGTTCCGCTGCGTACCGCGCAGGGTGCGCCTATTGGCCTGCAACTGATTGCCGCGCCGTTTAACGAGCAGGCCTGCCTGCGCGTCGCGCACGTGCTGGAAGAGAGCGGCATCGCCGACGCGCGTCCGGCGGAGGTGGCCGCATGATGAATCACGATGACATTAACCTGCCGTGGGTAGTCGCCGAGGTGACCGCCGCGTTTTACCGCTATGAAGACGCGCTGGTGAGCAACAACATTGCGGTGCTGGACGAGCTGTTCTGGCACGACAAAAACACGGTGCGTCTGGGGGCGGGTGAAAACCTGTACGGGATTGATGAAATTCGCGCCTTCCGGGCGGCGCGCCCCGCCGCCGGGTTGCAGCGGACGTTGCGCCACACCGTCATCACCACCTTCGGGGAGGATTACGCGGTGTGCAGCACCGAGTTTACCCGGGAGGGCACGGAGCGGATTGGCCGCCAGCAGCAGACGTGGGTGCGGTTTGCCTACGGGTGGCGGATCGTGGCGGCGCAGGTGAGTTTGATGGTGTAACCCCACCGGGAATACATGGTTCCGTAGGCCGGGCAAGGCGCAGCCGCCTCCCGGCTAAACACGGCACACTTACTTCTGAAACGGATGCACCTCCCGCCAGTGGTCGGCAATCTGCTGGCGGGTACAGACCCACACCTGCTCATGCTGCTGCACGTAATCCAGGAAGCGCTGCAGCGCGCGAAAACGCCCCGGCCGCCCCAGCAGGCGGCAGTGCATGCCGATGGACATCATCTTCGGCGCGCTTTCCCCCTCTTCGTACAGCACGTCAAAACTGTCCTTCAGATAAGTGTAAAACTGCTCGGCGGTGTTAAACCCCTGCGCGGTCGCGAAGCGCATGTCGTTAGCATCCAGCGTATACGGCACGATCAGGTGAGGTTTTTGGGTGCCGTCACCGCAGGCCACTTCCGTCCAGAAGGGCAGGTCGTCGCCATAGTAGTCGCTGTCGTAGTCGAAGCCGCCGTGCTCCACCACCAGCTGGCGCGTGTTGGGGCTGTCGCGTCCGGTGTACCAGCCCGTCGGCGGCTTGCCGAACAGGTCGGTCAGCACGTGCACCGCCTTGTGCAGATGTTCGCGCTCCTGTTGGATATCCATGTGCTGATAGTGGATCCAGCGCCAGCCGTGGCTCACCACGTCGTAATCCGCTGCCCTGATTGCCTCGACGATCTCCGGGTGACGCGCCAGCGCCATCGCCACGCCGAAGACCGTCAGCGGCAGGCCACGCTTTTGAAATTCACTGTGGATCCGCCAGAATCCGGCGCGGCTGCCGTATTCGTAGAGGGAGTCCATCGACATGTGTTTGTCCGGGTAGCTGGCCGCGCCGATGATGTCCGACAGGAACTGCTCGGATCCGGCATCGCCGTGCAGAACATGGTTTTCCGCCCCCTCTTCATAATTGAGCACAAACTGCACGGCGATGCGCGCCTGATTTGGCCACCGCGCGTGCGGCGGGTTGCCCGCGTAGCCGCGCAGATCCCGCGGGTAATCCTGTTCAAAAAGTCCCATTGCCACCCCCAAAAATTAAAATGGATTCAATGCCTGAAAATGTCCGCTTAACGCTTTTTTCTCCGGAAATGCCAGATCCCCGTGCTTGCTGGTCGAGAGCCCCAGCGCCACCAGCGACTCCACCATCTTCACCGCCGCGCTGACGCCGTCGATCACCGGCACGCGCAGCTCGCGGGTCAGCTCCTGTGCCAGCGTCGCCATGCCGCCGCAGCCGAGCACGATGGCGCCGCAGCCATCCTCTTTCAGCGCCTGAATACAGCGCGCGCGCACCTTCTCCTGCGCCAGACCGCTGCCGTCTTCCAGCGCCAGCACCGGGAGATCGATAGCGTGCAGCGCCGCGCAGCGATCGTGAAAGCCATACTGGTGCAGCAGATGACGGGCAATAATCAGCGTGCGCGGCAGCGTGGTCACCACCGAAAAGCGCGTCGCCACCAGCGTCGCCATATGCATGGCGGCTTCCGCAATGCCCACCACCGGCCCGTGCGCCAGCTCACGCGCCGCCAGCAGGCCCGGATCGCCAAAGCAGGCGATGACGTGACCGTCCACGCCCTGCTCTCTGCCGAGCCTGACCTGCTCAAGAACCCCCACGGCGGCGATGGCTTCATCAAAGTGGCCCTCGATAGACGGCACGCCCGCGCCCGGACAGACCGCGAGGATCTCCGTACCTGGCGCCGCCACCGCGCGGGCCGCCGCGCCGATGGTTTCCGTCATCGCGAGGCTGGTATTGGGGTTGATCACTTGTATACAGACAGAGGACATTACGACTCCTTGTGGCCGGCAAACAGCCTGGCAAAATCAGGCAGGCACTCGCCCGCCCGCTCGAAGCAGAGGCTGGCGACGATATGTTCAAAATGGTGCATTAAGGCATCGCTTAGCGGCTCAAGCGCCTTCTGGCGCAGCAGATCCACCAGCTTTTCGTGGTCGTTGCAGCGGCAGCCCTGGCGCCACGGCGCGCCCCAGGCGGCAATCACCAGCGAGGATCGCTGGCTCAGGCTTGTCACCATCTCCGTCAGAACCTGGTTGCCGGAGATGGCCTGCAGCTGAATGTGGAAACTGGCGGAGTGGCGGATCGCCGCCGGGCCGTCGTACGCCTCGTGCGCCTGCTGCTCCTGGCGAATAATGGCCTCCAGCGCGGCGAGATGCGGCGGCTGACAGTGGGCCAGCACGTCCGGCAGGTTGGCAACCTCCAGCAGGGCGCGGGTGCGAAAGATGTGCTGCGCCTCTTCCACCGTCGGGCTGGCGACGTGTGCACCACGCTTGGGCGTTAAGGTGACCATTTGCACAGCGGCGAGTCGCTGCAGCACCTTACGGATGCCCGTGCGGCTTACGCCAAACACCTCGGCCAGCGCCTCTTCCGGCAGTTTGCTCCCCGGCAGCAGCTGATGTTCGACAATCGCGGTCATCAGCGCCTGAAAGATCGATTCGTCTTTGTCATGCAGGTCTGGCGCGGTCTGCAGGGCATTTACGTTATTCATTCACCACTCCGTCTTTTACGCTTCTTTATCGAATCGTATACATAAAATTAAAAAATTGCATACAAGATTTAATATTTTGGCCTGGATCCTGCAACACCGACTCCACTCCCACTTAACGGGTTTTCAAACACAGGAGCAGGTTTCATGCCAAACAGTCAAAACGCGCAGCAAGGTACGGCCGCTGATTCCGGTGCGGTTTACAGCCCACGTCTTTGCAATGAGGATCTGGCACCGACGCGTGACCAGAACTGGAGCTGGTACAACATCTTTTCGTTCTGGATGTCGGACGTCCACAGCATGGGGGGTTACGTTGTCGCCGCGAGCTTCTTCACGCTCGGGCTGGCAAGCTGGCAGGTGCTGCTCTGCCTGCTGGTGGGGATCTGCATCGTGCAGCTGTGCGCCAACCTGGTAGCCAAACCAAGCCAGATGGCGGGCGTGCCCTACGCGGTGATCAGCCGTCAGGCCTTTGGCGTCTTCGGGGCCAATATTCCGGCGGTGATCCGCGGGCTGATTGCCTTTGCGTGGTACGGCATCCAGACCTGGCTGGCCGCCAATGCGCTGATGCTGGTGGTGCTGAAGTTTTGGCCTTCTCTGGCGAGCCTTACCATCGGTGCCTTCCTGGGCCTGTCGCCGCTGGGCTGGATCTGCTTTGCCATCATGTGGGTACTCCAGGCGATGGTCTTCTGGCACGGCATGAGCGCCATCAAGCGCTTTATTGATATCGCCGGTCCGGCGGTTTATGTGGTGATGCTGGCCCTCGCAGGCTGGATTGTATACAAGACCGGCTTTGACGGCATTTCCTTCACCCTCGCCAGCAAATCCCTTAGCGCGGGCGAGCAGACCTGGCAGATGATCACCGCGACCGCGCTGGTGGTTTCTTACTTCTCCGGCCCGCTGCTCAACTTTGGCGACTTCTCCCGCTACGGCAAAAGCATGGGCGAGATCCGCCGCGGCAACCGCTGGGGCCTGCCGTTTAACTTCCTGCTGTTCTCCATCGTCACCGTGGTCATTGTCTCCGGCACCCAGTCGCTGTTTGGCCGCATGATCACCGACCCAATTGAAACCGTCAGCCGCGTGGGTAACGATCTGGCCGTGGCGATTGGCCTGCTGACGATGATCACCGCCACCATCGGGATTAACATCGTTGCGAACTTCGTCTCGCCGGCGTTTGATTTCTCTAACTGTTCGCCGCAGAAAATCAGCTTCCGCACCGGGGGGATGATTGCCGCCGTCGGCTCGATCCTGCTCACCCCGTGGAACCTGTTCAACTCGCCGGAGCTTATCCACTACACCCTGGACGTGCTCGGGGCGTTTATCGGCCCGCTGTTCGGCATTCTGATTGCCGATTTCTACCTGATTAAGCGCGGCAAGGTGTCGGTGGACGATCTGTTCGACGACACGCCAAAGGGCAAATACTGGTACCGCAACGGTTTCAACCCGAAAGCCATTGGCGCGCTAATCCCGTCCGTTGCCGTGGGGCTGGTGATTGGCTTTATCCCGGCCCTGCATGAGGTGGCAAACTTCAGCTGGTTTATCGGCGTCTTCCTGGGCGGCGTGACCTACCGCTGGCTGGCGCGGGAAGAGCGCGAGACGGCAGGCGCGACCTCGTTCAGCTCCCGCGTGGCGACGCAAAAAGAGTAACCCCTTCCTCCGGCCGTAGTTTATCTGCGGCCCGTTCATTCTGGCACCGTTCTTGCTGAGCCTTCTTACCCCGCTACGCAAACACTAAGGCAGGAACCATGATGGAATACCAGACTGCGATACGCGGTGCATTTTTCGATATTGCCCGGGTCTGCGACAGCGCAGACGCCATCGCCCAACACGCGCGCTACCTTGAGGACGGCCTGCTGTTTATCCAGCACGGAAAAATTCTGGCGCACGTGCCGTGGCAGGAGGGCGAGCAGTATCTTGACCCCCGCAAGGGCTACACCGACCTGCGCGGCAGGCTGCTGCTGCCCGGTTTTGTCGACACCCACGTTCATTACCCGCAAACGGAGATGATCGGTGCCTTTGGCGAACAGCTGCTGGAGTGGCTGACTACCTACACCTTCCCGGTGGAGAGCCAGTTTGCCGATGAAGCCTACGCGAAAGAGATCGCCGAATTTTTCATTCAGCAGCTGGTGAGCAACGGCACCACTACCGCGCTGGTGTTTTGCACGCTGCATCCGGAATCGGTCGAGGCGCTGTTTACCGAGGCCCTGCGCCTGAACATGCGCCTTATCGCCGGAAAGGTGATGATGGACAGACACACGCCGGACTACCTGAGCGAAGACGCGAAGCAGAGCTACCGGCAGACGCGGGCGCTGATCCAGCGCTGGCATCACCGGGGGCGGCTGGGGTATGCCATCACGCCGCGCTTTGCCCCGACCTCATCCCCCGAGCTGCTTGCCGCGGTCAGCCTGCTCAGAGAGGAGTTCCCGGATACCTGGCTGCAGACCCATCTGAGCGAAAACCCCAACGAAGTGGCCTGGGTAAGCGATCTCTGGCCGGAGCATGAGCGCTATCTGGACGTGTATCACCACTACGGCCTGACCGGCGAGCGCAGCGTGTTTGCCCACGCGATTCACCTTCACCGCAGCGAGTGGCAGTGCCTGCATGACACCGGTTCGGCGGTGGCGTTTTGCCCCACCTCAAACCTGTTTCTCGGCAGCGGGCTGTTTCGCCTGCCCGCCTGCTGGCAGCACAGGGTGCGGATGGGCATCGGTACCGACGTCGGCGCGGGCACCACCTTCAGCATGCTGCGCACCCTGGGGGAAGCCTACAAGGTGGGCCAGCTGCAGAGCTACCGCCTGCGCGCCAGCGAGGCCTTTTACCACGCCACGCTGGGCGGCGCGCATGCGCTCAGGCTGGACGATAAGATTGGCAACTTCGCGCCCGGCAAAGAGGCGGATTTTGTGGTTATCGACCCTGACGTAACGCCGCTGCAGCGCCTGCGCAATTCCCGCTGCAAGGATATTTACGAGCAGCTTTTCGTGCTGATGACCCTGGGCGACGAGCGCAACATCAGCGAGACCTGGGTCAACGGCGAGCGGGTGTGGTCAGCTACCCCGGTAGGTTGACCACCCGCCAGGGGCAATCACAAAAGGCAGATGGTAGTGTTCGTCTGCCGCCTCTCCCGTCACAAAATCAATTTGCGCGCAGGGATAGAGCGTATCGCGACCGGTTTCGCTAAACCACGCGCCGATCTCCGCCACCAGCCGATAGCGGCCCGCGGGCAGAGAGGGAACGAACGCAGTGATGCGACCCTGCGCGTTGGTCACGCCCGTGGCCAGCGTGCCCCCCTCCTGTTGCAGATGGACTGTCACACCCGCTGCGGGTTTGCCGGTTGAGATATCGAGAATATGGGTGCTGAGCGTGCTCATTCGCTAATAGCTCCTTCCAGCCGTAGCAGCGTAATTTCCCGCAGCTGTTCCAGCGCGGCACGAACTTCCTGCGCGTCGCTGTTCTCCAGCCGCGCGTGCAGCGCCTGTAAAATCTCTTCGCCGCTGCGGCCCTTCGCGCGGATCAGAAAGACGCGTCCGAAGCGGGCCTCGTAGCGGGCATTCCCCTCGCGCAGCGCCCGGGCAAGGTCAGCATCGCGGTCATTCACCGCGCCCTGCTCCTGGCGCGACAGAGCCGCCTCCGCCTGTGAGCCCGCGGGCTTTTCCCCGATGCGCGGATGGGCGCTCAGAGCTTGCGCCAGCGCCGCTTCGTCCCAGTTTTGCATCAGCGATTTTGCCGTACTGAACAATTCGTCCCGGCTGGCGTAAGGCCGCCCGTGAACCAGCGCATCGGCCCAGTCGGGGAGCGCCACGCAGGGGTGAATCAGCGCTAACGCCTTTTTGTGGGGAAGATGATTGAAGTCGTGCAGTGCGATCATAGTGTCTCCTTTATTGTCCTTCTCCAGGCTATTGCACAAACCACGCCACCTTGAGCGCAGGCGTGAAACAGTCGATTCCCTGTAGCGCAACTGGAAATTTTTGATTCATAAAAAGGCACGCTCACCGCGTTTGCGCACCTTAGCAGTGCAAACGTCTCCCTCACAACGCCGTTTTCGCCACTCTGCAGCCTGGTACGCAAATTGCTGAATGCCTTTACACCCTGCAAAAGGAGAGAAGCATGAAAGCAATCGTGATTGGCGCGGGTATTGGCGGCCTGAGCGCCGCCGTCGCGCTGAAGAGAGCGGGCATCGACTGTACCGTGTTTGAAGCCGTTAAAGAGATCAGGCCCGTCGGGGCGGCCATCTCCATCTGGCCGAACGGCGTGAAATGCATGCAGCACCTCGGCATGGGCGACATCATCGAGACGTACGGCGGGCCGATGCGTTTTATGGCCTACAAGGATTACCGGCGCGGCGACACCCTGACCCGCTTCAGTCTCGCCCCGCTGGTTGAGCGTACCGGCGGGCGCCCCTGCCCCGTCTCGCGCGCTGAACTCCAGCGCGAAATGCTGGACTTCTGGGGACGCGACAAGGTGCAGTTCGGCAAGCGCGTGGAACACGTGCATGAAGACGACGCGGGCGTGAGCGTCACCTTCACCGATGGCACCACGGCAGCCGGGGATTTCCTGATTGCCGCCGACGGCAGCCACTCGGCGGTTCGCCCGTATGTGCTGGGCTATACGCCGGAGCGCCGCTACGCCGGGTACGTAAACTGGAACGGGCTGGTAAAGATTGATGAAGAGATTGCCCCGGCGCACCAGTGGACCACCTTCGTTGGCGAGGGTAAGCGCGTGTCGCTGATGCCCGTTTCCGGCGGCCGCTTCTACTTCTTTTTTGACGTGCCGCTGCCCGCGGGTCTGGCGGAGGATCGTACCACCCTGCGCGCCGACCTCACTGGCTACTTCCGCGGCTGGGCGCCGCCGGTGCAAAGGCTTATCGCGGCGCTGGATCCTGAAACCACCAACCGCATTGAAATCCACGACATTGAGCCGTTCGACAGCCTGGTGCGCGGCAACGTCGCGCTGCTCGGCGATGCCGGGCACAGCACCACGCCTGATATCGGCCAGGGCGGCTGTGCGGCGATGGAAGATGCCGTGGTGCTGGGGGAATGCCTGCGTGAAAACCACAACATTACGCTGGCGCTGCGGCAGTACGAAGCGCTGCGCTGCGACCGGGTGCGTGACCTGGTGCTGAAGGCGCGTAAACGCTGCGACGTCACCCACGGGAAAGACATGGCGTTGACGCAGGCCTGGTATCAGGAGCTCAAAGAGGAGACCGGGGAGCGCATTATCAACGGTCTGTGCGAGACCATTCAGGGCGGCCCGTTAGGCTGAACGCAAGAGGGACAACGATGAAAAGAGAACCGACACCACCCGCCCACTGCACGTTTGAGCCAGAGGACTGGCTGCGCCTGGCGAAATGCTGGCACCCGGTTGCGCGCGCCTGCGACGTCGGCCCGGCGCCGGTCAAAGCGACCCTGCTGGATGAACAGCTGGTGATTTACCGGATCCACGACCAGGTCGTGGTCGCCCGTGACGTGTGCCCGCACCGCGGCGTGCCGCTGACGCTCGGCTTTCACGACGAGCACGGGATTATATGCCCCTACCACGGCCTCCGCTTTGGGGAAGACGGACGCTGCAACCGTATTCCGTCCAGCCCCGACCAGCCCGTTCCGGCGAAGCTGAACCTGATTAACTATGCCGTGGAGGAGCGCTTCGGCCTGATCTGGACCTGCCTGGCGTTTGACCCGGACAATCCTGCGCCGCTGCCCGCCATGCCGCACTGGGATGACGATGGATTTCAGCAGATTAACTGCCCGGCGTTTGAGGTGAACGGCTTCGCCGGGCGTCAGGTGGAGGGGTTTCTGGACGTGGCGCACTTTGCGTGGATCCACACCGATACCTTTGCGGATCCCAATAATCAGCTGGTTCCCACCTATCAGCCGCAGGAGACGCCGTTCGGCTTCGTGGCCGATTA
Source organism: Enterobacter sp. ECC_219_Taxon_10 (assembly GCF_058354905.1). Taxonomy (NCBI): domain Bacteria; kingdom Pseudomonadati; phylum Pseudomonadota; class Gammaproteobacteria; order Enterobacterales; family Enterobacteriaceae; genus Enterobacter; species Enterobacter sp. ECC_219_Taxon_10. Next base: position 1,797,636 of record NZ_CM178005.1, on the reverse strand, counting down.
CTGGAGCTCCGTGAGCAATTACCCTGCCAGCTCTGACGTGCAGGCTCCGGACGGCTTCCAGTGGCTGCGCCATTTTGAGTTGCATCTGCCGTTTACCGCCACGCTGACGATTCATTTTCCGGGTGAATCGCGGCTGGTGATTATGAACGCCGCCTCGCCCGTGTCATCGCGCGTGACCCGCATGTTCGCCCCCATTGCGCGCAACTTTGACCTGCATATTCCGGTGGAGGACGTGCATGCCTTTAACCTGCGCATCTTCGAGGAAGATCGACTGATGGTGGAAACCCAGCGCCCGGAAAGTTTGCCGCTGGATCTGACGCTGGAAGCCCATATTCCCGCCGATAAAAGCTCAATTGCCTACCGCCGGGGACTGAAAAAAATGGGCTTTGGCGAATTTTTCCTGGTATGACGGAGGCCGATATGCTGAACGTGATTGTCGACGGGCTGTGGCGTGAGGGGGATAAAAGCCTTGCCGTCAGGCTGGTGGCCGCAAACGGCGAAACGCTGCCGTCCTGGCAGCCCGGCGCGCATATTGATGTCCACCTGCCCAGCGGCGTGGTACGCCAGTACTCCCTGACCGGGGCATGTCAGGACGAGAGCTATCTTATCTGCGTGGGGCGTGAAGCCGCCTCGCGCGGCGGGTCGCGCTACGTTCACGAGACGCTGCGTCCCGGACAGACGCTTTCGATCTCTGCCCCGCGCAACCTGTTTCCGCTACATCAGGCTGAGCGGGTGTTGCTGCTGGCGGCGGGGATTGGCATTACGCCGCTGTATGCGATGGCCCTGCAGCTGAAGGCGTCCGGTACGCCGTTTACGCTGCACTATTACGTCAAATACCGTCAAAGCGCGGCGTTTGCGCGCGAACTCTCGCAGCATGGTGAGTGCATTATTCATACCGCCAGCCCGCGATCCACCCTGGCAGAGCACCTTCCCGCGCCCGAGGCAGGTTTGCGCGCCTGGGTGTGCGGACCGGCGGGCTTTATGGAAAAAGTGCGTGAGGTGGCGACGGCGAAGGGATGGGAGGACGACCATATCCACAGCGAGGCGTTTCAGCCCGCTGCGCCTGTCACGGGCGGTATCGCGGGCGAGATCTTTACGGTCAAACTCGCCTCCACCGGGGAGCGCTGGCCGGTTCCTGCGGATAAAACCATCGCCCGGGTACTGCAGGAAAACGGCGTGGACGTGCCGCTGTCCTGCGAGATGGGGATCTGCGGTGCCTGCCTGACGCCAGTGATTGACGGCGTGGTGGATCACCGGGATAGCGTGCAGTCGGAGGCGGAAAAAAGCTCGCCGGACCAGCAGGTGGCGCTGTGCTGTTCTCGGAGCCATTCCAGGGAGCTGGTGATTGGGCTGTAAAACGAAATAAATATCCTCCGGCACAGCCGGAGGTTTTTCAGATGTGCCGGTAAGGCTTTGTTATCAGACGCGTCCCGGCTGCCACGCGTAATCAATATGGTTGGCCTGCTCGCGCGCCAACGCTTCATCGCCCTGCAATCGCGCCGCCAGGGTAAAAGCGAAATCAAATACTTTACCCAGCCCGCGGCCGCTCAGCAGATTGCCATCCTCCACCACGTCGGCGTTGACGTACATGCCATCGCTGACCGTTTTCCACAACTCGCCGGAGCAGACATAGCGACGCCCCTTCAGCAGTCCGTTGCCGCCCAGCACGCGAGCGGCGGCGGAGCAGATCGGGCAGATATATTTGCCCGCTTCATCGTGGCGGCGGACGAAGGCAATAACCTCCGCGCTTTTCGCCAGGTTAACGCTGCCTTGCGGGCCTCCCGGTAACACCACGGCGTCAAAGGTCTGGTCGAGGCTGACCTGCAGAGTGCTGTCCGCCATCACAGAGATGGCGTGATAGCTCACCACTTCGCGACTCTCGCCACAGGCAATCGTCTGCACCGTAATATTCAGGCGGCGCAAAATATCGACAGTGACGATCGCTTCCCCCTCTTCAAAACCGGGGGCTAATAGCACAGCTACGCTTTTCATCTTGCTCTCCATTGCTTAAGGGTTACCAGTACGGATGCCAAATCTGTCGCAGCCGCGCCAGCAGCTCAAGATAGAAATAGTCACCCCAGCTACAGCACTGATCGACGCCCTTACCGCTGCCCATGTGATAAACCGAGTGCTGCAGCAGCCCTTCGGTCGGATCGTCGTCATGGGCAAGGTAGTTATCGGTCAGCGACTGCGCAATACGCAGCGCCATCTCTTCATAATACGCGCGGTGTGCGTCGAGCGTCGGCAGCGCCTTGACCAGCTCAAGCAGGCCACAGGCGGCAATCGCCGCCGCTGAACTGTCGCGCACGGCGTCGGTACCGAGCAGGGCCAGATCCCAGTGGCAAATATCATCTTCCGGCAGACGGTTGAGGAAGTAATGCGCCAGGCTGCGTGACAGCTCAACCATCTGCTTATCGCCGGTGTGCTGATAGCTGAGCAGAAAGCCGTAAATGCCCCATGCCTGGCCGCGCGACCAGCACGAGGTATCGCTGTAACCCTGATGGGTATTGCCAAAGCGCGGCTCACCCGTCTGCACATCCATATAGTAAGTGTGATAAGTCGAGGCATCTTCACGCACGATATACTTCGCTGCCTGTCCGGCGTGCGCCGTCGCCGCTTGCGCATAGCGCGGATCCCCGGTCTGTTCGCTGGCCCAGTACAGCAGCGGCAGGTTCATATTGCAGTCGATGATCATTCGCCCCTGCTGCTCCGGGTCGTTTAAATCACCCCAGGCCTGAATAATGTTGGCCGTCGGATTAAAACGCTCCATCAGGCGCTCTGCCGCCAGCAGCGCCGACTTGCGAGCGGCTTCGTTGCCGGTGAGCCGCCAGGCGCTGATGCAGGAGAGCGAATAGAGGAACCCGAGATCGTGCGTTGCGGTGTCGATGCGCTGCTCAATACGCCGGGCGAACGACGGTAAATAGCGCTCGGCGGCTTCGCGATAATGCGCTTTGCCGGTCATCTCCCACGCCAGCCACAGCTGGCCGGGCCAAAAGCTGGTGGTCCACTCCACGTTATCGGTGCGCGGCCAGACACCCTTCTCACAGGCTTCGCCGGGGAACTTATCGCCGAAGGCGACAATATTCTTGTCGAGCTTGCGCGTGACGCGGGATAACGCCGCTTCCAGCTTCTGGCTCAGCGCCAGGCGATCGACCTGATGCAGCTCGATCGGCCGCAGCGCTTCGGTGATAACAGATTTGGTCATAACAACTCCTGAATTAATGTTTGGCCGGTTCAACCGGGGCGGTATCTAAAGCCGGAGCAAAGGGTCGTGAGTCATCGCGCGTCGACTGGCAGCGCGACAGCGTAAAGGCGGAAATCAGCGTAAATATCAGGGCGCAGCAGCCCATCAGCAGATAGGTATGCTCAAAGCCTATCCTGTCGTACAGGTAGCCGGCAGGCGGGGCGACCACAATCGAGCCAACGTAAATCATCGCCTGGTAGCCCAGCAGGTACATCGTGGCGTTAACCCGACGATGGAAATGTTCGGCGATGTATTTGAAGACCGAAATCAGCAGCAGCGCGATCTCGACGCCATAAAACGGTTTGATGATGGAGATAACAATCGGGTCGCTGGTCAGTCCGGAGGCGATCAGCCGTGCTCCGACCACACAGCCGCAGAACAGCAGGCCGCGCTTAGCGCCGTAGTGGTTCACCAGCCACGGGATAAACATCATCATCACGAACTCCATCCCCGACTGGACGGTGCTCAGGTAGCCGTACCAGGCATTCCCCTGCTCTTTGGTGGCGAAGAACGACACGAAGTAGCGCGGGAACTGCTGCTCGGCGATAAACATCATCCACGCCACCCCGGCGACGTAGAGGCTGAACATCCAGAATTTGCGGTTTTTCAGCAGCATCAGCACGTCGGCAAAAACGATCTTATTGGCGGAAATGACGCTGTTGTTGCGCAGCTGCTCGTCGCCGATTTTGAGGCTAATCAGCACCAGCAGCATCACTACCGAGGTACCGCTGCTGAGCAGAAAGTTGGCCAGCGGCGTGACGTTAAACAACAGCCCGGAGACCGAAGCCGCCATCGCCCAGCCCAGCGAGCCCCACATTCTGATGCGGCCAAACTCCAGCCCGTACAGGCGGCTAAAGCGGTCGGCGTAAGATTCAGACGCCGCCACGCCGGCGTACCAGCCCAGGCTCAGATACAGCGCGCCGATGATAATCCCCGCCATCGCATGGCTTTGCAGCAGCGGCTGGTATACCAGCGCAAAAAACGGCGCCATCAGCGCAGAAATGGCGCAGACAAAATAGAGCAGCCACTTGCTCATGCCGATTTTGTCCATGATGTAGCCGTACACCGGCTTCAGGACCACCGCGAAGACGCCATTAATAGCGAACACGCTGCCGATGGTGACGCTATCAAGGCCCACTTTCTGGCTCAGCCACAGGGCATACAGGCCAAAGCTGGATGACCACGTGAAGAAGTAAAGGAAAATAAAGGTACTCATTTTGTACTGCGCGGCGCGTACGGACGATGATGTGCTCATAGTGATGCCTCCGGAGCCAGAACGAGCGTCGTTTCTTGTCGTGCCGTCACGAAGCGTACCGCGTCATCGCTAATGATGGCCTGTGGGCAGCGTTGCGGATCGAAGTCGGCGGCATTTCCCGCCCACACCGCGCTGATTAACACATGCTTGCCGGGGTCGAGTTCACCGCGCAGCAGCGGCACCGCCGCGCGCTCGGCGAACAACAGATTGCTGTTTGGCGGCGTCAACACCGTCTCGCCGCGGCGGGCGTGCGGATGGAGACAGAAAATGGCTGATACATCCCGGACATTGCGTAACCAGCAGGCGCTGTCACTCTCGTGGACCTGCGGCTGCGGGCGGTTTGCCAGGCTAAAGCCACCTTCCGCGCAGTCCAGCGCGCGCCGGGTATCGATACGATGGACGCGCAGCTGCCAGTCATCCAGCGCCAGCAACCAGGTCTCAATCACCACATCGCGCCACGGCAGCCAGCGGCTGTAAATGGTGCCGTTTGCGGTGACCACGTGCTGGCATTCGCGGCGGCCACGCCAGTAGTTATCCTTTTCGGCCAGCAGCAGCATCGAATCAGGCGCAGCATGGTTCAGGCCGTAGCGCCCGCGTTCAATGGTGAAGCCAAAGCGGGTGGAATAGGCAAATTTGCAGTATTTCGCTTCGGTATTGACGAAGTTGTTCAGCTCCAGCTGGCCGGAAGTCAGCATCCACAGGTGGTCGGCCTGATGCACCACCACCTGATCCGCGTGGGCTATCGTGTGCTGCGCGGGCAACGGCGGCAGCGGCAGCTCAGCCGCCTGCCAGAAGGCATCGCACTTATCTAATGCCAGCACCAGCAGGGTCTTCAGGCCCCAGTACGGTGAACCCGGCGCGTTGTAGTCTTCCGCCATCGCCAGATTCGGATAGCTGTAGCCGACGCTGAGTACGCCGTCGCGGTCGAACATCGGCTGCTTCAGCCACCAGCGCAGATGGCGCAGAACGATGCCCTTAATCACGCCGGGCGAAAAGACCTCCAGCCCGGCGAAGGCCGCCGCACTCCAGAACGCCGCCTCAGCAAAGCGGTAGGTCAGGCTTCGGCCAAACGGGATCGCCGCGCCATCTTCGGCAAAGAAATGGATGAAGTCAGAGGAGAAACGCGCGGCCCGGTCACGCAGTGTTGCACAACGCTTTGGATCGACCCCGGCCATGAGCTTCGCGTAAATCAGGCCATAGAAATGGAAGCCCATCGAGATGTAATAGTCGCGCGGCCGTCCCGGACCATCGGAGTACCAGCCATCGCCGAGGTAGTAGTGCTCCATGGCAGCAAAATGAGCTTCCAGCGCCTGCGGGTTGGTTGGCATGCCGCAATAATGGAAGCCGACCTGCACCAGAATCGGAAAGTAGTGCCAGTTGTTATCGGGGATATCCTGAGTCTCACACTGCTTTAGCCAGCACCATAAATTCTCTTTCTCCGTCTCGGTGAAGTGTGCCAGTACGGTTTCACCCGCCAGCGCCAGCAGCAGCCCGTAGGCCGCCATCTCGACGATTCGCTGATCGTAAGACCCGACGTCGCCCCAGTAATCGGCATGGTGCGGATTGGTGCCGTTTTTTATTGCCTGTAAATAGAATGAGAAGTGCTGCGGCTCGCTGCCGCCAGCCAATAGCGGCGTCACGCCCCACAGCAGGCGGGAAAACGTTTCCATACTCGCGACACGCTGGCCGTAGTGAGCGGTAAAGTTCGCTAAATCAATGCGACTGGCGTCTTTTTTAAACCAGGGCGCCACCGCGTTCAGCATGTCGTTGACCAGCCGTAGCACCTCTTCCCGGCTTGTCAGTGGATTATCCAGATGAATATTTTCAGGTTGCACAGGGTCCTCCCGCATTACACGAGGGTAGAGATAACTTATTGTTATTAGGCTTTTTAAAGCCACGAGGGCGACGTCTGAATGAAGAGTATCTGCTTTTATTCCCGGCGCTGAGTGAGCAGACTCACAAAATTAAACCGCCATTTCATTTTTACTGGATTTTGTCGAACGCGAGGGGGATAAATTACAAATGATGGCCTAAAAATTTAAATCTGTTGTTCTGGAGGTAAAATGGGTGAAGCGCAGCTGCTGGAACGCATTACGCTCGATCGGCAGGCCATTTCTTTCAACCGCATGTACACCACCAGCGCGATTTACTACCACTGGCATCAATGCGTTGAATTGCTCTATATCTCCAGCGGCTACGGCATCGTGGTGGTGGATAATCAGCACTACACCGCCCGTCCGGGGCGATTATTTATCTTCCCACCCTTCCGCTTGCACAAAGTGCAGGTGGATCATAGCGATAAGAACCCCTATCACCGCACTACCATGCACATTGAGCAATCGGTCGTCGAAAGTGCGCTCAGCGCCTTCCCGCGCCATCAGGCCCGGTTCGCCGCGCTGGCCGCCAGCAATCTGCCAGCACAGATTTACGATCTCAGCAATCACGCGGCGTTTATCGAGAGGATCCTTGAACAGTTTCAGCGCCTGGAGGGCAACGAGCAGACCGAGGCCTGCGAGGTTGCATTTTTGGTGATGCAGCTCATGACGTTTCTGCCCGAGCAGCCGCAGCCCTACCCTCCGCGCCAGCAGACCGTCGCCTCGCGGATTATGAGCTGGGTCGAAGCCCACTATGCCAGCAAGTTTTCGCTCGACCAGCTAGCGCACGACCTGGGGCTTTCGCGCAGCTATACCTCACGCATTTTCCGCCAGCAGACCGGCGGTACCATCCACGAATATTTGCTGACCCGGCGAATAAAAAGCAGCTGCGAGCTGTTACGGTACAGCGATGAGCCTATTGACGCCATCGCCCTGGCAGTCGGGTTTAGCGAGGTGACCTATTTCATCACCTGCTTTAAAAAGATGATGCGTCAGACGCCACTGCAGTATCGACGCAGTATCCGCTGCACCAGAATTCCCTGTTAGGGCGGTTTTAACAAATCAAAGGGGATTTTGAACGCTGGATCAAAGCGGACGGGTTTGCTGAACCTCCAGCCTGGCCGGGGGTCTTCTGTGCACAAAAAAACCCAGGTCGCATAACGACCTGGGTTTCGAATTTGGCGGAAGCGTAGAGATTCGAACTCTAGAACCCTTTCGGGTCGCCGGTTTTCAAGACCGGTGCCTTCAACCGCTCGGCCACGCTTCCAAAGTGAGGCGCACTATAAACATCTATTAGCGCCTTGTAAAGCAGGAATTTTTCTATTTTTCCCCACAGGCGTTTGACTGCGCAAAAAGTCACCCGGACGCCGCCCTTCCATCGCTTCCTCCTACCTTGTACATACCGTTACACAGCAACGCTCATTCTTTTAAATCACCGTGGTATAGAATGCCCCAAAAATAGACGGTCAATTGTTGTTTAATTGTAATAAACCCGGGTAACGCGGGTTTTAACGCATTACCGCCATATAACCTTACTGGTTGATGATGAAAATCAAAAATACGTTTTGCTTACATATCCTGATGGCGGTTTTGGCCATTTTAGCCCTGAGCTTTCACCCGCTGGTGACAAGCTTTGATCCGCCGCTTACATTCCAGCCGTTGATCAAATCCATGGCGGGGACGGCTAAAGAACAGGCGGAAAAAATAGCCACCATTTCTCATGCCCTCGAAGGGAACGCTATTTTTTTCATCGGTGCGTCTGAGGTTGCCACCTCAGAAGATGAACATTACGCCGTATATAATTATTTTAATAAGCAATTACACCAGCCCGTCGTGGCCTATGGCGATGCGTTTGTCGATGACGAAACGCAATTTTTACTTCTCTCGCGTTTTAAAAATAGCCTTAATGCAAACAGCAAAGTGGTATTGCTTCTCGCACCCGATGCCTTTTACTCAAAAGGTCTGCCGCCCGCTATCTATGCGGATAATTTCCCGGGTTCTGTTTTTAATCCTCTGATGAAAGATCCGCAAGCGCGTCCGATACTGGTGAATGACGTAAAGCATATTGATCCTAAAGGGATAAGCCATTTAACCTTTGGCCAAATGCGTATCTACGGCTGGCACCCCGACCTGATTTGGGATGAACTCAGTTTTCAATTTGCAAATTTTTGCACCCTGATAAAAAACGACTGGCTGTCGCTGCTCAACATTACGCCAAAAACGGCGCAACCCTGGCCGCCGCAGCCAACCACCCACATTGCCCCTGACTGGGATAAAGAGCTGGCGAATGCCCGCGAGTTAAATAAAAAACGCCAGCAGAGCGCGGCCACCCTGTGGATGGACAAAACGATTTACGAGGAGGACGGTACACGGCAGCAGTGGGATGACACGCCGGTCGTACCTGCGCAAATCGCCGCATTCAGAAAAACCGTCCAGCTGCTGAAAGACCGTCACGTGCAGGTGATTGCGATCGTCGACCCGGTAAACCCCTGGGCGCTTTACAATACCGACACCTTCCGCCCGGTTGATAAGCAAATTCAAACCATTCTGAAAGAGAACCAGATCCCTTATTTAGATATGTACGCCATGCCTTATCAGAATGGCTGGAACTGGGATCGTTTGCACCCTTCCGAACTGGCCTGGGTTCCTATGATTCGCTTCATTGCACAGAGCTTTAAATAATGAAAATCGCGATCCGTCTTTTTTTCCTTTATCTCCTGCTGGCGATCACCATCGTCGCGTGGACCGCTGTCGATGACAGCATGAGTATGCAGCTGCATTTTGAATATCAAAAGTTCTGAGGCCGAATGATGTATAGCTCAGGAATGTTTTTTGTGTATTTGTTTTCATCCGCCCTGGTGTTTGCGCTGGTCAATCGCGTATTACGTCATCGTCTGACTTATTTATCGGCATTATCCGTCCTGGCTGCATTAGGCTGGGGCTATATTTTTCAGGGTGATTACCGTGTTCCCGCGGTCGTTTTTTTCAGTTTTTACCTTGTCGCCACGTTAAAAGAAAAAGGATGGTTAAAAACCTGGCAGGCTATTGTGTTAACGCTGCTTCCTTTATTTTTGGTGAAATTGCACGTTAATCATCATCTCGGCATGATCGGCCTCTCTTTTATGACGTTCCGCGCGGTCGACGTTCTGCTCTATCGCAGTAAAAAAGAAGGGCAGAATTTCCTGCATTATTTCTGCTATCTGTTTATGCCTTTTATTATTCTGGCTGGCCCAATGTACCGCTGGCGGACATGGATGAGCGACGTCAGCAAGCCCGTCTTTGCCCTTAACCGCGAGCAGTTTTTAGTCGCGTTAGAGCAAATTATTACCGGCATTATCCAGAAGTTCCTGTTTGCTATGTTGGTTGATTCACTTGTCGTGCAGCCCTGGAGCCATAAGCCGTTTACGCTGACCGTGGGCGTGGTGATGTCGATTGCCTATAGCGCCTACCTCTACTTTGATTTTGCGGGCTACAGCAATATGGCCATCGGCGCAGGCCGCCTGTTTGGGTTGAACATTCCGGCAAACTTCAATATGCCGCTTCTGGCGAAAAATCCGCAGGACTTCTGGCGCCGTTTCCACATCAGCCTGTCTGAATGGCTGCGCGACGTGGTCTTTATGCCCATTTATATGAACCTGATGAAGTTTAACTTTTTCCGCCAGAACAAAACGCTGGCGCAAAATATCGGTATTTTTTGCACCCTGTTCTGCATGGGGGCGTGGAACGGCCTGGAACGCCATTACGTCATCAGCGGCGCGCTGTTTGGCGCGATTTCCGTCGCGCACAACATGCTGCTGTGGTCAGCCAAACGCAGCCCGGCGTTACAGCGCGGCTTGCAGTATCCGGCCGTTGCATTTTTAGGGCGAATTCTGACGCTGGGAAGCGCCGCGGGCTCCCTTTACATCTTTAGTGGAATGTCACCTCTATGAAAAATCACACCGATCTGCAGGAACTGCAGAATTTCTTGCGTGCGTCATTATACGATCCCGCCTCCCCGCAGCAGCTGGCCATCAGCGGCAGCGACGAGACCTTAAGCTGGCTGCAGCTTTCCGCTGCCGTGACGGACTGGGCACAGCGCTATGAGCGTTGCCAGCCTGTTGCCGGTACGCCGGTCGTATTGTACGGACACCAGCAGGCCGAGTTCGCCGTGGCGATTTATAGCTGCCTGCTGCACAACATTCCGTACATTCCGGTGGACTGCATTTACCCGCAGGAGCGCCTGCGGGAGATCTGCCATCTGGCCAGCGCCCCTTACTATTACGACGTGGCGACGCGGCAGTTCCTCGCCACCGGCGAGGCGGGCAAGGTGCTGGAGGAGCAGGATCTGGCCTATATCATGTTTACCTCAGGCAGCACCGGCAAACCGAAAGGCGTGCAGATTGGTCGTGAAAGCGTATGGCACTTCATGAAGTGGGTCAGCCAGGACTTTTCGCTGCCGGAAAAACCGGTGCTGATGAACCACGCGGTGTTCAGCTTTGACCTCTCCCTGATCCCTTTACTGGCGAATCTGGCGATGGGGGGCCACATCGTGCTGAACGCTAAAGAGGATATCCAGAAAGAGAGCTGGCTGGCACGGCTGAAAAGCAACGCGGTCTCCGCCTGGGTTTCCACCCCCTCTTTTGCCTACCAGCAGCTGCTTTCCCCGCACTTTAACAGCGAGTATTTACCTGCACTCAGCGTCTTTATCTTTATTGGCGAAGTGCTCAATAAAGCGCTGGTTAAACAGCTGCGCCGCCGCTTCCCGCAGGCCAGAATCATCAACTCCTATGGCCCAACGGAAGCGACCATCGCAACGACCGTGGTTGAAATCACGGATGAGATCCTGAATAGCGACAGCGCCGTGCTGCCGGTGGGGGTCATGATGCCTGACAGCCGAATGGAAATTTCCGCCGAGGGCGAGCTGATTATCTGGGGCAAAAACGTCATGCGCGGCTACCTCGGTTTACCGCAGGAGAACGCGGAAAAATTACTCCATCGGGAAAATGACGCGTTCCGCGGCTACCGGACCGGCGATCTGGGCTATGAAGACGGGCTTATCTACTGCCAGGGCCGCAACGACAGCCAGGTCAAGCTGAATGGCTACCGCATTGAGATCAACGAGATCGAAAACCGCCTGCTGGCTATGTCCGGCATCAGCGAAGCGGTGGTGATGCCGCTGATGAAACCCTGCGGCAGCGTGCTGCGCATCGCCGCGTTCTGCGTGACGGATATGGCACCGGATGCGATCAAAACCTCGCTGGCAAAGGTGGTTCCCCACTATATGGTGCCTTCACAAATTATCGTAAAAGACGCTTTGCCGCTGAATCCTAACGGCAAAATTGACCGCAAGCTGCTGGACGCTTACGCCCGCACACATTAATTATCCCAGGAAAAATGATGGAACAAGATATTCTCGCCCTGTTTGAAAAAGTGTTATCCCGCAAGGTGGGCTTTCACGATGAACTGATTGAATCTGACATTCTCGACTCCATTCTGGCGGTCGACATGGTGCTGGAGGTGCAGGACGTTTACGGCTGTACGATCCCGCCGACCGACGTGGCGACGGTGCTGAAAACCCCGGCAGATCTTGCCCGCTATATTGAAGAGAACCGTTAACGCCCGCTCCTCTGATGGCTCCGGGGATCTCACCGGGGCCCATCATTCGCTCTCCCCTTCTGGATATCTTTCACAGGAATGAAACCCACCGCTTTTACTATTTCTCCTACACTTTAGGGGTACTGTCGGTACGGGAAAAAAACAAGCCAACATCATCAGGACAATAATGGTTCGCTATGCGTTCAGCCAGCGATCGTTGTGTCTTTCACAGAGGAGTCTGCGGTATGGCATTCGTAACAACGAAAGACGGCGTCAACATTTACTACAAAGACTGGGGTCCGAAAGAGGCTCAGCCCATTGTTTTCCATCACGGCTGGCCGCTGAGTGCCGATGACTGGGATAACCAGATGCTCTTCTTCCTTGCAGAAGGCTATCGCGTTATCGCTATCGATCGTCGTGGTCACGGCCGTTCTGATCAGGTCAGTGAAGGGCACGATATGGATCATTATGCGGCCGACGCGTCAGCCGTGGTTGAAAGCCTGGACCTGCACAATGCCGTGCACGTCGGCCACTCGACCGGCGGTGGTCAGGTTGCCCGCTATGTTGCGAAGTACGGCCAGCCGCAGGGGCGCGTCGCCAAAGCGGTGCTCGTCAGTTCCGTTCCTCCTCTGATGGTCAAAACGGACACTAACCCCGGCGGGACGCCCGTTGAGGTTTTCGACGGCTTCCGTAAAGCGCTGGCGGCTAATCGCGCCCAGTTTTACCTCGACGTCGCCAGCGGTCCTTTTTACGGTTTTAACCGGGAGGGAGCCGAGGTTTCACAGGGTACGATTCAGAACTGGTGGCGTCAGGGGATGATCGGAAGCGCCAAAGCCCACTATGAGGGGATCAAGGCGTTTTCAGAAACCGATCAGACAGAGGATTTGAAAACCATTACGGTTCCCGTTCTGGTGATGCAGGGCGACGACGATCAGGTTGTGCCTTATAAGAATGCCGCCCTTCTGCAGGATAAGCTGCTGGCGAACAGCGTGCTGAAAATCTATCCGGGTTTCCCGCATGGGATGCATACCACCCACGCGGATACCATTAACGCGGACATCCTGGCCTTTATTCGTTCCTAGACGTCAGGCTTTCAGATACGCGCAAAAAGAAAAAACCCCAGCTTAACGAGTAAGCTGGGGTTTATATCTGGCGGAAGCGCAGAGATTCGAACTCTGGAACCCTTTCGGGTCGCCGGTTTTCAAGACCGGTGCCTTCAACCGCTCGGCCACACTTCCTGAGTGAGGCGAACTATAAACACCTCACCGCATGCTGTAAAGAGCGGCTGCACTCGTTCGCTGTAAAAATAGCCAAAACGTGTTTAATCGGTTGAACTGACAACATATCGGCGATTTTACCAGCATAAAATCCAGCCCTCTCGCTTAGTGCTTTTTGATGTACATATCTTTTGTGAAGTAGTACCCCAGCTTATCCGGCGTAAAGCCACCGACCCACGGTTTGACCAGGTGCGTACGGACGTAGTGATAAACCGGAATGGCCGGCACATCACGGCCCAACAGGTCTTCCGCCTGCTGGTAGAACTTACCCCGATCTGCCGGCGTTTTGGCTTTTGCGGCGTTGATCAAGGCTTGATCGTAGTCCGGGTTGCTGTACTGGCTGGTGTTTTCACTGTCGCCGGTACGGAAGTTGTTCAGGAAGGTCGCCGCGTCGTCATAGTCAGCAATCCAGGCGTAGCGCACCGCGTCAAAGTTGTGGGTGTGCATGGTGTCCAGCATGGTTTTCCACTCCTGGTTTTGCAGCTTCGCGTCTACGCCGAGGTTTTTCTTCCACATAGAGCTGGCTGCAATCGCGATGCGCTGGTGCGATTCAGAGGTGTTATAGAGCAGGTTGAAGCGCAGAGGATGGCTTTCGTTATACCCGGCCTCGTTGAGCAGCTTTTTCGCCTCAGCAATGCGCTTGTCCAGCGGCCAGCTGGCATAATCCGGATTCTGCAGCTTGACCCCGCCAATGTCCGGCTGGCTAATCAGCCACGCCGGGCGCTGTCCCTGCCCTAACACTTTTCCGGCAATGATGTCTTTATCCAGCGCCATATTTAGCGCCTTACGCACCCGCGCGTCGTTGAACGGCGGCCGGGTGGTGTTGAATTCGTAGTAATAGGTCGCCAACTGCGGGGAAACATCCAGTTGGCTGCCCAGGTTTTTCTTGAGCTGGGCAAACTGGTTAATCGGCACCGTGTACACAATATCAATTTCGCCCGCTTTGTAGCGGTTCACATCGGAGGCCTCCGAGGTGATGGGCAGGTAGGTCACCTTGTTGATGACGGTATGCGCGTTATCCCAGTAGCGCGGGTTACGCTCCGCCACAATGCGTTCGTTGACCACCCACTGAGACAGTTTATACGCGCCGCTGCTGACGAAATGCTCCGGTTTAGTCCACTTTTCGCCGAAACGGCCAATCAGCACTTTATCCACTGGCACCAGCGACGGGTGCGCCAGCATCGCCAGAAACGCCGCGTTGGGCTGGGTGAGCGTCACTTCCAGCGTGGTGTCGTTAATTGCTTTTACGCCCAGCGTGTCGGGGGATTTTTTCCCCTGAGCGATATCGGCCGCGTTGGCGATATGCATGTTGCCCGGATAGCTGGCATAGGGAGAAGCCGTTTTAGGGTCGATCAGACGCTGCCAGCTCCAGACCACATCCTCTGCGGTAATCGCCGTGCCGTCGCTCCAGGTGATGCCCGGACGCAAGTGGAACGTCCAGACGGTGTTGTCCTTGTTCTCCCATTTTTCTGCCAGCCGTGGTTGAATTTCCCCTGACGGGGAAACGCTCACCAGCCCTTCGAATAAATCGCTGATAATATTAAATTCGACATCGCTTTCGACTTTATGCGGGTCGAGCGAGGCCGGTTCGCTACCGTTGTTTCTGACCAGTTCCTGTTTTTCGGCCAGCGCGGTTCCTGCCGGCACATTCGCCGCCCAGGTCGCCGTGCTGGCGCACAGGATCCCTGCGGTGAGTAAAGTGAGCGTAAAGCGCGTGCGTGTTTGTGGTTTCATTTCCTTCGCCTTATTGTCTGTTTTGTGACGATCCGGAAATAACTCTTAGCGGCCTTATGGTAATAAAGCAATATTTTTCAGTAACCTATAAGAGGTTGATCTGATTAATCTCGACAAACCGTTGTTCATACTGATGAAACGTATTTCTGCAGAAGAAATAACCAGCTCCGGCGCTAACCTGCTGAGTAAAGATGGGTAAAACCACTTTGAGACTGACGCGCCGTTTCCTATTCTTTCCGTTAATTACATCTGTCATAAGAGAGTGACTCATGGATCGTATAATTACTTCCTCACGCGACCGCACATCGCTACTCAGTACCCACAAGGTGCTGCGCAACACCTACTTCATGCTTAGCCTGACGCTGGCGTTTTCGGCGATCACCGCTACCGCCAGCACCGTGCTGATGCTGCCGTCTCCGGGGCTGATTCTGACCCTGGTGGGCATGTATGGTCTGATGTTCCTGACCTACAAAACCGCTGACAAACCGGTCGGTATTCTGTCCGCGTTCGCCTTCACCGGCTTCCTGGGGTATATCCTGGGGCCGATCCTGAACGCGTACCTGTCTGCCGGCATGGGCGACGTGATTGGCATGGCGCTGGGCGGCACCGCGCTGGTGTTCTTCTGCTGCTCGGCCTACGTGCTGACTACGCGCAAGGATATGTCCTTCATCGGCGGTATGCTGATGGCGGGTATCGTGGTAGTGCTGATTGGCATGGTGGCAAACATCTTCCTGCAGCTGCCTGCCCTGCACCTGGCAATCAGCGCGGTGTTTATCCTGCTGTCATCCGGCGCGATCCTGTACGAAACCAGCAACATCATTCACGGCGGTGAGACCAACTACATTCGCGCGACCGTGAGCCTCTATGTGTCGCTGTACAATATCTTCGTCAGCCTGCTGAGCATCCTGGGCTTCGCCAGCCGGGATTAAGCTGACCTGCTGAAACAAAAAGGAGAATGCCTCAGGCATTCTCCTTTTTTTATGCCCTAGTCACCGCGGCAAATATAGGTGGGATAGAGCCGGTCCTGTATCAGCCACACGGCGGGTTCGAGCTCGGAGATCGTGAGGTAATAGCGGGCTGTCGGCCTCGCAAAGCCTCCCCACTTTTCGTCCGGGGTATTGTCATTATGCCGACGCCAGGTTTTGGTGTAGCTCAACACGATAACGTTATCATCATCCCGTCGCGACCAGGTAAAATCCACATCCCTGTCAACGATCATGCCCCGGCCTTCAGCCATGGCAGCCCCTTTGTACGTTGTAAAGCCGGTACCGTCCCGATGAAAATAGAACTGAGCCACGGTATTGACCCGGACCTCATTCGCTTTTCCCTCGTTGCGCGTAAAGTTAAATTCCGTACTGCAGGCCAGCGCATCACGCTTATACAGGCCGCCCGAATAGATAAACAGCGCCAGCGCGCCGCCGACAAGCGCACCGCCCGCGGCGAACAGAAGTTTAGTTTTCATTTTTCTGCCCCACTTTTATAGCGAATGGTTTTGCACAGGCTGGTTTTATTGACCGGGCATGCACCAATAAAGACTTCATCCGCAGCTGCAAGGTTAAAGCTGGCGCTGAAATAATAGATATTGTACGCTTCGCGCGCGCACGCCACGTTATTCGCCTCCAGCAGCGCCGCCAGTTTCGAGAGCACCAGTAGCCGGCCATGATCGTTAATAAGCCAGATGCTGCAGCCCGCTATTTTTTGCGCGACGGGCTTTGGCGTCATCGGTAGAGCAATCTTCTGCTGCTGGTTAAACAGCAGGCCTAACCCCAGTGATGATGCTAACAATACCGCCGCCGCGGCGCCCCATTTCAGAGAAATACGCTGACGTTTTGCCTCTGGCGGCACCACAACAGAGTGCGGTTGCGGTTCAGCAGGGTGAACGGTTTGCGCAGGCTGGCAAATCACATCGGCAACAAAACGGAATCCATACCGGGGTATCGTCACAATAAAATTGTGATGTTCACCGAGGGACTGGAAGCCTTTCCGTAATTCACTGACCGCTTTGTTGAGGTTATTTCCAGACGGCGTAAAGCCATACTCCTCCCAGACGCGCGTAATTAATTCTTCCCGACTCAGATCGTGCCCTTTATGACGAATAAACTCCTGCAAAAGGCGAACGGCTGGCGCCGAGAGCGTTAATACAGACTCCGGTTGACCAACAAGACTAATTGCATGTGCTTCAGGATCAAATAACAACGAATTATTGCATATAAAAAACATATTTCACTCTCAGCTATTACCGCAGGCGTTTTTATCCCTGTGACATCGGCAAGAAAATCACTTCCTGAGCAGGTTGTTTTTTCATCAACAGGAATTTTCTCCCCATCCTGGGTAGCGGCATTTTCTTTTAACTATACAACTTTAAGCCCATCAAAGCAGGATAAATCACTGTATATCAGCGGTTAACTAATACAAATTTTCACAACCTGCTGTTCTGGTTAAAGTTTCCCTGCCCTGAAGCGATACGAAAGCAGACGGTGTCCTGGTGTTAAAAACCGTACAAGAACTCAGAGCAGGCAGGTTGAATGTGAAACAGAAACAAAAAGTGAATATGACAACCGCGTTTTATGTCGCCGCGCTGTCGCTGTCATTTTTCTCAGAAATGACAATGGCCAATATGAGCGTCTATCCAATGGAACTTAACGTGGATAGCACCGGCGCAGCGCAAATAAAAGTGGCATCGAAAACGGATGATATTCAGTTCATCCGGGTCAGGCAAAAGAAAATTCTTAACCCCGGAACGGCCCAGGAAAAAGAGATTGACGTTGCTTCGTGGAAGGAAGGCGGCGTCGTGGTGACGCCCGATAAATTTGCCCTGGCGGCAGGCGCAATGCGCGTGGTGCGCCTTGTTTCACTGACGCCGCCGGAAAAAGAGACCACCTGGCGAGTCTATTTTGAAGGGGTAAAACAGCCGGACAGCATTATTCCCGGCCAGCCCGAAAGCACGGCAGCGACGGCAAGGCTAGGGGTCAATGTTATCTGGGGGGCGCTGGTACATCTGGCCCCTGCCACGGAGCGCGTTTCGCTGCATATCAATCCCGCACGGGGGACCGTCACTAATGCCGGCACCCTGCGCGTGCCGCTCAGGGAGATAGGTATTTGTCAGTCAGACGACACCTGTAAATGGATTAAAGAAGACGCCACGATTTACCCGGATACCGAGCGGAAATTAAAAACGCTTAATCAGGTAAACGGCAAGAAATACAAATTCCGCTACTTCAACTGGGTGAAAAAAACCGCTGAAGAAGCTGACTTACCCGTCGTGCAATAACACGACGTCACTGTAAGAACCCTTGTGGTTTGTTTAAAGAGCCAGGGTGCTCATTTGTAAAATATGGAGATATCAATGCGTAAATTTATTAAACCTCTGATGATCGTTGCCGCGATGACCACATCTGCCAGCGCGCTGGCGATTCAGAAAGATATTACCGTCAACGCCAGCGTTGATTCACAGCTGGATATGACCCAGGCCGATAACACGCCGCTGCCAGCCAGCATCGACATGCAGTATCTGCCGGGTCGTGGCCTGGAAAGCTACCGCCTGAACACCAAGGTATGGTCCAACTCCGCTACCAGTAACGTCAAAGTACGCCTCGTTAGCGCAGCTAAGCTCACCAACACAGATGGGGATCAGATTGTACCGATGACGGTGCTTCTCGGTGATAAAACCCTCTCCACCACCGATGCCGAATTTACCGGAACCGAACTGTTCCCGGGCAGCGTCGAAAACGGTTCTGCGGTTCTGCCTCTGACCATTTCCCAGACTACCAAAGGCATTCTGAAAACCGGCCAGTACAGCGGCGTTGTGAGCCTGATGCTGACTCAGGCGACCACCACGGAAGGCGGTGCGTAACACCACAGCACCTAAGGAATAACGTCAGAGGGCGCCCGCCCTCTGACGTCAGGATGATGTCGAGGCTCGTTCATGGCGTTTCACAGAAATACTCTCCTTTTTGTTGCTTTATTACCCGCATCTGTCCACCTCGCCTGCGCTGAGATGGCCGTCCCGGCCGGATTCGAGGACCTGGCAAAAACGCAGCGCATGTGGACAGAAGTGAGCTTATACGGCGAGTCGCTTGACCTTTTTGAAACCGATATCAATCTTGAAACGGTCAGTTTTGTCGCGCCTGAAACCGTGGTCGCGGCCATCAAACGTCAGTTTAATGACGATCCTGCCCTTATCGGCTCCGTTTCCGCGGCGCTGGCCGTTCCGCTTGCCCGTAACGGCAACCTGGCCTGCAGCAGCAACGGCTCCGCGACGGGGTGTGATTATCTCGAAACCCGCCGTGCGGCCATCATCTATGACGAAAACAATGCCCGTATAAACCTGTTTTTTGATAAGCGCTTTTTGCCAAAGCCCTCGGTGGAAAACCAGTGGTATCAGCCCACGCAGGAGACCGAGAATGCGTTGATTCATCAGCAAAATATCAATTTTGTTGCCGACAGGGATTATCAGTCCGCCACCATTCAGGGCAACGGGGCACTGGCGCTGACCCGGGACGGCTATCTTAACCTCGACTGGACCTGGCTGGGACAACGCTCGCGTCACCAGCAGCAGCAGGAAATAACCGTTAACAATGTCTGGTTCCGCCAGGATTTATGGCGTGAATATTATGCACAGATAGGCGAGATGGATACGCGCGATCTGTTCAGCAACGCCGGGGGAAATATTAACCTCAGCCAACTGCCGCTGGGCAAAATTCGTGGCCTGCGCGCGGGCTCGACCCGGGCCTGGATCAACCCGGTTCAGCAATCGAAGGGCACGCCCGTTACGGTGCTGCTTTCGCACGATGCGCGCATCGACGCGCGCCGCGGCAAGGAGCTTCTGGCCAGCTTTTACCTCAATGCCGGGGCGCAAACCCTGGATACCCGCGCGTTTCCTGATGGAAGCTATACCGTGACGCTGTCAGTTTACGAAAATAACCGTCTGACGCGTACCGAGCAGGTTCCGTTTACCCGTACGGGCATTACGCCATTCGACCGCGTCGAGTGGTTTATGCAGACAGGAGAAACGGCCAATAACGATCCTAATGACGTACGCAGCCCGGTCGCGCAGGCGGGCGTACGCCTGCCCGTAACCCCGACGCTGGCGCTGACCAGCGGCGCAACCGTCCTGAAAAGACAACATTTTCTGGAAAATGCCCTCGACTGGAGCCGCGGCTTTAACGCGGGTCCGATCGACGGGGTGTTAAGCACGCGCTTTAGCCACCTCTACGGCAGCAGGGGTCAGCGCGGCAATATTCAGCAAATCAGCTATAACGACGGGTTTTCGCTGAGCTTCTACCGCAACGCGTTATCCGCTGAAAATTGTAATACCCGCAGCGCAGGTTTTGACGCCGTCAACGGCTGTTATCGTAGCCTCTCGGTCATGTTCTCCGTGCCTGTTGGCACGTGGTACGCCAACCTGGGGTATTCGGATAACCGCAACGAAGGGCGCTACGTTACGCGCCGGGAACTGCCTGACCATGACGATCGTCACGACGCTGGCCTGCCGTGGGAGCCGGTGTATGTGACCCACTCCCGCACGCAGGCCTGGCAGGGCGGGCTGAGTAATACCTTTAGCGCGCGCGGTCTGAACATCAACAGCAGCATTAACCTGTTTATGCGCAACGACCACTCTCGCGACGGGAAAGACAAAGGCGGCTATCTGAGCGTTAGCCTCTCACTTGCGCATAAGCGTCAGGGCGATGCGTCAGGCTATACCTCGCTTGGGGCAACCTGGCAGCACCAGCAGAATCAGAAAAACCAGCTGAGCTACAACGTGGCGCATAACTGGTATGCCGACGCGCGCGGCGAGAATGAATACGGCCTGAGCGCGTCGGGGATCAACAGCGATTCGCTCAACGCCTCGGCGTATACGCGCCAGGGCGGACGTTTTGGTAACGCCAGCCTGACGGTGAGCGACGCGTGGGATCGCCAGGATCGGCGCCATACGTTAAGCAGCAGCGGCAACTACAGCTCCACCCTCGCCCTGTCGCGCTCCGGGCTGTGGCTTGGCCGCTGGGGCGACGGACGCCCGGCTTCTGCCGTTGCGGTAAACGTGGCTACGCCTGAGGACTCCCGGGATTCACGCGTCGCCGTCTCGCTGGATAACGGCGGCAGCGCGGATATCCCGGCCAACAGCCGCGCCCTTTTTGCGGTGCCTGGTTATCAGCCAACAACGCTGACGGTTAATGAGTCGCTGAACGTCTCATCAGGTGCCAGCAGTGAAATCACGCAGGGTTCCGGGAGCCGAACGCTCTTTATGGTGCCGGGCAAAATGCTTCGCCGGGACGTGCAAACCACCACCCGCTACACCTGGCTCGGCCAGCTCACTGACGAACATCATTCACCGTTCGTTGGCGGCGTGCCGCTTAACGTGAACGGCTGGAACGATCTCGGCAATGGCGGTTTCAGCGCCCAGAGCGACGCCCTGCTCCGCAACCTTTATCTGGTGCGTCAGCAGCAGTTTTATCAGTGTGAGCTGAGCGTAAAAAGCATGCGCGACGTGGTGCGTTACGTCGGGTCGATCCCGTGTCGGGAACTCACCTTCTCCGCCCTGCCGGATTCGGTCCAGCACCAGGCGCAACTGATGCTCGCCGGACGTAACGTGCCGACGGGGCCTACGGCCATGAATGCAGAGCACCTCACCAAAGGGAAATGATGTGAACAACTACCTCTTTATTTTGCTTTTTTTGACCTTGTGGAGCTGCCAGACGCTGGCGGGAGTCCCTGCCGGAAGAAACTCCAGCGTAGGGATTAGCTACGATCGCGCGGTGCCGCCTGCGCGTTTTGATATCTGGGTCCATGAACCGAGCGGTTACGACACTATCGACCCGCAAAAGTGGGGACGCAACACCTTGACCTGCGAGTCCCGCACCGACCCGACGTACGGGGCGTGTATGACAGCACCGGTCTGGTTTCCCGCGAACCCGGCCGCCCCCTACGCCATTACGCTGCGTTTTACCAACGCGTCGACAAATAAAACTGCAGATGTGAAGGTCTATGGTGAAAAACATATGTTTTTCAATAATATAACTTTCACCTTTGCCAGCTTTGTCACCGGCGGAACCGACATTCTCTCGGCCTGGAAGCGGGAGCCCTATTTTGATTTTTACATCGTTAAAGGCGAACTGGACAAGCTCGCCCAGCCGGGTATCTGGACCGCAACGCTGAAGCAGAACCTGCGCGAATGGGGAAGCGCCGAGTGCGGGGGCAACTTTAACGATGCCAACGTCGGATGCCCAGGCTACCTCACCATTGCCCGCTGGCAGGCGACGATACGTATTGAGGTGGTCGATCCGGGTAACCAGCAGATTTATCTGCCGGCGTTCCCCCACTCAACCCCGATGGTTAACCTCAATCTGACCCATTTTCCGGGGCGGCCCGGCGGCAGCGAAATCCAGGGCGAGAGCGCGCTGGATATGTGCCTGTATGACGGCAAAAACAGTGCCAGCACGCGCGTCTATCTGCGCTTTGAGGATGACGGTTTAGCGGCAACGGGCCGTACTGAGGGGGCGTTTTCCGTCAGACGACGCGGTGGAAGCCAGACCGAAGCGCGGGATCGGCTCGATTATCAGGTTACGGTGATCAACCCGGTAACGGGCGCAGCAGAAACCGCGGCGAATGGCAAAACGCTGGTCTGGCAGGGCACTAATGACCCGCAATATCTGCGTCAGGTTGTACTGCCGGGTGGACGGGAGAGCGTACTTTGTGTCCCCGCCCCCATCGTTCTGAAAACGCCCGCGTTTGCTGCCAGCAGTAAAAATGCCGGGGATTACACCGGCACGCTGCGCGTTATCTATACGCCCAGTACCTTATAAAGAGGCCATCGTGAGTTACGCCATTCTCGACAATAATCGTTTTTATGCAGAAGGGTTGCGCTATGCCCTTCTGCGTCGTAACGCTCAGACGCAGGTTGAGAGCGGTACTGTAAAGTGGTGCCGTTCGCTGCTGGCCTGCGACACCCTCGTTGTTCGCTGCCGCTTTTCCGTCTCGGGGGCGCATCTGGCGCTGGTCGACATTCTGCTGCAGCTGGAGGCCAGGCGCTGGGAAGGAACGGTGTATCTGGTGTGCAATGAAAAAGGCTGGGCGCTGGCTACCCATCTGCGAAAGCGGTTTGCCGCGCTGACCTTATATATCATTGACGACCGGATTGCCGTTGCGGATGCGGCATATCTGCTTGCCAGAGAGCCCCGCCGGGTGCGGACCCTGAATTGTTGCCTGACGGGCATGGAGTTCAACGTTCTCGACAGGCTGGTGAACGGACAATCGGTAAGGCATGTCGCGCATATGACGCAGATGAGCGAAAAACAGGTATCAACGTATAAATGCAACGCACTGAAAAAGCTTAATGCCAATAATCTGCTCCAGCTTCTTCTGTAGGTCGAGGTTTCTCACTCCGCCCCTTATTTGCTAGACTAGGGGCGGTTTTTACTTTATCGACAGAGCACTATGTTCATTTTTGCAGGCCAGGAAATTGAGACCGATAGCGAAGGCTATCTGAAAGACACGACGCTATGGAGCGAGCCGCTGGCGGAGAAAATCGCCGAAAACGAAGGCATCGCCCTCTCTCCCGAACACTGGGAAGTAGTCCGTTTCGTGCGTGAATTCTATCTCGAATTCAACACCTCTCCGGCGATCCGCATGCTGGTCAAGGCGATGGCCAACAAATTCGGCGAAGAGAAAGGCAACAGCCGCTATCTGTATCGCCTGTTCCCGAAAGGCCCGGCAAAACAGGCCACTAAAATTGCCGGCCTGCCAAAACCGGTGAAGTGCATTTAGTAGCGTATACCGAAGTTAACGTACTCCCGGCCGGGTTGATGCGGTTCCGTTAAGACTTTATCAACCCGGGCGCTGCGCGGCCCGCCCGCCTTAAGCCACGCCACCAGCCTGTCGACCTGCTCCGCTTCGCCGCAGGCGACCACCTCAACGCTGCCGTCGTCCATATTTCGCGCGTATCCCGTAAGCCCAAGCTGAACGGCCTCGCGCTGAGTGCTGTAGCGGAACCCGACGCCCTGAACGACGCCGTGAACCCAGGCAATGGTGCAGACTTTTGACATTTTTCTTCTCCTTAACGTAGCGTTTTCGGCAAACAACCATAGTGCTGCCGGAAACGGGCGGTGAAACGAGAGCTGGAAAGATACCCACATTGTAATGCGATTTCGCCAATCGGTAATCGGGTTGACTGTAGCTGCGACAAAGCAACGGCCATCCTCACCTCCTCGACAATCTGGCGAAAACTCTGCGACTCCTCGCGTAACCGCCTGCGCAGCGTCGGTACGCTTAATGCGAGACGGCTGGCGACGTCCTGCGCGGTCCAGGCTCTGGCGGGCGACAGCATAATGAACTGCCGCACCTGCTCTGTCAGGTTACTGCTCCGCTCAACAAGCAGCGGACCTGCCACGCCGTCATGCAGCAAGGCCAGCAACAAACCGAAGGCCTGATGTTTTTGCAACGCCTCCGGTAGCTCCTGACGCACGGCGTGCAGCAGGTTATCCCACATAAACGCCAGCCCTTCGCTCAGCGGAGCACAAAGCGAATGCAGCGTCGTGCGCGGCCAGGATTTCAGGTAATGCGTCTTAAACTCGGCGACGATCTCCGGGGACAACATCAGCAAATCCGAGTGAAACAGACCGTTTACAGGCTGATTGATAATCTCCATCGCCGTATTGGCCGGGATAATAATCAGCTCATCCCGGGTTGCCACCAGTCGGTTGTCGTCCTGCACAATCACCTTGCTGCCATGCGTGATATGACAAATGGCCGGAAAAAAGAGCTTAACCTGGTGCAGGCGATGCATTTTGCTGGCGGTCACTTCACCCGCCGTCAGGTGTTTATGTCGAAAATGGAACTCCTGCACCGGTTCATCCTTATCTGCTGTAGGTTGCGGTTAACTGCGCCTTTGCCAGAACGTGACTATTAAGCATAAAGCCGACCAGCGCGCCGCTGGCATTTTTGTCGACAGGCAGTTTATCCACGTCAAGCGCCCAGACGGTAATCTGATAACGGTGAGGCTTATCTCCTGCGGGCGGACATGCGCCGCCGAATCCAGAATAACCGAAATCATTACGCCCCTGCACCGCACCGGCAGGTAATTTCTCGCCATTAGGGTTTCCGGCCCCAGCGGGCAGCGTCGTTGTCTTCGCGGGAATATTGGCTACGGTCCAGTGCCACCAGCCGCTGCCGGTGGGGGCATCCGGGTCATATACCGTAACGGCAAAACTTTGCGTACCGGCGGGCGGGCTTTTCCACGCCAGTTGCGGGGACTGGTTACCGCCGTGGCAGCCGAATCCCTCGAATACCTGCGGCTGCGCTAAATGGCGCTCGCCGGAAATATCCTGACTGGTGATGCTGAAAGGCGTTGCCGCTGAAACCTGAAAACTGATTGCCGCCAGAGCGGCTAATGCGATCACACTTCGCTTTTTCATAGGTGCTCCCTCTGCTGTACCGGAAGCCCCACTGTAATGCTGGCTGCAATATCGTAATGTGCTTAAGCGATTTGATTTTGTGCCGAAACGCTCAACGGCATCCGCAGATGATTGCGCCTGGCTGAATGTGCTACTCTACGCGCCATCTCCCTGAAATCGACAGAACAGCAAATAATGGATTTGCCAACAAGCTGGCAGATGGTTGAAATGTACGGTAACGACGTTACCAGCGGCATTCTTCGGGCCGTCAATGCTATGATGATCGATATCCTTGCGACAATGGCACGACAAGATTATGAAACCCGCCGTAAACGCCAGGCACAGGGGATCGAAAGAGCAAAACAGGCAGGCTTGTATACGGGAAAAGAAAAAGATATGGAAGCCCGTGATACAGTGCGTGAAATGCTGGCGCAGAATGTTAAACCAGCCCACATCATGAAAGCTGCAGGTATCAGCCGTGCAACGTTCTACCGCATTAAGAAGGAGTTAGTAAGCTAATTATATTTGAATTAGATCGGAAGAATGCTCTCGGATATGACCGCCCGCCCTGAGCAAGGTGCAGATATTGCATACTTTCTTTTGGTCATGCGAGTGTAAATATCCCGCTGAATATAGCATATTCCATAGTCAGGTCTCCTTAACCACATTATCATCATTGGCTTCATAAACTATATAATCGTTATTACCTGTGTACTGGCATTTTTGTTCTTCCAAATATCCATCTGCGAGATACAGAACCCGGTCGGCAGAGGCAATGGTTTCCGGGCGATGGGCAACCAGCAGGACAGGTAGCCCCAACTGGCGTAGTGTCTGGCTTATCTGTATTTCACTCTCAACATCAAGGTGGCTGGTCGCTTCGTCCAGTAACAAAAACCCCGGTTGTTTGTACAACGCTCTTGCCAGCAAAATACGTTGCTTTTGCCCTCCGGAGAGTACACCACCGGTTTCACCGATTAATGTCTGATATCCCATCGGCATTGCCATGATATCAGTGTCAATTAGCGCCAGACGGGCACACTGGATCATTCTTTCCTGATTGCGGTCTTCGCTGAAGAAAATGATGTTATCTGCAATGGATCCTCTGAAAAGGTGATCATCCTGCAATACGGTACCAATCCGCCGTCGTACCTGAAAATAATCGGGGTGCGTTTGCGGTATGCCAAATGTTCTGATTGTCCCTTCATCAGGAATATGAATTCCCAAGATAAGTTTTACCAGCGTCGATTTTCCGCACCCAGATTTACCCGTAATGGCCACTACTTCACCTGGCTGAAGCACCAGTGAAATTCCGCGAAGTATCGGTTTGTTCCCGCCCTTGTGGCTGAATACGATGTGCTCGATAGATAACGGGGGATGAGCTTTCGGAGTCCCACTGACTACGGAGGTAATGACAGAAGTACTGACATCTTCATGAACGGACCGTTGCTGATGCCCTTCTGTTTGGGTTAGCACAATGTCAGCCAGACGCTCATTATAAACATCAAGCATTCGCCAGGAAAAAAACTTGTCAGTAAGGCTGCTAATACTCGAAGAAAAACGCATCTGATAAGACAAATAGGCAACCAACATACCGACAGTAAAAGTGCCATTCATCACCTCGCCAGCACCCTTCCACAAAATAACCGCCGATACCACACTGCCGGTCAAGGTGTGCGCAATGTCATAGCACATCAGCAGACGACTCTGGCGCAACTGCGTATTTCTCCGGGTGACGTTGAGATTCAGCCAGGCGGCTTCCCGAAATGCAGTCACACCGTTTATTCTCAGGCTTAGGATCCCGTTAAGGGTTTCAAGAAAATATCCTGATTCCCTGGCACCAGCATCCCAAGCGTCTTCTGCAGACTGTCGAAGAGACGGATACCAGAGCACTCTCAGCACGCCGTAGATGACGGCTGCCAGTACCGCTATCAGCGTCATTTCAGGACTGTATAACAACATCATACAGAGTGCAGTCACCACAAGCAGCACATCCAGAATGCCTTCAAGTACCTGCGTGGTCAGCGCCTGCTGGATGGTATCTACCGCATCAAAACGCGCGTTAATACTCCCCTTACTGCGTGCATCGTACCAGGAGAGAGGGAGACGGACCAGATGATGGAACACCCGGGCAGTCCACTGCATATTAAAATTAACAGACAGGGTGAGACTGGCCCACTGACGGGCCAGCGACAGCAGCATCTGGGTAAGTGACAGCAACAACAGGGCGATGATAATAACGGTCAACAGGCTTCGATCGGCGGCAACCAGGACCTCATCAATCACCAACTGGTTGAGAAGAGGACTTCCTAATGTCAGTATCTCCAGTGCCAGGGCAAAAACGATGATGCGTGACATTGCCGGCAGCAGGCCGGGTGTTTTTCCTGTCAGCTGGCGCAGACGAATTTTCTTTCTTTCATCCCTGGCGGTGAAATCGCTGGCTGGCATCAGCTCCAGCGCGACGCCGGTGAAGTGCTTCCCTGCGTCCGTCAGGGAAATTGTCACCTTCCCCTTATCGGGATCATGTATAACCAGCCTGCTACCGCGAACCTTATGAAGTACAACGAAATGATTCATGTTCCAGTGGAGAATACAGGGTAAAGAAAGAGACTTCAGGTCTTCCGGCTCCAGCCTGACGGCGCGGGAAGACAAATGGATACCGGCTGCACATTCAATCAGTCTCTGCAGGGTCATTCCCTGAGTACTGATACTGAAGCGTTCACGGAGCGTGGGTAGATCCGTCTGCAGACCGTGCCAGCTGGCCATCATTGCCAGACACGCCAGGCCACACTCCGCTGACTCTGTCTGGCGGATGAGGGGAAGCCGTCTTTTCCCTGTCCAGTTCAGTGATCCCATTACAGTTTTCCTTTCAGGCTCCAGAGCGGTTCTGTAAGCCACTCCCACAAATGACGCGTATCCAAACTGACGTCCCCCTCAAGGGTCATACCGGGTCGAAGAGGTTCTTTTTTTCCATAAGCCAGAATAAAAGTATTCTCAGGTTCGACAATGACACGGTAGTGCCCTTCATTCTCCTTCCAGGTGACAGGGGATACGGAGATTAAATCTGACGGCGTCAGCGTTGTACGGCTTATCTCTCGAATAGTCCCGTACTGAACACCAAACTTCTGATAGGGGAAAGCGGCGAATCGGAGGGCAACACGTTGCCCCGGTTGGACGAAGCCAGCGTTCTGACTGGTGGCATAGAGTTCTATCTGCAGACGAGCATTGTCGGGGACAAGCGTCATGACAGGTTCAGATGCCCTGACCGACTGTCCCTGTCTGATCAGAACGGCGGCAACGGTTCCGGATACTGGAGCGTTCAGCGTAAAATGCTCCTGTCCGGCCAGTTCATCCTGCTGTTGTCTTATACCCTGCAACTGCCTGTCCAGTTCAGCTTTCCGGCTTTCGCCCTGTACGATGAGATGGGTAAGATCATCTTCAGCAGACTCCATTGCTGTGTGTAGTTGCAGAAGCCCCTGACGTTGATCCTCAACGTTTTGCTGTGCCGTGGAGACGTCAATCTGTTTCTGCTGGTATTCGATATCAGAAACGTAATGCGTGCCGGCAAGTTTTTTATAGCGTTCCATGACGGACACAGCCAGCGCAACCTGATGCTCGGCAAGCGACAAACGCTGCTCTGCACTGTTAATCTGAGGTTTCAGGGAGACAATTCGCTGTTGTATGGCTTGCTGCTGCTGACTGTTGTCACGCAATTCCAGAGCCTGTTGAGAAGACAGCATGGCATATTGAGTTCTCAAGGATATGCTCATGGCAGCCAGCGTACCTGTGCCCTGTTCGTTATAATGCTCGCCGCTGATATGGTAAACGGACTCACCTGCAATGACGTGCTGACCTTCTGAAACAGTCTGTCCCGTGACGTACCCTGCATATTGAGGTGTTATTTTCACCAGTCCGGATGAAGGCATAACGATGCCTGTAAGATGTGCCTTGCGAGTATAGCTACCAAAATAAACGAATAATGCGACGCTCAGAACCAAGAATATTGTAGTAACGGCGCATACTGACATGCCGAATGAAGCGGGTAAGACAATATCTCCGTACCCGGTATCATTATGATGATTTAATGCTTCCTCCCTGAATATACTCATAGTTATAAAACGTTCTGAATATTTAACAATATAACAAACCCATTCATGCCTGAGTGTATCAATATAGGATAGAAAAGAGATTTGCTTTTTATTTTAACCGCGAACAATAACATCGAAACAAAAAACAGAATGATCTGATCCAGCATATCATAATACTGTCCATGCATTAGACAAAAAAACAAAGATGTTATTACACACGGAATAACCAGATTCTTCCGGTAAATTGAGCATGCAACTTCGAAGGCACATCCTCTGTAGATAATTTCCTCATAATAGGGTACTACTATTGTCATCACTAAAACTGTGATCCAGTTTATCTGTGATGGTTCGTAATGGTATAAATAGTCTCTGTAGCAATAAACAGCAAGTTGTATAAAAATAATTATAAGAAATGACGCAGCTGAAAATTTTACTGAGGCTGGGCTTGCACTTACTTTTATTCGACACCCAGGGATATTTTTCAGGCAAAACAAATAAACGAAAGTAGAAATTAGAATCTCTGTAATGAAAACAATAGTAAAAGCTGTGTCCAGCCCGACATAACGCAGCGTAAAGGCTGGGGATAGAGTTACAATGGTTGATATAATAACCACTACAAGAAAAACGATAGTGCTTTGTTTACTATATATAAACTGGCTCGTACGCTCATTCATTACAAGGGCGTCACTTTATGAAAGTTTTTATTTTTGCTAAAATCATATCAGTAAATTTAGCAGTGGAAAACAAGGTGATCAATGTAATTATTATCTTTGAAAACTCCTCAGGAAAGGAAAACCAAGATAGGTCAATAATGGAGGAGCCACTTAATAGCGCAAAACCCAGTAATAAACTTAAGATAAAAGACATTATTTTAATAACCATTGTAGCATCCTCCGTTGATACTTACTTATCGGCTACAGGTACCACCAAAGTTACCTCCTGAACAATTACTGGAACCAGCTTTGTTTCCCCCTCCGTTACCATTTCCACCACCGGAGAGACACTGGCCAACAACTGCTCCACCAATAGTTCCTCTGGCCATTCCAACAAGGCCACCTTTGATTGCACCACCTACCATCCCACTGAAGACAGCATCACCACATTTAGCTGTGCTTGGGTCACTGTAAATATGTGTCGGTGCATTCCGTCCCAGAGTGTTACGTGCTCCAGTTTGAGATTGTTTGTTGTAGTTGTGTTCATGGTCGCCAGAGTTTCCACCACCACTGACCAGTTCTATTTCACTTAAAGTTAATTCTCTGATATTTGACATAAAAATCCCTCTTTTCCATTTTAACATAAAGTGCTATTTCACTATCACACGACAGAAATGTATGGATAAAGTGAATTTATGTAAATAAATGTAAATGCAGCTGACCTACTCCCCGTTGATTAATATACCCCGATGTTAGTTATTTCTTCATAAGCCACATGAGGACATCCCCATGAAGAAGCGTGTTTCCGACGATCAGATCATCAGTATTCTTCGCGAAGCGGAAGCCGGAGTTTCTGCCCGTGAGCTCTGCCGTAAGCACGCCCTTTCCGACGCCACTTTCTACACCTGGCGCAAAAAGTTTGGTGGCATGGAAGTTCCTGAGGTGAAGCGGCTCAAATCTCTTGAAGAGGAGAACGCCCGCCTCAGGAAGCTACTTGCCGAAGCCATGCTGGATAAGGAGGCACTTCAGGTGGCTCTGGGGCGAAAGTACTGACGACAGGCCAGAAGCGGGAAGTCGTTGAGTTTATGTGTGATGCGACCGGTCTGTCGCAACGTCGTGCCTGCAGGCTTACAGGTTTGTCCCTTTCGACCTGCCGCTATGAGGCTCAGCGTCCGGCAGCTGATGCGCATTTATCAGGGCGCATCACTGAGCTGGCACTGGAGCGCAGGCGTTTTGGCTACCGCCGAATCTGGCAGCGGTTGCGTCGGGAGGGCCTTCACGTCAATTACAAGCGGGTATACCGTATTTACCACCTTAATGGACTGAGCGTAAAAGGCAGACGACGCCGTAAAGGGCTGGCAACCAAACGGTTTTCGCTTCTGCGCCCGGATGCGCCGAACCTAACTTGGTCGATGGATTTCGTTATGGACGCACTGGCCAACGGTCAGAGGATCAAGTGCCTGACCTGTGTAGATGATTTCACGAAGGAGTGTCTGACGATCACCGCTGCTTTCGGTATTTCAGGCGTTCAGGTCACGCGTATTCTTGACAGCATCGCGCTGTTTAGGGGCTATCCGGCTACAATAAGAGAACCGATCAGGGCCCGGAATTTACCTGCCGCGCGCTCGATCAATAGGCCTTTGAGCATGGTGTGGAACTACGGCTTATCCAGCCAGGTAAGCCAACGCAGAACGGATTTATTGAGAGTTTTAACGGACGCTTTCGCGATGAGTGTCTGAATGAACACGGGTTCAGCGATGTTCTTCATGCCCGGAAAACGATTAATGACTGGCGGCAGGATTATAACGAGTGCCGTCCCCATTCATCGCTGGATTACCAGACACCAGCTGAATTCGCAACGGACTGGCGAAACAGGAAATATGAAGAAAAACCAACCGACATTACTAACTGAAGGTTGTATCTAAACCTGGGGGCAGATCAGTTGTGCTTTCAGAATTGTATTGCGACTTATCCGATCTAAACTTTCGACTGTAAGCCATGAATCGTTAGCGACTTCCCCCTCTTTAACTGCCTCGATAAATGCGCCTAAACTGCCCTTTTCAAGATGCTTAGATTTAAACGCAGACAATCCGGCATCGATGATTTCAATAAGCTCTAAACCGTTTTCATGTGCTACTCTACGCGCCGTTTCCAACTGTCGTTGCAATGATGAACCTTTTGCCTGTTTATCACTTGACCAACGTATATAACTATACAGTTTGCGTTTTTCCATGGGAGTACCTAATGAATACATCAGAAGAAAGCCAAAAAACAGATTTTACAAGGTTTTCCCGTTTAGTGTTAACCAAAGGGCGCGAGAAATCATTACTGCGCCGTCATCCCTGGGTCTTTTCCGGCGCGGTTGCCCGTATGGAAGGCAAAGCCAGCCTCGGTGAAACCATTGATATCGTTGACCACCAGGGGAAATGGTTAGCGCGAGGCGCCTACTCGCCAGCGTCCCAGATCCGTGCTCGCGTCTGGACCTTTGATAAAGATGAAACCATCGATATCGATTTCTTCGTCCGCCGTCTTCAGCAGGCGCAGCAGTGGCGCGACTGGCTGGCAAAGCGCGACGGTCTGGACAGCTACCGCCTGATTGCCGGTGAATCCGACGGCCTGCCGGGCGTCACCATTGACCGCTTCGGTAACTTCCTCGTGCTGCAGCTCCTGAGCGCAGGGGCGGAATACCAGCGTGCCGCGCTGATTAGCGCGCTGCAAACCCTGTTCCCTGAATGCGCTATCTACGACCGCAGCGATGTGGCGGTGCGCAAAAAAGAGGGTATGGAGCTGACTCAGGGGCCGGTCACGGGTGAACTGCCGCCTGCCCTGCTGCCAATTGAAGAGCACGGCATGAAGCTGCTGGTGGATATTCAGGGCGGGCACAAAACGGGTTACTACCTTGACCAGCGCGACAGCCGTCTGGCTACGCGTCAGTATGTTGCCGACAAACGCGTGCTGAACTGCTTCTCCTACACCGGCGGTTTTGCCGTTTCGGCGCTGATGGGAGGCTGTGCTCAGGTGGTCAGCGTGGACACCTCGCAGGAAGCGCTGGACGTGGCAAAACAGAACGTCGAGCTAAACAAGCTGGACTTGAGCAAAGCGGAGTTTGTCCGCGATGATGTGTTCAAGCTGCTGCGTAAATATCGCGATCAGGGCGAGAAGTTCGACGTCATCGTGATGGATCCGCCAAAGTTTGTGGAAAACAAAAGCCAGCTGATGGGCGCGTGCCGCGGGTATAAAGATATCAACATGCTGGCTATCCAGCTGCTGAATCCGGGCGGGGTTCTGCTCACCTTCTCCTGCTCCGGCCTGATGACCACCGATTTATTCCAAAAAATCATCGCCGATGCCGCAATAGATGCCGGGCGTGATGTACAATTTATAGAGCAGTTCCGTCAGGCAGCCGATCACCCCGTGATTGCTACCTACCCGGAAGGACTGTATCTGAAAGGGTTTGCCTGTCGCGTCATGTAACTTGAAAAGAGAAATATTGCCCACACGTAATGTGTAAGTAGTGTTTCCCGGGAGGTGACTATGATTGCCAGCAAATTCGGTATCGGCCAGCAGGTCCGCCACACTTTGCTAGGGTATTTGGGTGTGGTCGTGGATATCGACCCGGAGTATTCCCTTGATGAACCGTCAGCAGACGAGCTGGCGGTGAACGCAGAGCTTCGCGCTGCGCCCTGGTACCATGTGGTGATGGAAGGTGACGACGGACAACCCGTTCATACCTACCTTGCCGAAGCGCAGCTGAGTAGCGAGCTGCAGGAAGAGCATCCGGAACAACCCACGATGGATGAACTTGCTCAGACTATCCGCAAACAGTTACAGGCTCCGCGCCTGCGGAACTAAGCGTGTAAAAAAAGCCCGATGACGGGCTTTTTTTTATTATTTCGCCAGACCCAGTCTGGGAATATCGATCGCCGGACAGCGATCCATGACGACCTTCAATCCCGCATCACGCGCCAGCACGGCGGCCTGCTCGTTAATTACACCTAACTGCATCCACAGCGTTTTCGCCCCTACGGCGATAGCGTCCTGCGCCACTTCCCATGCAGCCTCGGAATTACGGAAGACATCGACCATATCGATTTTTTCCGGCACGTCAGCGAGCGTGGCGTAACCCTGCTGACCCAGCAATGTTTTCCCCGCCACTTTTGGCGACACCGGGATAACGTGATAGCCCTGATCGAGAAGGTATTTCATCACCCGATAGCTTGGACGGTCGGGTTTATCGCTCGCGCCCACCAGCGCAATGGTACGCGTGGATGTCAGAATCTCGGCAATATCGTTCTCTTTCATGGTTTTTCTCCTGGCTTTTTTAAAAGTGTACGCCAAAGCGCACATCTCAACCATCCATCCCATACAGTTGTATGAGGGCAAAACGGCGAAATATGTCTATATGTTAGTAAACGTGATTATCGAAAGATTTAGATACATTAATGCGGCGAAAGGATTTCTGACGGGAGCCTTCTATGAAAACCGGTATTGCCACTGCTCTGATTGCGTTAGTGATGCCGGTCTGCGTATTTGCCACCACGCTCCGGCTTTCTGGCGATATTGATCTCCTGGTACTGGACGGAAAAAAGGTCTCCAGCTCGTTATTGCGCGGTGCTGACAGCATTGAATTAGATAACGGGCCGCATCAGCTGGTGTTCCGGGTCGAAAAATCGATCGGCCTGAACAACCATGAGCAACGGATGTACATCTCTCCGCCGCTGATTGTCAGCTTTAACACCCGGCAAATCAGTCAGGTGAACATTACCCTGCCTCGCCTTGAAACGGAGAAGGAATCAGCGGCCTTTGACGCCTCGCCGCGCGTTGAGCTGCTGGACGGGAACGCGATGCCGATTCCGGTGAAGCTGGATATTCTGGCATTGACCCACTCCCCGAAAAGCCCGGACTACGAGGCCGCGACGCAGGTCTATAACAAAGCCGGCAAACGTGCCTCCCTTCCGCAGTTTGCCACCATGATGGCGGACGACAGTACGCTGTTATCCGGCGTCTCGGAACTGGACGTTATTCCGCCGCAGTCCCAGACGCTGACGGAACAGCGTCTTAAATTCTGGTTCCAGCAGGCCGATCCCGACACGCGGGCCCGCTTTTTACAGTGGGCAAAGCAGCAACCTTCATCATAAGCCACATTTTTTACGCCTTTCTCTTGCAGGGTCAGGCGGTTCCCGTCATCGTGTAGTCAGTTAACCTGATGGAAATGATTATGGAACTGACAACACGCACGCTGCCTGAACGTAAACACATTGCGCTGGTGGCGCACGATCACTGTAAACAAATGCTGCTTAACTGGGTTCGCCGCCATCAGCCGTTGCTGCAAAAGCACGCCCTCTCGGCGACCGGTACCACCGGTAACCTGATCCAGCGCGAAACGGGCCTGGAGGTGAATGCGATGCTGAGCGGCCCGATGGGCGGCGATCAGCAGGTCGGCGCGCAAATTTCCGAAGGGAAAATTGATGTGCTGATCTTCTTCTGGGATCCGCTGAACGCGGTTCCGCACGATCCGGACGTCAAAGCGCTGCTGCGCCTGGCGACGGTGTGGAATATTCCGGTGGCGACGAACCTGTCGACGGCGGATTTCATCATTGAATCGCCGCAGTTTAACTCGCCGGTTGAGATCCTTATTCCGGACTATCAGCGCTATCTGTCCGAAAGACTGAAGTAGCTTTTTTGCCGGGCGGCGGCTACGCCTTACCCGGCCTGGAAAATCTTGCCTGACATCGTTATGGTTTACGCGCTACCGGCACATCAATACTCTTCAGGATATCGACAAACACGGATGGCTCTTCTTTATTGAACAGCAGCCACACGCGATGACGTGCGCGGGTGATGGCCACGTACAGCAAACGCCGCTCTTCGGCGTCCGGAAAGTCTTCCGGCACCGGCAGCAGGGCCTCTTCCATGACCGACTCGCGAGCCGGGGCCGGGAAACCGTCGCTGCCCTCTTTCAGCCCCACCACAATCACATAATCGGCCTGCTGCCCTTTGCTGGCGTGAATGGTCATAAATTCAAGCTGCAGTTTCGGCCAACGGGTGGCGGCTTTTTCCAGCGCCGCGGGTTTAAGGTGATGGTAGCGCGCAAGCACAAGGATTCGCTCATTGGGCTTCGCATAGCCGCTGAGCTTGTCCAGCAGCGGCTCCAGCTGATCATCCGCCAGCAGGGTGACCGCTTTTTTATCCCCCGGGCGCAGGCTATTGAGCGGCTTTGCCAGCTGATGCGGGTTCTGCTGGATAAAGCGGTTGGCGATCTCACCAATTCGTGAATTGAAGCGGTATGTCGTGTCCAGATCGCTGCGGTCACCCTCGCCAAAATAGTGGTGGAACGCGGTCGTCAGTGAAAGCTGCGCCCCGCTGAAGCGGTAGATGGCCTGCCAGTCGTCCCCCACCGCAAACAGCGAGGTATGTTTATTTTGCGCCCGCAGCGCCGAGAGCAGTGCAGCACGCTGGGGTGAGATGTCCTGAAACTCATCCACCAGAATATGTTTCCATGGGCTGACAAAGCGCCCCTTCTCAAGAATGATGATAGCCTGATGGATCAAACCGGAGAAATCGACGGCATTTTCCTCTTTCAGCGCGGTTTTCCAGCCTTTCAGCAGCGGAGCCATCAGCTTGACCCGCTTCGAAAACAGATCGCGGATCGCCTCCGGCGCGCTTTCAATCATCTCTGCCTGTGAGCCGCCGTGCATTCGCATCAGGCTGACCCAGCGGTCAAGTCGCGAGCCGAGCCGACGCGCCAGTTTTTCATCCTGCCAGAAACTGCCCTCCGGCACCTCCCAGTTGAGTTCCTCCTCCAGCCACTGGCGCCACCCTTTCGCCTGCGCCTTTTTCTCACTGCACTGCTGACGCCACGTTTTAATAAACAACGCCTGCCGCGCCTGCGCGTCGTTTTCCAGTTTACTGATGGCAGGCACTTTTTTGCTGCCCTGCTGAATGATATGCAGCGCGAGGGCATGGAAGGTTCTGGCCGTGATATCCCGGGTGTGCAGGCGTTCCTGGATACGTTCATCCATCTCCTGTGCCGCCTTGCGGCCAAAGGCCAGAAGCAGGATCTGCTCGGCAACGGCCTCCCCGGTGGTGAGAAGCCAGCCCGCACGCGCCACCAGCACCGACGTTTTACCGCTTCCGGCCCCCGCCAGCACCAGCAGCGACTGCTCGCCGTTGACCACCGCGCGCGCCTGAGCAGGGTTGAGCGGTGAAGATTCCACCGTGCTGAAAAAGTCGGCGTATTGGGTGAGCATGGCGTCTGTCCAGGCCTGATTATGCGCCAGCCGGCTTTTATCCATATCGTTCAGCCAGGCCTGACACTGACGCCAGGCGTCGCGACAGTTGTCGAACTCATCAAGACGCGTCACGGAGAGCGGCAGCGCCGAGAGCGCCTGCCGGATCTTTTGCTGTAGCCCGGCGGTCTGCTGACGTGTCAGCCACGTTTGTTGCGCGTTGCTATGGGCAATATCGTCCAGCACCTGCTGCAGTACCTGAGCGGCAATGACGCTCATGTCGTGACTCCACTGCTGCCAGATCGCGTTCAGGTGATGATGGAAACGCTGGGTTTCCGCCCACTCGGTGCCGTGAAGACGCACGACTTTATCGTCAGGCAGAACAAACTCCAGCTCGCCCCACACCAGCCCGCGCTTGCAGTGAATAGCCAGAAGCTGATTAAACGGAATAAGGTATTCGTGGCGTTCTCCGGTGACTTTCACCCCGGCATTGAGCAGAACAACTCTGTCATAGGGGTGTTGCGCCAGGCGTTTGCCTAATGAAGTTGCTTTCAGTTCCATGTCCCGCCAAATCCACGAAGAGATAATTTACCTGACAGTTTAACTGCCAGTTTTAAGGTGCTCCAGCCTAAAAAAACGTTACAATCATTGGGCGTTAATTTTATCGAAAGGAAGTGAGGGTTTATGCGTACCGTTCTGAATGTGTTGAATTTTGTGCTGGGCGGTTTTGCCACCACCCTTTCCTGGCTTTTTGCCACGCTGGTGAGCATCGTCCTGATTTTCACGCTTCCCCTGACTCGTTCCTGCTGGGAAATCACGAAACTCTCGTTCATCCCCTACGGTAACGAAGCTATCCACGTAGACGAACTGAACCCGGAGAGCAAGAGCGCCCTGATGAATACGGGGGGAACTTTGCTGAACATTCTGTGGCTGATTTTCTTCGGCTGGTGGCTGTGCATCATGCATATTTTTGCCGGTATTGCGCAGTGCATCTCAATAATTGGTATTCCGGTCGGGCTCGCAAACTTTAAGATCGCCGCCATCGCCCTTTGGCCCGTCGGTCGCAGGGTGGTTCCGGTCGAAGTGGCCCAGGCGGCGCGTGAAGCGAACGCACGTCGTCGTTTTCAGTAAATAAGGACTGGCCGCGTTTATGCTAAGCCCACTGCTTCGCCGTTATACCTGGAACAGCGCCTGGCTCTACAACGTCAGGATTTTTATCGCGCTTTGCGGCACGGCTGCCCTGCCGTGGTGGCTGAATGATGTGAAACTCACCATCCCGCTCACGTTGGGGGTGGTGGCCGGAGCGCTGGCGGATCTGGACGATCGCCTGGCTGGCCGTTTGCGTAACCTGGTGATTACGCTCGTCTGTTTTTTTATCGCCTCCGCGTCCGTTGAGTTGCTCTTTCCCTGGCCCTGGCTGTTTGCCCTGGGCCTTACGCTTTCAACCAGCGGGTTTATTTTGCTGGGCGGTCTGGGGCAGCGCTATGCCACTATCGCCTTCGGTGCCTTGCTCATCGCCATCTATACCATGCTGGGAGTGTCACTTTACGACCAATGGTATCAGCAGCCGGTTCTGCTCTTGCTGGGGGCCATCTGGTATAACCTGCTGACGTTAACCGGGCATCTGATCTTCCCGGTTCGCCCTCTGCAGGATAATCTCGCCCGCAGCTTTGAGCAGTTAGCCCACTATCTGGAACTGAAATCCCGACTGTTCGACCCGGATATCGAGGAAGAAAGCCAGGCGCCGCTTTACGATCTGGCGCTGGCCAACGGCCAACTGGTCGCCACCCTAAACCAGACGAAAGCCTCGCTGCTTACCCGTCTGCGCGGGGATCGCGGCCAGCGCGGAACGCGAAGGACCTTACACTACTATTTTGCTGCTCAGGATATTCATGAACGCGCCAGCTCTTCGCACGTTCAGTACGCCGCTCTGCGCGAGAAGTTCCGCTACAGCGACGTGATGTTCCGCTTCCAGCGCCTGCTGTCCATGCAGTCTCAGGCATGCCAGCAGCTCGCACGATCCATTCTGCTGCGCACGCCCTATCAGCATGACTCACGCTTCGAACGGGTATTTAGCCATCTTGATGCGGCGCTCGACCGCGTGCAGGCCAGTGGAACGTCACCGGAACAGATCAAAGCGCTGGGTTTTCTGCTGAACAACCTGCGGGCGATTGATGCACAGCTGGCGACGATTGAGTCCGAGCAGGCGATGGCAATGCCGGGCAATGAGATAGACAACCAGCTCGCTGATGACAGCGTGCATGGCGTTAGCGATATGTGGCTGCGGCTGAGCCGCAATTTTACGCCGGAGTCGGCGCTGTTTCGCCACGCGGTGCGAATGTCCGTGGTCTTATGCGTGGGGTATGCTTTTATCCAGATAACCGGTTTGCACCACGGCTACTGGATCCTGCTGACCAGCCTGTTCGTCTGCCAGCCGAACTATAACGCCACCCGACACCGCCTGGCGCTGCGCATTATCGGCACGCTGGTCGGCGTCGCAATCGGCCTTCCGGTGCTCTATTTCGTGCCGTCTATTGAAGGACAGCTGATCCTGATCGTGATCACCGGCGTGTTGTTCTTCGCGTTTCGCAACGTACAGTACGCTCATGCCACCATGTTCATCACGCTGCTGGTTCTGCTCTGCTTTAACCTGCTGGGTGAAGGTTTCGAGGTCGCCCTGCCCCGTGTGATCGATACCCTTATTGGCTGCGCCATCGCCTGGGCCGCGGTCAGCTTTATCTGGCCGGACTGGCGTTTCCGTAACTTACCGCGCGTGTTAGACAGGGCCATGAACGCCAACTGTCGATATCTGGATGCCATCCTTGAGCAATACCATCAGGGTCGCGATAACCGTCTGGCTTACCGTATAGCCCGCCGCGATGCGCACAACAGCGATGCCGAGCTGGCCTCGGTCGTCTCCAACATGTCAACGGAGCCGCGCGCCACGGCGGAGATCCGTGAGACGGCTTTCCGGCTGCTCTGCCTGAACCATACCTTCACGAGCTATATTTCGACGCTGGGTGCCCACCGCGAGAAACTGACCAACCCGGGTATCCTCAGCCTGCTGGATGACGCGGTCTGTTATGTCGATGACGCTTTGCATCACCGGCCAGCCGATGAACCGCGCGTGAGACAAGCGCTGGATGAACTGACGCAACGTATAGCGCATCTGGAGCCCGGAAACGACAGCAAAGCGCCTCTGGTGTTACAGCAGATTGGCCTGCTCATCGCCTTGCTGCCTGAAATTTGCCGGCTGCAACAGCAAATCGCTACCTTGAGGAGTGATTTTCCTGTGGCGCAGGCAGCGCATTAAACCACTCCGTCAACTCCCGGCGAATGCCGGCCGGGAGTGCCGCCTCATGTAGCCCTTCAATAGCCCCTTCCAGCGCGAAAAGCACTTTGATACTAAGCGCTTTATTTTTCGCCCGCATTTTCAGCCAGCTCTCCCTGGCACCAAGCGCCCGCAGCGTTTCTTCGTTGGCAATGCCCGCTTCAAGGAGCAACACTTCCAGCTGAAAGGTCAGGTTTGGCAGATCTTTAAGTCGATTGCGCTGATGGCGCTGATAACGCTCTTTTCTCGCCGCATTGAGCGCGAACGAAGAGAGCTGAAGCAGACGCTCCCTGTCCTGCCATAACCCGTCATCCACCCGGTAATAGTTGAGAAGCACCGGGCGACCCCGCTTCATCAGGGTCAAAAAAGACGCAGCATTTTTTACACAGTATTTGGCGCTTTCTTCACAGGCTCGGAGGTAAAGCTCGCCATCTGACACCATGGCAAAAACCGCGTCATCCACCGCCAGGGTATAGCCGCCGAACAGCGCACGATGATGAATTTCACCCAGCGGTGAGAGGTATTCCTGGGATTTATAAATCCGTTCATAAGATATCTTTTTCATGATATTTCCCTTCAAAATCATAAAGTAACAACGAAGTTTCTTACTAGCGGATCCGTTAGCAGGAAAATAGGCAACTTAGCGTCGTTGAGCAAGATGATTTTTCGAAGGGCATCAATATTGAATGAATTTTGCGAGTCGCTTTCCGAAAATGAGGTTGATCTTTATGCATACAGGGGTTACTGTATATTCATACAGTAACTACAGGGCTGGAATGAAAATGTACACTTCAGGCTATGCAAATCGCTCAACTTCTCTCACCTCTACCGCGGGCAATGTCGCGCAAAACGCCGTTGGTGGTGCTTCGACGGGGCTTATTAGTGAAGTGGTTTATCGTGAAGACCAGCCCCTGTTGACCCAACTCCTGCTGCTGCCGCTATTACAGCAGCTTGGTCAGCAATCTCGCTGGCAACTCTGGCTGACGCCACAGCAGAAACTGAGCCGTGAATGGGTGCAGTCCGCAGGCCTGCCCCTGGCTAAGGTGATGCAGATCAACCAACTTTCACCGTGTGATACCGTCGAGTCGATGATTCGAGCGTTGCGCACCGGAAATTACAGCGTGGTGATCGGGTGGTTACCGGAAGAATTGACGGAAGAGGAACATTTTCGTCTGACCGAAGCGGCTGAAGAAGGGAATGCGATCGGGTTTATCATGCGCCCGGTTCGTCCAGATTCTTATCGCAGAGGACAACTTTCTGGGCTAAAAATTCACTCAAATTTGTATCATTGAGTGAAATTAAGATTTTTCCTGGAATTTTTTTTGACCGCAAGATGCGGTTTTAGTTCCCGGCCTCAAAATTCCGGCAAGGCTTGTCTGGTGCGGTTCTCCTTAATTTTATTGCACAAAATTCGTTCTAAAAATGTTAAATAATAGGTATACGGAACTTTTTTTTTCATATGCCTGACAGACTTCACACTTGTAAGTTTTCAGCTACGTTGTAGACTTTACATCGCCAGGGGTGCTCGGCCTAAGCCGAAGATATCGGTAGATTTATATTTGACCACGCCCCCCGGTGAAGGATTTAACCGTGATTCTCTCTTGAGACCTTCATGGCGAATTTTGGATGATAACGAGGCGCAAAAAATGAAAAAGACAGCTATCGCGATTGCAGTGGCACTGGCTGGCTTCGCTACCGTAGCGCAGGCCGCTCCGAAAGATAATACCTGGTATGCAGGTGGTAAACTGGGCTGGTCTCAGTTCCATGACACTGGCTGGTACAACAGCAGCCTGAACAACGATGGCCCTACTCACGAGAGCCAGCTTGGTGCAGGTGCGTTCGGTGGCTATCAGGTTAACCCGTATGTTGGCTTTGAAATGGGTTACGACTGGTTAGGTCGTATGCCATACAAAGGCGATACCATCAATGGCGCTTTCAAAGCTCAGGGCGTTCAGCTGACCGCTAAACTGGGTTACCCAGTAACTGACGATCTGGACGTGTACACCCGTCTGGGCGGCATGGTATGGCGTGCAGACTCCAGCAACAACATCGCTGGCGACGACCATGACACTGGCGTTTCCCCAGTATTCGCTGGTGGCGTTGAGTGGGCTATGACCCGTGACATCGCTACCCGTCTGGAATACCAGTGGGTTAACAACATCGGTGACGGTGCTACCGTTGGCGTTCGTCCAGACAACGGCATGCTGAGCGTAGGTGTTTCCTACCGTTTCGGCCAGCAGGAAGATGCAGCACCAGTTGTTGCTCCAGCGCCGGCTCCAGCTCCAGAAGTACAGACCAAGCACTTCACTCTGAAGTCTGACGTTCTGTTCAACTTCAACAAAGCGACCCTGAAACCAGAAGGTCAGCAGGCACTGGATCAGCTGTACACCCAGCTGAGCAACCTGGATCCTAAAGACGGTTCTGTAGTGGTTCTGGGCTTCACCGACCGCATCGGTTCTGACGCTTACAACCAGAAACTGTCTGAGAAACGTGCTCAGTCTGTTGTTGATTACCTGATCTCTAAAGGTATCCCAGCTAACAAGATCTCCCCACGTGGTATGGGCGAATCTAACCCAGTTACTGGCAACACCTGTGACAACGTTAAAGCTCGCGCTGCACTGATCGACTGCCTGGCACCAGATCGTCGCGTAGAGATCGAAGTTAAAGGCGTTAAAGACGTTGTAACTCAGCCAGCGGCATAAGTTATCGTCTTATAAAAAAAACCCCGCCATGCGGGGTTTTTTATTGTCTTAAGAAAACAAAAATCTACTTTTTGCCCAACAACGCCTGAAGGTCGTTTTTCAGCGACGACATCTGGTTAGCGTACTTCTCTTTATGTTCGGCATCCTCAATCAACTGCACGATGGTTTCCGACAGGGTCTTACCACGCCGTTGCGCCAGCCCAGCCAGACGCTGCCAGACCACGAATTCAAGATCGATGGACTTTTTCCGGGTATGCTGATGCTCAGCATTAAAATGCCGTTTACGTCGCGCGCGGATAGTTTGCTTCATCCGGTTTAGCAACGCAGGATTAATGTGCTTCTCAATCCAGCCATTAACCTGTACCGGTTCATTTTCGAGGGTCAGCAAAATATCCACGGCTTCTTGCGCAGCGCTGGCTTCGATGTAGCAGGTGATCAGCTCCCCTTCACGGTGCTTTTTGACCAGGTACTTCCATTTCCAGCCGCTTTCGAGATTTTCCAGTTGTTGATATTTCATTGCGATCTCAGTGTTACCACGTAACTCTGTTCAGAATATCAGTTTTTTAGCAATCTGCTGAAAAGAAATCATATCCTGTGAGTGAATGCGGCCAATCCGCCTGCTGAAATACCCGATCCTGCTTGGGTAGAGCCCCCCGCTTACGGTATACTCCACGCTTTTACATCTGACTAAAAAACATCAACTTTGACCATTACGAAACTAGCATGGCGTGACCTTGTTCCGGATGCCGAGAGCTATCAGGAACTGTTTGCACAGCCCGATCTCGCAAAAGAACACGAATTCATCCTTAGCGATACGCAACCACGCTTACATTATGCGCTGGAGCAGGCGTTAAGTCCGTGGGCGACATCGCCCTTCATGCTGCTGAAAGCCCCGGAAGAAGCGGAATATCTGACGCTGCTTGGGGATGCCATGCGCC
The DNA here is from genome assembly GCF_058354905.1 of Enterobacter sp. ECC_219_Taxon_10. Lineage (NCBI taxonomy): Bacteria > Pseudomonadati > Pseudomonadota > Gammaproteobacteria > Enterobacterales > Enterobacteriaceae > Enterobacter > Enterobacter sp. ECC_219_Taxon_10. The sequence continues at coordinate 1,753,352 of NZ_CM178005.1, read as the reverse complement.
AGCTGCAGCCGGACACCAACGCGGTCTTTGGCGGCCAGTATCGTATCGCGGGGAATAATATTACCTTCGAACCGGCGGGCCAGGCCGACGGTCGTTTTGCTGCTAAAGGCGAGGTGATAACCGCTAATTGGGTCGAGGCTGAACAGCTCTTTGGCTGTCTGCGCCAGTTTAACGGCGAGCTTTCCCTGCAGCCGGGGCTGGTGCATCGCGCAAACGGCGGCGTGCTCATCATCTCACTGCGCACCCTGCTCTCGCAGCCGCTGCTGTGGATGCGCCTGAAAACCATTGTGACCCAACAGCGCTTTGACTGGGTCGGTTACGATGAGTCTCGCCCTCTTCCTGTCTCCGTGCCGTCAATGCCGCTGTCGCTGACCGTCGTGCTGACGGGCGACCGCGAATCGCTGGCGGACTTCCAGGAAATGGAGCCGGAACTGGCCGAGCAGGCAGTTTACAGCGAATATGAAGACAACATCCAGATTGCCGATGCTGACGACATGGCGCAGTGGTGTCAGTGGGTGATGGCCGTGGCGGAACGTTTTGCATTGCCAACGCCTGCCGCCGACGCGTGGCCGGGTTTGATCCGTGAAGCCGTTCGCTATACCGGTGACCAGGAGACCTTGCCGCTCTGCCCGCTCTGGATCGGCAAGCAGCTGCGTGAGGTGGGTACCATCGGCGGTAACGGCGCCTTTACTGGCGAACAGCTCACCCAGATGCTGGCGCAGCGGGAGTGGCGCGAAGGCTATCTTGCTGACCGCATGCAGGATGAAATTCTGCTGGAACAAATTCTGGTCGAGACCGAAGGCGAACGCGTCGGTCAGATTAACGCCCTGTCGGTGATTGAATTTCCCGGCCATCCGCGCGCGTTCGGTGAACCGTCCCGTATCAGCTGCGTTGTGCATATTGGCGATGGCGAGTTTACCGATATTGAACGCAAAGCCGAGCTGGGCGGAAACATTCACGCCAAAGGCATGATGATCATGCAGGCGTTTTTGATGTCCGAGCTGCAGCTCGAGCAGCAAATCCCCTTCTCCGCCTCGCTGACGTTCGAACAGTCCTACAGCGAAGTGGATGGCGATAGCGCCTCTATGGCAGAGCTGTGCGTCTTAATCAGCGCCTTGGCGGACGTGCCGATCAACCAGAATATTGCCATCACCGGTTCGGTCGATCAGTTTGGTCGTGCTCAGCCCGTTGGCGGTCTGAACGAAAAAATTGAAGGCTTCTTCTCTATTTGTCAGCAGCGTGGTTTAAACGGCAAACAGGGGGTGATTATTCCCGCGCCCAACGTACGCCATCTCAGCCTGAGCCAGGATATTCTGGACGCGGTTGAACAGGAACAATTCGCCATCTGGGCAATCGAAGGGATTGAGGATGCACTACCCTTACTGACAAACCTGGTATGGGATGGCGAGGGGCAGACGACCCTGATGCAGACTATCCAGGAGCGCATTGCTCAGGCGACACAGCAGGATGCTCGTCATCGTTATCCATGGCCGTTACGCTGGCTGGGTTGGTTGAGTTCGAACTGATCGGACTTGTTCAGCGTACACGTGTTAGCTATCCTGCGTCCTTCACTAAAATAAGGCTTACTGAGAACATGGTAGATAAACGCGAATCCTATACAAAAGAAGACCTTCTTGCCTCTGGTCGCGGAGAACTGTTTGGCGCGAAAGGCCCACAGTTACCGGCCCCGAACATGCTGATGATGGACCGTGTCGTGAAAATGACCGAAACCGGCGGCAACTTCGATAAGGGTTACGTAGAAGCAGAACTCGATATCAACCCGGACCTGTGGTTCTTCGGTTGCCACTTTATTGGCGATCCGGTAATGCCTGGCTGCCTGGGCCTGGATGCCATGTGGCAGCTGGTTGGCTTCTATCTGGGCTGGCTGGGTGGTGAAGGTAAAGGCCGCGCGCTGGGCGTGGGCGAAGTGAAATTCACCGGTCAGGTTCTGCCTACGGCGAAGAAAGTGACTTATCGTATTCACTTCAAGCGCATCGTTAACCGTCGCCTGATTATGGGCCTGGCAGATGGCGAAGTGCTGGTAGACGGTCGTCTGATCTATACCGCTAACGACCTGAAAGTGGGTCTGTTCCAGGATACCTCTGCTTTCTGATAACGGCTTTTAGCCCCATCCAGAAAGGCGAAACCTCCGCAGTGCGGAGGTTTCTTTTTTTAAAGAGACGTTATCAGGCTATAAGTGCCCTGTCGCCGATGGCTTCTCGCCAGCCTCCCAGCCATTGTGACCTTTGGTTTATCGTCTGATAAGGACACATTTCTTTCGAACGTCCAGCGATGCCGGCCTGATAACCACGTTGATGAGCCCGTTCCAGGCGATCTCGTTTCTGTCTCTTCATGCCTCGTTTCCCTCATTCTTTTGTCTGGTGGAAAGAAAACAGTGTCTGCGCCAGATGCGCAGGCACAGATAACGAATACCCCGAATTAGTCCCAGCGTCAATGTTCAAAATTCATACGGGTGTCATATTTGTGAGCTAGCCAGAAGATCATTTGTACAAAAATTGTGACGCGGCACAAGTAACAACCTGACGCCAAAACGAAAAAAAAACCGCAATCAGCACCAGGCCGATTGCGGTTTTTGACGATGAATTTTACTTATGGCAGCCGGGAAATTTCCCTGGCGATATTGGCTGATTCCTGCGCCCAGCCCTGGGCCAGCACTTTCACCATTTCATCATAGCCATCCTTCTGCTGCTTCAGCTCCAGATGGAAAGGACGCTTAATCAGCTGTCCCTGATGATTCAACAGCCACTCGCCGCTGATGACAACGGCACCGTCATAACGACCATGGAAGCCCGTTACCGTGACGTTCAGCGTGTCCTGATCGCTTCCCAGAGGCTGGGAGGCAACAACCCAGCCCGGAAGCTGACTGCCAAGATTCGCCACCAGCGTATTGCGTAGCTGCTGATCCAGCGGACTGGCCCACAGGTTGTTGTTGGCGATAACGTACTGCACATCGCTGGTCTGATAGACCACTCCGTTGCCGGCCAGGTAATCTGGCACGGCGACCTGCTCAACCCACAGCAGACGGTTGCCCTGCGAGGCGCTACTTTGCGTAACCGCCTGCGTCCCCATCGGTAGCTGGTAGTAGCTTTTCGTTTCGCTCCCGGAGCTACAGGCCGTGAGTACCATCGCTCCTGCAATCGCTAGCCATTTTTTCATTGTTTCGCCCTCTTCGGCTCAGGATCCTTTTTATCTTTCGCTTCGAACACCAGCGCATTGCTCTTCTCGTTGAGCGTTTTCAGAACCGGCTGCAGTTCACGCAAGACCTGATCGAGACGCTGCATATCTGCGACCATCTTGTTGTATGCCGCCGAGCCGGGCTGGAAGCCCTGCATACTGCGGTTCAACTCACGCAGCGTTTTCTGCATATCCTGCGGCAGCTGCTGCATGCTCTGGCTGGCGGTGATCTTATTGATGTTATCCAGCGTGGCCTGCAGGCGTTGCATTGTCGCCTGGCTTTGATGCAATGAACCTGTCGCTGCTTCAATCATTGGGTTCAATGGCAAATTGTTGATCTTATCCAGCGTCTCCATCAGACGCTGCTGGATCTGCGCCAGACCGCTGCTCACCGTTGGGATGATCTTATAGCCACCGAATTCACGAATACCGGTAATCGGCGGTGCTTTCGGGTAGAAGTCCATATCCACATACAGCGCACCGGTCACCAGGTTACCCGTCTTCAACGATCCACGCAGACCGCGTTCCATCAGCTGGCTTATGTGGGTGGCAATATCCTGATTCTCGCCAATCTGATTGATCAGGCGTTCGGGTTCAATACGAATCAGCACCGGTATGCGGTAGTCATCATCCAGTACCTGCTGCAGGCCAGGCACAAAGAACGGAACTTGTCCAACCGTACCAAGGCGAATACCGCGGAACTCAACAGGCGCTCCCGGCTGCAGACCGCGGACGGAATCTTTGAAGAACATCAGGAAGTCAACGTGATCGGTGTAGAGCGCATCCTGAATGCTTTTTTGATCGTCGAACAGGCGGAAAGCGGTGTTCTCCGCAACCGGCTGCCCCAGGTCGAGCCCTTCCGGTACGTCAAAGCTCACGCCGCCGCCAAACAGCGTTGTCAGCGATCCCATTTCAACGCGCATGCCCGCCGAGGTCAGATCCACCGCGATGCCGCTGTCTTTCCAGAAACGGACGTTGCTGGTGACCAGACGATCGTTAGGCGCATTGATGAACAGCTGATAGCTGATAGCTCTTTTCTGAGGATCAAACGTGCTTTTCTCCACCGACCCCACGCGATAGCCGCGGAACAGCACCGGATCGCCCGCCGTGAGCTGGCCCGCTTTTTTACTGTCGAGGATCACGCGGATACCTTTTGCATCAGGCGGTGCCAGCGGCGGTGAATCCAGAAGCTGGTACTGCGCCGGCTGGTTGCCTTTTGCACCTGGCTGCAGCTCGATGTAGGCACCCGAAAGCAGCGTCCCTAAGCCGCTGATCCCTTCACGCCCCACCTGCGGTTTAACTACCCAGAAAACAGAGTCGCCGTGCAGCAGTTTTTCCATGCCGGCATTAAGGCGCGCCTTAATCTCCACATGGGTTAAATCGTCGGTCAGGGTTGCGCTTTCCACCACGCCCACATCCACGCTACGGCTTTTGATGGTCGTTTTACCGCCCTCAATCCCCTCGGCATTGGTGGTAATCAGCGTCACTTCCGGCCCCTGATGGCTGTAATGATAAAACAGGATCCAGGCACCGATCAGCGCAGTCACAATGGGAAAAATCCACACCGGCGACCAGTTTTTGACCTTCTGCACTTTCGCCTCTCCACTCTTATTTTCCATGCTCTTACTCTTCCTCATGGCTTGATTCAGGCTCACGATCCCACGATAAACGAGGGTCGAAGGTCATGGCCGCAAACATGGTCATAATCACGACCAGTGCAAACATTAAAGCCCCCATCGCGGGATAAATACTCATCAAACCGCCCATCCGCACCAGCGCAGAGAGAACGGCAATTACAAACACGTCGATCATTGACCAACGACCGACAAATTCGACCACTTCGTAAATCAGGTGCATGCGTTCGCTGTCGCGCTTTCCGTGGCCTTTTGCATCCCAGCAGAGCCAGGCAATCGCGATCATTTTCAAGGTGGGCACCATGATACTGGCGATGAAAATCACGCCGGCGACAGGATAGGATCCTTCGCCCCACAGCAGTATGACCCCGGCGAGGATCGTCGAGGGCATTTTGTCGCCGAGCAAATCGGTGATCATAATCGGCAGAATATTGGCGGGCAGATACAGCATGACGGAGGTCACCAGCAGCGCCATCGTCCACTGCAGGCTGTTTTTACGGCGAACATGGCCCTTCGTTTCGCAGCGCGGACAAACCTCGAGATCGGCAGGCAGCACGGCGGTACAGCACGGACAAGAACGGAGCCCCTGACGAATACCCGGCACGCCCACCTTCACCGTCTGCGCGAGCGTCGGTGCCGGGGCGATATCATCCCAGGCCCAGCGCCTGTCCACGCACTGGAAAGCGCGCAGCTGCAGAACGCAATACAGACACCAGGGAATAAAGCTGCTGCCAATCCCCACGTCGCCGTACGCCATTAGCTTCACGAAACTGACCAGTATCCCCGCCAGAAAAATCTCGGCCATCCCCCAGCTTTTGAGCTGAAAAAGGATACGCGCGAGCCGGATTTTCAGTGATGCCGGCATTCTGACACGGTTGACCAGCAACAGGATGACGACCAGGCAAAACGCCGGGACTATCTGGACAAACAGCAGAAAAAAGGTGCCGAGGCTGGCGTAATCTTCCGAGAACATCACGCCCGGGATTTCAAGCAGATTCACCTGGCTTGTCATCCCACCGACCTTCATATAGATGAAGGGGAAGAGATTGGAGAGCAGCAGCATGAACAGTGCTACCAGCGCGTAGGCAGTGGGACGCTGCCGCGGCGCGTCCCACTCGGTTGTCAACGTCGCGCCACAGCGTGGACACAGGGCTTTATGTCCGTGACCAAGCTCTGGCAACGCCACGAGCATATCGCATTGCGAGCATAATATATGCCTGTCGGCATGGTGCTGGTCACACATATTTAATCCCTGTTTATGCGCCGTTTTTCAGAGACTCAAGGTACTCCCAGCGCTCAAATGCTTCTTCCAGGGCTTTTTCAGCCGCGGACATTTCAGCCAGTACTTTCTGAGTATAGTCATGCGATTGGGTGAAGAATGACGCATCAGCCACCTGCGCTTGCAGCTCCTCAAGCGCGGCCTCCAGCTCTTCGAGACGCTGAGGTAGCCCCTCCAGTTCGCGCTGCAGGTTATAGCTTAGTTTAGCCGAGGTTTTCTTGACAGTTTCTGCTTTTGTTACAGCAGGTTCAGAACTTGTTCTGGACTTCGACTGTTTCTGCGCCAGAGACTGCGACTGCTGGCCTTTTGCATCGTGATAACCGCCGACATATTGGCCAATTCGCCCTTCACCTTCGAAGATCCAGCACTCGGTCACGGTGTTATCCACGAACTGACGATCGTGGCTAACCAGCATCACGGTTCCCTGATAACCGTCGATCAGCTCTTCCAGTAATTCCAGCGTTTCGACATCCAGATCGTTCGTCGGTTCATCGAGGATCAGCAGGTTGCTTGGCTTCAGGAACAGACGAGCCAGCAGAAGACGGTTACGCTCCCCGCCGGAGAGCGCGCGCACCGGCGTCATCGCACGTTTCGGGTGGAACAGGAAGTCCTGCAGGTAGCCCAGCACGTGGCGCGGCTTACCGTTTACCATCACTTCCTGCTTACCTTCAGCGAGGTTATCCATTACCGTGCGATCCGGATCCAGCTCCGCGCGGTGTTGGTCGAAGTAGGCCACTTCCAGCTTCGTGCCACAGTGAATGCGGCCGCTGTCAGCCTGCAGCTGGCCCAGCATTAGCTTAAGCAGCGTGGTTTTACCGCAGCCGTTCGGACCAATCAGCGCAATTTTATCGCCGCGCTGAACCTGCGCGGAAAAATCTTTCACCAGCACCTTGCCGTCAACCTGGTAGTTGACGTTTTCCATTTCGAAGACGATCTTGCCAGAGCGGGACGCCTCTTCCACCTGCATTTTGGCGCTGCCCATCACTTCACGGCGTTCGCTGCGCTCACGGCGCATGGCCTTCAGCGCGCGCACGCGGCCCTCGTTACGGGTGCGACGGGCCTTGATACCCTGGCGGATCCACACCTCTTCCTGCGCCAGCTTGCGGTCGAACTCGGCGTTCTGCAATTCTTCCACGCGCAGGTTTTCTTCTTTCTCCAGCAGATAGGTGTCGTAATCGCCGGGATAGGTGACCAGCTTGCCGCGGTCGAGGTCGACAATGCGCGTCGCCATATTGCGAATAAACGAACGGTCGTGCGAGATGAAGATGATGGTGCCACTGAAGGTTTTCAGGAACCCTTCCAGCCAGTCAATCGCTTCGATATCCAGGTGGTTGGTCGGTTCGTCCAGCAGCAGCACCTTCGGCCCGCTGACCAGCGCGCGGCCCAGAGCCGCTTTACGCAGCCAGCCGCCGGAGAGCGCCGAGAGCTCCATATCCGGTTCCAGACCGAGCTGGGCCAGCACTTCATTAATGCGGTTTTCCAGCTGCCACAGGCCGTGGTGATCGAGCATCTCCTGCACTTTCGCCAGTTCGTTGAGGTTCTTGTCGCTCGGGTCGGTCATCACCAGATGCGAAATCTCGTGATAGCGCTTCAGGTATTCGGCCTGCTCAGAGATGCCTTCCGCCACGAAATCGTACACGCTGCCGGTCACATGGCGCGGCGGGTCCTGCTGGAGGCGGGAGACAATCAGATCCTGCTCGTACACGATGCGGCCATCATCCAGCCCCTGCTCGCGGTTGAGAATTTTCATCAGCGTGGATTTACCCGCGCCGTTACGGCCCACCAGACAGACGCGCTCGTTATCTTCGATATGCAGCTCTGCATTATCGAGAAGCGGCGAGTCGCTGAAAGAGAGCCACGCGCCGTGCATACTAATTAATGACATTTATTTTTCCTTTCAGACCGCGGTAATCAACCAGCAGTTATGAATTTGACGGTTGCGGGCGAAGTCCTGAGACAGCGTTTTTTGGCTGATTTCTTGTGCTTTCAGGCCCAGGGCTGCTAAGCCGTCATGATCCATACGGAAGCCGCGTTTGTTGTTCGAGAACATAATGGTGCCGCCTTTGCGCAGCAGGCGCTTCAGGTCGGTCATCAGGCGCAGGTGATCGCGTTGAACGTCAAAGCTATCCTCCATGCGCTTGGAGTTGGAGAAGGTCGGCGGATCGATAAAGATCAGGTCGAACTGCTCGTCGGTATCGCGCAGCCAGCCCAGCACGTCGGCCTGCATCAGGCGATGCTGGCGTCCGGTCAGGCCATTGAGACGCAGGTTGCGCTCCGCCCACTCCAGATAGGTACGGGACATATCCACCGTAGTGGTGCTGCGCGCGCCGCCGAGACCGGCGTGCACGCTCGCGCTCCCGGTATAGGAGAACAGGTTGAGGAAATCTTTCCCTTTGCTCATCTGGCCGAGCATGCGGCGGGCGATACGGTGGTCGAGGAACAGGCCAGTATCAAGATAGTCGGTCAGGTTCACCCACAGGCGGGCGTTGTATTCGCCCACTTCGATAAAGTCACCCTTTTCGCCCATTTTCTGGTACTGGTTTTTACCCTTCTGACGCTCGCGGGTTTTCAGCACCAGCTTGTTCGGTGCAATGCCCAGCACGGCGATAGTTGCCGCAATAACGTCCAGCATACGCTGACGCGCTTTTTGCGCATCAATGGTTTTCGGCGGCGCATATTCCTGAATCACCACCCAGTCCGCGTAGCGGTCAACCGCCACGTTGTACTCCGGCAGGTCGGCATCGTACAGGCGGTAACACTCGATCCCTTCCTGTTTAGCCCACTTCTCAAACTTCTTCAGATTCTTGCGCAGACGGTTGGCGTAATCTTCCGCCACGCCGGTAGGCTTGCTGTCCGCCGCTTTCTCCGCCAGATGGTAGTTTTTCTGCACGCAGTCCAGCGGGCCGTTTTTCGCTTTAAACTGGCGATCGGCACGCAGCTGCAGGCAGCTCAGCAGCTCCGGCGAGGCGCTGAACAGAGACAGGTTCCAGCCGCCGAAGTAGTCCTTCATGTTGCGTCCCAGCAGGCTGTGCAGGGCAATCAACGCCGGCTCGCTGTCCAGACGCTCGCCGTATGGCGGGTTGCTGATCACGGTACCGTACGGGCCTTTCGGCAGCGGGTTGGTCAGGTTCGCCACGTCTTTCACCTCGAAGGTCACCAGCTCGCCGATACCGGCGCGACGGGCGTTGCTGCGGGCACGTTCAATCACGCGCGGATCGCTGTCCGAACCGTAGAAATGCGAGGTGTACTCCGCCAGGCCTTTACGCGCGCGAGTCTGCGCGTCGTCTTTAACCTCTTTCCAGAGCGCTTCGTCGTGCTGTGCCCAGCCTTTGAAGCCCCAGTGGCCGCGGTGCAGCCCCGGCGCACGGTCGGTGGCCAGCATGGCCGCTTCAATCAGCAGCGTACCGGAACCGCACATCGGATCGAGCAGCGGCGTGCCCGACTGCCAGCCGGAGCGCATTACGATGGCGGCGGCCAGGGTTTCTTTGATCGGCGCCATACCGGTGCGATCGCGGTAGCCGCGCAGGTGCAGGCCTGCGCCGCTTAGATCGAGAGAAATACTCGCCGTGTCGCCGTTCAGCCAGACGTTGATGCGCAGGTCCGGGTTTTCGCGATCGACGTTCGGACGTTCCTTATTTTTACGCGTGAAGCAGTCCACAATGGCGTCTTTGACGCGCAGGGCGCCGTACTGGCTGTTGCGGATCTCGTCGTTCACGCCATTGAAATGCACCGCGAAGGTGGCGTTCGGCGTGAAAATCTCTGTCCAGTCGATCATCTGTACGCCGGTGTAGAGATCCAGGTCGCTATAGACCTTGCACTCCTTCATCGGCAGCATGATGCGCGACGCCAGACGGCTCCACATCAGGCTCTGGTAAATAAGCCGCGTGTCGCCCTCAAAATGGACACCACCCTGAACCACCTGGCACTCTTGCGCGCCCAGGGCTTCCAGTTCAGTTTTTAACAGCTCTTCCAGCCCACGGGCCGTACTGGCAAACAGAGAATTCATATCGTCACTTTTACTCTTAGAAAATTGTCGCGCATTATAGCTAATATGGCGTGTATGTCATAAAGTTGAAGGCTTATTTTCATTTGCGGGAGTGTGCAGTGGCGACGTTATCCAGGCTTTTTATTCATCCGGTGAAATCCATGCGCGGCATTGGCGTCTCTCACGCGCTGGCCGACATGAGCGGATTCGCCTTCGATCGTATTTTTATGGTCACCGAGCCTGACGGCACGTTCATTACCGCACGCCAGTTCCCGCAGATGGTTCGCTTTACCCCTTCCCCGCTTCATGACGGTTTGCATCTGACCGCGCCGGACGGTTCCAGCACGGTGATTCGCTTTGCTGATTTTGCGGCTGTCGACGCGCCAACGGAAGTATGGGGCAACCATTTTACCGCGCGCATTGCCCCGGATGAGATTAACCGCTGGCTGAGCGGTTTCTTCTCCCGCGACGTGCAGCTGCGCTGGGTTGGTCCGGAACTGACGCGTCGCGTAAAGCGCCACGAGGCCGTACCGCTCTCCTTTGCCGATGGCTTCCCGTTCCTGCTGACCAACGAGGCGTCGCTGCGTGACTTACAAAACCGCTGCAAAGCCAGCGTGCAGATGGAGCAGTTCCGCCCAAACCTGGTGGTAACGGGGGCTAACGCATGGGAAGAAGACACCTGGAAAACGATCCGCATCGGCAGCGTTATTTTCGACGTGGTGAAGCCCTGCAGTCGCTGCATCTTCACGACGGTAAGTCCTGAAAAAGGCCAGAAGCACCCTTCCGGCGAGCCGCTGAAAACCCTGCAATCGTTCCGTACCGCGCAGGATAACGGTGATGTCGATTTCGGCCAGAACCTGATCCCCCGCTCCAGCGGCGTGATTCGCGTAGGCGATGAGGTTGAAATTCTCGCCCGCGGGCCGGCCAGAGTGTATGGCGCAGGCCAGGAAGAAGAAATGGTCGAGGCCGAGACGAACGTCGCCTCTGCGGTGGATATTCACTGGCAGGGCAAGATTATTCGCGGCAACAATCAGCAGGTGCTGCTGGAGCAACTGGAGCAAGCCGGTGTTCGCGTACCGTATTCCTGCCGCGCGGGAATCTGCGGATGCTGCCGCATCAAGCTGCTTGAGGGTGAAGTGAGTGCGCTGAAGAAATCTGCAATTGGAAATGACGGCACAATTCTGTGCTGTAGCTGCGTACCGAAAACGTCGGTACAGCTGGAAGCTTAAACCGCCTGTTCGAGGCTGAAGGAATCTACGCGCAGCTGTGGCTTCAGCCTGTCATTCATGACTTTGATAGCATCACCTAACTGCATAACCCGCCCGGCAATCGTCACGCCGGGCTGCGCCAGCAGACAGAGTGCGGCATTTTCGCCCGGCTCAACGACTAATAAACTCACCTCTTCGGCGGTATCGCTCAGGTTAACGCTGGCCGCATCGCCCGTTGCTGGCGTCCAGTCCATGCCGTGAGGCAGGAAATGCCAGCTTTTCGGCATTTGCGGTTTCAGGAAACGGATAGCCACCAGCGCATTTAATACCAGTTCGGCACGCTGCTCTTTAGAGAGCATCAAATCGCGGCATTTTTCTTCAAAGGAGAAATAAAGCGCTGCATCATCAACGCAAAAGCCCGACGGGGAAAACGCGTCCGGGGTTAACATTCGACGGGCAAAACGAGAACGAAACAGCATGCCATTGGCTAAATCGAGCATCATACGATCATGCTCGTCGCAAAAATACCAGCGCCAGTTATCGTCAGGTTTAATTCGCATGTGTCTCTCCCGTCCCCAAACGTCCTGTACTAAAAATGTCCTGTTCGCCGCTTCGTTTATAACATTAGTAATAAAAGACTATAATGTCTAAATAAGCAACAGTGACGGAATATAAAACAACCAGGGCTGGAAATAAAGCCCTGGTTGTCTGATTAAGAGAAAAGATTAGATATGAGTAACGATTTCTTTAATCAGCGGCGGTCCTTTAAAAATAAAGCCGGAATAGATTTGCACCAGTGATGCACCGGCCGCCATCTTCTCGCGCGCAGCAATCACCGAGTCGATACCGCCGACGCCGATAATCGGTAAACGGCCTTTTAATTCCGCAGACAAAGCGCGAATAATTTCGGTGCTTTTTAATTGTACCGGACGTCCGCTTAACCCACCCGCTTCGTCACAGTTTTTCATTCCCTGAACGAGCGAACGATCGAGCGTGGTATTCGTTGCAATCACACCGTCAATATTATGGCGAACCAAACTGTCGGCAACCTGGATCAATTCTTCGGCAGAAAGATCCGGGGCGATCTTAACCGCGACCGGAACATATTTATGATGGATCGTCTGGAGTTCATTTTGCTTATTTTTAATGGCACTCAGAAGATCGTCCAGCGCTTCGCCATATTGTAAGGAACGCAGCCCCGGGGTATTGGGTGAAGAAATATTCACCGCAATATAACCGGCATAGGCGTAGACTTTTTCCATACAAATCAGATAGTCATCTTTACCCTGCTCTACCGGCGTGTCTTTATTTTTGCCGATATTGATGCCTAATATCCCGTCAAAATGGGCTTTTTTTACGTTCTCAACAAGGTGATCAACACCGAGGTTATTAAAGCCCATGCGATTGATCAGCCCTTCGGCTTCAACCAGGCGGAACAGGCGCGGCTTGTCATTTCCCGGCTGTGGGCGCGGCGTGACGGTACCGATTTCGATAGAGCCAAAGCCCATCGCGCCCAGAGCATCAATGCACTCGCCATTTTTGTCCAGACCCGCCGCCAGACCCAGCGGGTTTTTAAAGGTCAGACCCATGCACTGCACAGGTTTTTCCGGCACATTCTGACGCACCAGAGCGGCCAAAGGCGTTCCGGTAATACGACGTAATTGCTGGAATGTAAATTCATGAGCGCGCTCGGGGTCGAGCTGGAAAAGGGCTTTACGAACGAAGGGGTAGTACATGAACTCTCCTGGATTCCCGGTGTGCAAACCGGGAGGGGATTATGGGCGATCCCGCTCAGAAAGGGAATTGACCTGCGGCAAAAAATCGGCGTAAAACGCAATCGTTTACCTCCCTGTCTATTTCTTATGCGCTTTTTCGCATTTTAATTGCGGATAAATCATTTAGTGGAATAACCGCGCGATGTCACACTCCTGAAAATTGTTATGAATGTTAGATAAAAGCAAACAATTAGTTATAAGGAGGAAGTATGCGCGTCATTACCCTGGCCGGAAGTCCACGATTCCCTTCGCGCTCCAGCGCCCTGCTGGAATATGCTCGTGAAAAGCTCAACGCCCTCGACGTGGAAGTGTGCCACTGGAATCTGCATAACTTCGAACCTGAAGATTTGCTGTATGCCCGCTTCGACAGCCCCGCGCTGAAAACCCTCATTGAGCAGCTCAAGGAAGCGGACGGCCTCATCGTTGCGACCCCGATTTATAAAGCCTCGTTTTCGGGCGCGCTGAAAACCCTGCTCGATCTTCTCCCCGAGCGCGCACTGGACGGCAAAGTGGTTCTGCCGCTGGCAACGGGCGGTACGGTTGCCCATTTACTGGCGGTGGATTATGCCCTGAAGCCGGTGCTGAACGCCCTGAAGGCTCAGGAGATCCTCCACGGGGTTTTCGCGGATGATTCACAGGTCATTGACTACCAGCATAAGCCGCACTTTACGCCGAATCTGCAAACCCGCCTTGATGCTGCGCTGGAAACCTTCTGGCACGCGCTGCATCGCCGGGATATCCAGGTTCCTTCTTTTAATCCGCCGCAGGGAGTCGCACATGTTTAAAACCTTAACCTACCTCGGACTGGCTGGCCTGATGGCGTTCACCGCGCTGGCGCAGGCTGCAGAAACCGCACCGGACAGCTTACGCATTGGCTATCAGAAAGGCAGCGTCAGCATGGTGCTGGCAAAAAGCCACCAGCTGCTGGAAAAACGCTTCCCGGACACCAAATTTTCCTGGGTAGAGTTCCCGGCAGGGCCACAGATGCTTGAAGCGCTGAACGTCGGCAGTATCGATCTGGGCAGCACGGGCGATATCCCGCCTATTTTTGCTCAGGCTGCCGGGGCAGACCTGGTATATGTCGGCGTAGAACCCGCTAAACCGAAAGCCGAAGTCATTCTGGTACCTGAAAACAGTGAGATTAAAAGCGTCGCAGACCTTAAAGGGCATAAGGTCGCTTTTCAGAAAGGTTCCAGCTCGCACAACCTGCTGCTGCGCGCCTTACAGGAAGCCGGGCTCAAGTTCACGGACATTCAGCCCGTTTACCTGACGCCTGCCGACGCGCGCGCCGCGTTCCAGCAGAAGAACGTTGATGCCTGGGCTATCTGGGATCCGTACTACTCCGCAGCCTTACTGCAAGGGGGCGTTCGGGTGCTGAAAGATGGCACTACGCTGAAACAGACCGGCTCGTTCTATCTCGCCGCGCGCCCTTACGCGGAAAAGAACGGCGCATTTATTCAGGGCGTACTGGATACCTTTACCCAGGCCGATGCGCTGACCCAGACCCAGCGTCAGGCGAGCATTGCCCTGCTGGCGAAGACCATGGGGTTGCCTGAACCGGTGATCGCGAGCTATCTCAACCACCGTCCGCCCACCACCATTGCGCCCGTGGATGCACACGTCGCCGCACTTCAGCAACAAACCGCTGACCTCTTCTATCAAAACCGTCTGGTGCCAAAACAGGTCGATATCCGCGAACGCATCTGGCAGCCCGCAGGCAAAGAAGGAGCTAAATCATGAGTCTGAATCTTTTCTGGTTTTTACCCACCCACGGCGATGGACACTATCTTGGCACAGAAGAGGGCTCGCGCCCGGTTGACCATGCCTACCTGCAGCAGATTGCGCAGGCGGCGGACCGAATCGGTTTTACCGGCGTGCTGATCCCGACCGGACGCTCGTGCGAGGATGCCTGGCTGGTGGCTGCGTCGATGATCCCGGTCACTCAGCGCCTTAAATTCCTGGTTGCATTGCGCCCGAGCGTTGTCTCCCCCACCGTGGCGGCGCGTCAGGCGGCAACGCTGGACAGACTCTCCAACGGCCGCGCCCTGTTTAACCTGGTGACGGGCAGCGATCCGCAGGAGCTGGCGGGCGACGGCGTGTTCCTCGACCATACCGAGCGCTATGAAGCCTCCGCCGAGTTTACCCATGTCTGGCGGCGCCTGCTGGAAGGAGAGACCGTCACCTTCGAAGGCAAGCATATCCACGTTCGCGACGCGAAGCTTTACTTCCCGCCGGTGCAGCAGCCGCGTCCTCCGCTCTATTTTGGCGGATCGTCGGATGTGGCTCAGGATCTGGCCGCCGAGCAGGTCGATCTCTATCTGACCTGGGGCGAGCCGCCGGAGCTGGTGAAAGAGA
Source organism: Enterobacter sp. ECC_219_Taxon_10 (assembly GCF_058354905.1). Lineage (NCBI taxonomy): Bacteria > Pseudomonadati > Pseudomonadota > Gammaproteobacteria > Enterobacterales > Enterobacteriaceae > Enterobacter > Enterobacter sp. ECC_219_Taxon_10. The sequence goes on along the minus strand of NZ_CM178005.1, from coordinate 1,737,921 downwards.
AAATTGCCCAGGTCCGGGCCAAAGCCGCCGCTCATGGCCGCAGGGTACGCTTTGGGATTCGCCTGCACGTGATTGTGCGTGAAACCAATGAAGAAGCCTGGCAGGCGGCAGACCGTCTGATCTCCCACCTGGACGATGAGACCATCGCAAAGGCGCAGGCTGCGTTTGCCAAAACCGATTCCGTCGGGCAGCACCGCATGGCCTCTCTGCACAACGGCAAGCGCGAGAATCTGGAAATCAGCCCGAACCTGTGGGCGGGCGTCGGTCTGGTACGCGGCGGCGCGGGCACGGCGCTGGTCGGCGACGGGCCAACCGTGGCCGCGCGGATTAATGAATACGCTGACCTGGGCATCGACAGCTTTATCCTCTCCGGCTATCCGCACCTGGAAGAGGCCTACAAGGTGGGCGAGCTGTTATTCCCACATCTGGACGTCGCCATTCCAGAAATTCCGCAGCCGCAGCGGCTCCAGCTGCAGGGCGAAGCGGTGGCAAACGAGTTTATTCCACGCAAAGCCGCACAGAGCTAAGGAGTGACCATGTCTGCCACTTCACAAAAATGGCTGCTGCGCGCCGCACCGTGGTTTTTGCCCGTCGGCATCGTGGCTCTCTGGCAGCTCGCGTCGTCCACCGGCTGGTTGTCGAGCCGCATTTTGCCCTCTCCCGAGGGCGTTATCGAAGCGTTCTGGTCGCTGAGCGTCAGCGGCGAGCTGTGGCAGCATCTGGCAATCAGCTCCTGGCGCGCGGTGATTGGGTTTTCCATCGGCGGCAGTATCGGGCTGGTTCTGGGCTTGGTGAGCGGCCTTTCACGCTGGGGCGAGCGGCTGCTGGATACCTCCATTCAGATGCTGCGCAACGTGCCGCATCTGGCGCTGATCCCGCTGGTGATTTTATGGTTTGGGATTGATGAAAGCGCCAAGATCTTCCTCGTGGCGCTGGGCACGCTGTTCCCGATTTACATCAACACCTGGCACGGCATCCGCAATATCGATCGTGGTCTGGTGGAGATGGCACGAAGCTACGGCTTGTCGGGTTTTTCTCTCTTTACTCACGTGATCCTGCCGGGCGCCCTGCCCTCCATCATGGTCGGGGTGCGCTTTGCGCTCGGCCTGATGTGGCTGACCCTGATTGTGGCGGAAACTATATCGGCCAACTCCGGCATCGGGTATCTGGCGATGAACGCCCGCGAATTCCTGCAAACGGACGTGGTGGTGGTTGCCATTATTCTTTATGCCCTGCTCGGCAAACTCGCTGACGTTAGCGCCCAGTGGTTGGAGCGCAGTTGGCTGCGCTGGAACCCGGCCTACACCCTTCAGGAGGCGAAAGCATGAATACTGCACGACTAAATCAGGGCACGCCGCTGCTGCTGAACGGCGTAACCAAACGCTACGGCGAAAACACCATTCTCAACGGGCTGGATCTGCATATTCCCGCCGGGCAATTTGTGGCCGTTGTCGGGCGAAGCGGCGGTGGGAAGAGTACGCTGCTACGTCTTCTGGCCGGACTGGAAGCCCCCAATGGCGGCGACATTCTGGCGGGAACAACGCCGCTGGCCAATATTCAGGATGATACCCGCATGATGTTTCAGGACGCGCGCCTGCTGCCGTGGAAAACGGTGATTGATAACGTCGGGCTGGGGCTCAAAGGAAACTGGCGGGAGGAAGCCCGTCGGGCGTTGGCCGCCGTCGGGCTGGAAAACCGCGCAGGTGAATGGCCTGCGGCCCTCTCGGGAGGACAAAAGCAGCGCGTGGCGCTGGCGCGGGCATTGATTCACCGTCCCGGCCTGCTGCTGCTTGACGAGCCGCTCGGTGCGCTGGACGCCCTGACGCGGATCGAAATGCAGGATTTGATTGAATCGCTCTGGCAGGCGCACGGATTTACGGTGCTGCTGGTGACGCATGACGTGAGCGAAGCCGTGGCGATGGCTGACCGGGTGCTGTTAATAGAGGATGGGAAAATAGGTCTTGATCTAACAGTGGATCTTCCGCGGCCTCGTCGCGTGGGCTCAGCAAGACTGGCTGAGCTGGAAGCGGAGGTGTTGGATCGGGTGATGAAGCGCGGGGGTACGGAGTTAGAACGAGCTAAGGCTAATGCCTGATGCCCTCACCCCGGCCCTCTCCCACGGGGAGAGGGAGAAAACCATATGTAGGCCCGGTAAGCGTAGCGCCACCGGGCACTTTTTCGTATTACGCTAAGGCCTTAGCAATCTTCTCGTACAAATCGCCAGACAGGTTCTCCAGCCCTTTCAGCTGCTCAAGCGCGGCACGCATCTTCGCCTGACGCTTCGCGTCGTAGCGTTTCAGACGGATCAGCGGCTCAATCAGGCGGGACGCCACCTGCGGGTTACGGCTGTTCAGCTCGGTCAGCATTTCTACCATAAACTGATAGCCGCTGCCGTCTTCGGCGTGGAACGCGGCCGGGTTGCTGCTGGCAAATGCGCCAATCAGCGAGCGCACGCGGTTCGGGTTGCTCATGGTGAACGAACGGTGCTTCAGCAGGCTGCGGACCTTGCTGAGGGCATCCGCCGCCGGGCTGGTCGCCTGCAGGATGAACCACTTGTCCATCACCAGGCCATCCTGGTGCCACCTGTCGTCGTACTCCTGCATCAGCGCATCGCGGCACGGCAATTCGGCGGCAACGCTTGCCGACAGCGCGGCCAGCGCATCCGTCATGTTATCCGCTTCGTGATACTGCTTGCTCACCAACGTGTTCGCCAGCTCTGCCTCGCCAAACGCAAGATAGCGCAGGCAGGTATTGCGCAGAGAACGTTTACCGATGTCCGCATGTTCCACGCGATACGCGTCAAGCTTGTTGGCGTTGTAGAGCGCCAGGAACTCATCCGCCAGTTCGGTCGCCAGCGTGCGGGTCAGTGCTTCACGCACGGCCACGATGGCAATCGGGTCAATGATGTCAAACAGCTCCGCAATTTCCGTCGCAGACGGCAGGGTCAGAATTTCAGCCGCCAGCGCCGGATCAATCTTCTCATCCAGCAGGATGGCGCGGAAAGCGTCTGCCACATGCACCGGCAGCGTCAGCGGCTGGCCCTGCTGGTAGCGGTTCACGTTGAGCTTGATGTAGGTTGCCAGCAGGCTTTGCGCGGCGTCCCAGCGGGAGAAATCGTTGCGCGCGTGACGCATCAGGAACGTCAGCTGCTGGTCGCTCCACTTGTACTCCAGCTTCACCGGCGCGGAGAATTCGCACAGCAGCGCAGGCACCGGCTGGAAGTAGACGTTGTCGAAGATAAAGGTCTGCTCTGCCTGAGTCACGTTCAGCACGTAGTGCACCGGGTGGCCGCCCTTCTGCAGCGGGATGACGTTGCCTTCATTGTCGTACAGCTCAATGCTGAACGGAATGTGCAGCGGATATTTCTCTTCCTGCTCGGCGGTTGGCGGCGTGCGCTGGCTGATGGTCAGAGTGTACTGCTCGGTTTCCGGATTGTAGTCGTCCTTAACGGTGACAATTGGGGTCCCGGCCTGGCTGTACCAGCGGCGGAAGTGAGAGAGATCAACATTGGACGCATCTTCCATCGCCTGCACAAAGTCATCGCAGGTAGCCGCGCTGCCGTCGTGGCGCTCGAAATAGAGCTGCATCCCTTTCTGGAAGTTCTCCTCACCCAGCAGGGTGTGGATCATGCGGATAATTTCAGCGCCCTTCTCGTACACCGTCAGGGTGTAGAAGTTGTTCATCTCGATGACTTTGTCCGGACGGATTGGGTGCGCCATTGGGCTGGCATCTTCCGCAAACTGCAGGCCGCGCATGGTACGCACGTTGTTGATGCGGTTGACCGCCCGCGAGCCGAGATCGGAGCTGAACTCCTGGTCACGGAAGACGGTCAGGCCCTCTTTCAGGCTCAGCTGGAACCAGTCGCGGCAGGTGACGCGGTTACCGGTCCAGTTGTGGAAATATTCGTGGCCGATCACGCGCTCGATATCGAGGTAGTCTTTATCGGTGGCGGTATCCGTACGTGCCAGCACGTACTTGGAGTTAAAGACGTTAAGGCCTTTGTTCTCCATTGCGCCCATGTTGAAGAAGTCGACGGCGACGATCATATAGATGTCGAGGTCATATTCGAGACCAAAGCGCTCTTCGTCCCACTTCATGGAGTTGATGAGCGAGGTCATCGCCCACGGCGCGCGGTCGAGGTTGCCGCGGTCAACGAACAGTTCCAGCGCCACTTCACGGCCAGAGCGGGTTTTAAAGGTATCACGCAGCACGTCGAAATCACCGGCCACCAGCGCAAACAGGTAGCATGGTTTCGGAAATGGATCCTGCCACTGCACCCAGTGACGGCCATTTTCCAGCTCACCCTCACCGACGCGGTTGCCGTTGGAGAGCAGGAACGGGTAGAGCGTTTTATCGGCAATGATTTTCGTCGTAAAACGCGCCAGCACATCCGGGCGGTCCAGATACCAGGTAATGTGGCGGAAACCTTCTGCTTCACACTGGGTACACAGGGCCACGCCTGACTGGTAAAGCCCTTCCAGCGCCGTGTTGGCGGCAGGGCTGATTTCATTCACGATGCGCAGCGTAAAGCGTTCCGGCAGGTTGTCGATGACCAGCTGGTTGCCTTCTTCTTTATAGTCTGACCAGGGTTCATCATTAATATGCAGGGAGACCAGCGTCAGATCTTCGCCATCCAGACGCAGCGGTACGGCTGTCGCGCTGTGGCGCGTCACCTGGCTTATCGCTGTCACAACGGTTTTTGCGGCATCCAGGTCAAAAGTCAGATCGATATCGCTAATCAGGTATTCCGGCGCGCGGTAGTCGTGGCGGTATTTGGCTTGTGGCTGTTGTGTCATAGAAAACCTTATGCATCGTTTGTCGAGTAACGTTTCAATATATTCCTGTTGCGCAAAACGCGCTATGCAGAATGTTCATCTTTTCAGGCAGAAACACCTTTTTCGCTACATTTGTATAACACGGGGCACGAAATGCGCTCGACCATAAAGTGTGCTTATGTTGTGATCGGGGTTCAATAAATCACTAAACAAGGTATACTCCGGAGTTGTTTATTGTACTAAACGCTCCCGTGAGAGGATGCTACAGCGCACCTATGACTCAATTCGCTTCTCCGGTTCTGCATACGTTGCTGGATACCGACGCGTATAAACTGCATATGCAGCAAGCCGTTTTCCACCATTACTATGACGTTCACGTCGCGGCGGAATTCCGCTGCCGTGGTGACGACTTGCTCGGTATCTACGCAGACTCCATTCGTGAACAGGTCGATGCGATGCAGCATCTGACGCTGCAGGACGATGAATACCAGTGGCTTTCTGGCCTGCCTTTCTTCAAAGCGGACTATCTGAACTGGCTGCGCGACTTCCGCTATAAGCCTGAACAGGTCACCGTGACCAACGAAAACGGCAAGCTGGATATTCGTCTTGAAGGTCCGTGGCGGGAAGTGATCATGTGGGAAGTGCCGCTTCTCGCCGTTATCAGCGAGCTGGCCCACCGCTACCGTTCGCCTGAAACCGGCGTCGAACAGGCGGTCGCCTCGCTGGAAAACAAACTTGCAGCATTCTCTACCCTGACCGAAGGGCTGGATATGTCCCGCTTCCGCCTGATGGATTTCGGCACCCGTCGCCGCTTCTCTCGCGAGGTTCAGCAGGCTATCGTTGAACGTCTGCAGCAGGAGCCGTGGTTCGTGGGCACCAGTAACTACGATCTGGCGCGTCGCCTCAACCTGACGCCAATGGGCACCCAGGCACACGAGTGGTTCCAGGCACATCAGCAAATTAGCCCTGACCTGGCTAACAGCCAGCGTGCGGCGCTGGCCGCCTGGCTTGAAGAGTACCCGGATCAACTCGGGATCGCCCTGACCGACTGCATTACGATGGATGCCTTCCTGCGCGACTTTGGTCCCGAGTTCGCTGAACGTTACCAGGGGTTACGCCACGACTCCGGGGATCCGGTTGAATGGGGCGAAAAGGCGATTGCCCATTATCAAAAACTCGGTATTGACCCGATGAGCAAGGTGCTGGTCTTCTCCGATAATCTCGACCTGGCGAAAGCCGTAGAACTGTATCGTCATTTCAATGCCAGAATTAATCTGGGCTTCGGGATCGGTACCCGGTTGACCTGCGACATTCCTCAGGTAAAACCTCTGAATATCGTTATAAAGCTGGTGGAATGTAACGGCAAGCCGGTGGCAAAGCTCTCCGACAGCCCGGGTAAAACCATCTGCCATGACAAAGCGTTTGTCCGCGCATTGCGCAAAGCGTTCGATCTCCCTCAGATCAAAAAAGCCAGTTAAGCGCTTACGGGAGCCTTCAGGGCTCCCTTCCCTTATTTATTTCTCAATTCTTCTCTTTTGACTGCGAAATTTACTTGTCTGATAGCGGATGGCAGGTAACATAGATATCCACCCATAAGGGTGGACAAGTGTTTATTTTTTCCGACTATTAACAGAGAGAATATTATGAGCGTTGTGCCTGTAGCCGACGTACTCCAGGGCCGTGTCGCCGTTGACCAGGAGGTCACCGTGCGCGGATGGGTGCGTACTCGCCGAGATTCTAAAGCTGGCATCTCCTTCCTTGCCGTCTATGACGGTTCCTGCTTTGATCCTGTACAGGCCGTCATTAATAATTCTCTGCCCAATTACAATGATGACGTTCTGCGCCTGACGACGGGCTGTTCCGTTATCGTCACCGGTGTGGTTGTGGCATCCCCGGGTCAGGGACAGAGCTTCGAGATCCAGGCCTCTGCCATTGAAGTGACCGGCTGGGTTGAAGATCCGGACACCTATCCGATGGCGGCAAAACGTCACAGCATTGAATACCTGCGTGAAGTGGCGCACCTGCGTCCGCGTACCAACCTGATTGGTGCGGTGGCCCGCGTGCGTCATACGCTGGCCCAGGCGCTGCATCGCTTCTTCGATGAGCAGGGTTATTTCTGGGTGTCTACCCCGCTGATCACCGCATCCGATACGGAAGGTGCAGGCGAAATGTTCCGCGTCTCGACGCTGGACATGGAAAACCTGCCGCGCACGCCGGAAGGTAAAGTGGACTATGACAAAGACTTCTTTGGTAAAGAAGCCTTCCTGACGGTATCCGGCCAGCTCAACGGCGAAACCTACGCCTGTGCGCTGTCTAAGATCTACACCTTCGGCCCAACCTTCCGCGCCGAAAACTCCAACACCAGCCGCCACCTGGCGGAGTTCTGGATGCTGGAGCCGGAAGTGGCGTTTGCCGATCTGAATGACGTTGCAGGTCTCGCAGAAGCGATGCTGAAGTACGTATTCAAAGCGGTTCTGGAAGAGCGTCCTGACGACATGAAATTCTTCGCAGAGCGCGTAGACAGCGATGCGGTGGCGCGTCTGGAGCGTTTCGTCTCCGCCGACTTTGCGCAGGTGGACTATACCGACGCGGTAGCGATCCTTGAAAAATGCGGTGAGAAGTTCGAGAACCCGGTTTACTGGGGCGTCGATCTGGCGTCTGAGCACGAACGCTATCTCGCCGAGAAACATTTCAAAGCGCCGGTTGTCGTTAAAAACTACCCGAAAGACATTAAGGCCTTCTATATGCGTCTTAACGAAGACGGGAAAACCGTGGCAGCGATGGACGTACTGGCGCCGGGCATCGGTGAAATCATCGGTGGTTCTCAGCGTGAAGAACGTCTGGACGTGCTTGACGCGCGCATGGAAGAGATGGGTCTCAACCCTGCGGACTACAGCTGGTATCGCGATCTGCGCCGTTATGGCACCGTTCCGCACGCAGGGTTCGGTCTGGGCTTCGAGCGTCTGATCGCCTACGTAACCGGTGTTCAGAACGTGCGTGACGTGATTCCGTTCCCGCGTACTCCGCGCAACGCCAGCTTCTAAGTAACACAACAGACAATGGCCAGCATTTGCTGGCCATTATTTTATTCTGCCTTGTCAGTTTTTGTCAGCGTAAAGTCAGCGTTTATAAACCACCACCCCGTCACAACCACTACCTGTTACGTTTTGTTTCCGCGAAATATCCAGCCACAAAAAATAAACCTCAGTCTTATTGCGATTATTACAGCCTGAAGTAATAGCACAAATTTCAACCAATTTTTCAGCCATCCAGAAGTCTTTCTATGGTCATAAGAAAAAACGAGTCGTTTAACATTCGTTTATAGGAATTGCCTTTATTCAAATTAAACATAAGGAATTCATATATATAGGAAAGGTGCTGTTGCTTAGTTCGCCAGGCCGCTCTGAAATTTGAGATGGTTCACAAAGTTCCTAAAAATACATATTTAGTTACACATATTTTCTTTCTGTAACTCAATCTTGAGAATTGTAGCACTTTCAGGCTAGCGAAACGCTTCGGTGAATGGAAAGATGCCTGTCAGATACATAAAGACACCTAACTCTCATCAATAGTTCCGGAAATATTTATTGACAGAATTTATTGACGGCAGTGGCGAGTGTCATAAAAAAACCAATGAGGGTAATAAATAATGATGAAGCGCAATATTCTGGCAGTGGTAATCCCTGCCCTGCTGGTAGCCGGTGCAGCTAACGCTGCAGAAATCTATAACAAGAACGGCAACAAACTGGATCTGTACGGAAAAATTAACGCTGAGCGTGATTTCGTTACCAACGGCGATAATACCAACAACGCAGACTCCACCTACGCGCAGATCGGTTTCAAAGGCGAAACTCAGATCAACGACCAACTGACCGGTTATGGCCAGTGGGAATACCGTGCACTGGCCAGCTCAGCTGAAAGTGAGCAGTCTTCAAACAACTCTACCCGTACTCGTCTGGCTTTCGCGGGTCTGAAAATGGCTGACGCTGGCAGCATCGACTATGGCCGTAACTACGGCATCGTATACGATGTTGAGTCTTACACCGACATGGCGCCAACCTGGTCCGGCGAAACCTGGGGCGGTGGTTATGTTGATAACTACATGACCAGCCGTTCTACTGGCCTGCTGACCTACCGTAACAGCGATTTCTTCGGTCTGGTTGATGGTCTGAGCTTCGGTATCCAGTACCAGGCTAAAAACGAGCGTGCTGATCTGCGTCGTGCCAACGGCGACGGTGTTGGTTACTCTGTGGGTTACGACTTCGGCGGTGGCTTTGGTCTGACCGGCGCATACAGTAATGCTAACCGTACTCTCGACCAGAAAGCTGATGGCAAAGGCGACAAAGCTGAAGCATGGGCAATCGGTGGTAAATACGATGCTAACAGCCTGTATCTGGCAGCTGTGTACGCAGAAACTCGCAACATGAGCATCCTGGGTAACAGCACCGGTTCCAATACTCCGGATGCTAATGGTGACGTGTTCAACGTAGCGAACAAAACCCAGAACTTCGAAGTTATCGCTCAGTACCAGTTCGATTTCGGCCTGCGTCCATCCCTGTCCTACGTGCAGAGTAAAGGTAAAAACCTGAACACCGTAGCCGGCGGCGATGCAGATCTGGCTAAATACGTTGAAGTAGGCGCAACTTACTACTTCAATAAAAACTTCAACGTGTCTGCTGACTACCGTATCAACCTGATCGACGAAGATCAGGCCAAGCGCACTGGCGGCGGCTGGGTTGGTACCGACGACCAACTGGGTCTGGCTGCAGTTTACCAGTTCTAATCAGAACACCACTTTGTTATATGCATAATGAACAGGGCTTCGGCCCTGTTTTTTTATGCCTGACAGAAAATAATGGCGACTTTTGAAAAGCCGCACGCTTTTCGTCGCAAACGGTTGGCATTTTGTAAATCTACCGTTAACCTGATAGCGGATTTCACTTCTGTAATCACAATGGAACTTCGTCATGTTTGAGAACATTACCGCCGCTCCTGCCGACCCTATTCTGGGCCTGGCCGATCTGTTTCGTGCCGACGACCGCCCTGGCAAAATCAACCTGGGAATTGGTGTATATAAAGATGAAACCGGCAAAACTCCGGTACTGACCAGCGTTAAGAAAGCTGAGCAGTATCTGCTGGAAAATGAAACCACCAAAAACTACCTCGGTATTGATGGTATCCCTGAATTTGGTCGCTGCACCCAGGAGCTGCTGTTCGGTAAAGGCAGCGCAATTGTGAGTGACAAACGTGCGCGCACGGCGCAGACCCCTGGCGGTACCGGCGCGCTGCGCGTTGCGGCGGATTTCCTTGCGAAAAACACCTCTGTTAAGCGCGTATGGGTGAGCAACCCAAGCTGGCCGAACCACAAGAGCGTCTTTAACTCTGCGGGCCTGGAAGTGCGGGAATATGCTTACTACGACGCGGCGAACCACGCTCTGGACTTTGACGGCCTGCTGGCAAGCCTGAGCGAAGCGCAGGCGGGTGACGTGGTGCTGTTCCACGGCTGCTGCCACAACCCGACCGGTATCGATCCAACGCTTGAGCAGTGGGAACACCTGGCGAAGCTCTCCGTTGAGAAAGGCTGGCTGCCGCTGTTTGACTTTGCTTACCAGGGCTTCGCCCGCGGTCTGGAAGAAGATGCCGAAGGCCTGCGCGCGTTCGCAGCCGTGCATCAGGAGCTGATCGTTGCAAGCTCCTACTCCAAGAACTTTGGTCTGTACAATGAGCGTGTAGGTGCCTGTACGCTGGTTGCGGCTAACGATGAAACCGCCGATCGCGCCTTCAGCCAGATGAAATCCGTTATTCGCGCTAACTACTCTAACCCACCGGCACACGGTGCGTCTGTTGTTGCGACCATTCTGAGCAACGATGCGCTGCGCGCGATCTGGGAACAAGAGCTGAACGATATGCGTCAGCGTATCCAGCGCATGCGCCTGCTGTTTGTGAACACCCTGGCTGAGAAAGGCGCTGACCGCGACTTCAGCTTCATCATCAAACAGAACGGCATGTTCTCGTTCAGCGGCCTGACCAAAGAGCAGGTTCTGCGTCTGCGCGAAGAGTTCGGCGTATACGCCGTAGCCTCTGGCCGCGTGAACGTTGCAGGCATGACCCCTGACAACATGGCGCCACTGTGCGAAGCGATTGTCGCCGTCCTGTAATAGCGCCCACAAAAAAGCCTGCGTTAAGCAGGCTTTTTTTTATGCTGGTTACCAGACAGGCATTTCATCCTGAAGGAACGGGTTATGGAGCCGTTCATAGCCCAGCGTCGACATCGGACCGTGTCCTGCGATAAACGTTACGTCATCACCAAGCGGCAATAACTTCTGTTTGATCGACTGAATCAGCTGCCCGTGGTCGCCACGCGGAAAATCGCTGCGTCCTACGCCACCTTTGAAAATCACATCGCCGGATATCAGCAGACGGGACTGGTCGTCAAAGAAGACGATATGGCCTGGCGTATGCCCAGGACAATGCAACACCTGTAAAGTCACATTCCCTACGTTGAAGCGCTCTCCTTCGTTCAGCCAACGATCGGGCGTCAAAGGCAGACACTCATCAAGGCCAAACATGCGGCTTTGGGCGGGTAACCCCTGCAGCCAGAACTCATCTTCTTTTTCCGGGCCGATAATCGGCACACCGTAGTATTTAGCCAGTTCAGCCGCTGCGCCTACATGGTCGAGGTGACCATGCGTCAGTAAAATCTGCATCAGCGTCACGCCGCTGTCGGCAACTTCCTGCTTGATTTTCTCAGCGTCACCGCCGGGATCGACAAGCGCGGCCAGTTTGGTTTGTTCGCACCAGATTAATGAACAGTTCTGGGAGAACGCGGTAACCGGAATAATACGATAGTTCATACTGCTCCTGTGTTTCGTTATTACCAGTGCCGAACCGGCCCGGTATCAATATGCACAAAGTTGCTACGTGGGTAATATCCTACACCACCAGCGCGCATAGATAACGCGGCTTTGCGAATATTGGCTAACGAAACGCCTTCAATGTGGAAATCCATTGCCTGTCCCTTCGTGTGGTAGCTTTTTTTGGCTACCCCACGGCTATGGGCGCGCAGTTCATTATTGGTATCAATCGAGCGATAACCAGAAATAAGCTGCACCGGCTTGCTGGTGCCCAGCAGGCCCTGAAGGCGGAAAAGCTGATCAAACAGTCCAGGGTCGATGGCTTTTACTTTATTCGCGCGGAAATCACGGAAAAAATGGTTGAGTCTTGCTAATTCATCCTGAATATAGCCTCTGCCATCGAAAAACTCCGCTTTTAGCGACTCACCGGTGTGAAGATTGCTGAGCGTTAAAACGCGCGGACGAGGTGTCGAGAGGGTGGCAAATGCTGGCGTCGGTAAGATGGCCGCTGCGCCAAGCGCAACACCACCTAACGCCAGCAGCTTGCGGCGATTAGCGTCAAATTTGTCCATGATAATCAGGTCTACAGGTCAAAGAAATCGTAATATGCTTAGCGCACGAAGGGCACCTTAACTGGCAAAACGGGGTACGTCAAGGCGCCCAACCCCAGTGAATACGCGGCTTGCAGCGATATTGGCCCCGATTCACCATAACTTACGACAATCATTTTTCCCGAACTGCTTCATTTACCTGATTAATTGTTCCGCTTTTGGCAAAATTTGTGCGCCGGATCGCGCGGTGAGATCATAATTGTAAATATCTGTACGGTACTGAGTGCGCCCGTCTTCGCCCACAAACGCCGTCAGATAGTAAAGATTGACCGGAATGTTGTGGCGAATATTCACGTAGCGCGTATCCCCTTGCTTCAGGGCGTCAGAAATACGCGTATCGTTCCAGCCCGCATCCTGCAACAGCATGTTGGCCAGCTCCGAAGCTTTATTCACGCGCACGCAGCCTGAACTCAGTGCCCGAGTATCTTTCTGGAACAGATTGTGGTTCGGCGTATCGTGCAGATAGATAGCATCTGAACTCGGCATGTTGAATTTATAGCGTCCAAGCGAGTTATGTGCGCCAGGTGCTTGCTGGAAGCGGAACGGCAGGTTAGATGGCGTGATCGTCGACCAGTCGACCATATAAGGATCGATCGCCTCTTTACTGTTCCAGCCACGCATTACCGTATAGCCATGACGTTCCAGATAACCCGGATCGTTCCAGACCTTAGGCAGAATGTCCTTACGCGCCAGCGTCGGCGGTACGTTCCACGGCGGGTTAACCACCACGTTATTTAACGCGCTACTCATCATCGGCGTTTTACGATCAGGACGCCCGACAATCACGCGCGAGGCCAGCTTCTCGCTACCATCCTGATAATAGACCAGGGAATAGGCCGGGATGTTAACCATAATGCCGGTTGACAGCGTGCCCGGCAGCAGGCGCAAACGCTGAATATTGAGCGCCAGCACCCCTGCCCGCTGCGCAGGCGATACGTTAAGCCAGTCACGCGTTGACGGGCCAATGACGCCATCGGCTCCTAGCCCCTGAGCGGCCTGGAACTGTTTAACCGCGGCGACCAGTTCGCGATCATAGGCCGCGGGCTTATTACTCTGGGTAGTGGCCTTGCTCTCTTTCACGGGCGCTGACGGGCTGACCACCGCGCTTTGCGGATCGTCGCCCGGCAAGGCAATCGTCGGCCCGCCATCAAGAATACCGGAGCGTTTGAGGATCTCGCGCAGGGCAGGCACATCGCTGCTCCACTGACCCGGCCGCAGCGTTGCGGTCCCCCGCATTTGCGGCCATGGCCGCGAGTCCCCCACCAGCGCGAGGAGCGACTGGTGCATGGTGGCATACTGCGGATGCGCCGGCGCGAGGCTGGCAATGAAGCGCGGCAGGTCGCCGTTATCCAGCGCTAATTGCCACTGGTTAATCACCGACAGGGCTGGCGTCGCCAGCTTATAGGGCTTATCGCTGTACAGCCAGCGGTTGCCGTTAACCGGAATACCCGCCACAAACTGCAGGTAGCCCATCATGGCATCGGAAAGGACCACATCCCGCGCCTGACCGGTGACGGCAGGATCGGTTAACAGTTCAACCCACTTCGTAAACTGCGGCTGAAAGCCCGCAATCGCCACTTCCGCCAACTGCTGCTGGAAGGCGCGCACGGCTTCACGGTTTTCCCACATGGGTTTCATATCGCGGGCAGCATAAAGCAGCGTGAGCTGATTGATATAGGCGGGCGTGTAGCCTGACGGCAGCCCCGTCTGGAGCTGCTGGCTGAGCGATTCGACGTCGATGCCTTCCGGCAACGGCTTAATCCCGGCCATGATGGCCGTTGCCGGAGACTGTTCCAGCGGCTGAGACAATGACGTCGGCTGCGCGCCTGTCGCTGCGGAGCTGTCAGTCGGCACAATTTCAGGCTCGTCGGCCTGGGCGGTTAACAGTGGAGCAAACATCACTGCCAGGCATAAACTCAGCGCTGACAGCTGACGACCACATTCTTTCTTTAGCAACATCCCTTGCCCCCTGTTTTCACGACATGCCCATCACGGTGGGGCTTTCTTTTATTATAGGTAGACGACAACTCTGCTGCCTTACCTTATGTAAAGAAGTTTAAAGATAACGCAGCCCTGAGCACAAGTTAAGTGAATAAAAAAAGCGGCGCTTCTGCGCCGCTCTTTGTAACAAAACGCCTCAGGACGCGTCTGCCGTGGTTTCCGGCAGTGACTCCGGCGGCTGCGGCGCAAAGCCACGCAGCCCGACAACGTGTACATGTTCGCTGTTCTGGAACACTTTACGCACCAGTTTATAGGTGGTGCCTTTTTCAGGGCTGATGTTTTCCGGTGCCGCAATGATGAGCTGCATATCGAGACGTTCGCAAAGCTCGAACAGCGTGGCAATAGAGCGGGCATCGAGACGCGCCGCTTCATCCAGGAACAGCAGTCGGCATGGGGAGATATCTTTCCCGCGCAGACGACGTGCTTCATCTTCCCAGCTCTGCACCACCATCACCAGAATCGACATCCCGGTACCGATCGCTTCACCGGTAGAGAGCGCCCCGGATTCCGCACGCAGCCAGCCGTCTGAACCACGGTTAACCTCAACTTCCATTTCCAGGTAGTTACGGTAGTCCAGAAGCTCTTCACCGATGGTTTGCGGCGTACGCTGGCCCATATCAATCTGCGGATTCAGGCGCTGATACAGCTTCGCCAGCGCTTCGGAGAAGGTCAGACGGTTGCTGTTGAACAGATCCTGATGCTGCTCGTGCTGCTCAGAGAGCACTTCCAGCAGCGTCGCGTGGGCTTCACGGACGTTGACGTTAAGACGCACGCTGTTGACCTGACCAAACGAGACGCTCTGCAGCCCCTGGTTCAGCTGGCGGATACGGTTCTGCTCGCGCTGAATGGTTTTGCGAATGATGTTCGCCACGCTGCGGGAGCTGATCGCCAGCTTCTGCTCGCGGGAGGTCAGCTCTTCCGTCAGACGCCCCAGCTCAATTTCCATCTGTTCGATGGCTTCGACCGGATCGTCGGTACGGATGATGTCCTGACGAATACGCTCGCGCAGGTGCTGATAAACGGCCACGAAGAACTGAATTTTACGTTCTGGACGTTTCGGATCCTCTGACATGCGCAATACATCGCGCAGATGTTCGTTATCCGCCACCGCCAGACGCAGCGCACCCAGCGCCTTATCCGACATCGAACGCAGCTCATCGGCAGAGAGGTATGCCAGCTCGCGACGGTGCAGGCGACGTTCAACGTTGTTATCTTTCACCATGCGCATCACGGCGCACCAGCCCGCTTTCGCCGTCACGACCTGCTCACGCATTTCGTGATAGTCGCGCTCCAGCTTGCGCAGGCGACGGGTCAGGTTATCCATTTCCGCTTCGCAGAAGGTGAGCGCTTTCTCCAGCTGATTACGACGCGCACGGTTATTGCTGAGCTGTCTATGCAGCTCGTCACGACGAATGCGCGCACGCTCTTCCGCCCCGCTGTCGGCACGGACGCCAATGTCCTGCAGCTCTTTCTGCAGGTCGTTTAACAGCTCTTTCTTGGTGTCGAAGGAGCTTTTCAGCGAGGCCAGCACCTGGTTGTACTGATTCAGCTGCGCCGAGTGGCTGCGCATCGCTTCGCGAGCGCGGGTACGTTCCGCTTCCGCCTGCTCAAGGCGTTGACGCAGTTTTTCATTCAGGTCGCTGTTACCGCTCAGCATTTCAGCCGAATCGGAGTAGCCGAAGTGGGCCCGACGCTGCACCACTTCCGTCAGGGCAAACGCCTGCTGGCGCGCCTCGCGCTGCACCTGCTGCGACCAGGCATAATCTTCTTTTAACTGCTCGAACTGTTCCGGGTCGCTCTGCAGTACAGACACCACGGGCTCCAGCTTCGCCAGCTGGTTGCCGTGCTGCTGCACGAAACGCGCGGCTTCCTGGGCTTCATCCAGACGCTCCTGGATCTCATCCACGCGGTCGGCCAGCGTATCATCCGCCAGCAGGTTGAGGCGCGGCAGGATGCGGTTAAGGGCAGCGACGCCCTCTTTCGCCTGTTCGAACTGGACGCGGCTCTGCTGGTTGTCACTTTCATGACTGGCAATCGCGCGCTCCAGCTCGCCACGGCGGGTATTGAGCTTGCGGATTTCCGCTTCCGGGTCGGCTTCAAACGCCACGGCGAGATGGTTTCCGATAAAGCGGCTGAACGCCTGGTGCAAACGCTGGGTTTTCTGCACGTCAAACGACAGGGTCGCAAAACGTTCAGACAGCGTTTCACGCTCGGCGTGCAGGCTCTCGATGCGGCTTTCACGCGCGGCGCGGCCAAACAGCGGCAGCTCGGGGAAGCGGGAGTAGCGCCACTGGCGATCGGCGATTTTCACCACCACCGCTTTTTCCAGCTCGTCAACGCTGAAGACGCTGTCATCGAACGACTGCGGATCCCCTTCGATCAGATAGAGATCTTCCGGGCAATCCTCAAGCCCTGCCAGCTGCTCAGAAATCAGCGACAGATCCGGCACCACAATTGCGTTGCGGGATGGACCGTACAGCGCGGAGAAATACGGCGCATCGTCCAGGCCAACGTCATCGTAAATCTCAGACAGCAGTACGCCGCCAAAACGCTCGGCCAGGGTATTCAGACGCGGATCTTCTGACCCGCCCGGCTGGCTTAAGCGCTCGATTTCTTCATCCACGTCACGCTTGCGCGCGCCCACTTCGTCACGCTCAACGATGGCTTCGCGCTCGCGCTCCAGCAGCTGCTGCAGGTATTCGGTCACCTGCTGGCTGGATTCAAACTCCTCGCCACACTGTTCGCTGAGCTGGTTCAGGCTGCTTTGCGCTGCCAGCCAGACCGGCGCACGCTCCAGAAGCGTCTTCGAACGAGACTGAAGCTGCTCCAGCTCCTGACGCAGCGTCATACGCTGTTCGCTGGCGTTTGATACGGTATCAGACAGGGCCGCAATACGTGCTTCCAGCTCCTGATGCAGTGCCTCAAGCTCGTCGAAATCGTATTGTTTGCCCTGGCGCTTGCAGAACTCAGCGAGCAAACGCTCGGCTTCCTGCTGCTCGCGCAGGCGCTGTTCCAGTTCGTTCAGGCGCATACGCAGCGGCTGCACCTGTTCGGCCAGATGGCGCTGGTTCACGCCGTCGCGCAGCAGTTCACGGGCTACGTCCCAGGCTTCATTACGCGCCAGCGGGCCGTTAATCGCGACCACCAGCTGATAAGCCTGCTCAAACTGGCTGTGCGCCGTTTGCGCGACGCTCATTTTCTGTTCAAGCGAGAGCAGTTTCTCGGTGGCTTCCTGCTCTTTGGCCTGGAAGGTATCCAGCCACTCGTCGGCGCTGTCCGGCGTCAGGTCTGGCAGATGGCACAGCTCTTTCGCACGCTGCAGCGCCTGCAAAGCCTGGTTGTACTGAATCGCACGCGTCTGCTGCACGTCCAGCGCCTGCTGGTAATCAGCAAGCTGGCTTTTCAGCTCGTCCACTTCCAGCTCGGCAGCTTCGGCGCGGGCTTCGTTCTCTTCCTGCATCTCGGCGGCTTCGGCCACCACTTCATTTTGCTCTTCGAGACGAATCTGCAGCTCATCGAGATCCGCTTCGTAGCGCTCGATCTTCTCCTGCTGGCGCAGCGCGGTCTGCACCAGGTTCAGGTGATCGCTGGCAGCCTGGTAATCGGCTTCCAGATCGCCTTCGGCACCGTTGTGCTCGCCCAGCTCGCGCGCCATCTCGACGTGCTTGTACTGCTCGGCCACCAGCTGTTTACGGGAGGTAAACAGTTCGCGGCGGTATTCTAACG
The DNA here is from genome assembly GCF_058354905.1 of Enterobacter sp. ECC_219_Taxon_10. Classification (NCBI taxonomy): domain Bacteria; kingdom Pseudomonadati; phylum Pseudomonadota; class Gammaproteobacteria; order Enterobacterales; family Enterobacteriaceae; genus Enterobacter; species Enterobacter sp. ECC_219_Taxon_10. The sequence goes on along the minus strand of NZ_CM178005.1, from coordinate 1,719,954 downwards.
CCTGGTCGAGATGGACGCGGCGCTCGTTGGCGTGACGCATATAGTCCGCCGCCACGTAGTTAGTGGCTTCGCTGATCAGGTGTTTAAACAGGTCGCGGTCAGACTGGGTAACGCGAATCGCTTCCAGCGTCATGCGGTTTTCACGCAGCGCCGCTTCCATATCCTGGAAGGCCTTACGCACGCCGCTATTTTCCGGCAGCAGGTAGTCGCGCAGGGAGCGGGTAATCGCGCTGGAGATACCGCCGTACAGGGAGGCTTCGATCAGACGGTAGTATTTGCTACGGTCTGATGCGGTGCGCAGACGGCGCGCCACCACGCCCAGATCGAACATCAGGGAGTGATAGTCGGTAATCGAGTTGAACTGCTTGAACTGCACGCCTTCAATAGCTTCGAGCTTGTCCTTCAGCTCCTGCAGCGTCAACACGCGCGCCTGGCGTTCGTTCAGGGTTTCCGTGAGCAGCGCGGTCGGCTGCACGGAGGTTGGCAGCCCCTGGATGGCAAACGGTTTGATATCCACTTTACGGTCGCGACCGGCGACCTGCTGCAGGCGCACGCCCACCACCACGCGCTGGTGACGCGAGTTAATGACGTCCAGTACGGAATAACAAACGCCCGCTTTCAGCTTACCGTGCAGACCTTTATCACGGGAGCCGCTTGTCGCGCCCGCTTCGGTGGTGTTACGGAAGTGAAGCAGCGTCAGATCGGGGATCAGCGCCGTAACAAACGCCGCCATGGTGGTGGATTTCCCCGCCCCGTTACCGCCGGAGAGCGTCGTGACCAGCTCATCCAGATCGAACGTTCGGGCAAAGAAGCCGTTCCAGTTAATCAGCGTCAGTGAGCGAAATTTACCGCGTTCAATCATTACTCTTCCTCCCCGCTATCCGGCAGATTCTCTTCATGCTCGTCGTTGAGCTGCAAATGGTTTTCCACCGGCATCGCTTCACCGTCGCGGATCATGCGAAGCTGCGCTTCACGCGCGTCATCGCCCGCACGCACGTCGGCGCCGAAGCGGAAGACCGATTCCGTAATGCGGAATTTGCTGCTGTCGTGGCCCATAAACCAGACCATCCCCAGACGGCGCAGACGGTTCAGGGAAGAGCGAACCTTTTCCTGTAATTTCTGACGATCGAGATCCGACCCCGTGGAGCGGTTGTTCACCAGCTTGAGCAGCTTGCTTTCATCCGCCAGCGTCAGCAGCTCGTCGTAAAGTTCCTGCTGGGTGAAGATCCCTTCATTCGCCAGACGTTCCGGGCTGAGATAGAGATAGCAAAGAATTTTGCCGACCATCATGTCCAGCTCGGAGAGAACAGAGCGCGGGATCAGGGTCGTGGAGCGCGGGCGCAGGTAGAAAAAGCCTTCCGGCGCGCGGATAAGCTCCACGTTATAGCGGGCGTAAAACTCTTCCAGGTACTCCTGGAAGTCCATCAAAAAGGCGTGATTATCCAGCTCGTCCAGGCCAATGTGACGACCGGCACGTAGCTGGCTGTCCAGCGCCGGAAATAACGGATTCGCCAGCGCCTGTGCCAGCTTAACTGGCATCACTTGTTCAATATTTGTCAATGACATGCGCCTGTACCTTGGCTCCGTAATCGTTAATTGGCTGCCACTTCGGCGGCAGTCCGGTGAAATCAGCTTGCGCGATACCCAGGCGCACCGCCTGGTCTACCACAATGCGGGCAACGTCGAAATGGCGCGCGCGAGGATATTGCGCCAGATAGTCGCGCACCACGAGTCCAAGATCCAGCGGCGCTTGTCTGGTTTTGTAGACAGCGAGCTGTTCTTCGATCATCGCCGCAAGCTGCTCGCGAATTTCGTTGAATTCTTCGTATTCCAGATCCGGCGGCAGTTCACCGGTCACCTCTTCATCGCGCAATGCCATCTCTTCGTCGCGCATATCCAGCAGACGATCGGCATTGGCATAGGTCAGCGCCCACGGCGCATCAAAGTAGGTCTGTACCGACTGACGCAGACGCTGGGCAAAGACGCGGTTTTTATCCATATCGATCGCGGTACGGATAAATTTATGCACGTGGCGGTCATAGCCGATCCACAGATCGATCGACTGCTGGCCCCAGCTGATAATGCGGTCGAGTTTACTCTGCAGATCGAACACCAGACGGTCAATAAAATGCAGATCGTCGTGCGCCAGGGTCGCGTCCTGGATGCGCAGCAGGTTGGCCTGTAGCTTGTCCCCTGCGGCCTCCAGCGTATCCTGCAGTTCACGCAGCGTACCGGAGGTTTCTGACAGCAAAAGTTCACAGCTGGAGATGGCCGCTCGCCAGTCTTTATTCAGCAGCTGCGCGATATCGTCTTTCACCTGCTGCTGCTGTTCGTCCATCAGGCGCTGGGTGAGATCGATACTGTCGAAAATCTCGGCCACCGAGTATTTCAGCGGCGCGTAAACGTTGCGATGCCAGTGGAATTCGTCACCGTTTTCATCCGCCGCATCGGCGGCGCGCTTAAGCTCACCGGCCACGATCGAGAGCTGCATGGAAAGACGCAGCGTGGAAAATTCGCGCTGGCGAATATAGTAATCGGTGATGCCGATGCCCAGCGGCGTCAGGCGATAGATGGCGTTTCCTTCCGCCTGCTCGCTGGTAAAGCGGTTCAGCAGACGTTGACGCACCATATCGTTGATCGCGTTGTTGGCACGCACGCTAATGGTTTCGCTGGTTTGCTCAAACGCATCACTGACGTGGCGGAACGCATCCACCAGTTCACCCTCGCTCATTTCACCGTCCAGCCGCTCGCCGTTCAACGTGGCAACCGCCAGCAGGAAAGAGAGTCTGTCTACCGGCAGCGAGATGGAGAAATCGTTTTTCCTGGCCCAGGCAACCAGTTCGGGGACTGTCTGGGAAAATTCACTCATAGGTTATCCTTGCATCTGCGGCTTGTGCGCGGTGACGTGAATATAGCGGCCAAGGCTGACAAAAGGCTCCTGGCGGCAATACCGCGTTTCTAATTCTGTTAAGGTGTCAAAACAGTCACGCTGTTTGTGTTTTTCACGCAGATAATCATGAAACACCCTGACGCCCGTCTTCCCGACGATCTGCCAGCCAATCTCTTCCAGCCAGCCGTAAACCTGCTGCGGATCGCGCGGATAGTCCGGGGAAAGCGTGCGTTTTTTCTTTTTAGGCATCCCGACCTGAACATAGTCGAAGTTTCCTGCCACCATGTTGTGCATCAGGAAGCCGTTAGCATTGTAGAACATCAGCGACAGCGTGCCGCCCGGGCGTAACATCGACCACAGGGTTTGTAACACGCTTAGCGGATCGGCTACCCACTCCAGCACCGCATGAAACAATATCAGATCAACCTGTGTTTCCAAATGCTGTGCGATGTCCTGAGCGGCGCATTGTATAAAATGCATGTTGTCGCTCACACCTTTCTCTTCTGCGGCACGCGTCGCGCGGGCGACCATTTCAGCAGAAAGATCGCAAAGCGTGACGTGATGACCGAGCCCGGCCATTTTTATCGCCGTCTGCCCTTCACCGCCTCCGGCATCCAGCACGCGCAACGTTTGGCCGCCAAAGGTAGCCAGAATGGTGTCCAGATCCTGCCAGAGGATCGTCTGACGGAGCTGCCCTTTCGTGGTGCCATAAATGTTGCGCGAAAACTTTTCCGCGATGTCATCAAAATTGCGATCCCGCATTGGGAGAGTTCCACTCGCTAACTGCAAAACCGCTATTTTGTCACACCCGCGCGGAGAATGAACCTCTCTGGTGTAATATCACGGGTAATCACCTGCTATATGGTCAAAAAAGGAACCAAAAAGGATGCTTTTTACCCTTAAGAAATACGTTGGAGGGATGATGCTTCCCCTTCCGCTGCTACTCATCATCATTGCGCTGGGGCTGGTGCTGGTGTGGTTTAGTCGCTTTCAGAAAAGTGGCAAAACGCTTATCACGTTCGGCTGGCTTGTCCTGCTGCTGCTGAGCCTGCAACCGGTGGCGGATGGCCTGTTACGTCCCATCGAAGCTAAGTACCCAACGTGGCAGGGAAACCAGAAAGTTGAATACATCGTGGTGCTGGGCGGCGGATATACCTGGGATCCTGACTGGGCCCCCAGCTCGAACCTGATTAACAACAGCCTGCCGCGGCTAAACGAGGGCATTCGCCTCTGGCTGGCGAATCCGGGATCAAAAATGATCTTCACCGGCGCGGCGGCAAAAACGAACCCGGTGAGTACGGCGGAAGCGGGCGCCAGAATCGCGGAATCGCTCGGCGTCCCGCGTTCCTCGATTATCACCCTGGACAGCCCAAAGGATACCGAGGAAGAGGCCGCTGCGGTGAAGCAGGCGATTGGCGATGTTCCGTTCTTACTGGTGACCTCCGCCTCGCACCTGCCAAGAGCGATGATTTTCTTCGAGAAGCAAGGTCTGCACCCGCTTCCCGCGCCGGCAAACCAGATGGCCATCAGCGCGCCGCTCAACCCATGGGAGCGGGTAATTCCATCTCCGATGTGGCTGATGCATAGCGATCGCGTCGGCTACGAGACGCTCGGACGCCTCTGGCAGTGGCTGAAAGGATCGTCAGGCGAGCCAGGGCAAGAGTGACCTCGCCGCAAGATCGAAGTTGGCGCGATTGAAACGTCCGGTGTTGACCAGCTGCGCCACTTCGTCCCAGAGCAGGTAGAGCCAGCGTCGCCAGAGAAACGCCTCTGCAACGGGCGCGCGTTGAAGGTAGTGCCACAGTAGCCCTTCCGCCGCCCCGCTGTCGCTGAGCCTGAACAGCTCATATTCGCGCGGAGCCCAGAGCATGATCCCCGGCCCCAACATCGCCAGAAGCTGATCGCTGCGGGAGTCTTTCAGCATGCTGCGCAGAGTAAAATTGCCGTGGATCAGCACGCAGTTGTCATTAAATCCTTCGAACAGTGCCGGCAAGCACTCGCGGGTGCGAAACAGGATACGTTTGTCCTGCATGGTTAAACCGGTATTGTTGAACTGGTTAAGCGTCCCCCACAGCACTTCCACCCGCTGGCGATACCACAGCGGCCACAGGTTTTCCTGAGTGCTGTCGACCGGCCCGACGAGCCCGCGGCTATCCTGGCGGTGCCAGGCCAGCAGCGCCTCGACAATCTGGTCTTTCAGCTGCTCCCAGCGTTCCGGCGTGCGCGCGGGCGCTTCAACGGGCACGCCGCGCAAACGCTCAATCAGCAGTACGTCCGGACCGGGGTGTTCCTCATGCGTCATCACGCCGTACACGGTCGGCATACGGACGGTCCCCTCCCGCGCCAGCATCGACATTTTCCACGCAAGCTGCCTGGCAACGCCCGGCGAGGTGAAACTTCTGGCCATCAGCGGCATCGGGTTGCCCTGGCTGTCATACAACGACCAAAGCGCGGTATCGGCCTTTTCACTCACGCATTCGACCCGGCTTAACTTCTCACCCAGCAGATGGCTAAGTTCGGCACGCAGCTGTTCCATATGAGATTACCCCCATTAAGACTACTGCTTTTATAATGAGCGCACAGCGTGAAGATGTCACCCGGAAGAGATCAATTAGGGTAAAGAAAGGGGAATTAGCGGGGAGAGAACATCCCCCCGAAAGGAGGGATGCAGGCGGGATTAGCGCAGCTCGGCGCGGACGCGCTCAAGATCTTCCGGCGTATCAACACCCGTTCCCGGTACTTCGCGGGCAACGGCAACGTGGATTTTTTCGCCATACCAGAGGACGCGAAGCTGCTCCAGCATTTCGATATGCTCCAGCGGGCTCGGCGCCCAGGCAACATAGCGACGAATAAAGCCGGCGCGATAGCCGTAGATCCCAATATGGCGCAGGAAGGAATCACCGATGGTCTCTTTTGATACCGCAAAGCGATCGCGATCCCAGGGGATCGTGGCGCGCGAGAAATAGAGCGCGTAGCCTTCGGCATCCATGACAACCTTCACCGCATTCGGATTGAATGCCTCTTCAGCGTGGTGAATGGGCACCGCGAGCGTCGCCATACCGACCTGGCGCTGCGCCAGATTCTCCGCCACCTGACGGATAATAACGGCCGGGATCATCGGCTCGTCGCCCTGCACGTTTACGATGACCGTATCGTCACTGAAACCACATTTCTCAACCACTTCAGCCAGACGCTCGGTGCCGGACTGGTGATCGGCTCGGGTCATGCACACCTCACCGCCTGCGGCTTCAACCGCGCGGGCGACATCAGGATGATCGGTGGCAACAATCACGCGAGCGGCACCGGACTCACGTGCCCGCTCGAGGACATGCACAATCATCGGCTTGCCGTTGATATCCACCAGCGGTTTACCCGGCAGACGCGTTGAGGCATAACGCGCAGGAATAATGACGACAAAACTCATGGTTTGCTCTCTTCTGCCACCAGGGAACGGGCTTCGTTTTCCAGCAATACCGGAATGCCGTCACGCAGCGGGAAGGCCAGACTGTCCAGCTTGCAAATCAGCTCCTGTTTGTCCTGGCTGTAGTAGAGTTTGCCGTTGCATACCGGGCAGGCAATAATTTCAAGTAAACGGTGATCCATAGTTCCTCCGTATGGGTAATCGCTAAAGCTTAACACATTCCCTTTTCAGGGAGTGCCTGTTTCCCAGCCACTTCGACAGGATGTGAATAACCCGTCAGGTACCCGGCCAAGCGTCACGTCGTGAGCTCCCTGCCAGCACGCGAACTCGCTAATGGCGGAGGTTAGCCCTTTTTCCAGGCTCGCAGTGACCCTGACGCCCTCTTCCAGATAAAGCGCAATGACTTCCAGCGTGCCGGTCTTGCGGTGCATTTTGGCATCCATGCGGCCGACCAGTTGCCCCTTGTGCAGCAGCGGTAAAACAAAATAGCCGTACTGCCGCTTTGGCGCCGGGGTATAGCACTCCAGCCGGTAGCTGAAATCGAATAGCTGCTCGGCGCGCTTTCTGTCCCAGACCACCGGATCGAAAGGTGACAACACCGCGCTGTGCGTTGCCCGGAGTTTCCCCTCCAGGGCCTCGGGCAGCAGAGGGAGGAGATCCGCATGCAGCCACATTTCTCCCAGCGTTTCCACCGTGACGGGAATGACTCGCTGTTCGCGCTGCCATATCTCCAGCAGCGGCTTCAGCGCGGGCTGGCGAAGGCGGTAATAATCTGCCAGCCATTGCGCACGGAAAATACCCAGGCTGCGGGCGCTGTTTTCCAGCATGATGGCTTCGGCGGCCTCCTGAGTAAGCATGTCGCGCTCGTCGTCCCAGTGGGGCATCACGCGATGCGTCAGGTCATAAACGCGCTGAAAATTACGCCGTTCAATGACCATGACTTTGCCTGACGTGAATAACCCTTCCAGATGACGCTTGTGCGGTTTCCACTCCCACCAGCCACTTGCACCTTTGCGGGGATGTTCAAAATCAGCGGAGCGAACGGGGCCTTTTTCCTGAATATGGCTGATAAGCTGCTCTATTTCGGCCGCGTGTTCCTGCATCCACGCCTGCCGGTATTTCCAGCCCATTTTTTCCGGGGCAAGCATACGGTGGCGCACCAGGGCAAAGTCGCTGCGGGGCAGGAAGCAGGCTTCGTGCGCCCAGTACTCCATCAGCTCCCCTTTGGAGAGCGCCTCATCCAGCCACTGCGAAGGATAACTTCCCAGACGGCTAAACAGCACCAGGTAAGGGCTACGGGCCACAATATTAATGGTGTCGATTTGGAGCAGCGACATGCGCTGGACGGTAGAGAGGATATCAGCAGGCTGCGCGCGGCGGCGGGGCTTTTTGAGCAGCCCCTGCGCGGCAAGGTGTAAATGACGTGCGGCTGAAAGCGAGAGTTGCGGTAAAGACATGCGTTTTCCTGTCAGTCAAAGCGCCACCAGAACCGCGTAAGTCTCTACTGCACCAACGCAATCAGTTCCTTGAGCAAGTGTTCCGGCTGTTCGCCGCTGAGTTCAGCGTCAACCGGCAGATACCACCAGTTTTCTTTCGCAAAGGCACGGCATTTCACCGCATCTTTTTCGGTCATGATCAGCGACTGTCCGGGCACGGTCAGGGCATCCACCTGCCCTTCCACCAGCGCCTGATGGTCGGCCAGCGGAACGCGTTTTTCAAGCCGAGCGCCACACTGCTCCAGCGTCGCGAAGAAGCGCGGCGGATGACCAATTCCCGCCATCGCCACCAGTGAAGGTAGCTCAGCAACCGACCGGCGTTCACCCGTCGCCAGGTTGACCGCCAGACCCGGCTGCAGGTTCATCGGGATTTCACCCGATTTTGCCTCTCCACCGTTCACAATCACTGCATCAACGGACTTCAGTCGCGAAGCGCGTTCGCGCATGGGGCCAGCAGGCAGCCACCAGCCGTTGCCGAAACGGCGAACCCCGTCAATAACCACAATCTCTTTATCACGCGCCAGAGCGTAATGCTGCAGGCCATCGTCAGTGATGATGATTTGTACCGCCTGTTCGGCAAGCAGTGCCTGAACGGCGTCGCTGCGCACCGGGGAGACCGCAACCGGCGCGCCGGTACGCTGGAAAATCAATACTGGCTCATCCCCCGCTTCTGCGGTCGTGGTTTCCGCCGACAGAAGCAATGGGTAATGCGCCGCTTTGCCACCATAGCCGCGCGACACCACGCCGGGGCGAATACCGCGCTTTTGCAACTGCTCTACCAGCCAGATCACCACCGGCGTTTTGCCGTTGCCGCCCGCCGTGAGGTTACCCACCACTACAACCGGCACCGGCGCGCGCCAGGCGCGCTTGATCCCCAGACGGTAAAACAGGCGAATAGTGCCGCTCACCAGGCCATACAGCCAGGAGAGCGGCAAAAGCAGCAGCCACAGCGGGGATTCACCGGACCAGATGCGTGCAATCATTCGCCAAACTGCATTTTATGAAGCTGGGCGTAAACGCCGCGGTGTTCCAGCAGATCAGCATGGCTTCCGCGTTCAACAATGATACCGTCCTCAACCACGACGATCTCATCCGCCTGCTCGATAGTGGACAGACGGTGCGCAATCACCAGCGAAGTACGGTTCTTCTGCAGTTCATCCAGCGCCGACTGAATCGCGCGTTCAGATTCCGTATCCAGAGCAGAGGTTGCTTCGTCCAGGATCAGAATCGGGCTATCGCGCAGCAGCGCGCGCGCAATGGCGATACGCTGGCGTTGACCGCCGGAGAGCAGTACGCCGTTTTCACCGATTATCGTATCCAGACCGTTATCCATCTTGTTGATAAAGTCCATTGCATAGGCCATACGCGCGGCGTTCTCAATCTGCTCGCGGCTGTACTCGTCAGTGCGCGCATAAGCAATGTTGTTGGCAACCGTATCGTTGAAGAGATGCACGTTCTGAGAAACCAGCGCAACCTGGTTACGCAGCGACTGCAGGGTGTACTCCCGCAGGTCGTGACCATCCAGCAGGATCTCACCTTCGTTAATGTCGTAGAAACGGGTGATGAGGCTGGCAATGGTGGATTTACCGGAGCCGGAGCGGCCTACCAGCGCAACGGTTTTACCTGCCGGAATCGTCAGGTTGATATTGCGCAGAGCCGGCGTTTCGCGGCCTGGATAGGTGAAGGTCACGTTGCGGAACTCAACGTCGCCACGTGCACGCTCTACCTCGCGTGTACCTTCGTCTTTTTCCTGTTCGGAATCCAGAATGCTAAACAGCGTCTGGCAGGCGGCCATCCCGCGCTGGAACTGGGCGTTCACGTTCGTCAGGGATTTCAGCGGGCGCATCAGGGCGATCATAGAGGAGAAGACCACGGTGATGGTACCCGCCGTCAGTGTCTCCATTACGCTCGGGAAGCTTGCCGCATAGAGAACGAACGCCAGCGCCAGTGAGGCAATCAGCTGAATGATCGGGTCAGAGATGGAAGAGGCCGAGACCATCTTCATCCCCTGCAGACGCATTTTGTTGCTGACTTTGTCAAAGCGTTTGGTTTCGACTTCCTGACCGCCGAAGATCAACACTTCTTTATGCCCTTTCAGCATCTGCTCTGCGCTGGTCGTCACCTGCCCCATGGTGTTCTGCATATTTTTACTGATATTGCGGAAGCGCTTCGAGACGACACGGATAGCAATAGAAACTATCGGCGCCAGAACGATAAGGATGATCGACAGCTGCCAGCTGTAATAGAACATCATCGCGAACAGGCCGATGATCGACGCCCCTTCACGCACGACGGTAATCAGTGCGCTTGAGGACGAGGAGGCTACCTGCTCTGAGTCGTAGGTGATGCGGGACAGCAGCGTCCCGGTAGACTGCTTGTCAAAGAATGAGACCGGCATGCCCATCATGTGGCTGAACAGACGACGGCGCATGGTCATAACCACTTTCCCGGAAACCCAGGAGATGCAGTAGCTGGAGATATAGCTGGTGATACCACGTAAGATCATCAGCCCGATAACCACCAGAGGCATCCATAGCAACACTGAGCGATCCGTTTTACCAAAACCGTCATCCAGTAACGGTTTGAGGAGCGATAACATAAAAGTATCGCTGGCTGCGTTGAGAATTAACGCTACACCCGCCACGATCAGGCCTGCTTTAAAAGGTGCAATCATCGGCCAGAGTCGGCGGAAGGTTTGCCACGTGGAGAGATCTTTGTCGTTATGCATTCAAAAAACCAGCATTTGTTGAAATAGCCGCATATTCTACCCGTTATCTACGGGCGCGCCAAACCACTGATGATACCAACGTGGTAAAAATTGATCCCGCAAGCGCCGGATTTGCCAGCGATGGTGCGAAAACGTCACCGATATTTGCCCGGAATGGGGGGTATCGTGCCAGATATACCCCTCTTTTCGATAACGCCGGACCACTTTAACCGACGGGAACCGCCATGCGTTGTAGCGGGCCGCTGAATCCAGCGCAATCTGTCCCTCTACCCGCTGTACCAGCGGCAATGATGACGAGGTATTGCTGCCGTGATGCGGTACCTGTATGAGTGTTGACGTAAGATGTTTCCAGTAATGGCTAAGCATAGCCTGTTCTGCCTGTGCTTCAATGTCTCCCGTCAGCAGAACGCTCTGCTCGCCGTCGTCAATTTTTACCACGCAGGAGTGATTGTTCCCCTGAGCCGGATAATTTTCAGGAGGCCAGTGGACGGAGAAGGTTAACCCTTGCCATCGCCATTTCTGCCCACGAAAACAGGGAAGATGCTCCGCCAGGCGCAGCGGACTTCTTACCCACGCCTCAGGCCATGCCTTTTGTAACGATGCAAGGCCTCCCGCATGGTCGAGGTGCTCATGGCTGAGAATAATCCCCTCTGGCTGCAGGTGATGCCAGCGCAGCCACGGTATAATTAACCGCTGCGCGCTATCCCCGCCCGGCCAGGCGAGCCCGGTGTCATAGAGAATGGCTTTACCCTGCCGTTCAATGACCATTGCCAGCCCCTGTCCTACATCCAGCATATGTAGCGTCCAGGCGTCGCTTTTCGCCGTTCGCCAGAGGGGAAATGCCAGTAAGACAGTTCCAGCCAGACAAACGGCAGGAACGGTTTTCCAGGCACGAAAACGCCAGCCGATGATGATAAGCCAGGGCAGTAACGTCATGTACTGCCAGCGTTGATCCACACTCTGCCAGCCGTCTGGCAGGCGCATCAGCAGCCAGAACAACCCGGCAAGCGTCTTATCGGCTGCATACCAGATGCCGCTTTCCAGCCCCGCCAGTGGCAGCAGATGGAGCAGCATGCCAAGTAAAATCAGCGGTACGCAGACAAACGTCACCAGCGGAACGGCAAAGAGATTGGCGATCAATGATGAAATGCTAAAGCCATGGAAAATCAGAACCTGTAACGGCATGAGAAGCAACAGCATGCCGACCTGAAGATAGAGAAGGTTCAGCAGCGGCCGAATACGTCGAGCCCGTTGCCAGTCAGGAAGCGGCAGCCACTGAAACCAGAAAATCAACGCGGCGACGGCAAATGCAGACAGAAGCAGACTCTGCGATAGCATGGCTAAGGGATCGCTTACCAGGATCGCCGCGACACAGCAGATCCACACCTGCCAGGGAGACCACTGCCGGGCACCGATGCGCAGTGCCGCCAGCACGGCAAGTGCGATGACCGTGCGTAGCGCGGGCGGTTGCAGGCCGGTCAGCCAGGCGTAGAAAGCGGCAAAGCATAACCCGGCCAGCAGAGGCATTTGCCAGTGGACCCGATGGCAAGGTAATAAAAACTGAAGCCCGCGCGTGAGCAACCAGACGATGGAGGCCGCCAGCGCGATATGCAGGCCCGAAATCGCCATCAGATGCAGCGTGCCGGTTTCACGCATCAGGTCTTTTATTTCTCCTGGAACATCCAGACGTTCCCCCATCCCCAGCCCGAGGATCACCGCGCCCCAGCGATAAGCAGAAAGTCGGTTTTGCAGCGACGTCAGGTATTGCGCTCGCAGACTGCAACGCCCATCGACGAGTTCTGCATGGGTAAAGCGCCCGCTCAGCGTTTGATGGCGGGCAATAGCGCTGCGCTGGGGATCATACCCTCCGTCGTTCAGTTCGCCGTGAGCCGGCCTGAGCCTGAGGGTCATTGCCCAGCGCTGACCGGCACACGCTTTCTGCGGCAGATAATGACCATAAAGCGTTACGCCCGTTGACGCCCACCAGCGCTGGCCATCAACGGTGAGTATTTTTCCCTGATGCACAGTGGCACCATCAGTGGCGGCGATTTCTACCTCGGCCTGTACGGCACCTGCGGTTAAATGCTGCATCGGCCAGACGCTCTCTTGCGCAGCCAGAATGCCCCACACGCAAAAGAGCAGCGTAAGCCCCACATACTTCAGCCGTACGTTTTGGCGTGCGGCCAGTGCAGCCCCGCCAGCCATCATTATCCACACGGTATAACGCGATGGCAGTTCGGGTAACCAGAGTAACGGGGCTATCGCCAGAATGGCGCAGATACCTAAAGCGGGAATTCCCATTGCTACCTCCCTGTTTCAGGGTGGCAGTATGCTAGCGGGTGGTGCGGGTCGTCAGGTAAGAAGAATGCGATTTACAGCAAGCGCAGCAATGTATTTTATGCGTTACAGAAAACGAAACGGAAAATGCGGGGCACCTTCAGAAAGAAAGCGACGGGTACAAAAAAAGCACCCGCAGGTGCTTTCTTTCGAACCCAGTTTAACCGGCTGGCTAAACTCAGTTGCCGTAAATATTGGCGCGATCGCGCAGCTCTTTACCCGGCTTAAAGTGTGGAACGTACTTACCTTCCAGCTCGACTTTATCACCAGTTTTCGGGTTACGCCCGGTACGTGGAGCACGATAGTGCAGAGAAAAACTACCGAAACCGCGGATTTCAATGCGCTCGCCCTGGGCAAGAGTGGAGGCCATATGCTCCAGCATCTCTTTTACGGCATCTTCCACTGCCTTGGCAGGGATATGCGGTTGCTGACTGGCAAGTCTTTCAATCAATTCTGACTTGGTCATGATTCCTCCGGTTCCTTTCAAACCAATTAGCTGAACAGCTTATTAAACAAGGGCGGCCGTAGCCGCCCTTTGTTATTGATTACAGGACGAATCCTGCAATCTGTCAAGTCTGCTCCTCATCCTTCGCGCTGTAAATGCGTTACAGCTCAAATGATGCCGAGAACCTGATATTACTCGCCTTTAGCTGCTTTGAAAGCTTCAGCCATTGCGTTGTTAGAGAAGTTTGCATCTTCCTGTTTGTTAACAGTTGCGATTGCATCTTTCTCATCAGCTTCGTCTTTAGCACGAACAGACAGGCTGATTGCACGGTTCTTACGGTCAACACCGGTGAACTTAGCTTCAACGTCGTCGCCAACGTTCAGAACCAGAGTGGCATCTTCAACGCGGTCACGTGAAGCTTCAGAAGCGCGCAGGTAACCTTCAACGCCGTCAGCCAGTTCTACGGTTGCGCCTTTAGCGTCAACTGCAGTCACTTTACCGTTTACGATTGCGCCTTTCTTGTTCAGTGCAACCCAGTTGTTGAACGGATCTTCTGCGAGCTGTTTAACGCCCAGGGAGATACGCTCACGCTCTGCGTCAACCTGCAGAACAACTGCAGCGATTTCGTCGCCTTTTTTGTATTCACGAACTGCTTCTTCGCCTGCAACGTTCCAGGAGATGTCAGACAGGTGAACCAGGCCATCGATGCCGCCGTCCAGGCCGATGAAGATACCGAAGTCAGTGATAGACTTGATTTTACCTTCAACACGGTCGCCCTTGTTGTGGGTTTCCGCGAACTGCTGCCATGGGTTGTTTTTGCACTGTTTCAGGCCCAGGGAGATACGACGACGTTCTTCGTCGATATCCAGAACCATCACTTCCACTACATCACCAACGTTAACAACTTTGGATGGGTGGATGTTTTTGTTGGTCCAGTCCATTTCGGAAACGTGCACCAGGCCTTCAACGCCTTCTTCGATTTCAACGAAGCAGCCGTAGTCGGTCAGGTTGGTTACGCGACCAGTCAGTTTAGTACCTTCTGGGTAACGCTTAGCGATAGCTACCCATGGATCTTCGCCCAGCTGTTTCAGGCCGAGGGATACACGAGTACGCTCGCGGTCGAATTTCAGCACTTTAACAGTGATTTCGTCGCCCACGTTCACGATTTCGCTTGGGTGCTTAACGCGTTTCCACGCCATGTCGGTGATGTGCAGCAGGCCATCAACGCCGCCCAGGTCAACGAATGCGCCGTAGTCAGTGAGGTTCTTAACGATACCTTTGACTTCCATGCCTTCCTGCAGGTTTTCCAGCAGCTGATCGCGTTCTGCGCTGTTTTCGGATTCGATAACGGCACGACGGGAAACAACAACGTTGTTACGCTTCTGGTCCAGCTTGATTACTTTGAACTCAAGCTCTTTGCCTTCGAGGTGCAGGGTGTCACGGACTGGACGAACGTCTACCAGTGAACCTGGCAGGAACGCACGAATACCATTCAGCTCAACAGTGAAGCCACCTTTAACTTTGCCGTTGATAACACCGACCACAGTTTCAGCTTCTTCGTAAGCTTTCTCCAGCGTGATCCATGCTTCGTGACGTTTAGCTTTCTCACGAGACAGCAGGGTTTCGCCGAAGCCGTCTTCTACTGCGTCCAGAGCAACGTCAACTTCGTCACCAACCTGGATTTCCAGCTCGCCCTGGGCGTTTTTGAACTGCTCAGCCGGAATGGCGGACTCAGATTTCAGACCGGCGTCAACCAGTACTACGTCTTTGTCGATAGCAACAACAACACCGCGAACGATGGAACCCGGACGGGTTTCGATTTCTTTTAAGGATTCTTCAAACAGTTGAGCAAAAGATTCAGTCATGTTTAATCTTCAGGTTAATATTAACGTCCACCTGGCTCCGTGCCGGATGGGGTTGTTTCACATACCCGCCGTCAGTCCATTGCAGCGGGGGTACTGCTAAATCGGTCGCAATTACGCGAGTGCCAGTTTTTGGCGCGCATATTGTAGCGCTTTTTCAATCACTTGCTCAATAGTTAAACTGGTTGAATCCAGTACTAAAGCATCTTCTGCAGGAACAAGTGGTGCGACGGCGCGGTTACGATCGCGGTCATCGCGCTCTTTTATCTCGGATAAAAGGCGATCAAAGTTAACACTAAACCCCTTTTCCTGCAACTGAAGCATGCGGCGTTGAGCACGCTCTTCCGAAGAGGCGTCAAGGAAAATTTTTACTGGTGCATCAGGAAATACTACGGTTCCCATGTCGCGTCCGTCAGCGATCAGACCCGGGGCTTCACGAAACGCACGCTGCCGACGTAGCAGCGCCTCGCGAACGCGTGGGAAAGCGGCCACCTGAGAGGCCGCATTAGCGACTTCCTGCGTACGGATTTCGCCGCTCACGTCTTCACCTTCCAGAATCACTTCCAGGTTGCCATCGGTGGAAACAAAACGCACATCCAGATGCGCAGCCAGCGGTACCAGCGCTTCTTCAGAGGCGACATCCACATGATGATGCAGCGCAGCCAGCGCCAGCACGCGATAGATTGCTCCCGAATCTAAAAGATGCCATTGCAATGCTTCCGCCATCGCTTTGCACAGAGTACCTTTCCCTGCGCCACTCGGCCCATCAATGGTGATTACCGGGGCAATTGCCGTCATCTTTTTCTCCTTAAATAAGGCATACCGTTAACATGAACGCCGCGCATTATACGCGCCAACGTGCGCAACTGTTACCTTTGCGTGCAAATTGCGGAATGATTGAAGCAGAGTGTAGAAGAAATGAGCGGGAAAGATCGTCAGGAAGCGTAAGGAAATGCCGCATCAGGTGATGCGGCAGGTATTCATTATGCCAGGGTGCTAATGCGCGCCAGCTGTTCGAAATAGTCCGGGAAGGTTTTTGCCGTACATTTCGGATCGAGAATGGTCACAGGGGTATCGGACAGCGCCACCAGCGAGAAACACATCGCCATACGGTGATCGTTATAGGTCCCGATTTCCGCAAACTGCAGTTTTGCCGGAGGGGTAACGCGAATGTAATCTTCGCCCTCTTCTACCTCAGCGCCGACTTTACGCAGCTCTGTCGCCATTGCGAACAGGCGGTCCGTCTCTTTTACGCGCCAGTTGTAGATGTTACGCAGCGTGGTGGTGCCTTTGGCAAACAGCGCCGCCGTGGCAATGGTCATCGCCGCATCCGGGATATGGTTCATGTCCATGTCGATGGCGTTCAGCTCGCCGCGGGTACAGGAGATGAAGTCATCGCCCCAGGTGACAATAGCGCCCATTTTTTCCAGCACGTCCGCAAAACGAATATCGCCCTGCACGCTGTTGCGGCCAATGCCGGTCACTTTTACCGTACCGCCTTTAATCGCCCCCGCGGCCAGGAAGTAGGACGCGGATGACGCATCCCCTTCCACCAGGTAGTTACCCGGAGACTGATACCGCTGTGCCCCGCGCACCACGAAGCGCTGGTAAGACTGGTTTTCCACCTCAACGCCGAAGGTTTTCATCAGGTGCAGCGTGATATCAATATACGGTTTGGAGACCAGCTCACCTTTAATCGTGATAACCGTATCCTGTGGGGCCAGCGGCGCGGTCATCAGCAGTGCCGTCAGGAACTGGCTGGAGACGCTGCCGTCAACCTCGACGTGACCGCCGGTAAAGCCCCCGCGCAGACGCAGTGGCGGATAATTTTCCTGCTCCAGATAGTCAATCTGCGCGCCGCCCTGACGCAGGGCATCTACCAGATGACCTATCGGACGCTCTTTCATACGCGGCTCGCCGGTCAGCACGATGTTGTTGCTCCCCAGGCACAGGGCCGCCGCCAGCGGACGCATCGCGGTACCCGCGTTGCCCAGAAACAGCTCAAGCTCTTCACTCGCCTGCAGTGCGCCGCCGTTGCCGGTCACTTCGCAGCGGGTACGATCGTCAGAGAGTGTGTAATGAACGCCCAACGCTTTCAGCGCATTGAGCATATGGCGCACGTCATCGCTGTCCAGCAGGTTAGTGAGGACGGTGGTGCCGTTTGCCAGAGCTGCCAGCAGCAGAGCGCGGTTCGAGACACTTTTTGAACCAGGCAGATTGATGGTGCCATCTACCCGCGCGATAGGTTGTAACGTCAGGGATTCCATGAAAACTAAACTCTCAACTCAACATAATAAAAACCCCGCAGGGACGCTGCGGGGGTGAAAAACAGCAAATTAACCGTGACGACGTTCAAAGTCGATCATGAAATCCGTCAGGGCCTTAACGCCTTCCAGCGGCATCGCGTTATAGATAGAGGCACGCATGCCGCCCACCACACGGTGGCCCTTGAGCGCGTGCAGGCCTGCCGCGAAGGACTCTTCCAGGAACACTTTGTCCAGGCTGCTGTCCGCCAGCTGGAATGGCACGTTCATGCGGGAACGGTTAGCTTTCGCTACATCGTTGCGGTAGAAATCGCTCTTGTCGATCACGCCATACAGCAGTTCGGCTTTCTGCTGATTCACCTTGTCCATCTGCGCCACGCCGCCGTTTTGCTTCAGCCATTTGAAGACCAGGCCGGAGAGGTACCAGGCAAACGTTGGTGGGGTGTTGAACATGGAGTCGTTATCGTTCAGCACGGTGTAGTCGAGAATCGACGGGCAGGATTTATGCGCTTTACCCAGCAAGTCTTCACGCACGATGACGATAGTCAGACCCGCAGGACCGATATTTTTCTGCGCGCCCGCATAGATAACGCCGTAGCGGCTGACGTCAAGTGGCGCAGACAGAATGGTGGAGGAGAAGTCGGCGGCAACCACAACATCTTTGCCAAAGTTTGGCGTCTCGTCGATGGCAATCCCGTCAATGGTTTCGTTCGGGCAGTAGTGAAGATAGGCGGCGTTATCAGAAAGCTGCCACTCGCTCATAGGCTTCACGGCGCGCAGGCCGTCAACGGTCACTTTGGCATCGATAACAT
Source organism: Enterobacter sp. ECC_219_Taxon_10 (assembly GCF_058354905.1). NCBI lineage: Bacteria > Pseudomonadati > Pseudomonadota > Gammaproteobacteria > Enterobacterales > Enterobacteriaceae > Enterobacter > Enterobacter sp. ECC_219_Taxon_10. The sequence continues at coordinate 1,701,699 of NZ_CM178005.1, read as the reverse complement.
TCGGCGTGCAGTATTTATGCGCTTCTTTAACGGCGCTTGCCGCCCAGTAACCCGCGTCAACGTAGTCAGCCGTCGTTTTGTCACCGAGGATATTCAGCGGTACGCCTGCAAACTGACCGCGGCCGCCGCCGTGGCAGAACAATACTTTGTAGTTCGAGGGAATATTCAGCAGATCGCGAAAATCCTTTTCTGCCTCTTCGGCCACCTGAATAAACTCTTTACCACGGTGGCTGATTTCCATCACCGACGTACCCAGACCGTTCCAGTCACACAGCTCCTGTTGAGCTTGTTTAAGCACGTCTGCCGGTAACATTGCCGGACCTGAACTGAAATTAAAGACTTGAGCCATTTCCCCTCACCACGCTAAAAGCCATAAGTTATAACTGTGGATATCGGTTTTATCATTCAGTGACACGCGCCGCAATGTCTAAAACTTATGACCGGGGAAATGTGCCCCGCGTCACACAAAACATTCTGCCGCCTCGATACGACAAAACCGACAAAATGGCTGTCAGGTAATACGTTTGGCCCGGCTAACCTTCGTCCATTCCGGATTTGCACAGCGGGGGCATAATTGACGCTCCCCTGGCTGCATCGCGACAACATGGCTACATCTTACGCAAGCATACTCGCCTGATTCAGGTACCGTTCTGAAACGCTCTATGAGCATATCCGGCAGGATACACAGTCCCGGCTTCACCTCGTCGTCAGAATAGTAATAGACGCTGATTTGGCCGTTGGTTTCCATAATCGCCAGACGCACCTGCCCCAGTTGCTCAACGCTGTTCAGGCGAAGCTCCATAAAGAACTCAAACTCGGTCATATTGGCGCTTTGCACATTTTGCCAGGCCAGTTGGCCGTCCTCGACGATAACCACCGGCTTCCCTTCGAACAGATCTTCCAGCTTTTCGCTTTTCGACATCAGCCACATGACAAGACGGTAAAGTAGCGCCAGCGAGACAAAAACGATAAACACCGGCACCATCGGCACATCGTCATAAAAGGCGACGTCTCCCGCCGCCGAGCCCAGCGTCAGAATGATCAGCACTTCAAACAGCGACATCTGCCGAACGCCGCGACGGCCGGTGATTTTAAGAAACAGGAAGACGAGTACGAAGGTATACAGGCTGCGCAGCGCCACTTCGCCCAGAAATTCAGGAGGAACTTTATCAAACGCCATCCGCTGGAGATCAAATGCTTTCATTTTTCTATGCCTTAACAGTCAGTTACTGTCACTAAGCATAGCCCAGCCATTTATTTTCGCCGGAGATAGCACCCGTCACGCAAAACCCGTATCATTGCGCGCTTTACGTACGATAAAAGTGAACGCCATGACTCAAACGTTTATCCCCGGCAAAGACGCCGCTCTGGAAGATTCCATCGCTCGCTTCCAGCAGAAACTGACCGACCTGGGCTTTAACATCGAAGAAGCCTCCTGGCTCAACCCGGTGCCTCACGTCTGGTCCGTGCACATTCGCGACAAAGACTGCGCGCTCTGCTTTACCAACGGTAAAGGCGCGACGAAAAAAGCGGCACTGGCCTCTGCGCTGGGTGAGTATTTTGAGCGTCTGTCCACCAACTATTTCTTTGCTGACTTCTGGCTGGGTGAAACCATCGCCAACGGTCCTTTCGTTCACTATCCGAACGAAAAATGGTTCCCGCTGACCGAAGACGACGAACTGCCGGAAGGGATCCTCGATCAACGCCTGCGCGCTTTCTACGATCCAGAAAACGAACTGACTGCCAGCATGCTGATCGATCTGCAGTCGGGTAACGAAGATCGCGGTATCTGCGCCCTGCCGTTCACCCGTCAGTCTGACGAGCAGACCGTTTATATTCCGATGAACATCGTCGGCAACCTGTATGTGTCCAACGGCATGTCCGCCGGTAACACCCGCAACGAAGCGCGCGTTCAGGGCCTGTCTGAGGTGTTCGAGCGTCACATTAAAAACCGCATCATCGCTGAATCCATCAGCCTGCCGGAGATCCCGGCGGACGTGCTGGCGCGCTACCCGGGCGTGGTGGAATCCATCGCGAAGCTGGAAGCGGAAGGTTTCCCAATCTTTGCCTACGACGGCTCGCTGGGCGGTAAATATCCGGTTATCTGCGTCGTGCTGTTTAACCCGACTAACGGCACCTGCTTTGCCTCCTTCGGCGCGCATCCTGACTTCGGTGTGGCGCTGGAGCGTACCGTGACCGAGCTGCTGCAGGGCCGTAGCCTGAAAGATCTCGACGTGTTTACCCCGCCAACGTTTGACGATGAAGAAGTGGCCGAGCATACCAACCTCGAAACCCACTTCATCGACTCCAGCGGTTTGATCTCCTGGGATATGTTCAAGCAGGACGCGGACTATCCGTTCGTGGACTGGAGCTTTGCCGGTACCACGGAAGAAGAGTTCGCCACGCTGATGGCAATCTTCAACGCCGAAGATCAGGAAGTCTACATTGCCGACTACGAACACCTGGGCGTTTACGCGTGCCGCATCATCGTGCCCGGCATGTCCGACATCTATCCGGCGGAAGATTTGTGGCTGGCTAACAACAGCATGGGCGCGCACCTGCGTGAGACCCTGCTGTCCCTGCCGGGCAGCGAGTGGGAGAAAGAAGATTATCTCAACCTGATCGCCCAGCTGGACGATGAGGGCCACGATGATTTTACCCGCGTGCGCGAACTGCTGGGTCTGGCGACCGGGAAAGACAACGGCTGGTACACCCTGCGCATCGGCGAACTGAAAGCGATGCTGGCGCTGGCGGGCGGCGATCTGGATCAGGCCCTGGCCTGGACCGAATGGACCATGGAGTTTAACCAGTCGGTCTTCTCCGCCGAGCGCACCAACTATTACCGCTGCCTGCAAACCCTGTTGCTGCTTGCACAGGAAGACGATCGCGAGCCACTGCAGTACCTGAACGCTTTCGTACGTATGTACGGTGCTGAAGCGGTTGAAGCCGCCAGCGCGGCGCTGAGCGGTGAAGAGCCGTTCTACGGTCTGCAGGCAGTTGACAGCGATTTGAAAGCCTTCCCGGCGCATCAGTCTCTGCTGAAGGCCTATGAAAAGCTGCAGAAAGCAAAAGCCGCTTACTGGTCAAAATAAGCGCACATAACATTAACAGCAGTAGGCGTATTCAATCGTCTGGGCTATATTACGGGGCAATTTCATTGCCCCGTTTTTTATTCTCTTCGGCAATGATTATTGATTGTAATAATAAAGTTAAACATGGGTAAATATAATAATATTTGCCTGGGCTTTATTGTTACTTTTTATGGTAAATACCCCATATTAATTAACTGTTTCGAAGGGGGCCGAACGAAAAAATTCAACTCTTTTCATAACTTTTAAAATTTATTTTTATACGGATAATCAAATACTTACTCCGCATTTGTTGTAAAACCATACACACTGCGGGCCTATAAGCCAGGCGAGATATGATCTATATCAATTTCTCTTCTATAATGCTTTGTTAGTATCTCGTCGCCGACTTAATAAAGAGAGAGTTAGTGTGAAAGCTGACAACCCTTTTGATCTTTTACTCCCCGCCGCGATGGCAAAAGTTGCCGAAGAAGCGGGTGTCTATAAAGCAACGAAACACCCGATGAAGACGTTCTATCTGGCGATCACCGCAGGTGTGTTCATCTCAATCGCTTTCGTCTTCTACATCACCGCCACCACCGGTACTGCCGGAATGCCTTTCGGCATAGCTAAACTGATTGGCGGCATTTGCTTCTCACTGGGCCTGATTCTCTGCGTCATCTGCGGCGCCGACCTCTTCACCTCAACGGTGCTGATTGTCGTGGCAAAGGCCAGCGGAAGAATTACCTGGGGTCAACTGGCGCGCAACTGGCTTAACGTCTACGTTGGTAACCTGATTGGCTGTCTGCTCTTTGTTCTGTTGATGTGGCTCTCTGGCGAGTATATGACCGCCAACGGCGGCTGGGGCCTTAACGTCCTGCAGACCGCCGACCACAAAATGCATCACACATTTATCGAAGCCGTTGCTCTCGGCATCCTCGCAAACCTGATGGTCTGCCTGGCGGTCTGGATGAGCTACTCGGGTCGTAGCCTGATGGATAAAGCCATGATTATGGTTCTGCCGGTTGCGATGTTTGTTGCCAGCGGCTTTGAGCACAGTATTGCGAATATGTTCATGATCCCGATGGGGATTGTTATCCGCAACTTTGCAAGCCCGGAGTTCTGGACCGCAGTTGGTTCATCCCCGGAAAGTTTCTCTCACCTGACTATTATGAATTTCATTACTGATAACCTGATCCCCGTCACTATCGGGAACATTATCGGTGGGGGTCTGTTAGTTGGGTTGACATACTGGGTCATTTACCTGCGTGGCGACGATCATCATTGATGGTTTTCTCAGGCAGTAAATAAAAAATCCACTTAAGAAGGTAGGTGTTACATGTCCGAGCTTAATGAAAAGTTAGCCACAGCCTGGGAAGGTTTTGCGAAAGGTGACTGGCAGAATGAAGTAAACGTCCGTGACTTCATTCAGAAAAACTATACCCCGTATGAAGGTGACGAATCCTTCCTGGCTGGCGCAACTGATGCGACCACCAAGCTGTGGGACAGCGTAATGGAAGGCGTTAAACTGGAAAACCGCACTCACGCGCCAGTTGATTTTGACACCTCCGTTGCTTCCACCATCACTTCTCACGATGCTGGCTACATCAACAAAGCCCTTGAGAAAATCGTTGGTCTGCAGACTGAAGCACCACTGAAACGCGCAATCATCCCGTTCGGTGGTATCAAAATGGTTGAAGGTTCCTGCAAAGCGTATAACCGCGAGCTGGACCCAATGCTGAAAAAAATCTTCACCGAATACCGCAAAACCCACAACCAGGGCGTATTCGATGTTTACACCAAAGACATTCTGAACTGCCGTAAATCTGGCGTTCTGACGGGTCTGCCAGATGCATATGGTCGTGGTCGTATCATCGGTGACTACCGTCGCGTTGCGCTGTACGGCATCGACTTCCTGATGAAAGACAAGTACGCGCAGTTTGTTTCCCTGCAGTCCGATCTGGAAAACGGCGTAAACCTGGAAGCGACTATCCGTCTGCGTGAAGAAATTGCTGAACAGCACCGCGCGCTGGGTCAGATCAAAGAGATGGCTGCGAAATACGGCTGCGATATCTCTGGTCCTGCAACCAACGCTCAGGAAGCTATCCAGTGGACCTACTTCGGCTACCTGGCTGCGGTTAAGTCTCAGAACGGTGCAGCAATGTCCTTCGGTCGCGTGTCTACCTTCCTGGATGCGTACATCGAACGTGACCTGAAAGCAGGCAAAATCACCGAGCAAGACGCTCAGGAAATGATTGACCACCTGGTCATGAAACTGCGTATGGTTCGCTTCCTGCGTACCCCTGAATACGATGAACTGTTCTCTGGTGACCCAATCTGGGCAACAGAATCAATCGGTGGTATGGGCGTTGACGGCCGTACGCTGGTTACCAAAAACAGCTTCCGCTTCCTGAACACCCTGTACACCATGGGTCCTTCTCCGGAGCCGAACATCACCGTTCTGTGGTCTGAAAAACTGCCTCTGAACTTCAAGAAATTCGCCGCTAAAGTGTCCATCGACACCTCTTCTCTGCAGTACGAGAACGATGACCTGATGCGTCCGGACTTCAACAACGACGATTACGCTATCGCTTGCTGCGTAAGCCCAATGGTTGTTGGTAAACAAATGCAGTTCTTCGGTGCGCGTGCAAACCTGGCGAAAACCATGCTGTACGCTATCAACGGCGGCGTTGATGAAAAACTGAAAATGCAGGTTGGTCCTAAGTCTGAGCCAATCAAAGGTGACGTGCTGAACTATGACGAAGTCATGGAGCGCATGGACCACTTCATGGACTGGCTGGCTAAACAGTACGTCACTGCACTGAACGTTATCCACTACATGCACGACAAGTACAGCTACGAAGCCTCTCTGATGGCGCTGCACGACCGTGACGTTATCCGCACCATGGCGTGTGGTATCGCTGGTCTGTCCGTTGCTGCTGACTCCCTGTCTGCAATCAAATACGCGAAAGTTAAACCAATTCGTGACGAAGACGGCCTGGCCGTAGACTTCGAAATCGAAGGCGAATATCCGCAGTTTGGTAACAACGACGCTCGCGTTGATGACATGGCGGTTGACCTGGTAGAACGTTTCATGAAGAAAATTCAGAAACTGACTACCTACCGTAACGCTATCCCGACTCAGTCTGTTCTGACCATCACCTCTAACGTTGTGTATGGTAAGAAAACCGGTAACACCCCAGACGGTCGTCGTGCTGGCGCGCCATTCGGCCCAGGTGCTAACCCAATGCACGGTCGTGACCAGAAAGGTGCGGTTGCCTCTCTGACCTCCGTTGCTAAACTGCCGTTTGCTTACGCGAAAGATGGTATCTCTTACACCTTCTCTATCGTGCCAAACGCGCTGGGTAAAGACGACGAAGTGCGTAAAACTAACCTCGCGGGTCTGATGGATGGTTACTTCCACCACGAAGCGTCCATCGAAGGTGGTCAGCACCTGAACGTGAACGTAATGAACCGTGAAATGCTGCTCGACGCGATGGAACACCCTGAGAAGTATCCTCAGCTGACCATCCGCGTATCTGGCTACGCAGTACGTTTTAACTCCCTTACTAAAGAACAGCAGCAGGACGTTATCACCCGTACTTTCACTCAGTCCATGTAAGTGGAATTGACTGAAATCACGCGTTAAAAAGCGTACAATAAAGGCTCCACGCAAGTGGGGCCTTTTTAACACCCTCGCTTCATCAGTCTCTTTTGTCCGCTATCTATACTCTATGGATAACAGCCAAAACAGACTCGACATAGCCTTTGAGCTGTGCAACTACACAGGCCCCCGGATGGGCCAAATTCGGAGATATCACCGCAATGTCAACTATTGGTCGCATTCACTCCTTTGAATCCTGTGGTACCGTCGATGGCCCGGGGATCCGCTTTATTACCTTTTTCCAGGGCTGCCTGATGCGCTGCCTGTACTGCCATAACCGTGATACCTGGGACACGCACGGCGGTAAAGAAGTCACCGTGGAAGATTTGATGAAAGAGGTGGTGACCTACCGCCACTTTATGAATGCGTCCGGCGGTGGCGTGACCGCGTCCGGCGGTGAAGCTATTCTGCAGGCTGAGTTTGTCCGCGACTGGTTCCGCGCCTGCCGTAAAGAAGGTATTCATACCTGTCTCGACACCAACGGCTTTGTGCGCCGCTACGATCCGGTTATTGATGAACTGCTCGAAGTGACCGATCTGGTGATGCTCGATCTCAAACAGATGAACGATGAGATCCACCAGAATTTGGTTGGCGTTTCTAACCACCGTACGCTGGAGTTTGCCAAATACATTGCCGACAAAGGCATCAAAACCTGGATCCGCTACGTTGTAGTTCCCGGTTGGTCAGATGACGATGATTCCGCGCACCGCCTGGGGGAATTTACCCGCGACATGGGCAACGTCGAGAAAATTGAGCTTCTGCCCTATCACGAACTGGGTAAACACAAATGGGTGGCGATGGGCGAAGAGTACAAACTCGATGGCGTGAAGCCGCCGAAGAAAGAGACGATGGAGCGCGTGAAAGGTATTCTTGAGCAGTACGGTCACAAGGTCATGTATTAAAGAGAAGGCCCGGTGAGAACCGGGCCTTTTTATATTCTATTTAAAGACGCCGTTAATAACGGAAGTCACAATCGCCGTACTCAGCGCAATTAAGACCAGATCGTCACCCACGACGCGCCATTCATAGCCAGGGTAGGAAGGAAGCTGGCCGAGCATAGACGCTGGCACAGTTTTCTTCGCAATGCCCGGAGGCAGTGGTTTACCGCGAGCGAGGTTTTTTGCAATACCCGGAGGCAGAGACTCATAGCCCGTTAAGCCGTAATTCAGTGCCAGGTGGCGGGCATGATCGAAGCTCACGCGAGCATCAACGTCATTACCGACATCTTTGCTGTTTTTGAAGCTCTTATCCGATTTTCCAGGGTTATCCTGTCCGCTATTTTGCTTATTACCATGGTTACCGGAGTTACCAGAATTCCCGTTACCATGATTGCCGCCATTACCTTGTCCGCCACCGTTTCCGTGACCACCGCCGTTCCCGTTACCAGGATTAGCCATGACCGGAGCCGTTGCAAACGTTAAAGACAACACTACGGCAAGTGCGGTAGTGGAAAAACGACGTATAGACATGATTGTTGCCTTTTAGTGGTAGAACTCATTTGAATTATCGCCAGGCGGGAAAAACAAACAATACGTAAAAGTCTTATATGTGACAGGGATAAAAAAGCCTGTCATAGACAGGCTTTTATTTAATCAGGCGTGAGCCACAGGCGTTGGATGCTCGCCCGCTTTACGCAGCAGCATTAAGAGATAAATAAACGACACGCTGGCGATCATGATAAACAATAAATTATCGGAATAATTCTGCATCAGCATCGCGGTAAACGTCGGCCCTAATAAACTGCCGATGGTATAGCTCAGTAACAGCGCCTGATTCATTGCCACCAGTTGGTGATGTTCAACTTTCTCACAGGCCCAGGCCATCGCGACCGGATAGAGCGTAAAGCCGGCAGCCCCCAGAATAAACAGCGCGGGCGCCATCGCGGCGTTGCTGAGCATGGCGAGGCATCCCATGATCACCACGAAGACCTGAACGCGCAGCACCAGCAGACGACCAAAGCGGTCCGCCAGGCGGCCAATCGGCCACTGACCCACAATACCCGCGCTCACCATCACCGCCATCCAGAAGCCGATTCCGGAATCACTGACCCCCTGATGGTTCAGGTAGAGCGGCATCAGGCCGTAGAGCGAGCCCAGTACAATCCCTGAGATAATGCAGCCGTTAACGCCCAGACGCGCCTGACGGAGTCTCAGCATTGGCCAGACGTGGGTCGCTTCCTGATGTTCGCTGTTTTGGTTCACAATGCGCGTAAAGAGCAGCGGCAGGATCGCCGCCAGCACCATGCCAGTCACCCACGGCAGCACGCTCATCAGGTCGGTTGGCAGCTTGCTGACCATCAGTTGACCCAGCACGGTGCCGACGTAGTAAACCATCATGTAGGCCGCCAGCAGACGTCCGCGGTTGCGGGAGGTGCCGCTGCACATCAGCGCACTTTCAACCACCACCCAAATCATCGCGCAGCCGATACCGGCGATAAAGCGCCACGCCATCCAGCTCCAGAAGCCGACCATCAGGCCCAACCCGGCGCACCCGGCAGCAAAAATCAGCGAGGCCAGATAATAGCTGCAATTAAAGCCGAAGCGCTTAATCAGGCTCCCGGTTAATAACGTGCCCAGCAGGTTCCCGGTGAAAAAGGACGAGCTGACCATACCCACCTGCCAGGTCGGTAAGTTTTCATGGGCGAGCCACAACGGGACGAGCGTGTTTAACACTGCGATCGCCAGGGTCAACAGAAGCAGGCCACAGAGCAACAGGAGCACTGGCCGGGTATAGGTGGTCATGGATTAAAAACCGTGAGGAAGTTCAGATTTCGTGCGCATCATGCCACTGGCAAAAACAAAGTCAATCCACTGATTTAGCTGGCTCGCACAATATGTTCCCTGTCGATTTAAAAAACTTATCCTGCTAATGCAGCGCCTGCTATAGATATTAAATATGTGTCTGTTTTTATTTATTAATGACCGAAATTAAAACAAAACGACAGTCGAAAAATTTCATGATCGAAAAAGAAAAAGCCGGGCACTCAGGCCCGGCTTGATATAACTAAATGCAACGTTAACTGGCGATAGCCATACCAACGGTCATATGCAACTCGTAGAAAATGCCGCGACCAATCAACTCCCCTGCCAGTACCAGCACAAAGGCCAGTGACAGCAGCGGCAGCGCGGGCTGATAACCTTTAAGCTGAGGAGCGATCCAGAATACCAACGCCGCGACCAGCAGAACGATGCGCCAGGCCATCAGAGAACCGTAATCAGGAACCAGGGCGGACGCCTGCTGAATGGAGCTGTGAATAGTTGCCAGCTCAGCCCCCTGCATCAGAGCAACCATCGCACTCACCACCAGCGCCAGCAGCGAAACGGCGGGCAGAAGACGCATTGCCCACCCGTCGATACCCGCCACGCGCAGCAGCAGGTAGCCCAGCAACGGCCCGCCGATAAACATCGTCAGGAAGAAGCTCATCGGCGTCCAGACGCTGTACCAGGTTGGGACGGTATCGATGGTGTTATAGACGCGCACCATCATCCACACGAACACTACTCCCAGCACCATGGTGACGATCAGCCACAGGCTTCGCAGACCCGCAGGCAATTTCTTCATCGCGGCCAGCAGCCAGCCCAGCCCGCCGACGGCAAAGAAAATTGCCCCGCTCGCAATCTCGTTACTGAGGGACGACGCTCCTACGCGGTTCAGAGAGTTAAACGCGCGCATCGGCGAACCCAGGTGCAGCGTGGAGGCGATAAAGCCAATTCCCATCAGCACCCACAGGCCAAACATGCTCAACACCAGACGCTGCTGCTGTTCAGCGTTGAGATCGCCTTTCAACAGCGCCAGCGCGAGTACGATGAAGCCGCCCGCCACGCACTGACCAAAGACAGTGAAGATCATCAGCGGCCATTCATGCCATCCACTTCCCATCTTACACCTCCTTCGGATTTGCCAGGTAGCCGGTGGTGTCACCCGTCGGACGGCTGTTGGCGTTAGGTTTAATGACAATACTCGGCTTCGTGAAGTGCGCTGACGGCAGCGGTGCCACTGCGGCAAGCTGACCGTGTTTTTGTCGCAGCTCTTCAACAGGACCAAAGTCCAGCGCGCGGAGTGGACAGGACTCGACGCAGATGGGTTTCTTACCATCCGCTACGCGGCTGTGGCAGCCGTCGCACTTGGTCATATGCCCTTTGGCGGCGTTGTACTGCGGCGCGCCGTACGGGCACGCCATATGGCAGTAGCGGCAGCCGATGCAGACATCTTCATCCACCACCACAAAACCGTCTTCCCGCTTGTGCATCGCCCCGCTCGGGCAGACCTTGGTGCAGGCCGGATCTTCACAGTGGTTACAGGCAATCGACAGGTAATATGCAAAGACGTTCTGATGCCAGACGCCGTTATCTTCCTGCCAGTCGCCCCCGGCGTATTCGTAGATGCGGCGGAAGCTCACATCCGGAGTAAGATCTTTGTAATCTTTACAGGCCAGCTCGCAGGTTTTGCACCCGGTGCAACGGCTGGAATCAATGAAAAATCCATACTGGGTTGTCATCGGTTACTCCTTAAACCTTTTCAACCTGGACAAGGTTTGTGTGGGATGGGTTGCCCTTCGCCAGCGGCGACGGACGTTGCGTGGTCAGCACGTTAATACTGCCCGCCTGGTCGATGCGGTTGGCATCGGGGCTGTACCAGGCCCCTTCCCCCAGCGCCACCACGCCTGGCATCATGCGCGGCGTCACTTTGGCCTCAATGTGTACCTCGCCGCGACCGTTGAAGATACGCACGCGATCGCCATTGCCGATGCCGCGAGCTTTGGCATCCATCGGGTTGATCCACATCTCCTGACGGCAGGCGGCTTTCAGTACGTCGACGTTGCCGTAGGTGGAGTGCACTCGCGCTTTGTAGTGGAAACCGGTCAGCTGCAGCGGGAATTTCGCCGTCAGCGGATCGTTATAGTTTTCAAAACCAGGCGTGTAGATCGGCAGCGGATCGATAACGTCCCCTTCCGGCAGTTCCCAGGTCGACGCGATTTTTGCCAGCTCTTCGGAGTAGATCTCGATTTTGCCCGATGGCGTGGTCAGCGGATTCGCCTGCGGATCTTCACGGAACGCTTTGTACGCCACGTGGTGCCCTTCCGGATCGCGCTTTTTGTACATACCCTGCTTGCGGAAGGTATCGAAATCCGGCAGGTCAGGGATCGCTTTACGGGAAAGTTCATGTAGATGGCGCATCCACCCTTCCTGAGTACGTCCCTCGGTAAACTGCGGCTCAACGCCAAGACGTTTCGCCAGCTCAGAGGTCATCTCATAGATGGTTTTACACTCGAAGCGCGGTTTAATCGCCTGGTCGGTAAAGATCACGTAGGACATGTTGCCGCAGGAGGCGTCCAGCGCGAAATCCATCTGCTCAGAGGCGGTGCAGTCCGGCAGCAGGATATCGGCATATTTCGCCGAGGAGGTCATGTGGCAGTCAATCACCACAATCATCTCGCACTTCTTGTCATCCTGCAGGATTTCATGGGTGCGGTTGATTTCAGAGTGCTGGTTGATGAGACAGTTACCGGCATAGTTCCAGATCATCTTGATCGGCACGTCCAGCTTGTCCTTGCCGCGCACGCCATCGCGCAGGGCGGTCATTTCCGGGCCGCGTTCGATCGCATCGGTCCACATAAACATGGAGATGCTGGTCTGAACAGGGTTATCCAGCGTCGGCATACGTTCAAACGGCACTTCATAAGAGCCTTCACGCGCGCCGGTGTTTCCGCCGTGAACGCCCACGTTACCCGTCAGAATAGAAAGCATTGAGATGGCACGGGTCGCGATTTCGCCGTTCGCATGACGCTGCGGTCCCCAGCCCTGGCTGATATAGGCCGGTTTGGCTGAGCCAATCTCACGCGCCAGCTGAACGATACGCTCCACCGGAATACCGGTGATGGTGGAGGCCCACTCGGGCGTTTTCGCCACGCCATCGCTGCCCTGACCGAGAATATACGCCTTGTAGTGACCGTTAGCCGGCGCGCTGGCGGGCAGGGTTTTCTCGTCATAGCCGACGCAGTATTTATCCAGGAAAGGCTGATCGACGAGGTTTTCGGTGATCATCACCCACGCCAGCGCGGAAACCAGCGCCGCATCGGTACCCGGACGGATTGGGACCCACTCGTCTTCACGTCCGGCACCGGTGTCGGTATAGCGCGGATCGATGATGATCATGCGAGCATTGGATTTTGCGCGGGCCTGTTCCAGGTAGTAGGTTACCCCGCCGCCGCTCATGCGGGTTTCGCCCGGGTTATTGCCAAACAGCACGACCAGCTTACTGTTTTCGATATCAGACGGGCTGTTGCCGTCCGCCCAGCCGCCGTAGGTATAGTTGAGACCCGCTGCAATCTGCGCGGAAGAGTAGTCGCCGTAGTGGTTGAGATAACCGCCGCAGCAGTTCATCAGGCGCGCCACCAGCGTTTTACCCGGCGGCCAGGAGCGGGTCAGCGTGCCGCCGAGCGTCCCGGTGCCGTAGTTCAGGTAGATGGATTCGTTGCCGTACTCTTTGATAAGGCGCTGCATATTGGTGGCGATGATGTCGTAGGCTTCATCCCAGCTAATACGCTCGAACTTCCCTTCCCCACGCTTACCGACGCGCTTCATCGGATACTTCAGGCGGTCCGGATTATACACGCGACGACGCATGGAGCGACCGCGCAGACAGGCGCGAACCTGATGTAACCCTTCGTAGTTATCGTCCCCGGTATTGTCGGTTTCGACATATTTAATTTCACCATCCACTACATGCATACGCAGCGGACAACGGCTACCGCAGTTTACGGTACAGGCACTCCACACCACTTTTTCCGGAGCTGAGGCTGGGGACAGTGCATCTGCCGCCGACGCCAGTCGGGTGAAAGGGAGCGTGAAGGCACTACTGGCTACGGCCAGGCCGCCAATTGCCGTGGTTTTCATCAACCCACGGCGAGTGACCTCGGCAGCCATTAACGCTTCAGGCGCGTTGATTTTCATAAAGACTCACTTTGGTTGCTCACAAAGAAATGAGAGGCGGCATAGACCGCTATATAGTTTTATTTATAACGAATTTCTTCGTTATCAGCTTTTTATGCTGACTTTCATTCGGAGGAGTATTACTACTTTAGAGGGAGAGGTTATTGCTTCGTATCAAATCAAAGGCATAAAAAAAGCGCCCTGAGGCGCTTTTTTGTTTTAAGACAAATTATCAGCCGATGTACTGCTGGCCTTTCATGTATGGACGCAGCACTTCAGGGATCTCGATGCGGCCATCTGCCTGCTGGTAGTTTTCCAGTACGGCAACCAGCGTACGGCCAACGGCCAGACCAGAGCCGTTCAGGGTATGCACCAGACGGGTTTTCTTGTCAGACTTGCTGCGGCAGCGTGCCTGCATGCGGCGCGCCTGGAAATCCCAGACGTTAGAGCAGGAGGAGATCTCACGGTAGGTATTCTGCGCAGGTACCCAGACTTCCAGGTCGAAGGTTTTGCAGGCACCAAAGCCCATGTCACCAGTGCATAGCGCCATACGACGGTACGGCAGACCCAGCAGCTCCAGCACTTTCTCAGCGTGGCCGGTCATCTCTTCCAGCGCGTCCATGGACTCTTCCGGACGAACGATCTGCACCATCTCAACTTTGTCGAACTGGTGCATACGGATCAGACCGCGCGTGTCACGACCGTAAGAGCCCGCTTCAGAACGGAAGCACGGAGAATGTGCTGTCAGCTTAATTGGCAGGTCATCTTCGTCGATGATCTCATCACGTACGAGGTTGGTCAGCGGTACTTCCGCGGTTGGGATCAGCGCGTAGTTGCTGCTGTCTGCCTCTTCGTCCAGCGGGCGGGTATGGAACAGATCGCCGGCAAATTTCGGCAGCTGGCCCGTGCCGTACAGCGTATCGTGGTTAACCAGATACGGAACGTAGGTTTCGCTGTAGCCATGCTGTTCGGTGTGCAGATCCAGCATGAACTGCGCCAGCGCGCGGTGCAGATGGGCAATCTGGCCTTTCATCACCACGAAGCGAGAACCGGTCAGCTTAACCGCTGCCGCAAAGTCCAGGCCCGCGTGCATTTCGCCCAGCGTCACGTGATCGCGCACCTCGAAGTCGAACTCGCGAGGCGTGCCCCAGCGTTTCACTTCAACGTTGTCGTTCTCGTCTTTGCCGACAGGCACGCTGTCGTCAGGAATGTTCGGGATCGCCAGGGCGATATCACGAATTTCGGCCTGAAGAACGTCCAGCTCCGCTTTCGCCTGATCCAGCTCTTCACCCAGTTTGTTCACTTCCAGGCGTAATGGCTCAATATCTTCCCCGCGCGCTTTCGCCTGGCCAATGGATTTCGATCGAGAGTTACGCTCTGCCTGCAGATTTTCAGTTTGTACCTGCAGAACTTTACGACGCTCTTCAAGAGCGCGCAGCTTATCTACATCCAGCTTAAAGCCCCGGCGTGCCAGTTTTTCAGCGACTGCGTCTGGCTCATTACGCAGCAGATTGGGATCGAGCATGCTTATCCTGTGCTTATCGAATTAAAATAGGAAAATGTGACCACAGCCTGCGGCCACAGGGATACTACGCCAACATTACCGCAACGATAGCGCTAACGGTAGCGTTTTATAGGGCTATTTTGATCCTGTCCGGCAAGCCAGGCGAGCTTTTCGCCAATCTTGCCCTCAAGACCTCTGTTTGTGGGGTGATAATAGCGGGTTTGTGCCATTTCCTGCGGGAAATATTCCTCGCCAGCGGCGTAGGCGTTGGGTTCATCATGGGCGTAGCGATACTCCTGCCCGTAACCCATCTCTTTCATCAATTTGGTTGGCGCATTGCGCAGGTGGACCGGCACATCGTAGTCAGGACGTTCGCGCGCATCCGACATCGCGGCTTTAAATGCGGTATAGACGGCGTTGCTTTTCGGTGCACAGGCCAGATAGACAATCGCCTGGGCAATGGCACGCTCGCCTTCCGCCGGGCCTACGCGGGTAAAGCAGTCCCAGGCCGAGATCGCAACCTGCATGGCGCGCGGGTCGGCATTGCCAACATCTTCTGACGCAATTGCCAGGCAGCGGCGCGCAACATATAGCGGATCGCCACCCGCGGTGATGATACGCGCGTACCAGTACAGCGCTGCATCCGGAGCGCTGCCGCGCACGGACTTATGCAGCGCCGAAATCAGGTCGTAGAAACGGTCGCCTTTATTATCGAAACGCGCGCTGCGCTCCCCGGCAATTTCGGTCAGCAGCTCCTGCTTCAGCACCCGCTTCCCGGCATCATCCACTTCGGCCATATCGGCCATCATTTCCAGCGTGTTTAGCGCCCGACGCGCATCGCCGTTGACCAGCTCCGCAATCGCACGTCGCGTGTCGTCAGGCAGCACGATATCCTGCCCGCCGTAGCCCCGCGCCTTATCCTCCATCGCCTGCGTGAGGACCTTTTCGATATCCTCGGTGGTCAGGGATTTAAGCAAATAAACGCGCGCGCGGGACAGCAGCGCCGAGTTCAGTTCAAACGATGGATTTTCGGTGGTCGCCCCGATGAAGAAGATTGTGCCGTCTTCAATATGCGGCAGGAAGGCATCCTGCTGGCTCTTGTTGAAGCGGTGGACTTCGTCGACAAAGAGAATAGTGCGGCGTCCGGCATTGCGGTTCTGCCGCGCTCGCTCGATCGCCTCGCGGATCTCCTTCACCCCCGACGTCACCGCAGAGATACGCTCAACGTCCGCGTTAGCATACCGGGCGATCACTTCTGCAAGCGTGGTTTTGCCGGTGCCCGGAGGTCCCCAGAGGATCATCGAGTGTAAATGCCCGGCCTCAATGGCGCGCGGCAAGGGTTTCCCCGCAGCCAGCAGATGCTGCTGACCGATGTACTGCGCTAAATTTTCTGGCCGCATACGGGCGGCCAGAGGTTGAAACGCGTTATCTGAAAAATCGAGCGACAGATTGCCCACTCATGCCTCTTACTTATTGCGTTGGTCGTCCACCGTTACGCCCTGCGGCGGGGTAAAGGTGAATTTCGATGCGTCAACGGCGCCGTTCTGCTGAGATTTAAGCTGGTAGCTGCTGCGCTGATCGTCCTGCTCAACCGCGCCGAACTGGTTAATGGTACCGTTGGTGCTTACGTTGATGGTGAACTGCTTCAGGTTGCCGTTGCTGCCTTTCGGCGTCAGGACAAATTCGTCACCCTTCTGTTTAATATTGTACTGCTGCCAGTCGCTGGCCTGGTTGCGGGCAATCAGCATAAACGGCGTGTTGCTGGTCGCGTCCTTCAGCCAGGTCGCCGTAGCCTGCTCAACGAACGGGTTGAAGAACCACAGGGTTTTACCATCTGACACCAGAATACTTTCATCAGGCTGGGTCATATGCCAGTTAAACAGATTAGGGCGTTTCACCCACAAATCCCCCTGTCCTTCCTGCACCGCGTTGCCGCTACCGTCTGTCACTTTTTGCGTGAAGCTGGCGTGGAAGCTGCTGACTTTGTCCAGTCGGCTTTTAAGGTCGCTGGCTGCATCAGCCCAGACGCTGCTGGCAACAAAACTGGTGAGTAATGCACAGGCGATGGCGATTTTTTTCATTGTTATTCCTTAAAATACGTCTTCCCGAAATGGGGGTTCCGTCATCTATTCTGGACCTGCCCGCAGGCAGGCGACAGAAGAAAATGCTTAATTTTTGCTGTTTTACCCTTCTTTGCAAATGTTGAGGGTTAATCAAACGGCGGCGGAGCCAGCACCTCACGGTTACCGTTGTGCCCCTGCTCGCTCACGATGCCCTGCGCTTCCATCTGCTCGATGATACGTGCCGCGCGGTTATAGCCGATGCGGAACTGACGCTGCACGCCAGAGATGGAGGCTTTACGTTTTTCAGTGACGAAGTTAACCGCCTGATCGAATAACGGATCCAGCTCTTCACCGCCGTCAAAACCACCGCCGCCGCCTTCGCTTTCGCTGTCGGAGGTAATACCGTCAACGTACTGCGGACGTCCGCGCGCTTTCCAGTCCTGCACCACCGCGTGTACTTCCTGGTCGCGAACGAACGCACCGTGTACGCGCACCGGTGAGGTGGAGTTCGGGCCGGAGTACAGCATGTCCCCCATTCCCAGCAGAGACTCAGCGCCGCCCTGGTCGAGAATGGTACGGGAGTCAATTTTGCTCGAAACGGTAAACGCGATACGAGTCGGTATGTTCGCCTTAATCAGGCCGGTGATAACATCCACGGACGGACGCTGGGTCGCCAGCACCAGGTGAATACCTGCCGCACGCGCTTTCTGTGCCAGACGCGCGATCAGCTCTTCCACTTTCTTACCGACGGTCATCATCAGGTCGGCGAATTCATCCACCAGCACGACGATATAAGGCAGTTTCTCCAGCACCGGATGCTGTGCATCCATACTGTCACCCGGTTTCCAGTAAGGATCCGGGATTGGACGGCCCATGCGCGCCGCCTCGGCGATTTTCTCGTTATAGCCGGCCAGGTTACGCACGCCCAGCGCAGACATCAGCTTGTAGCGGCGCTCCATCTCGTTGACGCTCCAGCGCAGGGCGTTGGCGGCGTCTTTCATGTCGGTGACCACTTCCGTCAGCAGATGCGGAATGCCTTCGTAGACCGACAGTTCGAGCATTTTCGGGTCGATCATGATGAAACGCACATCTTCCGGCTGCGCTTTGTAGAGCATGCTGAGGATCATGGCGTTCACGCCGACGGACTTACCGGAACCGGTGGTACCCGCTACCAGCAGGTGAGGCATTTTCGCGAGGTCAGCCACCACCGGGTCGCCGGCGATATCTTTACCCAACACTACGGTCAGCGGGGATGGGTTATCGCGGAACTTGGTGTTATCCAGCACTTCGCGCAGGTAAACGGTCTGACGTTTCTTGTTCGGCAGCTCAAGGCCAACGTACGGTTTACCCGGAATCACTTCCACCACACGTACCGCAACGGTCGACAGAGAACGTGCCAGATCGCGGGACAGGTTAGAAATGCGCGCGGCTTTGACGCCCGGCGCCAGGTTAAGTTCGAAACGGGTAATAACCGGGCCCGGTGAGTAATTCACCACGTCCGCCTTGATGCGAAAGTCTGCCAGACGGGCTTCCACCAGACGGGCCATCTGCTCCAAAGCAAACGTATCAACCGGCTCGACTTCAGCCGGCGGCGGCGTCAGCAGATCCAGCGACGGTAGCGGCGTGCTCGGACGCTGCAGCGGACGGCTGTCACCGTTACGCATCAGCAGCGGGTGAATCAGGCTCTCCTGAGGCTGTGGCGCTGGCTGCTGGAACTGCGGCGGCTGTTGTTGCGGCTGCTGCGGTTGCGCATACGGCTGCTGAACAGGTTGCTGCGGCTGCGCGTATGTCTGTGCCTGCGGCGCCGGCTGCTGGCGCACAGGCTCTGCTTCAGGCATAACGCTCGGGGTGAACAGAGGCTCGCTCGGGCCATCATCCACCAGATCTTTCATTGGTGAGAACTCGAAATCCGATAATGAGAACGGGTTCGCGCCAGCAGGCTGTTCACCGGAGTAACGTTGCTGCTGGGTTGCCGCAAACTGACGCGCTAATTCGGCTTCAGCCGCGTCATCTTCGTCTTCCAGCATCGGTTCATCGTGCTGATAGGCTTCACCGTAGCGCTGATTCTGCTGCGCGGCGAACTGGCGGGCCAGTTCGTCCTGCTGCATTTCATCGGCATCATCTTCATAGTCCGTCTCACGCGCTTTTTCTTCGGCCATCCGCTGGGAAGGCAGCTTGATACCATAGGAGGCAAGCTCACGTCGGGTTGGAACGCGGACGCGGTTAGGGCGAGGCAGTTGGGGACCAATTCCCTCTTTCACCTGCGGACGCGGCGCACCGCCCGTTGCCAGGCTAAATACCGGTGCTGCCGCCGCTGAGGCCGCAGTAGCCTGCTTCACGCTTTCCGCTACGGGGGCAACAGCAGGCGTCGGGTCGACCGGCGGAACCGAAACTGAAGGTGCCTTTGTAACCGGCTCCTGCACCGGTTCAGGCACAGGCTGATACCATGCCGCCAGCTGTTCGCGTTCACGAGCCCGGCGTTCTTCAACTTCTTCAAAATAGTACATTGGCGGACGAGACGGTTTCACCTCTTCCACCACCTCAGGTTCAGGCTGAGGCTCCACATAAGGCTGCGCGGGTTCAACCGGTTCAGGCGCATGCGCCTGATAAGGCTGGGCCGCAGGCTGCTCATAGTTCTGCGGTTCATACTCAGGTTGCGGCGGCTGATAAGGCTGCTGCCACTGCTCCTGATGCACAGGGACATAGCTCTCTGGTTCAGGCGCGATAACGGGCTCCGGCGTGTGGACACCCGGTGCGGTCTGCCAGGCAACCTGAGGCTGCTGGATAGCGGATTCCGGTGGTGGAACCGGCGCGGATGGCATCACGGCTTCGACAGGGGCGGCATACGCCTGTGCTGCGGTCGTTGCTGCTGCGGCTGCGGCAACCGGCGCGGTAACGGTATGCCCGTTAAGCAGCGGATCGTATTCATCGAAATCACCCGGCATCGCACGGTTGCCGGAGAAAAGCACATCATCAGGATCTACTGAGCTACCCGCTGCGCGGTACTCAACCTGCTCATCTTCATCCATACGCTTACCGGAGAAGAGCGCCGCATCGGTTTTGCGTCCAAGCGGGTTAGCAAATTTTTCAGCAACGCGCTGGCGACGCGCCAGGGCACCGCGCAGAATACGAGCACGACGAGATTCACGACGCTGCACCGGAGCATCGTCTTCCTCTTCGTACTCATCTTCATATTCTTCTTCATCGACCCACGTGTCGTCGCGGCGGGTACGGTTGCTCGCGAAGGTCAGGATCGTAAGAATAAAGCTGCCGATCTTCTCGGCAATGCTCACCCATGACCAGCCGGTAAACAGCGTCAGCCCTGCCGCCCAGATGCAGAGCAGCGCCAGCGTGCCGCCGCTGCTGTGAAGCATCGGCTGTAGCGCAGAGCTCAGCAGGCTGCCAATTACCCCGCCGGAGGCGAAGTACCAGATATCATCGGCGTTAATCGCCGCCAGCCCGCAGGAGGTGAGGATCAGCGCCAGCGCGCCAATCAGGCGCAGGGAAACCGCGAAATAATCGATGTAATCATCGTTCTGACGATGACGCCATGCAAACCAGCATCCGCCAATAATAATGACGGGAATGGTGTAGGCCATTACACCGAAAATGAAAAAGAGCGTGTCCGCAAGCCAGGCTCCGGGTACGCCGCCTAAATTATGGATAGGCTCATGCCACGCGGTTTGCGACCAGCTGGGATCGGAAGGGTTGAAACTGAGTAAGGCTGCCATCAGCCAGACGGCAAAAAGGGCAATAACGATCAGCAAAGCCTCGAGGAGACGACGTCCGCTGCTTAGCTTCGATAGTGTGACTTCTTTGTCTTCAGTGTATTCCTGGCTCAAGAAAGGCTCTCCAGGTATCAGGCATATCCTGCCTGTTTGCTAAAACGGACAACAGCGCCGGGGCTCCCCGGCACTGTTGCTGTATGGATTAACAGGAGTGTAATCAAACTACGCTGATTTTGCACCTGTTCCGTGTTAGCGCGTCTTAATAACCAGACGATTGCTCTGTTTGACCTCTTCCATCACCACATAGGTACGGGTGTCGTTCACGCCTGGCAGACGCAGCAGGGTTTCCCCCAGCAGCTTACGGTAGGCGGACATATCAGGCACACGGGTTTTCAACAGGTAGTCGAAATCACCGGACACCAGATGACACTCTTGAATTTCTTCAAGTTTTTGTACAGCGGCGTTGAATTGCTCAAACACATCCGGCGCACCACGATTCAGAGTAATCTCAACAAATACCAGAAGTGAGGCATCCAGATAATGCGGGTTCAGCAGAGCCGTATAGCCCTGAATAAAACCCTGTCTTTCCAGTCGGCGCACACGCTCAAGGCACGGCGTCGGGGAAAGTCCCACACGTTTTGAAAGCTCGACGTTGGAAATACGCCCATCCTTTTGCAATTCATTAAGAATGTTACGATCGATACGGTCGAGATCTTTGCCAGGGCGCTTCTTGCTATCTACCATTATTATTGTCTCTCTGTATTCCTTCCCTACTCCTGCCTGGACCCTGTGCACATCACTGTTCAGAGCCTGTACCCGTTAGTCATCACATCGCCTGGTTATGTATTAGACGCGATGCGGATTCGGGTTCTGTTGGTAAGAAGACCGCTGCCCGAAGGCTGTCACCGACATCACGTATGGCGTCTGTCCACGCCATGCGTAGATTTCACTGACACGGTAAAAATGGCATTTACGTGCATGCCTATGCGGCATACGGTTAACGCGGTTTTTTTTCTTCCTTGAATGTTTTCGCAAATGCGCAGGGGATTGTCAAAGCAAAACATCGTTTTTTAGTACAAGATGCCGGATATTCATTACGGGGGGGTATTAATCCTCATTTTACTGCCTTATAAACGAGCGGTTTTCAGTAGATAACGTGATGTAACGGGGCAAGATTCATCGGGCGCAGCTATTGCATGTATCGAAAGCAAAATCCCAGCGCTCTTTTTTTACGGCAACAAATTCCCTACAATCCAGCCCATTGCCTGCCAACAACAATGGGGATCTCATGGGCACGACCAAACACAGTAAGTTGCTAATCCTTGGTTCTGGACCTGCGGGATATACCGCGGCGGTCTATGCTGCACGCGCAAACCTGCAGCCAGTACTGATCACTGGCATGGAAAAAGGCGGTCAGTTGACCACCACCACGGAAGTGGAAAACTGGCCGGGCGACCCGAACGACCTGACCGGGCCGCTGCTGATGGAACGCATGCACGAGCATGCTGCTAAGTTCGAAACCGAAATCCTGTTCGACCACATCAACAAGGTTGACCTGCAGAACCGTCCGTTCCGCCTGACGGGCGACAGCGGCGAATACACCTGCGACGCGCTGATCGTCGCTACCGGGGCCTCTGCCCGCTATCTCGGCCTGCCGTCTGAAGAAGCGTTTAAAGGCCGCGGCGTCTCTGCCTGCGCCACCTGCGACGGTTTCTTCTATCGTAACCAGAAAGTCGCGGTTATCGGCGGCGGCAACACCGCGGTGGAAGAAGCGCTTTACCTGGCGAACATTGCCTCTGAAGTGCATCTGATCCACCGTCGTGACACCTTCCGCGCCGAGAAGATCCTGATTAAGCGCCTGATGGATAAAGTGGCGAGCGGCAACATCGTGCTGCACACCAACCGTACCCTGGAAGAAGTCACGGGCGATCAGATGGGCGTTGCGGGTCTGCGCATTCGTGATACCCAGAACACCGATAACGTCGAAACGCTGGAGGTGGCGGGTCTGTTTGTGGCTATCGGCCACAGCCCGAACACCGCGATCTTCGAAGGCCAGCTGGAGCTGGAAAACGGGTACATCAAAGTGCAGTCCGGCAGCCACGGTAACGCGACCCAGACAAGCATCCCGGGCGTGTTCGCTGCCGGTGACGTAATGGACCATATTTACCGTCAGGCGATCACCTCTGCGGGCACCGGCTGTATGGCCGCGCTGGACGCTGAACGCTATCTCGATGGACTGGCTGAACAAGGTAAATAATCTTTACAAGTCAGTAACAAACGTAAATAAAGGCGGCCACAGGTCGCCTTTATTTTTGCTCGCGTGTAACATGCAGATGTCTAATTTCTTATAACGTCACCTGCAAAATACGCAATGGAAAAAACCCGTCAACAAGAGTTAACACGCTGGCTGAAACAGCAAAGCGTTATTTCCCGCCGCTGGCTTACGATCTCCCGTCTTTTGGGGTTCGTTAGCGGTCTGTTGATTGTTGCCCAGGCATGGCTGCTGGCCCGCATTCTTAATCACATGATCATGGAGAACATTCCCCGCGAAGCGCTCCTGCTGTCCTTTATTGTTCTGATCCTGGTTTTTGTCCTGCGCGCCTGGGTGGTGTGGCTGCGTGAGCGCGTCGGCTTCCACGCCGGACAGCATATCCGCTACGAGATCCGCCGTCAGGTGCTGGATCGCCTTCAGGAAGCCGGGCCCGCGTGGATCCAGGGTAAACCGGCCGGAAGCTGGGCGACGCTGATCCTTGAGCAGATTGACGATATGCACGATTACTACGCGCGCTATCTTCCGCAGATGGCGCTGGCGGTTTTTGTTCCGCTGCTGATTGTTATCGCCATTTTCCCCGTCAACTGGGTGGCGGCAGTGATCCTGCTGGGCACCGCCCCGCTGATCCCGCTGTTTATGGCGATGGTCGGCATGGGGGCCGCTGATGCCAACCGCCGCAACTTCCTGGCATTGGGCAGGCTGAGCGGACATTTCCTCGACCGTCTGCGCGGGATGGAAACCCTGCGTATTTTTGGTCGCGGTGAAGCGGAAACCGAGAATATTCGCCTGGCATCACAGGACTTCCGCCAGCGCACGATGGAAGTGTTACGCCTGGCGTTTCTCTCGTCCGGCGTGCTGGAATTCTTTACCTCGCTGTCGATTGCCCTCGTGGCGGTTTATTTCGGTTTCTCCTATCTCGGCGCGCTGGATTTCGGCCACTACGGCACGGCAGTCACCCTCTCTGCCGGTTTCCTGGCGCTCATCCTGGCCCCGGAGTTTTTCCAGCCGCTTCGCGACCTGGGGACCTTCTATCATGCCAAAGCGCAGGCCGTTGGCGCGGCCGACAGCCTGAAAACCTTCCTGGAGACGCCGCTGGCGCACCCGGAGCGCGGTGACGTGACGCTGAATGCTAAAGACCCCGTGACCATTGAAGCGCAGGACTTTTCCATTCTGTCACCTGAAGGCAAAGTGCTCGCGGGTCCGCTGAACTTTACCCTGCCAGCCGGAAAACGTGTGGTGCTGGTCGGCACCAGCGGTTCCGGGAAAAGCTCTCTGCTGAATGCGTTATCCGGTTTTATGGCCTACACCGGTTCGCTGCGGATAAACAAAGCTGAACTGCGTAATCTCAATCCCGACGCCTGGCGTAAGCAGCTCAGCTGGGTCGGACAAAACCCGCAGCTTCCTGCCTCCACGCTGCGCGAAAACGTGCTCCTGGCGCGCCCGGATGCCCGTGAAGATGAACTACAGTCCGTTCTCGACCGCGCCTGGGTCAGCGAGTTTCTGCCGCTGCTCCCGCAAGGAGTTGATACCGTGGTCGGCGACCAGTCCGCCGGGCTGTCAGTAGGACAGGCGCAGCGTGTGGCCGTTGCCCGCGCGCTGCTTAACCCGTGCCAACTGATGCTGCTGGATGAGCCCGCCGCCAGCCTGGATGCCCACAGCGAACAGCGCGTCATGGCGGCCCTGAACGCCGCATCCCGGCAGCAAACCACTCTGATGGTCACCCATCAGCTGGAAGGCATTGCCGACTGGGACCAGATCTGGGTCATGGAGAACGGCCGAATTGTTGAGCAAGGCGATTACGCCGCTCTCGTTGCCGCGCAGGGGCCGTTCGCCGCCCTGCTGGCGAACCGTCAGGAGGACATCTGATGCGTGCTCTGCTGCCTTATCTTGCGCTCTATAAACGCCACAAATGGATGCTGACGCTGGGGATCGTGCTGGCGATTGTGACGCTGCTCGCCAGCATCGGCCTGCTCACGCTTTCAGGCTGGTTCCTGTCGGCCTCCGCCGTCGCAGGGTTCGCCGGATTATACAGCTTCAACTATATGCTGCCGGCGGCAGGCGTGCGGGGTACCGCCATTACCCGTACTGCCGGACGCTATTTCGAGCGGCTGGTCAGCCACGACGCGACGTTCCGCGTTCTGCAGCACCTGCGCATTTACACCTTCAGCAAACTGCTGCCCCTCTCCCCTGCCGGGCTGGCGCGTTTTCGTCAGGGTGAGTTACTTAACCGTGTCGTTGCGGATGTCGACACGCTGGACCACCTTTACCTGCGGGTGATCTCCCCGATAGTGGGCGCGTTTGTGGTGATTGTAGTGGTCACGCTGGGGCTGTCCGTTCTGGATGTTCCCGTTGCGCTGACGCTGGGTGGAATTATGCTGCTGACGCTCCTTATTTTGCCGCCGCTATTTTATCGCGCCGGGAAATCCACCGGGGAAAACCTGACGCGTCTGCGCGGGGATTATCGCCAGCAGCTGACCTCCTGGCTTCAGGGGCAGGCAGAGCTGACCATTTTTGGTGCCAGCAAGCGCTACCGCGCCCGACTGGAAAATACGGAGCTGAACTGGCATGACGCCCAGCGCCGTCAGTCTGAACTGACGGCCTTCTCGCAGGCACTGATGGTGTTAATCGGCGGCGTGGCGGTGATCGCCATGCTGTGGCTGGCTTCCGGCGGGATTGGCGGTAATACCCAGCCAGGCCCTCTAATTGCGCTCTTCGTTTTCTGCGCGCTGGCCGCTTTTGAGGCGCTGGCCCCGGTGACGGGCGCCTTCCAGCATCTTGGGCAGGTGATCGCCTCAGCCCTGCGCATCACCCAGATTGCCGAGCAGGAGCCTGAAGTCAGGTTCAGTACAGCGCAAACCGCCGTGCCTGAGCAGGTGGCGCTGACGCTTGATAACGTGGCCTTCGCCTATGACAAGCAGGCCCAAAACGCGCTGGACGGTATCAACCTTTCTGTTAATGCAGGGCAGCGGATGGCGATCCTCGGTCGTACCGGCTGCGGTAAGTCGACGCTGCTGCAGTTGCTGACGCGCGCCTGGGATCCGCAGCGCGGTCAGATTCGTTTTAATACTACGTTGCTGACCGATTTCAGCGAGCAGGCCCTGCGCAAGACCGTGAGCGTCGTTCCACAGCGCGTGCATCTGTTTAGCGCCACCCTGCGCGATAACCTGCTGTTGGCCGCGCCAGAGGCTTCGGACGATGATCTTCGCGCCGTACTGGAGCAGGTCGGACTGCAAAAGCTGCTTGAGGACGAAGGTCTCAACAGTTGGCTGGGCGAAGGCGGTCGTCAGCTTTCCGGCGGAGAGCTACGCCGTCTGGCCATTGCGCGCGCGCTGCTGCATGATGCGCCGCTGATGCTGCTCGACGAACCGACAGAAGGGCTTGATGCGACAACCGAGAGTCAAATCCTTGATTTGCTGGCGAACGTGATGGCAGGAAAAACCGTCCTGATGGTGACGCACCGCCTGCGCGGGCTGGCAAGTTTTGATCGGATAATTGTGATGGACAACGGGCACATTATTGAGCAAGGTAGTCACGCAGAGCTGTTGGCGAAACAGGGTCGCTACTATCAGTTCAAACAGCGTCTGTAGACTATATTTGTAGCGTCCTCACTCGCGTACTGGAGTTTTGCTGTCATGCGCCTGGTCCAGCTTTCTCGTCATAACATCGCGTTCCCTTCGCCGGAGGGAGCGCTGCGTGAGCCCAACGGGCTGCTGGCCCTTGGCGGTGACCTTAGCCCTGCGCGGCTATTAATGGCGTACCAGCGCGGCATTTTCCCGTGGTTTTCTCCGGGCGACCCGATTTTATGGTGGTCTCCCGACCCGCGCGCCGTGCTGTGGCCAGAGCAGTTCCATCTGAGCCGCAGCATGAAGCGATTCCATGCAAAATCCCCGTACCGCGTAACGCTGAATCACGCCTTTGGACAGGTGATCGAAGGCTGTGCCGAAGATCGCCATGAAGGGACGTGGATCACCCGCGATATCGTCAACGCCTATCATCAACTCCATGAGCTTGGCTACGCCCACTCCATTGAGGTTTGGGAAAACGGAGAACTGGTTGGCGGCATGTACGGCGTGGCGCAAGGGACGCTATTTTGCGGCGAGTCGATGTTCTCCCGTGCGGTCAACGCCTCGAAAACCGCGCTGCTGGTCTTCTGCCAGGCCTTTGCCCAACGCGGCGGGCGTCTGATCGATTGTCAGGTGCTCAATGAGCACACCGCCTCCCTCGGTGCCGTTGACATCCCGCGACGACAGTATATCGAGCATCTGGACGCCTGCCGTCAGGAGAAGCTCCCGCGCGACTTCTGGATCCCCAGAACGCTCTTTATGCCCAATGCCTAAATGTTTTCCGCATATTTTTTGTGAGGGTGTTATAATTATGCCGCAGAGTAGCTTCTGCCTGTTGCCCCGCCGCCGTTTGGGACCTTCGCTTCAGATAACGTCCTGACGTTTATCCTGTTGTATCCCCTTTACGAATGCGCTTTCCGTTCGGTTGTACCGTGACGCTTGGGCAATGCGCCGAAACTGTTTTGCTGCGTTTTAAACGCGCAATTCTTTACTTAATTGATGAATTTCGGCATTATCTTGCCGGTTCAAAACTTGGTAGTGATACCCCAGAGGATTAGATGGCCAAAGAAGACAATATTGAAATGCAGGGTACCGTACTTGATACGTTGCCTAATACCATGTTTCGCGTAGAGCTGGAAAACGGTCACGTGGTAACTGCGCACATCTCCGGTAAAATGCGCAAAAACTACATCCGCATTTTGACGGGCGACAAAGTGACTGTTGAACTGACCCCGTACGACCTGAGCAAAGGCCGCATTGTCTTCCGTAGTCGCTAATTGTTTTCGCCTGTAATGGCAGATGAATATTAAATAAGGCCGGGATATTCCCGGCCTTATTTTTTTGTGGCGCAGTCGATAATTTGAACAATTATTTGACGGTCCGTTTGAGCATCGTGGCTGTCTGTTCGACAGTGTAGGAAGTAAGGGGTGTGAGGCCTTATTTTCTATTTTGCTGAGCTGCGTGTGCGGCAGTGCACTTCATCCTGTGGTGATGGTTGTCCATTTCCCTTTTCTAAGCTGCCTGTACGGCAGTGCACAGTGCGTCAATGAAGCTTCTCACGCCAACACATTTCTAAGCTGCCTGTACGGCAGTGCACTGGAATAATATCCACACATCATCATGGTTTTCATACAAAAAAAGCTAAAAACTTTTCTCTCTCCCTCTTTTTCATCCACTCAATGTTTTCATTCAAAATCAAGCAATTACAAGAATGATAAAAATTAGGTCAAAACACCTTTCTTTTCATAAATCACCCAGTACAAAAAACACCCATTCCACACATCCTGACAAATGACTATACTTAACCACGACAAATGACATTAATAGGGAGATAACATGAGAACCTGGATCCCCGCGCAGAAACCTGCTGATAACGCACTTTGGCGCTACGCCGGTTTACCTGCAAACAGAGGTATGCGGCTGATTGAATTTCTCAATCAGGGATTGCCCGTCAGCGTCCTCGACAATATCCATGAGTGGACGGCCATGTCGAAAGCGGACATTTTGCGCGTCACCGGGATTAATGAGCGTAACGTGGCTCGCCGTAAAAGCGCGGGACGGACGCTGACACCGGATGAGAGCGAACGCGTGGCCCGTTTCGTTCGGGTGCTGGATGCTGCCGTCGATTATTTCGGCAGTAAAGAAGAGGCATGGAACTGGCTGCAGGCGCCGGTACGCGGGCTTGGCAATGTTGCGCCTGTCGACCTGATCGCTACGGAAACCGGTGCGCTGGAAGTCACCGACCTGATTGGTCGACTCGAACACGGAGTGTTTGCATGATTTTTTATCGGCTGGTAACGGGGCGCTATGCCAGCGAAGCGTGGAGTGGAAGCGGCGCAAATCAGTACGGCGGTCGCTGGAACCATAAAGGACATCCCGCCGTATATGTGTCCACGTCCATCTCGCTGGCATCACTTGAGATTTTGGTGCACGTCAGAAAAGATACCGTATTGAATCAGTACCAGCTTTTCAGCATTGATATCCCGGACGACCAGATTGATTACCTGGATAAAGCATGGCTCCCCGAGGACTGGCAGGAAAATCCGGCACCGGTATCGACGATGGATCTGGGAACCGGGTGGTTGCAGGCTAACAGCGCCCTCGCCCTCATCCTGCCTTCCTGCATCATTCCTTATGAAAACAATGCCATCCTTAACCCCTTACATCCGGCATTCCATTCGGCGCTCAGTTCTGTTCAGCAACTGCCCTTTATTTTTGATACCCGCCTTGCAGAAAAAACCGCACCCTGAACGCTGATGCGGCCGTGTTTTCTCAGAACCAGGGAACTGTCGCTGTCGCGCTCAGCCCGTAGGTTGAAAAGCATCCATCCACGGGAGCGGGAAGCAACTCACCATGACGAATAAAAAGTTTGAAAGACTGAGCTGTAGAGAGGCTACGTAAATTAAGCCAGGGCAAATCAGTCCGCGCTTCTTCCATTTTTAACAGGCGCTGCTGCGCCTCTGCCTCAGTGATCCATCCTTTTTTTACCGAACGGCGCATAAGCCGCTGCGCGCTGCTTTTCACCTGCACACGGGACACGCATCGCCATTGCTTTACCTCTGGCACGGGTTGTATCGCCGTGCACAGACAGTAATCGCTTAGTCCCCTTCGCCATGCCAGCGAGTCGAGCTCGCTTAACGCCGGGTGAGTACCGTGCAGGCGTAACACCGCGCCGGGCTTTATGCCGTGCGCAGGGAAACTAACACCAATATCCCCCTTCCCCCGCTGGCCCAGCGCACGATGCAATTTAGCCACCAGCGCGGCCATCAGCATCTCCTCGCTGAACTCCGGGTCGGGCAGGACGCGGATCTCAAGATAGTGATCCATAACCACTCCTTACTCGCCCTTCTCACCGAAGACGCCGCCACGGATCAGTACGGCCATCACATAATGCTGCTGCTCAACCTCGGGTTTCTGCCCTTTCGTCACCCAGTTATCGAGAAGCGTGTAGAAGTCCATTTTCTCTTTCGGCTGACGACAAGCCACACCGCGGCTGGTGACAGAGCCATACGGTTCAACGGCTATCGCGCCCAGCTCATCCACTTTTGGATGCCAGGTATCGATAGTCCGAATCGCATTACCAATTTTCTGCGAGTGCATACCGGCAACATCATCCACTTGATACAACAGACGACTCTTGCTGCTGTTGCTGTCCAGGACCAGCTCCTGGGACGGGAAAATTTCCTGTCCGGCACCAAGAAGCACCTGCGCTTCGACGTTCAGGAGAACAAATCCTTCGCCGCTAAGCCCTTTTTCGATTTCCCGCGCAAGCGTATCGAGCTGCTCATCGCTCGCGGAAAAATCACGCAGCGCATAACGATACGCATCAAACGTCCATGTTTTACTGCCCGTCACGTTCACGACAATTTTTTCAGCGCCGACGCGGTTACGCCATAAGAAGCGGCCGTTCGCCAGATTGGTTGCGTAGCGGCGCGCCAGTTCGGCAAAACCGTGTTCGCTGATATAACCTTCGATAACCTGCTGAAGTTCATCCTGATACGCGCGATCATTACATACGGAAGGTGTAGACAAATTGCCCAGCACGCGCAGGGTAAATTTCACCTGCAGGGTGTCTGAGTCTGCGGGCAGAGCGGCCACGTCCACCCGCTGGAGGTTGGCTTTCTGGATCTCAGCATCCAGTTTCGCCGGATCGTTAGTGAGCGCGTTTTTAAGGCGGTTGGAAATGGTTCCGCGCACCGCTTTTTCCTGGATGCGGATCGGTTGCCAGTTTTCTCCCTCCCAGCTTCCTGAATAC
The DNA here is from genome assembly GCF_058354905.1 of Enterobacter sp. ECC_219_Taxon_10. Taxonomy (NCBI): domain Bacteria; kingdom Pseudomonadati; phylum Pseudomonadota; class Gammaproteobacteria; order Enterobacterales; family Enterobacteriaceae; genus Enterobacter; species Enterobacter sp. ECC_219_Taxon_10. The sequence continues at coordinate 1,670,650 of NZ_CM178005.1, read as the reverse complement.
ATCACCGCATCCGAGGTCGCCAGTTTACGTTCAAATGCCAGTACAGATGCCGTTTTAACGGCGGTTGGAGCCTTTGCCATAGATAAGTCCTTTTTAAATGAGATGTTCAGATGTCGCCGGCGCGCCCGCGCCCTGACAGTAGTAGCCTGTTTCTGTCGTGTGATAACGCCAGAAAATATCGTCTAATGACCGAATCCGGTGCAGACCGCACCATTCGCCCACACCATACGCCGCTTCGGTAAACGCGAAGGGCGTTTCTGCATCGCGCGCGTTTGCTACGACGCCGGGCGCGTAGAGTTCAGAGATACGCTGGTAGCCGATCATCAACGGCACCAGATAACCGGGGTTAGGTTTGGGGACGTAATGCCAGTCTGCCGGATCGCCTTCACGGATATTGCCGTCTTCCGGTGTTTCGGCCTGCATTTTCAATGCAGCGAAATCGAGCCAGGCATCAAGCAGCGTGGCATCAGGCTTGTTTTCAAGAAGCGCTTGATGATGTTCGCCCAGCCAACTGCTGCGGTCGCGCAGGGCAAAGCCGGGCATCAGTTGCCACTGCAACCGACACATATCCCGACTGCTGGACGGCATCGCCATGACGGTAACAGCCTCAATATCAACAATGATACCGCCCGCTAGCCTAAGCGTTGGGCACAGCTGCATGAGGTGCTCCGCCAGATTGCGCTGCCCGTATTCGCCGTTAGGGATTTCCCCGCGACACTCCAGCAGCAATGAAACGGTCATATGCATGCGCCCCTCTTCATTAAAGGAGGCCGTTTTCGCTTCACGGGTAAGATGATTGCGGGTCAGCGCAAACTGATAGTCACGACCAGAAGAATGGGCATGGATCTGCTGCTCGTGGCTGACAACGGCACAGCCATCAATGCACAACCCATGCGTTTCGGTCAGACGGCGAGACAGCGCATGAGAGAATCCCAGAAAATGAGTAATCGCGGGAAAACCATACGTCAGCCCGGCTATCGCGTTGGCGTTTTCGACGCTGATACGGCGAAGCAGGATCAGTGAGCTCATTTAAGTGCCTCCTGGATAATTTTTTCCATCTCGCGGAGGTTAGTACGTAAACGTTCGCGGGTTTCCCATTCATGTTTTTCCACCGCACCTAAATCCGGCATCGACTTGCGCAGACGGGCGTTCAGCCACAGGGCAAAATCTTCGGCCACAGCGTCCTGCCAGTCATCTTTTTCTCGTTCAAGACGGAAGGCTTCGTCCGTTTTTGTGCGCCAGGGATCGAGCCAGAGCTGTTGATGGCGTTTCAGATCGGGGCTGTTAAGTGTCCAGTTCTGCGTAGGTTCACGCTGAAGTTCAGATGCGATCTCGAACAGCAGATCGATAATCATATTGATGTAGCCATCGCGGGCTTCACGGATACGAAAATTGGTGTAATCTCCCGTTTTTGTTAGTAACGAGACAAGTAGCTGAATGTGACTCCTCGCACGGCGGTCAAATTGCCCACCCGAAGCGAAAACGGAACGTAAACCCGCAGGCGGCTTGTCTGCCCTTTTCCACTGCGGTGGCTGGCAGGATAGTAGCCAGCTACGCCCGCCCCGCACGCTGTTCAGATAGGAAATATTTTGCGGTTTGGTGCCACCGAAGTGTATTTCCGCTGAATCCGGGAATAACGTCAGCGCAGAAGGATGCCAGGTTTTCTCACGACGCGCTTTCCAGATGGCTTTAACCTCATCACCAAAACGAAAGGCGATCATTTTCTGGTGCATGTCGTGAACAAGCGAGGTGGCAAATAACGGGCTTAAGAGATGGTAACCTTCTCCTGCCGGAAAATACCCCTGTTTCGCCAGCCTGTGGGAAGCGGGTTCGCCGGGCGTAAACGCGCGGGAAAAACCCGTAATCCATTCACTCAGTTGACTTGCGTCATCGGTAAAAGCGGCCAGCGCAGCGTGCTCGCCACGTTTCAGACTGGCGAGTAGAGAATCGCCATCTTCTACCCGCGTTTGCAGCAGTTTCGCGACGTCCAGCGCAGCTGCGTTACCCACCGCATCCGGTTCCAGACCTGACAAGGCAGCGGTGCTGAGATACCCTTCCTGCGCCACTGCCTCGCTGTACATACTGCTACTTTTTGAATCCCCATGGGTGAATTTCGCCGCGTGGGTCACAAGGTTAATTTGTCCGGCTCGCTTCGCTGCATCCGTCAGCCATGCTTTCGGCTCATAGCGAAGCTCCAGTTCCCGGCGTTCTGCCGCGAGCGTTGCGCTAACTGTATCGCTGCGCTTTGCGGCCTCTTTATCAAATGCTTCCAGCTTTGTTTGTCGTCGTCCGGCGATGTACTCAGCGATGAAAGCGCTTAGTGCTTCAACTGACATACTGTCTCCTGGTTTTTTATAGAAATTCCCTGAACACACCCAACACCGGGTGATACAGCCATTGCTCTGCTTCCTCCTCCCTGGTCACTCTCAATGTAATTTCGCCATACCGTCGCGACACCGCGTTCAGCTCCATTTGCTTCGTTTCGGCCAGCGCCTGTAATACCTCGGCATAATCAATTGCAATCCACGGCTCTACGCCGTCGGCCATGGACAACGCCTGTTCGCAAAATCCTCCCGCAGGTTTTAACACCCCGTTTTCCTGCATCAGGCAAAACTCAGGTTCATCGCCTTCCTCTTCCATACTCAAAAAGAACGTTTCCTGCGGTGAAGCGCGGCGAAACGGCGTCCGCCGCTGCAATTCACCGTTCCACGTCAGCGGCAGTCGCCACCACGACGCGGCTACCGCATCGGACTTGTCGTCTCCGTCCAGCAGAGCAGCGCGCAACCGTGCATGCTCCAGCGCCGCCAGCGCATTGCCGGGCAGATTTTCAACGATGCGCGGAATCGCATTCAGCGTGCGATAGCCTTCTTCATCGATCAGTTCATGAAGTTCGTGATGAGGCAGCGTATGGCGCTCAGTTTCAAAACCAGGTCGGCAGTAGGCCACCGTCTCCCCGCGAAGCGCGCGAACGTTGCGTTCCAGAATCACCAGATTTTCGCGCTCAGGAACGATCTGACGGTGGCGCTGAATACGGCCCGCAAACTGGATCAGCGAGCGCATAGAGCTGGGCTCGATAATTCCCCAGTCGGCATCAAAATCGCGCCCAACCTCGAGAACGGATGTTCCGAGCACGACAAAAAGATGGTGCTGTTCCGGTGACGTCAGCGCCTGCTTAACGTCAGGCAACTGCCAGACCCGCTCCGGCTCGTGCCGCGTGAACGCGGCATCAAGTCGTTTTTCAATCGCCGCACGCACCGCCAGCGGGTGCTGGCTGTGGTACACGCAATAATGAATGCGGTAATTGTCCGGAGAAGGTAAGGCCATCAGCGCCCGCGCGACGGCAACCAGCGGATTGATATTCGCCATCCGCACCAGACCAAAGGATACGGTTTTGCCACTTTTATGCGTGCTGTGATGATCGCCATGCAGCGCGATTGTTTGCTGGTACAGCGTCTGCGCTAACGCAGAGACAACATCCGCATTGCGGGAAGCGTGCGGCTCCACGGCGGCAAGTTTACCCAGACGAAGCCGGGGCTGGTCAGGCAGACGTTTAATCCGCTGCCTGACAAAATCGCCATGCGCCTGACAAAAATTCGCGTCGTCAGCCACGTCCTGCGACTGCGCGCCATACTCATCAAACCAGGCGCAACAAATACTCGTCGGCCTGTCCGACTGACCGCTCGCGTCCTGCCAGGCTTTGCGCCCTTCCCGATAGGCTTCAAACAGCGCTTCTGTTAATGCAGGGGGCAGCGTTGCAGAGGAGAGCAGCACGCGAGAGCCGAGCATGCCCGCCCAGTTAACCAGCCGACAAAGGGCGTGCAAATCATCAACGTCAAAATCATCAGGCTCATCAAGCACCAGATCGCTGGTCATCAGGCGCAGCATGGCGGGGATCTGCCTGCCGCCGCGCACGCCTTCCGTGGCAGGCATCAGATGATCGATAGTTGTCACCAGGACCGGGGCACTGACCAGACGGTTGAGCGCCGGTTCTTTCGCCAGCCACTGCTGGGCGATCCCGCTGCTGGTCGCCCCTTCGTAATGCACATAATGATGGCTGGCGAAGAACGCTTCATCGCTGGCGCTGCTGGTATCTTCAGCATCATTACCGTGATACAGCTCCTTTACTGCTGCAGCACCGGTCACGACGGCCAGCGCGTCGTCATCAAGCCCCAGGCGCGACTGCAGAGCCTGACCCGTTTGCAGCGTCAGCGTGCGCAACCCCAGCGCCACGCTGAAACGACATCCCGCCTGCTCATCTGCCAGCGCGTACATAATTCGGGCATTGGCGAAGGTTTTACCACATCCGGTCGAGGCCATATTGATGCCGAAGAAGCCCTGCTCGGCACTCTTCTCGCGCAGGGACGACGCCACGTTCCACGCGTCGTTTTGCCAGCAAAAGCGCTTTTCTTTCGCCCTTTCCCGAAACGTTTTATGCCGGGCGATGGCGGGTAACGAACGGCGCAACGCGGGAAGAGAACGCCCCATCAATAGCGCCTGATGCGCCACGCCAACATTGTGCTCATCCAGCTTTTGCTTGAGCTGCCCGGACTGGCGGTCGCTATTAGCCCACGCCTGAAAGGCATCATCCTGCCATCCGGCATACGCGGGTTGAGAGGAGTAAACGTGATCGGCCAGCATCAGCGCCAGGCGGGCGAGATGTACAGTGAAGAGATTATCCAGCGATCCCGCATGAAGCAGCGCGGGAAGATTTCGGATGCGTTTGCCAATCTGCCGGGCCTTCTCGCGCCAGGTTTGGCTTTTTAGCGGCGTACCGTGGGGGAATTTCCAGACATTTTTAAAATCACGCTCTTTCCATGGATGTTTTTCGGTGGATTTATGATTAAGCGAGTTCCAGTCCGCGTTCAGCTGTTTCTCAATCCAGCCTTCACTGTACAGTAATGAGGTTTTTGCCGGGTGCGGTTGAGGTAAACGGTGGTGCGATAGCATTAGCCACGCCACTACCCTCGCCACAGGAGGTAATTTTTCAAGTGGGCTATTGCTCCACTCTGCCCTGTCCATCTTCAGCGCTTTCAGCATGGCCTTTTCGTCAGCGGCTTTTAGCTGAGTGAGGGATGTCAGCCACTGCTCATCGGTTTGCTCACCTACAAACGCCTCGAACAGACGAACCGAGATCCACTCATGGCGATACGGCTGACAAAGGTGCTGACTTTCCCCCTTAAGCGTCTGCTGAAAGCACATCCCTGCTTTACCAAAATCATGAAACAGCCCGGCAATCGCCGCCAGCAGGGCGATATTTTCCGCACTTTGCCAGCGATGTTCGCTGTCATTGCGGATAATTTGCAGCGTTGTGCGATTTGTTGGCACGCGCCCCTGCGCGTTAAAACGACGCAAGTTGCCCACTATCCACAGCAGTTCGGTTTGACCGTTTTTTTTCAGCCAGTGGCAGGCCACGGCGGTGTTACGACGCGCCGTTTTACGCAGCAGCTTGCGCAGCGTGATGGCACCTTCCATCGTAATTGTCGTCTGCCATGCCGCGTCACCCGTACGCTCTGCGAACTGATCGATAATCTGACAGCTTTGCTCACGCGCACGTTTGGTACACCGAGAGATAATCAGCACATTCATTTTGTGTTCCCCGCCAGCGAGTGCGAGGTTTCCTGCAAGGTAGTAATCATCACGTCCAGCGCATCAGCCTGTTGAAACGCGTTGATGCAGCGCTGACGAAACTGTTGATTATCCTCACCCTCCATCGCCGCAATAAATGCCTGCGGCATAACGAGGGCGTCTTTGATTAAATCGGCAATATCAAAAACCAGCCCTCCGCGTCGGGTTTTGCCGTGCATGACAGCCAGACCATGAGGAATGCCCGTCACCCAGGCCGCGACAGCCGCCAGCCCGTAGGCGAGATAGTTGCCCTGATCGAGAAAACGGTTCGCTATATCCGCCCCGCCGCCCCGTTTGGCGCGCGTAAAGCTGCCGTAGCCCACCGTCTGGCTGGCAAGTTTGTAGAGCGATTTTGTGAGCTGTGCTTCCTGGAGCATCAGCGACGTGTGGTCCTGTGCGTTTTCCATGCCCTCTTTCGCACGCGCCAGAATAGTATTCAGCGCATCCCGTTCGGGCTGAAAAGACGTTTCCCGCTGCATCCGCAGCCCTGCCCACTGTTTTTCGATTTGCTGTAAACGGATAAACTGAAACTGCTTTGCCGCCTGCAGACGTTTTTCTTCATCAAACCAGAATGAGACCCAGTTTTGTAAATATGCGGTCGGGCGGTATTCGCTTTGCGGGCTGAGCCATGAGACATCGATATCCACCTCGTTCGCGGAATAAAGCGGCGTGCCGTCCGTTCCGCAAAAGCCGACCATTACCCCTGCTCGGGCAAACTCCCGCATTGCCATTTGCGTAACGGATGTTCCCATTCCCAGCATCACCGCGGTGGTATTGGCGATGGGAATATTCCAATAAAATGACTCCTTGCCTTCCTGAGTGGCGTATTCAACGCGTCCCCCATTTACCTGGATGCGACATTTCTCCAGGTAATAAATGTTGGAGCGCTTTGAATGCAGAATGGTTTTTAAGTCGGTAGGGGTGATGCTGTTTGTAGGCATAGCAAGGGCTTTTATTTCAAAGTGTTGTATGCATTGCATGTTATCGGAGACAAGATGAAAAAAAATGTGACGGGTATCAAATGAATACTAATTACAGTTATAATTGAGATAAAAAATAACTCTACCTACTTCAATCATTATTTTCACCAATGATATATACGTAATAATATAATTCACCCGTGAATATTTACGTGTATACGTTTGAAAAAAAGCGAGAGCTTGAATACTTCCACTTATAAAATTGACATAACGAATATTTACTATAAAGAGGGGGGCTGCCTGTACGGCAGTAAACGTTTTATTGCGGAAAAATTCGCAGTCGAGTTTTTCTAAACTGCCTGTACAGCAGTTAAGCAGGAAGAACGTCGCTCATCTTAATGTCAGGAAATAAATTACGCAACTTCTCTTCCCAGCCAGGTTCAGAAAGGTGTCATTGATACAGACGCTTAAAAAAGCGCCTGTAAGCATAACAAGAGTCAGGGGGTCTCACCATAAATTTCATTGGCTTTTTCACTTGGCCACTTCTGGAGCGGGCTACACGAATACGTCTGAGGACCAAGGGCAAGGCTATAAGAAACCTCATCTTTATCATTTTTTGAGCTCCCCCAGACTATATCAATTTCGTTATCTTCGCGGGCAACAAAACTCTTTGACAGGTTATCATATTTGGCGGGAATGAATTTCGCATAATTCATCTCCTCGGAAGATTGCTCGGATGAGAGAAATAAATCCAGATTATGTGTTTGTTTATTCTGCAGGCCGATCAAAGTAGAGTGATTTGCAAGCATAATAACTTCCACATCGATATTTTTCCCACAAACCTGATGACTTTCGGCTTTAAGTTCCCCCATGAGAGGTATTACAACCGCATTACTGGCTAATGGAAGAAAAAGAATTGTTGTCATAATAACCCATTGGAATTTCATATACTTCTCCTTGTTTTTGACGGGGAAAGAATAACTCAAAGGTATTTTATTTCCAGGTTAAAAATGCCAAGTCCCCATACAGGGTCAACATAATGAAGAGGTGACGTTTAGCTCAGCATTAAAACGGGCATTCGCCTGGTAGACTCGGTTATGATTGCCGATGGTTTTTATTCTGCCTGTGCGGCAGTGAACATAACGGTTCTACTCGTTTAGCAATTGAAGATTTTCTAAGCTGCCTGTACGGCAGTGAACTTGTCATGTAGCTCAGTAGCGAGCCGCTTGTCTTTCTAAGCTGCCTGTACGGCAGTGAACAAAAACACGGTTAAGTACCATCCCAGCTGCCTGTACGGCAGTGAACGGGGGTTCTAGCGGGGGTGAACCGCGCGTTGTTTTCTAAGCTGCCTGTACGGCAGTGAACCTGCGGTCGGTCCGGTTGCCGCCGCCCAGCGTTTTCTAAGCTGCCTGTACGGCAGTGAACGCTAATTCAACCCCATCCCCCTTTTGAGGCCACTTTCTAAGCTGCCTGTACGGCAGTGAACATTCAAGTGCTCGCGCCAGCGCGAACGTCAGCTTTTCTAAGCTGCCTGTACGGCAGTGAACCACATTGACGACTATTTCAAAGTTAAAATTTGTTTCTAAGCTGCCTGTACGGCAGTGAACTCATGCGGCGCGCAAAAGAGATGGAGAGCAGCTTTCTAAGCTGCCTGTACGGCAGTGAACAGGTGCTCGGGGTTGAACCTCCCGCTTCTCCCTTTTCTAAGCTGCCTGTACGGCAGTGAACGGTCTTCCGGTTACAAGACCACTTTCGATGCTTTTCTAAGCTGCCTGTACGGCAGTGAACCATGCACACCCGCACGGGGCGACGGCTGCACATTTCTAAGCTGCCTGTACGGCAGTGAACTACGACCAGCCCTCCGCGTGAGGACGCACGGGTTTCTAAGCTGCCTGTACGGCAGTGAACGATAACAGGCCGACATGGTATCGCATCGAGTGTTTCTAAGCTGCCTGTACGGCAGTGAACTGAAAGGAAACAACGCCATCTTATTGTTAGCAAACAAAATAATCAACTTTTACGCATAAAACCCTTTTTTCTGGAACAGAAATTCTCACCATATAAATCAATATGTTACGTAAGCATCAGAAAAAAGGGTTTAAACCAATAGCGTCAGAGGAACTCCCCCGACGCCTCAGATTGCACTCAGGAAATAATGTGAATTACCTTTCTGCACGTTGAGGTGCAACGACATCAGCAGCCATCGAATGCGTAATGTCATGAAGGAGCCCCGTCAGGTGCGGCAACATATCGCGGTCAAAATGCGACACCAGCAGTACGTGGTTTAACGCCCGGCAGTAGTCGCATTTCGTTTCTGTATCTTCCAGCAACCACTCTTTTTGTCGCGGTTGTTCCGCTTCGTCCTCAAATTCCACCACCTGAAAATCACGCATTGATTCAGTGAGGCCGGATTTCACCTCTTCCAGGTAAGCTCCGAGACAACGGCAAACGGGCTGCGTTTGCGGGAGTGATTTGCAGTCGAGGAGGATTTCGGTGAGCAGTTTGCAGCGCTCGGCAAGGGTTGGGAGATCGGGGTCGAGGGAGAGTTCGCTGTAGAGTTGAGAGATAGACTGGTTTTCCATATTCATAATTTCCATATTAGATGCTGAAAACTACCACCAGAAACGCCAACTTCGGGTGGCAGACTGAACCGGTTTGGCGTACCGACCATATGGAAAATCGGCGCTTCAAAAGAAGCCCCGGTTCAGCCCACCATATTTGAAGGTACGGATTATACCGCAGCTAAAAAAAGAGTGAACGAAACCAGTGACGTTGCTGCGAGCAACATCTTTCCATATGTGTGCAATCAGGACGCCAATCCCGGCACCTGATTTTGCAGGTGCGCCGCCATTTTATTACTGTGGTTTTATCCAGCAACTGACTTCGAAGGAAACTGGAAAGCGCCTCGCAAAATTCCTCGGCGGCCTGTTCCCCTCACCCTAACCCTCTCCCCAAAGGGGCGAGGGGATTGTTCACTGCTCGCATTAATTTGTGGACATTCCTCAGCCCACAGGGAGAGGAGGAAAAGCGGGCACAAAAAAGCCGGGTTAAAAACCCGGCTTTTGAACTAAAACAACTCAGTGAGCCGCTTCCGGCTTGTGCTTCGCCGCGCTCTGGAAATCGTACGTCAGCTCGTTCTTCGCCTGGTCCAGCGCCACGGTCACCTGGCCGCCATCCACCAGCGAGCCAAACAGTAGCTCGTTCGCCAGCGGTTTCTTCAGGTTGTCCTGAATCACACGCGCCATCGGACGGGCCCCCATCGCGCGGTCGTAGCCTTTCTCGGCCAGCCAGTTGCGGGCCTCCTGGCTCACTTCCAGCGACACGCCTTTCTGATCCAGCTGAACCTGCAGTTCGACGATGAACTTATCCACCACCTGATGGATCACCTCGGTAGACAGATGATCGAACCAGATAATGTTGTCCAGACGGTTACGGAACTCCGGCGTGAAGATCTTCTTGATCTCCTCCATCGCATCGGTGCTGTTATCCTGGTGGATCAGGCCGATGGATTTACGCTCGGTTTCACGCACCCCGGCGTTGGTGGTCATCACCAGCACCACGTTGCGGAAGTCCGCCTTGCGCCCGTTGTTGTCGGTCAGCGTCCCGTTGTCCATTACCTGCAGCAGGATGTTGAACACGTCCGGGTGCGCTTTCTCGATTTCATCAAGCAGCAGTACCGCGTGCGGATGCTTGATCACCGCGTCAGTGAGCAAGCCGCCCTGGTCAAAGCCCACGTAGCCCGGAGGCGCACCAATCAAACGGCTGACGGTGTGGCGCTCCATGTACTCGGACATATCAAAACGCAGCAGCTCAATGCCCAGCGCTTTGGAGAGCTGAACCGTCACCTCGGTTTTACCCACGCCGGTCGGACCGGCGAACAGGAAGGAACCGACAGGCTTGTGGTCATGCCCCAGTCCGGCACGGGCCATCTTGATCGCTTCGGTTAAGGCCTCAATGGCTTTATCCTGACCAAAGACCAACATTTTCAGGCGATTGCCGAGGGTGCGCAGCGTGTCGCGGTCGCTCTGAGAAACGCTCTTCTCAGGGATACGCGCGATGCGGGCCACCACGGACTCAATATCCGCCACGTTAACGGTTTTCTTACGCTTGCTGGCCGGCATCAGACGCGCACGCGCCCCTGCCTCATCAATCACGTCAATCGCCTTATCCGGCAGATGACGGTCGTTGATGTATTTCACCGCCAGCTCCACCGCCGCACGGACCGCTTTCGCGGTGTAACGCACGTCGTGGTGCGCTTCGTACTTCGGCTTCAGGCCGTTGATGATCTGCACCGTTTCCTCGACGGACGGTTCGGTCACGTCGATTTTCTGGAAGCGGCGCGCCAGCGCACGGTCTTTCTCAAAGATGTTGCTGAACTCCTGGTAGGTGGTGGAGCCAATCACGCGGATCTTGCCACTGGAGAGCAGCGGTTTGATCAGGTTCGCGGCATCCACCTGGCCACCGGAGGCCGCACCTGCGCCGATGATGGTGTGGATCTCATCGATAAACAGGATGCTGTTGGTATCCTGCTCCAGCTGTTTCAACAGCGCCTTGAAGCGTTTTTCAAAATCACCGCGGTATTTGGTGCCCGCCAGCAGCGAGCCGATATCCAGCGAGTAGATGGTGCAGTCGGCAATCACTTCCGGCACGTCTCCCTGCACAATGCGCCAGGCAAGACCTTCGGCAATCGCGGTTTTACCCACGCCTGACTCACCCACCAGCAGCGGGTTGTTCTTGCGGCGACGGCACAGCACCTGGATCGCGCGCTCCAGCTCTTTATCGCGACCAATCAGCGGGTCGATGCCGCCAACGCGAGCAAGCTGATTAAGATTGGTGGTGAAGTTTTCCATACGATCCTCCCCGCCTGCTTGCTCTTCATTGTTATTGACCTGATTGCTGGAGTCCGATGCCTGGTTAGGCTCGTCTTTGCGCGTTCCGTGAGAGATAAAGTTAACCACGTCGAGGCGGCTGACTTCGTGTTTGCGCAGCAGGTAGGCAGCCTGTGACTCCTGCTCGCTGAAGATGGCGACTAAGACGTTTGCGCCAGTCACTTCGCTACGTCCGGAAGACTGGACGTGGAATACCGCGCGCTGCAGCACGCGCTGGAAGCTGAGCGTCGGCTGCGTGTCGCGCTCCTCTTCACTGGCTGGCAGCACCGGTGTGGTTTGTTCGATGAAGGCTTCGAGTTCCTGACGTAGCGCCACCAGATCCACGGAGCAGGCTTCCAGCGCTTCGCGGGCAGATGGGTTGCTAAGCAGTGCGAGCAGTAAATGCTCGACGGTCATAAACTCATGTCGGTGCTCACGCGCTCTGGCGAAAGCCATGTTTAAACTGAGTTCCAGTTCTTGATTGAGCATAGGCACCTCCCCCAATTTTATGCCTTATCAGGCCTTTTCCAGCGTACACAGCAACGGATGCTCGTTCTCCCTCGCATAGTCGTTCACCATCGCCACTTTGGTTTCCGCCACCTCGGCGGTAAAGATGCCGCAGATAGCTTTGCCACGATAATGAACGGTAAGCATCAGTTGCGTTGCACGTTCTACATCATAAGAAAAGAACTTTTGTAGCACGTCAATAACAAATTCCATCGGCGTGTAATCATCGTTCATTAACATAACTTTATACATAGATGGCGGTTTTAGCGCGTCACGCACTTTGTCTTCCGCCAGCTGGTCAAAATCCAGCCAGTCGTTGGTCTTACCCATTTTGCATAACCACTTTGAATCTACCTCAGATGTTAGATAACAATCATCTATTACTGTCATCCGCGATGTCTGTCACAAACTGTTGCAATAGCGTTAACTGCTTCAAACTTTGGTTGATTATTGTCCCAACTCCAGCGCCAAACGCTTGACGACGTCTTTCGTTTATCTAAATTGTACAAGCGTGAGATGGCGAGGTTTTGAACAGCCCCCACTCCACCACCGGTTCATTCCATCTTAATTTATAAGATTTACGAAGGATGTCGAAGCATGGAAATGGGTACTGTTAAGTGGTTCAACAACGCCAAGGGGTTTGGCTTCATCTGCCCCGAAGGCGGCGGCGAAGATATCTTCGCTCACTATTCCACCATTCAGATGGATGGTTACAGGACGCTCAAAGCCGGGCAATCCGTCCGGTTCGATGTACACCAGGGGCCAAAAGGCAATCATGCAAGCCTTATCGTACCCGTTGAAGCAGAAACGGTTGCATAGCTCTCTGTTTTATTGTGTACATCCCGCAGTCAAAATGCCAGCCCGATCGGCTGGCATTTTTATTTTCGGGTTATTCCCGAGCCAGCGCGTCCACCGGATCCAGCCGCGCCGCGTTGCGCGCAGGCAGCCAGCCAAACAAAATGCCGGTAAAGGTGGAACACAAAAATGCGGTGAGTATCGCCATCGGCGAGAAGCCAATCTCCCAGCCGGGTAAAAAGAGCTGGAGCGCAAAGGCAATCATCATCGAGAGCGCAATGCCCATCGCACCGCCCACCAGGCACACCAGCACCGCCTCAATCAGAAACTGCTGGAGCACGTCGCTGGCTCTGGCCCCGACCGCCATGCGGATGCCAATCTCCCGGGTGCGTTCGGTCACCGACACCAGCATGATATTCATCACCCCGATACCGCCAACGACCAGCGAGATCACTGCCACCAGCGTCAGGAACAGCTGAAGAGTACGTGTGGTCTTTTCCGCCGTTTTCAAGAGGCCGTCCATATTCCAGGTGAAGAAATCCTTCTTCCCGTGGCGCAATTTCAACAGCCGCTCCAGCTGCTGTTCCGCCAGCGCGCTGTCATAGCCCTCCTTCACGCGCACGGTGATGGAATTGAGCCAGGACTGGCCCATAATCCGCCCGGAGATGGTGGTATACGGCAGCCAGACGCGCAGGATCTTGCTGCTGCCGAACATCGACTGTTTCTCTTCCGCCACGCCAATGACCGTGGCAGGCATATTGCCGACCAGGATCACTTCGCCCACCACGTTCGCTTTATTGGGGAAGAGCTGCCTGCGCGAGTTCGCGTCCAGCACCACCACCTGCGCCCTGCCCGCCAGCTGTTCGGCGTTGAAGGTGGCGCCTTCGCTGAAGGTCATGCCGTAGACGTTAAAGTAATCGCCGCTCACGCCGTTAGCGCTGGCCGCCACGTCGATATTGCCGTAGCGCAGACGCAGGTTTTGCGAGACCGCAGGCGTGGCGGAGTTAACCCACGGCTGCTTCTGAATCGCCGCCAGATCGTCATACTTCAGCGCCTGCTGATACTGCGGCTCGTCGTCGCCAAAGTCTTTGCCGGGATAAACGTCGATGGTGTTGGTGCCGATAGCGCGAATATCCGCCAGCACCAGCTGCTTGGCCGCGTCGCCCACCACCACTATCGACACCACCGAGGCAATACCGATGATGATGCCGAGCATGGTCAGCAGGGTGCGCATTTTATTGGCCGCCATCGCCAGCCAGGCCATGGTCAGCGCTTCACGAAAGCCGCTGGAGAACTGTCCCCAACCGGTCGAAGCAGGCAGCGCTTCCTTCGGTGCCGCCGTTCTGGCCTCGCGCGGCGGCGGGTTGCTCACCAGCTCACCGTCGCGGATCTCGATAATGCGTTCGGCCTGGGCCGCCACCTGCGGATCGTGGGTAACGATAATCACCGTGTGGCCCTGATCGCGCAACTGATGCAGGATCGCCATCACCTCTTCGCCAGAATGGCTGTCGAGCGCTCCGGTCGGTTCATCCGCGAGGATCACCTGCCCGCCGTTCATCAGCGCACGTGCAATACTCACGCGCTGCTGCTGGCCGCCGGACAGCTGCGACGGCTGGTAATCCACCCGCTCCGCCAACCCCAGACGCGTTAACAGCCCCTTCGCGCGCTCAAGGCGTTTCTTCCGCTCAACGCCCGCATACACCGCGGGCACCTCTACGTTTTGCGCCGCGCTAAGGTGAGAGAGCAGATGGTAACGCTGGAAGATAAAGCCAAAGTGTTCCCGGCGCAGCTTCGCCAGGGCGTCGCCGTCCAGCGTTGAGACGTCCGTCCCGGCCACGCGGTAGGTACCGCTGGTGGGCTTATCCAGGCAGCCGAGAATGTTCATCAGCGTCGATTTACCAGAACCCGAGGCGCCTACTATCGCCACCATCTCGCCCGCCTCCACCCGCAGGGAGATGCCCTTCAGCACCTCCACCGGGCCGTCGCCCGACGGATAGCTGCGACGAATGTCATTCAGCTCAAGCAGCGCGGTCATTTAGCGGCTCCGGGCAGGCTTTCGCTGACAACAACCTCCTCGCCCTCTTCCAGCCCTTTTACCACCACCACGTCGGTGTCGTTGCGCGCGCCAATCACCACCTCGCGCTCGCGCGTCTCGCCGTTGCGCAGCACTTTCACCTTATAGCGATTGTCCCCGGCGGATTCACCCAGCGCGGAGAGCGGAACGGTCAGCACGTTCTTCACGCCGGTCAGCTGGATATGCACCTGGGCGGTCATGTCCAGACGCAGCACGCCCTTCGGGTTCGGGACTTCGAAACGCGCATAGTAGAATATGGCGTCGTTAACCTTTTCCGGCGTCGGCAGGATATCTTTCAGCACGCCTTCGTAGCGGGTTTGCGGGTCGCCGAGTACGGTAAACCAGGCGTTCTGCCCCGGCTTAAGATGGATCACATCCGCCTCGGAGACCTGGGCCTTCACCAGCATGGTGCTCATGTCCGCCAGCGTCAGAATGTTTGGCGCCTGCTGGGCGGCAATTACCGTCTGGCCCTGCAGCGTGGTAATTTGCGTCACTTCCCCGGCCATCGGCGCGACGATCTTTGTGTAATCAAGGTTGGTTTTCGCCGTATCCAGCGAGGCCTGATTACGCTTGATTTGCGCGTCAATCGTACCAATCTGCGCCTGTTTCACCGCCAGTTCAGTCGCGGCGGTGTCTAAATCCTGCTTTGAAATAGCCTGGGTTTTCGCCAGGGCCTGCTGGCGGGTCAGCGTTACCTGCGCCAGGTTACGCTCTGCCTGCGCCTGCGCACGCTGCGCGCGCAGCTCCATCAGCGTAGCTTCCACTTCGCGGATCTGGTTCTCAGCCTGCTCGGGATCGATAACGCCAAGCAGCTGGCCTTTTTTCACCTTGTCGCCAATCTCTACCGACAGCGTTTTCAGCTGGCCGCTGACCTGCGCGCCGACGTCAACTTTGCGCAGCGCATCAAGTTTGCCCGTCGCAAGGACGTTTTGCTGCAGTTCACCGGGACGAACGATTAGCGTCTGGTACTGCGGCACAGGCGCGTTGAGCACCTGCCATAACCAGAATCCACCGGCTACAATCACCAGCGCCAGCAGCAGAAACAGCGTTCTGCGTTTTCCCTTGAGGTTCATAAATATTCCAACTAAATGTTCTGGCAATAATAAACGTTGATTCTATCTAAACGACTCCTTAACGAAACCCCCGTTCTCCGAAATCACCTTAATTTGTTTACAAGACGTTGATATTTCCCCTGCTGAAATAGCGGTATTCCAAAAGACTCAGGATTTATCATGTCTTCTATCGTCGATACACCTCTTTCAGACCTGACGCAGCCGACATCCGGCTGGCAGCTCTTCAAAAACCTGGCCTTCGGTAAGATCGCGCCCGGCCTTGCATGGCAGAACCCCGCCTATCGCCGTAAGTTCATGCTGCGTTCGCTGGCAACGCCCGTGAGCACGTCTCGCCTGTTAACGAACCTCGCTAAGCAGCCTCGTCTGATGCAGATGTTGCAGGTGCAGCCCGGTCTGCCGTGTCGGCTTCACCGTCCCTGGCTGACGGTGAAAATGGACCGCCAGCATGCGCTGGAATCCCTGAACTGGCACTATGAGGCCATGAGCCGCCAGCTTCCGGCCACGCTCCTGAAGGGCTATCTTTCGACGCAGGGGACTACGCTGCTGACCTTAACCGGGAAAGATGACCAGCCATTTACCGTCCGCCTGTGTGCCGATGCGTTCCTGGATAAAGAGGGCGAGGCCACCCTCACCTTCTGCGACGGTCAGAATACGGTGCTGGCGGAGCTAACCTTTACGCTCTGCCAGTTTGAAGGAAAATCGACGCTGTTCATCGGCGGTTTGCAGGGCGCGAAAGCGCATGTTCCCCATGAGCAGATCCAGAAAGCGACGAAGGCCTGCCACGGCCTGTTCCCGAAACGCCTGCTGGTTGAAGCCGCCATGACGTTCGGCGCCGCATTCCCGGTCGCGCAGATCGTTGCCGTCAGTAACGCCACCCATATTTATCGCAGCTGGCGCTACCGCAAGAAAAAAGAGGGGAAACTGCTGGCCGATTACGACAGCTTCTGGAGTTCCCTCGGTGGGGAAAAACAGGATAGCGGCCACTTTATGCTGCCGCTTGCCATGCCGCGTAAACCGATGGACGAGATTGCGAGCAAAAAACGTTCTGAATATCGCCGCCGCTACGCGCTGCTGGATAGCCTCATTCAGCAGGTAGAACAGGCAACCCGGCGTTAATCCGCCCTTCCGCGTGCCAGCCACAGCACGCGGGAGAACATTTTACGCAGCAGCGTCGGAACGGCCTCCACGCCCCGCCTTCCCGCTTCCGTCGCCACTTCAATGGCTAAATCCGGTTTTGACGAACGGTGAATAGCTTTGGCGATCACGCGCCGCATGTTCATTGGTACGTCGATCGGCACCATCGCAATGCGGTGGAATACGTCGTCAAAGCCCTGACGGTACATAAAATGCTCCATGTCCATCGCGGGCAGCATCGTTAGGTGGTCGCGCTCTTCTTCGCGCTCGTTGTTCAGCAGGCTGCGCACGGTTGAGGCATATTTTTTCCCCGCCTCGTCACCGTCCACCAGCACATGCCATTCAATTCCCATTCGGCGGGCAAATTTTATCAGCGGTTTTAATCCCGACTGGGCAAATTCGATGACCTTAATGCCCTCTGCATCAAAATGATGGCCGCACTGGCGCGCCAGTTCGTTGATGACCCAGGTTTCCGTTTCCCCCTCAACCAGCAGCCAGCAGCGGGCAAAGAGCGACGAAGCGCGATTAAAGCGGATGTGAAACGCGATACGCCGCCCGTCTTCGGCATTCATCCCGCCGGGTCCGAGGCGGTACGCGGATACGCGGGAGGACTCGCGCACCAGACGGCAGATGTGCTCCACCGGCGTCAGCGATAGCAGTTCACCGGAATTGGTGGTGGTAATCCGCTGGAGCGGCAGCAGATTGAGCAGGTGCCATGCCACGGAGAGCATGATGGGGTGCAGGCGCGTTTCCGGGTCTTCCACCAGCAGCAGCGGCCGGGCGTCCCGGTCAAGACGCACGGTGCCCTTCGCCTGCAGAAGCGTTGAAAACAGCCCCAGTAAAATCACCCGATGGGTACGCCCGCCGGGCCGGTCAATCATCCGGTTGATGATGTCGAGATAGCGCCAGCTGCGCTGTTCATCATGAGAGCGGCGGCGCATCAAACGATGGCGGGACTCCGACGTGCCCTGCTCGGAAAAGTAGTGCTCCAGCAGCTGCACCATCGCGGACAGCCCCTGACGAATTTGACCATCGGTAAGATTCTGCGGACGCGACACCAGCTCTCGCGCCAGAAAATCCAGCTCGCGGGCGGTGACTTCCACTTCCGGCATGTTCGGTACGGTGCCGTTACGAATACGGCGCATAAAGCGCGCATCGCGCAGGCGTAACACCGGCGTCAGGCGGATCAGATGACGCGCAAGATCGTCGATATTCTCCAGCGGGATCGGGTTGGCTTTCTCGTCGAGGAATTCACGCAGGGTCAGCACCCCCTCGTTTTCCGCCATCTCCCCTTCCAGACGGTAGAAAATCCGGTGGAAACCATCGTCGCAGGGCACCCAGCAGGGCGACAGCGGACGGAAGCGACGCACGCGGTGACGGCCGGGCTCGGATTCGCGGAACGTCAGGATGATATGCAGATGCTTCTCGCGGCCCGTCACGTCGCCGGGCGGGAACCAGAAATCATCGTGAACAAAGTGGTACAAATCATCTTCGGGTGAAAGCAGCAGCGTCAGCGCATCCAGCAGGCTGGACTTACCCCACGCGTTCTCGCCGATCAGGACGTTGTTCTGCTCCAGCTGAAGCGACAGGCGGTTAATACCGCGAAACCCGACAATTTCCACACGTTCGAGAAGCATAAATCCCCCGCGAAATGATCACTTTTTCCTTTAAGTTATCAGCAGTATAGCGGCAGGAATCCTGGCACGACAGCAGAACATTCATCCTTGCGAGATTTGAACTATGCTCTATTTACCGCTGACTTGAACAAGGATTGACATCACATTGCCTTAAATCAAATTAATCGAATTTATTTAAGTGGCGAAGGGGTGTTGTTGGTTTTTAAAATACGGGCTCTTTGAGTCGTCATCCCTTTATGGCGATATATCCCGCGCGCGGGAAAACGCGTGGAAAATAATTTTGAGGTGGTTATGTTTAGAAAATTGGCAGCAGAGTGCTTTGGTACATTCTGGCTGGTATTTGGTGGTTGCGGTAGCGCCGTTCTGGCAGCAGCATTCCCTGAATTAGGCATTGGTTTTGTCGGCGTCGCGCTGGCGTTTGGTTTAACCGTATTAACCATGGCGTTTGCCGTAGGGCATATTTCCGGCGGTCATTTTAACCCGGCGGTGACATTAGGTTTATGGGCGGGCGGCCGTTTCCCGGCAAAAGAGGTTATTGGCTACATCGTGGCGCAGGTGGTTGGCGGTATTATTGCGGCGGGCGTTCTGTACGTCATTGCCAGCGGTAAAGCGGGCTTTGACGCAGCGGCCAGCGGCTTCGCCTCTAACGGCTTCGGCGAACACTCTCCGGGCGGTTATTCCATGCTGTCTGCCATCGTCATTGAAATTGTGCTGACCGCAGGCTTCCTGCTGGTGATCCACGGCGCAACCGACAAATACGCGCCAGCAGGTTTTGCGCCTATTGCCATCGGTCTGGCGTTGACGCTTATCCACCTGATTTCTATTCCGGTCACCAACACCTCCGTGAACCCGGCGCGCAGCACCGCGGTGGCCATTTTCCAGGGCGGCTGGGCGCTTGAGCAGCTGTGGCTGTTCTGGGTGATGCCGATCGTCGGCGGTATTCTGGGCGGCGTGCTTTACCGCACCCTGCTGGAAAAACGCGATTAATCTATCCCTCCCTCTCCCCGTGGGAGAGGGCCGGGGTGTGGGCAACAGGCCGCACATACAAGCCGGGTAAGGCGCAGCCGCCACCCGGCTTTCTTTTGCCGCTTTACTGAATAGCCTTTATTGGGTAGTGTCTCTGGCGCTTAACGAATACTCAAAAGGACCGGCTGTTCATGTTTTCAGGACTCCTCATTATTCTGCTGCCCCTGATTGCGGGCTATCTTATTCCGCTGCGTCATGAATCGGCCTTAAAGCTTATCAACCGTTTTCTCAGCTGGATTGTTTACGTCATTCTGTTCTTTATGGGGATCAGCCTGGCCTTCCTGGATAATCTGGCGACGAATTTACTTTCCATCCTGCATTATTCTGCGGTCACCGTGGTGGTTATTTTGCTGTGCAATATTGCCGCCCTGCTGTGGCTGGAACGCACTATTCCGTGGAAAAATAATCACCACCAGGAAAAGCTGCCCTCCCGAATTGCAATGGCGCTGGAATCATTAAAGCTCTGCGGCGTCGTGGTGCTCGGATTTCTTCTGGGCCTTACCGGATGGACATTTTTACAGCACGCGACAGAGGCCAGCGAATATACCCTGATCTTCCTGCTGTTCCTGATTGGCATTCAGCTGCGAAATAACGGCATGACGCTGAAACAGATCGTCCTGAACCGTCGGGGAATGATCGTTGCCGTTATGGTTGTCGCCAGCTCAATGGTGGCGGGCGTCATTAATGCCTTTATTCTCGATCTGCCTCTGAAGACCGGCCTGGCGATGGCCTCCGGGTTCGGCTGGTACTCCCTCTCCGGTATTCTGCTGACCGAATCCTTCGGCCCGGTCATCGGCAGCGCCGCCTTCTTTAACGATCTGGCGCGAGAGCTGATTGCCATCATGCTGATCCCGGGTCTGGTTCGCCGCAGCCGCTCAACGGCGCTGGGCTTGTGCGGCGCGACGTCGATGGACTTTACCCTGCCGGTCCTTCAGCGTTCAGGCGGGCTGGAGATGGTGCCCGCCGCCATCGTACACGGCTTTATTTTAAGTCTGCTGGTTCCGGTTATGATGGCCTTCTTCTCCGCCTGATACTTCTTTGGCGGTAGGTTTCCTGCCGCCAAAATTGCGCTAAATCAATCTCCCCCTATTTTGTCGCAGAAAGCCCTTTTCACCGTTCAGGCACAGGCATAATCTTAAACATGTATATCAAATATAACTTTAACAGGTGTGATTATGTTTTGTGTGCAATGTGAACAAACCATCCGTACCCCGGCAGGCAATGGCTGCTCTTACGCACAGGGTATGTGCGGCAAAACCGCAGAAACATCTGACCTGCAGGACCTGCTGATTGCTGCCCTGCAAGGCCTTTCCGCATGGGCGTTCAAA
Organism: Enterobacter sp. ECC_219_Taxon_10; assembly: GCF_058354905.1. Taxonomy (NCBI): domain Bacteria; kingdom Pseudomonadati; phylum Pseudomonadota; class Gammaproteobacteria; order Enterobacterales; family Enterobacteriaceae; genus Enterobacter; species Enterobacter sp. ECC_219_Taxon_10. The sequence continues at coordinate 1,649,663 of NZ_CM178005.1, read as the reverse complement.
GCCCGCGAATACGGCATCGTCGACCACTACGTCGACAGCTTCGCCCCGCGCGCGTTTTTCTCCACGCTGACCAACGTTAACTTCGACTCTCCGCGCATCGTCGGCTATGCCCGTGAAGCGATTGCCCTGCGCGAAGCGCTGAAGGCGCAGTGCCTGAAGGTGGATGCTAACGCTCATGTGGACAATCCTATGTCAGAGCTTCAGCTGGTGAGCGACGATCTGGGCGACCTCCAGCGCCAGGCGGCAGACTTTACCCCGAATAAAGACAAAGCGGCGATTGGCGAGAATATTCTCGGCCTGCGCCTGCTGTGCCTGTACGGCCTGAAAGGCGCTGCGGCCTATATGGAGCACGCGCACGTGCTCGGTCAGTACGACAATGACATCTACGCTCAGTACCACAAGATCATGGCGTGGCTGGGTACCTGGCCTGCCGATATGAACGCCCTGCTTGAGTGCTCAATGGAAATCGGCCAGATGAACTTCCGCGTGATGAGCATTCTGGATGCTGGTGAAACCAGCACCTACGGCCACCCGACGCCGACACAGGTCAACGTGAAAGCGACCGAAGGCAAGTGCATCCTGATTTCGGGTCATGATCTGAAAGATCTCTACAACCTGCTGAAGCAGACCGAAGGCACCGGTGTTAACGTCTATACCCACGGCGAAATGCTGCCGGCGCACGGCTACCCGGAGCTGCGTAAATTCAGGCATCTGATCGGTAACTACGGCAGCGGCTGGCAGAACCAGCAGGTGGAGTTTGCCCGTTTCCCGGGCCCTATCGTGATGACCTCTAACTGCATCATCGACCCGACCGTGGGCGCGTATGACGACCGCATCTGGACCCGCAGCATCGTCGGCTGGCCGGGCGTGAGCCACCTCGAAGGCGACGATTTTGGCCCGGTTATCGCCCAGGCGCAGCAGATGGCGGGCTTCCCGTACAGCGAAATTCCGCACCTGATCACCGTCGGCTTCGGTCGCGAGACGCTTCTCGGCGCCGCTGACTCGCTGATCGATCTCGTCAGCCGTGAAAAGCTGCGCCACATCTTCCTCGTCGGCGGATGCGACGGCGCGCGCGGCGAACGTAACTACTTCACCGATTTCGCCACCCGCGTGCCGGAAGACTGCCTGATCCTGACCCTGGCGTGCGGTAAATACCGTTTCAACAAGCTGGACTTCGGCGACATCGAAGGTCTGCCGCGCCTGATTGATGCGGGCCAGTGTAACGATGCCTACTCGGCCATTATTCTGGCGGTCACGCTGGCGGAAAAACTGGGCTGCGGCGTCAACGATCTGCCGCTCTCCCTGGTGCTCTCCTGGTTTGAGCAGAAAGCGATTGTCATCCTGCTCACCCTGCTCTCTCTGGGCGTGACCAACATCGTGACCGGCCCGACCGCGCCAGGCTTCCTGACGCCGGACCTGCTGGCCGTGCTGAACGAGAAATTCGGTCTGCGTTCAGTCACCAACGTTGAAGATGATATGAAGCAACTGCTGAGCGCGTAAGGAGCTATTCATGACCATGCCAACCTCACAATGTCCGTGGCGGATGCAGGTTCATCACATCCATCAGGAGACGCCGGATGTGTGGACGCTGTCACTGCTCTGTCACGACTACTATCCGTACCGTGCAGGCCAGTATGCGCTGGTCAGCGTTCGCAATTCGGCGGACACCCTGCGCGCCTACACGATCTCCTCCACGCCGGGCATGAGCGAGTACATTACGCTCACCGTCCGCCGCATCGATGACGGTGCCGGCTCTCAGTGGCTGACCCGTGACGTGAAGCGCGGAGATTACATCTGGCTGTCCGACGCGCAGGGAGATTTCACCTGTGACGACAAGGCAGACGATAAATTCCTGCTGCTGGCGGCGGGCTGCGGCGTAACGCCGATTATGTCTATGCGCCGCTGGCTGGCGAAGAACCGCCCGCAGGCCGACGTGCAGGCGATCTTCAGCGTGCGCTCTCCGGAAGACGTCATTTTCGCCGAGGAGTGGCGTGATTATCCGGTGACGCTGGTGGCGGAACATAACGCGACGCACGGCTTTGTGCCCGGCCGCCTGAGCCGTGAGCTGCTGCAAAGCGTGCCGGACATTGCGAACCGTACCGTAATGACCTGCGGCCCGGCGCCGTACATGGATATCGTGGAGAAAGAGGTGAAAGCGCTCGGCGTAACCCGCTTCTTTAAAGAGCAGTTCTTCACGCCGGTGGCGGAAGCGGCAAGCAGCGGGATTCAGTTCACCAAGCTGCAGCCCGCGCAGACCTTCTTTGGCCGCGTGGGCACCACGCTGCTGGAAGCGCTGGAAAGCAACAAGGTACCGGTAGTAGCGGCCTGCCGTGCGGGCGTGTGCGGCTGCTGTAAGACGAAGATCGTTTCCGGGGAGTACACCGTCACCAGCACCATGACGCTGTCCGACGCGGAGATTGCCGAGGGTTACGTGCTGGCGTGCTCGTGCCACCCGCAGGGGGACCTGGTCCTCGCATAAACGGTAAACGTTCGGTCGAAGGCCCGGTAAGCGTCAGCGCCACCGGGCTTTTTGTCGGATGACACTGCGTATACCCGACCTGGATTGTGCAGGCTGCTTGTACGGCAGTGAACGAGAATGGCAAAATCGCCGCAGCGGTAACGATTTTCTAAGCTGCCTGTACGGCAGTGAACTTTCATCTGGCTTGATTATGTTCACCGATATTTTTCTAAGCTGCCTGTACGGCAGTGAACAGTGACGCTTCCTCTGAGCGAGTATTATGACGTTTCTAAGCTGCCTGTACGGCAGTGAACAAGGTGCTTGGTTGTTTGTACGTTTCGGGAGTTTTCTAAGCTGCCTGTACGGCAGTGAACTGGAACAATCTACACCTATAACCTTGTCAGATAAAGAATTCCCCTAAAAATTCCCCTTAAACCCTTTTTTTACCACTTACAATTCAACCTAATAAAATCAATCACTTAAAACCCACCAATAAAAAAGGGTCCGTAGACCCCTTCCTTCATTCCAGCATCCAACTTTCACCGCCACGCCGGACCTTTCCCCAGCGCAAACCGCCCTGCCCCTAAAAACGCCACCGTCAGCGAGCCAATAAAGAAGTACACCAGGCTTTCAATCGCCCATGCACCGACCTTATCGAGCGCGAATGTCTCATCCATTCCCACCATCAGCCACGCCACGATCATGGTAAACGCCAGCACCAGCGCGGCCGGGCGCGTGAAGAGGCCGACAATAATCAGTATCGGTGCCACCACTTCACCAACCAACACGCCGTAAGCGATAAACCCCGGCAACCCTTTTTCCACCAGCATGCCGCTGATGAACCCCACACCGCCCAATAGCTTGTGCAAACCGTGAAACAGCATCAGCCCGCCGACGGTAAGTCGTAACAAGAGTTTGCCAAAATCGTCGTGCGACAGCTTTTCATTAACAGCAATTAACAATGATTTAACCATTTGAAATGATTCCTGTTTCCATCCAAGTGATGACCAGATTATGCTGAATAATTGCACAGGAAAACCACCTTTAATTGAGGGGTATAGAGCAGGCAATACAGTGACTTTCTTCTAAGCTTGTAAGCGATATCACAAAAAGGAGACGGACAACCATGAAACAAACCGTGGCTGCATACATAGCGAAGACCCTTGAACAGGCAGGTGTAAAACGTATCTGGGGCGTAACCGGCGATTCCCTGAACGGGCTTAGCGATAGCCTCAACAAGATGAAAACCATCGAGTGGATGTCCACCCGCCATGAAGAGGTCGCCGCCTTCGCCGCGGGTGCCGAAGCGCAGCTCACCGGAGAGCTTGCCGTGTGTGCGGGCTCGTGCGGGCCGGGCAACCTGCATCTGATCAACGGCCTGTTCGACTGCCACCGTAACCACGTGCCGGTGCTGGCGATTGCCGCCCATATCCCCTCTTCCGAAATCGGCAGCGGCTATTTTCAGGAGACGCATCCGCAGGAGCTGTTCCGTGAATGCAGCCACTATTGCGAGCTGGTTTCATCCCCGGAGCAGATCCCGCAGGTGCTGGCGATCGCCATGCGCAAGGCCGTGCTGAACCGTGGTGTGTCAGTTGTCGTTATCCCCGGCGACGTGGCGCTCAAGGCCGCGCCGGAAGGGGCAAGCACCCACTGGTACCACGCCCCGCAGCCGGTGGTGACGCCTGCCGAAGAAGAGCTGAAAAAGCTGGCGCAGCTGCTCCGTTACTCCAGCAATATCGCCCTGATGTGCGGCAGCGGCTGCGCGGGCGCGCATAAAGAATTACTTGAGTTCGCCGGTAAGCTCAAAGCGCCTATCGTCCACGCCCTGCGCGGCAAAGAGCACGTGGAATACGACAACCCCTTTGATGTAGGAATGACCGGGCTTATCGGTTTCTCCAGCGGCTTCCACACCATGATGAATGCCGACACGCTCATTCTGCTCGGCACCCAGTTCCCGTACCGCGCGTTCTACCCGACGGATGCCAAAATTATTCAGATTGATATCAACCCGGCCAGCATCGGCGCGCACAGCAAGGTCGATATGGCGCTGGTGGGCGACATCAAATCCACCCTTGCCGCCCTGCTGCCGCTGCTGGAAGAGAAAACCGATCGCAAGTTCCTCGATAAAGCCCTGAGCGATTATCGCGACGCGCGCAAGGGGCTGGACGACCTCGCCAAACCGAGCGACAAAGCCATTCACCCGCAGTATCTGGCGCAGCAGATCAGCCATTTTGCGGACGACGACGCCATTTTTACCTGCGACGTCGGCACGCCAACCGTCTGGGCGGCGCGCTATCTGAAGATGAACGGCAGGCGCCGACTGCTCGGCTCGTTCAACCACGGCTCGATGGCCAACGCCATGCCGCAGGCGCTGGGCGCAAAAGCGACGGCGCCGGAGCGCCAGGTAGTGGCGATGTGCGGTGACGGCGGGTTCAGCATGCTGATGGGAGATTTCCTGTCGGTGGTGCAGATGAAGCTCCCGCTGAAAATCGTGGTCTTTAACAACAGCGTGCTGGGCTTCGTGGCGATGGAGATGAAGGCCGGAGGCTATCTCACGGACGGCACCGAGCTGCACGACACCAACTTTGCGCGCATCGCCGAAGCCTGCGGCATCACCGGTATTCGGGTAGAGAAAGCCTCCGAGGTGGATGAAGCCCTGCAGCGCGCTTTCTCTATCGACGGCCCGGTACTGGTAGATGTCGTCGTCGCCAAAGAAGAGCTGGCCATCCCGCCGCAGATCAAGCTGGAGCAGGCCAAAGGTTTTAGCCTCTACATGCTGCGCGCCATCATCAGCGGGCGCGGTGACGAAGTGATCGAACTGGCAAAAACCAACTGGCTCAGGTAAAACATTTCGCATGACCTCTTAAACTAAAGGGATGTGAAATGATTGATTTGCGTAGTGATACCGTTACCCGCCCGAGCCGTGCCATGCTAGAAGAGATGATGGCCGCCTCGGTCGGGGATGACGTCTACGGCGATGACCCGACGGTCAACGAACTGCAACGCTATGCGGCAGAGCTGAGCGGCAAGGAAGCCGCCCTGTTCCTGCCAACCGGCACGCAGGCGAACCTGGTGGCACTGCTCAGCCACTGCGAGCGCGGTGAAGAGTATATCGTCGGCCAGGGCGCGCATAACTATCTCTACGAAGCTGGCGGTGCTGCCGTGCTCGGCAGCATTCAACCGCAGCCGATTGACGCCGCACCGGACGGCTCCCTGCCGCTCGACAAAGTGGCGGCGAAAATCAAAGCCGACGATATTCACTTCGCCCGCACCAGGCTGCTCAGCCTCGAAAACACCCACAACGGCAAAGTTCTGCCGCGCGAGTACCTGAAAGCGGCGTGGGAATTTACCCGCGAGCGAGGGCTCGGCCTGCACGTTGACGGCGCGCGTATCTTCAACGCCGTGGTGGAGTACGGCTGCGAACTGAAAGAGATAACGCAGTATTGCGACTCGTTCACCATTTGCCTCTCAAAAGGTCTGGGTACACCGGTGGGCTCCCTGCTGGTCGGCAATGCGGACTACATCAAGCGCGCCAACCGCTGGCGTAAAATGACCGGCGGCGGCATGCGTCAGGCCGGCATTCTGGCGGCCGCAGGGCTGTATGCGTTAAAAAATAACGTGGCGCGCCTTAAGGACGATCACGACAACGCCGCGTGGATGGCGACGCAGCTGCGCGAGATCGGCGCAGACGTGATGCGTCACGACACCAACATGCTGTTCGTTCGCGTGGGCGAAGAGCACGCTGCTGCGCTGGGCGAATTTATGAAAGCGCGTGGCGTGCTGATCAACGCCTCCCCGATCGTGCGTCTGGTGATGCATCTCGACGCGAGCCGCGAACAGCTGGCGGACGTGGTGAAACACTGGCAGGCGTTTTTACAGCGCTAAGGAGCATCACGTGCCGCAACGCATTCTGGTGCTTGGCGCCAGCGGATATATTGGTCAGCATCTCACCTCTGCGTTAAGCCAGCAGGGGCATCAGGTGCGGGCAGCGGCACGCAACACCGAGCGTCTGCAAAAACTCACTTTGCCAGGCGTGACCTGTCACAACGTCGATCTCAACTGGCCGAAGGAGCTTCCCGCGCTGCTGGAAGGGGTAGACACGCTTTACTACCTGGTTCACAGCATGGGCGAAGGCGGCGATTTCATCGCCCACGAGCGGCAGGTGGCGATGAACGTCCGCGATGCCCTGCTGCAAACGCCGGTGAAGCAGGTGATTTTTTTAAGCTCGCTTCAGGCGCCCGAACACGAGCAGTCCGATCACCTGCGCGCCCGCCAGCTGACGGCCGACACGCTTCGCGGGGCGAATATTCCCGTCACCGAGCTGCGCGCCGGGATCATCGTCGGCGCGGGTTCCGCCGCCTTCGAGGTGATGCGCGACATGGTCTACAACCTGCCGGTGCTCACGCCGCCGCGCTGGGTGCGTTCGCGCACCACGCCGATTGCGCTGGAGAACCTGCTGCATTATCTGGTGGCCCTGCTGGATCACCCGACAGAGCAACACCGCGTGCTGGAGGCGGCAGGCCCGGAGGTGTTGAGCTATCAGGAACAGTTCGAACACTTTATGCGCGTCAGCGGACGCCGCCGCTGGCTTATCCCCATCCCCTTCCCGACCCGCTGGATATCGGTGTGGTTTTTGAATGTGATCACCTCGGTTCCCCCGACGACCGCGAAGGCGCTGATCCAGGGGCTGAAGCACGATCTGCTGGCGGACGATCGCGCGCTGCGCGCGTTGATCCCCCAGGAATTGATCCGCTTTGACGACGCGGTGCGCCATACGCTGAAGGAAGAAGAGAAGCTGGTGAACTCCAGCGACTGGGGTTACGACGCCCAGGCCTTTGCCCGCTGGCGGCCCGAATACGGCTATTACCCGAAGCAGGCGGGCTGCACGGTAAAAACCTCTGCTAGTCTCCACGCGCTGTGGGAGGTAGTGAACCAGATCGGCGGCAAAGAGCGCTATTTCTTCGGCAATATCCTCTGGCAAACGCGCGGCGCGCTGGATCTGCTGGTAGGCCATCGTCTGGCGAAAGGTCGTCCTGCCGCCCCATATCTCAACGTGGGCGACACGGTCGACAGCTGGAAGGTGATCATCGTCGAACCGGAAAAACAGCTGGCGCTGCTGTTCGGCATGAAGGCCCCGGGCCTGGGGCGGCTCTGCTTTACGCTCAGGGACAAAGGCGACCACCGGGAACTGGACGTTCGCGCCTGGTGGCACCCGCACGGGATGCCGGGTCTGTTCTATTGGCTACTGATGATCCCCGCGCACCTGTTTATCTTCAGGGGGATGGCGAAACGCATTGCGCAACTGGCAGAACAAAAGACGAAAATAACTCAATAAAACCCTCTTTCTTTCACCTTTCCCATTGCAACACATCGTAATTCACGAAAGAATGCGCACGAAATTCTTTTCAACACAGTGGATTGATATGAAGGTACTGGTTACCGGGGCGACCAGCGGCTTAGGCCGAAATGCGGTCGAATTTCTGCGCAACAAGGGCATCAGCGTCAGGGCCACCGGTCGCAACGAAGCGATGGGTAAACTGCTGCAAAAAATGGGCGCGGAGTTCGTCCATGCCGACCTGACGGAGCTGGTCTCCTCGCAGGCGAAGGTGATGCTCGCCGGTATCGACACGCTGTGGCATTGCTCCAGTTTTACCTCCCCGTGGGGAACCCAGGAAGCCTTCGATCTCGCCAACGTGCGCGCCACGCGTCGTCTGGGCGAATGGGCCGTCGCCTGGGGCGTGCGTAACTTTATCCATATCTCCTCTCCGTCGCTCTATTTCGACTATCACCACCATCGCGACGTGCAGGAGGATTTCCGTCCTGCTCGCTTTGCCTGTGAGTTTGCCCGCAGTAAAGCGGCCAGCGAAGAGGTGATCGACCTGCTGGCCCAGTCAAACCCGCACACCCGTTTTACGGTCCTGCGTCCGCAGAGCCTGTTCGGGCCGCATGACAAGGTATTTATTCCGCGTCTGGCGCAGATGATGCACCACTACGGCAGCGTGCTGCTGCCGCGCGGCGGCGATGCGCTGGTGGATATGACCTATTACGAAAATGCTGTCCACGCCATGTGGCTGGCAAGCCAGCCGGACTGCGACAAGCTGATTTCCGGGCGCGCGTATAACATCACCAACGGCGAACCCTGTACGCTGCGCAGTATTGTGCAGCGGCTGATTGATGAACTGCAGATCGACTGCCGTATCCGTTCCGTGCCCTACCCGATGCTGGACATGATCGCCCGCAGCATGGAGCGTTTTGGCAGTAAATCCGCCAAAGAGCCTGCGCTGACGCACTATGGGGTATCGAAGCTCAACTTTGATTTTACGCTGGATATTTCGCGGGCGGAGAACGAGCTGGGGTATAAACCGATTGTGACGCTGGATGAAGGCATTATGCGCACGGCGGCATGGTTACGGGATCACGGGAAGCTTCATCGCTAGCGTTTTGCCCGCCTGCAACAGCACCGTACCGTCCCCTCGCCCCTCCGGGGAGAGGGTTAGGGTGAGGGGAAAGTGCAAATACTAAAACGGCAACCTTTCGGTTGCCGTTTGCTGTTTATAATGCCGTCCAGGCATCAGACCATGCCAGACCTGCGCCTGGTTCATAGTATGCCGGGGCGTTGTTACACCAGCCGCTGTACGGGAACGGTTTGCACTGGAACAGTTTACCGTGGTTGTTCACGATATCACCTGCGTTGTACTTGCTGTTCGCGCTCCACGCCGGGTAAGAGCCGGAAGTGCCTTCGTCCTGAGACGGGGTCGCTTTCGCCTTCACGTTCAGCAGATATGAGGTGGTGCTGCTCAGCTCGCCATCGCTGACGGTCAGGCTCACTTCAATCTGCTGCGCCGTTGCGGACTCAGGTGCAGTGAAGGTCACTACCGCTTTGTCTTCGCCGGTCACGGTCTGGCCGTCCTGAGAGCGCCAGGTATAGGTCAGCTTATTGCCGTCGGCATCGGTAGAACCTTCGGCGCTCAGAGAGACCTGTGCGCCCGCGTCAACAGCCCCGATTGGACCCGCAATATGCGCAACCGGTGCATGGTTTGCCACTACAGGCTCTGCCGGGGTTTCATCCGGCGTCGGCGCTGGTGCCGGTGCCGGCGTTTCATCTTCGGAAGGCGTTGGCGTTACCGGGGTTTCGTCCGGCGTTACGGCAGAGCCGTCATCGTTTACGATATTGACGTTATAGAACTTCTGCACGCACTTGGTGTAGTCACCGTCTTTAAAGGCGCTGAACGGCGTCTGGTAGCCCACCAGCTGGCAAGAGTAGGTCTTACCGTCCGGCGTATCAGCGCTCCATCCCCAGTCCTGTTCCCAGTAAATCTTCAGGGCACCGGCACCGTATTCGTCGAACTGCTTCATGTTGGCGCAGCCCAGCACTTCATTGGCCGGAACGGGCACTTTCAGATAGTTCGCGAACTCTTTGTAGTACTTGATACGGTTCTGCGACTGGGCAATTTCAGTCGGGCCGCCGCACTCTACGCCGCCGTTGATGATCTGGGTGGTCACGCCGAAGCCAGGGACCAGACCGTTGGCTTTATCGTGATCGTTCGGCTGCCACGTGCCGTCGATAACCTGCAGCATGCTTGGTTTAGGCGGCTGCGGGTAGGCGAAGAAGAAGATCGCACTCGCCAGGTTCAGCCAGGTGTCCGCCACCAGCTCAGGTTTGTCGAGCAGCGTACGCACGTCGCCGTACATCGCTTCAGAGAATGGACCGTAGTTGTAGTTGTAGGACAGCTGCTTCGCACCGCGGCCGAAGTAGCTCAGGAAGTCGCCGTCTTTGTCTTTACCGCACGGCCAGGTCTGGCCCTGCCAGACGTCTGGGTTACATTCGCCGTTATAGCCGCCCTTCTGGCCTTCGCTCCAGCCCATTTCACGCACGTGCACCAGCGCCTGACGCCATTCGGCTTCAGGACGCCAGCTTTCGTGACCGCCGGTCTCTTGGGCAAAGTGAGCAAACATGGTTGCTAGCTCTTTGCGGCAGATCGCGTCGCTGTCACGGCCGTCGTTGTAGGTCTTACACAGCGCCGGGAATTTACCTACCGCTTTCAGGAAGTTGCTGTAGGTGTATGCCTGAGCACGCAGCGGGAACAGGTATTCCCAGTCGCTGGCTTTCACAATCCCTTCAACGCGCTTCACGTTTTCCGGGTTCGCCGCGCGGCCTGGTTCAATCAGTTCAACCTGAGCGTTGTCCAGAGTCTTGATGGTCTCTTTAACGGAGGCCATCAGCGGGAAATCCGTCAATTCCTTCTCTTTCTTCGCCAGATCGCTGGCTTTCATGGTGTATGGTTCACTGGTGGTCGCCTGCAGCGAGGCAGCCTGCGCCATAAACGGTGCTACGCATGCGCCGGCAACGAGTACACTCAGTAACGTCCTTTTATTCATTTCAGTATTCCTGTTAATTGAAGTTAAAGATAAATCCCGGCTTATGTATTAATCCATTAATAAATAAACCACAGACAGCTGTTTTCACTTTTCGAAGAACACCCTCGGGAATTCTTCAAAAATAAAAAACCTTAATATTGCGCCGCTAATTTCAACTGTTGATATTTTTTCCAGACCTTATGCGCATACTTCATTCGCTGCGGATAATTCTCTTTTTTTAAACCGGCGTTATAGGCACCTACCGCTTCCCAGTTATAGCCGTACACCTTGATCATCCCTGAAAGGATGGAGGCGCCGACCATGATGGAGGTACAGGGTTCGGTCATCAGCCGATATTCGTCAATGCCTCTGCTTTCCAGCTCCGTAAAATGTGTACTGTTAATCTGCATCAGCCCGACATCACGCGTGCCGTCATGATTTTGCCCAACCGCATACGGATTCATACCGGATTCAACATTGGCTATGGCATACAATAAATACGGATCGACATGATAATAGTGCGCTGCTCTGTCCCAACAATTTGCCAGTGCGCTTTGGCTTATTATTAATAACAACAATATTACCTTTTTCATTTTTACCTGCTGTAAGCGTCAGTGATTTCTCCTTAGCAACATCCTGTAAAATGAATTTTGAATCACTCACCATCCCTCACGGGGATGGTGAGTGTTTATCGGGCTATATTATTTGCAGTCTGTTGAAGGACCTTCTTTCACCCATACATCGCTGTTAGCCGGGTTATCACCGCGAGTCCACCATTTGGCACGGTAAACGTTGCCCTCGTAGGTGGTGGTATCACCGCCGTTGTAGACCAGGTCAGAACGCCAGTTCATCTTCACGTCGCTGACCAGTTCCCATGCGTCCACACCGAAGCCAGGCTGGTTGCCCTGCGTCCAGTACTTCGCTTTCCACACCAGATGGTCGAAGCTGACGGTATCGCCATTGTTGTAGATTTTGCTGGCATCCCACGCGGCATACTTGCTGGCGTTAGCATCAACAGGCGCGTCGCAGCTGCCGGTTGCAGATCCTTCGTCAGAAGGTGGTGTAACGTCATCAGCCGGAGGAGTAACGTCGTCCGCTGGAGGCGTCACATCATCAGCAGGTGGCGTAACATCGTCAGCAGGCGGCGTAACGTCAGCCGGTTTCGGATTCACGGTCACCTGGACGTTAGACTGCACGCTGGTTTTACCGTCGCTCACCACAACACTCAGGGTGTAGGAAGAGGCGGAGCTCACTTCCGGTGCGGTGATGTTAACGTTCGCCGTGTCGGTACCGGTCGCGTGCATATCCGCTGGAACGCTCCAGGCGTAGGTCAGTGCATCACCGTCTGGATCCGCAGCCTGCGCATGCAAAGCGTAGGTTTCACCCGCCTGCAGCGTTACCGCTTCCATTGCATTCACAACGGGTGCCTGGTTCGCTTTTGGCGCTTTGTTCACAACCTGCACATCAATCGCGTTGCTCAGGCCTTTCGCGTCGGTCACCGTCAGGCGGAACGCCAGAGTCTGATCGCTGGTAGCAGCCGCAACGTTGAAGGTCGCTTTCGCTTTGGTGCTGTTGGTGAGGGTCACAGATGGGCCAGAAATCTGGGTCCATTTGTAGGTAATGGCATCGCCATCCGGGTCGGTTGAGGCGGAGCCATCCAGCGTAACAGTGGCCGGACCGGAGATGGTCTGGTCTGTCGATGACGCGATTGGCGCGTGGTTGGTCACCACAGGCTCAACCGGCGTAGAGCTGCCCAGCAGGCTTTCGTTCATGGCGTTCAGAATGTCGCCGTTGTCAGAGTCAATAGACCAGGAGAACAGACCGCCCAGTTTGTTGGCCAGAACGTATTTACCTTTCGCAGCGGCAGAGCGCGCATCTTCATAGGAGATCAGATCGCCGGTTGACTTGTTGAAGACATAAGGCGCTTCCGCGTCAGCATCGTAACCGTATTCCCAGCCTGGCTTACCTTTGTACTCGTTCACAATCTGACGATAATCCACCACGCCCGGTTCCCAGGTGCCTTTAACAGGTCCTGTTGCGGTACCGGTGAACGGATTGTCGCCCGTCTGGCCGTGTACGCCGGTCCAGCCGCGACCGTACATGCCCGCACCCACCACAATTTTGCCAGGCTGTACGCCCTGCTGGAGCAGCGCATTCACGCCGTTTTCGGTGGTGTAGTCGGTATCTGGACGCCATGCTGGTGCACGCAGCGCCGCCTGGTGACCCAGCACCGTGTTGCTCCACGCGCCGTAGAAGTCGTAGCTCATCAGGAAGATATGATCGAGATACTGCTGCGCGGTGGTGTAATCCACATCTTCAATCTTGTCTTTACCGGAACCAATCGCGGTGGTCAGTTCGTAGGTACGGCCCGTCTTCGCAGACAGTTCATCCATCATCGCGCGCAGGTCGTGCATCAGGGCGGTGTAGGTTGCCTTATCCTGCTGCGGGTTGCCCAGCGCCGCGTTCTCACCGCCGCCGCCCGGGAATTCCCAGTCGATATCTACACCGTCAAAGAATTTCCAGGTCTGCAGGAACTCTTTCACTGAGGAGACAAAGCGGGCGCGAATGGCCGGATCGTTCATCTGATAGAACGGGTCAGACAGGGTCCAGCCGCCGATAGATGGCAGAACTTTCAGGCCTGGATGCGCTTTTTTCAGCGCCATCAGCTGACCAAAGTTGCCTTTGTACGGGTCGTCCCAGTTAGAGACGCCGGACTGTGGCTTTTGCAGGGCTGCCCACGGATCGTGGATCGCCACGGTGTAGTCCTGACGGCCGTTACAGGCGCGCTTCAGGGCTTCAAAGCTATTACCGCCTTCGATAGATTTCAGGCTGTCGTTGATGCCGTCACCGCCGCAGATTGGAATGAAGCCGTACAGAATGTGGTTCAGGTTAGCCGCAGGGATTTTATCAACCGGGAAGTTACGGCCATACACGCCCCACTCGGGGAAGTAGGCACCGACCACTTTATCGGTATGCTGTGCGAAGGTTTTGTTGTTCTCCAGCATCGGCGCGTTCAGCGGCAGCAGGTGGCTACCGTCGGTGTCCGCAACGATAATCAGCTTGCTGGCGCTTTTGGTGCAGCCGCTGGCATTACAAAGTTCAACTTGTTCCTGGTAGCGTCCACCTTTTTTTACCTTGAAGGTGGCAGAGCCGGACGCGCTGCCCGCGCCAGACCAGACCGTGGTGCCGTCCAGCAGCACTTTCGCTGAGGTTGGCGCGTCGCCACTCCAGACATTCCACTCAACCTTCACGTCCACGCCGTCAGGGTGAACTTTGACAAGGCTGTTATAGTCCTGTGCAGCCTGGTCTACTTCTACCAGCGCAAATTTGTCATTACCGCTGCTAATAGTAGGCGTACCGGGTGCCGCTGCAAATACTGAGCTTGTTGCGGCTGCAACAAAAAGCGCCAGATATTTAGGCTTCATAAATTTCATTTTTATTTCCTGATAAATTTATTCGTAACGTTAATAACCCATGCCTTCCTTGAGAACATGGATGCGTTTCGCGTAATGCGTATTTAACCAACCTGAAAACCGTGACAAAAAACGTTTTGCTGCGTTGTATTCCTCCATAAAAAGATACAAGCCCATATTCCGTGTAGCTTATATCCCTTACGATACACTGAGCGCAAAGAGACGTCCTTCTCTTCCACCATCAAAAAAATTTATAAAAAAACTTGACCTGTATATTTAAAATATGAAAGCAAACTGCTGTCCAATAAACACCACTATTCCAGCAAATGAGAGATACGGTCCGAAAGAAATAGTGAGGTTATTTTTATTTAAATTATTTAAGGTGAAATAACCCACAATACCGCTCAACGCTGCCGCGAGTTCAATTGAAGGCAGCGCCTGCCAGCCGCACCAGGCGCCCAGGGCCGCCAGCAGCTTAAAATCGCCATATCCCAGCCCTTCCCGCCCGGTAATCAGACGGAATGCCCAGTAGAGCAGCCAGAGGGAGAGATAGCCCACGACCGCACCGAACAGCGCATCGCGCAGCGGCATCTGGTGGTCAAACGCATGGAACAATAATCCTGCCCACAGCAGAGGCTGCGTCAGACAATCCGGCAGGAGCTGATGCCGCCAGTCAATCATTGCCAGGGGCAGCAAAAAAGCGGCCAGCAGCCACAGGGCGAAAAGGGACAGGATGTCTGGCATACACCAGGCGGTGATGCCGCAAAACAGCGCGGAAAAAAGTTCGATTAAAAATAGCCGCAAGGGGATAGCCGTTCTGCACTGGCGGCAGCGCCCGCGTAATACAAGCCAGCTGACCAGCGGGATATTCTCCCAGGCGCTCAGGCTGTGCTGGCACACCGGACAGTGCGACGCCGGAAAGAGCAGATTACCGCCCCTCTCCTCCTGCATCACCATGCCCGGCACGCGTTCGGCAACCACCCCAAGAAAGCTTCCGATAATACTGCCGAAGATCGCACTCATTACCGGGAACCCCACCGGGTATACGTCCCGCATCAGCGCGAACGTGTTCATGCCTTTTTGCTCCAGGTGAGCTGGACTTCCGCTTTCACATCGCTGAGGCGATCGACCGGCGTGAGGTTCATTTTCTGCAGCCTGACGCCGGAGGTCTGGTTTATTTCCCGCAGCCAGCTCTTTAATTCATAGACATTTACGCGACTGACCACGAACGATAAGGTTTGCCCATCCTGACGCACGTCTGTCAGAGGCAGATGAATTTCCTGGGCGCTGTTCTCCACCACCGTGCGCGGATTATCCGTTTTGACAATCTGGACCTGGAGATGGTTTTTATCTATTTCACTGCGCATCCAGTTCAGCGTCTCTTTTTGTCTGCTCAGCGTGGCCTTACTGTTCTGAATCATATTATCCAGCGGAACCATTCCCGCGTAATAAATAACCCCCCCCGCTATCGCGACAGCACATATTTTCAGAATAATTTTTTCCCTGGCACTGTAATTCTGGTAACGAGACTTAAGCTGCGTGATTCGCTCTTTCATTTATATTTCCCTGCGATCATGGCGGTATAAGGAGCAGAGGTCGAAACAGGCTGTAAGGTGAAATCAAAATATTCCCCCGCCTGGTTTACAAACGTCTGCAACGCGGATTGGCTTTGCGAACTGGCGCTCAGCGTCAGCGTGTTTTGCTGAGCATCGTATTCGAGCAGCGTGATCTCCAGCGCGGGTACGGCCTGCCTGGCTTTCTCCAGATCTTCCAGCTGCAGAAACACCCCTTTGCTCTGCTTTTTCATGTTTTGACCAAAGTGATATTTGATATTGGTCTGCTGGCGCATGCTCGGAAAATGGTGCTGATAAACCTGCAGGATCTCCTGCTGAAGCTGATTTTCCTGCTGCACCAGCATCCAGGCCATGGCGACGCGCGGGCCCAGCAACAGGCCGAGAGAGAGCAAACCCGCCGCGGCAATTGTCGCTTTGATGCCCTTCGAGGCTTTCCCCGAGCCCGCTTTCGCGCTGAATTCGCAGTGCAGGAGCGTGACGCGGCAGGCTTGCCACTGGGGCTGGATCAGCACCAGCGGATGCTGCCAGGGCTGGGCGATGTCGACCGCGACGCCGGCAGGCACTTCACCGTAGCAGCACACCTCCCCCTCTCCGGCCTTCTGCATCAGAAGCGGCAGCAGGCTCGCTTCCATCTCACTGGCAATATGCGGTGATAAACGCAGCCAGTAGCTGTCATCCAGGGCGACAAGGGTACTTCCGCCAGCCGTCACGGGCAGCAGCCAGGCATCCGGCAGCACCTGAATCACCTTTAACCCCGCCTCCTGACAGCGGTTTAACCACCCGCGCAGCAGATCGGCGTCTATCGCCACCGCATCCACTTCGGCACCTTTTTTGTTCAGCACCGTCCAGTGGAGATTATCCACGTCGCCAATCAGCGTCTCTTCCGCCATCCAGGAGAACGCCGTCGCCTGAGAGGCGACTTTTTTCGGCAGCGTAAAATGACGGAAGATCATGCTGCTGGCGGGCAGCAGCAGACAAACACGGGACGCCAGTGGATGGTCCGCCAGTGCGTCCAGGCTCTCCAGCGTCTCAACCTGCTGGCTGCCGGAGACACACCCCATAATTTTCCCGCCCTCGCGGTTATCGGGACGAACAAAAAGTACCTGTTTCATAGCGATCTACTTTTCTTATTCAATCATTCGGTAACGACGTTGCCACGTCACGATCTCACCGGCTTCGTTATTGACCTGAAGCTGGCTAACCACGCGAAGCGTTAATTCATCGGTATTGCCGGTATAGTTCACCCGGAAATACCGGCTGCTGATGGAGAGAAGCTCAGCCACCTGCGGGAGATCGTCTTTCAACTGCGGGAAGGTCTGCTCCAGCGCCTTGCTGAAGGTTTCCATATTTTCCCAGCCGGTTTCTGGACGCGAATCAATCAGGCGAACGGCGTCATCTTCCGTTAATTTTCCGGGGAACAGGGCGGCCAGTAAGGCGGCCTGCTCCGGTTTCAGGGTATTCACATCCACTTTGCTGGCAGAGTCCGGCAGCGCGCAGAGCAGCTTGCTCACCTTCGGGTATGCCGCTGCCGGGAACGCGGGCAGCTGTTTGATCTCAGCAATGGTGCGCATCATCTGGTTTGCGGGCTGGCGGGCAGGCACGACGCCGGCCCAGGCATCGCTCTCTGCACCGTCTTTGGCGGTCGTCGCGTCGCCATCTAGATAGTCCACCAGCTGTTGATACACCTCTTCCGCCGTAGCGTGGCTGATGCCGCTTTCCGTCAGGATCTGTTCAACAATCTGCTCGTTACGCGGTTTTTCCGGCACCGCGGGCGCGTTTTGCCCCTGCGGTATTTTCTCTGCGGCCAGCAGGTTGTTGACGTTAAAGCAGTCCTGCGCGTCTTCCACCTGGCTGACCACCGTGTAATCTTCGCCCCGGGTTTCCAGCGGCTGATGCCAGTCGCCTTCAAGGTTCAGGGCCTTGTTTTCACCGCTGGCGTCGGCCTGCAGGCGGTCTTTCACCACCTTTTCCTGCGCCTGCATCGCCCAGCGCAGCTGCTGCTGGCTCACCTGGTAATGGGTTTTCTGCAGGTTGCGGCAGAACTGCTGGCTGATTTTGGCGGCCAGCGCCGACATCATGACCAGCAGGATCAGCACCACCAGCAGCGCGACCCCTTTTTGTTTACGTAATGCACTCATGATTTTGCTTCCGGTGCTGGTGCTGGTGCTGGTGCTGGTGCTGGTGGTGGCGCAGACGCAGCGGCGGGCGCAGCCGCTTCAGGCATATCGCCCGGGGTCGTGAAGACCCAGCGCCAGGTGTCGCCGTTTTCCATGGTCAGCGTCAGCTCCACGCCGTCCGGCAGATGCGCCGCGTCACTCCAGCTTTTCTGCCAGCCCTGACGGTAAAAACGCCACTGCAGGGATTTCACCTCGCTGACAATCGGCACCTCATCGGGTTTAACGTCCGCCGGGCCGTCAATCACCGGCCAGACGTCGCGATACAGACGCCCCTCTTCCAGCCGCCAGCGCACGCGCTCCAGCTGAACCGTTCCACTCACCCCGTTCAGGGTGGTCAGCTCAAGGGCATCGCCCTCCTGACGAAACAGTTCCGGCTCGTTACGCGGCGCGCGCGCCTGAAGCTGATAAAAATCGCGCTCCATCAGATTCCAGGCCCGCTGCAGCTGGTTGAGCTTTGCGGCGCTGGCATCCGTCGCCGAACTGGTGCGCATCGCGCCGTCCAGAATTTGCCAGGCCAGCGTGCTGATCACCGCGAAGATGGTCAGGGCAATCATGATCTCCAGCAGGGTAAATCCGCGCTGGCGTCGCGTTTTTTTCACTTGCTCTCTCCCGGCGGAATGATGTGCAGGGCAATAACCGGCTGGCTGTCGTCGCCTTCCGCGTAGACGCGAATCGCGTTCGCCCAGACGTTGTCGGCGGTTTTTACCCGCTGCTTGCGCCAGTTCCAGCTGCGCCCGCCCATGATTTCCGTCCCCTGCTCCTCGGCGTCCGGGAAGTCGGTTTTCGTGAGCTGCGCTTCCGCCAGCTGATTTTCCGCCACCCAGCTGGCCTGCAGCGTTTCGGCCAGACCGTGGGTGAAACGCACGTTCAGGGTGACGGAGTTCATCAGAGCCAGCGCGGCGGTGGAGAAGATCACCAGCGCGACCATTACCTCCAGCAGCGTCATCCCCTTTTGCTTTTTATTGCCGTTAGCCATCGTTTTCTACCGATACCGGGGCCGCGCCTTGCGACACCACGCGGAAATGGTGCTGTTTGTCGTAGCTTTGCAGCGTCAGCGTGAAGCGGCTGATTTCGCCGTCCGGTAAAAAGAGCACCTGCGGGTCAGAGGTTACCGTGGCGGCAAGGCGCTGCGGCGAGAGCGAAACGTGCATCTCCTCCGGGAAATCGCCTTTGGTGGTAATTCGCCCCGCGGATAACGGCACCCAGCGACGTTCGCCATTTTTATCTTCGAGCGTCACCAACTGATAGTTATCCGTGGTAATCACCAGCCCGACAATATTTCCGTCCATCACCGCACGGTCTGAACCATAATCAACGAGGGCTTTTAATTGCTGGCCAAATATATCCGCACCGCTGCGTGAAGGTATTGTTGACACTACCATCATGGCGCAGCTGGCAAATATCACCAGCGCCAGAATAATTTCCAGCAACGTAAAGCCGCGTTGTTTATTCATTATTTCTCTTTCTTATCGAGAGACCAGTTCGTAATATCATCGGCGGTATTCGCTTCACCGTCCGGACCGGCTGAGAAGACATCGACCGCGCCGTGTTCGCCCGGGCTCACCAGAATATAATCTCCACCCCACGGGTCCTGCGGCAGACGGCGGATATAACCATCGGCACGGTAGCCGTTCGGAATTGGCGCGATTTCAGGCTTGGTCACCAGCGCCTGCAGGCCCTGCTCAGTGGTCGGATAGCGGTGGTTATCCAGCTTATACATATCCAGTGAACCTTCGAGCGCAACAATATCGCTGGTCGCTTTTTGTTCGTCCGCTTTCTCTTTATTCCCCATTAAGTTTGGCACTACCATACTCGCCAGAACGCCGAGAATAACAATCACCACCATTAATTCGAGCAACGTGAAGCCCGCCTGGCGCGCCAGGTTTTTACGTTTTAAAGCCATGATTTAACCTACCATATTATTAAGTTGCAGAAGCGGTTGTAATATTGACAGTACGATGAATAAAACAATCGTTGCCATGGATACCACCAGCGCCGGTTCAAATACCGACAGCGTTAATGTAATGCGATGCTGTAATGCCGATTCCTGGTTTTCCGCCGCGCGGTCCATTAAATTACCTAATTCCCCGCTCTCTTCGCCGGAGGCAATCATATACAGCATGGTCGGCGGGAATAATTTCGCCTGTTCAAGCGCCGCGTAAAGGGATGCCCCCTGGCGCACGGTATCCGCCGCCTGCTCCAGCACCTGCCGGGCGTAGAGGTTTTCGATACCGTCCATTGCGATATACATCCCCTCCAGCAGCGGCACGCTGCTGGCTTGCAGAATGCTCAGGGTGCGGATATAGCGGGCACTGTTGATGGCGCACACCAGCTTTTTAATTGGCGAACCGTTCACCAGCCAGCTGTTCCAGCGAAAGCGGTTTTTGACATTTCTGAGCCAGGTTTTAAAGCCGATAAAGCCGCCCCCCAGGATGCCCACAATATAGATGCCGTACGCCTGCAGGAAATCGCTCACGGCAATCAGCGTGCGGGTAGTGATTGGCAGCTGCTGCTTCATGTGGGTGAACTGCTCGATCACCTGCGGCACCACCGCCACCAGCAGTATGCTGATGACCGCGATGGCCACCACGGTCAGGGTGATCGGGTAGACCATCGCCTGCGTCAGCTTGCTCTTCATCTTCTGGCGCTGCTCGTTGTACTCCGCCAGCTTCTCCAGCACGTCGCCCAGGTGGCCGGTCTTTTCACCGGCCATCACCAGCGTGCAGTAGAGCTTGTCGAAGGTGCGCGGAAACTGGCTGAAGGCGTCAAACAGCGTGTGCCCTTCCACCACCTTCTCGCGGATCTCCACCACCATCGCTGCCAGCTTTTTGTCTTCCGTCTGCTTAGAGATCGCCTTCAGCGCACTCTCCAGCGGCAGCGCGGCGTTGACCAGCGTGGAAAGCTGGCGGGTAAACATCGACAGCACCGGCGTTGAGAGCTTTGCCCCGGTTTTTGCTTTTCCGGCGGACGCCGCTTCACGGGTTTCGGTGATGCTGACGGGCATCAGCTTTTGCTCGCGAAGCATCTGGCGAACCTGCTTTTGCCCCTCGGCCTGCAGCGTACCGCGCTGGGTTTTTCCCGCGGCATCCGTCGCCGTCCAGGCGTAGAAGGCCATTACGCATCCCCCCCACGCTCGGCGGTGACGCGCATCACCTCTTCCAGAGAAGTCACGCCGCTAATCACCTTCAGCAGCCCGTTTTCACGCAGGCTGTAGGCCTGCTTAAAAAGCTGCGTTTCAATCGACATTTCGTCTTTATCTTCATGAATGGCGCGGCGCATGGTGCTGTCCACCACCAGGAACTCATGAATACCGGCACGGCCCTGATAGCCGCTCTGGCGGCAGTGTTCACAGCCCACCGCGCGGTAGATTGCTTTTGGCGGCGCGTCCATAAAGCCGAACAGCGCTTTTTCATTGGCGTCCAGCGGACTGGTGGTCCGGCAGTGCGTGCACAGCCGGCGCACCAGACGCTGGGCAATGACACCGAGCAACGATGATCCGATTAAAAACGACTCCAGCCCCATATCCCGCAGACGCGTAATCGCCCCTGCGGCGCTGTTGGTGTGCAGCGTAGACATGACCAGGTGACCGGTGAGCGACGCCTGCACCGCGATTTGCGCGGTTTCACCGTCGCGAATTTCCCCGATCATCACCACGTCCGGGTCCTGACGCAGAATGGCGCGCAGCCCGCGGGCAAAGGTCATGTCCACGCGCGGGTTAACCTGCGTCTGCCCCACCCCTTCCAGCTCGTATTCAATCGGGTCTTCGACGGTCAGGATGTTGCGTTCGTGACCGTTCAGCGCCGAAAGAATGGCGTACAGGGTGGTACTTTTACCGGAACCTGTCGGCCCGGTGACCAGGATAATGCCGTGCGGGCGGTCAATCAGCCCCTTTAACTTCTCCAGCTCTTCATCAATCAGCCCCAGCTTGTTGATGTCGGGCTTCAGATTGCTTTTGTCGAGCAGACGCATGACCACGCGCTCGCCGTACTGGGACGGAATGGTCGAGACACGCAC
This sequence comes from Enterobacter sp. ECC_219_Taxon_10, assembly GCF_058354905.1. Classification (NCBI taxonomy): domain Bacteria; kingdom Pseudomonadati; phylum Pseudomonadota; class Gammaproteobacteria; order Enterobacterales; family Enterobacteriaceae; genus Enterobacter; species Enterobacter sp. ECC_219_Taxon_10. The sequence continues at coordinate 1,627,669 of NZ_CM178005.1, read as the reverse complement.
GTCAATCGCCTTGCGGCCAATGCGCAGGGAGATACGGCCATCCTGCGGCAGGCGCTTCTCGGCGATATCCAGCTTCGACATGACCTTGATACGCGACACCAGCAGCGGCGCGAGCTTGCGCGCCGGCTGAAGCACCGGGCGCAGCACGCCGTCGACGCGAAAGCGAATGCTCAGCGTGCGCTCAAAGGTTTCGATATGAATATCCGACGCGCCGTCTTTCACCGCCTCGCCGAGAATGGCGTTGATAAGGCGGATCACCGGCGAGTTTTCGTCGTTATCGAGCAGATCTTCGTTGTCCGGGATCTCCTCGGTTAACGCCATCAGGTCGATGTCCGCGTCCATGTCGTCTACCAGCTGCTGCGACACGCCGCTGCTCTGCTGCCAGATTTTGGCCAGCATCTCGTCAAACGCTTCCGGCGTCAGGGTGACCGGGACGAACGCGCGTCCCAGCACCCGGCGCACCTCCAGCAGTGCAAATGCCGGAGTGTCATCACGGATATAGACGTCATTGTTATAAAATAAAACGCCGTTATCTTTTGCGTAGCTGCTGCTACACAGAGTTTTACTCAGTTCGTCCACGTTGCCCCTCCGCCTTACTCTTTAAACGGATTGCGCGTCGCGCTGGTTTTCACCGGAGCGGCGTGGGTACTGGTGCCGGCAGACGGAAACGCGGGTAAAACGGCGTTATCCGCCGGTTCAAGAATGCCGAGCTTTTTCTCCTCCGCGCGCTGCATCTGGCGAACGCGGATCTGGTCATATTTCTCTTTCGACGCCGCGCTGTAGTTTTCGTCGTCACGCAGGACGGTGGTATGGATAAACACCATCAGGTTGCGCTTGGAGGTATCCTGCGAGGTGTAGCGGAACAGCTGCCCGACCAGCGGGATATCGCCCAGCAGCGGGACTTTGGAGACCGACTGTTTGGTGACGTTTTCCATCAGGCCGCCAAGCACCACCGTCTGACCGCTGTGCACCATCACTTCGTTATTGATGGTGCGGGTGTTGAAGGTTGGGCCGAGGCTGGCGTCTTCCGTTGCACTGTTGTCAACGCTGGACACTTCCTGCTCAATTTTCAGGTGGATCATGTCGCCATCGTTGATTTGCGGCACAATTTTCAGCTTGGTACCGACGGTCTTACGCTCAACGGAGTTAAAGACGTTGTCGCCGCTGGTGGTCTGCGAACCGGAAAGGACCGGCACGTCCTGGCCGACGTTAAACGACGCTTCTTTATTATCCAGCGTAACGACGCTTGGCGTGGAGAGAATGTCGTTTTTACCGTCGGTAGAGAGCGCGGTCATCAGGGCGCCGAAATCACCGTTAAAGAAGCCGGTCGCCAGGCCGGTGAAGCTCGCCCCCTTCATGGTACCGTTCTTAATCTGGCTGATTGGCAGGCCGGTGGAGCCGAACTGTACGCCACCGTGCTTGCCGGTCCACTGCACGCCGAGATCCAGGCCGTTGCCGTCCTGCACTTCAGCAATGATCGCTTCCACCAGCACCTGCGGACGACGAATATCCAGCTTGTCGATCACCTTCTCCAGGGAGTTCATCACGTTAGGCTGCGCGGTGATCACCAGGGAGTTGGTTGACTCGTCGGCGGTAATATTCAGATCCGTTGAGGCTCTCGCGGTTTTCGCTTTGGCGGTGCCCGGCTTGTCTTTCAGCTGCTCGCCAATCCCGGTGAGAACCGGAACCACTTTGGTGGCGCTGGCATATTTGAGATAGAAGACGCGGGTATTCCCCTCGTTGTTCTGCTCACGGTCCAGCTGATGAATAAGGGAACGGGTACGCGCGCGCGCGTCTTCCGGGCCGCTGATCACCAGGCTGTTGGTTTCGTCATCGGCCACCACTTTTGTGGCCAGCTGCGGGGCGTTCTGCCCTTTCTGCTCCTCGTTGTTGAGGTTATTCAGCATATCCGACAGATCTTTGGCGGAAGCAAAACGCAGCGGCACAATTTCGCGACGCTGAACACCGTTTTTATCGACGCGCTGCACCAGGTCAACCAGGCGGTTAACCACCGAGGCTTTACCGGTTAACAGCAGCACGTTGGACGGTTCGAAGTGGACCACGTTCCCGATACCGGTGGCATCGTTAAGCTGACGCAGCAGCGGGGCAAGCTCGCGCACCGGCACATTTTCCATGCGCACCACGCGGGTGATGATCTCATCGCCCTTGCCCGGGTTTTTGCTGTCGGCCAGCGGCGCACCCGCGGTGCGGGCTACGCTTGAGCGCACCACTTTCACCATCCCGTTGTCCATCGGGATCACCGACAGACCATACAGATCCAGCACGCTCAGGAAGAACTGGTAATACTCATCTTCCGTCAGCACGTTATAGGTTCTGACCGACACCGTGCCCTGAACGGACGGGTCGACGAGAATGGTTTTGTTAAGATTGCGGCCTACCGTATCGATAAACTCGCGGATATCGGTATTTTTAAAGCTCGCGCTAAAGTTGGCTGCAAGCAGCGAACTGGAATATAACGACAATGCGGTCAGCGCCACGCACGCCCAAGGAAATTTCTTCATGTCTGTACACTTGTTAATTGTTTAGAACATTGACCCGAATATTTTCAAGGTGAGCGTGACGTCTGACGACGACCTCCGCTTCTTTCATTTTCGACCAGTTGGCAATAATACTTTTTGCCTTTGCTTCATCGGTCATATCGACAGAGTTAACTTCTACCGCCACATCGCCCTTTTGTAGCCCGGAATGGCTATAGAACGAGGAGGCATTCCTTGGATTAATGTTGTAGCCTTCCAGCTGGCCTTTTTCGATTAACGGTTTGAGCACCAGATAATCATCCAGATGCACGCTTTCCGCGCCTGCATCTTTCGTCGATTTGGTTACCGGGCCGCTGTCAACGCCGCCCTTAAAATAGTCAGGCTTATTTAACGCCAGTACCTGCGTAGCACCTTCGTAATTAACCACCACATTGTCTTTGTTAATTTCCTGAATAAACGCATCGTTAAAACCAGTCAGAGGCTCGCCTTCACGATAGCTCTTCTCCCCCCCCGGCGTTTTGATAACCGCGAAGGAAAGCCAGGCGTCATCGCTACGCACGATACCTTCTATCTCCGCTGCCAGCGGGGCTTTCGTCGCAGTCGGTAAGTTGTCCTGACGCACCGCAGCCGTGAAAAGGGTGAACTTTTTTTCTTCACGACGATTTTTCAGTGGCTGTTCATCAGATTTAGCCAACTTATTCGTAACTTTTTTATAATCTTTAAACGTCAGATAGCCTTGCTGGCCGCAAAAAATTAACAGCGCAAACATAATGCAAGGCGTTATCCACCGTGACAGAAATGAGAACCTCATTTTTCATCTGGCCTTTAACAAAGCGAAAATAAGCAGCGTCGTGCTGCGCCAATATGTGAGAAAATAGTAATTAGCTGCTGTAAATACGACCACTGACTTTGCCGCTAACTTTCATAAAGAAAAATATTGACCGTATAAAATCCAGATGTTAGGCATCATCCACTGGATATTTTTACCCTGCACGCAAATTGACCACCCTATAGCGTTGCTTTACTTTCTCGTCCTGTTGCTATTCCTAATCAGAGACGGTAAGTCGTTATGTATCAGAGCCACTTTCATTTTAAAAACCCGCCGTTCAGGGAGATCGCCCGCTCATCCGGGGATTTTCTGGTGCCCTATCATCAGGACGTGTTCAACCTGCTGAAAGAGAAAACCCAACAGGCGGGCGTGAGCGGTCTCTTTTGTGACGACGCCCGTTTGTTAGGTCAGTTCAGCCATGCGCTGAAAACCGCGACGCCCGGCGTTCTTGCCATCAACGCGTTTCCAAAACTGAGCGCCAGTAGCCTGCTGTACAAGCTCAACCCGGGAACGAAAGAGAACAAGAACCGGATTCAGGCGGTAGATGCGGTGCTGCAGCAGTGGCAGGGTGGGAAAGCCAGAACGAAAGTGCTGGTCATTACCCATACCGAAGCCATGAAAGAGAGCTGCCGCGAGGTGCTGGGTATGTTGCTCACGCGCGCCCAGGAGCTGGAGTTTCGCCTGGCCGTGGTGCTGATGGGCACGAAGGATCAGGACGCCGTTCTGATGCAGCAATCTGAACTGCGTGAATATGCGCATACCCGCCACACGTTACGTCCCCTGACCTGCCGGGAATTTCTCAGCTATGTGCAGGCGCAGTGTGAAGAGCACGGGTGCGAGAACTCGCCGCTTACGCCGGCGCGTGTGCGTAAGATGCACGCGCTGACCAAAGGGAATATCAGCAAGCTGAATGAACTGGCACACCTGTCAATGCTGGCCGCCTGGACCGAACGTGCGCTACAGGTCAGCCCGCGTCATTTACGCCTGGCGGCCGGTGAGATCCTTCCTGCGAAAAAACACGGTAAGCGCCTGGCAACCGTGGGACTGTTCGCTTCCGTGCTGTTCGCCGCCTGCGGCTGGTATTTAACCTCCTCGATCACCGCAAAACTTCCCGTTCAACTGCCGGTGCCCGTCAGCTGGAAACAGCAGGCGCCAAAAGTTGAGGCGCCCGCGGTGCCGGTTATCGACAACGAAATGGTTAATCAGCCGGATGCGATGCACCAGCTTTACCTGATGTGGGGGTACGACGCCTCGGCGGATGACGCCCTGTGTCAAAACGCCGCGAAGGTGAACCTGATGTGTAAACAGGGCAACGCCTCGCCGGACGCGCTGGCACGAGAGGGTTATCCGTGGGTCAGCGAACTTAAAACCGGTGACCATCTTAACTACGCCGTGGTCGCCCGCGTTGGGGATACCTCTATCGACCTGCTGATGAACAACCGCACCTGGCAGGTAAGCCGCAGCTGGTTTAACCAGCATGCGACCGGGAACTATACCCAGCTGCACCGCCTGACGCCGGAAGGTAAAGACGCCATCAGTGCCGCCAGCGATGCGAAAGACATGGGCTGGCTGGATCAGCAACTGAGCCTGGCTCTTGCCCAGCCTGAAACCCATGCTCAGACCTGGACGGCGGAGATGATGAAACGCACCCGCGAGTTCCAGCAAAAAATGAATCTGCACGTGGATGGCATTCCTGGGGAAGACACGCTGATGCAGCTCATGCGTGAAACCCATACCACGCCGAGCGTATTGCTCCAGGCCACATCAGACGCCAAAACGCAGGAGAAGCATTCCTAATGTCTACCATCTGTCTTGCGGCTCAGCGCAGCTACGTCACCGGGGAGGCGGTCTGGTTTTCATACCGCTTCCCCAGCCTGAGAAAAATTTGCGGTAATACCCTTTTATGGGCGTTAGGTTTGTGCGCCATGGTCATGGCAGGGTTGTACGCGCACGTTTACTGGAACCTGCGCCATCCTGTGCCGGAACCGGTTAAAGCGAGCGTCGCGAAACCCGAAACACAGCTTTCAGATATGCACTACGTGTATGTAAGTAAGCCGTTCCCGCATCCGCATCCGAAACCCGCGCCGGTACACGCTGATGTTCCCGCCATGCAGGATCTGCCCATCAACAGCGATGATGCTGACTGGCAGCAGGCACCTGACGGCGGCGTGCCGCACGATACCTCGCGGGATACTTTACCCGGAACCGAAGCGCACGATGCGGTACCCGCCAGCGCGAGCGGTGACGATGCCTCAATAACCGAATTATTTAAGCAGGCATTAAAAGAACAAGAGCAGGATTATTCGCAAGGCAAAATTCCCGCGCCGCCGGTTGACGAGACGCAGGATAATTCGCAGAAAGGTTCATTGCAGAAAGTGGATCCCCGGTCACCTTTGAGTAAGAAAGGAGACCGGCTGGAGTAGTTAATATTTTTCAGGCAACGTTGTCAGGTTAAGGAGTCGACCCTTTTCCACGACAATATACTGACCTTTTTTCAGATCGGAGAGGATTTTAATAATGGTACTGCGCGCCAGGTTCGTGTATTCCTGAATATAATCATAAATATTGATATCGCGCTGATGATGAACAATTAGATCGTTAATTTCGTACAAAAATTCACGTACGACAGAATAAGCACTGCGGGCAACCAGCACATCGTCGCGTTTGCTCAGCATGCAAATGTACCAGGAGAGCACTTTGGTCAGTTCAGGCCATAAGTTTTTATCGGTCATCAACTGCGCGAAGACCTCTTTTTTGATTGAGCGCACCACGGTGTTGGCGCGAACGAGGCCGTACATGTGGGTCGCGTTGTAGTACATAGCCGCGAGACCAAAAATGCACTGACCCGTTACCGTGAACATGCACAGCTCGTCGGATTCGCGTCGGAATTCCACTTCGCCGCTGACGATAACATGGATATATTGCGAATCAGACGTAGATATTTTTTGCCATTTCTTTAAGGTTTTCTCTTCAAAACCTGAGGTTGCAGAAATAATGGCTTCCATTTCATGTTGCGGACGTAATTTTTTTGCGTAGATGCTTAACATTGTTATACCCGATTTAAGATATGAAATTTTAAAGATGCAGGACCAAGGCAATAAAAGCCTTAATCTTCGAAAATTTTTCTGAAGATGTTCTCAAGGAGAAAAATTAAGAACTGAATGCGATATATTTATTTGCTGCATTAGTTAGCAAGCTATGTGTCTATCTTAAATCCGGATAATTTTAAGTCAATTAACTAAAAATGAATTGAGTTTGTACTTAAGATTAATCTGAAGGGTTTTCAGGAAAAACAACTGATTCGGGGTATTCCGAAGGATTACCCCTGCCCGTACTTCTCTAAGAGCGCTTCACCTATGGCCATCGTTTCAACATCGGCGATGCCGTTCCACAGGTCAGGCCTGAAGTGCATCTGGAATGCCATGATGATGCGTTTCTGCTGCGCCGGGGTACTGTTAACCGGCACGTCATAGCCATAGCGCGCAAGCACATCGAGCAACGCGACGGTATCTACCTGCTGAAAGCGCGGTCGTCCGTTTATATAGAACGCCACGCGCGCGGGATCGGGCCATGCACCTATCCCCTGCTGAGCCAGCTCCCGCCACGGGAACAGCGGGCCAGGATCGTCTTTGCGCTGCGGCGCAATGTCCGAATGGGCCACTACGTTTTCAGGCCTGATGCTGTAGCGGGCAATGATATCTTTCGCGAGCGGCACCAGCGCCGCAATCTGCGCAGGCTCAAACGGCGTAAAATGCTTCACCCCGGCCGTTTTCTGCCAGCCACGATTTTCCAGCTCAATGCCGACAGACGTATCATTGATGCGGTTGGTGCCGCGCCAGAAGCTGATGCCGGCATGCCAGGCCAGCTCGCTCTCCGGCACCAGCTGCCAGATGCGCGGCTTGCCGTCCGGCGCAGGGGGCTTCGCGGGGATCAGATAATGCGAGCTGACGTTTTTGTCGGTTAAGGTCGCAAGCGAGGTGTCGAAGTCATCGGCGGTATAGTGGATTACCAGCACCTTGATACGCGGATAGGCCGCCTGCGCCTGATGGCGCGTATCCAGCTCGTAGGCGCCTTTATCAACGATACCTTTTTCCGGGGCGCATCCTGCCAGCAACATCGCCAGCAGGAGCGTTGAAAGCGAACGCTTCATCGACGGGTTTTCACCGCCGTGCCGCTTACGCTCACCATCAGCATGCTGGAATCTTTGCCGACGGTTTCATAATCAATATCGATTCCCACAACGGCGTCCGCGCCCAGCGCTTTTGCCTGCTCGCCGAGCTCCTTAAACGCAATTTCTCGCGCTTTACGCAGCTCTTTTTCGTACGCGCCGGAGCGTCCACCGACGATGTCACGAATGCCGGCAAAGAAATCCCGGAAAATGTTCGCGCCGAGAATCGCTTCGCCGGTAACCACGCCGCAATACTCGGTGATGGTTTGTCCTTCCAGGGTTGGCGTTGTTGAAAACTGCATTCTTTTCTCCTTCTTTAGCGTTCAATGCCTTAGGCACAGCATTATCGGTTCGTTACGCTATGATTGAAAGGATAGTTAATAAATAAGGAAATCAACATGCGCTACTCTGCTTTAACACTTTTAGTGCCCTGCGCGCTGGTGCTCAGCGCCTGTACCACCACGGTCACGCCAGCCTTTAAGGATATCGGTACCCGCAGCGGCCCCTGCATCGACGGCGGCCCGGATACCGTGGCGCAACAATTTTATGATTACCGCATTCAGCATCGCGGGAATGACCTGACCGCCCTGCGCCCGTACCTGAGCGATAACCTGGCAAAACTGCTCAACGACGCCACCCGCGATCCGCAGCATAACGCTCTGCTGAAATCCGATCCGTTCTCGAGCCGCGCCACGCTGCCGGACAGCGCCGAGGTGGCCAGCGCGTCAACCATCCCGAACACCGATGCGCGGAACATTCCGCTGCGCGTGAAGCTGACCCAGGGAACCCAGACCTGGCAGGATGAAGTGCTGATGATCCGTGAAGGCCAGTGCTGGGCGGTGGACGACGTGCGCTACATCGGCGGCAGCGTTCATGCCCCGGCCGGCACGCTGCGCCAGTCGATTGAGAACCGCTAAATCATCAGTGATAAAAATGTTACCCCCGTAAAATGTCCGGCATTTCGTGCGGAATGCCGACATTTATACTCGCCGACCTTGCCGTTCGCTATTTTGTGCTATGTTTAAGAGGAAATACGGGTTATATTTAACTTTTAACGCAGAAATATTGCATAACTATTCTGTCAACGGTACTATCTGCGGCCTCAATTGCTATAGATTGCCTGGATGAGTAAAGACTGCCCCGATGAGTATTAAACTAAACGGCATTAACTGCTTCTACGGCGCACACCAGGCGCTGTTTGACATCACGCTGAACTGCCCAGAAGGCGAAACGCTGGTTTTACTTGGCCCAAGCGGTGCAGGCAAAAGCTCCCTTCTGCGCGTCCTTAATCTGCTTGAAATGCCCCGTTCCGGTACGCTGGCTATCGCCGGTAACCATTTTGATTTCGCGAAAACCCCGTCAGATAAAGCGATTCGCGAGCTGCGTCAAAACGTCGGCATGGTCTTCCAGCAATACAATCTCTGGCCGCATCTGACCGTCCTGCAAAACCTGATTGAAGCCCCGTGCCGCGTGCTGGGGTTAAGCAAGGAGCAGGCCATCGCGCGTGCCGAAAAGCTGCTGGAGCGTCTGCGCCTTAAGCCCTACAGCGACCGCTATCCGCTGCACCTCTCCGGGGGTCAGCAGCAGCGCGTAGCCATTGCCCGCGCGCTGATGATGGAGCCTGCGGTACTGCTGTTTGATGAACCGACCGCGGCGCTGGACCCGGAAATCACTGCCCAGATCGTGAGCATTATTCGCGAGCTGGCGGAAACCAATATCACGCAGGTCATCGTTACCCACGAAGTGGAAGTGGCGCGTAAAACCGCCAGCCGTGTGGTCTACATGGAAAACGGGTACATCGTTGAGCAAGGTGACGCGAGCTGCTTCGCGAACCCGCAAACCGATGCCTTCAAAAACTATTTATCTCATTGATTGTGTCAGGGGAAATATAATGAAAAAAGTATTACTTGCCGTGCTGCTTGCTGGCGTTACCCTTTCCGCTACCGCAGCCCAGACTATTCGTTTCGCCACGGAAGCCTCTTACCCTCCGTTTGAGTCCATTGATGCGAACAATAAAATTGTTGGCTTCGACGTAGACCTGGCAAACGCCCTGTGTAAAGAGATCGATGCAACCTGTACCTTCAGCAACCAGGCGTTCGACAGCCTGATCCCAAGCCTGAAGTTCCGCCGTATTGACGCCGTCATGGCCGGTATGGACATCACCCCTGAGCGTGAAAAGCAGGTGCTATTCACCACCCCTTACTATGACAACTCCGCCCTGTTTATTGGTCAGAAAGGTAAATTCACCTCTGTCGATCAGCTGAAAGGCAAGAAAGTGGGCGTGCAGAACGGCACCACGCACCAGAAATTCATCATGGATAAACACCCGGAAATCACCACCGTTCCGTATGACAGCTACCAGAACGCGAAGCTGGATCTGCAGAATGGCCGTATCGACGGCGTATTTGGTGATACCGCTGTCGTGACCGAGTGGCTGAAAGCCAACGACAAACTGGCGCCAGTGGGCGACAAAGTGACCGATAAGGATTACTTCGGTACCGGTCTGGGGATTGCCGTTCGTCAGGGCAACACCGAGCTGCAGCAGAAATTCAACGCTGCGCTGGAAAAAGTGAAGAAAGACGGCACCTACGAAACCATCTACAAAAAATGGTTCCAGAAGTAATTCCTGATGAATGAAATATTTCCTTTAGCAAGCGCCGCCGGGATGACCGTCGGCCTTGCCGTTTGCGCACTGATTATCGGCCTCGTGCTGGCGATGTTCTTTGCGGTGTGGGAATCCGCGAAATGGTTCCCCGTCGCCTGGACAGGATCCGCGCTGGTCACCGTGCTGCGTGGGCTGCCGGAAATTCTGGTGGTCCTGTTCATCTATTTCGGCTCCTCGCAGCTGCTGCTGACGCTGTCGGACGGCTTCACCCTCAATCTTGGCTTTGCGCAGATCCCGGTGCAGATGCAGATTGAAAACTTCGACGTCAGCCCGTTCCTGTGCGGCGTGATTGCCCTCTCCCTGCTCTACTCCGCGTACGCGTCGCAAACCCTGCGCGGTGCGCTGAAGGCCGTACCGCAGGGGCAGTGGGAGTCGGGTCAGGCGTTAGGCCTGTCGAAATCAGCCATCTTCTTCCGTCTGGTGATGCCGCAGATGTGGCGCCACGCCCTGCCGGGGCTGGGTAACCAGTGGCTGGTATTGCTGAAAGATACCGCGCTGGTGAGCCTGATCAGCGTTAACGATTTAATGCTGCAAACCAAAAGCATCGCCACCCGTACCCAGGAACCTTTTACGTGGTACATCGTGGCGGCGGCTATCTACCTGGTGATCACGTTGCTCAGTCAGTACATCCTCAAGCGTATTGACCTGCGTGCGACGCGCTTTGAACGGAGACCAGGCTGATGCTTGAATATTTTCCCGAGCTGATGAAAGGGCTGCACACCAGCCTGACGCTGACCGTGGCGTCCATTATCGTGGCGCTGATCCTGGCCCTTATCTTCACCATCGTCCTGACGCTGAAAACGCCGGTGCTGGTGTGGATCGTGCGCGGCTATATCACCCTGTTTACCGGTACGCCGCTGCTGGTGCAGATCTTCCTGATTTACTACGGCCCGGGCCAGTTCCCGTCGCTGCAGGAGTATCCGGTTATCTGGCACCTGCTCTCTGAGCCGTGGCTGTGCGCCCTGATTGCCCTTTCGTTGAACAGTGCGGCCTATACCACGCAGCTGTTCTTTGGTGCGATCCGCGCCATCCCGGAAGGACAATGGCAGTCCTGCGGGGCGCTGGGCATGAGCAAGAAAGACACGCTGGCAATCCTGCTGCCGTACGCCTTTAAGCGCGCACTCTCCTCCTACTCCAACGAAGTGGTGCTGGTGTTCAAGAGTACCTCTCTGGCCTACACCATCACCCTGATGGAAGTTATGGGCCACGGGCAGTTGCTGTACGGGCGCACCTATGACGTGATGGTGTTCGGCGCGGCCGGCGTGGTCTATCTGGTGGTAAACGGCCTGCTGACGCTGATGATGCGCCTGATTGAGCGTAAAGCGTTAGCGTTTGAGCGCAGAAATTAACCACGCGAGTGCATAAAACGATATTCACAGAGCGGGTAACCTGATGGGTTATCCGCTTTTTTTTGCCATTAAAATAATATTTAATCATTTTTATTGCATATAAATTCATTAAATGGCATTGTACATCCATGCCGCAGACACGGCGCATAAATAAGACAGACGGGAGCATTACAATGAAAAAGTTAGTTCTGGCCGCACTACTGGCAACCTTCGCCGCTGGCGCATCCGCTGCTGATAAAATCAATTTTGGCGTTTCGGCGACTTATCCGCCGTTTGAATCGCTGGATGCCAGCAACCAGATCGTCGGTTTCGATATCGACCTGGCGAAAGCGCTGTGCAAGCAGATGCAGGCCGACTGCACCTTTACCAACCACGCGTTTGACAGCCTGATCCCGTCGCTGAAATTCAAAAAATACGATGCGGTAATCTCCGGGATGGACATCACGCCGGAGCGCAGCAAGCAGGTGGCATTTACCGACCCGTACTACGCCAACTCGGCGGTAGTGATTGCGAAGAAAGGGGCGTACAAGTCCTTCGACGAGCTGAAAGGCAAACGCATCGGGATGGAAAACGGCACCACGCACCAGAAATACCTGCAGGACAAGCATCCTGAAGTGAAGACCGTGGCCTATGACAGCTACCAGAACGCGATTATCGACCTGAAAAACGGCCGTATTGATGGCGTATTCGGCGACACCGCCGTGGTGAACGAATGGCTGAAAACCAATCCGCAGCTGGGTACGGCGACCGAGAAAGTCACCGACCCGCAGTACTTCGGCACGGGCCTCGGCATCGCGGTGCGTCCGGATAACAAGGCCCTGCTGGAAAAACTGAACGGCGCGCTGAAGGCAATTAAAGCGGACGGCACGTATCAGAAAATCAGCGACCAGTGGTTCCCGCAGTAATCTCTTTTGCCGGGTGGCGGCTTCGCCTTACCCGGCACTCTCTCACAGCGGTACAAAGAACCTGAACCGCGCCCCGCTCACCGACTCCATCAGCCTGATCCCGCCGCCGTGCAGCTCCAGCATACGCTTAACGATTAACAGCCCTAACCCACCGCGGTTCTCCCGCGCTGCCTGGGTATTCAGCGCCGACGGCCGCTGGAACAGATCGTCGCGCAGCGAGGCATCCACCCCCGTTCCGGTGTCGGCTACTTCGACCTGAAGCTGTTCATTCTCCTGCCAGACCGCCAGACGAATTTCCCCGCCGGTGGGCGTATGGCGCATCGCGTTATCCAGAAGGTTGGTCACCACGCGCTCGATCATCGACACATCGGCATTGACCAGCGGCAGGGGCCCCGGCACGTCAATATGCAGATTGACCTCGCGCGTGCGGGCGGTGAGCTCAAACTTCTGCGCCACGTCGGAAATCAGCTCTCCCATCGCGAAACGCTCGCGCTGCGGCTTAATGCCGCCGTGCTCAAGGCGCGCCAGCTCGAACAGCTGCTGCGAAAGATGACGTACCTTTTGTCCCTGACGCAGCGCGGTGGCGAGATACTGCTGGTGCTCCTGCGGCGTCAGGGTGGCGGATTTGAGCGACAGGGTTTCCAGATAGCCCAGCAGCGAGGTGAGCGGCGTGCGGAGATCGTGCGAAATATTGGCGATAAACTCCCTGCGCTGGCGATCGCTGTCGGCCAGCTGGTCCCACTGGCGGGTGATTTTCCGCGCCAGCTCGATAAAACTGTTGCGCAGCAGAGCCACTTCGTCATTGGCCGCGGCGTCCGGCGGCTGCGCTGCCAGCAGCCTGATTGCGCTAATGCTGTCCTGCTCCAGGCCGGTGACCTCCTCCGTCAGGCGCTTAACCGGACGCGTCACCCAGTACCAGACCAGCAGTCCCGCCAGCAGGCCAAACAACGCGACCCACAGCAATGACCAGAGCACCGTGCTCCAGAGCGCCTTATGCCAGGCCATTTCCGCCAGCGCGTTCGACTCCTCGCCCTGCAAAATAATGTACAGGTAGCCCTTAAGCTCGCCGTCCTGTCGCAGCGGCGTGGCGCTGAACACTTTTTTATTTTGACTGCGCGGATCGTCGCCCAGTACCGGTATGGCGGTACCGCTCAGGAAGGTCTGAACCGGTGCCAGGTCGATTTTTTGCCGCTGAATATGGCCCGGCGGTGCGGCGTCGGCCAGGATATCGCCGTCCGGCGAGATAACATACAGCTCAACGCTCGGATTAAAGGTCATCAGCCGGTCAAACAGCGGTTTCAGCGCGCTGCGGTCGACCCTGCCCTGCCCGTCCAGAATCGGTTCCCGCTGGACGATCTGCTGCGCCAGCCCGCCCGACAACCGCTGCACCATCGCATTGCCGTACTGCATACTGCTGTAGAGCTGTACCGCGCAGGCGACGGTGGCGCAGAGCATCATCAGCAGGACAAACAGCAACGTCAGGCGCTGGCTCAGGCTAAAGCGGCGCATGATGGTTTGGCTCCGCAAATTTATAGCCCTTGCCCCAGACGGTGCGAATAATCTCCGGCTCGGCGGCGTCCTTCTCAATCTTGATGCGCAGGCGGTTGATATGGGTGTTGACGGTGTGCTCATAGCCTTCGTGCTGATAGCCCCACACCTGCTCTAGTAGCGCCAGACGGGAAAACACCTCGCCGGGATGGCGGGCGAAGAAGTACAGCAGTTCGAATTCGCGCGGGGTGAGATCCACCGCCTGGCCGTGAAGCAGCACGCTGCGCGCCAGCGGATCGATCGTCAGGCCGTGGGCCTGAATTTGCCCGTCAGCCTGCGCCTGCCCCATCGCCTGCTGGCGGCGGAACAGCGCTTTGATGCGGGCAATCAGCTCCTGCACCGAAAAGGGTTTGGCGAGGTAGTCATCGGCGCCGGTTTCCAGCCCGGTGATGCGGTCGGTTTCGCTGCTGCGGGCGCTGATGATGATCACCGGCAGGTAGCGGGTCATCTGACGGATGCGGCGGCAAATTTCCAGGCCGTCAACGTTGGGCAACATCAGGTCGAGGATCACCGCATCCCACGGCTGTTTTTCAAGGCGCTGCAGGGCGTTGCCCCCGTCGGGCTCGTGGGTAATGGCGTAGCCTTCGTCTTCTAAATTGAGTCGCAGAAGCGCCGCGATATCGTGGTCATCTTCCACCAGCAGGATCTGCTTCATGGGTAAGCCTTTATTCATCTCTTATGACGTAAGCTTACCTGATTTTGTGGGCCGGCAGAGTTCACATTTTGTTTAAGATTTCACGAGCAACGTCAGCACTTCATAATGCGCGGTGTGCGGGAACATATCAAAAAGCTGTACCCGCTCAATGCGGTAGCCCGGCAGGCTGGCGATGTCTTTCGCCATGGTCTGCGCGTTGCAGCTGGAGTAGACGATAAAATCGGGCGCCATCTGGCTCAGGTAGTCGCACAGCGCATTTCCAATGCCACGGCGCGGCGGATTGACCAGCACAAGCTCCGGCACGTTGCCCTGACCGGTGGCAAACTGCGTGGAGTCCAGCGCCTGGAAGTGCAGATTGGTTAACCCCAGTTCAGCGGCGGACTGTTTCGCGCAGGCAATCGCCTCGGCAGAGATCTCAATTCCGGTGAGCTGCATCTCAGGCGTGGCGCAGTGCAGACCAAAACCGCCCACGCCGCAAAACAGATCCCACATATGCTTGATGTTTAACGCGCGCACCCAGTCGCGGGCGGTGGCGTACAGGCTGCTTGCCACGGTCGGGTTGGTCTGGAAGAAGCTTTGCGGGCGGATCCACAGCGGCACGCCGTTGAAGCTCTCCGCCAGCGCGTGCTGGTCGGTGAAGAAAATCTCTTTCTCCCCTTCCATGATTGCCATATGCACCGGCTGAATATTTGCGGTAATCACCTTTAACTGGGGAAGCTGTTCCTGCAGCCAAGGCAGCGCCGCGCGCAGCTGCTCCAGCTTGGCTTCCGAACGCAGCACGAAGCGCAGCATCATCCCGCCGTCTTTCTGGCTTTCGGTCAGGAGAAGGTACTTCAGCTCGCCGCGCCTGCGGGCGACGTTATAAGGCGTTAACCCCGCGCGAGCGATAAACGGCTTCAGTGCGGCAAAAACCGGCTCAAACGAGGCGGGATACAGCGGGCAGTGGGTTAAGTCTTCCGGCGTGCCGTCGCGGTGCAGCATCCCCAGCAATGGTTTTTCAACGCTGCCGCTGACCACCATTTTGGCTTTGTTGCGAAAGCCCTGCTCAGGGCCGGTGACGGGTGCGCACCACTCGCCCACCGCGCGTGCTGCCAGCAGCTGTTGCAGGTCGGCCATTTTGGCGGTCAGTTGTTGAGAGACCGGCTGTTCTATCCACTGACAGGAGCGACAGCGTCCGGCGTCATAGAGTGCGCACTGCATATGAAAACCTTAAGGAAAACGAGGGCTGCGATTATACACATTATTGCAGACGGAAGAACCGCCGACTGGAGGCAGGAATATAAAGCAGGCAGAGCACCAGCATATCCGGCAGCTTCTGCAGGACCAGCGCATGGAAAATCTCGCGCTTTGAGCCACCGGCAATGCTGAACAGCTCCGGGTAGCCATAGCCCAGCGAGGCGGCCCACAGATAGCTGGCGGCGGTAATTTGCGTGAGCAGATAGACCCAGCGCGCCCAGTTGCGCCCTTTAACCAGCGAAAACGCGCAGTAGATCTCGATAAACACCAGCACCAGACTGCTCAAAAAGACCAGCGTCAGGTTCCACGTCTGCACGCTGCGGTGAATGAATTCCCCGATGCCGCGCACGCCCAGGGTATTCAGAATCATCAGCACGTCCAGGCAGCGGATCATAATAATGGCGAGCGCCGCCACCTGCACCAGCGCAGGAACGTTAGGACGGGCGTGCGTAAGACGTGATTTTTTTAATAATCCCAATGTTTTACTTCCCTGAAAAACAGTGCCGCGTCATGCGCGGCACATCACTGGAAATTTTAAATGCTTCAGCCGCGTCTTGCACGCTGGATATCGCGCACGCGCTGTTTTTCCGCGCGCGCCATCAAATACCAGGCGATAAATCCGACAATTCCGACCACGCCGAGGATGATAGAGGCCAGGGCGTTGATCTCCGGGTTGACTCCCATGCGCACGCTGGAGAAAACCAGCATCGGCAGCGTCGTCGCGCCCGGGCCGGAGACAAAGCTGGCGATAACCAGATCGTCCAGCGACAGCGTGAATGCCAGCAGCCAGCCGGAGATCACCGCCGGCATGATCATCGGCAGCGTGATGATGAAGAAGACCTTCAACGGCGTGGCGCCGAGATCCATCGCCGCCTCTTCGATGGAGCGATCCAGCTCGCGCAGGCGCGAAGAGATCACCACCGCGACATACGCGGTACAGAAAGTCACGTGCGCCAGCCAGATGGTGAGCATACCGCGATCCGCCGGCCAGCCGATGGCGTGCGCCAGCGCCACGAACAGCAGCAGCAGCGACAGGCCGGTTATCACGTCCGGCATCACCAGCGGGGCGGTGATCATGAAGGCAAACCCGTTCGACCCGCGAAAACGCCCGAAGCGCACCATCACCAGCGCGGCGATGGTGCCCAGAACGCAGGCCATCGTGGCCGCCAGGGCAGCAATGGTCAGGCTCAGCCCCACCGCGCTCATCATCGCGTCGTCGTGGAACAGCTCGCTGTACCAGCGCGTCGACCAGCCCGCCCAGACCGTCACCAGCTTAGAGCTGTTGAACGAGTAGATCACCAGCATCAGCATCGGCGCATACAGGAAGGTAAAGCCGATAATGAGGATCAGAATTCGCCACGGGGAGCGTACTACCGGTAGGTTGTTCATCCGCGATCTCCCATCTGTTTCTGCTGATGCTTGTGGAACCACATGATCGGGACGATCAGCAGCAGGAGCATGATAATCGCCACCGCCGACGCCACCGGCCAGTCGCGGTTATTGAAGAATTCCTGCCACAGGACGCGGCCAATCATGATGCTGTCCGGCCCCCCGAGCAGTTCCGGGATCACAAACTCCCCGACCGCCGGAATAAAGACCAGCATCGACCCGGCGATAATGCCGCCCTTGGTCAGCGGGACAATGACGCTGAAGAAGGTTTTCAGCGGACGGGCGCCGAGATCGAGCGACGCTTCCACCAGCGAGTAATCAATCCGCGTCAGGGCCGTATAGATCGGCAGCACCATAAACGGCAGATAGGCGTACACAATGCCGATATAGACCGCAAGGTTAGTGTGCAGGATCGTTAGCGGCTGATCGATAACCCCGAGCCACATCAGGAAGTTATTCAGCACGCCGTTGTTTTTCAGGATCCCCATCCACGCGTAAACGCGGATCAGGAACGAGGTCCACGACGGCAGGATCACCAGCAGCAGCAGGATATTGCGCGTCGATGGCTTGCTGTGCGCCACCGCCCACGCCAGCGGGTAGCCCATCGCCAGACAGCAGAGCGTCGAGATCGCCGCCACCTGCAGCGACTGCAGATACGCTTCGAAATAGAGCGGATCCTCGGTGAGCTGCAGGAAGTTACCCAGGTTCAAGGTCAGCGTCAGCTGTCCGTCGGCCCACTCCCACAGATCGGTATACGGCGGGATCGCCCGGGCCATCTCCGCCAGGCTGATCTTAAACACGATCAGGAACGGCAGCAGGAACAGCAGGATCAGCCACACGTACGGCATGGCGATTACCAGCTTGCGGCCGTGGTTCATCTTAAGGCGCGTCAGCCAGTGGGCAAAGCCGCCCGGTTTGGCTGCACGGGCTGGAGGTTCAAGTGTGCTCATGATCGCTCCTTATACCGTCAGCACAACGCAGCTGTCCGCGTCCCAGCACAGGCGCACTTCGTCGCCCCAGGTCGGCTGGCCCTTCCGGTAGCGATGTTCGTTCTGCAGCTGGGCGCTGAGCATCTGTCCGCTTTTCAGGCGCACGTGGTAGATGGACAGATCGCCCAGATAGGCAATGTGCACCACTTCGCCGACGGCAAAGTTGTAACCGTCGGCAGGCGGATCGTCACAGAGCATGATCTTCTCCGGGCGCAGCGCCACGTAGACCGGCACGTTGTCCACTACCGAACTGTCAGGATCGACCTTAAGCGGATGCTGCAGCCCCGGCGATTCGATGACCAGACCATCCTCCTGACGATCCTTCAGCAGTCCTTCGAAGACGTTAACCGAGCCGATGAACTCCGCACTGTAGCGGGTGGTCGGATGCTCGTAAATCTCTTCCGGCTCGCCAATCTGCACGAACTTACCGCGGTTCATGATCGCGATACGACCGGCCATGGTCATGGCCTCTTCCTGGTCATGGGTGACCATCACGCAGGTCACGCCCACGCGCTCGAGGATATCCACCACTTCCAGCTGCATGCGATCGCGCAGCTTTTTGTCCAGGGCACCCATCGGCTCGTCGAGCAGCAGCAGCTTCGGGCGTTTCGCCAGGCTTCTCGCCAGGGCCACGCGCTGACGCTGGCCACCGGAAAGCTGGTGCGGCTTACGCTTCGCGAACTCCTGCATGTGAACGAGGCTTAGCATTTCTGCCACGCGCGCGGTGATTTCGGCTTTCGGCAGCTTGTCCTGCTTCAGGCCAAAGGCGATATTCTGCTCCACCGTCATGTGCGGAAACAGCGCGTAGGACTGGAACATCATGTTAATCGGGCGCTGGTACGGCGGCACGCTGGAGAGATCCACGCCATCGAGCATAATCTGCCCGGCGGTGGGCTGTTCAAAACCGGCCAGCATACGCAGCAGGGTCGATTTACCGCAGCCCGAGGCGCCCAGTAGCGCGAATATTTCGCCTTTATAGATAGTCAGGCTGACGTCGTCCACGGCATGCTGGCCATCAAAAGATTTGGTGAGGTTACGAATTTCAAGAAGCGGGGTCAGCGCTTTACGGACTTTCGCCTGCGGGCGGGGGATCGCGTCATTCACGGGGTGCTCTCCGGCATAAATCAAATCATGGTGCAGGCGCACCAGAACGGTGCGCCCGTTGCCGGGGGCGGTGCGCTTGCCCGGCCTACGACTCACGGTAAATTATTTACCGCTTTTCACCTTAGTCCACGCACGGGTACGGACGCGGTCAATTTTTGGATCCTGAACCTTCAGGGTAAACAGCTTGGCGAACACGTCCGCCGGCGGATAGATTGCCGGGTTACTGCGGATCGCTTCGCTGACCAGCGGCACGGAGGCCTTGTTACCGTTCGCGTAGTACACGTGGTCGCTGATGTGGGCGATCACCTCAGGACGCATCAGGTAGTTAAGGAACTGATACGCTTCGTCTTTGTTTTTCGCATCAGCAGGCATCGCGAAGACGTCGAAGAACGCCAGCGCCCCCTCTTTTGGAATGAAGTAAGAGACGTTCACACCGTTTTTCGCCTCTTTCGCGCGGTTAGCCGCCTGCCACACGTCCCCTGCCCAGCCGATCGCCACGCAGATGTCGCCGTTCGCCAGGTCGTTGATGTACTGAGACGAATGGAAGTAACGGATATTCGGACGCAGCTTCAGCAGCAGATCGGTCGCCGGGCCGGTGTAGTCATCCGCCTTGTTGCTGTTCGGATCTTTGCCCAGGTAGTTCAGCACGGTGGCAAAAATCTCTTCCGGCGCATCGAGGAAGGAGACGCCGCAGCTTTTCAGCTTCTCGAGGTTTTCCGGCTTCAGCACCACGTCCCAGCTGTCCAGCTTAACGTCCGGGCCCAGCGCGGCTTTGACTTTATCCACGTTGTAGCCGATACCGGTGGTCGCCCACAGGTAAGGCATGGCGTATTTGTTATCCGGGTCATGCTTGGCGACCAGCTTCAGCACTTCCGGATCGAGGTTTTTCCAGTTCGATAATTTGCTTTTATCCAGCGGCTGGAACACACCCGCCGTCAGCTGACGCTCCAGGAAGCTCGCGGAAGGCACGACCAGGTCAAACCCGGTGCTGCCCGCCATCAGCTTTCCTTCCAGCACTTCGTTGGAATCGAAAACGTCGTAAACCACCTTAATGCCGGTCTCTTTTTCAAAATTTGCCACCGTGTCCGGCGCAATATAGTCAGACCAGTTGTAAACGTGCAGCGTTTTTTGTTCCGCAGCGAGCGTGCCGGCAGAGACGGCCATCAGAGCACCCGCAACCAGACCCGATAACCATTTTTTATTCAAGGCGATCATAGTGTTATTCCTTCTGAAAGCTCGTTAACAAACGAACTAAAACTGTGCAATCTGGATATATGCAAAAATCATGCATAGTTTGTCGCTCTGCTCAAAATAAAAAGAAACCTCTTTACCCGGCAGCTTCCGCTCGCTTTTTTAAGCATCGCAAGAATAACTGTAGCCCGTGTCTCCGGCTATAGCCCAGACGAAAAAACGCCTTTTATCAATTTTTTATGCAGGTTAAGTCTACGTGATAAGCCGAAATGGCCTTTGAGGAGGTGAAATATTCTTTAAAGAAAGGTTAAAAGCAGCAGAAAAAATGGCCTTATGCAGCCGCTCTGGCAGCGACTGCGCAAAAGTCAGACAGGCTTAGTGAAGAAAATTGGGAGATGCATCATTATTCTCTGCATCATCTTCCGCGCTATACAGCAGATGGTGTGCATTGGCTTCCATCATTACCATGGAAATTTGCTCTTCACTCAAGCGCATAAACCAGGCGAACTGCTTGAACGACAGCCCGGCACCGGAGAATAAAGACTGGCAAACCACCAGTTTCGGCAGATTATCATCCTGTATATCGAGAAATGCTTTCACCGTCAAAGAACTGGCGTTGATCGCCGAGAGATCGGAGGCCAGCGCCAGCAGCGCGGACGGCTTCACTTCGGCCAGCGCGGAAAATAGGATCACGTCGTTAATCAGATCGATTTTGGCATCGAAAATGCCATCGAAATTCTGCATGTGAGGCAGATGCAGCGCCTGGCAGGAATCGCATTCAAAGAACGTGATCCCGGCATCATCAAGCCATTGACGTAACGTATCCAGTGTAGGAACGACCTGTAAATCCATCGCTGTGCAGCCTCTTTAATAAAAACTTCGCATAGGGTACTCAAAAAGCGCACGGTAATCCATTTAACCGCCCGTTTTAAGACAGTAGCCCGGCGTCGCATGACGTTCGATCCATGCGATCATTTTACCTGCAATATCGACCCCTGTGGTTTTTTCCACGCCTTCCAGCCCCGGCGAGGCATTCACCTCCATGACCAGCGGCCCGCGCGTCGCCCGCAGAAGGTCCACGCCTGCAACGTCCAGCCCGAGGGTTTGCGCCGCTTTGACGGCAATTTCCCGCTCGCGGTCGCTGATATCAGCCACCCGCGCCACGCCGCCGCGGTGGAGGTTAGAGCGGAAATCGCCCTCTTTGGCCTGACGCTCGATAGCCGCCACGACCTCGTTACCTACCACAAAGCAGCGAATATCGCGCCCTTTCGCCTCTTCGATGTACTCCTGTACCAGAATATGCGCATTCAGACCGCGAAAGGCGTCAATCACGCTCTCCGCCGCCTGACGGGTCTCCGCCAGCACCACGCCAATGCCCTGCGTGCCTTCCACCAGCTTGATCACTAAAGGCGCGCCGCCCACCATATCGATAAGATCGCTGGTGTCGTCCGGGGAATGGGCAATCCCGGTGACGGGAAGATCGATTCCCTGGCGGGCGAGCAGCTGCAACGAGCGCAGCTTGTCGCGGGCGCGGGAAATGGCGACGGACTCGTTGAGCGGGTAGCTGCCCAGCATCTCGAACTGGCGCAGCGCGGCGGTGCCGTAATAGGTGATCTGGGAGCCGATGCGCGGGATCACCGCATCAAAATGCGGCAGCTTGCGGCCTTTGTAGTGAATCGACGAAGCGGCCGGGTCGATGTTCATATAGCAGGACATCGGGTCGAGGATCTCAACCTGATGCCCGCGTTTCGCCGCCGCTTCTCGCAGGCGCTTACATGAATAGAGCGTTCCATCCCGGGACAATATGGCAATTTTCACCCTGCACCTCTCTGAAGACATGGAAAAAGCCTGCATATCATATACGCAGGCAGGCGCAGGAGGAATGGACTATCGCGTCGCCCACCCCTGTTTGTGGAGGTAATCAAGAATAAACGGGCGGTTTTCTTTGATGATGGTGCGACGAATATGGTCAGTCCAGGTGTCGCGACGGTTATTGCTGCCGCGCGTCATGTAGTAGTTGGCCAGCTCTTCATCATATTGATTCAGGACGTTCTGATTGACCGGCTGGTACCCCGCTAACAATACTGTCATCGTCTTGAACAGGATTTCTAACGTTACTATTGTTTTGATTACTTCCATCGGTCTGATCCTCGTCTTCTGAATGTTGGGTTATTTCTTCATCATCTAAAAATTCACCCTGATCCATCTGTTTGCTGATTTCGTTCAGACGTTCAGTAATAATCTCGTTCATAAACGCTTTGATCGAACGGGTATCGGTTGCAGCCTCGATAATGGCTTGCGCCTGAGTAGTTGCGATTTGAAACATTGCAGTGCGAACTAATGAGGAAAACTTACTAATCGAGGATTCGACCAACGCAACCGGGATTAATGATCCTGCTGTCTCACGGGCTTTCATTTCCATGATCCGCGCTTCTGCATCGAGCTTGCGTAACTTCGCCTGAACCATCGCCTCTTTGTTATCTACCTCGCGTAACGGGGTGATAATGTTCTTAACCACCCATTCTGTGACCTCTGGTTCGCGGAAACGCCACTTGTCAGAACACCAGCGAATCCGCGCCCCGTTCGTTCAGCCACGTAGTAACGCTTTTCATGTCGAAACCGTACCGCTTCGCAATCGTGCTTTTTGTTGAGTATTCCACGTAATTTTTTCTCTCTGTTTACGTAATTCTGTACTGGTATTTATGAGAAAAAATATTTGCGGGAATTGTGAACAATCGCGGAAGAAGTGAACTAAGTGTTACATTCTCACAGAAATTATTTATTGATAGCTTCCAACGATGAAACAGGACAGGATTCAAAACTTCACATACACGTAAAAGATCGAGCGTTTGAAAGTACGCAGTTGATCAAGTTTTCGAGAGTACCTTTTTGGTTTGACAGAACCCACTTAAGAAATTGCCACTTTACATGATATGATGTATCTCATTAGAGATACATCATATCAGCGAACATAAATCTCTGTTAATTTATCATATTAAACTTTCGTATTAACTGTTTAACATACTGATATCAGCGCCTATGGCTTTTAAAACTGGACGCATAAAATAGCCCTTTCCTTCATTATCTTTATCTGTTTCAATTAACTCTAATGACGGCTGGCTTTCTTCTGTTTCTCTTAAAATATTCCAATTGATAGTTTTCTGATTATTTTTAGCATCAATACCAACCACCTGTAATCTTTCACCAATTATTGGCATGTTACGGACAAAACCATTCGATTTAACATCTTGTTTTCTTAGCCACAATTCTGAAGCCCAAGCTAACCCAAAGGCGTCCATCATCTTAGCCCGATCTGCCGCGACCCGCCAAAATATATACTTATCGGATTGATCATCGAAGTGTGTACTTAAGATATCAATAACACGATACTCCCTGTCAAAAAGGAACATTGTCTGTACAAGATGTCCATATGTATTGAAATTGATTTCAACAAGCTTTGAAATATGTTTAACAAGATCATCGATACAATTAATAGTACCAATATCTTCAATTAAGCTAACTTTTTCTTTAACGCTATCCGGAATCAAGCCTTCATCATACCGCGTTGAATTAATTGATACTTTGCCAGTTGAATAGTCATTTAATTTAAAATAACTAACATGCCTTTTTTCATTGCGAAGTGAATCAAATGATGACGGGGTGGTAATATCATCACCGATTGGATTACCTAATAAATTCCCAAGTGACTTACAACATTCATACATACGGCTATAAATAATATTCAAAGCATGTAAAAGCTCATAGTCTTCAAGGGTGTTTGCAACCCATCGGCGTTCTGATTTTATTACAGCTGAATCAGACACGGCAGAAGGGAATTTTTTTTGAGCTAAACGAACAAGTTTTTTAACTCCGATCCCAAGCAATTCACGTTTTGTTGAGATGGCAATATCTTGCTCTTCAATGTACGAAAAGATAAGTGTTGCTTTAGCATCACTATACATATCTAAATCACCCTCTTTTTCAATAACATTACGAGAGTCTTTAGCCCAAGTCATCAATTGATCATCACGCCATTGATCAACAACATTTAGCTTATACCATGATTCGTAACCAGCAATTTCCTTCTTATTTTTTTGGATAATAAATGTTACTGTCCTAGATGTGGTAAGGAATTGATTAAGATTTAACCGGAAGAGTTCAGGATCAAAGTATGTTTGCGTACAGCTAGTAAGTACATGTGCAAGATCTTTTAATCTTCTTTCCCAAGGTTTTTTGATCATTATTATCTCCATCATTTAAACATCAATTGGTTAGCACGCTGTATAGCACCCTTTTTGATTGGAGCAGTACTAAAATCACAAGCCGATAACTACTTTCGTTGATCTTCGTCACACTATCAATCGAGAATCATCATTGAAAGTATTGTTTGTCGAAATGATTGATATGAAAATGTATCACGATCCACACAGAGTTATAAATGATGCCCTCTAATATTCCAATACACCTTTACAAGTATAAAAGTTTTAGTGTTGACAGCTTAGATTTGCTTGTTAGTGATCAACTATATTTCGCTAACCCTAACAGCTTCAATGATCCTTTAGATTGCAACCCTTCAATTAAAGACAACATTCATGATGTTGATGTGTTGAAAGATATTCTAAAGAGATTGATAATCGACAACACGAAAAAAGAGCTAACTGAAGCGGCATCTAAAATAAAATACACTGGGCCGCGAACACTTGAAAAGATCGAATTAATAGGCGAGCACGAAGCAGCTCAAGTATTATCAGGTATTGATGATTTCTTGTTAATCTTCGATGAAGATATAGTGTTCGTGCTTAATGATATGCTCGAACTAATCAAAAAAAATCTAATGACTAATTATACTAGTGGTGTTCTATCATTAGCACAAAATTATGATTGTCCGTTGATGTGGTCGCACTATGCAGATCAACATAAAGGATTCTGTATTGGGTACGATGTATCTGACAATGGTTTTTATGATATTTATGCTTTGAACTATGGCGGTTCTCGTTTTATTACGACACAACAGATTTACGATATGCTGTTTGGTTCAACCGAATCAATTAGGAAAAGCGCGAAGAAAGCAATTGATGAAGTTGTGTTATTGAGTAAAGCCCCACAATGGTGTTATGAAAAAGAACATCGCGTGATCCTTGAGCAAGGATTACAAGATAATCCGTTCAGGCTGAGTGATATTACCTTCGGTTTGCGGTTCAAAGATTCTGCAAAATATTCAGTGATGCAAGCGTTATCAGGTAGAGGCGTTGATTTAGCATTTTACGAGATGGTGTTGAGTAATGATTCTTTTGAACTGGGAAGAGTACCCCTGTCGCTAGAAGATATGCCAATGCGCCATTTTCCTAAAAATAATTATCTGGTGTATCAAGATTTCATGGATCTCTCAAATACTACCAATTTTTAGATTCCATTATGAGATTCTGAGGCGGCGAGAACATCGCCGCCTTGAATGTTTAGCGTGTAAATGAATTATAAGTAAAATTTCTTCACTCACTTTTAATTCTAATATACTCATCATTATCTACTATCACCGATAGAATAACCCATCGCAGAATCCTCCACCAAAAATAAACGACATCTATTCCTTGCGACGTGTCATCATCAAGCATTCCATGCGCAACTGTATTTCTTAAGTTAGAGCCATTAGGATTAGTTAATAACATTTTCATTTCGAAAAGAAAATCTTCGTCAAAAACCTTTTTGGCGCTATCTTTACTCAATAAAGTATTGATTGAAACCTCTGTGCTTTTGGCGTTTTTTTCAATAACCGCTGTGTAATCTCCAAAATCATATAATATTTTCCTTATCGTATCTTCGATAAGTGGTGCTAATAAATGGACAGAAGTAGCAAAATCCCGTTCAATACCAAACATCAGAGCTTTAGCAAAAAGCGTTTTTTTATTGGGAGAGATAAATGCACATTTAGCACATATCCCTTTAATAAAGTCGTAATCTACATAATGCTCTTCAATAATTTTATGAAGAGCAGGAATGATGAACCCGTTTACCTTATACGAAATATCATGGAAGAATTCCGTAGTAAGAGGTATCAGTAAGTTTTCGATGTTTTTTGGGTCTATATCATCAATATCAACTCCTCCAGACGAACCCACAATCCTACCTTCAGCATCTACGACGGTATTATCAAACATGTGACTCAATGGATGACGCTTTATGCTATCAACGCATTTTTCGACTAAGCTTTTTTTAGAAATATTGCCTGTTACGAAGCAGAAATAGACTAAAACAACCAATATATTAGGTTTGTTCGTTACAAAGTTGATGGCTTTATTGACTTCGTCTGAAATATCGTAAGGTTCAGACTTGATTATAACCATTGATTCTGAAGCAATCTTCCCTTCAAGTCGAATATTTGCTTTTAATTTTTCAATTTGTTGCACTACACCGAACTTATCTCTGATGGATATTTTTGTAGCTTTATAATGTTTCAGGGCATTTTTATATGAGCTTATGGCTATCAAGCCAGTATAGTGTTCACCTTCTTCGTTAAAAACTCTTGCTTGAGCAATATTAACTAATTGGCATCGATAATCGCCATCCCCAGAGTAAATGTCAGCCTTATATCTTTCATGCAATATATCCAAACATGTCAGAGCATTACGATAATTCTGGGTTTTCCTAAATCTTACAATCTCTTTCCTTATTTTTTTATTGATTTTTTCTGCAAGCTCCGTCCCAATGCCAGTGTTAGTTATGAACGAAGCCATTTCACAAAACAAAAAATCATCTGTAGTATTGAAAAAGCAATTCAGAACTTTTCTTTCGACTTCGATTGAAAAAATATCATCTTCTAGAATTTTAGGTAGTCGTAAACACCTTTGGTAGCTATCTCTGACTAATGAATACCATTTGTCTGTCTCTATTGTAAAAGATGCATAGATTTTTCTGGCTTCATAGGCAAAAGTTCCTTTCCGCCCTTTTTTATATAGCCATAAAAAATCTAACAATCGCGCCCGCAGTGGCATAATTGTGATTTTAGATGCAATATCTTCAATCAAGTCTAAATCTTCTGGATGGATGATTTTCGAGAATTCTTTGCCAGTTTCACGATCTATATAGCTTGAGTTTCTCTTATGTAAATCAATTTTTGCATTAAGAACATTAGTAAAAAAATCTATGGTTGTTTCGCAATCAACATCATAGTTTTTGTATGAGTGCAACTTTAAATCATAACCTTCATAAGCTTCCACATCAGAACTGTTAATGATCTGTATGACTCGCTCGATAACATCAACATTAATTTTACGTTGCATATTTTTATTTAACTTAAAATTTTTTATTTCTAATATTATAAGATGTGCTTCATCTTAGCGGAAGTTAAAGGATGAATTTCGCTCGGTATTATGAGAGCTATTTCACTTTAGTGCACCGACGAAAACGTAATCGACTTTGTTATGTTCGTGATCATTCACGGCCTTTTCACTAAGCGGCATTAAGCATCTAAGGCGGCGAGATCATCACCGCCACAGAAAGTTTAGCGTGTAGCCCATCCTTGTTTATGCAGGTAGTCCAGAATGAACGGGCGGTTCTCTTTGATGATCGTTCGACGGATGTGATCACTCCACGTATCACGGCGGTTGTTGGTTGCGCGTGTCATGTAGTATTCAGCTAGTTGTTCATCGTACTCGTGTAGAAGTTCCATGTTCACTGGCTGGTAGCTGTTTTCATGTACGACCAGATCAGCAGGCAGACGAGGTTTTGTAATTTCTTCATATTGGGGTATTGACTTGTTAGGCCAGCCGAGGCACAGGCCGAACAGCGGCAGCACATGTTTTGGCAGCTTCAGCAGCTCGGTCACGCTTTCGATGTTATTACGCAGGCCGCCGATGTAGACGCCGCCTAACCCCAGCGATTCTGCCGCCGTAAAGGCGTTTTGCGCCATCAGCGCAGTATCCACCACGCCCAGCAGCAGCTGTTCGGCCAGCCCCAGTTCGGCTTCAGGGCAGATTTGCAGATGGCGGTTAAAGTCGGCGCAGAACACCCAGAACTCTGCCGCCTGCGCCACATGCTTCTGCCCGCCGGTCAGCGTGACCAGCTGCTCGCGCATGTCCGGGTCGGTAATGCGGATAATCGAACTGCACTGCAGGAAGCTGGAGCTGGAGGTCGCCCTGGCGCTGTCAATAATCGCGGCACGCTGCGCCTCGGTAATCGGCTCATCGGTGAAGTGGCGAATGGAACGGTGGGACTGGAGCAGGTCTATGGTTGGCGTCATCTTCTCTCTCTTTATCTTGCTAAAACCCTATGGCAGCCAGTATAGGCAATGATGTGCGCGGTGTAATTGGCGAAACATAGCTCATAGATATTATAACGACAGGCGAAACCTTCTTTAATGACGGCGGGTTATGGGGCACTATACGTGTCATTCGCCGTCAGGCTTGTTTTTTTGAGGAGAGAGAAATGTTTGCAGTAATTTTTGGTCGTCCAGGGTGCCCTTACTGTGTTCGCGCGAAAGAGCTGGCTGAGAAACTGACCGAAGAGCGCGATGACTTCAACTTCCGCTATGTGGACATCCACGCGGAAGGCATCACCAAAGCCGATCTGGAAAAAACCGTCGGTAAGCCGGTTGAAACCGTACCGCAGATCTTCCTCGATCAGAAACACATCGGCGGTTGCACCGACTTTGAAGCCTACGCCAAAGAACATCTGGGCCTGTTTGCCGCTCAGTAATGAAAAGGCGCCCTCACCGTGAGGGCGTTTTTATTTGTGGTGCCGTCGGTGCTGAACCAGACTGCGCACAAACAGGTAGCAGAGCGCGCCAAGAGCGCACCAGAACACCGCGCTCAGCAGCCACGCCAGCTCCTGCCAGAAACTCCGCGTTGAAATATACAGCAAGCGCATCATCAGCAGACACAGCGGCGCTGCGAGTATGGCACCGAGAAGCGGTTTCACCACCTCCCCTTTGCGGGAGAGAAAACTGGCGGCAGCACCCGGCAGCGTGAAGAAGAGCAGCCCCAGCTCAGGATGCCCGGACGCCCTGAACGCGCCCTTCACATTAAATGCGAGCGACATGCACACGACCGTGAACAGCAAAAAACAGCTGATCACCCCCGCCCAGTTTCGTTTCATATTCAAACTATCCTCCTGACTTATCTCTATCAAATACACATTCGTCGGGTAGACGCCCAGTCAGATAAAGCAGTGCGGCAATCCATGCCAAAGTACGCACAGGGTGATGCGATAATCAGTAGCTGTCAGTAGCTAATGCGATTAAACTACACGCCAGCTAATGTTTTAGGGAATAAAACAGGAAACAGGGAGCGTTAACGCCTTTCCCTGACCCAGAAAACAGTAGCCCAAAAAGTCCTTTCATTCAACAACTTACTGGTAAACAAGAAGTTAGCCTCCGTGAATATAAACGTCGCAGACTTGTTAAATGGGAATTACATCCTGTTATTATTTGTGGTACTGGCGCTGGGTCTTTGCCTGGGTAAATTGCGCCTGGGTTCGGTTCAACTCGGTAATTCCATTGGCGTTTTAGTCGTCTCCTTATTATTAGGCCAGCAGCATTTCAGCATTAACACGGACGCGCTG
Organism: Enterobacter sp. ECC_219_Taxon_10; assembly: GCF_058354905.1. Lineage (NCBI taxonomy): Bacteria > Pseudomonadati > Pseudomonadota > Gammaproteobacteria > Enterobacterales > Enterobacteriaceae > Enterobacter > Enterobacter sp. ECC_219_Taxon_10. The sequence goes on along the minus strand of NZ_CM178005.1, from coordinate 1,597,588 downwards.
AACTTAGGTTTTATGCTGTTTATTTTTTGCGTTGGCGTAGAAGCGGGACCTAACTTTTTTTCAATTTTCTTCCGCGACGGCAAAAATTATCTGATGCTGGCGCTGGTGATGGTCGGCAGCGCGCTGCTGATCGCGTTAGGGCTGGGCAAACTGTTTGGCTGGGATATCGGGCTCACGGCCGGTATGCTGGCAGGCTCCATGACCTCCACCCCCGTGCTCGTGGGTGCCGGTGATACCCTGCGCCATTCCGGCATGGCGGGCGCGCAGCTCTCTACCGCCCTCGACCACCTGAGCCTCGGCTATGCCCTGACCTATCTGATTGGTCTGGTGAGCCTGATCGTTGGCGCACGCTACCTGCCAAAACTGCAGCACCAGGATCTGCAGACCAGCGCCCAGCAAATCGCCCGCGAGCGCGGTCTGGATACCGACTCCAAACGTAAAGTCTATCTTCCGGTGATCCGCGCCTACCGCGTCGGGCCGGAGCTGGTGGCATGGGCAGACGGCAAAAACCTGCGCGAGCTGGGGATTTACCGCCAGACGGGCTGCTACATCGAACGTATCCGCCGCAACGGCATTCTGGCGAACCCGGACGGCGACGCGGTGCTGCAGATGGGCGACGACATCGCGCTGGTGGGTTACCCGGACGCCCATGCTCGTCTCGACCCGAGCTTCCGTAACGGCAAAGAGGTGTTCGACCGCGACCTGCTCGACATGCGTATCGTCACCGAAGAGATCGTGGTGAAAAACCACAACGCCGTGGGCCGCCGCCTGGCGCAGCTTAAGCTGACCGACCACGGCTGCTTCCTCAACCGCGTGATCCGCAGTCAGATTGAGATGCCCATCGACGACAACGTCGTGCTCAACAAAGGCGACGTTCTGCAGGTCAGCGGCGACGCGCGACGCGTAAAAACCGTTGCCGACCGCATCGGCTTTATCTCCATTCACAGCCAGGTCACCGACCTGCTGGCCTTCTGCGCCTTCTTTATCGTTGGCCTGATGATCGGGATGATCACCTTCCAGTTCAGCAACTTTAGCTTCGGCATCGGTAACGCTGCCGGGCTGCTGTTCGCCGGGATCATGCTGGGCTTCCTGCGAGCGAACCACCCGACCTTCGGCTACATTCCGCAGGGCGCGCTGAACATGGTGAAAGAGTTCGGTCTGATGGTGTTTATGGCGGGCGTCGGCTTAAGCGCGGGCAGCGGCATCGGCCACAGCCTGGGCGCCGTCGGCTGGCAGATGCTGGTTTCCGGCCTTATCGTCAGCCTGGTGCCGGTGGTGATCTGCTTCCTGTTCGGCGCCTACGTGCTGCGCATGAACCGCGCCCTGCTCTTCGGGGCGATGATGGGGGCGCGTACCTGTGCCCCGGCGATGGAAATCATCAGCGATACCGCGCGCAGCAACATCCCGGCGCTGGGGTATGCGGGCACGTACGCTATCGCTAACGTGCTGCTGACGCTGGCGGGTACGCTGATTATCATCATCTGGCCGGGACTCGGATAACTCCTAAGTTTGCGCGTAATGAAAAAATTTTTGTTACGCGCAGAACTTTTTTTGCAGGGGGCAGTCATAACTAGTGCCACTGCTTTTCTTTGATGTCCCCAATTTGTGGAGCCCATCAACCCCGCCGTTTTGGTTCAAGGTTGATGGGTTTTTTGTTGCCTGAAATCCCCTCACTTACAGAATCAATCGCTTACAGCCACACTTTCTGATGTTGGACGTCAGCTCCGGATAAAAAACCCTATCCCATTACTTTCTCCTTCCAGACTTCATAAAACTATCGCTCCCTGACAGCAAAAGAATAAAATCAGGAAAAACGTCAGCAAGGAAAGCCGCATGTTCAATTTTTATCCCGAGAAAACCTACAGCAGAACGGAAGTAATGAGCAAGCCATCGCCAGTTCCGCCAGTAAATGGCGTCTACTTCTGGTGGTTTAAGGAAATCCCTCCTGGTGTGCCGACCGAGGGCTGCATCGCCTCAGACGGCTACACGCTGCTATATGTTGGTATTTCGCCCGACCAGAGAGGGAAACCTAACAGCCGTTCGAACTTAAGGAAACGAATCAAAACGCATTACAGCGGCAATGCGGCTGGCTCAACACTCAGGCGCACCCTGGGTGTGTTATTGAGTGGTTTAAGTGGCTTTCCCCTGCGCCGCGTGGGTTCTGGATCCAGAATGACATTTACTCACGCTGGCGAGCAGTGGCTTGATGTTTGGATGGAAAAGAATGCTAAAGTTCACTGGCTTCCTGTCGAAGCGCCCTGGGAACTTGAAGACACGCTGATCGCATCGACTCCCCTACCATTAAATATTCAGGGTAATCTTCACACCTTTAAATCCAAACTTTCGGAAATGCGTAGTCAAGCTGCTACGGAGGCAAGAATGATGGAAATTGCTGATGAACGGGGTTTTAAAAGGCGTTTAGCAGCTCAGTGCTCAATCTAGTCTATGGTAAATCCCTCTTTGGGAACAGCTACTGACCTTTCCAGCCCAGCGTTTGTTGAATCCCCGACGCGGCAGCACAATAATCACGTCCGTTTCGTCCAACTCCAAAACGAGCTGGTCCGCTTCAAAATCCCGGTTTTCTGTCAGCGTCAGACTCATCCGTTGCCAGTCCATCACCATCGTCACATCTTTGCCTTCGGTGGTTATGCTGAAGCAATGTTAGGGTGTTGTGGGAGGGAGAAAATGTGTTTGTAAGAAATGAATTAAATCCACTACAAGTAACTATCGAGCCAAATAATATTTGGCTCGATGAGGAAGTAATTAATTTTAGAAGTTACTCAATTGATTAATCCCTCTCCAAGCAAACCTGTTAGCCTGGAGAGGGTTAATTTAGTGATTCCAAAGACTAGTATACGCCTCTCCAGCGAGTCTATCCGTTCTATTTATGATATTATCGGAGTTCCACTCCCCACCATAAATAGTCTGTAGCTCATGAACAAATTCCTCTGTAAGGATAAACTCAGACTGCTCATAGATAGGAATCTTGCGTTCCAACGGCTTATCGCCAGCTTGCTCATTTAGTTCTTTAGATAACGGGATAAGGTTACCAATCATACCAATTTCCTTCCCCCCACCATTACTCTGGGGCAAAACATGCTCTAAGGTTATTGAATGCGGCCTATATTCATTACCAGCATGCCGAGACATTTCAAACTTACTCAAAATATATTGAATGAGTTTCTTTTGCTTATTTTTTTCATCAGTAAATGTCAGATCCCTGAAGTTTTCAGTGAAGACTGTCAACTCTGGCTTACGATTACTTAGTAGTGTGCATAATTGCTCAATAACCTCACCATTTGTGACTTTCGTCGATTGGGGAGCATTTATTGCTCTCGCAGCCTTCGAATAAGCACCTTCGATCCCTGATGGGCGTAAAGAGCAAACAGCATTAAAAACAAAATGGAAGTTTTCAATTGTATGCAAAGCTCTAAGCAAATCACGTTGCCTGAGTTTACCCGCACGTTTCGCTTTCATTAATGCCAATAAAAAAGGCTTGCACTGAGTCACACTAAAAAGTCGTAATGCGTTTAGTGACTGATAAAGAGGTTTATCTTCCTGCTGCGGAAAATCGCTATCAAGAGGTGAGGATATTAATACATATAATCTTGCATCATCTTTTAGCTCTTGAATAAATGCAGCTGGGTCTATATCTCCTTTTCGCCACTTTGTTATAAATGATTTATATAGATTCTCATTGCTGACATATGCATATTTAGAAACCCACCAATGCCTCATAAAACTTTCAATGGTACCCACACCATTCCTATCTGTTAGAATAGTACGAATCGATTTCCAATTATCTTTTGCATCATCATTTGGATGTTCATCAGTCAAAGCTTTAAACAATTTATTCTTAATCAAATCAACAAAACTTAAATTCATACCTCGAGCATTAAGCGTTTCAAATATAGTATACGCCTCATCTTCCTCATTTACCGTAATAAAAATAATCTTTAAATATCTTAAGATTTGATCACGAACAAACTTCAAAATAACTGCATAGCATTCATCGTTAGTTAGATCGGTGGAAAAGTATCTACCCAGCCTTTCCCTTGACGCAAGACTTGATATTTCTTTATAGGCAGCTAAAAGATTCCTTTCTTCTTGTGATTGAGGCTGTTCCTCTGCTTTATCGATATGTTGAATATTTTTCTGAAAGAAAGGCTTTGGTGTTTCATTAATTAACTTGAAAAATTTCCTCCCTTCATCATCCCTACCTTCGATGTAATTCTCAAATAATGCTTCCGCCAACCCACGCTGATCAATACTTATGAAACACTCACATAATACTGATAAAAATATTGTTAAGGTCGTCAATCTTTGTTGACCGTCGACTATTTGCATCTCCCGACCAGTTTCATCGCCAACAAGAACTAGCGAACCTATAAAATATTCATTATTAACGTATGCGCTCTCAGTATTAGGCTTTATATTAGATATAACGTCATACCAGAGCTCATTTATTTGCTCCCGAGCCCATGAATATTCTCTCTGAAATCTTGGGACAACATATTTTCTGTTTACGGACAATAATTCTGAAATAGTTCGTGTATAAGCATGTAGTTCCATTATGCACCTATCGCTCTGAATATGTGAGGATACATTACATCAATCTAATGAAGTGTAAAGCGTGAACGCTCGCTCGTCCCCCTCCACACTTGGCCGCTTCATGTTGTGGTTTTCATGCAGGTTTATGATGGGCCGGAAAGAGCGCCAGTCCTGACGGTCGCGACCCATCGAGATCCTTTTTGGATCATGCTAATCTACGCACCACAGACATGCACTGCTTTCTTAAACCGCGGGATGCCATATGGAAGAGAGTTTCCCATGGAGCAAAGTCACTGATGCGCACTCTCATCGTGCCTTACTCCATATCTATTCAGCTTAGTAATAAGGTCGCTAGTCAGATCTGACATCCACAAAAGCGCAATTTCCTTCTCGTCATCGATACAATCTGAGCTAGAGACCAGCCGGGCCATAAGTTCTATCCACTACAAAGTAAGTAACTCCATAAAAAAATCGTTCACAATTCCCTACCAATGCTACTGTTCATATGCAAAGTTAACCATATGATTTAAAAATTAAATAGTTTTCTACTCAGCTAACACAATGATTAATAGCTATGCCATCTCCCCGCACCACTGACACCAAATTTCATACTTTTCCAGACGCTAGTTTTCTAGATTATACGCAACCCGGCTCCAAACGGCGAACTTCCATCATTCAGCATCAGATCTACTTCCGCTTCTATCTTGCAATCAAAACACATATGATTAATCGCATATAAAAATCACACCTGCAGGAACTCCCATGCTCCACCCCCTCCAGCTCTTCAAAACCCTCTCCGACGAAACGCGGCTCGCCATCGTCATGCTGCTCCGTGAAGCCGGCGAACTGTGCGTCTGCGATCTCTGCGCCGCGACCGCCGAGTCGCAGCCGAAAGTCTCCCGCCATATGGCGCTGCTGCGCGAGTCCGGGCTGGTGATCGACCGTCGCGAGGGCAAATGGGTCCATTACCGTCTCTCTCCCAACATGCCTGCATGGGCGGCAACCGTTATCGACAACAGCTGGAACTGCCTGCGGGAAGAGACGCGCATGAAGCTTAAAAACCGGCTTCCGGGCTCGTGCTGATAACAATACATTCACAAAAACAGATATAACGGAGTAAAAGATGTTTCTGGCAGGGGCTATTTTTCTGTTTACGCTGGTGCTGGTCATTTGGCAGCCAAAGGGGCTCAGTATCGGCTGGAGCGCGACCATTGGCGCTCTGCTGGCACTGGCAAGCGGAGTGATCCACATTAACGATATACCTGTGGTGTGGAATATCGTCTGGAACGCCACGGCAACGTTTATCGCCGTCATCATCATCAGCCTGCTGCTGGATGAGTCCGGCTTTTTCGAATGGGCGGCGCTGCACGTTGCCCGCTGGGGAAACGGTCGCGGTCGATTGCTGTTTACTTATATTGTGCTGCTGGGTGCGGCCGTGGCGGCGCTGTTTGCCAATGACGGTGCGGCGCTGATCCTCACCCCTATCGTTATCGCCATGCTGATGGCGCTGGGGTTCAGCAAGCAGGCCACGCTGGCGTTTGTGATGGCGGCAGGTTTTATCGCTGATACCGCCAGCCTGCCGCTGATTGTCTCCAATCTGGTCAACATCGTGTCGGCAGACTTCTTTAATCTGGGGTTCAGCGAATACGCCTCGGTGATGATCCCGGTAGATATCGCCGCGATTGCCGCAACGCTGGTGATGCTGCATCTCTTCTTCCGCAAGGAAATTCCCCCGGAATATGACCTGGCGAAACTTCAGGAGCCCGCGCGGGCCATTCACGACCTGCCGACGTTCAGAACGGGCTGGATCGTGCTGCTGCTTCTGCTCGTCGGCTTCTTTGTGCTTGAACCTCTCGGCATTCAGGTCAGCGCCATCGCCACCGTCGGCGCGCTGATTTTATTCGCTGTCGCAAAACGCGGACATGCGATAAACACCGGAAAAGTGCTGCGCGGCGCTCCGTGGCAAATTGTTATCTTCTCGCTGGGGATGTATCTGGTGGTGTATGGCCTGCGCAATGCCGGGCTGACGGACTCTCTCACAGGCGTGCTGAATAGCCTGGCCGGACACGGACTGTGGGCCACCACGCTGGGGACCGGGTTCATCACCGCGTTTCTGTCATCCATAATGAACAATATGCCCACGGTGCTGATTGGCGCGCTCTCCATTGAGGGCAGTACGGCGACGGGATTGATCAAGGAAGCGATGATTTACGCCAACGTGATTGGCTGCGATCTGGGGCCGAAAATCACGCCTATCGGTAGCCTCGCCACCCTGCTCTGGCTCCACGTGCTGGCGCAGAAAAACATGACGATTACCTGGGGCTACTATTTCCGGACGGGCATTATCATGACGCTGCCGGTCCTGTTTGTGACGCTCGCCGCGCTGGCGCTACGTCTCTCCTTCACACTGTAATGAGCCACTGATATGAGCCACATCACCATTTATCACAACCCCGCCTGCGGCACGTCGCGCAATACGCTGGAGATGATCCGCAACAGCGGCACGGAGCCGGAGATTATCCTCTATCTGGAAACCCCGCCGTCGCGCGAGAAGCTGACCACCCTGATTGCCGATATGGGCATTTCGGTGCGGGATCTGCTGCGTAAAAACGTGGAGCCGTATGAACAGCTCGGCCTTGCCGAAGATACCTTCACCGACGACCAGCTTATCGATTTTATGCTGCAATACCCGATCCTGATTAACCGTCCAATCGTGGTGACGCCGCTGGGTACCCGCCTGTGCCGCCCGTCTGAAGTCGTGCTCGACATTCTGCCGGAGGCGCAGAAAGGGGCGTTTACGAAAGAGGATGGCGAAGCCGTCGTGGACGCCAGCGGGAACAAAATCGAACCCAGGTAAAACTGGCAGGGCGAGTGATGCCTAAGGGTTCCCCTCGCCCGCAATTCTCCCCACCATCGCCCGGATCTCTTCGCGGGTTAACGGCGCCCGGTCGGTGACATAGTGCAGCGTCATCCCTTCGATAAACGCATCCAGCGCGCGGGTGGTGACCGGGTCGAACCACTGCTCCAGCGTGGTCTGGCTCATCTTCATCCAGTCCTGCATCACCGTTTTGAGCGCCGCGCTGCGGTGCATAAAGGCGTAGAGCTGATACATCAGCGCCATGTTGTGCGGCGTGGTCACCTGCGAGCTGTGGATCAGCGTGGTGATGGATTCGCACGCCATTTCCGGCCCGGTGACGCCCGAGAAGAAATCCCGGTATTGCTGCGACATCTGTCGGGTAAACCATGTGAAGGCCTCCTCCAGCAGCGGCTCCATACCGTCGAAATAATAGGTCATCGACCCCAGCGGCACGCCCGCGCAGGTGGCGATTTTACGGTGCGTGACGGCGTGAATCCCGTGCTCGGCAATGGTATCGAGCGTGGCCTGCAGGATCTTCTCCCGGCGATGCGGATCGTTCGGTGGTCTGCTCATAAATTCCTCACGTGGTTTATGTACAAATGTACACAAACTTGCTAGTGTTGTCGCTATTGTTGTACTTCTGGTGCTCCCCAATGACGCTGACCTCTCCCCGTAAAGCCCTGCAGCTCCGCATGTGGGCGCTGTTTATGTTCTTCTTCATTCCCGGCCTGCTGATGGCCTCCTGGGCCACGCGCACCCCCGCCATTCGCGATATTTTGTCCGTTTCTACCGCTGAGATGGGCATCGTCCTGTTCGGCCTGTCGATAGGCTCCATGAGCGGCATTCTCTGCTCTGCCTGGCTGGTGAAGCGCTTCGGTACGCGGGCGGTGATCCGCACCACCATGTGCTTCGCGGTGTTCGGGATGGGGATATTAAGCGTGGCGCTGTGGTTTGCCTCGCCGGTGCTGTTTGCCCTGGGCCTGACGGTATTTGGCGGCAGCTTCGGTTCGGCTGAGGTTGCCATCAACGTTGAAGGGGCGGCGGTCGAGCGCGAGATGAACAAAACCGTACTGCCGATGATGCACGGCTTTTACAGCCTCGGCACGCTCGCCGGCGCGGGCGTGGGGATGGCGCTGACGGCCACCGGCGTGAGCGCGAATCTGCACATTCTGCTGGCGGCGCTGGTGTGCATCATTCCGATCCTGACCGGCATCCGGGCGATCCCGAACGGGACCGGCAAGAATTCCGCTGAAGAACAGCATTCAGCGGAAAAAGGGCTGCCCTTCTACCGCGATTTCCAACTGATGCTCATCGGCGTGGTGGTGCTGGCGATGGCCTTCGCGGAAGGTTCCGCCAACGACTGGCTGCCGCTGCTGATGGTGGACGGTCACGGCTTTAGCCCGACCTCCGGTTCGCTGATTTACGCCGGGTTTACGCTGGGGATGACCGTCGGGCGCTTCACCGGCGGCTGGTTTATCGACCGCTACAGTCGCGTGGCGGTGGTGCGCGCCAGCGCCCTGCTGGGCGGCCTGGGTATTGCGATGATCGTCTTTGTGGACGTGGACTGGATTGCCGGGGTCTCGGTGATCCTCTGGGGTCTGGGCGCGTCGCTCGGCTTCCCGCTGACCATTTCAGCCGCCAGCGATACCGGCCCGGATGCCCCGACGCGCGTCAGCGTGGTGGCGACCACGGGCTATCTTGCCTTCCTGGTCGGGCCACCGCTGCTCGGCTTCCTCGGCGAGCACTACGGGCTGCGCAGCGCCATGCTGGTGGTATTAGGGTTGGTCATCATCGCGGCGCTGGTGGCGCGCGCGGTGGCAAAGCCGGAAACGAATCAAACGACACTGGAGAAGGGATATGAGCGTTAAACTGATCGCCGTCGACATGGATGGCACATTCCTGAGTGATGCCAAGACCTATAACCGCCCGCGCTTTCTGGGGCAGTATGCGCGCATGAAGGCGCAAGGCATTCGCTTCGTGGTCGCCAGCGGTAACCAGTACTACCAGCTGATCTCCTTTTTCCCGGAGATCGCGCATGAAATTGCGTTTGTCGCTGAAAACGGCGGCTGGGTGGTCGATGCCGGGGAAGATGTATTCAACGGCGAGCTGACAAAAGCGCATTTCAGCACCGTGGCCACCGTGTTGAATGATGTCCCCGGCATTGAGATTATCGCCTGCGGGAAAGGCAGCGCCTACACCCTTAAGGCCTATGACGATGCCTTCATTGATATCGCGTCAAAATATTATCACCGCCTCGAAAGGGTGCAGGATTTCGACAATCTGAACGACATCTTCTTCAAGTTCGGGCTCAACGTTTCCGATGATGAAATTCCGCGCATTCAGGCGCTGCTGCATGAAAAGCTGAGCGACATTATGGTGCCCGTCACCACCGGTCACGGCAGCATTGACCTGATTATCCCCGGCGTGCATAAAGCCAACGGTCTGCGGATCCTGCAAAAGCGCTGGGGCATAGACGATAGCGAAGTGGTTGCCTTCGGCGACAGCGGCAACGACGTGGAGATGCTGCGCCAGTCCGGGTTCAGCTTTGCGATGGCGAATGCCAGACCGCATATTAAAGCGGCGGCGCGTTTTGAAGCGCCACACAATAACGAGGAAGGCGTTTTAAACGTGATTGAGAAGGTGCTGAACGGGGAGGCACCGTTTAATTGATACCGTGCGGTCTGGTGCCCTCGCCCCTCACCCTGGCCCTCTCCCCAAAGGGGAGAGGGAAAAAAGATTAGGGTTGCAGGGCGTTTCCGACGCGTTTGTCCTTCAGGAACACCACCATCAGTCCAACCCACAGCGCGCCGTTGGCGAGGTTAAACAGGCTGAACAGACCGTTGCCGCCCAGGGCGTAGGCATGCTTGCTCACTTCGATACCGACGGTAAAAATCAGCATCTGCAGCATCCCCATCGCCGCGGACACCGTGCCTTTACTCATCTCGCTCGCAAACAGCGTCAGGCGCACCAGGCCGGCGTTCGCCACGCCAATCCCGAAAGCATAAATACTCAGCCCCGCCGTCATCCACAAGTAGGCGTGGGATGACGCGACGGTCGCCACCGCAGCAAGAATCAGACCTGCCGCAATCGGCCAGCCGCCCATAATAATCAGGGAACGCACGGTGCGGCGAGACGTCAGACGGGCCAGCACCAGGTTACCGATAATCAGCGCGCCAAAGATCGGCACCTGCAGCAGGCCGTACTCATAACTGCTGAGTTTTTCACCGCTGATGATTATAACCGGTGACTGCGCGATCCACGCCAGCAGCGGCAGGCTAACGAATCCGGTCGCCAGCGCCCCCGCCACAAAGCGGCCATTTTTCAGCACTGCTTTGTAATCCCGGCCCAGCTCTTTCAGCGAGAGTTTTTCGCCCAGACGGGTAGCCGTTTCCGGCATCGCACGGTGCAGGCCGAAGAACGCAATAGCGGCGAGAACGGCAAAGAGCACAAACATCCCTTCCCACGGTGCAACGTGCACCCATGCGGCCCCCACCAGCGGCCCGAGTAAGGGGGCGATCAGCGCCACGTTCGCCATCAGCGCGGTAATTTTGATACACACCGCCTCTTCAAACGACTCCTGAATGGCGGCATACCCCACGGCGCCAATAAAGCACAGGCTGACCCCCTGCAGGAAGCGCAGCAGGGTAAATTGCTCAATGTTTTGCGCCAGCAGCGTAGCAAGACAGGTGACGATAAACCACACCACCCCCGTCAGCATGACCGGACGGCGGCCAATACGATCCGACAGCGGGCCTAACAGCCACTGTAAAAACATGCCGCCGGCCAGGTAGGCGGTCATGGAGGTCGGCACCCACTCAATTCCCGCGTTGTACTGCTCCACAACGGCCAGCATACCGGGCTGGATCATATCGTTGCCGATATAGGTAGAGAATTCGTAGAGCACCAGACACAGGGGGAAAAGCAACGCCTGACGACCCAGACGTGAACCAGAAGTAGAACGGTTTAACATGCAATCTCTTTATGATGACAAAATCGCGACGAGTGTAATGAAATGCCGCAGCCCGAGATAGTAATTTATCGAGGATAAACAGAAATAAAGCACATATCGTCTTCGTTTAAGGTTTCCTTAAGTTGACAGATTTATGATAGCCCGATTATTCGTCAACGACCTCATATTATGGCACTCACCTCCAGCCGTTCAGAATTGTCTAACTTACAGACAAATAAGACAAAACGACTTTACCGCTTACCGCCCCGCTTTTATGGTTATCAGCTTTTAGTGCTGATAGTCCTTGCCGTGGTGTTTACCTGGCTATCGCGCAATGAAGCGTTCGACAGATGGATCACCGGCTTTTGGTATGACGCGGCGACACAGACTTTCCCGCTGCAGAAAGACCACCTGCTGGATCTGCTGAACCATCGTCTGGCGAAGTACATTGCGATCGCCTTAGGCGCCATGGCGCTGTTTTACGGCGCTTATAAACGTAATGCAAGGCTGGTCACCGCTGCGCTGCTGATGGGGCTTGGCGCGCTGGTGGTCGGCGTGCTGAAAAGCATGAGCCACCATAGCTGTCCGTGGGATCTGGTGGAATATGGCGGTAAGGCCGTGTCTTATCCTCTGTTCAGTTCCGTTCCGGCAGACAGCGGTCCGGGGCGCTGTTTCCCAGGAGGTCATTCCTCCAGCGGCTTTATGGTGATGGGGCTGTTTTTTGCCTTCTGGCGCGAGCGTCCGCGTCTCGCCTGGAGTTTTGTTGCCCTTGGCGTGCTGCTCGGTCTGGCGATGGGCTTCGGCCAGGTCATGCGCGGGGCACATTTTTTCTCTCACAACCTGTGGGCCGGGTGGTGGGTCTGGTTTTCCCAGGTGGCAGTCTACGGGCTGGTTTCCACCCGGTTTGCAAAAGAGTGATAACGCTATGCTAGAGAATCTGAATTATCAGCTGTTTTATCTGATCAACGCCACCCCGGCCTCGCCAGAGTGGATGATCGATTTTGCCACCTTTCTGGCGAAAGACCTTATCAGTATTGTGCCTGCGCTGGCAGCCATTCTCTGGCTGTGGGGGCCCCGCAGCCAGGTCAAGGCGCAGCGCCAGCTGGTGATTAAAGTGGCAATGGCACTCGGAGTAAGCGTACTGGTCAGCTATATTCTCGGCCACGCGTTCCCGCACGATCGTCCGTTTGTCGATCGCATCGGCTATACCTTCCTGCACCACGCGCCGGATGACTCCTTCCCGAGCGATCACGGTACGGTTATCTTCACCTTCGCGCTGGCTTTCCTGTTCTGGCATCGCCTGTGGTCTGGTGCAGTCCTGATGGTGGCGGCGCTGGCAATCGCCTGGTCTCGCGTTTACCTGGGCGTTCACTGGCCGCTCGATATGGTGGGCGGTTTCCTGGTCGGGCTGATTGGCTGCGTGAGCGCGGCTATCCTGTGGAGCCTCTTCGGTGAAGCGCTCTACCGCACGCTGTCTTCACTCTATCGTGCCATTTTCGCTATCCCGATCCGCAAAGGCTGGATACGTGACTAACCCCAACCTGACAGGTTACACTTGAACCCCCGCCCTGCGGGGGTTCACTTTTTTTATCCCGAGGAACTATGGAAACACGTCGCGATGACCGCATTGCTCAGCTGCTACAGGCGCTGAAGCGCAGCGATAAGCTGCATCTTAAGGAAGCCGCCAACCTCCTCGGCGTCTCAGAGATGACCATTCGTCGGGATCTGAACAGCGAAAGCGCGCCCATCGTGCTGCTGGGCGGGTATATTGTGCTTGAGCCGCGTAGCGCCAGCCATTATCTGATCAGCGACCAGAAGACGCGGCTGGTGGACGAGAAACGCAAAGCCGCGCGCCTTGCGGCCACGCTGGTACAGCCGCACCAGACGCTGTTTTTTGACTGCGGAACAACCACGCCGTGGATTATCGAAGCCATCGACAGCAGCATTCCCTTTACCGCCGTGTGCTACTCCCTCAACACCTTTCTGGCGCTTCAGGAGAAACCCGAGTGCAGGGTAATCCTCTGCGGCGGCGAGTTTCACGCCAGCAACGCTATCTTCAAGCCGCTTAACCTGCAGGACACGCTCAGCAATTTATGCCCGGACATCGCGTTTTATTCTGCCGCAGGCGTGAACGTGCGCCAGGGTGCAACCTGCTTTAATCTGGAAGAGCTGCCGGTGAAGCACTGGGCGTTAAGCGCCGCGCAGTACCATGTGCTGGTGGTCGATCACAGTAAGTTTGGCAAGGTGCGTTCGGCAAGAATGGGCGAGCTGGCGCAGTTTGACGCCATCGTCAGCGATTGCCGCCCGGACGACGAGATCGTAGCCCATGCAAAGGCGCAGCAGGTGAAGTTGATGTATTAAGAGGGGTGCGGCCTGACGCCCTCACCCCGGCCCTCTCCCAAAGGGAGAGGGAGAAAACCCACAAGATTTAACTAAACCAGCTGCCAAACCACCCGTGGAATTTCATCAACACGAAATCCCACATCCGGCTAAAGAAACCGCCCTCTTCTACCGCTTCCATCACAATCAGCGGACGCTGTTCAATCGACTTGCCGTTTAGCTGGAAATCAATCGTCCCGACCACCTGGCCTTTTTTCAGCGGCGCGGTGAGCTGCGGGTCAGTCAGGGTATAGCTGGCCTTCAGGTTTTTCAGCTGGCCGCGCGGAATGGTCACGGAACCGGCCTCACCTGCCCCCAGATTCACCTCGCTCTTGTCACCAAACCAGACGCGCTGGCTGACGAACGTGGCATCCGGTTTAATCGGCGTCACGGTTTCATAGAAGCGGAAGCCCCAGGTCAGCAGTTTTTCTGATTCATTAAAGCGGATGCGGTCGGTTTTGGTGCCCAGCACCACCGAGATCAGACGCATATCGCCCTGCGTCGCGGAGGCCACCAGGTTATAGCCCGCACCGGCCGTAGTGCCGGTCTTCATTCCGTCCACGTTGACGTTGCTGCTCCACAGCAGACGGTTGCGGTTCGGCTGGCGAATTTTGTTGAAGGTAAACTCTTTCTCTTTGTGGATGGCGTATTCATCCGGCACGTCATGGATCAGCGCTTTCCCCAGCAGCGCCATGTCGCGCGCGGTACTGAATTGTCCCGGCGCATCCAGACCGTGAACCGTTTTGAAGGTGGTGTTGGTTAAGCCGAGCTTCTGCGCATAGCCATTCATTAAACCAATGAAAGAATCCTGGCTGCCGGCAACGTAATCGGCCAGCGCGATGCACGCATCATTTCCCGACTGAATGATTACCCCTTTATTCAGATCGGAGACGGAGACCTGATCGCCAGGCTTCAGGAACATCACCGACGAGCCGCGCAGCGCCGGGTTTCCGGTCGCCCAGGCATCCTTCCCGATGGTAACCATATCGTCCAGATTGATCTTGCCCGCTTTTAACGCCTGCCCGACGACATAGCTGGTCATGATTTTGGTCAGGCTCGCCGGATCGAGTTTCTCATCGGCATTGCCTTCCGCCAGCACTTTACCGCTGGAATAATCCATCAGTATCCAGGCGCGCGCGTCCACTGGCGGCGCTTCGGGCGCAGCCTGTTCAGCCGCGTAGAGCGTTGGTGCAAACAGGAAAAGGAGCGCAGAGCCTGCCGCCAGGCTGCGCAGAGAAGTCATTTTTCGCGTCATAAATGCCACCCGAGTGTCCATTCAAAAATTACGTCACATCACCGTGTCGCAAGAAGCGATGAGTAATAGCGCACTAAAACGGTTAAAGAAACCCAACGAGGGTAAAGTTATTAAAGTTTATGCAATAACATTCATTTACGCTTTGATTCAGGCGATTTTTTTGTCTTCTGTTGCGTAATTGTTAGGTTTATCTCACCATGGCGAAAAGCCGACCCGGATTCACATCTCATCAGGAGAAAATATGATTACGCTGTGGGGCAGGAACAATTCGACCAACGTTAAGAAAGTGCTCTGGACGCTGGAAGAGCTGGATTTACCGTTTAATCAAATCATGGCTGGAATGGCGTTTGGCGTGAACAAAGAGGCCGACTTTCTGGCCATGAACCCGAACGGCCTGGTGCCGCTGCTGCGCGATGACGAAACAGACGCGACGCTTTGGGAGTCCAACACCATTGTGCGTTACCTCGCCGCCCAGTACGGTCTTGGCCGCCTGTGGGTTGAAAACCCGGCGCAGCGCGCCCAGGGTGAGAAATGGATGGACTGGGCAAACCAGACGCTCTCCCCCGTTCACCGCGTGATCCTGATGGGGCTGGTGAGGACCCCTGAAGCCGAGCGCGACTACCCTGCTATTCATGCCGCGCAGGATGCCTGCGAAAACCTGTTTGCCATGATGGATGACGAACTGGCGAACCACGCCTGGTTCTCCGGTGAGGCGTTCGGCGTGGGTGATATTGCCGTTGCGCCGTTCGTCTGGAACCTGACCAACCTCGGTCTGAAGTGGACCCCGCGCCCGCACCTTGAGCGCTGGCTTAAACAGCTGAGCGATCGCCCGGCATACCGTAACGTGGTGATGATCCCGGTCACCTGATTACGCTCCGGACGGGCTGACTTTCAACAGCTGCCCGTCCGTTTCATCCGTCAGTACATACAGATACCCGTCCGGCCCGACCCGCACGTCGCGAATGCGCTGTTCCCGGTCGCCCAGGATCCGACCGTCCTCCGTGACCCTGTTGCCGTCCACGCTCAGCACGATAACGTCCTTCTCCTTCAGTGCGCCGATAAACAGCTTGTTTTTCCACTGCGGGAACACGTCGCTGTTGTAGAACGCCATGCCGCTGACGGCGGGTGACACTTTCCAGACAAACAGTGGCTTCTCCGCGCCCTCAACGTGCTCGCCTTTGGCCTCCGGGATTTTCAGCCCGCTGTAGTTGATGCCGTGCGTCGCCAACGGCCAGCCGTAATTTTTGCCCTTCTCCGGGATGTTGATTTCATCCCCGCCGCGCGGGCCGTGCTCGTTCAGCCACAGCGTGTCGCTCCACGGGTTCATCGCCATTCCCTGCGGGTTGCGAATACCATAAGACCAGATTTCAGGCCGCGCGCCGGAGGTATTCACAAACGGGTTATCCGGCGGCACTTTGCCGTCTTCGGTGAGGCGCACCACTTTACCCTGCAGCTTGTCCAGATCCTGCGCCGTCGGGCGCTGGTTGTTCTCGCCGAGTCCGATAAAGAGATACCCTTTTCCGTCGAACACCAGTCGCCCGCCAAAATGGTTTCCGGTAGAGAGTTTCGGCATCTGGCGGAACACCACCTGAAATCCCTCGATGCGGGAAAAATCGTCGCTCAGGCGGCCATAGCCCACCGCCGTTCCGGCCTTGCCGTCCTGCCCGGCTTCGGCATAGCTCAGCCAGACGCGACGCGACTTTTCAAAATCCGGCGCCAGCACCACGTCCAGCAGTCCTCCCTGGCCGTTCGCCCACACCTTCGGCACGCCGACAATGGGATCGGAAAGCCCTTTCCCGGCCTGCCAGCGCTTGAGCTGCCCGCCCTTAAGGGTGACCAGTAAACCGTTATTGCCCGGCAGGAACGCCATCGACCACGGGTGATCGAGTCGGTTTTGCAGCACCTCAACCTTCACCGCCTCTGGCGCGGCAATAAGCGAAAACGGAATGAATAACGCAGGCAGGAAAATCAACGAGGATCGAGGCATAACGCGCTCCTTTTTCGGCATATGGCATAAAGATTAGCCATTACCTCCGGGCGCGTTACCACTTTTACAAAAGCTTAATCAGATGGGGGGAGTTGTCTCCCCCCGGGCTCAGTGCTGTGAAAGCGTCTCGTGCTTATTCAGGCACATGATGCAAAGAGAGAGCGTTGTCAGGCAGTTTTCAAGCTTCTCCGCGTTAACAGCGATAAAATTCGGGCAGTCGTGGCGTCCGTTCATCAAACATACCCCTGCAATGGAGAGCACCTCAGCGGCACGGCGCAGCGCCATTAGCTCGCATTCATCGTATTCCGCCTTCAGGGTTGGTGCTTTTTCACGCATGAAATTACACAGTTCAAACAGGTTATCACGCAGATGTTCGCTTTCGCTGACTGACATATAGCCCTTTGCCTTCCTGAGCTGCAGATAGGCGGCCAGGTCGATTCGGGCGTTGATCAGCTTGTTAAGCAGATCGCGTTTCAGTCTGTCAACGGACATGCTATTTCCTCCTCTGTCAGCCATGTTGCACATTCAGAATAAGTTCATTTTTTGTACAGTTTAATGCCTGAGATCAATTATTCTTAACCAATTAACATTATTTACAATGTTACAACCTCTACCCGGCCCATCCCGCTTGCAAAGAGTGTATAAATCCCACGCGATACGCTGTAAAATCCCGCCCTGATAACTCCATAATTGATGAATTTTTAACCTATGAGCAATGTTACGCACCAGCCGAAAATCGGCTTCGTCTCCCTGGGCTGCCCGAAAAACCTGGTGGATTCCGAACGCATCCTGACCGAACTGCGCACCGAAGGCTATGACGTGGTGCCAAGCTACGACAACGCCGATATGGTGATAGTGAACACCTGTGGCTTTATCGACAGCGCGGTGCAGGAGTCACTGGAAGCCATCGGTGAAGCCCTGACCGAAAACGGCAAAGTGATCGTGACCGGCTGTCTGGGTGCGAAAGAAGACCAGATCCGCGAACTGCACCCGAAGGTGCTGGAGATCACCGGCCCGCACAGCTACGAGCAGGTGCTGCAACATGTTCATCACTACGTGCCAAAACCCAAGCACAACCCGTTCCTGAGCCTGGTGCCGGAACAGGGCGTGAAGCTGACGCCGCGCCACTACGCTTACTTAAAAATTTCTGAAGGCTGCAACCATCGCTGCACCTTCTGCATTATCCCGTCCATGCGTGGCGATCTGGTGAGCCGTCCGATTGGCGAAGTGCTGGCGGAAGCGAAACGCCTGGCCGACGCGGGCGTGAAGGAGCTGCTGGTGATTTCCCAGGACACCTCCGCGTACGGCGTGGACGTTAAGCACCGCTCCGGGTTCCACAACGGCGAGCCGGTGAAAACCAGCATGGTGGGCCTGTGCGAGCAGCTGTCTAAACTGGGTATCTGGACGCGTCTGCACTACGTCTACCCGTACCCGCACGTTGACGACGTGATCCCGCTGATGGCGGAAGGCAAAATCCTGCCATACCTGGATATCCCGCTGCAGCACGCCAGTCCGCGTATCCTGAAGCTGATGAAGCGCCCTGGCTCGGTTGACCGCCAGCTGGCGCGCATCAAGCAGTGGCGTGAAATCTGCCCGGAATTGACCCTGCGCTCCACCTTCATCGTCGGCTTCCCGGGTGAAACCGAAGAAGACTTCCAGATGCTGCTCGACTTCCTGAAAGAAGCGCGTCTTGACCGCGTAGGCTGTTTCAAATACAGCCCGGTAGAAGGCGCAACCGCCAACGAGCTGGCGGACCAGGTGCCGGAAGAGGTGAAAGAAGAGCGCTGGAACCGCTTCATGCAGCTGCAACAGCAGATCTCTGCCGAGCGTCTGCAGGAAAAAGTGGGCCGCGAAATTATGGTCATCATCGACGAAGTGGACGAAGAAGGCGCGATTGGCCGCAGCATGGCGGACGCCCCTGAAATCGACGGCGCGGTGTACCTGAATGGCGAAACCAGCGTTAAGCCGGGCGATATTATTCGCGTGAAGGTTGAAAACGCCGACGAGTATGACCTGTGGGGTAGCCGGGTTTAATCTCCTTTCCCCCTCACCCTAACCCTCTCCCCACTGGGGAGAGGGGACTGCTCGGTGCGGTTTTTCACCCTCGCCCCTTTGGGGAGAGGGCCGGGGTGAGGGGCAAGCAAAAGCCTACCCCTTAATCCTCGGATCCAGCGCGTCGCGCAGCCCGTCCCCCAGCAGATTAAACGCCAGCACGGTCAGAAAAATCGCCAGACTCGGGAAGATCGCCACGTGCGGCGCAATCACCATATCCGCCCTCGCCTCGTTCAGCATCGCGCCCCACTCCGGCGTCGGTGGCTGAGCCCCCAACCCTAAAAACGACAGGCTGGCCGCCGAGATAATCGACACCCCGATACGCATGGTGAAATAGACCACGATGGACGATACCGTGCCCGGCAGAATATGGCTAAAGAGGATGGTAGCGTCGCTTGCCCCCATGCTGCGGGCGGATTCGATAAAGGTTTGCTGTTTCAGCACCAGCGTGTTGCCGCGCACCAGGCGGGCAAAGGCCGGTATCGAAAAGACCGCGACGGCGATAATCACGTTCGCCATACCACTGCCCATGATCGCCACCACGGCAATCGCCAGCAGAATGCCGGGGAAGGCAAACAGCACGTCGCAGATACGCATGATGATGCGGTCCCACCAGCCTTCGTAATACCCGGCGACAAGCCCCAGCACGGTCCCGATGGCCGCGCCGATCAGCACCGCGAACACTCCGGCGGCGAGAGAAATCTGCGCCCCCACCAGCACGCGGCTGAAGATATCGCGACCGAGGGAGTCCACGCCGAACCAGTGCAGCATCGACGGTCCGTCGTTCAGACGGTCGTAGTCAAAATAGTTCTCCGCATCAAACGGCGCCACCCAGGGCGCAACGATCGCCACCGCGATCAGCAGCAGGACAAACAGCCCCGCCGCCATCGCGACCGGCTGACGGCGAAAACGCCGCCAGAATTCGGACCACGGCGTGCGGACATGCTCCGGTTTCAGCCCCGGCATCGCGCTCAAAACGGCCTGACGCCGCCAGTTCAACAATCGCATCTTACTTATACCTGATGGCCGGGTTAATGGCGGCGTAGAGCACGTCCACCACTAAGTTGATAAGAATAAACTCCAGCGAGAAAAGCAGCACTTCCGCCTGAATCACCGGGTAGTCGCGCATCTCGACGGAATCGACCAGCAGACGTCCCAGCCCCGGCCAGTTGAAGACCTTTTCCACGACGATAGAGCCGCCCAGCAGGAAGCCAAACTGCAGCCCCATCATCGTCACCACCGGGATCATCGCATTGCGGAACCCGTGCTTGAGAATGACCCACTTCTCGCTGACCCCTTTCGCCCGCGCGGTGCGAATATAATCTTCGCTAAGCACGTCCACGAACGAGGCGCGGGTAAAGCGGGCCATCACCGCCGACACGGCCGCGCCCAGCGTCATGGAGGGCAGAATATAATGCTTCCAGGTATCGGCCCCGACGGTCGGCAGCCAGCCCAGCTCGACGGAGAAGATCTGCATCAGCAGCATCCCCAGCGCGAACGCCGGGAAGGAGATGCCGGTCACCGCCAGCGCCATGCCGAGCTTGTCCGGCCAGCGGTTGCGCCAGACGGCCGCGACAATCCCGGCGCCAAGCCCAAACACCACCGCCCAGCTCATGCTGGCTATCGTTAACCAGAACGTCGGCATAAAGCGGCTGGCAATCTCCTCCGACACCGGACGGCGCGACACCATCGAGATACCAAAATCGCCCTGCAGAACGTTGCAGATATAATGGATGAACTGCATATACAGCGGCTGGTCGAGGCCAAGCTGCTTACGCACCAGGTCAATGACGGTGGCATCCGCTTCAGGCCCGGCAACCAGACGCGCCGGATCGCCCGGCAGCATGTGGACAAACAGAAACACCAGCACCGCCACAATCAGCAGCGTCGGGATAAGCCCCAGCAGGCGTTTACAAACATAGTTCAGCATGAGGTTTATTTTAAATCCGCATCGTCAAAGCTAAAACCCGTGTCCGGCATGATGTAGAACCCGGTCAAGGCTTTGTTATGGGCTGACACCAGTTTCTCCACCACCAGCGGCACCCACGGCGACTCTTTCCAGATAATATCCTGCGCGTCTTTGTAGAGGCGCGCTTTCTCTTCCGGTTTGGTGGTTTTCAGGGCATCGGCCAGGTCTTTGTCCACCTGCGGATTGCTGTAAAACGCGGTGTTGAACAAGGTTGGCGGCCAGTTCTGCGAGGCAAACAGCGGCGACAGCGCCCAGTCGGCTTCACCGGTCGAGGCTGACCAGCCGGTGTAGAACATCCGCACGCCGCTCTCTTTCTGCCCTTTCCCCTCCACTTCTGCCGCACGCTGCCCGGCATCCATCGCGGTGACCTGCGCCTTAATCCCCACCTGCGCCAGCTGCTGCTGGGTAAACTGCAGCACCTTCTGGGCAGTACTGTGATTATGCGACGACCACAGCGTGGTGCTGAAACCGTTCGGGAAGCCCGCCTCTTTCAGCAGCTCGCGCGCTTTGGCCGGATCGTACGGCCACGGCTGATAGCTTTGCGCATAGGCGATAGCCGGCGGCAGCACGCCGGTCGCCGGGGTGGCATAGCCGGCAAAAGCGACCTTCACCAGCGCCTGCCGGTTAATGGCATAGTTGATGGCCTCACGCACCTTCGGATTATCGAATGGCTTTTGCGTGACGTTCATGCTGATGTAGCGCTGCATGATCGACGGGCTGGCGACCAGTTCCAGCTTGCTGTTTTTCTGCAGAATGGCGGCCTGCTCGTACGGGATCGGGAAGGCAAACTGCGCCTCGCCGGTTTGCAGCATCGCCGCGCGGGTGTTGTTGTCCACCACCGGACGCCAGGTGATGGTGTCCAGCTTCGGCAGCCCTTTCTGCCAGTATCCCGCGAATTTCTTCACCTTCACAAAATCGGTCTGGTTCCAGGTGAGCAATTCGTAAGGACCAGTGCCAACAGGATGGAAGCCGATCTCCTTGCCGTATTTTTTCAGCGCGGCAGGGGAAATCATCGCCGTTGCCGGATGCGCCAGAATATTGATAAACGCGGAGAACGGCTCTTTCAGGGTGATTTTTACCGTCGCCGGGTCGACCACCTCGGTGCTGGCGATATTTTTATACAGGTTATAGCGCTTGAGGCTATTTTCCGGATTGCTGGCGCGATCGAGGTTAACCTTCACCGCCTCCGCATTGAAATCTGTCCCGTCCTGGAACTTCACGCCGGTTCTGAGCTTGATGGTATAAACCAGCCCGTCTTCGGACACGGTGTATCCCTCCGCCAGCACGTTTTTGAGCTTCATCTCTTTATCCAGGCCAAACAGGCCCTGATAGAACGATTTTGCCACCGCCTGAGAGAGCGTGTCGTTGGCGTCGTACGGATCGAGCGTGGTGAAGTTGGAGCCGACGGCGACCACCACATCTTTGGCGGCGAACGCGGGGGCAGCGGCCAGGGCTGCCGTCACGCTCGCGGCTAACAACCATCTACGCGCTACAAAAGTAACCATTGTGTTCTCCTGCCTGTTGTAAGTTATAACCGCGAAAACGCATTGTCCTGACGCGGGGGAGCCACGAAGTGGCCAGGACCGACCTCGCGCAGCGTCACGCGCTCCACGGCCTCGCCGCGTTTACGTATGTTGCTCGGCATTTCATCCTGCAGCAGCACGCGCTGGCCGTGACGGTGCGCCGGATCGGCAACCGGGACCGCCGCGATAAGCTTGCGGGTATACGGATGCTGCGGGTTTTCAAACACCGCCCTTCGCGGCCCAATCTCGACTATTTGCCCCATAAACATCACCGCCACGCGGTGGCTGATGCGTTCTACCACCGCCATATCGTGCGAGATAAACAGGAAGGCAATACCCATATCCCGCTGTAAATCCAGCAACAGGTTGATAATTTGCGCCCGGATGGAAACATCCAGCGCCGAGACGGATTCATCGGCAATCACCACCTTCGGGTTTAGCGCCAGCGCGCGGGCGATGCAGATACGCTGCCGCTGTCCGCCGGAAAACTCGTGCGGATAACGCCAGGCGTGTTCCGGCTTCAGGCCGACGCGCTCCAGCAGCCAGGCCACGCGGCGCTGTGCCGCCTCGCCGTCGAGCAGGTTATGTACCCGCAGCGGCTCCATAATCGAATACCCCACCGTGTGGCGCGGGTCGAGAGAGGCATACGGATCCTGGAAAATAAACTGAATATCCCGGCGGACTGCCTGTAATTTGTTATCTGGCAGGGTGTCGATACGTTCACCGTTAAAGGTTATCGTCCCCTCCTGCGTCTCCACGAGCCTGAGCAGCGCCCGCCCGGTGGTGGATTTCCCGCAGCCGGACTCCCCCACCAGCGCCAGCGTTTCGCCCGGCCAGAGATCGAAACTGACGTTTTCCACCGCGTGCACTTCGCGCTTTACGCGGTTCAACACGCCGCTGCGCAGCGGAAAACGGGTGACCAGATCGCGCACTTCCAGAATGGGCTTACCCGGCACCACGGTGTCCTGCTCGCGCTCATCCTCCTGCGGCTCAGACGCCTCGAGAGAAATCAGGGGGAAGCGGCGCGGCAAATCGCTGCCGTTCATCGCCCCCAGGCGCGGTACCGCCGCCAGCAGCGCTTTGGTATAAGGATGAACCGGCGCGTGAAAGATCTGCTCGACCGGGCCAGTTTCCACCGCGCTGCCCTTGTGCATGACCAGCACCCGATCGGCAATATCGGCGACCACGCCCATATCGTGGGTGATAAAGATCACCCCCATCTCCATCTCCTGCTGCAGCACCTTGATGAGCTGCAGGATCTGCGCCTGAATCGTCACGTCCAGCGCCGTCGTCGGTTCATCAGCAATCAGCACCGCCGGACGGCAGGAGAGCGCCATGGCAATCATCACCCGCTGGCGCATGCCGCCGGAGAGCTGATGTGGGTAGCGCCCCAGAATGGCCTGCGCCTCCGGAATGCGCACCAGCTCCAGCATCCGTCGGGCCTCTTTCAGCGCCTCATCGCCGCTCAGACCCTGATGCAGCCGGATGGACTCGGCAATTTGCTCCCCGACCGGGAAAACCGGGTTGAGCGAGGTCATTGGCTCCTGGAAGATCATCGCAATGTCCGCCCCGCGCACGCCCTGCATCTGCGCGCCGCTCAGCTCGTTTAAATCAATGACCTGACGGTTACGTCGGCGCAGGAACATTTTTTCGCTGCCGATCTGCCCGCCCGTCTGTTCCAGCAGGCGCATCAGCGCCAGCGCGGTGACCGATTTACCGGAACCGGACTCACCAACAATCGCCAGCGTCTCGCCGCGCCTGAGCGAGAACGATAAATTCTGTACTGCGGGGATGAACTGCCGCTCTTCCTGAAACGCAATATTCAGCTGGTGGACAGCCAGCACCTCGCGGTTGTCCAGCTCTTCACTGTGCGGCACGCGCAGCCCCCTTATTCACGATAGATGCCCGTGCTCGGCTCATCACCGGCGTAACCCCAGGCGCGATACATCCCTTCGCTGTTAAACGGCAGAGCCACGTTGCCCTCACGATCCACGGCAATGAGCCCGCCGACGCCGCCCAGGGCGGGCAGTTTCTCCATCACCACGCGCTCGCAGGCTTCGCTCAGGCTTAAGCCGCCGTAATCCATCAGCGCGGTGATGTCGTAGGCCGCCAGGGCGCGAATAAACACTTCCCCGGTGCCGGTACACGACACCGCCGCCGTGGCGTTATTGGCATAGCAGCCCGCGCCCGGCAGCGGGCTGTCGCCGACGCGTCCGGGCAGCTTGTTGGTCATCCCGCCCGTGGAGGTCGCCGCCGCGAGGTTTCCGGCCTTATCCAGCGCCACCGCGCCGACCGTGCCCATTTTGGTGGTTTCATTAAGCGGCGCACTATGGTCAAGCTGTGTCATGCCCGCCGTTCGGGCTTCCAGCAGCTGTTGATAGCGCTCCTCCGTGGAAAACAGATCCGGCGATACCGGTTCCATTCCGTGCTCAAAGGCAAATTTCTCCGCTCCGGCGCCCGCCAGCAGAACGTGCGGGCTCTCTTCCATCACCAGTCGCGCCGCCAGCACCGGATTTCGCAGATGGCTCACGCCCGCCACGGCACCCGCCTTCAGGGTGACGCCGTCCATCACGCAGGCGTCCAGCTCGTGGGTTTCATCCCGGGTAAAGACCGAACCGATTCCGGCATTAAAGAGCGGACACTCTTCCAGCAGGCGCACCGCCTCGGTGACCACATCCAGCGCGCTCTCGCCCGCTTCCAGCATTTTCTGGCCCGTTTCCACAATGGCGTACAGCGCGTCAATGTAGCGCTTTTCCTGCTCGGGGCTGAGCTGTGCACGGGTGATTGCCCCGGCGCCACCATGAATTGCGATTACCGCATTAACCATTCGCATCACCCGTTAGCCTGATTTGCGGCTTTTTCTATAAATATCATTATCGTCGATGAAACTTCAGATGATTTTTGAATATAGAAAGACGCAACAGTGATGTAAAGCGTACACCCATCGGGTCATACAGTTAGCCGCACTTTTCTGCCATAATGAGCGCTTTCGTTGTTACTCCGCAGGAGCCCACCATGGATTTTACCGCCGGACTGATGCCGCTTGAGACGGCACTCTCGCAGATGCTTGACCGCATTACTCCCCTGCACGATGTCGAAACGCTGCCGCTTGTGCACTGTTTTGGCCGCATTGCCGCGCGCGATATCGTCTCTCCGCTTAACGTACCGGGGTTCGATAACTCCGCGATGGACGGTTACGCGGTACGCATGGCGGATCTCCGGACGGGTAACGCCCTGCCGGTGGCGGGTAAAGCCTTTGCGGGCCAGCCGTTTAGCGGTGAGTGGCCTGCGGGCACCTGCGTACGCATCATGACCGGCGCGCCGGTTCCGGCTGGCTGCGACGCCGTGGTGATGCAGGAAGAGACCGAGCAGACCGACGACGGGGTGCGTTTTACCGCGAGCGTCAAAGCGGGACAGAACATCCGCCGTACCGGCGAGGACATCACCCTTGGCGCAACGGTCTTTGCCGCGGGGCAGAAGCTGACGGTAGGTGAACTGCCGGTACTGGCGTCGCTCGGTATCGCGGAAATTGATGTTGTCCGGCAAGTGCGCGTTGCCGTTTTCTCTACCGGCGACGAGCTGCAGCTTCCGGGGCAGCCGCTGCAGGACGGTCAGATTTACGATACCAACCGTCTGGCGGTGCACCTGATGCTGGAGCAGCTGGGCTGCGAGGTGATTAACCTCGGGATTATTCCAGACGATCCGGAAAAACTGCGCGCCGCGTTTATCGAGGCGGATAACGCCGCCGATGTGGTCATCAGCTCCGGCGGCGTATCGGTTGGCGAAGCGGATTACACTAAAACCCTTCTCGAAGAGCTGGGCGAAATCGCCTTCTGGAAACTGGCGATCAAGCCGGGCAAACCGTTCGCCTTTGGCAAGCTTCCGCACAGCTGGTTCTGCGGCCTGCCGGGTAACCCGGTCTCTGCCGCGCTGACCTTCTACCAGCTGGCGATCCCGCTGCTGGCGAAGCTTTCCGGCAACAAAGCCAGCCCGTTGCCGGAACGCCTGCGCGTGCGTGCCGCCACGCGTCTGAAAAAATCGCCGGGCCGTCTCGATTTCCAGCGCGGTATTCTGGCGCGCAACGCGGACGGTGAGCTTGAAGTGAGCACAACCGGACATCAGGGCTCGCACATTTTTAGCTCCTTCAGTCTGGGCAACTGCTTCATCGTGCTGGAGCGCGAACGCGGCAACGTGGAAGCCGGCGAATGGGTCGAGGTCGAGCGCTTTAACCACCTCTTCGGAGGCTGACATGACGGTGGAGCTGAGCGACCAGGAGATGATGCGCTACAACCGCCAGATCGTGCTGCGCGGGTTTGACTTTGAGGGGCAGGAAGCGCTCAAGGCAGCCAATGTGCTGGTCGTCGGTCTCGGCGGGCTGGGCTGCGCCGCCGCGCAGTACCTTGCCGCAGCGGGCGTTGGCAGGATGACGCTGCTGGATTTCGATACCGTGTCGGTGTCCAACCTGCAGCGCCAGACGCTGCACAGCGACGCGACGGTGGGCCAGCCGAAAGTGGAATCCGCCAGAGCGGCGCTGGCGCGTATCAACCCTAATTGTGAATTCACCCTGATTGACGCAATGCTGGATGACGATGCGCTGTCGGCGCAGATTGCGCAGCACGATCTGGTGCTGGACTGCACCGACAACGTGGCTATTCGTCACCAGCTGAATGCGGGCTGTTTTGCCCATAAAACACCGCTGGTTTCCGGCGCGGCCATCCGTATGGAGGGGCAAATCAGCGTCTTCACGTACGCCGAAGGTGACCCCTGCTATCGCTGCCTGAGCCGCCTGTTCGGTGAGAACGCGCTAACCTGCGTCGAGGCGGGCGTGATGGCGCCGCTCGTTGGCGTTATTGGTTCGCTGCAGGCAATGGAAGCGATCAAAGTGCTGGCGCGCTACGGCACGCCTGCCGCGGGGAAAATCGTGATGTATGACGCGATGACCTGCCAGTTCCGCGAGATGAAGCTGATGCGTAACCCGGGGTGTGAGGTTTGTGGAGGTTAAAGCAAACGGCAACCTTCAGGTTGCCGTTTTAGTGTTTGCTCCCTCTCCCTGTGGGAGAGGTTTGGAGTGAGGGCATCAGGCCGCCCCCGTCAGATCGACGTCCGTCCAAACGCCCTCTGCCAGTCCTGCTCAAATTTCACAATCGCCGCATCCACAGCCGGAGACGTAATAAACTGCTGCGCCACGTCCAGCGGCAGCGTGATGGACTCACACCCTGCCAGCAGGCAGTCCAGCGCCTGACGCGGCGTTTTGAAGCTCGCGGCCAGCACCTTTGACTGCGGGGCGTGCAGCGTCAGCAGCTGCTGCAGCTCAATCACCGTCTGGATCCCATCCCCGCCCTGCGCGTCCACGCGGTTGACGTAAGGGGCCACATACTCCGCCCCCGCCAGCGCGGACAGCATTCCCTGCGCGGCACCGTACACCGCCGTACCCAGCGTCGGGATCCCTTCCGCTTTCAGCATTTTAATGGCAGCCAGCCCTTCCGCGGTCACCGGCACTTTCACCACCAGATCGTTAATGATGGCCCGCAGCTTACGCGCGTCCTCCACCATCCCTTCGGCGGTGGTCGCCATCACCTGGGCGAACAGACGGCCTTTACCACCCAGCGCGTCATGCAGCGCGGGCAGCAGCTCGTCGAGCGGCGTTTTACCTGCCGCCACAATGCTTGGGTTGGTGGTCACGCCCGCCAGCGGGAAGATACGCGCCAGCTTTTTGACTGCCGCAACGTCAGATGTGTCGAGATAAAGTTCCATGGTGTCACCCTCAAAATTAGCCTGCACTTACCCTATCACGACAAAACCTGCTCAAGAGTTGACCTGCATCAAGATAACTTTCATTCGAAAGTAATTTAATCTTCATATGCAAGATGAGAGGCGAAATCATGATCTTCAATATTCAGCGTTACTCTACCCACGACGGCCCCGGTATTCGAACCGTGGTGTTCCTGAAAGGCTGCTCGCTGGGCTGTCGCTGGTGCCAGAACCCGGAAAGCCGCTCCCGCAGCCGGGACGTGCTATTTAATTCGCGTCTGTGCCTGGAAGGCTGCGACCTGTGCCAGCAGGCGGCACCGGGCTGCATCGAACGCGCGCTGAACGGGCTGGTCATCCATCGCGAAAAGCTGAGTGAAGAGACGCTTAATGCCCTGACCGACTGCTGCCCGACGCAGGCGCTGACCGTCTGCGGTGAAGAACAGCAGGTCGAGGAGATCATGGCGACCGTACTGCGCGATAAGCCTTTCTACGACCGCAGCGGCGGCGGCATCACCCTCTCCGGCGGCGAACCATTTATGAACCCGGAGCTGGCGCACGCCCTGTTTAAGGCCAGCCACGAACAGGGTATCCACACCGCCGTCGAAACCTGCCTTCACGTGCCGTGGCACTATATTGAGCCGTCATTACCGTACGTCGATCTGTTCCTCGCCGACCTGAAGCATGTGGATAGCGAAGTGTTTAAACAGTGGACCGACGGCTCGGCCAAACGGATCCTGGATAACCTGAAGCGCCTCGCGGCTGCCGGGAAAAAGATCACCATTCGCGTGCCACTGATCCAGGGCTTCAACGCGGATGAAGCGTCCATTACCGCCATTACCAATTTCGCCGCCGATGAACTTGGCGTCGAGGATATTCATTTTCTGCCGTATCACACGCTGGGCATGAACAAATACAGCCTGCTCGGCCAACCCTACTCTGCCCCTGACAAACCGCTGGATAACCCTGCCCTGCTGGACTTCGCGCAGCAGTACGCCTGCCAGAAAGGGTTAACCGCGACCTTACGAGGATAAACCTATGACCACTCTGAATCTCAACACCCTCAGCGAGCGCATTAAAGCGCATAAAATGGCGCTGGTGCATATCGTTAAGCCGCCGGTCTGCACCGAGCGCGCACAGCATTACACCGAGATGTACCAGCAGCACATGGACAAGCCGATCCCGGTGCGTCGCGCTCTGGCGCTGGCGTATCACCTGGCTGAGCGCACCATCTGGATCAAACACGACGAGCTGATTATTGGTAACCAGGCAAGCGAAGTGCGCGCCGCGCCGATTTTCCCAGAATACACCGTCTCCTGGATTGAGAAAGAGATTGACGATCTGGCGGACCGCCCGGGCGCGGGCTTTGCGGTGAGCGAAGAGAACAAGCGCGTACTGCATGAAATCTGCCCGTGGTGGCGCGGCCAGACGGTGCAGGACCGCTGCTACGGCATGTTCACCGACGAGCAGAAAGGCCTGCTGGAAACCGGCATTATCAAAGCCGAAGGCAACATGACCTCCGGCGACGCGCACCTGGCGGTGAACTTCCCGCTGGTGCTGGAAAAAGGTCTCGACGGCCTGCGCGCCAAAGTGGCCGAGCGCCGCTCGCGCATCAACCTGACGGTGCTGGAAGACCTGCACGGCGACCAGTTCCTGAAGGCGATTGATATCGTGCTGGAAGCCGTCAGCCTGCACATCAAACGCTTCGCCGATCTGGCGCGTGAGATGGCGTCTGCGGAAACCAGCGAAAGCCGCCGCGACGAGCTGCTGGCGATGGCGGAAAACTGCGACGTGATTGCTCACGAGCCGCCAAAAACCTTCTGGCAGGCGCTGCAGCTGTGCTACTTCATTCAGCTGATCCTGCAGATTGAATCTAACGGTCACTCGGTGTCATTTGCCCGAATGGATCAGTATCTCTACCCGTACTACCGCCGCGACGTGGAGCTGGACCAGAGCCTGGACCGCGAGCACGCCATCGAGCTGCTGCACAGCTGCTGGCTGAAGCTGCTGGAAGTGAACAAAATCCGCTCCGGCTCGCACTCGAAAGCTTCCGCCGGTAGCCCGCTGTACCAGAACGTCACCATTGGCGGCCAGAAGCTGGTCAACGGTGAGCCGATGGACGCGGTCAACCCGCTCTCCTACGCGATTCTGGAATCCTGCGGTCGCCTGCGCTCCACCCAGCCTAACCTGAGCGTGCGCTACCACGCAGGGATGAGCAACGACTTCCTCGACGCCTGCGTGCAGGTGATCCGCTGCGGCTTCGGGATGCCGGCGTTCAACAACGATGAAATCGTAATCCCGGAATTCATCAAGCTCGGCGTTGAACGCGACGACGCCTACGACTACGCGGCCATCGGCTGCATCGAAACCGCGGTGGGCGGCAAGTGGGGCTACCGCTGCACCGGCATGAGCTTTATCAACTTCGCCCGCGTGATGCTCGCCGCGCTGGAAGGCGGCCGCGACGCCACCAGCGGCAAGGTGTTCCTGCCGCAGGAGAAAGCGCTCTCCGCCGGTAACTTCGACAACTTCGAGGAGGTGATGGCGGCGTGGGATACACAGATCCGCTACTACACCCGCAAATCCATCGAGATTGAGTACGTGGTAGACACCATGCTGGAGGAGAACGTCCACGACATTCTCTGCTCGGCGCTGGTGGACGACTGCATAGAGCGCGCGAAAAGCATCAAGCAGGGCGGCGCGAAGTATGACTGGGTCTCCGGCTTGCAGGTGGGGATCGCCAACCTCGGCAACAGCCTGGCGGCGGTCAAGAAGCTGGTGTTCGAACAGGGCACTATCGGTCAGCAGCAACTGGCGGCCGCCCTGGCGGATGACTTCGACGGGCTGACTCACGAGCAGCTGCGCCAGCGTCTGATCAACGGCGCGCCGAAGTACGGCAACGACGACGACAGCGTGGACATGCTGCTGACGCGCGCCTATCAGACCTACATCGAAGAGCTGAAGCAGTACCACAACCCGCGCCACGGCCGCGGCCCGATTGGCGGTAACTACTACGCGGGAACGTCGTCCATCTCCGCCAACGTGCCGTTTGGCGCGGCAACGATGGCGACCCCAGACGGACGTAAGGCGCACACCCCGTTGGCGGAAGGGGCAAGCCCGGCTTCCGGTACGGACCACCTCGGCCCGACGGCGGTGATCGGCTCGGTCGGTAAACTGCCGACGGAAGCGATTCTTGGCGGCGTACTGCTGAACCAGAAACTGAACCCGTCGACGCTGGAAAACGACAGCGATCGCCAGAAGCTAATGGTGCTGCTGCGCACCTTCTTCGAGGTGCATAAGGGCTGGCATATTCAGTACAACATCGTCTCGCGCGAAACGCTGCTGGAAGCGAAGAAACACCCGGACCAGTATCGTGATCTGGTGGTGCGCGTCGCGGGCTACTCGGCATTCTTCACCGCCCTGTCGCCGGATGCGCAGGACGATATTATTGCGCGTACTGAGCATACGCTGTAAGAAAACGCCCGGTGGCGCTGCGCTTACCGGGCCTACAGAGTCTCCCCGTAGGCCGGGTAAGGCGAAGCCGCCACCCGGCTTTCTGACTTTCATTCGAAATTAAATTTGTGCTCCCCGTCACCTTGTTATTAGAATGTTTCAAAACGAGTGACCCAGGAGCACAGTATGACCGTTAAAGTTATCGTCACCGATATGGACGGAACTTTCCTTGATGATGCCAAGCAGTACGATCGTGACCGCTTCCAGGCACAGTTTGAACAGCTTAAAGCCCGCGACATTGAATTTGTTGTCGCCAGCGGCAACCAGTATTACCAGCTCATATCCTTCTTCCCCGAACTGAAAGACCAGATCTCCTTCGTGGCGGAAAACGGCGCGCTGGTGTTCGACCACGGCGAACAGGTTTTCCACGGCGAACTGACGCGTCATGAGTCGCAGATCGTCATTGGCGAACTACTGAAAGACAAAGGGCTGAACTTCGTGGCCTGCGGTCTGGAGAGCGCCTACGTCAGCGACCAGGCCCCGGACGCCTTCGTGGCGCTGATGTCAAAGCACTACCACCGCTTAAAGCGCATCAGCGATTACCGCGAAATTGACGACGTGCTGTTTAAATTCTCCCTGAACCTGCCGGACAGCGATATCCCAACTCTGGTGGATAAACTGCACGTCTCCCTGGACGGCATTATGAAGCCGGTCACCAGCGGCTTTGGCTTTGTGGATTTGATTATCCCCGGCCTGCACAAGGCCAACGGCATCAGCCGCCTGCTGAAACGCTGGAAAATCTCCCCGCAGGAGTGCGTCGGCATTGGCGACAGCGGCAACGATGCCGAGATGCTGAAGCTGGTGAAATACTCTTTTGCGATGGGCAACGCGGCAGAGAGCATCAAAGAAATCAGCCGCTACAGCACTGACGACAACAACCTTCAGGGCGCGCTGAACGTCATTCAGGCCGTGCTCGACAACCATTCCCCGTTCGACGCCTGATCCTCTCCTCGCCGGAGCCTCGCTCCGGCCTCTCACTCTTTTTCCGTCCTGTGGCTTGCGTCAAGTTTTTAAACTTGCATTAACTTATTTTTAACTTAAAGTATCACTTGTAGATATTTTTACTTTCGAATGAAAGATGCGAGGCGGTTATGACCTTTACCAGTGAAACTTTGCCGGCGGATCACAAAGCGGCAATCCGTCAGTTGAAACGTGAGCTGCGCGCGCAGATCGGCGACGTGCAGGCGGTGTTTAATAAGCTCAGCGATAAAATTGCCACCCGCGTGGCGGAGATCAACGCCCTTAAGAACAAAGGCGAAACCGTCTGGCCGGAGATCCCGTTTGCGGACGTGAAAAACGGCACGATTACCGACGCACAGCGCGAGGCCGTTAAGCGCCGCGGCTGCGCGGTGATTAAAGGTCATTTCCCGCGCGAGCAGGCGCTGGCGTGGGATCGGTCGATGCTCGACTATCTCGATCTGAACAAATTTGACGACGTGTACAAAGGGCCAGGCGATAACTTCTTCGGCACCTTAACGGCCTCCCGCCCGGAGATTTACCCGATTTACTGGTCGCAGGCGCAGATGCAGGCGCGCCAGAGCGAAGAGATGGCGCAGGTGCAGTCGTTCCTGAACCGTTTATGGACTTTCGAGAGCAACGGCAAGCAGTGGTTCGACCCGGACGTGAGCGTGATTTACCCGGACCGTATTCGCCGCCGTCCGCCGGGAACCACCTCGAAAGGGCTGGGCGCGCATACCGACTCCGGCGCGCTGGAGCGCTGGCTGCTTCCGGCTTATCAACAGGTGTTTGCCTGCGTGTTTGACGGCAACGTCGATAAGTACGATCCGTGGAACGCCGCGCACCGTACCGAAGTGGAAGAGTACACCGTCGATAACACCACCAAATGCTCGGTGTTCCGCACCTTCCAGGGCTGGACGGCGCTGTCGGACATGATCCCCGGTCAGGGACTGCTGCACGTGGTGCCAATTCCGGAAGCGATGGCTTACATTCTGCTGCGTCCGCTGCTGGACGACGTGCCGGAAGACGAGCTGTGCGGCGTGGCACCAGGGCGCGTGCTGCCGGTTTCCGAGAAGTGGCACCCGCTGCTCATCGAGGCATTAAGCAGCATTCCGGCACTCGAGGCGGGCGATTCCGTATGGTGGCACTGCGATGTGATCCACTCCGTCGCGCCGGTGGAAAATCAGCAGGGCTGGGGCAACGTGATGTACATCCCTGCCGCGCCGATGTGCGAGAAAAACCTCGCTTACGCGAAAAAGGTCAAGGAAGCGCTGGAAACCGGCGCGTCGCCGGGAGACTTCCCGCGCGAGGATTATGAAAAAAGCTGGCAGGACCGCTTTACCGTGAACGATCTCAACATCCACGGCAAGCGCGCGCTGGGCATGGCTTAACTGTCGTAAAGCCCTTCTCGCTCCACGGCGGTGCGTCGTTTCCCCTGACGTATCCGCCGTACCGATTCCCGCACGGTCAGGGTTCCATTAAGCAACAGCGTTCCCACCGGCGCGTCCGGACGCATCAGCCGCTGCTGTAGCATATGCACCGCTTCGGTTCCCAGCTCGTCGCGGGGCACATGCACCGCCGTCAGCGGCACGTCCTGGATTGCCGCCAGATTAAATCCGTCGATGCTCATCACCGACACGTCCTGCGGCACGCGCAGACCGTGGTTTTGTAATGCGCTGATGGTACCCGCCGCCATGAAGTCGCCGCCGACCAGAAACGCCGTCGGCAGGTCTTTTCCCTTCTGCTGGTTAAGCCACTCGCTCACCAGCTGCTCCGTCTCTCTGGCGCTGAAGCTTGGCACCACCAGCAGATCGCGTTTATCGTTGAATTTCAGGTTATGAGACTGCCACGCGTCGCGGATCCCCGCCAGGCGCAGCTCCATGGTGTAGCGGCGCAGGCACAGCACGTTCATCACCTCGCGGTGCCCCATCTCGAACAGGTACTCCGCCGCCCGCTCGCCAATGGTGCGGTGATCCGGGGCGACGGCAGGCAGGCGCATGCGGCGGTCCCGGCAGTTAATCAGCACGCAGGGTTTCCCCACGTCCACCGCCAGGTCGTGAATATGTGGATCGTCGATGCCGAGAAGAATGGCCGCCTGGGTATCCGGCTCGTTCATGCGCGCCAGAAACAGCTGGGCGTCGCTGTCGTTCTCCTCCAGCGCGCAGTAGCGCAGCCGGACCTCGTGCGAGGCAAGCCCTTTGCTCACGCTCTGGATCACGCGGTAATAAAAGATGTCGGACCGCTCGTCAAACGCCCGCTGCGGGGCAAAAACCACCAGGCTGTTAAGCAGCAAACGTCCTGCCGCCATGCCCTCCATCACCCCCAGCTCCCGCGCGCACGCCAGCACCTTTGCGCGCGCCTTTTCGCTGGTATTCGCTTTGCCCGCCAGCACGCGGGAAACCGTGCTGATGGAGAGCTGTGTGCGGGCCGCGATTTCGGTGATTTTTAGCCTTTTGTTCATTTTGTGATCTGGCTCCATTTGCGAAATGAAAAAATTTTCATAGCGTATCCGTCAGGCAAAAACTGACATGAACGCCATCATGCCAGAGTGTTTTCGTTAGTTATGAGAAATTTTGCACAAAATCC
Organism: Enterobacter sp. ECC_219_Taxon_10; assembly: GCF_058354905.1. Taxonomy (NCBI): domain Bacteria; kingdom Pseudomonadati; phylum Pseudomonadota; class Gammaproteobacteria; order Enterobacterales; family Enterobacteriaceae; genus Enterobacter; species Enterobacter sp. ECC_219_Taxon_10. The sequence continues at coordinate 1,562,265 of NZ_CM178005.1, read as the reverse complement.
ACTTTTGCCCTCTCATTTTCTCCCTTAAGGTGAACCTGTCACACAACTTCCATACTAGTTGTATAGCAACTTAAGCAGTTTAAACGGATAGAAATCAAAGGCATAAAAATCTGTGTGACACCTGAACCTCCGTCCCCTTACCGTCCGTCTTGTGGAGAGTAAAATGAGTCAGGACATCAATAACACCGTTGCGACAAGTAAAACCCGTCGCGTCATCAAGAACCTGCGCTGGTACGTACTGGTGCTGTTCTTACTTGGCGTCACCGTTAACTACATCACCCGTAACTCGCTCGGGATCCTCGCCCCGGAACTGAAAGAGAGCCTGGGGATCACCACCGAGCAGTACTCCTGGATCGTCGGCGCGTTCCAGATCGCCTACACCATTTTCCAGCCCCTGTGCGGCTGGCTGATTGACGTTATCGGCCTGAAGATTGGCTTTATGGTCTGCGCCGGGATCTGGGCGCTGATGTGTATCTTCCACGCGGGCGCCGGAAGCTGGCTGCACCTGGCGATTCTGCGCTTCTTTATGGGGGCCTCTGAGGCCGCTGCCACCCCGGCGAACGCCAAAACCATCGGCGAATGGTTCCCGAAATCTGAGCGACCCGTTGCCGCCGGCTGGGCAGGCGTGGGCTTCTCCATCGGCGCGATGCTGGCTCCGCCTATCATCTACTTTGCTCACGCCTCGTTCGGCTGGCAGGGCGCGTTTATGTTTACCGGCGTGCTGGCGCTGCTGTGGGTGATCCTGTGGTGGGCGTTTTACCACAACCCGGAGCTGCACCCGAACCTGAGCAAGGACGAGCTGGCGTTTATCAAGCAGGATAACGAACCGCCCGCGGTGAAACTGCCGTTTCTGACCGCGCTGAAAACCGTCTCGAAAAACAAACGTTTCTACGGTATCGCCATTCCGGCCTTTATGGCGGAACCGGCCTGGGCCGTGCTGAGCTTCTGGGTGCCGCTGTACCTTGCCAAAGAGCACGGCATGGACCTGAAGCAGATTGCGATGTTTGCCTGGCTGCCCTTCCTCGCCGCCGACCTCGGCAGCGTGGCGAGCGGCTACCTGACGCGCCTCTACACCCGCTGGTTTGGCTGCTCCCGCGTAAACTCGGTGGTGGCAAGCTCCGTCACCGGCGCGTTCCTGATGATCTCGCTGGCCATCGTCGCCATTACCCGCGACCCGTATATCACCATCGTGCTGATCTCCATCGGCGGCTTCGGGCACCAGATCATCTCCTGCATGCTGAGCGCCCTGGTCGTGGAGTCGTTCGACAAAGGCCAGATGGCGACCGTCAACGGCATGCGCGGCTCGGCGGCGTGGATCGCCAGCTTCCTGTTCTCGCTGTTAATCGGTGTGACCGCCGACAAAATCGGCTTTAACCCGCTCTTTATAGCCATGGGTTTCTTTGACCTGATTGGCGCTGTCTTCCTGGTAGCATTTATTGCTGAACGTCGCGCCAAGCGCGCCTGATAGTGGATGTATTGCATATGAAAACCCTGAAAAACTGGACCGTAGATAAGCAGTCGGCAAACCATCTGGAACTGCTGGTCGATAACCAGCACCGCCTGTGCCTGTATGTGCTGGAAGAGAACCTGTTCCGCGTGCTGATTACGCGTAAAGGCGAGCTGGCGCTGGACCGCACCTGGAGCATCGCGCCGGAAAAAGACGTGCCGTGGGAAGGCCGTCGTCGTGACGATATAAGCGGTTTCTCCTGCCCGGCCTGGACGCTGACGCAGCAGGATGATGCCGTTACGGTGGCAACGGAGCAGCTGCGCGTGACCGTCCACCAGCCGCTATGGATGGAGTGGCACTACCGCAATGAGGCGGGCGAATGGCAGCCGCTGGTTAATGACCGTCCGACCAGCGCCTACCTGCTGAACGCCCACGGCGACGGCGTGGCGCACTACTTCAGCCGTCGCAAGGACGAGCGTTTCTACGGCCTGGGCGAGAAAGCGGGCGATCTGCAGCGCAACGGCAAGCGCTATGAGATGCGCAACCTCGACGCAATGGGGTACAACGCGGCCAGCACCGACCCGCTCTACAAACACATCCCGTTCACTATCGCCCGCCGCGACGACGTCAGCTACGGCCTGTTCTACGACAACCTGAGCAGCTGCTGGCTGGATCTGGGCAACGAGATCGACAACTACCACACCGCCTACCGCCGCTGGCAGGCGGAAGCGGGCGATATCGATTACTACATTTTTACCGGCAGGCGCGTGCTGGACGTCACCAAAGCCTTCGTGCGCCTGACCGGGAAAACGCTGTTTGGGCCAAAATGGAGCCTGGGCTATAGCGGCTCAACCATGCACTACACCGACGCGCCGGACGCCCAGAACCAGCTGATGAACTTTATCCGCCTGTGCGAAGAGCACGCCATTCCGTGCGACTCGTTCCAGCTCTCCTCCGGATATACCTCCATCAACGGCAAGCGCTACGTCTTCAACTGGAACTATGACAAGGTGCCGCAGCCGAAGGTGATGAGCCAGGCCTTCCACGACGCGGGACTGAAGCTTGCGGCCAACATCAAGCCGTGCCTGCTGCAGGACCATCCGCGCTATAACGAAGTGGCGGAGAGCGGCCTGTTCATTCGTGATTCAGAAACTGATGCACCAGAACGTTCAAGCTTCTGGGATGACGAAGGCTCGCACCTCGACTTTACCAACCCGCAGACGGTGAAGTGGTGGCAGAACGGCGTCACTACCCAACTGCTGGAGATGGGCATCGACTCCACCTGGAACGACAACAACGAATATGAAGTGTGGGACGGGGAAGCGCGCTGCTTTGGCTTCGGCAAGGAGATCGCCATCAAGCACATTCGTCCGGTAATGCCGCTGCTGATGATGCGCGCCTCGCTGGAAGCGCAGCAGCGCTTTGCGCCGGAGAAACGTCCGTATCTCATCTCCCGCTCCGGCTGCGCCGGGATGCAGCGCTACGTTCAGACCTGGAGCGGCGATAACAGCACCAACTGGGACACCCTGCGCTATAACATCCGCATGGGGCTGGGCATGAGCCTGTCCGGGCTGTTCAACGTCGGCCACGACGTGGGTGGTTTCTCCGGGGATAAGCCGGACGCCGAGCTGTTCGTGCGCTGGGTGCAGAACGGCGTGATGCATCCGCGCTTTACCATTCACTCATGGAACGATGACCACACGGTGAACGAGCCGTGGATGTATCCGGGCGTCACGCCTGCTATTCGCGGCGCGGTTGAGCTGCGCTACCGCCTGCTGCCGTACCTCTACACCCTGCTCTGGCAGGCGCACGCCGACGACGAGCCGATGCTGCGCCCAACCTTCCTCGACCACGAGCACGATACGCAGACCTTCGTAGAGTGCGATGACTTCCTGCTGGGTCGCGACCTGCTGGTCGCCAGCGTGGTCGAAGCCGGGCAGCGCGAGCGCCGCGTCTGGCTGCCGGATAACGCCACCGGCTGGTACGATTTTTACACCCACGCGTGGTATGCGGGCGGCCAGTCGATCGTTCTCGACGCGCCGCTGGAAAAACTGCCGCTGCTGGTGCGCGCCGGGGCCGGTCTGCCGCTCAGCGAACGCATCCGTCACGTGAGCGCGGATGAAGACAGCACCCGCGAGCTGCAGCTGTTCCCGGTGAAGGGCGTCGGCACCACCTCCGGGCTGCTGTTTGAAGACGACGGCGAAAGCTGGGGCTATCAGAACGGCAATGCGCTATGGGTGGAATGGGAAATGGTGTGCGATGGCGCAACCGTCAACCTGAAGATCAACGCGCGCGGGGATTATCGTCCGGCGTGGAAAGCGCTTAAGGTGTCGTTGCCTGTAGGGGAAAAACGTAAGCTGCTGGTGAACGGGATTGAAGGGGGCGAGTGGGTGGTGTAGTGCGGCCTGATGCCCTCACCCTGACCCTCTCCCACCGGGAGAGGGAATAGAACGTAGGCCGGGTAAGGCGAAGCCGCCACCCGGCTTTTTTTAGTTCTCGATACCTTTACTGCGCAGGTAATCTTCGTAGTTACCGGTGAAGTCCACCACGCGCTCTGGCGTAATTTCAATTACGCGGGTCGCCAGCGAGCTGACAAACTCGCGGTCGTGAGAGACGAAGATCAGGGTGCCCTGATACATCTCCAGCGCCATGTTCAGCGATTCGATAGATTCCATATCCAGGTGGTTAGTCGGTTCGTCCATCACCAGGATGTTCGGTTTTTCCATCATCAGCTTGCCGAACAGCATGCGGCCTTTCTCACCACCGGAGAGCACTTTGGCCGGCTTTTTGATGTCGTCCTGGCTGAACAGCAGACGACCCAGAATGCTGCGCACCGCCTGCTCGTCATCGCCTTCCTGCTTCCACTGGCTCATCCAGTCGAAGACGGTGAGGTCGTTTTCGAATTCGTATTCATGGTCCTGCGCGTAGTAGCCAATCTGCGCGTTCTCGGACCATTTCACGGTGCCGTTGTCCGGCTGCAGTTCGCCGACCAGGGTTTTCAGCAGTGTGGATTTACCCACGCCGTTGGCGCCCAGAATGGCAATCTTCTCGCCCACTTCCAGCAGCAGGTTGAAGTTTTTAAACAGCGGGCCTTCATCAAAGCCTTTGGTAAGGGCTTCCACTTCCAGCGCGTTACGGAACAGCTTCTTGTCCTGCTCGAAGCGGATGAACGGGTTCTGACGGCTGGAAGCTTTAACTTCCTCCAGCTTGATTTTGTCGATCTGACGGGCACGAGAAGTTGCCTGACGCGACTTAGAGGCGTTGGCACTGAAGCGGCTGACGAAGGACTGCAGGTCCGCAATCTGCGCTTTCTTCTTGGCGTTGTCCGCCAGCAGACGCTCACGCGCCTGGGTGGCCGCCGTCATGTACTCGTCGTAGTTGCCCGGGTAAACGCGCAGCTCCCCGTAGTCCAGATCCGCCATGTGCGTACAGACCATATTCAGGAAGTGACGGTCGTGCGAGATGATGATCATAGTGCTGTCGCGATCGTTCAGCGTCTGCTCCAGCCAGCGGATGGTGTCGATGTCCAGGTTGTTCGTCGGTTCGTCGAGCAGCAGGATGTCCGGGTTAGAGAACAGCGCCTGTGCCAGCAGCACGCGCAACTTCCAGCCTGGCGCAACTTCGCTCATCGGGCCGTAATGCTGTTCAACCGGAATGCCCACGCCCAGCAGCAGCTCGCCCGCACGCGCTTCTGCAGAATAGCCGTCCATTTCGCCGTACTGCGTTTCCAGATCGGCCACTTTATAGCCATCTTCTTCGCTCATTTCGGCCAGCGCGTAGATGCGATCGCGCTCCTGCTTCACTTCCCACAGCTCCGCGTGCCCCATGATCACGGTGTCCAGCACGGTGAACTCTTCAAAGGCGAACTGATCCTGACGCAGCTTACCGATGCGCTCGTTAGGGTCGAGCGACACGTTGCCGAGCGTTGGCTCCAGATCGCCGCCGAGGATCTTCATGAAGGTGGATTTTCCGCTACCGTTGGCGCCAATCAGGCCGTAACGGTTGCCGCCGCCAAATTTGACGGAAATGTTTTCGAACAGCGGCTTACTGCCAAACTGCATAGTGACGTTGCTGGTAACTAACACGGGGAGATTCCTGCGAAAAGTGTGATAAACACGGCATTATGCCACAATTCCGAATTGAGATCCCGTGTTGCGGCAATCCACTAAACTTTAACAAAATCGAAAAAAATGTGATTTCGTACACATCTGAATTCCCTGTTAGCGGGAATGCACATATAATGCGCTCCCATCACAGATTCAGACTTATCAACTCATCGCCAGAATGGCTTAGATACCTCGCACAACATGAACATGAAATTAACAACGCTTTTTGCGGCGGCGTTAGCCGTAGTAGGTTTTTGTAAGACCGCGTCTGCGGTGACGTATCCCCTGCCGACCGACGGAAGCCGTCTGGTGGGTCAAAATCAGGTAGTGACGGTACCTGAGGGTAACTCTCAGCCGCTGGAGTATTTCGCCGCACAGTACCAGCTGGGCCTGTCTAATATGCTGGAAGCGAACCCGGGCGTTGACCCGTATCTGCCAAAAGCGGGTACCGTGCTGAATATTCCTCAGCAGCTGATCCTGCCGGATACCGTTCATGAAGGTATCGTAATCAACAGCGCCGAAATGCGTCTGTATTACTACCCGAAAGGCACCAACACCGTTATCGTGCTGCCAATCGGTATCGGCCAGCTGGGCAAAGACACCCCGCTGAACTGGACCACCAAAGTCGAGCGTAAGAAAGCGGGCCCAACCTGGACCCCAACCGCCAAAATGCACGCGGAATACATCGCTGCGGGCGAACCGCTGCCCGCCGTTGTGCCAGCCGGCCCGGATAACCCAATGGGTCTGTACGCGCTGTACATTGGCCGCCTGTACGCTATCCACGGCACCAACGCCAACTTCGGTATCGGCCTGCGCGTAAGCCACGGCTGCGTGCGCCTGCGTAACGACGACATTAAGTTCCTGTTTGAAAACGTGCCGGTCGGCACGCGCGTTCAGTTCATCAACGAACCGGTGAAAGCGACCTCTGAGCCAGACGGCAGCCGCTACATTGAAGTGCACAACCCGCTGTCCACCAGCGAAGACCAGATCAATAACAACGAAATCGTACCGATTACGCTGAACAGCGCGGTGCAGTCCGTGACCTCTCAGCCTGACGTGGAAACCACCATCGTCGACCAGGCGATTCAAAACCGCTCCGGTATGCCGGTTCGTTTGAATTAACAGAGAAAAATTAAAAAAGCGGGCTTCGATGCCCGCTTTTTTTTACCCGTTATTCACGATCACGATCCCGCCGTGGTCGTAGCGATAGTGGCAGTGGGCATACTCCAGCGCTGTGCCGTCCTCCAGATAAATCACCTGCTCCACTTCCAGCACCGGATCGGTCTGCTCGCAGACCAGATGCTCTCTGTCCAGCGCGTTTGGCTTTAGCGCCCTCACCACCCGGTACGATCCCATAATTTTCAGCCCCAGCGTCTCCTGAACGTACTGGAACACCGAACCTTCAAGATGGCTTTTCGTCAGGCCGGGCACCAGATTCATCGGCATTACCGTGGAATCCAGCGACATGGGTTCACCGTTTAGTAAGCGCAGGCGGATAAAGTCATAGACAGGCGCATCGGCGTTAATCATCAGCGACGCCTGCTCTTTCTCGTTCGGGAAGCGCAGTTCGAAGTGCACCACCTGGCTGGTCACCGTCCCCAGATGTTCCCAGGTTTTGGTGGCGCCGAAGTAGTCGCTGCCGGAGAGATCCCACTGCGAGAGTTGAAGGAAATTTTTGCGGATAAACGTTCCCTGTCCCTGGCGGGTATAGACCAGACCTTCGACGATCAGCTGGCGCATCGCCTGCTGAATGGTCATCCGGCTGGTGCTGAACTCCGCCGCCAGCGCAAACTGGTCCGGCAGCGGTTCATTGGCGGCGTACTGCTGGTTGATGATGCGTTTTTTAATTTCCCGCGCTATGGTGATGTACTTCGCCGCCATCGTCCTTCCTTTCAGTTAGTTTTCTATCCCGCTGTTTTTCATCGCCACTCTCTCGGCAATCTTGAGGAAAGGCAGGTAGAAGAATACACCAAATACGATGATTGCCAACTGCACCACCACCGCGCGCCAGTCCCCCGCCGTCGCCAGCCAGGCGCTGAGAATTGGCGGAGTGGTCCACGGGATCATCACCACGCAGCGCGACATTAATCCCAGCGTGGTACAGAGCCAGGCGAAGTAAATGCCGATGGCGGGCAGCAGCACAAACGGGATCATCAGCGGCAGGTTAAACACGATCGGCAGGCCGAAAATGACCGGCTCGTTGATGTTGAACAGACCCGGCGCCAGCGACAGACGCGCCACCTGCTTCGCCGACTTTTGTCGGGAGAAGATAAAGATGGCGATCAGTAGCGAGATGGTGCTGCCCGTGCCGCCCACCATGCCAAACGTCGGCACGAAAATGTTGTTGATGATATGCGGGATGGGTTGACCGTTGGCGAAGGCCAGCATGTTCTCGTTGGTGTTGATCAGCAGGAACGGCTCCAGCACCACGCTGTTAACGACTGACTGATGAATACCGAGGGTGAACAGAAAGTTACCGAAGCTGTAGATGAAAATCGTCCCCGGCAGGCTGGTGTTGATCAGCCGCAGCGGCTGCTGGATAAAGGTCGTAATGAGATGGATCAGGTCCGTGTGCAGAACGTTTGCCAACAGCGCCGCCAGCACGGCGAACACCGACAATGTAAGAATGGTTGGGATCAGCGCGGTAAAGGATTTGCTCACCGCCGGCGGCACGTTCTCACCCAGCGAAATGTGCAGCGCCTTCAGGCGCGAAATAGCGATAAACAGTTCCGTTGAGAGCAGCCCAATCAGCACCCCGGCGAAAATCCCGGTTGAGCCAATATTGGCGAACGTCAGCACCTGAGTGACGTTCACCACGGCGTCGCTACCGACGGGCGTAAGCTGCAGGCGCATCGGCATCATGATGATGAAGCTGCTGACGGCGATGACCACTGCCGAGACCGGATTGTCGAAATCTTTGTTGCGCGCCAGCGACCAGGCAATCATCGGGGCCAGCAGCAGCGCGGCGATGTTCAGCGTGCCGTTGATAATCGCCTCGCCCCACACCTTAAACTGCACGAGCGTCTCGCCGTGAAAAATCCACGGAAACACCACGTTGTTCACCAGCACCGCCAGGCCGGCGAGGATGAAAATCGGCATCACCGTGGCGAAGGCGTCGCGCAGGGAACGCAGGTGCACCTGGTTTGCCAGGCGCGCCGAGAACTCAACAAATTTATCGACAAAGGACTGCATGTGCGGTGTTATTTTTGCTTCAGACATAGCGGATAGTTCCCATCAATCAGTCACAAAAACGGCCCGGCAGCGTACGGCTTACATCTCGCGTCCGTTGGTATGAATAACCTGTTTTAACCACGCGTAGCTCTTCTTCGGCACGCGCTTGAGGTCTTTCAGGTCGTGGTTTTCCCGGTTGACGTAGACCACACCGTAGCGCTTACGCATGTCGCCCTGGGAGCTGAGAATGTCGATTAAGCCCCAGCCGAGGTAACCGATCACCTCCGCCCCGTCCTCGAACATCGCCGCCTTCATCGCGTCGATATGCGCCCGGTGGTAGTCGATGCGGTAGGTGTCCTCAATCGGGTTCATGCCGTCCCAGGACTCAATCACCCCGATACCGTTCTCGATCGGGAATACCGGCATCCGCCAGTCGTTGGCGTAGCGGGTGATGATGGTGCGAAAGCCCAGCGGATCGATCTGCCAGTTCCACTCGGTGGCCTTCAGGTACGGGTTGTTTTTATCGCCGTGCAGGAGGTAATAGTTCACCGGCGTGCCTTCCGGGATCGCATCGCTGTCCAGCGTTTTGCTGGCGTAGTAGCTGAAGGCCATATAGTCGTTTCTGGTACGCGCGAGAAGTGCTAAATCCTCGGCGCGATAGATATCACCAAAACCCTCCTGCTCCACCACCGCCATCACCGCCGGGCTGTAGCCCTGCCCGGCAAAGACGCGCAGCAGGTTCTGGTTGAGGAACTCGTCGTACTGCTGGGCGCAGAAGATATCGCGCGGTTTGCAGGTGGCCGGATAGATCAGCTGGTGCGCCAGCATGCCGCCCATCAGCTTGCCCGGTTTGGTCTGGTGCAGATACTCGGTCAGCGCCATGTGCGCCACCATGGTGTGATGCTGCAACTCGTAGAGCTCGCGCAAGGTTTTCTCGCCTTTCATGTAGCCGGAAATGCGGAAGGCTTCCGGCATATGGAAGATGTTCTGCTCGTTGAAGGTCAACCAGTACTTCACCCGGTCGCCGAAGCAGTCGATCATCTTTTTGCCGTAGCGGATAAAGGCGTCCATCACGCGGCGGTCGTTGAAGCCGTTGTACTCCTGCGCCAGCGCCAGCGGCATATCGAAGTGGTACAGGCAGATCATCGGCTCGATGCCGCGGGCGATCAGATCGTCAATAAAGCGGTCGTAAAACGCGATGCCTTCGTCGTTGAACGCGCCGTCACCCTGCGGACACACGCGGCTCCAGGAGATCTGGAAGCGGTAGCAGTTCATGCCCAGATCCTGCATCAGGTCAAAATCTTCCCGGTAGCGATGGTACGAATCGGTCGCCACTTTCCAGTCGGAGATGTTTTCCCCGGCTTCGCGAATGTCGTACACCGACATGCCCTTCCCGCCCTCGTTCCAGGCCCCTTCCGTCTGCATGCTGGATACCGAGTTGCCCCATAAAAAATTGGCCGGCAGCGATTTGTTCATGCTCTCCCCCCTATATGACTAGTCATTTAAATATTCATGCCTAGTCATATAGTCGAAGATAAAATGGCGATCAAAGAGGAGGATCGTTTTTTGTGAGCGATGCGGAAAAAAAGCCCCGGTAAGCGAAGCGTCACCGGGGAAAAGGAAGGTTACTGCTGTGCGAGCTGATTGCGGCGATATTCTCCCTGCCGCTCCAGCATCCAGCCCGGATATTCGCGCGGCAGCGCGCTCACCGCATCCAGCTGCTTAAGCTCGTCTTCGCTTAAGCGGATCCCGGTCGCGGCGATGTTGTCGTCCAGCTGATCGACACGTTTCGCACCAATAATCACGCTGGTCACGGCTTTTTGATGCAGCAGCCACGCCAGCGCGATTTGCGCGACGGAGACGCCCTTGCTTTCGGCAATCGTGCGCATCACGTCCACGCAGTCGAAGGCGCGGTCTTTATTCACCGGCGGGAAGTCGAACTCCAGACGGCGGCCTCCGGTTTCGCTCGTCCCGTCGCGGCCATATTTTCCGCTCAGCAGCCCACCCGCCAGCGGGCTCCAGACCATCAGCCCGACGCCTTCGCTCTGCATCATCGGTACCAGCTCGCGCTCAAGATCGCGCCCGGCGATGGTGTAGTAGGCCTGCAATGACGCAAAACGCGCCAGCCCCAGACGCTCGGAAATCCCGAGCGCTTTGGCTATCTGCCACGCCGCCCAGTTCGAGACGCCGATGTAGCGCACGTGGCCGTGCTGCACCAGGTTATCCAGCGCATAGAGCGTCTCTTCAATCGGCGTTACGGGGTCAAAGCCGTGAAGCTGGTAGAGATCGATATGATCCAGCTGCAGGCGACGCAGGCTCTCCTTCACGCTGCTGATGATGTGATAGCGCGAGCTGCCGCGCGAGTTCACCCCCGCGGTGCCCGTTTCGCCGAACACCTTGGTGGCAACCACCACATTCTCGCGCGGGACGTTGAGGTTTTTCAGCGCCTGCCCGAGGATCGCCTCCGAGCGCCCTTCCGAATAGACGTCGGCGGTATCGATAAAGTTGATACCCGCGTCCAGCGCGCGCCCTACCAGCTGTTCGGCTTCGCTCTGCTGCAGCTGGCCAATTTTTCCCCACATGCCGCCTTCACCGCCGAAGGTCATGGTGCCGAGGCACAGTTCAGAAACAAACAGTCCGGTGTTGCCCAGTTTTTGATAACGCATAAGTTAATCCTCGCATGTCGATTGGGTACCCGATAGTTATACCCGCCCCTCAGTCATCGCGAATGTGGCGTTCCTGTCCGTTTCTTGCCCAATCCTCTGAATTTATCCGCGCGGGGCGTCACCAAAGACGCTGTAATCCGGGAGCTGCACCTGCTGATAGGGCTCCCAGCCGCCGCCGAGCGCCTTGTAGAGCGCCACCAGATCGAGCGCACTCTGCACCTGCGCCTGAGCGCGCTGCTGCTCGGCCTGCGCCAGCTGACGCTGGGCGTCCAGCACGTCAATAAAGCTGGCGATCCCCTGCCGGTAGCTGTCGCTCGCTAAATCAAAGGCGTTTTGCAGGGCGTCAATCGTTTTAGCGAGACCCGCTTCACGCTGCTGGTCGGTACGGTAACTTACCAGCGCGTTTTCGACATCCCCGAGCGCCGTCAGGACCGTCTGGCGATAATCCAGCACCGCCGCCCCCTGCTGCGCGCGCGCCACCTTAACGCTGGAGACCAACCGCCCGCCCTGGAAAATGGGAATGGAGACCTGCGGCCCAAAGCTGTAGAAGTGGCTGCTCCAGTCGGTCAGCCAGTTGCTTTCGCTGTTGCGCAGGCCAAACTGCCCGGAGAGCGTAAAGCTCGGGAAAAGCTCCGCCACCGAGACGCCGATTTGCGCCGTCGCGGCGTGAAGGTTCGCCTCCGCTTCGCGCACGTCCGGACGGCGGCGCGCCAGCGTGGACGGAATACCCGTTTGCACGATATCCGGCAGCGCGGGCATTGGCTGCACGCTTTGCAGTTCCGCATCCAGCGCTCCCGGCGGCTTGCCGAGCAGGATCGCCAGGCCGTTCATCGCCTGGCGCTCCTGCGCCTGATACTGCGGTAGCTGCGCTTCGAGGTTGCCCAGCTGCGCCCGGGCGTTTTCCACATCCATCTGCGGCGACAGCCCGCCCCGCTGGCGGCTTTCGGTCAGATCCAACGTCTGCTGGGCGCTTTTAATCTGGGTATTCAGGGTGGCAATAATGCTCTGCGCCCCGCGCAGCTGTAGCCACGCGCGCGCCACTTCGGCTTCCAGCGACACCAGCGCGTCATTACGCTGCTCTATAGCCGCCTTCTGCTGAGCCTCCGCCGCCTCCACCTGACGGCGCACCTTGCCCCACAGGTCGATTTCCCACTGGGCGTCGAAGCTGCCCTGGTAGAGGTTAATCGGCTGCGTCAGCGGCCCCAGCGCGCCTCTGAGTTCAGGATCGACATTATCCAGCTGGTCGTAAACGCCGTGGGATTTCAGCTCCCCTTCCAGCCCGAGCTGCTGGCGCGTCGCCTGCAGATTGCCGTTCACCGACGGGAAAAATGCCCCGCCCGCCTGGTTAATCTGTTCACGCGCCCCGGCGATGCGCAGCACCGTCTGCTGCAGGGTCAGGTTTCCGGCGATGGCGCGCTCAACCAGGCTGTCGAGCTGCGGCGAACCGAAGGTTTTCCACCAGCGGGGATTGGTCGCGGCGGAGGTGGTTTGCGATTTCACCGCGCTGTCGCCCTTATCGTTCCAGTGCGTAACGGCGGGCGGCGCAGGCTGCTGGTAGTCCGGCCCGACGGCGCAGCCCACCAGCAGCATCACTATCATCAGGGGGTGTAAACGTCTGTGTATCATCAATGTGCTCCTGCACTCCCCTCGCTCTTAACCGGCGAGAGCAACAAACAAAACGGAATCAGTAACAAGGCCACCGCGCTCAGGATGGTGAAGACGTCGATGTAGGCCAAAAAGCGCGATTGCTCGATCATCGTCTGGTACATCCTCCCGGTGGCTATTCCCGTAGGGTCACCCACCTGGGTGGTGAAGTTTTGAATAGCCTGCGCGCTCTCGCGTATCGCCAGCTGGAACTGCTCGTTGAACGGCGAGGCGTGGTACGCAAGGTGCGCGCTGTGCGCCTGCGCGCGCTCGGTGATGGCGGCCGTCGAGAGCGAAATCCCGATGGACCCCGCCACGTTGCGGAACATGGTAAACAGAGCCGCCGCATCGGCGTTGAGCCGCCTCGGTATCGAGATAAAGGCGATGGTGGTGAGCGGCACAAACAGGAACCCCAGACCTATCGACTGGGCGCTGCGGAACAGCACCAGCGTTTCGAAGTCGATATCCGGCGTCAGCGTGCGCGACCAGAAGAACGACACCGCCAGACAGGTAAAGCCAAAGGCGATGATCCAGCGCGTCTGCACCACCGGCATCAGCTTCAGCACCAGCGGGATGGTTAACACAATCAGCACCGCCCCGGGCGAGAGCACCAGCCCGGACCAGGTGGCGGTATAGCCCAGATCCTGCTGCGCCAGCTGCGGGATCACCACCGAGCTGCCGTAGAGGATCATCGCCATCCCCGCCATCAGCAGGCTGGAGATCGCGAAGTTGCGGTCCTTCATGCAGTGCAGATCCACCACTGGCTTTTTGGCATACATCAGCCAGTAGATTGCGCCGATAATGCCGACCAGCGTCAGCACCGCGAAGGTGCGGATAAAGTTCGAATAGAACCAGTCGTCATCCTCGCCCCGGTCGAGCATCACCTGCAAACAACCGAGACCAAGGGCGATCAGGCCGATCCCTGTCCAGTCAATTGTCAGCTTCTCTTTTGATTTGCTCTCCCACGGCGGATCTTCCAGCAACTGGTAGATCGCCAGCACCGTGACAATCCCCACCGGGATGTTGATAAAGAACACCCAGCGCCAGGAGTAGTTGTCAGTGATCCAGCCGCCCAGCGTCGGGCCGAGCACCGGCGCAACGATAATCGCGATCGAGGAAAGCCCGAACGCTTTGCCCCTGTCCTCCGGCTTGAAGTAGTCGAGCAGCACCGACTGCTGGGTGGGCTGTAGCCCACCGCCAAAGAAGCCCTGCATCACGCGGAACAGGATAATTTGCCACAGCTCGGTGGCAATGCCGCACAGGAACGAGCAGATGGTAAACATCACGATGCAGATCAGGAAGAACTGCTTGCGGCCAAACAGCCGGCTCAGGAACGCCGAGATGGGCAGCACGATGCCGTTCGCCACCAGGTAGCTGGTCAGCACCCAGGTGGATTCGTCATAGCTGGCCGAGAGCGACCCCGCAACGTGCGGCAGCGCGACGTTGACGATGGTGGTGTCCAGAATTTCCATAAACACCGCCAGGGTGACGACAATCGCCACCGCCCACGGATTGCTGGCGGGCTTCCAGTTATCGTGGCTGTGATCCGTCATTCCACGGTAACCTTCGGTTCAACCGACAGCCCCAGCGGCAGCGGCTTGTTTGGATCAAGACCTTTATCAATGACGATTTTTACCGGCACGCGCTGAACAATCTTCACAAAGTTACCGGTGGCGTTTTCCGACGGGAAGGCGGAGAAGCGCGAACCGCTGCCCTGCTGGATGCTGTCGATATGGCCCTCAAGTTCCATATCCGGCCAGGCATCCACGGAGACGCTGACCTTATCGCCGGGCTTCATGCGCTCAAGCTGGGACTCTTTAAAGTTCGCCACCACCCACACGTTCGGGGAAACCAGCGAGAACAGCGCGGTGCCCGCCTGCACCAGCGTGCCGGGCTGCACGTTGCGTTTGGTGACAAAGCCGTCGAACGGAGCGCGGACTTCGGTGTAAGAGAGGTTCAGGTTGGCGGTTTCCAGCTGCGCTTTGGCCTGATCGACCTGACGCTCGCGGGCTTCGACGTTGGTCTCCTGCTGTCGAATTTGCAGCTGAACCTGCTCCGCCACTTCCAGCTGCGCCTGGGCGCTGGCCAGACCAGCCTGGGCGCTGCGTAGCTGAGCATTCGCGGAATCAATACTTTGCTGGGTGGTCGCGCGCGGGTCGACGCCGCGCTGGCGACGGTACTCTGCCTGCGCGTTCGCCAGATCGGCCTGCGCTTTCAGCACCTGCGCTTTAGCTTCATCACGCTGGGCGGGATACTGCACTTTTGAGAGCGCCAGCTGCGCCTGGGCCTGATGGAGCTGCGCGATAGCCAGCCCAAGCTGCGCCTGAGCCTGATCGCGCTGCGCGGTGGTATCACGCGGATCGATGACTACCAGCAGGTCGCCCTTTTTCACACGCTGGTTATCGCGCACGCGCAGCTCGGTAACGTAGCCCGCCGTCTTGGGGGCAATCGTCACCACATCGCCGTCGGTAAAGGCGTCGTCGGTCGTCTCTTCGTTACGGGTTAAAAACCACCAGACCAGCGCCACAACGACCATTACCACCACGACAATGCCGAGGATAATTAACGGTTTCTTGCCCGGGCGCTTACGCTCATTATTGTTTCTGTCCTGCTCGTCAGCAGGCGGGTTTTGATCTTCAGCCATAGTTCAGCAACGGTCCTGTCAGTGAGCGGCATCACACTATGCCGTTCACTAAAGCTAGGACGTTGCTATACGTTTGCCAGGAAAAACTGACAAATTGCGCACTATATGAGAAGGAATAGTCCGAAACCGATCGCCGCAGCCCAGAGCAGCATCGGAATCGACCAGAGATGGAAGCGCCACCAGATGCGGCGGTCGTTGGCCATGCGCAGGGCGATCAGGTTTGCCAGGGAGCCGGGCAGCAGCCCAAACCCGCCAATGTTAACCGCCCAGGCCAGCAGCGTGTCCGGCGGAACGTAGTTGAGCAGCAGAATGGTGGCAGGCACGTTGCTGATAAACTGCGACAGGCCAATCGCCGTCAGCCACAGCCCCGGCTGCGACAAGCCGCTGACGCTGTGCAGAACGTTTTGCAGTACCGGAAGCTGGATAAGAAGATGCACATCAATAAACATCGCCATAAAGACCAGCAGCAGCGTCCAGTCCACGCTCACCAGCACGCGCCGTGCCAGTACGACAAAGCCCGCAGCGACGAGCAGGACGCCCGCCAGCTCGTACTTCAGCTCCAAGGCAAACAGAAAGACGATATACAGCCCGAGGCAGCTCCAGACCAGCCGCGGCTGCCACTGCGGGCCCGTGGTCCCGCTATGGTATTGCAGCTTTTTATCCGGAAACGCGAACCAGCACACTGCCAACAGCGACAGCATCATCACCAGCGCGAGAGGCGCCATCTGCCAGGTAAAGGCAGCGAACGACAGACCGGAACGTCCCCAGAGGAGGATATTTTGCGGGTTGCCGATAGGGGTCAACAGAGAACCCGCGTTAACGGCGAGCGCTTCAAAGATGATCAAGCGGCTGACCGGGATCTCGCACAGCTTACGCAGCGTGAGCGTGAGGGGCACGATGATAAACAGCGCCACGTCGTTGGTCAGAAACGTTGACAATACCGCAGCGGAGAACACCATAAACAGGGCCAGCCTGCGCTCGGTGGCAAAACGGCGCACCATTTTACGGCCCAGCACGTCAAAATAGCCGCTCAGCTCGACCCCTTTGGTCAGCATCATTAACCCGCTCAGGGTAATGATGGTGCGCCAGTCAATCGCCGCAGACCAGGCCTGTGGCGCAAACGGCACAAACAGGCTTAACGCTGCGCCAATAATTAATAAGAGATGGAAGAAACGATCGCGTGACAGGGCCTGCAGTCCAGGGATTTTCATTCAGCGGAGGGACCATATTTAAGGGTAAACTCACGAAACTTCACCAGCGTCTCTTCGCTAACGTGGTGTTCCATTCCTTCCGCATCCCGGCGGGCAATTTCCGGGCTGACGCCCAGCACCAGCAAAAAATTCTCGACAAGCTGGTGACGCTCGCGGCTCTCCTGCGCAAGCTTCTCCCCTTCCGGCGTCAGAAACACGCCGCGCCAGGGGATCATTTCAATAAGGCCCACCGAGGCCAGACGTTTTAACATTTTCGCGACCGTCGGCTGCGAAACCCCCAGCCTGGCGGCCATATCAACCTGACGCGCTTCCCCGACCTCGCGGATCAGATCGGAAATCAGCTCAACATAATCATCAATTAGTTCACGCCGGTGCGCCTCACGGACCTGGCGAAAACCTTCGACATGTTCTTCAACATTCACCAGTTGCGTCGTTTTCCTCATTGTTGGCTTACCTGCACGACGGTTCATTGTACTTCCTCAGTGGGGTGACGCTTCCAGCGCCCGGTATCGAGAGCGCACATTGTAAACCATAGCTCTGCAAGCACAAAAAATTAACGAAATAGCCATAGCTATACAATATAGCCTGTGCTATATCTGTATGTAATGCAGTCACCCTTCACGGATCGAAGGGATCAAAAATCAGGAGGTCTTATGAACGAATTCAAGAGGTGTATGACCGTGTTTACCCACTCTCCTTTTAAAGTGCGCTTAATGCTGTTGAACATGCTGTGCGATATGTTTAACAACAAACCGCATCAGGACGACAAACCTTCCCACTAAGCGGCGTTGCGGTACGCCGCTTCATTTTTCTGTCACATTTCCGCTGTAAACTGACCAATTCCCGATTATTTTTGCGGATTTGCAGCCCCCTTCGCAAAACATCTGTTTAGCAACTGTTGACCTTAATTCACGCTCGCACTATCTTCTTGCAGCCCTGCACAATTTGCGGCTCGCTGAAGCGGACCTCTCATTCCCTTTCCACGCACTGTCCGGCAGGCTTTGACCCTTGGCGCCAGGGTGAGCACATGGCGTTTTTGTGATAGTGACCTATGAATGTAACCCTGATAGATACCATCGTTACCCGCAGCCGGGCCTTAAGCCCGTGGACGGGATTTTACTTTTTGCAGTCGCTGCTGATTAACTTTGCGCTCGGCTATCCCTTCAGCCTGCTTTATGCGGTGGCTTTCACCTGTGTGCTCCACGTACTGTGGAGGAGTGCCCCGCGAGTGCAGAAAGCGTTTGTGGGGGTCTGTTCACTGGTTGCTGCTATGTATTTCCCGTTTGGTCAGGCCTACGGCTCGCCAAACTTTAATACCCTGCTGGCGCTGCACTCGACCAACATGGAAGAGTCGACGGAGATCCTGACGATCTTCCCGTGGTACAGCTACGTGGTAGGGTTATTCATCTTCGCGTTGGGCGTTATCGCCATCCGCCGTCGGTCGGGCGAGAAAAAATCCTGGGGTAAAATCGAAATACTCTGTCTGGTCTTCAGCCTTGCCGTGGCGTTCGTCGCCCCCATCCAGAATATTCCCTGGGACGGTAAGCTAAGGCTCATCAATATCGGCTATCCGGTTTTCCGCTTCGTTAAAGACGTCGTTGTCAACAATAAAGAGGTTCTCGACGAGCAGGCGCGCATGGCTGAACTTTCCAATATGAAAGACACCTGGAACGTGCTGGCGGTTAAGCCGAAATATCATACCTACGTGGTGGTGATTGGCGAGAGCGCACGTCGCGACGCACTGGGTGCCTTCGGCGGGCACTGGAATAACACGCCGTTTGCCAGCTCGGTCAACGGCACCCTGTTTACCGATTATGTTGCGGCCAGCGGCTCGACGCAGAAATCGCTTGGCCTGACGCTGAACCGCGTGGTGGATGGCAAACCTCAGTATCAGGATAATTTTGTTACGCTGGCCAACCGCGCCGGTTTTCAGACCTGGTGGTTCTCCAATCAGGGGCAAATTGGCGAATACGACACGGCCATCGCCAGTATTGCTAAGCGTGCTGACGAAGTGCAGTTCCTGAAGAGCGGCGACTTTGAAGCCGACAAAAACACCAAAGACGAGGCGCTGCTGAAGATGACGGCGCAGGTCTTTGCTACCCCGCGCACCCAGCCTCAGCTGATTGTTCTCCACCTGATGGGATCGCACCCGCAGGCCTGCGATCGCACTGGCGGGAAATACGCAGAGTTTGTGCAGTCAAAAGAGACCTCTTGTTATCTCTACACCATGACGCAAACTGACGATCTTCTCAGCAAGCTGTATGATCAGCTGCGCAACACGGGCGAAAGCTTCTCTGTGGTCTATTTCTCGGATCACGGGCTGGCGTTTAAAGAGCGTGGCAAAGAAGTCCAGTATCTGGCGCACGACGACCAGTTCCAGCAGAACTTCCAGGTGCCGTTTATGGTGCTGTCGAGTGATGATAAAACGCATCGCGTCATTAAAGCGCGGCGCTCGGCGAATGATTTCCTGCAGTTCTTCTCACAGTGGACGGGGATTAAGGCCAAAGAGATAAAAAATAGTTACCCGTTTATCTCCAACAAGAAAGCGCCCCCAGTGTACGTTACCAACTTCAAGTTACAGAAAGTTGACTACAACCATCTGGGTACGGATATTTTTGATATTAAGAGTAAGTAGTTTCTGCCGTCTCGTGCGGTCTGATGCCCTCACCCTGGCCCTTTCCCACAGGGCTGAGGGATCCCCACAAAATAATGTTTGCATGGACGCCCCCCTCTCCCTTGAGGGAGAGGGCTGGGGTGAGGGGAACTTACGGCTCCGGTGGTCATTCCGTTCACTTTATGTTCCTTGCTACTCTGTAAGGACATGACCGGTGAACGTGCCAGGGCGGCTCAATCGCCACCGCCCTGGCGACCCGGGCTCCCGGCGGTAAATCGCCGCTTCGCGGTGCCCTCAGCTTATTCCTTCAGGCTATCGGGTCGGGCATGAGCCTGCATCCCTGCAGGCCACGCCCTCTCGGCGCATCCGTGCGCCTCGCCCCGGCCTTACGGAAACGCTTCGGCGATTTACAGCCGGACCAGGGCGTCGCTGAAAACCTTAAATCGTTCTGAAACAACCTTATTGCTTCTGCTTAAAAATTACTGGGGATTCCTCAGCCCGCAGGGAGAGGGAAAAGGCAAAAAAAAAATCCGCCACATTGGGCGGATTTTTTATTTCATCACCGGAGTGATTAGAAGCGGTAACCTACGCCCGCGATCCAGGTGCCAACGTCAACGTTGCGGATACGGCTCTGCTCATAGGAGAAGTCCAGAGCCACGTCCTGGATTGGGTTGAACTGCAGGCCTGCGCCATAGGAGAAGCCGTAGTCGCTGGTGCTTGCAGTGCGGTTCAGACCCTGGTTTTCGGTCTGCTGGAATTTACCGTAGCCAACACCTACAACACCGTAGATGCTTGCCCAGTCGTTCAGACGGTAAGCTGGACCAGCGGTGATACCGTAGTACTGGCCTTTGTTGTATGCGCCGTTTTCAGTACGATCTTTCTCGGTGTAGGTGAAAGAACCGATCACGCCCAGCGGGTTGTTATCCTGCTCGTAACGATACTTCAGGTTGAAACCGTTGGTTTTGTTCATCACGCCCTGCATATCGCTCTGAGCGTAACCACCGGTTACAGTAGAAGTAGCAGCTACAGCGGTACCTGCGGAAACAGCCAGTACAGCGGCCAGTGCTGAAAGACATGCAATTTTTTTCATAACCACCTCAAATGTGCTTCAAGTAAGTCCGTAAGTTTTAAATATATCAAAAAAATTTGCGAAACTCTTTGTGATTCGTGATGTCTAATGAGGCCTTTCCTGTAACAGAACGTTTCCAACATCAGCTAACTCTTTCAAATCACATGCGATTTTTCCTACTAAACGCCCATATTGCGCGTCTGCGCCGTTACATTCATCCAGATTATTCCTAATCTTTCAGGCGATAAATCCACCAGCGCTTAACCATTTTACGGATTTCACGGGCCTTTTTTTTCAACAGAGTCTCAACCGTAGCTGTATATTTCCTTTACACTGCAACCTTTACTCCATTTGACATTAGCTGACAGGAGAAAGGATGCCTGGGTTATCCCGCACGTCGTCGGTCTGGTTGCCGGTAGCCGTCATACTCATTGCCATGTTGTCTATCCAAAGCGGTGCCTCGCTGGCAAAATCGCTTTTTCCTCTGGTGGGTGCCCCCGGGGTGACGGCCCTGCGTATCGTGCTGGGCACGGCGATACTGGTGGTCATTTTCAAACCCTGGCGTCTGCGCTTCAAAAAAGAGCAGCGTCTCCCCCTGCTTTTTTATGGTCTCTCCCTCGGGGCAATGAACTATATGTTCTACCTCTCCATCCAGACCATTCCGCTCGGGATCGCCGTCGCGCTGGAGTTTACCGGCCCGCTGGCGGTGGCGCTTTTCTCCTCCCGTCGTCCGGTGGATTTTATCTGGGTCGTGCTGGCCGTTCTGGGCTTATGGTTCCTGCTGCCGCTCGGCCAGAATGTCTCTGAGATTGATCTCACGGGCGCAGCGCTGGCTCTGGGAGCAGGGGCCTGCTGGGCTGTCTATATCCTCACCGGGCAGCGCGCGGGTGAAGAACATGGCCCGGCAACGGTTGCCCTGGGTTCCGTGATTGCGGCTATCGTTTTTGTGCCGATCGGTATGGCGCAGGCCACGGAGTCTATCTGGCAATGGTCAGTCATGCCCATCGGGCTGGCGGTCGCTGTTCTTTCAACGGCTCTCCCCTATTCTCTGGAGATGATCGCCCTGACGCGTCTGCCGACGCGCATATTTGGCACCCTGATGAGCATGGAGCCCGCCCTTGCGGCGATCTCCGGGATGGTGTTCCTGGGCGAAACGCTGACGTTTACCCAGACGCTGGCGCTCTGCTCAATTATCGCGGCGTCAATGGGTTCAACGCTCACCATGCGCCCGGAGCCCAAAGTAGAGAAAATCGACATCAGCTAATGCCATATATTCTGCATGGCTTCACGGCCATGCAGAATAAAGGCCAGAAATTCATACGTTATAATTTCTTACATACCTGGTCATATTATCGAAATATCCTTTCCCACCTGTTCCCCTTCCGGTGAATTAAGATTGATCTGTATCAATTTCAAAATTACCCATTCATTTCAAGCAATTAAATTATCAAACTCCTTCTTACTATTAAACCGATAGGCACAGCCAGACCGCAGAGAAAAAATCCGGTGCTATACTTAGTTCCGTAATTACCTGGGACATAAACATCAAGAG
This sequence comes from Enterobacter sp. ECC_219_Taxon_10, assembly GCF_058354905.1. Classification (NCBI taxonomy): domain Bacteria; kingdom Pseudomonadati; phylum Pseudomonadota; class Gammaproteobacteria; order Enterobacterales; family Enterobacteriaceae; genus Enterobacter; species Enterobacter sp. ECC_219_Taxon_10. The sequence continues at coordinate 1,540,141 of NZ_CM178005.1, read as the reverse complement.
GATATGAGATTATGAGTACCGCTAAACTGGTGAAAACGAAAGCGTCTAATCTGCTTTATACCCGTAACGATGTATCGGATAGCGACAAAAAGGCGACCATTGAGTTGCTGAATCGCCAGGTGATCCAGTTCATCGATCTTTCGCTGATCACCAAACAGGCCCACTGGAATATGCGCGGTGCAAACTTTATTGCCGTTCATGAAATGCTGGATGGCTTCCGCACAGCACTGGTGACACACCTCGATACGATGGCTGAACGTGCCGTACAGCTGGGTGGTGTCGCGCTTGGGACCACGCAGGTGATCAACAGCAAAACGCCACTGAAAAGCTACCCGCTGGATATTCATACCGTTCAGGATCACCTGAAAGAGCTGGCGGACCGCTACGCGATTGTGGCCAATGACGTGCGCAAAGCGATTAGCGAAGCCAAAGATGAAGATACCGCAGACATCTTCACCGCCGCGTCCCGCGACCTGGATCAGTTCCTGTGGTTTATCGAATCTAACATCGAATAATTCATACGACATTTCTATCAAACCCTCGCCTCTGGTGAGGGTTTTGCACATCTATGGTGCACAGTTTTTGCCTGATACGGTGCAAAAGTGAAGAAATTGTAATAATCACCTCACACAACCGTTAATGGAAGATTGTTTTTTCGTCAGAATTTACGCTAAATATCTCCCCGTCAGTTGACCCAAACGAAGTGCACCAAAACGGTGCTCCATCCTGGTGCAACACGACATCATTGCCACGTTTTTTGTGCAATGCATGACTCCATCCCCTTTGCAAAACAACAGCTTGAAAAGTTGGCACGATTTTTTCATTGTGCCAGTCGTTCTCGCAGGGGATCGCCCCGTGGATATAAAAGGAAATGCTATGAAGTCTGTATTAAAAGTTTCACTGGCTGCACTTACCCTGGCTTTTGCGGTGTCCTCTCAGGCTGCCGACAAACTGGTTGTGGCGACCGACACGGCGTTCGTTCCGTTTGAATTTAAGCAGGGTGATAAATACGTTGGTTTTGATGTTGATCTGTGGGCCGCTATCGCCAAAGAACTCAAACTGGACTACACCCTGAAGCCAATGGACTTCAGCGGCATCATCCCGGCACTGCAAACCAAAAACGTCGATCTGGCGCTGGCGGGTATCACCATTACCGAAGAACGAAAAAAAGCGATCGACTTCTCTGACGGCTACTACAAGAGCGGCCTGCTGGTGATGGTCAAAGCCGATAATAACGACGTTAAAAGCGTGAAAGACCTCGACGGCAAAGTGGTCGCGGTGAAGAGCGGTACCGGTTCTGTGGATTACGCGAAAGCGAACATTAAAACCAAAGACCTGCGTCAGTTCCCGAACATCGACAACGCGTACATGGAACTCGGCACCAACCGTGCTGACGCTGTTCTGCACGATACGCCAAACATCCTGTATTTCATCAAAACGGCAGGTAACGGCAAGTTCAAAGCCGTGGGTGACTCTCTGGAAGCTCAGCAGTACGGTATCGCGTTCCCGAAAGGCAGCGACGATCTGCGCACGAAAATTAACGGCGCGCTGAAGACACTGAAAGAGAACGGCACCTACAACGAGATCTACAAAAAATGGTTCGGTACCGAGCCTAAATAATAAGACGTAAAAACGACGTTCACTCAGGGGCGGCCTTTCGCCCCTGCTATTTTTGAAACACGGTAACAGTAACAGGAAATTATCATGCAGTTTGACTGGAGCGCCATCTGGCCTGCCATTCCACTCTTGCTTGAAGGCGCTAAAATGACCCTGTGGATTTCGGTCCTCGGTCTGGTTGGCGGGTTGATTATCGGTCTTGTCGCCGGTTTCGCCCGCACCTACGGCGGCTGGATTGCAAACCACATCGCGCTGGTTTTCATCGAAGTGATCCGCGGCACGCCTATTGTTGTGCAGGTCATGTTCATCTACTTCGCCCTGCCCATGGCGTTCACCGACCTGCGCATCGACCCGTTCAGCGCAGCCGTCGTGACCATTATGATCAACTCAGGCGCCTACATTGCGGAAATCACCCGCGGTGCGGTTCTATCGATTCATAAAGGTTTCAGCGAAGCGGGTCTGGCGTTAGGTCTTTCTCGTCGCGAAACGATCCGCCACGTTATTCTCCCGCTGGCGCTGCGCCGCATGCTGCCACCGCTGGGTAACCAGTGGATCATCAGTATTAAAGATACGTCGCTGTTCATCGTTATCGGCGTGGCCGAACTGACCCGTCAGGGTCAGGAAATTATTGCGGGCAACTTCCGCGCACTGGAAATCTGGAGTGCGGTCGCCGTTGTCTACCTGATCATTACGCTGGTTCTGAGCTTCGTTCTGCGTCGTCTTGAAAGAAGGATGAAAATCCTGTGATTGAATTTAAAAACGTTTCCAAGCACTTTGGCCCAACCCAGGTGCTGCACAATATCGATCTGAACATCAAGCAGGGTGAAGTGGTGGTGATTATCGGGCCATCCGGCTCCGGTAAATCCACCCTGCTGCGCTGCATTAACAAGCTGGAAGAGATCACCAGCGGCGATCTGATCGTTGACGGTCTGAAGGTGAACGACCCGAAAGTGGACGAGCGTCTGATTCGCCAGGAAGCGGGCATGGTGTTCCAGCAGTTCTACCTGTTCCCGCACCTGACGGCGCTGGAAAACGTAATGTTTGGCCCACTGCGCGTGCGCGGTGCCAACAAAGCGGCAGCGGAAGCGCTGGCAAAAGATCTGCTGGCGAAGGTTGGCCTGGCGGAGCGTGCGCACCACTACCCTTCCGAGCTTTCCGGCGGCCAGCAGCAGCGCGTGGCAATTGCGCGCGCGCTGGCGGTGAAACCGAAGATGATGCTGTTTGATGAGCCGACGTCCGCACTCGACCCGGAGCTGCGCCACGAGGTGCTGAAAGTCATGCAGGATCTGGCGGAAGAAGGGATGACCATGGTTATCGTGACCCACGAAATCGGCTTTGCTGAGAAAGTGGCCTCCCGCCTGATCTTCATCGATAAAGGCCGTATCGCGGAAGACGGTAACCCGCAGGCGCTGATCGCGAATCCGCCGAGCCAGCGTTTACAGGAGTTCCTGCAGCACGTCTCCTGATCCCTCGCTTTACACCAAGCCGGGCTTGCCCGGCTTTTTTACGCCAGATTGTTCCCAAAAACGCCCCTCCTCCCCTCGCCCTCTATACTTATCATTTTGCACGATATTTTTGTCGGAGGACGCCGTGCCCTGGATCCTGCTGCTGTTGATAAGCCTGTTTAGTGCGCCATCGCTCGCCGTGGCGATACCCGGTGTCACCACCGGAGCGACCGCGACCCAGCAAGGTTCTCCTCCTCCGGAACCGGATGCTGAACAAAAAAAAGCGGCTTACAGCGCGCTTGCCGACGTTCTTGAAAACGACGCCTCCCGAAAGGAGCTCATCGAGCAGCTGCGCAAAGCCGCCGCCGCGCCGCCGCAGGAAACCGTTCCGACCCTCACCCCGCCGCATGTGGAGGAACAAAAAACGGTGCTGGAAAACGTCACAGACGTGAGCCGCCGTTACGGTGAAGCGCTTTCCGCGCGCTTTGCCCAGCTCTACCGCAACCTGATGGGATCCCAGCACAAGGCGTTTAACCCGCAAACCTTTACCGCCGCCGCCACCCAGTTTTTGATGCTGGCCGCGGCCGTGTTTATTTTTTACTGGCTGGTGCGCCTGTGCGCCTGGCCGCTGTACCGCAGGATGGGCCACTGGGGGCGAAAAAAGAACCAGCATAAAAACAGCTGGCTGCACCTCCCCGCTATGGTTGCCGGGGCGTTTATCATCGATTTACTGCTGCTGGCATTAACGCTGTTTGTCGGTCAGGTGCTGGCGGATCGCCTCAACACGGGCAACAAAACCATTGCCTTCCAGCAGGCGCTCTTCCTGAATGCGTTTGCGCTCATCGAATTTTTTAAAGCGGTGCTGCGCGTCATCTTTTGCCCGCGCGTGCCTGAGCTTCGCCCTTTCAATATCAGCGATGACAGCGCGAAATACTGGGCCGTGCGGCTAAGCGTGCTCAGCGGCCTGATAGGCTACGGCCTGCTGGTTGCCGTGCCGATTATCTCCAACCAGGTTAACGTGCAGTTCGGCGCGCTGGCAAACGTGCTGATCATGCTCTGTATAACCGTCTGGTCTCTGTACCTTATCTTTCACAATAAAAAGGCGATCACCGAGAGTCTGCTGCACCTGGCCGACCGTTCCCTCTCGTTTTTCAGCCTGTTTATTCGCGCCTTCGCGCTGGTGTGGCACTGGCTGGCAAGCGCGTACTTTATTGTGCTGTGCTTCTTCTCGCTGTTCGACCCGGGAAACAGCCTGAAATTTATGATGGGGGCAACGTTCAAAAGCCTGGCGATTATCGGTATCGCGGCATTTGTGTCCGGGCTGCTGTCCCGCTGGATCTCGAAAACCATCACCCTGTCGCCGCAGGTACAGCGTAATTACCCGGAACTGCAAAAACGGGTAAACGGCTGGATGTCGGTCTCGCTCAAGGTGGCGCGCATTCTGACCGTCTGCGTGGCGATCATGCTGCTGCTGAACGCGTGGAGCCTGTTTGATTTCTGGAACTGGCTACATAACGGCGCAGGCGAGAAGACCGTCGATATTTTAATTCGTATTGCGTTGATATTATTTTTCTCCGCCGTCGGCTGGACGCTGCTGGCAAGCCTTATCGAGAACCGTCTGGTCTCCGATATTCACGGCAGACCGCTCCCCAGCGCCCGCGCGCGGACGTTGTTGACCCTGTTCCGTAATGCGCTGGCGGTGATCATCAGCACCATCACCATCATGATCGTGCTGTCGGAAATCGGCGTGAATATCGCCCCGCTGCTGGCAGGTGCCGGCGCGCTGGGGCTGGCGATCTCTTTCGGTTCGCAAACGCTGGTGAAGGATATTATTACCGGCATCTTTATCCAGTTTGAGAACGGGATGAACACGGGCGATCTGGTGACCATCGGGCCGTTGACCGGCACCGTTGAGCGCATGTCGATTCGCTCGGTGGGCGTGCGTCAGGATACCGGGGCGTACCACATCATTCCGTGGTCATCGATCACCACCTTCGCCAACTTTGTGCGCGGCATTGGCTCCGTTGTGGCGAACTACGACGTGGATCGTCACGAGGATGCGGATAAAGCGAAGCAGGCGCTGCGGGATGCGGTGGAAGAGCTGATGCAGATGGAAGATATTCGCGGGCTGGTGATTGGCGAGCCGTCATTTGCCGGGATCGTCGGGCTGACGAACACGGCATTTACCCTGCGCGTGTCGTTCACCACCCAGCCGCTGAAGCAGTGGACGGTGCGCTTTGCCCTCGACAGCATGGTGAAGAAGCACTTCGATCTGGCGAACGTGAGAACGCCGGTGCAGACGTATCAGGTATTGTCGCCGCCCGCCTCGCCGCTCCCTCCGCAGGAGCCTACGCTGTAACCCTATTGCCCGGTAGCGCTGCGTTTACCGGGCCTGTGGGTACTTACTTCCGACGTTTGTTATCGTCCATAAATGACCAGGCGATAAAGCGGCTCTGCTTCTGGCCCTGCGCCATCTCTTTTTTCACCACTTTTACAGCGCCCGCTTCGGTCAGCGCGCGGTAGAGCGGCGGCAGGTTATCCCCTCGGGAAACCAGCGTCGTGAACCACTTCACCTGACGGCCAAACTGTTTGCTTTCCGCAATCATGCGCAGGATAAACGCAACTTCACCGCCCTCGCACCACAGCTCCTGCTGCTGACCGCCGAAGTTCAGCGCGGCGTCTTCCGCCTGACCGAGGTTGCGGCGTTTACGCTCGCTGCCCGCGCGGGCCGCTGCCGCCGAATCATGAAACGGCGGGTTGCACATCGTGGCGTCATAGCTTTCATTTTTGTGAATAATGCCGTTGAAGATAGCTGCAGCATCTTTCTGACGACGCAGACGAATAGCGCGGCTCAGGCCGGAATTGGCGCTGACGATCGCCTGCGCGCTGGCAAAGGCCTCGGCCCCGATTTCGCTCCCGGTAAAGCGCCAGTGATACTCATGCACGCCAATCAGCGGGTAAATCAGGTTTGCCCCGGTACCAATATCCAGGATGGAAGCCTGCTGCGGGATCGCGCCGTCACGGTCTTCGGCGAGAAGATCGGCAAGGTGATGAACGTAATCAGCGCGGCCCGGAACGGGAGGACAGAGAAAGCCTTCCGGGATATCCCAGTGCGCCACACCGTAAAAATGCGCCAGCAGCGCTTTGTTCAGCGTTTTCACCGCCTGCGGGTCGGCAAAGTTGACAGACGGCTCACCCGCTGGGGTCTGGACAATGTAGTCCTGCAGCGCAGGGCAGCTTTGGCACAGGGCGTTCATGTCGTAGCGACTGCGGTGGCGGTTTCGTGGGTGCAATCCCGGCTTTTGGGAAGTCATGGCATTCTCCTTTAAACAGCGGCGTAAGATACCCTGTGCTGGCCCAACGGTAAATCTTTCTCTGCGGCGCTTAAAAAAACACCGTAAATCAAACACCTCTACGTCTATGATCTGTCAGTGAATTGTCAGCTTTTATCGTTCAAAAAATAAGCAGATCATCATCAAATATTTGCGCTAAGTCACACTCGTCAGGCTTCTAAACTTAGAGGGAATCACCTGTTGTTTCCTCATGAGGATGTGATTATGAAAAAGTACCTGACCCTTGCTGTTATCGCCGGCGTCCTGGCGACCGCTTCATTTTCTGCAATGGCCGTCCAGTCGCTGACCGAGAGTAACGATACCAGCCAGCTGCGTCCGGCGGGCACCGTCTCGGTAAGCCGCGCAAGTAATCTGGACGATCTGCAAAATAAACTGGCCGAGAAAGCCCGCCAGGAAGGTGCCAAAGGCTTCGTGGTTAACTCCGCAGGCGGAGATAACCATATGTACGGCACTGCGACCATCTATAAATAATTTCCCTCTCTATAAAACTGCATCTGCCTGCCGGATGCAGTTCGCTTCCCCCTTCACCTTGATTGTTCATTTTTTAACCCCATATTCAAAGCAGGGTATAAACCAATTTCAGGAGGATGCTATGGCTTCCGGCTGGGCGAATGACGACGCCGTTAACGAACAGATCAACAGTACGATTGAAGATGCAGTTGCGCGCGCTCGCGGTGAGATTCCGCGCGGTGAAAGTTTAAAGGAGTGCGAAGAGTGCGGAGAGCCGATTCCGGAGGCGCGGCGTAAAGCCATCCCCGGCGTAAGGTTATGCATCACCTGCCAGCAGGATAAAGATTCAAAAAATGCTTCACATCCAGGTTATAATCGCAGAGGATCGAAAGACAGCCAGCTACGTTGACTTTCCTTTACCTAAGTTAACCGCGAGGGAACCTACCTTTACGCTCACGAAATTTAGCGAACCGCGTAGCAAAATGTGCCCTTCACCTCTCTTCTGTAAAGCGCACCAACAAGAAGTGTAAAGCGCAACTTCGATTTAATTAATAATCAATAAGTTATTTGTCATTCAATTTTTTTGATTGAACACGTCAATTCTCTTCGATTTTATCTCACCGAAAAAAACGTGATACTTATCACATCGACGGAACATCGTCCCCTTAACAGAAAACACCTGCGAGAGATTAATTATGAAAACCATTAAATATGCTGTAGCTGCTGTTGCCCTGTCCGCTCTGTCTTTTGGCGCATTCGCCGTAGAGCCAGTTTCATCCACTCAGGCTCAGAGCATGAATAAAATCGGTGTGGTGAGTGCAGAAGGCGCAACCACGCTGGACGGTCTGGAAGCCAAGCTGGCCGAGAAAGCGGCGGCTGCCGGTGCAAGCGGATATACCATCACCTCCGCTAACACCAATAACAAACTGAGCGGTACTGCGGTTATCTACAAATAATCGCCTGAATGAATGCTGTACCCTCGCCAAACCCTCTGGTGAGCTGCTCCAACCCTCATTGACCCTGTTGTTACCCTTGTTTGCCCGTCCGCCACTGGACGGGCTTTTTTTTGCCTAAAACGCCGCTTCAACGCGTTTCAGACCGGCCTCGACCGTGTCAGCTTCCCCGGTTGCCAGCAGGCAGCAGGCCATCTGCAGCTTAATAGCATGCGGCACAGGCACATTTCCGGCAAGGCACTGTTCAATCCAGCGCGCGGTGGTGAGCGGATCTTTCGCCTCGGGGAGAATGACTCCCGTATTCTCTTCCCCACGCTCCAGAACCGCACGCGTACCGGCAGAATCGATCAGCATCAGCTGAGGGCAGCGCAGTGGATTGGCATAAACTTCACCTTCCGTGCCGTGCATCAGCAGCGCCCTGCCGCCAATCTCCTCAAAAAATGTCCCAACACGCCCCACGTATTCCGGGTGTGAGACGCTGGAAAGGCGCAATGCGGCGTCTTCAGCAAACGGCGTCGCCAGCTTCGCCAGGGTATGCGCGCTGTTACGCACGCCCATTCGCCAGCGCATATCAAGCTGCTTTTCCAGCGGCGGACACAGAGCACCAACGGGGATGTAAACCGGTTCATGACCCTCCAGCTTTGCCTGCGCCTGGCCCGCATGACGCGTGGGTTCAATCCCCAGCATGCCAAAAATGGTCTCCGTCAGCACGCGCGTCGGATCTTCGCTGACCCCGTGTACCACCACCGGGAACCCCAGCTTATGTAATAAGATCGCCAGCAGCGGGGTCAGGTTTGCCTGCTTGCGCGCGCCGTTATAGCTGGGGATTACGATCGGCATCGGTTTTGCCACCGGCGGCGTTAAGCGCAGCGTTTGCGCCTGCATCGCCTCGTAAAAGCCGCGCATCTCCGCTTCGCCCTCGCCTTTAATACGTAGCGCAATCAGGATGCCGCCCATTTCCAGGTCCGGTACCTCTCCATTGATCATACGGGTATACAGGGCGCGAGCGGTCTCATGGTCCAGATCGCGGGCGTGGTTTTTGCCCCGGCCTACCTCTTTGATAATCTTGCGATAATCCACGACATCTCTCCTGAAAATATCATCTTGTTAACAATATAGCCCCGTTGAACGTCTGGACGTTAGTTTTTTTCGACACAATCAACGTTTTGTTTTTATGGCGAAAAATGAAACTCAAGCATTATTTCAATTATTTGTGATTTCTGCAGAAGATTCTTAACGCATCAATATTTGTTTAAATAACCAGCGGAAAGTTATTAAGGGTCAACGGTGAAAACGTCCAGGCAACGCTATCACCAGAAACATATCAGGATTTGTTATGAACAAGGTTGCTTTAGGTTTAATTATCGCCGCAACGATAGGATGTTCTGCATCCGCATTTGCGACAACAAACGGTGAAGGTCAGATCAATTTCACCGGTGAAATTATCGATTCTGCTTGTCAGGTCGTGAATGGGTTGAGTAACCCATTAAATGTTCAGCTGGGCAAAGTGTCTAAAACGGTATTTACCGGCGCAGGCTCTACCAGCACATTGACGAAGTTTGATATTCAGTTAACGAACTGCCCGGAAACGGTCACCTCCGCTGCGATTAACTTCGGCGGTACGCCGGATGCGAATAACAACGCCACGCTGGCCTTAACGCCAGATACCGATGCAGCTACAGGTGTCGCTATTCAGCTGGTTGACGCGTCAGAGCAGCCGGTCACCCTGTATACACCGTCTCAGCAATATCCATTAGCCTCCGGCACGGCGGTTAACGATCTGGAGTTCGGCGCACGCTATATCCAAACCGGCGCTGCGATTACCGCAGGCCCTGCTAACTCTGTATCGACCTTCACCGTTATTTATAACTGATCTTATCAATCCTGAGATATTAATGCTTTTGCGGGCATTAATATCTCATCTATTTATTGAGAAATCTTTATGCGCCACGGTTATTTACTGAGCACTCTTTTACTGGTAGCCGCCACTGCACATGCAGGTGTCGTTATTAATGGCACCCGTCTGGTCTATCAGGGAGATAAAAAGGAATCATCTCTTGGTCTTTCAAATCCAGATGCGACGGATTATCTGGTGCAGTCCTGGGTTGATTCCGGCGGTAAAAACCTGGCCAAAGCCCCGTTCCTGATCACCCCGCCGCTTTTCCGTCTGGATGCGAAAGAAGATAACGTTCTGCGCGTGGTGCGTACGGGCGGAAATTTACCGGAAGACAGGGAATCCCTGTACTGGTTGAACATTAAAGCGATCCCTTCCTCAAAGCACGTTGAGGGGGTAAACACGCTGCAAATCGCCATTAACACCCGCATTAAATTGCTCTATCGCCCGTCCGCGGTAAAAGGCAGACCAGAAGATGTGGCCGATAAACTTGAATGGCGCCGCGAAGGTAACGATCTGGTCGTGAATAACCCAACGCCGTTCTATATGAATTTCCAGACCGTTACGTTGAATGGTCAGAAAATCACTAAAGCCACCTGGGCCGTCCCGAAAACGGAAACGCATTTTGCTTTACCTGGCAATGTCGGGGGCACGAACTTAACGTATTCCATTATTACTGATTACGGCAGCATCAGCCATACCTGGTCGAAATCCGTTCATTAATACTTCCCCGGTAATAAAATAATCATGTACAGCGATAAAAAGCCGTTCACCTGCCGATTTTCGTCATTGCTGGTCATTCTCTGTAGCCTGGCAATGGCGATCTTTGCGCAGCAGGTTATGGCTGATGATTATTTTAACCCGGCCCTGCTGGATATTGATAATCCCCAGCAGGGGAAAACCGATTTGTCCGTCTATGAAAAAGGCCCTGGCCAGGCGCCGGGTAAATATCAGGTCGCGGTATTTATCAATAACAATAAAATTGATACCCGCGATGTCACCTTCACTCTGCAAAAAGACGCTCAGGGTAACAGCACGCTGCAACCTTGCTTCACCCTGGACGATTTAAAAAGCCTCGGCATCAAAACGAAAAAATATCCGCAGCTGATGGCCAAAGGCCAGTGCGCCGATTTACACGCCATCCCTGCAGCATCCGCAACTTTCCGCGTTCGTAACCAGCAGCTGCTGCTGAGCATTCCCCAGTCGGCGCTCGGTCAGGTACCTCGCGGTTACATTGACCCAAAAGAATTTGACGAAGGGATCAACGCAGGCTTGCTTAACTACAGCGCCAATGCCAGCCAAAGCCATGCGCGCCAGCAGGGTGAACAGGATAACAGCAGCCAGTACGTTAACCTGCGTCCTGGCTTGAACATTGGCGCGTGGCGCGTTCGCAACTATTCCACCTGGAATCGCAGTACCACGGGTAAGGAGGAGGAACAGAAATTCACCTCCGTTTATACCTACGCGCAGCGCGATATTGTGGCGATGAAAAGCGACCTCACCGTCGGCCAGAGTTCCTCCCCATCCGACGTGTTTGACAGCGTCCCCTACACCGGCGTGGAGTTGAAATCCGACAACGACATGCTGCCGGACAGTGAAAAAGGCTACGCCCCCATTATTCGCGGCACCGCCCACAGTAACGCGCTGGTAGTGGTACGCCAGAACGGATACATCATTTATCAGAACACGGTCGCACCGGGCGCGTTCGAAATTAACGATCTCTACCCCACCGGCAGCAGCGGCGATCTTCAGGTCACCGTGAAAGAGACCGACGGCAGCGAAAGCCATTTCGTCGTGCCGTTTGCCTCCGTGCCGGTATTGCAGCGTGAAAAAAACCTGCGCTACAGCGTGACCGCCGGACGCTATCGTTCTTATGACAAAGACGTGGAGAAGACCCCGTTTGCCCAGGGCAGCGCCATCTACGGTTTACCCTACGGCTTTACCGCCTACGGCGGCGTGCAGCAGAGTAGCCATTATCAGTCTCAGGCGGCTGGCGTCGGGAAAAACATGGGCGATTTAGGGGCGTTCTCCATTGACGTCACCCGCGCCAAAGCCCTGTTGAAAAAACAGCAGGCCAGCAAAGGCCAGTCGTGGCGCGTGCGCTACAGCAAAGATATCGCCCGCTCGGGCACCAACTTCTCGCTGGCCGGCTACCGCTACAACAGCAAAGGGTTTTACACCCTCGAAGACACCATGGAGTCGTATACCCGCTCTGACGACTGGTCTGCACCGCAGCAGCGCCGCGCCCGAACCGAAGCCACCATCGACCAGACGCTGCCGGAAGGCTGGGGATCCGTCACCCTGAGCATGGTGAAAGAAACGTACTGGAGCCAGAGCCAGAACATGACCTCCATGAGTGTCAGCTACAACAACAGCTGGCACGGCGTGAGCTACAGCCTCAGCTACAGCATGAATAAAAACACCAGCGACAGCGATGAAGACGGTAATGAGGTAACGAACGACAATCAGTTCTCGCTGAGCGTCTCCGTGCCGCTGGACCACTGGATGCATAACACCTGGGCCACCTACAACCTGAACAACACCAAAGACGGCACGACGCAGAACATCGGCCTGAACGGCACGGCGCTGAAGGAAGACAACCTTAACTGGAACATTCAGGAAGGGTTGAGCAGCACCGGCAGCGGTAACTCCGCCAGCGTCAATGCCGACTACAAAGCGACCTATGGTGAAGTGAGCGCGGGGGTCAGTCAGGACAAATATCAGCAGACCGTGAACGTCGGTTTGCAGGGCGGCGTCATTGCCCATGCTAACGGGGTAACCCTGAGCCAGCCGCTCGGTGAGACCATCGCGCTGGTGAAAGCGCCGGGCACGCACGGAACCCATATCACTAACCAGACGGGCGTTGAGACCGACTTCCGCGGCTACACCGTCGTGCCGTTTGTTACCGCGTATCGCCATAACACCATCGCGCTGGATACCGAAACGCTGCCGGACAACGCCGACGTCACCCACGCGGCGCAGATCGTGACCCCAACCCGCGGGGCCGTGGTGCGCGCCAGCTTTAATACCCGCGTGGGTAACCGCGTCCTGATGACGTTGACACAAAACGGTAAACCGCTGCCCTTCGGTGCAACGGTAACCACGGACGATAAGGACAGCGAATTTATTGTCGGTAACGACGGGCAGACCTATCTCTCAGGTCTGCCACAGCAAGGGCATCTCAACGTTTCCTGGGGACAGGAGGCGAGCGAGCACTGCGTCGCTGACTATGCGCTAACGGATGAGAAAGAGAAAACCAGCATCATTAACGCTGCCGCGCAGTGTCACTGATCCACCGTTCAGGCTAACGACTATGCAACTGATTAAACAATGCTTTTTCTTACTGGTTCTGGGAACCGCCGCGTTATTTATGCCACATGCGAAGGCGACCTGTTCCACACCGGATATGCCGAAGATGATTAACGTCGCCTCGATTATGGTTCCCACTACCCTGGCTGTAGGTGACACCATTCCGGGTTCGGAACAGACGGTCCACGTGGCGGGGAAATGCGATCACCCTTACGAGAGCGGTATGGAGATCATCTCCTGCTACTACGGAAGTGGTTCAGAAATTCCCGGCTTGACTGGCGTTTATGATTCGGGCGTACCCGGCGTAGGCGTGGCGCTGATGAATGACAAAGGTCAGCGCATCACGGGTGGGGGCCTGGCTGCCTGCGATTCCCGCAGTACGCCGATTGGCTATGTATCGAATGACGGCATGATGAGCTTTGATTTCAACGTGACCCTTCAGCTCGTAAAAACCAGCAATTCGGTGCAGTCCGGTACGCTGCAGCAGGCGCAGACTAAGTTTGGTACTGGTGTGTATGGCAATGACGGTATCGGAAGTCCCAACATTATCTCCTACGCCGGTAACGTCAATTTCCAGAACGTCACCTGCTCCGTCCTGCCGAAAAACCTGACGGTCAATCTGGGGGACTTCCCGGTCAGCGATTTCGTCAGCGTGGGGATGCTCTCTTCACCGGCACAAAACTTTGACGTTACGGTGAACTGCAACAGCACCGTACAACCTGAGGTGAAAATAACCAGCGCAAACGGCTATGAAACGGCGTTTGAAGGGGTGCTGAAACTCACGCAGCAGCCCGGCGCGGCAACAGGCGTCGGCGTAAGAATGCTGTTCGACGACAATATCGCCACCTTTGATACCTACGTTAACACCCGAAGCGAAGCCATCGCCAACGAAACGCTGACCATACCGTTTGAGGTGCGCTACGAGCAGGTCAGCGACGTGGTCACCCCCGGCCCGGCCAATACCGTTGCCACCATCACGCTTGCCTATAAGTGACCGACATGAAAAAGACAATCGCACTTCTGGCGCTGGGGCTGATCGCCCAGGCGCACGCCGACGATATTCAGATCCAGATGACGGGCAACATTTACGCCAATACCTGCATCATCGACAGCGCCAGCCGCAACCTGACGGTGGATTTAGGCCAGGCAGTATCCGGCGATTTTAAAGACGTGGGCGATACCGGCGAGTGGAAAGATTTTTCCCTTTCAGTGTCACATTGCCCGGCCACGCTCGCCCTTGCCACGGCCTATTTCTACGGCCAGGCCGACAGCGCGCACCCGACTAAGTTCGCCAATATCGGCAGCGCAAAAGGGCTGGCGCTGGAGCTGGCAGACCGTCAGGACAAAATCCTGATTGCCCCGCAGGCGGCCTTTAACGCCGTCATTAATCCAGGTGACCACACGGCCACGTTTCCGTTGTCCGCACGCTATTACGCCACCGCCATACCCGTCACGGCCGGCACGTTCAGCAGCGTAGTGCAGGTGACATTCACTTACCAGTAGGACCGCGCCTCTTAGCACGGATGCTTTTACCACGCCCGGCGGCCAGTTTTGCCGGGCGTTTTTTTACCTCCGGCACCTCCGGCTGTTCGATCGGGAAAACAGGCAGCGCGTTCAGCAAACGCTGGCCGTAGCTTTTGGTGAGCAGACGCTTGTCATAAATCACCACCTCGCCCCAGCAGCCGTGGCTACGAATAAGACGCCCCACCTGCTGAATCAGGTTAAACGACGCCGCAGGCAGGCTCTGCACCTCAAACGGATAGCGGTTAAGACTCTTCAGCCACTCCCCCTCGGTGATCACCACCGGGCTGTCGATGGGCGGAAAGGCAATTTTATGGATGTGCACCTGCGTCAGGTAGTCCCCTTTCAGATCCAGACCTTCGGCAAACGACTGTAGCCCCACCAGCACGCTGCGCTCGCCGTTATCAATACGCTTGCGGTGGGTTTCCACCAGCCGATAGCGCGGCTGATCGCCCTGTACCAGCAGAAGTAAACGCAGATCGGTGACGTGTTCGAGGAAGCGCTGCATCGCCCGCCCGCTGGCAAACAGCACCAGCATGCCGGGGTACTTTTTACTCTCGACCTGTTCGCGGAAGTAGGCCGCCATCTCCGCAATGTGCTGCTCTTCGTTGTCGATAAGCGGCTCGAATTTCATGCGCGGAATCACCAGCTTGCCCTGCTCGCAGTGGTTAAAGGGCGAGTCCAGCGCCACAAAACGGTCGCCCGCTTTCTCCTTCAGGCCGCTCATCTCCTGCAGCCTTGAGAAGCTGTTCAGGGAGCGCAGGGTTGCGGAGGTGACAACCACGTGCGGCACGCTGCGCCAGATCAGCTTTTCCAGCTGATCGGCCACGCGAATGCCCACGCAGTGGAAAAAGAGGTGGACCTGCCCATCCCGCACTTCGCGGGTGGCCCATTTGGTGACCGGCGCCCCCGACGCCTGAGCCATCGAAGCCAGACGCCAGAGCTTGCTCTGCGCCTCAAACATCCCCAGCGCGCGGTTCATCTGCAGCAGAATGCGGTGCAGGCGCACCACGTCGTGCGAGCCGGTTTTCTCGCTCAGATCGTTTAAGAACATCTCCGCCAGCCCGCGCAGCTTTTCCAGATGCTTCGCCAGCTGCTGGCAGATCTCCATCACCTCTTCCGGTAGTTCCCCCATCGCAAAGCGGTGTTCGGCTTCCTGGGCGGCAGGAAGATAGAGGTTCAGGATGTTGTTCAGGGACGAAATGAGGCTATAAACCTCTTCACAGTGCTCGCTCAGCCGCTCCGGGACCGCCAGCGGCGGCGTGGTTTTCGGGCGGAACTGCTCCATGCAGGTCGCCACCAGCTTGCAGAAGAGATCGAGCTGCAGGCGGAACCAGGGCGCCGTAATTTCAGCGCTCATTTCCAGCGCGTCCCGCGCCACGTCCGGCAGATGGTGACCTTCGTCGAGCACCAGCAGCAGGTTTTTGGGTTCCGGCAGCACCGCTTCACTCTCGAGCGCCGCCATCACCAGCGCATGGTTGGCGACAACCACCTCCGCCTCCTGGATCTCGCGCCGGGCGACAAAGAACGGGCACTCGCGGTAGTAGTGACAGTTGCGGTTCAGGCAGCTTGCTTTATCGGTGCTGAGCCTGCGCCATAAGTCGTCGCTAATCGCCAGGCTGGTGTGATCCCGCAGGCCGTCCCACTTATAGCCGTCGAGCTCGGTTTTCAGCTTTGCACACTGCTCCTGCTCCGCCTTATTGTTTGGCGTCAGCTCGTCATCCAGAAACGCGAGCAGATCCTGTTGATTCGGCTCGCTGCTGGCAAGCGCCGCCAGGTTACGCGGACACACGTAACGCCCGCGCCCAAAGGCTGCCGTAAACCGCAGATCGGGGATGATTTTGCGCAGCAGCGGTAAATCTTTGCTGAAGATCTGATCCTGCAGCGCCACGTTGGCGGTGCTGACCACCAGCGTTTTGTCCTCTTCCCGCGCAATCGCGATGCCGGGAATCAGATATGACAAGGTTTTCCCGACGCCGGTCGGGGCTTCAATCGCCAGATGTCGCCCGTCGTCCCCGGCGAGCGTTTTTGCCACGTCGGCAATCATCTGCCGCTGCGGCGCTCGGGGGATAAAATCGGGGATCTGCTGCTGTAGCGCCTTATACCATGCGCCAATTTGCGCTTTCAGCGCCGCGGTTAAAGCCATTGGAAAACCTGAAATACTGTATAAACAGCCACTATTGTGGCACTTTCTCTTCTCTGCCGCAAAAAGAAAAGCCCGGCTTTACGACCGGGCTTCCAGATTACTGCGGGTTAGCAGGCTTGCGCGGGCGGCGTCGGCGCTGCCCTTCCCCTGCCGGCTTGCCTTCGCCGCTGCGCCACGGGCTTTCACCCGCCGGCTTGCCGTCGCTGTTGCGACGAGGCGGTTTGCCCGATGATTTTGGCGCGCCGCCTTCTGAACGACGCGGCTGCTGACCGCGACCGCCGCCGCCCTGACCGCGACCGCCACCCTGACGACCGTTCTGAATCGGCTCGGCTTTGATGGACGGGTCCACTTCGTAACCCGGGGTTTCAATGCGCGGGATCTCTTTCTTCAGCAGACGTTCGATGTCACGCAGCAGCTTGTGCTCGTCCACGCAGACCAGAGAGAGCGCCTCACCGGTTGCCGCCGCACGACCGGTACGGCCGATACGGTGCACGTAGTCTTCCGGGACGTTCGGCAGCTCGTAGTTCACCACGTGCGGCAGCTCTTCAATATCGAGGCCACGGGCAGCGATGTCGGTCGCCACCAGCACGCGGATGTCGCCAGACTTGAAGTCCGCCAGCGCACGGGTACGCGCGCCCTGGCTCTTGTTACCGTGAATGGCGGCGCTGCGGATGCCGTCTTTATTCAGCTGTTCCGCCAGGTGGTTAGCGCCGTGCTTGGTGCGGGTAAAGACCAGCACCTGCTGCCAGTTACCCTGGCCGATCATCTGGGAGAGCAGTTCGCGCTTGCGCTTTTTATCCACAAAGTGCACGTGCTGCGTCACCTGCTCGGAGGCGGTGTTGCGGCGCGCCACTTCCACTTCGAGTGGGTTATGCAGCAGCTTTTCCGCCAGCGCCTTGATCTCGTCGGAGAAGGTCGCGGAAAAAAGCAGGTTCTGGCGACGCGGGGGCAGCTTAGCCAGCACGCGGCGAATGTCGTGGATAAAGCCCATGTCGAGCATGCGGTCGGCTTCGTCCAGCACCAGAATTTCGATGTTATCCAGCTTCACCGCGTTCTGGTGTTCCAGATCCAGCAGGCGGCCCGGCGTTGCCACCAGAACGTCCACGCCGCCGCGCAGTTTCATCATCTGCGGGTTAATGCTCACGCCACCGAAAACCACCAGCGAGCGAATGTTGAGGTAGCGGCTGTACTCACGCACGTTCTCACCAATCTGCGCCGCCAGCTCGCGGGTTGGGGTGAGGATCAGCGCACGCACCGGACGACGGCCTTTGGCGTGCGGCTGGTTTTTTACCAGCAGCTCTAACAGCGGCAGCGTAAAGCCCGCGGTTTTACCGGTGCCGGTCTGGGCGCTGGCCATCAGGTCACGGCCCTGAAGCACTGCGGGGATCGCCTGCTGCTGGATTGGGGTTGGCTCAACGTAGCCCTGCTCTGCGATGGCGCGCAGAATTTCCGGGTTCAGGCCAAGGGAATCAAAAGACATAAAAACTCCGAACCGCCCCGACCATCACAGGTGTAGTTTTCAGGGAGATATAACAATTAGGAGGACAAAAACCACAATGTCGCGAAGGGGCGGAGTGTAGCAGCTTTTGTGACGTGGCGCATAAAATATCCCTCAGCATTCCCTCGACGTAAGCGGGAATCAGGCATAATCTTAATCAATCGATTGATTAATTCTTAATGCCGCCATGAATACGACACCCACAACAACCAAAGGTGAACAGGCCAAAAATCAGCTTATCGCCGCCGCGCTGGCGCAGTTTGGCGAGTATGGTCTGCATGCCACCACGCGGGATATCGCAGCCCAGGCCGGACAAAACATTGCGGCCATTCCCTACTATTTTGGCTCAAAAGAGGATTTATATCTCGCCTGCGCCGAGTGGATCGCCGATTTTATCGGCGCGCAGTTTCACCCGCACGTTGAGGAAGCCACCGCGCTGCTCAGCCAGCCGTCACCCGATCGCGCCGCCGTTCGCCAGCTTATTCTCAAAGCCTGCCATAATATGATTCGCCTGCTGACGCACGACGATACGCTCAACCTGAGCAAGTTTATTTCCCGGGAACAGCTCTCCCCGACTGCCGCCTACCAGCGGGTACACGATCGGGTAATTGCCCCGATGCATACCCACCTGACCCGGCTGATCGCCGCGTATACCGGGCGGGACGCCAGCGATACCGACACTATTTTGCATACCCACGCCCTGCTGGGTGAAATTCTCGCCTTCCGTCTGGGGCGGGAAACCATCCTGTTACGCACCGGCTGGACACAATTCGATGAGGATAAAGCCGCGCAGATTAGCCAGGTTATCGCCTGTCATCTCGATCTGATCCTGCAAGGCTTAACGCAAAGGAGCCTGAAGTCATGAAAAAACCTGTCGCCATCATTCTGGTGGTTGTTGTTTTGCTTGCCGCGGGAATCGGTGGCTGGCTGTGGTATCAGAGCCAGCAGGATCGGGGCCTGACGCTGTACGGTAACGTGGATATTCGTACTGTGAATATGAGCTTCCGCGTTGGCGGACGTCTCGCCTCGCTGAGCGTTGACGAAGGCGATGCCATCAAAGCCGGTCAGACGCTGGGCGCGCTGGATAAAGCCCCTTTTGAGAACGCGCTGATGCAGGCCAAAGCTGGCGTTTCCGTCGCGCAGGCGCAGTATGACCTGATGCTGGCAGGCTATCGCGATGAAGAGATTGCCCAGGCTGCCGCCGCCGTTAAGCAGGCCAAAGCCGCGTACGACTATGCGCAGAACTTCTATAACCGCCAGCAGGGACTGTGGAAAAGCCGCACCATTTCCGCCAACGATCTGGAAAACGCGCGGTCATCCCGGGACCAGGCGCAGGCAACGCTGAAGTCCGCGCAGGATAAATTAAGCCAGTACCGCTCCGGTAACCGCGAGCAGGACATTGCCCAGGCGAAAGCCAGCCTTGAACAGGCGCAGGCCCAGCTGGCGCAGGCGGAACTGGATCTGCACGACACGACCTTAATCGCTCCCTCTGACGGCACGCTGATGACCCGCGCCGTGGAGCCGGGCAGCATGCTCAGCGCGGGCAGTACCGTCTTAACGCTCTCCCTGACCCGTCCGGTGTGGGTGCGCGCCTACATTGACGAGCCGAACCTCGGGCAGATGCAGCCGGGCCGCGAGCTGCTGCTCTATACCGACGGCCGCCCGGACAAGCCGTATCACGGCAAGGTGGGCTTTGTCTCCCCTACCGCCGAATTTACGCCGAAAACGGTGGAAACACCGGACCTGCGTACCGACCTGGTTTACCGCCTGCGCATCATCGTCACCGATGCGGACGACGCGCTGCGTCAGGGCATGCCTGTTACCGTGACCATAAACGACGGGGAACGACATGAATGATGCGGTTATCCAGCTCAACGGTCTGGTCAAACGCTTCGCGGGCATGGACAAGCCGGCGGTCGCGCCGCTGAACTGCACCATTCAGAAAGGCTACGTAACCGGGCTGGTCGGCCCGGACGGCGCGGGGAAAACCACGCTGATGCGGATGCTGGCGGGGTTGCTCAAGCCGGACGAAGGCTCGGCCAGCGTGCTTGGCCTGGACCCGATAAAAGACGACGGCGCGCTCCACGCCATGCTCGGCTATATGCCGCAGAAGTTTGGCCTGTATGAAGATCTGACGGTGATGGAAAACCTGAACCTGTACGCCGACCTGCGCAGCGTCACCGGTGAAACGCGGCAGAAAACCTTCGCCCGACTGCTGGAGTTTACCTCCCTCGGCCCGTTCACCGACCGGCTGGCGGGCAAGCTCTCCGGCGGGATGAAGCAGAAGCTGGGTCTGGCCTGCACGCTGGTGGGCGAGCCGAAGGTGCTGCTGCTGGATGAGCCCGGCGTCGGCGTGGACCCGATTTCCCGCCGCGAGCTGTGGCAGATGGTGCACGAGCTGGCGGGCGACGGGATGCTGATCCTCTGGAGTACCTCCTACCTCGACGAAGCGGAACAGTGTCGGGACGTGCTGCTGATGAACGAGGGTGAACTGCTCTATCAGGGCGAACCAACCGAACTGACGCAAACCATGGCCGGGCGCAGCTTCCTGCTGCACAGCCCGCAGGAGTCGAACCGCAGGCTGCTCCAGCGGGTGCTGAAGCTGCCGCAGGTCAGCGACGGGATGATTCAGGGCCGCTCGGTGCGCGCGATCCTCAAAAAAGAGGCTACCGTCGACGATATTCGCCATGCGCCAGGCATGCCTGAGATCGACATGACGGAAACCGCACCGCGCTTTGAAGATGCGTTTATCGACCTGCTGGGCGGTGCGGGCGCGTCGGAATCCCCCCTTGGCGCGATCCTGCACACGGTGGAAGGCACGCCGGGCGAAACGGTGATAGAAGCGAAATCCCTCACCAAAAAATTCGGGGACTTCGCCGCTACCGACAACGTCAATTTTGCCGTGAAGCGCGGCGAGATTTTTGGCCTGCTGGGGCCGAACGGCGCGGGAAAATCCACCACCTTTAAGATGATGTGCGGCCTGCTGGTGCCGACGTCCGGCAAGGCGCTGGTGCTGGATATGGACCTTAAGGTCAGCTCCGGCAAGGCACGTCAGCACCTCGGCTACATGGCGCAGAAGTTCTCGCTGTACGGCAACCTGACGGTCGAGCAGAATTTGCGCTTTTTCTCCGGCGTGTACGGCCTGCGCGGGCGGGCGCAGAATGAAAAAATCCGCCGCATGAGCGACGCCTTTGGGTTAACGAATATTGCTTCCCATGCCACCGACGAATTGCCGCTCGGCTTTAAGCAGCGGCTGGCGCTGGCCTGCTCGCTGATGCACGAACCCGATATTCTTTTCCTGGATGAGCCGACCTCCGGCGTTGACCCCCTCACCCGCCGCGAGTTCTGGCTGCACATCAACAGCATGGTGGAAAAAGGGGTGACCGTGATGGTGACCACCCACTTTATGGACGAGGCGGAGTACTGCGACCGTATCGGGCTGGTCTATCGCGGCAAGCTGATCGCCCACGGCACGCCAGACGACCTGAAGGAGCAGGCCGCTGACGAAGAACAGCCAGACCCGACTATGGAGCAGGCGTTTATTACCCTCATCCACGACTGGGACAAGGAGAATGCCCATGCGCAGTAGTGCTATATCCTGGCGCCGGGTGCGCGCGCTGTGTATTAAAGAGACGCGGCAGATCGTGCGCGATCCCAGCAGCTGGCTGATTGCGGTGGTGATCCCCCTGCTGCTGCTGTTTATCTTTGGCTACGGCATTAACCTCGACTCCAGCAAGCTGCGGGTCGGGATTTTGCTGGAGCAGCAGAGCGAAGAGGCGCTGGACTTTACCCACGCCATGACCGGCTCGCCCTATATCGACGCCACCGTCAGCGACAACCGGCAGGAGCTGATCCAGAAAATGCAGGCCGGGAAAATTCGCGGCCTGATCGTCATCCCGGTGGATTTCGCCGCCAATATGGCTCGGGCGAATACCAATGCACCGATCCAGGTGATTACCGACGGCAGCGAGCCGAATACCGCCAACTTCGTACAGGGCTACGCGGAGGGGATCTGGCAGCTCTGGCAGATGCAGCGCGCGGAAGACCGGGGCGAGACGTTTGAACCGCTTATCGACGTGCAGACGCGCTACTGGTTTAACCCCGCCGCCATCAGCCAGCACTTTATTATTCCGGGTGCGGTGACCATCATCATGACGGTGATCGGCGCAATCCTCACCTCGCTTGTGATCGCCCGCGAGTGGGAGCGCGGCACCATGGAGGCGTTGCTCTCCACCGAGGTGACCCGGGTCGAGCTGCTGCTGTGCAAGCTTATCCCCTACTACTTCCTCGGCATGCTGGCGATGCTGCTCTGCATGCTTGTGGCAGTCTTTATCCTCGGCGTGCCGTACCGCGGCTCGCTGGTGGTGCTGTTCTTTATCACCAGCCTGTTTTTACTCAGCACGCTGGGGATGGGGCTGCTCATCTCCACCATCACCCGCAACCAGTTTAACGCCGCGCAGGTGGCGCTGAACGCCGCTTTCCTGCCGTCGATAATGCTCTCCGGGTTTATCTTCCAGATAGACAGCATGCCGGCGGTGATCCGCGCCGTGACTTACATTATTCCGGCGCGCTACTTCGTGAGCACGCTGCAGAGCCTGTTCCTGGCGGGGAATATTCCGGTGGTGCTGATCGTCAACACCCTGTTTCTGATGGCGTCGGCGGTGATGTTTATCGGGTTGACGTGGATGAAAACCAAACGGCGACTGGATTAAGGAGCGCACATGTTTCACCGTTTATGGACACTGATCCGCAAAGAGCTGCAATCCCTGCTGCGCGAGCCGCAAACCCGCGCCATTCTGGTGCTGCCGGTGCTGCTTCAGGTTTTACTGTTCCCGTTTGCCGCCACCCTTGAGGTGACCAACGCCACCATTGCCATTTACAACGAAGACAACGGCAAACACGCCGTCGAGCTGACGCAGCGTTTCGCCCGCGCGAAGGCCTTTACCCACATCCTGCTGCTGAAAAGCCCGCAGGAGATCCAGCCCACCATCGACACGCAAAAAGCGCTGCTGCTGGTACGCTTCCCGGCGGATTTCTCCCGCAACCTGGACACCTTCCAGACCGCGCCGATGCAGCTGATCCTCGACGGGCGCAACTCCAACAGCGCCCAGATAGCGGCGAACTATCTGCAGCAGGTGGTGAAGGATTACCAGCAGGAGCTGATGGACGGCAAACCGAAGCCCAACAACAGCGAGCTGGTGGTGCGCAACTGGTACAACCCGAATCTGGACTACAAGTGGTTTGTGGTCCCGTCGCTAATCGCCATGATCACCACCATCGGGGTAATGATCGTCACCTCCCTGTCCGTCGCCCGCGAGCGCGAGCAGGGCACGCTGGATCAGCTGCTGGTCTCCCCGCTCGCCACCTGGCAGATTTTCGTCGGCAAAGCGGTGCCGGCGCTGATCGTCGCAACGTTCCAGGCCACCATCGTGCTGGGGGTGGGGATTTGGGCCTACGAGATCCCGTTCGCCGGTTCGCTGGCGCTGTTTTACTTCACGATGGTGATTTACGGGCTGTCGCTGGTGGGATTTGGACTGCTGATATCCGCGCTCTGCTCGACGCAGCAGCAGGCGTTTATCGGGGTATTCGTCTTTATGATGCCGGCGATTCTGCTCTCCGGGTACGTTTCGCCCGTCGAGAACATGCCGGTGTGGCTCCAGGATTTAACGTGGATAAACCCGATTCGACACTTTACGGATATCACCAAGCAGATCTATCTGAAGGATGCGAGTCTGGACATTGTCTGGGGAAGTTTGTGGCCGCTACTGGTCATAGCGGCCACGACGGGCTCAGTGGCCTATGCGATGTTTAGACGCAACATTGCGTAGCTTTTTCTCTTTGGTGAGCAACGAGACGACAGCTGGCCCTGCGAGGATTGCCAGACCCGCCAGGGCCAGCAGCAGGTTGTTTTGCAGCACGCGTGACAGCAGCCAAAGCACGATCATCGCGGCACCAAAGTACCAGGTGGTGGTGAGCTCTTCGAGCACATCACCCACCTCGCGCCAGCGCGCTTCATGGTGGCGCTGTAAGAACAGCATCGACAGCACGGTGACGCCATAGAGGACGCACAGTCCTAAGCCAACACGCACCAGCGTGCCGCTCATCCAGCCCATCACCAGTACGGCCACGACCAGTAAATGCAACATTATCTGCCAGCAACTCAAACCGGTTGCGACACGAACACGTTGTTGCCACTTCATGGCTTCTCTCCTGAAGGATTTTTCTCTGCTTAATCAGACTACCGCACTTTACGGAAAATTCCGTAACGCCGCATCTTTTTGTGACGCCGACTACACTTTATTTTCATCGGGATAGTCACCCAGGAAGGTGTTTATGGGCAAAAAAACGCAGCATTTCTCGCTTAAGGTGCTGACGATAAACATTCATAAGGGCTTCACAGCATTTAACCGCCGCTTCATTTTACCGGAGCTGCGCGACGCGGTACGCACCGTCAGCGCGGACATTGTCTGCCTGCAGGAGGTGATGGGCGCGCACGAGGTGCATCCCATGCATTTCGAAAACTGGCCCGATACGCCGCACTACGAATTTCTGGCCGACACCATGTGGAGCGATTACGCTTACGGCCGCAACGCGGTCTATCCGGAAGGCCATCACGGAAACGCCGTGCTGTCGCGTTTTCCTATCGAACATTACGAGAACCGGGACGTCTCCGTTGGAGAGAGCGAAAAGCGCGGGCTGCTTTACTGCCGCATCGCACCGCCGGATCTTGACGTTCCCGTTCACGTAGGCTGCGTTCACCTTGGCCTGCGTGAAGCCCACCGTCAGGCGCAGCTACAGATGCTGGCTGACTGGACCAATGCGCTTCCGGAAGGCGACCCCGTGGTGGTAGCCGGTGATTTTAACGACTGGCGGCAGCGGGCCAACCATCCTCTGAAGGTGAATGCGGGGCTGGAGGAGATTTTCACCCGGGCACACGGTCGTCCCGCACGGACGTTTCCCGTGCGCTTTCCCCTGCTGCGCCTGGACCGCATCTACGTGAAAAATGCGCATGCCAGCAGCCCGACGGCGCTGGCGTTACTTAACTGGCGACATCTTTCCGACCATGCCCCGCTGAGCGCGGAGATCCACTTATGAAATGCACATGGCAGGAAGGTAACCGTATTACGCTGCTGGAAAACGGCGATAACTTTTATCCGGCAGTCTTCGAGGCGATTAGCCACGCGCAGCAGAAAGTCTACCTTGAAACGTTTATCTGGTTTGAAGACGACGTTGGCAGACAGCTGCACAGCGCGCTGCTGCATGCCGCCCGGCGCGGGGTAAAAATCGAGGCCCTGCTCGACGGGTATGGCTCGCCGGATCTCAGCGATGAATTTGTTAATGAACTCACCGCAGCCGGCGTGGTGTTCCGTTACTACGATCCCGGTCCTCGCCTGTTCGGCATGCGCACCAACCTGTTCCGCCGCATGCACCGCAAAATCGTTGTGGTGGACGAAACGGTGGCGTTCGTGGGCGGCATTAACTACTCCGCCGAGCATATGTCGGATTACGGCCCGGAGGCCAAGCAGGACTACGCGATCCGCATTGAAGGGCCGGTGGTTCAGGACATCCAGCTGTTCGTGCTGGAAAACTTGCCCGGTAAAGAGGCCGCTCGCCGCTGGTGGCGACGCCGTCATCGCCCGGAAGAGAACCGCAAGCCCGGCGAAGCGCAGGCGCTGTTTGTCTGGCGGGACAACGAGGAGCATCGGGACGATATTGAACGTCACTACCTGAAGATGCTGGCCAATGCGAAGCGCGAAGTGATTATCGCCAATGCCTATTTCTTCCCCGGCTACCGTATTCTGCACGCCATGCGCAACGCGGCCCGCCGCGGCGTCCGGGTGAAACTCATCGTGCAGGGCGAGCCGGATATGCCGATTGTGAAGGTCGGCGCGCGTCTGCTCTACCGCTATCTGGTTAAAAGCGGCGTGCAGATATATGAATACCGCCGCCGCCCGCTGCACGGCAAAGTGGCCGTGATGGATGACCACTGGGCAACCGTTGGCTCCAGTAACCTCGATCCGCTGAGCCTGTCGCTTAACCTGGAAGCGAACCTGATCATCCACGACCGCCAGTTTAATCAGACCCTGCGCGATAACCTTCAGGGACTTATCAATAAGGACTGCGTGCGGGTGGATGAATCCATGGTGCCGAAACGGAGCTGGTGGAACGTTGGCGTCGGCGTGGTGGTGTTCCACTTCCTGCGCCACTTCCCGGCGATGGTCGGCTGGCTGCCGGCGCATACGCCGAAGCTGGCGCAGGTGGATCCGCCGGTACAACCCGAAATGGAAACCCAGGACCGCGTTGAAGCGGAAGATGGAGGCAAACCCTGATGTCAAAATCTCATCCTCGCTGGCGGCTGGCGAAAAAAATCCTCACCTGGGTATTCTTTATCGCGGTCGCGGTACTGCTGGTGATCTACGCGCAGAAAGTGGACTGGGAAGAGGTGTGGAAGGTTATCCGCAACTATAACCGACTGGTGCTGCTCGGCGCCGTTGGGCTGGTGATCGTGAGCTACCTGATGTACGGCTGCTATGACCTGCTCGGCCGCGCCTACTGCGGACACAAGCTGGCTAAACGTCAGGTGATGCTGGTGTCGTTTATCTGCTACGCCTTTAACCTGACGCTGAGCACCTGGGTCGGGGGGATTGGCATGCGCTATCGCCTGTACTCGCGGCTTGGCCTGCCGGGTGGGACGATCACGCGCATTTTCTCATTAAGCATCACCACCAACTGGCTGGGCTATATTCTGCTCGGCGGGGTAATTTTCACCATCGGCGTGGTGCAGCTGCCCGCGCACTGGTATATCGACGAAGCCACGCTGCGCATTCTCGGCTTCGTGCTGCTGCTGATCATTGCCGTGTATTTGTGGGCCTGCGCCTTTGCCAGACGCCGCCATATGACCATTAAAGGGCAGAAACTGGTACTGCCGTCGTGGAAGTTCGCGGTACTGCAGATGGCGGTTTCCAGCGCCAACTGGATGGCGATGGGGGCGATCATCTGGCTGTTGATTGGCGAGGACGTGAACTACTTCTTCGTGCTGGGCGTGCTGCTGGTGAGCAGTATCGCCGGCGTTATCGTGCATATCCCGGCAGGGATTGGGGTGCTGGAGGCGGTATTTATTGCGTTGCTGGCCGGAGAGCATGTCTCACAGGGGACGATTATTGCCGCCCTGCTCGCCTACCGCATGCTCTATTACTTCCTGCCGCTGGCGCTGGCCACGGTCTGTTATCTGGTGCTGGAGAGTCGGGCGAAAAAGCTGAGGGCGAAGAACGAGAGGATGTTAGCGAAGTGAATAAGTCGGGTGGCGGCTTCGCCTTACCCGACCTACGGTTCGCGTTTCGTAGGCCGGGTAAGGCGAAGCCGCCACCCGGCAAAACAACCCTAGCGACGGTTGCCAAAAATACGCAGCAGCATCAGGAACAGGTTGATAAAGTCCAGATAGAGCGTCAGCGCGCCCAGAATCGAGTATTTGCGCAGGTTGGAACTGTCGCGCACGTCGATCTGCTCGCCGATGTTTTTCAGCTTCTGGGTGTCGTAGGCGGTCAAGCCAACAAAGACCACCACCCCGATGTAGGTCACGGCCCACATCAGCGCGTCGCTCTTCAGCCACAGGTTCACCAGCGACGCCAGCACAATCCCGATCAGCCCCATAAACAGCATGTTGCCTAAGCCACTCAGGTCACGTTTGGTGGTGTAACCGTACAGGCTCATCACGCCAAACATCCCCCCGGTCACCACAAACGTGCTGGCGATGGAGGAGTAGGTGTAGACGATGAAAATGCTGGAAAGCGTCAGGCCAGTCAGCGCCGAATAGAGCATAAACAGCGTGGTTGCCATGCCCGCGCTGAGCTTTTGCACCAGCCCGGAGAGCACAAACACCAGCGCCAGCTGCGCGATAATCAACCCAAAGAAGGTGATTTTGCTGGAGAAGATAAACATCATCAGTTCAGGCGTGTTCGCCGCATACCACGCGATAAACGCGGTAAGCAGCAGGCCAACCGTCATCCAGCCGTACACCTGAGCCATATACGTCTGCAGGCCGCTACGGGTCTGCTGTACTATTGAATCGGAACGCGGAAATCGGTCCATGATTCACTCCTGATTAAGATTAAGAAGACACACACGTTAAGAGTAACACATCCACGTAAACCGACTACCAACGGCTGGCGGCCTGTTTATCGCTGTCGCGAGATTCCACCCAGCGGTCCCCTTCCGGCGTGGCTTCGCGCTTCCAGAACGGCGCTTTTGTTTTGAGATAGTCCATGATGAACTCCCCGGCCTCAAACGCGCTGCCGCGGTGTGCGCTGGTCACGCCGACAAACACAATCTCTTCACCGGGCCACATCTCACCAATGCGGTGGATAACCGTGACGCGCCCAAGCGGCCAGCGGCCTCGCGCCTCTTCCACAATTGCCGCGAGCGATTTCTCCGTCATACCGGGATAGTGCTCCAGCGTCAGCGCTTTTACGCTGTCACCGAGGTTGTGGTTACGCACTTTGCCGGTGAAGGTGACGACCGCGCCGTCTTCATCGCGTTCCGCCAGCCAGCTGTATTCGGTCCCCACGTTAAAACGCTCGGGGCTCACCAGAATTCGGGTTTCCGCCATCTTAGCCCCCTGTCACCGGCGGGAAAAAGGCCACTTCATCCCCTTCGGCCAGCGGGTGGCTGAACTCCACCAGCGTCTGGTTAACGGCGGCAAGCAGTTTACCTTCGTCCAGCGCCAGCGCCCAGCGGTCGCTTTGCGCCGCCAGATGCGCGCGCAGGGCAGCGACGTTTTCGAAAGACGCATCCAGCATCAGGCTGTCGGTATTGACCAGCTCGCGGACCTGGGCGAAAAAGAGCACCTTAATCATGGCTATCCACCTTAAAATCACCGGATTTGCCGCCGCTTTTCGCCAGCAGGCGAACCGGGCCAATCACCATATCTTTCTGCACTGCTTTGCACATGTCGTAGATGGTCAGCGCGGCAACGGAGGCCGCCGTCAGGGCTTCCATCTCCACGCCGGTTTTCCCGGTTAAGCGGCACAGGGACTCAATGCGCACGCGGCTGTGCTCCGGTTGCGCCTGCAGGTTCACCTCCACCTTGCTCAGCATTAGCGGATGGCAGAGCGGGATTAAGTCCCAGGTGCGCTTGGCGGCCTGAATACCCGCGATGCGCGCAGTGGCAAAGACGTCGCCCTTATGGTGGCTGCCGTCGATAATCATCGCCAGCGTTTCCGGCAGCATAGTGACGAACGCTTCCGCGCGCGCTTCGCGCACCGTTTCGGCTTTAGCGGAAACATCCACCATATGCGCTTCACCGGCGGCGTTAATGTGGGTTAGTTGTGACATAGCTTATTTCTTTAAATGGGGATGGAAATTACAGGGACGGGTACGGGCATCCAGCTGCGGGGCAATAATATTTTCCCACGCGGTGCGGCAGGCTTTAGTCGAGCCCGGCATGGCGAATATCAGGGTTTTGTTCGCCACGCCCGCTACGGCACGGGACTGAAGCGTAGAGGTGCCGATCTCTTCAAACGAGAGCATGCGAAACACTTCGCCGAAGCCTTCCACTTCGCGGTCGAACAGCGGGAGCAGCGCTTCGGGGGCCTGATCGCCTGCAGTAAAGCCGGTGCCGCCGGTAATCAGCACCACCTGAACGTCGTCACTCGCAATCCACTGCGAAACCTGCGCGCGAATGGCGTAACGGTTCTCTTTGACGATCGCTTTATCAACAATCTGGTGTCCGGCTTCGTGTGCCGCCTCGCGCAGCCAGTGGCCGGAGGTATCTTCTTCTTCACCACGGCGGTCGGAAACGGTAAGAATAGCAATGCGTGTCGGGATAAATTCTGCGCTTACCTGACTCATCTTCTGATTCCTTCTTAAGCCTGATTACCCGCCGATGTAGGACAGGTTCTGAGTAATACCGGTATTGCCCTGATGCAGGAAGTGGGTCTGTTTTTTATGCGTCAGCGCTTCAGAAATGCGTGCTTCAAGCGAGTCCTGCTGCGCATCGTCTTCCAGCAGATCGCGAAGGTCTACGCCGCCGTCGCCAAACAGGCAAAGGTGGAGCTTGCCAACGGAGGAGACGCGCAGGCGGTTGCAGCTGGCGCAGAAGTCTTTCTCATAGGGCATGATAAGCCCAATCTCACCTTCGTAATCCGGGTGGCAGAAGACCTGCGCCGGGCCGTCGCTGCGCTGGCGGATCTGGTGGATCCAGCCGCGTCTCAGCAGCGCGTCGCGCAGCACCATGCCGGAGATGTGATGGCGACGGAACAGCTCGCTGCCCTCGCCGGTTTCCATCAGCTCAATAAAACGCAGTTGAATGCGGCGTGGTTTGATCCACGCCAGGAAGGTGTCCAGCTGATGATGGTTTACATCACGCATCAGTACCGTGTTGACTTTGACTTTGTCGAAGCCCGCAGCGAATGCGGCGTCGATGCCGTCCATGACCTGCTGGAATTTATCCTGGCCGGTAATGGCGTGGAACTGACGGGCATCGAGGCTATCGACGCTGACGTTGATAGCGGTTAAGCCAGCGTCGCGCCAGTTCGCCACGTCGCGCGCCATGCGGTAACCGTTGGTGGTCACCGCAATCTGGCGGATACGTTCGTTTTCACGTACGGCGGCAATGATGTCGGGGAAATCACGACGCAGGGAGGGTTCGCCCCCGGTAAGACGGACTTTTTCCGTACCGAGCTCAGAGAACGCACGCGTGACGCGGCGCACTTCATCCACGGAGAGAAAGCCGTTATTGGTGACGCTGCCCGGCTTGTAGCCATCGGGCAGGCAGTAGGTGCAACGGAAGTTGCAAACATCGGTAATCGACAGACGCAAGTAGTAAAACTTACGCGCGAAAGCATCAGTAAGTTGTGAAGCCATGTACACCTTTCCAGATACGGGAGGCACAGTCATTTCTTTCTGTACCCTGGTGGCAAATCCGCCACGGCCAGGGCGCCATATCATTCGACACAGGCGCCAGGGCTAGAGTGTATGTTTTCAACGTTGAAAACGTGGTTTAAGCGATAGTAGCGCGGAAATTCTGGCGGCGCCATTATCACTTCACGCTATATAATTATCTATATAGCGAATCAATCGTGCATTTTCGCTACAGAATACTTAAAAACCGTATTTTCGCATTGATATACGTCATTTTGCGTCGGGTGAGGCATCGTCTTTTAGGGGTAGTTAGGTTACTGTTACGCGATTACAGGTGAAAAGGAATATGTATGCGCAGTCGCACTTTTGCGGATCTTGACCGAGTGGTCGCTCTTGGCGGAGGCCACGGCCTGGGCCGCGTTATGTCCTCTTTGTCGTCACTGGGCTCACGGCTGACAGGGATAGTAACAACCACCGACAACGGCGGCTCAACCGGACGCATTCGTCGTGCTGAAGGCGGCATCGCCTGGGGAGATATGCGCAACTGCCTGAATCAGTTAATTACCGAGCCGAGCGTCGCGTCGGCGATGTTTGAGTACCGTTTTGGCGGTAATGGCGAACTTTCCGGGCATAACCTTGGAAATTTAATGTTAAAGGCGCTTGATCACCTGAGCGTACGGCCTCTGGAAGCCATCAACTTAATCCGTAATCTGCTCAAAGTGGACGCATTCCTGATCCCGATGTCCGAACAACCGGTTGACTTGATGGCAATCGACGCCGAAGGGCATGAAGTTTATGGCGAGGTGAATATTGACCAGCTCATCCTGCCGCCAACTGAGTTAATGACCTATCCGAGCGTACCCGCCACGCGTGAAGCGGTGGAAGCTATCGGGGAAGCGGATTTAATTCTGATCGGCCCCGGCAGCTTTTACACCAGCCTGATGCCAATTCTGCTGGTGAAAGAGCTGGCGCAGGCGCTGCGTCGCACCCCTGCCCCGATGGTTTACATCGGTAACCTCGGCCGCGAGCTGAGCCCGGCCGCGGCAAGCCTGTCGCTGGCGGACAAACTCAATTTGATGGAGCACTACGTCGGGAAGAAGATCATTGACGGCGTAGTCGTGGGCCCAAAAGTGGATGTGTCAGGGATTGGCGATCGTCTGGTGGTGCAGGAGCCGCTGGAGGCCTCAGACATCAAGTATCGCCACGACCGTCACCTGCTGCGCGACGCGCTGGAGAAGGCGATTCAGGCGTTGGGTTAGGTTCGTTTTGTGCGGCCTGATGCCCTCACCCCGGCCCTCTCCCACAGGGAGAGGGAGAAAACAACGTTTACTCACGATGCCGCGATGAAAAGATCCCGCAGCTGATGAAGCTGGTCGCGGATCTGCGCCGCCTCTTCGAATTCCAGGTTCTGCGCGTGCTGCATCATCTGCCCTTCCAGCTCGTGGATTTTCTGCTGCAGCGCCTTCGGCGTCAGCACGACGGTATCTTCTTCTACCACTGAACGCGCCTTGCCGCGGCCTTTCGCTTTGGTCTTCGCAATGTTCTGACCCAGGGCCAGAATATCCACCACCTTCTTGTTCAGCCCCTGCGGCGTGATGCCGTGCTCTTCGTTATAGCGCTGCTGTTTCTCGCGGCGGCGTTCCGTTTCGCCAATCGCTTTCGCCATCGACGGGGTGATTTTGTCACCGTACAGAATCGCTTTCCCGTTGACGTTACGCGCGGCGCGGCCAATGGTCTGGATCAGCGAACGTTCAGAGCGCAGGAAGCCCTCTTTATCGGCGTCCAGAATCGCCACCAGCGAGACTTCCGGCATATCCAGACCTTCTCGCAACAGGTTAATCCCCACCAGCACGTCAAATTCGCCCAGACGCAGATCGCGGATGATCTCCATACGCTCCACGGTGTCGATATCCGAGTGCAGATAGCGCACCTTCTCACCGTGTTCTTCCAGATACTCGGTCAGGTCTTCCGCCATTCGTTTGGTGAGCGTGGTCACCAGCACGCGCTCGTTGATGGCGGAACGGGCCCGGATCTCAGAGAGCAGATCGTCCACCTGGGTCGCAACCGGGCGCACCTCGATAATCGGATCCAGCAGCCCGGTCGGACGGACCACCTGATCAATCACCTCATCGCCGGATTTCTCCAGCTCGTAGTTGCCCGGCGTGGCCGACACGTAGATGGTTTGCGGCGCCAGCCCCTCAAACTCTTCAAACTTCATCGGACGGTTATCGAGCGCTGACGGCAGGCGGAATCCGTACTCCACCAGCGTCTCTTTACGCGCGCGGTCACCGCGGTACATCCCGCCGATCTGCGGGATCGTGACGTGGGATTCGTCGATCACCAGCAAACCGTCTGCCGGAAGGTAGTCAAACAGCGTCGGCGGCGGCTCGCCCGGCCCGCGCCCAGAGAGGAAGCGCGAGTAGTTTTCGATACCCGAGCAATAGCCCAGCTCGTTCATCATCTCCAGATCAAACTGTGTGCGCTGGCTCAGGCGCTGCTCTTCCAGCAGCTTATTGTTCGCCAGAAGCACCTTACGGCGCTCTGCCAGCTCCACTTTGATCTCTTCCATCGCCTGCACGATACGCTCGCGTGGCGTCACGTAGTGTGTTTTAGGGTAGATGGTAAAACGCTGGATCACCGACTCAACGTGCCCGGTCAGCGGGTCGAACAGCGACAAACGCTCCACCTCTTCGTCAAACAACTCAACACGCAGCGCCATATCGTCCGATTCCGCAGGGAAGATGTCGATCACCTCACCGCGCACGCGGAACGTCCCGCGCTGGAACGCCTGGTCGTTACGGGTGTATTGCAGCTCGGCCAGGCGGCGCAAAATCGCGCGCTGATCGATGATCATCCCCTGCGTCAGGTGCAGCATCATCTTCAGGTAGAGATCCGGGTCGCCCAGGCCGTAAATCGCCGAAACCGACGCGACCACAACCACATCGCGACGCTCAAGCAGCGCCTTGGTCGCCGACAGTCGCATCTGTTCGATGTGTTCGTTCACCGAAGCATCCTTCTCGATGAAGGTGTCAGAGCTCGGCACATAGGCTTCCGGCTGGTAGTAATCGTAGTAGGAGACGAAATACTCCACCGCGTTTTCCGGGAAAAACTCTTTCATCTCGCCGTAAAGCTGTGCCGCGAGGGTTTTGTTGGGTGCAAGCACCATCGTGGGGCGCTGCAGGTCAGCGATCACGTTCGCGACAGTAAACGTTTTGCCCGAGCCGGTTACCCCCAGCAGCGTCTGGTGCGCCAGCCCGTCTTCCAGCCCCTCTTTAAGGCGACGGATCGCCTCAGGCTGATCGCCTGATGGGCGGAAAGCAGAATTCAGTTTGAACGGTTTACTCATGGGCGACGACCTGATGACGTTATAAGCGGCAGGTGAGTAATTTTACTCGTTGTTGCCAGGAATGCCAGTAAAAAACACTGGATGAAAAACCAGTGGCGTGTCAGGATATTTAGCGTAGCGGCTGAATCATTAGCGCGTTAGCGAACAAAATTTAGGCTCTGACGAGATAAAAAACCAGCCAGGCTGGGTTATCCCCAGAACTTTTTCTTTTTTAACATTTGTCAAGCCAGGTAATGATAGTTTTATGGCAACGAGTGACACTTTCATTACGGTAATTGCTTTTATCTAACCAATTAAATTATAAAGGATATTTTCTAAAGCCGCGTTTCGCGTCAATTTGGGCGAAAGCCGCGTCTTCTCTCGCTTATCGCGTGTTTTCTAACTCTAATGCACATGGTTATCCACAGGAATAGTGGATAACTGCTTCCAGCCCGTGCAGACCGCCGCTCAGCAAATTCCCGGATTTTCCCACGAGGCGGCAACAAAAAATTTTTATAGCTATTTTTTGACGATAAACAGTTGAGTCATTCATAACCAACCGGTGCGATCCTGCTCACATTTCCGCCATTTTTCGTCCTGCACCACCATTCAACACCGCCAGCACCGCCGATGTGCAATCCCCGTTCGTTTAGACGATTCACCGGTGGCTTATTCCTAAAAAAAGCCGTTTTTTTAATCGATTTACGCTTTCTGGCAGGGGTTTTGCAGAAGCATAAACGAGCGTCACCGACACATTTTTAAGGAGAGAAAGATGTTGAGTCTGCGTGCAGTGAATCAGTTTTACGGAAGCCAACATACGCTGTGGAACGTGGATTTAGATTTTCCGCAAGGGATGTGCACAGGCGTCGTTGGCCTGCCGGGGATGGGCAAAACCACCCTCATGAACTGCATTACCGGAAAAGTGCCCGTCGATAGCGGCACCATCATCTGGCATGAAGCGGGTGCACCGCCGCGTGATTTGCTCAGCCAGGCGTCAGAAGAGCGTTCAGGGCCGGGAATAGGCTATGTGCCGCAGGACAGGCGGATTTTTTCTCAGCTGACGATTGAGGATAATCTGCATATTGCCATGCGGGCGGTGGGGAAACCCGACCCGGCAGCGAAAAGCGACGTATACGATCTGTTCCCGGAACTCTACGCGCGACGTCAGACGCGAGGCAACACCCTTTCGCCGGAGGATCAGTATCAGCTCGCGCTGGCGAATGCGCTGGTCAACCGCCCGCGGATGCTGATTCTGGATGAACCCATGCACGGCGCGGGACACGGCTTTGCCCAGAAGCTGGCGCAGCTGCTGGTGCGCTTAAACCAGGAGTTAGGCATGACGGTGCTGTTAGCGGAGCAGCAGCTGTCGTTTATCCGCCGGGTGGCGGATCGGTTTTGCATGCTTTATCGCGGGCGTAACGTGGCGCACGGCCACGTTAGCGAACTGAACGATGAGCTTATTGCCCACTGGATGTCGCGGGAAGCAAGGCGCTGAGGTCGAGATAGCGCCCGGTTTCGGCATTTTCCGCGCCGTCAGCAAGCCAGGGAATTTCCCCAAGGCACGGCGCGGGCAGTACGCGCCTGAGCGTCGCCAGATACTCCTGATGTCGTTTCCCCGGCGCAACCACGTCGTTGGCTATCCAGCCCGCCAGACGCAGCCCGGCCTGCCGTACGGCCTGCGCGGTCAGCATAGCGTGATTGATGCAGCCCAGCTTAACGCCGACAACCAGAATGACCGGGAGCCGCTCGGCCTGCACCCAGTCAGCAAACGTCTGCGTGTCCGAAAGCGGCGTAAACCAGCCGCCCGCGCCTTCCACCAGCACCCAGTCGGCCTGGCTTTCGAGCGTCCGTAACCCGGCAGACAGCACGGCGAACTCAATCGGACGGCCTTCGTCGGCGCTGATAATGTGCGGCGAGGTCGGCTCGGCAAAGGTGTATGGATTGACCGCTGAATAGGCAAGCTTAAGGGTACTATTACGCTGGAGCGCCAGCGCATCGGTGTTGCGTAACCCTTCCGCCGTCATCTCGCTGCCGGAAGCAACAGGCTTATATCCGGCGGTGTTTTTCCCAAGCTTTCGCGCCGCCTGCAGAAGGGCCGCGCTGGCAACCGTCTTGCCCACTTCCGTATCCGTGCCGGTAACAAAATAACGTTCAGTCACGTTCGATAATCCCATGAAAAAGTTGATAAGAGAGCGGGAAAAAGCCCCGCTGCTGCGGCCAGGCCAGCTCCAGGCGCTGCAGCTGGCCCCGGGTCAGCGGTTTTTTCTC
The DNA here is from genome assembly GCF_058354905.1 of Enterobacter sp. ECC_219_Taxon_10. Lineage (NCBI taxonomy): Bacteria > Pseudomonadati > Pseudomonadota > Gammaproteobacteria > Enterobacterales > Enterobacteriaceae > Enterobacter > Enterobacter sp. ECC_219_Taxon_10. The sequence goes on along the minus strand of NZ_CM178005.1, from coordinate 1,503,504 downwards.
CCGCCCGGCGTGCAGGTGCGTAGCGCCGATGCCCTTCAGCGAACGCATGGCGCTGAACGCGTCGCTAAAATTGAGCGTGATGGTCTGCACCGTGCTGCGACAGCGCCAGCCTGCCAGCGCCTGCGTGACCTGCTCATGCGATAAGAAGCGGTTGGCATGCGGCTGCTCATCTACTGCCTGCCATGCCTGATTTAGTTCCGGCAGCGAGCTTTCCAGCAGGGTGGTAAAGGCCACCTTCCCGCCCGGGCGGGCGACGCGATAAAGCTCGCGTAAGGCCTGTTCCAGGCTGCTGCACCACTGCACCGCCAGATGGCTCCAGACCAGATCGAACTGCGCGTCCGCCAGCGGAATAGCCTCGATATCAGCCACAAGGTAGTGATGCGCAGCCTGCTGCTGGCGCGCCTCGTCCAGCATGGCGGGCGACAGGTCGATGGCCGTCACCTGGCTCCCCGCTTCACGCCAGTAGCGGCTGTTACTGCCGGGACCACAGCCGGCGTCCAGTACCTGCGGAAAGCGGTTCCCGCCAAGCGCGGCCAGGAGCCCCTGCGCGCTCTGGCGCTGCAGTTCATCGTGCTGAGAATAGCTCCGCGCGGCCCGGCCAAATGCCGCCGCAACGGCCTGTTTATTCACCGGCGTCATGGAGCGCCTCCAGCAGCGTCTGGATATCCCGAACTTCATGCGCCGCCGTCAGGGTTAAACGCAGCCGTGCGGTACCCGGCGGGACCGTTGGCGGGCGGATGGCGGTCACCCACATGCCGCGCTCGCGCAGCGCCTGTGCCAGCGCCAGCGCGCGGCCGTTTTCACCAACTATCACCGGCTGGATGGCGCTCTGCGACTCTGGACTGAGGAAGGGCAGAGCCGCCAGTCCCTGGCGGAAGCGGGAGATATGCTCTGCCAGCCGCTGGCGACGTTCATCCCCTTCTGCGCTGCGGATCACCGCCAGCGACGCAGACAGCGCCACGGCCTGTGCCGGGGGCATGCTGGTGCTGTAGATCAAATGCCGGGCAAACTGCAGCAGATAGTCAGCGACGGACTCGTTGCACAGTACGGCGGCGCCGCTGGCGCCAAAGCCCTTGCCGAAGGTGACAATCAGCAGCTCGGGCTTCACGTTTTGCTGGTATGCGCTGCCGCGACCTCCATCGCCCATCACGCCAATCCCGTGGGCATCGTCCACCAGCAGCCAGGCGTTTTGCCGCTTTGCGGCCTCGTGCAGCGCAGCAAGCGGCGCGCTGTCGCCGTCCATGCTGAACACCCCTTCGGTGACCGCCAGCTGTTGCCCGTCGCAGGGTTTATCAAGCAGCGCAGCAAGCTGTGACGCATCGTTATGGGCAAAGCGGCGCAGCTGCGCCGGGCTTAAATTTGCCGCCTCAAGCAGCGAGGCGTGACTTAAGCGGTCGGCGACAATGCGGTCCTCTTTCCCCATCAGGGCCGCGATGACCGCCTGATTGGCGGCAAAGCCCGAGATAAAGAGCAGCGCACGCGAATAGCCAAGCCAGTCGGCCAGCTCTTCCTCCAGCGCCTGATGCGCCGTGGTGTAGCCGCTGACGTGTCCCGAGCCGCCGCTGCCCACGCCAAACCGCTCCGCGCCCTGCTGCCAGGCGCGGACGATGGCCGGATGCTGGCTCAGTCCGAGATAGTCATTGCTTGAGAAATTACAAAACTGCCGCCCCTCGCGGGTCAGAAAACGGCCCGCGCCGTTTTCCACCACACTGCGTATGCGAAACGCCTCTGCCGCCCGGCGTTCTTCCAGCGCGGCATTAATTCGTGCCTGCCAGGTCATACGGCTGCCGCGTTGTAGAACTGGTCGGTGTCGGCGTTGAAAATCTGCTGCTCCAGCTGCTGCTGTTGCTCGTTATCGCCCGTCAGCACCTCGGTCTGGTGCGGGTTCAGCCCCAGCTTACGGAACAGCTGAACATCTTTGTCCTCTTCCGGGTTCGGCGTGGTCAGCAGCTTGCAGCCGTAGAAGATGGAGTTGGCCCCGGCCATAAAGCACATCGCCTGGGTTTGCTCGTTCATCTGCTCGCGGCCCGCAGAAAGGCGGACGTAAGAGGTTGGCATCATGATGCGCGCCACCGCGATGGTGCGAATAAAATCAAACGCATCCACGTCGTCATTATCCGCCAGCGGCGTGCCTTTGACCTTCACCAGCATGTTGATCGGCACGCTTTCCGGCGGGGTGGGCAGGTTCGCCAGCTGCAGCAGCAGGCCCGCGCGGTCTTTCACCGTTTCGCCTAAGCCGACAATACCGCCGGAGCAGACCTTGATCCCCGCTCCACGCACTTTGTCCAGCGTGTCCAGGCGCTCCTGGTAGGTGCGCGTGGTGATGATATTGCCGTAAAACTCCGGGGAGGTATCGAGGTTGTGGTTGTAGTAATCGAGCCCCGCCGCCGAGAGGCGCTGCGCCTGCTCCTCGTTCAGCGTGCCAAGCGTCATACAGGCTTCGAGGCCCATCTCCTTCACGCCCTTCACCATCTGCTCCAGATACGGCATGTCGCGGTCGTGCGGGTTCTTCCACGCCGCGCCCATGCAGAAGCGGGTCGAGCCAGCGTTTTTCGCCTTGCGCGCCGAGTCGAGCACCTGCTCCACTTCCATCAGCCGTTCGGACTCCAGGCCGGTTTTGTAGCGCGCGCTCTGCGGGCAATATTTGCAGTCTTCAGGACAGGCGCCGGTCTTGATCGACAGCAGCGTGCTGACCTGAACATGGCGCGGATCGAAGTGCTGACGATGCACCTGTTGGGCTTCAAACATCAGCTCAAGGAAAGGTTTGTTGAATAATTCAGTAACTTGCGACATCGTCCAGCGTGCGTGGTGAGCCATCGGGCTTCTCCAAAGGGTTTTGTTAATTTTCGGTTCGGTTTATACTCGTAAACCTAAAACTTTTCAAAATGGTTTACAAGTCGATTATGACCCAGGACGATCTCGCCTTCGACAAGCAGCATATCTGGCACCCTTACACCTCCACCACCCGCCCCCTCCCCGTCTATCCGGTGGCCTCGGCCCACGGCTGCGAGCTGCACCTTGCCAGCGGCGAGCGGCTGGTTGACGGAATGTCCTCCTGGTGGGCGGCCATTCACGGCTACAACCACCCGCGCCTGAACGCGGCGATGAAAGCCCAGATTGACCAGATGGCGCACGTGATGTTTGGCGGGATTACCCATCAGCCGGCGGTGGATTTATGCCGTCGCCTGGTGGCGATGACGCCTGAATCGCTGGAGTGCGTCTTCCTGGCCGATTCCGGCTCGGTAGCGGTGGAAGTGGCGATGAAAATGGCGCTGCAGTACTGGCATGCGAAGGGCGAAGCGCGCCAGCGGTTCCTTACCTTCCGCAACGGTTATCACGGGGATACCTTCGGGGCGATGTCGGTGTGCGATCCGGACAACTCCATGCACAGCCTGTGGAAGGGGTATCTGCCGGAAAACCTGTTTGCCCCGGCCCCGCAGAGCCGCTTCGACGGCGAGTGGAACGAGATGGACATGGTCGGTTTCGCGCGGCTGATGGCGGCGCATCGTCATGAGATTGCCGCCGTGATCCTGGAGCCAATTGTGCAGGGCGCAGGCGGGATGCGGATGTACCATCCGGAATGGCTGAGGCGCATTCGCAAGATGTGCGACCGCGAGGGCATTCTGCTGATTGCCGATGAGATCGCCACCGGCTTTGGCCGCACCGGCAAGCTGTTTGCCTGCGAGCATGCGGGCATTTCGCCGGATATTCTGTGTCTCGGCAAAGCGCTGACCGGCGGCACCATGACGCTCTCCGCCACGCTGACCACCCGCCAGGTTGCCAACACCATCAGCGACGGCGAGGCGGGCTGCTTTATGCACGGCCCGACGTTTATGGGCAACCCGCTGGCCTGCGCCGTTGCAAGCGAAAGCCTCGCTATTCTGGAGAGCGGCGAGTGGCAGGCGCAGGTTGCGGCGATAGAAGCGCAACTGAAAGAGGAGTTGAGCGCCGCCTCCGGTGCGAATTTCGTGGCGGACGTGCGCGTGCTGGGCGCCATCGGGGTGATTGAAACCACCCATCCGGTGAATATGGCGGCGCTGCAGCGCTTCTTCGTGGACCAGGGCGTCTGGGTGCGGCCTTTCGGCAGGCTTATCTACCTGATGCCACCGTATAGCATTACGCCAGAGCAGCTGCGTAAATTAACCGACGCGGTCGTAACAGCCGTTAACATTCCCGCGCATTTCACGATTTAACCCCATGCGTTACACTTCCTGAACGAGTGAATAACGAGGGTAAACCGTATGAAAATCATCAGTAAAGATCTGCGCGACGGTGAAACACTCCCTGAACGCCACGTTTTCAACGGCATGGGGTATCAGGGCGATAATATCTCCCCGCACCTGGCGTGGGACGAGGTTCCAGCCGGAACCAAAAGCTTTGTCGTGACCTGCTACGACCCGGACGCGCCGACCGGCTCCGGCTGGTGGCACTGGATCGTAGCGAACCTGCCCGTCGACACGCGCGTCCTGCCGCAGGGTTCCGGCTCTGATCTGGTTGCCCTGCCTGAGGGCGCGATTCAGACCCGCACCGATTTTGGTAAAGCGGGCTACGGCGGCGCGGCGCCACCAAAAGGGGAAACCCACCGCTATATCTTCACGGTGCACGCGCTGGACGTGGAGAAGATTGAGGTTGATGAAGAGGCGAGCGGCGCGATGGTCGGGTTTAACGTGCATTTCCATTCGCTGGGGAGCGCGTCGATTACGGCGATGTATTCATAATCGAGCGAGTTAATGGCCCCTCACCCTAGCCCTCTCCCCATAGGGGAGAGGGAACTTGAACACCCTCTCCCCTATGGGGAGAGGGCCGGGGTGAGGGGAAACATCACAGTACGGAAGGCAACAACCCCACCAGACGCCCTTCTTCCAGCAGCACCATCGCCTTATCAATATCCGGCGCAAAGAAGCGATCATCATCGTAGTGCGTAACGTGCTCGCGCAGTTCCTGACGCGCCTGCTCCAGCAGCGGGCTGGATTTAAGCCCATCACGCAGATCGATACCCTGACACGCCGCCAGCCACTCCACCGCCAGCACGCCGCGGGTGTTGGAGGCCATTTCCCACAGACGACGCCCGGCAGCCGGCGCCATCGAAACGTGATCTTCCTGGTTTGCAGACGTCGGCAGGCTGTCCACGCTGTGCGGGTGCGACAGGGCTTTGTTCTCGCTTGCCAGCGCGGCTGCGGTCACCTGGGCAATCATAAATCCCGAGTTGACCCCACCATTACGCACCAGGAACGGCGGCAGCTGGGACATATGTTTATCCATCATCAGCGCAATGCGGCGCTCGGACAACGCGCCGACTTCGGCAATCGCCAGCGCGATGTTATCCGCCGCCATCGCCACCGGCTCAGCGTGGAAGTTGCCTCCGGAGACCACCTCGTTTTCCTGGGCGAACACCAGCGGGTTATCGGACACCGCGTTGGCCTCCACCAGCAGCACCTCTGCCGCCTGGCGCAGCTGCGTCAGGCACGCGCCCATCACCTGTGGCTGGCAGCGCAGGGAATACGGATCCTGAACCTTCTCGCAGTTATGGTGTGAATCGGCAATTTCGCTGGTGTCGGTAAGCACGTGGCGGTACATCGCGGCGGCATCAATCTGCCCGCGCTGACCGCGCACCTCGTGGATGCGGGCATCGAACGGGCGACGCGAGCCCAGCACGGCTTCGGTGGTCAGCGCACCGCACACTACCGCCGAGGCAAACAGATCTTCCGCTTCAAACAGGCCGCGCAGCGCGAAGGCCGTCGATGCCTGAGTGCCGTTCAGCAGTGCCAGCCCCTCTTTCGCCGCCAGCGTAATTGGCGTTAATCCGGCTTTTTTAAGTGCCTCCTTCGCAGGCAGCCACTCGCCCTGCCAGCGCGCTTTGCCTTCGCCCAGCAGCAGCAGCGACATGTGCGCCAGCGGCGCGAGGTCGCCGGATGCGCCTACGGAACCTTTGGCCGGGATCCACGGGTAGACCTCTGCATTCACCAGCGCCATCAGCGCCTGGATGACGCTCAGGCGAATGCCCGAGAAACCGCGCGCCAGGCTGTTGATTTTGAGCACCATCATCAGGCGGACAATCTCATCATCCAGCGGCTGACCCACGCCCGCCGCGTGCGACAGCACCAGCGAACGCTGTAAGTTTTCCAGATCGTGCGTGGCGATGCGGGTCTGCGCCAGCAGGCCAAAGCCGGTGTTAATCCCGTAGGCGGTGCGCCCCTCGGCCACGATGGCTTCAACGCAGGCGACGCTGTCATTAATGGCGGCGTGAGCGCTTTCATCCAGCGAAAGGGTGACCGGTTTACGCCAGACGTTACGCAGCTGTTTGAGCGTCAGCGAGCCGGGAGTGAGTGTTAAGGCGTTCATTCATGCTTTCCTTGTGTGGCAGGGATCATCGGCAGGTTCAGCCCCTGCTCTTTGGCACAGTCAATGGCAATCTCGTAACCCGCATCCGCGTGACGCATCACGCCGGTTGCCGGGTCGTTGTGCAGCACGCGAGCGATACGCGCGGCGGCTTCATCGGTACCGTCACAGACGATGACCATCCCGGAATGCTGGGAGAAGCCCATCCCCACGCCGCCGCCGTGGTGCAGCGAGACCCAGGTGGCGCCGCTGGCAGTATTCAGCAGGGCATTAAGCAATGGCCAGTCGGAGACCGCGTCAGATCCGTCGCGCATGGCTTCGGTTTCGCGGTTCGGGCTGGCAACGGAGCCGGAGTCCAGGTGGTCGCGGCCAATGACGATCGGCGCGGAGACTTCACCGCTGCGCACCATTTCGTTGAAGGCGAGGCCCAGCTTTTGCCGCCACTCCAGCCCAACCCAGCAGATGCGCGCCGGCAGGCCCTGGAAGCTGATGCGCTCGCGGGCCATGTCCAGCCAGTGGTGCAGATGTTTGTCATCCGCAACGATCTCCTTCACTTTGGCATCAGTTTTGTAGATATCCTGCGGATCGCCGGACAGGGCAACCCAGCGGAACGGGCCGATGCCGCGGCAGAACAGCGGGCGAATATAGGCAGGCACGAAGCCGGGGAAGTCGAAAGCGTTATTCACGCCCATCTCTTTCGCCATCTGGCGGATGTTGTTGCCGTAGTCAAAGGTCGGAATCCCCATCTGGCTGAAGGTCAGCATCGCAGAGACGTGTTCAGCCATAGAGCGTTTCGCAGCAAGCACGGTGCCTTCCGGGTCGGTCTCCGCTTTTTGCTGGTATTCTTCCCACGCCCAGCCTTTTGGCAGGTAGCCGTGCAGCGGATCGTGGGCGCTGGTCTGGTCGGTGACGAGATCCGGGCGCACGCCGCGGGCAACCAGCTCCGGCAGAATATCCGCCGCGTTGCCGCACAGGGCAATCGACACGGCTTTGCCTTCGGCGGTGTATTTTTTAATGCGCGCCAGCGCATCGTCCAGATCGGTTGCCTGTTCATCGACGTAGCGGGTGCGCAGACGGAAATCAATGCGGCTCTGCTGGCACTCAATGTTCAGCGAGCAGGCGCCGGCAAGCGTGGCGGCCAGCGGCTGTGCGCCGCCCATGCCGCCGAGACCCGCGGTCAATACCCAGCGGCCTTTGAGCGAGCCGTTATAGTGCTGGCGACCGGCCTCCACGAAGGTTTCGTAGGTTCCCTGAACAATCCCCTGGCTGCCGATGTAGATCCAGCTACCGGCGGTCATCTGGCCATACATCGCCAGCCCTTTCGCATCCAGCTCGTTGAAGTGTTCCCAGGTGGCCCAGTGCGGCACCAGGTTAGAGTTGGCGATCAGCACACGCGGCGCGTTTTTATGGGTTTTGAACACGCCAACCGGCTTGCCGGACTGCACCAGCAGGGTTTCGTCGTGTTCGAGTTCGGTCAGGGATTGTACAATGGCGTCATAGCATTCCCAGTTGCGCGCGGCGCGGCCTATGCCGCCGTAGACCACCAGCTCGTGGGGATTTTCCGCCACCTCGGGATCGAGGTTGTTCATCAACATGCGCAGCGGGGCTTCGGTGAGCCAGCTTTTGGCGGTAAGCGTGGTGCCGCGCGCGGCGCGGACGTCCTGCTGACGGTATTTACCTGACGACATTGTGTGCTCCTCATAAGGGACAGATGATGCATTTAGATATACTTGTATAGACAAGCACACACAAGGTCGTATTTAACAAAAAAGATACAATTTTGTTATATTGCGTTAGCGATCACGCTTATAAAACTTATGACATAAAGTGGCCCTGTAGCCTGTAACGGTTACCCGGGAAGAGCAGCCGGGCATGCGACACGATGTGCGATGACGACCAGGTACGACGGCGGATCAGCAGGCACGGATCGTACTCTTTAATGCGCAGCCGTTCGCACTCCTGCGGCGTGGCGCGCACGGCCTCCACAATGTGCTCCCCTTCCGTCAGCGGAGCGACGAGCGAGAGATAGGCATGTGGCGTAGTTTGGGTGTAATCCTGGTTGAGATAGTCCGGTATCCGCTCTGCGTTGACGCAGCGATCTTCTATCTGCACCGGAATGTCGTTTTCAAAATGCACCATCACGGAGTGGAAGATGCGGCTGCCCTCTTTGACGTTCAGCTCTGTGGCCTGCTCGGCGCTGGCCTGGGTCTCTTCCAGCACCAGCACTTCGCACCGGTGATGATGATTACGCGCGGCAATTTCGTCCGCGATGCTGCGGATTTCAAACAGGGCAGATTGCCCTTTGGGTTCCGCCACGAAGGTGCCAACTCCCTGCAGGCGCACCAGAAGCCCTTCGTCGGTCAGCTCTCTCAGCGCCCGGTTGACGGTCATCCGGCTAAAACCGAACTGGGCCACCAGCTCGGCCTCCGACGGAATGCGGTCGTGCGGGCGCCAGACGCCGGTAGCGATTTTTTCGCTGATCGCCTGCTTCACCTTTTCATAGAAAGGCGCGGGAGGGCTCGGCTGCGGCAGGGGCGAGCGTGAAAACATCATGACTCCTTAAATAGTGTTATGCCCACCAGTGAGCAATTTGCCAGGCCAGACGGGCGGCGAGCTTTGCGCCCTGTCCGTCCCGATCGTACTGCGGGTTAAACTCTACCAGATCGGCGGCCTGCAGCTTACCGCTGCGGCAGATTTGTTCGATAACCGGCAGCAGATCCAGCGCCGGGACTCCTAACGCGGCCGGGGCGGAAACGGCAGGCATTTCGCTTGCGGGCAGAACGTCCAGATCGATCGTCAGGTAGACGCGATCGGCCTGCGCCAGCACCTTTTCCAGCGCCGGTAGGGCCTCGCGCCTGAAATGGAGATCCTCCACCAGCGTGACGTTCAGGCGTTCGGCCTCATCCCACAGTGCCTGGGTGTTCGCCGCGCGGCTGACGCCAAAGCAGGCGTAGCGAAACTCGCTCCCGCGTTCATCGCAGTAGTTAGCCAACTGACGAAACGGCGTACCGGACGTCGCCCGGTCGGCCTTGCGCAGGTCAAGATGCGCATCCAGATTTATCACCGTCACACGCTCTCCAGGGAACGCATCCAGAATCCCCCGACCGTGCGCCCAGGCGGTTTCGTGCCCGCCGCCAAACACCAGCGTGCGCATCCCGGACTGCTGGCAGGCCGTGACGGCATCGCTTAACGCCTGCTGTGCCGCTTCCAGCTCATCGCCCTCAACGTACACCGAGCCCATATCCGCCAGCCGTTCGTGCCCCTGATGGCTTGCCATATTTGCCAGCGCTTTGCGCAGCATATCCGGTGCCTGCACGGCACCGGGCCTGCCCTGATTGCGTTTAACCCCTGCATCACATTCAAAGCCTATCAGCGCGATGCCGGATGAAAGCGGCGTAAACTGCGCCTGATGGTGTATCGTCTGGAAAATGCGCGTTGCATTGCTGGCCTCGGCGCTGTCGTCGCGCCCCTGCCAGACGGTTTCGGCTACGGGCCGCCATAACTTCATACTGCCTCCCCCCGGAAAACGCGTTGATAAAGCGGGTTGCGCCCCGGCTCGTAGACCATCTCTACCGGGTGGCGAGCATCCCAGACGATAAAATCAGCGACAAACCCCGCCCGCAGCTGCCCGTGGGTAGAACCGCGCCCCAGTGCCTGCGCCGCATGCCGCGTGACGCCAGCCCAGGCCTCTTCCGGTGTGAGGCCAAACTGGACGCAGGCCATATTCATCGCCAGGTGCAGGCTGGCAAACGGGCTGGTGCCGGGGTTATAGTCGGTGGCGACGGCCATCGGGACCCCCTGTTTTCTGAGCCGTTCAACCGGCGGACGCTGGCGCTCCTGAAGAAAATAGAACGCGCCGGGAAGCAATACCGCAACCGTGCCGCTTTCCGCCATCGCCTGAACGCCTGCGTCGTCGAGATATTCGATATGATCGGCCGACAGCCCGTTATATTGGCTCACCAGCGCCGCGCCGCCCTGATTCGACAGCTGTTCAACATGTCCCTTCACCGGGATACCGAGCGCAGTCGCCGCCTGGAAGAGGCGCTCGGTTTGCGACGGGGTGAAGCCGACGTTTTCACAAAACACGTCTACTGCTTCATATAACTCTTTTTGCCACAGCGTGGGCAGGATCTGCTCACAGACCAGCGTGAGGTACGCATCCGGATCCTGCCGGTATTCCGCTGGTACGGCGTGTGCGGCCAGCAGCGTTGCGCTGATATCGATCGGATTATTGAGGCTCAGCTGGCGGGCAACCTGCAGCATCTTCTCTTCGGCCTCGGCGTTGAGTCCGTATCCCGATTTGATTTCAACGGTCGTCACACCTTCATTCATCAGACGCTGGAGCCGTTGCTGCGCCAGTGTCAGCAGGGTTTCCGGGGAACTGCCGCGCGTTGCCGTCACGGTGGCGTTAATCCCGCCCCCCTGGGCGCTGATGGTTTGATAAGAGACGCCGTTCAGACGCTGCTCCCACTCCGCCGCGCGGTCGCCGCCGAACACCAGGTGGGTATGGCAGTCAATCAGGCCTGGCGTGACCAGACGTCCCTCAAGATCGACGACGTGACGGTGTCCGGCAGGAATGTCAGATTCAGGGATCACGGCAAGGATAGTTTGACCGCGCACGACCAGGGCGTGCTGCTCTTTCAGGCCATAGGGCGCGGATGTGTCGGGAACCATTGTTGCCAGTCGCGCATTTCGCCATATTACGTCGTCAGGATGAAGCTGCATGGGCATTCCACTTGTCATGGGTTGTATAGACATTTATTTGCATACGTCGTCTGCTGTCAACCGCCTTGAGGGAAAATGTTATTTATTTGTGATGACTTTCCCGTCACCTCATGGCAAAAAATGCAACTTTTACCCTTTTTATCTTCCCGTTTCGCTCAACTTAGTATAAAAAAGCAGGCTATTTCGTCTATCCCGTAAAGACTTGCATACCCAGGAGCTTCACCTTGAACATTTCCAGGATTTCCCGTCTGGCGTTAGCGCTCGCCTTTGGCGTGACATTATCCGCATGCAGTTCAACACCACCGGATCAGCGACCTTCTGAGCAGGTAGCGCCCGGTACTGCTTCCCGCCCGATTTTGTCCGCAGATGAAGCGAAGAACTTCGACCGTGCCCACTACTTCTCGGCAATGGATCCTAACGCCGCGCCGTGGACACCGTCTTCAATTAACCTGCCCAAACAGCCTGACTTCGTGGTTGGCCCGGCGGGTGCGCAGGGCGTTACGCACACCTCCATTCAGGCTGCGGTTGACGCGGCCATTACTAAACACAGCGCGTCTCGCCAGTACATCGCGATCCTGCCGGGTGAATATGAAGGCACCGTGTATGTTCCGGCGGCCCCGGGCAGCATTACGATTTACGGTCTGGGCGAAAAAGCGATCGACGTAAAAATTGGCCTGGCGATTGATTCCGAAATTGACAACAACACCTGGCGTCACCTGGTGAACCCGGCCGGCAAATATATGCCGGGCAAACCGGCGTGGTATATGTTTGATAACTGCCAGAGCAAGCGTTCCGCCACCGTTGGCGTGATGTGCTCGGCGGTATTCTGGTCTCAAAATAACGGCCTGCAGCTGCAGAACCTGACCATCCAGAATACCCTGGGCGACAGCGTAGATGCCGGTAACCACCAGGCCGTTGCGCTGCGTAGCGATGGCGATAAGGTGCAGATTAACAACGTCAACATTCTGGGTCGTCAGAACACCTTCTTCGTGACCAACAGCGGCGTGCAGAACACCCTGCAGAATAACCGCCTGACCCGTACGCTGGTGACCAACAGCTACGTTGAAGGTGACGTGGATCTGGTGTCCGGTCGCGGCGCGGTAGTGTTTGATAACACTGATTTCCGCGTGGTGAATTCCCGTACCCAGCAGGAAGGCTACGTGTTTGCGCCAGCAACTCAGTCTAACCTGTTCTACGGCTTCCTGGCCGTGAACAGCCGCTTCAACGCGGCCGGTGATGGCGTGGCGCAGCTGGGCCGCTCTCTGGACGTGGACTCTGCCACTAACGGCCAGGTCGTTATCCGCGACAGCGTGATCAACGAAGGCTTTAACGTGGCGAAGCCGTGGGCTGATGGCGCTGTCTCCAAACGTCCGTTCTCCGGCAATACCGGTACGATGGATGATAAAGGGAACGTGCAGCGCAACCTGAACGACGCGAACTTCAACCGCATGTGGGAATACAACAACCGCGGTCTGGGCAGTAACGTGGTCGCTGAGCCGAAGCAGTAAGATAAGAGTAAAAGGGGGATGTTAATCCCCCTTTTTACTGCGACTGGATACGTCAGGCACCAAACTTAAGATACGCATCCAATAGTTGCATAATCGCAACCATGAGTTGCAGGAACAGAATTGCCCATTCCACACCGCTCATACGCCACTCCTTTGGTATAGAGCACTTCTCCTCTGATTTACCTTTCCGCTGCCTGTCACCAGAGGTGTGTTGGTTATGTTTTGACGTGCTCCGCAGTTTAGGCACTGTCGGCACCACCCGACAGCCAGGACTTGAAACGGATCCTGAATTGCGGAACTGCAACACATCAAACCAACGAACAGAATGATATCAGACCATTACTGTACATAAAAACAGTTAAATGGAGTTTAGGAATTTATAAAGAGAAAACAAATAAGTAACTGTTTATACTGAATATTAATATCCACCATCGTCTCATAATCTCTTTTTTTCGTTGATGATGAATTTACATCACCTTAAGCCAATATTATGATGGACGTGTTGGTTACGTTTTGATGTGCTCACCCGGCAACCACCGGGCATAAAAAACCTCGCATTCGCGAGGTTTTTTGTTTTTAGCGGCTTAGTGAGCGTTTACCACTACCCACATTGGCCCCTGGCCGACGGCGTACCGTCCTTTCTCTTCCAGCAGCCCCTGCTCGCCTTTGATTTCATACAGCGCGATGTGGTGGGATTTCTGCCCCGCCGCAATCAGGTATTTACCGCTGTGATCGATATTAAAGCCGCGCGGCTGGGTTTCCGTTGGCTGGAAACCTTCAATCGCCAGCACGCTGCCGTCTTCAGAGACGCTAAACACGGTAATCAGGCTGGAGGTACGGTCGCAGGCGTAAAGGTGGCGGCCATCCGGCGTGATGTGAATATCCGCCGCCCAGCGGGTATCGGAGAAGTCAGACGGCATCATATCCAGCGTCTGCACGCACTCAATCTGACCGTTTGGATCTTTCAGTTCCCATACGTCCACAGAGCTGTTCAGTTCATTGACGACGTAGGCATATTGCTGGTTCGGGTGGAAGACCATATGGCGAGGACCTGCGCCCTCAACGGTGGTGACCTCAGCCGGATTCTGCGCCACCAGGTGACCATCGTCGCTCAGGGTGAACAGGCAGATACGATCCTGCTTCAGCGCAGGCACCCACAGCGTGCGGTTGTCCGGAGAGATATTCGCCGAGTGACAGCCTTCCAGCCCTTCCACCACATCCACGGTATCCGTCGGAATACCATCTTCAAGTCGCGTCACGCTGACGCAGCCCGCATTATAGGAGCCGCTGAAAACGAAGTTGCCTTTACGATCGGTCGAGATGTGGGTTGGGCTGCCCGGCAAGGGCGCTTCAGCGGTGTAGGTCAGCGCGCCGTCGTCAGGAGAGATACGGTAGGCCAGCACGCGAAACTCCGGGCGCACACCCACGTACAAGAAACGTTTATCCGGGCTGATGACCATCGGTTGCACCTGGCCCGGCACATCAACAACCTGAACCAGCGTGAGCGAACCTTCTGCATTCAAGCGCCAGACGTGGATCTGCTGACTTTCAGGACTGGCGGTATAAACGGTTTGTTTCATGAATACTCCTTTCCTCACTGCACGTGAAAGTGATTATTTTTAACGGTGAATGCTGAATTTTAGCCAGGAATTTTGCAGCGATTTACTCTCGGTGTAACATCCCCTGAGACCTAAAATTCAACATTAACCCGGAAGAACAAATGACCTCGCGTGTGATTGCACTGGATTTAGACGGAACATTACTTACCCCTCAGAAAACCCTGCTCCCCTCCTCCCTTGAAGCGCTTAAACGCGCGCAGGAAGTGGGGTATCAACTCCTTATCGTAACGGGTCGACATCACGTTGCCATTCACCCTTTTTATCAGGCACTGGCGCTAGATACACCTGCAATTTGTTGTAATGGCACTTATTTGTATGATTATCAGGCAAAAAAGGTTTTAGCCGCCGACCCGCTGCCGGTTCCGCAGGCGCTGCAACTGATTGATCTGCTGGATGAGCATGACGTACACGGTCTCATGTACGTAGATAACGCGATGGTGTACGAGCGCCCTACCGGCCACGTGGTGCGCACCAGCAACTGGGCATTGTCCCTGCCTGAAGCGCAGCGCCCGGTCTTTACCCAGGTTTCCTCCCTGCGCCAGGCGGCCCGGGATGTTGAGGCTATCTGGAAATTCGCCCTGACGGATGAAGACACCACCAAACTGAATACCTTCGCGAAGCACGTCGAGGAAACGCTGGGGCTGGAGTGCGAATGGTCCTGGCATGACCAGGTGGATATTGCCCGCAAGGGTAACAGCAAAGGCAAGCGCCTGACGCAGTATGTGGAATCAAAAGGCGGGTCGATGCAGGACGTGATCGCCTTCGGCGATAACTACAACGACATCAGCATGCTGGAAGCCGCCGGTACGGGCGTGGCGATGGGCAATGCCGACGACGCGGTGAAAGCGCGCGCCAACGTGGTGATTGGCGACAACACCACCGACAGCATCGCGCAGTACATTTATACCCACCTGCTGTAATCAGGCGGTGATTGAGACGCTCTTAATTTGCGCGTAAAGCCACAGGCCGGGCTTGATTGCTAACTCATCCCTGGCCCACGGGCTGATGCGCGCCCAGAGCGTCCTGCTGCCGACTTCAAGCTTCACCTCCACCTGCCCGTTATCATCAAAACACTCCGCCACTTTGGCGCGCAGAATATTGCGAATACTGGTTTGCAGCGGCGGCTGCAGCACCAGCGAGACGTCCGACGCCTGGATGCGAATTCGCAGCGCGGACTGTAACGGTTTATCGATCTTATTGACCCACAGATGCTGGTCACCCAGCGCCAGCGCGGTCATCGCGTAGTGCGGATGATGTTCCAGAACGCTGACCTTCAGGATGCTGCTCTGCTGCTCTCTCGGTAACCAGGGGTGCATTACGCTGCTGCCCCACACCTCTTCCAGGTTGCCGAAGGCCTTCACGCTGCCCTCTTCCAGCACGAGCACTTTGTCGGCCAGATGAAGGATCTCATCCAGCGAATGGCTGACGTAGAGCATCGGAATATTAATTTCACGCGTCAGTCGCTGCAGATAAGGCAGAAGTTCGCGCTTGCGCGGTATATCGAGCGAGGCCAGCGGCTCGTCGAGCAGCAGCAGTTCGGGGGCGGTCAGCAACGCGCGGCCAATGGCCACCCGCTGTTTTTCTCCGCCGGAGAGTGAGGACGGCAGCCTGTCGAGCAGAGGCTCAATGCCTAAAAGCGTGACCAGCTTGTCAAACTGCCCGGCCATGCTTTTCGCCATGCCGTAGCGCAGGTTGCCGCGCACGCTGTAGTGCGGGAACAAGCGCGCGTCCTGGAAAACGTAGCCGATGCGGCGCTTGTCCGGTGAGAGGTAAACTTTGTTCTCCACGTCATTCAGGACGCGGTTATTCAGGACAATACGTCCTGACTGCGGGCGCGTCAGGCCGCTGATGGCGTTAATCAGAGACGTTTTTCCCGCCCCCGACACGCCGAAGACGGCGGTGATGCCGCTTGCAGGCAGCGTCTCGTTAAGCGTCAGGGTATGGTTTCCCAGCGTCTGGGTGAAATTCAGTTCCAGCATCGTTATTTCCCCATCCGCTCGCGGCTCAGCCGCGCCAGCCATTCAGAAACCAGCAGCGAAACCAGGGCTAGTACGATTGAGATGATGCACAGCCGCGCTGCGGCACTCTCCCCCCCCGGCGTCTGAATCAGGGTGTACATGGCCGACGGAATGGTTCGCGTCTCACCGGGAATGTTCGACACAAACGTGATGGTCGCGCCGAACTCGCCCAGCGAGCGGGCGAAGGCCAGCACCGTCCCGACAATAATGCCCGGCAGCGTAAGCGGGAGCGTGATGGTGAAAAAGACGCGCCAGCGTCCGGCGCCCAGCGTGCGGGCCGCCTGTTCGAGCTTCATGTCCACGCCTTCCAGCGCGAGGCGGATTGCCCTCACCATCAGCGGGAATGACATCACCGCCGCCGCCAGCACCGCACCGCGCCAGCTAAAAGCGAATGTGAGTCCGAACCAGTCGTAGAGCCTTTCGCCGATAAAACCGCGTCGCCCCATCGAAATCAGCAGCAGGTAACCGACCACCACAGGCGGTAAAACCAGGGGGAGATGAAGTACACTGTCGAGTAGCGCTTTGCCGGGAAACCGACAGCGAACCAGTAACCAGGCAAAGAAGATCCCAAAGGGCAAACTCAGCGCAACCGCCAGGGAAGAGACTTTAAGGCTCAGCAAAACAGCCTGCCATTCAGGATCGGTCAGTATCATCAGTGAGTCGTAAATCCATAACGTTTAAAGATTGCGGACGCCTCCGGCCCCTTCAGATAATCGCGGAAGGCCGTTACGGTCGCATTTTTATGTCCATCAACAATCGCGACAGGATATTCCACTTTCTTGTGGGAATCTTCCGGGAATGTTGCCACCACCTTCACGCCTTTGCTGGCAACGGCATCGGAGCCATACACAATGCCCAGCGGAGCTTCGTTGCGTTCCACCAGCGCCAGCGCGCCGCGCACGTCTTCCGCCGGGGCCAGCTTCGGCGACAATGCCTCCCATGCCCCCAGCGTTTGCAGCGCTTCTTTGGCATAGATCCCGGCCGGAACGTGCTCCGGATCGCCCACTGCCAGACGCCCACCGTTCAGCAGATTTATCCAGTTGGTCTCTTTATTGATGGTGATGTCCGCCTGCGCGCTGGCTTTTGGTGCCACGACAACCAGGCTATTCCCCAGCAGCGTTTCGCGGGTTGTTGCATCAATCGCTCTCTTCTCCGCCGCGTAATCCATCCACTTCTGGTCAGCCGAGATGAACAGATCCGCCGGTGCGCCCGCTTCTATCTGGCGCGCCAGCGTCGAAGAAGAGGCAAAAGAGGAGACCACCTCGACGTTTTTCTCTTTTTTATACGCCGCCGCGATATCCTGCAGCGCGTTGGTCAGTGACGCCGCCGCAAAGATCGTGATTTTACCCTCGTCCGCCAGCGCGTGTCCGGTAAGTGAAAGCGTCAGCGTTGCCCCTGCGAAAAGGCGTACCCATGAACGTGCCATCTGTAACTCCTGTGAGTAGCGTTATATACAAATTAATATAACGATATCTTCAGGGAGATCCCAGCGGTAAATCGTACCGCTCAAGGGGTAAGGCGGACGGATATCTTAATAATATCGGCGAAAATGAAAAAATCTTGAGAGCAAAACGCCCGGGCAAGCCGGGCGTTTTGTGGGAAATTAATGCTGCTTTTTCGCACGGTCTCTGTGACCGATATTCGAAAAGACGTTGAACACTTCACCCAGGCCGTAGATGGCACCGAGGATGATGGCCATCACTACTGGTACCATGATCACGGCGAATACCAGACTTTTCAACAACTCTAACATGGTTTTCTCCAGATTTTGTGAATGGGCTATTCTACCCTTAAAAGTAAGAAAAACATCCCCTTTTGTGCGGTGCCCTTTGCGCCCTGCACCATTTGGGTCACAATATTCTTTTTGCCAGGACACTGTTATGCAGGCCGAAATTCTTCTTACTCTCCGACTTCAGCAAAAGCTTTTCGCCGACCCCCGGCGTATTGCCCTGCTTAAACAGATAGAACAGACCGGCTCAATTAGCCAGGGAGCCAGGAATGCCGGGATTAGCTATAAAAGCGCCTGGGATGCCATCAATGAAATGAACACCCTGAGCGAACAACCGCTGGTGGACAGAGCCACAGGGGGCAAAGGCGGTGGCGGGGCTGTCGTCACACGTTACGGCCAGCGTCTGATTCAGCTCTACGATCTCCTGGGACAAATCCAGCAAAAAGCGTTCGATGTATTGAGTGACGACGATAACGTTCCGCTGGACAGCTTGCTGGCCGCCATTTCCCGCTTCTCGTTACAGACCAGCGCCCGCAACCAGTGGTTTGGTACGGTGACGGCGCGCGATAATCTCCAGGTACAGCAGCATATTGAGATCCTGCTTGCCGATGGCGTCACCCGTCTGAAAGCGGCGATAACGGCGCAGAGCGCAGAGCGCCTCAATCTGGACGAAGGTAAAGAGGTGCTGGTGTTGCTGAAAGCGCCCTGGGTCAACATCACGCGTGACCCGGACAAGGCAAAGGCCGCAGATAACCAGCTGCGCGGCGCCATCAGCCATATCGAACGCGGCAAAGAGCAGTGCGAGGTGCTGATGCCCCTGGCAGACGGACAAACCCTTTGCGCGACGGTCCCGCTCAGCGAGGCGGACGGTTTAGAAGAAGGTGCTATCGTCACCGCATATTTCAACGCAGACCGGGTGATTATCGCCACATTGTGCTGAGTGCATTGACAATCGTGCCGACAGTGCGTATCCCTGACAGCAGTTGCTGCAAAAAATGGGATACATCATGTCATCATTGCATATTTCGCAAGGTACGTTTCGTCTTAGCGATACCCGAACGCTGAAGATTGCCGATCTGACAATACGCGCGGGTGAAAGCTGGGCGTTTGTCGGCACCAACGGCAGCGGTAAATCCGCGCTGGCCCGGGCGCTGGCCGGAGAGCTTCCCCTTCTCAAAGGCGAATTCCAGAGCAATTTCAAACGCGTGACGCGCCTGTCCTTTGAACAGCTGCAAAAGCTGGTAAGCGACGAGTGGCAGCGCAATAACACCGATTTACTCAGTCCTGGTGAAGAAGACACCGGTCGCACGGCGGCGGAGATTATTCAGGATGAGGTGAAAGATCCCGCTCGCTGCCAGCATCTGGCGGAACAATTTGGCATCTCCGCTCTGCTGAACCGGCGGTTTAAATACCTCTCTACCGGCGAGACGCGGAAAACGCTTCTGTGTCAGGCGCTCATGGGCCAGCCGGAGCTGCTGATTCTGGATGAGCCCTTTGACGGGCTGGATGTTCACTCCCGCGCCCAGCTTGCCGCCCTCCTGGGCTCTCTGAATCAGGAAGGCTATACGATCGTTTTGGTGCTGAACCGCTTTGATGAAATTCCTGATTTCGTGCAGAACGCGGGCGTGCTGGCAGACTGCAGCCTGATCGAAACCGGGGAAAAATCTGCGCTGCTCAAGCAGGCGCTCATTGCCCAGCTTGCGCACAGCGAAAAGCTGGCGGGTATTGCGCTGCCGGAGCCCGACGCGCCGGCAGCGCGCCACGGTCTCGATCCCCGGCAGCCGCTTATCGTTCTGCGCGACGGGGTGGTTTCCTATGATGACCGTCCGATCCTTAACCACCTCAGCTGGACGGTCAATCCTGGCGAGCACTGGCAGATTGTCGGCCCTAACGGCGCGGGAAAATCAACGTTGCTGAGCTTGATCGTCGGCGATCACCCGCAGGGCTATAGCAACGATCTGACGCTTTTCGGGCGGCGTCGCGGCAGCGGCGAAACCATCTGGGATATCAAAAAGCACATCGGCTACGTCAGCAGCAGCCTGCATCTTGATTACCGGGTTAGTACCACGGTACGCAACGTGATCCTTTCCGGCTATTTTGATTCCATCGGCATTTATCAGGCGGTGTCGGACAAACAGCGCAAGCTGGCCCAGCAGTGGCTGGATATTCTGGGCATGGACAGCCGGGTCGCTGACGCGCCGTTTCATAGCCTGTCGTGGGGGCAGCAGCGCCTGGCACTGATCGTTCGCGCGCTGGTAAAACACCCTACGCTTCTGATCCTCGACGAACCGCTGCAGGGGCTGGATCCGCTCAACCGACAGCTGATCCGCCGCTTTGTAGACGTGCTGATTAGCGAAGGTGAAACGCAGCTGCTGTTCGTTTCACACCATGCCGAAGATGCCCCTTCCTGCATTACCCACCGCCTGGAGTTTGTCGCGGACGGCGAGGGTTATCGCTACCTTCTCAGCAGCGTCGATTAAGCGTGGAGGGCACCGCCCTCCTCTTTTCAGATAACTTGCATCAATACATCGCTATCTCTTTGATCTAGAATGCTCTGACTCATCGAAAAAGCGAGTGTAAAAACGAGTGTAAACGATTCCACTATTTTATCCCATGTCACACTTTTCGCGTCTCTGTTATGCTATGGTTATTACATACCATAAGCCCAATGGAGCGAATTATGCGAGTTCTGGTAACAGGTGGTAGCGGTTACATCGGAAGTCATACCTGTGTGCAGCTGCTGCAAAATGGTCACGATGTGATCATCCTCGACAACCTGTGCAATAGTAAGCGCAGCGTGCTGCCGGTAATTGAACGTCTTGGCGGTAAACAGCCAACTTTCGTGGAAGGCGACATCCGCAACGAAGCGCTGATGACCGAGATCCTTCACGACCACGCCATCGAAGCGGTGATCCACTTCGCGGGCCTGAAAGCAGTTGGTGAATCGGTTGCGAAACCGCTTGAGTATTACGACAACAACGTCAACGGTACCCTGTGTCTGATCTCCGCCATGCGCGCGGCGAACGTCAAAAACTTTATCTTTAGCTCCTCCGCCACCGTCTACGGCGATCAGCCCAAAATCCCTTACGTGGAAAGCTTCCCGACCGGTACGCCGCAAAGCCCGTACGGCAAAAGCAAGCTGATGGTGGAGCAGATCCTGACCGACCTGCAAAAAGCGCAGCCGGAGTGGAGCATCGCGCTGCTGCGCTACTTCAACCCGGTCGGTGCCCATCCGTCCGGCGATATGGGTGAAGATCCGCAGGGTATTCCGAACAACTTAATGCCGTACATCGCCCAAGTGGCGGTAGGCCGTCGCGAGTCGCTGGCCATTTTTGGTAATGACTACCCCACCGAAGACGGCACCGGCGTGCGCGACTATATCCACGTGATGGATCTGGCAGACGGCCACGTTGCAGCCATGCAGCAGCTGGCTGACAAACCGGGCGTGCATATTTATAACCTCGGCGCCGGGGTCGGCAGCAGCGTGCTGGACGTGGTTAACGCCTTCAGCAAAGCCTGCGGTAAGCCGGTGAACTACCACTTCGCTCCGCGTCGTGATGGCGACCTGCCTGCTTACTGGGCCGATGCCACCAAAGCCGATAAAGAGCTTAACTGGCGTGTCACCCGCACGCTTGATGAAATGGCACAGGATACCTGGCACTGGCAGTCACGCCACCCGCAAGGCTATCCGGACTAAGGATCCGTCATGACTTCGTTTAATCCCGTCGATCATCCGCATCGTCGTTTTAACCCGTTAAGCGGGCAATGGATTTTGGTTTCCCCGCATCGCGCCAAGCGCCCCTGGCAGGGGGCGCAGGAGACGCCTGCAAAACAGACGCTGCCACAGCATGACCCGGACTGCTTCCTGTGTCCGGGCAATACGCGCGTCACCGGAGATAAAAACCCGGACTACAAGGGCACCTTCGTCTTCACCAACGATTTTGCCGCCCTGATGACCGACACGCCGGACGCCCCCGCAAGCCACGACCCGCTGATGCGCTGCGAAAGCGCGCGCGGTACCAGCCGCGTGATCTGCTTCTCGCCCGATCACAGCAAAACGCTGCCAGAGCTGAGCGTGGACGCGCTGAAAGAGGTGGTCAGCACCTGGCAGGCGCAAACCGCTGAGCTGGGGCAGAGCTATCCGTGGGTGCAGGTGTTCGAAAACAAAGGCGCGGCGATGGGCTGCTCTAACCCGCATCCACACGGCCAGATCTGGGCGAACAGCTTCCTGCCCAACGAAGCCGAGCGTGAAGATCGTCTGCAGAAAGCCTATTTCGCAGAAAACGGCTCACCCATGCTGGTGGACTACACTCAGCGTGAGCTGGCCGACGGCAGCCGTACCGTGGTGGAAACCGAGCACTGGCTGGCCGTCGTGCCCTACTGGGCCGCCTGGCCGTTTGAAACGCTGCTGCTGCCGAAAGCGCACGTTCAGCGCATTACCGATCTCAGCGACGCGCAGCGCGACGACCTGGCGCTGGCGCTGAAAAAACTGACAAGCCGTTACGACAACCTGTTCCAGTGCTCCTTCCCGTACTCCATGGGCTGGCACGGCGCACCGTTTAACGGGGAAGAGAATCAGCACTGGCAGTTGCACGCCCATTTCTACCCGCCGCTGCTGCGCTCTGCGACGGTGCGTAAATTTATGGTGGGCTATGAAATGCTGGCGGAAACCCAGCGTGACCTGACGGCGGAACAGGCGGCAGAACGCCTGCGCGCCGTTAGCGACGTCCACTATCGCGAATCAGGAGTCTAAAAAATGAGTCTGAAAGATAAAACACAATCCCTGTTTGCTGAGAAATTTGGCTACCCTGCCACCCACGTTATCCAGGCGCCCGGCCGCGTTAACCTGATCGGTGAACACACCGACTATAACGACGGCTTCGTGCTGCCGTGCGCCATCGATTACCAGACGGTCATCAGCTGTGCGAAGCGCGACGACCGCAAAGTCCGCGTCATTGCGGCAGATTACGGTAATGAGACGGACGAGTTTTCCCTCGATGCCCCGATTGTGACGCACGACAGCCAGCAGTGGTCTAACTACGTACGCGGCGTGGTGAAGCATCTGCAGAAGCGCAACAAGAACTTCGGCGGTGCCGATTTAGTCATCAGCGGCAACGTGCCTCAGGGTGCGGGCTTAAGTTCGTCGGCCTCGCTCGAAGTGGCCGTGGGAACCGTCTTCCAGCAGCTGTATCATCTGCCGCTGGACGGCGCGCAAATTGCGCTGAACGGCCAGGAAGCGGAAAACCAGTTCGTGGGCTGCAACTGCGGCATTATGGACCAGCTGATCTCTGCGCTGGGCAAAAAAGAGCACGCGCTGCTGATCGACTGCCGCTCGCTGGGCACCAAAGCCGTTCCGCTGCCAAAAGGCGCGGCCGTCGTGATTATCAACAGCAACTTTAAACGCACGCTGGTGGGCAGCGAATACAACACCCGCCGCGAACAGTGCGAAACCGGTGCGCGCTTCTTCCAGCAGCCTGCCCTGCGCGACGTGACGCTCAATGAATTTAACAAAGTGGCGCACGAACTGGATCCGGTTGTCGCCAGGCGCGTACGTCACGTGCTGACGGAGAACGCCCGTACCGTTGAAGCCGCGTCCGCACTGGCGAAAGGTGACCTGAAACGCATGGGTGAACTGATGGCAGAATCTCACGCCTCCATGCGCGATGATTTTGAAATCACCGTGCCGCAGATCGACACCCTGGTGGACATTGTGAAAGCGGTCATTGGCGACAAAGGCGGCGTACGTATGACGGGCGGCGGTTTTGGCGGCTGCATCGTTGCGCTGGTTCCGGAAGAGCTGGTCCCTGCCGTCCAGGACGCCGTGGCGAAGCAGTACGAAGCGCAAACGGGCATCAAAGAAACGTTCTATGTATGTAAAGCATCACAAGGAGCCGGACAGTGCTAAACGAAACACCTACCCTCGCACCGGATGGTCTGCCGTATCGCCTGTTAACCCTGCGCAACAGCGCGGGGATGGTGGTTACGCTTATGGACTGGGGTGCGACCCTGCTATCAGCCCGCGTACCAATGCCGGACGGCAGCGTGCGCGAAACCCTGCTCGGCTGCGCCTCGCCTGAGCAGTATGTCAATCAATCCGCCTATCTGGGCGCGTCCGTAGGGCGCTATGCCAACCGTATCGCGAAGAGCCGCTTTGAGCTCGACGGCGTCCAGTACGCCCTGCTTCCAAGCCAGGGTGAGAACCAGCTGCACGGCGGGCCGGACGGCTTTGACAAACGCCGCTGGAAGATTGTTCGTCAAAACGACGGGGAAGTGCTGTTCTCACTGGATTCGCTTGATGGCGATCAGGGCTTCCCGGGGAATCTTATCGCATCCGCGCGCTTCACGCTGACCGACGACAACCGAATCGCCATTGAATACCGTGCGACGGTCGATAAGCCGTGTCCGGTCAACCTGACTAACCATGCCTACTTCAATCTGGACGGCAACCAGTGCGACGTGCGTAACCACAAGCTGCAGATCCTGGCTGACGCTTATCTGCCGGTTGACGAGATGGGCATTCCGTATCAGGGCCTTAAAGACGTGAGCGGGACCAGCTTTGATTTCCGCAGCGCTAAAGTTATCGCCCAGGATTTCCTGAGCGATGACGATCAGCGCAAGGTGAAAGGCTACGATCACGCGTTCCTGCTGCACGCCAAAGGTGATGTAAAACAGCCTGCCGCGCAGGTCTGGTCTGCGGATGAGAAGCTGCAGATGATGGTGTATACCACCGCCCCTGCCCTGCAGTTCTACTCAGGCAACTATCTTGGCGGCACGACGGCGCGCGAACACGATGAGTACAGCGACTGGCAAGGGCTGGCGCTGGAGAGCGAATTCCTGCCGGACAGCCCCAATCATCCTGAATGGCCGCAGCCGGACTGCGTGCTGCGCCCGGGCGAAGAGTACGTGAGCGTCACAGAGTATCATTTCATTCCGCATTGATTTCCAGCCCTCCCATCGGAGGGCTTTTTTCTGCGCGTCTTGCTGAAAATAGCGCCGATCGCAGACAAAATCATAACCCTGGATTCACAAGCATCTTACACTCAGAGACTATTTTCGCTATGGTTAGGGTTAAGCGTTGCTGGTGGCACCGCCACGGCAATATAATGAGAATTGTTATCATTCTAAAAATGCTTGAGGAGTAAGAGATGGCTATTACTAAGCTGGTTCTGGTGCGTCACGGCGAAAGCCAGTGGAACAACGAAAACCGCTTTACCGGTTGGTACGACGTTGATCTGTCTGAGAAAGGCGTAAGCGAAGCAAAAGCAGCAGGTAAACTGCTGAAGGAAGAAGGCTTCAGCTTTGATTTTGCTTACACCTCTGTGCTGAAACGTGCCATCCATACCCTGTGGAACGTGCTGGACGAACTGGACCAGGCCTGGCTGCCGGTTGAGAAATCCTGGAAACTGAACGAGCGTCACTACGGTGCGCTGCAGGGCCTGAACAAAGCGGAAACCGCTGAGAAATACGGTGACGAGCAGGTTAAACAGTGGCGTCGCGGCTTCGCGGTCACCCCACCAGAGCTGACCAAAGATGACGAGCGCTACCCGGGCCACGACCCGCGTTACGCGAAACTGACCGACGCTGAGCTGCCAACCACCGAGAGCCTGGCGCTGACCATCGACCGCGTTGTGCCTTACTGGAACGAAACCATTCTGCCACGTCTGAAAAGCGGCGAGCGCGTGATCATTGCCGCTCACGGTAACTCCCTGCGCGCGCTGGTGAAATACCTGGACAACATGGGTGAAGACGAGATCCTCGAACTGAACATCCCAACTGGCGTACCGCTGGTGTATGAGTTCGACGAAAACTTCAAGCCAATCAAACACTACTACCTGGGTAACGCGGACGAAATCGCAGCGAAAGCAGCGGCTGTCGCGAATCAGGGTAAAGCGAAGTAATTTTCGCCGGACGTAAAAAAAGCGCGGAGCCTTCCGCGCTTTTTTATTTGTGCCTGAGAATTCAGCCGCGACGCGCTTTTACCGCATTCGCCAGCTGACGCAGGATGGCATCGGTATCTTCCCAGCCGATGCAGGCATCAGTCACGCTTTTGCCATACACCAGCGGCTCGCTACCTTCCAGGTTCTGGTTCCCTTCGACCAGATGACTTTCAATCATCACCCCAATTACCGCCTTCTCACCGTTGGCGATCTGCTGGCAGACATCTGCCCCCACTTCCATCTGCTTTTTGAACTGCTTGCTGGAGTTGGCGTGGCTGAAGTCGATCATCACCTGCGCCGGCAGCCCGGCTTTTTCCAGCCCGGCCTTCACCTCTGCCACATGTTTTGCACTGTAGTTTGGCTCTTTGCCACCGCGCAGAATGATATGGCAGTCGCCGTTACCGCTGGTGTTAACGATGGCAGAGTGACCCCATTTGGTCACAGACAGGAAGCAGTGCGGCGCCCCCGCTGCGTTGATGGCGTCGATAGCCACCTTAATGGTACCGTCAGTGCCGTTTTTGAAACCCACCGGGCAAGAGAGACCGGAAGCCAGCTCGCGGTGGACCTGAGATTCAGTGGTGCGGGCACCAATCGCGCCCCAGCTCATCAGATCTGCCAGGTATTGTGGCGTGATCATATCCAGGAACTCGCCGGCAGCTGGCAGGCCGCTGTCGTTGATCTCCAGCAGCAGCTTGCGCGCAATGCGCAGGCCGTCGTTGATCTGGAAGCTGTTATCCATGTGCGGATCGTTAATCAGCCCTTTCCAGCCTACTGTCGTGCGCGGTTTTTCAAAATAGACGCGCATCACGATTTCAAGCTCGTCCTTCAGCTCTTCACGGAGGGCGAGCAGACGGGCCGCATACTCTTTCGCGGCGGCAGGATCGTGAATGGAGCACGGGCCAATCACCACCAGAAGACGATCGTCATTACCTTTCAGGATCTTGTGGATCGCTTTACGAGCATGAGAAACCGTGTTTGCGGCATTTTCAGTGGCGGGGAATTTCTCAAGGAGCGCTACAGGAGGTAATAACTCATTGATCTCTTTAATGCGTAAATCGTCGTTCTGATAATTCATCTTCTTTCCAGCTCTGCCATATCTTTAGTAATGAAAGCAATCCTTTCAATCTATCTTGTCGACCAGGAAGTGTAAACACGGTTTTACACTTCACGCAGATAATTCCTGGAATTCGCCTAAAAATCGCCACAAAATAGCGAAAAATGAGATCTAACCTAAGCTTTTTAACTGTAACAACCATTTTTACACGCTTAAACGCGATTCCATACTGACGTAAGTCCGTAAGGCGGAATCTTTCGCCTCTAAAAAGATGCACTGTTGGAGAATGTTATCCAGCGTAACGACAAGAACAGGAGCACCATGATGAAAATGACAAAACTGACAACCCTCTTCCTGACTGCCACACTCACCCTTGCCAGCGGCAGCGCCCTGGCCGCAGAAACGGGTACTTCAGACAGCAACGGTGATGCCAATGCGGCAGCAGCAGCAGGCCAGGTTGCGCCTGATGCGAAACAGAATATCGCCCCGAACAATGTCGATAACAGCCAGATCAATACCGGGAACACCAATACCGGCGGCACCATGCTGCATCCGAACGGCGGTGCTTCCGACACCATGAATCATGACAATATGAGCTCGGATGAGGTTCATAAGAACTCGATGTGCAAGGACGGCAAATGTCCCGATCCGAACGACAAAGTGGGTAACGACGCCAATACCAAAACTGATGGCACAACCCAGTAATTCTTGATGCTTTAAATGCGAAAGGAGAGCCCTGGCTCTCCTTTCTTTTTGGAGTAACCTGTTAAAAACGCTACACTAAAATAATAACGAATCAGGAAAGCAGACATGGCGCACACCCACTCACACGCATCTTCTCCCGGAAATGACAACGCAAAACGACTCATGCTGGCCTTTGGCGTTACGGCCACGTTTATGGTTATTGAGGTCATTGGCGGCCTGGTTTCCGGCTCTCTGGCGCTGCTGGCTGATGCCGGACATATGCTGACCGATGCCGCCGCGCTGCTTTTCGCCCTGCTGGCGGTGCAGTTTGCTCGCCGCCCGCCCAACGCACGCCATACCTTCGGCTGGCTGAGGCTGACGACCCTCGCCGCGTTTGTTAACGCCATCGCGCTGGTGGCGATCACCCTTCTTATCGTCTGGGAGGCCGTACAGCGCTTCAGGCACCCTCAGCCGATCGCCGGGACAACGATGATGGTCATTGCCGTGGCGGGACTATTGGCGAATATCCTCGCGTTCTGGATTTTGCACCGCGGTAGCGGGGAAAAGAACCTCAACGTGCGCGCTGCGGCCCTGCACGTTCTGGGAGATTTACTCGGCTCGGTCGGAGCGATTGTCGCCGCGCTGGTGATCCTCAATACCGGCTGGACGCCCGTCGACCCGATTCTCTCCGTGCTGGTGTCGTGTCTGGTCTTGCGAAGCGCCTGGCGGCTGCTGAAGGAGAGCGTCAATGAACTTCTTGAAGGTGCACCGACATCCATAGACATTGACGAGCTGAAACGTAACCTGCGCCGCTCAGTTCCGGAAGTACGCAACGTGCATCACGTGCACGTTTGGCTGGTGGGGGAGAAGCCGGTCATGACGCTGCACGCGCAGGTGATCCCGCCTCATGACCACGACGCGCTGCTTGAACGCATCCAGCATTTTCTTGAACATCACTACGAGATTGGTCACGCTACCATCCAGATGGAGTATCAGCTCTGTAACGGGCCGGACTGCCACCTTAATGAGGCGCAGCCCGACCATTCACATCATCACCACCATTAGCGGGAAAGCGCGTGAGAGCCTCGCTCACGCGCGCTGTTAATCCACATTCGGCTGCCGTTCAGGGCAATGAAGGTCAGCAGCAGATACTCCAGCGACATCGCATAGACGCCCTGCAGAGCAAAAATTACCACGCTGATGACGTTGATGATGACCCACAGCAGCCAGTTCTCAACGTATTTGCGCGTCATCAAGACCATCGCCGCAATCGACAGCACCATCATGCAAGAGTCCCAGAACGGGAAGGCATCCGGTTGAAGCTCCGGCATCGTCACGTTCAGGCCAATAGCGGACATGACCGAAACGGCAACGCGGGTCAGGAACGCAAACACCGGGTTGATATAGACGGTCATTAAACCAATGGCAACCACGCAGGCAACGAACCAGGCGATGGCTTTTGGCAGGGGCAGCCAGCGGATCTGCAGCTCAGCCTCCTGCTGGCTGTTTTGCCGGGACCAGGCGTACCAGCCGTAAATATTGGCGGCGAAGAAAAACAACTGCAAAAGCAGACTGGCATACAGCTGGATCTGGAAGAAGATAATCGCAAACAGCGTGACGTTAATCAGGCCGAACGCGTAGTTACCGATCTTCTCAAGGCTTGCCAGCCAGATACACAGCAAACCCGCCAGCGTGCCTACGGCTTCAATCCATGACAGGTCATAGCCACCTGCACCAATCGGTATATGAACCAGAATGTTCTGCGTGCTAAAAAAATCCATCTTTTCCCCAGGGCGTTTTTAAATTAAGTACGTAGTGTAGCCGCAAAATCCAGCATGCGGTTAAGCGGAATTAACGCACCTTCACGCAGGGCGGCGTCGACGTGGATTTCATGCGCCGCACCGCCCGTCTCGAGCCCTTCGGCAATCGCTTTCAGGCCGTTCATCGCCATCCACGGGCAATGCGCGCAGCTGCGGCACGTCGCGCCCTCCCCCGCCGTTGGCGCTTCCAGGAGCTCTTTCTCCGGCACGGCCTGCTGCATCTTATAGAAGATACCGCGATCGGTCGCCACAATGAGCTGCTTGTGCGGCAGCGTCCTGGCCGCGTTGATAAGCTGGCTGGTTGAGCCAACGGCATCGGCCATATCAACAATCGACTGCGGTGATTCTGGGTGAACAAGAATGGCGGCATCAGGATAAAGCGCCTTCATGCGCGCCAGCGCCTGGGTTTTGAACTCGTCGTGAACGATACAGGCACCTTGCCAGCAGAGAACGTCAGCGCCCGTCTGCTTCTGGACATACTTTCCAAGATGGCGGTCAGGGGCCCAGATAATTTTCTCACCCAGGCTGTCCAGATGCTCAATAAGCTCAACGGCGATGCTCGACGTGACCACCCAGTCTGCGCGCGCTTTTACCGCCGCGGAGGTGTTGGCGTAAACCACCACGGTTCGGTCAGGATGGGCATCGCAGAATGCGGTGAACTCATCAATCGGGCAGCCGAGATCGAGTGAACACTCCGCGTTAAGCGTCGGCATCAGAATGGTTTTTTCCGGGCTCAGGATCTTTGCCGTTTCGCCCATAAAACGCACGCCTGCAACCAGCAGCGTGGAAGCGGGATGTTTTGCCCCGAAGCGGGCCATCTCCAGTGAATCAGAAATACAGCCCCCGGTCTCTTCCGCCAGCTGCTGAATTTCCGGGTCGGTGTAGTAATGGGCCACCATCACCGCATCGCGCTCTTTAAGAAGCCGTTTGATCTTCTCGCGATAGAATTGTTTTTCATCCTGACTCAGCGGAACAGGCTTTGGCGGAAACGGATAGATGGCGGCTTCAGGATCGAACATCACACTCATTATGGCTTCTCGTTTTACTGGCTTAACAATATTGCCTTTCTTTTGCATGACAAAGCAAAACGCGCGGCAATTGTGTTTTATATACTAAACAAGATAGCGAATCCGGAGTGAAAAGTCACCGGGAATAGATGAGCAGAGCATTTGTTGTCGCGCAGATAGCAAAAAGGCGCCTTTAGGGCGCCTTTCTACATTGGTGGGTCGTGCAGGATTCGAACCTGCGACCAATTGATTAAAAGTCAACTGCTCTACCAACTGAGCTAACGACCCCTTGCGGGATGTACTTCAAATTTATTCAGGCTGGTGGGTCGTGCAGGATTCGAACCTGCGACCAATTGATTAAAAGTCAACTGCTCTACCAACTGAGCTAACGACCCATTTGGGTGTTGCCTGAATTATCACTCGGAACCAATAAAATTGGTGGGTCGTGCAGGATTCGAACCTGCGACCAATTGATTAAAAGTCAACTGCTCTACCAACTGAGCTAACGACCCGAGTGGTGGGTGATGACGGGCTCGAACCGCCGACCCCCTCCGTGTAAAGGAGATGCTCTACCAACTGAGCTAATCACCCACTCTGTACTGCCGGTAATGCGTTAAGTGGTGGGTCGTGCAGGATGACTCGGCTTCGCCTCGCCCTACGGGCCGTTGCTTACGCAACGTTATCCTTCACGGTTTACTACTACTTCCACCTGACTTAGTGGTGGGTCGTGCAGGATTCGAACCTGCGACCAATTGATTAAAAGTCAACTGCTCTACCAACTGAGCTAACGACCCACTTTTACGCTGTTTTCACGTTGTTTGATATCCCGTGGCAACGGCGGCATATATTACTGATTTAAGAATTCTGCGCAACAAAAATTTCGATGAAGATCACTTAACTGCTTACGAATCATGCTGCACGACCAGAAATAACGCGATTTCTGGTCATGCGATAATCATCCCATCGAATTCAGGCGTTTTTGCGCCTGCTTAGCACCTTCGGTGCCCGGGAATTTTGCGACCACCTGCTGATAAACCGCTTTGGCTTTCGCCGTGTCGCCTTTGTCCTGCATGATCACGCCAACTTTATACATCGCGTCTGGCGCTTTCGGCGATTTCGGGTAATTTTTCACCACTGAGGCAAAATAAAACGCCGCATCGTCCTTTTTACCCTTGTTGTAATTCAGCTGACCGAGCCAGTAATTGGCATTTGGCTGGTAGGTTGAATCAGGGTATTTCTTAACAAAGTTCTGAAACGCAGCAATCGCGTCGTCCTGACGAGACTGATCCTGCACCAGGGCAATGGCCGCATTGTAGTCCGTATTTGCGTCACCACTCTGTACAGGCGCCCCTGTTGAGGCTGAAGCATCAGCAGACGGTGCGGGTGCGGAGGTCGCTGCACCGCTCTGATCGCCTGCCGCTGGCTGTGCTGCTGCACCACCGCTGCTCAGGCTATCTATCTGCAACAAGATTTGCTTCTGACGTTCCACAACCTGGTTAAGCTGATACTGGCTTTCCTGAATCTGACCGCGGAGAGAGTCAATATCATTTTGGTTATCGGAAAGTTGCTGCTGGAGTTGGGTTAAAAGCTGACTGTGAGCGTTAGAAATACGCTCGAGCTGAGTGACCCGGTCTTCTACCGAGCCTGAGCCGACACTACTGATTGGTGCCTGAGCAAAAGCGGCCCAGGGGGCCGCTATTCCAACCAGTAACGACAGACTCAACAGATGATGTCTGAAGTTACTGCTCATGCAATTCTCTTAGTAAACCAGTACGGCACGACGGTTTTTGGAGTAAGCCGCTTCGTCGTGACCCAGTACTGCAGGTTTTTCTTTACCGTAAGAAACGATGGAGATCTGGTCAGCAGAAACGCCTTTACCCTGCAGGTACATCTTAACGGCGTTAGCACGACGTTCACCCAGGGAGATGTTGTACTCTGGAGTACCACGTTCGTCCGCGTGACCTTCTACGGTGACTTTGTAAGATGGGTTGCTACGCAGGAAGTTAGCGTGAGCATCCAGCATCGCAGCGAAGTCAGAACGGATGTCGTATTTATCCAGATCGAAGTAAACGATGTTGTTCTGCTGCAGCTGCTGCATCTGAAGACGCGCTTGCTCTTCAGAAGACATGTTGCCATTGCCGTTCGCGTCCATACCGGTACCGGCACCCATCATGCCTTCGCCGCTCTGGTCATTGCTGGCGTTCTTGTTAGAAGAACACGCTGCGATTGCCATTACAGGCAGAGCGATCATCAGCCCCTTCAGCACTTTGTTCAGTTGCATTTCTATGATTCCTTTAGTAATCAATTAATTATTATTTACAGATACGGCGACCAGGCAGGTGATTTTACCTGTCCATCAGTAGCCGGAATACGCGCTTTGAAACGCCCATCTGTAGAAACCAGATTCAGCACAGATCCCATCCCCTGAGAAGAGCTGTAGATTACCATAGTGCCGTTAGGTGCCAGACTTGGCGTTTCATCCAGGAACGTTGACGACAGAACTTGAACGCCACCCGCTACCAGATCTTGTTTGGCAATGTGCTGCTGCCCACCATTGGAGCTGACCATTACCATGAATTTACCGTCGCTGCTCACGTCTGCGTTCTGGTTCTGAGAACCTTCCCAGGTAATACGCTGCGGAGCGCCGCCGTTGATGTTCACTTTATAGATTTGTGGACGGCCGGCCTGGTCAGAGGTAAACGCCAGGTTTTGACTGTCCGGGAACCATGATGGTTCGGTGTTGTTGCTGCGACCATCGGTCACCTGACGGATCTGGCCGGAGCCAATGTCCATCACGTACAGGTTAAGGCTACCGGTTTTAGACAGCGCAAACGCCAGTTTAGACCCATCCGGAGAGAAGGAAGGCGCACCGTTGTGACGTGGGAACGACGCAACCTGACGAACCGCACCGTTAGCCAGCGTCTGGATAACCAGCGCAGAACGACCGCTCTCAAAGGTAACATACGCCAGTTTAGACCCGTCCGGAGACCAGGCTGGAGACATCAGCGGCTGTGAAGAGCGTTTTACCAGGAACTGGTTGTAACCGTCGTAGTCAGAGACGCGCAGCTCGTACGGGAACTGACCACCATTGGTCTGCACCACATAAGCAATACGGGTACGGAACGCACCTTTAATGCCGGTCAGTTTTTCGAATACCGCATCGCTGGCCGCGTGTGCCGCGTAGCGCAGGTACTGTTTCGTGACCTTGTAAGAGTTCTGTGCCAGAACGGTACCCGGTGCACCGCCGGTATCCACCAGCTGCCAGGCCACGTTGTATGAGCCGTCCGGGTTAGGGGTAACCTGACCCACAACCACCGCATCAATACCCAGCGCAGACCATGCAGCAGGCTGTACTTCCTGCGCACTACCCGGCTGCTGAGGCAGACGAGAACGATCTAACGGGTTGAATTTACCGCTGTTACGCAGGTCAGCCGCCACGATGCCGCCAGCATCTTCAGGTGCAGCGCCAGGACCGGCCCACTGGAACGGAACAACACCGATTGGGCGTGCCGAGTCCACCCCCTGGGTGATCTCGATACGTACTTCTGCGTGCAGGACTGCTGCCCACAGCATTAAAAAACCAAATGCTACACGTAATGCCTGCTTCATCATATCTCCCTTATCCGGGTAACCTTACCCACGATAATTTAGCAGAATGTTAACAAACTCAAATAGACAAAACTACCAGAACCCTGTGACTAAACCTGGTCTATTTTTCCCCGTTTGCACGGGGAAAATGTAACTTAAGGTTTGAAGTCCAGCGGTGCATTTTTGAAGACTTCGTAGACTGCCTGCGAAGGCGGTTTAGGCATCTTCGCCTGACGCGCTGCAGCCAGAGCCGCAGTACATAAAGCCGGGTCGCCACCTTCAGACTTAATGTCAAGCAGCATGCCGTCCGGAGCCAGTTTTATACGCAGCGTACACGTTTTACCGGTATAGGAAGACGCGTCATAGAACCGGCTTTCAATCGCCGATTTAATCTGCGCGGCATAGCCGTTGATTTCGGCCCCTGTCGCACCGTTACTCTTAGTGTTACCACTTCCGGTCGGCGCTGCGTTGTTTCCTTTCGCCCCACCGCCCGTTTTCGGTGCATTCTTACCGGAGCTTAAATCCCCCAGCAGATCGTCAACCCCTGCGGCAGCAGCGGCTTTTTCAGCGGCAGCAGCCTTTTTCGCAGCCGCTTTTTCAGCAGCAGCTTTCTTATCGGCAGCGGCCTTCTCAGCTGCAGCTTTTTTATCTGCAGCGGCTTTTTCCGCGGCGGCAGCTTTTTCTGCAGCAGCCTTTTCGGCAGCAGCAGCTTTCTTCGCAGCCTCGGCAGCCGCTTTCTTCTCTGCTTCCTGAGCGGCTTTTTTCGCGGCTTCGGCTTCAGCTTTCTTCTGAGCATCAGCTGCGGCTTTCTTCGCAGCTTCCGCTTCGGCTTTTTTCTGAGCATCCGCAGCGGCTTTCTTCGCCGCTTCCGCTTCGGCTTTTTTCTGAGCATCCGCAGCCGCTTTCTTCGCCGCTTCTGCCGCTAATTTCGCCTGGGCATCAGCCTGC
This sequence comes from Enterobacter sp. ECC_219_Taxon_10, assembly GCF_058354905.1. Lineage (NCBI taxonomy): Bacteria > Pseudomonadati > Pseudomonadota > Gammaproteobacteria > Enterobacterales > Enterobacteriaceae > Enterobacter > Enterobacter sp. ECC_219_Taxon_10. The sequence continues at coordinate 1,468,528 of NZ_CM178005.1, read as the reverse complement.
GCTTTAGCATCTGCTGCGGCTTTGGCAGCCGCCTCTTCCGCCTGCTTTTGCTGTTCCTGCGCTTTCTTCGCGGCCTCTTCGGCTTGCTTCTGCTGTTCCGCCTGCGCTTTCGCTGCTTCCTGCGCCTGCAAACGTTCTTTCTCAAGCTGCTTCAAACGCTCCTGCTCGGCGGCCTGCTTTTCACGCAGCTCTTCCGCCTGCTGTTGCGCCTGTTTTTCACGCTGCTCTTCAGCCCGTTTGGCACTCGCCTTCTGCTGTTGTTCGCGATTATAGTTCTGCACTACCGCACCGGGATCCACCATTACGGCGTCAATGGAAGATCCTCCACCGCCGCCTGCTGATGCATCAATATGCTCGTCGAACGAACTCCAGATCAGCGCTGCAAAAAGAATAACGTGCAGCACTGCGGAGACGATTATCGCTCGCTTAAGCTTGTCGTTCTGTTCGGTTGCCTTTGACACTATCGGTTCCCAAAAACTACGCGGATGATCAAATAGGTTGAGTCATTAAGCCAACTGACTTAACACCCGCACTATGTAGCAAGTTCAGCGCTTTAATAATTTCATCGTAGGGTACGTCTTTCGCGCCACCGATTAAGAAGACCGTTTTCGGATTTGACTCGAGGCGACGCTGCGCCTCAGCAATCACCTGCTCGGGTGGAAGCTGATCCATGCGATCTTTTTCTACCACCACGCTGTACTGCCCTACGCCGGAAACTTCAATGATGACCGGAGGATCGTCATTGGTGCTCACCGCCTGTGATTCTGTCGCATCCGGAAGATCCACCTCCACGCTCTGGGTAATGATTGGCGCTGTTGCCATGAAGATCAGCAGCAGTACCAACAGGACGTCCAGCAGTGGAACGATATTGATTTCGGACTTGAGCTCGCGACGACCTCGTCCACGCGATCTGGCCATGGTTTACCCCTTGTTGCTCTCGGTGCTGGTAAACGCCTGACGGTGCAGAATCGCGGTGAACTCTTCCATAAAGTTGTCGTAGTTCAGTTCCAGTTTGTTCACGCGCTGGTTCAGACGGTTGTAAGCCATAACCGCCGGGATAGCCGCAAACAGACCGATAGCGGTCGCAATCAGTGCTTCAGCGATACCCGGTGCAACCATCTGCAACGTCGCCTGCTTCACCGCGCCAAGCGCGATAAAGGCGTGCATGATCCCCCACACGGTACCAAACAGACCGATATACGGGCTGATGGAGCCGACAGTGCCGAGGAAAGGAATGTGCGTTTCAAGATTTTCCAGCTCACGGTTCATAGAGATACGCATCGCACGCGAGGCGCCTTCCACGACCGCTTCCGGCGCATGATTGTTTGCACGATGCAGACGAGCAAACTCTTTGAATCCGCTATAGAAAATTTGTTCGGAGCCGGTCAGGTTTTCACGGCGTCCCTGGCTCTCCTGATACAGACGAGAAAGCTCAATACCCGACCAGAACTTATCTTCAAACGCTTCCGCTTCACGGCCAGCAGCATTGAGGATACGCGTTCTCTGGATGATGATGGCCCAGGATGCGATTGAAAAACCAATCAAAATCAACATGATAAGTTTAACCAGAAGGCTTGCCTTCAGGAACAAATCAAGGATATTCATGTCAGTCACTGCTTAAACTCCGCGACAATAGACTTAGGAAGCGCACGAGGCTTCATTATGGTTGGATCAACACAAACAATCAGTACTTCAGCTGAGTTCAGTACGGTGTTCTCTGCGTTGACTATCCGCTGCGTGAATACCAGTGAGGTCCCGCGCATTGATGTAATTTCAGTTTGGACTTCGAGCATATCGTCGAGTCTGGCAGGCGCAAAATACTCAAGCGTCATCTTGCGTACCACGAAGGCAACTCGCTCAGCCAACAGCACCTGTTGACTAAAGTGATGATGGCGCAGCATCTCTGTGCGTGCCCGTTCATAAAAAGCAACGTAGCTGGCGTGGTAAACCACACCACCGGCATCGGTATCTTCGTAATAGACACGAACCGGCCATCGAAACAGCGTTGTATTCACTTTACATCCCGGTAATGCAATAAAAGTTAATGCTTTTAAACTTCGCTACTATACGCGCGGGAAAGATGGTTTGGAATGGGAGAAAGTAAACGGAGAGTAAATTTTTATGGGCTCGGGTAAGCCCATAACGTTATAGGACGTTTCTTATTCAGAAGAAGAAGAAAATCAATCCGGCGAGAAGGACCAGATCGGCAATGAGCGGGCAGAAAATGCCCTGCCAGTGAACCGCTTTTGGACGAAAGCCCACGCCGTGGATCACCCCGGCACACACCGCCCACATGATGAGGAAGCCGTGCCAGATCTCAAGCTCGCTGGTCTTTGCCGCAAAGCGCGACGGGTCCCAGAAGATACAGCCTGCCAGCAGTAATGCCATCACTAAAGAAAGCGCCCGTAACGGGCGCTTATCCATTACCGCGTAAAGTTTCGCGATAATATTCATCAGTGTTTTTCTTCACCCGCTTTGGTCGCTTCTACGTGCTCAAGCGCCAGGGCAGTAATGACACCAAAAGCACAGGCAAGAAGCGTCCCTAAAATCCATGCGAAATACCACATATTCAGCTCCTTACTTAGTACATAGAGTGGGTGTTGCTTTCGATATGTTCTTTAGTGATACGACCGAACATTTTCCAGTAACACCAGATGGTGTAAGCCAGAACAATCGGAACGAACACGCAAGCAACGTAAGTCATTAAGTTCAGCGTCATATGGCTGGAGGTTGCATCCCACATGGTCAGGCTAGCATTCAGCATGGTGCTGGACGGCATGACGAATGGGAACATGGCAATACCCGCCGTCAGGATGATGCACGCCAGCGTCAGTGAAGAGAACACGAACGCCAGAGCACCTTTCTCCAGACGAGACGTCAGCACGGTCAGCAGGGGCAGCAGTACACCCAGAGCCGGGATCGCCCACAGCGCAGGGGTATTGTTGAAGTTCACCAGCCAGGCACCAGCCTGACGCGCCACTTCTTTGGTCAGCGGGTTAGACGGTGCCGAGTGGTTAATCGCGGACGTCACCACGTAACCATCAATACCGTACACCACCCACACGCCTGCCAGAGCAAAGCAAACCAGCGTCACCAGTGCCGCAACCTGAGCAGTAGCACGAGAGCGCAGGTGCAGTTCACCGACGGTACGCATCTGCAGGTAGGTTGCGCCCTGAGTGATGATCATCGCCACGCTCACCACACCGGCCAGCAGACCAAACGGATTCAGCAGCTGGAAGAAGTTACCGGTGTAGTAAAGACGCATGTATTCGTCGAGGTGGAACGGTACGCCCTGCAGCAGGTTACCGAACGCCACGCCAATCACCAGCGGTGGAACGAAGCTACCGATGAAGATGCCCCAGTCCCACATGTTGCGCCAGCGGGTGTCTTCAATCTTGGAACGGTAGTCGAAACCGACCGGACGGAAGAATAAAGAGGCCAGTACCAGAATCATCGCCACGTAGAAGCCTGAGAACGCAGCCGCGTAGACCATCGGCCAGGCAGCAAACAGCGCGCCGCCTGCGGTGATCAGCCACACCTGGTTACCGTCCCAGTGAGGGGCGATAGAGTTAATCATGATTCGACGCTCGGTGTCATTGCGACCGAGGAAACGGGTGAGCATCCCCACCCCCATGTCGAAACCATCCGTGACGGCGAAACCGATCAGCAGAACGCCAACCAGCAGCCACCAGATAAAACGCAATACTTCATAATCGATCATTTGATGACTCCTGTCTTAGCGTGCCGGCTGAGTAGTCACAGTGGACTGCTCGTAGTGATAGCGACCGGTTTTCAGGCTGCTTGGGCCAAGGCGCGCGAACTTGAACATCAGGAACAGTTCAGCCACCAGGAACAGGGTGTACAGACCACAGATCAGCAGCATGGAGAAGATCAGATCGCCTGCCGTCAGGGAGGAGTTCGCTACCGCCGTTGGCAGCACCTCACCAATCGCCCATGGCTGACGGCCGTATTCTGCGACAAACCAGCCGGACTCAATTGCGATCCACGGCAGTGGAATACCGTACAGCGCGGTACGCAGCAGCCATTTTTTCTCGCCGATGCGGTTGCGAATCACGGACCAGAAGGACGCCGCAATGATCAGCAGCATGATGATGCCGCAGCCCACCATGATACGGAATGCGAAGTACAGTGGCGCAACGCGAGGAATCGAGTCTTTGGTCGCCATCTGAATCTGTGCTTCCGTCGCATCAGAAACGTTCGGGGTATAGCGTTTCAGCAGCAGACCGTAACCCAGATCTTTCTTCACGTTGTTGAACTGGTCGCGAACAGCCTGGTCGGTAGAACCGGCACGCAGCTGTTCCAGCAGCGAGTAGGCCTTCATACCGTTACGGATACGCTCTTCGTGCTGAACCATCAGCTCTTTCAGACCCGTTACCTGCTTATCGACAGAACGGGTTGCAATGATACCCAGCGCGTAAGGGATCTGAATGGCGAAGCGGTTTTCCTGCGCGTCCTGATCGGGAATACCGAACAGCGTAAAGGCAGCAGGCGCCGGCTGGGTTTCCCATTCGGCTTCGATAGCGGCCAGTTTGGTTTTCTGCACGTCACCCATTTCGTAACCGGATTCATCACCCAGAACGATAACGGAGAGGATTGCAGCCATACCGAAGCTTGCAGCGATAGCAAAGGAGCGCTTGGCAAACGCGAAGTCACGACCGCGCAGCATATAGTAGGAGCTGATACCCAGCACGAACATCGCGCCGCACACGTAGCCAGATGCCACAGTGTGAACGAATTTAACCTGAGCAACCGGGTTCAGGACCAGCTCGGCAAAGCTGACCATCTCCATGCGCATGGTTTCGAAGTTGAAGTCAGACGCGATCGGGTTCTGCATCCAGCCGTTCGCCACCAGGATCCACAGCGCGGACAGGTTAGAACCTAATGCCACCAGCCAGGTTACGGCCATGTGCTGGACTTTACCCAGACGGTCCCAACCGAAGAAGAACAGACCTACAAAGGTGGATTCGAGGAAGAAGGCCATCAGACCTTCAATGGCCAGCGGCGCACCGAAGATATCCCCTACATAGTGGGAATAGTAAGACCAGTTAGTCCCGAACTGGAACTCCATGGTCAAACCGGTTGCCACGCCCAGCGCAAAGTTGATACCAAACAACTTGCCCCAGAACTTGGTCATATCTTTATAAATCTGTTTGCCGGAGAGGACGTAAACCGTTTCCATGATGGCCAGCAGGAACGCCATACCGAGCGTCAGTGGCACAAACAGAAAGTGGTACATCGCGGTCAAGGCAAACTGTAAGCGCGACAGTTCGACTACGTCTAACATTATGACTCCTTGCTCATCGCATGAAGACTCCGAGAGTGAACCCCGTCAGAGAGAGATCCACACGCATGCCCCAATACAAATTATTCGCATCCTGGTCGTCGTTATTACCCTGGAGAAGGATAAAAACGATAACGATAGGTTACAAATAGGTTAATAAAAAACTCAAATTGATCCCGCAAATATAATACGCTGCAAAACCCTTACAATAAACAGGTTTTTATTGAATCACATTTACGTTTTTCGACGACGATCAACTTATAGCAAAATCACCACATTTCGGCCATTTTGATCGGGAACAATTTAGCGCTTTTCTACTCATTTTTCCAAGAATTAAACATTGATTTAAATCAAAAAAGACCGGCAATGTTAACAAAGTTTAAGTGTGGTGATTTTGGTGAAATCCATGTTAAATACATGTATATACAAAAGTTGTGCAGGTTATCAAAGATGATGCAAATTTAGTTAAAAGTGATTTACCTTAACTACGCGCTCAATATCACCTCATCGCACCCTCTACATTAAAAAACCATCCTGTCGCCCCTCGCACAGATCTCCCTCCCCTCGCGGCCCCCCCTGTTCACGATCTGTAAGCCAGCCAAAGAGGAACATTTTTTCCGTGTTTCACTACCCTTACTGCGAATCGTCTGCTTCCTTCAAGCAATGGGGCAGAAAGGGGCTGATGCTATTATTAGCTTCAAAAAAAATTGCAGCAAAAAAGCGTGCCGGGCAGGTGAGTGAATTATTTACCCTTCGAATGATTGCGGTGTAATTAGCAGCTTGAGAATAAAAATAACACTATATCAATTAATTTAAATTATATATTTGCACAAATTAACCACAAAACCACGCTTTCCTGCGATTAATAAAAAAACAAAATCATATATTAAGAATTTATTTAGGCCAGCTTATCTTGTGAGAGCATTTTATTACTGAAATAATTATTTTTTAAATTTTTACCCACTCAAAGAGTTATTACCATATGAAATACCTACCTCTGCTCGGTGCTTTATTAATAAGCACGACCGCATTTGCGCATAATGACGATGCCTATAGTCACGATGCGGCAATTATGGATTATACCCAGACCGACTGGATGGCCCGCCTCCCTGGCAACCTTACCCTTTCACGATTGAGTATCCCAGGCACGCATGATTCAGGCTCACGCTACGGTGGAGATGCCATCGCCAACCAGGTCATGACCATTCCTCAGCAGCTTAACGCGGGGATCCGCTATCTGGATATTCGGGTGCGGCACATCGATGATGCTTTTGCTATTCATCACGGCGTGAAATATCAAAATCTTAACTTTGATGACGTAATGAAGTCGGTGACGGCCTTCCTGCAACAGCATCGCGGCGAAACCGTGGTGATGCGACTTCGCGAAGAGTATTCCCCGTCGAATAACACCCGAAGCATCAGCGAAACCATGGATAGCTATATTTCGACGTATCAAAATACGTTCCTGTCCGATTATGGTTACCTTCACGACCCTACGCTTAATCAGGTTCGCGGAAAAGTCTTTATTATTTGGGACAATTTTGAAAGCACCGGCAGTCCCCCCGTTGCATCCCGCCGTTTAAATAGTATCGAAATGCAGGATGCCTGGTCCGTAAGTTCAAACTGGGATCTCTACGGTAAATGGGAAAAGGTTAAAAAGTTTATTAATGATAATCAAAATTACGGTGATATCTCGATTAACTATCTGAGCGCGGCGGGGGGATCTTTTCCCTATTTTGTTGCCAGCGGCCACTCCAGCGCAGGCACATCGGCACCGCGCCTCTCAACGGGCCTGACCACGCCGGGATGGAAATATAAGTACCCTGATTTCCCACGGGTTAGCTGTTTTATCCGCATCTGTACGATCGCGTTTGAAGGCACCAACACGCTGACCCGCAACTATCTGAACAATAATTATGTTGAGCGCACAGGGATCATCGCCGCCGATTTCCCGGGCAAAGGGTTAATTCGCGCCATCATCAATAAAAACAACTTCTAAAAAAAGGCCGCTTTTCAGCGGCCAACCATGTCGAAACGACATATTTTATGATGTCGATGAAGTTAGAGCCAGGGATCGGGTCACAGCCGATGCCCACACAGGTGGACTGGCCGATGAATGTGGTCCGGCATGATGCCGATTTTGCATTCGCCAGGGGTGATAACGCCTGGGCAGTTCGGGCCGATCATGTGCACGCCTGCTTCATCCAGCTTCACCTTCACGGTCAGCATATCCAGGATGCGATTGGTTATCGAAGACGAAAAAAATATAAACAGAAGTGATTTTAATTAACGCGAGAGAAAAACGCCCTGCCGAAGCGAGACAAGCAATAAGCGTAGTCGGGCCAGTTTATTTTTCCATTCTGTTTTTGCAACCCTTAGAAATTACATTTGATTTACTTTTATTATCCCGGAAGTTAACACCGAAGCATGACTATTTAATGATAAAAGGCCGCAAACTCTGCGGCCTTTTGATCGTGTCAGCGTTTTTCAGGCAAGAAGAATGCTGAAGGTTCGTGACTGTCCCGGTCTGAATGCCCCGACGATGCCCTCTTCTTCACGATTGTCTATTATCCGTTCATTCATGTCCGTTTCGCAGCACCGTTTCACGGTCGGATCCACGGATAACGTCGCGTCACATGCGCTGGACTCAGAAGGGTTGAACAGACGAAGAATGAGCTCGTCTCGATCTTCAGCCTTTTTGAGCGTACTGAGCACGCATCCCGTTGGCGAAAGCGCCAGCAGACTGTAACTTTCCGGCGTGGTAAACGACGAGCGATTGAGCTTCATCGCGTCCCAGGGAATTTTGTTATAGCACTGCACCGGTGTTAACCACGATTTAGCCTGCTGCGCGACGCCCGCGTTTTCCGGCGTTCCACTGAAGCTGAATAGGCTAAAGCGACAGCTTAACGAACCGCGCACCTGGGAGTCAGGAACAGGCATTTTGATTCCTGAAGGTCTACCGGGGCGCAACAGCAAATCTTCTTTGCCGAGTAACCCCACGCCGCGAAGCAGGGTCAGGGCAAAGGCTTTTTTATCCTCGCCTACTACTTCAAACTCGCGTAGTCCTTCGGTGAACAGCGCAAGCCCGTTTCGTTTTTCCTGCAGGACGGCATAGTTGAGTAAGTTCCAGACCGGAACCGGCGCTTCTTTCCACCCCTCCTCCTGCCAGTTTTCCATCGCCGCGTCCTGCACCGGACGAGTGAGAGTGCCAAACTGCGTATCCGCTAACACGCCCTGGGTTGTAAACGGCGTTGGGATCAGCACGCGAACGCGGTGGTCGTCAGCCTGATTATCCAGACGCACTGCCACATCAATACGTCTGCTGTGGTGGCTAAGCGTGATTTCAAACTCAGCGCCGAGAGACCCGTTTCGCTGACCCGCCGCGCGTTCGGCCAGATTAGATGGTACCGCGATCTGATGGCGAATCACCGCCCTGCTCTGCCAGCCTTCGTGTATAACCTCGACCTGATGCTCACCCTGTGCAGAAGTGAGTCTCCACTCTTCCCGCGAAGGCGAGTAGTCGTACTCATCGCCATCATCCGAACTCTCTTCGATTTCCAGCACGCGGTCATAAATCAGCCCGGTTTCTTTGTCGCGCAGGCGCAGCGTACCGTCGTTATTTATATCAATCTGCCAGAAGGCGTTTTCAAGCAAGGATTCGGTGTTTTTCACCGGCGAGAGCACCTTCCCGGCCACGTTTGGTTCGATAAACAGCGTACGGTAGCCCATCGACGGCAGTATCTGGCTGAGCTGAATATCAAACTCCATAAACGGTTCGTAATTGCCGTAATGGACAATCTGCCGGTCAATGAGACCAGGGTCGAGCTCGCGCGCGCTGCGAATGAAATACGGGATCTCGTTGCCTTTATCATCCCGCAGACGGAACTGGCTGGCGCGCAGTCGAATCGTGGTGTTCATCACCTCTTCACGCGGCCAGGGCATCAGGTTGAACATCACCAGCTTGTCGGCGTCGCTTTGCGGCATGTTGTCGACAATCTTGCGCATATAGAAACGCACCAGGTTGTCCGCCATGTCCTCAGCCAGCTCAAAGCGGGAGACAATCTCGCGGTGCACCTTGTCGCTGCAGCAGCAGCCGATGCTGTCGTGAGCGTGGTTTTTGAGGATCTCTTTCCACATCTTCTCCAGCAGGCCGTGGTGGTAATCGAAGCCCAGCGTCCAGGCAAGCGTCGCCAGCGGTTCGAGAATATTGACAATTTTGTTCTCGATACGCGCATGGGCGATTTTAATATCCATGCGCGTGGAGCCGATTGTCCGGTGAACGCGCATATATTTCCCGTCGATAAACTCCCCTTTCAGGGTCGCCAGCTCATCGCGGCGCGCCTCGATATGGTCAAACACCTCCTCAAAACGGCTCATCACAAATTGACGCTGGGGATAGATTTCACGCAGCTTATCCATCACCGCAAAAATGTTCTGCTGCAGCGGCATTTGATCGTGGCCGTTGGGCAGCAAAATCTCTTTGGTGACGGAGGCCTTTTCCAGAACGTCGAAATAGCTATCGAGCCGTTTTCGCAGCCCGGCTTCGTCCTCCGGTAAGTACTTACCAATCGCGTAGCCCAGCGGCAGCACCTGAGCCGTAACTTCGCTGCCGTCCTGGCTCTGCCAGAGAAACTCGGTTTTATCGGTCCCGTGTCGTTCAGAACAGCCGCGCCAGAACATGGTGCGGGTAATGCCAAATCCGTTATAGATATGCGGAAGCTGGCCGGACATACCAAACGAATCCGGCAGATAACCTATCTTCATCGGCTCGCCGAACGCCATACAGTCCCGGATACCGTACATCAGGTTGCGGACAATCGACTCGCCGCTGACAATAGTGGTATCGGTCTGGGTATACCAGGGGCCAATAATGAGCTTTCCGCGCTCGACTAGCGCCTTCACGCGTGCCCGGTTTTCGGGCACGACGGCAAAATAATCCTCCAGCACCGCCGTCTGACCATCGAGGACGTAATATTTATATTCATCGTCCTGCTCCAGACGGGTCAGGATCTCTTCCATATTATTGACCAGAAGAATACGTGACTCTTCAGTGGTGAAGTACCACTCACGGTCCCAGTGCATATGCGGCGTGATATGAACGCGAGATACAGCTTTCATCTTCGTTTCCTGTTTTGTGAGTTTTTACGGTATGGCGTCTTCAATGACGTATTTGCCCTTTTTTACCGCCTGGCGTCGCCAGAGCAGCAGAATAAAGGTGGAGATAGCGGTACCCACCAGCGCCGCGCCAAACCAGCCCGCCGCCGCAACCACACCGCTCAACCCGGCATCGTGAAGTAAAAAGAGAGAGAAAATACCGGCCCCCGGGGTGGATAACCCGATCCCCATCGCACCAACAATCGCGCCTGTTACCATGGAGCCGAGCACAAATGAGCCAATGACGCGAAGCGGATCTTCAATCGCCATTGGGATCGCCCCTTCGGTAATGCCCGCCAGGCCGAGCAGCCACGTTGATTTACCGGTTTCAATTTCAAACGGTTTAAAAAACTTCGGCGCCAGCATCGTTGACGCCGTCACGGTAAAGGCCGACACCATTTTGACGGAGGCAAAGATCGCATAGGGACCGTATACCCCGTTAGCCATCGCTCCCAGACAGAACGCGTAAGAGGCTTTGTTGACCGGGCCACCCAAATCGAATGAGCACATAAAGCCGAGGATCGCCCCCAGAAGCAGCGCATTCGCACCGGATAAACCGTTAAGCCAGGCGGTGAGCGTAGTATTAAGCCAGGCCACCGGCTCACCGATCACAAACAGCATCAGGCTGCCCGCACCCAGTACGCCAATAACCGGATAGAGATAAAAGGTTAAAAAACCGTTGAAGCGGCTACTCAGGCGAATGTGATTTTTCACCCAGCGCATCAGGTAACCCGCGATCAGCCCTCCGACGATAGCGCCCAGAAAACCGGAACCGATCATATTGGCTGCAAGCCCGGCCGCAAAGCCCGGCGTCAGCGCGGGTTTATCCGCCAGCGAGTAAGCTGTATAGGCCGCCAGAACGGGTACCATCAGAATGCCGAGCATGCCGCCGCCAAGCTTGCGGTACATCCACAGCCACGAGTTTTCCTGGTCGAACAGGTGCTGCAGGCCCAGAATTTGTGCCAGCAGTACCGACACGGCCAGCACCGTCCCGCCGGCGACGATCAGCGGCACCGCAAAGGAGATACCGCTAAGAAGCGCCTGCTTGAGTTCAGTTTTAACGCTCTTTTTCGTTTCGGGATCGCCATGCACTTGACGTGCATCGGTTGAGGGCTGGAGTGCCAGCGCGCGTTCAATGAGAGCTTCAGCATGGCGCAGAGGTTCCGCAACGGGCACTGAAATGGCGGGGATCCCCTGAAAACGTTCGCTCTCCTTGATCGCCACCTCCGCCGCAAAGATGCAGGCTTTGGCCTCCTGCAGCTGCTGCGCGGTGATGCGTCCCTCAATGCCGTTCGCCCCCTGCTTTTCGACCACTACGTTGACGCCCAGTTTGCGTCCCGCTTTTTCCAGATACTCCGCAGCCATGTAGGTATGGGCGATTCCAGCCGGACAGGCGGTAACGCAGACGATTGTCGGGGCATTTACCGCGACATCGGCCTCTTCCGCATCAGGAGCAGCTTCCAGCGCAGCAAGAACTTCTTCCGCCGTGGAGGCCGCCATCACCCGTGCCCTGAGATCGTCATCCGCCAGGCGAGACGTTAGCTCCGTTAGCACCTGAATATGCGTCGAACCGGCTTGTGCAGGCGGAATAGCGAGCAGAAAAATCAGCTCAACCTTTTCCGGCCCATCAACGCCTTCCCACTCCAGCGGTTCGCTCAGGGTTGCCACGGCAAAAGCCGCTTCCTTCACGGCTGCTGATTTACCGTGAGGCACGGCCAGTCCTTCTCCCAGCGCCGTCGGGCCAAGCGATTCACGCTGGAAAACTTCCGCCAGAAAGGCATCGGCGTCCGCTATTTTGCCCAGCGTAACCAGCCGCGCTGCAAGCTGACGGATTGCCTCATCACGGCCAGTAAACTGCGCCTGAACGCAGACAGCACGCGGATCGGTCAGAGTCGTCAGGTTCATAAAGATCCTCACCTATAAAAAGTTATTGTCTGGGAAGGATTCTGGCAGACTTAATAATACATTTATGTGATCATTTTCACTAACCATCAAATTTGTATTTGAGTTGTATTATTTACAAATTATTAGTTGAATGCATAATGCCCTAAAAAGGTATTAAGCAGGCGCGATGAAATGGGCAATAAACCAATGTACCGGCAGATAGCCGATGCGTTCCGCGAGAAAATTAATGCCGGGGAATTAAAACCCGGGGACGCACTCCCGACGGAGTCCAGCCTTCAGGAGGCTTTTAGCGTCAGCCGTGTCACCGTACGGCAGGCTCTGAAGCTGCTCGCCGATGAGCAGATCGTCGAAAGCATTCAGGGCAGCGGCTCGTATGTAAAAGAGGAGCGGGTTAACTACGATATTTACCAGCTCACCGGATTTTACGAAAAGCTGGCGGACCGAAACGTCGATACGCACAGCGACGTCAGGGTCTTCGAAGTGGTGAAAGCCGATGAGATGCTCGCGGCACGGCTGGCGATCAACCCGGACGATAAAGTCTGGCACGTCAAACGAGTCCGCTTTATCAAGCAAAAACCGGTGAATCTGGAAGAAACATGGATGCCGCTGGCGATGTTCCCCGACCTCACCTGGGAAGTGATGGAGAATTCGAAATACCACTACGTTGAGCAGATCAAAAAGCTGGTTATCGATCGCAGCGAGCAGGAACTGGTGCCGATCATGCCGTCAGAAGAGGCAATTGCCGCGCTGGCGCTCGATCCGGCGAAGCCGATCCTGGAAAAAGTCTCCCGCGGGTTTCTGAAGGACGGACGGGTATTTGAATACAGCCGCAACGTGTTCAATACCGACGATTACAAGTTCACGCTTGTCGCCAAACGCAGGCAATAAAAAAGGCCGCTTTACAGCGGCCAACCATGTCGAAACGGACATTTTTATACTTCAACGCCCCCCTTTCGGGGAGCAGAGAGGACTTACTTAATGATGGATTTCAGTGCTTCGCCGATATCCGCCAGGCTGCGAACGGTCTTCACGCCTGCGGCTTCCAGCGCTGCGAATTTCTCATCAGCCGTACCTTTACCACCGGCGATGATCGCACCTGCGTGACCCATACGCTTGCCTTTCGGCGCGGTCACACCCGCGATGTAGCCCACAACTGGCTTGGTCACGTGTTCTTTGATGTAAGCAGCCGCTTCTTCTTCCGCGCTTCCGCCGATCTCACCGATCATCACGATCGCTTCGGTCTGCGGATCTTCCTGGAACAGCTTCAGGATATCGATGAAGTTAGAGCCCGGGATCGGGTCACCGCCGATGCCCACGCAGGTGGACTGGCCGAAGCCGTAATCGGTGGTCTGCTTAACTGCTTCATAGGTCAGGGTACCGGAACGGGACACGATGCCCACTTTGCCCGGTTTGTGAATGTGGCCCGGCATGATGCCGATTTTGCATTCGCCCGGGGTGATAACGCCAGGGCAGTTCGGGCCGATCATGCGCACGCCAGCTTCGTCCAGCTTCACCTTCACGGTCAGCATATCCAGCGTCGGGATGCCTTCGGTGATGGTGATGATCAGTTTAATGCCTGCGTCGATCGCTTCCAGAATGGAGTCTTTGCAGAACGGAGCCGGAACGTAGATCACGGTCGCGGTTGCGCCCGTCGCTTCTACCGCTTCACGCACGGTGTTGAACACCGGCAGGCCCAGGTGGGTGGTACCGCCTTTACCTGGCGTTACGCCGCCAACCATCTGCGTACCATAGGCAATCGCCTGTTCGGAGTGGAAAGTCCCCTGGCTACCGGTGAAGCCCTGGCAGATAACCTTGGTATCTTTATTAATTAAAACGGACATTATTTCCCCTCCACTGCGGCAACAACCTGCTGAGCTGCATCCGTCAGACTTTTCGCTGCAATAATATTCAGGCCGCTGTCAGCCAGTTTTTTCGCGCCGAGTTCAGCGTTGTTACCTTCCAGACGCACAACTACCGGAACGTTAACGCCCACTTCTTCTACCGCACCGATGATACCGTCTGCGATCAGGTCGCAACGGACGATACCGCCGAAGATGTTCACCAGAACAGCCTTCACGTTGTCGTCGGAGAGAATGATTTTAAACGCTTCGGTTACGCGCTCTTTGGTTGCGCCACCGCCCACGTCGAGGAAGTTTGCTGGCTCACCGCCGTGCAGCTTAACGATGTCCATGGTGCCCATTGCCAGGCCCGCACCGTTAACCATGCAGCCGATGTTACCATCCAGCGCTACGTAGTTCAGTTCCCACTGTGCCGCCTGCGCTTCACGTGGATCTTCCTGAGACTGATCGCGCATTTCGCGCAGATCCGGCTGGCGGAACAGCGCGTTGCCGTCAGCGCCCAGCTTGCCGTCGAGGCAGATCAGATCGCCCTGGGTGGTGATCACCAGCGGGTTGATCTCGATCAGCGCCAGGTCGCGCTCCAGGAAGATGGTCGCCAGACCCATGAAGATCTTGGTGAACTGCTGAACCAGCTTGCCTTCCAGGCCCAGTTTGAACGCCAACTCGCGACCCTGGTAAGGCATTGGGCCCGCCAGTGGATCGATTGCTACTTTGTGGATCAGGTGAGGCGTTTCTTCCGCCACTTTTTCGATTTCCACGCCGCCTTCGGTAGACGCCATGAACACCACGCGACGGGAGCTACGGTCAACAACCGCGCCCAGGTACAGCTCTTTCGCGATATCGGTTGCCGCTTCAACCAGGATCTGGTTGACCGGCTGGCCGTTTGCATCTGTCTGGTAGGTCACCAGACGCTTGCCGAGCCAATGTTCAGCAAACGCACGAATCTCTTCTTTGCTTTTAACAACCTTCACACCGCCCGCTTTACCACGGCCACCAGCGTGAACCTGACATTTAACTACCCACGGGCCGGAACCGATTTTAGATGCGGCTTCTTCTGCTTCACGCGGGGTAGTACAGGCATAACCCACCGGAGCCGGTAAGCCATACCGGGCAAACAGCTGTTTGGCCTGATATTCATGTAAGTTCATGTGTTCTATCCATCCTTCAGGTAATCGTTAGGTCGTGCTTTTATTGGCCCGGCAGCCATACGCCGCCGGGCAAGACTGCAAAACTAGACGTCCAGCAGCAGGCGCGTTGGATCTTCCAGCAGCTCTTTAATCGCCACCAGGAAGCCTACGGACTCGCGGCCGTCGATCAGGCGGTGATCGTAAGAGAGCGCCAGGTACATCATCGGCAGGATCTCAACCTTACCGTCTACCGCCATAGGACGATCTTTAATAGCGTGCATACCCAGGATCGCGCTCTGCGGCGGGTTAATGATCGGGGTAGACATCAGCGAGCCGAATACGCCGCCGTTGGTAATGGTGAAGTTACCGCCGGTCAGGTCGTCTACGGTCAGCTTGCCGTCGCGGCCTTTAACAGCCAGCTCTTTAATGTTTTTCTCGATATCAGCCATACCCAGGGTATCCACATCACGCAGAACCGGCGTTACCAGGCCACGTGGAGTAGAAACCGCCATGCTGACGTCGAAATAGTTGTGGTAAACCACGTCATCGCCATCGATAGACGCGTTCACTTCCGGGTAGCGTTTCAGCGCTTCAACCACCGCCTTCACGTAGAAGGACATAAAGCCCAGACGGATACCGTGACGTTTTTCAAAGGCGTCACCGTACTGCTTACGCAGGTCCATGATTGGCTTCATGTTCACTTCGTTGAAGGTGGTCAACATCGCGGTGGAGTTTTTCGCTTCCAGCAGACGCTCGGCCACGCGCTTGCGCAGGCGGGTCATTGGCACGCGTTTTTCGCTACGTGCGCCCAGAGCAGGCTGTGCTGCTGGTGCTGCCGCAGGGGCTTTCGCTTCTGCCTGAGCAGGCGCTTTCGCCAGGTGCTTATCGATATCTTCGCGCGTCAGACGACCGCCCACACCGGTGCCTTTAATGGCTGCCGGGTCAAGGCTGTGTTCCGCCAGCAGGCGACGGATCGCCGGGCTAAGGGCATCGTTAGATTGTTCTTCCAGAGAAGCCTGCTGGCGCTGAGCCGGCGTAGAGGCTTTCTCTTCAGATTTGGCGCTGGACTCTTTGCCCGCGCTGTTGCCTTCACGCAGGCGACCCAGGATCTGACGAGAGGTGACCGTGGTACCTTCATCTTCCAGCACCGCGTCCAGAACGCCATCCGCCGAAGCCGGTACTTCCAGTACCACTTTGTCAGTTTCGATTTCTACCAGCACTTCATCGCGCTTAACGGCATCGCCTGGTTTTTTGTGCCAGGTAGCGACGGTCGCATCTGCTACGGATTCAGGCAGGTCGGGAACAAGAATATCTACGCTACTCATTATGTATCCTTTAATTAATCGACGTTCAGCGCGTCATTGACCAGATCTTGTTGCTGCTTCTGGTGAACGGACATATACCCTACCGCCGGAGAGGCGGAGGCCGGGCGACCTGCATAGCGCAGGGCTGACCCAAATGGAATCACTTCACGGAAATGATGCTGGCTGCAGTACCATGCGCCCTGGTTGAGCGGCTCTTCCTGGCACCAGACAAAATCATGTACGTGAGCGTACTGTTTCAGCACTTCCTGCATCGCCTGATGCGGGAACGGATAAAGCTGTTCGATACGCACGATGGCGACATCTTTCTGATCGTTCTTACGGCGCTGTTCCAGCAGGTCGTAATAAACCTTACCAGAACACATCACCACGCGCTTCACGGCCTGCGGATCCAGCTCGTCAATTTCACCGATGGCCGGCAGGAAGGTGCCGTTCGCCAGCTCATCCAGGCTGGACACCGCCAGCGGATGACGCAGCAGGGATTTCGGCGACATCACCACCAGTGGACGACGCATACCGCGCAGCGCCTGACGACGCAGCATGTGGTAGACCTGAGCCGGGGTGGACGGCACGCAGACCTGCATGTTCTGCTCGGCGCAAAGCTGCAGATAACGTTCCAGACGCGCGGAGGAGTGCTCCGGACCCTGACCTTCATAGCCGTGCGGCAGCAGCATCACCAGGCCACACATGCGGCCCCACTTCTGCTCGCCGGAGGAGATGAACTGGTCGATAACCACCTGCGCACCGTTGGCGAAGTCACCGAACTGCGCTTCCCAGATGGTCAGGGTGCGCGGTTCTGCCGTGGCGTAACCGTACTCGAAAGCCAGTACCGCTTCTTCAGACAGCACGGAGTCCCAGACCTTGAACTGGCCTTGACCGTTGTGCACGTGCTGCAGCGGGGTGTAGGTTGAACCGTTAGACTGGTTGTGAACCACCGCATGACGGTGGAAGAAGGTGCCGCGACCCGCATCTTCACCGGACAGACGAACAGGAATGCCTTCGTCAACCAGCGTCGCGTAAGCCAGCGTTTCCGCGCCGCCCCAGTCAAACAGCTTCTCGCCTGCCGCCATGGACTGACGGTCAGCGTAAATTTTCGCCACGCGAGACTGCATCTCGATAGCGTCCGGCACGGTGCTGATGCGTTTAGCCAGCTCCTGCAGGCGCTTCATCTCCACTTTGTTCGGGTAGCTCTCATCCCACTCGTGGTTGAGGTACGGCGACCAGGTAAAGGAGTGCATGTTCATCGGGCGCAGCTCTTTCACTACGCATTCACCCGCGTCCAGCGCGTCGCGGTAGAGGTTAACCATTTCGGTCGCATCTTCCAGCGTCGCCACTTTGTCGCTTTCCAGCTTGTCAGCATAGATTTTGCGTGGGGTCGGGTGTTTTTTGATTTTCTGGTACATCAGCGGCTGGGTTGCACTTGGCTCATCCGCTTCGTTGTGGCCGTGACGGCGGTAGCAGAAGAGGTCAATGAACACATCGCGTTTGAAGGTATTACGGAAGTCCAGCGCCAGGCGGGTAACGAAAGCAACGGCTTCCGGGTCATCCGCGTTAACGTGGAAAATGGGTGCCTGTACCATCTTACCGATGTCGGTGCAGTACGGGGTAGAACGCGCATCCAGCGGGTTAGAGGTAGTAAAGCCCACCTGGTTGTTGATCACGATGCGAACGGTACCGCCCACTTCGTAACCACGCGCTTTCGACATGTTCAGGGTTTCCTGAACCACGCCCTGCCCTGTTACCGCCGCATCGCCGTGGATGGTGATTGGCAGCACTTTATTGCTGCTTGGCTCGTCCAGACGATCCAGACGCGCGCGTACGGAACCGATAACCACCGGGCTGACGATTTCCAGGTGCGACGGGTTAAACGCCAGCGCCAGGTGAACCAGACCGCCTTCGGTTTCGATATCCGACGAGAAGCCCATGTGATACTTCACGTCGCCGGTGCCGAGGTGTTCTTTATGTTTGCCCGCGAATTCGTCGAACAGGTCCTGCGGTTTTTTACCCAGCACGTTGACCAGCACGTTCAGACGACCGCGGTGCGCCATGCCGAGCACCACTTCACGGGTGCCGCTCTTGCCTGCGTGGCGAATCAGCTCTTTCAGCATCGGCACCAGCGCGTCTCCGCCTTCCAGCGAGAAGCGTTTTGCGCCCGGGAACTTCGCACCCAGATAGCGCTCAAGCCCTTCCGCTGCGGTCAGTTCACTCAGGAAGCGTTTTTTCTCGTCAGCCGAGAAGGTCGCGTGGCCCGCTACGGATTCGATGCGCTGCTGGATCCAGCGTTTCTCTTCGGTAGAGGTAATGTGCATATATTCCGCGCCGATGGAGCCGCAGTAGGTTTGCTTGAGCGCGTCAATCAGATCGCCCAGCTTCATCGTGTCTTTGCCGATGGCAAAGGAACCTACGTTAAAGCTTTCCTGGAAATCGGCCTCGGTCAGATCGTGATACGCCGGATCGAGATCGGCCACACGGTCTTGTTTCCACAGTCCCAGCGGATCGAGATTCGCATGCTGGTGACCGCGGAAGCGATAAGCGTTGATAAGCTGCAGGACTTTAACCTGCTTCGCATTGGTGTCAGGGTCGGAAATCGCAGAAGAGTAACGTGAGGCATCCTTCGCCAGACGACGGAAATAATCACGTGTTTTGGAATGGAATTGATCCGGTTTGACCCCTGTACCAGGCAACTGCTGGAACATGGAACGCCAGTTTGCGTCCACTGAGTCAGGATCGGTTAAGAAGTCTTCATAGAGCTGTTCTATCCAGCTCTGGTTCGCACCAGAGAGGTAAGAAGAGTCCAGCCAGGCTTTCATTGCGCCGTTCTGCATCGTGATCCCTTAAGCATTTTTATGCTTACTTTCGCCGTAGAAACTACCACGCACACCACGTGTACGTGCCGGGGTTCACCTGCGAGCTCTTATTGGCCCGCGAAGGAACCTTTAGAAACTGTCTAAATAATCTTCGTCGTTCCGGCTGCAACTGCGTTGCGGCTTTCACTCACCCCAGTCACATAGTTAACTATGCTCCAGGGGATTCGTTCAGCCGCGCCTTGTCTCGCGCTGAACGTCTCGATTATTTACTTAACTGGCAGTTTTTAAAGGTTTCTGCAATCTGTTCCCTCTCCCTTAGGGAGAGGGTTAGGGTGAGGGGAACAGCGCTCCCCTCTCACTACTTACGCACTGCGCTGCAGCAGCATCGACTTAATATGGCCGATGGCGCGCGTCGGGTTCAGCCCCTTCGGACACACACTGACGCAGTTCATGATGCTATGGCAGCGGAATACGCTGAAAGCGTCACTCAGTCCTTCCAGACGGCTATCGGTTTCGGTGTCGCGGCTATCGATCAGGAAGCGATAGGCAGCCAGCAGACCGGCCGGGCCGATAAACTTGTCCGGGTTCCACCAGAACGACGGACAGGACGTTGAACAACATGCACAGAGAATACACTCGTACAACCCATCGAGTTTTTCACGCTGCTCGGGAGACTGTAAGTGCTCGCGAGCGGGTGGATTTTGCCCATTATTCAATAAGTAAGGCTTAATCTTCTCATATTGTGCATAGAATTGCCCCATGTCTACCACCAAATCACGCACGACCGGCAGGCCTGGCAGAGGACGGATAACAATTTTCTGACCAGGACGCTGCAACGCTGAAATTGGCGTGATGCAGGCCAGGCCATTTTTGCCGTTCATGTTCACCCCGTCAGAGCCACAAACCCCTTCACGGCAGGAGCGGCGGAACGACAGCGTAGGATCTTTTTCTTTCAGCTGGATTAACGCATCCAGCAGCATCATGTCACGGCCTTCTTCCGCTTCCAGGGTGTAATCCTGCATGCGCGGAGCATCATCAACATCCGGGTTATAACGATAAACTGAGAATTCGAGTTTCATTATCCTGTCTCCGCATTAGTAAGTACGAATCTTCGGCGGGAACGCCGGACGCAGTTTCGGTTCCATGTTGACGCTACGACGCGTCATGGTTTCCGACTCTGGCAGATACAGGGAATGGCACAGCCAGTTTTCGTCATCACGCTCCGGGAAGTCGAAGCGGCTATGCGCGCCACGGCTTTCGGTACGGAAGTTTGCCGACATCGCCGTCGCGAACGCGGTTTCCATCAGGTTATCCAGCTCCAGGCACTCAACGCGCTGGGTGTTGAACTCGCTGGAGGTGTCGTCCAGACGGGCATTTTTCAGACGCTCGCGGATCGCTTTCAGCTGCTCAAGACCTTTGGCCATCGCGTCGCCTTCGCGGAATACCGAGAAATTGTGCTGCATGCACTCCTGCAGCGCTTTACGGATTTCAACCGGATCTTCGCCGTTACGGTTACCGTTCCAGCGGTTGAGGCGCTCAAGAGAGGCATCGATTTCTTCGTCAGTTGCGTCACGCAGCGCGCCCTGCTCGGCAATGGATTCCTGCAGATGCAGACCCACCGCACGACCAAACACTACCAGGTCCAGCAGCGAGTTGCCGCCCAGACGGTTTGCGCCGTGTACGGACACGCAGGCAATTTCGCCTACGGCGAACAGGCCAGGGATAACCACGTCTTCGCCCTGCTCGTTCACGGTAAGCGCCTGACCGGTCACTTTGGTCGGAATACCGCCCATCATGTAGTGGCAGGTTGGGATAACCGGAATCGGCTCTTTCACCGGGTCGACGTGGGCGAAGGTGCGGGACAGTTCCAGGATGCCCGGCAGACGGGATTCCAGCACCTCTTTACCCAGATGGTCGAGCTTCAGCTTCGCGTGTGGACCCCATGGGCCGTCACAGCCGCGGCCTTCACGGATTTCGATCATGATGGAACGCGCCACCACGTCACGACCCGCCAGGTCTTTCGCATTCGGGGCATAACGCTCCATGAAGCGCTCGCCGTGTTTGTTCAGCAGGTAGCCACCTTCACCACGGCAGCCTTCTGTTACCAGCACGCCCGCACCGGCGATACCGGTTGGGTGGAACTGCCACATCTCCATATCCTGCACCGGCACGCCCGCGCGGATAGCCATACCGACACCGTCACCGGTGTTGATGTGGGCGTTGGTGGTGGACTGGTAAATACGGCCTGCGCCGCCAGTCGCCAGCACGGTAGCGCGGGCTTTGAAGTAAACCACTTCACCGGTTTCGATGCACAGCGCGGTACAGCCGACGATCGCGCCATCGGCGTTTTTCACCAGATCCAGCGCGTACCACTCGGAGAAGATGGTGGTGTGGTTTTTCAGGTTCTGCTGATACAGGGTGTGCAGCAGCGCGTGGCCGGTACGGTCAGCCGCCGCCGCGGTACGTGCCGCCTGCTCGCCGCCGAAGTTTTTCGACTGGCCACCAAACGGACGCTGATAGATGGTGCCATTTTCCAGACGGGAGAACGGCAGCCCCATGTGATCCAGCTCCAGAATCGCTTCCGGGCCGGTTTTACACATATATTCGATGGCATCCTGGTCGCCGATATAGTCGGAACCTTTAACCGTGTCGTACATGTGCCATTCCCAGTTATCTTCGTGGGAGTTACCCAGCGCAACGGTGATACCGCCCTGCGCAGACACAGTGTGGGAACGGGTCGGGAACACTTTAGAGAGCAGCGCACAGGTCTGGCCGCTCTGGGAAATTTGCAGTGCGGCACGCATACCTGCGCCACCGGCACCAATTACAACAGCATCAAATTCTCTGACTGGCAGTTTCATTACACACCCCACACCACAACGAATCCATAAATAACGTAAACCACCAGTGCAACAACAATGGCCAGCTGCAGCGGGAGGCGAACGCCTAACGGTTTTACGTAATCGGTCAACACCTGCCACATGCCAATCCAGGCATGAATAAGGATGGAGAACAGGGCCAGCAGGGTGAACACTTTGGTGAAGGCGGATCCGAAGAACCCACTCCAGATTTCCCACGTCAGCGTGCCGCTGGTCGCGAAGAAACCGATCATATAGATGATGTAAAGGGTGAGAACGATAGCGGTAGCACGGACCAGAATGAAGTCATGTACGCCGTTGCGTCCTAATGCGGAGGCGTTGCTTACCATACGAGAACTCCTGCGAGAAGTGAAAGCACGACAGTAATCACAAATGAAATGTTTGCGGAGCGTTTCCCGGCTTCGAAGGTCTCTTCGAGATAACCAAAGTCCATCAGCATATGGCGAACACCCACGACGACGTGGTATGCCAGCGCGGTCAGAATGCCCCACATGATGAATTTCACGAAGAAGCTGTTCATGATGGCCGAAGCCTGGAGGAATCCTTCAGGGGAAGAGAGGCTGGTGCCCAGTAACCACAGCAAAATACCGACCGCCACAAACGTAATCACACCAGAAACACGGTGCAGAATGGACGCTATTGCTGTTACGGGGAACCGGATCGTTTTCAGATCCAGATTGACAGGTCTTTGTTTTTTCACATTTCTTATCATGAATAACGCCCACATGCTGTTCTTATTGTTTCCTTCCTCCGGACTGCGATGCGGGTCAAGCAGCGTTCCTTTTCTATAACTGCGCGTCATGCAAAACATTGCTTCCAGATGCTAAAACGACACGTTACAACGCTGGGTGGCTCGGGATTGCAGGGTGTTCCGGAGACCTGGCGGCAGTATAGGCCGTTCACAAAATCATTACAATTAACCTACATACAGTTTGTTGGGTTTTCTCTGGAACAGTGATCAGGGTCACGATAACAACATCTTTTTAATTTTTAATCATCTGATTTGACAAATGTTAAACATTATTGTTACAAACGTCATCAGAAAAGGCATATAATGCGCAAAAGTTATGAGGTCTCTCTTTCACCTGACAAATAGTTATGTAACAGTGTGATGGTATTGACCGAAGTTATCAGGACAGTTATTAGTGATATACAGGTTTGAATAATTCGGACTGCAAAAACGCTGATTTGCTGTTGTTTCACTGATATTTCATTCGTTTACCTGCAAGGCGCCATAGCTCTGTACCCTGGTTACTCCTCGTGAGCTGAGCGGTAAGCCAAATAACAATCTGGTAACGGTGATTAACAGCTGAATGCAAATCCGGTAAAAGCAGTCTTAAGCATAAGGCGCTAAGGAGACCGTAAATGGCTGATACAAAGGCAAAACTCACCCTAAATGGTGATGATGCTATTGAACTGGATGTGCTAAAAGGCACGCTCGGTCAGGATGTTATTGATATCCGTACGCTGGGTTCCAAAGGAGTATTTACCTTTGACCCTGGATTTACCTCTACCGCATCTTGCGAATCCAAAATCACCTACATTGACGGTGACGAAGGTATCCTGCTCCATCGCGGCTTCCCCATCGATCAGTTAGCCACCGAATCCAACTACCTGGAAGTGTGCTACATCCTGCTTAACGGCGAAAAGCCGACGCAGGCGCAATACGATGAATTCAAAACCACCGTAACCCGTCACACCATGATCCATGAGCAGATTACCCGTCTGTTCCATGCGTTCCGTCGTGACTCTCACCCGATGGCGGTGATGTGCGGTATTACCGGTGCGCTGGCGGCGTTCTACCACGATTCTCTTGACGTGAATAACCCGCGTCACCGTGATATCGCGGCGTTCCGTCTGCTGTCCAAAATGCCTACCATGGCGGCGATGTGTTACAAATACTCCATCGGCCAGCCGTTTGTGTACCCACGTAACGACCTCTCCTACGCCGGTAACTTCCTGCGCATGATGTTCTCCACGCCGTGCGAAGAGTACGAAGTGAACCCGGTGCTGGAACGCGCAATGGACCGTATTCTGATCCTGCACGCTGACCACGAACAGAACGCCTCTACCTCTACCGTCCGTACCGCAGGCTCTTCAGGCGCGAACCCGTTCGCCTGTATCGCTGCGGGCATCGCCTCCCTGTGGGGACCGGCGCACGGCGGCGCGAACGAAGCGGCTCTGAAGATGCTGGAAGAGATCAGCACCGTTGAGCATATTCCTGAGTTCGTGCGTCGTGCGAAAGACAAGAATGACTCCTTCCGCCTGATGGGCTTCGGTCACCGTGTTTACAAAAACTACGACCCGCGCGCCACCGTCATGCGTGAGACCTGCCACGAAGTGCTGAAAGAGCTGGGTACCAAAGATGATCTGCTGGAAGTGGCGATGGAGCTGGAACACATCGCGCTGAACGACCCGTACTTCATCGAGAAGAAACTCTACCCGAACGTCGATTTCTACTCTGGCATTATTCTGAAAGCGATGGGCATTCCGTCTTCCATGTTCACCGTGATCTTCGCCATGGCGCGTACCGTGGGCTGGATTGCGCACTGGAACGAAATGCACAGCGAAGGCATGAAAATTGCTCGTCCTCGTCAGCTGTATACCGGCTACGAGCAGCGTGATTTTAAGTCTGATATTAAGCGCTAATAAACACGCCCGGCGGCGCTTCGCTTGCCGGGCCTACAAGTGCGAAATGTAAGCCGGGTAAGGCGTAGCCGCCACCCGGCTTTTTTACGTCTGGCACCGAGGACACCAGTAAAACGGTCGTGAAGAGAGCGTGGTCTTCTCAATTATCCCGCCACACCGCTCGCACTTCTTACCCGCCCGATGAAACACCTTGAACCGGAACAGCGCCCCGTGATGCTTGTTCTCATCCACCACGCCGCGCGTGTTGTAAGACAGCCGCGGAATATCCAGCAACGCCTGCGACAGCGCCTCCAGCTGATCATCGCTCAGCTGTGAGGCCTTGTGCTGCGGCGCCAGCCCCACTTCCCAGAGGATCTCCACCCGCAGGTAGTTACCTAATCCGGCCAGGAATGCCTGATCGAGCAACAGCCCGGAAAACTGACGGTTGCGGAATTTTGGTGATAACAGACGCGCCTTCACGTCACTCGCCGTCAGGCGCATGTCCAGCACGTCCGGCCCGACGCGCTGAAGAAATCGATGCGTGAGCAGCTGCTCCGGCGTTAACATTTCGATATCTGACGCGCTGTACAGCAGGATCGCCTTATCCGCCGTTTGCAGCCTGACGCGCAGCACGCGGGTGGTTTGCGGCTGTTCACCCGACTCCACCACGCGCCAGACGCCGTAAAGCTGGTTATGGCTATATAACGTCAGGTTATGGGAAAAATGCGTGAGCAACGCTTTGCCGCGCGTTTCAATGTG
The DNA here is from genome assembly GCF_058354905.1 of Enterobacter sp. ECC_219_Taxon_10. NCBI lineage: Bacteria > Pseudomonadati > Pseudomonadota > Gammaproteobacteria > Enterobacterales > Enterobacteriaceae > Enterobacter > Enterobacter sp. ECC_219_Taxon_10. The sequence continues at coordinate 1,442,786 of NZ_CM178005.1, read as the reverse complement.
GGTCACCGTCTGCCCCACCAGCTCTGATTCAAACGGTTTTAGCTGAGGAAAAGCAAACCAGACATCGGTCAGGGGTTTGCCCTTGATCGCCGCCTCCAGGCTATCCGCCGCGCGGCGGATCTCCGGACCTTCTGGCATTTTTGTATCCTTATCGTCATTATTCGGCGCTGACGAGGATGCCCTCTTCAGAGAACGCTGCCCGCAGGCGGCGCGCGAACTGGAGCGCATGCTCACCGTCGCCGTGTAAACACACCGTATCGGCCTGAACAATTGCCGAAGTTCCATCCACGGCGGTAACCCGCCCGGCGCGCACCATCTCCAGCGTCTGCGCCAGCGCTTTGCCTTCATCAGTAATCAGCGCACCGGCCTGCGTGCGCGGAACAAGACTGCCGTCCGGCATGTATCCCCGATCGGCAAAGACTTCCTGCCGCGTCGTCAGCCCCAGCCGCTCTCCGGCGCGAATAAGCTCGCTGCCCGCCAGGCCCACCAAAATCAGCTGCGGATTGCAGTCCCGCACCGCGCGGGCAATGGCGTCCGCCAGAGCAGCATCTTTCGCCGCCTGATTGTAGAGCATACCGTGCGGCTTCACGTGGCGCAGCACGCCGTGCTCAGCGCGCACCATCACCTCCAGCGCACCGATCTGGTAGAGCATTTGCGCGTAGATCGTCTCAGGGGGCAGATCCATCGCCGTGCGGCCAAAGTTCTCCCGGTCAGGGAAGCTCGGGTGAGCGCCAATCGCCACGCCGTTTTTAATGGCATTACGCACGCTCTCCAGCATGGTTTGCGCATCCCCCGCGTGAAAGCCGCAGGCGATATTGACCGAGGAGACCAGGGTCATCAGTTCCGCATCGGCGCTGCTGCCCTCCCCAAGATCGGCGTTTAAATCAATTTTTACCATCAAGCCTCCACGCCAGCTGTTCGAGATAACGCTGCTGATCCTGCCGCGCTTTCAGCGCCTCCTCCAGCGAACACTGTACGAAATGAATCGGCTGGCCGAGAGGAATTTGCGCCAGATGGTAGCGATCCGCGTCGATAATACAGGCAATGCGCGGGTAACCGCCGGTGGTTTGCGCATCGTTCATCAGCACGATGGGCTGCCCGTTGCCCGGCACCTGAATCACGCCCGGCAGCAAGCCGTGGGAAAGCAGCTCCCGGTCCGTCGTGCGGGTCAGCGGCTGCCCCTGCAGACGGTAGCCCATGCGGTTACTCTGCGGGCTGATCTTCCACGGCGCGCGCCAGAACGACTCTTTAGAAGCCTCATCAAACTCCTGATATTCCGGTCCCGGCAAGGCACGGATCACGTTCCCCCACAGCAGTTGTTTTACGCCCTGCGTGGTGGAGAAATGGCGCGCTGACGGCTTAATCGCCAGGCGATCCCCGTCGCGCAGCAGGCGCCCTTCATGTCCGCCGATGCCCGCTTTTTGATCGGTACTGGATGACCCCAACACCTCCGGCACGTCAATGCCCCCCGCCACCGCAAGATAGCTACGCACACCGTGGAGCGGACGTTTGAGCGTCAAGCGCTGCCCGGCCTTCGCCCGCAGACGCCAGCCGGTCCACACCGCTTTGCCGTCCAGCGTCGCGTCGCAGCCCGCGCCGGTTAAGGCGAACCAGGTCTCCTGACCAAACTCAATCACACACTGACCCAGAGTAATTTCTAGCGCCGCCGTACTGCCCGGGTTGCCGACCAGCAGGTTGGCAATCTCCAGCGATGGGCGGTCAAGCGCGCCGCAGTAGCTCACGCCGGACTGGCGCATGCCAAAGCGCCCGGCATCCTGAACGGAGGTGTAAAGCCCCGCGCGAATAAGCGTTAACATACCCCCTCCTTCTGCGGGATAAAGCGCAGGGTATCACCCGGTTGCAGGAGGATCGGCGTATCCTGCCCCGGTTCAAATAGCGGCATGGAGGTGTGCCCGATAAGCTGCCAGCCGCCCGGTGAGGTAAGCGGATAAATTCCGGTTTGTTCACCGCCAATCGCCACCGTTCCCGCGGGAACGCTCAGGCGCGGTTCGGCCCGACGCGGGGTATGCAGCCGGGGAGATAGTCCGCCCAGATACGGAAAGCCCGGCTGAAAACCCAGAAACCAGACGACGTACTCCACCGAGCTGTGCAGTTCAACAACCTGCTTTTCCGTGAGACCGCAGTGTTCGGCTACTACGCGCAGATCGGGGCCGCCCTTACCGCCATAAACAACCGGGATCTCAATCGTCCTCGATTCCGGCTCCAGCGCTTCGCTCTCCTCCCACCAGCGCTGCAGGCGCTCAATCGCATCCAGCGCCCCCGTGTGCGGGTTACGCAACACCACCGTGATATTATTCATACCCGGAATGGCCTCAACGACGCCCGGCATGTCGGGCAGACGCTGTGCCAGCCGCCAGATACGCTTCTGCGTGGCGAGCGTAACCGGCGGTTCAAGCTCCAGAACGACTGCGGTTTCACCCAGAAGATAACAACGCGCTCGCTGCACTTAACTACCTCTCATCAGGCCGGATTAGGAATATCAATAAAAGTCACATCAAGATCGGTATTTTCCGTCAGCCACTCGCTGAGGGCGCGAATACCGCCGCGCTCGGTAGCGTGGTGGCCTGCCGCGTAAAAATGCAGCCCCTGCTCGCGCGCAGAGTGAACCGTCTGCTCGGAGACTTCGCCGGTAATAAACGCATCGACACCAAAGCGCGCGGCGCTGTCGATAAAGCCCTGACCGCCGCCGGTACACCAGGCCACACGCTTCACCTTATCCGGCCCGGTATCGCCGCACCACAGCGGACGACGCCCCAGGCGCGCCTCGATCCAGGAAGCCAGCTCCAGGCCCGGTACCGGCATCGACAGTTCACCCCACGGCACCAGCGGCTCGATTTCGCCCATTACGGTAATCCCCAACAGCTGCGCCAGCTGGACGTTATTCCCCAGTTCCGGATGTGCATCCAGCGGCAGATGGTAACCGTACAGGTTGATGTCATTCGCCAGCAGCGTTTTGAGGCGATTGCGCTTCATGCCGCGAATAATCGGCGATTCGTTTTTCCAGAAGTAGCCGTGATGGACAATCACCGCATCGGCGTCCTGACGCACCGCCTCATCCAGCAGCGCCTGGCTTGCCGTCACGCCGGTGATGATTTTCTGCACCGTTTCGCGCCCTTCCACCTGCAGGCCATTCGGGCCGTAGTCGCTGAAGGAGGCGGTATTAAGCTTTTCGTTAATCAGGCGTTCCAGTTCACTGTTTTTCATCATCATTCTCTCAAACTTTTCGTGCGGCCTCGTACGCCGCCAGCGTGGCGACGCGCGCCTGTTTATGGTCAACGATCGGGCGGGGATAATCGAGCTTTACGCCCTGTTTATCCGCCCATGCCCACGGGTCGTGGATCGCTTTTGCAGGAACGTTCCTGAGCGCGGACAACCAGCGGCGAATAAAGTCGCCGTTAGCATCAAATTTTTGCCCCTGGGTAGTCGGATTAAAAATCCTGAAATAGGGAGCCGCATCGGTGCCGGTAGAGGCCGCCCACTGCCAGCCGCCGTTATTTGCCGCCAGGTCACCGTCAATCAGCTGAGAAATAAAATAGCGCTCCCCAACGCGCCAGTCGATAAGCAGATCTTTCACAAGGAAGCTGGCGGTAATCATTCGCAGACGGTTGTGCATCCACCCGGTTTCATTTAGCTGGCGCATGGCGGCATCAACAATCGGAAAGCCTGTCTCCCCTTTTTGCCAGGCCTGTAAAAGCGCCTCATCGTGCTGCCATTTGACGTTATCGGTCCAGGGAATGAACGGACGATGCTTACAGAGATCGGGATGATAGGTCATCAGATGGCGATAGAATTCGCGCCAGATAAGTTCGTTCAGCCACACCGAGCCCGCCCCTCCGTCCAGCGCCTGCGGCTGTTCGGCCAGAAGACGATGTAAACACTGGCGAGGAGAGAGCACGCCCAGCGCCAGGCTTGCCGATAAACGGCTTGTTCCTTCAATTGCCGGGAAATCCCTGCGCGCGTCGTACTCTCCCGCACCCTGTTTGCAAAACTGGCGCAGCTTCGCAATAGCGGCCTTCTCATTGGCAGGAAACAGTAGTTCATCAAATGCCTGTTGGGGATAGCTAAACGTTAATTCAGGCTGATTGGTTATAACCTCCCCTCTGACGGCGGGCGCAGGTACGCACTCCGGCAGCGCCTCTTTCAGGCGTTTAACAAAAGCATTTTTAAACGGCGTAAACACTTTATACATTTCGTGACCGCCGGTCATCACGCTGCCCGGTGCCAGCATCACGCTGTCATCAAATCCCTCACAAACCACCTCTCCGAGCATTTTCTCCAGCTGGCGATCCCGCTGCTGTTCGTTCAGTTCGTACTGGTAGTTATAAAAAAGATGCGTAACGCCGTTCTGCTGACATATCTCCTGCAGCATATGAAGCTGCGCGGTAAAATCGCTGACCTCTTTGTAGATCAGCGGAATGCCTTTTTCGGCAAGCGCGCGTTGCAGTTCGTTCAGATGGGATTTGAGGTAAGCCGCCTGCCGCGGAGCCATATCGTGCTGCCGCCACTGCTCGGGCGTAGCCATAAACAGAGCCAATACGTTAGCGTCTTTGGCGCGACAGGCCGCCGCGAGTGCGATGTTGTCATGTACGCGCAAATCCGCGCGAAACCAAACCAGATGGGTGGGCATAAAACTCCAGGCGAATATCCATTATGTCCATAAGGGCATGCCGTAAAAGGAAAAAGCATGCATTGAACTACTTTGCCATGAAGTGTAGACGGGATGAAATAAAAAAGGCCGCTCGAGGCGGCCTTAACGCTACTTGTCCTGCGCTATCGTAGTTAAAGCGACAAACACATTCGGTTCATCGCTCTTTACAACGAGTACGCTGGCGACAATGAACGCGATGCAAAAATAGCGTTTCATTATGCGGTCCCTGCAGCTAACCGCTCCACCGTTCACCACCGGTGATAAGTCGGTGGACACAAGCCCGGGTAGGCGGGCTGCTTTACGGCTGTAAATACACCTTTCCCAGGACCGATGCCCATTTGCGAGATGGCGGAAAGGGACGCAGCATCATAATTAACATCCGCTATAAAGGTAAGATACTCGAATAAAATTAGGAATTTATAAAGGTTTCGAGGGGTTGCCATCTGATTACAGGAGGGTATGATAAGAATCCCGGGTAGGGGCTGCAAGACCACCCAACGGACCGCGAATCCCGAGGGACAAAAAAACCGCCATATTGCTATTGGCGGTTTTTTTTATAGCTACGCGTCAGCGTCGTTTCAGTAGAAATCGCAGGTCGCTTTCTCGGCCTGATCCATCCACACCGGCTTTTCGCTGGTTTTCGCCCAGACGCGGTGCAGATAACTGTAAAAACGCGCACGATCTTTCCAGAACAGCATCACCGGCAGGGCCAGCACGCCAGCCACTACGGCGAAAGTGCGACGCATGAACACGATATGAGCCGGATACTCTTTATAAAGATCCATATTTTTCTCCCCTGTAGTTGGCCGGAAATCTTCTCCGGAAAATGTGAAATCTGTGACCTGGCTAAAATAATATCGCTTTGCGTGTAATTTTACTACTCATCCGACCACTTATTTTTATCCATTTAGTGAATATTTACACTTCCGCCGTAATTAAGTTACAAAAAAGTTAACAGTTTACTTATCAATAGTTAATTTGTGGCCTTTGGCATTTTTATACTTTTTTTACATCCGCCCTCCGCATTTTTGCGAAATCTTTGCGCCGTAAATCCTACCGTTAGCACAACAACAAAAGTCACCCGGAGGTGGATTGTGAGTGCAGGTCTTATTGCCGGCATCGTGCTGGTGTTCCTGTTATTGGGTTATCTGGTCTATGCCCTGATTAACGCGGAGGCATTCTGATGACTGCTCAGGCGTTTTTGCTTATTGCCAGTTTCTTAGTGGTATTGTTCGTTCTGGCAAGGCTGCTGGGAACGGGACTGGCACGGCTTATCAACAACGTCCCCCTGCCCGGCACGGGAAGCGTTGAGAAAGGGATCTGGCGCGTACTGGGAATCGACGATCGGGAGATGAGCTGGCGTGAATATCTGATCGCCATTCTGCTGCTGAATATTGTCGGGCTGATTGCACTTTTTGCCATGCTGATGCTTCAGGGCATCCTGCCGCTGAATCCGCAACAGTTGCCGGGCCTGTCCTGGCACCTGGCGCTGAATACGGCAGTCAGTTTCGTTACCAACACCAACTGGCAGTCCTATGCCGGTGAAACCACGCTCAGCTATTTCAGCCAGATGGCTGGGTTAACCGTGCAGAACTTCCTCTCTGCCGCCAGTGGTATCGCGGTAATTTTCGCGCTGACGCGTGCGTTTGCGCGTCAAAAAATCAGTACTCTGGGTAACGCCTGGGTGGATTTAACGCGCATTACGCTGTGGATCCTGCTGCCGATTGCGCTGCTTATCGCGCTGTTCTTTATTCAGCAGGGCAGCCTGCAAAACCTGCTGCCTTACACGCCTTATACCTCGCTTGAAGGCGCAAAACAGCTCCTGCCGATGGGGCCAGTGGCGTCACAGGAAGCCATCAAGATGCTCGGGACGAACGGGGGCGGCTTCTTCAACGCCAACTCGTCGCATCCGTTTGAAAACCCTACCGCCCTGACCAATTTTGTGCAGATGCTGGCGATCTTCCTGATCCCCGCTGCGCTCTGCTTTGCCTTTGGTGACGTGGTCAACGATCGCCGTCAGGGCCGCACCCTGCTCTGGACCATGTCGCTGATCTTCGTGGTCTGCGTGGCGCTGGTGATGTGGGCGGAATGGAACGGTAACAGCCATTTCATGCAGCTTGGGGCGAATAGCAATATCAATATGGAAGGGAAAGAGAGCCGCTTCGGCATTCTCGCCAGCAGCCTGTATGCGGTGGTCACTACGGCGGCCTCGTGCGGGGCGGTGAACGCCATGCACGACTCTTTCACCGCGCTTGGCGGCATGATCCCGATGTGGCTGATGCAGATTGGCGAGGTGGTGTTTGGCGGCGTGGGTTCAGGTCTTTACGGCATGCTGCTGTTCGTACTGCTGGCGGTATTTATTGCCGGTCTGATGATTGGCCGCACCCCGGAATACCTCGGTAAAAAAATCGACGTTCGCGAGATGAAGTTAACCGCGCTGGCGATTCTGGTCACCCCGGCGCTTGTGCTGCTCGGCACCGCGCTGGCGCTGATGACCGAGGCCGGACGCAGCGGCATCTTTAACCCCGGCATTCACGGCTTTAGTGAAGTGCTTTATGCAGTCTCCTCTGCCGCCAACAACAACGGCAGCGCCTTTGCGGGCTTAAGCGCCAACTCACCGTTCTGGAACTGCCTGCTGGCGTTCTGCATGTTCGTGGGTCGCTTCGGGGTCATTGTGCCGGTCATGGCGATTGCCGGATCGCTGGTGAATAAGAAAATTCAACCGACCACCACCGGGACATTACCGACCCACGGCGCGCTGTTTATCGGCCTGCTGACGGGCACCGTGTTGCTGGTCGGCGCCCTGACCTTTATCCCCGCCCTCGCGTTAGGCCCGGTCGCGGAAACTCTCTCTTTACGCTGATTTTGCGGAGTATTTGTCATGAGTCGTAAACAACTGGCCCTGCTCGAACCGACGTTAGTTCGTCAGGCGCTTATGGATGCGGTCAAAAAGCTGAGCCCGCGCGTGCAGTGGCACAACCCGGTGATGTTTATTGTCTGGGCGGGAAGCGTCCTGACCACCGCCCTGGCGATTGCCATGGGGACGGGCCACATGCCGGGAAACGCGATGTTTACCGGCGCCATCAGCCTGTGGCTGTGGTTTACCGTGCTGTTCGCCAACTTTGCGGAAGCGCTGGCGGAAGGCCGGAGTAAAGCGCAGGCCAACAGCCTGAAAGGGGTGAAAAAAACGGCGTTTGCGCGCAAGCTGCGTGAGCCGAAATACGGCGCGCAGATGGACCACGTTCCGGCGGATGAACTGCGCAAAGGCGATGTGGTGCTGGTGGAAGCCGGAGACATCATCCCCTGCGACGGTGAAGTCATTGAGGGTGGCGCATCGGTAGACGAAAGCGCCATTACCGGAGAGTCCGCGCCGGTGATCCGTGAATCCGGCGGCGATTTTGCCTCCGTGACGGGCGGGACGCGCATTCTTTCCGACTGGCTGGTGATCCAGTGCAGCGTCAACCCGGGCGAAACTTTCCTCGACAGGATGATCGCCATGGTGGAAGGCGCCCAGCGCCGTAAAACACCTAACGAAATCGCCCTGACCATCCTGCTGGTGGCCCTGACAATCGTCTTCCTGCTGGCAACCGCGACGCTGTGGCCGTTCTCCGCTTACGGCGGCACCGCGGTCACCATCACGGTGCTGGTGGCGCTGCTGGTCTGCCTGATCCCCACCACCATCGGCGGCCTGCTGTCGGCCATCGGCGTGGCCGGCATGAGCCGCATGCTCGGTGCAAACGTCATCGCCACCAGCGGGCGTGCGGTTGAAGCAGCCGGTGACGTGGATGTCTTGCTGCTGGATAAAACCGGGACCATTACCCTCGGTAACCGCCAGGCGTCCGAATTCTTACCCGCTCCGGGCGTGGATGAAAAAACGCTGGCGGACGCCGCGCAGCTCTCCTCGCTTGCCGATGAAACCCCTGAAGGTCGCAGTATCGTGATCCTCGCCAAGCAGCGTTTTAACCTTCGCCAGCGCGACGTTCAGAGCCTGCATGCCACCTTCGTGCCCTTCACGGCGCAAACCCGCATGAGCGGTATTAACATTCAGGACCGGATGATCCGTAAAGGCTCCGTTGACGCCATTCGTCGCCACATTGAGGCAAACAATGGCCACTTCCCGCCAGAAGTGGACAGCCTGGTCGAAAGCGTGGCCCGTCAGGGGGCCACGCCGCTGGTGGTGGCAGAAGGCTCGAACGTGCTGGGGGTGATTGCCCTGAAGGATATCGTCAAAGGCGGCATCAAGGAGCGCTTTGCCCAGCTGCGTAAAATGGGCATCAAAACGGTGATGATCACCGGGGATAACCGTCTTACCGCCGCGGCGATTGCCGCCGAGGCGGGCGTGGATGATTTCCTTTCCGAGGCCACGCCGGAAGCGAAGCTCGCGCTGATCCGTCAGTATCAGGCGGAAGGCCGTCTGGTCGCCATGACCGGTGACGGTACCAACGACGCCCCTGCCCTGGCGCAGGCCGACGTGGCGGTGGCGATGAACTCCGGTACCCAGGCGGCAAAAGAGGCGGGGAACATGGTCGACCTCGACTCAAACCCAACCAAGCTGATTGAGGTGGTGCACATTGGCAAGCAGATGCTGATGACGCGCGGTTCGCTGACCACGTTCAGTATCGCTAACGATGTGGCAAAGTACTTCGCCATCATTCCGGCCGCGTTTGCCGCGACCTATCCGCAATTAAACGCGCTGAACGTGATGCACCTGCACTCCCCGGCATCGGCCATTCTGAGCGCCGTGATCTTTAACGCCCTGATTATTGTCTTCCTGATCCCGCTGGCGCTGAAGGGCGTGAGCTATAAGCCACTTACGGCGGCCGCCATGCTGCGCCGCAACCTGTGGATTTACGGCCTGGGCGGGCTGGTGGTGCCTTTCATCGGTATCAAGGCTATCGACCTGCTGTTGACCCTGTTCGGGCTGGTTTAAAAGGTGAATCAAATGACAATGTTACGCCCCGCTATACTTCTGTTTATTCTGCTGTCTCTCATTACCGGCGGGCTGTACCCGCTGGTAACTACCGCGCTGGGCCAGTGGTGGTTTAAGGATCAGGCCAACGGCTCGCTGATTATGCAAAACGGTGAAAATCGCGGTTCGCGCCTGATTGGTCAGAACTTTACGGATGCTCGTTACTTCCAGGGTCGCCCTTCCGCCACTGCCGAAAGCCCGTATAATCCGATGGCATCCGGCGGCAGTAACCTGGCGGGCAGCAACCCTGAGCTGGATAAAGCCGTTGCTGAGCGCGTGGCAGCCCTGCGCGCTGCCAATCCTCAGGCCAGCCGTGAGGTGCCCGTCGAGCTGGTAACCGCCTCGGCCAGCGGGCTGGACTACAGCCTGACCCCGGCAGCAGTGGCCTGGCAAATCCCGCGCGTCGCCGCCGCCCGTCAGTTGACCATCGAACAGGTGAGCAAGCTGGTTGCTGAGCACACGCAAAAACCGCTGGTCAGCTTCATCGGCATGCCCGTGGTGAATATTGTTGAGCTGAATCTGGCGCTGGACGCGCTAAGGAAAAACTAAATGACCGACGAGCCCATGCGCCCGGATCCGGACAGGCTGCTTGAACAGACGGCTGAAGCCCATCGCGGCAAACTGAAAATTTTCTTTGGCGCCTGCGCGGGCGTCGGGAAAACCTTCGCCATGCTGACAGAAGCCCAGCGGCTTCGGGCGCAGGGGCTCGATATTCTGATCGGCGTGGTTGAAACCCACGGACGTAAAGAGACGGCGTCGCTGCTGAAAGGGCTGGCTACCCAGCCGCCCCGCCGCATCAGCCACCGTGGTCGGTTAGTCACTGAGTTTGATATTGATGCCGCCCTCGCCCGCCGTCCCGCCCTTATCCTGATGGACGAACTGGCGCACAGCAATGCGCCAGGCTCACGCCACCCAAAACGCTGGCAGGATGTTGAAGAGCTACTTGAAGCCGGCATCGATGTTTTCACGACGGTTAACGTTCAGCATCTGGAAAGCCTGAACGACGTGGTCAGCGGCGTGACCGGCATTCAGGTGCGAGAGACGGTGCCGGATCCCTTCTTTGATTCCGCGGACGAGGTGGTGCTGGTCGACCTGCCCCCCGATGATTTACGCCAGCGCCTGCATGAAGGCAAAGTCTACATCGCCGGCCAGGCCGAGCGCGCCATCGAACATTTTTTCCGAAAAGGTAACCTGATTGCCCTGCGCGAGCTGGCTCTGCGTCGTACTGCCGATCGCGTCGACGATCAGATGCGCGCCTGGCGCGACCTGCAGGGCCAGGAGCGCGTCTGGCATACGCGGGATGCCATCCTGCTGTGCGTGGGGCACGGCAGCGGCAATGAAAAGCTGGTCCGCACCGCTGCGCGCCTGGCAGCCAAATTTGGCAGCGTCTGGCATGCAGTGTATGTCGAAACGCCGCAGTTGCACGCTCTGCCCGAAAACCAGCGCCGCGCGATCCTGAGTTCGCTGCGCCTGGCGCAGGAGCTGGGCGCTGAAACCGCAACGCTCTCCGATCCACAGGAAGATAAAGCCATACTGCGCTACGCGCGAGAGCATAATCTGGGGAAAATTGTCATTGGCCGCCGCCAGCATCGCCGCTGGTTTAGCCGCGAATCCTTTGCCGACAAGCTGGCCCGCCGCGCGCCGGATCTGGATCTGGTGATCGTGGCGCTGGATGACAAGCCCACGCCGTTACCCAGCCGCGCCCCGGACAGCCGAGCCTTCAGCGATAAATGGCGCATTCAGCTTCGCGGCTGTTTTGTCGCCGTTGTGCTCTGCGCCCTGATCACTATTATTGCCAGCAAATGGCTGATTGCCTTCGACGCGGCCAACCTGGTGATGATCTACCTGCTTGGCGTAGTGGTGGTGGCGCTCTTTTACGGACGCTGGCCGTCGGTACTGGCGACGGTGATCAACGTCATCAGCTTCGATCTATTCTTTATTGATCCTCGCGGGACGCTCGCGGTTTCAGACGTGCAATACATCCTCACCTTCGGCGTGATGCTCACCGTCGGGCTGGTGATCGGGAACCTGACGGCCGGCGTGCGCTACCAGGCGCGTATCGCCCGCTATCGCGAACAGCGCACGCGCCATCTGTATGAGATGTCTAAATCGCTGGCGGTGGGCCGTACGCCGCTGGATATTGTGCAGACCAGCGAGCAGTTTATTCGCTCGACGTTTCATGCCAGCAACCTGATTTTACTCCCTGACGAACACGGTAAGCTGCGCCCGCTGACGTCGGCCTCAGGCATGACGCCCTGGGATGAAGCCATCGCGCGCTGGAGCTTTGATAAAGGGCTACCCGCGGGCGCAGGGACTGACACCCTGCCCGGCGTGCCCTATCAAATTCTGCCGCTGCGCAGTGCCGATAAAAATCAGGGGCTGGTGATTGTTGAGCCCTCCAACCTGCGCCAGCTGATGATCCCCGAACAGCAGCGACTGCTGGAGACCTTTACCCTGCTGGTTGCCAGCGCGCTGGAACGGCTGGCGCTCACCGCCAGCGAAGAACAGGCCCGGCTGGCGAGCGAGCGGGAAAGCATTCGTAACTCGCTGCTGGCGGCGCTGTCTCACGATCTGCGTACGCCACTTACCGTCCTGTTTGGCCAGTCAGAAATTCTGACGCTGGACCTGGCAGCGGAAGGCTCCAAACACGCCCTTCAGGCCAGCGAAATCCGCCAGCATGTGCTGAATACCACGCGCCTGGTGAATAACTTGCTCGATATGGCGCGTATCCAGTCAGGCGGTTTTAACCTCAAAAAAGAGTGGCTCACGCTCGAAGAAGTGGTGGGCAGCGCGCTGAAAATGCTCGAACCTGGCTTAGGCGGGCGGCATATTGCGCTGAACATGCCCGAGCCACTGACGTTAATTCACGTTGATGGCCCGCTCTTTGAGCGGGTGCTGATCAACCTGCTGGAAAATGCCGGCAAATATGCGGGTGCCAGCGCCCGGATTGGCGTGGATGCTACGGTGGACGATGGAACGCTTCATCTTGACGTCTGGGATACCGGACCGGGCATTCCTGCCGGGCAGGAGATGGCTATTTTTGAAAAATTCGCGCGCGGCAATAAGGAGTCGGCCATTCCGGGCGTGGGGCTGGGGCTGGCGATTTGCCAGGCAATTATTGACGTCCATGGCGGGACCATCTCCGCGGAGAATCGTCCGGAAGGCGGCGCGCGTTTTTGTGTTACACTTCCTCTGGAAACCCCGCCAGAACTTAATGAATTACCAGAGGATTTGTGATCAACGTTCTGATTGTTGAAGATGAGATCGCCATTAGCCGGTTTCTGCGCGCTGCGCTGGAAGGCGATGGTCTGCGCGTTCATGATGCGGGTACGCTTCAGCGGGGTTTAATTGAAGCCGCCACCCGCAAGCCGGACCTGGTGATCCTCGATCTTGGCCTGCCGGACGGTGACGGCATTGATTTTATCCGGGAAGTGCGTCAGTGGAGCCAGATGCCGATCCTCGTGCTCTCGGCCCGTACAGAAGAGACGGATAAAATCGCGGCGCTGGATGCCGGGGCGGACGATTATCTGATTAAACCTTTTGGTATCGGCGAGCTACAGGCTCGCCTGCGCGTGGCGCTGCGCCGCCACAGCGCAACCACGCCCGCTGACCCAACCTACACGTTTGGGGATATCCGGGTTGACCTGGCCGCGCGGCGCATTGTGCGCGGCGATGAGGAAATTCACCTCACGCCAATAGAATTTCGCCTGCTCGCCGTACTGCTCAACAACCACGGCAAGGTACTCACCCAGCGCCAGCTGTTAAGTCAGGTGTGGGGACCCAATGCTGTAGAACATAGTCATTATCTACGCATATATATGGGACATCTTCGTCAGAAACTCGAAGTCGACCCCGCTCGCCCTCGCCATCTATTAACTGAAACCGGTATCGGTTATCGGTTTATGCTTTGAATAACTATTCACTTTATTTTTAAATAAAACGAAATCCCTCAGAAAATATTTCACAAATAACCCATGCGTTATTTTTGCGGGTTATTTTCGCTCATTTAAAACATTAACAGAACAACCCGTTAACGCATCATCAACAAATCAGAGTTTTGATCTGCGATATTCATTTTAAACGAATATTTATTTCTGATTTGATCGGTTAACGGTGATCTACCTCACGGTTAATCGGCTTTTTCTGGATAAAATGACCATGCTTTCAATTACTGAAAGGAAAATGAAACATGGAAAACAACAATCGCTTAATGCCCCATATAAGGCGGACAACACATATCATGATGTTTGCCCACCGAAACTGCTTTGACTTTCATCTCTTTAATGCCCGGTAGTCCTTCGACTTCTGGCGCACTCGCTTACAGGCTATCCTTAAACACCTTATTTTACAGGCTATTGCCTGTGATCTCGTGCGCTCATTCATCCTGATTCAGAATCATCCGCACCGGGCGGACTGAATTTCAATCATCAAAAAAGCAATTCACTGATTTTAATCAGCGGCCACCCTTTGCTTTTTTTCCGGAAAAATTATCGATTTCTTTCTTGCAAGAAATCGAAGGACGCTTATTACCTAAAATAAAGAGAGAAAGATGAAAAGTTTAAAAATCGCAGCCAGCCGTGCATGTCCGGATTGCTTTACTACCCAGCGTGAACTGGTGGATGTCCGCGCCTCTGATTATATTGATGTTGCCGCCATTGTTCTGACGGTTACGGATATTGCCAGCGGTATTCTGGACGAAATAGAAGCCACCGGTTTTGGCATTCCCGTATTTGTCGCAACGCACAAAGAAGAGTTCATCCCGGCAGACTATTTATCTCGCATTCATGGCGTATTTGAGTTCTCAGACACCAGCAACGACTTTTATGGACGCCAGCTGGAAGCGGCCGCCCAGAAGTATGAAACCCAGCTGCGCCCGCCGTTTTTCCGCGCCCTTGTCGACTATGTAAAACAGGGCAACAGCGCGTTTGACTGCCCGGGGCATCAGGGTGGCCAGTTCTTTCGCCGCCATCCTGCCGGCAATCAGTTTGTCGATTTCTTTGGTGAGACGCTTTTCCGCGCCGATCTGTGCAACGCCGACGTGGCGATGGGCGATCTGCTGATCCACGAAGGCGCGCCGTGCATCGCCCAGCAGCATGCGGCAAAAGTCTTTAATGCCGATAAGACCTACTTCGTGCTGAACGGTACCTCGTCATCCAACAAAGTGGTGCTTAACGCTCTGCTCACCCCGGGCGACCTGGTGCTATTCGACCGTAATAACCACAAATCTAACCATCACGGTGCACTCCTCCAGGCTGGCGCAACGCCGGTCTATCTGGAAACGGCGCGCAACCCGTACGGCTTCATTGGCGGCATTGACGCCCACTGCTTCGAAGAAAGCTATCTGCGCGAGCTGGTAGCAGAGGTGGCGCCGGGCCGCGCGCGCGACGAACGTCCGTTCCGTCTGGCGGTTATCCAGCTGGGTACCTACGACGGCACCATCTATAACGCCCGTCAGGTGGTGGATAAGATTGGGCACCTGTGTGATTACATCCTGTTTGACTCGGCCTGGGTGGGTTACGAGCAGTTTATTCCGATGATGGCCGACTGCTCGCCGCTGCTGCTGGAGCTGAACGAAAACGATCCGGGGATCCTGGTCACCCAGTCCGTGCATAAACAACAGGCTGGCTTCTCGCAGACCTCGCAAATCCATAAGAAAGACAGCCATATCAAAGGGCAACAGCGCTATGTCCCACATAAGCGGCTGAATAATGCCTTCATGATGCACGCCTCCACCAGCCCATTTTATCCGCTGTTCGCTGCGCTGGACATCAACGCCCGCATGCATGAAGGCCAGAGCGGCCGCAACATGTGGATGGACTGCGTGGTTAACGGTATCGAAGCGCGCAAGCTGATCCTGGAGAACTGCCGGTATCTGCGCCCGTTCGTGCCGGAGACAGTGGATGGCCGTCCGTGGGAAAGCTGGGACACGGCGGAGATTGCAACCGATCTACGCTTCTTCCACTTCGTGCCGGGTGAAAACTGGCACGCTTTTGAAGGCTACGCTGAGCACCAGTATTTTATCGACCCGTGCAAGCTCCTGCTGACCACGCCGGGCATTAACGCCCGCACCGGGGAGTATGACGACTTCGGCGTGCCCGCCACTATCCTTGCCAACTTCCTTCGCGAAAACGGCATCGTGCCGGAAAAATGCGATCTCAACTCGATCCTGTTCCTGCTCACGCCGGCGGAAGATATGGGCAAGCTGCAGCAGCTTGTGGCACAGCTGGTGCGCTTCGAAAAACTGCTCGAGAGCGATGTTCCGCTGAAAGAGGTATTGCCTTCTCTCTACAAACAACATCCGGAACGTTACGCGGATTACACCCTGCGCCAGATCTGCCAGGAAATGCATGACCTGTACGCCCGCCACAACGTGAAGCAGCTGCAAAAAGAGATGTTCCGCAAGTCTCACTTCCCACGCGTGATGATGAACCCGCAGGACGCGAACTACGCCTACCTGCGCGGCGAGGTCGAGCTGGTCTCCCTGCGCGACGCGGAAGGCCGCATCGCCGCTGAAGGTGCGCTCCCTTACCCACCGGGGGTGCTGTGCGTGGTTCCAGGGGAAGTCTGGGGCGGTTCCGTGCTGCGCTACTTTGCCGCACTGGAAGAAGGCATCAACCTGCTGCCGGGCTTCGCGCCGGAGTTGCAGGGCGTGTATGTCGAGGAGTGTGACGGTCGCAAACAGGTTCGCTGCTACGTCATCAAACAATCCGCCGCTCAGCCCGCGCTGCTGAAAGGAGAGAAATTATGAGTAAGTCCAATAAGATGGGCGTGGTGCAGCTGACTATCCTTACCATGGTCAACATGATGGGTTCCGGGATTATTATGCTGCCCACCAAGCTCGCCGAAGTGGGGACGATTTCGATTATCTCCTGGCTTGTTACCGCCGTAGGATCGATGGCGCTGGCGTGGGCGTTCGCCAAGTGTGGGATGTTCAGCCGCAAGTCAGGTGGCATGGGCGGCTATGCTGAGTACGCCTTTGGTAAGTCCGGCAACTTTATGGCGAACTACACCTACGGCGTATCGCTGCTGATCGCCAACGTGGCGATTGCCATTTCCGCCGTCGGCTACGGCACGGAGTTGTTTGGCGTGACGCTCAGCCCGGTACAAATTGGGCTGGCGACCATCGGGGTTCTGTGGATCTGCACCGTGGCCAATTTTGGTGGCGCGCGCATTACCGGTCAGCTCTCCAGCATCACCGTCTGGGGCGTGATTATCCCGGTTGTCGGCCTGTGCATCATCGGCTGGTTCTGGTTCAGCCCAACGCTCTACGCCAACTCCTGGAATCCGCACCACGTGCCGTTCTTTACGGCAGTGGGCTCGTCTATCGCCATGACGCTCTGGGCCTTCCTGGGTCTGGAATCCGCCTGTGCGAACGCAGAAGTGGTAGAGAACCCGGAGAAGAACGTGCCGATTGCGGTCCTCGGCGGAACGCTGGGCGCGGCGGTGATCTATATCGTCTCGACTAACGTCATTGCCGGGATTGTGCCAAACATGGATCTGGCTAACTCCACGGCGCCGTTCGGGCTGGCCTTTGCCCAGATGTTCACCCCGGAAGTCGGGAAAGTGATCATGGGTCTGATGGTGATGTCCTGCTGCGGCTCGCTACTCGGCTGGCAGTTCACCATCGCGCAGGTGTTTAAATCCTCGGCTGATGAAGGTTACTTCCCAAAAATCTTCTCCCGCGTGACCAAAGCCGACGCGCCGGTGCAGGGTATGCTGGCAATTGTCATCTTCCAGAGCGGATTGTCGCTGATGACCATTAGCCCGTCCCTGAACAGCCAGTTTAACGTGCTGGTCAACCTGGCGGTGGTGACGAATATCATTCCGTATATTCTGTCGATGGCGGCGCTGGCGATCATTCAGAAGGTGGCGAAAGTTGATCCACGCAAAGCGCGTGCGGCGAATATTGTGGCGCTGATTGGGGCAATCTACAGCTTCTATGCGCTCTACTCATCCGGCCAGGAAGCGATGCTGTATGGCGCGATGGTGACCTTTATGGGCTGGACGCTGTACGGTCTGGTGTCACCGAGATTTGAATTGAAGAATAAGCATAGTTAAAAAAAAGCCCGGTGGCGCTAGCGCTTACCGGGCCTTTTTCTCCCTCTCCCTTTGGGAGAGGGCCGGGGTGGAGGCATCAGCCCGCACCAGAACCGCACTTACGCGTTTTTCAGCACTTCGCTGACAATCTCTACCGCTTCTTTCTCAATCTGCTGGCGGTGCTCAGCGCCGAGGAAGCTTTCGCAATAGATTTTGTACGCATCTTCCGTACCGGACGGACGCGCGGCGAACCAGCCATTTTCGGTCATCACTTTCAGTCCACCGATAGACGCACCGTTACCCGGTGCCGCCGTCAGACGGGCAGTGATCGGATCGCCTGCCAGGGTACTTGCGCTGACCATCTCTGGGGAGAGTTTGGACAATGCAGCTTTCTGCGCAGAGGTCGCGCCAGCCTGGATACGGTTATAGCTTGGCGCACCAAAGCGTGCCGCCAGCTCGTTGTAGTGTTCCTGCGGGTTTTTACCGGTAACCGCGGTGATTTCCGCAGCCAGCAGGCACATGATGATGCCGTCTTTATCGGTTGACCACGGGGTGCCGTCGAAGCGCAGGAAGGACGCGCCCGCGCTCTCTTCGCCGCCGAAGCCAAAGCTGCCGTCGTGCAGACCGTCAACGAACCACTTGAAGCCCACCGGCACTTCCACCAGCTTGCGGCCCAGCGCGTCCACCACGCGGTCGATCATCGCAGAAGAGACCAGCGTTTTACCGACAGCCACCTCTTTGCCCCACTGCGGGCGGTGCTGGAACAAGTAGTTGATCGCAACAGCCAGGTAGTGGTTCGGGTTCATCAGCCCGGCAGGGGTGACGATGCCGTGACGGTCATAATCCGGGTCGTTAGCAAATGCCAGATCGAACTTGTCGCGCAGCGCCAGCAGGCCCGCCATCGCGCACTCGGAGGAGCAGTCCATACGGATCGCGCCGTCTTTGTCCAGGTGCATGAAGCGGAAGGTCTGATCAACGTGATCGTTCACGATGGTCAGATCCAGCTTGTAGTGCTCGGCGATGCGCTTCCAGTACTCAATACCGGAGCCGCCCAGCGGATCCACGCCCAGCTTCAGGCCGGCTTTCTGAATCGCCGCCATATCGACGATATCCGCCAGCCCTTCCACGAACGGCTGAACCAGATCCTGCTCTTTCACGTGGCCGGAGGCCATCGCTTCATCAAGAGAAATACGTTTAACGCCTTTCAGGCCGTCGGCCAGCAGCGCGTTTGCACGATCTTCCACCACTTTGGTGACGTTGGTGTCAGCCGGGCCGCCGTTAGGTGGGTTGTATTTGATACCACCGTCTTCCGGCGGGTTGTGGGATGGCGTGATAACGATCCCGTCTGCCAGTGCGCCACCTTTTTTGTTGTGCACAAGGATTGCGTTTGATACCGCTGGCGTTGGGGTGAAGCCGTTGTTCTCCTGCACAATCACGTCAACGCCGTTTGCCGCCAGCACTTCCAGCACGGAAATGAACGCCGGTTCAGACAGCGCATGGGTATCTTTGCCCACGTAGCACGGACCGGTAACGCCGTTTTTGGCGCGCTCTTCCGCAATGGCCTGAGCAATGGCCAGAATATGCGGTTCGTTAAAGCTGTGGCGCGCCGCGCTGCCGCGGTGACCAGATGTACCAAACTTCACTGCGTGTTCTGCGTTGCCCACGACCGGTTTCAGCACGTAATACTGCGCGGTCAGCTGAGCGACGTTAATCAAATCGCTTTGTTGTGCAGGTTGGCCTGCACGGCTGTGATTTGCCATTACCGGGTCCTTATGATGCAAGGGTTAAATTGTACCGCAAACCTTTTCAATCAATTCCGCCGGGAACTGCATGGACTGCATGATGTGTTCAATCATGCTGCACTTGCGGCCCGTATTGGTATTGGTGATCACCCAGTACGGGGTGCCAGGGACATGTTTAGGTTTGGTTTGATTGCCATTTTGCAGCAGCGTCTGCTCGTCGCCCGCGAAATAGACGCGGGTACGGCCGTGCAGCGACTCGGTCGCTTCAGCAAACGCTTTGTTATCCAGGGCGTAAAGTGTAGACAGCACCAGCATAAAACGGTTGACCGCCTTTTTCTGCTCCGCATATTCGTCGGAGAGCAGCAGCTCACGCATCGCGCGCACTTTATCTTTTACCGGCGTCACGGCAGGTTTTGCCTGTGCAGCAACGCTCGGCTGAGACACGACATCTTTGGTAACTGGGGTGGCAGGCTGTGAAGCGGCGGAAATTTTAAGCATGCGCCGTAAAATGTCGGACGCGCTCTCCCCGATATGCCGCGTCTGGCTGGCAATATACTGATAGAGTTCGTCATCAACTTCGATTGTTTTCATCTTAATCCAGTGCGATATCTTATCTGAATACAAGTCATTGGGATTATAAGGTCAAATCCCAACAGCGGATAGCGTCAAACCAGGTTGGCGGCAAAAGTCAGATTAAACTGGAACCTTGCAGCCGGGCGGCAGAATGGTCAACATGATACCCTAACCTGACATACGTAAAAAAAGAACTTTGCCATGAAATTGAATACCCGAGCGCAAACTGCACAATCGCCGAACAATAATTCCCCCATCGTGCTGGTTCATGGACTTTTTGGCAGCCTGGATAACCTGGGCGTGCTGGCCCGCGATTTGGTCAGCGATCACGATATTCTACAGGTTGATATGCGCAATCACGGGCTTTCCGGCCGCTCAGACGTAATGACCTATGCGGCAATGGCGCAGGACCTGCTGGATACGCTTGATGCGCACAATCTGCAGAAGGTGACCCTCATCGGGCATTCAATGGGCGGTAAAGCGGTTATGGCGCTCACCGCGCTGGCGCCAGAACGCATTTCCGGGCTTGTGGTCATTGATGTTGCCCCTGTGGACTACGACGTTCGACGTCATGATGAGATTTTCGCAGCAATTAATGCTGTAACGGCAGCTGGCGTTTCCACACGTCAGCAGGCGGCAACGGTTATGCGTGAGCATCTTGATGAAGAAGGCGTGGTGCAGTTCCTTTTGAAGTCGTTTGTTGACGGGCAATGGCGTTTTAACGTGCCGGTGCTGTGGGACCAGTACAACAACATCGTGGGCTGGGAAACCGTCCCCGCCTGGCCGCACCCTGCTCTCTTTATTCGCGGCGGCCACTCTCCTTATATTACCGACGCTTACCGCGACACGCTGCTGGCACAGTTCCCGCAGGCGCGCGCCCACGTGATTGCCGGGGCCGGGCACTGGGTTCACGCCGAAAAACCTGACGCTGTACTGCGCGCTATCCGCCGCTATCTCGCTGATACTGCAAATTGATTAAAAAGAGAGCGACTGGAAGATGACAGGCTTCCAGTCGTTGGCGTGCCGTTTTTGGTGATGTATGATGGCGCGCTTATCGCCCGGGCTTTAGCAGGGCGGCGTGTTTCCCCCGAAGTCTCAGAATCATGGCCAAAGAACAAACGGACCGTACGACACTAGATCTGTTCGCGAATGAGCGTCGACCGGGACGACCGAAAACGAATCCGCTTTCGCGCGATGAACAGCTGCGTATCAATAAACGCAATCAGCTTAAACGCGATAAAAATCGTGGGCTTAAGCGTGTCGAACTGAAGCTCAACGCTGACGCTGTCGATGCGCTTAACGAGCTGGCCGAGGCGCGTAATATCAGCCGCAGCGAGCTTATTGAAGAGATGCTCATCGCTCAGCTTGAGACGCTTCGCAGCCAGGCATAAGTCTGAAAAACCTCTTTATCGCCCTTTTCATGTAGCACAGAGTGCAGTCCTGCGCGATAGCGGTTTCCGCAGGGTTGCCAGTTCTGCTATTATTGCCCTTATCCGTGGCCGAATTGCGCCACCATACCATTAAGTTTCAAGAGGTTATTTTACTCATGGCAATCATCGGCATTTTCTTCGGCAGTGATACCGGCAATACCGAAAATATCGCAAAAAACATTCAGAAACAGCTCGGTAAAGACGTTGCTGATGTGCATGACATCGCCAAGAGCAGCAAAGAAGATCTCGAGGGCTATGACATTCTGCTGCTGGGTATTCCAACCTGGTACTACGGTGAAGCCCAGTGCGACTGGGACGATTTCTTCCCGACGCTGGAAGAGGTGGACTTCAACGGGAAGCTGGTCGCACTGTTTGGCTGTGGCGATCAGGAAGACTATGCCGAGTACTTCTGTGACGCGCTGGGGACGATTCGCGACATCATTGAGCCGAATGGCGCGGTTATTGTTGGTCACTGGCCGACTGCCGGTTACCACTTCGAAGCCTCTAAAGGCTTGGCCGATGACGATCATTTTGTCGGTCTGGCCATTGACGAAGACCGTCAGCCTGAGCTTACGGCAGAGCGTGTAGAGAAGTGGGTTAAGCAGATCCGTGAAGAACTCCACCTGGACGATATTCTCAACGCCTGATTTTTTCTACGGCGCAACGCAGGTTGCGCCCGTTTTCCAGGTAAAACCGATTAAATTAATTGCTACAAACTTTTAACTTTTTCGCCCAGACCTGTACAATGTCTCCCTGGCAAAATGTGGTTTCCATTGAGCAAGTTTGTTGGTGATACCACGTTTTTATAAGCATATTTTGCCTGAGACTTGCAGTTTTCATTTAGGCATGGCAGTTCTATAATGAGACGCATTAACCCAGGTGCATTTTCTGTCACTTCCTTCAGAAGTGAATCGTTTAGCAACAGGACAGATTCCGCATGACTGACAACAATACCGCATTAAAGAAGGCTGGCCTGAAAGTAACGCTTCCTCGATTAAAAATCCTCGAAGTGCTTCAGGGTCCAGACAATCACCATGTCAGTGCGGAAGACCTTTATAAACGTCTTATCGACATGGGTGAAGAGATTGGGCTGGCCACCGTTTATCGCGTGCTGAACCAGTTTGATGACGCGGGCATTGTTACCCGTCATAATTTCGAAGGCGGTAAATCTGTATTCGAACTGACCCAGCAGCATCACCACGATCACCTGATCTGCCTCGATTGCGGCAAGGTCATTGAATTTAGCGATGATTCCATCGAAGCGCGTCAGCGTGAAATCGCAGCTCGTCACGGCATTCGCCTGACCAACCACAGCCTGTACCTATACGGTCACTGCGCTGAAGGGGATTGCCGCGAGAATGAACACGCTCACGACACAAAATAAGTTAGCGTTCATACTCTGAGCCAGCCGCGAGGTTGGCTTTTTTTTGCGTCAAAAAAGCCCGGTAAGCAAAGTGCCACCGGGCGTAAAGCAACTTATTTATTGTTATTGCGTATCTCGTTCCAGATCTTATCGCAACGCTTCGCCACTTCCTGATCGTTACCGGTTTTACGCGCCTGAATACAGGCCTGATAATCCATCACCCGAACGTTCTCCTGCGTCGCGAACTGCTCATGCGCTTTCTCTTTCTTCAACACATTCAGCACGCTCCGACAGGCTTCGATTTTCTCCGGCGATCCTTCCGCGGTATTAATACAGGCGCTATACGCCTCCTTCAGACGGGAATCCTCTTTTGGCGCCTGAGTCTGAGCGCACGCCACCAGCCCTGATGCCAGCAACGCGACGATTACGATTTTTTTCATCATGTGCAGTCTCCAGACCGGCGGGACTCAGCCCGCCGGTGTGCTCATCAGAAGATGGTGAATGGGGCGATAACCATGAATTTGACGTCACGTTCATCCTGGAAGATGTTGCCGTAACCGCCCGCATAGCTTGGAATATCGGAGTGGTTGTCATACTGGGTGAAGTGCAGCTTGAACATCGTGCCTTTCGCGCGGCCATCCTGCAGGGTATAGATAGCATCCAGGCTGTAGGAGGACTCTTTCAGGCGATAGTTAGGATCGTAGTAGGCATCCGGCGTCGCCATGTCTGCTGGTTTTGCGTCCCAGGCGTATGCGTAAGAAGCCCCCACCGCCCAGCCAGGCAGGTTCCAGTTTTTCAGGTCATACATGGCGCCGAAGAAGACCGCTTTCTCGCCGTCGGCGTTGAAGTCGGAGCGGTTATCCCACCAGATATCCAGACGACCGTTGGATGATGCATAGGTCGGGGTCATACGCTGCAGGAAGTAGCCCTGCTGCCCTTCCGCCTTCACCCATGTCCCTTCCAGACGCAAATCAACCTGACCGACTTTGTAGCCGAAGGTCAGCGCCTGAAGCCACGCGGTGCCGTTATAAATGTCATTTACGCTGCCATCGCTGACCTTATCGCGCGTACCGTAGAACTGGTAGCTGGTGCTCAGCGGGCTACCGGCGATATCAAATTTGTAGCTGGCTTTAGCAAAATACTGATCGATATAGCCTTCCGCCTGACCAAATGCGGCTTCCAGAACCAGATCGTTTTTAAAGTCGTACTTCGCGCCCAGCGAGTGGAGGTAATCGACTTTGGTTTTCTTATCGTTCTGGTAGAACTTATCCATTTCGATGTGCCACGGCGCTTTGTACTCGTTGGTCCACATATAGGAGAAGCTCAACGCACCTGCGTCACCGTAGTCAAAGTTAGCCCCGGCTTCTGCACCCTGATAGGTACCAGGCATAAAGCTCCAGTGCGGCGCTAACAGCGTCTGGCCGGTTGGCTGAATATACCCCCCGCGCGCCCAGACCGGGCCGTATTTAAATTTCGCTGCAGCCTTATAAAGGCTGATACCGCTTTTATCTCCGGACCAGTCTTCGTCATAGGCTTTATTGCTGGAGGAGAAGGCAATTTCGTTCGGGTGGCCGCTGTCGCCGTTTTCCGCCATTTCGATTGCGGTAAATGCAGCAATATCCAGACCGAACATATCAGCGGCATAGCCTGACTGGAAGTCCAGGTTGGCGTTCCAGGTGGAGTGAGAGAGGTTGGTTTTGTATTTATCTTCTGTGACATCTTTACGGTCACGTTCACGCTGCCAGTAATAAATACCGCCAGTGAGGGTAGAATCTTCGATGAAACCTGCTGCTTTCGCCTCTGGTGTCACCACCAGGCCCGACATTGCTGTCACACCGGCAATAGCCAGCGCCAGCGCATTACGTTTGCCACTGAACGTACGCATAGATTATTCCTCTTTGACGAATTAAAACGCCTTAAACGGCGAAAATATAAAAGACCAAATGGTCAGGGGTAGTTATAAATACCCTCGAATT
The DNA here is from genome assembly GCF_058354905.1 of Enterobacter sp. ECC_219_Taxon_10. Taxonomy (NCBI): domain Bacteria; kingdom Pseudomonadati; phylum Pseudomonadota; class Gammaproteobacteria; order Enterobacterales; family Enterobacteriaceae; genus Enterobacter; species Enterobacter sp. ECC_219_Taxon_10. Next base: position 1,418,027 of record NZ_CM178005.1, on the reverse strand, counting down.
AACTACCGTCTTTAGGTTATTTTTCGCGACGCGAATTATCAATGCTTTTCAGTGGGCAAAAGTCAGGATTATGACGAAGTGCACATAATTGGTAGTGCTTTGTAACATTTAGCCGGATGCGAGGTGTGGCGGGGCTAAAACAGGTAATTTCAGCGTATTAGACCGTAAAAAAACACGTATTTGTTCTTATTCTCTTTTTTATCATAAAGACAAACTTTTTTTAGAAAAATAAGTAGCACCACGTTGACCAAAAATTTTAGTTGGCCTAATTACGGGTCTACTTTAACGATATGATCATTAAATAAAAAAACGCCGCTATAAGCGGCGTTTGTTTCTCATTGACCAGTGCAGCGTTATTATTCGCCGATCTTCGTCCAGGTATCACGCAAACCTACGGTACGGTTAAATACCGGCTTTTCTGCCGTACTGTAACGGCTGTCCAGGCAGAAGTAACCTTCACGTTCAAACTGGAATGCTTTGCCCGCTTCAGCCGCTTTCAGCGACGGCTCCGCGTAACCCTGTTTGATCACCAAAGATTCCGGGTTGATAGTCGCCAGGAAGTCTTCAGCTGCACCCGGGTTAGGGACGCTAAACAGACGATCGTACAGACGAATTTCTACCGGCAGCGCGTGGGAAGCGCTCACCCAGTGGATCACGCCTTTCACCTTGCGGCCATCTGCCGGATCTTTGCTCAGCGTCTCTGCATCGTACGAACAGAAGATGGTGGTGATGTTGCCTTCTGCATCTTTCTCTACGCGCTCGGCTTTGATGACGTAGGCGTTACGCAGACGCACTTCTTTACCCAGCACCAGACGTTTGTACTGCTTATTGGCTTCTTCACGGAAGTCAGCACGATCGATCCAGATTTCACCGCTGAACGGCACGTCGCGGCTTCCCATTTCCGGTTTGTTCGGATGGTTAGGCATGGAGACCAGCTCGCTTCCACCCTGCGGGTAGTTTTCGATAATCAGTTTCACCGGATCGATAACGGCCATCGCGCGCGGGGCGTTTTCGTTGAGATCTTCACGAATGCAGGATTCCAGAGACGCCATTTCGATGGTGTTGTCCTGCTTGGTCACGCCAATACGTTTGCAGAACTCACGAATAGAGGCGGCAGTGTAACCACGACGGCGCAGACCAGAGATGGTTGGCATACGCGGATCGTCCCAACCCTCAACGTGCTTGTCTGTTACCAGCAGGTTCAGCTTACGCTTGGACATCACGGTGTATTCCAGATTCAGACGAGAGAACTCGTACTGACGCGGATGCACAGGAATGGTGATGTTATCCAGCACCCAGTCGTACAGACGACGGTTGTCCTGGAACTCCAGCGTACACAGGGAGTGCGTAATGCCTTCCAGCGCATCGCTAATGCAGTGGGTGAAGTCGTACATCGGGTAGATGCACCACTTGTTGCCGGTCTGGTGGTGTTCCGCAAATTTAATGCGGTACAGCACCGGGTCACGCATCACGATAAACGGAGACGCCATGTCGATTTTGGCGCGCAGGCACGCTTTGCCTTCTTCGAAACCACCGGCACGCATTTTTTCAAACAGCGCCAGGTTCTCTTCCACGCTGCGATCGCGGAACGGGCTGTTTTTACCTGGCGCAGTCAGCGTACCGCGATACTCGCGGATTTCGTCAGCAGACAGTTCGTCGACGTATGCCAGACCTTTATTGATCAGCTCCACCGCGTAGGCATACAGCTGATCAAAATAGTCAGAGGAGTAGCAGATATCGCCAGACCAGTTGAAGCCCAGCCATTGCACGTCGTTTTTAATGGACTCAACGTATTCGATGTCTTCTTTTACTGGGTTGGTGTCATCGAAACGCAGGTTGCACTGCCCCTGGTAATCTTGCGCAATGCCAAAATTCAGGCAGATCGATTTCGCGTGACCAATGTGCAGGTAGCCGTTCGGCTCCGGCGGGAAACGCGTATGTACCGTGGTGTGCTTACCACTGGCCAGATCTTCATCGATGATCTGACGAATAAAGTTACTCGGGCGGGCTTCTGCCTCACTCATCGTGGATTCCTCAAAGCGTAAACAACGTATAACGGCGTATGATCTTATAAGCCGGACGTAGTGACAACCCTTAGTTACGGAAAATACGTATCAGATGAAAATAATGGGGGCATTTGCTGCAAAAAAAAGCGGCGGAGGATATCCCCCGCCGCTTAAGGCATGACTCTACTCAGGAGCGATTACTTGCCTTTAATCTCATACAGCGCTGTTTGGCCTGCAACTACCTGACCTTTCGCCTGAATGACCAGGCCGCTGAAGTCATCAATGTTGCTGCAAACGACCGGGCTAATCATGGAGCGCGCGTTGGCGTTCAGGAAGTCCAGATCCATTTCCAGAATCGGCTGACCCGCCACCACTTCAGCGCCCTCTTCTACCAGGCGAGTAAAGCCCTGACCGTTCAGCGCAACGGTATCGATACCCATATGGACAACGATCTCCGCGCCTTTTTCGGTTTCGAGGCAGAACGCGTGGTTGGTGTTGAAGATTTTCACGATGGTACCGGCCGCCGGAGACACAACGGTTTTGTCCGTTGGTTTCACCGCCACGCCGTCACCAACCGCTTTGCTGGCGAACGCTTCGTCAGGCACCTGCTCAAGCGCAACCACGTCACCGGTGACCGGGGACACCAGCGCAGCGATAGTCACCGCATTTGGCACGGCCTGCGGTTTTGCAACCGGCGCTTCAGCTACTGGAGCGCTATCCGTTGAGGCGGCAGCAACCGGCCCACGGGCGACCACTTTTTTCATTTCATCGCCGATAGATTCAGCTTTCGCACCCACGATAACCTGGATGGTTTGCTTATTCAGTTTCACCACACCAGACGCGCCCAGGCGTTTACACATCGCATCACTCACGCGCGCGGAATCACCCACGGTCAGACGCAGACGAGTAATACAGGCGTCAATCGCTTTCAGGTTGTCGGTACCGCCGACTGCGGCAATATAGCTGGTCGCCAGCTGGGTTAAACCTTCTTCGGTATTGCTGTTTGCTTCACTGGTAACAACATCTTCTTTCGTATCTTCGCGGCCCGGCGTTTTCAGGTTAAACATACGAATCACCGCGCTGAACAGAACGAAGTAGATAACGAAGAAGATCAGGCCCATCACCACCAGCATCCAGACGTTGCTGCTTGCCGCCGGCAGGTTGTACATCAACACGTAGTCAATGGCGCCTGCGGAGAAGGAGAAGCCCGCATGGATACCCAGAAGGGTGGCAACGAACAGGCTGATACCGGTCAGGATTGCGTGCATGAGGTACAGCAGCGGAGCCAGGAACATGAACAGGAATTCCAGTGGCTCGGTAACACCGGTCAGGAAAGCGGTAATCGCAACAGACAGCAGCATGCCGCCAACCATCGGACGACGCGCTTTTGGCGCGGCCAGGTACATAGCAAGCGCAGCACCAGGCAGACCAAACATCATAATTGGGAAGAAACCGGACATAAACATGCCCGCGGTGCCGTCACCCGCGTAGAAGCGGTTGATGTCGCCGTGGAAAACGGTGCCCGCCGCATTGGTAAACTCACCAATCTGGAACCATGCGATGGTATTCAGCACCTGATGCAGGCCTGTAGGGATCAGCAGACGGTTAATGAAACCGAAGATACCTGCGCCCATCGCACCCGCAGAAACGATCCACTCGCCGCCCGCATGAATGGCATGCTGCACCGGCGGCCAAACGTAGCCAAAGATCGCTGCCAGAACCAGGCAGAAGAAGCCCGTCGCGATCGGAACGAAACGTTTTCCACCGAAGAAACTCAGGAAATCAGGAAGCTTAATATTTGCCCAGCGGTTATACACGGCGCCGCCAACCAGACCGGTAATGATACCCGCCAGCACGCCCATATTGATTTCAGGGTTAATGGTTACCATCGCTTTCGTCAGGATGAAATAACCGACTGCGCCTGCCAGAGCCGCAGCCCCTGCACTGTCTTTTGACCAACTGGACGCGACGCCGATGGCGAATATCAGCGCCAGGTTATCAAAAATAGCGCCGCCTGCCTGAGCAATGAACGGCACATTAAGAAGATCGGGTTGCCCGAATCGCAACAGTAATGCTGCAACCGGTAGCACGGCGATAGGGAGCTGCAAAGCCCTACCGAGGCGCTGGAAAAAACCTAAAATATTCATCCTATTCCCCCTACGAGGCCCGTTATCGGGCTCGTGCAGTAACTATGTTTTTATTGTGTCGACAACGATTAATACAGTTGATGATTCACTGGCATTGTGAGTGTGTGAAAAATTAATTCGTATCGCAAATTAAACACCCATTTTTTGTGATTTTTGTCACCAAATATCGTAATCCCCCCTCCCTTTCACTGGCTAACAGCCAAAACTTATTTTATCATTCAAAAAATCAAGACGGATTGATCCGGCCTGAAAGGTTCCAGGTTACGCTTAAGCATCAGGTTCCGATTACCATCCGCCCACTCTTCTACTTTAACTCTTGAGGTGAACAATGAGACTGATTCCCCTGGCAACTGCTGAACAAGTCGGTAAATGGGCCGCTCGCCATATCGTTAACCGTATTAATGCCTTCAAGCCTACTGCCGATCGTCCGTTCGTTCTTGGCCTTCCAACCGGTGGTACTCCACTGACCGCGTACAAAGCGCTGGTTGAAATGCACAAAGCGGGCCAGGTTAGCTTTAAACATGTTGTAACCTTCAACATGGACGAATATGTTGGCCTGCCAAAAGAACATCCTGAAAGCTACCATAGCTTCATGCACCGCAATTTCTTTGATCACGTTGATATCCCAGCTGAAAATATTAACCTGCTGAATGGAAATGCGCCTGATATTGACGCAGAATGCCGTCAGTACGAAGAAAAAATCCGTTCTTACGGTAAAATCCACCTGTTTATGGGTGGCGTGGGCAACGATGGGCATATCGCGTTCAACGAACCAGCCTCTTCTCTGGCTTCCCGTACCCGCATTAAAACGCTGACCCATGACACCCGCGTGGCAAACTCCCGCTTCTTTGACGGTGACGTGAACCAGGTTCCAAAATACGCCCTGACCGTTGGCGTAGGCACCCTGCTGGATGCCGAAGAGGTGATGATTCTGGTGCTGGGCGGCGTGAAAGCGCAGGCGCTCCAGGCTGCCGTTGAAGGCAACGTTAACCACATGTGGACCATCAGCTGCCTGCAGCTGCATCCTAAATCAGTCATCGTCTGCGACGAACCGTCAACGATGGAGCTGAAAGTGAAAACGCTGAAATACTTCAACGAGTTAGAAGCAGAGAACATCAAAGGTCTGTAATTGAATAACCGCCTCTTCCACAAGAGGCGGCCGCTTTTTTTAACCGGGGGTCGTTATGTACGCTTTAACCCACGGTCGGATTTATACCGGCCATGAAATTCTGGATGACCATGCGATTGTTATCGCCAATGGCCTGATTGAACGTGTTTGTCCGCTGGCAGAGCTGCCGCCGGAGATTGAACAGCGCTCACTCAATGGAGCAGTAATCTCCCCCGGTTTCATCGACGTACAGCTGAACGGCTGCGGCGGCGTGCAATTCAACGACACCGCCGAGGCGGTGACGGTTGAAACGCTGGAAATCATGCAGAAAGCTAACGAGAAATCAGGCTGCACCAGCTATCTGCCGACGCTCATCACCAGCAGTGATGACCTGATGAAACAGGGTATCCGCGTGATGCGCGAATACCTGGCGAAACACCCGAATCAGGCGCTGGGTCTGCACCTGGAAGGACCATGGCTGAATATAGTGAAGAAAGGCACGCATAATCCGGATTACGTGCGCAAGCCTGATGCTGAACTGGTCGACTACATGTGTGCCAACGCTGATGTAATCGCTAAAGTGACGCTGGCGCCTGAAATGACCGGCACTGAGGTCATCAGCAAACTGGCTGCCGCCGGGATTGTGGTTTCCGCAGGCCACTCAAACGCCACGCTGAAAGAAGCCAAAGCGGGCTTCCGTGCGGGTATTACCTTTGCCACGCACCTTTACAACGCCATGCCGTATATTACCGGCCGTGAACCGGGTCTGGTCGGAGCGATTCTCGACGAACCAGACGTCTACTGCGGCATTATCGCTGATGGTATGCACGTTGATTACACCAACATTCGCAATGCCAAGCGGCTGAAAGGTGACAAGCTCTGCCTGGTCACCGATGCCACTGCGCCAGCAGGTGCAAATATTGAGCAGTTCATTTTTGCCGGTAAAACAATATACTACCGCAACGGACTGTGTGTGGATGAAAACGGTACGCTGAGTGGCTCCTCTTTGACCATGATTGAAGGGGTGCGTAATCTGGTTGAGCATTGCGGGATTGCGCTTGATGAAGTCCTGCGTATGGCCACCCTTTATCCGGCTCGCGCCATCGGCGTGGATAAACAGCTTGGCGGAATTGCACCAGGTATGGTTGCAAACCTGACGGCATTCACACACGATTATAAAATTATTAAGACCATCGTTAATGGTAACGAGGTCGTCACTGAGTAAGTAAAAGTATGACACCTGGCGGACAAGCTCAAATCGGTAATGTCGATCTCGTTAAACAACTTAACAGTGCGGCGGTTTATCGCCTGATTGACCAACATGGTCCAATCTCGCGGATCCAGATAGCCGAACAAAGCCAGCTTGCTCCCGCCAGCGTGACAAAAATCACCCGCCAGCTCATTGAGCGCGGTTTGATCAAAGAAGTCGATCAGCAGGCCTCCACCGGGGGCCGCCGCGCCATCTCCATTATTACCGAAACCCGCAACTTTCAGGCCATTGGCGTCCGGCTTGGTCGTCATGACACCACGCTCACGCTCTACGATCTGAGCAGCAAAGCCATTGCCGAAGAGCACTACCCGCTGCCCGAACGCACCCAGGAGACGCTGGAACACGCGCTGCTGAATACCATCGCGCACTTTATAGAAAGCTGTCAGCGCAAGATCCGCGAACTCATCGCCATCTCCGTCATTTTGCCGGGCCTCGTCGACCCGGAAAGCGGTGTAATCCGTTACATGCCGCATATTCAGGTTGAGAACTGGGCGCTGGTCGACGCGCTGGAGAAACGCTTTAAGGTGACCTGCTTTGTCGGCCATGATATTCGATCTTTAGCGCTGGCTGAGCACTACTTTGGTGCGAGTCAGGACTGCGAAGACTCTATTCTGGTGCGCGTACACCGCGGTACGGGCGCTGGCATTATCTCCAATGGCCGTATATTTATTGGTCGCAACGGTAACGTTGGCGAGATCGGCCACATTCAGGTTGAGCCACTCGGCGAACGCTGCCACTGCGGCAACTTCGGCTGCCTTGAAACCATTGCCGCCAACACGGCCATCGAGCAGCGCGTTCGCCACCTGCTTGAGCAGGGTTATCAAAGTCGCGTCACGCTGGACGATTGCAAGATAGGCACCATCTGCAAAGCCGCCAATAAAGGCGACGCCCTGGCCTGTGAGGTGATCGAGCAGGTAGGTCGCCATCTGGGGAAAACCATCGCTATCGCCATTAACCTGTTTAACCCACAGAAAGTGGTGATCGCCGGAGAGATTGTTGAAGCGGAAAAGGTGCTGCTGCCCGCCATCGAAGGCTGTATTAACACCCAGGCGCTGAAAGCATTCCGCCAGAATCTTCCGGTGGTTCGTTCGAAGCTTGACCATCGCTCGGCGATTGGCGCATTTGCGCTGGTCAAGCGCGCCATGCTCAACGGGATCCTGCTCCAGCATTTGCTGGAATCCTGATCGGACCTTATAGTAACGCCTTCTTTTTTTGATGTCGGAATGTCCATGACCATTAAGAATGTAATTTGTGATATCGACGGCGTGCTGATGCACGACAACGTTGCCGTGCCGGGTGCTGCGGAGTTTCTGCACCGCATCATCGACAAAGGAATGCCACTGGTTCTGCTCACGAACTACCCTTCCCAAACCGGTCAGGATCTGGCGAACCGTTTTGCCACCGCAGGCGTCGACGTGCCGGACAGCGTGTTTTATACCTCGGCAATGGCCACGGCGGATTTTCTGAAGCGTCAGGAAGGGAAAAAAGCTTACGTAGTGGGTGAAGGCGCGCTGATCCACGAACTGTATAAAGCAGGCTTTACCATTACCGATGTGAACCCGGACTTTGTGATTGTCGGCGAAACACGCTCCTTTAACTGGGAGATGATGCATAAAGCTGCCTACTTTGTCGCCAGCGGCGCACGCTTTATCGCCACCAACCCGGACACGCACGGGCGTGGTTTTTATCCTGCCTGCGGCGCGCTGTGCGCCGGTATCGAAAAAATCTCCGGTCGTCAGCCGTTTGTGGTCGGAAAACCGAGCCCGTGGATCATTCGTGCCGCGCTGAACAAAATGCAGGCCCACTCTGAAGAAACGGTCATCGTCGGCGACAATCTGCGCACCGATATCCTGGCCGGTTTCCAGGCGGGTCTGGAAACTATCTTAGTGCTTTCCGGCGTCTCGCAGATTGATGACATTGACTCAATGCCGTTCAGGCCAAGCTGGATTTACCCCTCCGTCGACGAAATCGACATTATCTGATACTGAACCACGCCTCAGGGCGTGGTTTTTCATTTTCAGCCATACAAACAAAACCCTATCTAACAAAAAGCGTATTTTATTGCATAATCATCAATAAAAGGATGAGTGACGTACTCTTTTTTCACTATTCCACAATCACTATTGCACTATTTCCGTTTTAGCCCGTAAAACCCTTGCGCCCCTTCCCCCTTTGCGGCATTTTCATAAGCAAGCAACATCACAATGCAACAGGGTTAACGGAGAAGGTTATGTGTTCAATTTTTGGCGTACTGGATATTAAAACTGACGCGGGCGAACTGCGTAAAAAGGCACTCGAACTGTCCCGCCTGATGCGCCATCGCGGACCGGACTGGTCAGGCGTATACGCCAGCGATAAAGCGATTCTGGCTCACGAACGTCTGTCTATTGTTGACGTCAACGCCGGTGCACAGCCGCTGTATAACGAGAAAAAAACGCACGCGCTGGCTGTCAACGGTGAAATCTATAACCATCAGGCGCTGCGCACCGAGTACGGCGACCGCTACGCGTTCCAGACAGGGTCTGACTGTGAAGTGATCCTGGCGCTGTATCAGGAGAAAGGTCCCGAGTTTCTCGACGATCTGCAGGGCATGTTTGCCTTCGCCCTGTACGACAGCGAAAAAGACGCCTGGCTGATTGGCCGCGACCACATCGGCATTATCCCCCTGTACATGGGCCACGATGAACACGGCAACTTCTATGTCGCGTCCGAAATGAAAGCCCTGGTTCCGGTCTGCCGCACTATTAAAGAGTTCCCGGCTGGCAGCTATCTGTGGAGTAAAGACGGTGAAATCCGTCCGTACTATCAGCGCGACTGGTTCGATTATGACGCGGTTAAAGACAACGTGACGGATAAAGCCGAGCTGCGTCAGGCGCTGGAAGATTCCGTGAAAAGCCACCTGATGTCAGACGTGCCTTACGGCGTACTGCTTTCCGGCGGTCTGGACTCCTCCGTGATCTCCGCGATTACCAAGAAATTCGCTGCTCGTCGCGTGGAAGATCAGGAGCGCTCCGAAGCCTGGTGGCCGCAGCTGCACTCCTTCGCCGTGGGTCTGGAAGGGGCACCTGACCTGAAAGCCGCGCAGGAAGTGGCAAACCATCTCGGCACCGTGCACCATGAAATTCACTTCACTGTGCAGGAAGGTCTGGATGCAATCCGCGATGTGATCTATCACATTGAGACCTATGACGTGACCACCATTCGCGCCTCCACACCGATGTACCTGATGTCGCGTAAGATCAAAGCGATGGGCATCAAGATGGTGCTCTCCGGTGAAGGTTCTGATGAAGTGTTTGGCGGCTATCTGTACTTCCACAAAGCGCCAAACGCCAAAGAGCTGCATGAAGAGACCGTGCGTAAGCTGCAGGCGCTGCACATGTTCGACTGTGCGCGAGCCAACAAAGCGATGTCGGCCTGGGGTGTGGAAGCGCGCGTGCCGTTCCTGGATAAAAAATTCCTCGACGTGGCGATGCGCATCAACCCAGAGGACAAGATGTGCGGCAACGGCAAGATGGAAAAACATATTCTGCGTGAATGCTTTGAATCCTACCTGCCGGCGAGCGTGGCCTGGCGTCAGAAAGAGCAGTTCTCTGATGGTGTTGGCTACAGCTGGATCGACACCCTGAAAGAGGTGGCGGCAAAACAGATTTCTGACCAGCAACTGGAAACCGCAAGCTTCCGCTTCCCGTACAACACGCCGGGCTCGAAAGAGGCGTACCTGTACCGTGAGATCTTTGAAGAGCTGTTCCCGGTTCCGAGCGCTGCCGAATGTGTTCCTGGCGGTCCGTCCGTGGCCTGTTCATCCGCAAAAGCCATTGAATGGGATGAATCTTTCAAGGCGATGAACGATCCATCAGGACGCGCAGTTGGCGTTCACCAGTCCGCCTATAAATAATCACAACGATTTCAAACAGGCTCCTCAGGGGCCTGTTTTTTTTGCCTCACCTTTCACCACCGAAAACCGATTAATAACCAATAATTGCCGAATATTCGGCCACGCTGTTCGCAACCTAACCAAACAGTCACATTCCGGCTATTTTCGTTGAAAAAGGTGTTGACGCTGCAAGGGTCTATACGCATAATGCGCCCCGCAACGCCGATAAGGTAACGCGAAAAAAAGATGGCTACGTAGCTCAGTTGGTTAGAGCACATCACTCATAATGATGGGGTCACAGGTTCGAATCCCGTCGTAGCCACCATCTTTTTTGCGGGAGTGGCGAAATTGGTAGACGCACCAGATTTAGGTTCTGGCGCCGCAAGGTGTGCGAGTTCAAGTCTCGCCTCCCGCACCATTCCCGGGTAAGCGTTGCACGGATGGGGTATCGCCAAGCGGTAAGGCACCGGTTTTTGATACCGGCATTCCCTGGTTCGAATCCAGGTACCCCAGCCATATTTCTTCGATTTTGCGGTTCTCCGCGGTATTGGGGTATCGCCAAGCGGTAAGGCACCGGTTTTTGATACCGGCATTCCCTGGTTCGAATCCAGGTACCCCAGCCATCGAAGACTGCAGTACTGGCTACGTAGCTCAGTTGGTTAGAGCACATCACTCATAATGATGGGGTCACAGGTTCGAATCCCGTCGTAGCCACCAAATTAAGATTATCGATTTGTTTCGGTAATAAAAAATTGTTGGGGTATCGCCAAGCGGTAAGGCACCGGATTCTGATTCCGGCATTCCGAGGTTCGAATCCTCGTACCCCAGCCAATTTAAAAAGTCGTTAAGCCGTATGTTTAACGCAATTGGGGTGTCGCCAAGCGGTAAGGCTCTGGTTTCTGATACCAGCATTCCGGGGTTCGAATCCCTGCACCCCAGCCACTCAAAACAAATAAGCCCGCTCTGCGGGCTTATTTGTTTTTGTTGCTCAGAATTGTGCGGCCTGATGCCCTCACCCTGGCCCTCTCCCACTGGGAGAGGGAATAATGATTAGAGTCCTAAGGCGTATTTCAGCGCCTGACGCTTCAGACCACCGGCACGCTCTGCTGCCATCAATCCGATGTTACGCAGAATGCGCACCGGAGCTACGTCATTGCTGAACCCGGCATAGAACAGATCCATCCCCGACTGCATGATGAAGTTATCCGCCATACGGCGCGTCTGGTAGCGCTTGAGTACCTGATGGCTGGCCCATGCCTCCGCATGACCGCGCGCATTGCTTAAAACATCCAGCAAGGCGTCGACGTCACGGTATCCAAGGTTGACTCCCTGCCCCGCCAGCGGGTGAATGGTGTGTGCCGCATCGCCCACCAGCGCCAGCCCTTCACGGGCATACTGTAACGCGTGGCGCCGCGTGAGCGGAAATGCCCCTGCGGCGACCGGCGTCACGTTGCCCAAACGGCTCGGGAAGTGAAGCAAGATCTCGCGCTGCAGCTGCTCCATCGACAGCCCCTGCAGCTGGCGAATGCGCGCCGGCTTGTCGTACCAGACCAACGACGCCCAGTTATCATACAGCGGTAAAAACGCGTGCGGACCGTTCGGAGTAAAGTGCTGCCAGGTGCTTTCGCCCGGCGCATTTTCGCACTGAACGGTAATCAGCATACAGGACTGCTGGTACTGCCAGGCATGAACGCCGATGCCCGCCATCTCCCTGACCTGCGAGTTAGCGCCATCGGCCCCGACAACCAGCTTCACTGCCAGCTCATCGCCGCTGTCGAGGATCAGTAGATAGCCACTCTCGTGAGGATGCAGAGCCTTAAGTGACGCAGGCATACGCAGCGTCACCTTCGGATGTGCCTCCAGCGCCTGCCAGAGCGCCAGCTGGAGCACGTTGTTTTCCACCATATAGCCCAGGCGCGGCAACTTCAGCTCAGCGGCGTCAAACGACACGTGAGCATTTTCCCACTCCCAGGTTTCAAGGCGGCTGTAAGGATGCGCACGCATCGCCAGCACCGCCTCCCAGACGCTCAGGCCGCGCAGCAGATCGACGGACGACGCGCTGATGGCGGAAATGCGCACGTCCGGTTTGCTGGCGGGATCGAATGCCGGCGGTGCCGACTGCTCAATTACCGTTACCTCAAATCCCTGCTGCGCCAGCCCCAGCGCCAGCGCGCCGCCGACCATACCGCCGCCGACAACGGCAACTTCGGTGTGTTGGAGTGTCATGGTCATTTTTCCTTCTTGGAGAATCCCTTAAGTTTACCGGATTTTTGCGGTCATGAGACACATAACCGTCACACTGGTCACAACCCCACCAAAGCATTACAATACGCGGCTTGCAATCCTGAGCTGAGCAAGTCGATGACTAAAAAACTCCATATAAAAACCTGGGGCTGTCAGATGAACGAATACGATTCATCCAAGATGGCCGATCTGCTGGATACCACCCACGGATACCAGCTGACTGAAAATGCGAAAGAAGCCGATGTGCTGCTGCTGAACACCTGTTCAATTCGTGAAAAAGCACAGGAAAAAGTCTTTCATGTGTTAGGCCGCTGGAAGCTTCTGAAACGGAAAAATCCGGACCTGATCATCGGCGTGGGTGGCTGCGTCGCGTCGCAGGAAGGTAAGCTGATCCGCCAGAGAGCCCCGTATGTGGATATCGTCTTTGGCCCTCAGACCCTGCACCGCCTGCCTGAGATGATCAATCAGGTTCGCGGTAACCGCAGCCCGGTTGTTGACGTCAGCTTCCCGGAGATCGAAAAATTCGACCGCCTGCCAGAGCCGCGCGCCGATGGCCCGACCGCTTTTGTCTCCATCATGGAAGGCTGCAACAAATACTGTACCTACTGCGTGGTGCCTTACACCCGTGGTGAAGAGGTCAGCCGCCCGGCAGATGACATTCTGTTTGAAATCGCGCAGCTTGCCGCGCAGGGCGTCCGTGAAGTGAACCTGCTGGGCCAGAACGTTAACGCCTGGCGTGGGGAAAACTACGACGGCACCATCGGCAGCTTTGCCGAACTGCTGCGCCTGGTGGCCGCGATTGACGGTATCGACCGAATTCGCTTTACCACCAGCCATCCGATGGAGTTTACCGACGACATCATTGACGTATATCGCGATACGCCAGAGCTGGTGAGCTTCCTGCACCTGCCGATTCAGTGCGGCTCTGACCGCGTTCTGAACCTGATGGGCCGCCCGCATACGGTGCTGGAGTACAAATCCACCATCCGCAAGCTGCGTGAAGCGCGTCCGGATATCCAGATCAGCTCCGACTTCATCGTTGGCTTCCCTGGCGAAACCGCTGATGACTTCGAGCGCACCATGAAGCTCATCGGTGAAGTAAACTTTGACGTCAGCTACAGCTTCATCTTCTCAGCGCGTCCTGGAACACCCGCGGCCGACATGGTTGACGATGTGCCGGAAGAAGAGAAAAAGCAGCGTCTGTATATTCTGCAGGAGCGCATCAATCAGCAGGCCAACGCCTGGAGCCGCCGTATGCTCGGCACCGTCCAGCGCATTCTGGTGGAAGGCACCTCCCGCAAGAGCATTATGGAGCTGTCCGGTCGTACCGAAAACAACCGCGTAGTGAACTTTGAAGGCACCCCGGATATGATCGGTAAATTCGTGGACGTCGAGATTGTCGAGGTGCTGACCAACTCGCTGCGCGCGAAGGTGGTACGCACCGAGGACGAAATGGGCCTGCGTATCGCAGAGTCACCGGAATCCGTGATCTCGCGTACCCGCAAAGAAAACGATTCTGGCGTTGGGATTTACCAGCCTTAATCCTTCAGGCCTGCCGCTTTGGCAGGCCTTGTATTTCCTCTCATCGCCCCCAATATCTTCCGCAACGCTTGCGCCTTTATTCTGTGGCGTGAATAATTTCGGTAATGACCGTTTTATTGCGCCGTGTGGCAGCGGGTCAGTTAACCAATCAAAGAGGAACAGTTTGAACATAGATACGCGTGAAATTAGCCTTGAGCCCGCAGACAACGCTCGCCTGCTGAGCCTGTGCGGGCCGTTTGATGACAACATCAAACAACTGGAACGACGTCTGGGTATCGAAATCAATCGTCGCGATAACCATTTCAAACTCACCGGACGCCCTATCTGCGTCAACGCGGCTGCGGATATTCTGCGCAGCCTGTATGTCGATACCGCCCCAATGCGCGGCGAGATTCAGGACATCGAACCGGAACAAATTCACCTCGCCATTAAAGAGGCGCGAGTGCTTGAGCAAAGCGCGGAAAGCGTGCCGGACTACGGCAAGGCGATCAACATTAAGACCAAGCGTGGCGTCATCAAGCCGCGCACGCCAAACCAGGCGCAGTACATCGCTAATATTCTTGACCATGACATCACCTTCGGCGTGGGTCCGGCGGGTACGGGTAAAACCTATCTGGCGGTTGCCGCGGCGGTCGATGCACTGGAACGCCAGGAGATCCGTCGCATCCTGCTGACCCGCCCTGCCGTGGAAGCGGGTGAAAAACTGGGCTTCCTGCCTGGCGATCTGAGCCAGAAGGTCGACCCGTACCTGCGCCCGCTGTATGACGCGCTGTTCGAAATGCTCGGCTTTGAGAAGGTTGAGAAGCTGATTGAGCGTAACGTTATCGAAGTGGCTCCGCTCGCCTACATGCGCGGTCGTACGCTGAACGATGCGTTCATCATTCTTGATGAAAGCCAGAACACCACCATCGAACAGATGAAGATGTTCCTGACGCGTATTGGTTTTAACTCGAAAGCGGTCATTACCGGTGACGTCACCCAGATCGACCTGCCTCGCAGCACCAAGTCCGGCCTGCGCCACGCCATTGAGGTGCTGTCAGAGGTAGACGAAATCAGCTTTAACTTCTTCCACAGTGAAGACGTGGTACGCCACCCGGTGGTCGCGCGCATCGTTAACGCCTATGAAGCCTGGGAAGAGGCGGATCAAAAACGCAGGGCCGAACAGGCCGCGGAACGTAAGCGCGAAGCGCAGGAGCAAGAACAGAAATGAGTCAGGTGATCCTCGATTTACAGCTGGCCTGTGAAGACAATTCTGGCATGCCAGAAGAGGCACAGTTTCAGAAATGGCTGGATGCCGTTATTCCTCAGTTTCAGGAAGAATCAGAAGTCACGATTCGCCTGGTGGATGAAGCGGAAAGCCACGAGCTTAACCTGACCTATCGCGGGAAAGATAAGCCGACCAACGTGCTCTCTTTCCCGTTCGAAGCGCCGCCGGGCATCGAGATGCCACTGCTTGGTGATTTGATCATCTGCCGTCAGGTAGTGGAACAGGAAGCCAAAGAGCAGCAGAAACCGCTGGAAGCCCACTGGGCGCATATGGTGGTACACGGCAGCCTGCACCTGTTGGGCTACGATCATATTGAAGATGACGAAGCGGAAGAGATGGAGTCCCTTGAGACAGAGATAATGCTTGCTCTGGGCTATGAGGATCCGTACATTGCCGAGAAAGAATAGTCAGTTACTGACTACCATGCCGCCGCGCAGGGACATAGCGCGGTGGTTAACGTTGAACTAATAAGAGAACCCTTAACAAACGCCATGAGCGACGACAATTCACACAGTAGCGACACGACAACCAGTAAAAAGGGATTTTTCTCCCTCATTCTGAACCAGCTTTTCCACGGCGAGCCGAAAAACCGTGATGAACTGCTGGAGCTGATTCGTGATTCCGGGCAGAACGACCTTATCGACGAAGATACGCGCGAAATGCTCGAAGGGGTTATGGACATCGCTGACCAGCGCGTCCGCGACATCATGATCCCCCGCTCGCAGATGATCACCCTGAAACGTAACCAGACCCTGGACGAGTGCCTCGATGTGATCATCGAATCCGCCCACTCGCGTTTCCCGGTCATCAGCGAAGATAAAGATCACATCGAAGGGATTTTGATGGCGAAAGATCTGCTGCCGTTTATGCGCAGCGATGCCGAAGCCTTCAGCATGGAAAAAGTGTTACGCCAGGCCGTGGTTGTGCCGGAAAGTAAACGTGTGGATCGGATGCTGAAAGAGTTTCGCTCTCAGCGTTACCACATGGCGATTGTTATTGATGAATTCGGCGGCGTCTCAGGTCTTGTCACGATCGAGGATATTCTTGAACTGATCGTGGGTGAAATCGAAGACGAGTACGACGAAGAAGAGGATATCGACTTCCGTCAGCTCAGCCGCCACACTTGGACCGTGCGCGCGCTGGCCTCGATTGAAGACTTTAACGACGCCTTTGGTACTCACTTCAGCGATGAAGAGGTCGATACCATTGGCGGACTGGTGATGCAGGCCTTTGGCCATCTTCCGGCGCGCGGTGAGACCGTTGACATCGACGGTTACCAGTTCAAAGTAGCAATGGCCGACAGCCGACGTATTATACAGGTTCACGTCAGAACGCCGGACGATTCACCGGTGCCAAAACTGGAAGATTAATGTAAATGGCATTTGCCCCATTGCTTGAACGCCAGCGCGTCCGTTTGCTGCTGGCGCTGTTGCTCGGAGCCAGCGGTACGCTGGCTTTTTCTCCTTACGATATCTGGCCCGCGGCCATTCTCTCCCTGATGGGACTTCAGGGCCTGACCCTGAACCGTCGTCCGGTACAGGCCGCCGCCATTGGCTACTTCTGGGGGCTGGGGCTGTTTGGTTCCGGCATTAACTGGGTCTACGTCAGTATCGCCCAGTTTGGCGGGATGCCGGGCCCGGTTAACGTCTTCCTGGTCGTACTGCTCGCTGCTTATCTCTCGCTGTACACCGGTCTGTTCGCCGGTATCCTTTCTCGCCTGTGGCCTAAAACCACCTGGCTGCGCGTCGCCATTGCCGCGCCGGTAGTCTGGCAGATTACCGAGTTCCTGCGTGGCTGGGTGCTGACCGGTTTCCCGTGGCTACAGTTCGGCTACAGCCAAATTGACGGCCCGCTGAAAGGTCTGGCGCCGGTAATGGGCGTTGAAGCCATTAACTTCCTGCTGATGGTGGTGAGCGGCCTGCTGGTCCTGGCGCTGGTCCAGCGCTGCTGGAAACCGCTGGCTGTGGCGCTGGTGCTGTTCGCCCTGCCCTTCCCGCTGCGCTATATCCAGTGGTTCACGCCTGAGCCTGAGCGCACCATGCAGGTTTCCATGGTGCAGGGGAATATCCCGCAGTCCATGAAGTGGGACGAAAAAGAGCTGCTGAACACCCTGAAGATCTACGCCAACGCCACCGAAGAGGTGATGGGTAAATCGCAGCTGATTATCTGGCCAGAGTCTGCCATTCCCGATCTGGAAATCAACCAGCAGCCGTTCCTGAACATGATGAACGACCTGCTGGTAGCGCGCGGCAGCACGCTGATTACCGGCATTGTCGATGCGCGGCTGAATCAGCAGAACCGCTACGACACCTACAACACTATCATTACGCTTGGGAAAGATAGCGAGTACAGCTATCACTCTACTGACCGGTACAACAAGAACCACCTGGTGCCGTTTGGTGAATTTGTCCCGCTGGAGTCGATTTTGCGCCCGCTGGCACCGTTCTTTGACCTGCCGATGTCCTCCTTCAGCCGCGGCCCGTACGTTCAGCCCCAGCTGCATGCGCACGGTCTGGCTCTTACGGCGGCCATCTGCTACGAAATCATCCTCGGCGAGCAGGTGCGGGATAACTTCCGTCCGGATACCGACTATCTGCTGACCATCTCCAACGATGCCTGGTTTGGTAAATCTATCGGCCCGTGGCAGCACTTCCAGATGGCGCGCATGCGTTCCCTGGAGCTGGCGCGTCCGCTGCTGCGCAGCACCAACAACGGCATCACCGCCGTGATTGGTCCGCAGGGTGAAATCCAGGCCATGATCCCGCAGTTTACCCGTGAGGTGCTGACCACTAACGTCACGCCAACCACGGGACTTACGCCGTACGCCCGCACCGGCAACTGGCCGCTGTGGATTTTGACCGCGCTGTTCGGCTTTGGCGCCGTGCTGATGAGCCTGCGTCAGCGTCGTAAGTAATCTCACCCCTCACCCTAGCCCTCTCCCCATAGGGGAGAGGGAACTGTTCTCTGCACATTTTCACTATCCAGCTCCGCCTTTTCCCCTCTCCCTTCCAGGGTGAGGGTGGAATTCAAATCTGGCACGCCTATTGCTTTATTTATTCACGCAAACGCAGTTTGGCTTAACGTGTAACCTTGTCGCACCAGCGTAGATCATCGGTAGCACCGAAACGGTGCAACGGGAGATTATTGCCTCTGAATGGTGCGGCGCGCTTCGCAAAAATAAACAATAACGCAGCAAAATCTTTACATTAAGCCAGACTAAATGTTAACAAGCTTGCATAACACTGCACTCGCATCGCGCGAGATATAACAACATCACAATGGGTATCAATGCGTCACTGGCGCTGATAAGAAAGGAGTTGGGTATGCAATTACGTAAACTGGCCACAGCAATGCTGGTTATGGGAATGTCCGCAGGCGTGGTTCACGCTGAAGACGCTCCGGCAGCAGGCAGCACTCTCGACAAGATTGCCAAAAACGGCGTCATCGTGGTCGGCCACCGTGAATCTTCCGTCCCGTTCTCTTACTACGACAACACGCAAAAAGTCGTGGGCTATTCACAGGATTACTCCAACGCCATCGTTGAAGCTGTGAAGAAAAAGCTGAACAAACCTGATCTGCAGGTGAAGCTGATCCCAATCACTTCACAGAACCGTATTCCACTGCTGCAAAACGGCACCTTTGACTTCGAGTGTGGCTCTACCACCAACAACCTCGAACGCCAGAAGCAGGCGGCCTTCTCTGACACCATCTTTGTCGTGGGTACCCGTCTGCTGACCAAAAAAGGCGGAGCGATCAAAGATTTTGCTGACCTGAAAGGCAAAGCGGTCGTTGTGACCTCCGGTACCACTTCTGAAGTCCTGCTGCACAAGCTGAACGACGAGAAGAAAATGGACATGCGCATCATCAGCGCGAAAGACCATGGCGACTCTTTCCGTACCCTGGAAAGCGGCCGTGCCGTCGCGTTTATGATGGATGACGCCCTGCTGGCGGGCGAACGTGCGAAGGCGAAGAAACCAGACAACTGGGATATCGTCGGTACCGCGCAGTCCAAAGAAGCCTACGGCTGTATGCTGCGTAAAGACGATCCGCAGTTCAAAAAGCTGATCGATGACACCATCGCTCAGGTTCAGACCTCCGGCGAAGCGGAAAAATGGTTCGACAAGTGGTTCAAGAACCCGATTCCACCAAAAAACCTGAACATGAATTTTGAACTCTCTGACGACATGAAAGCGCTGTTCAAATCTCCAAATGACAAGGCTCTTAACTAATTAGAACAACAGGGGCGGGATCTCCTGCCCTCTCGATTGTCGGGAAGCATGGACAGACTATACGTTGAGTGGTCGTTCCCCACTCAGCGCGAAAAATGAGCTTCTCACCAATCTTCGAGGGTAGCGCTGCTACCCTCTTTTTTCTGGAGTTTATTATGTCAATAGACTGGAACTGGGGCATATTCCTGCAACAAGCCCCGTTCGGCAACACCACCTATCTTGGCTGGCTGTGGAGCGGCTTTCAGGTTACCGTGGCATTATCGATAACGGCGTGGATCATCGCGTTTCTTGTCGGTTCGCTGTTCGGTATTCTGCGCACCGTCCCTAACCGTTTCCTTTCAACCATTGGCACACTGTATGTGGAACTGTTCCGTAACGTTCCGCTCATCGTGCAGTTCTTCACCTGGTATCTGGTCATCCCGGAACTGCTGCCGGAAAATATTGGCATGTGGTTCAAGTCGGAACTGGATCCGAATGTGCAGTTCTTTGTCTCCTCCATGATGTGTCTGGGGCTGTTTACCGCTGCGCGCGTTTGCGAGCAGGTGCGTGCCGCCATTCAGTCATTGCCGCGCGGACAAAAAAATGCGGGCCTGGCCATGGGCCTGACCCTGCCACAAACCTACCGCTATGTGCTGCTGCCTAACGCCTACCGCGTTATCGTTCCACCGATGACCTCTGAGATGATGAACCTGGTGAAAAACTCGGCCATCGCCTCAACCATCGGCCTGGTGGATATGGCTGCACAGGCGGGCAAGCTGCTGGATTACTCCGCTCACGCGTGGGAATCCTTCACCGCGATCACGCTCGCCTATGTTCTGATTAACGCTTTCATCATGCTGGTGATGAACCTGGTTGAACGCAAAGTACGCCTGCCGGGCAATCTGGGGGGCAAATAATGTACGAATTTGACTGGAGTTCTATTGTTCCATCCATGCCCTACCTGCTCGATGGTCTGGTAATTACCTTAAAGATCACCGCGATCGCCATCATCGTGGGTATCGTCTGGGGCACCCTGCTGGCCGTCATGCGACTGTCGAGCTTTAAGCCGCTCGCCTGGTTTGCGACCGCCTACGTTAACGTGTTCCGCTCTATTCCGCTGGTGATGGTGCTGCTGTGGTTTTATCTGATCGTCCCCGGCTTCTTACAGAACGTGCTGGGGCTGTCGCCGAAAACTGATATCCGCCTGATCTCCGCTATGGTGGCGTTCTCAATGTTTGAGGCCGCTTATTATTCAGAGATTATCCGCGCGGGTATCCAGAGTATCTCCCGCGGGCAGTCCAGCGCCGCGCTGGCACTGGGAATGACGCACTGGCAGTCCATGCAGCTCATCATTCTGCCGCAGGCGTTTCGCGCCATGGTTCCGCTCCTGCTGACCCAGGGTATCGTGCTGTTCCAGGATACCTCTCTGGTTTATGTTCTGAGCCTGGCGGACTTTTTCCGTACCGCGTCGACCATCGGTGAACGTGATGGTACGCAGGTCGAGATGGTGCTCTTCGCGGGTGCGGTCTATTTTGTGATTAGTTTAAGCGCGTCGCTGTTGGTCAGCTGGCTGAAGAAAAGGACGGTATAATGATTTCCCTGAAAAATGTTTCTAAATGGTATGGGCACTTTCAGGTGCTGACCGACTGCTCCACCGAAGTCAAAAAAGGCGACGTGGTGGTGGTGTGCGGGCCGTCCGGTTCCGGTAAGTCCACGCTGATCAAAACGGTTAATGGTCTGGAGCCTGTGCAGCAGGGCGAAATTGTTGTGAACGGCACCAAAGTGAACGATAAGAAAACCAACCTCGCCCAGCTTCGCTCTCACGTTGGCATGGTGTTCCAGCATTTTGAGCTGTTCCCTCACCTCTCCATTATTGAGAACCTGACGCTGGCGCAGGTAAAAGTGCTTAAGCGTGATAAAAAAGCGTCGCGAGAGAAAGGGCTGAAGCTCCTGGAGCGTGTGGGGCTTTCTGCGCATGCCGATAAGTTCCCGGCGCAGCTTTCCGGCGGCCAGCAGCAGCGTGTGGCGATCGCGCGCGCGCTGTGTATGGATCCGGTGGCCATGCTGTTCGATGAGCCCACGTCGGCGCTCGATCCTGAAATGATCAACGAAGTGCTGGACGTGATGGTCGAGCTTGCGCACGAAGGGATGACCATGATGGTGGTGACGCACGAAATGGGCTTCGCCCGTAAAGTGGCCAACCGCGTGATCTTTATGGACGAAGGGAAAATTGTCGAAGACTCACCGAAAGAAGAGTTCTTCGCCAACCCGAAATCCGAACGCGCCAAAGATTTCCTCGCGAAAATCCTGCACTAATCTTCTCGGTGCGCAATCTGCGGATTGCGCACTGCTTCACGCTTTCACTCAGTTCCTCTCGTCGGCGTCACATTGCAGCGTTAACCTTGTCACAAAATAACGCTACGTATGGAGAACGCTATGGCACAGCCAATTATTCTCGATTGCGATCCGGGTCATGATGACGCGATCGCGCTCGTCCTTGCACTTGCCTCCCCTGAACTCGATGTAAAAGCGGTCACCTCGTCCGCTGGAAACCAAACGCCTGATAAAACCCTGCGCAACGTGCTGCGCATGCTGACGCTGCTCAAACGCACCGATATTCCTGTCGCCGGCGGGGCCGTGAAGCCGCTGATGCGCGAGCTGATCATTGCCGACAACGTTCATGGGGAAAGCGGCCTGGACGGTCCGGTACTGCCGGAGCCGGGCTTTGCGCCGCAAAACTGCACCGCCGTGGAGCTGATGGCGAAGGTGCTGCGCGAAAGCGCGGATCCCGTGACGCTGGTAGCCACCGGACCGCAAACCAACGTTGCGCTGCTGCTAAACAGCCACCCGGAACTGCACGGTAAAATCGCCCGTATTGTGATTATGGGCGGCGCGATGGGGCTGGGGAACTGGACGCCGGCTGCGGAGTTCAACATCTTTGTCGACCCGGAAGCTGCTGAGATTGTCTTCCAGTCCGGCCTACCGATTGTGATGGCTGGGCTGGACGTTACCCACCGCGCGCAGATTATGGCGGACGATATTGAGCGTTTCCGCTCCGTGGGTAATACGGTCGCGACAACCGTGGCCGAACTGCTCGACTTCTTTATGGAGTATCACAAAGCCGAAAAGTGGGGTTTCCACGGCGCGCCGCTGCACGACCCGTGTACCATTGCCTGGCTACTGAAGCCTGAGATGTTTACCACTGTGCACAGATGGGTTGGCGTCGAGACGCAGGGGAAATACACCCAGGGGATGACGGTGGTGGATTACTATTCGCTGACGGGGAATAAACCGAATACAACCCTGATGGTGGATATCGACCGGGGGGCGTTTGTGGATTTGCTGGCGGAGAGACTGGCTTACTATAGTGCGGCCTGATGCCCTCACCCCAACCCTCTCCCACGGGGAGAGGGAGCAAACACTAAAAACGGCAACAGGTTGCCGTTTTGCTTTTACCTTTTGCGGCCTGATGCCCTCACCCTGGCCCTCTCCCACCGGGAGAGGGAACAAACCTGCGCTTTTATCTAAGGCTCAAACGGGCGACGCTGGAACTGATCGTACCCACACTTCGGACACAGCGGCAACACATCCGGCGTATACACCGCAATATGGTGATGGCACTTCTCACACACCAGATTCCCCAGCCCCACGACTTCACCGCTCTGGTACACGCCGTGATGGTTTAAATCCTGGAATACTTCGCGCCACTCCAGTTGGGTTTTATCGGTAATATCCGCCAGCTCCTGCCACAGGCTCTCTTTGATCACCCGCATAAAGACGCTGTCCGTGACCTCTTCCTGGCTCTCTTCGTAGCTACGCGCAAACTCCTCAAGATCGCGGCGCACGGCGCGCGTCACCTCTTCCACTTCGGTTCGCGTTAACTCACCCGTTTGCGTCACCCGGGCACGCGCCTGTTCGACCAGCGCGTCAATATCGCGCTCACCGTTACGCAGCCGTTCCGTCAGTGTCGCCACCAGTTCGCGGTAAAATTGAGCAACCTTGTTCATCATTTTGCCTCCCGGGTAAGTAACTATTTCTAATAATAGACCTTATTTCACCGCCGCTTTGTCAGGTGAAGCACAGACCCGGTAAATTCCTGCAAAGTGCAATTGCGCGAAAGGCTGTTTTGACGCGGGCGTTTGGGCTATGCTATGCGGATCTGAATTACCACATCCATTGGCTACATTTTTGTAGCTGTATTGAACACAGGACCACTGGCTGCCATGCAAGAGCAATACCGCCCGGAAGAGATAGAATCAAAAGTCCAGCAACACTGGGACGAGAAGCGCACCTTTGAAGTAACCGAAGACGAGAGCAAAGAGAAGTATTACTGCCTGTCGATGCTTCCCTATCCTTCTGGTCGACTACACATGGGCCACGTGCGTAACTACACCATCGGTGATGTGATCGCTCGTTACCAGCGCATGCTGGGAAAAAACGTTCTGCAGCCAATCGGCTGGGATGCGTTCGGCCTGCCTGCAGAAGGCGCAGCGGTTAAAAACAATACCGCTCCGGCACCATGGACGTATGACAACATCGCGTACATGAAAAACCAGCTCAAAATGCTGGGCTTCGGTTATGACTGGAGCCGCGAGCTGGCGACCTGTACCCCGGAATACTACCGCTGGGAGCAGAAGTTCTTCACCGAGCTGTACAAAAAAGGCCTGGTATACAAGAAAACGTCTGCCGTTAACTGGTGCCCGAATGACCAAACCGTTCTGGCGAACGAGCAGGTTATTGACGGCTGCTGCTGGCGCTGCGACACCAAAGTTGAGCGTAAAGAGATCCCGCAGTGGTTTATCAAAATCACCGCTTACGCTGATGAGCTGCTGAACGATCTGGATACGCTGGACCACTGGCCTGACACCGTTAAGACCATGCAGCGCAACTGGATCGGCCGTTCTGAAGGCGTGGAAATTACCTTCAACGTTGAGAACTACGATCAGACCCTGACCGTCTACACCACCCGTCCGGACACCTTCATGGGCGCGACCTACCTGGCCGTGGCCGCAGGTCACCCGCTGGCGCAGAAAGCGGCAGAGAACAATCCGGAACTGGCTACCTTCATCGACGAGTGCCGCAACACGAAAGTGGCCGAAGCCGACATGGCGACGATGGAGAAAAAAGGCGTTGCGACGGGCTTCTATGCTAAGCACCCGCTTACTGGCGAAGCGATCCCGGTCTGGGCGGCAAACTTCGTGCTGATGGAGTACGGTACCGGTGCGGTAATGGCCGTTCCGGGTCACGATCAGCGCGACTACGAATTTGCCACCAAATACAACCTGCCGATTAAAGCCGTTATTCTGGCTGCCGATGGTTCTGAACCCGACCTGACCGAGCAAGCGCTGACCGAAAAAGGCACCCTGTTCAACTCCGGCGAATTCAGCGGTCTGAGCTTCGAAGAGGGCTTCAACGCCATCGCCGACAAGCTGGCCTCACTGGGCGTGGGCGAGCGTAAAGTGAACTTCCGTCTGCGCGACTGGGGCGTCTCCCGTCAGCGCTACTGGGGTGCGCCGATTCCAATGGTGACCCTGGAAGATGGCACCGTGATGCCAACGCCGGAAGATCAGCTGCCGGTGATCCTGCCGGAAGACGTGGTTATGGACGGCATCACCAGCCCGATCAAAGCCGATCCTGAGTGGGCAAAAACCACCGTCAACGGCCAGCCTGCGCTGCGTGAAACCGACACCTTTGACACCTTTATGGAGTCGTCATGGTACTACGCGCGCTATACCTGCCCGCAGTACAAAGAAGGTATGCTGGATTCTGACGCCGCCAACTACTGGCTGCCGGTAGACATCTACATTGGCGGCATCGAACACGCCATCATGCACCTGCTCTATTTCCGCTTCTTCCACAAGCTGATGCGCGATGCCGGCATGGTGAACTCTGACGAGCCCGCTAAACAACTGCTGTGCCAGGGCATGGTGCTGGCAGACGCCTTCTACTACGTTGGCGCGAACGGCGAGCGCAACTGGGTTTCTCCGGTTGATGCAATCGTTGAACGCGACGAGAAGGGCCGTATCGTTAAGGCGACAGACGCTGAAGGCCATGAACTGGTTTATACCGGCATGAGCAAGATGTCCAAGTCTAAGAACAACGGTATCGACCCGCAGGTGATGGTTGAGCGTTACGGCGCGGATACCGTGCGTCTGTTCATGATGTTTGCCTCTCCGGCTGATATGACGCTGGAGTGGCAGGAATCCGGCGTGGAAGGCGCGAACCGCTTCCTGAAACGCGTCTGGAAACTGGTGTACGAACACACCGCACAGGGTGATGCCCCGGCACTGAACGCCGCTGCGCTGAGCGAAGATCAGCAGGCGCTGCGTCGTGATGTTCATAAAACGATCGCGAAAGTGACCGATGATATCGGTCGTCGTCAGACCTTCAATACCGCAATTGCGGCTATTATGGAACTGATGAACAAGCTGGCGAAAGCCCCGCAGGACGGCGAGCAGGATCGTGCCATCATGCGTGAAGCGCTGCTGGCCGTCGTTCGCATGCTGAACCCGTTCACGCCGCACGTCAGCTTCACCCTGTGGCAGGAGCTGAAAGGTGAAGGCGATATCGACAACGCGCCGTGGCCGGTGGCTGACGAGGCAGCGATGGTGGAAAACACCACGCTGGTGGTGGTCCAGGTCAACGGCAAAGTCCGTGGTAAAATTACCGTGGCGGTTGATGCAACTGAAGATCAGGTTCGCGAGCGCGCGGGCCAGGAACCTCTGGTTGCGAAATATCTTGAGGGCGTTACCTTACGTAAAGCGATCTACGTACCGGGTAAACTGCTCAATCTGGTCGTTGGCTAAGCGCGGGAGGAAACGTGCGACAACTGGCAACAATACTCTTATCTCTGGCGGTGCTTGTCACCGCTGGCTGTGGCTGGCACCTGCGCAACACCACGGCGGTGCCACCTGAAATGAAAACGATGATTTTCGACTCATCAGATCCGAATGGCCCGCTCAGCCGGGCTATCCGTAATCAGCTGCGCCTGAATGACGTTGAGCTTATCGAGAAAGGTACGCTTCGTCAGGATGTACCGTCCCTGCGTGTTGTCGGAGGGGGACTGTCTAAAGACACCGCCTCTATTTTCCAGGATGGTCGTACCGCTGAGTATCAGATGGTGTTGACGGTCAACGCGGCTGTACTGATCCCTGGTAAAGACATCTATCCGATCAGCACGAAAGTGTATCGTTCGTTCTTTGATAACCCGCAAACCGCGCTGGCGAAAGATGCCGAAGAGCAGATTATTATCAACGAAATGTATGACAAGGCGGCGGAACAGCTGATCCGCAAACTGCCAGGTATTGCAGCGTCTAACCGGGAAGGTTCTGACATTATTGAAAAACCGGATGCCAGCACGCCTCCTGTTTCTACCTCTCTGGGTAAATGATGATCAGGCTGTATCCTGAACAACTCCGCGCGCAGCTCAATGAAGGGCTGCGCGCGGCGTATCTGCTGCTCGGAAACGATCCGTTGCTACTTCAGGAAAGCCTGGATGCCGTGCGGCATGCGGCCGCGGCTCAGGGCTTTGATGAACACCATACCGTTCAGGTGGATAACACCACCGACTGGAACGCCCTCTTCTCACTCTGTCAGGCGATGAGCCTTTTTGCATCGCGCCAGACAATCCAGATCCTGCTGCCGGAGAACGGCCCTAACGCGGCCATCAATGAGCAACTCGCCACCCTGGTGAGCCTGTTGCACAGCGATCTGCTGTTAATTGTGCGCGGCAGCAAGCTTACCAAAGCGCAGGAAAATGCGCCGTGGTTCACCCAGCTCGCGACCCACGCGGTACTGGTCACCTGCCAGACGCCTGAGCAGGCGCACCTGCCTAAATGGGTGGCGGCGAGAGCAAAGCAGAACAACCTTCAGCTGGACGATGCGGCGAACCAGCTGCTCTGCTACTGCTATGAAGGCAACCTGCTGGCTCTGGCACAGGCGCTGGACAGGCTTTCCCTGCTCTGGCCGGACGGCAAGCTGACCTTACCGCGCGTTGAGCAGGCCGTGAACGACGCAGCGCACTTTACGCCGTTCCACTGGGTGGATGCGCTGCTCTCGGCGAAAAGCAAACGCGCCCTGCATATTCTTCAGCAGCTGCGCCTGGAGGGCAGTGAACCCGTCATTCTGCTGCGCACGCTGCAGCGCGAACTGTTGCTGCTGATAACGCTCAAGCGCCAGTCGGCCCATACGCCGTTGCGCTCCCTGTTTGATAAACACCGGGTGTGGCAAAACCGGCGGGCAATGACCACCGAGGCCATCAACCGCCTGAGTCATGAACAGCTTCGCCAGGCAGTGCAGCTTCTGATGCGCGCCGAGCTCACCCTAAAACAAGATTACGGCCAGTCGGTGTGGGCAGAGCTGGAAAGCCTTTCCCTGCTGCTCTGCCACAAGGCGCTGGCTGACGTATTTATTGATGGATAGTATGCACTCTTTACAGGCCCTGTATGGCGGCACCTTTGACCCGGTACACTACGGGCATCTGAAGCCGGTAGAAATTCTGGCGAATCTGATCGGCCTGCAGCGCGTTACCATCATGCCCAATAATGTCCCTCCGCACCGCCCCCAGCCTGAAGCAACCAGCGAGCAGCGAAAAGAGATGCTCGCTCTGGCTATCGCGGATAAGCCGCTCTTCAGGCTGGACGAACGGGAATTGCGTCGTGACACCCCCTCGTGGACGTCGGAAACGCTGCAGGAGTGGCGAGCTGAGCAAGGGCCGAACCAGCCGCTCGCCTTTATTATCGGTCAGGACTCCCTGCTCAACTTTCCCACGTGGCACAAGTATGAAACCATTCTGGAGAACAGCCACCTGCTCGTCTGCCGCCGTCCGGGCTACCCGCTGACCATGCGAGAAGCGCAATATCAGCAGTGGCTTGAACACCATCTCACCGATAACGTTGAAGATCTTCACAACCAGCCCGCCGGAAAGATTTATCTGGCGGAGACGCCGTGGTTTGACATCTCAGCCACCCTTATTCGCGAACGTTTACAGCAGGGTTTAGCCTGTGACGATCTGCTGCCAGCCCCGGTGCTGGCGTATATTCATACGCACGGGTTGTATCAGAAAACCGCAGATAAATAGCCGGAAGGCATAAAAAGCAGCATATTGATTATCCTGCCTTGACAGGTTAAGCCATACTGTTATCCTCCGCTGCCAGACTTTCCCGCCGAACGTTGCTTTACAGAAATTGTTTTACAAAAATGGCGATGCAATCTCAGGCGGAGGGTGGGATGATACCCGCCTTCAAAAACCCGGACGGCGACATTTGTCCCGACAGGGGCGTCAGTTCAGGTATACTGTCTGGCCACGAATTCATAGTTGTACAATCTCATTCACCCAGGGGGAAAACTTGCAGGGTAAAGCACTCCAGGATTTTGTTATCGACAAAATTGATGACCTGAAAGGTCAGGACATCATCGCTATCGACGTTAAGGGTAAATCCAGTATTACCGACTGCATGATTATCTGCACCGGGACCTCTACGCGTCATGTTGTTTCGATTGCCGACCATGTGGTTCAGGAATCGCGTGCAGCAGGACTGTTACCGCTTGGCGTTGAAGGTGAAGCAACCGCTGACTGGGTGGTTGTTGACCTCGGCGATGTAATTGTCCACGTCATGCAGGAAGAGAGCCGTCGCCTGTATGAGCTGGAAAAACTCTGGGGTTAATGCGTGAAGTTGCAGCTGGTCGCCGTCGGCACCAAAATGCCGGACTGGGTACAAACCGGTTTTACTGAATATCTGCGTCGTTTTCCAAAAGACATGCCGTTCGAACTGGTGGAGATCCCCGCCGGGAAGCGCGGCAAGAACGCGGATATCAAACGTATTCTCGACAAAGAGGGTGAACTGATGCTGGCTGCCGCAGGCAAGAACCGCATCGTCACTCTCGATATTCCAGGTAAACCCTGGGATACGCCGCAGCTGGCGCATGAACTGGAGCGCTGGAAGCAGGATGGCCGCGACGTCAGTCTGTTGATTGGCGGGCCTGAAGGGTTATCCCCCGCCTGCAAAGCGGCAGCAGAACAAAGTTGGTCTCTCTCTGCGCTGACGCTGCCCCACCCGCTCGTTCGGGTCCTGGTGGCGGAAAGCTTGTATCGCGCGTGGAGCATTACTACCAACCACCCCTATCACCGCGAGTAATGACTGACCAGGGTAGATTAAGCAGCGGATGAAACTACAGAATTCTTTTCGCGACTATACGGCTGAGTCCGCGCTGTTTGTGCGCCGGGCGCTGGTCGCCTTTTTGGGGATTTTGCTGCTTACCGGCGTGCTGATCGCTAACCTTTATAATCTGCAAATTGTCCGCTTTACCGATTACCAGACGCGTTCAAACGAAAACCGCATTAAGCTGGTGCCTATCGCGCCCAGCCGCGGCATTATCTACGACCGTAACGGCACCCCGCTGGCGTTAAACCGCACCATCTATCAAGTCGAGATGATGCCGGAGAAGGTTGATAACGTGCAGAATACGCTGGAGGCGCTAAGAAGCGTTGTCGATCTTAACGATGATGATATCGCGGCCTTCAAAAAGGAGCGCGCCCGCTCGCACCGTTTCACCTCCATTCCGGTGAAAACCAATCTGACGGAAGTCCAGGTCGCCCGTTTTGCGGTGAACCAGTACCGCTTCCCCGGAGTGGAAGTGAAGGGTTACAAGCGTCGCTACTATCCTTACGGCTCCGCGCTGACGCATGTGATTGGCTACGTTTCCAAGATTAACGATAAAGACGTCGAGCGTCTTGATAAAGACGGCAAGCTGGCGAACTACGCCGCGACGCATGATATCGGCAAGCTGGGGATTGAACGCTACTACGAAGATGTCCTGCACGGGCAGACCGGCTATGAAGAAGTTGAGGTTAACAACCGTGGCCGCGTCATCCGCCAGCTTAAAGAAGTACCGCCTCAGGCGGGGCACGACGTCTATCTGACGCTAGATCTCAAACTGCAACAGTATATTGAAACCCTGCTGGCAGGCAGCCGTGCGGCCGTGGTGGTCACAGACCCGCGCACCGGCGGCATTCTGGCCATGGTTTCTATGCCAAGCTATGACCCGAACCTCTTTGTTGACGGCATATCCAGTAAAGACTACTCCGGCCTGCTGAATGACCCTAACACCCCGCTGGTGAACCGCGCTACGCAAGGCGTTTACCCGCCGGCATCAACGGTTAAACCTTACGTGGCAGTCTCAGCGCTGAGTGCGGGCGTTATCAACCGCAATACCAGCCTGTTTGACCCGGGCTGGTGGCAGCTCCCCGGCTCTGAAAAACGCTATCGCGACTGGAAAAAATGGGGTCACGGCCATCTGAACGTCACTAAATCGCTGGAAGAATCTGCGGATACTTTCTTCTATCAGGTGGCGTATGACATGGGCATTGACCGCCTGTCTGAGTGGATGAGCAAATTCGGCTACGGACACTACACCGGCGTGGATCTGGCAGAGGAACGGTCCGGCAACATGCCCACCCGCGAGTGGAAGCTGAAGCGTTTTAAGAAGCCGTGGTATCAGGGTGATACCATACCGGTGGGTATCGGCCAGGGCTACTGGACGGCTACACCGCTTCAGATGAACAAAGCGATGATGATCCTCATCAACGACGGCGTGGTTAAGGTCCCGCACCTGCTGCAAAGTACCGTTGAAGACGGCAAAAAAGTGCCGTGGGTGCAGCCCCATGAAGCGCCGGTGGGTGACATCCATTCCGGCTTCTGGGAAATAGCGAAAGACGGTATGTACGGTGTGGCAAACCGTCCAAACGGAACCGCGCACAAGTATTTCGCGGGTACGCCATATAAAGTAGCCGCGAAATCCGGTACGGCACAGGTCTTTGGCCTGAAAGCCAATGAAACCTATAACGCACACCGCATTGCCGAACGTCTGCGTGACCATAAGCTGATGACGGCGTTTGCCCCTTATGATAACCCGCAAGTAGCGGTGGCGATGATTCTGGAGAACGGCGGCGCTGGCCCGGCGGTAGGGACCATCATGCGCCAGATCCTGGACCACATTATGCTGGGTGATAACAACACCGAACTGCCGGCTGAAAACCCGGCCGCCGCTGCGGCGGAGGACCAATAATCATGACGGATAATCCAAATAAAAAATCGCTGTGGGATAAAATTCACATCGACCCAGCCATGCTGCTGATCCTGCTGGCCCTGCTGGTTTACAGCGCCCTGGTTATCTGGAGCGCCAGCGGCCAGGACATCGGCATGATGGAACGCAAGATCGGCCAGATCGCGATGGGTCTGGTCATCATGGTAGTGATGGCGCAGATCCCGCCGCGCGTCTATGAAGGCTGGGCACCCTATCTCTACATCTTCTGCATTATTTTGCTGGTGGCGGTAGATGCGTTCGGTGCCATCTCAAAAGGGGCACAGCGCTGGCTGGATCTGGGCATTGTCCGTTTCCAGCCCTCGGAGATTGCCAAAATCGCGGTCCCGCTGATGGTAGCGCGCTTTATCAACCGTGACGTCTGTCCGCCGTCACTGAAAAATACCGCTATCGCCCTGGTGCTGATATTCCTGCCGACGCTGCTGGTTGCGGCGCAGCCTGACCTCGGTACCTCAATCCTTATCGCCCTCTCCGGCCTGTTTGTCCTGTTCCTGTCGGGCTTAAGCTGGCGCCTGATTGGTATCGCGGTGGTGCTGGTGGCCGCGTTTATCCCTATCCTGTGGTTCTTCCTGATGCATGACTACCAGCGCCAGCGCGTCATGATGCTTCTCGATCCGGAAACCGATCCGCTCGGTGCGGGCTATCATATTATTCAGTCCAAGATTGCGATTGGCTCCGGTGGCCTGCGCGGTAAAGGCTGGCTGCACGGTACCCAGTCACAGCTGGAGTTTTTACCGGAACGCCACACCGACTTTATCTTTGCGGTACTGGCGGAAGAGCTGGGACTGGTTGGCATCCTGATCCTGCTGGCGCTTTACGTGCTGCTCATCATGCGAGGATTGTGGATTGCGGCACGCGCGCAAACCACCTTTGGCCGCGTCATGGCAGGTGGATTGATGCTGATTTTATTCGTTTATGTCTTCGTAAATATTGGTATGGTGAGTGGTATTCTGCCGGTCGTAGGCGTACCGCTGCCGCTGGTGAGTTACGGGGGCTCGGCACTGATCGTGTTGATGGCCGGGTTTGGTATCGTGATGTCGATCCACACCCACAGAAAAATGTTGTCAAAAAGCGTATAAAAATAAGGGGATCGGAATGCGTAAGCAGTGGCTGGGGATCTGCATTGCGGCAAGTTTACTTGCGGCCTGCACAAGTGATGATGGTCAGCAACAGGCAACCGTCGCGCCGCCGCAGCCTGCGGTGTGTAATGGCCCAATCGTTGAAATCAGCGGTGCCGATCCCGTTTATGAACCGCTGAATGCCAGCGCGAATCAGGATTACGAACGCGACGGCAAAAGCTACAAAATCGTGCAGGATCCGTCCCGCTTTAGCCAGGCTGGCTTTGCCGCCATTTATGATGCTGAGCCGGGCAGTAACCTGACGGCATCGGGTGAAACATTTGATCCAATGCAGCTGACTGCGGCGCACCCGACGCTACCGATCCCAAGCTACGCCCGTATCACCAACCTGGCGAACGGCCGAATGATCGTCGTGCGTATTAACGACCGCGGCCCGTACGGTAACGACCGGGTAATTTCCCTGTCGCGCGCGTCAGCCGATCGCCTGAACACCTCGAACAACACCAAAGTTCGCATTGACCCGATTGTCGTGGCGCAGGATGGTTCGCTCTCCGGGCCGGGAACCGCGTGTACCACGGTGGCGAAACAGACCTATGCCCTCCCTGACCGCCCAAATCTGGACGGCGGCATGGGAAGCGTCTCCTCGCCAGCAGAGCCTTCTCAGCCGGCGGGAGAAATACGCCCGATCAGCAATGACACCCTGCAAAGCGATGATTCCACTGGCGCACCGGTAAAAAGCAGCGGCTTCCTTGGCGCACCAACGAACTTAGCCTCGGGCGTGCTGGAGGGCAGTGAGCCGACTCCCGCGCCGGTTGCCGCCCCCGTCGTGCAGCAGCCTGCCCCCGTAACGGCTCCGGTCACGACCCAGAGCGCAGCCGTTGCCGCTCCCGCAGCAGCCAGCGGCGGCTTTGTCGTTCAGGTGGGGGCTGTGAGCGATCGGGCCCGTGCCCAGCAGTATCAGCAGCGTCTCAGCCAGCAGTTTGGCGTACCAGGACGCGTCGAGCAAAACGGCGCGGTCTGGCGTATTCAGATGGGGCCGTTCTCCAGCAAGTCGCAGGCGGCGTCCCTGCAGCAGCGTTTGCAGAGTGAGGCACAGCTGCAGTCCTTTATCGCTGTTACGAAGTAATTAATCGGCGGTATCCGAAATGTCAGTTTGTGTAAAACACATTCACAAACTCATGCTTAAAGTCGGATGCCTGCCTGAATAGCATTTGCTATAGTAAGGCACTTTTTTTAATTCCATCACGGATGTCGTAGTTCTGACCATGAAGACCACTTTTTCTGCTCGTTTTGTGCAGCGCATGGCGCTGACCACGGCCCTTTGCGCGGCTGCACTCTCTGCAGCTCATGCTGATGACCTGAATATCAAGACCATGATCCCTGGCGTTCCGCAAATCGACGCGGAATCCTACATCCTGATCGATTACAACTCTGGCAAAGTGCTGGCAGAACAGAATGCCGATGCCCGCCGTGACCCGGCCAGCCTGACCAAAATGATGACCAGCTATGTTATCGGTCAGGCAATGAAAGCCGGTAAGTTCAAAGAGACGGATCTGGTCACCATCGGTAACGATGCGTGGGCTACCGGGAACCCGGTTTTCAAAGGTTCCTCGCTGATGTTCCTGAAACCAGGAATGCAGGTTCCGGTTTCTCAGTTAATTCGTGGTATTAACCTGCAGTCCGGCAACGATGCCTGTGTGGCCATGGCCGATTTCGCCGCCGGTAGCCAGGATGCTTTCGTCGGTCTGATGAACAGCTACGTTACCGCGCTGGGCCTGAAGAACAGCCATTTCCAGACCGTACACGGTCTCGATGCAGACGGTCAGTACAGCTCCGCGCGTGATATGGCGCTGATTGGTCAGGCGCTGATCCGTGATGTGCCGAACGAGTACTCTATTTACAAAGAGAAAGAGTTCACCTTCAACGGTATTCGTCAAACCAACCGTAACGGCCTGCTGTGGGATAACAGCCTGAACGTTGATGGCATCAAAACCGGCCACACCGACAAAGCCGGCTACAACCTGGTGGCTTCTGCCACTGAAGGCCAGATGCGTCTGATCTCAGCCGTGATGGGGGGTCGCACCTTCAAAGGTCGCGAAACCGAAAGCAAGAAGCTGCTGACCTGGGGCTTCCGCTTCTTCGAAACCGTGAACCCACTGAAGGCCGGCAAAGAGTTTGCTTCTGAACCCGTCTGGTTCGGCGATAACGACCGTGCTTCCCTGGGCGTGGATAAAGACCTGTATCTGACCATTCCACGCGGTCGTATGAAGGATCTGAAAGCAAGCTATGTGCTCAACACCACCGAACTGCATGCCCCGCTGCAGAAAAACCAGGTGGTGGGTACCATCAATTTCCAGCTGGACGGTAAAACAATCGACCAGCGCCCACTCGTGGTATTGGAAGAAATTCCTGAAGGCAATTTCTTCGGCAAAATCATTGATTACATTAAATTGATGTTCCATCACTGGTTTGGCTAAAAATCGAACACTTGAAAGTGTGATTTTGATCCCCATATACTAAGTATCCTGATAACTCCCACCTGACGTGGGAGTTATTCTTTTTGACGTTACGCCGGAGCTGACATGAAAACCAAACTTAACGAACTGCTTGAATTCCCTACCCCATTTACCTACAAAGTAATGGGTCTGGCGAAACCTGAGCTGGTTGATCAGGTGGTTGAAGTGGTACAGCGCCATGCGCCGGGTGACTACTCTCCGTCAGTAAAACCAAGCAGCAAGGGCAACTACCACTCGGTTTCTATTACCATCACTGCTACACATATCGAGCAGGTTGAGACGCTGTACGAAGAGCTCGGCAATATCGAAATTGTTCGTATGGTGCTGTAGTCCCTTTGCGGTTACCCGGTTTACCGGGTAACCCCTCTCCCCCGCTGTGATATACTCCCCCCTCATCTTTTGTTCCTCGTCTTCGGAGACGCGTTTTGTATCAGGATAAAATTCTGGTCCGTCATCTCGGGCTGCAACCTTATGAGCCTGTCTCCCAGGCTATGCACGAGTTCACCGATTCACGCGATGACGCTACCCCTGATGAGATTTGGCTGGTCGAACATCTGCCGGTATTTACGCAGGGCCAGGCGGGAAAAGCGGAACACTTATTAATGACGGGCGATATCCCGGTGATCCAGAGCGATCGTGGCGGACAGGTGACTTACCACGGCCCGGGTCAGCAGGTCATGTACGTCCTGCTTAATCTGAAGCGCAGAAAGCTTGGCGTGCGTGAGCTGGTCACTTTGCTGGAGCAAACCGTCGTCAACACGCTGGCGGAATATGGTATTGACGCGCATCCGCGTGCCGATGCGCCGGGCGTCTACGTTGGCGAAATGAAGATCTGCTCTCTGGGGCTACGTATTCGTAAAGGCTGTTCCTTCCACGGCCTGGCATTGAATATTAATATGGATCTTACGCCTTTCCAGCGCATAAA
This sequence comes from Enterobacter sp. ECC_219_Taxon_10, assembly GCF_058354905.1. Classification (NCBI taxonomy): domain Bacteria; kingdom Pseudomonadati; phylum Pseudomonadota; class Gammaproteobacteria; order Enterobacterales; family Enterobacteriaceae; genus Enterobacter; species Enterobacter sp. ECC_219_Taxon_10. The sequence continues at coordinate 1,381,739 of NZ_CM178005.1, read as the reverse complement.
CCCCTGCGGCTACGCCGGCATGGAAATGACGCAAATGCGCCAGTGGGTCGACACCGCTACGCCGGGGAATATACGCCCCGTGCTTCTGAAGAACATGTTAGCACTACTTAACAATCCCCCACACGAATATATCCCTGCTTAATATATCTTCCAGGCGGCCCGATAATTTGACGGGCCACTGTTTATTTACCGCTTTTACGCTTTACAATAAACCGCAGATTCTATATTTTCGAAGCGCCCGAATATTGCCGTTACATATTATTTAGCCTCCGGACAGCACGGCATACACAGGCTAAGTAACTTGAGTGATAATCACACAACTGTTTGTTTTTGATAAACAAGTGGAACAAAACCAACACTTTACGAATCTCTACAAGCATAATAAATAAATTCAACTATCATTCATGTTGTGAATGTATACGGAGTGAAAGCGTGGAGTATAATAATTTACCAGCCAAACGCCTGAATGACCCTGGTGGCGAAGACAAGCCGCAAATTTTTCGGACTTTACGTAATATTGACCTCAATTTACTGACTATTTTTGAGGCAGTATATGTCCATAAGGGGATCGTTAACGCTGCGAAAATTCTTAATCTCACGCCGTCTGCAATAAGCCAGTCAATTCAAAAGTTACGGGCTATATTTCCCGATCCCTTATTTATCCGTAAGGGTCAGGGCGTCACGCCGACGGCCTATGCAACACATCTCCACGAATACATTAGCCAGGGGCTGGAGTCGATTCTGGGTGCGCTGGATTTAACCGGAAGCTATGACAAACAGAGAACCATTACCATCGGCTGTTCTCCTTCTGTCGGCGTGCTGGTGATGCCTGCGATCTTCCAGGCCGTAAAAGAGCATGCGCCACAGCTTCTGCTTCGCAATGTGCCTCTCAACGAACCTGACGTTCAGCTTGCTCAGTTCCAGACGGATCTGGTTATTGAAAGCGGCAGCTTTAGTGCCCGGGCGCTGGGGCAAAATGTGCTTTACGCGGATAACCTGGTGCTGGTTTGCCGCAAGCAGCACCCCGCTCTCAGCGAGCCGTTAACCATTGAGAACCTGCGCAACTACGACCACTCGTCTTTCATGACCGAAGGACAGTCAAACCATGCCCTGCGTCAGCGTATTGATGAAATTTTCCCGGAACGTCAGATCAGCTTCAGCAGTTACAATATGTTCACCACCGCATCCCTGATCGGCAGCAGCGATATGCTGTGCATCATGCCTTCACGCCTGTATAACCTGCTGCGGAAATGCTGGCCGCTGGAGAGCATCCCGCTTAGCCAGCTCAATGCAGAATCTATCGAGATTTCACTGCATTACAACAAACTCAGCTTGCGCGATCCGGTGCTGGAAAACGTCATCCGCATTATCCGTCAGGCCTTCTGACCAAGCGTGCCAGTACACGTTCCTGCCGCTTGCAGGGCAAAACGCACAAAACAACAACTATTTTACAAATTGGCGACCTGACAGGCTGCTTTAAAACCCCTTTCAATGATATACTGCCTGTCGTTCGTTCAAAAATAGTTGATAAATACAACATTCCCTTGAATTGAAACGCTTTCCTTCGATATTCGCAACTGGAACACGCACGCTATGAGTAAACCCATTGTGATGGAACGCGGTGTTAAATACCGCGATGCCGATAAAATGGCCCTTATCCCGGTTAAAAACGTGGCTACAGAGCGCGAGGCGCTGTTAAGAAAACCGGAATGGATGAAAATCAAACTTCCGGCAGATTCTTCGCGTATCCAGGGGATCAAAGCGGCGATGCGTAAGAACGGCCTTCATTCAGTTTGTGAAGAAGCCTCTTGCCCGAACCTTGCTGAATGTTTCAATCACGGCACCGCGACGTTTATGATTCTGGGTGCCATCTGTACCCGCCGCTGCCCATTCTGCGACGTAGCTCATGGCCGCCCGGTGGCTCCCGATGCCAACGAACCGCAAAAACTGGCGCAAACCATCGCCGACATGGCGCTGCGTTATGTGGTTATCACGTCCGTCGACCGTGACGATCTGCGTGATGGGGGTGCTCAGCACTTCGCCGACTGCATTACTGCCATTCGCGAAAAAAGCCCAAATATCAAAATCGAGACGCTGGTTCCCGACTTCCGCGGCCGTATGGATCGCGCGCTGGACATCCTGACCGCAACGCCGCCAGATGTGTTTAACCACAACCTGGAGAACGTTCCGCGTCTTTATCGTCAGGTGCGTCCAGGCGCAGACTATAACTGGTCTCTGAAGCTGCTGGAGCGCTTTAAAGAAGCGCATCCGCATATTCCAACCAAGTCAGGTCTGATGGTCGGCCTGGGCGAAACCAATGACGAAATCATCGACGTTATGCGCGATCTGCGCCGCCACGGTGTGACCATGTTGACGCTCGGTCAGTATCTGCAGCCAAGCCGTCACCACCTGCCGGTTCAGCGCTACGTCAGCCCGGATGAGTTTGACGAGATGAAAGCCGAAGCGCTGGCGATGGGCTTTACCCACGCAGCGTGCGGTCCGTTTGTTCGTTCTTCTTACCACGCGGACATGCAGGCGAAGGGTGAAGAAGTCAAATAACGCAGTAATATTCATTTACAGTAATGCAAAAAAACCGGCCTCATGAGCCGGTTTTTTTTCGCAAGCCCTCAGGCATTGCCGTTACTCTTTGTGGGAAAGCTTCTCTGCCGGGATGTCCTCAGCGCTTTTCTTCGCGGCTGCGTCATCGTCGTTCATCGCTTTCTTGAAGCCTTTGATGGCAGCCCCCAGGTCACCACCCAGCGTGCGTAACTTCTTGGTACCAAACAGCAGGACGACCAGTGCGGCAACCACCAGCAGTTTGGTAATACTAATCTCACCCATAGATACCTTCTTTACATAAAACAGGCTGCATTCAGCGCCAAAACCCGATTGTATTAACGGTCATTTGGCGCGTGCACACAATAGCAATCTGTAACAAGGTGAATCAAGCATTGTTGAAAAAAACATCACAATAATTGCGGTGGCGCAAAGCGTCGGTTGCGAAGAACAGGTAATTGCTGACGCGCAAGCGCAATTCTTTCTAAAATTATCTCCGCCATCAGCAGAACGGGCGCTTCCGCTGCGGCGGCAATCGTGACGCCCAGCGGATCAACCACCCTGCTCTGTCCAATGTTTTTATTGCCGCACTCTCCGGAGGCAACGACATAGCAGGTCGTGTCCAGCGCGCGTGCCGCAAGCAGCGTTGCCCAGTGCTGCTCTTTTAGCGGCCCCTTAACCCATGCGGCAGGCAATACCAGCACGTCCGCCCCTTGCAACGCCAGATGCAGGGCCAGCTCCGGGAAACGCAGGTCATAACAGGTCATCAACCCCACCTTAAACCCGTCGATATCAATGAGCGGCGGAACAACATCTCCCGGATCAACGCGTCGCGATTCCTGAATGCTGAACGCATCATAGAGATGAAGCTTGGCATAGCGCGCAACAATTGCACCGTCACGGATAGCCACGAGCGTATTTACTGCGCGACCCGGCGTTGAGGGAACGTGCACGGTTAAGATGGTGGTCATCGTACTGCCCACGCTCTGGGCAAGCAGCTGCTGTAAAAATTCGCCGTCAAGGGATTGCGCGGACTTCACGGACAAATCAGGGTCATGATCATCCCTTGCCAATAGCGCCTCAGGAAGTACCAGCAGCGATGCCCCTTTCCGTCGGGCCTGCATCATCAGGTTAACGCACTGCACTGCGTTAACCCGCCAGTCAGGCGTGACTGCAAACTGCCCTACCGCAACATACATATTTGTCCCCTCATCATAAACAGCGTTAAACTCGCTACTCTTACACATCAAATAGCAGGTATTTAGCGTGTTACAACTCCTTTTAGCTGTTTTTATTGGTGGAGGCACAGGGAGCGTTGCGAGGTGGTTCCTGAGTATGCGTTTTAATCCGCTGCATCAGGCGATTCCAATGGGGACACTGGCCGCCAACCTGATTGGTGCTTTTATCATTGGTATGGGCCTGGCCTGGTTTAACCGGATGACGCACATCGATCCCATGTGGAAAGTCTTGATTACCACCGGCTTCTGCGGCGGTTTGACCACCTTTTCAACCTTTTCTGCGGAAACAGTTTTTCTCTTTCAGGAAGGTCGTATCGGCTGGGCGCTGGTGAATATCGCCATCAACATGATCGGATCCTTCGCGATGACGGGGATCGCATTTTGGTTATTTTCCTCTGTCAGCACGCATTAACTGCCGGAGCGTTAATGTTGGCTTAATTTTTCTCTGTCACTCTGGAGGCAATACTGAACGAGGGTGACAGAATGAAACAGAGTCTGATGAGCGCAGGCATAGTGTTGTTGAGCGTACTGATCGTGGCCAGCTTCCTGAAAATGTACCTGCTTGGCTGATTCATAACGAAAAAAACCCGCTCAATGAGCGGGTTTTGAAATTCTTGCTGACGCGTCTGAATTACAGAGCGATTACGTTAGCAGCAGAAGGGCCTTTGGCACCGTTAGTGATTTCGAACTCTACACGCTGACCTTCAGCCAGAGTTTTGAAACCATTAGACTGGATTGCAGAGAAGTGTACGAACACGTCTTTGCTGCCATCTTCAGGAGTAATGAAACCGAATCCTTTGGACTCATTAAACCACTTAACGTTACCTTTAATCTTAGACATCAAAATTACCTTTACATTAAAAAACGACACAAATGCTGTGTCGGTTACCAGTACATCAATTGTGGGACCTTTTGTCCAGCGGATCTTTGACAAAAAGTGACTAAAGTCGCGTTAATTTTCACTGGCAGATTTTTATCGCTTATGAATCAACGACTGCGCGTTTTTTCACCACCAAGTAACGTTATGTCAGTTAAAACTGAAAACGCATCCAGGCGAAGTAAACGTTACCGTTGTTGTATGTCCCCGGAATGTAGGTCATCTGGAACGTTGCAGGGCCATAGCCAACAGAGGCCAGAGGCAGCAACACAGGGATCGGAATATACTTCCAGTTGTCGCGCGCGGTCACCCCGGCGGTATAGCCCAGACCAACGTGGAAGTTCTCATCCGCTAACGGGCGCCAGGTTTTTTCCCAGCCGTAGCCACCAATCGGTTCCCACTTGTTAAAGGAGTCTTTGAAGGCCATCAGATAGATGCCATGCCAGTTTCCTTTTTCATCCCAGCGCGACTGCCCAAAACCCGCGCCCCAGGGACGCTCGTTGTATTTATCCGTTTTCTCTTTGTCGTAAGCAAAGCGCGCGTGCCACGTTATTGCCGGAACATAGAGATCATAATGTTCAGGTGCTGACCAGGTCTGCGATACATTATCCGTAAAAGTAGAGAACCAGCCTTTATCCGTCGCATTGTCCTCTGCCTTTGCAACAGAAGAAAACGTTAACTGGCCAATAATAAACAATAAAATAGAGAAAAAAGTATTACGTACACTCACAATGCAATTACCATTCTTGATATTCGAGGCAAAGTTTACCATAAAATAATTGAACCAAGCCTTAACAGCATCAGCGCTACTCTTAAATATCAGGCCCCTTTTCGGGAATATTCTTAAAGCGGAGTTCTGCACACGCTGAATAAACCCATACTATGTATGCCTACTGCCCGTTAACCGTCTCCAGGATTAACGGGCCAGATCACACAAAATCTTAACATTTTGTTATCATTAGATAGACATGTTACGCTATCTTTGACGGTCAAGATCCTTATGACATAAATGCCTGAGCCACGGCAAAAACGCTGTTATGCTGTTCGTTAGTCGTCTGTTTATTGATTTTAATCAGCAAGGACAGGCCATTAATTCGGCACATTTTCATCCTTCTTTTTATATTAATTTTTTATATCTCAGGGCATAAAGATACAGGGGAAATCATGCTTACGTTTATCGAGCTCCTAATTGGGGTCGTCGTCATTGTGGGTGTAGCGCGTTACATCATCAAAGGATACTCAGCCACAGGCGTTTTATTTGTTGGTGGGTTAACGCTGCTGATTATCAGCGCAGTAATGGGTCATCAGGTTTTACCTGCCAGCGCAGCCAGCACGGGTTACACCGCTACAGATATTGTTGAATATATTAAAATACTGCTCATGAGCCGCGGTGGCGATCTGGGTATGATGATCATGATGCTGTGCGGTTTTGCAGCCTATATGACCCATATCGGCGCGAACGACATGGTTGTGAAGCTTGCCTCGAAACCCCTGCAGTACATTAACTCGCCGTATCTGCTGATGGTTGCCGCCTATTTCCTCGCCTGCCTGATGTCGCTGGCCGTTTCATCGGCAACCGGGCTTGGCGTACTGTTAATGGCCACGCTGTTCCCGGTGATGGTGAACGTGGGCATCAGCCGCGGGGCGGCGGCGGCAATTTGCGCTTCCCCGGCGGCCATTATTCTCTCCCCTACGTCAGGTGACGTGGTGCTGGCGGCGAAAGCAGCCGAAATGTCGCTTATCGACTTCGCCTTTAAGACCACGCTGCCAATCTCGATTGTCGCCATTGTGGGAATGGGTATCGCGCATTTCTTCTGGCAGCGCTATCTCGATAAGAAAGAGAACATTAGCCATGAAATGATGGATGTAAGCGAAATCACCACCACCGCGCCTGCGTTCTATGCCATTCTGCCGTTCACGCCGATTATCGGCGTGCTCATTTTTGACGGAAAATGGGGCCCACAGCTGCACATTATTACTATTCTGGTTATCTGCATGCTGCTGGCTGCTGTGCTGGAGTTCATACGCGGTTTCAACACGCAAAAAGTCTTCTCCGGCCTTGAGGTGGCATATCGCGGTATGGCGGATGCCTTCGCGGGCGTGGTGATGCTGTTGGTTGCGGCGGGCGTCTTTGCCCAGGGCCTGAGCACGATTGGCTTTATCCAGAGCCTGATCTCCATCGCCACCTCGTTTGGCTCAGCCAGTATTATCCTGATGCTGGTCCTGGTGGTACTGACCATGCTGGCGGCAATGACCACGGGTTCGGGTAACGCGCCATTTTACGCCTTCGTTGAGATGATCCCTAAGCTGGCTCACTCGTCCGGTATCAATCCGGCTTATCTTTCCATTCCCATGCTCCAGGCCTCAAACCTGGGTCGTACCATCTCGCCTGTCTCAGGCGTGGTGGTTGCGGTTGCCGGGATGGCAAAAATCTCGCCGTTTGAAGTGGTGAAACGCACGTCAGTACCGGTGCTGGTTGGCCTGGTCATCGTCATTATTGCTACCGAAGTGCTGGTTCCCGGCGCCGCCTAAGTTAAATTCCTGATTGCCAAAAAGCGCCTGCGGGCGCTTTTTGTGCTTTAATAACCCACAAAAATGAATTGCGCACAACCAATCTGGAAATCACATGTTCAGGAAGGATATCGTTATCCCGTCTGGCGCAGCAGCGCTTGCACTCAGTCTCTTCTCAGCACAGGCCGAACCCCTCAAGGCCACGCAGTACGGCGATTTCGATCGCTATGTGCTGGCTTTGTCCTGGCAAACGGGGTTTTGTCAAAGCATGGTTGAGCGTAACCGCAATGAACCGGATGAATGTCGTTTGCAAAAAGAGCGCGATAATAAAACCGATTTTCTGACCGTTCACGGATTATGGCCAGGCCTTCCAAAATCGATAGCTGCACGCGGCGTGGATGAACGTCGTTGGATGCGATTTGGCTGCGCCACGCGTCCCATCCCGAACATGCCGGAAGTGAAGGCCAGCCGCAAGTGTGCTGCCGCCGAAACAGGGTTGTCGCTCTCCGGCGCGGCTAAGCTGAACGAGGTCATGCCGGGCGCGGGTGGAAACTCCTGTCTGGAACGGTACGAATATGCCAAACATGGTGTCTGCTTTGGTTTTGATCCCGACGCCTATTTCGGCACCATGGTGAGAATGAATCAGGAAATGAAAAACAGCGCCGTCGGTCATTTCCTTGCGGAAAATTACGGTAAAACCGTCAGCCGCAGTGATTTTGACAGCGCCGTTGCCAAAACCTGGGGCAAGGAAAATATCAAAGCCTTCAAGCTGACCTGCAACGGTAATCCTGCGTATCTGACCGAGATGCAGATTTCGCTGAAAGCAGACACCATTAACGCCCCGCTTTCTGTGGCATCCTTTGCCCCGCAGCCGCATCCAGGCAACTGCGGAAAACAATTTGTCATTGATAAAGCCGGTTACTGACCCACCGTCGGGCGCACCATGTCGAACCGGTGTTCGTCACTGATACCATAGTAAGCCGTCGGCCCACCCGCTCGCAGGATGGGCTGCGCTTTCGCCGTCTGGTATATCCCCTCTTCCAGCAGCGTTTCGGCAATATGGATCCCGACCACTTCTCCCAGCACCAGCCAGGTATCCACCGGCGTACCGTCGGCGCCGGTAAGCTGAATGCACTGAGACAGGCGGCACTCAAAATTGACCGGGCTTTCCGCCACACGGGGAGCGCTCACCAGCTGGCTTGCGGCAGGCGTTAATCCCGAAAAGGTGAATTCATCCCGGTCGTGAGGAAGCGTGGCGGAGGTTAGATTCATCGCTTCAGCGAGATCCCGCGTCGCCAGGTTCCAGACAAACTCCTTTGTTTCAGCAATATTACGCACGCTGTCTTTCCAGCCGTTGCTGGAAAAGCCGATGATCGGTGGGCGATAGTTAAAGCAGTTAAAGAAGCTATACGGCGCGAGGTTCTGCTGCCCGGCCTTATCGCATGAGGAGATCCAGCCGATCGGACGTGGACCAATAATGGCGTTCAGCGGATCGTGCGGCAGGCCGTGACCCTGAGACGGTTGGTAGAAGTACATAGTTCTCTCTCGTTGGCGGGCAACGCCCTGGTTCAGGACACACAGCGTAACGCAATCCGTCAGGAATGAAGACTGAATAAATTTCAGCAAAAATTCATATGGCCCATGAATGTGACTTTCATCACTTCAAACTTGCCCGTTCAGCCAGTATCATCGGAAGAGTAAAACCCTCGCTGCCAGACGGCGAGGGTTTTCTTTTGGATTGGTTTCTGCGTTAGACGCAGCATTAACGACATGGAGTAAAAAATGTCCAGACCTACAATTATCATCAACGAGCTCGACGCAGAACGTATCGACAGACTGCTGGAAAAAGCAGAATTCGCCTCACTTCCGGTGGCCGACGCCCTGAATGAGGAGCTCGACCGCGCGCAGATGTGCACGCCAGAGTCCATGCCGCATGACGTGGTCACCATGAACAGCCAGGTGAAATTCCGCAACCTCACCACCGGTGAAGAGCTGACCCGCACGCTGGTTTACCCGGCTCAGATGACCGACAGCAGCGCGCAGCTTTCGGTTCTTGCTCCAGTGGGAGCCGCGCTGCTGGGGCTGCGCACGGGCGATACTATCCACTGGGAATTGCCGGGCGGTGCCTCCACCCATCTGGAAGTGCTGGAGCTGCTCTACCAGCCAGAAGCTGCGGGCGATTACCTGCGTTAATGTCATTCTGAACAAACGCGACCCGCGTTGCACAGAGGATGCGCCTGCATCCTCTTTCCGAACATCTTCACCCGATTGTGCTACAACCCGGGACAGTATCCTGAACGCCACTGGCGAGTGACCTCACACGACGCCGCCCGGGAACGCATTCACCAGGCCCTTCACTTTTTGCTCGGCCGCCTCAGGCGTTTCTGCGCCGGGCACCAGAATCACCTTCCGGCACTCCTCCTCCCGTTTTTCAAAAATCTTATAGGCACGCTCCGCATCCGCCAGGGGGAGATAATGGGTCACAATCTCTTCCGGCGTCAGCAGCCCTTTTTCGATCAGCGGTAACAGCTCGCCCAGCCAGGCGTGGACGTGCGTCTGGCCCATCTTAAACGTCAGCCCCTTATCGAAGGCATCCCCAAACAGGAAGCCATGAATAAACCCGGCATACACGCCGGGTACGCTGACTACCCCGCCGCGCCGGACGGCAGCGATACACTGGCGCAGCGCTTTGCCGCTGCTGCCCTCGATTTTAAGGTTGCTGAGGATCGTCTCCGTCGTGCTGCCTTTGGCTTCGAACCCGACGGCATCAATGACGGCATCGACGCCCCGCTGCCCGGCGGTTTGCTCAATGATCTTTTCCGCCGCGTCGTTATCATCATCGAAGTTGATGGGGATGGCGCCGTAACGCGCCTCGGCAAACCGCAGCCTGTAGGGGTGATGGTCGATAACAAAGATCTGCTCAGCCCCTAGTAGCCGCGCGCAGGCTATAGTCAGTAACCCCACCGGACCGGCACCAAAAACGGCAACGCTGGAGCCTTTTTCAATTTGCGCATTTTTTGCCGCCTGCCAGGCGGTGGGTAAAATATCAGACAGGAAGAGGGCCTTATCATCGGAGAGCAGCTGCGGCACCTTAAACGGTCCGACGTTGCCTTTCGGCACACGCACATATTCCGCCTGTCCTCCCGGCACGCCGCCGTAGAGATGGCTATAGCCAAACAGCGCTGCCGGCGCGGGAATTTGCTTTTTGTTCAGCGCGGCGCCCTGCCCGGCATTGGTATTCTCACAGGCCGCGTACTGCTGCAGACGGCAAAAGAAGCAGTCACCACAGGCGATGACAAAGGGGATCACCACGCGATCGCCTTTTTGCAGATCCTTCACCTCCCGACCGCACTCGACGATCTCGCCCATAAATTCATGTCCAAAAATGTCGCCGTGCTGCACCTTTGGGATCTTTCCGCGATAGAGATGCAGGTCGGAGCCGCAAATCGCCGTGGCCGTGACGCGCAGGATGATATCGTCGGGCTGTTCAATGATGGGATCGGGGACATTCTCGACGCGAACATGGTGCGGACCGTGATACGTGAGTGCTTTCATGCAACCTCCGAAAGGTTTCAGGTAAGTTTATAAAGGGTAGCTACCTCTGAATGTCTGCCGGGAAATACGCGCCTTTTGAGATTTATCCTGGCGAGAGAGGAAAAGTGCCGAAGCGCTTACAGAAACCATTCATATTTTGTGGTTGAATGTATCCAGCGTTTATAAACAAGGAGAAACGGTTATGTATAAGACAATCATTATGCCGGTTGATGTTTTCGAAATGGAACTGAGCGACAAGGCTGTGCGCCACGCGGAATTTCTCGCGCAGCAGGACGGAATTATTCATCTTTTACATGTCTTACCTGGCTCTGCCAGCCTGAGTCTGCACCGCTTTGCCGCCGACGTGCGTCGCTTTGAGGAGCATTTACAGCGCGAAGCCGAGACGCGCCTGCAGACCATGGTCGGGCATTTCAGCATCGACCCTTCCCGCATCAAAACCCACGTCCGGTTCGGTAGCGTGCGCGATGCCGTCAATGAGCTGGCCGCGGAGTTGGATGCAGACGTGGTGGTGATCGGTTCACGTAATCCTTCCATTACCACTCACCTGCTGGGGTCGAATGCCTCCAGCGTGATACGCCACACCCACATTCCGGTGATGGTGGTCCGGTAAATACCGACAAAAAACCCCGCTTTCGCGGGGTTTTGTTTATCAGTACAGGTGACCAATATTGACGATGGTGCTGACGGTATCGCCGAAGAAGGTCAGACGGCTGAGCACCACGCCCACCAGCAGGAGCGCAAACACCGCTTTCTGCATCGGTTGGCGCTTCATCGACAACACGCCTCCCACGACGCAGCACAGCAGGCTGCCCAGATAGAGCGGCGAGCTTAGCCAGGCGTGAGCGGTCATCTTCATGATAGTGCCACCGCTGAGCCACATCACTGGCGCGGCAATCAGCAACGCCATCAGAGCGATAATCCCCTGGCGCAGCGCGGCGTTTGATGCTTTCAGCCCGAGCAGCGGCGTTGCGGCACAGCCCATCACCCAGACCGTCGCAAAGAACAGCATCATGGTGATGCCGTTGGCAATAGCCTGCATCGCCGGTGCCGCGTAGGTCATCCCCTGCACCACCACCAGCAGGATCCCGAACAGGGACGCCAGCAACGCCGCGCCTTTGTTCCCCTTACTCAGGAAGGCCAGCCCAATCATGGCGCCGTAGAGGGTCGCGCCCAGAATTTCACGGCTCAGCCAGGCATGCTTCAGGTTAATGAGCGCATTGTAAGCGTGTTCCGGGTGCGCCAGATGCAGCACCGCGGCGACGGAGGCCACGCCCAGAATCAGCCCGGTAATCAGCCAGTGCATGCGGTTGCCAATGACTTCGCCACGCAGCGTGCGCCAGGTCAGGAGCAGCGTCATCCCGACGGACATCTGGCTCAGCACGGTAAAGATAACGAGCGGTAATTCATACTTTTCCATTATTTATCCCCCGGCTGTTTTGGCTGACGGGCCAGAATGAAGCGCGTACCCGGATTAAGCTGAGGCATCTTCGGGAAGCCAGGCGGATACTGCACAGCATTGTTCGGCAGCGGATCGGCATCCAGATCGATAATCGTCAGCGCACCGACCGGGCACGCGTTAACGCAGGCCGGGGCCATTCCGATATCCAGACGTTCATAGCACATGCTGCACTTCTCAGCCTTTTGCGTCTCCTCATTAAAGCGCGGGGCGCCGTACGGGCAGTTACGGATGCAGTTTTTACAGCCGATGCAGCGTTCAGGGTTATGCACCACCACGCCGTCATCACGTTTGGTGTAGGCTTCCACCGGACACGCCGCCAGACAGGCCGGGTTTTCACAGTGGTTACAGGCCAGCGAGAAAAACGCACGCTCCTCATGCGGATAAATTTCTTTATCCAGCGGATAGACATAGCGCCAGAAACGATCCGGCTCAAGCTGGTTAAAACTCTTGCAGGCCATGGCGCATCCGCGGCAGCCAATACATTTATCACTGTTTACTAAAAATGCGCGTCTCATGCGTCTGCTCCTTCATTCACGATAAGGGCAATGTCGACAAACTGGCTGTGGATCGCCGCGCCAGGTGCACCGGTTGCCATTTTGCCCATATCGGCTGGCGTATCTTTCACGACGTTCTGCACGTTGTACTTAAGCTTGTTAAACCAGGACTCATACATCACCAGGAAATCTTCCGGCACGTTGGTGGTGATCTTCGCCCGCAGCTCCACTTCGCCCACGTCGTTAAACACGCGGACTTTTGCCAGCTCGCGAATGCCCTTCTTCTGCGCAGCGGCAGGATGGATATAGACAAACGGCTCCGGCCAGAAGACCTGCATCCAGTCGAGGTTGACGAACTGAGAGTGGAGGCCGTACTGCAAGTGCGGGGTGAAGAGATGGAACGGCAGCTTGCCCTCTGCGGCCGGCATATACTCCGGCAGCGCTTTATGGCCGTTCTTTTCACATAGCTCAGAGAGGAACTCATACTTGCCCGATGGCGTTTTAAACTTGCGGTCGTGCCAGGCTGCAGAGCTGACCATTTTGGCTTTCACCGGCCCATCCAGCAGATCGTCCCAGGAGTGGATGCCGAACTGTTTCGCCATGCCCTCATTAAACTCAAGGTCGAGCCATTTTTTCTGGTCAATGTCCTGCGGGAAGGTACAGGAGCCCGGCTCCATTTTGTTGATGGTACGCGAGAGCAGCACGGCAATATCCAGATCGCTCTTGCATTCGTACATCGGCTTAATGGCCGGTTCATTCACCGACAGCCAGTAATGCCAGTAAGACGACGACAGGTTCCAGTGCTCAAAGGTCGTGGTCACCGGCAGCACGATATCGGCATGCTGCACTGTCTCGTTGAAGAACTGATCGACGCAGACCACCATCTCCAGCTTGCTGAAGGCTTTTTCCATTTTGTTGCGGTCAAAGTCCTGGGCAAACGGGTTCTTACACGCCACCCAGAGCATACGAATGGGCGGATCGTTGGCATCAAGAATGCTCTGCGCGGTCTGGTTCAGGTTCAGCGCGCGGTCGGAGTAGTGGCTCTTCTCGCCACTGTCGCTGACGAACTCGCCTACCGGGCCGCTTTCGCCCACCATGCCAACAGACCCGACCGGTGGCTTCTGCGTCATCGCATGGTAGTTGTAGCCCCAGGTCTGCAGATGGCCGTAGCGGGCACCGCCGCCTTCCACACCGATGTTGCCGGTCATGGCAACGAAGGCGTCAATGGCGCGGACGTTCGCCCCGCCGTTGACGTGGCGCTGCATCCCGTAGCCGATCCAGACGGTGGCGGGTTTTACCGCGGTGAACTCTTCCGCCAGTTGGCGAATTACGTCTGCCGACAGGCCACAGATTTCAGACGCCCACTCAACGGTGATATTGCTTCGCAGATACTGCTCGAACTCCGGGAAACCGTGCGCGAAGTTATTCACAAACTCCTGGTCGACGCGGCCTATATCCAGCAGATGGCGCGCCATCCCCAGCGCCAGCGCACCGTCTGAGCCTGGGCGCACGCGCAAATACAGATCGGCTTTCGCGGCGGTTTGCGAGAACAGCGGATCAATGACCACCACTTTCGCCCCTTTCTCACGCGCCTGATAGATGTACTTCATGGTGTGCATGGAGCACCACGCCGGGTTTGCGCCCCAGATAATGATGTATTTTGCTTTAACCAGATCTTCCGGGTCGTTACACCACATGTCGCCCATGTCGTAGTGCTGAGCATCGATCCCTGCCGGCCAGCATGGCGTACCGGCAAACCGCGTGGTGTAACCGAGAGAAGACATCATTCCTTCCACGGCATAGCTCATCACGCCCAGGTTGCCGGAGTATTTCGACAGCGCCAGGCCGAGCATAGAGCCGTCTTTCTTTTTAATCTCCAGCATTTTGCTGGCAATGCGCTGCATGGCTTCATCCCAGGAGATGCGACGCCATTTACCGCTGCCGCGACCATCCTGAATCATCGGGTATTTAATACGATCCGGGGAGTAGACCCGGCGCGGGTAGGTCAGCCCTTTCACACACGGCGCGCCGTGCGTAAACGTGGACTCGCTCGCCCCGTCGACAAAGGTGATAACGTCATCTTTGACCCAGGTTTTTAAGCTGCAGGTGTCGTAGCAGTTACGCGGGCAAGCGTTACGGAAAATTTTGTAGGTTTTCGGGTTAAATGGAATGGGAGGCTGTGCCATGGCACATCGGGATGATAATAATCCGCCGGGTAATGCGGCGACGGTACCCAGCGCAATCAGTCCTTTTAAAAAGGAGCGTCGGTTTAGCTGCCCTTTATCAATACTCATAATATTACTCTCGTTTTTAATTCATCAAACCAATTAGTTAGTTGCGACGCGAGACATTTCATTGCGGAAGTTTTTGCACAATCATTTATTTTTGTGATAAATGCAGGGAGCCATAATTCGAGATGGCCGAGTACGAAGCGGGTAAGCGCATCGTGATATTGCGGCGAATGTCTGGCATGCGCAGAGAGCATCACCGCCAGCTCCATTTCATAGCTGATGTGATCGTCGGGAACGCTATTCTCCTCCGTCACGAACAGCCCCATGTTTTGCAGGAATTCGCGCATGCTGAGCGTAGTGGCCCCCATCAGCAGCGGCTCATCATCCAGATACGCCGAGGCATAAGGCGGTGCCAGCAGCGTTGCAGGGCCGACAAACAGAGCGTTGAAGTCATACTCAACCTCTAACGCCTCATCCTGCTGCCAGGCTCGACTCTCCGGAAATAAAAGGTGTAACGAGGCGCATCGCGATGTTGTATCCGCCGCGTTAAAAAAATCGCGAAACGTTAGCCCCTTTATTTCAAAAGAGGTTAACGCCTCATATATTGAAGAGGTGAATATATCTTTATCATTCATGTTAAATATAAATATTTATCGACGGGAAAACGACGAGATATTATCAGCAGACTTATTAATTTCTTTGATCGAAGCAGGTAATTAACGCATGAAGTAGTCAATAACGAGGATAATTGAGGGTAAAAAAAACTAAAAAAAAGCCACCCCATGATGAGGTGGCTACTGCAGGTATCGTCTTACTTTCTTTTATTATGCGGTTTTGGTGCGGATCAGATAGTCAAACGCGCTCAGGGACGCTTTCGCACCTTCGCCAGTGGCGATGATGATCTGCTTGTACGGCACGGTGGTGCAGTCGCCTGCGGCAAACACGCCCTTCACGCTGGTTTCACATTTCGCATCGATGATGATCTCGCCCATGCGGTTGCGCTCAATCGCGCCTTCAAGCCAGGTGGTGTTTGGCAGCAGGCCAATTTGTACGAAGATACCCGAAAGCTGAACGCTATGAACGTCGCCGCTTACGCGGTCACGGTATTCCAGCCCGGTCACTTTGCTGCCGTCGCCCTTCACTTCCGTGGTTTGCGCGTTCAGGACGATATCAACGTTTTTCAGGCTGCGAACTTTATCCTGCAGAACCTGGTCGGCCTTCATCTCTGGCGCGAACTCCAGCAGCGTCACGTGCTCAACGATCCCCGCCAGGTCGATAGCCGCTTCCACGCCGGAGTTACCGCCGCCGATTACCGCCACGCGTTTACCTTTGAACAGCGGGCCGTCGCAGTGTGGGCAGTAGGTCACGCCTTTGGTGCGATACTGATCTTCACCCGGCACGTTCATGTTGCGCCATTTCGCGCCGGTGGCAACGATCACGCTGCGCGCTTTCAGCACCGCGCCGGACGCGGTTTCAATCTGATGTAATCCACCCTCAACCGCTGCCGGAACCAGCTTGCTGGCGCTCTGGCTGTCGATCACGTCCACGTCGTAGTCGCTGACGTGCGCTTTAAGCGCCCCCGCCAGCTTCTGGCCTTCGGTTTTCGGCACGGAAATGTAGTTTTCGATGTCTACGGTATCCAGCACCTGGCCGCCAAAGCGTTCGCCCATCAGGCCGGTACGGATCCCTTTACGCGCAGAGTACACCGCCGCCGCCGCACCCGCCGGGCCGGAGCCGACAATCAGTACGTCGTACGCATCGCGCTGGTTCAGCGCTTCCGCCGCGCGTTTTTCCGCGCCGGTATCCACTTTGGCAACAATTTCGGTCAGGGTCATACGCCCCTGCCCAAATTCCTGACCATTCAGATACACCGCCGGAACGCCCATTACGTTGCGCTCGGTGATTTCGTTCTGGAACGTACCGCCGTCAATCGCCGTGTGTTTGATGCGAGGGTTCAGAACCGACATCAGGTTCAGCGCCTGCACCACATCCGGGCAGTTGTGGCAGGAGAGCGAGTAATAGGTTTCAAACTCAAAATCACCGTCGATATCGCGGATCTGCTCCAGCAGCGCCTGCGCTTCTTTAGACGGATGACCGCCGGTCCACAGCAGCGCCAGCACCAGCGAGGTAAATTCATGTCCCAGCGGAGAGCCGGCAAAGCGCGGCCCCTGGTCAGAGCCTGGGTTGGCGATCAGGAAAGAAGGCTTACGGACGGCAAGCGTATTATCTTCTTTAAAGGTCACCTTCGGTGACAGTTCAGCGATCTCTGCCAGCAGTTCCTTGATCTCTGCCGATTTCGCGCTGTCGTCCAGCGTGGCAATCAGCTCAACAGGTTTGGTCAGTTTCTCAAGGTAAGCCTTGAGCTGGGTTTTCATCGTAGTGTCGAGCATGGTTCTTCCCTCTCTTAAGACGTCATCATGCAAGCTGCCTTATAGGGGCGGCCTGAATGCAACTTGCATCATGGTGCTGGAATGAAATGGGCGCGGGAGCGCCCATAACTGAAACAACTTCCAAAGTATTTCGCGTCAGAGCAAGGCGGCTAGCCTGAGAATCCCCGGGAGCTTACTGAAGTAAGTGACCGGGGTGAGCAGGCGACGCCAACGCAGCTATGGCGTGAAAGACGACGGAAATTTAGATCTTGCCGACCAGGTCCAGGGATGGCGCCAGGGTCGCTTCGCCTTCTTTCCATTTCGCCGGGCACACTTCACCTGGGTGAGAAGCCACGTACTGAGCCGCTTTCACTTTACGCAGCAGGTCAGAAGCATCACGGCCGATACCTTCAGCGGTAACTTCGATAGCCTGAATAATGCCCTGCGGGTCAACCACGAAGGTTGCACGGTCGGCCAGGCCTTCATCTTCACGCATGTTGTCGAAGTTACGGGTCAGGGCGCCAGTCGGGTCGCCGATCATCGCGTATTTAATTTTCGCGATGGTTTCAGAGCTGCTGTGCCACGCTTTGTGGGTGAAGTGGGTATCGGTAGAGACAGAGTAAACGTCGACGCCCAGCTTCTGCAGTTCTTCGTAGTGGTCTGCCACGTCACCCAGTTCGGTCGGGCAAACAAAGGTGAAGTCAGCAGGATAGAAGAAGAACACGCTCCAGCGGCCTTCGGTATCTTTCTCGGTGACTTCAATGAATTCACCGTTTTTGAACGCCTGGTTTTTGAAAGGTTTAATTTTGGTATTAATCAAAGACATCTGTACTTCCTCCGTGTTTTCGTTGAGATGTAAGGTAACCAACTTTGTTCATCGGGGCTAATGCGTATGCTTTATCAAATCAATCAGCCAAACCTAACAACATCAACAAGACAGTAAGGTGAACCTTTTAAAGGAAACGCCAAAAGTAAAAAGGCCGCCTCGACGGGCGGCCCTGATACCTGAATTCCCCGCAGGTACATTCAGTGCCAGCCGAAGCTGGCGTTGCGTTGCGCTCTACAACCCTTAATATCAAGGCGGTAACAGCGGTTTGATTACACCACCCGTGCAGAGATTGAGCAATCCATAACAGAAGCATTTCTGCCTATGGCTGTGATAGGCAGTATCGAACATCATTTCGGGGCGTTATAAATTTATTTTTATGATAAAAATACCTCGATATATAAATGACAATTGTCATTTAAGCTCTTCACCCCACTTTCAAAGATAAAATTATCTTAATCATCTTTGAAGCGCTATTTTAATAATCTGATGTCGTGATATATTAAGGTGAGTTTAATTTAAAATTAAGAGAGTTAACCGAAAGGATTGTAAATGGTTAACTTCAAACTATAGTTATCAGTGATGTGATAACCACAGCAAACACGACATCATCAGGACGAAAAATGGCAAACCTCTACGATCTTAAAAAATTCGACCTCAACCTGTTGGTCATTTTTGAGTGCATTTATCAACATCTGAGTATCAGTAAAGCCGCTGAGACGCTCTATATCACCCCTTCCGCGGTAAGCCAGTCACTGCAGCGTTTGCGCGGGCAGCTCAACGATCCGCTGTTTATTCGTTCAGGTAAGGGGATCACGCCGACTACGGTCGGGGTCAATCTGCACCATCATCTTGAGCAAAACCTGAACCAGCTTGAGCAGACCATCAATATCATGCACAGCAGCGGGTTAAAGAAGAACTTTATCATTTACTGCCCGCAGTTTATGAGCACCAAAACGATGCTTGCCCCTATGAAGCTGCTGATGGATAAGTACAATTACTCCATTGAATTACATGATGTTTTTCTTGCGCCTGACTCTGCTGAAGATCTCTTAGCCTACCGCAAGGCTGACCTGGTATTTTCTTTTGCCTCCTCTAACAGCCGTTCTGTCGCCAGCACGCTGTATTACCAGCTTCCCTTTGTCCTTGTTTGTCGTGAGGGCCATCCCCGCCTGAGCGGAAATCCGACCCGTGAAGAGGTCCTCAATGAAGGTTTTACCGCCTACCTGAGCGATGAGAACAGCGTCAAAGACTATCAGGAAAAAGCCGAAAACATTTTAACCGAAAGGAATGTTGTCTATCGTAGTGATTCCTTTATTTCTCTGTTGTCGATGATCAGTTCATCGGACCTCATCGGATTAGCGCCAACCCCGGCCTTTGAGCAATATGGCCAGGCACTCAACCTGCGCAAAGTAGAAACTGATATTCAATTCCCCAGCATTGATATTTACATGATGTATAATCGTTCCGCACTGAATAGCTCAGCATTCGCGAGTTTTATTGAAGAAATAACGTTCCCATGAATAACTATCGTGGTTCTCGCTGAGAATGCCGAGCCACGATATTACTGAAACATACACCCTCGTTATAGAAACAATCGGCATTAACTTTATACATTTATTTATTATTTGACTGATATAATTCTCACCTTAGTATTGACACTTAAGCCCGGCATTAATTACTCAGGATGAGAATGCACATGTCAATTTATAAGTACCCCCTGCACCAGGATGTTCTTAGTGCGACTCAGGAACGAATAAAATGGACTCTCGAGAATTTACCCAGAACCTGTGTCTCTTTTTCTGGCGGTAAAGACTCCACCGTCATGCTGCATCTGGTTGCCCTTCGAGCGCGACAGATGAAAACAAAAATAGATGTGCTGTTTATCGACTGGGAAGCGCAATTTTCTTATACCATCGCCCACGTTGAACATATGCGCGAATTGTACAGCGATGTCATTGACCATTTCTGGTGGGTGGCCCTCCCCCTGACAACGCAAAATTCCCTGTCGCAATTTCAGCCAGAGTGGCAATGCTGGGAACCGGGCACCCGGTGGGTTCGCCAGCCTCCTGAAGATGCAGTAACCGATCCCGCCTTTTTTCCTTTCTACCAGCCAGGCATGACGTTTGAAGTCTTTGTTCGCAGTTTCTCCGACTGGTATTCACGCAACCGCCCGGCGGCCGTACTGATTGGTATTCGTGCCGATGAATCCTACAACCGCTTTCTGGCTATCGCTTCAGCACGAAAGCAGCGGTTTGCCGACGATAAACCCTGGACGACCATCGCGCCGGGGGGGCATGCCTGGTATATCTACCCTCTCTACGACTGGAAAACCGCCGATATCTGGACCTGGTTCGCCAAATCGGGGAGTTGCTATAACCCACTCTATGACCTGATGTTTCAGGCCGGCGTGCCGCCACGCTACATGCGCATCTGCGAACCCTTTGGCCCGGAACAGCGTCAGGGGTTATGGCTCTACCACGTTGTAGAACCCGAACGCTGGGCAATGATGTGCGAGCGCGTCAGCGGCGTACGCAGCGGAGGAATTTACGCAGGGCATGACAACCATTTTTACGGTCACCGCAAAATACTCAAACCGGACCATCTCTGCTGGCGCGAATACGCCATGCTGCTTATCAACAGCATGCCGCAAAATACGGCTGAGCATTACCGCAATAAAATCGCCGTTTATCTGCACTGGTATCAGAAGAGAGGCATGGAGGATATCCCCGATACCCAGGAAGGCGATATCGGCGCCAAAGACATTCCCTCGTGGCGCCGTATTTGTAAGGTTTTACTGAATAACGACTACTGGTGCAGAGCACTGTCATTCAGCCCAAATAAACCCAAACATTATCAGCGCTACAGCGACAGGGTGAAGGCTAAACGCAAGGAGTGGGGCATTTTATGCGACAAAGAATAATCAACGATATCGAAACATATCTTCAGTCTCTTCCCGAAGAGGATCGAATAAACGCCATTAATGCCTTTCGCCAGGCACTACACAAAAATAGCCCGTTTTACGATCAGCCTGTCGACTGCGTACTGTGGATCAAACAGGACGCTATTACCGCCAACAATTACAATCCCAATAATGTGGCCCCGCCGGAAAAACGGTTGCTCAGCAAATCCCTGGAACTTGATGGATTCACCCAGCCAATTGTTGTGACCGAAAGCGAACCGCAACATTACGAAATTGTGGATGGATTTCATCGGCATGAAATTGGCAAAAACCGGGCGGCATTGAAGCACCAGCTTAAGGGATACCTCCCCGTCACCTGCCTACGCCAGGATCGACAGGATAAACATAACCGTATGGCCGCAACCATTCGGCACAACCGGGCGCGGGGTCGACACCAGATTAACGCGATGTCGGAGATCGTTCGCGAACTGGTGCAGCTTGGCTGGAATGACGAGAAAATAAGCAAGGAACTGGGAATGGACAGCGATGAAGTCTTGCGCCTCAAGCAAATCAACGGCCTGCTGGAGCTGTTTGCAGACCGCCGTTACTCAGAAGCCTGGACGGTGAAATAATCAGAGCGTGTTCAGACGCTCCGCCGCGGCCAGCAGCGTCGATTCCTGCTTCGCAAAGCAGAGACGGATCAGCTTGTGCGGGAAGGGATCGGCGCAGAACACCGACAGCGGAATGGCGGCCACGCCGACCTCTTTCGTCAGCCACTGGCAGAAACTGACGTCGTCCAAATCGGAAATGGCGCTGTAATCGGCCAGCAGGAAGTAGGTTCCTTCAGACGGCAAAATTTCCAGGCGGCTTTGGCCCAGCGCCGTCACAAACAGATCCCGGCGCGCACGGTAAAAATCCGGCAGGTCGCGATAGTGCTGTGGTTCAGCGCGCAGCATATCCGCCAGCGCCAGCTGAGCCGGAGTATTAACGGCAAACGTCAGGTACTGGTGCACCTTGCGCAGCTCAGCGCTGATGGCGGCGGGCGCCACGCAGTACCCCACCTTCCAGCCGGTCATATGATAAGTTTTACCGAATGACGAGACGGCTACGGCGCGTTCACGAAGCTGCGGATGAGCCAGCACGCTGGCGTGCCCTTCTTTCGCGAAACAGATGTGCTCATACACCTCGTCGCTCAGGACATAGATTTCACGTTCGGCGATGGCCTGCCACAGCGCGGCAAAATCGGCCTTTTGCCACACCGTCGCCGACGGGTTGTGCGGCGTATTCAGAATAACCAGACGGGTTTTGTCACTCAGCAGTGCCGTGAACGCCTGCCAGTCCGGACGGAAATGCGGCGGCTGCAGCGCCACGCGTTTCACCACGCCGCCGGAAAGTTCAACCGCAGGCGCATAGCTGTCATAGCTCGGGTCAAAGCAGATCACCTCATCGCCCGCGCGCACCAGCGCGGTAATGGCCGCATACAGCGCTTCGGTCGCCCCTGCCGTCACCGTGATCTCGCTGTTCGCATCGGGCTTATGGCCGTACAACTCCGCCGTTTTATCCGCAATGGCCTCCCGCAGCGCCTGCACGCCGGTCATCGGCGCATACTGGTTCGCCCCCTGCGCAACGTGGTACGCCAGGCGCTCCTGCAAATAGCCTGGCCCGTCAAAATCCGGGAACCCTTGCGAAAGGTTAATAGCGTTGTGCTGCTGCGCCAGGGCGCTCATCTGCGTAAAAATGGTGGTACCGAGACCGGGAAGTTTACTCTGCGGGATCAATGCGTTATTGCTCATTTTGTTGTGCCTGCTTGTAATACTTATGTTGCTGCCACTATAACACGATGTTAGTCTTTGGCAATCAAGACGCTTAGACGTCTATACCCTAAATAATTCGAGTTGCAGGAAGGCGGCAAGGGAACGAATCCCCGGGAGCGTACAAAAGTACGTGACTGGGGTGAGTGAGTGCAGCCAACGCACCTGCAACTTAAAGTATGACGGGTATAAACCATATGAATATTCCTGACCGAGAGGGTAAAAGGAAATGACAGACAACCTGCAACTCACGCATCTGGTCGACGCCTGCCGCTGGATCGGCGCCAAAGGCTGGGCCCCCGCCACCGGCGGCAACATGTCGGTGCGTCAGGACGAACATCTGTGCTGGCTCAGCGAATCCGGCAAGGACAAAGGCAGCCTGACGACGGAAGATTTTTTGCAGGTTGAAATCGCCACCAACCGCGCGCCGTCCGGTCGAAAACCGTCGGCGGAAACCGGACTGCACACCCTCATCTATCGCCTGTTCCCGGAGGCCAACGCCGTCCTGCACGTTCATACCGTTAACGCCACGGTGCTGTCGCGTCTGGTCAAAGATGCCGAGCTCAACATCAGCGGTTTCGAGATGCAAAAATCGCTCTCCGGGCAGACCACGCATCTGGATACAGTCGCCATTCCGGTATTTGATAACGATCAGGACATCGATGCCCTCGCCTCGCGAATCGCCCATTACGCCCAGGAACGCTCGCTTAATTATGGTTTTCTTCTGCGCGGTCATGGCTTAACCTGCTGGGGACGCGACGTGGCCGAAGCCCGGCGTCATCTGGAAGGACTAGAATTCTTATTTGAATGCGAAATGCGTTTACGACAACTGGAGAGAGTATGATTCGCGCGATTGTGACGGATATTGAAGGGACCACCAGCGATATTCGTTTTGTCCATGATGTTTTGTTCCCCTACGCGCGTGAGCGGCTGGCGGCCTTCGTGACCGCGCAGCAGTACGCCGAGCCGGTCAAATCCATTCTGGACAACCTGCGTGATGAAATCGGTAGTCCGCACGCCAGCGTCAGCGAGCTTATCGAGGCCCTTTTTGCCTTTATGGATGAAGACCGCAAATCGACGGCGCTGAAAGCGCTGCAGGGGATCGTCTGGCACGACGGCTACGTGAACGGCGACTTTACCGGCCACCTCTACCCGGACGTGCTGCCCGCGTTGGAAAAGTGGAAAGCGCAGGGGATTGATCTCTATGTATATTCCTCTGGCTCCGTCGCCGCGCAGAAACTGTTATTTGGCTACAGCGACGAAGGTGATATTACTCATCTGTTCAGCGGCTATTTTGATACCCACATCGGCGCCAAGCGCGAGGTGCAGTCTTATCAAAACATTGCGGCGCAAACGGGCATCGCCCCGTCTCAAATCCTGTTCCTGTCTGATATCCATCAGGAGCTGGACGCGGCTGAACGGGCAGGTTTTCGCACCCTGCAGCTGATTCGCGGCGATGATGACGGCGCAAGCCATCACCATCAGGTCCACCAGTTTGACGAGATTAATCCGGAGCAGATCCCTTCATGAGCGCATTGACCATTTATTCCGACAAAGACGCCAGCCAGCCGCAGTGGCACAGCACCGACGCCGCCGAGATCGCCCAGCAGCTCAACGCTAAAGGCGTACGTTTTGAACGCTGGGACGCGGATCGTGATTTAGGGCAGGATCCCGCGCCCGAGGCCGTGATCGCCGCGTATCAGCACGCCATCGACAAGCTGGTGGCGGAGAAAGGCTATCAGAGCTGGGACGTAATCAGCCTGCGCGCCGACAATCCGCAGAAAGAGGCGCTGCGCGCGAAGTTCCTGAATGAACACACCCACGGCGAAGACGAAGTGCGCTTCTTCGTGGAAGGCGCGGGGCTGTTCTGCCTGCACATTGGCGATGAGGTGTATCAGGTGCTGTGCGAGAAAAACGACCTGATTTCCGTGCCCGCGGGCACGCCGCACTGGTTTGATATGGGCTCAGAGCCGAACTTTACCGCCATTCGTATTTTCGATAACCCGGAAGGGTGGGTTGCCCAGTTTACGGGTGATGCAATCGCGGATGCATATCCAAAGCTGGCATAGGTAAAAGCAAAACGGCAGCTATAGCTCTAATGCCGATCAGTTAAGGATCGGTTGACCGATCCAGTGGCTGTGTAAGAATCCGGAAATGTTTACCCGTTTCCGGATTTTTTTATGCACATTGGACAGGCTCTTGATCTGGTATCCCGTTACGATTCTTTGCGTAACCCTCTGACTTCTCTGGGCGACTGTCTTGACCCGGAACTGATTTCCCGCTGCCTTGAAGAATCCGGCACCGTCACGTTACGCAAACGGCGCCTTCCTCTGGAAATGATGGTCTGGTGCATTGTCGGTATGGCCCTTGAGCGCAAGGAGCCGCTTCATCAGATAGTTAACCGGCTGGATATCATGTTACCCGGCAATCGTCCGTTCGTTGCCCCCAGCGCCGTGATCCAGGCCCGTCAGCGGCTGGGAAGCGAAGCCGTCCGCCGCGTGTTCACGCAAACAGCGCAGCTCTGGCATAACGCCACGCCGCATCCGCACTGGTGCGGCCTGACCCTGCTGGCCATCGATGGTGTGTTCTGGCGAACACCGGACACGCCGGAAAACGACAGCGCCTTTCCCCGCCAGACGCATGGCGGAAACCCGGCACTCTATCCGCAGGTAAAAATGGTCTGCCAGATGGAGCTGACCAGCCATCTGCTGACGGCAGCGGCCTTCGGCACGATGAAAAACAGTGAAAATGAGCTCGCGGAGCAACTGATAGAGCAGACCGGCGATAACACCCTGACGTTAATGGATAAAGGCTATTACTCGCTGGGGTTGCTGAATGCGTGGAGCCAGGCGGGAGAACACCGTCACTGGATGCTCCCTCTCAGAAAGGGAGCACAGTATGAAGAGGTCAGAAAGCTGGGTAAAGGCGACTATCTGGTGAAGCTGAAAACCAGCCCACAGGCACGAAAAAAATGGCCGGGTCTGGGAGATGAGATGACAGCCCGCCTGCTGACCGTAACACGCAAAGGAAAAGTCAGCCATCTGCTGACGTCGATGACGGACGCCATGCGCTATCCCGGAGGAGAAATGGCAGACCTGTACAGCCATCGCTGGGAAATAGAGCTGGGGTACAGGGAGATAAAACAAACGATGCAACTGAGCAGGCTGACGCTGAGAAGTAAAAAGCCGGAGCTTGTGGAGCAGGAGTTATGGGGCGTGTTACTGGCGTATAATCTGGTGCGATATCAGATGATTAAAATGGCGGGCCATCTGAAAGGATACTGGCCGAATCAGCTGAGCTTCTCAGAATCATGCGGCATGGTCATGAGAATGCTGATGACGCTGCAGGGCGCTTCACCAGGGCGTATCCCGGAGCTGATGCGTGATCTTGAAAGCATGGCGCAACTGGTAAAGTTGCCGACAAGAAGGGAAAGGGCCTTCCCGAGGGTGGTAAAGGAAAGGCCCTGGAGATACCCCACAGCCCCGAAAAAAAGCCAGTCAGTTGCTTAACTGACTGGCATTACAACCGAAGTTGCCATTTTTAGTGTTTGCTCCCTCTCCCTGTGGGAGAGGGCCGGGGTGAGGGCATCAGGCCGCTCGAGCTTCAACGCTCCAGTCCCTTCACATATCCCACCAGCTGATCCAGCACAATCCCCCACCCTTCGTGGAAGCCCATCTGTTCATGCTGCTCACGAATTTCCTTCGTCGGGTGGCGCGCAATCGCCGTGTAGCGGGTTTTGCCCTCGCCCACATCCTCCAGCAGCAGGATCGCCGTCATAAATGGCTTTTCAGCCGGCTTCCAGCCTTCAGTATAGCCGTCGGTAAAGACCAGCTTTTTACCCGGGTCGATTTCAAGAAATACGCCCCGGTTATCCATTCGCTGCCTGTCCACTTCAAACACGGTGTTGAACCGCCCGCCCACCCGCAGGTCAAGGTCGCATTCGGTCACCTTATGGGGAGCAGGAATGAAGAAGTTTTTGATGTGTTCCGGCGTGGTCCAGCAGAGCCACAGCAGGTCGCGCGGCGCGTCCACCACGCGCTCCAGTTTTAAGTCTGTTTCAGGATCGAGCGTCACGATATTGTCCTCTTAAGGGAGCCCCTTAAAGGATAGCCGGACTCAGGCAAATTTCCCGTTTGCCACCTCTTCCGGCGTGACCACGCCCGTATCCAGCACCCAGCCGCTAATCAGCGAGGCTGGCGTAACGTCAAACGCCGGGTTGTAGACCTGCGCGTCTTCCGGCGCCCACTGCACCGCGCCAAAGCTCCCCGCGACGCCCGTCACCTCGCTGGCGGCGCGCTGCTCAATCGGGATCGCGTCACCGTTCGGGCAGTCCGGGTCGAGGGTCGTTTGCGGCGCGGCCACGTAGAACGGAATGCCGTGGAACTTCGCCAGCACCGCCAGAGAATAGGTACCGATCTTGTTCGCCACGTCGCCGTTGGCGGCAATGCGGTCTGCGCCCACCCACACGGCGTCCACCTGCCCTTTCGCCATCAGGCTGGCGGCCATGGAGTCGGTAATCAGCCGATACGGCACGCCCAGCTCGCCAAGCTCCCACGCGGTCAGTCTACCGCCCTGCAGCAGCGGACGGGTTTCATCTACCCAGACGCTGCTGACGTTACCCTCCCGATGTGCGCGGGCAATCACGCCCAATGCGGTGCCGACGCCCGCCGTTGCCAGCCCGCCGGTATTGCAGTGGGTCAGCAGGCGGCTGCCGGGCTTCACCAGCACGCTGCCGGCTTTCGCAATCGCGTCGCAAAGCCGTTTGTCTTCGTCAATCAGGCGCAGCGCCTCGGCCACCAGCGCCGGAACGAAATCTTCCTGCCACAGCGCCCGCTTCATGCGGTCGAGGTTGTTCATCAGGTTCACCGCCGTCGGGCGGGATGCGCGCAGGGTTTCCAGCGCCGCCGCCAGCTCGTCGCGGCTTTTACCGTTTTCCGCAAGCAGCGCCAGCAGCAGGCTTGCAGAGAGACCAATCAGCGGCGCGCCGCGCACCCGCAGGGCATGAATGTGCCCAACCAGCGCCTCGACCGTCGAAGCATCCAGCCAGCGTTTCTCCTGCGGAAGCGCCTGCTGGTCGAGAATAAAGAGCTGATTATCCGCCACCCGCAGGCTGGTCGTCTGTAATGTCTGCATGTCGTTAATTCCCTGTTGCGTTGTTGTAGCACATTGTGTCAGGATGAAATCCAGATGTATAGACGTCTACATGTCTTAATTAGGAAATTCGTGAGGAGCAGGCCATGTCGCAATACCGTACCTTTACCGCTCAGGATGCCGTGGAGTATGCCAGGCAGTTTGGCGGACTTGACGATCCTTCATCGCTGGTAGAGGCGCAGGAGGTAGGCGACGGCAACCTCAATCTGGTTTTTAAAATTTTCGACAGCGCGGGCGTGAGCCGCATCATCGTTAAGCAGGCGCTGCCCTACGTGCGCTGCGTTGGTGAGTCCTGGCCGCTGACGCTGGACCGCGCCCGCCTTGAAGCGCAAACCCTGGTCGAGCACTACCGGCACAGCCCGCAGCACACCGTGAAAATCCACCACTTTGACCCGGAACTGGCGGTAATGGTGATGGAAGATCTATCCAGCCATCGCATCTGGCGCGGCGAGCTGATCAACAACATTTACTACCCGCAGGCGGCGCAGCAACTGGGCGAATATCTCGCGCACGCGCTGTTCCACACCAGCGATTTCTACCTGTACCCGCACGAGAAAAAAGCGCAGGTGGCGAAGTTCATCAACCCGGAGATGTGCGAGATCACCGAAGATCTGTTCTTCAACGATCCGTACCAGCTCCACGAGCGCAACAGCTACCCGGCCGAGCTGGAACACGACGTGGCCGCCCTGCGCGACGACGCCCAACTTAAAGTTGCCGTAGCCTCCCTGAAGCACCGCTTCTTCTCGCATGCCGAAGCGCTGCTGCACGGGGACATCCACAGCGGCTCAATTTTTGTGGCCGACGGCAGCCTGAAGGCCATCGACGCCGAGTTTGGCTATTTCGGGCCGATTGGGTTTGACGTCGGTACCGCCATCGGCAACCTGCTGCTGAACTTCTGCGGCCTGCCGGGGCATCTGGGCATTCGCGATGCTGCCGCCGCGCGCGAGCAGCGCCTGACCGATATTCAGGAGCTGTGGAACACCTTCGCGGAACGCTTCCAGGCACTGGCAAACGAGAAAGCCCGCGACGCCGCGCTCGGCGCGCCGGGCTATGCCTCCGCGTTCCTGAAAAAAGTCTGGCATGATGCCATCGGGTTCTGCGGCACCGAATTAATTCGCCGCAGCGTCGGGCTTTCCCACGTGGCGGATATCGACACCATCCAGGATGAAGCCATGCGCCACGAATGCCTGCGCCACGCGATAACGCTCGGTAAAGCGCTGATTGTCATTGCCGACCGCATCGACAGCGCGGAAGAGCTGGTAGCACGAGTGCGGCAGTACAGCTGATTTTTCCCCTCTCCCACAGAGAGAGGAACATTCACAATCATTGACTATAATTTAATCGCAGACTTGTTGTAACTCACTGATTAACAAGTCTATTTAACAGTTGTGCAATCCTATTCGGATGCATACGATTTCAGTGTAACAGCACCCGCAACAACACCCGCTGTTATGCAAATTGTATGCACCGCTTATGCAAAAAGGAGAAAGCAACAATGCGGTTAAATGATAGTGTGATCGGCGGACTACGCGCAAAAGAGTCAGCTTACTATGTTTTCCGGGACGACGGTACGAGGGGAACCGGGCGGTTAGGTATAAAAATTTTTCCTTCAGGCCGTAAATCGTTCGTCTATCGCTTTCAGGTCGGGGGCAAGCGCAAGTTTAAAACGTTGGGAGACTGGCCTCGTTTCACGCTCGAACAGGCAACGCAACGTTATGCTGAATTGGCAGGTATGGCGCACCAGGAGCGTTCTGACGCGATGGGTAAAAAAATGCGTACCGGAACATTGCGCGAACTGTTTGCAGCATTCATAGCGTTTAAATCGCGTTCAGGACATCGCAGTACAATCAGTCAGTACGGCGCACTCTCGGAACAGGTGATCAAATTAAAGCTATTTACAGGCGATGAAATAGCAAATGAGATTACATCTGTGCAGATTACGCGCTGTATCCAGCACTGGACAAAGCAAGGTTATATGTCAAGGGCTAAAGAAGTCCGAAAGAAGCTACATGCGCTGTACGAATACGGCGCTGTAGCTGATAATGATCCAATGAGTGATTCAAACTCAAGCGGTGTGCAGTTTCAGATTTCAAATAATCCTGTTCGTAACGTTCAGAACTTTGACGCAGGAACCCCCGGAGAACGTTATCTAGATTTTAAAGAGTTACGATATCTATTAACGCTACTCAATAACGAAAAAAACATACTCCCTCCTGACGTTCACTCTTTAATAGAGTTGGGATTTTATACATGCGGTCAACGCCCCTTTGAATTGTGTCATTTACAGAAAAGTAGATATGTTCCTGAAAATAACAAAATCATACTTGCTAAAGAGTTTTCGAAAACAGGGATAGAATCTGTAATATATCTTTCTGAAAAGGCGAAAGTAGTTCTGGCAAAACAGGCTGAAAGATATCCTGACAGTGATTTCTTTTTCCCCAATGTCAACTTTGATGAACAATTAAAAAAGTATAATAAATAAATAAAAATGAATCCAGTTACTAAAATGGAAAAGCCCACTAAAGGGCTTAATAGTGATGCATGGAAAAAGCATATGAACGAATTCACAAAAAAACATTTCGATCAGTCGTTCACAATGCGCGACATTCGTCGTACATTCAAAACACTTGGAGGAATGTTACACTTCACTGAAAATGAGCGTGATATAGTCAACCAGCACGTAAATAAAACCATTAGTAAAAAACATTATGATAAATATGATTATTTCGTAGAGAAGCGTGAAATAACTTTAAAATGGGATAAAGCGCTTGGAATTTTGTTATCAAAGGATGGGTTACAAAATATAGAAATGATTGTCGAGAAACAAAAAATGCTATAAAACATTCTTCTTATAAATGCATTTTCAAGTAGTAATTTACGGCCTGAATTTTTACAAAAAAAATTCAGGCTTTTTTTTGATTGATGTGATGCAAACCACATTAATTGTATGATAAATACATTTTTATTATACCTTTCATCCAAGGAGATAATCCATAAATGTATTTTGTACAAAGCAATAAAAACTTTAAACAATATATATGCGACCATCAATTATGGGTCTTAGCACGAGTGACCGATTTATATGATTCCAATACTGATAAAGGAATAAAATGGCTGGAACCACTGTGGCGTAGTTACAATGAAGAAATAAAGGGAATATCAGTATTTCTGTCACGAATGGAAGCTGCAATTTATAGTGTGTTTATTGAGAGAAAATTTAATGAAAAAATGGTCAGCATATTCATTAAACGAATTAAACATACAAGAAATGATGACTCATAATCAAGCTGTGCAAAATACCGATCAATATCATGTGTTGCTCAATTCTGGCTTTTGGACCAACAAAGATATTAATGTTTTATTTTCAAAGCGTCACATACTACAGGCAACAATCCCAATTACATTTAACACCAAAATAATATGTACTGAGGATAAGTATGCAACACTAAAAATCCCAAAACAAGTGACTGAAAAATTCCAAAAAATGTGGAGAAATAGAGTAGGATATTATGAAAGCTATTGTAAGAACAATATTTCGTCTGACAATGAATGTTTAATGCAGCAAGCTGTGATTGCATATGAAACCATGAATCTAATTGAGTGCGATGTAGTTGATATTGACGAGTGCAAGTATATCACAACATGGAACAACGAATGGTTTAATACCAATCCAAATAATTTAACTGAAATTAAGTAATACAAGTGAGGGAATTATGGCTACAGGCTATTTTTTGGTAGTAGGTGATAAAACAAGCTGTGGGGGGAGAATAATTTCAGGCAGTGAGAATCACTCATTTTACAACAAAGCAACGGCACGTAACGGTGACAAATATATCTGTGGAAAAGATAATAAGATATATCATATTGCTGGCGGTATACCTAATTACATGATACATGGTGTTAGTGCGGCAGGAACATTACATAGCAGAGGAACTTGTCCATGCAAATGCAGATTTATAAATTCCAGGTACGAATCAAGCTATGACTTTGAAAGTGAGCGCAAAGTAGCGTCAACGCCAAAACCACAAATAAATAATGCTCATACAAGCGTGGCTCAGAATAGAGAAGTATCACTAGCAAAAGTAGAAGTAACGCCACAGTTCAAAGAAAAAGTAAACTCTCCACGTGCGCCTGTTGATGCGGGATTTTGTGTACTACCCTTCGGGGCCAGACCTGCGTCATATGAACCATGGTTTTTTATAAATCCGCCAGCAGGGACACGTGAGCTTTATCACAAATTAAATCCAGATGTACAGAAACAACCAGGCTCGATTTTGATTGTTGTTGATCCCGAAAAGCAAGATAAGCAACAAATTGAAACACTGCAAAAAGCGCGTGACAGGATAGATAAAGCATTAGAACCGCTTACATTGAAGGAAGCTAAATTATTGCATGATAACAGAGGGGCAGTAGATGCCTTTTCGTATCAGCTTTATAGTAAGTATTTAGGAAATGCAGGTGATAGCTTAGGTGCGATCAGTGAAGTAGGTAAAGGCTACTATGAAGAAATTAATAGAATATTAAAAGAAATAGAAAATCTTTATAAAGATGCATACAACCGTAACAACGGGATTATTTCAGGGCAAGAGTTTTTCGGGAGAAGGAAAATCTTGTTTAATAAGTTAGAACTAATATTAACCAAATTCAGCAAATCCAGCCTTGATTTAGAAGAATACAATGATATAAAAAAATCTTTAGGATTATCCACAAGCTCTATAATGCATAAATGGGATAGAACAGGAGTTAATAATATTGAAGGATATGCTACATATATTGAAAACTCTGCAAAATTAATAAAAATAATGAAAAACGTAGGATACGTTGGAATAGGATTGGATTTTGCATCATACACATCCAATATTTATGAGGCTTGTGCGACGGGGAGAGAAAATGAATGTAGAAAAGCAACAATAAATGAATATAGTAAATTCACGCTTAAACAAGCATCGGGTATAACAGCGGGAGGTGCCGCTGGGGTAGCTGCCAGGGGAGCTTGTATGTGGGTTTTAGGTTTGGCAACGGCAGAAGTGGGTGCGATCGGAGCTGGCTTATGCCTTGTAACCGGCATTGGAACTGGCATAATAGCCGGGAAACAAGCTGAAAAGGTGGGTGAATCCATGGGTGAAAAACTAGGTCAAGGAGTTAATAAAGGAATTGATAAACTAAAAGATAAATCAATTCCAACTCCCGATTCATTCAATGAAGAATCTGGGTTGATGATGTATGAAAAGCTTTTTTATTGAAAACCTAGAAATTATAGAAATAACTTCAATAGTGGTTTTTCTATTGAGTTTTTTATTTTTGTTATTTATTTCACATGTAATCAACAAAGATAATTATACTGAAATAGTTAAATTATATGAACAGCAATTTGGTCAATTACCGCTAACAGCAAGAATGTCTAAAAATGCCAGTTTAATAGGTACACCGAGTGCTTATCATGCAAAAATTGGATTTATAATGGGAAGCCTGATATTTCCCTACAACCGGGTAACTAATCATGATATGAGTATTGAAGCATATAATTTTATACGCCATTTACCTAGAGAGCTAACTTTTGGGTTCAAAATCGAAGCGGCACTTTGGGTTATTTCTATATCAGCAATGGCTATCGCAATGTGTTCTGAAGCATTCATTTGATAAAAAAAGGGACTTTAACGAGTCCCTTTTTATATTTATATCTTTATTTTAATGCACCGTATATTTGATCAACTATCCATCCATATGTCGCCGCTGGTAGCAAGCCACTGACAAATACATTAGGATTGACGGCTGGATTCGCTACTTGTGAATGCGGCCTGTTACCGAGTATAACGATAGCCATATTGTTAACCGGATCTATAGCTGTCAGTGTACCTGTCCATCCTGTATGGCCGTATGTCAGAGGACTTGCCAACACACCGAACGTTGGCGTCATCGAGGCAGTAGCATTGACGCGCCAGCCCAGGCCGAACGTAACATCTTCTGACGAGCTTTGTGTGAACTGCTCAACTGTAGCTCTGTCAAACAGCCTGACGTTCCCATACGCCCCCCCATTCAGCATAACTTGCATCAGAACAGCAATATCGCTTGTGTAGAGAATAACCCCGCATGGCCCGATACGCCACCCATCGAGTACCAGGCTTTTTCATCATGAACCTGGCCCCATATCGTACTGGTACGTATTTTAGGGAAGTTGACAACCCCATCGCGGGTATTGCCGTTCAGTTCAGTAGCGGCGATTTGTTTAGGCGTAAATCCTTTCACCAGTGGATTAAACACTGTATGCGTTAATCCGAGCGGTTTGTATATGTTATTTTCAACATACCTATCGAGCGGCATTGATGTTACAGATTCAATAATAAACCCGAGGATCATGTAATCAACATCACTGTAGATATGCTTTGTACCTGGCTGGTATTCAAGCGGGGTTTTCTTAATCATTTCCAGCGTAGTGGCTTTATCCTGAGAAAATAAATCCCCGGCTACTTTTTGATTAGGATATTGTGGGTCAGCAGGAAACCCGGCAGTATGATGAAGAATATCAGTTATGCGAAGGGCATTTTTACCTTTAATTGCATCGCTAGGTGAGTCGCTGAAACCCGGAATATATTTCGAAACCAGATCATTAACGTTTATCTTTCGTTCGATTTCCTCGTAACCCATTGAAAATGCAGGTATTTAATTGTATTCCTTCTGCTTATTCCCTCTCCCTGTGGGAGAGGGTCAGGGTGAGGGGCAACAACCGCACTCACCCCAGATACTCAATCACCGACAGCCCGCCGTTATAATCCGTGCTGTAGATAATTCCCTGCGCGTCCACAAACACGTCGCACGACTGGATCACCTGCGGGCGATTCGGCCGCGTGTCCATCATTCTCTCCGGCGCGGCGGGCACCAGCGCCCCGGTTTCCACCGGGCGATACGGGTTGGAAATGTCATATGCGCGCACGCCCGCGTTCTGATACGTCGCAAAAATCAGCGTCGAGCTGACAAAGCTCCCCGGCCGGTTCTCGTGCAGATTGTGCGGGCCAAAGTGCGCCCCTTTCGCCACGTAGTCGGTTTCATCCGGCTGCGGGAAGGTCGAGATGCTTACCGGGTTCGACGGCTCTCGGATATCAAACAGCCAGATGAGCTTCTCGCCGTCCTGCTGGTTATCCAGCACCGCTTCGTCCAGTACTACCAGCAGATCGCGGTCCGGCAGCGGCAGCGCGGTGTGAGTTCCCCCGCCAAACGGCGGGCTCCAGTTGCGGTGGCTAATCAACTTCGGCCGGGTGCGGTCCTTCACGTCCAGCAGCGTCAGGCCGCCGTCGCGCCAGCTGCCGTAGGCGGTATCCCCCGCGATAATCGCGTGGTGCAGTGCGTA
The DNA here is from genome assembly GCF_058354905.1 of Enterobacter sp. ECC_219_Taxon_10. Lineage (NCBI taxonomy): Bacteria > Pseudomonadati > Pseudomonadota > Gammaproteobacteria > Enterobacterales > Enterobacteriaceae > Enterobacter > Enterobacter sp. ECC_219_Taxon_10. The sequence continues at coordinate 1,346,414 of NZ_CM178005.1, read as the reverse complement.
GCGTTTCCCTTCAGGCCAGTTCGGCTGTTCGCCTGCGGACTGGTTCATCCCCGGCAGCCACCAGCGCCCCGCCACCTCGGGCTTTCGCGGGTCCGCCAGGTCGATGGTCAGGAAGATGTAGTCGGTAAAGCCGTCGATCAGCGCCGACACGTAGGCCCAGCGCCCGCCAACGTACCAGATGCGGTGAATGCCGATGCCGCTCAGCGACAGAAAGCCGATTTCGTGCGGCCTGTCGGGTGTGGAGATATCAAACACTCGAAGCCCGGCGCTCCAGCCTTTGTCCTGCACGTCGCTGACGGTCTCCCCCACCTGGCGGGTGTAGTAGACCTTCTCGTCGGCAAAGCGGGCATCGGCAAACAGATCCCGGGCGTTAATCACCAGCAGCAGGTCGTCATGCGCCTGCAGGTGCACGTTCCAGGTGCCGGGCGGCGCGGGCACATAGCCCGCCGCTTTCGGGTTTTTCGGGTCGCGCACGTCAACAATCGAAAAGCCCTGCGACACCATATGGCCGATATAGGCGAAGCCGCGATGCACCATCAGCTGCACGCCGTCCGGGCGGCCGCCCTGGTCGCTATGGCCAATCAGCCGCATATTGCGGCTGTATTCTGGCGTAGGAAGCATGCTCATTTATTTTTCGCTTCCAGCGTCGCAAACCACGGCGCGATGAAATCTTCCGTCTGGCCCCAGCCCGGAATGATTTTCCCCAGAGACGCCACGTTCACCGCCCCTGGCTGGGCGGTCAGCAGCGCCTGCGGAATGGCCGCCGCTTTGAAATCGTAAGTTGCTGGCGTCGCTTCTCCTGCAATCTTATTGGCGATCAGGCGCACGTTAGTCGCGCCAATCAGCTTCGGATCCACCGCCACGCTCACTGCCCACGGGCTGCCCGGTTCGCGCATCAGCTGCAGATCCTGGTTGGAGATGTCGATGCTGTAGAGCTTGATCTCGGTGCGTCCATTTTCTTTCAGCGCCTTATACGCGCCCTGGCTAAAAGCGTCCCAGGTGCCCCAGATGGCGTCGATTTTGCCCTTCGGGTATTTCGCCAGGATCGCACCCACCTTGTTGGCGGTATCGCCCTGCACATCAGAGGAGACGGCGCCGATGGACTCCAGCTCTTTAATATCCGGGTACTGCTTTTGCAGCGCTTTATAGGCTGCCTGACGGCGCTCCATCGGCGGGAAGCCCGCGACCCACAGCTTGACGATATTCGCCTTGCCGTTGAAATCTTTCGCCAGCTGGCCGAAAGAGAGGTTCGTCAGGGAGGCGTCGTCCTGCTGGGTGACGGTCACGCCCGGGATCTCGCCGTTAACGGCGGTATCAAAGACGGCAACTTTGATACCGGCATCCACCGCTTTCTTCACCAGCGCGGTGGAGTACGGATCGCGCCCCTGAGAGAGAATAATCCCGTCATATTTCTGGCTGATGGCCTGGTTAACGAAGTCCTGGAATTTGGCGTCATCGCCGTTGCTTAAAAAGGTGCTGACCTTAAAGCCGAGCTTTTTCCCTTCCTGAATCGCCCCGGCAACAAACTGCGTGGTGTTGTCATCCGAGCCCAGGTTGCGGATCACCGCGATGCGAATGGGGCCGTCATGGTTGGCAATGGCCGCCGGAAGCGGCGCGGGCGTGGCCGCGAAGCCCGGCAGAGCAGTGAGCAATCCAAGTGCCACCAAAGAGAGTGCAATCTTTTTCATTTTTTATCCCGTTGTGTTGTCAGCGTTTTTGTATGTAGGTAATCGCCAGTGCCACCGCGAGCACCAGCCCTTTTATAATGTCCATGGCGTAATACGGCACGGAGAGCATCACCAGCCCGTTCGACAGCACGCCGAGAATGACCGCCCCGACCAGGGTTCCCAGCGCGTTCGGCTTGCCGGAGCCTGCCAGCGAGAAGCCAATCCACGCCGCCGCCACCGCATCCATCAGGTATCCGCCGCCCGCATTCACCTGCGACGATCCAATGCGGGAGGCCAGCAGAATGCCGCCCAGCCCCGCCAGCAGCGAGGCAATCACGTAGGCCGCCACCTTGTAGCGCGTGGTGCGAATGCCGGAGAGACGCGCCGCCTCCGGGTTGCCGCCAATGGCGTACATCCGGCGTCCGTGAGTGGTCAACGAGAGGCCAAGCTGCGCCAGCACGGTCACCACCAGCATGACGATCACGATGGTCGGCACCTGCCCCAGCAGGCTAAACGCCGCCGGAATGGTCCCTTCCGCCATGTCGCCGCTCGGCAGCACCATGTTCTCGGTAATCGACCCGCCGTAGCTGTAGGTCATCGCCACGCCCTGAATGACGAACAGGCTGGCAAGCGTCGCGAGCATGTCCGGAATACGCAGGATGACGATCAGGAAGGCGTTAAACAGCCCCACCAGCGTGCAGAGTGCGAGGGTGATCAGAATCGACTCGGTGGTACCAAAGCCGTGCCAGACGAAAAGGGAAATCACCAGCGCGTTCGCCAGCGACGCGGTGGAGCCCACGGAGAGATCGAACCCGCCAACGGTCAACGAAATTGACACGCCAACGGCAATCACCGTCACGATGGCAATCGAGCGCAGAATGTTGATGATGTTGTTCGGATCGAGGAAGCTGTCCGACGCCAGGCCAAAGACGGCCACCAGCGCGACGACGGTTAACAGCATGCCCCACCTGTAGAGAAAATCAAAAAGTTGCTGACGGCCAGACGCCGCCGCCGTTACTGAAAGGGCCTTGCTCACGACGCCGTTCCTCCGGTTGAATAATAAAGTAGTGTCTCTTCGCGGGCCTCCGCCCCGGCGATTTCCGCCACGATACGCCCGTCCCACAGCACGCAGATGCGGTCGCACAATCCCACCAGTTCAGCAAATTCGCCCGAGGCGTAAATCACCCCTTTGCCCTCGCGCGCCAGGCCGTCAATCAGCTGGAACAGGTCGGTTTTGGCCTTCACGTCCACGCCCTTGGTAGGCTCGTCGAATATCAGCACGCTGGCGTCATTGCGCAGCCATTTACCGATGGCGACCTTCTGCTGGTTGCCGCCGGATAAGCGGCGCAGCACCTGCCCCGGCCCGCGCGCGCGCACGCCGACGCGGGCAATCACCTCTTCAGCCCAGCGCCACGCCTGACGATGGCCAAACAGGCTCCAGCGCGAAAAGCTGTTATCGGCGCTCACGGCAAGGTTCATGCTCACCGGCTCGTCGATAAAAATGCCCTCTTTGCGCCGCTCCTCCGGCACCAGCGCCAGACCTCGCAGCACGGAGTCGGCCGGATCGCGCGGCTACCAGGATTGATGATTCAGCTCACCGCGCGCCACGCGGCTTTTGGTGGCGCCAAACAGCGCCTTGCAAAGTTCGGTTTTCCCCGCCCCCGCCAGCCCGGCAATCCCGAGGATTTCGCCTTTGCGCAGGTGCAGGGAGATATCTTTCAGCAGCGCGTCGTCGCGCAGTCCCTCCACCCGCAGCAGCGTCTCTTCGCCGTGCGGGGGCCGCGCGGGCGGATAGATATCGCTCAGCACGTGGCCGAGCATCTTCTCGACGATCGCTTCGCCGCTGAGCTCCGCCATCGGGCCGGATTCGATCAGCCTGCCGTCGCGCAGCACCGTTAAGGTGTCGCAGATGGCCTTCAGCTCGTGAATGCGGTGGGAGATAAACACCACGCCGATGCCCTGCTGCTTTAAACGTCTCACCACCGTAAACAGACGCTCGCTCTCGTGCGCGTCCAGCGGCGCGGTGGGTTCATCAAGAATCAAAAAACGGCAGTGATGAGACAAGGCGCGCGCCAGCAAAATCTGCTGCTTTTCGGCCAGCGAACAGCTGTCGATGGAACGGCGCACGTCCAGCGTAACGTCAAGCTGCGCCAGCGCCTGCCTCGCCTGCTGGCGGACGCCGCGCCAGTTGAAGCGATGCCCCGGCAGCGCCAGTTGGTCGAGCATAATGTTTTCAGCAATGCTTAACCCCGGGATCAGCGCCACATCCACCTCCTGCTGTACGAGGTGGATCCCCAGCCGTTTGGCATCAAGCGGTTCACGGATGCTCACTGGCTGATTGTTGATGCTGATCTCGCCCTCATAGTGGTCGTGCGTGCCGCACAGCACCGCCATCAGGGTCGATTTCCCCGCGCCGTTGGCACCGGTCAGCGCATGTACCGACCCGCCGGTTAAGGTGAAATTCACGCACGACAGCGCCTGAAAACCGGAAAAGGCCAGGCTGATACCGCGCATTTCAAGGCGACTGGAAACCATCCGCGTAAATCCTTCATTACTCTTCTGATTTATCGAATTTTTCACAGCTCCGGTTGACTGACAACGACGGAAAAGGCATAACTTAAAGCGAAATATTATTAGCCATCCGGATGTCCAGACATAACATCGGGTTAGCGCTTGCTAAAAAGGACAACACCATGAGCAACACCGATATCCGCGTCGTGCCCGGCCCGGCGAACTACTTCTCTCATCCCGGAAGCCTTGCGCAGCTGGATAACTTCTTTACCCCGGAACAGCTTTCCCGCGCGGTATGGATCTACGGCGAGCGCGCTATCGAAGGTGCGCGCCCGTTCCTGCCGGAGAGCTTTAACGCGCCGGGGGCGAAACACCTGCTGTTTAAAGGCCACTGCAGCGAGCGCGACGTCACCCATCTGGTGAACGAGTCCGGCAGCGACGCCAGCGTGGTGATTGGCATCGGCGGCGGCGCGGTACTGGATACCGTCAAGGCCGTGGCGCGCCGCTTAGGGGTGCCGTTTGTGGGCATCCCTACCATTGCCGCCACCTGCGCGGCGTGGACCCCGCTCTCCGTCTGGTACAACGATGCCGGTCAGGCGCTGCATTTTGAGATCTTCGACGACGCCAACTTCCTGGTGCTGGTGGAGCCGCAGATCGTCCTTAACGCCCCGGAGGAATATCTACTGGCGGGCATCGGCGATACGCTGGCGAAGTGGTATGAGGCGGTAGTGCTTGCCCCGCAGCCTGAAAATCTGCCGCTGACCGTGCGGCTGGGCATCAACGGTGCGTTGGCGATCCGCGACGTACTGCTGGAACACAGTGAGCAAGCGCTGGCCGACCAGCAGCGCGGCGAACAGACGCAGGCGTTCCGGGACGTGGTGGATGCAATTATCGCAGGCGGCGGGATGGTCGGCGGCCTGGGCGAACGCTACACCCGCGTGGCGGCAGCGCATGCGGTACACAACGGATTAACCGTGCTGCCGCAGACGGAAAAATACCTGCACGGCACCAAGGTGGCCTACGGCATTCTGGTGCAGAGCGCCCTGCTCGGCCAGGACGACGTGTTGGCGCAGCTGATGGCGGCGTACAAGCGCTTTAACCTGCCGACCACGCTTCACGAGCTGGAGGTCGACATTAATAACCGGGAAGCGCTGGATAAGGTCATTGCCCACACCCTGCGTCCGGTGGAGTCGATTCACTATCTGCCGGTTGCGCTAACGCCTGACGTTCTGCGCGCCGCGTTTGAGAAAGTGGAATCCTTCAGCCGTTAATCGCGCCGACGGGCTATACCTAATGATGATTCTTACCACTCTCGTAACGAGGTCATCATGCAGATCGATTTAACAGGTAAAAAGGCGCTGGTTACCGGCGCCAGCCGCGGGCTGGGCCGGGCAATTGCACTCTCGCTGGCGCGCGCCGGTGCGGATGTGATTATTACGTATGAAAAATCGGCCGATAAAGCCCAGGCGGTCGCCGATGAGATTAAGGCGCTGGGACGGCACAGCGAAGCCGTGCAGGCGGACAGCGCCAGCGCGCAGGCGATTCAGGATGCCGTCACCCATGCGGCGCGTTCCCTTGGCGGGCTGGACATTCTGGTCAACAACGCCGGGATCGCGCGCGGCGGCCCGCTGGAGTCCATGACGCTGGCGGACATTGACGCCCTTATCAACGTCAACATCCGCGGCGTGGTGATCGCCATTCAGGAAGCGCTGGTGCATATGTCCGACGGCGGGCGCATCATCAACATCGGCAGCTGTCTGGCAAACCGCGTGGCGCAGCCGGGCATTGCCGTTTACTCGATGACCAAATCTGCCCTTAACTCCCTCACCCGCGGACTGGCCCGTGATTTAGGGCCGCGCGGCATTACCGTTAACCTGGTGCACCCCGGCCCGACCAACAGCGATATGAACCCGGAAGACGGCGAACAGGCTGACGCTCAGCGTCAGCTTATTGCCCTGGGCCATTACGGCCAGCCGGAAGACGTCGCGGCGGCGGTCACCTTCCTTGCCAGCCCGGCTGCTAGTCAGATCTCCGGTACCGGTCTGGACGTAGACGGCGGTTTGAACGCCTGATCGCATATTTTCTGCAAGCCTCTGTCGCCCGGCAGAGGCCTTCCCGAGCGCTCTCGACGGTTCGCGTTTTGCCGCTTTCTCCCGTTTTTTCTCCGCTCTACAGTAGGCCATTAGAAATTCAGAATTTATCTAATAGTCTTATTATTTCCTTATGTTTTGTGTGGGCGTACAGTGGAGGTACGGATGAAGATTGTGTGGTCAAAGGTAGCAAAGAAGTCGTTGTCCCGAATTGATAGTCGCTTTCGACAACGCATTGAAACAAAACTGGCTGAACTGGATGACCGCTCGGCTCCCCGCCCCGATATCATAAAAATATCGGTTTTAGAAAATCATTACCGGTTACGCGTAGGCGATTACCGCATCCTTATTACGCTGCGGGACGATCCGGATAACGATTGTTATGTTGTGGACGTTAAACGTAGAACATCAACCACTTACCTGCATGAGGAAAGAGCTCCCTATGGCTGTTCAGCTGATTAAGGACAATAATGGGAAAACACAGTTCGTGGTCATGCCCTATGACGAATACTTTCGTATGTGCTTACAGATGGCAGAGATTGACGACGAAACCGACGACGATTTGGAGGATATTGAAGTCGAACACGATTGCTATGATGACGTGGAATTGCCCGGAGAAGTGTGCAGCATCATGACCTGGCAGAACGTCAGCCTGCAGGCCGCGTGGCGTATCCTGCGCGGCATGTCCCAGCAGGAGGTGGCTGAGAAACTCGGCATCAGCCAGTCTGCCGTGTCACAGCTGGAAGCGCTGGACTCCAGACCGCAAAAGCGCACCCGTGAAAAGCTGGCGGCCATCTACGGCTGTAAACAGGAGCAAATCAGCCTCTATTTACCTAAAGAGGGTTAACAGCACTTCGCCCCGCCCTTGCCGCCGTAGCGGGCATCCTGACGGTCGCGGAAAAATTCTTCGTAGGTCATGGGCGTCTGGTCCGGATGGTTGACGCGCATATGCTCGACGTAGTTGTCGTAATCCGGCACACCAATCATCATTTTGGCGGCCTGGCCCAGGTACTTACCTGCTTTGGAAAGGGTGTCGAACATAGGTCGTTTCTCGCATGTTCCCCTCACCCCGGCCCTCTCCCCAAAGGGGAGAGGGTATTAAAAGTCCCCTCTCCCCTTTGGGGAGAGGGTTAGGGTGAGGGGTATATTTGGTTAAATTAATGCGCCCCTTTCGCCTGGGTGACAATCTCTTCCAGGTTTTCAGGCATTGGCTCGTACGGCGTCTCTTTCGCTGTTGGCTTATCGTTTTTCAAAGCCGCCAGCGCGGTCTTGAGAGAATATAACGCCAGCACCACGACCACCACCATAAAGAAGATGGTCAGCCCGGCATCCAGACGGTTGTTAAACACCAGTTGCGACAACTGGGACTCAGTGTACTGCGCCGGGATCTTACCGCTGTCGATCATCGCCTGGAACTTGTTGGCGATCGCCAGGAAGCCCACCTTGTTGTCCGGGCTGAAGGCTTTCTGCCAGCCCGCCGTCAGGGTACAAATCAGCAGCCACGCGGTGGGCACCAGCGCCACCCAGGCGTAACGCTGGCGCTTCATCTTGAACAGCACCACCGCGCAGAGCATCAGCGCCATGCCTGCCAGCATCTGGTTGGCGATACCGAACAGCGGCCACAGGGTGTTAATCCCGCCCAGCGGATCCACCACGCCCTGGTGCAGGAAGTAGCCCCACGCCAGCACACACAGCGCTGTCGCCAGCAGGTTAGCCGGGAGCGAGTCGGTACGCTTCAGGTTCGGGGAGATCACCCCCAGCAGGTCCTGCAGCATAAAGCGCGCCGCACGGGTTCCCGCATCCACCGCCGTCAGGATAAACAGCGCCTCAAAAAGTATGGCGAAGTGATACCAGAACGATACGTCCATCAGCCCGCCCAGCGCGCCGTGGAGGATGTAGGCCATGCCCACCGCAAGCGTAGGCGCTCCGCCCGCACGGGAGATGATCGACTGTTCGCCCACCTCATCAGCAATGTGCGTCAACGTTTCCGGAGTAATCGCAAAGCCCCAGCCACTCACCACCTGCGCGGCAGAGGCCACCACGTCAGCGGTTCCGGCCGGGGCCAGCACCGCCATCGGGCTGTTCATCGCGAAGTACACGCCCGGGTCAATAATGCAGGCGGAAACCAGCGCCATAATCGCCACAAAGGACTCCATCAGCATGCCGCCGTAGCCAATCAGGCAGGCCTGATTTTCATTCGCCAGCATCTTCGGCGTGGTCCCGGAGGCAATCAGCGCGTGGAAGCCCGACACCGCGCCGCAGGCGATGGTGATAAACAGGAACGGGAACAGGTTGCCGGTCCAGACCGGACCGGTACCGTCGATAAATTTGGTCAGCGCCGGCATGGTCAGGGTCGGACGCATAATCAGAATGCCAATCGCCAGCCCGACGATGGTGCCGATTTTCAGGAAGGTAGAGAGGTAGTCACGCGGGGCCAGCAGCAGCCACACCGGCAGCACCGCCGCCACAAACCCGTAGCCCACCAGCATCCAGGTCAGCTGTACGCCGGTAAAGTCGAAGAACGGCGCCCAGGTCGGGCTTTCCGCCACCCAGCCGCCGGAGATAATCGCAAACACCAGGAACACCAGGCCAATCACCGACACTTCACCGATGCGGCCCGGGCGCAGGTAGCGTATGTAGATCCCCATAAACAGCGCCAGCGGAATGGTGAAGGCAACCGTGTAGGTCCCCCACGGGCTGTGGGTCAGCGCTTTCACAACGATCATCGCCAGCACCGCGAGGATGATCACCATGATCATAAAGGTCGCCACGAGGGCAATCACCCCGGCGGTTGCCCCCATCTCCTCTTTCACCAGCTCGCCCAGCGAACGGCCGTCGCGGCGGGTGGAGACGAACAGCACCATAAAGTCCTGCACCGCCCCCGCCAGCACCACGCCCGCGAGGATCCAGATCATCCCCGGCAGGTAGCCCATCTGCGCCGCCAGCACCGGCCCCACCAGCGGACCCGCCCCGGCAATCGCCGCAAAATGGTGACCGAACAGCACTTTTTTGTCGGTCGGCACGTAGTCCAGACCGTCATTGTGGCGCACGGCAGGCGTCATGCGCGTGCCGTCAACCGCCAGCACGGTATTAGCGATATAGCGGCCATAAAAACGGTACGCGATCAGATAAATGCAGACGGAGGCGACGACGATCCAGAGCGCATTGATCTGTTCCCCCCGGTTGAGGGCGATATAGCCCAGGGCAAAGGCTCCCACAACGGAGAGCACCGCCCATGTAAGGTATTTCCCTGAGTTGTTCATAGCTGTTATCCGTTGTTGTGAAACAGTGAGATGTTACATTTTGTTTCTAGAACAACGGATAAAATTTAACAACTTTGAAACGCAATAATGCGTGGTCAAACCAGAGATTTACACCACAGTGTTAAGCCGATCACTTTCAGCCGAATGGCCTACCCCAGCACCATCGTACTCAACCGACAGGTGCAGCACCGCCGCCCCTGTTCGTCGAATACCACGATCTCCCAGCTCTGACTCGAACGCCCCAGATGCAGCGGCTGGCACACCCCGCGCACCTTACCGTGAGAGACGGCGCGATGGTGCGTGGCGTTCAGCTCCGTGCCCACCACGCTCTGCCCGTCGCGGGTCATCAGAAAACCGGCCATTGAGCCCAGCGTTTCCGCCAGCGCCGCCGACGCCCCGCCGTGCAGCAGGCCAAACGGCTGATGGGTGCGCGCATCCACCGGCATCTCCGCTTCCAGCGTGTCGTCCCCGAGGCGGGTATAAACGATGCCCAGATGTGCCACAAGGGTGTTCACGCTGGTGGCGTTCAGTTCTTCAGGCGATAAATGACGTTTCCAGATCATCAGGCCCCCAGCGTGGAGCCGCCGTCCACCACAATATCCTGCAGGGTGATATGGCTGGCGGCATCGGATGCCAGGAACAGCACCGTGCTGGCAATCTCCTGCGGACGGGCAATCTTGCCCAGCGGAATACCGAGCTTGAACTGCTCGCCAAAGCCACGAATACGCTGCTGCTCCGCATCGTCGCTTTTCCACAGGGTGCGCTGCATGTCGGTGTCCGTTGAGCCCGGCGACACCAGGTTACAGCGCACGCCGCTGCCCGCCAGCTCCAGCCCGACGGTCAGGGCCAGGCTTTTCAGCGCCGCTTTCGAGGCACCGTAGGCGCTCATGCCGATGCGCGGCGCGTGTGCCGCGTCGGATGCCACAGTGACAATCGCCCCGCCCTGCTGACGGCGGAACTGGCCCATCGTCTGCTGGAACAGGTTGAACGCGCCGCCAACGTTGACCGCAAAGGTCTGCTGCCAGTCCTCCTGCGAGAGCTGGTCCGTCGCCCCCATACGCAGAATGCCCGCCGCGTTGACCAGCACGTCCAGACGTTCGAGGGTATTAAGCAAACGGCCACACGTATCGCTGACCTGAGCAAAATCCGCCACGTCCAGCGTCTCGGTGGCGAAGGGGTAATCGCCCTGCGGGAAGGCCAGGTCGAACCCGGTCACCTCTGCGCCCGCCTCAGCAAACGCCAGCGCCGTCGCGTAGCCAATCCCCTTCCCCGCGCCCGTTACCCAGACGGTTTTGCCGGTAAAATCAAAACGCATTACTTCACCTCGCGGGAGAGCAGCGCCCACCAGGCGTCGATTGTTGGATTTTTTGCCAGCATCACGAAATCGATATCGCCGTGCACTTTGCGCCAGCGGGCGGCCAGCGCCATCATGCGCACCGAGTCCAGACCGTAGTCGATCAGGTTTTCGTCATCCATCGGCTCGTCGGACTCGTCCAGTAAAGGCAGGATCAGCTCGCGTAGCGCGGCTTTCGAGGCCGGAACGGACGGCAGTAGTTCGTCGGTCATCACCACGCGGCCCGAGCGTCCTGCCACGTAGTTGAGCGACATCAGGTGCTCGTCGCGGGTGAAATCCGCCAGCGCGTCGGCAATGAAGAACGGCTTGATGTCGCGCATAAAGGCATCGGTGGCGGTGGTCATACAGCCGATATGGGCGTAAACGCCGGTAATCAGCAGCTGGTTGCGGCCCGTCTCTTTTAGCATCTGCTCCAGCGGCGAGCGGTGGAACGCGCTGTAGCGCCACTTCACCAGCACCGTGTCCGCTTCGTCCGGGGTCAGCTCAGCGACGATGCGCTGCTGCTCCGGTGAGCGGGTCAGGCCCGGCCCCCACATGTCGTTCAGCAGGGCGCGATCTTCGTCGCTCTGCTCTTTCGGCTGGGCGGTGTAGTACACCGGAATGTTGTGCGCTTTGCACCAGGCGCGCAGTCTGGCGATGTTCGCCACCACCTGCTGCATCATCGCGCTGTTTTCGCCCCAGAAGTTCAGGAAATACTCCTGCATATCGTGGATTAGCAGCGCGGCGCGTTCCGGCTCAAAGCTCCAGTTCACCTTGTTGGTCGGCAGCTCTGCGGCAGTCGGCAGCGCGTAAGCGGTTAATTTTGGAATGGCCATACTCTGTTCCTCAGCCCTGTGCCCGTTCAGCAAGCCACAGGCGCAGCTGTTTCTTATCGACTTTGCCGACCGGCGTTAACGGAAGCGCATCCACGCTCTCCACGCGGTCCGGCAGCTTAAATTCGGCAACGCCCTGCTCGCGCAGGAAGCGACGCACCTCGACCGCGCGCAGGGGCTGTTTCACCACCAGATACGCACAGCTTTTTTCGCCCAGCAGGCTGTCCTCCATGCTCACCAGCGCGGCGTGGATCACCGCTTCGTGGCGCAGCAGCAGGTTTTCGATCTCTTCGGCGGCGATCTTCTCGCCGCCGCGGTTGATCTGATCCTTCTCACGCCCCTGTACGGTGATGTAGCCCTGCTCGTCAATGGCGATCAGATCGCCGGAGCAGTAAAAGCCGTCTGCGTCGAAGGCGCTGGCGTTGTGTTCCGGGCTGTTGAAATAACCGCGGAAGGTATACGGTCCGCGCGTCATCAAACGCCCGACCTCACCGCGCGGCAGCGGGTTGCCGTCCTCGTCCGCCACCCACACTTCGTCGTCCGGGCACATCGGACGGCCCTGAGTGTTGATGATGCGCTCCGGCGCGTCGTCGAGCGCGGTGTAGTTCACCAGGCCTTCCGCCATGCCGAACACCTGCTGAAGCTGGCAGCCGATTTCCGCCGGAATACGCGCCGCAAGCGTGGCGGACAGACGCGCGCCGCCCACCTGCAGCAGCTTCAGTGATTTAAGCTGCGCGTTGCCCGCCCCGTCGGCAATCGCCTGAAGCCAGAGGCTGACAGCAGGCGGCACCAGCGAGGTGACGTTAATCTGATGCTGTTCAATCAGCGGGAAGCAGAGCGTGGCGCTCGGATCGTTCGCCAGCACCACGCAACCGCCTGCCGTGAAGACGCCCAGCGATCCCGGCGAGCTCATGGCATAGTTATGCGCCGCAGGGAGCGCGTTCAGGTAACGCGTTTCGGCGGTGATACCGCAGATCTCGTTGCTGCGGCGGATGCTGTAGTCGTAATCGTTGTGCGTGCGCGGGATCAGCTTCGGCGTGCCGGTGCTGCCGCCGGAGAGCTGGAAAAACGCTACTTCGTCGGCGGGCGTCGGGTTCGGAATGAAGTTGTCCGCCGGACGCGCAGTCGCCGCTTCCAGAGCATGTGCGCCCTTATCGCCGCGCAGCAGCACGGCGCGAACCGAGCGGTGTTCATCCACGAAGGTATTAAGAAAATCATCGCCCGCGAACAGGGCATGGTCACGATCGGCGATCAGCACGGCGGGTTTGATCTGCACGGCATAGGCGTTCAGCTCGCTGCGCTGATGGCTAAAGAGCGCGTTCACCGGCGCGACGCCGATCTGCAGCAGCGCGAAGAAGGTGATGTAGAACTCGGCCACGTTGCCGAGCTGCACCAGCGCGGTCTCGCCGCGGTGCAGCCCCTGCGCCTGAAGGGCGGACGCCAGATTGTTCACCGCCTGATGAAACGCGCGGTAGGTGATGCGCCGATCGCCGTCGATAATCGCCACGGCATCGCTGTCCGCATGGTCCGTCAGGATGTGGGTCAGCGGCAGATCCAGCCAGAAGCCTTTTTCGCGGTAGCGCCGGGCGAATTCCTCAGGCCAGCGGGTAAAGGGAATGGTCATGAGTGTTCCTTAGTGCAGGCCAAACACGTTGAGCATGGTGGAGAGCTTCACGCCGGTTTCGCGCCACTCGCCCACCGGCGAGGAGGCGGGGACAATGCCCGCACCGGCAAACAGGCGAACGGTGTTTTTATGCAGACGCGCGCAGCGGATGGTTACCACCCACTCGCCGTTGCCTTCGCTGTCGCACCAGCCGACGATGCCGCCGAACAGCTCGCGGTCGAACGGCTCCAGCTCGGCGATCAGTTCTTTCGCCGCCTGATGCGGGAAGCCGCTCAGCGCCGGGGTCGGGTGCAGCAGGCAGGCCAGGGTCAGGGCGTTTTCGTTCTCGCGCGCGTCGCCTTCAACCGGCGTCGCCAGGTGCCACAGCGTCGGCGTGGTAATCAACTGAGGAGAATCAGGCATGCTGAGATGGTGGCTGCGCGGAGCCAGAATGGCCTTCATCGCCTGGGTGACCAGATCGTGCTCGTGACGGTCCTTTTCGGAAGCCAGCAGCTTATTACCCGCTTCGCGATCCAGCACGTCGTCCGGCTGACGGCGCGCGGAGCCTGCCAGCGGCAGAGAGCTAAAGTGCCTGCCCTCTTTGCGCAGCAGCAGTTCCGGGCTGGCGCCGAGCAGCACGCCGCCGTCTTCCAGCGGCACGTGGAAGTTAAAGCTAGCCGGGTTCTGGGCGATCAGACGCTCCATCAGCGCGCCGCTGTCTATATGTTTGTCGGTGGCAATATCAATCAGACGCGACAGCACCACCTTGTTCACCTGCGGCGTGGCGGTCAGCGACGCGGCGCGGGCGACCATCTCTTCAAAAACGGGCTGAGCGGGGATCTCGGTGCGCTGTTCCACCTTCAGCGCCTGCGCGCCGGAGAAATAGCGCGCGGACTGCTGACGCGCAGGACGGGAAAACGTCTCCCAGCGTTGCGGAATAAACAGTGACGACGGCTTGCGGGTATCGAACGGGATGGCCCCTACCATGACGGGATGGGCGATGCCGCTGGCTTTTGCATTCCGGAAAGCCTGGGCGAATTTCTGCTGGAAGTGCCCTGCCGGATCGTCGCCGCCGACGGCAGGTTCAGAGAAGCGGGCAAAACAGCCTGAGGTAGTAAAACTGCGATAAGGCGACATAAAGAAAAAGCTGTCTGATTGCAGCGTGGTCGCGGCGTGCTGAACTTCCTCAGCCAGGGACGTGTCCATATCATCCTCCTCAAAATGATAAAAGAAGCAATAATGATTATCATTTATATTTTCGTCGGCTAACCTAATCCCACATCGCCCCTCTGTCAACCATCGGGTAAAGACTTGTGCGACAAACGCTTGCATCCCTCCCTCACAACCATGAAAATGAGAAGCATTATCTTCAACAAAAACAGGATGCCGCTCAGTGAAATTCCCTGCCGTTTGCCGCAATGCCCTCTTTTTGACAGGACTTTTTGTTTTAGGACTAACCTCAGCCACCGCCGCAGACTGGCCGCGCCAGGTGACCGACAGCCGCGGCGTGCATACGCTGGAGCGCAAACCGACGCGCATTGTCTCCACCAGCGTGACCTTAACCGGCTCCCTGCTGGCAATTGACGCGCCGGTCATCGCCAGCGGCGCAACCACGCCGAACAACCGCGTGGCGGATGCACAAGGTTTTCTGCGCCAGTGGGGCGATATTGCGAAACAGCGTAAGGTTGCGCGGCTGTACATCGGCGAGCCGAGCGCCGAAGCGGTAGCGGCGCAAATGCCGGACCTGATTTTGATCGGCGCCACCGGCGGGGATTCCGCGCTGGCGCTGTACGATCAGCTCTCCGCCATCGCCCCGACGCTTATCATTAACTACGACGACAAGAGCTGGCAGGCGCTACTGACCCAGCTGGGCAGCATCACCGGACAGGAAAAACAGGCAGCCGGGCGCATTGCCGAGTTTGATAAACAGCTCGCGCAGGTGAAACAGCAGATGAAGCTGCCGCCGCAGCCGGTGAACGCCATCGTCTACACCGCCGCCGCGCACAGCGCCAACCTGTGGACCGCGGAATCGGCGCAGGGCAAGCTGCTGCACCAGCTGGGCTTTACGCTGGCCGCTCTGCCCGCCGGGCTGCACACGTCAAAAAGCCAGGGCAAACGCCACGACATTATTCAGTTGGGTGGGGAAAACCTGGCGACGGGGCTGAACGGCGAAGGGCTGTTTGTGTTTGCCGGCGACCAGAAAGACGTGGATGCGATTTACGCCAACCCGCTGCTGGCGCATCTACCTTCGGTGAAAAACAAACGGGTTTGGGCATTGGGAACCGAGACGTTCCGCCTGGATTATTACAGCGCGATGTTGGTATTACAGCGTTTAGAAGCACTCTTTGGGTAACGGCTGCGCCCGGTGGCGCTTCGCTTACCGGGCCTACGGGTGCAAAATGTAGGCCGGGTAAGGCGCAGCCGCCACCCGGCAAATCACACCGGAGCACTCTCCTGCCTGAATCGGCGCAATTCTGCCAACGTCATTAATAAAATCACACCAATAATTGCCAATACAAACCCGCTGCTGCTCGCCGAAGCCACCGGGGTCATCATCGCCCCCAGCCCACCGAGGATCGCCGCGCCAATCGCATCGCCCGTGACGTTCTGCGCCGTCCACAGGCCATTAATGCGCCCGAGCATGCCTTCCGGCGTCTGGGTCTGGATCAGGGTGTACTGAAGCAATGAGCTGATGGCGCTCAGCCAGCCGAAAATCACCAGGCACAGCACGCCCAGCGCCCACACCGGCATCAGGCTAAAGAAGCCGATGGCGATAAACGAGGCCAGCGTGGCAAGCAGCATAATCAGCCCTGGACGCGCGCTCTGCGCCAGGTTGCCGCTGGTCAGCGCCCCGCACGCCGCGCCGAGCGGAATGGCGGCGTACAGCACGCCAATCTCCGAGGCGCTCATCTGCCACTCGCCCGCCAGCGCCGGGTAGAGCACGCGCACGGCGCTCGCCATCGTCAGCAGGCCGCCGAGCAGCGCAATGCCGCCAATCAGCGGGTTGCTGAACAGAAAACGAATCGCGGCCATCAGCGATTTCAGAGGATGCTCGCGCGGCTGCGGCGGAGGTGGCAGCAGCGGCAGGCGCAGCAGCGTTAGCGTGGTGATAAAGGTCCCCGCCGCCGCCAGCCCGTAGTTCCACGCCACGTTGCCAGTCGCCAGCAGCAGGCCGCCCACCATTGGTGAAATCACCGAGCCGAGGCGCACGGTGAGCATGGTGATCGCCCCCGCCTGCATCAGATTCTCGCGCCCGACCAGCGCGGGCGTTGCCGCCAGCAGCGCCGTCACGCCTAACGAGGCGAAGAAGCCGTCCCACAGCCCCAGGGCATAAATGGCAATCAGCGACGGCTCCGGCAGCATCGCGTTCAGACACAGCCCGATAAAGCCCACGCCGCAGGTGCCGCGCGCCAGCAGGATCAGCTTTTTACGCTCGTAGCGGTCCGCCAGCACGCCGCCGACCATCAGGCCGATGAACATCGCCCCGCCGGTTAAGGTGACGGATAACCCCACCAGCCAGCTGGAGTGCGTCATGGTCTGGATCTGGACCGGCACGGCCACGCCGAGCAGCCCGAGGGATAAAATAGAGATAAAGCGAGCGATAAAAACGGCGCGATACGCCGGGTGCGTTTTCAGCAGGCTGAGGTTGAGCAGCCAGGATTTTTGATTCATGACAAAGCCTTGAGTCTATTTCTACCCATTCAATGGGCGCACATGCTAACATAGCCAAATAAGATAGATAACGATAATCACTATCATTATCAAATCATGGATGTTGCTATGTCGTTTTCCTCTTCTGCGGTGCGCACCGCTGCCGCGCCCGTTTTACTGCTGCTCCTGAGCCTTGCGGTTGCACTCAGCCTGCTGGTCGGCGCGAAGCCGCTGCCCGCGTCCGTTATCGTTGATGCGCTTACCGGCACCTGCCAGAGCGCAGACTGCATTATCGTGCTCGACGCCCGACTGCCACGCACGCTTGCCGGGCTGCTGGCGGGTGGCGCGCTTGGCCTTGCCGGTGCCCTGATGCAAACCCTTACCCGCAACCCGCTGGCGGACCCCGGCATTCTCGGCGTCAACTCCGGCGCCAGCTTTGCCATCGTGCTCGGCGCGGCGCTGTTCGGGTTGACGTCGCCCTCTGAACAGCTGGTGATGGCCTTCTGCGGCGCGCTGGCCGCCTCGCTGGTCGTCGCCTTTACCGGCAGCCAGGGCGGCGGGCAGCTGAGTCCGGTACGCCTGACGCTTGCGGGCGTGGCGCTCGCGGCGGTGCTGGAAGGCTTATCCAACGGCATCGCCCTGCTCAACCCGGACGTCTACGACCAGCTGCGCTTCTGGCAGGCTGGCTCGCTGGATATCCGCACCCTCGACACGCTGAAAGTGGTGGCGTTCCCGGTCGCTATCGCTGCCGCCGTGACGCTGTTTTTGAGCCGATCGCTCAACAGCCTGAGCCTCGGCAGCGACACCGCCACCGCCCTCGGCAATCGGGTGGCGCGCACGCAGCTGATTGGTCTGCTCGCCATCACCGTACTCTGCGGCAGCGCGACCGCCGTGGTCGGCCCGATCGCCTTTATCGGTCTGATGATGCCGCACATGGCGCGCTGGCTGGTAGGGGCGGATCACCGCTGGTCGCTGCCGGTGACGCTGCTTGCAACCCCTGCCCTGCTGCTGTTTGCCGACGTGCTGGGCCGCCTGCTGGTGCCCGGCGAGCTGCGCGTCTCGGTGGTCAGCGCCTTTATCGGCGCGCCGGTGCTGATCTTCCTGGTTCGTCGTAAACGCGGAGGTGGCGCATGATGGCCCCGTCCCGCCGTTTACTGACCAGTGTCTCGCTGCTGCTTCTCGCCATTCTGCTGCTGGCGGTCTGGAGCCTGCGCAGCGGCGCGGTGTCGCTCGACTTTACTCAGGTGGTTAACGCCCTGCTCGGCAGCGCGCCGCGCAATATCACCATGGTGGTGACGGAGTGGCGACTGCCGCGCGTGGCGATGGCGATTCTGGTCGGCGCGGCGCTCGGCGTGAGCGGTGCGATATTCCAGTCGCTGATGCGTAACCCGCTCGGCAGCCCGGACGTGATGGGCCTCAATACCGGGGCCTGGAGCGGCGTGCTGGTGGCGATGGTGCTGTTTGGTCAGCACCTGACGGCGATTACCTTTACGGCGATGGCGGGCGGCATTCTGACGTCCTTACTGATCTGGGCGCTGGCCTGGCGCAACGGCATCGACACCTTCCGCCTGATCGTCATCGGGATCGGCATCCGCGCCATGCTGATGGCCTTTAACACCTGGCTTTTACTGCAGGCCTCGCTGGAAACCGCGCTCTCCGCCGGGCTGTGGTACGCCGGCTCCCTCAACGGCCTGACGTGGGGCAAAACCTGGCCCGCCGCGCCGCTGATTGTGCTGATGTTTATCGGCGCGCTGCTGCTGGTGCGACGTATGCGTCTGCTGGAGATGGGCGACGACAGTGCCTGCGCACTGGGCGTGGGCGTCGAGCGCTCGCGCCTGATGCTGATGCTGGTCGCCGTACTGCTGACCGCCGCCTCCACCGCG
Organism: Enterobacter sp. ECC_219_Taxon_10; assembly: GCF_058354905.1. NCBI lineage: Bacteria > Pseudomonadati > Pseudomonadota > Gammaproteobacteria > Enterobacterales > Enterobacteriaceae > Enterobacter > Enterobacter sp. ECC_219_Taxon_10. The sequence goes on along the minus strand of NZ_CM178005.1, from coordinate 1,327,580 downwards.
ATCGCCGGGCCGATCTCGTTTATCGCCCTCGTGGCACCGCACATCGCCCGCCGTCTTAGCGGAACGGCGCGCTGGGGATTAGCTCAGGCGGCGCTGTGCGGCGCGCTGCTGCTGCTGGCCGCCGATCTCTGCGCCCAGCGGCTGTTTATGCCTTATCAACTGCCGGTGGGCGTAGTGACCGTCAGCCTCGGCGGGATTTACCTCATCGTCTTGCTCGTTCAGGAGTCACGCAAGAAATGACAGATTCAACCACCCGCTTGCGCGGCGAAAACCTCACCCTCGGCTACGGCAAAAAAATCATTGCCCGTGACTTATCCGTTGCCATTCCGGACGGCCACTTCACCGCGATTATCGGGCCGAACGGCTGCGGTAAATCGACCCTGCTGCGCACGCTGAGCCGCCTGATGACGCCGGCTGAGGGCAGCGTGTTCCTCGACGGGGAGCAGATCCAGCGCTTCGCCAGCAAAGAGGTGGCCAGGCGCATCGGGCTGCTGGCGCAAAACGCCACCACGCCGGGAGACATCACGGTGCAGGAGCTGGTCTCGCGCGGGCGCTATCCGCACCAGCCGCTGTTTACCCGCTGGCGCAAAGAGGACGACGAGGCGGTGAACCACGCGATGCAGGCGACGGGAATTACCGATCTCGCCCGGCAAAGCGTGGACACCCTCTCCGGCGGGCAGCGTCAGCGCGCGTGGATCGCGATGGTGCTGGCGCAGGAGACCTCCATCATGTTGCTGGACGAGCCGACGACCTGGCTCGACATCAGCCATCAGATTGACCTGCTGGAGCTACTGAGCGAGCTGAATCGCACGCAGGGGTATACCCTGGCGGCGGTGCTGCACGATTTAAACCAGGCGTGCCGCTACGCCACGCATCTGATTGCCCTGCGAGACGGTGAGATTGTGGCGCAGGGCGCGCCGAAAGAGATTGTGACGCCGGATCTGATCGAGAGGATCTACGGCATGCGCTGCATGATTATTGACGATCCGGTAGCGGGCACGCCGCTGGTGGTGCCGTTAGGTCGGCGGTAATTGCCGGGTGGCGGCTACGCCTTACCCGGCCTACGGGAGCCGAGTGTAGGCCGGGTAAGGCGTAGCCGCCACCCGGCGCTTTTGACGTTACCCCAATATATCCTTCAACACTGGCCCAATTTTCTCAAACGCCTTCGGTGAAATGATATCCACGTGGGTGCAGTCCTGGCTGTACACCTCCAGTTCGCTCACCCACGGCGCCCACGCGACCTGCGGATCCATCGTTCGCGTCCGCTCGGCGACAAACAGCGTCGCTTTGCCGTCAAACCGCGCGCTGTGCGCCGTGGTGAGCAGCCGTACCGCGTCGGCGTAGTTGCCTTCGATAGCGTTAAACAGCTCGCTGGAGCCCAGCCCCTGCTGCGCGGCGATAAACGCCTGACGCTCGCGCTCAATTTCCGCCAACACCTCCGGGTCGAGGCCGTTGGCCTCTTTCTCCGCCCAGTTCTGGGTTTCCGGCGGCCAGGTGTCCAGCAGTCCGAGGAAGGCCACCTCTTCACCCAACTCGCGCAGACGCGCAGCAATGCCCTGCGCCAGCGTGCCGCCGAGAGAATAGCCGAACAGATAATATGGCCCCTGTGGCTGCTGCTTACGCAACGTATTCAGGTGATGCTCAATCACCCCATCCAGATCCGCACACTGCTGCATCGGCCCCTCTGGTCGAGGAGACTGAATGCCGGTAATTGACCAGCGCGGACTGAGGTAGCGCGCCAGCACGCTAAACTGCCAGGCAAAACCGGACGCAGGATGGAAGCAGAACAGCGTCGGGCCGTTGCCTTCGCGCAGCGGCAGAAGGGTTTCATAGCCCAGACGCTGCGCCTGCTCGTCGCTCATCTGTGAATCCAGCAGCGCGCTAAGCTTGCTCACCGTCGAGGCGACCATAATCTGCCCCGGCGTCACCTTGCGCTCGAACACGCGGCTAAGCTGCGCCGCCAGGCGCATCGCCAGCAGCGAGTGTCCGCCGAGGGCAAAGAAGTCGGCTTCGATATCGTTGACCTCACAGCCCAGCAGGGCGGAGAACGCCTGCGCGACGGCGGTTTCGGTTTCCGTCTCCGGCGCGCGGCCGGAGGTTTTGCTGGTCAGCTCCGGCAGCGGCAGCGCCTTGCGGTCGAGCTTGCCGTTGGCGCTGAGCGGCAGCGTGCTGATTTGCAGCAGCACCACCGGCACCATATGCGGCGGCAATTGGGCTTTGAGCGATTCCAGCAGCGCGTCGCGGTCCAGCGGTAAACCGGATTCGGAGACCACATACCCCACCAGCTGGCGGGCATCGCCTCCCGTCGCCGCCGCCTGGTTGAACACGCAGGCGTGGGCGACGGCCTGGGCCACGTCCGGCAGCGCGAGCATCGCCCGGTCGATTTCGCCCAGCTCGATGCGCTGGCCGCGGATTTTTAACTGATCGTCGCTGCGGCCGAGATATTCCACCGCCCCGTTGTCCAGCCAGCGGGCGACGTCACCGGTACGATACATCCGCTCGCCGGGAGCGAACGGGTCGGCAATAAAGCGGCTGGCGGTGAGGTCCGGACGGCCCAGATACCCCTGTGCCAGCTGAATGCCGGTGAGATACAGATCCCCCGCCACGCCAAACGGCACCGGGCGCATCATCGCGTCCAGAATGCGCAGCCCCGTGTTCCACACCGGGAAGCCGATCGGCACGCTGTTGCCCTCCACCGCCGCCAGCTCGGGACCATAAGCCGGATACCAGCTGACGTCCACCGCCGCTTCCGTTGGGCCATAGAGGTTATGCAGCGGCGCATGGGTTAACTGCTCCCACTCGCGGCACAGCTCGGTCGGCAGCGCTTCGCCGCTGCAGAACACCTGCTTAAGGGTTTTGCAGCACGCAGCGTTTTCCGGCGTCAGCGAGGCGACAAAGGCCGCCAGCATCGACGGCACGAAGTGGGTGGTGGTCACGCCGTACTGCGCGAAGAAGCTCTGCATCGCCTGCGGATCGCGGTGCGCGTCCGGCTCTGCCATCACCAGCTTCGCCCCGGCGATAAACGGCCACCAGAACTCCCACACCGATACGTCAAAGCTGCACGGCGTTTTCTGCGCCACCACGTCCTTCGCGTCCAGCGGGTAGTGATCCTGCATCCACTTCAGGCGGTTAACGATGGCGGTATGGCCGACCATGACCCCTTTCGGGCGCCCCGTCGAGCCGGAGGTAAAGATGATGTACGCCGTCTGCTCCGGCCTGGCCAGGCGCAGCGGTTCCACCTCCGCAGCCGGTAACAGTGTGTTGTAACTAAACGCCGTAATCGGCAGATCGCTAAAGCGCGAACGCTGTTCGTCGGTGGTAATGAGCAACGAAGGTTTGGCATCTTCCAGCATCATCCGCAGACGGTCATCCGGGTAGCCGGTGTCGAGCGGCAGCCACGCGGCACCGGCCTCGACAATGCCGTGCAGCGCCAGAGTCAGGAACACCGAGCGCGGCAGGGCCACTGCCACGCTGTCGCCCGGCTTCACGCCGCGAGCGCGCAGCAGGTTTGCCAGCGCGATCACCTGCTGGCGCATCTCACGATAGCTAAGCTCAATATGCGCGTCCGCCAGCGCGGGGGCGTCCGGTGTTTTGCTCGCCTGCTCCGCCACCAGATCCGCCAGCGTGGTGGACGGCAGCGCCAGCCCGGTATCGTTGATGCGCGCCAGCTGCTGGTATTCCTGCGCTGAAACGGTTTCCACTTCGCCACAGCGCAGGTCAGGGTTGGCCGCAAACTGCAGCAGCATCGCGTTCAGACGCGCGACGTGGCGGGTGAGCGTCACTTCATCGTAACGCTGTTTATTGGCGAGGATCTCAATACTCAGGCCACCCTGCTCGTCCGGGAACAGCGCCAGCTCCAGATCGTTCACCGGGCCGGTTGCCAACGTGTGGGTGATGGCCTCCACGCCGTCGATATCCAGCTGATAATCGAACACCTTGACGTTCAGCACCGGGCCAAACAGCGCTTCGTCGCCTGCGGCGCGCCCGCCGTCGCGCACGATCTGCTCGGCGTCGTAGCGCTGATGACGGCGCATTTTTTTCAGCTGTTTCGCGAGGCGCAGCGCCAGCGCCGGCAGGCTCTCCTGCGGGTTGATATTCACCGCCAGCGGCAGCACGTTGAGCACCGGTCCGGTCGCGGTCAGCGCGGCGGAGCCCATGCGGCGCATAAAGATAAACCCGGCGGCGTAATCCAGGCGCCCGGTCAGGCGGCCCAGCCACAGCGCCACCAGCGCAAGCGCCAGATCGGTGCGCTGCGTCTGCCCTGCCGCCTGCGTAAGCTGGCTAAAGGCGCGAGCGTCCGTTGCAATTTTCAGGCGCAGGATATCGGTGGTGGCGGCGCGTCCCGGCAGAGGCGCGGAAGAGAGCGAGACCGGAGAAGGAAGTTGCCTGCGCTGCTCTGCCCAGAAGGCGCCGTCGCGCTGATACGCCTCGCTTTGACGGTAGCGCTGGTACTCCTCCACCACTTCGGCAAACGGCGTAAACGGGGATGCGGGCGTCGGGTCACCCTTCTTCCACGCGGCGTAAATCGCGGCGATCTGGCGGGTAATGGCCGGGAAGCTGAAGCCATCCACCACCAGATGGTGATAGCGCTGATACCAGTACCAGTGGCTTTCACCCACCTGAATCAGCTGGTGAAACGCCAGCGGCTGACCGCTCTCGACGCGCAGGTTTTGATTGAGATCGGCCTCCATCAGCGCCACGGCGGCGTCGTGAGAATCAACGCGAACGACAGGTGGCTCCGGCAAAATGACGGTGTCATCCACCCACTGCCATACCTCGCCGTTATCTTCGGCAAAGCGCATGCGCAGGGTATCGGCCTGCATCATGCCTTCAGCGATGGCTTTAGCCAGCAACGGCGCGTCGATATCGCCTTTCAGCTCGGTGTAGTGCGCCACGCTCCAGGCGTTTGGCAGGGAGGATAGCTGTTCCGCCATCCAGATACCCGGCTGGGCGGCGACGAGAGGTAGACGGTTCATGCGCCCTCCACCGCAAAATGGGACGGTTCAAGCGTGCGCCAGCGTTCGGCCAGCCACTGCTGGCACGCCTCCTGAGACTGTGCCTCGCACACCACGCGCCAGCCTGCGGGCAGTTCGCACTGCTGCGGCCACAGGCTGTACTGCCCCTGGTCGTTTTGCAAAATGGCGAACTGTCCCTGCGGATTATCGAAAGGATTGCTGAATTCCATACAGACTCCGTTATTGAATAAGCGGCTGCCAGAGGGTCATCAGCCCCTGCGTCAGCCCACCGCGCCAGCAAAGCGCGTCGTGTCCGCCGTCAACCTGACGCCAGTAAACCTGCTGCGCGCGGAGTTCGGCGTAAATCGCCTGGTTCGCGCGGAAGATAAGCGGCTCGTTGCGCCCGGCCTCAAGGATGATGCGCAGCCCGCGTGCGTTTTTTTCACCCGCTTTAAGCTGTTCGATGAGCAGCCCGTCCTGCTGCCCGCCGCGGTGCGGCCACCAGTAGGATCCGGACTGGCTGAGGATGCAGCCAAAGCGCTGCGGCCAGTTAAGGCCAGCGTACAGCGAAGAGAGGCCGCCAAAGCTCTGGCCCGCGACCACGGTACGGTCAGCGTGGTCGCTGAAGGGCGCGAGCTGTTTTACATGAGGGAGAAGTTCTTCCTGCACCGCCAGCCAGAAATCGGGATTACAGGGCAGTTCGCGGCTGCGATGTTCCATGTCGATCGCATCAATTAATACGTAGACCGCAGGCGGCAGTTTGCGCTCGGTGGTAAGCGACGCCAGCGCGGGCCAGACGGGCATGCTTTCGGCCCAGAACTGCCCGTCGAGCAGGACCGCCAGCGGACGTTCCGGGCCGTCATCCCCGGTGGTGAAAATCCAGACGCGACGGCGGTTTTTCAGGCGCGCGCTTTCCCATTCAATGCAGATCGGCGCCTTGAAGGGCGTTTTGGGCTGATTCCAGCCGGGCTGAACGGGCGCATCCGGCATCTCCAGCGCCGAGACGGCATGACCGCGCCCGCCGCACCAGCTCTGCGGATTCAGCGGGTCGGAAACCGCGTGCGGCAGCAGCCTGCGCCAGCCTTCGCGCAGCGCCATGCGGTCCGGCTGCTGGCCTTCAAACACGGTATCGGCAAAATCGTTTTCATTTACGGAGGGGATAAAACAGTAGCTGCCGCGCCATTCCGGGCTGAACTCGCCCTGCCACTGCCAGACGTCGGTATCCGGAATGCGTTCAAGAGATTGCGGGCGGGCATTCTGATGATGGTCGGTTACGCCGGTAACGTAGAGCCAAACGCGTTTGATTGTCGACGTTTTCTGCGTTCCTGCCGGGTCACGCCACCAGAAGTTGACGCGATATTTCCCTTGTTCAGGCTTCCATTCCGGCCCGTTTTTGGACTGCCACCACGCTTCACTTCCGGTTGTTAACGCCGTCACCCTTATAACCCCATGTTTAACAGACTTTTTTGTTTCAGGACAAATTTTATTGATAATATTATTGATAACTATTTGCATTTGCAATAGCGTAATGCCCGCGCTGTGGGAAGCGCGTTCATTAAATAACCATAAAAGCGGGACGTACAATGAATAAGAAGATTCACTCTCTGGCCTTGCTGGTCAATTTAGGGATTTATGGTGTCGCGCTGCCCGCCATGGCAGACGACAACACCGCCTCCGCGCAGCACGAAGACACCATGGTGATCACCGCCGCCGAGCAGAACCTGCAGGCGCCCGGGGTTTCCACCATCACCGCCGACGAGATCCGCAAAAACCCGCCCGCGCGCGACGTGGCGGAAATCATCCGCACCATGCCGGGCGTTAACCTCACCGGAAACTCCACCAGCGGCCAGCGCGGGAACAACCGCCAGATTGACATTCGCGGCATGGGCCCGGAAAACACCCTTATCCTGATCGACGGCAAGCCGGTCACCAGCCGTAACTCCATCCGTCTGGGCTGGCGCGGCGAGCGCGATACGCGCGGCGATACCGGCTGGGTGCCGCCGGAGATGATCGAGCGCATTGAGGTCATTCGAGGCCCGGCAGCCGCACGCTACGGTAACGGCGCGGCAGGCGGCGTGGTGAACATCATCACCAAAAAATTCGACGACCAGTGGCACGGCTCCTGGAACACCTACCTGAACGCGCCTGAACACAAGGACGAAGGTTCCACCAAACGCACCAACTTCAGCCTCAGCGGCCCGCTGGGCGGCGACTTCAGCTTCCGCATGTTCGGTAACCTGGATAAGACCCAGGCCGACGCGTGGGACATCAACCAGGGCCACCAGTCTGAGCGTACCGGCGCTTACGCCAACACCCTCCCTGCGGGCCGTGAAGGGGTGGAGAACAAAGACATCAACGGCGTGGTGCGCTGGGACTTCGCACCGATGCAGTCTCTGGAGTTTGAGGCGGGCTACAGCCGCCAGAACAACCTCTATGCGGGCGATACGCAGAACACCAACAACGACAGCGCGCTGGTGAAGAAAAACTACGGCAAAGAGACTAACCGTATTTATCGCCAGAACTTCGCGGTGACCTGGAACGGCGGCTGGGACAACGGCATTACCACCAGCAACTGGGCGCAGTACGAACACACCCGCAACTCCCGCCTGGGCGAAGGGCTGGCGGGCGGTACGGAAGGCCTGTTCAACAGCGATAAATTCACCGACACCGACCTGGCCGACGTGATGCTGCACAGCGAAATCAACCTGCCGATCGATTTCCTCGTCAACCAGAACCTGACTCTGGGTACCGAGTGGAACCAGCAGCGCATGAAGGACTCCACCTCCTTCTCGCAAACTCTGCAGGGCGGCACCATTCCGGGCATGAGCAACGACCGCAGCCCGTACACCTCGGCGGAGATTTTCTCCCTGTTCGCCGAAAACAACATGGAGCTGACCGACAGCACCATGCTGACCCCTGCCCTGCGCTTCGACCATCACACCATCGTCGGCAACAACTGGAGCCCGTCACTTAACCTGTCGCAGGCTCTGGGGGATGACTTCACGCTGAAGATGGGGATCGCGCGCGCCTACAAAGCGCCGAGCCTGTACCAGACCAACCCGAACTACCTGCTCTACAGCAAAGGCCAGGGCTGCTACGCAAGCTCTGACGGCGTGGGCTGCTACATGATGGGCAACGACGACCTGAAAGCCGAAACCAGCATCAACAAAGAGATTGGCCTGGAGTGGAAACGCGACGGCTGGCTGGCGGGTGTGACCTGGTTCCGCAACGACTACCGCGACAAGATTGAAGCGGGCTACGCGCCAATCGGTCACACCTCGTCCGGTAAAGTGCAGACGGACATCTACCAGTGGGAAAACGTGCCGAAGGCGGTGGTGGAAGGTCTGGAAGGCTCCCTGAACGTGCCGGTCAGCGACACGATTAACTGGACCAACAACATCACCTGGATGCTGCAGAGCAAGAACAAGGAGACCGGCGACCGTTTGTCGATCATTCCGGAGTACACCCTGAACTCAACCCTGAGCTGGCAGGTGCATCAGGACGTCTCGCTCCAGTCGACCTTTACCTGGTACGGCAAGCAGCAGCCGAAGAAGTACAACTACAAAGGCCAGCCGGTTACCGGGTCTGAGAAAGACGAAATCAGCCCGTACAGCATCGTTGGCCTGAGCGCGACCTGGGACATGACCAAAAACGTCAGCCTGACCGGCGGCGTGGACAACGTCTTCGACAAGCGTCAGTGGCGCGCGGGTAATGCCCAGACGACCGGAAATGCCACCACCGGTGCGTATATGTACGGTGCGGGTGCGTATACGTATAATGAACCGGGTCGCACCTGGTACATGAGCGTGAATACGCGTTTTTAAGGCACTGAAGTCAATCCTTCCCTCTCCCCTCCGGGGAGAGGGTCAGGGTGAGGGGAAAACCATGCACACCACCCACAGCACTTATTCTCTCGCCGGCCACACCCTCCACCGCATTACCTTCGACCCCGCCACCTTCACCGACGCCGATCTCCTCTGGCTCCCCCATCACGCACAGCTCGCTGACGCAGGACGCAAGCGCAAGGCCGACCATCTCGCCGGACGCATCGCTGCCGCGCACGCATTGAACGATCGCACCATTCCCGCGATCGGCCCCAGCGGGGAACCGCTCTGGCCGGAGGGCGTTTCCGGCAGCATCACCCACAGCGGCACGCAGGCCATGGCGGTGGTGGTTCGCGACAGACTCGCGCTTATCGGCATCGACTGCGAAACCATCCTGCCCGAAAATGAAGCCAGAGAAATTAAAGACGGCGTCATTGATGCCCGGGAAGAGCGCGTGCTTTCCCACTCGGGATACCCGTTTGCCCTCGCCCTGACGCTGGCGTTCAGCGCCAAAGAGAGCCTGTTCAAGGCCCTCTTTCCGCGGGTTCAGGCCTGGATGGGATTTGACAGCGCCCGCGTCACCATGCTCGACGATAAGACGCTTACGCTGGCCTTGACCCGTCAACTGGCAGGCTTTAACGAAGGCGCCACCTTCACCCTGCACTGGCAGCAGCAGGGCGAGCAAGCTATCGCCCTGCTGTCACGCTCTCCTGCCGACGGGCCTTCACGCTGGTAACCCCAAACGTCACGATAAACACCGCCGCGAACAGCACCACAATGGTCGGTGCAGGCGCGCTGTCGAGATAAAACGAGGCATACACGCCGCTAACCGACACGATGGCTGAAACGGCGACCGCCACCAGCAGCGCCATGTGGAAGCGCCGGGTGATGAGCACCGCTACCGCGCCGGGCGCGATCAGCAGTGAAATCGACAGAATAATCCCCACCGCCTTCAGCGTCGCCACGATGGTCAGCGACACCATGCACAGTAAACCATAGTGGAGCCAGCGGGTGCGCAGGCCGCTCGCCTGAGCCTGCTGATAGTCAAAGCAGAACAGCAGAAAGTCCCGCCACTTCAGGCCAATCACCAGCGCGATCAGCCCCGCCACGATCCCGCTTTGCAGAATGTCCATCCCGTTAATGCCCAGCATATCGCCGAACAAAATGTGGTCGAGATGCACCTCTGGCTTGACGGCGATATAGAGGATTAGGCCAGCGCCGAACATGCCGGAAAAGACGATCCCCATGACCGTATCCTGCTTGATGCGGCTGTTGTCCTTCAGGTAGCCGGTGGCAACCGCGCAGAACAGACCGGCCACGAACGCACCCAGCGCCAGCGGCAGGCCCATTATCCAGGCCAGCACGACGCCGGGAAACACCGCGTGGCTCATGGCGTCGCCCATCAGCGCCCAGCCTTTCAGCACCAGGAAAACGGACAGCAGCGCGCAGGGCACGGCCACCAGGAGTGAAATCAGCAGCGCGTTAGTCATAAACGCAAACTGGAAAGGTTCAAGGAGGATTGCCATCATGGGTGTGCCTCCCGCGCGCGACGGCGGCTGGCGAGCAGACCGTGCTTCGGCGCAAAGACGAACGCCAGCAGGAACAGCAGCGTCTGGGCGACGACAATAATGCCGCCGGTGGCGCCGTCCAGATAATAGCTGGCCCACGCGCCGAGGAAGCTGGTGATGCTGCCAATGGCGACGGCAATCATCAGCAGGCGCGGGAAGCGGTCGGTAAGCAGCCACGCGGTCGCGCCGGGGGTGACCACCAGACAGATCACCAGAAATGCCCCGACGGTTTGCAGCGCCGCCACGGTGGAGACCGCCAGCAGGGTAAAGAAGAGGATCTTCAGTCGTTCAGGACGCAGGCCGATGGCGCGGGCGTGGTTCTCATCAAAAAAGGTCACCATCAGATCTTTCCATTTGAACAGCAGGATAACCATCGACACCGCGCCGATAATTGCCAGCTGGACGATATCTTCCGGGGCGATGGCGAGAATATTGCCGAGCACGATGGTCTGAATATTCACCGAGGTCGGATTGAGCGAGACCATAAACAGCCCGAGCCCGAAAAAGGAGGAGAAGATCAGCCCGATGATGGCGTCCTCTTTCAGGCGGCTACGCTGGTTGAGAAACAGCATGCTCCCCGCCGCCAGCCCGCCCGACAGGAACGCCCCCAGCGAGAACGGCAGCCCGAGCATGTACGCTCCCGCCACGCCCGGCACGATGGAGTGCGAGAGCGCATCGCCGATCAGCGACCAGCCTTTGAGCATCAAATAGCAGGAGAGAAACGCGCACAGCCCACCCACCATCGCCGAGACCCACATCGCGTTGAGCATGTACTCGTAGCCGAAGGGTTCGAGAAGCGCGTTCATTTGGCCTCCTGTCGGTGGGTCACAAACGGCCGTTCGTCGTCGGTAATAATGCGATCTTCCGAGCCGCTGAGCACCACGTGGCGCAGCACGCCGCTGAAGGCGCGCTCAAGGTTCTCGGCGGTGAAGGTGGTGTCCGTCGGGCCGCTCGCCAGCACGGTGCCCTTGACCATCACCGTGTAATCGCAAAACTCTGTGACTGAACCTAAATTGTGGGTCGAGACAAGCATGGTTTTGCCCTCGTCGCGCAGCTCCCGCAGCAGGGTGATGATCCTGGCTTCGGTTTTGACGTCCACGCCGGTAAACGGCTCGTCGAGCAGGATCACCTCGCCCTGCTGGGCAATCGCCCGCGCCAGAAACACGCGCTTCTTCTGCCCGCCGGAGAGCTCGCCAATCTGCCGGTGGCGCAGCTCGAGCATATCCACGCGCTTCAGGGCGTCGGTCACTATTTGCCTGTCGCGCGCTTTAGGTCGGCGCAGGAAACCCATATGGCCGTAGCGGCCCATCATCACCACGTCTTCAACCAGCACCGGAAACGACCAGTCAACCTCTTCCGACTGCGGCACGTAGGCGACCAGATTCTGACGCAGCGCCCGGTGAGGCGGCAGCCCCAGAATGGTGATAGTGCCGCTCGCCGCCCGCACAAAGCCCATCACCGCCTTAAACAGCGTGGACTTGCCTGAACCGTTCACCCCCACCAGCGCGGCAATCGATCCGCCCGGCACGCTGAACGACGCATCGCGCAGCGCCGTGTGGCCGTTGCGGTAGGTCACGGTCACGTCTGTGACAACAATCCCCTTGTGCATGGTTACTCCTTCATGCCGTCACGGATGCCCTGCACCAGCGTGCGGGTGGTGACGTTCAGCAGATCGATATAGGTCGGCACCGGGCCGTTTTCCGCGCTCAGGGAGTCAACGTACAGCACGCCGCCGTAATGGGCGCCGGTTTCACGCGCCACCTGACGGGCGGGCTTATCCGAGACCGTGCTTTCGCTGAACACCGCCGGGATGTGATGTTTTTTAACCAGATCGATAACCTTGCGCACCTGCTGCGGCGTGCCCTGCCGATCGGCGTTGATCGGCCACAGGTAAAGCTCTTTCATGCCCAGATCCCGTGCCAGATAAGAGAATGCCCCTTCGCTGGTTACCATCCAGCGTTTGTCTTCCGGGATCTCCGCGACCTGCTTACGCAGCGGTTCGAGGGTGGCAGTGATCTTCTGCTTGTAGGCTTCCGCGTTGCGCTGATACGTCTGCGCGTTGGCCGGATCGTACTTCACCAGCGCGTCGCGGATGTTGTCGATGTAGATCAGGGCGTTGTCCGGCGACATCCACGCGTGCGGGTTGGGCTTGCCGTTATACGGCCCTTCGCCAATCCCCATCGGGGTAATACCTTTGGTGACAATCACCTCCGGCACGCCGTTCAGGTGCTGATAAAAACGCTGGAACCACAGTTCCAGATTCATGCCGTTCGCCAGGATCAACTGCGCCTTCTGCGCGCGTTTGATATCCCCCGGCGTAGGCTGGTACTCGTGGATTTCCGCGCCCGGCTTGGTAATGGAGGTCACGTCTGCGGCGTCACCCGCCACGTTTTTCGCCATATCGGCGATAACGGTAAAGGTGGTGATGACCTGAAACTTTTCAGCCGCCAGCGCGCCGGTAGTGGTCGCAGTCATGAGCAGCGCGCCGAGCAACAGACGCTTCAATCCTTGCAGTGGGTACATTGCAGAAGTCTCCAGAGGTGTTTAAATTCAAAGCAAAATTAGCCCGTGCTATAAGGTATAGCACAGGCTATATTTTAATGAAAATAGTTATCATTAAAGTTATGTCAATGAAGGGCGTGCAGGAGAAGTTTTAGGAAAAGTGCGTTCTTTTTTCTCTCACGGTCAAGAGTATGATTTATGGTCAATACCCATATTAAATAAGTGGAATTGACATGCCGGTTAATGAAAGAATTCATCCCACATCGGGAACCCCGATTAATCCGGGAGGGGTCCGACAGCTCACTGTTGGTGAAATCGCTCTGGCGAAGACGCTTTACGGTTACAGCATTCGCTATCATCGGGTTTGGGTGCACAGGGAAAGTTATCTTCCTTTTAATTTGCAACCGGTTGATGTGGCGATGAGTCCCAACGGGGAAATATGGTACAGAGAGGAAACGTATTCGCCGGATTTTTCGTTAGAGAAAAGCCTCCGAAAACAGCATCGATTCATGCATGAAATGATGCACGTCTGGCAGACGCAAAAAGGTATGTTTGTCAGAACCAGGGGATTATTTTCTGGCATTGCTGATTATTCATACAGCTTAGATAAAGCAGATCTATTGCATTATGGTTTAGAGCAACAGGCATCAATAGTAAGTGACTATTGGTTATTGAAATACCATGGTTTAACAAACAATGAGCATTTATTTGAATATCGTGATTTTAACCGGAATGAGACTATTTATTATCTTCTTCAGAAATACCAAACAATTTTGAGAGGTTTTCCTGGATGAAAAAAATAATTACCTTGCTTAGTTTATGCATTTTACTGACGGGCTGTCCGGGAGGCAAACGTGCACCATATCCCAGAGCCACGTATATTAATGGAGATTATCTCTGTTTTAGCGTAAATAAAAAAGACAAACTTAATTATTATACAATTTACTCTAGTGAAGGTAGCGATATAACCATCGTCACTGGTTCCGGAAGGAAACAATTGAATCTTAACTACCCTGATAATTGCATAGATATCAATTGGAAATATGGATACACCTACGTAATCAACTATGGCCTGAATGGCGCAGATTATGAACATGAGTTTTTTATCGATAACGACGGGCAACTAACTAATCTGGGAGGATTATAATGTCATTACCCGCTTACTTATTTCTCTATGATGAGAATGGAATGCTCATTCAGGGCGATTGTTTGATGCCAGGCCGGGAAGGTGCTATTGAAATCATGAACAGCAGTTACGGCATAAAGCAGGCAGTGGACAGTCATACCGGAAATATGACCGGAACACGGCAGCATGGCCCGGTTACTCTGCATAAGCAATTAGATAAAGTGAGTCCTTATCTTGCCGTTGCCGCCTGCGAGGGCAGACGCCTGCAAAAAGCCATTATCAAATATTATGAAATTGTTGAAGCGGGAGCAGAAAGAGAGATCTACACCATTACGCTTGATAGCGTGGTGATCTCATCCCTAGACTTCACGCATGTCTATTACCCGGGCAGCTCAGCGCCGAATATGCATGAAGTGGTTGGACTTAGATTCCGGGGTATTCAGTGGAATTATGCGAAAGGCAATATTCTTTATGGCGATGCATGGATGAAACCCGCGCAAAAAGAAAAATAAGATGAAAATTTTACATGAAGAAAATATTGCCCTACAGTCCCAATCCACATTCAAAGCCTGATGGCGCTTCGCTTATCAGGCCTGCGGAAAAGTGGTTTTGTAGGCCGGGTAAGCGCAGCGCCACCCGGCATAAAGGGTTGCTTACTGCCCGGCAAGTGCCTTATAAAACGCAGGATTCGCCTGAATCACATTAAGTACCTTCGCCGCAAGTCCGGTTGGGTTACGGCGTTTGGACTCCCAGCTTTTTATCGTATCGACGCTAGTGCCAAGCGCCTTCGCCATCTCACTTTGCGTGATATTGAGCTGCTCTCTGATTGCGCGCACATCTGCAACTTCATAGCGGGTTACTCTGGAAGCGGCTTTCCTTCCGCTATGGATCTCAACGGCCTCTTCAAGCGAAGATTTTAATTCATCAAAGATACTCATTATCAGCCTCCACCTGCCTGATTGGGGTACATAGTACACCTTTCATTTACGGCATTGGAAGCCGTATTTTTCAGAACAGAAGTCAGCTTTTTAAGTTCTACTTTCTCTGCTTCTGTCAGGCTGTCCTTTATGCATTTTGGATAGGCCATGATAAGATCGCCTTTATCAGGCCAGGCAATGAGTTCCTTTTGCAGATCCTTTAATTCATCATCCGTAGCAATGCTTTTAATCTGTCGGGTAAAGAGTGATGTTTCGATAAACTCTATCGCATGACTCATCCATAGTTCCTTCCCTAAACGCAGCAAAAGCCCGAATGCTTCAGCACCAGGCTCTTGCTGCATGGTTACTCTTCCTTGAGTAATACTGCGCCAAATAACTGTATTTATATACAGCTTAAAGGTATTTTAAGAATCCGTTTAAACATCCGGGAACATCACGCTATTACCCGGCGCTTCCCTGTGCAGATGGATAAAGTTCAGGTGCCGTTCATACTGGTCCAGAATATCCGTTATCACCTGCTCCTTGCTGTAATCCATCAAATCATTCCCCTGGCTCCCCTCAAGCAGGAAGGTCTCCAGCCGGTAGTAGGTCGATTTCCCGCTGCGCGCCCGGTAGGTAAAACCGGGGACCGAGTACTGCTGCGGCCAAATCTGATAGACAAAGTTCTGCTCGTCGCCCATGTGCACCAGCAGATCCAGGTGCCCCAGGGTCTCGCCCTCCTCCGGCGGCAGGTTTTTCAGCTCCACGTAAGCACCACGCAGCTTCAGCTCCTGTGCCACCTCTTCCATTGCGGGGAAGCAGACCGTCTCCATCATCTGTTTGGTGTAGCGCGTGCCAGGGTAGTTCATCAGGCGCGAGAGGCGTTTCTTCCAGCTCAGCCTGTCCTGCGCCCCCATCGGACGCGGCGCGGTGTCGCGGCTCGCGCTGACGCGGCGGTAGTCTTCCACCTTGAGCGATTTATACAGCCCGGCCATCACGAAGAAGATGACGAAGCTGAACGGCAGGCCCATGATCACCGTGGTGTTCTGCAGCGCCGAAATGCCGTTGGTCATCAGCATGCCGAGCGTCAGCAGGCCGATGGCGACGGACCAGAAGATGCGCAGCCAGTTCGGCGCATCGCTGTTGATGTCCTTGAGCTTCGAGGTGAAGTTGCCCAGCACCAGCGCGCCGGAATCCGCTGAGGTGACGTAGAACAGCAAGCCGGTGATGGTCGCCACGGAGGCGCTAAAGGTAAACGCCGGGTACTGCGCCAGCAGGCTGTAGAAGCCGCGCTCCGGGTGCGCCATCGCTTCCTGTGCGAAGGTCGCGTTGCCGTGGATGATCTCGTGCAGCGCGCTGTTGCCGAAAATCGACAGCCACAGCAGGGTAAAGGTGAACGGAATAATCAGCGTGCCCATCACGAACTGGCGGATGGTGCGCCCGCGCGAAATACGCGCCAGGAACAGGCCAACAAACGGCGACCACGCCACCCACCACGCCCAGAAGAACAGCGTCCAGTTGTTCATCCACTCCACCGGACGGTCGAAGGCGAAGCTGTTCAGCGTCATGCCCATAAAGCGGTTTACGTAGTCGCCCACGTTAAGCACTAAGGCATTGAGCAGGAACGAGGTGTCGCCCATAAACAGCACGAACAGGATAAGCCCCAGCGCCAGCGCCACGTTCAGCTCGGAGAGCACGCGGATGCCCTTATCGACGCCTGAGGTCACCGAAATGGTGGCGATAATAACGGAGAGCGCAATCAGCGCCGCTTTGGCCGCCATCGAGTCCGGGATGTCAAACAGCACGCTCAGCCCGTAGTTGAGCTGCACCACGCCAATCCCGAGCGTGGTGGCGATACCAAAGATGGTGCCAATTACCGCCGCAATATCAACGCTGTGGCCAATCGGGCCGTTAATTTTTTTACCGAAAATCGGATACAGCGCGGAGCGAATGGTGAGGGGCAAATTATAACGATAGCTAAAGTATCCGAGCGCCATGCCCATCAGGGCATACATCGACCAGCCCGTCAGGCCGTAGTGGAACAGCGTCCAGACCATTGCCTGGCGCGCGGCCTCCATCGTCTGCCCTGCCCCTTCCGGCGGCTGCATATACTGCGTGACCGGTTCCGCCACGGAGAAGAACATCAGGTCGATGCCGATGCCTGCGGCAAACAGCATCGCGGCCCAGCTCAGCAGGCTGAACTCGGGCTTGGACTGCTCTGGCCCGAGCTTCACTGACCCAAAGCGCGAACAGGCAATACAAACCACGAAAACAATGTAAAGCGTCGCCGCCAGCAGGTAGTACCAGCCGAAGGTCTTCGACACCCAGTTCAGGGTGCGCCCAATCCACTCGGCAGAAAAATCGCGAAAGAAGATCGTCGTCAGGGAAAACAACAAAATCAGCCCGGCGGAAGTATAAAAAACGACCGGGTTGATTTTGTCTTTTTCTCTGTCCTGTGAAAGGTCTGTCATCCAGTATCCTCACTGTTTTTGTAACTATTAAAATCCAAATCCGCAACAATTAAGACACATTTTATATTGAACGTCCAATCAAAAACCGCTTTAATATATAACCAACGCTGATGAATGGAGTGGCAAAAATGCCCAAAGTGGGGATGCAGCCGATCCGGCGCAGGCAGCTTATCGACGCCACGCTGGAAGCAATTAATGAAGTGGGCATGCACGATGCGACCATCACGCAAATCGCCCGTCGGGCGGGCGTGTCCACGGGGATCATCAGTCACTATTTCAAAGACAAAAACGGCCTGCTGGAAGCGACCATGCGCGACATTACCGGCCAGCTGCGCGACGCGGTATTGAGCCGTTTACACGCCCTGCCGGGCGGCAGCGCGGAGCAGCGCCTGCAGGCGATTGTCAGCGGCAACTTCGATGAAACCCAGGTCAGCGGCGCGGCAATGAAGGCCTGGCTGGCCTTCTGGGCAAGCAGCATGCACCAGCCGATGCTCTATCGCCTGCAGCAGGTCAGCAGCCGCCGCCTGCTCTCAAACCTGGTGTACGAGTTCCGCCGCGAGCTGCCGCGTGAACAGGCTGAAGAGGCGGGCTACGGGCTCGCGGCGCTGATCGACGGGCTGTGGCTGCGCGCCGCGCTGAGCGGCAAGCCGCTGGATAAAACCCTGGCGCAGTCGCTCACCAGCCACTTTATCAGCCAGCATTTACCGACCGAATAACCGAGGAGAATTTATGTCCCGAATGGCAGAACAGCAGCTTTATATCAATGGTGGTTATACATCCGCCACCAGCGGTCGCACCTTCGAGACCATCAACCCGGCCAACGGTGAAGTTCTGGCGAGCGTACAGGCCGCCGGGCGCGAAGACGTCGACCGCGCCGTGGAAAGCGCAAAACGCGGGCAAAAAATCTGGGCGGCAATGACCGCCATGGAGCGCTCGCGCATTCTGCGACGCGCCGTCGACATCCTGCGCGAGCGCAACGACGATCTGGCGAAACTGGAAACCCTCGACACCGGTAAAGCGTATTCCGAAACCTCAACCGTCGATATCGTCACCGGCGCGGATGTACTGGAGTACTACGCGGGGCTGATCCCGGCGCTGGAAGGCAGCCAGATCCCGCTGCGCGACACCTCGTTCGTCTACACCCGCCGCGAGCCGCTGGGCGTGGTGGCGGGCATCGGCGCGTGGAACTACCCGATCCAGATCGCCCTGTGGAAATCGGCCCCGGCGCTGGCGGCGGGCAACGCGATGATCTTCAAGCCAAGCGAAGTGACGCCGCTCACCGCCCTGAAGCTTGCGGAGATCTACACCGAAGCGGGCCTGCCGGACGGCGTGTTTAACGTCCTGCCGGGCGTGGGCGCGGAAACCGGCCAGTACCTGACCGAGCATCCGGGCATCGCGAAAGTCTCCTTCACCGGCGGCGTCGCCAGCGGCAAAAAGGTGATGGCCAACTCGGCGGCCTCGTCTCTGAAAGAGGTGACGATGGAGCTGGGCGGCAAATCCCCGCTGATTATTTTTGACGATGCGGATCTGGATCTCGCGGCAGACATCGCCATGATGGCGAACTTTTTCAGCTCCGGCCAGGTGTGCACCAACGGCACCCGCGTGTTCGTGCCCGCGAAGTTTAAAGCAACGTTTGAGCAGAAAATCGTTGAGCGGGTGGGCCGCATCCGCGCGGGCGATCTGTTCGATGAACGTACCAACTTCGGCCCGATGGTCAGCTTCCCGCACCGCGACAGCGTGATGCGCTACATCGCCAAAGGCAAAGAGGAAGGCGCCCGCGTGCTGTGCGGCGGCGACGTGCTGAAGGGCGACGGCTTTGACAACGGCGCGTGGGTCGCCCCGACCGTGTTCACCGACTGCACCGACGAGATGACCATCGTGCGCGAAGAGATCTTCGGCCCGGTGATGTCCATCCTTACCTACGCAAGTGATGAAGAAGCCATTCGCCGCGCCAATGACACCGACTACGGCCTGGCGGCAGGCATCGTCACTGCCGACCTGAACCGCGCCCACAGCGCCATTCATCAGCTCGAAGCGGGCATCTGCTGGATCAACACATGGGGTGAATCCGCCGCGGAGATGCCGGTCGGCGGCTACAAGCACTCCGGCATTGGCCGCGAGAACGGCGTGATGACGCTGCAGAGCTACACCCAGGTGAAGTCCATCCAGGTTGAGATGGGTAAATTCCAGTCCATATTTTAACCGGGAGGTTTATTTGCAATTTGACTACATCATTATCGGGGCCGGCTCTGCCGGCAACGTCCTGGCAACGCGACTGACTGAAGATCCGAACACCACCGTCCTGCTGCTTGAGGCGGGCGGGCCGGATTACCGCTTTGACTTCCGCACCCAGATGCCCGCCGCGCTGGCGTTCCCGCTGCAGGGCAAGCGCTACAACTGGGCGTACGAAACCGAGCCAGAGCCGTACATGAACAACCGCCGTATGGAGTGCGGACGCGGTAAAGGGCTGGGCGGCTCGTCGCTGATCAACGGCATGTGCTACATCCGCGGTAACGCGATGGATCTCGACCACTGGGCCAAAGAGCCGGGCCTGGAGCACTGGAGCTACCTCAACTGCCTGCCCTACTACCGCAAGGCAGAGACGCGCGACGTGGGCCCGAATGACTACCACGGCGGCGACGGTCCGGTGAGCGTTACCACCTCGAAGCCGGGCGTGAACCCGCTGTTTGAGGCGATGGTGGAGGCTGGCGTGCAGGCGGGCTATCCGCGCACCGAGGATCTCAACGGCTACCAGCAGGAAGGCTTCGGCCCGATGGACCGCACGGTCACGCCGCAGGGCCGACGCGCCAGCACCGCACGCGGCTATCTGGACCAGGCAAAACAGCGCCCGAACCTGACCATCCGCACCCACGCCACGACCGATCGCATTCTGTTCGACGGCAAGCGCGCCGTGGGCGTCGAGTGGCTGGAGGGTGAAAGCACTATTCCGTCCAACGCGACGGCGATCAAAGAGGTGCTGCTGTGCGCAGGGGCCATTGCTTCCCCGCAGATCCTCCAGCGCTCCGGCGTGGGCAGCGCGGACCTGCTGAAGCAGTTTGATATTCCGCTGGTGCACGACCTGCCCGGCGTGGGCGAAAATCTCCAGGATCACCTGGAGATGTACCTTCAGTACGAGTGCAAAGAGCCGGTCTCCCTCTACCCTGCCCTGCAGTGGTGGAACCAGCCGAAGATTGGCGCCGAATGGCTGTTTGGCGGCACCGGCGTAGGGGCGAGCAACCACTTCGAAGCGGGCGGGTTTATCCGCAGCCGCGAGGAGTTCGAATGGCCGAACATTCAGTACCACTTCCTGCCGGTAGCGATTAACTACAACGGCTCGAACGCGGTAAAAGAGCACGGCTTCCAGTGCCACGTCGGATCGATGCGCTCGCCGAGCCGCGGGCACGTGCGGATTAAATCCCGCGATCCGCACCAGCATCCTGCGATCCTGTTCAACTATATGTCCCACGAGCAGGACTGGCAGGAGTTCCGCGACGCGATCCGCATCACCCGCGAGATCATGCACCAGCCCGCGCTGGACAAGTACCGCGGCCGCGAAATCAGCCCGGGCGTCGAGTGCCAGACCGACGAGCAGCTGGACGAGTTCGTGCGTAACCACGCGGAAACCGCGTTCCACCCGTGCGGCACCTGCAAGATGGGCTACGACGAGATGGCGGTGGTCGACGGCGAAGGCCGCGTTCACGGGCTGGAAGGGCTACGCGTGGTGGATGCGTCGATTATGCCGCAGATTATTACCGGCAACCTGAACGCCACCACGATTATGATCGGCGAGAAAATTGCGGATGCCATTCGCGGGCGCGAGCCGCTGGCGAAGAGCACGGCGGCGTATTACGTGGCGAACGGCGCGCCGGTTCGTCAGGTATTACAGAACGTTTAATATTCTGCCCTCTCCGTAAAACGAGAGGGTTTTCAATACATCCCTTCATTACGATAATATTTTTCGATACCTATAAGAAATAAATATTACCCTGCAATTAATTTGTTTATTTAAAAGTCTGTTGACACTGCTCCCGCAATTCAACTAAGTTTAATCGAATGTCTTTCCATTCGAAATATACAATATATTTAAACCTGAAATTAAAGAAAACGTCATTATTCTTTAATTCTCCCCTGCCTTTATTTTTGCATCACTCAACCGCGAGATAAGATCATGAATAATAGTGCAAACCAAGTTGTTGTTATCACCGGCGCCAGCAGCGGTATCGGTCAGGCTATTGCCCTGTATTTAGCGAATAAGCCCTTTTCGCTGGTACTGGTGGCGCGTCGCCTGGACAGAGTTAACGCCCTGGTGGATCGCATCATCCAGCAGGGCGGCCGGGCGATTGCCGTGAAGGCGGACGTGACCCGTCAGGAGGAGGTTCAGCACGCGATTGACGCTGCCGTTGCCGCATACCAACGCGTCGATGTGCTGATCAACAACGCGGGCTTTATGGCTATCGCCCCCATCAGCGAGCGCAAGACCGACGAGTGGGATCGGATGATCGATACCAATCTTAAAGGCGTTTTATACGGCATTGCGGCGGCGTTACCGGTGTTCCAGCACCAGGGTGGCGGGCATTTTATTAACGTTGCGTCTGTGGCCGGTATTAAGGTGCTTGCGCCCGGCGGCGTGGTCTACAGCGCCACGAAATTCGCCGTCCGCGCGCTGAGCGAAGGCTTGCGTCAGGAGGTGGGTAAAACGGTCCGCACTACGCTTATTTCCCCCGGTGCGGTCGAGAGCGAACTGCAGTTCGGCAGTTCTGACGAAGAGAGTAAAAAATTCCTGCATGAATTTTATAAGCAGGCTATTCCGGCAGATGCCATTGCGCGGGCCGTATTATTTGCTATCGAGCAGCCTGATGATGTTGATGTAAATGAAATTGTCGTCCGGCCAACGCAGGAAGAATTTTAGCATGACTTAAATAACGCTGAATGAGGTGTCATTATGATTAAGTCATTAACGTCCTTATCAGATTTAAATATGCGAACAGGTGCCGATATTCTCCTTGAGGTTCTTGAGAGTGAAGGCGTGGAATATATATTTGGCAACCCCGGCACGACGGAACTCCCGCTGATTGACGCCCTGCTCCGGCATGAAAATATTCATTATATTCTGGCGCTCCAGGAGAGCAGCGTGGTCGCCATTGCTGACGGCTACGCGAAAGCCTCCGGCAAGACCGGTTTTATCAATTTGCACACCGCCAGCGGTCTCGGGCACGGAATGGGAAATTTAATCAACTCGCGGATCATGAAAACGCCGCTGGTTGTCACCGTCGGGCAGCAGGACACGCGGCACTACGTGCGCGACCCGCTCCTGTATGATGACATAGTCTCCATTGGAGCGCCGGTGGTGAAATGGGCGCAGGAGGTCACCAGCGCCGACCAGCTCCCGGTTCTTGTGCGTCGCGCGTTCCATGCTGCCAGCTATCCCCCCGCCGGTCCCGTATTGCTCTCTCTGCCAATGAACGTGATGGAAGAGCTGAGCGACGCCGGGATACAAACGGCCTCCAAAGTGAACTATCACACCGTCGCGGGCTCGCTGGACGAGCTGGCGGCGGACCTGAGCCAGGTTACGCCCGGCAGGATCATGATTGTGGCGGGGGATGAAGTTCACTCCAGCGGCTCGACGCCGGAGATTGTCCAGCTTGCAGAAGCGCTAGGTGCACACGTTTACGGCTCATCGTGGCCGTTGAATTTGCCCTTTCCCACGCAGCATGCCCTCTGGCGCGGCAATATGCCTACCACCGCCAGTGAAATTGCCAGCATCGTTAACGCCTACGACGCGGTGTTTATCATCGGGGGTAGAAGCCTGATCACCATATTATACAGCGAAGGAGACGCGATTCCGGGCTCATGCGCGGTCTACCAGCTCTCCGCCGACATGAACGAGCTGGGCCGCACCTACGCTACACGCCTGTCGGTTATGGGGGATATCAAACTCTCCCTGAAGGCGCTATTACCTCTGCTTGAGCAGCGCCTGGTGGCAGGCAAATTGACGCATCAGCGGCTGCTCAAAACGGCACGCGCTGAACGTGAAAAAGAGTGGCAACTGCAGGAAGAACGTCTGGCTGCCGAGCGGCTGCGCCCGGCTATTTCGCCGATGGTGGCGGCCTATGAAGTCATCAAAGCCGTTCCGCCGGGCGTCACCATTGTTGATGAAGCGATTGCCACAGCCAGACATGTCCGGCGTTTTATCTCCGACCCGCAGCACCAGCGCTACTATTTCATGCGCGGCGGCGGTCTGGGCTGGGGTATGCCTGCGGCGGTGGGCCACTCGCTGGGGCTGGGCCGCGAGCCGGTAGTGTGCCTGATGGGCGACGGCGCCTCGCTGTATTCACCGCAGGCGCTCTGGACGGCGGCACACGAAAACCTGCCGGTCACTTTTATCGTCATGAACAACCGGGAGTACAACGTTCTTAAAAACTTTATGAAGGGCCAGCCGGGCTACAGCTCGACGCAGCTGGGGCGCTTTATCGGGATGGATTTGGTTAACCCGCACATCGATTTTCAGTCGCTGGGCACCGCCATGGGCATTCGCTGTTGTCGGATAACCGATGCCGCAGACATCGCCGAAGCGGTAACCCGCGGACTGCAGTCAGGAAAAACCAACCTGATTGAAATCGCGATTTCCGCGGATTAACTGCATCTTTGCGCTGTACCCTACATAAAAAGCTTATAAACGAAACGCCTCCAGCCGCTTAATCTGCCGCCCCTGGGCGTCAAAATTCTCCGCCGCCAGCCAGGCGCGCAGCTCCGCATCCCTTTGCGGCCATTCGCCGTCAATAATCGAAAGCATATCGCTGTCGCGGTTGCGGCCCTTGCGCACCAGCTTCTGGCGCAGGCGTCCTTCCCAGACAAACCCCAGCCGCTCCGCCGCGCGGCGTGAGGCGGTGTTCATCGAATCACATTTCCACTCCAGCCGACGGTACTTGTGCTCGAAGGCATTTTTCAGCAGCAGCCAGACCACTTCGGTTCCGATGCGGGTGCCTTTCATCCTGCGCGACCAGGTGACGTGGCCGATTTCCACCGAGCCCTGAAACCGCTCAATCGCCATGTAGCTCACCAGCCCTACCGCTTTTTCAGTGCGTAAATCGATTACCGCAAACGGGACCAGATCGTCATCCATCACCTTGCCGAGCACCCAGTGCGCGGTGGCTTCCACGCTTTCTGGCTGGGTGCTTGCAAGCCACGTCCAGTCGCTGTCATCACCCAGCGCGTAAGCTTCGTATAAATCAGCCGAATGGCGATCGGCGTCCAGCGGCTCCAGGCGGCAATAATGACCGGTGAGCGGGGTGCGGGTTAAGACGCGGGCGCATTTCCAGTCCGGGACGATATCGTTAACGGTTTGACCATGTTGATTGATTTCGGGCACGGCGGTGACTCCCTGAAAGGTAAGGAGTTTGTTATAGCAGGTTAAAAAGCGGTCGGAAAGGGAGAACGTGCAGGCCGGGTAACGCGTCGTCGCTACCCGGCATAAGATCACTTCAGCAGCTTCACCGTAGCGTCGATGTCGATCTCATCTTCGGTAAAGATCATCGTTGTGTTCTGGAAGGTGGTGATCGCCAGCTTCTTCACCGTGCGCATTTCGCCCGGCTTCTTGTCGGATTTCGGCTTGATGCTGTTCATCAGCAGCCCCACCGACAGCACCGCATTCTCTTTGTCGATTTTAGTCTCAACCGGCTCTTCTTCGCTGAACACCACGAAGGATTTGATCGAGGTGAGCTTCACGCGCTCGCCCGCAATGTAGAGGTACTTGCTCTCAGGAATCACCTTCACCGCGTAGGCGGAGAGGCCTTTGTTGTTGGTGGTCGGCTCGAAGGTTACCGCGGCATCTTTCTTAATCAGATCGGGGTTGGCGACCTTAATCACATGAAAATAGCGGTTGTCGCCGTTTTCATCTTTGATAAATCCGAAGCCTTTATCTTTAAACCACGTTGTGATTGTACCGTTCATCGCTGTTACCGCCTGTCAGATCTCAAGACTAAAGTTTTGCAGCGCGCAGTGTAATGCACAATGGCTGAGGAGACAAAAAAAAGCCCCTGCACGGAGGCAGGGGAAAACTCATGTCAGAGCTTATTAGTATTACGTTTTTAGTTGAACACCATCCCACCATCAATCAACAGCGACTGGCCGGTCATGTAGTCGGAATCCGGCCCGGCCAGGTATGAGACGCAGGCGGCGACGTCTTCCGGCTCGGACAGACGGCCAAGCGTAATGCGTTTGGCAAAGGTTTCAGTCCCGTAGCCTAGCGGTTTACCCGCCGCCTCGGAGACCTGACGGTCGATTTCCGCCCACATCGGCGTTTTAACGATGCCCGGGCAGTAAGCGTTAACGGTGATGCCCAGCGGCGCAAGGTCTCGCGCTGCGGTCTGAGTCAGGCCGCGCACCGCGAACTTGCTTGAGCTGTACACCGCCAGTTCAGGGTTGCCGGTGTGGCCCGCCTGGGAGCAGGCGTTGATGATTTTGCCGCCGTGCCCCTCTTTGCGAAACGCGTCGATGGCAGCCTGAATGCCCCAGATCACCCCTTTCACGTTGATGTTGTAGACCTTGTCGACAATCTCCGGCGTGATGGATTCGATGGGGGTGGATGGCGCAATCCCGGCATTGTTGACGATGACGTGGAAGCCGCCCAGTGCGGTGCGGGCTTTCTCCACCGCCGCAAATACCTGCTCGCGGTCAGAGACATCGACCTTCACGGCGACGGCCTTGCCGCCGTTGCGGGTGATTTCATCGGCGACGGCTTTTGCCGTCTCAACGTTATAGTCGGCGATGGCGACGGCAAAGCCATCCTTCACCAGGCGAAGCGCGATCGCTTTACCAATCCCCTGGCCTGAGCCTGTTACGAGAGCAACTTTTTGCATTTCTCTGTCCTTATATTGAGTCACAAAATCTGGCTGAGATGGAGCTGGCCCATCAGCAGCGGGTTATCGCTGTAGTCGACGGGAATGGCCACCACGGCAGGGCCGTCCACATCCATTGCCGCACGCAGCGTGGGTTCCAGCGCCTCAGCGCTCTCCACGGCAAAGCCCTTCGCGCCGAAGGCGTCGGCATACGCTTTGAAATCGACAGGGCCGAACTCTACGCCGGAAAGGCGCTGGTATTTTTTTTCTTCCTGAATGGCCACCATGTTGTAGCCGTTATCCACCCAGATGATGTGCAGCACGTTGGCGTTGAGGCGCACTGCGGTTTCCAGCTCCATGCTCGACTGTAAAAAACCGCCGTCACCGGAGACCGACACAACCTTGCGGCCCGGGTTCACCAGCCATGCGCCAATGGCCCACGGCAGGGCGACGCCCATGGTCTGCTGACCGTTGGAGATCATCACCTGACGCGCCCGGAAGCTGTAGAGGTAGCGGGCGATCCAGATGTGGAAGCTGCCCATATCCACGGTAAGCGTCACGTCGTTATTCACGATGTCCTGCATGGCACGCACGATGCGCAGCGGGTGCAGGGCAAACTGGTTGAGCGAGGCGCCGCGGCGATCGAGCAGATCCCGCTGATGCTGGCGATCGACCAGAATTTCTGACGCACGCTGGCTCAGCTCCAGCTTATGGTCGATCCGGTTTGCGAGCAGGTTCAGCGTTTCGGCGATATCCCCCACCAGCTCCAGATCCGGCACGTAGTTACGCTCTTCATAGGCGGGCAGGACATCGATGTGCACCAGCGTCGCGTCGCCGCTGTTCCACATGGACGGCTCGTACTCCACCGGGCTGTAGCCTACGCAGATAATCAGATCCGCCAGATGGAGCAGCCGGTCGCCCGCCTGGTTATTGAACAGACCGACGCGTCCGGCAAAGCGGGTGAAGTGCTCCTGGTTTACCGCCCCGGCGGCCTGATAGGTGCTGGTGACAGGAATGCGGCTTTTCTCCAGCAGCTTGCGCAGTGCGGCGCTGTTGGCGGGCTGGCTGGCCATCAGGCCGAGTAAGATGACCGGGTTTTTGGCGTTTTCGATAAGCTTCGCCACGTCGTTAATGGCTGATTCCGGTGCCGGGCCCATCAGCGCCGGACCGCTGGCGGGTAAAATCGCGCCCGTCGCGGGCTGGTCGACAATATCCTGCGGCAGGCTGACGAACGCGCCCCCCGGCCTGCCGTGCTCGGCGGCGCGAAACGCGTTCGATACCACTTCGGCAATGGCGTCCGGTGAACTGACCTCCACGGCGTATTTGGTGACCGGGCTGAACATGGCGACGGTGTCCATGCTCTGGTGCACCAGCTTGGCTTTATCCGCCCGCTTCACCGCCCCGCCCAGCGCCACCACCGGGTCGCCCTCGCTGTTGGCGGTGGCGATGCCGGTGATCAGGTTAGAGCAGCCCGGCCCGGAGGTGACCAGTGCCACCCCGGCCTTGCCGGTCAGCCGCCCGACCGCCGCCGCCATAAACGCCGCGTTGGCCTCATGACGCACCGGGATGATCTCAATGGAGGAGTCCAGCAGGGAATCAAATACCTTGTCGATTTTCGCACCCGGGATCCCGAACACCTGCTTCACGCCCTGCGCTTCCAGCTGGCCGACAACCATATCGGCGCCGTGCGCCCACTGACGTGACTGTTTCTCACTGTTCACGGTAGTTCTCCTGTTAGTTTTCGACGGAACGGATCGCTGCATCAAGATTGCTGGGGTGAAGGTTGGCCTGTAAGAACGCGCTGTCGGCGGGCAGATCAATCATCAGCTTGTGTATTTCGCCGAAGGTGAGCACGCCGCTCTCCAGCTGGTAGTCCAGCAGATGGCCCCCGCCCTGACGGTCGTCGGTAATGAAGTGTTCGTGATACCCCGCCACGTTAATGCCCTGCATATGCTGCGGGGTGCGGAACCCGACCAGCACCCCTTCACGCTGGTTAAAGCGGAACACCGGCTGGTCATCCAGCACGTCGGTCATCGCCCGGTACGGCGGCTTCTGGCGCGGTACGGTGCGGGTGTGGGCGTGGCGGAAATTGCCGTCAATGCGCAGCGCGCAGAACAGGTTGTCGGAGGGGATCTGCTGGTCAATCACGTCGTGGATCTGCTGACGGCTGACCGGCGCATCGAAGGTTTTGCGGTACTGCGGCTGGAACCAGGTCATTACCGCAAACGGCGTTTTCTGCTCCGGCTTCGCGGCCCGGGCGCTGCCGTCGGCGCGCAGCTGGTAGACCTGGCTGCTGAAGGCAATCATTTCACCGTCCAGCTCGTTAAAGGTGCCGAGACCAAAATCACCGTGTGCCAGCAGGTCGGCGATCGTCGTCTCCCCTTCGTACACGCCGCTTAGCAGGGCGCTCATTAGCGATGTCTGGTAGATCACGCTGTCAGGATGCTGGGCTGAGAACCCGCGCAGGGTCTCGCACAGGCTAGCCTCACAGTCGCAGGCAGATGAATGCGTCATCGTGCTCGTCCTCTTCAACTTTATTTAGAAAGGTTAAATAAATGTTGACCCGATTCAGCAGAGAGTTCCAATATAGAAACCATGCTGGTTTGAGACGTTTTAGATATGGAACTTCGTTATCTGCGGTATTTTGTCGCGGTTGCACGCGAGCGACACTTCACCCGGGCGGCCGAAGCGCTGGGTATTTCACAGCCTCCTCTGAGTCAGCAGATCAAACGGCTTGAAGAGGAAGTCGGCACGCCGCTGTTCAGACGCCTGACGCGGGGCGTGGAGCTGACCGAGGCGGGAGAAGCGTTCTATGAGGATGCCTGCAAGATCCTGGCGCTGAGCGATGCCGCGCTGGAAAAGGCCCGCGGCATCGCGCGCGGGCTGAACGGCAATCTGTCGATTGGGATCACCAGTTCAGATGCCTTTCACCCAAAAATTTTCGCGCTGATTCGCCAGTTTCAGGTGCAGAACATGGCGGTGCAGGTTCACCAGGTGGAGGCCAATATGTCGTCGCTGACGACGATGCTGGCGGAGGGTGAACTGGATATTGCCTTCGTACGCCTGCCGTGCGAGAGCAGTAAGATGTTTGAAATTAAAATCCTCGACCGGGAGCCGATGGTGGTGGCGCTGCATCGCGACCATCCGCTGGCGGCTTGCGGTTCGCTGGCGTTAGAGCAGCTTCGGGGTACGCCGGTGGTGCTGTTCCCGCAGGAGGTCGCGCCGGGCCTGTATGACCGGGTGCACGGCTGCTGCGAGCGGGCCGGAATTGACGTGCAGCACGCGCTGCAATCGTCACAGCTTTCGTCGTCCCTGAGCATGGTCTCCGCCGGCGGCGGGTTTGCGCTGGTGCCGAAATCCATGGCGGCCATTTCACCGCCGAATGTGACCTATCATGCGCTAAGCTCACCGGCGCTTTATACCGATATCGCGCTGTGCTGGCGGCGTTTTGAACGCTCGCGGACGGTGAGGCGGTTTTTGACGATGATGAGCGAGGAATCATAGCGGCTTATAGGGGTTTTGAGGGTTTGTTGGCCGGGTAAGGCGCAGCCGCCACCCGGCAAGTCATCCTTCGTCCTCAAATCCAGACATCGTTCTCTGCGGTGCGATCCCCGCCTTCGTGTCCCGTATTCAGAACCCCGCAAGGTTCTATCATCATCATTTTTACCGTCGTTTCAGCAGACGTCTTATGTTCAACGCCTTTTGGCACAACGTACAATTCCCCCGGATTAACGAGCACATGCCCGTCACGAAAATCAATACGTAATACACCCTCAACCACGATAAATGCTTCGTCGGTTTCAGGATGCGCGTGCCATATAAAATCTCCCTCTATTTTCACAATCTTAAACTGGTAGTCATTCATCTGAGCGATGACCTTCGGCTGCCAGTGCGCGTCGAAGAGGGAAAATTTATTTTCCAGATTAATGGGTTGATACATGGTGACACTCCCTATGGTTGAGAAGTGTCCAGGATAGAGTAAGGCCGTTGCGCCGGTCTTGAATGATTGTGCAGCTCAGGTGCGGCTGTTTTGGATGATTTTCTGCCAGCGTCCCGGTGAGATCCCCAGCGTTTTGATAAACTGGCGAGTCATATGACTTTGGTCAGAAAACCCGGCCTCAACGGCCGCTTCAGCAAGAGACAGGCCTTTTTCAATCAAACGTCGGCAATATTCAAGACGCCGCATCGTCACATAGCGATACGGGCTTGTTCCGTAAAGTGCACGAAAATCCCGACTCAGGCTCCAGCGATCCCTGCCGCTGACCTCGGATAGCGTGTCGAGCGTAATGTCCTGGCTGAATTCTGTTTGAATATACTCGCGTGCACGCTCTGCGCGACGATAATCGAATGCGCATCGACGAAAGCGTTGTCCTCCCACCATGGCCAGCGTGTTGGCCAGATCGTAAAGCGCATCCTCTTCTTCCAGCGTATCGACAGGTTCTTCTGGTGCTTTTAGCAAGGATTCGGTCGCCGCAAAAAGCCGGGGATCGGATGAGATCCCGCCGGGAATAAACGGCAGCGGTTTTCCGCCCAGGATTTTCTGAACTAACGCCGGATCGATATACAGCATCCGATACTGAAATCCTTCAGTCGTCCCCGCTTCTCCGTCATGCACTTCGTCCGGGTGCAGAACCATCGTCCCGCCCGGAAGGCTGTGTTGTTGACTGCCCCGATAGTGAAAGCTCTGCACCCCGGACAAGGTCCGGCCTATCGCGTAGGTGTCATGCCGATGTGGCTCATAGCCATGTCCGCTGAAATACGCCTCTATGCGCTCTATTTTCCCTGGCGTTTGCGCAAATTTGACCCAGTCTTTGCTCTCGCTGGCGCTCGGCATATGTGCAACCTGATAAAAGTAGAAGGGGAAGTAACACCATAGACGCATGGAGTGGCATTTGGAAAGATATTGATGACAGGGTTTTCTGGAAGACTCCTCGCAAACCTGCAAGTAACCTTATGTAATTCATTGGTATACCTTTTCATCTCGTCTTCGCGGTCGTAAATTACCTGCGTTGCGGCACATCCGTAACCGGGCGTAGGAACCCGTTAGCATAACATGACATTTTTTGGACAAAGAGGATGCTAAATGGCGACTACCCCTGGATTTTCATACGCGCTTTCTGAGGAAAGCGCTGTTCATCATCTTGTTAACACTTCAATTCCCGATTCTGCGGATCTCTTCGAACTGGCTGACGCCTGCACCGCCTATGTGAGTGTACTACTGGAAACTGACGACGCGGTGACGTTTGCCACCCTCTGCGAGCGATTGCTGGCGGCGCTGAAGCGAATGCGGGAATGCTGCGATGCCGAACTTCCGCCGTATTTGGTTGAACAGCTGATTGCGGGGGAACATATTGCCTCCTGCGTACCAGACTGCTGGCAGGAGACGACGTTGCAGGTGGACTATGCCGTGGCGTTGACGCTGGCGGTGATGGGCGGGACGTTGCCTGCAAGCGTGGCGAAAGAACTCACCGGGCTGCTGCATGATATGGTCTGGCTGCTGGCGGAGTTTGTGAAGGAACCGTATATTTCGGCGCACTGAGGCGGGTGATGGGAGGCCGGGGTTCTGCCAGGTAGGAAGCTGAATTTCGGCCTTACGCAAAAAAATAATGTGGTTTTTGAATGTCTGTTAAGAGCGCACAGCGGATGTCTATTGGGCTAACAGAACATGAATGTGACGAAAAAATGAAAGGAAAATACTCAAAGCTCCCTGAGAAGCCTCGCTGGATTCCCCACATACACTCCTTTTACCTGTACCGGTTTTGTAACCACGCTACCTGCACCAATCACAGCACCACTGCAAATTTCCGTTGTTAAAATTGTTACTCCACTCCCCACTGTTACCCCATCACCCAACACGATATGTATCCAGCTGTCTGCAGAAGCATCAGGACTGCCGTTCTTAAAAAGGTCGTTAGCAAAGGTTACACCATGGCCTATAAAACAATCTTTGCCTAAGATAACGTTTTCACAGATGAAAGTGTGGGACTGCACTCTGGTTCTATCACCAATAACGCATCCCTTTTGTATCTCAACAAATGGCCCCACAAAAACATCATCGCCTAACTCACATTCATAAATGTTTGCCGGCATGACCACCTTCACATTTTCACCTTTTTTTACATCACGAATGCCACTTTCAATAATCTTCATACTTGCTGTTTCCTTACTTGATATAACACGGCATAGAATAGCTCAATAAGCATGGACCAA
Source organism: Enterobacter sp. ECC_219_Taxon_10 (assembly GCF_058354905.1). Taxonomy (NCBI): domain Bacteria; kingdom Pseudomonadati; phylum Pseudomonadota; class Gammaproteobacteria; order Enterobacterales; family Enterobacteriaceae; genus Enterobacter; species Enterobacter sp. ECC_219_Taxon_10. The sequence goes on along the minus strand of NZ_CM178005.1, from coordinate 1,295,170 downwards.
TTTTATCTATAAAAAGTGACAACACTAATCTGCTCACGTTTACTGCACCTATGAGGATTATATTGTTCGCTTCTGGCTCAAAGCGGCCCCACCATTACCACATTTCCTTAGAACATTGGTTGCAACGCTTATTCTACGTCAGCAAACAATTCCTGAATACGCTACGAAAATCAAATAAATACCCAAAACGATTCATATAAGCCACTTTAATTTCTTGCCCTCGCCTCCTAATGTGTTCGCACTTAATAAACGAGTTAGATAGTCACAAGCATGTAGAAACTGTTCTTCCCTCGCAGTTTCCACATTGTCAACTCACCAACCACCATCTATAATGTTTTCATCCTGGAAACAAGGGGCAAGGATGCACGTAGTCTCAAGAGCGCTTTTCGACACAGCGGCCAGACAATTTCCCAACCAATCACTCACCCTGGACGATCTTTACCGGGTACTAAAGAAGGAACACTACCCTTAAGAGTGATGTTTTTTGCTGATTTTGAGCGAGGAAAAATTTTCATCAAACACATCAGCACTCACGTAGAGTATGACAACCTCACGGACCTCTACCGGAGAACGAAAGAATGAATTATGCAGCAGCCATCAAAGCGGCAAAGGATCTGACAAACGCGCTCCCTTTCATGGGCTCAACCCCGTCGCGCCAGGATTACGAGGATGCGCTAGCGCTGGTGGAGTATCTGATAGAACACGAACCCGATAACCCGCTGGTAGAGATGCTCACCGCCAGGATCGATAAATACGAAAACGAGTCTCCGGAGTTTGCAGAATTTAACGCGCGTGTTGCCAGCATTCCGTCAGGCGTTGCGTTATTGCGAACGCTGATGGATCAGTACCAACTCACTCAGAGCGACTTCGAGAACGAAATTGGTAAGAAGTCTCTGGTGAGTCGGATCCTCAACGGACAGCGTACGTTAACGCTGGATCATATGCGTAGACTGGCGAAGCGTTTTGATTTACCAGTGAGTGCATTTGTGGGGAAATGATCAAAAGAAGGTTTTGTACACGGCTGGATCCGTAAAAGGACGCAGAAGGCTGTTAAATCGACTATTGAAGACCGGGGATCTTAAAATGCTGGCTTATATCACTATAGGTACAAACGACTTTCAGCGCTCCGTGAACTTTTATGACGCTGTTTTTAACGTTCTGGGCTTCTCGCGTCTGCCTGCCTGGACTGAAAGCTGGGCAATGTGGGGGGATGAAAATAATCCAGGTGAGGGGTTCAGCTTCTGTATTTGTCCTCCTTTTAACGGGCATCGCGCAACGGCGGGAAACGGGACTATGTTCGCATTCAGTGCAGATAACGCGGACCTTGTCAGACGGTTCCATGCTGCGGGCCTTCTTGCAGGAGGGACGAATGAAGGCGAGCCAGGCACACGAAGCGCGTACGGCCCCGACTTTTATGTTGCCTATCTGCGCGATCCTGACGGACATAAGCTGGCATGCGTTTGTCAGCATTATTCTCCTGAAGCTGATAAGTTCGTAGACAAAGCATAGTCGCTTCACTCCTTATCTATCGCCACGCTCGCCGACAGCCCCGCCACCAACTCAACCCCCTCCGGCAACCTGTCGATATGAATACGCACCGGCACGCGCTGCGCCAGCCGGACCCAGCTAAAGGTGGGCTCGACGTCGGGCAGCCCCAGCCCGCCCGTCTCATCGTTGCTGTCCCCGATCCCATGTCCGATGCTCTCCACGTGACCCGTGATGACCGGCTCGTACCCCATCAGCACCACCTGCGCGGCATCCCCGACGCGGATATGGCGCAGCTTGGTCTCTTCAAAGTACCCCACCACCCAGAAGCTGTGGGCATCGACGATGGCGACCTTCGTCTCCCCCGCTGTCGCATAATCGCCAGGGCGAAGCCGCAGGTGCGTGACGTACCCCGAAACTGGCGCACGGACGGTGGCGTGCGCCAGATTAAGCTCTGCCAGATCCAGCGCGGCCAGCGCGCCGTGATAATTGGCCGCCGCGACGTTCGCCGCGCTGCCGGTTTGCTGTAAATCCTCGCTCGAAATAGCGTTTTTAATCAGCGTGCGGCGATGGGCCGCGTCCTGGCGCATCAGCATTTCATGGCGTTTCGACTCGACGTCAGCCTGCGCGCTGACCACCGCCAGCTTAAGCCAGCGCGGATCGATGGTGTAGAGCACATCGCCCCGGTTCACCCACTGATTGTCCCGCACGGCCACGCTGATGACCGGCCCGGAGACGTCCGGCGCAATCTGCACCACATCCGCCCGCACGCGGCCGTCGCGGGTCCACGGCGTTTGTGCATAGTGTTTCCACATCTGAAACGCCAGAAGCGTGGCCGCCGCGACGACGCTTAACGTCAGCGCATAGCGAGCCAGTAAAGAAAGCAGTGATTTCATGACAATAACCCCAACGCAGTCAGGCCCTGCATCAGCAGGAAAAAGGTGACAATCCAGGTGGAAACATCCATCAGCGGGCGAAACGGCAAGCGCCGGTAGAGCCTGCTGAGAGAGAAAAGCGCGACGAGGCCCAGCGTGCAGACCAGCGCCGCGAGGGCGACCATCAGCAGCCCCGGAATAAAAACCCCGCCGATATTGAGATCGTTAACCATGGTCCGGCTCCCGTAATGCACAGTGCAGATCCACCAGCCTGAAGACCAACTGGCGCGTATGTTCATCTGCCGCAGGCAGATGGCGTTCGATAAGGGTAACGATGCGTTCGCGTAAGGCGTGGCGGTCTGCGGCGTTTATCCGATGAAAAAGCGCGTCAACCTCCCTGCCGGGCGGTGCGTCACTGCGGCGTAAATGCATGACTGAAAGCCCCAGGCGCAGCGCGTGCAGCAGTCGACCGAGCGCCTGCTCTGGCGCACGCTCGCTGCGCTGCAGGCGCGGCAGCAACAGGGCGGTTCGGTCCATCATCAGGTTGATCCAGTGCGTTTCATCAACCCGCAGCGTGCCCTTCAGGCTGCGGCAAATGTCGCGCTGGCACAGGTTCAGCAGACGCGTGATGGCGCCATCCGCCTGCACGGTTTGCAGCAGGCTCATGCTGACGACGGCATAACCGGTGGCGGCAAAGAGCGCGATGGCGGTGTTAGCCGCAACGGCGAAATCTCCGCTGTAGTGCGCCCCCAGCTCGCACAGAATGGGCAGCGTCAGGGTAATACCCATCGCCATAAACGTGGTGGGCGGACGCGCCTGAAGCGACCCGGCCAGCAGATATGCCGGGGCAAGCACCGCCACCAGCACCGGGAAATCGCTCACCAGCGGCAGCAGCGCAAAGCTGTAGAACAGGCTAATGACCACGCCCCAGAACGAGCCAACGATGTATTTCACGATGTGGGGCGCCGGAGTGTCGAAGCTGCCAAACAGCGTGCAGCAGACCCCCAGGATAGACACCGCCGTGCCGCCATCCGGCCAGGCTGAGAAGATCCAGACCAGGCAGCCGCTCAGGATGATGGCGAAAGCCCCCAGCGCCGTGCGGGCTGCGGTCAGAGGATCCCGGTGAAAAACGTAGCCTTTCGCCGCGCGGGTTTGCCTCTCCCCAACGACGGGTTTGGCGTGGTGGATGGCCCCGGAAAGACGTTCGCACTGCTGCAGAAGAGCGATGGCCTCCGAGAGGTAGCGAATAAAACTGACCTGCAACGCGTCGTCAAAGGTCTGCGCCTGCGCGGCATACCGTTCGACGAGAAGCGCACAGCGGAGCCGCAGCGCCTCTGCCGTGCTGCTGGCGCCTTCAACGGCAAGCCAGGCCTGAACGTCCTCCAGCAACGCCTGCACGTCGGCGGGTAGGGTTCCGATCGCTGGCAGGCGATCGTGTAGTTCACAGTTGACGATAACCAGCCGAGCCAGCCGATCGTGGATCGCCTTTCTGGCCTGCCGCACCGGAGCTGAAAGGGCAAAATCATACGGAATATGGTGGCTTATGCCCTGCAGGAACTGCAGCGCCAGGGCCAGATGCAGAGGGGCGGAAGCCGCATCGGGTTTACCTGATAAGGTATCAGCCACCCGCCCGCGCGCGGCCTGTAGCGTCTGGGATAATTTCGCGTTGAACAGCCCCGAGACGCGCGCGGGCAGCACGTAGCGGTGAATCAGCGCCGCGCAGAAAATCCCGATAGCGATCTCCTGCACGCGGACAATGGCGACGTTAAAAATGCCGCCGGGATCGGACACCGCGGGAAAACCAATCAGGCTCGCGGTATAGCCGGCCAGCACAAAGGCGTACGCCCGGGGCGTGCGCTCCAGCAGGGAGAGCCACAGGCAGAATACGATCCAGCCCGTCAGCACCACGCTACACAGGACTGGCGTATTCGCGAAGGTGGGCACAATCAGCACGGTCGCGCTGGCCCCCGTCACGGTACCGGCCAGCCGGTAGAGGCTTCGGCTCAGCGATGCCCCAACTGACGTCTGTGACACGATGTAAACCGTAATAATGGCCCACGAGGGACGTTCGAGGCCTATCGAGAGCGCTATGTAATAAGCCAGCATCGCCGCGGCAAAGCTCTTCGCGGCGTAGATCAGCGCGCCCGCGTCGTTTCGCAACGTGTCAGGCAGGCGCACAGGATGAGAGAAGATGTTTTTCATGCCGGGATTATTACCGGCTTACAGACGCCCTTAAATACTCTATTCTGTCAAAAAATACCTAAATATTGCCAGAATCGTGAAGCCTCAACTCGCTCATACGCTGTATGACCCTGACGCCACCGCCTCCCCTGCCGTGGCGCGTCATCTGGACTTCGTGGATTACGCCGCGGAAGTGCCGGTACATACCCACCGCAAGGGCCAGCTGATTATTGCCCGATACGGTGCGGTCAGCTGTTACGCGGAGAATGACATCTGGATCGTGCCGCCGGACTGCGCCGTCTGGATCCCCGGCGGGATCCCGCACAGTGCCAGGGCGACCTGGAACGCGCATCTCAACTATTTGTTTATTGAGCCCGGCGCGGCGGTACTGCCGGAGAGATGCTGCACCCTGGCGATCTCGCCGTTGATTAAGGAGCTGGTCGATCGTCTGACGCGCGAAGGCGTGGATTATCCTCCCGACAGCCACGTCGCCAGGCTGACCAGAGTCACGCTTGACGAGCTCGCCAGCATGCCACAGCAGAAGCTGAGCCTGCCGGTCTCAACCGACCCGAAAATTCGCGCCATGGCCGACGCGCTGGTCAGCCGCCCGGAGGACAGAAGCACTCTGAAGGAGTGGGCAAAACGGCTTGCCCTCAGCGAGCGCTCGTTTGCCCGCCTGATTCAGCGCGAGACCGGGCTGAGCTTCGGGCGATGGCGCCAGCAGCTGCATTTGATTATTGCCCTGCGGGAGCTGGCCAGCGGCGTGCCCGTCCAGAACGTGGCGGCAACGCTCGGGTACGAATCCGTGAATGCGTTTATCACCATGTTCCGTAAAGCGATGGGCAGCACGCCCGCCCATTACTTTGCCGAACGGAAAAACAGCGTCCGTTAGGGCGGGGTACGATCTGAGACAGGATTCCTCCGCGCTTATTGCGGCCATTTAAACACCAGGAAAATATTTTCTGCTTTGCTGTTTTAATCGTTTCCAGGCCTGTTGCTACGGGCTGGCGGGTATTCTGACGAGCTAACAAGAGCTATTCATCACCTCATAAATCGTCAAATTAATGTACCCCTGAGAACAGATCAACTATTTATTAAATTTGCAATCATTATTCACTTAATCAAATTTTAAGTTAAACCACGATATTAATCATTAACACTTTATCCAGATCCAAACAGTAAGATCCCATTATTTCTTAATTTTCATCAACGAAAACGAAGATCGTTTTATATCCATACCATATAAAAATTGACGGACCATTTTGTAAGCACTAGCGTTACCCTGGTTACATAACCAATTAAACTAAAAGGTTTTTTCAGGTTTTCCTTAAATGGAGTTTTAAACAAATGGCTATTCCCGCTTATTTATGGCTCAAAGATGACGGCGGTGCCGACATCAAAGGCTCTGTCGATATACATGGTCGTGATGGAAGTATCGAGATAATCACGCTGAACCACGGCATAATGCAGCCCACGGACAAACATACCGGTAAGGCGACAAGTCTTCGCGTCCATTCCCCCTACTCTTTTGATAAAGAGATCGACGCCTCCAGCCCCTATTTGTACAAGGCTGTCAGCACAGGTCAGAAGCTAAAATCTGCAGAGGTGAAGTTTTACCATATCAACGATGCCGGTCAGGAAGTGGAATATTTCTCCACTCTTATGGAGGGAGTGACGATTGTCAGCGTCTGTCCAATGATGCTAGATATCAAAGATCCTGACTACGAGAAGCATAACCATCTTGAGCTGGTAGAACTGCTGTATGAAAAAATTACCTGGCGCTATGTCGACGGTAACACCATACATTCAGATAGCTGGAACGGCCGCAAGACGGCATAAGGAGAACGTTATGGGATGGAAGTATGAGCAGTCGACCGGCAAGATGTATAAAGACGGTAAATTAATTGAGATCGGGTATTCCGGTGCTCTTACGAATAAAAACAACCCGGACCGTCAGCATGTGAAAGGACTGGGGCCACTGCCTCGCGGGACGTATAAAATCGCGGGTCATTCGAATTCTAAAGGACCGATAACCATCATTCTTGAGCAAACCTCAGGCGAAAGTTTTGGTCGCTCAGAATTCCGCATTCATGGTGACCACAAGTATGGCCCCGCGGGGTTTGCATCCGAGGGGTGCATCATTCTCTCACCGTCAACGAGACGTAAGATTCTTCGCGACGGCGGCATGCTTGAGGTAGTGCGATGAAATACCCGATCGTACTGCTGATATGTGCTCTTACAGCCCCGGCAATAGCTGACGTTAGTGACTGGTCTTCAGCAGTGAAGGGAATTGCCTCAGGTGATGTACACCGGATTGAGCAAGCCCCAAAGCTTGCTGCCGTTGCTGACGAGAACCAGGCAAAGCAGTTAGAAGATGCCTTAGCCGCAGCGCTCACCACAAACACCAACGCCACGCTGAAAGCGCTCCGCATCCTTGATGCCGGAAAGTGGCCGCACATGGTAGGCAGCGATATCGTCTGCACGCCGCCTTTAGAGAAATCATCCGCCGAAATCGACGCGTTTTATCAGCGTACCCGCCAGGCGCTGCTGGAAACGTTTGAAGGTGCTCAGTGCCTCTGGATCCTGGAGGCAACCATGGAAGAGTTGAAAGCAGAGAAAGCCCGTCAGGCTAAGTAGAGACGCTACCCGGCGCACAACGGCCGGGTCTTTCCTTCACTCCAGACCCTGGCTCACCCCGGCCCCTCGCTCCCCGCCGCCAGCAGCGGCACCACCACGTCACTGATGGGCACCGCAATCCCGTGCTTACGGCCGTAGCGCTGGATCACGCCGTTGCGGATATCCCACTCCATCGGGCGATCCGCCTGACGGTCCGCAAGGATCGACGTGCCCAAATCCACTGGCGCACGCTGGAAGTTCGCCAGAATCTCCTGCGCCACCGCATCATCCAGCTTCGCCCCCTCGACGCGGGCGACGGCAAGCCCCTCGCGCAGATAGGCCAGCGCAAGCTCGCTGATATCCTCGCGCCTGAACATCCCTGCGCGGCGGTTGGCCAGCACCATCAGCCCGGCGACCGCGTTTTGTAGCAGCTTGCGCCAGGCGACGGTAGCGAAATCTGCCGAGAGTTCAACCGCGCAGCGCGTATCGCGAAGCGCCTCCACCACCCGCTGCGCCTGAGGCACGTCCGGCAGCGTCAGACGCGGCTTCGCCCGCAGCCAGACGGAGGCATCCGGCTCGCGCTGCGCCGGGAACCAGACTACCGACGGCAGCACCGCTGCGCCGTTAACCCACGGCTCAAGCTGGGCTTTTTGCTCCACGCCGTTTTGCAGCGCGCAGACCACGGTGTTTTCATCACACAGAGCCCGCAGCCATCCTGCGCTGTCGGCATTTTGCGTCGTTTTTACCGCCACGAAAACGAGATCGACGGGGCGCGTAATGTCGGCCGGATCGGTTAATACCGGGCCGGGCACCACGGTTTCACCCTCGTCGTGGCGCAGACGTAATTCCGGATGTGCGGTGCGTCCGCACAGCATCGGCGTACGGCCCGCGTCGTGCAGCACCGCGGCAATGGTGGTCCCAATTGCGCCAGGCCCAATCAGCGCAATCACTGGATTGTCAGACATGGTTAACTCCCCTTTTCGCTAAGCCTGCTAACAGTTATACCACCCTGAAAAGTGAGCGCCACGTCGTTGTCTATACTCAACACACAACAGACAACGGAGTGCGCCATGCCTTTACCTGATTTCAAATCCTCTGAACCGTTCACCCTCGGCATCGAACTCGAACTGCAGGTGGTTAACCCGCCGGGCTACGATCTGAGCCAGGACTCCTCCGCGCTTATCGCCGCCGTCAAAGACGACATCAAAGGCGGCGAAGTCAAACACGACATCACCGAAAGCATGCTCGAAATCGCCACCGGCGTGTGCCAGAACATCGACCAGGCGGCGGCGCAGTTCTCGGTGATGCAGCAGAGCATTCTGCGCGCCGCGGCGGAGCAGCATATTCAGATTTGCGGCGGCGGGACGCATCCGTTCCAGAAATGGCAGCGTCAGGAGGTGTGCGACGACGAGCGCTATAACGTCACGCTGGAGCGCTTTGGCTATCTGATTTTGCAGGCAACGGTGTTCGGCCAGCACGTGCACGTCGGCTGCCGGACCGGGGACGACGCGATTTACCTGCTGCACGGCCTGTCGCGCTTCGTGCCGCACTTTATCGCCCTGGCGGCCGCCTCGCCGTATATGCAGGGCACGGACACGAAGTTCTCCTCGTCGCGGCTCAACATCTTCTCCGGCTTCCCGGATAACGGCCAGATGCCGTGGGTCAACAGCTGGCAGGAGTTCGAGGGGCTGTTCCGCCGCCTGAGTTCGACCAGCATGATCGACAGCATTAAGGATCTGCACTGGGACATCCGCCCCAGCCCGCATTTTGGCACCGTGGAGGTGCGGGTGATGGATACGCCGCTGACGCTCGGCCACGCCATTAACATCGCCGGGCTTATTCAGGCGACGTCGCACTGGCTGTTAACCGCGCGACCCTATAAGCATCAGGAGAAGGATTTTCTGCTCTACCGCTTTAACCGTTTTCAGGCCTGTCGCTACGGGCTGGAGGGGATCCTGACGGACGTGCACACCGGTGAGCACAAAACCGTAGCGGAAGACATTGCGTGGCTGCTGGAGCAGGTTGCGCCGTCGGCCGAAAAGCTCGGCGCGACCAGCGCAATCAATGAAATTGCCCTGCTGTTAAAGCAGGGCAAGAGCGAGGCGCAGCGCATGCGGGACTTTATCGCCGACGGTGGCTCGCTTATTTCTCTGGTGCAGAAACACTGCGAGCTGTGGGCGACGAGTCCGTAAGGCCGTGGCCCCACTCGCGCAGGCGCTGGAACAGCACGAACAGCGCGGGGATGAACACAATCCCCACCACGGTCGCCACCAGCATGCCGCTGAACACCGTGGTGCCGATAATGCGGCGGCTCTGGGCACCCGCTCCGGTCGCCAGCATCATGGGCAGGACGCCGATAATGAACGACACGGCGGTCATCATCACCGCGCGGAAGCGGCGCGAGGCCCCTTCTCTTGCGGCATCGACAATCGCCATGCCGTCCATGCGCCGCTCGCGGGCAAACTCCACGATAAGAATGGCGTTTTTAGCCGCTAGCGCGATCAGCAAGACCAGGCCAATCTGCACGTACACGTCATTGGCGTAGCCCGCCAACCACAGCCAGACCAGCGCCCCGCCGATGGCGAACAGCACCGAGAGCATCACGCTCGCCGGGAGCGTCCAGCTCTCGTACTGGGCGACGAGGAACAGCCACGCCATCACCACCGCCGCCAGCACGATCCACACCGCCTGGTTGCCGGTCTGCTGCTCCTGATAAGACATGCCGCTCCAGGCGTAGTCGTATCCCGCTGGCAAATTCTCCGCCAGAAGCTCGCCCATCACCGCCATCGCGGTGCTGCTGCTTACCCCTTCAGCCGCCGAGCCGCTCACCGACACCGACGGGAACTGGTTGTACTGCTGCAGGAACGGCGCGCCAACGCTCGGCGTAACGGTGACCAGGTTGCTCAGGCGCACCCGCTCGCCACTGTTGCTGCGCACGAACAGCTCGCTGATTTGCTCTGCGCGCTCGCGCCACTGCATCTCGTTCTGCATGACGACGTGGTAAACGCGGTTATTCACGCTGAAATCCCCGGCGCGGGTGCCGCCAAAGGCGGTCTGCAGGCTGCTGAAGATGCGCGACACCGGCACGTCGAGGCGCGCGGCGCGCTCGCGGTCAACGGTCAGCGTCAGCTGCGGCACATTGCTGCTCCAGGTGGTGAACACGCGGCTCAGCTGCGGGTGCTGGTTAGCTTTCGCCAGCACCTCACGCGTCACGCGCTCCAGCTCCGCCGGGCTCTGCCCCGCCTGCGCCTGTATGCGCAGGTCAAAGCCGGAGGCGTTGCCCAGCCCCGGTAGCGTCGGCGGCGCGAAGGTCATAATGGTCGCTTCCGGCAGGGCCAGCAACTGGCGCTGCAGGCTTCCCATCACCTCGTCCAGCGGCGGGCGCTCGCTCCAGTCTTTGAGCATGATGGAGATAAACCCGCCGTTAGAGGCGCTGGTGCCGTTGAGGATGTTAAACCCGGACACCTGAATCACGTCCTCCACCGCCGGGTTTTTGGCGATGAGTTCGCGCGCCGTGGTCATCACCGCCTCGGTACGCTCCAGCGAGGCCGCTTCCGGCAGCTGGACGCTGGCGAAGAAGTAGCCCTGATCCTCCTGCGGCAGGAAGCCTTTTGGCATCGACATAAAACTGAACACCACTACCGCCGCCGCGCCTGCGGTGGCCAGCAGCGCCAGCCACGGGCGCAGGTTTAAGACGTGCACGATGCGGGTATAGAAACCGCGCGTGGCGTCCAGCCCACGGTTAAAGGCGTGATAAACCGCAGCAGGCTTCTCCGGGCGCGGGCGCAGCAGCAGCGCGCACAGGGCGGGCGTCAGGGTCAGCGCCACCAGGCTTGAGAGCGTGACGGCGGTGGAGAGTGTCACCGCGAACTGGCGGTACAGCTCGCCGACAATCCCCGGCAGGAGCGCCACCGGCACAAACACCGCCAGCAGCACCAGCGTCGTCGCGATGACCGGCCCGGCAATCTGGCGCAGGGCCAGCGCGGTCGCCGCCGTGCGGCTCTGCCCTTCCGCCATCAGCGTTTCGACGCTCTCCACCACCACGATGGCGTCATCCACCACCATGGTCAGCGCCAGAATGATGGCGAACAGGCTGAGGGTGTTGGCGGAGTAGCCGAGCGCGTAGAGCAGCGCGAAGGTGCCCACCAGCGACACCGGAATGGCGAGCGCGACAATCAGCGTCGCGCGCCAGCTTTGCAGGAACAGGGAAACGACCACCACAACTGCCAGCATGGTGAGCGCCAGCGAGACGCCGATCTCCTTAATGGTGGCGGCAACAAAGGAGGTGGTGTCGAACTTCACCTCGTAGACCAGGTCGTCCGGGAAGCGCGTTGAGAGGCGCTCCAGCTCCGCGCGCACCGCGTCGGCCACGCGCAGGGCGTTGGCGGACGGCGTCGGGTAGATGCCGAGGTAGGCGGAGTCGTGCCCGTTCAGCTGCGCGCCCGAACTGTAGCTGCGCGAGCCGAGCTCAATGGCGGCGACGTCCTTCAGGCGCACCAGCTGGCCCATCTCGCCCGCGCGGATGATGATGTCGGCAAAGTCTTCGGCCTGGCTTAAGCGCCCCAGCCCGTTGATGGTCAGGGTCTGCAGCTGGCCGTTAAATACCGGCGGCGTGCCAACCTGGCCTGCCGCCCCCTGCACGTTCTGCTCGCGCAGCGCCTGCGCCACGTCGTCGGTGGTGACGTTCAGGGCGTTCATGCGGTCCGGACGCAGCCAGATGCGCATGCTGTAGTCGCGCGCGCCAAACATCTGCACCTGCCCGACGCCCGGCAGGCGAGCCAGCGCCTCGCGCACCTGGGTGCTGGCGTAGTTGCTGACGAAAAGCGGCGTATGGGTGTTATTCGGTGAGTAAAGGCTTACCCCCATCATCAGGTTGGTGGCGCGCTTGCGCACCTGCACGCCGTTTTGCTGCGCCTCGGTCGGCAGCTGCGCCACGGCCTGCGCCACGCGGTTCTGCACGTCGATGGCGGCGAGGTCCGGATCGGTGCCCGCCGCAAAGGTAATGTTCAGACTGTAGGTGCCTTCGTCCGAACTGGTGGACTCCATGTAGAGCATGTGGTCCACGCCGTTCAGCTGGGTCTCCAGCGGCGTGGCAATGGCCTCCGCCACGTCGGCCGAGCTGGCGCCCGGCCAGCTGGCAGAAACGTTCACGACCGGCGGCGCGATCTGCGGGTACTGCTCCACCGGAATAATCTTCAGCGCGATGGCTCCCAGCAGGGTGATGACCAGCGCAATCACCATCGCGAAGCGCGGGCGTTTGATGAAAAACGTCAGCATGATGGCTCCTTAGTTGAGTATCTGGACGGTAGCGCCGGGCTGCACGCGCTGCGCGCCGTCAGTAATCGCTCGCTCACCGGGCTTCACGCCGGAGGTAATCTGAAACTGCTGGCCAATCTGTCCGGCAATTTTCAGCGGGCGCATTTCGGCCTTGCCGTCGGCGTTAACCACCCATGCGAAGAACCCGTCACCGTTCTGCTGCACCGCGGCAGCGGGCAGGGTCAGTACCGGCTGTTCGCTTGCCGGGCGCAAATACACGTTTACATTGCCGCCGGGCAGGAGCTGATGGCGCGGGTTGGCGAACTCGGCGCGCAGCATCACGCTGGCGGTGCGCGGGTCGATGCGGTTGTCCACGGAGGTGAGCTCGCCGCTGACGCGCTGGCCGTTGCTGTCAATTAACGCCTGCCAGGCCTGCTTCATGGCGCTGATGTCAGCATGCTGTCCGGCTTTGGTAGCAAATGCCCCCTCCTCCAGCGCAAAGGCGATGCGGATCGGGTCAAGCTGCACCACCTCCACCAGCACGCCGCTGGCAGGATTCACCAGGCTGCCGACGTGGAACTGGCTGTGCCCCACGCGGCCGTCAATCGGCGAGGTAATGCGTGTGTAGTTCAGGGTGACTCTGCGGGTGTCGAGCCGGGCTTTGGCCTGCTCCAGCGCGGCGCTGGCGACGTCCCGCTGCATGCGGGCGTTATCCACGTCGTGACGGCTGATGGCGTTGCTGCTGCCCAGGCTTTCAAATCGGGAAAGCTGCTGCTGCGCCTGACGCAGCGTGGCTTCGGCGCTTCTCACCTCGGCCTGCGCCAGGCGCAGGGCGGCGCGCGGCTCGGCGTCGTCCAGCTCGAACAGCACGTCGCCTTTTTTCACGTACTGCCCGTCGCGGAAGTGGATTTTGGTAATCACGCCTTCCGTGCGGGCGCGCAGCTCAACGGTGTGGATAGCTTCGATGCGGCCCGGGATCTGGCGCTCGGCGGCGTGGGCGGTCTTTTCCACGGCGGCGACGCGCACGGGGATGGCGGCGAATGCGGGTTGCAGGGTACTGACAAGGAGTGCTAACAGGACCGGGAATTTCATAGGAGTACCTCAGCGTTGTCTCCCCTCACCCTAACCCTCTCCCCAAAGGGGAGAGGGAACTTGAACACCCTCTCCCCTTTGGGGAGAGGGCAGGGTGAGGGGGTTCTTTGTTATGCAGCCTTACGGAACCTGCGGGTCAGTCGCTTCTCGATTTCGACGACGAAGAACATCACGCCCGCCACCGCCAGGGTCACGAACCAGTAGCGCAACGGCAGCGCTTCGGTGCCGAACAGCATCTGCATAAACGGCAGGTAGATAATCGCCGCCTGGAGCAGGAACAGTACGCCCGTCACCAGCCAGATCCCTTTGTTCGCCAGCAGGCCGCGGTTCAGGGAGAACCCTTCGGTGTTGCGGCAGTTAATCATGTACACCCACTGGGCGCAGACCAGCATCTGCAGCAGCACGGTGCGGATGAACTCCGCGCTGTGGCCGCGCGGGGCCAGCCAGGCTTCCAGCGCAAAGGCGGCGATGGCAATCATGGTGCCGACGAAGGCCACGCGCCACACGGCGTAGGCGTCCATCACGTGCTGCCCGGTCTGACGCGGCGGACGACGCATGATGTTGCGCTCGGCGGCCTCAAAGGCCAGGCCGAAGGAGAGCGTGGCGGAGGTAGCCATGTTCATCCACAAAATCAGCACCGGCGTCAGCGGAATGATGTTTCCCGCCAGCAGCGCAATCACAATCAGCAGCCCCTGCGCGAGGTTGGTCGGCATGATGAACAGAATGGTCTTCTTCAGGTTGTCGTAAACGCGACGCCCCTCTTTTACCGCGCTGGCGATGGTGGCGAAGTTATCGTCCGTCAGGACCATGTCCGCCGCCTCTTTGGTCACTTCCGTGCCCTTGATGCCCATCGCGATGCCCACGTCAGCCTGACGCAGCGCCGGAGCATCGTTCACGCCGTCACCGGTCATACCGACGATTTCGCCTTTATCCTGCAGCGCTTTCACCAGACGCAGCTTATGCTCCGGGCTGGTGCGGGCGAAGATGTCATACTTCACCGCCGCTTCCGCCAGCGCGGCGTCGTCCATCTTCTCCAGCTCGTAGCCGGTGACCGCCTGCTCGCTGTTGGTGATCCCCAGCATCTGGCCGATGCTCATCGCCGTCTGCGGGTGATCCCCGGTGATCATCTTCACGCGGATCCCCGCCTGCTGGCAGGCGTTAATCGCATCAATGGCTTCCGGACGCGGCGGATCCATCATCCCGGCGATGCCGAGGAAGATCAGACCGTGGCTCAGATCGTCGTGCGTCAGTTCCTGCTCGCCGTTCGCCGGCTTGAACGCCGCGGCGACCATGCGCAGCCCCTGACGGGCATAGCGCTCCATCTCGCTTTCCCAGTACGCGCGGTTGAAGGCTTCCGCACCGTTGCGGGTCTGCTGCTCGGCGCACAGGGCGAAAATGACGTCCGGCGCGCCGGTGATCAAAATCTGCTCCTCACCGCCAATCTGGTAGTGGGTGCTCATGTACTTGTACTGCGAGTCGAACGGGATCTTGTTAACCAGCGTGGTTACGACCGGCTCAAGGCTGGCCTTCGCCGCCAGCACCTTCAGCGCGCCCTCGGTCGGCCCACCGGTGATGCCCCACAGGCCGCGCTCGTCCTGTATCAGCTGGCTGTCGTTGCAGAGGTCGATGGTGCGCAGGTACTGCTCCAGCACGGTGCCCGGCTGGATCTGCACCGGCTCGTCGCTGCCTTCCAGGTAGATGTTGCCCACCGGCTCGTAGCTGTTGCCGTCCACGCGGTAGCAGGCGTCGGCGGTGATAATGGCTTTGACCGTCATCTCGTTCATGGTCAGGGTGCCGGTTTTATCCGAGCAGACCACGGTCATTGCGCCGAGCGTTTCAACCGTCGGCAGCTTGCGGATAATCGCCCGCTTGCGGGCCATCGCCTGCACGCCCAGCGAGAGGATGATGGAGATTATCGCCGGCAGACCTTCCGGCACGGAGGCCACCGCCAGGCTGATCAGGGAGAGCAGCAGCTCGCCCATCGGGATCTCGCGGAACACCAGGCTGAAGACGAACAGCGCAGCCATCATTGCGAGGATAATGGCGAAGATCGCTTTACCCAGCTTGTCCATCTGCACCAGCAGCGGCGTGCGGTGTTTTTCGATACCCGCCATCATCTGGTTGATGTGGCCGAGCTCCGTCTCCTTACCGGTCGCGGTGACCACGCCGATGCCGCCGCCCGCGCTGACGGTCGTTCCAGAGAAGACCATATTGGTGCGGTCGCCCAGCGGCAGTTCACCGCTCAGCGGATTAATATGTTTATCCACCACGGTGGATTCGCCGGTCAGAATCGCCTCTTCCACGCGTAAATTATGCGCTTCGATTAAACGCATATCTGCCGGAATACGATCCCCCGCACGTAATACAATAATGTCGCCCGGGACTATTTCAGTCGTTGGGATGGTTTCATGGTTGCCGTTGCGAATAACGCGCGCCTCGCTGGAGAGCATATTACGAATGCTCTTCAGGGATTTTTCCGCGTTGCTTTCCTGAATATGGCCAATCAAGGCGTTGATAACCGCCACGCCCAAAATAACCAGCGTATCGACCCAGTGGCCCATTACCGCCGTTAATACCGCAGCGGCCAGCAGAACGTAAATCAGCACATCGTTAAAGTGCGCGAGAAAACGCAGCCAGCCCGGCTTGCCCTTTTTCTCCGGAAGCGCGTTCGGGCCCTGTTTTTGCAGACGCGCCTGCGCCTCTGCGCGGTCCAGACCGCTCGCCTGGCTCTGCGCGTAGGCAAGCACCTGCTCTGCGGTCTGCTGGTATGCCAGCCCGCCGGAAGGCGGCATGTTTGGGGAGAATTTTTTTTCAGTCATCGTATTTTTCCTTCAATATCCGGTGAACAGAAGCCTGAATTCCTTTCTGGCTTAAATAAATTGATTTTAAAGTCTTGCGGGTAAAATTGATCTACCGCAATATATTTACCACTGGGTTATTCAGAATTGATTAAAATTATTTCGACGAGCTGATTTTTACAAAATATTTCTAAACCATTCCTAAACGAGGGGGTACCATGTTTGGTATTTATCGCGGACGGCGCCTGGCGTTATACATTGTCGCAGCCATTGTTATTGCGACGTTAATTGGATACAGCACCTATACGTTTGTAAAATTATTTTCGTGATGCAGACATTTATTTACATAGCGCGAAATTAATTTAATCATCATGGTTAAATTAATTTCCTTTCGCGCATTATTTGTTGGTGTCGAGAATTATTTAATTAAAAAAGGCCTGGCGGGTTGATATTGCTTTACGTTAAAGGATGCCGGACAATGACATTTTTAACTGACGATTAACATTACGATGAAACACCCGTTGGAATCGCTGCTGACTGCAGGGGGCATTTTATTGCTGGCCCTGCTCTCTTGCTTACTGCTGCCCGCACCGTCGCTGGGTCTGGTGCTGGCGCAGAAGCTGGTTCAGACCTTTCATATGGTCGATCTGAACCAGCTCTACACCATACTGTTCTGCGTGTGGTTTTTACTGCTCGGGGCCATTGAATTCTTCATCCTGCGTTTCGTCTGGCGCCGCTGGTTTTCACTGGCGTCGTAGGCCAATAAAAAAGCCGGGTGGCAGCAATGCCTTTCCCGGCCTACGTTTCGTCAATTTCAATGCGCCCGACTATGGTTCTCTTTGCGATATGCCCCAGGCGGTTGATGGAAGGTGCGGGTAAAGATGCGCGTAAACGTCTGCTGCGATTCAAAACCGTAGCGCAGGCAGATTTCGTACACGCGCTCGTCAGATTCACGCAGATCCCGCGCCGCCAGCAGCAGCTTGCGTTCGCGGATGTAGCGCCCCAGGCTTTCGCCTTTGTACTGCATAAACAGCCGCTGTAAATGCCACTTGGAGTAACCCGCGTGGCGGGCGATCTCTTCGATGCGTAGCGGCTGGTGTAGGTTGTCATCGATCCATTCGACTATGGTATCAATGACCTGAGCGGAAATCGTCATGCTGCTCTCCCCCTCTGTTTCTTGGTTCAACATTATTCCCACCACTCACGAAACTGTTGCGTGCTATCGCTCACCCGAACCGGCTCACCCAGTTCCGGCGTCAGCAACCGATAATTTTTATCCTTACTGGCCCGCGCCAGCTGGATCAGCGGATCGTTCCAGGTGTGTTTCGCCAGCACGAAGCGCCCGTTATGCCCCGGCACCACCGCTTTCGCGTTGAGGTCCGCCGAAGCCTGCGCCGTTTCATCCGGCAGCATGTGGATGTACTTCCAGTCCTGGTCGTACTGGCCGTTTTCCATGATGGCCAGATCCACCTCACCAAACTGCTCGCCAATGGCCTTAAAGTGCGGGCCGTAACCGGAGTCGCCGCTGTAGTAGACCTTCTGCTCTGGCGTGACGAACATAAAACTGCCCCACAGGGTCTGGTCACGCTTGATGCCGCGCCCGGAGAAGTGGCGCGCGGGCAGCACGTGAACCGTCAGCGCATCGCTGATGTGCACCGACTGGTTCCAGTCGCGCTCGTCGATAATCTCAGGCTTCATTCCCCAGTAGCGCAGGTGGGATCCCACGCCGAGCGGCGTCACGACGCGCTTCACCTTCGGCAATAGCGACCGGATGGTGGCGTAGTCCAGATGGTCGTAGTGATCGTGCGAGATAATCAGCAGGTCGATTTCCGGCATGCTCTCCGCACGCCACGGGTACTCTCCCGCAAACGCCTTATTAAGGAACGAGAACGGCGCGGCATAGTTGCCGAGGACCGGGTCGATCAGGATGCGTTTTCCCGCCAGCTGCATATACCACGAGGAGTGGCCGAGCCACACCAGCGTATCCTGCTCCAGAGGCAAGCTCGCCAGATCGGTTTTCACCAGTGGCAACGGCTGCGCCGGACGGGCGTTTTCGGTTTTACGGGTCAGGAACTGCCACCACGCCACCAGCATGTTTTGCTGCCCGGTAAAGCCAGGCGTCGGAAGCGCGTTATGGAACTTCCCGTCGCGATAGTGCGGAGAAGCCTCCACTTCCGTAAGCTGCGCACCCTGCGGCGGCTGGCCAAATCCGGCATTCAGAACAAACGGTAAACTCGCAGCTGAAGCAATAATCATGACGAACACCACGCAGATGAAGAGAGGCTTTTTCATATCCTGACCCGAAAACGCGCGCCATCCGATGGTTTACGCGGGGGAAACTTGATTATGAGTGAGTAAGCACTCATTATAGATATGATGATAAAGTCGTCAAGACGTTTTCGATCTTTGACATTCCGCGTTGCAGCGTGTCAAAGCACGTGTTTCAATCAGGGTTTTTAGCATTGAGAGGGGGAAAATTTAGTGGCACGTCCGAAGAGTGAAGATAAAAAACAGGCCTTACTGGAAGCCGCAACGGTGGCATTTGCACAGTCAGGTATTGCCGCCTCAACGGCGTTAATTGCCCGTAACGCGGGCGTCGCTGAAGGCACGCTGTTTCGCTACTTTGCTACTAAAGACGACCTGCTGAATGCCCTTTACCTGCACCTCAAGCAGGATCTCTGCCAGACCATGCTGGCGAACCTCGATCGCACCCTCACCCTTCCTAAAGAGCATACCCGCAATATCTGGAACAGCTACGTGGACTGGGGTATTCGTAACCCCGTTTCTCATGCGGCAATCCGCCAGATTGGCGTCAGTGAAAAGCTGAGCGCCGAAACGGAACAGGCGGTGAAGGAGATGTTCCCGGAACTTCACGAGCTGTGCCGCCGCTCGGTGCGCCCGGTGTTTATGTCCGATGAATTTAAAACGTTTGGCGATGCGCTTTTCTTATCGCTGGCGGAAACCACCATGGAGTTTGCCACCCGCGATCCGTCCCGTGCCGTCGATTTTAAAGCGCTGGGTTTTGAAGCCATGTGGCGCGGGCTGGCTCAGGAGGATAGCGATGGACAGTAACTCTCTGCAGGCGCACGCGAAACGCGTCGCGCTGGAGATGCCTTTCACCGAACACTGCTGGCCGTTTGGCCCCGAGTACGACGTGTTTAAGGTTGGCGGGAAAATTTTTATGCTGATGGCCACCGCGCACGGCAGGCCCCACGTTAGCCTGAAATCCGACCCGGAAAAATCCCTGTTAAACCAGCAGATTTATCGCGGCGTTGAGCCGGGCTACCACCTCAATAAAAAACACTGGATTTCGCTCTACGGCACGGAGGACATCACGCCAGAACTGGTCGCCGACCTGATCGCGGACTCGTGGAATCTGGTTGTCGATAAGCTGCCGAAAAAAGACCAGAAGTGGATACGGCCAGCCTGACTGTTCGTCTGTGCCGAACAGTATAACCGCTCGAATCGCACTTATCTTTTGCGGCCTCGCGCGGTAATCTGCTCTCCTTTCGCGCCCGCGCACGGGCGAATTTCATTACCAGGAGTAGTTATGGATATCATTTCTGTCGCCCTGAAACGCCACTCTACCAAGGCGTTCGACCCAACCAAAAAACTGACCGCTGAAGAAGCGGAAAAAATCAAAACCCTGCTGCAGTACAGCCCATCCAGCACCAACTCCCAGCCGTGGCACTTCATTGTGGCCAGCACCGAGGAAGGTAAAGCGCGCGTGGCGAAATCCGCCGCGGGCACCTATGTGTTCAACGAACGCAAAATGCTGGATGCTTCTCACGTGGTGGTATTTTGCGCGAAAACCGCGATGGACGACGCCTGGCTGGAGCGCGTTGTCGATCAGGAAGAGGCGGATGGTCGTTTCAACACGCCGGAAGCGAAAGCGGCCAATAACAAAGGACGCCACTATTTTGCCGATATGCACCGCGTGGATCTGAAAGATGACGACCAGTGGATGGCGAAACAGGTTTACCTGAACGTCGGTAACTTCCTGCTGGGCGTGGGTGCGCTGGGTCTGGACGCCGTGCCAATCGAAGGCTTCGACGCCGCTATTCTCGACGAAGAGTTTGGCCTGAAAGAGAAAGGCTTCACCAGCCTGGTGGTGGTGCCGGTTGGGCACCACAGCGTGGAAGATTTCAACGCCACGCTGCCGAAGTCTCGCCTGCCGCTGAGCACGATTGTGACCGAGTGCTGATCAAAACGGGCCGCTCTGTGCGGCCCGTTACGCTTTACTGATGACTAACCTGCGATGTGGATGAACATCACGATCGTATCCCCAGGCAAACGCAATCCAGCGCTCTTCCAGCTCGGCGTAAGAACTCACCGGTGTTAAGTGCCACTCCTCACCTACCGTACCGTCCGCCACGCTTATCTGATAATTCATGCTGAACGCCCAGTCAATCATGCGTAACCAAAACCGCTGTCCGTCTCCGGTTTGTTCGCTGTCAGAAACCACAATGTCGTATTCGCTAAGCACCCATTGAAAGAAGGATTGTGGTAACCCACTTATTACTCGCTGATGCACGGCGCGTGGCGTACGCCAGACCATAACCTGTGTCGCAGCCCCGTGAGGAAATGTAATTTCTTTATGAAACGTCAACTTCACGGCATACGCCGTATAGGGTTTACCATCGTCAGTGGTCACGAGACGGTATTCATCGCCGTAGCGCGATTTTAACAGGCGATATCCCGCTGGCAGCATAAATCCAGGCAGATGAAAATCCACCGTGCCTCGTGCAAGAAACGCTTCAGTATGTTCAACGTTTCGGGAGATAAGGCCTAATTTTTGGCTGAAGTCTGCGGAATCAATCATCAGTGGCGACATGGTGGTTTCTCATGGCGTGAGTATAGACGACTTAACACCTCATCGAAATGATGTCGATTCAGTCGATTGGTTTAAGATAACCCCACCTTACACCTGTCTCATCCACTTAGCAGAACCAGCCATTATTCCCTGAAAGCGCCTCGCAAAAAACTTATTTCCCCTGCTCCGCCAGCCATTCCATCGCCCGCTCCCCCGCCTCATCCACCGGTAAATAGACCAGCAGCCGCGAGCCGTTTCGCGGTGCGGAGTACCAGTACATCTGCTGCAGCGTAAAATCACCCAGTTCTGGATGGGTAAACAGCTTGAGCTGGTTCTCCACGCCGCGCACGTCGTTGCGCTGGTGCCACAGGGTTTTGAACTCCTCCGACACCGCGAAGAAGCGCGCCAGCTTGGCTTCCCACAGCGGGTCGCCCCGGTGCTCGGCCATCGCCGCGCGGAAATAGGAAACGAAAATCGGCAGCACGTCGTCGCGTCTGCCGAGACGCGCGCGCCACGCCGGATGGGTGAGGAACAGGTAAATACAGTTGCGGTCTTCCGGCGGGATGTCATTGAAATCAACGCCCATCAGGTGCCCGAAGCTGTCGTTCCACGCCACGATGTCGAAGTTGGGCTTCTGGATGCTGGCGGGTTTTGGCATCAGGGTATCGAGCAGGCGGCGGGTGCCTTCGCTGATGCCCTCGCAGCAGACCGCCTGCGGCGCTTCACCCGGCGGTAACCCCGCTAACACAAACAGATGTCGGGTTTCGGTTGGGGTGCACTGCAGGGCTTTCGCCACGGCGGCCATCACCGTGCTGGACGGTTTGACGTCCCTGCCCTGCTCAAGCCAGGTGTACCAGGTCACGCCCACATCCGCGAGCATCGCCACCTCTTCCCGGCGCAGGCCCGGCGTGCGGCGCCGACCGCTGCGCGGCAGGCCGAGACGCTGCGGATCGAGGCTTTCCCGCCGGGCGCGTAAAAATGCCCCCAGCTGTTTTCGGGTGTCATCCTGATGTGAGGCGACGGGTTCAGACATCAAGGCCATAAATCCCCCTGCATGGTAGTGCCAGTACCAGTATAAGCAAGAACTGGTACCCGTTTATCAGATGGTTGATGCTACGACCATCTGATGAATGACGCAATGGAGTTACCATGAATACGTCAGTTGTTTCACCGGGCCGCGCAGGCCTGATACTGCTGTTGACCGGCCAGATGCTGCCCATGATTGATACCTCAATCACCAATGTGGCGCTGGACGCTATCACCCATTCACTGCAGGCTACCGCCACCGAGCTGGAGCTGATTGTCGCGCTCTACGGCGTGGCCTTTGCCGTCTGCCTCGCGCTCGGCAGCAAGCTGGGAGATAACCTTGGCCGCCGTCGCCTGTTTATGTGGGGCGTGGCAGTTTTTGGCCTGGCCTCGCTGCTGTGCGGGATGGCGGGAAACATTGAACAGCTGCTGGCCGCGCGCATCGTTCAGGGCGCGGGGGCAGCGCTGATTATGCCGCAGATCCTCGCGACGCTGCACGTCACGCTAAAAGGCAGCGCCCACGCGAAAGCCATAAGCCTGTTTGGCGGCATCGGCGGGATTGCGTTTATCGTGGGCCAGATGGGCGGCGGCTGGCTGGTGTCGGCGGATATCGCCGGGCTGGGCTGGCGTAACGCCTTCTTTATCAACGTGCCGATTTGTCTGCTGGTGCTGGCGTTAAGCCGCCGCTACGTGCCGGAAACCCGCCGTGAGACGCCGTCACGCATCGACTGGCCGGGCACCGTGCTGCTGGCGATCATTCTTTGCTGTCTGCTGTTCCCGATGGCGCTCGGCCCACAACAGCACTGGCCGTGGTCGCTGAAGGTTATGCTTCTTGTCATTATTCCGCTGGCCTGGCTGATGGCGCAGAATGCGCGCAAAAAGGAGCGTGAGAATGCCCATCCACTGATCCCGCCGCGTCTGCTTCAGCTTCGCAGCGTTCGCTTTGGCATCGTGATTGCGCTGCTCTTTTTCAGCGTCTGGTCCGGGTTTATGTTCTGCATGGCGCTGACCATGCAGACCGGGCTGGGGATGGCGCCGTGGCAGTCCGGGAACAGTTTTATCGCCCTTGGCGTGACCTATTTTATCTCCGCATGGTTCGCGCCGAGGCTGATTGCCCGCTACAGCACCAGCACGATTCTGCTGACGGGTCTGGCAATTCAGATAATCGGCCTGCTGGCGCTGATCGTCACGTTCCGCTACTGGGGATTGCAAAATACTGCGCTGACGCTGGCGCCTGCCACCGGGCTGGTAGGCTACGGCCAGGCGCTGATTGTAAACAGCTTTTACCGCATCGGGATGCGCGATATTCAGCCCGATGACGCGGGGGCCGCGAGCGCCATTCTCAGCACGTTGCAGCAGGCCGCGCTGGGGCTGGGCCCGGCCATTTTCGGCGCGATTTTGCTACACGGCCTGCAGAATTATCACGGAAATTACGCGCAGGCGATTAACCTTTTCCTGGCAGTAGAAACCGGCCTGATGGTTATCCTGGCGCTGGCGACAATCCGTATGCGTCACAGGCTGTGCCTGCCGGTGGCGAAGGTCTGCCAGGCCGCCAAATAAGCCCGCAAATTTGCATAATAGATCCGCAGCCGCCATTATGGGGCTGCAACAATACAGGAGATGTTATGCAGGAATTAATTGCTCAGGTTGAAGAGTTAGGCATTGAAATTAATCACACCACCTCTTTAGTGATTATCTTTGGTATTATTTTTCTTACCGCCATCATCGTTCATTTTATTCTTCACAAAGTGGTGCTGCGCGCATTTGAGAAACGCGCGCAGGCCAGCAGCCATTTATGGTTGCAGATCATTACCCAGAATAAACTATTTCACCGTCTGGCCTTTACCCTTCAGGGGATAATCGTCAACGTTCAGGCGGTGCTGTGGCTGCAAAAAGGCAGCGAAGCGGCGGAAATGCTCACCACCTGCGCGAAGCTGTGGGTGATGGTGTATGCCCTGCTCTCCTTCTTCTCGCTGCTGGACGTGATTTTTAACCTGTCGCAGAAAATGGCCACCGCGTCGCAGCTGCCGCTAAAAGGGATTTTCCAGGGCATCAAGCTGGTGAGCGCCATTCTGGTGGGGATATTGATTATCTCCCTGCTGATCGGCCAGTCCCCGGCGATTCTTATCAGCGGTCTGGGCGCCATGGCCGCCGTTCTGATGCTGGTGTTTAAAGACCCGATACTCGGACTGGTGGCGGGGATTCAGCTTTCCGCCAACGACATGCTCAAGCTCGGCGACTGGCTGGAGATGCCGAAGTACGGCGCCAACGGCACGGTGACGGATATCGGCCTGACCACCGTTAAGGTGCGCAACTTTGATAACACCATCACCACCATCCCGACGTGGGCGCTGGTCTCTGACGCCTTTATTAACTGGAGCGGCATGTCTGCCTCCGGCGGGCGACGCATTAAGCGCAGCCTGAATATTGATACCACCAGCATTCATTTCCTCGACGAGCAGGAGCAGCAGAAGCTGATTCAGGCGAAGCTGCTGAAGCCCTATCTGGCCGCGCGTCATGAGGAAATTAGCCTGTGGAATCAGAAGAACGGTGAAGGGGAATCAGTATTAAATCTGCGCAAGATGACCAATATCGGCACCTTCCGCGCCTACCTGAATGAATATCTGCGCAACCACCCGCGCATCCGCAAAGATATGACGCTGATGGTGCGCCAGCTCGCGCCGGACGCCAACGGCCTGCCGATTGAAATATATGCCTTCACCAACACAGTGGTCTGGGCGGAATATGAGGAAATTCAGGCCGACATCTTCGATCATATTTTTGCGGTGGTGGATGAATTTGGTCTGCGCATTCACCAGTCGCCAACCGGGAACGATATTCGCTCCCTGGCTGGCGTCATCGCGCAATAATCAGGCACTGGCGCGGGAAATAAAGCGCCAGTCCATCATCACTCTCTCAGTGGGCGCATCCGGGTTGTCGATCTTATTTAAGAGCAGATCGACCGCCTTGCGCCCGATATCCCGCGACGGCTGTTCGATGGTGGTGAGCGAAATCATCTCCGCGAGCTCGGTGCCGTCAAAGCCCACGACCGCGATATCCTCCGGCACCCGCAGCCCGGCCTGCTGAATAGCACGCAGCGCGCCCGCCGCCAGCGTGTCGGAAACGGCAAATACCGCATCCGGCGGGTTTTCTTTTAGCAAATTTTGCATCGCGGCCATGCCCGCGCCGGAGCTGAGATCGCTGGCATACTCTACCGCCTGATAGTCCAGATCCCGCAGGTGGATCACGCTTTTGTAGCCCCGCTCGCGCAGGCGGGCATATTTGTAGCTGAGATCGTGGTTGATCATCGCGATACGCTTGCGGCCGCCGTCGGCCAGCTGGCTGACGGCATGCTGTGAAGCGTCCACATCATTGATGCCGACGCAGGAGACCGCGCCCGCATCGGCGTATTCGGCGCACTGCACCCACGGTGCAGAACCAATCAGCGCGGCCAGTTCCGGCAGCTTCGAGAAGGCGTCCATGGTGATAATGCCGTCGACGATTTTGCCGGAGAGCAGGCTTAAGCCCGAGCGGGAGCGCTCGATGTCCGAGCCAGAGTTGCACAGCAGAATGCGGTAGCCGTTTTTCTCGGCCTCGGCCTCGATGCCCTTCACCACTTCGGCGCAGAACGGGTTGGCAATGTTGGACACCATCACCAGGATCATATAGCTGCGGGCGGTGCGCAGCTGACGGGCGAGCAGGTTTGGCTGGTAGTTACTCTCCTGAATCGCCCGCAGAACGCGCTCGCGGTTTTTCGCCTTCACGGTGTCGCTGTTATTCAGCACGCGGGAGACCGTCGCCACGGAGACCCCGGCCAGCTGAGCGATTTTCTGAATTGACATAGCGACGACACATCCTGCGGTTAGCGTTTTGTGCAGGCTACCATAAATTTATTGCCCGGCGAACCGGGCAACGCGTTATTGTTCCACGCGCACCCAGCGCTGCTGTTGATGGCTTTTCACAATAGCATCAATGATATACATCACATTTGCGCCATCGTGAAACGTCGCAAACTGCGGCGTATCCGGCATCGCGCCCGCCTGCACGGCGCGGTAGAACTGCGCCATCATATTTTTGAAGGCGTCCGGCCAGCCTTCGATATGTCCGCCGGGGAAGTGGGCGCTGTCGGCCACGTCAGGGTTCATCAGCCCCGGATCGTCGGTGAGCGTCTGGTTGGCCTGCGCGCGATGGCCGATCCACAGCTGCTGCGGCACCTCCTGATCCCACGCCAGCGACCGCTCGCTGCCGTTGACCTCAAACGTCAGGCGGTTTTTACGCCCGGCGCTCACCTGCGAGACGCTAAAGCTGCCCTTGCTGCCGTCGTCGAAGCGGAACAGCACCGAGCCGAAATCTTCGGTGGTGACCGGTTTGTCTTCATACTCCGCCCGCTCGTCGTGGGAGAAAGTTTGATTCCAGCCTTTGCTGGCCCTGCGCGTCGGCCAGACGATGGAGAGATCCGCCATCACCTCGGTAATGCGCCGCCCGGTGACGAACTGCACCGTGTCGCACCAGTGGGAGCCGATGTCCGCCACCGCGCGTGATGCGCCGCCCAGCGCGGCATCTACCCGCCAGTTATAGTCGGTTTCCAGCAGCATCCAGTCCTGCAGATAGCTGCCGTGCGAGGCAAACAGCCGCCCGACGCTGCCCGCACGCATCATGCTCTCCGCCTGGCGCACCATCGCAAACTGGCGATAGACAAAGCTCACGCCGTGCACCGCGCCCGTCTGATCCGCCAGCGCCACCAGCTCGCGCGCCTCGTCCGGGGTCATGCACAGCGGCTTTTCGGAAAACACGTGCTTGCCCGCGCGCAGGATCTGGCGGTTAATCTCCGCGTGCAGGTGGTTAGGCGTGCAGTTGTGCACCACGTGCAGATCGGGGTGTGCGAGCAGTTCCTCAACGCTGCCGTACGCGTGCGGCACGTTAAGCTGACGCGCTTTTTCCTGCGCTTTGGCAAGCGTGCCGTCGCAGAGGGCCACAACCTGCACGTATCCGAGACGCCGCAGCGCCTCGATATGCGCCGGGCCGATAAACCCGCTGCCGATAATTCCGACGTTAATCATGCTTGCCTCCAGCGGCGAAATCATCAAACGCGCGCCCGGAAACCGGAATGATGTGGCGGCGGATAAACTCGCTGCCTTCGCGCGCGCCGGTCTCGCCGTCCTTCAGACAGCACTCCCACTCCAGCACCGCCCAGCCGTCATAGTCGTACTGGGTCAGCTTGCTGAAAATGCCCTTAAAGTCGATCTGCCCGTCGCCGAGCGACCGGAAGCGTCCGGCGCGGTTGATCCACGGCTGGTAGCCGCCGTACGCGCCGCTGCGCCCGTTCGGGCGAAACTCCGCATCCTTCACGTGGAACGCCCTGATGCGCGCGTGGTAGATGTCGATGAAGGTCAGGTAGTCCATCTGCTGCAACAGCATGTGGCTCGGATCAAAGAGAATGTTGCAGCGTGGGTGGTTATCCACCAGCGCCAGAAAACGCTCGAAGGTCACGCCGTCGTGCAGATCTTCCCCCGGATGCAACTCAAAGCAGACGTCCACCCCCTGCTCGTCGAAGGTATCCAGAATCGGCCGCCAGCGGTTTGCCAGCTCCCCGAACGCTTCCTGAAAACGCTGTTCGTTATGCGGCGGCCACGGGTAGAAAAACGGCCAGGCCAGTGAGCCGGAGAAGGTGGCGTGCGCTTTTAGGCCTAATCTGGCCGAGGCGACCGCCGCCTGTTTCAGCTTCTCCGTGGCCCACGCCCGGCGCGCCGCATCGTTACCGCGCACGGACGTGGGCGCGAAGTGATCAAACGCGTCGCTGTAAATCGGGTTTACCGCGACAAGCTGCCCTTCCAGATGGGTCGACAGTTCGCTGATAACCAGCCCGTGCGCGGCCAGCTTAGCGGTGACGTCATCGCAGTAGGCCTGGCTCTCAGCCGCTTTCTCGACGTCAAAAATATGCGGATGGTTGCAGGGGATCTGCACCGCTTTATAACCTTTACCTGCCGCCCATTCAGCCAGCCCGTCGAGCGAATTAAACGGCGCTTCTGCGCCAATAAACTGAGACAGAAAAATGCCGGGTCCTTTTATCGTCCTCATACCACCTCCTGAACATTACGCCTTGTCATCGTCATACTTAAACGTGAGAAGGAAAATCAGCGCGATCGCCGCGGCAGCCACCGCCGGGATCCACCAGAATGTCACCCACGCCTGCGGCACGGTCTGCCCGGCCACCAGGCGGTTATAGAGCGCGCCGGAAATCTGCGAGCCGAGCAGCATGCCGATGCCGTAGGTGAACATGACGATCATGCTCTGGGCCTGGCCTTTCACCTTCTCGCCCGCCACGCGGTCGGTGTAGATAAAGCCGACGACAAAGAAGAAATCGTAGCAGACGCCGTGAAGCAGAATGCCGAGGTACAGCAGGATGCGTCCTTCTTCGCTGACGCCCAGCGCGAACATGGCGTAACGCACGAACCACGCCAGCATGCCGATCAGCAGCATCACCTTCACGCCCAGGCGGCGGAACAACAGCGGAATGACCAGCATGAAGACGATCTCGGACATCTGCCCGAACGACATGGCGGTGCTGACGTCGGCAATTCCGGCATCCGCCAGATACGAGGCGGTGTAGGCGTAGTAGGTGCCCAGCGGAACGGAGATCAGCATCGCGCAGACGGAGAAGACGAAGAAGTGGCGGGTTTTGAGC
The DNA here is from genome assembly GCF_058354905.1 of Enterobacter sp. ECC_219_Taxon_10. Lineage (NCBI taxonomy): Bacteria > Pseudomonadati > Pseudomonadota > Gammaproteobacteria > Enterobacterales > Enterobacteriaceae > Enterobacter > Enterobacter sp. ECC_219_Taxon_10. Next base: position 1,266,343 of record NZ_CM178005.1, on the reverse strand, counting down.
AGCGCAAAGGCATCCGCGCAGAAGAGATCGCGCACCTTGACCGGCAGGCCTTTCGCCGGGGCTGGCGTGTGCGGCAGCGTCAGGCTGTAAAGCGCCAGCAGCACGGAGCTGGCCGCCGCCACCTGGAAGATGGTGACGCTTGCCGCCACGCCGGTAACGCCGATGAAAATACCCGCCACGATCCAGCCGATGGTGCCGAACACGCGCACCACCGGGAAGGTTTTATCCACGTTCGCCAGGCTGTGAAACGCGATGTTGTTGGTCAGCGCCAGCGTCGGCATGTAGCAGAGCGTGTAGCCAAACAGCAGGCCAATCAGCAGCGCGCCGTTTTCGGCAATCAGCGCGCCCGGAACAAACCACAGGATCGCCGCCCCGGCGAGATGCATCACCGCCATTACCTTTTGCGAGGCAAAGAAGCGATCCACCAGCATGCCAAGCACGAACGGCGAGAGAATAGAGGCGATTGGCCCGGCGGAGAACGCATCGCCAATCAGCAAAGACATGTTGTGCTGAGTCATCACCAGGCCGAGCGTGACCGACCAGCTACCCCAGATAAAAAACTGCAAAAACATCATCAGCGACAGCCGCGGAACCAGCAGCCGGTGCTGTGCTATCGCCTTCCCACTACTTTCAGTTGTTGACACCATGATGAGCCCCACCCTCAAAAGTAATCGATTACAAAACAGTTCAAGTAAAAAGTAATCGATTACAATTTAAAGATCCTGTGGATCGAAACAGATTTGGGAGGGGGGTCACGATAAAGCTCGTTGTATGACAAAACGAGACGTTCTGATTGTAGCTATAGCCAATAGGCTATAAAATAATACAGCGAGGAAGCTACAGGAGAAACGATGTGGAATGTCGAGACAACGGAAAGATTTGATGAATGGTTCTTTGAACAAACAACAGCATTAAAAGAAGATGTGCTGGCAACAATGCATATTCTTGCTGAATTTGGCCCGACGCTTGGGCGGCCATACGTAGACACCGTGAAGGCTTCAGCCTATGCGAACATGAAAGAGTTACGGATTCAACATGCGAGAAATCCCATCAGAGCTTTTTTGCTTTTGATCCCGACCGTAAGGCAATTGTGCTCTGTGCTGGAGACAAAACCGGTTGCAATCAAAAACGGTTTTATGACGAAATGATTACGCTGGCTGACGTTGAGTACAGCAGACATCTGGCGGATAAGGAGGCCATATGGCAACGCTAAAAGAACTCATGGCACAACAGAGCGCGGAAAGTCAGGAGCGTATTGCGGCTAAAGTTGAAGTGATGCGCAGAATTGTTGCCCTGAACCAACTGCGGGAAGAGCTCAATGTTTCGCAGACAGAGCTGGCCGAGGCAATGGGGGTAAAACAACCCACTGTGGCAAAAATCGAACAGCCGGGAAACGATCCCCGGCTTTCAACGCTCAAACGTTATGTCAGTGCGCTAGGCGGTGAAATGAGCATCGATGTGACGTTACCGAATGGGAAACGGATCGCGTTTCAGATTTGATACTGCAGGTGGCTGCTTCGCCTGACCGGGCGTGAAGGCAGGTGCGGTCTGGTGCCCTCACCCCGGCCCTCTCCCACAGGGAGAGGGAGAAAACCGCGCTACTTTTTGCGCGAGAGCTTAAATGCGATAAACAGGAACACCACCCACACCGGCAGCAGCATTGCCGAAAGACGCATCTCATCCATGGTGCACATCAGCGCCAGGATCAGCCCCAGGAAGGCGATACAGATGTAGTTCCCTGCCGGGTAGAGCAACGCCTTAAACTGCGTCTCGCGTCCCTTGCGGCGCATCGCGGCGCGAAAGCGCAGGTGCGCCAGGCAGATCATGATCCAGTTCAGCAGCAGCGTCGCGACCACCAGCGCCATCAGCAGGCCAAAGGCCTGTTTCGGCAGCAGGTAGTTGATCAGCACGACCAGAGAGGTAATCGCGCCGGAAAGGAATAGCGAATTGACCGGCACACCGCGACGGCTGACGCGGGTGAGAAACTTCGGCGCGTTGCCCTGCACGGAGAGGCCAAACAGCATGCGACTGTTGGAGTAAACCCCGCTGTTATAGACCGACAGCGACGCCACCAGAATGACGAAGTTCAGCGCTGAAGCCACCATATTGCTGTTGAGATCGTGGAAAATCATCACGAACGGGCTGCTGTCGGACTTCACTTCCACCCACGGGTAGAGCGCCAGCAGCACCACCAGCGAGCCGATGTAGAACAGCAGAATACGGTACACCACCTGGTTGACCGCTTTCGGAATGCTTTTGTGCGGATCGCGCGCTTCGGCCGCGGTGATGCCAATCAACTCCAGCCCGCCGAAGGAGAACATAATCACCGCCAGGGAGAGAATCAGCCCTTTCCAGCCGGTCGCGAGGAAGCCCCCGTGCTGCCACAGGTTGTCGATAGTGGCCCGCTCGCCGCCGTGGCCGGAGAACAGCAGCCACAGGCCGAAACCGATCATGCCGATAATCGCCAGCACCTTGATCAGCGCAAACCAGAACTCGGTTTCGCCATACAGGCGCACGTTCACGAGGTTAACGGCGTTAATGATGATGAAGAAGGCCGCCGCCCAGATCCACGTTGGCACGTCCGGGAGCCAGTACTGCATGTAGATGCCTGCGGCGGTCAACTCCGCCATCCCCACCAGCACGAACATCACCCAGTAGTTCCAGCCGGAGAGGAAGCCTGCGAACGGGCCCCAGTATTTATAGGCAAAGTGTGCGAAGGAGCCTGACACCGGCTCTTCAACGACCATCTCGCCGAGCTGGCGCATGATCAGGAAGGCGATAATCCCGGCGATAGCGTAACCCAGCAGAACCGCCGGGCCGGCCATCTGAATGGCAGGGCCGATGCCGAGAAACAGCCCGGTACCGATAGCGCCGCCAAGGGCAATTAACTGAATATGTCGATTTTGCAAACCACGTTGCAGCGTCGGATTCTGATCCGACGAAGCTTCAGCGCTACCATGGCCTGAAGCGGATGACGCGTCTTTCACGCCCTACCCCTGTCTCTTTTTTAGAAGGGGCACGTTTTAACACTTCATGCTGGTGGTAGCAAGTTTAACGCCGGGCCAGCGCGTGCGCCCGGCGGATAAACGTCACGACCCGATGATCCCGCCGTCCGCTTTGGTAATCACCACCGTTGACGAACGCGGGCGTCCGTTCGGGCTGGCGTCCGGCCAGTTAGAGACGGCGCGCGGATTGGCCGGGTCGGTAATATCATCCCCGCCCTCCCCCGGATGCTGAATGTTGATAAACAGCGTCCGGTTGTCCGGCGTAAACGCAATGCCGGTAATTTCACACCCGCGCGGCCCGGTCAGGAAACGGCGATACTCGTTGGTGCCCGGAATGGTGGCCACCATCTGGTTATTGCCCATCCCCTCGTAGGCTTTCTTATTAATGGTGCTGGAGGAGACGTCGGTCTGGATCCACAGGACGCCCTGATGATCGAAAGAGAGTCCATCAGGGCTGCCGAATGCCGCGCCCTGCATGGAGCCTTTGGCCTTCGGATCGTCGCTGTCGGTCCGCCCACCCATCACCAGAATATCCCACTTAAAGCGCGTGGCGGCAGGATCGGTCCCCTCTTCGCGCCAGTGCATAATATGACCAAACACGTTGTTGGCGCGCGGGTTGGCGGCATCCACCGGCGCCTTGCCCTCTTTCCCGCGATCGCTGTTGTTGGTGAGCGTACAGTAGACGCTGCCACTGGCGTGCGGATCGACGGCTATCCACTCCGGGCGATCCATTTTGGTTGCCCCCACCGCGTCGGCCGCCAGGCGGGTTTTAATCAGCAGATCGCCCTGGCTTTCAAACCCTTTGCTTTTATCCAGACCGTTTTGCCCGAAGATCAGCGGCAGCCAGTCGCCGCTCCCGTCCTCGTTGAACCTGGCGACGTACAGCGTGCCGGACGTCAGCAGCTGCATATTGGCTTCACGGTTCGCGGGATCGTATTTTTTATCCGAGACAAACTTATAGATGTACTCGAACTTCTGATCGTCACCCATATAGACCACCACGCGGCTGTCGGCGGCGAGCGTGACGGCCGCCCCTTCATGCTTGAAGCGGCCCAGCGCGGTGTGCTTGCGCGGGGTGGAGGTTGGGTTGTAGGGATCGATCTCCACGACCCAGCCGAAACGGTTCGGTTCGTTAGGGGTTTTATCGACGCTGAATCGCTCATCCACCTCGTTCCAGCGGTAGGATTCGTCGCTGTCGCTGATGCCGTAGCGTTTTTCCAGCGGGTTACGATCGGCTTTTTTAACAAAAATATCCGACCAGTTCTCCTCGCAGGTGAGATAGGTGCCCCACGGCGTGTGGCCGTTGGCGCAGTTTTGCATGGTGCCCAGCACGCGTTCCCCCTGCGGGTCGGCGGCGGTTTTCATTAAGTCCTGATGCCGGGCCGGGCCGGTAAGCTGCATCGGCGTATTGACGGTGATGCGGCGGGCATATGAAGACGGGCGTACCACCTGCCAGTCGCTGCCCGCTTTTTTCACTTCCACCACCGAGACGCCCATCGCGTTCTGCCCCTTGCGGGCTTTGTCGAGGCTCCAGTTCGCCGTACCGTCGGTAAACAGCATCCCGTTGTCGATGTATTCATGGTTCATCGCCAGCAGGCCATGCTCCGGGTTTTGCTCCCCCTGCGGCAGGCTAAACCACGCCATGCCGTCGTGGTGCATGCCCGCCTGTACGGCCTGTTCGTCCGTGGTGTTGCTGGCGTCCGGCTTAAAGGCCGGCATGTTGTTCTTGATCCCCGTCGGGTCACCCCAGCGATAGAACGGGCGGGCAATATAGCCTTCCGGCACCCTGACCGTATCTTCCGTGGAGACGTCGATACTGGTAAAGCCCAGGGAAACCGCTTTTGCCAGCGCGGAAGGCTTCGATACCGCGGCAACGGCATTTTCGGGTTTGATCAAAAAGGGGAATGAAACGGCAGCGCCCGCGACGGCGCCCATCTGGAGAAAACGGCGGCGGGAGAGGAACACTTCTGCCACCTCGGAGAATACCGGGTTAGCGCTGCGATTAGCGATATCGTCGCGATGTTCTTTTTTAAAAACGGATTTGAGGGGTCTGCCCATAGCGGCTTCCTGTCATTGGCCAAGAGGTAAAGAGTTGGCGACCAGTGTAAGAAGCTTTTATTACAATTTTATAACACTGTGACGGAAGGATGGGGGCATCCGTGCCCCGGATAACGAGGTGGAACGCTTAGAACTCGTAGCCAACCGAGACCTTAAAGGTCCGCGGTTCGCCCTGAGTGATGTAGGTACCGGAGTCGTCCACACTGGCCCAGTAGTTTTCGTTGGTCACGTTGTCGATACCCGCGCGAACGGTCATCTGGTTTGCGCTGTGGTTCACCGCGAAGCGATAGCGCATGCCCAGATCCAGCGTGGTGTAGCTGTCGAGTTTTTTGCTGTTCGCGAGGTCAGCATACTGCGTGCCGGAGTGGTTCACCCGCGCGGTCGCCGTCAGGCCGTCAACCGGCTTGATGTCGTACTCCGCGCCCAGCACGGCGTAGAAGTTCGGAATACCGATCGCATCGTTGCCCTGGTTCACGCCGTTTTTAGTTTTGGTCAGCTCCGCCTGCAGCCAGGTGGCGCTGGCGTTCAGGCGCATCCCGAGCATCGGCTCGCCGAAGACGTTCAGCTCCACGCCACGGTTACGCTGCTCCGCATCCAGGCCGTAGTGATTGTTAGCATCGAGGATCGCCGACGGCATTTTGATCTCAAACAGCGCCAGCGAGCCGCCCACGCGCCCGAAGTCCGCCTTCACGCCCACTTCGTTCTGCTTAGAGTGAACGATGCCGGTGCTCTGACCGTAGTTGGTGGCGGTGTTAGGTGCGGTTTTGCCCGGCTGCAGCGCTTCGGTGTGGTTGGCGTAGAGGGAAATTTCCTCCCACGGTTTGTAGACCACGCCGTAGGTTGGCATCCAGCGGCTGCCGTCGAAACCGTCCGCGTCGTTCTCTGTGCCGGTGATTTTGTTATACCCGCGAACAACCACTTTCTGATGGCGCGCGCCTGCGGTGAACAGCAGCTTGTCGTCAAGCACGCCCAGGGTATCGCTCAGCAGCCAGCCCTGGGTGCGGGTGCGCCCGCTGGTCAGCGGATCGCTGTATTTGCCGCCGGAGCCGTTGAAGTTAGTGCTGTCCGGCATATCGACGCCGGTGTTGTGATAGATGTTGGTGGTCGGGTTATCCTTCGCCGCCGACATTTTCCACGCGATTTTTTCGTTTTTAGTCATCGCGGAATACCCGACGTTCACCTTGTGCGAGACGAAACCGGTAGTGAAGTTACCGCGAATGCCCGCCATGCCGCTGACGGAATCGCTGATGCGGTTGGTATCCAGACGGCTGACCGTCGCCTTGCCGCTCTTGTCCACCAGCTTCGGCGCGCTGTAGATCCCTTCTTCATGCGCGTGCTGCGCGCCCAGGCCGGTATAGGCCGTCCAGTTATCGGTAATGTCGTACTCGCTGCGCCACATCCCGAACTCGTTTTCGATATCGCTGTAGGCCCACTTCTGCGAGAAGTTCCGATCGTTTTTCGGCGGTTCAGGCACGAAATCCACCGCCGAGATGTTGACGCTGGTCGGGCTGCCGTGGAAGGTTTTTTTCTGATAGCCCAGGTCCAGCGAGGAGCGGAAGCGGTCGCCTTTGTAGTCCAGGCCGGTGGAGAGCAGCGTGGTGCGGCGGCGATCGTTCGGTACGCCGGTTTCCCCTTCACGATGGACGAGGTTGACACGTGCGCCGAACTGGTCGTTATCGCCAAAGCGACGGCCCGCATCCAGCGTGGTGCCAATCTGGGAGTCCGAGGTGTAGTCCACGCCCACTTTCGCCTGCGGGGTGTCGCCCGCGTGTTTTGGCTCAAGGTTGATCATCCCGCCCACGCCGGAGCTTGCCGCGCCGTTCATCAGGGAGTTTGCCCCTTTGAAGATCTCGATGCGGTCGACCATCTGGGCATCCACCACCTGACGCGGCAGCACGCCGGACAGGCCGCCAAAGGTCATGTCGTCGCCGTCAAACTTCAGGCCGCGAATGCGGAAGGTTTCAGCGCTGTTGCCGTACCCCTGAACGAACTGCACGCCCGCGTCGTTGGCGACCACGTCAGCAATGGTTTTCGCCTGCTGATCTTCCACCAGCTTCGAGGTGTAGCTGATGATGTTGAACGGCACGTCCATGGCGTTCTGCTGTCCGAGCATCCCCATGCGTCCGCCATTCGCCACCTGCCCGTCAAGGAAGGCCGGCACCAGCTGGTCGCCGCCGGGTTTGAAGTCGCCGGCAGGTGCAGACTGCACAACTATGGTGTCTTCTTTTTTATCCTCCGCCGCCCAGGCGGAATGTGTAACCGCGCCAATGGCGAGTGCCAGCAGCGTTTTGTGCATTTTGGTGTTGTTCATCGTTAACTCGTTTGAAAGTGCGCGCAAAAATGACCCGTTGGCGGGCCTTAGAATGTATTAGTTGCAATGCAAATGAGAACTATACGCATTATCTATACTTTGGCAAGCGCAAATATGTGCAAGATCCAGCTCAAAAAAATTCGTGATAAAGGGGCCCCCTCATCCTTTAGCACAGTAAAACGCGGGAGTATTTCCGAAGATGAAGAGGTAGGAAGCAGCGTTCACCGGAACGAGCTGTATACTAATGCCATGGTCGCGTTGGCGGAAAAAATCGGGAATAGAGTGACGAAAAGGTTCGTCTTTTTTCGGGCGCTCGTTTGTATCACTGGAAATCATAATAATTCGCCCTTCTTCGCGCCAGTAACGGAAGGCAATTTTATTGCTGATGGCAACCGTTTCCTGACCCGCCTGACTGTATTCTCCGGTGGAATCGTAACTGCCAGCACCATTATTAAATGTAAACGTCATGAGGGCATCTACCCGCGAATTTTCATCAACAATAATGAGATGACTCTCACAGGTAAAATGATTCCGCTGATAATGCGTATACCAGGCATAAAAAAGTGGCGCGATAATCATCAACAGGATGAACAACCAGCGCACACTCCGGCTAGTCATTTTCATGATATTGCTCCCTGTACAAAATGGAATCACATTGTGCACCAGCAACCTCAGGCAATTTATCGCACACAATCACCGACGTTCCATTTTGATAACGGTTGAGCGTGATATAGGCCACCCCACCGGCGTTGCACTGAATGGGATAACGTTTGGTCAGGCCAATATATATCCGCTGACTTTTTATTTTGTCATACCAGGAGGAATAAACGTCGCACCCTGCAATATTGCCTATCGGTTGATAGGTTTCAAATCCGGCGCGTTTTTCATGAAACTGTTGATAGAGAACCATACACGAAAGGATAAATAACACCGTAGCGACGCCATACGCTATTTTCCCTGAGAGAAAGCGGAAACGGTTATCTGCTACGCGCGGTGTCGGCACGGAAGCTTCAGTTTGCAGGTCGGCTGGCGAAGCCGCGTCCGTCGCGATAAAGGTGTCGAGTGTACCCGTCTGAATTTGAGCAACCGACTTAAACCCCGCTTTGGGTACGGTTTGCACAACATTATCTGCCAGACCCGCCATCTTAAGGGCCTTACGGATAGAGGCGATAGTCTGGTAGAGGGCGTTGGTCGAGACAACTGCCCCCTGTTTTTCCCATACCGCTGAGAAAAGATAACGTTGCGTAAGCACCTCACCGTTGTGTTCAAGCAGCTGTAGCAGGCACTCGCTAACCGGAGCATGCAGGAGCACAGCGCGCTCAGGGTAGCCCGAAAGTGAGCACAGTCGACGCAGCTCAGGCTCAAAAAGCACGGTGCCGTTTATCAGAAAGACGGGCTTCATGACGCACCGGCCGTTAACGCGCAGGGATTTTGTACATTCATCATTATTATACTTTCACATCCGTATCCGTTTTCTGATTCAGGATTTAGTTATTTATTATCAACGAATTATTGGTTTTCACTCCCCATTCCCTCTCACCTTCCGCCCAGCTTAAGGATCAACTTAATCAGTATAAATCATTTATCTTCACTCCTCTTTGCTGCAGAGGAATCGTAACCTATGCGGTATCGAAAGGGCACTATCAGGCTTCTCATTACCTGGTAGTGTCCACAGAAAGAAATGCTGAATCTTTTTCAAAATTTGCATTTTTATGTTGAGCGGTCGATTGCACATCGATTCTCAGAACAAACAAAAGAAAAATGAAAAGCATCTGGCGTTTTATTCCAAAAATACAACTTATATCGACAAAAACTCCATGCCAGGGTGAGGTACAACCGGTTTCTCATAGCGCACAGGGATGTGTATTGGAAAGCATTTATTGCAGCCATATAATCCACCCTATAAACGGTATGGATTATCTCAGCGCTTATATGTAGTGATGCAAGTTCGTCTTCATTTAATATGGGTATTAGATATGGGTTATCGTCTATATGGGTTTATGATCGGTGATGACATTCATTTTGATATTTCTAACCGCAGACTCTACCGCCTTACTGGCATCCAGAGTGATAAAAGTATTGCATTTGCCTCTATTTATTTTAATGAAACGATGCTCAGGCTTTTCCTTTATTTGTTGATGAATGGCAGAACCCAGCCCATCCCTAAAGAAGAGCTCTTTGAAGAAATTTGGGAGGCGCATAATCTGAGCCCCTCCACACAACGACTGTGGCAGGTTCTGCGCAATCTCAACAACAAACTGAGTATGCTAGGGTTACCAGAAAATTTTATTCGCAATATTAAAGGGTGTGGTTACATCATTAATTATTCGGATGTAATCCCCGTTTATTACAGAATGAGCGAACTCCCGGCTCATTCTGTTAAAAAAGAGGAGAAGACAGATAGCCTGAGTGAGTGATGTCAACTCAGGTTCTTGCCCTGAGCACTCACGTGTGAGGGGCTTTTTTTTATCATCTCTCTGCCTCAGCATTTTTTTCGTTAATGATTTATTAGCACTGTTGTTTGGTTTATACCAACACTGGAATTTTATATATGAGCATAATCAACCATTTTGCCAACTTGAAAGTTCGTAAGAAGTTATTCTTTGGTTTTTCTCTCGTGCTGCTCGTGACGATTGTTATTCTGATTTCAGGTTTGCTGGGTCTCAGCAACATTCAGGATAAAGTCGAAAAGAACGGCCATACCACCGACCTGTTTAACGCCCTGACGCAGGTTCGCTTAGGGCGGACGAATTTTCAGTACACGCTCGACCAGAAGTACCTTGATCAGACCAACGCCGCCACCCAGCGCATGCAGAGCATTGTCGCCAGTATGGAAAAACTGTCCTGGTCCCCGGAAGGAAAAAAAACGCTGGACGATACGGCAAATGCGGTGAACAGCTACGTCGCCACCCTGCTGCCTTTCACAAAATCCCTTTCTGAGAAGAAAATCAGCGAACAGAAACTGAGCACTCAGGGACTGTGCGATAACTCCGGCCTGGCTTCCACGCTCAGCCGCAATGGCTCGCTGGACGCTTCGCACGCCCTTGTGGCCGCTCAGATTGCGTTTGTCATGAGCGACATTGATTCTCAGGTTACCCTCTATAAACAGCATCCTACGGATGCGTTAATGAAAGGGATCCGCGCGCGTCTGGACATCGCAAAATCGGACACCGAACAACTGCTTTCGGTTGCTACCGAGGAACAAAAGGTCTGGCTGCAGTCAGGCCTGGAAGACATGCAAAACGTCGCGGCAGAGTTAATAAATTACCAAAACGTCTGGAATCAACAGTCGACGCTCTCCGATACCTTAACCGGTAAAGCGATAACGCTGACGCAGGCCATCCAGACATTATTTAGCCTGCAGCAGAAAAAAGTGTCTGATACGGTTGATAGCGTTCAGATACAGATGGGCATCGTTGCTGCCATCGGTCTTGCGCTTGGCGTCCTCTTAGCGATGGGCATCACCCTGTCCATCACCCGTCCGCTTAATGAGACCCTGCGTGTTGCAGAGCAAATCGCCCAGGGCGACCTCACCAGCACACTGACCAGCACACGTCGTGATGAGCCGGGTCTGCTGATGCAGGCCGTTGCGACCATGAATGCAAACCTGAAAAACATCATTAATGACGTACGCAATGGGGTGGATAGCGTCGCCCGTTCGTCTTCAGAAATTGCCGCAGGCAATATGGATCTGTCGTCGCGCACCGAACAGCAGTCAGCCGCCGTCGTCGAAACCGCCGCCAGCATGGAAGAGTTGACTTCTACCGTCGCGCTCAACGCCGAGAATGCTAATCATGCGCGCCAGCTGGCTGATGAAGCCGCGCAAAATGCGACGGAAGGAAGTCAGATCTCACTGAAGGTGATCGATACGATGAAAAACGTGCGCAGCAGTTCGCACCGCATTTCAGAGATCACCACCGTGATTAACAGTATCGCCTTCCAGACCAATATTCTGGCGCTAAATGCCGCCGTTGAGGCCGCCAGAGCGGGCGACCAGGGTAAAGGCTTTGCCGTGGTTGCCGCAGAAGTGAGAACCCTCGCTCAGCGCAGCGCGCAGTCAGCAAAAGAGATTGAAAACCTGATTAACGAATCGGTCGTGCAGGTGGATACCGGCTTTAGTCTGGTTGAAAGCGCAGGGGATGCGATGACGAAAATAGAGACATCCGTGGCGCAGGTGCGTGACATTATGAACGAAATTGCCGCCGCCACTGATGAGCAAAGCCGCGGAATTTCGCAGATTGCCCAGGCGATGGCAGAAATGGACACCACCACTCAGCAAAATGCCGCCCTGGTGGAGGAGTCTTCCGCTGCGGCAAGTTCGCTGGAGGATCAGGCCGTGCAGCTTGAAAAAGTGGTGTCGATTTTCCGTGTGTCAAACGGGCACAAACCCCGCCAACGAGAAAGCCAGCTAACCGCCAGCGTGACCCCTATTAAACGATCTTCTTCCCATGACCAGGATGACTGGGTCAAATTCTGATAACCACCGCGCGGCTGTCCGGAGAGGGCGCCGCGCGCTTAAGGCTCATGATGATAACCACGACAAAATTAACCTCAGGATGGTTCACCCGCTTCAATACACTGTTGGCCCGCCTGCTTACCCTCTCCCCGGAAAGCACCCTGAGCGCGGCCATCGAGAAGCGCGAGATTGTGCCGGTTTACCAGCCCTTCTTTAACAGCCAGACGGGCACTATCGCGGGTATCGAGGTACTCGCTCGCTGGAATCATCCTCTGTACGGCCCCGTGTCTCCAGATACATTTATCCCGCTGGCAGAGAAACACCGGCTTATCGCCCCGCTAACGCATCATCTGATTCAGCAGGTCATTGCCGATCTTCAGCATCGAATTCACCTTTTCCCTGACCGGCTTTATATCAACCTTAATCTGAGCGTCCGTAACTGCCTCGATCCGCGTTTCGAGACGGATACGCTTGAGCTTTTGCAAAAACTCGCGTCGAGCCAGGTCCAGCTGGTTATCGAAATTACGGAACGCGATCCGCTGCATTTCACTCCTCAGTTAAGCGAATGGTTTGCAACGCTCCGACAAGCCAATATCTCCCTGGCGCTGGATGACTTTGGGACCGGCTGTTCCAACATCTCTTACATTCACGCGCTAGACCCCGAATTCATCAAGATAGACAAACTGTTTGTCAGCCAGATTAGTGAAAATGGCGATACCAGACTGGTGGACAGTCTTATCGAATTGGCGAAAAAAATGCACCTGAGGATTATTGCCGAGGGCGTAGAAACAAAGGCTCAGGCTGACTATCTGCGCTTAAAGGACAGCGATTTTTTGCAGGGTTACTATTTCGGTAAGCCTATGAAGATCGATGAACTCGTCGGAAAAGTTAATGCTTGCTGAAGGACAGCCACTCTGCGTTGGGAGCGGCTGCAATGACATTATTTCTAGTTCTCGGTGTCGTGAATATTATTGTGAATCACGAGGGAATAGGATCCTCATCCTGTCATTACCCTCATTATCGCTTAGATAATTTTAACAGGCAGCGTCTCCAGCGTACGGAGAATCAGGCTTCGATTCGACCATTTCGCGTCTCCCACAAGAGAGATCGTCCCGCGTTCGCTTAAGGCCATCGCCAGCGTTTCAGCCTGACACTGCGCCAGCAGTTGCCCAATACACTGGTGTACACCGGCGCCAAATCCCAGCTGTCGCTGCGCGTTCTTGCGGCCGGGAATAAAGCGCCACGCCTCTTCAAAGACGCTTTCATCCCGATTCGCAGAGCCGAGGCATAATAAGATGTTATCCCCGGCTTTAAGTTCGCGCCCCAGAAACTGCACGGGAGCCGCAACCCTTCGTCTGCCCATCTGCAGCGGAGACTCAAAGCGCATGGTTTCACTGACGATCTCTTTCATCCGGAGAGTGTTATTTCTGACGCGTTCCTGTAGTTCAGGCTGCTGTGCCAGCATATACACCAGGTTTCCGGTTAACGCTTCGCTGGTTTCACTGCCGCCGATAAGCATCGTGACGCAGTCGGTGCTAAACCGTGCGGCAAGCGCATCCCGATCGCCGCCATAACCTTTCAGAAGGCTGCGATAAAAAAGCGAGTCGTAACCCTGTCCGTGCGCCTGCGCAAGTTGTCGAAAACTGTCATCCAGACGGGAAAGCGCCACGACCAGCCGCTCAAGCCCCTCTCGATCGATGGCGCTGGGATCTAATAAGAGCCGAATGGCATTTTTCTCTTGTTCTACCACCTCCTGCTGCGCTTTCGGCAGGTTGAGCCAGGCGGTAAACAGTTTTCCCCAGAGCGGCGCAGCAAGCTGGCGTATGCCGTCAAATGTGTCGGTGGTTGTTAAATCTGCCACCACTGAATGCGACTCCTCAGAAACAAGCCGGGTTAGCGCCGCCCAGGATTCGCCGGTAAACAGAGCCTGCAGCGCCTGACGGTGCGCGCGATGCACATTTCCATCTTCAAACAGCACAATGCCGTAGAGAAGATCCCGTAAAGGGGGCGAGAGATTGAAGCACTGTTTTTCCATTTCGGTATGAACATCTTCAGGTATGCCCGAAGAGACGAACGCTCGCTCTTTCAGCGCCTGATAAACATCCTGATAGCGGGTAAGCACCCACGTTTTACCGATTCGCGCCACCGGCTGGTGGTGTCGCATATGCTGATAGACGTTATGAAGATTTTCCTGAAAGACAGGTGAGGCGGGATTAAACCGAAGTGCTTTGTCGACATATGCCACAGGTGGACCCTCATCACAGGATTAATCACCTTTTAGTAAAGCAGGGATATGTTTCAGTTCAAATAGTGCAATGACGGATGACTATACTGAACGAATCATGTTCGGGGTTACGTGGCTCATAAAATCGGCCTGAACCGTCGATGCATTCATAAAAGATATATGTTTTGATTTATTGTTTGTCATTTCATGTAGGCTGGATGGTCTTTAGAGGAGGGGGTCAGATTCAAGTTCTGATGCTTCTGGCCAGAACTGATGTATTGCTTTCTGTAGCGCCAGCGCTTTGTAAGCAATTTTTCTGCTGTACAAGCCAGTCTTCATGTTGCTCAGCGGTCATGTCAGGGTTAAATAAATACGGCAGCTGTTTACTATTGTGCATTGCAGATCTCCAACTATAACAAAACCCTGCTATTACTAGCAGGGTTTCGATTATTAAGCAGTAGGTCTAAGTGGCCACTTTTAGCAGACTACAACACCTTTTGCGCAACGCGCTGATATTTTTTATTATCTACAAATCAAGTAAATGGAGTATTGGTATAAGTAACGGATTACATGTAGTTATGTCGCCGGAGCAAATGGCTGCCGTGTTGTCTGATAAAACAGTAACTGAAGCAGAGACGGTGCAGAATCGGCTATTGGGTGGACTCGGTGTAGCAATGAGTATCGTACATGTCGCCCGTCACCCTCCCGTCTTTGTGGCTGACGTCTGCAGTCACGCCCCGACGTGGTACTCGTTTACCGCCTGGACATCACGCGCCGAAACATGCTTGCCATCCACCTTTGGGTGGCCTAGGGGCATCGGGTTACGCTCGAGCGTGTTGTAGGCTTTTTCGATTTCAGCTGCCGGGTATAATTTCCGGTTCATCAAGATATCATCTACGACAGGCGTGATTCCGCGAACCACGATATGTGGCTTGCCGTTGACGCTTTCGGTGGTGATGTTTGAAGCGGAGTTGACGACGGTCAGCACGTTAACGCGGTTGCGTTTCATGCTGGGTCCTCATTGGTGGATTTCAGGAAATAAAAAACCCGCCGGAGCGGGTCAGGTCGTTAACTGTAGATCCATGTATTATTCGTGTATGGCTTAATGAAGCGAGCAATGAATTCATCTTTCGGCATCTTGATGAATTCATCGATATCCCATACCAATTTCACACGTGATGGAACTTTGTAGGTGCCAGACATTATCACTTCATATGTCACAGGGGTAGTTTCACCAAGCACCTGATTAAGGAAGCTAAGATAATCTTGAATTTCTTTATCTTCACCTTCCACCAAATACGCCTGCTCGATGTGCACTGGCGTGCCGCTTGGTCTTTGAAAAATGGTATATCCAATACCTACGGGGTAATGTAAAAAGTTTAGACTCATAGTATCTCTCCTCGAAAATATTAAAATACTATTAATCTGATGTTTTCCAAGCTATTCTTTCCTTTGCCAGCTTTTCTGCCACTCCTTCATTGAAGATGCTGCCGTCGTCGTTGAGCAGCACCGGAATCTAACTTTAGTAACAGTTGTACCAGTTACCTTTCTCAGCGTAGAAGTCACGCACCTCTTCGGTGGTATAGATCTTGCCTTGACGGCTGGCGTGCCAACTGCGCGTTGTTGGCTTGAGCGCTGACAGCCACAGCAGGCCGGTATTCAGCCCCAGCCTGTCGGCAGCCCAGTCCGTTTCGTTCCATTGCGCCTGCCGCAGCGCTCCAACCCGCTCAGTCTGAGCGATGGTCTTCGACATCGACACATCGAGGCGCTTGCTGATGACACTGGCCGTTTCCCTCGCGTTCTACATGTACTGAGCTTAGGCGGTGCGCCGGTGAGAAAACAGGGATACGCGATGCGATTCGTTATGCTTAAACGGCCACAGCCATCCATCAGGAAGACCATGGTCAATCGGTATAGCGTGGGTGTTTTCAGGATAATGTGCAGCGTATGGCTGGCTATTGTCGATAATCACCGGCAGATTCAGGTGATGCCATTTCTCACCACTCCCGCCCCGCAGAAGATAGCCGCTCAGGTCGTGGTAATGGATCCGCTGCATAATGACAATCATCGGCGTCGTCTCGATCGCCAGTCGTGATTTGATTGTCTCGTTGAAACGGTTGTTGACGCGGTCTCGGACGTTCTCAGAGTAAGCGTCATCCGGCTTAACCGGGTCATCGATAATCAGCATACCCTTCCAGCCCGGTTCCATGTGACCCGCGCGGGACCCGGTAACCTGTCCGGCAGCTGACGACGCATAAACGCCGCCACCGTGCTCAGTCCACCACATAGCCTTGCTGTCTCCATCATCACGCAGCGCCATCGGCCACATTGACTGATAAGCCTGCGACTTAATCATTCCGAGTGCGGTGGAGAAGTTCAGCAGCGCAAGGTTATGCGAGTACCACAGGTGCATTAAGCGGGCTCGGCAGTTAAGCGCAAGCCCCATCTTGTCGATGGTTGCCAGTTCCGTTTTCGTGTAGCCAGGCGGAACGTTGATAATCTGGCGCTAAATCTCACCATCAATGACGCGAACCAGTGTTTACTGAATAACCTTGTGGTGCGGCGCGACAATCATCATGCCGCCGGTGCGCTGCTTGAAGAAGTAACGAGCGTAGTAAAGCCCGTCCTCTTCACATTCAATCATTCGGGCGTAACCCTTTTGCTCAGCAGTCGTCATCCTCCAACATCTCCCGCCGGGAAGTCTTGTATTCTTATCTGGTCAGCATCGCCATTTCGATAGGTTAGCCGTTCTTGCCTGTATGTTCATGAGTGGCCTGCTCTTTGAAAGCCATCACATCTATGCGCTTCCCGAGCAGCTCGAGATTTTTGACTTTATCCGGCCACTTAATTTTCTTAAGCAGCCCAACCATCTCACGCTCCTCCCCACGGCTTTCAAACATCTCAGCCACATCGCAGCCGCTAAGATATCTCCGCCAGAATGAAGGCCAATCGCTTACTGGCTTCAGACTCATATCGTCTTTGAGGATGTCGAGCACATCCATATGCTCTATCTCAACGAGACGATTCAGGACGTATGTCGCATTTATGCCAACCAGATCATTGCGCTGCGCTTTGAGTTCGGCAATTCTGGGCTGAACGTCAGATTTTGACAGCTTTTCGGAGGCTGTGCAGTTAGCTGTCTTTGCGCTGTATCCCGCCCGAATAGCCGTTTAAGTGGCGTTTAAATCGATGAGGTACTCACGACAGAACATTTCTTGTTTGTCGTTGAGTGCTATGGGAAATCTCATTTCATGGAGTTTTTATGAGCAGCAAAGCTAAATATGCCGCTGGAGATATAGTTACTCTTAAATCCGGTGGTCCTGATATGACTATCAAAGATGTTATTTTGCCATCTCAATATGGAGAGAAATTACTTTCTTACGGATGCCAATGGTTCGCAGGGAAGAAACTTGATAGCGGCGTTTTTCCTGAAGTTTCGTTAATGGTCCCATCCCCAAAGCCGTAAACCCAAACACACCAAGGCTATCTGTCTCGGACGTGTCATCTTGGATGATGTTTAACCTTCAGTCATCCAAGTGTCTTTACCAACAAGATGTTGTCGACTATCTCGTTAAACATAACAACGAGCAGCATATCAAGGAAAATGCTGACGGTAACCAGGCGCTATCAACCAAAGTGATTAATAAGTTTCGAGTTGATAGCGGGAAAAATGTCGTTTGGGTTAAACCTGAAAAATACTGGCGTTACCGCGTCCCTGAGGATGAAGAAGGCCGAGAGGCCCGCGGTTAATACACAGGGCGTTCATTCGCCCTTTTCTTCAACGCTCCCTACCAGCGGCGTGAATTGCACGCGCTTCACATTGGCCGGAGCGAAATATATCCACTCCCCTGTCTCGGTCGCCAGCGGCACAAAGCAGTTAACCAGCTCAGGCTGACGTCGCGACATCTTGCCCGTGAAGGTTTCGCCTGTCCGGGAGGTTAGCGTGATTTGGTAAATGTCCAGCATTTATTCTTCCAGGCATAACGATGGCTCGCGAATCATGAGCAGGCGGTTTATATTCATGCTTTCCCCTGGAGATGAACATGAAAACACTTTTCCCCTTAACTTTTGCGGTCATGCTTGTTGGCTGCTCTACTTCCCAAGAAATCAAACGCTCTGATGGCTCAAGCGAGTACGACATCCAATGTGGCGCCTCGACCGGTTGGGATGTTTGCTATGCAAAAGCAAATGAAGTTTGCCCTAACGGATATCAAGATCTGTCAAAAGATGGCGGGTTTAATCGCAAGGATTTGCGCATCCTCTGCAAGAAGTGAGCAGAATTGCCATTATGATGGGTCTGTTCATGGTGATGGCAATAAAAAACCGCCCGTAGGCGGCATGAACAATCTCAAGTGTTATACAAATCAATGCATATTTTTTTTAACGCTTCCTTAGTCATCTGCCTGCTCATATATGCATTATGGGAGTTAACTCCAAATGTTGCCCATTTAAGGTTATATCTTTCATGAAACTCTTTTTCCAACACTGGGTTTTGTGACAAATGAACCTGAAGAACTTTCCAGCACTTAATACATTCATATTGAAGAAAAGCAATTCTCTCTACGTGCTTCGCATCACCAGGATTACGCCAATCTATTAAATCTGGCAAAGAAGACAAGCCGGAAGCGTAATTTACCAGAGAAGCAATCCACTCAGCCTTCGCAACACTTATGTGTTGATCCTTCCATGAACTCAACCCTTTTCTTGCAACTAATACTGCCCATAATGTTGCCATAGCTGCCACCAAGCCAATTACTGCAGAAACTCCATATATCCATACAGCATATCGCGCCCATCTTGCAGAATACTGTGCTACATAGAGAGACTGAACTGCTAACTCGTGTTCTGACATATGCCCTCCGAATAAAGATGGCATTTTACCTCATACACTGTGTAGTTATGTACTCCTGCAGATAGACAACCTGTTTCGTCACTGTGAAGATTCCACTCTCTGAGGATGAAATAATCCCGAGCAGAGGAGTCAGTAAGTCTGGGGCCGGTAGCATCGTCAGGCCGCCGATACTGGTCGCTTCGCCGCGGCGAATGTCAGCGCCGATGTGGTCATCGCAAACAGCCCATACACCGACCACATCCTGATAGGCATAATAACGCCGACCTTCCAGCCGATCCGCATTGCCCAGCATTATTTCAGCAACAGTGATTGCTCCAGATCCGCCGTCAATGGCACCCACCAACTTAAACCTCAACGTTGGGTTCATCTCGGCTCCTGCTGCGGCGGTTGTCTTCACGGATTTTGAAATAGAGATTCGTCAGTACGGCAATGATGATATTCGTTCACACGAAGCCATCAACGCGCCCCGACAAAACCGTCACTCCGGCTGTCCGTAAAATGCGAGTGGATGACAATGCCGCCTGGCGTACAGGACTGGAAAAAGCAGGTATCGAGAACTTCCGTTTTCATGACCTCCGCCATACCAGGGCGAGCTGGTAAATTCAGTCCGGCATACCGCTGTCCGTTCTGCAAGAAATGGCGGCTAGGAGTCGTTCGAAATGATCCGTCGTTATGCTCACCTAGCCCCGAACCATTTAAACGAACATGCACGAAAGATAGATGCCATTTTTGGAAACCATAACACAAATACGACACAAGGAGAAAATCAGGCTGGTTTGAAAGTGGCGTAAACGCCTGTTTTTAAATGGCACCCCTGTAGGATTGAAACAAAAAATACAACAAAATGATTTTAAATACAAAAATGAGTTAAATGAATGATACATACCCCCAATAATACCCCCAAATGAAAACGAGCAAAGCTATACCGGAAACATTCGCACGTTCAGTAGAGTGTATCCTATCCAACCAACGTCATTTGCGCTGACGTGGAACGGCAGCTTTTTGTCTCTCAACCCAGGCATCTACTGCAAATCGGTTATACATTATCGGACTGTTATCCTTAGGCTGACAATCGCCTGAATAGTGTCGATACTCCCTTCCCTCCATCCATGATTTTTCCCGCGCAGATCTGATTGCGTTCTTTGTGAGGCCTGTGATCGCCATCAGTAAAGACTCAGTAACCCATTTATTTGGCTCTATTCGAACTGTTTGATATTCCATATCCTACACACAATTTTTAACAAGGAGGATGACAGTTGAACATATATTTGATGGACCTGAAAGAGGTTTGCCGCACTGTTGGGTTCAAAAAAACGACTGTTTACAAGTGGATGAACGCGGGTGAGTTCCCAAACTCTATCAAGATAGGTAGTTCCGTAAGGTGGGTATCAACAGAAGTGGAAGCATGGATCACTGAAAAAGTTCAAGCATCCAGGGAGAATAAGTAGCGGTAAAGTTAATTTTTAACTTCGCACATTTTCAACAAGTCCACGACTAAAGGAAATATATGCATGATGCCAAAATCTCGTACTAACCTTTCTGAAGATTCATTCATTGACCTCAAATACATAACTAACGATTCGGGGTTCACCGCAAAATACTTTTACTCAATAATAAAGCGGGGAGAATTCCCTGCTCCGATAAAGCTTGGAAGAAGTTCGAGATGGTTACTTAGGGAATATTCTGAATGGAAAGTTAGACACATTCAGAAAAGAGACACTTAAAGTCAACTGAAGTAAAATACATTTCGGTAGCTTGGCATGAACACTAGGCAACCAGCCGCCGCCCGTTCTTGCATACGATGGGTGGCGGTTTTCTCAGCTTCCAGACTGCAACGCTTCGACCTGTTTCTTTAAATCTTTAATTTGGTCCATTAAAGCCAGAATCGCTTCATGATGAAGGGCTGCAGCCACACCGTAGGTATCAGGGCTTAACACCTTCTCCACGACGGTACCATCTTCCAGAGTACGGTCACCACCTTCGAAAACGAATTCAGGAAAGACTTCCTGCACCTCCTGAGCGATAAACCCAATACCAGGAGCTATGTCATCGAGACGCTTCCATGTGACTCCGCGTAGCTTAACCATTTTCCCCAACGGGTCCTGAATTCTCTCGATATCATATTTAAGGCGTCCGTCTGAGTTTGGCACCCATGCCCCAGGAGCGGTTGCCGAACCATTACCATCAAAGTTGAAGGCCGCTGCAACCCCTACCGCCCCGGATGCTGTGAAAGTAGCAACGCTTAATTCAGCGTATGAACTTGAATTACCCCAAACATATCTCGCCTGTAAACTCGCAGCTGCACGCTCCTGGTTTGCAATCCGGAAAGATGACCGCATTGAGCCGCCAAGCACTAATGTGCCAGTAGACGGAGAACCTGCCTGGTTTATGAAAGATGCGGTGTTACCCGTGATGTTAAGGGAGGATGTAAGCGTGCCACCGGTTTTACCATCTATGGTTGTCAGACGAGAATCATCACCTGCGGCCACCGTTCCCGCCGCTGTGCCGACGTTCCTGGTGGCGCTGTTTCCTAAGCTGGATAGTTTATCAGACAGATATTTCCATGACGGGCCGGTAAAGGTAGTGCCGTCTGGCAGCTTCACTGTGATGTTTCCGGCAGCGCTGTAAACCTGCTGCCAGTTCTGTTTGTCGTAGTTAAGACCGCGAAGCGCTTCAGCACTTTGTGCAACCAGCGCGGCCGTAACCATATTGAGCGCCACGCGGGGGACGGCTGACCAAGCCGCACCGGATTGCGTTGGCCCGGTGAAGTTGCTGACCAGCGTCAGTTGGGTATTGCTCTCGACTGATTTCACCGGCAGCGTGTACGACACACCGCCCACAGTCGAAACAATGAAATCACCCGCGGACAGCTCTGCTGTGAATGAAGTTCCGGTACCGCCGACAACGGCGGACCCGTTCGTCAAAGTGATGGTTCCTGCCGACATAAAAGACTCCTGAATTCAGATAATAAAAAACCCGCCGAAGCGGGTTCTTGTTTTGTTCATTTTGAACATGACGACCAGGTGAAGTTATTTTTGCTCACCCATCGCCAGTTGAAGGGGTAGCCTGCTCTATATTGTGTCTGACTGGCTACTTTACGCACACCGTAAATCTGTACCGACTGAACCTGTCCACCAATAAGCACTTCTGCCTCGCATAATGGTTTCTGTTTTTGCAGAGTCGAACCAGAGCAAGCAGAAAGAAACAGGCAAAAGGCCATCACTAACATTATTTTAGTCATTTCAAACCTTGGTTAATTTTTATTAAATAAAAACTAACTCAACGGTATTAAAATATAAAATAGTTATAACAGATCAATATTGTGAATTTGATCGCTTAAAACGATCAATCATAGGCGGCGGTGTTGATAGCCGTCAGAGCTATTCCAGTCGTTGTTCCCCCCGCAGCAGAACCGGTAGCCGTTGACGATGGCGCGGCATTAATCCTGGTTGATGAACCATTAAACCGACATCCTGAGTAAGCTGTGATATTCACAATCGTGGGTGGCTGAGTGTTATTGTTCTGGATGATTTGGGAGCCAAGGATAGCGGGCACCACCGCATAACTCCCAGGTAAAGTGACGTCAATATTAATTCCACCTGTCGTAGCTCCCGGCGTCCCAACAGTCACAAGGTCACTCAATATCCGGCTCTCGTTTGTCAGAACCAACTTCCCGGCAGCATCCCAGATAGCAAATCCCCATTTTGGCAATGTCTGCGGGTAGATAGCAAAGATGTAGGCCGTTAATGTATGTGCCTGTCCATAAGGATTGCTCGATCCAACAAGAATATTTCCTCCTGATCTGGCCGCAGTGACCATTGTAGGCTGAGCTGTATCACTTGTTTTGCAAAAAACCATTGCTGGATAAGACACGTCCAGAGCTACTGCTGCAGATGCACCGTGATATGCCCCGCTTGCTACTGAGTTAACTACTACCTTTCTGTATAGACAGAATGGTGTGGACTGTGGGGTAATAAAAGGATTTCCGCTTTCCAGAGCAATCAACGCGCCATAATCTGCCATTATGCTTTCTCCACAAAAACTACGAGCTCACATTCAGAGGCTGGATAGTTTCCAATCCCTACGCTGCTTGCCGCGGAAAGAGTTATCGTATTTCCGCTGGCGACAATACGTCGTCCCACAGAGACCGCCCCCTTATCCAGAGAAACGACAAACCCGACCTTCATTCCGTCCGGAATGGTAAATGACCAGCTTCCGGAGTTTTGCCCCTCAGAAAGCGGGATGCGGCCTACCACTGAAACTGGCTTAATACCGTAATTGTTCGGGTTGCCATTGGCATCCCACGTCTGAATGCCCCACGTCATCAAAATACCCCCGTAATTTTACCAATCTGTACGCGGAGAACGCCGTTCGCGTCCCTGATGCTGTCCGTTACATTCGTAGTCTTTCTTGCGCCCTCCCCGTCGCTGCCGTAGTTTTCCCAGGTACCTCCTTTATCCAGTTTCCACCCGGACTGCCCGTCGACATAATTGTTGGACTGGATAAAGTTACCGATTTTGGCGTTGGTGATCGTACCATCCTGAATAAACCCTGAGCTGATGAAGACCTGGCCATTAACCACCGCGAACGGCGAATACTGGGTATCACCACTGCCACTCATCAGTACGAACTGGTTAGCGTTGAAACCTACTCGGGTAACAATCGGCTGCCCTGCCTGCGCCAGAACGGCAATCGACATCCCGGCGTTATACATGATGCCGTTTATCCTCACGCCTGTTTTAAGGGTGTAGATTGCCGAAGCACCTGAGGCATCGACCACTGCGGTAAGCTTGTCCTCCAGTGCAGCCGTGACGTCATTGATCTGGGCCTGCACCTGCGTCGACATTTCGGCCATTGCCTTATCTACCTCAGCAATGGTCGTTTTAACAACAAGGATATCGGCACGCACTTCACCGTATTGTGCCCACTGGTGCTCAACTGTTCCGTGGTTCGCCAGGGCGTTCTGTAGAATTCCCTCAATGTTGGTATCGATGTCACCGGTGAGGCGTTCCCCGTCGGCAGAGGTTAGGAAATCGTCTGCGATATCGCCCAGATAATCATCGGCGTTATCATTAGACATCCCCCTTACCCAGTCGGTATACCCGGATTCGTTACCTGTTCTGTCGACCAGCTGCGCCCGGTACCAGAATTCTTGCCCAGCCTTAAGCCCGAGTTGGGTATATTCAGCGGAAGGATAAGGCACGTCTGACAGCAAGAGTGGATTTGAAAAGTCACTGTTGGCTGTGTACTGAATTTCCGTTTTTAGCGTATCACCGGTGTTTGCCGGGAAGCCCCAGTTAAGACGAATGCCCCAGTTAATGCCCGTGGCCGTGAATCCTACTGGCTTAGGCGGATTACCTACTTTGCCGGTCAGCGTCTTCTCTTCTGAATATCCCCATCCTGAGGAAATTTCTGCAGCATTGATTGCACGCACGCGCACCAGGTAGCGCCCGGCATAAATCCCCGGTACGTCAAATGACGTAGTGGAACTTCGCGGCATGTTCACCCAGTTTCCATCGTTGCGGCGCCACTGCCCCTCATAGGCGATAGCATTTTGTGCTTGGTCCCAGCTCACGCGCATAGTCTCGACGCTGATATTCTGCTGAACCACAGAAAACGAGCTGATCACGATGTTAGCTGGCGGTGACTGATTACCAGGAGGAATTACACTTATTGGCCGCTGGTCGATAATTGCGCCAGTATCGATACGGGCATATTTATCCGGATCGTGCCATGCGGCGGTGATCGAGAAGGTGCCATTATCGTTATCGCTTACGCTGACAACGCGGTACTGCTGAGCGTAAAGCTCGTCAGATTCCACAACCCAGACAGCTTCGGCCTGTGGCGCCTCACTGTATGCAGTAGTCACAGTTACTGATTCACCGTTCACCGCCTGGATAGTCCTGCTCTGTGACGCTCCTGACGGAAGATTGAGAATCAGTCGATCACCGACTGCGGCATCAGCTACGCGGTCAAGTTTGATAACGCGACCGTTAACGGCGCTGATGCGACCGCCCATAACCTTTCCGGAAAGCAACTCGTCTGCCACGGCGATGATGTAGCCCGGCTGCGGAATGTTTCCGTCCAGCCCGACATCAAACGAAACAACGCGATCCTTGTTGTTGGTGAGGATGCCCCAGCGGCCTTTTCGGTTTGCTTCAGACTGTCTGGTACAGCCGATGGCTGTCATTTCCAGCTGATTGAAGCCGTACCGCGCCACCAGCTCCTGCTCAAATACCGGCTCCATAGCGTCGGCGTAGGCGTTATCTGGATCGGACCAGGACACAAGAGCCGTGGTATAGCGCGTTTTCGTCGTGCTGCTGGCATAGGTAAAACGACCATCAATTACGTTGGAACGCGTATAACTGTAATCCACATCACGGGGCATATCAGCCAGGGCTACAATCTGATCACCACCCCAGTAGGTCATGCCTCGAAATATGGCAGCAAAGTCTCGTAGTACGGTGTAGGCATCGTTACGTTCCTGTACATAAACGTTGCAGATATAACGAGGTTCGGTACCGCTGCCGCCTTTTCCGTCCGGTACCTGCTGATCGCAATACTGAGCCACCTGATATAGCGTCCATTTATCGATGTTAGCTGCGGTGAGTCGGTTACCAAGGCCGAACCGGTCGGTTACCACCAGGTCGTAAAATATCCAGGCGGGGTTATCAGTCCAGGCCCATTTAAACGCCCCTGTCCATGTTCCGTTATAGGTTCGGGTTTCCGGGTCGTAGTTGTCAGGGACTCGGATAACTCGGCCGCGTGGCTCGCATGAGATCTGAGGGATAGAGCCGTTAAACTGGCTTGAATCAAACTCAATATACAGCAGCGCGGTGTTTGGATAGCGTAACTTTGCGTCAATCACCTCGGTGAAGCTCTGCAGCGTCATCGTGTCGCCGATCTTCGCGCTGTTGGCGTCAGCAGTAATTTTACGCAGCCGAATTGTCCAGGTACTGCCAGCCTGCGGTAAATCGATACGGTGGCTGCGCTCATAACCAGACGTCGTTTTGCCGGTCACGCTGGTATTGAGTACTGTCTGCCATGTTCCGCCGTCCGTCTGCAGGTCAATCGCGTAGTTAATCGAATAGCCGACCAAATCCCCATCGTCTTCCTGTTTAAACAGAGACGGCCATTTCAGGCGCAGGCGTACTGCCGATAGTTGGGTGTTAGTGAAAGTACGCGTCCATGCGGTAACACTGGAAACTTCGGTACCCACGCTGATTTCATTTTCGGTTCCGGGAATGCCCTGAATGTATTTTTGCGCCTGCGTTCCCGCGCGAAACTCCCACGTCACGCCGCTGAAGTTTTGGGAGCCGTCGGAGTTCTCCAGCGCCGTCCCGTCCAGGTAGATATCTTTGCCGGTTAGCTGCCCCGCAAACTCCCCTTCCCCAAGCGCAACGAGGATTTTTGCCTTCGCTACAGATTGCAGATCATCTGGCTGTTCAGTAGGAGTTCGAGAACTGGAGCTGCCGCCCTTGCGGCCCTTTAACACTTTATCTGTAGCCATATTGCGCCCATAAAAAAAGCCACCCGAAGGTGGCCTGTAAAAGGTTCGTTATCTACTGCTGATCTTCGACATAAATTCCGGCAGAAATAATCGCTCCGCCTATACGCCGGCGACCATAAAGGAGCGGGACCGGGTAGCCCTGAGCTGCAGTGTTTGTAACTCCGCCGAACGCGTAGGATGCGCGGTTATCTGCGCTTTGTTTGCTGGCCAATCCGGTTGGCTGAGGGGAAAGCATTTGCACAACACCGCCGACCATCATCGCCGCACCAAATTGTGCGACACCATAACCGGCCGCAGATAATGTACCCGCTGAAAAATAGCCTATCGCAACCCCGACAACGACCAGAACTGCGCCAAGGATTGTTTGCAGTACACCCGCTTTTTTACTGCCAATGATTATTGGAACAATGCGGATAACGTCGCCGGTAACCGGAAAGCCAAGATCATCCTCACCAATATTTCTTTTCCCTTCGAAAACGGAAAAAGTGAGTCCTCGGCGCTGACTGGATATCATAAACTGCTCAAATCCAGGGATGGTTTTAGCGAGTGCAACCCCCGCTTCACTCACTCGAGAGATTAGTCGGTGGTGAACTTTGCCGAAGGTTTTGCCGAGCACACCACCAAGCTCAATACGACTCATAACTTCCTGCATTCTTCATCTCCCTTTAGATCTTTATAACGAACAATTTTCATTGTCCGTTCTTGCCAGTAACCACCATACGGCACGCGCTGGCTCAGATGCCCGTATAGGTGGTGCAACAGCATATTACCCTCAAGCAGAATCCCCGCGTGATTCCACTTATCAGCCTGGACCTGCATGATCACCATATCACCGGGTTTCGGCGGCCCATCAAACTCACGGAATCCACATTCGTACCAGCAATCCTGATAGAAATTGTCCGAATAATCATTTTCCCACCAGGGATAATCAACCCGGTAATCGTGTAGCTCGATACCATGCGTTTGCCGGAAATAGCTCATTACCAGCCCCCAGCAGTCGAAGTGGCCAAGCACAAACGGACGCTCCAGCAGCGGCAGTTCTCCGCGCGGCTGGATGGTGCGTAAATCACCCTCCGGCCAGCTCACAATATGCCAGGGTAAAAGCGTTGCGTCGCATTGCGCTTTATCCAGTTCGCTCGGCTGTGTCGTGGCATCAGGGTGACTGTGAGCGATGGCGATCACCGTGCCCCAGTCCTCAGCAGCTGCGTAATCTTCCGGGCAGAGGACAAAATTGTCCTCCGGCTCCGTGGCAAGGTTGCGGCACGGGAAATAACGTTCAACGCGGCTTTTCTGCGCCACCACGCCGCAACACTCAAGAGGATATTCAGCTGCAGCATGCGCCATAATGGCATCAATGGTTTTCTGCCGCATATCAGCTCCTGATCAAAGACGTGCCAGGGAACCCACCAAACGAGAGCTCGTTATTTTCACCGAACCTAAGTTTGCAGGCCGTCAGAGTGCCGTTGCATTCATCAAGCGACGGATCGCTGACAGGGTTGTTGTTTTTGTCGAAATAGTTGGTCCCCGCATAATCGCAGCCATCGCCGGTACGATACTTGTTCCGGATGCACCAGGTACACAGGGAATGAAGCTGCCGAGTAGGGATCATTTGCCCCTGCAGGTCCATCGGGCTGGATAGCGTGAACTCAACCACTTCGTTGGTTTCACTACTCTTTGCATCGATGTAGAAAACCTTCAGCTTTTCCTGGGTCGGGTCAGCTGTTGGATTGCCGTCGGCAAAGTTAATCGCGTCAAGATATTTGCTCAGCGTGTCATGGATGGTCACTTTCGCCTGCAGCATATCGTCATAAGCCAGACAAAGAGCCGTAATGGAGCTATCAAGGTTGGCCACCGATAATTTTGGCTGAGCACTACTTCCACTGGTAGATGCCTCGATCCCCTCAATCTGACAGGGCCAGGCTTTATACTCCTCACCCTGCCACCAGATTGATTTAGCCGGGAGATTATTTTCGTCTCCCCCTGCTGCGACAATTTCCGCCTCAGTATGGGCCAGGTTGTAGCTGTGAAATCTCAGCACCTCACCTGTACCAAAGGCCGTTCCATCGACCTCATAAAGCCTGACTGCATCGCCGGGCTCAAGCTTCTGATAATCTGCATTGAGACTCATGGTTTGAATGCCTGTTGGAAAGTTGCGGAAAGGGAGTAGTTCTCACCGCCCATCGGTGTGGGGTTATACTCGGCACAACGATATAAGCCAAGCTGCTCAAGCGGTGGTTTCCACTGAAACGCTTTTGTACCTCCATGCCTGTCAAGAAAGGTTTTTATCGACTGAATGTATTCCTCAGTTCCAACAAAATTCATTTCCCATTGTTGGCTGCGAGAATTGATACCGTCGCCAGAAATCTGCTCGTAACCATCCCCAAACTTAGCGCTTCTTGTCCTGAACGAAACGGTTTGCGTCGGGCTAACTCTGGGGCTCCAGGAGAAGGTTTCGATAGCCATGTTTATCGGGTTCCTTTCATTGCATTCCAGATATCACCACCAGGGCGGATATCACGCATGACATTTTGCTTATATCGCTGATCGACAAAACGCCCTACATCAGCACCGAACTGTTCCAGCCCTGAGGGTGCCTGTGTGGATGTATTACCGTTTGAATCAATAGTGATATAAACCTTCGGCGCAATGTCGCCTCCCGCTCCAGCACCATTAACAGCACGCACCCCAAGTGAACCATCCGCTGCACGGGTTAGCGGCATGATCGCCTCCGGTCCAGCTTCTCCCATTACTCCGGCACCTTTTGCGAAAGCAAAAAACGTAGGATTATCGACGATCTGACCGCTATAAGTGCTCAAATCTGAGGACGAATAAACGCCTCCTTTAGCGTTGAACTGGAAGTTGCTTCCATAATCGGCAATCGCTGTTCCTGAACTGGCCGCCGCACCGCTACCAACAGCACCAAATACACTCGAACCTACGCTCATGATGGAACTCAGAATCGTATTAGTTAGCAACGCCTGGGCTGCCATATCGACTAGGTTCTGAATTATCGACTGAGTTAACGTGGAGAACAGGTTGGTCAAGCCCTCTTTAAAGGTCTGAGTTTTTGTCAACAGCCCCGTCAGGACATTAGTGGTACGGTCACGAGTAGCCTCCACCAGACCGATCGCCAGATTATTGAAGTCACTCTGTGAGCGATATAATTCCAGCGCGGTCTGATACTGAGCATCAGCAGAATCTTTAGTGCTCTTCTGCATCAGCATTTCGTACTGCTGCTTACTTACTGCGCCATTGCGATAATAAGTCTCGATCAGGCTTTGCTGCTGTATAAGTTGATTTCTTTGCTGGGCAAGTGGATCAACGTCACCGGCAAGCTCAAGACGAGGTGCTGAAAGAGCATCCGCCTGCGCCTGCAGGATTTGACGGGAGGTATCCTGTGACAGCTTCACTCGCGCTGCCATGAATTCCTTTTCATTAATCAGACGGGCATCAAGTAGCGACTTCAGCTCCTGACTGGCTTCCTTTTCCTGATTTATAGCCGTTTGCGCGGGTGAGTACTGCTCTGCAAGCTCTACGCGTTGTTTCTGATAATTCTCAGCATTCATCAGCAACGTGCGCTGCAGGTCCTGATCACTTGCTCCATTTTTACGGGCAGCTGCGGTCAGCTTTTCCTGACTGGCTCTTTCCTGCAGGTCGATTCTGCTAAGGCTGGTTGCGTGAGCTTCTTCTATCTCCCTGCGCAACTGAAGGTACTGATTAACCGTTTCCTTCTTAGCCTTTTCAGTATCTTCTCCAGTCCACGGCGTGGTAACCCCCTCCCCAGCTTTCGCGGTCTCAGCTGTAATAGTTTTGATGTCACTCGCGAGCGATTTAGCTTGATCTGCAATCCCTGTCTGAACCAGAAATCGTGCCTTACTAATATTCTCAAGGTTAGACTGTGTTGTCTCTAACCCTTTATTTACCGCTTCAAGGTCTGCTTCTGCTCGTTTTTTGCTGTCCTCAACCCCTTTTTTCTGCCGGAATGGGTCGAAACCACCGAGGCTATCAAGTCTGCTGTCTGCGTCCTGAATTTCCTTAATAAGCTGGTTACGCTGAGTCACCTGATTTTCATATTGGTCTTGCAGGTCAATCTGCTTAACGGCCAGTTGTTTATCAGACATCTGCATCAGCGCAGCAGTGGTTTCAATTACCGCATCTTTGAGGTTAATTGCAGATTGACGAGCATCTTTCGCCTGCTGATGAAAATACAAAAGCGCAGAACCTGCCAGCATTGCAGCACCGAACGGCCCTCCAACCAGTGCTAAAGCCCCACGAGCAAGCCCAACTGCAACCGAGGCAGCCCGAGCAGATACTGAGACCTGCCGATTCGCTGCAGCAAGCTGCATTTTTGCTCGGGTTGCCAGATTCGTTTGCTCGGTTTCTTCTCTAATTAACCGGTTAAACTCCCCCTGGTAATTAACGTTCAGGCCTTGCTGCCTGGCGGTCTTTTCCATCTGGCGGTAGTACCCAAACTCTGCATCATTGCGCTCAAGCGTGGCGGCAGTTGCTTCCGGCGTTTTGCGTGCACCTTCAGCCTGGGCCGCAGCCGCAGCTTTTACGGCTGCCTGATTTTGTTGCCAGGCACTCACGTTTTCGCGAAGACCTGCAGTTAGCTTTGTTGAGAGAACGGGAATCAATGTGTACAAAGCTACGCTTGCAACAGCATTGAAATTATCGGTAAGCAGATTGATACCATCGGTTACTGACTGGATACCGGAACGCAGAGGGCCGGTACTGCTTTGACCAATTTTAATGATCATCCCTTCAAAAGCACTGGTCAGCCCCATGATGTCGCCATTCAGGTTATTCACGCGGATAGCGGCCTGCTCATGCGCAGTCTGTGTGCCGGTGAGAGCCTGGGTCAGCGCGCCAAGTTTGTTGCGATTGTCCACCAGCACCGATGCAGCATTAATATTCTCAACCCCGAATAGTTTTACGGCTTGTGCTGTAGAGAGGTTTTTCTTCGACAGGTTCTCAAGCGCGCCGCTAAGACCAACAACCGAAGGTTTGAGCGTTTTGTCGGTCCCCTTCTCCAGTGCAAGAATAACGTTTCTGAGCGCAGTACCTGCTTCACCGCCTTTGATTTCACGCTCGGCCAGAACCTGAATCGCAGCATTCAGCGTTTCAAACCCGACACCTGCCTGAGCAGCGGCCACACCGCCATTTTTAATAGCCGCAGCGGTATCTGCTATTTCCGACGCCCCGAATTTGGCACCGGCAGCGAGCACATTGATATAACGATCCGCTTCCTGAGCCCCTGCTCCGAACTGGTTAAGCGAAAGGGCCAGAGTGCGGGTTGCATCTGGCAAAGTAGAGCCTGCCGCCTGAGCAAGAGTAAGCGCGCTCTTGGTCGCCTCAGTAAGCCCGTCTGCGGTTTGAAGAAGTTCAGGTTTAGCGGATGCCATCAGCTTCAGAGCTTCCACAGCCTGACTCGCACTGTATTCAGTGCTTCGCCCCATCTCCTGAGCTGCTTCATCAAGCGTTTTTAACTGGGTACCTGTAGCACCGGTGATTGCAGAAAGATCGGACAAAGCCTGTCCATATTCCCGCGTAGTCGCAATTATGGTGCCAAGAGATAAACCGGCACCGGCAAATCCTGCCAGGCGGCCAGCAACACCTGCGATGGTTTTACCCATCCGGGAATAAGCTTCATCTGTCTTTTTTGCATCTTCTTGTGCGTTACGGTTGAAACGCTTTGAAGAATTCTCAGCATCACCGTATGCACCCATCAACTGAGATTTAAAATTGGCTGCGTTGAGATGCAGCCCGACGGCAAGGGAAGCAACGTCAGCCATTACATTAACGCTCTCATTACGGCCGCACACTGGTCGTCAACATTATTAACTACAGCAGGAGGCGGGGTTTCAGGAATCGGAGAAAACTCTTCACCAGGACGGCTTATGGCACCAGTACGCAGAAAATACGCACGCCAGTGATAGAGGGTTTCTACAGGTAGTGCAGCTATCTTTGATGGATCAGGCTCGCCCCAGCGGTCAGCCAACCAGAAAATAAACTCCAGCCAGGGCGAGCTCGTTAGTTTTTTTCCGCGTCTTCAAGTTTGCCCAGGGCATGCTTTTTAACGATGGCAATAGCGTCCAACAGGGCCACATTGTCATGCGCTTGCAGCAGCTCTGCTGCGGTTGGTTTGTCTTCAACTGCGATTAGGCTGCCGTCGGGATGAACAAGACAATCGACAATCAACTGCACACTGAGTTCGGAAGCTTTGCGCGCATCCTCAGCAATCTGGCTGTCACGCAACGCTTCTTCATGATCGATAAGCTCACCCGCCGTCATACGTCGTAGATAAACGGTGGTGCCGAAAATTTCGGCGGTAACAATGGTATTTTTAGGCCTCAGAAGAGCTGATTTCA
Organism: Enterobacter sp. ECC_219_Taxon_10; assembly: GCF_058354905.1. Taxonomy (NCBI): domain Bacteria; kingdom Pseudomonadati; phylum Pseudomonadota; class Gammaproteobacteria; order Enterobacterales; family Enterobacteriaceae; genus Enterobacter; species Enterobacter sp. ECC_219_Taxon_10. The sequence continues at coordinate 1,233,556 of NZ_CM178005.1, read as the reverse complement.
GTGCAGAAACATCGATGGTAGTCATAGTAATTCCTGAAAGTTAAATAATAAAAAGCCGCCGTGAGGCGGCCAATGAATAACGTTTATGTTCAGCTGCCAGCAGCAGTACCCCAGGTAATATTGTTCTGTTTACCCTGAACTGTAATCTGAATAACCTCGCTCGCCGGGGCAATGATTTCATTCATCTGCCAGCCAGACAGGGCCAGGATCATATTCGCTGTTCGCCCGTTTGGCAGCTCAACGTAAAACTGAACTGTTTCACGGTTCTCTGCCGCATTGAGGAAATCGGCAAAGTCCTGGTTAGCTGGATCGTCAATGAACCCTAGTGATTTTTCCGGGCCTTCCGGCAGGTCAGAAATAAACTGTTTGCTTTTATCAATGAGCGTGGTGCAGTCTACGAAGCCTCCCGTCTGGCCTGTGGCACCCAGTGCTTTACAGTTGATAAGCGGTTTCATTGTTGCTACGTCGCTGCCCGCAGCCCCCCACATAACGACAGTGCCAGCAGGTAGCATCGCGTACTCTGGCGAAGTTTTATTATCAGCCATAATTTCTCTCTCTTTGATGATGGCAGCGAGCGCTACCGATGGTTTTCAATACGGTCACGTATTTCTATTGCGAGGATGCGCAGAACTTTCGCTTTTTGATAATCGAGCGCCGGACGGATGAACGGACTGGCGACCTGCTTCACAGTCCCCATCTCCTGAGCCAACGCTTTGATGAAGTGTTTTTTGCTCGGGCCAACGCGAAGATAAACAACCGCATTGCCTTTAGCTTTCGAAGAAGATGAGCGGATTTTTATTGAATCACGCATATGCTCATCTTTTGCTGTTTCGTCATACCCAGCATGCGCTTTCATATCTTCCAGAACAGGTTCAAGAGCTGCTTTTCCTGCCTCCCGTAAAACCTGCGTACCAACCTTTTCACCAAGGGCAAGGAGCTGACGCTCGAGTTCTTGAAGTCCTTTGACCTCCATGCGGATCATGATGACTCCTCATAATAATAAAGTACGTAATCTCGGATAAACTTGTACTGAACCTGATTACTGGTAAGAGTCGCCTTGTCCTGCAGAATATTTCCACGCTGAATATATTGAACTGGATAACCTTCAAGCTCTCCGTGGATAATACCTTTCCAGTGAGACCAGATAGCCTTATCCAGTTTGACCAGCCCGGTGTAATCACCCACTTTATACATTGAGATTTGAAAGCGCCCAGCTATCAGCCCTGTACGCACCATCCCGTTTTCTATATCCGGGTCTGATATCAGCTGAAAAGTAATTCCGTTTTGCTCACTGTCTGGCAGCAGGAGAGGATAAACAGCCATTCCGGAAAGGCGTTCAAGCGAGGTTTTAATTGCCTGTTCTATCATGTCGGATATCCCGTTCAGCCGTAATTACACATCGATCAGGATTGCTACGGTCAACAGCGCGTACGGTATAGACCTCTTCATTCCATGTTACTTTCCAGTCAGCTTGAATGTCTGGACGTAGCCGGATCGTGAATAGCCAGGTTTCAACCACCTGCTGCTGGTCGATTGTGCGGATTTTTCGATTAGATACGTTTTCCGCCTTTGCCCATACAGTAGCAACCTCCACCGCAATTGACGGGAGAGGTTCTCCAAGCGGTCCCCGCTGAGTTTCCATTTTCTCTAATCTGATGCGTTTATTGAGCTCGCCAGCACGTAAAGAATTCATAGGCCATAAATCCTGTAAGGCTGAAGTAGAGCTTCGACGGCAAAGGGGACCTGAGCCACGGTCTCACCGATAACAATAGATTCACGATTCGCGTACCAGTGACCTATCAGCAGTAGCATTGCCGCCTTAACATCATCATTAAGTAGAATAGGGTCCGGGTCATCTGCGTAGCCAGGGGAGCTTTGATTTTCATAGAGCGTTCGCCTTGTCCACGTTTGGACGTACCGCGCCGCCGCACCGGTGTATAAAGTCAGCAGGCCGTCATCACCGGTAAAGTCGCTATCAATGCGGCAGTGCTGTTTCACCACATCAAGATCGACCATTATTTTTTCGCCTTCTTGTCCACTTTTACTTCCGGCTGTTCCTGCTGCTGTTCCTGCTGCTGTTCCTGCTGCTGTTCCTGCTGCTGTTCCTGCTCTGCAGGATTTTCTGATTCATCGAGCATCGCATAGCCTTTTTTGATGAGCTCGCGACCGTGCTGTTCCAGAGTTTCCAGCGGAAGCCCCTCAGTAACGACGGTACCGCCGAAATAAATCGGTTTGAGTGCGATCAGTTTCATTTTCCCACCTGTGAAAGCGGCCCGAAGGCCGCAGTGTTTATCAGCTACCTGAGCCGGTACTGAAGGAGCCATACACGAACGCTTCAGGGCGTTTAACGGCCAGCGCCAGACGTTCCTCGCAACGGATGGTGATCATGTTTTTCTCGAAGTCGTCAGCGTTCTCCGTGGAGATAACGACGTTGGCATCTTCGCGGTCGAAGATTTGCGCCCCAGCGTTGAAAGCACCGGTCAGGAATTTACCCTGGAAGGCCGCCGCTTCCGTGGCAACAACCGGCAAGCCCCACAGCGTCGGTCCAGTCAGCGCTGCAGGGTTAGCCAGGATGTAGCGGCCCAGGCTGTCTTTGGTCAGTTCGATCCGCGCCCAGTCAATGAAGTGAAGAACGTGGCCGGATGCCGGGAAGCGAGCCAGTTGCGCCTGCAGCATTGCCAGACGCAGATCGTCAATACCGCTCTGCTGTTCTACAGTAAACGCCGGGTTAAATGCTGACGCCTGAGGAACAATGCCGTGCAGATGCACGCCGGTACCATCACCGAAGAGAATTTCCTGCTCTTCCGCGTACTTCAGTCCGTAGCGCATTTCTGCATCAACGGTCGACTGCAGCTGTGCGAAGTCATCTAGGATCTGCTTTGAGGCTTTGAACAGGTGAGCGATGGTGCTTACGCCAGTGATTTTCGGCGTAAACTCAATTTCGCTGTATGGTTTCTGTGTATTTTCAGGAACCACTTTCGCGTTGTTGGTAAAGCCAGTCTGTTGCACCCAGAAAATAGCAGGGGAGGAAGTGCGACCAGGCGCAATCAGATCGCGGATGAACAGGCGCTGCTTCGGTGCCGTATCGATGCCCGGAATTCGCTGGGGTTCGATAACGCCATCAGGCACATCAGCAGAAGTCAGTGCCGCCTTAACCGGGATACTGATACGTTTGCCACCTTCCACCCCGGAGGCAAAGGTTTTCAGCGCTTCAGCAGAGATCACCTGCTGGCCGATTGACTCCACAACATGCTTCGCGTTTGCCAGCGGCATCTGGGCAACATGTTGCTCCAGTTCGCCCATAGCTGCCTTCAGCGTTTTTTCTGCCTCACGCAGTGCGTTGAACTCAGAAGCCATTTTATCAACGGCTGCCTTTGTTTCTTCTGACAGCTTGCCGGACTTCTGCGCCTCCTTCACTGCTTCTTCTGCTTTCGCGTTGAACTTGCCGGTTGCCTCTTCAATGCTGGCCGTGACTTTTTTCAGAATATCGTTTACTTCAGACATAAAGGGTCCTTATTTGACTAACGCCGCCAGGGCGCTTTCAAGTGAATTGATGGTTTCAGGTTTGATGTCTTCGGCAGCGCCCGGCGTACCGTCGTTGGTGGTGACAGCGCCAGGCATGCCACCGGATAAGGCTTTAATGAGTTTTCTGCGCTCAGAGCGCGGGGTGTTGGTCTTGGCCAGCAATGCATCAAGTTTGCGAAGCGCGGCTGCAGGCGATTCGTCGCCGTCGCTGACCGCATCTGCAGAAAGCAAGCTGTCTGCCAGTCCCTTCGCCACAGCATCACTGCCACCGATATAGCTTTCCGCGTCCATCAGCTTCTGCACAGCGGCCATATCAAGGCCGGAGCGCGCCGCGTAGATGTCAGCCATAGCGGTATCGAAGGGTTCCAGTGACTGTGCCAGTTCTGCAAAATCATGGCGGTTTCCCATCGCGTAGACCCAGCAGTTGTGGATCATCAGGAAGGCACCTCGGCCAATCTGAATATCATCCCCGGCCATCGCAATTATCGAGGCGGCGCTTGCGGCAATGCCCAGCACCTTCACCGTTACGCGGCCTTCGTATTCGCGGAGCAGGTTATAAATAGCCAGACCTTCGAACATGTCCCCGCCAGGTGAGTTGATATTCACCGTGACGTCGGTGCCGTTCATCGCCCTAAGCGCACCGGCAATACGTTTAGCTGTTACCCCTTCGCCCCAGTAGTCCTGCCCGATAACATCAAAAACAGAAATGCTGTTATCGTCGGTGGCAGCCGCTTTGATCCCGCCGTCCCAGCGGTCCAGTGCGGACGGTAATGTTTCACAGGTAACGCGCGCGCAGGGGCGACCCGCCGGTGCTACCGGAAGTTGTTTTTTGCTCATCAGGAAAGTGCTCCTAAGCGGCCTGTTTCAGCGGAGATTGTTCAAAGGAAATATCGGGGAATACGTGGTTATGCAGCTCTCGTAGGGCCAGTGCCTGAACAGCAGTGTTGCTGCTTTCGAGATTTTTCAGTTGCGTCAGGTTGAGCTGAACGGTGTAAATATCGCCCCCTTCAATTGGCGGCATGTTCTCAAGGCGACGAACGTCATTACGGGACATCCAGCCATTCTGAAGCGCGCTGGTATAGTAAGCAGCACGCCCTGCGCTGTCAGCGCGCAACAGTCCTTCAACGGAGAACTCTGCAAACACTTCGTCATCGCTGTCGAGTAAGCACCGGCCAATTTCTTGCTCAATATTCACCAGCAGCGGTCTAAGAGTATGAGTCAGGAACTGCAGGTTCATGCCCTCAAGGCTGGATGCCCAGCTGCTTTGTTTCGTGGTGTGGCCAACCATGAAAGGAGGCACGCGAAACCAGCGGCAGATTTCCTCAATACTGAAAGATCGGCTTTCCAGCATCTGGGCGTTTTCGGGATTCATGGTAACGCCCTGGTACTTTAGACCTCCCTCCAGCACCATTATTTTTCCGGCATTCTTTGAGCCGGTGAACTTTGCCATGTACTCCCGGAGCCTTTCCCTCTGCTCATCGCTTAATGCTTGTTCCGCTGTCAGGAAGCCAGAACTTTGTAATCCTTGCTCGAATATTTTTGCCGCAGACTCTTCTACAGCCATTGCAGAACCGATCACATCCCGGCCAGTCTTCATCGGCATCATGCCGCAAACGCCGTCCAGACCGAACCCGCGAATGTGCATGATGTTTTTGACCGGAATGACGCGCTCGTTTCCGTTTTCAGTGTATTTGTATTCCAGCGCCCCGGTAGAGAGACGTTTAACCACCATGTTCTGCGGCAGCAAAGGCACCAGCGAAACCAGGCGGTTTGCGATGAATTTCTTCTCAATGAAGGCGTTCCCGCGCAGGCAAATACTGGCGACAACCATCAACATAAAGCGTGATGGTGTCATTTCTGAATTGGGTCGGCGGCACAGTATCGAATAGGCAGGATGATCAGTTGCCGCTTTACGCGAACCGTCAGGCTGTCGAACGTATATTTTCAGCGGCAGGGTTGAAATAGACTCGCTTAACAGTCTTACGCATGCCCACACAGCCGATAGCTGGATGGCTTTATCGGCCGTGACCACCTTTCCGCTGTTGCTGGTGCCAAACCATTCCTCCCAGAACGTGCCGGTAGTCAGACTGATAGGCACACCAAGCCAGTTAAGCAGAGCGCTTTTCACCCTGCCTGGCTGTTTGTTTTTTTTCATCAGAAACCTACCATGATGGGATTATTGAAGAATCCGGAGAGATCCTGCTGGTCGTTACCACCGTTTACCAGAACGCGGCTCATTGCTGTGAACAATGCCGCCGGGCCATCAATCTTGGCCTCTGGTGTGGACTTGTTCGGGAAAATGTTCTCGTTCCGGTCAGGTTTGACGGTTACGTTGGACATCATCCAGTTCATTACCGGGTGATCGCTGTGATGGAAGCGGCCACCGTATACCAGTGCTTCGACCTCTTTCATCGCCTCAGAGAAATTGCGAACCGTCTGCGGAACTTCCACCAGCGGCAGTCCTTCTTCTGCCAGCGCAAGGCTGAACTGCGTCGCACTCCACGGGTCGAAGCCAATTTCTTTCAGACTCTCGCCAGCAACCCACACCTGCAGCTCTTCCTTAATCTGAGCATGGTCGATCACATCCCCGTCGGTAAGGATCAGCTTGTCCATCCCGGACCACTTACGATAGAGCTCTGCCATCTGGCGTGAACATTTCTCAAGGCGTCCTTCCGGTAGCCAGAATTTAAAATCCGCATGAACGTGGCCATCTGGCGCGCGCCAGACTTTCGCGGCCGCACAGATATCAATTTTGTTTGACAGGTCAACGCCCACCCAGGATGGGTATGTTTTAAGTTCGTGCTGCGGAGCGATAAACTCGCATTTCTCCCATTTCATCATGTCCATCCAGGCTGACTCAGCGGTAACCCAGATATTCATGTGCTTGGTGAAAAAGTTAATTCTGGCCGAAACCTGCTCTTTCGCCTTTTTAGCCAGGCGTCGCAGGTCATCCCAGCGCTTACAGATACCCAGCCCCGGATTCGCCTTCTGCCAGACTTTTTCATCAAAGGGATCGTCACCTTCATCTAAGGTGTAGATGATGGCAAAAAACGTATCGTCTTTAACCAGGCCGCGCAGGACCTTGATTGCGTAATCGCGTAGTTCGTAACAGATGCCTTCTTTGTTGAATCCGGCGGTGGTGATACCGAAAAGCAGAGATTGCAGGCGCGCGCCGGTGGCCGTCTCAAGAACGTCCCAGACGTCACGGGTTTTATGAGCATGCAGCTCGTCGACGATGGCGCAATGAATGTTCAGGCCGTCGAGGTTGTTCGCATCTGATGATAAAGGCTCGAATTTGGAGGCCGTTTGCTCCTGGTAGATAGCGAGCTTGTTGAATTCGAAGATCCGCCCAAGAGTGGCTTTCGCCTTCTTGACCATATTTTTCGCGTCTTCAAAAACAATTCGCGCCTGGTCACGGGTGGTTGCAGCGGAATAAACCTCCGCCCCGCCCTCACCGTCTGCGCCAGCCATATAAAGCCCCACACCGGAGCAAAGCGTTGATTTGGCATTTTTACGGGCCACCTCAACATCTGCTGTACGGTAACGCCGAACCATCACCGGCCGACCGCTGCCATCGTTACGCAGAACGGTTTCCCCCGTCTCTTCGTTAACCAGCGGGATAACAAAACCAAAAATATTAATCAGGATGAAAACATGCCAGTCCATCAGCTCGATAGGCTGGCCTGCCAGAGCGCCTTTTACGTGAGGCACAAAATTATAGAAATTCAAAATGTGCTGCGCGCGCGGCTCACTGAAGAAAATACCGCGCTCTTCGCCGTGTGCCAGATCGTCAAGAAAACGCTGACAGGAAAGGCGCACATACTCACAGGCAATAATTTCCCCCGCCACCACCCTCTCGGCGTAGCGGATGCCTTCTGCAACCTTAGCCATTAATCCCTCGCTTTCATAAACTCGGCCAGCGGATCAACCGCATCAGGACCTTTTGCATTCACTTTAGAGCGGCTGGCTGGCGTCATGCCGAACTCACCGAGCATGGCGCGCAGACGTTTCCAGGCATCAGCTTTCATAATGGCGGCCGGGTGAGCCTTGATCATGCGAATCTCTCGCTCTTTGCCTTCGTCTGGCTCTTCGTCGCTATAAACGGCGTAGGTGTAGCCTTCTCTCTCCAGCGTATCGCAGTGATGCCGGTACTCGGTGTAAACCTCAACCAGAAGCTCAAGTGCTCTCGCGTCCAGCTGCGACATGACGCCAAGCGCATCGAGCTCTTCAGCCATACGCCTGAACCAGTATTTCCCCTGCTTGTCGAAATGCTTCGGCGTTGGGGGTACCCCTGGAGTTGGCTTTGGTTCGTTTTCATTAATCGGGCGTTTTGATGGGTTACCCCTCACCAAACGTAGATGGGTCGGGGTTTTCGGTGGTCCAGACATAATCGAAAACTCCTATTAATCATCGAGTGGGGGACCCCATAAAAAAGTTTTCTAACCTGCGGCGATGTGAAAAGAGGTTAGGCGGCGGTCCTTTAGCGCGTCGTTCCTGAACTTTCAACCCGCCCTCCCCCTCGGCTGGTCCAAATGAGAATCGATGTCATTTGAGTCTTTCAACCGCTGTTTTCGCCCTGTGGCAAGGCTTACAGAGGCTTTCGAGGTTGGACAGGTCATCGGTCCCCCCATTTGCTTTGGCGGTGATGTGGTCCACCGTCTCAGCGGGGGTATACCTTCCATTTCGCAGGCATTCCTGACAAAGGTGGTTATCTCTGTCGAGAACGACTGGTCGCAGCCTGTCCCACTTGCTGCCATAACCTCGCTGATGCCTGCTCTGTCCTCTCTGATGCTGCTGCCAGCCTTCGTTAAGGTGCTTAGGGCAATAGCCTGAGCGGTCTGTGGTTGTGCCAGAACAGCCACGCTTGCGGCATGCTCGCGGTATTTGTGATGGCATTAACACTCCTAAAAAAATGAGTCATCGCCACATTGAAAACGTAAATTCTTACTGCAAAGTGTATTTGCCACGCTTTTGTGGTTAATTTCGTGGAGGTATTTATGGGTTTGAAACCTGGTCAGTCTAGTGGACGTGATGGCGGTGTATATCGTGAACGCGGTCCGCGTGGCGGCCAAACCGATAATTACACAACCATTCCTGATAACCATAGGGCACCACCAACTTCAAAACCTGGTGCAACATGGGAACCAGTAAAACGGACTCCAGACAGCAAAAGATAAAACTAATTAAACCGGCCTATTGGCCGGTTTTCCAGGCGATTCTCCACGCTCGTCGCCGTTCTGTGCGTGGCGCTGAGTCAGGGTGACACTCGACTGATTCAAAGTCTGCATGGTCCACCAGCGAGTAACACGGATAGACCACTGCACCGCCCCAAGCATCACCCACGGCATAATCAGCGGGCTTACTGCTATCCCATCGAGACAACACGCGACTGATATGTTGCGGAGGTACGCTATAGCACACCCCGTGTATCAGCTGCGGCAGCGTGATGTGGTCAGCCTGAGTCTTATCAGCAACAATCAGCCGCTCGGCTATCCGCATTTGATACTGAGGTGGTCGACCTGTACCGAGATAAAAACTCACCAGAGAATCAGGGAAGCGGTTTAGCCAGAGACCTATCACCAGTTCAGTAAAACTGTTTGAAGGCTGAGCATCATCTTCAACTACAATTACCCGGCATGTTTGTTCTGCTGCCCACTCAAGCGCGCGCCGATGATTCCAGTTCGCGCCGTGGTTACCATCATCAATAAGCAGATAGGCATCCAGCAGCGCAGCAAGGCGTTGCGCATGTTCTAACCGGGAGTGATGGCCGACCACCACAAACTTTATGATTTCAGCCACCAGCAAATCTCCAATAAAAAAGCCGCACGATGGCGGCTATTATCTGAATATTAGGGTGTTACTTCGCTTTAACCCTGGGTAAAGTGGATGCTCAGCCCGTCAGTGTATGAACACTGACGCCTACGCCCCAAGAGGAATGGCTGTTCACCTCCATACAGGAAATATATGAGCGAAAATACCCCCAAACCTAACGACACAATTTTGATGGCTCATGATGTCATCATTGCGGGCCTTTTGACCACTCTGCCAGAAGAACAATCAATGGCGGTCCGCAATTTTGCGCTGATAAAACTCAATCAGAGATTGGAAGAAGAAAAATCAAAGGCCGAACCAAATAAATTTATTATAGAAATGTTAGAGCAAGCAAAAACATGTACTGTTAACTTGTTTTCACGATAAATAGTCAACGTTGAAAACAGCTTTCCAGAATCAACTCGATATTTCCGGTTCTGTTTGCTTTAGATAAATCCTTCATCCCATGCGGTACCTTTAAAGCGACCTCCTCAAAGGTCGTTTTTTTTCGCGAGGCATATTTGTTTTGTTGCGCACTATTAGATTTTGTTTCGTCCATTATTGATACCTTCATTTATGTTTCCACCAAGCAACTTCTTTTCCCACACCATCAGTTTTGAAAACGGTGTGTACCAGAGGCCCGGTGACCAACCTGCCAGAGAATGACTGCGCCACAATGCCGAACGCAAGCATGTCACCAACCGCTGCACCAGCCTGTTCTTTCTTCCAGAAACGATAACTCTCGATCCGGTAGTAAAGACGGATGATGCCGTGAGCGAACGCCATCACATCAGCGCGGGTGCCACCCAGCAGGCCAGCGTTAAGCATCATATCGTTGCGGTGCGCTTCGATGAACTCCTGATACATACGCTCAGGATGATTCTGTTTCGCCCAAGTATCGGCGTAGGTCTTCGGTTCAGAACCGACATAAACATTTCCGGGCTGCATTTCTTCCCACGGTGCACGGAGCATTTCGACATCGGTACCATCGGTACACCAAACGAACCGGTATTCAGGTTGATCGCGCAGGTGCTGCCAGATATGCAGCCAGCGCCGGAAGTAGACATTCATCTTCACGTCAGGGACGCGATACATCTCAACGTCTGTCGGGACCGCCTGCAGCTCATCCACCAGCGCAATACGGCCACAATTACGCAGCGAAGAGGCCCATTTAGCCAGCATGTCAGGAGAGGCGGTCATTTTCGTACCGCGCTGAGGGTCGGGCTGGCTGGTCAGTAACGTAGTGATTACCACGTCGCGTTGCCGCCGGTACTCCACATAACCGGTAAACCCGGTATCACGTCGTTGGTTGTGGATTTTTACGTTACGTTCCACCAGCGCCTGACGGTCTGGCTTCGGTACCGAACGCTCCACCGCTTCATGCTCATCGAGAGAATGGATCAGCATTTCGGAGCCTTTCACATCGGCATAAGCCCACGTAGTCAATCCAGCGTTATGAATGCGCAGGGCGAGGTCGCTGTGCTCGTACATGCCGCGACCATAAACCGGATCGAATCCGCCCACCTTCTCGATGGCGCTGCGGTGGTAATACAGCATCACGCCGCGCTGCCCGGTATACGCCACATGCTGATCGTCACGGTAAAGCACCGAAAGGTCATTGAGCTTATTCTGGCCAGCAAGATCGAGGAACTGGTAAGCCAAGTGTGGCTCGGGTGATTCGATGTAGGGAAGATGCCAGTTATCGGCGATAGGCCAGGCATCATCATCCCACAGAAAAAGATGCTCGCATCCGGCATCCATCAGGGCTGACAGGCTGGCGTTCTTCGAAGCAACAATGCCGAGTGATGTTTCATGGCGAATCAGCTGCATGCCGTGGGGAACTACCGCTGCAGGTTTTGAACCATCATCCACAACCACCACCAGCGCACCAGTTGGCAGGTGCTTCATGTGCTGTTCAAGCGCTCGTTTCAAAACGTCGGCGCGCTGATGTGTCGTTATTGCAATCCCGATCCGCGATGAAATTGCGCTGGCAGGTGCATACGGGACACCATCAATAGTGACCTGCATAATTTTCCTCTGGGAAGTTTATTAATTATCTTATTCGCAATAATGGATGTGCTGACGCTAGCAATGGATGATGTGATAGTTAATCACTAGGGAAGTAGAACAAATCTAAGTTAAACTACTGGTCTGATATGTATAAATTAATGATACATGTCATTATTTTTGCGAACCAAACCAACAATAAGGTCATTTATGAAAAAGTTAATTATGGTAGCTCTGGTTGCCGCAGCTGTTTCTGGCTGTGCCCAACAATCATTCTCAGTAAACAAAGCGCCAATGACTGCGCCACAGCAAGTCACAACACATCATTTCTTCGTTAGCGGGATTGGTCAATCCAAGCAAATTGATGCAGCTCAGGTTTGCGGTGGTGCTGATAAAGTTGTTCGTACTGAAGTTCAGCAGACTTTTGTAAACGGACTGCTGGGATTTGTCACCTTCGGTATCTATACCCCTCGTGAAGCACGTGTCTATTGCGCGAAGTAATATTTCATAGCAAGTGAAACTGATAATCCTCTAGCCCCCTAACGGGGGCTTTTTTACATCTGGTTGGTGAAACCATTATCAAGCCCACCAGCAGGCGAGCTTTGTTTTACATTTAAACATGTATTTTGTTGGCATTATTTGAACAAGATGTTAAGGTTCCACAGCCTTAGAGCAAGAAGCACATAAACAAAACAAAAGATTCAACTCATACTTGCCCCGCACCAGGGGCAATTTTTTTGGCTGAATACTGTCAAACCACATTCTTTTTATTGAATGGGAATTGCTACTGAGGTTTTTCTTCGTGCGGGGTATCAGGCATGCAGCCGAAACAGACAAGAGCTTTCAACCTCAGGAAATTCCTAATGCTTTTCGCTTACGCTTGTTGATTACTGGCTGAGTGCCAGGCTACCAAAGACTCTGATGAGGAGACTGCCAACTCCAGGGAATCATCGATAAAAAAAGAGCAAGTGAAACTGAGACTCCTGTAGCCCTCCTTGTGAGGGCTTTTTTTGATGTTGTGAAGTCATAATTTATAATTTCTCACTTACCTTACATTGACTGATTTCTGATTTGTCCTTTCCAGTTCAATCTGCCTGATACCCACTAAGTTATTATTGCCCTTCTCAATGACGGCCAGTAGCGGCTTAATCCACAAAACGGCCTGGCAATATGTCATTGAGCTGACGGTAGCGGCACGATCATCGGTTTCGTCAGGTCGGCCGGTATCGGTGTGCATTGCGCTGGCACGTAAACGGTACGCGTATTCGAGCAGCCCACCAGCGATATCAGCAGGAACAGGCAGATCACAGGTCTTTTCACGGCGGAGAATCTCCCGGTATTCGATTACGGTTTCTTCGGTGCTGGTGTCTATCAGGGAATTCATCCTACTGGCATGCTCTGCAACCTGATTGAACCGATTGAAGTTGAATGCCTGAGCGGCGATCACCTGCCCCTGTAAAGCGTTGTCGCTTCGCAGAACGTCATTATCACTCTGTATGTTGCTGGCGTATGAGCAACTTTTTACCAGTGCAATAGACAGACCAGCGATGACCATTATCGTGATTGAGATAAAATTAATTTTCACTGGTCTATCCCCCAGCATGCCAGAGCACTTTCCTGATCGCGTCGTTCCACCTGACCATAGCAGCCACTCTTCTGGCCTTTAGTTAGTCGGCAATCACGGCCACCGTCTTTAATCCACCAGCGGATAGCTTCACAGGCACCTTTCCGGTCACCTGCGTTAATGCGCTGGTAGAACGTCGATGGGTAGCATTTACCGGGCCCAATGTTGTATGGGCAGAAGGATGCAATGCCCACTTTCTGCGGTTCGGTCAGTGGGACCTTGATATTTTGGTCGACCCAGGTAAGCGCTTTATCACGCTCGATAGCGTTGACCTTCTTGCATTGCGCCTCGGTGGCGGTCATGCCCTTTACGACACGTTTTCCGTCTATAACTGTCACGCCATGGCAAAGTGACCAGATGCCACCGGGATCCACGACAGTCACAAGGGCGTTTCCTTCCTTCTCACTGATGAACTGGTCAAACAGCACAGGGGCTGATGCTCCTGCGGCGATTAGGGATAGCATGGCCGCGCTGAGTTTTGCTCTTGTCGATGCCATATCAATTATCCTGAGGTGGAGCGGTAATGTAGCCCTTCTTCAGGGCCTTCTCATATGCCTTGGTCTGGCGTCTTTTGAAATAAAGGTTGGTCAGGTATGTGGCTATACCTATAAGAAAACCGCCTACCACTGCAATCTTGTTCCAGTCGAGGTCGTGCAACCATTGCAAAATGCCGCCTCCACAAATAAGACTGCCGGACACGCAATACGAGACTGCGGATGCAATTTTGTCAGGCATATATCGGATCATCTCTATCTCCTCGCGTAATGGCGGGAGCTGTGTGTAAGGGGTCAGGCCCTCGGGACGATTTAACAAGTAGGCATGTCGATGATGGTTCCCGGAGCCTGAAATAAAAAAAGCCCGCTTTTAATGGCGGGCTAATGAGTGGCTATTCAGTGCGATAGGATGGTTGTACTAAACCATGTACTATGTATGTTGCTTTTTTGTATTTTTTTCTATCAGCATTAACTAATGGTGAACAAGCTAAATTAAGGAAAATTCAATGTTCGCAAAGCAAAAGTCTGGATTGTTGGTTTTCGCCCCTATCTGCCTCATCTTTCTGTTGTCGGCCTGCAATTCCCACTCTCCCCGTGAAAAGTTTAGTACCATTTCTGGCCGCGTACCGCCAACGACCAGTAGCATCAGCTTTACAAAGCAGCAACTAGCTCTCCCATATGAGGTGCGACTCACAGGCTCAAGTGATAACAGTATTATTTGCGACAACTGCGGAAATACTCACAAAAAGGTGTCGATCCGGGGAGGAGAGAACCTCACACAGTACAACATGATGGTTGAGAGCCCTTATTTCACTTTCTTATGTACCCGAACTGTCGGTGGATGCTGGAGTGGTTCATGGGTTGCCATAAACAAAAACCTTGCCAAACCGTATGTGGAAAAGGTATGGCTTGGTAGTAATTCAGATATCCGCAATATCATACCCTCTAACGATCAGCGCAGGACCTTATTACAGGTAACCTATTTGAATGGCACGCAGAAGGTTTTTGTATTCGATAACGATAAATAACCTAAGGCTGCATAACAATCACCGGGCTAATCACAACAGGGAAGGAATACTTTGAGCTGAAGGAACAGCAATTAGCCCACAAAGACAGTCACACCAACCGTTCCCTATGGCTCCCCCTGAAAGGCTCTGTGGTTGAATTGCGCCGAGCGTGGCGCGGGTATGAAAAAGGCCGCCCGTGGGCAGCCCTTAATCCAAAACATCTAATGTTGCTAGCTTTCTGCTAAGTTCCGTTAATTAGGAAACCTAGATTTTATTTGTCTCATAACTGCTTCTTTAACGAGGCCACAAGCTTCGTAGTAGCCGTTACCTTCCCCACCAAGAGGAACCTCCTCCTGTTCAGAGTTACCAACAGTGACAATAACGCTACGATTACTTATAGACATTCTAATTGGAACGTAAATCCACTGGCCGCCTTGAATGTTTTCGTTAATTAATGTTGCCATTAAAAAAGACACATTATTTTGATTATCAAGTGCAAGAGTTTTGGTGGATTGTTGAGCATACATTCCTTCGTCACTCATGTTCATTAGTCTGGCGTAAGGGTAAGCTCTTTGCCCATCAGACCAAGAATCATGAGGTGTATGTAAGGATTGTTTATATTGTGTCAGAAACTCTTCCGCTTCATTGCGAAGCATCTGAGTTAGTTCCTGGACTCTTTTTTCAACCTGCTCTCTTGCTTGGATAAAATCTGAAAACTTAATAAGCATGATTAATTCCTTTATCAAAGAGAAGGAATATCATCTCATCAGCTAGCCGTAGAGGGAATGATGGCAAACATAAAAATTTGAGGTTCTTCCAAGTTTATAAATAAAAAACCCGCGCTGAGGCGGGTTTGGTCTCGTATAGGCGTAAAACCCCACGATGGAAAGCATACAGGACGGTTTTATGCAAAGTCAACACTAACGTGCAAAAAAGTGTCGGCATTTGCTCCGATCATATTAATGAGTTGTCGCCTTCTCAAATTCCACTGATGCATGACGCTCCCCCTGGCGCAGAGTGTCCACCAGCATTTCATAGAAGGGTTTCCAGTTGCGTGACCATGAGGACTGATGGAGGTCAGGGAGGCGCTTCAGAATGCCGCGGTGTACCGTCGCCGAGGAGATAGCAGAGAAGCCATTACCAGAGCAACGTTCACACGTTTTGAAAACCGGTGCGCCGCGGTCTTTAGTCGCTTTGCGGTCCAACACTTCGCCTTTACCGCCACACCTGCACCGGGCTAGGATCACTTTCTTTCCTCCGCATGTTCCGCAAACCCTATTCACCAGCTCATTTTTAATCCTCGGGGCCACTACTTCGGCACCGTCGGCGTCGAAAATACCAGGATGTTTAACCACATCCTCATTCCCGGAGATGAACCCGGTACCACTGCAACTGTGACATGTCACGCTGGTAGCCGCCGAACGGGAGTAATCAGCAAAGGCAAATTGTGCCAACATCTGCATACACCATCCGAACTGCCCACCAGCTGCTTTGCGAACATTCTTCGGTGCGACATCCATCGCATATCGCGCCAGCGCCTGAACTGCGAGCTGTTCATCCGTTTTGCTGATTCCCGCTTTACCGAAGAACGCCGCCAGGCCGAAGCGCGCACGGCTGCTGGTGGTGCCAATCGCCGCCATTACATCTGTTCCTGTAAGGCGGTCCGGAGAAGTTCCCTTCACGTCGTCGCTGATGTGCATTCCCTGAGGACTAAAATGTTTGAGTGATGCTTCCAGTTTCATAAGGTTGCCCTCGTTGCTTTGATGTTTTTAATAGTCTGCATTGCTGGAATGCCTTTCTTTTGAGTAACGTCTGGTCTGGGCTTTCTGCTGTGGCGCAGAACGCTGCTTTGCTAACTCCTGGTCAATTGGCAGGAAATGCCCGTTATAGAATCGACGGTAGATCGTGCCCAGCTCACCATTGCGCTGTTTGGTCACGTTAATTTCCGCTATCCCCTTTGCTGGCGACTCAGGGTTATAAACTTCGTCGCGATAAAGCATCATGATCAGATCAGCATCTGCCTCAATCTCACCCGAGTTTTTTAGGTCTGAGTTCATCGGTCGTTTGTTGGGCCGAGACTCAACGCCACGAGAAAGCTGGCTCAGGGCAAGCACCGGAGTTTTATTAGATTTAGCCAGACGCTTAAGTCCTTTTGACACCTCACCGACGGCAAGGTCATATCGTGCAGTGCTTTCAATTTTGATTAGTGCCAGGTAATCCACGACCACCAGCGCTATTTCCGGATGAGCCAGCTGTAGGCGGGTAGCTATCTGTTGAATCTGATCTACTGTCAGATCGGTGGAATCAACCATCCAGATACTGCGGCCTGTCAGGCGCTCTACACCGTTTGTCAGTCTGGCCCAGTCCTCATCTTCAAAATCAGCAGCCTTTTTCAGGCGTGAAACCGACATGCCGCCGGCAGCGGATACCATTCGCTCTCCGATCTGGATATTTGGCATTTCCATGCTGAAGAACAGCACACCACGGCCCTGCTCAGAAACTTTGTCGATGATATCCAGCGCCAATTCAGTTTTACCCATCGACGGACGCGCAGCGATAAACACCAGATCTGTTGGTTCAATGCCGCCAGTCTTTGCATCAAGCTCTTCAATACCCGTCATGAGGCTTCTGGCTTCTTCGAGCCCGCGGTTGCGTGCATCTACCCGATCCACTACAGCAGGAAGAATGTCGTCGATATGAACTGGCTGAACGGTCTTTTCTTCGAGAGAAATTGCGGCAATGCTGTCCTGTGCAGCCCTGAATGCCGATAAAGCCGCATCACCATTGTGAGCACTCCGGAGATCAGCCAGCGCCCTTTCAATCACAGCTTCGGCATCACGAACAGCTGCATTACGCTCCAGCGTGGCAACGTAGGACACAAGCGCCGACTTCGCCCATGCGATACGGCTCGAGTCCAGAATGATTGCGCTGTGCTTTGGCATACTTTCGCAGAGCAATACAGGGTCAATAACGCCGGCTCCACGCGCCTGACGGCAGATACCTGTGTAGATTTCCCGATACTGTGGTACCGAGAAGGCGCTGGCCGGAACTCTGGACAGAATATCCAGTACCTCAGGGTCGGCACCACGCAGAAAAATTGCGCCGATCACCGCACCTTCCAGATCTTCATTTTTCCAGACAGGCGTCATGCTATAACTCCTGATGCGATAGCGCGGAAACTTCCCCAGCCAAATGCCAGACGGTTGCGGCCACCATCGGTAACCCGGTCCACAATTCGCTCACCAATCGTTTCTTTCAGCTGGTCGAATGTAAGATTGCTGATCAGGATTGTTGGCAAAATGCTTTCATACCGGGCATTGATGATTTCCTGCAGGATGGTCATTTCAGTCGGGCTGCCGAACTGAACACCCACTTCGTCGATAATCAGCAGATCCAGTGAAGCGAAGCGCTCAATGACATCTTCCTCTGTCATTTCAGAATTGTGGCGCCACGTACTTTTCACCGCTCGGGTTAGGCGCATAACATCAGTGATTTCCACTTTAGCGAGATGATCGCGGATGATGCTTTTCGCCATAGACACTGCTAGGTGGTTTTTGCCGGTACCGCAGTTGCCAGTCATCACAAGCCCAGTTCCAGCTTTCAGTCGATCAGGCCAGCTGCTGGCATAGCGCTGACAGGAGGAGAGGTTTTTGGCGGCATCCTGATTGATAGGCTGGTAGTTATCGAATTCACATGCTTCGAAACGTCGTGCGATCCCCGCATTGTCAATCAGGTCGGCCACTCGTAATGCACGCAGACTGGATTCAATGCTCGCCAGTTCCGCTTTCACACACTCAGGGCATTGGGAATGCTTAACATTTTCAACACCCCGGAACGCTTTTCCAATAAGGGAAATACACTCATAGCCGCCATGTTTCTCGCAGGAAGCAGTGTGGCATTCACCAGACTCCCAACTTCTCCACTGCCACGGTTTTTGATGTTCAACAGCGAGCGCCAGTTCTTCATGAAGCCCTTCTCGCTTCGCCACCAGAGCTTCCCTTTCTTCGCGTTGTTTAATACTCAGCATAGTGATTTCTCCCGCTTACCAGTTGCAATCTGACTGACCGTAATCTTGCTCACTAAACCCGGATACCGGCAGACCACCAGTCCTTACGTTTGCAGGACCAGATGGTGCCTGCCATGACTCTTCGAAATGCCGATCAGGCCCAAAGAACGTTGCCGCCTGCTTCACGTACTGCGTTCCAGCGCTACCTGTAGCACGGACATAACCGGCGTAACGGTTTACACCATCCAGCATTGCCTCAGTGGTAACACCGTCTTTGATTCGAGCTCTCCACGCTTTCCAGGCAGCAGCTTTAGAATTACCGCCAGCACGTTTTGGGTATGCCTGCCACGCCTGCTCGAACTCGTTGGAATAGTTCTCTTTGGAAGAGCGATTTTCAGAATGGTTATCAGATGAACCGTTATATTTAGGTTCTATGACTGATTCATTGACTGGTTCAAAAGAGTGACTGATTCTGGGTGCAGCTCCTGCACTACCCACTAGTGAATCTCCTGCACTATGTGGTGAATCTCCTGCACCAGGCAGTGAACGATTTGCACTACCCCCTAGTGAATCTCCTGCACTACTAAAATCAAGGCGGTAAACATTACTTGAGTTACCTTTTGGCCCCGGGCGAAGTTCTTTTTTTACCAGGCCGCATTCACACAAAGCATCAATGTGATTCATCACAGATCGCTTACTGATTTCGCACTGATCAGCGATATGTTGATAGCTCGGCCAGCACTCGCCATGGTCACTAGCGTTATCTGCAAGCTTCAGTAGCACGAGCTTACGCAGAGGATTTCCCACCTTGACCTTCATTGCTTTAACCATCAGTTCCATGCTCATGCGACACCCGCCAACTCATCTTCGTTACTGAATTCAGCCACCAGTAAAGGTTCGCTAACGCAATAATGTCGTGGCATGTCACTCTCCAATGATTGGGGGGAAAATATCCTCAATAGATAACTTTTTCCCATTTTTACTTAATGCCTCTACCAACTGATGGCATGTTTTAATATCAGGAGTTCGCCTTCCAGATTCGTAATGGCCAATAGAACTAATCGTTTGACCAATTTCATTAGCCAAGCCCCGTTGGGTAAGATGAAGCGATCGCCTTAATTCTCTAAGGTTGTTCATGATTCCTCCTTATGGAGAATCAAATGTACATTATGTAGTTTACATAATCAAACAAATTGTACATATTGTGCATTGAGGTAAACTACACAAGGTGTATCATTTAGATCATGAAAAAACACTGGAACGAACTGGCTAAAGCCAGACTAGCTGTGCTTGGTATGACCCAAGCAGAACTCTCTGAGAAGATGGGTGTAACTCAGGGAGCAATGGGGCATTGGCTTAACGGGAGGAGAAGCCCTTCGTTAGCAGAGGTAGGTACGATATTCAAAATACTGGAAATTTCTGGAGCCAGTTTAAATCCTGACGGGACATTTACAGTTGCAGACGATCTAACGCATCCTCCAGTGAAGCAGCAATATGAGTATCCTCTTTTCACAACATTGCAGGCTGGTCAGTTTGCTCAAGGTACAGCGTTAACTGAGCGTGATTCTTTGCAATGGGTTGCTTCGACCAAGAAAGCAGGCTCCAGTTCGTTTTGGCTTGAAGTTAGCGGACATTCAATGACTGCTCCTCAAGGAACAAAGCCTAGTTTTCCGGAAGGAATGCTCATTTTAGTTGATCCTTCAGAGGTTGTTGATCATGGTGATTTTTGCGTGGCGGCTATTCACAACGATTCAGAAGTTACATTCAAGCGATATGTTCGTGAAGATGGTCAGCCATGGCTGGAGCCTCTCAATCCAAACCCTCGCTATCAAAGCATTCCTTGCAACGAGGACTGCAGAATCATCGGAAGGGTTATAACAGCCCAGTGGCCTGAAGATACTTTCTAATAACACCATTTTTACTATAAGACCGCTTTTTTAATTGCGGTCTTTTTTGCTTCCCCGCAAAACCTCACATCATGTAATTTATTTCCTTTTAATATTCATACACTTTGTACAAATCACTCAAATTAATGTACGATTTGTATAGACATAAATATGTACGTTTTGTAGTATTCATTCATCGGCAAACAACGGAGCCAATGAGATGAACACAACCTCCCTACCAAAACCAAACAGCATGGAATTTGATATTCACGCCAAGCTCAAAGCAGCAAATTCGCACTGGTCTTATTGCTATGCTGTGCAGCCTTGTGAGAAAGGATTTAATTATCAATTTAATACAACGTTTGTTGGTGAGATGGAGTTCGCCGTTTACGAACGCATCGATAACTATTTCGTCCTGGTTGATTTTTTTAAGTCATACGATGAAGCATGTGATGATGCTAAAAAAATCATTGATGCTTACCCTGACATTAAGAAAATGTTCGAAGCCAAACAAGCAACATATTAATTAACCCAACTTAGTATAAAAACACCTTTTCGGGTGGGGACGAACTCACCCTGAGGAAATGAAAATGCAAAATTCTCTCGCAATTAATCAACCAATAAAAACACCTCAAATACTGTTTGGCTCTGACAATATTAATGACTTTGGTAACCGCGTTCAGAGCTGCAGGATGGAAGGTGACTCAATGCAGCCGACCATTGAACCATGTGAGGTTGTGGCTTTCGTTGATTGCGGTGGCCGTGCGCTTACCCCTGGCATTTATGTTTATACGATGGATGTATTTGGTCGTCGGTGCCTTTTTATTAAGAGAGTTGAGCCATTAGTTTGTGGTTCATTGAAGATTATTTCGGACAATCATCATTACGAAACCTTCACCATCAATACCGATGAACTTAAAGATATGAAAATTCACGGTCGTGTAGTCGCTTCTTTGGCTGTGAAGCACTTTGTATGACTTTCATAAAAGACCAATCAGCATACAGAGCGGCCTGTCTTTATGCAGCTAGTGGTTACGAGGCAATCGCTCGCCTTTATCTCAAGAAAGCTTATGGGTACTAACTATGAATATTATCGAAACTTACCGGCGCAGAGTTGCTAACGCGGCATTGGCGCGACTCAAACGTAAGACTGGTGGAAACCTACTAATTATAAAACTGCCAGATAACAAAATTGAAACCGTAGAGATAAATGAGCACTTCTTGAATCAGCTGTTATTACGGTTTGAAGGATTAACTCGCGGTGGGCTTAACCGATATGAGGGTGACGCTACTATCAAAACAGCATATCAAAATGCCATAGAAATTAATAAACACACCGAATATCTGACAGATTCAGGGAAATTAATTATCGACGAATTTCTGAACGAGGTTGTTGATTACGTGAAAAAGAAGCATGTAAGTGAGGAAAATTAATTATGTTCGATAACCGCACCGCCAGCACGATTGACCTGGCATTACAGAAACACGATACGCCAGTTGGCCCGCTGTTCGTGGCAGTACGCCACGGACGCATTAAAAAATGCTTCTCCCGAGATACGGCGATCCGGTATCTGGCGTTCTTCATGACTTCAGAAGCATTTGAGCGCTCCGGATTTGAGCAGCGTCACCCGGATGTGCAGGCAGTCCATCCTCTTAAGCCAGAACTTAACTGTTGGCAGCGGGGCGGCGTAACCCATGAGTATTTCATGGCCCACCAGCGTTGTATTCGCCGTCTGCGTCGAATCCTGGAACGTAAGCGCGAAGCACAAAAGTGGCTGGCGAAGTGGGACTCCATGCACGACCGCTACGTGAAAGAGCAGGCAGAGCTGCAGGCCAGCAAACCAAAGGGGGTGCGCTGATGGTAAAGAGACGTAGCAGAAAAATTCGACAAGGGCTATGTGGGCTGACGCTGGCACAAGGGCACCGGCTAACACGGGAACCAGTTCGCGAAAATGCGCAATGTGAGCAGTTTGTATCGCTGTTCAGTACCGGGGACGGCAACGTACTGATGCCACTGAATCGCAGTATGCGCCGTTATGCAAAACACATCGTGATCGAACTGGAGGAGGGGAAATAACATGGCTAAAAAAACTGAAGTGGCACCGGTAGCCGCCCGCGACCTGCAACACATTGAGTATCGCGGTCAGCGAGTGGTGACCACTGAACAACTGGCGGCGGGTTATGGTGCGACCGAGAAAATGCTCACCAACAACTTCTCCCGTAACGAATCGCGCTTCATTGAAGATAAGCACTTCTTCAAAGTAGAAGGGGCCGAATTGCATGAGCTTAAAAGGCTCCCCTCTTTAAGAGGGTTGGTTAGCAAGTATACAAGTCAGCTTGTTTTGTGGACAGAACGCGGTGCCGCCAACCACGCGAAGATGCTGGAAACCGATCAAGCCTGGGGATATCACGAAGACCTGGTGGAATTTTACTTTACTCAGCGTGATGCCATCGCGGCACCGTCAACACAGGTGGCTCTCAGCCGTAAACAGCTGGCGATGATGGTTATCGAGGCAGAAGAACGGGCAGAAGCGGTGGCGTTGGAAAACAAAACACTCAACGCGACGGTTGAAAGCCTGGAAAAGCACTTCACCAAAGGCATGACGATCCCGGCATTCTGTAAGGCTCTTAATGGCGTCAATATCAACAAAATGATGTGGTGGATATTCGAGCGTGACTGGGTGTTCAACGAGCAACGTGATCCTGAGAAAGATCCTCGCTGGCGTGTCGCCTCATATGCCCGTGACAAATACCTCACAGAAGACCAGACGCAGATAACCCCGCACGGTATGGATGCTTTCACAAAGTTTACACCTGTGCTTCTGGAGAAAGGCTGTCATCGCCTATACCAGCTGTATATGAAAGGTGAACTGCCGATGAAAAAGACATGGAACGGCGAATACAGCCACGATAAAGCGATTTATACGCCTGAAGGCCTCTGAGATGTATGGCCAGTAGAGAAACGCGTGAAGGAAGGTGAACGGATGAAAATATGGGGTGGCGTAAGCCACCCATAGTAACGAAATCTATAATACGCCTTCATGCTCGAGTGCCTTGCGGGCGATTTCCCCTACTAAATCTACAAGCTCATACAGCAGCGTTGCTTCTTTCCCGGTAGTGGATAAATAGCCGGCAGCGACTGCAAGCGCCCTGATTCTCTCAAGCTCATTAACTGGATTCAGTTTTTGCTCCTGACACATTAATGAATCTCCTTATCACGATCGCTACCGATAAAATCGAGCTTCAACTGACTGAGGCTTTCAACCAGCGATTCCGCTTTCTCGAGCAGTACCAGATCGTCCTGACGTTTACGCAAACGGCGGCCAGCGTCACTTGAGTCTTCATCTGATACCTTACGGGCTCCAGCCACAATCGCCTGCAATTCTTGCACTGAGCAATTGAGGTAGCCATGAGCCTGGCGATCTAACTCTTCCATATAGTCGTAAACTTTGGCCTGCAGCTCATAGCTATAACTCATCGCCATTAGGCAAGCTTCGCGCTTAGGGTACTGGTAGCAAGGAAGCTCACGCCCTGTGCTATCACTATACTGAGCCAAAAATTTGGCTGAGTGTCCCTCACCCAAAACCTTCGGCGACTTGGCAAGGATGTGTTTGTGTTGAATCTTCGTATAGCGCTTGCATGGGAAAGTTAATCCTTCTGCTTCTGCTTTCGCTTTACGCTCGGCATTGATGTAATCGACCATTTCTAAGCTACTCATAGTCGGCGTAGAAATGCCGTGCTGACCGATTTTAGGTTGAGAGAGTCCCTGCCCGGAGAGGGCATACAATTTAGTCATGATGATTTACCTGTCGTTAATTAGTTGGTAGCTGTCGCGACGATCAGATCTTAACCAGATGCTAATGCAACGACACGCAACAAATGCACATAAGGGGTTCTTATTCAGGCAACCTCCTTGCGTGATTCTTCGATGCGCTGGTTGATCCATTCATCTACTTCACTTTCGACGAAGGCGATGGCTCGGGAGCCAATTTTGACGGAGGATGGGAATTTCCCCTGACTCATCAAGCGATAAATCCACGCCTTGCTGTAACCGGTTCGACGTATGACTTCAGATATTCTTACTAGAGACTTTGACATAGTTTATCTCCCATTGCATTTAGTCATCTACAGCAGGAGAGTCTCATTAGTTCGTAAGTCAAGCAGCACAAAAATAGAGAAAAAATAACTTTTGGAGCCTAGCCGTTGGCTAATCTCAACAAGTTTCACCCAAGCGTTTATTCGGCGATTTTCATCACATCTGAAAGTCTCATAGTTCGTAGGTAATCGTTTTTCATCGTATAAAATTTAAGCTGTTGTAATGTTGATTCAAAGACGATTTTTTCAACAAATGGCCTAACGCTGTCTTTTATTTGTTGCCCTCCAACAACGTCATCTCCATCTAGGGGATATAAAACCCTAGCAATAAGCTCATTACTTATCTTTCTCTGATTAACAGACTCCCATAACAGTAGATCCAAAAACGGGAACACTCTATATGAATAAATTTTCTTTATCGTTGAAATACCAACTCTTTGTTTATATTGCTCAGGCTCATCGATTCCAAGTTGTTTACGCCATTGCTTTAACAATTCTTTGAATTCTGATAATAACTCATCATCAGTAAACGATGACAAATTAACATTAACAACTATTTCATCATAAAAATACTCACTACCATCTTCCACAGCATTTACACTAGAAAAAATACGGCCTGCGTTTACAACAGGTATATTATCAATTTCATCAATGTGCTTAGTTAATCGAAAATGTCTATGATACGACACAAGGTCAGCAAGTGTGAAAGGCGATAAGGCTTCGCCTTTAGCGAGCTCTTCCTCCTGAGGATGCTGATCATGATCTTTTGACATTATAGTGCGACCATGAATCCTGAAAAGGAGATCAGAAATTTCCTCATCCCCGACATCATCATCAAAAGATGAAGATATCGGTCGTTCAGATAGATCAGATGAAAGTATGGCCCCGCTTTTAATATCTTCTAAAAATTCAGCCTGAAACTTTTTAAAATTATCATCTGGATTCTCTTTAGAAGAGAGATCTAAAAGAAAAAAGATTCTATGCTCTAACTCATTTATTATTTCATCAATAGTGAGATCAAGAAATCTATTATAGATATCAAGATTCATCCAAGCAGATATTTCTTTCGGGGTCACTTTTTTAGCCATTTCATTTAACCTTGCATATTGATAATAACTCTTGCTACTGACGAGCATTCAAATTTAGATGATTATCTTCTACTATGGATTTCCTGTCCACTCACCACTGTATATAAAAACAGGTTCAAATAAAGATTTTCTCACAACCAAATCTGGAATTAAAAGCATCGCAACTCATAAAAAACAATAAAAAACAATAAAAAACAATTAGTAAACACAAAATCATCAATCAAGATCTTGCTTTTGCCCCATCAAATTTTCTTAAGGTTCTTATAGGCAAGCTCGTCCAGATAGTCCGCATACCACTGAAGCATCTCGCGTCGACCATCAATGTACTGAGCGTGATTATAGGTACCACGTATCGTGTTTCTGTCTGAATGTGCCAGCTGTGCCTCTATCCAAGCAGAATTGAATCCCTGTTCATGTAACACAGTGCTCATGGTGTGCCTGAAGCCATGGCCAGTAGCTTGACCGGCATAGCCGATACGTTTAATCACCTGGTTAATGCTGGCTTCGCTCATGGGCTTACCTGCGTCATTACGCCCAGGGAAAACATACTTTCCTCTGCCGGTAATCTCTTTGAGTTCGAGCAACAGATCCTTAGCTTGTTTGGGAATAGGAACGAGGTGTGGCCGACGCATCTTCATGCGCTCTTTTGGGATTAGCCAGAGATCTTTGCTCAGATCAAATTCATGCCACTCTGCGGCACGAAGTTCAATGGTTCGGACACTGAGGTACATGAGAAGTAATGTCGCGATGCGGGTAATTTTACTGCCGCTATATGCGTCGACAGCTTGTCTGAAGGGGCCAAGTTGAGCTGGTGAGAGATGAGGGAAATGTTGCTGTTTGGGAGATTTCAGAGCCCCGGCCAAATCAGTGACTGGGTTGTACTCGGCCCTTCCGGTGATGACAGCATAAGTAAATATCTGGCGGCAAGCCTGTCTCGTTTTCTTGAGCTTATCCAGGACACCACGTTCCTCCATCTTCTTCAGAACAGAAAGCATGTCCATGGGTTTGATATCGGTAATAGCTTTTCTACCGATATAAGGAAAAATATCTTTTCGCAGATATTCGAGGATGTCGTCAGCATAACCAGAAGACCAATTCGGTTTCTTATGTTCATGCCATTCAAGAGCAAGAGACTCAAAACTGTTATTCACCGCGAGTATTCTGGCTTGTTTCTCCGCCTGTTTAACCTCAGACGGATCTTCACCATTAGCGAGTAATCGCTTGGCTTCATTTCGCTTATCTCTTGCTTCAGCGAGGGTCACATCAGGGAAAACGCCAATTGAAAGGAGCTTTTCTTTTCCAGCGAGGCGGTACTTCAGGCGCCAGTATCGGGAACCATTCGGGTTAACTAGCAGGTACAGGCCACCGCCATCCGCCAGTTTGTAGGGCTTGTCCTGAGGCTTAGCTGTGCTTATCTGGCGTGCCGTTAACTTCATTGGGGGTATCTCTTTCCATTGAACCTGCATATACCCCCGAATGTACCCCCAGTTTGGTGTGGATTTCAATACAATTTAGTAGACGTAGGGAGAGCGAGATTTAGCTGAATGGCTTGGTGTTACTGGATTGAGTAGACTTTGAGAGACGTTAGTGGAAGTGATAATGGCACGCCCTGTAGGATTCGAACCTACGACCTACGGCTTAGAAGGCCGTTGCTCTATCCAACTGAGCTAAGGGCGCACTGAGAAGAGTGTACTTCGCGGTGGTGAAACGCGAAGAATTATACGGTCAATGGCAGGTGAGTCAATGCCTTTTCCGTTTTCCGGGGCAATTACCCCTAGCCGATTGTAAATACGGCTATTTTCTCAACATTTCTCCCTGTTTCACCGTAAAATTCAGCACTGCGAAAAGGCTTAGTTGCATTTAAGTAACGCCTGCTGTTTTCCGGAACGTCAGCTCGTCACACTAGAGCGAGGTATCCCGGCCGCCTGGAGGCTGACAGACAACAGGATAATGGAGTGACAGCGCACAACCCGTTCGATACGCCCCCCCGGTTACACGACATTTCTCAGGACATCGTCGGCATCAAACTGGAGCCTGTCGTCGCCCTCACCTCTCAACGACGGGTTGGCGTGGAGGTACTAAGCGTCCTGTCAGACACATGCTACAGCGAGGATTTTTTCCGCCATCAGCCAGCAGGCTGGTCAATGACGCTGCTTGAAGCGCAGCTTGCCGCACTAAAAAATACGCCGCACGGTCATAACCTTTTTATTAATTTGCCGATAACCGTTCTGACAGAGCCAGCGTCTTTTCAGCGGCTTATAAAACTGAAAAACACGCCGCTGAATATTGAGATTGTTGATTCCCCTGTTTTTCTGACGTTCTCTGCCGCACAGAAGCAGAGCGCCATTCAGAACATGCGGACACTCCGGCAGCAGGGGCACAGTATATGGCTGGATGATATTGACGAAATTATCATTCAGCCGTTTTTATTTTGTCGGTTACCGTTGAGCGGCATCAAAATTGATAAGGACGCATTCTGGCGTTTACGCGCCACGCCTGCGCTGAGGCAACTGGTTTCACGTTGCTTTCAGCTGGCCGGGAGCGTGCTTATCGAAGGTATTGAGACTGAACGCGATCGCACCTGGGCACTGCAGGCAGGCGCAGATTTCGGCCAGGGGTATTACTGGCCGTCCTGGACATGGCCGGAGGATTAAAACGCCATTTCCAGGAGGGAGACCATGCGAATGACAGTGCGCCGTTACCGGCGGCGGCGTACAGGAAGTGATGCACTGGGATTTACGCGCTCACCATTTGCTCCCCCCTTTTTCGACCGGCTCGAATTTTTGAGCCAGTCCATCAGCCAGCCCCGAAAAACCGATGCTCCGTTTATTATCCTTGTTACGGAAGATCATTTTCTGCGCACCGGTTTTCTCAATGGGCAGTTTCCCCTGAGCAGCTGTTGTGACTACACCTCGCTGGATGATGCGCTGGGCGCCCAGTTCCAATGGCCTTCAGCCCGTCTGGTGGTGGATATCGAAAGCCGTTCCACCGGGCTTATCGATCAGCTGGATCGGTTAAGAAGGCATAGCCTGTATCCCCCCTTCCTGACGCCGTGGCTTCTGGTCCGGGCAGATAATTATGATACCCGCCTGTTCTGCAAGGCGGCAGGCCCTTTTCACGTGCTGGAACGTCAGATGAACGCGGCAGGACTTCAGCACAGCCTGATGGATTCTCGCCCCCCGCAGGGTTCCGACAAAGACTGGTTTTCCCGCAACGAATGGCCCATTCTGCAGGAGCTTGCCCGCGGAAAGACCTTACGTCAGATTGCCCTTTTGCAGAATCGTCCCTATAGCCGCATTATCTACCGTCTCAGCTGCATCCTGCTGAAGCTGGGGCTGAGCCATCGCCAGGAATTGTTACACCTTCTTAATAACCTCTCAGACTGTACGTTTTAACTTGCGCACTAACCTCTTATTTCCTAAAGCGCTTTAGGAATTTACTTACCCTCAATGTTAATTAACGGTTAAATTTTAACAATATATTCGATTTTATAACTATTCCTAATTTATGGTCCGGAACCATGTGAAATGTCACAGATTGAATCAATGGCAGCACTTTCCTCCATCCGTTAAGTGAATGCAGAAGGCGTTAATAAGATGATAATGATGTAAAAACAAGCAGCTTCGCTTCACTCTCCTGGAGCGGAAAGCAAAGTGAGTAGCATGTTCTCCTGTGCGATGATGACGCGACGGTGATACACCTTAAGCACTTTCAGATGAAGGTTTGACACTCTGCGGGGGTACTTTTCCGCCTCAATTTCCCTGGCTCCCCCTCCGAATTGAGGCTCTCTTTTGTTAACAATATCGTAACATAAAGAGACATCTGTTATTTTTTGTTATTACATAAAGATGAAAAGATGTGGTAAATAGGATAACAGGATATTTCCGCTAAATTTAAAAAAATAGCCATTCAGATCCAGAAGATAATACAAACCAATAAGCGGAGGTTAATTTACAGGGTTTTCGGAAAAAACTTACCCTGTATAATAAGAAGCGTACCAAATCTGAATAAGAAAAACCTTTTTGCCAACACCAGCCAAATGAGATGACCGCGCTGAGGCACCGTTCTTTTCATTACGTAAACAAGGATGCTTTCGCTCTTTCCAGGGAAATACTACGGTATAGGGATCTGCACTTTATATCCTTCCGGCATTTCGAGAGTTTTACAAAACTCTGCATAACGCTTTTAACAATCTGAGGCATTAAAAATGAAACCGGCATCCGTTATCATTATGGACGAACATCCTATCGTCAGAATGTCGATAGAGGTCCTGCTACAGAAAAATAAAAATATCATAGTCAAGCTTAAGTCTGGCGATAGCCATGAAGTTCTTGACTGCATTCGCAATCATCCTATCGATTTGGTGATCCTTGACATCGAACTCACGGGCACTGACGCATTCGCTTTACTGAAGAGAATCAGAAACTTAAACAAAGACATCAAGGTTCTGTTCCTCTCCTCCAAATCAGAGTTATTTTACGCGGGTCGAGCGATTCGCGCCGGGGCCAACGGCTTCGTCAGTAAACGAAAAGATTTGGGTGAGATCTACAACGCCGTAGAGATGATTCTGATGGGCTATTCTTTTTTCCCGTCTGAAACGCTGAATTTTATAAACCATATGGGTTCAGGAAAAGGGATGGCTGTGGATATGCCATTATCGAATCGTGAGGTCACGGTATTGCGTTATCTGGCGAATGGATTATCCAATAAGGAGATTGCTGAGCAGCTATTGTTGAGCAATAAAACCATTAGTGCGCACAAATCCAATATTTATTCCAAGCTTGGCGTGCAAAGCATCGTGGAATTAATAGATTACGCCAAAGCGCACGAGCTACTATAACCTGAATTCACTCCCTGCAGTTTATCTGAGCTGCAGGGAGTGCGGTCAGTGCTAATTATAATTAATCATGAAGGTGGCATCCGCATCAGCCCGTCCGGGCTGAGGGTTATCGGCAGTGGCAATATAATTGGCATAAAATGACAGCGTCGCATTCCCCTGTGCATCAACCGTGACCGGCTGGCTGGCCTGCTGAAGCGCCAGGCGCGTCTTATCCGCATCCCTGATCTCAACGGCGACGTGGCTCGCTGTACTGGCATCATTCAGCGCCAGCAATCCGCTGTTGCTCCCGTCAGCTTTACCGGAGAACGTAATGGACGCCGCCCCGGGCGGGCAGCCGGTCAGCTTCAGCGTGAAGGGCATTGGCTGCGTGCGGCTCCCCGTGGTGTTGAGCTGCTTCGTGGGCCAGGTGCCCAGCGTGACCGTTTTGTCGCTATCGTTACCCTCTGCCACGCAGGTGAAATCGACAATATTGCCGTAGAGCCGAATATTAATTTCGCCCAATGCGGTTTCCGCCTGAGCCTGGGTGCAAAGCGCAAAGAGCGCCACGGTGATAAAACGGATCCCGTTTCGCATGTCTGCTCCTTAGTCGTAATCCACGCGCAAATATCCGCGCGAGGTAAAGCGCCCTTCCGCTGGCTTGTTGCCCGTCACGCTCACCGGCCAGACCCGGATCCCAACCTGCGCCTGGGCGCTGTCGTCCAGGCGGAACGGAATTTTGCTCGTCAGGTTGTTAGGCGTGAGCGGCGCACCGCTCTCGTTGGCAATGATGAACCCCACATCCGGGTTATCCGACACCAGCACGTTATCGGAGACCTTTTCAGCTTCGACGCGCATCGTCAGCATGGCGTTTGCCTCCACGTTGGTGCATTTAATCGCGATGGTTTTGCTTTGCGATGAGACGCCCTCCGGCTTGTTACCCACGCCAGCCTTGCTGAACAGGGAGGCACCAATGTCGCCGAAATCAAATTCAACCACATTGCCGGCGTTGATGGCGCAGCTCTGCGGCACCTGAATGATTCCGCTGTAGCTGATGGTGTAGACCGGCGTGGTCAACGGATCGGAGGAGGAGGTGGTGACGTAAACCCGGAACATGGTGGCACGCGGGATCACCACCATATTGATAAAGCGCCGGGTCACCTTAAGACGGAAAATAAGGCTGGAATCCTGCACGCCAAACGGTTTGTTTTTTGAAACGTTCGGATGGCTCCCCATCTGGATATAATTTTTGGGTGGATAAAACGCGCCAGCATAGCTGTCCGTGATTTTCATCGCCCCGTCCAGATAGTCGTTAAGCTTCAGATACTGATAGCCATCGCTGGTCCCGGTGACCGGATAATCCGTGACGTAGCTGCGCTTGGTCGTATTCCCGACGGTGCCCTTCGGGCAGACGGCATTGACCCCCACCCACTGCGATTTCTCGCTGAGGGTCACAACCTGCCCAACCTGGTTATTCGAGCTGTTGAATTTATCCGTCAGGTCGTAATGCACCTCCGTCGGCACGCCCTTTTCATTGACGCACACGGTGGCTAACGCGTTTGTCGCGGGCAGAAGTGCCAGAAGCGACAAGGCTAAGATATGGATTTTAATCACAGCGGATCCCCTTAAGTGTGATCGCCTGTTGCAGGCTCTTTTCAGGCAAGCTGTAAGGCGCACGGCACTGGGATTGCGCCCCGTTCCCCCACTGGATCAGCAATTCGCCTTCCAGCGGCAGCCCACTCAGATATATTTGCCCGTCATCACCCACCATGCTGGTCATGCCGCTCTGGACTTCACGCACCACGGCGCCGAACGGCACGGGCTGGTTGCCACGCGTTACCGTCAGCAAAGCGCGCACGCCAATGCGGGTATCAAAGCTGGCGCGGACCAGCGCGCCTTTGGTTGGCACCACGCTGCTCACGTTGTTTTCGATATCGGTGCTGTTGCTCATGGTATTGGTGTCCAGCGCCACGCGGTTGTAGCGGTAGACGGTGGCATACGGCATGACCGCGTAGCCTCGCCAGTCGGTCTTCACGCCGGTCTGGTTTTCCACGCTGACGCCTGATGCCCCCGGCGCCTTAATCAGCACGTTGGTATCGCCCAGCGGCTGGCTGAAGGTCACGCCGTCGGCATGGCCAACCACCCCGCCGGAGAGCTGCCAGTTGAGATCGTGCTGATCGCGGGAATAGTTGTAGCCCACGCCCAGCGTGCCGTAGGTCGCCTGCCAGTTGGCGCTGGCGCTTCCGCTTGAGCCATTGGTGCTGGCGTGTCCCTGGGTCACGCTGTAGTTCAGGTTGCGGTCCTCCAGCAGCGTGCCGCTGACGCCGGTTTGCCAGCTCGTGTCGCCATCGCTGTTTCGGCTGGCGGATGCGGTGGCATAGGCGCGATCGATCGCGCTGTCCCGGCGATAGCCCTGACGGGTAAAGAGGCTAAACGGCACGGAGACGTTAAACGACGCGATCCGGTCGGTACCCTCGATCCCGACGGATTTGTTCCACGACCATGACAGGGAGTAGTTGATTCCCTTCACGCCCCCCGCGTAGCCCAGCTGATACCAGAGGTTCGTTTCGTCCGTCCCCCAGTAGGTTTGCTCGCTCCCGGAGATATAGACCGAACCGTAGTCCCCCAGCGACTGGGAAATGTTGAGCTGGAAGCGGCCTTTTTTATTCCACGTCAGGTTGTGATAGCTCTGCACGTCCGGCACATCGTTATCGTCCTGGCTATCGGCATACTGGTAGCCCTCCATTGAGCGCCAGGCCACATCGTCCAGGGTGTAAAACCCTTTCGTGGAGTAGCGATAACCCAGCAGCTGGAAGTTAGTGCCAAATCCGTTCAGCGATTTTGCATAAAGAAAACGCAGGGACTGCCCTTCATGTTTGCTGTCGTCCGCGAGTTGGCTGCGGGCGTGGGTGATATCGACGGAGACGGCCCCCCAGTCACCTAGATTTTTCCCGGCACCGACGGCCAATGCGGTATAGCGTGACGCCAGCTGGGTGCCGCCATAGAGCGTAATGCCGTTGGCCAGGCCGGTAATCAGGGTGCCCTGGGCGAAGAATGGTGTATCCTGGTCGCTGTTACCGCTGCGGTAATCCCCCGCCACGAGGTCATATTTCCAGCGACCTTCACGCTGCAGGAGTGGCACGGTGGAGTACGGCACGGTGTAGCGCTGCTGGCTGCCGTCTTTCTCTTCCACCGTAACGTCCAGGTCACCGCTGGAGGAGGTCGGGTTAAGATCGGTGATGGCGAACGCGCCGGGCTGGACGTAGCTCTGATAGATAACGTAGCCGTTCTGGCGAACCACCACTTTGGCAGGCGTACGGGCAATACCGCGCACGGTCGGCGCGTAGCCCTGCAGGCTGTCGGGATACATGCTGTCGGACGAGAAAAGCCGCCCGCCGCGAAAACCGACGCTGTCGAAAACGTCATTCCCGGTGTTGCTGTCGCCCAGCACCAGCTCACTTTTCAGCGGGATAACGGTGCGCTGCGCCCAGGTGCCAATATTCTGCCACTCGCTGCGCCGCTTGCCGTTATTTTGCGTGTAGCGCCATGCGCCGTTGTTACGTAAACGCCAGGCACCATAGTTCAGCCCGCTCTGCAGGTTCAGGTAATAGCTGTCGTCTTCGCTTCCCCGGTTGCCCGTGAAGCTGTAGTTCACCAGCGCGGCGGGAATGCCTTCATCCCACTGTTCAGGCGGAATATAGCCGCGCGCGCTGTTCTGCATCGCCACCTGCGGGAGGCTGACGTTAAGGCGCTGCGAGGCAAAGTTAAATACCGTTTCGCTGCCGGGAATGGCCGTGGTCAACGGAACGCACGTTTCACCCTGCACGTTAGCCAGTTCGGGAAATGCGGCAACGTTGACGCCAAAGCGATCGAGCATCGCGCGCGTAATGCACGGCGACAAACCGCCCGCCATCGGCGGCATGTTCTCGGCCTGCTCAAAACGCACGTCCTGGGTGCCGATAAACTCATCGTTACGCCAGATATCCACGCGATAAATGCCGGGCGCCTGCTGGTGCCCCTGTTCAAAACGCGACAAATCCGCCACGCTGGCGGTGTCGTCGGACAAGAAGGCCGGGTTGAAGTAGCTTTCGCTCCAGCCGGCCTGCGGCCAGAGCGCGGCCATCAGCGCCAGTGCAACCGGGCAGTAACGTCCCTGGTGATTTTTCATCGCCCTGACTCTGCTCACAGGTTGACGCTGCGCGCTGGTGTAATGGCGCCGTAGTCATTCACGCTCTGCCAGGAGAGCGTACCGCCGGCCCCGGCGGGCAGCACCTGCTGAGCCGAGTTTTTCGGCGCCACCATCAGGTTTTCCAGCGTCTGGCCGCCCAGCTTCAGGTTGACCAGGGTGATGTAGTACGGAGAGGCGTTGCTGACTTTAAGATGGTTCCCCACGCGCTCAAAACGCAGCTGGGACAGCGCCTCATCCGGCTGCATCGCCAGGTTAGTCGGGCGCACAAACAGCTTGATGCGTGAGAGGATCGCCAGCTGCAGCACGTTATTGTTTTCTGTTTTCGCTTTGTTCACTGACGGGATCGCCTTCACGTTCATGTAAAAGAGCGATTCGCGATCGGCAGGCAGCGCCGGACCGGCGTAAATAATACGCAGCGTGTTTTCACTGTCCGGCTCGCTAACGAACAGCGGCGGCGTGACGGCAAAGGTTTTTTCCTTTTGACCGCTGGCATTTTCGATCCACGCGTTAATTAAATAGCGTTCTTGTTTATTGCTGTTGGTGATCGCCAGCGACGTTTGCTTCGCATCCGCCGGATAAATAACGCGCGTGGCCCCCAGCGCAATACCGCCGGAAGCATTCGCGCAAGCAGAAACCATCATTAAAATAAACGATAAAAGCAGTCCTGGTTTAATTAGCATATTCATCAAAACCGTACCTTTAATAATGTGTTCGCAGGTGTTATGGATAAATCAACGTAAACCAGACATCCGACTGTATATTGCCTGGCACGAGGTGTTCGGAAATAGCGCGATAGCGGGCGCTAAAATGAAATGCGAGCTCGCTGGTATTGACCGGCAGCCAGCTAATGGCCGTCGCATTCGGGATAATCTGACGCTGCTGCTCATCAAAAAGCGCCAGCCCCACGCCGCTGCTGACAGGCGTTTCACCTGGCCGCGATGTCGCCAGAAAAACCTGCGGATCTTCCGCGGGCGTCACGCCCTGAAACTGGATCCCCACGGTGCGCGAGACATCCACGCTGCAGTCCAGCAGCCGCACGGTGAAAGGCACATTAACCGTTGAAAAGCTGCCCACACCGGAAAATGAATTGGTTCGGTACTGCCCCATGTCGATGCGCATATTCTGGCTGTCGGGCGCCACGGCGCAGCCGCCGTTTACCAGCTCCCCCCGAAGATGCACCTTGCCGCCTTCGATCACCACGGTATGTGCCGATGCCGGGCAAGCCATCGCGAGGGTTAACAGCAGTAGTGTTCCAGTCCTTGTCATCCTTCGTTCCTGGCAGTAGCGTATGACGGGCCTCGTCCCTGAGGCCTGAACATCCCTGTGCGAGGGTATTATTCGTATTTCATTACGAAGGTGGCGTCAGCGTTCGCCTGGCCTGGCTCGGTGGTCGCAGCCGTTGATTTGTAGCGCGCGGTGAATTGCAGGGTGTTAGTCCCTTTAATCAGGTCTTTCGCGGCAGAGAAGGTCGCACCGTCCGGGGTCAGCACGCTGGATTTGCTGTCGAGGATTTCAATACCCACGCCTTTCGCGGTGTTGTCGTTGTTACCGGACGTCACGGCCAGCAGGGTTTTGTCAGTCGCGTCGATCTGGCCGGTGAAGGCAACGGCAGCGGTTTTAGCAACCAGCGGATCGCAGTCATTCAGTTCGATGTTGAACGGAATATTAGAGGTGGTGTCGCCCACTTTGGTGAATTTCGCGGTACGATACTGACCGAGATTAACCGTCTGCTCGGAAGAATCGGTATTTACTGAACAAGCAGCATTAACCAGTTCACCTTTAAAATGCACGGTACCGCCATTTACGGTAACCGGCGTAACCGGGTCGGCTGCATTAGCGGCACCCGCGACCAGGGCCAGTGTTGCAATAACAGAAGAAGCAATGTTGCTGAGTTTCATGTCTATTCCTTTAAAATGTAAATAACCCTTCCCGCGAAAATCGGGAATAAGAAATACGTTCAATTGATTAATTGAAAGCTTATTTCGGAGAAGACAAAGTAGCTCAGGACGTGATTTTTAAATATGTCAAAACACTGCCATTTCGCCAGGTCACATCCTAATACCGCCTAAGAAATTGACCATCCCTTAAGAAGGGTTTTTGCGCCTCGCGGATGAAAACTCGTAAAGGGTGACTGACAGCGGCGCTCGCTTCTGACAAAATACACGCCATCCCCCCTTTCAAACGTTACAGACGGAATCTTCTCTCTGATGGCAGCAAAGATTATTGACGGTAAAACGATTGCGCAGCAGGTGCGCTCTGAGGTCGCGGAAAAAGTGAAGGCGCGTAAAGCGGCAGGATTTCGCGCCCCCGGGCTGGCCGTTGTGCTGGTTGGCAGCAACCCGGCATCGCAGATTTATGTCGGCAGCAAACGCAAAGCGTGTGAAGAGGTGGGGTTCGTCTCCCGCTCTTACGATTTGCCGGAAACCACCAGCGAAGCGGAACTACTGGAACTTATTGACACTCTGAATGCCGATAAAGAGATCGACGGCATTCTGGTTCAGCTGCCACTGCCGGCAGGTATCGATAATGTGAAGGTGCTGGAGCGTATCGCGCCGGATAAAGACGTTGACGGTTTCCATCCGTATAACGTGGGTCGCCTGTGCCAGCGCGCGCCGCGTCTGCGCCCGTGCACCCCGCGCGGCATCGTGACGCTGCTGGAGCGTTATAACATCGACACCTACGGCCTGAACGCCGTCGTCATCGGTGCGTCCAACATCGTGGGCCGCCCGATGAGCATGGAGCTGCTGCTGGCGGGCTGCACCACCACCGTGACCCACCGCTTTACCAAAAACCTGCGTCACCACGTCGAGAATGCCGACCTGCTGATCGTCGCAGTGGGCAAGCCGGGCTTTATTCCGGGCGAGTGGATTAAAGAGGGCGCGATTGTCGTGGATGTAGGGATTAACCGTCTGGAAAACGGCAAGGTGGTCGGCGACGTGGTCTACGAAGATGCGGCGGCTCGCGCCTCTTACATCACGCCAGTACCGGGCGGCGTTGGCCCGATGACCGTCGCAACGCTGATTCAGAATACTTTGCAGGCATGCGAAGAGTACCACGATGTAGAGGAAGCATAAGATGGCCACATTTTCATTAGGCAAACACCCGCACGTTGAGCTGTGCGATCTGCTCAAACTCGAAGGCTGGAGCGAAAGCGGCGCGCAGGCGAAAATCGTTATCGCCGACGGGCGGGTTTTAGTCGACGGCGCGGTGGAAACCCGCAAGCGCTGCAAGATTGTCGCGGGACAGACCGTGAGCTTTGAAGGTCAGAGCGTGACCGTGACGGCCTGAGTCCCCCCCTCACCCTAACCCTCTCCCCAAAGGGGAGAGGGGATCAAAAACCCCCTACCTCCATCACGGTTAATTATCGATCAACTTCAAATAATCACTATTTCATCTGTTGAAAGGTGAGAATTCAGTTGCGCAGTTTTCACTCTTTCCCCACGATAAGTAGAACGTTCTACTAAAACGTTCTACTTACAATAACAGCGCCAAAAAAAGCGCTACTCGGGGGAAATCAGCATGAGTCTGATATCAGGGTTTGTTAAATCGCTGTCTAAATTATCAATGATTGGTCGCGCCTTAATGCTGCCAATTTCACTGCTTCCCGCCGCGGGCCTGCTGCTGGCCTTCGGCGATAAGTTCCACCTGCCGCTAATGATGAACGCCGGCGGGGTTATCTTTGATAACCTGCCGATGCTGTTTGCCATAGGCTCCGCCGTGGGTCTGGCGTCCGAATCCGGCATCGCGGCGCTCTCCGCGGCAGTCTCGGTGTTTGTCACCAACATCACCATCAGCACCGTGCTGAGCATTACGCCGGAAATGGCCTCACAGGGCGGGAAATACGCCATGGTGGTTGGTATCCCGACGCTGCAGATGGGCGTCTTTGGCGGTCTTATCTGCGGGATCCTCGCAGCCTGGTGCTATAACCGCTTCCACACCATGCAGCTGCCGGAGTTCCTCGGCTTCTTCTCCGGGAAGCGCTTTGTGGCAATCGCCACGGCGTTCCTCTCTTTCCTGATGGGGCTGCTGCTGCCGTACGTCTGGCAGCATATTCAGGCCGGTATCGACGCGCTCTCCGTGATCGTGAACGGCGACAACCAGGCGGCATCGACCTTTATCTTCGGCCTGGTGGAGCGCGCGCTGATCCCGCTCGGCCTGCACCATATCTGGTATCCGTCCTTCTGGTATTCGTTCGGGGATTACACCACCCAGGCGGGCCAGGTGATCCACGGTGACCAGACCATCTGGTTCAAGATGCTCGAAGAGGGCGTGAAATCCTTCAGCAGCGACACCTACCAGAACGCCGGTAAGTTCATGCAGGGCGAGTTCCCGCTGATGCTGTTCGCGCTGCCTGCGGCGTGCCTGGCGATGTACCACGAAGCGCACACCAAAAATAAGAAAATCGCGGCCGGTATTCTGTTCTCTGCGGCGCTCACCTGCTTCCTGACGGGGATCACCGAGCCGGTAGAGTTCACCTTCATCTTCGTGGCGCCAATTCTGTACGTCTTTAACGCCATCATGGCGGGCCTGGCGTACATGACCATGTACCTGCTGCACGCGCATATCGCCAAATCGTTCTCGGCGGGCTTTATCGACTACCTGTCGTTCGGGATCCTGCCGTCGTTTAACGGCTATCAGACCAACTTCCTGAGCGCCATTATCATCGGCATCCCGATGGCGCTGATTTACTACTTTACGTTCCGCTTCGTGATCCGCCGCTTCGACGTGAAAACGCCGGGCCGTACGGAAGTGACCGCCAGCGCGAATGACAAGTCCGATTCCGAACTTGCCACTGAAATCATCGGCCTGCTGGGCGGCGCGCAGAACATTGACTCCGTCGGCTCCTGCATCACCCGCCTGCGTTTGGAAGTGGCGAAGAGCGATGCGGTGGACAGGGACGGACTGAACGGTCTCGGCGCGCGCGGCGTGGTCTTCGTCGGCGATAACGGGATTCAGGTGATTTTCGGTGCCAGAGCACAGTTTATCGCCCAGACCATGTCCACCATGATCGGCAAATAATAAGATGCCTGAACGACACGTCTCCTGTACGCTGGGAGCCGTGTCTTATCCGGCTGATAATCGGTAAATTTCAGGGAGCGGTTTTGAAGAAAGTCAGCATCATTGATGTCGCAAAGCACGCGGGCGTGTCGGTCTCTACCGTCTCGCTGGTGCTACGCCAGAAAGGGAAAATCTCAGAGGCGACGATCGAGAAGGTCAATGCCGCCATCACGACGCTGGGCTATGTTCATAACGTTGCCGCTGCCAACCTTCGCGCCAACACCTCCAATCTGATCGGCCTGATCCTGCGTGACTTCAGCGACAGCTTTTCCATCAAGGTGATGGCGAGCATCGTTCAGGAGCTGGAGAAGCAGGGTTATATGGTTTTTCTCGGCCAGCCGCTGAACGACCGTGAACATCTCGAACGCACCCTGCTGTCATTTAAGCAGCAGGGCGTCGCGGGCGTTATTTATCTGGCGTCTGACACCTGTAACGCCGCTTTACCGGAGCAGATCCGCCAGTGCCCGCTGCCGCTGGTGGTGGTCTCGCAGTCCCTGCTGGATGAAAAATGCAATCTGGTCATGCGCGACAACCGCCAGGCGGCGAACCTGGCCGCGCGCTATCTTATCGAGCGCGGACACCGCACGATCGCCTACATTGGCGGGCGCGAGGGTTGTCTTATCCGCGAGCAACGCCTGCTCGGCTTTCGTAGCGCGATGACGCAAAACGGGCTGGTCTGGCGCGATGAATATTCACCGGCCTGCAGCGACGACACCCAGGCCGCCGCGATGGCGACGCGCCAGCTGCTGGAAAAAAACAACGCCATCACCGCCCTGCTTTGCCACTCCCCGGATGCGATGATCGGATCCATTTCCGGCATTCATCAGGTGGGCCGCACCGTGGGGAAAGACGTCTTCTTAACCCAGCAGGTCGCGCTGATCGGTTTTGAAGATATGCTGCACGTTAACCTCACCTCCCCTTCCTTCACCTACGTCTCCTCGGCCAGCGATGAAACCGGGCGACAGGCGGCAGTGCTGATTATCCGCAAGCTTAAGGAGCCGGATCTGCAAACCCAGCGCATTACGCTTTCCGGGCAGCTTATCGCACGCGAGTCGGCGTAAAATCAGAATTTAGCACCGGTTTGCCGCAGCGAATTCGCTGCTATATTGCCATGATTTGCCATGGATAAATGTAATGCCTACCGTTATTACTCACGCTGCTGTCCCTCTTTGCCTGGGCTTAGGTCTGGGAACCAAGGTCATCCCTCCCCGCCTGCTGTTTGCCGGTATCGTTCTCGCCATGCTGCCGGACGCCGACGTGCTGGCGTTTAAATTCGGCGTTGCCTACGGAAATGTTTTCGGTCATCGCGGCTTTACCCACTCCCTGTTGTTCGCCTTTGCGGTGCCGATACTTTGCGTGCTGATTGGCCGACGATGGTTCCGGGCCAGCCTGACGCGGTGCTGGCTATTTTTAACGGTGTCATTGCTGTCGCACAGCCTGCTGGATTCGATTACCACGGGCGGGAAAGGCGTCGGCTGGTTATGGCCGTGGTCGGATGAACGCTTCTTTGCGCCGTGGCAGGTGATTAAGGTCGCGCCGTTTGCGCTGTCGCGCTATACCACGCCGTACGGGCATCAGGTGATCGTTTCAGAATTGCTGTGGGTGTGGCTGCCGGGGGTAGTGCTGATGGGGTTGCTGTGGTGGAGAAAGCGTGCGCGCTGATGCCCTCCACCCACAGTGAGAGGGAGACAACCGAACGATCCCCTCTCCCTTAGGGAGAGGGTTAGGGTGAGGGTGGAAATTACTTACGACGCCAGGTCGTTCCCTGCGGGCCGTCTTCCAGAATGATGCCCATCTCGGTCAGACGGTTACGCGCCGCATCTGCCGCCGCCCAGTCTTTCGCCTGACGCGCTTCCAGACGCGCTTTGATAAGCCGCTCAATTTCCGCCACTTCGCCGTCGTCCGCCTGCGCGCCGCTCTGCAGGAACACGTCCGGCTCCTGCTCCAGCAGGCCGAGCACGGAAGAGAGCTTGCGCAGATGGGACGCCAGCGCATTCGCCGCGGCCATGTCCTCTGACTTCAGGCGGTTCACTTCACGCGCCATGTCGAACAGCACGGAGTAGGCTTCCGGGGTGTTGAAGTCGTCGTTCATCACCTCAACAAAGCGCGCTTCGAATGCTTCGCCACCAGACGCAGGCACTGATTTGTCGGTGCCGCGCAGGGCGGTGTACAAACGCTCCAGCGCCGAGCGCGCCTGCTTCAGGTTCTCTTCGCTGTAGTTCAGCTGGCTGCGATAGTGACCGGACATCAGGAAGTAGCGCACGGTTTCCGCGTCGTAATACTTCAGCACGTCGCGCACGGTAAAGAAGTTGCCCAGCGATTTCGACATCTTCTCGCGGTCAACCATCACCATCCCGGAGTGCATCCAGTAGTTCACGTACTCGCCGCCGTGGGCGCAGGTGGACTGCGCGATTTCGTTTTCGTGGTGCGGGAACATCAGGTCCGAACCGCCGCCGTGAATGTCGAAGTGCTTGCCCAGCTGTTTGCAGTTCATCGCGGAACATTCAATGTGCCAGCCCGGGCGGCCTTCGCCCCACGGGGATGGCCAGCTTGGTTCGCCCGCTTTGGACATTTTCCACAGCACGAAGTCCATCGGGTTACGCTTCACGTCCACCACGTCCACGCGCGCGCCGGCCTGGAGCTGATCCAGATCCTGACGGGAAAGCGAACCGTAGGCTGGGTCCGTCGGCACCGAGAACATCACGTCACCGTTGTCAGCAACGTACGCGTGACCGCGCTCAATCAGCTTCTCGGTGATCTCGATAATTTCGTGAATATGGTGGGTCGCGCGCGGCTCGCTGTCCGGACGCAGAATATTTAAGGCGTCGAAGTCTTTGTGCATCTCAACGATCATGCGATCCACCAGCGCAACAAAGCTTTCGCCGTTTTCATTAGCGCGCTTGATGATTTTATCGTCGATGTCGGTAATGTTACGCACGTACTTCAGGTTATAGCCCAGGAAGCGCAGGTAGCGAGAGACGACGTCGAACGCGACAAAGGTACGGCCATGGCCGATATGACAGAGATCGTAAACCGTAATACCACACACGTACATGCCGACTTCCCCGGCATGGATAGGTTTAAATTCCTCTTTCTGGCGCGTCATTGTATTAAAGATTTTTAACATCGAAGATTCCATGTAAACACGTGTGTGGGTTGTTTGTTCCCTATAATACCCATAATTCGGAATAGGATCAGCACACAATGCAAGGTGATCGCGTCCTGTGGTTATGCTATAACAAGCCCCTATATATGACCCGAAGGCGGGTCGACGTACCACAATAACGGAACAGGATGCAAAAATGGTTACTTTCCACACTAATCATGGCGATATCGTAATCAAAACCTTTGATGACAAAGCGCCTGAAACAGTTAAAAACTTCCTGGACTACTGCCGCGAAGGTTTCTACA
Source organism: Enterobacter sp. ECC_219_Taxon_10 (assembly GCF_058354905.1). Lineage (NCBI taxonomy): Bacteria > Pseudomonadati > Pseudomonadota > Gammaproteobacteria > Enterobacterales > Enterobacteriaceae > Enterobacter > Enterobacter sp. ECC_219_Taxon_10. Next base: position 1,190,539 of record NZ_CM178005.1, on the reverse strand, counting down.
ACAACACCATTTTCCACCGCGTGATCAACGGTTTTATGATTCAGGGCGGCGGTTTCGAGCCTGGCATGCGCCAGAAAGAGACCAAAGAAGCGATCAAAAACGAAGCGAACAACGGCCTGAAAAACACCCGCGGTACGCTGGCAATGGCCCGTACTCAGGCACCACACTCTGCCACCGCGCAGTTCTTCATCAACGTGGCGGATAACGACTTCCTGAACTTCTCTGGCGAAAGCCTGCAGGGTTGGGGCTACTGCGTCTTCGCAGAAGTGGTTGAAGGGATGGACGTGGTTGACAAGATCAAAGCCGTCTCTACCGGCCGCAGCGGTATGCACCAGGACGTTCCTAAAGAAGACGTTGTGATTACAAGCGTGACCGTCAGCGAGTAATTCGTGGCGACACTCTTTATTGCGGATCTGCATCTGCAAACAGAAGAACCGGCGATAACCGCCGGTTTTCTGCGTTTTTTACGCGGTGAAGCGAAAAGCGCCGATGCGCTGTACATCCTGGGCGACCTGTTTGAAGCCTGGATTGGCGACGACGACCCAAACCCGCTGCACCGTGAAATGGCTGCCGCCATTAAAACGCTGGTGGATTCCGGCGTCCCCTGCTACTTCATTCACGGCAACCGTGATTTCCTGCTCGGCAAGCGCTACGCCCGTGAAAGCGGTATGACGCTGCTGCCGGAAGAGCAGGTGCTCGACCTCTATGGCCGCAGGGTGCTGATCATGCACGGCGATACGCTCTGCACCGACGATACCGGCTACCTGGCGTTTCGCGCCAAAGTCCACACCCCGTGGATCCAGAAGCTGTTCCTTGCCCTGCCGCTGTTTATCCGCAACCGCATCGCCGCCAGAATGCGCGCGGGCAGTAAAGCCGCCAACAGCAGCAAGTCCCTGACCATCATGGACGTTAATCCGCTGGCGGTGGTGAACGTGATGGAAAAGCATGGCGTTCAGTGGTTGATCCACGGTCATACCCATCGTCCTGACGTGCATTCCCTTATCGCCAACGGTGAACCGGCCCATCGCGTGGTACTGGGCGCGTGGCACAGCGAAGGCTCTATGGTCAAAGTCACGCCAGAGGGCGTGGAGCTTATCGCGTTTCCGTTTTAACCCCCTCACAAGTATTTCTATTTTTTTGAATAATATCGGCAAATTGTTTCGATTTTAATCAGCCCGTGGTCGGCCTATTATTTATCACATCAGGGCAACACGCCCTATCCCAGACAAAATATTTAAGGAATACGACCATGAAATCCATCAAAACTTTCGTTGCAGTTACTGCTCTCTCCCTGGTTTCTTTCGGTTCTTTCGCTCAGAGCGTGAGTGCAACCGGCTCAACCCTTGACCGCGCAGAAGCGAAAATTGCTGCCCAGGCTGCTGAACAAGGTGCGTCATACAAAATCACCAGCGCGCAGTTCAACAACCGCGTGTACATGACCGCAGAACTGACGAAATAATGATTGTCGCTCGACGAAAACAGACCGCCAGATCGCGGTCTGTTTTGTTATGAATTGATGGCAACAACGGCTCAAGATTTAACCGCGCAACCGTTTTCCTTGCCCGTATAACATGCTATTCTCTGTGCCCTCGAAAGCAGTGTGTTTCGCACCACAGGAGTTTTAAGACGCATGTCTTCCCGCAATAATCCGGCGCGTGTCGCCATCGTGATGGGGTCCAAAAGCGACTGGGCTACCATGCAGTTCGCCGCCGAAATCTTTGAAATCCTGAATGTACCGCACCACGTTGAAGTGGTCTCCGCGCACCGTACGCCGGACAAACTGTTCAGCTTCGCCGAAAGCGCTGAAGAGAACGGTTATGAGGTGATCGTTGCCGGTGCGGGCGGCGCAGCACATCTGCCAGGCATGATTGCCGCTAAAACCCTGGTGCCGGTTCTGGGCGTCCCTGTTCAAAGCGCCGCGTTAAGCGGTGTCGATAGCCTTTATTCCATCGTCCAGATGCCGCGCGGTATTCCTGTCGGCACGCTGGCGATTGGCAAAGCGGGCGCGGCGAATGCCGCTCTGCTGGCCGCGCAAATTCTTGCAACGCACGACAAAGATTTACGCCAGCGTCTGGCGGCGTGGCGTAAAGCCCAGACCGACGAGGTGCTGGATAACCCGGACCCGCGGGGTGCAGCATGAAGCAGGTTTGCGTCCTCGGTAACGGCCAGCTGGGCCGTATGCTGCGTCAGGCCGGTGAGCCGCTGGGTATTGCTGTCTGGCCCGTCGGGCTGGACGATGAACCTGAGGCCGTCCCGTTCCACCAGAGCGTGATCACGGCAGAAATCGAACGCTGGCCGGAAACCGCGCTGACCCGCGAGCTGGCGCGCCATAACGCCTTTGTGAACCGCGACGTGTTCCCGATTATTGCCGACCGTCTGACGCAAAAGCAGCTGTTCGACAAGCTCGGTCTGCCGACCGCACCGTGGCAGCTGTTGTCCGACAAAAGCGAGTGGAATGACGTGTTCGCGATGCTGGGCGAACTGGCGATTGTAAAGCGTCGCGTGGGCGGCTACGACGGCCGCGGCCAGTGGCGCCTGCGCGCGCATGAAACCGCCGAGCTGCCGGACGACTGCTACGGCGAGTGCATCGTTGAGCAGGGCATCAACTTTAGCGGCGAAGTGTCGCTGGTTGGCGCGCGCGGGCACGATGGCCGCACGGTGTTTTACCCGCTGACGCATAACTTGCATCAGGACGGCATTCTGCGCACCAGCGTCGCCTTCCCGCAGGCCAATGCCGACCAGCAGGCGCAGGCGGAAGAGATGCTTTCCGCCATCATGCACGAGCTGGGCTACGTGGGCGTCATGGCGATGGAGTGTTTCGTCACACCATCGGGTCTGCTGATCAACGAGCTGGCTCCGCGCGTGCACAACAGCGGCCACTGGACGCAAAACGGCGCCTCCATCAGCCAGTTCGAACTGCATCTGCGCGCGATCACCGACCTGCCGCTGCCGAAGCCCGTCGTTAACAGCCCGTCGGTGATGATCAACCTGATCGGGACCGATCTGAACTACGGCTGGCTAAAGCTGCCGCTGGTGCACCTGCACTGGTATGACAAAGAGGTCCGCGAGGGTCGTAAGGTCGGTCACCTGAACCTGAACGATACCGATACGGACCGCCTGAGCGCCACCCTGGAAGCGATCGTTCCTCTCCTGCCGCCGGAATATGCAAGCGGCATTGTCTGGGCACAGTCAAAGCTTAAGTAAGACATCCACGCCGGGGAGTTGACCTTCCCCTTCCCCGGCGTACAATCCCCGCCCATTGCTGCTGAGTTTTCTTCTGGAATAACCATGAACGATGGAACGGACTATCGCGCGATCCTCGCGTCTGATACCCCTTTAATCGACGTTCGCGCGCCGATCGAATTTGCCCAGGGCGCGATGCCTGCGGCAGTCAACCTGCCCTTAATGAACGACGACGAGCGCGCCGCCGTTGGCACGTGCTACAAACGCCAGGGCCCCGAAGCCGCGCTCGCGCTCGGCCATCGCCTGGTGAACGGTGAAACGCGCGACGCGCGTATCCGCGCCTGGCGGGAAGCCAGTCTTGCCCATCCTGAGGGCTTTCTCTGCTGTGCGCGCGGCGGCCAGCGCTCGCATATCTCGCAGGCCTGGCTTAAAGAGGCTGGCGTCGACTACCCGCTGATCCGCGGCGGCTATAAGGCCCTGCGCCAGATGGCGATTCAGGTGACGATCGAGCAGTCGCAAAAGCCGATGGTGCTAATCGGCGGCTGTACCGGAAACGGTAAAACGCTGCTGGTGAAGCAGCACCCGCAGGGCATCGATCTGGAAGGGCTGGCACACCATCGCGGTTCGTCGTTTGGCCGCACGCTCACGCCGCAGCTTTCCCAGGCCAGCTTTGAAAACCACCTTGCGGTTGAGCTATTGAAAAAAGACGCTGCGCGCTGGGTGCTGGAAGATGAAGGCCGGATGATTGGCTCCAACCACCTGCCGGAGTGCCTGCGCGACCGCATGGTTGAAGCCCCTATCGTTGTCGTCGAAGACCCGTTTGAAATTCGTCTTGAACGCCTGCGCGAAGAGTATTTCGACCATATGTGGGCGGACTTTTCTGCTGCCTACGGCGAGGAAGCGGGCTGGAAAGAGTACAGCGAGTATCTGCATCACGGCCTGTTCGCCATTCGCCGCCGTCTGGGGCTGCAGCGGTATGCAGAATTCACCGCGCTGTTAGATTCCGCGCTGTTGGAACAACAACGCTCTGGCAGCACGGACGCGCACTTCAGCTGGCTTGCACCGCTGCTGAAGGACTATTACGACCCGATGTACGGCTATCAGCTGGAGAAGAAAGCGGAGAAGATTGTGTATCGCGGGACGTACGAAGAGATTGCTGAGTGGCTTGATCGCTGAAAAAGAAAGCCGGGTGGCGAGGTAAAAGCAAAACGGCAACCAGGGTTGTAATGCCGATCAGTTAAGGATCGGTTGACCGATCCAGTGGCTGTGTAAGAATCCGGAAATGCTCACCCGTTTCCGGATTTTTTTATGCACATTGGACAGGCTCTTGATCTGGTATCCCGTTACGATTCTCTGCGTAACCCTCTGACTTCTCTGGGCGACTGTCTTGACCCGGAACTGATTTCCCGCTGCCTTGAAGAATCCGGCACCGTCACGTTACGCAAACGGCGCCTTCCTCTGGAAATGATGGTCTGGTGCATTATCGGTATGGCCCTTGAGCGCAAGGAGCCGCTTCATCAGATCGTTAACCGGCTGGATATCATGTTACCCGGCAACCGTCCGTTCGTTGCCCCCAGCGCCGTGATCCAGGCCCGTCAGCGGCTGGGAAGCGAAGCCGTCCGCCGCGTGTTCACGCAAACAGCGCAGCTCTGGCATAACGCCACGCCGCATCCGCACTGGTGTGGCCTGACCCTGCTGGCCATCGATGGTGTGTTCTGGCGAACACCGGACACGCCGGAAAACGACAGCGCCTTTCCCCGCCAGACGCATGGCGGAAACCCGGCCCTCTACCCGCAGGTTAAAATGGTCTGTCAGATGGAGCTGACCAGCCATCTGTTGACGGCAGCGGCCTTCGGCACGATGAAAAACAGCGAAAATGAGCTCGCGGAGCAACTGATAGAGCAGACCGGCGATAACACCCTGACGTTAATGGATAAAGGCTACTACTCGCTGGGGTTGCTGAATGCATGGAGCCAGGCAGGAGAACACCGTCACTGGATGCTCCCTCTCAGAAAGGGAGCACAGTATGAAGAGGTCAGAAAGCTGGGTAAAGGCGACTATCTGGTGAAGCTGAAAACCAGCCCACAGGCACGAAAAAAATGGCCGGGTCTGGGAGATGAGATGACAGCCCGCCTGCTGACCGTGACGCGCAAAGGGAAAGTCAGCCATCTGCTGACGTCGATGACGGACGCCATGCGCTATCCCGGAGGAGAAATGGCAGACCTGTACAGCCATCGCTGGGAAATAGAGCTGGGGTACAGGGAGATAAAACAAACGATGCAACTGAGCAGGCTGACGCTGAGAAGTAAAAAGCCGGAGCTTGTGGAGCAGGAGTTATGGGGCGTGTTACTGGCGTATAATCTGGTGCGATATCAGATGATTAAAATGGCGGGCCATCTGAAAGGATACTGGCCGAATCAGCTGAGCTTCTCAGAATCATGCGGCATGGTCATGAGAATGCTGATGACGCTGCAGGGCGCTTCACCAGGGCGTATCCCGGAGCTGATGCGTGATCTTGAAAGCATGGCGCAACTGGTAAAGTTGCCGACAAGAAGGGAAAGGGCCTTCCCGAGGGTGGTAAAGGAAAGGCCCTGGAGATACCCCACAGCCCCGAAAAAAAGCCAGTCAGTTGCTTAACTGACTGGCATTACAACCAGGGTTGCCGTTTTTAATGTTTGTTCCCTCTCCCCGTGGGAGAGGGTCAGGGTGAGGGCATCAGGCCGCACCCTACAAGACCACTTAGAAGTCGTAACGCAGACGCACCAGGTTCATGTCGCCCAGGTTGTCGGTGCTGGAGGTGAACACGTGTTCGTAATCCACGCGGAAACCGTAATCCAGCAGGAAGCTGATACCCACGCCGTTGTCGATACGCTGGTAGTTGCGGCCGTTCACGTACTCAATACGGTCACCCATGAAGTAAGGCTGGATGGATTTCACCGCGTACTGACCGATTGGGAATTTATACCCTGCGAAGTACTCAATACCCCACGCGTCGCCCGCAAAGTAGTCGTTAACAGACACTTTTTTGGTGGTCAGGAAGTTCTGGTACCAGCCGCCGCCCGCGGAGAAGGTCCAGTTGTCCGGCGTCCAGCTCAGTGCGGTACCGACGATATTCTGATCGTAGGTTTTGCTGTCGCCGTTGTCCGGGTTACGCATGTCGGCGCGGGTGTAGTTCCACGCTGCGCCCCAGGTCAGATCGGTGGTCAGGTGGTAATCGATACCCAGCGAGCCGCCGCCTTTACGCTTGTAGCGCAGGCCGTTGCCCGGCAGGTATTCGCTGTCTTCAAACAGGTAGGATGCGTAAATGTCCGCATCGCCCACGGTTTTCTTATATTTCAGCATCTGGCGTGAACGGTAAGAGCCGTCGTAGTCGCCGTTGATCCCGTTACCCGGTGCCTGACCGATCATGTCGTAGTCCCAGATATCGGTTTTCACGCCAACCACATCATAGTAAACGCTGTTCTGTTGACCGAAGGTCAGCGTACCCCAGGTATCGCTCTTCAGACCGGTGTAGAGCATACGGCGAGTGGTGTCGTGGGCGCCGTCTGCATAGTGATGATCCCAGTTAAACTGGGCAGGAATGTTCACTCCCAGCTCGTAGTAGCTGATCCAGCTAATGTCATCAAACAGGTAGTAATCAGCCGCGAAACGGAAACGGGTGCCGCCGTCAAAGCCGTTACGCTTGTAGCTGTTTTTACCGTCGTCGCCGGTCATGTTCTGGAACTGAGGACGGATACTGCCGCCAACGGTGAAGTTCAGACGGCTCAGCGGGTTACCCGCCTGAGGATCCTGCTTAAGAACGGTGATTTCAGCCTGAGAGGCGAACGTCGTTAATGCCACTGCCGCGCCAATCGTTACCGCCAGCGCTGATTTTTTTATAGTCATTATTTTTCCTTAATAGACACGCTGCTAAATATTTAGCTGGTGAATATTAACTGGAAATAATCGGGCTGTGGGGACGGGTTTTTAATGTTTTGTGCTACTAAATGAGTGGGTATTATCATTTTGTGCTATTTAAACATTACGCGCCGGCATTAAAACCCGGCGCGCAACTATCACCGTGCTAAATCAACTCACAAACTGACGGAACAGCGCTTTACCCTTTAACAGCCGCGTGCCGAGCCAGCCTCCGCAAAGAGAAAGCAGCACCGCACCGCAGAGCGGCAGGATCAACCAGAGGCGCCAGTCAGGCTCCCACGGGAAGTCGAAGACCTTTGTCTGCAGCACCGCCAGCGCCGTCTCAGCGCCAATCGCCGCGACCAGACCCGCCACCAGCCCCAGCAGCGCAAACTCGCTCCAGAGGGTCATGCGCAGCAGGCGCTTACCCGCCCCGAGCGTGCGGTAAACTATCAGCTCCTGATGACGCTGCCGCATGCCCACCTGCACCTGAGCCAGCAGCAGCAGCACGCCGCAGATCGTCACCAGCACGACCATGACCTCAAGCGCGCGGCTGACCTGCTCCAGCACCTGCCCCACCTGTTTCAGGATCGCGCCAATATCCAGCAGGCTGACCGTCGGGAATTCCCGGTTAAGCTGCGTCAGCATGCCGTTGCCGTTTTCCCAGCGGAAGCTGGTCAGCCAGCTCTGCGGCTGTCCGTCCAGCGCGCCCGGCGGGAAGATAAAGAAGAAGTTTGGTCGCAGGCTTTCCCAGTCCACTTTACGCAGGCTGGTAACTTTCGCGGTAAAATCCTGGGTATCACCGGTGAAGGTCACGCTGTCCCCGAGCTTCACCTTCAGGCGCGTCGCCAGCCCCTCTTCCATCGACACCTCCCCCGCTTTCGGCGGCCAGCTACCGGCCGTAATCGGGTTATGGTCTGGACGTTTCTCCTGCCACGTCAGGTTCAGTTCGCGGTTCAGCGACTCGTCCTTGTTCCCCTCGGTTGACTGGCCGTTGATCTGCGTCAGACGCGCGCGAACGATGGGGTAGAACGACTCGGGGATAATGTGATGCTCCGACAGGAAGCCCTTCAGCGGCGCGACCTGTTCCGGCGCGATGTTGATCAGGAAATAGTTCGGGCTTTCCGGGGGAAGCTGCTGCTGCCAGCGATCCAGCAGATCCCCGCGCAACACTAAAAGCAGCGCCAGCAGCATAAACGACAGAGAAAAAGCCGACAGCTGGCTTAGCGTTGACCAGGGCTGATGCAGCAGGCGGTTGACCGCAAGCCGCACGGGCAGGGATTTTACCGTCAGCCTTTTCAGGACGTTGAGCAGTATCCAGCCCAGCACGCCGCACAGCAGCGCCAGCACAACCGCCCCGGCCAGCACCGCCCACAGCAGCGTGCTGCCGCCCATCAGCCAGGCCAGCAGCCCGACAGCGACGGCAATAATCACCGGAAGATAGAACTTCAGCGGCCAGACGTTCGCCACCACATCATTGCGCAGCACGCGCAGAGGCTGCGTCGCGAGCAGCAGCCTGTACGGACGCAGCCCCACCAGCACCGAAATCACCGTCATCGCGCCAATCGCCCACAGCCACGGCCAGAGGCTGGCCGGGGGCAATGCGGTCGGGAGTACCGGTTTCAGCATCACCATCAGCAGCTTTTCAAACAGCAGCCCCATTATCCCGCCGCTGAATGCTGACAGCACCAGCAGCATCAGCCACTGGCCAACGATCAGCTTGCGCAGCTGCTTGCGCCCCGCGCCGAGGGTTTTAAGGATCGCCACCAGGTCGTAGCGGCTGCGGCAGTAATGCCCCATAGCCACGGCAACCGCCGCCACCGCCAGCAGCAGGGTCAACAATGCCGACAGCAGCAGGAACTGCTGAGAACGCTCCAGGGATTTACCGAGCGCCCCCTCGTCCTGCTCCAGCCCGTACCAGCGGTGCTCCGGCTTGAGCTGCGGCAGAAGCCATTTTTCATACGCCTCAAGTTGGGCAGGCGTGCCGCCAAACTTGTAGCGCCAGGTCACGCGGCTTCCCGGCTGGACGGCATGGGTTGCCGGAACATCCGCGGTGTTCATCAACAGGCGCGGCGCAAGCTGGAACGGGTTAAAGCCGGAGTCGGGCTCCTGCACCACTTCCCCGGCGATTTTCAGCGTCGCGTCGCCCACGTCGATACTGTCGCCGGGTTTCAGGTTCAGAAGCGCCATCAAGCGCGATGCCAGCAGCACCGTACCGGGCATCGGCTTTAACCCCGGCGGGCTGGTTTGTAATTCACCGTACATCGGGTAGACGTCGTCCACGGCTTTCACGCTGGCGAGCTGAGGGGTGTCTCCCGCGAAGGTCATGGTCTGGAAGGTGATTTGCTCCCCCACCTTCAGCCCTTCTTTGCGCGCTTCCTCAATCCAGCCAGGCGGAACAGGACGCGAGCTTTGCAGCGCCCGGTCCCCTGCCATAAATTCGCGGCTCTGCTGGCTAAGCCCTTTTTCCATGCGGTCGCTGACGCTGCCGAGCGCCAGCACGCAGGCCACCGCCAGGCTTAACGCCAGCCAGACAATCAGCAGCGAGGGCGAGCGCCACTCGCGCCAGAACCAGCGGGCAATCATGCTTCCTCCTGAAGGATACCGTTCACCAGCCGCAGGCGACGGTCGCAGCGGGCGGCCAGCTGCGGATCGTGCGTCACCAGAATAAGCGTGGTGCCATGTTCACGGTTCAGCGAAAACAGCAGGTCAGCAATTTTGTCGCCGGTTTTACGGTCAAGGTTGCCGGTGGGCTCATCGGCAAACAGCACCTCGGGGCGTCCGTTAAAGGCGCGCGCCAGCGCCACGCGCTGCTGCTCGCCGCCGGAAAGCTGGGCGGGAAGATGGTCGAGGCGCTTGCCCAGACCGAGCTGTTCCAGCAGCGCCTTCGCATGCGTGCGGCTTTCGCGACTCTTTTCGCCGCGCAGCAGCGCCGGGAGCTCGACGTTTTCCAGCGCGTTCAGCGTCGGGATCAGCATAAAGGACTGAAAGACAAAACCGATATGACGCGCGCGCAGCGCGGCTCGCGCCTCTTCATCAAGCTGGTGCAGCGGCTGCCCGACAAGGTGGACTTCTCCGCTGCTGCCGTCATCCAGACCGGCCAGAATCGCCAGCAGCGTGGATTTGCCGGAACCGGATTCGCCAATCAGCGCGATGGTTTCGGCGCGTTTGACAACGAGTTCAACTCCGGTAAGGATTGAAAGCTCCTGCTCCCCCTGACCGACGGACTTCTTAAGACGATGAACTTCAACACTGTTTTCCGCTGGCATTTGCCCTTCCTGTTTTTGATGCTGATGACCTTCCGCGCGGCGGCAGCGGACACGTTACTGATTCTTGGCGACAGCCTGAGCGCGGGCTACCGCATGGCGGCCAGCGCGGCCTGGCCGGCTCTGCTCAATGACAAATGGCAAAGCAAGACAACCGTTGTCAACGGCAGCATCAGCGGCGATACCTCTCAGCAAGGGCTGTCGCGCCTGCCTGCGCTGCTCAAGCAGCATCAGCCGCGCTGGGTGCTGGTTGAGCTGGGCGGTAATGACGGCCTGCGCGGCTTCCAGCCTCAGCAAACCGAGCAAACGCTGCGCACCATTTTGCAGGACATCAAGGCGGCAAACGCCCAGCCGCTGCTGATGCAAATTCGCCTGCCCGCCAACTACGGTCGTCGGTATAATGAGGCCTTTAGCGCGATCTACCCTAAGCTTGCCAAAGAGTTTGATATTCCGCTCCTGCCATTTTTCATGGAAGAGGTCTATCTCAAACCCCAGTGGATGCAGGACGACGGTATCCACCCCAATCGCGATGCGCAGCCGTTTATTGCCGACTGGATGGCAACGCGGCTGGCTCCTTTAGTTAAACATGACTCCTGATTAAGCGGAGATCCTGACAGGTAAAGTTATGCAAAAATCGGTCTTAATTACAGGATGTTCCAGCGGAATCGGTCTTGAAAGCGCGCTCGAATTAAAGCGCCAGGGATTTCGGGTGCTGGCAGCCTGCCGCAAGCCTGACGATGTCGAGCGCATGAACGCAATGGGCTTCACCGGCGTACAGCTGGATATGGACTCGCCGGAGAGCGTTGAACGCGCCGCCGACGAGGTGATAGCCCTGACCGACAATCGTCTGTACGGGCTCTTTAACAATGCCGGCTACGGCGTATATGGCCCGCTGGATACGCTCTCGCGTGAAACGCTGGAGAAACAGTTTTCAACCAATTTCTTTGGCGTGCATCAGCTCACCATGCGTCTGCTCCCGGCCATGCTGCCGCACGGCGAAGGGCGCATCGTAATGACATCGTCGGTGATGGGGCTGATTTCTACCCCGGGGCGCGGCGCCTACGCCGCCAGTAAATATGCGCTGGAAGCCTGGTCCGATGCCCTGCGCATGGAGTTACGCCACAGCGGCATCAAGGTCAGCCTGATTGAGCCCGGCCCGATCCGCACCCGCTTTACCGAAAACGTGAACCAGACGCAGGCGGATAAGCCGGTCGAAAACCCCGGCATTGCCGCACGCTTTACCCTCGGGCCAGAGGCGGTGGTTGCCAAAGTGCGCCATGCTTTTGAGAGTGAACATCCGAAGATGCGCTACCCGGTGACGCTGGTCACCCATGCCGTAGGCTGGTTAAAGCGCCTGCTGCCGGGCAGGATAATGGACAAAATTTTACAGGGTTGAGTTGAAGCGACGACGCTTATCCCCCATGTAAAGAACAAACCGACAAAAGAGAAAGCCGCATGTCCGTACAGAATATCGTCAATATTACTGAAGCAAACCTGCAACAGGTCCTCGAACAGTCAATGACCAAACCGGTGCTGTTCTACTTCTGGTCTGAGCGCAGCCAGCATTGTCTACAGCTGACGCCGGTGCTGGAAAGCCTTGCCGCCCAGTACAACGGGCAGTTTATTCTCGCTAAGCTGGACTGTGACGCCGAGCCGATGGTCGCGTCGCAGTTTGGTCTGCGCGCCATTCCAACCGTCTACCTGTTCCAGAACGGTCAGCCTGTTGATGGCTTCCAGGGACCGCAGCCGGAAGAGGCTATCCGCGCCCTGCTGGATAAGGTGCTGCCGCGCGAAGAAGAGCTTAAAGCGCAGGAAGGCATGGCGCTGATGCAGGAAGGCAAATACGACGAAGCACTGCCTTTGCTGAAAGAGGCGTGGCAGTTGTCGAACCAGAACAGCCAGATTGGCCTGCTGCTGGCGGAAACGCAGATTGCCCTGCACCGTTCAGAAGACGCAGAAGCCGTGCTCAAGACGGTTCCAATGCAGGATCAGGACACCCGCTATCAGGGACTGGTAGCGCAGATTGAGCTGCTGAAGCAGGCAGCGGACACCCCGGAAATTCAGCAGCTGCAGCAGCAGGTCGCCGACAACCCGGCGGATGCCGCGCTGGCAAGCCAGCTGGCGCTGCAGCTGCATCAGGTAGGACGTAACGAAGAGGCGCTGGAGCTGCTGTTCAGCCACCTGCAGAAAGATCTGGCAGCCGCAGACGGCCAGGCGCGCAAGATGTTCCAGGAGATCCTGGCCGCGCTGGGCACCGGAGACGCGCTGGCGTCGAAGTATCGTCGTCAGCTGTACGCGCTGCTGTACTGATAAAAAAGCCCGGTGGCGGCTCCGCCTTACCGGGCCTACAAAAGACGGTTTACACCGACTTTTTCAACTGCGTCACCACCAGTTGGTGACGCGCGTTGTAGAACTTCCGATACGTCAGGTAGCAGGCAATGATGGTTGACAGGCTCGCCGTGGAAAGCAGCATAAACGTCACCATAATCTGATACTTAATCGCTTTTACCGGATCGATACCGGCAAAGATTAGCCCCGACATCATGCCCGGCAGGCTCACCAGCCCCACCGTTTTGGCTGAATCCACGGTAGGGATCAGCGATGAGCGAATGCTCTCACGGATCAGCCGCGCCGAGGCCACCTTTGGCGTCGCCCCCAGGCTTAACTTCTCCTGCAGCTGCTGCTGTTCGCTGCTGAAACGCTGGCCGAGGTTGTTGTAGCACAGCCCAACGGCCACCATCGCGTTCCCCGCAATCATCCCGGAGATAGGGATAACCTGCATCGGCGTAAACTCAATCGAGCCGGAGAGCACCAGCACCGCCAGGGTGAGCGCCGTCCCGGTGGTAATCGCCATAAACGACGAGATAAACGCCTTATCAATATATTTACTGCGTTTCTGCGCGTTCCACGCCGCGTTAAAGCAGATAAAGAGCACCATCAGCAGCGTCAGCACCGCGTGGTTGACGTTGAAAATATACTTAAGCACATAGCCGACGATGATGAGCTGAATCACCGCGCGGCAGATGCTCCAGACAATATCTTTTTCCAGCCCCAGCTTTTCCCGGTAGCTGACCACAATTGCAATCAGCACCAGCACCATCGAAAACGCCAGAGATTCATTGGTAATGTTATGCTCACCCACGGTTGGCCTCCTGCATTTTCCCGCCGTGCGGCTGGAGCGTAATCACGTCATCCGCATGGGTAATTTCGTTTGAGTCATGCGTCACCCACAGCACGGCAATATTCTGCTCGCGGGCGTAACGATGAATAATCTCGTTGACGTTGCGTTTGTTGGCGTCATCGAGCGCGCTGGTGATTTCATCCAGCAGCAATACTTTCGGTAAGAACTGCAGATTACGGATCAGCGAGACGCGCTGCTTCTCTCCGCCCGATAGCTCACTGACGGATTTGGTCAGCGTCTCCTTCGCCAGGCCAAAACGGGCCAGATCGTTGATGAATTTTTCCGGCTCCGGCGTTTTATTGCGGATTTGCCACGGAAAAATCAGGTTGTCAAAAACCGTGTCGCCAAAAAGCGTTGGCGTTTGTACGCAATAAGAGACCTGCTGGCGATAGCTTTCCGGAGAAAGGGACGCAATATCTTGCCCTTCAAACAGAATGGTCCCCTCCGTTGGGCTCAGAAGTGAGGCCACAATCTTCAGTAAGGTACTTTTACCGCAGCCTGACGGCCCCGTTATTAGCTTGAACTCACCGGGAGAAAGGTTAAAGCCGACGTGCTGAAGGATCGTGTTATTCGCGACACGAAAGCCGACGTCCTTTATCTGCAAAACTGCATTTTCGTTGTTCATATTTTTTCCAGTAACCACCGAGCGTTATTAGCATAATCCGTGCCGCACGTTCGTCACAACGCGTTTTAGCGCCCCCTTTCGCCACCAAGACTTCCCATTGTGTTTAACGTGCATTCATTAGACATGCTTTACACTTTCGCTTTACAGTTTACGCCGTGACCTTAGCGACACTTCCGCATCCCTGGTTTAGAACATTCGTTAAAGTGGTGTTAAGCTCTGCCCGCAACACAATAAGGAAGTACCAGAATGTCTAATATTCACACTTTTTATGAGTTTTCTGAACTTGAACCTGGCGTGAAAACCATCGATCAGCTTCTTGCCGCTATTGCTTCAGAATCCGTTACGGCTTATGTGTTCGGGGGAGAGCTTGTCCGGTTTGTTAAGGGCCTGCTGAAGATGAAGCCGGTCATTCAGCTGAAGAATTGCCGCTTTGCGTTTGACAACGGCACTCGCTTCGTTGAAATCGACGGTAAAGGAAATGTCAAAGAGTTCGAGCCGGGCAAGGTTCCGGCCTGGTTCCAGTCTCCCGGTGAGTTTGCCCGCGGCCAGTGGCTGGTCAACCATGATTTTGCTGACCTGATGACGCCGGAATTTATCCGCGCGTTTATCGAACGCTTCCCGGACGTAAGCAAACGACGCGAACACGCGAACCTGCTGTTCGATCTGCAGCTTAATAAGCTGGCGCCCGCGCAGCCCGCAGCGAAAAAGACAGGCAACGTTCAGGGCAAAACGACCAAACCCAAAGTCACCGATCTGCAGTCTTTCGAACTCTTCAGCCAGTTTTATGCACGCATGAAAACGGCAGTCTGTGAAGACCAGTTCCCGACGCTGCAAATTCTGACGGGACACGACGCCGTCAACGACGCGCCCAGCTCTCTGAAAGGCGCGGTACGCACCTGGTTCAAAGGGATCACCGGTCAACTTCCGCCGAACAACAAGCGCGTTGGCGCGGGCAATGCGGAACTGTTCTGCGCACCGATCCGTGAGCAGCTGCACCAGGTAGAAGAGATTGGGCTGGAAACCTTCTATCACGGCCTGTCGAAAGCCATCGCTGATGCGGGTGACGATGCGCTGATCGCTGACTTTACCTACAGCTACCACTGACACACCGCCCCGCCCGTCGGACGGGGCGAATTTTAGCCCATTAGCCGATATACTTACGAATAGCAAACACGCTCTTTTTCTCACCAAAGCATGCAAAACAGGAGGTTTTTATGCTCATCGTTGTTCCCGTCCTTATATTCGTTGCGCTGGTTATCGTGGGCGCTGGCGTCAAAATTGTCCCGCAGGGTTATCAGTGGACCGTAGAGCGCTTCGGCCGCTATACCAACACGCTGCAGCCCGGCTTAAGCCTGATTATCCCGTTCATGGACAGAATTGGTCGCAAGATCAACATGATGGAACAGGTGCTGGATATCCCCTCTCAGGAAGTGATCTCCAAAGATAACGCCAACGTCACCATTGATGCCGTCTGCTTTATTCAGGTGATTGATGCCCCGAAAGCGGCCTATGAGGTGAGCAACCTGGAGCTGGCGATCGTCAACCTGACCATGACCAACATCCGTACCGTGCTCGGCTCGATGGAGCTGGACGAGATGCTTTCCCAGCGCGACAGCATCAATACCCGCCTGCTGCACATTGTCGACGAGGCCACGAACCCGTGGGGGATCAAAGTTACCCGTATTGAGATCCGCGACGTGCGCCCGCCGGCTGAGCTTATCGCCTCCATGAACGCCCAGATGAAGGCCGAGCGCACCAAGCGCGCCTATATTCTGGAAGCCGAAGGGGTCCGTCAGGCGGAGATCCTCAAAGCGGAAGGGGAAAAACAGTCGCAGATCCTGAAAGCCGAAGGCGACCGTCAGTCCGCGTTTTTACAGGCGGAAGCGCGTGAACGTTCCGCAGAAGCGGAAGCCCGTGCGACGCAGATGGTCTCCGAGGCGATTGCCGCCGGGGACATTCAGGCCGTGAACTACTTCGTGGCGCAAAAATATACCGATGCGCTGAAAGAGATCGGCTCCGCGAACAACAGCAAAGTGGTGATGATGCCGCTGGACGCCAGCAGCCTGATGGGCTCTATCGCGGGGATCGCCGAACTGATCAAAGACAGCGGAAACGAGCGTAAAAAATGATTGAGCTCATCGTTGCACATCCTCATGCCTTCTGGCTAAGCCTCGGTGGCTTATTGCTGGCGGCGGAAATGCTGGGCGGCAACGGCTACCTGCTCTGGAGCGGTGTTGCCGCTGTCATTACTGGCCTGCTGGTCTGGATCCTTCCTCTGGACTGGGCGTGGCAGGGCGCGCTGTTTGCCGTGCTGACGCTGGTCGCCGCCTGGCTGTGGTGGCGCTGGCTTAACCGCCAGGTAAAAGAGCAGAAACCGCTGGACGCGCATCTTAACCAGCGCGGACAGCAGATTATCGGCAAGCGCTTTACGCTCGACGCCGCGCTGGTGAACGGGCGCGGGCATATGCGCGTGGGCGACAGCTCGTGGCCGGTGGTGGCCGACAACGACCTCAGCGCCGGAACACAGGTTGAGGTCATTGCGGTGGAAGGCATTACGCTGCGGGTGAAAGCCTGCTAAGCGTGGGTTTTGCGATGGCAGCAGCCGGCAAGATTATCGATAATCGGGCAGTCGGCGCTGTCATCCCCCGGACAGGATTCCGCCAGCTGCAACAGCTGTTCGCGCATCGCCTGCAGCTCGATGATGTGGCGTTCAATCTCTGCCACTTTTTCCAGCGTGCGTTTTTTTACGTCGGCGCTGTGGCGCTTCGGATCGTTAAACAGGTTAACCAGCTCGCCGCACTCTTCCAGGTTAAACCCCACCTGTCTTGCCTGGCGCAGCAGCGTCAGTTCATCGAGATGCAGCTGCGTATAGCTGCGGTAGCCGTTTTCACTGCGCAGCGGTGGCGTCACCAGCCCCTTCTCTTCATAAAAGCGGATTGCCTTGCTGGTTAAGCCCGTTTTTTTTGCCACGTCACTGATATTCACATTTCCCCCTTGACCTTCCCCTTGATGGAAGGTTTAACCTTCATAACAGTTAGCGAAAAGCGTTACTCCGGTCAACAACTGACCAATATATTATACGGGAGTTTTGTTATGTCTCACACTATCGACCTTACGCTGGACGGCCTCTCCTGCGGCCACTGCGTCAAACGCGTGAAAGAAAGCCTGGAACAGCGTCCTGATGTGGAAAGCGCTGAAGTGACTATCGATCATGCCGCCGTAACCGGCAGCGCCAGCGCCGATGCGCTGATTGATACCATTAAACAGGCCGGTTACGGGGCGGAGTTAAGCCACCCAAAGGCTAAACCGCTGGCAGAGTCATCATCCCCGTCGGAAGCACTGACAGCGGCCACTCCTGAGCTTCCGGCAGCTGATGATATTGATGACAGCCAACAGCTGCTGATCAACGGCATGAGCTGCGCCAGCTGCGTCTCTCGGGTACAAAACGCCTTGCAGGCCGTACCGGGCGTCGCGCAGGCACGGGTCAATCTTGCGGAGCGTACTGCGCTGGTGATGGGCAGTGCCTCCGCCGCAGATTTAGTGCAGGCCGTTGAGAAAGCGGGCTACGGGGCGGAGGCCATCGAAGACGATGCCGAGCGCCGCGAGCGCCAGCAGGAAACGGCTATCGCCACCATGAAGCGCTTCCGCTGGCAGGCAATCGTTGCCCTGCTGGTCGGTATTCCGGTGATGGTCTGGGGCATGATGGGTGACAACATGATGGTCACCGCTGAAAACCGCACGCTGTGGCTGGCGATAGGCCTGATTACTCTGGCGGTCATGGTCTTTGCAGGCGGGCATTTCTATACCAGCGCCTGGAAGAGTCTGAAAAACCGCACTGCGACGATGGATACGCTGGTCGCGCTCGGTACCGGCGCGGCGTGGCTCTATTCAATGAGCGTGAACGTCTGGCCCCAGTGGTTCCCGATGGAAGCGCGGCATCTCTATTATGAAGCGAGCGCGATGATTATCGGCCTGATTAACCTGGGCCATATGCTGGAAGCCCGCGCCCGTCAGCGCTCCTCGAAAGCGCTGGAACGCTTGCTCGATTTAACCCCGCCGACGGCCCGCGTGGTTACGGACGACGGGGAAAAAAGCGTCCCGCTGGCCGAGGTTCAGCCCGGCATGACGCTGCGCCTGACGACGGGCGATCGCGTTCCCGTTGACGGTAAGATAACCCAGGGCGAAGCCTGGCTGGATGAAGCGATGCTGACCGGCGAGCCTATCCCTCAGCAGAAATCAGACGGCGACGCCGTTCATGCTGGCACGGTGGTGCAGGACGGCAGCGTGCTGTTTACCGCCAGCGCCGTCGGCAGCCACACGACGCTGTCGCGTATCATCCGCATGGTGCGCCAGGCGCAGAGCAGCAAGCCGGAAATTGGCCAGCTTGCTGACAGAATCTCGGCCATTTTTGTGCCGGTGGTGGTCGGCATTGCCCTGCTGAGCGCGGCTATCTGGTATTTCTTCGGCCCGGCACCGCAGATTGTTTACACCCTGGTGATCGCCACCACAGTGCTGATCATCGCCTGTCCGTGCGCCCTTGGCCTTGCGACGCCGATGTCGATTATCTCCGGCGTCGGACGCGCCGCCGAGTTTGGCGTGCTGGTCCGTGATGCAGATGCCCTGCAGCGGGCGAGCACGCTGGATACCATTGTCTTTGATAAAACCGGCACACTAACCGAGGGCAAACCGCAGGTTGTGGCCGTGAGCACCGCTGGCATTGCGGAAGAGGACGCGCTGCGCCTTGCCGCCGCGCTGGAGCAGGGTTCCAGCCACCCGCTGGCCCGCGCCATTCTCGATAAGGCGAATGCTTCTGCCCTGCCGCAGGTCAGCAATTTCCGCACCCTGCGCGGGCTAGGCGTCAGCGGTGAAGCCGACGGCCACGCGCTGCTGCTGGGTAACCAGGCGCTGCTAAATGAAAACGGTGTTGATACCTCCGCGCTGGAAGATGAGCTGAAAGCGCAGGCCTCTCAGGGCTCCACCCCGGTTCTGCTGGCGGTGGATGGCAACGCTGCCGCGCTGCTGGCCGTGCGCGATCCGCTTCGCCAGGACAGCGTGGATGCCTTACAGCGACTGCACCGCGCGGGCTATCGTCTGGTGATGCTGACCGGGGACAACCCGACCACCGCCAACGCCATCGCGAAAGAAGCCGGTATAGATGAGGTGATTGCGGGCGTGCTGCCGGATGGCAAAGCGGACGCCATCAAGAACCTGCAAAGTCAGGGTCGCCAGGTGGCGATGGTGGGCGACGGCATCAACGATGCCCCGGCGCTGGCCCAGGCGGACGTGGGGATTGCCATGGGCGGCGGGAGCGATGTCGCCATTGAAACCGCCGCCATTACGCTGATGCGCCACAGCCTGATGGGCGTTGCCGATGCGCTGGCCATTTCGAAAGCCACGCTGCGCAACATGAAGCAGAACCTGCTGGGGGCATTTATTTATAACTCGCTCGGTATCCCGGTTGCCGCAGGCATTTTGTGGCCGCTGACCGGCACCCTGCTGAACCCGGTTGTTGCGGGTGCTGCGATGGCGCTCTCGTCCATCACCGTGGTGAGCAACGCCAACCGTCTGCTGCGGTTTAAACCGAAAGATTGAACCTTGTTCTCGTACGCGCTAGCATGACCCTTTCCGGTCATGGAGCGCGTATGAGTCTGTTTAATCGTATAAAAGCATCGTTTCGCGCCCTCTTCCCCCGCCGCTATGACTGGCCCGGTATGGATATTACGCTTCCGGGTGGGCAACACCTTCACCTGGTCGGCAGCATCCATATGGGCACGCAGGGGATGTCACCCCTGCCACCCGGTCTGATAAAACGCCTGAAGCGCGCCGACGCGCTGGTCGTCGAGGCGGACATTTCCGGCCATGAGTCGCCGTTTGCCGGGCTTGAAAGCGATCTCCCACTGGCGGAACGTCTGAATGAGGCCCAGCTTGCGGAACTGACGCGCGTCGCGGATGAAACTGGCGTGTCGCTCCCCATGATTGATACCCTGCCGCTGTGGCAAATTGCCATGGTACTGCAGGCCACGCAGGCGCAGCGTCTGGGCCTGCGCGGTGATTACGGCATTGATTATCAGCTACTGAACGTGGCGCGGGCGCGCCGTATGCCCATCATCGAGCTGGAAGGGACGGACAGCCAGATTGCGCTCCTGCGCCAGCTTCCTGATGACGGTCTGATGCTGCTGGATGATACCCTCACCCACTGGCACACCAACGCGCGCCTGCTGCAAACCATGATTGGCTGGTGGCTGGATGCACCGCCCGCGGACGGTAAGCTGGCGTTACCGTCGACGTTCAGCGAATCGCTGTATGATGTGCTGATGAATGCGCGCAACAAAGCCTGGCGAGAGACGCTGCATGCTTTACCTGCGGGGGAATACGTGGTGGCGGTCGGGGCGCTGCATTTATACGGCGAAGGGAATTTGCCGTCGCTGTTGAAATAAAAAAATGGCCAATATCTCTATTGGCCCGTCAAAGAGGAATTTCATCGTTTTTATTATACCGAAGTGACCTTCGGCTGAGCCGATTGTCGCTCAAAGTGACCATCACTGCCAACACTATTGCGCAAGATGGTGCTATTTTTTAGACAAACGTCAGGCGTATGCTGGCCGCATGAATTGTCTGTCGTAAGAAGGATAGCTATGACTCCCGCCGTTAAATTACTCGAAAAACACAACATTTCTTTCCGGATCCACACCTACGATCACGATCCGAACGAAACCAACTTTGGTGATGAAGTGGTGCGAAAGCTGGGGCTGAACGCTGACCAGGTCTATAAAACGCTGCTGGTCGCGGTGAATGGTGATATGAAGCACCTCGCCGTGGCGGTTACCCCGGTGGCGGGACAGCTGGATCTGAAGAAAGTCGCCAAAGCGCTGGGGGCGAAGAAGGTGGATATGGCCGACCCGATAGTTGCGCAACGCACCACGGGCTATCTGGTGGGTGGGATCAGCCCGCTCGGACAGAAAAAACGCCTGCCGACGCTGATTGATGCGCCTTCCCAGGAGTTTGAAACCATCTTTATATCCGGCGGCAAACGCGGGCTGGATATCGAGCTGGCGGCGGGCGATCTGGCGAAAATGCTGGACGCGAAGTTTGCGGATATTGCGCGCCGGGAGTAAAAGAAAAGCCGGGTGGCGGCTACGCCTTACCCGGCCTACATTTTGACCCGTAGGCCCGGTAAGCGCAGGGTATGAACCGGAAACATGGGTAACACTTTAGACCGGATACATGGGTAACAGTTATAACTGGCATAGAAGAGGAGACTCGCTATGCCCTGGACTGAGACCCGACCTATGCAACGCCTTGATTTTATCCGTGCCTGCCATGCAGGTACGGACTCATTCTCCGCTCTTTGCCGCCTTTTTGGCATCAGCCGTAAAACCGGCTATAAATGGCTTCAGCGTTTTGACCCCTCTGACCTGTCATCTCTCTCTGACCGATCGCGTGCACCACACTCCCACTCCCGGACGGTTCCTGATGATATTGCCGGACACCTGACTGCCCTGCGTCAAAAACACCCTGACTGGGGCCCTAAAAAACTGCGGATGTGGCTGCTCAATCATCACGTCGATTTTACCGTACCTGCTGCCAGCACTATCGGCGATATCCTCAAGCGTGAAGGCCTGGTTCCGGATAAAAAGCGAAAACGCAGAACACCGGGTAATCGGCAGCCTCTGACCATCATCAGTGAGAACAATCAGGTCTGGAGTGCTGATTTTAAAGGCAAGTTCAGGCTGCTGAGCCGGGAATACTGCCATCCCTTCACCCTGACCGACAATCACAGCCGGTATCTTCTGAGCTGCCGGGGAACGGACCGGGAGAGCGAGCCCTTCGTCAGGCAGTGCCTGACGGATGCGTTCCTGGAGTACGGTCTGCCGGAAGTCCTGAGAACGGATAATGGTCAGCCGTTCGCGGGAACAGGTATCGCCGGGTTAAGTCGCCTTGCAGTCTGGCTGATAAAGCTGGGCATCAGACCGGAACGTATCAGAAAGGGGCATCCGGAAGAAAACGGCCGTCATGAGCGAATGCACCGCTCGCTGAAAAGTGCAGTGAAACAGGGCAACACCTTCATGACGATGGAAGAACAACAGCGGTGGTTCAGTGACTACCGGGAAGAGTTTAACTACGAAAGGCCGCATGAAGCCCTGGCGGGTGCAACGCCCGGAACGGTGTGGAAGCCTTCAGGCCGTCACTGGGATGGCAGGGTTCCTGAATATGCTTATCCGGAAGGAGGTACGGTCTACAGGGTGAAATCGAGGGGGACACTCTATATGGGGAAAAAGGGGACGGTGTTCCTGAGTGAAGCGCTGACTGATGAGTACATCATGCTGGAAGAACAAGATGATGGCCTTGAGGCCATCATCTTTAACGGAATAACGCTTGCGTACTATGACCGAAAAACCCAGAGTGTGCTCCGGATAGACTAAAAAGTGTTACCTATGTTCCCGGTCTGATCTGTCACCTTTGTATCCGGTCATACCGCAGCGCCACCGGGCAAAAAAACAACCCGCCCTACTGCCAGCTCACCTCGCCCTTCGGCTCATACGCGTTCACGTCAATCGGCGAATTCTGCTCGATGTACTGCTTCAGCACTTCCGCATCGATAAAGCCGGTGTTTACGTAGCCCGGTTTATTATCAATGTGCGGATAGCCGTCGCCGCCGGTGGCGTTAAAGCTTAACGTCGCCAGACGGTAGGTTTTCGCCGGATCGACCGGCTCGCCTTTGATTTTCAGATCGCTGAGCTTGCCGTCCTTCGCCACAAAGCTGACGTTGGCAAACTGCGGATAGGCACCCGAGTCCGGCTTCATCTGCGCCACGGCGGTCAGGTAGTCAACGACCTCTTTCCCGCTCATATCCGCATACACCACCACGTTGCCGAACGGCTGCACTTTCAGGACGTCTTTGTAAGTAATGTTTCCACCTTCGATCGAGTCACGAATGCCGCCGCCGCTCATTACACCAAAGTCGGCATTCGTGCGCGCCATTTGCGCCGCCAGCACCAGATGGCCCATGTTAGTCTGCACGAAGCGGACTTTGCTGCGGTCCCCTTCCAGACGACCGTTCAGCGTGCCGATTTTCACGTCCAGCTGCGCCTTACCTTTATTCTGGAACGGCGTCAGCAGGGAGAGCATCTGCTGGTTTTCAGCAATCTCTGGCGTGTAAAGTACCCGCTCGCTCTTCCCGTCCGGGTAGGTCACTTTCTTCTTCAGATTGACCGGAATGAGCTGATAGCGCACCAGCTTCATCTCGCCGTTACGGAACTCAAAATCCGCCCGACCCACGTATTTACCCCACTCGTGCGCCTGTACTATCCAGATACCGTTCTGACGGTCTGGCGCGCATGGCGTGCCCGGCACGTAGTCCACCTGCTTTTTGTTTTCGGAAGCCATACACACCGGATCCTGTGAGTGACCACCCACAATCATCGCCAGCGAGCCTGCCGGCAGGCTGCGCGCCATCTCCACGTCGCCGGGCGCATTGGAGCCGTGCTCGCCGTTATCGTAGTGTCCCATGTGGGTAGTGGCGATAATCACGTCCGGCTTTTCGTTCTGCTGCAGCTCCTGAATCACCAGCTTCGCTTCGTCTGCCGGTTTGCGGAATTCGATATCGGTGAAGAACTCAGGGTTGCCGATTTTTGCCGTATCGTCGGTGGTTAAGCCAATGACCGCGATTTTGAGATCCTGACGCTTAAACAGCGCCCACGGCTTAAACAGACGTTCGCCGGTGCTTTTCTGATAAATATTGGCGGAGAGGAACGGGAATTTGGACCATTTCTCCTGCTGACGCAGCACGCTCAGCGGGTTATCAAACTCGTGGTTACCCACGGCCATCGCGTCGTAACCGATTAAATTCATGCCGCGGAAATCGGGTTCAGCGTCCTGTAAATCGGATTCCGGCACGCCGGTGTTGATATCGCCCCCCGACAGCAGCAGCACGCTGCCGCCCTGGGCCGCCACCTCTTTGCGAATGCCGTCCACCAGCGTTTTTTGCGCCGACAGGCCGTATTCGCCGTATTCGCTGCGCCAGAAATGGCCGTGATGATCGTTAGTATGCAGAATAGTGATTTTATAGGTTTTATCTTTTTCATACGCCTGCGCGGGCAGGCTTGTCAGCCCCCATGCGGCGATGAGCGCCAGCGCGACGCCTCGCTTCATTAACTTCATCTTCTCTCTCCCTGACCAATAGACAAAGGCAAAAATTACAGTGACTAACAAGAATAGACAAATAAGTTTTCAGAATTGCGACTTTCTTCAAATGTCACACGCGGGTATGTTAGTCGGATAATAATTACACCCTGCATCTCTAATAACTAAAGACGTGGTACTTCTCTCTATGGCAATCAGTGAATCAACCCAGCCCGTTCCGGGCGCGCCGGCGTCGCCGCCAGCATCGCGCACCTCTTTTAAAGTCTTAGGCGCAATCAGCCTCTCGCACCTGCTCAACGACATGATCCAGTCGTTGATTCTGGCAATCTACCCGCTGCTGCAGTCCGAGTTTTCGTTAACCTTCGTACAGATCGGGATGATCACCCTGACCTTCCAGCTTGCCTCTTCGCTGCTACAGCCGGTGGTGGGCTACTGGACGGATAAATACCCGATGCCGTGGTCGCTGCCGATAGGCATGTGCTTTACCTTAAGCGGGCTGGTGCTGCTGGCCATGGCGGGGAGTTTTGAAACGGTGTTGATTGCCGCGGCGCTGGTGGGCACCGGCTCGTCCGTCTTCCATCCTGAATCCTCCCGCGTGGCGCGTATGGCTTCCGGTGGTCGTCACGGGCTAGCGCAGTCACTCTTCCAGGTAGGGGGCAACTTCGGTAGCTCCCTCGGCCCGCTGCTGGCGGCGGTGATTATCGCCCCGTACGGCAAAGGCAACGTGGCCTGGTTTGTGCTGGCCGCGCTGCTGGCGATTATCGTGCTGGCGCAGATCAGCCGCTGGTATGCCGCTCAGCATCGCGTAAATAAAGGGAAACCTAAAGCAAAGGTTATCAATCCCCTGCCGCGCAATAAGGTTATCCTGGCCGTCTCTGTGCTGCTGGTGCTGATTTTCTCGAAATACTTCTATATGGCGAGCATCAGCAGTTATTACACCTTTTATCTGATGCAAAAATTCGGATTATCGGTACAAAACGCACAGTTCCACCTGTTTGCCTTCCTGTTCGCCGTTGCGGCAGGTACGTTCATTGGCGGGCCGGTGGGGGATAAGATTGGCCGTAAATATGTCATTTGGGGCTCTATCCTCGGCGTGGCACCGTTTACCCTTATTTTGCCGTACGCGAGCCTTGAATGGACGGGGATTTTAACCGTGATTATTGGTTTTATCCTCGCTTCCGCCTTTTCCGCCATTCTGGTTTATGCCCAGGAGCTGCTGCCTGGCCGGATCGGTATGGTTTCCGGACTCTTTTTCGGTTTCGCCTTCGGCATGGGAGGGCTTGGCGCAGCGGTGTTAGGGATGGTTGCGGATCACACCAGCATCTTCCTGGTTTATAAAATCTGCGCTTTCCTGCCACTTCTTGGGATGTTAACCATATTCCTGCCTGATAACCGTCATAAATCCTGAATTACGGGTAGCTAAAGTTTTGCTTTGGCTACCTTTCCCCCTTACGCCATAAGGGTTTCCTCTTTATCCCCTCACTGAATTTATCAATATGCGCTTTTTTACGTGCATATTGCCGTTTTATTCAAACTTCAACAATTATTCATAAACATAAGGGTAAAAATTGTCATAAACTATTACCTGGCTTTTTGGTATTCACGCCAAAAATGGAACACCCACCACGAAAGGAGACGGAATGCACCACGCCACACCGCTTATTACCACCATTGTTGGTGGACTTGTGCTCGCTTTTATCCTTGGCATGATTGCCAATAAGCTGCGTATTTCTCCTCTTGTCGGCTATTTGTTAGCGGGTGTACTGGCGGGACCTTTCACGCCAGGCTTCGTGGCGGATACCAAACTGGCGCCTGAGCTGGCGGAACTGGGCGTGATCCTGCTGATGTTTGGCGTCGGTCTGCACTTCTCCCTGAAGGATTTGATGGCGGTAAAGTCGATTGCCATACCAGGAGCGATCGCCCAGATAGGGGTGGCGACGCTGCTGGGGATGGCGCTTTCCGCAGTGCTTGGCTGGTCGCTGATGACCGGCATCGTATTTGGGCTGTGCCTCTCAACCGCCAGTACCGTGGTGCTGCTGCGCGCGCTTGAAGAGAGGCAACTGATAGACAGCCAGCGCGGGCAGATCGCGATCGGCTGGCTGATTGTGGAAGATCTGGTGATGGTGCTGACGCTGGTCCTGCTGCCCGCCGTCGCCGGAATGATGGAAAAAGAGAACATCGGCTTCGCCTCGCTGGCGCTGGACATGAGCATCACCATCGGCAAGGTGGTGGCGTTTATCGCCATCATGATGCTGGTGGGCCGCCGTCTGGTGCCGTGGATCATGTCCCGCAGCGCGGCGACCGGCTCCCGCGAGCTGTTTACCCTCTCCGTGCTGGCGCTGGCGCTGGGTATCGCGTTTGGTGCCGTTGAGCTGTTTGATGTCTCCTTTGCCCTGGGCGCGTTCTTCGCCGGGATGGTGCTGAACGAGTCCGAGCTGAGCCACCGCGCGGCGCACGATACCCTGCCGCTGCGCGACGCCTTCGCCGTGCTGTTCTTTGTCTCCGTCGGCATGCTGTTTGACCCAATGATTCTGGTTCAGCAGCCGCTGGCCGTGCTGGGCACGCTGGCGATTATTATCTTCGGTAAGTCGCTCGCCGCCTTCTTCCTGGTGCGGATGTTCGGCCACTCCCCGCGGACGGCTTTGACCATCGCCGCCAGCCTGGCGCAGATTGGTGAGTTCGCCTTTATCCTCGCCGGTCTGGGTATGGCCCTCAACCTGCTGCCGCAGGCCGGGCAAAATCTGGTGCTGGCGGGAGCGATTCTGTCGATTATGCTGAACCCGGTACTGTTTGCCCTGCTGGAAAAATACCTCGATAAAACCGAAACGCTGGAAGAACAAACGCTTGAAGAGGCCATCGAGGAAGAGAAGCAGATCCCGGTAGATATCTGTAACCATGCCCTGCTGGTGGGCTTTGGCCGCGTCGGCAGCCTGCTCGGTGAGAAGCTGATGGCGCAAGGGATCCCGCTGGTGGTGATAGAAACGTCGCGCACCCGCGTCGACGAACTGCGCGAGCGCGGTATTCGCGCGGTGCTGGGCAATGCGGCGAACGAAGAGATCATGGAGCTGGCGCATCTGGACTGTGCCCGCTGGCTATTGCTGACGATTCCGAACGGCTATGAAGCGGGCGAGATTGTGGCCTCCGCGCGCGAAAAGTGCCCAACAATTGAGATTATCGCCCGTGCGCACTATGACGACGAGGTGGAGTACATTACCGAGCGCGGTGCAAATCAGGTAGTGATGGGCGAGCGCGAAATTGCGAATACGATGCTGACGCTGCTGGCGAAACCGCCGGCTGAAGAGGCTGTTACGGGGTAATTTGGTGCGGCCGCCCCTCACCCCGGCCCTCTCCCCACAGGGGCGAGGGAGAAAAGACGGTTCCGTGCTATCCCCTCTCCCCTGTGGGGAGAGGGTCAGGGTGAGGGGCCTTCTTTTACCTGTCCCAATAAGCCTCTTCGAGGCTGTCTTCCCGTTCCGGCAGCCCACGCGTTAAGCGCGGTGAATGCTGGTTCAGCACCTGATAGCTCACGCGGTTGGCATATTTACACACCTGCGCCAGCGACGAATAGGTCAGCCAGCTGAACTTGTGCTTGCTGGAATTCGGCACGTTGGTTTTGTGGTAGGCGTTAGCGGTAATGTCGTGCAGCAGCGCGG
Source organism: Enterobacter sp. ECC_219_Taxon_10 (assembly GCF_058354905.1). Taxonomy (NCBI): domain Bacteria; kingdom Pseudomonadati; phylum Pseudomonadota; class Gammaproteobacteria; order Enterobacterales; family Enterobacteriaceae; genus Enterobacter; species Enterobacter sp. ECC_219_Taxon_10. Next base: position 1,162,591 of record NZ_CM178005.1, on the reverse strand, counting down.
CCAGCGCGCCGTCACCTGCGCCGTTGGTGTTCATGATCTTCTCCGGCCCGCCCATGTACGGCGCGATGTGGGAGTAGATACGCAGTGGGTTCACGCAATCTTTATGGCGCATGCCGCGGCTGAACTCGTACTGGTTGAACTCGGCAATCGCGCCCGGCAGCAGCGGGTGCTGGGTTTTGCGTTTGCTCTCTTCCTCAGTGAAGCCCGCCATATACAGCCCGACAGGGCCGGCGGTGCAGAGCACCAGGTCCACCCAGTCCAGAGCTTTATCAGACGCCAGTAGCGGATCGCTTTCACCGGTCAGCGCTTCGGCCTCTTCTTCGTTCATCGCCAGAATCGAGACGTGCTCTTTCAGGAACGCCTGCCACCACTCCGGGTTATCGGCAATCACGAATTTCGTGCCCAGGGTTAACACCACCGGCACATCGTACTTTTTGGCGTACTCAATCGCCTTCATGGTCGCTTCCGGCATCGGCTCGCCCGGCTTACAGCGCACCAGGTAGGAGGTCAGAACCAGCGCAGAGGCGCCCGCGATCACCTCTTCGGGAATGCTTTCCGCGCGCAGCTTGTTCATATGACCCGGGCTGATGGCAAAGGTACGTTCGCCGGATTCGCCGATCAGCGTAAAACAGCGGCCAATCGGCCCGTCAACGCCCTGGAGATAGTTCAGATCGGTACGGCTGGAGGTGTTGCACAGGTAACGGTAGGCGTAGCCCCCGATTTCGATATTGCTGCACATCACGCCGAGCAGCACCGAGCGGTCGTCTGCCAGCACGGAGTAGTTGTGCATGGTGTTGCCGATGGTGCCGCCGGCAAACTGATGGGTAATCAGGTTTTCGCGCACCAGCTCCTGGTACAGCGCTTCGGCAACGTCGTCCTCAATGACCAGCGAGTGACCGGCGCTCAGACCGTAACGGGCGACAAACGCATCATCGACTTTCGCTTCAATGTCCACCAGCGTCTGATCGATACCGACGACCCACGCCGCGCTGGTTTCATTTTCTGGCTGGATTTGCTGCAGGAGCGGATCGCGGGCATCAACGGGGAAGTAATGTTTAGATTTGCGTTTACCGGGAAATTTCATGGTCTGAACTGTACGAAGAATATGGGCCGGGAATGGTAGCACAAACCCGGCCCGGAGTGCGATCAGCGGCTGTTCGTCACCAGCGAGACCATCATGTCGATATGTTCAGGCGAGTCGTTAAGCGCCGGAATGTACTCATACTTTTCGCCCCCGGCCTCAAGGAAAAACTCCCGGTTTTGCACCGCGATCTCCTCCAGCGTTTCCAGACAGTCTGCCGAAAAGCCCGGTGACATCACCTGGATGTGCTTCACGCCCTTCTCGCCGAGCATTTTAAGGGTTTCATCGGTGTACGGCGTCAGCCACGGCTCGCGGCCAAAGCGCGACTGGAAGGTCATCATCACCTTCTCCGGCTGCAGGCCGAGGGCGGAAACCAGCTCGCGCGTGGTATCGCGGCAGCGCTGCGGGTAATCATCCCCTTCATTAGCGAAACGCTGCGGGATCCCGTGGTAGGAAAGCAGCAGCAGATCCGGCTCGCCGTGTTTTTCAAACGACGCACGGGCGCTGTTGGCAAGTGCTTTAATATAAAGCTCGTTATCAGCGTAATCGCGAATAAAGGTCACGCCAGGAATGCGGCGGCGGGTTGCCAGAATGCGGGCCAGCTCGTCCCAGACGGCGGCCACCGTCGAGCAGGAGTACTGCGGGTAGAGCGCCAGCACGACGATATGGTCCACCCCCTGCGCCAGCAGCGAGTCCACCGCGCTTTTCAGGGACGGTTTGCCGTAGCTCATGCCGAGCGCGACGGGCATCTCCGGCAGGCGGGTGGCCAGCGCTTTTTCCTGACGACGGCTGTACACCATCAGCGGCGAGCCCTCTTCCATCCAGACGGACTGATAGAGTTTGGCAACGCGCGGAGAGCGAATCGGCAGAATGACGCCACGCAGCAGCGGCCACCACAGCAGTCTCGGAAAATCCACGACGCGCGTGTCGCTTAAAAATTGTCGCAGATAGCGTTTTACCGCGTCTGGAGTGGGTGCTTCTGGAGTGCCCAGATTGGCAAGCAGGATGCCGGTTTTCGCCTGACTCATTCACGCCTCTTAACCATTTGATAGGTTGTCAATTGTAGCGGAAATGCGTTTAAACGAAACCCATTGCTGTAATAGGTGAGATGAGAATATTTCTCACCCGGGAGCCCGGGTGAGAGGCGCGCAATTAGCCGAGGATTTTTTCCAGCTCTGCACGAACGTCAGCCACGGCTTTGGTGCCGTCAACTTTCGCGTATTTGGTGTTACCCGCCTGCGCTTCTTTAGTGTAGTAGCCGATCAGCGGCGCGGTCATCTGATGGTATTCCACCAGGCGTTTACGCACGGTCTCTTCCTGATCGTCTTTACGGGTGGTCAGCTCTTCGCCGGTCACGTCGTCTTTGCCTTCAACCTTAGGCGGGTTGAATTTGATGTGGTAAACGCGGCCAGAAGCAGCGTGCACGCGGCGGCCAACGATGCGGTCAACGATCAGCTCGTCCGGTACGTCAAACTCCAGAACGTAGTCCACGTTGATGCCCGCTTCTTTCATGGCGTCAGCCTGAGGAATGGTGCGTGGGAAGCCGTCCAGCAGGAAACCGTTACGGCAGTCTTCCTGAGCAATGCGCTCTTTGACCAGAGCAATAACCAGCTCGTCGGTTACCAGCTTGCCCGCGTCCATGATGTCTTTCGCTTGTTTACCCAGCTCGGAGCCAGATTTAACAGCGGCGCGCAGCATGTCACCGGTGGAGATTTGCGGAATACCGTATTTCTCCATGATGAACTGAGCCTGAGTTCCTTTACCCGCGCCCGGAGCGCCAAGCAGAATAATACGCATTGCGAAAATCCCCTCAAAAGTCGTTTCAATTTTTCAAAAGCGCTAAACAATACCACCAGAACGGGCATCGCTCAAGGAAGGCGGGAAGGCTGAAACGGTTAATGGGGGGAGATTATTTGGGTTAGTGCAGTTGATTCCCCTCACCCTAACCCTCTCCCCATAGGGGAGAGGGAATTTGAACACCCTCTCCCCTATGGGGAGAGGGCAGGGTGAGGGGGAGGTGTTTAATTACGCCAGCAGCAGCGCATTCACACGTTTAATGAACAGGTTAGGATCCTCCAGCGTGCCGCGCTCGGCCAGCAGGGACTGATCCAGCAGCAGTTCAACCCACTCGGCAAAGCGGGCGTCGTCCTGGGTATCCGCGGCGCGTTTCACCAGCGGATGATCCGGATTAAGCTCAAAGATATATTTCACTTCCGGCACCGCCTGGCCCGCCGCGGCGAACAGCTTCGCCATCTGGGTGCTCATTTCGTCGGCATCGGTGGTGACAATCGCCGGGGTGTCGGTCAGACGATGCGTGAAGCGCACCTCTTTCACGCGGTCGCCCAGCAGGGTTTTCACGCGTTCAACGAACGGCTCCAGCGCCTTCTCGGCTTCTTTCGCGCTTTCGTCCACTTCATCAGCCAGCTTGTCGATGGATTCGTCCGCTTTAGCGACAGACTGGAACGCCTTCCCGTCGAACTCGGTCAGGTAGTTCATCATCCACTCGTCGATGCGGTCAGAAAGCAGCAGCACTTCGATGCCTTTCTTACGCAGCAGCTCCAGGTGCGGGCTGCTCTTCGCCGCCGCGTAGCTGTCGGCGGTGATGTAGTAAATCTTCTCCTGCCCTTCTTTCATACGGGAGATGTACTCTTCCAGCGACACGGTCTGCGCGGAGGAGTCGGTGTGCGTAGAGGCAAAGCGCAGCAGTTTGGCGATGGTTTCAACGTTCGCCATGTCTTCAGCCGGGCCTTCTTTCAGCACCAGGCCGAACTGTTTCCAGAAGGTCTGGTATTTTTCGGCATCGTCTTTCGCCAGTTTTTCCAGCATCTGCAGCGCACGTTTGGTCAGGGCGTTGCGCAGGTTACGGGTGACGGTGCTGTCCTGCAGAATTTCACGCGAAACGTTCAGCGGCAGATCGTTGGAATCTATCAGACCGCGCACAAAGCGCAGGTAGTTCGGCATGAACTGCTCGGCGTCGTCCATAATGAATACGCGCTGCACGTACAGCTTCAGGCCGTGCTTGTGATCGCGGTTCCACATGTCCCACGGCGCCTGCGCCGGGATGTACAGCAGGCTGGTGTACTCCTGCTTACCTTCCACACGGTTGTGGCTCCAGGTCAGCGGGTCGGTAAAGTCGTGGGCGATGTGCTTGTAGAACTCGTTGTATTCGTCGTCTTTAATTTCCGACTTGTTGCGCGTCCACAGCGCCTGAGCCTTGTTGATCTTCTCCCAGGAAACCACGGTTTCACCGTCTTTCTCTTCCTGTTTTTCAATCTCTACCGGCAGGGCGATGTGATCGGAATACTTGCTGATGATGGAGCGCACGCGCCAGTCGTTCAGGAAATCGTCTTCGCCTTCGCGCAGGTGCAGGGTGATTTCAGTCCCGCGATCCGCTTTGGTGATGTCATCAACGGTGTACTCGCCTTCCCCTTTGGATTCCCACAGCACGCCGTTCTCGGCGCTGTCGCCCGCCGCACGGGTGCGCACGGTAACTTTGTCGGCCACAATGAACGCCGAGTAGAAACCGACGCCGAACTGGCCGATCAGCTGGCTGTCTTTCGCCTGGTCAGAGCCCATGGACTCGAGGAACGCTTTGGTGCCGGATTTGGCGATGGTTCCGAGGTGGTCGATCACCTCGTCGCGGTTCATCCCGATGCCGTTATCGGCGATGGTCAGGGTGCGGTTCTCTTTGTTGAAAGAGACGCGCACGCGCAGCTCGCCGTCGCCTTCGTACAGATCCGGGTTGGACAGCGCGCGGAAGCGCAGCTTGTCCGCCGCATCAGAGGCGTTGGAAATCAGCTCACGCAGGAAAATTTCTTTGTTGGAATACAGGGAATGGATCATCAGGTGCAGAAGCTGTTTTACTTCTGACTGGAAACCACGGGTTTCTTGTCCTTTCATCTAAGTCGACCTCAACAATGCCATTTAATGGGGTTTTAAAACGTTGAGGGAGAGATGGGGATAAGGGGAGAAATTTTCAAGCGGAGGCCGCGCGCGCAGCCTCCGTTTGGTCAGAAAATAATCTTGTGGCGTCCGGCCAGCGAGTGCGACAGCGTGGTGCCGTCCACCATCTCCAGCTCGCCGCCCACCGGCACGCCGTGGGCGATGCGGCTGGCATCAACGCCGTACTGCGCGCACAGCTCGGCGATGTAGTTGGCGGTTGCCTCCCCTTCCACCGTTGGGTTGGTGGCGAGGATCACCTCTTTGATCGTTTCGGACTCAAGACGCTGTTCAAGGCGGTCAAGACCGATATCATCCGGGCCAATGCCGTCGAGCGGGGAGAGATGCCCCATCAGCACGAAGTAGCGACCCGAAAACTGCCCGGTTTGTTCGATGGCGTAGATGTCCGCCGGACTCTCCACCACGCAAATCTGACCGTTTTCCTGACGACGCGGGTTCGTACAGATGTTACACACGTCCTGCTCGGTAAAGGTGCGGCAATCCGCACAGTGACCAATTTCTGACATGGCGCGGGTCAAAGCCTGCGCCAGGCGCATCCCGCCGCTGCGGTCGCGCTGCAATAGCGTAAACGCCATGCGCTGCGCCGACTTCGGGCCAACGCCCGGCAGGCAGCGCAGCGCTTCCATTAACTGCGTGAGCAGCGGACTGGTTTGCATCAGAATGGCATCTTGAAGCCAGGCGGCAACTGCATACCGCTGGAAACAGAGGCCATTTTCTCTTTCTGGGTTTCGTCGATACGGCGAGCGGCATCGTTAAACGCGGCTGCAACCAGATCTTCCAGCATCTCTTTGTCGTCTTCGAGCAGGCTCGGGTCGATTTCCACGCGACGGCAGTTGTGCGCACCGTTGATGGTCACCTTGACCAGACCGGCACCGGATTCACCCGTGACTTCCAGCTGAGCGATCTCTTCCTGCATCTTCTGCATTTTTTCCTGCATCTGCTGAGCCTGCTTCATCAGGCCACCCAGACCGCCTTTTCCACCAAACATAGGCTTCTCTCTTCTTTCACGTTTAAGGATTACAACCGTAAGTCAGACTCACGATCAAATGGGGCGAATACTCTCTTCATCCAGATCGGCGTCGAAGAACCGGCGCAGGGTCTGAATGTTGTTATCCGCAATTATCGCCTCGCGCGCCTGCGCGAGCTTCTCTTCATAAATGGCCTGGCGCCATTCGAGCGGCGTTTTCACTGCCGGATTATCATCTTCAATGATAGTCAATTCAACCGGTGAGCCCTGTAAAGCAGCAAGCGCCTCAGCCAGCGCCTTTTGCGCGCCAGGGGAATTGAGGTGCCGCTGGCCCGGACGCAGGTGCAGACACACCTGATTGCCGTCCTGCTCTTTCCAGGCGTTCAGCGCGACCTGCTCCACCAACTTCGGCAACTGGAGTTTGCTGACCTCGGCGGCCCAGGCGTCCCGCGCGATAGACTCTTCGGCAAGCTTCGCGGAAAGCTCCGGCGTTTTCTCATGCTCCAGCGCCTTTTTCAGCGCTTTTGGCGTGGCGACCTCTTCCTTCACCGTTTCAGTAATGGTGGTTGCCTTCCAGCGGTAAGCCTCTTCTTTCACCGGGGCTTTCTGCTCGAGCGCGGACGGTGCCGGACGCGACTGTACGCGCTCCGTTACCGAGGCCAGTCGTTCAAGCGCGGCGTTGTTCACCGGCCGCGCTCTTCCTGGCGCTGCCGGTTCACTCTTTTTTGGTTTGGTTACTCCCTGCGCACGCTGTAGCTGGCTGCGTGCGGCAAGCACCGAACTGGTGGCATCCGACAGCGGCACGTTTTGCTGCGGCGGCGGTGTCGGCTGCGGTGGCACCTGCTGCGGCGACATCACCGCCGTAGGGGCGACCGGGGCGAAAGACTGCCGCGGCACTTCAGGCTCCGGCAACGGCATGCGCGGGTGGAACGCCAGCGCGCGCAGCAGCGTCATTTCAACGCCCATACGTGGATCAGGCGCGTACGGCAGCTCTTTGCGGCCAATCAGCAGCGTCTGGTAATACAGCTGTACGTCGGCAGGCGGCACGGTGCGGGCAAGTTCACGCATCCGCTGTTCAATGGCGGCCATGTCCGCACCGATGGCGGACGGTGAAAGCTGCAGCATCGCCACGCGGTGCAGCAGGCTGAGCATCTCGACCAGCAGCGCTTCCCATTCAATCCCCCGCCCCGCGGCGGCGTTGACCAGCGACATCACGCGCTCACCGTTGGCGGCAATCATCGCTTCGATAAGCGACAGCGCCTGATCGTCATCCAGCGTGCCGAGCATGGTGCTGACCGCCTCGGTGGAGAGCTTACCGTCACCGCTGGCAATGGCCTGGTCGGTCAGGCTCAGCGCATCACGGAGGCTGCCGTCCGCCGCGCGGGCCAGCAGCTGCAGGGCGCGCGGTTCGTGGACAATATTCTCTTCATCAAGAATGTGCTCAAGCTGCGCGCGGATCTGCTCAACGTCCAGCGCCTTCAGATGGAACTGCAGGCAGCGCGACAGGATCGTGACCGGCAGCTTTTGCGGATCGGTGGTCGCCAGCAGGAATTTAACGTGCGCGGGCGGCTCTTCCAGCGTTTTCAGCAGGGCGTTAAAACTGTGGCGCGACAGCATGTGCACTTCATCGATCAGGTAGACCTTGAAGCGGCCACGCGCCGGGGCGTACTGCACGTTGTCGAGCAGATCGCGGGTATCTTCCACTTTGGTGCGCGAGGCGGCGTCAATCTCGATCAGATCGACAAAACGCCCCTGCTCGATCTCCCGGCAGTTATCGCACACGCCGCAAGGGGTGGCGGTGATCCCGGTTTCGCAGTTGAGACCTTTCGCCAGCAAACGGGCAATAGAGGTCTTACCGACGCCGCGGGTGCCGGAAAAAAGATAGGCGTGATGGATGCGACCTAGCGACAAGCCGTTCGCCAGGGCCGTCAGCACATGTTCCTGACCGACAACGTCAGCAAAGGTTTGTGGTCGCCATTTACGGGCTAACACCTGATAACTCATGGGCAGGCTCTGCAACGCTGGAAGGTGAATTTATGGAGGGGAATGCTACCACAACCTCACCCATTGAGCGAGGTTGTGAAAACCGGGATTAGTGACCCGGGAAAGGCACCAGGCTGTAGCTGGTAATGCCCTGTTTTTCCAGGCGCTGTTCACCGCCGAGATCGAACAGGTTGATGATGAATGCCGCGTCGGTCACTTCTCCACCCAGACGGCGGATCAACTTCACGGTGGCTTCAATGGTGCCGCCGGTTGCCAGCAGATCGTCCACCACCAGCACTTTGTCGCCTGGCTTGATGGCATCAACGTGGATTTCCAGCTGATCGGTGCCGTACTCCAGCTCGTAGCTCTCCGCGATGGTTTCACGCGGCAGCTTGCGCGGCTTACGCACCGGCACAAAACCCACGCCCATCTCCAGCGCAACCGGTGCGCCAAACAGGAAGCCACGGGCTTCGGTACCTACTACTTTGGTGATCCCGGCGTTTTTATAACGCTCGACCAGCAGTTCAATGCTGAGCGCGTACGCTTTCGGGTCTTCCAGCAAGCTGGTGACATCACGGAAAAGAATGCCAGGCTTTGGATAGTCCTGGATGCTTTTGATGCTGTTTTTCAGATATTCAAGCTGCTGTGCAGTTGCGGTCATCGGTTTGTGCCTAAATGAAACAGTGTTACTCACGGCGCGCAACGAGTCGGCAAAGGTAACAATTGTTTAACCTTTAACCAGGCGCGCCTGTGCTCGAAAACGGTCGAATTTACTGGCTGTACGCAATAATTGCAACAGCCATTATGAGGCTTCAGTGCTTTTGTTGCTTTTCATCAACCACGGGGATCCGCCACATGAAGATCAGCAGGCAGGTCAGGATGAACAGCAGCAGGATCCGCACCCACATCATTTTCACCAGCCAGAGTGAGATTGCGAAGGTGATGAGGATCACCGCGATCGCGCGAGGCTTGGCGCCGGGCGGCATGGCCCGGTGTTTTTGCCAGTGCCGCAGGTAACCGCCAAACCACGAGCGGTAGAGCAGCCAGTGGTGAAAACGCGGCGACGACCGGGCGAAGCACCAGGCCGCCAGCAGGATGAACGGCGTGGTAGGCAGCAAGGGCAAAACCACGCCCAGCGTGCCCAGCACTACCGCGAGCCAGCCAATGATGATTAAAATAGTACGCTGCATAATGCGAATCGTTATCAAACTGAACGGCTACTTTACCACTGGAGAGCGCCTTGAAAACAGTCTTGCTTCTTGAGACGCTGCAAAATCAGCTAACAACACTGCGGACTCAGGCCACGCCGCTGATGGGCCACGCCACGGTGAAGCCGCGCTTTGACCGTCAGCTGTTCCGCACCCGCAGTACTTTAATTCAGGATTATCTTGCGGAGGCGCAGACCAACCTTGACGAGCTTCGTCACGCGGTTGAGAGTGAACAACTGGAGCAGGCTCAGTGGCTCGCAGAGCATCTCACTGAGCAGATCACTGCCATGCATCGTGAAATCGCCGCCTGGCCGCTGCGCGCCTGGGACAGCGCCTCGCCTGGGCTCGGAAAATGGCAGCGCAAGCGGCTGGAGAACCAGGAGTTTGAGCGTCGCCTGTTTGAGATGAAGCGCGAGCGCGAAACGCGCCTGAACAACAGCGAAACGCTGGAAGAGCAGCAGCTATTGATGCGCGAGATTAGCGCGCTGGAAGGACGCATCGTTCGCTGCCGTCAGGCGCTGGATGAAATTGAGCGCGTGATTGAACGCCTGACCCGTTAACAGGAGCCACATCTATGTCACTGGAAAATGCACCTGATGAGGTCAAGCTGGCCGTCGATTTAATTATGCTGCTGGAGAATCATGAGATCCCGGCGGAGACGGTGCTGAAGGCACTGGAGATTGTGCGGCGGGATTTTGAAGGAAAGGTGAAGGTCGGTTGCCCTCACCCTCACCCTAACCCTCTCCCTTGAGGGAGAGGGGACCGTTAGGTACGGTTTGAAAGATCTGCATTGATTCGCTTTTTACCCTCTCCCCTCCGGGGAGAGGGCTGGGTGAGGGTCATCTCCCTTAATCTCGCGCTTCACTTCCGTGTGCTCATCGCCTTTCTCATTATGCAGGTGAACCTCAAGCTGGTTGAAGGCGATGTTAATGTTGTTTTCACGGCACAGGCGGTCGATCGCGCGGTTCAATTCGTCCACGGTGTAGCTGCGATCGCGCAGTTCACGCACGTATAAACGCAGTTCGTGATCCAGCGTGCTTGGCCCGAAGGTGGTGAAGAACACGTCTGGCGCTGGATCGTGCATGACCTTTGGATGCGATTTAGCGGCTTTTAGCAATACCTCTTTCACTTTATCCAGATCGGAACCGTAGGCCACGCCGAGGCGAATCACCACGCGCGTGGTGGTATCCGAGAGCGACCAGTTGATCAGACGCTCGGTCACGAACGCTTTGTTCGGGATAATCACCTCTTTACGATCGAAGTCGGTGATGGTGGTGGCACGAATACGGATCTTGCTGACCGTACCGGAGAAGGTACCGATGGTAACGGTATCGCCAATTCGTACAGGACGTTCGAACAGGATGATCAGGCCGGAGACGAAGTTACCGAAGATCTCCTGCAGGCCGAAACCAAGACCGACCGAGAGAGCGGCCGCCAGCCATTGCAGTTTATCCCACGAGACGCCCAGCGAGCCGAATACCGTCATCGCGCCGACAATAATGATGACGTAATTCAGGATGGTGGTGATGGCGTATGACGCCCCCTGGCGCAGGTTCAGCCGTGACAGAACCAGCACTTCCAGCAGACCCGGCAGGTTGCGAATTAGCGCCCAGGCCACCACCGAAGACACCAGCGCAAACAGCAGGCTGCCCATGGTGACGCTTTTCATCACCGCCGCGCCGGCTTCGGTACCGTTGTATTGCCAGAGGGTAATACTGTCGAGATAGGCGAAGACCGTAATTAAATCAGACCAGATCGCCCAGAACATCACGGCAAACAGGGCGATCATCACCAGCATGGTGATACGCAGCGTCTGCTGGTTAACCTGCTCCAGCGCGATGGTCGGCTCTTCCTGCGGCTCCGCGCCTTCGGCCCCCTCTTTCACCTGATGCTGACGACGCGCTATCGCACGGCGGTAAGCAATGCGGCGGGCCGCAACGCTTAAGCCGCGCAGCACGGTCTGATAGAGCAGGTTCCAGACGATCACCAGATAGACCGTCTCGATCCAGCGCCCGGACAGACGCAGCGTGGTGTAGAAGTAGCCCGTTGCCGTAAGCACCATCAGCGCCAGCGGAATGATCGCCAGCACCGTCACGGTGGCCAGACGAAGATTATGGGACTCTTTATCGCGCCAGCTGTCGCGGCACATCGGCCACATCAGGATGGCAATCAGCAGCAGGTTCAGCAGAATGACCAGCTGACCCAGCACATCATCCATCAGATGCAGCGGGGAAAGCTCAGAAATAACCGACCAGAAGTGCAGCGGCAGGAGCGCCAGGCTGACGCGCACAATTTGACGGCGCCAGTGGCTGGTTAGCTGAGCAGGCATGTTGAAGTGACGCACCGCCACGCCGTCTTTTTCCAGCACCTTCCAGCACACGCCAAATACCAGCCAGAACAGCGCCAGTTTTTTACTGAACGCCCAGAGCAGATCGCTGACGTTAAGCTGCATCGTGAGCAGAATCAGCCCCACGGCCAGAATGATCAGGCACACCGGCAGCGCGCGAATGAGATCGATCAGAATCGCTTTTGGCGTATGGAGCTGGCTGTCGTTGCGCAGTTGCCCCACTTCCGACGCCAGCTTCGCCTGGTACTGTTTCAGCCATTTCAAACGCCAGCGAATAAGACCGGCGATCAGCAGCAGCGGTAAACCGGCCAGGAAAGCAATCATTACCGCAGGCCAGGCTTTTTCCCAGTTCACGGTGATTTTCATGCTTTTAATCTGCGTTTTCAGCGTTTCCGGGAAGGACTTAATCCAGTCCCAGTCCATCGGCTTGTTGCTGTTCACCCAGAAAATCTGCTGCGTCAAAATCTCCTGCAGGCTTTTTGACACGCTGACCAGCTGCTGCTGGTTGATCTGCAGGTTAATCGCCATCATCAGCTGGTTGCCCAGCTGTTTGTTGAGCTGGTCCAGCAGTTCGCGGCGCATATCCACCACCTGGAGCAGCGCGTCATGCACTTCAGGGTTCACGTCGCTGGAATGGCCCTCTTCAATTTTGGCGACGAAAGTATCGCTCTGGAAAAGGGCATCGCGCTGCTGGTTGACGTCAAACTGTTCCAGACGTAAATCCGCAATGCGGTTGGTCATGTCCTCCAGCTCGTCGGCGGACGGCAGCGTCTGCTGCTGCTGGTAGAGAATACGCGACAGCAGGAGACTGCCCTTCAGGACCGCAATCTGCTCTTTAATATTGCGTTCCGCCTGTAGCGCGCGATCCAGCCAGTTTTTCACCTTGATATTTTGCTGAACCAGCGAGTTGCCGTTTTCCGTCGCCAGTATCAGGCGCTGGCTGAGCTGATGGTTAGCCTCAAGCTCCTGTTTCACCAGCGGGTTGGCCTGAATGCGGGCAGTTTCGTCCGGCGATACGGCCTCCTGGGCGGTTTTTTCCGTCAGGGTCAGGCGTTTGCTGTTTACCGCTTCCTGCAACAGCTGAAGCTGGTGTTCAAGGCGATTAATATTCGCCGTCACGTAATCACGCTGTTTCTGAAGCGTGTCCTGCAGCACCGTGTTCCCTTCCAGGCTTTTACGCTGCTGTTCGATTTGCGCATTGAGCAACGACTGCTGAACCAGCAGCAGGGTTTGCTGCGTCGGACGCAGCGTGCCTTCGCCCACCGTCGTGCCGTTCAGTCGGTTGCGGATCTGCTGCAGCTGCTGAGACGCGGTGTACATCGCATTTTGCACGCGCTCGGGCTGGGTTTGCAGGGAGACAAGCTGGCTGTTGTAGGTCGCGAGGTCGGACTGTGCGGTTTGCAGGTCGTCGAGCAGCTGGGCGACGCGCGATTCCAGCTGACGTAAAGAGAGCGTGGAAAGCGTCTTGCGCGTTTCGTCGTCGTTATCGACGTCACTCAGCGCGCTCAGCGCTTCCGTGGCCTTACGCATGTTCTCCGGCGCCTGCGCCACCTTCTGACGAAGTTGGGTGGTTTCTGCTTTAACGCGCTCAATCTTATCAATATTTTCCAGCGTTTCCGTTAGATCCTGCTGGGTGAGTTTCTCCTGAGGAGAGAGCTCTTTTTGTTTATTCAGAGTGTCGAGCTGCGACTGAATTTCACTGCGCGAGGGAATATCAGTGCTGTTATCTGCGCGAGCCCAGGTCAGCGGCGCAGTGGAGAAGAAAAACAGCATAGCGAAGAGCAATGCAAATACAGGATGTTGCGAGCGATTGATGGGCAGCATAGTTGTGAATGATGTCAGCAGATGACCGAAAATAGTCCGGCGTGAAGAATATCACGCTCGCCGGAAGCAGAATAGCGCGAACATTACCCTCTAAGATAAATCCTGGAATGACTCAGGCAGATAACGAAGGCGCGTCGCCGCGCAGCGTGGGGCAGAGCTGTAGCATTTCCAGTAAAATCGCCACGTAGCTGCGGGCTTCCTCTTTGAGGTCAAAGGACTGCGGCGCAAACAGCCAGTTTTCCATGAGCCCTGAAATGTAGCTGCGCATCAGGACAGCCGCCCGGCGGGTCAGCAGACTGGCTGGTAACAGTTTTGCCTGCATACACAGATTCAGGTTCTGTTCAATCCGGTCATAGCTCTCCAGGCTGAGGCTGCGCTGCGCCTGTTGCACCACCGCCATTTCGCCCACGAACTCGCATTTATGAAAAATAATTTCCATCATTAATCTGCGACGCTCTTCAACTACCGTTGCTTCAAGGATATATACTAATATTTCTCTCAATACTGAGAGTGGATCGTCAGGGAATTTTGCCCGATACTCACTCTCGAGATCGCTAATGCTGGACTCTGAAAGCTCCCAGATTTCACTGAACAGATCTGACTTGTCTTTAAAATGCCAGTAAATCGCTCCCCGCGTCACACCAGCGGCCTGAGCAATTTGCGCCAGCGAGGTTGAAGAAACACCCTGCTGAGAGAACAAACGTATCGCCACATCCAGAATGTGTTGTCGGGTTTCCAGCGCTTGTTGTTTAGTTTTTCGTGCCATAGGTGAGTGAATTTACAGGAGTTAGATTTACATACATTTGTGAATGTATGTACCATAGCATGACGATAATATAAACGCAGCAATGGGTTTTAGACTCAGGACCCTTGATCAATTTGAAATCGGACACTCGAGGTTTACATATGAACAAAAACAGAGGGTTAACGCCTCTGGCGGTCGTTCTGATGCTCTCAGGCAGCTTAGCGCTTACAGGATGTGACGACAAACCGGCTCAACAAGGAGCTCAGCAGGCGCCAGAAGTCGGCGTTGTGACACTCAAATCTGAACCTCTGCAGATCACCACCGAATTACCAGGCCGTACTAGCGCTTACCGCATTGCGGAAGTTCGTCCTCAGGTTAGCGGCATTATCCTGAAGCGTAACTTTACCGAAGGCGGCGATGTGCAGGCCGGTGAGTCTCTGTATCAGATTGATCCCGCGACCTATCAGGCTTCTTATGAAAGCGCGAAAGGTGACCTGGCTAAAGCACAAGCCGCGGCAAAAATTGCCCAGCTGACGCTGAACCGCTATCAGAAACTGCTCGGCACGAAGTACATCAGCCAACAGGATTACGATACCGCCCTGGCAGATGCCCAGCAGGCTAACGCAGCCGTGGTAGCAGCCAAAGCGGCAGTCGAAACCGCCCGCATCAACCTGGCCTATACCAAAGTGACCTCCCCTATCAGCGGACGTATTGGTAAATCTTCCGTAACGGAAGGGGCACTGGTACAGAACGGTCAGACCACTGCGCTGGCAACCGTGCAGCAGCTCGATCCGATCTACGTTGACGTGACGCAGTCCAGCAATGATTTCCTGCGCCTGAAACAGGAGCTGGCTAACGGCACCCTGAAACAGGAAAACGGCAAAGCCAAAGTGGAGCTGGTTACCAACGACGGTATCAAGTTCCCGCAGGAAGGTACCCTGGAATTCTCCGACGTGACGGTCGACCAGACCACCGGTTCCATCACCTTACGTGCGATTTTCCCGAACCCTGACAAAAATCTGCTGCCAGGTATGTTCGTTCGCGCGCGTCTGGAAGAAGGAACGAATCCAACCGCACTTCTGGTTCCACAGCAGGGTGTGACCCGTACGCCACGCGGAGATGCGAGCGCACTGGTTGTCGGGGCAGATAACAAAGTCGAAACGCGCAATATCACCGCTACCCAGGCGATTGGCGATAAATGGCTGGTGACGGAAGGTCTGAAAGATGGCGATCGCGTGATTGTTACTGGTTTGCAAAAAGTACGTCCTGGCGCGCAGGTAAAAGCACAGGAAGTGACATCTGACGATAAACAACAAGCTTCGGCCGCTGGCCAGTCAGAACAAACCAAGTCTTAACTTAAACAGGAGCCGTTAAGACATGCCTAATTTCTTTATCGATCGCCCCATATTTGCGTGGGTGATCGCCATTATCATCATGCTGGCCGGGGGACTTGCGATCCTGAAGCTGCCTGTTGCGCAATATCCAACGATTGCGCCACCGGCGGTGACGATCTCCGCAACCTACCCGGGGGCTGATGCGAAAACGGTGCAGGATACCGTAACTCAGGTTATCGAACAGAACATGAACGGTATCGATAACCTGATGTACATGTCCTCAAACAGTGACTCCACCGGTACGGTTCAGATTACCCTGACCTTTGAATCCGGTACGGATGCGGACATTGCGCAGGTTCAGGTGCAGAACAAACTGCAGCTGGCGATGCCTCTTCTGCCGCAGGAAGTGCAACAGCAGGGTGTGAGCGTCGAGAAATCGTCCAGCAGCTTCCTGATGGTTGTCGGCGTTATCAACACCAACGGCACCATGACGCAGGAGGATATTTCCGACTACGTTGGCGCCAACATGAAGGACGCCATCAGCCGTACGTCCGGTGTGGGTGACGTTCAGCTGTTCGGTTCCCAGTACGCGATGCGTATCTGGATGGATCCGAACAAACTGAACAACTTCCAGCTGACGCCGGTTGACGTGATTAACGCGATTAAAGCGCAGAACGCCCAGGTGGCAGCCGGTCAGTTAGGCGGTACGCCGCCGGTGAAAGGTCAGCAGCTTAACGCGTCCATTATCGCGCAAACCCGTCTGACCTCCGCCGATGAGTTCAGCAAAATTCTGCTGAAGGTGAACCAGGACGGTTCGCAGGTTCGTCTGCGCGACGTGGCCAAGGTTGAGCTGGGTGGTGAGAACTACGACATCATCGCGAAGTTTAACGGTAAACCGGCGTCTGGCCTGGGTATCAAACTGGCGACGGGCGCGAACGCCCTGGACACCGCGACGGCGATCCGTGCGGAACTGAAGAAGATGGAACCGTTCTTCCCGTCAGGTCTGAAAATCGTTTATCCGTATGACACTACGCCGTTCGTTAAAATTTCGATTCACGAAGTGGTTAAAACGCTGGTAGAAGCGATCATCCTGGTGTTCCTGGTGATGTATCTGTTCCTGCAAAACTTCCGCGCGACGCTGATCCCAACCATCGCCGTGCCGGTCGTTCTGCTGGGGACCTTTGCCATCCTTGCAGCCTTTGGGTTCTCGATAAACACCCTGACGATGTTCGGGATGGTGCTCGCCATCGGCCTGCTGGTGGATGACGCCATCGTGGTAGTAGAGAACGTCGAGCGCGTGATGGCGGAAGAAGGTTTGCCACCGAAGGAAGCCACCCGTAAATCCATGGGCCAGATCCAGGGCGCGCTGGTGGGTATCGCGATGGTGCTGTCCGCGGTATTTATCCCGATGGCCTTCTTCGGGGGCTCTACGGGTGCGATTTACCGCCAGTTCTCCATTACCATCGTTTCCGCGATGGCGCTGTCGGTCCTGGTGGCGTTGATCCTGACGCCAGCGCTGTGTGCCACCATGCTGAAGCCAGTTCAGAAAGGCGGTCACGGCGAGCATAAAGGGTTCTTCGGCTGGTTTAACCGCATGTTTGATAAGAGCACGCACCACTACACCGACAGCGTGGGCAATATCCTGCGCAGCACCGGTCGTTATCTGCTGCTCTATATCATCATCGTTGTGGGGATGGCTTTCCTGTTCGTTCGTCTGCCAAGCTCGTTCCTGCCAGATGAAGACCAGGGCGTGTTCCTGACGATGGCGCAGCTTCCGGCAGGGGCGTCGCAAGAACGTACCCAGAAAGTGCTGGATGAAGTGACGGACTACTACCTCACCAAAGAGAAAGCGAACGTTGAATCCGTGTTTGCGGTTAACGGCTTTGGCTTTGCGGGTCGTGGTCAGAACACCGGTATCGCCTTCGTTTCTCTGAAAGACTGGGCGGATCGTCCGGGCGATGAGAATAAAGTTGAAGCGATCACGGGCCGTGCCATGGGCACCTTCTCGCAGATTAAAGATGCGATGGTCTTCGCCTTTAACCTGCCAGCGATTGTTGAACTGGGTACGGCAACCGGTTTCGACTTCCAGCTGATCGACCAGGGCGGTCTGGGTCACGAGAAACTGACGCAGGCGCGTAACCAGCTGTTCGGCGAAGTGGCTAAACACCCTGACCTGCTGGTTGGCGTACGTCCAAACGGCCTGGAAGATACGCCGCAGTACAAGATCGATATCGATCAGGAGAAAGCGCAGGCGCTGGGCGTGTCCATCAGCGACATCAATACCACGCTGGGTGCGGCCTGGGGCGGTAGCTACGTCAACGACTTCATCGACCGCGGTCGCGTGAAGAAAGTGTACGTGATGTCAGAAGCGCAGTACCGTATGCTGCCGAACGATATTAATAACTGGTACGTTCGCGGCAGCAATGGCCAGATGGTGCCGTTCTCAGCCTTCTCGACGTCGCGCTGGGAATACGGTTCACCGCGTCTGGAACGTTACAACGGTCTGCCGTCGATGGAAATCCTGGGTCAGGCCGCGCCGGGCCGAAGCACCGGTGAAGCCATGAACCTGATGGAAGAGCTGGCAAGCAAACTGCCTGCGGGTATCGGCTATGACTGGACCGGTATGTCCTATCAGGAACGTCTGTCCGGTAACCAGGCCCCTGCCCTGTACGCCATTTCACTGATTGTGGTCTTCCTGTGTCTGGCGGCACTGTACGAGAGCTGGTCAATTCCGTTCTCCGTTATGCTGGTGGTTCCACTCGGGGTTATCGGTGCGCTGCTTGCTGCAACGTTCCGCGGATTGACCAACGACGTGTACTTCCAGGTAGGCCTGCTGACAACCATTGGCTTGTCGGCGAAGAACGCGATACTTATCGTTGAATTCGCCAAAGATCTGATGGAGAAAGAAGGCAAAGGGCTTATCGAGGCGACGCTTGAAGCAGTACGTATGCGTCTGCGTCCAATCCTGATGACCTCTCTGGCGTTCATCCTCGGCGTAATGCCGCTGGTTATCAGCTCCGGTGCGGGCTCCGGTGCGCAGAACGCGGTAGGTACAGGTGTAATGGGCGGTATGATCACCGCGACCGTACTGGCTATCTTCTTCGTCCCGGTGTTCTTCGTGGTGGTTCGCCGCCGCTTCAGCCGTAAGAATGAAGATGTTGAGCATAGTCATTCGGTAGAACCTCACTGATACCGGTTTCATATAATAAAAAGGCCGCATTTGCGGCCTTTTTCATTTTCAGAAAAAATCATAAAATAAGCTTATTGAGGTCCTAATTATTTTCTGCCATCTTAATCAGGCATATCATAATTAACTGATAACTTAATCGGTGAATTCAGAATTTTTCTAAATCTATTTCCCCGCTTAAGTTGTTAGGAATATTCCTAATTAAAAGTTCAGACAAACAAAACGCCAGTTCTGAACTTTTCTTCTGACCGTACGCTAAGCCAATGAAACGTAAGGAAGCGAAAAAAACAATCGTTAATCAGGATAAAAACGTCTGGTTCCGCATGAACATTTGCGTAGACGCTCGCAGCCTGCGGTTTTATTTGTAATTTTTCGTAATAGCGCGGTGAAATCCAGGAAGGAGTGGCTTATAGTTAGGTTATCAGGAACACAGCACTCATGTAGCTAAGTCAGTTGTATCCATCCCGACAATGATGTTCGGTGAGTAAGAAATCACTCAGAAGGGGATGCGCTATGGACGAGTACTCGCCAAAAAGGCATGATATCGCGCAGTTGAAATTTCTCTGCGAATCCTTGTACCATGACTGCCTTGCCAATCTTGATGAAAGCAACCATGGCTGGGTAAACGACCCAACGTCTGCCATCAATTTACAGTTGAATGAGCTGATAGAGCATATTGCTACCTTCGCACTTAATTATAAAATTAAGTACAATGAAGATAATAAGCTCATTGAGCAAATTGATGAATACCTGGACGACACCTTTATGTTGTTCAGCAGCTACGGCATTAACGCCCAGGATTTGCAAAAATGGCGTAAATCGGGAAACCGGCTATTCCGCTGTTTCGTCAACGTGAGCAGAGCTAACCCGGTTAGTCTTTCCTGTTAAAATTATTACAATTACTAAGGTGAATTTATGTCTGATAAACCACTCACAAAGATCGATTATTTGATGCGCTTACGACGTTGCCAGTCAATTGACACCCTTGAACGCGTCATTGAAAAGAATAAATACGAGCTTTCTGATAATGAACTGGCGGTATTTTATTCAGCCGCTGACCATCGCCTTGCAGAGCTGACGATGAATAAGCTGTATGACAAAATCCCCACTTCTGTGTGGAAATTTGTTCGTTAATCTTTGAAGTGTGTCTGTAGAGGTTCTACGCCACGTTATAAGCTGTATTCACCTGTCCCGTTATGCTCCCTGCGCGAAAGCCAGGTCTCCGTGTTAAACGCGCTCATCAGCAACAATGTTGTGACTCTGGTCACATCGGCTTTCCGGGAACGTTCCCCTGATTGCCAGTTGCGATTACCCTTCAGGAATAACATCCAGAGAGGTTTCCGATGAGCATAGAAAAACAGAAGATGATTTCAGGTGAACATTACCGCCCCGGTGATGAGACGCTACGAGCCGACCGGCTGCGGGCGCGCCATCTGATTCACCGCTATAACCACACCGCACCTGACGAAAAAACAGAACGCCAGAACATTCTGGCGGAACTGCTGGGACAAAGCGAAGGGGCGTATATTGAGCCGAGCTTCCGCTGTGACTATGGATATAACATTTATCTCGGCAAAGACTTTTACGCTAACTTCGATTGCGTGATGCTTGATGTCTGCCCTGTTCGTATTGGCGATAACTGCATGCTCGCGCCAGGCGTACATATTTATACGGCAACCCATCCGCTGGATGCAGAAGAACGTAACAGCGGCGTGGAGTTCGGTAAGCCCGTCACTATTGGCAATAATGTCTGGATTGGTGGACGTGCGGTCATTAACCCTGGCGTCACCATTGGCGATAATGTGGTGGTGGCTTCCGGTGCCGTCGTGACGAAAGACGTCCCGGCTAACGTCGTCGTGGGCGGCAACCCGGCGAAAATCATCAAAACGCTGTAACGCTCCGGGGGAGCCAACTGTTATGGTCTTTTAGCACCAGACTGTTACTTTTTTCAGCCTGATGGCTCCCCTAAAATTGGCAGACACCCTGTATTGTCAACTCTCATAAAGGCCAAAAATGACCGAGATACAGCGCCTGCTTACCGCCACCATCGACGATCTTAACCACCGCGAAAAGCGCGACAATCGCCCGCGCTTTAGCATTAGCTTTATCCGCAAACATCCCGGGCTGTTTGTTGCCATGTATGCCGCCTGGCTGGCGACGCTGATTGTAATGCTGAAGTCCGAAACGCTGGTGGACTCCGTCTGGCTGCTGGTGGTGCTGTTTGTCGTCTTTAACGCCTTTTTCTTTTTCGACGTGAATCCCCGCTACCGTTACGAAGATATTGACGTCCTCGATTTCCGGGTCTGCTATAACGGCGAATGGTACAACACGCGTTTCGTGCCCAGGGAGCTGATCGAAAACATCATGCACTCTCCGGCTGTCGACACCGTGCAAAAAGAGAAGCTGCAGAAAATGGTCGCCACCAAAGGCCAGCTCTCGTTTTATGATGTCTTTACCCTTTCCCGACCTGCTGCTGCGTAATTAACGCCTGCAGGCGTCGGATCCCCGGTGCAAACTGCGAAGCAGAGGTGTTGCCGTAACCTAAAACCAGGCCGGTTTGCCCCTGCTTCCTCTCCAGGTAGTACCCGCTCAGTGCCGCGGGTGCCAGCTGAAACGGCCTCGCCTTCTCTACCAGCCTCTGGTCATCAATACCGTCTATCGACAGCGTCAGGTGCATACCGCCTTCACCGGCCAGAATACGGTGCGGAGTATGAAGCTCTGCGCCGAGCACCTCCCGCAGCTGGCGGTAACGCTTACGATAAAGGCGACGCATGGCGGCCAGATGACGGGCATAGTGTCCCTCCTCAATAAACAGCGCCAGGGTGCGCTGTTCTGCACGATGCCCGCCGCGCAGCAGCGAGCCGATGGCCGGGCGCGCCGCTTTCGCCAGCGCTGGCGGCAACACCATAAACCCCATTCTGAGAGACGGAAACAGCGTTTTGCTGAAGGTTCCCAGATACACAACGGGCGCGTTGTTGACCATTCCCAGCATCGCCGGTACCGGCTCACCGACATAACGGAACTCGCTGTCGTAATCGTCCTCAATGATCCACGCCTTGTGCTGGCGGGCCAGCTCCAGCAGGGCAAGCCGCCGCCGCGCGCTGAGCACGCTCCCGTAAGGAAACTGGTGCGATGGCGAGGTAAAAATCAGCGTGGGTGAAGGCGCATGCAGCCCTTCCCAGCGCATCCCCTCGTCATCCACCGGTATACCGGTCATCGCCAGGCCCGTTTTAACAAAGGCGCTTTTAGCCCCGCTATAGCCAGGGTTTTCCACCCAGGCGACATCCCCCGGCTCGCTTAACAGCATCGTGCACAAATTAACGCCCTCAAGCGCCCCTTCTGTTATCACAATCTGGCTGGCGTCACAGTCAATGCCGCGAGAGAGAGCAAGGTGGCGGGCAATGGCTGCCCGCAGCGACGGCTCCCCGGCCGGGTCGCCATAGCCCAGCAGAGCGCTCCCCTCCTCCCGCAGGACGCGATCGTACAATCGTCGCCACAGCGGCAAGGGGAAATAGTTGATGGCGGGCGTTCCCGGCGTAAACGCCATTACCGGGGTGTCGCGCGGTACAGGCTCAGGCAGCTGAGCGACACGTTTTGCAAGCCGGACGTCAGGATCCGGCAGCACCCGCCGGCTGGCACGATGGGCGAATTGCGCCACCCGCGTCCCCTGACGGTTACGCAGCAAATAGCCTTCAAGCGTGAGCTGGTCCAGCGCCGCATTGACGGTGTTCCGGGAAACGCAGAGCTGCTGCGCCAACGTTCGCGAGCCGGACAGCTGGCTCCCGGAGCGAAGTCTTCCGCCCAGTATGGCCTCCCGCAAAGCGAGATAGAGCGCGCGCTGGAGCGTCTCTTCCCCACGCGTTTTCAGCGCAGCGTGAAGCAAAGTATAAAGTTCATCGCCCGGTATGTTCATTTCATCTCCTTGTGGTACCACTAAAACATAGTCGAGTGGTTCTTTTTAAGGAACCAGTAATTTTCTAATCTGGAACTCTTCTCAACGTCACGGAAATAAAAATGAAGACATTCAATGAGTTTGGACAACCTGTGGGCGAAGCTCTTACCAACTGGCAGCCCCGCCCTCATCCGTCCCGGGTGGTACTGCAGGGGCGTTATTGCCGGCTTGAACCGCTGCGCGTGGAGCATGCCGAAGCGTTGTTCTCCGCCTATGCTCTGGCCGGAGACACCCGCAGCTGGACGTGGCTGCTGCGTGAACCCGATGCCACGGCCGCGGAGTTTGCCGAATGGGTGGCAAGCGTGTGTGAGTTATCGGACCCGATGCACTTTACGGTTATAGATAATCAGACTCAGGCCCCGGTCGGGACGCTGGCCCTGATGCGGATCGATCCCAAAAACGGCGTTGTGGAAGTAGGACACGTTCACTTCTCCGTGCTATTAAGCCGTACGCCCATGTCAACAGAAGCGCAATATCTGCTAATGCGGTACGTGCTCGATACCCTTGGCTATCGGCGATATGAATGGAAGTGCAACAGCCTGAACGAGCCTTCGCGCAAAGCGGCACTGCGTCTGGGCTTTCAGTTTGAAGGGCGCTTTCGCCAGGCGCTGGTCATAAAAGGCCGTAACCGGGATACCGACTGGTTTTCGATTCTCGACAAAGAGTGGTCGGCACTGGCGAGCGCCTTTGAAGGCTGGCTTGCCACCGACAATTTTACTGCCGATGGCAAACAGAAGAGATCCCTGGAAAGCTGGCGAGAAACACGCGTTTAGCGTCTTTTTTTACGTCCCTGCACCGCCTTAAAGCGCGGATTGGATTTGCAAATCACGTATAAGCGTCCCTTGCGTTTGACTATCTGGCAATCCGGGTGACGCTGTTTTGCGCTGCGCAATGAGTTAAGCACCTGCATGGTTAGCCCCGCTTCGCATTAAGAAAGCCGCCAAAACGCTTGCGGAAGCGCGCCGCGCTGCCGTCCGTGGAGAACGTTTTTTGCTTGCCGGTATAAAACGGATGCGATTTTGAAGAAACCTCGATGGTGATGTACGGATACGTTTCACCGTCGAGTTCAATTTCGCGGTCGGTTTTAATGGTTGAACCAACTTTAAAGTATTCATTGGCACTGGTGTCGTGGAATACCACGGTGCGATACGCTGGATGGATGTTTGGTTTCATCGTAAACCCCATGTGTTTTGTTATAACATAACAAAATAATATCCAGGCCATGTTGAAAAAACAACCCCCCTCTCTTCCGACGATATTTTCTGATTTGCTTTAGATAACATGAAAACCCTGCCCCCACGTGCTATAACTATTTCATTTCGCGGTAAAATATCTCTCTGCAGGTAGGGAACTCAGTGCCCGAATTCGGGCATATGAGAAAGGAAACGACAGTATGAAAACCCGACATCTGGTCAGTCTGGTGACTGGCGTACTTATCTTTTCCGTGCTGGTTCCCATTTGCCTCAGCATCTGGCTGGCCCATCGCCAGGCGGAAGAGAAATTTGTCGATGCGCTGGATAGCTATGCTTCTCGCGTGCTGATGCGCACCGACAGGGTCGTGGATCAAGCTAAAGAAGCGTTAAATCATCTGCAGGAATTTAAAGGGGTCCCCTGTAGCCCGCTGCACTTGAGGGAGATACGTCGGGTCGCGTTCTCATGGCGCTATATCCAGGAGGTGATCTACATCGACAATCTCCGCCCAATCTGCTCTTCGCTTGAGCAGGCCAGCAAAGCGGTCCCTTACCCTCCTCCCATGCGGATAACCGAAGATGGTTACAGCGCGTGGCTTACCGCACAAAACGATCTTGGTTTTCACCGCTACATGGCCGTCCTGGGAAAAGGTCATTACCTTGTTCTGATCGATCCTGCCTCGCTTGTGGATGTGATCCCCTTCGGGGCGATTGCCATTGATGCCGCCCTGGTGGGAAGCGCAACGCATCTTATTTTCGCCAGCAGTAACACGCTTGATCCGCATATCCGCGATCGGGTTAACGATCGGGGTATCTCCAGCATTCAGTACAATGGTTCGATGTATGTGATGAAACCAGTCCCTGAGTTGGGGTTTACCGTCGTCGCATGGGCTACGCTCAAGCCCCTGGCTGAAACCTGGCACCGGCAACTGCTTTTCTGGCTGCCGTTTGGCATGCTGATAAGCGTGCTTGCGGCACTGTTTGTCCTGCGGATCCTGCGACGCATCCAGTCGCCACGCAATCGCCTGCTTGACGCCATTAACAGCCGCGATTTTGTAGTTCACTATCAGCCCATTGTGGCGCTGTGTAGCGGCAAAATTGTCGGCGCAGAGGCACTGGCGCGCTGGCCCCAGCCAGACGGAAGCAGTCTCTCGCCTGATATTTTTGTGCCGCTTGCTGAACAAACCGGCCTCATCTCGCAGCTGACGCAGTTAGTCGTGGAAAAAGTGTTTGAAGATATGGGCCACTGGCTGCAGCTCCACCCCGATCAGCATATCTCCATCAACCTCGCCCCGGCCGATTTGACCTCCAGTAACCTGCCGCTTTTACTGAGCCAGCTACTGAATAAGTGGCAGATTCACCCCAGACAAATCGCCCTTGAGTTAACCGAGCGTGGCTTTGCTGACCCCAAAATCAGCGCGCCGGCTATCGCCGCGTTTCGCCGTTCGGGCCACCCTGTCTACATTGATGATTTCGGCACGGGCTATTCCAGCCTCAGCTATCTGCAGGATCTTGATGTCGACACGCTAAAAATTGATAAATCGTTCGTGGATGCGCTGGAGTACAAAAACGTAACGCCGCACATTATCGAAATGGCGAAATCGCTGCAGCTGGCGATGGTGGCGGAAGGCGTGGAGACCGAAGGGCAGCTCACCTGGCTGCACCGCCATGGCGTGCAGTACGGGCAGGGATGGTTCTACAGTAAGGCGCTGCCAAAGACGGAATTTATTCTTTGGGCAGAAAACAACCTCGCCACGCGCTCTACTTAAGATAGGATTTGATCACCTGCAGCACGACGCCAAGATCGGCTTCACGCTGCGCCTCTTCAGGCTCTTTCACGACATGATCGGTAAGATGCCCTTCAATCACCTGCATCATCATGCCATTGACCGCTCCACGGATCGCCGCCAGCTGCTGTAGCACGTCGGCACATTCGTGATCGCTGTTGAGCATTTTTTCCAGCGCGGTGCTCTGCCCCTGAATTTTCTTCAGGCGAGTCAATAACATCTTCTTGTCGCGAACGGTATGTGACATCTCTGTCTCCCTCTGTTTTGGCTTTTTAAGCATATCACGCTCTACTCCCCCTGAGTATTTTTCTACTGGGGGGTAGTATTACTCTACTGGGGGGGAGTACTATTTGCGCACGCTTTCCACACTGGAAATTTCAATGAACGATTTTGCTTCACTCCTGCAGCAGGGTAATGCCTGGCTGTTTGTTCCCAGCGCTATCCTGCTCGGTGCGCTGCATGGCCTGGAGCCGGGCCACTCAAAAACAATGATGGCTGCCTTTATCGTGGCTATCCGCGGCACGCTG
Organism: Enterobacter sp. ECC_219_Taxon_10; assembly: GCF_058354905.1. NCBI lineage: Bacteria > Pseudomonadati > Pseudomonadota > Gammaproteobacteria > Enterobacterales > Enterobacteriaceae > Enterobacter > Enterobacter sp. ECC_219_Taxon_10. The sequence goes on along the minus strand of NZ_CM178005.1, from coordinate 1,136,499 downwards.
AAGCAGGCGGTGCTGCTCGGTCTGGCGGCAACGCTTTCCCATACGGCGGTGGTCTGGATCATTGCCATGGCGGGATTATGGTTTGGCCGCGGCTGGGACGCACATACGTCCGAACCCTGGTTCCAGCTGATCTCCGGGGTGTTGATCGTTGCGATCGCCCTGTGGATGGCGTGGCGAACCTGGAAAGAGAGCCAGCCGCACGATCATCATCACGATCATGACCACCATCATGATCATCACCATCACCATGCACAGCCGCTGGTTGAAGAGGAGTGGCAGGACGCCCACCAGCGCGCGCACGCGCAGGATATTAATCGACGTTTTAACGGGCAAAACGTGACGACGGGACAGATCGCGATGTTTGGCCTGACCGGCGGGCTTATCCCCTGCCCGGCATCCATCACCGTTCTGCTAATCTGCCTGCAGTTGAAGCATTTTGCGCTCGGCGCGACGCTGGTATTCAGCTTCAGTATCGGTCTGGCGTTAACGCTGGTCGCTTCCGGCGCGATTGCCGCCTTAAGTCTTAAGCACGCGACAAAACGCTGGCCCGGATTTAGCGAACTTTCCCGCAAAGCGCCGTGGATCTCCGCGGCGCTAATTATCGTGGTAGGGATTTACATGAGCCTGCATGGCCTGAGCGGCATTCTGGCGTAAGCCTGCGGCCACGCCATGTGACCGCATCTGAATGGTCAGTTAAGGGTTCTGCTGCCAGCTAAAGGTATAACGAAGCTGGCGCGTCTGCAGGATGAATTCCGGCGAAACGCTGGGGCTCCAGGAGTCATCGCCGCCCACGCCCATATGGAACGCATCGAGGTTGAGCCAGCACCCTGGCTCTTCCCGCAGCAGATGATGATGGGTTGTCTCACGAAGCTGCTGCTGGCCGTAGCGGCTCACCGAGAAATGGAACCGGCCGTTCAGCTGGTGCGGTCCCAGCAGAAGCTTCCGGGTATCGCAGCGCAAACCGTTTTCCGTCGGGAAGATATACGGCGTGTGCATGGCCTCCAGGGGCAATACCCAGCGCCCCTGCTGCGCCGCCAGCTTTCTGTCCGGGTAGTTTTCATGCGGCCCCAGCCCCAGCCAGTCAACCTTTTCCGGCGCTTCAGCGAGATGAACGCTCAGGCCAATGCGCGCAGGTTCAGGTATATCAGACGCCATATCGACCTGAATATCGCCATGCAGAATCCCCTGCTCGTCCACCCGCCAGATTTTACGGCTCAGGAACAGCGCCTTGCCGCGATGCTCCAGGACATGCTGAGTTCTCACCACCACTTCGCCTGCGTGCTGCTCTGCCTCACAGTGCAGAACGCGCGATGTGAGATCGTACATGCCCGCCGCTTTCCAGCGTTCCACCCACGCGTTCGGATCGATGCGCGTCGCTTCGCTCACGCCAATGTCGTTGTCCAGCGGCGCGCGGCAGACGTTATCCGACACGGGGGAAAGCAGCGTTTCAACGCCATTTCGCCACCATTGAGTCAGGTATCCGGAGGCGCGATCGAACTGCCAGCGCTGTTGACGATGCGTGATCTCCAGGATGCGATCGCTTTGCGTTAACACCGGCGGCTCGCCCGCCGGAGCTGGCGGAGCAATAAAGAGTGGAGCCGGAAGCGGCCACTGCTCCCACGCGCATCGATGGCCTGCCGGTGACCACGGCGTTGCCCGCGGCTGGCGAATCTCAACGTTCAGCCAGATTTCACCCGGCTCGTCCTTCAGCTCCGGCAGGTCGAACTCCAGACGCTGGATACCTTCCGGCGCCATCGCCAGCGTCACCTCGTCCGCAGCGAGCACGTCCCCGTCCCGGGCAACCGTCCACCTCAGCACTTCGTTATCGCTGTGACGGAACAGATAGCCGCTTTGCACCTCAATCGCCAGCGGAGAGGTGCTGACCAGCGTAAAGGTAAAGAACTGCTGGGCGCGCTGGGCCTCGTACAGCGCCGGGTGCGGCGTGCGATCGGGGAATACCAGCCCATTGAGGCAGAACTGTCGATCGTTCGGCTGATCGCCAAAGTCTCCGCCGTACGCCCAGAACGCGTTGCCCTCTTCGTCTTGCTTCGTCAGGGCCTGATCGACCCAGTCCCAGACAAACCCACCCTGCAGGCGAGGATGGCTGCGAAACGCCTGCCAGTATTTTGCGAACCCACCAAAGCTGTTTCCCATCGCGTGGGCGTATTCACAGAGGATCAGCGGACGTGTCTCGTCCGGCATGCCGATCCATTTCTTGATTGACCATTTAGGCACCGCCGGGAAGGGCTGATCCCAATCGACCCGAGCGTACATCGGGCAGACAATGTCGGTCGCCGCCGTATTGGCCCCACCGCCTTCGTACTGCACAGGCCGCGTTGGATCGGTGGCTTTCAGCCAGCGGTACAGCGCATCGTGATTCGCGCCGTGGCCGGACTCGTTGCCCAGGGACCAGATGATAATTGAGGGGTGATTACGATCGCGCTGCACCATGCGGGTAACGCGCTCGCTCATGGCGGGCAGCCAGCGCGGATCGTCAGCCAGGCGGCTCATCGGCACCATGCCGTGCGTTTCGATATTGGCTTCGTCAACGACGTACAGCCCGTAGCGATCGCAAAGCCGGTACCACAGGGGATGGTTCGGATAGTGGGAGCAGCGCACGGCATTGAAGTTGTGCTGCTTCATGATTTCGATATCACGACGCATGGTCGCTTCGTCCATCACCTGACCGTTTTCCGGGTGATGCTCGTGCCGGTTAACCCCGCGGATCAGAAGCGGTTTACCGTTAAGCTTCAGCAGGCCGTTGCTGATGTCAACGCGGCGGAAGCCCACATCGCAGGCCTCAACCTCCAGTACCTCACCCCGCGGATTAAGGAGCGCTATCGTCAGACGATACAGTTCCGGCGTTTCAGCGCTCCAGAGCGCGGGATAGTCGACGGGGATCGCCACCTTTAAGCGCTCGGCCCAGCTGCCGCGCTCGTCCACAATGTCAGACCCCGGACACCGGGAAACGCTGGCGCATTTTTCACCCTTGCGCCACAGGGTAAAGACCACCTCGCAGTCTGCAAAGCCAGTCCCTGCCAGCGCGACTTCAGCCTTCAGCACCGCGCGGTCCAGCTCTGCATTCAGATCCGTCACCACGTGATAATCAGCAATCTGCGTTTCGGGTTTATGCAGCAGCGTCACGTCGCGGAAAATGCCGCTCATGCGCCACATGTCCTGATCTTCCAGATAGCTGCCGTCGCACCAGCGTAACACCATGACCGCCAGGCGGTTCTCACCGGGCCGCAGGACCGCTGAGAGATCGAATTCGGCAGGCAGCCTACTGTCCTGGGAATAGCCCATCCACCGCCCGTTGCACCACAGATGAAACGCCGAGTTCACGCCGTCAAAGATGATGCGGGTCTGCCCGCTCTGAAGCCACGCGTCATCCACGTTGAATGTGAGCGAGTAACAACCGGTTGGGTTTTCTTGCGGCACAAAAGGGGGATTAACGGGGATGGGATAGGTGACGTTGGTGTAGATTGGCGTATCAAACCCCTGCATCTGCCAGTTCGACGGCACGGGCATCGCAACGGCGTCTGCGCAATCTTCGGTTATCCATGCCTCCGGGATTTGCTCGGGTGCAGTAAAGTAGTTAAATCGCCACACCCCATTGAGGGAGCGCCTGCTGGCGGATGCAGTATCATCCCGGGCAGGCTGTTCAAGACGCCAGCTGTGTAACGGCGCATGTGCCTCCAGACGGTTCCACTGGGTGACGCCCGGGTTTTCCCAGTCCCGTCGGGCCAGAATGGCGCTGAGAGTCAGCGATAAAGTGTTGGGCATATTAACCTCTTTGCGAAGCGCTCACAATTTTGGTTAACATGCCCTGGCGCCCGGCGACGGTAAAGCGTTGAATCGCGGGGTAGCGAGTCCGATCACAAAGTTTTATTTGCGGGCAAGCTGCTCGGCAAGGAGTGCCAGGCTTCTGAGCTGCTGCGCCAGATCCTCTCGTTCGGCCTGCTTCGGGGTGCGGCGCGCGCAGGAGTGGCGGGTCACCAGCGTCACCGGCAACTGAACCTGCCAGCATTCCTCGTCCCCGGAGGGGTCCAGCAGCCACTCCACACTGCGCTCGCCCGCCTCGCGAAACGCCTGACGAATGGTCGTCAGCGGTGGGGAAAACCAGGCGCTGTCGGCCGTATCGTCAAACCCGACCACCGATATCTGACCGGGAACAGCGATCCCTTTTTCCGCACAGGCGCGCATCACCCCAAGCGCCATCTGATCGTTCGCCACCAGAATAGCATCCGGTAATACCGCCCCCGAGAGCAGCACGTGTCCCTTCTCATAGCCGCTGGCCGCACTCCAGTCGCCGTAAGCCACCGCAACCGCGTCAAGACCCGCCTGTGCCAGCGTTGCTTTCCACCCCGCCAGACGCGCGCGCGCGGAAACCGAGCTTTCCGGCCCGCTCAGCAGGGCAATATGCCGATGCCCCAGCGAAAGCAGATGTTCAACGCCCAGGCGCGCCCCTTCCCCGGCGTTAAACACGAGGCTATTTACCTGTGCTGACGGCGACACGTCGAGGAACAGCACCGGGACAGGCGTCGCCAGCGCCATGAGCTCTTCGGCGAGCGGATCGTCAAGCGGCACATTTACCAGCAGCGCGTCTACCCGCTGCGCCAGCAGCGCCTGAAGCGCGGCCTGGCACTGATGCGGCTGTTCCACCATGGAAATCAGGACGCTCGCCCCCTGCTCTGCAGCCCGGGATTTTACCGCCGACACAATTTGCGAGGGCGCATGCAGCGCCAGATCGGTGGTGATGAGGCCCAGCGTACGGGTGCGTTTACCCGCCAGCTGCTGCGCCCGCAGGTTGGGGACGTAATGCAGCTCCGCCATCGCCTGCTGCACCTTTTCACGCGTGCGGGCAGAGACGTGCTCCGCGTCGTTAATCACGCGGGAAACGGTCTGATAAGAAACCCCCGCAAGGAGGGCAACATCATAGAGAGTGATTGCTTTCATGCGTTCCGGCATCGCTATTTTCGAAGCGTCTATTCTGGCACAGCAATGCCGTTAAAGCATGTGAGCGCTTCGCAAATTAAACAACCCGCTCCGGCTGCGGTATTTTCTCACCGCGCGGCTTCTGGCGGAACCAGGGCAAGCAGAGCTGAATAAGCGGGCCAATGGTCAGAGCGTACACTACGGTCCCCACCCCAAACGAGCCCCCCAGCACGCACCCAATCAGCAGGACGGACACTTCGATGGAGGTACGCACGCTGCGAATGGACCACCCCAGCCGGGCATGAATGCCGGTCATCAGGCCGTCGCGCGGGCCAGGCCCAAAACCGGCGCCGATGTACATGCTGGTGGCAATCGCATTCATCACGATGCCAGACACGAGGAAAGCGATGCGCACGGGTAACGAACTCAGTTCGGGGAGCAGCGCCATACTGGCGTCCGCCGCCAGACCAATACAAATTACGTTGCTGATCGTGCCAAGACCGGGCATCTGACGCAGTGGGATCCACAGCAGCAGCACCGCAGCACCGGTCAAAATGATCACCGTCCCGATGCTCATACCCAGCTGAATTCCCACGCCAAGATGAAACACATCCCACGGATCGACCCCCAGATCGGCGCGAATAAACATCGCGGTTGAAAGCCCATACAGCCCTAAACCGACATAAAGTTGTAGCAGACGACGTACCATTTTTTATCTTCTCCAGTGAACCCGACTTTCATCCTGACCCAAAATGGCACTAAGATTAATGTCCAGTTTTTAAATAGTGGACTGCATATGTCATCACGCCGCTTCGGAAGCCAGTCCTTGGTGCGCCTTTTAGGGCACTGGCAGCAAACCTCATCCCGCACTCCGCTCTGGCGCCAGCTGGCTGACGCGCTGCGCTTGTTAATCCTTGATGGCCGGCTGGCGCTGCATACGCGCCTGCCGGGCGAACGGGAACTGGCCGCGGCGCTGAACGTGAGCAGAACCACCGTCAGCAGCGCCCTCACCCACCTGCGTGAAGAGGGATACCTTGAAAGCCGCCACGGCAGCGGGTCGCGCGTCATACTCCCGCATGCGCGCGCCGTTCCCACCCTTTCAGCGGCGAGCGCCGCCCTGGATCTCTCCACTGCCGCCCTCAATGCCGGACCGGAGATCCACCAGGCTTACACCCATGCGCTCACGGCCATTACCCAGCACCTCTCGCTGACGGGCTACGATCAGCTTGGGCTTCCTGCCCTGCGTGAGGCGATTGTGGCACGCTATACCGCGCGGGGTCTGCCTACCCGCGCAGACGAGGTGATGGTGGTCAACGGTGCCGTCAGCGGGTTTGCGCTGGTGCTGCGGATGATGACCGGGCCGGGGGACCGCGTCGTGGTCGATCATCCCACCTATCCGCTGGCGATTGCCGCCATTCAGGGGGCGCAGTGTCGGCCTGTCGGGGTGTCGCTGCCGGAAACCGGCTGGGATACGGATGGCTTTGCCGCAACGCTTGCCCAGACGGCGCCACGTCTGGCCTATCTGATGCCAGACTTTCACAACCCAACCGGGCGATGTATGGATATCGCCACCCGTCAGGCTATCGCCGATATTGCTGCCCAAACCCGCACGGCGCTGGTCGTGGATGAAACGATGGTCGATCTCTGGTTTGATTCGCCTCCGCCACCACCGCTGGCATCGTTTAACCCGCAGGCCAACGTAATTACGTTAGGCTCTACCGGAAAAAGCTTCTGGGGCGGGCTGCGTCTTGGCTGGATCCGCGCCTCCTCGCGCACCATCGCCACCCTTACCCAGACGCGCGATACGTTGGATCTAGGCTCGCCGCTGCTGGAGCAGCTGGCGACGCTGTGGCTTATCGACAACAGCGAACGTTTTCTTCCCGCTCGCCGCAAGATGCTGGCAGAACGCCGCGATCGCTGCAGTGACCTGCTGCGAGAACATTTCCCGGAGTGGAAGTTCCATGAGGCGGAAGGCGGGCTCTCTTACTGGATTGAGCTTCCAGGCATGATGGGGACACAGCTTGCCGCACGGGCAGAAATCATCGGGATTAACCTGGGAACCGGGACGCGGTTTGGCTTATCGGGGGCGTTTGATCGCTTTTTACGTATGCCCTTTTCGCTGGAGCCAGCAGAGCTGGAAGCGGCGTTACTGCGGATTAAACCATTATGGATCGCGCTAAATTCAAATACGCCAGCAGTCAAACGCACCCTGGTTTAATATTCAAATTTTGAACTGGATCATAAAATAAAAACTGCTGACTGTAATATATGCAGTCAGCAGTTTTCACTGGTCAGTGATTTAGTGTTGAGGAGGAATCGGGAAGCCTTTCAATGAAATAACGAAGTTATCACCGTCTTTCTTTATTTTTGCACCGGTATCACACCAGTCAGACGCAATACGAAAGAACTCATCGCTTCCAACATTCCAGCCAAGACGTACATGCTTCACGTAGCCTGAACGCAACAGATCGCAGGCCTCGTTGTAGTCACTGGCAGTTGACAGTTGTTGTTTCATTTTCTCTTCTTCAGAAGTTTACGTAGGGCCTTGATTTCTTTAGGAGTAAAAGGAGAAACACTCTCTTCTTCCGTATGCTGATTATCAATATCCTCTTCCGATACTCCCGCCTCTTCTACTGCTTCAAACGCCAGCAGCAGCAGTTTCTCTGTGGTCACGCTTAAATTCTCGTTATTTACTTCAGCATAGTGGCGGAGTCTTTCTTTTAGCGCTTCGTCAATTTTAACATTTAAAACTGCAGTAGCCATGTTTGTCACTTCCCTTCGGAATAAGTACTTTATTTAATACACGAAGTTATCACTGTTATCCAGTTCTATATTTTTTTGAGTTTTGACGAAAAATAGACGTCCAATTATAAAATGCCAGTCTATTATTACAGGTTTATGACAATAATATTTCAAAGCAATGAAATATATATTACATGGTATAGGCATTATATTTTTGTGGAATAAAGGCTAAAAAGAGACGGAAACAGGAAAGATCGGATGAGGCCGCAAATGGGTGGGGGCCCTGCCAGCTACATCCCGGCACCCACGTCGTCTGCCCTGGCTGCTTCCTTCCGGACCTGACCTGGTGAACAGAGTAGCGTTGCGGGAGAACCAACAGAGCCCCCATTGAGAGCGTTGATAACCAACGCGCTGGCGCATTATCCCTGCGCAAAGCCTCAATTGCAAGCGACCACAAACCGGATGCTGGTTTCTTGCGCAAACAGACGCAGCAAACACGACGATCTTCGTTTACCATGACGGTCCAGACAACCCTACAGGTGAAGGTATGGACGAACACGACTCCTTTCCACAGCGCGTATGGCAAATCGTGGCCTCGATTCCGGAAGGCTACGTCACCACTTACGGTGATGTCGCACGGCTGGCCGGTTCTCCCCGCGCGGCGCGACAGGTTGGAGGCGTTCTGAAGCGGCTGCCGGAAGGGAGTACGCTGCCCTGGCACAGGGTGGTGAACCGTCATGGCGCCATCTCGTTAACCGGGCCGGATCTCCAGCGTCAGCGTCAGGCATTACTTTCAGAGGGTGTGCAGGTGTCAGGAGCAGGACAGATTGATCTACAGAAGTACCGCTGGGTGTATTAAACCCTCCCCCGAAGGAGAGGGTAATAGCAACAATTACATCTGAGTCGGTGGGGTTGGCAGGGACGGCTGATTGGTCTGTGGAGCAACCGGGACTTCGGTTTGCTGCACCGGTACCAGATTCAGGTCAATTTTGGTTCCACCGTGATTAATCGCTTCCTGAACCGTATCGGTGATAAAGACAAGCTTGCCGTTGATGGTTACCGCTGCGCTCAGCAGGATACGGGCATTCGGCTGCACGTCTGACGGGTTATACGGCAACACGAAGCTAAACGGAGCCTGCTTACCTTCAGTACGGACCGCACGCTGGGCCAGAACTTTCGACGGTGCGTCGGCCAGGGAAGCATCAGACAGCGTTACCGTTAATACCGCATCCGGCGGCAGCGCGACTCTCTGTTTAATCCAGATTGTACCGGAAACGTTAGGCTGCTGAATGGATTGCTGTGAAAGGGTATTAATCCCGTTCGGATCTGCAGCTGGCACCGGCACCTGGGCGCTCTTACCGGCACAGGCGGACAACGCCACCGCAATAGCTACACCACTTAGCATGGGCACGAGTTTCATTGAAGTCTCCTTATCATCAATGCACCAGCGGGATCGATCCCATCCGATGTCGTTTCAATCACATAACGTATTTAAGTGTGGCACAGATCACCGATTAATGCCTAAAAACGTGCCGACATTCAGATTATTCTACCCATCGGACCACTTTCATTTCTGCGTTATACTCTGCCTATCTTTCGCTACGGCGTTTACTGAGGACAACTATGAGTCAGGCACTGAACAATCTGCTGACATTACTGAATCTGGAAAAAATTGAGGAAGGACTCTTTCGCGGACAGAGCGAAGACCTGGGCTTACGTCAAGTGTTCGGCGGGCAAGTCGTCGGACAAGCATTGTACGCTGCAAAGGAGACTGTCCCGGCAGACCGTCTGGTGCACTCATTCCACAGCTATTTCTTACGCCCTGGCGACAGCGCTAAACCGATCGTGTATGACGTTGAAGTTCTGCGAGACGGCAACAGCTTCAGCGCACGCCGCGTAGCGGCCGTTCAGAACGGTAAGCCGATCTTTTATATGACCGCCTCTTTCCAGGCACCGGAGCCGGGGTATGAGCATCAGAAAGTGATGCCGCCAGCACCGTCGCCTGACGAACTTAAGTCAGAGACCGATATCGCCCGCGCGCTGGCGCATCTGCTTCCGCCGCAGGTCAAAGAGAAGTTTCTCTGCGATAAGCCGCTGGAGATCCGCCCGGTTGAGTTCCATAACCCAATGAAAGGCCATACCGCCGAGCCGAAACGCCAGGTCTGGATCCGCGCCAACGGCACCGTGCCGGAAGATTTCCGCGTGCATCAGTATCTGCTGGGCTACGCGTCAGACTTCAACTTCCTGCCGGTTGCGCTACAGCCGCACGGCGTTGGCTTCCTTGAAAAAGGGATGCAGGTCGCGACCATCGATCACTCCATGTGGTTCCACCGTCCGTTCAATATGAACGAGTGGCTGCTTTACAGCGTGGAGAGTACCTCAGCATCGAGCGCTCGCGGGTTTGTGCGTGGAGAGTTTTATACTCAGGACGGCGTGCTGGTCGCTTCTACGGTGCAGGAAGGGGTAATGCGTAATCGCGGTTGATGTTGTGCGGCCTGATGCCCTCACCCTGCCCCTCTCCCACAGGGAGAGGGAATACACACTAAAAACGGTAACCAAAGGTTACCGTTTTTCTGTTTATCAGGCGTTATACGCATTCTCGCCGTGGCTGTTGACGTCCAGACCTTCGCGCTCCTGCTCTTCTGGTACGCGCAGACCAACCGTCATATCCGCCAGCTTATAGCCGATGAAAGCGACAACGGCAGACCACACCACGGTGATAGCAATACTTTCCAGCTGCACCAGCACCTGATGAACCATCGTCACGCCTTCAGCGTAGCCCACGCCACCGAGCGATTTCGCGGCAAAGATACCGGTCATGATACAGCCGACGATGCCGCACACGCCGTGCACGCCAAACACATCGCATGGGTCGTCAACGCGCAGCACACGTTTCAGTGCGGTGACGCCCCACAGACCCGCAAGGCCCGCGACCAGACCCACCAGCAGCGCACCGCCTACGCCGACATAACCACACGCAGGGGTGATACCAACCAGACCGGCAATCGCACCTGAACAGGCACCCAGCAGGGAAGGTTTACCGCGTACCGCCCACTCGCCGAATACCCAGGAGAGAATCGCACCCGCCGTGGCCACAACGGTGTTCACGAAGGCCAGCGCGGCGATTTCGTTTGCTGCACTGGCGGAACCGGCGTTGAAGCCAAACCAACCAAAGTAAAGGATAGCCGTACCGGTAAACACCATCGGCAGATTGTGCGGTTTGAACGCCTCTTTACCGAAGCCCACGCGTTTGCCAATCAGGTACGCCCCCACCAGACCCGCTACCGCGGCGTTGATGTGAACAACGGTACCGCCCGCGAAGTCCAGCGCGCCGTGCGTTGCCAGCAGACCACCGCCCCAGACCATGTGCGCAATCGGCACATAGGAGAGGGTCAGCCAGACCACCACAAAGATCAGGACGGCAGAGAAACGAATGCGCTCCGCCAGCGCGCCAACGATCAGCCCGACGGTAATGCAGGCGAACGAGCCCTGGAACGCAACGTGAATATACTGATAGAAACTGCCCATCAGCGCGGTCAACTCAATATTTTTCAGCATCACCCAGTCGAAGTTACCAAAGAAGGCGTTGCCGGTGCCGAAGGCCAGCGAGTAGCCGTAAACCACCCACAGCACGCAGACCAGCGCGAACGTCACGGCAACCTGCGTCAGCATGGAGAGAACGTTTTTGCCGCGGATCAGGCCGCCGTAGAACAGCGCAATGCCCGGGATAGACATGAACAGTACCAGCGCGGTGCTGATCATCATAAAGGCGTTATCGGCCTTGTCAGCCACGGCAGGGGCAGCCAGCGCCAGGCCCGGCAGCAGTGCCAGCGAACCCAGACCCGTTTTAAGTGTTGCTATCTTCATTTTCTCGATCCCTATCACTGTGTGCCAGGCGTTATTTACAGTGCCGCTTCGTCAGATTCGCCGGTACGAATGCGAATGACGCGCTGCAGTTCGGCAACGAAAATTTTGCCGTCGCCAATTTTGCCGGTGTAGGCCGCTTTGCTAATCACATCAATCACTTCATCAAGCTGATCGTCAGCAATCGCGACATCAATTTTTACTTTTGGCAGAAAGTTAACGCTGTATTCCGCCCCGCGGTAAAGCTCGGCATGACCCTTCTGACGACCAAAGCCTTTCACTTCGGTGACAGTCAGTCCCTGAATACCCATTGAAGACAACGCTTCACGCACGTCTTCGAGTTTGAATGGTTTGATTACCACCGTAACCAGCTTCATAGATCCCCTCCAGTCAGAATTCGGTAATGGCCGCAGCTCACGCAGAAGGTATTGCAAGGGGTGTGCCAGAAATGAAAACGAGGGGGAAAAGCGGTGCGACGAGCGTTACGCCGTCTTCATTAACGAACCGGCGAAAAAAAACGCACCATGTCGGTGCACGGTGCGTTTCAGTATTGCACCAACAGGAATGACTGTTAGCGCGTTGCTTTGTTTTGGTGCATCAGGCGCTGAGCGACTCTTCCTCACGCACGCTGGCGGCCAGCTCTTCGCCCGCAAGCTGAAGCTGGTACATCTGCCAGTAGCGTCCTTTAGCTTCCAGCAGTTCACGGTGCGTGCCGCGTTCCACGGCTTGTCCCCGGTGCAGCACCAGAATGGTATCGGCATCGACAATGGTGGAAAGGCGGTGGGCAATCACCACCAGAGTCGTATGATCGCGCACGGCGGCCAGCGCCTGCTGGATGGCCTGCTCAGTGCCGGAGTCAATGCTGGCCGTCGCTTCATCCAGAATCAGCACCTGCGGGGTTTCGATCAGCACCCGCGCCAGCGCGAGAAGCTGCTTTTGCCCCACGGAGAGGTTGTTCCCCTGCTCGCCCAGCTTCGTATTGATCCCATCGCTAAACCCACGCGCCAGTTCTGCCAGCTGCACTTTTTCCAGCACGTCCCAGACCTGCTCCTGGGTATAGTCCCGCCCCAGGGTCACGTTAGCGTAGAAGGTATCGGCCAGAACGACCGGATCCTGCTGCACCATCGCGACGCCTTTACGCAACACGTTGTGGCTGAGAGACGCGAGCGGGCGTCCGTCGAGGCGAATTTCGCCTTGCATGACCGGGTAGTAGCCCATCAACAGGCTGGCAAGCGTGCTCTTGCCGCTGCCCGTATGCCCTACCAGCGCAACAAAACCGCGCGACGGAACATCCAACGTAATGTCCTGCAACACCAGCCGGTCTTCGCGATAGGCAAACGAGACGTTATCAAAGGCAATATCCCCGCTTTGCAGAGGTCGCTCATCATTGCCGTAGGCCTGGCGCGGTCTGTCCATCAGCTCAAACACGCGCTCACCGGCGACGACCGCCTGCTGCAGCATCGATTGCTGGGTAGTGAGCTCGATCAGCGGCTCGTTAAGACGTCCGAGATAGCTAATAAAGGCGTACAGCACGCCGACTTCGATCGTACCGCTTGAGCTCAGCCCAAAGAGCATCAGCAGCCCGCAAAGCACCAGCGCAGAGAAAAGGCTGAGCAGCGGACGGAGCAGGAAACCGTCCAGGCGCAGCGTCTGCATACGCGCCATGTAGTGCGAACGGCTGGCTTCCCCCATCCTCTCGCCAAAGCGGGCCTGCTGGCGGAACTGCTGGATGACGCTCATGCCGTTAATCACTTCGTTGAAACCATCGTTGATGTCGGCCAGATAGGCGCGAACCCGGCGCACAATCGGCGTGCTGTATCGCTGGTAGATCACCATCACGATCAGCACCGCCGGGAAGATGGTAATCGCCACCAGCGCCATGCGCCAGTCGAGGCTGAACATCGCCACCAGCATCGCGCCAATCAGCGCCGCGCTGCGTAACACCGTCGCGACCACGGTGACGTACAGATCGCGGATCACCTCGGTATCGTTGGTCACGCGCGAAATCACCTGCCCGACCGGCTGGATATCAAACTCACTGAGCGGCTGGCGCAGCGCCGCGTCCATCACATCCGTGCGCAGCTGCTGAACGACGCCCACGGCGGCACGGTTGAACAGCAGCGACTGAGCATAGTGCAGCCCTGCCGCCGCCAGCTGCAGGCCAACGTAGGCCACGCCTAAGCCCGCTACCAGACCCAGCGGGAGATAGCTTTTGGCGACCATGTTGTCGATAAAATAGCTGATGAGCAGCGGGCCGCTCACCTCAGCAATCGCCGCAATCCAGAGTAAAAGCACGGCCACGGAGAGCGGTTTACGCCACGGCGAGCCGTAAGCCAGCAGACGTTTGAGCGTCGGCCACATCGTTCCGAGCTTACGCATTGGCGGCCTCCTCATCCTGTTCCGGCGCATCGTCCAGCGCCGCCTCAAGCTGTTGATAGCGATACATATCGCGATACCAGCCCGGCTGTTCGACAAGGGCTTCATGCTGCCCACGCTGGGCAATGTGCCCGTGCTGTAAGACCAGAATTTCGCTGGCTTCAGTGAGCGCTGACAAACGGTGGGCGCAAATAATCACCGTGCGGCCGTCGCCCCACTGGCGCAGGTTATGCAGAATCTGATGCTCGGTACGACCGTCCACGGCGGAAAGCGCATCGTCCAGGATCAAGATTTCAGCATTCAGCAGCAGCGCGCGGGCAATGGAGATACGCTGCTTTTGCCCGCCGGAGAGCATGACGCCACGTTCCCCGACTTCCGTTTCATAGCCCTGCGGCAGGCGCAAAATATCGTCATGTACGCTGGCTAAGCGCGCCACGTGTTCGATCTCTTCCTGCGTCGCCGACGGATGACCAAGAGCAATGTTATTCGCCACGGTGTCCGAAAATAAAAACGGCGTCTGGCTGACGACCGCCAGGCGTCCACGCCACTCGTCCAGCAGCAGGTTCGTCAGGGGGATATCATGGAAACGAATATCGCCCTCGGTGACGTCAAAGTGGCGCTGCAGCAGAGAGAGAACGGTACTTTTACCGGACCCCGTTGGGCCGCAGATGCCCAGCATCTGGCCCGGCTGCAGCGTAAAGCTAACGTTCTCCAGCACCGGATGTTCCGTTTGCGGATAGACAAATTTACGAACGTCGACGTTCATGACACCGCGCCCTTCCGGCACCGCTTCGCTGCCGTCATTGACCACCGGGGCTTCGGCCAGCATGGCGCGAATGCGGCTGTAGGCGGCGCTGCCGCGCTCAACAATGTTAAACATCCAGGCCAGCGCCAGCATCGGCCAGATCATCAGCCCCAGATACATCGCAAAGCTGGTTAATTGCCCCAGGGTCAGCGTGCCCTGCACCACCATCCAGCTCCCGCCGCCAATGGCAAGCAGGTTTGCCATGCCGATTGCGATATAAATCGTTGGATCAAACCGGGCGTCAATGCGAGCTACGCGCATGTTTTTCGCCCCCGTGTCTGCCGCATCGGCCGCAAACAGCGCGGACTGTCGGTCTTCCAGGCCAAACGCTTTGATCATGCGGATGCTGGTCATGCTCTCCTGGGTACGATCGTTCAGAGATGAAAACGCCGCCTGCGCCAGCTTGAAGCGCTCGTGCAGCTGTTCGCCGTAGCGATTGATCGCCAGCGCCATCAGCGGCATCGGCAGCAGGGCAAGCAGGGTCAACTGCCAGCTGATCTGCGTGGACATGACGATCAGCACCGCGCAGCCCATCACCAGCGAGTCCACCAGCGTCAGCACCCCTTCCCCGGCGGCAAAGACCACGCGATCGACGTCGTTAGTCGCGCGAGCGATAAGATCCCCGGTGCGGTGGCGGAGATAAAACTCAGGATGCTGTCGGCTCAGCTGGCGGTAAAAATCTTCGCGCAGCTCAACGGCCAACTGATAGGACGCACCAAACAGCAGCACGCGCCAGACGTAGCGCAGGAGATAAACAATGACCGCCGTCAGCACCAGCGTGCCGACCCACATCAACACCCGTGCGGTGGTGTAATGCTGTTCAGTGACGCCATCCACGACGTAGCCCACCACCTTCGGCGGGATCAGCTGCAAAATGGCAATGATAATAAGCAGGGCGACTGCACCGAGGTAGCGTTGCCACTCCCGACGAAAGTACCAGCTTAATTGGGCAAATAATCGCACGCGGTTTGTTCCTGAAGGTATTTTACGAAGTTATTCAATGGGTAATGCTGTGGTGTACTTTATCTGTTCCATGGCGAAGCTTGAGGTGACGTCCGACAAGCCCGGGACGCTGTTCACCAGCCGCTTGTAGAAGTCATCATAGCGCTTCATGTCAGCCACCTGGACGCGCATCAGGTAATCGTACTCGCCGGCCATACGCCAGAAGCCGAGCACCTCGGGCATCTCAGACACCTGAGTGACGAAGCGGCAATACCACTCGCTGCTGTGGTGTTGAGTTTTTATCAGCACAAATGCCGTCAGCCCAAGCCCCAGTTTTTCGGGATCGAGTAACGCGACGCGGCCCAGCAGAATACCGTCATCTTCCAGCTTTTTTAGGCGCTTCCAGCACGGTGTGGTGGTCAGATTAACGGCATCTGCCAGCGCCTGCAAAGAGAGGGTACAGTCACTTTGCAGCAATGAAAGGAGCTTGCGGTCAATTTTATCTAGCATACCCACCTCACAGAGAAAATTTTTCTCCCTTCATTCTATTTTAAAGGCCAGATAGCAACAATTTTTTCTGTGCTTTTCGCTATGCTGGGCACAAAATGACAAACGGATAACTACGATGAATAGCACCTGGGTTAAACATGCCATCAGTGAAATCAATGCCGATTATCAGCGCTCGGCGGATACGCACCTGATTCGCCTTTCCCTGCCGGGATTTGACGGTATTCAGCTCTACCTGAAGGATGAAAGTACCCATCCTACCGGTAGCCTGAAGCATCGCCTGGCGCGCTCCCTGTTTTTATACGGTTTATGTAACGGCTGGATTAAAGAAGGCACCACCATCATTGAATCCTCATCTGGTTCAACGGCGGTGTCCGAAGCCTATTTTGCCCGCCTGCTGGGCCTGCCGTTTATCGCCGTGATGCCCTCCTGCACCGCAAAACGTAAAATCGAGCAGATCGAATTTTACGGCGGACGCTGCCACTTTGTGGAAAGCGCCTGCGAAATCTACGCCGCCTCTGAAATGCTGGCCCGCGAGCTAAACGGCCACTATATGGACCAGTTCACCTTCGCCGAGTGCGCAACGGACTGGCGCGGCAATAACAACATTGCCGACAGTATTTTCCGCCAGATGACCCACGAGCCGCATCCGGTTCCATCGTACATTGTGATGAGCGCCGGTACCGGCGGCACGTCAGCGACTATCGGACGTTACATCCGCTGTCAGGGCTACGATACCCAACTGATGGTGGTTGACCCGCAGAACTCCGTCTTCCTCGACTACTGGCAAAGCCGCGATGCCGGCCTGCGCAGCCCGGTGGGCAGTAAAATTGAAGGGATTGGGCGCCCGCGCGTGGAACCGTCGTTCATCCCGGATGTGGTGGACGAAATGCTTCGCGTGCCGGACGCTGCCAGCATCGCCACCGCGCACTGGCTGGAGACGCAGCTCGGCCGCAAGGTTGGTGCATCAACGGGCACCAACATGTGGGGCGCACTGCAGCTTGCGGCACGCATGCGCGAGGAAGGCCGTACCGGCTCCATCGTCACGCTGCTTTGCGACAGCGGAGAGCGCTATCTTGAAACCTACTACAATGCGGAGTGGGTACAGGCCAACATCGGCGACATCACCCCGTGGAAAGCGCAGATTGCGCAGCTGCTGAAATAAAAAAAAGCCAGACCGAAGTCTGGCTTGCTGGAAGGGTCTCACTATTCGGGGGAATATGGGAGGTTATTGTTGTCCAGCCAATGCGTCAAAAAATGGGACACCGCTTCGTTACCGCAGTGTCCGATAACCGGCAGATGAGGAAGCTCTGCGATCAGCTGCGGCATCGCGTTCCCCATAATCAAACCGCGCCCCACGCTGCCCAGCATTTCGCGGTCATTCATGGCGTCGCCAAACGCCATACAATCCTGCAGCGTTAAGCCCAGGTGGTCGCTCAGTACCGCCAGGGCGGAACCTTTGTTACAGCCCACCGGCAGCACTTCCAGACAATCTACCGCCGAGAAGGTCAGGTGCGCCCGGTCGCCCAGCGCCTCATTCAGTTGAATCCGTAAGCGACAAAGATCGTCGTGATCGCCACAGAAGCAGATCTTGGTCACCGCGTGGGCGGGGATCCGACGCAGATCGATAAGCTGGTATTTGAAGCCGCTATAAACATGCGCGTGCAATAATTCGGGGATTTCGCTTCCGGTAAACCAGCCTTGATCGTTAAAGACGTGGATACTGGCCCGCGTGTCCCAGGTACTGTGCAGCACGATGTCCGCCACTTCCGGGTTGAGATCCTGGCGGTGCAGCACCTCCCCTTCAACGGTGTGAATGCGCGTCCCGTTGCCGGTGATTAAAAACGCATCCAGGGAAAACGCGCCCAGCAAATGACGCATCTCCAGTACGTGGCGACCCGTAGCAAACGTCAGGGTGACATCACGCTCGCGCAGGCGCTTGAGGGTACTCAGCGTTTTCTCCCCCAGACGGTGATTCGGCATTAACAACGTACCGTCCATATCAAATGCAGCGAGCCGGGCCATGTTTACTCCTGAAATGTGATGCGATTAACTTGTGCATCAGTATCGTGTGAGATATACGGAAGTAATAGTGAATAGATGAAAATTATTGTTCCGGGTTTCTTATGCGCCAGCTTAACCGCCTTAACCAGTATCAACGCCTGTGGCAACCTTCCGCCGGCGCTCCGCAGCTCGTAACCGTAAGCGAGCTTGCCAGCCGCTGTTTTTGTAGCGAGAGGCATGTCCGCACCCTGCTGCGCCAGGCTCAGGAGGCGGGCTGGCTCAGCTGGCGCGCGCGGTCTGGTCGCGGCAAGCGCGGTGAGCTGACGTTCCATGCCAGCCCGGAGTCACTGCGCAATGCGATGATGGAAGAGGCACTGAAGAGCGGGCAGCAGCATAACGCTTTGGAGCTGGCGCAGCTTGCGCCGGACGCGCTGAGATCATTGCTGCATCCGTTTTTAGGCGGGCAATGGCAAAACGACACGCCGACGCTGCGCATCCCCTACTATCGCTCGCTGGAGCCGCTTCAGCCGGGCTTCTTGCCTGGCCGGGCGGAGCAGCATCTGGCGGGACAGGTATTTTCAGGTTTGACGCGTTTTAACGGCAACAGCAGTGAACCTACGGGCGATCTGGCGCATCACTGGGAGGTCTCTGCTGACGGGCTGCGCTGGCATTTCTATATTCGCTCCACGCTGCACTGGCATAACGGCGATAAAATAGAAACGGCGCAACTCCAGCGAAGCCTGACCGCGCTGTTGACGCTTCCCGCCCTGCGCACCCTGTTTCGGAGCGTCTTACGTATCGAAACAACGCATCCACAGTGTCTGACGTTTGTGCTGCATCAACCGGACTATTGGCTGGCGCACAGGCTGGCAACCTACTGCAGTCGTCTGGCGCATCCCGACCATCCTGCGGTTGGCTGCGGTCCCTTCCGGCTGGCCGCCTTTGAGCCCGACCTGGTTCGTCTGGAAAGCCATGAGCAGTACCACCTGAGCCATCCGCTGCTTAAAGCCATCGAATACTGGATCACTCCCCAGCTGTTTGATTACAGGCTGGGTACCAGCTGTCGTCACCCGGTGCAAATTGCGATTGGCGAGGCCGATGAGCTGGAAACCCTGAGGCTGGTCAGCAGCAGTACCAGTCTGGGCTTCTGTTACCTCACGCTGAAACAGAGCGCGCGTCTGAGTGAGCTCCAGGCAAAGCGGCTTATCAATATCATCCATCTCTCCAGGCTTCTGCACACGCTTCCGCTCAATGAAGGGCTCATTACGCCCACTCAGGAACTGCTTCCCGGCTGGACAATTCCCGAATGGCCTGATTTAACGGACGTTGCCCTGCCCGAGTCGCTGACGCTGGTTTACCATCTTCCCGTTGAGCTTCACACCATGGCCAGCCAGTTAAAAACGTACCTGGCGCGACAGGGTTGTGAACTGACCGTCGTCTTCCACGACGCCAAGACGTGGGACGGATGCCAGCAGCTTGCCGATGCAGATATCATGATGGGGGACAGGCTGATTGGCGAAGCGCCAGCGTATACGCTTGAGCAATGGCTGCGCTGCGATGCACTGTGGCCGCACGTGTTAAGCGCACCGGCCTACGCTCATTTGCAAGCCACGCTGGATGCGGTGCAGTCGCAGGCCGAAGCTCGGGACCGACACGCCGGTCTGCAAGCCATTTTCAACCGCCTGATGGAGAATGCGGTGCTGACGCCGCTTTTTAACTATCAATATCAAATCAGCGCCCCGCCAGGGGTCAACGGCATACGCCTCAACACCCGCGGCTGGTTTGATTTTACCGAAGCCTGGCTACCCGCCCCCAAATCGTGAAGAAGCTGGTCGCCGCCGTAGCCAGACGGTAACATAACGTTTTTACCGTAACAGTCGAGATGATTTATGAAACGTGCCGTCGTCGTGTTCAGCGGAGGACAAGACTCTACAACCTGCCTGGTTCAGGCCCTTCATCAGTATGATGAAGTTCACTGTGTGACTTTCGATTATGGCCAGCGTCACCGCGCTGAAATCGACGTTGCCCGTGAACTTGCCCTGAAACTGGGGGCACGCGCGCACAAGGTGCTGGACGTTACGCTGTTAAATGAACTGGCAGTCAGCAGCCTCACCCGGGACAGTATTCCCGTCCCGGACTACGAACCCGATGCCAGCGGCATTCCGAACACCTTCGTGCCGGGCCGTAATATTCTGTTCCTGACCCTGACGGCAATTTATGCCTATCAGGTAAAAGCCGAAGCGGTAATTACGGGCGTATGCGAGACCGACTTCTCAGGATATCCGGACTGCCGTGATGAGTTTGTAAAAGCGCTCAACCACGCCGTCAATCTGGGGATGGCAAAAGAGACGCGCTTTGAAACCCCGCTCATGTGGCTGGATAAAGCCGAAACCTGGGCGCTGGCCGACTACTGGGGCAAGCTGGATTTAGTTCGCAGCGAAACCCTCACCTGCTATAACGGTATCAAAGGCGACGGTTGCGGCCAGTGCGCCGCCTGTAATCTGCGCGCTAACGGACTGAACCACTACCTGGCTGATAAAGTCGGCGTAATGGCGGCAATGAAGCAAAAAACCGGGCTTAAATAAGGCTACCTCACCGTGCTGTCGAACAGTTTTACCCCGGCAGCACGGGTAACCTTCATTAGCGTAGTCAGCGTTGGGTTGCCGTTGTCTGATAAGGTTCGATATAGCTGCTGGCGGGAAAGACCGGCTTTGGCAGAGATTTCACCTATGCCGCCACGGGCTTCGATGACCTGACGGAGTGCAATGAGATAGGCAGGGATGCCCTGGTCTTCATAGATCTCTTCCAGGGCTGTTTGCAGATAACGCTGAGCGTAGGAAGGATTTTCTCGCAGCATTTTTACAACAGCATCATGGTGGCTAACGGAACTCGAATATTTTCGTTCAGCGGCGCTCATTGAAATGTCCTTTTGTCTGGTGATCTTTCCAGTAATCTATTGCCAGTTTGATATCCGCTTTTTGGCTCTTTTTGTTACCACCGATCAGTAACAATAAAACCTGCCGATTCTCTACTGCAAAATAGATCCTGTAGCCGGGGCCACTGTCGACTCGCATCTCCCAAACACCTTCCCTGAGATACCTGTAATCACCAAAATTACGTTTTATCGCGCGGTTAATCCGCATAAGGATCCGGAAAACTATATCAGGATCCTTTCGGTTCATTTTGGCTACCCACTCCTCAAACGGCACTTTCCCGTCACGGGTCCGGTAACGTTCAACAACGTAGTCCCTGTCCATTATTCTATCCCTGAAAAATCCTTTTGTCTTTTATAAAAGACAAATTTTCTAAGCGATCATCAGCTCCAGCTTTTCCCGCAGCTCCCCTTCCAACGGCAGCGCTTTCTGAGTTTTCAGATCGATACAGACAAAGGTAATCAGCGCATCAGCCACTACCTGCCCTTCTGGATCGAGCGTCACCACCTGGCTTAACACGCCGCTCTTGCCGTTTAGCTGTTGTACCTGGCTGGTCACGGTGAGCACATCGCCCAGCACGGCCGGGCGGCGGTAGTTGATGTTGATATTGACGACCACGAAAGCGATGTTGTGCGCGGTCAGCCACTGAAAGCTTTCGCTGTTCTCTAGTCCGTCCCAGCGCGCTTCTTCAAGAAATTCGAGATAGCGGGCGTTGTTAACGTGCTGGTAAACATCAAGATGGAAACCGCGTACTTTGATTTTTGTCTGCATAGCGCAATAGCCTTACGTTGATATAGGATCAGAGGTCATAACTGGTATGACCTCTTTATCCTGGCAAACTTTTGCCGCAGTGCAAGAAATTGCGTTATTACAGTGTCAGGTGTGAGAGGTTGCGCTCAACCAGCGCGCTGCCCATGCCCGGGACCTGCTTGAGATCATCGACCGTTTTGAAAGGGCCATACTCTTCGCGGTAGCTGACGATGGCCTGCGCTTTTTTCAGGCCGACACCGTTCATTGCGCGGGCAAGATCCTCTGCCGAGGCCGAGTTAATGCTGACCCGCGTACCGTCATCATCCGTATTTTTAACGGCGTCAGCCGCTTTGGTTTGCCCCTGCACCGGCGCGGCCGCATCAGATTTGCTCTGCGTGGTCTGTGGTTTGGCGGCGGGCGTCGCCGCCAGCGCGCCCGCGCTCATCCCGGTGGTGGCAATAGCCAGCGTAATTAACAGTGCTTTGATTCCACATTTCATGCTGTTATCTCCTTGTTTGTTGACAGCCACGCAACGATAGCTCCCGGAGAAAACAGGCACAAACAGCAGATTGCAGAAATGGAAAAGGCCGCGAAAGCGGCCTTTAGTTTTTGCAGAGCGTTACGAAAATCTGCGAGCAGACACGTAATTATTGCTGCTGAGTCATGACATCGCCCAGCTTAATTTTGGCTTCTTTACGCAGGTTGCTCATCATGGCTTCGAAAGCAATCTGAGCATTGTTTTGAGTAATGCCCTGAACCATCGCCTTCTTCTGCGCTTCTGGCAGGGTGCCGGCTTTCACTTCGTCCAGCGCCAACAGAACAACGTTACCCTGCATATCGGTGGTGGTGCCGAAGCTTGGCTTGTCTTTTGACGGCAGTGTCAGGCCAAACGCAGCCTGGCTGATTGGGTCCTGACCGGTACGGCTCAGCGTTTTCGCCTCACCGAAGCTCAGGCCAGCCGCTTTCAGCGCGTCCTGTTTACCCGCTTTCAGGTCAGACAGAATCTTCTCAGCATCCAGTTTCGCCTGCTGTTCCGCTTTGTTGTGCTTAACCTGAGCGACGACCTGATCCTTCACTTCCGCCAGCGGTTTGACCGCTTCTGGCTTGTGCTCGCTGACGCGCAGAACAAACGCACGATCGCCGTCGACGGTAATGATGTCAGAGTTGCTGCCCGGCGTACCGTTCTCGCCCACCAGACCACCGTTAAAGATGGCATCAGAAACCGGCTTGAAGTTCAGCTCTTCCGGCAGGTTGTCGCGACCAAACCAGCCCGTCTCAACCGCCTTCACACCCGCTGCCTGCTCTGCACCTGCCAGAGATTCGTTGTCGTTGCTGGCAGCATCGCTCACTTTCTGCTGCAGCGCGTAGTAGGCATCCAGGGCTTTTTCCTGTTTCACTTTCGCAGCGATATCATCACGAACCTCAGCCAGCGGCTTGGTTTTCGCAGCGATGATGTCGTCCAGACGCACGACCAGGAAACCAACGGATGATTTAATCACACCAGACAGCTGGCCTTTCTCTTTCAGGCCGGCATTTTTCAGTTCGTCCGGCGTGGTTGCGTCTTCCAGCCAGCCCATATCACCGCCGTTTTTCGCAGAGATGATATCGGTGGATTTCGCTTTCGCAATGGTGGCGAAATCAGCGCCTTTGTTCAGTTCATCCAGTACCGCCTTAGCATCTGCTTCAGTTTTGGTCTGAATCACGCTGTAGCGGTTACGCTGTGGCTGAGTGAACTGATCCTGATGCTGGTCGTAGTAAGACTGGATCTCCGCGTCAGACGCGCTTTCCTGCAGCGCAGCTGCATCCAGTTTGATGTAGCTGACGCGGAACTGCTCCGGAGAAACAAAGGCGTTCTTATTCTGCTCGTACCAGGCGTTAACCTCTGCGTCGCTCACCTGCTGTTTCGCCGCCAGGGCGTTCACATCAATGGTCGCTTCACGGACAACGCGCTGCTGTGCTACCAGCGCAGCCAGTTCTTCCGTTTCACCTTTGAGCATAAAATCGGTGCCCACTACGGCATTGATAAGCTGCTGAGTGGTCAGCTGGTTACGCAGCGCCTGCGCGTACTGATCCGCCGTCATGCCCATCTGGTTGACGATGCTGTTGTAACGCGCGTTGTCGAATTTACCGTTAGACTGGAATGCCTGAGTGGCGAAGATCGCTTTTTTCACCTGCTCGTCGCTGATGCCAAGGCCCAGCTTTTTGGCATACTGATCCAGCAGCGCTTCGTCGATAAGACGGTTCAGCGTCTGTTGGCGCAGGGTTTTCATGTACCCTTCATTCGCCGCCAGTTCAGAGAATTGGTCGCCCAGCTGTTGCTGCATACGGTTACGTTCACCGGCAAAAGCATTCTCGAACTGACCACGGCTGATTTCCTGGCCATTCACTTTTGCGGCATAGTTCGCGCCACCGCCAATAAGGTAACTGCTCACGCCGGTCAATATGAACGACACGATAATGATACCGAAAATAATCTTGAGCACGAGACTGTTAGCAGCCGTGCGTAAGCTGTCCATCATGGTGTAACAACACTCCGCTGTAGGTGACTGGTTACCTGACGCTGACGGAAAATCCTGCCCGTCGCGCGTAAAGGCGTATTGTGACAAGAAAACGGGGCGATTGTCAGCCCACAACTCGCATAAACTCGCACAAATCAGGTCTGGACAAATAAAAAAGGCACATCAAACGATGCGCCCTTGTACTATCCGGCTTCCCTGAAACGGGAAAGCAATCAGTTTACTGCGTCTTTCAGCGCTTTACCTGCACGGAAACCCGGCACTTTAGCAGCAGCAATGGTGATCTCTTTACCGGTCTGAGGGTTGCGGCCAGTACGGGCAGCACGCTCTTTAACAGCAAAAGTACCGAAGCCTACCAGTGCAACGTCATCCCCAGCCTGCAGAGATTCAGTAACAGAAGCAATTAATGCATCTAACGCACGTCCAGCTGCAGCTTTAGAAATATCAGCACCAGCAGCAATTTTGTCAATCAGTTGAGATTTATTCACTGTTCTCTTCCTCTCTTTATAATTTATATCGCGCCTGAGTCCTTCACAACGCGACCGCGCAGCAGTTATATCAGGCCTGCCATGACCTTACAACACCCGTTGTTGATGGCTGACCTAATCAGCAATCTAAATTAGCTATACAAAAAAAGGCTGGCAAGTGCGAAATGACTTACCAGCCTTGTTTTTATTGACGCTCTTTGCGCGAGGTCACTATTTTGCGGTTACAACCTGCATTCCGGACGGTTCATTCTGCAATGCGAGAGTAAGAACTTCCTCAATTCGCTTAACAGGATGGATCTGCAGATCGGCAATCACGTTGTCCGGAATCTCTTCCAGATCGCGTTTATTCTCGTAAGGAATCAATACGGTTTTGATCCCACCGCGGTGTGCCGCCAGCAGTTTTTCTTTTAACCCACCGATTGGCAGGACCTGACCACGCAGGGTGATTTCACCGGTCATTGCCACATCGGCACGTACCGGGTTCCCTGTCAGACAGGAGACCAGCGCCGTACACATGGCAATACCCGCGCTTGGGCCATCTTTCGGCGTCGCCCCTTCCGGAACGTGCACATGGATGTCGCGTTTTTCGTAGAAATCCGGATTGATACCCAGTTTCTCCGCACGCGCACGCACCACGGTCAGCGCCGCCTGAATGGATTCCTGCATCACTTCACCCAGCGAGCCAGTGTAGGTCAGCTTGCCTTTGCCCGGCACACAGGCGGTTTCGATGGTCAGCAGATCGCCGCCCACTTCCGTCCATGCCAGACCGGTGACCTGACCAACGCGGTTTTCGTTGTCCGCGCGACCGTAGTCGAAGCGCTGAACGCCCAGGTAGGCATGCAGATTGTCGCCGTTAATCACAATGTGCTTCAGGCTCTTATCCAGCAGCAGCTGTTTCACCGCTTTACGACACAGTTTAGAGATTTCACGCTCAAGACTACGCACGCCCGCTTCACGGGTGTAGTAGCGAATGATGCCGATAATCGCGCTGTCCTCGACGGTCAGCTCGTTGGCTTTCAGCGCGTTACGCTCAATCTGTTTCGGCAGCAGGTGCTGCTTAGCAATATTCAGCTTCTCATCTTCGGTATAACCGGAGAGACGGATCACTTCCATACGGTCCAGCAGCGGGGCCGGAATGTTCATGGAGTTGGAGGTCGCCACGAACATCACATCGCTCAGGTCGTAGTCCACTTCCAGATAATGATCGCTGAACGCCACGTTCTGTTCTGGATCAAGTACTTCCAGCAGTGCAGACGCCGGATCGCCACGCATGTCCGAAGACATCTTGTCGATCTCATCGAGCAGGAACAGCGGGTTTTTAACGCCCACTTTCGCCATCTTCTGGATCAGTTTACCCGGCATAGAACCGATGTAGGTACGGCGGTGACCGCGGATTTCCGCTTCATCGCGCACGCCGCCCAGCGCCATACGGATATATTTACGTCCGGTCGCTTTGGCAATGGACTGACCCAGAGAGGTTTTACCCACCCCTGGCGGTCCTACCAGGCACAGAATTGGGCCTTTAATTTTGTTTACACGGCTTTGTACCGCGAGGTACTCAAGAATGCGGTCTTTGACGCGTTCCAGGCCGTAGTGGTCGGTATCCAGGATTTCCTGAGCCTGACGCAGGTCTTTTTTGACCTTGCTGCGGGCATTCCACGGCACCTGAACCATCCACTCGATGTAGCCGCGCACGACGGTCGCTTCAGCCGACATTGGAGACATCATTTTCAGCTTCTGCAGTTCTGCTTCGGCTTTCTCTTTCGCCTCTTTCGGCATCTTCGCCGCGTCGATCTTACGCTTCAGCGCTTCGTTTTCATCCGGCGCGTCGTCCATCTCGCCCAGCTCTTTCTGAATCGCCTTCATTTGCTCATTCAGATAGTACTCACGCTGAGACTTCTCCATCTGCTTTTTCACGCGGTTACGAATGCGCTTCTCAACCTGCAGCAGATCGATTTCAGACTCCATCATCGCCATCAGGTATTCCAGACGTTCGTTAACGTCGGACATTTCCAGCACGGACTGTTTGTCAGCCAGCTTCAGCGGCATGTGCGCAGCGATGGTATCCGCCAGACGCGCAGGATCGTCGATGCTGTTCAGCGACGTCAGCACTTCTGGTGGAATTTTCTTATTCAGCTTGATATAGCCTTCAAACTGGCTGATTGCGGTGCGCACGAGCACTTCCTGCTCGCGTTCATCAAGCTGAGGCGAATCAAGGTACTCTGCCTTAGCAGAGAAGTGTTCGCCATTGTCAGACAGGGTGGTAATACGCGCACGCTGCAGCCCTTCCACCAGCACCTTCACGGTGCCGTCAGGCAGCTTCAGCATCTGCAAAATAGAGGCCACGGTCCCGACGGTGAAAAGATCGTTTACACCCGGCTCATCCGTTGATGCTTCTTTCTGCGCCACCAGCATGATTTTTTTATCATGATCCATAGCGGCTTCGAGGCAACGGATAGATTTTTCCCGCCCTACAAATAAGGGTATGACCATGTGCGGATAAACCACCACATCGCGCAACGGCAATACGGGGATTTCAATGCGTTCAGAACGCTCAGGATTCATAGAGCTCTCTCTTAGTTTAGTGTCCGCCAGGTAAGCTGGTCATGTCACAGTGCTTCACATAACCATTAACATGTATCCAGTATATGGGGATGTTTCCCACACATTCAACGCTATGAACACGGAAAAAGTAAAGGGGAGATAAAATCCCCCCTTTTTGATTAACTGCTTGTATGATTTGGTGAATTATTCGCCAGATGCCTGCTGGGCTTCCGGTTTACCGTAAATCAGCAGCGGCTTGGATTGGCCACCGATCACGGACTCGTCGATAACCACTTTTTCAACATCTTCCATCGACGGCAGATCGTACATAGTGTCGAGCAGTGCCGCTTCAACGATAGAACGCAGGCCGCGCGCACCGGTTTTACGGATCATCGCTTTCTTGGCAATTGCGTCCAGCGCTTCGTCACGGAATTCCAGGTCAACGCCTTCCAGATTGAACAGCGCCTGATACTGCTTGGTCAGCGCATTTTTCGGCTCTTTCAGGATCTGAATCAGCGCCTCTTCACTCAGCTCATTCAGCGTTGCCACAACCGGCAGACGGCCAATGAACTCAGGGATCAGACCAAATTTGATCAGATCTTCAGGCTCAACCTGCGAAAGCAATTCGCCTTCGTTGGCTTTCTCGGACTTCGCCTTCACCGTTGCGCCAAAACCAATGCCGGAGCCGGTTTCAACACGGTGGGAGATCACTTTATCCAGACCTGCAAACGCACCACCGCAGATGAACAGGATCTTGGAAGTATCAACCTGCAGGAACTCCTGCTGCGGATGTTTGCGTCCACCCTGCGGCGGAACGGCGGCAACCGTACCTTCGATCAGCTTCAGCAACGCCTGCTGCACGCCTTCACCCGATACGTCACGGGTAATGGACGGGTTGTCTGATTTACGGGAGATCTTGTCGATCTCATCAATGTAAACAATCCCGCGCTGGGCTTTTTGTACGTCGTAATCGCACTTCTGCAGTAGCTTCTGAATGATGTTCTCAACGTCTTCACCCACATAACCAGCTTCGGTCAGTGTGGTGGCATCCGCCATGGTAAACGGAACATCAAGCAGGCGCGCCAGCGTTTCCGCCAGCAGCGTTTTACCGGAGCCGGTTGGCCCGATCAGTAGAATGTTGCTTTTGCCCAGTTCCACGCCATTGCTGGTGTCGCCGTTACGCAGACGTTTGTAGTGGTTATATACCGCCACCGCCAGCACTTTCTTGGCCTGCTCCTGACCGATGACATAGTCGTCAAGGTGATGACGAATCTCATGCGGCGTTGGCAATGCGCTACGCTCACGGTGCGGCGCAACTTCTTTAATCTCTTCGCGAATGATGTCGTTACATAAATCGACACATTCGTCGCAGATATACACGGACGGCCCGGCAATCAGTTTACGCACTTCATGCTGGCTTTTGCCGCAAAAAGAGCAGTAC
Organism: Enterobacter sp. ECC_219_Taxon_10; assembly: GCF_058354905.1. Taxonomy (NCBI): domain Bacteria; kingdom Pseudomonadati; phylum Pseudomonadota; class Gammaproteobacteria; order Enterobacterales; family Enterobacteriaceae; genus Enterobacter; species Enterobacter sp. ECC_219_Taxon_10. The sequence continues at coordinate 1,107,652 of NZ_CM178005.1, read as the reverse complement.
AGCAGTTTGCCCGAACCATCTTTGCGTTTATCTGTCATGAGTCCAAACCTCTTTTTAAGTTCTTTGTGCCGCACATGACGACGCAAATGCCATTCTAAGACGCGTGTGCTTTAAGCAGCGTGCCGCCCTACCTTAGTATAGCGGCACACTCGCGTCGCGGGCATCAATTACGATGGGTCAATACGGAGTCGACTAAGCCGTACTCAACTGCCTCTGGAGCAGAGAGGAAGCGATCGCGCTCGGTATCGCGCTCGATCTGCTCAAGAGATTGACCTGTATGCTGCGCCATAAGTTCATTCATGCGCGCTTTTACTTTCAGAATTTCGCGGGCGTGGATTTCGATATCCGTCGCCTGCCCCTGGTAACCACCCAGCGGCTGGTGAATCATCACGCGGGAGTTAGGCAGGCAGAAACGCTTACCTTTCGCCCCTGCGGTTAACAGGAAGGCCCCCATGGATGCAGCCTGACCCATACAGATAGTGCTGACATCTGGCTTGATGAACTGCATGGTGTCATAAATGGACATGCCCGCCGTAATCACACCGCCAGGCGAGTTGATGTACAGGTAAATGTCTTTTTCCGGGTTTTCCGCTTCCAGGAACAGCATCTGCGCCACGATCAGGTTAGCCATATGGTCTTCTACCTGGCCGGTCAGAAAGATAACGCGTTCCTTGAGCAGACGGGAATAGATATCGAAAGAACGCTCACCACGTGAGGTCTGTTCAATAACCATTGGCACCAGCGCCATATGGGGTGCAAAGTTATCTCGTTCGCCACTGTATGACATTTCCGTCTCCTGGTTCAAAATTGAAAACACCTGCTGTACTGATTGTAACCTTATGGACGGATTATCAGCCAGTCTCAATCATCGTGATTACACACTTATGGGGTTCGCCACGCCCTATTTCAAGCATAACAACCTTTTGTTGTAACGCTAACACTGAAAGGGCGTTTTAGCACCCTTCAAGAACCCAAGCTGCGATAAAAAAAACCCGTCGCCGGAGGGCAACGGGTTTTTTGTTCAAACTTTAAACCGTTAGGGCGAAATTACGCCTGCTGGTTCATCAGTTCGTTGAAAGAGGTCGCTTTTTCGGTCACTTTCGCTTTCGCCAGTACCGCTTCAACAGCCTGCTCTTCCAGGGCGACGTTGCGCATGTTGTCCATCAGCTCTTTGTTCTTGCCGTAGAACTCGATCACTTCTGATGGATCTTCGTATGCAGACGCCATCTCTTCGATCAGGCCTTTTACACGCTCTTCGTCAGCTTTCAGCTCGTGGGTACGAATCACTTCGCCCAGCAGCAGGCCAACAACCACACGGCGTTTCGCTTGCTCTTCAAACAGCTCGCGCGGCAGTTCCATCGCTTGCTGCTGGTTGCCACCGAAACGCTGTGCAGCCTGACGGCGCAGTACGTCGATTTCGCTGTCGATCAGAGCAGCAGGAACGTCGATGTCGTTCGCTTTTACCAGACCTTCAATCGCCTGAGATTTCACACGGTTACGCACAGCGCCGTTCAGCTCGCGCTCCATGTTTTTACGCACTTCGGTACGCAGGCCAGCAACAGAACCATCTTCAACGCCGAAACGCTTGATGAACTCTTCAGTCAGTTCTGGCAGTTCGCGCTCTTCCACTTTTTTCAGGTTGATGACGAACTTCGCTGCTTTACCTTTCAGGTTTTCAGCGTGGTATTCTTCCGGGAAGGTCACGTCGATGGTGAACTCTTCGCCAGCCTTGTGGCCTTTGATACCGTCTTCGAAGCCTGGGATCATACGACCCTGGCCCATTGCCAGTACGAAGTCAGACGCTTTGCCGCCTTCGAACTCTTCGCCATCAACAGAACCGGTGAAGTCGATGGTTACGCGGTCTTCCGCGTCAACAGCGCCTTCTTTCTCTTTCCAGTTCGCCTGCTGCTTGCGCAGGGTGTCCAGCATGCCGTCAACGTCTTCGTCAGTTACGGAAACAATCGGTTTTTCAACTTCGATAGATTCCAGACCTTTCAGCTCAACTTCCGGATACACTTCGAACTCTACGGAGTAGGTGAAGTCTTCGCCCAGTTTGTATTCGCCTGGCACGTAGTTTGGTGCGCCAGCCGGATTGATTTTTTCTTTGATGATCGCGTCGATAAAGTTGCGGCTCATCAGTTCACCCAGCACATCCTGACGCACGGAAGCGCCATAACGCTGAGCAACAACATTCATTGGTACTTTGCCCTTACGGAAGCCGTCAATACGTACTTTTTTTGCTACGTTGACCAGCTCGCTTTTCACAGCAGTTTCGATGCTGTCAGCAGCGATAGTAATCGTTACACGGCGGCCAAGGCCTTGAGTGGTTTCAACTGAAACTTGCATCTTGTTACCTCAAAAAAATCACAGTGCTCGGTCAACTCTGAATCTGTCTGTTATACCGGGATGCTCTCTTAGTGCAGATTCACATTCCCTGTCGCCAGAATCATCCCGAAGACATTCATTAAGACGCGGCATTATAGCGGCATCACTTAGGTGAGTCGAGAACGGTTGGGGCATGTTGCTGCGGCTTTTTTCACACTTTAAGGCTATTTTTAGCCTTAAAATCGCACCATCCGCTCAAAACTCAGACAAAACAAAACGGCCCGAAGGCCGTTTTGAGGAAATCTGTAAGCAACATACTGGAAAAGCTCCGGCCGTTGCAAATCCGATTTATCAGGCGATAGTGCCGGCACCTCGACAGGGCGGCGACGCGAAAACCGTATCCTGCAAGCCTTCCCATTCCTTAATGGTGTAGGTATGCAGTGCCAGCGCATGCACGGTTGTGGAGAGTTCTTCCGTCAAGGTGCTGTAGATCAGGCGATGTCGGTTCAGGAAACGTTCTCCCGTGAAGCGATCGCTAACCAGAACCACTTTAAAGTGGCTTTCAGAACCTGCCGGCACGTTATGACGATAGCTTTCGTCGACGACTTCGAGGAACACAGGGTTGAACGCTGCCCTTAATTTTTCTTCTATCTGTTCACGTATCATCATGAAATTACTCCTCCGACAACGCTGAGATGTCACCCATCCCTTTAAATATTAGCCGCTTTTACCGTTTCCATTACACCTTGACAACAAATATTTAGCTTTCGTCTAATTTTCTCATTCAAACGAATGAAGTTCACTGTGAGACTCATACCTTTCACCATTCGCGGGAGGAGAAAAAGGGTGAGCTGGTCAGTTTTCAGACAAGACGATGAATTTACATGCGTTGACCACTTCCCCTGACCGTTGTCGATGTTATGATGGCGGCAATTTCTCTTTCTTTATGCTTACGATTCGTTGAGAACCTGAAAATGTTAAAAAAACTCTTCTTTCCGTTGGTAGCCCTTTTTATGCTGGCAGGCTGTGCGACTCCGCCTACCACTATTGATGTCTCACCAAAAATCACTCTGCCTCAGCAGGACCCTAGCCTGATGGGCGTCACCGTGAGCATTAACGGTGCCGATCAGCGTCAGGACCAGGCTCTGGCAAAAGTGACCCGCGATAACCAGCAGGTTACCCTCACCGCGTCCCGCGACCTGCGCTTCCTGCTGCAGGAAGTGCTTGAGAAGCAAATGACCGCTCGCGGCTACATGATTGGCCCAAGCGGCGCGGTTGACCTGCAGATCATCGTCAACAACCTTTATGCAGACGTGTCTCAGGGCAACGTGCGCTACAACATCGCGACCAAAGCGGATATCGCCATCATTGCCACCGCGAAAAACGGTAACAAGATGACGAAAAACTACCGCGCCAGCTACTCCGTTGAAGGCGCGTTCCAGGCATCCAACCAGAACATTGCTAACGCCGTTAACAGCGTGCTGACGGATACCATCGCCGATATGGCGCAGGACACCAGCATTCACGATTTTATCAAGCAGAACGCACGTTAATCCTGCTTACTGACCCGGTACTTCACCGGGTCAGTTCATAAAACCATGTCCAGTAACTACTTACGCATTTTCCAGCAACCGAAATCAGCGATTCTGCTGATCCTCGGCTTTGCCTCCGGTTTACCCCTCGCGCTCACCTCCGGCACGCTTCAGGCGTGGATGACGGTCGAGAACATCGATCTCAAAACCATTGGTTTCTTCTCGCTGGTCGGCCAGGCTTATGTCTTTAAGTTCCTGTGGTCGCCGGTGATGGATCGCTATACGCCCCCGTTCCTGGGACGTCGTCGCGGCTGGTTAGTGATGACGCAGGTCCTGCTGCTGCTGGCGATTGCGGCGATGGGCTTCCTTGAACCGACCACACAGCTTCGCTGGATGGCCGCGCTTGCGGTGGTGATAGCCTTCTGTTCCGCCTCCCAGGATATTGTGTTTGACGCCTGGAAGACGGACGTCTTACCCGCCGAGGAGCGCGGGGCCGGTGCGGCCATCAGCGTGCTGGGCTATCGCCTCGGGATGCTGGTCTCCGGCGGCCTGGCGCTGTGGCTGGCCGACCGTTACCTCGGCTGGCAGGGCATGTACTGGCTGATGGCCGCCCTGCTTATCCCCTGCATCATCGCGACGCTGTTCGCGCCCGAACCGAGTGACGTTATCCCGGTCCCCCGCTCGCTGGAGCAGGCCGTGGCCGAACCGCTGCGCGACTTCTTTGGCCGTAACAATGCCTGGCTGATCCTGCTGCTCATCGTCCTTTATAAGCTGGGCGACGCCTTTGCCATGAGCCTGACCACCACCTTCCTGATCCGCGGCGTCGGTTTTGATGCCGGTGAAGTGGGGGTAGTGAACAAAACGCTGGGGCTGTTTGCGACCATCGTCGGCGCACTTTATGGCGGTGTATTGATGCAGCGCCTGACGCTGTTCCGCGCGCTGCTGATCTTCGGCATTCTTCAGGGCGCCTCTAACGCCGGTTACTGGCTGCTGTCGATTACCGACAAACATACGATCAGCATGGCCGCAGCGGTGTTCTTCGAAAACCTCTGCGGCGGGATGGGGACGGCGGCGTTTGTTGCCCTGCTGATGACCCTGTGCAATAAGTCATTTTCCGCCACGCAGTTCGCTCTGCTCTCGGCGCTCTCGGCCGTTGGCCGCGTGTACGTAGGCCCGATTGCCGGCTGGTTTGTGGAAGCCCACGGCTGGCCAACGTTTTATCTCTTCTCGGTCGCGGCTGCCGTGCCGGGGATTTTATTATTGCTGGTGTGTCGCCAGACGCTGGAATATACCCAGCGGACTGAACACTTTATGCCGCGCACTGAATATCATCGCGCCTACCGTTTTGCGTTACGTCTGTTAATGACGGGCTGCGCCGCGCTGGCGCTCTGGCTTGTGGTACTTATTGTTAACGCCAGTACGTCTCTGGCGCTCCCCCTCGAAGCCCTTCTGCTGGACGCCGGAGCCCTGCTGGCCATCGCCGGGATCCTGACGGGCGGTCTGCTCGATTTTATGGCATTGCGTAAAACGCAGATGACCTGAAGAAAAAGCGAAAGGTTATTTCCCGTTGTAATCACTAACCGAAATTATAACGGCGAAATAGCCATCAGCCGCTAAAAAAATATTTGTTGTTTTGTGCGGGATAGGATTTGGAAATTATTGGAGCCGGTTCCAAATTGCTATTTTTCATTAAACGATTCAGCATTGGAAAGTTTGATTTTTCGTTTTTTAGATGTCTTTTTATTGATAATTAATTGTTAATTTTTTGTTTATTTTTAACAATGGTTATACCAATTGCCCCTTTTAGGGTATGCTTGGGGGTCCTTTCGTTATAAAGCCCATCTCATGCGGCTTCGGTCATAAAAACCGACATAATCTGCAACACTTGTGACACGTGCGGCAGAACCCGGTAACACCTTCCTGACACAGGCCTAATGATGTTTACAGTAATGTAACCTTCCCGTAAAATGCCCGCACACTTTAAACGCCACCAGACTCCCGTGGAATTGAGGTCGTTAAATGAGACTCAGGAAATACAATAAAAGTTTGGGATGGTTGTCATTATTCGCAGGTACTGTATTACTCAGTGGCTGCGATTCTGCACTACTAGACCCCAAAGGACAGATTGGACTGGAACAACGTTCACTGATATTGACGGCTTTTGGCCTGATGTTGATTGTGGTTATTCCTGCCATTTTGATGGCTGTTGGTTTCGCCTGGAAGTATCGTGCGAGCAATAAAGATGCGAAGTATAGCCCGAACTGGTCACACTCCAATAAAGTGGAAGCTGTGGTCTGGACGGTGCCTATTCTGATCATCCTGTTCCTTGCCGTACTGACTTGGAAAACCACTCACGCACTTGAGCCAAGCAAGCCGCTGGTTCACGATGAAAAACCTATTACCATTGAAGTGGTCTCCATGGACTGGAAATGGTTCTTCATCTATCCAGAGCAGGGCATTGCTACCGTGAATGAAATCGCCTTCCCGGCGAACACTCCGGTTCAGTTCAAAGTGACCTCCAACTCCGTAATGAACTCCTTCTTCATCCCGCGTCTGGGTAGCCAGATTTACGCGATGGCCGGTATGCAGACGAACCTGCATCTGATCGCGAATGAAGCAGGCACCTACGATGGTATCTCCGCCAGCTATAGCGGCCCGGGCTTCTCAGGTATGAAGTTCAAAGCTATTGCGACGCCGGACCGTGCCGCTTTCGACCAGTGGGTTGAAAAAGCGAAGCAGTCTCCAAACACCATGTCTGACATGGCGGCGTTCGAAAAAGTGGCTGCACCTAGCGAATACAACAAGGTGGAGTACTTCTCTAACGTGAAACCTGATTTGTTCAAAGACGTTATTGGCAAATTTATGGATCACGGCAAGAGCATGGACATGACCCAGCCAGAAGGCGAGCACAGCGCGCATGAAGGTATGGAAGGCATGGACATGAGCCACGCGGAAACCGCTCACTAAGGGGCCGAGGAAGAAAATGTTCGGAAAATTGACACTGGATGCAGTGCCCTACCATGAACCGATTATCATGGTTACGGTGGCTGCAATTATCATTGGTGGCGCGGCCTTAGTTGGCCTGATCACTTACTTCGGTAAGTGGAGCTACCTGTGGAATGAGTGGCTGACTTCGGTTGACCACAAAAAACTCGGTATCATGTACTGCATCGTCGGTATCGTCATGTTAATTCGTGGCTTTGCGGATGCGATCATGATGCGTAGCCAGCAGGCACTCGCATCTGCGGGCGAAGCCGGCTTCCTGCCGCCGCACCACTACGATCAGATCTTTACCGCTCACGGCGTTATCATGATCTTCTTCGTGGCGATGCCGCTGGTAATCGGTCTGATGAACGTCGTCGTTCCGCTGCAAATTGGTGCGCGCGACGTGGCGTTCCCGTTCCTGAACAACCTGAGCTTCTGGTTCACCGTTGTCGGCGTTATCCTGGTTAACCTGTCACTGGGTGTGGGCGAATTCGCGCAGACCGGCTGGCTGGCGTACCCGCCGCTGTCGGGAATTGAGTACAGTCCGGGTGTCGGTGTTGACTACTGGATTTGGGCGCTTCAGCTCTCCGGTGTCGGTACGACCCTGACCGGTATCAACTTCTTCGTGACCATCCTGAAGATGCGTGCTCCTGGTATGACGATGTTCAAGATGCCGGTATTTACCTGGGCATCTCTGTGCGCCAACGTACTGATTATCGCATCGTTCCCAATTCTGACCGTCACCATCGCGCTGCTGACCCTGGACCGCTATCTGGGCACCCATTTCTTCACAAATGATATGGGTGGCAACATGATGATGTACATCAACCTGATTTGGGCCTGGGGTCACCCGGAAGTGTACATCCTGGTTCTGCCTGTCTTCGGTGTGTTCTCCGAAATCGCGGCAACCTTCTCGCGTAAACGCCTGTTTGGTTACACCTCTCTGGTGTGGGCAACCGTGTGTATTACCGTTCTGTCGTTCATCGTTTGGCTGCACCACTTCTTCACCATGGGTGCGGGCGCGAACGTAAACGCCTTCTTCGGTATCACCACCATGATTATCGCCATCCCTACCGGGGTGAAGATCTTCAACTGGCTGTTCACCATGTACCAGGGCCGTATCGTGTTCCACTCAGCAATGCTGTGGACCATCGGCTTCATCGTTACCTTCTCCGTAGGTGGGATGACCGGCGTACTGCTGGCGGTACCGGGCGCTGACTTCGTTCTGCACAACAGTCTGTTCCTGATTGCGCACTTCCATAACGTTATCATCGGCGGCGTGGTCTTCGGCTGCTTCGCTGGCGTAACCTACTGGTGGCCAAAAGCGTTCGGCTTCACGCTGAACGAAAAATGGGGTAAACGCGCGTTCTGGTTCTGGATCATTGGCTTCTTCGTGGCGTTTATGCCGCTGTACGTGCTGGGCTTCATGGGTATGACCCGTCGACTGAGCCAGCAGATCGATCCGCAGTTCCACCCAATGCTGATGGTTGCAGCGGGCGGTGCAGCGCTGATTGCCTGCGGTATTCTGTGCCAGCTGATTCAGTACTACGTGTCCATCCGTGACCGTAACCTGAACCGCGACCTGACCGGTGACCCATGGGGTGGCCGTACGCTGGAGTGGGCAACCTCTTCTCCACCGCCGTTCTATAACTTTGCCGTAGTGCCGCACATTCACGAGCGTGATGCCTTCTGGGAAATGAAAGAAAAAGGTGAAGCGTACAAGCAACCTGAGCATTACGAAGAGATCCATATGCCGAAAAACAGCGCTGCGGGCATCGTGATTGCCGCTTTCGCAACGGTATTTGGTTTCGCAATGATCTGGCACATCTGGTGGATGGCGATTGTTGGCTTCGCCGGCATCGTAATCAGCTGGATTGTGAAGAGCTTTGACGAGGACGTGGACTACTACGTACCAGTCCGTGAAGTTGAAAAGCTGGAAAATCAGCATTTCGACGAGATTTCTAAAGCGGGGCTGAAAAATGGCAACTGATACTCTGGCGCACTCAACTGCCCACGCGCATGAACATGCGCACCACGATACAGGACCGACGAAAGTCTTCGGTTTCTGGATCTACCTGATGAGCGACTGCATTCTGTTCTGCTGTCTGTTCGCGACCTATGCCGTTCTGGTGAACGGCACAGCGGGCGGCCCGACCGGCAAGGACATCTTTGAACTGCCGTTCGTTCTGGTTGAAACCGCACTGCTGTTATTCAGCTCCATCACCTACGGCATGGCGGCTATCGCCATGTACAAAAACAACAAGAGCCAGGTTGTCTCCTGGCTGGCGTTGACCTGGCTGTTTGGTGCTGGCTTTATCGGGATGGAAATCTATGAATTCCATCACCTGATTATGGAAGGCTTCGGCCCGGATCGCAGTGGCTTCCTGTCCGCGTTCTTCGCGCTGGTGGGTACCCACGGTCTGCACGTGACCTCGGGTCTGATCTGGATGGCAGTACTGATGTTCCAGATCTCCCGCCGCGGCCTGACCAGCACTAACCGTACCCGTATCATGTGCCTGAGCCTGTTCTGGCACTTCCTGGACGTGGTATGGATCTGTGTGTTCTCTGTTGTCTATCTGATGGGGGCGATGTAATGAGTCATTCTAACGATCATGGCGCTTCCCACGGCAGCGTAAAAACCTACATGACAGGTTTCATCCTGTCGATCATCCTGACGGTGATCCCGTTCTGGATGGTGATGAGCGGTTCTGCGTCCAAGCCGGTTATCCTGGGAGCAATCCTGGTAACCGCGGTGATTCAGATTCTGGTGCATCTGGTTTGCTTCCTGCACATGAACACCAAGTCCGATGAAGGCTGGAATATGACCGCCTTTATCTTTACCGTGATTATCATCGCTATCCTGGTAGTCGGTTCCATCTGGATTATGTGGAACCTCAACTACAACATGATGGTTCACTAAGAGCGGCGAGTATGTTTAAGCAATACCTGCAAGTAACGAAACCAGGCATCATCTTTGGCAACCTGATCTCCGTGATCGGAGGGTTCCTGCTGGCCTCTAAAGGCAGCATTGATTACGCCCTCTTTATCTCTACGCTGGTCGGTGTGTCACTGGTTGTTGCGTCCGGTTGTGTATTTAACAACTACATCGACATGGATATCGACAAGAAGATGGAAAGGACCAAAAATCGGGTGCTGGTTAAAGGCCTGATCGCCCCTTCCGTCTCGCTGGTGTACGCCACCTTGCTGGGTATTGCTGGCTTTATGCTGCTGTGGTTTGGTGCTAACCCGCTGGCCTGCTGGCTGGGGGTGATGGGGTTCGTAGTGTATGTAGGCGTCTACAGCCTGTATATGAAACGTCACTCCGTCTACGGCACGCTGATTGGTTCTCTCTCCGGCGCTGCGCCGCCGGTAATTGGCTACTGCGCGGTCACGAACGAGTTCGACAGCGGTGCGCTGATCCTGCTGGCTATCTTTAGCCTTTGGCAGATGCCGCACTCCTATGCCATCGCGATTTTCCGCTTTAAGGATTATCAGGCAGCGAACATCCCGGTTCTGCCGGTCGTGAAGGGCATTTCGGTTGCCAAGAACCACATCACGCTCTACATCATCGCTTTTGCCGTGGCAACGCTGATGCTCTCTCTGGGTGGCTACGCCGGGTATAAATATCTGGCGGTAGCGGCTGCGGTGAGCGTCTGGTGGCTCGGTATGGCCCTGCGCGGATACAAAGTGGAAGATGACAAAGTCTGGGCGCGCAAGCTGTTTGTGTTCTCTATCGTTGCTATCACTTCACTGTCCGTGATGATGTCCGTAGACTTTATGGTGCCGGATTCACATAACCTGCTGACTTACGTCTGGTAAGACTCGCAGGTGAATAAAAGGGTGCTTCGGCACCCTTTTTTATTCATCAAATCCATTAATAACGCATGTAATATTTGTTAAATAACCCTTTATTTACCCCGCCCCTTCCCCGCACTACACTATGGCCTGCTTTTGAACTGAGGTGGTAATGAACGATTATAAAATGACGCCAGGCGAGCTACGCGCGACCTGGGGCTTAGGGACTGTCTTCTCGCTACGGATGCTCGGCATGTTTATGGTCCTGCCTGTTCTGACCACGTACGGCATGGCGCTGCAGGGGGCCAGCGAGGCGCTGATTGGCCTGGCAATTGGTATTTACGGTCTTGCGCAGGCGATATTTCAAATCCCGTTTGGTCTGCTCTCCGATCGGGTGGGTCGAAAGCCGCTGATTGTCGGCGGTCTGCTTATTTTTGTTCTCGGTAGCGTCATTGCCGCCCTCTCCCACTCCATCTGGGGGATTATTCTTGGTCGCGCCCTCCAGGGCTCCGGCGCGATTGCCGCCGCCGTTATGGCGCTGCTGTCAGACCTTACACGCGAACAGAACCGCACGAAGGCGATGGCGTTTATCGGCGTGAGCTTTGGCGTCACCTTCGCGATTGCGATGGTGCTCGGTCCGATTATCACTCATACGCTCGGCCTGCACGCTCTGTTCTGGATGATTGCCGTGCTGGCGACCATCGGCATTGCCTTAACTCTTTGGGTCGTGCCGGACAGTAAAAACCACGTTCTGAACCGTGAGTCAGGCATGGTCAAAGGCTGCTTCAGCAAAGTGCTCGTTGAGCCACGCCTGCTCAAGCTGAATTTCGGCATTATGTGCCTGCACATTCTGCTGATGTCGACCTTTGTTGCCCTGCCCGGCCAGCTTGCCGCAGCGGGTTTCCCGGCCGCAGAGCACTGGAAAATCTATCTGGTCACGATGCTGATATCTTTTGTCTCCGTCGTGCCATTCATCATCTATGCCGAAGTGAAGCGCAAAATGAAGCGCGTCTTCGTGGGCTGCGTTGCGCTGCTGCTGATAGCCGAGATCGTGCTCTGGGGATCCGGCCCGCACTTCTGGGAGCTGGTTGCTGGCGTACAGCTGTTCTTCCTGGCGTTTAACCTGATGGAAGCGCTGCTGCCGTCGCTTATCAGCAAGGAGTCTCCTGCAGGTTACAAAGGCACGGCGATGGGTATCTACTCCACCAGCCAGTTTCTCGGCGTGGCGATCGGCGGCTCGCTCGGTGGCTGGGTCGACGGCCTGTTTGATTCACAAACCGTGTTTCTCGCGGGCGCGCTGCTGGCGACAGTCTGGCTGCTGATCGCCAGCACCATGAAAGAGCCGCGCTATGTGAGCAGCCTGCGGGTAGAAATCCCGGATGATATAGAAATCAGCGATGCGCTGAAGCAGCGTCTGGAAGCAAAAGAAGGCGTGACAGAGGTGTTCATTGTCCCGGAAGAGCGGAGCGCTTACGTCAAAATAGACAGCAAGGTGACCAACCGCTTTGAGGTCGAGCAGGCGCTTAAAACCTAAAAAAAGCCCGGTTAAACCGGGCTTTTCAGTCTTAATCGCGGAAGTTTTTAAACTGGAACGGCTGCCCCAGATCGCCGCCGCGCACCAGCGCCATCACGGACTGCAGATCGTCGCGGGATTTACCGGTCACGCGAATTTCTTCGCCCTGGATCTGCGCCTGCACCTTCAGCTTGCTGTCTTTGATGAGCTTAACGATCTTCTTCTGCACCGCGCTCTCGATGCCCTGCTTGAGTTTGGCTTCCACAAACCAGTTCTTACCGCTGTGGACAAACTCTTCCGGCACGTCCAGAGATGTCCCTTCAATGCCGCGTTTTAACAGCTTGGCACGCAGAATATCGAGCAGCTGATTCACCTGGAAATCAGACTCGCTCAGCACCTTAATGGTCTTATTTGCGTCGTTCAGCTCAAACGACGCCTCAACGCCACGAAAATCGAAACGTGACTCAACTTCGCGGGTTGCGTTCTCAACGCCGTTGCGAACTTCCTGGATATCAACTTCGGAAACAATATCGAAAGATGGCATCTTTTCTTCTCCCTTCACTTTTGTTGCGTTGCATAATACCCGCTACGAGGCATAACTCAACAGAAGCTTAGCTGTATAATTAAGCTGTAACACCTGGCGCAGTTGCAGGTGAGGAGGAACAATGAAAATTACGGTGCTCGGATGCGGAGCGCTTGGTCAGCTGTGGCTGACCGCGCTGCGCAAGCACGGACATGAGGTCCAGGGCTGGCTGCGCGTGCCCCAGCCCTATTGCAGTGTCAACCTGATTGGTGAAGACGGAAGCATTTTTAACGAGTCCCTCACGGCAAACGATCCTGATTTCCTGGCGCAAAGCGACCTCCTGCTGGTGACGCTCAAGGCGTGGCAGGTTTCAGACGCGGTAAAGACGCTGGCCGCGCAGCTCCCCCCCACGTCCCCCATTCTGCTCCTGCACAATGGTATGGGAACCCTTGATGAGCTGAAAAGCGTCCCGCAGCCTCTGCTGATGGCGACCACCACCCACGCCGCGCGTCGCGACGGCAACATTATCGTGCATGTCGCCAGCGGCGTGACGCACATCGGCCCGGCCAGGACACAGGATGGCGACTACAGCTATCTCGCAGACGTGCTGCAGAAGGTTTTGCCGGACGTGGCATGGCATAACAACATTCACCCTCAGCTGTGGCGTAAGCTTGCGGTAAACTGCGTGATCAACCCGCTGACGGCGCTGTGGAACTGCCCGAACGGTGAGCTGAAAAACCATCCGCAGGAGGTGGCGTCCCTGTGTGCGGAAGTCGCGTCGGTAATTGAGCGAGAAGGCCTGCACACCTCAGCAGAGGATTTGCGCTGTTACGTCGAGCAAGTGATTGAGAGTACGGCTGAGAACATCTCCTCAATGCTGCAGGACGTTCGGGCCTTACGCCACACGGAAATCGACTATATCACGGGATATCTGCTAAAGCGCGCCCGCGCGCACGGCATCGCCGTGCCGGAAAACGCCCGTCTGTATGACCTGGTTAAACGTAAGGAGAGTGAATATGAGCGCGTCAGCACTGATCTGCCTCGCCCCTGGTAGCGAAGAGATGGAAGCGGTCACCACCATTGATTTAATGGTACGTGGCGGCATTAAGGTCACCACCGCCAGCGTTGCCAGCGACGGCAGCCTGGCGATCACCTGTTCCCGAGGGGTGAAAATTCTGGCAGATGCACCGCTTGTTCAGGTTGCTGATGGCGATTACGACATCATCGTGCTGCCCGGCGGCTTAAAAGGCGCGGAATGTTTTCGCGACAGCCCGCTGCTGGTCGAGACCGTGCGTCAGTTTCATCTATCCGGCCGCATTGTCGCGGCAATCTGCGCTGCCGCAGGAACGGTGCTTATTCCGCACGACATTTTCCCCATCGGCAACATGACCGGCTTCCCGGGGCTGAAGGACACCATCCCGGAAGAGCATTGGGTGGATAAACGCGTCGTCTGGGACCCTCGCGTCAACCTGCTGACCAGCCAGGGGCCCGGCACCGCAATTGATTTTGGCTTAAAGATTATTGACCTGCTGGTCGGACGCGAGAAGGCCTACGAAGTGGCGTCCTCGCTGGTGATGCCGGCGGGAATTTATAATTATTACGAATAGGTGTTCTCCCTCTCCCCGTGGGAGAGGGTCGGGGTGAGGGCAACAGGCCGCACTCCCCGACAAAACACTACGGGCGATACACCTTCACATTCGCAAAGCCCTGCTCGCGCAGATACAGCGCCTGCAGGCGGCTCATCACCCCACGCTCACACCACAGCAGATACGTTTTGCTCTGATCGAGGTCGCCAAATTTAGTGCTCAGCTTGTAGAACGGCAGCGAAACCACCTCCACGCCTTCCACCTGCAGCGGCTTGTCATCCTGCTCGTCAATGGAGCGGATATCCAGAATCGCATCGTTAGCGCCGAAACCGCTCACGGTTTCAACTTCAACCACTTCCTGCTCGGTCTGCTGGGCAATCTCGCGGATATCAATGTTGGACGCTTCCGCCACCACTTTTTCCAGAATGCTGAAGTCGAAATTCTCTTCTTCCGCTTCGATCTTCGCCTTCACCGCTTTCACCGTCGGGCTTTTTGAGATCACGCCGCAGTATTCCGGCATGGTACGGGCAAAATCTTCGGTGCCGATTTCGCGCGCCAGGTCGATGATGTGCTCTTTATCGTGGGAGATCAGCGGACGCAGGATCAGCGTATCAGAGACGTTGTCGATCAGACGCAGGTTGGTCAGCGTCTGGCTGGAGACCTGGCCCAGCGCTTCGCCGGTGACCAGCGCCTGCACACCGTAGCGTTCCGCCACTTTGGACGCCGCACGCACCATCATGCGCTTCAGCACCACGCCCATCTGGCCGTCGTCCACTTTCTCAAGGATTTCACCGACCACAGGTTCGAAGTTGATCGCCACAAAACGCACGCGGTGGGAGCTGCCGAAGCGGTTCCACAGGTAATGCGCCACCTGACGTACGCCGATTTCGTGCGCCGCGCCGCCCAGGTTGAAGAAGCAATAGTGCACGCGGCAGCCGCGACGCATCAGCATATAGCTGGAGACGCCGGAGTCGAAGCCGCCGGAGATCAGGGACAATACGTCTTCCTGGGTGCCAATCGGGAAGCCGCCGATACCTTCATAGCGCCCTTTCACCAGTAGCAGGCGATCGTTTTCGATCTCCAGGTTCACGGTCACGTCCGGGTTGGTCAGACGTACGCGCGCCGTTTCAACGTGCTGGTTCAGACCGCCGCCAACGTAACGTTCCACTTCAATGGAGCTGAATTCGTGCTTGCCGCGACGCTTCACGCGCACGCAGAAGGTTTTGCCTTCGATCTGATCGCGGTACTGGACCAGCGCTTTCTCGAAGATGTCGTGCATATCGCTGAACGGAACATCTTCCACTTCCAGGATATGGTGGATCCCCGGAATACGGGTCAGCGCGTCGCGAATATCCTGACGTTTGTTTTCGTCTTTGGCGCGCACTTCAACGTGGTCCCAGTGGCGCACCACGGCGAGGGTTTCGTCGTAGTGCTTTAATACGTTACGAATGTTCCCGGTGAGAATTTTAATAAAGCGCAAACGCACAGATTGGCTTTTGATGGTGATTTCAGGGAACAATTTAATGATAAACTTCATGGCGGCAATGTTTCTTAGGCAAGCGTATTAAGGCTTGTAATGGAAAAGAGTACAGCAGCCCACACCCGTGGCTGCATCCAGGCGCGCAAGTATACCACCATCGCGCCGCTCCTGTGCACATTGCGCGTTATTTGATAATTGCCCTGAGTCCGTTACCATGTCGGGGCTGAGAATATAAGAGTCAATTCACTATGCCGAAGAAGAACGACGCACCGGCCAGTTTCGAAACTGCGCTGAGTGAACTGGAGCAAATCGTTACCCGTCTTGAGAGCGGCGATCTCCCGCTGGAAGAAGCGCTCAACGAATTCGAGCGCGGCGTGCAGCTGGCGCGCCAGGGGCAGGTCAAACTGCAGCAGGCCGAGCAGCGCGTGCAGATCCTGCTCTCCGACAGCGAAGAGGCGAAAACCACGCCTTTCACACCGGACGCCGAGTAAATGGATTTTGCCAACGAGCTTCAGGCGCGCGTCGTGCGCGCCAACGACGCCCTGCGCCGATTTATTGCGCCACAGCCTTTTCAGAACACTCCACTGGTTGAAGCCATGCACTATGGCGCACTCTTGGGTGGAAAGCGCCTGCGCCCGTTTCTGGTGTACGCCACCGGCAATATGTTTGGTATCAGCGATAACACGCTGGACGCCCCGGCAGCCGCCGTTGAGTGCATCCACGCCTATTCGCTGATTCACGACGATCTTCCGGCGATGGACGACGACGATCTGCGTCGGGGTCAGCCAACCTGCCACATTAAGTTTGGCGAGGCGAATGCCATTCTGGCGGGTGATGCCCTGCAAACGCTGGCGTTCTCCATTCTGAGCGACGCGCCGATGGCGGAAGTAAGCGACCGCGACCGCCTGGCGATGATCTCCGAACTGGCGATGGCCAGCGGCGTGGCCGGCATGTGCGGCGGTCAGGCGCTGGATCTTGAAGCGGAAGGACGTCAGGTTAATCTGGAACAGCTGGAGCGTATTCACCGCCATAAGACGGGGGCGTTGATTCGTTCCGCCGTTCGCCTGGGGGCACTGAGCGCGGGTGAGCAAGGGCGCAAAGCCCTGCCGATTCTGGACAGATACGCAGAAAGTATCGGTCTGGCATTCCAGGTTCAGGATGACATTCTGGATGTGGTGGGCGATACTGCAACATTGGGTAAACGTCAGGGTGCCGACCAGCAGCTTGGCAAAAGTACCTACCCCGCCCTGCTGGGACTTGAGCAAGCCCAACGTAAAGCCCGGGATCTGATTGACGATGCCCGCCGGTCGCTGAATGAGCTGGCCGCGCAATCGCTGGATACCTCGGCACTGGAAGCGCTAGCGGACTATATAATCCAGCGTAATAAATAAACTATATATCTCGATGAGCCTTTGATGAGTTTTGATATTGCCAAATACCCGACACTGGCGTTAGTTGACTCCACCCAGGAGTTACGTCTGTTGCCGAAAGAGAGCCTGCCGAAGCTGTGCGACGAGTTGCGTCGCTACCTGCTCGACAGCGTAAGCCGCTCCAGCGGCCATTTCGCCTCCGGGCTTGGCACGGTAGAGCTGACCGTGGCGCTGCACTACGTCTATAACACGCCGTTCGATCAGCTTATCTGGGACGTGGGCCACCAGGCCTATCCGCACAAAATTCTGACCGGACGTCGCGATAAAATTGGCACTATTCGCCAGAAAGGCGGCCTGCACCCCTTCCCGTGGCGCGGAGAGAGCGAGTATGACGTACTGAGCGTCGGCCACTCCTCGACCTCCATTTCTGCGGGCATCGGTATTGCCGTTGCCGCCGAAAAAGAGAACAAGCAGCGCCGCACCGTCTGCGTGATTGGCGACGGTGCCATTACCGCCGGTATGGCCTTCGAGGCCATGAACCACGCGGGCGACATCAAGCCGGACATGCTGGTTATCCTTAACGATAACGAAATGTCGATCTCCGAAAACGTCGGCGCGCTGAACAACCATCTTGCGCAGCTGCTTTCAGGCAAGCTCTACTCCTCGCTGCGCGAAGGCGGCAAAAAAGTTTTCTCCGGCGTACCGCCGATTAAAGAGTTGCTCAAACGTACCGAAGAACACATCAAAGGTATGGTCGTACCGGGCACCCTGTTTGAAGAGCTGGGCTTTAACTATATTGGCCCGGTTGACGGCCATGACGTGCTGGGTCTGGTGACCACGCTCAAGAACATGCGCGACCTGAAAGGCCCGCAGTTCCTGCACATCATGACCAAAAAAGGGCGTGGCTACGAGCCGGCGGAAAAAGATCCGATCACCTTCCACGCGGTGCCGAAATTCGATCCGTCCAGCGGCTGTCTGCCAAAAAGCAGCGGCGGCATGCCGAGCTATTCCAAAATTTTCGGCGACTGGCTGTGCGAAACCGCAGCGAAAGACAACAAGCTGATGGCGATCACTCCGGCCATGCGTGAAGGCTCAGGCATGGTGGAGTTCTCCAGAAAATACCCTGACCAGTATTTCGACGTTGCTATTGCCGAGCAGCATGCGGTGACGTTTGCAGCTGGCCTGGCGATTGGCGGCTACAAGCCGGTTGTCGCTATCTATTCCACCTTCCTGCAGCGCGCCTACGATCAGGTTATCCACGACGTGGCCATCCAGAAGCTGCCGGTGCTGTTTGCTATCGACCGCGCGGGCATCGTCGGTGCCGACGGCCAGACGCACCAGGGCGCGTTCGATCTCTCCTTCCTGCGCTGTATCCCGGATATGGTTGTCATGACGCCAAGCGACGAGAACGAATGTCGTCAGATGCTGTTTACCGGCTACCACTATCAGGATGGCCCAAGCGCGGTTCGCTACCCGCGCGGCAATGCAGTGGGCGTCGAGCTGCTGCCGCTGGAAAAACTGCCGATCGGTAAAGGTCTGGTGAAGCGTCGCGGTGAGAAAGTGGCGATCCTGAACTTCGGCACGCTGATGCCGGAGGCGGCGAAAGCGGCTGAAACGCTGAACGCTACCCTGGTGGACATGCGCTTTGTGAAGCCGCTGGATGAGTCCCTGATCCTGAATATGGCTGAGACGCACGACGTGCTGGTCACGCTGGAAGAAAACGCCATTATGGGCGGCGCGGGCAGCGGCGTGAATGAGGTGCTGATGGCAAACCGTAAGGCCGTTCCTGTGCTGAACCTCGGCCTGCCGGACTACTTCATTCCGCAAGGCACCCAGGACGAAGCGCGCGCGGCGATTGGCCTGGACGCTGCCGGTATCGAAGCCAAAATCCGCAGCTGGCTGGCATAACCCCTCCCCCTTTTCCGCTCCTGCTATGCTTAAACCTCATGTTTAAAACAGCAGGAGCGGAACCGTGCAATACACAACATTAGGAAAAACCGACCTTAGCGTTTCCCGGCTTTGCCTGGGCTGCATGACCTTTGGCGAGCCGGATCGGGGAAATCACGCCTGGACGCTGCCGGAAGAGAGCAGCCGCCCGATAATCAAACGCGCCATCGAGGGCGGCATTAACTTCTTTGACACCGCCAACAGCTACTCCGACGGCAGCAGCGAGGAGATTGTCGGCCGCGCCCTGCGCGATTTTGCCCGCCGGGATGACATCGTCGTTGCCACCAAGGTCTACTATCCAGTGGGCGACCTGGCTGAGGGCCTGTCTCGCGCGCAGATCCTGCGCTCCATTGATGACAGCCTCAGACGCCTGAACATGGATTACGTCGACCTGCTGCAAATTCACCGCTGGGATTACAACACGCCGATCGAGGAGACGCTTGAGGCGCTCAACGACGTGGTGAAAGCTGGTAAGGCACGCTATATCGGCGCGTCGTCTATGCACGCGTCGCAGTTTGCTCAGGCGCTGGATCTCCAGGCGAAGCATGGATGGGCGCGCTTTGTCACCATGCAGGATCACTACAACCTGATCTACCGGGAAGAAGAACGCGAGATGCTGCCGCTGTGCCATCAGGAAGGCGTGGCGGTGATCCCGTGGAGCCCGCTGGCGCGCGGTCGATTAACCCGCCCGTGGGGAGAAACCACGGCTCGTCTGGTATCGGATGAAGTGGGAAAAAATCTTTATTCCGGTACCGAAGCCAGCGATGCGTTAATTGCCGAACGGTTAGCCGGAATTGCCGATGATACCGGCGCCACCCGCGCGCAGGTGGCGCTGGCTTGGCTGTTGGGCAAGCGCGGGGTTGCGGCACCGATTATCGGCACATCGCGGGAAGAACAGCTGGATGAGCTGCTGAATGCGGTTGATATCACGCTTACGCCGGAGCAGGTTGCCGAGCTGGAAACGCCGTATCAGCAGCATCCGGTGGTGGGGTTTAAATAAGCCCTCACCCTAACCCTCTAATCCGTAGGCCGGGTAAGGCGTAGCCGCCACCCGGCAATACAGAGGCACAAACTCACGCGAAGTGATCGTACCCTTTCCAGTCCAGCGTAACGGGCGCACCGTCTTTCACAAACTTCAGCCCTTCACTCTCCGGCATGATCTGACCGATACAGGTAAATTTCGCGCCGAGGTGCGCTAATGCCACGTCGAGCGTTCCGCGGTTCAGCTCCGGAACGGTAAAGCACAGCTCATAATCTTCGCCACCGGACAGCGCCCAGCGCAGCGCCTGCTCAGGCTCTACATGGCGAAGCAGTTGCTCAGACAGCGGGAAGAGATCCAGGTCAACGCGCGCGCCTACGCCGCTGGCCTTCAGGATATGCCCGAGGTCTGAGATCAGCCCGTCAGAGAGATCGATAGCCGAGCTGGCCCGCTCTCGCAGTGCCTGACCGTGCAGAATGCGCGGCGTTGGGCGCAGGTGGCGTTTCACCAGATATGCCGCATCGTCAGCGTCCTTCACGGTTAAGCGATCCTGAAGGATCGCCAGCCCTGCCGCGCTATCTCCCGGCGTACCGGTCACATAGATCCAGTCGCCCGGTTTAGCGCCCGAGCGCTTCAGCGCGCGACCGAGCGGCACATAGCCGTGGATCGCCAGCGTCATAGACAGCGGCCCGGCAGTGGTATCGCCGCCAATCAGCTGCATATCGTAGTAGTTCAACTGCTCAAACAGCGCATCGCTAAAGGCTTCCAGCCAGACTTCATCCACCTCTGGTAGCGTCAGAGCCAGCGTCAGCCAGGCAGGATCGGCCCCCATCGCCGCCAGATCGCTGACGTTCACCGCCAGGGCTTTATACGCCAGATCGGCAGGATCGATATCGGGCAGGAAATGACGTCCGCACACCAGGGTGTCGGTGCTGATTGCCAGCGTCTGCTTTTCAGGAATATTGAGAAGTGCACAGTCATCGCCAATGCCGGTTTCAACATCAAGACGAGAGGTTCTGACACGGTCGAAATAACGGGCAATCAGGGAGAATTCGCCGCATGCCATACGTTATGCCTCAGCAAATAAAAGAAAAAACCGGAGCCGCACTGCCCGTCAGGCAATGCAGGACTCCGGTTTGCGGATCACTTTTTGTGGGGACGGATCGCAGGTGCTGCTTTATCAAGTACGCCGTTAACAAACTTGTGGCTGTCTTCAGCGCCGAAGGTTTTCGCCAGTTCGATCGCTTCGTTGATGGCCACTTTGTACGGGACATCATCACGTTTAGACAGCTCAAACAGCGCGATACGCAACACTGCTTTTTCCACCTGGCCCAGCTCTTCGAGCAGACGGGACAGGTATGGCTTCATCAGGCCATCGAGATACGCGCTATTAGTCGCCACTCCCGACAGCAGTTCACGGAAGTACAGAACGTCAACGTCTTTCACGTCCTGTTCTGACAGGAACTGGTATTCAACATCAGCGATGTCGTTCTGGGACAACTGCCAGGAGTAAAGTGCCTGGACGGCACATTCACGGGCGCGGCGACGAGCAGCAGGTTTCACGGAATTCCCCTTACAAAAAAATCAGGCCTTGATGGCTTTCAATACATTGATCATTTCAAGCGCGGTCAGTGCAGCTTCTGCACCTTTGTTACCGGCTTTGGTGCCAGCACGTTCGATGGCTTGTTCAATACTTTCGGTG
Organism: Enterobacter sp. ECC_219_Taxon_10; assembly: GCF_058354905.1. Lineage (NCBI taxonomy): Bacteria > Pseudomonadati > Pseudomonadota > Gammaproteobacteria > Enterobacterales > Enterobacteriaceae > Enterobacter > Enterobacter sp. ECC_219_Taxon_10. The sequence continues at coordinate 1,085,915 of NZ_CM178005.1, read as the reverse complement.
GTCAGCACGCCGAACGCGACAGGAATTTCAGCATCCTGCGCAACGTGTGCCAGACCGTTGCTTGCACCGCCCGCAACGTATTCGAAGTGCGCAGTGCCGCCACGAATAACAGTACCCAGCGCAATCACCGCGTCGTATTTACCGGTTTTCGCCAGCGCGCCCGCCGCCAGTGGCAGTTCATAAGCGCCTGGAACCCAAACAACGGTAATGTTGTCATCTTTAACCTGGCCGATACGTTTCAGGGCGTCAATCGCACCTTCCAGCAGGCTGTCGTTGATGAAGTTGTTGAAACGCGCAATGGTGATGGCGACGCGAGCGTCCGGGGTAGCTACAGCAGCTTCAATAATGTTCATACTCTTCCTTTACGGGTTCATTTGGCCCCGCAGGGGGGCGGATTTTATCATAATACTTTGCGCACTGCTTCCCTATTTCGGGAGCAATTACGCTGTCGTTAAATGGAGGCAGACATCCGGACCCACCGGACGAATCTCGCTGAATGTGAGTTGCGGTGCGTCGGCCAGTTTTTCAAGGCCGGGCAGCACAAACAAGCCGCGCGCGTCGTGACCTAACAGTTTAGGTGCAACGTAGACGAGCAGTTCATCCACCAGCCCCGCCTGAAGCAGCGCGCCGGCAAGCGTCGGGCCAGCTTCGACCCAGATGCTGTTCACCTGCTGCTTGCCGAGCAGCATCATCAGCACCACCAGATCCAGATGCCCGTTATGCTCCGGCACCATAACGCTGCGCACGCCTTCCGGCCAGTCGCGCGTATCTTCCCTCGTGCGCGCAATCCAGGTTTCACCCGGCTGCTGGACGATGCGGTGCTGCGGCGTTACGCGGTTCTGGCTATCAATAACAATACGCAGCGGCTGACGCAGGTTCTCCTGCGGATAAAGCGCCTGGGTATCGGCATTCAGTTCATCCCAGCGCACGGTCATGGCCGGATCGTCAGCCAGGACCGTTTCACTGCTGGTGAGGATAGCATGGCTTTGCGCGCGCAGACGTTGCACATCGCGCCTTGCCTGTGGCGAAGTTACCCACTGGCTTTCGCCGTTTGCCATCGCCGTACGGCCGTCCAGCGAGGCGCCCAGCTTGAGCTGAATATACGGGAACCCTGTGCGCATGCGCTTCAGGAAGCCTCTGTTGAGGGCTTCAGCGTCCTGCATCATCAGCCCATGGCTGACGTCAATCCCTTCCTGCTGCAGGCGATACAGGCCGCGTCCGGCCACCTGCGGATTCGGGTCCTGCATCGATGCGACCACGCGTGAAACGCCCGCAGCAATCAGCGCTTCACAGCACGGCGGCGTACGCCCGTGATGGCTGCAGGGCTCCAGCGTCACATAGGCGGTGGCGCCGCGCGCCTTCTCGCCGGCCATGCGCAGCGCATGAACCTCCGCATGCGGCTCGCCTGCACGATAGTGAAACCCCTCCCCCACGATCTCGCCATCTTTCACGATAACGCACCCGACGTTCGGGTTGGGATGGGTGGTAAAACGACCGCGCTGCGCCAGCTTCATGGCTCGCGCCATGTAAATCTCATCGTGCATGAGCTTAATCCTGTAAGCGGGCGATCTCTTCGCCAAACTCTTTGATGTCTTCGAAGCTGCGGTAGACCGAGGCGAAGCGGATATAGGCGACCTTATCGAGCTTTTTCAGCTGCTCCATCACCAGGTTGCCGATCATTTTGCTCGGCACTTCACGCTCGCCAAGGCCACGCAGGTAAGATTTAATGTGGTTTAGCGCCATTTCGACGTCATCCGCGCTGACGGGCCGTTTTTCGAGGGCCTTCAGCATCCCGCTGCGCAGTTTCTCTTCGTTAAACGGCTCGCGCACGTCGTTACTTTTTACCACGCGCGGCATTACCAGCTCTGCAACCTCAAAGGTCGTGAAACGCTCGTTGCACACCAGACACTGCCGACGACGGCGCACTGAAGACCCTTCGCCCACAAGACGAGAGTCGATGACTTTGGTATCCACAGCGGAGCAGAATGGGCAATGCATACGGTATCCCTGTTATCTGGTTAACTGATTTTCATTTTACCCTGATCTGGCCTGACAACAAAGGAAGAGCTTTTTTGAGACAAAGGATCTATGTCTGGCGACGCGTTGCTGGCTACCATTATGGGGATCCGTTATTTCAAGGAAATAAACGCTATGACAAGACGTTACCTGAGAATTTTACTGGTGGGGAGCCTCTTCACCCTCAGTGCCTGTGCACAGCAAACCGAAGTTCGTCAGATGAAACAAAGCGTGAATACGCTCAACACGGCGATGGACAAACTGAACAAAGAAACGGTGAAGATCACCCAGCAAAACGCGCTGAACGCCAAATCCAGCAGCGGGGTGTACCTGCTGCCGGGGGCAAACACGCCTGCTCTGCTCAACAGCCAGATTGGCACGCTGAAAATGTCGCTGGTGAACGTGGCGGCGAATGCGGATGGTACGCGCGCAACATTGCGTATTCATGGAGAGTCCAACGATCCGCTGCCAGCCTTTAGCGGTACCGTCGAATGGGGACAGATCCAGGGCACCACGGAGAATTACCAGGAGGTGAATGTGAAGAATCAGCTGTTCACCGCTCCGGCCAGCGTGTTAGCGCCCAGCGACGTGGATATTCCGCTTCAGTTAAGCGGCCTTACGCCTGAGCAGTTAGGCTTTATCCGCATTCACGATATCCAACCCGCCGCGCAGTAATCCCCTCCTTTTGAGCGGAGTGAAATGTCACTCCGCTAACATTTACATTTCGTATGGATTGGCAACAGAAATGATTGCCGCTACAATCCCGGCCGTTTAAAGTACGCAAACGTGAACGCAATCGATTACGCGCGTGAGAGATATGTGAAACAACACATATTTTTGTGAGCAGGGATTCCTATAATAGGCACCGCAGAAACACGAAATATTTAGAAACGCAATTCGCGCATTTTTCACTCCCGGAAGGGAATTTCAATCAGTGGCATGATTATGAAAAAAACATTACTCGCAGCCGGTGCAGTTCTGGCACTTTCCTCCTCTTTCACTGTTAACGCAGCGGAAAACGAGAAACCACAATACCTCTCCGACTGGTGGCACCAGAGCGTTAACGTGGTAGGCAGCTACCACACCCGTTTCGGACCACAGATCCGCAACGATACCTACCTGGAGTACGAAGCATTCGCCAAGAAAGACTGGTTTGATTTCTATGGCTATATGGATGCACCGGTCTTCTTCGGTGGTAACTCTCAGGCTAAAGGTATCTGGAACCACGGTTCCCCACTGTTCATGGAGATCGAACCGCGCTTCTCCATCGACAAGCTGACCGGCACCAATCTAAGCTTCGGTCCGTTTAAAGAGTGGTACTTCGCGAACAACTATATCTACGACATGGGCCGCAACGAGTCCGGTCGTCAGAGCACCTGGTATATGGGTCTGGGTACCGACATCGACACGGGCCTGCCAATGAGCCTGTCCCTGAACGTATACGCGAAATATCAGTGGCAGAACTACGGTGCTGAAAACCAGAACGAGTGGGATGGCTACCGTTTCAAAGTGAAATACTTTGTTCCAATTACCCAACTCTGGGGCGGTAACCTGAGCTACATCGGCTTCACCAACTTCGACTGGGGTTCAGATCTGGGCGATAAGAGCGGTTACGCAGAGAACGGTATTAAGCAGCGTACCAATGACTCCATCGCCTCCAGTCACATCCTGGCGCTGAACTACGATCACTGGCACTACTCTGTTGTGGCACGTTACTGGCACAACGGCGGCCAGTGGAACGACGACGCTAAACTGGTATGGATGAACGAACACGTCCGTTCTACCGGCTGGGGTGGTTACCTGGTCGTAGGTTACAACTTCTAATCAGTGCGGGACCGTGCGGGCTGATGCCCTCACCCTGCCCCTCTCCCACAGGGAGAGGGAACAAATACTAAAAACGGCAACACACGTTGCCGTTTTGCTTTTACCTCGCCACCCGGCTTTTTACTGCCTCACCTTCCGCAAAAAATCCGCCAAAGACCTGTCCGCACTCTCGCTGAACCGCCTCTCCGTCTGCACAATATTGAGACACCGGTCGAGCCGAAAACAGCGGTAGTCATCGCGCCGTTCACACCACGCTGCCAGCAGCCAGCGCTCCCCCCAGAAGAACAAGCCCAGCGGCTGAACCTCACGTTTTGAGAGCTGCCCGGCTTCATCACGATAATGCAGCGCCAATACGCGCTGGGCGGAAATCGCCTGATGGATCATGTCAAAATCGCTGCGGGAGTGGCTTTGCATGCAAAAATCCGGGGCGTAGATCCGCGTCTGCTCCGCCTTTCGACGGTTCTCCTCGGGCAGGATAGCCAGCACCTTCTCCTGGGCCGATTCCAGCTCGCGCGACAGCGATTCGCCTCCCCAGGTTTTGAGCAGGCGAATCGCGACCATCAGCGCTTCGGATTCTTTATTTGTCAGCATCAGCGGCGGCAGATCAAAACCCGACATCAGCCGATATCCGCTTCCCGCCTCGCCTTCCACCGGCACGCCGGAAAGCGACAGGTCGCGGATATCGCGGTAGACCGTGCGCTCGGACACGCCAAGCCGGTCCGCCAGATGCGCTGCAGTTGTCAGACGCCTGCCCCGCAGGATCTGCACAATCTGAAACAAACGGTCAGCGCGTCGGGTCATATCTCATTCCGCTCTCAGGCAGGTTGATGGAGGCCGACGCGGTTACCCTCGCTGTCGGTAAACAGTGCGATAGTGCCGATACCATGCGGCAGTTCCAGCGGGCCAAATACGCACTCGCCGCCCGCGGAGGCAATGCGATCGAGCGTCGCCGCCAGATTGTCAGTATGCAGGTAAATAATAGCGCCCTGCAAAGACGGTGTAACGCCGTCAAATTTTGCCAGCGCCCCACCGGTGGCGGGATCCTCATGCGGAAAAACCGCCAGCTCTGCGCAATCCATTTTCTCGCGACGCAGCGCGAGCTGCATGACCGGCTCATAAAATTTGATGGCGCGATCCATATCCGAGACCGGAATTTCAAACCAGTTAATTACGCTTTTCATACATCCTCCTGCCTGTTGTTTGGGTTCAGAAGGAGTCTACGGCAGAGCTCCTGACAGCATACTGTCAGGAGTGTTTGTCAGGAGCAGATAAAAAAAATCCCGGTCAACAGACCGGGATTCCGATAACGCGCTAAACGTCGCCTTACGGCAGAATGGACGGCTGATCCGCCCCTTCTTTTTCGACTTTCTGCTGGAGCAGGTGCTCGCGCTTCATACCGAGTTTCAGGGCCAGAGCGGACGCGACGTAGATGGACGACGCCGTACCGATGGAGACACCGATCAGCATGGTCAGCGAGAAGCCTTCCAGCACCGGGCCACCGAAGAGGAACAGCATCAGGATCACCATCAGGGTGGTACCGGATGTGATCAAGGTACGGTGCAGCGTCTGGGTCAACGACACGTTAAAGATTTCGTACGGCGTGCCGCGACGGATCTTACGGAAGTTTTCACGGATACGGTCAGATACCACGATACTGTCGTTCAGTGAGTAACCGATAACGGACATCAGGGATGCCACGATAGTCAGGTCAATCTCAATGTGGAACAGAGACAGTATGCCCATGGTGATCACCACGTCGTGCGCCAGAGCGATAACCACACCGGCCGCCAGTCGCCACTCGAAGCGGAAACCGACGTACACCAGGATGGAGATCAGCGCCACCAGCAGCGCCATGGCGCCGGTCTGCGCCAGGTCTGCACCCACGCTCGGGCCGACGAACTCAATACGCTTGACCGCCGCGCTCTGGCTGGTGGTCTCGTTAATGACCTGTACGACCTTACTGCCCAGTTCCTGGCTGCCGTTGGCATCGTGCACCGGCGGCATACGCACCATGATGTCGCGGCTGCTGCCGAAGTTCTGCAGCAGCGGCTCTTCAAAGCCCGCTTTCTGCAAAGACAGACGCATCTGGTCCATATCGACCGGTTTTTCCAGGGAGATCTCGATGACCGTACCACCGGTGAAATCCAGACCCCAGTTAAAGCCTTTCACGCCCATAACGATGATGGACAGAATCAGCAGTAAACCTGAAATGCCGAAGGCCCAGTAGTCCCAGCGCATAAAGTCCCAGACTTTACGGCCATGGTTCAATTGTTCAACAGTATATTCCTGTGCCACAACGCACTCCTCAGATAGACAGCTTTTTGACGCGCTTGCCGCCGTACAGCAGGTTCACGATGGCACGGGTGCCGACAATAGCGGTAAACATTGACGTTGCGACACCGATACCGGTTGTAATCGCAAAGCCTTTGATCGCGCCAGTACCCACTGCATACAGGATAAGAACCTTAATCAGTGTTGTTACGTTCGCATCGAAAATGGAGCTGAACGCGCCTTTATAGCCTTCGTCAATCGCCTGCTGAACAGAGCGACCGTTGCTCAACTCTTCTTTGATACGTTCGTTAATCAGTACGTTGGCGTCGACCGCCACCGCAAGGGTCAGAACGATACCCGCAATCCCCGGCATGGTCAGCGTCGCCCCCGGCAGCAGGGACATAATGCCGATGATCAGCACCAGGTTCGCGATCAGCGCGGACGTCGCAATCAGACCAAACTTCTTATAGAAGAAGATCATGAAGAGGATAGAGACCGCCAGACCGGCCAGACACGCTTCCAGACCCTGCTGGATGTTTTGCATACCCAGCGTTGGACCAATGGTACGTTCTTCAACAATCTGAATTGGCGCAATCAGCGCACCGGCACGCAGCAGCAGAGAGAGCTGACGCGCTTCGTTCGGGTTGTTAATACCGGTAATACGGAAGCTGTTACCCAGACGAGACTGGATGTTGGCGATGTTAATCACCTCTTCCTCTTTCACCAGCACCGCACGACCGTTTGCATCTTTCTTACCGCTGTCTTTGTACTCCACGAACAGGGTCGCCATCGGTTTACCGATGTTGTCCTTAGTGAAGTTAGACATAATGTTACCACCCGCGCTATCCAGCGAGATGTTAACCTGCGGCTGGTTGTACTCATCCTGGCTCGACGTGGAGTCAGTGATGTGGTCACCGGTCAGGATCACGCGCTTGTACAGCACAACCGGCTGACCTTCGCGGGTCTGTTTCACTTCGGAGTCACCCGGAATACGGCCAGACGCCGCGGCGGACTGGTCGACATTGGAGTTCACCAGACGGAATTCCAGCGTCGCGGTCGCACCGAGAATCTCTTTCGCACGCGCGGTATCCTGGATACCCGGCAGTTCAACCACGATACGGTCAGCACCCTGACGCTGTACCAGCGGCTCAGCTACACCCAGCTGGTTCACACGGTTACGCAGAATGTTGATGTTCTGCTGAACGGCATATTCACGCGCTTCTTTCAGACGCGCATCGGTCATCACCGCACGCAGCTGGTTGCTGCCCTGAGAGGTGATCACCAGGTCACGGTGACGTTGGGTCAGGTAATCTACAGCCTGATCGCGCGCCGCGCTGTCGCGGAACGTGATGCTCATGCCGTAGTTATCTTCTTTACGCACGGTAGTGTATGGGATGCCTTTGTCACGCAGATCGCTGCGCAGGCTGTCGATATTCTGTTCCTGCAGCTTGCCGAGCGCGGTATCCATATCCACTTCCATCAGGAAGTGAACGCCGCCACGCAGGTCAAGACCGAGTTTCATTGGCTCTGCGTTCAGCGCAGCCAGCCAGCGAGGGGTTGCAGGAGCAAGGTTAAGCGCCACGACATATTTGTCACCCAGCACGCCCATCAGCGCTTCGCGAGCGCGGAGCTGCGTGTCGGTGGTGTCGAAGCGAGCAAGAATTGCACCCTCTTCCAGAGCCACAGACTTAGCGGTAATTTTTTCTTCTTGTAACGTTTTCTGGACCTGGATCAGCGTTTGCTCACTGGCGGCGACACCGCGCGCGCCAGTGATTTGAACAGCCGGATCCTCACCATACAGGTTGGGAAGCGCGTACAGCAGGCCGACGATAATCACGACGACCAGCATGATGTACTTCCACAAAGGATAACGGTTTAACACGGCAGTTCCCTTTGGGAAAAGTTGGGATTACAGCGCCTTCATAGTGCCTTTCGGCAGAACGGCAGCTACGAAGTCACGTTTGATAACCACTTCAGTGGTGTCGTTCAGGGCGATAGCAATGTAGCCGCTTTCAGCCACTTTGGTTACGCGGCCGACCAGACCACCGTTGGTCAGCACTTCATCGCCTTTCGCGATGGAGTCCATCAGCTTTTTGTGCTCTTTGGTACGCTTCTGCTGTGGGCGCAGGATCATGAAGTAGAAGATCAGACCGAACACAACCAGCATCAGGATCAGAGACATCGGGCTGCCCTGCGCCGGAGCACCTGTTGCCGCTACCGCATCAGAAATAAAAAAGCTCATTCAAATTCCCTCATTATTAATATTAATCAACGTTCAACGGTGGAACATCCCGCCCCTGACGTTGGTAAAAATCGGTCACGAAGCTCTCTAATTTACCCTCTTCGATAGCCTTGCGTAAACCAGACATTAAGCGCTGATAGTAGCGAAGATTATGAATCGTATTGAGACGCGCGCCCAAAATCTCGTTACAACGATCGAGATGATGCAGATACGCGCGAGAATAATTGCGACAGGTATAGCAATCGCACTCGGAATCGAGCGGGCTGGTGTCACTCTTATGCTTCGCGTTACGGATTTTCACCACGCCATCGGTAACGAACAGATGACCGTTACGCGCGTTGCGGGTTGGCATCACGCAGTCGAACATATCAATGCCGCGACGTACGCCTTCCACCAGATCTTCGGGTTTACCCACACCCATCAGGTATCGTGGTTTATCCGCCGGGATTTGCGGGCAGACGTGCTCCAGAATGCGGTGCATGTCCTCCTTCGGCTCACCCACAGCCAAACCGCCGACAGCGTAGCCATCAAAACCTATCTCTACCAGACCTTTAACAGAGATATCGCGTAAATCTTCGTAAACGCTGCCCTGAATAATGCCAAACAGCGCATTTTTGTTCTGCAGGGAGTCAAAACGGTCGCGGCTGCGCTTCGCCCAGCGCAGAGACATCTCCATAGAGCGTTTCGCGTAGTCCCAGTCTGCCGGGTATGGCGTACATTCGTCGAAGATCATCACGATGTCAGAGCCGAGATCGTACTGAATCTCCATCGATTTTTCTGGATCGAGGAAAATCGGATCGCCGTTGATCGGGTTACGGAAGTGTACGCCCTGCTCGGTGATCTTGCGGATATCGCCAAGGCTGAAAACCTGGAATCCACCGGAGTCGGTGAGGATGGGGCCTTTCCACTGCATAAAATCGTGCAGATCGCCGTGGAGCTTCATGATCTCCTGACCCGGACGCAGCCACAGGTGGAAGGTATTGCCGAGGATAATCTGTGCGCCAGTGGCTTCAACTTCTTCCGGCGTCATCCCTTTTACGGTGCCGTATGTGCCCACAGGCATAAACGCGGGGGTTTCCACCACGCCGCGATCAAACACCAGGCGACCGCGACGCGCGCGGCCATCGGTGGTATCAAGTTCAAATTTCATTTTTTCTCCGACGTCAGAAAAACAGTCCAACGTTGTAATACGGTGCCGCGGACTTATTCCCCGACACGCTCATTCAAAGCCAGCGGATTGTACGTGATAAACATCGCGTCCCCGTAGCTAAAAAAGCGATATTTTTGTTCTACCGCAGACTTGTAGGCGTTCATCGTATGCTGATAACCGGCAAACGCGGAAACCAGCATAATCAGCGTCGATTCAGGCAGATGGAAGTTGGTCACCAGCGCATCAATTACTTTGTACTGATAGCCCGGGTAGATAAAGATCTGCGTATCGCCAAAGAACGGCTCGATAAGATCGCGCTTTGCAGCCTGCGCGGCGCTCTCCAGTGAACGCACGGACGTCGTACCGACGGCCACGACGCGGCTACCCCGCGCTTTCGCCGCCAGCACCGCGTCCACCACATCCTGCGGCACTTCGGCATACTCGGAGTGCATGATGTGGTCTTCAATGCTGTCCACGCGCACCGGCTGGAAGGTGCCCGCGCCAACGTGCAGCGTCACAAACGCCATCTCAATGCCTTTGGCACGCAGCTTTTCCAGCAGCGGCTCATCAAAGTGCAGACCCGCCGTGGGTGCAGCCACCGCGCCAGGCTTCTGGCTGTAAACGGTCTGGTATAGCTCGCGGTCAGCCTCTTCGTCCGGGCGCTCAATGTACGGCGGCAGCGGCATATGGCCGATGGCGTTCAGGATATCGAGCACCGTACGCTCGTCGTTGAACTCCACCTCAAACAGCGCATCGTGGCGCGCGGTCATGGTCGCTTTAATGCTCTCGTCATCGCCGAGCAGCAGCTCCGCGCCCGGCTTCGGTGCCTTAGAGGCGCGAATATGTGCCAGAATGCGTTTATCATCGAGCATACGTTCGACCAGCACTTCAATCTTGCCGCCGCTGGCCTTACGGCCAAACAGGCGCGCCGGGATCACGCGGGTATTGTTAAAGACCAGCAGATCGCCAGGGTTGAGCTTGTCGAGCAAATCGGTGAAAGTACCGTGCGTCAGCTCGCCCGTTGGCCCATCCAGTGACAGTAAGCGACAGCTGCTGCGCTCAGGCATGGGATAGTGAGCAATCAGGGATTCAGGTAGTTCAAAGGAGAAATCGGCGACGCGCATGACGTATACTCGTGACTTAAAAACAGGCGGCATAGTCTAGTGCTCACACCCCTTTGCTGCAACAACTAGCCGCCACTGGACAAATAAAACGCATGAATTTTCTCGCTCACCTGCATCTCGCTCATCTCGCTGACAGCTCCCTGTCCGGCAATTTGCTGGCCGATTTTGTGCGCGGCAACCCCGCTGAGGACTATTCCCCTGAGGTTGTCGACGGGATTTTTATGCACCGCCGCATCGACGTGCTGACGGATAAGCTGCCGGAAGTGACGGAAGCCAAAGCGTGGTTTCGCCCTGAAACGCGCCGCGTTGCGCCGATCACGCTCGACGTGATGTGGGACCACTTCCTGTCGCGCCACTGGGAACAGCTGTCGCCGGAGATGCCGTTGCCGGCGTTTGTGCGCTACGCCCACCAGCAGGTGTCGATTATTCTGCCCGACTCGCCGCCGCGCTTTGTGAATCTGAATAACTACCTGTGGTCAGAACGCTGGCTGGAGCGCTATCGCGAGATGGATTTTATCCAGAATGTGCTGAATGGGATGGCAAGCCGCCGCCCGCGGCTGGATGCGCTGCGCGACTCCTGGTATGACCTGGATGAACATTACGATGCGCTGGAGAGCCAATTCTGGCAGTTCTATCCACGCATGATGGCGCAGGCGAAAAACAAACAGCTGTAACAGAATTCACATTGATAGGTAAAAGCTGGTGGAACGATTGTCACCACCTCTTTGTCTTATCCAGGAACACTCTCTATACTGGCTCGCGTTGCGTTCCAAATAACCTTAGTATCTACAGGAGAATCATATGGTTCTGGTAACTCGTCCGGCTCCGGATTTTACAGCTGCAGCAGTTCTGGGCAACGGTGAAATCGTTGAAAACTTCAACTTCAAACAGCACACCAACGGTAAAGCGACCGTTCTGTTCTTCTGGCCAATGGACTTCACTTTCGTTTGCCCGTCTGAGCTGATCGCGTTCGACAAACGTTATGAAGAATTCCAGAAGCGTGGCGTGGAAGTGGTTGGCGTCTCCTTCGACTCTGAATTTGTACACAACGCATGGCGTAACACCCCTGTCGAAAATGGCGGCATCGGTGCGGTGAAATACGCAATGGTTGCGGACATCAAACGCGAAATCCAGCAGGCTTACGGTATCGAACATCCGGACGCTGGCGTTGCACTGCGCGGCTCCTTCCTGATCGACGCAAACGGCATCGTTCGTCACCAGGTTGTGAACGATCTGCCGCTGGGTCGTAACATCGACGAAATGCTGCGCATGGTTGACGCGCTGCAGTTCCACGAAGAGCACGGCGAAGTGTGCCCGGCTCAGTGGGAAAAAGGTAAAGAAGGTATGGCAGCTTCCCCAGACGGCGTAGCTAAATACCTGTCTGAGAACGTATCCAGCCTGTAATCGGCACGGTTTACGGAAGAGGCCCGCTTATGCGGGCCTTTTTTTATGCCTTACGCTGCGTCTCTCGCCAGATGCGCCAGGCCATACCCACCAGCAGAATCACGCCCGCAATCAGCACGCCCCACACCAGCAGCGCGTTCATCCTGCTCTCCCGCTCGGACGCAGAGGTCGCGGTCAGACGCCCCTCGCCGCCTAATGCGACATCCCCCAGAATGTCGGCCTGCGGCAGGTTCGCCATATCATAGGTCTTGCGCAGATCGGCTGGGATCAGCATGTCAGGCTCCACGCTGGCTGGTTTTGCCGCCCCGTTACCCCAGGCGAGCACGTACGGTGCTTTTCCCTGCGCGTTGAACACCAGGTCATAGCGATCGCGATGCCCGGTGACGCTCGGCAGGTACTCCGGCAGGCGCGCATTCAGCGTCGTGACTTTCACCGCCTGCACCAGGCCCCCGTTAAGCGAAACTGGTGGAGACGTTTTTCCCTCCAGACGGTAAAGAACCTCTTTTTTCAGGGGGTGCCATGCGTCTTTATCCGAACTCCGCCACGCTATCTCCACGGGAAGGACGCCATCGCCGTTCAGTGAGATGCTGACAGCACTCAGCGGCTGCGGACGCGCCCAGCGCCACTGCGCTTCGCTTGTCGAAAGTTGCTCCCCTTCCCCCTCAAGGTCGATCGCTTCCGGGGCCGCCTGGGCAGGTGCGCTGATTGCGTTTACGCCGGTCAAGGTTATTCCCTGGCTCTGCGCGTTCAGCACCACCAGGAGATAGCGGTTCGTATCGGGAGACAAAACAATATCGGTATCGATCCGATCCAGCTTAAGACGATCCTGCCCGCTCACCACGTCCAGCAGCGGCATATCCTCACGCAGGGTATACCAGCGCTTAAGATCCTCGCTGTAATAGACCGACGCCGTTCCCTGCCACGGCGTCTGAGGGGTATTCCAGAGCAGCTGTAATTGGGACAGCCTTATTTCCCCCGTATCCTGCTCCGGCAGGGTCAGCAGATAATGCTGCCCGGTTGCGGCGGCTTTTTGTCCTTCAAGCACAATCTCAACGCCGTTTGCGGAACGGAGCAGGATCTTATCGCTCTCCTCACCCCCTCGCGCAGGCGCAAGGGGCGACGCGTCCAGCGGAAAGAGGCGCAGCGCCGTGGATTGCGCTGCCGCCTGCGGGCGCGTCGCGGTAACCAGGCTGAAGGGAACCGGCTCGCCCGACTGATTAAAGACGCGAACGTCATGCAGATCCGGCGACGTGCTCTGCGCATAGACGGCGAGCGGCAGCGTCACCCGATACCACTGGGAAGGAGCAGACGTATCCAGCGAGCGGCCAAAGACATAGTCCCGGGGCGATTCCGTTTGTACCTCTTCGCAGAACCCCGGGACGGCAAGCGCCAGCAGCGCGGTACAGGCTACCGCTTTCATCCATTTCATTTTTCATCTCCTGTTTTGGGCGGCAGCGGCGAGAAATACCCCACGATCAGCACCAGTATTGCCACGCCGATAAACGCCACCGCGCGTGACAGACCGCCTCCGCCCGCGCTGTCCACCAGCATCAGTTTAACCATCACCACCCCCAGCAGCGCGGCACCGCCAAGCCACTCCTGACGGGAAGCCCGGCGGGTGGCGTGGACCATGATCACCAGCGCGCTCAGCATCCAGAACAGGGCAAACGAGGTCTGGATAAGTCGCGAATCCCACAGTGATGCCATATTCCAGGCCACGTCGCCGTACCAGGCCAGGGCGCGCATCAGCGCACCGTTAAGCCACCAGAAGCCAAACGCCATAATCGCGACGGCAGGCCACGGACGTGCCTGCGAAAGCAGTGCCGGGTAGTAGCGTTCCACCATCTGATAAAAGACCACCAGCCCCAGCAGCGCGAACGCCGCGCCTTCCTCAAGCGGATTCACCAGCGGCAGCCAGGTCTGACGGTAAACCACGCCGTCCTGGAAATTGGTCACCACCAGCAATACCAGCAGCGCCGCGACCACGGGGATCGGTGCTATACACGCGTAGAGTGCGGGCCACTCCCGGAACGGCCACCCGCGACGGCGTACCGCCGCAGAGAGCGCCATAATCACCCCGCCGCCTGCGGCCATTGCCAGCCCGCTGCCCCAGGCCGCCATGCCCCACGGCAGCGACCGGGCAAACCAGTAAAGCTCCGCCGCCAGCACCAGTAAAATCATCCAGAACAGAGACAGGTGCAGCCCCCCAGAGATGCGCGGCGCTAAACGGGCGCCGTCGCGCCGCAGCAGCATCAACGCGGCAGGAAGCGCGATTCCCCAGGCCAGATTTGACCAGCCGGCGGCAAACATCTGCTGGTGCGAGAGCTGATAGCCCACCATCACCAGCATCAGCGGCCACAGCAGCCATTTGCTGGCATCCAGTTCCCGCCACGCCAGACGAGCCGCAGCCTGCCGCCAGCCCCAGACCGACGCCGCCGTCAGTGCCAGCACGCCCGCCAGAACAGGCAGTTCCTGCTTCAACACCAGCCGCGACGCGCCAAATAGCGCCACGAGCCAGAACAGCAGCCCGCCTGCCAGCAGCGCCCAGCTAACCGGCAGAAAGAGGTTCCGCCACAGCCAGGCCGCAGCCAGCCAGCAAAGGCTGAGGATGGTGAAGATCAGCAGCAGGCTCAGCGGCGTAACGCCGTTCATCTGCGCCCACAGCGCGCTGCCGAGCGCCAGCACCAGCAGCGCCGTCCCGCTATAGCTCATGCGCCGCTGGTGCTGCTGCACGCCCAGCCAGAGGATACCCAGCCCCTCAAGCGCCCAGGCCATCGCCGTCCACCGCGCGGAGAGCGCCAGCGGAATGGCGAGCGTGGCAAATCCGCCGCCGATGGCCAGCGCTGCCATCACCAGCGGTCGTCCGATGGAGGGATAGCGCCGCAGCGCAAGGAACGCGAGGGTAAGATAAAACGCCCCGTATCCCAGCGCGCTCAGGGCCGGGCCATATTCCCAGTGCCGGGTCATACCGTACTGCATCCCAAAGCCTATCAGCGGCGGGGCAAACAGCAGCACGCCGTCAATAATCTGCTTTCCTTTCTCCTGCGCCCGCAGCGACAGCGCCACGCTCAGCACGCCGAATATCAGCGTATTGGCAATCAGGAACAGCTGGCAGATCCAATAGTCTTCAGGCTGGTAATCACTCAGCCCCCACAGGCCGCCCACGCCAAAGGTAAAGAGCAGCCCGAGCAGGTTAAGCTCGCGCCAGTGCTGCCAGATGCTGATGGCGAGAATGCCGATGGAAAGCAGGAGATAGAAGGAGAACAGCGCCACAAAGTTGCCGCCCCCGGTAGATAGCAGCAGCGGCGCAAGATACCCGCCGAGGCTCGCCAGCATGGCAAGGCTCAACGCCTTTTGCAGCACCGCCAGCCCGACGCTCGCGGCGCAAATCACCACCAGCAGCGCAAAGGCCAGCGTCATCGGCAGCATCTGCCAGAGCCGGAAGGCGCCGAAGACCGTCAGGTAGAGAATGCCCGTCGCCCCGCCCTGCAAGATAAGCGCGTAGACCGGCTGCCTGTGCCGCAGCCGCCACCCAACCGCCAGCAGAACGATGGCAAACAGCGCCGTCGCCACCAGGCGCAGCTCAAGCGGGAACAGGGAATGTTCAACGGTATAGCGCAGCAGGAATGAAAGACCCAGGAAGAGCAGCAGAATGCCAAGCTTCGCCAGGGGATTGCCCTGCATAAACCAGCGCGCCAGCGAGGTCACTATGCCGCCAAAGGCAGAAGGCTGTTTAGCCGCAGGCGCAGGGGCCGGAGCGGGTTCGGCCTCGATAGCGGGAATTTCGGGACGCCAGGGATCGACAGGCGCGGGAGCGTCCTCAGCCACCAGCGCGGTCACGACCGCCGGAGTAGCAGCTTGCACCTGTTCTGGCTCCGGCGCTATCTCTGCCGCGCCGCGCTGCTCAAGCGCCTCAATGCGCTGGCGTAGCCGGGCGATCTCCTGCTGTGCCGCCGTGCTTCGATTAAACCCGATAACCGCGAGCACGGGCGCAACCAGCAGCGCAAAAACCAGGAACAAACAGCCAAGGATGTAAAGCTCGTCCATGTTTCCACCTTCACCGTATACAATCCGTTAAGATTGACACAAATCGTTGCATTTGCGCCATCTTAAAAGGTGGAAACATTAGCGGATTAGCTGCCGAGCCAGACCGTCGCGGATACCGCAGGCAGCGCCAGCACGCCGTCCTGCATCGTCGCCTTGCCCTCTTTATTCTTCCACATCGCCACCTTTAGCAGCGGTGAATCATCCAGCACCACTTCACAGCCCTCGCCCCGGTTGATCGCCACCAGCACGCGCTGCTGGTTATAGACGCGGACAAACACCACCACGTTATCGTGGGCGTACACTACCTGACAGCCACCGTAGCGCAGGGCAAGGCTCTGCTTGCGCAGTTTCGCCAGCCGCTGATACAGGCTGAACAGCACCTTGTCCTGTTTCTCTTCCTCCCACGGGAAAGTTTTGCGGCAGAACGGATCGTTGTTGCCGTCCAGCCCCACTTCATCTCCGTAGTAAATGCACGGCACACCCGGCCAGGTGAAGAGCCATGTGACCGCCAGGGGGAAACGTGCGATGTCCTTGCCGAGCAGGGATTTAAAGCGCGCGGTATCGTGGCTATCGAGCTGGTTAAACATCCGCAGCTGCTGCTGATGCGACAGGCCTGCGCGATAGTTATCCATCCACGCTGCGCAGGTTTCGGCATCGATATGGTTCGGATCGTAGGAGATATCGGTATTTGCCAGGAATCCCCACAGCGGGAAGGTAAAGCCGCGATAGTTCATCGCCGCATCTTCCGCATCGTTTTGCAGCCACTGCCGCGCGTCGCCAAAGTGTTCGCCAAACACAAACGCCTCCGGCTGGGCCGATTTTGCCGAGCGCGCGATCCCGGCGACGTGCTGAAGGTTATTCCGCGCCCCGCCCGCTTCACCGAGCATATGCACCACGTCCAGGCGCCAGCCGTCCATATTCCACGGCGCCTTCAGCCAGTGACGGACGATGCTGTCTTCACCGCCGTAAATTTCATCAATCAGAGAAGGCGACTGGAAATCCAGCTTCGGCAGGCTCGGGTATCCCAGCCAGTCCAGCGCGCGGCCCTCTTCGTTAAAGCTGTACCAGTCGCGCTGCGGCGAGTCCGGGTTATGACATGCCCCGCCCATCGACTGGTTATGGCGGTCAAACCAGGCGTGCGAATCGCCGCTGTGGTTGAACACGCCGTCCAGGATCAGGCGCATCCCCTCTTTTTGCGTATTCTTACGCAAGCGCAGCAGCGCCTCGTCGCCGCCAAACTGCTCATCAACGTGGCGATAATCTTCGGTATCGTATTTGTGCACGCTCGGGGCTTTAAACACCGGGTTGAGGTACAGCGCCGTCACGCCCAGTTTTTTCAGGTACGGCAGCTTTTCGCTGATGCCGTCGAGATCGCCGCCGTAGAACGTCGAGCCACCTGCCTGCGCCGTCACCGGTTCATCCCATTTTTTCAGGATGATGTCGTGACCGGCAGCATGATGGAAATAGACCTTGTCCTGGTCGGCGGTGCGTTTTTCGCTGCGCGCAAAGCGGTCCGGGAAAATCTGGTAAAAGACCTGTTCGTTAACCCACTGCGGGCCGTTATCAGGATAATCGACGGCAAACTGCTCCAGCCGCGCGGGCGGGAAACGGCTAAACCCCTGCGGGGTAAACCACAGCTGACGGTTGTTCCACAGCAGCTTGAAGCTGTATCGACGGCGCGGCTGCCCGCTGCGCAAATCGATATTCGCGCGCCACGCGGTGATCCCCGGCTGCGGCTGGCTGCGCAGCTTGTGCATTTTCAGCCCGGTCTCTTCGTTATCAATTTCGGCGCGAAGCGTCACGCGTTCAGGCTGGTTTTCCCCCGCCAGCCAGAGCGTAATCACAAGGTTGTCTTTGTTTTGCTTAACAAATGGGGCAACCGGAAGGTGCCAGGCGTTTAACATCACGAATCCCCTCTGATGAAATTGACGTCACCTTGCCACAGGGTGGTTAAGGATAGCTCACCATGACGTGATTTATTGGGGGAGGAGGACGGGGGAGGAGGTAATAATGCCCGCACGGACAGCTCCCTCTCCCTTGAGGGAGAGGGCTGGGGTGAGGGGGAAACATGCGGCTATTGGGGTAATTCCGTTCCACGGAACAAGTAATACAAATATTACTGTGCTTCCGCCAGCTGGCGGTCGCGGCGGCACTTAAACACCCAGCCGATCAGCAACAGAACGATCCACGCACAGCCCACGTACAGGGAAATGCGGGTATCCGGGTGGTAGCCAATCAGGCCAATGATAAACACCAGGAAGATCAGCCCGACCACGGTCGTCGCCACCCCGCCCGGCACCTTAAACTTCAGCGCTTTCGCCTCATCCGGCGACAGACGACGGCGGAAGGCAATCTGCGACAGCAGGATCATGATCCATACCCATACCGTCGCGAAGGTCGCCAGGGACGCAATCACCAGGAAAACGTTCTCCGGCATGATGTAATTCAGGTAAACCGAGAACAGCAGCGCTACGGTCATCACCACCACCGTCACCCACGGCGTGCCGCGGCGTGACGTTTTGGCGAACACCTTCGGCGCGCTGCCCTGCTCCGCCATGCCGTGAAGCATGCGGCCCACGCCAAAGACGTCACTGTTTATCGCGGAGAGCGACGCGGTTAGCACCACAAAGTTAAGAATGCTGGCCGCAAAGGCAATCCCCATATGCTGGAAGGTCAGAACAAACGGGCTACCGTTGGTACCCACCTGATTCCACGGGTAGATGGACATAATCACGAACAGCGTACCCACATAGAACACCAGAATACGCATCGGCACCGAGTTGATGGCGCGCGGAATGGACTTCTCTGGATCTTTCGCTTCCCCGGCGGTGATACCGATAATCTCGATACCGCCGTAGGCGAACATCACCATTTGCAGCGACATGACCATCCCGAGCCAGCCGTTGCTGAAGAAGCCACCGTTGCTCCAGAGGTTGTGAATACCGGTCGGCTGCCCGCCGTTGCCAATTCCCCAGATAATGATCCCGAAACCGGCCACAATCATGATGATGATGGTGGCGACCTTGAAGAAGGAGAACCAGAACTCCAGCTCGCCGAACACCTTCACGCTCATCAGGTTGACGGCGCAAATGATCAGCACCACGCTCAGCACCCAAATCCAGTGCGGCACCGCCGGGAACCAGACGCCCATATAGATGCCGAATGCCGTCACGTCGGCAATCGCCACAATCAAAATTTCAAAGCAGTAGGTCCAGCCGGTGATAAACCCGGCCAGCGGGCCGAGGTTTTCCTGCGCGTAGCGGGAGAAGGAGCTGGCAGACGGGTTGTGAACCGACATTTCGCCGAGGGCGCGCATGATGATATACGCCGCCACGCCGCCGATAATGTACGCCAGCAGAACGCTGGGACCGGCCATTTTGATGGCATCTGCCGAGCCATAAAAAAGACCGGTGCCGATAGCAGAGCCCAGCGCCATAAAGCGGATGTGGCGCGTGCTCAATCCACGTTTAAGTTTGTTAGTGCTTTCCATTTAAATCTTGCCATTCAACACGAAAAAAACAAAAAACCACGGGGCCTTAAGCCCCGTGGTTAAACAGTTTGTTGCCGTTGATTAATGAGCGTTAGATGCGACCTGACGCCCTGCAGCACGATCCCAGATAACCGCCAGAACCAGTGCAACAACGGTAGGCATCAGCCAGGCCAGGCCCTGCTCGGACAGCGGCAGACGCTGTGTCCAGGCTGGCAGAATTTCAGCGAACGCTGATGCTTTAATCCCGTCAAGGATACCAAAAATCAGGCTGATAAACATAGCTGGCGCAATAATTCGTGAGGAGTTATGCCACCACGGACGGGTGAAGCTCAACACCACCAGCACGATGCACGGCGGATAAATCGCCGTCAGCACCGGAATCGAGACCTGAATCAGGTGGCTCAGACCGAGGTTGGACACCGCCATGGAGAAGATACCGAGGATAAACACCAGGGTACGGTATGAGAGCGGCAGATACTGCGCAAAGAACTCTGCGCAGGCGCAGGTCAGGCCAACCGCGGTTACCAGGCACGCCAGGAAGATCAGTGCCGCCAGCAGCATACTGCCCGCACCACCGAAGGTGTGCTGAACGTAACCGTGCAGGATAGCCGCACCGTTGGCGTTTTGATCAACCAGCATCGCGCTATCAGAGCCCAGGCGGAACAGTGCCAGATACAGCAGCGTCAGCCCCACGCCGGCCATCAGGCCAGCCCAGATGGTATAGCGGGTCAGCAGACGCGCTTCGGTCACACCGCGGGAACGCGCGGCGTTAACGATAACGATACCAAACACCATCGCGCCCAGCGTATCCATCGTCAGGTAGCCGTTCACAAAGCCGTTAGAGAACGCGGCGTTTTTATAGGCGTCCATCGCGTCGCTAATTGGACCGGCTGGCCAGATGATGGCCGCCACGGCCAGCACGATCAGCGCCACAATTTTCAGCGGTGCCAGGAAGTTACCGACCGTGTCCAGCAGCTTGCCCGGATAGAGGGAAACCAGGATCACGATGGCAAAGTAAATCAGGCTGTAGATAAACAGCGGCATCGCGCCGTCGCCGGTCAGAGGAGCAATACCTACTTCGAAGGAAACGGTCGCGGTACGCGGGGTCGCAAACAGCGGGCCAACGGCCAGATAGCAGACGGTAGCCAGCAGTACGCCCGCCACTTTACCAATCGGGGTGCTGAGGCTATCCACGCCGCCGCCGACTTTCGCCAGCGCGACAACGGTCAGGACCGGCAGACCCACGGCAGTAATCAGGAAACCAAACGCGGCGGTCCAGACGTGTTCACCCGCCTGTAAGCCAACCATTGGAGGGAAAATGATGTTGCCTGCGCCAACGAACAGCGCAAATGTCATAAAGCCCAGCGCGATAATGTCACGCGATTTTAAGTGATGGGTCATAAAACCTTACTGCCTGTGGATGTGGTGTTGAAAACGTTGAGATTTTCGATTCCCCTGACGGGACGATACAGCCGAAAATTTGCTCAATTTCAGCGGGAAATGCTCCCGTCCTGGCGTGGAGAAGAATAGTTTTTCGATTTACCACGCAAATACAGTCGGTCTGACAGTATCTGGGGGGCAATTTAAACGCTTATAACGTTTAAAGGCAAGGTGGGATCGTAAAACCAGAACAATATGCCAGCATGAAAATACACTCCAGCACAATACGCTAATTATAAGAAAAACCCATGGCTAATCATGCGAACAAAAAACAGCCAGCCGTATAAAATTCACACGCGTTTCGCTTGACTGCAAAGCAAACGGGCCAGCAAACGCTGACCCGTGGAAAGGTAAAATGACACGCCTGCCGTCAGGCGCTCTTTTTGGCAATTAATCGTTCCGGGATAACGAAACTGAAGCGGGTTCCCTTACCCAGGGTACTCTGGATATCAAGACGGCTTTCATGGTGATTCACCGCGTGTTTCACAATCGCCAGCCCCAGTCCGCTCCCCCCCGTCTGCCGCGAACGCGCTTTATCCACCCGGTAGAAACGCTCGGTCAGGCGCGGAATATGCTCCGGGGCAATCCCCGGCCCGTTATCCTCCACGCTAAACTCGGCGCCTGTCGGCGTATGCTGCCAGCGCACCACGATATCCGTCCCTTCCGGCGTATGGTTTACCGCGTTGTACACCAGGTTGGAGATGGCGCTACGCAGTTCATCTTCGCTGCCCAGCACCTTCAGCGTGTTGTCGACCTCAAAGGTCAACTGATGTTTTTTATGGCTTAACGTCTGCGCTTCACGCTCCACGACGCGCAGCATCATTGGCACATCTATGGTGTCATTCAGCGCAAGCGACGGCGCCGCTTCAATCTTCGAGAGCGTCAGCAGCTGTTTCACCAGCCCTTCCATCCGGTGCGTTTGCTCGCGCATCGTGTGTAGCGCTTTTTCACGCGGCGCGCCTTCCAGGGTTTGCTCCTGCATCATCTCCAGGTAGCCCTGCAGCACGGTCAACGGGGTGCGTAGCTCGTGGCTCACATTGGCGAAGAAGTTACGACGCGCCCCTTCCAGCTGGTGCATCTGGGTAACGTCGCGCGCCACCATCAGCCACTGGCGATCGCTGTAGGGCATAACGCGGATTTCCAGATGGCGACCGTTATTCAGCTTCAGATTGTGTGGACGGGTAAAATCACGCTTTTTCAGATACAGCGTGAACTCGGGATAACGCAGAAGATTGAGGATGTTCTGACCATTATCGTCCGGCCAGCGCAGGCCCAGCAGCTGTTGCGCAAGGCCGTTACACCAGAAGATTGTCCCTTCTTCGGTTGTCAGGATCACCGCATCCGGCAGCGACTCTGCACCGCTGCGAAAGCGTTTGATCAGGCTTCCCAGCTCGCGACGGCGCTTTTTATTACGCATCTGCATCTGGTGCAGACCGTACAGCAGCGGCTCCCAGCTGCCGCTTCCCGGCGGCGGCGTCATGCTGCGGTCAACCCACAGCCACCATGAGAGACGCAGCAGGTTCCAGAAATGCCAGACTAACAGCCCGGTGACCGCCGCCAGCAGAAACCACGGCAGATGCCCAAGAAAGGCCCCCAGAATAAGGGCCGGAATACAGCATAAGATCAGTTCAAAGACGAGCCTTTTCCATGACAGACGTTCCAGCACGCGTCACACTCCTGTCATTGTTCAGAAACGGGTCGAGAAACGATAACCCGTGCCGCGGACCGTCTGTACCATGCGATCGTGGCCGCTCAGTTCCAGCGCTTTTCGCAGGCGGCGGATATGTACGTCAACCGTCCGGTCTTCGACATACACGTTAGTTCCCCAGACGTTATTCAGCAACTGCTCGCGGCTGTAAACGCGTTCCGGATGGGTCATAAAGAAGTGCAGGAGTTTAAATTCGGTAGGCCCCATGTCGAGGGGGTTTTCGCCGGTCATCACGCGGTGTGAGGTGGGGTCAAGGCTGAGGCCCTGCATTTCGATCACCTCTTCCACCGCCATCGGCGAAATCCGGCGCATGACGGCCTTAATGCGCGCTACCAGCTCTTTCGGGGAGAAAGGCTTGGTAATGTAATCGTCCGCGCCGGTCTCCAGACCGCGCACGCGATCCTCTTCCTCTCCGCGCGCCGTGAGCATCACAACCGGAATATCGCGGGTCAGCGCTTCACGCTTCAGGTGTTTGATAAACTGCAGTCCGGAGCCGCCGGGCAACATCCAGTCAAGCAGAATCAGATCGGGCCAGGGTTCATTCAGCTGGTTCACCGCGCTGTCATAATCTTCCGCTTCAACCGGCTGGAAGCCATTTTGTTCGAGCACGAAGCACACCATTTCACGAATTGGAGCTTCATCTTCTACGACCAGAATACGTCTCGCCATACTTTGCCCTGTCTTATCTTATTTAAGTTACAAGTTTGTAATGCGGCGCCATTATGCGTCAGTTTTATGACAGATTTATGAAAAACAGTACCACTACAAATGGCAAACTGTTGTTTTATTACAGCGGTTATTTTCCTCTCCCTGACAGTTTATAATCGCCCGCATCGTTTTTCGCCACGGATCTCCTATGCGCATACTTCACACCTCGGACTGGCATCTGGGTCAAAATTTTTACAGCAAAAGCCGTGCGGCTGAACATGAAGCGTTCCTGAACTGGCTGCTGGAAACGGCCCGGACGCACGAGGTGGACGCGATTATCGTGGCGGGTGACATCTTTGATACCGGCTCGCCCCCCAGCTATGCGCGTGAGCTGTACAACCGCTTCGTTGTCAACCTGCAGCAGACCGGCTGTCATCTGGTGATTGTCGCCGGCAACCATGATTCCGTCGCGACGCTCAATGAATCCCGCGACATCCTGGCGTTTCTCAATACCACCGTGGTCGCCAGCGCCGGGCACGCGCCCCAGATCCTGAAAAAACGCGACGGCACCCCGGGGGCGGTACTGTGCCCCATTCCGTTTTTACGGCCGCGCGACATCGTGCAAAGCCAGGCGGGGCTGTCGGGTGCGGAAAAGCAGCAGCATTTATTACAGGCCATCACCGATTATTACCACCAGCAGCATGCCGATGCCTGCGCCCTGCGCGGTGAACAGGCCATTCCGGTCATTGCCACCGGGCACCTCACCACCGTCGGGGCCAGTAAAAGTGACGCTGTCCGCGAGATCTATATCGGCACGCTGGATGCGTTCCCGGCGCAAAACTTCCCGCCAGCCGACTACATCGCGCTCGGGCACATTCACCGTGCCCAGGTCATCGGCGGCTGCGAGCATATCCGCTACTGTGGTTCCCCTATTTCGCTCAGCTTCGATGAAACCGGGAAAGCCAAGTCCGTGCATCTGGTGAGCTTCAGCGAGGGTAAACTCAGCGCCGTCGAGACGCTGGAGGTGCCGGTCACCCAGCCGCTGGCGGTGCTGAAGGGCGATCTGGACGCCATTACCGCCCAGCTTGAGCAGTGGCGCGGCGCGGAGCTTAACCCGCCCGTCTGGCTGGATATCGAAATCACCACCGACGACTATCTCCACGATATGCAGCGGAAAATTCAGGCGCTGACCGAAGAGTTGCCGGTAGAGGTGTTGCTGGTGCGCCGCAGCCGCGAGCAGCGCGAGAAAATTCTGCTCGGCACCCAGCGCGAAACCCTCAGTGAACTGCGGGTAGAAGAGGTATTTGAACGCCGCCTGTCGCAGGAAGAGATCGATGATGCGAAGCGCCTCCGGCTCAACGAGCTGTTCAGCCATACCCTGCACGCCCTCAATGACGAGGAAGAAAACGCATGAAAATTCTGAGCCTGCGTCTGAAAAATCTCAACTCCCTCAAGGGCGAGTGGAAAATTGACTTCACCGCGGAGCCGTTTGCCAGCAACGGCCTGTTTGCCATCACTGGCGCAACCGGTGCGGGCAAAACTACCCTGCTCGACGCCATCTGCCTTGCGCTCTACCACGAAACGCCGCGCCTGAATAAGGTCTCTCAGGCGCAAAACGACCTGATGACACGCGATACAGCCGAGTGCCTGGCGGAAGTGGAGTTTGAGGTGAAAGGCGTTGCCTATCGCGCCTTCTGGAGCCAGAACCGGGCGCGCAACCAGCCGGACGGGAACTTACAGGCACCGCGCGTGGAGCTGGCCCGCTGCGAGGACGGCAAGATTCTGGCCGATAAGGTTTCGGATAAACTGGAGCAAACCGCGGCGCTCACCGGGCTGGACTACGGCCGCTTTACCCGCTCGATGCTGCTCTCGCAGGGACAGTTTGCCGCCTTCCTGAATGCCAAACCGGGCGATCGCGCAGAATTGCTGGAAGAGCTAACCGGCACCGAGATCTACGGTCAGATTTCCGCCATGGTGTTTGAAAAACACAAAGCTGCACGCGGCGTGCTGGAAAAGTACGAGGCGCAGGCGGCGGGCGTCGTGCTGCTCAGCGAAGCGCAACAGCAGCAGTTGCAGCAAAGTTTGCAGGCACTTACTGACGAAGAGAAAACCCTGCTGGCCCAACAGCAGCGACAGCAGAAAGATTTTCAGTGGCTTACGCGCCATGACGAGCTTGTGCAGGAGCAGCAGCGCGTCACCGCCCTGCAGCAGCAGGCGCAACAGGCGCTAACGAACGCGGCGCCGGAACTGGCAAAGCTCCAGCTTGCTCTGCCCGCCGCCCAGCTTCGTCCGCTCTGGGAGCACCAGCAGGAGCAAACCTCACGTCTGACGCAAACCCAGCAGCGAATTAACGAAGTAAATACTCGCTTACAGACTAAAACCGCACTGCGCGCGCGGATCCGCAATACCGCCCTGCGTACCCATGAGCGGCTACAGGCCGAACTGACGGCACTGGCGCAGTGGCTGGCGGAGCACGAGCGTTATCGCCTGCTGGGACAGGAAATTGCCGGCTGGCGCGCCCAGTTCTCACAGCTAAACCGTGACAAAAGTCAGCTCGCCGCACTTGCTGCGCGGATGACTGAGCTACGTCAGAAGCTGGCGGAGATGCCGGAAAATACGCTGACGCTGACGGCGGATGAGGTCAGCGCGGCCATGGAGCAGCAGTCCCGGTCCCGCACGCTGCGTCAGCAGCTGACGTCGCTCCATGCCCGCTATCAGCCGCTGCAAAAGCGCCTGCGCCAGAGCGGTGAAAGCGCGCAAAAAGCCCAGGCGGAGCAGAGCAAGCTCAATGAAACGCTGGCGCTGCGCCGCCAGCAGTACAAAGAGAAACACCAGCACTATCTGGACCTGAAGGCCCTGTGCGAACGTGAAGCGACGATTAAAGATCTGGAAAGCTATCGCTCACAGCTTGAGGCAGGCAAACCCTGTCCGCTGTGCGGCTCCAGTGACCATCCTGCCGTTGAGCAATACCGGTCGCTTGAGCTGACGGATAACCAGCGCCGCCGTGATGCGCTGGAAAAAGAGGTCGCCGCGCTTAAAGAGGAAGGCCTGCTGGTGCTGGGGCAGGTGAATGCCCTGGCTCAGCAAATCCAGCGTGAGACAGACGAAGCGCAGGCCTTGTCTCAGGAGGAGCAAGCACTCACTAAAGCGTGGGTGGAGGCCTGCGCGTCTTTGAATATCGCATTGAATATTCAGGAGGATATCGCGCCATGGATGAACGAGCAGGAACAGTACGAGCGGCAGCTTTATCAGCTCAGCCAGCGCCTGACCCTGCAAAACCAGCTGAACGAGCAGGAAGCGCAGGAGCGCCAGTATCAGCAGCAGCTGACGGCCGCCCGCCAGGCGCTGGAACACACCCTGCTCGCACTCTCGCTTAGCGTTCCCGAAGAGGGTAATGAAGCCGGCTGGCTGCACGCCCGCGAAGCGGAATTCTCTCAATGGCAGGAGAAGCAAACGCAGCACGGCGTGCTTCAGGAACATATAAACGCGCTGAAGCCGCTGCTCGACACGCTTCCGGCAACAAACAGCGAAGAGGCTGAACCGGCCATCCCTGATGGCTGGCGCGACATCCACAATGAATGCGTGTCGCTGCAAAGCCAGCTCACCGTCCAGCAGCAGCAGGAAGCGCTGGAGCGCGAGCGCCTGCAGCAGTCGCAGACGCAATTCACCGCGGCGATCGCAGCGAGCTGTTTTGCCGATCGGGAGGCGTTCCTTGCGGCCCTGCTGGACGACGACGCTATCAGTCACCTCCAGCAGCTGAAACAGTCGCTGGAAAACCAGATACAGCAGGCCGCAGCCCTTTCCGGCCAGGCTAATCAGCAGCTGCAGGCGCACCTTGCACTGCGCCCGGAAGAACTTGACGCGGATGCGTCAACTCTGCAAAGCCAGCTGCAGCAGCTGGCGCAACGGCTTCGCGAGAACACCACGCATCAGGGCGAGATCCGCCAGCAGCTTAAGCAGGACAGCGATAACCGCCAGCATCAGCAGGCGTTAATGCTGCAAATTGAAGAGGCCGCGCGCCAGGCAGATGACTGGGGATACCTGAACGCGCTGATCGGCTCCAGCACCGGCGACAAGTTCCGCAAGTTCGCGCAGGGGCTGACGCTGGATAACCTGGTCTGGCTCGCTAACCAGCAGCTCAACCGCCTGCACGGGCGTTATCTGCTGCAGCGCAAAGCCAGCGAGGCGCTGGAGCTGGAAGTGGTCGACACCTGGCAGGCCGATGCGGTGCGTGATACGCGTACGCTCTCCGGCGGCGAAAGCTTCCTGGTCAGCCTGGCGCTGGCGTTAGCGCTGTCCGATCTGGTGAGCCATAAAACGCGAATTGATTCCCTGTTCCTGGATGAGGGGTTCGGCACGCTCGACAGTGAAACGCTGGATACCGCGCTGGATGCGCTCGACGCGCTGAACGCCACTGGAAAAACTATCGGGGTGATCAGCCACGTTGAAGCGATGAAAGAACGCATTCCGGTGCAGATTAAGGTGAAGAAAATCAACGGGCTGGGGTATAGCAGGCTGGATAGGGTGTTTGCGGTGGAATAAATGGGGGGATGGTGCGGTCTGATGCCCTCACCCTGGCCCTCTCCCACGGGGAGAGGGTACAAACACAACCTGTTTTTATTCCGGCCATAACCACGCCGCGCCTCGCACGCCGCTTGAGTCGCCGTGGACGGCTTTACGGATCGGGGTTTCACACTCGCCGCCGAAGACCCACTGTTTCACCAGGTTCGGTACCGTGGCGTACAGTCGATCAACGTTGCTCATGCCGCCGCCGAGCACAATCACGTCCGGGTCAAGAATATTCACCACGTGCGCCAGCGATTTCGCCAGACGCATTTCGTAGCGGCTGAGCGCCAGTTCGGCCACGGGATCCTGTTCTTCCACCAGACGCATAATCTCGTTCCCCTTGAGCGGCTGACCGCTCAGGCGATGGTAGTCGTTCGCAAAACCGGTGCCGGAGATAAACGTCTCGATACAGCCCTGCTTGCCGCAGTAGCACGGCACCTCGGCGCGGTATTTAAGCTCATCTTCATCCATCCACGGCAGCGGGTTGTGTCCCCACTCGCCCGCCGTGCCGTTGCCGCCGATATGGGCACGTCCGCCAAAGGCCACACCCGCGCCGCAGCCGGTACCGATAATCACCGCAAACACGGTCTGCGCCCCGGCTGCCGCGCCGTCGATGGCCTCAGAGACCGCCAGGCAGTTAGCGTCGTTGGCCAGACGCACTTCCCGGTTCAGGCGCACGCTTAAATCTTTATCAAACGGCTGACCGTTGAGCCAGGTGGAGTTGGCGTTTTTTACCACCCCGGTATACGGCGAGATCGACCCCGGGATCCCCATCCCGACGCTGCCGGTTTGTCCTGTCGCCTGCTCGGCCATATCGACCAGCCGGGCAATCGTCTCGATCGTCTGGTGATAGTCATCGCGCGGCGTCGGCAGACGATGGCGAAACAGCTGTTCCCCCTGCTCGCTCAGTGCGATGACTTCTGTTTTGGTGCCGCCCAAATCAATCCCAATACGCACAAGACTCTCCTCATTATTTTGATTATCAACAGAGTAGAAGCACGCTTCCCGATTAGCAATGCAAGCGATGCGACAATTCGTTATCATGCCCGCTGATTTAACGACAAGGCCGTGGAAATTATCATGCTGTGGTTCAAAAATTTGATGGTTTACCGTCTCAGCCGCGACGTTTCGCTGCGCGCAGAAGAGATGGAAAAACAGTTAGCCGCTTATAGCTTTTCCCCTTGCGGTAGCCAGGATATGGCGAAAACCGGCTGGGTTCCGCCAATGGGCTCACAAAGCGATGCACTGACCCACGCCAGCAGCACGGGTCAAATCATCGTCTGCGCCCGCAAAGAAGAGAAAATTCTGCCCACGCCGGTGGTTAAGCAGGCGCTTGAAGCAAAAATTTTCAAGCTGGAAGCCGAACAGGGCCGCAAGCTGAAAAAAACCGAAAAAGATTCGCTGAAAGACGAAGTGCTGCACTCTCTGCTGCCGCGCGCCTTTAGCCGCTTCAGCCAGACGATGATGTGGATCGATACCGTTAACGGGCTGATTATGGTGGACTGCGCCAGCGCCAAAAAAGCCGAAGATACGCTGGCCCTGCTGCGTAAAAGCATCGGCTCTTTACCGGTCGTTCCGCTGGCGCTGGAAACGCCGATTGAGCTGACCCTGACCGAATGGGTCCGCAGCGGTACCGCGGCGCAAGGTTTCCAGATCCTGGACGAGGCCGAGCTGAAAGCCCTGCTGGAAGATGGCGGCGTGATCCGCGCGAAGAAGCAGGATCTGGTGAGCGACGAGATCGCCGTACACATTGAGGCTGGTAAAGTGGTCACCAAACTGGCGCTCGACTGGCAGCAGCGCATTCAGTTCGTGATGTGTGACGACGGCTCCGTGAAGCGTCTGAAGTTCTGCGATGAACTGCGCGATCAGAACGAAGATATCGACCGGGAAGATTACGCCCAGCGCTTTGACGCGGACTTTATCCTGATGACCGGCGAGCTGGCCGCGTTAATTCAGAATCTGGTGGAAGGTCTTGGCGGCGAAGCGCAGAGATAACAGGCAAAACGTAGGCCGGGTAAGCGTGAGCGCCACCCGGCTTATTTTTTATTTCAGGTAGCGGCACAGATAAGAGGTCGGCTCAGCAACCTGCAAATGGAACTCGCTGTGGCCAGGTACGTTGAAAACTTGCCCGGCAGCGTAAACTTTCCATTCCGTTTCACCCGGCAGTAAGACGTTCAGCGCGCCGCTGACCACCGTCATCTCTTCCGCTTCAGCCGTGCCAAAGGTGTATTCCCCTTCAGCCATCACGCCCACACTGGCGCGGCCAGTGCTGCTGCTGGTAAAACCGATGGATTTCACTTTACCGGAAAAGTATTCGTTACTTTGAAGCATGAACTGGCCCTTATATTCAGAGATAAAAATTCACTATAGGGGCCATGCTCATCACCTGTCACGCAAAATCATTACGTCAGAAGCTCTGAGGCCAGGCGAGCCATCAGAACGTTGGATAACAGCACCGGCACGTCCAGCGCCTTTTGCAGTAAATCCCGGTGATGCTGGTGGAAACCAAGACAGTCCAGAATCAACACATCTGCCCCTCTCTCCAGCAGCGCCTTCCCGGCAGCAATGAGTTTAGCCTCGCTGTCCCAGAAGGGGTTTGCCAGAGCATACAGAGGCGTTTTTTCGAGCACATGCCATTTTGCTTCCTGGTTGTCCATGAGCTCCTCAATGGGCACAATGACCCCAACCTGGTGCCCGTCAACAATGGAGGCAACCAGCGGAGGAATAATGCGCATTGGCTCAAGCAGAATCGCATTACGCGCAATGAGTCCCTTAATGGGGGCGGTACTCATCAGCAAAATAACGTCATACGCTTGATTATCGAGTACTTCTATTACAGCCTGCAGCGAACGCTCAATTTTCTGTCGAGAAACATGCGCCAGTTTACCGTCGCTTAATAACGTCGCCAGGGGATCCTCCCCCGCCTCTACAGCGTAGTCTTCCATGACCTCTTCCCGACTCATCTTACCCAGCAGGCTAAGATGCGTGATCTGTTGTTCAGATACATGCTCGGTTAAGAGCGGTAACACTTCGCTTACAGGGACCACACCAATGGTGAGGATCGCCAACGTTGCCTTCATCTTCTTCGCCTTCCATCACTACAAAAACGTGTACACAGGTACAGGCTCACTACGCTGCACAGTTCGTTTTTTCAACAAAACAGCACCAAGCGTAGCAGGCGATCTCTGTCCCGAAATGTAAAGATCGCCTGCCGGTAACGGAGCTACCTGTAATAACTAAATATTAACTCCTGCTTAACATTTGCGATGAGTAAAAAGTGTGATTCAGGCACGGTATTGGAGCGTTTAGGAAAACATTCATGACTTATCGGGATCTTCGTAGCGCCGTTTGGCATCCAGCGCTTCCTGTTCAGTCTCATGTTCACTGATCAGCGAGTCCGGTTTGGGGTGATCGGCACGCAGCTGGTACCAGGTGACAGTCTGGTCGCCATTGCCTTTTTCAACGGTAACAATACGTGCTTCGCGCGGATAGGGAGGTCTGGTTGGCATAGCTCATCCTTTTTTTATGTCTGAGCTATCAGTATAGACGGCGGTTAGCTGGCACACGCCAGACGCAGGGCGGTAATAATCTGAATTACCACATCTTCCGGGGCCGCAGAGGCATCCACAACATGGTGCGCCGCTTCACGGTACAGGGCATCGCGCTCGGCCAGCACTTCGCTCACCTCTTCGCTGAGCGGCCTTGACGTCAGCGCCGGGCGTTGTCCCTCTTCAGGAAATGCCTCAAGGCGCCCGACCAGCGCCGCCACCGGCGCGCAGAGATAGATCACAATGCCTTTTTCGCGCATAAAGTGACGATTACATTCGGCCAGAACAATGCCGCCTCCCGTCGCAATGACGGCTGACGGCGTGGTGACCGCTTTCAGCGCGGCCGTTTCGCGGGCGCGAAAGCTTTCCCATCCCTCTTGCTCCACGATGTCTGCAATGGTTTTGCCGGCCTCGGTCTGCAGCCAGTGGTCGGTATCAATAAACTGACGATGACACGCGCGTGCCAGTTCCAGGCCAACGGTGGTTTTCCCACAGCCGCGGGGGCCAACTAAAAAGATGGGTTGGGTCATAGCCAGGTGTTCCCCTTGATGCCGAATGGCTGAAGAGTGTAAAGAAATAATTGCAGAAGATGTGTCGATTACTTTACTGCAAAGCGGTACGGGATGACAACCCTGTGGAAGCCACACTGTACCACAAATTGACAATAATTATCATTACGCTGTACGGCGCTTCACTTCCAGCAGCCATTTATCCAGTTCGGCGGCAAACTGCTGGCGATCGCGCTGGGACAGGCTGTCCGGCCCACCGGTCTGCACGCCGCTGGCCCGCATCGTATCCATAAAATCGCGCATGGTGAGCTTTTCACGAATGGTTGAAGGCGAATAACGTTCACCGCGTGGGTTGAGCGCCGCCGCCCCTTTCTCCAGCACTTCAGCCGCCAGCGGTATGTCGGCGGTAATAACCAGATCCTCCGCGCTGCACAGACGAACTATTTCGTTATCCGCTACGTCGAACCCGGCCGGCACCCGCAAGGAGCGGATGAACCGCGAAGGCGGTACGCGAATATTCTGGTTCGCCACCAGCGTCAGCGGCATCTGAACGCGCTCGGCGGCGCGGAATAAAATCTCTTTAATCACATTCGGACACGCGTCCGCATCAACCCAAATCGCCATATTGTCTCCCCATAATGACTCTGCCGACTATTGTCGCCTGCATTTCGTTGTTAAGCTATCAATCAGAGAAAACAACGCATAATGACGGAGAATCGTGATGGATAAGAAAATCGGGTTTATCGGCTGCGGTAACATGGGCAAAGCCATCCTGGGCGGCCTGATCGCCAGCGGGCAGGTCCTGCCGGGTCAGATTTGGGTCTATACCCCGTCACCGGATAACGTCGCCGCGTTGCGCGATCAATACGGGATCAACGCCGCCGAAAGCGCGCAGGAGGTGGCCCAGGTTGCCGATATCGTCTTTGGTGCCGTTAAGCCGAACATCATGATCAAAGTGTTAAGCGACATCACCTCCAGCCTGAATAAAGAGACGCTGGTCGTGTCGATTGCCGCGGGCGTGACGCTCGATCAGCTGGCCCGCGCGCTGGGCCACGACCGTAAAATCGTCCGCGCGATGCCGAATACCCCCTCACTGGTCAACGCTGGCATGACCTCCGTCACCCCTAACGCGCTGGTGACCTCAGAAGAGGTAGCGGACGTGCTGAACATTTTCCGCTGCTTCGGCGAGGCGGAAGTGATTGCGGAATCGATGATCCATCCGGTGGTCGGCGTGAGCGGTTCAGCCCCCGCGTACGTCTTCATGTTTTTAGAAGCGATGGCGGACGCCGCCGTGCTTGGCGGTATGCCGCGTGCGCAGGCGTATAAATTCGCCGCACAGGCAGTGATGGGCTCCGCCAAAATGGTGCTGGAGACCGGTAAACACCCGGGAGAACTGAAAGATATGGTCTGCTCCCCGGCCGGTACCACCATCGAAGCGGTGCGGGTGCTGGAAGAGCGCGGGTTCCGTTCGGCCGTCATCGAGGCGATGGCCAAATGCATGGAAAAGTCAGAGAAGCTGAGTAAATCCTGATGTCTGGTCGGGCGTCAGGCCGCCACTTCGGTGCGGCCGCGCCCGGCATTTTTCGCCTTATACAGCGCCACATCTGCCGCCTTCAGCCATTCCCGATAGTGCACAAACTGCGGTCCCCAGGGAGCCACGCCCACGCTGATGCGCAGAGGCTCTTTCGGCGCACACGGTAACGAGAGCGTTTCCAGCCGCGCGTGAACCCGCGACATGACGGCGATGGCGCTTTCAGCGGCCGTCTGGGACATAATCACCGCGAATTCATCCCCGCCAAACCGACCTATCGCATCGCCTGACCGCACCGACATCTGGAGCTGGCGGGTAATGGCCACGATAGCCTTGTCGCCCACGTCGTGCCCCCAGGTATCGTTGATGTTTTTAAAGTGGTCGATATCAATCAGCAATATCGTGGCGGTGCAGTGGCTCCGGCGACAGAGCTCAAACTCATTGCGCAGCAGCATTTCCCAATGTCGACGGTTAAAGACCCCGGTCATGCCGTCACGGGTACTCATCATTTCCAACCGCCGCTTATGTTCCGCCAGCCTGACGGCAGTGCGATGGCTAAGCCAGGCAAACAGCATGGGATAAAGCATAAGGACGGGAAGCGTTAAGCCCCACTCCAGCACTCCCGGATTAAAGGGCACCACGCGGCCAACGAGAGGTAATGTGACCAGCACGGAAAGCGTGGTGAGTGCCATCCCTGAAATAAACAGACGACAGCCGCCTGAGCCCATCATATTTATACCCACCATCATCAACAGCGCTGCCGCAGGTAACGCATAAACTCCCATCACGCCAATCCATAGCCCGGCGATAATGGCATCCATCTTAAGGTTGAAGATCTCCTGCTGAAGAGGTGAAGCGGCGCGGCAGGATAACTGCCAGGCGAAGTGCGGCCAGACGAATGCCCACCCCACCAGTAACAACCACCAGCCGCCGGGTAAAAAATGGCTGACAAGCATTTCTGCCACGGGGAAAAACATCGCCGCCAGCCCGACAGCGCGCGCCAGCCGAACTCGCCTGGCGAGCTGGAAGCCGGCGCGGTGAGGGTCATCCTGAGAAAGAGTTAAACTCCACTCTTCCCGAATGCGCTTTTTGGTGTAATACGTTTCATCATTCATCATTTTTGGGAATATTCTGAAACATTTTCCCAAATTATAGAGAGGGGGTCTGCGGGGAAAGTATGAAATTTCGGGTGAGCAGCCCGCGCCGCTCACCCGTTAGAACTACACTTTTTTCTTCAGGCAGGCACTCATGAACTTGCTGCGATCGTCTCCCTTCAGGGACTGTTCGGTCGCTTTCGCATTACACTCGCGCATTTTTTGCTGCTGCGGCGTCAGGCTTTTTTCGCCGGGTTTCGCGGCGCCGTTTTTCAGGCAGTCGCTCATGTAGGTCTTACGCGCATCCCCCTTGAGACTCTGGGACGTCGCCTGTTGATTGCAGGTGGTCATACGTTGCTGCTGCGGCGTGAGCGTTTTCTCTTCCGCATTCGCCGAGGAGATCAGGAACAGGCCGGAGAACAGAGTAACCAGTAATGTTGTTTTCATTGCACCATCCTTTTGTGAACATTCCCTGTAAGTCTGGTTCGTGACAGAAAAAAAACCACCCGGCAGATGTGATTTCCGCCGGGAATTTATCATTTCATATCCAGCGCGCCGAAATGGACGGTCTCGGCATAAATAGCCGGGGTAATTAACAGGGGAAGTAACGCGATAAAACATGCGCTCTGTTTCAATTTATTTTATCCAGGTCCCAATACATAAAAAATAAAACAGAGCGACTACAGGCATCCGGCATGACAATTTTATGATATGTCAGCACCGTCCGTAACGGCTTAACTGCGCGGATGCCTCAACAGCTTCTTTACGTATTGCTGCAGCAACTCGGCATCCTCTGGCGGAACCTGCGTATCGGGCCGCGCTTTGTCCAGCGCCCCTTCGATGCTATCAATCAACGCCTGCTGGTCAGATGTTGCCATCTGCCGCAGCAGCGCCGTGACAACGATTTCCAGCGCTTCGACCTGGGCGACCAGCTCTTTCGACTCCTCTTCCTTTTGTGCAAGCTTGACCAGCAACTCAGCAATGAGATTCTTCATCGTGCTATTTCCTTATGGGATTTTCTCTGAAATTAACACCAGGAATGAAATATGCAAAGCGGAGAAAAGTATTATCTTATGCAAAAGTGACGTTGCCGCCAAATTAGCGCCCCGGCATTTTCAGCGAAACGTTTTTCTATAAAATAAACGCCGCATTTTGTTATATAAAAATGCGGCAACCATAAGAATATATAATACATCTAACAGCGGTTATTTCGCCGATTTCGCCTCCGCTATTTGCCTGCGGCGACGCAGGGCAATAGCCAGCTGAATAATATTGATTAAAACGACTATCGCCGTCGCGGCAAATACCCAGCGAAAACCCGCCATTGCAGAAACGGATGCGCCAATAAGCGGACCGGCAACGTTGCCTAAATACATAAAAGACTGGTTATAACCAAAAATACGCCCCGTGACCTGGTCGCTGGAATATTTGACCAGCAACGTCTGTACGGCAGGCAACATAGCGCCATCCGCGAAGCCGAGTAAAAATCGCAGCACGCCCAGCTGAAGCGGAGAGGTAACAAACGACATGGCGAAAAAGAGCACCACCGCAAAAATCAGCGTCGCCATCAGGATGCGCGCCGTGCCGATCCTGTCACCTAACTTGCCCAGGCGCGGGGCAGAGATCAGCGCGGAAACG
Organism: Enterobacter sp. ECC_219_Taxon_10; assembly: GCF_058354905.1. Taxonomy (NCBI): domain Bacteria; kingdom Pseudomonadati; phylum Pseudomonadota; class Gammaproteobacteria; order Enterobacterales; family Enterobacteriaceae; genus Enterobacter; species Enterobacter sp. ECC_219_Taxon_10. The sequence continues at coordinate 1,049,665 of NZ_CM178005.1, read as the reverse complement.
CCCGGCACGGCGGCAATCATGCCGCTGAGAAAGGCGATATTGTTGCTGTCCGGCTCCATCGACTTAATAAACAGCGCCAGAATCGGGCCGACCGAACCGTTGCAGAGCTGGATCACCATGGTGGTGACAAACAGGCTAATCACGAGTCCCGGGTAAGGCAGCGAGGCGAAGACGGCCCTGCCGCTCAGGCGCTCAGATTTACTGATAACGGGGCGGCCACCCTCTTTGATAAGAAAGAGCGTAACCAGAAAGCTGATCACCAGCAGGATCGCGGTGATGATGAACACCGCGCGCAGCCCGACGTGGTCAGCCAGAAAGCCCCCCAGCAGCGGGCCGCCGATAACGCCGCTGATCTGGGCGGTAGAGAGCGTACTCAGCGCCCAGCCGCTGCGCTCGCGCGGCACCTGAGAGGCAACCAGCGCCATGGCGTTGGGAATATACCCGGACGTCAGCCCCATCACCGCCCGCAGGAAAAACAGCTGCCAGACGTTGGTGGCAAAGGCCTGGAGCAGAATAGCTATCGCCATCCCGAGCGAGGCGCGCAGCAGCATCAGCTTGCGCCCTTTCCTGTCGGCCAGGCTGCCCCACATCGGTGACACAATGGCGGAAACCAGAAACGTGACGCTGAACGTCAGGCCGGACCACATGGAGAGCGCTTCATGCGAGGTGACCCCCAGCTGCGAGACGTACAGCGGCAGGAACGGCAGGATCTGGCTGATGGCAAGCCCTGTAAAGAAGCAGCCGAACCAGACCGAGATGAGATTAACTTTCCAGGATTCCATACAGAAATAGTCTTCATTTTTAGGCGAATTCGCCGTCAGATTAGCAAGTTACGCGCCTTAACGTCGCACCAGAGATGCGGCCTTGCTGACTTTGGTGTTTTATCTTCCCAGTCATCATATTTGTGAAATAAGTCGCAAATCATCCATTTTCTGGCGGAAGATTATGCTTCAGCGACAGAGGCCAAAACCGCGCATTCCCAGATGAAAATGGCTGGCGTGCGCCGCGTTATACTCCGGCCCAAGACCGTTACCGTAGTAGCCGCAGCTTGCCGCCAGCAGAGCCTTCAACCAGGGCTGCGTTTTTGCCGATTTCCAGCCCTTCAGCACCGTAACATGCTCCCCGTTCGCCAGCCGAAAAGCGGCGATATCCAGCGCCTCTGCCGTGGCATGCTCGCTGCGCCGCGCATCGGGCCGGTGGTAGATATTGCGGCAGGCAAAGCTGCCGAGGTGCTCAATGCGGGTCAGTTCACTGCCGGTGAAGCGTTTAGTCAGGGGCCGGGCTTGCTGGCTGACAAACAGGGCCGAGCTGAGCGCCAGCGGACAGCTGGCAAGAAAACTGCCGTTCAGGCTCACCGGGCCGAAGTCTCGCACGCGCACGACGTCGCTCAGCGGACATTCCCCGCCGCTGTCAGCGACCGCCTGGGTGCGAATAAGGTTTCTTTGATTAGCCTGCGCTAACAGGCTCGAGCAGGCTTCGGGCGTTAAGCGCCGAAGTTTATACTGGGTAATGCGGCCAGGCGGGTCGTCCAGGGTCAGCGGCGTGAAGGGGTTGTAGTAAGACGGCAACCAGCGATAGCCCGCCGTTGCGATTGCCCCAAGGATGAAAACGATCAGCAGCGTTTTTCCTTTCACTCTCCCCCCTCACTGTTCCCCAAAACATTATGGCAGAAGGCCGCGAAACCCGCAGGGCATCGTGGTATGTTATTGGCTTTTCGTCAGACTGGAAGAGAGTGAGATGGCAAAGCAGCGCGTAGGTATTGTCTTTGGGGGAAAATCAGCAGAGCACGAGGTGTCATTGCAATCGGCTAAAAATATCGTTGATGCGATCGATAAAAGCCGTTTCGACGTGGTGCTGCTGGGCATTGATAAACAGGGCCAGTGGCACGTTAACGATGCCAGCCAGTATCTGCTGAATGCCCACGATCCGGCGCACATCGCCCTCAACCCTTCGGAGATCAGCGTCGCCACCGTACCCGGCGTCATGAAGGGACAGCTCATCGACGCAGGCAACGCGCAGGCTCTCGCCCAGATCGACGTGGTCTTCCCTATCGTGCACGGCACCCTGGGCGAAGATGGTTCCCTGCAGGGGATGTTGCGCATGGCCAACCTGCCGTTCGTCGGCTCGGACGTACTGGGCTCCGCCGCCTGCATGGACAAAGACGTCACCAAACGTCTGCTGCGTGATGCCGGCCTGAATATCGCACCATTCGTGACGCTCACCCGCGCCAACCGCGATAAGCACAGCTTCGCGCAGATCAGCGCTGAATTGGGTCTGCCGCTGTTTGTGAAGCCGGCCAATCAGGGCTCCTCCGTGGGCGTCAGCAAAGTCACCAGCGAAGCAGAGTTCACGCAGGCCGTTCGTATGGCGTTTGAGTTCGACCATAAAGTGGTGGTTGAGCAGGGGATCAAAGGCCGCGAAATTGAGTGCGCCGTGCTGGGCAACGATTTTCCACAGGCGAGCACCTGCGGTGAAGTGGTCTTAAACAGCGACTTCTACTCCTATGACACCAAATACATTGATGATAAAGGCGCACAGGTTGTCGTTCCGGCGAATATCGATCCGGTGATCAACGACGCGATCCGGGCGATCGCCATTCGCGCCTATCAGACGCTCGGCTGCAGCGGCATGGCGCGCGTAGATGTGTTCCTGACGCCGGAGAACGAAGTTGTGATCAATGAAATCAACACGCTGCCGGGTTTCACCAACATCAGCATGTATCCAAAACTGTGGCAGGCCAGCGGGCTAGGCTACTCTGAGCTGATCACCCGCCTGATCGAACTGGCGCTGGAGCGTCACGCCGCCGACAGCGCCCTGAAAAGTTCCGTTAACGGTTAATCGGCACCCTTAGCCGTCTCCTCCGCTGTCGTCTCTTCCGGACGACGGCGGATAATCAACCCTGCGAGCCAGAAACTGATTACCCAGGTCACCAGGCCCACGGCATAGGTTTGCCAGCCTTTTGCCTCAAATCCCAACAGCCCCACGACGCCGTTAAGAATAAAAATCAGGCCAATAGCAAAGGCGTAGTAGTGCCAGTCACGGCGAAGTTTGGACGTGAGCTTCATAACAACTCCGGCAGGGAAAAAAAGACATCCTCTCACAGTTTTACCGCCAGGTCTGTGGCAGATGCGGAAATTCTGAAACGCGGCGCAGTTTCATTTAAGTTAACAAATTGTGACATGCTGCAGAAATCAACAATCCAGGAGAATTCCTGAGCGAAAATTACCACGATTCTGATATTGACAAATGCGATGACCTGTCAAACTCACTCCGTAAGACGCGTATTAAAACAGAGTGATATCTCGGGAGGTCAACATGGCTGACTTTACATTGTCGAAACCGATTTTTGGCGGCAAACCAAAAACCTCCACGGCGGGTAATATCGCGTATGCCCTGTTTGTCCTGTTCTGTTTCTGGGCTGGCTCCCAGCTGCTCAATATGCTGGTGCACGCGCCGGGCGTTTATGAACATCTGATGCAGGTGCAGGATAACGGACGCCCGCGGGTTGAAATCGGGTTTGGCGTGAGCACGCTGTTTGGCCTCGTTCCCTTCCTCGCGGGGTGTATGATTTTAGGCGTTGTCGCGCTCGTCCTGCGCTTTCGTCGTCGCCATTAAAGCCCCATACAGCGAGCCCGTCGATCGTCCACGCGTTTCGCGAACCATGCTGTTGTCAGGTTACGCGTGATCTTAGGGCTTTCCAGCTGAATACCCGGCAGAATAGCCCTCGGTAACGTTTTCCCACTCTTCTTCTCTGCAAGGGCAAATACCTTCTTGTAGAGATCCGTTTTCTCAAACGCCAGGCTGTCGCCTTTCTCAAGCTGACGCCGAATGTCGCTATTACTCATATCAAGCGCTGTCGATAATTTCCGGATCGCCCGCTCGGTGCTTCCCGCCTCGCTGCTGCCGTAGGCGATAAGATCGCCGTCCAGCGCCAGCTTGACGCCGCTTGCGCGGCTGACCGCACTCTGAAACGCCGCGTTACGGCTGGCATACCAGCCTGCGTTAAAGTCTGCAAAGCGGTACAGCGGCTCGCTGTAGTTCGCCGGATAGTTCAGCAGATGATACGTGCCGAACCACAGCCCGCCGCGCAGGGAGAAGACCTCCTGACGCACCGTACCGTCAATTTCCCACGGGTAGCCGTCGGTATGCTTCTCAGCAAACGCAATGCTCACCTGCATCGGGCCGCCGGTGTGAACCGGATTCAGCGAGCCAAACAGTTTCTGTCCCATCGGCACCATGTTAATGAAATCATCAAAGATGGCGCTGAGCTGTTTTTCGGTTTTCACCGTGTCCAGCCGTTCGCTGTAGCTTTTACCGTTTGGCGAGGTGATTTTCAGCGCGGTATGCACGAGGAACACCGGGATATGCATTGATTCCGCGCGGCGGTCAATCTCTTTCCAGGCGATTTTGTTGAGACCCGGCACCACCGGGTCTGACTGGTACATCGACTCCTGCTGTGCCACCGCCAGCACCGAGCAGATATTCTCCTCGGTAGGGGCAATCTTCTGGCTTTCGAAGGTTTTTGCCAGCGCATCGGCCCACGCATTGCGATCCTTCACGCTGGCGGGCATTTTTTGCCGCACAACGCTTGCCACATCCACGGGCTTCTCACCCTTTTTAAGCGGAGTCGCCCCTTTTTCGGCGCAGCCCGCCAGAACGAGGGCAGCCAGCAAGGACAACGGTAACGCACGCGGTAAGGCAAAAGACATAGCAACTTCCTGTATTAGCTAAATGTGTTGGTGACTTCCTGCAGGTCACGATCGCCCAGCTCATGTTCAAAGCTGCGCAGACGTTTATAGATAGACATCAACTCTACCAGCGTGGTCCAGGAGTTGATCAGATACTGTAATGAGTTTCTGACCTGATCGAACACGTTCGTAATCTGGGTCAGTAAGCCCAGCGTGATTGTTCCCGCAACAATAGATGGGAACAACAGGAATAGTCCAAAAACAGTATCGACCTGCAGATAGAAAATACGGGCAATATTGAAATACATGTAGTGGAAATAGAGCCTGAAGTAGTTGAAACGGACGTTGCGGAACAGCTCTTTTATCGTCGGGGGCGCAGCGCGCGTTGGGTCGTCCTCTCCGTAGACCAGTTCCTTACGATAGGCCGCTTCAACACGCTGGTTCTTAAACTCTAAGCCCGGCAGCTTAATCCCGACGACGGCAAGCAGGCCTGTGCCCATAAGCGACCAAATCAGCGCCGGGATGAGCAGGCCGTACGGTAAATGTCCGACAATCGGCAATGCTGAAATATGGGGAGAAAGCGCGACCAGAATCGGTAAGAACGCAAACAGTTTCAGGATGGCATTAAGCAGGCTGACGCCCATATCCTCAAGCGTTGACGCGAAACGCATGGTGTCTTCCTGAACGCGCTGAGCAGCACCCTCAATATGACGCAGACGCTCCCAGTGCGTCATGTAGAATTCGTTCATCGCCGTACGCCAGCGGAAGACGTAATGGCTGACGAAGAAATTATTCAGCACCGCCACGGTGACAGCGATCATCGCAATGCCCATAAAAATTTTTAACTGATTATAAAGCTCGCCGATTGGCACCCTGTTAGGGGCGCTCAGCGCTTTCTGGATGAGATCGTAGAACGGGGCATACCACGCGTTAATGGCTACGCTCACTTCGACCAGAAACCAGGTGACAAAAATAATCAGCGACGTTCCCAGAATGGACCACGTCTGCCAGCGATGAGGGGAATAATTAAACCAGAACAGCGCAAACAGCCCCACGCACAGCGCGTAATAGGCATAAAACAGCAGATAGCTGAACGACCAGAAGCGCGCCGCGCTAATTGGCACCTCGCCTGTCGCCCCCACGATGCGTGCCAGCCATGCACCGCCGCCCGCCAGCCAGAACACGACCGCGATCAGTGCCCAAATAAATGCCGACAGGAAAAAAGGCCCCGGCTTTGGGAAAAAAGACTTAAACATGATGCTTCCTTCTTGTTGTTATGGTTGTTGCTGTGCTCAACGCATTACCACACGAATACCTTGCCCGGGCCGGTCTCCCGGCTCGGGCAAAAAGGTCAGACCCGTGGGTTGATTATTAGTTCGCTTTCCAGTTTTCGAGAATTGTTTCGGTGCGTTTCACCGCGACAGGGTTCGCCGGCGCAATGAAGTTTCGCCAGACGTCGTTGTGATGGTTAATCAGGATGTGTGCTTCAGCTGCCGGGCGGTTGGCGGTGGTATGGGCATCTTCCGCCACGGTAATGTGGTAACCCCGGCTGACGCCATTTTTGACCGTGGCATCAACGCAGTAGTCGGTGGCGCAGCCGCAAATGACAAACTCACGAATGCCCTGCTCGCGTAATAGCGTTTCTAGCGTGGTGTTGTAAAAAGCATCACACGCGGTCTTGGTCACGTACAGCGCGCCAGCGGGCTGATGGAGTTCAGGCAGCAACGCAAACCCTTCACTTCCCTCTTCCAGCCCCCCGGCCTCGGCATGCTGAATAAAAATCACCGTGTCGGCTGCCTGCGTAAGCTGGTTGATCAAAGAGACACAGTTCTTGCGCTGATGACGAGGGGTTTCAAACACCCCGTTCTGCATATCAACCACCATTACAACACGCTTTTCAGACATACCATTCTCCGCAAGATTGAGTAACACTGGTACCTATCATAAGCCCGATGTCACAAAATGGGAGAGCACTCGCAGGGAAATTCTTCATATTTACCCATGGTTACGTTTTTCTCGCTATGGTTATGCTAATCGGGGCATTGCACGGTGCCGATTAGTAGTATAAATACCCATTACTTTCCTCATTCACTTCATGGATGCTTTTCGTTGAAACGTTGTCTGCTCTCTTTTGCCGCGCTGTGTGCGGTGAGCTTCTCCACCGCCCAGGCAGCCCAGCCGCTGACGGCGCCCGTTTTGGCTTCAGATATTGCCGATCGCTACGCGAACCTTATCTATTACGGCAGCGGCGCGACCGGGATGGCAATGGTGGTCATCGACGGCAACCAGCGCGTTTTCCGCAGCTTTGGTGAAACACGTCCAGGTAATAACGTTCGCCCGCAGCTGGATTCCGTTGTACGCGTCGCGTCCTTAACCAAGCTGATGACCAGTGAAATGCTGGTGAAACTACTCGACCAGGGCGTGGTGAAGCTCGACGATCCGCTCAGCAAATACGCCCCGCCGGGTGCCCGTGTTCCGACGTATCAGGGCACGCCAATCCGCCTTGTGAACCTGGCAACCCACACCAGCGCTCTGCCGCGCGAGCAGCCGGGCGGCGCAGCGCACCGCGACGTTTTTGTCTGGCCAACGCGCCAACAGCGCTGGAACTACCTGAGTACCGCCACGCTGAAATCCGCCCCGGGCTCGCAGGCCTCTTACTCGAACCTGGCGTTCGATCTGCTGGCGGATGCGCTCTCAGCGGCGGCGGGCAAACCTTATCCGCAGCTGTTTGAAGAGCAGATCACGCGTCCGCTGGGCATGAAAGACACCACCTTTACCCCTTCCCCGGACCAGTGCAAACGCCTGATGGTGGCAGAGAAAGGCGCAAGCCCGTGTAACAACACGCTGGCGGCCGTGGGCAGCGGCGGGGTCTATTCCACCCCTGGCGACATGATGCGCTGGATGCAGCAGTTCCTTTCTTCGGATTTCTACTCCCGCAGCAGCCAGGCCGATCGTATGCAGACCCTCATTTATCAGCGTACTCAGCTGCACCGCGTCATCGGGATGGACGTGCCGGGTAAAGCCGATGCGCTCGGCCTGGGCTGGGTCTATATGGCGCCGAAAAATGGCCGTCCGGGCATTATTCAGAAAACCGGCGGCGGCGGCGGATTCATCACCTACATGGCGATGATTCCGCAGTCCAACGTGGGCGCGTTTGTGGTGGTCACCCGTTCTCCTAACACGCGCTTCGTTAATATGAGTGACGGCATTAATAACCTGGTGGCTGAGCTGAGCGCCAATAAAGCCCAGGTGCTTACCGCATCTAACTGATCTTAATAATCTCAGGGCAAGCGGTTGATGTTAAACCGTTTGCCCCGAACGCTCCCCCTTCCGCAGTCTTGCATTATCTACCGCTAAACCGCCCACTTTAATAAACACCTCACGGTGCTTTCGGTTACACTAACCTTCTTTGTTCCACAAACATCAGGCATACCATGACCGATTTAATTGCACGCCCCCGCCGCCTGCGCAAGTCACCTGCACTGCGCGCTATGTTTGAAGAGACAACACTGACCTTAAACGATCTGGTGTTGCCGATTTTTGTTGAAGAAGAGATTGATGACTACAAAGCCATCGAAGCCATGCCGGGCGTGATGCGCATTCCTGAAAAATATCTGGCGCGCGAGATCGAACGCATCGCCAACGCGGGGATCCGCTCGGTGATGACCTTCGGCATCTCCCACCATACTGACGCGACCGGCAGCGATGCGTGGAAAGAAGACGGGCTCGTGGCCCGCATGTCCCGCATCTGCAAAGAGACCGTGCCGGAAATGGTGGTCATGTCCGACACCTGTTTCTGCGAATACACCTCCCATGGTCACTGCGGCGTGCTGTGCGATCATGGCGTGGATAACGATGCCACCCTGCTGAACCTCGGCAAGCAGGCTGTGGTCGCTGCCGCTGCGGGTGCGGACTTCATCGCGCCGTCTGCGGCGATGGACGGCCAGGTTCAGGCGATCCGTCAGGCGCTGGATGCGGCAGGCTTTACCGACACCGCCATCATGTCCTACTCCACCAAATTTGCCTCCTCGTTCTACGGCCCGTTCCGTGAAGCAGCCGGCACGGCGCTGAAGGGCGATCGTAAGACCTATCAGATGAACCCGCTGAACCGCCGCGAAGCAATTCGTGAATCCCTGCTCGATGAAGCTCAGGGCGCAGACTGCCTGATGGTGAAACCAGCTGGCGCGTATCTCGACATCCTGCGCGACATCCGCGAGCGCACCGAATTGCCGCTGGGGGCATACCAGGTGAGCGGCGAGTACGCGATGATCAAATTCGCCGCGCTGGCAGGGGCTATCGACGAAGAGAAAGTGATCCTCGAAAGCCTGGGGGCGATCAAACGCTCGGGCGCGGATCTGATCTTCAGCTACTTCGCGCTGGATCTGGCTGAGAAAAAAATCCTCCGCTAATCTTCACCAAACTGCAATACAACCGACATCTGCTCCTTCTACTGTCTTCGCAAGACGGCAGGAGGAGTAATCATGTTTAGCCTCGATAGCGTTCTCGACGATCTTTGGCCTCAGGCGAGGCCTGCACCCTGGCAAAAAAGTCTGTTAAAAAGGCTGTTTTACGAAGACGAATTCCAGCAGTTTGCCGCCGCTCACCGCCACCTGAAAGGACTGGATATGGTGGAGCAAGTTCTGGAACACCTTGATATTCTCTGCACCGTTTCCGCCCGCGATCTCGAACAAATCCCCGAACATGGCCCGCTGGTCATTATTGCCAACCACCCGACGGGCACCCTGGACGGGCTGGCGCTGATGTACGCCGTCTCCCGCGTGCGACGCGACGTTAAAGTCGTGACCAACCGGATGCTGACCCACCTTGAGCCCCTCAGTTCTCTGTTTATTCCGGTCGACAATATGGGCGGCAGGACGGCGAAGTCGTCCCTGATTCAGATGGAGCAGCATCTGCAAAACGCGGGCGTGCTGATCTTCTTCCCGGCGGGAGAAGTTTCACGGCCCACGCGCAAAGGCATTCGCGATAAAAAATGGCACTCCGGCTTTATCAAACTCGCCAGCAAGCTGCGCGCCCCGCTGCTGCCGGTGCATATTCAGGCGCACAACAGCCTGCTCTTTTATGCCAGCACGCTGGTGTCACCGACATTGTCGATGCTGCTGCTGATGCAGCAGATGTTCCGCCGCCGCCACAGCCAGCTGCCGATTAAAATCGGCCAGCAGATTGCGTGGAACAGCTGGTTTAGCGCTACCCTTTCGTCTCGTGAGATGGCCGAGCAGTGCCGTCAGCACGTGATGCGTCTTGGCAAGGGATTGCCTGGCGTTTTTAAAACCCAGTGTGCGATTGCCCGTCCGGAAGACCGGGCCACGCTGAGACGTGAACTGGCGCAGGCCGAGTGTCTGGGTAAAACCAGCGACGGCAAAACCATCTACCTGTGGCAGCGCAACGGGCAGGAAGAGGCTCCTCTTCTGCGCGAGCTGGGCCGCCTGCGCGAGATTGCGTTTCGTGCGGTGGAGGAAGGGAGCGGTAAACGCCGGGACACCGACAGCTACGATGATGATTATCTGCACCTGATCCTGTGGGATGAAGAGGATCTGGAGATTGTCGGCGCGTATCGCTTTATGCCAACGGCCATGCAGGTCGAAAAGCGCGGCGTTGATGGGCTGTACAGTTACAGCCTGTTTCACTACGACGACAAAATGCAGGACGTGCTGGAGCACGGTATTGAGCTGGGGCGCAGCTTTATTCAGCCGCGCTACTGGGGGCGTCGCGGTCTGGACTATCTGTGGTCCGGCATCGGGGCTTACCTGGCGCGTTACCCTCACTACCGCTACCTGTTTGGGCCCGTCTCCATCTCCGGCGGCTTACCGCCTGCGGCGCGGGATCTGCTGGTCGCCTTTTACCGCCTGTGGTTCCCGGCGACGCATCCACTGGCCGCGTCACGCCAGCCTTACCCGGCGTCGCTGCCGGACGTACTGGCACAGTTTGGCGGCGTGGATTACGTGGATGACCTGACAAAGCTGAAATCCCTGCTCGGTAATCTGGGCTGTGGTATACCGCCGCTCTACAAGCAGTATTCCGAACTCTGTGAACCCGGCGGCGTGCAGTTTATTGATTTTGGCAGCGACCCGGCGTTTAACAACTGCGTAGACGGTCTGGTGCTGGTGGATTTGTGTTACCTGAAGGCGAACCGCTATCAGCGGTATATTGAGGCGCATTTAACACCCTCACCCCAGCCCTCTCCCTAAAAGGGAGAGGGTGAAAAACGTACCACACAGCCCCTCGCCCTTTGTTCAGAAGGTGAAAACCGCACCGTACAGTCCCCTCGCCCCTTTGGGGAGAGGGTTAGGGTGAGGGGATCAAGGCGCACGATAAAACGGTTTATCCCCCAAAATCGTCGCCCGCTGCATAATCCTTCGCTGCGGCAGATAGTCCGCATTGGCATAGTGCTGCGTCACGCGGTTATCCCAGATCGCCAGGTCGTTCTCCTGCCAGCGCCAGCGCACCTGAAACTCCGGTTTAGTGATATGTGCGAACAGGAAACCTAACAGCGCCTCGCTCTCTTTTTCCGTAACGTCCACAATGCGCGTCGTAAATCCTTCGTTCACGAACAGCGCCTGCTTGCCCGTGACCGGATGGGTGCGCACCACCGGGTGCAGCAGCGGCGGATGCTTCGCCACCGCCTCCAGCCAGCGCTGGTGCTCCTCTTCGGTTTTACGGTACTTGTATTCCGGGAACGATTTTTTGAAGTCGTGCTCCGCCCGCAGCCCGCTCAGGAGCACCCGGAGCGGTGCGGAAAGCGCCTCATACGCCGCAATCCCGCTGGCCCACAGCGTATCCCCGCCCGTCTCCGGCAGCAGCTTCGCCGCCAGAATCGCCCCGGCGGGAGGCGTCTCGATAAAGGTCACATCGGTGTGCCAGTTGTCGTTATCCGGCGGGTTATCGTTGTGGGTGTCCAGAACGATAATCTCCTCCACCCCTTCCGCATGCGGATAGACGGGGTGGATATGCAGATCGCCAAAGCGCAGGGCCAGCGCGCGCTGCTGCTGCGGGGTGATTGCCTGCTCGCGCAGGAACACCACCTGATGGCGCAGCACCGCGTGGTACAGCTGCTCGAACTGGTTATCGCTCAGCGGACGGGTCACATCCAGGCCCGACACCTGCGCGCCAATGTACGGCCCCAGCGGGGTAATGGTCAGACGTTCACTCATTGTATTTCTCCATGCCAGGGCGTCAGGCGGCGCTGTAACGCGCGCAGCCCCAGTTCTAATCCGAAGGCGATCGCAGCAATTACCGCAATCCCTGCCAGCACCACGTCAGTCGCCAGGAACTCCCCCGCCGACTGCACCATAAACCCTAATCCTCGCGTGGCGGCGATCAGCTCTGCCGCCACCAGCGTGGACCAGCCCACGCCAAGCCCGATGCGTATCCCGGTTAAAATCTCCGGCAGCGCGCCCGGTAAAATCACGAACAGCAGCACCTGCGTGCGGCTGGCCCCCAGCGACTGCGCCGCGCGGATCCGCACCTGCTGGGCGCTCTTCACGCCCGCCAGCGCCGACATGGCAACCGGGGCGAAAATCGCCAGATAAATCAGCAGGATTTTTGACGTTTCACCGATGCCGAACCAGATCACCATCAGCGGCAGATAGGCCAGCGGCGGCACCGGACGGTAAAGCTCAATCAGCGGGTCGAGGATGCCGCGCACCGTCGGGCTTAGGCCCATCGCGATCCCGACCGGAATACCGATAATCACCGCCGCCAGCAACGCCACCAGAATGCGCGTCAGGCTTGCCCCAAGATGCTGCCAGAGTGTGGCATCCATAAAGCCCTGCGGCCCGGCGATGGTAATGAGTTTGTCCAGCACCTGTCCCGGCGGCGGCAGAAACAGCGGGCTGACCCACTGCAGGGCCGCAACCGCCCACCACAATGCCCACAGTACAAGCAGCGTACCGACGCTCAAGGTGATTTGGCGCGAGAAAGGCCAGCGCAGCGCCAGACGTGTGCGGCGCGTTTTTTCACTGAAAACGATGCTCATGAGAAGGCCTCCCGCTGCTCAAACACGCGGCTTAAGACATATTCGCGCTGCTCAATAAACCGCGGGTCGGATTTGATGCTGCGCACGGGTTCGCCCGCGACGTAGCGGCGGGCGAAATCCAGCGGCAAGCGCTCCAGCACGCGCCCCGGCCCCGGCGAGAGCAGCACCAGCTCCGTCGCCATAAACACCGCCTCTTCGATATCGTGGGTAATTAACAGCACCTGCTTGCCCGTCTCATGCCACAGGCGCAGCAGCAGGGTTTGCATCTGCTCGCGGGTGAAGGCATCCAGCGCCCCGAACGGCTCGTCCAGCAGCAACAGCTGCGGATTGGCCGCCAGCGCGCGGGCAATGCCGACGCGCTGGCGCTGACCGCCGGAAAGCTGCCAGATAAAGCGTTTTTCCGCCCCTTCCAGCCCGACCTTTTTCAGCATCACCCGCGCCGTTTCCAGCCGCTGTTCGCGGTTAATACCCGCAAGCTGTAGCCCAAACGCTACGTTTTCCTGCACGTTACGCCAGGGAAGCAACCCTTCGTTCTGAAAGACCACCCCGCGCTCGGCGCCCGGGCCTTCCACCTTTTTGCCTTCCAGCTGAATGGTGCCGTGCTGATACGGTACAAACCCGGCGATCAGATTCAGCAGCGTGGTTTTTCCGCAGCCGGACGGGCCGAGCACTACCAGCAGTTCACCGCTGTCCAGCGTCAGGTTGATGTCCTCCAGTGCGGGTTTCCCACCGTAATCGGCGTACAGGTTCGTAATATTCAGCATGGCGGACTCCTTATTTCACAAAGCGGTCGGTCACGTACTGGCTGTAATCTGCCGCCACCGCGGGTACTTTGCCCTGCTCTTTCAGGAAGGTGGCGGTATCAACAATCGCTTTGCTCACCGGCCCGTTCAGCTGCTGCACCTGCTGCGCGGGGGTCAGATAGGTATTGCCCTTCACCAGCCCCGGCACGTCCGATTCCGGCACGCCGCTCAGGCGGGAGAGTTTTTCCAGGTTGGCGGGCTGCTTCAGCCATTCTTCCGGATTGCTGATGTACGGCTGCTGGGCGTCAATCGCGCTTTTGGCGAAGGCTTTCACCACCTCAGGATGCTTCTCGGCAAAGTCTTTGCGCACTACCCACACGTCGAGCGTCGGCGCCCCCCACTGGCCCACTTTTTCGGAGTCGGTCAGCACGGTGCCGTCTTTTTCCAGTTCGTTCACTGCCGGTGCCCACACGTAGGCCCCGTCAATATCGCCGCGCTGCCAGGCGGCGATAATCGCCGGCGGCTGCAGGTTGATGATTTGTACCTGACCCGGCTTGATGCCCCAGTGTTTCAGCGCCGCCAGCAGGCTGTAGTGAGTGGTGGAGATAAACGGCACGGCGATGCGTTTGCCGATCAGATCTTCCGGTTTGGTGATGTTTTTCTTCACCACCAGCGCTTCAGAGTTACCAAGCTGCGAGGCGAGCAGGAAAACCTCAATCGGCACCTGCTGGCTGGCCGCGACCGCCAGCGGGCTTGAACCAATATTGCCGATCTGCACGTCGCCGGAGGCTAACGCACGCACGACGGACGCGCCGCTGTCGAACTTGCGCCAGTCGACCTTCGCGCCGCTCTCTTTCGCAAAGGTATTGTCTGCTTGCGCAACCTTCGCCGGCTCCGCAGAGGTTTGATACGCGACGGTAACGTCCACCGCCTGCGCCTGAAATGCCCACAGCGCCAGCGCGCCGAGAAGTGTGATTCGCGATGAATTTGCCATAGTGCCTGCTCCCCTTGTTGTTATGAGGGCAGTATTTCCGGCGCAGGAATTTTGATAAAGGAATAAAAAAGAATCGTTAATGACGATTCGTTTTTAGAAAAAAAGCGGGAAAGAATAGTTGGTTTTGTGCGGTTGGTTTTTTCCCTCTCCCCGTGGGAGAGGGTCAGGGTGAGGTCATCAGCGCTGTGCGTTCAGTTCCGCAATATCCTTCGGCGTGGTGCGACAGCATCCGCCGATTAACTTCGCTCCCGCCGCCAGCCACTGCGGCAGATACCCCACCAGCGTCTCGCACGCTTCGCCGTGGTGATGCCAGGTTTTGGTTACCGCGTCATAATGCTCGCCCGAGTTCGGGTAGACCACCAGCGGCAGCGACGTCAGGCTTTGCAGATGCTTCAGCGCCGCCGTGGTATTTTCCAGGGCGATGCAGTTAATGCCCAGCGCGACAATCTGCGGGTAGTTTGCCAGCACGTTGACTACGTCACGCAGCGGCGTACCGTCGCTCAGGTGCTCGCTGTCGCGCAGGGTAAATGAGAACCACGCCCGGGCGCGGGGATACTCGGTCAGCAGTGCCGCCAGCGCCTTAATCTCCTCAAAGGACGGTAGGGTTTCGCAGGCCAGCAGGTCAGCGCCCGCATCCAGCAGCGCTTCCACGCGCGGGCGGTGGAATTCTGTGAATTCTTCGGCGCTACGCACGTAGTCGCCGCGATACTCTGAGCCATCCGCCAGATACGCGCCGTAAGGCCCAACGGATCCCGCCACCAGCAGCGTGCCCGCATGCGGATTTTCAGCCAGATACGCTTCGCGCGCCTTGCGCGCCAGCTCCACGCTTTTGCCAATCAGCGCGCGGGACTGCGCCTCGTCCAGACCGCGTGCCGCAAAGCCCACAGGCGTGGCCTGGTAGCTGGCGGTGATCGCCACCTGCGCGCCCGCGCGGTAGTAATCACGATGCACTTCGCGAATAAGATCCGGGTTTTCCACCAGCACTTTGGCAGACCAGAGGCTGTCTGCAAGGTTACAGCCGCGCGCTTCCAGCTCCGTTGCCATTGCGCCATCCAGCACCACAAACGGCTGTTTTTCAAGGATGGCGGTAAGCGGATTATTCTGCGACATGTTCAGGCTCCTGCGATGTTATATTTCGGGTCAGATAGTAGGCACCATAACACAGGGCGACGAACGGAAGCCCGCAATAAAGGGCAATCCGCTGGCTGGGGTCAAACCACAGGCCGACGCAGGCCACCACGCAGAGGATAAAACCGAGCACCGGCACCAGCGGATACCACGGCGCGCGGTACTGCAGCGCAGAGAGCGGCTGGCCGGACTGCAAATGACGACGGCGGAAAACGAAGTGCGACGCGCAGATGCTGATCCACACTGCCACCACCGCAAAGCCAGAAATGGCCGAGAGCGCGACAAACACCGTATCCGGGGCCACCACGCTTGAGAACAGCGCCAGCACGCCGCCGAGCATGGAAACCGAGAGCGCCGTCAGCGGCACGCCGTTTTTGTTCACGCGGGCAAAGCAGCGCGGGAGCGTTTTCTCATTCGAGAGCGACCAGAGCATGCGGCCAGACGCGTACAGCCCGGAGTTCGCCGCCGAGAGGATCGCCGTCAGGATCACGAAGTTAAAGATATCAGCCGCATAAGGAATACCGACCTTCTCAAACACCAGCACGAACGGGCTCTTTTCCACGCCCGCCTGCTGCATCGGGATCAGCGCCGCCAGCACAAACACGGTGCCGATAAAGAAGATGATCAGCCGCGCGATGGTGGTGCGGATTGCAACCGGAATGACCTTATGCGGATTTTCCGTTTCACCCGCCGCGATGCCGATAAGCTCGGTCCCGGAGAAGGCAAAGTTCACCGCCACCATGGTCATCAGGATCGGCAGGCCGCCGTGCGGGAACCAGCCCTCGGCAGTGAGGTTGCTTAAACCCGGCGCGGGTGAACCGTCCTGCATCGGGATGAAACCAAAGACCGCCGCCCCGCCGAGGATGATAAAGGCGACGATGGTGATGACCTTCACCAGCGAGAACCAGAATTCCCCTTCGGCAAAGAAGCGTGTGGAGATGACGTTAAGGCCAAAAATCACCACGCAGAAGACCACGCACCACGCCCAGACGGGCACCTGTGGGAACCAGTACTGCATGCAGAACCCGGCGGCGGTAAAGCTCGACCCGAGCGCCACCGTCCAGGTCAGCCAGTAGAGCCACGCCACGGTATAGCCCGTCGCCGGGCCAAGATAGCGGGCGGCATAGACGTGGAACGCGCCGGTTTCCGGCATCGCCACGGAAAGCTCGCCCAGACACTGCATCACCAGCCAGACCACCAGCGCGCCGATCAGGTACGCCAGCAGCGTGCCCGCCGCACCGGTGGTGGAGATGATGTATCCCGTATTAAAAAACAACCCTGTCCCAATCACGCCGCCCAGGGAGAGCATAATCAGGTGGCGTGTTTTCATGGTGCGCTTAAGCTGCCCATTTTCTTGTTGTGTTTGCATATTACCTTCTATACGTATGGACATCTAAACATCCAAAGAAGGTGTTATACCGCGATTATTAACAAAAAGCTAGATGACCAGACGCAAGCGGGCGCGCCGCGCGCTGAGTCTGGGGTGGGTTGTGAGGATCACATAGAGAATCGGACGCCAGGCCATAAGCACCTCCGCAAGCAGATACTTACAGCATGGTGCGGGAGCGTGCGATCTTCGGTCAGTCGAAAGTGCTATCCGTGAAGCGCAAATTCATACCGCGATAGTGCCCTACAGGCCGCCACCCGGCGCAAAGGTTGGTAATTCTCACAATCAGTTCTATAGTCGACACAGTTTATTAGTAACCAGGACTGACTGATGCGCTTTAACGGACTGACCAAAGGTTTCTTTATTTTCATTCTCGCCCTTGTGACCTGGGCCTTCTTCGACGTGCTGTCGCCCTACTTCTCCGCGATACTGTGGGCCGCTATTCTGACCGTCATCTTCAACCCGGTAAAAAACAGGCTGCGCGCCGCGCTGGGGGATCGCAACGGGCTGGCCTCGCTGCTGACGATTGGCATTATCTGCCTGATCGTCTTCATCCCGCTGATGGTGATCCTCTCCTCGCTCGCCATTGAGCTGAACGTGGTTTACACGAAGCTCCAGGAGAACAACACGCAATTCCCGGAAGTGGTAGCGAGCATCTTTAACCACCTGCCGGACTGGGCCAGCGGCTTCCTGGCGGACCACAACCTGACCAACGCGGCGCAGATCCAGAAAAAACTCTCCGACGTCGCGCTGCAGGGCGGGCAGTATCTGGCGGGCAGCGCGTTCCTGATCGGCAAAGGCACGTTTGGCTTTGCCATTAGCTTCGGCATCATGCTTTATCTGCTGTTCTTCCTCCTGAAGGATGGACCGTATCTGGTGCGCCAGATCCTCGACTCCCTGCCGCTGTCCGATTTTGTTAAACAGCACCTGTTCGCCAAGTTTGTCGGCGTCTCCCGGGCGACGGTGAAAGGAACGGCGGTAGTGGCCGTCGTTCAGGGCACGCTCGGCGGGATCGCGTTTGCCATCGCGGGCATCGACGGCAGCGTGCTCTGGGGCGCGCTGATGGCGTTCCTCTCGCTGGTCCCCGCCGTCGGCTCGGCGATTGTCTGGGTGCCGGCCGCCATCTACCTGTTCGCCACTCACCAGCTGTGGCAGGGGCTGTTTATTGTTGGCTTCTTCGTGATTATCGTCGGGCTGGTAGACAATATCCTGCGCCCGTTGCTGGTGGGGAAAGACACCAAAATGCCGGACTACCTGATTTTGATCACTACCCTCGGCGGTATGGAGCTGTACGGCATTAACGGCTTTGTGATCGGGCCGCTCATCGCCGCGCTGTTTATCGCCTGCTGGAACCTCTTCTCCGGACGCGATCACGAAGGCAACGCCGAAGAGCTGGACGCGGATTTCATCGAAGAGGGAAAAAACTCTCCTGATTTGTAAGAACAGGCGTTCTGAAAGGCGGCGCTGTGCCGCCTTTTTTTTCGCTCTGAATCAGAGGTTTTCTATAATCTGAAAGAACGTTCTTCCATTTTTGCCGTAGAGGAAACCAACAGGTGCGAATCGCCACGATCACAAACTGGGCTTATGGGGTCACGGTGTGCCTGACCATTGCTTCCGGCATCGTCATGGTGATGGCTTCCCATGCCGACAACATAGAACGTGAGGCCGTAAAACAACGGCAAACCTTTGATCAGCTTACGGAAGAGATTGAAATAGACGCCTGGATGCTCTCTGATCTGGCGCGACTTTATGCCATCAAAAAAGAGCCTGACGTGCTGGAGAAATATCAGGCGAAAGAAGCGGAACTGAAGAATATTGAACATTCGCTGCAACAGCTCAAAAACACGGGAGCATCGGGTGAGGAGCTGGCGCTGCTGTATGACGGACTGAAGATTGTTGACGAACTGCAGGATGAGCAGCAGGCAGCCATTGACGGCATCACCCGGGGCGAAGATCGGCAAGCCGTTGCGTTACTCTTCGGTAAAAGTTATGAACTGGAATTAGAGCGGGCGCAGAGTAACATCGACCGCTTTCGCCTGCTGCTGGACAAGCGCATTATCGCCGACGTGCAGGCTGCCACCAGAACGTCAAAAGCGCTTCGTACCGCTTCAGAGGTGATGGTCGGACTGACCGCCGTGCTCTTCCTGTTTGTGATGGGCTTTATCCTCAAGCGTCGCGTGCTGCGTCCGGTGGTACGCCTGAGCGACGTCGTTCATCGTCTGGCATCACAGGATTACGCCGTCGAACCCCCGAACTTCACCCAGGTTGATGAGATAGGCGATATGGCTCAGGCCATCCGCATCTTCCGCGAAAACGGCCTTGCGCGACAGCGGCTGGAAAAAGAGCGCGACGCCGACTGGGCCATCCGCGAGCTGCTGGCGCGCATGACGCAGCGGCTGCAGGGGTGTGAAAACTTTAACGATGTCATTAACGTGGCTGAGATGTTTGCTCCCAACATCGCGCCGGGTATAGCGGGACGGCTCTACGTTTTCGATCGCGATCCGTGGCAAATGCGCTGCGCCGCCCAATGGCTTTCACCGACCGGTGATGAGACCACGTTCCACCCCGATGCGTGCTGGGCCGTGCGTCGCGGTCAGAGCCACCCGCCGGTTAACGGTGAGCCGGATGTCGCCTGCTATCATCTCCCGGCGTCACAGGCGGAAAGCGCGCTGTGCGTGCCGCTTATCGCCCAGGGAGAGGCTATTGGCCTGCTCTCATTCCAGAACATCACCCCGGAAAATGCCCCTTCCCGCGCGTATCTGGAACTGATGGCCGAGGCGCTCGGGCTGGCGCTGGCAAACCAGCGCCTGCGCGACGCGCTGCTGGAAAAAGCCTTGTTTGACCCGCTTACCGGCCTGCGTAATCGTCATCATCTGGAAGACACCCTGCATATTCAAATGACGCAGGCCATGCGCAACGACGAGCCGTTAAGCTGCATGATGATCGACATCGATCACTTCAAAAGCATCAATGACCGCTTTGGTCACGAGGCCGGCGATGGGGTGATCAAAAACGTGGCGTCGATTGTTCAGCGGGCCTCGCACGACAGCGGGCTGGCGTTCCGCTACGGGGGCGAGGAGTTTCTGGTTCTGCTTCCCAATGCCGGTGAAGCAGAGGCGCACGCCTGCGCCCAGAAGATTTACAACGCCGTGCATGAACTGTCGCTTCGCTACGGGCTGACTGAGATTGGGCCGGTGGACGTGTCGATTGGCATCGCCAGCTATCCAGAGCATGCTCAGAGCGACAACCTGCTGCGCGCCGCGGACGTGGCCCTGTACCGGGCGAAAGAGCTGGGACGCTCGCGAATTGTGAGTTTTGGGATGCTGGAAGCGGGCTAGGCCACCCGCCGGGTGGCAGACGCAAGAATATCGGGTATCAGAAAATAATAAACTTTTCGTGATATTCTTTTTTGATCGGGTTTACCTCATATACTCTTCTCAGAGAGGACAAACGCACGTTATAAAAATACTGACTTTTCAGTCCGTTATTATTTAGCGCGTAGGTGGCCGCCTCATCATAAAAATATCCTCTGGCATATTAACCACGGCGTTAATGTTACCGCGATTATAAAAAAATAATCGCCTCATCTTTACCCCTGTATTAATGCATGCAGCGCAGAAGATTGTGAGCGTGGCAGGCATTATTCTTCACAATGGAAAAACGTCTATGTCTAAAGTGGATTTACGATCCAAAAAAACCTGGGGAGCGCTGGCCTTAATTGCCGCGATCGCGGGGGCGATGGCTTCCGCATTTGCGTGGACGGCGGGCTGGCTTGGTTCACGCACCATCAGCCAGGCATTAGTCCCGGAAACGCCAACGCCGTTTCCTCCTGGATTTCGCCGTGCGCACGGCAAAGGGATGTGCTTTACCGGAAACTTCGTTCCTGAAGGAGCTGCGAGGTCACTGTCTACTGCGCGTCTCTTTTCACAAACGGAAACGCGCGTTGTCGGCCGGTTTTCTATTGGCACTGGCAACCCCTACGCGGCGGATAACTCAACGAAAACCCTGAGCATGGCACTGATGTTCAGCACAGACGACAAACAGCAGTGGCGTATGGCGATGAACAACGAGCCCTACTTTGCCACCCGGGATCCAGAAGGCTTTCTGGCTCTTCGCAAAGCAACCGCGCCAGATGCAGCAACCGGCAAACCGGATCCGCAGCGCCTCGCTGCATTCTTAAAAGCCTATCCGGAAGCAGAGAAATACCTTAAATGGGCGGCACACAAACCCGCACCCGGCAGTTTTGCTGGCGCAACGTTCTACAGCATTAACGCCTTCTACCTTGTTGACGCCCACGGTAATCGCCAGGCGGTTCGCTGGATGATGCGCCCGCACGATCCTTTTATATCGTTGAGCGAGGCGCAGCGTCAGACAGCCGATCGCAACGCCATGTTCGAGGGCGTCAGTCAGAGACTTGCTCAGAAACCACTCTACTGGGATTTCGTTCTTCAGCTCGCGCAGCCGGGTGACCCGGTGGATGACCCTTCCCAGCCGTGGCCGAACGATCGCAAGCAAATTGTGGCCGGAACGCTGGAGGTGACGCAGGTGGAACCCCAGGCAGAGGGTCCCTGCCGCGACGTTAACTTCGACCCATCGACGGTTCCAGCGGGTGTGGAAGTGTCTGCCGATCCTGTCCTGAACGCACGTTCTGCCGCGTATTCACACTCTTTCAGCCGCCGCGAGCGGGAAATTGGCTACGGCAAGGCAACCGAGGCCGTTCAAATGCAGGAGGTTAAATGAACCCGAACCGTGAAGGACAAGAAAAAACGCCCCAGCATTTCAACGCGCTGGCTCGAGGGCTGCACTGGCTCATGGCGGCGATGATCCTGGCAATGCTGTTCATTGGTACGGCAATGATGACGACGCTCCATCATCGGATAGCGCTAATCGACCTGCATCGCCCTCTGGGGATTGCCATACTACTGCTGGCGCTGCTCCGTCTGATGAACCGCCTGCGTAGCCAGCCCCCCCAGCTCCCTGCAGATTTGCCCTTCTGGCAGGTATTTGCGGCAAAGGCGTCGCACTGGCTGCTGTATGCGCTCATGCTGGCAATGCCATTTTTGGGCTGGGCGCAGCTGTCGGCAGCAGGCTTGCCCGTCGTTATGTTTGAGGGTTTTAACCTCCCACCGATTGTGCCAACAAGCCCAACGCTTTTCGCATGGTGCCACGATGCCCATAGCCTTCTGGCGAAACTCCTTTTTGCCGTGGTGCTCTTACATATTTCAGCCGCATTAGTTCATGCCTGGATCTACCGGGACAGCGTTTTTGCCAGCATGGCGAAAAGCGGCAAATCGGCGAGTGAGCCGTCTCAAGAGCGCTAACATTCCCATCGCCCAACCGCGTCCGTTTGTTTAATTCCCCTGTTCGCTACCCGGATGGAAATCGGGTGGCGCATCATTTAGCAACCTGAGCGAGGCATATTGTTTTCGCTCTGGGTACACCTTGAAATACCATGAAAATATTATCGACACTCCCGATATTATGCCGAACATTCCGGGGCTCCCCTGCCAGAATAAACGCGACTGATATATTAAAGAAATGGATAATATCCACAGACGAAGGTCTAAGATTTTTCCTAGAAAAATGGAGGCTGCTCTACGACATTTTACTCTTTCGCCGTCGGTACAAAGTCAGGTCATAATTTCAGGCGTGACAAATAAAGATTACTGTTCGCGCACCCAACAAACTTTTAAAAAAAGACTGTCGCCTGTCGCCCCGTCGTCAGACATGCAGGGGCACGATTTAGCAGGGTAGCATAGCGCATGAGCGGGTAGCATTCCGGCGCCTGCCCGGGCGGATAACGACACCTCTTTCAGGCGTTAAGTACGTTTAAAGCGTTTGTATCACAGATGAATCTGCGGAGAGAAAAACGTGAGTCAATAAAAACGATCGTTTTTTAAACGCCAGAGAGTTTATTCAAGTAAAACCAGCGTATCTAAAAAAAATGACGCGTTTAAGGCTCCTTACTCCCACCATTGCAAAAACACGCTAACCACATGATTTGCAAGAAATTTAAAAGATAACCACTGCAAAGATAAGGGTGGCTCAACAAAATATATAAACTAGTAGGATTACTAAATTATAATTCATATACTTCTGTTCAAAAGTGGAGGCCATAATGCGATTAACCCTAATGCTGGTATGCTGTCTGGTTCAGAGTTTAGCCTGGGCGGGTGAGTTGCCGAAACCCGCGGGAAAACCCATTTTGACGATTTACGGTAATATAGAAAATACGAACGAAGCTGGAAAAGCAGTGTTTGATCTCGCCAGCCTTGAAAAACTGGGTATGGTGAGCTTCGAGACGACCTCTCCCTGGTATACGGGCCGCACGAAGTTTGAGGGTGTTCCAATGAGCAAGCTCATGGATTATGTTGGGGCAAAAGGGACTAACGTAAATGTGATTGCGCTCAATGATTACGCTACCGCTATACCTCTTAGTGATTTTAAAAAATATAATGCCATTCTTGCCTTAAAGATTAATGGCGAATATATGCGCATCCGCGATAAAGGACCCTCATTCATTGTATACCCTTATGACAGTCTTCCTGAGTTGAATAATCAGATTTATTACTCGCGTTCAGCATGGCAGGTTAGCAAAATGAAGATTGAATAGCAGTTCAGGAGAACATAATGAACAGGATACTGGTTGGTATCATTTTTTCTCTTTTTATCACGACGGGATATATTGCCTTTCTTGTTTACGATCGTCAGCAAGAGCTGCAAAAATTAACTCATTACACCGAGTCCTGGTCCGTGGCTCAACTGGTATCCGAGTATTACCGATTTGAATCATGGCTTGGTCTATACGCAACCGATACCGATGACGTTACGATAGACCAGGCCCGCATGCGTCTCGAAATTATGCTCAGCCAGGGCGAATTGTTGAAAGGAGGAGATTTAGGCCGCTATATTGGGAGCGATAAAACGCATCAAGAGCTTGCTGCACGCCTGGAAGAAATACTGGCGTATCTGGACAGTAATCTGGAAAAAATGAGCCATGCAGAGTTAAAAAAGTACCTGGCAAATATGCACCTGCTCGACGCGCCGCTAAGTCAACTGTCTTCAAGTGCGTTAACAAAAGATATTAACACGATTAATGAATCCAACCATAAAATACAGATTCTTTATTATATTTACTCTGCACTTTCGTTACTGCTGGTGATATTAAGCTTTATTCTGGGATTCTTAATGATCTACCAGAATAAAAATATTCTTAAAGCCCATATGCAGGTTAAAACCCTCGCTGACGAACTTCAGCTGTCAAAAGAAACGCTGCAAATCCAGAATTCGAAGCTGGAATACGATGTGTATCATGACTCCCTCACCGGCATGAAAAACCGTCTTTTCTTCTGGGACGACCTCAATAAAATTAACCTTCAGGCAGATAAAAACCATACCCCTGTTACGGTGATGTTATTTGATTTAGACCGATTTAAAGAGGTCAACGATACCTATGGCCATGATGCGGGCGATTTACTGCTGAATCAGGTATCCCGACGGCTTACCTCAATGAGCAACGCGACAGATACGTTTTACCGCCTGGGCGGTGACGAATTTGCACTTCTCTCGAGCGGCCTGACCGAAAGCGCTGCGGTTTCGCGCGCTAAAGAGATCAGCGATCGTATCAGTCAGCCCTACACGATTAATAACCAGCTGATAAAAATTGCCACCTGTGTGGGTATCGTTTTATCTGATAATGAACGGCGCTCGGATTATCTCTATAAATTCGCCGATCTTGCCCTCTACGAAGCCAAAAAAGAGGGCTCACAGCAGATAAAAGTCTTCCGCCAGTGGATGCTGCAGAAGCTGCAGGAAAGCAGAACCCTTGAGCATGATATGGCTCTCGCGATCGATAACCATGAATTCGTTGTTTATTACCAGCCTATTGTCGATTCATTCAGCAATGAAATTTACGGCTATGAAGCGCTTATTCGCTGGATACACCCGGTGAAGGGGATATTGTCACCTGATTACTTTATTTCTGTTGCTGAAAAAACCGGCATGATCAATGAGATCGGCAAAAATGTGCTTGAACTTGCCTGCCGGGAAGCGGTGTCCTGGGCGGTGCCGGCCAGAATCTCGGTGAACGTCTCACCCGTTCAGTTAGGCACAAAATCGTTTACGACGATGGTTCAGTCCATCCTGAAAGAGACAGGCCTGCCGGCCAGCCGACTTGAGTTAGAGGTAACAGAGTCTTCGCTCTTCAGTGACAGCAACATGCCGATCACTATTCTCAAAAAACTCCGAGCACTGGGCGTCAAAATTTCTATCGATGATTTCGGAACGGGATATTCATCGCTCTCGCGACTGAGTGAACTGAATTTTGATAAAATTAAGATAGATAAATCCTTTGTGAACCCGATATCCACGCAGGATGATGCCCTTAATATCGTTAAACTGATTACCAGCATGGCAAAGAGCCTGAATATGCGGGTTATTGCAGAAGGTGTGGAAACCGAAGCGCAGCTTGAACGCCTTCAGGCGCTGGGCTGCGATCTCGTGCAGGGCTATCTTTTCGGAAAGCCGCAGGCTGAAATCGACAGAAAAATAAAAAACGGTACCGTGTGATCCTACCGGGATCACACTTTTCAGCTCTGGGTATTCACATACAATAACCCGGTGTTACCATTCACTCAGTAAATACCTTTCTACTCAACCCGAGGCTTTGATGCTGGAGAATGTCATCATCCGATAATCAGTTTCCCCGACCTTTTCAGGCCGGACTGATTATCACTGCGCCGAAATCGAATGCGGACACCGCTGTGTGTTTGCACGTTTTGCACATGATGATGAAACAGGTTTTCCAGTATGAATTTATCCCGTCAGGAACAGCGTACCTTACACGTTCTCGCCAAAGGTGGCCGTATTGTGCACGTCCGCGATACGTCCGGCCGCGTCACCGCCGTTGAATGCTACAGCCGCGAAGGTCTGCTGCTCAGCGACTGCACGCTCGCCGTCTTCAAAAAACTCAAAACCAAAAAGCTGATCAAATCCGTTAACGGTCAGCCCTACCGCATCAATACCACCGGGCTGAATAACGTCCGTGCCCAGCCTGATAATCGTTAAGGAGAGGATGATGGATATCCCACGTATTTTTACCATTAGCGAAAGCGAACATCGCATTCATAACCCCTTCACACCAGAAAAGTACGCCACGCTGGGGCGCGTGTTACGCATGAAGCCAGGCGCACGCATTCTCGATCTCGGCAGCGGCTCAGGAGAGATGCTGTGCACCTGGGCACGTGATTACGGGATTACTGGTATCGGCATCGACATGAGCCCGCTCTTTACCGCGCAGGCAACGCGGCGCGCAGAGGCGCTCGGCGTCAGCGAACGCGTCCATTTTGTGCATAACGACGCGGCAGGCTACGTGGCTGATGAACAATGCGACGTGGCGGCCTGCGTTGGCGCCACGTGGATTGCGGGCGGCGTTGCCGGGACGATGGACCTGCTGGCACAAAGCCTTAAGCCTGGGGGAACCATGCTCATCGGCGAACCTTACTGGCGACAGGTTCCCGCAACGGAGGAGACGGCTCGGGCTTGCGGCGTCTCGTCCACCGCAGACTTTCTCACCCTGCCCGATCTCGTCGCGTCTTTCGATCAGCAGGGTTATGACCTGGTCGAAATGGTGCTGGCAGACCAGGAGGGCTGGGACAGATACGAAGCCGCGAAATGGATGACAATGCGCCGCTGGCTGGATCAAAACCCCGACGATGATTTTGCACAGGAGGTGCGCGCGGAGCTGACGGTAGCGCCCAAGCGCC
This sequence comes from Enterobacter sp. ECC_219_Taxon_10, assembly GCF_058354905.1. NCBI lineage: Bacteria > Pseudomonadati > Pseudomonadota > Gammaproteobacteria > Enterobacterales > Enterobacteriaceae > Enterobacter > Enterobacter sp. ECC_219_Taxon_10. The sequence continues at coordinate 1,022,968 of NZ_CM178005.1, read as the reverse complement.
ACGTGGCTTACACAAGGGAATATGTTGGCTGGGGCGTGTTTGCGTTAATTGCACGATAGGAGGGAACGAGTGGTATAGCCTTTTGGGGCTATACCGCCTTAGGCAGGAAGCGCTCAGCGTTGTGAACGCTGCGCTACGCCTGACATGAAAAACTTCTATCATTGCTTTTTCGGTTACCGTAATCACAGGCGCCTTATGGACACCCCTTCTTTTCTCTATTTATTACTTTTCCCGGCCAAAAAAATGATGAAAGTGGGTAAAGCCAACAACATCTATAACCGAATTCAGTCGCTAAAACGGTTCTGGGGCGATGTGGATTATGCCCATTCTTACCGTATTGCCTTGCCGCAGTCCGAGGTTTTTAAGCTGGAGAAAATGCTGCATTTTCTTTTGGCCAAATATCAAACGGGTATTGATGCCGGCGACGGCTATACCGAGCTGTTTTCCATTGAGGCGCTGGAGCCCGCAATTAAGCATATTCATTACGTTATTGAGCATGGCGTCATTAATGCTCAGCTACTGCAGGGGATCGAAAAGCCACAGCTTCGCCCCGGTAAAAGCGCGGCGCACCGTCACGGGAAAATGAAAAAGCGGTCAGATGCAATGATTAGCAACGTTGTCAGGGTGACGGAACAGTTCAGCAGGATAAATCGCTTACTGCTTATCTTGCTGTTTAAGCAGCAGCGCCTTCGTTATCAATATGACATTGAAGGTAATACCATACTGTTTCGGATAGCGGATAACCGTACTAACCAACGCGACATTCACAAAATAATGCATATGTTCAGCTTTTTTATTGAAGACTTCAGATACATGGGCGGGACCAACTACTGCTCGGGGGTCTTTGGTGAAGGCACGATCACGCAATACAACGTGGAGTTGATTTCAGCCGACCCTGACGCACATCCTCTGGTGGCCTATCTCGCCTCGCAAACGGAGCGCTTGTTTAATAAATTGCCATCGAGATCGTCGTTATTAATGGAAGATCTGCCGATACTGGAATCGAGCCGCATCCTGCGTGAGATATTACAGAGTGAAGACGAGGCTTAAGTTGCTAATGCCGCAACACTTATTGCTATTCAAAGGCAAACCGACGCACGGTCATCAAGAAACCCAAAAAACGTCCAACGTTTTTCCAACGCCGGGTAAGAATTTAAGTTGCAATGACATCACATCATGCCTTCATCAATCCAGTCAGTTTTCGAGCAATACATAATGCCATTGCACCGGCCATTTCTACCGCTCCGAGTAAAATGCCAGGCTCACCCAGTAACAGGGTATTCAGCGTTTCCGCTTCTGTCACACTCTTATCTGAAAGCACTACCGCTAGCTGTGTATATAAAGCTTTATAAATTAGAGGAATTATAGACTTATGAGGAAGAAATGGTGCCGATAATAGGAGTCGAACCTACGACCTTCGCATTACGAATGCGCTGCTCTACCAACTGAGCTATATCGGCCCTGAGAGGCCGGTTACGAGTGTAACCACGGGGCAAAAGGTTAGATCTATCCGGGTGATGCGTCAATGCCCTTTTGAATCAAACGGCTATTTTTGCATCACCCGTGATTATTTACGCACGAATCGTATCGTCACCGAAGCCGATCCACTTGTAAGTGGTGAGTGCTTCGAGGCCCATCGGACCGCGCGCGTGCAGTTTCTGCGTGCTGACCGCCACTTCTGCGCCCAACCCAAACTGTCCACCGTCGGTGAAGCGGGTGGAGGCATTCACATACACAGCGGATGAGTCCACTTCGTTCACGAAGCGATCGGCATTGCGCAGCGTGCGCGTCAGAATGGCGTCCGAGTGCTGGGTGCCGTGTTCACGGATGTGCGCAATGGCGTCGTCGAGATCCGCCACCAACTTCACGTTCAGATCCAGTGACAGGAATTCGTCATCGTACTGCTCCGCTTTTACGGGAACCACGTTAGCCGGGCCATTCTGAAGCAGTGCGAGCGCGTTGGCGTCAGCATGCAGCGTCACGCCGCTCTCCGCCATCTGCTTGCTCAGGGCCGGCAGGAAGGTGTTTGCGATATCCTGGTGCACCAGCAGCGTTTCCACCGTATTACAGGTGCTTGGACGCTGAGTTTTCGCGTTCACGATAATCTTCAACGCCGGTTCAATTTCAGCGCTGTCGTCGACCACGATATGGCATACGCCGATGCCGCCGGTGATCACCGGAATGGTCGACTGCTCACGGCACAGCTTGTGCAGGCCCGCGCCACCGCGTGGGATCAGCATGTCGATGTATTTGTCCATGCGCAGCATTTCGTTGACCAGCGCACGGTCAGGACTTTCTATCGCCTGCACGGCACCCGCCGGCAAGCCGCACTCTTCCAGCGCCTGCTGGATGACCTTTACCGTCGCGGCATTAGTGCGCCAGGTCTCTTTCCCGCCGCGCAGAATGGCGGCGTTACCGGTTTTCAGGCACAGGGAAGCGACGTCAACCGTCACGTTTGGACGGGCTTCATAAATCACGCCGATGACGCCGAGCGGCACGCGGCGGCGCTCCAGACGTAAACCGCTGTCGAGCAGCCCACCGTCAATCACCTGCCCTACCGGGTCAGCCAGATTGCAGACCTGACGCACATCGTCGGCGATGCCCTTCAGGCGTGCCGGGGTCAGCGCCAGGCGGTCGAGCATCGCTTCGCTCAGACCGTTGCGACGCGCTTCCAGTAAATCCTGCTCGTTGGCGAGCAAAATTTCCTGGGACTGTGATTCCAGATAATCAGCGATTTTTTCCAGCACGCGGTTTTTCTCGCGGCTGGAAAGGAGCGCCAGTTTGTAAGAGGCGGCCTTCGCGGCGGCGCCCATTTGTTCCAGCATGTTCTGGCTCCTTAACGAATAATCATGTCATCGCGATGCACGGCAACCGGGCCATATTCATAGCCCAGAATGGCGTCGATCTGCTGCGAGTGGTGGCCCGCAATGCGGCGCAGGGCATCGCTGTTATAGCGGCTTACGCCGTGGGCGATGTCGCGACCTTCAAGGTTACGGATGCGGATCACTTCACCACGGGAGAAGTTGCCTGTCACGCTTTTAATTCCTTTAGGAAGCAATGAACTCCCTCGTTCCAGAATCGCAGCGGTTGCCCCTTCATCGACGACGAGTTCGCCAGCGGGAGGCGCACCAAATATCCAGCGCTTGCGGTTTTCCAGCGGGGATTCCTGGGCATGGAAGCGGGTGCCGACGGAAATGCCTTCCATCACATCGCCAATCACGCCAGGGCGGCTGCCCGCAGCAATAATAGTGTCGATACCGGCACGACAGGCCACGTCAGCGGCCTGCAGCTTAGTGCCCATGCCACCCGTACCCAGGCCTGAAACGCTGTCACCGGCAATGGCGCGCAGGGCATCGTCGATGCCGTGAACGTCGGCGATCAGTTCAGCATCCGGGTTGGAACGCGGGTCGGCGGTAAATAGCCCCTGCTGATCGGTCAGCAGCAGCAATTTATCGGCACCGGCCAGAATGGCGGCCAGCGCAGAGAGGTTATCGTTATCGCCCACTTTAATTTCAGCGGTGGCAACGGCATCATTTTCGTTAATAACGGGAACAATGTTGTTGTCCAGCAGCGCGCGCAGCGTATCGCGCGCGTTAAGGAAACGCTCCCGGTCTTCCATATCCGCACGCGTCAGCAGCATCTGCCCGACGTGAATACCGTAGATAGAGAACAGCTGTTCCCAGAGTTGAATGAGTCGGCTTTGTCCCACGGCGGCCAGCAACTGTTTAGAGGCGATCGTCGCGGGGAGTTCGGGGTAACCCAGGTGTTCACGCCCGGCGGCAATCGCCCCGGAGGTCACAATCACAATACGGTGCCCTGCGGCATGCAGCTGAGCGCACTGACGTACAAGCTCAACAATGTGGGCGCGATTTAGGCGGCGCGATCCGCCTGTTAACACACTGGTACCGAGTTTTACCACCAGCGTCTGGCTGTCACTCATGATTCTCTGCCGTTCAACGATAAGGGAAAGTAATGTCGAACGAACGTTTTAACAGGAGTCAGCCCGGTTGCCAACTGCCTTAGTGCATCACCAGGCACTTTGTTGCGCGGGATCAGGAAGCGTAGCGGCAGAATTTGACAAATTTATTACCGTAATAATAAATCACAGTTTTTTAAAATTATTCTTAGTTTGTCATAAAAGTTTCATTCCAGAACGATAAAACCCTTCCTGTTTTTTCACGGGACTTAAGCATGAGCTTATCGTCCAGCGAATTTTTTAAGCGCGTTTATAAGACAGGATCGAAAATGAAAAAGAGCACTCTGGCATTAGTGGTTATGGGCGTGGTGGCTTCCGCATCTGTTCACGCAGCAGAAGTTTATAATAAAAACGGTAATAAACTGGACGTGTACGGCAAAGTGAAAGCTATGCACTATATCAGTGATGATGACACCAAAGATGGTGACCAGACGTACGTTCGTTTCGGTTTTAAAGGCGAAACCCAGATTAACGATCAACTGACGGGCTATGGCCGCTGGGAAGCAGAATTTGCCGGTAATAAAGCGGAAAGCGACTCCTCGCAGAAAACACGCCTGGCGTTTGCTGGTCTGAAAGTGAAAGACTTTGGCTCACTGGACTACGGTCGTAACCTGGGTGCCCTGTACGACGTCGAAGCGTGGACCGATATGTTCCCGGAGTTCGGCGGCGACTCTTCCGCGCAGACCGACAACTTTATGACCAAGCGTGCGTCCGGTCTTGCCACCTACCGTAACACGGATTTCTTCGGTGCGATTGACGGCCTGGACATGACGCTTCAGTACCAGGGTAAAAACGAAAACCGTGACGCCAAGAAACAGAACGGTGACGGTTTCGGTACGTCTCTGACCTATGACTTCGGCGGCAGCGATTTCGCGGTCAGCGGCGCGTACACCAACTCTGACCGCACCAACGCGCAGAACTTGCTGGCGCGCGGCCAGGGGCAGAAAGCAGAGGCCTGGGCTACCGGTCTGAAATACGACGCGAACGATATTTATCTGGCAGCGATGTATTCTGAAACCCGCAATATGACGCCAATTTCAGGCGGCTTTGCAAATAAAGCACAACACTTTGAAGTTGTTGCGCAATATCAGTTCGATTTTGGTCTGCGCCCGTCGCTGGGTTATGTCCAGTCTAAAGGCAAAGATATCGAAGGTATTGGTGATGAAGATCTGGTGAAATACATTGATGTTGGCGCGACCTATTACTTCAACAAGAATATGTCCGCGTTTGTTGATTATAAAATCAACCAGATTGACGACGATAATAAACTGGGCGTAAGCAGCGATGATATCGTTGCGCTGGGCGTGACGTACCAGTTCTAAGATTATCCAAATAAGATAATCCCGGCATATAAGCCGGGATTTTTTTGCCCGAGATAAATGCGGTCTGATGCCCTCACCCCGGCCCTCTTCCACAGGGAGAGGGAGAAAACCATTACGCGGTCAGCTTCACCGCTTCGCTGGAAAAGTCATCCGCTGGCTCGAATTTAAGGTCCAGGGTGGCCAGCAGTGCGCTCGCTTTGTCGTGGAACTCTTTCAGGGTATATTCCAGGCGATCGATCACTTCCTGATCTTTAATGGTGGTCGCCTGCCAGTTGCCGTCTTTATTAAACAGGCCAAACTGGTAGCTATACGTAAAACGCTTCTCCTCTGCTTCCATTTCCATCCACCAGCCCCAGAATTCACGTTTTTCGGGTGCAGGCTTCACGTTGACGCAAACAGCCAGGCAGTCGAAAAAAAAGCGATTCTCTTCACACTGCTCTTCTCGAATATACGGGCCGAGAGCCATAAATTTCTTAATCAGCCTACTTTTCGGGTGTCCACTCGGTAACGTCATTGCGATCTCCTTTTGTGAAGCCACTGTTTTACCAAACCAGCGAAATTTAGCAATCTATTAACACACTCTCTGGGCGATCCAGCGCGTGATCTCTTTCAAGGCTTTGTCAAAATTCTGATACACCGGGCTGAACGGCACCTCAAGCAATTTGCCATCCGCAGATGACGAAGTGATTAAGCGTGACTCTTCTTCAGGGCTGAACGGATCGTTTTTCCAGAAACCGGAAAGCATCGGCGTCGGGCAGCGGCGGCCCAGTAACCCCTGCGTTTTTAACGAGTAACGATTGAGTTCGACACGCAGCGCTTCGTCTGATGCATCATGCATGCCAAGGCGACTGGCCAGCACGTCAAGGTACATCTCCGGCACGCTCCCCTGACGGGCAGGATCGCTGAGCAGGGCGTGAACCACCGGGCCCAGGCAGGCGACGGCCTTCAGCCGCGAAGATTCAAGATAAGCCAGACGCACCGCGACGTTTGCCCCAAAACGGAAGCCGAATGCCGCAACGCGGGTGTGGTCAACCCACGGAACATTTTCCAGCGCTTTAAGCGCATGCTGGTGTAGCAGGCTGGAATCCTGCGTTAACTTCCACTTCGACGAGAAGCCAATGGATGGCATATCGAGCGTCAGCATCGCGATCCCTTTTGGTGCGAAGTAGCGCTCATACAGGCTGTAATAGTCAATTTGCAGGGAATCCAGACCGCCGCACATCAGCACGGTCGGGAACGGGCCATCGCCTTCAGGCATGTGCAGGAACCCGGTGACGGGCGCACCGCCCGGAACGGCGAACTCAAGCTCGCGCATCTGACCCGGCAGGCGTTGAGCCGCCTCCTCATAGGCACGGTTCGCCAGCGCCTGAGCCTGCTCGGCCAGCTCATCCCCTTTCAAATGCGGATAGGCGGCGATGGCGTAGAGATTGGCTGCATGCAGCCAGTGCTTGCCGCTGCGCGTGGCATCTTCTTCCTGACTGGCTTTTTGCTGCCAGAGCATCGCCTGTTTAGACCATTCGTAGATCCAGTTTCCGCCCCGGTAGCCCACCACCGTATCGTAAAGCTCGCTGTCGGTACGCTCCGACTCGCTCATCACGATACGCGCCTGCACGTCGAGGATTTCACGGGGGTCTATACCGCGCCAGATCCACATCAGGCGGTTAATCATGCGGTACCAGTGGGGCACGTTTTTACCGTCTAACGCAGACTGGACGGCAGGCATGGTACCCGGATTAAACCGACGGACCAGCGTCGACGTTTCAGGGTGTTTGAAACGGGGTTTGAAAAGAGTCTCGGTGAGATTCGCCTGCGTCATTGCGTTGCCTCCATGGATACGTCATATAGTGCCCATTGTAACGCGTGGCGGGATAAAAAGAACAACGCCCGGCATAGCCGGGCGTGTAAAGTTACGTACTGAAATTAACGGCCTGAAATAGGCGGTACGAAGACCACGCCCATATCCCACGGCTGTTCAATCCAGGTATCCTGCGGGATATCAATTACGTAATCGTCAACCAGCGGACGGCCCGCCGGCTTAGCAAAGATCGTCACGAAGTGCGCTTTTGGATACATTTCGCGGATAGCCACCGCGGTACCGCCGGTGTCCACCAGATCGTCGATAACGATGAAGCCTTCACCGTCGCCTTCAGCGCGTTTCAGCACTTTCAGCTCACGCTGGTTATCATGGTCATAGCTGGAGATGCAGACGGTATCGACATGACGAATACCCAGCTCACGTGCCAGCAGCGCCCCCGGTACCAGACCGCCACGGCTGACGGCAATAATGCCTTTCCACTGTTCGGAAGGCATCAGACGCGCAGCCAGTTTGCGTGCGTGAATCTGCAACATGTCCCAGGTGACGACGTATTTTTCGCTCATGTGAAGTGTCCCAGCCTGTTTTTATACGGCTTAAAAAGTGTTCGAGGGGGAAATAGGTTGCGCGAGATTATAGAGATCTGACGCACTAAAAACCAGTGTTTAGCGCCCTCAGCCTGAGTTTTTACATGCTTTATGCTACCCGCCAGCAGAGAAAGTGGTATTCTCAGTTGCATCTCGCAAGCCTGTCTTGTGGTAACTATTAACCTGCTAACCCTGTGGCCTGCAACCCTGTTTGCAGCGCCTCGACAAGGAGACTTATCGTGTCTGAACTGTCTCAATTATCTCCGCAGCCGCTGTGGGATATTTTTGCCAAAATTTGCTCCATTCCACACCCTTCCTACCATGAAGAACAGCTTGCCGAACATATTATGGGTTGGGCGAAGGAAAAAGGCCTGCACGCTGAGCGCGACCAGGTTGGCAACATTCTGATCCGCAAACCTGCCACCGCAGGTATGGAAAACCGTAAACCGGTTGTGCTGCAGGCGCACCTGGACATGGTGCCGCAGAAAAACAACGACACCGTTCACGACTTCACTAAAGACCCAATCCAACCGTACATCGACGGCGACTGGGTGAAAGCGCGTGGCACCACGCTGGGCGCGGATAACGGTATCGGTATGGCCTCTGCGCTGGCGGTGCTGGCCGACGACCGCGTTGAGCATGGTCCGCTGGAAGTGCTGCTGACCATGACAGAAGAAGCGGGCATGGACGGCGCGTTCGGTCTGCAGGCGAACTGGCTGCAGGCAGACATCCTGATCAACACCGACTCCGAAGAAGAAGGTGAGATCTACATGGGCTGCGCGGGCGGGATTGATTTCATCTCTACTCTGCCGCTGTCTCGCGAAGCGATTCCTGCAGGCTTCCAGACCTTCAAGCTGACGCTGAAAGGGCTGAAAGGCGGTCACTCCGGCGGTGATATTCACCTGGGACTGGGTAATGCCAACAAGCTGCTGGCTCGCTTCCTGGCGGGCCACGCGGCCGAGCTGGATCTTCGTCTGGTGGACTTCAACGGCGGTACCCTGCGCAACGCAATCCCACGCGAAGCCTTTGCCACCGTGGCGGTGCCAGCGGCGAAAGCGGACGAGCTGAAAAAACTCTCCAGCGTCTACCTGGATATCCTGAAAAACGAACTGTCGGCGAAAGAGAAGAACCTGACCGTGGTGCTGGAATCCGTTTCTACGGATAAAGCCGCGCTGACCGCGCAGTCTCGTGACACTTTCGTTCAGTTGCTGAATGCGACGCCAAACGGCGTTATTCGCAACTCTGACGTGGCGAAAGGCGTGGTGGAAACCTCCCTTAACGTGGGCGTGGTGACCATGAGCGACGACAGCGCAGAAATCATCTGCCTGATCCGCTCCCTGATCGACAGTGGTAAAGAGTACGTGGTGAGCATGCTGGAATCTCTGGGTACGCTGGCGGGCGCGAAAACGTCTGCAAAAGGCAGCTACCCGGGCTGGCAGCCGGATGCAAGTTCTCCGGTAATGGCGCTGGTGCGTGAAACCTATCAGCGTCTGTTCAACAGCACCCCGAACATCCAGGTGATCCACGCTGGTCTGGAGTGTGGTTTGTTCAAGAAACCGTATCCGGATATGGACATGGTTTCCATCGGGCCGACCATCACCGGTCCGCACTCTCCTGATGAGCAGGTTCATATCGAAAGCGTCGGCCATTACTGGACGCTGCTGACGGAACTGCTGAAGGCGATTCCTGCGAAGTAATCCCCTCACCCCAGCCCTCTCCCTCAAGGGAGAGGGTGAACAACCTCGTGCCACGGGGCTATTACAATCCCAAAACCAACTGACGTTCTAACTGCGGGTCCAGTAATGTGACATGCAGTCCCACCAGCCTCACCCCTCGTCCACCTCGTCGTTCTTCCCACGCCTTTTTCGCCGTTGCGATAAGGTCCTCCTTGTTCAGGCGCGGCCAGACGTGCTCCTGCGTTGTCTGTTGAAAGTCGTTAAATTTCAGTTTGATGCCCTGTCGGGCAATCAGTAAATCAGGCTTTACTTTGCTCAGGCGTCGTTCCAGCTCCGGATAGAGCTGTTCCGTAATAATGGTTTCGCATTCCGACCAGTCATGGATGTCTTCGCTCAGCGTGCGTTCAACCCCGACCGATTTACGTAACCGTTCGCTGCTTACGCTGCGCTCATCGATGCCCTGACTGCGCTCCCACAATACGCGACCAAACTTCCCAAAGCGCTTGAGCAGCATCGCCAGGTCGCTTCGCTGCACATCTTCGCAGGTGCGTAACCCCATACTTTCCAGCTTAGCGGCGGAGACTTTGCCTACGCCGGGGATTTTGCCAAGCGGCAGCGTTTTTAAAAACGCCGGGACCTCTTCAGGGGTGATGACGTACTGGCCGTTGGGTTTATTTAAATCGGAGGCGATTTTGGCGAGAAATTTTACCGGCGCGACGCCTGCCGATGCGGTGAGATTCAGCTCGTTAAAAATGGTCTGACGGATCTCCTGCGCCATCAGGGTAGCGGAGCCGTGACAGTGCAGGCTATCGGTGACGTCCAGATAGGCTTCGTCCAGCGATAGCGGTTCAATCAGTGAGGTGTAGCGGGAGAAAATTTCCCGAATATGGTTTGAGGCTTCTTTATAGGCGTCAAAGCGACCGGGCAAAAGGGTGAGGTGCGGACAAAGTTTCAGCGCCATCGCCGTCGGCATGGCGCTGCGCACGCCAAATTTGCGCGCAGGATAGTTGGCGGTGCTTATCACACCGCGCTGAACGCGGCTGCCGCCAATGGCGATGGGAATATCCCGCAGCGCCGGGTTGTCACGCATCTCCACTGCGGCAAAAAAGCAGTCCATATCAACATGGATTATTTTGCGCATCGGTCATACCACACATGTATTTATATACAGTATAACAAAAGGCAAAAAATGCGTCAGCAATTTTCCTTACTCACAGTTGTCATAAAAACGTGTTACAAACGCTCAAGACAAATCCTTTATTTACATAGAGTTAGCTAATAAATGGAGAGCAATCATTCATGAAGAAAATATTATCAGTTTCGCTACTGTTTCTGGCGAGTGCCGCATCAGCAAATCCAGAAATCGTCGCCCACCGGGGCGGTACCGCAGATGCACCTGAAAACACCCTGCCAGCCATAAAGCTCGCGCTCGAAAACAAAGCAGATATCGTCTGGATAACCGTGCAGTTAAGCCGGGATGACTTACCGGTTCTCTATCGACCAGCCGACCTGAAGGCGTTAACCAATTTGCAGGGAAAGGTGTCACAGTATACCGCTGAAGAACTGGCAAAGGCGGATGCCAGCGTGAAGTGGAAAGATAAAGGCCTGCCGGAAAACCTGCTTAATACTCCGATACCGACGCTGAAGTCGGTACTGACCGCCTGGCCAGATACGCGATTTTTCATTGACATCAAATCGCCGGATGCAGATCCAGCGACCATGGGCAACACGCTGCTTAACGTATTGAAAGAGACCAACAGCCTGAACCGCGTTCGCGTCTATTCAACCGAAGATCGCTATATGGAAGCATTGCCTGCCGAAATCCCCCGCTTTGTCACACGCAGCGAGACTCGCACGCGTCTGGCCACGATTTCGTTGAGCCACGAATGTCTGCCTCCTTCACAAAAAATGGACGATTACTGGTATGGGCTTGAGTTAAACCGAAAAATAGAGGTAGTCGAGAAATTCACCTTAGGCGAAGGTGTCTCTCCTGCAACATTAACGTGGGACAAAGAGGCCGTTGACTGCTTCCGCTCTCAGGGCAATGCCCATCTGATTTTTATCGGCGTGAACTCTGAAGAGGACTACCAGAAGGCGAAAACACTGGGTGCCGAAGGAGTTCTGGTGGACTCTCCAGCCAAAGCCAAAAGCTGGGCAAAATAAATGATAAAGGCCGCATGAAGCGGCCTTTTTCTAGATGATCCTCTGCTGGTCCCGAGCCATCCGTTTTTTACGCGCATCGCACGGTTCCGGGCAGTCGCATACCTTTTCCATCCCGATGGAAGAGATGCCTCCACAGCTGCCCTGAATACTTTTACGCTTGATGATCCAGCCCAACGACATCCCGAAGATCACCAGCACAAACACCGCGAAGGTTGCCAGAAAGGTCAACACGATCAGCCTCCGAAATCATCAAGGAGGATGTTCTCATCTTCCACGCCGAGATCTTTTAGCATCTTGATCACCGCGGCGTTCATCATTGGCGGACCACACATATAGAACTCGCAGTCTTCCGGTGCCGGATGCTGTTTGAGGTAGTTTTCATACAGCACGTTGTGGATGAAGCCCGTATAGCCCGTCCAGTTATCTTCCGGCTGCGGATCGGAAAGCGCCACGTGGAAGGTAAAGTTAGGGTTCTCACGCGCCAGCTGCTCGAACTCATCGTCGTAGAACATTTCGCGCAGCGAACGCGCACCGTACCAGAAGCTGATTTTACGCTTGCTGCTAAGACGTTTGAGCTGGTCGAAGATGTGCGAGCGCATCGGGGCCATACCGGCACCGCCGCCGATAAAGACCATTTCCGCGTCGGTATCTTTAGCAAAGAACTCGCCGAACGGACCGGAGATCGTCACCTTGTCACCCGGCTTGAGGGACCAGATATATGACGACATGACGCCCGGCGGCGCATCAGGCACATTCGGTGGCGGCGTGGCGATACGCACGTTGAGCATAATAATGCCCTTCTCTTCCGGGTAGTTAGCCATGGAGTAGGCGCGCAGCGCTGGCTCTTTTACCTCGGAAACGAAGCGGAAGAGGTTAAATTTATCCCAGTCGGCCCGGTATTCATCGGGCACGTCGAAGTCAGCATACGCCACGGTGTGCGCCGGACAATCAATCTGAATATAGCCCCCCGCGCGGAACGGGACGCTCTCCCCTTCAGGGACACGCAGCTTAAGCTCTTTAATGAACGTCGCTTTGTTATCGTTCGAGATAACCTCGCACTCCCATTTTTTCACGCCGAAGATCTCTTCCGGCAGCTCAATCTTCATGTTCTGGCGCACCGCAACCTGACATGCCAGGCGGCAACCCTCTTTCGCTTCACGCTTCGTGATATGCGACAGTTCAGTTGGCAGAATATCCCCGCCTCCCTCTTTCACCGTCACACGGCACTGCCCACATGAACCACCGCCACCGCAGGCTGACGAGACAAAAATCCCGTTCCCCGAGAGCGTATTAAGCAGTTTATCCCCTGCCGGGGTGCGGATCTGGTTCTGCGGATCGTCATTGATATCAATGATCACATCCCCGGAATTGACCAGCTTTGCGCGCGCCGCCAGAATCAGCCCTGACAGCACCAGTACTATCAGCGTGAACATTACCACGCCAAGAATAATTTCCATCTGTTAGCCCTTATAGCTGCACACCGGAGAAGGACATAAAGCCCAACGCCATCAGGCCGGTGGTGATAAAGGTGATCCCTAAGCCGCGCAGCCCAGCGGGCACGTTGGCATATTTCATTTTTTCACGGATCCCCGCCATGGTGACAATCGCCAGCATCCAGCCGATACCGGAACCGAAGCCGTACACCACCGATTCACTGAAGTTGTAATCGCGCTGCACCATAAACGAGACGCCGCCAAAGATGGCGCAGTTCACCGCGATCAGCGGCAGGAAGATCCCCAGCGCGTTGTACAACGACGGGAAATACTTATCGAGGATCATCTCCAGGATTTGCACCAGCGCCGCAATCACCCCGATAAAGGTGATGAAGTTCAGGAAGCTAAGATCAACCCCCTCCACCAGCGCGCTGTCCCGCAGCACGAAGTTGAACACCAGGTTGTTAATCGGAACCGAAAGCCCCAGCACAACGGTGACCGCCACGCCCAGGCCAAATGCCGTCGAAACCTTTTTAGAAACGGCAAGGAACGTACACATGCCCAGGAAGAAGGCGAGCGCCATGTTTTCAACAAACACCGCGCGCACAAATAAACTCAGGTAATGAGCCATCGTCGGTTACTCCTTTTCCTGCTGTTCAGGCTTCAACGTACGAATCAGCCAGATCAGCAAACCGATAATGAAAAATGCGCTTGGGGCCAGCAGGAACAGGCCGTTCGGCAGATACCAGCCGCCGTTCTGTACCGTATCCAGTACCTGAACGCCAAACAGCTTGCCGCTGCCAATAAGCTCGCGCAGGAAACCGACCGTCAGCAGGATTACGCCGTAACCCAGGCCGTTGCCAATACCGTCCATAAAGCTCGCCAGCGGCGGCATTTTCATGGCGTAGGCTTCAGCGCGCCCCATCACGATGCAGTTGGTGATAATCAGGCCGACAAACACCGAAAGCTGCTTCGACGTTTCGTAGGCGAAAGCGCGCAGCAGCTGATCGACCACGATCACCAGCGAGGCGATGATCGCCATCTGCACGATGATCCTCACGCTGTTGGGGATGTGGTGGCGAATCATCGAGATAAACATGCTGGAGAACGCCGTTACCAGCGTTACCGCCAGCGTCATCACCACCGCCGTTTCCAGTTTGGTGGTCACCGCCAGGGCAGAACAGACGCCCAGCACCTGCAGAGTTATCGGGTTATTGGCTAAAAGTGGGCCAATCAGCACTTTTTTAACTTCTTTCAGTTCACCCGTATCAGCCATTGTTCAGCGCTCCTTCACGTACATTTTTCAGGAAGGGACCAAAGCCCAGTTCACCCATCCAGAAATCAAAACTGTGCTGTACCCCGTTAGAGGTGAGCGTGGCGCCGGAAAGGCCGTCAACGGCGAATTCATCACCGGGACGCGCGCCTCCTTTCACCACCTTCAGCGCAGGCTGGCCGCTGTCGTCGAGCACTTTTTTACCGACAAACTGCGCACGCCAGTTAGGGTTCTCAACTTCCCCCCCCAACCCCGGCGTTTCGCCCTGATCGTAATAGGTGATGCCTTTGACCGTGCGGCCATCGGTATCCAGTGCCACAAAGGCGTACATCATTGACCACAAGCCGTTGCCGTAGATGGGCAAAACCACTTCCTGCACACGCTTTTGCTCGTCACGCACCAGGTAAATCTCCGCGATGTTGCTGCGGCGCTTAATACCTGCCGGATCCTGCGAGGCGTCAAGCGCGGTGCTCATCTGCGGATCTTTCAGCGCCAGCGCCTGGTTGTATTTCGCCGGGTCTTTATCCATCAGCTCGCCGGTTTTTAAATCCACCAACCTTGCGGTAATACGTTCAGCAAACACGGCCGCGACGTCGTCCTTCGTCATGCCTTTCTGCATCAGCCCGGCTACGGCCAGGATGTTGCGCTGTTTATCCAGCGCGCGCTGTTCCTGCTGCAGCGGTTTCAACCCTACGGCAGAACCGGCAACCACGATGGAACAAACCAGACACAGTACCAAAACCACCAGCAGCGTTTTGCTGATGCTGTCGTTATTTTTAACCTCAGCCACGCGCCTTCCTCCGCTTAATGTTGGCGCGCACGACCAGGTAGTCGAACAGCGGCGCAAACAGGTTGGCAAACAGAATGGCCAACATCATCCCTTCCGGATAGGCCGGGTTGACCACGCGAATCAGTACACACATCACGCCAATGAGCGCCCCGTAACACCATTTACCTCTGTCGGTAAAGGAGGCCGAGACGGGATCGGTGGCCATGAACATCATGCCAAACGCAAAGCCTCCCAGCACGAGGTGCCAGTACCACGGCATGGAGAACATCGGGTTCGTGTTTGAACCAATGAGATTGAACAGCGTGGCGGTAAGCACCATGCCGAGCATGACGCCCGCGACGATGCGCCAGGACGCCACGCGGCCAAAGAGGATGATGGCCCCGCCGATCAAAATCATCAGGGTAGACACTTCACCAATGGAGCCCGGAATGTTGCCAATAAACGCGTCGAACCAGGTCACAGGCTGGCCGGTAGCATTGTTGACCAGCGTTTCACCGCCGCCTGCCGCCCACTGAGAAAGCGGCGTCGCGCCGGAGAAACCGTCCGCCGCCGTCCATACCAGGTCGCCCGAAATCTGCGCCGGGTAAGCAAAGAACAAGAACGCACGCCCCGCCAGCGCCGGGTTGAGGAAGTTCCGTCCGGTCCCGCCGAAGATCTCCTTGGCAATCACCACGCCAAAGCTGATCCCCATCGCCGCCTGCCAGAGCGGCAGCGTAGGCGGAACAATCAGCGCAAACAGAATGGAGGTAACGAAGAAGCCCTCGTTGATCTCGTGTTTACGGATGATGGCGAACAGCACTTCCCAGAAACCGCCCACGATAAAGACGGTCATATAGACAGGCAGGAAGAAGACGGCCCCCAGCGTCATCATGCTGAGCCAGCCGGCATCTGCCGCAAAGCTCACGCCCAGCGACTGGGCCAGACGATAGTGCCAGTCAGACTGAATTACCTGCGCCAGCTGCTGGGCGTCGTACATATGGTGCAGCGCCGGAATGGTCTGCAGGCCGACGTTGTACATGCCCCAGAACATGGCCGGGAAGACCGCAAACCACACCAGGATCATCATGCGTTTCAGATCGATGGCATCGCGAACGTGCGCTGCCCCTTTCGTTACCAGACCCGGGGTGTAGAAAATGGTCGTCGTTGCTTCATACAGCGGGTAGTACTTTTTGAGCTTCCCTTCGGTAAAGTGCGGCTCAATTTTTTCGAAGAGGTGTTTTAATCCCATGGTTATCCTTCCTGCTCAATGCGGGTTAACACCTCGCGCAATACGGGTCCATATTCGTATTTACCTGGACACACATAGGTACAGAGCGCCAGATCTTCTTCATCCAGTTCAAGACAACCGAGCGCCTGCGCGCCGTCGGTGTCGCCGGCCAGGAGATCGCGCAGCAGCACGGTGGGTAGAATATCCAGCGGCATTACACGTTCGTAGTTGCCAATCGGGACCATCGCGCGCTCGCCGCCGTTCGTGCTGGTAGAGAAGTTAAACAGCTTGTGCCGCAGGAAGTGGCCCAGCGTGGTGCGGGTGACGGAGTATTTTTCTGCACCTGGCAGAACCCAGCCGAACAGCTCTTTCTCGCGCCCTTCCATAACTACGCTCACCTGAAGATGGAAACGTCCCAGGTACGCGTACGCATTTACAGCGCGGCGGCCGCTGAGTACCGAACCGGAAATCAGGCGGTTTTCACCCTCTTTCGTTTCCCCCGCAAGCAGTTCATTAATGTCTGCTCCCAGAAGCGTTTTAACCAGACGCGGGTTGGCGGCCTGAGGCCCGCCGATAGCGACGATCCGTTCAGCGCAGAGTTCACCCGTGGTAAAGAGCTTACCGATGGCAATGACGTCCTGATAATTAAGGTGCCAGACCTGTTTCTTCAGGCTCACCGGCTCAAGGAAGTGGATATGGGTCCCGACCAGCCCCGCCGGATGCGGACCGGAAAATTCATTAAACGTGACCTGCCCCTGAGGATGGCCGCCAAGCTTGCCGCCCCCGGCCTGGCAAACGTGC
Organism: Enterobacter sp. ECC_219_Taxon_10; assembly: GCF_058354905.1. NCBI lineage: Bacteria > Pseudomonadati > Pseudomonadota > Gammaproteobacteria > Enterobacterales > Enterobacteriaceae > Enterobacter > Enterobacter sp. ECC_219_Taxon_10. The sequence continues at coordinate 1,005,927 of NZ_CM178005.1, read as the reverse complement.
ACTTTTCCGGGCGTCAGGCGAGTCAGAACGGTCAGCCCGGCATCAAAGGCTTTACGCTGCGCCAGAATAATGGGCTGCGGATCCGCGCTGAGCGGGTTGGTGTCGATGGCCGTAACGAAAATAGCGGCCGGGGCGGTATCAGGAACGGGCGATTTGCTGAAAGGACGCGTACGCAACGCCGTCCACAGGCCGGACGCGAGCAGCTGAGCCTGCACATCTTCGCGGCTAAGCGTCGCGAGGTCTGCCGCATCATAACGAGCAAACTCACGCTGTTCATCGCCTTCGATGCGGATAACCACCGACTGCAACACGCGACGCTCGCCGCGGTTGATCGCCACAACGGTGCCGCTGGCGGGGGCCGTGAACATGACGCCGGGATTTTTTTTGTCCTCAAAGAGCGCCTGCCCTTTGAGCACGCGATCGCCCTCCTGCACCAGCATTGAAGGACGCATTCCCAGATAATCGTCACCTAAAATTGCGACATGACGGACGCTTACGCCAGACGAGACGTGCTGCTCAGGCACGCCTGCAATCGGCAGATTAAGTCCTTTTTTTATTTTAAACATGTGGTTAGCAGGTTTCCATAAACAACAATCCAGTGGGCGCGAAGTGTAACATTTTCCCCTTCTGACGGGCAGGTAATCCGCCGTCGGGCGCGCCAAAATGCGAGCTATTACGCAAAGTTCCTGGAGCCAGCGGGTATTTGATGGTTTATAAAGTAAAACTAATTTGTAAACTCACCGCCCGGCTCTTGCGAAAATCTATAGCGGTGCTAATGTGAGCGCTCCTAACAGAATAATCTGATTTCGGGTCTCTTTTGCCGTCCTGGCAAGTTGGTCATGGTTTTATCAAGGAACTAGTAGTATGCGTAAAATCGCATTGTTCATTGCGATGCTTCTGATTCCGTGCATGTCGTTTGCCGGGCTGCTCAGCAGCAACAGCTCCACGACGCCGATCAGCAAAGAATATAAACAGCAGTTAATGGGATCCCCGGTTTATATTCAAATCTTCAAGGAAGAGCGCACGCTCGATCTGTTTGTAAAAATGGGCGAGACGTATCAGCTGCTTGATAGCTACAAGATTTGTAACTATTCCGGCGGGCTGGGCCCGAAACAGCGTCAGGGCGATTTCAAGAGTCCGGAAGGGTTTTACAACGTTCAGCGCAACCAGTTAAAGCCGGATAGCCGCTTCTATAAAGCGATCAACATCGGTTTCCCGAACGCCTATGACCGTGCTCACGGTTATGAAGGGAAATACCTGATGATCCACGGTGCCTGCGTGTCTGTCGGCTGCTACGCGATGACCGATTCCGGCATTGATGAGATTTTCCAGTTCGTGACCGGCGCACTGGTCTTTGGGCAGCCTAACGTTCAGGTCAGCATCTATCCGTTCCGCATGACGGATGCCAACATGGCGCGCCATAAGTACTCTTACTACGCCGATTTCTGGAAACAGCTGAAGCCAGGTTATGACTACTTTGAGCAGACCCACAAACCACCAGTGGTCTCCATCGTCGATGGTCGTTACGTGGTCAGCAAACCGCTGAGCCACGAAGTTGTCCATCCACAGCTGGCGTCAAATTACACGGTCCCCGAGACAAAATAGCACCCACTCGCCTGGCATAATCTTTTGCCAGGTTTCGTTGCCCGTCAGCGGCTGCGTTGCAATGACTGTGACCACATCGTTGGGTGTGGTCTCTTTCTGAAAATCTATCTCCACATCCTGATCGAGCAGCGTAGCGACGCCAAACGGCGCGCGGCGCGTGATCCAGAAGAGATTCGTCGAGCAGAACGCCATCACATAGCGCCCGTCAGACAGCAGCATGTTAAACACGCCTTTTTCTCGCAGTTCAGCGGCCAGCGTCGCGATGTATTTGAATACGGCGGCCATGTTGCCGGGCGTACGCGGATAACGTTCCGTCAGCTTATGCAGCAGCCAGCAGAAGGCCTTTTCACTGTCCGTTTCGCCAACCGGTCGGAAGTTCCCCGTCTCCAGCGACTTATAGCCCGTGAGCTGCCCGTTGTGCGCGTAGGTCCAGTTACGGCCCCACAGCTCACGGGTAAAGGGATGGGTATTTTCCAGTGCCACTTCGCCGCGGTTTGCCTGACGAATATGCGCGATCACCGAACAGGATTTAATGGGGTAATCCTGCACCAGTTTGGCAATCGGTGAGTTAAAGCTGGGCTGCGGATCTTTGAACGTGCGACACCCTTTGCCTTCGTAGAAGGTGATGCCCCAGCCGTCTTTGTGCGGCCCGGTTCCTCCACCGCGCTGCACCAGCCCGGTGAAACTAAAGCAGATATCGGTTGGCACATTGGCGCTCATCCCGAGCAGTTCGCACATAGATTACCTCCACTCCACAACTGCGGGGGGCGCTGGTGCCCCCCCAGCGAAGCCTTACTTAACCATCTCTTTTTCGATCAGTTGAATCAGGATGTGGATCACTTTGATGTGAATCTCCTGAACGCGGTCTGCATAGCCGAAGTGCGGAACGCGAATTTCGATATCTGCCGTACCGTCCATCTTACCGCCATCTTTACCGGTCAGGGTGATGACCTTCATCCCTTTTTCACGCGCGGCGGCGATCGCTTTGATCACGTTCGCGGAGTTACCGGAGGTAGAGATACCCAGCAGCACGTCGCCTTCACGGCCTACTGCCTCAACGTAGCGGGAAAAGATGTGGTCGTAACCGAAGTCGTTGCCTACGCAGGAGATGTGGCTCACGTCGGAAATCGCAATCGCCGGGTAGCCCGGACGGTTTTCGCGATAGCGTCCGGTCAGCTCTTCGGCGAAGTGCATGGCGTCACAGTGGGAACCGCCGTTACCGCAGGAGAGTACTTTGCCACCGGCTTTGAAGCTGTCGGCCAGCAGGACCGCTGCGCGCTGAATAGCGTGAATATTGGCATCATCTTTCAGAAAGTTCGCCAGCGTTTCCGCCGCTTCGTTCAGTTCGTTACGAATAAGATCCTGGTACATGAGGATAATCCTTCAGTATTGATGAAATAACACAGTGGAGTGTACCGGATAGCGGGAAAAGCGAGAAGCTAAAGCCATGCGAATCGTCCGGCGTTTTGATTTTTTGTGCCGGCGAAAACACGAACAATGTGAACCAGGTTGTAATTATTTTGTAAACACATTGCTAAAGGAATTCACATCAACTACAACCATATCATCACAAGTGGTCAGACCTCCTACAAGCAAGGGAGCTTTTCTTTATGATGATTTTGAGCATTCTCGCAACCGTTGTACTGCTCGGTGTGTTGTTCTATCACCGCGTCAGTTTATTCCTGAGCAGCCTGATTCTTATGGCCTGGACGGCTGCGCTTGGCGTCGCAGGCCTCTGGAATATCTGGATTTTAGTCCCTCTTGCCATCATTCTTCTGCCGTTTAACCTGGCCCCGATGCGCAAGTCGATGATCTCCGCGCCGGTGTTCAAGGGCTTCCGTAAAGTGATGCCGCCGATGTCGCGCACGGAGAAAGAAGCGATTGACGCCGGTACCACCTGGTGGGAAGGCGATCTGTTCCAGGGCAACCCGGACTGGAAAAAGCTGCACAACTATCCACAGCCGCGTCTGACCGCCGAAGAGCAGGCCTTTATCGACGGCCCGGTGGAAGAAGCGTGCCGCATGGCAAACGACTTCGCTATCACCCACGAGATGGCCGACCTGCCGCCGGAGCTGTGGGCGTACCTGAAAGAGCACCGCTTCTTCGCGATGATCATTAAGAAAGAGTACGGCGGTCTGGAATTCTCCGCTTACGCTCAGGCTCGCGTCCTGCAAAAGCTGGCGGGCGTCTCCGGGATCCTGGCGATTACCGTCGGCGTGCCGAACTCCTTAGGGCCGGGCGAGCTGCTGCAGCACTACGGTACGGAAGAGCAGAAAGATCACTACCTGCCGCGCCTGGCGCGCGGTCAGGAAATCCCTTGCTTCGCGCTGACCAGCCCGGAAGCGGGCTCCGATGCAGGCGCAATCCCGGATACCGGCGTAGTGTGCATGGGCGAATGGCAGGGCCAGCAGGTACTGGGCATGCGCCTGACCTGGAACAAACGCTATATCACCCTGGCACCTATCGCCACGGTGCTCGGCCTGGCGTTTAAGCTCTCCGACCCGGAAAAATTGCTGGGCGGAGAGGAAGATCTGGGCATTACCTGTGCGCTGATCCCAACCTCTACTCCGGGCGTTGAAATTGGCCGTCGTCACTTCCCGCTGAACGTGCCGTTCCAGAACGGTCCGACCCGCGGTCAGGATATCTTCGTGCCGATTGACTACATCATCGGCGGCCCGAAAATGGCCGGTCAGGGCTGGCGCATGCTGGTTGAATGTCTGTCGGTGGGCCGCGGGATCACCCTGCCGTCGAATTCAACCGGCGGTCTGAAGTCGGTAGCGATGGGGATTGGCGCGTACGCCCATATCCGCCGTCAGTTCAAAATCTCCATCGGCAAGATGGAAGGTATCGAAGAGCCGCTGGCGCGCATCGCGGGCAACGCCTACGTGATGGACGCCGCTGCATCCCTGATTACCTACGGCATCATGCTGGGCGAAAAACCGGCCGTGCTGTCCGCGATTGTGAAGTACCACTGTACCCACCGCGCGCAGCAGTCGATCATTGACGCGATGGATATCGCGGGTGGTAAAGGCATTATGCTCGGCGAAGGCAACTTCCTGGCGCGCGGCTATCAGGGCGCACCGATTGCCATCACCGTGGAAGGGGCAAACATCCTGACCCGCAGCATGATGATCTTCGGCCAGGGGGCGATTCGCTGCCATCCATACGTGCTGGAAGAGATGGCCGCCGCGCAAAATAACGACGTGGATGCCTTCGACAAGCTGCTGTTCAAACATATCGGTCACGTGGGCAGCAACAAGGTGCGCAGCTTCTGGCTCGGCCTGACGCGCGGCCTGACCAGCGCAACGCCAACCGGGGATGCGACCAAACGTTACTACCAGCATCTGAACCGTCTGAGCGCCAACCTGGCTCTGCTGTCTGACGTCTCTATGGCAGTGCTGGGCGGTAGCCTGAAGCGTCGCGAACGTATCTCTGCCCGTCTGGGTGATGTGCTGAGCCAGATCTTCCTGGCCTCTGCGGTCCTGAAGCGCTACGACGACGAAGGCCGTCAGGAAGCGGATCTGCCGCTGGTGCATTGGGGCGTACAGGATGCAATGTATCAGGCGGAACAGGCGATTGACGACCTGCTGGCGAACTTCCCGAACCGCTTCGTGGCGGGCGCCCTGCGCGCGGTGATCTTCCCGACCGGTCGCCATCATCTGGCGCCGTCGGACAAACTGGACCACAAGGTGGCGAAGATCCTGCAGGTTCCGAGCGCAACCCGCTCCCGTATCGGCCGCGGTCAGTATCTGGCGCCAACGCCGCATAACCCGGTGGGCCTGCTGGAAGAGGCGCTGCTGGACGTGATGGCCGCCGATCCGATTCACCAGAAAATTTGTAAACAGCTGGGTAAAAACCTGCCGTTTACCCGTCTGGACGAACTGGCGAAACAGGCGCTGGCCGGTGGCATTATCAATAACGACGAAGCTGCGCTGCTGGTGAAAGCCGAAGAGAGCCGTCTGCGCAGTATTAACGTGGATGATTTCGAACCGGAAGAGCTGGCGACGCAGCCGGTAAAGCTGCCGGAGAAGCACCGCAAACCTGAAGCGGCATAACCCGCTTCGCTCTGACAAACCCCGCCCGGTGCGGGGTTTTTTATTGCCACATTTTCTCGTAATGACGTGCTACAGTGTCAAAAAGGGGTCGTTTGAGGAGTCTGTATCGTGCCTGGTTTGAAGATTTCGATTTTGCAGCAGCCTTTAGTGTGGATGGATGGCCCTGCCAACCTGCGCCACTTTGATCGTCAACTGGAAGAAATTACCGGGCGAGATGTGATTGTCCTGCCGGAGATGTTTACCACCGGCTTCGCGATGGAAGCGGCTAAACAGTCGATGCCGCAGGAAGAGGTGGTCGCCTGGATGCATGCCAAAGCGCAGCAGACCAACGCGCTGATCGCCGGTAGCGCCGCCCTGCAGACGGAGCGCGGACCGGTGAACCGCTTCCTGCTGGTGGAGCCGGAAGGAAAAGTGCATTTTTACGATAAACGCCACCTGTTCCGCATGGCCGATGAACATCATCACTATGAAGCCGGTAACGAACGCGTGGTGTTCGAGTGGCGCGGCTGGCGCATCCTGCCGCTGGTCTGCTACGACCTGCGCTTCCCGGTGTGGTCGCGCAATCGCAACGATTACGACCTGGCGCTGTATGTCGCCAACTGGCCCGCGCCGCGCTCGCTGCACTGGCAGGCGCTGCTGGTGGCCCGCGCGATTGAGAACCAGGCGTACGTGGTGGGCTGTAACCGCGTGGGAACGGACGGCAACGGGCATCACTACCGCGGCGACAGCCGGGTGGTGAATCCGCAGGGCGAGATTATTGCCACCGCCGAGCCGCATCAGGCGACGCGCATTGATGCCGAGCTGTCGTTAACGGCGCTGAAGGAGTATCGGGAGAAGTTTCCGGCGTGGCAGGATGCGGATCCGTTTAGCATTGGGTGAAATTTTCCCCTCACCCTGACCCTCCCCCCAAAGGGGAGAGGGGATTGTTCGCTGCTCGCATTAGGGGGATAAAACATTAACTCACTAACGCCTGCCCGTCTTTGCGGCTTTCCGTCGCGGCCACGTAGTGCCCTTCCGGCATGCGGTAAATCACCTGCGCTCCGCCGAAGTTGTAATCCTGGAGCGGATCTTCTACCACGATCTGATGCCCGCGCTCGCGCAGCGCCGCAATCGTGTTGCGATCGAACGTCGATTCAACGATCACCTCCCTGCCCTGCACCACGCGCCAGCGCGGCGCGTCGATGGCCGCCTGCGGGTTTTGCCCGTGCAGCATAATGCGCAGCGCCATCTGCATGTGCCCCTGCGCCTGCATCGGGCCGCCCATCACGCCGAAGGACATCAGCGGCTGGCCGTTGCCGTCCATCGCAAAGCCCGGAATGATGGTGTGGAACGGACGCTTGCTGCCCGCCAGCGCGTTCGGGTGATTAGGATCCAGCACAAATCCACAGCCCCGGTTTTGCAGGCTGATCCCGGTGTCCGGCACCACGATGCCTGATCCAAAGCCCATAAAGTTGGACTGGATAAACGAAACCATCATCCCGCTGGCGTCGGCGGTGCTGATGTAGACCGTGCCGCTCTGCGTCGGGGAGCCGTAGACAAAATCAGAGGCTTTATCGTGGTCGATAAGCGCCGCGCGCGACTTCAGATAATGGTCGCTCAGCAGCTCTTTTGCGGCGAACTCCATGTGTTCTTCATCCGCCACGTAGCGGTCGAGATCCGCCAGCGCCAGCTTCATCGCCTCGATGGACAGGTGAAGGGACTGCACGGAGTCCGGATGATGCTTCTCAATTCCGCACTGCTCCAGAATACCGAGCGCAATCAGCGTGGCGATCCCCTGGCCGTTTGGCGGCAGCTCCTGCACCGAGCCGCCCGCGAAGTCGCGCGACAGCATCTCGACCCAGTCCACGCGGTGGTTTGCCAGATCCTCAGCCGTCAGGTGCGCGCCGTGTTCTTTGGCAAAAGCAGCAATTTTCTGCGCCAGCTCGCCGCGGTAAAACGCGTCGCCGTTGGTTTTGGCAATCAGCTCCAGCGAATTAGCCTGCGCCGGGTTACGGAAAATCTCTCCCACGCGCGGAGCGCGCCCTTCCGGCGCAAAGCAGGCGCTAAAGCCCGGCTGATCTTTCAGCTTGTTATAGCCTCGCTGCCAGAGATGACCAATCAGCGGTGAGACCGGGAAACCGTTGCGCGCGTAGTCAATCGCAGGCTGCGCCAGCGTGGTCAGCGGCAGCGTGCCAAAACGTTCCGCCAGGGCAACCCAGCCGGACACAGCTCCGGGCACCGTCACCGCGTCCCAGCCGATTTCCGGTACCGCCGTTTTGCCGGCAAACAGATCCGCATGCCAGCTGGCCGGCGAGCGCCCGGATGCGTTCAGGCCGTGAAGTTTTTCACCGTCCCAGACGATGGCAAAGGCGTCGCTGCCGATCCCGTTGCCGGTCGGCTCAACCACCGTCAGCGCCATCGCGGCAGCAATGGCCGCATCGACGGCGTTGCCACCCAGCTGCAGCATTTTCATTCCCGCCTGCGCCGCCAGCGGCTGCGACGTGGCAACGGCATTATGGCCCATCATCGGTGGGCGTCGTGAATCGTAACCGGACGTAAAATCAAGCGCTTTGGTCATCATGACTCCTTAGTCATGGCGCGGATCGAGCGCATCGCGCAGCCCGTCGCCAAGTAAATTAAAGCCCTGCACGGCAAGAAAAATCGCCACGCCGGGGAAAACAGACATCCACGGTGCCTGCTCAAGAAACCCTTTCGCGGTGTTGAGCATGGAGCCCCAGGACGGATTGGGCGGCTGCTGCCCCAGCCCTAAAAACGACAGGCTGGCTTCGGCGATAATCGCCGAGGCGATGGCCAGCGTGGCCTGCACCAGGATCGGCGACATCACATTTGGCAGAACGTATTTAATGATGATCCAGCGATCCGGCAGGCCAATCGCCCGCGCGCCGTCGATGTACTCTTCGTTGCGGATGGCGATCACCTGCCCGCGCGTCAGGCGGGCAAAGATCGGCATTGCCGAAAGACCGATGGCGATCATCGCGTTGGTCAGGCTCGGGCCCAAAAATGCCCCCAGCGCGATCGCCATGATCAGGAACGGACAGGCCAGCAGCGCCTCGATAAAGCGCGATATCACGCCGTCCCACATCTTCTGGAAGTAGCCCGCCACCAGCCCCAGCGGCACGCCGATGACCACGGCGATAACCACCGACATACAGCCCGCCATCAGCGAGGTGCGAGCCCCCCAGATAATGCGGGACAAAATGTCGCGTCCCAGCTCGTCGGTGCCGAACCAGTACATCGCCGACGGCGCTTTACGCACCGCCAGGAAGTTGGCTTTGACCGGATCGAACGGGGCAATCCACGGGGCCAGCAGCGCCACCAGCACAAAGAAGCCCACCACAAGCGCGCCAATCACCGCGCTTTTGTTGGCAAGGAATTTCTTCAGCACCCGGTTTTCCGCGCGCGGCAGCGCGGGCGCAACGGTTTGCGTCGTCAGTTCCGCCATCGTTAACCTCGCATTTTCGGGTTGATAAGGACGTAAAGCACGTCGGCCAGCAGGTTGAGCAGCAGAAAGCCGATCGCCACGATCAGCACCACGCCCTGCACCACCGCGTAGTCACGGTTGAACACCGAATCGACGATCATCTTGCCAAAGCCCGGAATGGTGAAGACCTGCTCGGTCAGTACCGCGCCGCCCAGCAGCTCGCCGAACAGCAGCGTGGTGAGGGTGATCACCGGTACCAGCGCGTTGCGAAACGCGTGCTTCAGGATCACCGCTTTCGGCAGCAGCCCCTTAGCCCGGGCGGTGCGGATATAGTCAGCCTTCAGCACCGCAATCATCGACGCGCGGGTGTGGCGCATCAGCGTCGCCGCGAGGCCGGTTCCGAGCACGGACGCGGGCAACAACAGCGTGCGCAGGTTCTGGAGCGGATCTTCACTGAACGGCACGTAGCCGGACGCGGGCAGCCACTGCAGGTTCACCGAGAAGACCAGAATCAGCAGGATCCCCAGCCAGAAGTGGGGTATCGAGATCCCCGAGATCGCCACGAAGTTCGCCCCGTGATCGACCCAGCTGTTTTTATTCACCGCCGCGAGGATCCCCATGCTAATGCCAAACACCAGCGCGATAATCATCGCCAGCAGGGACAGCTCCAGCGTAACCGGCAGCTTGCTGGCGATAAGCTCAGTCACCGGTTCGTGCGTGCGTAAGGAGACGCCCAGATCGCCCTGCAGCGCCCGCGTCAGCCAGTGGAAATACTGCACAGGGATCGGCGCATCCAGGTTCAGCTCCGCGCGCAGCTGGGCGATCACCGCCGGATCGCGCTCTTCCCCGGCCATGGCGATCAGCGGATCGCCGGGCAGCAGCTTTTGCAGGCCGAACACCATCATGCTCACCAGCAACAGCGTCGGGACGGCCAGCAGCAGACGTTTGCAAATCAGTTCCAGCATGGGTTCTCCTCAGGACCTTTATTTCGCCAGCGTCAAACCGGCCAGACGCACGATGCCGTCCGGGTACGGCTTAAAGCCCTGCACGCTTTTGTTCAGGCCAAAAATGCGCGGCTCGAAGTAGAGGTAGGCAATCGGCATGTCGGTTTGCAGCTGCTTCACCACCTTGTCGTACAGCGGCTGGCGCGCGGCCTGGTCGGTGCTCTGGCGCGCCTGGGTCAGCCACTCGTCGACCTGAGCGTTGCTGTAGCGGCCGTCGTTCAGGGTACCTTTGCTGTGGATAAAGCCGTAGATGCTGCCGTCCGGGTCCGGGCGTCCCGACCAGCCGGAGAAGCTCAGCTGATAGTCACCGCTCTGCTGGCGATCCAGCAGCGTGGCGAATTCGGTCATCTGCAGGTTCAGCGTGAAGCCCGCCTCAGCAACCATCGCCTGCAGCACCTGTCCCACCTGCTGCGAGGTTGGGTTGTTCGGCACCAGCAGGTTGACGGTCAGCGGCGCGGTGACGCCTGCGGCTTTGAGCAGCGCTTTGGCCTTCTCGACGTCACGAGGTGGCACCGGCAGGTTGACGTGATACGGGCTCACCGTAGAAAACGCCTGGTTTGCCGGGGTGTAGAGGCCTTCAAAGACCACCTGATTTAACGCCTCACGGTCGATGGCCTGAGAAAACGCCTCGCGCACGCGGGCATCCTTGAACGGATCGTTCGCCGGGACCTTGCCATTGTTGATGTTGAAGGTGATCCCCTGATAGCCCAGACCGGTTATCTTCGCCAGCGCCAGCTTGCTGTCGGCTTCGACGGTTTTAACGTCGCTGGCGGCGATGCCTTCGGTCAGATCGAGATCGCCCGCGCGCAGGTTCGCGAGGCGCACGGAGGCGTCCGGGATCGGCAGATAGATAATTTTGTCGAAGTGGTAGGCGTCTTTGTTCCAGTAGTTGTCGAAGCGGGTCAGAACAATGCGGTCCTGCGACACGCGGCTGTCGAACTTGTACGGGCCGGAACAGACCGGATGGGCGGCAAAGTCAGGCTTCTTCGCGGCTTCGGGTGCCATCATCGCGCCCGCACGGTCGGTAAGCTGCATCAGCAGCGCGGCGTCAGGGGTTTTCAGGTGCAGCGCAATCTGCATCGGGCCGGTGACCTCTACCGACTCCACGGAAGAGATCTCGCTTTTACGCAGGGAACCTTTGAGAGTCAGGGCGCGGTCGAGGTTGTATTTCGCGGCGGCGGCATCAAATTTTTCACCGTCGTGGAAGGTCACGCCTTCACGCAGATCCATGGTCAGGGTTTTTCCGTCTTCGCTCCAGGCCCAGGATTTCGCCAGACCCGGCACCACCTTAAGGTGCTCGTCGACGTCCACCAGCCTGTCGCACAGGGAGGCAAACACGAAGCGGCCATAGTAGGTGCGCGCCAGATGTGGGTCGAGCATGTCCGGGTCTGCCCCCAGACCGATCCGCAGCACGCTTTCAGAATGGGCGGGCAGCGCCGCGCCAAGCAACATAACACTTCCCAGTACGGTCAAAAGAGAATTACGCATTGTCATTATCATGAGTTCCTTGAAGGAAGGGAGGAGTGAGCAGCAGCGTGTTCAAACAGCGCGCGGCGGCGCAGAAAGGCTGCGGATGGCGGTGCGATCTGGATAACGCTGCGATCGCGATTAATGTCCTGCCAGCGGTGGCAGGCAACCTGACGCCCGCCGTCGAGCACCTGATTAATCGGCTCGACCTGCCGGCATTCATCGGTGACGTACGGGCAGCGGGTGTGGAAGCGACAGCCGGACGGCGGGTTAGCCGGGTTCGGCAGATCCCCCTGCAGCAGCGGCGCGTCGCGTTCCACGCCGGGCTGCATCTGGGGAGCCGAGGCGATCAGCGCCTGCGTGTAAGGGTGCAGCGGTGCGTCAAAGATCTCGTCGACGGTAGCAAGCTCAACGATTTGCCCAAGATACATGACCGCCACGCGGTCGCTCATGTGGCGGATCACCGCCAGACCGTGGGCGACAATCACCATCGTCAGCCCCAACTGGTGCTTCAGGCTCTCCAGCAGGTTGACCACCTGCGCCTGCACCGACACATCCAGCGCGGAAACCGGCTCGTCGCCCAGCAGCAGCTTTGGCCCCGAGGCCAGCGCGCGCGCAATGCCGATACGCTGGCGCTGCCCGCCGGAAAACTCGTGCGGATAGCGCCCGGCCCAGGCGGCAGGCAGGCCAACGGTCTTGAGGAGCTCCGCGACGCGATACTGACGATCCGCTTTCTTCATGTTCTGGTGCAGCCACAGCGGCTCGCCGACGATCTGCTCCACCGTCATGCGCGGGTTCAGCGAGGCAAAAGGGTCCTGGAAGATAATCTGCAGCTCGCGCCGGAGCTGGTTCAGACGGGCGCCGGAGGCGTCGGTGATATCCTCCCCCTGATAAAACACGCGCCCTTCGCTGGCGGCCAGCAGGCGCAGCAGCAGACGACCGAGGGTGGATTTCCCGGAGCCGGACTCGCCGACAATCGCCAGCGTTTCGCCCGGCATCACGGCAAGCGAAACGCGATCGACCGCTGTGACAAACCGGGCCGGAGAAAAGAGTTTTTTCGGGCCGGGGAAAAGCTTGCTGAGGTCCCGGGCTTCAAGAATGGGCGCGGTCATGCGGTCTCTCCCAGGGCAATGTGGTGTTCGAGCGGCACGCGGAAGCAGGCAACCTGATGGCCCGCGCCGAGCGTAGTGAGCTGCGGTTTTTCATCATGGCAGCGCGACTGCGCAAACGGGCAGCGCGTCGCGAAACGACAGCCTTTCGGCATGGACTCCGGGAGCGGAACCGATCCGGGAATGGTGGAGAGCTGGCCTTTGCGTGCCCCCAGCGAGGGGATCGAGCCCATCAGGCCGATGGTGTACGGGTGCTGCGGGTCGGCAAAGATGGCCTTCACGCTTCCCTGCTCCACCACCTGCCCGGCGTACATCACCGCCACCTGCTGCGCCACTTCTGCCACCACGCCCAAATCGTGGGTGATCATCAGCACCGCCGTGCCGGTTTCTTCTTTAAGGGTGTTCAGCAGAGTCAGGATTTGCGCCTGAATGGTGACGTCCAGCGCGGTGGTCGGTTCATCAGCAATCAGCAGTTTAGGATGGTTGATCAGCGCCATCGCAATCATCACGCGCTGGCGCATGCCGCCGGAAAGCTGGTGCGGATACGCCTTGAGGCGCATCTCCGCCGCCGGGATCTGTACCTTCTCGAGGATCTGCAGCGCGACCTTCATCGCCTCGGCGCGCGAAACGTTCTGGTGCCGCATCACCGCTTCGCTCAGCTGATCCCCCAGGGTAAACGCCGGATTGAGTGAGGTCATCGGCTCCTGGAATATCATCGCCAGCTCGCTGCCGCGCAGGTCGGCATACTCCCGCGGCGAGAGCTTGCGCAGGTCGTGGCGGCGAAACTGCATCTCGCCGCTGACGATCTGCGCACTGGCGGGCAGTAGCCCCATCAGCGCCAGTGAGGTGATACTTTTTCCGCAGCCGGACTCGCCCACCAGCGCCAGCGTTTCGCCCGCTTTGACCGTCAGGGAAATGCCGTCCAGGACGCTGACCGGCGAGCCGGAAAATTTAACGTTGAGATTATTCAGCCGGAGTACAGGCGCGGAGTCCTTAAACGGGATCGTCGTCATAGCGTGAAGTCGTCCTCAAGATGGATCGCCTGAATCAGGGCGGTTTGCAGGCTGAGCAGGTGTTCGCGCATGGCGGCCGCTGCTTCATTAGGCTGGCGATGGATAATCGCGGACATGATCTTGTGATGGTGGTCGTTGTAGCTGTCGACACGTTCGGGCGTGCGGGCCAATTCACGCAGATGCTGCCAGCCGGGTTCGCGCCGCACAGCATCAATGGCATCAAACAGACCGAGCATCAGGCGATTACCCGCCGCCTCGGCAATAGCGCGGTGAAAGGCGCTATCCCACAGTTCGTTGAGATCGCGGTCATCCGGGCTGACCTTGTCGATGCGTTCCAGCATGCGCTGCATGAGCGCGAGGTTTTCCCTGGTGGCACGCAGTGCCGCAAGCCGGGCTAAGCCGGGTTCGATCTGTATACGAGCTTCCATCACTTCCAGCAGATTGGTCTGCTGAACCAATCCCTGAAGGGCCAGCGGTTCAACCGGGGCAGCCGGACCAATAAAGGTGCCTTTCCCCTGTTTACGCCAGATCCGCCCCTCTTCTTCCAGCACGTCCAGCGCGCGACGCACTTCACGTCGTCCTACGCCGAGTGTTTCCGACAGCTCACGTTCCGTGGGCAGCGGAATGCCTGGTGTTGACTCATGCTGGTTGATTAGCCCGCGCAGCTGCTCAAGCGCGGTGCTGGAATTGGCCAGAAACCGTGACGGTTTTTCCATATTGGTTCGCTCACTATCATCATTATTTTCTTGTTATGAACGATAAGTTATTGATATGAGGTGCTACTTATCGTGCTAATGATTAAGCAATAAACGAACCAATTTTGTATTGGTTCAAAATAGATTTTGAAAAACGACAGGAAATGAAGGGGTTACAGCAACGTATTGTTACAGATGCAGGCGGGTTCCGAAGACGTCAGAGACCAGAAAAGAACACAAAATGCACAAAAACAGTGCAATTAATGCACCGCGAAAGCGCTTATGTTAATTTATTGCACTACAAATGATAATAGTTAGTTAACAAAAAGTAATTAGTAAGTCGCGTTCACGCCTGAAAAAGGCCCCCTTGCGAGGGCCGCGAAAGATTAAGGTACAGGCTGCCAAAGCGTCGCAACCGCTGAAGGAGTCCAGTCGGACTGAGACGTATGACCCTGCACGCAGCGATACTGTGTGCCGTTATAGGTAACGATTTCTCCGGTCTTATAGCTCGTACCGACTTTCCACTCGCCTTCCGGCTCAGGCGTCACTGAACCCTCTTTCGTCGTGGCTTTAAGCGGCGCACTCGCAAGAGACTGATGACCTTTGGCATTTTCGGCGATTACCTGGTAGCTGTAAGTCGTTCCCGCGCGCAGGCCGCTGTCGGAAATCTGCGTTTCGCTCACGGTAAGCAACTCTGCACCATCGCGCAGTACGCGATATTTCACCGCCTTATCTACCGCATTCCATTTCACCGTCAGGCTGTTTTCCGTCGAAGAAACCAGGGTCAGACCGGTTGGCGCGCCCGGGCGTCCCTCTTCGACCTGGACGGTTTCAACCTCAACCACGTTGCTGCTTTCGGAAATATTGTTCGCTGCATCATGTGCTTTCACGCTGTAGCGGTACACCACACCACCGGTTTCAACCGCACTATCGGTCCACTGGGTGTCCGTTGAAGTTCCGACTTTTTTGTCATTACGGTAGATGTCATATCCCACCACGCCATGGTCATCGGTGGAGGGCTGCCAGGCAAGGGTGATCGTCAAGCCATTGTTCAGCACCTTCAGTCCTGTTGGTGCAGTTGGCGCGACGGTGTCTTGCGGGCGTTCGGGCGACATCAGGTCCGCGCGCTCTTTCATTTCATTGAAGTAGTCAACCTGCTGCGACATGGAAAGCTGCTGATCGTTTGAACCCAATGTCCAGATAAAGAAACCGCCATAGCCGTTCTGCGCCTGCCATCCCGCACGGTTTACGTTGTTCTGCCGGCTCTCAACAAAGCGGCCTTCTGGCCCCCACTGGGAGTTGATAGTCTGGCCGAGAACGATTTTACTCTTATCCCCCACCGCCCGGGCGTAGTTGGCCATCGCCACGTCATACTTAAAGCGCGGGCCAGCGTCATAGGCCATGACGTTGAAGAAATCGAAAACGTTTTTCCCCTGCGTCAGCAGCGGCAGAACTTCGCCGTGGTGTGAAGAGCGAGCCGCCTCAACGAAGGAACAATTCTCGGTTACCGCACTGTTTGCGCAGTTCTCCGGGTCAGCACCAACGTGATAGGTGGTCAGGCTCAGCAGCTTTTTGCTGCCGGACGCATTGAGCTTGCTACGAACCCGTTCAGCCAGATCCAGCAGGTTTGCGTTTTCCTCTGGCGTGACGCGCTCGGGTTTTTCAAAGTCAAAATCGATGCCGTCAAGCTGAACGGTACCCGCCTTCTGGTAGTTCGCCATATTACATTTGCCTTGCCAGTCGGCGCTCAGGCATTCGCCGACCATCTCTTCCGGCTTCAGGTTCTTTTTATACACCGGGAAGTTGGTATTCAGCAGATTCACCAGATTCTGCGCCAGCGTTTCTCGCGTTTGCGCGTTATTCAGATAAGACCACATGGAGGAATAAGTCTCACCGCCGAGCGCCAGCATCATTTTTTTCTCCGGATGCGCCAGCTTCAACTGACTCCACACGACATAGGCTGGCGCATTAATGTACCAGGGATCATATTGTGGTACTGCAACAATATTATCTGAACTGGACAGCTTACCGCTTGCATCCCAGCCACCAAATGAAAGCAGGAACGTATCCGCTTTCACCTCTTTCATATCCTCAACGGACTCAACCGGAACCCCCCAGGAGGTCAGATAGGTGACCGCTCGCGGTGCCTGCGCCGCGAAAGCCGACTGCGCCATTAATGCGCTACCAATTAACAGAGATAATGTAAGTTTTTTCATCAAAGTTCCTTATTGCTTTGTGATGATAGTCCTGTGGATTACCTCTCAAATTGTCTTTTTTTTTAGCGCTGAGATCGTTGGGGATTAAAGAGTGGCGAATCAGGAATCCGTCCGCGTTAAATAAGAAATTTCTTTTGCCAAAAAAAATCGCGTTATTTATATTTATTTGCTCGATGTATATTGAACACCATCAAAAACCTACGACTTCACTCAGAAATATCTCTCGTATTTATAATAAATACCTCAACGACAGCCCGGGAAAATTCTCGCATCCTGTAAGACGCTTCTTTATTTAGTTTTCCCATCTTCACTAATTAAAAAAGATGGCATACCTGTGTGCCCTCTCTTTTTTCAGGGAAAATTCAGAAATTAATCACAACTTATATCCAATAAGGACGCTCTCAATGAAATACGCAACAAACGTGATGCGAAAACAGGGTGGTTTCACCCTGCTTGAATTGCTGGTCGTACTGATGATTATTGCGCTGCTGGCAGGGTTCGTCGGACCTAAGGTCTTCTCCAATGTCGACTCGGCTAAAGAGAAAACCGCTGCCCGACAGATGCGCTCACTTGCGGAGGCGCTAGGGCAATATCGCCTCGACACCGGCAGTTATCCAAGTGAAACGCAAGGGCTGAAAGCACTGACCGAAAAACCGTCCAACGTACAAAACTGGAATGGCCCTTATCTCAGCCAGCATGTGCCGTTAGATCCCTGGGGCAATCCGTACCAGTGGCATAACCCCGCCCGGACAAAAGACGCTATTAATGAAGTTGAAATTACCTCCGGCGGTAAAGACGGTAAGCCTGTCACGTACGGGTTCTGAACATGCTGCGCCTGTCCTTATATTCGCTGTTTATCTTCAGCGTATTTTCATGCCGCGCCGATTGCTGGCAGCTGGCGGGAGAACGTTACGGTATTGAGCCAGAGCTATTACAGGCGATAGCGATAGTGGAATCCAACGGCAACACGCGGGCCATCAACAAAAACCGTGATGGCTCACTGGATGTCGGGCTGATGCAGATCAATAGCATTCACTTCGATGCGCTGCGTAAATTTCGTATTAGTCAAAAAGATCTGCTGACCGACCCTTGCCAAAGTGTCATGACAGGCGCCTGGATCCTGGCTGGTCAAATCCAGCACTTTGGTTATACCTGGGACGCGGTGGGCGCATATAACGCCGGAACGGCAAATACGCCGCAGCGCCGCGCGCTTCGTCAACAATATATAAAAAAAGTGGCTCCGCATTATGCCCGCCTTAAAAGGCAGAGCCATACACTGTCGCCAAAATGAAACCATATATCGTCACCATCCTTCAGGGGGGGAAGCGCGTCAATCAAACCGTGCTTGCCGCGTCGCCTGATGATGCCAGCGCCCGCATTATTGCCGCCGGCGGCATCGTTTTGCAGGTACAGGAACGCCCTGCCCGCAAGGAGAAACGCTTTCCATTGAATCTGTTCTTGCAGGAGCTTATCGCCCTGCTGGAGGCCGGGCTGGTCGTGGTCGAGGCCGTCGAAGCGCTGCGCGAAAGCAGCCGCGACGGTGGTACCTCGCTGGTTCTGGATACGCTGGTTAAAAAGCTCTATGAAGGAGCACAGCTATCCCAGGCGATGATGGCGCTACCGGCGCTCTTTCCGCCTCTGCTGATTAATACCGTCGCCTCTTCTGAGCAAACCGGACACTTACCCGAAGCGCTAAAGCGTTTTCAGTTTTACGAATCAAGAATGGAAATTCTGCGCAAGCGGATTAAATCAACCCTGCTCTATCCGACGATTGTGATCGCCGCCGGCGGGATAATTCTGTTCTTTCTGCTCGGCTTTATTATTCCGCGTTTTTCCGTGGTGTTTGACGGGATGAAGAACCCGTCCGCCAGCGCACAGCTTATCCTCTGGTGGGGACGTCTGACGCAAACCCATGGTTCACTGCTGCTGGCCGGTTGTGCGGCAGCGGTTGCAGGCATCGTGATGGCGGTGCGTAGCCCGCGCCTGCGCCAGCGTGCGCTCGGTTTGTTGCTGCGCATTCCCGCCTTACGCCAGCAGCATCAGCTTTCTGTGCTGGTGCGTTTCTACCGCACGCTGGGCCTGCTGCTGCAGGGCGGCCTCCCCGCGCCTGATGCGTTAATGCTGAGCCGGGAGATCCTGCCCGCCACGCATCGTCAGCAGGTTGAACAGGTTATCCGCGACGTCGCCGCCGGCGAGTCGCTCTCCCGCATGCTGGAAGCCCAGCAGATGACGACTCCTGTCGCCAGCCGTCTGCTGCAGGTCGGCGAGCGCAGCGGCGAACTGCCTGCCATGTGCGAGCGGATCGCCGCTTTTTATGATGAATCGCTGGAACGCGCGATTGAAACCTTTAGCAAAATTTTTGAACCGATTCTGATGATGGTCGTTGGCGGCATCGTTGGGCTCGTCGTGTTTTTACTGTACATGCCCATTTTTGAACTGGCAGGAGGATTGCAATAATGTCTCACTCACCGTCTGTAGACCCCCTTTTCGACCTGCCGGACGAGCAGCGCTGTCAGGCCCTGGCGGAACTGCTGGACAGTTTCCCCGGCGCATTAGAAGAAGCCGCCAGTTCCCTGGGGCTCACGCCGCTCTCACCCACACAGCTCGCCGACAGCGAAGAGGATTTCGAAGCCGTACCGTTGACCGAATCACTCAGCCAGCGGGCATTGCCGCTTCGCGTGAACGGTCAGCTCCACGTTGCGCTGGGCGATCCGTTTTCGCTGGCGCTGCGCCAGTGGGCCTATAACGTGAATGCGTTACCCGCGCTGGCTCCGCTTTCTCAGCTTAATGCCCGGCTTGATGAGCTCGCCAAACAGCAGCGCACGCTCGATCAGCTGGAACAGCAGCAGAGTGAAGAGAATAAAGAGGCCCGGTGGCTGGAGATCACCCCTGCGGCCATTGCCAGTGAACCCCATGCCGTCATTAAGCTGGTTAACGCCACGCTGTTTGATGCCCTGCAAAGCCGGGCCAGCGATATTCACCTTTGCGCCGTAGCGGATGGATTGATGGTGAAGTACCGCATCGATGGCGTCCTGCACAGCATTCGCCACTGCGCCGGGCTTCAGCAGGCGGAACAGGTGATCTCCCGTCTCAAGGTATTGAGCTGTATGGACATTTCCGAAAGGCGCACGCCTCAGGACGGACGCTTTAAGGCGTTAATTCTCCAGCGTCCCGTCGATTTTCGCGTGTCCATTATGCCGGGCGTGTACGGCGAGGATGCCGTATTGCGCGTGCTGGATAAATCACACGATCAAAACCTGCGCCTGGAGACGCTCGGCTTTGATGAGCACACGCTGGGCGCCATTCGTCAGTTAACCCATCTGCCCCACGGTATGGTGCTCGTCACCGGACCTACTGGGAGCGGGAAGTCCACCACCCTCTATTCGGCACTCAGCGAACTCAACAGCGGTGAATGCAAAATCATCACCATTGAAGATCCCGTGGAGTACCAGCTCAACAGCGTGCTGCAAATTCCGGTCAACGATAAAAAAGGGCTCACCTTCGCCCGAGGCCTGCGCGCCATTTTGCGTCACGACCCGGACATCATTCTGGTGGGTGAGATCCGCGATGGCGAAACCGCCGGCATTGCCGTGCAGGCGGCGCTCACCGGCCACGTGGTGCTCTCCTCGGTTCACGCCAATGACGTCTTTAGCGTACTGGAACGTTTTTTATATATGCAGGTCGAGCCCGCCAGCCTGATCACCGCCCTTAACGGCGTCGTGGCGCAGCGGCTGGTTCGCCAGATTTGCCCGGACTGTATTGATGACACCACGCCCACGGATGACCTTCTCGCGGCGTGGCAATCCGGCCCGCTACAGCAGCTTACGCCCCGATGGCGTCGAGGGAGGGGCTGCGATACCTGCCGCGACAGCGGCTTTCGCGGCAGGCTGGCGCTGGCGGAAGTGCTGCATTTCAGTGATGCGATGAAAGAAGCAATGCTGGCGCGATCGCCCCGGCGCAAGTTAAAGGAGGTGGCGCTGAATGACGGTTTTGTTCCGCTCTCAACCATCGCGCTGCGCGCCGTGGTCGAAGGCAAAACCACCTGGGAGGAGGTGAACCGTGTTATCACTCACTAACACCTGGCAGTGCGACATCTGGCCTCATGCCGTGCGGTTGCGCCGCAACAATGTGGTACTTGCCACGCATGAACGCCAGCCCGATCAGCCTCTGGAGGCCGCGCTCGAAACGCTGCTGCGCCTGCGCCCCGCCGCCTTACCGTGGCGTGACGCGGTGGAGTTTCACCTCGATACCGACGATCTGACGTTTTTAATCCAGCCCTGGCATGACGGCGTGACCACACCGCAGGAGCTGCTCCAGCTCGCCCGACAACAGGCGGTTCATCGCGCGAGTCCGCCCGTCGACTGGCTGGTGCGCTTCGAGACCCTGAACTGGCAGCAGTCGGCGCTGGCCGCGTGCCTGAAGCAACCTTGCTGGCATCTGCTTGGCGCGCTGGCGCGTCGGGAGCGGCTGCGTTTTCGCGGGGTTGTCACGCCGTTTCAAAAGCTGTTAAGCCACTTCGCCCGCGCCCTGCCGGAAAACGGCCTGTTTGTGGCGATGAGTCCCCACCATAGCCGGATTGCCAGCCGTCAGCATCACAGCTGGCGTGACGTCTGGACACTGACTCTTCCACAGCAGGAGATGGACGCCCAGCTGCGGGTTATCGCCCGGCTAAGCGGAATGCATGAATGTCCAGGCTACGTCATTCATACCGACGGCGAGCATCACCAGGAAGTCGCGCTACAGGAGAGTCCACATGGCACCGCTGTTTACGCGTAGCACCCCGTGGGCCGCACGCACGCTGTTGTTAACCGGGCTCCTCTGTTTACCGCTCGCCAGCGCCGTAGTGTATGGCCTGTTTGAGCACCAGCGCCTTGAGCTGGAGACGTCGAAGGTACAGCAGCAGCTCGCCCAACGGCAGCAGGTTCTGCGCCAGTTGCGTGAAGCAGAGCAGCGCCGGTTGCGCATGTCTCAGCAGCTACAGGCCGTCCCACCGGCTATCAAACTGCTGGACAACATCGGCAGCGTGCTAACTCCTGATATTGCGCTACTGAGCATTGACGTCATTGCCAGTAAAGGCGATGCGCGACTAACGGTGAATGCAAGCAATCTTGACGCCCTGCTCGCCTTTAGCGAGCGGCTACAGCAGTTGCCCGCGCATGTGGTGCTGGAGAACCATCGCCAGACGGCGCAGGGCGATCCCGCCTGGCCGATTAACGCGGTACTCGACGTCAAGGTGACGACGGAGGAGCACCATGCGGCTTCAGAATAAATCCGCCGTGCTGCGCTGGCAGGCGGCGTTGTTTGCCGGACGCATCGGAACGCTTCCGCTCGTGCTCGCCGGGCTTCCCGCTGGGCTGCTGGTGTTATGGCTGGGCGGCGTGCGGCCGCACACCATTCATTTGCAGGAGAACCTTGCCCGGATCCAGACGCAGCTACAAACCTCGCTGCCGCTGGATAAACAGCAGCCGGAACTCCAGAACCGCATCAGCCTCGGAGAATATCAGCAGGTCAGGCTCATTTTTGAGCAGCTCAGGAGCCGGGGAATGAAGGTGGACGCCAGCCGCTACCAGCTGGAAAACGACGACGGTAAAACCGCGCTACGGCTGGATATTCCGCTGCGCGGTGAATATCTGCCGCTGGTGGACGCGCTGGAAACGCTGAGCCGCACCCTGCCGTTACGCATTGAGCAGCTAAGCCTGCGGCGCGCCGGGCCATCGGAAAGCCAGCTCAGCGCCACCGTGCAGCTTCGTCTGTTGAAGGAGTCGCCATGAAACTGCCGCGCTATTTACAGCTCGCACTGGTGCTGACAGCCGGTGCTGTGTTCTGGAGCCAGTTTGCCGATGAAGAGATATCGCAAGCGCCGCCTGAGGTGCAGCCGGTCTCACGCCCGCGCCCCGCGCCGGCAAAGCCTGAGACGGCTCACCCAACGCGTGTCGATCTCTTTTCAACCCCACACAGCAGGGCGCAAGACGCGGCAGAAGAGCAGCCGGACAGCGATCGGCCTGAAGAGGCGATACCGACCGCACCGCCGCTACCGTTCCAGCTTCTCGGCGCCTGGTGGGAAAACCGTCAGAGGATCGTTGTGCTGACGGATGGCAAAGAGACCTGGCCGGTCTGCGAGCGCTGCAGAGCGGACGGCAGGATCTGGATCGGTAGCTCGCCGGTCAACAACTGGATTTTAAAAGCGGTGGCGAACGACCACCTCCTGTTTGAATGGCAGCCCACCCATACCCAGCAGCGGCTGGAACTGGATGAACTGCAATCGGAACCGACACATTAATCATGAAAAAAACAATTGCTCTCACTTTTTTGTTGTCATGCGCGCTACTGAGCGGCTGTGCACAACGTGCGGCGCCTCCGGCCCGGGAATCGGTGACCGCCTCGCCACAGGTACTGGTTAAGCGGCTGAAGGAAATAGACCAACAGCGCATCGCCAGTCCGCAGGATATTGCGCTTCGCGCCGAGCAGGCTGATATCAGCAAAAAGCTGGTAAATGACTACCTGAAAAATGCCGATCTCGCGGTGCGTCAGAATAACTACACCCTGGCGACGCAAATGTGGCGCGATGCGCTTACCTATGAGCCCGGCAACCTGCGCGCCCTGCAGGGGCTACGTAAACTCGATGCCCGTCGGGCGCTGGACACGTTGTATAAGGAGGCGGTGGCTAACAGCACCCGCGACCCGGCACGCGCGCTGCACAAAATCCAGCAGGTGCTGGAAGAGGACCCTAACTGGCCACAGGCGCGCGCCCTGCGCGATCATCTGATGCGTGAGGTTTCACGGATCAACCAGCCGGAGCAGCGTCTGAACCGGGAGCTGCAAAAAACGATTGCGCTTAATTTTCGCGAGCACAGTCTGATGGCCATCTTTAACACCATCAGCCAGATGACCGGGGTCAATATCATCTTCGACAAAGATATTTCTTCCAGCACCACCGGCAGCCTTATCGCCAAACGCACCACTGCGGAAGATGCCATCAACGTGCTGCTGTTGTCGAATAACCTGCGGAAAAAAGTGCTGAACAGCAATACGTTGCTGATCTACCCCGCTACCGCGCAAAAAGAGAAGATCTATCGTGACGTGGTCGTCAAAACCATCTTCCTGGGCTACGCGAAAGCGAAAGATGTCAATGTCGCCCTGCGCAACATGGTCAAGCTGAAGGATGTGCACGTTGATGAGCGAACCAACTCCGTCACCCTGCGCGGACCAAAAGAGAGCGTGGAAAAAGCGGAGCGCCTGTTAGTGACGCTCGACCGGCCTGAAGCGGAGGTCACGCTGGCCGTTGAGGTGCTGGAGGTGAATACCAACGATCTTGAAGCGCTTGGCGTGAAGCTGCCGCAAACCATCAGCGCGGGTTTTGCCAAAAGTAAAGACGGTGATTTAAAGGGAAGTGGGATCCCGCTGGGCGACCTGAGCGCCAAAAATATCATGGTCGATGTCGACAATATGACCATTGACATGAAAAAGGTGTTGAGCAACGCCAGAGTGCTGGCAAACCCGCGGATCCGGGTGAAAAACAATAAAAAAGCATTGGTCGATATTGGTCAAACTATCCCGGTACTGACCACAACCGTCAACGACGGTATTTCGCAACAGAAAGTGGATTATCAGGATGTCGGCCTGAAGCTGGAAGTCACTCCGGAAGTCAGTATGGATGACAATATCTCAATGGAGGTGAAGTTCACGCTCAGTGCCCTGGGTGCCGAGGAACCCGGCGAGAACGGCGCAAAGTATTACCGCACCACGAAACGCGAAGCCAATACCACGCTCAGCAGTATGAACGGCGAGACCCAGATGCTGGCAGGGCTGATCAAGCAGGATGAAACCACGACCCAAAAAGGAACGCCATTATTAAGTGACATCCCAGGGCTGGGCCGCCTGTTTAGCAGCAATTCCGACAATAAAGAGCGCACGGAGGTCGTGCTGTTAATTACGCCGACCATCGAACGCAACCTCGATTTACCGGGAAGCCACGTCAGTACCATTGAGATGGGCAGCGACGATTTAACGGGCGACAGCATCCAGCTGCGCGACCTGCAGCGCGAGGAACCTGGCAGCGGGTTCACCGCACCGGCGCTTGCGCCGCCAGCCCATTTCCCTGACCGCGCGGCAACCCTGCCGCCACCGATCCTCGATGAGTCTGAAACGGAAAACGGAGCATCGTAATGCAGCGCCAGCGCGGTTTTACCTTGATTGAGATGATCGTCACGCTGGCGCTACTCGCCACGCTTGCCGCTGCCGCTGCGCCGCTGATGCGTAACTACCACCAGCGGCAGCAGGAGACGCAGCTACGCGAGTCGCTTCGCACGCTGCGCGATGCCATTGACCGTTATCACCAGGCAAGCGTGGACGGCATCATTGAGAAAAAAACCAGCGAATCCGGATACCCGCCGTCGCTAAAAAGCCTGGTGGAAGGCGTGCGGGATAAGACGTCGCCCACTGGCGCGATGATCTACTTTCTGCGCCATATTCCGCGCGATCCGATGTGCGATTGCGAGGGAAAAAATGATGAAGAGACCTGGCGGTTACGCGCATCCACACAGCCACCCGGCGATTTCAGCGGCGGAGGGAAAGACGTGTTTGATGTCAGCAGCACCAGTACGGCCAGCGGTTTGAATGGAGTGCCCTATGCGCAATGGTGAAAAAGGTTTTACGCTCATCGAGCTGCTGGTGGTGATGGCAATCATCGCGACATTGATGACCCTTGTCGCCCCACGATTTTTCCAGCACGCGGACAGAGCCAAAGAGGTGGTGCGCGAGCATAACCTGCATGCGCTGCGCAGCGCGATCGATCACTACCGCCGCGATCGCCTGGCAGGGCCGTACAGCCTGGAGGATCTGATCGAGGCCGGTTACCTGCGCCAGATGCCGCTGGATCCGATCACCAACCGCCGCGATATCTGGGAAGCGAAGACCGATGACGAAGGGCAAATTATTGACGTCGAGACGCCACCTAAACCCGGGCAGGATCATCCCGATGCGTTCGATTAAACAACAGGGAGGCTTTACCTATCTTTTGCTGCTGATTGCGCTCTCCACGCTGGCGTTGTCGCTGCTGAAAAGCCGCGACGAGGTGCAGATGCGTTATCAGGCGCAGCAGGAGGCTGAGCTTTTATTTCGCGGCGATCAAATCCGCGCAGCAATACAAGCCTACCGCGGCAACGGTGATGGCTGTTTTCCCGTGCGTTTTGAACAGCTACTTATTGATAAACGCGGGCGAAAACCGCTTTATCACCTGCGCCAGCACTACGCCGACCCGCTAACCGGGAGTAAAAACTGGGGAATGATCCTCGACCCTCAGGGGCGATGGATTGGCGTGCGCAGTCTCGGAAAAGGTACACCACGGAAAAAAACCGGCTTTCGTCACGATCCAAAACAGTTTGCCAAAGCCAAAACGTATTACGACTGGAAATTTCAGGTAGAGAGCGATCCGCAGGCCCCGCTGCCTGCGTCCTGTGGTCGCTAATGGAATAATACGGTGTTAGACACAATATCATAAAAATATATCTTTTTCTTACCAGCGGGGCCATGGCGGGCATGTTATTGATCGTCACTCTGGACGTGCGGAAATACACAAACTGGAGAGTGCGTATATGCCAAAAAAACGACTGGCTTACCTTCTTATTTCACTGGCCGTGGGATCTCTAAGCATCCTTCCTGTATTTGCAGGCGAGCAGGCAATAACGGTAAATAATCATGCAACGAATACCCCACTGGAGGCCGCTGATAATTATCTTAATCAAAATAAAACGCAAGAGACGGTTGTTATAGAAGATGCGGCGCTGCTTGATGTCCATATCTCGTATGCTAACCTGCCCGCCGATGCGATAGTGGAAATTGCAGGTAAAAATAACAACGAAGTTTACCGTTATGCGGCTGAGAAAATTCTGAGCGGCTCAGATGAGCACCATGTCAGTTTCGATGCATTATCCATCTTTGGTGATAGCGTAACGGTAAGGTTGTTAGCTGCCGATGGTTCTGCACTTCCCTCTTCCCGACAGGCCGAAATTGCCTTCCAGGTCAGGGGCGAGCCAGCGCTTCAGGATATGTCATTGTTTAATATCATTCCGGGTGACAAAAACCCGCTCCCGCACTCCTGCTTTAAAGACTCACCTTTTATCTATAACTATACAAAACCCGTCGCGGTGATCCGCGACACCTATGACCGAGAAAAACCGCATTACAATACCGGATGGCGCATCGGCGAAAAAGGGGTTGATGGTGACCTGCTGGTATTGAGCAGTTTCCCGTTAAAAGAAGATAAAAAGGTAAGAACTACAGAGGTCTGGTTTGTTCAGGAGGTTGAGGTCAATCCAAATGATTGCACCAGTTATCAGATAAAGAAAACGGCCAAAGTGAAAGCGTTTGGCAAGTCATCCAGCAGAGATGGTAAATATCGTTTATTGTCGTTAGATTTTGCGGGCGATAAAGCGCAGGAAGATTTTGTCAAATCACTGGGTTATTTAGGAATTGATCCAAGAGATGAGACGAAGGCTAACGACATTGCCACCCAAAAAACCGAATTTTATCTGCCGCAGGCGCAGTTTAAAAAAGATAATGCGCGTTTGTATGCTGCAGTGAATAAGTCAGATAGCACCCACTGTGCTATTGAGCTATACGACCGCGAAGCGGGTCAGTTCCGGCATCGTTGTAGCACATACAACAACGATATGGGTAATAAGAACAACCCTATGAAGCCGGGCGTAGGTGCGCCGTTGATCGATAACTACACGCAACGCGTTCTGGCACTCAGTACCAGCGGTGAGCTGGTGAATGGTTATAACCAGGCAATGCCGATTGCCCGGATCTGGCCGCAGATTAAAGCATTCTTTCCTGACGGCGCGATTCCCGATACGTCTTTTATCATTAAAGACCAGGTGGCTGCCGCCCAGAAATCATTGAAAGGTTATGCGAGCGTCAATGTGGCGCAGGTCATTCCGGATCCGGGCTCCATACCCGATGTTTCTCAGTTTGCCTGCAAATGGTGGCTACCCGCAGGGGTTAAAGCATCCGAACCCAACCCGGAGAGCAGTACAATGTTACTCTATGAAAAAACTGGCGCTGTTACCGACCCGCTAATGGCCTGGTGTGATATCAAAGGTGGGGAGCAAAAATATCGACCACAATGGGTGATGACCGCCATTCCATAAGACTATGACGCGTCAGGCAACACGCTTTTGAGATGTTGCCTGACGGCTTTGTTAGCTTTTTGAATACGATCGTTTTTTATCTGAATCTCGTTACTCTCAAGGGCGCAGAGCGCATTTTGCTCCCCACCCTGAAGACGATAAAGCTGGTTTTCTGTTAAGGAGTCCAGCGAGGGACAGATGACCTCTTTTTGTGAACCCGGCTCAGCCAGCGCGTAGCTAAACTTCACTTTCAGGTTATCACCGTGGCGAACGCCCTGTTTTTTCCATGTGCCACTGTCCCCGGTAAACATTCGGATCCCGTTGGGGATGATCGAGCTGCCGGCAGCAAAAAAATCGCTCCCGTTAACAGAAAAATAGGGTCGCAGATTTAAAGATGAATCATTAATAATGGTGACCACGGGAGAGTTAACGAAACGGTAATTCTTTTTCTTATAACTACACTTTTTACCGTTTGCCTGTAAGTTGACGCCGTTTTCTTCGTTACCAAACCAGACATGGGTAATAAAATCACTATTGTTACCCTCTTCATAGATAGCATTATAAATCCTGATTTTCAGATGGTCAGGATTTTCAATGTTGATCATACGCGCGTAATCACTGGCACATACTGATGCTGTGAAAAAATGCTAAGCATTGCTAATGCTAAGACTTTCTTTGTCATGAAAAAATCATCTTTGAAAAAAATAAAAATTACAACTTTGCACAACACTGACCATATCTTAATGTGCCAGGCAGTAGAACATGGCTCTGAATAATATCAGCGGTTATTTATTGTTAGCTCATAGACAAAGAGAGGATTCTTAATAATCACAATACCAATCCCATCTTATTTTATTCTGAGTAATGAATATAATGCCTTGCCAGCCTTTAGTCTGGAATAGTAGCCTTGAAAGCCATCTCATATTTTGTACCATGATGAGCGAGACAAAAGATGGATTATTCAGTTAAACAGCCTCCTGAAAAAATTCGGGTTTGCGTGCGAACAAACTCTTTTTTATTTGAAAAAGGGCTTGCGGAAATTGCACGCTATTACTTTATCGCCAGAGATAAAATACTTTGCATTATTGATGCTGACACGTTTGGCACGAAGGTGCATCTGGTGAAGTATCTGGAGTTCATCAGAAGAATTAAACCCGACATGCTTGTTTTGATTACAGGTCATCACCCCCGAAGCGAACAGCATGCATGGTATGTAAGAGCAAATGAATCCCTTTCGGGCTGGTGTGAAACCATCGACGCCATGAACTTTATGCGACCCAATCTCGACAGCATTA
Organism: Enterobacter sp. ECC_219_Taxon_10; assembly: GCF_058354905.1. Taxonomy (NCBI): domain Bacteria; kingdom Pseudomonadati; phylum Pseudomonadota; class Gammaproteobacteria; order Enterobacterales; family Enterobacteriaceae; genus Enterobacter; species Enterobacter sp. ECC_219_Taxon_10. The sequence continues at coordinate 976,918 of NZ_CM178005.1, read as the reverse complement.
TCGATTTTTACAGAAGGCAACATGACTGAAACGCTTTTGCAAACGGAGGACTAAACGTGAAGTTAAGTTTTTGTATCAGGACGAATATTATGGCGAAGATGGCCGATGTCACTGAAGCTGAATTAGTTTATGCGCTGATGACGACAGGTGAGCTATTCGGCGTGAAAATACCGGCACCGTTACCCGGCAGGCATAACGCAAAGACGCGTCGTTTTGATTACAAAGAAGCGTTGGATTTTGCTGAAGAAGTGAAAATTGCCCGAAGCAGTAATAATCAGCTTTGAAAGCGAATTAAAAGCCATGCCTTTAACCGTTAGATGTATCAAGCCACTCATAATATTGACAACAGCATTGCCCGCAGGGCTGAGCGTTTTCCTTCAACATTGAAAGTGCCAGATAAATCACCTCAGCATACAGGCAATCATCAATACGCCTGGCATACTCAAGTTTTTTACTCAGGTAATGACTGAGCGAAACATGATCAATATTAATACCCTGCAAGGATAAATGCGTGGCTGCATCACCGATGAGTAGTGATGCTTGCTTTTCAGGATAAACATTATTCATGAATTTTATCCCTGTGCTCCGTAAACAAATATTCGACAGGTAGGATTCAGGGGGGCTTATGCCCCCCTGTTTACAAAAGTACCTCAGAAAGAATTAACCTACTTACCAATCACAGGTACTTGATCCCGTGTTTTTAAACGTTTTTGATTCCGTCTTACCTCTGATACCGTCTTTATTTACTGGCGTCACATACAGTGTGACCTCACCCCAATAGCCTAAAGTAACGCCTTGTACGTTGGAAACGACGGTGCTTCCCCATTTCCACTGAAATATAGTGTTGCCTTCAGATGCTCCGCCATTAGCATTATAAGTGTAGGTTGCCGTTATTCTGTTACAGGCCCCGGTTTTGCCGCTGTATCCCAAATTTGTAACGAAAGGCACGGGCTTAGATCTTATGGTAACAGCATTACTAAAGACCTCATTGCCGGGCTCAGGTTGCCCTGAACCTTTAGGCTTTACGGCTACCCGCACGTCATAGCCCGCATAGCTGTCCGGCAGCGTAAACGTTTTTGCCGTGCCGCCTGCAACATTTCTCCACGTCTGACCATCCCTCCACTGCCACTGCCTGGTGGAGGCATCCGAACCCGATCCGTTTGCCGTGAAGGTATATTCCGCGCTCAGCGTCTGCCCCACCTCCGGCGTGCCGGAGATCCTCAGCCCCACCACAGACGGCACGCCATATACCGCTACCGCCGGGCTATTCTGTACCGTTCCGGGCAGCAACGGCTGGCCAGCGCCCTTCGGCGTTACGACGACCCGCACGCTGTAACCCGCATAGCTGTCCGGCAGCGTGAACGTGCTTGCCGTGCCGCCTGCGGCGTTCTTCCATGTTGCCCCGTCCTGCCACTGCCACTGGAAGCCGGAGGCGTCCGTACCGGCCCCGTTTTCCTTGAAGGTGTATTCCGCCCTCAGGGTCTGCCCCACCTTCGGCGTGCCGGAAATACGTAGCCCCGTCACTACTGGCGCACCATAGGCTGCCATCGGCGGACTTTCCTGTGCCACACCGGTCAGCAACGGGTGACTGCTTCCCTTCGGCGTTACCACCACGCGCACGCTATAGCCCGCATAGCTGTCCGGCAGCGTGAACGTACTTGCCGTGCCGCCTGCGGCATTTTTCCATGCAGCACCGTCCTGCCATTGCCACTGGAAGGTGGACGCATCCGTCCCGGCCCCATTTGCCTTGAAGGTGTATTCTGCCCTCAGGGTCTGCCCCACCTTCGGCGTCCCGGAGATGTGCAGATCAGTTACCGAAGGCGCACCATAAACGTCTACCGCCGGGCTGTTCTGCACCGCGCCGGGCAGCGACGGCTGAGTACTGCCTCCCGGTACTACCGTCACTTTAATGCTGTGCCCAGCATCCCCGGCCTGAAGGGTATATTCCCGATCCGTTGCCCCCTCAATCGGCATCCAGCTGGTTTTCTCGTATCTCCCCCAGATGTAGGTAGACGCATCTGCACCGGTACCGTTCGCCGTAAAGGTGTAATCCGCTCTCAGGGTCTGCCCCACCTCCGGCGTACCGGAAATACTCAGGTTCGTCACCGTCGGCGCGCCATACGCATCTACCGTCGGGCTATGTTGTGTCTCGCCCTGCAGCTGTGGCTGACTGCTGCCCTGCGGTATTACCGTCACTTTAATGCTGTAACCTGCATCTCCGGCCCGCAGAGTATATTCCCGGCCGGTTGCCCCCTCGATCGGCATCCAGCTGGTTTTCTCGTACCTCCCCCAGATATAGGTAGAGTTATCCGTACCGCTTCCGTTTGCCGTATAGGTGTATTCAGCCCTGAGGACCTTACCCACCTCCGGCGCGCCGGAAATCCTCAGATTCGTCACCGAAGGCGCCCCAAAAGCGTTCACCTCCGGGCTGCTCTGTACCGTCCCGGTCAGCATCGGCTGGCTGCTGCCCTTCGGTATTACCGTCACTTTAATGCTGTAACCCGCATCTCCGGCCCGGAGGGTATATTCCCGACCCGTTGCCCCCTCGATCGGCATCCAGCTGGTTTTCTCGTACCTCGCCCAGATATAAGTTGAGGCATCTGTACCGGTTCCGTTCGCCGTGAAGGTGTATTCTGCCCTTAAGGCCTGACCCACCTCCGGCGTGCCGGAAATCCTCAGATTCGTCACCGAAGGCGCCCCAAAAGCGTTCACCTCCGGGCTGCTCTGAACCGTCCCGGTCAGCGTCGGCTGGCTGCTGCCCTTCGGTATTACCGTCACTTTAATGCTGTAACCCGCATCTTCGGCCCGGAGGGTATATTCCCGATCGGTGGCCCCCTCGATTGGCATCCAGCTGGTTTTCTCGTACCTCGCCCAGATATAGGTTGAGGCATCCGCACCGGTTCCGTTCGCTATGAAGGTGTATTCTGCCCTTAAGGCCTGACCCACCTCCGGCGTGCCCGAGAGACGCAGATCTGTCACCGAGGGCGCGCCATAAACATCCTGTGCGGAGCTATGCTGGACCGCGCCGGTCAGCGTCGGCTGGCTGCTGCCCTTCGGTATTACCGTCACTTTAATGCTGTAACCCGCATCTTCGGCCCGGAGGGTATATTCCCGACCCGTTGCCCCCTCAATCGGCATCCAGCTGGTTTTCTCGTACCTCGCCCAGATATAGGTTGAGGCATCCGCACCGGTTCCGTTCGCCATAAAGGTATAATCCGCTCTCAGGTTCTGCCCCACCTCCGGCGTGCCGGAGATACGCAGGCCCTCCACCGCTGGGGCGCCGTACGCCGCCACCGCCTGGCTCTCCTGTACCGTCCCGGTCAGCGACGGGTGACTGCTGCCCTTCGGCGTCACCACCACCCGCACGCTGTAACCCGCATAGCTGTCCGGTAGCGTGAAGGTTTTTGCCGTTCCGTCTTCAGCATTTTTCCATGCTTCACCCTCCTTCCACTGCCACTGCCAGGTGGAGGCATCCGTACCGGCCCCGTTTGCCGTGAAGGTGTATTCCGCCCTCAGGGTCTGCCCCACCTCCGGTGTGCCGGAGATATGCAGGTCTGTCACCCACGGTGTGCCATAAACCTCAACGTCGGACTCACCTTTTTTCCCGTTAACCGTGGCGCTCACGGTGACGGTTCCACCGGTCCTTTTCGTGGTGACGGTCATCGTTCCCGCGCCTTCCGCGCCGGTAGCAGCGCTGGCCTCTCCCCGGCTTACCAGCTCCGGTTTGTCGATATCCCAGACAATCGCCTCGCCGACTACCGCACGGCCAAAGCGGTCCTTCGCCGTGGCGGTGTAGGTAATGGTGTTCAGCCCGTTCGCCTCTACGCTGTCCGCGCTGGCGCTCACCGTCACGGTCGATGCCTTCCCGACCACCGGCTCCGTTTTCGACGACGCCTTATACCCCTCATTTTTGTCCGCGTTGGTGGCGGTTACCGCCACAAAGAGGGTTGCCCCCGCGTCCTGCTCCGTCAGGTGATAACTGCCCGACGTGGCACCGTCGATCGCGCCACCGTCACGATGCCACTGGTAGCTCAGCGTCACCTCGCCGCCGCCGTTTTGCTCCACGTCCACCTTTTCCACGCTTACCGTGTCGCCGACCTTCAGCCCGGCGGTTTTGTTCAGGGTGATGCTTTTAATTGTTGGAATCCCTTTCAGCACCGCGCCGGACTCGCCTTTTTTACCATTGACCGTGGCGCTCACCGTGACGGTTCCGCCGGTCTTTTTCGTGGTTACGGTCATCGTTCCCGTGCCTTCCGGATCGGTAACAGCGCTGGCCTCTCCCCGGCTCACCAGCTCCGGCTTGTCGATATCCCAGGTAATCGCCTCGCCCACGACCGCACGGCCGAAGGTGTCCTTCGCCGTGGCGGTGTAGGTAATGGTGTTAAGCCCGTTCGCGTCCACGCTGTCCGCGCTGGCGCTCACCGTCACGGTCGATGCCTTCCCGACCACCGGCTCCGTGTTCGACGACGCCTTATACCCTTCATTTTTGGCCGCGTTGGTGGCAGTTACCGCCACAAAGAGGGTCGCCCCCGTGTCCTGCTCCGTCAGGCGATAACTGCCCGACGTGGCGGCATCGATCGCGCCACCGTCACGATGCCACTGGTAGCTCAGCGTCACCTCGCCACCGCCGTTCTGCTCCACGTCCACCTTTTCCACGCTTACCGTGTCGCCGACCTTCAGCCCGGCGGTTTTATTCAGCGTGATGCTGCGGATAATCGGGTAACCGTTAAGCGTCAGCTGCGTCGTTTGTTTTTTGCCGTCGATGTCGACCTCAATTAGCGCATTGCCCCCCGCTGATGCGGTCGTAAACGTGGCCGTCGCTTTGCCGTCCGCATCCGTTTTTTCAATCGTTTTACTCAGCGCGCCATACTGCTGCGTGATGAGGGTCCACTTCACGGGAACCTCCGACACGCTATTGTTGTGCTCATCCAGCGCGATGGCGGTTAGAGTAGAGGTACTGCTGCCATTGGCATTCAGCGTATCTGGCGTGCCTTTCAGCTCGACATGATCCACCTTCCCGACATTCACATTGATAATCTTATGCTCATCACCGGCGTAGACTTTCACCTGCGATGGCGCTTTTTCAGGCACCACGACGGTTGCACTGACAATACCGCGCTCATCGCTGTCTCCGGTGGGCGCTTCCCGGAACTGGCTCCCTTCAATCCGCCAGGCGATAGCCTGTTTACGGCTGATAACCGCGTTATCAAACCGGTCATACAGTTGCGCGCTGACGGTTTGATCCGCGCTGCCAGCAACCGCGTTTTCCGGGACTTCCAGCACCACTTTTGCCACCGGCCCCGGTTCAAGGCTTACGGGATCGGACGGGCTACTCACGGTATCCACCGTGGCATTCACCACCCACTTATCTGCTGTTTTTTGCGGCGCGGTGAGCGCGATGGATGCTCTTCCCTCGCTATCCGTTTTGCCGCTCAGGGTTTCACCGTTGCTGCTCCACGTAACGTTTTTTTCAACCGTCAGAGGCTTACCATCCTGATCGGTAACTTCAATAGTGAACGTATTTTCCGTGGCAACTTCTGCACGCCCGGGAGACGCCACGAAGCGGATGGCAAGCGGGTGGGCAAAATCGACAACCAGCGCCATCTTCTCCTGCTGAACACTGTTATCACTGGCTTTGCTCTGGATCCCGGCAGGCGGGATCAACGAGGCCGTGATTTCATCCTCGCCATCCGCCATGATGTTTTCTATTTTGACCAGCGCCTGACCGTGCTCATCGGTGCGTACGCTGTTTTGTGACAACGAGCCAAGCGAGTTCCTGCTCTGCCAGTACACCATCTGATCGGTCAGCGGAGAGCCCTGACCGTCTTTTACCTCGGCTAATAGCAGCAACGCACCGTGACTTTCTTCGAAGAACTTCACGCTGCCGTCACGACGGATCTCGCCCGGTGAAAGCAGATGATCGATACGCAGGGCGGTTATCGTTGCGCTACCGGAAACTTTCGCCGCCCCACTCTCCCCCGCGATCCCTTTTTTGTTGACCGGCGTGACTTCGAAGATCACGCTTCGGGCCATATCACGCGTTTGCACCTCATACGTGGCACTCCCTTCCTTCAGCGTCTCGCCTGAATCTGCGTCATACCAGCGCAGCCGGGTTTGCTCGGGATCTTCATCTTCCCCTTCATTGGATTTATAGAGGTAACTTCCCTCCAGGATCTTGCCGGGTGACATGTCCCCTTTAATGGCAACGCCTTCAACGGAAGGGGCAAAATCCCCCGGCGTTACGGTCAGGTGATAGCTGGCGGAACTTAGCACGTGCTCCGGATCGACAGGTGACGTTTCCGTCGCGGTGATGGTGACATCGCCCCGATGCGTTGGGTTCACCAGACCGCTGCCCGGCTCCACGGTCGCGATCGTCGTGTTGGAGGAGATGTAGCGAATGACGCCCCCCTGCCCACCTTTCACCACATGAAGCAGCGGCACGCCAGCCTGCGTGGTTTTTTCCGTAGGGGTGAAATAGAGGCGTCTGTCTTTTTCTTCCTGCTTATAGGCAAGAACGATGTTGTTATTACGGGTAACGAACTCTGTGCGGGACTGCATCAGCGATGGTAAAGCCGCCGCATTTTCACTTGCCAGCATTTCGGAGAGTTTGCGGCCAAACTCCCAGTGGAAATTCAGCCCCACAGAGAAGTTATCCCGCTGCCCGCTAATCATGCTCTGCTCCGCGCTGACCCCTACCAGCGGCACAGGTTGCCACTTAAGCCCGAGGTTAAGCCCGTGAGGATTGCGGCTGGCCTCGCTGCGGCTGCCGTTAACGTCCACTTTGTCGCCATACCACTGGAACCAGCCCATTTTGAGCGCGACGTGCTGTGAAAGTGCCGTCTCAAGATTGAGATCCCAGCCGCGGGCGGCACGTTCATACAGTTCATAGCGGTCGGGATCGTCATTAAACATGCTGTCTTCAGAATGACGCCAGCCGCTCAGGGGCAGGTAGTAGTTCGCGGACGCACGAATCCCATCGCTCCACAGCTCGGCGCCCGCCCCCATTCGGTTATGGTGGCGCGTGACATCCTGATCGAAAAAGAGGTTTCCACCCGCCATCAAATGCGGGTTAATGGTATGTCGCCAGCCCAGGCCGACGTTAAGGATATCGCGCTCGTTCCAGCGGTGTGCACTCATCTGAGTGAACAGAATGTCGTGTTGCCAGATTTTAACCGGCCACAGATAGTCCAGCCCAAAATCGCGACTATCGCTCCCGCCAATACCGACATCTGCCGTAACGCGGGCTTTCCCGCCGGTATGGTTTAACCACGCTTCCACCTCCTGCGTTAATGCGGCATTTACCTCGCTGTTTGCCGCGCCGCGCAGGGCATCACCCGCGCCGTTTTGTTGGGCGCTTCCCCATATGCCGGCCATTTTATCCCGCAGGGGTTGATTGCTTTCGCTTTCAACGGTCGCACGGGTTTCAGTTTGCGCCCGCGCGACGGGAGGGACCGTAAGCAAAAAGATGGAAAATAAATAATGTAAGAGGATTACCCACACGGATAATTTTTGACGTAAAGAACAATATGAAACACCGGGCATTGTGACGCATCCCTTATTAATTAAACTCCCTGGTTAGTGATATTAAGTTCCAGATAATTCTTAAACTCCATACAGCACTCAGGAGATGTTCATGAGATTTTCCGTTCCTCATTAAATTCAATACTTATGCATTGATGATTAACAATTTTTTCAGCCCACCTCATAAATTCATCAGCCAAATTTCAGCCTTATATTTTCCGGAGCAGGAAATTCTCTACACGGGCCAGACATCTCGCAATTTCATCGCTGACCTTCTTCTTAAGGGGAATTTCCCCGCATGGCAGGATGGTTCCCGCAATACTCTGGATGGCATTTTATAAGGACGATCGTTGACATGAATAAAACTGGACTGGCCCTGCTAATTTGTGCACTACTGAGTGCCCCCTCTTTTGCGCAGAACTCCGTCACGCACGAGCAAGCCTGGGAAGGCACTTCGTATCTCTCCATTATCGTGAAATTAAAACCCGGGACGACGCTCAATAAGTCATCGCCCTTTTCATTACGCGACAGTACCCTGTCTGTGAGTCCGTTATTTACGACAAATAATTTGCGCAGCAGTGAATTAAGCGAGATGGATGCGCTTAATGAACGCTATGGCTTTAATCGTTACTTACGTATAGCGCTGCCAGCCAATAAGCAATATGACACGGCATATATCAATAACGTAATTAATGAACTGGCGACGCGACAAGATATTGAGCTGGCTTACCCGGAATCCATGCCGGTGTCGCTGGAGAAGGGTGTCAACATTCCCGACGTGCCGCCCTATTCCGGACTGAGCTATGCCCTGAATAGTCCCAACCGGACCACCGTCCCGGATTTTCGTGGACTGCAGGATTACACCAAATCACCAGATGAAAAACGGCCCGGCTATTACATGGGTGGCGTAAATCGCGACAGCGTGAGCCAATATTCAGGACACGATGGAAGCGGCATTTCGCTGGTCTCAATGGAAAACAATGCGTGGAATACCAGCCATGTGAATTTGCCGCCGATCGATTTCCATGAAGGTGATACGCGCTATACGCCGGGCGAAGATCACGACACCAGCTCCGTCGGGATTATGGCGGCGAAAGATATCAACGCGGGCATCAAAGGCCTGACGTGGAACGCCCGTATGGGGTACGTCAAATGGCAGGCCAATCACCTCTACAACATGATCCCCAGACTCCAGGCAGGAGATGTGGTGCAAATTGGCATGCAGACCGGCGGAGGGGATGTGACAGGCTGTACCTCCTCTTGCTATGTCCCCCAGGAAAACGCTCCAGCCTATTATGACGTGATTAAAGCGCTGACGGACAAAGGCGTGCACGTTATCGAGGCGGCAGGCAATGGCAATATCAACCTCGATCATGCTGGATTTAACGGAAAATTTGACGTTAAAAAACGGGATTCCGGTGCGATCATCGCGGGTGCATTCTGCGCTGACAATGGCAAAAAAGCCTCTTTCAGTACCTATGGTTCACGCGTGACCAGCGCCAGCTGGGGATGCTGGGATGTGGTTACTACGGGTTATGGCGGTTTGCATAGCATAAAAAACGCGGAATACACCTCAAGTTTCTCCGGCACCTCCTCCGCGAACCCGATTATCGCAGGCGTGGTCGCCAGCCTGTCAGCCATTGCAAAAGCTCATAATATCACCGTCACGCCTCAACAGATGCGTACCATCCTGCAGGAAACCGGTACATCTTTAGCGGCAGGCGATTCAGCGAAAGTGGGTACTCACCCAAACATGGCGAAAGCGGTGGCGAGGATTCTGGAACTTAAAGAGGAAGATCGGGATGAGGTAAAGGCGGTGCCGGGAGAAAGCTTTACCGTTACCGGCACGACCGATTCCTCACGGGCGTATCAGTTAGACGGCAGCGCCAGCAAGAATGCCGTCTCCTGGAAATGGACCATCGACAAAAACAGTACAGGTAAATTCTGGCTACAGGAGAAACAGGCCGGAGGCTGGGTACGTGAAGTTTCAGGCCCTGCCGCCCGGGCGCTTATACCCGCCAATACAGACGGGGAAGCGACCTACTGGTTAACCGTCACGGGCAAAGACGGAAGCGTGAGCGCTGAGAAGATCACCGTAACGGTGAAAAAACCGCAATTACCTGATATTCCTGACGACAACGCGGAAGCGTATAACTCACGCATAGCCTACCCGGTGAAATGTACCCGCGTATCGCATAACGGCAAAATCTGGCTGAATCAGTGGTATGTCAATGCCGGACAAGAAGAGCCGGGACGCGGCGGTGAGTGGGGGGCATGGCGAGCGTCGGATGCAGCCAATAATAGCTGCCCTTAAATACCTGTTTGGTTAACATAATTGTAAAGCCTGGATGTAAGCCAGGCTTTATTTTATTAACTCAACACGCAGGAAATTCGTAAAAAAGACATTTAAAAAAACGATATACGCTCATATTTGAATATAAAGAGTAAAGGATTGATATTGGCCATTTCAGCCCATATCGCTCTCCAGCCTCTTAACAGCATGACCGGCCGCTCTTCTCTGCCGAAACTCCCCGACTCTTAATGGCCCAGAGAAGTCTCTTATTCAAGCCAGTTGTCTCCTCCCGGTACTATTTGTCCCTGTTATCACACGGTAATAACGCCATTTTTTACCTGCTCTGCAGGTGAGATTTACCTTTCGTTATTGTTCAGTCATTAATAAGGGAACTTATGAAATTAACAGGATCTGCTTTTGTCCTTGCCTCATTACTGGCAGGGGCGGGCGTCAGCGTTTCAGCCAACGCCGCCACGACCTCGCCAGCGGCAAACTGCGAACAGGGTCACCAGAACTGCATGAAAGAACTTGGTTCACTGGAACGTGCCGTCAACGGTGCGAAAGTGAAGGTCGTTGAAGGGCAAACGATTCGCGCGCGCTTCTTTAACGACGGAACCGAACTGCCTGACCTGGAGACCCGCGTCACCATTCTTGCTGGCGAAGAGGCACACTGGTCCTACGCTCTTGCCCAGGCCATCAACCAGCAGCATCCCGATCTGCGTGCCGGTTTCCAGCACAGCAACGGCGAGATTACGCCCGATGAGTCTCAGCCGAATAAGGTGTATGCCAAAGGGAACAATCCCCTCACTCACGTAGAAGTGTCCTTCAATTAATTCAGGGAAGATTATTTTGAAACTACTCAAGATGAATAATATTACGTCGGCGTTAGCCGTGGCATTGATTGGCATGTATTCCACGAGCGCGCTGGCACATGGCTATGTTTTTGAACCAAAATCCCGTTCGGTGATTCATTTCCCGCCGATGAATGATAAAGGTGAACATAGTAACGTCTGGCCTGCTGACGCCGTGGAAGCGCCAAAGCTCCCGGCTGGCAACGATATGAGCCCAACCCCGATCGCTAACGAACAGCTGTTCCAGTTCCCGCAGGATGGAAAACTCGCAAGCGGTGGCTCAACGGCTACTCCTGCCTTCAGCAAGCTGGATGACGAAAAGCAGAATACCTATAACAACCCGATGTCTGCGGGCCCGCACCAGTTTAAATGGCATTTACCGGCTAAGCACCGTACCACCTATTTTACCTATTACATTACGAAGCCGGACTGGCACTCTATGCCGGGAGCGGATTCGCGCCTGACCAGAGCGATGTTTGAAGATAAACCTTTCTGCCACAAGGTTTATACCTACGCACCAGGCAACCCTTCTGCCGATATTTCGATCCCGACAGGCTTCGAAACCCACACCTGCGATGTACCGGAGCGTGAAGGTAAACAGAAAATTTATGCCGTCTGGCGCGTGCGTGATACCGATAACGCATTTTATCAGATGATCGACGTTGATTTCGGCGGTGAAGTCATTAGCAAACCGGTGGCCAACGTCACGCCATCCAGCCATAACCTGTCAACCAGCGCGCTGTCGCTGGACGGTAGCGCCTCTACAGGGAAAGAGCTGAAGTACAGCTGGGCCGTCACCAGCAATGCCGACAAGGTCATTCTGGAGAACAGCACCAGTGCTAAGGCCAGCATTCGCCTGAAGGCTAAACCTGAGAACGATTTTAGCGTCAACGTTAAGCTGACCGTCACCAACGCCAAAAACGAGAGTGATTCAAAAACCGTGACCCTGAATGCCAAAGCAGACGCGGGTAACACGGCACCGGAGGCGAAGGCAGGCAGTGACTTCACCGTGACCAGCAACAGTGATTCTCGTGGTTATGACCTCAACGGTTCCGCAAGCGTCAATGCTGAAAAATATCAATGGACTATCGTCTCTGGTCAGGACATTGGTGCGTTGCAGGTCGCTAACGGTGGCGAATGGGTTTCAACCGTCCACGCGGCAAAAGCCCGTGCGCTGATTAAGCCCGGCAAAATCGGTAAAGTGACCTATCGCCTGACGGTTACGGCCAAAAATGGCAAAACCAGCTCCGACGATATCACGGTGACCGTGAAGGAAGCGCAGCAGGCTTCTGATGTGCAGATCAATACGGGCAACAACCAGGACACCATCGTTGGCAGTGACGTTATTGCTGCCGCAGTCGTGTCCAAAAATAATGACTCGTTAAAGGTGGCAAAAATTGAATGGTCCGCACTGAATCACGCCGATAAGATTCAGATCTCGTCACCGAATAACTTCAGCACCAACCTCATGGGTAAACATCCGTATACCGACAATGTGGACGTGACGCTGCAGGTGAAAGTGACGGCGCCTGATACCGGTAAAGTCTCCACGGCAACGAAGGTGATTAAACTGCGCCCGGCGCAAACCGATGTAAAAGCCTGGGACCACAGCAAGACTTACAAGACACCTTGTGAAAAAGTGAGCTATGAAGGCAACATCTGGCTGAACAGCTGGGAAACCCGAGGCGTTAAGCCTGGCTCCGATGGCGAATGGGGCGTCTGGAAGAAAGAAGGTGCTGCCAACATGCCTAAAGAGTGCAAATAATACTGTAAGTTAACTCTGGCCGGGTCTTCACTGACCCGTGCCTCACATTATCATTCCCTGCCTACACTTTCGTTATCATTTTGCGCCGGAAATCGCCCCTTCCTTCCGGCGCTTTTTTATCGGTATAACACCACCCACCCTATCGCGGCGATAATCGGATACGGGCCGAAGGGAAACGGTTGACCGGGCTTGATCCGCAACAGAATCAGCGCCGTGACCAGCGCCAGCAGCGTAGAGGCAACAAAAACATCCAGCAGCGCCAGCGGGCCAAGCCACGCCCCGAGCGCCGCCAGCAGTTTCATATCCCCCATCCCCATACCTTCATGACCGCGCAACAAACGGAACAGTAAAGAGAGCGTCCAGGGCACACCAAAGCCCAGCAGAGCGGCGATTAATGCCTGCATTGGCTCAACCCGGCTATAGCCGCTGGCGGCAAACGCCAACGACAACGCCAGCAGCGGGAGCGTCAGACGATCGGGCAGGAGCATGGTGCGCAGGTCGATAAACAGCAGCGGCAGCAAAAACGTCACCGCCAGCACGTCGAACAGGCTTTGCGGCGTGACGCCCTGCTGCCAGATAATCACCCCGTACAGCAGCGCCATAAGCGCTTCAACCAGCGGATAGCGCCACGATATCGCCTGACCACAGCTGGCGCAGCGTCCACGCAACAGCAGCCAGCCAATCAGAGGTACATTGTGACGAAATTTAATGGGGTTTTTACAGCGGGGGCAATGGGAAGCAGGCCACGATAAAGAAAGTGCTTCACCGTGGAGAATCAAGGGGAGCCGATAAATAATGACGTTGCAAAAGCTGCCGATAACGGCACCCAGTAAAACACTAAAAACGAGTATTACACTCTCTACCATGGTTCAACACTCTGAGGAACATGCGATATCCGATAATAGCAGAGCCTACTCGTTATATTTAGGCATCCTGTTTGCACGCAAAGCACAAAATTCACCGCGCAGGTTTGCCCACTCGATATTCAGATGCACTTTTGCATATTGCGCCGCCTCTTTCCACAATAATGCCGCGATATGCCACTGCTTTCCCTGCTCATGCTCTGCCGCACGGGAAGAAAGTGAAAACCAAACGGTAGCAGGATCGTGTTTGTCGCTTTGCCAGTCCATTGTTAATTCCTTTTGAAAAAATCCCAGCGTATCAATAGCGACGATAAAATAATTGAGATTAAAATGATAAATACCTGATTAACGCTGAACGCCTCAGTGGGAGAACAACGCTGATTACCAATATCATCCGCTGGCTGGCCTTTTCAGGTCTCTATATCCTGCTGGCATTCCTGAGCTTTCACACGCGGGATAGCTGGAGCCTCTCCACCACGCTCTGGTTCCCGGCGCCGTTGCTCTTCGCCGCGTTATGGCTAACAGCCCCGCGCGAGTGGCCGCTGTGGCTGGCTACCGCTGGCCTGCTGCATGTGTTTGTTGGGGTCTGGATAGGCCGTCCGCTCGCACTGGCGTGCCTGTTCGCCCTTTTCGACGTTGCGATTTTTCCGCTTTGCGTCGCCGTCTTTCGTCTGAATGCGCAGCTGCCTGCGCTGCGTTTTGCGCGCAGGCCGATTATTGGTGAGCTGGTCTATCCCCTGCAGTTAATACTCAGCATTTTTTGCGGCAGCCTGCTGCTTAATCTGGCGCTGCTGCTGTCAGGGTATCCAATTGCGCCACTGCATTTTTTTTCCTGGGTGCTGGCTGCGTTAACCGGCATTCTCGCCATTCTGCCGCTGTTGCGGGAGAACAAGATGCCGTCGCGCCAGCACGTTAACGGGCGGGAAGCGCTGATCCTTGCCGCGAATACGCTTGCGCTGATTACGGGCTACTTTCTCCTGCCCCCGCTCTGGCAAGGGCTAAACCTGCTGCTGGTGCAAACAACGGTGGTTTTACTGAGCGTGTTTGCGCTCTCCGGACGCGGTGTCGGCGCTCTGCTGCTTATCCAGTACCTGATTGTGGTGTTGGCGACCCAGCAGCGGGAAGGGATTTTTTACACGCTAACGCCCGATCTCATACCGGCAATCTGGCAGGCGCAGTGGTATCTGGTATTTTCGGCGATTTTTGCCAACTGCTTATATCAGTATCGCCGCTGGATCCAACAGCAGCAGGCGCTCGCGACCAGCGCCAGTGCCATCATGATCCGCCTGTCGCAAACGGGTTCATGCGTCGTGTTTCGCCTTTCGATGCCGGAGGAGGAGATCCATTGGCAAGGCAGCACGGAAGCGCTCTTCCCGGATGAGGAAAAGACGCTAAGCACCCTGACGCTTCTGGACGCACACTGCGATACGTCGTTCCTGCCCGATTTTCGCGCCTGGTACTCAAGACAGGGTGAAAACAGCTTTGCCCGGGAAGTTGTCCTGCAAACGCTGCAGGGAAGGCAGATGCGCGGGATGGTGTTGTTTCAAAGGATCGATAACACCGCGCATCTGATGGGGGGAGTGAGCCTCTTTCTCACAGCATCCGCTGCAGGATCTCCCGCTGCCCGCTAAAGGTGTATTTCAACACCGCCGCGACATGCCCAAGCAGAATTACGCCCAGCAGAATGCAGCTATAGCGATGCACCTGGAAGAAAAACGCATTCACTTCGGCGATGGCAATCGGGCGGGAAACCGGCACCAGACCAAACAGGTTGTAATCTTTTTGCAGCATCAGAAAACCGCTAACCAGCACCACCATTATGGTCAGATAAAACAGCTCATGAATAAATACGACCAGCTGTTTTTTACGTCCGGCCACCGTGGCCGGATAGGGCACCGAAGGGCGGAAGAAGCGCCAGACGAAACGCACCATCATGATGGGCGTGGCGATGGTACCAAGCGACATATTCAGCACGGAAAAGAAGGTAAACCAGCGGGTTCCTTCCAGCGCGTGCAGAATATAGCCCATGCACATCGCGTAGATAATGACGGCTGCGACCACCCAGTGCAGAAGGCGAGAAAACCGATCGTAACGTTTGGCAATAACCAGAGAAGTTTGCATAGTCGTTGTCCTGTAAAACATAACAGCACGGCTCCCTGAATAAGCCATGCTGTTTAAAAAAGGTTATTCAGCTACCCACAAGTTGCGGGCCCGATCCGGCGCCCAATGGCTGGCACCTGTATGGCCAATCTGACAGCGGTAAACCTTGCCCTCATAGAGCACTTTATCCCCCACCGCATAGACGGTTCCCGGTGTGAACGCTGTGGCGTTGCCACCCTGACCGCCCTCTTCGCCAGTGCTTTCGTCACCTTCAGGCACGGTAACGTTCACCGCCTGGCTCGGGGCGGCGTAGTTATCGGCGGCGTCATAGGCGATAACCGTGTAGCGGTAGGTCACACCCGGCGTGGTTTGGCTGTCGGTAAAGTTGAGTTCACGGGTATCACCGATCTTTTCCAGACCGCGCCAGATGGCATACCCCGCCACGCCAGTATTATCCTTAGCCGGCAGCCAGCTGAGCGAAACATCCTGCCCCTTCAGCGTGGCCTGCACGCCCTGCACCTGTGTTGGCGCCTGAGTATCCGTTTCGTCGCCCCCATCCGGCAGACTGCCGTCAAGGATGCTCTGGTAGCGGTTCAGGAATTCATAGCCGTAATGTTGACCATTTTTAGTGTTGCCATTGTCCCAGTTCACTGACCAGGTCATGAGCCCTTTTACCGCTTCATTTTTCGCTTCCAGTCGCGAAAGTGCGTTAAAGACACTCTGCGCGTCTCGCACATAGCCGGTTCCTGCCGCATCCGGGTTGGCCGGAAGACCAATCACCAGCTTGTTCGCCGGGATCTTCACATACCCGCGCGTCCCGTTTGCCAGGCTGTCGGTCAGATAGTAAAGGAAAAGCTCTTTTTGACGGTCGCTATAGCCCTTCCCCCATTCCTGCGGCAGCCACCATTCACCGACTTCGTCCTTCTCCTCCTGCGTCATCATATTCACGCCGTCGCCCGCCTGGTTGTAATACTGTGGAGCGATAAAGTCATACACGCCCTCAAGATTTTGCAGGTAGGCTTTGTAGTTCACCCCGCGATCGGACTGAAGATAAGGGAACTCTGGCGCCATGCTGATGATGAAGTGTTTGCCCTGCTGCTGATAATGGTCGCGCACCATTTTCAGCGCCGCTGGGATCACCGTACTGTTGTCAGCCGCAGTAATGGCCGTCTGCTCCAGGTCGATATCAAGACCATCAAAACCATAGCGATCGGTCAGGCGAATAATCTCCGCCGCAAGCGCTTCAGTCTGGTCTTTGTTCAGTGCTATGTGCGCGTCAGCGCCGCCCAGTGAAATCAACACCGCGCGCCCCTGCTCGTTCAGCTCTGCAACCTGAGCGCGGAACTCCTCATCGCTCGCGTTGTAGGGTTTGAAGGTGGGGATATTCCCGCTCTGCCCATCCATGACTTTCATGAAGGAGACATTGACGACGTTGTAGCCTCTCGGCACTTCACGCAGCGACATATCAGAAGGTAAGCCTCCCTGATAGCCGCGCGCTTTGTCTATCTCTTCCGGGTTAATTCCCCAGTTGTGCCAATAACCGACGAGAATTTTTTTCTGACTGATATCCGGCATCTGTGAGGCGGCGTCGGTTACGGCCGCATGGCTAAACGTGCTGACCAGCATTCCGCTTAACGCCAGGCCTGCGGCAATAGCGCTCAGAGATATTTTATTTTTCTTTAACATGGGAGATATCCTGCTCCAGGTTTAATAATGAAATCCTGTCCCGCAAGATAGGATATTCATCTCCCTGAAAACAGGAGAACAGCTAACCGCAGCAGCAGATTTAAAACTCGCCAGCCTGGATATTTCTTATAATAAGATTCACGTGAGATTACTTATACTCACACATTGCTACCCAGTTATCGTTAATTTTCATTAGCCAGCTATTTTTATTAATCGGCTTGAATAACAGATTAATATACTGATCATCTTCACTTATCAGAAAAGTCTTCTGCGGAAGTTGATCGCCAACGGCAATTTTTAATTCTGCCACCCGACCATTGATGACGTTTCCTTTCTGTGTCACCGATTTTAACTGCAGGGTTCGGTTGAATACCCGATTTCCGGCCTCATCGGTTTTTACACCAAATAACGTTAGCCTGTGCAGTTTAGGCCACCAGGTGATAACACCATTAAACTGGTAATGTTCCAGGCTTTCATCGATAAACTTGCCGTTACGAATGACGCTGCTGCAGGGCTCGACAGGCACCATTCTGCTCTCCAGGTAGCCGCTGGTCAGGTAAGCCAGCACGCCACCCAGCGAAACGCTGATGCAAACGCTTAATATGACGAATAGTATTCGTAACCGCATTTTCCCTCCTTAGATAGTTCGCCTTCACATTGCGCAACAAACACTTTCGGGCCGTTCGACGCGATGTAAACATTATTGATACCCGCCGGCAGGTCATGCCGCTTTCGCGCCAGCGCCTGGCGATCGACACTGCGCAGCGAAGAGAGATGAAACATGACGCCATCCACGTAGATATTTTCCTGAAAGGCCTGCGGCGTGTCCGCCGTGCAGACCACCACCAGCGTGGGAAGGATAATCAACAAGCTGCACAACACCGTCAGCAAAGCCCCGTATTGACGTGACGGCGTTTTCATTGGCTCCGCCGTGATAGCAGGCAGCGACGGGCAATCAACGGGAGTGGGAGAAGGCGCGTTATCAGGCACTTCTGGCGGGCAAGCTGCCTCACTGCCCTGCGTTTCGCAGGGTGCCAGTACCACACCATAACGGGGAATGGTTTTAATGATCGAGCCCGGCAAGCCGGCATTTTGCAGCTTGCGGCGCAGCATTTTTATAAGCTGGTGATAACTGGATTCGCTAACAATCATGCCCTGGTTGAGCCAGATCTCTTCAAATATGGTCTCTTTTTTACATTTGCCGCTGAGGATCAACTCCAGCAAACGACGCTCGTTGGGCGTCAGGTGTATATCACCATGCTCCACGGTTGCCAGAGATGATTTTTCCGGTACGAACGTTACTGACGCTGAAAGAGATATTTCTTCGTTATTCACGGGTAGGTCCTGGATATTAAAATTACAGCGTTTACATTGTTATGACGAAAAAGCGCAGGTATTAACAGTTACATGTCTGTTATCTAATTCAGGCACAAATTAACAACATATCCCTATAAATGATAGTACCTTCGCCATTTGCGCTATTTCCCGTCCTGATTTTTTCGCGGCCCATTCATGATTTCAGAAAGTTTATTCTGAGTAACGCCTGAGCAATACCTGATATTCAACCTGAACAATAAGGAATTCCTTTCCGTACCTGAGAAATATCGCCCTCCATGCCGCTATTTCGTGATAAATAACAAACCATTCGGCTGCTCAGAAAAAAATCTATTTCGTAGAATGTGAAAGCTTCGTTACTTTACCTTTCGGTTTTCCATCAGGATCGGCTGATGCCCACCAGCAGCTATACAGCCCCCCACTTTTTAGCTACTCTTTTTCACCTTACTCTGCTCTACACTGTAAGAGTGATGCTAAAGCGCCATTCGCTAAGATGTGCGGTGAACACCTGTCTTTTCCTAACCGGATCGGATGTCATGCAAAAAACCGTTCTGATTGCCGACGACCACCCTGTCTATTTATTAGGCTTGCGCACATTGCTGCAGACGCGCCCGGACCTTTATCGGGTCGTTCATGAAGCGCTCAGTGCTGATGAACTTATGAGTAAACTGGCGCGCGAGCCTGTCGATATCATTATCACCGACCTGAGTATGCCCGGCACGCGAAGCCCGGACGGGCTCATCATGATCCGCTCGCTGATTCGCCATTATCCTCAGAGCATGATTGTGGTGGTCACCATGATCACCAATCCTGAGCTTCTGGACTCGCTGCGTCGCAGCGGGGTGCATGCCGTTCTCAACAAAGCCAGCTTGTCCAACAATCTGCTACAGACACTGCGCAGCACTCTACAGGGGCATGTTGAACCGGTGAAACCCCATGCACAATTGACCGAACGGGAAACTGAAGTGCTGCGCCTGCTGGTCCGTGGTTTCACCGTGAACGAGATCAGTGCCCAGCTTAACCGGACAAAGCAGACCATTAGTACGCAAAAAAAGAGTGCCATGAGCAAACTCAACGCAAGAAATGATTTCGAGCTGCTCCAGTGCGCGCAAAGTCTGGGGCTGGTTAGCTAAGCATGCGCAGAGGATGGCTGGCAACATTATTTATCCTCTTGCTGATAAGCGGGCACGCGGCGGGTAGCGTGCTGCGTGTAGGCCTGCTGAGCGCCGCGCCGCCTTTTCTCGTCATCGACCGGCCGCCGGGAATTCTGGATGACGAGCTCAGCATATTGTTTAGCAATACGCCGCTGCCGGACGTTCAGCGCTTTAGCGACCCGGCATCGGCGCTGGATGCGTTGAAGCGAAAGCGCATCGATGTGTTAATTGCCGCCCAGCGTCCTGCTGCCGATCTGGTCGCCAGCGAGCCAATGCTCGCTTTCCCGCTGGCCTCTCTGAGCATAAAAGAGGGTCAAGGCGGAACGCTGTGCTTTCCAGAATTACCGCCAGAGGTCGCGACCCGCTGCTCTGCGACAGGTTCAGCTTCACCGGGTGAAAGCGTCAGGCAGCTGGCAGCAGGGAAAGCGCGGGAATTCATTGCCCCGGAATTTGTTTTGCGTAACTGGCTGACCCACTCTCCCGCCACCACGCTGACCCTGACGCCGCTGGGCGACGCTCCGCCGCTGCATTTTCGCGCATGGGCTCTGCCTGAGCAGGCAAACACGCTGGAAATATTCAACGAGCGTATTCACACCGTTAACCCGGAAGACGCTGAATGGCTGGAACAAAAATGGCTTCTGCCGGACGGTAGCGTCTTTGACGCTCGCCATTCCCCCGTGAAGGAAAATGCGCCCAAAATCACGCTGCACGTTTTGCTTCCCGCCATTTCACCGCCAATGGTCACGATCACGTCTGACGGGCATATCCAGGGCGTATGGCGCGATCTGCTGCTCAACCTGTTTCCGTCCAACCTGTATAGCCTGACCTTCAACCTTGATGCGCCTCCGCTTCAGTATGCGGAGAACACGTTGCGCATTGTCGCCAGCGCGACGCCACCGTCAAAGAGTGCCATCACGTTTGACTCACTGAGCTGGGCCCTGCTCAGTGAAGACAGCAACCCGCTTTCCGGCGCCTTGTCCGCATTACGGCATAAGCGGATTGCCGTCATGCGCATCTCACCTCTCGTCACGTTACTGCGTCAGGTGTTACCGGCAGATAACCTGGTGCTGGTTAACTCACTCGATCAGGGGTTTGAGTTGCTCAAAGCCGGAGGCGCGGACGGGCTTGCGGGCGACGCGTTTATACTCCATCACCTGCTGCGCCAGCATAACGCCAGTAACCTGTCGCTGACGCCGCTGGCGCTGCCGGAAGTACCGCTATGGTTTGTACCGAATATGCCTGATCCGGCGGATGCCAAAAGGGTGAATGCGGTCATGGCGTCCGTCACGCAGGCTGATATCTACGCGAGCCTTAACCTGTCGAAGCCCGCACAGACGACAGCCGCTGCCCCGGCGCAATCGCTATGGCTGGTCATGCTCGCCGTAGTGGCGATTTGTGCGGCATTAGTCGCCCTGCTGACCTTTAGCGCCGCGCAGAGCCAGCGGCGCCAGCGCGAGCGGGACACGGCTGAATTGCACAACGCGCTCTCTCTCTGGCAAACCCTGATGAACAACGTCCCGGTGCCGCTGTTCGTCTGCGATCCGGCCGGGCGGCTGACGCGCTATAACGACTCCTTTATTCACTCACCGTTACTCACGGCATTGCCCGAAGAGGGCTCTCCCTTTTCCAGCCTGCCTCTGGGCGAGCTTGCCCAACAGTTTACGTTGCCGCATCGCCTCTCGCTGCTCCATGCCGCGACACCGTTAACGGGTGAAACCACCCAGAACAACACCACCCTCTACTGGTGGCTTTGCCGCTATACCGATACGCGGGGGCGGCCTCAGGGCGTGGTCGGGGGCTGGATCGACATCACTGAAAAAGCCGCGCTGACCGCTGCGCTCAATCGGGCACTGGCACAGGCGGAGCAGGCCAGCACTGAAAAATCGAACTTCCTCGCCCGCATGAGCCATGACATTCGTACCCCGCTCAACGCCATGCTGGGCCTGCTGGAGATGGAGCGCGACAAAAGCGAATCTCTCAACATCGCCTGGCAGGCAGCAGGGTCATTGCGCGACGTGATTGGCGGCGTACTGGATTTGTCGCGCATTGAAGCAGGCGAGTTAAGGCTGGAGCCACAGGCCTGGCCCCTGTGGCAGACGCTCAACGCCAGCGCGGAGATTTTTGCCAGCAGCGCAAACGCTAAAGGGCTCCACTGGCGCAGCGAGTTGAACGTGCCGCGCGACGGCTGGTTCCTGTTCGATAAAGCCCGGCTGAATCAGGTCATCGCCAATCTGTTAGGCAACGCCATTAAATATACGCCGCAGGGAGAAATTGACTTCCACGCCCGGCTCCACGGTGAACATTTGCAGCTGTTGATTCGTGACACAGGCATTGGTATCCCGGCCGATGCCCTTCCACACCTCGGCCAGCCATGGTTTCAGACTGACAGCAGCACGCCGCAAAGCAGCGGACTCGGCCTGGCGATTTGTTATCAGCTAGTCGAGCTGATGGGAGGGAAGCTGACGATAGCCAGCGAAGCGGGAAGCGGTACGCAGGTGACGGTCAGCATACCGCTTCATGCTACCAGCGCTGCGACAACGGTCGATGAGACACCCGTTATTACCCCGCTGCCACAGCATCGCATTATGATTGTTGACGATTTTCCGGCTAACCTGACGGTGTTAGCACTTCAGCTGCAGGAGTTGGGCCAGGAGGTTATTCCTTGCGCTAGCGCAAGCGAAGCGCTTGCGCGCCTTGAAAACGAGCCGGTTGATATTCTGATAACCGACTGCCAGATGGCCCTCATGGACGGCTATCAGCTCACCTCGTTGATACTTTTGCGCGATATTGCCGGCAGTATCACCGCACCGCCCGCTATCCTCGGCTACACCGCCAGCGCGCTGCAGAGTGAGGACGATCGGGCAAAACATGCCGGGATGGACGCGCTATTGCGAAAACCGCTCTCCCTCAACGCCCTGCACCAGGCGCTGGCGCAGCATCACAGCCTGCGCAATCAGGTGCCTGACCTCAGCGAACTCCGGCGTCTGGCCAATGGTCAACCGGAGATCATGACCCTGATGCGCCAGCAAATGCGCGATGCCATTACTCTTGATATTCGTCATTTAGAGGAAAACACCCCGTCACCGCAAACGCTAAGCCAGCTCGCGCATCGTCTGAAGGCCTCGTGGAGCCTCTTTGCCATGCACGACGCTACCCGCACCTGTCAGGCGATGGAAGTGTTGCCGGAGATGCTGGCGGCAGGGATGATAGAGCCTGAAGCCCTGCCTGTGCTGACATCGCGATTCTGCGCGCGCATGGAAGCCAATCTTCAGCAACTCGATACCGCACTGAAGGAATTATCTGACAAGTACTAAAGAATGCTCTGCATAGGATCTGTATCTTTCTGGTCATCCGGCGGCGTTATCCCTGGCGTCGCCCACATTTTCGAAGGAGAAACCATGAAAGTTCGTATCGCTATTGCCGATGAGCACACCATTATTCGTCGTGGCGTCTTATCCATGATTACCAATATGCCGTCTCTTTTCAGCGACGGTTCCCCCCGCCCGGAGTTTTGCATTCAGGGCGATACGGCGTCGCCATCTGAGCTGCTTTCACTGCTGTCCCAACATCCTGTCGACATTCTGTTTCTTGGCTTTTCTCTGGCCACCAGCCAAACCGTTAACCCGCTCAACGGAATGGACGGCGTATTACTGATTAAATGGCTCAGCCGTAAATATCCGCAACTTAAGATCATTGTGCTTTCGCCCTACAAAAACACGCAGCTTATCCGCATGTCGCTGGAGGCAGGCGCCAAAGCCTATATTAGCCGGGATACCTGTGAGAAAACCCTGAGCAGAACGCTGACGTCAGTGATCAATGGAGAAGTCTATATTGAGCGCGAGCTGATGCATTCCCTGTTCCAGACCGGCGCGCAAACGGAGCAGGAGCTCTCGCCCCGTGAAATTGATGTGTTGCGGATGCTCTGCAAAGGGATGAGTCTGACAGAGATCGCCAGACAACTGCATTTGAGTAATAAAACCGTCAGCGCCCATAAACTGCGCGCGATGGAAAAACTGGGGGTAAACAGCGACTGTCAGCTCTATTGCCTGCTTGCCAAAACGCAGATGTTCGATATTGCTATCTGAAATAAAAAAACCGCCTGTAAACAGGCGGTAGAGGCAAACAAACGCCTCAACGGTCGCTCTCAGCAATGACACTCAGGGTCAGAAATGGTATGTCGCAGCCAGCCACCAGACGCGCCCCGGCTCAGGGATTTGCTGATTTGAGGCGTATCCGAACTGGCTGGCCCCCGCCAGATTGAGGTGCTCGCTGTAGTATTTATTGAACAGATTCTCAATACCCACGCGGGACTCGAAATGGTCGTTAAATGTGTAGCCCGCGCTCCACGAAAGCACGCCAAACCCCGCACTCGGGCCAAGATCCTGGCCGGTGACGTTACCTTTGTTCTGCGCCACGCGATGCTGCGGCGCTACCACACGCCACTGTAATCCGGTACGCCATTTTTGCCCGGTATAGTCCAGCGCCAGCCGCCCTTCGAGCGGGGGCATCTGCGGCAGCGGCTGTTTATCACTACGATTCTCGCCCCAGGCGTAGCTCAGGCTTCCCGTCACTGCCCAGTTGGGCGTCAGGCTCCAGCTTGCGCCCGTCTCCGCGCCCATTACGGCGGCATTGATATTGCTGGCCTGCGACGGCGTGCGGCTATAATCAAACAAAATGTAATCGGCAGTCCGCCCGACATAGGCCGATGCCCAGGCGCTGACCTTGTCGCCGTGAAACTGTACGCCGCTATCCCATTGCAGGGTCTTTTCTGTTTTCAGCTGACGAAAGCTTTGTTCTCCGGCCTTACCGGAAAAAAGCTCCCAGTAATCAGGAAAACGTTCGGTGTAACCGATACCGCTATAAAGCATGACGGGTGCGTCCGGCACGCGATACTCATAGCGGGTGAACACCCCAGGCAGAAGATCGCGCCGGGAGGTATTTTGCGCGCTGCGCCGATCGTCCGCGCGGAGGCTGTCCAGCCTCGCGCCCGTGATGACCGTGTCATCCGCCGTGACGGACTGGCGCCATTCGCTAAATAAACCCATCTGGGTAAAACGGGCATCGTCACGCCACGTTCCGGCGCTTTTTTTACGGTGGCTTTTGCGCATTACGTCTGCGCCAGCGGTAAGCGTGGTGGCTTCATCTTCCCACACGCCGGTAAGGCTACTGCCCATTACCACGCCGCCCACTTCAGACTTACGCTTCGGTCCAACGGGCTGACGCAGGCTGTAGTTATCCATGATGTGATCGGTATCATTGGCATAAAGCTGCCAGCTAAGTTTGCTGACGTGCTCGCTCAGGTGATACTTCTCCAGTTTTAGCGCTGCGCTTTTGCGGGTAAAGCGGCTACCATCCATCATCCGACCAGCATAGCGGGCTTTACCGTCGCTGGCCCCCACGCTTAGTTCCGCCAGCGTGTCCTCATCAGGCGTGAGCCCTACCGTGACGCCGCTGTTCCACCTGCGCCACAGGCCCGGCACGCGGTTGCCGTGACCATCCCGGTAGTCATCCGCCACCGAATGATTACCGTCAAGGCGGACATAGCCGCGCGGGTCGCCAAACGCGAGATTAAGGTTTTGATCCGCGCGTCCGTTAGCGCCCTGCAGCAGCTCAGCGCTGCCTTCCAGCTCTGGTGCGCTGAAATAGTCCGGCTGACGTTCAAAGAGCAGCGTTCCGGCGGAGCCCATTGGCCCCCACAGTACGCTCTGGGGGCCTTTAATGACGGTTATCGTGTCGTAGCTTTGCGGGGTGATATAGGCGGTTGGGGTATCCATGCGCGAACCGCAGCCCCCCTGAGTGCTGACGCCATCCGCAAGCAACGTCAGACGGGAGCCGAACATCCCGCGCAGCACCGGATCGCCGTTACTGCCGCCGCTGCGCAGCACGGAAAAACCTGGTATGTTTTTTAGCGCGCCCGCACCATCGCTGGCTGGCAATTGTTGTGCTGGAGTATGAGCCGGAGCGATAAATGACGCGGGATCGCGATAGTGCCCCTCAACGGTCATCGACTCTTCAGCATATGCCGGCAAAGCGGCCGCACAGCTGAGGGCCAATAATAGTGGACGGGAGGCGATCAGGGAGCGAATACCGCTCGCGGTGATACCAGACATAACACAATTCCGTTTCGGTAAAGAAAATAAGCAAGGCGCTTATTGTCTTCATCCCCTGTAACGGAATACACGACCTGTGGGCAAGAAGGCCCTCAGGGAAATCAGGAAATATCTGGCGTCTAACGGAAATCTCAGGGGCGCTGTTCAGAGCTCTTCGCCCAGGCGGGCCGTTTGCTGTCGTAAAAAATCCATTAACCGCAAGCAGGCCGGAGAGAGCGGCTGCCCGGCGTTTTTGACGATCCCCACATCCATATAGGTAATACAGTCATCAATGGTTCGCCGGATCACGCGCTGGCCGCTGAGCGCCCACGGGCGATAGACCAGATCGGATAAAATCGTAACGCCCTTACCCTGTGCAACCAGGCTTCGAATCGCCTCAAAGGAGTTGGTGCGAAAATGAATAT
This sequence comes from Enterobacter sp. ECC_219_Taxon_10, assembly GCF_058354905.1. Classification (NCBI taxonomy): domain Bacteria; kingdom Pseudomonadati; phylum Pseudomonadota; class Gammaproteobacteria; order Enterobacterales; family Enterobacteriaceae; genus Enterobacter; species Enterobacter sp. ECC_219_Taxon_10. The sequence continues at coordinate 950,836 of NZ_CM178005.1, read as the reverse complement.
CAGGATGGCAGCCCCGGCTTTGCCAGTAGTCGGATATCACATCGGGATAGTCGTCCGTCACCAGCAACAAGAATGGCACCTTTTCCACCTCTTTTAACCGAAGCTCCGGCACGCTGAGGAGAGGATGACCGATGGCGGTCCATAGACGGCGCGGCGAACGAATCCACGTTTCTACCTCAAGCGTACTATCGTGGCTGATATTAGAGGTCAGCAAAAGACAAAAATCGAGTTCTCCCTGACGCAAACCCTGAAGCAGCTGTGATGCGGGTGCCTCATGGAACGCCGTCTCCAGCAGCGGAAAACGCTGCGCGATATCGCCCCAGAGATTGGGCAGCAGATAAGCGGAAAGGGTTTCGGCAATACCAATGCGCACGACGCCGTTGATCGCCTCTGGCTGCTGATGGAGATCCTCCACCGCCGCGCGGCTATCGTGGAGGATCTTGCGGGCATGGTTAAGAAATCGCTCGCCCACGGGCGTCAACTGGATCCCTTTTGCATGGCGGATAAAAAGGGGGGCATTTACCGCCTCCTCCAGGTTACGCATGGAGACCGTCATGGAAGATTGCGATATATGACAACGGCTGGCCGCTTTGGAAATTTGTAGTGTTTCCGCTAACGCAATGTAGAACTCAAGTTGCCTGAGAGTAAACTTCATAGTTTCAGCCAATACCGGAAGATGAAAATATTATATTAGCATTTAATTCTGCACCGGCAGTACTCTTAAGGCAGACAAAATGTTTATTTTCAGGAGCCTCTATGCCCTATTTTTTACTCAGTCTCGCGGCCTGTTTTTGGGGCGGAAATTATGTCGTCGGTCATTTACTGGTGGCGCATGCAGACCCGATTATATTATCCGCCGCACGCTGGATACTGACGGCTCTTCTCTTATCTATGCTTTATATCAGACAGATTCGCGCCCAGTGGCCAATGATGAAAAAGGCGAGAGGTACGATTATATTTCTTGCGCTGTGCGGACAGGTTATGTTCCCACTCACGCTGTATATCGGCCTGCAATATACTTCATCTCTTAATGCAGCTATTTATTTATCTACAACGCCAGCCCTGGTTTTATTGATAAATAAGCTGGTATTTAAAGAGAAAATATCAGTGCAGAATATTGCAGGCGTTGTTCTCAGTTCATTGGGCGTCGTCTGGCTGGTCATGCAGGGCGATCTGCTGCATCTGGATACGCTTAAAAATCTTAATCGCGGCGATATCTGGACCATGGGTTCTGCCGCCAGCTGGGCCGTTTATTGTGCCTTCTTGCGGATGAAGCCGCATAACGTCGGTGGGAATGCCTTTGTGGCCGTGAGCGCGATCTTCGGTGCATTGGTGTTGTTACCGGTACTGGCGATATCGTTGATAAAGACAGGATTACCAGACTGGACGGCCTATACCGCGCCGGGCTTTTTAAGCGGACTGCTGTACCTGGTGGTCTTTCCTTCCTGGCTCTCTTACCTGCTGTGGAATAAAGGCATTGCGGCTATCGGTGCAACCCGCGGGGAAATTTATTCACACCTCATTCCACTGAGCGGCGGTCTGTTCAGCGTGATGTTCCTGCACGTTACGTTGCATTCGTATCATCTGGTCAGCACGGTACTGATTCTGTGTGGTATAGCACTCTGCTCTCGCGCCTCGCAAAGGAAAGTCGTGAAGATTGAACGCGTAGACGAAAACGTACAGATATGAAAAAGGCCCACGTTATAAATAACGTGGGCCTGAATAGTGGCGGAACGGACGGGACTCGAACCCGCGACCCCCTGCGTGACAGGCAGGTATTCTAACCGACTGAACTACCGCTCCACTGTTCCCGCTTGGGGAACGAGGCGCATATTACGGTGTGCCTCCGATCTCGTCAACGCTTTTTCTCACGTTTTGAATCGTTTGCTGCAAAATTCACCCAACCGATGATTTTACAGGCATTGTGGCGTTTTTTCAGGCGCGCCACATGCAGCTTCCGCCCTTCTTTTGCACCAGGTCGAGACGAGATTCATGATTAAGCAGTTCTTCATCACTGGCTAAAACCACCCGCAAGCGGCTTGCCTGGCGGACAACGCGCTGAATGCCCGCTTCACCCTGCGTCTGCTGTGACTCATTTTCCATGCTGAACTTCATCGACGTTTGACCGCCGGTCATTGCCAGATAGACATCGGCCAGGATCTGGGCATCGAGCAATGCCCCGTGCAGCGTTCGCTTGGTGTTATCTATTTCGTAACGTGAACAGAGTGCATCGAGACTGTTACGCTTGCCGGGAAACATCTTCCTCGCCAGCGCCAGGCTATCGGTTACTTTGCAAAAGGTGTTTGTTTTCGGAATATCGCGATGGAGCTTACTAAACTCATAGTCCATAAAGCCGATATCGAACGAGGCGTTATGGATGATGAGCTCGGCGCCTCTGATGTATTCCAGAAACTCGTCTGCCACCTCACCAAAGGTCGGTTTATCCAGCAAGAACTCATCGGCAATACCGTGAACGCCGAACGCTTCTGGATCCACCAATCGATCGGGTTTGAGGTACACGTGGAAGTTGTTCCCCGTGAGACGACGGTTCACCACTTCAACGGCGCCGATCTCAATGATCTTGTGCCCTTCGTAGTGCGCGCCGATCTGGTTCATACCGGTGGTTTCGGTATCGAGGACAATCTGGCGAGTAATTGCAGTGCTCATAGCGGTCATTTATGTCAGACTTATCGTTTAACTGAACGTTTCAAATACAGGAAGTCTACCAGAGATGCGTAAACAGGTAGAAATTTTCACCGATGGATCTTGTCTCGGCAACCCAGGGCCCGGCGGCTACGGCGCGATTATGCGCTATCGCCAGCATGAAAAAACTTTTAGCGAAGGCTATTTCCTGACCACCAACAACCGTATGGAGTTGATGGCAGCCATTGTGGCGCTGGAAGCCCTGAAAGAACACTGCGACGTGGTGCTCAGTACCGACAGCCAGTACGTTCGCCAGGGCATTACCCAGTGGATCCATAACTGGAAAAAACGCGGCTGGAAAACAGCAGATAAAAAACCGGTTAAAAATGTCGACCTCTGGAAGCGTCTGGATGCGGCATTAGGTCAGCACCAAATCAAATGGGAATGGGTAAAAGGACATGCAGGCCACCCGGAAAACGAACGCTGCGACGAGCTGGCGCGCGCGGCGGCTTTGAACCCGGCCCATGAGGATGCAGGCTACCAGCCTGAATCCTGATCAGGGTTTTCTGTACTGTCGCGTTGCGCCAACGGTCTGCCGGATAGGCGTTTTCGACTTGCTCTGCTTCATTGGGTTAAGCGTAAGGGGGATGGTTCGCTTACGCGCGACGATAAACTGCATGCAGCCTAAGGCGGGCAAATGCGTGCTCAACAAGACTCCCCCCTGCCGCGCCCACGGCAGTACCTGAAAACCGCCGTAGCAGAGCACTTCAAAGTTCAGCAGCGAAAGCCAGTCGAGCTGGCGCATCATGGTGAACATCCGGCTGTTATAGGGTGGCGTTCGGCGCAGCACCGGCACCAGCTTGCGCAGCCCCATCAGGCTCAGCGGATTGAATCCGCTGAGGATCAGCCAGCCGTCGTCAATCAGCACGCGATCGGCTTCACGCAGCATACGGTGAGGATCGCTGCACCAGGGCAACGCGTGTGCAAGAAGGCACGCATCCACGGATTTCTCAGCAAACGGCAGATGCAACGGGTCTGCCTTCACCTGAACCGGCGATCCGCCGAGCGAGACATTAACCTGATGTGAGATAGCGCAGCTTTCGGTATTGATTTCCGCGCTGAGATTGCCAATCTTAAGCAGGTGAAAGCCATACATTTTCGCGAGCCAGGGCTTCAGCTGTTGCTCCAGTGCCTCGCGATAGTATTCACCCCAGGGCAATTCGGCCCAACGTTCCGGTGCTGCGACAGTCTGAGGTATCCTTGCCGGTTTCATCAAAACACCCGCCACGCTATAAGAGGTAATGTATGAATCTTATCAGTATTCCCGCTTTTGAGGACAATTACATCTGGGTTTTAGTCGACGACGCTCGCCGATGCGTCATTGTCGATCCCGGCGAATCCGCCCCTGTACTGCGCGCTATAAATGAGAACGGCTGGCTGCCAGAAGCCATTCTGTTGACGCATCACCATAACGATCATACCGGCGGCGTGCAGGAACTCTGCGCCCATTTCCCGCATCTTGTGGTTTACGGACCGGCTGAGACACAAAATAAAGGAACGACGCAAGTAGTCGAAGAGGGCGAAAATATCCTCATCCGCGAGTGGGAGTTTTCCGTATTTGCTACACCGGGTCACACTTTGGGACATCTGTGTTTCTACAGCAAACCTTATCTTTTTTGTGGCGACACCTTGTTCTCTGGCGGCTGCGGAAGACTGTTTGAAGGCACGCCAGAACAAATGTACCAGTCTTTACAAAAAATTAGCGCATTACCCGACGATACTCTTATTTGTTGCGCCCATGAGTATACATTAGGGAATATGAAGTTTGCTGTGAGCCTCTTACCCGAGGATCGAGCGATTCAGGATTATTATCACAAAGTGAAGGAGTTACGTGCAAAAAACCAAAATACACTGCCCGTAACTCTGAAAAATGAGCGCCAGATTAATTTATTTTTACGAACAGATGATATTGATTTAATTAATAAAATTAACCAAGAAACAAATTTGCAACAACCAGAACAACGATTTGCATGGTTAAGGTCAAAGAAAGATAACTTCAGATAAATGCGGGTTGCCTTTTCAAAATTTCGCCGTTATCATCGCTCGTCTTTTAAGCAACTATTGACACACACATGAAGGCAAAAGCGATATTACTCGCCTCTGTCCTGCTTGTAGGTTGCCAGTCGCAGAACGGCAGCAACGTACAACAGCACGCACAGAGCCTTTCTGCAGCTGGTCAAGGGGAAGCAGGGAAGTTTACAAGTTCGGCGCGCTGGATGGACGATGGGACATCTTTCGCGCAGGAGCAAGACTTGTGGACCTCTATTGGCGACGAGCTAAAGATGGGAATTCCGGAAAACAGCCGGATTCGCGAACAGAAACAGAAGTATTTAAGAAATAAGAGCTATCTCCACGATGTAACGTTACGGGCAGAGCCGTATATGTACTGGATAGCCGGGCAAGTTAAGAAACGTAACATGCCTATGGAGCTGGTACTCCTACCCATAGTGGAGAGCGCTTTTGACCCACACGCGACGTCTGGCGCCAATGCCGCAGGTATTTGGCAGATCATTCCGAGCACCGGGCGAAACTATGGTCTGAAACAGACCCGCAACTATGATGCGCGTCGCGATGTTGTCGCTTCAACGACAGCCGCTCTCGACATGATGCAACGTCTGAACAAGATGTTTGACGGCGACTGGCTGTTAACGGTCGCAGCGTATAACAGTGGCGAAGGTCGTGTACTGAAGGCAATGAAAGCGAATAAAGCACGGGGTAAATCCACCGATTTTTGGTCGCTCTCACTGCCACAGGAAACGAAGATTTACGTACCGAAGATGCTGGCCTTGAGCGATATTCTCAAGAACAGCAAGCGTTACGGTGTACAACTGCCAACACCAGACGAAAGTCGTGCACTGGCGCGCGTTCGCCTCAGCAATCCGGTTGATATCCAACAGGTTGCTGATATGACGGGTATGTCGGTAAGTAAATTGAAAACCTTTAATGCAGGCGTTAAAGGCTCGACGCTGGGGGCAAGCGGCCCGCAGTATGTAATGGTTCCGCAGAAACATGCTGCGCAGTTACGTGAGTCTTTAGCATCGGGTGAGATTGCCGCCGTTCAGTCAACGCTGATCGCCGATGCCTCATCCGTTAGCAGCCGCAGCTATAAGGTGCGTTCAGGTGATACGCTTTCAGGCATTGCTTCACGTCTTGGCGTGACGGCGAAAGATCTGCAGCAGTGGAATAATCTGCGTAGTTCAGGGCTGAAAGTGGGTCAGACTTTGACCGTGGGTGCAGGTAGCAGCGCACAGCGTCTCGCCAGCAACAGCGATAGCATTACCTATCGCGTGCGCAAAGGTGATTCACTGTCCAGTATCGCAAAACGACACGGCGTGAACATCAAAGATGTGATGCGCTGGAATAATGATACTGACAATCTGAAACCGGGCGACCAGCTGACGCTGTTTGTGAAGAACAGCGCCACGCCAGACTCCTGATAGCACGTTCGAAAGATAAAAAGGCACCGATTCCCCTCGGTGCCTTTTTGCTTATCCCGCTTTTTGCGCTTCAGCCATGATGGTATCGCTGGTAAACGAGCCATCGTCCTGCAGTTCAAAGTATGCCTTTACCTCTGCGGACGCACTCTCCTGATACAGCCTGATCGCCTGGCTTAACGCTTCCGGGGTACGCATACGCGCGATCCACGAGCTGAACTCCAGCGGTAAACGGTCTGTTATTAACGAGCGCGCAATCAGCCCGGCTTCAGTGATAAACGATAACCACTCACCGCTGGCGTAGTTTTGCACGTGGGAGGTATCGCGCAGCGCTTCGACCGTCTGCAGCCAGATATTGCGCACCGGATGTCCAGGGGACATCACATCCATAATAATGAAGATGCCACCCGGCTTAAGAACACGTTTGACTTCGCGTAATGCCTGGCCGACATCATGCCAGTGGTGCGCGGAGTAACGGCTGATAACCACCTCAAACGACGCATCATCAAAAGGTAAGGATTCGGCGTAGCCCTGGCGCGTATCAATATTGTCCAGCCCCTTCGCTTTCGCCGCCTCGGCAACAACGTCCAGCATCTGGCTGGATAAATCATACGCGGTAACGCGGGCCACCTGCTGCGCAGCCGTGAAGCTGGCGTGCCCTGCCCCACAGCCCAAATCCAGCACGTGGGCCTGAGGGAACGCCGCCAGGCGTTCACCGAGACGCACCAGATCGCGTCCTGAGGCATGCACGGCGCTGCTCAGATAGGCACTTGCCTGAGAACCAAACTGTTTTTCTACGTTGTCATGATGGGAGTGTGTTGTTGTCATCGTACTGTCCTTTGTTGGTTAAAAATAAAAGGGCAGCACCCGCACAGGCCTGCCCCACGGCAGACCTGACACACCGTTATTTATCAGGTTTGCCGGGACTGAATTCAACTAGTAGAGGGTTGTGATCCGAAGCGCGCGTCACCAGAACAGAGGCGTCGTGCACGTTCAAACCGCGATAGAAGACAAAGTCGAGAGGACGACCGAACGCTTTTTTGCGCTGATCGTCGCTAAAACGAACTTCACGCAGCGACATTTCGCGCGCAAAGCGATACAGCGCATTCATGCGCGGACGGCTCCAGGCGTTAAAATCGCCTGCCATAATGATGGGGCCGCTGTGATGGGCAATTTGATCGCCAATCGGAAGTAACTGCTTACTGTAGACATCCACGCCCAGGCTAAAGTTTACCGCGTGGATATTCACGACCATCAGCATACGGGTATCCGGCAGCGGGTAGACCGTCACCAGGGCTGATTTTGCCAGACGCAGGATAGGTTCGCGCTCGCGGAGCGGGCAACAGTAGACCGGATGTGCAGCAGAAAGCGTCATTACGCCAGAGGGATGCTGCGGCAGGACAAATGCCGGCACCTGATCGGCGGCAAGGTAGTTAGTGGTGGCAAACCGTACCAGTTCAGGGGTAGTTTGCGCCTCCTGGAGCAAAACCAGATGGGCATCTTTTCCAAAATTTTTGAGTACCGATAACCATTCAGCACGCTGCTGCTTGAAGATATTCCAGACCAGCACCCGGATTTTATCATCGCTGCTTAACGGTGTGCCGGCGGGTAATGCCTGGCTTATGCTCGCAAACGACCCCGGAGGCAAGATCCTCTCCGCGGGCATTCCGGCAACATAACGCATGGCATAGGTATTTTTTCGCACTTTTGGAAACAGCCCCTGTAACATGAACCAGCCCTGAAAACGGACTGGTTCTAATGTTATAGGGACTTTAGGTCACACTTTCAACGCAATTTCTGAGAAACCGCTTTCCAGTTTTGTAAGCAAGCACTTACTGATGTTATCCCAGCGCGACGCGGGCTGGCTTATCGAGGCGTCCACTCAGGCCAATCAGCAGGAAGGCCACCAGGACAATCACCGCGCCAATCCATGGGGTCTGGGTTAATCCGAAGTGTTCGACGGTTTGTCCGCCGATAATGGAGCCCAGCGCGATACCGATATTGAAAGCGGCAATATTCAGACCCGATGCAACATCCACCGCATTTGGCGTATAGAGTTCGGCTTTCTGGACAACGTAAACCTGAAGCCCGGGCACATTACCGAAGGCGAAGATCCCCATGACCAGTACGGTGATCAGCGCGGCGTATTGCATTGAAGCCGTGAACTGGAAAATCATCAGCAGAACGACCAGGGCGGCGAAGATAAACTTCAGCGCCGGTACCGCACCATGCTTATCCGCAAGCTTGCCGCCCCAGATATTGCCAATGGCCACAGAAATGCCGTATCCCAGCAAAATCCAGCTCACGGCATTGGGGGAGAAGCCCGCCAGGTCCTGCATCATTGGTGCCAGGAAGGTGAAGGCGGTGAATACGCCACCATAGCCCAGAGCCGTGACCGCATAGATGATCAGCAAACGCGGATGGGTAAGCACCTTCAACTGATCGCTCAGGCTTGCGCTTGCCCGGCCCGGGATATTCGACGGTACCAGCAGCAGGCTAGCCACGAGGGCAATAACACCCAGTAAGGAGACGGCCAGGAACGTTTCACGCCAGCCGAAATGCTGTCCGATAAACGTTCCCAACGGTACGCCCGTGACCAGTGCGACGGTCAACCCACCGAACATGATTGCGATAGCCGAGGCCGCTTTCTCTTTGGGAACCAGGCTGGTTGCAATGGTGGAACCAATCGAGAAGAACACACCGTGTGCCAGGCCGGTCAGCAGACGGGCAATCACCAGCGTAGTGTAGTCAGGCGCCTGCCAGGCCAGAATGTTGCCGGCGGTAAACAGCACCATCAGCGCAACTAACAGCTGCTTACGCGGAAAACGTCCGGTCAGGGCCGTCAGCACCGGCGCGCCGACGGCAACACCAAGGGCGTAGATAGACACCAGTAACCCGGCTGAGGGTAGCGAGATCGCAAGCTGGTTAGCGATGGTGGGAACCAGTCCCACGATAACAAATTCGGTCGTGCCAATTGCAAAGGCACTGATCGTCAGGGCAAGTAGCGCCAGTGGCATAAAATACTCCGTATCATCAGGATTAAGATGACAGGCAGTATGCGCCAGTGTTTAAATAACAAAAATGGTCAAAATATCAATAGAATTTTGCGGATGGTGCAACAATGAAAGCAACGTCGGAAGAGCTGACAATCTTTGTCGCCGTCGTCGAAAGCGGCAGCTTTAGCCGCGCAGCCGAGCAGTTGGGACAGGCTAACTCGGCCATTAGCCGTTCAGTGAAAAAGCTGGAGATGAAGCTTGGCGTGAGTCTGCTCAACCGAACGACGCGGCAGCTGAGCCTGACGGAAGAAGGAGAACGTTATTTCCGCCGCGTGCAGTCGGTGCTGCAGGAGATGGCCGCAGCGGAGACGGAGATTATGGAAACCCGCAGCACGCCGCGTGGATTGCTGCGTATTGATGCGGCCACGCCGGTTGTGCTTCATTTCCTGATGCCGCTAATCAAACCTTTCCGTGAACGCTATCCGGAGATGACGCTCTCTCTGGTCTCGTCCGAGACGTTTATTAACCTCATCGAGCGAAAAGTGGATGTAGCTATTCGCGCAGGAACGCTAACGGATTCCAGCCTGCGGGCCCGTCCGCTATTTGCCAGCTACCGCAAAATTATCGCGTCACCACAGTATATTGCTGAACATGGTAAACCGGAGACGGTTGAAGAACTGAAGCAGCACCTGTGCCTGGGCTTTACGGAGCCGGTGTCGCTGAACACCTGGCCTGTTGCCTGTCACGATGGTCAGCTTCATGAAATTACCTGCGGATTATCGTCTAACAGCGGAGAAACGCTGAAGCAGCTTTGCCTGGAAGGAAATGGGATCGCCTGCCTGTCAGACTATATGATTGATAAGGAGATAGCGCGGGGTGAACTGGTAGAGCTGATGGCCGATAAACGTCTGCCGGTAGAGATGCCTTTTAGCGCAGTGTATTACAGCGACAGAGCGGTGAGTACGCGCATTCGTGCCTTTATTGATTTTCTGAGCGAGCATATAAAAACAGCTCCCGGAGGAGCTGTGTGAGGGTTCAGGTGACAGAGGGTGGGTCAAACTTAATCCCAGTCAGGAGCTAAACCTTCCGGGCTTACCAGGCGATCGTTGCACTCCAGGGCTGCGATCGCTTTTTTATCGTCAGCATCCAGATGAAGATCCATTGCTAACAGGTTGCTGGCCAGGTTTTCACGCTTAGTTGATGATGGGATCACGGCATAACCTTCACTCATTGCCCATGCCAGAATCACCTGCGCAGCAGTGGCGTTATGTTTCTCTGCGATACGCGTAATCACTTCATCTTTCAGCGCCTTACCGTAGGCCAGCGTCATGTATGAGGTGATGTGGATCCCATGCTGTTTTGCCCAGTCAACGACTTTGCGGTTTTGCAGGTATGGAGACAGCTCAATCTGGTTGGTCGCAATATTCTCAGCGCCAACAGCGGCAATCGCCTTTTCCATCAGCGGAATGGTGAAGTTCGAGATCCCAATTTCGCGGGTTAAGCCCTGCTTTTTCGCTTCCAGCAGCGCCTGCATGAACTCCTCCACTGAAACGGCATCGTTCGGCGATGGCCAGTGAATTAACGTCAGATCGACATAATCGGTGCGCAGTTTCTTCAGGCTCTCTATCAGGCTTGGGATGAGCTTGTCTTTGCTGAGATTTTCGATCCAGATTTTGGTGGTGATGAACAGCTCATTGCGCGGTACACCGCTCTCTTCGAGAGCTTGTCCAACAGCAGCTTCGTTTTCATAGATCTGTGCCGTATCAATTGCGCGATAGCCAAGTTCAAGAGCGGTTTTAACTGATGCGATAACAACTTCGTCTTTCAGGCGGAAGGTGCCCAGACCAAATGCAGGGAGAGTCATACTATTCCTCAATCATTATGTTCGTAAAGTGCGGAAGATTATCGCTGGCGCTGTTATGGAGAAAAAGATCGCAAAATGCAGAGGATTTTTGCTAATTTAGCAATAATTAAACGATAGATAAGAAAAAAGCCCTGAGCGTTAGCTCAGGGCTTTTAATAAGTGGCGGAACGGACGGGACTCGAACCCGCGACCCCCTGCGTGACAGGCAGGTATTCTAACCGACTGAACTACCGCTCCACCGAAGACTGCTTGTAACCACCGGATTAATGCACCGGCTTACTACTAAATTTGATGCCTGGCAGTTCCCTACTCTCACATGGGGAGACCCCACACTACCATCGGCGCTACGGCGTTTCACTTCTGAGTTCGGCATGGGGTCAGGTGGGACCACCGCGCTAAAGCCGCCAGGCAAATTCTGTTAATCTGTATCAGGCTGAATATTGATTGTTCTGTCTCTTCCGCCAAAACACCTTCGGCGTTGTAAGGTTAAGCCTCACGGTTCATTAGTATCGGTTAGCTCAACGCATCGCTGCGCTTACACACCCGACCTATCAACGTCGTCGTCTTCAACGTTCCTTCAGGAGACTTAAAGTCTCAGGGAGAACTCATCTCGGGGCAAGTTTCGTGCTTAGATGCTTTCAGCACTTATCTCTTCCGCATTTAGCTACCGGGCAGTGCCATTGGCATGACAACCCGAACACCAGTGATGCGTCCACTCCGGTCCTCTCGTACTAGGAGCAGCCCCCCTCAATTCTCCAGCGCCCACGGCAGATAGGGACCGAACTGTCTCACGACGTTCTAAACCCAGCTCGCGTACCACTTTAAATGGCGAACAGCCATACCCTTGGGACCTACTTCAGCCCCAGGATGTGATGAGCCGACATCGAGGTGCCAAACACCGCCGTCGATATGAACTCTTGGGCGGTATCAGCCTGTTATCCCCGGAGTACCTTTTATCCGTTGAGCGATGGCCCTTCCATTCAGAACCACCGGATCACTATGACCTGCTTTCGCACCTGCTCGAGCCGTCACTCTCGCAGTCAAGCTAGCTTATGCCATTGCACTAACCTCCTGATGTCCGACCAGGATTAGCTAACCTTCGTGCTCCTCCGTTACTCTTTGGGAGGAGACCGCCCCAGTCAAACTACCCACCAGACACTGTCCGCAACCCGGATTACGGGTCCACGTTAGAACACCAGCCATTAAAGGGTGGTATTTCAAGGACGGCTCCACGCAGACTGGCGTCCACGCTTCAAAGCCTCCCACCTATCCTACACATCAAGGACCAGTGTTCAGTGTCAAGCTATAGTAAAGGTTCACGGGGTCTTTCCGTCTTGCCGCGGGTACACTGCATCTTCACAGCGAGTTCAATTTCACTGAGTCTCGGGTGGAGACAGCCTGGCCATCATTACGCCATTCGTGCAGGTCGGAACTTACCCGACAAGGAATTTCGCTACCTTAGGACCGTTATAGTTACGGCCGCCGTTTACCGGGGCTTCGATCAAGAGCTTCGCGTTGCCGCTAACCCCATCAATTAACCTTCCGGCACCGGGCAGGCGTCACACCGTATACGTCCACTTTCGTGTTTGCACAGTGCTGTGTTTTTAATAAACAGTTGCAGCCAGCTGGTATCTTCGACTGATTTCAGCTCCGCCCGCAGGGGCTTCACCTACATATCAGCGTGCCTTCTCCCGAAGTTACGGCACCATTTTGCCTAGTTCCTTCACCCGAGTTCTCTCAAGCGCCTTGGTATTCTCTACCTGACCACCTGTGTCGGTTTGGGGTACGATTTCGTGTTACCTGATGCTTAGAGGCTTTTCCTGGAAGCAGGGCATTTATCACTTCAGCACCGTAGTGCCTCGTCATCACGCCTCAGTGTTAAAGTGAACCGGATTTGCCTGGAACACACACCTACACGCTTAAACCGGGACAACCGTCGCCCGGCTGACATAGCCTTCTCCGTCCCCCCTTCGCAGTAACACCAAGTACAGGAATATTAACCTGTTTCCCATCGACTACGCCTTTCGGCCTCGCCTTAGGGGTCGACTCACCCTGCCCCGATTAACGTTGGACAGGAACCCTTGGTCTTCCGGCGAGCGGGCTTTTCACCCGCTTTATCGTTACTTATGTCAGCATTCGCACTTCTGATACCTCCAGCAGCCCTCACAGGCCACCTTCGACGGCTTACAGAACGCTCCCCTACCCAACAACGCATAAGCGTCGCTGCCGCAGCTTCGGTGCATGGTTTAGCCCCGTTACATCTTCCGCGCAGGCCGACTCGACCAGTGAGCTATTACGCTTTCTTTAAATGATGGCTGCTTCTAAGCCAACATCCTGGCTGTCTGTGCCTTCCCACATCGTTTCCCACTTAACCATGACTTTGGGACCTTAGCTGGCGGTCTGGGTTGTTTCCCTCTTCACGACGGACGTTAGCACCCGCCGTGTGTCTCCCGTGATAACATTCTTCGGTATTCGTAGTTTGCATCGGGTTGGTAAGCCGGGATGGCCCCCTAGCCGAAACAGTGCTCTACCCCCGAAGATGAATTCACGAGGCGCTACCTAAATAGCTTTCGGGGAGAACCAGCTATCTCCCGGTTTGATTGGCCTTTCACCCCCAGCCACAGGTCATCCGCTAATTTTTCAACATTAGTCGGTTCGGTCCTCCAGTTAGTGTTACCCAACCTTCAACCTGCCCATGGCTAGATCACCGGGTTTCGGGTCTATACCCTGCAACTTAACGCCCAGTTAAGACTCGGTTTCCCTTCGGCTCCCCTATACGGTTAACCTTGCTACAGAATATAAGTCGCTGACCCATTATACAAAAGGTACGCAGTCACACCACGAAGGTGCTCCCACTGCTTGTACGTACACGGTTTCAGGTTCTTTTTCACTCCCCTCGCCGGGGTTCTTTTCGCCTTTCCCTCACGGTACTGGTTCACTATCGGTCAGTCAGGAGTATTTAGCCTTGGAGGATGGTCCCCCCATATTCAGACAGGATACCACGTGTCCCGCCCTACTCTTCGAGTTCACAGCCTGTGCATTTTCGTGTACGGGAGTATCACCCTGTACCCTGCGACTTTCCAGACGCTTCCACTAACACACAAGCTGATTCAGACTCCGGGCTGCTCCCCGTTCGCTCGCCGCTACTGGGGGAATCTCGGTTGATTTCTTTTCCTCGGGGTACTTAGATGTTTCAGTTCCCCCGGTTCGCCTCGTTAACCTATGTATTCAGTTAACGATAGTGTGTCGAAACACACTGGGTTTCCCCATTCGGACATCGCCGGGTCAAAGGTTCATATCACCTCGCCGGCGCTTTTCGCAGATTAGCACGTCCTTCATCGCCTCTGACTGCCAGGGCATCCACCGTGTACGCTTAGTCGCTTAACCTCACAACCCGAAGATGTTTCACTTCTGATTGCGAAAATTTGAGAGACTCGGACACACATTAACTGTGTGTCGTTTCAATTTTCAGCTTGATCCAGATTTTTAAAGAGCAAAACTTCGCAGTGCACCTTTTCAGGTTCACTCTGAAGTTTTCTTGTGTTCGCAGTAAAAGATGGTGGAGCTATGCGGGATCGAACCGCAGACCTCCTGCGTGCAAAGCAGGCGCTCTCCCAGCTGAGCTATAGCCCCATCGTTTTAATCTCTGTACCGGTAATTTTTCCTGAGACAAGGCGTGGAAACGCGAAGCATACATCAGTATGTGAGCGTTGCCGCAACGCAGTATCAGGGAAAATTTGGTAGGCCTGAGTGGACTTGAACCACCGACCTCACCCTTATCAGGGGTGCGCTCTAACCACCTGAGCTACAAGCCTGCAGAGATTTTTACTGCTGTTTTTCATCAGACAATCTGTGTGAGCACTGCAAAGGCAGGTTCTTTAAGGTAAGGAGGTGATCCAACCGCAGGTTCCCCTACGGTTACCTTGTTACGACTTCACCCCAGTCATGAATCACAAAGTGGTAAGCGCCCTCCCGAAGGTTAAGCTACCTACTTCTTTTGCAACCCACTCCCATGGTGTGACGGGCGGTGTGTACAAGGCCCGGGAACGTATTCACCGTGGCATTCTGATCCACGATTACTAGCGATTCCGACTTCATGGAGTCGAGTTGCAGACTCCAATCCGGACTACGACGCACTTTATGAGGTCCGCTTGCTCTCGCGAGGTCGCTTCTCTTTGTATGCGCCATTGTAGCACGTGTGTAGCCCTACTCGTAAGGGCCATGATGACTTGACGTCATCCCCACCTTCCTCCAGTTTATCACTGGCAGTCTCCTTTGAGTTCCCGGCCTAACCGCTGGCAACAAAGGATAAGGGTTGCGCTCGTTGCGGGACTTAACCCAACATTTCACAACACGAGCTGACGACAGCCATGCAGCACCTGTCTCAGAGTTCCCGAAGGCACCAATCCATCTCTGGAAAGTTCTCTGGATGTCAAGAGTAGGTAAGGTTCTTCGCGTTGCATCGAATTAAACCACATGCTCCACCGCTTGTGCGGGCCCCCGTCAATTCATTTGAGTTTTAACCTTGCGGCCGTACTCCCCAGGCGGTCGACTTAACGCGTTAGCTCCGGAAGCCACGCCTCAAGGGCACAACCTCCAAGTCGACATCGTTTACGGCGTGGACTACCAGGGTATCTAATCCTGTTTGCTCCCCACGCTTTCGCACCTGAGCGTCAGTCTTTGTCCAGGGGGCCGCCTTCGCCACCGGTATTCCTCCAGATCTCTACGCATTTCACCGCTACACCTGGAATTCTACCCCCCTCTACAAGACTCTAGCCTGCCAGTTTCGAATGCAGTTCCCAGGTTGAGCCCGGGGATTTCACATCCGACTTGACAGACCGCCTGCGTGCGCTTTACGCCCAGTAATTCCGATTAACGCTTGCACCCTCCGTATTACCGCGGCTGCTGGCACGGAGTTAGCCGGTGCTTCTTCTGCGGGTAACGTCAATCGACAAGGTTATTAACCTTATCGCCTTCCTCCCCGCTGAAAGTACTTTACAACCCGAAGGCCTTCTTCATACACGCGGCATGGCTGCATCAGGCTTGCGCCCATTGTGCAATATTCCCCACTGCTGCCTCCCGTAGGAGTCTGGACCGTGTCTCAGTTCCAGTGTGGCTGGTCATCCTCTCAGACCAGCTAGGGATCGTCGCCTAGGTGAGCCGTTACCCCACCTACTAGCTAATCCCATCTGGGCACATCTGATGGCAAGAGGCCCGAAGGTCCCCCTCTTTGGTCTTGCGACGTTATGCGGTATTAGCTACCGTTTCCAGTAGTTATCCCCCTCCATCAGGCAGTTTCCCAGACATTACTCACCCGTCCGCCACTCGTCACCCGAGAGCAAGCTCTCTGTGCTACCGTTCGACTTGCATGTGTTAGGCCTGCCGCCAGCGTTCAATCTGAGCCATGATCAAACTCTTCAATTTAAGTTTGATGCTCGTGAATTAAACTTCGTAATGAATTACGTATGTTCACTCAGAGACTTGGTATTCATTTTTCGTCTTGCGACGTTAAGAATCCATGTCACTTTGAGTGCCCACACAGATTGTCTGATAAATTGTTAAAGAGCAGTGCAACGCGGCTTTCAGCTCACCGTTGCGAGGTGGCGTATATTACGCTTTCCTCTTTCAGAGTCAACCCGTTATTTCAGGATTTTTTCTCTTCAACCGACCGGGTTGTCTGTGAAGTGATTCACATCCGCCGTGTCGATGGAGGCGCATTATAGGGAGCTGCCGAGGAATGACAAGGGGAAATATACATTTTTATTTCGACCGCTCACCTTTTCGCCAGAAAGGCTATTTTTGATGCTTTTTTATCTCATTCGGCAGCTCAGCCAGGCTATTAATCACCCAATCCGCTGCATTTTCCGCTTCTGGCGTCACTGGCTTACCGGTGCGAACTAATATTTTGGTCCCTACACCCGCTGCTGTTGCTGCCTGCATATCTTCCAGTTTATCGCCCACCATATAAGAAGCAGACATATCAATGTGCAGAAACTCCTGCGCAGAGATGAACATCCCCGGATGCGGTTTACGGCAGTCACAGGTCTGGCGATACTCTTCTACCGTACCCTGCGGGTGATGCGGACAATAGTAGATGCCGTCGAGATCCACGCCGCGATCGGCCAGCGACCAGTCCATCCATTCGGTCAGCGTCTCGAACTGTGCTTCAGTGAATTTACCGCGCGCAATACCAGACTGATTGGTGACCACCACCAGCGCATAGCCCATCTCTTTCAGCTGGCGCATTGCCTCTATAACGCCGTCGATAAATTCGAACTCATCGATCTCATGCACATAACCGTGATCCACATTAATAGTGCCATCACGATCGAGAAAAATTGCGGGTACTGATTTTGCCACCGGTTTGCTCCTGAAAAAGGCCTGTTGAGCTAGTATCTCATGAATCGCAGCGCAATAAAGTGCTCATCGTACAGAGTTGGATTGATTTAGACGTCTGGATGCCTTAACATCCGTTTTGTTTACGGTCATCACCCGTATCTGGCAGAAGAAAATGCCACGGCTAACTTACATACGATAAAAATAATCTAATGATTAAACTTTCCAATATCACCAAAGTGTTCCAGCAGGGGAACCGAACCATTCAGGCGCTGAACAACGTCAGCCTGCATGTTCCTGCTGGTCAAATTTATGGCGTCATTGGCGCATCGGGTGCAGGTAAAAGCACGCTGATCCGTTGTGTTAACCTGCTTGAGCGCCCAACCCAGGGCAGCGTAGAAGTTGGCGGTCAGGAACTTACCGCCCTTTCAGAAAAAGAACTCACCAAAGCGCGTCGTCAGATTGGCATGATCTTCCAGCACTTTAACCTGCTGGCGTCCCGCACCGTGTTCGGCAACGTCGCCTTGCCGCTGGAGCTGGATAACACGCCGAAAGAAGAAGTGAAGCGTCGCGTTACCGAACTGCTCGACCTCGTGGGTCTGGGCGATAAGCATGATAGCTACCCGGCAAATCTTTCCGGTGGGCAGAAGCAGCGTGTCGCCATTGCCCGCGCGCTGGCCAGCAACCCAAAAGTACTGCTGTGCGACGAAGCCACCAGCGCGCTGGATCCGGCCACCACGCGTTCTATTCTGGAACTGCTGAAAGACATTAACCGTCGCCTGGGCCTGACGATCCTTCTTATTACGCACGAGATGGACGTGGTGAAACGCATCTGCGACTGCGTGGCGGTCATCAGCAACGGCGAGCTGATCGAGCAGGATACGGTAAGCGAAGTGTTCTCCCATCCGAAGACGCCGCTTGCGCAGCAGTTCATTCAGTCCACGCTGCATCTGGATATTCCGGAAGATTATCTGGAGCGTTTGAAAACCGAATCCACAGCAGACAGCGTCCCGATGCTGCGAATGGAGTTTACCGGTCAGTCCGTTGACGCTCCCCTTCTTTCAGAAACTGCGCGTCGCTTTAACGTGAACAACAACATTATTAGCGCGCAGATGGATTACGCCGGTGGCGTGAAGTTCGGCATCATGCTGACGGAAATGCACGGCACCCATGAAGAAACCCAGGCAGCAATCGCCTGGCTGCAAGAACACCACGTAAAAGTAGAGGTACTGGGTTATGTCTGAGCCGATGATGTGGCTGCTGGTTCGCGGCGTTTGGGAAACGCTGGCAATGACCTTCGTATCGGGTTTCTTTGGTTTTGTAATTGGCCTGCCGGTGGGCGTACTGCTGTACGTGACGCGTCCGGGTCAAATCATTGAGAACGCGAAACTTTACCGTACGCTCTCTGCGCTGGTGAACATCTTCCGTTCTATCCCGTTCATTATTCTGCTGGTGTGGATGATTCCATTTACCCGCGTGATCGTCGGAACCTCTATCGGTCTGCAGGCGGCTATCGTTCCGCTGACCGTAGGCGCAGCGCCGTTTATCGCCCGTATGGTGGAAAACGCCCTGCTGGAGATCCCAACCGGTTTAATCGAAGCTTCCCGCGCGATGGGTGCCACGCCGATGCAGATCGTCCGCAAGGTTCTGCTGCCTGAAGCACTGCCGGGCCTGGTGAACGCGGCAACCATCACGCTCATCACCCTAGTCGGTTATTCCGCAATGGGCGGTGCAGTTGGTGCTGGCGGTTTAGGACAGATTGGTTACCAGTACGGCTATATTGGATATAACGCTACCGTGATGAATACCGTTCTGGTATTGCTGGTTGTTCTGGTTTACTTAATCCAGTTCTCCGGCGATCGCATCGTCCGGACCGTTACTCACAAATAACGTTACACACAACACAAACTCGACGAGTTAAGGATAAAACATGGCGTTTAAATTAAAGACCCTTGCAGCAGTAGGCGCGCTGATTGGCTCTCTGGCACTGGTGGGTTGCGGTCAGGACGAAAAAGATCCAAACCACATTAAGGTGGGCGTTATCGTGGGTGCCGAACAGCAGGTTGCTGAAGTTGCTCAGAAAGTGGCGAAAGAGAAATATGGTCTGGACGTTGAGCTGGTGACCTTCAATGATTACGTTCTGCCGAACGAAGCGCTGAGCAAGGGCGATATCGACGCCAACGCCTTCCAGCATAAGCCATACCTGGATCAGCAGATCAAAGATCGCGGTTATAAACTGGTGGGTGTGGGTAACACCTTCGTTTACCCGATTGCCGGTTACTCTAAGAAAATTAAATCGCTGGACGAACTGCAGCCGGGCTCTCAGGTTGCCGTACCTAACGATCCAACCAACCTTGGTCGTTCCCTGCTGCTGCTGCAGAAAGTGGGCCTGATCAAACTGAAAGACGGTGTTGGCCTGCTACCAACCGTTCTGGACGTCACCGAGAACCCGAAAAATCTGAAAATTGTTGAACTGGAAGCACCGCAGCTGCCGCGTTCTCTGGACGATGCACAGATTGCCCTGGCCGTTATCAACACCACTTACGCCAGCCAGATTGGCCTGACGCCAGCAAAAGACGGTATCTTCGTTGAAGATAAAGACTCCCCGTACGTTAACCTGATCGTGACTCGCGAAGATAACAAAGACGCGGAAAACGTGAAGAAGTTCGTTCAGGCCTATCAGTCTGATGAAGTTTACCAGGAAGCCAACAAAGTGTTTAACGGCGGCGCTGTTAAAGGCTGGTAATCTCACCTCAGTGTAATATCATCAGGACGGGCTTATGCCCGTCTTGTCATTTGTGCAGTCACCTGATTCAATATCTGACGTTTTGATTATCCATTGAGGAATTATTATGCGTGCTTTACCGATCTGTCTTTTAGCACTCATGCTGAGCGGCTGTTCTATGCTAAGCAGATCTCCTGTTGAACCTGTTCAAAGCACGGCAACCCCGCCAAAAACTGAGCCTGCGAAACCGAAAGTGGTTCGCCCTGCGCCGGTTCGCATTATCACCAAAGCTGACGAACTGGTCGGCAAACCGTTCCGTGAACTGGGTGAAGTGAGCGGTGAATCCTGTCAGGCAACCAATCAGGACTCTCCACCGAATATCCCGACAGCGCGCAAACGTATGCAGATTAACGCCGCAAAAATGAAAGCTAACGCGGTGCTGCTGCACAGCTGCGAAGTCACCAGCGGCACGCCGGGCTGCTACCGTCAGGCGGTTTGCATCGGTTCTGCGCTGAACATCACGGCGAAATGAGTGCATTTCATTTTGAGCAGATAGGCGTTATCCACTCTCCGTATAAAGAGAAGTTTGCCGTACCCCGCCAGCCTGGTCTGGTCACCAGCGGCAGCGGCGAGCTTCATCTTCAGGCGCCTTATAACCAGGCCGATGCAGTACGCGGGCTTGAGGCGTTCAGCCACTTATGGGTGGTATTTGTCTTTCACCAGACAATGGAAGGCGGCTGGCGTCCCACCGTGCGTCCCCCG
This sequence comes from Enterobacter sp. ECC_219_Taxon_10, assembly GCF_058354905.1. Taxonomy (NCBI): domain Bacteria; kingdom Pseudomonadati; phylum Pseudomonadota; class Gammaproteobacteria; order Enterobacterales; family Enterobacteriaceae; genus Enterobacter; species Enterobacter sp. ECC_219_Taxon_10. The sequence goes on along the minus strand of NZ_CM178005.1, from coordinate 930,016 downwards.
CGCCTGGGCGGAAATGCGAGAATGGGCGTGTTTGCGACTCGCTCGACCTTCCGTCCAAATCCGATCGGGATGTCGCTGGTTGAACTGAAGGGCATACGTTGCCAGAAGGAACAGGTCATACTTGAGCTGGGCAGTCTGGACCTGGTCGACGGCACGCCGGTTATCGACATCAAACCCTATTTGCCCTTCGCCGAAGCCCTCCCGGACGCGCGTGCAAGCTATGCTCAGGACGCACCGCAGGCGGATATGCCTGTTTATTTTACGCCTGAGATAACCGCGCAGCTTGGTCAACTGGAGAAACGCTATCCTCGCTTACGGGATTTCATCACTGAAGTTCTGGCACAGGACCCCCGTCCGGCCTACCGTAAAGAAGAGGAAGCAGGAAAAACGTACGCCGTCTGGCTGCTGGATTTTAACGTGCGCTGGCGCGTCACCGGGGCAGGTTTCGAAGTGTTTGCCCTTGAACCCAGGTAATTTTGTTCTCCTCTCTTTTGGCATCTTTGCCACACTGGTAAACTAAACCACTTTTTTTGTGTCAGGCTGGTGTTTCAGCCTGTTCCAATCGTCGAAATGGAACCGTAACAACATGCGTACTAGCCAATATCTGCTCTCCACTCTGAAGGAGACGCCTGCCGACGCCGAAGTGATCAGCCATCAGCTGATGCTGCGCGCCGGGATGATCCGCAAGCTGGCCTCCGGGTTATACACCTGGCTGCCGACCGGCGTGCGCGTCCTGAAAAAAGTCGAAAACATCGTGCGTGAAGAGATGAACAACGCCGGTGCTATCGAGGTGTCCATGCCCGTGGTTCAGCCCGCTGACCTGTGGCAGGAGAGCGGCCGTTGGGAGCAATATGGCCCAGAACTGCTGCGCTTCGTCGATCGCGGCGAGCGTCCGTTCGTTCTCGGCCCAACGCACGAAGAAGTGATCACCGACCTGATTCGTAATGAGCTGAGCTCTTACAAACAGCTGCCGCTGAACTTCTTCCAGATCCAGACCAAGTTCCGTGACGAAGTGCGCCCACGTTTCGGCGTGATGCGCTCTCGTGAATTCCTGATGAAAGATGCCTACTCTTTCCATACGTCACAGGAATCGCTGCAAGAGACCTACGACAAAATGTACGAGGCTTACAGCAAAATTTTCTCTCGCATGGGTCTGGATTTCCGTGCTGTGCAGGCTGATACCGGCTCCATCGGCGGCAGCGCGTCCCATGAGTTCCAGGTACTGGCACAGAGCGGTGAAGACGATGTGATCTTCTCTGACTCTTCAGACTACGCGGCGAACATCGAATTTGCAGAAGCGCTGGCACCAAAAGAACCACGCGGCGCGGCCACGCAAGAGATGACGCTGGTTGATACGCCAAACGCGAAAACCATCGCCGAGTTGGTTGAGCAGTTCAGTCTGCCGATCGAAAAAACAGTGAAAACGCTGCTGGTGAAATCCACCGAAGGCAGCGCTTACCCGCTGGTTGCCCTGCTGGTGCGTGGCGATCATGAACTGAACGAAGTAAAAGCCGAGAAGCTGCCCCAGGTAGCCAGCCCGCTGACGTTCGCAACGGAAGCGGAAATCCGTGCCGTAGTGAATGCGGGTCCAGGTTCACTGGGTCCAGTCAACCTGCCTGTGCCGGTTGTTATTGACCGCACGGTTGCTGCAATGAGCGACTTCTCTGCAGGTGCGAACATCGACGGTAAACATTACTTCGGCATCAACTGGGATCGCGACGTGGCGACGCCAGAAGTGGCTGACATTCGTAACGTGGTGGCAGGCGATCAAAGCCCGGACGGTCAGGGTACCCTGATGATTAAGCGCGGCATCGAAGTTGGCCACATCTTCCAGCTGGGCGATAAATACTCTCGCGCGCTGAACGCCGCCGTTCAGGGTGAAGATGGCCGTAACCAAATCCTGACCATGGGCTGCTACGGTATCGGGGTGACGCGCGTGGTGGCTGCGGCCATCGAGCAGAACTACGACGAACGCGGCATCGTCTGGCCGGACAATATTGCGCCGTTCCAGGTGGCTATTCTGCCAATGAACATGCACAAATCTTACCGCGTGCAGGAGCTGGCCGAGAAGCTGTACGCCGAGCTGCGCGCTCAGGGTATTGAAGTGCTGATGGATGACCGTAAAGAGCGTCCGGGCGTGATGTTTGCCGATATGGAACTGATCGGTATCCCGCACACCGTCGTCATTGGCGACCGTAACCTCGACAGCGATGAGATTGAATACAAATACCGTCGCAGCGGCGAAAAACAGATGATCAAGACTGGCGATATTCTTGATTACCTGGTGAAAGCCATCAAAGGCTAAACAAAAAACCCCGCTCAGGCGGGGTTTTTTAATGGCTCAACGTCAGCTTATTTGCTGCTACAGTCTTTGCCCGCAATAAATTTCACGTCTTTATCTGCCACCAGCGTTTTCACCATCTCCCCGCTATCCGGGTTTGGCTCCAGCGTAAAGTGACCGTCAACCGTCAACAATATCGGCTTGCTGTCATTGCCGCGCGCCACGGCGTAATCACGTTCAAGCTGTGCATTGTTTGCCACGCTGACTTTCTTACCGGTAGCGCAGTCGGTAAAGATCGCCGCATCCGCCATATAGAAATACATCCCCCGCATCGCCATCGGCGTGGCAGGCAGCGCCGCTTTCACCGGTGTCAGCGTGTAGTTGAACTGGGATTCAATCGGATTGCCTTCCCGGTCGAGCATTTCCATGTTCTCGCCTTTAGGGCGGAACCAGGTTTTGTCACCGGAAGTATCCGTCAGCACCAGCTTCTCAGCCGTACGCGCCCATGTCCCGTAAGTCGCAAATGAAGAGGGTTCTTTTGCGCCCTGATAGCGCTGGTTCATCACCCAGGTACCGTCTTTTTGCAGGAACAGTGACGTTTCAATGCCTTCGCAATCCGCGCAAGGCAATACGCCCCGCCAGCTCTGCTGCATTGGCTTTAACTCTTCATTCTGCGCTGGCTGCAAAACCTGCGTTTCAGAACGGTTGTTACACCCGAAAAGCGCAAACAGCGTACTCACTGCCAGCGCTGAAAATAATGCTTTTTTCACAATGAATTCCTTATGAAAATTGTGTTCCCTTTCGTCACTCCATCGGGCGACGAACTTTACCGCGTAGTGCTTTCACTGTGGATTTTTGAGCTTTCGAGGACAGCCGACGCTCTTTCGATGCGCGGGTTGGCCGCGTTGCCCGGCGGCTTTTTTGTACTGCCGTTAACTCTTTGATGACCGCCACCAGCCTGGCTACCGCCGCTTCCCGGTTTAATTCCTGGCTGCGGTACTCCTGGGCTTTAATCACGATCACACCTTCGCTGGTGATCAGGTGATGGCTGGCAGCGAGCAGACTTTCCTTATAATACTCTGGCAGGCTTGATGCCCGAATGTCAAAACGCAAATGGATAGCCGTTGAAGCCTTATTGACGTGCTGTCCACCCGCACCCTGAGCACGGATGGCGGTGATCTCCAGCTCGTTATCAGGGATGCTGACGTTTCGGGACAAAACGATCATGGCGCAGGCTGCCAGGCCGTCAGATGAATTTCCAGATTATTCTGAGAATCAGAAAGCCAGATGGCGCCGTCCTGAATCGTTGCCTGCAACGCCATCGTTCGGCTGGCGAACTCGCTCAGCTGCGCCAGCTGTTCATCATCCAGATACCAGACGGCGAGATTTTTAAACTGCCCGCATTTATTCTTATTTTGTTGCCACCAGATTTCCGCCGCGCGCTGGTTATAGGCGAATAAGGCCACTTCCGCGGACTGAGTACAGGCCTTTTTAATCCTGCGCTCATCCGGCAGACCGAGTTCAATCCATAAATCGATCCCAAGATGATCGTTGCGCAGCCAGGCTTCAGGCTCGTCTTCCGCGCTTAAGCCACGGGTAAACTGCAGCCGCTCGTTGGCGTATTTAATCCACGCCAGCAGGCGCAGCATCATGCGCTCCTGAGTTTCGGAGGGGTGGCGTGCCAGAGTAAGCGACGCGTCCAGAAACTGGTTGCGATCAAGATCGGCCACGTTGACCACTGCTTTATAAATTGTCGCTTTCAGCGCCATGAGAGAACTCCATTCGAATCAGCCGCACATTGTAGCGAAAACAGAGGCAAAAGGCTGTTACGGAGTAATAAATACACCACTATCAAGGCGCTGATATTGCTTAAATGAGTATGGTATAGTCACCTTGCTAAACCGAGTTTATCTTCGTAGGCTTAATGATATCTCACAGTAAGTCAGTGCGCTGGCGGGAGGGGATGTGAATAATTATTGTGAGTTAATTCGCAAACGGTATGCGGAAATCGCCAGCGGAGATCTGGGGTATGTCCCGGACGCGTTGGGCTGTGTATTGAAAGTGCTTAATGAAGTGGCCTCTGATGAGAGCCTTTCAGAGTCGGTCAGGGAAAAAGCAGCGTATGCTGCGGCGAATTTACTGGTGAGCGATTATGTCGATGAATGATACTTATCAACCCATCAATTGTGATGACTATGACAACCTCGAACTCGCCTGCCAGCATCATTTAATACTGACGCTGGAGCTAAAAGATGGCGAAGTGTTGAAGGCGAAGGCCAGCGATCTGGTTTCACGCAAGAATGTGGAATACCTGGTCGTGGAAGACGCCGGTGCGACGCGTGAGCTGCGTCTGGACAAAATAGCCAGCTTCAGCCACCCGCAAATCGGCACCGTCGTGGTGAGCGAATCCTGATGACACTAACGGGCAGCCGGGCTGCCCGTTACGCTTTCCGCCACTCGAAGCATGCCCCTTCTTCTGTCCACCCCGCTTCCGTGATGAACACCCCTGCAGCAGCAATCAGCGTTTCACCGTAGAACAGCAGCGGCGTGGTGTCGCGCAGCCACGGCGGCACGTTGCATTCCTGCCATATCTTTTTCAGTTTCCGTCCCCCGTTGCGTCCGACGATATGCAGCAAGCCGCCAGCCTTAAAGCGCACGCTGACCGGTTCACCGGGGTTTGGCAGACGCACATGACCCGTCGGCATCAGAGAGACACTCCCCGCATCCTGGGGCAATATTAACGGAGCCTCCGGTGACGGCCAGTGGAGCACCACATTGGTCAGCGGGGGGAAGGATTTTACCCACCAGAGTTTTCCTTTATAGCGTCTGACCTCGAAGCCATTCAGGTGTACGCAAGGGGACGCATCTTCCCGCGCCTGTGCGACTTCGTCCCAGATGCGGCTCAGCATTGCCCGCGACGGCATCACAGCATGATGAGAGGCGAGCCAGCGGCGTAACAGCGCGGCCCGACGCACCGGGCTTGCCGCCTCCAGCGGCGCGATCGCCAGCGCACCGTCTTCAGAGATCAGATCAGCCAGCTCTTCGCTGAGTAACTCATCCAGCAGGCTTTCCTGTTCGGCGCACAGCATGGCGCTTCTTGCTGTCGCGTCGGCAAAATGCGGCCAGCGCTCGCTTAAAAGCGGGAGGACGCGCAGACGCAGGAAGTTACGATCGTAGCTGTCGTCCTGGTTGCTCTCATCTTCGATCCAGCTCAGCCGATGTTCCCGCGCCCAGGATTCCAGCGATGCGCGGGTCTCGCCAAGCAGCGGACGCAATAATTGCGTCCCGGCAAACTCAGAAAGCGCCGGCATGGCGGAAAGCCCAGCGGGTCCGCTGCCCCGCTTAAGCGCCAGCAAAAAAGTTTCGCACTGATCGTCCAGATGCTGCGCCGTGACCAGCGCTTCTCCAGTACGTAATGCCCCGGCAAACGCGGCGTAGCGAACTTTACGCGCCTGCGCCTCAATACCCAGTCCTTCATCCGCAAGCGTGACGCGCTCAACGACGAGCGGGATAGCCCACGCCTCACACAAGGCTTCACAGTGCGCCACCCACTCCTCCGCGTGTGGGCTTAACCCGTGATGGATGTGTATAGCCCGAAGCTGAACGTCAGGGTCCCGGTCGCGCCAGAGCCTAAGGCGATGCAGCAACACGGTGGAATCCAGGCCACCGCTAAACCCCACCAGCAGCTGGCGGTACGGTGAAACGGCTTGTGCGATAGCGGGTAAGGTCATAGGAAATTACACATAAAAAATGCCCGAACTGAGCGGGCATTATCACACAGGACAAACATTACTGCTGGTAAAGCTCCAGCGGCAGGCCATCCGGGTCGTTAAAAAAGGTAAAGCGCTTGTCGGTAAACGGATCGACACGAATCGCCTCGCACGTCACGCCGTGCGCTTCCAGATGTTTTACTGCGCTATCAAGGTCATCAACGCTGAAGGCCAGATGACGCAGGCCGCAGGCTTCCGGGCGGGACGGACGCGAAGGCGGAAAAGGAAAAGAGAACAGCTCAATCACATACTGCCCGTTTAACGCGAGATCGCCCTTCCAGGAGTCGCGCTCCTCGCGGTAGGCTTCGCTCATGAGCGTAAAGCCAAGAATGTCGCAGTAGAAGGCCTTACTTTTCGCATAATCGGTGGCAATGATCGCAATATGGTGAACCGCTTTTAAACCCAGCATAGCTTCTCCTTTTTATGATGCCTGAACGTTACAACCGAAAACCCACACCTGGCAAGCGGTCACATTTATTTTAGGACTCTCACCCAGTACACGCCGTTTTCATCGCGTTTCGCGCCGTGGATATCCGTTTCAAAGCCCGGATAGTGGCGTCCTACCGAACAGAGCATCAGCAGGAAATCGAGCACTGCCCGGCTCTCCTCGGTGATCATCTCACCCGGCATCAGCAGCGGCACGCCTGGTGGATACGGCAGGATCATGTTGGCCGATATCCGCCCGACCAGGTTTTCCAGCTCAATGGTTTCGATTTCACCTTTCACCTGCCGTTGCCAGGCCTTGTGAGGCGTCAGTTTCATATCAGGCAGGACATCAAACGCCTGGAGCATCAGGCGCGGCAGATCGTGCTGGCGGATCAGCCTGTGGATCCCCTGGGCCAGATCCTGAATGCGCATCGTGCGGTAGAAGTCAGGATCTTCCGCGTAGAGATCCGGCAGCATGTTCTTCACCCGCAGGTTGAGATCGTAGGCGCGCTTAAACTCCATCAGCCCGCGCAGCAGCCCCATTGCCCGGGTTTTATCGATCCCGATACTGAACAGGAACAGCAAGTTGTAGGGGCCGGTCTTCTCCACCACCACGCCGCGCTCGTCAAGGAACTTCGCCACCAGCGCGGCGGGGATCCCTTCATCGCCCATCACGCCCTGCTCGTCCATCCCCGGCGTCAGGATCGTTACCTTAACCGGATCGAGGAACATGTGGTCCGCATCGGCATCCCGGAAGCCGTGCCAGCTCTCTCCCGGCGCGACGGCCCAGCACTCCGCCTCGTCGATCGCTTCCGGCTGCCAGATATCGAAGAACCAGCCGTCGGCCTCATCCTTCAGCCGCTGGACCTCTTTACGGAAATGCAGCGCCCGTTCCACCGAGCGGTTAATCAGGCGTTTACCCGGATTACCGCGCAGCATCGCCGCGGCCGTTTCAATAGACGCCACCAGCGGATAGCTCGGTGAGGTGGTGGTGTGCATCATAAAGGCTTCGTTAAACGTATCCTCGTCGTACTCGCCTTTGATGTGAATAAGAGACGCCTGCGAAAATGCGGCCAGCATTTTGTGCGTCGACTGCGTTTCGAAAAACACTTTGCCCGGCACGCGCTCGCCGCTCATCCCACTTTTACCCGAATAAATCGGGTGGAAATTGGTGTACGGCACCCACGCGGAATCGAAGTGAATCGACGGTACGTCCAGCGTCTGCTTGATCCAGTTCGTATTGTAGAGCAGACCATCATAGGTGGAGTTGGTAATCACCGCATGGACAGGCCAGCTTGCGTCGGGTATCGCCGCAACCTTACTTTCGATGGCTTGATGCGTGAACTCCCGGCGCGGAATGCCGCCGAGGATACCGAGCGCGTTACGCGTGGGTGACAGCCAGATCGGGACGACGTCGCTCATCAGCAGCAGGTGCGCCAGCGATTTATGGCAGTTACGGTCAATCAGCAACGTGCTTCCGGTTGGCGCGGCGTACATTCCGACGATTTTGTTCGAGGTCGAGGTGCCGTTGGTCACCATATAGCTCTGCTCGGCGCCAAAGGTGCGGGCGATATACTCTTCAGCTTCAAGATGCGGGCCGGTGTGATCCAGAAGAGAGCCTAACTCGGTCACTGAAATCGACACGTCTGCTTTCAGGGTGTTGCCGCCGAAGAAATCGTAGAACAGGCACCCCACCGGGCTTTTTTGATAGGCCGTTCCGGCCATGTGTCCCGGCGTACAGAAGGTGTATTTCCCCTCTTTCACATAGGTGAATAGCGCGCGCGTGAACGGCGGTGTGATGTTATCAAGATATTCGCCAGTGTATTGCTGAATGCGGGTCGCAATATCTTCCGCCACGCCGAGCGAGTATTCAAAGAACCACAGCGCCATGCGCATATCGTGAGCGCTGACGTCCATGGTGGAGTGAGTGTTGATAAAGGCGTAGAGCGGAAGATATTCATTCAGCCTGTTGATCTCGCTGCACAGCTCCATGTCGTATTCGTCCCAGTCGAATATCACGCCACAGATGCGCGGATTATGTTCGATGAATTTCAGCAGATCGGCGCTGTTCTGCGGCCAGATTAGCTGATATCCGCGTGCTTTAAGGGCTTGCTCCAGCTCCTTGATGGGCTCGTCTTTATAAAAGACGCCGTGTGGCCCCATGATGGCAATGATGTTCATGGTTTACCTCCTTGAAAAACATCAGATAAGCATAGTTAAGGTAAACGGCAGGTATAAAAAAAGCCGCAACATCGTGCGGCTTTTCAGATAATTGTGAAGCTTATGCGTAACCGTAGGTCATCAGACGCTGGTAACGACGGTTGAGCAGATCTTCTTTGCTCAGGACGTCCAGATCGGCCAGGTCGGCCAGCAGCTGTGCTTTCAGGGAAGCAGCCATCACTTCCGGCTTACGATGCGCGCCGCCCAGAGGTTCCGGGATAACGGTGTCGATCAGCTTCAGCTCTTTCAGACGTGGCGCAATGATGCCCATCGCTTCAGCGGCCAGCGGCGCTTTGTCGGCGCTTTTCCACAGAATGGACGCACAGCCTTCCGGAGAGATAACGGAATAGGTGCTGTACTGCAGCATATTCACTTTATCACCCACGCCAATCGCCAGCGCACCGCCGGAACCACCCTCACCGATAACGGTGCAGATGACCGGAACCTTCAGGCGAGACATCTCCCGCAGGTTACGTGCGATGGCTTCAGACTGGCCACGCTCTTCCGCGCCCACGCCAGGGTATGCACCCGGAGTATCGATGAAGGTGATGATAGGCATATTGAAACGCTCGGCCATCTCCATCAGTCGCAGGGCTTTACGGTAGCCTTCTGGTGCTGGCATACCGAAGTTACGACGGATTTTCTCTTTGGTTTCACGGCCTTTCTGATGACCAATGATCATCACCGGGCGTCCGTCCAGACGCGCGATACCGCCGACGATAGCTTTGTCGTCAGCGTATGCGCGATCGCCTGCCAGTTCGTCAAATTCGTCAAACGCCAGGCGGACATAATCCAGGGTGTACGGACGCTGTGGGTGACGCGCCAGCTGGGCGATCTGCCATGCGCCGAGATCGGCAAAGATTTTGCGCGTCAGTTCTACGCTTTTTTCGCGCAGACGATGCACTTCTTCGTCGATGTTAATATCCAGTTTTTCATCCTGACGGCTTACCGCTGTCAGAGAATCGATTTTCGCTTCCAGCTCAGCAATCGGCTGTTCGAAATCAAGGAAATTCAGACTCATAGTATTCCTGTATTAGTCAAACTCCAGTTCCACCTGCTCCGAACCAATGAGGCCACGCAAATCGTTCAGTAAACGATCGCTCGGAGAGACACGCCACGTTGCGCCAAAGCGCAACCGCGCACGTGCATCCGCCCTCTGATAGTAGAGATGTACTGGAATGGTCCCCGAGCGGTGGGGTTCCAGAGACTGACGGAGTCGGTTTAAAAGCTGGTCATCAATTTGCCTGTCCGTCAGCGAGATAGCAAGCCCGCGAGCATATTTTTCCCGGGCTTCGTCAATGTCCATCACTTCGCGGGCGGTCATTTTAAGCCCCCCACTGAAGTCATCAAAGCTGACCTGTCCGCTGACGATAAGTATGCGGTCTTTTTCCAGCAATTGCTGGTATTTATCCAGCGCGTCGGTGAACAGCATCACCTCCAGACGCCCGGAACGGTCATCTAACGTACAGATGCCGATACGATTGCCGCGCTTGGTGACCATAACCCTTGCAGCAATCACGAGCCCCGCAGCCGTGGTGATTTTACCACGATCTGTCGGATGCATGTCTTTTAGCCTGTTGCCTCCGACATAGCGCTCAATTTCTTTGATGTACTGGTTGATCGGGTGTCCCGTCAGGTACAAACCTAACGTTTCACGTTCACCATCCAGCACCACCTGTTCTGGCCAGGGCTGACAGTTGGAGTAAGACTGCTCAATCTGCTCTGGCTCTTCCGCCAGTACGCCAAACATATCCGCCTGGCCAATGGCTTCCGCTTTCGCGTGCTGATCGGCTGCTTTCAGCGCATCGCCGAGAGAGTTCATCAGCGCGGCGCGGTGCGGCCCCAGCCTGTCGAACGCGCCGGACATGATCAGCTTTTCCAGCACGCGGCGGTTCAGTTTTTTGGTATCGGTACGGGCGCAGAGATCGAATAGCTCGCGGAAATAGCCGCCGTTGTTACGCGCTTCGATGATCGCCTCGATCGGCCCCTCACCCACGCCTTTGATCGCGCCGATCCCGTAGACGATCTCTCCGTCATCGTTGACGTGGAAATGATAAAGCCCGGAGTTAATATCCGGCGGCAGGATCTTCAGACCCATGCGCCAGCACTCATCCACGAGGCCTACCACCTTCTCGGTGTTGTCCATATCGGCGGTCATCACCGCCGCCATAAACTCAGCGGGATAGTGCGCTTTCAGCCACAGCGTCTGGTACGAAACCAAAGCATAGGCAGCGGAGTGGGATTTGTTAAACCCGTACCCGGCGAATTTCTCCACCAGGTCGAAGATTTTCATCGCCAGTTCGCCGTCAACGCCGTTTTTCTTCGCACCGTCTTCAAAAATAGAGCGCTGCTTGGCCATCTCTTCCGGTTTTTTCTTACCCATAGCACGACGCAGCATGTCCGCGCCGCCGAGGGTATAGCCGGAAAGCACCTGGGCAATCTGCATGACCTGTTCCTGATACAGGATGATGCCGTAGGTTGGCTCCAGTACCGGCTTCAGGCTTTCGTGCTGCCACTGCACGTCCGGGTAGGAAATCTCTTCGCGTCCGTGCTTACGGTCGATGAAGTTATCTACCATCCCTGACTGCAGCGGGCCCGGACGGAACAGGGCCACCAGTGCGATCATATCTTCGAAGCAGTCGGGCTGCAGGCGTTTAATCAGGTCTTTCATGCCGCGGGATTCAAGCTGGAAGACGGCTGTCGTCTCCGAGCGCTGCAGCATGTCGAAGCTTTTCTTGTCATCCAGCGGGATGGCCGCGATATCCAGCGGCGGCTCACCGTTCTTCTCGCGGCGGGCGTTGATCATCTCCAGCGCCCAGTTAATGATGGTCAGCGTGCGCAGGCCGAGGAAGTCGAACTTCACCAGCCCGGCGTATTCCACGTCGTTCTTATCGAACTGGGTGACCGGGTGCTGGCCCGCTTCGTCGCAGTAGAGCGGTGCAAAGTCGGTGATTTTGGTCGGGGCGATAACCACGCCCCCCGCGTGCTTACCGGCGTTACGCGTCACGCCTTCAAGCTTACGCGCCATGTCGATCAGCGCTTTGACTTCTTCGTCAGCTTCGTAGATTTCCGGCAGCTGCGGCTCGGCTTCAAACGCTTTTGCCAGCGTCATGCCCGGATCGGGCGGTACCAGCTTAGAAATACGATCGACAAAACCGTACGGGTGACCCAGCACGCGGCCCACGTCGCGGATAACCGCTTTCGCCGCCATGGTGCCGAAGGTAATGATCTGCGAAACCGCGTCACGGCCGTACATATCGGCTACGTGCTCGATAACCTGGTCGCGTTTTTCCATGCAGAAGTCGACGTCAAAGTCGGGCATGGAAACACGTTCCGGGTTGAGGAAGCGTTCGAACAGCAGGTCAAATTCCAGCGGATCGAGGTCGGTGATTTTCAGCGCATACGCCACCAGCGAGCCCGCCCCCGAGCCACGGCCCGGACCAACCGGAACGCCGTTATCCTTCGACCACTGGATAAACTCCATTACGATCAGGAAGTAGCCGGGGAAGCCCATCTGGTTAATCACCTGAAGTTCAATATCCAGGCGTTCGTCATACTCCGGACGACGTTTTTTACGCTCTTCTTCATCCGGGAACAGGAATTCGAGACGCTCTTCCAGACCTTCTTTCGATTTCATGACCAGGAAATCTTCCGTGGTCATGTCCCCCGTCGGGAACTGCGGCAGGAAATATTCGCCGAGGCGCACGGTCACGTTACAGCGCTTGGCAATCTCCACGCTGTTTTCCAGCGCTTCCGGAATGTCGGAGAAGAGCTCGCACATCTCCTCTTCGCTGCGCATGTACTGCTGCGATGAGTAGTTGCGTGGACGTTTCGGATCGTCGAGGGTGAAGCCATCGTGGATAGCAACGCGAATTTCGTGCGCGTCAAAATCACCGGACTCCAGGAAACGCACGTCATTCGTCGCCACAACGGGCAAGCCGCGCTCTTCTGCCAGCGCGACAGCAGCGTGCAGATAGTTCTCTTCATCCTGCCGACCGGTTCGAATCAGTTCCAGATAGTAACGATTCGGGAAGTACTCTTCATAGAACGAGACGCATTGATCCACCAGCGCGCTGTTACCGCGCAGCAGTGATTTACCGACATCGCCCATGCGGCCACCGGAGATCAACAGCAGCCCTTCGTTCAGTTCAGCCAGCCATTCCCTGTCAATCCACGGGCCCAGTGCGCCGTAACCGCGCTGATAGGCTTTTGAGATAAGCAGGGTAAGGTTTTGGTAGCCCGTATTGTTCATGGCTAACACGGAGATTTGCGTCAGCTCATCGCCGATGAGATCGCTCTGCACATGAAAATCCGCACCGACGATAGGCTTCATTCCCGCGCCATGCGCCGTTCCGTAGAACTTCACCAGGCCACACAGGTTGGTAAAATCGGTGATCGCCAGCGCGGGCATGCCCAGAGAGGCCGCCTTTTTTACCAGCGGCCCGGTCTTCGCCAGCCCATCGATCATGGAATAGTCGCTATGCACCCGCAGGTGTACGAAACGTGGTTCAGCCATCTTCAGATTCCGCGTTACTTAATTGCTTGCGTATTGATTCAGGACACCAGTCCCAGCGCGCGCTTCACCGGGCCAAAACTGCGCCGATGATGTTCGGTTGCGCCATGTTCAGCCAGCTTTTCCAGATGGAAAGCCGTTGGATACCCCTTATGCTGGCCGAAACCATACTGAGGATAAGTAAGGTCCAGCGCGGCCATTTCGGCATCGCGCGTCACTTTGGCAATAATAGAAGCTGCACTGATCTCTGCGACGCGACTGTCGCCTTTAACGACGGCCATAGAAGGCATAGGCAGCGCCGGGCAACGGTTACCGTCGATCAGCACATATTCAGGCACAACCTTCAGGCCAGCAACAGCTCGCTGCATTGCCAGCATCGTGGCGTGGAGAATATTCAGATCGTCAATCTCATTCGGCTCTGCGCGCCCAACGCTCCAGGCCAGCGCCTTCTCTTTAATTTCATCGAACAGTGCCAGGCGGCGCTTCTCACTCAGTTTTTTTGAGTCATTCAGACCAATAATCGGGCGCGTTGGATCGAGGATCACCGCCGCGGTCACCACGGCCCCCACCAGCGGGCCGCGTCCGACCTCATCCACTCCGGCAACGAGGTGCGTGTGGGGATAAATAAATTCCATCATTTTGCTAACTCCAGCACTGCATCAGCCGCTTGCTCATCAGCATTACAGCGGATCAGCTGGTGCAGTTCACGGAAGGTATCGTGCATCTGGTGGCTGGTCTTGCCGTTGGCCAGCAGCGGCAGCAGGGCATCCGCCAGCGCCTGCGGCTGGCACTCATCCTGCAGCAGCTCTTTTACCAGCTCGCGCCCGGCAAGCAGATTTGGCAGGGAGACATAATCCGTTTTCACCAGACGTTTTGCCAGCCAGAAGGTAAACGGCTTCATACGATAACCGACCACCATCGGGCATTTCGCCAGCATACACTCCAGCGCCGCCGTACCAGAGGCCAGCAGAGCGGCATCGCTCGCGTACATGGCTTCCCGTCCTTTTCCGTCGAGAAGACGGACGTGAAGACCGGGGGCGACTTCGGCTTTGATGCGCTCAAACTGCTCGCGGCGTTTGGCATTCACCAGCGGCACAACCACTTCAAGATCGGGATAGGTCTGGCGAAGAATCTGCGCGGTCTTCAGGAAATCAGCGCTCAGCATCTCTACCTCTGCGCCACGGCTGCCCGGCAGCAGCGCCAGACAGTGCACATCGTGCGGGATGCCCAGCGCGTCGCGCGCCGCGTTTTTATCCGGATCCAACGGCATCGCATCCGCCATGGTATGACCGATAAAACGGCACGGAACATTAAATCTGTCGTAAAACGCTTTTTCGAAAGGCAGGAAAGCCAGCACCAGGTTGGTGGACCGTCCGATTTTGAAAACGCGTTTCTGTCGCCACGCCCACACGGACGGACTGACATAGTGAATGGTTTTGATGCCCTGCTTTTTCAGATTACCTTCGAGGGTAATGTTGAAATCGGGTGCATCGATACCGACGAACACATCGGGTTTGAGTTCGGTAAAGCGGCGGGTGAGATCGGCACGAATATGCAGCAAGCGTCGCAGGCGCCCCAGCACCTCAACGATGCCCATAACGGCCAGCTCTTCCATTTCATACCAGGCTTCACAGCCTTCGGCCTGCATCAGCGGGCCCGCTACGCCCACAAAGCGAGCATTGGGTACACGCGCCTTAAGCGCACGGATGAGACCTGCACCAAGAATATCGCCGGAGGTTTCTCCGGCGACCAGGGCTATCGTAAGCGGACGACTGTCGACCATTAACGAATCAGGCCCCTTGTTGAACGGTCAAAGAACTCCATGAACGCGTTCACTTCAGGATGCTTGTTCGCCAGTTCGGCAATTTCCGGCTTCGCCTCTTCCAGCGTTTTACCACTACGGTACAGCAATTTGTACGCGTTGCGGATGGCGGTAATCGCTTCGCGGCTAAAACCACGACGCTTGAGGCCTTCGATGTTCACGCCAAACGGCGTGGCATGGTTGCCCTGCGCAATCACATACGGTGGGACGTCCTGCGCCACACCGGAGCATCCGCCGACCATCACGTGTGCACCAATGATGCAGAACTGATGGACTGCGGTCATGCCGCCAATAATTGCGAAGTCATCAACCGAAACGTGTCCTGCCAGCGTTGCGTTGTTGGCAAGAATACAGCGGTCACCCACGGTACAGTCGTGCGCGATATGCGCATTAACCATAAACAGGTTGTCGCTGCCCACCTTCGTCAACCCACCACCCTGCACGGTTCCACGATGAATGGTGACGCTTTCGCGAATGCGGTTACGATCGCCAATTTCCAGACGGGTCGACTCACCAGCATATTTCAGATCCTGGTTAACTTCGCCGATGGAAGCGAACTGATAGATCTCGTTATTGCAGCCAATGGTCGTGTGACCATTCACGACAACGTGAGATTTCAGTACTGTACCCTCACCAATTTCGACATGGGGTCCAACAATACAGAACGGGCCAATGTGGACATTAGCACCAATGATGGCACCGGTTTCCACAATAGCGGTAGGATGAATAAAGGCGGATTTATCAATCACGTATCAGGACTCCCGGCTACGAGCACACATCATCGTCGCTTCGCAAACAACTTTGCCGTCAACCAGCGCTACGCCTTTGAAGCGAGTCAGGCCACGACGCGTTTTTTCAAAAGTGACTTCCATGATCATCTGATCGCCAGGCACGACAGGACGCTTGAAGCGCGCTTCATCAATACCTGCGAAGTAATACAGTTCACCCGGCTCCAGCTTACCGACGCTTTTAAACGCCAGAATACCGGTAGCCTGAGCCATCGCTTCCAGAATCAACACACCCGGGAAGATAGGCTTACCCGGGAAGTGTCCCTGGAAGAACGGTTCGTTCACGGAAACATTTTTCACTGCGCGCAGAAAACGACCTTCTTCAAAATCCAGCACGCGGTCTACCAGCAGAAACGGGTAGCGGTGCGGCAGAAGTTCTAAAATCTCTTCAATATGCAGAGTATGAGTGTCAGTAGTCAAAATACTCTTCCTGTCAAAATGTACTGATAACAATAATAACACGGCCTGCCGGTTTATTAGAAAGCCGACAGGCCGGGAAAGATAGCGTTAAACGGGTGACGTTTAGTCTTGTTGATCGATCTTACGCTCAAGAGACTTGAGTCGCTTGCTCATATCATCAATGTTCATCACCAGAGCTGCTGTTTTACGCCATACCTTGTTGGGTTGCAGCGGAATACCGGAGGAATAGACGCCAGGTTCAGTGATAGGACGCATTACCATGCCCATACCCGTCACCGTCACCTTGTCGCATATTTCCATATGGCCATTAATCACGCTCGCGCCGCCAATCATGCAGTAACGACCAATTTTCAGGCTGCCCGCCATGATGACGCCCCCCGCAACCGCGGTATTGTCGCCAATCACAACGTTATGCGCAATCTGGCACTGGTTATCGATGATAACACCATTACCAATGATCGTGTCGTCGAGTGCACCACGGTCGATCGTTGTACAGGCCCCGATCTCCACGCGATCGCCAATAATAACGCGACCAAGCTGCGGGATCTTAACCCAGTTACCGCGATCGTTCGCGTAGCCAAAGCCATCAGAACCAATCACGGTACTGGACTGGACGAGGCAATTTTCGCCGATTTCAACTTCATGATAAACGGACACATTGGCCCATAAACGGGTTCCAGCGCCGATTTTCGTATTTTTCCCAACAAAGCATCCAGGGCCAATGACGACGTTATCGCCCAGCTCAACGCCAGATTCAATAACCGCATTCGCGCCAACGGCCACGTTGTTACCCAGCTTAGCCGTCGGATCAATCGCTGCGCTGGCAGCAATGTTCTGCGCCGGCTGCGGCGTGGTATCAAGAATTTGAGCCATGCGTGCATACGTCAGGTAGGGATTTTTCACTACCAGCGCGCTTCCAGTGGCAAAGGGAAGATCGTCCTGCGTCAGAACAACAGCTGACGCCTGGCATTGAGCCAGTTGTTCACGGTACTTAGGGCTTACCATGAAGGTAATCGTGCCAGCTTTAGCAGATTGCATGGACGCAACAGCGGTGATGACGATATCGCCATCACCGTGTAATTCTGCATCCAACTGCTGAGCTAAATCAGCCAGTCGAATTGAAGGCATTACTTATTTAACCTGTTTCAGAACATCAGCGGTGATGTCTTTAACATCGCTGCTGTTGAAAGCAACGGCGTTCGCATCAACAACCAGATCGATGCTCTGATCGGCAGCAACTGCTTTAACAGCAGTCTGAATGCGAGTCACCAGCTTGCCACGCTCTTCGTTAGAACGACGCTGACGATCCTGCTCGAAAGCCTGCGCTTTCTGGGAGAAGGTCTGGCGCTGAGCCATAACGTCTTTTTCCAGTTTGCTGCGATCGCTTGCTTTCATGGTAGAACCATCACGCTGCAGACGCTGCATTTTGGACTGAAGATCGCCTTCCATACGCTGCAGTTCGCTCGCACGGCCTTTGAATTCGTTTTCCAGCGTCGCAGAAACACCCGTTTTCTGTGCAACCTGCTGAAACAAATTACCCATGTTGACGATTGCGATTTTGTCTGCTGCCTGAGCAGAAGTTGCCATCGCTAAACCGAGACCTGCAGCTAATAACCACTTTTTCACAATTAACTCCTTACCATCCCATTGGCACCAGAAGGTACCGTTCTTTGCGTGGCAAGGCGACCGTTTGACCGATCGCCGGTTGTCAGCGCTACACTGCCAACGCATTCCGTTGCAGCGGATTATTACCAGGTTTTACCAATGTTAAACTGGAATTGCTCCGCTTTGTCTCCATCGTATTTCTTAAACGGCTGGGCGTAGGAGAAGACCAACGGCCCCAGCGGTGACATCCATTGTAATGCGATACCGGCAGACATGCGAATATTGCTCGGATCGCTGTAGTCTGGAACGCCAGCCAGACGCATCTGCTCAGTATTCTGCCAGTTGGTATCCCACACCGTACCCGCATCCCAGAAGAAGGATGTACGTACGGAGTTCGCGTATTTATCACTGATAAATGGCGTTGGGGTGATGAACTCCAGGCTGGCCACGGCCATGGCGTTACCGCCTACCGCATCATCAGAGCTACATACTTGTTTTGGATCACGGCTTGCGCAGTTATCTTCATCATTACCGCCGTAATAAACCGCTTTCGGACCAATGTTGTTGGACTGGAAGCCACGCACGGTACTTGAACCACCCGCGTAGAAGTTCTCATAGAACGGCAACTCTTTACTGCCGATACCGTCACCATAGCCCCAACGGGTACGACCCAGAACCACCCACTTGTGATCGTCATCAATTGGGAAGTAGGACGCGGTATCCAGCGTCACCTTGTAGAATTCGTTATCGGAACCAGGAATGGTCACCTTACCGTTCAGGTTGACGCGAGAGCCTTCCGTTGGGAAGTAACCGCGGTCAAGACGGTTGTAAGTCCAGCCGTAGTTGAAGGTGAAGTCATCTGCAGCAAAACCGTTGTCATCGCTGGATGTGCTTGCAGACTGGCCGATAGAGTCCAGATAACGCCACATCGCCACCTGCGGCTGCATGTTGGACAGGTCGTTATGCACGTAACCTAAGCCCGCGCGCAGGGTGTTGTATTCGTTAACCGGGAAGCCAAGCGTTCCGTCCACACCGTAACTTTTATTGGTGTAGGAAGACAGATCTGCATCATCCGCTTTAAAGTCGTTATAGAAGATACGACCGCCCAGGCTCACACCGTCAACGGTGAAGTATGGGTTAGTAACGGAGAACTCAGAGTAGGTCTGGTAGTCGTTTTTGGTACCGTTAATACCAACAGAGTAACCCGTACCCAGCCAGTTATCCTGCTGGACGCCCACCTGGAAACTCACGCCGCTTTCCGTGCCGTAGCCCACGCCGAAGTTAAAGCTACCGGTGTTACGCTCTTTCACTTTATAAACGACATCAACCTGATCCGGGCTCCCCGGTACACGCTGGGTTTCAGTGTCTACAGTTTCAAAATAGCCCAGACGGTTCAGACGCTCTTTACCCTGGTCGACCAGGTCGCTGCCCAGCCACGCACCTTCCATCTGGCGCATTTCGCGGCGCAAAACGGAGTCTTTGGAGGTGTCGTTACCGACGAAGCGGATCTTACGCACGTAGAAACGGTTGCCCGCATCAACGTTAACGTGCAGCTTAACGGTTTTATCTGCGTCGTTGATTTCTGGTTGAGTCTGTACGCGCGGATAGGCGTAACCATAGCGGCCGAGCAGCTTCTTAATACTGTCTTCCATTTTGGTGACTTTGGAGCCGCTATACAGATCGCCCGGCTGAATTTTGGTCAGCGATTCGATCTCAGCAGAATGCCCCACCAGGTTACCACTCACTTCAACACCGGAAAGCTTGTACTGATCGCCTTCAGTGATGTTAACCGTAATGTAGATACCTTTCTTGTCCGGAGTCAGACTGACCTGAGTCGAGTCGATGTTGAAGCGGGCATAACCGCGATCCAGATAGTAGCTGCGCAGGGTTTCAAGGTCGCCCGCCAGTTTCTGCTTCTGGTATTTACGATCGCCAACTACGTTCCACCACGGCACTTCATCGCGCAGCTGGAAGGTCGAGATCAGTTCGTCGGTGCTGAACGCGTGGTTACCCACAATGTTGATCTGCTGGATCTTCGCAGAAACACCTTCCTGGAAGACCAATTTCAGGTCAACACGGTTACGTGGCAGCGGAGTGACAACCGCTTTCACGCTGGCGCTGTATTTACCGACGCTGTAGTAGAAGTCTTCCAGACCTTTTTCAATGTCTGAAAGGGTTGTGCGGTCCAGAGATTCACCCACACGAACACCCGATGCTTCAAGGTTTTGCTTGAGCATGTCATCTTTCACCGACTTGTTACCGGAGAAAGTGATACTGGCGATCGTTGGACGTTCTTTTACCTGTACCAGCAGCGTATCACCATCGCGCAGGACGCGGACGTCCTCAAAGTTGCCGGTGGCAAACAGAGCACGGATGGTGTTACTGATATCATCATCATTAACCGTATCGCCGGGGCGCACAGGCATACTGAGGAGGGCCGCACCAACGGCGACACGCTGAAGGCCTTCGAAATGAATGTCTTTCACTACGAACCCGTCAGCACCGTATACGGTGGCGCTGCTAAACAGCAGCGACGCTATGAGCAACTTTTTCATCGCCATCGTTATTATGCGTTCTTCCTAACTAACTCTCTTACAACCGAGAGAAATCATTGAAAAGTGCAAGCCCCATTAACAGCACCAGCAAAATCGAGCCAATGCGATAACTAAAGTCTTGAACTCGCTCGGATACCGGTCCGCCTTTTAGCTTTTCAATCGCTAAAAACAGCAGATGACCCCCGTCTAAAACGGGAAGCGGGAACAGGTTGATAATCCCAAGGTTCACGCTAATAAGCGCGAGGAACATGAGATAGTAAATCACCCCGAACTCCGCTGACATCCCAGCCCCCTGAGCAATCGAGATTGGCCCACTGAGGTTGTTCAGTTTCACATCACCGGTTATCAATTTCCCCAACATGTTGACCGTCAGCTTCATCAGTTGCCATGTTTTATCCGTGGCTTCAAGAATGGCGCTGAACGGCCCATACTGGCGTATTGTCTTGTACTCATCTGGCAGCGGGATCACTTTTGGCACAACGCCTGCAAACCCTTCTGCCTTTTTGCCGACCGACTTCGTATCCGGGATCAGCGTCAGCGAAAGCGGACTACCTTGCCTTTCAACTTCCAGCGCGAGGGACGTCCCCGGATTATCGCGCACCAGAGTAACAAAGGTCATCCACTCTGTTAATGGTTGACCATCGACTTTAACGATCCTGTCGCCAGCTTGCAAACCCGCTTTACTCGCCGCCGAATTTGCCTGTACTTCGGCTAACACCGGCTCAATCTGCGGGCCGCGGGGACGAATGCCCAGCGCAGCGACGGGATCCTCTTTGTCTGGCTCGAAACGCCAGTGGCGTAAATCCAGTACTTTGTCCTGACGCGCGTCTGACCCAAACGGCGATACGCTGATGGTTGTCTGCGGATCGCCAATTTTGGCTACCAGCTGCAGTCGCACGGCATCCCAATCAGGGGTTTCGATGCCATCAATCGCTTTAAGTTCCATCCCGGACGTAATTTGCGCACTCGCCGCGATGGAGTCAGGAGCAATCTCACCCACTACCGGACGCACGCCAGGGACGCCGATGATAAACACCAGCCAGTAAGCGAAAATCGCAAAGATGAAGTTGGCTACCGGTCCGGCAGCAATGATGGCGGCGCGTTGTCCAACGGTTTTGTTGTTAAACGCACTGTGTCGCAGTTCAGGAGCGACAGGCTCAACGCGTTCGTCGAGCATTTTGACGTAGCCGCCAAGCGGGATAAGGGCGATGACAAATTCCGTGCCGTGACGGTCGGTGCGCGTCCAGAGTGATTTGCCAAAACCAATGGAGAATCGCTCTACCCGCACACCACAACGGCGAGCAACCCAGAAATGGCCAAATTCATGCACGGTAATCAGTACACCCAGTGCAACAATGAACGCCGCCAGATTCCAGAGAATGCTCAGCATAAAACCTTCCGTTAAATCGTCCCGAATACCAGTAAAAGCAGGCAAGCAAATACTGGAACAGCCGCTGTCAGGCTGTCAATGCGATCCAGTATACCGCCATGCCCTGGAATAAGATGTCCGCTGTCCTTAATCCCTGCTTCACGCTTAAACATACTTTCGGTTAAATCACCGAGCACTGAGGCAAGTGCAGCAAAAATCGAGCACACCAGCAGTATTGACGGTGCTACGGCCAGATCTGCCCAGACGCCATAGCCCCAGGAGATGATCGCTGCCGTAAACAAGCCGCCGATGAAGCCTTGCCAGGTTTTACCCGGAGAAACTTTTGGTGCCAGTTTATGTTTGCCAAACAGTTTACCAAACATATAGGCCCCGGAGTCAGCCCCCCAGACGAGAATCATCACATAAAGCAGCCAGATCGCACCGCTGTAATGGTTTTCGTCATAGTGCCAGGCTCGCAGCGCGACCATGCCCCAGAAAAACGGAACAATGGTGAGCAAACCAAAAATCAGTCGCAGCACTTTTGAATGACGCCATAATGCCGCGGAGCCTGGATAAAAAAGAACCAGCAACAGCGCGGCAACCCACCAGGCCAACGATATCCACAAGGAGCCGGCAACCAGCGGTTGATGAATATCATGGTGATATTCAGGCAACGTAAACAGCATTATGGCCAGGATAAAGCCACAGAGTACCGCAAGCCATACTCGCTGGCTGCGCGAGGTAAAGCCGCTAAACTGTCCCCATTCCCACGCGGCGAGCATGCACACCACCAGCGTAACAATGGCGAATCCCACCGGGGGCAGTAAAAACAGCGCCGCAATGACAATGGGTATTAAAACAAAAGCGGAAATCAGGCGATACTTCAGCAAAAGCTACCCCCATCAGGCTTTGTCGCCACCTGGCTCGGTGCCGCCGAAACGACGCTCTCGATTGGCAAAGGCATGCAGCGCACCTTCAAAGTCTTGTTCATCAAAATCGGGCCAAAGAACATCCGTAAAGTAAAGTTCAGCATAGGCAATTTGCCATATCAAAAAGTTACTTATGCGATGTTCCCCCCCTGTCCTAATTACCAAATCCACAGGTGCCAGTTCATTCATGCAGATTTGCTTGCTCAGCGCCTCTTCATCAATCTGGTCGGGTCTCAACAGCCCTTCCTGAACCTGTTCGGCCAGATGCCGAACGCCCTGGATAATATCCCAGCGTCCACCGTAATTCGCCGCAACGTTGAGCGTCAGACCGGTATTATTTTCAGTCAGCGCTTCTGCTTTACGAATCCGCTCCTGCAAACGTGAGTTAAAACGACTGGTATCGCCAATGATGCGCAGGCGAACGTTGTGGCGGTGCAGGCTTTTTACTTCGCTGTCTAGCGCCCACACAAACAATTCCATCAACGCAGTCACTTCCTGCGGAGGTCGATTCCAGTTTTCACTGCTAAAAGCATAGAGCGTTAACGCATCAATGCCGTTATTAGCGGCAAAAGAAACGGCACGGCGAACAGATTTCGCTCCCGCTTTATGCCCAAAGGCTCGTATTTTCCCTTGTCTTTTCGCCCAGCGCCCGTTGCCATCCATGATGATTGCTACATGACGGCAGCCATGAGCTGGCAAGTTTTCGCTTATTGGTTGATTCGCAGACAACATAACGCGTTTTTTGTCCCTGAAAAGGATTTAACGGTACTCAGGAATACTTAAGCCTGTACATAAAAAAGCCGTGTCAAACCACGGCTTACCTGACCACATAAAGTCAAATTCCTGCGATCAGGTGGCGCAGACTATATCACTGAAGCCCAACGCTAACAAATAGCACGACCACTAGTGCTTGCTTTATCACCAGCTTGCAAGACGTGTCACCTGTTTACGCGCAATATCACGAGCAGCTGTATCCACCGCCAGCACCTCTTCCACGCTTTGTGGCTCGCGCAAATCCATCATCTCCAGTACCGATAAATTTAACGTCGCGATATCGGTAAAACGGATCTGCTGATTCAGAAATGCGTCAACGGTAATTTCATTGGCTGCATTCAGTGCCGTCGTCGCCGCCTGCCCCTGGTCAAAGGCGTTCATTGCAAGCTTCAGACAAGGATAACGATCGTAGTCTGGTTCACTGAATGTCAGGGAACTGAGCTTACAGAAATCAAGCGGCTTAACGCCGGATTTCACCCGGTTTGGCCACGCCATTGAATGGGCAATAGGCGTACGCATATCCGGCTCGCCGAGCTGTGCCAGCACGCTGCCATCCTGATAGCGCACCATCGAGTGAATCACCGACTGCGGGTGGATCAGTACTTCCATCTGCTTCGCTGACGCATTAAACAGCCAGCGCGCTTCAATGTATTCCAGACCTTTGTTCATCATGGTGGCTGAGTCAACGGAGATTTTACGCCCCATTGACCAGTTCGGATGACGGCATGCCTGGTCCGGCGTCATTGCGCGCAGTTCAGACAGTGGCGTTTCACGGAACGGGCCACCAGACCCGGTAAGCAGAATCGACACGACGCCATTCTGCTCCAGGTCAGCGTACCCCAGGTTCTGTTGAAAAGGTTGCGGTAAACTCTGAAAAATGGCGTTGTGCTCGCTGTCAACCGGCAAAAGGCGCGCCCCACGCTGTTTTACCGCGTCCATAAACAGGCGGCCGCAGGTAACAAGCGACTCTTTATTGGCGAGCAAAACGTCTTTACCGGCATCGATCGCAGCAAGTGTCGGCAGCAGCCCGGCCGCTCCGACGATGGCCGCCATAACCTGGTCAACTTCATCCAGCGCAGCCATCTCGCAGGCCGCCTGCTGGCCGCTCAGCACCTCGGTTCGGCTGCCCTTTTCCCGCAGCTGGGCTTTCAGCAGACGCGCGCTCTCTTCGTCATCCATCACCGCGTAGCGGGGCATAAACTCCAGGCACTGCTCGACCATACGCTGCACATTCTTACCGGCCACCAGCGCTGTCACGGTGTAAAGTTCAGGATTATGGCGGACGACGTCGAGAGTACTGCAACCGATGGAGCCGGTTGAGCCGAGGAGTGTTAAATGCTTCATGAGATGCCCGAAAAAAGTTAGACCAGATAAAAGCAAAACGCCGCCAGCAAGACCCGAAGTCCCTCTGAACGGCGTTTATCAGTGTACGACAGAAATCAGAACTGCATCAGTTCCGCTTCTTTTTCTGCCAGCGCCGCATCAATTTTCTTGATGGCTGCGTCGGTCATTTTCTGAATGTCGTCCTGAGAACGACGATCGTCATCTTCGCTGATCTCTTTTTCTTTCAGCAGTGCTTTCACTTTATCGTTCGCATCACGGCGCACGTTACGCACGGAAACACGACCCTGCTCTGCTTCACCGCGAACCACTTTGATCAGGTCTTTACGACGTTCTTCCGTCAGCGGAGGCAGCGGAACGCGAATGTCAGCGCCCGCAGAACTTGGGTTCAGACCCAGGTCAGAGGCCATGATCGCTTTCTCAACGGCCGGGCTCATAGAGCGATCGAAGACGTTGATTTTCAGCGTACGGGTATCTTCAACCGTCACGCTCGCCAGCTGGCGCAGAGGCGTTGGCGTACCGTAGTATTCTACGATGATGCCATCCAGCAGGCTTGGGGAAGCACGGCCAGTACGGATTTTGCTGATTTGGTTTTTGAACGCTTCTACGCATTTGTCCATGCGTACTTCAGCATCTTTTCTGATGTCGTTAATCACGTTACGAATCCTTGAAAACTTGTCTCAGGCAGACTATCCGCCAGCACAGCGCTACAGGTGTGCTAAGTATAGTCGCGTTTAATTCATGACAACGCCAAAGGCGCGTCCAGGTAAGATACCACTACAAAGTAAAGCGGAATCTTACCTGTATTTATCGTCAACGGAAATTATTCCGTGATCAAAGTGCCTTCTTTTTCGCCCATGACCACGCGACGCAGTGCGCCAGGTTTGTTCATGTTGAAGACACGAATTGGCAATTTGTGGTCGCGAGCCAGCGTGAAGGCGGCAAGATCCATCACTTTCAGCTCTTTATCCAGCACTTCGCTGTAGCTCAGCTGATCGTACATGGTGGCAGAAGGATCTTTTGCCGGGTCGGCAGTAAACACGCCATCGACTTTGGTCGCTTTCAGTACCACATCAGCTTCGATCTCGATACCGCGCAGGCAGGCAGCGGAATCGGTCGTAAAGAACGGGTTACCCGTACCGGCGGAGAGGATCACCACGCGGTTGTTGCGCAGCAGGCTGATGGCCTCTGCCCAGCTGTAATTATCGCATACGCCATTCAGTGGAATCGCGGACATCAGGCGGGCGTTCACATAAGCGCGATGGAGCGCGTCACGCATTGCCAGGCCATTCATCACGGTTGCCAGCATACCCATGTGGTCGCCCACAACGCGGTTCATCCCCGCTTTCGCCAGACCAGCACCACGGAAAAGGTTGCCACCGCCAATGACCACGCCAACCTGGATACCCAGTTCGACCAGTTCTTTGATTTCCTGTGCCATGCGATCAAGGATGCTTGCGTCAATACCGAAGCCTTCCGATCCCTGCAGCGCTTCGCCACTCAGCTTAAGCAGAATGCGTTTGTACACGGGTTTTGCATTGGTAGCCATGTTTCTTTCCTGAGACTGTCAACGATTAAGATGGGAGTTAATTCTGGCGACATAATATGCCGCAAATCAGTACAGCGATACTGGAGCCTGTCTGATTTCCTGTGACGGGTGACAAAAAGAAGCCGCCCTCAGGCGGCTCCTTTTCAATCATTAAGACTGCTTGGACATTGCAGCAACTTCTGCTGCGAAGTCAGTCTCAACTTTCTCGATGCCTTCGCCCACTTCGAAGCGGATGAAGCCAGTTACGTCAGCGTTGTGCTCTTTCAGCAGCTGAGCAACAGACTTGCTTGGATCCATAACGAAAGGCTGGCCAGTCAGAGAAACTTCGCCGGTGAATTTCTTCATGCGGCCTTCAACCATTTTCTCTGCGATTTCTTTTGGCTTACCAGACTGCATCGCGATGTCCAGCTGAACCTGGTACTCTTTCTCTACCACTTCAGCAGACACGTCTTCTGGCTTAACGAATTCTGGTTTGCTTGCAGCGATGTGCATAGCCAGCTGTTTAACCAGCTCTTCGTCAGCGCCTTTAGCCGCAACCAGAACACCGATACGTGCGCCGTGCTGGTAAGAACCCAGTACTTCGCCTTCCAGGGAAGATACGCGACGGATGTTGATGTTCTCACCGATTTTAGCAACCAGCGCAACACGTTCTTCTTCGAACTGTGCTTTCAGAACTTCAACGTCAGTGATTTTGCCAGCAACAGCTGCGTCCAGAACTTTGTTCGCAAATGCCTGGAAACCGCCATCTTTAGCAACGAAGTCAGTCTGGCAGTTAACTTCCAGAATGATGCCGTAGGTGCCGTCGATTTTAGTGATGATCACGCCGTCAGCAGCAACGTTGCCTGCTTTCTTAGCTGCTTTGATCGCACCGGATTTACGCATGTTTTCGATTGCCAGCTCGATGTCGCCGTTCGCTTCAGTCAGCGCTTTTTTGCAATCCATCATGCCTGCGCCAGTACGCTCGCGCAGCTCTTTTACCAGGGATGCGGTAATTTCAGCCATTCTTAAATCCTCGGGAGATGTGAACTGCCCGGCCGGAGGCCAAACAGTGTAAATTGAAAAAAGGGGCCGATAATGGGCCCCTATTCATACACGGTACTAATAAGGGGTAAAACCTTATTATTCAGCTTCTACGAAGCTTTCTTCCGCCTGAGAAGCCAGATCCTGGGAACGGCCTTCACGAACGGTAGCAGCTACAGCGCTCAGGTACAGGCTAACAGCACGGATTGCGTCGTCGTTACCCGGGATAACGAAGTCAACACCGTCCGGATCGGAGTTGGTATCAACGATAGCGAATACCGGGATACCCAGGTTGTTAGCTTCTTTGATAGCGATGTGCTCGTGGTCTGCATCGATTACGAACAGCGCGTCTGGCAGGCCGCCCATATCTTTGATACCGCCCAGGCTGTTTTCCAGCTTGTCCAGTTCACGAGTGCGCATCAGCGCTTCTTTCTTAGTCAGCTTGTCGAAAGTACCGTCCTGAGACTGGGTTTCCAGATCTTTCAGGCGCTTGATGGACTGACGAACAGTTTTCCAGTTGGTCAGCATGCCGCCCAACCAGCGATGGTTCACGAAGAACTGGTCGCAGCTGTTAGCAGCATCTTTCACAGCTTCGCTTGCAGCGCGCTTAGTACCAACGAACAGAATCTTACCTTTACGGGAAGAGATCTTGTTCAGCTCAGCCAGGGCTTCGTTGAACATTGGTACAGTTTTCTCAAGGTTGATGATGTGAACTTTGTTACGCGCGCCGAAGATGAAAGGCTTCATTTTCGGGTTCCAGTAACGGGTCTGGTGACCGAAGTGAACACCAGCCTTGAGCATGTCGCGCATGGAAACAGTTGCCATGTTTTAAAACCTCTATATTGAAAGTTGGGGTTATGCCTCCACGTATCCCATATTACCGACCCCGAAGGGCACCCCGGAATATGTGCCGATACGTGTGTGTTGTTACACAAAGTGAGATTTGTCGCTTCCGTCCAGCCTGTGTATCTGAGATGGATCGGAAGTCCGGCGCGCTTTATACCACAAAACACGACCAGAAACCAACAGTTGTTGGCGGAGTGTGCTGTTAATGATTCTCAATTTGGCACGGAGCGTGCCTGACTGATACCATTGACGACACTTAGACTAGTATTGTCGAAAAAATCGACACCGATGGACAGATTACATGGCTATCTCTATTAAGACACCTGAAGAAATTGAAAAGATGCGCGTCGCCGGTCGTCTGGCCGCGGAAGTGCTGGAAATGATCGAGCCGTTCGTGAAGCCGGGCGTCAGCACCGGCGAACTGGATCGCATCTGTAATGACTATATCGTTAACGAGCAGCACGCGGTTTCCGCCTGTCTCGGCTACCACGGTTTCCCGAAATCCGTCTGCATCTCTATTAATGAAGTGGTTTGCCACGGTATTCCTGACGACGAAAAACTGCTGAAAGATGGCGACATCGTCAACATCGACGTGACCGTCATTAAAGACGAGTACCACGGTGACACCTCAAAAATGTTCATCGTTGGCAAACCAACGATTCTGGGCGAGCGTCTGTGCAAAGTGACGCAAGAGAGCCTTTACCTGGCGTTGAAAATGGTTAAACCGGGTATTCGCCTGCGCACCCTCGGTGCCGCAATTCAGAAATTTGTGGAAGCGGAAGGTTTCTCCGTGGTGCGCGAGTACTGCGGTCACGGCATTGGCCGCGTCTTCCATGAAGAACCGCAGGTTCTGCACTATGATGCCGATGACGGCGGCGTGGTACTGCAAAAAGGGATGACCTTCACCATCGAACCGATGGTCAACGCCGGTGACTACCGCATTCGCACCATGAAAGACGGCTGGACGGTGAAAACCAAAGACAGAAGCTTGTCTGCCCAGTACGAGCATACTATTGTGGTAACGGACAACGGCTGCGAAATTATGACGTTGCGCAAGGATGACACCATCCCGGCGATACTGACGAACATTGAGTGATAAGAAGCCGGCAAATGCCGGCTTTTTTAATGGCGATAGCTTTTTCTTATGGGTGGCGCACGATGAGTAATCTATTACCCGAACAGTATGCTAACACAGCACTTCCCACCCTCCCCGACCAGCCCGATAACCCGGGCGTCTGGCCGCCGCACGAGCTGACCTGCGCGCACATAAAAGCCCATATGGACGTTTTCCATCGCTGGCTGGGCAGCGCGTTCGACGCGGGCGTATCTGCCGAGCAGCTCATTGAAGCGCGCACCGAATTTATCGACCAGCTGCTGCAGCGTTTGTGGATCGATTACGGATTTGGGCAAATCAGTGATGTTGCGCTGGTTGCCGTCGGGGGCTATGGCCGCGGAGAGCTTCATCCGCTCTCCGATATCGATCTCCTGATCTTAAGCCGCAAAAAGTTGCCGGACGAACAGGCGCAAAAAATTGGCGAACTGCTGACCCTGCTCTGGGACGTCAAGCTTGAAGTGGGCCACAGCGTGCGCACCCTGGAAGAGTGCCTGCTGGAGGGGTTATCTGACCTGACCGTCGCCACCAACCTGATTGAAACCCGTCTGCTGATTGGCGACGTCGCGCTGTTCCTGGAGCTGCAAAAGCATATTTTCAGCGACGGCTTCTGGCCATCTGAGAAATTCTTCGCCGCTAAGGTCGAGGAGCAAAACCAGCGCCACCAGCGCTACCACGGCACCAGCTATAATCTTGAACCCGATATTAAAAGCAGCCCCGGCGGCCTGCGCGACATCCACACGTTACAGTGGGTCGCCCGTCGCCACTTTGGCGCCACCTCAATGGACGAGATGGTCGGCTTTGGCTTCCTGACCGAGGCCGAACGTAACGAGCTAAACGAGTGTCTGCACCTGCTGTGGCGCATCCGTTTTGCCCTGCATCTGGAAGTTACCCGCTACGATAACCGCCTGCTGTTCGACCGCCAGCTCAGCGTGGCACAGCGGCTGAATTATCAGGGCGAAGGTAACGAGCCGGTTGAGCAGATGATGAAGGATTTCTTCCGCGTCACCCGCCGGGTCACCGAGCTGAACCAGATGCTGTTGCAGCTGTTTGATGAAGCAATCCTCGCCCTGACGGCGGACGAAAAGCCGCGCCCGATTGATGACGAATTCCAGCTGCGCGGCACATTGATCGATCTGCGCGACGAAACGCTGTTTATCCGCGAGCCGGAAGCAATCCTGCGGATGTTCTACACCATGGTGCGCAACAGCACCATCACCGGGATCTACTCCACCACCCTGCGCCATCTGCGCCACGCGCGCCGTCATCTGACGCAGCCGCTGTGCTATATCCCGGAAGCGCGGTCGCTGTTCCTGAGCATGCTCCGCCACCCGGGCGCCGTCAGCCGCGGTCTGCTACCGATGCACCGCCACAGCGTGCTGTGGGCCTATATGCCGCAGTGGTCGCACATCGTCGGGCAGATGCAGTTTGATCTGTTCCACGCCTATACGGTGGATGAACATACGATCCGCGTCATGCTCAAGCTGGAAAGCTTTGCGAAAGAAGAGACGCGGCCCCGCCACCCGCTGTGCGTGGAGCTGTGGCCGCGCCTGACCCACCCTGAACTGATCCTGATTGCCGCCCTGTTCCACGACATCGCCAAGGGCCGCGGCGGCGATCACTCGGTGCTGGGCGCGCAGGACGTGCTGAAATTTGCCGAACTGCACGGTCTCAACTCGCGTGAAACGCAGCTGGTCGCCTGGCTGGTGCGCCATCACCTGCTGATGTCGGTTACCGCCCAGCGTCGTGATATTCAGGATCCGGAAGTGATCAAGCAGTTCGCCGAAGAAGTCCAGACGGAAAATCGCCTGCGCTACCTGGTCTGCCTGACGGTGGCCGATATTTGCGCCACCAACGAAACCCTGTGGAACAGCTGGAAGCAGAGCCTGCTGCGCGAACTGTACTTCGCCACCGAAAAACAGCTGCGTCGCGGGATGCAAAACACCCCGGACATGCGCGAGCGCGTGCGTCATCACCAGCTGCAGGCGCTGGCGCTGCTGCGGATGGATAACATTGATGAAGAAGCGCTGCATCAGATTTGGGCCCGCTGCCGTGCCAACTATTTTGTGCGCCATAGCCCAAACCAGCTTGCCTGGCACGCGCGGCACCTGCTGAAGCATGATCTGTCTCAGCCGATGATCCTGCTGAGCCCGCAGGCCACGCGCGGCGGAACGGAGATATTCATCTGGAGCCCGGACCGGCCTTATCTGTTTGCTGCCGTCTGCGCCGAGCTGGACAGGCGTAACCTGAGCGTTCACGACGCGCAGATTTTTACCACCCGCGACGGCATGGCGATGGATACCTTTATTGTGCTGGAGCCGGACGGCAGCCCGCTGTCCTCGGACAGGCATGAAGGGATACGCTTTGGTCTGGAGCAGGCGATTACCCAGCGCAGCTGGCAGCCACCGCAGCCGCGCCGTCAGCCGGCGAAACTGCGTCATTTTACCGTCGATACCGAGGTCAACTTCCTGCCGACCCATACCGACCGTAAATCGTTCCTGGAGCTGATCGCGCTCGACCAGCCAGGGTTGCTCGCCCGCGTCGGCCAGGTTTTTGCCGATCTGGGAATTTCGCTCCATGGGGCCCGAATTACAACCATTGGCGAGCGAGTAGAAGATTTATTTATAATCGCCACCGCCGACCGGCGTGCCCTTAATAATGACCTGCAGCTTGAAGTGCAACAACGGTTGACAGCAGCCCTCAATCCAAACGATAAAGGGTGACGTGTTTTTTAGTGAAATGGAAAGAGTAAACAATGCAGCAGTTACAGAACGTTATTGAGTCCGCTTTTGAGCGTCGCGCCGAGATCACTCCGGCAAATGTGGATACCGTGACCCGTGAAGCGGTAAACCAGGTTATTTCCCTGCTGGATTCCGGCGCGCTGCGCGTGGCAGAAAAAATCGACGGTCAGTGGGTCACTCATCAATGGCTGAAGAAAGCCGTGCTGCTCTCTTTCCGCATCAACGATAACCAGGTTATCGACGGAGCAGAAAGCCGCTACTTCGATAAAGTGCCAATGAAATTCGCGGATTACGACGAAGCGCGTTTCCAGAAAGAAGGTTTCCGCGTGGTACCACCGGCAGCAGTACGTCAGGGTGCATTCATCGCACGTAACACCGTGCTGATGCCATCCTATGTGAACATCGGTGCGTACGTTGACGAAGGCACCATGGTCGATACCTGGGCAACCGTCGGTTCCTGCGCGCAGATTGGTAAAAACGTTCACCTGTCCGGCGGCGTCGGCATCGGTGGCGTTCTGGAGCCACTGCAGGCCAACCCAACCATCATTGAAGACAACTGCTTCATCGGCGCGCGTTCAGAAGTGGTAGAAGGCGTGATCGTGGAAGAAGGCTCCGTGATCTCCATGGGCGTTTACATCGGTCAGAGCACCCGTATTTACGACCGTGAAACCGGCGAAGTGCACTACGGTCGCGTTCCTGCGGGCTCCGTGGTGGTTTCCGGTAACCTGCCGTCAAAAGACGGTAAATACAGCCTGTACTGTGCGGTTATCGTGAAGAAAGTGGATGCGAAAACCCGCGGTAAAGTGGGCATCAACGAACTGCTGCGCACCATCGACTAATCCCCGACGCGTTGATAAACCGGGACCCGCCTGTGCGTCCCGGTATAATCATCAAAAACGTCCGTTTCCGCTGTCGCGATTGCCATTCCCTTTTTTCGCAACCCTGCGATATCCGCCGCCATACGCTGGCTCCCCAGCCAGAACAGCCCGTCGAGAGCCGTCACCGCCAGCCCCGACTCCAGCGCCAGTTTCAGTCGCTCACGCGGCGCTTTTACCTCTTTGGCAATCTGCCGGAAAGGCTCTGCCGTAAGTCCGGTGGGATCGATCCGCCGAATGCGGGTGCTCATGCGGTACTGAAAAGCCTCGGGAATCGCATTGAGATCGGCTTTCAGGCTATATACGCAGCCAAAGCGCTTGCCGTTAAAGATGACGTTCTTCTGGCTTAGCTGAAACTCATCGCGCAGCCCGGCGATGAGCTGAGGGGCACGGGTCAGCACCAGTCGGAACGGCAGTTCGAAGCTGGTGACATAATCCACGTTCAGTAAGGCAATGCGTAAACGCTCTTCCGCACCCGCCTTCAGCTGGCGGCACTCAGCGGCAACTTCTGCCCACTGGTGCGTGAGCCTTGGGCTCTCCTCTACGGCGCCAAAGCTGTATTTTTCGATTTGATAATCAATGCGTCCTGACATGTCATTATCCCCGCGGGCTACGCTTTCGTACGATAACTTTGCCTCATTTCCCCGGTTTTGAATACCCGTCTCGCCCTGCTTTTATCGCGGCTATCGCTATGCTACGTAAGCCTTGAGAATGCAGATTAAAGTATTAAAGTGATTTCCACTTGACGTAGTCGTTAAAAACAACAATAAACGAGTGGGGGCAATGCACCTTCCCTGCCCGGTAATTTCAGTGAAATGTAATCAGGATCGACCCCGCTTTTTTTGTATGTGAGGGTGGCAAAAAGGAATTTTTTCGTTAATTATTCAAAGGTTATGTTGAGATAAGGGTACCGCTATGTACGATAATCTGAAAAGTCTGGGCATTACCAATCCTGATGAAATTGATCGTTACAGCCTTCGCCAGGAAGCCAACAACGACATTTTAAAAATCTATTTTCACAAGGATAAAGGAGAGTTTTTCGCCAAGAGCGTGAAGTTTAAATATCCACGCCAGCGTAAGACCGTCGTCGCCGACGGCGTAGGACAAGGCTATAAAGAAGTTCAGGAAATCAGCCCTAATCTGCGCTATGTGATCGATGAACTCGATCAGATTTGCCAGCGCGATCGCACCGAAGTCGATCTCAAGCGTAAGATCCTCGACGATCTGCGTCACCTTGAAAGCGTTGTCACCAACAAGATCAGCGAGATTGAAGCGGATCTTGAGAAATTAACTCGCAATAAATAAGTCAGGTGCGGTCTGATCCCCTCACCCCGGCCCTCTCCCACAGGGAGAGGGTGAAAATGCACACTGCATCATCTCTGCTCGTCCAGCTGCAGCGCCACGTACAGCAGTAGCCTGTCGTCAAAGTTTCCCAAATCCAGCCCGGTCAGCTCTGAAATCCGGTTAAGCCGGTACTCCAGGGTGTTGCGATGAATAAACAGCGCTTTTGAGGTCGCCAGCGGCTGCACGTTATGGCGGAACCACGCCTGCAGGGTCCGGCGCAGCAAGCCGTTATTGTCCATTGCCTTCAGGCGCACTAACGGCCGCGCCAGCTCGTTGGCCTGCCAGCCGCCGCGCAGGCTGTCGAGCAGCACCGGCAGCATCAGATCCTGATAAAAATAACTGCGGCTCTCCGGCATCCGCTGCTTGCCCACCATCATGGTGGTGCGCGCGGTACGCCAGGACCGGGCGATGCTGCCGGGCCCGGTAAAGTAATTGCCCAGGGCAACGCGAAAACGCAGCTGGCCGTTCTCCTGCATACGGGAGATCAGCAGTTCCACGCGACGACGATGATCCTCAGCATCCCAGCGGCCGAACGGATTGAGCGCAGGTTTGAGTACCACCATTTCCGTCAGCGAGACTATCGCCACCAGGTTGTTGCGCTCCGGCGTCGCCAGTGCATTTTGCAACTGCTGAAGTTCAGCCATCGCGCTGTCTACGCCAAGCTGTCCGCTATCGACCTCAATCACCGCCACCACGCGCGGCTGGTTCAGATCGATCCCCAGACGCTGCGCCCATTCGCTGAGAGCAGGGGTATGCTCTTCCGCCTGAATCAGGTTCATTACCAGCTCTTCGCGTAAACGGCTGTCCTGGGCAAGCAGATACATCAGACGCGACTGCTCCAGCATCATTTCCGCCGTCATACAGACCAGCTCGCCGTATTTACGCAGAGATTCCGGTTCGCCCGTCAGACCAATGACGCCAACAATTTCCCCTTCCAGACGCAGCGGCAGATTAATCCCCTGACGCACGCCGTGCAGGTGTTTCGCTACCGCATCGTCGATATCAACCACGCGGCCCTGAGAGAGCACCAGCAGGGCACCTTCGTGCAATTCCCCAATACGCTCCCGATCCCCGCTGCCAATAATGCGCCCGCGGGCATCCATTACGTTGATATTGGTATCAATGATGCGCATGGTGCGCGCCACGATATCCTGCGCCATTTTGGTATCAAGATGCCAGCCAGCCATGTAACCCTCCTGTGAGCAGAGCTCAAGCATAGGGAAGTTCAGCGACGGCTGCATTGTGCGAATGCACAAAGTGAGAGGGGGAAGTATGGAGTTGCGGTAGGCGTCACAGAAACGAGAAAGCCCCTGCACGCAGGGGCTTAAAAGGATTACTGCATCAGCAGGTAGATTGAGGTGTCACCGCGCTGGATATTCAGTGCCAGCACAGACGGTTTGCTGTCGAGGATTTTGCGCAATTCAGCGATGTTTTTCACCGGCTGCTGGTTAGCCCCCATAATCACATCACCTTTTTTCAGGCCGATACGGGCAGCAGGTGAATTCGCCTTCACGTTGTTCACCACCACGCCTTTATCTGCGCCTTTATTGCTCATCTCGGCACCTTCAATACCGCTGAAGATAGTGCTGGAATCTACCTGATTCTGGCTGCTCTGCTGCAGCTCAAGGCTCACGTTAACCGGTTTGCCGTCACGCAGCAGGCCAAGGGTCACTTTGCTGCCAATCGGCATCGAGCCCACTTCCGCACGCAGGGCGGCAAAGCTGCTGATCGGTTTACCGTTCAGGGAGGTAATCACATCACCCGCTTTAATGCCCGCCTTCGCCGCAGAGGAGTTCGGCATAACCTGGCTCACGAACGCGCCGCGCTGCGCATCCACCTTCATCGCTTTCGCCAGTTCAGAGTTCAGCTCGGTACCCATAATACCCAGCTCGCCGCGTTTCACCTGGCCATACTGCACCATCTGAGCAGTCAGGTTTTTCACCATGTTGCTCGGGATAGCAAAGCCAATCCCGATGTTGCCGCCGTCCGGTGCCAGAATAGCGGTGTTGATACCGATTAGCTCGCCATTCAGGTTCACCAGCGCACCACCGGAGTTACCGCGGTTAATGGCCGCATCCGTCTGGATGAAGTTTTCATAGTTTTCCGCATTCAGGCCGCTACGGCCCAGCGCAGAGACGATACCAGAGGTCACGGTTTCACCCAGACCGAACGGGTTACCGATAGCGACGGTGTAATCGCCCACGCGCAGTGCGTCGGAGTCGGCAATCTTAATCGCCGTCAGGTTTTTCGGATCCTGAATCTGGATCAGCGCGATATCGGAGCGCGGGTCTTTACCCACCACTTTCGCATCAAACTTGCGGCCATCGCTCAGCTGAACCTTGATGCTGTTAGCGTTATCCACAACGTGGTTGTTGGTGACGACGTAGCCTTTCGCCGCATCAATAATCACCCCCGAGCCAAGCGCCATGAATTTCTGTTGCTGGCCGCCGCCCTGGCTGTCATCCCCTGCGCCACCGCCCTGACAGAACGGAGAGCTCTGGAACGGCGAACCGTCCTGGCAGAACGGTGAATTGTCACCGAAGAACTGCTGGAAGTTACGCGGCATACGCGGCGTATTGACGGTCGTGCTACCCTCAACGTTAATACTCACCACCGATGGCATCACTTTTTCGAGCATCGGTGCCAGGCTTGGCATCTGCTGCGCGGTTGCTGCCGACGACGCGGTCTCAGCTGCAGTAGCAGTCAGAGGAGACAGCGCTAAACCTAAACTCAGAGCCAGTGCACTCATTGCTAATGTGGTTTTTTTCATGTTTCTCAATCTCGATTTACAGGTAACGCAAAATTGCTGTGTAACTCAGATTCATTTTATACCGCTTAGTTCCGGCCATAAGTTTATGGAAAAGGTAAAAATTTATTGGCCGTCTTTACAAAACTCCGTGGTTATTCCACCGCCATGAGCTTGCGGTATTCATCCCAGGCATACAAATCCGTCATGCCGCTGATATAGTCCTGGATAAGACGGCAGCGATAATAATATTCCATCACCGGCCATTGGGGAGAATGGCGATCCAGCTTACCGATCGCCTCGACATAGGCCAGGCGATGCCGGGTAGAGAGTTTCTGATAAAGCCGCGATTCGATGGGTATTCTGCGCACGCGCTCGTGCTCCACCAGCTCGCTGAAATCGTCCACCGACAGCTGGAGCAACGGGGAATAAATTTCCAGTAACCCACTGATTACCCGATAGCCCTGCAGCTCTAACTGCTCGACATCCGGATGGCTAAATACATGCCGCATCGCCACATGCTTATAAAGCTCAAGGAGTTGGCTGAAACTGCTGTCATCCTCCAGCAGCGCGTGGTTGAATTCCCCGCTGAAGATTTGCGGCAAATTATCTATAAAGCGTGAGGCGGCATACGGCACCAGTTTATTTAATGTATTGACCCGTAAATACATAAAGAACTGATCTTCCGTACTGCGGCTTAACGTATTTGAGCGCGATTTTTCCCAGGCATTTTCGACAACCTGCGCGAACAGCGATCCTTTTTCATGGGTTCCCCATGCTGCATAAAGATGCTGATAAAGCTCCTCGACGCTGAATATTCTTTTCTCGACGGCATCTTCCAGGTCGGCCACGCAATAGGAAATATCGTCGGCGGCTTCCATAATCCACGTCAATGGGAAGCGGCCGTTTGGCGTCAGGGAAAGTTCTTTACGGAGCCGTTCTATATAGGCCTCTTCGGAAAGGTAATAGCCCGGTTTTTTCATTAAATAACTGTGGGACGCGGGCGTTTCCCCCATCCACCAGGCGGGACGCGTATATTTCAGAATGCAGCCGACCTGCGCCCAGGTCAGGTTCATGCGCATCAGAGAGTGCACCAGCCGGATCCCCTGCGCATTGCCCTCAAAGTGACAAAGGTCCTGGCGCACTTTGCGGCGCAGATCGTTTAGCCCTTCTTCGCCCTCACGCAGGCGTAAATCACGCACGATGCAGCGGTCATCGCTGAGTGGCTGGCTTACCGCATCCGACGGATGAAGCCGCTGTTTAAACCAGTCATTAATAGCCGCCTCGCCAAAGTGGCCAAAAGGCGGGTTGCCGATATCGTGCATCAGGCAGGCCATCTCAACGATGCTCTCGAAGGGCCCCGTCAGCTCATCCAGGCCATAGGTTTCCAGTAAACGTTGCTCTTTGAGGCGGCTTAAAATCTCTTTGGCAATATAACGTCCGACCTGCTGCACTTCCATTGAGTGGGTTAAGCGCGTGCGCACCGCGGCGTTACGCTCCAGCGGGAACACCTGGGTCTTTTGCTGCAAACGCCGGATGGCGGGTGAGTTAATGATCCTGCCGCGATCGCTTTCGAAGATACGCAGGATCTCATGTTCGCTCTTTTCGCCCTGCGGCGAACGGAAACGTCGGTGCCAGTTAATTTTGGTACGAAAATCGATTGGTGACATGTGCTCCCCCGCGTGAGAATGCGTTTCCCCTTAACCGCATGATAGACTATGCCTCTTAACAAGGCACATCGCGAGTAAATCTATGAAAATCGGCATTATTGGTGCAATGGAAGAAGAAGTTACGCTCCTGCGTGACAAAATTGAGAACCGTCAGACCCTCTCTCTCGGGGGTTGTGAGATCTACACCGGCCAGCTGAACGGTGTTGAGGTGGCTCTGCTGAAATCAGGCATCGGTAAAGTGGCTGCTGCGCTGGGTGCGACCCTGCTGCTTGAGCGCTGCAAGCCGGACGTCATCATTAACACCGGCTCGGCAGGCGGCCTGGCACCGACGCTGAAAGTGGGTGATATCGTTGTCTCCGACGAAGCGCGTTACCACGATGCTGACGTCACCGCGTTCGGCTACGAATACGGCCAGCTTCCGGGCTGCCCGGCAGGGTTTAAAGCTGACGACAAACTGATTGCGGCGGCAGAGACCTGTATTGCTGAGCTCAACCTCAACGCAGTGCGCGGCCTGATTGTCAGCGGTGATGCGTTCATCAATGGCTCCGTCGGTCTGGCGAAAATCCGCCACAACTTCCCGCAGGCGGTTGCCGTTGAGATGGAAGCGACCGCGATTGCGCACGTTTGCCACAACTTCAGCGTACCGTTTGTAGTGGTTCGCGCCATCTCTGACGTGGCAGACCAGCAGTCTCACATCAGCTTCGACGAGTTCCTGGCCGTTGCAGCGAAACAGTCTACCGTGATGGTTGAACGCCTGGTGCAGAACCTGGCACGTGGTTAAACAGTCACTCAGGGCGCTGGTCGCCCTGCTTCTGCTCGCACCGGCGTGGCTTTTCGCCGCGCCGCGTGTGATTACCCTCTCCCCCGCCAATACCGAACTGGCGTTTGCCGCCGGGATCACGCCCGTTGGCGTCAGCAGCTTTTCGGATTACCCCCCACAGGCGTCCGGCATTGAGCAAGTGGCAACCTGGCAAGGGATGAACCTTGAGCGCATCGTGGCGCTTAAACCGGATCTCGTGCTGGCCTGGCGTGGTGGTAACGCCGAGCGGCAGGTTAACCAGCTCACCTCGCTTGGCATCAAAGTCATGTGGGTTGACGCGGTAAGTATTGAGCAGGTCGCCCAGGCACTCCGCGCCCTGGCCCCTTATAGCCCTGCGCCTCAAAAAGCCGAGAGTGCGGCGAACCAGATGCTCAGCGACTATGCCGCGCTGAAAGCCCAATACGATACGCCAGCCAAAAAACGCATCTTCCTGCAGTTTGGCAGCCAGCCGCTGTTCACCACCGGAAAAGGCTCGATTCAGAACCAGGTGCTCGAAGTCTGTGGCGGTGAAAATATCTTTGCTGCCAGCCGGGTACCGTGGCCTCAGGTGAGCCGTGAGCAGGTTCTGGCGCGCCAGCCGCAGGCCATCGTAGTGGTCGGAAATGCGAGCGAGATTCCTAAAATTAAACAATTCTGGCAGAGCCAGCTAAAAATTCCGGTGATCCCGCTTAACAGCGACTGGTTTGAACGCGCCAGCCCGCGTATTATCCTCGCCGCAAAACAGCTCTGTGCCGCCCTGGCAGAGAGCCACTAACATACGTTCGAGGATTTAGCGATGCTCGTTTATTGGCTGGATATTCTTGGTACAGCCGTTTTTGCTATCTCCGGCGTCCTGCTCGCCGGAAAACTACGCATGGATCCGTTTGGCGTGCTGGTGCTAGGTGTGGTGACCGCGGTGGGCGGCGGGACAATCCGCGATATGGCGCTGGATAATGGCCCGGTGTTTTGGGTGAAAGATCCTACCGACCTGGTGGTGGCGATGGTGACCTGTCTGTTAACCATTGTACTGGTTCGCCAGCCCCGCAGATTACCGAAATGGATCCTGCCGGTGCTGGATGCCGTGGGTCTGGCCGTGTTTGTGGGGATCGGGGTGAATAAAGCCTTCAATGCCGGAACAGGGCCGATGGTGGCGATCTGCATGGGGGTATTGACCGGCGTAGGCGGCGGGATCATTCGCGACATCCTGGCGCGCGAAGTACCGATGATCCTGCGGACTGAAATCTACGCCACGGCCTGTATAATTGGCGGGATTGTGCACGCCACGGCGTACTACACCTTCGCGGTACCGCTGGAAAATGCGGCCATGCTGGGGATGGTCGTTACGCTGGTGATACGTTTAGCGGCGATACGCTGGCACCTGAAGCTGCCGACGTTTGCGCTGGATGATAATGGCAGGTAAAAGCAAAACGGTAACCCTCAGGTTACCGTTTTTAGGCTTTTCTCCCTCTCCCTGTGGAAGAGGGCCAGGGTGAGGGGCATCAGCCTGCCCCCCTCTTAAATACTGAACGAAGAACCACACCCGCAGGTGCTTGTTGCGTTCGGGTTGGTCACCACAAAGCGCGAGCCTTCCAGACCTTCGGTATAATCCACCGAACCGCCTACCAGATACTGCAGGCTCATCGGGTCAACCACCAGCGCGACGCCCTGCTTCTGAATGGTCATATCGCCGTCGTTCACCTGATCGTCAAAGGTAAAACCGTACTGGAAGCCGCTGCAGCCGCCACCGGTAATATAGACACGCAGTTTCAGATCCGGATTGTCTTCGTCGGCAATCAGGGTTTTCACTTTGTTGGCTGCTGCTTCGGTAAATTCCAGCGGCACAGCTACGTCATCACTCATCTTATGCTCCCATGAATACTGCTATTGGGTAAAATTCACCCAATTCTTTTCGTCATTATCTAATACCCTGGTAATTCATTCAAGTATTCTGCGTGGCGGCCCGCTCCACCTCTTGTTTTGCCAGGGTACGCGCGAGGATGGTGGAGTATAGCGGTTTTCCACCCAGGAATTGGGCTAATAGTGTCGCCCCGAGACAGGTAATGATCATTGGCAAAATGAGCTGGTAATTATCCGTCATCTCCAGCACCAGCACTATGCCGGTTAACGGCGCACGCAGGGACGCGGCCAGCAGTGCCCCCATCCCGGCCACGGCAAAGGTGCCAGCGTCCAGATGGTAAGCGGGGAAACCCGCCTCAGCCGCCATACCAAACGCGGTGCCGAGCAGCGTTCCCAGCGCCAGCATCGGGGCAAAAATCCCGCCGGGCGCGCCGGAGGAGAAGCACAATACCGTCGTGATAACCCGGGAGATAAACATAAACAGCAGCAAACCCACGCTGAAGTTTCCGGCTGCGGCAATGGGAATTAGTCCGAAGCCGCCGCCCGCGGCATTCGGTTCGATAAAGCCGAGCACGCCACAAATGCCGCCCAGCAGGCCGCCCATCAGCACCCATTTCGTGGTATTGCCGCCGTGAACGCGCTGAAACATATCCTGAGCGCGTAAGATAAAGGCGTTGAACAGCGGCCCCACCACGCCAAAAATCATGCCGAGGATCAGATATAGCCACAAGGTGTTCACCGGTGCGTTGGTCAGTTTACCGACTTCAATCACCGCCCCTTCGCCATTAAAGATGCGAAAGACAATGCTCGACATAATGACGCCAGTAAACACCGCTTTAATGGAGATCAGGTTGTAGCGGAACTGCGCGCGCATCTCTTCGATGATGAATAAAATACCCGCAAGCGGCGCGTTAAATGCCGCAGAAAGCCCCGCCGCTGCACCGGTGGCCAGCAGCGTATGGCGCGCCTCGGCGCTACGCATACGGAACAGATCGCCCACCATGCGGCCGACGTTCCCCCCCAGCTGCACCGTTGGCCCCTCCCGGCCTAGCACCATCCCCGCGCCCAGCGTCCCCATGCCGCCGATGAATTTAACCGGGATCACCCTCCACCAGCGCACCGGACGCAGCTCCTCCAGCGCGCCTTCAATTTCCGGAATGCCAGACCCGCCCGCTTCCGGGGCGAATTTACGCACCAGAAAATACCCCACCATGGCAAACAGCGCAGACAGGCCGAATGCCGCTACCCATACCAGCCATTCGCTCTCGGCGAAACCGGCTACGGTTCCCACTCGCCAGTTGAGTACGGCATTAACCGCTTTTTCAAACGCCACGCCAACCAGGCCTGCAAGGGTACCCACCACGGCAGCGGCCAGCAGGATCGCCAGCGGCGTTTTATCGCGATTGAGCAGCCGCCGAATACTGATTCGGTGCTGGGCGCGCGTAAACTGTTGTTCTTCAAAAGACGGAGAATCTGATTTCATGTCCTGTTCTTATTCATCATACAAAAAGCCGCGAAGATTTTACCAGAGACCTTCCCTGCGTCGCCTGAAAAATACTTAACAAATCTTAAAGCATTACCCGGCTAAAAATTTCATAACCTTCCACGAATCA
Organism: Enterobacter sp. ECC_219_Taxon_10; assembly: GCF_058354905.1. Taxonomy (NCBI): domain Bacteria; kingdom Pseudomonadati; phylum Pseudomonadota; class Gammaproteobacteria; order Enterobacterales; family Enterobacteriaceae; genus Enterobacter; species Enterobacter sp. ECC_219_Taxon_10. The sequence continues at coordinate 887,032 of NZ_CM178005.1, read as the reverse complement.
CTTAGAATAGTGTGCTTAATCATTTTATACGAACCAGGAACGACGCCATGAGCAAGTCTGAAAACCTCTACAGTGCAGCCCGCGAGCTTATCCCAGGTGGCGTGAACTCACCTGTTCGCGCCTTTACCGGCGTGGGCGGAACGCCGCTGTTTATTGAACGTGCTGACGGCGCGTATCTGTATGATGTCGATGGCAAAGCCTATATTGATTACGTCGGTTCCTGGGGGCCGATGGTTCTCGGACATAACCACCCTGCCATTCGTAACGCGGTCATCGAAGCCGCGCAGCGCGGCCTGAGCTTCGGTGCACCAACCGAGATGGAAGTGAAAATGGCGGAGCTGGTGACCGAACTGGTGCCTACCATGGACATGGTGCGTATGGTGAACTCCGGTACTGAAGCCACCATGAGCGCCATCCGCCTGGCGCGCGGTTTTACCGGTCGCGACAAAATCATCAAGTTTGAAGGCTGCTACCACGGCCATGCGGACTGCCTGCTGGTGAAAGCGGGCTCCGGCGCGCTGACGCTCGGCCAGCCAAACTCGCCTGGCGTACCTGCGGATTTCGCGAAGCACACCCTGACCTGCACCTACAACGATCTGAACACCGTTCGCGCGGCGTTCGAGCAGTATCCGCAGGAGATCGCCTGCATTATCGTTGAGCCGGTTGCGGGCAACATGAACTGCATCCCTCCGCAGCCTGACTTCCTGCCGGGCCTGCGCGCCCTGTGCGACGAGTTCGGCGCGCTGCTGATCATCGATGAAGTCATGACCGGCTTCCGCGTGGCGCTGGCGGGTGCCCAGTCTTACTACGGCGTTGAGCCGGACCTGACCTGCCTCGGCAAAATCATCGGAGGCGGCATGCCGGTCGGTGCTTTCGGTGGTCGTAAGGACGTGATGGAGGCCTTGGCGCCAACCGGCCCGGTTTACCAGGCGGGCACGCTCTCCGGTAACCCAATTGCCATGGCTGCGGGCTTCGCCTGTCTGACCGAAGTGGCGCAGCCGGGTATTCATGAAACCCTGACGGACCGCACCACGCAGCTGGCAAACGGTCTGCTGGAAGCCGCAGAAGAAGCGGGGGTTCCGCTGGTTGTTAACCACGTCGGCGGCATGTTCGGGATTTTCTTCACCGATGCGAAAACCGTGACCTGCTACCAGGACGTGGTGAAGTGCGACGTTGAACGCTTCAAGCGCTTCTTCCACCTGATGCTGGAAGAAGGCGTGTACCTGGCACCGTCCGCGTTCGAAGCGGGCTTTATGTCCGTGGCGCACAGCGAAGAAGATATCAATAACACCATCGACGCTGCGCGTAAGGTGTTTGCGAAGTTGTAAGATGTGCGGCCTGGTGCCCTCACCCCAACCCTCTCCCACGGGGAGAGGGAGCAAACACTAAAACGGCAATCCAAGGATTGCCGTTTACTTTTATTACCGACTCTGCTTTCTCAACAGATAGATGAAGTACGGCGCACCGATAAAGGTCGACAGCAGGCCCGCCGGGATCTGATACGGGAACAGCACCATCCTTCCACACCAGTCGGCAAACACCAGAATGACCCCGCCCGTCAGGGCCGACATCACAATATGCGGCATCGTTCGGCGGAAACCCATCATTCTGGCGATATGCGGTGCCATCAACCCTACAAAGCTCAGCGGACCGATGGTCATGGTGGCGGTTGCCGTCAGACACGCCGCCAGCAGCAGAAGCGCGACGCGCGTTGGCGTCAGCGCTAAGCCAACCGCACGCGCGGTTTCGCCCCCCAACGGCAAAATGGTCATCCAGCGACGACACAGCGGCACAATTGCCAGCAGCACGATCATAACGCTTCCTGACCAGGCAACCTGGCTGGCGGTGGCGTTGTACGTTGAGCCGGAAATCCAGGTCAGGATCTTCGCCATGCGCGGATCGCCGCTCGCCTGTAGCATCATCAGCAGCATAGTAAAGGCGGTGCTGAGGGCCATACCGGCCAGCAGCATGCGGTGTGGAGAAAATCCGCCGCGGCCCGAGGCAACCAGAATAATCATCAGCGTGACCGCCGCACCGATACTTCCGGCAGGCATCAGCCAGCCAAACGCATTGCCCGGCACCAGGAACAGCATCAGCACCACGCCAAAGGCAGCGCCGGAGCTGATCCCCAGCACTTCAGGACTTGCCATCGGGTTGCCGGTGAGACGCTGAATAATACAGCCAGCGACCGCCAGCATTACGCCAGCAAACAACGCAGAGAGAATACGCGGCCAGCGCCATTGTAATAGTTCGTTGAGTAAGTCACCCGTTGCCCAGTGCCAGCCTGCGGCATCGCGCCCAAACGCGAGGGCGGCAAACGAGGCGATAAGCAACACCGCCAGACCGGCAAGGCTGAACCACAGCACCGACTGACGTTCAGCATAGACCTTATCGCCGGCGTCCATCGCCGGCGCGCTGATACTGCGCAGGCGCGGGAGCAGCCACAGCAGCAGCGGCGCCCCGATAAGCGCCGTTGCCGACCCCGTAGACACTTCCATCCAGACGCGCGCCAGCCAGAGAATGATCTGATCGGAAAGCCAGAGGATCAGCGCGCCAATCAGCGGCGCCAGCAGCAGACGCGCCAGCAGGCGACGCGCTCCGAGCATTTTCGCCAGCAGGGGCGCAAAGAGGCCAATAAACCCGATGATGCCGACCGCGTTAACCAGCAGAGCACTGAGCACAATCGCCAGGGTGAGCGCTGCCAGGCGAGCCAGCGACAGCGCCAGCCCCAGGTTGCGCGCCACGCCATCATCCAGCCCCATGAGCGTCAGCGGACGAAGCAGCAGCAGCGTCAACACGACGCCGCCCGCCAGCTGCGGCCACAGGCGCTGCACAACGCTCCAGTCGGTCTGGGTGAGCGTACCGGTACTCCACAGGAACATGCTTTGCAGCTGATCGTGATGGAACAGCACCAGCAGCTGATTAATCGCGCCGCAGTAGAGGCTGACGACCAGCCCGGCCAGGATCAGCGTTACCGGGGAAAGGCGCTTGCCCCAGGCGACGCCAAAGACCAGCGCCCCCACCACGCACGCTCCCGCGAGAGCGGCAAACTGCGCGGTTAACGCCCCGGGTAACGCCCAGAGCGTGGTTATCGTGATCCCAAGCTGAGCCCCCGTCGCGACGCCCAGGGTTGTCGGCTCTGCCAGCGGGTTACGCAACACCTGCTGGAACAACACGCCCACCAGCCCTAAACCGGCCCCAACCAGCAGTGAAATCGCCAGACGCGGCAGCAGGCTGTAGTGGAACAGCATCTGCTGAATATTGTCGATATCCGGCGAGGCCAGCGCGGCGCCCCACTGCGCGCGCGGTAACGCCGTCGAGAGATTGAACCCGGTGAGAGCCAGCGCAACCAGGAAAAGCATGAACAACAGCAGCACCGGGAAACGGGCGATACGCGTACTCATGCTTTGCCTCCCAGCGCGTTATCCAGCACGCGGGCAAAATGCATGGCCGACAGCGTCGCGCCGTAGAACCATACTGCGGGTGCGCGCTGGAAGCGCTTCTCGCGCACAAACGGCATCGCCTGCCAGAGCGGCGTCGCCATCAGCGTTTGCATCTCGCGTTCGTTGCCGTGGTCGAAGCACAGCACGTCCACATCGCGAAACGCCGCCAGACGATCGATACCGACGGCGGTGCTGCCCCAGAAAGTCATCTCCCCTTCCCAGGCATTGCTAATGCCGAAGCTGTCCAGCACCTCCTGGAACAGGCAGTTTTTACCGAAGACCAGCATATGGCGGGCATCCAGCAGCGTCACCATCAGCAGCGGGCGATCGCCCCGGTTGGCAAAGCGCGGCTTAAGGGCGGTAATCAGGGCATCGAAGTCATCGAGATGCTTTTTGGCCTCCGCCTCGCGGTTGAGGAAATGCGCCATCTCGTTAATGGAGTTTTTCGCCACGGTCAGCGGTTTTTTACCGTCGCTGAAGGAAAAACCGCGCCCGGGCGCAATCCGCGCCATGGTCTCTTCTGACGGACCGTAGCCCGCAGACCAGAACAGGAACGACGGTTTCATCTGAGTGAGCAGTTCGAGGTTTGGCTCCGTGCGCAGGCCGATGTCGATCACCGAGTCCGGCAGCTTCGGCTCGTTCACCCAGAGGTTATAGTTTGGAATATCCGCCACGCCATACGGCGTGACGCCCAGCGCCATCATCAGTTCGACCGGCAGCCACTCCAGCGCCACAATGCGGTGCGGATCGACGGCGGCAGCGCGCGCCGCATTCATTTTAAACAGCAGCGGTGAGAGCGCCATTGCCGTCAGAAGACGACGGCGGCTAAGGGAAATGTTATCCAGCATCAGTATACGAAGCTCACCGGTGCAGCCCCGGCCGGGTGAGGCAAAATCCCCATCGGAATACCGTAAATATGTTCCAGCGTTTCGCTGCGCATCAGTTCAGACGGCGTGCCCTGGGCAATCATTTCGCCGCCACGCAGCGCGACGAGGTAGTCACAGTAGCGTGCCGCCATGTTGATATCGTGCAGGACCGCGATCACCGTCAGGCCACGCTGCTGGCTTAAGCGATGCACCAGCGCCAGCACGTCCACCTGATGGGCAATATCCAACGCAGAGGTCGGTTCATCCAGCAGCAGGCAGCGGCTGTCCTGCGCCACCAGCATCGCAATCCACGCCCGCTGACGTTCACCGCCGGACAGGCTGTCCACCAGACGGTGCGCCAGCGGTTTTAGCCCCACCAGCGCAATCGCCTCTTCCACTTTTTCTCTGTCGGCGACGCCGAAGCGCCCAAGCGCACCGTGCCACGGATAACGCCCAATCGCCACCAGCTCACGCACCGTCATCCCTTCCGCCTGCGGCAACTGCTGCGGCAGATAGGCCACTTTGCGAGCAAAGGCTTTGCTGCTCCAGCTCTCCAGCGGCTGGTCATCCAGCAGAATAGCGCCTTCTGAAGGCGGCTGATGGCGCCCCAGCATCTTGAGCAGCGTGGATTTACCGGAGCCGTTGTGGCCAATCAGGCCCGTCACTTTACCGGCCGGAAACGTCAGAGAGAGCGGATGCAGCAGCGTGCGCCCGGGTACGCGAAAGGAGAGTTGATTGAGCGTAAAGGTGGTGTCGGATTGCGTTTTATTATCCTGCATGTCAGCCAACTTAAATAAAAAGGGCACGGCGAACCGTGCCCAAAAAGCGATTAGAAGCGGAAGGTCGCGGTGGCAACAACCTGACGTTCGGCACCCCAGAAGCAGCCGTAGGTATTGAAGCAGCTGGCGACGTATTCACGATCGAACAGGTTGTTCACGTGAAGCGCAACGTTAGAGCCTGCCATGCCAACGCGAGCAAGATCGTATCTGACCAGCGCATCCACCACGGTGTAGCTGCCTACTTTGAAGGAGTTCGCCGGATCGCCATAGCTGGAGCCCGTATAACGCACGCCGGTACCCAGCGTCAGACCGGACAGTGCACCATCAAACAGCGTGTAGTCGCCCCACAGCGACGCCATGTGTTTTGGCACCTGAGCAGGCGTGTTGCCTTTGTAGTTGGTGTCCGTGGTGTACTCGGCATCGGTGTAGGTATAAGAACCGACAACGTTCACGCTCGCAGACAGGGCCGCTTTCGCTTCCAGCTCTACGCCACGGGCGCGGATCTCGCCGCCTTCAACGGAGAAGAAGGAACCCGCAGGGTCGGCCATCAGGTTGTTGGTTTTAGTCAGTTGGTACAACGCACCGGTGACAACGATCGGACGATCGTTCGGCACGTATTTCACGCCCGCTTCGTACTGTTTGCCTTTAGACGGTGCAAAGACGTTGCCGTTCGCTCCGGTCTGAGAAGCCGGTTCGAACGATTCGCTGTAGCTAAAGTACGGGGTGACGCCGTTATCGAACAGGTAGTTAACACCGCCACGCCAGGTGAACTGGGTGTCATTACGCTCGGAAGTCGTATTTGTCACGCGGTTGTAAGATTCTTGATTGGCCCAGTCATATCGACCACCCAGCGTTACCAGCACTTTATCCCACTCGATCTGATCCTGAGCATAAATACCGGTCTGCTTTTGCTTGTTCAGCACCTGATAAGCACCTGACGGCCCGGGATGTGAACCGAAATCGAAATCGCTACGATCGAGGTTATAGATATCAGAGGGAGCTACGGAACCGGCATAACCAAACCACGAATCGATGTCATTACGCATGCGCATAAAATCAACGCCGGTCAGAAGCGTATGATCGAGCGAACCCGTCGCGAACTTGCTCTGCAACTGCGTGTCGACAGTGAAGTTTTCCAGCTTCTCGTTATCGATCACATACTGGCGAGTCAACGTATGACCCCACTGCGATTGAGGAATGCTGGCGCAAGGGCTGGATGCCGGATTACTCGAATAGAGCGGGTCAGAACACATACCGTAGCCGTAGACGCTGTTTTGCGAGGTTTTATTCTGCGCATAACGCAGGTTCTGACGCACGGTAAAGGTATCGTTGAATTCGTGGTCGAAGCTGTATCCCACCATCTTCTGGTTACGGGAATAGGTGTTGTTCTTCGCGCCTTCGTTGAAGTTCGTTGGCAGACGATCGCCGTCAGGCAGCGGATCAACCGTCCCCTCTTTTGGCAACCAACCGTAGTAGCCCGTTTCAGGCTCGTTCTGGAAGTAAGAGAGGAATGTGAAGGTGGTCTTCTCATCCGGACGCCAGGAGAACGATGGCGCGATGGCATAACGCTGTTCGCCTTTACCTTCCTGCTGCGAATTGTTCGAACGCGCAACGCCCGTCAGACGGTACGAGTAAACACCGTCATCATCGATCGCATCGCTAAAATCAAAGCCGGTCTGGAACAGGCTGTCCGTACCCACCTTGAACTGGATCTCTTTCAGCGGTTCGGTTGTCGGGCGCTTACTGACCATGTTCAGCAAACCGCCAGGGCTGCTTTTGCCGTACAGAACGGAAACCGGACCGCGCATGATCTCGGCGCGCTCCAGCATGTACGGGTCAATTACCGCGTCGTTGTAGAAGTTCCCCTGCATTTTCATGCCGTCGAGGTAGTTATTCTGCGACTGCCCATCCGCCGCGAAGCCGCGAATGATCAAATAGTCATAGGTATTAGACGCACCGCGCGTGCCTACCGCAACGCCCGGCGTGTAGCTCAGGGCTTCTTTCACCGAGCGCGGCTGGTGCAGCGCCATCTCTTCGGCCGTCACCACAGAAATAGACTGCGGAACCTTCTGGATTGGCGTATCCGTTTTCGTGCCGGTGGCGGATTGCCTTGCAGCGATAGTCGCAGCGGGCCCCCAGGCACTTTCCTGGGCAGCAGGTGCTGCGGTTACCGTAATGGTCTCTTCTTTTTTCTGGGTTTCGGCAGCATGTGCGTACGTAGACATGCCGGCAACCGCTGTGGCTACGACCGCCGCGACTTTACGCAGCGACGTGGTAATTGGCTGAGCAGTATTGGAAAGCGCCATGTTTATCTCTGATGGAAAAGTGAATGATAACGTAAACGAGAATTATTATTATGACCGCAGAATAATATGCGAAACGCTGGTTGCATAGCAAGCAGTAAGCGGCCCTACAAGATTTAAGGGTTTAAGAATTAACCAGATGAAAACAGGGGGTTAATAAGTGTAGTGAAATGATCGTTTAAGCCCGCCGGAGCGGGCAGGATGGATTATCGGTAAAAGACTTCGAACGTCGCGACAGAGTCGACTTTGCCGGCTTTAATCTCTCCCGTCTTGATGTAGCGGGCCTTGAGCGGGATCTCGACAGGGACTTTGTCCTGCGTACTGGTTATGGCCGTGTAGTTCTGATCAAAGTGCAGAACCGTATTATTCTGGTCAAGGATCTGTATGCCGACGCCATCGGCGGCAGAGTCTCCGGCAGCAATGCCGAGAATATTGCCGTTCGTGACCCCCGTTGAACCCGCGCTGGTAAACTGATAATCAACCTTTGTGCCCGCCGCACAGTCGGTGATTTCAATCCTGAAGCTGCTGTCCGTGAGTATGTCTGAGTACTGGCCGTTAAAGTCCTGGGTGTTGACCGTTTTCAGCGGCACATAAATGTTTCGGTCAACCAGGTTACAGGTGTTGGTTGTAATGCGAACGCTGGCAGGAGAAAAACGCATCTCACCTATCACCGCGTTGCCCAGAATGTCCATTGAGGTTAATCGTGAGGTATCGAGATACCCTTCCTGGATATCGCCCGTCACCACCAGCTGTGCGGCGGCACGAAATACCGATTTGCTTTGCGAGCTTCCATGTGTCGATCCCAGATAGTGCATCGGCCTGAGGATATCTTCCTCGTTGTAGCTGGGGAACTGCTCGTTCGACGATGCCGCACGGATGCCAATACCCGGCACGTTGGTCTGGTAAACCCCGGTCATCACATCCTCCCGCGCGTCGGTATCGGTCAGATACAGATATCCGCGCCGAATTTGCGCTTCACCGCTACAGTCCACCAGCACCTCTTTACTTTCAACGCTGGCATCATAAATCACGGTGCCGACGGGCGTATCGGGCTGGACAATAATCACCGGAGGAAGTTGAAACGTTACGACAGCATCCACGCCAGCGCTGCCGTTAAAGGTACATTCAGCCCGGGCTGAATGGAAAAAAAGGCCCGCCAGCAAAAGCAGCACGGGCGAGAGAAACGTATTGACTGAACGGTGGAGAATCATGAAATACCTCTGTTAATGGCAGTTGACCGTTGCTTTGACGATCCCTGCCGGGCTCTCTGAAGGAATATCCAGCGTCCCCTGACACTGCCGATCGCGCTCTTCCCCCCACTGCACACTAAACATGGTTTTGCCGGACAGCCCCGTCAGGTAAACCTCACCGTCATCACCCACGATGGCAGTGGTGTTATCCAGCGCTACGACGGCACCAAACGGCACGGGTTTGCCCGCATAAAGCAAAGTCACCAGCGCGCGTCGTCCAACGCGGGCATCGAAGGTGGCGTGCAGCGCGGCGCCTTTCGTCGGGACGAGATCCTTCGTCGCCGCGTCGATATCAATATCTTCCCGATCCTGAGTGTTGACCGTAATGACGTTGTGTCGATAGGCGGTCAGGGAGGGAACGATCGCGTTACCAAAACGATCGGTTGAAATGCCGCGTCCGTTTTGCACTTTGACGTTATCGCCATCTTTAATGTGCACAATGGCGAAGGCGTCGCGCACGGGTTGCCCCAGCGTCACGCCATGCTCGTGAGCAACGATTGACCCCTGAGCGCTGTAATTCCACTGTCGATTGTCGCCGCCGTAGCTGTACCCCATCCCCACTTCACCGGAAGCGCCGCGGTAACGCCCGGACAGGCTGCCACCGTAGCCCGTATCCTGGCTGGCGTAGGTCTGCTGGAGGTTATAGCTCAGCTTATTGTCCTCAAGAGCAGTACCGCCGAGCCCGACCTGATGCGAAACAAACCCACCGCTGGCGGTGTTAGCGCTGTAGGTTACCCAGGCATCAGGCAGCCATTTCGATAAGGGAATATTGACCGTCAACGCCATTTGCCGGTCGGTATCGGCATCTGGCGTGCGGGTCAGGTTGTAGCTTATCGACCAGGTGATATTGCGCCAGCTGGAGCTCAGCCCCGCGCTGACGCTACGTTCGTGGCCGTCCATGTCCCAGTAATCCTGCTGATAGCCGTTGAGATAGGCCGAGCCCCAGTCTGAAATACGCTGGGAAAGGTTGAGCTGCATGCGGCTACGGCGGTTGTTGGTTCTGCGGTAGGTATAAATGCCGTCATCGATCTCGCTGTCACGCTGATCGAGAGCTTCCTGAAAGGTATAAAAACCCGAGGTGGAGTAGCGATAGCTGGCAAGCGTCACGGTCGTATCCGTGTCAGGAATATCTTTCGAATACTGAGCCCGCCAGGATAAACCGCTGGCATCGTCACGTCCGTCATCAAACGCGGTACGCGCGGCGGTGAGATCGACAGATGCCGAGCCGAAGTGTCCCAGGTCGGCGCCGAGCCCCAACAGCAAAGCATGATACAGGGACGCCCCCATCGCGCCGGTATACGCCGTAACGCCGTAAGGCAGACCATAGATGGCCGTGCCTTGCGCAAAGATCGGTTCATCTTCACCTTCATTACCGCGATAGCGCCCAGCTGCCAGTGAATACTTAAAACCACCTTCCCGCTGCAACACCGGCACCGAGGCGCTGGCCTGGATGAAGCTATGCTCGCTGCCGTCCGCCTCTTCGACAGTCACTTCCAGATCGGCGCCGGATGTTACCTGGCTTAAATCGCGGATCTCAAACGGCCCCGGCGAGACGTTCGTTTGATAAATGATGTAGCCGTTTTGCTTAATAGTGACTTTCGCATCGCTATTGGCAATACCGCGCACGACAGGCGCAAAGCCCTGCTGGCTGACGGGCAGCATAGAGGAGTCCGTTTCCAGCTTCACGCCGGTCATCTGGACGCTGTCAAAAAGCTCGCCGTTGGTATACGTCTGGCCAATCTCAAGCTGGCTTTTTAGCGTTTTGATGTCGCGTTGTAACGTGCTGGCAATGGCCTCCCAGCCGGAAGCGTCGCTCCAGGTGCTGTTATTACGCAGCCGCCACGCTCCAAGGTTAATCCCCGACTCCAGGCCAAGCCAGGTCGAAGAAGTTTTGCCCGTGCTGTAGTGCTGCTGAGAACCGCTGAGTTGATAGCTTGTCCAGGCGGCAGGCGCGCCGTCATCCCAGAATTTTGGACGTATCGCGCCAGCGGCAGCGTGGTCGCGATACACCTGCGGGATGACCAGCTTCAGGGTCTGGTCATCCTGATTGTATTCGTAACGGGCATTTTCAATAAAATGGGAGATATCGCGAACGTAAGCGCCGTCATCCAGATCTTTTAAGTCCGGGATCGCGTCGACTTTCACGCCGTAATCACGCAGGTCCGCTTTCGTTAGCTCCGGCAGCAGGCGCTGTTTATCGTCAGAGAGCACGAAGGCGATGGGACGTTTATCCACAACGTCCCGATCCCACATAACTGTCGTGAGGTAGCTTCCGGCTAGTAACCCGTTATCGTTGATGAAGTTTTGTAGCGTAGAGGTATTTTCGAGCGGCGTATCCAGTTCAAGGATCCGCAGGTTAAATTCGTCATCGGCACTTGCAGGCTGGATCGCGGCGAGCAGCGCCAGCGCGATCCCGGATAGTACCTGTTTGTGGAGCAGAGATGACGACATAAAATACCAACATGATTATTTAAAGAGCCTGTTTGCGTTGCGGGGTCTGTCCACCGAAATCGTTGATTGCCGTCCAGGTCACCGCGCCCTTTGCTGAATTCGGTAACGCGAAACGCTGCTCGCTGAACGGTGCCACCATCATGGAAATGGCTCCAGGCGTGGTTTTGGTCTCTTTCACCGGCACGCTTTTCCCGCCAACGGCAAGCTCGCCAAACGAGACGTAAAACGGTGTCGGGTTGTTTGCGATAAGCGTGTCACCCTGGCGATGGAAAGTGATTTTTTCATAGGCACTCAGCGCATCGGTTTCTTTCAACTGAGCGGGGCGCCAGAACAGTTTGAGGCGCGTTTTCATCGCAAACTGCAGCGTATTTTTCTCTTTCAGCTCAGGTGAAAGTGCCGATACCGATTTAACGTTCGCCAGAAACAGTGATTCCCGGTCTGCGGGCAGGCTTTTTTTATCGCCGGTAAAAATAACGTGCAAAAGGGTTTGACGATTTTCCTGCAATTTGTAAACAGGAGGCGTAATAATGAAAGGCGCTTTTGCATCATTGGGATAACTGACCCAGCTTTGCACCAGATAACGCGTATGAGGATCTTTATTTTTAAGTGCTATTTGAATTTCAGATTTATTCGATGGATAAATAATTCGCGTACCGCCGAGAACAACGCTTGCCTGTACTGAACAGCAGGAAACAATTAAACAACCACATAACAATTTAAATAAAGTCTTCATACAATGTTCCAAAAAGGCAGCCGTTCAGGCTGCCAGTCATTGCTTAGCGGTAGACAACCTCGAATGTTGCAGAGGAGGAGTAATGGCCCGCAGTTGGCGCGGTATCCCCCACCTGAATCACTTTCGCGGTGTAGTTAAAGACAGAAGCCGTTGCCCCGGTCGCGTCGTTATTCACATCGGTACCCGCATCCGGTACTGAACCGTCGAAAATAACATCGCCTTTTGAGCCGTTCTCATTGCTGACGATAATACCTACGTTGGTCGCATTACCTGCGCCTGTCAGATCGTTCTTCAAACGCTTGTACGCGGCGTCTGTCGTCGTGCCGCTGAACTTGAGGTTCAGTTTAGCGACCAGAGGGTCACATTTTTTCACTTCAATCTTAAAGGCTTTTGAGGTACCAACCGTACCATCAGCGCCAAAATCCGAAGGATAGGTATCGGCGAAAGTGACGGTGGAAGCGTTAGTTCCGGATCCATCCACGTTAATTTCGCAGGTATCAGCAACAATTTTTCCGGCAAAGTTCACCGTACCGGAATCGTTCGATGCAAATACAGGCAAAGACAGCGCGGCCATTATGCTTCCGGCTAATAACGAAGAAACAACATACTTATTCATAATAATATCCTTATATTTGATGATAGAGGCATCCATTCTCGCTACAAATATTTCGCGTTAGAATGTTCTCCGACAGTTACGCCACTAACTCTTTAGAAATATCCTTAGAGAAAGTGAATTTCTTGAGGAGATTACATCAGATTTTTCTTCATTATGTCCAGAGCGGACAATGAGGCGAGACATACAGTTAGCCACAACCGCATGTTTTAAATGAAAAATACATGAACTTAAAAATACTTAATTTAAGATTTAATTTTTTTAATAATTTCAAAGTGTAAATCACAAAAAAAAGCCGCTTAAATATAAAGCGGCTTTTTTATTCAGGAAATTAATTAGTTTCCGCCAAACATGTCCTTAATCCAGCCGGCCACGCCATCACTGTCTTTCTTCTCGTTCTGCTGCTGAGCCGGTTGTTGCTGCGGCTGCTGCGGCTGAGAAGATTGATCGAACGGGTTGCCCGTTGGCTGTTCAGGCTGGCTCTGCTGGCACAGCGAGTCCGGGTTGGTCGTCCAGACCGGAAGGGTACGCATCCCGCCGCCGCAGACAAAGTTCCCGGAACCATCCACGCCCATATCGACGATATCTTCCGGCGCAACCAGATTTAGCGGCACAGGTGACTGGTTCGCCAGGTAGCGCTGGTAAATCGACATCGCCCCGCTCGCCCCGTACAGTTTGGTCGGCTGGTTGTTGTCACGGCCTACCCAGGTAATCACCACTTCACGGCCATCAATACCGGCAAACCAGGTATCGACGTTGTTGTTGGTGGTCCCGGTTTTACCCGCCAGATGCAGACCAGGATACTTCGCCCCCAGCTGACGACCGGTACCGCGCTGCACAACCTGCTGCATCGTCCACAACGTCATATAGGCCGCCTGCGCGGGAACGGCACGTTCCGCCTGCGGGAAGCTCTGATACAGCACGGAGCCATCTTCGGCAATCACCGAACGCAGGGCAGAGAGTGGTGCGCGGTTCCCCCCGCTGGCAATGGTCTGGAACGCCTGCGCCACTTCGATCGGCGTCAGGTTAAGCGCCCCCAGAATCATCGCCGGAACAGGGTGCAGCTGATCTTTCGGTACGCCCAGCTTCTGCCAGGTATCGACAATGGCCGGCAGACCCAGCGCCATACCGAGGTTAACCGTTGGTACGTTCATGGAGCGGGTTAACGCATCCACCAGCATCACCTGGCCGCTGAACTGTTTATCATCATTCTGCGGTGACCATACCTGGCCGTTAGGCTGACGCAGGGAGATTGGCGCATCGGCAATCCAGGTGTTCAGGCGATACATATTCGGCTGGCTCAGCGCGGTGAGATAGGTCGCCGGTTTAGCCAGAGAACCAATCGAACGACGCGCCTGCATTGCACGGTTGTAGCCCGCATACTGCGGCTCGGCGCCGCCCACCATCGCACGCACTTCGCCAGTGTTACGGTCAACGACCACCATCGCGGTTTCAAGATCGCTCAGCTTGCGCTGTTTCTTCAGCGCCGGGATCCCTTCAACCGCCGCTTTTTCTGCCGCGTCCTGCGCCACGGAATCAAAGGTCGTGAAGATCTTCACGCCGGAGAGATCTTTGACTTTATCCCCGAGCTTAGACTGCAGCTCCTGACGCACCATCTGCATGAAGGCAGGCTGTGGAGAGATCACCCCACCGCGCGGCTGCACGCCCAGCGGACGTGCACTCAGCATGTCGTACAGCTCCTGGTCAATGACCTGCTGCTGTTGCAGCAGGCGCAGCACCAGGTTACGACGCTCCAGCGCCAGTTTAGGGTTGCGCCACGGGTTGTAAATGGACGCCCCTTTCACCATGCCCACCAGCAGCGCCTGCTGGTCCAGGCTGAGCTCTTCCACCGGGCGGCCAAAGTAGTACAGGCTCGCCAGCGGGAAGCCGCGGATCTCGTTATCGCCGCTCTGTCCGAGGTACACCTCGTTCATGTACAGCTCAAGGATACGATCCTTGCTGTAGCGCGCATCCATCAGCACGGCCATATACGCTTCGTTGGCTTTACGCCAGTAAGAACGCTCGCTGGAGAGGAACAGGTTCTTCACCAGCTGCTGGGTCAGCGTACTCGCCCCCTGCACGGTACGGCCCGCAGTCAGGTTCGCCAGCACCGCACGGCCGATGGAGTAAAGGCTGATACCGTCGTGCTCGTAGAAGTGGCGGTCTTCGGTTGCCAGCAGGGTATCCACCAGCAGGTCCGGGAAACCGTTACGCGCCACGAACAGACGCTGTTCGCCGTTCGCCGATGAAAGCATGGTGATCAGACGCGGATCGAGACGGAAGAAACCGAACTGGCGGTTGTTGTCCATGTTCTCGATGGTTTCCAGCCGATCGCCGTCAAAGGTCAGACGCGCGCGCACCTGCCCTTCTTTGCTGTCCGGGAAGTCGAACGGACGACGGATCATCTCAATGCTCTTCGCCTGCACCGTAAACTCGCCCGGGCGCGTCATCTTCGTGACCTGACGATACTGTGTGGCCTGCAGCAGTTTCACCATCTCGTTCTTGCTGATGGACATATCCGGCTCAAGGTTCACCATGCGACCATACACTGCCGCAGGCAGCTGCCAGACTTTTCCGTCAATACGACTGCGGATCTTCTGATCCAGATAGACGCCGTAAATCGCGATCAGCACCACAAAAACAATAAACAGCTTCAGCAGCAGCCAGAACCAGCCGCGCTTGCCCCGAGGCTTACGCCCTTTGCCTTTCCCTTTACGCGGCATGGGTTCTTCATCCTCATAATCGTCTTCATAGTCATCGTCATAGTCCTCATCTCTGAGGCGACGACGGCTTACCTTTTCTTTCGCCGGACGCACGGGTTTTCCCTTACGTCCTATTGGCTCGCGGTCATTCCCCGCCATGCTTTTTCTCCGCAACTTTCAGGCGCAAAGGCCAGATTTTCTTTTCTTCCACAGGCCTGTGAAAGAAGAAATCTCTCAAAATTGGTTTTCTCCCTCTCCCTGTGGGAGAGGGCCGGGGTGAGGGCATCAGGCCGCACTCCCCTCTTTCACCTAACTCATGAATACTTCTTCGTGCGCCGCGTCGGCGCCGTATTCGCCGGATCGTCCGGCCAGACGTGTTTGGGATAGCGCCCTTTCATCTCTTTCTGCACTTCACGGTAGCTTCCCGCCCAGAACGCCCCCAAATCGCGGGTGATCTGCAACGGACGATGCGCAGGCGAGAGCAGCTCAAGTACCAACGGCACACGCCCTTCAGCAATAGACGGCGTGGTGGCTTCACCAAACATCTCCTGCATCCGAACCGCCAGCGCCGGAGGATTATCCTCATGATAACGAATGGCAATCCGGCTCCCGGTGGGCACAGTGTAATGCCCTGGAAGCTCACTATCCAGACGTTGACGTAATGACCAGTCCAGTAAATTCTGTAACGCGGTCTTAACATCAAGCGCCTTAAGGGCGCGCAGAGAGTGCACGCCGCTCATTTGCGGCAATAACCAGTGCTCAAGCGTGGCCAGCAGCGTCTCATCATCCACCGCTGGCCAGCCGTATTCCGGTAGCCACTTCGCGGCGCAGTGCAGACGAATACGGTACTGTTCGGCCTCCGGCGTCCAGTTCAGCACGCCCAGCCCTTTTTCCCGGATGCCGTTCAGCATTGCCTGGTGTAACTCTTCTTCCGACGGCTTCGCCAGCGGTTTCGTCCCGAGGATCAGTTTGCCAATCTGGCTACGCCGAAACGCCTTCAGCGTCCCCTGGGCGTCATCCCATTCCACGATGTCTGATTGCTGGAGCAGCTGCGGGCAGGTGCACGTCAGGGCGTCTACGTCCACGGCAATCGCCTGCAGGATACGCGCATCCGGAGACTGGCTGCCCTGAAGCAACAGCGGGGCGATCAGCCACTCGTGACGCGTCAGGGCATCATCGCTGTCCAGCATCGCCCCCATACCGTTTGCCAGCTGATAGCGACCGTCAAGCCCGCGGCGGCGCGCAATCCTGTCCGGGAAGGCCAGCGCCAGCAGGGAGGCAATCTTATCGCTGTCAGGTGAACCGCCCCGGCTATTCAGACGTTTGCACAGCTGCTGCGCCCGCTGCTGCCAGTTTCCCTGACTGCGCGAAAACGCCTGCCCCAGATCGCTGCTGCCTCCGCGCGGCGGCTCCTCAAGAATAGCCGCCAGTTTCGCCGCCGTGGCAATTTCATCTTCTCCCTGCGCGGCCACCAGCATCGCCGCCAGACGCGGATCGTTGCCCAGCGCCGCCATTTTCTGACCGCGCGCCGTCAGACGTTCACCTTCCAGCGCGCCAAGCTGGGTCAGCAGGCTGCGCGCGGCGGCGAGGTTCACGACGGGCGGCGGATTGAGCCAGGTGAGCTGTTCAGGGTCCGGGCAGCCCCACTGCAGAAGATCCATCACCAGCCCAGAGAGATCGCTTTGTAAAATCTCCGGTGTGCTTTGCTGTGCCGCGCGTTCAGCCTGCTCCGCGCTGGTCAAGTGCAGGCAAATCCCCGGCTCAAGACGCCCCGCACGGCCCGCGCGCTGCACCATTGACGCCTGGCTGATGCGCTGCGTCAGCAGTTTCGTCAGCCCGGTGCGTGGATCAAAGCTCGCCACCCTCTCCTGCGCGCTATCCACCACCAGACGAATGCCTTCGATGGTCAAACTGGTTTCGGCAATGTTGGTTGCCAGCACCACTTTACGCTGCCCCGCCGGGGCGGGAAGGATGGCTTTACGCTGCTCGGTCAACGACAAGGCACCATAGAGCGGGCAAAGCATAACGTCAGTGCCCACCCTGGAGGCCAGCCGCTCCTGCACGCGCTGAATCTCCCCCACGCCGGGCAAAAACAGCAGCAGCGAACCGGGCTCCTGGCGAAGCAGGTCAGCAGTGGCAACAGCCACCGCTTCGTCAAAGCGCTGATGGACAGGAAGCGGCAGATAGCGGCGCTCAACAGGGAACGCTCGACCTTCGGAGGCGACAACCGGCGCATCGGGCAGCGTCTGCTGCAGCCGCTCGTTGTCCAGCGTCGCCGACATAATCAGCAGCCGGAGATCGTCGCGCAGTCCCTGTTGTACATCCAGCAACAGCGCCAGGGCGAGATCCGCCTGCAGGCTGCGCTCGTGGAATTCATCCAGAATCACCAGCCCGACGCCGGTCAGCTCCGGATCGTTTTGCAGCATGCGGGTGAGAATACCCTCGGTGACCACCTCAAGACGCGTGGACGGGCCGACGCAGGTTTCGGCACGCATCCGATAGCCCACCGTTTCACCCGGTTTTTCATTCAGCAGTTCCGCCAGCCGCTGCGCCACGTTGCGCGCGGCCAGCCTGCGCGGCTCGAGCAGGATGATTTTTCCGGCAATCTTCCCCTCTTTGAGGATCTGCAACGGCAGCCAGGTAGATTTACCCGCCCCCGTAGGCGCGTTAAGCAAAACCTGCGGGGCATGTTGTAAGGCAGCGAGAAGCTCAGGAAGGACGACGGCGACCGGCAATGAGGACACTAACAGCTCCAGAGGGTTAACATTAGTCGGCGTACATTGTAGCATCGGCGCATATCATTACCGAGTCCCCCCGAATGTCTGAGTCGAAACGGCTGTTTTTTGCCATTGAATTGCCCACCACCGTACAGCGGCACATCGTTCGCTGGCGCGCGGAACATTTTCCGCCGGAAGCGGGCCGACCCGTTGCGGCAGCCAACCTGCACCTGACGCTGGCGTTTCTGGGTGACGTGAGCGCCGAAAAACAGCGGGCGTTGGCCGCCATGGCCGGGCGCATTGCCCAGCCGGCGTTTACGCTGCACCTCGACGACGCGGGCCAGTGGCTGCGTTCGCGCGTGGTCTGGCTGGGTACTCGCCAGCCGCCGCGCGGGTTGTTACAGCTTGCCAATATGCTGCGCGCGCAGGCGGCGCGAAGCGGCTGTTATCAAAGCCCGCAGCCGTTTCACCCGCACATCACGTTATTGCGCGATGCCGGTCAGGCCGTTGCCATCCCGCCCCCGGGCTTTCATTGGGCTTTTCCGGTCAATGAATTCGCGCTTTATGAATCCGTCTTTGCACAGGGACGCACCCGCTATACGCCGCTACAGCGCTGGACGCTGGGCGACACCACAAGGAATTCTGATGAAGTTTAGTCCTGCACTCCAGTCTGCCACGCTGATCCAACGCTACAAACGCTTCCTCGCGGACGTGGTGACGCCGGAAGGCGAAGCGCTCACCCTGCACTGCCCCAACACCGGCGCCATGACCGGTTGTGCCGCCCCGGGTGACACGGTCTGGTATTCCACGTCAGAAAATACTAAACGCAAATATGCCCATACCTGGGAAATAACCGAGACGCAAAACGGGGCGTTTATTTGCGTTAACACCCTGCGCGCAAATCAGCTCGTTAAGGAAGCGCTGACTAATGGCGCCATTCCCGAACTTGTGGGTTACGGTACGCATAAAAGTGAAGTGAAATATGGCGATGAAGGCAGCAGAATTGACTTCATGTTACAGGCGGAAGACCGGCCTGAGTGCTATATTGAAGTAAAATCAGTGACGTTAGCGGAACAGGAAAATGGCTTCTTTCCGGATGCGGTAACGCTACGCGGGCAGAAGCATCTGCGAGAGCTAATGAGTGTTGCGGCGGCGGGCAAACGCGCCGTATTGCTGTTTGCGGTGTTGCATTCAGCCATTGAACGGTTTTCCCCTGCCCGCCATATCGATCCTAAATACGCACAACTGTTGAATGAGGCACAAAAGCAGGGGGTAGAGGTTTTAGCTTATAAAGCGGAACTTTCTGCCGATAATATGACTCTGAGATCGTCTCTTCCCATTGTCTTATAAGGGATTAGACGATTGATGAATAAGTGTTCTGGCCGCGTGCGCAAATACGCTTTTCCTCACAGGCTTGTCAAGTGTTACGTTTAGATAATTGCCATACGGAAAAGCATCTGCTATTTATAGCGACCTGATTTTTCCCCCAACACGGGGATCGATAGTGCGTGTTAAGGAGAAGCAACATGCAAGAAGGGCAAAACCGTAAAACATCGTCCCTGAGTATTCTCGCCATCGCTGGGGTGGAGCCGTATCAAGAGAAGCCGGGCGAAGAGTATATGAACGAAGCCCAGCTGTCGCACTTCAAGCGTATTCTTGAAGCATGGCGTAATCAACTCAGGGATGAAGTGGATCGCACCGTTTCGCATATGCAGGATGAAGCGGCTAACTTCCCTGATCCGGTAGACCGTGCCGCTCAGGAAGAAGAGTTCAGCCTCGAACTGCGTAACCGTGACCGCGAACGCAAGCTGATCAAAAAGATCGAGAAAACGCTGAAAAAAGTCGAAGACGAAGATTTTGGCTACTGCGAATCCTGCGGTGTTGAAATCGGTATTCGTCGCCTGGAAGCGCGTCCAACCGCCGATCTGTGCATCGACTGTAAAACGCTGGCCGAAATCCGCGAAAAACAGATGGCCGGCTAACGCCAGCGCTGTTTACACACTCCAAAGGCGGGAGTCTCTCCCGCCTTGTTACTGTTGATATGTCTGAATCACACTATATTGGGCGCTTCGCGCCATCTCCTTCCGGTGAATTACACTTCGGCTCATTAATTGCCGCGCTCGGCAGCTACCTGCAGGCTCGCGCCCGCCAGGGCAAATGGCTCGTACGCATTGAAGATATTGACCCTCCGCGTGAAGTTCCCGGTGCTGCAGACACCATTCTGCGTCAGCTGGAACATTACGGTCTTCACTGGGACGGCGACGTCCTCTGGCAGTCAAACCGTCATGAAGCCTACCGGGAACGTCTGGCCTGGCTTAGCGCTCAGGGGCTTTCCTATAACTGCACATGTACCCGCGCGCGTATCCAGAGCGTGGGAGGGGTTTATGACGGCCACTGCCGCACGCTGAATCTTCCCCCGGAAAATGCCGCCGTACGGATAAAGCAGCGCTTCCCGGTGACGTGCTTTAACGATTTACTCTCCGGCGAAATCCATGCTGATGAGCGCCTCGCGCGCGAGGATTTTATTATTCACCGCCGCGACGGCCTTTTCGCCTATAACCTGGCCGTGGTCGTCGACGATCGTTTCCAGGGCGTCACGGAAATTGTGCGCGGAGCGGATCTGGTCGAACCGACGGTGCGACAAATATCGTTGTATCATCAGTTTGGCTGGACAGCGCCGGATTACATTCATCTGCCGCTGGCGGTCAATGCGCAGGGCGTTAAGCTGTCCAAGCAAAACCACGCTCCGGCCCTGCCAGACGGCGATCCGCGTCCTGTTTTGATCGACGCGCTGCGATTTCTCAACCAGAATGTAACCAACGAATGGCAGGATCTGTGCATTGACGAACTGCTGAAAATAGCCATTGCCAACTGGACGCTCACGGCGGTGCCAAAAATCCAGCATTCTCAAATGCGTTGCGCTGAGCTATGATTAGCCGCTTTTTTCATAACAAAACACACTACGAGGTGTACCATTTTTACCCGAGTCGCTAATTTTTGCCGTAAAGTGCTAAGCCGCGAAGAGAGCATGGCGAACGACGCTATTGCACAGCCACACATGTCGGTTATTCCGCGTGAGCAGCACAATATTTCCCGCAAAGATATCAGTGAAAATGCCCTCAAGGTACTCTATCGTCTGAATAAAGCGGGCTACGAGGCCTATCTCGTTGGCGGTGGGGTGCGTGATTTACTGCTGGGCAAAAAACCGAAAGATTTCGACGTGACGACCAGCGCCACGCCTGAGCAGGTGCGCAAATTATTCCGTAACTGTCGTCTCGTTGGCCGCCGTTTCCGTCTCGCTCACGTGATGTTTGGGCCAGAAATTATCGAAGTGGCGACCTTCCGCGGCCACCACGAAGCGGGCGCATCCGATCGCACCACGTCACAGCGCGGCCAGAACGGCATGCTGCTGCGCGACAATATCTTCGGTTCTATCGAAGAAGATGCCCAGCGCCGCGACTTCACTATCAACAGCCTTTATTACAGCGTGGCGGATTTCACCGTACGCGATTACGTCGGCGGCATGCAGGACCTGAAAGAGGGTCTGATCCGTCTGATCGGCACGCCGGAAACACGCTATCGCGAAGATCCGGTGCGCATGCTGCGCGCCGTGCGTTTTGCCGCCAAGCTGAACATGCGCATCAGCCCGGAAACCGCAGAGCCGATCCCGCGTCTGGCAACGCTGATTAACGACGTACCACCTGCCCGCCTGTTTGAAGAGGCGCTAAAGCTGCTGCAGGCTGGCTACGGGTTTGAAACCTACAATCTGCTGCGCGAATACAACCTGTTCCAGCCGCTGTTCCCGACCATTACCCGCTACTTCACCGAAAACGGTGACAGCCCAATGGAGCGCATGATTGCGCAGGTGCTGAAAAATACCGACACCCGCATCCATAATGATATGCGCGTGAACCCGGCGTTCCTGTTTGCGGCGATGTTCTGGTATCCCCTGCTGGAAACGGCTCAAAGAATCACCCAGGAGAGCGGCCTCGCCTATTACGATGCCTTCGCGCTCGCCGCGAACGACGTGCTGGACGAAGGGTGCCGCACGCTGGCAATCCCGAAACGTATTACCACGCTGGTGCGCGATATCTGGCAGCTACAGCTGCGCATGTCCCGCCGTCAGGGCAAGCGCGCCTGGAAGCTGATGGAGCATCCAAAATTCCGCGCAGCCTTCGATCTGCTGTCGCTGCGTGCGGAAACTGAACGTAATCAGGAGCTGCAGCGCCTGGCGCAGTGGTGGGCTGAGTTCCAGGTTTCCGCCCCGCCGGAGCAGAAAGATATGCTGACCGGGCTGGATGAAGAGCCTGCACCGCGTCGCCGTCATCGTCGTCCGCGCAAACGCGCGCCGCGTCGTGAAGGGACAGCATGACCCTCGCGTATATCGCCATCGGCAGTAATTTAGCCTCTCCGCTGGAGCAGGTTAACGCTGCCGTACAGGCCCTGGGCGAGATCCCGCAAAGCCGTATCGTGGCGGTCTCCTCGTTTTACCGCACCCCGCCGCTCGGCCCGCAGGATCAGCCTGATTATCTGAACGCCGCCGTGGTGCTGGAAACGGCCCTCGATGCCGAAACGCTGCTGGACAATACCCAGCGCATCGAGCTACAGCAGGGGCGCGTGCGTAAAGCCGAACGCTGGGGGCCGCGCACGCTCGACCTCGATATTATGCTGTACGGCCATGAAGTGATTAATACCGAGCGCCTCACCGTACCGCATTACGACATGAAAAACCGTGGCTTTATGCTCTGGCCGCTCTTTGAAGTGGCACCCGATCTCACCTTCCCGGACGGTACCGCATTAAAGACCGTTCTGAGCAACCTCAACGCGGAAAGACCCGCTCGCTGGTGATCCTCTCCCCCACCGATTGACCGCAAAATAATTGTGGTTAATCGGTTACCTAAAATCATTGTTCCCTCGAATGTTACTGTTAGAATGCGCAAAGATTCGCTTTGGGCTATCAGGAAACAGTATGAAACCAACCACCATCTCCTTACTGCAGAAATGCAAACAGGAAAAAAAACGCTTCGCCACCATCACCGCGTATGACTACAGCTTCGCCAAACTGTTTGCCGAAGAGGGTATCAACGTCATGCTGGTCGGAGATTCGTTAGGGATGACGGTACAAGGACATGATTCCACCCTGCCGGTCACGGTTGAGGATATCGCTTACCATACCCGCGCCGTGCGCCGTGGAGCCCCTGCCTGCCTGCTGCTTTCCGACCTGCCGTTTATGGCCTACGCCACGCCAGAGCAGGCATTTGAAAACGCGGCGGCGGTAATGCGCGCGGGCGCTAACATGGTCAAAATTGAAGGCGGCGCCTGGCTGGTGGATACGGTGAAAATGCTCACCGAACGCGCGGTACCGGTGTGCGGTCATTTGGGCCTGACGCCGCAGTCCGTCAACATCTTTGGCGGGTATAAAGTGCAGGGCCGCGGCGACGCAGCCCAGACGCTGTTTGATGATGCCCTGGCGCTGGAAGCCGCCGGCGCGCAGCTGCTGGTGCTGGAGTGCGTGCCGGTTGAGCTGGCGAAACGCATCACCGACGCGCTAACCATTCCGGTGATTGGTATTGGCGCAGGCAACGTGACCGATGGTCAGATTCTGGTGATGCACGACGCCTTTGGCATTACCGGCGGGCATATTCCGAAGTTTGCCAAAAATTTCCTTACCGAAGCGGGCGACATGCGCGCTGCGGTCAGGCAGTATATTGCCGACGTTGAATCCGGTGTTTACCCGGGTGAAGAACACAGTTTCCATTAAGGAGTCTCGTTGTGCTAATCATTGAAACCCTGCCGCTGCTTCGCCAGCATATTCGTCGCGCGCGTCAGGAAGGTAAACGTATCGCACTGGTCCCAACCATGGGCAACCTGCATGACGGCCACATGAAGCTGGTGGACGAAGCAAAAGCCCGTGCAGATATCGTGGTGGTCAGTATCTTCGTTAACCCAATGCAGTTTGACCGCGCCGATGACCTGGCACGCTATCCGCGCACCCTGCAGGAAGATTGCGAGAAGCTTAAAAAGCGCCACGCAGACATCGTCTTCTCACCGGCCCCGGCAGATATCTACCCGCAGGGTACCGACGAGGCGACGTACGTTGATGTCCCCGGCATTTCCACCATGCTGGAAGGCGCCAGCCGCCCTGGACACTTCCGCGGCGTCTCCACCATCGTCAGCAAGCTGTTCAACCTGGTGCAGCCGGACGTTGCCTGCTTCGGTGAGAAAGATTTCCAGCAGCTGGCGCTGATCCGCAAGATGGTCGCCGATATGGGATACGATATTGAGATTGTCGGGGTGCCGATTGTGCGTGCGAAAGACGGTCTGGCGCTCAGCTCGCGCAACGGCTACCTGACCGCTGACCAGCGTAAGATCGCACCGGGCTTGAGCAAAGTCATGAATACCATGGCGGAACAGCTGCTGGCGAAAGAGCTGGACGCAGAAGAGATCGTCGCCCTTGCAGAGCAGGCGCTGAACGACAAAGGCTTCCGCGCTGATGATATTCAAATCCGCGATGCTGATACCCTGCTTGAACTGACGCAGACCAGCAAACGCGCGGTAATTCTGGTGGCGGCATGGCTCGGCCAGGCACGCCTTATCGACAATAAAGTGGTTGAGCTGGCGTAGTTCTTCACCCTGGATAATTAAAGGTAAACGTAATGATTCGCAAAATGCTGCAAGGTAAGCTTCACCGTGTGAAAGTCACCCAGGCCGACCTGCACTATGAAGGCTCCTGCGCCATTGACCAGGATTTCCTCGACGCGGCGGGTATTCTTGAAAACGAAGCGATTGATATCTGGAACGTGAACAACGGCAAACGCTTCTCCACCTACGCCATTGCCGCCGAGCGCGGCTCCAAAATCATCTCCGTTAACGGCGCGGCAGCGCACTGCGCGGACGTGGGCGATATCGTGATCATCGCCAGCTTCGTGATGATGTCTGACGAAGAAGCGCGTCGCTGGCAGCCAAAAGTGGCCTATTTTGAAGGCGACAACGACATGAAGCGTACCGCGAAGGCGATTCCTGTTCAGGTTGCCTGATCGTTACCCCTGCGGCTGATTGCTGATCAGCCGCGACATGGTCTCCAGAGAATCCGTTCTTAATATATACAAACGCTTCAGTAAGAACGGATTATCCCCCGGCTTCACCTTCCCTTTCACTGTGGTCACCGCAAGATGAAAACCGGCGTCGTTCGCCGCCTTGATCGCTTTATTGTCGTAGCCACCAAACGGATAGGAAAGGTACAGCACGCGCGGATTAAACTGCGACAGCGCGCGACGAGAACGTTCAAAATCAAACAGGATCACGTGATAGCTGCGGCTCAGCAAGATCGGGTGTTTATACCCGTCGACGCGATGCAGGAAGTGAGTATGAGACTGAATATCGAACACGTCCTGAATGCCCTTAATTTCCTGAACGCTCATAAACTGCAGCGATTTCGGGTCCCACTTCTGCGGATGGCCTTTAATTCGTGAGGAAATGATAAACGCCGTCGCGTTGAAGCCATATTGTTTCAGAACCGGATACGCGTAGCGGCTCACCGACTTCAGGCCGTCGTCAAAGGTAATCACCACCGCCTTTGCTGGCAGGTTCATCCTGTTACGCACGTAGCCTTCCAGCTGATACATCGTCAGTGTGGTGTACCCCTGGTCGCGAAGCCAGGTCATCTGGTTGCTGAACGCGCGTACGCTGGTGGTCGTGGAAGTATGACGAAAACGGGTGTTCTCCTCATCGCGCAGAATATGGTGGTAGGTCAGAACCGGAATGCCGTTATCTTCCTGCGCATCCAGGCTGCTGATCCACGCCAGACGATTGCCAATGCGGATCTGAAACCAGGTCTGATTCAGACGGTCTTTAAGTTTGTTCAGAATGGGATAACGCAGGTTGGCGCTAAGGGTGCCAAAAGGCGCACTTCCGCTGCTGGGCGCGTTATAGACGGGCGTATCTTTCCAGGTGATGAGGTTCTGGTTACTGAGCGGCTTGTTCAGATCGCCCAGGCTGTCCTCAACGCGCTGTTTGCCCTGCACTTTCTCAAGGTGATCTTTATCGATAAACCCCGTGCCGAATCCGAAGCGAAATTCATAATAATCCGCCGCAGCGGGAAAGACCGCGAGGATCTGCCCGGCGCGAATATTGCCTACGTTAACCACCTCATTCCCCACCTGGGCCCAGATGGCCGCATCCTCAGTGGTTTGCATATATTGAGCAGGAAGCCCTTGCTGGCTTATCAGGCTGGCAGACGCCTTGCCGGAAACCAGCAGCAAAAGGAGAAAGATAACGCGCATGAACATAGGATATTAATCGACACAGGAAATCAGTCGCCATTGTAGCAAAAGCGACATCAATACCAATGTTTAATGCTTATACAGATCGTGAAGCAGAACGAAAGGCGGGTTCTTCTGCTGCTGGTGCCACAGGCTGCTCACTTCCGGCAGCCCCTCTGCCACGATGGCGTGACGAAACTCGGCGCTGCTTAATGAGGCACGAAGTGGATACACGGTTTCGAGTAAAGGCAGGCTGATACCGGAGATCACTTCACAGTTATCATGCTTGTGGCTCAGTAACGCCGCGGCCCGGTAAGGCGCGGCCCCGGATTTATCGGTAAGAAAAATGACCCCATCACCGGTGTCCGTTTCATGCAGGGCATCGCACATCATCCGGCTGAGCATGTTGGTGCTCAACCCGCGCCAGTAATTTACCGCCCGGCATTGCGCCAGCGGGCCAAATCTGGCCTCAAGCTTGTCCAGCATTTCCTGCGCCTGTTCATCGTGGCAGGTAATAACCCATCCCAGCATAACTCTCTCCTTAGCAGGCAAGTAGTTTAGCGAAGTGAAGGTTTGCTTACGGTGATAACTGTCAAAGAAAGTGCCCGGCAACCAGAACGTCGCCGGGCAGGAGGCTAACTGCGCAGACCGCGCCCGCGCTGGATCAGATACCAGCACAGCAGGTAGAAGGCGATGATGAACACCACCAGCACCGCCACCGTGGTAAACAGCGGCACATCGGTAATGCCGAGGAAGCCAAAGCGGAAACCGCTGATCATGTAGACAATCGGGTTCAGGTGCGACAGCGCCTGCCAGAACGGTGGCAGCAGCGTCAGGGAGTAGAACACCCCGCCGAGATAGGTCAGCGGCGTCAGCACGAAGGTCGGGATCAGGCTGATGTCGTCAAACGTTTTGGCGAATACTGCGTTCAGCAGACCGGCCAGCGAAAACAGGATCGCCGTCAGGAGCAGCGTGAGCGCCACGAACAGCCACGAGTGCACCTGGAACGGGACGAAGAACAGCGAAATCGCCGTGACCAGGATCCCTACGCACAGCCCGCGCGCCACGCCGCCACCCACGTAACCGGCGATGATGACGTGCGTCGGCACCGGTGCCACCAGCAGTTCTTCAATGTTGCGCTGGAATTTGGCGCTAAAGAACGACGACGCCACATTGGCGTAGGCGTTGGTGATCACCGCCATCATGATCAGACCCGGCACGATAAACTGCATGTAGGTAAAGCCGTGCATTTCACCAATGCGGGAGCCAATCAGGTTACCAAAGATAATGAAATAGAGCGTCATAGTAATGACCGGCGGCACCAGGGTTTGCACCCAGATACGCATAAAGCGGTTAATCTCTTTCGCCCAGATGCTCTTCAGCGCGACCCAGTAAAGATGCGTCATGCCTTGTCTCCTTGTTTATCCTGCACCAGAGAGACAAACAGCTCTTCCAGTCGGTTCGCTTTATTACGCATACTTAATACCTGAATCCCCTGCGCGCTCAGCTGCGAGAACACGCTGTTGATCCCCTGCTCGCGCAGCACTTCCACTTCCAGCGTCGAGGTATCTACCAGGCGATACTGGTACCCTTCAAGCTTCGGTAGCGGGCTTTTTGCCGCCAGATCGAGAATAAAGGTTTCTGATTTCAGCTTGGAGAGCAGATCCTTCATCGAGGTGTTTTCCACCAGCTCGCCGTGCTGAATGATGCCGATGTTGCGGCACAGCATTTCAGCCTCTTCCAGATAGTGGGTGGTCAGAATGATGGTAGTGCCCTTGTCGTTGAGATCTTTCAGGAAGCCCCACATGGAACGACGAAGTTCGATATCGACACCCGCAGTCGGTTCATCGAGGATCAGCAGCTTTGGCTCGTGCATCAGCGCACGGGCAATCATCAGGCGGCGCTTCATCCCGCCGGACAACATCCGCGCACGCTCGTTACGTTTTTCCCAGAGATCGAGCTGCCTGAGGTATTTTTCGCTGCGCTCCAGCGCCTCTTTACGCTCAACGCCGTAATAACCCGCCTGGTTAACGACAATCTGCTGCACCGTCTCAAACGGGTTGAAGTTAAACTCCTGCGGTACCAGCCCCAACTGACGCTTGGCGTTGACCACATCTTTTTGCAGATCGTATCCGAACACGCTGACGCGGCCGGAGGTTTTGTTCACCAGCGAGCTGATGATCCCTATGGTGGTGGATTTCCCCGCCCCGTTCGGCCCCAGAAGCGCGTAAAAATCACCGGCCTCTACTTTTAGATCTATCCCGCGTAGCGCCTGAACGCCACCCGGATAGGTTTTTTTAAGCTGCTCAAGCTCCAGTGCAATTGCCATGAATTTAACTTACCTTCAGTTCTTACACACGTTGTGTGGTTTCATTAAAAGTCGGGTTACCCTATAGTAGCGCAACGCAATTACTTGGTTACAGGTCGCTAACCTCCATGAACGACATAGATACACTCATTAGCAACAATGCACTATGGTCAAAAATGCTGGTGGAGGAAGACCCCGGATTTTTTGGAAAACTGGCGCAAGCCCAAAACCCGCGCTTTCTCTGGATTGGCTGTTCAGACAGCCGCGTACCTGCGGAACGCCTGACCGGCCTTGAGCCCGGCGAACTGTTTGTTCACCGCAACGTCGCCAACCTGGTGATTCATACCGATCTCAACTGTCTTTCCGTGGTTCAGTATGCCGTTGACGTTCTGGAAGTCGAGCACATCATTATTTGCGGCCACTACGGCTGCGGCGGCGTGCAGGCGGCGGTTGAAAATCCGGAACTGGGGTTGATTGATAACTGGCTGCTGCACATCCGCGATATCTGGTTCAAACATAGTTCACTGCTCGGCGAAATGCCGCAAGAGCGACGCATGGACACCCTGTGCGAGCTCAACGTGATGGAGCAGGTATATAACCTTGGGCATTCGACCATCATGCAGTCGGCGTGGAAACGCGGGCAGAAGGTTTCAATCCACGGCTGGGCGTACGGTATTCACGATGGCCTGCTGCGCAATCTGGAAGTCACCGCCACTAACCGCGAAACGCTGGAGCAGCGCTACCGTTCGGGGATTGCCAACCTCAAGCTTAAGCATGTGAACCATAAATAAACAAAACCGGGGGTTTTCACCCTCTCCCCGTGGGAGAGGGCTGGGATGAGGGCATCAGCCCGCTATTACTCGTCCAGCAATACCACTTTCCCGACATACGGCAGATGACGATAACGCTGCGCGTAGTCAATGCCGTAACCGACGACGAATTCGTCCGGAATCGAGAAACCGACAAACTCCACCGGCACCTGCACTTCACGGCGGTCAGGTTTATCCAGCAGAGTACAAATCGCCAGAGATTTTGGCTCACGCAGGCTCAGGATCTCGCGCACTTTTGACAGCGTGTTGCCGGAGTCAATAATGTCTTCAACGATCAACACATCTTTGCCACGAATATCTTCATCCAGATCTTTCAGGATTTTCACATCACGGGTTGTGGACATGCCGCTGCCGTAGCTGGAGGCGGTCATAAAATCGACCTCGTGTGGCACCTGCACTTCACGGCACAGGTCTGCCATGAACATGAAAGAGCCACGCAACAGGCCCACCAGCACCATTTCGCTGCCGCTGTCCTTGTAATGTTCGGTGATTTGACGACCCAGTTCGGCGATACGCGCTTTGATCTCGGCTTCCGGGATCATCACTTCAACAGTATGTTTCATATTACTAACCATATGATTTTAATGAAAATCTCTCAATGCAGGTGAATGTGTTTCCGGCATCGATACGCAAGCCAGCCATTATACCAGCAAATGGATAACCCTGGCGCATGAGTTATAAAAAGCAAATATTGTGATTCCGATCACACTTGTTAATACCTATAATTAGTTGCTAGCAAATTATTAACAAAAACTGACGAGTACACTTTCTATGGCTGAAACAAACTCTAAACAGCCGCGTCTACTGGTGACACTAACAGCGCTATTCGCCGCCTTCTGCGGCCTGTACCTGTTAATCGGTGGCGTCTGGCTGGTCGCGATCGGCGGCTCCTGGTACTACCCGATTGCGGGCCTGGTTATGCTTGGCGTAACCGTCCTGCTCTGGCGTAGAAAACAATCCGCACTGTGGCTCTATACCGCACTGCTCCTCGCCACGATGATCTGGGGCGTCTGGGAAGTCGGCTTCGACTTCTGGGCGCTGACCCCGCGCAGCGACATCCTGGTCTTCTTCGGTATCTGGCTGATCCTGCCGTTTGTCTGGCGTCGCCTGATTGTCCCTTCCAGCGGTGCCGTTGCGGCGCTGGTGGTAGCGCTGTTAATCAGCGGCGGCATCCTGACATGGGCAGGTTTTAACGACCCACAGGAGATCAACGGCACGCTGAACGCGGAATCCACGCCTGCGGCAGCTATCTCTCAGGTGGCGGACGGCGACTGGCCGGCCTATGGTCGTAACCAGGAAGGTCAACGCTACTCCCCGCTGAAGCAGATCAACGCGGACAACGTTAAAAACCTGAAGGAAGCCTGGGTATTCCGTACCGGCGACCTGAAGATGCCAAACGATCCGGGCGAGCTGACCAATGAAGTGACCCCGATTAAAGTGGGCAACATGCTCTACCTGTGTACGGCGCACCAGCGTCTGTTCGCGCTCGACGCGGCCACCGGTAAAGAGAAATGGCACTTCGATCCGCAGCTGAACTCCAACCCGTCCTTCCAGCATGTCACCTGCCGTGGCGTTTCTTACCACGAAGCGCGTGCCGATAATGCCAGCCCGGAAGTGATTGCCGACTGCCCGCGCCGCATTATGCTGCCGGTGAACGATGGCCGTCTGTTCGCCATCAACGCAGAAACGGGCAAGCTGTGTGAAACCTTTGCCAACAAAGGCATCCTGAATCTGCAGACCAACATGCCGGACACCACGCCGGGTCTGTATGAGCCAACCTCGCCGCCAATCATCACCGATAAAACCATCGTGATTGCCGGTTCGGTAACGGATAACTTCTCCACGCGTGAAACCTCCGGCGTTATCCGCGGTTTCGACGTGAACACCGGTAAACTGCTGTGGGCCTTCGACCCGGGCGCGAAAGATCCAAACGCGATCCCGTCGGACGAGCACACCTTTACCTTCAACTCGCCAAACTCCTGGGCGCCAGCCGCGTATGACGCGAAGCTGGACCTGGTCTATCTGCCGATGGGCGTGACCACGCCGGATATCTGGGGCGGTAACCGTACGCCGGAGCAGGAACGTTATGCGAGCGCTATCGTGGCGCTGAACGCGACCACCGGTAAGCTGGCGTGGAGCTACCAGACCGTTCACCACGATCTGTGGGATATGGATATGCCGTCCCAGCCGACGCTGGCCGACATTACCGTAAACGGCAAAACCGTGCCGGTCATTTACGCTCCGGCCAAGACGGGCAACATCTTCGTCCTGGATCGCAGCAACGGTAAGCTGGTTGTGCCGGCACCGGAAAAACCGGTTCCGCAGGGTGCCGCAAAAGGCGACTACGTCAGCAAAACCCAGCCGTTCTCTGACCTGAGCTTCCGTCCGAAGAAAGACCTCAGCGGTGCAGACATGTGGGGTGCCACCATGTTTGACCAACTGGTGTGCCGCGTGATGTTCCATCAGCTGCGCTATGAAGGCATCTTCACGCCGCCGTCTGAGCAGGGCACGCTGGTCTTCCCGGGTAACCTGGGGATGTTCGAGTGGGGCGGTATCTCCGTTGACCCGAACCGTCAGGTGGCGATTGCCAACCCGATGGCGCTGCCGTTCGTTTCTCGTCTGATCCCACGCGGTCCGGGCAATCCGATGGAGCAGCCGAAAGACGCGAAAGGCAGCGGTACCGAATCCGGTATTCAGCCGCAGTATGGCGTGCCGTTTGGCGTGACCCTGAACCCGTTCCTGTCTCCGTTTGGTCTGCCGTGTAAACAGCCGGCCTGGGGTTACATCTCCGGTCTGGATCTGAAAACCAACCAGATTGTCTGGAAAAAACGTATTGGTACGCCACAGGACAGCATGCCGTTCCCGATGCCGGTTCCGGTGCCGTTCAATATGGGTATGCCAATGCTGGGTGGCCCTATCTCCACCGCCGGTAACGTGCTGTTCATCGCGGCAACCGCAGATAACTATCTGCGCGCGTACAACATGACCAACGGTGAAAAACTGTGGCAGGGCCGTCTGCCGGCCGGTGGACAGGCAACGCCGATGACCTATGAAGTGAATGGCAAGCAGTACGTTGTCATCTCTGCGGGTGGTCACGGCTCGTTTGGCACGAAGATGGGCGATTATATTGTCGCGTACGCATTGCCGGACGAAGGCAAATAAAAGCAAAACGGCAACTTCGGTTGCCGTTTTTGTGTTTGTTCCCTCTCCCCGTGGGAGAGGGTGAGGGCATCAGGCCGCTCTGCTTTAAACCGTGAACCCCAGCATCATCCCCGTATCTTCGTGCTCCAGCAGATGACAGTGGGCCATATAGGCAAACTCTTTAGGCGCGTCGTGGTCAAACTTCACCAGCACCTCGCTGACGCCGCCTTCTACTCTCACCGTATCTTTCCAGCCTGCGCGATGCGCATCCGGCGCTTTGCCGTTCTCAGAAAGAATGCGGAACTGGGTACCGTGGATGTGGAACGGGTGCAGCATCATGTCGCCTTCGCCTGAAATCACCCAGCGCTCAAACTGACCTTTAGTGGCAGCAAACATCGGCGCGTTCATGTCGAACGCTTTGCCGTTGATCGTGTTGGCGTTGTGGAAATCGAACCCGTGACCACCGTGATCCATGTTCCCCATGCCGCCCATTTTGCCGTGATCCATATTCATATGGCCCATCATCTGCCCGTGGTGCATCCCCGCCATCGCCTGATTGCCATACTTCTTCATCAGCGCCTGCATGCCCATCATGTCCAGCATCGGATCCATGGCAAGCTGAAGCTTGCGCTGCGTAAGGCCATCCAACGACGGGAGAGCAGGCAGCGTGGCTAAGGTGTCCGGCAGCGTACCAGAGGCCGTGACCTGTAGCGGCTGAATGCGCAGCACCGGATGCGGTTTATCAAACGGCGCAACCGCCATCCCCATCTGGCTGACCGGCAGCGTTACCAGGTCGAACGGCTTGCCGTTGCTGATGTCCACCAGCACTTCGAAGCGTTCGCCCATGAGCATCGGCAGCTCGCTCACCTTCACCGGCTCCGGCAGCAGGCCGCCGTCGCTCGCCACGACATACAGCGGGCGCTTATCGCTGGCAGCAAAATTCAGCGAACGCGCGTTACAGCCGTTAAGCAGACGTAAACGCAGCCAGCCTTTCGGCGCGGCATGCTGCGGATAGATCGCGCCGTTGGCCAGCAGCGTATCGCCGAACCAGCCGACCGCCGCGCTCATCACGTCCAGCTGATAGTCAATCTGGCCGTCCGCGGTGAATTTTTTGTCCTGCACAATCACCGGCACGTCGTCGATGCCCCACTGTTTCGGCAGGCGCAGCAGGCGGCTATCGTCGTCTTCTATCAGCACCAGTCCCGCCAGCCCCATCGCTACCTGATGGCCCGTTTTTCCATGCTGATGCGGGTGGAACCAGCAGGTCGCCGCGCGCTGGTCAGGCGTAAAGGTGACGCTACGTTTGCCACCGGCCTTGATAACCCCCTGCGGTCCACCGTCTACTTCGCCCGGGACTTCGAGCCCGTGCCAGTGCAGAGTGGTCTCTTCAGCGAGCGTATTGTGGATATCCACCGTCACCGCCTTCCCTTTACGTAACTGAAGCGCCGGACCGAGCAAATTGCCGTTATAGCCCCACGTCGTAGCGTTGTTCTCGCCGAACGTCGTTTTACCGGCCTGAACAACAAGCTGGATACGGCTGCGGGCGTCAGCGGTCAGTAAGTCAGGGATGGGTAAGGCAGGCCTGTCAGCCGCGAAAACCGCGCGGCTCCAGAGTGGTATTGCACTGGCAGCCCCCAGCACAGCGGAATATTTTAAAAAATCACGACGTTGCATGTTCATTTCCTTATTTCCAGCAGGCGATCTTTTGAGCATAAACCCTCCCCTTACCGGAAGGTCAAGTAAAGCGGCAATAATAAAGATCGTCGCACTGGCATCAAGTATGCTAACGTTAATTTTCCGTGAAGAAGTGGTAGAAGCAATGAAGACGTTTTTCAGGACAATTTTGTTCGGAAGCCTGATGGCAATGTGTGCGAACAGCTATGCGCTCAGTGAAAATGAAGCGGAAGATATGGCCGATTTAACGGCGGTTTTTGTATTCCTGAAAAATGATTGTGGCTACCAGAATTTACCCAACGGGCAAATTCGCCGCGCGCTGGTCTTTTTCGCCCAGCAAAACCAGTGGGATCTCAGCAACTACGACAGCTTTGACATGAAGGCGCTCGGTGAAGACAGCTACCGCGACTTGAGCGGTATTGGCATTCCCACGGCTAAAAAATGCAAAGCGCTGGCTCGCGATTCGCTCAGCCTGCTCGCCTACGTGAAATAACCTTCCCAACGCCCCCTGTTGAACCTATAACCGTGCAACCACGGTTATAGTTAGCTATCATGTTTCGCTCATTTTTTATGAGCGTTACGGAAGTTAACAAAGGAGGAGTCCGCGTATGGCCGACCACACGTTGTGGCATGAAACACTGCATGACCAGTTTGGTCAGTACTTTGCCGTTGATAACGTGCTCTATCATGAGAAAACCGATCACCAGGATCTCATCATTTTCGAAAATGCCGCCTTTGGCCGCGTGATGGCGCTGGACGGCGTCGTGCAAACGACCGAGCGCGACGAGTTTATCTATCATGAAATGATGACCCACGTTCCGCTGCTGGCCCACGGTCACGCGAAGCATGTCCTGATTATCGGCGGCGGCGACGGCGCAATGCTGCGCGAGGTTTCCCGTCATCGGTCCATTGAAACCATCACCATGGTGGAGATCGATGCAGGCGTGGTCTCGTTTTGCCGTCAGTATCTGCCCAACCACAATGCTGGCAGCTATGACGACCCGCGTTTTAATCTGGTCATTGACGACGGCGTTAACTTCGTTAACCAGACCACGCAGACCTTCGACGTCATTATCTCCGACTGTACCGACCCCATCGGCCCCGGCGCGTCGCTGTTTACCTCCTCGTTCTACGAAGGCTGCAAGCGCTGCCTGAACCCTGGCGGTATCTTCGTCGCGCAAAATGGCGTCTGCTTCCTGCAGCAGGATGAAGCCCTCGACAGCCATCGTAAGCTGAGCACCTATTTCGGCGACGTCAGCTTCTATCAGGCGGCCATTCCGACGTACTACGGCGGGATCATGACCTTTGCCTGGGCGACGGATAACGACGTGCTGCGCCATCTCTCCACCGAAATTATTCAGGCCCGCTTCCATCAGGCCGGTCTCACGTGTCGGTACTACAACCCGGCCATTCATACCGCAGCGTTTGCTCTGCCGCAGTACCTGCAAGACGCATTATCCACTAAGGGGGTGAGCTAATTGAAAAAGCTTAAACTGCATGGCTTTAACAACCTGACCAAAAGCCTGAGTTTTTGTATTTACGATATCTGCTATGCCAAAACAGCGGAAGAACGCGATGGTTACATCGCCTATATCGACGAACTCTACAACGCCAACCGTCTGACCGAGATCCTGTCAGAAACCTGCTCGATCATCGGTGCGAACATCCTGAACATAGCCCGACAGGATTATGAACCTCAGGGTGCCAGCGTGACCATTCTGGTCAGCGAAGAGCCGGTCGACCCAAAGCTTATCGACAAAACTGAACACCCGGGCCCGCTGCCGGAAGTGGTCGTCGCCCACCTGGACAAAAGCCATATCTGCGTGCATACCTACCCGGAGAGTCACCCGGAAGGCGGGCTGTGCACGTTCCGCGCGGATATTGAGGTGTCGACCTGCGGCGTGATTTCCCCGCTGAACGCGCTGAACTATTTAATCCACCAGCTGGAATCGGACATCGTCACGATTGATTATCGCGTGCGCGGTTTCACCCGCGATATCAACGGCATGAAGCACTTCATCGACCACGAGATCAACTCCATTCAGAACTTTATGTCCGAGGACATGAAATCGCTGTACGACATGATGGACGTGAACGTGTACCAGGAAAACATCTTCCATACCAAAATGTTGCTTAAGGAGTTCGACCTTAAGCACTACATGTTCCACACAAAGCCGGAAGATTTAAGCGAAGAAGAGCGCAAGGTCATTACCGACCTGCTCTGGAAAGAGATGCGCGAAATCTACTACGGCCGCAATATTCCGGCCGTGTAAGTGTTGCCCGGAGCAGGGACGCTTCGGGAGTTACTTCTGTTTCATGAACTCACGGTAGGCATTCACGACCTGCAGGAAGTCTTCCACGCCGCACAGCGACAGGCTCTCTTCGTCGTAGTAGCTCATCCCCTCTTCCATCTCGTCACCTGAAAACTCGAGCTGGTTAGCGCGCACCATCACCTCTTCGCCATCCATCCACAGCGTGTATTCATGTCCGGCGCGTTGCCAGGAGCGTTCACTGCCTTTTACCGTCTTCGCCGCCTGTTCGACTTCATCCAGCAGCGCGAGGTTCTCTTTCACCTCTTCGTTAAACCAGTGTCCAACGGCTTCGTGCCCCATCGACATACGCACTTTCACCACGCCAGTGATGTCGCGCAGAAATTCGTAATCCATAGCATTTTCCTCTGCAAAGCCATTAGGGTAATTATCGCAGCAGAGAGGAAGAAAAAAAGCGGGAGAGGTGGGAGGAATGAAAATAAATCCCCCCTCACCCCCAGCCCCTCTCCCCAAAGGGGTGAGGGGGTTATATTCCCTCTCCCCTTTGGGGAGAGGGCCAGGGTGAGGGGGCGTTTTTTATACTGCCGTCTGGAAGATAACCCCGTCGGCCTTCTCGGTGTACTGAGAGAGCTGGTCGAAGTTCAGATAGCGGTAGGTATCCACCGCCGTCTTATCCACCTGAGCCACAAAGGTCTGGTACTCTTCCGGCGTTGGCAGTTTGCCAATCAGCGCCGCAACCGCCGCCAGCTCCGCAGAGGCCAGGTAGACGTTCGCACCGGTACCTAAACGGTTCGGGAAGTTACGGGTTGAGGTGGAGACCACCGTCGCACCGTCGGCCACGCGCGCCTGGTTACCCATACACAGAGAACAGCCAGGGATTTCGATACGCGCACCGCTCTTACCAAACACGCTGTAGTAGCCCTCTTCGGTCAGCTGAGCCGCGTCCATTCGGGTTGGAGGAGCCACCCACAGACGGGTCGGCAGCTGGCCTTTGTGGGTATCCAGCAGCTTACCGGCAGCACGGAAGTGGCCGATGTTGGTCATGCAGGAGCCGATGAACACTTCGTCGATCTTATCGCCCTGCACGTCAGAGAGCAGACGCGCATCGTCCGGATCGTTCGGTGCACACAGGATAGGCTCTTTGATATCCGCCAGATCGATGTCGATCACCGCCGCGTACTCTGCGTCTGCGTCGGCTTCCAGCAACTGTGGATCCGCCAGCCATTTTTCCATGCCCTGAATACGACGCTCCAGCGTACGACGGTCGCCGTAGCCTTCCGCAATCATCCACTTCAGCAGCACGATGTTGGAGGTCAGATACTCAACGATCGGCTCTTTGTTCAGCTTGATGGTACAACCCGCCGCAGAACGCTCTGCGGAGGCATCGGTCAGCTCGAACGCCTGCTCCACTTTCAGATCCGGCAGACCTTCAATTTCCAGGATACGGCCGGAGAAGATGTTTTTCTTCCCTTTTTTCTCAACGGTCAGCAGGCCCTGTTTAATCGCATACAGCGGGATCGCGTGAACCAGGTCGCGCAGGGTGATGCCCGGCTGCATTTTACCTTTGAAGCGCACCAGCACCGACTCAGGCATGTCCAGCGGCATTACGCCGGTCGCCGCAGCAAACGCCACCAGACCGGAGCCCGCCGGGAAGGAGATACCGATTGGGAAACGGGTGTGGGAGTCACCGCCGGTACCGACGGTATCCGGCAGAAGCATGCGGTTCAGCCAGGAGTGAATCACGCCGTCACCCGGACGCAGAGAAACGCCGCCGCGGTTCATGATGAAGTCAGGCAGCGTGTGGTGCGTGGTTACGTCAACCGGCTTCGGATAGGCCGCCGTGTGGCAGAATGACTGCATTACCAGGTCAGACGAGAAGCCCAGGCACGCCAGGTCTTTCAGTTCGTCACGGGTCATTGGGCCCGTGGTGTCCTGAGAGCCCACGGAGGTCATCTTCGGCTCGCAGTACGCGCCAGGACGGATACCGGCAACGCCGCACGCGCGACCCACCATTTTCTGTGCCAGCGAGAAGCCGCGGTTGCTTTCCGCAACGTCTTTCGCGTGGCGGAAAACGTCCGAGTGCGGCAGACCCAGCGCTTCACGCGCTTTGGTGGTCAGGCCACGACCAATGATCAGCGGGATACGGCCACCGGCGCGCACTTCGTCGATCAGCACGTCAGTTTTCAGCTCGAAGCTTGCCAGCAGCTCGTTGGTCTCGTGGTCACGCACTTCGCCTTTGAACGGATAGACGTCAATCACGTCGCCCATGTTCAGATTGCTCACATCCACTTCGATCGGCAGCGCGCCCGCATCTTCCATGGTGTTGAAGAAGATTGGCGCAATTTTGCCGCCGAGGCACAGGCCGCCGCCGCGCTTGTTTGGCACGTGCGGAATGTCGTCGCCCATGAACCACAGCACGGAGTTGGTGGCGGACTTACGGGAAGAGCCAGTACCGACAACGTCACCGACATAGGCCAGCGGGAAACCTTTCTTCTGAAGCGCTTCGATCTGTTTGATCGGGCCAACAACGCCTGGCTGATCCGGCTCAATGCCTTCACGGGCGTTTTTCAGCATCGCCAGGGCGTGCAGAGGAATATCCGGGCGAGACCACGCATCCGGCGCCGGAGAGAGGTCATCGGTGTTGGTTTCACCGGTCACTTTAAAGACGGTCACGGTGATTTTTTCAGCGAGCGCTGGACGGTTCAGGAACCATTCGGCATCAGCCCAGGACTGCATCACCTGCTTCGCATAGACGTTGCCCGCTTTGGCTTTTTCTTCCACATCGTAGAAGTTATCGAACATCAGCAGCGTGGAAGAGAGCGCTTTAGCGGCAATCGGTGCCAGCTTGTCGTTATCCAGCGCGTCAATCAGCGGATGAATGTTGTAACCACCCTGCATAGTGCCAAGCAGTTCAATGGCTTTTTCAGGAGTAACCAGTGGGGAGGTGGCTTCGCCTTTGGCGATAGCAGCAAGGAATCCGGCTTTTACGTAGGCAGCTTCATCTACGCCAGGCGGTACGCGGTTGATCAGCAGATCTAACAGGAATTCTTCTTCGCCCTCAGGCGGGTTCTTCAGCAGCTCGACGAGCGCGGCCATTTGGGTTGCATCTAAAGGTTTGGGTACAATTCCCTCGGCGGCACGTTCTGCTACGTGCTTACGGTATTCTTCTAGCACGACGGTTCTCCTCGCTCTCATTGTCATATGCGGCGGGCGTTCTCTTCACGCTCCTGTGAGACAGCAGTTTGTAGGGTAAATGCCCGATACCGCGTCGGGCAGCATAGCAGGATTTCTGCACAGTGTTAATCCGTTTACAAAAAAGCAACATTAAAAAATTTGCTGAATCGTTAAGCATGGTGTAGCGGGGGGTCGAGATGAATTTTGGGTACAAAAAAACCGCCTGGTAGCGGTTATTTTGTTGCCTTGCGGTGGTAGCACACCGGGCTGGCAGATTTGCGGCAATGCACTCGGCATGAATAATGTTCCTGAGTATGCAGATCCGCAAGCACATATTTTATGTTTACGAGCTGCCATCCAGTTTCGAATGAAAAAGGATGAAACTGCATTTCACCTATTTTCAGTCCATTTCGGCTGTAATACTGTTGCCCCCGGCCTGCTTCGCTGGTGTAGCAACCAGTCACCGGGCCATGAACTAGCTGCTGGCCGCTCGCAAGAGCGGCCTTCTGAATTCCCTCCGGTTTTTCCCGCATCGCATATAATTGCGTAATAAATACTCACACTCTTTATCAGGACACACCGAACGCTTCCCAATAAAAGTCAAAAAAGTAAAAGACGTGTAATTGATACTCACGCCAACCGTAACGCCTCACGGCACAGCGCTTGTCTCATCGGAGTCATTTTATGAAGTTGCCTTTTAAGCCTCACCTGCTCGTCCTTCTGTGCAGTGCCGGGCTGTTTGCCGCCTCGGGCGTGATGTTTGTCAAAGGACGCGCAACGGAGCCCGCTGCGCCTGCCCCCGTCGCACAACAGCCGGCTGCACCGGCGCCTGCCGCAGCCCAGCCTGCTCCGGTTGTCGCGCCAACCTACACTGCCGCGCAAATCGACCAGTGGGTTGCCCCCATTGCGCTCTATCCGGATGCCCTGCTGTCGCAGATTTTAATGGCGTCAACCTATCCGTCTAACGTTATCCAGGCGGCACAGTGGTCAAAGGACAATCCTAAAATGCAGGGTGATGCCGCCATTCAGGCGGTGGCCAATCAGCCGTGGGATCCCAGCGTGAAATCGCTGGTCGCGTTTCCTCAGCTGATGTCGCTGATGGGTGAAAATCCGCCGTGGGTACAAAATCTGGGGGATGCGTTTCTCGCGCAGCCGAAAGACGTGATGGATTCGGTGCAACGGTTGCGCCTGCTGGCGCAACAAGCGGGTGCGCTGCAATCCACGCCGCAGCAGACAGTCACCACCGTCACGAAGCCCGCACCGGCAAAAACAACATCAACAACGGCAACGGCAACGGAAACAACCAGCAATCCGACGGTCATTAAAATTGAATCCGCCGATCCGCAGGTGGTTTACGTTCCCACCTATAACCCAAATACGGTTTACGGTACATGGCCCAACACCACTTACCCGCCGGTGTATCTCCCGCCCTCCCCCGGCGAGCAATTCACCGACAGCCTGGTCAAAGGTTTGGGTTTCAGTCTCGGGGTCGCAACAACCTACGCCATCTTCAGCAATATCGACTGGGATGATGACGATGACTGGGATCATCACCATGACGACTGGGATAATCACGGCGGCTATAACCACAACGGTGATAACAACATCAATATTAATGTTGATAATTTCAACAGAATCAGCGGCCAGCATCTCACCGATATCAATCGCACATGGCAGCACAATCCGGCCTATCGTGAGGGCGTTCCCTACCCGAATAATCAGTTGGCTAACCGTTTCCACTCCACAAATACAGCCACAGGGCTAAGCGCAACGCAGCAAAAGCCGGTTAATCGCGACAGCCAGCGCCAGGCCGCGCTCAGCCAGATGGAAAAATCAACGGGAAAAACCTTCCCGCGCACCGGCACGCGGGATGCTCAGCGTCTGGCCTCGACGCAGCAGTTAGCGCAGATTTCGCAGCGCAATAACTATCGTGGGTATGACGCCAGGCCGCAGACCGTAAAACGCGCGAGTACACCGCAGCGTGAAAATCACCAGACTGCCGTGCACAGACAGGAGAAGCGGGCTTCACAGACGGTACAGCAGCCAGCCAGGCTGCATCGCGCCAATGCCCTGAGCGGCAACGACAGCCGCTCCGCCAACTGGCAGGCGCAGCAGCAGCGAGGTGCACAGAGTCGGCAGCTCGCTGCTCGCCAACAGCAATCGCGCCAGGTTTCTGGCGAACGTGTAGAACGCCGTGAATTCCGTCATCGTTAAGGGAGCCGACATGAAAAGTAAATTACTCAGTGGAATAGTATTGTTCATGGCTTCGGCGACCGTTATGGCGCAGCAATCCTTCAGTTCGCCAGAACAGGCAACCAATGCGCTGGCAAGCGCCATCAGCGAGCAAAACGAAAGTGCGATGAACAATCTGCTCGGCGAAAACTGGCGCGATTTTCTGCCGCCTGAAGGCGTTGATCCGGATGCGGTCGATCGCTTCCTGCGCGACTGGAACGTCCGTCATAACACCGTTGTCGAAGGGGATACGGCGCATCTTGTGGTCGGAAACAGCGGCTGGCAGCTTCCCATCCCGGTGATCAAAACCGCCTCCGGCTGGCAGTTTGACATCAAAGAAGGGGCCGAGGAGATCCTGACCCGCGAAATTGGGCGTAACGAGCTCGCCGCCATTGAAGCCCTGCATGCCTACGTAGATGCCCAGCAGAGCTA
This sequence comes from Enterobacter sp. ECC_219_Taxon_10, assembly GCF_058354905.1. Classification (NCBI taxonomy): domain Bacteria; kingdom Pseudomonadati; phylum Pseudomonadota; class Gammaproteobacteria; order Enterobacterales; family Enterobacteriaceae; genus Enterobacter; species Enterobacter sp. ECC_219_Taxon_10. The sequence goes on along the minus strand of NZ_CM178005.1, from coordinate 844,853 downwards.
TTTTGCGATGAACCAGAAATACGCGCAGAAGATTGTCAGCTCTGAAGGGAAAAAGGACGGTCTGTACTGGCCCGTCTCGCCCGGAGAAACGCCGAGCCCGCTTGGCCCGGCGTTCAGTCCGAAAGAGCCGGGTGCGGGTTACCACGGCTATCGCTTCCGCATCCTGCCGGATAATCACGGTTTTGCGATGGTGGCCTGGCCGGTCAGCTATGGTCAGACGGGCGTAATGAGCTTTGTGATTAACCAGGACGACAAGGTGTACCAGTCCGATCTCGGCAGTGATTCAGAGCAGAAAGCCCGTGCGCTAGCCGCCTACAGCCCTGATAAAACCTGGCAGCCGGTGGCACCCTAAACACAGCGCATAAAAAAAGCGGCCATTGGCCGCTTTTTTTCATCTGAAGAAACTTATTTCTTCTTCGCTTTCGCGTTTGGCAGGTCGGTGATGCTGCCTTCAAACACTTCAGCCGCCAGGCCCACGGACTCGTGCAGAGTTGGGTGAGCGTGGATGGTCAGTGCGATGTCTTCCGCATCACAGCCCATTTCGATAGCCAGACCGATTTCACCCAGCAGCTCGCCGCCGTTGGTGCCGACAATCGCACCACCGATCACGCGGTGAGTCTCTTTGTCGAAGATCAGTTTGGTCATACCGTCAGCACAGTCGGACGCGATAGCACGGCCAGAAGCAGCCCACGGGAAGGTGGCGGTTTCGTAGCTGATGCCTTTCTCTTTCGCTTCTTTCTCGGTCAGACCGACCCATGCAACTTCTGGCTCGGTGTACGCGATAGATGGGATGACTTTCGGATCGAAGTAGTGCTTCATGCCGGCGATAACTTCAGCGGCAACGTGACCTTCGTGAACACCTTTATGCGCCAGCATTGGCTGACCGACGATATCGCCGATAGCAAAGATGTGCGGCACGTTAGTGCGCAGCTGCTTGTCAACGCGGATGAAGCCACGGTCGTCCACTTCCACGCCAGCTTTGCCCGCGTCGAGGTTTTTACCGTTCGGCACACGACCGATAGCCACCAGCACGGCGTCGTAACGCTGTGGTTCGGATGGGGCTTTTTTGCCTTCCATGGAAACGTAAATACCGTCTTCTTTCGCTTCAACGGCAGTCACTTTGGTTTCCAGCATCAGGTTGAATTTCTTGCTGATGCGTTTGGTGAAGACTTTAACGATGTCTTTGTCAGCAGCCGGGATAACCTGGTCGAACATTTCAACCACGTCAATGTCTGAACCCAGCGCATGGTACACAGTACCCATTTCCAGACCGATGATACCGCCGCCCATGACCAGCAGGCGCTTAGGAACGGTTTTCAGCTCCAGAGCATCGGTGGAATCCCACACGCGTGGATCTTCATGCGGAATGAATGGCAGTTCAATTGGGCGAGAGCCTGCCGCGATGATCGCGTTGTCGAAGTTGATCACGGTTTTGCCGTTTTCGCCTTCAACTTCCAGGGTGTTCGCACCGGTGAATTTACCCAGACCGTTTACCACTTTCACCTTACGGCCTTTGGCCATACCCGCCAGACCGCCGGTCAGCTGAGTGATAACTTTCTCTTTCCAGGTACGAATTTTGTCGATATCAGTTTTCGGCTCGCCGAAGACGATACCGTGTTCAGCCAGCGCTTTGGCTTCTTCGATAACTTTCGCTACGTGCAGCAGCGCTTTAGAAGGGATACAGCCGACGTTCAGACAAACACCGCCGAGGGTGCTGTAACGTTCTACGATGACGGTTTCCAGACCTAAATCCGCTGCGCGGAATGCTGCGGAGTAACCTGCTGGGCCTGCCCCAAGTACTACGACCTGAGTTTTGATTTCTGTGCTCATCATGACCTCTTAATTTATACCCGTCGTCCACCGGGTCGTTCTATCCGCCCGTATTTTACAAAATTGTTAACAATTTTGAAACAACAAACGGCTCACGAATTATCGCTTTCACCCATAACCTCATAAACCCCATGAGGTTATCAGAAAAAAGCCGGCCGAGCGGCCGGCTTTTCGATTACATCACCAGGCGGCGAATGTCGCTCAGGGTGTTGTTGATGATGGTGATGAAACGTGCACCATCAGCACCGTCGATCACGCGGTGGTCGAAGGACAGAGAGATTGGCATCATCAGACGCGGCACGAACTCTTTGCCGTTCCACACCGGCTCCATCGCGGACTTGGACACACCGAGGATAGCCACTTCCGGCGCGTTAACAATCGGCGCGAAGTGGGTGGTACCCAGGCCGCCGATGCTGGAGATAGTGAAGCAGCCGCCCTGCATTTCGCCGGCAGTCAGCTTACCATCACGCGCTTTTTTGGAGATGGTGGTCAGTTCACGGGACAGCTCAGTAATGCTCTTCTTGTTCACGTCTTTGAAGACCGGAACAACCAGACCATTTGGCGTATCAACCGCAACACCGATGTTGATGTATTTCTTCAGCGTCAGCTTCTGACCATCTTCGGACAGGGAGCTGTTAAAGCGTGGCATCTGCTCAAGGGCAGCGGCAACGGCTTTCATGATGAAGACCACTGGGGTGAATTTCACGTCCAGCTTACGCTTCTCAGCTTCGGCGTTCTGCTGTTTACGGAACGCTTCCAGATCGGTGATATCGGTTTTGTCGAAGTGCGTAACGTGCGGGATCATCACCCAGTTACGGCTCAGGTTCGCACCAGAGATTTTCTGAATGCGGCCCAGCTCCACTTCTTCGATTTCGCCGAACTTGCTGAAGTCCACTTTCGGCCATGGCAGCATGCCCGGGATACCGCCGCCAGCGGCTGCAGCTGGTGCAGCTTCGGCGCGTTTCACCGCGTCTTTCACGTAGGTCTGCACGTCTTCGCGCAGGATACGACCCTTACGGCCGGTTCCTTTCACTTTCGCCAGGTTCACGCCGAACTCGCGCGCCAGGCGGCGAATCAGCGGGGTAGCGTGGACGTAAGCGTCGTTTTCAGCGAACTCAGATTTTTCTGCTTTAGCAGCAGGAGCAGCTGCGGGTTTAGCAGCCTGAGCCGGTGCAGCAGCCGGTGCTGGAGCAGCCGCGGCAGCTGGAGCTGCTGCAGGCGCAGCGCCTTCCACTTCGAAGACCATGATCAGAGAGCCGGTAGACACTTTGTCGCCGGTGCTGATTTTGATCTCTTTAACGGTACCGGCGAACGGCGCAGGGACTTCCATAGAAGCCTTGTCGCCTTCAACGGTGATCAGTGACTGTTCAGCGGCAACTTTGTCGCCCACTTTTACCATCACTTCGGTCACTTCAACTTCGTCACCGCCGATGTCCGGTACGTTAACGTCTTTCGCGCCGCCAGCAGCCGCTGGTGCAGCCGCCGGAGCCGGAGCAGCAGCCTGTGCAGGCGCGGCAGAAGGTGCAGCACCCGCCACTTCGAAGACCATAATCAGGGAGCCGGTAGACACTTTATCACCGGTGTTGATCTTGATCTCTTTAACGGTACCGGCGAACGGCGCCGGCACTTCCATAGAGGCTTTATCGCCTTCTACGGTGATCAGTGACTGCTCGGCCGCAACGGTATCGCCCACTTTTACCAGGATCTCAGTGACTTCAACTTCGTCACCGCCGATGTCAGGCACGTTCACTTCTTTCGCGCTCGCGGCAGCTGCTGGAGCAGCGGCGGCCGGAGCGGCTTTCTTCTCTTCCTGCGCAGGTGCAGCAGCTGCTGCACCGTCGGCGGAATCGAAAATCATGATCAGTTTGCCGGTCTCGGTTTTATCGCCAACAGAGACTTTGATCTCTTTAACGATGCCAGCCTGAGGAGACGGGACTTCCATAGAGGCTTTGTCGCCTTCTACGGTGATCAGCGACTGTTCAGCTTCAACTTTGTCGCCAACTTTGACCAGGATCTCGGTGATTTCAACTTCATCAGCCCCGATGTCCGGTACATTGATTTCGATAGCCATTATTCTTTTACCTCTTACGCCAGACGCGGGTTAACTTTTTCTGCATCGATGTTGAATTTGGTAATTGCGTCCGCAACCACTTTCTTATCGATTTCGCCACGTTTAGCCAGTTCGCCCAGTGCTGCTACAACCACGTAAGAAGCATCAACTTCGAAGTGGTGACGCAGGTTTTCGCGGCTGTCAGAACGACCGAAGCCGTCAGTACCCAGTACGCGATAATCATCAGCCGGAACGTAAGTACGAACCTGCTCAGCGAACAGTTTCATGTAGTCAGTAGATGCCACCGCTGGCGCGTCGTTCATCACCTGAGCGATGTACGGAACGCGTGGGGTTTCCATTGGGTGCAGCATGTTCCAGCGCTCACAATCCTGGCCATCACGCGCCAGTTCAGTGAAGGAAGTTACAGAGTACACGTCGGAACCCACGCCGTAGTCTTTCGCCAGGATCTGCGCTGCTTCACGCACGTGACGCAGGATAGAGCCGGAGCCCAGCAGCTGAACTTTACCTTTGCTACCTTCGATGGTTTCGAGTTTGTAGATACCTTTACGGATCCCTTCCTCGGCACCTGCTGGCATTGCCGGCATGTGGTAGTTTTCGTTCAGGGTGGTGATGTAGTAGTAAATGTTCTCTTGCGCTTCACCGTACATGCGCTGCAGACCGTCATGCATGATGACTGCCACTTCGTACGCGTAAGACGGATCGTAAGAGATACAGTTAGGGATAGTCAGAGACTGAATGTGGCTGTGGCCATCTTCGTGCTGCAGACCTTCACCGTTCAGGGTCGTACGACCGGAAGTACCACCGATCAGGAAGCCGCGAGCCTGCTGGTCGCCTGCCTGCCAGCACAGGTCACCGATACGCTGGAACCCGAACATGGAGTAGTAAATGTAGAACGGGATCATCGGCAGGTTGTTGGTGCTGTAAGAAGTCGCAGCAGCCAGCCAGGATGCGCCTGCGCCCAGCTCGTTGATACCTTCCTGCAGGATCTGACCTTTCTCGTCTTCTTTGTAGTAAGCAACCTGCTCACGGTCCTGCGGGGTGTACTGCTGGCCGTTCGGGCTGTAGATACCGATCTGACGGAACAGACCTTCCATACCGAAAGTACGCGCTTCGTCGGCGATGATTGGAACCAGACGATCTTTGATCGACTTGTTCTTCAGCATCACGTTCAGGGCACGAACGAAAGCGATGGTGGTAGAGATCTCTTTGTTCTGCTCTTCCAGCAGTTGAGAGAAGTCTTCCAGCGCCGGCAGTTCCAGCTTCTCGGTGAAGTTAGGCTGACGAGCAGGCAGGTAGCCTTTCAGCGCCTGACGACGTTCGTGCAGATACTTGTGCTCTTCTGAACCTTCCGGGAAGGTGATGTAAGACAGGTTTTCTACCTGCTCATCGGTCACTGGAACGTTGAAACGGTCGCGGATGTAACGCACGCCGTCCATGTTCATTTTCTTAACCTGGTGAGCGATGTTTTTACCTTCTGCGGTATCACCCATGCCGTAACCTTTAATGGTGTGGGCCAGGATTACAGTCGCTTTACCTTTGGTTTCGCGCGCTTTTTTCAGTGCAGCGTAGATTTTCTTCGGATCGTGACCACCGCGGTTCAGCGCCCAGATCTGCTCATCAGTCCAGTCTGCAACCAGTGCGGCGGTTTCAGGATATTTGCCGAAGAAGTGCTCACGCACGTAGGCACCGTCTTTGGATTTGAAGGTCTGGTAGTCGCCGTCAACGGTTTCGTTCATCAGCTGGATCAGTTTACCGCTGGTATCTTTACGCAGCAGTTCGTCCCAACGGGAACCCCACATCACTTTAATCACGTTCCAGCCAGCACCCGCGAAGATGCCTTCCAGTTCGTTGATGATCTTGCCGTTACCGGTTACCGGACCATCCAGACGCTGCAGGTTACAGTTGATGATGAAGCACAGGTTGTCCAGCTTCTCACGGGTTGCGATGGTGATCGCACCTTTGGATTCTGGCTCATCCATTTCGCCATCGCCAAGGAAGGCGTAAACGGTCTGCTCGGAGGTGTCTTTCAGACCACGGTGTTCCAGGTACTTCAGGAATTTAGCCTGGTAGATCGCACCGATTGGACCCAGACCCATAGATACGGTAGGGAACTGCCAGAATTCAGGCATCAGTTTAGGGTGCGGGTAAGAAGACAGACCTTTACCGTGAACTTCCTGACGGAAGTTGTTCATCTGCTCTTCGGTCAGACGACCTTCCAGGAATGCACGTGCATAGATGCCCGGAGAGATGTGGCCCTGGAAGTACACCAGATCGCCGCCGTCTTTCTCGTTCGCTGCACGGAAGAAGTGGTTGAAGCACACTTCGTAAACGGTTGCAGAAGACTGGAAGGACGCCATGTGGCCACCCAGCTCCAGGTCTTTCTTGGATGCGCGCAGAACGGTCATGATGGCGTTCCAGCGGATTGCAGAACGGATACGACGTTCCAGATCCAGATTGCCCGGGTATTCCGGTTCGTCTTCAACGGCAATCGTGTTTACGTAGTTGCTAGCCCCTGCACCTGAAGCAACCTTCACGCCGCCTTTGCGGGCTTCAGAAAGCAGCTGATCAATCAGATACTGAGCGCGCTCAACACCTTCTTCACGGATGACCGATTCGATCGCCTGTAGCCAGTCGCGAGTTTCGATCGGATCCACGTCATTTTGGAGACGTTCTGACATGGGGGTATTCCTTATCTATCTAATACGTTGATTTGTCTGGAACCTGTCCCATTGTATTTTCGTCAGAAAACACAATAAGACAGGTTCTGCGTTTAGTTGCCGCGCTCTAAAAGTACCTGGCGCTTAATCCTTTCGTTGCTGTATGCGGCGTAATGAACGTTCGCGACGCGATTGTTCACGGCTGCGGTCCAGCAAGATTTCCTCAATGAAAGCCAGGTGACGGTGCGACGCTTCGCGCGCCTGCTCCGGCTCCCCGGCCATTATCGCCTCGAATATTCGGGTGCGATGGTTGCTTACCAGTGGGAGCATCTCCCGACGGGCATACAACAATTCAAAATTCTGACGAACGTTCTGGGCCAGCATCGGCTCCATGCAGCGTAGCAGATGGAGGAGCACCACGTTGTGTGCCGCTTCGGTGACGGCGATTTGATACTGGACGACGGCGCTGGACTCGGCGTCTAAATCGCCGGACTGCTGTGCCCGTTCAATGGCCTGATGCAGTTCGCGGATACGCACGCGATCTTCATCAGTGCTGCGAAGGGCGGCGTAATAGGCCGCAATACCTTCCAGCGCGTGACGGGTCTCAAGCAGATCAAACTGGGATTCTGGGTGGTCAGAGAGAAGTTCTACCAGCGGATCGCTGAAGCTCTGCCACAGGCTGTTTTGCACAAAGGTTCCGCCGCCCTGGCGACGAAGCAGCAAGCCCTTTGCTTCGAGGCGTTGAATCGCCTCACGCAGAGAGGGGCGTGAAACGTCGAACTGTTTTGCCAGCTCGCGTTCTGGCGGAAGTTTCTCACCCGGGCGCAGAGTCCCTTCGAGGATTAAAAACTCCAGCTGCTGCTCAATCACATCAGATAGTTTTGGTTGGCGAATTTTGCTGTAGGCCATATTCCCTGTCTTACGCCTTTTTGCCCGGAGTCAATTGGTCTTACCAATTTCTGGTTCGTATCGCTAAAGTAACAAAGTATTCACCTTCTGTCCATATTGGTTTTGATTGAAATCAGTAAACCCTGCACATTTTAACAACCTTACAGAAATAACGTTTCAGAAATGTAACTTTGCACAAATGAGTTGATTACTCCCAAAGAGGGAGTTTTAACCATAATGAAACGAGGGTTTTTGCAATCTGAAGCGATTCAACAGGGCAAATAATGAAAATTCGTCCACTTAATAAGCATTTCTATTCTATAGGTTGGGTTAGGAAGAATAAGCGGGCCGATTTACAAATGCTTTCTTTTTATTCAAGTCGTCAGCATCCCTTCATAAAGCAGGTGCATTCGCAGGCGCTTACCACTATTCTGGCGCGTACGGAAGTCATCACCGCTTTTTTCGGTTTGTTTAACCGTAAAGAAATAAATACAGAATATGGACTTTCATAATTACACACGCTCAGCGTGAACATAACAACCACACACGAGGTTTCAAATGGAAGCTCAACAGCACGGCGATCAGCTAAAGCGCGGGCTTAAAAACCGCCATATACAGCTCATCGCACTGGGCGGTGCGATTGGTACCGGCCTGTTTCTGGGCAGCGCATCCGTTATCCAGTCAGCCGGTCCCGGCATTATTTTGGGTTACGCGATTGCCGGTTTTATTGCCTTTCTGATTATGCGCCAGCTGGGAGAAATGGTCGTTGAAGAGCCGGTAGCAGGCTCATTCAGCCATTTTGCCTATAAATACTGGGGCAGCTTCGCGGGTTTTGCCTCCGGCTGGAACTACTGGGTGCTGTACGTTCTGGTTGCAATGGCAGAACTGACCGCCGTCGGGAAGTACATTCAGTTCTGGTACCCCGAGATCCCCACCTGGGCCTCCGCAGCGGCATTCTTCGTGATTATCAACGCCATTAACCTGACCAACGTGAAAGTGTTCGGCGAGATGGAGTTCTGGTTTGCCATCATCAAAGTGATTGCCGTTGTGGCGATGATCATCTTTGGCGGCTGGCTGCTGTTCAGCGGCAACGGTGGCCCGCAGGCTACCGTGCGTAATCTCTGGGAACAGGGCGGCTTCCTGCCTCACGGCATGACCGGTCTGGTGATGATGATGGCGATCATTATGTTCTCCTTCGGCGGCCTGGAGCTGGTGGGCATCACCGCCGCAGAAGCCGACAATCCGGAGCAGAGCATTCCGAAAGCCACTAACCAGGTTATCTACCGCATCCTGATCTTCTATGTGGGCTCGCTGGCCGTGCTGCTCTCCCTGTTGCCGTGGACGCGCGTGACCGCTGACACCAGCCCGTTTGTTCTCATCTTCCATGAGCTGGGCGACACCTTCGTCGCAAACGCCCTTAACATCGTGGTGCTGACTGCAGCGCTCTCCGTTTACAACAGCTGCGTATACTGCAACAGCCGCATGCTGTTCGGCCTTGCCCAGCAGGGCAACGCGCCTAAGATGCTGCTCAACGTTGATAAACGCGGCGTGCCGGTCAATACCATCATTGTTTCAGCCATCGTGACCGCGCTGTGCGTGCTGATTAACTATATGGCACCGGAATCGGCGTTTGGCCTGCTGATGGCGCTGGTGGTCTCTGCGCTGGTCATCAACTGGGCAATGATCAGCCTGGCGCATATGAAGTTCCGCCGCGCGAAGCAGCAGCAGGGCGTCACTACGCGCTTCCCTGCCCTGCTGTATCCGCTGGGTAACTGGATCTGCCTGCTGTTTATGGCGGCCGTGCTGGTGATCATGCTGATCACGCCGGGTATGGCGATTTCCGTCTACCTGATCCCGGTCTGGATTGCGATCCTTGGCGTTGGCTATCTCTTCAGCCAGAAAAGCCGTAATGCCATGAAGGCGCACTAAGCCTCCCACCACGGCACCTTGCTTTTGCGGGTGCCGCGCGTTGTTACCTCCCTCACACTTTCACGCCCATAGCGCATTTATCCATATCACCGCCCTGATACTGCAACGCATATATTCCTTTGCCAGCAAATAATTCTCTCCATACCGTAAACCGGAGAGCTGTCGATGGATAACAACAAACTGTCAGTAAAAGAAAAGATCGGCTATGGGATGGGCGACGCGGGATGCAACATTATCTTCGGCGCCATCATGTTGTTTGTTAACTATTTCTACACGGATATTTTTGGCCTGGCGCCTGCGCTGGTCGGCGTACTGCTGCTTTCCGTCCGCGTGATTGACGCCGTAACGGACCCGATCATGGGGGCGATTGCCGACCGTACCCGCAGTAAATATGGCCGGTTTCGTCCATGGCTGCTGTGGATTGCCTTCCCCTACGCGCTGTTCAGCATCCTGATGTTCACCACCCCGGAGTGGAGCTATAACAGCAAAGTTATCTATGCGTTTGTCACCTACTTCCTGCTGTCGCTCACCTATACCGCCATCAACATCCCCTACTGCTCGTTAGGTGGGGTGATCACCAACGATCCAAAAGAGCGCGTGGCCTGCCAGTCGTATCGCTTCGTGCTGGTCGGCATCGCCACGCTGCTGCTCTCATTAACGCTGCTGCCGATGGCCGACTGGTTTGGCGGGGATAACAAAGCCAAGGGCTACCAGATGGCAATGACCGTCCTGGCGCTGACAGGTACCTGTATGTTCCTGTTCTGCTTCGCCACCGTGCGCGAGCGCGTACGCCCGGCGGTACAGACCAACGACGAGCTGAAAAATGACCTGAAAGACGTGTGGAAGAACGACCAGTGGGTACGCATTCTGCTGCTGACGCTGTGCAACGTCTGTCCGGGCTTTATCCGCATGGCGGCGACCATGTATTACGTCACCTGGGTGATGGGCCAGAGCACCCACTTCGCCACCCTGTTTATCAGCCTGGGCGTTGTCGGCATGATGCTCGGCAGCGTGCTGGCAAAAGTGCTGACTGACCGCTGGTGCAAGCTGAAGGTCTTCTTCTGGACCAACATCGTGCTGGCGGTATTCTCCTGCGCCTTCTATTTCTTCGACCCGAAAGCCACCGTCACCATCGTAGTGCTCTACTTCCTGCTGAACATCCTGCACCAGATCCCGTCTCCGTTGCACTGGTCGCTGATGGCCGACGTGGACGACTACGGCGAGTGGAAGACCGGGAAGCGCATCACGGGCATCAGCTTCTCCGGCAACATCTTCTTCCTGAAGCTGGGCCTGGCGATTGCCGGAGCGATGGTCGGCTTCCTGCTCTCCTGGTACGGTTATGACGCGGGCGCGAAAGCGCAAAGCGCGGACGCCATTAACGGGATCGTGCTGCTCTTTACCGTTATTCCCGGCATTGGATACTTAATTACCGCGGGCGTGGTACGTCTGCTGAAAGTGGATCGCGAAACCATGAAGCAGATCCAGGCCGATCTGGAGAAGCGCCGCACCAACTACCGCGAGCTGAATGATTATCAGGAACTTAAAGCCGCTGAGACTAAATAAGGAAAGCCGAATGCAAACCTGGCCAAATCCGTTTATCGAACAACGCGCCGACCCGTACATTTTACGCCATGAGGGGCAGTACTATTTTATTGCCTCCGTGCCGGAGTACGACAGGCTGGCGATCCGCCGCGCAGACTCGCTGGAAGGGCTACGCGACGCTGAAGAGGTGGTGGTCTGGCGCAAACCCGACACCGGCCCGATGAGCCAGCTAATCTGGGCGCCCGAACTGCACCACGTCGACGGCAAGTGGTACATCTATTTTGCCGCGACGCACACCCAGGCGCTCGACGCGCTCGGGATGTTCCAGCACCGCATGTTCGCCATTGAATGTGCTGACGGCGATCCGCTCACCGGTACGTGGACGGAAAAAGGTCAGATAAAAACGCAGTTCGACACCTTCGCCCTGGACGCCACCACCTTTGTTCATCAGGGGAAACGCTGGTATTTATGGGCGCAGAAAGCGCCGAATATCACCGGCAACTCCAATCTTTATCTGTGCGAAATGGAGAATCCGCGGACGCTGAAAGGCGAGCCGGTGATGCTCAGCAAACCGGAATACGACTGGGAATGCCGCGGTTTCTGGGTCAACGAAGGCCCTGCGGTGCTGTTCCATGACGATAAGCTGTTTATCAGCTACTCTGCCAGCGCCACCGATGAGAACTACTGCATGGGATTACTGTGGATAGATATGAACGCCGATCCGCAAAACCCGGCAAACTGGCACAAATCCCCTCGCCCGGTTTTCGTCACCAGCTTTGAGAACCGCCAGTACGGGCCAGGACACAACAGCTTTACGCAAACGCCGGAAGGGGAAGATGTACTGGTGTATCACGCGCGTAATTACACCGAAATTGAGGGCGATCCGCTGTACGATCCGAACCGTCATACCCGCCTGAAGCTTGTCCGCTGGGACGAAAACGGGATGCCTGATTTCGGCATCCCGCCTGCGGATACGCTGTAGTGTTTGCGGCGCGCTGGGTTACACCAGCGTGCCGTAAATGGTCAGCAGCGCCACAATCACGACCACCGCAAACGACGTTTTCTTCGCCATTGAAACGGCGGCTTTTGGCGTTTCAATCTTGTCGGTATGCGGCTCGCGCGCCAGTGAGAACTGCGCCAGGCGCGTTAACACCTGGTACTGCGACGTATGGCGGTCGCCAAGCGAAGCGAACCATGCGGGCAGCGCTTTTTCACCGTGGCCAATTAACGCGTACACCACGCCTACCAGACGCACCGGAAGCCAGTCGAGCACGTGCAGGATGGCATCAATGCCGGACAGCAAACGCTCATGCGGCGTCAGATAACGGGCAAGCCAGGTCTGCCAGGCGCGCAGAAACGCATAGCCCATTAGCAGTACCGGCCCCCACGGGCCGCCCACCACAAACCAGAACAGTGGTGCCAGGTAGTAGCGGAAGTTAATCCACAGCAGCGCGTTTTGCAGCTCGCGCAGGAACTCGCGCTCGTCGCAGTCCGGCGGCACGCCGTGGATCATCGTCAGCTCGCTCGCCATCGCGCCGCGCGCGTGGGCATCGTCACGGGAGGCAGCTTTCAGGTAGGCATGATAGTGCAAGCGCACCTTGCCCGCACCAATACACAGCACGCCGAGCAGGATCCACACCACCAGCAGCGGCACGTTGAAAAACAGTCCGTACAGCGAGCGCAGAAGCAGGAAGGTAATCGCCATCACGCCCGCCATCATCAGCAGCGTGCGCAGCATGGAAAAGTGCTTGATGCGGCGGAATAACACTTCCAGCCGATGATCCAGTTGCCAGTGTTCGCCGAGCTTGAACAGGCGTTCAGCGATGATAACCAGCAGCATGGTAAACAACGTCATGGTATCTCCTTATTCTGACGACGCGGCAAGCATGGCGCGAAACCGTGACCAGTCAAATGCCGGGCCGGGATCGGTTTTTCTCGCCGGAGCGATATCGCTGTGACCGGTAATATTGTCGGCGATTGCCGGGTAGAGTCCGATAAGCGTGTGGGTAATAGCAACCAGCTGCTGATACTGAGCATCGGTGTAGGGGGGCGTGTCCGTGCCTTCCAGCTCGATCCCTATTGAGAAATCGTTGCACCGTTCGCGCCCGTGATACATCGACACACCGGCATGCCAGGCGCGCTTATCAAAAGGAACATACTGAACCACCTCACCATCACGGCGAATCAGGCAGTGAGCCGACACGCGCAAATGCGCAATCTCAGCGAAGAAAGGATGGGCATTGGGATCTATCGTTCCCGTGAATAACGCATCGATCCACGGGCCGCCAAACTCACCCGGCGGGAGGCTAATATTATGAACCACCAGCAGTGTGGGCTTTTCATCCTCCGGGCGGCAGTCGTGGTGCGGCGAGGGCACATGCCGCGCATCCACCAGCCATCCGTTTTCTAACAACATGCTGGAACTCCTTCTGTATGGTGCAATGACTCGGTTCAGAGTAGCATGTTTCAATATTATGATTCGTTACCAATTTGGAGTTTTATCATGCCGCCTCGCCGCTACAACCCCGACCACCGACGTGAAGCGCTTCTGGAACGTATTAATATGGATATTCCGGCAAGCGTCGCCCATGCGTTGAAAGAAGACCTGGGGGGTGACGTTAACGCCGATAAAGACATTACCGCACAATTGTTGCCAAAAGAGACACGCTCGCACGCGGTCATTATCACCCGTGAGGAGGGCGTTTTTTGCGGCAAGCGTTGGGTTGAAGAGGTCTTTACTCAGTTGGCGGGCGACGATGTGCAGGTGACATGGCACGTTGAAGATGGTGATGCGGTGACCGCCAATCAGCCACTGTTCGAGCTGGACGGGCCATCCCGCGTATTGCTGACCGGCGAGCGTACCGCGCTAAATTTTGTCCAAACGCTCTCTGGCGTCGCCAGTGAAGTTCGCCGCTACGTTGACCTGCTGGCCGGCACCCGAACCCAGCTGCTGGATACCCGCAAAACGCTGCCAGGTCTGCGCACCGCCCTGAAGTATGCGGTACTGTGCGGCGGCGGCGCAAACCATCGTCTCGGTTTATCCGATGCCTTCCTGATTAAAGAGAACCACATAATTGCTTCTGGCTCCGTACGTCAGGCGGTGGAGAAAGCCTTCTGGCTGCACCCGGATGTGCCGGTTGAGGTGGAAGTTGAAAGCCTGGAAGAGCTGGAGCAGGCGATTAAGGCCGGGGCCGATATCATCATGCTCGATAACTTCGAGACGGAGCAGATGCGCGAGGCGGTGAAACTGACCAACGGCCGGGCCCAGCTTGAAGTCTCCGGAAACGTCACTTTCGACACGATCCGTGAGTTCGCTGAAACCGGCGTGGATTACATCTCCGTCGGCGCGCTGACCAAGCACGTTCGCGCCCTCGACCTCTCAATGCGCTTCAAATAACGCGCGCTCCCCTCTCTGCCCGGAGGGGGGAATTTCAGCTCTGCTCGCAAATCCATTGTCTCTTCCTGCAACACGGAATGAATTCTCTGAAGCCTCTTTCCCGTTCCCTTATTTGCCCCTCGTTTCTGCCCTGTCCCGCTGACAAAGTAGCGCCACTTTGCATAAGGAGCAGATATGGACAGACAACAAGGATTCACGCTCATTGAGCTGATGGTGGTCATTGGCATTATTGCGATTCTGAGCGCCATCGGTGTTCCCGCCTATCAGAACTACCTGCGTAAAGCAGCCCTCACCGATATGCTGCAAACTTTCGTGCCTTACCGTACCGCCATTGAGCTTTGTGCGCTCGATCGCGGCGGCGTGGAAAGCTGCGATGCCGGCAGTAACGGTATTCCCTCTCCTGCCACGACGCGTTACGTTTCAGGAATGAGCGTGGCGAAAGGGGTCGTGGCCTTAACGGGCCAGGAAAGCCTGAACGGGCTGACGGTAACCATGACGCCACAGTGGAACAACGGCAACGGTATGACGGGCTGGACGCGTGACTGCAACATCAGTGCTGACAGCGCGCTTAAGCAGGCCTGCGAAGACGTCTTCCGCTTCGACACTTACTGAGGAGCGGATAATGAACACCGATCAACTCGTGGCACTTTGTCTTCGCCACCATGCGCTGCTGCTCACCAGCGACAGCGACATGATTAGCATCGCCGTCGTGGGAAACCCCGCGCCTGAACTGATGGAGGCCCTGCGCTTCGCGACCCAGAAGCGGATTGATATCGAATGCTGGAGCGCTGAACGCATGGAAAAGCACCGGCAGTTAACCGCGCAATCGCATCTGCCTGTCGTTTCACAACCCCACTCCGCGGTGGATATCCTCAACCACACGCTGCAGCAGGCAATAAACCAGCGCGCGTCTGACATCCATATCGAACCGATGGAGCACGCGTGCCAGATCCGCTTGCGTATCGACGGGGTACTTTACCCGCAGCCTCCCCTTTCCGCCGCGCTGACGACGATGCTCAGCGCCCGGTTAAAAGTGCTGGGTAATCTGGATATTGCAGAACGCCGCTTACCGCAGGACGGTCAGTTTACGATTGAGCTGACAAACGAGCCAGTCTCGTTTCGTATCTCCACGCTTCCCTGCAGCGGCGGGGAAAAGATTGTGCTGCGCCTGCTGCACCAGGTTCAGCAGGCGCTGGAACCGAGCGCGCTTGGCATGAGCGCTAAACAGCTGGCCTGTTTTAATGAGGTACTCCACCAGCCTCAGGGGCTAATTCTGGTCACCGGCCCGACGGGCAGCGGCAAAACCGTAACGCTCTACAGCGCGCTGCAGGCGCGTAACACCCCTGACGTCAACATCTGCAGCGTTGAGGATCCCATTGAGATCCCGCTTGTAGGGTTAAATCAGACTCAGATTAACCCCCGCGCGGGCTTAACATTCCAGAGCGTACTGAGGGCGCTGCTCCGTCAGGATCCGGACATCATTATGGTTGGGGAAATTCGTGATGGTGAAACGGCAGAAATTGCCATCAAAGCCGCACAGACCGGACACCTGGTGCTGTCGACGCTGCACACCAACTCGACGATGGAAACCCTCATTCGTCTGGAGCAGATGGGCATTGCACGCTGGATGATCTCTTCCGCGCTCTCGATGGTGATTGCCCAGCGGCTGGTTCGACGCCTTTGCCCGCACTGCCGACAGAAAACAGGGGAGCATACGGACTTACCGCGCTCGGCCTGGACGCGGCAACTTCCTCGCTGGCAGCCCGCAGGCTGCGATCGTTGTTATCACGGTTTTTACGGCCGCGTGGCCATTTTTGAAGCGCTTGCGATCGATAATCCCCTGCGCCAGGCGATTGCCAGCGGGGCAGGCATTGAGGTGATAGAAGCCAGTGCACGGCAGGCGGGACTCATCTCGCTGTTTGAACACGGCTGCATGGCCGTCGAGCAAGGGCTCACTACGCTTGAAGAGTTAGTGCGTGTTCTGGGAATGCCCGATGGCCGTTAATCAACTCTGGCGCTGGCGAGCAATCTCCGCTGAAGGAGAACCCCGAAGCGGGGTTCTCTGGGCCACAGACCGCAGCGCGGCCTTCACCAGGCTGATGCGTAACGACCTCCATCCCCTGGCCCTGACCCGATGCGCTCAAAGACACCGCTGGCGTCCACATCACTGCTACGAGATGTTTCGTCAGCTCGCAACGCTTCTGCAGGCCGGCCTGACGCTCGCACATAGTCTGCAAATGCTGGCAGACCAGCATCCAGTAGAACCGTGGCGGGGGCTACTGCAAAGCGTTGCCGATGAACTCAGCGAAGGGCGTCCTTTTTCTGAGGCGCTTAAACGGTGGCCAGCAGTCTTTAGCCCACTGCATATCTCAATGGTGAAAACCGGAGAGCTAACAGGGAAGCTTGAAGCGTGCTGCCGGGAGCTTGCAGAGCAGCAAAAAGCGCAGCAGCAGCTCAACGCGAAAGTGAAAAAAGCGCTGCGCTACCCGGCGATCGTCCTGACGCTGGCGGTGCTCGTCGTGCTGGCAATGGTCACCCTGGTTTTGCCCGAGTTTGCCGCGATTTACAAAACGTTTAACACCCCGCTTCCGGCACTGACGCGAATAGTGATGGGGATAGCCGCGTTTATGCAGTCATATGCCCTCGTGCTGTTCGCGATGCTACTTGTTCCCGTAACCGCAGCCTGGGCTCTGCGACACCATCCTCGCTGGCAGCGTATTCTGCTGAGTTTTCCCGTAATGGGAGCGCTGGCGAAAGGGCAAAAGCTGGGGCAGATCTTCACCGTGCTGTCACTTACGCAGCAGGCGGGCATTGCCTTCTTACAGGGTCTTGAGAGCGCAGAAGAGACCGTTGAAAGCCGGTACTGGCAAGGGATACTCAGCAGCATAAGGGAGGAGATCGAAAAAGGTCTCCCCGTCTGGTCTTCCTTCCAGAAAGCGGCGATGTTTACCCCGCTCTGCATCCAGCTCTTACGAACCGGCGAGATGTCAGGTTCGCTGGACGTCATGCTGGCAAACCTTGCCCGCCATCACACGGAACAGACCTTTCAACGGGCAGACAACCTGGCGGCGCTTCTGGAGCCGCTGCTGCTGGTTGTTACTGGAGTCATCATCGGCACGCTGGTGGTGGCAATGTATCTGCCGATTTTCCATCTGGGAGATGCGATGAGCGCGGGGTAGTGCAACAGCGCTGGCGCACGGGCATGCGCCAGCGAAAGCCATTACAGGCTATTGAAAACGCGGTTTTCCTGCTCCTGAACGCGAATAAACGTCGTGCGTTTCGTCAGCTCTTTCAGGCGGGATGCACCTACGTAGGTGCAGGCTGAGCGCAGGCCACCGAGAATATCGCGCGCGGTGTTTTCAACCGGACCGCGCAGTGGCAGCTTCACGGTTTTGCCTTCTGCCGCACGGTATTTAGCCACGCCACCGACGTGACGGGTCATCGCGGACTCAGAGCTCATACCGTAGAACAGCATGAATTTCTCGCCGTTCTCTTCCACTACGGTGCCGCCGCTCTCTTCGTGACCTGCCAGCATACCGCCGAGCATCACGAAGTCCGCGCCGCCGCCAAAGGCCTTTGCGACATCGCCCGGCATGGTGCAACCGCCGTCGCTGATAATCTGGCCGCCCAGGCCGTGCGCCGCATCGGCACATTCAATGACCGCGGAAAGCTGCGGATAACCAACTCCGGTCTTAACGCGCGTGGTGCATACGGAGCCCGGGCCAATGCCCACTTTCACGATGTCGGCACCGGAAAGGATCAGCTCTTCACACATTTCACCGGTCACCACGTTGCCCGCGATGATAGTTTTGTTCGGCCAGGCTTCGCGCGCCTTGCTGACGAACTGTACGAAGTGCTCGGAGTAACCGTTCGCCACATCAATACAAACGAAGCTAAGCGCTGGGTTGGCATTCAGGATCTGTTTGGTCTTTTCGAAATCTGCATCGGAGGTACCCGTGGAGACCATCACGTGCTTCACCACATCAGCAGAGGCGGACGCAACAAACGCGTTCCACTCTTCAGGAGTGTAGTGCTTGTGGACTGCAGTAAGAATATCGAACTGAGCCAGCGCCGTTGCCATCTCAAAGGTACCGACCGTATCCATGTTGGCAGCAATGATTGGCACGCCAGACCAGGTCTGACCGGAGTGTTTAAAGGTGAATTGACGTTCGAGTTCAACGTCTGAGCGACTTTTCAGTGTAGAGCGTTTAGGGCGGATAAGAACGTCTTTGAAACCTAACTTCAGATCTTCTTCGATACGCATGTGCGGATTCCTGGGGTTAGAGGCAAATATGTTAAAAGCACAACTCCAGTGACGCTATCATACGCACTAATACCTGCTCCGCAAGACTGCGAAATTCTCTTTTTTTACGCTACAATCCTATAAATTTACCTGGTAAAAAGCGGGTAAAGAGAATCAAACAATTACTGTCGCACGTTTGTTTTTTAAGCAACTGATTTTCATAATGAATAATTCCCAGGATTTGATTTAATGGGGTATATCGTCGCAGTAACCGGCGGCATCGGTAGTGGCAAAAGTACCGTTGCGGACGCGTTTTCTCGTCTCGGCATCGCGATTATTGATGCCGATATTATTGCCCGTCAGGTGGTAGAGCCCGATACACCCGCGCTAAAGGCCATCGCAGACCATTTCGGTCAGGCAATCATCAATGCCGACGGCACGCTGAACCGCCGTCAGCTTCGCGAATATATTTTTTCTGATTCTGCGGAAAAAGCCTGGCTTAATGCCCTGCTCCACCCCATTATCCACCAGGAAACTCAGCGTCAGATAGCCGCAGCCCGCTCGCCCTATGTC
The DNA here is from genome assembly GCF_058354905.1 of Enterobacter sp. ECC_219_Taxon_10. NCBI lineage: Bacteria > Pseudomonadati > Pseudomonadota > Gammaproteobacteria > Enterobacterales > Enterobacteriaceae > Enterobacter > Enterobacter sp. ECC_219_Taxon_10. The sequence goes on along the minus strand of NZ_CM178005.1, from coordinate 825,723 downwards.
CTGTGGGTGGTTCCGCTCCTGGTGGAAAATCAGCTGTATAAGAAAGCCAATCGGGTACTGGTGATTGATGTCACACCCGAAACGCAAATCCAGCGAACCATGACGCGCGACCACGTCTCGCGTGAACATGCTGAACAAATTCTTGCCGCTCAGGCCACGCGCGCTCAGCGCCTTGCCGTTGCGGATGATGTTATTGATAATAACGGCGCACCAGATGCCATTGCATCGGATGTTGCCCGTCTGCACGCGCAGTATCTGACGTTCGCCGCGCAGGCCGTTGCACAGGAAAAACCATAATGTCCACTCACATTCTTTTTGAGCACCCGCTTAATGAAAAAATGCGTACCTGGCTGCGCATTGAATTTCTTATCCAACAGCTTTCACAACATCTTCCTGTTAACGATCATGCCACGGCGTTGCACTTCTTTCGCAACGTAGGCGATCTGCTGGATGTGATTGAGCGTGGCGATGTCCGTACGGAGCTGTTGAAAGAGCTGGAGCGCCAGCAGCGTAAATTACAGGCCTGGGCCGAAGTGCCGGGCGTGGATCAAAGCCGGATTGACGCCTTACGTCAGCAATTGAAAAACAGCAGCACAACGCTGATGGCAGCGCCGCGCGTTGGGCAATATTTACGAGAAGACCGTTTGATTGCGCTGGTGCGCCAGCGCCTGAGCATACCGGGCGGTTGCTGTAGCTTTGACCTGCCAACGCTGCATATGTGGCTGCATATGCCGCAGGAACAGCGCGATCGTCAGGTAAACAGCTGGCTGGGCAGCCTGGAGCCGATGAATCAGACGTTATCGCTGATCCTCGATCTTGTGCGTAACTCTGCCCCGTTCCGCAAGCAAACCAGTCTCAACGGTTTTTATCAGGACAACGGCGACGACGCCGATCTTCTGCGTCTAAATCTGTCTCTTGGCGAGCAGCTTTATCCGCAAATTTCCGGGCATAAAAGCCGTTTCGCGATCCGCTTTATGCCGCTCGACAGTGAAAATGGCACCGTGCCGGAACGCCTCGATTTTGAACTGGCCTGTTGTTAAGGAGTGCCAATGTCTGACGTCACCACCGTAAACTGCCCAACCTGTGGCAAAACCGTTGTCTGGGGCGAAGTGAGTCCATTTCGCCCATTCTGCTGCAAGCGCTGTCAGCTCATTGACCTGGGCGAATGGGCAGCGGAAGAGAAACGTATTCCGAGCGAAGGGGACCTCTCGGATAGCGATGACTGGAGCGAAAGCCAGCCGTAACGTTCAAAGCCTGCTGGCGCTCCGTCCGGCAGGCCTACATATTTGCCGCTAAGCGGCGGATCACAGGCTCATTGGCTGGCGGGAATTTGTCGGCATCACTGGCCTGAAGTTCCACCCAGTTACCCGGCTGTCCTTCTTTTCCCCATGGGTCACCTTCCCAGCTTTCCACCAGCCAGAACCACAGCGTGATGTGCCTGTCGGGAAACTGGTATTCCAGCTTATCAAACAGCGTGGCACCAAGCGGGGTAATCCCCACCTCTTCCTGCAGCTCACGCACCAGCGCCTCTTCCGGCGTTTCTCCTGATTCGATTTTCCCACCAGGAAACTCCCACTTGTTCGCCATATGGGCGTCGGCAGCGCGCTGGGTGATGAAGATTTGGTTTTGCGGGTTGCGAATAATCCCGACGGCAATTTGCAGTATTTTCATAGTTTCACTTCCATAAAAAAGGCGCAGATGTCTGCGCCTTTTCTTTTTTTATGAACTTAGTTCAGACGGCCGTGGCAGGCCTTGTATTTTTTACCAGAACCACATGGGCATGGATCGTTACGACCCACTTTACGATCGCCGGTCTGCGCGGCGATCGCTGCTGCGGCTTCGCTTTCGTCGGTCTGGTGGCTCAGCTGCTGCATCTGCGCCAGACGCTCAGCTTCTTCACGACGCTGCTGCTCCATCGCTTCCACTTCTTCCGGCATACGCACCTGAACCTTACTCAGGGTGCTGATCACTTCATACTTCAGCGACTCCAGCATAGAGGCAAACATGGAGAAGGATTCACGCTTGTACTCCTGCTTCGGATCTTTCTGTGCATAGCCACGCAGGTGGATACCCTGACGCAGGTAGTCCATCGCCGCCAGGTGCTCTTTCCACAGGGAGTCCAGCGTCTGCAGCATCACGCCTTTTTCGAAGTGTCGCATCATCTCAGCGCCAACCACTTCTTCCTTACGCTTGTAAACCTCCAGCGCGGTTTCAAAGATACGTTCGCGCAGGGTCTCTTCATGAAGCTCAGGCTCTTTGTCCAGCCACTCTTTGATTGGCAGATCGAGATCGAAGTCGTTTTTCAGGCGTTCCTGCAGGCCTTCAACATCCCACATCTCTTCCAGAGACTGCGGTGGAATATGCGCGTCGATGGTGGCTTTGAACACATCCTCGCGGATGCTGTTGATGGTTTCGCTCACGTCGGACACGTCCAGCAGTTCGTTACGCTGGGTGTAGATTGCACGACGCTGATCGTTGGCAACGTCATCGTATTCCAGCAGCTGCTTACGAATATCGAAGTTGCGGCTTTCCACTTTACGCTGGGCGTTAGCGATCGCTTTAGTCACCCACGGGTGCTCAATGGCTTCGCCTGGCTTCATGCCCAGCTTACGCATCATGCCGGACACGCGGTCGGAGGCGAAAATACGCATCAGCGCATCTTCCATAGACAGATAGAAGCGGGAAGAACCGGCGTCCCCCTGACGACCCGCACGGCCACGCAGCTGGTTGTCGATACGACGAGATTCGTGACGCTCGGTACCAATGATGTGCAGGCCACCGGATGCCAGCACCGCGTCGTGGCGCACCTGCCAGTCGGCTTTGATCTGCGCGATCTGCTCTGGCGTTGGGTTTTCCAGCTCTGCAACTTCAGCCTGCCAGCTACCGCCCAGCATAATATCGGTACCACGGCCCGCCATGTTGGTGGCGATGGTCACGGCTGCCGGATAGCCAGCCTGAGCAACAATGTCTGCTTCTTTAGCGTGGAACTTGGCGTTCAGAACGTTGTGCTTGATGCCAGCTTTGGTCAGTTCGTTAGAAACCACTTCAGATTTCTCGATGGAGATGGTCCCCACCAGAACCGGCTGACCATTGGCAGTACGGTCACGAATATCTTCGATGATCGCCTGAATTTTTTCCGCTTCGGTCATGTACACCAGGTCCGGCATATCCTTACGGATCATCGGACGGTTGGTTGGCACAACCACGGTATCCAGCTTGTAGATGGAGCTGAATTCAAACGCTTCGGTATCTGCAGTACCGGTCATCCCTGCCAGCTTCTCGTACAGACGGAAGTAGTTCTGGAAGGTAATAGACGCCAGCGTCTGGTTTTCGTTCTGGATATCCACGCCTTCTTTCGCCTCAACGGCCTGGTGCAGACCGTCAGACCAGCGACGGCCCTGCATGGTACGACCGGTGTGTTCATCGACGATGATGACTTCACCGTCTTTGACGATGTAGTCGACGTCGCGGGTGAACAGCGCGTGCGCACGCAGCGCGGCGGTTACGTGGTGCATCAGCATAATGTTGCTCGGAGAGTACAGAGACTCGCCTTCTTCCATAATGCCTTCAGCCACCAGCAGCTCTTCAATTTTCACCAGACCACGTTCGGTCAGGTTCACCTGGCGCGCTTTCTCATCAACGGAGAAGTGGCCTTCACCCTGGAAGGTATCGGAGTCTTCTTTCTCCTGGCGCAGCAGGTGTGGAATGATTTTGTCGACTTTACGGTACATGTCAGAGCTGTCTTCGGCCGGGCCGGAGATGATCAGCGGGGTACGCGCCTCATCGATAAGAATGGAGTCAACCTCATCCACCAGCGCATAGTGCAGCTTGCGCTGGACGCGCTCTTCCGGGCTGAACGCCATGTTGTCACGCAGGTAGTCGAAGCCGTATTCGTTGTTGGTACCGTAGGTGATATCAGCGTTATACGCTTCACGCTTGGCGGGCGCCGGCAGGCCGGACATGTTGATGCCGACGGTCATGCCGAGGAATTCGAACAGCGGACGGTTGTTTTCGGCATCACGCTGGGCCAGATAATCGTTGACGGTAACGACGTGAACGCCCTTACCGGTCAGTGCATTCAGGTAAGCCGGCAGCGTTGCGGTCAGTGTTTTACCTTCACCGGTACGCATTTCCGCGATGCAGCGCTCGTTAAGCACCATACCACCCAGCAGCTGAACGTCGAAGTGACGCATGCCAAATACGCGTTTACTCGCTTCACGCACAACCGCGAAAGCTTCCGGAATAAGGCTCTCCAGGGTTTCGCCTTTTTCCAGGCGCGCGCGGAATTCCGCCGTTTTCGCTTTGAGCTCATCATCAGAGAGCTTCTCCATCGCCGGTTCCATACCGTTGATGACGTTTACAGCTTTGCGCATACGGCGCAGGGTACGATCGTTACGACTACCGAAAACTTTGGTTAATAATTTGATTAGCATAATAAATTCTCAAACGCCCCAGACGGGCAGATAAATTAAGGTATTGAAAAAGTTAATTTAGCTGAGGCGTTGTGGCCCGGCGCGGATGCCGTGAACCTGGCTAATCCATGTCGAAACGGAGAATGATACAGGGGAGACAAACCCGGTTTGCGCCGTCTGACTCACGTTCACAGGCGGCTGGTTGTCCTGCGTCAGAAGCGCATTAAGCGTATCGAGCAGGGCAAGATGCTGAGCCTGAACCGGCAGCGTTTCTTCAGCAACAGGCATCGTCTGCGGCGCCATCGCGAACGACAGATGACGGATAACCGTGCGGATGGCGTGCTGCTGCCAGTAATCAACGGAGAAATTAGGACGACGGCTGGCTTCTAGCCACGCGAGATTAGTAAAATTAACCCGCGTCGAGAGATCGTGTTTAGTCGTAGTGGAACGTGCTGGTGTCGCCGCTTCCGCACTGTTGCTGAGCGCAGGCAAGCCGAAACTCGCCGCGACCATCCCTAATAAGAGATGCGGCCAGAAGTAACGTCTGCCAAATTGTCGCCAGCGCGTCAGTATTCCGCTCACTTGCTCCACCACATTCGCCCGCCAGTGCAGGCTGAGTTCAGTTATTCTTTTTTTAGCGCCCAGATATTACCACTAAAGCCACTACACAGCAGCAGGAATGACACCTTGTAGCAGGTAAAAACGGTCAATAATGCAGCGAACACACCGTTATTCGGCACCCGACAAAGGCCAGGGAATAGAGGGACAAATCACAGAAGGGCAGAAATAAAAACGACTGGCTTCCCTGGTCGGAGAGAGTACCAGGTGAACCAGTCGCTTTTCTTACGAAACGGCGTTAACCGTTACGCCAGGACCATAGTCGGTGCTTTGAACGCCAGCGGCAGCTCAGCTTCGTCTTCGAAGGTCACATATTCCCAGGCTTCCTGTTTTGCCAGGACGGCCTGCAACAGTTTGTTGTTCAGTGCATGACCGGATTTAAACGCGGTAAATGCACCAATGATGTTGTGACCACACATGAAGAGGTCGCCGATCGCGTCCAGCATTTTGTGACGAACGAATTCATCTTCAAAACGCAGGCCGTCTTCGTTCAGTACGCGATAATCGTCAACAACGATGGCACAATCGAAGCTGCCGCCCAGGCACAGGCCGCGGGACTGCAGATATTCGATATCACGCATGAAGCCAAACGTACGTGCGCGGCTGATCTGGCGCATAAACGCATCAGCAGAGAAGTTCATCGCATAGCGTTGGGTGCTGGCATCAATCGCCGGATGGTTAAAGTCGATGGTAAAGTCCAACGAGAAACCATTGTACGGTTTGAATTCAGCCCACTTGTCGCCATCTTCGACGCGAACGGTCTCTTTAATGCGAACAAATTTCTTCGCACAGTTCAGTTCTTCGATGCCGGCATCCAGCAACAGATAAACGAACGGCGCAGCACTACCATCCATAATCGGGATTTCTGGCGCATCGACTTCAACAATAATGTTGTCGATACCCAGACCCGCCAGGGCGGCGTTCAGGTGCTCTACGGTAGAAATCCGCACGTCATGCTCGTTCACCAGACAAGTACAGAGCATTGTATCACGCACAGATTTGGCATCGGCCGGAAAATCTACCGGTGGATTCAAGTCGGTGCGACGATAGATGACCCCGGTATTGGCCGGCGCAGGGCGTAACGTCAGTGTGACTTTCTTGCCGGTATGTAAACCGACACCCGTCGCCTGAACGATACGTTTAAGTGTCCTTTGTTTGATCATCGTATAATCTCGCCAAATTAACTATCCAACCGAGAGTGTATATCACTAACGGTGGGCCAGTTTAGCACAAAGAGCGCAAATCCCCAAATTCCAGCCAATTCTTAGTCAGCTTGCTTACGCAGGAACGCCGGGATGTCCAGATAATCTGGCTCTTTTGCCGTTTGCGGCGTTGGGTCGTTCACCACTTTCGCGGCCGGTTTTTGCTCCTGAGTCAGAGGAGACATACCGTGCTGCTGGTAACGATCCATTACCGGTTGCTGAGTCTGCTTGTTGGTCACCAGGGTGATCTCAGGACGCTTGTCCATACCGATACCAGTCGCAACAACGGTAACACGCAGCTCGTCGTTCATTTCCGGGTCAAGAGACGTACCGATTACCACGGTCGCGTTGTCAGAGGCGAACGCACGAATGGTGTTACCCACGGTTTCAAACTCATCCAGACGCAGGTCAAAGCCAGCGGTAATGTTGACCAGCACGCCGCGCGCACCAGACAGATCGATATCTTCCAGCAGTGGAGAAGAGATAGCCATTTCAGCCGCTTCTTCTGCACGGTCTTCACCGCTCGCCACGCCAGAGCCCATCATCGCGTAGCCCATTTCGGACATCACGGTGCGAACGTCTGCAAAGTCAACGTTCATCAGGCCAGGACGGGTAATCAGTTCAGCGATACCCTGAACCGCGCCTTTCAGCACGTCGTTTGCCGCGCCGAAGGCGTCCAGCAGGGAGATACCGCGACCCAGCACTTTCAACAGCTTGTCGTTCGGGATAGTGATCAGCGAGTCCACATGCTTGGACAGCTCAGTGATACCCTGCTCCGCGAAGGCCATACGCTTTTTGCCTTCGAAGTTGAAAGGCTTGGTCACGACAGCAACGGTCAGGATACCTAAATCTTTTGCCACTTCAGCCACAACAGGTGCTGCACCGGTACCAGTACCGCCGCCCATGCCTGCTGCGATGAAGACCATGTCCGCACCTTCCAGTGCAGCACGCAGGGCTTCACGATCTTCTTCAGCCGCGTTACGGCCGACTTCCGGGTTAGCTCCAGCCCCCAGGCCTTTGGTGATACCACCGCCGATCTGGATAGTCTGGCCAACTGCCGTCTTACGAAGTGCTTGCGCATCGGTGTTAACTGCAAAGAATTCAACACCTTCAATGCGTTCACGCACCATATGCTCTACGGCGTTACCGCCGCCGCCACCGACGCCGATGACTTTAATCACCGCGTCGTTGGTCAGTTCCATAGGTTCAAACATAATTTCTCTCTCCGTTGTGCCTGTCGCCCGAGACCGCTAATTCTCTCCGGTCTCTTTAAAAAATTAAAACTCTTTTCGCAGCCAGTTGTTCAGTCGTTTGACCCACGACCCCACTGAGACGCGTTTTTCCACTTCTGCTTCACCACTGAGATGAGATTCCTTCCCGTAGTGGAGCAGGCCCACTGCCGTTGAATAGTACGGCTCCTGGGCATAATCCGTTAAACCGGTAATATTCAGCGGCGCACCAATACGCACCTGCGTATGGAACACGCGCTGAGCGCAGGCCGCAAGACCTTCAATTTGCGCTGCACCGCCGGTTAATACAATCCCCGCCGCAAGATGATGTTTCACGCCCTGCTGACGAAGCTGTTCCTGTAACTGTAAAATCTCTTCGTTGACCAGGTTGAGCAGCTCGGTATAGCGTGGCTCAATCACCTCTGCCAACGTCTGGCGCTGCAGGCTACGCGGCGGACGACCGCCCACGCTCGGCACTTCAACGCTCTCATCTTTGCCAACAATAGACCCCAGCGCACAGCCGTGGCGTACTTTAATCGCTTCTGCATCGCTCGGTGGCGTACCGAAAGCGTAAGCAATATCGCTGGTCACAACGTTCCCTGCGTATGGGATCACTTTGGTGTGGCGCAGCGCACCGCCGGTATACACGGCCATGTCCATTGTACCACCACCAATATCGACCACACAGACACCCAGTTCACGTTCGTCTTCGGTCAGCACGGAATAACTTGCCGCCAGACCGGCGAAAATAAGTTGGTCAACTTTCAGGCCACAACGTTCAACGGCTTTTACAATGTTCTTCGCCATATCGTTGTGACATGTGATCAGGTGCACTTTTGCCTGCATACGCACGCCAGACAGACCAACCGGGTTCTTGATCCCTTCCTGGTAGTCGATCGCATACTCCTGCGGGATCACGTGCAGCACGCGATGCTCATCGCGAACGCGCACGGACTTCGCCGTATGCACAACGTTTTCAACGTCTTCCTGCGTCACTTCTTCTTCGGAAATAGGCACCATACCAATTTCGTTCTGGCAGCTGATGTGCTTGCCAGAAAGGGCCAGATAGACAGAAGAAATCTGGCAATCTGCCATTAATTCAGCCTGATCGATGGCGCGCTGTACGCACTTCACCACCGACTCAAGGTCGTTTACCCCACCTTTATCCATACCACGGGACGGGCAACTGCCCACGCCAATGATATTGACCATACCGTCGGGCAGAACTTCCCCTACTAAAGCGGCAACCTTCGCGGTGCCAATCTCCAGTCCAACTACCAGTTTTCTGTCCGTCGCCTTGATCATTGTTGTTCTGCCTGTACCTGTGCCTGATTCTGTTGCTGATTAGGTTCCTCGACCGGAGCCGGCTCCCAACCGACTGCTGCGCCTGAGTCATAGCGCAAATCAACGTAGCTTATCCGTTTGCCGTCCGTCTGCGCCTGCTGCTGTAAAACCGGGTAAAGTTCTACAAAACGCGCCAGACGTTTCATTGTGTCGCCGCGTCCCAGGTTGAGCTTAATGCCGTTCGTCAACGTCAGCTGCCAGGAGCGGCGCGCCGTCATCGCAGCATCTTTTAACGTAAACCTGTCCTTCGCCAGCACCTGGCCCATTTCACGAAAACCTTGCAATACTTCGTTTTCGCTGCCTTCCGGGCCATACAACATCGGTAAATTTTGCTTGTTGACACGATCGCTCGGGACGCTGAAGGAATTTCCATCTACGTCAACCATGTGCTGATCATTCCAACGCGCAATGGGCACATATTCAACCAGATGAATCTTCAATTCATCAGGCCATTGTTTTCTGACGCTCGCCTGTTTTATCCATGGCAGACGTTCAATCTGGCTCTGAATAATATTGACGTCCTGCGTCATAAAGGTGCCGGGCGATCCCAGCGCCAAAATTGACTGGCGAATATCATCGTTACGCGTGTAGTGACGCTCACCGGTCACCACCAGCTTCGACAGCGGCAGCCGCTGCGCATCTTCCATCCAGCCCAGCACCATCCAGCCGCTGATAAACACGGTGCACAGCACCCCGAGCAGGAAAATAATCCCTGCAAGACGCGTTCCATTACTCCGGCGTGAAGAAGTATATTCTTCTTCGTCATCGCGGTTGCGCGTGTTCAATGCAGCCTGAGACATATCAGCCCGCCTGGTCCAGAATACGTACGACTAACTGTGAGAAGCTCATTCCCGCCTGACGCGCCGCCATCGGCACAAGGCTGTGGCTGGTCATTCCCGGCGAGGTATTGGCTTCCAACAGATAAAACTGCCCGTCATTGTCCTGCATCACATCAATGCGTCCCCAGCCGCGACACCCGAGAACATTCCAGGCTTTTACCACCAGGGACTGTAATTCGGCTTCACGCTCACCTTCAAGACCACAAGGGCAGAAATATTGCGTCTCATCAGAGAGATACTTCGCCTCATAATCATAGAAGACTCCGGCGGGTTGGATGCGAATTGACGGTAAAATTTCTTCGCCAAGCATCGCGACGGTAAATTCCGGCCCGCTGAGCCATTTTTCAATCAGAACTTCTTCATCGTGTTGAAATGCCAGCGCTAAAGCAGATGCTAAATCTTCAGCTTTATCGACCTTTGACATCCCGACGCTCGACCCTTCCCGGCTCGGCTTTACAATAACCGGTAAGCCCAGTGACGCAATGCGTGTATTAACGCTGTCCGACAGGCCCAATTCAAATTCGCGACGGGTCAGCGCCACCCAAGGTGCAACAGGTAGCCCCGCGCCCTGCCAGAGTAACTTACTGCGCAGTTTATCCATAGAGATGGCGGAAGCCATCACGCCACTGCCGGTGTAAGGCATGCCGATCAGATCCAGAAGCCCCTGCAGGGTTCCGTCTTCACCGCCACGACCATGTAACGCGATAAAGACCTTATCGAAGCCCATCGCTTTTAATTGCGTCACGTCGACCTCTTTTGGATCGACCAGGTGCGCGTTTACGCCGCCTTCACGCAGGCCCGCCAGCACGGCAGCCCCGGAATTCAGGGAAACCTCGCGCTCGGCGGAGGTGCCGCCAGAGAGGACTGCAATCTTATCAGCCATGATGCTCATCCTCCTGGGTTTGCGGCTTCAGTTTGATTTCAGCTAAAGTACGGGCGATTTTGCCGATATTTCCCGCACCCTGAATCAGAATCAGATCGTTACCGGTCAGGACCGGTGCCAGAATTTCCGCCACCTGCGCCGGATCAGATACCAGAATAGGGTCAACTTTACCGCGCCCGCGAATGGTACGACACAGGGAACGACTGTCCGCGCCCGGAATCGGCGTTTCGCCTGCGGCGTAAACATCCAGCATCAGCAGGGTATCCACCTGCGACAGGACGCTGGCGAAATCGTCATACAGATCGCGGGTACGCGTGAAGCGGTGCGGCTGGAAGATCATCACCAGATTCTTCTCCGGCCAGCCCGCGCGTGCGGCTTTGATGGTCGCGTCCACTTCGGTCGGATGGTGACCGTAGTCGTCTACCAGCATCGCGGTGCCTGGCTTACCATTCACCGCATCCAGCGGGAATTCACCGAGGAAGTCGAAGCGACGCCCCGTGCCCTGGAAGCTTTCCAGCGCGCGCAGGATCGCTTCATCGTCAATGCCTTCTTCCGTCGCAACAGCCACTGCCGCAGCGGCGTTGAGCGCGTTATGGCGCCCAGGCGCATTCAGCGTGACGTGCAACAGCTCTTTGTCCTGACGCGCCAGAGTGAAATGGCCCTGCGCACCAATCTGTTTGTACGCTTCCACGCGGACGTCAGCGTCTTCGCTGAAACCATAGGTAGTGATTTGACGACCGACGCGCGGCAGCAGCTCGCGGATCACCGGGTCGTCGACGCACATTACCGCACGCCCATAAAACGGCAGGTTGTGCAGGAAGTTGATAAAGGTCTGCTTTAAGTTCTCGAAGTCGCCCTGGTAGGTATCCATATGGTCAGCTTCGATGTTCGTGACAATCGCCACCATCGGCTGCAGATGCAGGAACGACGCGTCACTCTCATCCGCTTCCGCAATCAGATAACGGCTGTGGCCCAGACGCGCATGCACGCCTGCCGCTTTCACCAGACCGCCGTTGACGAACGTCGGATCGAGCCCGGCTTCCGCATAAATACTGGAGACCATCGCCGTGGTCGTGGTTTTACCGTGGGTGCCGGCAATCGCAATGCCGTGACGGAAACGCATCAGTTCCGCCAGCATTTCAGCACGGCGGATCACGGGAATGCGCGCTTCATGCGCGGCAACGATTTCCGGGTTGTCAGAGGAGATGGCGCTTGAGACCACCACCACGCTCGCATCGCGCACGTTTTCCGGGCGATGGTTGAAATAGATAGTCGCCCCAAGCGACGCCAGCTGCTGCGTTACAGGGTTTGGCGCCAGGTCAGACCCGCTGATCTGATAGCCTTCGTTAGCTAACACTTCGGCAATACCGCCCATGCCAGCACCACCGATGCCAACAAAGTGAATGTGCCGGACGCGACGCATCTCGGGCACGATTGAACGCAGTTTTGCCAGTTGTTGTGTATTCATTCTCTAAACGCCATCGACTACTTAAAATTCGTGCCGCGCTTCACGCGCTGCGAGGGTTAAGCCTGGGCTGCCAGGCTCACTTCTTTTGCCACCCGTTCTGTCGCATCCGGGATAGCAACCGCGCGCGCGCGTTGTGCCATCTCCAGCAGTGCGTCTCTGTTCCAGCCCGCCAGGGTGGTGGCGACCGCATCGGCGGTAAATTGTGGCTGTTCAAAAATTTTCGCCGCGCCGGCTTTCTCAAGCGGCAGCGCATTCCAGTACTGCTGTCGGTCTTTGTGCTGGAACGGCACGAACAGCGCGGGTAAACCGGCGGCGGCAATTTCGCTCACCGTCAGCGCCCCCGAGCGGCAGACCACGACATCGGCCCAGGCATAGGCTGCGGCCATATCGTCAATAAATTCCGTCACTTTATGCTGCGGTTTTCCCGCTTCGGCATAAGCCTGCTCAACGGTCTGCTGAGCGCCTTTTCCGCTCTGGTGCCAGATCGTCACGGCATCCCCCAGCTTTGCCGCCACCTGCGGCATCGTCTGGTTTAAAATACGCGCCCCCTGAGACCCACCGACAACCAGCACACGAACCGGACCTTCACGTCCCGCCAGGCGGGCATCCGGCAGCGGTAGCGCCAGCACGTCCACGCGCACCGGGTTGCCCACCACGTCCGCTTTCGGGAACGCGCCGGGAAACGCCTGCATCACTTTGGTCGCGATTTTCGCCAGCCACTTGTTGGTCAGGCCGGCAATACCGTTCTGCTCATGCAGCACAACGGGAATACCCAATGACCATGCGGCCAGCCCGCCGGGACCAGAGACATAGCCGCCCATGCCCAACACCACATCGGGCTTAAAGCGCTTCATGATGGTGCGCGCCTGACGCCAGGCGTTGAAAATACGCACCGGTGCCAGCAGCATGGCCTTGAGACCTTTTCCCCGCAGGCCAGAAATTCGAATAAAGTCGATCTCGATACCGTGCTTCGGTACCAGGTCGGCCTCCATGCGGTCTGCGGTTCCCAGCCAGCGTACCTGCCAGCCCTGATCCATTAAATGGTGCGCAACCGCCAGTCCCGGGAACACGTGTCCGCCGGTACCGCCCGCCATCACCATTAACCGCTTCGGTTGATTCATCGTGAACCTCGTGTAAACGCCTGGGCTTTCTCCAGACGCGTCTCATAATCTATGCGTAACAAAAACATAATGGCCGTCGACATGATCAACAGACTCGAACCACCATAGCTGATCAGCGGCAACGTCAGACCTTTGGTCGGCAGCATACCCGCTGCGGCCCCGACGTTAACCAGTGCCTGGAAGCTAAACCAGATACCAATTGAGCAGGCTAAGAAGCCTGAGAAGCGGTGATCGATCTCCAGCGCTTTCCGGCCGATGGACATAGCACGGAAAGCGACGAAGAATACCATTAATAGCGCTAATACCACACCGATATAACCCAGTTCTTCCCCAATAATGGAGAAGATGAAGTCAGTATGCGCTTCCGGTAAATACTCCAGTTTCTGAACCGAATTGCCCAGGCCTTGCCCCCAGACTTCACCGCGGCCAAACGCCATCAGCGACTGCGTCAGCTGATAACCGCTGCCGAACGGATCTTCCCAGGGGTTCCAGAATGAGGTAACGCGGCGGATACGGTAAGGCTCAGCGAGGATCAGCAGCACCACCGCTGATATCCCCATTCCGATAATGGCAATGAACTGCCACAGCTTGGCCCCTGCCAGGAACAGCATCGCCAGCGTCGTCACGAACAGCACTACCACAGTACCGAGGTCAGGCTGCGCCAGCAGCAGGATCGCCAGCACCAGAATCACGCCCATCGGCTTTAAGAACCCGCGAAGGTTATTACGCACCTCATCGACCTTACGGACCAGGTAGTTCGCCAGATAGCAGAACAATGAAAGCTTGGTAAATTCCGCCGGCTGAATACGCAGCGGGCCGAAGGCGATCCAGCGCGATGCCCCGTTAACGGAGCTCCCGACAACCAGCACGATCAACAGCATGATGATAGAAGCGATCAGCATCGCGGTACTGTGCCGCTGCCAGAACGCCATCGGCAGACGAAGCGTCACCAGCGCCAAGCAAAACGCCAGAATGATGTACAGCCCGTCACGCTTGGCGAACAGGAAGGGATCGTTCGCCAGACGCTGCCCGACGGGCATGGAAGCCGAGGTCACCATGATAAAGCCGATCGCCGCCAGCCCCAGCGTCAGCCAGAACAGGGTGCGGTCGTACATAATCAGGCTATCGGAATCTTTATCCCGTGAAGCCATCACCCAGCCTTTCAGCGCCGCAAACAGCCACACCAGGATCCCAAATCCTGGCAGGCGCGGCATTTTCAGGCGAGGGAGAGATAAACGCATCAGCCTAACTCCTTCGCAAGGCGGGTAAAGACATCGCCACGCTGTTCGAAATTCTTAAACTGATCGAGACTGGCGCACGCCGGGGAGAGCAGAACCATATCGCCAGGCTGCACGCGCGGGGCGATCAGCCGCATCGCCTGTTCCATGGTTTCAGTTTGCTCGGCAATTTCCGGGCGTAGTTCAGCCAGCTCGCTGCCGTCGCGGCCAAAGCAGTACAGGCGGATGTTATCGCCGGTGAGATACGGCTTCAGGGAGGAGAAATCTGCGGATTTGCCGTCTCCACCCAACAGCAGATGAAGGGTACCGTCAACGTGCAGACCGTTCAGCGCGGCCTCCGTGCTTCCCACGTTGGTCGCTTTGGAGTCGTTAATCCAGCGCACGCCGTTATGCTCCAGCGCCAGCTGGAAACGGTGCGCCAGGCCGGAAAACGTAGTCAACGCTTTCAGGCTGGAAGAGCGCGGCAGCCCTACGGCATCCGCAAGCGCCAGCGCCGCCAGGGCATTGGTGTAGTTGTGCTGGCCGGAAAGCTTCATCTCTTTCACGTTCAGCACTTTCTCGCCTTTCACGCGCAGCCAGGTTTCTCCCAACTGACGGTTCAGATGATAATCACCCATGGTGATACCAAAGCTGATACAGCGCTCGTCCGCGCCACGCACGGGCATGGTCAGCGCGTCATCGGCGTTAACCACGCAGACTTTGGCGTTTTCGTATACGCGCAGCTTGGCCGCGCGGTACTGCTGCAGACCAAATGGATACCGGTCCATATGATCTTCAGTCACGTTGAGGATTGTTGCCGCCGCCGCATGCAGGCTGGAGGTGGTTTCAAGCTGGAAGCTGGAAAGTTCCAGAACGTACAGCTCGCAGCCTTTGTCCAGCAGCATCAGCGCGGGCAGACCGATATTGCCGCCTACCCCTACGTTCATGCCTGCGGCTTTCGCCATTTCACCCACCAGGGTAGTAACGGTGCTTTTGCCGTTAGAACCGGTGATCGCGATAACCGGCGCCTGCGCTTCGCGGCAGAACAGTTCGATATCGCCGACAATCTCAACGCCCGCATCCGCGGCAGCGCTCAATGAAGGGTGCGCCAGCGCCATTCCCGGGCTGGCGACAATCAGATCGGCTGCCAGCAGCCAGTCATCATTCAGACCACCAAGGTGGCGTTCAACCTGTTCCGGCAGCTTGTCCAGACCCGGCGGAGAGACACGCGTATCCATCACGCGCGGCGTAACGCCGCGCGCAAGGAAAAAGTCCACGCAGGAGAGGCCTGTGAGGCCTAACCCGATGATAACGACTTTTTTGCCCTGGTAATCTGCCATGATTAACGTACCTTCAGCGTTGCCAGGCCAATCAGCACCAGCATCAGCGAAATAATCCAGAAGCGCACAATCACGCGCGGCTCCGGCCAGCCTTTCAGTTCATAGTGGTGGTGGATCGGCGCCATACGGAAGATGCGCTGACCGCGCAGCTTGAAGGAGCCAACCTGCAAAATCACCGACAGGGTCTCAACCACAAACACGCCGCCCATGATCACCAGCAGGAACTCCTGACGCAGCAGTACGGCGATAATGCCGAGCGCACCGCCTAAAGCCAGAGAACCGACGTCGCCCATAAAGACCTGCGCCGGGTAGGTGTTGAACCACAGGAAGCCCAGCCCCGCGCCGACAATCGCCGTACAGACGATCACCAGCTCACCCGCGTGGCGCAGATAAGGGATGTGCAGGTAGTTCGCAAAGTTCATGTTACCGGTCGCCCACGCCACCAGCGCGAAACCGGCGGCCACAAAGACGGTTGGCATAATGGCCAGGCCATCCAGACCGTCGGTCAGGTTAACGGCGTTGCCGGTGCCAACAATCACAAAGTAGGCCAGCAGGATGTAGAACAGCCCCAGCTGCGGCATCACGTCTTTAAAGAACGGCACCACCAGCTCGGTGGCAGGCGTGTCTTTTCCGGCCAGATACAGCGCGAAGGCCACGCCCAGCGCAATCACTGACATCCAGAAATACTTCCAGCGGGCGATCAGGCCCTTCGTGTCTTTGCGGACGACTTTGCGGTAATCATCCACAAACCCGATGATGCCGTAGCCCACCAGCACGGTCAGCACGCACCAGACGTACGGGTTGGACGGGTAGGCCCACAGCAGCACGGAAACAACGATCGCGGTAAGGATCATGATCCCGCCCATCGTCGGCGTACCGCGCTTGCTGAAGTGCGACTCCGGACCGTCGTTACGTACGACCTGGCCGAAAGAGAGTTTTTGCAGACGGGCAATCATGCGCGGGCCCATCCACAACGAGATGAACAGCGCAGTCAGCAGGCTGACGATGGCGCGAAACGTCAGATACGAAAAGACGTTAAAGCCTGAATAATATTTGACCAAATGTTCGGCCAGCCAAACTAACATGTCCCGTTCTCCTGTAATGCGTGCACAACCTCTTCCATGGCGGCACTACGTGAACCTTTCACTAACACTGTCACAATTTGTTTTTCTGTAATTAATGCCTTAAGGCGCTCAATTAAGGCGGCTTTATCGGCAAAATGTTCGCCAACGCCGCTGGCACGGCTAATCGCCTGGCTCAGTTTTCCTGCGCTCAGCACGCAGTCCAGCCCCGCCGCTTTTGCCGCTTCACCGACCTGGGTATGACAGGCTTCGCTTTCATCGCCCAGCTCGGCCATATCGCCAACCACCATGATGCGGTAGCCCGGCATTTCAGATAATACCTGCACCGCCGCCGTCATCGAGCCGACGTTCGCGTTGTAGGAGTCATCCAGCAGCAGCTTGTTTTCCGAAAGCTGAATCGGGAACAGACGTCCCGGCACGGCTTTCAGGTTCGCCAGCCCCGCTTTGATCGCCTCATGCGACGCGCCCACCGCCGTCGATAACGCCGCTGCCGCAAGCGCATTGGCGATGTTATGGCGTCCCGGCAGCGGCAGCAGCACGTCTACGCCGCCCGTCGGAGTGGTGAGGGTGAACTCCGTACCGTGCGACGTCACATGGATATTGGTCGCGGTAAAGTCACTGTTGGCCGCATTCGGCGAGAAGCGCCAGGTTTTACGCGAACCAATGATGCTTTGCCAGTTCAGCCAGTCGTTGTTATCGGCGTTAAGAATGGCAATACCGTCATCCGGCAGGCCGGTGTAAATCTCACCTTTCGCTTTCGCCACGCCTTCCAGCGAGCCGAAGCCTTCAAGATGCGCCGCCGCCAGGTTATTCACCAGCGCCGCTTCCGGGCGAGTCAGGCTTACGGTCCAGGCGATTTCGCCCTGGTGGTTTGCCCCTAACTCGATCACCGCAAATTCATGCTCTTTGGTCAGGCGAAGTAATGTCATCGGCACGCCGATGTCATTATTGAGGTTGCCCGCGGTATAGAGCGTATTGCCGCACTGGCTGAGGATCGCCGCCGTCATCTCTTTCACCGACGTTTTGCCTGATGACCCGGTCAGTGCGACAACGCGAGCAGGCACCTGCTGACGCACCCAGGCGGCCAGCTCGCCGAACGCGAGACGTGTATCGTTCACCACAATCTGCGGCAGATCGATATCGAGCCTGCGGCTGACGAGCAGCGCACCGGCGCCGTTCTCTTTGGCCTGTTCTGCAAAATCATGCGCGTCAAAACGCTCGCCTTTCAGCGCCACAAACAGACAGCCCGCAGTAATTTTGCGGGTGTCAGTCGTCACGGCATCGATGGTCAGGTCTTGCCCGTGCAGGTCGCCCTGCAGGATGGCAGCGGCCTGACGTAACGTGATGCTAATCATGCAACTACTCCCAGCAGGCGTGCTGCCGTTACGCGGTCCGAGTAGTCCAGACGGCGATTGCCAACAATCTGATAATCTTCATGCCCTTTGCCCGCCAGCAGAACAACATCATTCTCCTGCGCCTGCATAATGGTGTTGGTCACGGCTTCCGCACGGCCTTCCACCACGCGGGCACGACCGGCGTCCAGCATTCCCGCCAGAATATCGTTGATGATGGCGCGCGGCTCTTCGGTACGCGGGTTGTCATCGGTCACAACCGGAATATCCGCGAACTGCTCGGCAATAGCCCCCATCAGCGGGCGTTTGCCTTTATCGCGATCGCCGCCGCAGCCAAACACGCACCAGAGCTTACCGGTGCAGTGCAGGCGCGCTGCTTCCAGTGCTTTTTCCAGCGCATCCGGGGTGTGGGCATAATCAACCACTACGGTCGGTTTACCCGGCGCGCTGAACACTTCCATACGGCCGCAAACCGGCTGCAGACGCGTTGACGTTTCCAGCAGCTCCGCCATCGGATAACCCAGCGCCAGCAACGTCGCCAGAGCCAGCAGCAGGTTGCTGACGTTAAACGCCCCCATCAGGCGGCTTTCAATTTCACCTTCCCCCCAGGAAGAGGCAAAGCGGATCGTCGCGCCGCTGTCGTGATAGTTAACGTCAACGGCCTTCAGCCAGCGGCCGTGGCAGTTCGGATTGATATGGTCTTCCATCGACACCCCAACCGCGTCCGGCAGCTTCGCAAGCCAGCGGCGGCCCACTTCGTCATCGGCGTTGATGATAGCCTGGCCGTAATGGTGAGTAGAGAACAGCAGCCATTTCGCGGCTTCGTAGTGCTCCATATCACCATGGTAATCAAGGTGATCGCGGCTCAGGTTCGTGAACACTGAAGCAGCAAATTTCAGCGCCGCGACGCGGTGCTGAACCAGACCGTGCGAAGAGACTTCCATCGCAGCAAAGGTTGCCCCCTGCCCTGCCAGACCGGCAAGCACATGCTGTACGTCAACCGCCGAGCCGGTGGTGTTTTCCGTCGGGCTCACTTTGCCCAGCAGGCCGTTGCCTACGGTGCCCATCACGGCCCCCGTTTCACCCAGCAGTTGAGCCCACTGCGCCATCAGCTGCGTGGTGGTGGTTTTTCCGTTCGTGCCCGTCACGCCAACCAGACGCAGCTGGTCGGAAGGTTCGTGATAAAAACGTCCTGCCAGTGCAGAGAGACGCTCATTCAACTGGCTGAGATAGACAACCGGCACCCCGTGAATTTCACGGATCTCACCGTCGGTTGCTTCGTCTTTGGCCTCAGCAATAATGGCAGCAACACCTTGCGCAATCGCCTGCGGGATATAACGACGCCCGTCCGCCTGATGACCGACCACCGCCACAAAAAGATCGCCAGAAGCAGCCACGCGGCTGTCCAGTACCATCTCTCGTAGTGCTCGCGCAGGTAGCATAGGCACCCACGGAGCGAGAAGGTCGCGCAAATTACGATCTGCCACCTGTACCCTCGCCTTGATTAATTACAAATTCACTTTTTTCGCCCGTCGCCAGCGCATCCGGTTCAACGTTCATGGTGCGTAACACGCCGCCCATGATGGCGCCAAACACAGGCGCAGAAACGGCGCCGCCGTAGTATTTACCCGCCTGTGGATCGTTAATGACGACCACAAGCGCAAAACGCGGATTGCTTGCAGGCGCAACGCCTGCGGTATAGGCAATGTATTTGTTGATGTAGCGACCGTCTGGCCCCACCTTTTTCGCCGTACCGGTTTTAATGGCGATGCGGTAGCCTTTAATGGCCGCCTTCACGCCGCCGCCACCCGGCAGCGCCACGCTTTCCATCATGTGCACAACGGTACGAACGATGGATTCCGGGAAGATACGCTCGCCCGGAACCGGTGGATCAACTTTGGTGATGGACAGCGGGCGATAGACGCCGTAGCTGCCAATCGTTGCGTAGACTCGCGCTAACTGTAACGGGGTTACCATTAGCCCGTAGCCGAAAGAGAAGGTGGCCCTCTCTATGTCAGACCACCGTTGTTTTTGAGGATATAAGCCACTGCGTTCTCCGACCAACCCCAAATTGGTCGCCTTTCCCAGTCCAAAACGTGAGTAAGTCTCTACTAACGCTGAGGACGGCATCGCTAACGCCAGCTTTGAAACACCGACGTTACTCGACTTCTGTAACACCCCGGTCAGGGTCAATTCGCTGTAGCGCGCCACGTCTTTAATCTCGTGGCCGTTAATACGGTAAGGGATCGTGTTCAGGACCGTGTTTTCATTGACGATACCGCGCTGAAGCGCCGTCATCACCACCATCGGTTTCACCGTGGAGCCGGGTTCGAACACGTCAGTAATCGCCCGGTTACGCATCGCATCTTTTGCGGTGCCGGTAAAGTTATTCGGGTTGTAGGACGGACTGTTGGCCATGGCCAGCACTTCGCCAGTACTGACATCCACCAGCACGGCGCTGCCTGACTCGGCCTTGTTAAACGCCACGGCGTTGTTGAGCTCGCGGTAGACCAGCGCCTGCAGGCGCTCGTCAATACTCAGGGCCAGGTTGTGCGCCGCCTGGCTGTCCGTAGAGGAGATATCTTCGATGACGCGCCCGTAGCGGTCCTTACGCACAATTCGCTCGCCCGGCTGGCCGGTAAGCCACTTATCGAAACTTTTTTCAACGCCCTCAATCCCCTGGCTGTCGACGTTGGTGAAGCCAATGAGGTGAGCGGTTACTTCACCGGACGGATAGTAACGACGGGATTCTTCGCGCAGATGAATGCCCGGCAGCTTCAGTTTTCGAATGTAGTCCGCCATGTCAGGGTTAACCTGGCGCGCCAGATAGATAAAACGCCCTTTCGGGTTCGCGTTGACGCGAGAGGCAAGCTGATCCAGCGGCATTTTGAGCGCATCTGACAGCGCTTTCCAGCGGTTATCAAGCGTGATGCCACCGGCATCGTGCAGCTCTTTCGGGTCGGCCCAGATCGCTTTCACCGGCACGCTCACCGCCAGCGGGCGGCCTGAACGGTCGGTTATCATTCCGCGAGAAGTCGACACTTCCTGAACGCGAAGGGAGCGCATATCCCCCTGGCGTACCAGCATGTCAGGGGCGATGATTTGCAGCCACGCCACGCGCCCCAGCAGGAAACCCAGCGCCAGTAAAATGCAGCCGCAAAGCAACGCAAAACGCCAACTGATAAAGTTGGCCTGTTCTTCCTGACGTTTTGGTTTTAGCGTTTTTGCCGCTGCTTTCATGCGTCGCGTTTTCCCTTATTTTTGTACTACGATATTTTCCTGGGAAGGATCAACATGCTGCAGTTGCAGCTTTTCCGTTGCGATCCGTTCAACCCGGCTGTGATCGCCGAGCGCGTTTTCTTCAAGGATCAGATTTCGCCATTCAATATCCAGCGCATCGCGTTCAAGCACCAGCTGCTCGCGCTGCGCAGTCAATAAACGTGTATGGTGAGCCGTGGTCACCACCGTAACTGCCGTAACAATGATGCAAATGAACAGGCAGAGTGGCAGCTTCCCAAACCGCAAAAGATCGTCGCCGATCACGCCAGGCAAAGCATGGCGCTCGTTGCTTCCTAACGATCCCTTAACTTTGCTTAGGGTCTCTGTCACTCTGCCGATCATGCGTTCGTCCTCTCTGCAACTCGCAGCACTGAACTACGGGCGCGTGGATTCTCTGCCACCTCTTCTTCGCCCGGCATCAACTTGCCTAATGCTCGCAACTGACGGCCACCCAGCTTCCTGAGTTGTTCTTCCGTCATCGGCAGCCCCGCTGGCACTTGTGGACCGCGGCTCTGTTCACGCATGAAGCGTTTCACAATGCGGTCTTCCAGCGAATGGAAGCTGATGATGGATAACCGCCCACCCGGGGCCAGCACGTCGAGCGAGCTTTTTAGCGCCAGCTCTATTTCCTCCAGTTCACTGTTTACCCAGATGCGAACCGCCTGGAAGGTACGGGTCGCGGGATGTTTGTGCTTATCCTTCACCGGCGTCGCCGCCGCAATCACTTCGGCCAGCTCTTTGGTGCGGGTCATTGGCTCAACGCGGTTGCGCTCAACGATGGCGCGCGCAATGCGCTTGCCAAAACGTTCTTCGCCAAAGGTTTTGATCACCCAGGCAATATCCGCTTCGTCAGCGGTCTGCAGCCATTCGGCGGCAGACTGGCCACGCGTCGGGTCCATACGCATGTCCAGCGGACCGTCGCGCATAAAGGAGAAGCCGCGTTCTGCATCATCAAGCTGGGGTGAAGAGACGCCAAGATCGAGAAGAATCCCGTCGATCTTGCCCGTAAGATCGCGCTCGGCAACGTAATCCGCGAGCGCAGAGAAAGGTCCATGCACGATGGAAAAGCGTGGGTCATTGATGGTCTGTGCAACGGCAATCGCCTGCGGATCGCGATCGATTGCCAGCAGACGCCCTTCCTCTCCAAGCTGGGAGAGGATCAAACGCGAGTGACCACCGCGACCAAACGTGCCATCAATGTAGATGCCATCCGGACGAATGTTCAGGCCGTTCACGGCCTCGTCCAGCAGCACCGTTTTGTGTTTATAATTTTCCATCATATTTATAGAGACAAGTCCTGCAGCCGTTCCGATAAAGTTGCGGAATCAGACTGCTCAGCGTCGATATCTTCCTTGACCTGTTGATACCAGGTCGTTTCGTCCCACAGTTCAAACTTGTTGAACTGTCCGACCAGCATCACTTCTTTGGTCAGACCGGCATGTTGCCGCAGCACGGGCGCAATCAGTAATCGCCCGGCGCTATCCATCTGACACTCACTGGCATGTCCCAATAACAGCCGCTGCACGCGGCGCTCTTGCGGGTTCATGCTCGACAGTCGCGACAGCTTTTGCTCAATAATTTCCCATTCAGGTAAGGGGTAAAGCAGCAGGCAGGGGGAGTTGATGTCAATGGTGCAAACCATTTGACCCGAAGCGTTCTCAATCAGCTGGTCGCGATATCGGGTTGGGACCGATAAACGCCCTTTGCTGTCGAGATTGACTAACGTAGCTCCACGGAACATGCCAGTCTCACCCCTCCTCACCACTTTAACCCACAAATTCCCACCTAAAGGAGTTTACGGAGCGAGGGAAAAGCTTGTCAAGCCAGGACTCTCCCTATAAGGACCCGAAAGGCCGCTATTTACAGAGATAAACAGACCTGGCTAATAACTGCACAACTGGCGAGGCAAAATTAACGTTATGAATATTTGTAAGAAAAAAACCGAATATGCACACTAGCGTTAAGGCTCACTCAATATCATCGCAGATAAATATAAAGTGTCAGTTTGCGACGCGGGCAGCATTTTATGACAGATTCTCTGGGGATAACAGCGCCAGATTCACGCAAGCGGACGGTGAAGGCAGCGGCTGCGTTGCTGGCCGGTCAAGGGGGAAGGAAAAACGGCTGAATATTCATCGACCGAAGAGGGTTTGTAACAAAATAATACAAAGATAGGCTTTTAAAATGGCTTCATGATTCTTTAAGGACCATTTTAAACGACAAAATGAATTAGGAAAAATAGTAGATTATGATCTCTCAAGAATTATCCTAATTTCATTGCGGGAATTAACTCGGCAAATTATTTCAGTAAAAAGGGGCGGTTTTCGCCGCCCCGTCATTTCATTTATGGCGGCTCAAAATTCCGCGATGATAGAGATTACGTTTGATACGCGTCAGACCCGGCTTCGGTTTTCGCGGCTCATCCAGGCTCGCCAGAACAATCTCCAGAACGCGTTCAGCTACATCGCGGTGACGCTGAGCCACCGCCAGCACCGGGCACTGAAGGAAATCGAGAAGCTCGTTATCCCCAAACGTGGCGATCGCCAGGTCGGAGGGAAGCTTGCCTTCACGACGTAAGGTGACATCCATCACCCCCTGCAGAAGAGCAAACGACGTGGTGAACAGCGCCTGGGGCATCGGGTGCGTCTCCAGCCATTTTTCGAACAGCTGCGCAGCGGCTTCGCGTTCATAGCTGTTGGCATAGAGATAGTGGACTTCACGCGGATCGTCTTTCCAGGCGGTTCTGAACCCCTGCTCACGCAGGAAGCTCACGGAAAGCTCAGGCAGCGCGCCAAGATACAGCACCGTTTCAGCGGGGAAAGTTCTCAGCTCAGCGGCCAGCATTTCCGCGTCATCCTGATCGGCACCCACTACGCTTGTGAAATGCTCACGATCGAGTGCGCGGTCCAGCGCAACGATGGGGAAAGGATCGTTCGCCCAGCGCTGGTAGAACGGATGCTCCGGCGGTAAGGAGGTCGAGACGATGATGGCATCAACCTGACGCTGGAGCAGATGCTCAATGCAGCGCATCTCGTTATCGGGCTGGTCTTCAGAACAGGCGATCAGCAACTGGTAACCGCGCTGACGAGCCTGACGTTCAAGATAGTTGGCGATACGGGTATAGCTGGTGTTTTCCAGATCCGGGATCACCAGACCAATAGAGCGGGTGCGCCCGGCACGCAGGCCGGCAGCGACAGCATTCGGATGGTAGTTATGCTCACGAACCACCGCCATAACTTTTTCAACGGTCTTATCGCTGACACGGTACTGCTTTGCTTTGCCGTTAATCACATAGCTGGCCGTTGTTCGTGACACGCCGGCTAGCCGGGCGATTTCATCCAGTTTCACAATTGCCCCTTAAAAAAAGAAAAGAGTCCATGGCCCTGTCAAGGTTATGGTTAAATCTTTTAACATCTAAACGCAGAAAAGCCTTCGCGGCAACCGCTTTTATCTGCGTTGTCGGCTGATTACGCAAAAAAAAGCCCGGCTTTGGTGACCGGGCTGAAAGAGGCGAACCTTTTTAATAACTACCGCATGATTTTCTCGCCGCGTGACAGACCAACGATCCCCGATCTCGCCACCTCAACAATTTTTGCTACATCCCGCACGGACGCCAGGAAAGCGTCCAGCTTGTCACTGGTTCCGACCAGCTGAACCGTATAAAGAGAAGGCGTGACGTCGATGATCTGCCCGCGGAAAATATCCGCATTGCGTTTGACCTCTTCGCGCCCGTAACCGCTGGCCTGAATTTTTACCAGCATGACCTCACGCTCAACGTAAGCGCCCTGCCCCAGCTCGCTCACGCGCAGCACGTCGACCAGCTTATGCAGCTGTTTCTCGATCTGCTCAATCACCTTGGCGTCGCCAACGGTCTGAATCGTCATACGCGACAGCGTCGGATCGTCCGTTGGCGCTACGGTCAGGCTTTCAATGTTATAGCCGCGCTGCGCAAAAAGCCCAATGACGCGCGACAGTGCGCCAGACTCGTTTTCCAGTAATACCGATAATATCCGGCGCATATCAGGTTCTCTCCGTTTTGCTTAACCACATCTCATCCATACCGCCGCCGCGAATATGCATCGGATAAACGTGCTCGGTCCCATCAACGATGACATCCATAAAGACAAGGCGGTTGTTTTTAACGTGCTCAAGCGCTTCTGCGAGCTTCGTTTCCAGTTCAGCCGGGTCGGTCACCCGCATCCCCACATGACCGTAAGCTTCAGCAAGACGAACAAAATCCGGCAGCGATTCCATGTACGACTGAGAGTGGCGGCCCGAGTAGATCATATCCTGCCACTGCTTCACCATGCCGAGATAGCCGTTGTTGAGGTTGAGCACCAGCACCGGCAGCTCATATTGCAGCGCGGTGGAGAGTTCCTGAATGTTCATCTGGATACTGCCGTCACCGGTCACGCAGACAACGGTTTCATTTGGCAGCGCCAGCTTAACGCCCAGCGCGGCAGGCAGGCCAAAGCCCATCGTGCCTAAACCACCCGAGTTGATCCAGTGACGCGGTTTATCAAACGGATAATAGAGGGCGGCAAACATTTGATGCTGGCCCACGTCAGAGGTTACATATGCATCGCCTTTCGTCAGTCGCCAGACCGCTTCGATGACCGCCTGCGGCTTAATATGCTCGCTTTGGGTGTCATATTTCAGACACTGCCGCGCGCGCCACTGCTCAATTTGTTGCCACCAGTCGCGGATTTCATCCAGCGGCTGAGCTGTGTTCTCCAGGGCCAGCAGATCCAGCATTTGTTCAAGGACCTGACGAGCGTCACCGACGATAGGTACATCAGCCGACACTGTTTTTGAAATTGAGGTTGGATCAATATCAATGTGCAGCACGGTGGCATTCGGGCAGTACTTCGCCAGGTTGTTGGTAGTACGATCGTCAAAACGCACGCCGACGGCAAAGATCACGTCAGAATGATGCATTGTCATGTTGGCTTCATAGGTACCGTGCATCCCTAACATGCCGAGCGCCTGACGGTGGGTGGCGGGAAACGCTCCGAGCCCCATCAGCGATGACGCAACAGGAAGATTGAGCTTTTCAACCAGTTCACGAAGCTGTGCCTCACACGCTGAATTGACAGCCCCGCCACCGACATAGACCACCGGTTTTTTAGCAGCCAGCAGCGTTTGCAGCGCGCGTTTGATCTGACCTTTGTGGCCCTGCGTTGTTGGGTTGTAAGAGCGCATGCTCACCGATTCCGGCCAGACATAAGGCAGCTTGTTTGCCAGGTTCAGGATATCTTTAGGGAGATCGACCACCACCGGCCCCGGGCGCCCGCTTGCCGCCAGCCAGAACGCCTTCTTCAGCACGCCAGGAATGTCTTCGGTTTGCTTGACCAGGAAGCTGTGCTTCACAACGGGACGCGAAATCCCGACCATGTCGCACTCCTGAAACGCGTCATAGCCAATCAGTGATGTCGCGACCTGTCCGGAAAGGATCACCAGCGGAATAGAGTCCATGTACGCAGTCGCAATGCCGGTAATGGCGTTTGTCGCACCGGGCCCCGACGTGACCAGGACCACGCCTACTTCACCCGTCGCACGCGCCAGGCCATCGGCCATGTGCACCGCCGCCTGCTCATGGCGTACCAGCACATGGTCAATGCCCCCTACCGTATGCAGCGCATCATAAATATCAAGAACCGCACCGCCAGGATAGCCGAACACTTGCTTTACGCCCTGATCGATCAGCGACCGGACGACCATTTCCGCGCCAGACAACATCTCCATGCTTTGCCTCCAGGCATTTTGTTATAGACGGACCGCCGAATTCATTTCCGCACCGTCTTGCGATCGGGATGAACCCGTCTTCTATTTTGCAGAGTGATACTTACCTTAACCGCTCGTTATGAGGCAGGCAATTCGCAAACCAGGAGAGAGAAGAGGCCGTGAAAGCAGAAAAAACAGACATTGTCAGAGGATATGGTTAATTCATCTGAAATTAGAGGACGAGATGATAAATCATCGCTGAAAAGCGCGGCGATCCAGAAAATCATCTATTTTTACAGGCCTGGCAGCCGCCAGACAAAATACACAACAGAACAAAATATCAATAAATGAAATAAAACCAGGATAAATCACATGCAGAGATGCAATTTATCCTGACTCGATTATCGACGGCAGATGCTAATAAGTAGCTCTTCCATCCACTGATGTCCTTTATCCCGTCCAGCGGCTTCATGCCAGGAGAGATAGCAGGTACGGCTATTTAGCTTGAGTGGCAGGGGCAGAATTTGCAGATTTAATGCGCCAGAGAACTCTTCTGCCAGCCAGCGTGGCGCAATTGCCACCAGCTGCGTCTGGGAAACGACGTTTAATACACTGACCATGGCCATCCCCTGATAAGCCACGCTCGCCTGTTTCTCCGCAGTGTCGTACCACGGCAGGCTAAAGGAGGCATATCTGTCGAGCGCGACAACGGCATGCTGTTCGCCATAAACGTCACTTTCACGTAGCGGAGCATTCAGTCGTGGATGTTTTTTGCTGGCAACCAGCACCATTTCATCTTTAAACAGCGGTACGCAGGAAAATTCAGGACGGCGGAATTCTTCATAACCCAGGACGAATTCGGTTTCCTGGTAACGTAACTGGTGTTCAGTGTTTTGATTTAAGGACGATTTAAAGACAAGATTAATATTAGGTGCGATCTCTTCAACTTTATTATAAATAATTGATGTCAGATAATTATCTAATGGGCTGCAGACGCAGAGATGGAATACTCTCTCACTGCTTAAGGGTTCAAAGCCCGAGCCTGGCAGCTCATTTTGCACCAGCTGCAGCGCCTGGCGGATGGAGCCGAAAAGCTGGAAAGCCCGCGCTGTCGGCTGGATCCCTCTGCCATAACGAACGAATAATTCGTCATTGAACATCACTTTAAGCCTGGCAACCGCGTTGCTTACCGCAGGTTGTGACATTCCCAACGATTGTGCCGCCCGGGTGATATTCTGCTCCTGCATGACGGCATCAAACACCGTCAATAGATTAAGATCCACCGTGCGCAACTGCGGTTTAATCCCATCAGTAACTTGTGGTTGTTTAATATTATTTTCTGGCACTTCTGACTCCACTGTCACGCTACACTCCCTTCGCCAACGCACTGTAATAATTTCAGAAAATATGATTTACCATGCAAATACGACCAGCGAAAGAAAATTGTTTAAAAATCGGAATATATAAAGATCACGTAATAACGTTAAAATAAAAATAGACGCAAAAGATATGTTTAACTTTAGTGCTGGAATGAAAC
Source organism: Enterobacter sp. ECC_219_Taxon_10 (assembly GCF_058354905.1). Taxonomy (NCBI): domain Bacteria; kingdom Pseudomonadati; phylum Pseudomonadota; class Gammaproteobacteria; order Enterobacterales; family Enterobacteriaceae; genus Enterobacter; species Enterobacter sp. ECC_219_Taxon_10. The sequence goes on along the minus strand of NZ_CM178005.1, from coordinate 797,076 downwards.
CATAAACCGAATCAATATACAACAACCATCCAGTTAAGGATGACTTAAGTATAATTAAACTGTTATCGCTGTTGCTCAGTACTGAGTTAATAATCTGTTATCACCTTTCATTTCAATGAAGTCAAAACACACTTACCAGAATGATAAATAAGTGATATTAAAGAATTTTTAAAAGGACACCTACATAACAAAACGATCGCCTGAAAAATACCTATTAATTTTATTTGTTTCTGCAAATGTTTTTTAAGTCCAAATTTAGACAATTTGTAAAGCCAGACAAGAAAAATCCAGCACAATAAGCTAAAGCACACATCCTCCCTGCTCGACCTTCCGGGGCCGTTTTTACCATCAGGGGTTGACATGCACAGTCGTATCCAGTACCACTAAAAGCATATTGAATTTAACGGAGCACGATTCATGACACGCACCATTCGTTTCACCGGTCTACTACTACTAAACGCATCCACTGTGCGCGGTAGACTGGCGGGCGAAATTCAGCGTTGAATCGTCACCAGTAAGACTAAAAACCCGCGCCACTGCGCGGGTTTTTTTATGCTCGTAGCAAGGCGCCCTAAGACTGACAAGGACCTAACCCATGAGCCAGCAAGTCATTATTTTCGATACAACTTTACGTGACGGTGAACAGGCATTACAGGCAAGCCTGAGTGTAAAAGAGAAACTGCAGATTGCGCTGGCTCTCGAACGTATGGGCGTCGACGTGATGGAGGTTGGCTTCCCGGTCTCGTCTCCGGGTGATTTCGAATCCGTCCAGACTATCGCCCGCACCATTAAAAACAGCCGCGTGTGCGGTCTGGCGCGCTGCGTAGAGAAAGACATCGACGTAGCTGCTGAGTCGCTGAAAGTGGCCGAAGCCTTCCGTATTCACACCTTTATTGCCACTTCCCCCATGCATATCGCAACCAAGTTGCGCAGCACGCTGGATGAGGTCATTGAACGCGCGGTATATATGGTTAAGCGCGCACGCAACTACACCGATGACGTTGAATTCTCCTGTGAAGATGCGGGCCGTACGCCAATCGAAGACCTGGCGCGCGTAGTGGAAGCCGCCATCAACGCGGGCGCGAAAACCATCAACATCCCGGACACCGTCGGCTACACCATGCCGTTTGAGTTCTCCAACATCATCACCGGCCTGTATGAGCGCGTACCGAATATTGATAAAGCGATCATCTCAGTGCATACCCATGATGATTTGGGCCTGGCCGTAGGCAATGCCATCGCCGCAGTGCACGCCGGCGCGCGTCAGGTAGAAGGCGCGATGAACGGTATCGGCGAGCGCGCGGGCAACTGTTCGCTGGAAGAAGTGATTATGGCAATCAAGGTGCGCAAAGACATCATGGACGTGCACACCCGCATCAATCACAACGAAATCTGGCGCACCAGCCAGACCGTCAGCCAGATTTGCAACATGCCGATTCCGGCCAACAAAGCGATTGTCGGCACCGGCGCCTTCGCGCACTCCTCCGGTATTCACCAGGACGGCGTGCTGAAGAACCGTGAAAACTACGAAATCATGACTCCGGAATCCATCGGCCTGAACCAGGTGCAGCTGAACCTGACCTCTCGCTCTGGCCGCGCGGCGGTTAAGCACCGTATGGAAGAGATGGGTTATCAGGACAGCGATTACAACATGGATCAGCTGTACGACGCGTTCCTGAAGCTGGCCGACAAGAAAGGCCAGGTGTTCGATTACGACCTGGAAGCGCTGGCCTTCATCAACAAGCAGCAGGAAGAGCCAGAGCACTTCCGTCTGGATTACTTCAATGTGCAGTCCGGCTCCAGCGACATCGCCACCGCCTCGGTCAAACTGGCCTGCGGTGATGAAATTAAAGCGGAAGCGGCAAACGGCAACGGCCCTGTCGACGCTATCTATCAGGCGATCAACCGTGTCACCGAGTACGACGTTGAGTTAGTGAAGTATGACCTGACGGCGAAAGGACATGGTAAAGATGCGCTGGGTCAGGTGGATATCGTCGTCAACTACAACGGCCGCCGTTTCCACGGTGTGGGCCTGGCGACGGATATTGTCGAATCCTCCGCGAAAGCGATGGTGCATGTCCTGAACAACATCTGGCGCGCCGCTGAAGTCGAAAAAGAGTTGCAACGCAAAGCTCAGAATAAAGAGAACAACAAGGAAACCGTGTAATGTCGAAGAATTACCATATTGCTGTGTTGCCGGGTGACGGTATTGGCCCGGAAGTAATGGCACAGGCGCTGAAAGTACTGGAAGCCGTTCGCACGCGTTTTGCGATGAAAATTACTACCAGCCACTACGACGTGGGCGGTATTGCGATTGATAATCACGGAACGCCATTGCCGAAAGCCACCGTTGAAGGCTGCGAAAATGCCGATGCCGTGCTGTTTGGCTCCGTTGGTGGCCCAAAATGGGAACATCTCCCGCCGGCAGAGCAACCAGAGCGCGGCGCGCTGCTGCCGCTGCGTAAACATTTTAAGCTGTTCAGCAACCTGCGTCCGGCGAAGCTGTATCAGGGGCTGGAAGAGTTCTGCCCGCTGCGCGCGGACATCGCGGCCAACGGATTCGACATTCTCTGCGTGCGCGAGCTGACGGGTGGGATCTACTTTGGTCAGCCAAAAGGTCGCGAAGGCAGCGGCCAGCATGAGAAAGCGTTTGATACCGAGGTGTATCACCGTTTCGAAATCGAACGTATCGCCCATATCGCGTTTGAGTCGGCACGTAAGCGCCGCCATAAGGTGACCTCCATTGATAAAGCGAACGTGCTGCAGTCGTCCATTTTGTGGCGCGAGATCGTCAGTGAAGTCGCTAAGCAGTACCCGGACGTTGAGCTGTCGCACATGTACATCGACAACGCAACGATGCAGCTGATTAAGGATCCGTCCCAGTTTGACGTGCTGCTCTGCTCCAACCTGTTCGGCGATATCTTGTCTGACGAGTGCGCGATGATCACCGGTTCTATGGGCATGCTGCCATCCGCCAGCCTGAATGAAGAAGGCTTTGGACTGTACGAACCGGCGGGCGGATCCGCACCGGATATCGCCGGCAAAAACATTGCTAATCCGATTGCGCAGATCCTCTCCCTGGCCCTGCTGCTGCGCTATAGCCTCGATGCAGGCGACGCAGCAACCGCAATTGAAAACGCCATTAACCGGGCGTTAGAAGAAGGCGTCCGTACCGGTGACTTAGCGCGCGGCACGGCAGCAGTCAGTACCGATGAAATGGGCGACATTATTGCCCGCTATGTCGCTGAAGGGGTGTAATCATGGCTAAGACGTTATATGAAAAGTTGTTTGATGCGCACGTTGTTTACGAGGCACCAAACGAAACCCCGCTGCTGTACATTGACCGTCATCTGGTACACGAAGTGACCTCTCCGCAGGCCTTCGACGGCCTGCGCGCGCACAAGCGCCCGGTACGTCAGCCGGGTAAAACCTTCGCGACTATGGATCACAACGTCTCCACCCAGACCAAAGACATTAATGCCTCGGGTGAGATGGCGCGTATCCAGATGCAGGAGCTGATCAAGAACTGCAACGAGTTTGGCGTTGAGCTGTATGACCTGAACCATCCGTATCAGGGCATCGTCCACGTGATGGGGCCTGAGCAGGGTATTACCCTGCCGGGCATGACCATCGTCTGCGGAGACTCCCATACCGCAACCCACGGCGCTTTTGGCGCGCTGGCCTTCGGGATCGGCACGTCTGAAGTGGAACACGTTCTGGCGACCCAGACCCTGAAGCAGGGCCGCGCCAAAACCATGAAAATTGAAGTAAAGGGTAAAGCCGCTCCGGGCATTACCGCGAAGGACATCGTGCTGGCCATCATCGGTAAAACCGGCAGCGCGGGCGGTACCGGCCACGTTGTGGAATTTTGCGGCGACGCGATTCAGGCGCTGAGCATGGAAGGTCGTATGACCCTGTGCAACATGGCTATTGAGATGGGCGCAAAAGCTGGCCTGGTCGCGCCGGACGAAACCACCTTCAACTATGTGAAAGGCCGTCTGCATGCGCCGAAGGGTCAGGATTTTGACGACGCGGTGGCGTACTGGAAAACCCTGAAAACCGACGACGGCGCGACCTTCGATACCGTTGTCACGCTGCAGGCGGAAGAGATCGCCCCTCAGGTGACCTGGGGCACCAATCCGGGCCAGGTGATTTCCGTCAACGACAGCATCCCGGACCCGGCGTCCTTCGCCGATCCGGTCGAGCGCGCCAGTGCGGAAAAAGCGCTGGCCTATATGGGACTGAAGCCAGGCGTACCGTTGACCGATGTCGCCATTGATAAAGTCTTTATCGGTTCCTGCACCAACTCACGTATCGAGGATTTACGCGCGGCGGCAGAGATTGCCAAAGGCCGTAAAGTGGCGCCGGGCGTGCAGGCGCTGGTGGTTCCAGGCTCCGGTCCGGTGAAAGCCCAGGCGGAAGCGGAAGGTCTGGATAAGATCTTCATCGAAGCAGGCTTCGAGTGGCGCCTGCCGGGCTGCTCAATGTGTCTGGCGATGAACAACGACCGCCTGAATCCGGGCGAGCGCTGCGCCTCTACCAGCAACCGTAACTTTGAAGGCCGTCAGGGCCGCGGTGGACGCACCCATCTGGTCAGCCCGGCGATGGCCGCCGCCGCGGCAGTTACCGGCCATTTCGCCGATATTCGCAGCCTGAAATAAGGAGACAATCATGGCAGAAAAATTTACCCAACATACGGGCCGTGTTGTCCCGCTGGACGCCGCTAACGTCGATACGGACGCGATCATTCCTAAGCAGTTTTTGCAGAAAGTGACCCGCACCGGTTTTGGCGCACACCTGTTTAACGACTGGCGTTTTCTGGACGACAAAGGCGAAGTGCCGAACCCGGAATTCGTCCTGAACTTCCCGGAATACAAAGGTGCCTCCATTCTGCTGGCGCGGGAAAACTTCGGCTGCGGCTCATCGCGTGAGCATGCGCCATGGGCGTTGACCGACTACGGCTTTAAGGTAGTTATCGCCCCGAGCTTCGCGGATATCTTTTACGGCAACAGCTTCAACAATCAGTTGCTGCCGGTGACGCTGAGCGACGAGCAGGTCGATGAATTGTTCGCGCTGGTTAAGGCGAACCCGGGCATGGCGTTTGAGGTGGATCTGGAAGGGGAAGTGGTGAAAGCCGGGGATAAGACCTACAGCTTCAGCATCGATGCCTTCCGTCGCCACTGCATGCTGAACGGTCTGGACAGCATTGGCCTGACGCTCCAGCACGAGGACGCCATCTCCGCGTACGAGAAAAAACAGCCTGCGTTTATGGGCTAAAAGCAGTGGCCCGCTGCAGGCGGGCCACTGCTTCCCTCCGATACCTGTCAGACAATCGTCTCATTTCGTGAAGCCACCTCCCGGAATCAAACATCCTTGACCCGGCAGGTCAGCCCAAGCGTAACCACCGAAATCGCCGCAATCACCCAGTAAACCGAGGCATGGCCATAGCTTTGCGCCAGCGCCCCCTGAATCACCCCCGCCAGAATAACGCCCGTCGAAATGCTGTTGGTAAAAAGCGTGGTCGCAGAGCCTGCGCGTCCGGGCATAAGATCCTGGAACCAGAGCATGCCGATCCCGGCAACGATACCAATAAACACAGCGTTAAACAGCTGCAGCGCAAGCAGCGCTTCACGCGAATGGAAAAGGATCAGTCCCGCGTAAAACAGCACCCCGGCCGCCACGGCGACGATCATCATCCGACGCTTTCCGAAGCGCTTCACGTAATACCCCGCCAGAATCATCGCTGGAATTTCCAGCCCGGCAGCTGTGCCCATTAAGATCCCGGCAAGCTTGTCCGGCAGGCCCAGATCGCTGCTGATCCACAGCGGCATATCAATGATGTACATGGTGTTGCAGGTCCACATCAGCGTGGAGGCAATAAACAGCATGCGGACGTTTTTATCCTGCCAGCCGCTCACCTGCGTGATGGGCTTATCCGTCGTCTGCTCAATCCGAGCGACGGACGGCAGCGCAAAGGCAATCAGCGCCAGGCTAATAATAAAAATGCCTGCCGCGATCGAAAACATGACCGTAAAGCCATAGTTCAGCGCCAGCATGAAGGCCAGCGGCGGGCCGATGACCCATGCAAGAGAGAGCTGCGCACGCATCACCGAGCTGAACATAACCACCTCCCGCGCCGAGCTGTCGGCGTATTCACGGGCCAGCGCGAACAGCTGCGGCATGGCGGTATTGGCAAGAGAGGCCAGCAGCACGCCGCAGGTAATGAGCGTCAGGTAGTGACGGTTAAAGGCAAAAAGCAGCGCGTTGCCCACGGCCATCGCGCAGCAAAAGAGGATCAGCCTGCGGCGATCGCCCTGGCTGTCCGATCGTTTCGCCAGTCCCAGGCTAACGAGGATCCCGGCAATGGCGTTGACGGTATAAAACAGGCCAACCCAAAACGGCTGTGCGCCCACCTCGCGGCTGAGGAACAGGCTCAGCGTCGGTGCCTGTAGGGCCCCCGCCACGCCCATCATAAAGGCCACCAGCATAAAAGCGGCATATACGCCATTCAGGCGGCGCCCCATCGTCATCAACCACAGCATGCGCAAGTCCTTGTGAAAGCGAATCGAAATTGGGTGAAAGAATAAACGAAAAAAGCCAGCAAAAACATTTTGCTGGCGGGTGATAAACACCAATACTCAGTCACACATGATCGAGGCGAGTTAGCGGGAAGAGGTCGGTTTCGTAACGTCCCACTGCATCAGTTCTTCCAATATTTTCAGCCGTTGCTCTGCACACTGGCGGGCCAGCCAGGACGATCCTTTTGTCGCTGAAAAGTACTGCTGATAAAACTGACGTGCGGTAGACCTCTTCATAATTTACCTCCTCACTTCATCGGAAAGCATTATTGGCCTAATATAGGGATTAATAAATTGCTGATTTTTTGTCAGGAGTTCCTCTTTTATGCCATCCGGTCGACTGCAACAACAATTTATCCGCCTGTGGCAGTGCTGCGAGGGTCAATCGCAGGAGACCACGCTTAACGAGCTGGCAGAACTTCTCAACTGCTCTCGCCGCCATATGCGCACGTTGCTCAACACCATGCAGCAGCAGGGCTGGCTAAGCTGGGAGGCCGAGGCCGGACGCGGCAAGCGCTCTCGCTTAACCTTCCTCTATACTGGTCTGGCGCTGCAGCAACAGCGGGCGGAGGATCTGCTGGAGCAGGATCGCATCGATCAGCTGGTCCAGCTGGTGGGCGACAAGGCCGCCGTGCGCCAGATGCTGGTCTCGCATCTGGGGCGCAGCTTTCGTCAGGGCCGCCACATTATGCGGGTGCTCTACTATCGGCCAATGAAAAACCTGTTGCCCGGCACGGCGTTACGTCGTTCTGAAACCCATATGGCCCGGCAGATATTCAGCGGCCTGACGAAAATAAATGAGGAAAACGGGGAACTGGAAGCGGACATCGCGCACCACTGGCAGCAGCTTTCCCCCCTGCACTGGCGTTTCTTTTTACGCCCGGGCATTCACTTCCACCACGGACGCGAGCTGGAGATGAGTGACGTCATCACCTCTCTGGAACGCGCCCGCACGCTTCCGCTCTATTCGCACGTCTCGCGGATCCACTCCCCCACGGCCTGGACGCTGGACATTGAACTGTCGCAGCCGGACAGATGGCTGCCGTGGCTGCTGGGCTATGTGCCCTCAATGATCCTGCCCGGCGAATGGCGATCGCTGAACAATTTTGCCAGCCTGCCGATTGGCACGGGCCCCTACTCCGTGACGCGCAATACCAACAACCAGCTCAAAATCCGCGCCTTTGATGACTATTTTGGCTATCGGGCGCTGATCGACGAAGTGAACGTCTGGGTATTACCGGATCTCAACGAAGAGCTGAGCGCAGGCCTGACGCTGGAAGGCCCCACAACAAGCGAAAAGGCGTTCGAAAGTCGCCTGGAGGAGGGCTGTTACTACTTGCTCTTTGACAGCCGCAGCCACCGCGGAGCAAACCACGACGTCCGCACGTGGATCAGCCATGTTCTGGCCCCGGCTAACCTGATTTATCACGCAGAGGAGCAATACCAGACCTGGTGGTTCCCGGCATATGGCCTGCTTCCGCGCTGGCACCATGCTCAGCCGGTGCGCAGTGGAAAACCTGCCGGGCTGGAGACCATCACCCTCAGCTACTATCGCGATCACATTGAGCACCGTTTTATCGCGAAGATTATGAGCAAGCTGCTGGCGGCCGAAGGCGTGACACTGGCGATACAGGAAGTCGACTATGATGAATGGCACCGCGGGGATGTCGTCAGCGATATCTGGCTCAATAGCGCCAACTTCACGCTGCCGCTTGATTTCTCGCTCTTTTCTCACCTGTATGAAGTGCCCCTCATTCAGCACTGTATCAACCGGGACTGGCAGCAGGACGCCGCGAAGTGGCGGGCAGGCGAAATGGATCTGGCCGCATGGTGCCAGGAGCTGCTGGCCGGGCAGACGATCGTACCGTTGATCCACCACTGGCTGCTGATCCAGGGACAGCGCAGCATGCGCGGCCTGCGGATGAACACCCTGGGCTGGTTTGATTTTAAATCCGCCTGGTTTGCGCCGCCGGAACCATAACGCTTTCGTAATATTCACCAAATCATTACAATAGCGCCGTTCTCAACGGGGTGCTGCATCACAGATGTGCGCTGAGATAATACCCGTCGAACCTGATCCGGATAACGCCGGCGAAGGGATTTGAGGCTGTCGCTCAAAATCCTTTGCCACTCAACTCTGAGGTGCAAAGTGTTAAAAAAAGTTTTCCCCCTGCTGGCGCTGTTTGCGCTGCCTGCTTTCGCGAAACCCGTCCTGACGGTCTACACCTACGACTCCTTCTCCGCCGACTGGGGCCCTGGCCCGGTGGTAAAAAAAGCCTTTGAAGCCGACTGCAACTGCGAGCTGAAGTTCGTGGCGCTGGAAGATGGCGTGTCGCTGCTCAACCGTCTGCGCATGGAAGGGAAAAACAGCAAGGCCGACGTGGTGCTCGGGCTGGATAACAACCTGCTGGAAGCCGCGACGCAAACCAAACTGTTTGCCAAAAGCGGCGTGGCGGCAGATGCCGTCAACGTGCCGGGCGGCTGGAAAAACGACACCTTTGTGCCGTTCGATTACGGCTATTTTGCTTTTGTTTACGACAAAAATAAGCTGAAAAACCCGCCGAAAAGCCTGAAAGAGCTGGTGGAAAGTGACCAGAAGTGGCGCGTGATCTATGAAGATCCGCGTACCAGCACGCCGGGTCTGGGCCTGCTGCTGTGGATGCAGAAAGTCTATGGAGATAAAGCGCCGGAAGCGTGGCAGAAACTGGCCGCCAAAACCGTCACCGTGACCAAGGGCTGGAGCGAAGCCTACGGCCTGTTCCTGAAAGGCGAAAGCGATCTGGTGCTGAGCTACACCACCTCTCCGGCCTACCACATCATCGCTGAGAAGAAAGATAACTACGCCGCCGCGAATTTTGCTGAAGGGCACTATCTGCAGGTGGAAGTGGCAGCGCGTACCGCCGCCAGCAAACAGCCGGAGCTGGCCGAGAAGTTCCTGAAGTTCATGGTTTCACCGGCGTTCCAGAATGCGGTTCCCGCAGGCAACTGGATGTATCCGGTCACCAGCGTTGCGCTGCCCGCAGGTTTCGAGCAGTTGACCAAACCAACAACCTCGCTGGAATTTACGCCGCAGCAGGTCGCCGCGCAGCGTGCAGCATGGGTAAGTGAATGGCAACGCGCCGTCAGCCGTTAATTCCCGGCTGGTTAATCCCCGGTCTGCTCGCCGCCATGCTGATGGTGGTGGTCAGCCTGGGGGCATTCCTTGCGTTGTGGTTTAATGCGCCAGAGAGCGATCTGCTCGCGCTCTGGCACGACAGCTATCTCTGGCACGTTATCCGGTTCTCTTTCTGGCAGGCGTTTCTTTCTGCGCTGCTGTCAGCGATCCCGGCCATTTTCCTCGCGCGAGCGCTGTACCGCCGGCGTTTTCCCGGCAGGCAGGCTCTGCTGCGCCTGTGCGCCATGACGCTGATCCTGCCAGTTCTGGTGGCCGTTTTTGGCATTCTGAGCGTCTACGGTCGTCAGGGCTGGCTGGCTTCGCTCTTTGCATCTTTGGGGCTGGAGTGGACCTTTTCCCCTTACGGGCTGAAGGGCATCCTGCTGGCGCACATTTTCTTCAATATGCCGATGGCGACGCGCCTCTTTTTACAGGCGCTGGAAAACATTCCCGGCGAACAGCGCCAGATTGCGGCTCAGCTCGGCATGCGCGGCTGGTCGTTCTTCCACTTTGTCGAATGGCCGTGGCTGCGACGTCAGATTGCCCCGGTGGCCGCGCTAATCTTTATGCTCTGCTTCGCCAGCTTTGCCACCGTGCTTTCGCTCGGCGGCGGGCCGCAGGCCACCACCATCGAGCTGGCGATTTATCAGGCCTTAAGTTACGACTACGATCCGGGCCGCGCCGCGCTGCTGGCGATGGTGCAGATGGCGTGCTGTCTGGTGCTGGTGCTGCTGAGCCAGCGATTGAGTAAAGCCATTCCCGCTGGCAGTAATCACATAACCGGCTGGCGCGACCCGCAGGACAGCCTGCACAGCCGCGTCGCCGATTTTATCCTGATTATGCTGGCGCTCATGCTGCTGCTGCCGCCGCTGCTGGCCGTTATCGTTGACGGACTGAACCTTAATCTCACGTCCGTCCTGCAGCAGCCCGTCCTCTGGGAAGCGACGTGGACCTCGCTGCGCATCGCGCTGGCAGCCGGGCTGGTCTGTGTACTTCTGACCATGATGCTGCTCTGGAGCAGCCGCGAGCTCTACGCGCGTCATGCTCGTAAAACCGGACAGGCGCTGGAGCTGACGGGCATGCTGATTCTGGCGATGCCGGGCATCGTGCTGGCGACGGGCTTCTTTTTACTGTTCAACAGCACCATCGGCCTGCCGGAAAGCGCCGACGGCATCGTCATTTTTACCAACGCCTTAATGGCCATCCCTTACGCGCTTAAGGTGCTGGAAAACCCGATGCGCGACGTCAACAGCCGTTACGGTTTACTGTGCCAGTCGCTGGGCATGCAGGGCTGGCAGCGACTGAAGGTGGTCGAACTCCGCGCGCTAAAACGGCCGCTCGCCCAGGCGCTGGCGTTTGCTTGCGTGCTGTCGATTGGCGATTTTGGCGTGGTAGCCCTCTTTGGCAACGAAGATTTCCGCACGCTGCCGTTCTGGCTCTATCAGCAAATCGGCTCTTATCGCAGTCATGATGGCGCGGTCACAGCACTGTTACTGCTGCTGCTGTGCTTTGCCTTATTTACCGTTATCGAAAAACTTCCGGGGCGCGATGTTAACACTGACTGATGTAACCTGGCTTTACCAGCATCTGCCGATGCGCTTCACGCTCTCCGTGCGCCAGGGGGAGATGATCGCCGTACTTGGCCCAAGCGGCGCGGGAAAAAGCACGCTGCTTAATTTGATTGCGGGTTTTCTTCAGCCGGCAAGCGGCGCGATCGTCATTGAAAATCACGATCATACCCACACGCCGCCCGCAAAACGTCCGGTCTCAATGCTGTTCCAGGAAAACAACCTGTTTACCCATCTGACGGTGCGGCAAAACATCGCTCTGGGAATGCATCCGGGGCTCAGGCTGAACGACGCCCAGCGCCAGAAGCTGGAGATCATTGCCGCACAGATGGGGATCACTGGGTTCATTGACAGGCTGCCGGGCGAGCTTTCCGGCGGCCAGCGTCAGCGCGTGGCGCTGGCGCGTTGTCTGGTGCGGGAGCAGCCAATACTGCTGCTGGATGAGCCCTTCTCGGCGCTCGATCCCGCTCTGCGCCAGGAGATGCTGGCGCTGGTGCAGGACGTCTGTCAGCGCCAGCAACTGACGATGCTGATGGTGTCGCACAGTATTGAGGATGCCGCACGGATTGCGCCGCGATCGGTGGTGATTGCCGAAGGGAGAATTGCGTGGGATGGGAAGACAGAAGAATTGCTGAAGGGGAAAGCTACCGCGTCTTCACTGCTGGGCATCAGGGCAGTCTGATGCCCTCCCCTTCACTCAGAGGACGAATAAATCCTCCGCCATTTTTTCAAAAGTGATGAAAGCCCCTACTGCAAGTCCATAGCCGAATGTCGCTCTGAATGAAAAGTCAGAGCGCATATAACCCTGTTTGGCAACCGACGATCCTGAAAAATAATAAATCGAACTTTTTTATTATTATTTTAAATCACATTTTATTTATGAATTAATATCTTTTATATATACGGGAAATAAATACATCAGGCAAAAATAAATACATCAACATGATTTTTACCCTTACGTTTCTTTGCTAAGAGAGTATTATTTTATGATTTTACTGCTCTTGAAAGGGATATTGTCATGGCAGTGCGCCCAGGAAACTTTCAGCAAAATGACACGCTAAATCGCTATTTACTTTTTTTCCCACGTAACGCTTACGCGTTAAACGACGTACATTCCTTTACAGGCGAAGAAGCACTCAGCCAGCCCTATCGCTATACCATCCGATTTACCAGCCCCAATGCAAATATTTCACCTGACGCCGTTTTGAATCAGAAGGCGGAATTTCTTCTTCGCGCCCCTAACCCTGAGGCGTCATGGCATGGTCAGCCAACCTGGCTGCCAGTGCGCCAGATCAATGGAACCATTACTGCGTTTTCCCGCCTTAAGTCATCTTCAGATGAAGCGCTCTATGAATGCGTGCTTGAACATGAACTTGCGTTACTGAACAGAAACTTCCGTTCGGCAGTGTACACCGATGTCTCCGTGCCGGAGGTCGTCACGCAGTTGATGAAAGAGAGCCGTTATTTTGAAGGCTTCAATATTGATTTCGACAACCTCAGCTGTAGCTATCCCCGCAGGGAAATGATTATTCAGTGGAAAGAGACCGACCTGCAGTTTATTCGCCGCCTGTTGGCCGAAGTAGGAATATGGTTCCGTCTTGAAAATCACAGCACCACGCCGACGGAAACAGTGGTTATATTTGGCGACTCTGCCAGTCGCTATATCATTAGCGAAAAGAAATTCCCCTTTGTTCGTCGCTCCGGGATGACCAGTCATGATGAGTACGTGACAAAACTCGAAGAACGACATGCGTTAATACCCGAAAATATAATGGTGAGGGCCTATAACTACCGCGCTCCCCTCTCTCCACAGGCGGACAAGACTATTGTAAGTACCGACATTCCCGGTGGCATGACGGCAGGCAGAGAGTATCACCATTCAGATCATTTTCTTGAGGGCGGGGATTTTTATGGAAAAGAAAGCGAAACCGCTGCGTTCTATGCACGTTTGCGCTATGAGCGCCTGCTAAATACCCAGTGTGTACTCGGTGCCACAACCAGCGCAGCGGAACTGCAGCCGGGAATAAAGTTCGATATAACCGGTCAAATTCCTGATGGCTTTAAGAAAGGTTTTTTCGTTACGTCAATGACGATAACGGGCAGTCGCGCAGAGCATTATCAAGCCCTGCTGTCAGGCATCCCTTGCCGGCATGAGTATAGTTTCAGGCCAGAATTTCTTCCCCGACCACAAATTGCAGGTACCGTTCCCGCACGGGTAATGGCGATAGGCAGCAATAAAATCTATGCGGGAATTGATGCCACCGGACGCTACCGGGTGAAGTTCGATTTTGATCTCGATGAGAAACGTTCAGGCTTTGAAAGTGCGCTGGTGCGCCTTGCCAGACCGTACGCCGGAGATGTTTACGGTTTTCATTTTCCACTGCTCGAAGGCACGGAGGTCGCCATTGCGTTTGAAGGCGGCGATCCGGATCGCCCGTTCATTGCCCATGCCATGCATAACGGCGCGCACACTGATTTAGTCACAAACCGCAATGATACCCGCAACATCATCCGTACTGCAGGCCTGAATAAAATCCGTCTGGAAGACAAGCGGGGCCAGGAACATATCAAGATTTCAACAGAGCGCGGAAAGGGACAGCTCAGCGTGGGCCATCTTGTCGATGCGGAAGGAAAGCCACGCGGGGAAGGTCTTGAAGCGCGAACAGATGACTGGATGGCGCTGCGAGCGGCAAAAGGCGTAATGATCAGCACTGAGGCGCAACCGCGCGCCCAGGGACAACAGCTGGATATGACGGCGGCCATCGCGCAGCTCGAAAAAGCACTCTCGCTGGCCATAACGCTGCAGCAGTGCGCAATGACGGCCGGTGCCGATGAGGTGGATACCGAACGACAAAATGCCCTGCTTAAGACGCTGAATAAGCTTTCGGGCGCGGGCCTGCTGACCTATGCCGGAGAAGGACAGGCCCACGTCACGCCGCAAAGCCTGCAGCTTTCGGCAGGTCAGGATCTGATTGCAACCGCTGGCCGCAACGGCAGCGTAAACGTGGTGAAAAAGTTCTCGCTGGCCGTAGGGGAAAGGCTCTCTCTGTTCGCCCGCAAACTTGGCATACAGCTGATTGCCAGTGCTGGTGATATCAAAACGGAGGCGCAGCGCGGAGCCCTGCACATGCTTTCTCAGGATGATTTCACCGTCACGAGCACGGCAGGCAAAATTAACGGCAGTGCGAAGCAGGGAATACAGCTGGTATGCGGTGGTGGTGGCATCCGTATTAGTCCCAGCGGGCTGGTTGAAATTTTCTCGCCAACCGGCGTGGACATTAAAGCGCCGAATTTTGCCTATAAAGGGGCGGAAAGCGTGCAAACGCAACCGCCTGCATTTAACAAGGGCGCGTTTGCACAGCGCTATCAGCTGCATGCGTCTGACGACCCGGAGCAGATCCTCGCTAATCGCGCGTTCCGCCTTAAAAGCTCGGCGGGCCAAATGATTGAAGGCGTGACCGACAGCAATGGCTGTTCCCCGCTGCTGGATGCGGCCGACCTTGATTCGTACAAACTGGAGGTACTCTGATGGCTGATGAGAAGAAAAGCCCGTATTGCCCGCGCGTGGTCTCTGAGAACGATATCCCCGTCCCCAAATCATTAAGCCTGACGGCGCAGACATGCAGGGTGGGCATTCCTCGTCCGATGCCGGGGATCGTGATTCTGGTTCATGGGGTAAACGATGTGGGTGAAGCCTATCAGAATCAGGAGAAAGGCATTATCGCCGGGTTAAATAAACGGCTTAACCGGACAGATATGTACGCGCATGAATGGAATCACTTCATCATGACGCACAATGAAGAAGCGCAAAAGACAATCGCGGCGCCGGGCCGCTCGCCTGTTATCCCGTTTTACTGGGGCTATAAGCCTGTAACGCATGAAGAATACCGCGCAGATCAGCAGCGCTATCGCAATGAAGTCAGCAAGCTCAAGGCGGAGGCACATCTGCCGTTCGACGCTTACCAGGAGGATGATGCGAAGAAAAAAGCGGATTTGGGTAATGACGGCCAGGGGGCGTTTAAATACCAGAACGACAATTTTGGTAACGCGCTTGATGTGAACTATGCCAAGGGCGGCGGCACCTTTGCGAATGCGACAACCAATATTCCGGATATGCTGGGGCCAGGCGCGGGGGGATTCGCAACGTCCGCAGCAGGGATTATAACGTTGCATGCGAATGATGGTGATTTTACCCATCCTATTTTTTCTAACCCTCACCGGATTTACCAGTTCTTTGCCGCACAGCGCCTGGCGGATTTGATTATTCAGATACGTCAGCCGCTGGAAACACGAAACGACGTTATCAATATCGTGGCCCACAGTCAGGGAACGATTATCACCATGCTGGCAAACATGCTGGTAAAGCAGGCGGGATATGAACCGGTTAACTGCGTCATTCTCAATCACTCCCCTTACTCGCTCGAAAGTCGGCTGGCTGAAGATATTCAGCCGGGTCATCATCAGACATCCGATGCGCGGGTGCTGACGTTTAAGAACTTTTGCTCACTGATGGCGACGCATTACAAAGGCGGTGAGATAACAGAAGCCGATATTCTGGCAATGGAAGCGGCCTGCACGCTGCGTAAACCGTCCGACAACCCGTTAAGGACGGATACAAGATACAGACGTGATAATAACGGCCGGGTCTATAACTATTTTTGTCCGAATGACGGCACCGTCTCCCTCAAGAACATACAGGGGTTCGGCTGGCGCGGTATTCCTGAAGATATTGCCAGCAATATTCCAAACCTGTATCAGCGGGTATTTTATCAACATGGAGAGGTGGGAACGACGCCGGACGGGAAACCGTTTAGCCTGCCGCCCGTGAGAACGGGTGATGCGGATTACGGTTCAGTCGGTAACGCCTCTTACACCGCGCATGACGTGATGGTGAACGGTGAAGAGCTACCGGTGAAGTTTATATTCACATTGCAGGGGGCAAATAATTATAAAGGCGACGATCCAAAAACGAGAGATAAGCCGTATACCGCCTCCATCGATCCGGACAGCCCGGACGCCTATATTTCCTACTCAGCAAAAGCCTACGCCATCAAACGGACGCAAAGCGCCACATACGGTGTTAGCAGATACCAAAGCCTAAGCTGGCATCCCGGCCATGTCTTGACGCCCGATGAGCTGAAAATGGAAAGCTATGAGCGCGGTGTCCAGGTGATTAACGGCGTGGTGGCAGGTTCAAAGGATTTTCTGACCGTGACATTAACCTGGCTTCGCCCGCGCGAAGAGCTGGAAAAGGAATGGGCGAAGTCCGACCCAGTAAGTTACAGCCAGCACTCGTCAATCGTGATGAGTGAATATGCCCCGTCCCATGCGATGGCTTTTGACCTGGCCATCGGCCAGTGCCGGTCCTTTGATTATAAGGCGGGCAAATTCTGGGAAGACCTGCTGCACCGTGCGGACTGGCGGGATCCGCTGAACAATAATCTGCTGGCAAGAGAATACTATCGTTCAGGTCGACTGAATGTCGATGCCACAAAAAAATTCATGAATAAGCCAAATGACATTTTACCGACAAGGCAGTTTGGGGTGGTAAATGAATTTCAGAATGCCACGACGGTAAAGCCATCGCGAGATTTGGCAGCTGGTAACCAGGAAGTCGCAAATTTGCAATGGGATATGCCCAAAACAAAAAGTGACTGTGAACTGGGATTACAAAATCATATATCGGCGCTCGATCTTCGCCCTTATTGAACAAAACAGGGAAGTAAAGGGAAATGAAAAATAGAATAGGTACAGCCTTGGCTGTATTGCTGATGGCTTCAGGCTGTCAGGCGAAAGAGCCGCCGACACAGGTGGTTTACCGCTTTGATGACCATCGTTATCTGGAACTGAAAGGCTGGGACTGTGAAGGCGAGCTCTGGTACACCGATACGCAGCGGGGGATTCATTCGCAGCCGTATTCACAATTTTATCGCATTTTTACCAAAAAATTTATTCACCCTTCAGAGCGATATATTGTCCTCACATCATGGGGTGGTGGTGCCTTTACCGTATCAAAAGATTTCGGAAAGACCTGGCAGTTAGCGCAGTTTTCTCCCGGAGAAAACGAGCCGAATGGTGATTCCTCACCAGCTTATGATGAGGTGCTATCTCTGACGGTAATAAACGATCAAGGCTTTCTGCATACAAAGCACCGGCTTTATATGTCCTCCAGACCGTTTGATGACCCCCGTCTATTGCCCGGTGGTAAGGGTATTCATTACGAACTTCAGGATGGGGTGCAGGGCGATATTACAGCAGGAACGGGTGGCTGGGCGTGGGGAATGATTTATATGACGAAGCAAGGCCTCAAGGACACCGTACAGTCATTACAAACTAATTGGGAAGACCAACCCGATAAGGTCCCTGAAGTGAAAGGTTACACCGGCTGGGACCATATGCAATGTGACATGGATGCGGGGCGCTAACTGATGAAAGCATTATGTTCAGGCATGGCTGTTACTGCTGTACTGATGACTTCAGGCTGTCAGGCCAATGAGCCGCCGACGCAGGTGGTTTACCGCTTTGATAACCATCGTTATCTGGAACTGAAAGGCTGGGACTGTGAAGGTGAGCTCTGGTACACCGATACTCAGAAAGCAATTCATTCTCTGCCGTACTTCCAGTTTTACCGTATATATACCAAACAATTCATTCATAGCTCTGAGCGTTATATTGCCATTCCAGCCTGGGAATCTGCGGGATTTATTGTATCAAAGGATTATGGCAAAACCTGGCACCCGTCCTCATTCTCGCCCGGAGAAAATGAACCTAATGGAGACAATGCACCTCCCTATGACGACATTCTTTCCTTTACTGTCGTGAATGACCAGGGCTTTCTGCAGACAAAGCACCGCCTTTATATGTCCTCCAGGCCGTTTGATGACCCACGCCTGGCAACTGGTGGGCCAGGAATTAATTATGTAGTTGAAGGCGTAACTCACAGAATTAAACCACAATCACCAGGGCCTGCGTGGGGGCTCGATTACATCACTAAGGAGGCACTGGAGAACGATACGGCAAAATTCCATACCAATTATCAGAATTTACCCGATAAGGTCCCTGAAGTGAAAGGTTACACCGGCTGGGACCATATGCAATGTGACATGGATGCGGGGCGCTAACCAATGAAAGCATTATGCTCAGGCATGGCTGCCGCTGCTGTACTGATGGCTTCAGGCTGTCAGGCGAAAGAGCCGCCGACGCAGGTGGTTTATCGCTTTGATGACCATCGTTATCTGGAACTGAAAGGCTGGGACTGTGAAGGCGAACTCTGGTACACCGATACGCAGCGGGGGATTCATTCGCAGCCGTATTCACAATTTTATCGCATTTTTACCAAAAAATTCATTCACCCTTCAGAGCGATATATTGTCCTCACATCATGGGGTGGGGGTGCCTTTACCGTATCAAAAGATTTCGGAAAGACCTGGCAGTTAGCGCAGTTTTCTCCCGGAGAAAACGAGCCGAATGGTGATTCCTCACCAGCTTATGATGAGGTGCTTTCTCTGACGGTAATAAACGATCAGGGCTTTCTACTGACAAAGCATCGCCTTTATATGTCATCCAGACCATTTGACGATCCGCGCGTATTGCCAGGTGGTTCTGGAATTAAGTACCAGCTTGAAAACGGTGAGGTGGACGAAATAACTTCAGATGCACCTGGCTGGAAATGGGGGATGGTGTATTTCACAAAAGGATGGCTGGAGGGAAAAGTCGTCAGGCGTGAATCAAATTATCAGAATTTGCCCGATAAGGTCCCTGAAGTGAAAGGTTACACCGGCTGGGACCATATGCAATGTGACATGGATGCGGGGCGCTAACTGATGAAAGCATTATTCTCAGGCATGGCTGCCGCTGCTGTACTGATGACTTCAGGCTGTCAGACGAAAGAGCCGCCGACGCAGGTAGTCTATCGTTTTGATGACCATCGTTATCTGGAACTGAAAGGCTGGGACTGTGAAGGCGAACTCTGGTACACCGATACGCAGCGGGGGATTCATTCGCAGCCGTATTCACGATTTTATCGCATTTTTACCCAAAAATTTATTCACCCTTCAGAGCGATATATTGTCCTCACATCATGGGGTGGTGGTGCCTTTACCGTATCAAAAGATTTCGGAAAGACCTGGCAGTTAGCGCA
The DNA here is from genome assembly GCF_058354905.1 of Enterobacter sp. ECC_219_Taxon_10. Taxonomy (NCBI): domain Bacteria; kingdom Pseudomonadati; phylum Pseudomonadota; class Gammaproteobacteria; order Enterobacterales; family Enterobacteriaceae; genus Enterobacter; species Enterobacter sp. ECC_219_Taxon_10. The sequence goes on along the minus strand of NZ_CM178005.1, from coordinate 777,636 downwards.
GTTTTCTCCCGGAGAAAACGAGCCGAATGGTGATTCCTCACCAGCTTATGATGAGGTGCTATCTCTGACGGTAATAAACGATCAAGGCTTTCTGCTGACAAAGCGCCGGCTTTATATGTCATCCCGACCGTTTGATGACCCACGCCTGGCAACTGGTGGGCCAGGAATTAATTATGTAGTTGAAGGCGTAACTCACAGAATTAAACCACAATCACCAGGGCCTGCGTGGGGGCTCGATTACATCACTAAAGAGGCACTGGAGAACGATACGGCAAAATTCCATACCAATTATCAGAATTTACCCGATAAGGTCCCTGAAGTGAAAGGTTACACCGGCTGGGACCATATGCAATGTGACATGGATGCGGGGCGCTAACCAATGAAAGCATTATGCTCAGGCATGGCTGCCGCTGCTGTACTGATGGCTTCAGGCTGTCAGGCCAACGAGCCGCCGACGCAGGTGGTCTATCGTTTCGATGACCATCGTTATCTCGAACTGAAGGGCTGGGACTGTGAAGGCGAGCTCTGGTACACCGATACGCAGCGGGGGATTCATTCTGAACCTGTAAGCCAGTTTTACAGAATATTTACTAAAAAGTTTGTCCATCCCTCAGAACGATACATCGCTATTACAGGCTGGGGAGTCGGTGGTTTTCGTGTCTCTAAGGACTACGGGAAAACGTGGCAGGTTGCACAATTCTCTCCCGGAGGAAACGAACCGGATGGAATGAACTCACCTCCGCGAGATGATGTTGTTTCTTTCACAGTGGTGAATGACCAGGGCTTTCTGCTGACAAAGCACCGCCTTTATATGTCCTCCAGGCCGTTTGATGACCCCCGTCTATTGCCCGGTGGTAAGGGTATTCATTACGAACTTCAGGATGGGGTGCAGGGCGATATTACAGCAGGAACGGGTGGCTGGGCATGGGGAATGGTTTATATGACGAAGCAAGGCCTCAAGGACACCGTACAGTCATTGCAGACTAATTGGGAAGACCAACCCGATAAGGTCCCTGAAGTGAAAGGCTACACCGGCTGGGACCATATGCGCTGTGACATGGATGCGCGATAAACGACTAAGGATAGACAATGAACGGCGTAATTCGCTTAGACGATCCGCTGGCGAACGGTGGAAAAGTGACTTCAGCTTCAGGGGCCAATTTCATGGGTAAACCCGTGGCGCTAAAAGATGACATCGTTGAATGCCTGCTGCACAAAGGGAAATACCCGATTACAGAGTGCCATCCACGCTGGACGATGCTCGGACGAGGCGTGGTTGTCGACCGGTGTAAAGCAGCGTGCGGGTGTGAAATAAGGACAACGCTGCCAACGGCGGGGGCTATATAATGGAGTGGTGGTTATATTCGAAGCAGAAAGATGCTGACGTAAAAATGCCGACGTTAGCGATCGTTGCTGTGTATATCGTCGCTGTTGTCATGGGGATCATTCTTGAGATTTTTACCTGGCCTCAGAATAAACATGTGACGCTCTTTTTTTTCTTGCCGTCCGTACTGCTACCGCTCAGCCTGGTAACGTGTCTGGTATTTGCGCTGAAAATGATAATAAGTACCTCTGTAAACTATGCAGAAACTCGCAAATATATTGCAAAAGAGAGGGCTATCAGGCTCAAACGTTTTGCGCGTCAGAACATCACCATTGCAGCCTGGTCGGCCCTCTCTCCGGTCGATCAACTGGCGCTGAATATGCTTAAGCTTGAAGGTGAGTTTCCGCTGGCGCCCAAAACGCCGCTAAAAATTGAGGCAACCGAAGCGTTTGACCAGACTCCAGACGAAGCCGTCTTTTCGCGCCTGCTCGCGCCGATGGCCGATAAGCTCAAAATGAGTGCGTATCAGCGAAGGGATACATACGTCTGGGTTCGCGGGGGCGATGCGAACTGTGTTGAGGATCTGAGACGAGCGCTGGAAAATCTGAAGTTACACAGTGCGCACGGCGGCAAAATTCAGTTTATCAGCGAATGCCCTGACTACTCGCTCATCGGGGAGTGGATAGCGGCAAGCGACAAATTCATCGTTAACAGGCTGCTGATCGTCGTCGATATGCATGGTGAAGACGGTGACAGTAAGAGAATGGAAAACGCCTGCGCTTTTCTCTTCACTAACCAATACGTGCATACAGAGGGAGAGAAACCGGTTTATCTGTACCAACCGATGAGTAAGATCACGGATGTAGAAGAAACGATGCCGGTTTATCTGGATGTTGGACCTGTGACGGCCCCAAAAGCGCTCTGGTACAGCGGATTAGCCCGTACGGAAAAATATCCTTTGATGCAGGCGTTGGATGCTAAAAACGCTGTTATGGAAAGGCTGGAAATGGAATCCTCGCTCGGGGAAAAGAGCGAGGGATACAGATGGCTGGCGCTGGCGCTTGCTGCCGATGCGGTAAAGTATGCGCAGGGAGCTCAGCTGGTGGCAAATTCAGCAATGAATAAATTCTCCGTCACCGCCCTTTCCTCGCAGGAAACTCATGTACCCGAAATCTGCCGATGGGACGTTTGGCTGCTTCCTTTTGTTAATGGGGTAATGACGGGGCTATTTTTATTATTCTCGTTATTTTTCATTATGATGATAACAAATAATCCCGGTGAGATGCCTTCCATACTGGTATTAGCGGCAAGCATAATACTCTCTGTTCTGGTTCCAGCGGTGACAGGCGCTTTCCTGTCTATCACCAGCTCAAACCGGGCTTACAGAGATATGGGGTTCTAGAGCGGGAAACAGATTAACGGCTTACCACCTTCAACAGGATCTCGCCGTACACCGGCATCAGCGGGTGACGAATCAGCGCGACCAGGGCCACCACCGCAACGCCCAGCGTCAGCGGGGCCAGCCACAAAAGACGAGAGCGCGGAAGATAGCGCGTCAGGCGATCGACGCTGGCTTTCGCGCTGCGCCATAGCCGCCAGCAGAGCCAGGCCGCCAGCCACAGCAGCACAGCCGTGCCCAGCAGCAGCCACTTAAACTCACCGCTTTGCATACCGTCAGGGATATCAATCGCCGCGCCGGCGAGGATCCCCGGCAGGAAGTAAAACGGCGGCCAGAAGACGCAGCCGATAATGTTCGGCACCACGAACTTCGCGACCGGCAGGTCCAGCATCCCCGCCACCATCGGCACCAGCGGACGCGTTGGCCCAACGAAGCGGCCTACCAGAATGGTAAAAATGCTGTGCTGATGCAGAGCATGCTCGGTTTTATCCAGCAGCGCTTTGTTCTTTTTCATAAAAGACCAGCGGTGCAGCGGCTTCTTAAAGCGCCAGCCCAGCCAGAAGGAGATCCAGTCCCCCATCAGGCAACCGATAATCCCGGCCAGCCACGCCTGCCAGAAATTAACCTCGCCGCTGCCGATCAGCGCGCCAAGCCCCGCCATCATCACGGTTCCGGGCAGGATCAACCCAACAAGCGCCAGCGATTCCAGAAACGCCACCAGCGCCACGGCGATGAGCGAGTACATAACGGACTGGGTAATAAAGTGTTCCAGCAATGCCTGCATAACTATTCCGGTCAGAAAACGAATCAGCGATTCTGCTTAGCGCCCCGCACCGCGTCAAGGCAACAATTGTCTGAATAGTTTACAGGTTGCTTCCCGCATTCACCTGCTTGTTTATCTTTTTTTACCGTTTATTCACATCCCGCGCGGAATTCGCTCGGGCTCGCGCCGGTGCATTTCTTAAACACGCGAGAGAAATAGAGCTGATCTTCAAATCCCACGTTGCGCCCAACGGTAGCAATCGGCATTCGGGTTGTGCTGAGCAGCAGCTTAGCCTGGCTGATGCGCTGATCCTCACGCCAGCTCAGAACGCTGACGCCCAGCTGCTGGCGGAACAGATGCGACAGCCGCGACGGCGACAGACAGACGTGTTGGGCGACGCTGGCGATATCAAACTGGCTGTCGGCCAGATGGTCGCTAATGTACTGGCAGGCGTCGCGGACGCGGTTATCCAGCGGCGGGTTAAGCGATTCGTTGATGGCCTCCATGCGGCGCAGCAGCACCTGCTCAAGCAGGTTTATCGCCAGCAGTTCGGCATAGCGCCCGCCGGCCTGCCCCGCCTCAATAATCTGCGCGAACAGTTCGCGAAACTGCGCCAGATGAACCTCATCCGGGCGATAAAAGCCGGTATGCGCAAAAATAGCCGGCCACGAAAGCCACTCCTGCCAGTAAGCGCGCGGGCGGAAATAGACCCACTGGTGATACCACTCTTTAGCATCCGGATGACGCCCGTAGTGGTGGATCTCTCCCGGCGGGAACAGCAGGATATCGCCGGGACGGCAGACAAACTGCTGGTCACCGTTCTTGATGATCCCTTCCCCCCGCACGGTCAGGTTGAGAATATACCCTTTCATTCCGAGCGGTCGGTCGACGTAAAAATCGAGATATCCCTCAGCCTCGATAGGGGTCAGTCCCGCCACAAGGTGCGCGTTAAACGAGTATCCCGGCAACAGGGGATCGTTTTGCGTTTCGGCCATAGATTCAGTTCTCCCAAGGGTCCTGAAGGAAACCAATTGTCCATATCACTAAAAGCAGTATAAAAATGGCCTGCGAAAAGATCCAAAAAGCATCACGCCTCTTTTACGTCCGCTATGTTTCAGCCTTTCCCCCTGATTTCTCCGCCAGTACAGGCAGATAAGCAGTAACAAAAGTGTCTATAAGTGCGGCAGAAATGTCCACATTGAATATTTGCACGGCGTCACACTTTCCGTCGTAACAGCAATTTAGTCCATAAGATTAGCGGATCCTGCCTGACGATTTTCGCCTCCAGTCTCTAATGTTCTTCCATACCTGTTTTTTGGATGGAGCAACACCATGGCAATTGCAATTGGCCTCGATTTTGGCAGCGACTCGGTTCGCGCGCTGGCAGTGGACTGTACGTCCGGCCAGGAGATAGCAACCAGCGTTGAGTGGTACCCGCGCTGGCAGGAAGGGCGCTACTGCGATGCGGCGAACAATCAGTTCCGTCATCACCCGCGGGACTACATTGAGTCGATGGAAGCGGCAATCAAAACCGTACTGGCCGAACTGACGGACGCCCAGCGGGCCGAGGTCGTGGGGATTGGCGTCGACAGCACCGGCTCCACGCCTGCCCCGGTGGATGCCGAAGGCCGCGTGCTGGCACTGCGCCCGGAGTTTGCCGACAACCCGAACGCCATGTTCGTGCTGTGGAAAGACCATACTGCCGTGGAAGAGGCCGAAGCCATCACGCGCCTGTGCCATCAGCCGGGTAAAACAGACTACTCGCGCTACATCGGCGGGATTTACTCCAGCGAATGGTTCTGGGCCAAAATCCTCCACGTCACCCGCGCCGACGCAACCGTTGCGCAGGCCGCGGCGTCCTGGATTGAGTTGTGCGACTGGGTGCCTGCCCTGCTCTCCGGCACCACCCGGCCGCAGGATATTCGCCGCGGGCGCTGCAGCGCCGGGCATAAATCCCTGTGGCATGAAAGCTGGGGCGGCCTGCCTCCGGCCGCGTTCTTTGATGAACTCGACCCAATCATCAACAAGAATCTCAAATACCCGCTGTTTACCGACACCTTCACCGCCGATATTCCGGTCGGCACGCTTTGTGAAGAGTGGGCGACGCGTCTCGGCCTGCCGCAGAACGTGACCATCTCCGGCGGCGCGTTTGACTGTCATATGGGCGCCGTGGGCGCGGGCGCGCAGCCCAACACCCTGGTAAAAGTTATCGGTACTTCGACCTGCGACATTCTGACGGCAGATAAAGCCAGCGTCGGCGACCGCGCGGTGAAAGGCATCTGCGGCCAGGTTGACGGCAGCGTGGTGCCGGACTTTATCGGCCTGGAAGCCGGTCAGTCCGCGTTTGGCGATATTTACGCCTGGTTTGGCCGCGTGCTGGGCTGGCCTCTGGACCAGCTGGCAGCGGCTCATCCAGAGCTGAAAACCCAGATTGCCGACAGCAAAAAGCAGCTCCTGCCGCAGCTCACCGAAGCCTGGGCCAAAAATCCGTCTCTCGATCACCTCCCGGTGGTGCTGGACTGGTTTAACGGTCGCCGCACGCCGTTTGCCAACCAGCGTCTGAAAGGGGTGATTACCGATCTCAACCTGGCGACAGACGCTCCAGCGCTGTTCGGCGGCCTGATTGCCGCAACGGCCTTCGGTGCCCGCGCCATTATGGAGTGCTTCACCGAGCAGGGCATCGACGTGAACAACGTGATGGCGCTGGGCGGCATCGCCCGTAAAAACCCGGTGATTATGCAGGCCTGCTGCGACGTGCTGAACCGTCCGCTGCAGATTGTGGCTTCCGATCAGTGCTGCGCGCTGGGCGCGGCGATTTTCGCTGCCGTGGCCGCAGGCGTGCATTCCGATATCCCGACCGCACAGCAGCATATGGCGAGCGCCGTCGAAAATACGCTCCAGCCGCGTGCCCGGCAGGCACAACGCTTTGAACAGCTTTATCAGCGCTACCAGCAATGGGCAAAAAGCGCCGAACTTCACTATCTCCCTGTCGCCGCCCCGGCCAAAAGCACCGCGGACACTACGGCAACCCTGACCCATTAAGGACACGATGATGACCATTTTTAATAACTATGAAGTGTGGTTTGTGATTGGCAGCCAGCATCTGTACGGACCGGAAGCGCTGCAGCAGGTGACGAAACACGCGGAGCACGTGGTTAATGCGCTGAACGCGGAAGCCAAACTGCCGTGCAAACTGGTACTGAAACCGCTGGGCACCACGCCGGACGAAATTACCCACATCTGCCGCGACGCGAACTACGACGATAAATGCGCAGGTCTGGTGGTGTGGCTGCATACCTTCTCTCCGGCCAAAATGTGGATCAACGGTCTGTCTATCCTCAACAAACCGCTGCTGCAGTTCCATACCCAGTTCAATGCCTCCCTGCCGTGGGACAGCATCGACATGGACTTCATGAACCTGAACCAGACCGCGCACGGCGGCCGCGAGTTTGGCTTCATCGGCGCGCGCATGCGCCAGCAGCACGCGGTGGTCACCGGCCACTGGCAGGATGGCAAGGCGCAACAACGTATCGGCTCCTGGATGCGACAGGCGGTCTCTAAGCAGGATACCCGCCACCTGAAAGTGGTGCGTTTCGGCGACAACATGCGTGAAGTGGCGGTCACCGACGGCGATAAAGTCGCTGCGCAGATCAAATTCGGCTTCTCCGTAAATACCTGGGCAGTGGGCGACCTGGTGCAGGTGGTAAACGACATTAGCGATGGCGACGTGAGCGCGCTGGTGGATGAATACGAAAGCAGCTACCGCCTGACCCCTGCGGCACAAATCAACGGCGACAAGCGCCAGAACGTGCTGGATGCAGCGCGCATTGAGCTGGGCATGAAGCGCTTCCTGGAACAGGGTGGCTTCCACGCTTTTACTACCACTTTTGAAGACCTCCACGGCCTGAAACAGCTGCCGGGCCTGGCGGTACAACGTCTGATGCAGCAGGGCTACGGCTTTGCAGGCGAAGGCGACTGGAAAACTGCCGCTCTGCTTCGCATCATGAAGGTAATGTCGACCGGTCTGCAGGGCGGCACCTCCTTTATGGAGGACTACACCTACCACTTCGAAAACGGCAACGACCTGGTGCTCGGCTCCCACATGCTGGAAGTGTGCCCTTCTATCGCCGTCGAAGAGAAACCGATCCTCGACGTGCAGTATCTCGGCATCGGCGGCAAAGCCGATCCGGCGCGTCTGATCTTCAACACCCGCACCGGCCCGGCCATCAACGCCAGCCTGATCGATCTGGGCGATCGTTTCCGCCTGCTGGTGAACTGCGTCGATGCGGTTGAAACGCCACATTCGCTGCCGAAACTGCCTGTCGCCAACGCCCTGTGGAAAGCGCAGCCAGACCTGCCGACCGCGTCAGAGGCGTGGATCCTGGCCGGCGGCGCGCACCACACGGTGTTCAGCCACGCGCTGGATCTGAACGACATGCGTCAGTTCGCCGAGCTGCACGATATCGAGCTGACCGTCATTGATAACGATACCCGCCTGCCTGCCTTTAAGGACGCGCTGCGCTGGAACGAAGTCTATTACGGTTCAAAACGCTAAGTACGGAATGCCCGGTGGCGCTACGCCCACCGGGCAGGGAGACAACAATGTTAGACGATCTCAAACGTCAGGTGCTCGAAGCCAACCTGGCGCTGCCGAAACATAACCTGGTGACCCTGACCTGGGGCAACGTCAGCGCCGTTGACCGGGAAAAAGGCGTGTTCGTGATCAAGCCTTCCGGCGTGGATTACACGGTGATGACCGCGGACGATATGGTGGTGGTCAGCATCGAGACGGGTGAAGTGGTGGAAGGTAACAAAAAACCGTCATCCGATACGCCCACTCACCGCCTGCTGTACCGGTCATTCCCGACCATCGGCGGCATTGTGCATACCCATTCTCGTCACGCGACCATCTGGGCGCAGGCGGGCCAGTCGATCCCGGCGACCGGCACCACCCACGCGGACTACTTTTACGGCACCATTCCCTGCACGCGTCTGATGACCGATGCAGAGATCAACGGTGAGTACGAGTGGGAAACGGGTAACGTAATTGTCGAAACCTTCGAAAAACAGGGAATCGACGCGGCGCAGATGCCCGGCGTGCTGGTGCACTCCCACGGCCCGTTTGCCTGGGGTAAAAACGCGGAAGACGCGGTGCATAACGCTATCGTGCTCGAAGAGGTCGCCTATATGGGGATCTTCTGTCGCCAGCTGGCGCCGCAGCTGCCGGATATGCAGCAAACCCTGCTGGATAAGCATTATCTGCGCAAGCACGGCGCGAAGGCCTATTACGGACAATAAACTGTATATATCTCCAGCATAAAACATTCAACCAGGCTATAATCAGGCCTGGTTTTGTTTTATGGGATAGCGGCGTGGCACAGGCGCAACAAGGCTTTTTACTGACCCGACACTGGCGGGATACCCCTCAGGGCACCGAGGTCGCGTTCTGGCTGGCGACGGACAACGGCCCGCTGCACGTTACGCTGCCGCCGCAGGAGTCCGTGGCATTTATCCCTGAAGCGCACGTCGAAAAGGTGAAGCAGCTGCTGCGCGACGAAAGCGGCTGGCGCATTACCCCGCTTGAACTGAAAGATTTCCACCGCCAGCCGGTTTACGGCCTCTACTGCCGCGCCCATCGCCAGCTGATGCGCTATGAAAAGCTGCTGCGCGAAGCGGGCGTGACGCTCTACGAAGCGGATATCCGCCCACCGGAACGCTTTCTGATGGAGCGGTTTATAACCGCGCCCGTCTGGGTAGACGGCGCAGAGCAAAACGGCACCCTCATCAACGCTCGCCTGAAGCCGAATCCGCATTATCGTCCACCGCTGAAGTGGGTCTCCCTGGATATAGAAACCACCCGTCATGGCGAACTGTACTGCATCGGTCTTGAAGGCTGCGGGCAGCGGGTTGTGTATATGCTCGGGCCGCCGAACGGCGATGCGTCCGCGCTGGATTTTCAGCTTGAGTACGTCAGCAGCCGCCCGCAGCTGCTGGAGAAACTTAACCAGTGGTTTGCCAGGCACGACCCGGATGTGCTGATCGGCTGGAACGTGGTGCAGTTTGACCTGCGCGTGCTGCAAAAACACGCCGAGCGGTATCGCATCCCGCTGATGCTCGGGCGCGGAAATACGGAGCTGGAGTGGCGCGAGCACGGCTTTAAGAACGGCGTTTTCTTTGCGCAGGCCAACGGTCGACTGATTATCGACGGCATCGAGGCGCTGAAATCCGCTTTCTGGAATTTCTCCTCCTTCTCTCTGGAAGCGGTAGCGCAGGAATTGCTCGGTGAAGGCAAATCCATCGACAATCCGTGGGACCGCATGGACGAGATCGACCGGCGCTTCAACGAAGACAAACCCGCGCTCGCTACCTATAACCTGAAAGACTGTGAGCTGGTGACGCAGATTTTCCATAAAACCGAGATCATGCCGTTCCTGCTGGAGCGGGCGACGGTAAACGGCCTGGCTGCTGACAGGCACGGCGGCTCGGTAGCGGCCTTTAGCCACCTCTATTTCCCACGAATGCACCGTGCGGGCTATGTTGCGCCCAACCTCGGAGACGTGCCGCCGCAGGCCAGCCCCGGCGGCTACGTGATGGACTCCCGGCCTGGACTGTATGACTCGGTTCTGGTGCTGGACTACAAAAGCCTCTACCCGTCGATTATCCGCACCTTCCTGATCGATCCCGTCGGGCTGGTAGAAGGCATGGCGCAGCCAGACGACGCCCACAGCACCGACGGTTTCCTCGGCGCCCGTTTTTCGCGGGAAAAACACTGCCTGCCTGAAATTGTGGGGAACATCTGGCACGGCCGCGACGAGGCTAAACGCCACGGCAACAAGCCGCTCTCGCAGGCGCTGAAAATCATTATGAACGCCTTTTACGGCGTGCTGGGGACCAGCGCCTGCCGCTTCTTTGATCCCCGTCTGGCCTCGTCCATCACCATGCGCGGGCACGACATCATGCGCCAGACCAAAGCGCTGATTGAATCCCGGGGCTATGACGTTATCTACGGCGACACGGATTCCACCTTTGTGTGGCTTAAGAGCGCACGTACAGAAGAGGATGCCTCGCGAATCGGCAAAGAACTGGTCGCTTTCGTGAACGCCTGGTGGCAGGAACATTTGCAAAAAGAGCGGTTAACCAGCGCATTAGAACTGGAATTTGAAACCCATTTTGCCCGCTTTTTAATGCCCACCATTCGCGGTACCGATCAGGGCAGCAAGAAGCGCTACGCCGGGCTGATTCAGGAAGGAGATAAGCAGCGTATGGTCTTTAAAGGCCTGGAAACGGTGCGCACCGACTGGACGCCGCTGGCACAGCAGTTTCAGCAAACCCTTTACCTGCGGGTGTTTCGCAACGAGCCGTATCAGGATTACGTGCGCGAAACCATCGCCAGCCTGATGGCGGGCGAACTGGATAACCAGCTGGTCTACCGCAAACGCCTGCGCCGCCCGCTGGCGGAGTACCAGCGTAACGTTCCTCCACACGTGCGCGCCGCGCGTCTGGCGGATGAAGAAAACGTGCGCCGCGGACGTGCGCCACAGTATCAAAATCGGGGTACCATTAAGTACGTCTGGACGATTAACGGCCCGGAACCCGTTGATTACCAGCAGTCTCCGCTCGATTACGATCACTATCTTACGCGCCAGCTTCAGCCCGTCGCCGACGGAATTTTGCCCTTCATTGACGACGATTTTGCTACACTAGTGACAGGGCAACTTGGCCTATTTTGACGCGTGACGAAATGGCTGCCATCCAGTACCATAGCGCCCTTTCCATTCCCGGACCCATTTTTCGATGACCGTCTTTTTTGACGGGGGTCGAACTATTGCCTGCAATTAAAGATTAGAGCCGAACAACTATGCCTTTTACACTTGGTCAACGCTGGATCAGCGATACAGAAAGCGAACTTGGATTAGGAACCGTCGTTGCCGTTGATGCGCGCATGGTTACCCTCCTCTTCCCTGCCACCGGTGAAAACCGCCTGTACGCCCGCAATGACTCCCCTGTAACCCGCGTGATGTTTAATCCGGGTGACACCGTGACCAGCCACGACGGCTGGCAGCTGAAGGTTGAAGACGTAAAAGAAGAGAATGGACTGCTCGCCTACATCGGGACGCGTCTTGATACCGACGAGACAAATGTCATCCTGCGTGAAGTGCTGCTCGACAGCAAACTGGTGTTCAGTAAGCCGCAGGACCGCCTGTTTGCCGGGCAAATTGACCGCATGGATCGTTTCTCCCTGCGCTACCGCGCGCGCAAGTTCCAGAGCGAGCAGTACCGTATGCCGTGGAGCGGCCTGCGCGGCCAGCGCACCAGCCTGATCCCCCACCAGCTGAATATCGCCCATGACGTGGGCCGTCGCCACGCGCCGCGCGTGCTGCTGGCTGATGAAGTGGGCCTGGGTAAAACCATTGAAGCTGGCATGATCCTGCATCAACAGCTGCTTTCCGGCGCAGCCGAGCGCGTGCTGATCGTGGTGCCAGAAACCCTGCAGCACCAGTGGCTGGTCGAGATGCTGCGCCGCTTTAACCTGCGCTTCTCCCTGTTCGACGACGAGCGCTATGCCGAAGCGCAGCACGATGCCGACAACCCGTTTGAAACCGAACAGCTGGTGATCTGCTCCCTGGACTTCGTGCGCCGCAGCAAGCAGCGTCTTGAGCACCTGTGTGACGCCGAGTGGGATCTGATGGTGGTCGATGAAGCACACCATCTGGTCTGGAGCGAAGACGCACCGAGCCGCGAATATATGGCGATTGAACAGCTTGCCGAGCGCGTGCCCGGCGTCCTGCTGCTGACCGCAACGCCGGAGCAGCTCGGTCTGGAAAGCCACTTCGCCCGCTTGCGCCTGCTCGATCCAAACCGTTTCCACGACTTCGCGCAGTTTGTGGAAGAGCAGAATAACTACCGTCCGGTTGCGGATGCCGTCGCGCTGCTGCTGGCGGGAAAACGTCTCTCAAACGACGAGCTCAACACCCTGAGCGATCTGATTGGCGAGCAGGATATTGAACCGCTGCTGCAGGCCGCGAACAGCGACAGCGAGAACGCGGAATCCGCGCGCAAAGAGCTGATCGACATGCTGATGGACCGCCACGGCACCAGCCGCGTGCTGTTCCGTAACACCCGTAACGGCGTGAAAGGGTTCCCGAAACGCGAGCTGCACACCATCAAGCTGCCGCTACCAACCCAGTATCAGACGGCGATTAAAGTCTCCGGCATTATGGGCGCGCGCAAAACCCAGGAAGAGCGCGCCCGCGATATGCTCTACCCGGAACAGATTTACCAGGAATTTGAAGGCGATACCGGCACCTGGTGGAACTTCGATCCGCGCGTAGAGTGGCTGATGGGCTACCTGACCGCGCACCGCTCCCAGAAAGTGCTGGTGATCTGCGCCAAAGCGGCCACCGCGCTGCAGCTGGAGCAGGTCCTGCGCGAGCGCGAAGGCATTCGCGCCGCCGTGTTCCACGAAGGGATGTCCATCGTCGAGCGCGACCGCGCGGCGGCCTGGTTTGGCGAAGAGGACAGCGGCGCCCAGGTGATGCTGTGCTCTGAAATCGGCTCCGAAGGCCGTAACTTCCAGTTCGCCAGCAATCTGGTGATGTTCGATCTGCCGTTCAACCCGGATCTGCTGGAGCAGCGTATCGGCCGCCTGGATCGTATTGGTCAGGCGCATGATATTCAGATCCACGTCCCATATCTGGAAAAAACCGCCCAGTCCGTGCTGGTGCGCTGGTTCCACGAAGGTCTGGATGCGTTTGAACATACCTGTCCAACCGGCCGCACCATTTACGATCGGGTGCACGGCGATCTGATTGGCTTCCTGGCCGCGCCGGAAAACACCGACGGCTTTGACGATCTGATCAAGTCCTGCCGCGAGCAGCACGACGCGCTGAAAGCGCAGCTTGAGCAGGGCCGCGACCGCCTGCTGGAGATCCACTCCAACGGCGGTGAAAAAGCACAGGCGCTGGCTGAGAGCATTGAAGAACAGGATGACGACACTAGTCTGATTAGCTTCTCCATGAACCTCTTCGACATCGTCGGGATTAACCAGGACGATCGTGGCGAGAATCTGATTGTCCTTACCCCGTCAGACCACATGCTGGTCCCGGATTTCCCGGGCCTGCCGGAAGACGGCTGTACCATCACCTTCGAGCGTGATGTGGCGCTGTCCCGCGAAGATGCGCAGTTCATCACCTGGGAGCACCCGCTGATCCGCAACGGGCTGGATCTGATCCTCTCCGGCGATACCGGCAGCAGCACCATCTCCCTGTTGAAAAACAAGGCGCTGCCCGTAGGCACTCTGCTGCTGGAGCTGATCTACGTTGTGGAAGCGCAGGCGCCGAAACAGCTGCAGCTCAACCGCTTCCTGCCGCCAACGCCGGTGCGTCTGCTGCTGGATAAAAACGGTACGAATCTCGCAGGACAGGTTGAGTTCGAAAGCTTTAACCGTCAGCTGAGCGCGGTGAACCGCCATACCGGCAGCAAGCTGGTCAATGCGGTGCAGCAGGACGTGCACGCTATTCTTCAGCAGGGCGAAACCCAGATTGAAAAAGCGGCCCGAGAACTGATTGACGCTGCGCGCAATGAAGCCGACGAGAAACTGTCTGCCGAGCTGTCCCGCCTGGAAGCGTTAAAAGCGGTCAACCCGAACATCCGTAACGACGAGCTGGCGGCGATTGAAAGCAACCGTCAGCAGGTGCTGGAAAGCCTGAACCAGGCGGGCTGGCGCCTGGATGCCCTGCGTCTTATCGTTGTGACGCATCAGTAAACGGAGCGCAAGATGGTGATGGAGCCGTATAATCCGCCGCAGGATCCCTGGCTGGTCATTCTGTATCAGGATGAACACATCATGGTGGTCAACAAGCCGAGCGGCCTGTTGTCCGTGCCGGGGCGCCTGGACGAGCACAAGGACAGCGTGATGACGCGCATTCAGCGCGATTTTCCGCAGGCAGAGTCCGTCCATCGCCTGGATATGGCCACCAGCGGCGTGATTGTGGTGGCGCTGAACAAAGCGGCGGAGCGTGAGTTGAAGCGCCAGTTCCGCGAGCGCGAGCCGAAAAAGCAGTATGTCGCCCGCGTCTGGGGCCATCCGGCGCAGGCGGAAGGGCTGGTGGATTTGCCGCTGATATGCGACTGGCCGAACCGGCCAAAGCAGAAGGTGTGCTATGAAACCGGCAAGGCCGCGCAGACCGAATATGAAGTGCTGGAGTACGCGCCGGATAATACCGCGCGCGTCCTGCTTAAGCCAATTACCGGACGTTCACACCAGCTGCGCGTGCATATGCTTGCGCTGGGTCATCCGATTCTGGGCGACCGGTTTTACGCCCCGCCGGAAGCGCTGGCGTTAGCGCCACGTCTGCAACTGCACGCGCAGACGCTCACCATCACCCACCCGGCCTTCGGTAACGCGATGACGTTTAAAGCCCCGGTGGACTTCTGAAAAAAAAGCCCGACGCTGTCGGGCTTTTGCTTATTTGAAACCTTTCTTCTCTTTAATCAGCTCGTACGCTTTCTGGATTTCCTGCGCTTTTTGCTTCGCCATCTCCATCATTTCCGGCGGTAAGCCTTTCGCGACCAGTTTGTCCGGGTGGTGTTCACTCATCAGCTTACGGTAGGCACGTTTAATTGTGGTTTGATCGTCCGTGGGCTTCACGCCAAGCACGTTGCAGGCATCTTCCAGCGTCGGGCCACGCTGCGCCTGCTGCCAGCCGCCACCGGACGACTGCTGGTGATAGCCGCCGCCAAACTGTGCCCCGCCCTGCATCATGCGCAGGAACTGGTCAAACTGCATACGGGAGATGCCCAGCTCTTCCGCAATGACGTACAGCACATCACGTTCATTAGGGTGAAGTGAACCGTCGGCAAATGCCGCCTGGATTTGGATTTCCAGAAACATCCGAATTAAATCAAAACGTCCGAAGCAGATGCTGCGGAACTGGCGCATCTTTTCACGCAGCGGATAGTTATCGGATTTACCGATGCGAAACGCATTTTGCGCAGCCACACGAGATTCACCGTGCAGATTCATGCGATCCATGAATACGCTGGCAATCTGAATATCGGCTTCTGTGACACGCCCTTTGGATTTGGTTAAGTGCCCCATAACCTCAAAGGTGGTGGAGAAAAAGAGTGACTGACGCTCGCGCTGATTGGCAAACCAGGCCATTTTGCGGCTGCGCGCCTTATCAAACATGTGGCCGATAATAAGCCCAAGCACAATCCCCCAGAACCCGGCACCCATGATGATGGCGAACGCAACGCCGATTATTTTACCCCAATACTGCATATACTCCCCGGATAGTCATATTCCTGGCCGACGCAACGTCATCATCACTGTGTTCAAGTCACGGTCAATTGAAGGACATCGCCTATAATTTGCTTTATCATACTCTTCATTCGATAGCGAGCCTAACACTCTGGCACGCAAACGGGCAGGATTAACGCTGGTACTGCGCAGATGAGTAAGATAGTCTCTGAGCGTTTGTAAGCCGTAGCCACTGATGACGGAACAATAAAATATAACGTATGAAAAAACGTATCCCCACCCTCCTGGCCACAATGATTGGCTCCGCCCTTTACAGTCAACAGGGGCTGGCGGCCGATCTCGCCTCGCAGTGTATGCTTGGCGTCCCAAGTTATAATCGCCCACTGGTGGAGGGCGATACAAATAGCTTGCCGGTAACCATTACTGCCGATAGCTCCAAAGGTACTTATCCTGACAATGCCACGTTTACGGGTAATGTGGATATTAACCAGGGCAATAGCCGCCTGCAGGCGGATGAAGTGCAGTTGCACCAGAAGCAGCCGGAAGGCGCGGCCGAGCCGGTACGAACGGTGGATGCGCTGGGTAATGTGCACTATGACGATAATCAGGTCATCCTGAAAGGTCCGAAAGCCTGGTCAAACCTGAATACCAAAGACACTAACGTCTGGGAAGGTGATTACCAGATGGTGGGTCGCCAGGGACGCGGTAAAGCGGACCTGATGAAGCAGCGCGGTGAAAACCGCTATACGATTCTGGAGAATGGCTCCTTTACATCCTGTCTGCCGGGTTCAAATACCTGGAGCGTGGTCGGGAGCGAAGTTATCCATGACCGTGAAGAACAGGTCGCGGAAATCTGGAACGCCCGCTTTAAGCTCGGCCCAGTTCCGGTTTTCTACAGCCCTTACCTGCAGCTTCCCGTGGGTGACAAGCGTCGCTCAGGTTTCCTGATCCCCAATGCCAAATACAGCACCTCGAATTACTTTGAGTTCTACCTGCCGTATTACTGGAACATCGCGCCCAACATGGACGCCACGATCACGCCGCACTATATCCACAAGCGCGGCAACATCATGTGGGAGAATGAGTTCCGCTATCTGACTCAGGCCGGGGCTGGCCTGATGGAGTTGGATTATCTGCCGTCAGATAAAGTGTTCCAGGATGAGCATCCAACGGAAGGTGATAAACACCGCTGGTTATTCTACTGGCAGCATGCCGGGGTGATGGATCAGGTGTGGCGCTTTAATATTGACTACACCAAAGTTAGCGACTCATCTTATTTTAACGATTTCTCGTCCAAATACGGTTCGAGCACGGATGGCTATGCCACGCAGAAGTTCAGCGTTGGCTACGCGGTGCAGAACTTTGATGCCACCGTCTCAACCAAGCAGTTCCAGGTATTCTCTGACCAGTCCACGCCTACCTATGGCGCAGAGCCGCAGCTGGACGTTAACTGGTATCAGAATAACGTAGGTCCATTCGACACCCGGGTTTACGCTCAGGCAGTACATTTCGTGAACACGGATTCGGATATGCCGGAAGCCACGCGTCTTCACCTTGAGCCGACGATCAATCTGCCGTGGTCTAACGACTGGGCAAGCCTGAATACCGAAGCCAAGCTGATGGCGACTCACTATCAACAAAAAAATGTTGATAATTACAATGCCACCCGAAATGCGCATCTGGAAGAGTCGGTAAACCGAACGCTCCCACAGTTCAAAATGGACGGCAAGTTGATCTTCGAACGTGATATGGGCCTGCTGGCGGATGGTTATACCCAGACGCTTGAACCGCGTATGCAGTATTTGTACGTGCCGTATCGCGATCAGAGCAATATCCAGAACTACGACTCTTCTTTACTGCAGTCTGACTACAGCGGCCTGTTCCGTGACCGTACTTATGGCGGTCTGGACCGTATCGCATCCGCTAACCAGTTAACGACAGGCGTCACTACGCGCGTTTATGATGATGCCGCCGTTGAACGTTTTAACGTTTCTGTTGGTCAAATCTACTATTTCACCGAGTCACGTACCGGTGATGACAACATTAACTGGGAGAAAGACAACAAAACGGGATCGCTGGTTTGGGCGGGTGATACTTACTGGCGCATGACTGACCGCTGGGGTCTGCGTGGCGGCGTGCAGTATGACACTCGCCTCGATAATATCGCCACAAGTAGCGCGGCTATTGAGTACCGCCGCGATGAAGACCGGATGATGCAGTTGACGTATCGTTACGCCAGCCCGGAATATATTCAGGCAACATTGCCTTCCTATGCTGGCAATGAACAGTATAAAGACGGCATCTCGCAGGTGGGTGGCGCAGCAAGCTGGCCTATCGCCGACCGCTGGTCAATCGTAGGCGCTTACTACTTTGACACTAACGCGAATAAGCCAGCGGACCAGATGGTGGGTCTGCAATATAACTCCTGCTGTTACGCGCTGCGCGTCGGTTACGAGCGTAAGCTTAACGGCTGGGACAGTGAAAACAATCAGGGCAAATACGATAACGTGATTGGCTTTAATGTCGAACTGCGCGGCCTGAGTTCCAACTACGGCCTTGGCACGCATCAGATGCTACGTTCGAACATTCTGCCGTACAGTAGCTCTTTGTAATGTGCTTGATTTACAACGTAATCCGCTTTGCGGTTAATTGAAATGGAAAAAGTATGAAGAACTGGAAAACGCTGCTGCTCGGTGTCGCTATGGTTGCGAATACCAGCTTCGCGGCCCCCCAGGTTGTTGATAAGGTCGCGGCTGTCGTTAACAACGGCGTCGTGCTCGAAAGTGACGTTGACGGTCTGATGAAATCCGTGAAGCTCAATTCGGGCGAAGCAGGCCAGCAGCTTCCGGATGATGCTACGCTGCGCCATCAGATCCTGGAGCGTCTGATCATGGATCAGATTATCCTGCAGATGGGTCAGAAAATGGGCGTGAAGGTGACTGACGAGCAGCTCGATCAGGCCATCGCTAACATTGCAAAGCAGAACAACATGACGCCAGACCAGATGCGCAGTCGTCTGGCTTATGACGGTATCAGCTACGCCACCTACCGCAACCAGATCCGTAAAGAGATGCTGATTTCGGAAGTGCGTAACAACGAAGTGCGCCGCCGCGTCACGATCCTGCCGCAGGAAGTGGACGCGCTGGCAAAGCAGGTGGGCAACCAGAACGATGCGAGCACAGAGCTGAACCTGAGCCACATTCTGATCCCACTGCCAGAGAACCCAACGTCCGATCAGGCTGCGGAAGCAGAAAGTCAGGCACGTTCTATTGTCGACCAGGCGCGTAACGGCAGCGACTTTGGCAAGCTGGCTATCACCTACTCCGCTGACCAGCAGGCGCTGAAAGGCGGCCAGATGGGCTGGGGACGTATTCAGGAGCTGCCTTCCATCTTTGCTCAGGCGCTGAGCACGGCGAAGAAAGGCGATATTGTGGGTCCAATCCGTTCAGGCGTGGGCTTCCACATTCTGAAAGTGAACGATCTGCGCGGTCAGAGCCAGAACATCTCCGTGACTGAAGTTCACGCTCGCCACATTCTGCTGAAGCCGTCACCGATTATGACTGACGATCAGGCGCGTGCGAAGCTGGAGCAGATTGCCGCGGACATTAAGAGCGGTAAAACCTCGTTTGCCAATGCAGCGAAGGAGTTCTCTCAGGATCCTGGCTCTGCGAACCAGGGCGGCGATCTGGGCTGGGCGGCAGCGGACATTTACGATCCTGCCTTCCGCGATGCACTGATGAAGCTGAATAAGGGTCAGCTCAGCGCCCCGGTTCACTCTTCATTTGGCTGGCATCTGATCGAACTGATGGACACACGCAACGTGGACAAAACGGATGCGGCGCAGAAAGACAGAGCCTACCGTATGCTGTTTAACCGTAAATTCTCTGAAGAAGCGGCAACCTGGATGCAGGAACAACGCGCCAGTGCTTATGTGAAAGTGCTGAGCAACTAATGAAACAGCATCGTGTTGTTATCACGCCCGGCGAACCCGCCGGGATTGGGCCTGACCTCGTTGTCCAGCTCGCCCAGCGCAGCTGGCCGGTAGAACTGGTTGTCTGCGCTGATGCAACACTGTTACAAGACCGGGCGAAGCTGCTCGGTCTGCCTCTAACGCTCATCCCTTACGATGAAGGCCAACAGCCCGCACCACAGCAGGCCGGTACGCTCACGCTGCTCTCTGTCCCCCTTCGTACACCCGTTGTTCCAGGCCAGCTCAGCACGGAAAACGGCCATTACGTCGTTGACACCCTTGCTCGCGCCTGCGACGGTTGCCTGAAGGGCGAATTTGCCGCTCTGATCACCGGCCCCGTCCACAAAGGCGTCATCAACGAAGCGGGCATACCGTTTACCGGGCATACGGAGTTCTTCGAAGAGCGCTCGCACAGCCCGAAAGTGGTGATGATGCTGGCGACCGAAGCGATGCGCGTTGCGCTGGTGACAACCCATCTGCCGATCAAAGCCATTCCTGATGCGATCACCCCTGAACTCCTGCGCGAGATCATCGGGATTTTGCACCATGATCTGCAGACAAAATTTGGGATCCCGCAGCCCCACGTGCTGGTCTGCGGTCTGAACCCGCACGCCGGAGAAGGCGGGCACATGGGCACCGAAGAGATCGACACCATTATTCCGGTGCTCAACGAAATGCGGGCGAAGGGGATGAATCTCAGTGGACCGCTGCCTGCGGACACCCTTTTCCAGCCGAAATACCTGGATAATGCCGACGCCGTGCTCGCGATGTACCACGATCAGGGCCTGCCCGTGCTAAAATACCAGGGCTTTGGCCGCGGGGTGAATATCACCCTCGGTTTACCCTTTATTCGAACATCCGTTGACCACGGCACTGCGCTGGATCTGGCAGGCCAGGGGAAAGCGGATGTCGGCAGTTTTATTACGGCGCTTAATCTCGCCATCAAAATGATTGTTAATACTCAATGACTAATCGAGTCCATCAGGGCCACTTAGCCCGTAAACGCTTCGGGCAAAACTTTCTCAACGATCAGTTCGTGATCGACAGCATCGTGTCTGCTATTAATCCGCAGAAAGGTCAGGCTATGGTCGAAATCGGCCCGGGTCTTGCCGCGCTGACCGAGCCGGTAGGCGAACGCCTCGACGAGCTGACCGTTATCGAACTGGACCGCGACCTGGCCGCACGCCTGCAAACGCACCCGTTCCTCGGACCAAAGCTGACCATCTACCAGCAGGATGCCATGACCATGAACTTTGGCGAACTGTCGGAAAAAATGGGCCAGCCGCTGCGCGTGTTCGGCAACCTGCCGTATAACATCTCCACGCCGCTAATGTTCCACCTCTTTAGCTATACTGATGCCATTGCCGACATGCACTTCATGTTGCAAAAAGAGGTTGTTAACCGTCTGGTTGCAGGGCCGAACAGTAAAGCGTATGGTCGTTTAAGCGTGATGGCACAATATTACTGCAACGTGATCCCGGTACTCGAAGTACCGCCGTCCGCGTTCACGCCACCGCCGAAAGTAGATTCTGCGGTTGTGCGCCTGGTGCCGCACAAAATAAAACCTTATCCGGTTAAAGATCTGCGCGTACTCAGCCGCATCACAACAGAAGCGTTCAACCAGCGCCGTAAAACGATCCGTAACAGCCTGAGCAATTCGTTTACCGTTGAGGTGTTAGCAGAGCTGGGGATCGACCCGGCAATGCGTGCGGAAAACATTTCCGTAGAGCAGTACTGCAAGCTGGCTAATTACATCAGCGAAAATGCGCCGCCGAAGGAGAGTTAAGCCATGATTGATTCGCCCCGCGTATGTGTCCATGTACAAAGCGTCTATGTTGAATCGCAATCCTCGCCGGATGAAGAGCGTTTTGTCTTTGCCTACACCGTGACCATTCGCAATCTGGGGCGGATGCCCGTGCAGCTGCGCGGGCGCTACTGGCTTATCACTAACGGCAATGGCCGCGAAATTGAAGTTCAGGGTGAAGGCGTGGTCGGTGAGCAGCCCCACATCGCCCCTGGCGAAGAGTACCAGTACACCAGCGGCGCGGTGATTGAAACGCCGCTGGGTACCATGCAAGGCCATTACGAAATGGTCGACGTCGATGGCAACGTGTTCCGCGTTGCTATTCCTGTGTTCCGTCTCGCCGTAACCACACTCATTCATTAATCTAATGTCTACATATCTGATTGGCGACGTTCACGGTTGCTACGATGAACTGATCGCATTGTTAAAACAGGTCGACTTTACGCCAGGACAGGACACGCTCTGGCTGACGGGCGATTTAGTCGCGCGCGGCCCGGGATCGCTTGAGGTTTTACGTTTCGTCAAATCGCTGGGCGACAGCGTTCGCATGGTGCTGGGCAATCACGATCTTCACCTGCTGGCCGTATTTGCCGGGATCAGCCGCAACAAACCTAAAGATCGCCTCTCTCCCCTGCTGGATGCGCCAGACGCGGACGAACTGATTAACTGGCTGCGCCGTCAGCCCTTACTTCAGGTCGACGAGGAGAAAAAGCTGGTCATGGCCCATGCCGGGATCACGCCACAATGGGATCTTGAGACAGCGAAAACCTGCGCACGTGACGTAGAGGCGGTGCTGGCGAGCGACTCGTACCCTTTCTTCCTTGATGCCATGTACGGCGATATGCCGAACCACTGGAGCGAGGATCTCAGCGGTCTGGCCCGCCTGCGCTTTATCACCAATGCGTTCACCCGCATGCGTTTCTGCTTCCCGAACGGGCAGCTGGACATGTATTCCAAAGAGACACCGGAAAGCGCGCCTGCCCCGCTCAAACCGTGGTTTGCTATTCCTGGACCGGTGACAAGCGAGTATAGCGTGGTATTTGGTCACTGGGCTGCGCTGGAAGGAAAAGGCACGCCGGACGGGATCTACGGTCTGGATACCGGATGCTGCTGGGGCGGAGAGTTAACCTGCTTACGCTGGGAAGATAAAGCTTACTTTGTGCAGCCGTCCAACCGACAGCTGGACTTAGGGGAAAGTGAGGCCGTTGCCTCCTGACTATTGCCTCCCTCCCCAAAAGACCGCACCGAACAGTCCCCTCTCCCCTTTGGGAAGAGGGGAGAGGGGTAGGAAAATCACTTAACGACGCTCCAGAATCTCGAAGCAGTAGCTGTGGGAGTTCTGCGCATCGGCGTCGTGGAATTCGCTGAACACAGATTCCCATTCGTCCGGATCGTAATCCGGGAAATGGGTATCCCCTTCCACTTCTGCATCAATGTGGGTCAGATACAGCTTCTGCGCTTTTGGCAGGAACTGTTCATACACACGACCGCCACCGATCACCATGATCTCTTCGGCATTGCCGCATGCAGCAATCGCCTCGTCTACTGATTTTACCCATTCGACGCGATCGTCAGTGCCCGGCTGGCTGCTGATAACGATATTCTTACGGCCCGGCAATGGACGACCAATCGACTCCCAGGTCAGGCGGCCCATCACTACCGGCTTGTTTAACGTAGTACGTTTAAACCATGCGAGATCGGCAGGCAGGTTCCACGGCATGGCATTTTCCATACCGATAACGCGGTCCACCGCCAGCGCTGCAATCAGACTGATCATTGAAAATTTCCCGGATGCAAAAAATTGCCGCCACTATACGGAAAGCTTAATCTTTCGTCGACTGGCGGCAGAGTAAAGATACAGAAATTTTTTATTATTGCTGGCAACTCCACTTCACGCGGAAGGTTTACTCTCGGGCTCGTCAGCCGGATCGCCGGTATGCTTGCCCTCTTCCGTGCCCTGCCAGCCGTGACGCTGGATCAGCGACAGGTGATTGCGGTCCTCGTTAATGATTTCCGTCAGCATCGCGCTGGTGCGTTTAAACACCGCTGCACGCTCCGTAGCCGTGCTGCCTGCCATCGCCGCCATCTCTTCCACCATCCCGGTGTTAAAGCGGCGGAACAGATCCGCACGTTCGCGCGCCTCATACGCGCCGAGCCCCAGATTTTCCAGCGCCATCCGGCCGGACTTCAGCGCGCCTTCGAATGTCTCACGTTCCGGCGCCTCAACCCCTGCCTGCCGCAGCCGGATGTAATGATCCACATCGCGCGCGCGGGAAATTATCGTCAGCGCAGGGAAATGCTCTTTTACCAGCTCCACCATCTGCATGCTGGTCTCCGGATCGTCAATGGCGTTAATCAACACCTCTGCTTTTGCCGCCCCGGCGGATTCCAGCAAGTCGACGCGGGTCGCATCGCCGTAAAACACCTTCATATCAAATTTACGCAGGGTATCAACATGGTCGGGGTCGTGATCGAGGATGACCATCTTCACCCCGCTCGACAGCAGTAAACGCCCCACGATCTGCCCGTAGCGGCCAAATCCGGCGATGATAACGCGCGGCTGCTCCTCGTCGATCTCGTCGGCTTCGCGCTCCTGCTCGCTACCCGATTTTTCAAGGCGCGTCAGAACCACCAGCAGAACAGGCGTCGCCGCCATCGACAGCGCGACCGCCAGCGTCAACGCTTTCGCCCACTCGGGATCGAGCACGTTTGCCATCTGCGCGGCGCCAAACACCACGAACGCAAATTCGCTTCCCTGACCCAGCAGCACGGCAAACCAGCGGCGCTGCTTGTTCGGCACCTTCAATGGGCGCGCAATCAGCCACAGCATCACCATTTTAATGACGAGGAAACCGACGAGCAGGATGACAATCCGCAGCGGGTGCGTGACCAGCGTGCCGAAGTCGACGGACATCCCCACCCCGATGAAAAACAGCCCCAGCAGCAACCCTTTGAACGGCTCGATATCGCTTTCCAGCGCGTGACGGTATTCAGAGCTCGCCAGCAGAACGCCTGCGAGGAAGGCCCCCATCGCCATCGACAATCCGGCTTCCTCAAGCAGCAAACCAAAGCCAAACACCAGGAACAGCGCCACGGCGCTGAACACTTCGCGCAGGCCCGAGCGGGCAACAAACCGCAGTAACGGACGGGTCACGTAACGCCCCAGCAGGACCACCAGCGCCAGCGCCCCCACGACTTTTAATGCCGAAAGTGCGAACGCACCCAGCGTCGTGGACGAGCCGCTTGCCGCCAGCAGCGGAATCATCGCCACCAGCGGAATAGCGGCAATATCCTGAAACAGCAGCACCGAGAACGCGCTGCGTCCCATCTGGGATACCGTCAGATTTCGCTCGTTCATCGCCTGCATGGCAATGGCCGTTGAGGAGAGCGCCAGCGTCATGCCGATAAGCTCTGCCACTTTCCAGTCCATACCCAACAGGATACAGAACCCGCCGAGCAGCAGGCCGCAGGCCACCATCTGCAGCGCGCCTCCGCCAAATACCGAGGCGCGAAGCTTCCATAATCTCTGCGGATCCAGCTCCAGGCCAATCACAAACAGCATCAGCACAACGCCAATTTCAGCGAAATGGAGGATCGCCTCCGCATCCGTGACCAGTCGAAATCCCCACGGCCCAATGACGCAGCCCGCAATCAGGTAGCCGAGAACAGAGCCCAGCCCCAGACGTACCGCCACGGGCACAATCAGTGCCGCCGCGCCGAGATAAATCAGCGCCTGTATCAGCGTATGGCTATCCATGGTGCGTCTCCTGCCACTCAAGTAAGCGTTGTTTATAATGGCGAGCCTGCGCCTGCAGCGTTTCATCGTCGCAAACAAAGGTGCAGTGCATCGCAAACGGCGGGAGCCAGTTCAGTCCACAGTAAAGCGCAGTAGCCTGCAGCGGCTGCGCCAGCACGTCAAACCCCGGAAAGGAACCAATATCAAAGTGGCTTTCCCCACCGCCGGTAGTGACCGCCCACATCAGGCTTTTGCCTTTCAGCGCATGGCCATTGTGACCATACGCCCAGCCGTGGGAGAAGACTTTATCAATCCACAGTTTCAGGAGCGGGGGCGTGCTGTACCACTGCATGGGATGCTGCCAGATAATCAGATCGGCACGGGAAAGTGCCTCCTGTTCGGCAGCGATATCGATATTAAAATCGGGATAGAGTTCATAGAGGGAACGTATCTCTACGTTATCAAGCGTCCTTACCTGCTCAAGCATCCGCTTATTCGCATGCGAATGGTGCGGATAGGGGTGGGCATAAATTATCAGAATCATTGATTAGCCTGTTGTTACTGCTTTCTTTTAACAAAAGAGTGTAGTCAGTAATTCAACAGGCTAATAGTGAATATTATTGACGGGCTTACGTCAGAATTCTGAATTAGTTATCCAGTTCGCCCATCGATTTAACCTGGTCACGGTTAATCTGCTCAGTTTGGCCGGTTTCAGCGTTTTTGTAAGACACCAGACCGGTATCGTCATCCACCTGCGGTTTGCCGTCGGTGACAATGGTTCTGCCATCGGTGGTTTTTACGGCCTGATTAGACGAACAGCCCGCAACGGTAAACATTGTCGTGGCAGCCAGAACGGAAGCGATCAGTAATTTATTTTGCATGGTGTTTTCCCCTGCTCTCAGATGAATTTCGTTATCGACCTAACCATTTTAGGCTAACTGACTGAAAGCGGATGAAAAACCAGAAGGTTCTGAAGAGAGGAAGAATGCCCGGTTACCGAACGGCACCGGGCAATTTGTCTTACTTGCTAATCTGCGCGTGCATTTCCTGCACCGAAATCACCTTCTCGGTGGCGTCCGCGTTCAGCGCCATGGCCGTCGCGAAACCGCCGTTCAGGGTGGTGTCGTAGTGCACTTTGTACTGCAGCGCGCTGCGGCGAATCAGCTTGGAGTCTTCAATCGCCTGGCGGCCTGCGGTGGTGTTGATGATGTAGGTGTATTCGCCATTCTTGATACGATCCTGAATGTGCGGACGACCTTCATGCACCTTGTTCACCAGACGCGGGTTGATGCCGGCTTCGCCCAACACAATCGCCGTACCGTGGGTTGCATCCAGCTCGAAGCCCTGTTTCAGCAGCTTGGCGGCCAGGTCAACCACGCGTTCTTTGTCACCTTCACGAACGGAGAGCAGCGCACGGCCTGATTTTCTCATGGTGGAGCTACTGCCCAGCTGCGCCTTCGCGAACGCTTCTGCGAAGGTGCGGCCCACGCCCATCACTTCCCCGGTAGAGCGCATTTCTGGCCCTAACAGCGGGTCAACGCCCGGGAATTTGTTGAACGGCAGCACCACTTCTTTCACCGAGTAGTACGGTGGGATGATCTCTTTTGTCACGCCCTGTTGAGCCAGCGTCTGGCCTGCCATCACGCGTGCCGCCACTTTCGCCAGCGGAATACCGGTGGCTTTGGAGACGAACGGTACGGTACGTGCCGCACGCGGGTTCACTTCAATCAGGTAAACTTCGTTGTCTTTTACCGCGAACTGAACGTTCATCAGGCCGCGGACCTGCAGTTCGAAGGCCAGCTTTTGCACCTGCTGACGCATCACGTCCTGAATCTCCTGGCTCAGCGTGTACGCTGGCAGAGAACAAGCGGAGTCGCCGGAGTGTACGCCAGCCTGCTCGATGTGCTCCATGATGCCGCCAATCAGCACCATTTCGCCATCGCAGATGGCGTCAACGTCCACTTCTACCGCGTCGTCGAGGAAGCGGTCGAGCAGCACAGGCGCATCGTTGGAGACGCTCACCGCGGTCTGGAAGTAGCGTCGCAGGTCGGCTTCGTCATAAACGATTTCCATCGCGCGGCCGCCCAGTACGTAGGAAGGACGCACCACCAGCGGGTAGCCAATCTCTTTCGCCTTCTCGACAGCCTGTTCGATAGCGGTCACGGTGGCGTTCGCAGGCTGTTTCAGCTTCAGACGGTCAACCGCCTGCTGGAAACGCTCGCGGTCCTCCGCACGGTCAATCGCATCCGGACTGGTGCCGATAACCGGCA
Source organism: Enterobacter sp. ECC_219_Taxon_10 (assembly GCF_058354905.1). Classification (NCBI taxonomy): domain Bacteria; kingdom Pseudomonadati; phylum Pseudomonadota; class Gammaproteobacteria; order Enterobacterales; family Enterobacteriaceae; genus Enterobacter; species Enterobacter sp. ECC_219_Taxon_10. Next base: position 750,108 of record NZ_CM178005.1, on the reverse strand, counting down.
CGCCTGCCGCTTCCAGCGCGCGCGCCAGCTTCAGCGGGGTCTGGCCGCCGTACTGCACGATAACACCTTTTGGCTTCTCGATGCGCACGATTTCCAGCACGTCTTCCAGGGTAACCGGCTCGAAGTAGAGACGGTCAGAGGTGTCGTAGTCGGTGGAGACGGTTTCCGGGTTACAGTTGACCATGATGGTCTCGTAACCGTCTTCGCGCAGCGCCAGCGAGGCGTGTACGCAGCAGTAGTCAAACTCGATGCCCTGGCCGATACGGTTTGGACCGCCGCCCAGCACCATAATCTTGTCGCGGTCGACGGACGGATTCGCTTCGCACTCGTCTTCATAGGTGGAGTACATGTACGCGGTGTCGGTAGAAAACTCTGCCGCACAGGTGTCGACGCGCTTGTAAACCGGGTGCAGGTCATACTGGTCGCGCAGCTTACGGATTTCCGCTTCGCGCACGCCCGCCAGCTTAGCCAGACGCGCGTCGGCGAAGCCTTTACGCTTCAGCATGCGCAGGAAGTCTGCGTCCAGGCCGTTGATGCCCAGCTCTGCCACTTTCTCTTCCAGACGCACCAGCTCTTCAATCTGCACCAGGAACCAGCGGTCGATGTTGGTCAGGTTGAACACGCCGTCGACGGACAGGCCAGCACGGAAGGCATCGGCGATGTACCAGATGCGCTCCGCGCCCGCGTCTTTCAGCTCGCGGCGGATTTTGGTCAGCGCTTCCGGGTCGTCCAGGCTCACTTTCGGGTCAAAGCCGGTCGCGCCCACTTCGAGGCCGCGCAGCGCTTTCTGCAGGGATTCCTGCTGCGTGCGGCCAATCGCCATCACTTCACCGACGGATTTCATCTGGGTGGTCAGACGGTCGTTCGCGCCTGCGAACTTCTCGAAGTTAAAGCGAGGAATTTTAGTCACAACGTAGTCGATGGACGGCTCGAAGGACGCAGGGGTGCGGCCACCGGTGATGTCGTTCATCAGCTCGTCGAGGGTATAACCCACCGCCAGTTTCGCCGCCACTTTCGCAATCGGGAAGCCGGTCGCTTTGGAGGCCAGCGCGGAGGAGCGGGACACACGCGGGTTCATTTCGATAACAATCAGACGGCCGGTTTTCGGGTTAACGGAGAACTGCACGTTAGAGCCGCCGGTTTCCACGCCGATTTCACGCAGTACCGCCATCGAGGCGTTACGCATGATTTGATACTCTTTGTCGGTCAGCGTCTGGGCTGGCGCAACGGTGATGGAATCGCCGGTGTGGATACCCATCGCATCGAAGTTTTCGATGGAGCAGACGATGATGCAGTTGTCGTTTTTATCACGCACCACTTCCATCTCGTACTCTTTCCAGCCAATCAGCGATTCATCAATCAGCAGCTCTTTGGTTGGGGAAAGATCCAGACCGCGTTCGCAAATCTCTTCGAACTCTTCGCGGTTGTAGGCAATACCGCCGCCGGTGCCGCCCATGGTGAACGATGGGCGGATGATGCATGGATAACCCACTTCAGCCGCAACGGCCAGCGCCTCTTCCATGTTGTGTGCAATACCGGAACGCGCGGTGTCGAGGCCGATTTTCTTCATCGCCACGTCGAAGCGGCGACGGTCTTCTGCTTTATCAATCGCGTCGGCGGTCGCACCAATCATGGTTACGCCGAACTCGGCCAGCACGCCCTGACGCTCCAGCTCCAGCGCACAGTTCAGCGCCGTCTGGCCGCCCATGGTTGGCAGGACCGCGTCCGGACGCTCTTTCTCGATGATTTTACGCACCACTTCCCAGTGAATCGGCTCGATGTAGGTTGCATCGGCCATTTCCGGGTCGGTCATGATGGTTGCCGGGTTAGAGTTCACCAGGATAACGCGGTAGCCCTCTTCACGCAGGGCTTTACACGCCTGAGCGCCGGAGTAGTCGAATTCACAGGCCTGGCCGATGACAATCGGGCCAGCGCCAAGGATCAGGATGCTTTTTATGTCTGTACGTTTTGGCATGGTCTTCTCGGCTCCTGATTATTTAGCGGTCTTACGGTATTGCTCGATAAGTTCGATGAAGTGATCGAACAGCGGCGCGGCGTCGTGCGGGCCCGGGCTGGCTTCCGGGTGACCCTGGAAGCTGAATGCTGGCTTATCGGTGCGATGAATCCCCTGCAGGGTGCCATCGAACAGCGACTTATGGGTCACGCGCAGGTTAGCCGGCATTGAGGCTTCATCGACGGCAAAGCCGTGGTTCTGCGCGGTGATCATTACCGTGTTGTTATCGATGTCTTTCACCGGGTGGTTACCACCGTGGTGGCCGAACTTCATCTTAACGGTGTTCGCACCGCTCGCCAGCGCCAGCAGCTGATGGCCGAGGCAGATGCCGAATACCGGGATGTCGGTTTCCAGGAAGGACTTAATGGCGGCGATGGCGTAATCGCACGGTGCCGGGTCGCCAGGACCGTTGGACAGGAAAATACCGTCCGGATTCATCTTCAATACGTCTTCGGCAGAGGTCTGAGCCGGCACCACCGTCAGGCGGCAGCCGCGGTCAACCAGCATGCGCAGAATGTTGCGCTTGGCGCCAAAATCGTAGGCCACCACGTGGAACGGCAGCTCGCTCTCTTTTTTCGCTTCCGGCAGGTCGCCTTCCAGCGTCCAGCTACCCTGTGTCCAGCTGTAGGCTTCCGCGGTCGTCACTTCTTTCGCCAGGTCCATGCCGTTCAGGCCCGGGAAGGCTTTCGCTTTTTCCAGCGCCAGCGTCGCATCGAGGTTATCACCCGCGATGATGCAGCCGTTCTGTGCACCCTTCTCGCGCAGCAGACGCGTTAACTTACGGGTATCAATATCGGCAATCGCCACGATGTTATGGCGCTTCAGGTAAGAAGAGAGGTCTTCGGTATTGCGGAAGTTGCTGGCAATCAGCGGCAGGTCGCGAATGACCAGGCCTTGCGCATGTACCTGAGAAGATTCTTCGTCAGCCGCGTTGGTGCCGACATTGCCGATATGAGGATAAGTAAGAGTAACGATTTGGCGAGAATAGGAAGGATCAGTGAGGATTTCTTGATAACCGGTCATTGAAGTATTGAAAACGACTTCCCCAACCGCCGAACCCGTTGCCCCTATGGCCCGACCGATAAACTGGGTTCCGTCTTCCAGAACCAATAGCGCTGACTTAATCAAAACACCCTCCAGAGAATATTCACTCACTTTATTTGCATATTAATTCATAACCATGTCATGGATCAATGCAAATGTGTTGCCAGCGGATTTTTGGCAAACGGCGGCATTCTGGAGATTTGGTGGGTAAAAGTCAACTTAAAACGGATATTTTGTTTAGTCTTTTGCGCATCTGGTGAGGCGAGTGAAGCTTAAGCGACAAAAAGATCAGGTAAATCACTGCGGAAAACGCTTGCGCGCCGAATTTAATGAAAAATGAGTCGACACAGCATCAAAAAGTGGACCAAATGGTCAAAATTTACATTTCAGTAACGAAAACCAGGAAGAATAGTTGTGTTTTCATGGCTCAACAAACAAAACAAGAGCTAAACAGGTAAAATATAAGGGCAATAAAATATTGCCCTATGCAATCAAAGAATTACGACTGCAATAACCACATCACGATGGGTAATAATACTTACAAATTGTTGAGATCGAGCACATCTCGCATATCAAAAAGTCCATCTTTCTTGTTTTTAAGCCACAAAGCGGAACGTACCGCGCCGTTGGCAAACGTCATGCGGCTTGAGGCTTTATGAGTAATCTCCACGCGTTCACCAATATCGGCGAACATCGCCGTATGTTCGCCGACGATGTCACCCGCACGTACCGTTGCGAAACCAATAGTGCCCGGTACGCGTTCGCCAGTGTGACCTTCGCGGGCATAAACCGCGCAGTCTTTTAAATCTTTATCGAGTGCATGAGCAATCGCCTCGCCCATCGCCAGCGCCGTGCCTGACGGCGCATCTACCTTGTAGCGGTGGTGGGCTTCGACAATTTCAATATCGGTATAGTCGCCCATGACCTTCGCTGCTTTCTCCAGCAGCTTGAGCATGACGTTAACGCCCACGCTAAAGTTCGCCGCGAAGACAATCGCGATCTCTTTTGATGCGTCCTGGATGGCCTGCTTACCCGCGTCGTCAAAACCGGTGGTGCCGATCACCATCCCCTTGCCGTGCTGGCGGCAAAATGCCAGGTGCGTCAACGTACCTTCCGGGCGGGTAAAGTCGATAAACACATCGAAGTCATCTTTAACCGCATCCAGGCTGCTCTGGACAGTAACGCCCGTCTTTCCTGCACCCGCCAGTTCACCTGCGTCGGCCCCCAAAAGCGATGAGCCTTCACGCTCCAGCGCCGCGCCCAGCGCTACGCCATCCATCTGAAGTGCCGCCTGAATCAGCTGACGGCCCATACGTCCACCCGCGCCCGCAATGGCGACACGGATCTGTGCATCATGCATAGTTATTCTCTTACGTTAAAATGATGTAAATCGTTTTCAGATTAACCAGCCTTCGCGGAGGCTGCCAACTGAAAACACCAATAATTAGAATTTAACGTGAAACCGACTTAAATATCAGTAAAAGACATGATTTTGTGGTCACGATAAAGTACGGGGCAAAAAAAAGGCCAGCACATGAGATGCTGGCCTTTTCGCTGTTTAGGGGTTATTCCACTTCGCGGGCGTCGATACGCAGCTCTTTCGGCACTTCGAAGACGATATTCTCTTCGCGTCCTTCCAGCGGAACCGCTTCGCCACCGCCCAGCTCCTGCAGACGGGTTATCACGTTCTGCACCAGGATATCCGGCGCGGAAGCGCCTGCGGTAACGCCAACGCAGACCGCATTTTTAACCCACGCTTCCTGGATGTCCGCCGCGTCGTCGATCAGGAACGCCGCTTTACCCATGCGCTGCGCCAGTTCGGCCAGACGGTTGGAGTTAGACGAGTTTTTGGAGCCGACCACCAGCACCACGTCCGCCTGTTCAGCCAGCGCACGCACCGCTTCCTGGCGGTTGGTGGTCGCGTAGCAGATGTCATCCTTACGCGGCCCGACGATTTTCGGGAAGCGCTGGCGCAGGGCGTCAATCACATCCGAGGTATCATCAACCGAGAGCGTCGTCTGGGTCATAAACGACAGACGGGCTTCATTTTTAACGTTCAGCGTAAAGACATCTTCCGGCGACTCAACCAGATACATTCCCCCTTCCGGATTGCTGTACTGGCCCATGGTACCTTCGACTTCCGGATGACCCGCATGGCCAATCAGAATCGACTCTTCACCGCGACGGCTGGCACGCGCCACTTCCATATGCACTTTCGTCACTAATGGGCAGGTTGCGTCGAAAACGGTTAAATCGCGGCTTTTCGCTTCGTTACGCACCGCCTGAGAGACGCCGTGCGCGGAGAAGATCAGGATCGCACCGTCCGGCACTTCGCTGATCTGCTCGATGAAAATAGCGCCGCGCTCGCGCAGGCTGTCCACCACGTAGCGGTTATGCACCACTTCGTGACGCACGTAAATTGGCGCGCCGTAAATCTCCAGCGCGTTTTCGACAATGCTGATAGCGCGGTCTACACCTGCGCAGAAGCCGCGCGGGTTAGCCAACAGGATCTGCATTTCAGGCCTCCAGTGCCGGATCGATCTCCAGCACTTCAACATCAAAATGAACGGTACGCCCGGCAAGCGGATGGTTGAAGTCAACGGTGATAGAGTCGCCGTTAATCTCGCGGATCACGCCAGGCATTTCGCTGCCGTCCATAGCGGTAAAGAGCATAATCGCCCCGATTTCCGGTTCGCCCGCGTCCATAAACTCGCGGCGCGAGAAATACTGGATCAGGTCCGGGCTTGGCACGCCAAACGCGGCATCCGGCTCCAGCGAGAACGCTTTTTTCTCCCCCTCTTTCAGGCCCAGGAGCTGCTGCTCAAGACCTTCAGACAGGGAGGTATCGCCGAGACGAAACAGGGCAGGTTTGCCGTTATTGCGGGTGGATTCGGCGGTGGAGCCGTCATCCAGCTTCAGCGTGAAGTGAACGAGAACCGCGCTGTTGCTCTGTACGGATTTAGACATGCAAATTGCTCGCTTGTTTTGCCCGGTGGCATTACACCACCGGGCGAGTGTGTTACGCCTGCTCTTTCGCGGCCGGTTTAGGCAAGAAGCCTTCCAGCACGATTAACGCCGCACCGATGCAAATTGCGGTATCGGCCAGGTTAAAGGTCGCGAAGTGCCAGTCGCCGACGTAGAAGTCGATCATATCGACCACAAAGCCGTGCCACAGGCGGTCAAACAGGTTGCCCAGCGCGCCGCCAATGATCAGCGCGTAGGCAATGTTATTCAGCTTTTGCGTGGCCTTTGAGCGGTACATCAGCACGGCCAGCACCACGCAGATACCGAGAGCGATACCCGCAAAGAACCAGCGCTGCCAGCCACCGCTGTCGGCAAGGAAGCTAAACGCCGCGCCGTAGTTGCGTGCATAGTGCAGGTTAAGCGACGGGAACAGCGAAACCGTCTCCCCCAGAGCAAAATTTTGGAGGATCAGGAACTTGCTGCCCAGATCGATAATCAGCACCACCACAACCAGCCACAGCCAGCGCAGTCCTGTTGAACAGAGAGTTTTACTCATCAGGCAAACTTACGTTTTTCGCCGTCACCGGCGACGTTGCTTACACAGCGTCCGCAGATGTCTGCGTGTTCCGCCACCTGGCCGATATCGGTAGTGTAATGCCAGCAGCGCGGGCACTTCTCACCTTCGGCTTTGCTCAGCGCGACTTTCAGCCCTTTGAGCAGCTCGCTCTGCTGAGCATCAGCAGAAGCCTCGGCATAATCCGCAACTTTTGCTCCGGAGGTCAACAGGACAAATCGCAATTCATCGCCCAGCGCGGTCAGCTTCGCCGCCAGCTCAGGTTCGGCGTACAGAGTCACTGCCGCTTCCAGAGAGCCACCAACTTTCTTATCAGCACGCGCCTGCTCGATCACCTTGTTCACTTCGCCACGCACTTTCAGCAGCTCGTCCCAGAAGGCATCGTTCATTGCTTCGGTGCTGGAGAGATCGAACAGACCTTCATACCACTCGCCGGTGAAGACATATTTCTCACGGTCGCCAGGCAGATAGCCCCAGATTTCATCTGCGGTGAAGGACATGATCGGCGCCATCCAGCGCACCAGCGCTTCTGCGATATGGAACAGCGCGGACTGGCAGCTACGGCGCGCCACGCTGTCCGCCTTCGCGGTGTACTGGCGGTCTTTGATGATGTCGAGGTAGAACGAGCCCATCTCGATGGAGCAGAAGCGCATCAGGCGCTGCACCACTTCGTGGAAGTCGTAGGACTCATACGCCTTAACGATGTCTTCCTGCGCCGCTTTCGCGCAGCCTACCGCCCAGCGGTCCAGCACGACCATCTCTTCCGGTTTCACCATGTCTTTCACTGGATCAAAACCGTTCAGGTTCGCCAGCAGGAAGCGCGCGGTGTTACGGATACGACGATAGCTGTCAGCAGCACGCTTCAGGATCTCGTCAGATACCGCCATTTCGCCGGTGTAGTCGGTAGAGGCTACCCACAGGCGCAGGATATCCGCGCCCAGCTTGTTCATCACGTCCTGCGGAGAAACGGTGTTACCGATGGATTTGGACATCTTACGGCCCTGTCCATCCACGGTGAAGCCGTGAGTCAGTACCTGACGGTAAGGCGCTTTACCCTTCATCGCGGTGGAGATCATCAAAGATGACATGAACCAGCCGCGGTGTTGGTCAGAGCCTTCCAGATACATATCGGCAGCGTGGCCGGCAAACTCCGGACGCACATCGACCACGGAGGCGTGAGTAGACCCGGAGTCGAACCACACGTCCAGGGTATCCGGCACTTTCTCGTAGTTGTCCGCGTCCGCGCCCAGGATGTCACGGGCGTCGAGATCCCACCACGCCTGAATTCCGTCAACTTCAACGCGCTTCGCCACTTCTTCAATCAGTTCCAGGGTGTTCGGATGCAGTTCCTGCGTCTCTTTATGCACGAAAAGAGACATCGGCACGCCCCAGGTACGCTGACGGGAGATACACCAGTCAGGACGGTTAGCCACCATGGATTCGATACGCGCCTGGCCCCAGTCCGGGATCCACTGCACGCCTTTGATCTCTTTCAGAGACTGCTCGCGCAGGCCTTTCTGATCCATGCTAACGAACCACTGCGGGGTCGCACGGAAGATGATTGGCGTCTTGTGACGCCAGCAGCACGGATAGCTGTGCTGCATTTTCTCAACGTGCAGCAGCGCGCCGCTGGTGCGCAGCATGTCAACGATAATGTCGTTCGCTTTGAAGACGTTGATGCCGTCCAGCGCCGGATAGGTGCCAGGCAGGTAAAAACCGTCCGGGCCAACCGGATTGGCGATTTCAAGACCGTACTTTAGGCTGATGTTGTAGTCGTCAGGACCGTGGCCACCGGCGGTATGTACCGCACCGGTACCCGCGTCCAGCGTCACGTGGTCGCCCAGGATCGCCGGAACGTCGAAGTCCAGGAACGGGTGTTTGAAGCGCATCAGCTCCAGCGCGTCGCCTTTTACGGTACCCAGCACGGTGTAGTCGGTGATATTCGCGCGTTTCAGCACGCTTTCAACCAGATCTTTCGCCAGGATAACCGCGCGGCCATCAATCTGCACCAGCGCGTATTCGAACTCGCCGGAGAGCGAGATTGCACGGTTGGCTGGCAGCGTCCATGGGGTAGTGGTCCAGATCACCAGAGAGATCGGGCCGCTAACGCCAGGCAGACCGAATTTACCTTTAATGGCATCCTGATCGACCGCTTCGAAGGCCACATCGATAGAAGGTGAAGTTTTGTCGTAATACTCCACTTCCGCTTCTGCCAGCGCAGAGCGGCAGTCCACGCACCAGTGCACCGGCTTCGCGCCTTTATGCAGGTGACCGTTACCGATGATTTTGCCCAGCGCACGGATGATGTTGGCTTCGGTTTTGAAGTCCATGGTCAGGTACGGGTGCGACCAGTCGCCCAACACGCCCAGACGGATAAAGTCAGCGCGCTGGCCTTCAACCTGGGTGGCAGCGTATTCGCGGCACTTCGCGCGGAACTCTGCAGCGGTAAACTTCTCGCCAGGCTTGCCAAACTCTTGCTCCACTTTCAGCTCAATGGGCAGACCGTGGCAGTCCCAGCCCGGAACGTAAGGCGAGTCATATCCCGCGAGTCCTTTGGACTTCACGATAATGTCTTTCAGAATCTTGTTTACAGAGTGACCAATATGAATGCTGCCATTCGCATATGGAGGGCCATCATGCAGAATGAAGGTTTTTTTGCCTTTTTTAGCTGCACGAATGATGCCGTACAGGTCATCATCGGTCCAACGCGCCAGCATTCCCGGTTCGCGCTTGGCGAGATCGCCGCGCATCGGGAACCCTGTTTCCGGCAAATTCAGGGTTGATTTATAGTCACTCATCAGATTCTCGGTTCCGTATTTATCACGTAGGCAGTTAAGCCGGTTCTATAGCCCAAAATACTCGCGGGCCGTCAATTCATCTCGCGCGATTTGCGCCTTAAGTTCATCCAGCGAAGCAAATCGCTGCTCGTTGCGTATTTTTTTACGCAGTATCACATCTATATGGCGACCATAAAGGTCCATTACAACGTCCAGCAGGTGCACTTCTAGCTGTTGACGCACACCGGCAACGGTCGGACGCGTGCCAATGTTGGCAACGCCGTAAAACGGCTTATCGCCAAGTCCTGCTACTTCCACCGCATAGACCCCTTTAACCGGGGAAACCTGACGACGCAGCGGTATATTCGCCGTCGGGAAACCTATCGTGCGGCCCAGCGCGTCGCCATGGACCACGCGGCCAGAGATAGTAAATGGATGTCCCAGCAGAGTTTCTGCCGTCTCCAGTTCATCATTAGCCAGCGCCTGACGCACCGCCGTGCTGCTGACGCGCACGCCGCCTTCACAGAAGGTCATCGCGCTGGTGACGTCAAAACCGTACTCCAGACCAGCCTTCTGTAATAGCAAGAAATCGCCCTGACGACCAGCGCCAAAGCGGAAATCATCCCCCACGGCGAGAAACTGTACGCCAAGACGCTTAACCAGCAGGTCGCTGACGAAATTTTGTGCTGTCAGTGCGGCAAAGCGACGATCGAAACGCACGCACAATACGTAGTCCACGCCGGACTCTGCCAGGTAGCGCAACTTTTCGCGCAGGCGAGTGAGGCGGGCGGGAGATTTATCGCCCGCGAACAGCTCCAGCGGCTGTGGCTCGAAAATCATCACCACAACGGGCAGGCCACGGGCCTCCCCTTCTTTACGCAATCCCTGCAACAGCGCCTGATGACCACGATGCACGCCGTCGAAATTACCAATAGTCAGCACGCACCCGTGTGGGGCTCTGCTGAGATTATGTATGCCGCGTATCAGCTTCATGTCTGGCTCAAAACAGTGAAAATCGCCAAAGTATACCTTGTACAGCGGTTAAGGTTAACCGGCGATTGTTCGCGCAAAACAGAAAGCCGTAATGATTTCATCAGGCTGACCTTTCACAGCGAAAAAATCTGCCCGTGAACTGCGATTTTTACGCCGAAAGGCTGTATTCACGAAAGACAAGCTGGTAGAATCCTGCGCCATCACTACGTAACGTAGCGTCGCTAATTAACGGCGCTTATTTGCACAAATCCATTGACAAAAGAAGGCAAAGAGGGCATATTCCTCGGCCTTTGAATTGTCCACATAGAACATATTTGGGAGTTGGACTTGGCTAATATCAAATCAGCTAAGAAACGTGCCGTTCAGTCTGAAAAGGCTCGTAAGCACAACGCAAGCCGTCGCTCTATGATGCGTACTTTCATCAAGAAAGTATACGCAGCAATCGAAGCTGGCGACAAAGCTGCAGCGCAGAACGCATTTAACGAAATGCAACCAATCGTGGATCGTCAGGCTGCTAAAGGTCTGATCCACAAAAACAAAGCAGCGCGTCATAAAGCAAACCTGACCGCGCAGATCAACAAACTGGCTTAATCGCCACTTGTTGTTGCTTGTTTAAAGAACCCGCTTAACGCGGGTTTTTTTATGTCTTCAAAACGCCGGTGGCGTAAATAGCGCCGAGTAGTCACGGTTGCAGATTCGCTGCACCGCCGGATGCTGAATCATCCTTTCGGCGAATATGGCGTGGTACTCTTCCATCACGTTATCTACCCTGCCAATCTCCGTAATCTTATCGTCTGAATAGAGATCGTGCGCATAGAGCGTTGGTGCCACGAAGATCGCATTATGCGCTTCGCCGAAGGCTTTCATCAGCGCCGCATCGTCAAACTCACCGAGGATCTCCACGTTCAGCCCCTGTGAGTTAAACCAGTTCAGCAGCTTGCGTCCCAGCATGGAACGCCTTCCCGGCACCAGCAGGCGACGCTCTTCGAGACAGGCCGGGAAAGGTTTCTCCGGCGGTGGATTGATGCACCAGAAGCTCACGCCGCATTCGCCAATTTTCACCGAGAACAGCCCCTCCTGCTGTGTGGAGTCGATGGGGCAATCCGAGATAATCATGTCCAGCTTATGCTGGCTCAGCTGCTCCAGCAGCATCTCGTGGGTGGATTCAAAGCAGCGCAGGTGGATTTGTTCATCCTCTACCACGGCGGCATCCAGCACGCCGCTCACCAGCCGTTTGGAGAGCGCATCCGCCACGCCCACGTCAAAGAGCAGGTTCGACTCTTTGCGGTAGTTGACGATATCCAGCATCTCCTGGCTCAGGGTGAACATTTTGTCCGCATAGCGGAAAACCAGTTCACCCAGCTCGCTCGGCTCAATCCCACGGCCCTTTCGCTTGAAGAGCTTGCCCTGCAGACGTTCTTCCAGGGCTTTAATTTGCCCGGTGATGGTTTGCGGCGTCAGGTAAAGCGCCTCTGCGGCCCCCACGACCGAGCCCTGTTTATAGACGTGCCAGAAGTAGTACAGATGGTTGTAATTTAAATGAGACATCGCGTCTTCTCTCCCTGAGTGTGTATCGGGAGAAGGATCGCCTCCTCCCGGTGTTCCGCTATGCCTGGACGGCCTGTCCGGACAACTTCACCTTCAACAAGGTATAGCCAATCACTGCGGCCAGTAATGACCCGATGAGAATGCCGAGCTTCGCCCAGACGATGAGCTCAGGCGCGTTTGCGCCAAACGCCAGCGTCGAGATAAAGATCGACATGGTAAATCCAATGCCGCACAGCACGCCGACGGCCATAATCTGACCAAAGCTTGTACCGTTCGGCAACGACGCCAGCTTCATCTTCAGCGCCAGCCAGCAGAAGAGGCTGATCCCCAGTGGCTTACCGATAAACAGCCCGGCAATAATGCCCAGCGGCAGGACAGACGTCAGCCCGTCCAGCGTAACGCCCTGCAGGGAAACGCCCGCATTGGCAAACGCAAACAGCGGCAGGATCATAAAGGCGACCCACGGATGTAGTACGTGTTCCAGCTGTTTAGCGGGAGACTTTCCGTCCTGCGGCTTAAGCGGCACGAAGAAGCCGACAATCACGCCTGCCAGCGTGGCGTGCACGCCGGATTTCAGCACTGCCGTCCACAGCACCATCCCCACCAGAATATAGATACCGATGCGGCGAACATTGAAGATGTTCAGCAGCGCCAGCACTGCAATCGCCCCGGCGGCCACGCTCAGGGACAGGATCGACAGATCGCTGGTGTAGAACAGCGCGATAATCACAATGGCGCCCAGGTCATCAATAATCGCCAGCGCCATCAGGAAGATTTTCAGCGCAACCGGAACGCGGCTACCGAGCAGGGCTAAGACACCGAGCGCAAAGGCGATATCCGTTGCGGCCGGGATAGCCCAGCCGTCACGCGCGACAGGATCCTGCCAGGTAAATGCGAGAAAGAGCAGCGCCGGAACGACCATCCCGCCAATGGCAGCGATCACCGGAAACGCCGCGCGCTGGCGGCTGGCGAGCGAGCCGAGCACCAGCTCGCGCTTAACTTCCAGTCCTACCAACAGGAAGAACACCGCCATCAGCGCATCGTTGATCCACAGCAGCATGTTCTTGTTAATTTCCAGCGCCCCGACCTTCAGCTCGACGGGTGTTTCCAGAAATGCGTGATAGAGATCGCGGGTCATGCCCAGGTTAGCCAGCCCCATCGCGGCCGCCGCGGCAATAATCAGGATCACACCACCGGACGCCTCACTGCTAAAGAAACGGTGTAGTAATTTCATTTATGTTCTCTCTTTTACAACAATACCTCGATAAAACCATAATACCAAGCCAAATAGCTCGGCAAAAACAGATTAATATTGAGTATAGACTCAGTTTTACCGATCGATATCGGCAAATAAAAAAAGCCCGGAATCGCTTCCGGGCTTTTTGAAGATGAACACCAGCTAACGAACTAGCGGGTCAAATCATCGAAGAATTTTTTGACGCCATCAAAGAAGCTTTTGGAGCGCGGGCTGTTTTTCTCGCCCGTTGGGCCGCCAAAGCTCTCCTGAAGCTCTTTCAACAGCTGTTTCTGCTTGTCGTTCAGGCCAACCGGCGTTTCCACGACGACGCGGCACAGCAGGTCGCCCTGAGCACCACCGCGAACGGATTTCACGCCTTTGCCGCGCATGCGGAACAGCTTGCCGGTCTGGGTTTCGCCAGGGATTTTCAGATTGACGCGACCGTCCAGCGTCGGCACTTCGATTTCACCGCCGAGAGCCGCCATCGCGAAGTTGATCGGCACTTCACAGTACAGGTTGTTGCCTTCACGCTCGAAGATGGCGTGCTGTTTCACCTGAACCTGAACGTACAGATCGCCTGCCGGCGCGCCGTGCTCGCCTGCTTCACCTTCACCCGCCAGACGGATGCGGTCGCCCGTATCAACGCCAGCCGGGATCTTAACGGACAGGGTCTTGGTTTTCTCAACGCGACCATGGCCGTGACACTTGGTGCACGGATCTTTAATCAGCGTACCGCGACCGTGACAGTGCGGACAGGCCTGCTGTACCGCGAAGAAGCCCTGACGCATCTGTACCTGGCCGGAGCCGTGACAGGTTGGACAGGTCTGTGGCTGGGTACCCGCCTTCGCGCCGCTGCCGTGGCAAACATCACACTCTTCCAGCGTCGGAATACGGATCTCTTTCGTGACGCCACGAACGGCCTCTTCGAGAGTGAGATCCATGTTGTAGCGCAGGTCTGCGCCGCGCGCCGCGCGCTGACGACCACGACCGCCGCCAAAGATATCGCCGAACACATCGCCAAAGATGTCGCTGAAATCCGCACCGCCGCCAAAGCCGCCGCCACCGAATCCACCGCCGCCCATGCCGCCCTGTTCAAAGGCTGCGTGGCCGTACTGGTCATAGGCCGCACGTTTTTGTGCATCGGTCAGGACTTCGTAGGCTTCTTTGATCTCTTTAAATTTTGCTTCAGCCTCTTTGTCACCCTGGTTACGGTCCGGGTGGAATTTCATGGCCAGGCGCTTATACGCCTTTTTGATTTCACGCTCTTCCGCAGTTTTCGGAACGCCTAAAATCTCGTAATAGTCTTGCTTTGCCATTGGTTTTTTTAAGCCCCTTAACATGCGAGCACGGGCGTGGAGAGTTCTCCTACGCCCGTGCCGATTAATTACCCTGCATCAGGGCGATTATTTTTTGTCTTTAACTTCTTCGAACTCAGCGTCGACAACGTCGTCGTCTTTCGCGTTGTTCGCAGAAGCGTCAGCGCCCGCCTGCTGCTGTGCGTGCTGCTGCTGAGCGATTTCCATCAGCTTCTGGGAAGCCTGTGCCAGCTCCTGCATCTTCGCTTCGATATCCGCTTTGTCTTCGCCTTTCAGAGACGTTTCCAGCGCGCTCAGTGCAGCTTCGATAGCAGTTTTGTCTTCCGCTGGCAGTTTATCGCCCGCTTCTTCAACCTGCTTACGGGTGCTGTGCAGCAGATGGTCACCCTGGTTACGGGTCTGAACCAGCTCTTCGAACTTACGGTCGGATTCCGCGTTAGCTTCGGCATCACGAACCATTTTTTCGATTTCCGCTTCGTTCAGGCCAGAAGATGCCTTGATGGTGATCTTCTGCTCTTTACCGCTGTTTTTGTCTTTCGCAGACACGTGCAGGATACCGTCAGCATCGATATCGAAGGTGACTTCGATCTGCGGCATGCCGCGCGGTGCCGGGTTAATACCATCCAGGTTGAACTGACCCAGAGATTTGTTATCAGACGCACGTTTACGCTCACCCTGCAGCACATGGATGGTTACCGCAGACTGGTTGTCTTCAGCGGTAGAGAACACCTGGCTGTGCTTTGTTGGGATGGTGGTGTTTTTGTTGATGAGCGCAGTCATCACGCCGCCCATGGTTTCGATACCCAGAGACAGCGGGGTAACGTCCAGCAGCAGTACGTCTTTCACTTCACCGGTCAGAACGCCACCCTGAACCGCAGCACCGATAGCAACCGCTTCGTCCGGGTTCACGTCTTTACGTGGCTCTTTACCAAAGAATTCAGCCACTTTCTTCTGAACCATTGGCATACGAGTCTGACCACCCACCAGGATAACGTCCTGGATATCAGATACAGACAGGCCAGCATCCTGCAGTGCAACTTTCAGCGGCTCGATAGAACGGTTCACCAGGTCTTCTACCAGGCTTTCCAGTTTCGCACGGGTCACTTTGATGTTCATGTGTTTAGGACCGGTCGCGTCTGCAGTGATGTACGGCAGGTTCACGTCGGTCTGCTGAGCGGAAGACAGTTCGATCTTCGCTTTCTCAGCGGCTTCTTTCAGGCGCTGCATTGCCAGCGGATCGTTACGCAGGTCAATGCCCTGATCTTTCTTGAACTCGTCAACGAGGTAGTTGATCAGACGGGTATCGAAGTCTTCACCACCCAGGTGGGTATCACCGTTGGTTGCCAGAACTTCGAAGGTTTTTTCGCCGTCAACTTCGTCGATTTCGATAATAGAGATATCGAAGGTACCACCACCCAGGTCGTAAACCGCGATAGTACGGTTGCCGACTTCTTTATCCAGACCGTAAGCCAGCGCAGCCGCGGTTGGTTCGTTGATGATACGTTTTACTTCCAGACCTGCGATACGGCCAGCATCTTTAGTTGCCTGACGCTGAGCATCGTTGAAGTAAGCAGGAACGGTAATAACAGCTTCAGTTACCGGCTCACCCAGATAATCTTCAGCGGTTTTCTTCATTTTTTTCAGCACTTCAGCAGAGATCTGCGGTGGTGCCGTTTTGGTGCCTTTCACATCAAGCCACGCATCGCCGTTATCTGCCGCGATGATTTTGTAAGGCATGATAGAAACGTCACGCTGAACTTCTTCGTCCTGGAAGCGGCGGCCAATCAGGCGTTTGATCGCAAACAGGGTGTTTTGCGGGTTTGTCACTGCCTGACGTTTAGCCGGCTGACCAACCAGAGTTTCACCATCCTGGGTATAAGCAATGATAGAAGGCGTGGTGCGATCGCCCTCGGCGTTCTCCAGCACGCGTGCAGTAGTGCCGTCCATAATAGCTACACAAGAGTTGGTAGTACCCAGGTCGATACCAATAATTTTACCCATCTAAACGTCTCCACTAAAAATTCAGTCAACATGTGGTTGTGTACCTGTAATAAGGGCAGAACGTGCTTTTTCAACTGCCCAGATTTGATTTTTTTCAGGTCCACACACTGCGGTTGACTACAAGATGGGGTCGCGACGGCATCCATCAAGGGGGAACGATAAAAAAAATTTTAATTTCACCCTGATGAGATCATAGACGGCGTCGATGCCGCCCATTATGATGCCGCGCCCCGTCAGGGAGAATTGACGCGGGTTTAACCATTTCACCATATTAATGATGATTTTTTTGAGGACTTATGGGCAACACTAAGTTGGCTAATCCGGCTCCGCTGGGCCTGATGGGTTTTGGCATGACCACCATTCTGCTGAACCTGCACAACATCGGGATGTTCCCGATGGACGGCATTATCCTGGCGATGGGCATTTTTTACGGCGGTATCGCGCAAATCTTCGCGGGCCTGCTGGAATATAAGAAAGGCAACACCTTCGGCTTAACCGCCTTCACCTCTTACGGCTCGTTCTGGCTGACCCTGGTCGCCATCCTGCTGATGCCTAAAATGGGCCTGGCAGACGCGGCAAACGCCCACTTCCTGGGCGTCTACCTGGGCCTGTGGGGCGTCTTCACCCTGTTCATGTTCTTCGGCACCCTGAAAGGCAACCGCGCACTGCAGTTCGTCTTCCTGAGCCTGACCGTGCTGTTCGCCCTGCTGGCGATTGGCCACCTGGCGGATAACGAAGGCATCGTTCACGTAGCAGGCTGGATTGGCCTGGTGTGCGGCGCAAGCGCTATTTACCTGGCAATGGGTGAAGTGCTGAACGAACAGTTTGACCGCACCATTTTACCGATTGGTGAAAAACACTGATCCCTCTGTCGTGCCCGCCTCGCGGGCACGATACTCTCCCGCCTGACGAAGCCAAACGCCTAATCCCAGCCCCATCAGCGAGAGCGCGAGTACATACCAGGCAGGCGCCATCGGCGACACCCCCATCATCACCGTGACCACTATCGGCGTCAGCCCGCCGAAAATGGCATACGCGACGTTATAAGAGAACGAGATCCCAGTGAAGCGAACCTCCGGCGGGAAGGCGCGCACCATGACGTAAGGCACAGCACCCACTACGCCCACGCACAGCCCCACGATACCGTACAGCAGGAACAGCTGTTCAGGATGAGTGCCCGCCAGATGGTAGAACGCCCAGCTGGACGCGGCCAGTAGCAGGCTGCCGACAATAAAAGTCAGGCTGGCACCGAAACGATCCGCCGCCAGCCCGGCGGCCAGACAGCCAAAGCAGAGCATGATTGTCGCGATACTGTTCGCCTGTAAGGTCACGGCAGGGGCGAAACCGTACTGTTTCTGCAGCCACACCGGCGACATCAAAATCACCACCACAATGCCCGCCGACAGCAGCCAGGTGAGCAGCATCGACACCACCACCGCTTTTTTATGACGCACCACGACGGCTTTGACCGGCAGCTCCTGCGCCAGCGCCTTGCGCTGCTGCATTTCGAGGAAAATAGGCGTCTCCTGCAGCCAGCGGCGCAGGTACATTGCCACCAGGCCAAACGCCCCACCCAGCAGGAACGGAATACGCCAGCCCCAGTCGTGCACGGCCTGCTGCGTCATGCTGGTGTTGACTATCGTCGCCACCACCGACCCCAGCAGGATCCCGACGGTCAGCCCCGCCGTTAACGTTCCGCAGGCGATACCGATGCGGCGGGCAGGAACGTGCTCCGCCACAAACACCCAGGCCCCCGGCACTTCCCCGCCGATAGCCGCGCCCTGGAGAATGCGCATTAGCAGCAGCAATAGTGGGGCGAGAATGCCCATTGAGGCATAGGTTGGCAGCAGGCCGATGGCCAGCGTCGGCACCGCCATCAGCAGGATGCTCAGGGTAAACATCTTCTTACGCCCGACAAGATCGCCAAAGTGGGCCATGATGATGCCGCCCAGCGGACGCGCCAGATACCCGGCAGCAAAAATGCCGAAGGTTTGCACCTGACGCAGCCATTCCGGAATATCCGCCGGGAAGAAGAGCGCCCCCACCACGGCGGCGAAGAAGACAAAGATGATGAAGTCGTAAAACTCCAGCGCGCCGCCTAAGGCGGCGAGCGTAAGGGTTTTGTAGTCCTGTCGATTCAGAGGTCGGGTGTTATGTGACATAGCGAACCATTGTGCATGTGTTGTGGATAATTTTTTACAGCAATCGTAAAGAAAAAATTACTATATCGTAAATCCATTTACACGCTACTGCGGCTGGCGCTAATGTCACATTTTAGTTAATTTCAGGAGATTGTCTCGCGGCGTGCGCTTTTAGGACGAAATGCTGCTACCACTTTGTCGTCAGTTTCCACGTACGGCCCGTCAAGCAACTGTATACAATACGGTACACTCGCAAATATGCCGTGCACAATGACGCTGCCGTCCTCGGCTTTTAATCCTTCCAGCGTCTCTTTGATCGACTTCGGCTGTCCCGGCAGGTTCAGAATCAGCGCCTGCTTGCGGATGACCCCTACCTGGCGGGAAAGAATCGCCGTCGGGACAAAGTGTAGACTGATCTGGCGCATCTGTTCACCGAAGCCCGGCATTTCACGATCGGCGATAGCCAGCGTCGCGTCCGGCGTCACATCCCGGCGCGCGGGTCCAGTTCCGCCCGTGGTCAGCACAAGGTGACAGCTCATCTCATCCACCAGCTCACACAAGGTCTGCTCGATGATCGGTTGTTCGTCGGGGATAAGGCGAGTCTGGATCTCAAACGGGGTGGTCAGCGCACTCGCCAGCCACGCTTCCAGAGCGGGGATGCCTTTATCCTGGTAAACGCCGCTGGAGGCGCGGTCAGAAATCGACACTAAGCCGATGCGTAAGGTATTCATATCCATTCCATTCAAAAAGTACTGATTAAAGGGAATGATACACGCAGAGGGAAAATTCAGACAGGGATCAGAAGAAGACGCGTGACCGGGAGCCCGGTCACGCAGAATGATTACAGCAGGTCGCCGATCATTTTTTCCAGTTTTTCCTGGTCAACAGCAAACTTACGGATACCGTCCGCCAGTTTGTCTACAGCCATTGGGTCCTGGTTGTGCTGCCACAGGAACTCAGATTCAGTGATGCGCTCTGGGCGTGCTTTCACTTCACCGGTGTAGGACAGTTTACGCTCCAGGGTACCTTCGCTCTCTGCCAGCTCTTTCAGCAGCGCAGGCGCGATGGTCAGGCGGTCACAGCCAGCCAGCTCGATGATTTCACCGACGTTACGGAAGCTTGCGCCCATAACCACAGTCTCATAGCCATGCTGTTTGTAGTATTCGTAGATTTCAGTCACAGAAATCACGCCTGGATCTTCAGCCGGTGCGTACTCTTTCTTATCGGTGTTGGCTTTGTACCAGTCCAGAATACGGCCCACGAACGGAGAAATCAGGTACACGCCTGCTTCCGCACACGCACGTGCCTGTGCGAAGGAGAACAGCAGGGTCAGGTTACAGTTGATGCCTTCTTTTTCCAGCTGCTCAGCAGCGCGAATGCCCTGCCAGGTCGACGCCAGTTTGATCAGGATACGGTCATTGCTGATACCCGCATCGTTGTACAGTTTGATCAGGCGTTTTGCTTTCGCGATTGACGCTTCGGTGTCGTAGGAGAGACGTGCATCCACTTCGGTAGAGATACGGCCCGGAACCAGCTTCAGAATTTCCAGACCGATGTTCACTGCCAGTTTATCAGTAGCATCCACAACCTGCTGCGCGCGGTCATTGCTCTGTGCTTTCGCCCAGGTCACAGCCTCGTCAATCAGTTTGCGATACTCAGGGATCTGTGCGGCGTTAAGGATCAGAGAAGGGTTAGTTGTGGCATCCTGCGGCTGGTACAGCTTCATTGCCGCGATATCTCCGGTGTCAGCTACGACAGTGGTGAACTGACGAAGGGAGGTCAATTTATCCGTCATGATAGTGTTTCTCTTTTAACGTGCCCTGGATAATTCACGCTACCGACAGCATGCCTGCAGCGGAAAAATGACAGGTTTACTTGTTAGGGGGATGTAACCGGTCTGCCCTGATGATAACACGACGGAGGGGTAGCGCAACCGCAGACAGTGCGCTTAGGCAGAGTATGATAAACTCAGAATATTAACAGGCTGCTAAGCAACAGCATGCCCAATCAGTGGTAGCGCTTACATATTCACGTTGGCATCAACAAGAGGGACGTTAATGCCTGATTTCTTTTTCTTTATTAACGAAGTCCTCTGGGGTTCGATAATGATCTACCTGCTTCTGGGAGCAGGTATCTGGTTTACGCTACGCAGTGGGTTTATCCAGTTTCGTTATATCCGCAAGTTTGGCAGAAGTCTGAAAAACAGCGTCACGCCCCAGCCGGGGGGATTAACGTCGTTCCAGGCGCTCTGTACCAGCCTGGCGGCACGCCTTGGCAGCGGTAATCTGGCGGGCGTTGCGCTGGCCATCAGCGCCGGTGGGCCAGGCGCGGTGTTCTGGATGTGGGTCACGGCGCTTCTCGGAATGGCTACCTCTTTTGCCGAAAGCTCGCTGGCGCAGCTTTACAAAGAGAAAGACAGAAACGGGCAGTTTCGCGGCGGTCCGGCCTGGTATATGGCGCGTGGCTTAGGAATGCGCTGGATGGGCGTTCTGTTCTCGCTTTTTTTACTTCTCGCGTACGGCCTAATCTTTAATACCGTGCAGTCAAACTCCGTCGCCCATGCCCTGCGCTATACCTTCTCCTGCCCGGAGTGGATCACCGGCATCGTTTTAGCCCTCTTTGTGTTGCTCACCATTTCTGCCGGCATCAATGGCGTCGCCCGCCTGATGCAGTGGCTGGTTCCCATCATGGCGCTGCTCTGGGTTGCCGCGAGTCTGGTCGTCGCTGCGCTGCATGCCGACCAGGTTCCGGGCGTGATTGCGACCATCTTTAAAAGCGCCTTTGGCTGGCGTGAGGTCACGTCTGGCGCCCTGGGTTACACCCTGAGCCAGGCGCTGATGGCAGGTTTTCAGCGAGGCATGTTCTCCAATGAAGCCGGAATGGGCTCCACTCCCAACGCCGCCGCGGCCGCCTCTTCCTGGCCGCCACACCCGGCAGCGCAGGGTATCGTGCAGATGATAGGCGTTTTTATGGATACCGTTATTATCTGTTCCGCCAGCGCCATGATCCTCCTGCTGGCCGGCCCGGTACCCCATACCTCGGACGCCGTCGGGATCCAATTTCTCCAGCAGGCGCTGGTGAATCTTACTGGAGGCTGGGGGGCAGGATTTGTCTCGCTCATTCTGATGCTATTCGCCTTCAGCTCGATTGTAGTGAATTACCTGTACGCCGAAAACAACCTCATCTTCCTGAAATTCGACTCTCGTCCGGCCATCCTCTTGCTTCGCCTGGGCGTGATACTGATGGTGATCGCGGGCTCCCTTTTGAACATGCCGCTGGTCTGGCAGCTGGCGGATGTCATTATGGCGCTAATGGCAATCACTAACCTGACGGCGATCCTGCTGCTCTCGCCCGTTGTGAACCTTATTGCCAGGGATTATCTGCGCCAGCGCAAGTTGGGCGTCCCCCCGGTTTTTGATGCCGCACGCTATCCCGAAATTCAGTCACAACTCGCCCCCGGCACCTGGGATGATTTGCCCCGGCGATAACAGCTATCGATCAATTCAGGGCGATTTTTTGTTAAAGTCGCTCTAAATTTCCTGCAAGGACTGGATATGCTGATTCTGATTTCACCTGCAAAAACGCTCGACTACCAGAGCCCGCTCGCCACCGAGCGTTATACCCAGCCAGAACTGCTGGACTACTCGCAACAGCTGATCCGCGAAGCGCGTAAGCTCTCGGCGCCGCAAATCGCCTCGCTGATGAGCATCAGCGACAAGCTGGCAGACCTTAACGCGACCCGATTCCATGAGTGGCACCCGGATTTCACCCCCGCCAACGCGCGCCAGGCGATCCTGGCGTTTAAGGGCGATGTCTACACCGGGCTGCAGGCGGAA
The DNA here is from genome assembly GCF_058354905.1 of Enterobacter sp. ECC_219_Taxon_10. Taxonomy (NCBI): domain Bacteria; kingdom Pseudomonadati; phylum Pseudomonadota; class Gammaproteobacteria; order Enterobacterales; family Enterobacteriaceae; genus Enterobacter; species Enterobacter sp. ECC_219_Taxon_10. The sequence goes on along the minus strand of NZ_CM178005.1, from coordinate 727,663 downwards.
GATTTTAGCGAAGCCGACTTTGATTTTGCCCAGCAGCATCTACGCATGCTGTCGGGTCTGTATGGCGTGCTGCGCCCGCTGGATCTGATGCAGCCATATCGTCTGGAGATGGGGATTCGCCTGGAAAACGCCAAAGGCAAAGACCTGTACCATTTCTGGGGCGACATCATCACCGACAAGCTGAACGCGGCGCTGCACGCTCAGGGCGATAACGTGGTGGTTAACCTGGCATCCGATGAGTACTACAAATCAGTGAAACCGAAAAAGCTGAACGCGGAGATCGTTAAGCCGGTCTTCCTTGATGAGAAGAACGGCAAGTTCAAGGTCATCAGCTTCTACGCCAAAAAAGCGCGTGGCCTGATGAGCCGTTACATCATTCAGAACCGCCTGACGAAGCCGGAGCAGCTGACCGGGTTTAACAGTGAAGGGTATTTCTTTGACGAAGAGGCGTCGGGGAAAGGCGAACTGGTGTTTAAGCGCCACGAGCAGTAAAACACAACCCCGCCTGCTGGCGGGGTTTTGCGTTAATGGTGTTTCCAGTCCGGTCCCGGACGGTGGTCGCGGTCGTGGCAGGCCCGGTAAGGCGTAGCCGCCACCGGGCAACACAATCACGCGCGCGTCATCATCAACTTACGCAGCGCCGCAAAGTCCGCCGGCAGCTCATGAGACAGCAGCGGCAGGTCAGCACGCTCGGCCAGCTCTTTCGGCAGCGGCAGCGTTTCGCCCAGGATCGCTTCCACGCTCTCTTTGAACTTCGCCGGATGCGCGGTGCCCAGGAACAGGCCATATTCACCCGGGTTAAGCTGGTCGCGCAGCGCGCGGTAGGCAATTGCCGCGTGCGGCTCAGAGGTGTACCCCACCGCCTTCAGCTCGCGCATGGTGGCTTTGGTGGTTTCGTCCGTCACAGCGGCGTAGCCCAGGTCACCCAGACGCCAGATCTTACGGCGGAACAGCTCTTCAACGCGCGGCCAGTTGTTCGGCTGTGACACGTCCATGGCATTGGAGAGCGTGGCCTGCGTGGCGTTAGGAGCCCATTTGCCGTCTTTCAGGAAGCGCGGCACGGTGTCGTTGGCGTTGGTAGCAGCGATAAAGCGTTTGACCGGCAGCCCCAGAGATTTCGCCAGCAGGCCCGCCGTCAGGTCACCAAAGTTACCGCTTGGTACGGAAACTACCAGCTGATTGCGCGCTTCCTGCGGCAGCTGCGCCACCGCTTCGAAGTAGTAGCAGATCTGCGCCAGCAGACGGCTGATATTGATGGAGTTCGCCGAGTTCAGCCCCAGCGCGGCCTTCAGCTCTTCATCATCGAACGCCTGCTTGACCAGCGCCTGGCAGGCATCGAAATCGCCGTCGATCGCCACGGTTTCAATGTTGCCGCCGAGGGTGCAGAACAGTTTTTCCTGCAGCGGGCTGATCTTGCCTTTTGGATAGAGGATCACCACGCGGACGTTTTTCAGGCCGTAGAACGCGTGCGCCACCGCCGCGCCGGTATCGCCGGAGGTGGCGGTCAGGATGGTCACCGGTTTGTCGCCGCTGATGTGGGTCAGCATCTGCGCCATAAAGCGGCCGCCGAAATCTTTAAACGCCAGGGTCGGGCCGTGGAACAGCTCCAGACAGCCGACGTCAGGCTCCACCGGCTTAACCGGAGCCGGGAAAGCAAACGCCGCGCGCACGCGCTCTTCCAGCAGCTCCTGCGGGATTTCGTCGCCGATAAATGCAGAAAGAATTTTGGTGCTGCGGGTGACAAAATCCTGCTTCAGCAGTTCGTCGATGTCGGTCAGCTGAAATTCCGGCAGGTCATGCGGGAAAAACAGCCCCTGATTTTTGCCCAGCCCCTGAGTCACCGCCTGCGCGAAGCTGACCTGCTCGTTATGATCTTTAAGGTTGTAGAGTTTCATTAATTATCCCAGTACTCGTGCGCCAGCCGTGTCCAGACGGCAAATATGAACAAAGCCTTCCTGATTTTGCAGGTAGTGTTTAGAGAGCCAGTCCGCCACGCGCTGCGCGGTGTCTGGCTTATCGCACAGGGCGAACAGCGTCGGGCCGGAGCCGGAGATGCCACACGCCTGCGCGCCGATATCCATCGAGGCCTGTCGCGCCTCGTTAAAGCCGGGCAGCAGCTTCGTGCGGTACGGCTCGGCAATGACGTCCTTCATTAGCTTCGCCGCCAGCTGCGGCTGACGGGTGTAGCAGGCGTGGATAAAGCCCGCCAGATGACGCCCGTGGGCGATGCAGTCCTGGCGACGATACTGCGCAGGCAGGATCGCACGCGCTTCCGCGGTAGAGACCTTAATGCCCGGATACGCCAGCACCCATAGCCACTCATCAAACCCTGGCACCTGCTGGCTGATGATGCCATTTTCTTCGATCATCAGCTGCATGCCGCCGAGGAAGCACGGCGCCACGTTATCGTAATGAATACTGCCGGAGATGCGTCCTTCGAGCTCGCCCATCAGCCCCAGCAGACGGCTGTTATTCAGCGGCTTACCGCAGTGCTCGTTCATCGCCACCAGTGCGGCAACCACCGAACAGGCGCTGGAGCCCAGGCCCGAGCCAATCGGCATACTTTTTTCCAGCGTCATGGCGACCGGCACATTTTTGCCGATCTCCTGACAGAAGCGTTCCCAGCACTGATAGACGATATTCTCGCGCGGCTCAGACGGCAGCTTGCTGGCGAAGCGGCCCACGTTATTCAAGCTGAAGCTCTCTGCCGCTTCAACCGTGACCGTATCGCCCAGCAGCGAACCATCTACCGGCGTCACCGCCGCACCCAGCACGTCAAATCCGACGCTCATATTGGCGCTGGAAGCCGGGGCATAAACTTTGACCATGTTAAACTCCTAACTTCCATGACAGGGTACGCAGCAGATCGGCAAACACACCCGCCGCCGTAACATCGTTCCCTGCGCCATAGCCGCGAAGCACCAGCGGCAATGGCTGATAATAGTGGCTGTAAAACGCGAGGGCGTTTTCGCCGTTTTTAACTTTGTACAGCGGGTCGTTGCCATCCACTTCGGCAATCTTCACCCGGCACACGCCATCTTCTTCAATGTTGCCAACATAGCGCAATACCTTACCTTCATCACGGGCTTTCGCCACTCGCGCGGCAAAAGCGTCGTCAAGCTGGGGCAAATTCGCCATAAAGGTGCTGACATCGCCGCTGCTGTCAAACTCGGCTGGCAACACGGGTTCAATCACGATATCGGAAAGCTCAAGCTCGCGCCCCGTTTCACGCACCAGGATCAGCAGCTTACGCGCCACGTCCATACCGGAGAGATCGTCACGCGGGTCCGGCTCGGTATAGCCCAGCTCGCGCGCGGCACGGGTCGCTTCCGAGAGGCTCATGCCCTCATCCAGCTTGCCGAAAATAAACGACAGGGAGCCGGAGAGAATGCCGGAGAAACGCTGCAGTTCGTCGCCCGCGTTCAGCAGGTTTTGCAGATTTTCGATAACCGGCAGGCCGGCACCGACGTTAGTGTCGTAGAGGAACTTGCGGCGCGACTTGCTCGCCGCCAGACGCATCTGGTGATAGTAATCCATCGACGAGGTGTTGGCCTTTTTGTTCGGCGTCACCACGTGGAAGCCTTCGCGCAGGAAGTCGGCGTACTGGTCGGCCACAGCCTGGTTTGAGGTACAGTCAACGATCACCGGGTTAAGCAGGTGATACTCTTTCACCAGACGGATCAGGCGCCCCAGGTTGAACGGCTCTTTCGCCTCCTCCAGCTCCGCCTGCCAGTTTTCCAGGTTAAGACCGTGGACGTTGGTCAGCAGCGCCCTGGAGTTGGCGATACCGCAGACGCGCAGGTCGATATGCTTTTTCTTAAGCCACTCCTGCTGGCGCTTCACCTGCTCCAGCAATGCGCCACCTACGCCGCCCACGCCAATCAGGAACAGCTCGATCACCTGATCGGTGTTGAACAGCATCTGGTGCACCACGCGAACGCCGGTGGTCGCATCGTCGTTATCCACAACAACGGAAATTGAACGCTCGGACGAGCCCTGGGCAATCGCCACGATATTGATATTGGCCCGCGCCAGCGCGGCAAAGAATTTGGCGGAGATACCGCGCAGAGTGCGCATACCGTCACCGACCACAGAGATCACGGCCAGGCGCTCCTGAATGGAGAGCGGCTCCAGCAGTTCCTCTTTCAACTCCAGGTAGAACTCTTCTTCCAGCGCGCGGCGGGCGCGCAGACAGTCGACCTGCGGCACGCAGAAGCTAATGCTGTACTCGGAAGAGGACTGGGTGATCAGCACCACCGAGATACCGTTGCGTGACATGGCCGCAAAAACGCGCGCCGCCATGCCGACCATCCCCTTCATCCCCGGACCGGAGACGCTGAACATCGCCATATTGTTCAGGTTGGAAATACCTTTCACCGGCAGGCCATCTTCATCGCTGCTGGCACCAATCAGCGTGCCTGGCGCCTGTGGGTTACCGGTGTTTTTAATCAGGCAAGGGATCTGGAACTGGGCAATCGGGGAGATGGTACGCGGGTGAAGTACTTTGGCACCGAAATAAGAAAGCTCCATCGCTTCCTGATACGACATCGACTTCAGCAGCCTGGCGTCCGGCACCTGGCGCGGGTCGCAGGTATAGACGCCGTCGACGTCAGTCCAGATCTCACAACAGTCCGCGCGTAAACAGGCAGCCAGCACGGCGGCAGAGTAGTCGGAGCCGTTGCGGCCCAGCACCACCAGTTCACCCTTCTCATTTCCGGCGGTGAAGCCTGCCATCAGGATCATATGGTCAGCGGGAATTTTGCTTGCGGCGATACGGCGGGTTGATTCGGCAATATCAACGGTAGATTCGAGGTAGTGACCCACCGCCAGCAGTTTCTCAACCGGGTTGATAACGGTCACGCTATGGCCGCGCGCTTCCAGCACGCCCGCCATGATGGCGATGGAGAGTTTTTCGCCCCGGCAGATCAGCGCCGCGTTGACGCTGTCCGGGCATTGGCCCAGCAGGCTGATGCCGTGCAGCACATGTTTGATCTGAGCAAACTCCTGCTCAACGAAAGACTTCAGCTGCGCGAGCGGGAAACCATGCTGTGCCTCTGCCAGCCCCTGCAGCAGCTCAGCGAAGATACGCTCTGCGTCGCTGATGTTCGGGAGTGCATCCTGGCCACCGATGGTCTTTTCAATCATCGCCACCAGATGGTTTGTGATTTTTGCCGGGGCAGAGAGGACGGTCGCAACCTGCCCCTGCCTGGCGTTGCTCTCCAGGATATCGGCAACACGCAGAAAGCGTTCTGCATTTGCCACTGATGTACCGCCGAACTTCAACACTCGCATGGTTCTACCTCGTTTCCTTTAGCCGAAAAAAAAGCCCGCACTGTTCAGGTGCGGGCTTTTTTCTGTTTTTCCTGTACGCGTCAGCCCGCATCGTTACCTGTGGTAATGATGATGGTTGTGGTAATGGTGGTAATGCTGATGCGTTTCATGGATGTTGTGTACTCTGTCATTATTATCTGTCTGTGCTGTATTCTTTTAGGGTTAAAGGATCGGGCACCTTAAGTCAATGAATTTTTAATTTGATCACAATTCCGCAGACGTTCACGTCACGCTGCGCGCCGTTTTATTTTCATCCGAATCCCCCAACTGCAACCCTCCACGACAGACCTTTTCGCCATACTAAAAACTTATGGCAGCATTTTACTCGGCCAATTTTTTTTCAATATCGTGCAGCAAACGGTGCAACATGGCAGTGTCCCGCTGCTCAAGACGTCCAAGGCGCTGCTGTAGCCAGTCGGCCATTTTTCGATCGTCCGCAACGCCAAGGCTCGATAGCAGGCTCTCCACGCGAGCACGAAGCGCGGCCAGCTGATTTTCATTTGCCGCTTCTGCCTGAGGTTGGGGGATTTGCATTAGGGAGGCTAATTGATAGCAATAGACCATGACCGCCTGGCCTAAATTCAGGGAAGGATAATCGGCTACCATCGGCGCACCGGTGAGAACGTCCGCCAGCTCAAGCTCTTCGTTGGTGAGCCCGGAATCTTCGCGACCAAATACCAGCGCGGCTTTCTCCAGCCACTGGCTTTTCTCCTCCAGCATGGGTACCAGTTCAGCAGGCGTGACGTAGTAGTGGAACTTCGCCCGGCTGCGTGCGGTGGTCGCAACGGTAAACGAAATATCGTGCAGCGCGTCGGCAAGCGTAGCGTAAGTCTTTATATTATCGAGAATATCACCCGAACCGTGCGCCACCCAGCGGGCGGCAGGCTCCAAGTGCGCAGTGCTGTCCACAATACGTAAATCGGTAATACCCATGGTCTTCATGGCGCGGGCCGCAGCGCCTATATTTTCGGCTCTGGCTGGAGCGACCAGTACAATCGACAGATGCATTTATGCTCTCTTTTTAATCAGTTAGCGGATAAAAATGTGATGCACTTCAACATATTACGCAGCGCGAATTTACAAATTTGCAACACGAATCACCGAAATAGCGTTTCATAATAAATTAAAGACGCTAAACTATTTTGTGTCTGAACAATCAGTTAGAATGTTAACAGGAGCCTATTATCCCTATGTTTTATAATGATAATGGCAACATGAATACCCTATTCTGATTGGATTCGCTTCGTTTATAAATCAATCTCCGCAACTAGTTGGTTTATTGAAAAATTGTGACAAAGGCTAGCATTCGGCTACGATGATTTCATCAAACTGTTAACGTGCTACAATTGAACTTGATATATGTCAACGAAGCGTAGTTTTATTGGGTGTCTGGTGTCACTTAGCCTGTTATGTTGCTGTTAAAATGGTTAGGATGACAGCCGTTTTTGACACTGTCGGGTCCAAAGGGAAAGTACCCAAGACCAAGCTAATGATGTTGTTGACGTTGATGGAAAGTGCATCAAGAACGCAATTACGTACTTTAGTCACGTTAAGCCGATCATGTTAATTTGCGACATGTATCAGGCAGGTCAGGGACTTTTGTACTTCCTGTTTCGATTTAGTTGGCAATTTAGGTAGCAAACATGCAGACCCCGCACATTCTTATCGTTGAAGACGAGTTGGTAACACGCAACACGTTAAAGAGCATTTTCGAAGCAGAAGGCTACGATGTCTTTGAAGCGACCGATGGCGCAGAGATGCATCAGATCCTTTCTGAAAATGATATCAACCTGGTGATCATGGATATCAACCTGCCGGGCAAAAACGGTCTTCTTCTGGCGCGCGAATTGCGCGAGCAGGCGAACGTCGCGTTAATGTTCCTGACGGGCCGTGACAACGAAGTTGATAAGATCCTTGGCCTGGAAATCGGTGCGGATGACTACATCACCAAGCCGTTCAATCCTCGCGAGTTAACCATTCGTGCACGCAACCTGCTGTCCCGCACCATGAACCTGGGCACAGTCAGCGAAGAGCGCCGTAGCGTCGACAGCTACAAATTCAACGGCTGGGAACTTGATATCAATAGCCGTTCGCTGATTAGCCCGAACGGTGAGCAGTATAAACTGCCGCGCAGTGAATTCCGCGCGATGCTGCACTTCTGCGAAAACCCGGGCAAAATTCAGTCCCGTGCAGAGCTGCTGAAGAAAATGACCGGCCGTGAGCTGAAGCCTCATGACCGTACCGTAGACGTGACCATCCGTCGTATTCGTAAACATTTCGAATCTACGCCTGATACGCCGGAAATTATCGCCACGATCCACGGCGAAGGGTACCGCTTCTGCGGAGACCTGCAGGAGTAATCCGGCAGTTAACCCATGAAAAAACGGCGCATTTGCGCCGTTTTTTTTTATTTCCAGATCCGCATCGTATCGTCATCCGGCGATGCAGCTGGCTCAGACCGCTTCGGCTGTGAAAGTGAATACCAGTCGAGATGTCGGGTCAGGTACATCACGGCGAACAGTGCCAGCGCCAGCACCGCTGACCCCAACAGCAGCGCGCTATCCTCCGAGCGCAGCAAGAACCACATCACCACGTCCAGCCCCAGCAGGGCCAGCACGAACAGCCCGCTACGCTTCCAGCTTTTCATCACAGCCCGCAGGTACATCCCGTTCATCGCCGCACCAACCAGACTTGCAACAACCCAGGCTGGCGTAAAGCCGACGTGTTCTGACAGCGCCAGCAGCACCAGATAGAACAGCACCAGCGACAGCCCCACCAGCAGATACTGCATCGGGTGCAGGCGCAGCCCGGTCAGAGTTTCGAAAACAAAGAAGGCCATAAACGTCAGCGCAATCAGTAAAATAGCGTACTTGATCGCCCGGTCAGTCAGTTGATACTGATCGGCGGGCGTGGCTACCGTGACGCTGAAAGCGGGGATCGACTCCCACGCCGGAGATTCACTGCCGTTGAACCAGCTCTCAAGGTTGTTCGCAAACCAGCTGCTCTGCCAGTTCGCCTGGAAACCGGAATCACCAATTTTGTGCTTCACCGGCAGATAGTTACCCATAAAGCCTGGATGTGGCCAGTTACTGTTCAGCGCCATTTCACTGTTACGTCCCACAGGCACCACGGCAAAACTTCCCGTCCCTGCCAGATTCAGCGACATCTCCATGACAAACGTTTTTGGCTCCAGCGCTTTGTCCGTCAGCGGGATATGAACCCCGGAAAGCCCCCCATACACGCCTGAACCCGGCTCTACGCCCAGCGTCTCACCGTTGATACTGGAGACGTTCACCGTGCCAATACCGCGAGCGTCGCCCACGCCAACAACGATAAACGGCTGCCCCAGGGTCATCGCCTCCCCTTTCAGCTGCGTGATTTTTTCGGTGTTGAACCGCGCTTTTATGTTGAGTTTAGTGTTCCAGATCTGCCCGTCATAAATACCGATATTTCGGGACTCAACGTGCTGGTTACCCTCAACCAGCAGAGACTCCGGCAGGATAAAGCGCATATAGCTTTTCTTGTATTCGACTTTCTTCTCATCCTCTAACTTGTAGAAGACCTCCGTCACCGGGATCGCAATCAGCGGGCCGACCAGTTTTTGCGGTCCACTGGTACTCTGGCGAAGCGTATTTTCGACATCGTTACGGTAGCTTTCACGCTCTGAAATGAGGTTACTCACCATAAACAGCGGAACTAACAGCAGCAGAATGCACCCCAGCAGGGTGCTTACTTTCCAGAACAGGGGGGATTTCATCATTACGTCTCCTTTGTGATGAGGAGAGCGTAACCAGGCTGTGTGGGGGCAGTTTGAAGTTATGTGAAGGGACGGTGAAGTGTCAGCGTGGCCATCACGCCACCTTCATCACGATTGCGCAATGTAATGTCTCCCTGATGCAGACGAGCCACCTCCCGGACAAAGGCCAGCCCAAGCCCGCTGCTCTTAACCCCGTTCTCCCGCGGCAGGGAATAGAAGCGTTCAAAAATACGATCCTGCGCGTAATCCGGGATCCCGCTTCCGCTGTCGGTGACGATCAGCTGTATCTGCCCGCGCTCTTCCCGGGCCGCCAGTTCTATGGATCCGCCCTGCGGCGTAAAATCGATAGCGTTATCCAGCAAATTGCCGAGCGCCTGTTCGAGCAGGTCGGGATCGCCTTCAACATAAAGCGAAGCAGGCTGGAGGGTCAGCGCAATCTCTTTTGTTGCCAGCTGCGCCGATCGCGCGTCGGCAAGCCGGGTAAACAGCGAGTCGACCCGGACGGCCTCGGGCGTAATCTCGACCCGATTTTCAAGCCGAGCCTGAGCGAGCAGTTTTTCAACCAGCGACTGCATGCGCGCGTTTTGTACCAGAATGTTATCGATGAAACGAGCAGCCACCTGCGGCGGCGGCTGCTCGGCGAGTATTTCCGCCGCGCCGCGTATGGCGGCGATCGGGCTTTTCAGCTCGTGGGTGAGCGCATGGACATAGCGTTCAATATAGTTTTTCCCTTCGAGGCGAATGCGCATATTTTCCAGCGCCTGGGCCAGCTTGTGCAGTTCGCTACTGCCTGGATTGGGCAGTGGGAGAGGCGTGTCGGTGGTCACCGAGTCGGCGTAGCGCGATAACGTACTGATGGAACGGTTGATCCACCAGGCGACAAAAAGACCGATCAGCAAAGCAATGCCGAGCAGCGCCCCGCCTGCCCACAGAATTCGCCGCTCGCTGCGATGGATAACCGGTGCCATCGCGCTGTTAGGTTTCCCTACCGACAGCACGCCGATGATTTTGCCCTGCTCCACAACCGGCGCGGCAACATACATCACCGTACTCTCCGTATCCTCGGGATTGATCTGAGTACTGCGCGCGCCGTATTCGCCGCGAAGCGTCAGCCAAACGTCGTTCCAGCGAGAGTAATCCTGCCCCACGGCCAGACCGGCGGAATCAAAAACCACTCTACCCTGCGCATCGGTCATATAGACGTGATACTCGTTGCGCACCTTATGAATGCCGCCGATATTGGCGCGGAAAGGCCGCTGATGGAGTTGGGAAAAGGCCTGCGCCAGTTTGCCCTGCTGCGCATTGCCCGAAAGAAGATCCTCACGCCCGACTTCGGCGAGCAAGGTCGCGGTATCGATCAACGTACCCTCGGTTGCCCTGCGCACGCCGGGCTTCACTTCCTGAACAAAGATCGACAGCACAAACCACGCGGCGATGGCCACGATGAGGAAATATCCCAGCAACAACCGCATCCCAATGCGCATCAGTAAAGGCCCAGACTATAGCCCATACCGCGATGGGTGCTGATGGGTGAAAGTTCCTCGTTCACCGCCCGCAGCTTGGCGCGCAGGGTTTTGATGTGGGTATCCACGGTACGATCGAAACTGTCCCCGTCTTCACCCCATACCTTGTCCATGAGTTGCTGGCGAGAAAATACTCGTCCGGGCGCCTGTAACAGGGTTTTGAGCAGCAAGAATTCGTAGCGGGTCAGGGGCAATGTTTCACCGCACCAGCTGATTCGGGCTGCAGGTTCGTTCAGCTCAAACTGCCCGATACGCACCGTCTCTGCTGGCGCGGCGGATTTTTGCATCCGCCGTAAAATGGTCCTTACCCGGGCACATACTTCGCGCGGGGAGAAAGGTTTGGCGACGTAGTCGTCTGCGCCCATTTCCAGGCCGAGGAGTTTATCCACTTCGTCACTGCGTGCCGTCAGAAACAGCACGGGCAGTGATGGATGCTGCGCAAGAAGCTGGCGGCAGAGCTCGAAACCGCTGATGTCCGGCAGCCCGACGTCCAGAATGGCGAGCGCCGGAACCTGCCGCCGCGCCGCCTCCAGCACCGGTAGCCCCCGTTCAAACGCCTTTACCGCAAACCCTTCCTGCTGAAGCATGTAGATAAGCGTATCGGCGATACTGGTTTCGTCTTCAACCAGCCAGACCACAGGTTGTTGCATGGTTCATCCCTGCATTAATGCCACGGCATAATCGGCACCGCGCTGATCGCGTTTTTCGGTGAGCCTTCCACCACTTTGTCGGAATACGCCAGGTAGGCCAGGGTGTTGCGTTTGGCATCATAGAAACGCACCACCTGTAGCTTTTTAAACACCAGCGAGGTCCGTTTCTGGAATACCACATCGCCCTGCGCTTTGCCGTTCTTGATTTTATCGCTCAGCTCAACCGGCCCCACCTGCTGACAGGAGATCGCCGCATCGGAAGTGTCTTCCGCCAGCCCCAGGCCGCCTTTAATACCGCCCGTCTTCGCGCGGCTAACGTAGCAGGTAACGTTTTTCACGTCCGGATCGTCAAACGCCTCCACCACAATTTTGTGGTCCGGACCGAACATTTTGAACACGGTATCGACAGAACCAATCTGTTCCGCCTGCGCCGCACGGCCCGCTACCAGCAACAGGGCAGTAAGAAGCAAAGTCTTGTATTTCATATTGTTACCATTCTTTAAAATTGCATTGAGCAATTATTCAACACGTTAGTCAAAAATGTAGCAAGATCACAGGATTAGAATATATTCACCCAAAACGAAGGAGAAAAGGCATTAATGCGCAAAAAAAACACTGAATGCTAAAACATCAAAAAATGCTATTATCCGCTAACCTGTTATCAGGCACCTGCTGTTTTAAGGATGAGGATAGTATATGGATCAGGCTGGAATTATTCGCGACCTGCTCACCTGGCTGGAAGGTCATCTCGACCAGCCTTTGTCACTGGATAATGTGGCGGCTAAAGCGGGCTATTCCAAGTGGCATCTGCAAAGGATGTTCAAGGATGTCACCGGTCATGCTATCGGGGCCTATATTCGCGCACGTCGTTTATCGAAATCTGCTGTAGCGTTGCGCCTGACGGCGCGGCCCATTCTGGATATTGCTTTGCAGTACCGTTTTGATTCGCAGCAGACCTTCACCCGCGCCTTTAAAAAACAGTTCTCGTTGACGCCAGCGCTCTATCGCCGCTCGCCTGACTGGAGCTCGTTTGGTATGCGTCCGCCGCTACGTCTGGGCGAGTTCGCAATGCCGAAATACGAAATGGTCACTCTGCCGGAAACCCATCTGATCGGTACGACCCAGAGCTATTCCTGCTCTCTGGAGCAGATTTCTGAGTTCCGTCATCAGATGCGCGTCCAATTCTGGCGCGATTTCCTGAGCCATGCGCCGGCCATTCCGCCGATCCTGTATGGCCTCAACGAAACGCATCCAAGCCAGGAAAAAGACGACGAGCAGGAGGTGTTTTACACCACCGCCCTCACCCCTGACATGGCCAACGGCTACATTCAGGGCTCTAAACCTGTCGTACTGGAAGGCGGCGAGTATGTGATGTTCTCATACGAGGGTTTAGGAACGGGCGTCCAGGAGTTTATCCTGACCGTTTACGGAACCTGCATGCCAATGCTGAATCTGAATCGCCGTAAAGGTCAGGATATTGAGCGCTACTACCCGGCGCAGGATGCCAAACCGGAAGAAGGCCCAATCAATCTGCGTATGGAATTCTTGATTCCGATCCGTCGTTAACGCTGCAGTTCGTCAAGCGCAGGGGCATCGAGATGCGAAATGTCCCCTGCCATCTCCACCACCCAGCCCGACGCCAGCCACGCGCTTTCCTGGTAATCAATCCGGGAAATGGAGCAGTTGCGCAGACGCAAACGGCGCTCGGCATAAGCCGGCAATCCCAGAATGGTGCTCACCAGGCAGCCCAGGGCGATACCGTGACTCACCAGCAGCGGACGGCTGCCTGCCGGAAGTTTGAGGCATTCCGCCAGTGCCGCATGCATACGCACGCTCAGCTCCTGCATGGATTCGCCCTCAGGAATACGGCCATCTTCGGTACCGTTCACCAGTGTGCGACGCCAGCCCTCTTCCGTTTCCGTCAGTGTATCGATATGGCGCTTTTCCAGCACGCCCATATCCAGCTCGCGCAGGCGCGGCTCAAGCATCACATCGCAGCCGCAGGCGTCTGCAATGATGCGCGCCGTCTGCTGTGTGCGACCTAAATCGCTGGTAATAACGTGGGTAATGCCCAGCGTTCTGGCGCGTTCCGCCACCTGCCACGCTTGCTGCACACCCTTCTCGGTGAGAGGACTGTCTGACTGGCCTTGAATACGTCGCTCGGCGTTCCACTGCGTTTCACCGTGGCGAACAAGGTATACCTGTAACATGCTTTTTTTCCGTTATACTGCGATGAGTTTTTTTGAATCGAGCTTAATTATGCACCATGTTGTCTCTGCTACCACCAATCCTGCCAAAATTCAGGCAATTCTAAAGGCTTTTGAAGAGATTTTCGGCGAAGGATCCTGCCATATTGAGGCCATCGGCGTCGAGAGTGGCGTACCTGAACAGCCGTTTGGCAGCGAGGAAACGCGCGCTGGCGCACGAAATCGCGTGGCAAATGCAAAAGCCGCGGCCCCGAAGGCTGACTTCTGGGTCGCCATAGAAGCAGGCATCGACGAAGGCGCAACCTTTAGCTGGGTGGTGATTGAAAGCCGCGAGCAGCGCGGCGAAGCACGCTCGGCCACCCTGCCGCTGCCGGAGATCATTCTGGAAAAAGTCCGCGCAGGTGAAGCGCTCGGGCCGGTAATGTCGCACTACACCGGCATTGATGAGATTGGCCGTAAAGAAGGGGCAATTGGCGTCTTTACGGCGGGTAAGCTCACGCGTTCAGGGGTTTACCATCAGGCGGTGATCCTGGCGTTAAGCCCGTTTCATAACGCCATTTATCGTTGATCGCCCAATAAGACTGACTCAAGCCACTGACGCAGCTCGACCGGCGCAGACTTCAGGCTGTTCGATCCACGGGTTATCGTCGCGATGCCCGCGCCCAGCTCGTTTTTCAGCTCGCGCTGGCTCATCTCACCGCGCAATAGCTCTTCAATGATGCGCACGCGCGTGCCCAGCGCCTCACGCTCGTCCGGCGTGAGCATCAGCTGCATGAGGGGTAGGTGCAAATCCTGCTCGTAAGACTGGCGAAGCAGCTCCACAAAACGAAGCCACTCCTGGTGACGCTGTTCGGCCATCGCCGAGGAATATGGGGAATGCTGGGTCATGTTATGCTGCCTCTTGTACTCATTAGCGAGTACAGCATAACACAACCCATGCCGATCAGTAACGTCTCTGCCACTCAGCATCGCTCATCAGGGTATCTTTCTGCCCCATGAAGTAGCGATAGTAGGCGTCATAGGCCAGCACGTTCTTCACGTAGCCGCGCGTTTCCGAGAACGGGATGCTCTCGACAAACGCCACGGCGTCGATGCGTCCGGCGCTATTGCCAAGCCAGGTGCGCACGCGACCCGGGCCAGCGTTATACGCCGCCGACGCGAAGATACGGTTATTGCCGAACTGCTGATACACGTACTGCAGGTAGCTGGTGCCGATGTTGATGTTGGTATCCGGATCCAACAGCTGTGACGGGCTGCTGTACCCAGGGATATTAAACATCTTCACCGTGTGCGTTGCCGTGCCCGGCATAATCTGCATCAGCCCGCTGGCGCCCACCGGGGAACGGACTTTCGGGTTCCAGGCGCTCTCCTGACGAGCAATCGCCATGGCGTAGCTTTGCGGGATATCTTTGCCGCTGGTGTAGCGGTCAAACAGATCTTTATACGCCAGCGGGAAACGCTCTTCGAGATGATCCCACAGCTTACCGGCGATCGTCGCCTGCACGCTCAGATCCCACCAGTGATTATCAAACGCATAGCGGGCAAGCTGCGCTTTTTCATCCGTGGTGCGGCTGGTCACCAGGTTGGCCCACTCGCTGCGCGCGGTGTTATCCATGTTCCAGTACATCAGCTCGCGAACGCGCGCCATCTCTGGTCCCTGCGTCAGCGACGGGTTCGCATTAGCGGGCGCTTTGTCGATCCTGAGCGTGTACTCTTCGCCCAGACGCTGGGCGGCCGCCATCGGATAGAACCCACGCTGCTGCATCAGCGAGTGAAGAATATCTTTGGCTTCGCCTTCACGACCACGCTCCAGCAGCAGATCCGCCTGCCAGTAGCGCCATTCGTCTTTCTCTTTGGCATCCATCGGCAAACGCGCGAGCCAGGTGTTGAGGCCACGGCGGTCGCCGGTACCCAGCGCCATGCGCACGCGGCGTTCCACCAGCGACGTGGAGTTAGAACGCATAATGGCATCGTCTCGCCAGCGCGCCTGTTCGTCGGTCACATCCGTGCCCATCAGTCGCCACGCCACGATGTCGCGCAGCTCCTGGGTTTGATCTTCATTCAGCTGCTGCGCCTGCACCAGCTGCGGGATCATCAGCCGCGCATTTTCGACATCGTCGCGCGCCACGCTGGCAAAAGCCACCGCCGCCATCTGGCGGGTAAAATCGGTCGAGCCCGTGCTGCGGGCAAAGGTCAGCACGCTGTTCGGATCGTTTGCCAGCGCGATAACCGCCGAGGAGATAGTCTGGTAATCGGACGGCATCTGCCCTGCCAGCGCGGTCACCAGACGCGTGTTGCCGGCTTTCATCGCCAGGCGAATGCGCTCAAGGTAGGCCAGCGGGTCCTGATTGCCGGACGCGCGCCATGCGCCAAACAGGGAATCACAGGCGTTCGGCTGGCTTTTGCCGGTCAACCACAGATCTTTCGCCCCGGCCCATGCCTCTTCCTGCTGTCCGGTCGCCCATTTCGCATAGTAGTAATTACACTGCGCTTCGGTGGTATTCGGCTTGTCAGGGCTAAACGCCAGCAGGCCGCGCCAGTCTTCACGACGCGCCAGCTCATTCACAAAGCGAGACTGGAGATTTCGGGCAGGCGGCAGGGTCGGGTTCGCCTTAATGAAATTATTCACGGTGACGGTCGGCTGGTTCATCAGATCGTCGGTAATCTGGCGATACTCCAGATACGGATACAGCGGATAATCCTTGAGCGTCGGCATCAGCGCCTGCACGGTATCCATCTGCTTGTTGTCCCACGCCTGTTTAATCTGGGCGTAGCGGTTACGTTGTTCATCCAGTGAATCTGCATGCACCGCCTGGCTTACCGCCATTACGCATACGCTGGCAGCCAGCAGACGCCAGACCACCCGTTTGGCTTTTTCCACAAGCTCTTCCTCATTGTTTTTTCGTCAATTGCAGCGTCTTGCCACGTCAAAGTCACAACAACTTATGCTAACCAGGCATCCTGCAACGCGCCACGTCATGGACACTTTTTTACCTTTCTTGCGCGTTTTAACACTCCCGACGTTCCTGGCTGGGATTAGGGCGTGAAAAAGGCTACACTTCGAGGCTGAAATTCCTTCTCATTACGATAAAAGAGGCGAAGTCCACGTGGCTCAATTCGTTTATACCATGCATCGTGTCGGCAAAGTTGTCCCGCCGAAACGTCATATTCTTAAAAATATCTCGCTGAGCTTCTTCCCGGGCGCAAAAATTGGTGTTCTGGGTCTCAACGGTGCCGGTAAGTCCACCCTGCTGCGCATCATGGCCGGCATCGATACAGACATCGAAGGTGAAGCCCGTCCGCAGCCTGGCATCAAGATCGGCTACCTGCCACAGGAACCTCAGCTGAACCCGGAACACACCGTACGTGAGTCCGTTGAAGAAGCGGTGTCCGAAGTGGTTAACGCGCTGAAAGGTCTGGATGAAGTGTATGCCAAATACGCCGAGCCGGATGCGGACTTCGACAAGCTGGCCGCTCAGCAGGGCAAATATGAAGAGATTATCCAGGCGCACGATGGTCACAACCTGAACGTGCAGCTGGAGCGTGCGGCTGATGCCCTGCGTCTGCCGGACTGGGATGCGAAAATCGCGAACCTCTCCGGTGGTGAACGCCGCCGCGTGGCGCTGTGCCGCCTGCTGCTGGAAAAACCAGACATGCTGCTGCTCGATGAACCGACTAACCACCTGGATGCGGAATCCGTGGCATGGCTGGAGCGCTTCCTGCACGACTTCGAAGGCACCGTGGTGGCGATTACCCACGACCGTTACTTCCTCGACAATGTCGCAGGCTGGATCCTGGAGCTGGACCGCGGCGAAGGCATTCCGTGGGAAGGCAACTACTCCTCCTGGCTGGAGCAGAAAGATCAGCGCCTGGCGCAGGAAGCTTCTCAGGAAGCGGCCCGTCGTAAGTCTATTGAGAAAGAGCTGGAGTGGGTGCGTCAGGGCGCGAAAGGCCGTCAGTCTAAGGGCAAAGCCCGTCTGGCACGCTTCGAAGAGCTGAACAACACCGAATACCAGAAACGTAACGAAACCAACGAACTGTTTATTCCACCTGGAGCACGTCTGGGGGATAAAGTGGTTGAAGTCAGCAACCTGCGCAAGTCTTACGGCGACCGCCTGCTGATCGACGACCTGAGCTTCTCCGTACCGAAAGGCGCTATCGTTGGGATCATCGGTCCGAACGGCGCGGGTAAATCGACCCTGTTCCGCATGATGTCCGGTCAGGAACAGCCTGACAGCGGCTCTATCACCCTGGGTGAAACCGTGAAGCTGGCCTCCGTTGACCAGTTCCGTGACGCGATGGATAACAGCAAAACCGTGTGGGAAGAAGTCTCCGGCGGTCTGGATATCATGCGTATCGGCAACACCGAGATGCCAAGCCGTGCCTACGTTGGCCGCTTTAACTTCAAAGGCACCGACCAGGGCAAACGCGTGGGCGAGCTGTCCGGCGGCGAGCGCGGTCGTCTGCACCTGGCGAAGCTGCTGCAGGTTGGCGGTAACGTTCTGCTGCTCGATGAACCAACCAACGACCTGGATATCGAAACCCTGCGCGCGCTGGAAAACGCCCTGCTGGAGTTCCCGGGCTGCGCGATGGTTATCTCGCACGACCGCTGGTTCCTGGACCGTATCGCCACCCACATCCTGGACTACCAGGACGAAGGTAAAGTGGAGTTCTTCGAAGGTAACTTCACCGAGTACGAAGAGTACAAGAAACGCACGCTGGGCGCCGACGCGCTGGAGCCGAAGCGTATTAAGTACAAGCGTATTGCGAAATAAGTGCCTGAGTGCCGGGTGGCGGCTTCGCCTTACCCGGCCTACGGTACTGCGCAGTTTGTAGGCCGGGTAAGCGTGAGCGCCACCCGGCTTTTTTATTTGCCCACGTAATACCGCTTCACCTCATCAAACTGCATCGCAAACTCGATATAGCTCATCAGCGCGGGCGAGTTCAGCTTGCGGCTCGGATAGGCCAGCCACAGATCGTTACCTTCAACATTCCACTCAGGCAGCACCTGAACCAGCGCACCTTTTTCGATCTTATCTTCCAGCAGAAACGCGGGTAACAGCGTGATCCCCGCGCCGGCAATCGCACATTCGCGGGCGTAAACAAGATTATCGGTCATGTGCGCGTTATCCGGCAGGTAGCGGTAATCCTCGCCCTCGCGTCGCAGAAGCCACTCCGACCACGCCCGGTGCGTAATGCAGCGGTGCTCCACCAGTTGGCGAGGATGCGTCAGCGGCTCCCGACGCGCCAGATAGTCCGGCGAGGCCAGCATGTAGCGCGGGCAATGCCCGATCATCCGGCCAATCAGGGAGGAGTCCTGCGGCCTGCCGGTGCGCAGCGCCACGTCAAAGCCGGACTCGACCAGATCCACCACGTCGTCAGAGATCGACACATCCAGCGAAACGTCAGGATAGCGAAGCTGGAACTCGGCATTCATATGCGCCAGCAGCGTCGCCCCAATCCCCGCCGGACAGGTGATCCTCAGTCGCCCGCTGGGGTTTTCACGCAACCGCTGAATAGCGTACTCCGCCCGCTCGCTGGCCGCCAGCATCTCGCGACAGTGCACCAGATAGTGCTCGCCCGCGAACGTGAGGCTGATCCTGCGCGTGGTGCGGTTGAGCAGGCGGATCCCCACCTGCTGCTCCAGCTGACTAATTCGCTGGCTCACGCTGGATTTTGGCAGTTCCGCCTTCTGCGCCGCCGCGGTAAAGCTGCCCATCTCCGCCACCAGCGCGAATAGAGCCATATCCTGCAACTGTTTAAACATGATTGTTCATCCTGTGCGAACGCTGAGTTCTTGATTGTCCATCTTATCATGCAGCTGGCCACTTAATAGACTAGCCTCAACAAAACGCATGCCATTGAGGAGCACACCATGTCTGTTAAAGCCATTGCCGTTAACCCAGAAAATCCATCCACCTTCATTGAAATCACCCCGCCTATGCCGCAGCCCGGCGAGCACGATCTGCTGGTGGAGGTGAAAGCCGTCTCCATAAACCCTGTAGACACCAAGGTGCACGCAGGCATTGCCAAAAACGGGCTGAAAGATCCGCGCGTGCTCGGCTGGGATGCCAGCGGGATCGTCAAAGCCGTGGGGACTGGCGTGACCGGATTCAAACCGGCCGACGAGGTATGGTACGCGGGAGACATCACCCGCCCGGGCAGCAATACCACGCATCAGCTGATCGATGCGCGCATAGTCGGGCACAAGCCTGCCAGCCTCGGCTGGGCGGCTGCCGCAGCACTGCCCTTAACCGCGCTCACCGCGTGGGAAGGCCTGTTTGAACGGCTGAACATTCAGGATGCAGGGGCGGACAAAACGCTGCTGATCATCGGCGGCGCGGGCGGCGTGGGCTCGCTGGCGATCCCGTTTGCGAAGCACAACAGCAAAGTGAAGGTCATCGCAACCGCTTCACGAGAAGATTCCGCCCAATGGTGCCGCGATCGTGGGGCTGACGCGGTGGTGAACTACCGCGATCTGAAAGGCGAGCTGGCAAAACAGGACATCACCTTTGTGGATTACATTTTCATCCTCAACGACACCGACGGGCACTGGGATGCGGTCAGCGAACTGATTGCACCGCAGGGGCATATCTGTTCCATCGTTGAGAATGAACATCCGCTGAACCAGGACAAGCTCAAGTCCAAATCCGCCGCGCTGCACTGGGAGTTTATGTACACCCGCAGCATGTACCAGACCGCTGATATGGCGCGGCAGGGTGAGATCCTCAATGAGGTGGCGAAGCTGGTGGATAACGGCGTGGTAGAAAGTTCGCTGAGTGAAACACTGCACGGGCTGAGCGTGGAAAGCATTACCGAAGCGCACCGTAAAGTGCTGGAGGGGCATATGCGGGGGAAAGTGGTGGTTGAGTTCTGAGTGGTTTGTTCCCCTCACCCTGCCCTCTCCCCAGAGGGGAGAGGGTAAAGACGGCTCCGTTCGATCCCCTCGCCCCTCTGGGGAGAGGGTTAGGGTGAGGGGTAAACTACCCCTGCTCCCCCATCATCTCCTTCACCAGCTCGACGCAGCGCAGGAAACGCGAGTCGTAGTCCGACTCTTCCACATGCACAAACTCAACGTTGTTTTCGTTGAGCATCTCCACCAGCATGGACTGGAATTCTCGCCTGTCCACCGAGCTGCCGAGGCTGCGCATGCCGTCGGCCACCCACGGGGTATTATTTTCCAGCAGGATCACCAGGTCAAAGCGGTATTCGTCAATCAGCGCCTGCACGAACGGGTGTTCGCGCCCCTCGTACTTTTTACAGAACGCCTGCGTGGTGACGAAATCGGTATCGATAAAGG
The DNA here is from genome assembly GCF_058354905.1 of Enterobacter sp. ECC_219_Taxon_10. Classification (NCBI taxonomy): domain Bacteria; kingdom Pseudomonadati; phylum Pseudomonadota; class Gammaproteobacteria; order Enterobacterales; family Enterobacteriaceae; genus Enterobacter; species Enterobacter sp. ECC_219_Taxon_10. Next base: position 706,895 of record NZ_CM178005.1, on the reverse strand, counting down.
CCACTTTATTGGCGTATTTCACGGCAAAATCAATGTACTGGGCGTGTCCGAGGGCAATTTTATCGTAGTCCGAATACTGCAATGCCATCTCGTCGCCGCCGAGGTGCGAGAACACATAATCGCGGCCATACTCCCACGCGCTGGTGGTGTTGAAGATGTTCGCCAGCTTGTTGACCAGCGTTGATTTACCGCTCGATTCACCGCCCAGAATAGCCACCGTGCGCACGAAGAACGGCTTCACTTCGGTCGGGATGTAATCCCAGTAGCGGAACGGGTTCTCGCGGATCTGCGCCCCGCTGATGTTCATAAAGGTGCGTTTTGGATCGATCAGCACCGTCTCGATGCCCAGATGCTCGCGGAACTGCGGCGCGTCGGACTCTTCAGAGGTGTAGATCCAGTTAGGCGCAATGCCCTTTTCTTCCATAAACGCTTTGATGCCGTTGCTCCACACGTCCCAGCCGTGCGGGTACGGCTCCATGCCCTCTTCGTTAAAGGCATGAATACGAATGTTTTTCTGGTACTTAAAGGTCTGCAGCAGCCAGCGCAGGCGGTCCGGCACGGTGGGCTGCTGCGACATGGCGCTGTCTTCAAACAGCTGACGGTCGCGAGTTTCGTCGTAACCCATGATGATGTGCAGCTCGTCAACCTGGCTACAGGCGCGCTGGATCAGATAGATATGCCCGGTATGCAGGGGGTAAAACTTGCCGAACACCACGCCGATGTTCTTTTGCATACGCGGGAATTCGAGCCCCAGAAAACGGTGCAGCGCTTCGAGCTTCTGCGCGCTGGGGCTTTTGATTTTGGCGTTCAGCAGTTGGCTCAGGTAGCCTTTGGTCATGCCGCTGGCGTCAGCCACCTGCTGCAGCGTGCAGCCTTTCTGACGGATTGCGGTTTTGATGTAGTCAAATGATGACATAAATTACGGTGCCTCCTGCAAAATCGAATACGTAATTATAAGTCGTCAAAGACATTTAACGCATCTGCGAGTTTCTTAACACCAAAGACCTGCATCCCTTCCGGGATTTTTTTCGGCACGTTAGCTGCCGGAACAATAGCCCGACGGAAGCCGTGTTTTGCTGCCTCGGAGATACGCTCCTGGCCGCTCGGCACCGGACGGATTTCCCCGGCCAGCCCTACTTCACCAAACACCACCAGATCCTGCGGCAGCGGCCTGTCGCGCAGGCTGGAGACCATCGCCAGGAGTAGCGCCAGATCTGCGCTGGTTTCGGTGACTTTAACGCCGCCAACCACATTAACGAACACATCCTGATCCGCCATCTGCAGGCCGCCGTGACGGTGCAGCACCGCCAGCAGGATCGCCAGACGGTTCTGCTCCAGACCGACCGCCACGCGCCGCGGGTTACCCATCATAGAGTGATCCACCAGCGCCTGAATTTCGACGAGCAGCGGGCGCGTGCCTTCCCACAGCACCATCACCGAGCTGCCGGAGGTGATCTCATCGCCACGGCTCAGGAAGATGGCTGACGGGTTGCTGACCTCGCGCAGCCCCTGTTCGGTCATGGCAAACACGCCCAGTTCGTTCACCGCCCCAAAACGGTTCTTGTGGCTGCGCAGGGTACGGAAACGGGAATCCGCGTCGCCGTCGAGCATCACGGAGCAGTCGATACAGTGCTCAAGCACCTTCGGCCCCGCCAGCGAGCCGTCTTTGGTCACGTGGCCGACCATCACAATCGCCACGCCGCGCGTTTTGGCAAAGCGCGTCAGGTAAGCGGCGGTTTCACGCACCTGCGCGACGCTGCCCGGCGAGGACTGAATGTCCGCCATGTGCATCACCTGGATGGAGTCGATCACCATCAGCTTCGGCTGCTCTTCTTCGGCGATCATACAGATCTGCTCGATGCTGGTTTCGGAGAGCATGTTCAGGTTACCGGTCGGCAGGCCAAGACGGTGCGCGCGCATCGCCACCTGCTGGAGTGACTCTTCCCCCGTGACGTACAGGGTTTTCATCTGTTCGGCGAGCTTGCAAAGCGTTTGCAGCAGCAGGGTAGATTTCCCCGCGCCCGGGTTACCGCCGATCAGAATCGCGCTGCCCGGCACCACGCCGCCGCCGAGCACACGGTCAAATTCCTTGAAGCCGGTGGAGAAGCGCGGCAGCGCCTCCAGGCTGATATCTGAAAGTTTTTGTACCTTCGACACGCCTGCATTGCCCGCATAGCCACTCAGGCGTTCATTGCGGGCCACGCTCGGCGAAGCCGCCACACCACGCACTTCGGTGATGGTGTTCCAGGCATGACAGGCGCTGCATTGCCCCTGCCAGCGCGGATAATCCGCACCACATTCATTACAGACAAATGCGCGTTTTGGAGCTTTCGCCACGGTTTACCTCGTTATTTCTGATTAAGGCTGCCGGAGAGAATGCAGAACACCCCCATCAGGTCAGCGTGACGGATAGTCACTTCCGTCTTTTCATTCACTTTTGGCTTGGCATGGTAGGCAATGCCAAGGCCAGCAACTTTGATCATCGGCAGATCGTTCGCGCCATCACCGATGCCGACGGTCTGCTCGACAGGAATGTCATATTTCTCCGCCAGGCGCGTCAGGGTGTTGGCTTTGTACTGGGCATCCACGATGTCGCCGATGACCTGGCCGGTCAGCTTGCCGTCCATGATTTCCAGCTCGTTAGCCACCACGGTGGTCAGATGCAGTTTTTCACGCAGATAATCTGCAAAGAAGGTGAAGCCACCGGACGCAATCGCCACTTTCCAGCCGAGGGACTGGAGCTTCAGCACCAGCTGCGTCAGCCCTGGCATCAGCGGCAGCACGTCGCGCACCTGGCGCAGAATGTTGGCGTCGGCCCCTTTCAGGGTCGCCACGCGCTGGCGCAGGCTGGCGGTGAAGTCCAGCTCGCCGCGCATCGCACGCTCGGTGACTTCCGCCACCAGCTCACCGCTGCCTGCCAGTTTAGCAATCTCGTCAATACACTCGATCTGAATGGCGGTGGAGTCCATGTCCATCACCAGCAGCCCCGGCGTTTTCAGGTGCGGAATTTTGCCGAGCGGCGCAACGTCCAGCCCGGCGTCATGCGCCAGACGCGTTGCGCGCTGCGTCAGGGAACCCGCCAGCCGGATGACCTGGTAATCTTCCACGCACCAGGCCGCTACGATGACCATCGCCGCGCCCAGCCTGGTTTGATACTGGGTCAGGCGTTGCTTATCCAGGCCGCGTCCGTACAGCAGCCAGCCGCTACGGCCAGCGTGGTAATCCAGAGGCATCACCTCATCGCCACTTAACGAGAGCGGCAATCCTGGCCATAAAGAGACATCCGTTGGCAGGTCACACCAGGTAATGTTCGGCATTAAAGCTCCTGTAATTTCGTTCGCGCCGGAAGGTTCCAGAGGGAAAATAACGCATGAGGCTACCCTGTAACCATCACTTCTGGCAACATTAAGCCCTAAATTTTCAGCAGGTGGAATATGGCTCGCGCAAAACTGAAATTCCGGCTTCATCGCGCCGTGATTGTCCTTTCCTGTCTCGCACTGTTAGTGGCATTGATGCAGGGGGCATCGTGGTTTAGTCAGAACCATCAGCGGCAGCGCAACCCGCAGTTTGAAGAGCTGGCCCGCACGCTGGCGCGTCAGGTGACGCTCAACGTTGCGCCCCTGATGCGCACCGAGACGCCGGACGATAAGCGGATAGGCCAGGCCTTGCGTCAGCTTACGGAAAACAGCCGCATTCTGGATGCGGGCGTATACGATGAAAAAGGTGACCTGATTGCCCGCGCCGGAGAGCACGTCGACGTGCGCGACAGACTGGCGCTGGACGGCAAAAAAGCCGGAGGCTATTTTAACCAGCAGATCGTCGAACCCATTCAGGGCAAGAATGGTCCGCTGGGCTATCTCCGCCTGACGCTCGATACTCACACTCTGCCGACCGAAGCCAAACAGGTGGATAATACCACCAATATTTTGCGCCTGATGCTGCTGCTCTCGCTGGCCATTGGTGTCGTGCTGGCGCGTACCCTGCTTCAGGGCAAGCGCACCCGCTGGCAGCAGTCGCCGTTCCTGCTGACCGCCAGCAGATCGGTTCCCGAAGACGAAGAGAGCGAGAAGAAAGAATAGTGATAAAGTAGGCGAACGATTCGGAAAAGGAACTCTGCCATGACGACGTTACGCCTGCTTATCTCTGACTCTTATGATCCCTGGTTTAATCTCGCGGTAGAAGAGTGCATCTTCCGCCAGATGCCCGCCACCCAGCGCGTGCTGTTTCTCTGGCGCAACGCCGATACAGTGGTCATTGGCCGCGCGCAAAACCCGTGGAAAGAGTGCAATACGCGGCGTATGGAAGAGGACAACGTCCGTCTGGCGCGCCGCAGCAGCGGCGGCGGCGCGGTGTTTCACGACCTCGGCAATACCTGCTTCACCTTTATGGCGGGTAAACCGGAGTACGACAAAACCATCTCCACCTCGATTGTCCTTAACGCGCTGAATTCACTCGGCGTGACGGCGGAGGCGTCGGGGCGGAACGACCTGGTGGTGAAAACGCCCGAGGGCGACCGAAAAGTCTCCGGCTCCGCCTACCGCGAAACGATGGATCGCGGCTTCCACCACGGCACCCTGCTGCTGAACGCCGATCTGAGCCGTCTGGCGAACTACCTGAATCCGGACAAGAAAAAGCTCCAGGCGAAAGGGATCACCTCCGTGCGTGGACGGGTGGCGAATCTGGTGGAACTGCTGCCGGAGATTACTCACGAGCAGATTTGCGACGCGATCCGTGACGCGTTCTTTAAACATTACGGCGAGCGCGTGGATGCGGAAGTGATTTCGCCGGATAAAACCCCGGATCTGCCCAACTTCGCCGAAACCTTTGCCCGCCAGAGCAGCTGGGAGTGGAACTTCGGTCAGGCCCCCGCGTTTTCTCATCTGCTGGACGAACGTTTTACCTGGGGCGGTGTAGAGCTGCATTTTGACGTGGAGAAAGGCCATATCACCCGCACGCAGGTATTTACGGACAGCCTCAACCCGGCACCGTTAGAAGCGCTGGCGGCCCGCTTGCAGGGCTGTTTGTATCGGGCAGATATGCTGCAGCAGGAATGCGACGCGTTGATTGGGGATTTTCCAGAGCAGGAAAAAGAGTTGCGAGAATTATCGCAATGGATAATAAATGCGGTTCAATAATACTGAATATCCCACTAAAGCCTACGAAATAGCTTTAGTGGGGTAATTATATTTAATTTACATTTAATAACAGCAATACAATTAACTTTATCATTCCATTATTTATTTAGCCCTTCTTAAAACACGCTTCAAATAATCTAACTAGATGCTTTCCCCATCCGAAACGAGAATGTAGGTTCGCAAGATAATATTAATTATCCACTCCGCGATCTCCTCACAATTTCGTTAAGGATTAACGATGAAAAAGTTATTAATTGCAACAACCGTTGCTATGGCACTTTCCGCGGCTGCGCACGCGGCAGACTCAACCGCACTGTTAAAAGTTCAGGGTGTCCTGACTAACGACGCCTGTACCCCAACGCTGAGCGGCGGCGGTACCGTTGATTTCGGCACCACCTATGTTGATACGCTCTCGTCAACGAATACCAACCAGCTCGGTAAAAAAGACATCACGCTGTCTATCGCATGCTCGGCCCCCACAGCCTCAGTTGCCTGGGGCATAGAAGATAACGTCGGTTCGCCTGCAGCGGTAGGCATCACCAACCCTGGCTTCACCACGGGTGGCAATGTTTATGACGATCAAACAGATGTCCAGTTTGGCGTAGGCAGTACCACTGGTGGAGTCAAAATTGGCGCCTATGCCGTTACGATTGATAAAGCAAACTCAACGGCTGATGGCGTCGCGCAGAACGTTATTACGGCATACTCCACTAATTTCATGGGGTGGTCTGGCTTTAATGACGGTAACCCCCGGGATTACGTTACACATGATGGACAAGTATATTCGCTGGGAACGTCTGCATACATACCCGTCGCCTTTACCAACGCCGTCTTCCCGTTGCGCGTAGCCCTCGCCGTGGATAAAACCAGCACGCTGGCGATTACTGACGATACCCCAATTGCTGGTCAGGCAACCATTACGCTTTATTACCTGTAATCCCTTTTCGTGCCGCTGATATTGGCGCGATGAATTAACCGTTAAGGAACAACGATGAAAAAGATTTTACTTGCCAGTGCCGTCGCGATGGCGCTGACCGCCGCAGGCGCGAACGCAGCCTCTACCGCTGTACTGAAAGTGACCGGCCTGCTCTCTGTTGAAGCCTGCACCCCGACCCTGAGCGGCGGCGGCGTAGTGGACTACGGCCGTATCCACCTGTCTGAACTGTCTGCCACCACCGACAACCAGCTGGGCACCAAAGACATCTCCCTGACCATCAATTGCCCGGACGCCGGTGCGAAAGCGGGCTGGACCATTACCGATGACAGCGCGGCGTCTCGCGCTACTGGCGTGACCATCACTAACGGCGATGCCGCAAACGGTTCAGTAAGCAGCGCAGACCAGTCCTACGGCGTGGGTCTGGCAGGCGACGTGAAAATCGGTGCTTACTCGGTTTATACCGATGTCGCCAACGTCCTGGCTGACGGCGTAAGAGTGGATCCGATCTTCGGTGCGGCAACCACCCCGACCTGGGCGAAATCCACCACCGGTATCATCAAAAACGGCAATGCCGAAATGATGACCGTGGCGGCCACCGGTACCACTGCACCTCTGGCTTACAGCACTGCAGTATTCCCGCTGAAGGTTTCTCTGGCGATTGAGGACACCACTACGCTGGCCATTACGGATGATACCAACTTGTCAGGCCAGGCCACGATCACCGTGAAATATCTCTAATTATCACCGCGATAATGAATGAACCAGGCCTCCTTTTATTGAGGAGGCTTTTTTATCAGGTTAAAGGAATAATCTCGATGTCTGTATCATCCTCTCTTTGCAAACTGGCGCTTGCCGCCCCATTTCTGTTTTCTGCCTTTGTTACGCAGGCGAATGCCGCGGGCATGGTGCCGGAAACAACGCTGCTGGTGATTGATGAATCCACCCACAGCGGCGTGATGAACGTCAAAAACACCGATAACGGCCCTGCGCTGCTGTACACCACCATTATCGATCTACCCGATGACACCGGCATCAAGCTGGACGTGACTCAGCCCGTCGTTCGCGTCGAGCCAGGCCAGCAGCAGCAGCTGCGCTTTATTATGCAGAACACGCAGCCGCTCACGGTTGAGCACCTCAAACGCGTGACGTTTGAAGGCATTCCACCAAAAAGCACCGATAAAAACATGAAGATTGGCTTCAACATGCGCCAGGATCTGCCGGTGCTCATTCGCCCTAAAAACCTGCCCGTGGTCACCGATGCCTGGAAGCTGCTGACCTGGTCCGGCAGCGGCCAGACAATCAAAGTGAAAAACCCGTCTGCTTACGTGGTTCGCCTGGCGCAAAACGTCACTTTCCTGCCGTCCAATACCACAGGGAAGCTGCAAAAAACCTATATCCTGCCGGGCCAGACGCTGGACGTCAGCGTGGCGAAAGGCATTACCGGTGATAAATCCGTGCGTTTCTATCCAGCCAGCCGCTACGGCATTAGTGTTCCGGATTTCACCGCGCCGTTAGGCCAATAATAATAAATATAATGAGAGTTAATGCGTGAACAACCTGAACCTTGCCTCTTTGATTCGAGCAGCACTTTACTGCTCGCTGACAGTTTCACTGATCCCAGGCTCGACGTTGCTGGCGAGGGAAGTGACCTTTGATACGGATATTCTTGCCACGCGCGGGATCAGTAAAAACCTGGCGGATTACTTTGCCGAAGCGCCGCGTTTTCTTCCTGGAAGACATACCGTTTCGGTCAAAATTAACGGCGTGGACAAAGGGTCACTGGCAGTGCTTTTTGGCGATAAAGGTCAGGTGTGCGCTGATGAGGACTTTCTCAGCGCCATGGGCTTAATGCCCTTGCGCATCGGAAAGAATGAATCCTGCCACAATTTGCTCGCGGATTATCCCTCTGCCGTCATTAACGCCATGCCCGGCAACGAAACGCTGGAGTTTTATTTACCGGCAGAAGCCCTGGATAACGGTTTTCTGACCCCGCAAAACTTTATTAAGGGCGGTACCGCCGGGCTGTTAAACTACAACCTGTTCAGCAGCCGCAGTGAATATAGCGGTTCAGAAAGCCAGGATTATACCCAAGCCAACCTCGAAGCCGGGTTTAACCTCGCGGAGTGGGCGGTACGTAGCCGCTACATGATCACCGACGACAACGGGAAATACCGTTCAGACAGCCTGTATACCTACGGTGAACACGTGTTCCAGTCACAGAAGGTTCGCGCGCAGGTCGGGCAAATTAACGTTCAGTCTCAGCTTTTCGGCGGTGCGGCCATCAACGGCGTACAGTTTATTCCCGAACAGGGTTTAGCGCAGGATACGCCTGGCGTTACTGTTAAGGGGCTTGCGCGGGGCAACCAGGCACGCGTTGAAGTTCGCCAGTCAGGACAGCTGATTTACTCCACGCTGGTTAACGCAGGGCCGTTCAGCCTTGAAAACGTGCCCGTTGTCCGCAGCAACGCCAACCTCGACGTCAGCGTGGTGGAAACCGACAACTCCATTACCCGCTTTACCGTGCCGTCCTCTTCGTTCAACTTCCAGGTATCGCGCCCGGTGGGCCTGGCGATGTCGCTGGGCCGCGTTCGCGACGTCGACAGCGATTACGCCATGCCCTGGGTCTACAACGTTTCCGACGGATGGCGTCTCGACAGGGACTGGATCACCACCGCATCCGGCGTACTCGCCCAGGACTACCAGGCCGTCGGGGGCATGCTGCAGTGGCTCCCGGCTGATCGCATGACGCTTTCCGGCTCGCTGCTGGGCAGCAAAGCAAACTACGGCGAATCGCAGCAGGGGGCGAAGGGAGAACTGAGCGCCGGGATGTCGATGCCGGGCAACCTGAACGTCAGCTTAAGCGCGGCGAAATACAGCACCGGCTATCGCGAGCTGACGGAAGCCCTTGTCGACGACTTTGACGGTTATCAGGGCAGCTACAGCGCGAACCTGAGCTGGAGCAATAATATGCTGGGTACCTTCTCTCTGGGCTATTACGGCTATCAGGCAACCAACGACAGCGATGATACCCGCAACGTGATCGTCTCCTGGAGCCAGTCGTTCAAATACATGAATATTACTGCCAACTGGCAGCACGCCGTGAATCAGCAGTCGGACGACGACGACGGCAGCACGCTGAACGACGACGATATGTTTTACGTCAACGTCAGCTTCCCGCTGGGATCGCAGCGTGTCGGTGCGTATATGCGCAGCCAGGGTGAGAAGACCAACTATGGCCTGCAAAATAGCGGTTCTCTGGGACAGGACACAAACTACTACCTCTCTGCCGATCGTGATGACCAGAATCACGAAAACAGCTTCAACGGCAACATTAATACCAACCTCCATTACACCCAGCTCGGTATTGGAGGAGGAACCACTGGCAGCGACCAGCGCAACTACAGCGCAACGCTCTCCGGCGGGATCGCCGCGCACCAACATGGCCTGACCTTCTCGCCATACGAGGTGAAAGAGACCTTCGGTATCGCTCGTCTGAGTGAACCTGAGAGCGGCATTGAAATCTCCACGCCTCAGGGCCGCGTCTGGACCGACCGCTGGGGTCAGGCCGTCGTTCCTGAAATGACGGAGTGGCGGAAGTCACGTATCGAAGTGAACGCCAACACCCTACCGAAGAGCATGGACCTGGCTAACGGGATCAAAAATATCTCGGCAGCCCACGCCGCCTTCAAAGAGCTGAATTTTGAGGTACTGAACACCCGCCGCGTCATGCTGGAAGTGAAACAGGCTGACGGCAGCTGGTTACCGAAAGGCACCAGTATTGTGGATGAGAAAAACAACTATCTGGTCAGCACCGTCGATGACGGGCGCATTTTCGTTTCCGATATGTCGAAAAGTCCGACGCTGTATGCCGTGGATGACAATATGCAGCGCCTGTGCCGCATTAAATACACGCTGAGTGACGTTCAGGACAAAGAAGCGTTCTATGAAATGGCGCAAGGAGTTTGCCAATGAGTTCCCGGGGAAAATATCTGCTGATTGCCGTTGCAGTCTTATCTTCACTTTCAGCCCGCACGGCCCTGGCGGATGATGAATGCCAACTCTCCTTTACCAACAGCGGCGTCAGCTTTGGCCTGCTGAAGCAGAATGACGTCGTGGAGGCAAAACAAGGCTGGAACCAGATGCCGTCCAGGGAGATCAACGTCAACGTCAACTGCCCGGAAAGCCAGCCCATCGCCCTGTTTATCCAGGGGCGCGCCGGGGAAAAAGGCCGTTTCTACTTTGGTGATAACAGCGGTCTGGCAGTGCGCGTGAGCAATATGGTGGTGGACGGAAAAAGCTACGCGTTCTCAAAAACGGTCGATCGCACGCGGTTCACCCCGAGCGGAGAGAGCCAGGAAAGCCTGTTACTGCGTAATAACGATGGGATCATTGCCGTCGATAACCAGGCTCCGGTAAGCGGTAGCCATATGAGTTTCACCATGAAATTGACGCCCGTACTTAACGATAGGCAATTTTCATACTCAACGGATATCACAACGCTTGAAAGTGATTTGATGTGGGAAGTGTTAACGCAGCAGTAAGAACATGCCGGGCAGCATGGCTGCCCGGCAAAGACAACATTACTCTTTATCGCCCAGCAGAACGGATTCCAGCGCGATTTTGATCATGTCGTTGAAGGTGGTCTGACGCTCGGCAGCGGTGGTCTGCTCGTGGGTACGGATGTGGTCAGAGACGGTACAGATGGTCAGCGCTTTCGCACCAAACTCAGCCGCGACGCCGTAGATACCCGCCGCTTCCATTTCCACACCCAGGATGCCGTATTTTTCCATCACGTCGAACATCTCGCCGCCGTCCGGTGCATAGAACAGGTCAGCAGAGAAGATGTTACCCACGCGCGCTTCAACGCCCAGCGCTTTTGCCGCGTCGACTGCGTCACGCACCATGCCGAAGTCAGCAATCGCCGCGAAGTCGTGGTCTTTGAAACGCATACGGTTAACTTTGGAATCGGTGCAGGCACCCATGCCGATAACGATATCACGCAGCTTAACGTCCATGCGCACCGCGCCGCAGGAGCCCACGCGGATGATTTTCTTCACGCCGAAGTCGGTGATCAGCTCTTTGGTGTAGATGGAGCAGGATGGGATACCCATACCGTGGCCCATGACGGAGATTTTGCGGCCTTTATAGGTACCGGTGAAGCCCAGCATGCCGCGAACGTTGTTCACTTCACGCACGTCTTCGAGGAAGGTTTCTGCAATGTGCTTCGCGCGCAGCGGGTCGCCCGGCATCAATACGACGTCAGCGAAATCACCCATTTCTGCGTTAATGTGAGGAGTTGCCATCTTCAGTTCCTTTTCATGTAATTTCTCCCTCTCCCTGTGGGAGAGGGTTGGGGTGAGGGCATCAGGCCGCACCCGTGTTTCTCGTGGGAGAGGGTTGGGGTGAGGGCATCAGACCGCACCCGTATTTCTCGTGGGAGAGGAGCGGGATGAGGGCATCAGGCCGCACCCAATCCGTTTAGAACATGGCTTTGCCATATTCCATGTCAGACGTGCCAAAATATTTCGCAAGGGTCTGGCCGATGTCCGCGAAGGTTTCACGGTGACCGAGCGAGCCCGGCTTCACTTTCGGGCCATACACCAGCACCGGGATGTGCTCACGGGTATGGTCGGTACCGGTCCAGGTTGGGTCACAGCCGTGGTCCGCTGTCAGGATCAGAATGTCATCTTCACCCACCAGCTCCATCAGCTCAGGCAGACGGCGGTCAAACAGTTCAAGGCCAGCAGCATAACCCGCAACGTCGCGACGGTGGCCCCAGGAGGAGTCGAAGTCCACGAAGTTGGTAAAGACAATGGTTTTGTCGCCCGCTTCTTTCATCTCTTTGATGGTGGCATCGAACAGCGCATCGAGACCGGTCGCTTTGACCTTTTTGGTGATGCCGCAGTTGGCGTAGATATCCGCGATTTTACCCACGGAAACCACGTGGCCGTCTTTCTCTTCAACCAGCTTCTGCAGCACGGTTGGCGCTGGTGGCTCAACGGCCAGGTCATGACGGTTACCGGTACGCTGGAAGTTACCCGCTTTGTCGCCGATAAACGGACGCGCGATCACGCGGCCAATGTTGTAGCCGCCTTCGGTCAGCTCTTCACGGGCGATTTCGCACAGCTCGTAGAGTTTATCCAGGCCGTAGGTCTCTTCGTGGCAGGCAATCTGGAACACGGAGTCAGCAGAAGTGTAGAAAATCGGCTTGCCGGTTTTCATGTGCTCTTCGCCGAGCTGGTCCAGAATCACGGTACCGGAAGAGTGGCAGTTACCGAGGTAGCCCGGCAGGTTGGCACGCTTGACCAGCTTATCGAGAAGCTCCTGCGGGAAGCTGTTCTCGTGATCGGAGAAATAGCCCCAGTCGAACAGCACCGGCACACCGGCGATTTCCCAGTGACCGGACGGGGTGTCTTTACCGGAAGAGAGCTCGTGCGCCCAGGCGTAGGCGCCCACCACTTCCGCGTTGCCGTCCATACCGGCTGCGATTTTACCGGTAGAACCTTCATGCGCTTTCACCAGACCGAGGCGGGTCAGGTTTGGCAGAGTCAGAGGGCCTTTACGACCGTTGTCCGCTTCGCCTTTAGCACAGGCTTCCGCGATGTGACCCATGGTATCGGAACCCACGTCACCAAAACGTTCTGCATCTTCGGTTGCGCCGATGCCGAATGAGTCCAGCACCATAATAAATGCACGTTTCATAATTGTTCTCCGTACTTAGTGCTTCATAAAAATGCGATCAGATCAGTATACCGCTATTCGGTGATACGGCGATAGACCGTTGGGGTGTTTTCCGGCGCTTTATCATCAAGCGTAATGGCGGCTTTCACCGCTTTCGCCGCGTCCTGCCAGCTGGCTTCATCTTTGGCGTGGATCACCGCCAGCGGACGTTGGCCGTCAACGCTGTCGCCCAGACGGGCCATATCGGTAAAGCCGACGCTGTAATCAATGGTGTCGGATGCCTGACGACGACCGCCGCCCATAGACACGACAGCCATGCCGAGCGCGCGGGTGTCCATGGCAGAGACAAAGCCTTCGCTATCCGCATAGACGGCTTTGCTGAGCATCGCGGTCGGCAGGTATTTCGCGTAGTTTTCGACGAAATCGGTCGGGCCTTTCTGCGCCGCCACCATGCGGCCAAAGATCTCCGCCGCTTTGCCGTTGTCCAGCACTGCCTGCAGCTTCGCGCGCGCTTCTGCATCGTCTTTAGCGAGTTTGCCGGAGATGAGCATCTCAACGCACAGCGCCATGGTCACGTCAAACAGACGCGGGTTACGGTATTCGCCGGTGAGAAATCGCACGGCTTCGCGGACTTCAACCGCGTTACCGGCGCTGGAAGCCAGCACCTGGTTCATGTCGGTCAGCAGCGCGGTGGTGCGCACGCCCGCGCCGTTAGAGACGCCAACAATCGCTTCGGCCAGCGCCTCAGAGAGTTCATAGGTCGGCATAAAGGCGCCGCTGCCCACCTTCACGTCCATCACCAGCGCATCCAGCCCTTCAGCCAGTTTCTTCGCCAGGATAGAGGCGGTGATCAGCGGGATGGAGTCAACGGTCGCGGTGATATCGCGTGTTGCATAGAAACGTTTGTCTGCCGGAGCAAGAGAGCTGGTCTGGCCGATAATCGCCACACCAACGTCTTTAATAATGTCGCGGAAGCGGTTGTCGTCCGGGAAGATATCGAAGCCCGGAATGGCTTCCAGTTTGTCGAGCGTACCGCCGGTGTGGCCCAGGCCGCGCCCGGAGATCATCGGAATGTAACCGCCGCAGGCTGCCACCATGGGGCCGAGCATCAGAGACGTCACGTCGCCCACGCCGCCGGTGGAGTGTTTGTCCACAATCGGGCCGTTAAGGTTAAGGCTTTTCCAGTCCAGAACGGTTCCTGAATCTCGCATCGCCATGGTCAGCGACACGCGCTCGGGCATCGACATATCGTGGAAGAAAATGGTCATCGCCAGAGCCGCAATCTGCCCTTCTGAGACGGTGTTATCACGAATGCCGTTGATAAAGAAGCGGATCTCTTCGTCGCTTAATGCCTGACCATCACGTTTTTTACGAATAATTTCTTGTGCGAGAAACACGGTAACCTCCATGCGGAATCGGGGGAGTTGTGGCGGGTGGCGCTACGCTTACCCGCCCTACGATCCTGTAGGCCGGATAAGCGAAGCGTCATCCGGCATTGTCTGGCAATCAGTAGCTGCTTGCGCTCTTACCGTCGCCGTGACCCAGCGCTTTCAGCAGGCTTGCCAGCAGGCTGGACGCGCCGAAGCGGTAGTGACGGGAATCAGCCCAGTCGGCGCCAAACAGCTCGTCGGCAATTGCCAGGAACTGCTGCGCGTCTTCGGCGGTACGCACGCCGCCCGCGGGTTTGAAACCAACGGTTTTGGACACGCCCATGTCGCGGATCACTTCCATCATGATGCGCGCGCTTTCCGGGGTCGCATTCACCGGTACTTTACCGGTAGAGGTTTTAATGAAATCCGCACCGGCTTTGATGGAGATTTCAGACGCTTTACGAATCAGCGCCTCTTCTTTCAGCTCGCCGGTTTCGATGATCACTTTGAGCAGCACGTTTGCCGCCGCACACGCGTCTTTACAGGCTTTCACCAGGTCAAAACCGACCTGCTCGTTGCCAGCGATCAGCGCGCGGTAAGGGAACACCACGTCAACTTCGTCTGCGCCGTAGGCAATCGCCGCACGGGTTTCCGCCAGCGCGATCTCGATATCGTCGTTGCCGTGCGGGAAGTTAGTCACGGTTGCAATGCGCACGTCCGGAGTGCCCTGCTCTTTCAGCGTTTTGCGGGCAATCGGGATAAAGCGCGGGTAGATGCAGACAGCGGCGGTGTTGCCCACTGGCGTTTTCGCCTGATGGCACAGGGCGATGACTTTTTCATTGGTGTCGTCATCGTTCAGGGTGGTCAGGTCCATCAGTTTCAACGCGCGCAGGCTGCTTGCAGTTAAATCGGTCATAACATTCTCCAACGGCAGTGCCGTATAAATTTTACCTTGCGGGTCTGTGAGTATTCTAACATTCACCCGCATCCACACTTCGACATTCATCACAGTTAATGAAAACTGCGTACAAATTTGCATTACTGTAATGAGATCTTCTTCAAACTTTAGTGCGTAAATTGCCGGCTAAAGCAGCGATACCCCCTGTCGGATCAAAAGCCCCGACAGGCTGGCTTCCTACAATTCGCTCATCATCCGCAGAACACTCAAGGAAGCGAATATGCCCCACTCCAGCCCCGACGCCCTGCAACAACGTTGCCAGCACATTGTGACAAGCCCGGTGTTAACCCCGGAACAAAAACGTCATTTTCTGGCGCTGGAAGCGGAAAACAACCTGCCGTATCCGACACTTCCTGAGGCCGCGCGAGCCGCGCTGGACGAAGGGTTTATCTGCGACATGTTCGAAGGCCACGCGCCTTACAAACCCCGTTACGTTCTGCCGGATTACGCAAAATTTCTGGCTAACGGTTCAGAATGGCTGGAGCTGGAAGGGGCGAAAGATCTCGACGAAGCCCTCTCGCTGTTAACCATCCTCTACCACCATGTTCCGTCTGTCACATCGATGCCGGTCTATCTCGGTCAGCTTGATGCGATATTAACTCCGTATGTTAGAATTCTAACACAAGAAGAGATCGATAGCCGAGTAAAACGTTTCTGGCGCTATCTCGACCGTACGCTGCCGGATGCGTTTATGCACGCAAACATTGGGCCTGCCGACGGCCCCATCACCCGTGCCATTCTGCGTGCCGACGCAGAGCTGAAGCAGGTTGCGCCGAACCTGACCTTTATCTACGATCCCGATATCACCCCGGACGACTTGCTACTTGAAGTGGCAAAAAACATATGTGAATGCAGCAAACCGCATATTTCCAATGGCCCAATGAATGATAAAATTTTCACAAAAGGCCGTTACGGCGTGGTGAGTTGTTACAACTCCCTGCCGCTTGCAGGCGGTGGCAGCACCCTGGTGCGCCTTAACCTCAAAGCCATTGCTGAACGCAGCACATCCATTGAAGACTTCTTCACCCGCACGCTCCCACACTACTGCCAGCAGCAAATTGCCATCATCGATGCACGCTGCGATTTCCTGTACGGGCAGTCTGGCTTCTTTGAGAATAGCTTCCTGGTGAAAGAGGGGCTGATTGATGCCGATCGGTTTGTGCCGATGTTTGGCATGTACGGCCTGGCGGAAGCGGTAAACGCGCTCTGTGAGAAAGCAGGAATAGCGGGACGCTACGGAAAGGACGAACAGGCCAACGCGCTGGGTTATCGCATCAGCGAACAGCTTGCAGCGTTTGTCGAAAACACGCCTGTGAAACACGGCTGGAAGCAGCGTGCGATGCTGCACGCCCAGTCAGGCATCAGCTCCGATTCGGGCACCACGCCGGGCGCGCGTCTGCCCTACGGCGACGAACCGGATCCCATCAGCCACCTGCTGGCTGTTGCGCCGCACCATAAACACTATCACTCCGGGATTAGCGATATTTTAACGCTGGATGAGACGGTAAAACGCAATCCTCAGGCGGTGGTTCAGCTTTGCCAGGGTGCGTTCAGGGCCGGTATGCGTGAGTTCACCGCGAATGTCGCTGGTAACGATCTGGTCCGCGTAACCGGGTATATGGTGCGCTTGTCGGATCTGGAAAAGTACCGCGAAGCCGGATCGCGCACCAATACCACCTGGCTGGGTGAAGAAGCCGCACGCAATACCCGAATTCTGGAACGTCAGCCGCGCGTGATAAGCCATGAACAGCAGATGCGCTTTAGTTAGTCAGGTCATTCCCTTCTCCTGCGTGGACGGGCCGGGCAGCCGCCTGGCGCTGTTCCTGCAGGGCTGCAACCTGCGCTGCAAAACCTGCCACAACCCGTGGACCATCGGGCGCTGCAACGACTGCGGGGACTGCGTGCCCCACTGCCCGCATGACGCGCTGACCATTCAGGCAGGACGCGTCTGGTGGCAGGAGAGTCACTGCCAGCAGTGCGACACCTGCCTGCGCCTGTGCCAGCAGCAGGCCACGCCTATGGCGAACCGCCTGAGCGTGGAGGAGATCCTCACGCAGATCCGAAAAGCCGCCCCCTTTATTGAGGGCGTTACCGTCAGCGGGGGCGAAGCCACCACGCAGCTGCCGTTTTTAATCGCCCTGTTTACCGCGATCAAAACCGATCCTGAGCTACATCATTTAACCTGCATGGTTGACAGCAACGGTCTGTTAAGCGAAACCGGCTGGCAAAAGCTGCTGCCGGTACTGGATGGCGCGATGCTGGATCTGAAGGCGTGGGGGAACGAGCATCACCGCTTCCTGACCGGGCGCGAAAACCCGCAGATTAAACAGAGCATCCGCTGGCTGGCAGATCGTCACCGTTTGACGGAACTCCGCTTGCTGGTTATTCCGGAGCAGTGTGATTACCTGGAACATCTCAAGCCGCTAACGACCTTTATCCACGGGCTTGGGAATGTGCCAGTGCGCATCAACGCTTTTCATGCGCATGGGGTTTACGGCGAGGCAGCGTCATGGCGCAGCGCCACGCCGGAGGACGTTGAACCGCTGGCCCGGTCGCTGGAAAAAAAGAAAATAACGGTGATTCGTCCGGCGCTTTATCTATAGCGTGATGCCAAAAACCGAACGGGTATTTTCCAGCAACGCGCCGGCAATCACATCTTCAGGTTCCTGACGCAGTTCGCACAGCACGTCAAAAACGCGCGACGCCTGTTCCGGGCGATTCGGCTGCCCCTGAAAACCATTCAGCGGCATATCCGGCGCGTCAGTTTCCAGCAGAAGCGCCGACAGCGGCAGCTGTGCCATTACGTCCCGGGTTTTACTGGCACGCGGATAGGTAATGGTGCCACCGACGCCGATTTTATACCCCAGCTCAATAAAACGCTGCGCCTGCTGCAGGCTGCCGGAAAAACCGTGTACAACGCCTCTTCGCGGCAGATCGATACGCTTAAGGTGCATTGCGAGCTTATCATGCGTGCGTCTTGAGTGGAGGATCACCGGCAGATCGTGACGCTTTGCCAGCCTGAGCTGCGCGTCGAGGACCGTCTGCTGGCGTTCAAACTGCGGATCCTCGCGATAGAGATCGAGCCCGATCTCGCCGATGGCGACAAGTTTCTCTCCTGCACTTTGCAGCACCTGATCCAGCTCTTCAAGATGCTCATCACGATGGCGCTCAATGACAATCGGATGCAGGCCGAGCGCGGCATAAAGCGCGGGGTATCGCGTGGAAAGATCCAGCACGCGGGAAAAATAGGCCGCTTCTACTGACGGCACAATGATGGCCTGAACGCCTGCCTCGGCAGCTTTCGCAATACTTTGCGCTTCATCCCCCGTAAACGGCGGGAAATCAAAGTGGCAGTGGGTATCAACAAAGCGGTGCGTCACGCCAGATCCTCGTTATCCAGTAAAGCGTCATTCGCCTGCGGGATATCCACCAGCGGCATCGTCAGGGCATCATTGGCGACAACCGCAGGCGGCATAATAATCCGTTTATGCCGATGAAGCGGCGGCTGCTCCGCCAGCATTTTCCCCACCGTCGCCAGGAAGTAACGCCCGCACAGCCGCCCCGTTTTGTAATCCATGCGCAGCGCAGGGACGCGGCTGCCCAGCGCCATGCTCAGCAGCGGCTTCGGCGGATAGATTTCAAAAATTCGCAGCTTACCCGGCGGTTTTTCAATAAAGCGCTGCATCGCGCCGTAGGTGGTTTCATGCTGCTTTGCGATGTTCACCAGCGGCTGCAGGCTGCTGTCGCCCAGCCAGCGCTCCATCCGTTTAAACCACTGGGGTGTGTAATACATTTGCGACGGCACGGTACGGATCACCACGATGGTTTTCGCCCCGCGCCGGGCGGCTTCCTGCACCGGCACCGCGTCGCTGATGCCGCCGTCCAGATAGCTGATGCCGTCCAGCAGAGCTCCGGTACGATAAAAACCGGGAATAGCGCTGGAGGCGCGGATGATGTCCAGCCAGTTATCCTTCTGCGGTGAGAAATAGCCCGGCGAGTAGTCATCCCCCCGGCTGGCGCACATCCAGAACGCTTTGCCGCTATCAAACAGACGGGCGGCGGTATCCATGGCCAGCGGCATCTGGCTGGAGGTCGACTCCAGAAGCCAGTCGAGATCGATCAGGTTGCCGCCGCGCACGAAGCGCACCGGGTTAAAAAATTCTTTCGCCGTGGTGTAGCGCATGATTACTTTTCGCGCGTAGCCGGGCTGGTTACAGACATAGGCAGAGAGATTCTGCGCCCCGGCGGACGTACCGAAGTAGAGGTCAAACGGGTTGAACTGCGCACGCATAAATTCATCCAGCACGCCGGCGGTGAAAATGCCGCGCTGTCCTCCCCCCTCACAAACCAGTGCGAGTTGACCCGCGCGAAACGGTTTTAACGTCAGCGGCGCAATATTGCCGAGCGTAACGGGAATTCGTTGCCCCACCTCTGCTTTCCTGTTTTGATTATTTTATCACTCCACAGTAACGCACCCGACCTGTAACGCAAATAAGAAAAAGCCAGTCGCAGGGACTGGCTTTATTTTGTTGAAGAAATATTGCGTTTGCTATGGACGTCGACGCCCCGTAAACAGGCTGACCAGGAACAGAATAATACCGACGACGAAGACAATTTTAGCTGCCCATGCCGCTGTACCTGCCAGACCACCAAAGCCCAATGCGGCGGCAATTAACGCGATAACCAGAAATATAATGCCCCAACGAAACATAAGCTTCTCCTTTACCATAGTTAATGTCGGCCGCTAAACGTGAGCGCTCAGGTCACTCACCGGCGTTTTTCCAGAGTCGTTCTTATTTCGCCCGCAGGATTTAGCCCGGCGGGCGAATGGTCCAGAATTACTTCGTTTTCAGATCGTTTTTAACGCTTTTCACACCATCAATGGCTTTCGCAATTGACTCGGCACGTTCACTTTGCGCCTGGGAATCAACCGTACCGGAAAGCTGAACCACACCATCGGTGGTTTCTACTTTCACCTTACGAGACGGCACGATGTCATCTGCTAAAAGTTTAGCTTTGATTTCGCTGGTGGTTGCCGCATCCCCGGCATAACCTTTCACCGACGCGTTTTTACCGTCGCGAACGTGCAGTTTATCGCTCACGGAGGCCACACCTTCGACACCCTTAGCGACTTTCACCGCCTGTTCTGCCTGCGCCTGGCTTTCCACGAAGCCACTCAGGGTGACCACTTTCTTGTCGGTCTTAACGGAAATATCGGTGCTCTTGATGGCTTCATCATCCACCAGCGCGGCTTTCACTTTTGCTGTGATAGAGCTGTCGTCCATGAAATTACCGACTTTATTCATAGAGCTATCGATTTTTTGCCCTGCGGTATCGGCCGTGGACTGTGCTTTATCCATGGCGCTGCTTTCCGCGAGGGCGGAACCGCTAACCAGAACGCTACCCAGTGTTACAGCCAGCAGAGTTTTAGAAATCTTCAGTCTTGTCATATTCATCGATTTATTCCTGTGTTTTACCCGCTATTCGGGCTACATACTTCCTTAGTAGTTTTATATATTGCGAATAAACACACGGGTGAAATGGAGAACCAATCGACATGCATTGAACAGTTAATTCATCCACACCCGGTGCTAAACACTGAGTTAAATATAGATCACTCTCACAATGCCGCTTTCAGAATTGAGTAAAAAACGCGCGAATAGCGTGAAATAGCGGTGAATTAAGAACATTCCGCAAGGGATTAATAAGACTGGAATAAAAGAAGAGCACGGCGATTGCCGTGCTCTGAGAGGGGATTAGTGTTCGCGCGTTTTGCGGAACTGTACGTCAGGATAACGTTCCTGCGTCAGGTTCAGGTTGACCATCGTTGGCGCGATATAGGTCAGGTTGTCGCCGCCATCCAGCGCCAGCTGAATTTCGTTCTTACGCTTAAATTCTTCGAATTTCTTCACGTCTGAACACTCAACCCAGCGCGCGGTCGCCACGTTGACCGATTCGTAAATCGCTTCCACGTTGTACTCGCTCTTCAGACGCGCAACCACCACGTCGAACTGCAGCACACCCACCGCGCCGACAATCAGATCGTTGTTGGCGATTGGACGGAACACCTGCACGGCGCCCTCTTCGGAGAGCTGAACCAGGCCTTTCAGCAGCTGCTTCTGCTTCAGCGGATCGCGCAGACGAATACGACGGAACAGCTCCGGCGCGAAGTTCGGAATCCCGGTGAACTTCATCATTTCGCCCTGGGTGAAGGTATCGCCGATCTGGATCGTACCGTGGTTGTGCAGACCGATGATGTCGCCCGGATACGCTTCCTCAACGTGCGAGCGGTCACCCGCCATAAAGGTCAGCGCGTCGGAGATCACCACATCTTTGCCAATACGCACCTGGCGCAGCTTCATGCCCTTCTCATACTTACCGGACACTACGCGCATAAAGGCCACGCGGTCGCGGTGTTTCGGGTCCATGTTGGCCTGAATTTTGAAGACGAAACCGGTGAATTTCTCTTCTTTCGCTTCCACTTCGCGAGTGTCGGTTTTACGCGGCATTGGCTGCGGAGCCCACTCCACCAGACCGTCCAGCATGTGGTCTACGCCAAAGTTACCCAGCGCGGTACCGAAGAAGACCGGGGTAATTTCACCGCTCAGGAACAGCTCTTTGTCGAACTCGTGAGACGCCCCCTTCACCAGCTCCAGCTCGTCGCGCAGCTGCGCGGCCAGCTCTTCGCCAACCGCGGCATCCAGATCCGGGTTGTCCAGACCTTTCACAATGCGCACTTCCTGAATGGTGTGGCCTTTACCGGTCTGGTACAGATAAGTTTCGTCTTTATAGAGGTGGTAAACGCCTTTGAACAGCTTACCGCAGCCAATTGGCCAGGTAATTGGCGCACAGGCGATCTTCAGCTCGTTTTCCACTTCATCCATCAGCTCCATCGGGTCACGGATGTCACGGTCGAGTTTGTTCATAAAGGTGAGGATCGGCGTATCACGCAGGCGGGTAACTTCCATCAGCTTGCGGGTACGATCTTCTACACCCTTCGCGGCGTCGATCACCATCAGACAGCAGTCCACCGCCGTCAGGGTACGGTAGGTATCTTCGGAGAAGTCTTCGTGGCCCGGGGTGTCCAGCAGGTTTACCAGGCAGTCGTGATAAGGGAACTGCATCACGGAGGTGGTAATCGAAATACCGCGCTGCTTTTCCATCTCCATCCAGTCAGATTTTGCATGCTGGCTGGAGCCACGGCCTTTAACGGTACCCGCAGTCTGGATCGCCTGTCCGAACAGCAACACCTTTTCGGTGATGGTCGTTTTACCGGCATCCGGGTGCGAGATAATGGCAAAAGTACGGCGCTTGGCCACCTCTTGCAGATAAGGAGACAACGTCATAATTAAATCTTCTTTTATAAGCGCGGCAGCACGCCACGCATCATGGAATACAAAATTGCGGCTATTTTACCCATCAACGGGGGGCAGGCAATCATTGTTTACACAGGAGTTGCTCCAGTTCGGTCAATGACGTGACGGTCCAGGTTGGCTCGATGCCTTCAGGCTTCACGCGGCCATGCGCATTTAGCCAGACGGTCGACAAACCTGACTTCATACCGCCAAGAATATCAGACTCTGCGGTATCCCCCACCATCAGCACGCGATCGCGGTCGGGATTACCGGCCTGCGCCAGCGCATAATCGAAAATCCGCGGATCCGGTTTCGGCACCCCCACCTCTTCGGAGATCACCAGCGCGTCAAAATGATCGCGCAGGCCGGTGCGCTCCAGACGGATTTGCTGCAGCGCGGTGAAGCCGTTAGTGATGATTCCCAGTTTCACTTTGCCTTTCAACGCATTCAACAGAGAAACCGCGCCCGGCAGTGGCGCGCAAATATCCGCCATCGCATTGAGAAAAGCATCATTCAGCGAGCCCGGACTCACGTTTAAGCGCTCCGCCCAGACGTCAAAACGCTGGTGCTGAAGCTGTAACGCAGTGATGGCACCGTTCTGGTAATCCACCCACAGCGGCTTGTTCACCGCCTGATAGTTCTGAAAATCTTCAGCGGTGAAGGTCACGCTATAGTCGAGAAACATCCGCTGTAGGCCGCCAAACGAGTCAAACGTAAACAGCGTTTCGTCGGCATCAAAGAAAATCCAGTCCCATTTCATCGTTACAACCTTATCTTCGTTATCCAATCGGCAGAGCCATTATGATGGCGTCTTCACGTCCCTCTGCGGTGGGGTAGTAGTTACGGCGGACTGTCGCCTCGTTAAAGCCTAAGCTTTCATAGAGCGCGATGGCGGCGACATTCGATGCGCGCACCTCCAGCCACAGGGTGAAAACGTCACGGGTTTCGAGCTCACGAATGAGATGCTCAAGCAGTTCTCTTCCCAGCCCACGGCGCTGAAACGCCGGGTCGACGGCGATGTTAAACAGCGTCGCCTCGTCAAGAACGACCTGCGTGATGGCAAACGCGGCCATGGTGCCGTCAACGTCCAGACGGTAGTTCAGATAGCGCTCGCCCTGATTGCTGGCAAACGTTTTCTCGCTCCACGGAAAGGTGTGGGCGCGTGTTTCAATCGCGAACGCTGCGGTCAGGTCAGGCGTCGTGAGGGAAGAAATCGTGTTCATATTCGCAGATTTGTTGCCATAGCGCGCTGCGCGCCTTTGGATTGGCTTTCAGCTCGTCCAGTGCTGGCGAGCTGATTTTGCTCCCCTGAAGAGAGATGTCGCTAGTCTCTCCGATGCGCCAGCTGTTACAGCGGCTATCAGGAGGAAGCATGGCAACCCGTTCAGGCTTCAGCTGTAAGACCTGGTCGGGCGTCAGCTTCAGGCTGCGAAGGACATCACCGATCAGGGGTTCATTCAGGGCAGGCAGTTCTTCCGCTACCATCACCAGCCGAACGTGCGCAGGGATGGAGATGGCGATTTCGCCCTGCAACGCCGTCGGGCGACGCAAGGCCCACTGGGTAATGCCCAGCTGCTGCAACTGCCAGTCTCGTCGGGATGTCATAGGGATAACTCCTGTCTCTCAGGCGCGCAAATATAGCAAATGTGTCGAAAGTGCGCCATCTACCTACTATAATCCCCGCCTGAGTTTATTGAGGAACAATTCATGTCTGCATTTACCCCGGCAAGTGAAGTCTTGCTGCGTCACAGTGATGATTTCGAAGAAAGCCGTATTCTGTTTGCCGGAGATATGCAGGATGACCTGCCCGCGCGTTTCGACTGTGCTGAAAGCCGTGCCCACACCCAATACTACCACCACTGGCAGGTGTTGAGCCGCCAGATGGGCGAGCGCGCACGCTTCAGCCTGGTGGCGGAGCAGAGCGATATTGCCGACTGCGATACGCTGATCTACTACTGGCCGAAGAACAAGCCGGAAGCCCAGTTCCAGCTGATGAACCTGCTCTCCCTGCTGCCGGTTGGCTGTGATATTTTCGTGGTCGGTGAAAACCGCAGCGGCGTCCGTAGCGCCGAGCAGATGCTGGAAGCCTACGCGCCGCTGACCAAAGTCGACAGCGCGCGTCGCTGCGGTCTGTATCATGGCCGTCTGGAAAAGCAGACAACGTTCGATGCCAACACCTTCTGGGACGAATACCAGCTTGACGGCCTGACCATCAAAACCCTGCCGGGCGTCTTCAGCCGTGACGCGCTGGATACGGGCAGCAAGCTGCTGCTCTCCACTCTGACACCGCACACCAAAGGCAAAGTGCTGGACGTGGGCTGCGGCGCGGGCGTGCTTTCAACGGTGCTTGCCAGCCATTCACCAAAAGTGCGTTTAACCCTGTGTGACGTAAGCGCCCCGGCGGTTGAAGCCAGCCGCGCAACGCTTGCCGCAAACGGCATTGAAGGCGAGGTGATTGCCAGCAACGTCTTCTCTGACGTGACCGGCCGCTTTGACATGATTATCTCTAACCCGCCGTTCCACGACGGCATGGAGACCAGCCTCGAAGCTGCGCAAACGCTGATCCGTGGCGCGACTCGCCACCTCAACAGCGGCGGCGAGCTGCGCATCGTGGCGAACGCCTTCCTGGCGTACCCGAAAGTGCTGGACGAAACCTTCGGCTTCCACGAAGTGATCGCCCAGACTGGCCGCTTTAAGGTCTACCGCACCGTGATGACGCGTCAGGCAAAGAAATAATTTGCCATAAAATGCAGGCCGGATAAGCGCCAGCGCCATCCGGCAAGCAGGCGTCTCAATTCCGTCCATTTTTGCAGCAATCAATAAAAGTCGCGCAATTTTCAGTTGACGTAAAGCTGAAAACATCTAGAATGCGCCTCCGTGGTTACGATACTTTTACAGTATCGATGGTATGCGAAGGTGGCGGAATTGGTAGACGCGCTAGCTTCAGGTGTTAGTGTCCTTACGGATGTGGGGGTTCGAGTCCCCCCCCTCGCACCATAAATCACGTTGATATTGCTCGCACTGGGCGAAGGTGGCGGAATTGGTAGACGCGCTAGCTTCAGGTGTTAGTGTCCTTACGGATGTGGGGGTTCGAGTCCCCCCCCTCGCACCAACGAGGCGATATCAAAAAAAGTAAGATGACTGTGCGAAGGTGGCGGAATTGGTAGACGCGCTAGCTTCAGGTGTTAGTGTCCTTAGGATGTGGGGGTTCGAGTCCCCCCCCTCGCACCAATTATCTTACATCCCTTCTGTAACTCCTCTTGTTTTCCCTGTTATTTCAAACTCATCAGTATTACCAGAATTCCACTGATCAATGCGACACACGATGGCAGTAAAACAAAGTGACGAAGTTGCTTATGCCATATCATGCCTGACGTAACCAGCAATCCTGACACAATGATGGCCTTCCAGATATTGATGGAGAGATCGGCAAACATCAACACGCCAAGGATTACGCCCGGCAACAATACTCCCCATGCACTTCCCAGCGCCCTGTTCAACATACATCGCCCTTTCATAACGATAATGATAAACAATATCATATGATAAAAATTATCATTTGTCGCGCAGTGAAGCAAAAAAGATCGGCCTTTACCCTTATGTAGAATGACAGAAATTTCCTAAGGTGATAAATTGCTCACCTGTTAACTACACATAAAGTTTTTCTTATAATTACGCTTTGAGTTTTTTGCATATTTTAGTGCGAAACCACACCTATTTATCTGTTTTAATTAAATTTTAATAAAAACGCACGACTATGACATCACAATCCTGGCGGTCTTTGGTTCAAAGAAAATATCAATTATCGTTACGTTTATTTTTATTTCTGAACGCAACTTCAGCCGTGTTCTCGGTAACAAACCCGCTCTATTCTGTACGCGTGTTTTCTGCCCCTCTGATTGCAATTTTCGCGATCAGTACTGGCCTGTTCGTCTGGCACTGGAAAAAGCGCGCGCGGAAGATAAATATTCCTGCCGTTTCAGCAATCTTTGGTATTTTGTGGGCCTGGCAAATTGATTCGAAATTTTCGCTAATTACCCATGACCAGGCTATGTATTTGATAATAGCCTTACTCACGGTGCTTTTTATCGGAACGCTGGCCTTCGCCAGTAATATCAAAGCATTTACGCTGCACTCGCTCCCCGCCTTTATTGTCTGCCTGTGGTTAAGCGACCAAGATATATGGCTAAGAATGTCCTATTCTTTCGCACTTCCTGTGGTGGCTATTGCTATTCATAACATTTTGCAAAGGCGCAACGATCGCTTCGCCCAGGAGCTGCTCTCTCGCCTGCTGGAAGAACGGGAAACGCTGACCGATCTCAGCATGATGGATCCTCTAACCGGGCTCTATAATCGTCGCGGCCTGCAGAGCCGTCTGGAGAACCTGCCGGCGGTAGAAAACGGCGAACACTTTGTCCTTCTGATGGATATCGACCACTTCAAAGCCTATAACGACCATTATGGCCATATGATGGGCGACCAGGCACTGAAACGCGTCTCTGCGGCCATCCGTGATGCCGTCCGTTCACGCGATATTGTGGCGCGTTTCGGTGGGGAAGAGTTCATGGTGCTGCTGACGAATATTTCCCTTGAACACGCCCGCCATACGGCAGAGCGGATCCGTCAGAAAGTCTATGATTTGAAAATCCCTCATCTTTTCAACGAAAGTGTCGCCACCAACGTCACCATCAGCATCGGTATTGCCATTTTCGAAAATGAAGACGTTGAAGGCGCGCTGGAGAGAGCAGACAGAGCGCTCTATGAAGCAAAGCATTTAGGTCGCAATAACATTCTGCTAAGTGAAGAGCTACAAACCGCTTAAGCGCGTAAGCGGTTAATCAGGACAAAAGTCTTGCCATTGGTATGAGCAATAGTTAGGATTGGCAATCATTATCATTTAGATTCCTATCTCAACTATGGCTACGCAAACCGCACACATCGTTGAACCACTCCTCTGGCGAGCGCCGCTCACCAGCGGGGATGCGTCGCTTGCGGATGCCATACGGGATAAGATTGCACAGACGCGTGCCCACCTTCTGGACTTTATCAGGCTTGATGAAGCGCCCCCGCATCACGCCATGACGCTCGCTCAGTGGCAGCAACCCTCTACGCTGCAGTCGCTACTTGCAACCTATTCCGACCATATCTATCGCAATCAGCCGACCCTAACGCGGGAAAATAAACCGCTGCTTTCCCTGTGGGCACAATGGTATATCGGGCTGATGGTTCCCCCGCTCATGCTGGCGGTGTTAACCCAAAAGAGCATGCTGGCGCTCTCCCCGGATCATTTTCACGTCGAGTTCCACGAAACTGGCCGAGCAGCCTGTTTCTGGATTGACCTGCACGAAGATCGCGGCGCAGAGCAGTTCTCTGCTCAGGAACGTCTGGAACAGCTTGTCATCCAGGCCCTGATCCCAGTGGTGGAGGCACTTGAAGCAACGGGCGAGATCAACGGGAAGCTTATCTGGAGTAATACCGGATATTTAATCCATTGGTATTTAACGGAAATGAAACCGCTGCTCGGCGATGAGAAAGTGGAGGCCCTGCGTCAGTCCTGCTTCTTTGCAAAACAACTTTCCGATGGCCGCGATAACCCATTATTCCGTACCGTTGTGCTCCGTGACGGGCTTCTGGTGCGTCGTACCTGCTGCCAGCGCTATCGCCTGCCGGACGTCAAGCAGTGCGGGGATTGCACGCTGAAATAGTAGAGTGCGGCCTGATGCCCTCACCCTGCCCCTCTCCCACAGGGCTGAGGAATCTCCATAAATTAATGCGAGCAGTGAACAATCCCCTCGCCCCTTTGGGGAGAGGGCTAGGGTGAGGGGGAACATATGGCTCTGGTGGTCATTCCGTTCACTTTATGTTCCTTGGTACTCTGTAAGGACATGGCCGGTGAACGTGCCAGGGCGGCTCAATCGCCACCGCCCTGGCGACCCGGGCTCCCGGCGGTAAATCGCCGCTTCGCGGTGCCCTCAGCTTATTCCTTCAGGCTATCGGGTCGGGCATGAGCCTGCATCCCTGCAGGCCACGCCCTCTCGGCGCATCCGTGCGCCTCGCCCCGGCCTTACGGAAACGCTTCGGCGATTTACAGCCGGACCAGGGCGTCGCTGAAAGCCTTAAATCGTTCTGAAACAACCTTATTGCTTCTGCTAAAAAATTACTGGGGTTCCCTCAGCCCCGTGGGAGAGGGAACAAACACTAAAAACGGCAACCTGAAAGTTGCCGTTTTGCTTTTACCTAGGCCACCTGCTGATTGTCCTCTTCCGCGTTACGCTGCGCTTCTTCCGCTTCCTGCTCCAGCAGCTGTTTCTCGTACACTTTAAAGAACGGGAAGTAGATGATTGCCGATACGCAGGCCAGAACGACCACCAGAATAGCGGCACGGAAATCCCAGCCCAGCGCCCATGCTGCGCCTATCGGCGCCGGTGCCGTCCAGGGTACTACGGAAATAACACGGCCAATCAGATCAAACGTCATCGCCGCCCAGGCCAGCACGGCGTTAACCATCGGGGCCAGCAGGAACGGAATAAAGAACACCGGGTTCATCACGATCGGCGTACCGAAGATAACCGGTTCGTTGATGTTAAAGAAGCTGGGCACCACGCTCAATCGGCCGATAGAGCGTAAATGCGCTGAGCGACTGCGCAGATAGCAAATCACCAGCCCCATCGTTGCACCCGACCCCCCAATCACGATGAAGAACGTCCAGAAGGCTTCCATAAAAATATGTGGCAGGAGATGACCGGCGGCCAGCGCGGTCTGGTTAGCCCCGAGGTTAGTCAGCCAGAACATCTGCAGCATCCCGGAGACGATGGCCGCCCCGTGGATCCCGGCGAACCACAGCAGATGCCCAATCAATACCGCCAGCAGGATTGCGGGCAGTGAGTCCGCCGCGGAAACCAGAGGCTTGAAGATGGACATAATTGCCTGCGGGATCAGCATATCAAACTGAGACTGAATCAACAGGCTTAGCGGATAAAGCGTTAACACCACCACCAGCACCGGGATCAGCAGGTCAAAGGAGTTTTTGATCATCGGCGGCACCTGGTCTGGCAGGCGAATACCGATGTTATGCGCTTTCAGGAAACGCATCATCTCAACGCAGTAAATCGCCACCAGAATGGCGGTAAAAATACCCGTTCCACCCAGGCTGTCGACGGGAAGCGTGCCTTTAGTTTTAGGGGCTGCAACCAGCAGAAACGCCATCAGAGACAACATGGCGCACATGAACGGATCCAGCTGGTGCGTTTTGACATAATGTTTGCCAAGGTTATAGGCGATGGCCGCGCAGATATAAATGGACATAATGCCCATCGTCATATCAAACGGCGTCAGGATCTGGCCTTCAAACTGCTTTGCCATATCCAGCCAGGCGCGCGCAAAACCCCAGGTGGTATCAGGCGAAAACGGTGGGTAAGCAAACACTAATAAAAATGAACCTACAATCATGAACGGCATCGCGGAGATAAACCCATCACGGATAGCCATGACATGACGCTGGGACGAGATACGCCCGGCAATCGGGCTCACGTAATTTTCAACGAAACGGAATATCAGATTAAACGCAGCATGGTTGGCAGACATGGTTGATCTCCTGTCAGACGTTTATTACGGGCGCACTCGCGCCGCACGTTGTT
The DNA here is from genome assembly GCF_058354905.1 of Enterobacter sp. ECC_219_Taxon_10. Lineage (NCBI taxonomy): Bacteria > Pseudomonadati > Pseudomonadota > Gammaproteobacteria > Enterobacterales > Enterobacteriaceae > Enterobacter > Enterobacter sp. ECC_219_Taxon_10. The sequence continues at coordinate 676,822 of NZ_CM178005.1, read as the reverse complement.
CCATAAATCAGCTTCACAACCTTGCTGGCTTGCGTACCAGCGGTACTGCTCAGACGAAATGGTTTCATAATTGGCTCTTATTATTGGATACAGGGGACGTTACATACTCAGTATTAATCTACGCATCACGCTCTGCAACCGGTTACTGTAACCGGTTTCTGTGATTGTGAAGAGGATCCAGAAATCAGCCATCCTGGATATTTGTTACTTAAGAGATATTTACAGAGCATAAATTCTTATGACAGATTACGCAGGATATTTGTCAGGAGGAAACAATGAGTTTGCAGTCCGTACAGCAGTTTTTTGCCGACAACGCGCCGGAGATAGAGGTAATAGAACTTAGCCAGAGTACGGCTACCGTTGCGCTGGCTGCTGCCGCCCACCGTGTAGAGCCGGGACAAATTGCCAAAACCTTATCGTTGAAGGTTAAAAATGAGGTGATTCTGGTCGTGGCGAAGGGTGATGCGCGTCTGGATAACAAAAAACTGAAAGACACGTTTGGCGCGAAAGCACGCATGCTCAGCAGCGATGAAGTGGTTACCGTTACAGGTCATCCCGTTGGTGGCGTCTGCCCGTTCGGGCTGGAAAACCCGCTCGCGGTTTACTGCGATATCTCTTTAAAACAATACGCTGAAGTGCTCCCCGCCGCTGGCGCAATTCATAGTGCCGTGCGTATTTCTCCAGACAGAATGGCAGAGCTGACATCCGCAAAGTGGGTTGATGTGTGCATCTGAATGATGCGCCAGAGCGTATCTGGCGCGCAAAAGGCAGGTTACAAAAATGTCGGTTTGCTTAGCCCCGCAGTTCGCGGTTCTCTAACCGGGAGATGGGTAAGAATATCCGCTGCGTCAAGCAACCCTACGTCAGAGTTCACCCCCAGCTTCACCATCGCATTAAACTTATGCGCGCGAATAGTCTTGATATTGCGCTCAAGCTGCGCCGCGATTTCGGGGATGGAATACCCGCATGACATATAACGCAAAATCGCTCTTTCCGTTGGGCTTAACATCCGGTTCTGACTGCAGTACCAGTGGTTAAGCATATTGTCATTAATGCGCAGCGTTTCGCTCAACAACACCATGAATTCCTTCATCAGGTGTTCGAGGGTCACCGATTTACTGACCACACCGTGCAGACGTGAAGGCGAAAGATGGCTAATCAACCGCGCTTCCATCTCATCCGAGACCAGGATAATGCGTTGGATATGGCTATGCGTAAACGCAAGATCCCGCAGATGCGCAAGGCAGTTACGGCGCTCTTCTCGCGCATCGGAAAGCGAATAGATCAGCGAAAAAAAATTCACGTGATGCAGTGCTTTCTTAAAGCCATCAAAATCATTAAACAGGTGCAGTTGATATTGGCTGAGTTCAGACTGCGTAAAAAGATGCTGCAGCCCGACCGCACTCATCGCGCAATTTTCGATGATGGCGAGATGTCTTGTTGAATCGGTTTTTTCCATTCCTCGAACTCTCCATAGGCTGACATTAAACTCAGCTCTCTCATTCCCTGTGTACTGTTGATCCAGGCGTACATGTCGGCATTACTCCGCAATGAGAGCCTTCGCATCGCACTGTTTTTCTGCGCACTGATCGTTTTATTGCTCTTTTTAAGCAATGTAGCGATTTGGTTAATCCCCCACCCTTTGCCTAACAGGCGAAGCACCTTACGTTCAGAGTGCGTGAGCGCAATAAAGTGTTCGTCATCATCATCACTTTCCTGAGGTTCTGGGGTTAATAACGTCTGGCTTATCCGCTCCGCGCGTTCACTCCCTGCCCGGATAGCGTTAACGACACCTTCAATAGGTTCCATATCAGAAAGCAGCGTGCTTTCCGGCCGCATAAGCAGCTCAACGGCAATAGGGTAAAACGGCCGGGAGACCAAAAAGATCCAGTGGATTTCCCGGTACTGGTTCAGTAAGCGGTAATACTCTTCGAGCGTACCCCGTGGGTTCCTGTATTCGCCTGAAACATCGGCGATAATCACGTCTGCGCGGCGCAACTGAAGCAGGGTTAACTCCTGCAGTGAGCGGCAGTAGGTCAATTCAAAATCGGGGAAATGACGCGCCATTACGTCCCCTAGCCCATTTTGCATTACGGGTATTCGGCTAATGACAACGCCATGCTTACCAGGCAGTGACAACATAGACCCTCCGTGTCCATTTTTCATTTGATGAGTAACCTTAAACGCATCAATGTATAAGTATTTTCGTCCCTGAGTGTAAAACGGATTAATACAAGCAGAAGATGAGATATGTTCTTGGTTTAAGAAACGCCTAAAACAGCGCTAATATCTCACAAAGCGCAAATAAATTTAATTACGTCGTCATTAAAATAACGACAATATAAAATTAGAATAACTAAATACAAATATCTTATATTTCCAAATTAATAATTCACCGCATTGATAAATTAATACAAAAAACCTTTCGTGACGGGGGTCGCAACTGTTTGCATAAACCTTGATCTGATCCACAGCAAAGGTCACCGCACTTTGTGCTAAAAGTAGGCATTACGGGCCAATCGGCAACTATCCACTTTCTCTTCGGGACACGACATGCAGGCAGATCGGTCAACGCAGCGTGCTATCACGCGGCTCTGTATTCAGTGCGGTCTTTTTCTGCTCCAGCACGGCGCGGAAAGCGCGCTGGTCGAGGAGCTTTCAACCCGGCTGGGACTGGCGCTGGGAATGGACAGCGTTGAAAGCGCTATCTCATCCAACGCCATTGTGCTGACCACCATTAAAGACGGGCAGTGTCTGACGTCCACCCGTAAAAACCACGACCGCGGCATTAATATGCACGTTGTAACCGAGGTCCAGCACATCGTCATCCTGGCTGAGCATAAGCTTCTCGATCTCAAGGAGATTGAAAAACGGTTTAACCAAATCAAGCCATTACGTTATCCACGCTGGCTGGTCGTGCTCATGGTGGGGCTGTCGTGCGCCTGTTTTTGTAAGCTCAATAAAGGCGGCTGGGACGGCGCGATCGTCACCTTTTTCGCCAGCAGCATCGCCATGTACGTGCGCCAGATGCTGACGCACCGGCAGCTGCACCCACAAATTAATTTCTGCATCACCGCGTTTGTTGCCACCACGGTGTCTGGCCTGCTGCTGCGCCTGCCGCAGTTTGCCGCGACCCCGACGATTGCGATGGCCGCCAGCGTGCTTCTGCTGGTGCCGGGCTTCCCACTGATTAACGCCGTCGCCGACATGTTTAAAGGGCACATCAATACCGGCCTGGCACGCTGGGCCATCGCCAGCCTGCTGACGCTGGCGACCTGCATCGGCGTGGTGATGGCGATGACGTTGTGGGGGCTACGCGGATGGGCGTGATAGATTTTCTGCTGGCGCTGGCACAGGACATGCTCCTGGCCGCCATTCCTGCCGTCGGCTTTGCGATGGTATTTAACGTTCCGCAACGCGCGCTGCCGTGGTGTGCCCTGCTGGGCGCAATCGGTCATGGCTCACGAATGGTGATGATGACGGCGGGCTTTAACATCGAATGGTCGACGTTTATCGCCTCTATGCTGGTCGGCAGCATCGGTATTCAGTGGTCGCGCTGGTATCTGGCGCATCCGAAAGTGTTCACCGTCGCCGCCGTTATTCCGATGTTCCCCGGCATATCTGCCTATACGGCGATGATTTCCGCGGTGAAAATCAGCCATTTTGGCTACACCGAGCCGCAGATGATTCTTCTCCTGAGCAACTTTCTTAAGGCGTCCTCCATCGTCGGCGCGCTCTCTATCGGGCTGTCGATACCCGGGCTATGGCTCTACCGCAAGCGCCCGCGCGTTTGATATTTGTGTTATTTCGCTGCCGTGGAGATAATCTTTCTGGTCCGTTTGGTAAAAATAAGGAAAGGATGTGGCTAACCCTGGCAGCGAACACCCCGAGCACAGTGAAGAATCGAGCCTGAAAGAGAAAATTTTTCAGAGCGCTATCGCGCTGTTTGCCGAATTTGGACTGAACGGTGCCCGCATGGAGCAGATCGCCGAGAAAGCGGGTACCACCAAACGCATGGTGGTTTACCATTTTAAAAACAAAGAAAATCTCTACCTGCTCGTCCTGGAATACGTTTACACCCAAATTCGCGCCAGTGAAAAAGCGCTCAGCCTGGCGGATATGCCTCCTGTCGAAGCGCTGGTCCACCTGGTTGAAGCCACTTTTGACTATCACGCAGACCACCCGGATTACATCCGCATAATCTGCATGGAAAACATGCAGCGCGGCCGCTTTATGCAGCAGTCAAACTATCTTCGCCAGGTCAACCGCAGCGCGCTCGACCTGCTGGAAGGCATCCTGCGCCGGGGCAAAGAAAAGCTGCTATTCAGCCAGACAGTTAACGCCCGCGATCTTCACCGTCTGATCAGCAGCTTCAGCTTTCACTACGTTGCCAACAGCTACACCTTCACCTTGCTGTTTGAAGAGGGTGCAGACGAACAGGCCCAGCGCCAGCACTACCGTAAAATGGCTGTTCAGGTGGCGCTGCGTTATACCTGTCCATAATATTGCTTGCAATTAAATCGTACACAATCTATATTCATTTCATGAACGCAAAAACGAACGACACGACCGCTGCGCTCCTGCTGGACAACCAGCTCTGTTTTGCCCTCTATTCGGCAAATCTGGCGCTTAATAAGCTGTACCGGCAACTGCTGGCACCGCTGAACCTGACTTACCCGCAATATCTGGTGATGCTGGTGCTGTGGGAGCAGGATGACGTGACGGTGTCGGACATCGGTGAACGGTTGTTCCTTGACTCCGCAACGTTGACGCCGCTCCTGAAGCGTCTGGAAAGCGCAGGGCTCATCAACCGCCACCGCTCGCGTAAAGATGAACGTCAGGTCGCCGTCACGCTGACTGAAGCCGGACGTGAACTTCAGCAGCAGGCATTGGGTATCCCACATGCGGTGGGATGCGCCGCACAGTGTGATACCGACACCATGCTGGCGCTCAAGCAACAGCTGGAACTTTTGCGACAACAGATTCAACGCGCGTGAGGCTATACTTTACGCGTCTTAGTTTACCCATATATATCGCACGCTATTAAATAGCACATACAAAAGTAAGATGAGGAACCTGCCATGTCTTTAGAAAAAGTTGTTTATACCGCCAAAGCAAAAGCAACCGGGGGCCGTGACGGCCGCGCGACCTCTTCCGATGGCGTACTGGATGTCAAACTGGGCGTACCCAAAGAGATGGGCGGCATGGGGGGAGAAGTCACGAACCCTGAGCAGCTGTTTGCCGCGGGTTATTCTGCCTGCTTCCTGGGCGCGATGAAGTTTGTGGCGGCTCGCGACAAATTTACCCTGCCAAAAGATGCGTTTATTGAAGGCGAAGTGGGTATCGGCCCGCTGCCAACCGGTTTTGGTATCGAAGCAAAACTGAATATCCACGTAGAAGGTATGGATCCTGCTGAAGCTAAAAAACTGGTCGATGCGGCGCACATTGTTTGCCCTTACTCTAACGCGACCCGCGGCAATATTGACGTCACGCTGAATATCATCGCGTAATCGGTTCTGTTCCCTCTCCCGCCGGGAGAGGGATCCCCACAAATTAATGCGAGCAGTGAGTAATCCCCTCGCCCCTTTGGGGAGAGGGTTAGGGTGAGGGGGAACATACGGCTCCGGTGGTCATTCCGTTCACTTTATGTTCCTTGCTACTCTGTAAGGACATGACCGGTGAACGTGCCAGGGCGGCTCAATCGCCACCGCCCTGGCGACCCGGGCTCCCGGCGGTAAATCGCCGCTTCGCGGTACCCTCAGCTTATTCCTTCAGGCTATCGGGTCGGGCATGAGCCTGCATCCCTGCAGGCCACGCCCTCTCGGCGCATCCGTGCGCCTCGCCCCGGCCTTACGGAAACGCTTCGGCGATTTACAGCCGGACCAGGGCGTCGCTGAAAGCTTTAACTCGTTCTGAAACAACCTTATTGCTTCTGCTTATAAATTACTGGGGATTCCTCAGCCCGCCAGGATGAGGGCACCAGCCTGCACTTCCCCCTCCTTTCCTTCCCCCTCTCTGTGCTACCATAAGCCCATATCACGCCCGTAGTAATCAGTTGAGTAAGCGTTATGTCCTCCAGAATTCTGACCACCAGCATTGCTGGCATTGATGCCTTTATGCGCGACCCACGCGGTGTGTTGACCCACGCCGAAGGCGGCACGGTTGCGGTTTTTGCCGACAACGCGCCGGCGTTTTACGCAATCACGCCGGAACGACTGGCACAGCTTCTGGAGATCGAGGCGCAATTGTCACGCCCGGCGAGCGATGTCACGCTGGATAACCAGTTCTTTGATGAACCGGTTAATGCCCCACTGGCCGTTCCTATGGGTAAATTTGCCCTGTACGCGGGCTGGCAGCCTGACGCGGATTTTCAGCGGCAGGCTGCACTGTGGGGCATTGCGTTAACCCAACCCGCCACCGCGGAAGAGCTCGCCGCGTTTACCGCCTGGTGGCAGGCGGAAGGCAAAGTGTTCACCCACATCCAGTGGCAGCAAAAGCTCGCGCGTCATCTTCAAATAACCCGCGCCAGCAACAATGGCCAGCCAAAGCGCGATATCAACGCGTTTTCAGAACCGGATAAACAGATCCCAAGCGGATTCCGAGGTGCGAAATGAAGAACGTCGGCGACCTGATGAAACGTCTGCAAAAAATGATGCCTGCCAACGTGAAGCCCGCTTTCACCACGGGTGAAGAGCTGCTGGCGTGGCAAAAGGAGCAAGGTGAAATTCGTGCCGCCGCGCTCGCCCGCGAAAACCGGGCGATGAAAATGCAGCGCACCTTTAACCGCTCCGGTATTCGTCCCCTGCATCAGAACTGCTCGTTTGATAACTATAAAATTGAGACCACCGGGCAGATGAACGCGCTTGCCGCCGCACGTCAGTACGTGGATGAATTCGACGGCAATATCGCGAGCTTCATTTTTAGCGGCAGGCCCGGGACCGGAAAAAACCACCTCGCAGCCGCCATCTGCAACGAGCTGCTTCTGCGCGGTAAATCGGTCCTCATCATCACCGTGGCCGATATCATGTCCGCCATGAAAGACACCTTCAGCAACCGTGAAACCAGCGAAGAACAGCTGCTTAACGATCTAAGCAATGTGGATCTCCTGGTTATCGATGAGATAGGCGTTCAGACGGAATCCCGTTATGAAAAGGTCATCATTAACCAGATTGTCGATCGCCGCTCCTCCTCCAAACGCCCCACCGGCATGCTGACGAACCACAACATTGACGAGATGACCCGTTTACTGGGTGAACGCGTCATGGACCGCATGAAGCTGGGCAACAGTTTGTATGTCATCTTCGACTGGGACAGTTACCGCAGCCGCGTCACCGGCAAAGAGTATTAAGACAGTTCCAGGAATCACCAGCAGGGCGCAGGTATATACTGGAACCCCTTCCGGCCCAAAACGGACCTTTTTGAGAAAGCCATTATGAAAAAACAGATTCTTATCAGCACCTTTTTAGGCGCGCTGCTGGTTACCGGCGCAGCGCAAGCGGCTTCCTGGCAGGATTCCCTGTCAAGCGCAGCAAATGAGCTGACCAAAGAGGGCAGCAGCGCCCAGGGCGGGCTCTCGGCTTCTTCTCTCACCAGCCTGCTGAGCAATAGCTCCCAGAGCCTGAGCGCGGGCACGATGAACAACGCGGCGGGGATTCTGGAATATTGCGCGAAGCAGAAGCTGGCGTCCGTGACCGACGCGCAAAACGTGAAAAACCAGGTGCTGGGTAAACTGGGTCTCGATACGCAGGAACAGAAAGCAGATACCAGCTATATGGACGGCATTCAGGGCCTGCTTAACGCGCAAAACGGCCAGCAGCTTAACCTGAGCACCCTTGGCAACTCCTCTCTGGCAAAACAGGTGAAAACCAAAGCCTGCGATCTGGTGCTGAAACAAGGCGTTAATTTCATCTCCTGATCCGCCCCATTTTCTGCCACAACACGCCGCGTTTAATGCGATAGGCTTGCATCGCGGCGTTAAACGAGCGTTTTTCCTACCTGCCACCGTCTCAGCGTCCGTTTGTCAGGATGCGACCGCCTTCATAAAAACGATTTTATAAACCAAATCCTAACAACAGCACACTTTCGTGACACTAAAATTGCAGCTAAACGACATCGCCATTACATTGTCTTACCAAAAATAAACAGTTAGCCAGCGAAGCACCTGGCGTCATGAGGATATGCTGTTGTCAGAATTTATCTCTCTTATCCTTTTTCTGGCTTCCGTCGGCGTTTATGCCTGGAAAGCCGGCCGTAACACCTGGTGGTTTATCGCCACGCTGGTGGTGCTCGGCATTTTTATCATTTTAAACATTACATTATACGCCAGCGATTACTTCACCGGCGACGGCATTAACGATGCTGTGCTCTATACCCTGACGAACAGCCTGACGGGCGCAGGGGTGGGTAAGTACATCCTTCCGGGGCTGGGGCTGATCGTGGCGCTGGTGACGATTTTCGGCGCGCTCGCCTGGGTGCTGCGCCGCCGTCGCCATCTCCCTCACCATCATGGCTACAGCCTGCTGGCGCTGTTCCTGGCGCTGGCCTCCGTTGATGCCAGCCCGGCGTTTCATCAAATTACCGAGCTTGTGAAATCCCAGTCGCGTGACGGCGATCCGGACTTCGTGGCCTATTATAAAGAGCCGTCAAAAACGATCGCCAACCCGAAGCTCAACCTTGTCTACATCTACGGTGAAAGCCTGGAGCGTACCTACTTTGATAACGACGCGTTCCCTAACCTGACGCCGGACCTTGGCGCGCTGAAAAATGAAGGTCTCGACTTCAGCCACACCATGCAGCTGCCCGGCACGGATTACACTATCGCCGGAATGGTGGCTTCCCAGTGCGGTATCCCGCTCTTCGCGCCTTTTGAAGGCAACGCCTCCGCTTCAATGTCGACGTTCTTCCCGCAGAATATTTGCCTGGGCGATATTCTGAAAAATTCCGGCTATGAAAACTACTTTATGCAGGGAGCAAACCTGCGCTTTGCCGGAAAAGATGTGTTTCTGAAATCCCACGGTTTTGACCACCTGTATGGCTCGGAAGAGTTAAAAACGACGGTTGCCGATCCGACCTACCGCAACGACTGGGGCTTCTATGACGATACGGTACTGGACGAAACCTGGAAGAAGTTCGAGGAACTTTCCCGCGCGGGCAAGCGCTTCTCTCTCTTTGCGCTGACGGTGGATACCCACCATCCGGACGGGTTCGTCTCGCGCACCTGTAAGCGCAAAAGCTATGACGTGGATGGCAAAAACAATAAGTCTTTCAGCGCCGTGACCTGTAGCCAGGAGCACATCGCCGCGCTGGTCGAGAAAATCAAAACCTCGCCCTGGTTTAAAAACACCGTCATCGTCGTCTCGTCCGATCATCTGGCGATGAAAAACAGCGCGTGGGATCAGCTCAACAAGCAGGACCGCAGCAATCTGTTCTTCGTCCTGCGCGGCGACAAGCCGCAGCAGGAGACGATCGCCACCAAGCGCAACTCCATGGATAACGGCGCGACGGTGCTGGACATTCTGGGCGGCGACAACTTTATTGGCCTTGGGCGCAGCACGCTGTCCGGACAATCCCTGTCGGAGGTCTTCCTCAACATGAAGGAGAAAATTCTCGCCTGGAAGCCCGACATCATCCGCCTGTGGAACTTCCCAAAAGAGATGAAAGACTTCACCATCGATCGGGATAAAAACACCGTCGCCTTCTCCGGCAGCAATTTCCGTCTGCCGCTGCTGGTACGCGTGTCGGATAACCGCGTTGAACCGCTGCCGGAAAGTGAGTACTCCGCGCCGCTGCGTTTCCAGCTGGCCGATTTCGCCCCTCGCGACAACTTCGTCTGGATCGACCGGTGTTACAAAATGGGACAGCTCTGGTCACAGCCGCTGGCGCTTTCTACCGACTGGTGCGTCTCTCAGGGACAGCTTGGCGGGGAGCAAACCGTGCAGCATGTTGACAAAGCCCAGTGGAAAGGCAAAACCGCCTTTAAAGATACAGTGATTGATACGGCTCGCTATCAGCACAACATCGACATGCTTAAAATCGTCGACAACGACATTCGTTATAAAGCGGACAGCTTCATCTTTAACGTGGCCGGCGCGCCTGAAGAAGTGAAGCAGTTTAGCGGCATCTCCCGTCCGGAGTCCTGGGGGCGCTGGTCGAACGCGCAGCTGGGCAACGAGGTGAAAATTGAGTACACCCATCCGCTGCCGGAACAGTTCGACCTGGTGATCACAGCCAGAGCTTACGGGCCCAACGCGAATAAGCCCGTGCCGGTGCGCGTGGGCGATGAAGAGCAGACGCTGACGCTTGGTAACGACGTAAGCACTCACACGCTGCATTTCACCAATCTATCGCGCAGCAATACTTTAGTCATTGTGCCGCCAGACCCGCAGTCCACCAATGAAGGGAATATTCTCGGCCACTCACCGCGCCAGCTGGGGATTGGCATGGTCGAAATCAAAATTGTCAGCAAGCAAGGCTAACGCATGCCCCGCCCGGCATTCCGCTGGGCGGTTATGAAAATAAATAATTCTATATAAAGTTTATAAATCAGACAAAAACTCTTTATATAAGCCAATTTTATTTATAAATATCCCACCAAAAGCCACCAACATAGAATGTACAGCTCCTGAAATCACTACGGAGCGGTACACACTTTTATCATGCTAACCGGCTATAAGTTCGAGTCCATCCGGGCATTGCGCAGTGAAAATGTCATTGCCTGGGAGGTATTGTCCACGGCAAAACCCCACGTCAATCTTGAAGACTACTTTAGCTCAATGCCCTCTGCGCAGCGTAAAGAACACTTCTTTGCGCAGCTTCGCCATACCCTGTCTTGCGAAGAAGGCGACAAGTATTACCTCAATGCGACATCGGATTTACTGCTGGAACCAGACTTCCTCGACAGGCTGAAAGAAGAAACCTCCTGCCCGGAGAGGCTGGCTATTGAAGTTACCGATCTCCATACGATGGTACAACTCGACGATATGCAAAGCCGGTCCCTGCGAACAGGTATCGCGATGCTCCATCAGTGGGGCGTTGAAGTGTGGGCCGACGACGTCTGCGAAGACATTCTTCCCGAGCTGCTTGCCAGCCAGATCCGCTTCTGCGGCGTCAAAATTGACAAACATACCTTCTGGATCGGACGTACCGAGCAGGCTAAGTTCCTGCACCTTACCCGCCAGTACAAGCGTGTCGCCAGTAAGGTACTGATAGAAGGCATCGAAACCGCGGGTGATTTCGCGCTGGCCCGCGCCAGCGTGGCCGACTACGGCCAGGGTTATCTGTGGGGCATGAAATGACGCCTTTCATCCCGAATGCCGGCTATCAGGTCATCGTTCTGAGCAGCAATGCGTTTTTGTGGCTCGGCCTCCATTCTATAGTATCGACGGCCGTGTCTCCCCGTCCTGAGGCGTACTGGATCAACAACGTTACTCCAGAAGGGCTTCTGCGTTTGCAGCAGCTGCTCAGCACGCACGCCGGGCAGAGCTGGCTGTTATTTACGGATACGGCCAGGGTCAACGACATTAACGCCCTGCCAGGCAATGAGCGGATCAGAGTGGTCCCGGGAAATGTGTCCCTTGCCCAACTAAGCCACTGCTTTAGCGACATGACCTTCTCTTTAGAAAATACCGCCACGCTCACGTACCAGGAAATGCGGGTTTGCATGCTGCTTCAAAAAGGCTTCAGCCCGGTGCGTATCGCACAAATCCTTAATAAGTCACCAAAAACGATCTACACCCACAAGCGTAACGCGATGAACAAATTTTGCTGTCAGAACCTGGCAGAATTCCATCGAAAACTCTGCCTGCTGGACGCTCTGGCCACTTCTCTGTAATTGCACTGTTATTCACGTCAGGAAATAAGATCATGAAAATTATCTCCACTGCTGTATGTTGTTCCGCTCTCCTGCTTCCTGCCGCTGCGATCGCCGCAGACAGCACCGCAAGCGCGACGATGCACGTTTCACTTGAGGTGGTAAAATCCTGCACCCTCAAAGCCAACGACCTCAATTTCTCACGCCACGGGTCGGATGAATCAAGCGAAATTCAGGCCAAAACGCAGGTCGATATTGTGTGTACCAACGGTACGCCGTTCACGCTCTCTGCCACCAGCAACGATAGCAGCGAAAACGGCACCTTCTGGCTGAAGCCGGAAAACGGTGAAACGGGCGCACAGAAGATAGCGTGGAAACTTTTTGCCGATGAGAGCAAACAGACGCAAATCACCAGCACCGATGGGCTTACCGATACCGGCAACGGCATGGCGCAGGAAGAGACGCTGTATGGCGTTATTGACGCAGGGGCGCTGACGACCGCGCAGGCGGGCGCCTACAGCGACGATGTCACCTTAAATCTGGTGTATTGATCATGCGGCGCTGTCTTCCCTGCTTCATTCTGTGGCTCCTGATGCTGACGCTGCTGTCTCGCTACGCGCTGGCCGCCACGCTTCAGGTGGCCCCCGTGACGCTCGATCTCCAGAGCGGTCAAAGAGCATCCGCGGTTTACCTCACGAACAGCGGCAAAGCGGCCATCCATGCTCAGATACGGGTTTACGAATGGACCCAGCAAAACGGCAAAGATGTGTTAACGGCCACCGACGAGGTGGTCAGTAGCCCGGCGATGACCTCTCTGGCCCCGGGCCAGCAGCAGCTGGTGCGCATCATCGTTATGGAGCCCGGCATCCGTGAACAGGAGCAAAGTTACCGCCTGGTCATTGATGAGTTGCCGGATGAAACGTCCCGTGCGGCCAACCCCAACGCGGTGCACTTTCTGCTGCGCTACTCGATTCCCGTCTTTATTGCCGGAAACCAGAATATGCCCGTTAGCCGCGATGCCCTGAGCTGCGAACAGGCGGAGCCCCAGGGAACGATCCGCTGCTATAACGCCGGGAACAGCCATATTCGCCTGAGCCACCTGCAGGCCCTGACGGCCAGCGGGCAGGTTGTGGGATCGGTGAAAGGGCTGGCGGGCTATGTGCTACCGGGACAGACCGCGCTTGTGACACTTAAGCAGGCTTCACACCACACGCTCAGCGCACTGCGCGCCTATCTCAATGATGAACACCATGCCAGCCAGATCCCCCTGCGCCCGCTCGCTACTCGCGCTCCTGCTTTGGCTACCGCTCACGCTGTCAGCCCGGGTTGAACCCGCCGCCGACACCGTACAATGGCTGGCCATCACGGTGAATCACGCTCCTCGAGGGAAGCTGTGGGCCTGCCGGGTCGTGGGTGAGGCGCTGTGGATTGACCGCGGCGACCTCAAAAAGCTGGGGCTTCGCGCCCCGGATGACCACAGCGAGTGGGTTGAGCTGACGTCCCTGCCTGGCCTGAAGGTCAGTCTCGACTTACACGCTCAGCAGGTCTCCCTTACCGCCGACGCAAAGGCGCTCGACGGCCAGCAGCGCCTGACTATCGAGAGGCCGACCGCGCAGTATCGCTATCCCGAGGCGCAGCCCATCAGCGCGTTTACGCTCGGGTATGCCCTTTATGCCAGCAACTCCCAGGGTAACCGCCAGCTTAACGCGCAGACCTCGCTGACCGCATCCGGGGCGCTTCCCGGCACCTTCAGCAGCAGCTTTTCAAGCCATGCGGGGGAGGAAAACAGCGCTGGGCGGCCCAGCCACACGCGTCTTGAAACCCGCTGGCAGTGGGACAACGCAGACTCGCTGACCAGCCTGGCGCTGGGCGACAACATCACCACGGGCACCCGCTGGAGCCGGCAGGTACGTTTTGGCGGCCTGCACTGGGCGCGGAATTTTGAGCTTAATCCGCAGCTCAACACCGAACCGCGCAGCCGCTACAGCGACACTGCCGTCCTGCCTTCAACGGTCGATCTTTACATCGACGGGCTTAAGCAGAGCAGCGAGCACGTGACGCCGGGGGATTTTCTGCTGGATACCCTCCCCTCCTTCACCGGAAGCGGACAGGCGCAGGTGGTCATTACCGACATCAACGGTCAGCGTCGCACCGTACAGCTCGATCTCTACGGCGCGCCGGGGATGCTGGCGGAAGGGCTCAGCAGCGGCTCGCTGGATATCGGCTGGATGCGGCAAAACTACGCCCTGCGCTCGAATGACTATGCCCCCGATCCCGTGCTCGACGCGGGCTGGCGCTATGGGGTAAGTAACCGGCTGACGCTGGCGCTACACACGGAACAGCAGAGCAAACTGCGCAATGTCGGGACAGGCGTCGACTGGCTGATCTCGCCCGACATCGGGATTGTTAGCCAGCATGTTGCCCTGAGCGACAGCCCTTATGGCCAGGGAAAACAGTGGGGCCTTGGCTGGCAATGGAACGGCAGCGGGACGGGCTTCTCTGCCAGCACCGTCCGTACCGATGCCGACTTTGCTGATAACGCCCGCACGATCGGCGCCCTGCCGGTCAGACGCAGCGATAGCGTCTGGCTAAGCCACTCTGTTCCTCATTTTGGTACCGTAGGCGCAGGCTGGGTACAGCAAAACATTCAGGGCAACAAACAGCGCTACCTCAACGCCTCCTGGTCCGTCTCGCTGCCGGCCCACCTCTCCACCACGCTGAGCTATACCCGTTCGTTTACGGATGCGTCGAGTAACGTTCAGCTTATGCTCTCGGTCCCGTTAGGCCGTGCGGATACTCTCTCCGTTCAGACCAGCCGCGAGACGTCACGCATGGATTATCGCCACCAGCCGGACGATCGGCTCGGCGGTTGGTCATGGCAGCTGGGACAAAGCGTTGGTGAGCGCCGGGATACCTATGCGGACGTGGGCTATCTGGGTCATGCAGGCGAGTGGCACGTCGGGCTGGAGCAAGGCGCTAAGCTGGGCAATCAGTACGCCTCAGCCGAAGGCAGCCTGACGCTGCTGGATGGCAGCCTTCATGCCCTGCGCTACAGCCAACAAGGTCTGGCGCTGGTCTCCACCCACGGCGTTGGACACGTGCCGGTAATGCTGGAAAACCGCCCGGCAGGCGAAACCGATGAAAACGGCTATCTGCTGCTGACCGACCTGCCGCAATACCACAGCAGCAAAGTCAGCATCAATCCGCTGGATCTCCCTGCCGATGTAATGGCCCCCGTCACCGACATGGATGCCAGGCCGGGCAACGGCAGCGCGGTAAAGGTCGATTTTAATGTCCATCACGCCGTGACGGTTCAGGCCCGGCTGGTCGACAGCCGCCACAAGCCGCTCCCGCTGGGCAGCATCGTTTCAACACCACGCGGCGCGACCATCGTCGGACGCGACGGTTTTATCTGGCTTGAAGATCCGCCCCTGCCGGGTGAACTGGTGGTGAAAACCGGCGAGGGGGAGTGTCGGGTCACGCTTCCGGCCCCGCGCACCGCGTCATCAATACAGAATATTGGAGAACAACTGTGTCATTAAAAACACCGTTATTGCTGCTGCTCGTGCTGTCCATGAAGGCGATGGCGGCAGCGTGCTGGATAACCTCACCCGCCGCCATCAACTTTGGCAGCGTCGTGGCGGGAAATGCCGCCTCGACCAACACCGAGGTTAAATTTAGCTGTCAGGCCGACAATAACGGCACGATGGAATATATCAACGTCTGCCTGAGCAGCATTGATGCTCCACCCTTTCAGATGCTCTCGAACGGGGACCAGGAGGGGAAACAGTACACCCTGCTCTTCCGCCTGCTTAACGGCGTCGCGCGCTCTCAGGAGCTGGGCCCCGCCAGCGGCGGGGATCTCATTCAGCAGACCCTGACTGCACAAAGCAATACCAGCATCAGCGGTAGCTTTCCGCTTATCGCCACCCTCCCGCCGGGGCAAAACCAACTGCCGGCGTACCACTATTACAACTACAACATGAATCTGCGCATCGCCTGGCACAGCGCCACCCGTCAGGATGCGCTGCAAAATTGCTCGGACGGCTCCGCGGAGGGCGAGCAGGTGCAGGGCGGCACCAGCGCGCAGGCCGAAATCAGCCAGGGGTGCTACATAGAACGCGTCACCCCGCTTAACTTCGGCACGCTGAGCAGCACCGCCACGCTGCACCCGACGCGTTCCACGGCAACACTCACCACGCGATGTCCGGCCGGCACGGCGTTTACCCTTGCCATGGGCAACGGCAACCATGCCAGCGGCAATCAGCGGCAGCTTTGCAACGACGAAGGCCAGTGCCTGCGCTATGCGCTCTGGCAGGATGCCGCTGCCACGCAACGCTGGGGCGATTCGCGCAGCGGGGATGCGCTGGTCGTCACCCATCCCGCAGGCGGCACCCAAAGCTTCACCGTTTACGGAGAAGTCCCGGCCCAGCCTCTGAGCGGTACGGGGGAATTTATTGACGACGTGATAATTACGCTGACTTATTAAACCACTCAAAAAACCGTCTGGATCAATGTTATCGGTAACAATGGCGTTAAAATAGCCAGCATCTCTGCTTAGAAGATGTAAACACCTTCTCTTTTTTTTCATTATCTCTGTCTGTTTTACAACAACTTATGAAATATCTGCTTGCTGACGCCATCGTCTACAACGACGAGGACGGTTCTGTTTCTCTTATCAATGCGCCGGATGAGGATGCGCAGATCCTCACCTGCACGGCCAATACCATCCTGAAGCTGCTGGTCCAGCATCATGGCAACGTGATTGAACGGGACACCTTTCTCCATGAGGTCTGGGATCGGCGAGGGCTCCAGGGATCGAACAACTCGTTAAACCAGTACATCAGTATTTTGCGCAAAATGCTGGCAAGCCTGCTTCCCGACGCGCTGTTTATCGTCACGGTCCCTAAGACGGGCTTTATGCTCAGCGCCGACGTCACGGTAACGCCCCAGGAGGAAGCGCCCCCGGCCGCCAAAATGGCGAAACCGGCATGGCGCGCTCGACCGGAACGGTTGTTCTGCGGCGCGCTTACTCTGGCGATCGTAACGCTGTGCCTCTGGATAACGGCGATCAAACCAGTAAACCCGCAGCGGGAGATCCATCTGCTGACCCATATCGGCACCTGTCCGGTCTACACCTTTACGCCGCTGGCGGATGTGTTTCACGAGAAGGCGATTGCCCTGGCGCAAACCCTTCAGCAGGACGGCCATCTCCCGTGTCTGAAAAATTCCATTTTCTATATGCACATCCAGAGAACGCTTTTTTACGGCCACGAAGGGCGGCTGGTGCTTTCCCAGTGTTCCCTCACGCGGGATAAAGCGAGCGCCTGCCGTACGCTTTACTATTACGAGTGGTGATATGCGACAGATAAAAATTTGGCTCATTCTGATCTTTAACCTGATGCTCATCGGCGCCGCGCTGGCGTGGTACTTCTACACGCCCCCGCTGGCGGTGGCCTGCGACGGTAACCTGACCTTCTCCGACAGACGCGACAATCACGATTTCACGTTTGATGGGGAGATCATCATGCGGTTCCACCCCGACAAAACCGGGTACATCACCCTAAACGGCAACGTCGAGAACGCCCCGCAAAATTGGGAAGTGTCGCGGCAGGAGATGTTTAAGTGGCGGCACGTGGAGGGGGAACTCTATGAAATCATCATTCAAAAAGTGGAGCGTTTTAGCCACGATGCGATGCCGCCCGGCGTATTTGAAAAATACGTGGCTGGCCTGACGCTGGGGAAAAAAAGGCTCCTGACGATAGAGCGCACCCCGCATGATGCGCTGGTGATTAGCAACTTTTACTCGCCGGTGCTGGTCTGCTCGGAATAATGTCGGAAGGTCAGGCTATACTTCCCGCCATGAACATTTACATTCGCCCCACCACCAGCGACGACGTTGCCGCCCTGCCCGCCCTTGAACGCGCGGCGGGCGAACGTTTTCGTGACGACCCGGATCTCGCCTGGCTTGCCGAGGGTGAGGTCATTTCCGCTGAACAGCACCTCGGCTATGCCGAACGGGGGCTAAGCTGGCTGGCGCTGGCGAACGAGCGTCCCGTGGGGTTTCTCCTTGCAGAGGCACACCCTTCGTCACTGTTTATTGTGGAGCTCTCGGTTGATCTGGCCTGGCAGGGAAACGGGATCGGCCGGCAGCTCATCGCCCGTGCGGCTGACCATGCCCGCAAAGTGGGGCTGACATCGCTGACACTGACGACGTTCCGGGACGTTCCGTGGAATGCGCCCTTCTATGCAAAGCTGGGGTTTGAATACGTCACTGAACTCACGCCTGAACTGCTTGAAAAACGTGAAGAAGAAGCAGCGCACGGCTTAGCGTATAACTCACGCTGCGCCATGCGTCTGCCGCTTTGATATCGCCCGGTGGCGCTTCGCTTACCGGGCCTACAACACCTTTCCGTAGGCCGGGTAAGGCGCAGCCGCCACCCGGCACAACGCGCAGGATTAGAACGTTTCCCAGTTATCGCCCGCGTCCGCCGTCGCGGCCTTACGCGATATCACCGGCGCGGCAACGCTTTTCGCGGCAGCAAACTCGCGCGCCTTCATCTGCTCCTGCTGAATGCGGAACACCGCCACGGCCTGCGTCAGGCGGCTCGCCTGCTCTTCCAGCGCCGCCGCCGCTGCGGCAGACTCTTCCACCAGCGAGGCGTTCTGCTGGGTCACGCGGTCCATCTCTGCTACCGCCAGACCCACCTGGTCGATACCGCGGCTCTGCTCGTCAGAGGCAGACGCAATCTCGCCCATGATGTCGGTCACGCGGGTCACCGCGTTCACGATCTCACCCATGGTTTCACCGGCGCTTTCTACCAGCGTTGAGCCCACTTCCACGCGGCCCACAGAGTCTTCAATCAGGCTCTTAATTTCACGAGCTGCCTGGGCGCTGCGCTGGGCCAGGTTACGCACTTCCCCTGCCACCACCGCAAAACCACGGCCCTGCTCGCCCGCACGCGCCGCTTCTACCGCCGCGTTCAGTGCCAGGATGTTGGTCTGGAAGGCAATGCCGTCGATCACGCTGATAATGTCGGCAATCTTCTGTGAACTACCGGCAATGTCTCGCATGGTTTGCACCACGTTGTCCACCACTTTACCGCCTTTTTGCGCGGTTTCAGACGCGCTCAGCGCCAGATGGCTCGCCTGACGGGCGTTCTCGGCGTTCTGCTTAACGGTCGCCGTCAGCTGCTCCATGCTGGCAGCGGTCTCTTCCAGGGAAGCGGCCTGCTGTTCAGTACGGGAAGAGAGATCGTTATTGCCCATCGCGATTTCGCTCGCGCCGCTGTAGATCGCATTCGCGCCGTTACGCACGTCGCCCACGGTACGCACCAGCTCACTCTGCATATGACGCAGCGAGTCAGCCAGTTCACCCATCTCGTTGGACCCTTCCACGTCAATGCGCTTCACCAGGTCGCCGCTGGCGATATGGCGAATATTGTCGATCAGACGCGTCAGCGGAGAGATCAGCGCCTGCTTGATACCCAGCCAGACAGCCACGATCACCACCAGCACGGCAACCAGCACGCTTATCAACACCCAGATCGCCTGGCTGAAGGAGCTGTTGCTGTCTTCAACCGCCATCTGGTACAGCTTGTCGTTCTGCTGCAGGTAGCTCACGTACTGCTTCTCAAAACCATCCTGGTAGCTCTGGGTCGGCTGGTCGAAGAAGGCGTTGATTTTACCTGCCCCCAGCAGCTGAATCAGCTCTGCCAGCGCACCGTGGTAGATATCGTAGTTACGCTTAATCTCCAGCGCAGCGGCGTCGCTTTGACGCGGGTCGCGCGGCAGGGCTTCATAGTCAGCCCAGTTTTTTTCCGCCTGTTTCAGCGAGGCAGACGCAATTTGCATCAGATCGTTAACGGTCGCGCCGCTGCCGATATTGCTCTGATCCATCATGTAGCGGATGCCCGCGCGGTTAAGGGTATTACGGGTTTGCAGCAGCGCAACCCAGCTCCCGTTCAGGGTGGATTGTTGCTGACGAATGGTTTGCAGGACGGTGAAATTCTCTTTGTCATTCTTCAGAGCATTAAAGAAAAGACCACCGGATGTGAGTTGTAACAGGCCAAATATAGCTAAAACCAGCATTAAGCTGGTGACAATCTTGATACGGTTTAACATGTTTTCTCTTTCCTCAGACAGATACAGAATTTTCGGCCTGGAAAGGGAAAACTTTACGAAAATCATCCTGGAATTTGTGGTTTTTACTCTTCTTCCCGCGCTGCGTTATGGCGGTTTCCGAGTTCAATAAACTCTTCCAGCAGCGCCGTCAGCTGCTTCATCTTCTCCGGCGTGTATTCCGCCTCAATCTGCTGATACGCCTCTTCCACCTGCGCCTGGGCGTGCTCGTACAGCGCATTGCCCTCTTTGGTCAGCGACACGTACAGCTTGCGCTGGTCGTTCACCGGCTTCAGGCGCAGCACCAGGCCGTCGCGCTCCATGCGCGTCAGAATGCCGGTCAGGCTCGGGCGCAAAATGCAGGTGCGAAACGCCAGGTCGTGAAAATCCATCGACGGATGCTCAGCCAACACGCGCACGATGCGCCACTGCTGCTCGGTGAGGTTATGGCGCTTCACAATCGGTCGGAAGTAGGACATCGCCGCTTCCCGCGCCTGCAATAGCGCGATGGTTAATGAATCATGCATAGCCTCTCCCCTTCACATCATTAACAAGTAAACAATTCATAAAAGATGTTTTTATAAACAACATGTTTTCCGTCAAAAAGTCTAACAGAAACCAGTCAATTTATTTAACCATATGATTTTAATAGACATAAAAATCAATATGTAAATTTATTGTTATTCATATCACAAATTCTTCACTTCTGATTGCGAAATGAACAGCAAAAGCATAAAACCAGATCATTAATATATTAATGAAATCATAACCCGGGCCGTCGGGGTAAGGAGTATGTGAATGAAAGGTACCGTTTTTGCCGTCGCGCTGAACCATCACAGCCAGCGTGAAGCCTGGCGTGAGGCATTTGAAAAAGCCCCCTACAACACGCCGCCGAAAACGCCGGTGTGGTTTATCAAACCGCATAACACCGTGATTCGCGCGGGCGAACCGATCCCCTTCCCGCAGGGGGAAACGGTGCTGAGCGGCGCGACGGTGGCGCTGGTCGTGGGTAAAACCGCCAGCAGGGTGCGCGTGGAGGAGGCCGCGGAATACATCGCGGGGTATGCGCTGGCTAACGAGGTGAGCCTGCCGGAGGAGAGCTTCTACCGCCCGGCCATCAAGGCCAAATGCCGGGACGGATTTTGCCCGCTCGGCGAACCTGTCGCCGTTGATAACGTAGACAACCTGACCATTATCACCGAGATCAACGGCCGCGAAGCGGACCACTGGAACACAGCCGATCTTCAGCGCAACGCCGCCGAACTGCTGAGCGCCCTGAGCGAGTTCGCTACCCTTAATCCCGGCGATGCAATATTGCTCGGCACCCCGCAAAGCCGCGTTGAGATCCGCCCGGGGGATCGCGTGCGTATTCTGGCGGAAGGGTTTCCGCCGCTGGAAAACCCGGTGGTGGATGAGCGTAGCGTCGCTATTGCTCACAGCACGCCGCCGCAGGCCACGCTGTTTGCCCTCGGCCTGAACTATGCCGACCACGCCAGCGAGCTGGACTTCAAGCCCCCCACCGAGCCGCTGGTGTTTATCAAAGCGCCAAACACCTTTAATGGCGACGGCCAGACCTCGGTGCGCCCGAACAATATCGAATACATGCATTACGAAGCGGAGCTGGTGGTGGTCATCGGTAAAACCGCGCGTAAGGTCAGCGAAGCCGAGGCGATGGAGTATGTTGCGGGCTATACGGTCTGCAACGACTACGCCATCCGCGACTACCTGGAAAACTACTACCGCCCGAACCTGCGGGTCAAAAGCCGCGACGGGCTTACGCCCATTAGCCCGAACATCGTGCCGAAAGCGGCCATCCCCGACCCGCACAACCTTCGTCTTCGCACCTTCGTCAACGGCGAGCTGCGTCAGGAAGGGACCACCGCCGATCTCATTTTCAGCATCCCGTTCCTGATCGCGTACCTGAGCGATTTTATGACCCTGCAGCCGGGCGACATGATTGCCACCGGCACGCCAAAAGGGCTGTCCGATGTGGTGCCGGGGGATGAAGTGGTGGTGGAAGTGGAAGGCGTAGGCCGCCTGGTAAACCGGATTGTCAGCGAGGAGACTGCAAAATGAAAAAGATTAACCACTGGATCAACGGTAAAAACGTCGTCGGAAGCGAGTACTTCCACACCACCAACCCGGCCTCCGGCGAGGTATTAGCAGAAGTCGCCTCCGGCGGTGAAGCTGAAATTCACCAGGCCGTCGCCGCCGCCAAAGAGGCATTCCCGAAGTGGGCTAACCTGCCGATGAAGGAGCGCGCGCGCCTGATGCGTCGCCTGGGGGATCTGATCGACCAGAACGTGCCTGAGATCGCCGCGATGGAAACCGCCGACACCGGCCTGCCGATCCACCAGACCAAAAACGTGCTCATTCCGCGCGCCTCGCACAACTTCGAGTTCTTCGCCGAGGTGTGCCAGCAGATGAACGGCAAAACCTACCCGGTCGACGACAAGATGCTCAACTACACCCTGGTGCAGCCGGTGGGCGTCTGCGCGCTGGTGTCGCCGTGGAACGTGCCGTTTATGACCGCCACCTGGAAGGTTGCGCCGTGCCTGGCACTCGGAAACACCGCGGTGCTGAAGATGTCTGAACTCTCCCCGCTAACCGCCGACCGTCTGGGCGAGCTGGCGCTGGAGGCGGGCATTCCGGCGGGCGTGCTGAACGTAGTGCAGGGCTACGGCGCAACGGCAGGCGACGCGCTGGTGCGCCACCACGACGTGCGCGCCGTCTCCTTCACCGGCGGCACCGCCACCGGGCGCAACATCATGAAAAACGCCGGGCTGAAGAAATACTCCATGGAGCTGGGCGGCAAATCCCCGGTGCTGATTTTTGAAGATGCCGACATCGAGCGTGCGCTGGACGCCGCCCTGTTCACCATCTTCTCCATCAACGGCGAGCGCTGCACCGCGGGCTCGCGCATCTTCATTCAGCAGAGCATCTACCCGGAGTTCGTCAAGCGCTTTGCCGAGCGCGCCAACCGCCTGCGCGTTGGGGATCCAAACGATCCGAATACCCAGGTTGGCGCGCTCATCAGCCAGCAACACTGGGAGAAAGTCTCCGGCTATATCCGCCTCGGCATTGAAGAGGGTGCAACCCTGCTGGCGGGCGGCCCGGACAAACCGACCGATCTGCCCGCGCACCTGAAAGGCGGCAACTTCCTGCGCCCGACGGTGCTGGCGGACGTCGACAACCGCATGCGCGTGGCGCAGGAGGAAATCTTCGGGCCGGTGGCCTGCCTGCTGCCGTTTAAGGACGAAGCGGAGGGCCTGCGCCTGGCCAACGACGTGGAGTACGGCCTGGCGTCGTACATCTGGACCCAGGACGTCAGCAAAGTGCTGCGCCTGGCGCGCAGCATCGAAGCGGGGATGGTTTTCGTCAACACCCAAAACGTGCGCGACCTGCGCCAGCCGTTTGGCGGCGTGAAGGCATCCGGCACCGGCCGCGAGGGCGGCGAGTACAGCTTCGAAGTGTTCGCCGAGATGAAGAACGTCTGCATCTCGATGGGCGACCACCCGATTCCAAAATGGGGGATCTGATCATGGGTAAACTGGCGTTAGCGGCAAAAATCACCCACGTGCCGTCGATGTACCTCTCCGAGCTGCCGGGCAAAAACCACGGCTGCCGACAGTCGGCCATCGACGGACATAAAGAAATCAGCAAGCGCTGCCGCGAGCTGGGCGTGGACACCATCATCGTGTTCGACACCCACTGGCTGGTGAACAGCGCGTACCACATTAACTGTGCGGACCATTTCTCGGGCGTCTACACCAGCAACGAGCTGCCGCACTTTATCCGCGACATGACCTACGACTACGACGGCAACCCGGCGCTCGGCCAGCTGATTGCCGACGAGGCGGTGAAGCTGGGCGTGCGCGCCAAAGCGCACAACATCCCGAGCCTCAAGCTGGAGTACGGCACGCTGGTGCCGATGCGCTACATGAACGCGGATAAGCACTTCAAAGTGGTCTCCATCTCGGCGTTCTGCACGGTTCACGACTTCGCCGACAGCCGCCGGCTGGGCGAGGCCATCGTCAGCGCCATCGAGAAATACGACGGCACCGTGGCGGTGCTCGCCAGCGGCTCGCTGTCGCACCGCTTTATCGACGACCAGCGCGCGGAAGAGGGAATGAACAGCTACACCCGCGAGTTCGACCGCCAGATGGACGAGCGCGTGGTGAAGCTGTGGCGCGAAGGCCAGTTCAAAGAATTCTGCAGCATGCTGCCGGAGTACGCCGACTACTGCTACGGCGAGGGCAACATGCACGACACGGTGATGCTGCTGGGGATGCTCGGCTGGGACAAATACGACGGCAGGGTGGAGTTCCTCACCGAGCTGTTCGCCAGCTCCGGCACCGGCCAGGTTAACGCCGTTTTCCCGCTGCCCGCGTAAGGAGCCACCATGCCGCACTTTATTGCTGAATGTACCGACAACATCCGCGAGCAGGCCG
Organism: Enterobacter sp. ECC_219_Taxon_10; assembly: GCF_058354905.1. Lineage (NCBI taxonomy): Bacteria > Pseudomonadati > Pseudomonadota > Gammaproteobacteria > Enterobacterales > Enterobacteriaceae > Enterobacter > Enterobacter sp. ECC_219_Taxon_10. The sequence goes on along the minus strand of NZ_CM178005.1, from coordinate 652,441 downwards.
ACCTGCCAGGGCTGTTCGCCAAAGTGAACGAGGCGCTGGCCGCCACGGGCATCTTCCCCATCGGCGGTATCCGCAGCCGGGCCCACTGGCTGGATACCTGGCAGATGGCCGACGGCAAGCACGATTACGCCTTTGTGCATATGACGCTGAAAATCGGCGCCGGGCGCAGTCTGGAGAGCCGCCAGCAGGTGGGCGAGATGCTCTTTGCGTTGATTAAAGATCATTTCGCAGCGCTGATGAACAGCCGGTATCTGGCGCTGTCGTTTGAAATCGAAGAGCTACACCCGACGCTGAATTTTAAGCAGAACAACGTGCACGCGTTGTTTAAGTAATACCGCACGGACTGTCCCCTCTCCCTTTGGGAGAGGGTTAGGGTTAGGGTGAGGGCAAATCTCTGCGGCCTGATGCCCTCACCCCGTCCCTCTCCCACGGGGAGAGGGAGAAAACAAACGTATAACAGGATATCGCCATGCTCGACAAACATACCCATACCCTGATCGCCCATCGCCTGCATCAGGCGGAGCAGTCCCGGGAGCAGATCCGCGCGATCTCGCTGGAGTACCCGGAGATCACCATTGAAGACGCCTACGCCGTCCAGCGCGAATGGGTGAGCCTGAAAATCGCCGAAGGCCGCGTGCTGAAAGGCCACAAGATCGGCCTCACCTCAAAAGCGATGCAGGCCAGCTCGCAGATCAGCGAGCCGGACTACGGCGCGCTGCTGGACGACATGTTCTTCCACGACGGCAGCGACATCCCCGTCGATCGCTTCATCGTCCCGCGCATCGAAGTGGAGCTGGCCTTCGTACTGGCAAAACCGCTGCGCGGCCCGAACTGCACGATCTTCGACGTCTACAACGCCACGGACTACATCATCCCCGCGCTGGAGCTGATCGATGCCCGCTGCCACAACGTCGACCCGGAAACCCAGCGCCCGCGCAAGGTGTTCGACACTATCTCCGATAACGCCGCCAACGCGGGGGTGATCCTCGGCGGCCGCCCGATTAAGCCCGACGAGCTGGATCTGCGCTGGATCTCCGCCCTGCTCTACCGCAACGGCGTGATCGAAGAGACCGGCGTTGCCGCAGGCGTACTTAACCACCCGGCGAACGGCGTGGCGTGGCTGGCGAACAAGCTTGCGCCGTACGACGTGCAGCTTGAGCCGGGACAAATCATCCTCGGCGGCTCGTTTACCCGCCCGGTGCCGGCCAGCAGAGGCGACACCTTCCACGTCGACTACGGCAATATGGGCTCCATCAGCTGCCGCTTTGTGTAAGGAGACAAACATGCAAAACGCATTCAAGGCGGCGCTGCAGGCGGGCCGCCCGCAAATCGGGTTATGGCTGGGGCTGACCAGCAGCTACAGCGCCGAGCTGCTGGCGGGGGCAGGCTTCGACTGGCTGCTGATCGACGGCGAGCACGCGCCGAACAGCGTGCAAACCGTCTTAACCCAGCTGCAGGCTATCGCGCCGTACGCCAGCCAGCCGGTAGTGCGCCCGTCGTGGAACGACCCGGTGCAGATCAAACAGCTGCTGGACGTGGGGGCGCAAACCCTGCTGGTGCCGATGGTGCAAAACGCCGACGAAGCGCGGCTGGCGGTACGTGCGACCCGCTACCCGCCCGCGGGCATTCGCGGCGTCGGCAGCGCCCTGGCAAGAGCGTCGCGCTGGAACCGCATCCCGGACTACCTGCAGCAGGCCAACGATGCCATGTGCGTGCTGGTGCAGATTGAAACCCGCGAGGCGCTGAAAAACCTGCCGCAGATCCTGGACGTGGAAGGGGTCGACGGTGTGTTTATCGGCCCGGCGGATCTGAGCGCCGACATGGGCTTTGCCGGCAACCCGCAGCACCCGGAGGTGCAGGCCGCCATCGAGCAGGCGATCGCGCAGATCCGTGCGGCGGGTAAAGCCCCCGGCATCCTGATGGCGAACGAGCAGCTGGCGAAACGCTACCTTGAACTCGGCGCGCTGTTTGTCGCCGTCGGCGTCGACACCACCCTGCTCGCCCGCGGCGCCGAAGCGCTGGCGGCGCGCTTTATCGAACAACCGGTTACGTCAGTGAATAACAATAAATCCGTCTACTAAACGTAAGATCTGGAGCGCAGCATGACGACCTCTACCCTGCAAGATATGAAAGCTATAGAACATCGCGCGATCAACAAGCTGTTCCGTCGTTTGATCGTGTTTCTCTTTATCCTGTTTGTCTTTTCGTTCCTTGACCGCATCAACATCGGCTTTGCCGGGCTGACGATGGGTAAAGATCTGGGCCTTACGTCGACCATGTTTGGCCTGGCCGCGACGCTGTTTTACGTCACCTACGTGCTGTGCGGGATCCCGAGCAACATCATGCTGGCGAAAATCGGCGCGCGCCGCTGGATCGCCGGGATCATGGTGGTGTGGGGCATCGCCTCCACCTGCACCATGTTCGCCACCAGCCCCGAAACGCTCTACGTCCTGCGCATGCTGGTGGGCATCGCCGAAGCTGGCTTCCTGCCGGGGATCCTGGTCTATCTCACCTGGTGGTTCCCGGCGTATCACCGCGCCCGCGCCAACGCGCTGTTTATGATCGCCATGCCGGTGACCATGATGCTCGGCTCGATCCTCTCCGGCTACATTCTGGCGATGGACGGGCTATGGAACCTGAAGGGCTGGCAGTGGCTGTTCCTGCTGGAGGGGCTGCCGTCGGTGGTGCTCGGCGTGGTGACCTGGTTTTACCTCAACGACACGCCGGATCAGGCCACCTGGCTGGACGATGACGAAAAGCAGGCGCTGAAAGCGATGATCGCCCGCGAGCAGGAGGTCGCCATCGCCCAATCCGTCACGCCGCGATCGACGCTGCGCGAGGTGCTGACGCCTGCGGTGCTGCTCTACACGCTGGCCTACTTCTGCCTGACCAACACCCTGAGCGCCATTAACATCTGGACGCCACAGATCCTGCAAAGCTTCAACACGGGCAGCAGCAACATCGTCATCGGCCTGCTGGCGGCGATCCCGCAGTTTTGCACCATCCTCGGAATGATCTGGTGGAGCCGCCGCTCCGACAGGCTGAAAGAGCGAAAAAAGCACACCATCCTGCCGTACCTGTTCGCCGCGGCGGGATGGATGCTGGCCTCAGCCACCGATCACAGCCTGATCCAGCTGCTTGGCATCATTATGGCCTCAACCGGATCGTTTACCGCCATGGCGATATTCTGGACCACGCCGGACCAGGTTATTAGCCTGCAGTCCCGCGCGGTGGCGCTGGCGGTGATCAACGCCATCGGCAACGTCGGATCCGCCGTCAGCCCATTGCTGATTGGGATCCTGCGCGACGCGACCGGCAGCTTCAGCTCCGGGCTGTGGTTTGTGGCCGGGCTGCTGGTGGTCGGCGCGCTGGTGCTGACGCGCATTCCGATGACGCAGCGGGATCAACAGAGGAACGAGCATGTGCCAGAGCCCTATCGCCAACATTGATATCAGCAAGGAGTACGACGAAAGTCTGGGCACCGACGATGTGCATTACCAGTCGTTCGCCCGCATGGCGGCCTTTTTTGGCCGCGACATGCAGGCGCATCGTCATGATCAGTATTTTCAGATGCACTTTCTCGATACCGGGCAAATTGAGCTCCAGCTCGACGATCACCGCTACTCGGTGCAGGCCCCGCTGTTTGTCCTCACGCCGCCGTCGGTGCCGCACGCGTTTATCACCGAATCCGACAGCGACGGCCACGTGCTGACGGTACGCGAAGATCTGATCTGGCCGCTGCTGGAGGTGCTCTACCCCGGCACCCGGGAAGCCTTCGGCCTGCCGGGGATCTGCCTCTCGCTGGCCGACAGGCCGGACGAGCTGGCGGCGCTGAAGCATTACTGGCAGCTGATTGCCCGGGAATCCACGGAACAGCTGCCGGGGCGCGAGCACACGCTGGTCCTGCTGGCGCAGGCGGTCTTTACCCTGCTGCTGCGCAACGCAAAGCTCGACGACCACGCTTCGGGCGGTATGCGCGGCGAGCTGAAGCTGTTCCAGCGCTTTACCCAGCTGATTGATGCGCACTACCACCAACACTGGACGGTGCCGGAATACGCTGGCGAGCTGCACCTCACCGAATCCCGCCTGACCGATATCTGCCGCCGCTTTGCCAACCGCCCGCCGAAGCGACTGATCTTCGACCGCCAGCTGCGCGAAGCCAGGCGGCTGCTACTCTTCTCCGACAGCGCGGTGAGCGAGATTGCCTGGCAGCTGGGGTTTAAGGATCCGGCCTATTTTGCCCGGTTTTTTAACCGATTAGTGGGGTGCTCGCCGAGCGCGTATCGGGCGCAGAAAGTACCGGTAAAACCTTTCCCCTCACCCTAACCCTCTCCCCAAAGGGGAGAGGGAACGATTACACCCTCGCCCCTTTGGGGAGAGGGCCGGGGTGAGGGGACAACGATCACAAATCCCAATCCCGCCCGAAAAGTACCCGCCGTTGTCCCAATCGTCCCTTCACGTCTCGCCCCTCTCAGGCTTCAATTAAACAACAAAAACAAAACATAAATTTAACAAACCAATTCCGATACGAGGTCCCTATGAAGCCTGAAGATTTTCGCGCAGACGCCAAACGTCCGTTAACCGGCGAAGAGTATTTAAAAAGCCTGCAGGACGGTCGTGAGATTTATATCTACGGCGAGCGCGTTAAAGACGTCACCACCCATCCGGCGTTTCGCAACGCGGCGGCCTCCATCGCGCAGATGTACGACGCCCTGCACAAGCCGGACATGCAGGACACGCTCTGCTGGGGCACCGACACCGGCAGCGGCGGCTATACCCACAAGTTTTTCCGCGTGGCGAAAAGCGCCGACGACCTGCGCCAGCAGCGCGACGCCATCGCTGAGTGGTCGCGCCTGAGCTACGGCTGGATGGGACGTACGCCGGACTACAAGGCCGCGTTCGGCTGCGCGCTCGGCGCCAACCCGGCCTTCTACGGCCAGTTCGAACAGAACGCCCGCAACTGGTACACCCGCATTCAGGAAACCGGCCTGTACTTCAACCACGCCATCGTTAACCCGCCTATCGACCGCCACAAGCCTGCGGACGAGGTGAAAGACGTCTACATCAAGCTGGAGAAAGAGACCGACGCCGGGATTATCGTCAGCGGTGCGAAAGTGGTGGCAACCAACTCGGCGCTGACCCACTACAACATGATCGGCTTCGGCTCCGCGCAGGTGATGGGTGAAAACCCGGACTTCGCGCTGATGTTCGTCGCGCCGATGGATGCCGAAGGCGTGAAGCTGATCTCCCGCGCCTCTTACGAGATGGTGGCAGGCGCTACCGGCTCCCCGTACGACTACCCGCTCTCCAGCCGCTTCGATGAGAACGACGCGATCCTGGTGATGGATCACGTGCTGATCCCGTGGGAAAACATGCTGATCTACCGCGATTTCGACCGCTGCCGTCGCTGGACGATGGAGGGCGGCTTTGCACGCATGTACCCGCTGCAGGCCTGCGTGCGCCTGGCGGTGAAGCTCGACTTCATCACCGCCCTGCTGAAGAAATCCCTGGAGTGCACCGGTACCCTGGAGTTCCGCGGCGTACAGGCGGATCTCGGCGAAGTGGTGGCCTGGCGCAATATGTTCTGGGCGCTGAGCGACTCCATGTGTTCCGAAGCCACCCCGTGGGTAAACGGCGCGTATCTGCCGGATCACGCCGCGCTGCAAACCTACCGCGTCATGGCCCCGATGGCCTACGCGAAGATCAAGAACATCATCGAGCGTAACGTGACGTCCGGGCTGATCTACCTGCCGTCCAGCGCCCGGGATCTGAACAACCCGCAGATCGACCAGTATCTGGCGAAATACGTGCGCGGCTCCAACGGTATGGACCACGTTGAACGCATCAAGATTTTAAAACTAATGTGGGACGCCATCGGCAGCGAGTTTGGCGGCCGCCACGAGCTGTACGAAATCAACTACTCCGGCAGCCAGGATGAGATCCGCCTGCAGTGCCTGCGTCAGGCGCAGAGCTCCGGCAACATGGACAAAATGATGGCGATGGTCGACCGCTGCATGTCCGAATACGACCAGCACGGCTGGACGGTGCCGCACCTGCACAACAACAGCGATATCAACATGCTCGACAAGCTGCTGAAATAGCGCAGCGGGAGGTTGCAATGCATTTAGATGAACAACGCCTGCGTTTTCGCGACGCAATGAGCAGCCTGTCGGCGGCGGTCAATGTGGTCACCACCGAGGGCGAGGCGGGCCGCTGCGGCATCACCGCCACCGCCGTCTGCTCGGTGACGGATACCCCGCCGTCGGTGATGGTGTGCATCAACGCCAACAGCGCCATGAACCCGGTCTTTCAGGGCAACGGCAGGCTGTGCGTTAACGTGCTGAACCACGAGCAGGAGATCATGGCCCGCCACTTCGCCGGAATGACCGCCATGACAATGGAGGAGCGCTTCGCCCTCTCCTGCTGGCAGAAAGGCCCGCTGGCGCAGCCGGTGCTGAAAGGCGCGCTGGCCAGCCTCGAAGGCGAGATTATTCAGGTGCAAACCATCGGCACGCATCTGGTTTATCTTGTCGAAGTGAAAAACATTATCCTGAGTGACGCGGGACACGGCCTGATCTACTTCAGGCGTCGTTTCCATCCGGTCATGATGGAGGCGGAAGCCGCCGTGTGATCCCCCCTCGCGCTGGCCTTTTTTCGGGCCAGCGCCGCTTTCTACAAAAATTCCTAAGGTTTCCGCTAAATCACGCCGTTATATATCCATAAGAGAAATTTTCTGTGCCTGAATACTGACATCTCCGGTCAGTGCTTTTTGCATTGTTCAGCGCATACCCAATATACAGGAAGACCTTATGGCTAAAACGACGCGGAGCCGCTCGGCTGAACGTCTGGTCGATATTCTCCTTGAGCTACATTTACACGGCGTGGTAAACCGCAGTGCGCTAATGGAGAAATTTAAAATTACCGAGCGTACCGTCTACCGGGATTTAAATGCGCTCTCGCCCATTGTTGAACATACCGGTAACGGGCTATATCGGCTGATCCACTCCGCCCAATCTCCCGGCGGGCAGGGATTACATCACGCTCTGGCTAACTTCCTGAATGCCGATAATTTTTTCCCTGAAAGAAATACGGACTTCTGGCAAAAACTGGAGGCGCGCGTCGACGAAAACCATATTCTCATCCTCGGTAATGACGCAGAGCACACGGTACAGCGTGATATCCGCCGCCATTTAGCAAAAATCGAGAAATCGATTAAGAACCATAATGTCTGTCAGATCGTTTATAAGGGTAAAACCCGTCTGATTAATCCCTATAAACTCATTAACAAAAAAAATATATGGTATTTACAAGCTACCGAAAATAGCCGGTTGAAATCCTTTTCATTAAGCCAGATTAGCTGGTTTGATATTCAAAAAACCCTTTTTACCCCTGATGAAAATGTTCGGGCATTGCTGGAAAAAAGCCTCGACCCGTGGGTTTCCGAAACTACTTTCACCGTGAAAATATTCATTAAGGATAATATTTCACATTACTTCCTGCGCCGCGATCTCCTGCCGGAACAAGAGCTGCTGGAGCAACAACGCGGCGGCGTCACGCTGCGCTGCCAGGCGGCACACGAAAACCAGATCCTGCCGCTGCTGTTCTACTGGCTGCCGAATATTCAGATCCTGGAGCCGAGCTGGCTGAAGGAGAAGCTCATCAAGACGCTGGAAAACTACCTGTCGATGGAGCGCAGCCCGGAAAACCACGTGATCTCAATCACATAATTTCCCCCGCCAGCGGCGAGCCTTAACCACTCGCCGCGTTCTTTGACCGCTCACCCATCACTTTCAACCACTCACTCATTTACCGTCCTTTACGCGCGCGCGGATCTGGCACGATCGCTCCAGCATTAATCAATACCTCCTCACAACGAACCCTGACCCTTTTTTCTTTACATAAAAAACCAGGTCTTACTATGGATACTAAAAAACTACTTAAGCACGTGCCCTGGGCCTTACTCGGGATCCTCGGTGCTTTCTGTCTGGCGGTTGTCGCATTGCGCCGGGGCGAACACGTAAGCGCCCTGTGGATCGTGGTCGCGTCTGTCTCCGTCTATCTTGTGGCTTATCGCTACTACAGCTTGTACATCGCGCAGAAGGTCATGAAGCTCGACCCGACGCGCGCCACCCCGGCGGTCATTAACAACGACGGCCTGAACTACGTGCCAACCAACCGCTACGTGCTGTTTGGTCACCACTTTGCCGCCATTGCAGGCGCGGGCCCGCTGGTCGGCCCGGTGCTGGCCGCGCAGATGGGCTACCTGCCGGGTACGCTCTGGCTGCTGGCGGGCGTGGTGCTGGCGGGGGCGGTGCAGGACTTTATGGTGCTGTTTATCTCCTCACGCCGTAACGGCTCGTCGCTGGGCGAGATGATCAAAGAAGAGATGGGCCGCGTGCCGGGCACGATCGCCCTCTTCGGCTGCTTCCTGATTATGATCATCATCCTGGCGGTGCTGGCGCTGATCGTGGTGAAGGCACTGGCCGAAAGTCCGTGGGGCGTCTTCACCGTCTGCTCTACCGTACCGATTGCGCTGTTCATGGGCATCTACATGCGCTTCCTGCGCCCTGGCCGCGTGGGCGAAGTGTCGGTCATCGGTATCGTGCTGCTGGTCGCCTCCATCTACTTCGGCGGCGTGATTGCGCACGACCCGTACTGGGGCCCGGCGCTGACCTTCAAAGACACCACCATCACCTTCGCGCTGATCGGTTACGCGTTCGTTTCCGCCCTGCTACCGGTGTGGCTGATTCTGGCTCCGCGCGACTACCTGGCGACCTTCCTGAAGATCGGCGTGATCGTAGGGCTGGCGATCGGGATTGTGATCATCAACCCTGAGCTGAAAATGCCGGCGGTGACCCAGTACATTGACGGCACCGGTCCGCTGTGGAAAGGCGCCCTGTTCCCGTTCCTGTTTATCACCATCGCCTGCGGTGCCGTGTCTGGCTTCCACGCGCTGATCTCCTCCGGCACCACGCCGAAGCTGATGGCCAACGAAACCGACGCGCGCTTCATCGGTTACGGCGCAATGCTGATGGAGTCCTTCGTGGCGATTATGGCGCTGGTCGCGGCGTCTATCATCGAGCCAGGTCTGTACTTCGCGATGAACACCCCGCCGGCGGGTCTGGGCATCACCATGCCAAACCTGCACGAGATGGGTGGCGAAAATACCGCGCTGATCATGGCGCAGCTGAAAGAGGCCAGCGCACATGCGGCGGCGACCGTCAGCTCCTGGGGCTTCGTGATTTCGCCTGAGCAGATCATGCAGACCGCGAAAGACATCGGCGAGCCTTCCGTCCTGAACCGCGCAGGCGGTGCGCCGACGCTGGCAGTGGGTATCGCACACGTATTCCACAAAGTGCTGCCGTGGGCGGACATGGGCTTCTGGTACCACTTCGGTATTCTGTTTGAAGCGCTGTTCATCCTCACCGCCCTGGATGCAGGTACCCGTGCGGGCCGCTTCATGCTGCAGGATCTGCTCGGCAACTTCGTGCCGTTCCTGAAGAAAACCGACTCTCTGGTAGCGGGTGTTCTGGGTACTGCGGGCTGCGTAGGTCTGTGGGGTTATCTGCTGTATCAGGGCGTTGTTGACCCGCTCGGCGGCGTGAAGAGCCTGTGGCCGCTGTTCGGTATCTCTAACCAGATGCTGGCAGCCGTAGCCCTGGTGCTGGGCACCGTTGTCCTCGTGAAGATGAAACGCACCAAATACATCTGGGTGACCGTCGTTCCCGCGCTGTGGCTGCTGCTCTGCACCACCTGGGCGCTGGGCCTGAAGCTGTTCAGCACCAACCCACAGCTGGAAGGCTTCTTCTTCATGGCTAACCAGTACAAAGAGAAGATTGCCGCAGGCGGCGCGGATCTGACCGCCCAGCAGATTGCCAACATGAACCATATCGTGGTGAACAACTACACCAACGCGGGTCTGAGCATTCTGTTCCTGGTGGTGGTGTACAGCATTATCTTCTACGGCATCAAAACCTGGATGAAAGTGCGCAACACCGAAGGCCGTACGGATAAAGAAACCCCGTACGTGCCGGTACCGGAAGGCGGCGTGAAAACCTCTTCGCACCATTAATCATCCCCCCTCACCCTAACCCTCTCCCCAAAGGGGAGAGGGGACTTTATACACCCTCTCCCCTTTGGGGAGAGGGCCGGGGTGAGGGGCTTTTCCTGTCTGGACCCCACAATGTTTGGTAACTTAGGCGAAGCGAAAAAATACCTCGGTCAGGCGGCGAAAATGCTGATTGGCATTCCGGACTATGACAACTACGTTGAGCATATGAAGACCAATCATCCGGACAAGCCGTACATGACCTACACCGAATTCTTCCGCGAGCGTCAGGAAGCGCGCTACGGCGGAAGTGGAGAAGGCGGCGTCCGCTGCTGCTAAAGGAGAGACCATGACCCCGATTGCCGTTACCCTGCTGACCGGTTTCCTCGGCGCCGGTAAAACCACCCTGCTGCGCCACATCCTGAACGAGCAGCACGGCTTCAGAATCGCCGTCATCGAAAATGAATTTGGCGAAGTCTCGGTAGACGATCAGCTGATTGGCGATCGCGCCACCCAGATCAAAACCCTGACCAACGGCTGCATCTGCTGCACCCGCTCTAACGAGCTCGAAGACGCCCTGCTGGACCTGCTCGACAGCCGCGATCGCGGCGACATCGACTTTGACCGTCTGGTGATCGAGTGCACCGGCATGGCCGACCCCGGCCCGATCATTCAGACCTTTTTCTCGCACGATATTCTTTGCCAGCGCTACCTGCTGGACGGGGTGATTGCCCTGGTAGACGCGGTCCACGCCGACGAGCAGATGAACCAGTTCACCATCGCCCAGTCTCAGGTGGGCTACGCCGACCGCATCCTGCTGACCAAAACCGACGTGGCGGGCGACAGCGAAAAACTGCGCGAGCGGCTGACGCGCATTAATTCCCGCGCGCCGATTTACACGGTGACGCATGGCGACATCGATCTGTCTCAGCTGTTCAACACCAACGGCTTTATGCTGGAGGAGAACGTCACCGCGAAACCGCGCTTCCACTTTATGTCCAACAAGCAAAACGACGTGGCGTCGATTGTGGTGGAGCTGGACTACCCGGTGGACATCAGCGAGGTCTCCCGCGTGATGGAAAACCTGCTGCTGTCGTTTGCCGACAAGCTGCTGCGCTACAAAGGGATGCTGTGGATCGGCGGCGAGCCGAACCGCCTGCTATTCCAGGGCGTACAGCGCCTGTACAGCGCCGACTGGGATCGCCCGTGGGGGGATGACGCGCCGCACAGCGTGATGGTGTTTATTGGCATACAGCTGCCGGAAGAAGAAATCCGGGCAGCGTTTGCGGGTCTGAAAAAATAAACAATCGCTCCCTTATAATCCTGAAAGGGAGCGCGTTCCCCTAAAGCAAATTCCGCGCTTCACTCTTTCTGTTTGCAATATTGTCTGTTAATGTCCTTAACAATAATGAAATCCTGCTTAGATTAATATTTACGACAATATTAATTGCGCAGAATTATACTATTCATGAATTGGTAGACATCACATGGCACTCATTATTCCCACAATCAGCAGCTGTAGCGAGAAGATCACGGCTGGAGAAAAAAGGCTGGCAAGACTCCTGGAGGGGGGCCTCAGCGAACAGTGTACCTGCTGGTATGATACCCGAATGGGCGATAAGCAAGAGCATCCCGACTTTGTGATTCTCGCCCCCGAAAAAGGTTTGCTGTTTATAGAAGTCAAAGACTGGTTTGTCACAAAAATAAAGTCGGCCAACAAAACGCATATTCACTATGAAACCAAAAACGGCGTTGAGCCGTTGAAAAACCCACTCGAACAGGTTCGACAATATACCTTTAACACCATTGACAGTCTGAAAAACGATCCTCTGCTTCGTCAACAACAAGGAGATTATGAAGGCAGCTTTATTATGCCGTATGGATACGGTGTTTATTTGAGCAACATCACCCGGGCACAGCTGGAAAAGAGTTTTACCCCCGAAGCGTTAGAAGAAATATTGCCCACCAGCCAGGTGATTTGCAAAGATGAACTGACCGAGTTTATGACCCGAGAACAAATCTCCGCCCGGCTCGAATCCCTTCTCAAACACCACTTCGTTCATCACACAACACCACAGCAGCTCGACCGCATCCGATGGCATCTTTATCCCGATGTCCGCATTAACCCATCGGTCACGCGGGTTGACCTGGATAATTTTACGTTCCACACCCCTGATGTGGTATGCATGATGGACAGGAACCAGGAACAACTCGCCAGAAGTATGGGGACGGGACACCGGGTCATTCATGGTGTGGCAGGATCAGGCAAAACGCTCATTTTGTATCACCGCTGCATCGAGCTTGCCAACAATATAGAAAACACCAAACCGATACTGGTGATTTGCTACAACATTACGCTGGCCAAAAAGCTCAAAGCGCAGCTCGAACAGCACAGCCTGAGGCTTCCTGTCGAGGTTATCCATTTTCATGCCTGGTGCTACCAGCAATTAAACGCGCATCGACGACTTCCCCCCAGGGGCAAAAATTTTATTGAGCTAATGGAAAATGCGCTGACGCTGGCATTTGAAGAGGGCATTATCAAACCGGAACAGTACAGCGCCGTTTTGATAGATGAAGGACATGATTTTAAGCCGGAATGGCTAAGAATCCTCGCTAAGATGCCGGACGATAAAGATAGCTCCCTGCTTTTCCTCTACGATGACGCTCAGTCAATCTATCAGAAAAAGAAAGCTCTCGATTTTACCCTGTCCAGCGTCGATATAAAGGCTAAGGGCCGCACCACTATTCTGGATACCAATTATCGCAACACCCGGCAAATACTCCATTTTGCCAGCAGTATTGCTTTTAATTATCTCAATAATCACATTGAAGATTCCCTCAAATACCAGCTGCCTGCCGCAGGTGGACTGTCCGGAAACTATCCGGCGCTGGCAAGCTTTGATAATCAGGACGAGGAGATTACACGCGTTCTCGATTGGGTCACTGAGCAGCGACAACAGGGTGTTGCCTGGTCGGAAATCGCTATACTCTGCCCCTCAACTTACAGTATTTCGGGTATGCTCGGACCAAGGCTCGAAGCCCGCAAGATCCCCTACCAGATGATTGTCTCCAGCGATGATAAAAAACACTGGTCACCACAGAATGATTTCCTCTGCGTAATGCCGCTGCCAAGCAGTAAGGGTCTTGAATTTCAATCGGTCGCCATTATGGATGCCGCAAAGGAAAGGAATGTAGAAGATCTGAGCGACGATATTAAGCGACTGTATGTTGGATTTACCCGCGCGCGCCAGAATCTTCTGGTGACCATGCACGGAACCGGAAGTCTGCGCGATCATCTGGTCGAGACCTGGGAAAAGAGCGTTAAGACGGTCTAGCTGTCCAGTAAGCACCAAACAATCCCCTCTCCCCTGCGGGGAGAGGGTTAGGGTGAGGGGTAACGCCTGGTATTATTTCAACGCCTCCGGCAGCGTCACAATCCACAGTTCGCTGTCCGATTCCGGCTTCTTCAGCGGCTTCACGCTGAGCGTGGTTTCCACCGGTTTATCATCCAGCGTCAGCTTGCCTTCCGCGTTCACTCGATAATCCTTGAGCTTTTTGCCCTCGACCGGGTGCTGCATCGCCACCTTCACGCCAAAGTCGTTATCGTTCGCCACCGCAAGCCGTTTGCTGTCGATCAGCGCCAGCCCTTCGGCTTTCTCTTGCTGCCAACCCAGCGCGCGCAGATCGACGACCTGCGTTTTTGCAGCAAGGGTAATGCCGCGCTGCACCAGGGTTTTCTCATCATCAAACTCCGGGTACTCGCCCGGCTTATCGAAGGCGGTCAGGTCGCTCGCCTTGCTCAGATCCACCTTGTAGATAAGGTTACGCATCGCGTCGTTTTTATCCTCACCCTGCTCAATCAGCAGGATATGCTGGTCATCCAGTGCCACGATGTCGCCGATTTTAGCATCGCTGTTTTTGCTGTAGGCCGCGCTGTCGATGGGGTAGCCGTACATCGCCGTTTTCCCGGTCGCCGGGTCGAAGCTGACCAGACGCGTAAACAATGCCTGCTTTTTGCTCTTACCGTCGATATCCAGCGTGCTTTGCACGGCGGCGATAATACGCCCGTCCGGCATCCGGGTCAGGCCTTCAAAGCCACGGTTCGGCTGGCGCCATTTGATAACGTTTGGCAGACCACCTGCGATGGATTTTTCCCCTTCCGCAGCCTGCGGCCCGTGGATCGCCAGAATTTTCCCTTTGCTGTCGACGTTAATCAGGAACGGGCCGTACTCGTCGCACAGCCAGAAGCCGCCTTTGCCGTCCGGGGTGATGCCTTCCGTGTCCAGCCCGCGGTTGTCACCCTTCAGAATTTTGAGGGTATCGCTGAATGCCACTTCATTGGTGGAGCCAATCACGCCGCTTTGCAGCGGCAGGCCGTTAATCTCGCCTTTATCATCATGCAGCGGGCGGGCATCCGTTGCCTCAGCTTTGCCGTTCTGAACGCGGATAGTCATCAGTAGCGGCGCGAAATCCGGTGTGACAAAAATTTTGGCTTCGTTTTTGCCCATTTTGGGCGCATCGGCGTTGGGACCGCGATCGGTCACGGTCGCGAAGGTAAGGGCATCGCCCTGCTTGCCCGTAAACAGAAGGCCAGAACCAATCCCCACCGGGAGTCCATTCGGAAACGCGTCGGCAAACGCGCCGCTGTATTTTACGTGTGAGCCGTCAGGGAAGCTGACGACATAGCGCTCCGCCGTGGGCTGCGCCGCCAGGCCAGAGAAAGAGAGCGCACAACCGATAAGCACAGGAATAATTCTTCTTTTCATATTGTTAGTATCCAGAAAGTGAAGCCCACAACGTAATGAACAAACGTGTCAGAAAAATGACATAGAACGAAAACGTGGCCGGGCATCTGAACGAATATTGACCACAAAGTTGTAAAAAATTGTTTTTTTTATGTGATTTTAGAAATGGAATTGGAAATTATTAGAATCCCAATTAATTCATCTCAAATTACTATCCCCGGCTCGTTCAGATTTCGTTTAGTCACAAAATTAAACTGTTCCTCAACGCCTGAAATTTGTGCGTTGACACACCAACAACCCAACCTTGGCGTTACAAATAAAGATAAAAAAATTAACAATACCAGCATTAAAAGTCGATTTGCATCACATTTGCAGTCATAAACATCGCTTGTTAAGGTGCCCCCAGATTAATTTGATGATGAGGCACGAAACATGAAAAAAATGAATATCCTTCTCCTTTCTGCTCTGGCTGCCGTATCAGGTTCCGCACTGGCAATGGGCGGCAGCATTGAACAGGGTAAAAACTTTACCAACCTCAATCTGGAAATGGGGAAATCCTCATCCGGTGTTTATCTCGAAAGTAACTGGCTGAAAAACACCGACGACGGTACCCAGACTGGCGGCGTGGGCGCAGGTTACAACCTGGAAGTGGGCCCGGTGATGCTGAACGCGGGCGCAAAAGCCATCTACATCGGCCCGAAAAAAGGCGATAACGGCGTTGCTTTCCCGATTGGCGGCGGCGTAAACGTTGCGCTGACCGACAGCATCCACGTGTACGGTGAAGGCTATGCGGCACCAGAAGGCCTGAACAACAGCGTGAAAAATTACGTGGAAGCCAACGGCGGCGTAAGCTGGACCCCAATCAAACCGGTTACGCTGAAAGTGGGCTACCGCCACGTGAGCGTTGACGGCAAAGATGGTCGTCCAAACCACACCCTGATTGACGGCGCATATGTCGGCGGTGGAGTCAGCTTCTGATGAAACACCGCATCACCGCGCTTTGCGTTTTGAGCCTCACGCTGATGCTCACCGGGTGCGTCCAGTACAAATGGGTAAAACCGGGCGTCAGCGATACTGAGATGAATAAAAAGCTCACGGAATGCGAAGCACAGGCCCTGATCGATCTGCCCCCGGATAACGTAGTGACCGGTTCGAGCTCGGAAAAAACGGACAAAAAGAACAAGAAAAAGGATATTTCCACGAGCTACACGGTAGAAGACGCGAATGAATATCGCCGGGATACGTTAGTCGACAGCTGCATGTTTAAAAGCGGCTGGGACAAGATCGAAGTGCAATAATCCCTTTAAAAAAAACCTGCCGGCTGGCAGGTTTTTTATTACCTCTTACTTACGCACCACCACCAGCTTCTGGTTCACAAACTCTTTGATACCCAGATCCGACAGCTCGCGCCCGTAGCCGGAGCGCTTCACGCCGCCGAACGGCAGCTCTGGCGCGGTATCGGTGAGCCAGTTGATATACACCATCCCGGTCTCGATCCGCGACGCCATTTTCTTCGCGCGCTCGATGTCCTGGCTGAACACCGCCCCGCCCAGGCCGTAGTGGGAGTCGTTCGCCAGCGCGACCGCCTCGTCGTCGTTTTTCACCACGTACATCTGCGCCACCGGGCCGAAGAACTCTTCAAAGTACGCCGGGTTGTCGCGGGAGATATTCGTCAAAATCGTCGGTTCGAAGAAGCTCCCGTCGCGCTGCACCGGCTTGCCACCATAGTGCAGCGTGGCACCGTTTTTCACCGCCTCGTTAACCTGTCTGGTGAGCGTTTCCAGCGCATCTTTAGACGACAGCGGCCCCAGCGTGGTGCTTTCGTCCAGCGGATCGCCGATCTTCACCTGCTTAAACGCTTCGGTGAATTTGCTCAGGAAGGCATCCGCAATCTTCTCATGCAGGATAAAGCGCTTCGCCGCGGTGCAGACCTGCCCGGCATTGTTGAGTCGCGCATTCACGCCAATTTTGACGGCCTTCTCCAGGTCTGCATCATCCAGAACGACGAAGACGTCGTTACCGCCCAGCTCCAGCGTAGATTTTTTGATGTGCTTGGCCGCCTGCGCGGCCACCACGCTGCCGGCCTTTTCAGAGCCGGTCAGCGCTGCGCCCTGTACGCGATCGTCGGCAATGATGTTCGCCACCTGCTCGGACGAGATAAACAGGTTGGTCCACGCCCCTTCCGGCGCCCCCGCCTCGCGCACCAGGTGCGCAAAGGTCTCGGCGCAGTGCGGCACGATGCTGGCATGCTTGGCAATGACGGGGTTCCCCGCCGCCAGGTTCGGCGCCAGAACGCGCATCAGCTGGTAATACGGGAAGTTCCACGGCTCAACGGCCATCAGCACGCCGATGGGGTGATGCTCCACCCACGCTTCCCCGAGTTCAGAGTCATACTTCACCGGGGCCAGGAACTGCTTCGCGTTGTCGGCGTAGTAGCGGGCGATCTGCGCGCACAGCTTCACCTCGCCGCGGCTCTGTTCGATGAGCTTACCCATCTCCTGGCTGGCGATTTTCGCCAGATCCTCCACGCGCTCGTCGATCAGGTCGGCGAGCTTATGCAGCACCGGCAGACGCTGATTGATGTCGCCTTTCGCCCACTCGGAATGATAAAGCGCATCGGCCGCCCTGAGCGCCGCTTCGATATCCGCGTCGGTATGTGAGGGGTATTCTTTGATGAGCTGGTTAGTGGCAGGATTTACTGTCTGATAAGCCATGTCGAATCTCCTTGTTTTACCGCTTAGGGTATTAAGGGTAGTCAACATGACTGGCGATGGACGTAAAGTTGGGTATATCCGGAAGGTTCTGAGTTAAGCAGTGTCGGACGGTTCGCTGACGTGGTATAAAAAACCTCCAGAAGGAGTTCCCATGACCGATACCCGACACGTTCGTCAGACTTTTCACCGTACCCAGGGCCTTGAGCTGCGCAGCACGTGGGAGAGCACGCAGGCGTACAAACGCCATAGTCACCCTCAGCTCTCCATCGGCGCGATTGTGGAGGGCCAGACCTGCTGCGTGTGTCATGACAGAGAGTACATCCTTCATCCCGGGGACCTCATTGTGATCCCGGCCTCTGCGCCGCACAGCTGCAACCCCGTCGCCGGGCAGCCGCGCAGCTACCATATGCTCTATATCGACACCGAGCTTCCGCTGGTGCTACAGGTGATTCGTAACCCTGACCTGTTTGCCCATTACCTGGACGTTGTCGAGACCATGTCTCCAGCGTCCGTGGAGAAACTGCTTTCTGCTCTTCCCCTCGGCGCGGATAGCGCAGATGCGCTTCGCCCAACCAGCCAGCAGGTTCAGGAGGCATTTCTTTCCGATCTCACCTGCCCGCCTTCCCTCGACGAGCTTGCCCAACGCTTCTCGCTGCGCAAGGAGACGCTGATCCGCACCTTCCGGCAGGACACCGGCCTGACGCCGGGCAGCTTTCTCAACGTCTCCCGCGTGGAGTTCGCCAAAGCGCGGCTGCGCGCCGGGGACGACATCGCCGACGTCGGCTACCAGAGCGGCTTTGCCGACCAGAGCCATTTTCATAAGACCTTCGTCAGCTATACCGCCGCCACGCCGCGCCAGTACGCCACGGGCCGATCAATATCAGACAATAAATAGGTTCTGCAGCGCCGTACTCTGACCTCAGATTGTTAACTGAGGTCGCTATGGAACTGTTCTTCCCTTCCGCTTTTCTCGCCCTGGCGCTGGCGCATTTTGTTGCGCTGTTGAGCCCGGGCCCGGATTTTTTCCTGCTTGTGGGCTACGCGGCGCGCTATCGGCTGCGCGGCAGCGCCGGGCTGTGCCTCGGCATCGCCGCGGGAAACGCGCTTTATATTCTTCTGGTGATTATCGGCTGGAGCGCGCTGCGCCAGTTTACGTGGCTGTTTACGCTGATCGAACTTTGCGGGGCGCTGTATCTGCTGTGGATCGGCTCGCATCTGGTGCGCAGCCGGCCGCAGGCGCTGGCGCTTGCAGAAACCCGACAGCGGTGCCCTTCTCTGATGAAGCAGATCCTGCTGGGGCTCGGTTCGGCGCTGCTTAACCCGAAGAACGCGCTGTTCTATCTGGCGCTGATGACGGCGCTGCTGGGGCCGGACGTCACGCTGCTTCAGCAGGCGACCTGCGGCGTCTGGATGGTGATGGTGGTGCTGGTGTGGGATCTGGCGCTGGTGACGCTGATGGGGTTGAGGGCGGTTCAACACAAGCTCAGCCGTTCGCTGTGGTGGATTGAGCGCACGGCGGGGGTGGTGTTGATAGGGTTTGGCGGGTGGGTGCTGTGGCGGCTACTGGAAATTATACGCTGAGATAGCGGGCAGCCTGACGCCGCCCATTGCTTATTTTTTGTTTTGATCGCGCAGCATTGCTTCACGCAAAATAGCATTGAGCCTCGTCTGATAACCTTTTCCAGGCCGTTTAAGCCATTCCATCACGTCAGCGTCGATACGTACAGATGCCTGAGTTTTGAGTGGTCGATAGAACTTCCCTCGCACCGCCCCTGACCACTGTTCATCCCCCGTGGCAGGGATATCGCTGTAATCAATCTCTGCTTCCGATTTTTCGGCGAGTGCTTTGAGCTCAGCCTCACGACGAGCACTAACCTCAGGCGCACTACCGCGTTTATGTTTAACCATGCTCATAACGGCTCCTCTCTTTACGGTCCGCCTTTCGTGCGCTAATGATTCGAATGACTTCGTCACCACTTTCAAAACGTACCGTGTGTGCGACCATAATGACAATTAGACCATGTACAAGACCAATGGTCTGCCAACGGAACTCTCCATTTTCATGACGATCCTGCAGAGATAAATGGTAAGGATCGTCAAACACCAGAACAGCCTCTTCAAAGCGGATCCCATGCTTAATGAGATTACTTTTCGCTTTGTTGGTATCCCATTCAAACTCCGTTGGCATAGTGTACCCTTCCCTTATTGTATATACAAAAAAGCATATACAAAACGTTCGTAAATTGAACCGGTCGACATCGTTCAATTTCATTTTCTGAAGGCGTATTCCAGAAGCTGAAACGCGGAGGTCCTTCTCCTTCTTTGCACTTTCCCCCCGCTTCCCTCTATCCTTAACCCATGGAAAAAATCGCTGAACTCAAACGCGCCAAGCTGCTGGCGCTGTCGCTGCTGCTGATTGCCGCCGCGGCGTTTATCACCACCCTGTTCCTGCCGCAGACCTTCTGGGTGCGCGGCGTGAAGGCCATTGCCGAGGCGGCGATGGTCGGCGCGCTGGCGGACTGGTTTGCCGTCGTCGCGCTGTTCCGCCGGGTGCCCATTCCATTTATCTCGCGCCATACGGCGATTATCCCGCGCAATAAGGACCGGATCGGCGACAATCTCGGCCAGTTTGTGCAGGAGAAATTTCTCGATACCCAGTCGCTGGTCGCGTTGATCCGCCGCTATGAACCCGCGCAAATGATTGGCGCCTGGTTCAGCAAGCCCGACAACGCCCAGCGCGTCGGGCTGCATCTGATGCAGGTGATGAGTGGTTTTCTCGAACTGACCGATGACGGACGCATTCAGCGCCTGCTTAAACGGGCGGTGCATAAGGCCATCGACAAGGTGGATTTCACCGAGACCAGCGCCGTGATGCTGGAGAGCATGACCAAAAACAACCGCCACCAGGTGCTGCTGGACGCCATCATCAACCGCCTGATTACCCTGATTCAGCGGGAAAGCACGCGAGAGTTTATCTCTGACCAGATCGTCCACTGGCTGAAGACCGAACACCCGCGCAAGGCGATGGTGCTGCCCACCGAGTGGCTGGGCGATCAAAGCGCGGAGATGGTGTCAAACGCGGTGAATACGCTGCTGGACGATATCAGCCACGACCGCACGCACCAGATCCGTCAGGCGTTTGACCGCGCCACGCTGAAGCTTATCGACAACCTGAAAAACGACCCGGAGATGGCGGCCAAAGCCGACAACATCAAGCACTACCTGAAAAACGACGAGGCGTTTAACCGCTATCTGGGAGAGATGTGGGCCGACCTGCGCCAGTGGCTGAAGGCGGATATGCAGAGCGAGGACTCGCGGGTGAAGCAGCGCATCGCCAACGCCGGGCTGTGGTTTGGCGAAACGCTGTCTAACGATGCCAGCCTGCGGGCGTCGCTGAACGAGCATCTGGAGCAGGCCGCGCACCGCCTTGCGCCGGATTTCGCGGCGTTTCTGACCCGCCACATCAGCGACACGGTCAAAAGCTGGGACGCCAAAGACATGTCCCGCCAGATTGAGCTTAACATCGGTAAAGATCTGCAGTTTATCCGCGTCAACGGCACGCTGGTGGGCGGGACGATTGGTCTGGTCCTGTTTTTACTCTCGCAAATCCCGACGCTTATCCATTGAGCGTCCTGAGGATCAGCGCCTTCATGCTGGTAATAGCTGCATCGGCGGAGGCGCTCCCCTGATGCAGCGCAATCCCCAGCTCTCCTGCGTTGGGCAGCAGGCGGTTGTCGATCTGTAAGGTCTCTGGCAGGCCAATACCTGTGCGAAGCGTAATCCCCAGCCCCGCGCTGACGCCCGCCCACAGCCCGCTCAGGCTATGGCTGGTAAAAGCGATACGCCAGGGTATACCTGCCGAATCCAGCGCCGCGATGGCTCTGCTGCGCAGAAGGCAGGGCGCGTCAAACATCACCAGCGGCAGCGGCTCCCCTCGTTGCAAAAGTGCTTCAACGTCCTCACGGGACCGGCAAATCCATACCAGCGGTTCGCTGCGCACATAGTCGCCTTCTCGTCCTTCCTGCCAGACCATCGCCAGATCGAGTTCGTTTGCCTCAACACCCCGCAGCAGCGGCTGGTTGCGTTCGACGCGTGCGGTCAACCGGAGCTCAGGGTGCTGTCTGTTAAAATCGCCGAGCACCTGCGGCATCACGGACTCCCCGAAGTCCTCCTGCATACCCAGACGCACTTCTCCCTGCAGCTGCTCTCCCTTGATTGCCCGGAGCGCTTCATCATTTAGCGCCAGCATGCGTCGGGCGTAGCTCAGCAAAATTTCACCCTCCGGGGTCAGCGCCAGCGTTCGCCCCTGCTTCACGGTGAGCGCCACGCCGCACTGCTGCTCCAGCTTTTTTAGCTGGGCGCTAACCGCAGAGGTAGACCGGCACAGCCTGTCCGCCGCCACGGCAAAGCTGGTGGACTTAATACCCTCCACAAAGCTGCGCAGCGCGTCCAGGTCTAATACTGAAAACCGTTTATCCATATCATCCTCATTTTCGGGACGTTGTGTCCGAAATATTGCGATTTTCTTTATGGTGGCAGCCTGCGAGAGTCATTGCCAGACAACAGGAGGAAAAAAATGAATACAACACTGAATCGCGACACGCTTGCGCAGGTCTCCCCTAAACTGGCGGAACTCAGCCAGCAGGTGCTTTTTGGCGATATCTGGCAGCGTCCGCAGCTGACCCCGCGGGACCGCAGCCTGATCACGCTTGCCGCACTGGCCGCCCTGGAGCGCACCGCGCAGCTTCCCTGGCATATCGACTTCGCCCGACAAAACGGCGTGACGGACGACGAAATAGCCGAAGCGTTTACCCATCTGGCGTTTTACGCAGGCTGGCCGGCAGCCGTCAGCGCTCTGACCTGCCTGGCAGAGGAGAAAAAATAATGCCGTTTGTTCGCATCATGACGGGTGACCGCTATACCGAGATGCAGAAAAAACAGATCTCGGACATTCTGCACCAGGCGCTGACGGAAACCTTCACCGTTCCCGCACAGGACAGGTTCCATTTTTTTGAATGCTTCGCGGCCGGGGATCGATACATTGATCGGCACTATCTCAGCACGGGCAGAACGGAGAGGGCGATACTGTTTAATATCGTTGCTGGTAAGCCGAGGAGCACTGAACAGAAATCTGCCCTCTACCGCCAGCTGGCTGCGCAACTGAATCAGAAGATGGGCATCGATGGTGGGGACGTGATGGTCGTTATCCAGTTTACTGCCGCTGAAGACTGGAGCTTCAGCGGCGGTATACGCTATCAGCCCTGAATGACGTAGCGCGTGGCAGCGAAGCGGTTGAGGATCAAATGCACCAGAAAGACCATCGTCAGCGTCGCCACCAGCGAAAACGTCACGGAGGTGATGCGGTAGAGATCGCTGAACACCAGGTCGCTGTCCGGATGCATGTTCTGCCCGAACATAATGCCGATGGTGGTGATGCTGGAAAAACCCACCCCCGCGCCCACTTTCTCCATCACGTGCAGCCGCGCGCCAAACGCCAGGCCGAGGCCAATCAGCGGCATCATCAGCAGCATATGGCTGCTGTGATCGTAAAGGATAAGCTGCACCACCAGAATATAGAGGCAGCCCAGCACCACCCCGACCACGCGCCAGATGGAGCTCATCACCGCGCCGCGATAGTGCATCGGGAACAGGATCAGAATCCCTGCCATCAGCGCAGAGAGCGAATCGCTTAAGTCGCTAATCTGAAACACCACGAAAATTATCGTCGCGACGCTGCCGGAGAGCAGCGACTCGTGGCGCACGCGGGCGTCGTCTTTCTCAATCAGCGGCGGCGGCTTGCGGGGCTCAACGTCTGGCAGCAGGTAGTTCATCAGCGCGCTCAGGCACACCGCCATCACGCTCGCTTCGATGTTGGAAAACAGCAGCGTGTGCCAGTTGGTGGTGGGGTAGCTCATAAAGTTGAGCATTACGCTCTGGCACACCACGCCCATCGAGCCAAACAGGAACAGCGGCCCTTTGCTCATAAAACGAAAACGCATCACGTACAGGGCAAACACCACCAGCGTCATGATAACCGGCCATTGCGATAGATAGCCGATGATAATCACCATTTCGACGCAGTTTAGCGATGCGCTGAAGATAAACTGCTTCGCCACGTGGCGGTTAAACACCGGCACCAGCGACAGCAGCATGATCGGGTAGACCACGAAAAACACGCCATAGCTGGTGTTGTAGAAGCTCGATATGCTCAGGGCAATCATCCCGGCAAAGACGATGCGCAGGGTCTGGCGAAAGTCGTTTGCCGTATAGACGATGTTGCCGTGCGGGGTAAACACCCGCGCCAGCGTATTAATAGACATAGTGCAGCAGGCTCACCAGGTGGATCTGCATCCCTGAGAAGAAGCGCGCAAACGGCCCTTCGCTGTTGTAGAGTTGCACGGTTGCCCGCGCGCCGGTTGGCAGCGGCTTCGGCAGCGAATCATCCAGCGTGACGTGAATGCGCATGCGCTGGGCGTCTCGTACCCAGCGGTTAGAGGTCTCCGGCTGGGAGAGCTGGCCGTTAACCGCCTCCTGGCCTGCGAGGATCCCCGCGTCACTGCTGGCCACGTGGGCGCGGAACACCTGTCCCGGGAAGGCGTCAAACACCACGGCGGCATCGGTGCCCTGATGGGTATGGCGCAGGCTCTTCTCGCGGAAATCGGCCACGATATCGGTCTGGTTGTTTACCAGCGCCAGCGCGGCGGAGCCGGATGAGGCGTAAAAACCGGGACTTAACTGCAGGTTACTGACCGTGCCGTCCGCCTGGGCGTAGAGCTTTGTCCAGCCGAGGTTCAGCTCTGCTTCATCCAGCGCGTTGCGGTATTTTTGCAGCGTCACGTTGCGGTGCTCTTCGCGCTCGCCGCGCTGGATGCGCAGGTTCCGGATGTTGGCCTGAATGGAGCTGACGGACTGCTCGCTGCTCTGCCAGGCGGTGCGAACTTTATCCAGATCTGCCTGCGAAACGTTCTGTAACGTGCTCAGCTTCTGGTAGCGGTCAAAGGTCACTTTGTCGTTCCGCGCCGTCAGCACCGCGGTTTTCAGGCTGGCCTGCGCGGCGGCGATCTGCGCGTCCAGCTGTTCGTTGGACAGGCGTGCCTGCTCCAGCGCGATTTGCGCCGCCTCCACTTTATTGCGAAACGGCGTATCATCGAGCTCAAACAGCAGATCGCCTTTCTTCACCTGGCTGTTGTTGTGGACATGTACCGCCGCCACGTAGCCGGAGACGCGCGGAGAAACCGGCGTCACCACGCGCATCACGGTGGAGTCCGGCGTCAGCGGGATCCAGATATCCGCGACGACAAAATAGATAAACATCAGCAGGAAAGAGGCAATACTCACCCTTACCCAGCGGGCAAACTTTTGTTCAGGGGTCATTATTTTTCGGTCTTGTTGTCTTTTTCGCGGATTGTCCGCAAATTGCAGGCGATTTGATTCAACGTAGCGCTGAAAATCTCGATATGTTCCGGCGCGATGTGTTGCGATACGCGCGCCTGATAGGTCTCAATCACCTGAGTGAGCCTTTTTAATATGGCTTTTCCCTCAGGCGTCAGCGTCAGAAGCCGGATGCGCTTGTCATAAGGCGATGTGGTGCGCAGCAGGTAACCCTGTTTTTCCAGCTGTGTCAGGGTGCGCATCAGCGGCGGCAGTTCAATACCCTGCACCTCCGCCAGCTCACTCATTGAAACGTTATCCCCGAGCTGATGAAGCTGCATCATCACCGTCCAGCTCGACTGGGTTAACCCGGTATCGAGAATGGCGTCATCGATCACCGCACGCCACTGGCGCACGATCATCGCCATCCGCATGCCCATCGGCCTGCGGCTAAACAGTTCTTCTTCACCCATGGGGAAACCTCTCGTCACACGCGGCCAAGATAATAGTTATCAGGGTAAGCATCAAGAAACGAGAGGTAAAAGCGCAGGAATTGCGAAAAGGATGTTCCCGCTCTCCCTGTGGGCTGAGGGATCCCCACAAAAGAATGCCAGCACGGACGACCCCCTCTCCCTTGAGGGAGAGGGCTGGGGTGAGGGGGAACATACGGCTCTGGTGGTCATTCCGTTCACCTTATGTTCCTTGCTACTCTTTGATTCCTGTATCGGTGAACGTGCCAGGGCGGCTCAATCGCCGCCGCCCTGGCGACCCGGGCTCCCGGCGGTAAATCGCCGCTTCGCGGTGCCCTCGGCTTATTCCTTTCGGCTTATCGGGGACGGGCGGAGGCAACGTCCATGTAAAGCCCGCCCTCTCGGCGCATCCCTGCGCCTCGCCCCGGCCTGCAGGAAACGCCTCAGCGATTTACAGCCGGACCAGGGCGTCGCTGAAAGCCATTCATTTTCCTGAAGCAACATCCATCGCTTCAGGTAGAGAAATTACTGGGGATTCCTCAGCCCGCAGAGGAATTTAGCGGCTAAAATACTTCCTGACAGCAACCTTCCCCGACGCCGTCACTACCACCTCCCTGTACCCCGGCACCCGCTGTATCCACCCTTTACTTTCCAGATAAATGAGCAGCGCCGCACCCGCCTCGCCGCCAAGGTGAAACCGCCGCTCGCTCCAGTCCAGACAGGCGCAGCAGGCCTTGCGACGCGCTTGAGAATTTATCGGAATCCCAAGCTTCAGAAACTGCTCCCGGCCATACAGCGTGAGCGCTGAACCGTCTGCCTCCAGCCAGCCTTCCGCCTGCATGAAATCGTAGATCTGCACCGCGACCGTTCCGGCAAGATGGTCGTAGCAGGTCCGCGCTTCGCGCATGGCTTTCGGCGCGGTGGTTTCCAGCGGCGTAATGCGGCTCCAGGAGAGTCCCATCATCTGCTCGACCAACTCCGCCACGTCGTGCCCCGCCAGACGATAGTAGCGGTGCCGCCCCTGAGACAGGCAGGTGATCAACTTTCCCTCCACCAGCCGGGCGAGATGCCCGCTGGCGGTCGACGGCGCAACGTCTGCCGCGGTGCTCAGTTCGGTGGCGGTCCACGCCCGCCCGTCCATCAGCGCACACAGCATCTTCACGCGCGACGGATCGGCCATTGCCGCCGCCACCGCCGCAATGGCCTGCTCCAGCGCCGCGCTGTTATCAGGAGGTAGGCTCGTTTTTAACATATGTCGCCCAGGGTTTGGTGATCTCTGCGGCCAGCTTATCATTATCCGTCAGCAGAATAAGGTGAACGTCATACATCCGCGTGCCCTCCGGTTTCGGAACTGTACTCCCGCACCAGCTGCGCCACCCGAATACGGTAGAAAGTAAAAATCGACTCCCGCCCTTCGGCCTGCGCCGCCTGATGGAAAACGTTCTGCTTCCAGCGGCGGACGGCCTCTTCATCCCGCCACCAGGAAAGGGACAGGATTTTGCCGTCGGTCGTCAGGCTCTGGAACCGTTCGATATCAATAAAGCCGTCGATGTCGGCCAGCAAAGGCTTAAGCTCTGCGGCAAGCTGCAGGTAGCGCGCCTGATGGGCAGGCGCGGCTTTGGCTTCGAAAATGACTGCGATCATGAGGGTCTCTCCGCTGTGATGTTGAGGAGAGAATGCAGGATGGAAAAGCACAATGCTTCGGTAAAGAGCGAAGTTTTAGCCCAGGACCGACCTCGGCTCCATAAACGCCCTAATCCCCCACTCGCCCATCTCGCGCCCCACGCCGGAGTGCTTAAACCCGCCGAACGGCGCTTTCGGTTCATGGGCAAGGGTGTTCACCAGCACGCGACCGGAGACAATCTGCTGCGCTACGCGGCGCGCGCGCTCCGCATCGCCGCCCAGCACCATCGCGCTCAGGCCGTAGTCCGTGTCGTTGGCAATCGCAACAGCCTCCGCCTCGTCACGATAGGGGATGACGCACAGCACCGGGCCAAAAATCTCGTCACGGGCAATCGTCATCCGGTTGTTCACGTCGGTAAACAGCGTCGGGCGCACAAACCAGCCGTCTCGCGTCCCGTCCGGTCTCCCTTCACCACCCGCCAGCAGATGCGCCCCCTCTTCGATGCCTTTACGGATATAGCCCTGCACCCGCTGCCACTGCTTTTCGCTGACCATAGGGCCGACGTCCGTCGCGCTGTCGCGCGGGTCGCCGGATTTCACCGCCGCCACGGCCTGCGCCAGCGCGGTTTCAATCTCCGCCTTACGCGCCTGCGGCACCAGAATGCGCGTTCCGGCCACGCACGCCTGCCCGCTGTTCATAAACCCGGCCTGAATCACCAGCGGGATCGCCTGCGCCAGATCCACATCATCCAGCAGGATGGTCGGCGATTTACCGCCTAACTCCAGCGTTACGCGCTTAAAGCTCTCCGCCGCATTGCGCAGGATCGCTTTGCCGGTATTCGTGGAGCCGGTAAACGAGATTTTTGCCACGTCCGGATGGCGGCTGATGGTCTCACCTACCGTCTCGCCGCGTCCGGTGACGATGTTAAACACGCCCGGCGGCAGTGCGGCGTCGCGCAGCGCTTCGGTGACAATCTGCGTTTGCAGGGCGCTCATTTCGCTCGGCTTGATGACCGCCGTGCAGCCCGCCGCCAGCGCGGCCGCCAGCTTGCCGCAGATAAACCCGGCGTCGCTGTTCCAGGGTGTGATAAGCCCGGCCACCCCAAGCGGCGTCATCTGCACCGTTGCAGCGCCTGCGGAGGTGACGAACTCAAACGCCTCCAGCGCCTCGATGGCCTGAGCAATCACTTCCGCCGGATAGCTGGCCATCCACGCCGAGCGCGAGGCGGGGGCGCCGTACTCTTCGATGACCGCTTCCAGCAGATCGTCGTGACGAGCGGCCACGGCGGCGTGCATGCGCTTCAGCGCCGCGATGCGTTCCTGCTTTGTGGTCTTCGACCACGCCGGAAACGCCGCTTTTGCCGCCGCAACGGCGCGCTCTGCGTCAACCTCATCCGCCAGACGTACCTGCCCTATAACCTGCGCCGTCGCCGGGTTGTACAAATCAAACCACTCGGTGCCGTGCGGGGTAACAAATTCGCCGTTAATAAAGATCTGTTCGATGGTGTGCATATAAACCTCCTCAGGCTGTGTGAGCACAGTCTGGCACGGCTTCTCCGTTGCGATAATCCACGCTATGCTGCAAGGGTTGTTTCGATTTTCAGGATAATCTATGCATCGTTCAGGTCTGACAGAGCTGGAAGTGGTCATGGCGGTGGTGCGGCGCGGCAGCTTTCGCGGCGCGGCGCAGGAGCTGGGCATGTCCGCCACGGCGGTAAGCAACGCCATCGCCGGGCTGGAGAGCCGCCTTGATACCCGCCTCTTTAACCGCACCACCCGCAGCGTGGCGCTCACCGACGCCGGACAGCGCTACGTGGCGCGTATCGGCCCGGCCCTGCAGGAGATCCGTCTCGCCGGCGAGGAGATCCACAGCGACACCGGGGAACCCGCCGGCACGCTGCGTCTGAACGTGCCGAACCATATCGGCACCCTGTTTCTGGACCAACTGCTGATCGACTTTATGATCCGCTATCCGAAGATGCGCGTGGAAACGGTGAGCGAAGCGAAGATGATCGACATCGTCGCGGAAGGCTATGACGCGGGGATCCGCCTCGAAGAGTCCGTGCCGCAGGATATGATCGCCGTGCCGCTGACCGGAGAGATCCGCCAGCTGGTCACAGCCACGCCGGACTATTTTGCCCGTCACGGCATTCCGCAGACGCCGGACGATCTGCTTTCACATCAGGGGATCGGCATGCGCATGGCCCACGGCGGGATCTACCGCTGGGAGCTGGCGCGTCGGGGGGAAACGTACGCCCTTGCCGTACCGCCGCGCTTTGCGACATCCGATCTTTTTGCCTCGATCCGCGCTGTAAAAGCGGGATTAGGTGTGGGATTTTTGCCGGAACTGTATATCCGGGAAGAGCTTGAGCGTGGAGAACTGGTTAGCGTGTTAAACGACTGGGCGCAGCCCTTTGCCGGGCTGCGCCTCTATTACCCCGGCCATCGCCACGTCCCGCCTGGATTACGGGCGCTGGTGGCGATGATCCGCGAGCGCGGAACTATTCCAGGTTAGCCTTATTCAGCCCGTAAGCCGCGT
This sequence comes from Enterobacter sp. ECC_219_Taxon_10, assembly GCF_058354905.1. Taxonomy (NCBI): domain Bacteria; kingdom Pseudomonadati; phylum Pseudomonadota; class Gammaproteobacteria; order Enterobacterales; family Enterobacteriaceae; genus Enterobacter; species Enterobacter sp. ECC_219_Taxon_10. Next base: position 622,931 of record NZ_CM178005.1, on the reverse strand, counting down.
CCAGCGAGCCCGGCGCCATGCGGGAGGTGATCCCCAGACGGTTCCAGGCGTTGATCGCCACGATGGCGAAGTTCAGTTCTGAAATCTCCACGTCCGAGAAGTGCTCCGCCACGCTGCGGTACAGCGCGTCGCTCACGCCGTGAACGCCAATCTGGGTCAGCGCTTCAGCGAAGGCCAGCGCTGCTTTCTCCCGGGCGCTGAACAGCGGGGACTCGCGCCAGGCCGCCAGATGGTACAGGCGCAGCTCGCGCTCGCCGGCAATTTTGGCCTCTTTCGAGTGCATATCCAGGCAGAAGGTACAGCCGTTCAGCTGCGATACGCGAATGTCGATCAGATGCTTCAGCGCCGGGTCGATGGAGGTTTTTGCTACCTCCATGCTCAGGGCAGACAGCGCGTTGGCGAGGGCAGGTGTAACTTTATGGTGGTTAACGCGAGTGCTCATTGTCTTTCCTCTTTTTGTGCGGCATGTGTCATGCGATGAAGCAAATCTACGCCGTTCATGACATAGTAAAAAGATACAAAAAGCGTGAAATGAGGTAGGACATGAAGCCGGGCTATCACGAGATTTATACCCGCTATCGCGACAACATCACGCGTGGGGTGCTGAAGCCGGGCGATAAGGTGCCTGCCATCCGCGTTCTGGCGGAAGAGTTGAAGGTGGCGCGTAAAACCGTCGAAACGGCGTATGCCATTCTGACGGGTGAAGGGTATCTGGTGAGCCAGGGCGCGCGCGGCACGCGGGTTAACCCCGATTTACTGCTGCCAGATAAGCCTGCCCCTGCGGAACAGCCCACCGGAGCGCTTCCGGCATCGCTCATTAGCCAGCGAGAGCGGGCGGGGTTTCTGCGCCCCGGCATCCCCGCCCTCGACAGCTTCCCGTATAAAAAATGGCTGCTGCTGGCGGGCCAGGCGACGCGCGCCATGCGTCAGGAAGAGATGCTCAACCCGCCGGTGCTGGGCTGGTATCCGCTGCGCCAGGCCATCGCCAGCTATCTCAACATTTCACGTGGGCTGTCCTGCAGCGCCGAACAGGTGCTGATCACCAGCGGCTACAGCGGCAGCCTGCGGCTGATCCTCGACACCCTCGCCAGCCGTAGCGACAAGGTGGTGTTTGAGGATCCGGGCTATTTTATGGGCCAGCAACTGCTCAAGCGGATCGTGCCGCGCCTGCACACGGTGCCGGTCGATCGTTCGGGTATCGATACCGAGTACCTGCTCCGTCACCATCGCGACGCGCGTTTTGCCATCGTCACCCCGTCGCACCAGAGCCCGCTGGCGGTGACGCTCTCGCTGCCGCGCAAGCAGCAGTTGCTCGACTGGGCCAGCCAGAACGAAGCGTGGATTATCGAAGATGATTATGACGGAGAGTTTCACTACACCCGCAAGGTGCTGCCGTCGCTGAAAAGCCTCGACCGGCATGACCGGGTGATTTTTATGGGCACCTTCAGTAAAACCATCATGCCGTCGCTGCGCATGGGCTACGTGGTGATGCCCGCCAGCACCGTCGGGGCTTTTACCGACTGCGCGGACATTACCACAAGCGGCCAGCCGGTGCTGACGCAAAAGATCCTCACCGCGTTTCTCAACGAAGGGCATTTTTTCCGTCATTTGAAAAAGATGCGCGCGCTGTATCAGACCCGCCGCGACTGGATGATTGCCGCCCTGCGCGAGGTGTATGGCGATCTGTTTTTCACCGAGCAAAACGACGGCGGAATGCATGTTGTGGCGTTCCTGACCAAAGGAAGCTGTGACCGGGAAGTGGCGCGCTGCTGGCAGGAACAGCAGCTGCAGGTGAACGCGCTTTCGGAGTGGTATCGCGGGTCGGGCAAACGCTACGGGCTGGTGATGGGCTATAACAACGTGCGGTCGTATCAGGAGGCGCTGGATTTGCTGGAAAGGCCGAAGCGGCAGACGCTTGCGCTGTTGAGCTGAACGTCGCCGGGTGGCGGCTACGCCTTACCCGGCCTGCGGTTTAAATATCATTGCGGGATAACCCAACGTCCTTGAGCTGCTCGTCGCTCATCTGGCTCAGGATGCGGCGGGTGCGGTTGATGCGATACCAGCTGCAGATCGTTTTGCCGATCCAGACAAACACAATAAACGGACGTTTTGAACGGTTTTCGTAGAATTCCATGATGCTCTCCTCGCTGTGCCAGTAGGGTTATCATCCTGGAAATCGGCCCGTGCAATACAGACTCAAAAACAACTTTTTTTTAACATACAGATCCGCTAAAACAGTATCTGCATGCCAATTTTTACGGCAATCTGTACTGGTTTTATAATCTGTATGGTGAAAACAAAGGATACAGCATGACGCGCTATCAACATCTGGCCAACCTTCTGGCAGAACGCATTGAACAAGGGCTGTACCGCAGCGGCGAACGTCTGCCGTCGGTGCGCGCGCTGAGCCAGGAGCACGGCGTGAGCATCAGCACCATACAGCAGGCCTACCAGATCCTCGAAAACCTCCAGCTCATCACACCCCAGCCGCGCTCCGGCTATTTTGTCTCGCAGCGCAAGGCCCAGCCGCCTGTCCCGGCCATGACCCGCCCGGTTCAGCGCCCGGTGGACGTCACCCAGTGGGACGAGGTGATGATGCTGCTGGACGCCCGCGCCGACAAAGAGATGATCTCCTTCGGCGGCGGCTCGCCGGACGTGAATCAGCCGAGCCTGAAGCCCCTGTGGCGCGAGATGAGCCGTATCGCGCAGCATAACCCGAGCGAGATGCTGAGCTATGACGTGCTCGACGGGCGCCTGGAGCTGCGCGAGCAGATCGCCCGCCTGATGCTGGACAGCGGCTCTACCGTGGCGGCGAACGAGATTGTCATCACCAACGGCTGCCACGGCGCGCTGTCGATCGCCCTGCTCTCGGTGTGTAAACCGGGGGACATCGTGGCGGTAGAATCGCCGTCTTTCCACGGCACCATGCAGATGCTGCGCGGGTTTGACATCAAGGCGATTGAAATTCCTACCGATCCCGAGACCGGGATCAGCATCGAGGCGCTCGAGCTGGCGCTGGAGCAGTGGCCGATCAAGGCGGTGATCCTGGTGCCCAACTGCAATAACCCGCTCGGCTTTATCATGCCCGAAGCGCGGAAAAAGCAGGTGTTAGCCCTCGCCCAGCGGCACGATATCGTGATTGTGGAGGATGACATTTACGGCGAGCTGGCGGCGGAGTACCCGCGCCCTCGCACCATTCATTCGATGGATATCGACGGCCGCGTGATCCTCTGCAGCTCATTCACCAAAACCGTGGCGCCGGGCCTGCGCGTCGGCTGGATCGTGCCGGGGCGCTATTACGACCGGGTGATGCACATGAAATACGCCGCGGGCGGGTTTAACGTGCCGGGCACCCAGATGGCGGTGGCGGCGTTTATTCGCGACGGGCATTATCATCGCCACGTGCGCCGTATGCGCCAGATTTATCAGCAGAATATGGAAACCTACACCTGCTGGGTGCGGCAGTATTTTCCGGCAGAGATTTGCGTCACGCGCCCGCAGGGTAGCTTCCTGCTGTGGATTGAGCTGCCGGAGAAGGTCGACATGGTGTGCGTCAGCAAGCAGCTGTGTCGGCTGAAGATCCAGGCCGCGGCCGGGTCGCTGTTTTCCGCCTCCGGGAAGTACCGCAACTGTCTGCGGATCAACGTGGCGCTGCCGCCGACGGAGAAAAATCGCGAGGCGTTGAAGAAGATGGGCGAAGCGATTGTGATTGCGATGGAGGAGGGCTAGTGCGGCCTGGTGCCCTCACTCCGACCCTCTCCCACAGGGAGAGGGATCCCCACAAAATAATGCCAGCACGGACGACCCCCTCTCCCTTGAGGGAGAGGGCTGGGGTGAGGGGGAACATACAGCTCTGGTGGTCATTCCGTTCACTTTATGTTCCTTGCTACTCTGTAACGACATGACCGGTGAACGTGCCAGGGTGGCTCAGTCGCCACCACCCTGGCGACCCGGGCTCCCGGCGGTAAATCGCCGCTTCGCGGTGCCCTCGGCTTATTCCTTCCGGCTTATCGGGTACGGGCGGAGGTAACGTCCCTGTAAAGCCCGCCCTCTCGGCGCATCCCTGCGCCTCGCCCCGGCCCGCAGGAAACGCCTCAGCGATTTACAGCCGGACCAGGGCGTCGCTGTAAGTCTTCAATCTTTCTGAAACAACGTTATTGCTTCTGTTTAATCATTACTGGGGATTCCTCAGCCCACAGGGAGAGGGAGAAAACCGTGCCGTACTACTCGTCGAAGTACCAGTACCCCTGATTAATCAGCCCGGTGAGTTCTTCAACAAACGCCGGGTTATTCAGCGCATCGCCCAACTCGGCCTGGCCGAGTTCGGTGTAGCGGCACAGCGCATCCGCCGCCTTCGCGTTCACCGTCTCCAGCTGCTCGCTGTTGATAAAGAAGCTGCCATTGACGTTCAGCACGCGCAGGCCGCTCAGGCGAGACAGCGTTTCGCCGCCCTGCAGCGCGTCCAGCACCTCTTCCGGCGCGTACGGCGGCTCGGCGGCAGCAATGTCCAGCTCGTGACGCGGCGTGGAGACAAAGCTGCCGAACCATTTTGTGAAATCTTCCGGCTTGCCGATCATGTCGATCATCATCTGACGAATGCGATCAAGCTCGTACTGCTCCACGCGGCCCGGGTGTTCGCGACAGGTCAGATCCGGATCGCTGTAGTGCTCGCCGCCCAGATCGTTTTCCAGCGCGTAATCGGCGAAGCTGCTGATCAGATCGCGACCATTCGGCCCGCGGAAGCCGACGGAGTAGTTGAGCGCTGTCTCATGGGTAAAGCCGTCGTGCGGGAATCCAGGCGGGATGTAGAGGATATCGCCCGGGGCCAGATCTTCGTCAATAATCGGCTCAAACGGATCGACATGCAGCAGCGCCGGATGCGGGCAGAACTGACGCATCGGCAGCTTGTCGCCCACGCGCCAGCGGCGGCTGCCCATCCCCTGAATAATAAACACGTCGTACTGATCGATATGCGGACCCACGCCGCCGCCCGGCACGGAGAAGGAGATCATCAGATCGTCCAGACGCCAGTCCGGCAGGACGCGGAACGGACGCACCAGCTCCGCCGCGGGCATATGCCAGTGGTTCACCGCCTGCGCCAACAGCGACCAGCCAGTTTCGCCCAGATCGTCAAAGTGCTCAAACGGACCATTGCTGGCCTGCCACTTGCCGTTGAAATGGCTCACCAGGCGACTATCGACTTCCGGCTCCATCGCCAGGCCAGCCAGCTCGTCCGGGGTAATCGGGTCGACAAAATTTGGGAAGGCATTTTTCAGCACTACGGGTTGTTTTTGCCAGTATTTCTCAAGAAATTCCGGCCAGTTCAGGTTCAGTTGATACGCCATGGGTAGCACCAGTGAGAGGGGAAACAGGCGCGATTATAGGCAAGAAGGCAGAGGGGGAACTTGTCATGGGTCAAACGAGGGCGTGTAGGTCGGGTATCACCCGACCTACACGCCGCGAAAACTTAATCCAGGTTCAGCTCGTCATAATGGGTAATCAGTTTACCCACGATGCCGTAGTCCAGCGCTTCTGCCGGAGACATCCAGTAGTTGCGGTCGGTGTCTTTTTTCACTTTTTCCAGCGGCTGGCCGGTGGCGTCGGCGATCAGCTTGTTCACGCGATCCAGCATGCGGATGATCTCGCGCGCTTCGATCTCAATATCCGTTGCCTGACCGCGCACGCCGCCCAGCGGCTGATGGATCATAAAGCGGGTATTCGGCAGCGAGTAGCGGTGCTCTTTTTTCGCCGCCAGGAAGATGGTGATCCCGGCGCTCGCCACCCAGCCGGTGCCGATGACGTGCACTTCCGGGCGAATGAATTTGATGAAGTCGTGGATGGTATCGCCCGCTTCCACGTGGCCGCCCTGGCTGTTGATGTACAGCTTGATTGGATCGTTGCTGACGCTTTGCAGCAGGATCATCTGGGTGATCACTTTCTGCGCCAGTTCCTGGTTGATCTCACCGGAGATAACAATCGAACGGGACTCCAGCAGTTTTTGCTGCAGAGCGCCCGCGCCGCTTGACCCTTCCGCTTTATCCTTGTCGCTTTCTTTCAGTGTGTAGTGCATTGTTACGTCCTCAGCATTTAGCGCTCAAAACCAGAGTGTAGCCTGTTTTACCCGTGAAAGTCCTCAGGCGCACACAATGCGAACATCCTGCGCCGCCAGCGCGTCAAAAACGCCCTGCTCCATCCCCTCTTCCACCACCAGCACGTCAATGTCGCGGCTCTTCGCTACCACAAAGCGCGCGACGCCAGGAAGCTTGTCTGCGGTCAGGGCCACAATGGTCTGGGTGCTCCGGGCAATCACGGCTTTTTTAAACTCGCAGTCGGCAAAATCAAACCCCGTAAGCCCCGCCTCAGGATCCATCGCACAGCCGCCGATAAAGGCCTGATCGAAGATAATGTCCTGAATCTGGCTCGCCGCCGTGGCGCCAACCGTTCCGCCGGACGCTCGCTGGATCTGCCCGCCGGTGACAATCACCTCACACAGAGGATGATGCAGCAGCTCCGCGGCAATCGCCGGAGAATTGGTCACCACCGTGACGTTAAGATCCGCCGGAAGGGCTTTTGCCAGCGCCAGGTTTGTTGTCCCTGCGTCGATAAAAATGCACCCACCTGCCTGAACCAGCGTTGCTGCTTTCTGCGCGATTGTGTGCTTTTCTGCACTTATTTTCTGCTCACGGCTGAAAAAACTGCCCGCATCCGGAAGCTGAAGTACCGCGCCGCCGTAGACCTTTTTACAATAGCCCTCTTTGCTAAGTTCATGTAAATCACGGCGAATAGTGTGCTCGGACACGTTCATCTGGCTCGCCAGCTCGGTACAGACCACCCTTCCGCTCTCCTGAAGGATCTGCCGGATCCGCTCTTGTCGCTGTTCAGGAAAAGCTGCATAATCGAGCATTTAAAGTCCTTTGAAAAGTCTAATCGAGTATCAATGCGCATAATGTTGCATAACCGCGCAACACAAACAACGAGGGTAACTATGAATATTGCACATGTCGCACTCTGGACCCGCAGCCTGAACGCACAGGTTCAGTTCTGGGAAACGGTTTTTAATGGCCGCAGCAACGAACGCTACGTCAGTAAAAATCGCCCCGGTTTCGAATCACACTTTATTACCCTGGATGACGGACCGACCATCGAGCTGATGACGCTGCCGGACCTGCCGGACGCCCCCGCGCACCCGGAGTTTATCGGCTGGGCGCATATCGCCATCAACGTCGGCAGCAAAGCGCAGGTGGACCGCATGGCAGCGCAGGCGCAGGCAAACGGCACGCTGCTCAGCGCCCCGCGCATGACCGGAGACGGCTTTTATGAAGCGGTGATCGCGGACCCGGACGGCAACCGCATTGAGCTTGTCGGTGCATAAAAACAGCGTTTCGCTCCTTCACCGCCCCTGCCCCGGCTCGCTATACTTCATATGGTTATCATATTGTTAAATGATAATGATAGTTAATGTGTTAAGATGAAAGGCAGCATAAACAGTCCCTTACGTACCCACCGGGACGGTTTGCATCCTCGACATTTAAATCTGCACCGGGGCGGTGAATGGAACACATTGTGTATGTGGTTGATGACGATGACGCAGTCAGGCAGTCCGTAATCGGGCTGCTGGAATCAGCGGGCCTGAACGCCGTCGGCTTTTCATCGGCAGAAACGTTTCTTCAGCATCGCTTTGAGGATCTGCCGTCGTGCGTGATCCTCGACATGCAAATGCCCGCCATCTCGGGCTTTGAGGTGGCTGACGCGCTCAAGGACAGTGGGCGCGAGATCCCGATTATTTTTCTCACCGGCCACGGCACTATTCCGATGTCGGTGCGCGCCATTAAAGGCGGCGCGTACGAATTTCTCACCAAGCCCGTCGAATCCACTGCGCTTATCGACGCCATTGAATCCGCGCTTCAGCTGGCGGAACACAACGCCGCACGCAATAAAGAGCACTACGCCCTGAAGCAGCGTCATCTGTCCCTTACGCCGCGCGAGCACGAGGTGCTTGAGCTTGCCATCACCGGCAAGCTCAACAAGCAGATTGCCGCCGAGCTGGGCGTAAGCGAGATCACGGTGAAGGTGCACCGCCGCCGCGTGATGGAAAAAATGCAGGTACGCTCCGTGGCGGAACTGGTCAGGGCCGTTGAGCGCCTGACCAAAAGCCAGCCCGCGGAGTAACGTTTACCCTTCCTGCGCCGCCAGCGGCAGCGCGAAGGTAAACACCGTGCCGTGCGGCTCCCGGCGGCGCGCGCTCAGCTTCCCGCAGTGGCGCTCGATGATGCTGGCGCTGATGGTCAGCCCCATCCCCATCCCCTGCGGCTTGGTGGAGTAGAACGAGTCAAAAATCTGCTCCAGCCGCTCGGGCTCAATGCCGCTGCCGGTGTCAGCGATCTCGACGATCACTTTCCCGTCCGCGTTGCCGGTGCTGAGGGTAATGGTGCTGGCGCGATCCTTCACCTCGGCCATCGCCTCTACCGCGTTCATCACCAGATTCAGCAGCACCTGCTGGATCTGCACGCTGTCGCCGGTGATAAAGCTGTCCTGCGCCTTTAACAGATAATCAACGCTAATGTGTCGCTGCTCCAGCTCGCTGCGGGAGAGCGTGAGGATATGGCGGATCAGGTAGTGCATGTCGATGCGCGAGAAGGTGGGATCCTGCTTGCGCGTCAGGGACTGAATGCTGCGAATGATCTCCCCCGCCCGCGCGCCTTCCGCGGCGATCTCCTCCAGCCCTTCACGCACTTTATCCAGCCGGGCGGGCTCGCGGCTGAGCCAGCGCAGGCTCGCCCCGGCGTTCGAGACGATGGACATCAGCGGCTGGTTGATCTCGTGGGCGATGGAGGAGGTCAGCTGTCCGACGGTGGTGGCCCGGGAAACGCGCGCCAGATCCGCCTGCGCGACCCGCATGGCATCCTCCGCGGCGCGCTGGCTGGTGATATCGGTGATGATGCCGTAGTACTCGTTCACCTCGCTGCCCACGCCCACCGGATCGCCAATGCCGAGGATGTAGCGCGTTGAGCCGTCGGGACGCTTAACGCGAAACTCCGCGCGCATGGAGAGCCCGTCGCGCACGCTCTGGGTAACGATGGCGCTTATGCGGGCGTAATCGTCCTCGTGAACGAAAGTCAAAAACTCCGCCATGGAGATCATCTTTTGCTGCTCGGGCAGGCCGAGAATGCGGGCGTACTCTTCCGAGACAAACATCAGATCCTGCTCCAGCTCCCAGCGCCAGCTGCCAGTGTGGCTGATCTGCTCGCCCAGCATCAGCGAGGTCTGGCTGGCACGCAGCTCTTTTTCCACCCGGCGGCGCTGGATGTTCTCCGCAAGCAGCTCGGCATAGAGCCGCGCCGTCTCCAGGGAGACCGCGGCCTGCGCGCCCAAGAGGCTCACCACGCGCGAGTGCTCGGCGGTGAAGACCTCCGGCATCAGGCGGTTTTCCAGGTAGAGCACGCCCACCAGCCGCGCCTGCTTGAACATCGGGACGCACATGACCGCTGCCCCCGAGGTCACCAGATAGGGATCCTGGCTGAAGGGATGAAACTCCTCCGGCTTACCGGTGCGGATCTCCTGCCCGGTGCGGATCACCGCTGCCAGCACCGACAGTGGCATGTCGGTCGCCGTCGGCACGTCTTTCAGGATCCGCACCCGCACGCCGTCGGTGCTGGTCCAGGCGCTGGCCTCGATCTCCGGGATCAGGTTATCGCTCACGCGAAGCAGCAGACCGCGCTGCGCCCCGGCGCGTTCGAGCAGGATCGTCATCAGGTTTTCGATCAGGCGCTCAAGATTGATCTCTTCCGACAGCGCGCGGGAAGCTTTGATCACGCTCTGCAGATCGCGGATCGTTTCATTCTGGGCGAACGCCACCGTGTCGTAGGCGCTGGCCTGCCCGGAGGCCAGCAGGTGCGGGAAATCCTGCTCCAGCTGGCGCACCTTAGCCTGCGCGCCCGCGCGGCCCCAGGCGGCAATCGAGCCGCGGAAGTGGGCGTCCGACGCGGTCGGGTAGCCGCAGGCCAGCGCGAAGCGGCCCGCCAGCTCGTGGGCCAGGGCGTTGATCGGGTTAAACCCGCCCTCGCGGGAGAGCCGGACCGCCTTCTCATACTGCTCAAGCGCAATGCTGTTCATCCCGTCCAGACGGACGATTTCGGCGTAGATCAGCGCCTCTTTATCCGCGAACGTGCCGGGATTAACGCGTGCCCAGAGGGCGATTTTGTCGTAGTGGGCGTGAATGCTGCGGCGGTGATTCGCCGAAAACGTCTCCGGCGTCAGCTGGCGGGAGAGCGCCAGCGCGCTGTAGAGATGGTAATCCAGCAGATGAATGTGCCCCGGCGCAGACCACGCGTACCAGCCCGCCATCTCGAGATCCGCCTGCGCGTCGGCATACTCGCCGCAGGTAAAGTGCGCCATGCCGCGGTAGAGCCAGTACCAGAACAGCATGGTCGAGGTCTGCTCCGGGGCCTGCTCCGGCGACGCGGGAAGCAGCGTCTCGGGCAGCGCCTGCGACGCGGTCCAGGTACCGATGACAGGCGTGCGCAAAAACTCCACGAAGGTGCGCTGGAGCATCAAAATGGTCTCAACGTCCTGGAAGTGGGTTTTACGCACAAACGCCAGGCCACGATCGATGCTGGTCAACACCCCGTCCAGGTGATCGCCCCGCGAGAGGAAGTTAATGACCTGATGGCAGGCCGCAAAGCAGGCTACCGTCATATCCCCGTGGGTCACTGCGGCGGTGAAGCAGGCCTTTGCGCACTCGATGGTAAACGATAAAGGCTGGGTCCAGACGCTGAGCTGGTCGAGGGGCAGCAGGGTTTTGGCTTCGAACGCGTCGTAGCCGTGGCGGTTCACCATCTCGCGGGCCAGGGTGCCGTACTGGAACCCGAGGCGATACTCGGCGTAGCGGTGGCCAATCAGCACGCCAAACCAGGCCATCGCCGTGGTGGAGGCGCCGGTGATGCCGTGGTCGAGCGTCAGGTGCATCATGCGGCAGAGCAGCAAAAAGTGCAGACGCGGGCAGATGAAGCCGGCGCAAATGCTGGCGCTGTAGAGCAGGTTCATCACCGCTTCGGTTTCCGGGTTATCCATCCGCGAGAGCTGGGCAAAAAGATTTTGCGGCGCGTCGCCCGTGCGGTTGCAAAAGAGCGCCCAGGCCTCGTCACAGTCGGCATCTTCCGGATAACGGCCAATCTGAATACCAAAAATCCCCAGCCAGCAGAGCGCCGCCTCCAGCGCCAGACGGCTGTCCGACTGGCGAGTGTAGACTTCCACCAGCAGGTTGGCCGCCAGCGCCTTTTCGGTCAGCCCGCCGGGGCAGCCGAGAATGGCGTCACACAGCTCGCGGGTCCGCTCCAGATGGCCCAGCGCAAACTCGCAGCCCGCCTCTTCGATATCGAGCATGAAGTCTGACACCGCCCCGGCGTTGCCCAGCGCTCTGGCGGTCTGGATATAGCCGAGCGCCGAAAGATAATCCCCCGTGCGCTTCGCCCGCCGCGCGGCCAGCAGGCTCAGCTCGCGGAACATCTGCCGCTGCGGCGCGGGCTGAATGCTGTCCAGCGCGGCCGTGACATGGTGAACGGCGCGGAACAGCAGTTCGTTCCCCGCCGCCTGACGCGCGGCGTCGGCCAGCAGGCTGGCTGTGGTCAGGTGAAGATGGCTTTTCTCATGCTGATCCAGCAGCGCAAAGGCGGCCTCCTGCACCCTGTCATGGGTGAAGGCGTACTCTTTTTCCGTTAGCACGATGAGCTGGGCCATCACCGCCGGGTGCAGCGCATAGCGCATTTCCGCCATCGACATGCCGACCACGCGGCATATCATCTCCATCTCACCCGTGCCGCCGAGGCAGGCGAGGCTGCCCAGCAGACGGCGCGTCTCGTCGGGCAGCTCTTCAAGCTGCTCCAGAACCAGAGTCACGACGTTCTCGGTGTAGTGTCGGGCGCGGATCGCCTGCAGATCGTAGTGCCACTTATCCTGATATTTGTTGTGCACCACCAGCCCGTCATCCACGATGCGGCGGAAAAACTCGTGCACAAAGAGCGGGTTGCCCCCGGTTTTTTCATGGATCAGCGTGGCGAGGTCGGTCGTCGCCGCGCTGCGGGTGCGAAATATCGTCGCCAGCCAGCGCGCCACCGCCTTCACGGACAGCGCCTGCGGGACAATTTCAGTCGCGTTTTGCGCTGCCTCCGGCAGGCTCGCCAGCTGCTGTTGCAGTGTCGGTTCGGACAACGAACCGATATCGCGGTGGGCGACTACCAGCAGCAGCGGGATAGCGCCGCAGGTCACCAGCAGATGTTTCAGCGTATGCAGGCTGGCGGCGTCGCTCCACTGAAGATCGTCAAGCACCAGCACCAGCGGGCAGCCCTGAGTGGCAAAGGTTTTGACCAGGGCCAGCACCATATGGCTGAAGCGCGCCCGGGCATCAATGGAAAACGTATCCGCCGAGAAGCGCGGCTTGCTTTCCAGCAGCAGGCCCAGCTCGGGCACCAGGCTGACGGCCAGCGCTTCGTACCCCTCAAGGGCGCGGGAGAGGCGGATTTTCCACTTCGCCACCTCGTCTGCGGGCAGCCCCAGCAGGTGCAGCGTCAGGGTGCGGAACGCGGAGCTTAATACGCCGTAGGGCAGGGACGGCGAAAACTGATCGACTTTCCCCACCGCCAGCAGCACCTTACGCTGCTGCAGCGTTTTGAGCGCCGTCGCGATGATCGACGATTTGCCGATCCCCGACGGCCCGCCGATCGTTACCAGCTCCGGCACCAGGCTCTGCCCCACCCGCTCAAACGCGGCAATGACGTCATTCGCCTGCGGATGCGTCGCGAACAGCGAGTCCGCCAGATGGATTGCCGGGGTGCGGTCCTGCTGGCCGGGGGTAAAGGCGACGATCTCGCCCTCGCAGGTCAGCGTCGCCTGGCAGCGGCGGAGGTCGGCAATCAGCCCGTCGACCGTCTGGTAGCGGTTATCGGGGTGCTTTTCCAGCAGCTTCAGGATAATGGTGGACAGCATTCCCGGCACGTCCGGGCGAATCACGTCCGGGGCCAGCGGCTCCGAGGCAATATGGTAGTGCGCCCAGTTGGTCTGATCGTCCTCCCCCAACTCAAACGGCAGGCGTCCGGTCAGGAGTTCATACAGCACCATGCCGAGGCTGTAGAGATCGCTGCGGCCGTCAACGGGGCGCCGGGTGCGGGTGGTGTGCTCCGGCGACATGTAGGCGGGCGTACCGCCTGAAACGGCAAGCCGGGTCTGGGAAAAGGCGCCGGAGAGGCTGCAGGAGAGGCCAAAGCTGCCCAGACGGCAGGCGCCATCGTGATGAACAAATATCGAGCCGGGCTTGATATCACCGTGGATCAGGTTTTGCAGGTGCATCTGGCGCAGGGGAGCGCAGATCTGGATCGCCAGTTCGATAAAGCGCGAGATCCCCGAGATAGCCCTGCCCGCGCGCCGCGCCAGCAGTTCAAACGAAAACGGCGCATACACCAGCGCGAAACGCCCCCGGTACTGGGTGGACGCGACGGCGCGGATGGCCCAGCTGTCCTGCAGCACATCGCGCAGGGCAAACTCATTTTTGAGCAGCCGTGTCGCCCGCTCCTCTTCTTCGTCACTCACCGCGGTGGCAATGATGAACGAGCCGCCGGAATGGGGATGGCGCGCGTTCATCCAGGAGATACCGCCCTCCTGCGCCAGCACGGTAAAAATCACATCCTCTTTAAGGACAAAAACCCGCCCCTGGTGAAGATTCCCCTGGGCGGGCCAGAATGCAGGCTGCTCGTGTTCGTTCATCCGCGATCCTTATCGTCGGCGGGCCAGCTCCCGCTGTATATGATCCAGCAGAATATCGATGTTAATGGGTTTACGCAAAAATGCAGCGGCGCCCAGCCTGAGAGCGTACCGCTGCATATTTTCATCAGCATGACCGGAGATAAAGATCACGGGCGGCGGGGGGACGGCCAGCAGCCGCAGCGTTTCAAACAGCTCCAGGCCGCTCATGCCCCGCAGCTTGATATCGGCGATCACCATCGCCGCGCCGGACAGGGCGAGCGGATGACTCAGAAATACCTCTGCCGAATCAAACGTGTCGGCGGCATAGCCTTCCGACTCCAGGAGATTACTCAGCCCGCTGCGGACGGAACGTTCGTCATCAATGATGGCAATGCGCCACGGCAGCGTCATGCTGTCTTTCCTCTAAAAATCATTAAACGTCGCGATCGTCCTTCGCGGGCGCAGGAGGCGCCGTGCCGCTGATTTTCGGTACGCATTCGTGACGAAACCAGGCGAGGGTAAGCGGTTCGCGACTCAGTAAACGCCGTCCCACCGGGATGAGCTGTTCGCCCACCAGCATGCCAAACAGGCCAAGCAGGGCGACAACCGGCGGCGCCGGGGAATGGACGTCGAGCAGAGCGTAAATTACCCCAGCACCCACGCCGCATACCAGAGAAATTATCCATGCTTTCATGAGGTCGCTCCCGTCTGCGATTTGGCCTGCGGAACCGTCACCTGAGGCGGCGGCGCGCCGTCGCGGGATAACAGATGGCGCGTCGCCTGTTCACCCGCCAGCATCCCCAGCAGGCCAATCAGCGCCAGCGCGGGCGGCGCGGGGGAGCGCACCTTCAGCACGGCATACATCAGGCCAATCAACACGCCTGCCGCAAGGGATATCAGCCCAGTACTCATTGTGAACTCCAGAGAAAGAGGCAGCGGCGAGCCGGATGAGGGACCAGCCCGCCAGCGGAACTTAGCGTGCCGGAACAGGCGCTAAGGTGCGGTGCTCGCTCTTCTGGCGAGACGGCGCTTTGTGCACCATGGTGTAGGCGTAATCTACGCCCATGCCGTACGCGCCGGAGTGCTCGCGCACGATATCCATCACCGCGGTGTAGGTCTCTTTACGCGCCCAGTCGCGCTGCCACTCCAGCATCACCTGCTGCCAGGTCACCGGGATCACGCCCGCCTGGATCATGCGCTGCATCGCGAAGTCGTGGGCTTCTTTGGAGGTGCCGCCGGACGCATCCGCCACCATATAAATTTCGTAGTCGCCTTCCAGCATCGCGCACAGGGCAAAGCTGTTGTTGCACACTTCGGTCCACAGGCCGGCAACCACCACCTTCTTCTTGCCGTTGGCCTTCAGCGCGTCACGTACCTTCTGGTCATCCCAGGAGTTCATGGAGGTACGCTCCAGGATGTCCTGGCCCGGGAAGACGTCCAGCAGCTCCGGATAGGTGTTACCGGAGAAGCTTTCGGTCTCAACGGTGGTGATGATGGTTGGAATGTTGAACACTTTGGCCGCTTTCGCCAGCGCCACGGTGTTGTTTTTCAGCACCTGGCGGTCAATAGACTGCACGCCAAACGCCATCTGTGGCTGGTGATCGATAAAGATTACCTGACAGTTCGCAGGGGTTAACACTTCGAGCTTTGAAGAGGTCATAGCATTTTCCAGTGGTTAAGGGTAGAAATCGCCGTGAGTGCCACGACGATAAAGTCACCCTCATCCTGCGGTTTTCCGTCGCCGCGCGTAATTATCTCTTCGTATAGTTAACCTTAGGTATAGTTATACCTTGGTATACCTATCCTATTGTATAACTGGATCTTTGCCGAAACCGGTTCCCATAATCCTGACCATTCCCCCTCTCAGTCAGGAGCAGTTATGGTTACCCTCGGTAAAGCCGATCTCATTCTGGTTAACGGCCAGTTTCACACCGTCGATCGCGAAAATCCTGTCGCGGAAGCCGTTGCCGTGCGCGACGGAAAATTTCTGGAAGTGGGTACCGTCGCCGAGGTGATGCAACACCACTGCGACGGCACCAAAGTGGTGGACCTGAAAGGCCACACCGCCATCCCCGGCCTGAACGACTCGCACCTGCACCTCATTCGCGGCGGGCTGAACTACAACCTTGAGCTGCGCTGGGAAGGCGTGCCGTCCCTGGCCGACGCCCTGCGGATGCTGAAAGAGCAGGCCCTGCGCACGCCATCGCCCCAGTGGGTGCGCGTGGTGGGCGGCTGGACCGAGTTCCAGTTTGCCGAGCGCCGCATGCCGACCCTGGACGAAATTAACGACGCCGCGCCGGATACCCCGGTCTTCATCCTGCACCTGTACGACCGCGCCCTGCTCAACCGCGCCGCGCTGAAGGTGGTCGGCTACACCAAAGACACGCCAAACCCGCCGGGCGGCGAGATCCAGCGCGACGCCAACGGCAACCCGACCGGGATGCTGATCGCCCGTCCGAACGCCATGATCCTCTACGCCACGCTGGCCAAAGGGCCGAAGCTGCCGCTGGAGCAGCAGGTCAACTCCACCCGTCAGTTCATGCGCGAGCTGAACCGCCTGGGGCTGACCAGCGCCATCGACGCGGGCGGCGGCTTCCAGAACTACCCGGAAGATTACGAGGTGATTGCCGAGCTGCACGAGAAAAAGCAGATGACCATCCGCATCGCCTACAACCTGTTTACCCAGCGTCCGGGCCACGAGCTTGAAGACTTTGAAAAATGGACCGATATGCTCACGCCGGGCCAGGGCAGCGACTTCTTCCGCCACAACGGCGCAGGGGAGATGCTGGTCTTCTCCGCCGCCGATTTTGAAGACTTCCTCGAACCGCGCCCGGACCTCGCGCCGGGCATGGAGGACGAGCTGGAGCGCGTGGTGCGCCATCTGGTGGAGCACCGCTGGCCGTTCCGCCTGCACGCCACCTACAACGAATCCATCAGCCGCATGCTGGACGTGTTCGAGAAGGTGAACCGCGACATTCCGTTCAACGGCCTGCACTGGTTCTTCGACCATGCGGAAACCGTTACCCAGGCCAACATCGACCGCATCAAAGCGCTGGGCGGCGGCATTGCCGTGCAGCACCGCATGGCCTTCCAGGGCGAGTACTTTGCCGAGCGTTACGGCATCGAAGCCACCCGCCACACGCCGCCGGTGGCGAAAATGCTGGAGACCGGCGTGCCGGTGGGCTTAGGAACGGACGCTACCCGCGTGGCGAGCTACAACCCGTGGACCGCGCTCTACTGGCTGGTCTCCGGCCGCACCGTCGGCGGAATGCAGATGTACGACCACAGTGCCCGTCTGGATCGCGATACCGCCCTGATGCTCTGGACTCAGGGCAGCGCGTGGTTCTCCAGCGAGCAGAACCAGAAGGGGCAGATCAAGGTCGGCCAGCTTGCCGATCTGGCCGTGCTGAGCAAAGACTACTTCCGCGTGCCGGAAGAGGAGATCAAGGGCATCGAGTCCGTCCTGACGGTGGTCAACGGCGACATCGTCTACGCCGCAGGCAGCTTTGGCCCGCTCGCGCCGCCGGCCATTCCGGTTCTGCCCGAGTGGTCCCCGGTGGTGAAGGTGCCGGGCCACTACCGCAGCGCGCCGCCGCAGGCCGCACGCGTCGGCTTGAGTGTGGCTCACCACTGCAGCGGCCCGTGCGGGGTTCACAGCCACCAGCATGATTTCGCCCGCACGTCAGAGATGCCGGTGTCCGACGATAACGCTTTCTGGGGGGCGCTGGGCTGCAGCTGCTTTGCATTCTGATGAAAAACACCACTATGCCGCCCCGGGTCGACCTGGGGCTGTTCTTCCTGCGCCTGACCGGCAGCCTGCTGCTGCTCTACGTGCACGGCCTGCCGAAGGTGCTGCACTTCAGCGAAGAGCTGACGCGCATTGAAGATCCGTTTGGCTTCGGGCCTTACGCCAGCCTGATCCCGGCAATATTCGCTGAGGTGATCTGCCCGCTGTTTATCATTGCGGGCGTGTACACCCGCCTGGCGTGCCTGCCGATTATCGCCGTGCTGCTGGTGGCGATGCTGGCGGTCCACCCGAACTGGTCGATTGCCGAAGGGCAGTTTG
Organism: Enterobacter sp. ECC_219_Taxon_10; assembly: GCF_058354905.1. Classification (NCBI taxonomy): domain Bacteria; kingdom Pseudomonadati; phylum Pseudomonadota; class Gammaproteobacteria; order Enterobacterales; family Enterobacteriaceae; genus Enterobacter; species Enterobacter sp. ECC_219_Taxon_10. Next base: position 605,131 of record NZ_CM178005.1, on the reverse strand, counting down.
GCTGGCTGCTGCTGATTATCTTCACCGCCCTCGCCCTCACCGGGCCGGGCCAGTGGCGGCTGCAGCGTAAGGCAACGGAGAGGTTCGCATGACCCAGGTTAACGACGTTCGCGACGCACACGTCGAGACGACGCCCGCGCAGGCGGTTTCGCCGTGGCAACCGCTGAGCCAGCCGGTGTTCCGCATGCTGTGGATCGCCACGGTGGTCTCTAACGTCGGCTCATGGATGAGCGACGTCGGCATCAACTGGAGCATGCTGACCCTGAGCGCCGACCCGCTGGATATCGCGCTGGTACAGGCGGCCAGCAGCCTGCCGATGTTTCTCTTCGCCCTGCCGTCCGGGGTGATGGCGGACATCGTCGACCGACGTAAATACCTGCTCTTCTCCCAGCTGTGGGTGTTCATCGCCGCCGCCGTACTGACGGTGCTCTCCTTCACCGGACACGTCACCCCCACCGTGCTGCTGGTGGCAACGTTTCTGCTGAGCGTGGGCGCGGCGATGAGCTCGCCGCCGTTCCAGGCCGTGGTGCCCGATCTGGTGAGCAAGCCGGAGCTGGGTGCCGCCGTGGCGCTGAACTCGCTCGGGGTGAACATCAGCCGGGCGATTGGCCCCGCGCTGGGCGGTTTTCTGCTGTCGCTCGCCGGGCCGTGGATGGTGTTTGCCCTGAACGCGCTGTCCGTGGTCGGCGTGGCGTGGGTGCTGTGGCGCTGGCGTCCGGCGCCATCCGTGCAGCGCCTGCCGCCGGAGCACTTCTTCTCCGCGGTGCGCTCCGGCATTCGCTACGTGCACGCCGCCCCGGTGCTGCGCAACGTGCTGGTGCGCACCGTGGCCTTCTTCGTTTTCGGCAGTGCGGGCTGGGCGCTGCTGCCGCTGGTGGCGCGCCGCGAGCTGGGCTTAGGCCCGGCGGGCTACGGCGTGATGCTGGCGTGCATTGGCCTGGGGGCGATTGCCGGGGCGATCCTGCTGCCGCGCCTGCGCCAGCGGCTGGACGCCGACCGCCTGATGGTGGCCGCCAGCCTGACCTTTGCCCTCACCATGCTGGCGCTGGCGTTTGTGCGCCACGTCTGGCTGCTGAACCTGTTTGAGTTCTTCACCGGCTTCGCGTGGATTGCGGTGCTCTCCACCCTCAACCTCGGCGCGCAGCGCAGCGCCGCCCGCTGGGTGAAGGCCCGCGCGCTGGCGGTCTACCTGACGGTGTTCTTCGGCTCGATGACCACGGGCAGCGCCATCTGGGGGCAAATCGCCTCGCAGTTCGGCACCCCAACCTCGCTGGTGGTCGCCACGCTGGGGATGGTGCTGGCAAGCGCAACGGTGTTCCGCTGGAAGCTGGAGAAAGATCCGGACCTGAACCTCGACCTGAGCGGCCAACCGCTGGACGGCGTGGAGATTGAGCTGCCCAACGAGCGTGGCCCGGTGCTGGTATCGCACGAGTACATCATCGACCCGCACAACGCGAAGGCCTTCCTGGAGGCGGTACACGAGCTGCGCCGGGTGCGCCGCCGCGCCGGGGCGATGAGCTGGGCGGTGTACGAGGATATTGAGCGCCCCGGTCTGTTTATCGAGACCTTCCTGATGGGCTCCTGGATTGAGCATCTGCGCCAGCAGGAGCGCCACACCATGAATGACCTCCTGCTGCAGAGCCGCGTTCTGGCTTTTCATCAGGGCACAACATCACCGGCAATTCGCTATCTGGTCGCGCCGGTTTAAACATAACAATCACCTGTAGAGGAAGACACTATGGCAACGTTTAAGGCAAAAGACGGCACGCAGATTTACTACAAAGACTGCGGCGCGGGCAAACCAGTTCTCTTCAGCCACGGCTGGCCGCTGGACGGCGACATGTGGGACAGCCAGCTGAACTACCTGGCGGAGCGCGGCTTCCGCGCCATCGCCTTTGACCGTCGCGGCTTTGGCCGCTCGGATCAGCCGTGGAACGGCTACGACTACGACACCTTTGCGTCCGACATCAACGACCTGATTACCACTCTGGATCTACGCGACGTGACGCTGGTGGGCTTCTCCATGGGCGGCGGCGACGTGACGCGCTACATCAACAACTACGGCAGCGCGCGCGTGGCCGGTCTGGCGCTGCTGGGCGCGGTAACGCCAATCTTTGGCAAATCCGACTCCTTCCCGCAGGGTGTGGATCAGAGCGTGTTCGACGGCATTCGCGACGGACTGCGTAAAGATCGCGCCCAGTTCATCAGCGACTTCGCGACGCCGTTCTACGGCACCAACGCCGGGCAAACCGTCTCCGCCGGTGCCCTGACCCAGACGCTGAACATCGCCCTGCTGGCGTCGCTGAAGGGCACCATCGACTGCGTGACCGCCTTCGGCGAAACCGACTTCCGCCCGGATATGGCGAAAATCGACGTGCCGACGCTGGTTATTCACGGCAGCAACGACCAGATCGTGCCGTTTGAAAGCACCGGCAAGCTGGCGGCGGAGATGATCAAAAACGCCACGCTGAAGGTGTACGACAACGCGCCGCACGGCTTCGCGCTGACCCACCAGGATCAGCTCAACGAAGATCTGCTGGCGTTTGTGAAGTCGCTGTAATCCTTTAAATGCGAAGCCTGATGGCGCTTCGCTTATCAGGCCTACAAGGGCTGATCCTGTAGGCCGGGTAAGGCGCAGCCGCCACCCGGCGCTTTCGCAGACGCGTTCCGCTCCGCCAGCAGCCGACAAATCTCCGCATGCTTCTCCTCGGTGAAGGTAAAGCGCGACATAAAGCCCATGCGGATCAGCGACCCAATCGCCGGTAACAAACAAATCCCGAAGAACAGCCCCGACAGCACGCCTTGGCTCTGAATTTGCGCCTGCGGCACGTAGCCGATCATCGTCAGAAACACGCCGATTAACCCGCCGCCTACCGCCACCGACATCTTGCCGGTAAAGGTCTGCCCGGAGAAGGTAATCGCCGCGCAGCGCTTGTGGGTGTGGTACTCCGCGTACTCGATGGTGTCGGCAATCATCGACGAGGTGAGGATGTTAGTCATCATCACGAACAGCGTGCTCAGGCCGAGCAGAATAAACAGCATCGTCACCTGCTGATAGCCGACAAACCACATCACCACGCGCACCGCCACGTCCAGCCCGCAGAGGATCATAAACAGCTTCCGCTTCTGCATCCGGCGCGTCAGCATCGGGGCAACCAGGCACAGCACCGCCGCCACGATCCCCATCACACCAATCGCCATCTGCAGGCTGCCGTCGCCCAGGTTGTTGATAAAGAAGTAGATATACAGCCCGCCCGCCACGTTGTGGAACACGCAGAAAAAGAACGACAGCAGGACGATAAACAGCGGCTTGTTCTGGCGCAGGTTGTGGAAGGTGTCGCGGATGGTCACCTTCTCCGGGCTCGGCGGCACGCGCTCTTTGATCTGCATAAAACCGTTGAGCATCAGCGGCAGGCCCACCAGCATCATCACCAGCGCCGCCATAAAGTAGCCTTTATCGTTGCTGTACTGGGCGAAGAACGCCGCCAGCTTCGGGAAGAAGATGTTGGCGCAGGCAATCCCCGCGTTCACCCCGAGCATCGCCGCCGTCACCGCGCGGGTGCGCTGGGCGGAGTCATTGGTCATCACCGACGACATCGACCAGAACGGGATATCGGAGATGGCGTACAGCGTCCCCCACAGGATGTAGGTCACCCCGGCGTAGAGGATTTTAGTGGTCATGTCTGCTTCGATTTTATAGAACGACAGCAGCGTGACGCCGGTGATCAGCAGCGGCGCGATCAGCAAAAAGTGGCGAAACTTGCCGAACCGGCTGTTAATGGTGTCCATAATGCTGGCAAACAGCGGATCGTGAACCGCGTCCCACGCGCGGGCAATCAGGAAGATGGTGCTCGCCGCCAGCGCCGAGATCCCCAGCACGTCGGTGTAAAAATAGTTAATAAACGAACCCACTAAACCAAAGCTAAAACACTGACCTAAACCATAGCCAAAATAAGACCACAACTCGCGAGACGGTATTTTCATTGTCGTTGCCATTGATATATGCCTGCCTGGTTGCCCGGCGGTCGGCCGCCGGGTCGATATTATTAACCCTGAACTTTCGGGGCGATCTTGCGCAGCTGCTGCATTAATGCGATTTCACGGCGCGAGAACGGAATGCCGTTCTCCTCAAATACGTCGTGGAACCACAGGCGGCAGTAGTCCGTGGACTCCTTCATCACCACCGGCCACGGCAGCCACGTCTGGGTTTTGCCGCGCACCAGCCCCCACTGGTACGGCGCGACCTTCGCCGCGTACATCAGTGGAAGCTGCTCTTCGATGGTGCTGCCCACGTGACGCGCCAGCCATTCGGTGCAGAACAGCGGCCGACCGAGCTGTTGCAGCTGCTGGATAATCGCCGTCATCCGCCCGGTGTGGGTGTAGGCGTGGAAGCTCACCACGTCCGAGAGCGCCAGCGCGGTCTGGTCCAGCGGGTGCTGGAAGAACGTCTCGCCCTCCTCTTCCTGCGGCAGACGCCACGCGCAGACGGTGAGCGGCTGGGTTGGGTCTTCTTCACGCACCCACTGGAACGCCAGCTTCATCAACTCATGTGCGCAGGTCTCCAGCTTCGCGTCGTACTGCACCTCCTGCGTGCCCGTCGCGAAAATGCCGCGGTTGCCCGGCTCGTTGTAGAGATCCCACAGCAGCACGCGCTTATCGTCGCGGAACTGGCGAACAATGTCGCGGATATAACGCTCAATGTCTGCCCGGCAGTCGGGATCGCACACCCTGTCACGCCCCGGGCTCGCCGCCGCCTGGCTGTTGTGCTTGCCCGGCACCGGCGGCTTTTGCGGGCCGAGGTACGGCTCGTCGCCGGAGAAGCCGCAGTCGTCCATCAGAGTCAGCATGGTGCTGAACCCGTGACCGTCGGCAATCGTCAAAAACTGGTCGATGCGCGCCATCAGCCCGTCACGGTCGTGCTCCCAGACGATAAACGGCAGGTTGATGCGCAGGGTGTTATAGCCCGCGTCCGCCGCCCAGCCCAGCTCGCGCTCGATGGTTACGGCATCGAAGGTCTCTGCCTGCCAGATATCGGTCCAGTTCACCGCCGTCGACGGCAGATAGTTGAACCCGCACAGCCAGCCTTTTTGCTCGTACCACGCCTGTGCCTGCTCCCTGCTCCACTGCTCTTTCATTACGCGTCCTCTTACTGATAATATTTAGCTAATAAATATTAGTTGCGGGATAAATGCGCAAATCACGGCGCACCGAAAAGCGACGGCTCTCACAAAGTTCACGCTTCGATGAATGAGAAACGTGATCGACGGCGCTAAAGCGTGCGGTTAGGGTATGATGCGAAATCGCGAAAGGGAGAGGACGGATGAAGCGAAAAACGAAAGTGACGATGAACGATATTGCGCGGGCGGCAGGGGTGTCGCAGGCGACGGTATCGCTGGTGCTTAACCAGTCCCGCAACATCAAGCTCAGCGACGACACCCGCCAGCGGGTGATTAGCGTTGCCACCGAGCTCGGCTACGACCGCCTCCCCGCCGTTCACGCCCCGCGCAACCAGGAAGAGATCGCCCTGCTGGTCTGCTCCATGCAGAGCTTCGACCCGTTTATCGACGCCATCAGCCAGGCGCGGGAAGCGGCGTGGCGCAACGAGACCCTGCTCACCGTCTACGACTACGGCGACGACATCGAGCTGGCGCTGAACATCATCCGCCAGCTCGAGAAGCGTAACTGCATCGGGATTATTCTCGCGTCTCCGGTCACCACGCAGGTGGACATGACGGCCTTCCAGGACTGCACCCGCATCCCGCTGGTGCTGCTCAACCAGCGCGACCCCGGCTCGCCGCTGCTGCCGTCGTTTATCCCGGACGACTACGCCAACGCTTTTCAGGTGACTAAACACCTCATCGCCTGCGGGGCCACGCGCATCGCCCACATCACCGGGGAGAGCTGGATGGAGGCCTCGCGCCAGCGTCTGGCGGGCTACCAGGCGGCATTACAGCAGGCCGGACTGACGTGCGACGACGGCCTGGTGCGCCAGACCAACTGGCAGTTCAGCGAGTCCTTTACCGCCACGACTTCTCTGCTGGAGCTGACCGAGCGCCCGGACGCCATCTTCTGTGCCAGCGACTGGCTGGCGATTGGCTGCTATCAGGCGCTGGCGGTGAACGGCGTGCGCATCCCGCAGGACATGCTGCTGGCGGGCTACGACGACCAGAAGATTTCCGAGCAGCTCACCCCGCCGCTGACCAGTATCCAGCTGCCCTACAGCGAGCTGGGACGGCTGGCGGTGGAGTACCTGTGCAATCAGGAAGATGCCGCCACGCACGTGACGCTGGCGGGCAGGCTGAAGGTGCGCGCTTCAAGCCTCGTCTGAGGTAAACACCATGCCCGCATAGGGCTTCTCGCGACACGCCGCCAGCCGCGCGGCGAGGCTGCCCACGTGCAGCTCCAGCTTGTGCCCGTCCGGGTCGAGAAAATAGAACGACGCCCCCTCGCTTTTATTCTGCTTCCAGACGGTGACGCCCGCCTGCTCCAGCCTTTGCGAGAACGGTTCAAAATCCGCTTCCGCCACGGTAAACGCGTAGTGGGTATAGTCGCTCTCCTGCGGCGGCACGTACTGGCGCGCCTCGTCGTACGACAGGCAGACCCACAGTTCGCCACAGGTAAGATAGGCCCCGGTATTCCAGCGGGCGTGCAGCGTCAGGCCCAGCAGCTCGTGCCAGAAGGTGACGCTTTTTTGCAGGTCGCTGACCGCGAGGGTCAGGTGGTTGAGTGATTGCAGCATGACGTGCCCTTTTGTTTTTCGCGCCGGACGTGGTACGGTAAAAGCATGAACATAAACCACGCCGTGCTCACCGTAAACCGCTGGTGGCTGCCTTCTTAAAGGCGGCACGGAGTAGTTTTCCCCATTTTCAGATAGCCGCCGAAAGGCGGCTTTCTCACATCTAAGACCCCTTTCGGCAACTGCACATTAAGGAGTCTTTATGAACGCACCAACTATCCTCACCGGCGACCGCCCAACCGGCCCGCTGCACCTCGGCCACTTCGTCGGATCGCTGCGCCAGCGCGTGGCGCTGCAGCAGACGCACAACCAGTTTGTGCTGATAGCCGACCTGCAGGGGCTGACCGACAACGGCAGCAACCCGCAAAAAATTCGCGACAACATTCCCGAAGTGCTGGCCGACTACCTCGCCGCGGGCATCGACCCGAACCTGACCACCGTCTGCCTGCAGTCCGCCCTGCCCGCCCTCGCCGAGCTGACGATGCTGTATATGAACATCGTCACCGTCGCCCGCGTGGAGCGTAACCCGACGGTGAAAAACGAGATTGCCCAGAAAGGCTTTGCCCGCTCGCTGCCGGTCGGGTTTATGGCCTACCCCATCAGCCAGGCAGCGGACATCACCGCGTTTAAGGCCGAGTGCGTGCCCGTCGGCGACGACCAGCTGCCGATGATTGAGCAGACCAACGAGATTGTGCACAAGATGAACAGCCTGCTGCCCGCCCCGGTGCTGCGCCACTGCAAGGCGATGCTGAGCGACACCAGCCGCCTGCCCGGCATCGACGGCAGCGCCAAGATGTCAAAATCGCTGGGCAACACGCTGCACCTTTCGGCCAGCGAAGAGACCATTCATCGTGCGGTGAGCGCCATGTACACCGACCCGAACCACCTGAAGGTGAGCGACCCGGGGCAGATTGAGGGGAACGTGGTGTTTACGTATCTCGACGCGTTTCATCCGGACAAGGAGAAAGTGGCGGCGATGAAGGCGCACTATCAGGCGGGCGGGCTGGGCGACCGGGTTTGTAAGAACGAGCTGGAGGCGTGCCTGCAGGAGCTGATTGCGCCGATGCGGGAGCGGAGGGCGATATATATGCAGGACAAGGGGGAGCTGATGGCAATGCTGAAGCGCGGGACCGAACGGGCGCAGGGAGTGACGCAGGAGACGTTGAGGGAGGTGAAGGTTGGGCTGGGGGTGCCGGTGTTTAGTTAAGTTAGATTTAGCGGTGGAGTGCGTGGGATTGGCATGAAACCGCTGATTATCTCATTAAAGATGAAATTGATACCTCTAACAATTCTTAATTCCATATTTAGATAAGATAAATTGCTTCAATCACATTAATATTACATTGATAAATCCTTTATTGCGTATTTAAAGGATTATTATGGCTGATGTAGAAGATATAGCCCGGAGATTATGCAACATTATCGCTTCTCCTGATACAGTTACTGGGCTTATAAATGGAGGGTTATCTGTACCGCTAGATTATGGATATCTGGTTTATGGTATCTTTGACACGGATACCAGATATGCTCGTGAAACTCAACGCATACGAATGATTACTGCCATAAAAAATGACAGTTTGAATTACGAGAATATTGTCAGCGCCGTCAAAGTTATACTTAAAGAATTCAACAGATATTTAACGGAAGCGGAGCAGGATAAAATATACAGATCTGTAATGACTTCAATTGCAGGTAGAGTATCAACCAATTTTATTGCATCCACTATCGCGAAGCATGTTATTGAAAGAACATCTTTTACGTTTGTTGTTTTTAAAGGGAAAGGTAACCCAATCACAGCACTGAGCACACTTCTTTTATTTGGGGGAATGGCTGAACGATCAATTAGGACATCTGACAGACTCAAAGCAGAAGCCCCAGAGGTATATCAACTTCTGAGGTCCAGAGACTATGACCTGCTTTATTTTCTTTTCGCTGATGCCGTCCAGCCTTTCGTAGATGCTATCCATGCAGGTTATTCAAAAGGCAAACCTGTATTTAATCAGATCATGAAGAAAGTTAATGAAAAACTAACAACACACACTATGGCAGGCGCGTATGAGTAAGTTTATCATCCCAATTATAAATCTGCTTCTTTGCTCATATTTAGTTTTAGCCTATATCCTTTGCTGGGTAGAATTCGAAACCTGGCATGATAAAACAATCGCCTTTTGCATCATTACCATAAGTGCTTACATTATTTCATTTGTAATGAATAAATTCCTGCCAGGAAAGATACATATTTTTGGCGGGATCCTGGATGTGTTATCAGGTCCCTTACTGATCATCGGTGCATTTGCTTGTATAGCTGTCCTTGAACCATGGCCGCTGAAAATCATTGGTTTATTCATATGGGTCGTGGCGATGTTACGCCTGTCTTCTTTTGTAAATATAGATGAGGAATAATCATGTCAAATCCAGCATATCTTTGGTTAACCGATGCTAATGGCTCACCAGTCGTAGGAGGTTCCATGGTGTCCGGTAGGTTAGGCGCTATTGAATTAAAGGCGGTCGCTCATCACCTCACCATTCCTGTGAGTGGAAACACAGGCCGACTAACAGGTACCCGTGTACATACACCAATTGCCGTTCAGAAAGAGTTTGATAAAACAACACCGGTTCTCATCAGGGCACTGTGTGAAAACCAAACGCTAAAATCGGCTACGATAAAAATGTATCAAATTGATGATGCAGGAATCGAGAGAGAATATTTCAACATTATCCTGGAGAATGTAAAAATCACGGGTATCACGCCAAATCTTTTCCCGGGTTCTGGAACAGGAACGCATACAGAGACGATCGAGCTAAGATATGAGGCAATCACCTGGAAACATTGTGATGGGAATATAATTTACAGAGATGCCTGGAATCATATGGCAATAGCTTGAATCGACTTATAATTTCGCGGGCCAGTATATCTTTGTTCTTGCTGGCTCACACAAGCGGAGCACCGCCGGGAAGCGCTGGCGATTATTTCTACCGCTTTAATGGAGAGCATCATGTTGGAACCTACTCTCTCACAAGTCATTGAGGTTGTTCGAAACTCCTCAGGTGAGCATCGTAAACCTATCGATAGCAACACCTGGATTGAGGCCGATTTGCATATTTGCGGTATGGACGGCGAAGACCTACTGGAAGACTGCGAAGAAGCGTTTGACGTTCAGCTTGCCACGGAAGAAGATGGCTATATGAAAACATTCTCTCTCGCAGAGAATGAGTATCTGTTTACGGGTGAAGGTATAGACTTTTTTGGCATCTGTCGGTTTATCCGCTGGGTACGTGGCATACCCGAACCTGTTATACGCGATTTAACCGTCGGCGAACTTCATGCTGTGCTGGTTAAGGCTGTGAAAGAGCAGGTAAAGCACGAGTGATTTTTACTTACAACGGGCATGGGATGACATGCCCGTTTTATTACTTAAGAGTTACATTAGATGGGAAGCTTGGTTACTCCGACATCGCCTTCCCTGTTCCACGCTTAACAGCCGGTATATCACCGGTATTATTTAGCGCTCCCGGAAACGTCTTCAACCACTGCGCGACTTTCTGCTTATTTATATTCACCACGCTCATACCTTCCAGGCAACCCCATAATTCTCTTGTATGCTGTGGCGTAATCACAATGCAGTCTTTCATGGCGCGGATTTTTACCGGCATACCGTTGATAAAGCCCGCGCGGGTTAACCACTCGCCGCCCAGGAGAAGGTATTTCATGTCTATTCGTGCATACAGCTCGCAGCAGGCGGCACTGTCCTGCGGCGTTTCCGCGCGGGGATGGACGGGGGCTGCGTTGGGCTGGTTGCCGTGAAGACGGCGGGCGCTGTTTTTGCGTACCAGCTCGCGGTTTTCAATCATGCCGGTGAAAGCATCTGATTCTGTTTTGCAAACAGTAAACTCTGGCTTAAAATTCGTCGCAGCCATTTTCAACTCCTCGATAGTTGGTTGTGGTTAGCGGTATGGGGGTGTTGCAGCACCTTCATATCGCGAATTGTTCATTAAATATTCTTCAATATTTCCTTTGCCGTTCGGCGTAATTTCTGGTGCTCATTATACCGTGCTGAATATAAATACAGCGGTTTGGTGCGGGGTAAATTTAGAATTTGCAAGGGAGATTCAGGAAAAGGGTTGGGTCAGAGAAATTACGCAGCGAGGACTATCAGAATATAAGGTGAGCGCCCGCATGAACCTCAGAGCAACCATTCGCCGATCTGCGGGCTGGCAATGAGTCGTTTTATTATCAAGTTCGGTGACCGACTGAGCGATCACCTTTAATACAATGGCAGTTACACAGCATTACGGACAGGCTCCTTTGAGAGGATAAGCGTTAATAAAGAGGAGGCACTCAATGCCTCCTTTCTATTTGTTACGCTCTTACGTTCCAATCGTCCGTATACTGGACATTACCATCAACATAACGCCAGGTGATTTTGTCATACATCAGGGAAACAGATTCCATGTGGTTGATCTGCGAGTTTCCTGCCATTTTAGCGTTTGGCATCCCTGGGTTAATGCCCGTCACTTTCACACCCTCAATGGTCATGACGAAGTAGCACTCTTCTTGTCCTGCATGGTTAATGCGATACCAGCGAATCTCCGCACTTTTCAACGTTTGACCGGTGGCAACGGCTTTGTATAGGTACGGGCTGGAGCTATCAAACTCCTTTTCAATCATCATCGGAGAATGTGAACGCTTGCCAGTAATCTTGCCGTTGGCACTGTCTACTGGAATGTTCAGACCATGACTAAAGCCAACAATCTCTATACTCCCCTCATGATCCTGAACGTCTAAGGCTCCTTTGATGTCTGCGCCGCCATCGTCAGCCACATGTAAGCCGGAATAGGCATTTTACAAACTCCTTTTAGTTGTGATTTTCTTCGTGATGAACCAGTAGCAAACAATCGTTAAGAGCAACTGAAAGCCCACAATCGCCGCTATTGTGAAATTTGAATACGTTTGATCCGGGAATAAAGACTGATAAGGCAGTAAGCGAAATAACGCCCAAAACAGGAAGGTAAACCCGAAGATTTTAGCTAACCGTCGCAATGTTGAACTGAACCACTCTCTGGGGATACCAGCTGGACTAACTTTGTGAGTCGCGCCACGGTACGCCGTGGTAATAGCGCTCATGACAGGTACGCTGATTAATGTATTGATTAAGATGCTAAAGTAGCCGTCTAACGATTCCCAAACTTCTGAATCAGGTTCACCTAAAATGAAGCGGGTAAACTTGTCGGCGCTTTGGAAATCGAAAAGCTCCGTAATAGAATTAACTAATCCATCATACGGAACCATTTCAGCAACGATCAGCACAACAACAGCGAACAGCACTATCTTGATGAATAAACTAAGGGCATGTTTTGCCATTGGAGATCACCTCAATCGTGCCGTATGCCTGTAGCTTCCTCATGCAAGGAACATCTATTTTTTGGCTTCTCAACAGAGCATTACGCAACATGGCAAAATCAGAATCATGTGGGAGAGTGATACAACCTTCTGATAGTACGCCTGGATGCAAACGGAAATTGCCACGCTTAACGCTCTCAATCCATGTGTAATCATCGCTCCCCCAATCATCACGCCATAATGCGAACCATTCAGAATGTTTGAATGTTGCACCATTGGCGAAGTGATTATAAATGTCTCTTCCCACTGCGTTTAGCTGTGACTTGAGTCCACCCTGAGGGCGGTCAACAATCCAGTATTTACCGCTGGTACTGGCCCCTCTTTGGGGATCATTCCACATGCCCCACGATTACGGTAAGCACCATTACCAGAGAAAGCTAAAAAAGTGCCTATACCAGGAAACGATAACGGGGAGTAGTACGCATCATTAATTACAAACTTTCCATGTAGAGCCATAGATAACCCTTTTATCTATAATGACTTGTTGGCTTATCGTACTCCTACGCAATCGGACATAAGAAGGTTTTCTTCCGAGAGACTTCTGATTTTCAGATAATAGCCCGTTGGTGGTAAGACAACGTGTAAGGCCGTTAAGCGGTAACATCAGAGGTGTATTAGGAAGCTAAGTTTATCAAGTTGACCATGTGCCCTCAGGGGCGAGACCGAACCGCTGGCAGTGTAAGTATCCCGGCAAAAACGAACCATTCACTTTTAGAGATCTTCCGACATACTGATTATGTCCGCCTGAGGAGCCCGCCTTGCGTAAAGCCCGATTCACTGACCACTAGTTCATTGCCGTTCTGAAGTCCTTCGTAGCCGGACGTGCCGTTAAGGATGTCTGCCGCGAAGCCTGTATCTCTGAGGCCAGCTATTAAAATTGGAAAGCAAAATATGGCGGGATGGAAGTAGCTGATATTTAAAAAACCAAAGATCCGGAGGATGAAAATCGTCGCCCAAACAGATGTTTGCCTGTTTCAGCCTTGAATGCCGGGCTCTGAAAGACGTTACCAAATAAAAGCTTTAAAAACCGCGATAATCCGTGAACTCGCCAGCTATCTGACGGCGCAATTTGCCATGAGTTTACGCTAGGCCTGCAGAACATTATCGCTGAGCAGGAAGATTTATTTTTACCAGCTCGATGTCCGGGTGATGGAGCGGTGATCCAGGCACTGACTGAGCTGGTAGAGCGCTATCCGCGCTACGGTTTTAGAAGTTGTTTCAACTGCTGCGCAGGCGAGGCAATACCTGGAACCATAAACGCGTTCATCTGCATTACATTGAATATAAATACAGCGGTTTGGTGTGGGGTAAACTTGGAATTTGCGAGGGGGATTCAGGAAATAATGTTATGTACGGTAAGGTCATGTTTTTGTTGATTGCGAGTTGATTGGTCTGGGTTTTGCGATCATCATCGCAATTATTTACCTTCTACCGTAACGCGATGGCTTCCAGCACAACTCTCGAACAGGCAATTGACGACATCACCATCTGGCGCAAAGGCGAACAGCGGGCGCCACATAAGCCTTTATTGCTTCTATACGTGCTGGTGAACTATCAGCAGGGGCATGCGCGACTGTTTGATTATGGAACCGAGGTCCACGAGCAGCTGCTTGGCCTGTTAGAACGCTTTGGCCCATAGAGGAAAGCGCATTACCCGAATATGCCTTTCTGGCGGCTCAAAGGCGACGGTTTTTGGGATCTTCAGAATACTGAGTTCTACTCGACTACTGGCAGTAAGCAACCGCCTGTTAAAGAACTTGTAGAACATAACGTCGCAGGCGGATTTGATGAAGAACACTTTTCGCTACTGAGTAAGAACAAAAACCTGATCGGCTCGCTGGAGCAGCAGATCCTTGAAGCGCACTTTCCTGAAAGTATTCAGGAAGAGCTCGTGGATGAGATGGGTTTTGATATCCAGCAGATCCGTAAGGTTCGAGATCAGCTGTTCCGCTAGCAGGTGCTGCGAGCCTATAACTATGAGTGTGCAATCTGCGGGTTTAACATGCGACATGATAACGCCTCTGTTGGACTTGAAGCCGCGCATATCAAGTGGAAGCAGTCTGGTGGACCGAGTGAGATCCCGAGTGGACTGGCCCTGTGTGCAATTCATCATAAGGAGTTTGAAAAGGGATCGATTGGGCTGGATGAGAGTATGCGGGTACTCGTATCTGAGGCGGTGAAAGGGAATGGGATCGTTGGGCGGTTGTTCTGGGATTTTGCCGGGAAGCAAATTGCGCTGCCGGTGGTGAAAGGGAATTATCCAAGAGAAGGATTTGTGGAGTGGCATAGGAAGGAGGTGTTTAGAGAATGAGTGCGAAGGCCGGACTCAAACATCGCACTTACCTCATTGGTTTATATGCCATTTTATGAATACAATATAATCTATACCATCATAAATACCATCACGCAACATAGTCATTTAACCTCATAACGCAATTTTTTAGTGAAGTAAAGATAAAAATTGAACCGATACCCAAATGATGGTATTCTACAGGATGGTTTTCAATTCTAACATGGATTTAGGAAGCACTAATGCTTAACTTTGAACAAGTGCTAAACGACATCGAAAATCTTCTCTTTGGCAAACAGTTACAGCCAATAAACCCTGCCACGCCTCCGTTATGCATTATAAGCATTGATCGTGAAAACGGTAAATATAAAGTCTCCTCTAATTCTGAAACTAAGACACGTTCATTATCAGAGCTTGAAGCTATTTTTGCTAATTTAAATATTAGAGGTTTTTGTAATGTAGAACAGGTACTTTACGGTAGTTCTTCGAGCAGGAACCAACCAGAAACAATTTTTGCTAACTTACCTTACATTCAACATTTTAAATATGAAAAGAAAAAACATCTTTTATTACGTAACCATAATGTCCATGATGCAGCAACCTTGTCAGAAATTCAAGGTTCTGAGTTTAGAACAATAAGAAAAAAAATTGATAATTTTCTTAAACTGAATCTTGGAAAGATCTACGAGCAACAAATTTATTTAGTCAAAAGCCTTGACGAAGCTTACGAAACTGTTTTGAAAAAATATCCTTCAGAATTGGCATCAAGAAAGGTTGAGAGCACTCTAAATAGATTTAAAGAGCTATCAGCTGAGATGGCAAATTCAGTTGTTACACTTGATAATAATATTCAATTGCCAACATACAATGCTACCAACAATTCCACTCTGGAAGAGATTCTTGAGTCGTCTGAAACATATGGAGTTGATGATGGTGATAATAAGACAAGTTCATCTGAAATAAAAACACTACAAGCTAAATTAGGCGTAGCAAGAATAAGTTCAAAAACACCTGTTTTATCTTTAATATTTGATAGAGTTCAGTTTGGCGATATTGAACTACAACCTGATTTCCAAAGGAAAGATCGAATTTGGAATGATGAGAAAAAATCCAAATTGATTGAATCAATCCTTTTGAAACTACCATTACCAGTCTTCTATTTTGGGGAGCGAGTTTCAGATGAAAAATGGGTTGTTGTTGATGGTTTGCAACGTATTACTACAATCTACGATTTTATCAGTGGTGAATTTAAGCTTTCAAAGCTTGAAATCTTGAATGATTTAAACGGTAAAAATTTTAGAGAACTATCACGGACTGAACAGCGATCAATAAGAGAATATGAAATCACGGCATACTTTATTGAAATGAATAAAGATAGCACAGATCTCATAGTTGAATTATTCCATCGTATAAATACATATGGAGTAAAATTAAGTGATCAAGAAATACGTTCTGCCCTTAATCAAGGATCAAGCGTAAAATTCTTACGTTACTTGGCTTCTAAATATGAGTTCAAACAAGCAACCCATGGAAAAGTGAAGCCTGATAGACAGAAAGATATGGAGCTTTGCCTCTCGGCTCTTGCATTTATAACTATTGGTTTTGAAAATTATACCTTCAATTCTTACGATAAGTTTTTATCAAGAGCAATGGAAATACTGAACACCTACAAGTTAGATCTTTTGAATGAAAAAGAGATAGATTCAGGCAATGCATCTATATCCAAGGATAATTTTGAATATTCAAATATCGAAAAACGATATTTGAGAGCTTTAAACCTTGCATCTGATGTTTTTGGCGATTTAGCCTTTATTAAAGATCCAGGCTCAAACTCTTCTCCCATAAGTAAACAACTTTATGAAGTAATAATTTATTACTTTTACAAACTTTCTGATGAACAAGAAATGATGCTTCTTAAAAATTCGGAAAAATTAGTAGATACTTTATATTCTGCTATTGAACGAAATGCAAGGGAATATGCCCATTGGGACTCTCAAACTTATATTGAATTAGGGCGAGGTTTCAAAGATTCCATTTCTACTTCAACCGGTAAGAAAATCACAATACTGTATAGATTCAACTCCTTTGCGAAAATTCTCAAACAAA
This sequence comes from Enterobacter sp. ECC_219_Taxon_10, assembly GCF_058354905.1. Taxonomy (NCBI): domain Bacteria; kingdom Pseudomonadati; phylum Pseudomonadota; class Gammaproteobacteria; order Enterobacterales; family Enterobacteriaceae; genus Enterobacter; species Enterobacter sp. ECC_219_Taxon_10. Next base: position 588,598 of record NZ_CM178005.1, on the reverse strand, counting down.
GCACTGGTATTGTTATAAAAGATATTAATAAGGACATCATGTAATGAATCAAATCAAGTCCATAAAACTGGAAAACTTCAAATCTTATAAAAATCAAAATTTCAACATTTCTGGACTCAATGTTTTTTGTGGCAATAACTCTGTGGGTAAAAGCACAGTTATGCAAGCTATAGCTATGATATTACAGTCTGATTTCGGTAGTAAAAGTGACTTAAAATTAAACGGTGACTTAATCAATATTGGTCGAATTGACGATATCTTCAATGATTTTACCTCTGCCGAAGACAAGTTAAGCATAACAATTTCTACCAGTAACTGTGAAGTGCGTTGGGGTATCACAAAAGAAGACTCTACAATTATACGTAATGAACTCCCTTGTATTTCAGGTTTAGAGGATATTATAACACTAAAAGACTTCGTAACCATAAGCAACTTCCAATATATTGAGGCTGAACGTATCGGCCCACGAGATAATATTCCCTTATCACAACATAATTTCCATAGTGATTGGTTAGGAAAAAAAGGGGAATATGTTATTGAAGTATTAGATACTATAATGAATAAACAAGATAGACTGATACTGGACAATGAAAAACCCAATAAAGATGATCCACGAATTCATCATAAATTAAATAGTGTACGAGTTGCGAGCAACATTCAGGCATGGATGGACGAAATATCTCCAAATTATAAAATCCAGCCTAAACTAGAAGTTAATGCAAACATTGCTTATAACACAATACAGGCTGAGTCTGGAAAACAAACTAAACCCAAAAACATTGGTTTTGGTTATAGCTATGCTTTGAGTATTGTTTCAGCATTACTATTAGCAAAACCGGGCGAATTAGTAGTATTAGAAAACCCAGAAGCACATTTGCACCCCAGAGGACAAAGCTATATGGGTAGATTGATAGCTTACACTGCTCAAGCGGGAGTACAGGTATTGATAGAAACTCATAGCGATCATCTCCTCAACGGAATTCGTGTCGTAGCAAGAACATCTCATGACTTTTCACCTGAACTAATTTCGTTATTTTATATTTCCCATGAGAATAATGAATCTACTGCAGAAAAGATAGCTATTGGCAAAGATGGAAAACTTTCAAGTTGGCCGAAAGGATTCTTTGACCAGCAATCAATTGATATGTATACAATTATGACAGGCTCTTTTGATACCCCTGACTCAATGAAATAAGGATATTCCATGAAAGCTGGCGTCTGCTTATTTTTAGAAAGTTTTTCTCTGGATAAAGATGAATATATTATTATCCAGCAGATTTCAGATTTAAAAAATTTAATGAAACGGATGAACTCTGAGTTTACGAAATTCTGCAAATCTAATGAGTTTGACTCAAAACTCGCACTTTCAATATGTTCGACCTCATCAGATATTGGCGGGTTAATGAGTCAATTTTATGATATGGGAAAAGTAGAAGTTTTATCTTTGGGTTGTGATGATTTGCTTAAAGTTATAAATAGAACTCCTCCGTTGTATAATAATAGGATGTTATATATGTACAATAGTAAGGATAATCTAATTTTAACTACAAGGCGTGATTCAACAGTAATTAATGAAGAAGAATTAGTCATGCATTGCCGTAAAATACTTGACGATTATCCCAGAGATAATGTCGAATACGGTAAAAACATTCAAGATATATTTAAAAATATTATATTCATGAATAATAAGGATCATGAGGAGTTTAAAACATTCAACTCCATGGATAAAATAGATGGTGGGTTTGAAAATTTCCATAAAAGTATAACTGAATTTCTTTTTTTCTGTAATAACTATGAAGTGATTCCTGGGGATTCTGCTCAAAATTTAAAAAAAATGAATTCAGCATTAATATATATTGTGTGTGAGGAAGGTGGTGGTAAGTCAGGCCGAAAGGCGGGAGAGCTAAATAGAGACTTCGTTATTGACAAAGTCAAATACACAGACATTAATTGTGAGTTCCATTATAAACTATTATATGAAGATGGCCAGAATAGAAAAGGTAAAAGATATAGTGGCAATCGCATATACTTTGGTTTCTTTAATAAAATTGTCGGTCAGCCCACCAGAATAGCCATTTCACATATTGGCAATCATCTTTGAAATCACATAAACTACCCTATTGGTGTTTTTATAAAGGAATGAAATGAATAATCATGATTGGTTGAACCATTATGAAATAGTATATATGAATGAGCTATTATCTGAAGAGTATATTAACAGGAAAGGAAAATGCCGCTTCTGTAATGGCATTGAACCTATAGCTCAGTTTAACCATATTTCACATGTTGTTCCTGAATTCTTAGGCAATAAATTCTTATTCTCCAATGATGAATGTGATGAATGCAATCGTAAGTTTGGAAATACTATTGAAAACGACCTTGCGAACTTCGTCGGCATACACAGGACATTAACGGCAATCAAAGGGAAAAATGGAATACCATCTAAAGAATACCAAAAAGAAAGAGAGAAAATTTATTATAACAAAGATAATATATTATCAATAGTAGCTCATGCTAATAGTGAGGCTATCAGCATAAGTTTAAAAGAAAAAACATTACGAATTGAATCACAGAAAGAGCCATATTACCCCATTGGTGTTTTCAAAGCCCTAACAAAAATAGCATTATCTGTCATGCCAGAAAATTATTTATCTGACTTTTCAAAAAATTTAAATTGGCTTAATGAAAGCAATGAAATAAATACTTTTTTACCCCCCCAGGTTATACGTGCATTGTATACATTTATCCCTGGATTTACGCCTTTTCCAGCCATACAGACTCTTCTTATCAAACGAAAAGACGGTATATTTGATATGCCGTATATGATATTTAGAATAGCTTTTAAAAATTTCATATACCAAATACCATTATTTCGAGATATTAATGATTTACCTCACATAGGAGAATCACATGATAAAATGATAATGCATTTGATACCAAACTATCATGATTATTGCGGCCGTAAGCATTTATTCGGAAGTTCGGAAAGCATAATATTAGATTTTTCTCTGTGTGAAAAATTAAAAGCGCAAAAAGAGAAATTTGAATTTTCATTCGGTGAACAGCTTTCTCTTGATACGACAGGAATGGCCTTCAATCATCGCAATGAAGTTACATATGCGAAATTAAATCCCTTTAGAGATGCCTAACAAATAATTATAATGTATTGACTTTTTGGAAAATAACCTGTACTGTTGCTGTGTTACTGAGGCACTCCTTTATAGGGTTTATAGCTGTTGGCTTTACGCCATTGGTTATAACTTACTAATAAAGGTGATCTTAATGAATCATTCTAATAGCCTCAAAGCTGTTGCTGTTCGTCAGTATCAACGTTATCGTTTCAATAAATGGGAAACGGTTTGCAAACATTTCCGTTCTCCTCCGAAACGTTAATGCCTCAGTGTCTCAGTAACCCTAATTATTATAATTATATCTTTTAAACCATATAAAGCCTCTAACTTCGCAGTGTTTTTCATTGACATTACCAAAAAAATATAGTATAAGAGTTGTGATAGTACGCAAAAGAGAGGAGATAAATTATGTTTAGAGAAGAAGATTTCGGGTTTTAACAACAAATTTTTTAATGGAGGCCTTCGGCCTCCATTTTTTATGTGGAATAGGTATGGAAACTACTTTAGCTTTCGAACTGCTCAAAACTTTTGCCACACCAATTACGGCTGGTTCAATCGCAATTTGGGGTATCTTATCTCAAAGAAAATCGGCCAGAGAAAAAAACACTTTAGATTTTGAAACAGCTTACCAGAATAATGAAAAGCTTCGAAAAGCCTCTTCAAATATAAGAAAAATTTACAACTTAAAAAAAAGTGAAAGAATAGATGTTTTTAATCGAATAGCAAGCAACGATTCAGATGATCCACTTCTCAATGACATAATTTATCTTTTAAATGTATGGGAAAGAGGTGCCAATGGTGTACGTAAGAATATATTAGATGAACAACTTATGTATAATATTTATGGCACGATTGTCATTTATCACTTCGAGCATCTTTCCGACTTAATTGATATTAGACGGGCAAGTAACAAAGGGGTAAATAAAAACAAAGTATGGATCAACTTTGAATGGTTAGCTGTCCGCTGGAAAATCCGTCGATACCAAGAAGATAAATATACAAGAAAATATAAAAGCCGCTCTGACATGATTGTGGAAGAAAGGAATAAAATTTTCGATAAACTCAAAGTTGAGGTTAATAAATCACAACTTGACGTAGATATAGAAACAACTCGCAGAAAGCTTGAAAGATTAAAAAAACCAAATGATAAAATCATAAGATGGTAAATTTACATGAAAAATGAAAAACTAGAATTAATTAAAAATATAGTAAGTACTGAGGTTGTGAGTGATGATATGACGATAGCTATAATGGAGGCGATGTCAAAATTAGGGGGGCAAGAAGCCCTTGATTTACTAATTCAGTTCTATAACAAAAGCTCGAAATCAGAAGATATTAGAATATCAGCTATTAAATCAATTGGTGAACTACCACTTCCGCATAAGCAAGAGCTAACCAAAAGAAGCGGAGCTTCTTTTGGTCGCCTTGCTTTTTCTGCTCTTCGATTGAAAAAGAAATAAGTAGAATTAATATGACTTGACCTCTTAACCATTCAATATTTGGTTCTAATTTTCATCGAAAACGGATCAATTCAGTTTGTATTATTTATCAAAATGAGATAGAGCCGTTTTACTATCATTACTATTGTAAGGACGATATTTGCAGTTACAAATATTATCAATGGAGATATTATTGTTGTTGCCCATGTAAATGTAAAACTAAAGTTTATACTAAAACCTCTAATTTTGTAATCTATAAAAACCCGGCTGTTATCTATTATTTCTGGAGTCACTGGTGGAAGAGTTGAATGTATAAAAGTTAAAACTACCAAGGCGAGTGAGCATAGAATCGCATAAGAAATGTTATGATATAGTTCCTTCAATAAAAGTAATTTATTTTGAGAAACCTCACCAACACTATCGGCATTATTTCTAACCTTTTCTATAGTTCTATTCTCTTGATCATAAATCAATACAATAACAGAAAGCAATAAAGCCGTAAAAATAGCTCCAAAATTCACTAAAAGGGAATCAAGGTCTTTATTAAGATTGAAGTTTTTATAAGCCGAAAAGAGAGACAGTGATATTGGCATAATAATAAACGTAGTAATATCTAACTTTGATATTCCTTTCTTTGAAATATCTTTCAATGTATTGAAGTGTGCTTTCACAATACATAATATGTTAATTTTATTACTCATTATAGAAGCCCTTTATAGACCAATTTGTTTACGTAAGTCTTTTATTAAATCAGATGCCCAGGAATCCAATGAGTCAAACTCAGGATTACCCGCAATTACTTTAACCTTTTCTAAATCAATCTCAATTTGGCACATAGTGCTTCTTTCTGATTTCCCAACATTGAAAGTTTTAGTTCCCCCTTCCATAACAACTTTAACTTTAATTTGAGTTGATTCTTCACTCAACATCTCGATCAGTTTGCCTTGCTCACTCCCTTTATTTTTGAACTTTTTAAATTTACCAAAGGTACCATTCTTTTTCGGTTTTAAAACATATTCTCTATCAATGTCACCAAGCGATGAAATACTATCTTCAATAGACCTGGGGGCAGTAAATCCAATAACTCTTATTTCTTTTGTTTCGGCTTCCAGCCAGGGAAGCACGGCTTTATCATATGTAAGTGGATTTATTTGAATGTTTTTATTTGTCATGGCATTGAAAAACTTAGAGAATTCTGTCTGGAAAATCGATTTTATACCATCCTTCTTATAAGCATATAATAGACAGATACCCTTTCTTGACTCTAAAGGAATATAAAACCGGAAATAATAGTTTTTGACATCAGCATGATTTTCTTCCTTAGAGAAAGCTAATTGATTATCATCAGTATTAATAATATCATTTTTAATACCATAATGGCCTAAACTCATCCAGCCCGAAATGAATCTTTCTTTAGGTTTCGAAGTGACATGATGAAACTTATATGTTTCTTTGCTATCGTCAATTTTTTCAAAATCTTTATGCAACAACATAAATTGTTCGAGTAAAGAGAATAAATCATACTGGCCTATTCTGTTCAAAAAATCGTAACGTTCTTCAACATTTTTCGATTCATTATTCTTGTTGTAGCAACGGATAAAGTAAGGGGCTAATGAGTACATTATATATCCTTGTAGAAGGTCATAGCTTGATAAGCACAACAATAAGCAAGCTAATAATTACCAACGAGAAATATTGCGTAGTCTTTTTCGATCAAAGTATGTCAATTTTCATCCAGAGGATTATTTATAACATCATTAAGATCAATGGTAAACATTTTTACTTGTACTAACCTTATCGATTGCTGTGATATGTCTCTATTGTGAATAACATACTATGAAAATAATTATGTGCTTAATTCGAAATCATTACTAAGTATAATTAATTACACATTATTGACAAGCTATTATTTAAACTATACTTTATATTATCATCACAATTAATTAGGATTATTGAAAATATAAAAAGGAGTTTATATAATGAGACAAGATAAAAATAATAAAAGCAGTAATGGAAAATTTCACTTTGATAAAAAAGATAAGGATATTGAGACTCAAAGCATTAGAAGTTTGAGAACTCACTGTATTAGTGTAAGGTTGAATGAAAAAGAATTAGATATACTCAACTCTCAGCGTAAAATATACAGTAAAGGTGAATGGCTCCGTATGGTATTACTTCAAAAATCACCTCCTGTTATACCAACTATCAATACCGAAGCCTGGAAAGCTTTAACTGACATATCACAAAAGCTAAATCGAGTTGCGATCCATATCGATGGTAAGAGCAAAGATAGCCAGCTTACTCATACAGAGCTTTTCGCAGTGAAGCGACTACTCGTAGAGCTTCGCAATAACCTTCTAAGAACTGATTTTGGGAGTATATATCGTGAAGGGTATGCGGAAGATCAAGAGGGGTAAGAGCTTCGCTGGTGTTGTTCGTTATGTATTGCAACCGGGAGCACATCATAAAAGCGATCCAGTCGTAATTGGCGGTAACATGTTAAGTGGATCTGTTCTTGAACTGATTTCCGAATTCAATGACACAAAACAGCTTCGGCCAGATGTTCAGAAACCGGTTTGGCACAACTCACTTCGCTTACCTGATGGTGAATCATTATCGAATGACCAATGGGTAACCATAGCTGACGACTATATGAAGAGGATGGGGTTCAGTGATACTCATCTTCGTTGCTATGTGCTACATGACGACGGAGGCCAGCATATCCACATTATCGCAAGCAGAATCGACATGCTCGGTGGTAAGCTTTACCTTGGCAGGAATGAGAACCTTATCAGTACTAGGATCATCACTGAACTCGAAATCGATCATGCTCTTACAGTGACCAAGGCAGCATCATCCCTCTCAAATACAAAACCAAAGCGGAAGAGAATCTCTCGCAACGAACAGATGTTATCAGAACGAACTGGCCTTCCCTCCCCCAAAGAAGCTCTCCAACAGATACTTGATAAAAGTTTGGCAGATACACCTGATCTTTTAACTTTTATCAAGAGGCTGGAAAAAGCAGAAGTCGGCTGGACGGCGAATGTCGCTTCTACCGGTAAGATGAACGGCTTCTCATTCGAATACCGCGAGATAGCTTTCAAAGCTTCACAGTTAGGCAAGGGTTACTCTTGGGCAAATCTTCAAAAGCAACTTAACTACAACCCCGACCACTTAGAAGCTTTACGAACCAACACACCGGCAAAAGACCACCCTGCTCCTGCTCCTGCTCCTGCTCCTGCTCCTGCTCCTGCTCCTGCTCCTGCTCCTGCAACAGTTTTGAAAACCGCTGAGAGAAAGGAAAGTATCGGTAAAAAAATTGCAGAACTGGAACTACGGCTCAGAGAAGACAAACGGAACGAAATCGTAGAAAAGATTCTTCAAAAGAATGCAGTCAAACAGCAAAAGCATCTCAGGCTCACCGGCTGGATTCCCTTTTTACAACGGCTCATAGAGCTTCTCAGAAAATATGGAAGGAGCATCCTCCACAAGGTTCCTACAAACTTCTCAGAAGTCTATTCAACACATCATCTGAAACCCGCAAGAAAAATTCGTTTATAGACAGCTAGTTGTAAACACCTTTCGTAACCACACTCTATTCTCTAGTAATAAATTTGTGTTTAGTCAAAAAAATATTGATCGTTATTACAGATCGATAAAGTAGTTATGATAGATATAAACTATCAAGCAACAACCATCGATCGGTACAAGCAATTTTACTAAAGCGAGCCGGTCATCGAGAATCTCTGTAAACGCACCATTTAATCTTCCACCCTGGGGTTGATATGAAAGACGAAACAATAAAGTGCCCGTTCTGCTTTACACAAAGTCCTCATGGTGTGCGGATTTGCAAAGGGTGTCATGCAAAGGTTGCTTACGGTGAAAGCCCGCTCAGTGTGGCATTCCTGTTTCAATTCGTGGCATTTGGTCTCGCGTGGTTAGCATTTTCGTGGACCGACAGCACTCTTGTATCAGTCATTACGTTTTTCGTAAGCATCATTATTCTTATCTATAAAATCAAAAGAATGTATGTAGACAGAGTTGTTTTTATACGGTGAAATTAATTTCACACAATCGCAAACATAAAATGAGAAAGTAAATGAACCGATTTATAACGTCCTCTTTTTTTATTATTGTCTTCCTGCTTTCTGGCTGTTCAACATCAGGGAACCAGAACCTTAAAAACGAAACACCACAAAGCCTCCAGTCAAAGATCATTAAAAACAAAACAACTAAGACGGAATTACTCTCTAAGTTAGGTGAGCCTGATACAAGAACCACACTCGATGACGGAAATGAGCAGTGGAAATATTTCATGACTAACAATCAGTTCAGTGCAACGACTTTCATTCCAGTTGTGGGGCTGTTTACTGGCGGTTCTCAGACTCAGTCTAAAACTCTTGAGATCGACTTCAAGGGAGAGACCGTAAGTAAATGGACTTTCTCCTCTGATAACAACAACACCAAGACTGGTATTCTTAATTAATTATTTCTGGATAAGAAAATGAAAATATACTCAATCCTCACAGTTTTCCTTACCACACTTCTTTTAACCGCATGTAACAGTGAGCCATCCCAAGACGATATATACACTGCTTTCAAAAGTGTCGTAGATAGATCAAATGCAAGTATGAAAGCTCTGAACTCAAGTATTCCCGAAAAAGACCTTTTGAAAATTGATTATGTAAAAAAAGTTAGTTGCACAGAAGAAGCAAATAATGTTTATAACTGCATTGTCGATGCCTCAATTAGCAATATGAAACAGACAAAGCCTGTTAAGCTTGTGAAAGCTGATGGTATCTGGAAAGAAGTTCAGTAGTAGCCTATATCAAGAAGTCTCTTTTAGCCCCTGCATAGGGGCTATTTATTGCCTATAACCTGACGGTTCTTACGCGAACTTCATGGGTTAACTCTTTCTCAATTACTTTCATTTCATATTGTGCTCTGACAGTAGCATAGATTTCCTCTGCTTTTTCTTGATTGTTATCTATGTAATTAACAAGCGAGTTTAGTTCCCTAATAACTCCTTCTTTATTATTTAATCGTTGTAGAAGATTGCTTGTCAGACTTTTGTATACCGAGCTAAACATAGTCATTATGTTATCAATATTACGATTGGATTTGGAATAAATCCTTTTAGGGTAGAAATACTTCAAATGGTATCCCACAAAAATTAAGTAAAGCTGGTATGAGAAATTTTTATCACCTGGCTGGTATCGTTTTGAGATATATTTATCGACGATAATGATAAGTTGCTCTTCCAGAGTAAACTCTGGATAGATAATGTTCTTGTCCATAAAATGCATCCTTGCATTAGTTAAATAGTCTTCCTGACCATATATTTATATTTATCGCATTTATTTAACTTGTCAATAGGTGTAACCTATCAAATATTATTTTTTATTAAATGGCCTATTCAACTGTTCCATAGTAAGACCGTGTCTATAAGCATTATACTGCCAATAGCTAAATTGCTCTTTGTATCTATTGTTCTGTTTTTTCAAAATTTCGTTTTCGGCTTTAAGGTTTATTATTTGTTGTGCCGCAATAGTTAAGTTAGCTGGTTTCTTTAGACCAGATTTTTTCAAATTGGACAAACTTTTCTTTATTCTATATGCTTCAACAACTTCATCATGAGCACTTAAAGATTGCCTTGTGATAGTTCTGTTTAGATTCTTATACACTGATTCACATAAATCACTCCATGTGATTTTACCGTCCCAAGTCAGTATAATGTGTTTAATTGCCTTTATTTCACTCCTGTTCAAATGTTTTGCCATAAGTATCTCCTGTTTTAATTATTCAAAAGCTTATTAATTCTTTCCAAATTTTTTTCATGGTGTTGCAACCATTTGTCTGCACCATAATCACCATTTTCATAAGCGATCTGAGTTATTCTCTTTAATTGCATTACTTTCTCTCGGACAGATTGCAGTCTAATTCTATCTACTGAGTTAATATCCGGTGTTTCATTATCACATTCAATAAGATGATTAATTTTTGCACAAGGCTTGATTAAATAGTTATGTACACAGTAACCAAATTCAGTTAAGTGTATTGCACCTTGATTAAGGTTATCAAAATCAATTGTCAATTCATTTGTGGATATTGACTCCCTTTGACAGTAATTACTCCTATTCAATTTAATAGCTTTGATTTTATCTAACATATCTTCTTCTGACACATGGTTATAAACTCTGTTCTGATTCGCATTGATACGACCAGACCATTTAGCTATATCCAGTTCAGGCATTTCACCATAATGGGCTATTGTGTTTAAAAGGTGCCGTGGCTGGTGTGAGCGAATAAGTAGTGGTTTACCTTCATTATCATAATACCCATATCGGGAAAATATATTTTTATAATTCATCTCATAGCTTTTTTTACTTTGTATGTCACTGAAAAAGAAACTTTTAGTAGGTTTGTAAAATGTGAAAATTGAAGTCATTCTTGATAAAGAAAATTGATCAGTATTGAGCAAGCATAAAGCATTACTAAATTTTATGGATTTTTCTTTATCATACCATGGAAAGTCTCTGCTAAAATTAGAACTAATAATTTCCCACAAATTACTCAATGAATAGTTGTAATCATTGTGGTTTAAGAAACTTTTCCCACCATCCAAACTCGTTCTTTTAATTTTTAAAACACATGATTTATGATCAAATAAATTATACCCCAGTGCCTGGCAAACTTGTACAACGGTCAATTTAGCTTTTTCATCGACTGTCGGGCAAAGCTCATGTCGGTAAAATTTATCCGGGTACTTTTCGCACCAGTAAGCAAGTGCTCTTGCATTTTGTGATAAGGAAAGTAATCTTCTAATTGCTTTCTTTGCAACTGGTATCATAACCCGTGGAATCCATTTGATATTAGGGCCATACCCTTTTACCGAATAAAATCTCAACCCATATCTTTCGATACCCTTGCCATCTATTTGTGTAATCTCACAATCAGCAGGTAAGGCTAAAATCTCAGAGATTCTGCTCGGACAACAAAGTAGAAGTGCAAATACTGAACTTGTGAACTTATCCCTTGGACTCAGTAACTCATCATTTTGAGAAAAAATATCAGCAATAGCGAGCAATGCCTCTTCATCTGGTAACTTATCGCTTCGGTGATAATCCTCAATCTCAGGAAGATAATTGTTTTTGACTTTCTGTTTTACATGGTTTTTCCATGAGATATATCCTGACTTCACAAGATTATGTTCATATAGAAACTTTGATATTTTTTCAAGCTGTATTCCACATTTAGCCAAAACGTTACCTTCAAAATATTTACTCCCGATCTGCATTGCCTCATCGAAAACAACGGCTGTAACATTATAAATGAGACCAGTGTTCTGAACCTGCAAAAGGGCCTGTTCGAGGCATCGCAAAGCCATCATAATAACCCCATAGTTTTTTAATGGTTTCAATGAGTGTTGATATCTGATATATGCTTTCGCAAAATTGATATAATCTTCGTGCATTGCATCAATGGAATCAAAGACTTTATTTCCAACCCCTATTTTTCTAAATGTGACATATCCTTTCCATGCATACTGCTCCCAATCCTGAGTTTGGGTTAGTCCGGGCAGTTGATAGCGACAAAATTTTATGAACTCATTATAATTTTCTTCTACAAGAATATGCTTTTTTGATTTGAACAAAATAATATTATTCATAGTTGATTCACCTCACTGCACTCAATCGGAATAAAAAACATACATTGATTGCAAGGAAATCCTGAATTCTGACTCTGGCATCTACTTGAAGAAAAAAATTTGAAATGACTACTCTTTTTAGATTTGATTCCGTTCATAAAAATATCAGCGACAAATGACAATTGTTCTGAAACAGCGGAATCAATCCTTTCAACACTGTCAGCATGATTTTTAATATAAATACCCGCACTTGAAGTAGAGGAATGATCCAATAACTCAGCTATAGTATTAACATTATGCCCATCCTTAGCCAGCATAGTTGCTATTGTATAACGAAGCCTACGAGGAGTAATATTTAGTATCGAACCGGTACGGTTGGATATTATATTCCCATTATTAACAATACCTTTCAATGCTACATTAGCAATTATAGGCTTCGCATATAATTTATTATATTCCAGAATAATTGAACCTGTTATGGATAAATCTGAGAGTTTTTCCTCATTTAAGAAAATAGGAACTTCTCGTTTAGAATAATCATCAAGAGTTTTTCCAAGAGCTTGCTCAACGAGTTTCACTGATTGATTAGCTTGCAATTGAACAATTGATGCAACCTCTGATATTATTGCAAGTTCTCGATATCGTAGTTCTTTACCCCGTTGTTTAACTCGTGGCACTGAAATTACATATTCTACTTTGCCATTATCTAAGTTCTTTTGAAGAAGGTCTTTATATTTCAACATAACTAACTGCTGAGGTCTTCTACCTGTAAGGCTGATCAATAGTGATATTGCATAATGTGGCAGTGACAGTTCACCTTTTCTATATGCATGATTCATAGCCTTAATCAAAGAAGTATGTTCTTCTTTAGTTAGTGGTCCCTCTGTTGGATCATCTTGAAGCACAGACTGACCAGATTTTTTTATCTTTAGGTCCAAATGCTTTAACAGTTCTACCGCACTTTCATCTATTCCTGGATATCCTAACTCAAACCATTTAATCAAAAATGGTCGTAAAACGCGAAGTGATGCTGGGGCTTTTGATAATTTCTTATTTTGATATTCAATTAGAACCTTATCATCAATATGAGTAGGAGATACTTTACAGATAAGACTCTCCATATTTCTAACAATATTTTTCACATACAAATAGCTGTTGCTATTAAAATAATATTGTACTGTATATACAAATCCACAAACCAAATTTTCGTTCATAGCATATATTAAGTTTGTAAGATTGATTCCATTGCTTTCAATCGAACTGACGATTTTATGCTCATGCAAAGACATTTTATCAGAGTTATATTTAATTAAATTATTCATCAAATTCTCCTTTGAATAGTTGCTCTTGTTGTTGAAGTGCAGTTTTTTTCGATAGCTCAAAAATATGCCTGCGATTATAAATCATTGAAGTTTCTGAACCCGGTTGCCATCCCATGAGATAAGAACGGATTTGTTGCTCTTTTTCATCGGATATGTCCTGATTCTTGTCTATTGCTTTCGAAAACTCATAATTCCATGTATGTCTGAGTTTGTGACCTGTCAATCCCCCTAGAAGTGAGGAGGATTGACGAACAACACTCACCACTTTGTGATATGAAGAAAATGAAATAGGTTGCCCTTGAGTTTTTCCTTCCTTATAAGTAATAAACAGGAAATCATGTTTGTTAGAATTTTTTATCTTTCTTCGATCATTCATAATATAATCTGAAATTTCAAACATGAGCTTTGTATCAGCAATTAATTTCCTCTCACAAGTTTTAACTAATGGCTGATACACTCGCGGATCTGTTTTATCATTTGCTCTTCTTCTTATTGCAATTGTCGATTCTGCAAAATCTATATCACCAATTCGCAGATTCAAAAGTTCACCTGCTCTCAGGCCAAAGCAGTATAATAGCAGGAATATTAGATTGTTTCTTTTTTGCACTTTTTCTGAAAAAGGATTTAATTTACTACCCGGTGCAAGAGTGCTAAACAAAGAATCCAATTGTTCTTTATCTAAGCTTTTTTCTATATCCATATTATATTTATCATTGTTTCTCGGTTTCTTTCGTTTTATGTTGTTAATGAAATCTAAAATATATTTGAGAGTATCCTTCTGTCCTGTATGAGAAAGATGTATTTTGCACAGCCATTCCAGATAGTTAGCTATGGTTGTAATCCGAAAGTACTTAGTTGGTTTTTTGACATTTGAACTCCTAAAATTATCATCATCGCCATCTCGGAAATTGAATGAAGTGAATTCAATCAAATCTTCAATTTCATGAGGAGCCAGAAATATTTTTTCCTGAATTCTTTCATCAATATTGATCTCTTTCCTCATAAAGAATCGATATAACAATGAAATGCTACCGGCAATAACCTTCATTGTTGATATAGACTCTGACCGATTCCTGACCTGTGTTGTTATATACAAGTTAGGATAATACAATGGTTCACCAGTATTTTTATTTACAATATGACAATATCTCTCACCATTTTCGAACATAAAAGAATCCACACAAATACTACGCATATTTTCCTCCTAAACTTTACAAAAAGTATAATTCCAATATATTAATAATAAGCATTTCGTAGATTTACAAATTTATTTGAATCGATTAAGTCATTTAGTTAAATTAAAACAGTGAGATAGACGATTATTCCTGTCAAATTATCATCTGGTAGATCTAGTTATTATTATGTACACCTAATACTTCGAAAACTATCTCACTGCCTTGCTAATAAACGGCAACCAAAATAATGTAAGTTATTTTGTAAGGTTTTAAGCCAAAATATGGGACCAAACTTTACATTTTTACAAAAGAGTTTTCAGCCCAATATGGTATTGGATTATTCGCTTTGAAAGACTTTTCATTTCTACAGGGCATTTAATTAGAGAGAACCATGTCTCGTAAACATAAAACTGCTCGAAAATATCAAGCTCAGAGATCGCGTCTAAAGGTTGTCTCAAATTTCCGACAAGATACTGACTGAGCCAGTAAATGATTTCTTTATTAAAATCGCTATTCGGCAAATCATAAATCGCTCCGGGTTCGAAGATCTTGCAAAAAAGATCCTCGCCTAAATTGCACATATGGTTTTCTTCATTCATAAATTCTTCGATATTCATAAAAATCTCTCCCAGGTTTAATTAAGCAACTTTAATTCTGTTTGTTTCGATAACTGATAGAATCCACTCGTCAACTTCACTCTCGACAAAAGCAACGGCACGAATTCCGATCTTAACGGGTGCCGGAAACCGACCTTCACTGATCAGACGATAGATCCAGGCCTTGCCGAAACCAGTTCGTTTCAAGACTTCTGGTAAACGAATTAAGCTTTGATTGGTTGTATTCATTTGGCTGTCTCCTCCGCTTCCGTTAAGGAGATATTAGCCACACAGATTTGTATCTATGAAGGGAGTGCTGATAACTGAAAATTTAGATGAGGGAAGAATGGAGAGAAATTTAGGGGAAGAAAAATATTTTCACCATCCCCTTGACAATTGCATGATGATTTATAGCTAGAGAGATCCGAGTTCTGAAATCGGTATGTTGGTGAGATGACTGTTTTTACTAAGAAAGTACTCCAAACTACGAGTTATCTCTCCATTTAAAGCCTTCTCAGCAATGGGCCTGTCTGTATCTTTAATGTGATCTTCGCCTCTAATCTCGTGAGTGAAATCAGGATACAACACACGAGACAAGACCATATTTGAGATTTTTGCTTTTTTGAATTTTGACCAAATTAGTAAGTCCATCATAGGAATAATGTTGTAATCGACAAGTTTTCTTATTTTTGCGAGCCCTATCTTTTCTGTTTTTACTGGGTCAATCTCGTATTCTTTCCTTAGAGTTGGAAGCATAGTTTGCAGGGCTGATATAATTTCCTCATCACTAGATAACCCCAAATCAAATGATACATACATCTTGCTGCTATTTTTGTTGAGAAAAAAGTCTCTCATGGTTTGTGTTATGGGTTTATTTTTTAATTCTTTCTTGAAATCACCATTCTGTTCAAAGAAATCCATATCAAACATTATTAGTTTTTTCTCTAATTTTTCTATATCACCGAAACTTATCTGTACAACATGTTTTTGTCCCTTAACATAGGGATCATAATAATTGTCTTGTCTACTTAAAATGGGATTACCGTCAAGAATTGACTTCAAATTTTGATTTTCATCTTCCCATTCAAAATTTATGCTATCAAAAATCACTTCTCTAAAGACAATTTCTCTATGTAGTTCCTTGATTGTAAACGATTTTATCGGTTCGTAGTTATCAAGATTAAACCAGTTCTTCAATTCCTCAAAGGGGCTAATTGCTCTCATAAACCGCTCTTAGAAATAATTATTGAAAATAACATTACATTTGATATTTATTTATAAAATAAACACCTTCAGATTTTAATACTAATTTTCAGTTAATCAACCAGAGCAAAGTAATTTGCTCCGGTAACTGATTATGGAGTACTAATGTGTCACACACTTTTCCATGAATGCATCGAGGAAATCGTCTGTAATTCCTTGAGGATTCCTTCTTGCACATAATGAATAGAGTTCCTCTACAGCAGAATAGGGGAAGAATCGAGTATCTAATTCTTTAAATTGTGGCATATTAGAAAACTCTATAACTTTATTTCTATATTCGTCAGGTGCCACAACGGTCCAACGTATATTTTTTAACTGTGGTGCATAATCATAAAATTGTTTCATCCTTACCAAACCACTTTTAATACCAGTGCTATGCTCAATCTCCATAACTGCAGGCATTAATTTTCCATTTCGAAACCAAATACAATCTATAAGCCGAGCTTCTTTGATAGCTTTATCATATGATTGAAGCACTTGTTCATTTCTTAAATTATCTATGACCCCATCCATTTGGGCTATAGATTTTCCATTATATTGGAGGCCTCGATCATTTGCTGCAACCCATGTCCGATAACCTAAGTAATGACCTATTTTTACTAATGAGATTTGAATTTGTGCATGACGTCTTTTTTCCTCAATCGTCATTCCTTTAGTAGGTAAGATTGTCTCTATATCAACTGATTGATGGACAACATCTAAATTCATTTCAGAAATTATAACATTAGTAGTATGTTCTATTGCTACACCATTTTCATGTGGGTCATTTGGTCTATAAATAAGGTGCTTGTGACCTTTTTTAATATTTTTCTGAGTGTTCATTACCTCAAGGCGATCAAGCTTACACCAATAAAACTCAGGAGTATGGGCCAAAAGGCTTTCGAGAACAGCACGTGTATTATAGCTTGCACCAAAAATACGATCCAAATTGACAGGGACATCTTCCTGTAAAGCATTAGCCAATCTCCACAACATTTGTGTGGAGATGCTTTCCGATTTAGAACTATGCAGTGTCTCACCCTTTTTTGGATCGAATCTTTTGAATTCTATTGGGCCTTCGGGAAGTTGAACATTCGTTACAATGATTCTTCCCGAATTTCGCACATTTACATAATTAAACTGCGTGTTTCTTGGTAGATTGGCAATCGCCTGTGCTAAGTTCGCCGCAGTTACTCTCATATTCGATTCCTAAATGCTCTATAATAGATTTGGCAATACCGGCCGCTGCTAAGTAGGGTACACCGTTACCGACAGTTTTAAACATATTAGACAGAGTCATATAAGCAGGTAATTCAAATTCTTTTGGTAAAGACTGAATTGCTAATGCTTCGGCAACAGTAATTCTTCTTGGTTTATAAGGATGTAAATGTACCTCATTATTACCGTAAGCAGCAGTTGGTGAAAATCTCCATCTATGCAACCTTTTATAGGATTTTTTACTATCATCCCCTTCTTCGACAGTCAAAAACCTCGCAAGCCCTGCTCTTGCCGCGAATACATGCTTTGCATTTGGATGATTATCAACCTGGTTTTTCTTGAACCAATGCTCTACTGTTAACTCTTCTGGGATACCCTTTGGTTTTATAACAGAAGTGTTTTCTGAAAATTGGTTTGTCGTCGGCCATTTATATTCAAATGCAGTTCTTTCAGGGTAGACTCTTTGCCCCCAATTGAATTGGCTTGCATATTTTTCATCAAGGAAACCAATCAATATGATTCGTTGCCTATCTTGAGGAGCACCATATTCAATAGAATTTATTAGTTTTTCATGCAAACAATAACCAACCGATTCTAATTGAGTTTTTAAATGGTCAAAAAATTCCCTATGTTTACTGGTACGGTATAGACCTTTAACATTCTCAAAAAGAAAGAAATCTGGTTTCATTTCAAGAATGATATCAATATAGCTTTGTGAAAGCCGACCGTTTTCACCATCTCGACCTTTATTTTTACCCGCTACAGAGAAATCCGGGCATGGTGGACCACCAATAAATCCAGTCAATCGCCCCTCATTTTTAAGTTGAAGCATAGAAGACTTAATTTTTTCATGTTCTACATCTTCAATACTGCACTCTGCATACCCAAAACGAGGTGGTGCTATATTTAATTTTTTCCTGGAATGTTTATATGCATCCATAAACGGAGCATGGTATTCATTCACGAAAACCACTTCATAACCATTTTTTTCAAATCCAAGATCAAGAAATCCTGAACCAGAGAAAAAAGAAAAAATTGCGGGGTTAATTGTGGACATTTTTTACCTATTAAATTTAAATTAAAAATATAGCCATTGTAATCATATCACACGGCTATGCCAGTGGATAGTTAATCGTTGATCAAGCTACTTTGTTGTAAAATCAAAGGGACTGATAAACCTATCTTTCAAGGCATTAAGGTAATCAGCCCACCACTGCAACATAAGCCTTCTTTCATCAAGGTGTTCTGCTTTATGAATGTAGGCAGCACGAACGGAGTTTCGCTCTTGGTGGCTCATCTGCCGTTCAACAGCATCCCTTGACCATTTTCCCGATTCGATCAACGCACTACATGCCATCGCACGAAAACCATGTCCACATACTTCAACCGTAGTGTCGTAGCCCATAGACCTTAAAGCCTTGTTTACCGTGTTTTCACTCATAGGCTTTCTAAAATCATGATCACCAATGAACACAAGTTCACATTCACCGCTGATTTCTTTGATAGCTTTGAGGAGTTCTATAGCCTGGCGACTTAACGGCACGAGGTGTGGGGTCTTCATTTTTGAGCCTCGATGAGAATGTTTGACCCCTGGCAATGGCTCACGTTCCCCAGGGATAGTCCACATGGCATTGTCGAAATCTATCTCTGACCAACGAGCAAACCTAAGTTCACTTGAACGAATGAAAATGAGCAATGTGAGTTTCACGGCTAACTTCGTGAGTTTTCTACCCTTGAAACTATCAATTCGTTCTAAAAGTTCTGAGAATCGTTCGAATGGCAAAGCTGGCCTGTGGACTCTTTTAGCTACCGCAATAGCTCCTGCCATCTCCTGAGCAGGGTTGTAATCTATCAGCCCGTTCTGGACAGCATATCTCATTACTGCCGTTGTTCTTTGCTGTAATCGGGAAGCAACTTCCAATCGCCCGGAAGCTTCAACAGCCTTGATAGGGGCAAGAAGATCTCTGGTATTAAGTTCAGATATTTTTCTTTTACCAATAGCAGTAAAGAGACCATCTTCCATGCTTTTTAGAACTCTCTCGCTGTGGGAATCAGACCATTTCCTTTTACAGGCAGTATGCCAGTCCCTTGCGACAGCCTCGAATGTCAGAGCTTCGCTCTGCTCGATCTTGTCTGTTTTTTTCTTCTCGGAAGGATCGATACCATCAGATACCAACTTTTTGGCCTCATCTCGTTTCCTGCGAGCTTCACCAAGAGAGACTATTGGATAAACTCCCAATGCTAAAACTTTCTGTTTGCCATCGAAACGGTATTGGAGTCGCCAGTATTTTGAACCATTGGGGTTGATCAGCAGGTGCATACCCTGCCCATCTGTAAGTTTGAAAGGTTTGTCGGAGGGCTTGGTAGTCCTAACTTTGATATCAGTAAGTGCCATCAGTTGATACCTCCGCTGTTGGTATCAAAATCAATCGAACCGAAGATACCACCAGTTATACCATCATTCGTTGGTATATGTGGATAGAAGTAAGTAGACGTGGACAGACTAAGAAAAGCAAAAAACCTGCTTAATTTACTGTTTTTATGGACTAAAGTAGACGTGAGTAGACTTGAAAAAAACTTTATATGGTGCCGAAGGCCGGACTCGAACCGGCATGTATTTCTACGGTTGATTTTGAATCAACTGCGTCTACCGATTTCGCCACTTCGGCACTGAAGGGGATGCGGAAACGTTGTGGATTATACCTGTCGCGCGCCGCCATGCAAGCGACGACGCGCTAAACCCGCGCTAAGTGCCCAAAAAACCAGCGCCCTTTCACTCCAGCTCAGACACCGCCAGACGAATCACCCCCGCCGCCTTCTGCTCCGGCAGCGCCAGCACCTTCGCCCACATCTCCTGCACCATATCGCAGGAGAGCTTCTCTTTGCCCGCCGCCTTCTCCGGCATCTGCAGCAGCTGGATGTCCTCGCCGTACTTATCGGCCAGCGCCTTCATAATCGGCCGCACGTCCTCGACAGCCGCCTCGCGTTCGGCCGGGGTCACGGTGTGGCGTTTTTTGCCGTAGGCCGCGCGCATCATGTCGGCGTCGGCCTGCATGCGCCGCGCCATCAGGTCTTTATCCAGCATGCGCATCGGGTTCACGCCGCCCTTCACCGTCGGGTAGAGGAAGCGGAAGCAGGCGTCGTCGCTCACCTTCTGGATGGCGGCGGTCTGCTCCATGTTGATGGTCATGTAGTTCACCACGTTGGCGTCCGGGGCGTTTTGCAGGCGCGACATCTGCAGATGCAGGATCTGCGGCTGGATGGTGTCGATAATCTGCTGCTCCGGCTCGCCCGCTTTTTGCAGGGCGGCCATCTGGTCGAGAATGCGCTGATGCAGCACAGGCTCCTGCTCCTTAATCACCTGCCAGGCGGGCATCGCGTTAAGGGCGTTATCCATCTGCTGTTCAGGAGCGCGCTGCCTGTCGAAGAACACCCAGAACGCCACGGCGGCGACCGCGACAACAACAATGACCGTACTGATCCACGATTTTTTCATCTCGCATCCTTATCCTTGCGTTATGCCGGTTTACACCGGCACGCCGCTGTGGAAGCGAAACTCGTGGTCCGGTGTCGAGATAAGTGTGGCTTCAATTTCACCAAAAAGCTGTATGCGCGGTGAGATATCGTCGTCGCTCACCTGCTGAGCCAGCGTCAGGTAGTCCTGATAGTGGCGCGCTTCCGAGCGCAGCAGCGAGAGATAGAACTTCTGCAGGTCGTCGTCGAGGAACGGGGCCAGCGCGGCAAAGCGTTCGCAGGAGCGGGCTTCGATGTAGGCGCCGCAGATAAGCTTGTCGATCAGCGTCAGCGGTTCGTGGGTGCGCACTTCCTTCAGCATCCCTTTGGCGTAGCGGCTGGCGGTGATTTTGACGTATGGAATGTCGCGGGCCAGCATCGCCTCGCGCACCTGCCAGAAATGGTGCAGCTCCTCTTTAATCAGCAGCACCATGCTGTCGATAAGCGCCTGGCCCCACGGGTCGTCGGTTTTGGGCATCACGCTTTTGCCAATCTGCCTGTGCAGGGCGATGAAGTCCGGCTCCGGGCCGTCGCGGAAGGTGAACTGTTCGTAGGGTTTGAGCCAGTCGAGCAGCGCGTCGGCACCGCTTTCGTCGGCGACGTATTTGCGCACCAGCAGCAGCGCGGTCTGGGCGGCCTTGAGCTCGCACACCATGTGGTCGGTAAGCAGCAGCGGCAGGTTCGCCGGGTCGCGGGCTTTATCAATCCATGCTTGCGGGGTCGGGCACTGGAGGAAGTTGAGTACGGGGGCGAGTATCTGCGGGTAATCCATGGTTCTGCCTTGAAAAAGCGGTGGCGCGCGCCACCGCCTGAAACGCTTAGTGACGCACGCCGTCGTCGTCTTCGTCGACGTAATCTTCGTCGTCGCCTTCTTCGCCGTCTTCACCGTTCGGATCTTCGAAGTAGGTTCCCCAGCCGTCGTATTCCACGTCAAACTTCTCGGCCAGGTTCATCAGCTGTTCTACCTGCGCGTCGATAAGCTCCGCCTTCAGCGCGCCTTCGCTCAGGATGTCGCAGCAGATGACGGTGTCGCCCTCTTCCACTTCCAGCTCTTCCGGCTCGGTCACTTCGTAACCCAGCTTGAAGGCTTCCACGGCCATTTTTTCCAGCGCGTCGAAATCATCCGCAGAGAAATGGTGCTCGATGGTGTACAGCGCGTCCGGATCGCTACCGTCTTCCAGCAGCTCTTCAATAATCAGACGCGTCTCTTCGCGTTGCTCTTCCAGGTGTTCCGGGTTTGCCATGGCTCAATCCTCTTTAAAGTGCGGCAGATACTTCTATTTTCACACACGGACGGGTTTGCCTCCACCTTTGTTGGAAAGATTTGTGAAACGGGGTTGCAAATGAATAATTACACATATAAAGTGAATTTTAATTCAATAAGTGGCGTTCGCCATGTGAGGATAAAATGTCCGATTTATACAAAAAACACTTTCTGAAACTGCTCGACTTTACCCCTGCACAGTTCACTTCTCTGCTGACCCTTGCCGCACAGCTCAAGGCCGATAAAAAAAATGGCAAGGAAGTACAGAAGCTTACCGGTAAAAACATCGCGCTCATCTTCGAAAAAGACTCGACCCGTACACGTTGCTCTTTCGAAGTTGCCGCATTTGACCAGGGCGCGCGCGTCACCTATTTAGGGCCGAGCGGCAGCCAGATTGGGCATAAAGAGTCAATTAAAGACACCGCGCGCGTGCTCGGGCGGATGTACGACGGCATTCAGTATCGCGGCCACGGCCAGGAAGTGGTCGAAACGCTGGCGCAGTACGCGGGCGTGCCGGTGTGGAACGGGCTGACCAACGAGTTCCACCCGACCCAGCTGCTGGCGGACCTGCTGACCATGCAGGAGCACCTGCCGGGCAAGGCGTTTAACGAGATGACGCTGGTCTACGCGGGCGACGCGCGCAACAACATGGGCAACTCGATGCTGGAAGCGGCGGCGCTGACCGGGCTGGATCTGCGTCTGGTGGCCCCGAAAGCCTGCTGGCCGGAAGAGAGCCTGGTGGCGGAGTGCAGCGCGCTGGCGGAGAAGCACGGCGGGAAGATCACCCTGACCGAAGACGTGGCGGCGGGCGTGAAGGGCGCGGACTTTATCTATACCGACGTGTGGGTGTCGATGGGCGAAGCCAAAGAGAAGTGGGCGGAGCGGATCGCGCTGCTGCGCGGGTATCAGGTGAACGCGCAGATGATGGCGCTGACCGGCAACCCGGACGTGAAGTTCCTGCACTGTCTGCCTGCGTTCCATGACGACCAGACCACGCTCGGCAAGCAGATGGCGAAAGAGTTCGATCTGCACGGCGGGATGGAAGTGACGGACGAGGTGTTTGAGTCGGCGGCAAGCATCGTGTTCGACCAGGCGGAAAACCGGATGCATACGATTAAGGCGGTGATGGTGGCGACGCTTGGGGAGTGATTGGGTCCTCTGCGCGTTGGTGCCCTCACCCCGGCCCTCTCCCACAGGGAGAGGGAGAACATCGGCTCCATTTCATTGATTTTTCACCCCGAAAAAGGTACGTTTTCGCCTTAATTCCAGCGTGGACATGCCAGCATTATGCCGATTATTCAGTCTGTTGAACGTGCGTTGCAGATCCTCGACCTGTTCAACGAGCAGGCCACCGAGCTTAAGATCACCGACATCAGCAAACTGATGGGGCTGAGCAAGAGTACCCTCCACTCGCTGCTGAAAACCCTGCAGCTTCACGGCTATATCGATCAGAACCCGGAGAACGGCAAGTATCGCCTCGGCATGAAGCTGGTCGAGCGCGGCCATTTTGTCGTGGGCTCCATCGATATTCGTCAGAAGGCGAAAGGCTGGCTGACGGAGCTGTCCCAACGTACCGGGCAGACCACCCATCTGGGGATCCTGGACGGGCGTGAAGGGGTCTATATCGAGAAGATTGAAGGCAAGCTGGCCGCCATCGCCTATTCGCGCATCGGCCGCCGTCTGCCGGTTCACGCCACCGCCATTGGCAAGGTGTTGATTGCCTGGCTGGGCGAGGCCGAGCTGAACGCCCTGCTGGAAGGCTATCAGTACACCACCTTTACGCCCGCTACCCTCGCCTCTCGCGAAGCATTAATGACCGCCCTGGCACAGACCCGCGAGCAGGGCTACGCCCTGGACCGCGAAGAGAACGAGCAGGGCGTGCGCTGCGTGGCGGTGCCGGTGTGGAACCACGAGTCCCGCGTCATCGCCGCCCTGAGCCTGTCGACGCTGACCTCACGCGTGGACGACGCCGAGCTGGCCCGCTTCCGCGAGCAGCTTCAGCAGGCCGGACTCGCGCTCTCACGCGCGCTGGGCTACCCGGCCTGAGCCGCTAGACAGGCTCGTAGGTGAAGTAGTCGAAGTCTGCGTGGCAGCCGTCGCCGCTGATGTCCTCGCAGTGCAGCCCCACAAACGCGCCGGTGAAGAAGCCGCGCCCACCGATGTAGTCGTCCGACAGCTTCCACGCCTCATACGTGACTGGCACGGCGTGCCACGTCTCCCCGTCGAACGAATAGCTGTAGCGGTAGACCAGCCTGTCCACGTCCACCCGCAGCCAGACGCTCTCCGCATGTTCCGGCACCGGAATGGGCTGCTCGTGCAGCGGCCACGACGGCACGTTGTGGTCGAGCTGAATAACCTTGATGGTTCTGCCCTGCCCCTCCTCGTAGTCCACAAAGCAGTAGCTCCAGTTTTTGCTGTTGTAGTAGCAGGTCAGCCCCGCGCTCTGCTGGAAGTGGACCGGCGAGAACTGCATCCGCGTCTCCGCCCGGAAGGCGAAGTGCTGCCAGCGGCGCGCCACGGTCGACTGGGTAAAGGTCGAGTTGAGCGAGTCGTTACCGTAGAGCCGTAAGTAGCCCGGGCGCGCGGTGAGCGAGCCGAGGGTGTCGTCGAACGGAATGCGCAGGGTCTGCAGCTCAGGGTCAAGCGTGTTGCCGTCGAAATCGTCCCGCCAGGTGGCCTGAACGGCTGCAGTCTGCTCCTCCACCTGCGGTCCTTTCACGGTCAGCAGCGCGTGCTTGCCGCCTTCCACGTACGGCCAGCCGTCGCGCCATTCAATGCGGGCGATGCCGGTCTCGCGCCCCAGCGGACAGTAGCCGCGTCCGCCGGAGGCCAGCAGCGGCACGCCGGGCAGGCGCAGCGGGCGGCTGGTGAGGTAGGCCATGTACCACTCCCCGGTGTGGGTCTGCAGCAGCGAGCCGTGGCCGCTCTTCTGCAGCGGGTTCTCCGGCAGGTGCCAGCTGGTCATCATCGTTACGTCCGGGTGCAGCTCGTATGGCCCGTCGATATTTTTGGAACGCAGCACCACGACGGCGTGCTCGTAGCTGGTGCCGCCCTCGGCCACCATCAGGTAGTACCATCCCGTGTGGCGATACAGATGAGCGCCTTCGGTGTAGCAGAGCGGCGTGCCGGTAAACAGGGTTTTGCGCTCGGGCGAGAGGGTGCCGGTCTGCGGGTCAAACGCCTGCAACACGATGGTGTTGTGCGGGTTGCTGTGGTGACGCGGCCCCCACGGGCGGTAGATATAGTATTTGCGGCCATCGTCGTCGTGGAACAGGGACGGGTCAAACCCGCCGTTGCCCATCGGGATCGGCTCGCTCCACGGTCCCTCAATCGAGGGCGCGGTAACCAGGAAGTTGCGGCCGTTTTTCCACGGCGAGTCGACAATCTTCACGTCGGTGTAGAGCAGCCAGAATTTGCCGTCGGCGTAGCTCAGGCACGGCGCCCAGATGCCGCCGGAGTCCGGGTTGCCCTTCATGTCCAGCATCGACACGCTGTCCAGCGGGGTGCTGACCAGCGACCAGTTTTTCAGGTCGCGGGAGTGGTAGATGCGCACACCCGGGAACCACTCGAACGTTGAGGTGGCGATGTAGTAGTCCTCGCCCTGGCGGCACAGGGACGGGTCCGGGTTGAAGCCGGTCAGGATTGGGTTAGTGATTTCCATATTGCCTCCGGTTAATGGGATGCGGCTGTCGCGGCGTCGGGAACGGCCTCGCCCTGCGCCGCGCGATGCTTGATCAGCTGCTGGCTGATGGCCTCCACGCGGGCGTCGGTGAGCTTGTAGAACGACAGCATGATGAACATGCCCGCGTAGAGCACCACCGGCACCACGCAGAACAGAATTTTGATGGTGGTCAGCACCTCAACCGGCTGCACGCTGCTGCTGGCGGAATAGTTCACGTACGCCAGGATCCAGCCCACCACCGCCCCGCCAATCGCCAGGCCAATCTTCAGGCTGAACAGGTAGGTGGAGAACACCAGCCCGTCGAGGCGGCGACCGCTGCGGCTCTCCTCGTAATCCACCACGTCAGAGGCCATCAGCCACTGCAGCGGCGTTGTGGTGTTGAAGACGAACAGGAACAGGATGTTGAGGGCAAAAATCAGCGCGATGTGCTCAGCCGGGGTGACGAAAATCAGCAGACTGATCAGCGAGTAGGCGACGATGATCCACTTGAAGGCGGTGACGCGGTCGAAGCGGCCCAGCAGGCGGGAGGAGCAGAGCGAGCCGAACATGGTGGCGAGGCTGCCGTAGAGTAAGAACTGGGTCGCCATCTCCGGGTGATCCATCACGTATTTCACGAAGTAGAGCGTCGCCCCGCCGCGCACCACGTTGGAACAGGTCGCCATCATCTTGAACGCGCACATGATGCGCCACTGGCCGTTGCCCAGCAGCAGCCTGAGATCTTTCGCCACCGACGAACCCGGCTGAACCTCAAAGGTGTAGCGCTCTTTGGTGGTGAAGAAGCAGACGTAGAGCAGCACCACGCCAACAAGCCCCAGCACGCACATGGCGCCGAAATAGCCCACCTGCTCATCCCCCTTGCCGATGATGCTCACCAGCGGCAGCGCGATGCCGCTGATGGCGAGCGAGCCCGCCGCCGCCAGGAAGAAGCGCCAGGACTGCAGGGCGTGACGCTCTTTCGGGTCGGCGGTGATGACGCCCGGCATGGCGCAGTACGGCACGTTAACGAAGGTGTAGACCAGGGTCAGGAGAATGTAGGTCACGCAGGCGTAGATGATTTTGCCCTGCGCGGAGAAGTCCGGCGTGTAGAAGGTCAGCACGCAGACGATGCCGAACGGGATGGCGCCCCACAGCAGGAACGGGCGGAACTGGCCGTGGCGCGTGCGGGTGCGGTCCACCAGCAGCCCCATCAGCGGGTCGGTGACGGCGTCGAGCACGCGGGAGATTAAAAACAGCGTGCCCATAATCCCCGCCGACAGGCCGAAGACGTCGGTGTAGAAGTAGGCCAGCAGAAACATCGTGGCCTGCCAGACGAAGCCGCAGGCGGTGTCACCCAGCCCGTAGCCAATTTTGTCTTTCATGGTTAATTGCGTCATCAGAATTACACCCTTATGTAGTGTGCTGAATTACAACATCGTGTTAATGGAGTGTAATGAGCTGTTCAATTAACCAGCAATGGTCATATCTTATTTCTGAATTACGTTATTTTGCTTTTGTGACGCCGACGATATATCTCAACCTATTGTTTATATTATTAAATAACAGAAATGGAAAAGCCGTCCGCGGAATATTTTCCGCAGACGGTTTTATCTCTGAAAATAATTAAATGCCGAGCGCTTTTTTACCGGCGTTAATTACCTCAATGATTTTATCGGTGTCATAAATACAGCCTTTCCAGGTGCCGCCGCTTACCGACTGCAGCGCCGCCCACAGCCGGGTATCGTCCGGCAAAAAGTCGTGGGCGTGCAGGTCCGGGTGCGTCTGCCGCCGCGCCAGCTCGCGCGCGCCCTCCTCCGGCGTCAGCGGGTTGTGCGCCGTGCCGATGAAGTTCACGCTGCCCGTAAGGGTCAGGCGGTCGACGCCGATCTCGATGATGTCATTATCGCGCAGCTTGCCAATCGGCCCGCCCGCCAGCGCCTCCGGCGACACGTGGCCGAAGCAGGCGCCCGTCGACACGCCCGAGAAGCGCGCATCGGTGATTAACGATACCGTCTTGCCCCACGAAATATGCTTCAGCGCGGAGGTAAGCTGGTAGGTCTCTTCCATGCCGGTGCCGGACGGCCCGCCGCCGATCACCACCATGATATCGCCCTGCGCAATTTCTTCCCGCTTGATGGCCTTGATCGCCTGCTCTTCCGAGACAAACACCCGCGCCCGGCCGGTGTGGCGGTATACGCCATCTTCACCCACCACCGACGGGTCGATCGCCGTGGCCTTGATCACCGACCCTTCCGGCGCGATGTTGCCCGTCGGGAAGCAGACCGTCGAGGTCAGCCCTTTCGCTTTTGCCTTCTCCGGCGGCAGGATCACGTCATCCGGATCCACGCCGTCCTGCTCGCGCAGGCACTGGCGGAAGCGCTCACGGCGCTCGGACGCCTGCCACCAGTCGAGGTTCTCACCCACCGTCTGGCCGGTCACGGTCATGGCGTCCAGATGCAGCAGGCCGAGATCGCGCAGGTGGAGCATGACTTCCGGCACGCCGCCCGCGAGGAAGGCGCGCACGGTCGGGTGATAGTCCGGGCCGTTGGGTAGCACGCTGACCAGGCGCGGCACCCTGCGGTTGACGCGCGTCCAGTGTTCAACGTCCGGGATCGTGCAGCCCGCCGCGTGGGCGATGGCCGGAATGTGCAGCAGTAAATTGGTGGAGCCGCCGAACGCCGCGTGGATCACCATCGCGTTTTCGATGGCTTTATCGGTGAGGATATCGCGCGTGGTAATGCCGCGGTTATCCAGCTCGCTGACCGCGCGCGCCGCCTGACGGGCGATCTCCAGCCACACCGCCTGCCCGGACGGCGCCAGCGCGGAATGCGGCAAAGCCAGGCCCAGCGCCTCCGCGACCACCTGCGAGGTGCCCGCCGTGCCGAGGAACTGACACCCACCGCCCGGCGACGCGCAGGCGCGACAGCCCAGCTCGGCGGCCTCCTGCAATGAGAGTTCGTGGTTGGCGAAGCGCGCGCCGATGGTCTGTACCTTGCCCGCGTCTTCCCCCACGGTCGGCGGCAGCGTCGCCCCGCCCGGCACCAGAATGGTCGGCAGGTCGTGCATCGAGGCCAGCGCAATCATGGTGGCGGGCAGCCCTTTATCGCAGGTTGCCACGCCGATCACCGCCCGCCGCGTGGGCAGGGAGCGGATCAAGCGGCGAAACACGATCGCCGCGTCGTTGCGGTACGGCAGGGAGTCGAACATGCCGTGCGTACCCTGCGAGCGCCCGTCGCACGGATCGCTGACAAAGGCCGCAAACGGGATCCCGCCGCTGCGGGTAATCTCCTTCGCCGCCGCCTGCATCTGCATGCCGATCTCCCAGTGGCCGGTGTGATAGCCCAGCGCGACCGGGCGCCCGTCTCCGGCGCGGATGCCGCCCTGGGTGCCGATGATCAGCACCTCTTTGCCGGTCAGCCTGTTGGCGTCCCAGCCCATCCCGGCGTTCTGCGTCATGCCGAACAGGTTGCCGCTGGGGGATTCCATCAGCATCTGCGGGGTCAGCGGCAGCGCGCCCTGCGGCCCCGCCGCGTGGGTGATCACCGCATAAAACGCGTCGTCCTGTGGGGTGAAAATTTTCTCAATGGTCATCGTTATCGTCCGGCTCAGCAGAGCTTGAGCTGTTGCAGCAGGGTTTTCAGCTGCGCCTTGCGCGGCTCGTCCAGCGGCGATGCGGGCGGCAGCACGTGCGTGGAGATCGGGCGGCCGCAGAGCACAATCGCCTCTTTAATCACGTTCACAAACGGCGTATCCAGCTGATACATCTGCGGTATTTGCAGTAAGGTCTGATGATACTCAGCCGCTTTCGCCACGTCCCCGTCGCGCCACGCTTTCAGAAGATTCACCGACACCTGCGGTGCAAAGTTGCCGCTGGCCGAGATCGCCCCGTCGCCGCCGAGCAGCAGGGTATTAAAGAGGTGATCGTCATAGCCGCAGAGCACGGTGAAGTGCGGATGGGCACCTTTGACGGTATGGATCATGCTGCGCAGGTGGGCGACGGAGTCGATGGTGTCTTTGATGCCGATAATATTGCTGCGCGAGTCGGCGAGTGTTTTCACCAGCGCCGGGGTCAGATCCTGCCCGGTCAGCGCCGGGAAGTTATAGAGCATCACCGGCAGCGTGACGCTGTCCGCCACCTGCTCGAAATAGCGGATCAGGTTCGCTTCCGACACCTTCCAGTAGTAGGGGTTAATCACCACGATGCCGTCCGCGCCCGCCTGCTGCGCGTGCTGGCTGAGCTCAATGGTTTCCCGGGCGTTGGTGCCGCCGGTGCCGATCAGAACCGGCACACGACGATCGACATGATCGATAGCAAAGCGGGCAATGGTTTTACGCTCTTCGGCACCGAGCTGGGAGAACTCGCCGCCGCTGCCCAGGAAGAACAGGCCGTCAACGCCTGCTTTGATCAGATCGTCGATCAGCGCGGCGGTGCCCGGCTTATCGAGCTGACCGTCGGCGGTAAAAATGGTGGAGACAGGGGGAATGATTCCCGTGAACAACGCGGACTGCGGCATGAGATCTCCTTGCTGAATCATTTTGTTCTACATTATAGAACAGCGTTCATTAATTTAACGATCATACTATGACGCAGAAAAAGGAGAGGTAAATGGGAAGGGAAGAGGGAGTGCGGGAAATTTAAGCTGGATCACATATTGCCCCTCACCCCGGCCCTCTCCCCAAAGGGGCGAGGGGGAAAAGATGGCTCGGTGCAGTCCCCTCTCCCCTGTGGGGAGAGGGTTAGGGTGAGGGGTGTGGGGTTACTCCATTAACATCTTAACCACAACTTTCCTGACCTTAGCAGGCGCCCCCACCGCGCACAGCGGCTTATGCACTTCGCCCGGCCAGAACACAACAAAATCCCCTTCGCTCAGCACCACGGTTTTCTCCTGCTCGCCTTCTGGCAGGAACGCGATGTCTTTGTCCGCCAGCCAGTCGGTGTCAGGCGCGCCGTGCGGCAGGGTGCTAAACGTCATCCCTTCCTGACCCTTCATCACGATCTGGATGTCCAGATAGCGCGCGTGGTACTCGGCGCGGCGCTCGGCGAACGGCTGGGTCATGTCCTCTGAGACCAGATAAAATAGGCTGTTGCCGTTGATGTCGTGTTTCCCGAGCGGCGTGGCGTCAGTGACGTGGGCTTTAACGTGCTCAATGGCCTGACGCAGATCGTCAGTCAGCCAGGACTGCAAATGGTGGATGTTGCCGATAATCATGTTTCAACCCTCAATATAAAACAATGTTTCATTTTTATATTTTATACGAGAATCCCCGCTGCCATACCAGCCCTTTTTCGTTGAGATTTGCGCGAGCGCATGTTTATCGGGAATGGTGTTAATTTGCTGTTAATCCTGCTCAGGCATTTATGCAGGGGTTATGCATAACATTGGCAAGTGCATATCGCACGGCTGAACTAACCCTCTGATCATTCAGGTTAATTAACAAAACTCGTTGCCACCTCACACTTTACCGTTCTGATAATGTGCTCAAAAAAGCCATAATTATTTAAGGATTTTTCTTAAGTCAAAAATAGTTAATTACGTGAATTGCATAGCCATTCCTACAGGCATAATTAAGCATTAAAAATCAGCAACATAACGGAATGTATCAAAAGATTAAAATCTACAAAATAATAACAACCTCAAATAATGCAACCGGATCCTGCTTAGTTATTCACCCTTCAATAATATGAAATTAATCATTATCTGATGCGAATCATGCAAATGGAAACAAACTCCTTAATATCCGATTTCGCGTGAGCAGCATCACAATAAGGATTATTTAACTGCCTAGTATGAATCACGAAATCAATTGAGCTTAGCCGCCATGTAATTAAACACAACGCATGGCGCATGCCCTTTTTATTCTGAAAAACAGTTAAAGGAATAATTATGGAAAAGCATTATGTCGGTTCTGAAATTGGTCAATTGCGTAGCGTTATGCTGCACCGCCCAAATTTAAGTCTGAAACGTTTAACGCCATCGAACTGTCAGGAGCTGCTTTTCGATGACGTGCTCTCGGTTGAGCGGGCGGGTGAGGAGCATGATATCTTCGCAAACACGCTGCGCGATCAGGGTGTGGAAGTCCTGCTGTTGACCGACCTTCTGACACAAACCCTTGATATTGCAGAGGCGAAAGCCTGGCTGCTGGATACGCAAATCTCCGACTATCGCCTCGGCCCAACCTTTGCCGGCGACGTACGCGGCTGGCTGGCGGATATGCCGCACCGCGAACTGGCGCGCAGACTGAGCGGCGGATTAACCTACGGTGAAATTCCGGCAGCCATTAAAAATATGGTGGTGGATACCCACACGGCGAATGATTTTATTATGAAGCCGCTGCCGAACCATTTATTTACCCGTGACACCTCGTGCTGGATTTATAACGGCGTCTCTATTAACCCCATGGCCAAACCGGCGCGTCAGCGTGAAACCAATAACCTGCGAGCAATATATCGCTGGCACCCGGCGTTTGCCGACGGCGATTTTATTAAGTATTTCGGCGACGAGAATATTAATTACGACCACGCCACCTTAGAGGGCGGCGACGTATTAGTAATTGGTCGCGGGGCGGTACTGATCGGCATGTCCGAACGCACGACGCCGCAGGGAGTGGAGTTCCTCGCCAACAGCCTGTTCAAACACCGTCAGGCCGAGCGCGTAATCGCCGTTGAGCTGCCCAAACACCGCTCCTGCATGCACCTCGACACCGTGATGACCCACATCGACGTGGACACCTTCTCCGTTTATCCGGAAGTGGTGCGCAAAGACGCCCAGTGCTGGACGCTCACCCCGGACGGACGCGGCGGCCTGCTGCGCACCCAGGAAACCGACCTGCTGCACGCCATCGAGAAAGCGCTCGGCATTAGCCAGGTGCGCCTGATCACCACCGGCGGCGACGCCTTTGAAGCCGAACGCGAGCAGTGGAACGATGCTAACAACGTCCTGACCATCCGCCCGGGCGTGGTAATCGGCTACGAGCGCAACGTCTGGACCAACGAGAAGTACGACAAAGCGGGCATCACCGTGCTGCCCATCCCTGGCGACGAGCTCGGACGCGGCCGCGGCGGCGCTCGCTGCATGAGCTGCCCGCTGGAACGCGACGGAATTTAAAGGAGCCATCATGGAACGAAAACCCACTCTGGTTGTGGCCCTGGGCGGCAACGCGCTGCTCAAGCGCGGCGAGCCGCTGGAAGCGGAGATCCAGCGCCAGAACATCGAGCAGGCCGCCCGCACCATCGCCGGACTGACGGCGCAGTGGCGCGTGGTGCTGGTTCACGGCAACGGCCCGCAGGTCGGGCTGCTGGCGCTGCAGAACAGCGCCTACGACAAAGTGACGCCCTACCCGCTGGACGTTCTCGGCGCCGAAAGCCAGGGAATGATCGGCTACATGCTCCAGCAGGCGCTGAAAAATAATCTGCCGCAGCGCGAGGTGAGCGTCCTGCTCACGCAGGTCGAAGTGGACGCCGCCGACCCGGCCTTCAGCAACCCGACCAAGTACATCGGCCCGGTGTACAGCGAAGCCCAGGCGAAAGCGCTGGCCGCGGAAAAAGGCTGGGTGTTCAAGGCCGACGGGAGCTACGTCCGCCGCGTGGTGCCGTCGCCGCAGCCGAAGCGCATCGTCGAGAGCGACGCCATCACCGCGCTGATTCAGCGCGACCACCTGGTGATCTGCAACGGCGGCGGCGGCGTGCCTGTGGTGGAAAACGCCAACGGCTATCGCGGGATTGAAGCGGTGATCGACAAAGACCTCTCCGCCGCCCTGCTGGCGAGGCAGATCGAGGCCGACGCCCTGCTGATCCTCACCGATGCCGACGCGGTGTACCTCGACTGGGGCAAGCCGACCCAGCGCCCGCTGGCGCAGGTGACGCCGGAGCTGCTCAGAGATATGCAGTTCGACGCCGGATCGATGGGGCCGAAAGTGGCCGCCTGCCGCGAGTTTGTTGAAGCCTGCAACGGCATTGCCGGGATCGGCGCGCTGGCCGACGGCGCGGAGATCCTCGCGGGCGAGAAAGGCACGTTGATTCGTAACTGAGAACACACACACCCCTCACCCTAACCCTCTCCCCAAAGGGGAGAGGGGACGATTACACCCTCTCCCCTTTGGGGAGAGGGCCGGGGTGAGGGGAAAGGTTTTTATAATTTTCAAAAGGATTTACCCATGACCATCAACCTGAAAAACCGCAACTTCCTGAAACTGCTGGACTACACCCCGGCGGAGATCCAGTACCTGATCGACCTCGCCATTGACCTGAAGGCGGCCAAAAAAGCCGGGCGTGAGAAGCAAACCCTGGTCGGGAAAAACATCGCCCTGATCTTTGAAAAAACCTCCACCCGCACCCGCTGCGCCTTCGAAGTGGGCGCGTTCGACCAGGGCGCGCAGGTCACCTACCTCGGCCCAAGCGGCTCGCAGATCGGCCATAAAGAGTCGATGAAGGACACCGCCCGCGTATTAGGCCGTATGTATGACGGCATCGAATACCGCGGCTACGGCCAGGCCATCGTCGAAGAGCTGGGCGAATATGCGGGCGTGCCGGTGTGGAACGGCCTGACCGACGAGTTCCACCCAACGCAAATCCTCGCCGACCTGATGACCATGCTGGAGCATTCGCCGGGCAAAACCCTGCCGGAGCTGAGCTTTGCTTATCTCGGCGACGCGCGCAACAACATGGGCAACTCGCTGATGGTCGGCGCGGCCAAGATGGGGATGGATATTCGCCTCGTCGCACCGAAATCCTTCTGGCCGGAAGCCGGGCTGGTTGAGCAGTGCCGCGCCATCGCCAAAGAAACAGGCGCGCGCATTACCCTCACCGACGACGTGGAAGAAGGCGTGCGGGGGACCGATTTCCTCTACACCGACGTGTGGGTCTCCATGGGCGAGCCGAAGGAAGCCTGGGCCGAGCGCGTCAGCCTGATGAAGCCGTATCAGATTAACGCGGACGTGATGAAGGCCACCGGCAACCCGAACGTCAAGTTTATGCACTGCCTCCCGGCGTTCCACAACGAGCACACCAAAGTGGGCCGAGAGATCGAGATGGCGTACGGCCTGAAGGGGCTGGAGGTGACGGAAGAGGTCTTCGAATCACCGAACTCCATCGTTTTCGACGAAGCAGAGAACCGCATGCACACCATTAAAGCGGTCATGGTGGCGACACTCGGCGACTAATCACCGCCCGGCGCGCCGCGGGGTGCGCCGGGTTTCAGGAGAACATCATGGGCAAGTTTAAGTTTCCCTCCGCTTACACCATTCTCTTTTTTCTGATTGCCGTGGTTGCCGTGCTGACGTGGATTGTGCCAGCCGGGCAGTACCATATGGCGATGAACGAGGCGCTCGGCAAGGACGTGCCGGTTGCCGGCACCTACGCGCACGTGGCGGCGCATCCGCAGGGGCTGGTTTCGGTGCTGATGGCGCCGATTGCCGGGCTCTACGATCCGGAATCCGGCCAGGCCGGGGCGATCGACGTGGCGCTGTTTATTCTGATCATCGGGGGCTTCCTCGGGATCGTCACCAAAACCGGGGCGATTGACGCCGGGATCGAGCGCGTCACCACTAAGTTGCGTGGCCGCGAGGAGTGGATGATCCCGATCCTGATGGCGCTGTTTGCCGCCGGCGGCACAATTTACGGCATGGCCGAGGAGTCGCTGCCGTTCTACACCCTGCTGGTACCGGTGATGCTGGCGGCGCGGTTCGATCCGGTCGTCGCCGCGTCCACGGTCCTGCTCGGGGCGGGGATCGGTACCCTCGGCTCTACTATTAACCCGTTCGCCACGGTGATCGCCGCCAACGCCGCCGGGATCCCCTTCACCAACGGCATCATGTTGCGCATCGCGCTGCTGGTGATTGGCTGGGTTATCTGCGTGGCGTGGGTGATGCGCTACGCCCGCAAGGTCCGCAAGGATCCGTCGCTGTCGATCGTGGCGGATAAGCAGGAAGAAAACCTCGCCCATTTCCTCGGCAACAAGGGCGAGCAGTCGCTGGAATTTACCCCGGTGCGCAAACTCATCCTGGTGATTTTCGCCCTCGCCTTCGCGGTGATGATCTACGGCGTGGCGGTGCTGGGCTGGTGGATGGCGGAGATCTCGGCGGTGTTTCTCGCCAGCGCGATTATCGTCGGGCTGATTGCGCGGATGAGCGAAGAGGAGCTGACCTCAACCTTTATCAACGGCGCGCGAGATTTGCTGGGCGTCGCGCTGATTATCGGCATCGCGCGCGGTATCGTAGTGATCATGGATAAGGGCATGATTACCCACACCATTTTGCACAGCGCCGAGGGGATGGTCACCGGGTTGTCGACGGTGGCGTTTATCAACGTGATGTACTGGCTGGAAGTGGTGCTGTCGTTTCTTGTGCCATCTTCGTCCGGCCTGGCCGTTCTGACGATGCCGATCATGGCGCCGCTTGCCGATTTCGCTAACGTCAACCGCGACCTGGTGGTAACGGCTTACCAGTCGGCGTCCGGCATCGTTAACCTTGTCACTCCCACCTCTGCCGTTGTGATGGGCGGGCTGGCTATTGCCCGCGTGCCCTACGTGCGCTATCTGAAATGGGTTGCGCCGCTGCTGGGGATATTAACGGTGGTGATTATGGTGGCGTTAAGCCTGGGTGCCATGTTGTGATTTGCCGGATGGCGCTGCGCTTATCCGGCCTACGGATCGGTGCAGTGCCACCGGTTATTTCGGGAACTGATATGGGAACTATGATGGATTACGAAGAGTACTCTCCCAAAGAGCAACTACAGCTAACGGTCTGCCAGCGTCTGATCGCGGAAAAGAGCTATCTCTCTCAGGAGGAGATCCGCCGCGACTTGCAGGAGCGGGGTTTTGAGACCATCAGCCAGTCCACCGTTTCACGTCTGCTCAAGTTGCTTGGTGTCATAAAAATTCGAAATGCCAAAGGTCTAAAAATTTATTCGCTGAACCCCCAGCTGCGCCCTGCCCCCGATGCCGCGCGCACCGTATCCGAAATGGTGGTGAGCGTGGAGCACAATAGCGAATTTATCCTTATCCATACCGTTGCCGGATATGGCCGCGCGGTGGCGCGTATTCTGGATTATCACCAGTTACCGGAAATTTTAGGCGTGGTGGCCGGAAGCAGTATCGTCTGGGTCGCACCCAGGGTCGTGAAGCGCACCGCGCTGGTGCATAAGCAAATTAATTATTTACTCAGAACGCATTAATATTCATAAAGAACCGTTTGCATTGAGTAAAGCGTGCATTAAATCGCTTGATCCGCAAAGCGAGCTGCGTATAATGCCCGACAATTTGCCGGGAGGAAGCATGGTCAAGCGTGTACGACATAACGTCTTACCGCGTCTGAAATCAGACGCTGGCCTGCCGTTTTTCTTCCCGTTGCTAAACCTATTCCCAGAGCCCCTCATTTGAGGGGCTTTTTTTTGCCCGGCGTCAGGAGATAAACATGAATCCGCTTTATCAAAAACACATCATTTCCATAAACGACCTCAGCCGCGAAGAGCTGGAACTGGTTCTGGAAACCGCGGCAAAACTGAAGGCCAATCCGCAACCGGAGCTGCTTAAGCACAAGGTGATTGCGAGCTGCTTCTTCGAAGCTTCAACCCGTACCCGCCTCTCCTTTGAAACCTCCATGCACCGCCTGGGCGCGAGCGTGGTGGGCTTCTCGGACAGCAGCAATACGTCGCTGGGTAAAAAAGGCGAGACCCTGGCGGACACCATTTCAGTCATCAGTACCTACGTGGACGCGATTGTGATGCGCCACCCGCAGGAAGGCGCGGCGCGTCTGGCGACGGAATTTTCCGGCGGCATTCCGGTGCTGAACGCCGGTGACGGTGCCAACCAGCATCCGACGCAGACCCTGCTGGATCTGTTCACCATTCAGGAGACGCAGGGCACGCTCGAGAACCTGAACATCGCCATGGTCGGCGACCTGAAGTACGGCCGCACCGTCCACTCCCTGACCCAGGCGCTGGCGAAATTTAACGGCAACCGCTTCTTCTTCATCGCCCCGGACGCGCTGGCGATGCCGCAGTACATTCTCGACATGCTGGACGAAAAAGGCATTCAGTGGAGCCTGCACGCCAGCATCGAAGAGGTGGTGGGCCACGTGGATATTCTCTACATGACCCGCGTGCAGAAAGAGCGTCTGGATCCGTCCGAATACGCCAACGTGAAGGCGCAGTTCGTGCTGCGCGCCAGCGACCTCGACGGTGCCCGCGACAACATGAAGGTGCTGCATCCGCTGCCGCGCATCGATGAAATCGCCACAGACGTGGACAAAACGCCGCACGCCTGGTACTTCCAGCAGGCCGGAAACGGCATCTTCGCCCGCCAGGCGTTACTGGCACTGGTTCTGAATCGCGAATTGGCACTGTAAGGGGAAACGACAATGACACACGATAACAAACTCCAGGTTGAAGCCATCAAGCGTGGCACCGTGATTGACCACATCCCTGCACAGGTGGGCTTTAAGCTGCTGACGCTGTTCAAACTGACCGAAACCGACCAGCGCATCACCATCGGCCTGAACCTGCCGTCGGGTGAAATGGGCCGCAAGGACCTGATTAAAATTGAGAACACCTTCCTGACCGACGAGCAGGTTAACCAGCTGTCGCTGTACGCGCCGGACGCCACGGTCAACCGCATCGACGAGTATGAAGTGGTCGGAAAATCCCGCCCGAGCCTGCCGGATCGCATCGAAAGCGTGCTGGTCTGTCCGAACAGCAACTGCATCAGTCACGCTGAGCCGGTTTCCTCCAGTTTTGCAGTGAAAAAACGCGCCGATGACATCGCGCTCAAATGCAAATACTGTGAAAAAGAGTTTTCTCATTATGTGGTGCTGGCCAACTAATTGAGGTTGGTAAAGGATCCCGGCCTCCCTATAATGGCAGGGAACATTTAATCAGCTGTTATTCTGGAGAAATCATGACCAAAGTACTCGCGACGGAAAGTGCACCAGCGGCTATCGGCCCTTACGTTCAGGGCGTCGATCTGGGCAGCATGATCATCACCTCTGGGCAGATCCCGGTGAACCCGAAAACCGGTGAAGTGCCGGCCGACGTAGCGGCACAGGCGCGTCAGTCGCTGGAAAACGTGCAGGCGATCGTTGAAGCTGCCGGTCTGAAAGTGGGCGATATCGTGAAAACCACCGTTTTCGTGAAAGATCTCAACGATTTCGCAACCGTTAATGCCACGTATGAAGCCTTCTTCAACGAGCACAACGCCTCCTTCCCGGCGCGCTCCTGCGTTGAAGTGGCCCGTCTGCCAAAAGACGTGAAAATTGAAATTGAAGCGATTGCCGTACGTCGCTAATTTATTTCAATAAAGAGAAGGCAGCTCCGGCTGCCTTTTTTATTTCGACCATTTTTACTCTCTGCAGGAAATGACGCATCCCCCACTCCATTAATAGACTGACGCTGCCTTGTTATATTCTAATTAATGGACAAAGAATGAAACTCTCAAAAATTGCGTTGGCCGTTGCCACACTAACGGCTGCGTCTTCAGCACTTGCACACGGATACATAGAATCTCCTGCCAGCCGCGCTTATATGTGTAAGCTAGGCCAGAATATTGACTGCGGCTCCGTTCAGTACGAACCGCAGAGCGTAGAAAAAGCTTCCGGATTCCCGACCGGCGCCATGCCCCCTGACGGCCAGCTCGCCAGCGCAGGCATTGCCAACTACTCCCAGCTTGATAAGCAGAGCCTGAACGCCTGGACCAAAACCCCCATGACGGCGGGGCCGCATGAATTTGTCTGGCACCATACCGCGCCGCATAAAACCACCAACTGGCGTTATTACATCACCAAACAAAACTGGGACCCAAATAAGCCTCTGACCCGCGACCAGTTTGAATTAACCCCGTTCTGTACCATTAACGGGAATGGTCAGGCACCGGCGATGACGAAATCCATGACCTGTAATGTGCCCGCACGCACGGGCTATCAGGTTATTTACGGCGTATGGGAAATTGCGGATACCGCAAACAGTTTCTATCAGGCCATTGACGTCGATTTCGGCAACGGCGGCAACGTTACGCCGGACGACACGCCTGCGGTGGTGTCCGAATGGAACAAAACGCTGAGCGGCCAGATTGCCGGTAATAACCTGAATGCAGGCGATAAAGTCATCGCGCGATTCTTCGATGCCAACGGCGAAGTTGCCGCTATGCGCACCGAGATGACCATTAGTTCAGCAGCCCAGGGGGATGCAAACCAGTGGGCATACGATCTGGCGCAGAAAATCAACGCAGCGCACAGCGACGTACGCGTCGGCGTGAAGGATGAAGCGGGTGAAATCAGCCCGGTCCACGGCGCGAACAGCGTCTTCGTCAAAGACGGCAGCGCCCTGCAGTCCGTTGCGATCTCGTATGAAGAGCAGAAGGCGGAAGTGCATGAAACCATTGCCGTTTCTAACCTGCAGTACAGCAAAATCGAGAACGGCAAGGCAACCGTCACCTTCCACGTAAACACCAAAGGTGACGTGAACCTTGAAGCACACGTGATGAACCACAGCGGTGCGGAAAAAGGCTACCTGAAGCAGGACATGAACAATGCCAACCAGGACGTGACCATGACCCTGAATGACGTGACGGCGGGTCACCACATGCTGAAATACTACGCGACCAACAAAGACGGCACGATGTTCGCCCAGGACGTGCTGAACCTGATGCTGGAAGGCGATTCAGCCGCAGACGGCACCGGTCAGCACGATTTTATCTTCCCGGACAGCATTGCGTCTTACAAAGCGGGTACCGTGGTACTGCAGCCTAAAGACGGTAAGACCTACGAGTGCAAGCCGTTCCCATACAGCGGTTACTGCGTGCAGTACAGCCCAACCGCAAACCAGTATGAGCCAGGCGTTGGCGCACACTGGAAAGAGGCGTGGATTTTGAAGAACTGAGTAGTCTTTTCCCCTCACCCTAACCCTCTCCCCACAGGGGAGAGGGAACCGATCGAGCCCCTCGCCCCTATGGGGAGAGGGGTTGGGGTGAGGGGTTACTGATTCCGCGTCGCCCGCAGCAGCGTCTCCAGCGGATATACCGCCGCAATCACCACCTCGTCCTGCACCTTCGCCGCGTTATCCAGCTCGCTCTGAATCGACGCGATCTCTTTATCATCCAGCGTGCCCTGGCGCGCCACCAGATCCGTCAGCCTCAGCCCAATCGAGGCCAGCTTATCCACCTCCTGAATCACTGGCTTCATCGCCTTTAGCTGATAGCTGTTTTCGCTTAGCGCCAGCGCGTCACTGGTGTTGCCCTGCCAGCGGTTAAAGACGTGGCGCAGCGCGTCGGCACTTTCTGTGTCTTCCGCGTCGCTCACCAGCCTGTCGGCCCATTTGTTCATCTGCCGCACCGTGGCGCTTTCGGCGTTCAGCGCATCCGCGAAGCGGTTGAGCGGTTCGAACTGATGATAATTTCCCGCCTGGAACTTCAGGTGCTGGCGGGTGTAATACTGCGCGGGCTCCACCGCCTGGGCGAGGATTTGCAGCGGCAGGGTGTCGGCACTGTTAGAAAGGCGCGTGAACTGCACCTGCTGCTGGGTATGCTGCTGCAGCCCGACGGACACCGTCGACCAGCTGTCCATCGCCTGCAGGCGGGTATACATGTTGTCGACATCGTTGACGTCCTTCGCTGACCACAGCCGCTCCGCCACCGCAAAGGCGCGCGGCCACAGGCGGATATCCAGCACCGGTGCGACCACGTTCTCCGCCCACAGCGCGGCTTCACCGCCGAGCAGGTTGGCCTGATTCGCCACGTCCGGCACGACGGGCGGAATGCCTTTCGGTACCTCGTCCAGACGCGAGCCGCTAATCGGGTAGCGCGTATTCCCCACCAGGAAGTAACCGGAAAGCTTGTCGTTATCAACGTTGACGACCGGGCGCGTCTCGCCCATCCATGTGTCGACGGTGAAGGTCACCTGATTGTCGTCACGCCATTCAATGTCCTGCACCGCGCGGCGGGATTTCCCGGCAAAATCAATAAATCCGCGCCAGCCGGCATCCCCTTTTACCAGCGTAAAGCTTCCCTCTACCGGCTTGCCCTTCAGGCGAGGCATGGTGAAGGCCCAGCTCTGGACGCTGTCGGTGTCTGCAATCACATCCACGCCGTTCAGCCCCTGCGGGACGATTTCATTGCGGTAGTGGTAGGCGGTGGACTGGGGCTGGTCGAGATAGAAGCCCGTCGAGAGAATGCCTTTGTAGCCGTTCTGCGCCACCTGCCCCAGCGCGTCCTGCCCCTGCCAGGACTGGATCAGAATGCTTTTCGGCAGGTCGGGATGGTAGATCTCGTCCCAGCCGACCATCTGCCGGTGATGCTTCTCAAGGATCGTTTCCAGCCTGCGGTTGAAATACGCCTGCAGCGCGTGGCTGTCGGCAAGCTTCTTATCGCGCATAAATTGCTGAATGGCCGGGTTCGCTTTCCACTGGCTGTCGTCCACCTCATCACCGCCGATATGCAGATACGGATCGGGGAAGATCGCCGCCAGTTCGCTGACCATCGCGTCGGCAAAGGCGTAGGTTGCGTCTTTTGTCGGATCCAGCACCGGCTTCAGCACGCCCCAGCTGCGCTCCATGCTGTATGGCCCCGGCGCGCTCATCAGCTCCGGATAGGCCACGGCAATCGCCGAGGCGTGGCCCGGCATGTCGATCTCCGGCACCACGCGAATGCCGCGCTCGGCGGCGTAACGCACCACCTCGCGCATCTGTTCAGGGGTGTAGAACAGCCCGTCGCTGGCAAGCTGCGTCAGCTTAGGGTAGCGCTTCGAGCTGAAGCGCCAGCCCTGATCGTCGGTCAGATGCCAGTGCAGGACGTTGAGCTTCGCCGCGGCCATACCGTCGATCTGGCGCTTGATATCCGGCAGCGGGATAAAGTGGCGCGCCGAGTCGAGCAGCAGTCCGCGCCACGGGAAGCGCGGCGAATCTTCAATGGTGACCCACGGCAGCGAGGTGTTTTCCGCGCCGTTCTGCATCAGCTGGAGCAGCGTTTCCATGGCGCGCAGCGCGCCGAAGCGGGTGTTTGCGGAGATATCGACGCCGTTGGCGTCCACCGTGAGCCTATAGCTTTCATCGCTGTCCGGCAGCGGCTGCGGCTTGACCTTTTTGGCAATCGCGATGCGGATGGTCGGTTTGTCTGGCTTTTCAGCCTGAGGCTGCAGCGTCCAGCCGGTTTGCAGGGCAATGCGCTGGCGCAGGCGGTTGACGGCGTCACCGAGATCGTCCCCGGTGACGCTAATGGATACGTTGTTGCTGAGCACCAGCGCGCCCTGGGTGGTCGGGCGTTCGACCTTAGCAGGCCAGGGCATCAAAGGGAGATCGCCTGCCGGAGCAGCAAAGGCAGAGGCGCCGAGCATCAGCCCGGCGGTTAAGAGACTGTACCGTAACATGAATGTTCCTTATCTGACGGGCCAAATAAAGGCAAAACATTCTGTTAACATGCGCTCAATTTGTCGTCAAGCGAATGCGCCGACGGAGATCACAGGTTGTTGAATTTGGGAGGAAAGCCAGTCCCCTCACCCCGGCCCTCTCCCCAAAGGGGAGAGGGTGAAAAACTTACTGCCACCCGTACCGACGCGCATAGAACCCTTTCACCATCTGCGTCAGCACCATGTAGCCCGCGAGGATCGCCACCAGCCACGGGAAGTAGCTCAGCGGCAGCGCCTGCAGCTGCAGGTAGCCTGCCAGCGGCGAAAACGGCAGCGCGATGCCGAGCGCCATCACAATCCCCGTCATCACAATCAGCGGCCACGCGGCACGGCTCTGGATGAACGGAATGCGGCGGGTGCGGATCATATGCACAATCAGTGTCTGCGACAGCAGACCTACCACGAACCAGCCGGACTGGAACAGCGTCTGATGTTCCGGGGTGTTGGCGTGGAATACAAACCACATCAGGCAGAAGGTCAGAATGTCAAAGATGGAGCTGATCGGCCCAAAGAACAGCATAAAGCGCCCCAGAT
Organism: Enterobacter sp. ECC_219_Taxon_10; assembly: GCF_058354905.1. Taxonomy (NCBI): domain Bacteria; kingdom Pseudomonadati; phylum Pseudomonadota; class Gammaproteobacteria; order Enterobacterales; family Enterobacteriaceae; genus Enterobacter; species Enterobacter sp. ECC_219_Taxon_10. Next base: position 544,473 of record NZ_CM178005.1, on the reverse strand, counting down.
CGGCGGGGTTCCAGCGCTGCGGCTTCTGGATCTGCTCGTCGTCCACGTTATCAAACGGAATCGCTACCTGAGACACGTCGTACATCAGGTTCTGGATCAGCAGATGCAGCGGCAGCATCGGCAGGAACGGCAGAAACGCGCTCGCCACCAGTACGCTGAAGACGTTACCGAAGTTGGAGCTGGCGGTCATTTTGATGTACTTGAGCATGTTGGCGAAAGTGCGGCGCCCTTCGATAACGCCCTCCTCCAGCACCATCAGGCTCTTTTCCAGCAGGATGATATCCGCCGCTTCGCGGGCGATATCCACCGCGCCATCGACGGAGATACCGATATCCGCCGCACGCAGCGCGGGCGCGTCGTTGATGCCGTCGCCCATAAAGCCCACCACGTGCCCTTCGCGACGCAGCAGGGTGACGATGCGCTCTTTGTGCATCGGGGTCAGGCGGGCAAACAGCGTGGTGCGCTGGGCAAGCTGCGCCAGTTCGTCGTCGGTGAGGTGCTCAATGTCGCTCCCCACCACCACGTCGCCCGCGTCAAGGCCGACCTCGTGGCACACTTTGGCGGCCACCAGCTCGCTGTCGCCGGTGAGGATTTTGACGGTAATACCGCTTGCCTTCAGCGCCTTCAGCGCCGGCGCGGTGGTCTCTTTCGGCGGATCGAGGAATGCGATGTAACCCTCAAGGATCAAATCGGATTCGTCGATACGCTGATAGTCCCCCTCACGCGCGGGCAGGAACTTGCTCGCCACCGCCACCACGCGCAGCCCCTGACGGTTCAGGTTATCGGTGACGCGCTTAATGCGGCGCAGCATGGTGTCGTCCAGCGGGACGATCTCACCGTTATAGCGAACCTGCGTCGATACGTTGAGGATCTCCTGCAGCGCCCCTTTGCAGATCAGCTGGTGCACGTCTGTCTGCTCGCTCACCACCACCGACATGCGGCGGCGCTCGAAGTCGAACGGGATTTCGTCCACCTTCTGCCAGCGGCCGGAGAGCGTGCGGGCGGCTTCCTCGTCCACGCCTTCCAGCACCGCCACGTCGAGCAGGTTTTTCAGCCCGGTCTGGTAGTGGCTGTTCAGCCACGCGCTGTGGAGCACGCGCTCGCTGGTTTTACCGGCGATATCGGTGTGGTTCTCCAGCACGATTTTGTCCTGCGTCAGGGTGCCGGTTTTATCGGTGCAGAGGATGTCCATCGCGCCAAAGTTCTGAATGGCGTCCAGGTGCTTGACGATCACTTTCTGTTTAGAGAGTTTCACCGCCCCGCGCGCCAGCGTGGAGGTGACAATCATCGGCAGCATTTCCGGCGTTAAGCCAACGGCCACGGAGAGCGCAAACAGCGCCGCCTCCCACCAGTCGCCCTTGGTGTAGCCGTTGATCAGCAGCACAATCGGCGTCATCACCATCATAAAGCGGATCAGCAGCATGCTGACGCGGCCAATCCCTTTCTGGAAGGCGTTCGGCTCGCTCTCCTGCTCGCTGACGCGCCCGGCAAGCTGTCCAAACCAGGTGTTGCCCCCGGTGGCGGTGACAATCGCCTGCGCGGTGCCGCTCACAACCGTGGTGCCCATAAAGCACAGGGTATCGCACTCGAGCGGGTTCATCTGCTGCGGGTCGCGGCTGCGCGCCACCTTTTCAACGGGCAGGGATTCCCCGGTCAGCGAGGCCTGCGCCACGAACAGATCGCGCGCCTGGATGATGCGTAAATCCGCCGGGATCATGTCCCCCGCCGCCAGCTTCACCAGATCGCCCGGCACCAGCTGGTCGATAGGCAGCTCCACCCAGGCGTTTTCGCCGAGATCGTTAATCACCCGCGAGACGGTCGCGGTGTTGCTGACCATCGCCTTCAGGGCATCCGCCGCTTTGGTGGAGCGAGCTTCCTGAATAAAGTTCAGCAACGTGGAGATGCCCACCATCAGGGCGATGACGCCCGCGGCGAACAGATCTTCCGTCGCGTAGGAGATAATGCCGAGCACGGTCAGCAGCAGGTTGAACGGGTTGCGGTAGCAGAGCCACAGGTGCACCCACCACGGAGAGGGCTTCTGCGCCGGGATCTGGTTATCGCCGTGCACGGCGCGGATTTTTTCCACTTCAGACGCGTTCAGCCCTTCAGGATGACCGCCAAAGGCGCGCCAGACTTCGTTTTCATCCATCGCCGCCACGTTCAGGCAGCGTTCGGTCAGGGACGCGGGGATCGCCGCCCCCGCCATGTTTTTGGCATTGGGCAGCGGGTCGCGCTGAACAAGACGGTGTGGCAGGTGGCGGCTCAGCAGCGCCTGCAGCTGCCGGGTGATATTTTTAAACATAGACATTCCTCCGCATCCGCCTGGGCGGACGCAGCATTCCCTTCAGGCGTGGCAAAGCCGTACCTGTCAGGCACTCAATTTTTCAAGCAGGAACGTTTGGGACGTTGCTGCCTCACATTACCGGTGAGACAGCAAAAGCTGGCTTACCGGAAAGAACGTGTTCTCCCGTTCAGGAGAGGTGTGGGATCGGGATCCATAAAGCCTCCGGTAAGTAAAAAAACAGGGTGTCGCCGCGCAGTATAAGGATTTAAGCGTACCCTTTGTGGCGATTCGGGCGATATTATACCCGCCTGCAAATAAACAGTACGTAAACCAGACTTTGCCCATAGCGAAATCGCGCTATAGCATTAGGCTCAATTGACCATTTTGTCGTTGTTACAGGGAAAACAGCATGCAGAACCGCCTTACGATTAAAGACATCGCGCGTTTAAGCGGTGTGGGGAAATCCACCGTGTCGCGCGTGCTGAACAACGAAAGTGGTGTCAGCGAACGCACCCGCGAACGCGTTGAGGCGGTCATGAATCAGCACGGTTTTTCCCCTTCCCGCTCCGCGCGCGCCATGCGCGGGCAGAGCGATAAAGTGGTCGCGATCATTGTTTCGCGTCTGGATTCACTCTCAGAGAACCTCGCTGTGCAGACCATGCTGCCCGCCTTCTACGAGCAGGGCTATGACCCGATCATGATGGAGAGCCAGTTCTCGCCGCAGCTGGTGGAAGAACATCTGGGCATGCTCCAGCGACGCAACATTGACGGCGTGGTGCTGTTTGGTTTTACCGGCATCAACGAAGAGATGCTGAAACACTGGCAGCCCTCTCTGGTGCTGCTGGCGCGCGATGCCCACGGTTTTGCCTCCGTCTGTTATGACGACGAGGGCGCGATTATCACCCTGATGCAGCGCCTGTTTGACGAAGGCCATCGCCACATCAGCTTCCTTGGGGTACCGCACGCAGACGTCACCACCGGCAAGCGCCGTCACGAGGCCTACCTGGCCTTTTGCAAAAAGCACAATCTCCCGGCCGTGGCCTCCCTGCCGGGGCTGGGCATGAAGCAGGGCTACGAGCAGGTCGCCAGCGTTCTGACGCCGCAGACCACCGCGCTGGTGTGCGCCACCGATACCCTGGCGCTGGGCGCCAGCAAATATCTGCAGGAGCAGCGCATCGATAGCCTGCAGGTGGCGAGCGTGGGTAGCACGCCGCTGATGAAGTTCCTGCATCCGGAGATCATCACCGTCGATCCGGGCTACGCCGAGTCCGGCAGACAGGCCGCCGCCCAGCTGATCGAGCAGATCAACGGGCGGAGCGAGCCGCGCCAGATCGTTATTCCCGCTCACCTTTCGTAACCCCTCTAAAACGGATTATTGTGATCTTCGCCTGATTTCGGGAACGTTCCCATTTTCGCCGTCACGCTGAAGGAGTAGGCTTGCGCTCAGGTCATTACACCCCTCTCACCATCTGTCATGAGGTTTCATGATGAGTAAAGTCAAACAAGCAGATATCGATCGGCTGATCGTCCTGGTCGGCGGCCGCGAGAACATCGCAACCGTCAGCCATTGCATTACCCGCCTGCGCTTCGTGCTGAACGATCCGGCCAAAGCCAATCCGAAGGCCATTGAAGAGCTTTCCATGGTTAAAGGCTGCTTCACCAACGCCGGACAGTTCCAGGTGGTTATTGGTACCGAAGTGGGCGATTACTATCAGGCTCTGCTGGCGACCACCGGGCACAGCGCGGCGGATAAAGAGCAGGCCAAGAAGGCCGCGCGCCAGAATATGAAATGGCACGAGCAGCTGATTTCCCACTTCGCGGAAATTTTCTTCCCACTGCTACCAGCGCTGATCAGCGGGGGCTTAATCTTAGGCTTCCGTAACGTCATCGGCGATGTGCCAATGAGCGACGGCAAAACCCTGGCGCAGATGTATCCGGCGCTGAAAACCATTTACGACTTCCTGTGGCTGATTGGCGAGGCGATCTTCTTCTATCTGCCGGTCGGGATTTGCTGGTCCGCGGTGCGCAAGATGGGCGGTACGCCGATTCTCGGTATCGTGCTGGGCGTCACGCTGGTCTCTCCGCAGTTAATGAACGCTTACTTACTTGGTCAACAGGTGCCTGAGGTGTGGAACTTCGGCCTGTTTACCATCGCCAAAGTGGGCTATCAGGCGCAGGTCATTCCGGCATTGCTGGCCGGTCTGGCGCTGGGCTTTATTGAAACGCGCCTGAAGCGCATCGTGCCGGATTACCTCTATCTGGTGGTGGTGCCGGTCTGCTCGCTGATTCTGGCGGTGTTCCTGGCGCACGCCTTTATCGGTCCGTTTGGCCGCATGATCGGCGACGGCGTGGCCTTCGCGGTCCGTCACCTGATGACCGGCAGCTTCGCGCCAGTCGGTGCCGCGCTGTTTGGCTTCCTGTACGCCCCGCTGGTGATCACCGGGGTGCACCAGACCACGCTGGCTATTGATATGCAGATGATCCAGAGCCTCGGCGGCACGCCGGTCTGGCCGATTATCGCCCTGTCTAACATTGCGCAGGCGTCGGCGGTTACGGGCATCATCATCGTCAGCCGTAAGCACAACGAGCGTGAGATCTCCGTTCCGGCGGCCATCTCTGCCTACCTCGGCGTCACCGAACCGGCGATGTACGGTATCAACCTGAAATACCGCTTCCCGATGCTCTGCGCGATGATCGGCTCCGGTCTGGCGGGCCTGCTGTGCGGCCTAAACGGCGTGATGGCAAACGGGATTGGCGTCGGCGGCCTGCCGGGCATCCTCTCCATCCAGCCCGCTTTCTGGCAGGTGTTTGCCCTGGCGATGGCGGTAGCGATTATCGTCCCCATGGCGCTCACCACCGTGGTTTACCAGCGTAAGTTCCGTCAGGGCACGCTGCAGATTGTTTAACTTCATCTTTCGGGGCGCAGTTGCGCCCCTTCGCATTTGCAGGAACGCACTATGAATACCCTTCCTCACTGGTGGCAGAACGGCGTCATCTATCAGATTTACCCAAAGAGTTTCCAGGACACCACCGGCAGCGGCACGGGCGATCTGCGCGGCGTGACCCAGCGCCTGGATTACCTGAAATCCCTCGGCATCGACGCCATCTGGCTGACGCCGTTTTATATCTCCCCGCAGGTGGATAACGGCTACGACGTGGCGAATTACACCGCCATCGACCCGTCCTATGGCACACTGGATGATTTCGACGAGCTGGTTGCCCGGGCGCACGAGCGCGGCATTCGCATTGTGCTCGATATGGTGTTTAACCACACCTCCACGCAGCACGCCTGGTTCCGCGAGTCGCTGAACAAAGCGAGTCCGTACCGACAGTTCTACATCTGGCGCGACGGCACGCCGGAGCAGCTTCCTAACAACTGGCGATCCAAGTTTGGCGGCAACGCCTGGCGCTGGCACGCCGAGAGCGAGCAGTACTACCTTCACCTTTTTGCCCCAGAGCAGGCGGATCTCAACTGGGAAAACCCGGCGGTGCGCGAAGAGCTGAAAAAGGTGTGCGAGTTCTGGGCCGATCGCGGCGTGGACGGCTTGCGCCTGGACGTGATTAACCTCATCTCTAAAGATCAGGATTTCCCGGACGACAGCATCGGCGACGGCCGCCGCTTCTACACCGATGGGCCGCGCATCCACGAATATCTGAAGGAGATGAGCCGCGACGTCTTCACCCCGCGCAACCTGATGACGGTGGGCGAGATGTCCTCGACCTCGCTGGAGAACTGCCAGCAGTACGCGTCGCTCGACGGTCGCGAGCTGTCGATGACCTTTAACTTCCATCATCTGAAGGTGGACTACCCCGGCGGCGAAAAGTGGACGAAGGCGAAGCCTGACTTCGTGGCGCTGAAAACCCTCTTCCGCCACTGGCAGCAGGGGATGCACAACAAAGCCTGGAACGCGCTGTTCTGGTGTAACCACGACCAGCCGCGCATCGTGTCGCGCTTTGGTGACGAAGGGGAACATCGTGTGGCTGCCGCGAAGATGCTCGGCATGGTGCTGCACGGCATGCAGGGCACGCCGTATATCTATCAGGGCGAAGAGCTGGGGATGACCAACCCGCACTTCAGCCGCATCACCGACTACCGCGACGTGGAGAGCCTGAACATGTTCGCGGAACTGCGGGCCAGCGGCCGCGAGCCGGATGAATTGCTGGCGATTCTGGCGAGCAAATCCCGCGATAACGGGCGCACGCCAATGCAGTGGGACGCGTCGCACAATGCGGGCTTTACCGAGGGCGAGCCGTGGATTGGTGTCTGCGACAACTACGAAACCGTGAACGCCCGCGCGGCGCTGGACGACCCTGATTCGGTGTTCTACACCTATCGGTCGCTGATTAGCCTGCGTAAAACCCTGCCGGTGCTGACGTGGGGAGACTATGACGATTTGCTCCCGGAACACCCTTCCCTGTGGTGCTATCGCCGCCGGTGGCAGGGCCAGACGCTGATGGTAGTGGCGAACCTGAGCGGCGAGCGCCAGCAGTGGCAGCCGGACCCGGTACAGGGCGCATGGCGGGTCGCCCTTAGCAACTATGAGGACGTCCCCTCCCGTCCCGATACGCTGCTATTGCGCCCGTTTGAAGCCATCTGGTGGGTGCAGGAATAAACGTCAGGAGATACAGCATGCTGTATCTCCTTTTTTATGTTTAGCGATACGCTAAATGTACGACGATAACTTTTACATCACGACGTACCCAAAATAAAAATAGCCCTGCCAATTAAATAACCTCGGCAGGACATTATGAAAAAGACAATTATTAAAGCAACGTGTATTAGCGCATTATTATTAAGTACGCAGGGATGGTGCGGAAATACGTCCGTCGACCTTCGTTTTGGGCATAATACGCGCTCAGACGTCAATGATTCACGTATTAAAGTGATGCACCAGGCGAATAACGGCTTTTACTTCTCCGTTGAAGCCGCACAAAACCACAACGATACCTTTTTTGGTGATACCGACCGTTATAATTCCGACGACAAGGGGTTAACGGAGGCGGCGCAGGAGATTGAAACGCGCTGGCGCTTCGATCTGGGAAATGGCTTCGCCGTTGCGCCTGGCATGGTGACGGTTTTCACCGCCAGCAATACCCATTACCGCCCCTTCATTCAGGGGTGGAAAGCGTTCGATAATGGTCTGAACCTCTCCGCCCGTTACCGTTACAACACCATCAATGACGCGCACAGCGACAAAGAACTCGACGGCAGCGGCTACACCCGCCGCCAGTCACACCAGTTCGACATTTGGTTCGCGTACAACATTGGCAAATTCGGCATGTCCTACAACCCGCGCTTCCGCTGGCAGGATAATGTCGATCAGGGAACCGGGGATGATACCTACTGGGAACATACCGTCGCATTCAACTACAAGCTCGACGATGGCTGGACGCCATACGTCGAACTGGTTTCGCTGGATAAAACCTATATCAACGATGACGGCAACCATGAAAATGATTATGCCGTACGTCTGGGGATAGTGAAGCAGCTCTGACGACCTGACTACACCGTATCGTGCTGCAGCAGCCTGCAGCCGATACGGTCCACGGCGCTTAACAGTTCAAGCTGGCCCTCCCGCTGATACAGCGACACCGCGTTAATGTCGATCGGTAACGGCCAGCATAGCGTTGAAATTGCCGCCAGTGCCGACCCCTCGCGGGTAATGGCAATAATCTTTAAGCCTTTACGCAGCGCGTTACGCGCCATTTCAATCAGCGACTGCGTCTCCCCGGATTTACTGATCAGCACCAGCGTCCCCTTCGATACCCGTGTCAGCTGGTGCATGTCATTCAAAATAAGGTGCGGCAGGCTCGCCAGCGATAAAAAGCGCGACAGGTAGTTGAGGCTGGTGAGCGAGGCGCCGCGCGCGTACAGATAGATATGGCTGGAATGGGCGAGCAACCTGGACACCTCCGCCACAATATCGTCCGCCTGTGGCCCTACGTCGGGCGCTACTGGCGCAGGGCTAAAATGATCGCGCAAAAAACGGTACCGGAGCTCGGTATAACTTTTATACCCCATTTTTTTACACACACGATTAACGGATGTTGTCGTTGTAAAGGTATCACGGGCAATCTCTTTTGCCGATATATTAGAAATATTACACGCGTGATGCTGAATGTATTCAAATATCAAACGTTCACTTCCCTGAAATGAATTCATAAATTACGCCCTGTTTAATCCCGACATGATATTAACACAACGGAAAAATAGTCTCTGGAAGGCGCTTCACACATTGCATTTACGCGTATCACGATACGTAATTAGTATTAGCAAACGTTAAAAACTGTTTTAGGTTCTCTTTATACTTTCCCTGTTTTCACATCCAGGGAATTATGACAATGACGAAACAAAAAGTTGTCGCGGTAACAGCCTGCCCGACGGGCATTGCACATACCTTTATGGCGGCGAATAAAATTATTGCATGGGCTAAAGCGCACAATATTGAGGTTAAGGTCGAAACGCAGGGCAGCGACGGCGTTAAAAACCGCTTAACGAAGCAGGACATCGCCTCCGCCACGGCCATTATTCTGGCAACCGACGTCCCCATTCAGGATGCCGAGCGCTTTGAAAACATTCCTCACCTTCAGACCCGTACGCAAGAGCTGATCAAGCATACCGATCGATATCTGCGCCAGGCGCTGGCCATGGAAAAAAGCGTCACCACTGTCGTACATGAAGACGATCTCCAGCGTTCGGCTTACCAGATTTTTATCGGCCATATCATGGCAGCCATCAGCTATATGCTGCCGGTGGTGGTCATGGGCGGGCTGATGATGGCAACGGCTAAAATTACCGGCCAGTTTATTAACATCGAACATTCGCCGTTCAGCGTGCTGGATAAAATGGGCTTTATGACCATCAAGTTCATGTATCCGGTTTTCGCTATGTATCTGGCATTTTCCATTGCCGGCAAACCGGCGCTGATCCCCGGGCTTATCGGCGGCATTATGTCCGACGAAGTCTACAAGCGCTTCTTTGATATCGAAGGTTTTATGCCGTCCGGCTTTTTCGGCGCGATCGGCATCGGCTTTTTTGTGGGCTATCTGGTGCGCTGGCTGAACGATGCTATTCACGTCCGCCAGCAACTGACCACCATTAAGACCATGCTGATCGTCCCGCTGATCACCGGCATTACGCTGGTGATGGTCATGGAGTATTTGATTAACCCCATTTTTGGCTCACTTAACCAGCTGATGGTGGTCTTTTTTACCTCGGCAGGTGACACCGGGCGCGGGTTCTATTCTGCGATGATAGCCGCAGGCACCGCGTTCGACCTGGGCGGCCCGGTTAACAAGGCGGCAGGTTCCGTCGCACTCGGCCTGAATGGCATGAGCGAGACGTTTGATTTAACCGCCCGTGAACTCTCCATCGTCATCCCCTCTATTGGCGTTGGCTTTGCCGCGTTCCTTAACGGCCGCTTTGGACTACCGGATGTCTTCAGCCGGGAAGAGAAGACCGTTGGCAGCACCTCGCTATTGCTGGGCGTTATTGGGATCTCGGAAGGTGCGATCCCGTTCATCCTGAAAAACCCACGCCTGATCCCGGTGTTCATGACCGGTGCCGTCGCTGGCGCGCTGGTCGCCATTGCACTCGGCGTGAAGCAGACGCTGCCGCTACCGGCCATCTGGGGCTGGCCGCTGGCAACCAACGTGGCGGGCTACCTGGCGAGCGTCTTTATTGGCGCACTGATTTGCGCCCTGGGCGTGCTTTACGTCAGCCCAAAGAACGCCAGGTAAGGGGAACGTCATGAATCAGATCCACGTCATTGCCCACACGCACTGGGATCAGGAGTGGTATTTCACCCGTCAGGACAGCATGGTACTGGCGTCATATAACTTTGCGGAAGTCATCGACACGCTGGAGCAGGACCCGGCATATAGCTGCTATCACCTTGACGGCCAGATGGCGGTGGTGGAGGACTTTCTCGCTATCAATCCCGATTATCGCGCCAGGCTGGAAACGCTGGTCAGAGACAAAAGGATCTTCGTGGGGCCATGGTATACCCAGACGGACACCTACAACGTGCATGGCGAATCCATCATCCGCAACCTCAAATACGGCATCTTCGCCGCCCGGACGCTGGGGCACGCCATGCAGGTTGGCTATCTTCCGGATACCTTCGGCCACAATGCGCAGATGCCGACGATCTTGCAGGGCTGCAATCTCGACAGCATCGTCTTCTGGCGCGGTATCGATCATGACAGGCACGCCAAAAGCAGCCAGTTCCTCTGGCGCGCGCCGTCAGGGGCGACCGTTATCGCCTGCGCGATGGCGTTCGGTTATGGCGCGGCGAAAAACATAGGGTCAGAAGCGAGCCATCTGGAGGACAAAATCTTTCCGATGGTCAATCACCTGCGTTCACGCGCCGGTATCAACGACCTGCTCCTGCCCTGCGGCGGGGATCAGGTCAGCATCGACCCGGCGCTGCCGAAAATCCTGGAGCTCGCCAGCGCACGCTCCCCAGACGAGGACCGGTACGTCCTCAGTTCGCTGGAGCGCTACGTCGACACCCTGCGCGCGCAGCGTGAGCAGTTTGAACTATGGGAAGGAGAGCTGAAATCACCGCGCTACACCCGCATTCATAAAACGATCGGCTCCGTGCGCTACGACATCAAAAAGAAAAATGATGAGGTTGAGCAGTTCCTCCTGCGACAGCTGGAGCCGACAATCGCCATGGCGCGTCATCAGGGCATCCCGGTCAACCTCTCAGTGGTCGATACCCTCTGGAAGAAGCTGTTGCGAAGCCACGCCCACGACTCCATTGGCGGTTGTAACAGTGATGCCACCAACCGCGACATCCTGCATCGGCTGGAGCAAACCGAACAGCTGTGCCACAGTCTGTGGAATCTGGTGGTGAAAACCCTGGCCGCCTGCATTCAGGACGGCGACCTGCTGATTTTCAACCCGCTGGCCGCGCAAACGCAACGCGTGGTGAAAACCACTCTCTACAGCCGCGCTGACAATATCGCGCTGACGTATCAGGGCCAGCCTATCCCCTTCGACGTCCTGAAAAGAGACGTGTTGCCCGGCGGAACGGCGATCTCCCTTACCGCTGAAGGCGAGTGTGAAACGCCCCTTCCCCCTTATTTCCGCTGGCAGGTTGCTTTGCAAACCCCGGTTCTGCCGTCGGTCGGCTACATCACGGTTAACGTGGAAGATGACCCTGCGCCGTTCCGCCAGCATGTACAGACAAAGGGAAGCGAGATAGTGAATGCGCACTATCGACTGTCGCTGGACGCCGGAACGCTAACCCTGGAAGACAAACGCAGCGGCAGGCGTATCCCCTCTCTCTTTACCCTTGAAGACTGCGCGGATGCGGGCGACAGCTACGATTTCTCGCCGCTTGCGGGCGACGTACCGACGCGCTGTTCGCATTTTACGCTCGTCGACAGCCTGAAAACGCCACTTGTTGAAAAGCTGATCGTTGAGGCCACGATGCTTCTTCCGCAGGATCTCGCAGGCCGTCAGAATACGGACCGAACGCCGCTATCCATTCGTCTGGTGTGCGAATTACGCCACGACGATCCGAACCTGTATGTCGAGAGTACGCTTGAAAACAGCCACTGCGATCACCGGCTACGTTTACTGATCGGCAGCGATATTCACACCCGTCACGCTATCGCCTCCCAGCCCTTCGCGATAATCGAGCGCGAAACGGGATGTGCCGGAGAAAACTGGCAGGAGCGCTATCGCGAGAATCCCGTGGATATCGAAACCACCGAAGGCATTATTGCCGTCGCGGAAGCGGGCAAAGCGCTGGTGGTGAATAGCCGAGGTATGAAAGAGTTTCAGATTATCGGCAGCGAACCGGCGGCGATTGCCCTGACATTGTTTAAAGCGACGGGCGTGCTCGGGCGCAACGATCTCGACTGGCGGCCAGGCCGGGCGTCCGGCATTAATAATACGGTGGTTGAAACCCCCGATGCCCAGTTGCTGAAACCGCTGCACTTTTCATTCACCGTCGCGCTGGCCGACAGCGCCGACCATCTCACGCTTCGTCGGCTGGAAAATCAGGCCGCCGGGCAGCCCTTCACCTATCAGCGGCAATCGTTGCACACGCTCGATCACCGTCTTGAGCGATTTTCGTTGCGCCTGCCCGACCGCCAGCTTCCGGCACAATTCTCACTATTGACCCTGCCGGAACCGCTCATCCTTTCTGCCCTGCCCCATGCGCAGCAGTCCCGCGGCACGATCGTCCGGGTGTTTAACGCCGGGACGCAGCCGGTTCCCGTCCCAGAAAGTCTGGCAGAGCTCCGTCAGATCAACTATCTGGAAGAGCCAGTGCAGTCGGTAACGGCGATCCCCCCTTCCGCGACCTGCGATTTTTTAATGGAGGCTTAATATGAACTTGCTTGCATTGACGCACCCCGATCTGGTTTTTATCAACCCGCCGCACCGTACGCCTGAAGCGCTGATCCGCTGGCTCGCCGAACCGCTCGCCGGGCGGAAAATCATCAGCGATCAAGAAACGTTTATCCAGAGCGTTTTACAACGCGAAAGCGAAGGCCCTACCGCGCTGGGTGAAGCGCTCGCCGTTCCGCACGGTAAAACCGAGGCGGTGCAGCAGGCGGCGTTTTGTCTGGCGCTCTTTGACGACCCGATACGCTGGCCGGGTCTGGAAGGGGATGAAGAGGTGAGAATGGTTTTTCTGCTCGCCATTCCGCCCGCAGAAGCAGGCAGTACCCATATGCAGCTGCTGACGACGCTGACCAGTTTATTGACGGAAGATCGGGTACGTGAGCAGCTTCTGGCGTCGCGCACCCGGGAAGAGGCGATGTCAGCCCTGAGTGCTAAAGAACCGCAAAAACAGGCTGCGTCCCTCGACCGCTCCCTTCTCATTCCGGTGATACTGGGCAGTATCGCTACCGCAGCCTTTATACAGGCAGGATTGAGCTGGGCCTGCGGAATGAGTTAACCGAACAGCGCTCAGCACGTACCGTGCTGAGCGCTTGTTTTTGTTGAATAATTAATCAGATTTTTCCTCTGCGTCTTTACAAAGGCTGAAGCGCCCGCCGTTTGTACTCTCGTCTTTTTACTTTGTTCTGCGTCAAATAAATCGCAAACTTGTTTGATGCAAATCACTATATGTAGCACTTAAAATGCACGCCGACCCAACATCTTGTATTTTTCGTCTACTATTCCAACAACAAGACGGCGCTGACGCTGGCCGGAACTGTGGATAACACGAGCTGGGAACGCGGGAAGTCTTTGGCCCGGCGGGGAATACGCCCGGTGAATACTTCTCCACCTCTGTGGATAACCTGTTTTCAAAAAATGGAGTGATCATGACACCGCATGTGATGAAACGTGATGGCTGTAAAGTGCCGTTTAAATCAGAGCGCATCCAGGAAGCCATTCTGCGTGCAGCTAAAGCAGCGGGAGTCGATGACGCAGATTACTGCGCCACCGTCGCAGAAGTCGTTAGCAGCCAGATGACTGAACGCAGCCAGGTCGATATCAACGAGATCCAGACCGCGGTTGAAAACCAGCTGATGGCGGGGCCTTACAAGCAGCTGGCGCGCGCCTACATTGAGTACCGCCACGATCGTGACGTGCAGCGTGAGAAGCGCGGTCGCCTGAACCAGGAGATCCGTGGCCTGGTGGAGCAGACCAACTCTGCCCTGCTCAATGAAAACGCCAACAAAGACAGCAAAGTGATCCCGACCCAGCGCGACCTGCTGGCCGGTATCGTCGCCAAACACTATGCCCGTCAGCACCTGCTGCCTCGCGATGTGGTGTCTGCGCACGAGCGCGGCGAGATCCACTATCACGATCTCGACTATTCGCCGTTCTTCCCGATGTTCAACTGCATGCTGATCGACCTGAAAGGCATGCTGACCCACGGTTTTAAAATGGGTAACGCCGAGATTGAACCGCCAAAATCCATCTCCACCGCCACCGCGGTTACGGCACAGATCATCGCCCAGGTGGCGAGCCATATTTACGGCGGGACCACCATTAACCGCATTGATGAAGTGCTGGCCCCGTTCGTAACGGCGAGCTTCAACAAGCACCGTAAAACCGCCGAAGAGTGGCAGATCCCGGACGCGGACGGCTATGCGCACTCCCGCACCGAAAAAGAGTGCTACGACGCGTTCCAGTCGCTGGAATATGAGGTGAACACGCTGCACACCGCCAACGGCCAGACGCCGTTTGTAACCTTCGGCTTTGGCCTGGGCACCAGCTGGGAATCACGCCTGATTCAACAGTCCATCCTGCGCAACCGTATTTCCGGCCTCGGCAAGAACCGCAAAACGGCGGTATTCCCGAAACTGGTGTTCGCGATTCGTGACGGCCTGAACCACAAGTTTGGCGACCCGAACTACGACATCAAACAGCTGGCGCTGGAGTGCGCGAGCAAGCGCATGTACCCGGACATCCTGAACTACGATCAGGTCGTTAAAGTGACCGGCTCGTTTAAAACGCCAATGGGCTGCCGCAGCTTCCTCGGCGTGTACGAAGATGAAAACGGCGAGCAGATCCACGACGGGCGTAACAACCTGGGCGTGATCAGCCTGAACCTGCCGCGCATCGCGCTGGAGGCCAAAGGCAATGAAGCTGAATTCTGGAAACTGCTGGATGAACGCCTGCAGCTGGCGCGTAAGGCGCTGATGACCCGTATTGCTCGCCTTGAAGGAGTGAAAGCCCGCGTCGCGCCAATCCTCTATATGGAAGGGGCCTGCGGCGTGCGCCTGAAGGCGGACGATGACGTGTCCGAGATCTTCAAAAACGGCCGCGCGTCGATTTCGCTGGGCTATATCGGCATCCACGAGACCATCAACGCACTGGCTGGCGATACGCATATGTACGACAGCGAGGCCCTGCGCGAAAAAGGCATTGCGATTGTTCAACGCCTGCGCGACGCGGTTGACCAGTGGAAAGAGGAAACCGGCTACGGATTTAGCCTCTACAGCACGCCGAGCGAGAACCTGTGCGACCGCTTCTGCCGTCTGGATACCGCCGAGTTCGGGATTGTGGAAGGCGTGACCGACAAAGGGTATTACACCAACAGCTTCCACCTCGACGTGGAGAAAAAGGTGAACCCGTACGATAAGATCGACTTCGAAGCGGCCTATCCGCCGATCGCCAGCGGCGGCTTCATCTGCTACGGCGAGTACCCGAACATTCAGCACAACCTGAAGGCGCTGGAAGACGTATGGGATTACAGCTATCAGCACGTGCCGTATTACGGGACCAACACGCCAATCGACGAGTGCTACGAGTGCGGCTTTACCGGTGAGTTCGAGTGTACGAGTAAAGGCTTCACCTGCCCGAAATGCGGCAACCACGATGCGGCCCGCGTCTCCGTGACCCGTCGCGTGTGCGGCTATCTCGGCAGCCCGGACGCGCGTCCGTTTAACGCCGGCAAGCAGGAAGAGGTGAAGCGCCGCGTGAAGCATTTGGGGAATGGGCAGATCGGGTAAGTTCTGCGCAGGGTTCTCCCCCTCACCCTACCCCTCTCCCTCAAGGGAGAGGGAACTCTTCTCCCTCTCCCTGTGGGAGAGGGCCGGGGTGAGGGCATCCGCGCGCACATTCTCTGGACATTTTCTATGCGATACCATCAATACTACCCCGTCGACATCGTCAACGGCCCCGGCACCCGCTGCACCCTGTTCGTCTCAGGCTGCGTCCACGAATGCCCCGGCTGCTACAACAAAAGCACCTGGCGTCTGAACTCCGGCATGCCGTTTACCGCTGAGATGGAAGACAAGATCGTCAACGACCTGAACGACACGCGCATTCACCGTCAGGGGATCTCACTTTCCGGCGGCGACCCCCTGCACCCGCAAAACGTGCCGGATATCCTGAAGCTGGTGAAGCGCATTCGGGCAGAGTGTACGGGAAAAGATATCTGGGTCTGGACAGGCTATAAGCTGGATGAGCTGAACGCGCAGCAAATGGAAGTGGTGGAACTGATTAACGTGCTGGTCGACGGCAAGTTCGTACAGGATTTAAAAGACCCGGCGCTGATTTGGCGCGGCAGCAGCAACCAGGTTGTGCATCATTTGCGTTGATAAAAGGCGGATGTTATCCGTCCGCCCTTACCTCAAAACCGGCTCAAACTCTCCATTGCCACCGCCTTAAACCCGGCAAAATCTCCGCACTGGCACAGGCGCGCCATCGCCCGTTCACGCAGGAAGGTGACGAAGATATCGTAAATCGCCATCGCCTCTTCGTACTCGCTTTTGCTGATGGCGAGCAGGAAAATGACGTGCGCGGTTTCATCCCCCCACGGGATGCCCTGCGGAGCCAGAACCGTGTAGACCACCGTTTTCTGCGCCAGCAGGCCGAGGGAGTGCGGCAGCGCGATGCCGTCGCCGAGCATGGTGCTGACGATAGCCTCACGCTCCACGACCGAATCCAGAAACTCCGCGCCAACAAAACCTTCGCGTTCAAGTTGGTCACACAGCTCGCGGAACAGCGTTTGCTGGTCAACGGGCTTGTCGAGAATGCGGAAATGGGCCGCGTCGAAGTATTTCTCCAGCATCCACGGACGGGTGCGGTCCACCAGCACCAGCTTGCCGATCTGCTCTAACTGATAGTCGGTCGGGAACGGGGCGATCGTCACCACCGGTTTGGATTTTTCGCTGACGCGGGCGGTAGAGATAACAAAGTCCTCGCCGATGGCATCCGCCAGCTCGTACTCGCGCAGGGTGAGCGTGCGCGTCACCTCGATCTGCGGATACTTGCGCTGAAGCACCGCCTCGATCATGCGCACCATCGCGTTACCGGCGTCGCACACCAGCAGCACGCGCGGCTGGCGCTGGTAGCCGATGTTGTAGTGGCGCTCCAGCCCGACGCCGATATGCAGCACCAGAAAGCCAATCTCGTTTTCGCTGATCGCATACGGCGTGTATTTGCCCCAGCTCGACACCGCCGCTAGCGTCATATCCCATGCCATCGGGTAATGCTGCTTGATGTTTTCCAGCAGCGGATTGGGGATCATGATTTGATACCGCACGCGGGTGATCATGGTTTTAATGTGCGTGAGCAGATCCGCGTGCAGCTGTGCGTCGCTGAGCAGGTTGTAGTTATAGTGGGTGTTGATGTAGCGCAGGATGTAGTTGACCAGCGCCTCGTCGTCGTCGGCGTTAATCGCGCTTGGGGCGATCTCCTGAATCTGCCGCGCCGCAATGTGCACGCACAGCCAGCTCTCTTCGGACGGCGACAGCGCTTTGCCCGCCAGCTCCTGAATGACCACCGCGATATCCTTCGCCGCCTCGCGCACGTTCTCTTCCACGTCTTCCGCATGAAATTCCGGCAGCGGAAAGCCTTCGCTGATACGACGCACCGACACCGCACAGTACAGACGCAGGAACAGCTCGCCTTCGTCAGTCAGGCGGATGTGGTGCCGGGTAAGCGCGTCGTGCAGCACGGCTACCATCTGCTCCGGTACCCCGGCGTTGAGCGCGACCTCCGTCACCAGCGGGTTGAGGCTGTCCTGCTGCGCCAGCTCCCACAGGAGATCGGTGAGGCAGGCGCGCACCGACATCTCGCTGCCAAACAGCTTCATGCCGTGGCGCGGGCGGGTTTCCAGCGTCAGGTTATAGCGCTGGAACCACTCGCGCACTTCCACCATGTCGCTTTGCAGCGTGGCGCGGCTGACAAACCACTCGTCAGCCAGATCTTCAAGCTTAAGCGAAAACGCCGACGTCAGAAAACGCACCACCAGATAGTGCACGCGCTCCGCTCCCGTTCGGGGAATTCGCAGCGCGCGCGGGTGCGATGCCTGCAGCTGCTGATAGCGCTCGGCATCATCAATTTTTAGCTGGTAGCCGTTGCCCCGGCTCAGAATAAACTGCGCGCCGTGGCTTGCCAGCAGCGCGTTCAGGGCGGTGATATCGGCGCGGACGGTTCGCGTGGAGACCGACAGCCGCTGCGCCAGCTCGTCCTGTGGCAGCGTCTCGTTTTGCAACAGATCGAAAAGTTGCGCTAAACGTTGGTTCGGAAATCGCACGGGTTTGTCCTCTTACAGCTTAAGGTGAAATGACCATCTGGGATGGGCTGCCGACCGGGGTATAGTCTGGCTCGAAGCTCAGCTTGCCATCCTGCGCCACGCGGAAACGGGTAATGTTGTCGCTGCGCTGGTTCATGACGTACAGCCAGCGTCCCTGTTTATCGAGCGTCAGGGTGCGCGGGTAGTCGCCGCGCGTCCACACGTCGTCCTGATGGGTCAGCGTGCCCTCCGCTGTTACGGTAAAGTGCCCGATGCTGTTATGCAAACGGTTAGCCACATACAGCTGCTTACCGTCGGCGCTTAATGCGAGCCCGGCTGCAAAGCTGGTGCCTTTATAGCCGTCCGGCAGGGCAGAGACCGTTTTGCCCTCTTTCAGTCTGCCGCTGCTGTCCAGCGCATAATGGGTGAGCGTAGACGCCTCTTCGTTAATCAGCCACAGGGCGTCCCCCTTTGGCGTAAAGACAAAGTGGCGCGGGCCGGCGCCTTTTGAGGAGGCGCTGATAAACGGCGGATCGTTCGGCGTCAGCTTTCCGGTTCGATCGTCAAAGCGGTACTGATAGATACGATCCAGCCCCAGATCGGTAGAAAAAACATATTTCCCGCTCGGATCGGCAGCGATCATGTGCGCATGGGGGCCGTTGTGATCGCTGATGGCAAAGCTACCTTCGACAGCCGCTTCCGGCTTCGCCGCGCCCGGTTCCCCCTGATCCTGATGTTTGTCCGTAGCGTCACCCAGGCTGCCGTCCGCGTTGACGGGCAACACGGCAATCGATCCGCTGACATAGTTCGCCACCAGCAGATGCTGGCCGCTCGGCGTCAGCGACAGGTACACCGGCCCCGCACCGCCGGAAGCCACCTGATTCAGTTCGCTTAGCTCGCCGTTATCCCCCACCCGCAGCGCCTGCACCACGCCCTGCTCCACTTCGCTTGCCAGATAGAGCGTTTTGCCGTCGTGCGAGACGGTCAGCTGCGCGGCGTTCGGCAGCTTGCTCACCAGCGTTTTATTCGCCAGCGCGCCGGTTTGTGGGTCAACGGTAAAGCGGTACAGCCCTTCCCCGTTGGGGTTGTAGGTGCCCACCCAGGCGTATTGCGTCTGGGCGACAGCGGCAGTGGCGAACATTGAGAGTGAAGCAACAAGCAGGGTACGGGTGTGCATGGTGGCTCCTTCAGGTGTGTGCGGTAAGGTTTTGTTCTACTTAACCAGCTTCTTCGTCATTTCCAGCAGCGTACGCACATCTTCCGGACGCGTATCGCCGCTGGCCTTGTCGATAATCGAGCTGTAGATATGCGGGATGATTTTGCTCACGCCCGCGTCGAGGGCGATCTGCAGGATCTCCTCATAGTTTTCCAGATCGATACCTCCGGTTGGCTCCAGCCAGAAGTCGTGACGGGCGCAGGCTTCCGCCACCGCTTTGTACTCGTCACGGCACTTCAGGCCGCCCATCGGGAAGTATTTGATGGAGCTGCCGCCGAAATCTTTCAGCAGGGCAATCGCCGTTTCAACCGGCACGATGCCGTCCGGTGCTGCGCTGCTCAGCGGACCGGTGGAGATTTTTACCATGCCGACGGTGCCGGTCGGAGAGACCAGACCGTTGACCACAGACTCATTCTGCCCCAGCAGCGCGCGGCTGGTGGCCACGCCGGTAAAGACCTGGTTGACGTGCTGCGGCTGCACCTGACGGGAGATTTCACTCACCATCGCCGACTGGTTCGGATCCCCCGCGCCGAGGCCGACGGAAAGCGCGTTATCAATCAGCGCGGCATATTCACGCATATCGGCAACGGCGCTCGCCACGTCCGGGTAATTTTTGGAGAGCACGCCCACCAGCACGTGGCCTTCCGCCGCCTCGTAAATGGCGCTGGCGTTAGCCTTTGAGCCGGCCAGCACGTTCAGACAGACGCGGTCACGGTAAAAGTTGGGGGTCAGTTTCATGCGTTTTTCTCCTGTCCTAATACTTCGCTAATGCGGCGGTAGACGATGTTCAGCTGGTCAGCGCTCACGCTGCGCACGTCCGCCTCGATAATCCCTTCGTTGGCCTTGTAGCCGCGGAAGTAAATGGCGTATTCCCCCTGCTTCAGCTTCGCCACCAGGTCACCCGTGCCGACGCCCGTTGCGGCTTCGTCGAACTTAATCTCGGTGCGCGCGATATCGCGACCGGCGCTGTCCCAGACCACGCGCGCGGTCACGCCATTCAGGGTATTGAGCGCGTCGATAAACGGCGTCATCTTCGCCACCATCTCGGCCCCGCTCTCTTTGGTCGCCGTCAGGTAATGTTCGATGGCGCAGGTCAGGCCGAGGATCCCCTCTTTACCCACCTTCATCGCGCGGCCAATGCCCGCGGTCTGGCGCTTCACCCACTCAACGTACTGGGTTTTGCCGATCACCAGCCCGCTGGTTGGGCCTTCAATCGCCTTCGCGCCGCTGTAGATCACCAGATCGGCACCGGATCGGTAGTAAGCGTGCAGATCTTCTTCCGCCGCCGCATCGACGATCAGCGGGAGATCGTGCTTGCGTGCCACGACCGCCGCCTGCTCGACGCTGAGCATGCTTTTCTGCACGCAGTGGTGTGATTTGATGTAGAGGATCGCCGCGGTGCGCGGAGTGATCGCCGCCGCCAGCTGATCGGCAGAGCATTCGTTGGCGTAGCCCGCCTCCACCAGCTTGCCGCCGCCCAGCGCCACCATGGTGCCCACCGGCGCGCCAAAGTTCACGTTGTGGCCTTTCGGCAGGACGATTTCGTTATTCTCAATCGGGGTCACGTGCAAGTTTTCCAGCAGCCAGTCGCTGTCTTTCACCAGCACCGCCGCCACGGACTGGGCAATGCCCGCCGACGCGCAGGAGACCACCGTCGCGCCCTCCACGTCCAGCAGCTTCGCGATGTACTCCCCGGTTTTGTTAACCAGATCCTTCATCTCGAAATAGTGATTCATGCCGTCCATCGCCGCCTGCACCACTTCCGGGCGCGGCGTGGAGACGCCCAGCGCCGTCATGCGGCCAGAGGTGTTGATAACCTGCTTTAAATTATACTTCTCATAAATCGAAGGCATGTTCCGTGCTCCCTTGTTCGGTCATGTAGCCCTTGCCCGCGCGGATCGCGGCAAGCGGCACCAGAATGTGTTCAGCCTGCAGGCTGTCGTTTTCAGCGTCTGTCAGCACCGTTGGCTGGCGTTTAATCGTGAACAGCGTCAGGTCGGCGTCGAGACCCTGCTGGATGCGACCCTTGCGCGTCAGGCGCAGGCCGTCGGCGGCGTTGGCGGTCACGCAGTCAATCACCTGCGGCAGCGACATGCCGATGGCGAGGAATTTCGACATCACGCTCGCCAGCGAGCCCACCGGGCCGTTGATGCGGTTGCGGCAGTAGATATCCGAGCTGATGGTGTGCGGCAAAATGCCCATGGCGATGGCGCGTTTCGCCACCTCAAAGCTGAAGCTCGCCGTGCCGTGGCCGACGTCCAGACGCACCCCGCGCTTCAGGGCGGAGATGATGGAGGCGCGCAGCTCGCCGGAGGGCGTCAGAATGCGGTTTGGCTTGCCGTTGTAGCAGTGGGTGATGATGTCGCCCGAGCTCAGCAGCTCGGCAATTTCGTCGAGGTTCGGCGGGTTGTTGCCAATGTGCACCATCAGCGGCAAGTCGCCGTTCTCTTTCTGAATGGCTTTGGCGCGCTCCAGCGGCGTAATGCCGTTTTCACCGACCACGCTGCTGCTCATGCGCGCCTTCAGGCCGACGATAAAATCAGGGTGGCGCTTCAACGCCTGCTTCACCGCCTCGGCGTCAATATTCGCCATGTTGGCCAGCTCGTTCTGGGCAATCAGCCCCACGCGGGAGATGTTCAGCAGGGCAAAGACTTCTGTGGAAGCTTTGCGGGTGATGTCGTAGAAATCGTCCACGTCGTCGGCCCCGGTACTGCCCGCGTCCACCACGGTGGTAACGCCGGTGGCAATGCCCACGCTGTCCGGCTCGTCGTGGTAAATCGGGGAGTTCGGGTAGCAGTGAACGTGGGAGTCAATCCAGCCTGCGCTGACGAACACGTCGCCATTCAGCTCAACCGTTTTATGCGCAGGGGCATCAATGTCGCCCGTCGCGGCGATCTTTCCGTCCTGAATGGCGATATCGGTCAGGGTATCGTCGGCGAGGCGCGCACGGCGCAGGAGTAAATCAAACATGAGGATCTCCTGATAAGGCGGGCGCCGGAGCGCCCGCGGGTATTAAAGGGCGACCGGGAACAGCCAGCCCAACAGCATTGCGCCGAGGATGGCGCCACCGGTAATCGGCTTCTGCCAGATGTAGAACACCAGCGCGCCCAGCAGGGAACCGACGCCGATAGGAATGGAGGCGGTCATGGCGCTGAGGATAATCAACGGCCCGAGGAAGCGGCCGGAGGCGTTGCCCGCGCCCATCATCACGTCTGCACCGTAGGTAGAGTTGCTCTGGTTGATGGTGAACTTACGCGCCAGGATGATGACGTAGCCGATCGCCAGACCAATCACCAGGCCGGTAATCAGCGAGGCGATGAAGTTGGTCACCGGGAACATGATCCCCGCGCCCAGCAGCAGCGCCGGAACGCCGAGGCCCACGCCGGTCTGGATCGCACCGCCGATATCAAGAATACCGACCAGCGACCCTTCGATAATGCGGGCGAACAGGAAGCTTGCGCCGAACGCCGCCACCGCGCCGTAGACGCCGGTATCAATCCCCGCTTTCAGCATCGCCACGAAGGCCACTTCGTTAAACGCGCCGATACCGTAGAGGTAGTACATGTGCGTCCCGGCGAAAACGCCGGAGGAGAGCAGGCCAACGAAGATCGGGAACGACCAGTCGGCATACCAAAAACCTTTATTCTGTTCCATGTAGAGGCTCCTGTTATTTACCGCTGAGCGAGTTGTGGATCATATCGAGCCAGTTCGGCACGGTCAGATGGAAGGATTCGATCATCTTCATGTCGAAGCCGCGGAAGAAGCCGCTCAGCACGAAGAGCAGGACGATAGCCGCCATCATCACTTTGGTGACGTGGTTCCAGCCGCTCTCTTCCACGCCTTTACCGATCAGGATCCCCAGCACCAGGCCCGGTACGGCGTTGCCCATAATCAGCTGCGCCGCGCCGCCGAAGATGGTGGCCCAGAAGCCCGATTTTTTACCCGCGTCGATAGCCGCCAGCCAGAAGATCACCGGCATGACGGTGTTCACCAGTAGGTTCGCGGCAGGCACCAGTACCTTCACGGCGGTGACCTGAAGCGCGGCCGGAACGGAGGAGGCGGTCAGGTTCAGGAAGGTCACGACGATCATGCCGATCACGCCGCAGGCAATCGCCATTTTGCGGGGATCGTGCAGCGTTTCGCCGACGTTACGGTTTTTGATCATCAGTGCAGCAGCACCCCAGTTCGGGATGATGCGGTGGTCAACGTCCTGTGTGAAGGCGCCTGCAGCCACGGAAGAGGCCCAGGCGTTAAAGAAGAAACCTAACCCAAAGGAGAAGTGAGAAGCCGGATCCCCTTCGCAGGAGTTCAGTTCCCCCAACGTACGAAACGCGCCCATACCCTGAGTGGTAGGCGCATGAAACATGCGTGCAGCCCCGGCGCCAACACCGACGCCTACCAGGCCGCCGATGATGAGCGATTTTATTAATATAATTAAGAACATCAGTCTGCCCTTTTTATGAATAATCAGCGTTGCGTGACGAAATCCACCCGGTCGAGATTGATGGCGGTCACGTTGACGGTCACATCCAGCTCCACGCTGTAGGTGCGTCTCTCCCGGCGCAAAAAGAAGAACAGAAACGCTTCTTTACGCACCGCTTCTTGCGCCTGAACAACCTGCACATCCTGTGGCTCAATACGCAGTAAGATATGCGGTGAGGCTTTCATCACCGCGGCCTGAACGTGGTTGAGCGCGTCAGCAAAGGCGCGCGCTTTGGCGTCGCCTTTGCCCTTCACTCTCACCGTGGTTGTGAACTGTTCTTTCATGCTTATGCGCCGTATTTCTTCTGCCACGCCTGTACCAGACGCTCGCCCAGCTCTTCTTTATCCATAAAGCCGAAGCCCAGCACGTTGCAGCCTTCGTTGATGGCGGTCACGCCCTCATCCACGGAACGCATGCCGTATTTGGCTTTGTAGCCATATTTGGTTTGGGCGGTGATGGCACCCGCGCCGCCGCTACCGCAGAAGGAGATGCCGAAAGTGGCATTTTCCGCTTTCATCACGTCGCCGAGCTTCATGTCAGCCGCCATGCCCGGCACAACCACCGCGCGTCCGCCTGCTTTTTCCACACCGGCAGCCACTTTCTGACCTTTGCCCAGGCGATCGCCAATCACGACTGTAATCTGTTCCATGTGTTGCTCCTTAAAGGTTGTCTTTCGCGACTTCAAAGTGAACGGAGAGCAGCCAGGCCTCTTCATCAGGAAGATTGCCAAACTGCGCTACCACTTCACGGGCAAGTTGCATTGAATCTGGTGAAATTTCGTCAAACAGCTCTGCTTCTACCTCCGGCAGCGGCTCGCCGGTCACGGACCGGTGCGCCATTGCGCGCACGTGGGAGGTGAGCATCTGCTCCTGTACCGCATTGGGGATGATGTTGTTTCGGGCCAGCAGGGCATAAACCTGCTGCAGCATGGTGGTCGCGAGCTGTTCTGTTTGCTCCGCCTGTTCCCCAACGTCGTTCATTACCGCTCCGTTAATCACTGGTCTTACCCCGTTAATGGCTCTGGAATAAAACTAACGTTGGGGGGGAATTGTTTGTAGCGAGTTGTTTTCCACTTCGAAGTGGAAAGGCGAGCCGCAGCAGTGATCTGTGCCACATAAATGCGGTGAATCTGGATTAATAACGGTATTTGCGTGATGAATATCACGTATTCCAGCGGCAAAACGCGCGCCGGGGAAACGAAAACGTTCAGGCGTGGTGACGCAAAAATGTGATGGCGATAGGGTTTACTTATTACCGCGTAAAAAAAACGGGAGCCACTGGCCCCCGCTGGTTGTTTGTCAGATGCGCGATCGATTAACGATATTTCTTGTGATACGTGTTACGCGTCGCCACAAACTGGTCAGCCGCCGCCTGGGCTTCCTTCACTTTGCCTTCGTTAGCCAGCTTCAGCGCACCGTCGATCTGACCGACCAGCACGTCAAAGCCGTGGCGATAGTCTTTCATCTCTGCGCTGTCTGCCGCTTTGCTTTCCAGCTTTGGCGGGGTCGCTTTTTGCGCGTCCAGCGCCGCTTCACGCATTTTGGTCAGTGCGCCTTTCATTTCGGCCGCATTGTCCGTTTTCTGCACTATCTTCAGGTTTTGACTGAGGATGTCCATGTTGTCTTCGAGATCGGCAGCAAACGCAGAAGAGCCAAGAACCAGCGTTGAAGCCGCGACGATCGCTAACAGGTGTTTACGCATTGCTCACTTCCTTTTTTATTATTAAAACGCTTTTCGGGTATTACTGGCCGGCGATTTTCATTTCCGGCAGTAATACAGAACCACACTGTATATTGCTACGTGTTTCAATATCGTTACCGACCGTAACGATATTGCGCCACATGTCCTTCAGGTTGCCGGCGATGGTAATTTCGCTCACCGGATACTGAATTTCGCCGTTTTCGACCCAGAAGCCTGCCGCACCGCGCGAGTAGTCGCCGGTGATGCCGCTCACGCCCTGCCCCATCAGCTCGGTGACCACCAGACCGGTGCCCATCTCTTTTAGCATTTGCTCGAAGTTAAGGCCCTGACCGGCAATGCGCCAGTTGTGGATGCCGCCCGCGTGACCGGTGCTTTTTAGCCCCAGCTTGCGCGCGGAGTAGTTGGTCAGCAGCCACTGGGTCAGAATGCCGTCTTTAACGATATCGCGGCGTTCCGTGCGTACGCCTTCGCTGTCGAACGGCGTGGAGGCCAGCCCTTTCAGCAGGTGCGGGTGCTCTTCAATCGTCAGCCATTCCGGCAGGATCTGCTTGCCCAGCGAGTCGAGCAGGAAGGTCGATTTACGGTACACCGAGCCGCCCGCGATAGCGCCCACCAGATGGCCAAACAGGCCGGTCGCCACTTCATTGGCAAAGATCACCGGGGCCTTCATGGTGGAGAGTTTACGCGGCGACAGGCGCGACAGCGTGCGTTCGGCACACTCTTTACCCACCCACTCAGGAGACTGCAAATCCCCCAGCGCGCGGCCAATGGTGTAGGCGTAGTCGCGCTCCATGTCGCCGTTCTCTTCAGCGATGACGCAGCTGGAGAGCGAGTGGCGGGTAGAGCAGTAGCCCTGCAGCATGCCGTGGCTGTTGCCGAACACTTTGATGCCGTAGTGGCTATTGAAGCTGCCGCCTTCGGTATTGGTGATGCGCTTGTCAGCCTGCAATGACGCCTGCTCGGCGCGCGCGGCCAGTTCAATGGCTTCATCCGGCGTCACTTCCGCCGGGTGGAAAAGATCGAGATCCGGCGCGTCAAACGCCAGCAGCTCTTTATCCGCCACGCCTGCGTAAGGATCCGGAGAGGTATAGCGGGCAATATCCAGCGCCGCCTGCACCGTACGGGCAATGGCATCCGGGCTGAGATCGGTGGATGACGCGCTGCCTTTGCGATTCTGGTGATACACCGTGATCCCAAGCGCGCCATCGCTGTTAAATTCTACATTCTCCACTTCGCCATAGCGGGTGCTCACGCTAATGCCGGTGGTTTTGCTGACCGCCACTTCGGCGCCATCTGATTTACCTGAAGCGAGCGTCAGCGCGGTGGAGACGGCTTCTTCCAGAATCTTACGCTGCGCTTCAACTTGTGAGGTTACTTTCATCGCAAATGCCATACTGTAAGAGAGAGTTAAGTGAAGTCTAACAGAGAACCGTTTTTCAGTGCGCGTCTTAACTGGTAACATTAGCCTCTTTTTTTAAGGAGCCTGACATGACTAAGCAGCCCGAAGACTGGCTCGACGACGTTCCCGGTGATGACATCGAAGACGAAGATGATGAGATCATCTGGGTCAGTAAAAGTGAAATTAAACGTGACGCCGAAGAGTTAAAACAGCTTGGCGCAGAAATGGTAGAACTGGGTAAAAACGCGCTGGACAAGATCCCGCTCGACCAGGATCTGCGTGATGCCATTGAACTGGCACAGAAAATCAAAAAAGAAGGCCGTCGTCGCCAGCTTCAGCTTATCGGTAAAATGCTGCGTCAGCGCGACGTGGATCCGATCCGTCAGGCGCTGGACAAGCTGAAAAACCGCCACAACCAGCAGGTTGCGCTGTTCCATAAGCTGGAGCAGATCCGCGATCGTCTGATTGAACAGGGTGATGATGCAGTACCGGAAGTACTGAACCTGTGGCCGGATGCCGACCGCCAGCAGCTGCGTTCTTTGATCCGCAACGCGAAGAAAGAGAAAGAAGGGAATAAGCCGCCGAAGTCCGCGCGCCTGATTTTCCAGTATCTGCGCGAGCTGTCTGAGAACGGCGAGTAATCTCTTCCCCTCACCCCAGCCCTCTCCCCGGAGGGGCGAGGGAGAAAACACGGGAAAGTAGGCCCGGTAAGCGCTAGCGCCACCGGGCTTTTTTTTACTCTGCAGCCGCCGCTTCCGCTTTCTTCGCCAGACCGTCCAGCAGCTTCTGATGGATCCCACCGAACCCGCCGTTGCTCATCACCAGAATGTGATCGCCAGGCTGAGCGGCTTTCACCACCATATCCGCGAGCACATCCACGTCCGCACTCCAGTGCGCAGGCTGAATGCAGGCATCCGCCACTTCAGCCACCTGCCACGGAATATGCTGCGGCTGCAGCAGGAAGACTTCGTCGGCACGTCCCAGGGACGGTGCGAGGTCGTCTTTGCAAATGCCCATTTTCATGGTGTTTGAGCGCGGTTCCAGCACCGCCAGAATGCGCGCGGTACCGCCAACCTTGCCGCGTAACGCGGCAAGCGTCGCCAGAATGGCGGTCGGGTGGTGCGCGAAATCGTCATAGACCGTCACGCCATTCGCTTCGCCGCGCAGTTCCAGGCGGCGGCGGGCGTTAATGAACGAGCCGAGCGCATTAGCGGCATCCGCAGGCAGCACGCCCACGTGGCGCGCCGCAGCAATCGCCATCAGGCCGTTGTGCATGTTGTGCTCGCCCACCAGGCCCCACTTCACCTCGCCCACTTTTTCACCGTCGAGCAGCACTTCCCACTCGGAGGCATCCGCGTTGAGCTTTTTCGCCTGCCAGTGGCCCTGCTCGCCCACCAGCTCCTGCTCGCTCCAGCAGCCCATCGCCATGGTCTGCTTCAGGTTGATGTCGTTCTCCGGCAGGATGATGCGGCCCTGACCCGGAACAATGCGCACCAGATGGTGGAACTGTTTCTGAATCGCTTTCAGATCGTCAAAGATGTCCGCGTGATCGAACTCAAGGTTGTTGAGGATCAGCGTGCGCGGGCAGTAATGCACGAACTTGGAGCGCTTGTCGAAGAATGCGCAGTCGTATTCATCCGCTTCAATCACAAAGAACGGGCTGTCGCCAAGACGCGCAGAGACGTCGAAGTTACCCGGCACGCCGCCGATCACAAAGCCCGGCTTGTAGCCGCAGGCTTCGAGGATCCAGGTCGCCATGCCGGCGGTAGTGGTTTTTCCGTGGGTACCGGCCACGGCAACTACCCAGCGGTCGCGCAGCACGAAGTCATGCAGCCACTGCGGGCCGGACATGAACGGAATATTGCGTTCCAGCACCGCTTCAACGCACGGGTTACCGCGGGTCATGGCGTTGCCAATAATGACCAGATCCGGCTCGGGATCCAGCTGGCTGGCATCGTAGCCCTGAATCAGCGAGATGCCCTGTTTTTCCAGAAGCGTGCTCATCGGCGGATACACATTGGCGTCCGAACCTGTCACTTCATGGCCCAGCGAGCGCGCCAGCATTGCCAGTCCGCCCATGAAAGTGCCACAAATCCCCAATATATGAATGCGCATACGTCACTATCCTTCTTCAATGTGGCGCACATTTTACTCACATGTTAGCGGCTGTGAAACGCATTTCAGGTAAATCCGTATGTTGCTGGCGCGATTCACCTCTGCGCTACTATTTGAATATTTGTTAAGATTGTTGGGCTTTAGTCGTTTTAGTGAACATACAATCGCTCTACTCACAAAGATGCAGGGAAAGTGTTATGAAAACGTTAGGTGAATTTATTGTCGAAAAGCAGCACGAGTTCTCTCATGCTACAGGTGAACTCACTGCTTTGCTGTCGGCAATAAAGCTGGGCGCTAAGATCATCCACCGTGATATCAACAAGGCCGGTCTGGTCGATATCCTGGGTGCCAGCGGTGCCGAAAACGTTCAGGGCGAGGTTCAGCAGAAACTCGATCTGTTCGCAAATGAAAAACTGAAAGCTGCACTGCGCGCGCGCGACATCGTTGCGGGTATCGCCTCTGAAGAAGAAGATGAAATTGTTGTTTTCGAAGGGTGTGAACACGCTAAATACGTTGTTCTGATGGATCCGCTCGACGGCTCTTCCAACATCGACGTTAACGTTTCTGTCGGTACCATTTTCTCCATCTACCGCCGCGTCACGCCTGTTGGCACGCCGGTGACCGAAGAAGATTTCCTGCAGCCTGGCATTAATCAGGTTGCAGCCGGTTACGTCGTTTATGGCTCCTCCACCATGCTGGTGTATACCACCGGGTGCGGGGTTCACGCCTTTACGTACGATCCGTCACTGGGCGTTTTCTGCCTGAGCCAGGAACGCATGCGCTTCCCGGAGAAAGGCAACACCTACTCCATCAACGAAGGCAACTACATCCGCTTCCCGAACGGCGTGAAGAAGTACATCAAATTCTGTCAGGAAGAAGATAAAGCGACCCAGCGCCCTTACACGTCCCGCTATATTGGCTCTCTGGTCGCGGATTTCCACCGTAACCTGCTGAAAGGCGGTATCTACCTCTACCCAAGCACCGCCAGCCACCCGGACGGGAAGCTGCGTCTGCTGTACGAATGCAACCCGATGGCGTTCCTGGCCGAACAGGCGGGCGGCAAGGCGAGCGACGGTAAAGAGCGTATTCTGGATATCGTGCCGGAAAGCCTTCACCAGCGCCGTTCATTCTTCGTCGGCAACAACCACATGGTTGAAGACGTTGAACGTTTTATCCGTGAGTATCCGGACGCGTAATCCCACTCCCCCGGGGAGCCAGTCTGGCTCCCCGACACATTTATATATTTTACCGTATAAGTGTTTATAAAAAACACGCTTTAATATTCACCCCTGCTCCTGCATTATTTCCATAACAGTTTGACAATTATTTCCTGGAGCAGAATTGCAATGAAAAATTATTCCCGGGCTAATACCGGCATTGATTTAAACCTTATTCCTGTATTTATTGAAGTCGTCCGCTGCGGCAGTATGGCAAAAGCCTCTTTGCGCCTGGAGATGTCCCGGCCTGCGGTGAGCCTGGCGTTGAAACGCTTTAATCAACTGTTTGATGAGCCTTTATTTTCCCGCAAAGGTTTATATCTTGAGCCGACGGAAAAAGCGTTAGCCTTAACCAGCTCGCTGGAAATATTAATGGGTGATATTCACGATAATATTGCGGCGGTAAATTCCGCGAGAAATAAAACCCCGGCACAGAATGCACCGGGGCCGGGGAATATTATGCCGCAGTCTGAGCCGTCACTTTGAACGATGACATGGCTTCCATCAGCTGACGCGACTGCTCCTCAAGGGAGCGGGTCGCGGCGGAGGATTGCTGCACCAGCGCCGCATTCTGCTGCGCGGTTTCGTCCATCTGATTCACCGCAATATTCACCTGCTCAATGCCGCGGCTCTGCTCCTGAGACGCGGTGGCAATTTCGCGCATCAGTTTAGTCATGCGCAGCACTTCTGTTGCGATCTCATCCATCGTTTCACCCGCCTGCTGGGCCAGCTCGCTGCCCTCGTTAACGTGGGTCTGCGAATCACTGATAAGCGAGCGGATCTCTTTCGCCGCGTCGGCGCTACGGCTGGCAAGGTTACGGACTTCACCCGCGACGACGGCAAACCCGCGTCCCTGCTCGCCCGCGCGCGCCGCTTCCACGGAGGCGTTAAGCGCCAGAATGTTGGTCTGGAAGGCAATACCGTCGATCACGCTCAGGATGTCGGCGATGCGCGCCGAGCTGCCGGAGATATCGCGCATTTTTTCAATCACGTAGCAGACCATTTCGCTGCCGTGATCGGCGGTGTCGGAAACGGACTTCGCCAGCTGGTGCGCCTGCTCGGCATTATCGGCGTTGAGCTTCACCGTCGCGGTGATCTGCTCCATGCTGGCGGCGGTCTGCTCCAGCGACGTGGCGGTAGATTCGGTGCGCTCGGCAAGATCCCGGTTCCCCGCCGTCAGCTCGCGGCTGCCGGTGTCAATTTGCGAGCTGGCATCGCGTACCCGCATAACCGAGCTCATCAGCGACTGGCGCATCTCCTCTATCGCCGCGTTGAGGCGGTTAAACTCCTGGCTCGCCGGCGCATTCAGCGTATGGGTTAAGTCCCCCGCCGCCACGTTCTCCAGCTGCGCAATGGAGGCCGACAGCGGCTTAAGCAGCATATGGCGCAGCACCAGCCAGGCGAGCACGATAATGCCCGCCGTCAGCAGCGCGGCGACGATAATCAGGATCAGCACGCGGGTTTTGCTCGCCTGCACAGCGCTCACTTCCGCCTGACCTCGCGCTTCGCTCCATTTTTGAAACGCCTGCATATCGTTATCAAACTGCTTCGCTACCGGGATCAGCGTGTTCTCCAGCAGATCGTAATAGCTGTCCGCGCTCTGGTCATTCAGGGTTTTCAGCATCGGGCCGATCCCCTGCTGGTTATACGTCGCCAGGCTGGCCGCGACTTTATCGAGGAGCTGCTGCCCCTGCTCGTCAGCCACGCCGCCGTCAATCACGCCTTTCAGCGTTTTCTGGGCCAGGGCAACTTCCTGATTGATGTTTTTTACCGCTTTGGCCGCATCGTCCAGCATGCCGATTTCCATCATCCGGACGGCCTGACCCGCCTCATTGCGCGCGCGCAGGATCAGCGTATAGCCTGAATTAAGCTGCACCATCTGCTCACCCTGAAGGTGATTAATGCGCTGCAGTGAAGAAGAACTCTGTGTGAGGGCATAAATGCCGATGCCGCTGACAATCAGCAGCAGAAGGGTCATAACGGCCAGTAAAGAGAGCAAGCCGGTACGAATCGATAGCGTTTTAAGCATGATATTATTTCCGGTAGCGAGATATTTCTGGGCATAAAAGAAGAGTATCGGCCGCTACCGGTAAATGTTTAGACTTTAAGTAAATTCAGAGTGTTATCGCTCTGTTACCGATGTGTTTACACGGGTAACAGGCGAGCTTTGTCGGTTCTCCCAGAGCACCGTCAGGCCGCGCTGGAGCGCGATAAAAATAAACAGCAGAATGCCGATGGCGATCTTCGTCCACCAGGAACTGAGCGTGCCGTCGAAGTTGATATAGGTTTGTATCAGTCCCTGGATGGCCACGCCGAACAGCGTCCCCAGCACCGTTCCTACCCCGCCGCTGAGCAGCGTGCCGCCGATAACCACAGAAGCAATCGCATCCAGCTCCACGCCTACGCCTGCAAGGGCATAGCCCGCCTGGGTATACACCGAGAAGACGATACCCGCCAGCGTCGCCAGGCCTGTCGAGAGCATATAGATGCGGATGGTGGTGCTGCGGGTTGAGATCCCCATCAGGTTGGCCGACGTAGCGTTGCCGCCGATGGCGTAAACCTGATTGCCGAACCGGGTGCGGTGGGCGAGGAAGATGCCAATCACTACCACGCCGAGCATCAGCAGCCCCATCGCGCTCAGGCGGCCGCCGCCGGGAATTTTCCACGCCAGGCTGGAGAGCGTGTCGTACACCGGGTGGTTAATGGGGATCGACTCTTCCGACACCAGATAGCTCACCCCGCGCAGGAAGAACATTCCCGCGAGGGTAATGATAAACGCCGGGATTTTTAACGCGTCGATCAGCAGCCCCATAAAAGCGCCAAACGCGCAGCCCATCGCCAGCACCAGCGGAAACGCCACCAGCGGAGAGATGCCCCAGAAGCCGATCGCCTTCGCGAGGAATACCCCCGTAAACGCGATCACCGAGCCAACGGAGAGATCGATCCCGCCGGAGAGGATCACAAAGGTCATCCCGACCGCGATGATGCCTAAAAAGGCGTTATCGGTCAGGATATTGCAGATCACGCGCGTCGAGGCAAAACCGGGGAATTGAGTGAGGCAGTAGAGATACCCCAGCACAAACACGCCCAGCGTGATCGTTAACGGTAAATTACGTTTTATCATGGCCACGGATCCCCTTAATGATGCTGACAAAGCGCGGCGACTGGACGATCAGCACGCAGAGCACGACCACCGCTTTTACCACCTGGTTGAGTTCCGGCTGGAACCCCGAAAGCAGGATCCCGGTGTTCATGCCCTGAATGATCAGCGCGCCTATCACCGAGAGCAGCAGGTTAAAACGCCCGCCCATCAGCGACCCGCCGCCGATCACCACCGCGAGGATCGCGTCCAGCTCCAGCCAGAGCCCGGCGTTGTTGGCATCGGCCCCGCGGATATCTGCCGCGACGATGACCCCGGCGATGGCGGCACACACGCCGCTCAGCACGTAGGTCAGCATCACCATCAGCCGGGTGTTGACCCCGGCATTTCGTGCCGCACGAATGTTGATCCCCACCGCCTCAATGAACATGCCGAGCGCCGTTTTACGGGTGAAGAGCCAGAACACCACTAACGTGACCAGCGCAACGATCACCGGTGTCGGGAAGAACAGGAGGTTGCCGCTGCCGATCCACGCCAGGCTCGGCGAGTTAAAGGTGACAATCTGTCCGGAGGTAATCAGCTGCGCCACCCCGCGTCCGGCCACCATTAAGATAAGGGTGGCGACAAAGGGCTGAATTTTCAGCACCGCGACCAGAATGCCGTTCCATAGTCCGGCCAGCACCCCGGTGCCCAATGCCGCCAGCAGTACCACCGGCAGGCTGTGTCCGGCCACGGTCATGGAGGCAGCGGTAGCGCCGGCGATTGCCATTACCGCGCCGACGGAGAGGTCAATCCCGCCGGTGGCGATCACCAGCGTCATCCCAATCGCCAGCAGCGCCACGGGCGCAGCACGGTTTAAAATATCGATCGGGCTGCCAAACAGGCGGCCATCCTGCACGACGATCTGAAAGAAATGCGGTGCGACAAGGCTATCTACCAGCAGCACTACCAGCAGCGCCGCAATTTGCGGCGTGCCGGTTGGCCAGCTAAAGCGGCGCTTTGACTCACCGGTTTGCGAAAGCGAACGGGACATCACGATTCACTCCTTACGCCGCGATGGCATTCATGATTGCCGGAACGGACAGCTTATCCAGCGGGATCTCTGCCACCTGTTTGCGATCGCGCATGATAATGACGCGATCGGCATAGCCCACCAGCTCTTCCAGCTCGGACGAAATAACCAGCAGGGCCAGCCCGTCCGCACAGAGCGTTTCGATAAGCCGGATAATTTCGGCGTGCGCGCCCACGTCGATACCGCGCGTCGGCTCGTCGAGGATCAGGAACTGGGGTTTGGTCAGCAGCCAGCGGGAGAGCAGCACCTTCTGCTGGTTACCGCCGGAGAGGAACTCAATCGGCTGTTCCGCGCTCGGGGTGCGGATGCCGAGCTGGCGTATAAAGCGCTCGGCGATCGCGTTTTGCTCTTTACGGGGGATCGGGCGTAGCCAGCCGCGCTGCGCCTGCAGGGCCAGGATGATATTTTCGCGCACCGAGGCGGCGGCAATAATTCCGTCCGTTTTCCGGTCTTCCGGGCAGAAGCCGACGCCCAGACACGACGCCTGATGCGGCGATCGCAGGGTTTGCGGTTTGCCTTTGATCATCGCGCTGCCGCTGTCCGCTGGCTTGATCCCGAAGATCACCTCGGCGGTTTCGGTTCGTCCTGAGCCTAACAGGCCCGCCAGTCCGACAATTTCACCGGGCCGCACTTCAAGGTTAAACGGCGAGATCACCCCTTTTTTACCGTAATCGCTGAACGCGGCGACCGGCTTCTCGCTCAGCAGCGTGCGCCCTGCGCGCTGAAGGGCGTTAGTTTCCAGCTCACGGCCCAACATCATTTTCACCAGCTCTATCTGCGGGAGCTCGCGGGTTTCGCGGCAGCCGACAAAGCTGCCGTTGCGCAGCACCGTAATGCGATCGCTCACCTCATACACCTGATCGAGGAAGTGCGTGACGAAGATCAGGCTCACGCCCCGATCGCGCAGCTGGCGCATCAGGGTAAAGAGCATCTCCACTTCCTGGGTATCGAGGCTGGCGGTGGGTTCGTCGAGGATCAGCACCTTTGCCGAGAGATCGATCGCCCGACAAATGGCGACGATCTGCTGCATCGCCACGGAAAAGCGGTTCAGCGGCTCGCGAACGTCGAGGGAGAAGCCGTACGACTCCATCAGTTGCGTGGCCCGCGCCTCCATCTCTTTGCGGCGCAGCAGGCCAAAGCGGCGTGGCTCGCGGCCAATAAACAGGTTATCCGCCACCGACATATTCGGCAGCAGGTTCACTTCCTGGTAAACCGTCCCGATCCCCAGCTGCTGGGCATGGGCGGTATTTTTTGGCGAAATGGCGTTACCTTCCAGCCAGATGGTGCCGCGATCGGCTTGATACACGCCGGTCAGAGATTTAATCAGCGTTGATTTGCCCGCGCCGTTCTCGCCCAGCAGCGCCATGATCTCACCGCGCCGCAGGCTGAAATCGACGTTATCCAGCGCCTTTACGCCAGGGAAGAATTTGCTTAAGCCCTCTGTGCGGAGGATTTCCTGGTGTTGTTCAGTTTTCATATTCACGTCCCCGCCACGTTCCCGTAGGCCGGGTAAGCGCAGCGCCACCCGGCAATTTCACTGGATCAGTAGCCCATATTTTTCTTCTTCTCTAACTCTTCTTTCGCCGTATCCGGCAGGTAGAGCGTGGACTTGGTGACGGTCACCTTCTCAGGCATCGTGCCGTCTTTCTTGAATTTCTCCAGCGCGTCGAATGCCGGGCCCGCCATGTTTGGCGTAAGCTCCACGCTGGCGTTGGCTTC
Source organism: Enterobacter sp. ECC_219_Taxon_10 (assembly GCF_058354905.1). Taxonomy (NCBI): domain Bacteria; kingdom Pseudomonadati; phylum Pseudomonadota; class Gammaproteobacteria; order Enterobacterales; family Enterobacteriaceae; genus Enterobacter; species Enterobacter sp. ECC_219_Taxon_10. Next base: position 508,226 of record NZ_CM178005.1, on the reverse strand, counting down.
ACCATCGATCATTGCTTTATAGATGTCAGGCACGCCGTCGATAGAGCCGGTGAGGATGTCTTTGCCCGGCTTCAGGCCCGCTTCTTTAATGGCCTGAATTGCGCCGATCGCCATATCATCGTTGTGGGCGTAAACCATGCAGATGTTCTTGCCGTTGTTTTCAGCCTTGATAAAGCTCTCCATGACCTCTTTACCCTTACTGCGGGTAAAGTCGCCGGACTGGGAGCGGATAATCTTGATGTTTGGCGCTTTGGCAATGGCCTCAGCAAACCCTTTCTTACGGTCGATGGCCACGCTGGCACCGACGGTACCCTGCAGCTCAACGACGTTACACGGCTTGCCGTCGACCTGTTTAATCAGCCAGTCGCCAATTAACTGTCCTTCAAGCACGTTGTTGGCAGTGACGGTGGTCATATAGAGGGATTTGTCTTTGACGTCGATGGAACGGTCGAGCAGGAAGACCGGAATTTCAGCGTCTTTCGCTTCCTTCAGGACGGGTTCCCAGCCGGTCGCCACCACTGGTGCAATAAAGATGGCATCCACGCCCTGGGCGATAAAGGAGCGTACGGCTTTGATCTGATTCTCTTGTTTTTGCTGACCATCGGCGATTTTCAGGGTGATACCGCGTTTCTGAGCCTCGCTTTTCGCAACGTTAGTTTCTGCCGCACGCCAGCCGGATTCAGAGCCAACTTGCGAGAAACCTACGGTTAAGGGAGCGGCCATCGCCATAGACGACATGGCTGCCGAAACTGCTGTGACAAGAAGTAAGCGCTTCCACATATGAGCGTCCTCGTAGGGGTGTTTATTGTTGGTTAAAAGATGTTCTGCGAAATGACTATAGCCAATGAAATATGTAACGAATTGCGTTACATCACACTTCAGAAAAGTGAATAAAACGTTAATCACAAGTTTGTAATCGCTTTCATTTCACCATTAAAAATGCGGCTGAGTTTATGGACATTTCTGTCATGGAAACGGTCTGAAAAGTGGGGCTAGCGGGGAGAGAAAGCGAAAACAGGCGGAGACATTCGGCGTGAGTTGGCTATAATACCTGCCACTTGTTTACCATCCATTTTTAAGGACACCGACATGAGCTTACTCAACGTCCCTGCGGGTAAAGAACTGCCAGAAGACATCTACGTTGTTATCGAAATCCCGGCCAACGCAGATCCAATCAAATACGAAATCGACAAAGACACCGGTGCGCTGTTCGTTGACCGTTTCATGTCTACCGCAATGTTCTATCCGTGCAACTACGGCTACATCAACCACACCCTGTCTCTGGACGGTGACCCGGTTGACGTGCTGGTCCCAACGCCATACCCACTGCAGCCAGGCTCCGTCATTCGCTGCCGTCCTGTTGGCGTGCTGAAAATGACTGACGAAGCGGGTGAAGATGCGAAGCTGGTTGCGGTACCGCACACCAAGCTGAGCAAAGAGTACGATCACATTAAAGATGTGAACGACCTGCCAGAGCTGCTGAAAGCGCAGATCGCCCACTTCTTCGAGCACTACAAAGATCTCGAAAAAGGCAAATGGGTTAAGGTTGACGGCTGGGACAACGCAGAAGCGGCGAAAGCAGAAATCATCGCCTCCTTCGAACGCGCTGCTAAGAAGTAATTCTTACTGCCAGACACAAAAAACAACGCCACCTTACGGTGGCGTTGTCGTTTTTCAGTACTGGTCTCTGTCTAACCAGTTACCGCTTACAATCCGCGTTAACCCGTCGACCGGACGCTGGTAGACATACATCCACGCGCTTCCGTACGGCGTCTGGATCAACTGGCGAGCGTATTCACCGCCCCTGGTGCGCAAGGCATCAAGTTCGGCAAGTGTCGCGTTATCAATACGATAAACTTCACCCTGTACTGTTCCTTCGCCGGGAACCGCGCCTGGATAGTGGCCCAGGCTGTACAACTGGTAGTTCTCGATATTGTAATTCCCCAGTAGCTGGGCATTGGTCATCCAGTGACTGTTGCCTTGCCTGGTTCGTAAACTGCCGTAGACAAATATTCGCATTGCTAAAACTCAAACTGATAGAGCAGATCAAGTGCCTGGTCTACGCCGGACACTGCTTCCAGATATAGCTTAGGCATCAGGCGATAGCGTAACGTGAGTGTTGCCAGTGAGTCAAAGATCCCCACACCATATTTTACCTGCAGACCCGGCAGTACATAGCCGCTGACCACCACCTGCGAGGAGTCACCCACGCCCTGGGTGTCCAGCGCCAGATTGCTTACGCCGAACGTCTCGCCGATTTTACCCACAACCTGCCCACTTTGTGCAACCCCCAGGCCGACCAACATTGAGGTCATCGCCGCGCTGTCGCTCTGACCGCTGTCCAGACCTTGTCCGCGCAACAGGTAAGAGAGGGCTTCCTGCTGCGACATCGCCGGGTCAGAGAAGATCTCCGCCTTCGGTTCGTCGGCAGAGCCGGTAACGCGTACGCCAGCAATGACGTCGTTTTCCGTCGCTTCCGGGTTACGAATCGCTTCGATGTTCAACAATGGTTGATCCGGTGGACCGGAGAACAGCAGCTCGCCTTTGCGGACAATCAGATCCTGACCATAGGCGTGGAAACGCCCTTCAGGGATATTGATCTGCCCGTTCAGGCCAAGCCCTTGCTTATCCTGCGCCACTTTCAGGTCGCCCGTGAGCCTCGCCTTCAGCCCAAACGCATCCAACCGCACGTTATTCCCCACGTGCACGATAAGGTTACTATTAATCGGTATGCCAGCGCTCTTCTCTTCGGCAGGTTTCAGATTTTCATTGAGCATAACTTCATCACTGGAGACGCCGACCGCGCTTTCCGGTACCTCGTGAACCACGATGCGCGCCCACGGCACGTCCACGCGGCCATCCAGGGTGAAGAGGCTTGGCGTCGCTTCAAAGACCACGTCCGGCGAGACGTCCAGGCGCACCATTGGCGGTACGGTGATGCGCACCTTACTGCCTTTCGCAGCAATACGGGCTCGCCAGTTGTCGAGCTGGCTCCAGTCCGCGTCGCCGCTCAGGTTAATTTGCCCCTGCTGAGTTAATACCGAGCCGCTCAGCGTCGAGCTCATGCCGTTGAAGTTCATCGCGATCTGGCTGGGCTGCATATCAAACGGCATGAAGTTACCGTCGATATCCACACCGCTGAGCCGCAGCTGGCCGAACAGCTGAGGGCTTTGCGCGTCGCCAGCCAGACGCAGATTGGCATTCACCATGCCCTCGGCTTTTTCCCCGCGGGCGAAAATCGGGTTCACCATCGCCAGGTTGAAGTTCCGAATATTGACGTTACCGCCCAGATTGCGCCGTCCCTGCGGATCGGTGATCTGTATCTGCCCGTCCATCTGGCCGTTGTTGGTCAGTCGGATAAGCCATCCCAGCTCCGCACGGTTATTATGCAGGTCCGCGCTGACGTTCAGGGTATCGAAGGCCACCGGCAGCGGCGCATCGTTCACCTCCTGCGTCACCTTCACGTTGCGGCCGGAGAGCGTAACGCTGCCCTGTGGCAGCCCCTCTTTGGTGGTGTCCCAGGCGACATCGGCTTTCCCGCTGAAGACGCCGCTTGCCTGCGTGGTATCCGGCATAAACGGTTTAAGCATCGCCAGATCGAAACGGTTGAGGTTGATCTGCGCGCGCCCTTCCGCGCCCGCATCAATGGTCTGCGGCACGCACAGCTCCGCATTCGGGTTGGTCCAGCAGTGTGGCCCAATGCTGATCTTCTGCTCGGCGTTACGGTAGTCCAGCGCAATAGAGCGCGACAGCGCCAGCGGACCCACCGGGGTGTTGAAGCGGGTGTTGTCCAGCGTCCCTTTCCAGCGCGCTTCTTTGCGGTCGAAGCTGCCGGTCAGGTGAAGCTGGCCGGAAACCGGTTCGCCCTGCACACGCAGCTGGAGATCGTGCTGCTTCTCGTTCCCTTTGGCGTCCAGAGTCACCAGGCTAATGTTGACGTCCGGCTGGGAAATGCGCTCCACGCGCAGGTTCAGGTTGCCGCCGATCTGATCGGTGGATTTCACATCCCCTTCCACGCGGACGCGGGCGACGCTCAGTTCCTGCCAGCGCAGATTGTTGGCGGTAATGTCCGCCAGCAGCTGCGGCGCCTCCACGGTGCCGCGCACTTTCACGAGCCCTTTCGCCGTACCGCCCAGACCCGGCAGAGCGTTATCCAGATTCGGCGCGTCGATGGTGGCATCCAGATTGAGATCCTTCACCCCCAGCTCGCCTTTGATATCCGCCGTGTTGCGGCCCAGCGCCACATGCAGCCCCGGAATCACCCACTGCAGGTAGCTGTTGCCTTTCACCGAGCCTTCAACGTTCACCTTGTTCTGCTTCACGTTCCCGGTGAGCTTGATTTCCGGCACGTCCATCTGCCACGTACCGCCGTAGAGGCTGCCGCGGGTTTTAATCAAACCATCGAGCTTCGACGGCCAGTCCGGCACCTCTTTGGCGGTGTTGATCCCCGTCAGCTTCAGTTCGCCGCGCCAGCTGATCGCCTGCTGCCAGTCGAGCAGCGCGGTCAGCTCGGTCTTACCTTCCAGCGCCGCGACGGTCAGCTTGTCGAGGTTAACCTGCTGTTCGTTGCCTTTAGCATCCAGCGTGATAGTGGCGGGCGGCACGCCCTGCCCCTTCACCGCGGTGCGGAACGAGAGCGTGTAGTCGGTCATCTTGCCGCTCAGCTTCAGCTTCAGGTCATCGGCCTGATACTGTTTTTCGCCGGTAAACGGCCAGTAAAGCTGCTTACTGACCACCTCAAGATTGAGCGGCAGCCCGGCTTCCGCCAGCTGGGTTTGCGCACGCAGGGCCATGTCTACCGGGCCGGAAAGATTCACCCCGACATCCAGCTTCTCGCGCAGCGCCCCGCCCACTTTAACCTTCACTTTTTCGCCCTTCAGCGGGTCAATATTAAGCGAGCTGTTGAGGGTGATATCCACCGGCCAGTTGTCGCGCAGCAGGGCGTTGCCTGACGCGTTCACCGAGCCCTGGTTGGTGTCGATATCCAGCGCGTCGAGCTTCATGTTGCCGTCAATGCTGCTGACTTTCAGCAGCATGTTATAGACCGTCAGGTCGGTATCGCCGGTCAGGCGCAGCTGTTCGCCTTTGAACTCCTCAATGTTGAGGTTCAGCGGCAGATGCACGTCGGTCATTTCCGGCAGGACAGGCTTCGAGAAGAGATCTTTCAGCGTTTCGCCCAGCGGCTTCTCTTCCGGCTGCGGGTTCTGGATCTTCGGCTCGACGATCTCCTCCTGCGCCACGTCCGCCACTTTCGGCAGCGCGATCAGCAACCCCTGCAGTGAGGTTGGCGTCAGGGTGAGGTTTTTCTCCTGCCAGCGCAGACCGGAGGTGAAGTCCATGACGGACACGGTGGTGTCGTCGATTTTGATATTGACGTTATCCAGCGCCACCCGATAAAGCGCAATCGGGTACGGCGTGGAGAGGTTCAGCGGGCCGCTGTCCTCTTCCTCGGCCGGCGCAGACGGCGGCATCTTCTTTGAGTCTATCGCCACGTTGACGTCTTTTAGCGACAGATCGTTCACGCAGAGCTTACTGTCCCGAAGGCAGCCCAGCTTCACCGCGAGATGGAATTCCCCGGCGTTGACCGCCACGCCAGGTTGCTCGTAGCGGATGTTCTTCAGACGCAGATCGCGCCAGCCGCCCGTTACCTGGCCAATCTCCAGCCCCGGCACCCAGCGGTTCGCGGCGTTAAACAGCAGATGCAGCCCGGTCGTCGTTCCCACCAGAAACGCCACCGTACCGAGCAGCAGCACGATAAAAATCAGCACCCCGAGGCTTATTTTCTTCCATAAACTCATAATTCAGGCCCCAGACCGATGTAAAACTGTAATCCGTGTTCGTCTTTGTCGCCGACCGGAACGGCGAAATCGAGCTTGATGGGCCCGACGGGTGATTGCCAGCGTACGCCCACGCCCGCGCCGGTTTTGAAATCGCTGCGGCGGATATCGTTCACCGCTTCACCACCGTCAACAAACATGGCGCCCCACCACTTGCCGCTGACGTTGTACTGATACTCCAGCGATCCGGTCGCCAGTTTTGATGCCCCGGTCAGCTGGCCTTTTTCGTTTTCAGGCGAGATCGATTTGTACTTATACCCGCGAATGCTGCGGTCGCCCCCGGCGAAGAAGCGCAGGTCCGGCGGAACGCGCTCGAAATCGCCCGTTTCAATCCAGCCGAGATTGCCGCGCATGACAAAGCGGTGTTTGTCATACAGCGTGCGGATCCAGACGTTTTGCGCCTGCACCACCGTGAAGTCGACGTCAGAGCCCCACATCGTATTGGAGTAGTCGATAGAGTAACGCTGTGAATCCCCCCAGGTTGGCATCAGGCCACCGCGCGAGCGGGTGCGGCTGATCATCACCCCAGGATAGAGCAGCATGGTGGTGTTGGTGACGTTAGCCTGGGTAAAGTGGTCCAGGCTCCAGCGCAGGTTAATGGCGCGCTGCCAGCCGCTGGAGAGATCCCAGAAGCGGGAAACCGCGAGCGTGGTGGAGTCGGACTCCGTATCGTTCAGGTCGGTACGCTTAAAGCCCCCCTGGACCAGATAGTACTGCTCAAGCGGGTTTTTCAGCAGCGGCATTTTGTAGCTGAAATCAAGCTGCTGTTCCGGGGCGGAAATGCTGGCGCTGGTGGTCAGGCTGTGGCCGTAGGAGTTCATCCACGGCTTTTTCCAGGTGGCCTTCACGCGCGGGCCGACGTCTGTCGAGTAGCCAACACCGGTCTCAATGGTGTTCTCGGTGCGCGGCGAGACAACGCCATGCAGCGGCAACACCTTGGTTTTGCGAGACTTATCAAATTCCGGTGCGACAACCACGGAGTTAAACCAGCCGGTAGCGGAAAGACGACGGTTCAGCTCCGCCAGGTCGCTCGACTGGTAGTAATCGCCTTTTTTGAACGGCACGAGGTTTTGCAGGTACTCTTCACGAATTTGCGAACCTTCAAACGTCACATCGCCAAAGCGGTAGCGTTCTCCACTGTCGTAATCGATATCCCAGAAGGCCTGACGTCGATCCAGCGCAATGCCCAGCTGGCTTTTATTGAACTGGCTGTCGAAGTAGCCCTTGCGCAGGGAAACGCTCGTCAGCTCTTTTTTGAAGTGGTCGTAGTCGCCGTGATTGAGCACGGTGCCAACTTTTGGCCGCGTGCTGAGCAGATCCAGGTAATCCCGGTCGGTACGCGCGCCGCCGCGCAGGATGACGTTCGTGCCACCGATCAGCACCGGCTCACCCGGCGAGACGCGGGCAATAAGCACCTGACGCCCCTTCTTTGGCGGCGGGCGGAGATCGAAATCAATGGTGGGTTCGTAATACCCCAGCGCTTTTAGCCCTTCACGGATCGCATCATCCACGCGCGCACGAAAACGCCGGTCCGGCGTCACCTCATCACTCTGGATGGTCGACAGCTGCGCACGCACGTTTTTTTCCAGCGCCCCGGATAACCCCTCAACCTGCAAACGGACATTCGCCGCGCTGGCAACCCCGCTTGTCAGCAACACACTGACTAAACATAACTGGCGGATTTTTGTCACGTTTTCTCCTGAATATCCCTTTTCCACCCTGGAAGCAAATGAAGCGCCGCTGTGCGGCAAAATTCGGCCTGGTAGCCAAAAACCCAAATCGTGGGTTGAAAACGGGTGTAACACCCAAATATTTCTTATGATTAAATCTAGTCTCATTCAGCGCATTTATTGTGTTCAATTAAACGCTTCGTGACAACCTTAACCGAAACATCGCACCCCGGGAGGCCCCATCGTGAGTTTATTCGACAAAAAGCATCTGGTTTCACAAGCTGATGCATTACCGGGACGCAACACCCCTATGCCTGTGGCAACCTTACACGCCGTCAACAACCATTCAATGACCAACGTGCCGGATGGAATGGAAATCGCCCTGTTCGCCATGGGCTGCTTCTGGGGCGTTGAGCGCCTCTTCTGGCAGTTGCCCGGCGTGTACAGCACCGCGGCCGGCTACACGGGCGGTTACACGCCGAACCCAACCTACCGCGAAGTCTGCTCCGGCGAAACCGGGCATGCGGAAGCGGTCCGCGTGGTGTATGACCCTGCCGTCATTAGCTACGAACAGCTCCTGCAGGTCTTCTGGGAAAACCACGACCCGGCCCAGGGCATGCGTCAGGGCAACGACCACGGCACGCAGTACCGCTCGGCGATTTATCCGCTCACGCCTGAGCAGGATGCCGCCGCGCGCGCCAGCCTTGAGCGTTTCCAGCAGGCCATGCGTGAAGCGGGTGATACGCGCGACGTGACGACAGAGATCGCCGCCGCGAAACCGTTCTACTATGCCGAGGACGATCACCAGCAGTACCTGCACAAAAATCCGTACGGCTACTGCGGTATCGGGGGCATCGGCGTCTGTCTGCCGCCACAGCTGGCCTGATTAGCGTTCCAGCGCCACGCGAGCCGCGTGGCGCGTGGCGTTACTGACCGAACCGTAGTCCATTACCTTCCCCTGCAGCAGCAGGTTAAAGACCGGCGCCTGCGGCCGGTTGAGCCGCGTTTGCAGCAGGTGTACGGCTTCAATCCCCAGCTCGCGACAGGGCACCGTCACGCCCGTGACCGGTTTTTCCAGACGGTGCGCCAGGTTCCATGCAAAATCGGTCGTAATCAGCGAAATGTCTTCCGGAATGCGCAGCCCGTGGCGGGTTAACGCCCTGACTACCCCCTCCACCATACTGGTGCTGTTCGGGAAAATAACCTCCGGCCACTGGGATCTGTCATGATTCATCAGCCACGCATCCAGCGCCCGCTCGGCCTCCTCTGCGGTAAACCACTCCGTCACCAGCAAATCTCGCTGGGGATCAAAGGCCACGTGAAAATGGCGGTACGCCTCTTTAATGCCGTCCAGACGCGCATACAGCGTTTCTCGCCGCAGGCAGGTGAGCGTGAGTACCCGCCGATGTCCCTGCTCAAAAAGATACTGCATGGCGGTAAAGCCAATCGCCCGGTGATCGGGCGAAACGGCATCCAGCTCCCGATCCCGGTCAACGGAATTAATTAATACGCAGGGCTTATTCAGCGTGCTGGCGAGTTTAAATATGGTGGAATCATCAGTCCCAATAATAATTATCGCGTTGATATTCTTCTGGCTGGCCTTTTCCATAAATAATTTCACATCGGCGTGCTGCTCTTCTAATCCACAGCAGCTGACCCACACGTTGTGCCGCGCGCAGGCTTCAGCAATCCCTTTCGTCACCTCCAGATAAAAAATATCCCCGCGTCCCTGAAAGGTTCTTTCTGGTGCAAAAACAGCGATACCGTTAATTAATAGTCTGCCGCTCGCCATTGACTCCAGTACGCCTAATTCTCGTGCGGTGCGAACGATCGCCTCCCGGGCTTTATCGCTGGTATACGATTTGCCGCTTAACACCCGCGAAACCGTGCTGACGGAAAAGCCCGTCAGGACCGCAATTTCCTCCATTTTTAACCTGCCGGGCATAGTGTGACCTCGCTCTCATTCAGTTTTTGCAAATATTTGCAGAAACAGCCTTTTGATTTTAAAACCAAATTTCAAAAAGCCTGGAGATTACTTAACCACCTTGCGAGTATTCTCACAAAAACACATTGTCGCTGCGGCTCGCCTTTCCTATTTTCCGGTCATCACTTCTTTTCAACAGAAATTAAGGTGTGACATGGAGAAGGTACGTTTTGGCATTATTGGAATAGGTAATATCGGTACGGTCCACGCACGCTATTTACTGGCGGGTACGGTCAGCGACGCCTGCCTGACGGCAGTTTGCGATAATGCCGTTGAAAAGCATCCGGCTATTCGCCAACTGGTCGGCACCCTCCCGTTATTCAGCGACGCGCAGGAGATGCTCCAGAGCGGGCTTATCGACGCGGTGATTGTCGCGACGCCGCACTACGAACATCCGCGCCTGTCGATGCTGGCGATGCGCAACGGCATTCACACCCTGTGTGAAAAACCGGCAGGCGTATATACGGCGCAGGTGCAGGAGATGAACGCCTGCGCCCGGGAGTGCGACGTGGTGTTTGGCATCATGTACAACCAGCGCCCCAATCCGCTTTACCTGAAGGTGAAAGATCTTATCGACAGCGGCGAGCTGGGTGAGATCCGCCGCTCCAACTGGATCATCACCAACTGGTATCGCTCGCAGAGCTACTACAACTCCGGCGGCTGGCGCGCCACCTGGAAAGGAGAAGGCGGCGGCGTGCTGCTCAACCAGGACCCGCATCAGCTCGATCTCTGGCAGTGGCTGGTGGGGATGCCGGTCCGCCTGCGCGCGTTCTGTCAGTTCGGCAAGCATCGCGATATCGAAGTGGAAGACGAGGTCACCGCCTACGCTGAGTATGCCAACGGCGCGACCGGCGTGTTTATCACCACCGTGGCGGAAACGCCGGGTACCAACCGGCTGGAAATCGTCGGCGACCGCGGCAAGGTGGTCGTCGAAGAGGGCAAGCTGCGCTACTGGCGGCTGCGTGAGTCCGAAACCGCCTTCAACGCCCGCTGGCAAAACGGCTTCGGTGAACCTGAATGCTGGGAGGTGACGCTCCCCGTCGCCCCGGAATGCAGCGATCATCACGTTATTACCGCCAACTTCTGTGCCGCCATCCTTCGCGGCGAGCCGCTGATTGCGCCGGGTCTGGATGGGATCCGCGGGCTGACGCTCTCCAACGCCATGCACCTCTCCACCTGGACAGACGACTGGGTCGACCTGCCGCTCAACGAGAAACAGTATCTGCGCCTGCTTCAACAGCGTATCAGCACCTCAGTAGCTAAAGAGACCGCCAGCGTCACGCTGGACGCCTCTGGCACCTGGTAACTTCGGAGATAAAACGATGTTAAATGTCGCCATCGTGGGAACAGGGAATATCTCCCATAACCATATTCAGGGCTATTTGCAGTTTGACCAGCGCTGCCGGATCGTCGCGCTGGTCGATATCTACCCGGAAAAAGCCCACGAGAAAAAAACGCGCTACGGCCTGACGGATGCGCGCGTGTATGAAAGCCACCAGCAGATGCTGGCGTCAGAGGCGGATATTCACATCGTCGACGTATGCACCCCGCCTTACGTCCATGCAGAAATCAGCATTGATGCCCTGCACGCGGGTTGCCACGTGCTGTGCGAAAAACCGATGGCCGCCTCGCTGGAGGAGTGCGACGCGATGATCGCCGCACAAAAGGCCAGCGGCAAGACGCTCTCCATCATTGCCCAGAACCGTTTTACCGATGCCTTCTGGCGCTTAAAAGCCGCGCTGGAATCGGGGCTCGCCGGGAAGATTTGCCACGCGCAGGTGGATTCGCTCTGGTGGCGCGGACACTGCTACTACGACCTGTGGTGGCGCGGCACCTGGGAAAAAGAGGGCGGCGGCTGCACCCTGAACCACGCGGTACACCATATCGACGCCATTCAGTGGATGCTTGGCTTTCCATCAGAGGTGGTGGCGATGATGACCAACGTGGCACACGACAACGCCGAAGTGGAAGACCTCAGCGCGGCAATTTTCAAATACCCCGGCGGCGCGCTCGCGCAGCTTACCGCCTCCGTTGTGCACCACGGGGAAGATCAGAAGATCGTCATTCAGGGCGATAAGGCGCGCATCTCCGCGCCGTGGCAGGCCTTCGCCAGCGTCAGTGCCGATAATGGCTTCCCGCAGGAAACTAACGATCTGTCGCGAGAAGCGCAGCTCAATGCCGTTTTTCACGACACCCGGAAACTCGAATGGACGCTGCACGCCGGGCAGATTAACGATCTGCTTTATGCCATCGAGCACGGCACGGCGCCGTTAGTGGATGGGCTACAGGGCAAACGCTCGCTGGAGCTGATTACCGCGATCTATAAATCCGCCATTACCCGGAGCGTAGTTTCGCTGCCGATTCAGCGCGATGACCCGTTTTATCGCACCGGCGGGACCAACGCCCTCGCCCCCCGTTTTTATGAAAAATCTGCAAGCGTCGCCAACTTCAGCGAAGTGGGCGCTATCCCTCTGGGTAAAGATCTGGATCGAGGAGTATCAGCATGAACAAAAATGACGGAATGAACTACGCCCCGGTGGGCAAACCGCAGCCCGTTGTCAGGGAAGGAGAGTTTGTGTTTGCCGCCGCCGCGCTCGACCACGGCCATATCTACGGGATGAGTAACGGCCTGATTGAAGCCGGCGCCACGCTGAAGTGGGTGTACGACCCTGACCCGGCAAAAGTGGATAAATTTATCCAGCAGTACCCGCAGGCAAAAGTAGCGGAGTCGCTGGAGGTGATACTCAACGACGACGAGGTGCGTCTGGTTGCGGGTGCGGCCATCCCGTCCGAACGCTGCGCGCTGGGGCTGAAAGCGATGGCGGCGGGCAAGGACTACTTCACGGATAAAGCACCGCTCACCACCCTTGAACAGCTGGCCGACGCTAAAGCGATGGTGGAGAAAACCGGGAAGAAATACGCGGTGTACTACAGCGAACGCCTGCACGTAGAGAGCGCGGTTTTTGCCGGACAGCTGGTGCAGCAGGGCGCGATTGGCCGCGTCGTGCAAACCCTGGGAACCGGCCCGCACCGGGAAGGCACCGGTCGCCCGGACTGGTTCTACGATCGTCGTTACTTCGGCGGCATTTTGTGCGATATCGGCAGCCACCAGATTGAGCAGTTCCTGTTTTACACCGGAAACAGCGAGGCCTCCGTGGTGGCAAGCCAGGTTCGCAACGTTAAACACCCGCAGTACCCGGCATTTGAAGATTTTGGCGATGCCATGCTGAAAGGAGAAAACGGCGCCAGCGGCTATTTCCGCTGCGACTGGTTCACCCCGGACGGGCTCTCAACCTGGGGCGACGGCCGCCTGACGCTGCTCGGCACCGAAGGCTATATCGAAATCCGTAAATATGTCGATCTCACCCGTGGCGAGCAGGACGTGGTTTACCTGGTCAATAAAGAGGGGGAATTCCGTTATCCGGTGGCTGGGCAGGTCGGGTTCCCGTTCTTTGGGGAACTGATCCTCGACTGCCTGCACCGTACCGAAAACGCCATGACGCAGTCGCACGCCTTCAAGGCGGCGGAGCTCTGCGTGAAGGCACAGATGCTGGCCAACGCGACGGCATAACGGGAGGTAACTATGACGATCCTGAACACGGCGGTTATCGGCGCCGGCGCGATTCACGGCTGCCATGTGAACGCCTTACGCCAGATCCCCAACGTCGCGCTGCGCGCGCTGGTAGACATCGACAGCGTCAAAGGACTGAAGCTGGCGATGGATTACCAGTGCCGTTTTTATCAGGATTACCGGGAAATGCTGCGGGATGATGCCATCGACGTGGTCCATATCTGCACGCCGCATTTCGAACATAAACGTATGATCCTGGATGCACTCTCTGCCGGGAAGCATGTGTTCTGCGAAAAACCGGTAGGGATGAACAGCAGCGAACTCGACGATATCGCCCGCGCCGTTGAGCAGGCTCCAGGCCTGCTTGGCGTTTGCTATCAGAACCGGCTCAACCCCACCAGCCTGCGCATCCGTCAGGCGCTGAACGATGGCGAGCTGGGGAAGATGCTCAGTATGAAAGCGGTGCTGACGTGGTCACGCTCGGGGGCGTACTACACCGAAAGCCCGTGGCGTGGACGGCTGGCAACGGAAGGCGGCAGCCTGCTGATCAACCAGGCGATCCATACCCTTGACCTGATGCAGTGGTTCACCGGCGGCGTGACGCGTCTGAAAGGCGTGGTGGATAGCGGTGAACTGGCGGACGTCACCGAAGGGGAAGACAGCGCAATGGCGACGCTGCACTTTGCCAACGGCGCGCGCGGCCTGTTTTATGCCAGCAACTGCAATACCGTGGATTCCCCTCTCTGGCTGGAAATCCACTGCGAACGGGGTTCGCTGTTATTGAATGACAACGTGCTCTGGCGCATCACCCCCGGCGAGCGTCGCAGGCTGGTGAGCGATGACTCCCCTGACGGCTCGGTCAAAAGCTACTGGGGGCTGGGACATCAGCAGGCGATCCGCCGTTTTTATCACGCCATTAATCACTCGGGAGAAACGGACTACACCGATATCCATTCTGCCGGAAAATCACTCGCGCTTGTGGAGGCCCTTTATCGCTCATCTCAATTGAGACAATGGATAGATATCAATAATTAGAACGTAATGTGTCGTCCAGCAGTAAATAAAAATACGACCTGAAAACAGGTTAATCATTACCCTACACTGGATATTATTATGGTCAAACCAACTGAACGTAGAGTTGGTTATGGCGTAGCGCTTGGCTACGGCGTAACCGATCTGTTTGGCGGAGGCGCTTTCGCCATTATCGGCACCTGGCTGCTATTTTTTTACACCACCTATTGCGGGCTCTCGGTTATTGAAGCGGGTTCGATATTCGCGATTGCCCGCGTCATTGATGCACTCTTAAGCCCGATTATGGGCTATATCACCGATAATTTCGGCAATACCTGGCTCGGCCGTAAATTTGGTCGTCGCCGCTTCTTTTTATTACTCAGCGCCCCATTAATGTTTTTGTATGCCCTGCTGTGGCTGACGGATATGGGCTACTGGTATTACCTGGGAACCTATCTCTCGATCGAATTGCTGTCGGCGATGGTGCTGGTGCCCTGGGAGACGCTGGCGGCAGAAATGACAAACCGCTATGAAGAGCGTAGCCGCCTCTCCGGCGTGCGTATGATCTGCTCCCAGCTGGGTGGTTTCCTTGCGGTTTCCGTCCCCGGCGTGATCATGCAGTTCACGGGGAAAGATAATCCGTTTACCTATACCCTCACCGGGCTGATATTTTCCTGCGTATTTTGCATCGCGGTATTTATTACCTGGTACACCACCTGGGAAGCCAAAGATGTGCAGCAGGAATCCGATTTTAAGGTGGATAACCAGCGCAGCAGCGGAATACTCAATCACCTGAAATATCTGGTACTGGATCTCTTTTCCTCATTCCGCATTCGCGCGTTCCGCCTGCATATTATTATTTATATCTTTTCGTTTACGGCGATGGACGTATTCGGTTCGGTGTTTACCTATTACGTCGTGTACTGTCTGAGCCAGGATGCAGCTGCGGTATCCGGCTGGTTGAGCATTGCGGCCTTCGCCTCGGTACCCGGCACGTACGGGTTTATGCTGCTTCTAAACCGGCTGAACGTTACCCCTTCGGCCGCTCTGCGCCTCTCCTACGGCTGTATCTTCTGCGTGCTGGTATTCCTGTTTACGGTCTACCTCACCAAAACGCAGGTGCCGACGCTGCTGTTCTCGGCGGTCTTTATCCTGCTGGGCGCTTCCCGCTCTGGCCTCTACTATATTCCGTGGAACATCTACAGCTTTATTCCGGATATCGACGAGATGGTGACGCAGCAGCGCCGCGAAGGGATTTTTGCCGGCGTGATGGTTCTGACCCGCAAAAGCACCGTGGCAATTGCCATCATGATTATTGGCCTTGTGCTGCAGGAGTCCGGCTTCGTGAAGGGCAGCGGCGCACAGCCAGAAAGCGCGCTGGGGGCAATTATCGGCCTGATGATCTTCGCAACGGCAGCCCTTCTGGCGGTGAGCTTCTTTACCACCTACAAATTTAAGCTCACCCGCGAGACGCATAAGCTGCTGCTCAAGGAGATTGCCCGCCGGAAATTGGGCGGAGATTACCGCGACTGCGACGCCAAAACCCGCCTGATAATCAAGCAGTTGACGGGTTATGAGTATGACCAGGTGTGGGGAGGCGATGCCACAAGACGGACGGTGGGAAGCGCCAGCTTATCTCCCGTGAAATAACCTCGCGTACCGGGCAGCCCCCCGCTGTCCGGTCTGTTTTTATGCCAAAATGTGACCTCTGGCAGATTTACATCTCTTTACGCTATACTACCGCTGAAATAATCGGCTCAACGCTACGAGCTGACGTTCTACGTGTTTTCACACAAATGGTATCAACTCCCCTTCTGAGGATCTGGCGTGAAGCCGGATAAACTATGTTAAACAGTATTTTAGTAATACTTTGTCTGATTGCCGTCAGTGCATTTTTCTCGATATCTGAGATCTCGCTGGCCGCGTCCCGTAAAATCAAACTGAAGCTGCTTGCCGATGAAGGCAACATCAATGCCACCCGCATCCTGAAAATGCAGGAAAACCCCGGTATGTTCTTTACCGTGGTGCAGATTGGCCTGAACGCAGTCGCCATCCTCGGCGGTATCGTAGGGGATGCAGCGTTTTCTCCGGCGTTTTATAGCCTCTTTGTGAAGTACATGTCCGCTGAGCTTGCCGAACAGCTGAGCTTTATTCTCTCCTTCTCGCTGGTAACCGGCCTGTTCATCCTTTTTGCAGACCTGACCCCGAAACGCATCGGTATGATTGCGCCAGAAGCTGTGGCTTTGCGTATCATCAACCCGATGCGCTTCTGTCTGTACGTGTTTCGTCCGCTGGTGTGGTTCTTCAACGGCCTGGCGAACGTGATTTTCCGCATCTTTAAGCTGCCGATGGTGCGTAAAGACGACATCACCTCTGACGATATTTATGCGGTGGTGGAAGCCGGCGCACTGGCCGGGGTGCTGCGCAAGCAGGAACACGAGCTGATTGAGAACGTGTTTGAACTGGAATCCCGTACCGTGCCCTCTTCCATGACGGGCCGTGAAAACATTATCTGGTTCGATTTACATGAAGATGAGCAGAGCCTGAAGAACAAAGTGGCGCAGCATCCGCACTCCAAGTTCCTGGTCTGTAATGAAGATATCGACCACATCATCGGTTACGTCGACTCCAAAGACCTGCTGAACCGCGTGCTGGCAAACCAGAGCCTCGCGCTTAACAGCGGCGTACAGATCCGCAATACGCTGATTGTGCCGGACACCCTGACGCTCTCAGAAGCGCTGGAAAGTTTCAAAACCGCCGGGGAAGACTTCGCGGTGATCATGAACGAATACGCGCTGGTGGTGGGCATTATCACCCTGAACGACGTGATGACCACGCTGATGGGCGACCTGGTAGGCCAGGGTCTGGAAGAGCAGATTGTCCAGCGTGACGATAATTCATGGCTGATTGATGGCGGCACACCAATTGAAGACGTGATGCGTGTGCTGGATATCGACGAGTTCCCGCAGTCCGGCAACTACGAGACCATCGGCGGCTTTATGATGTTTATGCTGCGTAAAATCCCGAAACGTACCGACTCGGTGAAGTTCTCCGGCTACAAGTTTGAGGTGGTGGATATTGATAACTACCGCATCGACCAGCTACTGGTGACGCGCATCGACAACAAGCCGACCGTGCTGGTGCCGAAGCTGCCGGACGCGGAAGAGAAAGTGTCGGCGTAACGTTCCTGCCCCCACAAACATCAACGGCTCCCATCGGGAGCCGTTTTTCTAACTACTTACTGCATAGCACGTTGGTTAAGCCATCTCAGTTTGCAGACGCATAACCTGACGGTTGACTTCGGACATCACAGACAGGTGCTGTTTGTCCTTCACTTTTGGGACAAGGATCTTGCCCTTATCAAACTCAAAAGCGCCAACATCCTTGATGTACAACCGTCCACGGAACAGGATCTTCACGTACTTCGCCACCTGAAGCGGGTTGTAGCGTTGGAAAATTTTCATTCTTGTATCTCCTGCGAATCATACGCTCTTGCGGTGCCACAATCGGCCCGACTGTCCTGAGCGCAAATTTTGATGCCCAATGACTATAGACCAGAACTACGGTGTTACCCAGTGTGCATAAGTTTATTTACCGTTTGATTACAATTATTCAGAATAATCTTTGCAAAGCGTGATAGAGAGCAGTATAAGCCGTCGTTTTTTCATGGATATGTGCGTTCGCCCGCAAACTGGCATCGGGATTGCGGGAAAACCACATTGATCGCACTTATGATTAAAAGCGTATGACCAAGTGGTCGGATCACCTGCAAACAATAAGGAAACGCCATGACCCTACGTAACATCCTTGCAGCAGCTTGTCTGCTGCTGCCCCTGTGGGCTTGCGCTCACAACATTGAAAAAGGACAACGTGTACCGCCAGTCGGCATTGCAGACCGGGGAGAATTGATTCTCGACAATGATAAGTTTAGCTATAAAGCCTGGAATAGCGCGCAGCTTGCGGGCAAAGTGAGAGTTGTACAACATATTGCCGGTCGTACATCCGCAAAAGAGAAAAATGCCAACCTGGTGGAAGCGATCAAGGCCGCAAAATTCCCACATGACCGCTACCAGACCACCACGATCGTGAACACCGATGACGCTATTCCGGGCTCCGGGATGTTTGTGCGCTCGAGCCTTGAGAGCAATAAAAAGCTCTATCCGTGGTCGCAGTTTATCGTCGACAGCAACGGCATCACCCGTAAGGCCTGGCAACTGGAGGAAGAGAGCTCTGCGATTATCGTGCTGGACAAGAACGGTCGCGTACAGTGGGTGAAAGACGGGGCGTTAACCCAGGAAGAGGTGCAGCAGGTTGTCGACCTGCTGCATAAGCTGCTGGCTCAATAAATAGAGACGCGGAAGCCGGGGTTGAGGAAGGATTCGCGCGGGGTGTAGTCCAGCGGCTTGCCCTGCCAGTCATGAACGTGCGCCCCGGCGGCCGCAGCCACGGCGTGACCTGCCGCAGTATCCCAGACGTTGGTTGGCCCAAAGCGCGGATACAGCTGCGCCTGACCTTCCGCCACCAGGCAGAATTTCAGCGACGAGCCAATCGAGGTAGTCTGGTGTTCACCCAGCTGTTGCAGGTACTCCTGCAGCTCGCTGTCGCTGTGCGAGCGGCTAATCACCACCAGCGGTGGACGCGCATCGCGCACCTGGATCTGCTTCCGTACGCCGCACTCCTCTTTCCAGGCCTTGCCTTCTGCGGCGCTGTACATCACGTTCATCACCGGCGCGTAGACCACGCCGAGCACCGCTTTGCCCTTCTCAATCAGGGCGATATTGACGGTGAACTCACCGTTGCGCTTGATGAACTCTTTTGTCCCGTCCAGAGGATCGACCAGCCAGTAGCGCTGCCAGTGCTGGCGCTCGTCCCAGCTTTGCGGCGCTTCTTCTGACAGAACGGGGATCTCCGGCGTTAAAGCCTGTAATCCTTTCAGGATCACCTTATGCGCCGCAATATCCGCCGCCGTGACCGGAGAGTCGTCGGCTTTGCTGACAACCTCCATGGGTTTACTACCGTCATACACCTGCATGATGGCATCTCCCGCATCCCGTGCGAGCTGACAAATTTTATCTAGCATTCTCCACCTCTTTGTTAACGCAGTGAGGTTAACTCTTTGTTTTAGTTATATCGTAATGTGAACAATTCCGCTATCTGTGAAGCAATTCTGGTTTCAGGACGCTTTTTTCTGTCAGGATTCACATTTCTGTAAGCAACAAGCGATAGATACATACTCTTTTGTGGTCTGCATCGAAAAAGGACTCCTCTGATGATTAAGTTTAGTGCAACGCTCCTGGCAACGCTGGTTGCAGCAAGCGTACAGGCGGCGACGGTAGATCTGCGTATTCTGGAAACGACCGATCTGCACAGCAATATGATGGACTTCGATTACTACAAAGATACCCCTACGGAAAAATTCGGACTGGTACGCACAGCAAGTTTGATTAACGCCGCGCGCGGTGAAGTAAAAAATAGCGTGCTGGTGGACAACGGCGATCTCATTCAGGGCAGCCCGCTCGGTGATTACATGGCGGCGAAAGGCCTGAAGAAAGGCGAGATCCATCCGGTTTATAAAGCGATGAACACACTGGATTATGCCGTCGGTAACCTGGGCAACCATGAATTCAACTACGGCCTGACATACCTGCACGATGCGCTGGCCGGCGCGAAATTCCCGTACGTTAACGCCAATATCATTGACGTTAAGACCCGGAAACCGCTCTTTACCCCTTACCTGATAAAAGAGACTGACGTTGTCGATCAGGACGGTAAAAAGCAGACGCTGAAAATCGGCTATATCGGCTTCGTACCGCCGCAGATCATGACCTGGGATAAAGCCAATCTCGACGGTAAAGTGACCGTTAACGACATTACCGAAACCGCGCGCAAATACGTGCCGGAAATGCGCGAAAAAGGCGCGGATCTGGTCGTGGTTGTCGCCCACTCGGGCCTCTCCGCCGACCCGTACCAGGCCATGGCTGAAAACTCCGTTTATTATCTGAGTGAAGTTCCGGGCGTTGACGCGATCCTGTTCGGCCACGCCCACGCCGTCTTCCCGGGCAAAGATTTTGCCAGCATCAAAGGGGCTGATATTGAGAAAGGAACGCTCAACGGCGTGCCGTCGGTGATGCCGGGCATGTGGGGCGACCATCTTGGCGTGGTGGACCTGGTGCTGAATAACGACGGCGGCAGCTGGAAGGTGACGCAGTCAAAAGCCGAAGCGCGCCCGATTTACGACGCTGCGGCTAAAAAATCTCTGGCGGCTGAAGATAAAAAACTGGTCGACGTGCTGAAGCACGATCACGACGCCACCCGCGAATTCGTCAGCAAGCCGATCGGCAAATCCGCCGACAATATGTACAGCTTCCTGGCGCTGGTGCAGGACGACCCAACCGTTCAGGTGGTCAACATGGCGCAGAAAGCCTATGCCGAACACTTTGTGCAGGGCGATCCGGATCTGGCAAAACTGCCGGTTCTGTCTGCCGCTGCGCCATTCAAAGTGGGCGGGCGTAAGAATGACCCGGCAAGCTATGTTGAAGTCGAAAAGGGCCAGCTGACCTTCCGTAACGCCGCCGATCTCTATCTCTACCCGAACACGCTGGTGGTGGTTAAAGCCACAGGAAAGGAGGTGAAAGAGTGGCTGGAGTGCTCCGCCGGACAGTTTAACCAGATCGATCCGACAAGCAGCAAACCGCAGTCGCTGATTAACTGGGACGGCTTCCGCACCTACAACTTCGACGTGATCGACGGCGTGAATTACCAGATTGACGTCACCCAGCCGGCGAAATATGACGGCGAGTGCCAGGCCATTAATCCGCAGGCGGAGCGCATTAAAAACCTGACCTTCAACGGCAAGGCGATCGACCCGAATGCCACCTTCCTGGTGGTGACAAATAACTATCGCGCCTACGGCGGTAAGTTTGCCGGTACGGGGGATAGCCACATCGCTTTTGCGTCACCGGACGAAAACCGCTCGGTATTGGCGGCGTGGATCGGCGCAGAGTCGAAGAAGGCGGGCGAAATTCACCCGGCGGTGGATAACAACTGGCGTCTTGCGCCGATTCATAGCGAGACAAAACTGGATATCCGCTTTGAAACGTCACCGTCCGATAAGGCGGCCAGGTTCATTAAGGACAAGGCGCAGTATCCGATGAAGAAGGTTGCAACGGATGATATCGGGTTCGCGATTTATCAGGTGGATTTGAGCAGGTAAAAGCAAAACGGCAACGCGCGTTGCCGTTTATGGTGTTTGTTCCCTCTCCTTGTGGGAGAGGGCATCAGGCCGCACATACCCGGCTTTTACGCCGCACGCTCATCCCGATTCGCCATCACCTTCGGCGTATTGACCTCAATCCAGTCTGCCAGCGCGGCCACTTTCTCACTGACCTCAATCCCCATCGGCGTCAGGCTATACTCGACATGAGGCGGCACGACCGGATACGACACACGATCGACAAATCCGTCCTGCTCCAGCGCCTGAAGCGACTGGGACAGCATCTTTTCGCTCACCCCACCCATTTTACGGCGCAGATCGCTGAAGCGGTGCGTTCCCTCCTGCAGGGCCAGCAGAATCAGTACCCCCCAGCGGCTGGTAACGTGCTTGAGCACCTCCCGTGAAGGACACTGTTCCGCGAAAAGATTGCCATCGCGCATTTGTTCGCTGAGCGTTGGTATCGTTGTTTTCATACTTACCTTTTTGTACGTACTTACTAAAAGTTAGCTATGGTGCTAGTGTGCCACAACACCAGACAAACACGAAGGAGATTCATCATGATCGCGATTACCGGCGCTACTGGCCAGCTTGGCCATCTCGTTATCGAGCAGTTGTTAAATACCGTACCGGCCAGCCAGATTGTGGCTATCGTGCGTAACCCGGCGAAAGCTGAAGCGTTGAGCCAGCAGGGCATTGTGGTTCGTCAGGCGGATTACACCGACGAAGCCGCCTTCACCGCCGCGCTGAGCGGTGTGGATAAGCTGCTGCTGATCTCTTCCAGCGAAGTAGGCCAGCGCGCAACCCAGCACCAGAACGTCATTAACGCCGCCAAAACGGCAGGCGTGAAATTTATCGCCTACACCAGCCTGCTGCATGCGGACAAATCACCACTGGGTCTGCACGTTGAACACGTCGCGACGGAAAAAGCGCTGGCGGCGTCCGGCATTCCTCATGCCCTGCTGCGCAACGGCTGGTATACCGAAAACTACCTGGCGAGCGCGCCGCCCGCGCTGGAACACGGCGTGTTTATCGGTGCCGCAGGCGAAGGCAAAATTGCCTCTGCGACCCGTGCAGACTATGCAGCGGCGGCCGCCAAAGTCATCGCTGAAGAGGGTCATGCGGGCAAAGTATACGAACTGGCAGGCGACCACGGCTGGACGCTGAGCGAGCTGGCGGCGGAGCTCAGCAAGCAGAGCGGAAAGCCGGTAACCTATCAGAATCTCAGCGAGGCAGATTTCGCCGCCGCGCTGAAAAGCGTCGGCTTGCCTGCCGGGCTGGCAGATATGCTCGCGGACTCCGATGTGGGCGCGTCCAAAGGCGGCCTGTTTGACGACAGCCGTACCCTCAGCAAGCTGATTGGCCGTCCAACCACGCCGCTGGCGGAGAGCGTCAAAGCCATTCTGTAATTGTTACGGATTGGTTATTTTTTGTGGCATCCCCTCGGGTCATCTCTGATAATGAAACGATGACCCATGAGGAGGCTCACCGTGCAAGGCGTACCGGAACAGTTTATTGATGAGAGAGACAGCGCGCGCTTTCGCCACCTGGCGCAGCTGCCGGGCCTTGAACTCTATCACGCGCATATCTCTGACTACGCCTTTGAGCCTCACACCCATGAAGCCTTCGGGATCGGCACGATTGAAACCGGTGCCGAACGCTTTCGCTATCGCGGTACCCAGCATCTCGCACCTGAAAAATCCGTTGTTACCATGAACCCGGATGAGATCCATACCGGGGAGTCCGCCACTGAAGACGGCTGGCGCTACCGGATGGTTTACATCGAGCCTGACCTGCTGGAAGAGGTAACCGGCCTGCGCCACTGGTGGTTCAGCGACGTAACCCGCTATGACCCGCTGCGCTCGCAGCAAATCGGCAGGCTGATTTACGGCCTGTGGCATACGGACGACCCGCTGGCGCAAAAAGGCTTATTGCTGGATTTGATTGAGACCTTTCAGCCGTTAGCCCATCACGCGCCGGTAGTTCAGGAAGGTGCACACCGGTTCGAACGCGTGCGCGAGTATCTGCACGACAACTATATGCACGCCCTGACGCTGGACGAGCTGGCGAACGTTGTCTCGCTCAGCCCGTACCATTTTCAGCGTCAGTTCAAAGCCCATTTCCACGTTACGCCGCACCAGATGCTGATGGCCATCCGCCTGTGGCGCGCCAAAGCGTTCCTCACCCACGGCATGCCCGCAGCTGAGGTCGCCGCCGCGACCGGGTTGACCGACCAGTCGCATTTAACCCGCGCGTTTACCCGCCGCTACGGCATTACTCCCGTTCGCTACCAGAAGCAGGTCACCCGGCGCTAAAGCGCAATCTCATACAATACGCGCGTATTTGTCCCTCCTACACTGAGTGCAACGTGAATCAAACAGGATGGAAAAATGATTAGTGGCGTGTTGTATGCCCTGCTGGCAGGGATGATGTGGGGGCTGATTTTTGTCGGCCCGCTGATCGTACCCGAGTATCCGGCCATACTGCAGTCGACCGGACGTTACCTGGCGCTGGGGCTGATTGCCCTGCCCCTGGCGTGGCTGGGACGCGCGCGCTTGCGTCAGCTCAGCCGTCAGGACTGGGGTACCGCGCTGGCACTGACCATGATGGGTAACCTGATCTATTACGTCTGTCTGGCAAGCGCCATTCAGCGTACCGGTGCGCCGGTTTCCACCATGATTATCGGCACGCTGCCGGTGGTCATCCCCATCTTCGCGAATCTGCTCTATAGCCACCGGGACGGCAGGCTGGCGTGGTCAAAAATGGCCCCGGCGCTGATGTGCACCGCAGTGGGACTGGTGTGCGTCAATATCGCCGAGCTGCGCCACGGGCTGGGCGATTTCAGCTTATGGCGTTACGGTTCGGGGATCGTTTTAGCGTTCATCTCGGTGGCGTGCTGGGCCTGGTACGCCCTGCGCAATGCGCGCTGGCTGCGGGAAAACCCGGACAAGCACCCGATGATGTGGGCGACGGCGCAGGCGCTGGTCACCTTGCCCGTGTCACTGGTGGGGTATGTCGGCGCGTGCCTCTGGTTAGGCCATCAACAGCCAGACTTCGCCCAGCCCTTCGGGCCGAGGCCGTGGGTGTTTATTGGCTTAATGGTTGCGATTGCGGTGCTGTGCTCCTGGGTGGGTGCGCTGTGCTGGAACATTGCCAGCCAGAAGCTGCCGACGGTGATTTTAGGGCCGCTGATTGTCTTCGAAACCCTTGCGGGACTGCTTTATACCTTCCTGATGCGCCAGAGCGTGCCGCCGCTTTTAACAGCCTGTGGAATATTATTGCTGGTCGTGGGGGTGGTGATTGCGGTGAGAGCGAAGCCGGAAAAACCAAGGGTCGTTCCGGCGTCGGAGATGTGAGCATTGCCCGGCGGCGCTGCGCTTGCAGGGCCTACAAAATCGTAGGCCCGGTAAGGCGTAGCCGCCACCGGGCAAGTCCTTAAAACGTTTCCCAGTTCCCTTCTGACGCCGCCGCTGCGGGCTGCGCTTTTGGCACATAGGTTTTCACCGGTGCCGCTTTGACCACCTGGTTGCGGGTGATTTTGAACACCGCCACCGCTTCGTTCAGGCGTGCAGCCTGATCTTCCAGCGCGGCCGCAGCAGCCGCCGACTCTTCCACCAGCGAGGCGTTCTGCTGGGTCACGCGGTCCATCTCGGCGACCGCCTGGCCCACCTGGTCGATACCGCGGCTCTGCTCGTCAGAGGCAGAGGCAATTTCGCCCATGATGTCGGTCACGCGGGTGACTGCGTTGACGATCTCCGCCATCGTCGCGCCCGCTTCATTCACCAGCTGCGAGCCTGCGTTGACGCGCTCGCCGGAATCATCGATCAGCGCCTTAATCTCTTTCGCCGCCTGTGCGCTGCGCTGGGCAAGCGTTCGAACTTCCCCTGCGACTACCGCAAAGCCACGGCCCTGTTCGCCCGCGCGCGCCGCTTCCACCGCCGCGTTCAGTGCCAAAATATTGGTCTGGAAGGCAATACCGTCGATCACGTTTGTAATTTGCGCAATTTTGCTGGAACTGGTCGCGATTTCGTCCATCGTACGCACGACGCCTTCTACTACATTCCCACCCTTCTTCGCCGTTGAGGAGGCATCCAGCGCCAGACGGGAAGCCTGACGTGCGTTATCGGCGTTCTGCTTCACGGTTGCCGTCAGCTGTTCCATGCTGGCTGCCGTTTCTTCCAGAGACGCGGCCTGCTGCTCGGTACGGGAAGAGAGGTCGTTACTCCCGGCAGAAATTTCACCGGCGCCGGTGTAGATGGTATCCGCACCTTCACGCACCACGCCCACGGTGTTCGCCAGCGAGGTTTGCATCTCCTGAACGTTGCGCGCCAGAATAGCCATTTCATTCTTACCTTCAGCCTGAATCGGCTGGGTTAAATCCCCCGCCGCAATGGCGCGAATATGGTTAATCACCTCTTCCAGAGGCAGCAGCAGCACGCGGCGCATAGCGATCCAGCTGGAGACAATCACCACAATCACCAGCAGCATCACCGCAGAGAGGATCCACAGGATGCGTTTGTAGTCGCTTTCATTATCCTGGATGCCTTTATCGGTAAGCATTGCCTGCGCTTCGCGCCACTCGCGGTAAACCGCCTGCATCGCGGTCTGTTTATGCTCCGCGTTCTGCTTGAACATGTCCTCCAGATTGCCCTGGCTCAGCAGGACGTTCATTTGCGTCAGCGTGGAGGAGTAAATGCGGTACTGCTCTTCGAGACGCTTGGCCAGATTCTCATCCAGCCCCGGCGTATTCGGCAGGGCGTAGTATTTATCGTAATGGACCTGCGCATCGGCCAGCAGATTCTTCGCCGTGTTGACCAGCTCATTGAGCTGCCCACCGTTAATCTGAGAGGCCATGCTGCTTTGCAGGCGCAGCATCCCGCGGTTCAGCGTCACCCGCGCCTGATTCAGGCTGATCCACGCATCGGTAAACTCCGCGACGTTTTTACTGGAGAGCTGCGACACGGTGAAGTTGTCTTTATCGTTATTCAGCGCGTTAATAAAAATACCCGCGGAAATCACTTGCATGATGCCGAGCACAAGCAGCACCGAGATAAGAAGAGTAATGACTTTTATACGTTTAAACATACGTTGCCTTTGTTATATGCAGGTTTCTCTGACGAGTATCTATCGGCACGCGCGGCGGGTTGTTTACTGTTTCTCCACCTTTAAAAAGTTTCTAAACCACTTTCCTAAGTCCATTCAGGGAGTTAAACGGGACATTTTTTTGTGATCCCCGTCGCACTTTTCCCCTTCCCTCTAAAGGGTTATAGCGTCGTCATAAAGATGCATTTAATATGCACCTTATATTCTTGATGACGAGGTAACTGCTATGGCCTTTCGCGACCAACCCCTTGGCGAGCTGGCGCTCTCCATCCCTCGCGCTTCTGCGCTGTTCCGTAAATACGATATGGATTACTGCTGCGGCGGTAAGCAGACCCTGGCGCGAGCGGCCTCGCGTAAAGAGCTGAACGTGGAGGTTATCGAAGCGGAACTGGCACTTCTGGCCGAACAGCCTGTCGACAAAGACTGGCGCACCGCCCCGCTCGCGGAAATCATCGACCATATCATTGTGCGTTACCACGACCGCCACCGTGAGCAGCTGCCTGAGCTGATCCTGCAGGCGACGAAAGTTGAGCGCGTCCACGCCGACAAGCCTTCCGTACCGCGCGGTCTGGCAAAATACCTGACCATGCTGCACGAAGAGCTTTCCAGCCACATGATGAAAGAAGAGCAGATCCTCTTCCCGATGATTAAACAGGGAATGGGCAGCCAGGCGATGGGGCCCATCAGCGTGATGGAAAGCGAACATGATGATGCGGGCGAACTGCTGGACGTGATCAAACACACCACCGACAACGTCACGCCGCCGCCAGAAGCGTGCACCACCTGGAAAGCGATGTACAACGGCATTAACGAGATGATTGACGACCTGATGGAACACATCAGTCTTGAGAATAACGTGCTGTTTCCGCGGGCATTGGCGGGGGAATAAAAAAGCCCGGTGGCGCTAGCGCTTACCGGGCCTACAACGTCCTCGAACATAGGCCGGGTAAGCGTCAGCGCCACCCGGCAACATGCTTAACGCATGCCTGCTATACGTTTCTTGCCGATAAACAGCCAGCCCAGCCCCAGCGCGATGAACCACAGCGGCGTGACGATCAGCGCCTGACGGGTATCGTCTTCCAGCGTCAGCAGCACCAGAACGAACACGAAGAACGCCATGCACACCCAGCACATCAGCTTGCCCAGCGGCATCTTGTAGATCGATTTCTCATGCAGGTGTGGACGCTGTTTGCGGTACACCAGGTACGAGCACAGGATAATGGTCCAGACGAACATGAACAGGATCGCCGAGACCGTGGTGATCATAGTGAACGCGCCAATCACGCTTGGGTTCACGTAGAGCATCACCACGCCACCCAACAGGCACATGCATGAGAAGGTCAGCCCTTTCGCCGGCACCGCACGTTTAGACAGTTTCGCAAAGGCGCTCGGCGCCACGCCCTCCTGCGCCAGACCAAATAGCATACGGCTGGTGGAGAACACGCCGCTGTTCGCAGACGATGCCGCTGAGGTCAGTACCACGAAGTTAATCAGGCTAGCGGCAGCGGGCAGCCCTACCAGCACGAACAGCTCAACGAACGGGCTCTTGCTGGGCACCACGGAGCTCCACGGCGTCACGGACATAATAATGATCAGCGCGAAGACGTAGAACATAATAATGCGCAGCGGAATAGAGTTGATGGCACGCGGCAGGGATTTCTCCGGGTCTTTGGTTTCCGCAGCCGTAGTCCCCACCAGCTCAATCCCTACAAACGCAAACACCGCAATCTGGAAGCCAGCAAAGAAGCCGCTGATGCCTTTCGGGAACCAGCCGCCGTCGTTCCACAGATGGGTAAAGGACGCCTGAACGCCCGTTGGCGACTGGAAGTGCGTCAATACCATCACCAGGCCCACAACAATCAGCCCCACGATAGCGACGATCTTGATCATCGCGAACCAGAACTCCATCTCACCGAACATTTTCACGGTGGCGAGGTTGAGGCTCAGCAGCAGAATAATCACCGCCAGCGAGGCGACCCAGTCCGACAGCCCCGGGAACCAGAACTGCGCGTAGGCGGTAATCGCCACGACGTCCGCCATTCCGGTGACTACCCAGCAGAACCAGTAGGTCCACCCGGTAAAATAGCCCGCCCATGGCCCGAGCAGGTCAGACGCGAAGTCGCTGAAGGATTTGTATTCGAGGTTCGAGAGCAGCAATTCACCCATTGCACGCATCACGAAGAAGAGCATAAAACCGATGATCATATAAACGAAAATGATCGACGGCCCGGCAAGACTGATGGTTTTGCCCGATCCCATAAACAGCCCGGTGCCGATGGCACCGCCAATGGCGATAAGCTGTATATGACGGTTTGTGAGATTGCGCCGTAGCGACTGTTCAGACGTCGCCTCTTCTGCAGCGGCGACTTTGACCTGATCTACCATGTAATTTTTCCTGTTTATGCCTGTCTGTGTTGTTAAGGCTCTTCTGGCCTTTAAAAACGTCAAATAAATGACGGTCCCTTTGTAAGGGTTTATCGATATTAGGTAAGAATCGGCGGGATGAATACTATGATTTAGATATTATGTTAATAATATGTTGAAAGTGAGTGTCATATCACTCATACAGCGCGAAACAGCTCACAAAAATACACGCAACAGTTTCGTTTGCAAGATAAAATATTGATTCTGTCATAACTATAGGTTTTATCACTATTTCCTCTCCCCGGACGGAGAGAGGAAATAAGAAAAGTCGATTACACGATTTCCAGCAGTTCGACTTCAAATACCAGGGTGCTGAATGGCGGAATGGACGCGCCAGCGCCACGCTCGCCGTAGGCCAGGTTGTGCGGGATGGTCAGTTCCCATTTGGAACCGACTGGCATCAGGGTCAGGGCTTCGATCCAACCCGCGATAACGCCGTTGACCGGGAATTCAGCCGGTTCGCCGCGCGCCACGGAGCTGTCGAACACGGTACCGTCGATCAGTTTACCGGTGTAGTGAACGCGAACGTGGTCGGTACGCGCCGGGATAGCGCCGTCGCCCTGGTTGATCACGCGGAACTGCAGGCCAGACTCGGTGCTGTTCACGCCTTCACGCTCGCGGTTCTCTTCCAGATATTTCACGCCTTCGGCTGCCATCTCTTCGAAACGCGCGCGACGCACGGCGTCAGCACGTTCGTGAATTTCACGCAGCGCACGGTGCACAACGTCAACCGGAACGGCAGGCTGTTTACCTTCCAGCGCGTCAGCGATACCCGCCACCAGCGCTTCAGGTAACAGACCTTCCAGGCCGGATTCGCTCAGCTGCTGTCCTACCTGCAAGCCGATACCGTAACTTGCCTGCGCTTCGATAGTGTCAAAAGTCGGGGTGGTCATGGGTTTTCCTTCCATCACATTTAAAGTAGCGGGCAGCATATCAGCCATGCCCTTATGGGTAAAACTTTGTCTTAAGTTAGGGTGACAAACCGCGACGAAACAGAAACAATAGAGGCAACCAGGATTAATCCCGAACTGATGTCACGGAAGTCGGGTTTGTTACGTCGTTCAGGCAGTTAGCGAACTATACTTCGAAGCACAGGATATAAAAGACGCGGAGCAGGAGGAGAGCCATGCCCGGGCGATTTGAACTGAAACCTACCCTGGCGAAAATCTGGCAGGCGCCGGACAATTTTCGCATTATGGACCCGCTGCCTCCTCTGCACCGCAGGGGGATCATCATTGGTGCGCTGATGGTCATCGTGGGCTTCCTGCTTCCTTCCGGCGGTGATGATGTCGATACCGCGCCTGTCACCCGCAATGCACAGCTGGATATTCAGTCGCAAACGCGGCCGCAGCCTGACGCGCAGCCCATGCAGACACAGCTGGTGACCCCGTCTAACGATCCAGGCCAGGTCGCGCCGGTTGAACCTGAACCCGTTCAGGATGAACAGCCGCAGGAGCAGGCCGCGGCCCCGTCTGAGCCGCAAACCCAGCAGCCTACCGGCATTGAGCAGCAGTGGCGTTCCTATCGCGTGGAGCCGGGCAAAACGCTGGCACAGCTTTTCCGCGACCACAACCTGCCACCAACCGACGTGTATGCCATGGCTAAGGTTGAAGGTGCAGGTAAGCCGCTCAGTAACCTGCAGAATGGCCAGATGGTGCAGATTCGCCAGAATGCCAGCGGCGTGGTCACCGGGCTGACGATTGATACCGGAAATGGGCAGCAGGTACTGTTTACCCGCCAGCCGGACGGTAGTTTCATCAGAGCACGTTAATGGCATAGGCCGGGTAAGGCGAAGCCGCCACCCGGCACTTTGTTCTCAGGCACTCCGTTTATTCACCCACCAGATCCCCGAGCAGACCAGCACCAGCGCAATCGCATATTTGATATCCAGAATATTTTCGCCGAGAAAGATTGCGGAAAGCACCGTCCCTGCAACCGGAATGACAAAGTTGAACGGGGCAATCATGCTCACCCGGTTCACTTTCAGCAGTGCACTCCACAGGGCGAACGCCACGGATGAGAGCAGCGTCAGATACCCCAGCACCGCGACAGCCTTCATGCTGTGCACTTCCAGCGTCCCGCCCGTGGCATAGCCTCCTGCAACCAGCGCAGCCCCGCCTATCGCCAGCTGCCAGCCGGTCATCACCGTTGGGTCGACGGTCTGGGAAATACGTTTCCCGTAAAGCGTGGCGGCAGAGAGAATAAAGGCCGCCAGCACCACGAAGCCGTCACCTTTCCAGACAAACTGGAAATCGCTTAACCCACTGTGGAAGTTCACCAGCATCACCCCGGCAAACCCGAGAATACAGCCCAGCGTTTTGTTATAGCTGAGTTTGTCGTTGTGATAGATAAAGTGCGCCAGCAGCACGCTGAAGAAGGTGCCGGTGGCGTTCATGATTGAGCCATTCACCCCCGTCGTGTAGGCAAGCCCTACATAGAAGAAGGTGTACTGGATTGTCGTCTGGGTCAATCCGAGGATCGTGAGCTGGCCAAACTGCGTGGGCGTGAGCCTGCCAATCGGTTTTCGCTGAGCCAGAGCAAACAGCAGCAGCAGCGCACCGGCAAACAGAAAGCGGTATCCGGCAAAAACAACTTTGGATGGGATGTCATCGGTCGCAATCTGAAAGAGTTCATAACCATTTTTAATGGCCGGGTACGAGCTTCCCCAGAGTAAACAGCAGAGCGTGGCGCAGGCATAGGCCACATTTCGACGGGCAAAGACGGGCGTGGGCGGAGCGGTATCCATGACAAATCTCATAAATAAAATTGCGTTTCATTTTATTATCTGAGAATGCGTCAGGAATAGCTACCATACAAGATAAAAAGAGAATGGCCGGTAGCCTTAAAAAAGCAAAACGCCGGCACAAGGCCGGCGCTTCGACGCGAGCAGAGTAAAATTACTCAGCTACAACGTTAACAACCAGTTTAGCGAACACTTCGCTGTGAACCTGGAAGTCAACTTCGTGCTCACCAGTGGTACGCAGAACGCCGTTCGGCATGCGAACTTCGCTCTTAGCCACTTTAACGCCTGCTGCAGTAACTGCATCAGCGATATCGCGGGTACCGATGGAACCGAACAGTTTACCTTCGTCGCCAGCTTTGGAAGCGATGGTAACAGTGCCCAGTGCGTTGATTGCTTCAGCGCGAGCGTTAGCAGCCGCCAGAACGTCAGCCAGTTTGGCTTCCAGTTCAGCACGACGTGCTTCGAAAAACTCTACGTTTTTCTTAGTAGCTGGAACAGCTTTACCCTGTGGAACCAGGAAGTTACGAGCGTAGCCCGCTTTAACGTTTACCTGATCACCCAGGCTGCCCAGGTTTGCTACTTTATCAAGCAGAATAACTTGCATTACCTTATCCTCTTAAAGTCGTATTAATGGACCGTGCCCGATTACTGATGACGATCAGTGTACGGCAGCAGGGACAGGTAGCGAGCGCGTTTGATAGCGCGAGCCAGCTGACGCTGATATTTTGCACGAGTACCGGTGATACGGCTTGGGACAATCTTACCGCTTTCGGTGATGTAGTTTTTCAGCGTTGCGATATCTTTATAGTCGATCTCTTGAACGCCTTCCGCGGTGAAACGGCAGAACTTGCGACGACGGAAATAACGTGCCATATGGCTAGTCTCCAGTATCTATCAAATCAATCTGCTCGGCATGCAGAACCATTTTGCTCAGGCCGTTCTTTGCCTTATGGCAAGAGATGAACCCCTGAACGATTACTGCGCTACCGACCGTTAAACTGTGAGTAATGGCCTGGTTTTCGTGTCCGCTAATAATAACGGGCATTTGGCACCACGCCTGCCGGTGAAACCCGGCTTCCTCTTGCACAGAACGATGCTCAAGCACGAACTGGCAATGCGGAATTCCTGATGGACTGACCTTTCGAAGGGGAGCCCTGCATACGATGCCGGACAACGCCAGACGGTTGGTCATCAGAAATTACTCTTCAGAATCCCCAGCATCAGAATCATCTGCGGTTTCGTTTGCGAAATCATCGCGACGCTCACGGCGCTCGTCTTTCGCTTTAACCATCGGAGATGCTTCGGTAACTGCGTTTTTGGTACGCATAACCATGCTGCGGATAACGGCATCGTTGAAGCGGAAGGTAGTTTCCAGCTCATCGATCACTTCCTGCGGCGCTTCAACGTTCATCAGAACGTAGTGTGCTTTGTGCAGTTTGTTGATCGGGTAAGCCAGCTGACGGCGGCCCCAGTCTTCCAGACGGTGGATCGTACCTTCTGCACCAGTGATGGCAGCAGAATAACGCTCGATCATACCCGGAACCTGTTCGCTCTGGTCAGGATGGACCATAAAAACGATTTCGTAATGACGCATCGAATTGCTCCTTACGGATTATTCAGCCTCCTGTCTGGGTCAGCCGAGGCCCGGGGAGGCAAGGAACGTGTTAAAGGTCGGCTGAAAAATTGACGCGTCATAATACTTGCGCGCCCCTGGAAACTCAAGCTGATTGCACAAATAATTCGCACAAAGCGTAAAGCTGGTCTAAGTGGGTGATTTAATATTAAACGCATCCGGAAGCGTTGCTTTTTTGAACAACTGCATCAGAAATGGTCACGTATCCCCGCCGGATGAGTGATTACACTTTAATCAGAGACCCACTGAATTAAAGAAGGAGCATTCCCCTCTCACAGCACGCAGTCGTGGAGCGCATATCATGAAAAAAATCGCATTAGCCATAATGGCTGCGCTTTTGCTCAGTGCAAACGCGATGGCAGCCATCAAAATAGACGGCCGGCAGGCCAGAAACATGGATGATGTGCACAGCTTAGGCGTAATCTATATCAATCATAATTTCGCCACTGAAAGCGAAGCAGATCAGGCACTAAATGAAGAGACCGATGCCCAGGGCGCAACCTATTACCATGTGATGTTAACCCGTGAGCCCGGCAGCAACGGCAATATGCACGCCAGTGCAGATATCTACCGGTAACGCCTTAACGCTAGCACCAGGAAAGCCAACAACGAAAACATAGCCATAGTTGACGTTGCCCCCTGCCCGGGGGCTTTTTTTTGTGAATGGCTCCGGAATACCACCGGTTACAACTGTTTTTTGGTATTCCAGAGCACTTATTCACTTCTGCCCGTAGTAGGCATTTGGGCCGTGCTTGCGCATGAAATGCTTGTTCATCAGGTAATCATCAATGCCCTGAAGCTGCGGATTAATGCCGCGGGCAATCCACGCCATTTTAGCCACCTCTTCCATCACGACAGCATTGTGTACCGCGTCGTGAGCATCTTTACCCCAGGAGAATGGACCGTGCTGATACACCACAATCCCCGGCGTATGCAGCGGTTCCGTTTCACCCAGTGTTTCGATAATCACCTTGCCGGTGTTGCGTTCGTACTCCCCTTCTACTTCAGCCTGCGTTAACGCTCGCGTGCAGGGAATGTCGCCAAAGAAGTAGTCCGCGTGGGTCGTGCCCAGCGCCGGGATGGGCAGCCCCGCCTGTGCCCAGGCCGTCGCGTGCGTGGAGTGGGTATGCACCACGCCGCCAAGGGACGGATATCGCCGGTACAGCGCCAGATGGGTTGCGGTATCTGAAGAGGGACGCCATTTTCCCTCCACGACGTTTCCGTCGAGATCCACCACCACCATATCGTCTGCTTTCATGGTGTCATACGCCACGCCGCTCGGCTTAATCACGATTAGCCCCTGCTCGCGGTCGATAGCGCTCACGTTGCCCCAGGTGAACGTGACCAGGCCATAGCGCGGCAGATCCATATTGGCTTCAAAGACCTGCTGTTTCAGCTTAAGCATGTTCAACCTCCAGCAAACCCGCCCGCACCATCCGCTCGCGCACCCAGTCCCGCGCTTTTGCTACTTCCGCAGCCGGGTCGTCTGACGTTTCGCTCCACATCTCAATCAGGTAAGGCCCGCAATAGCCTGTCTGCCTGAGCGTCTCGAAGCACCGTTCGAAATCCACCACCCCGGTGCCAAACGGTACGTTTTTAAATACGCCAGGACGGGTATCTTTAACATGCACCGCCACGATATGCCCGATGCCCGCCTGCAGCTCCATCTGCACGTCGTTATCCCATGCCGACAGGTTGCCGATATCCGGATAAAGCTGGAACCATGGGTTATTCAGATAGTGCGCATAGCCCAGCGCTTTGCTGATGGAGTTCATCAACGGGTAGTCCATGATCTCCATCGCCAGCGTAACCTGCGCGCGGCTTGCCATCTCAACGCTCTCTTTCAGGCCGTCACGGAAACGACGGCGCGTTTCATCGTTGGCTTCCTGATAGTAAACGTCATAACCCGCCAGTTGGATCACGCGGATACCCACGTCCTGGGCAAAGCGAATGGCTTTGCCCATGATCTCCAGACCTTCAGCACGCACGGCATCATCTTCACATCCCAGAGGGAAACGACGATGGGCGCTCAGGCACATGGACGGCACGCGCACGCCGGTCTCGGCAATGGCGCTCACCAGCGCCAGACGCTGTTCGCGGCTCCAGTCCAGGCGAGAGAGACGCTCGTCCGTCTCATCCACTGACATTTCGACAAAATCGAAACCCAGCTGTTTTGCCAGCTGTAACCGCTCCAGCCAGCACTCCCCCGCAGGGAGTGCCTTTTCATAGATGCCAAGCGGGACCTGTTTTGACAACATACCCGCTCCTTAGCCCCAAAGCTGAGCGATTGAGCGTTTGAACTGACGCGCCGCTTCCACCGGAGAGGCCGCGTCGCGAATGCTGCGGCCGGCAATAAAGACATGAATAGGGATGCCCTGGAACAGCGGCAGATCTTCCAGCGCCAGGCCACCGGTGACGGTGACTTTGAAGCCCATATCCGCCAGACGTTTAATCGCGCTGATATCCGCTTCGCCCCACGCCACGCCTGCGGCCTGGGCATCGCGGCTGCGGTGGTAAACCACCTGCTGGATGCCCGCTTCGCGCCACTCCTGCGCCTGCTCCCAGGTCCAGAAGCCGGTCAGCTCAATCTGCACGTCGCCGTTAAACTCTTTTGCCACGTCCAGCGCGCCTTTGGCGGTGTTGATATCCGCACAGCAGATCACGGTGACCCAGTCGGCGTTGGCTTCAAAGCACATGCGGGAAAGGATTTTGCCTGCGTCGGCAATTTTGGCATCCGCCAGCACGATTTTGTGCGGATAGAGCGCCTTCAGGTCGCGAACGGCGCGCACGCCTTCGCCCACGCACAGAATGGTCCCCACTTCGATGATATCCACCTCTTCCGCAATCAGGCGGGTGGTTTCGTAAGCGTGAGACAGCGTCTGGTTATCCAGCGCAACTTGCAACATTGGTAATGACATGTTCAATTCCTCTTAAACGGCCGCCGCAGTGGCGTTATCAATTAAATCCAGCACGTCCTGCGCGGTGCGGCAGGCGCGTAAACGGTCAAAGTTGGCTTCGTCATCAAACAGATTGACGATCTGCATAATGCCGACCTCCTGGTGGGTGTTGGCATCAACGGCCGCCATGGTGATGAGAATATCGACCGGGTCGTTATCTTCGTGGTTAAACACCAGCGGCGTTTTCAGCGTCACCAGCGCGAAGCCGGTTTTCTTGACGCCCTCTTCCGGGCGGCCGTGCGGCATTGCCAGGCCCGGCGCAATCACAAAGTAGGGGCCGTGCTGCGCCACGCCATCGAGAATGGCCTGGTAATAGCGCGGCTCGACAACGTCCGCCTTAACCAGCAGATCCACACTCAGCTTTACCGCTTCCTGCCAGGTGCTGGCGTCGGCCTGTAAAAGGATGGAGTTATTCTCTGCCAGCGAATCACGTAGTTTCATGTGGCGTCCTTACTTCACGTCTTGTGGGAAGTGCTCTTTGATCACTTCCAGCAGTTTTGGCCCGAAATCCGCAGGCGACAGCATGTTGCGTACGCCTACCACATATTTGTTGCCCGACACGCTAATCTCACCGGCAATGTGAGTTGAAGCGATGATGATGTCCGCGCCGTTCAGTTCACTTTTGTATTCACCCACTGCGCAGCTGTTCACCGTGTGGTCGATGTTTGACTGGGTTAAAAACTGGTCCACTTTCATCTTCATGATCATGGAACTACCTTGCCCATTGCCACACACAGCCAGGATACGTACGGTCATAATCGATACTCCTTAGTGAGCAGAAACTTCTGCTGTTTGTTTTTCCGCATCTTCTTCTGCTCGCAGCGAACGGCCAGCGAAGAACATATAAGCCAGAGCAATCAGGATGATGACGGCCATAAAGACCAGCCCGACGGAGGCAAAGCCCTGCATCATCGGCGGTGCCAGAATTGACCAGTCCGCCATACCCATCCAGGCGCTCATACCGGTGAGCTTGACCGCCCACACGCAACCGAAGATTTCCACCATGCCCATCACCAGTCAGATCTTGAGCGCCGCGCGCCAGCCGCCGAAGTGGTTAGCAAACACGCCGATGGTGGCGTTGGAGAAGAACATCGGGATAAAGCCAGGAATAATCAGGATTGAGGAACCGCAACCCACCAGAATGCCCACCGCAATCAGCTGGCCGATGGTGCCCCACATAAAGCCCCAGACGACGGCGTTTGGCGCAAAGCTATAGATAGCCGCACAGTCAATCGCCAGTACCGCACCAGGGATCAGGCGCTGAGAGATACCGTTGAAGGCTTCCGACAGTTCGGCGACGAACATACGTACGCCCTGAGTGATGATGAAAATCGCCACCGCGAAGGAGAAGCCGGTCTGCAGGATATAGACCGTCCAGTGGGTTTTCCCTGCCATCGCCTGCACCACGTCAATACCGAAGGAGAGCAGAATGGCGCCGAAGAAGATGGTCATCACAATCGCGGTCGAAACGATGTTGTCATGGAAGATATTGAGCCAGCCCGGCAGCTTAAGGTCTTCAACACTCTCTTCTTTTTTGCCCAGGTACGGCGCAACTTTATAAGCAAGCCAGGCGGCAAACTGCTGCTGGTGACCGATGGAGAAGCCGCAGCCGTCAGTCACTATCTGCGTTGGCTTATACATCATGTTGGAGGTGATACCCCAGTAGAGCGAGACCAGCACGGCGGTGCAGATGATTGTGGTCCACATGGGGTAGCCGAAGATGTAGAGAGAAACCGCGATCAGCCCCGCCTGCTGGAACATAATGTGCCCGGTGAGCATGATGGTGCGAATACCGGTAATGCGGCGCAGCAGAACATAGATAATGTTCAGCGCCAGCGCGAGCAGAACCGCATATCCCACCCAGCTATAGGCGTCGCCCATGCGATCGATGGTCGCCATCATTGAGGCGTAGGTATCAGAGATAGCCCCGTTAATGCCGTACACTTCCGACATTTTGGCGACAACTGGCTTAAACGTGCTGGTCAGAATGCCTGACCCCGCCTGTAACAACATGAAACCGATAATGGTTTTGATGGTGCCTTTAATAATCACGCTGACGCTTTTGCGCAGCAGGATGTACCCCAGGCACGTCACGATACCCAGCAACAGCGGGGCGTTGGTCATTACCTGATTAAAGAAAACGGTAAAGACGTTGTAGAGGATCTCCATAACTCTCTCCAGAAATGAGAACACAAGGGCAATCCCTGTGCGGTTGGTGTCATCACTCTATTAATCACAAATAATCACCACAAGATTGCATTTGATTATTTGTGACGCATCACGCAATTTATTTCCATGCTGTTAGTAATGATTTTCACTACCGTACCATGAAAATAAATTAATCCTTATAATTCATTAGATTAATGTTTAATATGCGATACTCTAACAAGTAAATAGCGGAGAGTCCGTGAAGTCGCGCAGATAAAATTCCTCATTTTTACCATTGCAAAGCGCGTTAAATGGTGCCAGCATTAATCACAACAAATCACCATATGATTACTTTTGATTAAACCCAGGAGTCAAAACGATGAGTAAAGTGAAAACCATCACCCGTGAATCATGGATTCTGAGCACATTCCCGGAGTGGGGTAGCTGGCTGAACGAAGAGATCGAGCAGGAACAGGTTGCTCCTGGCACGTTTGCAATGTGGTGGCTGGGCTGCACCGGTATCTGGCTGAAATCAGAAGGCGGCGCCAATATCTGCGTTGATTTCTGGTGCGGCACCGGCAAGCAGAGCCACGGTAATCCGCTGATGAAAAAAGGCCACCAGATGCAGCGCATGGCCGGCGTTGAAAAACTGCAGCCGAACCTGCGCACCACGCCGTTTGTGCTTGATCCGTTTGCCATTCGTCAGATCGACGCTGTGCTTTCTACCCACGATCATAACGATCATATTGACGTGAACGTGGCGGCCGCGGTAATGCAAAACTGCGCGGACGACGTACCCTTTATCGGGCCGCAAACCTGCGTAGATCTCTGGATTGGCTGGGGCGTGCCGAAAGAGCGCTGCATCGTAATGAAGCCTGGCGACGTGGTGAAAATCAAAGACATTGAAATCCACGCCCTGGATGCCTTTGACCGTACCGCACTGATTACCCTGCCGGCCGACCAGAAAGCTGCGGGCGTACTGCCGGACGGCATGGACGAGCGCGCGGTGAACTACCTGTTCAAGACGCCGGGCGGCTCCCTGTACCACAGCGGTGACTCCCACTACTCCAACTATTACGCGAAGCACGGCAACGAACATCAGATTGACGTAGCGCTGGGCTCGTACGGCGAAAACCCGCGCGGTATTACGGATAAAATGACCAGCGCCGACATGCTGCGTATGGCGGAAGCGCTTAATACCAAAGTGGTTATTCCGTTCCACCACGATATCTGGTCAAACTTCCAGGCCGATCCGCAGGAAATCCGCGTGCTGTGGGAGATGAAAAAAGACCGCCTGAAGTATGGCTTTAAGCCGTTTATCTGGCAGGTCGGCGGCAAGTTCACCTGGCCTCTGGACAAAGACAATCTCGAATATCACTACCCACGCGGTTTCGATGATTGCTTCACCATTGAGCCCGATCTTCCGTTCAAGTCCTTCCTCTGATTATGAGGCCACATCGCCAGACCCTGAGTCTGGCGATTTCATATTTATTTTAGTAATTTCACGCTATTTCAAATATCATCTTTTCAAATCAATTCTTATCGGAATAGCTCATGACGGAAGCGCAACGGCATCAAATTTTACTGGAACTCCTGGCGCAAACAGGGTTTATCACCGTCGAGAAAGTGATCGAACGTTTAGGCATCTCCCCCGCTACCGCGCGGCGGGACATCAACAAGCTGGATGAGAGCGGCAAGCTGAAAAAAGTCCGCAACGGCGCGGAAGCCATCAGCCAGCAGCGTCCACGCTGGTCGCCGATGAATATCCATCAGGCGCAGAATCACGATGAAAAGGTACGGATTGCCAGAGCGGCATCGCAGCTGGTGAACCCCGGTGAGAGCGTCGTCATCAACTGCGGCTCCACGGCGTTTTTGCTGGGTCGCGAGATGTGCGGCAAGCCGGTGCAAATCATCACCAACTATTTGCCGCTGGCTAACTACCTGATCGATCAGGAACATGAGAGCGTGGTGATCATGGGCGGCCAGTACAATAAAAGCCAGTCCATCACGCTCAGCCCACAGGACAGCGAAAACAGTCTCTACGCCGGGCACTGGATGTTTACCAGCGGCAAAGGCCTGACCGCTGACGGTTTGTATAAAACCGATATGCTGACCGCAATGGCGGAACAAAACATGCTTAACGTTGTGGGCAAGCTCGTAGTGCTGGTCGACAGCAGCAAAGTCGGTGAACGCGCAGGCATGCTGTTCAGCCGCGCAGAACAGATCGACATGGTGATCACCGGCAAAGGGGCGAACCCGGAGATCCTCCAGAAGCTGGAAGATCAGGGCGTCAAAGTCCTGCGCGTTTAAAGGTGCTGGCGGAAAAATGCCACCGTGGCGTCCAGCGCCGTTGGCGTGATGCGGTGGCGGACGCCCGATTCCCACAAACAGGTCAGATTAGCGTCCAGTCCTTCATTCTTTAACGCCTGTTGCAGGCGGAAGGTTCCGTCCGGCGGCACCACATCATCCGCATCACCGTGCCACAGCAGCAGCGGGCGATCGGCAAGGCGCGGCAATGCCCGGGTCACTTCCCACTCTGCCAGCATCGCCGCAATTTGCGTTAAATCCTGAGGGGGGAAAAGCGTCTTCGCCAGCGAGGTAAAATAGCCCGAGCCCATCAGACAGGCGACAGACCTCACGTCAGGATGATGCGTCATAATCCCCAGCGCCGTCATACCGCCCATCGACGCCCCGGCCACCGCCAGCCGATTATCGGCCACCAGCCCTGCCTCATAAAGCGCATCGCGCAGCCCGGCAAACTCGGTCAGGCTGCCGTGCAGAATGTGCCAGAACTGCCCAAGCCGCGCATGTCCATCGCCCGTGAAGCGCGCCCCGTGGTCAGGGGCATCCGGCATTACCACGCGAAAACCCGCCTGCGCCAGCGCCACCGCAAAATAGCTGTAAACCAGTTTAGATGAGGTAAACCCATGATAAAAAACCACAACCGGCAGCGGTTTATCACGTTTTCCTGCCGGCACGGCATGTAAAATTTCATGTTCACCGAGATGGCGTATTTCAATTTCAATCATTGTCGACCCTGTACGAATGAATGATTCATAATGTTGAGAACTGGGTTACGGTTTGACGCTATTTTCATTCGAAAATAGCGTACCAGATAACACTTCGGGAACATTCCCCCAAAACTAAATTCGCAGACAACTACACTATGGCTAACAGGAAACGAGATATGGTTATGCACAGGTTTGCTGCTTTATTGCTGGTGTTTCTGCTCAGCGGCTGTAGCGCACTGCAGGGTACACCGCAACCCGCTCCCCCGGTTGCCGATCATCCGCAGGAGATTCGTCGTAATCAGACGGAAGGATTACAGCGAATGGGCACTGTCTCCGCGCTGGTTCGCGGTTCGCCGGATGACGCAGAAGACGCAATAAAGGCACAAGCCGTCGCCGCTAAAGCAGATTATTACGTCATTATTATGATCGACGAAACCATCATAACGGGACAGTGGTATTCACAAGCCATTTTGTACCGAAAATAATGGTTTACCTTTGAACGAGATTTACACTGCTTTGCGTCCATAGACATTTTCCTGTCCACAATAAACTCCATGCCAGCGACAAGGAATGGGAGTTTATTCGCGAAGGATTGCCCGGCGGATACCGGAAATATGTGAAATGGAGCTGACGATGAAACGAACTCTTGCTTTGACCTCTCTGTTGCTCTCAGCAGGCCTTGTGAGCACCACCGCGCAGCCAGCAGAATTCGCCAGTGCGGATTGCGTAACGGGTCTGAATGAAATAGGCCATATCTCCGTCAATAACATTTCGGGGAGCCCGCAAGACGTTGAACGTATCGTGGCATTAAAGGCCGATGAACAGGGCGCGTCATGGTATCGCATCATCCAGATGCAGGAAGATAACCATATCGATCACTGGCGGGTACAGGCCATTCTCTACGTATAAGTCCTTCCTGATAAAAGCCACTTATTTTTAGTGGCTTTTCGTTTTTGCAAATTTTTTATCTATTTTTAAACCACTCAAAAACAATAAACTAACATTTTGTTACATTAATTCAGTAAACGTAATCTCCGCTCTGCCGTTGAAGAACCATACCTTTTCAATGATGAGCAATTTATGATCAATTTTTTCCGCCGTGCGGGCCTTGGAACAAAGCTGTCGCTGCTGACGGGCGTCAGTGTCGCCACGCTGTTTCTGCTTTTCACTTTCCTGCTCAGCCAAAAAGCCAGCCAGCAGCTTGAAGCCCTCGCGGTAGAAGATCTGCATAATCAGTCCACCGGTATGGTCGACATGGTGCAGATGTTTAATACCAGCCTGAGCGAGGAAGTCGAAAGCTATACCAGACTGTTTACGACATTTCTGCCTCAGCCGTTTAGCGTCGATACTAATCAGACCCGGACCATTAACGGGCTCACCGTTCCCCTGCTGAAAGGGGGCGACGCTGAACTCCATGAAAACACGACATTTTCTGATGACTTTCTGAGTCGTACAGGAGCAATCTCCACGCTGTTTGTTCGCAGCGGTAACGACTTCATTCGCGTTGCCACTTCCCTGCGCAAAGAGAACGGCGATCGCGCCATGGGAACCGTTCTGGACGCGAGCAGCCCGGCGTTTGCCGCCGTCAGCAAAGGTGAAGTCTACCGCGGCCTGGCGCTCCTGTTTGGCAAACGCTACATCACCCAGTACCAGCCCGTTAAGGATAGTGAAGGCCAGGTCATTGGGATCATCTTCGTTGGGGTGGATATCACTCACTCCTGGAACGTCATGCGCGAGAAAATCCTTAACCGCCGCCTGGGCGAGAGCGGGCACTTCTTTGTGCTGGACCGCAGCAACGGCAAAACGCGCGGTCAGTATCTGTTCCATGCCAGCGAAGAGGGAAAACAGCCGAAGTGGGATAGCGCCACCCAACAGCAGCTGCTGAGCGATTCCTCAGGTACGCTGGAACGCGTAAGCGACGACGGCCGCACGCTGAAAATGGCCTATACGCCGCTGCCCGGCTGGAACTGGACCATCGTCGGTGAAGTGGATAAATCAGTCCTGCTCGCGAGCGTTAACGCCATGCGCGACCGTTTCCTGCTGGCCGGCGTAGCGTTGTCAGTCCTCTTCGCGGGCCTGTTTGTAGTGCTTATTCGCCGGATGCTGACCCGTCCGCTGCGTAACGTGATTGACCTGGCCCGCCAGTATGCCGCTGGCGATTTGCGCTCCAGCCTGCCCGTCACTCGTCAGGATGAGGTTGGCCAGCTGGTCGATGCCATCAACGGTATTGGCGATGGGCTACAAAAAATTGTCCTGCAGGTCCGTGAAGCCGCGGGCGAGATACATCTGGGCACCAATGCGCTGGCCTCCGATACCGGAGACA
This sequence comes from Enterobacter sp. ECC_219_Taxon_10, assembly GCF_058354905.1. Lineage (NCBI taxonomy): Bacteria > Pseudomonadati > Pseudomonadota > Gammaproteobacteria > Enterobacterales > Enterobacteriaceae > Enterobacter > Enterobacter sp. ECC_219_Taxon_10. The sequence goes on along the minus strand of NZ_CM178005.1, from coordinate 464,601 downwards.
TCTCCGAGCAGATCAACAAGCAGGCCAGCAGCGTGGAAGAAACCTCCGCCAGCATGGAGCAACTGGCCGCGACCGTGCAGCAAAATGCCGCCAACATGGAGCAAACGCAGCAGCTGGTAGGTGAAACCTCACGCGCGGTTCATCAGGGTGGTGAAACGGTAACCCATGCGGTTGCCACGATGGACGACATTCGCGAAGCATCAAAACGCATCGAAGACATCACGCGCGTAATCGAGTCCATCGCGTTCCAGACCAATATTCTGGCGCTGAATGCGGCGGTTGAAGCAGCACGCGCAGGGGAGCACGGAAAAGGGTTTGCGGTGGTCGCGCAGGAAGTTCGCGCCCTGGCAGGACGCAGCGCTAACGCGGTGAAGGAGATTGAACAGCTGATTGGCGATACGCTACGAAAAGTGGGCGAAGGCCACGCGCTGTCTGAACAGACGCGTCTGGCGATGGATTCCATCATCGTTCATATCGACAACATCAGCCAGCTGGTCACGGAGATTAACCATGCGTCACGCGAGCAGTCCGCGGGGATCGGCCAGGTCAATCTTGCGATGACCCACATTGGCGAAGCGTCGCATATCAACGCCGATCGCATCTCACGCAGCGAGCAAACCGCACGCACGCTGCGCGAGAAAGGGTCACACCTTACCCAACTGGTCAGCCTGTTCCAGCTTAAACGCTAGCCAACCCTGCCCGTGGCGCGCAGCAGCAGATCGCTTTGCACCTGCTCGCTCATCAGCGTACCGCCACGGGTATCCAGCATCATGCGGCACCACGCCTGCGCCACGGGCGGCGATGCGTGCCGCAGCATCTGGCTTCCGGCGCCCAGCAAAAAGAGCTGCCGCGCGATCTCCCTCCCCTGTGCCTCCTGCGGTTTACGCAGCTTTTGCTGAAGCTGCCGCCAGCTGCGGTCAAAGTGTCGGTCCTGTCCTTTCACCTGGGCAAACTCATCGGCAAGCAGGTCGTGGATCCCTGGCTGCTTCGCCAGCACGCGCAGCACGTCCAGGCACATGATATTTCCCGATCCTTCCCAGATGCTGTTCACCGGCATCTCGCGATACAGGCGCGGAAGTTCACTCTCCTCGCAATACCCTACGCCGCCCAACACCTCCATCGCCTCCGCGACAAACGGAATGCCCGCTTTGCACACGCTAAATTTTGCAGCCGGGGTAAAAAGCCTTGCCCAGGCGGCCTCCTGCGGATCGGTACGGTTATCCCACGCCCTGGCCAGGCGGAACAGCAGCGCCGTTTGCCCCTCCAGCACCAGCGCCATGCGGCTTAACGCTTCGCGCATTAACGGCTGATCGATAAGATTTTTGCCGAAGGTCTGACGTTGATGGGCATGGTACAGCGCCACGGATAACGCCCGGCGCATTAGCCCGTGGCTGCCCAGGGCGCAGTCGAAGCGCGTCAGACCGCCCATTTTGAGGATCTGCCGTACCCCTTCGCCCTCTTCCCCCAGCAGCCAGCCGGAAGCGTCGAGGAACTCCGCCTCACTGCTGGCGTTGGAGCGGTTGCCAAGCTTCTCTTTCAGACGCTCAAGGCGCACGGCGTTGCGCTGTCCGTCCGGCAAGAAACGCGGAACAAAAAAGCAGGAAAGGCCGCCTTTCGCCTGGGCCAGCACCAGATGCGCATCGCTTTGTGGTACGGAGAAAAACCATTTATGCCCCACCAGCCGGTAGCTGCCGTCGCTGCATTTTTCCGCTCTGGTGGTGTTGCTGAGCACGTCCGAGCCGCCCTGCTTTTCCGTCATCCCCATGCCGATCAGCAGGCCGCGCTTTTGCCCACCCGGCGCGAGATGGGGATCGTAGCGATCGCTCATCAGCGGCGTTAACCAGCCATGAAACGGTTTGGGCAGCGACTGCTGCAACAGCGGCGTGGCGGCAAAGGTCATGGTCACCGGGCATAACGTCCCCGCTTCTACCTGAGCATGGAGCACAAAGCGTGCGGCCCTGGCGACAAACGACCCTTTACGCGCCTCCTCTTCCCAGGCCAGATTATGTACCCGGTTGGCGCAGAGCCCCTGCATCAGCAGGTGCCACGCGGGGTGAAAGCGAACGTCATCCAGCCGCTCTCCGGTGGCGTCGTAGCGTAATAGCTCCGGTGGATTCACGTTCGCGAGCCTGCCCAGCTCCAGCGATTCCGCCGTACCCAACTGCTGACCAATGCTGGCGAGGAGTTCTATATCCCACTCGGCCCCTTCACGCGCCACCGCATCACGCAGGGCACAGTCTGAAAGGAAAAGGTTGCTGTTAGAGAGTGGGGCAGGTTGATTAAAAACGGTATGGGTCTGCCAGTGCATGCTGTCTCCCTCCTTCAGTGGCAATGAAGGTAAGTATGGACAGACCGCGTGCACGCTGCATGGGAGTGAGGTCACACGGTGGTGATCCCGCTGATATCATTCGTGAAATAGCTCACAGAACATAAGAATAAACTATTTCATTACCCCGCTTATGTTGAATAATTTATTCTTAACCCGTCTTTGTGAGGATCGTTATGCAACAGGATGCGCACAAGCGTGCATTAATTGCAGGCTCCATTGGTAACTTCATCGAGTGGTATGAGTTTGCGGTCTACGGTTTTCTGGCGACCGTGATTGCGAAGAACTTCTTCCAGCTTGAGGGAGAGGCGGGACTGACCAGTCTGATCCTCACCTGGGCCTCGTTTGCCATCGCCTTCTTCTTCCGTCCGCTGGGTGCGGTGATATTTGGCCGTATTGGCGACAAGATTGGGCGAAAACCGACGCTGATTATTGTGCTGGTGCTGATGACGCTCGCCACCACGGCCATCGGCATCGTGCCCGTCTACGCCAGTATCGGCATTACTGCGCCGTTAATCATTACGCTGCTGCGCATCCTGCAGGGGCTGTTCGCGGGCGGCGAGTACGGTGGTGCGGTCTCGCTGATGACCGAGTTCGCCCCGCGCGGCAAGCGCGGCCTGTACGGCGCGTGGCAGTCCTTTACCGTAGCGCTCGGGCTGTTAGCGGGCGCTGCTATTGTCGCGCTGCTCTCTGCCGTTCTTACCCCTGAAGACCTGCATGACTGGGGCTGGCGCATTCCGTTCTTCCTTGCCCTGCCGATGGGTGCGGTCGCGCTATGGCTGCGGGTGAGTATGGAAGAGACGCCGAGCTTTGTGCAGCAGCAGGAAAAACCGGCTGCTGCTCAGGCCAGCACTTCCGCCACGCTCAAAACCATCCTGATGGGCATTGGGCGCGTGATGGTCTGGTCCGCGGCGGGATATACCTATCTGGTAATTATGCCAACCTACCTGCAGTCAGCGCTGCACACCGGCTTTAACCAGGCGCTGCTGATCGCGGTGATTTCAAATATCGGCTTTGCGCTGACGATTATCCCGGCCGGGATCCTGAGCGACAGGATTGGCCGCCGCACGGTGATGATTATCGCTACCGCGCTGCTGCTGATCCTCGCCCTGCCGCTGCTGAAAATTCTTCAGGCGGAGTCGAGCACGCTGGCGGTGAAGGCTGGTGTGGTACTCATTGCAGGCGGTCTGGTGGGCATGCTGGCGGGGCCGGGCCCGGCAATGCTATCTGAGATGTTCCCGACTCGCGTGCGCTATACGGGGCTGGGGCTGGCCTACTCTTTGTCGAACGCACTTTTCTCGGGATGTGCAGGGCTAATCATTACCGGGCTGATTAAGCAGACGGGCAACCTGGATATTCCGGCGTATTACGTGATGGCGACGGCGGTAGTGAGTATTTTCGCGCTGATGACGCTGAGGAAGGATGACCATTTGCGGTCGCTAGAAGAGTGAGTTTGTCACCGTCTGGTGCCTCACCCCGGCCCTCTCCCACGGGGAGAGGGAGAAAACACAAAAGGCCGTCCTGTGGACGGCCTTGCTGTTTATGCTCCCCGCTGGCGCACCGCTTCAAACAGGCAGATGCCCGTCGCAACGGAAACGTTCAGAGACGACACGCTGCCCGCCATCGGGATACTAATCAGCTCGTCGCAGTGTTCGCGGGTCAGACGACGCATGCCTTCGCCTTCCGCTCCCATAACCAGCGCCAGACGGCCGGTCATTTTGCTCTGGTACAGAGTATGATCCGCTTCACCGGCGGTACCGACGATCCAGATGTTCTCTTCCTGCAGCATACGCATGGTGCGCGCCAGGTTGGTCACGCGGATCAGCGGAACGTTTTCCGCCGCGCCGCAGGCCACTTTCTTCGCAGTCGCGTTCAGCTGCGCGGAGCGATCTTTCGGCACGATCACCGCGTGCACGCCCGCCGCATCGGCGCTGCGCAGGCACGCGCCGAGGTTATGCGGATCGGTTACGCCATCGAGGATCAGGAAGAACGGGTTATCCAGCCCGGCAATCAAATCCGGCAGATCATTTTCCTGATACTGACGGCCAGGCTTCACGCGGGCAATGATTCCCTGGTGAACCGCGCCTTCGCTTTTCTCATCCAGGAACTGGCGGTTAGCCAGCTGGATCACCACGCCCTGCGCTTCCAGCGCGTGGATCAGCGGCATCAGACGCTTATCTTCACGCCCTTTCAGAATAAAGACTTCCTGAAAACGCTCCGGTGCGCGCTCGAGAAGGGCCTGCACCGCGTGGATGCCGTAAATCATTTCACTCATTGATGGTTCTCGTAATAAGTATTTCCCCTCTCCCGGTTGGGGAGAGGGTCAGGGTGAGGGGAGAATTACTCCGCCTGCTTTTTCTTGGCCGCGCGCTTCGCTTTGGTGGCGGCAGCAATTTTCTGCGTTTTCGCGGAAGGCTTTTTAGCTGAACGGGCTTCTTTCTTCGCCGCCTTCGGCTTCTGTTTCTTCTCGCCGCGGAACGCGCTGTCCGGCTCGAAGTTTACCTTTTTGCCTGCCTGGCGACGTTTACCGCTCGCTTTACCGTTGCCGCCCTTTTTCGCCCTTTCACGCTCGGTTTTACCGACGTTACGCGGCGCGCGCTCGCTGGAGATCAGGCTGAAGTCGATTTTACGGTCGTCCATATTCACGGCTTCAACCTTCACTTCCACACGGTCGCCCAGACGATAGGTCTGGCCGCCAGATTCGCCAATCAGGCGCTGGCCGACCTGGTCGAAGCGGTAGTAGTCGTTATCCAGGCTGGAGACGTGCACCAGGCCGTCGATGAACAGCTCATCCAGACGAACGAAGAAACCAAAGCCGGTAACGCTGGCAATCACGCCTTTAAAGACGTTGCCCACCTGGTCCAGCATAAAGTCACACTTCAGCCAGTCCGCAACGTCACGCGTGGCTTCATCAGCACGACGTTCGGTCATGGAGCAGTGCTGGCCCAGCTGCAGCATCTCTTCCATCGAATAGTGATACCCGCCGGTTTCGGTGGTGTTCCCTTTATGACCCTGCTCCTGCGCCAGCAGATACTTGATCGCACGATGCAGGGACAGGTCAGGATAGCGGCGGATCGGCGAGGTAAAGTGCGCGTAAGACTGCAGCGCCAGGCCGAAGTGCCCCCGGTTTTCCGGATCGTAAATAGCCTGCTTCATAGAGCGCAGCAGCATCGTCTGCAGCATTTCTGCATCAGGACGGTCGCCAATGGACTCCAGCAGCTCGGCGTAATCACGCGGCTCTGGCTTGTTACCGCCTGGCAGCTCCAGACCCAGTTCAGCCAGCACGGAGCGGAACGCGGTGATGGCTTCCGTCGACGGCTTATCGTGGATACGGAACAGCGCAGGCTCTTTGGCTTTCTCAACAAATCTCGCCGCCGAGATGTTCGCCAGAATCATACACTCTTCGATCAGCTTGTGCGCATCGTTACGCTGGGTCTGCTCGATACGCTCAATGCGGCGTTCCGCATTGAAGATAAACTTCGCTTCTTCGCTCTCAAAGGAGATCCCGCCGCGCTCTTCGCGCGCCTGATCCAGCGTTTTGTAGAGGTTATGCAGCTCTTCGATGTGCTTAACCAGCGGCGCGTACTGCTCGCGAAGATCCTGGTCGCCCTGCAGCATATGCCAGACCTTGGTATAGGTCAGACGCGCGTGCGAGCTCATCACCGCTTCGTAGAATTTGTAGCCCGTTAAGCGCCCTTTGGTGGAGATAGTCATCTCGCAAACCATACAGAGGCGGTCAACCTGCGGGTTCAGGGAACACAGGCCGTTTGAGAGCACTTCCGGCAGCATCGGTACAACCTGAGACGGGAAGTAGACCGACGTACCGCGGCTGCGCGCTTCGTTATCCAGCGGCGTGTGCGGACGAACGTAGTAGCTTACGTCAGCAATCGCCACCCACAGACGCCAGCCGCCGCCGCGTTTTTTCTCGCAGTAGACGGCGTCATCGAAGTCGCGGGCATCTTCACCATCAATGGTGACCAGCGGCAGGGAGCGCAGATCCACACGGCCCGCTTTGGACTCTTCCGGCACTTCTTCACGCAGGTTTTCAATCTGCTCCTCGACCGCTTTCGGCCAGACGTACGGGATCTCATGCGTGCGCAGCGCCATATCGACGGCCATGCCGGTGCCCATGTTATCGCCCAGCACTTCGACGATTTTCCCGACCGCTTTGGTGCGACGGGTTGGGCGCTGGGTAAGTTCCACCACCACCACAAAGCCCATGCGCGCGCCCATCACCTCTTCAGGTGGGATCAGAATATCGAAGCTCAGACGGCTGTCGTCCGGCACAACAAAACCCACGCCCGCATCGGTAAAGTAGCGGCCCACAATCTGGCTGGTTTTCGGCACCAGCACGCGAACCACACGCGCCTCGCGGCGGCCTTTACGGTCGGCACCCAGCGGCTGCGCCAGGATCTGGTCGCCGTGGATACACATTTTCATCTGTTCGGATGAGAGATACAGATCGTCTTTACGACCTTCCACTCGCAGGAAGCCAAAGCCGTCACGGTGACCAATCACGGTGCCTTTCAGCAGGTCGAGGCGTTCAGGCAGCGCGTAGCACTGGCGGCGGGTAAAGACCAACTGCCCGTCGCGCTCCATGGCGCGCAGGCGGCGGCGAAGGGCTTCAATTTGCTCTTCACCTTCAATATTTAATTCAACGGCAAGTTCTTCACGATTGGCGGGTTTTTCGCGTTTTGTTAAGTGTTCAATGATGAACTCGCGGCTGGGAATAGGATTCGCGTATTTTTCGGCTTCGCGTTCCTGGAAAGGATCTTGTGACATGTCGGTTCCTCCGTTGTCAGCTCCGGTGGAAATTTTCTTCATTCCACCAGCAATAATTTATAAAGCGGTTGATTCTCTTCAACCAAATCGGCCAGCGTGTAGTTATCCAGTTCCTTGAGAAAACTTTGCACGGCCTTAGAAAGCGCCTGTTTCAGGCGGCAAGCGGGCGTAATGTGGCAGAACTCGCTGCTGCAGTTCACCAGAGACAAGGGCTCCAGCTCGCGTACCACATCCCCGATACGAATACTCTGTGCCGGTTTACCAAGACGGATCCCTCCATTCTTCCCGCGGACGGCAGCAACGTATCCGGCACGGCTAAGTTGATTGATTATTTTGACCATATGATTACGGGATACACCGTATACCTCTGTCACTTCAGAGATACTGGTCATCTTCCCTTCGGGTAACGACGCCATGTAAATCAGCGCGCGTAAGCCGTAATCGGTGAAACTTGTTAACTGCACATCAACCTCAGGAAAAAGGGAAAACGCGGTCAAACCGCTGAGATATTCATTAATGATGATAAACCAGCCAGATAGTTAGGGGCTAATTTATTTGACAGACGGGGCGAAAAAGCGGAGATCCAGGAGCGGTCGCCGGTTGGCGCTACGCTTATCCGGCCTGCGGGTCTCCCCGCAGGCCAGCAGTCACGAAGATTATGCGTCGAACGGGTCGCGCAGAATCATCGTTTCAGTACGATCCGGGCCGGTAGAAATAATATCGATCGGCACTTCGGTCAGTTCTTCGATGCGCTTGATGTAATCCAGCGCCGCCTGCGGCAGGCCGCTACGCTCTTTCACACCGAAGGTGGTCTCAGACCAGCCCGGCATGGTTTCGTAGATTGGCTCGATGCCTTCCCAGTCATCAGCGGCCAGCGGAGTGGTGGTCACTTCACGGCCATCTGGCATACGGTAGCCTACGCAGATTTTCACTTCTTTCAGGCCGTCCAACACGTCCAGCTTGGTCAGGCAGAAGCCAGACAAGGAGTTGATCTGCACTGCACGACGCACTGCAACCGCATCCAGCCAGCCGGTACGACGACGACGACCGGTAGTCGCGCCAAACTCGTTACCCTGCTTGCACAGGAACTCGCCGGTTTCATCAAACAGTTCGGTCGGGAATGGACCCGCACCCACGCGAGTGGAGTACGCTTTGATGATACCCAGAACGTAATCCACATAACGTGGGCCCAGGCCGGAGCCGGTCGCCACGCCACCCGCGGTGGTGTTAGAGGAGGTTACGTACGGATAGGTACCGTGGTCGATGTCCAGCAGCGTACCCTGCGCACCTTCGAACATGACGAAATCGCCACGCTTGCGCGCCTGGTCCAGCAGATCGGACACATCAACAACCATACCGGTCAGAATGTCTGCAATCGCCATGACGTCATCCAGCACTTTCTGGTAGTCAACAGCGTCAGCTTTGTAGAAGTTCACCAGCTGGAAGTTGTGATATTCCATCACTTCTTTCAGTTTTTCAGCGAAGGTCGCTTTGTCGAAGAGGTCGCCCACGCGCAGACCGCGACGTGCAACTTTATCTTCGTAAGCCGGGCCGATACCACGACCGGTGGTGCCGATTGCTTTCGCGCCGCGCGCTTTTTCACGTGCTACGTCCAGCGCCACGTGATAGTCCAGGATCAGCGGGCAGGCTTCGGAGAGCAGCAGACGCTCACGAACAGGGATACCACGGTCTTCCAGACCTTTCATCTCTTTCATCAGCGCAGCAGGAGACAGCACAACGCCGTTACCGATGATGCTGGTGACGTTATCGCGAAGAATGCCTGATGGAATAAGATGGAGGACGGTTTTTTCACCGTTGATTACGAGAGTATGGCCTGCGTTGTGACCGCCCTGGTAGCGTACAACATATTTAGCCCGTTCAGTCAGAAGATCAACAATCTTCCCTTTACCTTCGTCACCCCATTGGGTGCCCAGTACGACGACGTTGTTACCCATTTTTTTCAAAATCACCGTTTGCTTAAAAATGGATTCTACCATCGCTTTTTCAGATATACAGCACTTTTTGACCCTAAAATATGCCAACTGCGGCTAGTTTTTGATCAGCCAATCGTTTTCCTCAACATGTAGTAGATAACGATACCGGCAACCACAAGACCGCCGCCGAAACGACGCAAGATATTATCCGGCAGCTGGCTCATGGTCGCGATCATACGACGCCATGCGCGCGGATAGAGCATCGGACCGAGGCCTTCCAGCACCAGAACCAGGGCCAGCGCAAGCAAGATCGTTGAATTCATTTTTCATCCTTATAAAAGAAAACCACCGCTCCGTTGGGAGCGGTGGTTTGAATACTCAAACGAGCTGAGTTTATCGCGTTGCGTTGGTCGGCGTCTTCATATAACGGAAGAAATCGCTGTCCGGGCTGAGCACCATCACATCCTGGTTGCTCTTGAAGCTATTCTCGTACGCGCGCAGGCTACGGATAAAGGCGTAGAAGTCTGGATCCTGGCTGAAGGCATCGGCGAACAGCTTCGCGGCTTCCGCATCGCCTTCACCGCGCAGGATACGGCCCTGACGCTCAGATTCCGCCAGCGTCTTGGTCACTTCATAGTCCGCTGCCGCACGCAGTTTTTCGGCCTCTTCCTGGCCCTGTGAACGGTGACGACGGGCTACCGCTTCACGCTCGGCGCGCATACGGTTGTAGATCGCCTCGGACACTTCAGCTGGCAGGTTGATCTGCTTGATACGCACGTCAACCACTTCGATACCCAGCGCTGCCATACTGTTCGGGTTGATCACCGGAACTTTACCGTTGGTTTCAGCCTGAACGCGTTCAGCGGCTTTAGCAATCGCGTCATCCGCTGCTGGCGTTTCCACTTCGTCTTCCGTGCCCGCAGTACCGGAGTTCAGCGCATCGCGTACTTCCAGCGTCAGACGACCACGGGAGTCGGTCACGATGTCTTTCACATCCAGACGACCAATCTCAGAACGCAGACGGTCAGAGAACTTACGTTTCAGCAGCACTTCCGCCTGAGAAACGTCACCACCGCCCGTTGCCAAGAAGTAGCGGCTGAAATCGCTGATGCGCCATTTGATATAAGAATCAACGATCAGGTCTTTCTTCTCTTTGGTCACGAAACGGTCAGCCTGGTTATCCATGGTCTGGATACGCGCATCCAGCGTTTTCACTGACTGAATAAACGGCACCTTGAAGTGCAGACCCGGCTCGTAAATCACCGGACGTTTGTCACTGTCACGCACGACGCTGCTGAACTGGAATTTGATCCCACGCTCGCCCTCTTTCACCACAAAGATCGAGGTATACAGCACGACCAGTACGATGACGACGATCGCAATAACTGACTTACGCATCCTTATTCCCCCTGACGCTGGTAGTCGTTACGCTGCGCGTTAGCACGGCGTTGGTCCATAATGTCACCATCGTTCGAAGAAGGCGTTGTGTTCGCGCTGGAGCTGCCTGATGAGGCTGGCGGCAGACGCAGCAGGTTGTTCGCTCCGCTGGTGTCTTTCGCTGCCGGCGCAGAACCGCCTTTCAGCATCTGATCCAGCGGCAGAACCATCAGGTTTCCACCTTTGCTGTCGTTAACCAACACTTTGCGGGTGTGGCTCAGCACTTTTTCCATGGTCTCGATATACAGACGCTCGCGGGTAATTTCCGGCGCGGCTTTGTATTCCGGCAGGATGCGCGCAAAACGAGCCACTTCACCCTGAGCTTCCAGGATGGTCTGGGTCTTATACGCACGCGCCTCTTCCAGAATACGCTGCGCCTGACCGTTAGCACGCGGCTGCACTTCGTTGGTGTACGCCTCTGCTTCGCGGATGTACTGCTGTTCGTTTTCACGGGCGGCAATCGCATCATCAAACGCGGCCTTCACCTCTTCCGGCGGACGCGCAGCCTGGAAGTTGACGTCCAGCAGGGTGATACCCATGTTGTACGGACGAATCGTCTCCTCCAGCTCGCGCTGGGTATCGCTACGAATAACGGTACGACCTTCGGTCAGGATGCGGTCCATCGTGTATTTGCCGATTACACCACGCAGGGCGCTGTCGGTCGCCTGACGCAGACTGTCATCGGCGCTGGTCACGCTAAACAGATAACGCTCAGGATCGGTCACGCGGTACTGCACGTTCATCTCGACGCGCACCACGTTTTCGTCAGAGGTCAGCATCACGCCGGAGGCGGCCAGTTCACGGACGGACTCCACGTTGACTGCAGTAACGTCGTCAATGAAGGTCGGTTTCCAGTTCAGGCCCGGCTCAACCAGATGGCTGAACTTACCGAAACGGGTGACCACGCCGCGTTCTGCTTCTTTAATGGTGTAGAACCCGCTGGCTGCCCAGACGATCACCAGCCCGGCAGCAACGATGCCCACCAGGCGGCCACCTAATTGCGGGCGAGGTCCCTGGCTGGAACTGCCACCCGAGCCTGAACCTTTTCCTCCGCCAAGGCCACCAAGCTTTTTGCTCAGCTTGCGGAAGATATCATCCAGATCCGGCGGCCCCTGCTCGCGACCACCTTTGTTGCCATTTCCCCCAGAGTTGCCGCCTTGATTATTGCTGCTTCCCCACGGGTCGCGGTCTTGTCCGTTATTACCGGGCTGATTCCACGCCATGTATATGCTCCATATTTGTTATGCAAGGGCGAATTTTTCAGGCTTCCCCTTTCTGATCAGACGATATAGTCCGCCAGCGCAGGTTCTTGTTTACAGAGGCGACGCCAGTCAACGATCGGCATACGCACCTGCATCCCCACGCTGCCGTCATCCTCCATCCACTCTTTTTCTATCGCCTGAAGCTGATAAAACCGGCTGCGCAGCCTGCCTTCCTGTGGCGGCAGTCGCAGCGTGTGCTGAGCTACCTCACCGGAAAGACGTTCTGTCAAAGCCTGGAAAAGCAGTGGCACACCAATACCGGCCTGAGCAGAAAGCCAGACCCGAATCGGTTTGTTCTCTTCATCTCGGTCGATACGCGGTTCGAAATCCTCCAGCATATCGATCTTATTCATCACCAACAGCGTGGGAATTTCGTGGGCGTCAATTTCTTCCAGCACCACGTTCACCGCGTCGATGTTCTCCTGCACGCGTACGTCAGCCGCATCAATCACGTGCAGCAGCAGGGTCGCCTGACGCGTCTCCTGCAACGTCGCCTTAAACGCCGCCACCAGATCGTGCGGCAGATGGCGGATAAACCCTACGGTATCCGCCAGCACTGTTTCACCCACGTCTGCAACGTCAATGCGGCGCAGCGTCGGGTCCAGGGTCGCAAACAGCTGGTCTGCGGCATACACCTGGGCCTCGGTTATCTGGTTAAACAGGGTGGATTTACCGGCGTTGGTATAGCCCACCAGCGACACCGTTGGGATGTCGGCTTTGGTTCGCGCCCGACGCCCCTGTTCACGCTGTTTCTCTACACGTTCCAGACGTGAGAGGATCTGGGTAATACGGCCACGCAGCAAACGGCGGTCGGTTTCGAGCTGGGTTTCACCCGGACCGCGCAAACCAATCCCGCCTTTTTGTCTTTCAAGGTGGGTCCAGCCACGCACCAGACGCGTCGCCAGATGGCGCAACTGCGCCAGCTCAACCTGCAGTTTCCCCTCGTGGGTTCGGGCACGCTGAGCAAAAATATCTAAAATCAATCCCGTGCGATCGATAACACGGCATTCGCAGAGAGCTTCCAGGTTGCGCTCCTGGGCTGGAGACAGCGCATGATCAAACAACACGACTGACGCGCCGGTTGCTTTTACGGCATCCGCAATTTCTACTGCTTTACCTTCACCAACAAAATACTTTGGGTGCGGCGCTTTACGGCTACCGGTAATCACCTGCATTGCTTCGACACCGGCGGAAGAGACCAGAGATTCAAACTCCTGGAGGTCTTCCATATCTTTGTCTTGCGAAAAATAGATGTGTACCAGCACCGCCTGCTCACCGGCATCATAACGGTCAAACAAGCGTAAACCTCTCTAAAAAGATCAGCGGGGAACGCAGGATCCCTGGCTCCCCGTGTGGATAACAGCTGAAACCTTATTCGGTCTCGTCGCTGTCCTGCGCTGGCGTTGAAGAACCCTGCGCGTTGCTGCCGTGATGGTAGTTACTGCCTGTGCCGCCGCCAGCGTTATTGCTGTGATGAGAGACCGGACGGGACGGAACAACAGTAGAGATAGCGTGCTTGTAGACCATCTGGCTGACCGTGTTTTTCAACAGGATCACGAACTGATCGAAAGACTCAATCTGACCTTGCAGCTTAATACCATTCACCAAATAAATAGAAACTGGAACACGTTCCCGACGCAATGCGTTCAGGAACGGATCTTGTAAAGATTGCCCCTTAGCCATTCTATCTTTTCCTTATATGCTTGTTTTGTACTTAGAACCTTGCGATTCTGAAAAATTGCGCACGATACGTCTCAATTGTACACATTCAGTGGGCGATATCACCAACAACCTCAATCACCTCGTTTAACGCCTGTTGCGGTTTTTCACTGTCTAACCAGTGAACTCCCTCCCAACCGCGCAACCAGGTGATCTGGCGCTTCGCTAACTGTCTCGTGGCGCAAACACCTCGATAAACCATTTCATCGTATGAAATCTCACCTTCAAGATACGACCACATCTGGCGGTATCCCACACAACGAACGGAAGGCATATCCGTATGCAAATCTCCACGGGCAAATAGCGCCCGCACTTCTGCTTCAAAATCTGAAGCCAACATCTGATGAAAACGCTGCTCAATTCGTTGATGGAGCAGTTCACGGCTCGCCGGGGCGATGGCGAACTGATGCACCTGATACGGCAGAGCGTCTCCTGACGTTTGCGTCAGTTCCGTTAAAGTTTTACCCGAAATGAAAAAAACTTCCAGTGCCCGGGAAAGCCTTTGCGGATCATTTGGATGGATCCGCGCTGCCGCAACCGGGTCAACCTCCGCCAGTTGCTTATGCAATACGTCCCATCCCTGCTCTGCCGCCTGCTGCTCAATCTTTGCTCTCACCTCAGGGTCCGCGGAAGGTAAAGGAGACAACCCTTCAAGCAGCGCCTTGAAGTAGAGCATGGTTCCGCCAACCAACAGCGGTATACGCCCCGCGGCGGTGATCTCGGCCATCTCGGCTAAGGCATCCCGGCGGAAATCCGCTGCTGAGTAAGCCTCTGCCGGGTCGAGAATATCCAGCAAACGGTGCGGTGCCGCACGCAGTTCATCTGCGCCGGGCTTCGCCGTGCCGATGTCCATCCCTCGATAGATGAGGGCGGAATCAACGCTAATCAACTCTACAGGCAAAACTTTACGTAACTCAATGGCTAACGCCGTTTTGCCCGAGGCCGTTGGGCCCATTAAAAAAATTGCCTTTGGCAGGCTCGCCTTACTTACGTCAGTCATGTTTCAGGGCGGTCATCGCCGTTTTTAAATCAACAGGTTGTAATAACCCACCCGGCGGCGCTTTCACCAGCTGTGGGCAGAGGCGTTCCACCTCCGCAAGCACGGTAATCGCCTGCGCCATACTCCACGGTGAATGTTCGCTGGCCAGATGGCGGGCGATCCACTGCGCGGTGTTGGCAGCCTCAAACGATGTCTGCTGCGCCAGGTAGCCTATCAGTTCAGGAATCAAGTTTTGTAAATTTTGTTGGCGTAAGGGTAAAGGCACTGCGCGAATTGTCACATGTTGTGGTTCAAGCACAATTTCAATGCCCATTTGCGCCAGCTGGGCCTCTGCACGCTGCAATACCCTTGTTTCTTCATGGGATATTTTCAGGCGAACCGGGATTAACAGCGGCTGCGCACAGGCCACATTTTCCCCCGGCGTCAGCTGCGCCTGCTTGAGCCAGCGTTCGGCAACCGGCAGCGCCAGAAGCAACAGTTTGCCGTCGCGCTCAAGCAGCGCCATATCCGGTGTGATAATCGTCAGCACCCGGCCAAAACTCTGGCTATGGCCTTCAAGGGAAGGTGTCGCCACCGCAACGTGTTCTTTGCGCTCGACAGCCGGCGTTTCCAGCAGTTTACGGTACAGCGCCCCCTGCTGCTTTTGATAGCCGGACTGAGCGTTCGGGTAGTTCGCGCCCGTCGGACGCGGTGCGGCCCCTGCTGAGGAGAAACGCGGGGCGTCCGGTTCACGCGCGACGGCAGGCTCCGCAAAATGGTTGCGACCCGCAGCGACACGGTTTTCCGGAATGGGGCGCGGTGCGGAGTCTTCTTTTTCCAGCGGCAGTGTGGGTTCAAGCTGCTGTTGCAGTACGCTCAGCACGCCCTGGTAGATAAAATCATGTACCAGACGCGACTGATGGAACCGCACCTCATGCTTGGCAGGATGGACGTTGACATCCACCTGATGCGGGTCGATCTCCAGATAAAGTACAAAGGCAGGTTGCTGATCTGCCCCGAGCTTATCTTCGCAGGCCTGGCGAATGGCGTGGTTAATGAGGCGGTCGCGCATCATACGGCCGTTAACGTAGCAATACTGAATTTCAGAGAACGCCGCGCTGCTGGCATGCGGATCGGCCACCCAGCCACGTAAAGCCAGATCGCCGTGCTGCCACTCGATAGCCAGCGCCTGTTCCAGGAATGGCGTCCCGCAGATAGCGCCTAAACGTCGCTCTTTCTGCCCACCTTCAGCCACCGCGCGGTACTGGCGCATTACCTTGCCGTTATGGCTGAGGTTGATGGTGACGTCGAAACGGGCGAGCGCAATTCGGCGGATGATCTCGTCGATATGGCCGAACTCGGTTTTTTCGGTACGCATAAACTTGCGGCGGGCGGGAGTGTTGTAGAACAGATCCAGAACTTCCAGCGTGGTACCGACAGGGTGCGCCGCGGGTTTGACCGTCACGTCCATATCCCGCCCTTCAGCGTAGGCCTGCCAGGCTTCCTGCTGTTCAGCGGTGCGGGAGGTCAGCGTTAAACGAGACACCGAACTGATACTGGCCAGCGCTTCGCCGCGAAAACCGAGGCTGATAATCGCTTCCAGGTCATCCAGAGAGGCAATTTTACTGGTGGCATGACGCGCCAGCGCCAGCGCCAGCTCCTCTTTTTTGATCCCGCAGCCGTTGTCGCGAATGCGGATAAGCTTCGCGCCGCCGCGTTCAATATCAATATCAATGCGGGTTGCGCCCGCATCGAGGCTGTTTTCCACCAGCTCTTTCACTACCGACGCAGGGCGTTCCACCACCTCACCGGCGGCGATTTGGTTCGCGAGCTGCGGCGGCAGAACCTGAATCGGCATGAATTCTCCTTAATTTGTGGCGGTCAACTCACCCGGCTGCGCGGCGCTGGCCGTCTGGGCTGCCCCGCCCTGCGGCGCGGACTGCAGAGGATGCGCCTCAAAATATTTACGTAAACCGTTGTATATCGCTTCGGCAATTTGCTGCTGGTAGCTGTCGCTGCCCAGCAGGCGCTCTTCGCTGTTATTGCTGATAAAGCCCGTCTCCACCAAAATTGACGGAATATCCGGCGAACGCAGGACGCCCAGGCTCGCATGTTCCGGGCGACGCTTATGCAATGCTCCGATGCCCTGCAGCTGATTCAATACGTTAGTGGCGACATCATACCCGACGCGCTGAGAATGACCGAACTGTAAATCCAGCACCGCCTGGCTGAGATACGGGTCAGACTGGCTGTTAGCCAGCACATCACCCGCGCCGCCTAACAGTTCAGACTGTTTCTCATGCTCTTCCAGCCAGTTTGCCATTTCGCTGTTCGCCCGACGGTTCGACAGGACCCATACCGAGGCGCCCGTCGCGTTACGGTTCGGTGCGGCATCCGCGTGAATGGAGACCAGGAAATTGGCGTTTTGCTTACGCGCCACGTCTGAGCGGCCCATCACAGAGATAAAATAGTCGCCGTCGCGCGTCAGTACGCCTTTAAACATCGGATCGTCGTTTAACAACGTCCGCAGCTTGCGGGCCACTGCAATAGTGACATTTTTCTCTCGCGTGCCGCCCGGGCCAATCGCACCAGGGTCCTGACCACCGTGCCCGGCATCAATGGCGATAATCACTTTATCACCGCTGACCGCACGCCGCGCGCTGGACGCCGGACGCGTTACCGTATTGCTGCTGGTTGCCGCGGTGATGCGATCGTTCTGCGATTTAAACGGATTACGCGCAGGTTCCGATGGGCGCGGCGTATAGACCGGCTCTTCCACGCGTTTCGCGACAACCGGTGGCGGCGGAGGCGGCGGAACATCGGCATTGATGGTAAAGACCACCGTATAGTTCGCCCCGTTTTGCTGCTTCACCGCCTTCGTTTTACCCTTTTCGGTCAGATCGACCACCAGACGCAGCGACTGGCTGTCCTGCGGGGTACCCGAACGGATACTTTTCACCAGGTTGTTACCGCTGAACCGCAGCGGTAACCCCTGGATCACGCCAGTCTGTTTGATATCCAGCGCCACGCTGCGGCTGTCTGGCTGTGAAAACGCATATTCAGGGTCACCCATAAAGCTGAACGTGATCCGGGCCTGGCTTTCGCCGTTTGACACCTGAATATCCGAAAGGCTTGCCGCCCCGGCCTGCGCGCACAGCAGCACCGTCGCAGCCAACACCCAACCTTTAACGCGACTAATCATCCCGTCATCCCTACTCTTAACCGGCGAGACGCGCCAGTAAGGAACACCCTGATGAGGAAACCGCACTGATGCGAGCCTCACGCCCTTGCGCCTGGTAATCTAAGTGAATTTCGACATCCGGGTCAGGTAACACACCCGCACCTTGTTGCGGCCACTCCACCAGGCAGATGGCGTCGTTGGCAAAATAATCACGGATCCCCATAAATTCCAGCTCCTCAGGATCCGCAAGGCGATATAAATCAAAGTGGTACACCATAAGATTGTCGAGGGTGTACGGCTCGACCAGCGTGTAGGTTGGGCTTTTCACATTCCCGTTATGCCCTAACGCCTGCAAAAAACCCCGGCTGAAGGTGGTCTTACCCGCACCTAAATCACCATACAGATAAATGACGGTTGCCCCCTGACAGGCCTGCGCCACGCGCTTGCCGAGATCTAAAGTGGCTTGTTCATCAGGTAAAGGAATCGCTCGATTAGTCATTTTCTACGTCAATCACATCCGGGTTAACAACACGCCGCAGCGTGCAAAAGAGATCGGTGGCCAGCATACCGCGTGTACCCTCTCGCGCAGCAAGCCTGTCAGCTGCCGCGCCGTGGGCCACGCAGCCCGCACAGGCTGCATCATAAAGGGGAAGTTTCTGTCCAAGCAATGCGCCAATGATGCCTGAAAGCACATCGCCCATGCCGCCGCTCGCCATGCCCGCATTTCCGGCATCAATAATGCCCTGCGTCTCGTCACTGGCGACAACGGTTCCTGCCCCTTTCAAAACGGCAACACCTCCGTAACGTTTTACCAGACGCTGAGCAGAAAGTAAGCGATCGCTTTCAATTTCTGCCACGCTGCAGTTAAGCAGGCGCGCGGCTTCGCCGGGGTGTGGCGTCAGAATGCGATTGTGACGCTTATCCGGGTTTATTGCCAGAAGGTTAAGCGCGTCGGCATCCCACAGCATCGGTTTACGAAAATTTTCGACCTTTTGCAGGGCCTGTTTACCCCATGCCTGCTGTCCAAGACCGGGACCAATGACCACCACATCCGCCCATTCGAGGCTTTCTTCAAGCGTCTGGGGCGTAAGCTCATGGACCATCAGCTCCGGTCGAGCTGTAATGATTGGCGTAATGTTCTCGATGCGAGTGAGTACTCGCACTAATCCGGCACCGCTGCGCAGTGCCGCCTCACCGGCCATGCGAACCGCACCTGCCGTACCGCGATCGCCACCAATAATCACCAGCCTGCCGTGGTCGCCCTTATGGGACGTTGGGCGGCGCGGCGGAAGCCACTCTTTTAGCTGCGAGGCATCAAAGCGCGACAGGCGCGTTTCCTGCCCTGCGAGCCAGCTCTCCAGCCCCAGGGCGTTATGGTGCAATACGCCAACCACATCCCGCGCCTTTCCGGTTAACAAGCCCGGCTTCAGAGCGATAAAGGTCACGGTGTGCGCAGCCTGAATAACGGCGCCAGGCGTCGCGCCGGTCTGCGCGATCAGGCCCGACGGAATGTCCAGCGCCACTACCGGCGCGGAGTGCCCGTTAGCGTGTTCAATAAGCGCGGCGATGTTCTCGCGAGGCGCGCTGCGTAGCCCGGTCCCCAGCAGACCATCAACAATCAGATCAACATCTTCCGGCCAGACGATATCAGGGGCATGAATCACGCCGCCTGCATTCAGCCATGCCTCCCGCGCCGCGCCGGCCTCTTCCGGCAGGGGCTTATCACTTTCCAGCGCCAGCAAGGTAACGCGGATACCGGCCGCAACCGCGAGACGCGCAGCAACGTAGCCGTCGCCGCCGTTATTGCCGTGCCCACACAAAATCAGCCAGTGAGTGGATTGCGGGTACGCGCCGCGAGCAACGTTAAACGCCGCCTCCCCCGCGCGCTGCATCAGTTCATAAAGAGTAATGCCGAGGCTGTCTGCGGCCTCTTTTTCGGCGCACCGGAGGTCATCCGCATGCCAGATGGAATGTGGTATACTTGCGGGGTTTTTCTTCACCGTATGGTCCGTCATGTCACAGCCCCTCGATCTCAATGAATTAGCGCAAAAAATAAAACAGTGGGGTGCTGAGCTTGGCTTCCAGAAGGTAGGCATTACCGATACCGACCTCTCTGCCAGCGAGCCAAAACTGCAGGCCTGGCTGGACAAACAATACCACGGCGAAATGGAGTGGATGGCGCGTCACGGCATGATGCGTGCCCGTCCACATGAGCTTTTACCGGGTACATTGCGCGTCATCAGCGTGCGCATGAACTACCTGCCTGCCAACGCGGCCTTTGCGCGCACGCTAAAAAATCCCTCTTTGGGTTACGTCAGCCGGTACGCCCTGGGGCGTGATTACCATAAGCTACTGCGTAACCGTTTAAAAAAACTCGGGGAAACTATTCAGCAGCACTGTGTTTCGCTGAATTTTAGACCCTTTGTCGATTCCGCGCCTATTCTTGAGCGCCCGATCGCCGAAAAAGCCGGGCTTGGCTGGACAGGTAAGCACTCACTTATCCTTAGCCGCGACGCCGGATCGTTCTTCTTCCTCGGTGAACTGCTGATTGATTTACCCCTGCCGGTAGACGGCCCGGTAGAGGAAGGCTGTGGCCGCTGCGTGGCCTGCATGACCATCTGCCCGACTGGCGCCATCGTTGAGCCGTATACTGTTGATGCGCGCCGCTGCATTTCCTATCTCACCATCGAGCTCGAAGGAGCGATCCCGGAAGAATTTCGTCCACTTATCGGCAACCGCATCTACGGCTGCGACGACTGCCAGCTGATCTGCCCGTGGAACCGCTATTCGCAGCTGACGGATGAAGAAGACTTCAGTCCCCGCAAGGCGTTACATGCCCCCCAGTTGATCGAACTGTTCACCTGGACCGAAGCCTGGTTCCTGAAAGTGACGGAAGGTTCCGCCATTCGGCGTATCGGCCACCTGCGCTGGCTGCGAAACGTGGCCGTCGCGCTGGGCAATGCCCCGTGGGATAAAGCAAATATTCAGGCGCTTGAAAGTCGTAGAGGTGAGCACCCACTTCTTGATGAACACATAGAATGGGCGATTGCGCAGCAAATCGAGAAGCGCAATGCCTGCGTGGTCGAGGTGCAGCTTCCTCAGAAACAGCGGCTGGTGAGGGTGATTGAAAAAGGGCTCACGCGGGATGCGTGATATATTCACAGCCTGTGAATAAAAATAAAAACTCAAGCGCCATCTGGACTTGAGAAGAGGTCAAGTGATCTTGCTAACATTTTGAAATGAAAATTTATCCATTAAATACAATGGATTGCAAAGATACTATTCACCCTGCTAACTTTCTGTACGGTTTGGGTAAAGCGCGAATTCTGTGGATAACTCTGTTTACAAGAGTATTTCAGATGCAATAGAAAACGTCCCCAGCGCATCTTTTCGCTGTGGATATTTTAGAGATGAAGAAGAATTTGGAGCGGGAAACGAGACTCGAACTCGCGACCCCGACCTTGGCAAGGTCGTGCTCTACCAACTGAGCTATTCCCGCTTGGGTGGTCCGTGCTTTAGAAGCACTTTCAAATTTTGGAGCGGGAAACGAGACTCGAACTCGCGACCCCGACCTTGGCAAGGTCGTGCTCTACCAACTGAGCTATTCCCGCTTGGGCAGTCCGTGCTTGAGAAGCACTTTTCAAATTTTGGAGCGGGAAACGAGACTCGAACTCGCGACCCCGACCTTGGCAAGGTCGTGCTCTACCAACTGAGCTATTCCCGCAAATCTGTACTGCTTTTGTTGCTGTCGTAACGTGTAATTCTCTGTCGTTACGGGAGGCGCATTATACGAGAAATCCTTTTAGCTGCAACCCCCCTGAAAGTGATTTTTTCGAAATTCAGTTCAAATGCTTATTTAATCGGCAAGCTGAACAATTTAACGACAAAATCCCGGCCACGCAAGGCGCCGGATCTCAAAATCACAGCTTAATAAAGTTTTCGCGGTAGTACGCGAGTTCCGCCACAGACTCGCGGATATCGTCCATCGCCTGGTGCGTTCCTTGCTTTTTGAAGCCATCAAGGATTTCTGGTTTCCAGCGACGCGCCAGCTCTTTCAGGGTACTGACATCCAGATAGCGGTAGTGAAAGTAAGACTCCAGCTCCGGCATATACTTAAACAGGAAACGGCGATCCTGGCCGATGCTGTTCCCGCAGATCGGCGATTTACCCGCCGGCACCCACTGCTTCAGAAATTCGAGCGTCGCCAGTTCCGCCTCGCGGTCACCCAACGTGCTGGCCTTCACGCGCTCCACCAGCCCGCTTCCGGTATGGGTGCGCACGTTCCACTCGTCCATCAGCGCCAGCTGGTCGTCGGACTGATGCACCGCAATCGTTGGCCCTTCGGCCAGGATATTCAGGTTGGCATCGGTGACCAGGGTTGCAATCTCAATAATGCGATCGCGCTCGGGATCCAGCCCGGTCATTTCGAGATCGATCCAAATCAGGTTGTTTTCATCCGCGCTCATGTTATTTTCCACCCTTCTCGCATAACCGGCAGTAGCAGGTTAACTAGTATTAATTAGAGTGTATCATAGAGGTTTTGCCCCTTACGGGCGACCAGGAGCCAGTGCGATTGAGTAAAAATAAACTCTCCAAAGGGCAGCAGCGCCGTGTGAATGCCAATCACCAGCGCCGTCTTAAAACCACTTCGGAGAAGGTCGATTACGACGACAACCTGTTTGGCGAACCAACGGAAGGCGTAGTCATCAGCCGTTTCGGTATGCACGCTGACGTGGAATCCGCCGATGGTGAAATCCACCGCTGCAACATCCGCCGGACCATTCGTTCTCTGGTGACCGGTGACCGCGTCGTCTGGCGTCCGGGTAAAGAGGCGGCGGAAGGCGTTACGGTAAAAGGTATCGTTGAAGCGGTTCATGAACGTACGTCCGTGTTAACCCGTCCCGATTTTTACGACGGGGTGAAGCCGATTGCCGCCAACATTAACCAGATTGTTATCGTATCGGCGATTTTGCCTGAACTTTCGCTCAATATTATCGACCGATACCTCGTCGCGTGCGAAACGCTGCAGGTTGAACCGATTATCGTGCTGAACAAAATCGATCTGCTGGATGACGAAGGCATGGCTTTCGTTAATGAACAGATGGATATCTATCGCAAGATTGGCTATCGCGTCCTGATGGTCTCCAGCCATACCAAAGATGGCCTCAAACCGCTGGAAGAGGCGCTTACCGATCGCATCAGCATTTTTGCGGGCCAGTCCGGCGTAGGTAAATCGAGCCTGCTGAACAATCTGCTCGGCCTCCAGCAGGAGATCCTCACCAACGATGTGTCTGACGTCTCGGGTCTGGGCCAGCACACCACTACCGCCTCGCGTCTGTATCACTTCCCGCACGGCGGCGATGTCATCGACTCCCCGGGCGTGCGTGAATTCGGTTTATGGCATCTTGAGCCGGAACAAATCTTTAATGGATTTGTCGAATTCCATGATTATTTAGGCGCTTGCAAATACCGCGACTGTAAACACGATAACGATCCAGGCTGCGCTATCCGCGAAGCGGTTGAGAAAGGTGAGATTGCGGAGACCCGCTTCGACAATTACCACCGCATTCTTGAGAGCATGGATCAGGTAAAAACGCGTAAAAACTTTTCTGATTCTGACAACTGACAACTAAGCTAAGCATCGCTAAAATCGTCCCCTTTTTTCAGGTTCCGGCGGCTTACCGCCGGATCAGGAACGACAAAACAATGGCCTGGAGGCTACCTTGTTAAACGCATTTAAACTTTCGCTTCAATACATTCTGCCAAAACTGTGGCTCACTCGCCTGGCGGGCTGGGGCGCAAGCAAACGCGCGGGCTGGCTGACCAAACTGGTCATCGACCTTTTCGTGAAGTATTACAAGGTCGACATGAAAGAA
Organism: Enterobacter sp. ECC_219_Taxon_10; assembly: GCF_058354905.1. NCBI lineage: Bacteria > Pseudomonadati > Pseudomonadota > Gammaproteobacteria > Enterobacterales > Enterobacteriaceae > Enterobacter > Enterobacter sp. ECC_219_Taxon_10. The sequence goes on along the minus strand of NZ_CM178005.1, from coordinate 441,105 downwards.
GCGCAGAAGCCGGACACCGCCAGCTACCGCACGTTCAACGAGTTTTTCGTGCGCCCGCTACGCGACGAAGTGCGCCCGCTGAACACCGATCCTAACGTCCTGGTGATGCCAGCAGACGGGGTGATCAGCCAGCTGGGTAACATCGAAGACGACAAAATCCTGCAGGCGAAAGGCCATAACTACAGCCTGGAAGCGCTGCTGGCGGGCAATTACCTGATGGCGGATCTGTTCCGCAACGGCACCTTTGCCACCACCTATCTGTCACCGCGCGACTACCACCGCGTGCATATGCCGTGTAACGGTATCCTGCGTGAGATGATCTACGTGCCGGGCGATCTGTTCTCCGTAAACCACCTGACCGCGCAAAACGTACCGAACCTGTTTGCCCGTAACGAGCGCGTCATCTGCCTGTTCGATACTGAATTCGGCCCTATGGCGCAGATTCTGGTGGGCGCGACCATTGTCGGCAGTATTGAAACCGTCTGGGCTGGCACCATCACCCCTCCGCGTGAAGGCGTAATCAAGCGCTGGACGTGGCCTGCCGGTGAAGAGGAAGGCTCTGTCGCCCTGCTGAAAGGTCAGGAGATGGGCCGCTTCAAGCTGGGTTCGACCGTCATCAACCTGTTTGCACCGGGTAAAGTGAAGCTGGCTGAACAGCTCGAAAGCCTGTCGGTCACTAAACTTGGCCAACCGCTGGCGGTCTCTACCGAAACCTTCGTGACGCCGGACGCAGAACCTGCTCCGCTGCCGCAAGAAGAGATTGACGCCGAGCACGACGCCAGCCCGCTGGTTGACGACAAAAAAGACGAAGGCTAACAACAGAAGGATCGCTGACGTGCGCCCGATTATCGTTTTACTGATGGCCTGGTGCCTCAGCATGGGGGCGTACGCAGCGACAGCCCCCGACGCCAAACAGATAACCCAGGAACTGGAGCAGGCGAAAGCGGCCAAACCCGCTCAGCCAGAGACCGTTGAGTCGCTCCAGTCCGCACTGAACGCGCTTGAAGAGCGGAAAGGCTCGCTTGAGCGCGCTCAGCAGTATCAGCAGGTTATCGACAACTTCCCTAAACTCTCGCAAACGCTGCGCGCGCAGCTCGCTAATCTGCGCGATGAGCCGCGCAATGTGCCGGAAGGCATGACCACCGACGCCCTGAATCAGGAAATCCTGCAGGTGAGCAGCCAGCTTCTGGAAAAGAGCCGCCAGGCTCAGCAGGAGCAGGAGCGGGCGCGTGAAATTGCCGACTCCCTCAGTCAGCTTCCGCAGCAGCAAACCGACGCCCGCCGCCAGCTTAACGACGTTGAGCGTCGCGTGGGGACGCAAAGCGGCAATACGCCGCAGGCTCAGGCGCAAAATCTGGGTCTGCAGGCGGAATCAGCTCGTCTGAAGGCCCTTGTGGATGAGCTGGAGCTGGCGCAGCTTTCCGCCAACAACCGCCAGGAGCTGGCGCGGATGCGCTCTGAACTCGCTCAGAAGCAGAGCGAGCAGCTGGATGCGTATCTTCAGGCCCTGCGTAATTTGCTTAACAGCCAGCGTCAGCGCGAAGCCGAGCGTGCGCTTGAAAGCACCGAGCTGCTGGCCGAAAACAGTGCCAATCTGCCAGAAGGTATCGTCGATCAGTTTAAGGTCAACCGCGAGCTTTCTGCCGCACTGAATCAGCAGGCGCAGCGTATGGATCTGGTTGCCTCCCAGCAGCGCCAGGCGACGAATCAAACCCTGCAGGTGCGCCAGGCGCTCAACACCCTGCGCGAGCAGTCCCAGTGGCTCGGGTCATCAAACCTGCTGGGCGAAGCGTTACGCGCCCAGGTCGCACGCCTGCCGGAAATGCCGAAGCCGCAGCAGCTGGATACCGAGATGGCCCAGCTGCGCGTGCAGCGACTGCACTTTGAAGATCTTCTCAATAAGCAGCCGCAAATTCGCCAGATCCGTCAGGCTGACGGACAACCCCTGACCAGCGAGCAAAACCGTATTCTGGAAGCCCAGCTGCGCACCCAGCGCGAGCTGCTGAACTCCCTGCTGCAGGGCGGGGATACGCTGATTCTGGAACTGACTAAGCTTAAGGTCTCTAACAGCCAGCTGGAAGACGCGCTGAAAGAGGTGAACGAGGCGACGCACCGTTATCTCTTCTGGACGTCCGACGTGCGTCCGATGACCTTCTCGTGGCCAATTGAGATCGTTCAGGATCTGCGCCGCCTGATTTCGCTGGACACCTTCAGTCAGCTCGGACAGGCCAGCGTGATGATGCTGACCAGTAAAGAGACGATAATCCCGCTGCTGGGCGCGTTGGTTCTGGTGGGCTTCAGCATTTACTCGCGCAGACATTTCACCCGCTTCCTGGAGCGTTCCAGCGCGCGGGTGGGGAAAGTCACTCAGGATCACTTCTGGCTGACGTTGCGCACCGTGTTCTGGTCGATTCTCGTCGCGTCTCCGCTGCCGGTGCTGTGGATGACGCTTGGCTACGGCCTGCGGGAAGCCTGGCCCTATCCGCTCGCGGTCGCCATTGGCGATGGCGTCACCGCTACGGTGCCGCTGCTGTGGGTGGTGATGATTTGCGCCACGTTCGCACGGCCGAATGGCCTGTTCATTGCCCACTTTGGCTGGCCGCGTAACCGCGTGGCGCGCGCCATGCGCTACTACCTGATGAGCATCGGGCTGATTGTGCCGCTGATTATGGCGCTGATCATGTTTGATAATCTCAACGACCGGGAATTTTCAGGCTCGCTGGGCCGCCTCTGCTTTATGCTGATCTGCGGCGCGCTGGCCATCGTGACGCTCAGCCTGAAACGCGCGGGGATACCGCTCTATCTGGATAAATCTGGCAGCGGCGAAAACATGTTCAACCGGCTGCTCTGGAACCTCCTGCTGAGCGCCCCTTTGATTGCGATGCTGGCAGCCGCGGTAGGTTACCTGGCAACCTCGCAGGCACTTCTGGCGCGACTGGAAACGTCGGTGGCGATCTGGTTCCTGCTGCTGGTGGTGTATCACGTGATCCGTCGCGGGATGCTGATCCAGCGCCGTCGTCTGGCCTTCGACCGCGCCAAGCATCGCCGGGCGGAGATCCTCGCTCAGCGTGCCCGGGGTGAGGAAGAGCCAACCCATGTCAACAGCACGGAAGGCACGATGGATGCCGACGAGGTCGAACTGGATCTGGATGCAATCAGTACCCAGTCTCTGCGCCTGGTGCGCTCCCTCCTGATGCTGATTGCCCTTCTGTCGGTGATTTTCCTGTGGTCAGAAATTCATTCCGCGTTTGGCTTCCTGGAGAATATCTCTCTGTGGGACGTGACGTCCACGGTGCAGGGCGTTGAAAGCCTGGAGCCGATCACCTTAGGCGCGGTGCTGATTGCCATTCTGGTGCTGATCATCACCACCCAACTGGTGCGTAACTTCCCGGCACTGCTGGAGCTGGCGCTGCTGCAGCATCTGGATTTAACCCCCGGCACGGGATACGCCATTACGACCATTACGAAATACCTGATACTGCTGTTTGGCGGGATGGTTGGTTTCTCAATGATTGGTATTGAGTGGTCTAAACTGCAATGGCTGGTAGCCGCGCTGACGTTTGGCCTTGGCTTTGGCATGCAGGAGATTTTCGCTAACTTTGTGTCCGGCCTGATCATCCTGTTTGAAAAGCCGATTCGTATTGGCGATACGGTGACGATCCGCGATCTGACCGGGAGCGTAACGAAGATCAACACCCGTGCCACCACGATCAGCGACTGGGACCGTAAAGAGATCATCGTGCCGAACAAGGCGTTTATTACCGAGCAGTTTATCAACTGGTCGCTGTCGGACTCCGTTACGCGCGTGGTTCTGACGGTACCGGCGCCGTCGGATGCCAACAGCGAAGAGGTCACGCAGATCCTCTACACCGCCGCCGAACGCTGTACGCTGGTGCTCGATAATCCCGTACCGGAAGTGTTCCTGGTCGATTTACAGCAGGGGATCCAGATTTTCGAACTGCGTATTTACGCTGCCGAAATGGGGCACCGTATGCCGCTGCGCCATGAGATCCACCAGCTGATTCTGGCGGGCTTCCGCGAGCACGGTATTGATATGCCGTTCCCACCGTTCCAGATGCGTCTGGAAAGTATGGACGGACGCAAGATGGGTAAAACGCTCACGTCGGCAGCAAGATCGCGCCCGGCGGGCAGCTTGTAATCTTTCTCCCCTCCCTTTCGGGAGGGGCATTTTACCGCTACGCCACTTCCGCGACGTACGCCATTGAACGCCGACGGTAATTCTCATAAATTCCCATCGCCAGCAGCGAGAAGAAGATCGGCCCACCGACCATCCACAGCGCGCTGTTCCAGTCGTTTGCCTCAACCACGGGCTGAATAACGGTAAAGATGTTGGCAAACGCCACGACCAGCACCACCACCGTTGTTGCCAGCAGCGTTGCCGCGCGGGTTTTGAAGATCACAAACGGACGCTCAAGGTCCCGCTTCGCCTTAAAGAACGGGAACGCCAGGGTGAGGAACAGGTACGGCAGCGTCATCGACACGTTCGCCATCAGGGTCAGCTTGTTATAGAACGCAGACGCGGTATCACCGCCAAATGACACCAGCAGAATGAACACGCACACCAGCAGACACTGCATCCACATGGCGTTGGCAGGCATTCCTGCGGTATTCAGCTGCGTCATGCGTGCCGGCCACAGCGCTTTTGGCGTGCCCTGAATGATCGCTTTCAGCGGCGAGTAGATCAGCGTAAAGAACGCGCCGGTATAGGCAAGGAACATCGACAGGCCGGTAATGCGCGCAAACCATATCCCCATGGTGGCCGATGCTTCCGGCGTCAGGTGCATGGCGTTACCCAACGTCATCCCCAGGCTTTTCATCAGCACGTAGGTGATGTTCCCGAGGTTAGTGGTGTCGTTACTCAACACCTGCTGCCAGCTGGTACTGACGCCCCAGAGGAAAATCGCCAGCGAGTAGCCGATGGAGATGACGATGGCGGCAAAAATAATCCCTTTGGCGAAATTCTTTTCCGGGTTCTCGGTCTTATCGACCAGCCCGCCTACCGCTTCAATACCGCCGTAGGCAAAAATGGCAAACACCACGAAGGAGAGCATGGCCAGCCCTGACTGGTAGCCCGGATTAGGCGATGATACGAAGTTCACCTCCTGCGCGAAGTGCCCGCCGTTCAGGTACAGAATGGCGATACTCGCCAGCAGCAGCACCAGGTTCAGGCACATCACGGAAATACCGCCAACGGCGGTGATACGGGCAATTTTGTTGATGCCTTTTGCCGCTACCAGCGTGACCACCACCATCCAGCACACCGCCAGAATACCGACCACCTGCGTGGAGCTTAGCCCCGCCAGAGACCATATCTGCGTTTTATCCGCCCCGAAAAGAAACGTTGAGAACGGCACCCAGACTTTGGCCGCCGTGCTGACCATCCAGACGACGTAGGAGGAGAACCACATAAACGTGCCGATAAATGCGTAACGCGGACCGATGCTGTTGTTCATCCATGAATAGATACCGCCCTCTTCTTTCCGGTAAGCCGAGCCCATCTCCGCCATCATCAGCGCAAACGGGATAAAGAAGAACAGAGCAGAAACGATATAAAACGGCGTCGCGCTGTAGCCCATCAGATAGAAAGCCGACGGGCTATTGGCAAAGCCAAAGACTGACGTAAAAATCATCAGGATGAGCCCGGTGAGGGTCATCTTTTTGAGTGAGTGGGACATATAACCATCCGAAGAGGAATTAAACTGCGCGGATGGTAGCAGATGACCAGACTAATATTGTGGCTATACGAGGCAATTTAAGAAAAAGACCTGTGTACAGAGAAAATGGCAGTTTTTAATGTTGCCGTGCGGAAATGGAAAGGAATATTGCCACAGGTAATGTATGCCGGGTAAGCGCTGCGCCACCCGGCATTTTTTCAGGCGCGATCGACCGTAAAGGCAATCACATCGCCGAGATGCTCGGCGTCCAGCGCCAGCATGACCAGACGGTCAACCCCCAGCGCCACGCCGGAGCAATCCGGCAGGCCCGCTTTTAAGGCTTCCAGCAGGTTAGTATCAATCGGCTGCTGCGGCAGACCGCGCGCGGCGCGCTTGCGGTTATCCTGCTCGAAACGCTGCTGCTGTTCGCGCGCGTCGGTCAGCTCGTGGAAGCCGTTCGCCAGCTCGATGCCTTTGTAATAGACCTCAAAACGCTCTGCCACGCGGTGATCTTCGGTGCTGATCTGCGCCAGAGACGCCTGGCTTGCGGGGAAGTGATAGACAAACGTCGGACGTTCTTTACCAATCTGCGGTTCCACGCCGAAGGTGAACAGCAGCTGCAGCAGCGTGTCGCGATCCTCCTCGGTATCCGCCACGTTGCTCAGATCCAGTTTTGCCGCCACTTCACGCAGCTGAGCTTTGTCCGCCGACAGCGGATCGATTTCCAGATGGCGCTGGAAGGCCTGTTGATAGGAGAGCGTTTCGGCTTCTGAACAGTCCAGCACCTGCTGCAGCAGATCGTCCACCTCGTTCATCAGGCGGTACATATCATAATGCGGGCGGTACCACTCCAGCATGGTGAATTCCGGGTTATGGTGACGCCCCATCTCTTCATTACGGAAGCTGCGGCACAGCTGATACACCGGACCACACCCCGCCGCCAGCAGGCGCTTCATGTGATATTCCGGGCTGGTCATCAGATACAGATTCATGCCCTGAGAGTGGCCAGGGCCAACAAAACGGGTTTCAAACGGGACCAGATGAATATCCGTTACCGTTGCCTGACTCATGCACGGGGTTTCCACCTCCAGGACGCCGCGGTCGGCAAAGAAACGGCGGATCTCCGTCATAATTGCGGCGCGTTTTAACAGATTTGGGATGGATGCGCTCGGCTGCCAGGTGGCCGTTTCGCTCATGAGTTTTTCTCCGATTTCAGACAAGGGCACGAAGTCTACTCGTTAGCAGGGACAGAGACAAATTTTGCGCAGTAAAAAAGCGCATTTCATTTAAGTGGATTATTTCGTGACGCAATTCATCAATCACAATGATAAATCACCGCACAGAACAGCAAAAAAATCGAACACGTCAAATTTCCCTGACGTCTACACGGTTATACTCTTTTACCCATAAAGGAGCAGTGGAAACGCTTTCGCAATCGTCCGCGTGGACGGGTGAACTACCTTTAGTTTGTCGCGTTGCGAAATAACAAAAATCTGGAGGAATGTCGTGCAAACTTTTCAAGCCGATCTTGCCGTAATAGGCGCTGGCGGGGCTGGATTACGTGCTGCGATTGCTGCAGCACAAGCTAATCCTGACGCTAAAATCGCATTGATTTCAAAAGTCTATCCAATGCGCAGCCACACGGTGGCAGCAGAAGGAGGGTCCGCCGCCGTTGCGCAGGATCATGACAGCTTCGAATACCATTTCCACGACACGGTTGCAGGGGGCGACTGGCTTTGCGAACAGGATGTCGTTGACTACTTCGTGCACCATTGTCCAACTGAAATGACCCAGCTTGAACAGTGGGGATGTCCGTGGAGCCGCCGTCCGGACGGCAGCGTCAACGTTCGTCGCTTCGGGGGGATGAAAATCGAACGTACCTGGTTCGCCGCCGATAAGACCGGCTTCCACATGCTGCACACCCTGTTCCAGACCTCTCTTCAGTTCCCACAAATCCAGCGCTTTGATGAACATTTCGTCCTCGACATTCTGGTCGATGACGGTCATGCACGTGGCCTGGTGGCGATGAACATGATGGAAGGCACCCTCGTCCAGATCCGTGCCAATGCGGTGGTGATGGCAACGGGCGGTGCGGGACGCGTCTATCGCTACAACACCAACGGCGGCATCGTCACCGGTGACGGCATGGGCATGGCGCTGAGCCACGGCGTGCCGCTGCGCGATATGGAGTTTGTACAGTATCACCCAACCGGTCTGCCGGGCTCGGGCATTCTGATGACGGAAGGCTGCCGCGGCGAAGGCGGTATCCTGGTCAACAAAAACGGCTACCGCTATCTGCAGGATTACGGCATGGGCCCGGAAACCCCTCTCGGCGAGCCGAAGAACAAATACATGGAACTCGGCCCGCGCGACAAAGTCTCTCAGGCCTTCTGGCACGAGTGGCGCAAGGGCAACACCATCTCCACGCCGCGCGGCGACGTGGTCTATCTCGATCTGCGTCACCTGGGCGAGAAGAAACTGCTGGAGCGTCTGCCGTTCATCTGCGAACTGGCGAAAGCTTACGTCGGCGTCGATCCGGTGAAAGAGCCGATTCCGGTACGCCCAACCGCGCACTACACCATGGGCGGGATTGAAACCGACCAACAGTGTGAAACCCGCATTAAAGGGCTGTTCGCCGTAGGCGAGTGTTCCTCCGTCGGCCTGCACGGCGCCAACCGCCTGGGCTCTAACTCGCTGGCAGAGCTGGTCGTCTTTGGCCGCATGGCGGGCGAGCGTGCGATGGAGCGTGCGGCGACCGCAGGCGAAGCAAACGGCGCAGCGCTGGATGCGCAGGTCACAGACGTTGAAAAACGCCTGAAGGATCTGGTGAACCAGGAAGGTAACGAGAACTGGTCGAAGATCCGCGACGAGATGGGCCTGTCGATGGAAGAAGGCTGCGGTATCTACCGTACGCCGGAACTGATGCAGAAAACCGTCGACAAGCTGGCGGAACTGCAGGAGCGCTTCAAGCGCGTGCGCATCACCGACACCTCCAGCGTCTTCAATACCGACCTGCTCTATACCATTGAGCTGGGCCACGGCCTGAACGTCGCAGAATGTATGGCGCACTCTGCGCTGGCGCGTAAAGAGTCTCGCGGCGCACACCAGCGTCTGGACGAAGGCTGTACCGAACGTGACGACGTCAATTTCCTGAAACACACTCTCGCCTGGCGCGATGCGGATGGCACCACGCGTCTGGATTACAGCGACGTGAAAATCACCACGCTGCCACCGGCTAAACGCGTGTACGGCGCAGAAGCAGAAGCCGCCGAGAAGAAGGAGAAGGCGAATGGCTGAGATGCAAAAACTGAAAGTTGAAGTGGTGCGCTACAACCCGGAAGTGGATACCGCCCCCCACAGCGCTTTCTATGAAGTGCCCTATGACGAGCAAACCTCCCTGCTGGATGCGCTCGGCTATATCAAAGACAACCTGGCGCCGGACCTGAGCTACCGCTGGTCCTGCCGCATGGCGATCTGTGGCTCCTGCGGCATGATGGTCAACAAGGTACCGAAGCTGGCGTGTAAAACCTTCCTGCGCGATTACACTAAGGGCATCAAGGTTGAAGCGCTGGGCAACTTCCCGATCGAGCGCGATCTGGTGGTCGATATGACCCACTTTATCGAAAGTCTGGAAGCGATTAAGCCGTACATCATCGGCAACCCACGCACGCCGGACCAGGGTCCGAACACCCAGACGCCGGCGCAGATGGCGAAATACCATCAGTTCTCTGGCTGCATCAACTGCGGCCTGTGCTACGCCGCCTGTCCACAGTTTGGCCTGAACCCGGAGTTCATCGGCCCGGCCGCCATTACCCTGGCGCACCGCTATAACGAAGACAGCCGCGACCACGGTAAAAAAGAACGTATGGCGCAGCTTAACGGTCAGAACGGCGTCTGGACCTGTACCTTTGTGGGCTACTGCTCCGAAGTCTGTCCAAAGCACGTCGACCCGGCCGCCGCCATTCAACAGGGTAAAGTGGAAAGCTCGAAAGACTTTCTTATCGCTACCCTGAAACCACGCTAAGGAGTGCATAATGACGACTAAACGCAAAGCCTACGTGCGGCCAGTGCCGTCCACCTGGTGGAAAAACCTGCCGTTTTATCGCTTCTATATGCTGCGTGAAGGCACGGCGGTACCGGCGGTCTGGTTCAGCCTTGAGCTGATGTACGGCGTTTTCGCCCTCAAACACGGGCCGGAAACCTGGGCCAGCTTTGTGGGGTTCCTGCAAAACCCAATCATCGTAGTTCTGAACCTGATCGCGCTCGCGGCGGCGCTGCTTCATACCAAAACCTGGTTTGAACTGGCGCCAAAAGCGGCGAATATCATCATAAAAGACGAAAAAATGGGGCCGGAGCCAGTCATTAAAGGGCTGTGGGCAGTGACGATCCTGGTCACTGTGGTCGTTCTGTTTGTCGCACTGTTCTGGTAAGGAGACTACTGTGATCAATCCAAATCCAAAACGTTCAGACGAGCCGGTCTTCTGGGGCCTGTTTGGCGCAGGCGGCATGTGGAGTGCCATCATCGCCCCGGTTATCATCCTGCTGGTCGGCATTATGCTGCCGCTGGGGCTGTTCCCGGGCGATGCGCTGAGCTACGAGCGCGTGCTGGCGTTTGCGAGCAGCTTTATCGGCCGCGTGTTCATCTTTCTGATGATCGTCCTGCCATTGTGGTGCGGTCTGCACCGTATTCACCATGCGATGCATGACCTGAAAATCCATGTGCCGAGCGGTAAATGGGTATTCTACGGGCTGGCAACCATCCTGACCGTGGTGACGCTGATTGCGGTTGTCACTATCTGACGCTTCTGGCCCGCCATCAGGCGGGCCTTTTATTTCTTCATCTTTCCCACCAGCCACTGGGCAAATTCACGCATTGCGGACGTTTCAGCCCGCGACTGCAGTCTCGTTAACCAGTAACTGCCCAGATCAATTTGCGTTGTAAACGGCTGCACAATACGCTCGCTGTTCAGCAAATGGGTAAACATATCGACAGGCGCAATGGCAATGCCCATACCTGCCTGCGCGGCTTCCAGCATGGTGACAGACGAATCAAATACCATCACCCGGTGCGTTGGCGAGGGAGGATGCTCGCCTGCCGCCTGCATCCATGCCGACCATTCGTCGCGTCGGTAAGAGCGCAGCAGGGTAAACTTCAGGATGTCGGTCGGAGAGTGGAGCACGGCGGCGATTTCGGGCGAGCAAAGCGGCGCCAGCGGTGCGGGGCACAGGAAGTGCGCCTCGGTGCCGTGCCACGCTCCACCGCCGTAGCGGATCGTATAATCAAGCCCTTCAGCCGCCGGATCGACGCGGTTGTTATGGGTGGAAAGATGGAGATCGATATGCGGATAACAGCGGCGAAAGTCTGCGAGCTGAGAGAATAAAACACCCGTAGCAAAAGTCCCAACCACGCCGATTTTTAGCTTCTCCTGGGCGCGCTGGCTGGCAAAGCGATCCAGCATTCCGGCGATACGATCGAATGAATCATTCAGCACCGGCAGCAGATTTTCCCCCTCCGTGGTCAGCATCAGGCCGCGCGAAACGCGGACAAACAGCTGACAATTCAGATGCTGTTCCAGCGCCTTAACGTGCTGACTGATGGCTGAATGGGTGACATTCAGCTCTATCGCGGCATGCGTAAAACTGAGATGCCGGGCGGCCGCTTCGAAGGCGCGAAGCGAATTAAGCGGGAGATAGCTGCGGGTCATCGTTCCATCCGTTAGAAAAATTAACAGCTCATGCTAAATTTAACCGTTTGTCAGCCATAGTCAAATCCAACAGACTACAGCGGTCTGTCGGGCCCGGACACTCCCTTGACCTGCTATTACGGAAGATAAATGATGATGACAAAATCCCTTTGCTGCGCCCTGCTGCTCAGCACCTCCTGCTTGGTATTAGCTGCCCCGATGTCAGAAAAACAGCTGGCTGACGTGGTGGAACGTACCGTTACGCCGCTGATGAAAGCGCAGGCCATTCCTGGCATGGCGGTGGCCGTGATTTATCAGGGCCAGCCACGCTACTTTACCTTCGGAAAAGCCGACATCGCGGCGAACAAGCCCGTCACCCCGCAAACCCTGTTCGAGCTGGGCTCTATAAGTAAAACCTTCACCGGCGTGCTGGGAGGCGATGCCATTGCCCGCGGCGAAATATCGCTGGGCGATCCGGTAACCAAATATTGGCCTGAACTGACAGGCAAGCAGTGGCAGGGAATTCGCATGCTGGATCTAGCAACCTATACAGCAGGAGGCCTGCCGTTACAGGTACCGGATGAGGTCACGGATAACGCCTCCCTGCTGCGCTTCTATCAAAACTGGCAGCCGCAGTGGAAACCGGGCACCACGCGTCTTTATGCCAATGCCAGCATCGGTTTGTTTGGCGCGCTGGCGATCAAACCTTCCGGCATGAGCTATGAGCAGGCCATGACGACGCGGGTCTTTAAGCCGCTCAAGCTCGACCATACCTGGATTAATGTTCCGAAAGCGGAGGAGGCGCATTACGCCTGGGGATATCGTGACGGTAAAGCGGTCCACGTTTCACCGGGCATGCTGGACGCAGAGGCGTATGGCGTGAAAACCAACGTGCAGGATATGGCAAGCTGGGTGATGGCCAACATGGCCCCTGACGCGCTGCAGGATACGTCCCTGAAGCAAGGCATTACGCTGGCGCAGTCCCGCTACTGGCGCGTGGGTGCTATGTATCAGGGGCTGGGCTGGGAGATGCTCAACTGGCCGGTCGATGTAAAAACCGTTGTCGGAGGCAGCGATAACAAGGTTGCTCTGGCACCGTTGCCCGCGAGAGAAGTGAATCCTCCGGCGCCTCCGGTAAAAGCCTCATGGGTGCATAAAACCGGCTCAACCGGCGGGTTTGGCAGCTACGTGGCATTTATTCCTGAAAAGCAGCTCGGCATTGTGATGCTGGCAAATAAAAGCTATCCGAACCCGGCGCGAGTTGAGGCGGCATACCGTATTCTTGACGCGATGCAGTAAAACATTGCCGGGTAGCGCTAACGCTTACCCGGCGAAACACCCGCACTTTGCTCCGCTTTTTTCCTGCTGTCATCTACACTTAACAAAAAACAGTAAGGAAACTCCTATGCGCATTCTGCCTGTTATCGCCGCGGTGACGGCCGCGTTTTTAGTTGTTGCCTGCAGTTCCCCTACCCCACCGCCTGGCGTCACCGTCGTCACGCCTTTTGATGCACAACGCTTCCTTGGAACATGGTACGAAATCGCACGCCTCGATCACCGGTTTGAGCAAGGTCTGGAGAAGGTCACGGCACATTACAGCCTGATGGATGATGGCAGTATTCAGGTGATCAACCGGGGTTATAATCCCGATCGAGAGATGTGGCAGCAGTCGGTTGGGAAAGCCTACTTCACTGGAGACCCGCGACGGGCCGCGCTCAAAGTCTCTTTCTTCGGCCCGTTTTATGGCGGCTATAACGTAATAGCGCTCGACAGAGAGTACCGTCACGCGCTGGTCTGCGGGCCGGATCGCGACTATCTGTGGATACTTTCCCGCACGCCAACTATTTCGTCAGAAATGAAACAGCAGATGCTGGACGTCGCGACCCGGCAGGGGTTTGATGTATCGAAACTCATCTGGGTAAAACAGCCCCATTAATGGGTGCTGAGCTTCAGTCCAATGATACCGGCCACAATCAGAGCGAGGCTGGCAATGCGCGCCAGGCTCGCTGACTCACCCAGCAGCAAAATGCCGGTAATCGCCGCGCCTACGGCACCGATCCCCGTCCAGACGGCATAGGCCGTTCCCACCGGCAGGGAACGCATCGCCCACGAGAGCAGAACAATACTCACGATCATCGCAGTAACGGTAATGACGCTGGGCGTCAGGCGGGTAAATCCGTGCGTGTACTTGAGACCAATCGCCCACACCACTTCGAGCAGGCCAGCAATCAAAAGAATAATCCAGGACATATCAGGCTCCTTAACTTAAAAAAGTTGGGGCCGTCCCCGATGAAGGAAGCGCTTACGGGTCGTCCCGCAAGGCAGATAACACCCCATATTTTGGTTAGTGTGCGATTTTTTTTCAATCAATTTCTGCTGATCGCGTTAAGCCCAGAAATAGCCGCAGTAAGGCGCGGAGTTCAGGCATTTATTACTCATCGGACTTCTCTATGATGATGTGCTTTCTGATGGCAGGAAGCCAAACCACTAGCCGATTGCGAATAAAATATGTTCAAAATTCTTTTGATTGACCGTTGTCACTTCACCCGTACCGGGTTCGAAGCATGGCTCAATCATTCCGGTTTGTTCCCGGGGCACTACGTTGTGACCGGGCTGAACAATCTCTTCCTTGCCAGAGAACACATTCTGCAATGGAAACCCGCGCTGGTTATCGCTGACCTGCATGGTTTCCGCCAGGATATTCACCATTTTCAGCAATTCTCGTCCTTGCTGAACGCCAGCGAAAAATTACCCTTTATTATGCTGCAATCAGGAGAGGACAGGGACATGACGGCCTGGCTGGAGAACTTCCCAGTCTGGTCTTCACTGATGAAAAATGCCCGTCTTGAGGAACTCGCGGCGGTTATTAACGACGCGTTAATCTCGGGCGCAAGCACGCACAGACCTACTGTGGCCGCTCCCTTGCTAACCCGACAGGAAGAGAAAGTGCTGACATTGTGGATGGACGGCGCGAGCAATCAAAAAATTGCTGCTCACCTGAGTATCAATGGCAAAACGGTTTATACCTATAAACGAAATATCCGCATGAAACTGCATATGGATACGCGCTTTTCACCCTTTTTATCCTTGCAGGAGTCAGAAAGCTGACGGTACGAAACCCATTCGGTCCCGTACCGTGTGTTCATTACTGCTGAGCTTTCGTTGCCGCACCAGAGATCGCGCTACCGCCTTCAGAAATATCCTGACCGACGCCGCGCGTGGTATTACAGGCCGTTAACACTGAAGAAAGCACTAGGACTGAAAAGATCGCTGCAATTGTCTTCTTAACCATAATATCTTCCTTTTATAGCCAAAGTTGTTTTGTGTATAGCAACTTAAGAATAGACAAGATCCCGTCGGTTGACGGAAAAGGAAGCATTTTTAGGAAAATTAGACGAGCCTAGCTGGCTGCGTGGGAAATGATATGTCCAAGGTCCTGGATATCTTCCCCCATGCCACGCGCGGTGTTACAGCCGGAAAGCAGTACGCTGGAGAGCGCTAACAGAAGCAGAATTTTAACGATACGTTTCATCATCCCTGCCTGCAAAAATCAGGCGCAGCGGGCGCTGCGCCTCGAATCATGACGTAAATTACTTCACGCGGGATACGTATTCGCCGGAGCGAGTATCCACTTTGATCACTTCACCGATCTGAACGAACAGTGGCACTTTCACCACAGCGCCAGTGGAGAGCGTTGCTGGCTTGCCGCCAGTACCCGCGGTATCACCTTTCAGACCTGGATCGGTTTCAACGATTTCCAGCTCAACAAAGTTTGGTGGGGTAACAGCGATAGGCTGGCCGTTCCACAGGGTCACGATGCACTCAGCCTGATCCAGCAACCACTTCGCGTTATCGCCAATTGCTTTCGCGTCAGCAGACAGCTGCTCGAACGTTTCGTTGTTCATGAAGTGCCAGAACTCACCGTCGTTGTACAGGTAAGTCAGGTTCATATCGACAACATCAGCGCCTTCAGCGGAGTCAGTAGATTTGAAGGTTTTCTCAACACGGGTACCGGTCAGCAGGCGGCGCAGCTTAACGCGTGCGAATGCCTGGCCTTTACCTGGTTTAACGAATTCGCTGGCTTCAACCGCGTACGGTTCGCCGTCCATCATGATTTTAAGACCAGCACGAAAATCGTTGCTATAGTACGTTGCCATAAGGCCCTCTAAATTTGTTAACTGGTAGCTAAGCCACAAAATGGCGCATATTGTAACCCTAAACACCCCGTCCAGAGAAGATTGGTTATCGCAACTTGCCGATGTAATCACCAGTCCTGATGAATTGCTGCGTCTTTTAGACCTCGATCAGCATCCGGAGTTGCTTGCAGGCCGCGAGGCAAAGCGACTTTTCGCCCTGCGCGTTCCCCGCGCGTTTGTTGCGCGCATGGAAAAAGGCAATCCAGACGATCCTTTATTAAAACAAACGCTTACGTCACAGGATGAGTTTATTACAGCGCCGGGATACAGCACCGATCCGCTGGAAGAGCAGAACAGCGTGGTGCCGGGTTTACTGCACAAATATCTCAATCGCGCCCTGCTGCTGGTAAAAGGCGGCTGCGCGGTTAATTGTCGTTATTGCTTCCGTCGGCACTTCCCGTACGCCGAAAACCAGGGAAATAAGCGTAACTGGCAGGTTGCGCTGGACTATATCGCCGCCCATCCAGAGCTGGATGAGATTATTTTTTCCGGCGGTGACCCGCTGATGGCAAAAGATCATGAGCTGGACTGGCTTTTGACGCAGCTTGAAGCCATCCCGCACATCAAACGTCTGCGCATTCACAGCCGTTTACCGATTGTCATTCCGGCACGTATCACCGACGGCCTGGTTGCGCGCCTGGAGCAGTCCCGTCTGCAGGTGCTGTTGGTAAACCATATCAACCACGCGAACGAAATCGACGATGAATTTCGCGCGGCGATGGCGCGTCTGCGTAAGGCGGGCGTCACGCTGCTCAACCAAAGCGTCCTGCTGCGCGGCGTGAATGATAGTGCCCGCGTGCTGGCCGATCTCAGCAACGCCTTGTTTGACGCAGGCGTGATGCCCTATTACCTGCACGTACTGGATCGCGTGCAGGGTGCGGCACACTTCATGGTGACGGATGAGGAAGCCCGACAGATTATGCGCGAGCTGTTAACGCTGGTTTCAGGGTATATGGTGCCGAAACTGGCACGCGAGATTGGCGGAGAGCCGAGTAAGACGCCGCTGGATTTGCAGCTGCGGCAGCGCTAAAAGGCAGGTGGCGCTACGCTTACCTGCCCTACGAGGTGGGGCGCAGCGCCATCAGCAAGTAAACTCAGTTCGGGCACTTATAAACCTGGCCGCTCATCTGGCTGGCCGTCGGCACGAAGCTGGAAAGCATTCCTTGCGTCGGGCTGCTCACGCCGTAAATCACATTCCCCCCCATAGCTGCAGCCTGGTTACGCAGGGCATTCGCCGCGCCGCGCATAGAGCCGCCTTCTTCACCGTGCTGACCCGACATCCAGTTACTTTGTTCACCGGTGGCCGTGCCTAACAGCTGGCATTCGCTGCCTGGCTTATCTTCCACAAAGCGAACGCCCTGGCCCGCTGCCGACAGTTCATTGCTGGAGCTACAACCCGCCAGCAGCAATGCTGCTCCTACGATCCCTGCACAGACTTTTACGCGCATGTTATTCCTCGTTTTCAATAAGCTGGACAGTAATTGTCCGTGTGTAAATCTTATACCTAAAAGATGACTAAAAGAAAAATCCCCGCGCATTTCTGCGAGCCAGATTCCGTACGCTACTCCTCCGATATCATAAATGAATTCTGATAATGCCCTTTGGGATATCGTGTTTTAGCCCCCGATCGTTTTTAGTGTTGCGACGTACAACTTTTGTACGCGATTAAAACAGGGGGTTTCATGAGTGCATCATCCTCAGGAGAGGAAAAGGTAACATGGGTGGGCTATCTGGCGTTTGTGCTCACCATCGTATTTTTCTCAGGCTTTTTCGCCAAAAGTACCGAATGGTGGCGCGTGCTGGATTTTACCGTCTTAAACGGCAGCTTTGGTCCGGTGAACGGCGCACTAACATTTCGCGGCGAGGGCGGTACGGGGGCGAAAGACGGTTTCTTATTTGCCCTTGAACTGGCACCTTCGGTCATTTTGTCGCTCGGGATCATTGCCGTCACCGAGGGGCTGGGCGGGCTGCGTGCCGCACAACAGCTGATGACGCCCATTTTGCGCCCACTGCTTGGCGTACCGGGCATCTGCTCTCTGGCCCTCATCGCCAACCTGCAAAATACCGATGCCGCGGCAGGGATGACCAAAGAGTTGACCGACGAAGGGGCAATTACCGATCGCGAGCGCGCCATTTTCGCCACCTTCCAGACCAGCGGTAGCGCCATCATTACCAACTATTTTTCTTCCGGTGCCGCACTTTTTACCTTCATTACCGTCCCGGTGATTACGCCGCTTGCCGTCATACTGGTGTTTAAATTTGTTGGCGCGAACTTCCTGCGCCTGTGGATCGCCCACATGGAAGATCGTTGTATTCAGGAGGAAAAAAATGATCGCCCAGCCGCGTAAAAATATCATGGACATGTTTATTGATGGCGCCCGCCGAGGCTTTACCATCGCCACCACCAGCCTGCTGCCTAACGTGGTTATGGCGTTTGTCATCATTCAGGCGCTCAAGGTGACCGGCCTGCTGGATATTGTTGGCAATATTTGCGAGCCGATCATGGCGCTGTGGGGGCTTCCGGGCGCGGCGGCAACGGTCCTTCTGGCCTCAGTGATGAGTATGGGAGGCGGCGTGGGGGTCTGCGCCAGCCTGGTGGCTGCCGGCACGCTCAACGGCCACGATGCCACCGTCCTGCTTCCCGCCATCTATCTGATGGGCAATCCGGTACAAAACACGGGCCGCTGCCTGGGTACCGCAGGGGTGAACCCCAAATATTACCCGCACATCATTACTGTCTGCGTCATTAACGCCCTGCTCTCAATGTGGGTAATGCAGCTACTCTTCTGAGGAGATAAAAATGGATTTTTCAGTGCTGGAACCCCATCTTTTCCGCAATGTGCACCTTTACGCGCCGGAGGATCGGGGACGTTGCGATCTGCTGGTCGCCGGGGGAAAAATCGTCGCGATTGAAAAAACGGATCGCGCAACAACGCAGCTTAACTGTCCTGAAAGCGATCTCGCCGGGGCGGTGGTTTGCCCGGGCTTTATCGATCAGCACGTGCACCTGATCGGCGGCGGCGGTGAAGCTGGCCCGCACACCCGGACGCCGGAGGTGCGGTTATCCGCGCTTGTGGCGGCGGGCATCACCTCCGTTGTTGGACTGCTGGGTACCGACGGCGTAACCCGCCATCCCGAATCCCTGCTGGCAAAAACGCGGGCGCTTGAGCACGAAGGGATCAGCGCGTGGATGCTGACAGGCGCGTACGGGCTGCCTTCTCCGACGATTACCGGCAGTGTCGAAAAGGATGTGGCACTGATTGATAAAATCATCGGCGTGAAATGCGCGATTTCCGACCATCGCTCCTCCGCACCGACGGATGACCAGCTCGCGAATATGGCCGCCCAGTCGCGCGTCGGCGGGCTGCTGGGTGCCAAAGCGGGCATATCCGTGTTTCACCTCGGCAACAGCCCGAAGCTGCTGGAGCCGCTGTATAACATCCTCGATAACGCCGACATTCCCCGCACGAAGCTGCTGCCAACCCACGTTAACCGCGACCAGACGCTGTTCCTCGCCGCGCTGAACTATGCCCGCGAAGGGGGTTATATCGACATTACCACCAGCATCCGAGAACCCATTGATGCCGCCACCGCCATCGTGACGGCCCGTGAAGCGCAGGTGCCGTTTAACCGGCTTACGCTCAGCTCGGACGGTAACGGCAGCCAGCCGATTTTTGATGCAAACGGCAATCTGGTGGGCATTGGCGTAGCGGGCTTCGAGTCCCTGCCCGAAACCCTACAGCAGCTGGTCAGCCGGTATCACCTGCCGCTGGAGGAGGCGCTTCTGCCGTTTACGCGTAACGTGGCGGAGTTTCTCGGGCTGGAGCATAAGGGGCGGATCGCGCCCGGATGCGATGCCGATTTCCTGGTGCTGACGGATGACCTGAAGATCCGCGAGGTCTGGGCGAAAGGCCGCCAGATGGTGCGCGAAGGCGTAGCGTGCGTGAAAGGAACATTTGAGTAGCGGCAATAAAAAACCCCGGGCATTTCTGCCCGGGGTTCGTTCTGAGAGGTTCAGAACAACATGATTACATCATGCCGCCCATTCCACCCATGCCGCCCATACCAGCAGCACCTAAGTCAGGCGCGTCGCCTTTTGGCAGGTCGGTCACCATGCACTCGGTAGTGATCATCAGGCCAGCTACAGATGCCGCGTACTGCAGAGCAGAACGGGTCACTTTAGTTGGGTCCAGGATACCGAAGTCGATCATGTTGCCGTATTCTTCAGTTGCAGCGTTGTAACCGTAGTTACCTTCGCCCGCTTTCACGTTGTTTGCAACCACAGACGGCTCTTCACCGGCGTTGGACACGATCTGACGCAGAGGGGCTTCCATTGCGCGCAGCGCAACTTTGATACCCACGTTCTGATCTTCGTTCTGTGCGGTCAGGCCAGCCAGTTTAGCAGCTACACGCACCAGCGCGACACCACCACCAGCAACTACGCCTTCTTCTACCGCAGCACGGGTCGCGTGCAGGGCATCGTCAACGCGTGCTTTCTTCTCTTTCATTTCAACTTCGGTCGCCGCACCGACTTTGATTACCGCAACGCCACCAGCCAGTTTCGCTACGCGCTCCTGCAGTTTTTCACGGTCGTAATCGGAAGTGGCTTCTTCGATCTGCTTACGGATCTGACCAACACGGCCCTGAATAGCGGCTTCTTCACCCACACCATCGATGATGGTGGTGGTGTCTTTGTTGATCACAACGCGTTTTGCCTGGCCCAGGTCTTCCAGGGTCGCTTTTTCCAGCTCCATACCGATCTCTTCAGAGATCACGGTACCGCCGGTCAGGGTAGCGATATCCTGCAGCATTGCTTTACGGCGATCGCCGAAGCCAGGTGCTTTAACCGCAGCCACCTTCACGATGCCGCGCATGGTGTTAACCACCAGAGTCGCCAGCGCTTCGCCTTCAACGTCTTCAGCGATGATAACCAGCGGCTTGCCTGCTTTCGCAACGGCTTCCAGCACTGGCAGCATTTCGCGGATGTTGGAGATTTTCTTGTCAGCCAGCAGGATGAACGGGCTTTCCAGCTCAACAGCGCCAGTTTCCGGCTTGTTGATGAAGTATGGGGACAGGTAACCGCGGTCGAACTGCATACCTTCAACCACGTCCAGTTCGTCTTCCAGACCGGTACCGTCTTCAACGGTGATCACGCCTTCTTTACCGACTTTATCCATCGCTTCAGCGATCAGTTTACCTACGGTTTCGTCGGAGTTAGCGGAGATGGTACCAACCTGTGCAATGGCTTTAGAGTCAGAGCAAGGTACGGACAGCGCTTTCAGTTCTTCAACAGCGGATGCGACAGCTTTGTCGATACCACGTTTCAGATCCATTGGGTTCATGCCCGCAGCAACGGCTTTCAGACCTTCGGTGATGATTGCCTGCGCCAGAACGGTCGCGGTGGTGGTACCGTCACCCGCAGCGTCGTTCGCTTTGGAGGCAACTTCTTTCACCATCTGCGCGCCCATGTTTTCGAACTTGTCTTCCAGCTCGATTTCACGTGCTACAGAAACACCATCTTTAGTGATGGTTGGCGCGCCGAAGGATTTATCCAGCACTACGTTACGGCCTTTCGGGCCCAGGGTCACTTTAACTGCATCTGCCAGTACGTTTACGCCGCGGAGCATTTTTACACGAGCGTCGTTACCGAATTTTACGTCTTTAGCTGCCATGTTCTTATTTCCTCAAATTCTCGTGCGTAAATTACGCTTCAACAATTGCCAGAATGTCGCTCTCGGACATGATCAACACTTCTTCATTGTCGATCTTCTCGGATTTCACGCCGTAGCCATCGTTGAAAATTACGATGTCACCAACTTTAACGTCCAGCGGCTGCACAGTTCCGTTTTCCAGGATGCGGCCCTTACCGACAGCGATGATTTCGCCACGCGTTGATTTGGCTGCTGCAGAACCGGTCAGAACGATGCCGCCAGCAGACTTGGTTTCAACTTCTTTACGTTTGACGATCACACGATCATGTAACGGACGAATACTCATTGATAGCTCTCCTTTGAGAAAGTCATTATCAGTTATGGATGACGCCGGCCCGCATGCGGTTTTCCGACTAGTGCCCTGAGAGATGGGGATAGCTTTTTACCCCTTCAAGGGGGAATCGAAAAAAAATTTGCGAAAGTGTTACCATCCACTCTCTTTTGATGGCGGCAGGACAGGGTAAATGAGTGGACTCAGGCAGGAGCTGGGGCTGGCGCAGGGCGTTGGCCTGCTTTCAACCTCCTTGTTAGGGACGGGCGTGTTTGCCGTACCGGCACTGGCGGCGCTGGTCGCCGGAAATAATAGCCTTTGGGCATGGCCGGTGCTGATCCTGCTGGTGTTCCCGGTGGCGATTGTGTTTGCCATCCTTGGACGACATTTCCCCAGCGCAGGCGGCGTGGCGCATTTTGTCGGCATGGCGTTTGGTCCGCGTATGGAGCGCGTGACCGGCTGGCTGTTTTTGTCGGTCATACCCGTTGGCCTTCCGGCAGCCCTGCATATCGCCACCGGCTTTGGACAGGCGCTGTTTGGCTGGCACGACGAACAGCTGCTGTTGGCTGAACTGGGTACGCTGGCGATTGTCTGGTGGGTGGGCTCGCGCGGGGCCAGTTCAAGCGCGAATCTGCAAACGCTGGTTGCCGTGTTGATCGTCGCGCTGATCGTCGCCATCTGGTTTGCGGGTGACATTACCGTGGCGGATATCCCTTTCCCTGCGATAAACGATATCGACCATTCTCAGCTTTTCGCTGCGTTATCCGTCATGTTCTGGTGTTTCGTTGGTCTTGAAGCGTTCGCGCACCTGGCCTCCGAGTTTAAACAGCCCGAGCGTGATTTTCCTCGCGCCCTGATGATTGGCCTGCTGCTGGCGGGCACCGTATATTGGGCCTGTACCGTGCTGGTGCTGCACTTCAACGCGTTCGGCGAAGATAAAGCCGCTGCCGCATCGCTACCGGGTATCGTGGTTGAACTGTTCGGTGTGAAGGCGCTATGGGTGGCCTGCGTGATTGGCTATCTCGCCTGCTTCGCCAGCCTCAATATTTATATCCAGAGCTTCGCCCGTCTGGTGTGGTCGCAGGCACTCTACAAACCGGAGAGCCGTCTTGCACGTTTGTCTAAACGTCGACTCCCGGTTAATGCGCTGAATGCCGTGCTGGGCTGCTGTGTGCTGAGCTCGCTGTGCATTTATATTCTCGACATCAACCTTGATGCGCTGATCGTCTACGCCAACGGCATTTTCATCATGATCTACCTGCTGTGCATGCTGGCGGGTTGTCGTCTGCTGAAAGGGCGCTATAAGGCACTGGCGGTTTTCGGGGGGGTGCTTTGCCTGCTGCTGCTGGCGATGGTGGGATGGAAGAGTGTGTACGCCATCGTCATGCTGGCGGGGCTGTGGGCGTTTTTACCGAAGCGGTAAAATCTGCAGGCCCGGTAAGCGACGCGTCACCGGGCCAAAAAAATCAACGATCGTCTTTATGATCTAAACGATCGCGCTGGTCATCCTTACGCTGATACTCCCCTTCGAAAGTATCGCCTGGCCCTGTGCTGAACCCGCCGCCCGGCATGCGGCTAAAGCGCAGATGCGGCAGCAGCTTCATGGTCAGGTGCTTCTGAACCGGCGGCAACAGCAACAGCAGGCCGAGGAAGTCGGTGAAGAACCCCGGCAGGATCAGCAGCAGGCCCGCAATAATCAGCGACACGCTTTTGATCATCTCTTCTGCCGGGCTTTCGCCTGCGGCCATCTTCTGCTGCATTATCAGGAAATTTTTGAAACCCTGGTTACGCACCAGTGACATACCAATCACCGAGGTGAAAATCACCAGAATCAGCGTCAGCAGGACGCCCAGCACGTGGGCAACCTGGATAAAAATTGTAATCTCAATGTAAACATAGAGAAAGAAGGCAATAAACGGTATCCAGCGCACTGGCATCTCCTGTTGGGCAGGTGCCGTCGGGCCCCTGTCTTAATGTGTTCGCGACGCGCGTTTGTATGAGATGGTGACGGTTAGCGAAAATTCAATCGGTTTGCACGGATATTTTTTTTGGAAATATTAAAGCGGTGACCCATTTCACAGATTAATAATTATCATGGAATCGGCTCGATAATAAGTGATCCAGCTTACGGCAATTCGCTATCATCAGCATATGATCTCGAACATCTGGCTGATTGAGGGAATAATCGTCGGCCAGAAAATATTCAAAACCACATAAATACTGTGTGTTTAGTACAATCCATCGGCAGCTTGAAAAGAAGGTTCACATGTTAAACAACATTCGTATCGAAGAAGACTTGTTGGGTACCAGGGAAGTTCCAGCGGATGCCTACTATGGTGTTCACACTCTGAGAGCGATTGAAAACTTCTACATCAGCAACAGCAAAATCAGCGACATCCCTGAGTTTGTCCGTGGCATGGTGATGGTGAAGAAAGCCGCAGCGCTAGCGAACAAAGAGCTGCAAACCATTCCTAAAAGCGCGGCAAATGCGATTATCGCTGCCTGCGATGAAGTGCTGAACAACGGCAAATGTATGGACCAGTTCCCGGTTGACGTCTATCAGGGCGGCGCGGGTACCTCCGTCAACATGAATACGAACGAAGTACTGGCAAACATTGGCCTGGAGCTGATGGGTCACCAGAAAGGTGAATACCAGTACCTGAACCCGAACGACCACGTTAACAAATGCCAGTCCACCAACGACGCCTACCCTACCGGCTTCCGTATCGCGGTGTATGCCTCTGTAGTGAAACTGGTAGATGCTATCAACCAACTGGGTGATGGCTTCCAGCGTAAAGCGGTTGAGTTCCAGGACATCCTGAAAATGGGTCGCACCCAGCTGCAGGACGCGGTGCCAATGACGCTGGGCCAGGAGTTCCACGCGTTTAACGTGCTGCTGAATGAAGAAACTAAAAACCTGCTGCGCACCTCCGAGCTGCTGCTGGAAGTGAACCTGGGCGCAACCGCCATCGGTACGCGTCTGAACACCCCGGATGGCTATCAGCAGCTGGCGGTTCAGAAGCTGGCGGAAGTGTCTAACCTGCCGGTTGTGCCTGCGGAAGACCTGATTGAAGCCACCTCCGACTGCGGTGCCTACGTGATGGTACACAGCGCCCTGAAACGTCTGGCGGTGAAACTGTCCAAAATCTGTAACGACCTGCGCCTGCTATCTTCCGGTCCGCGCGCTGGCCTGAACGAAATCAACCTGCCAGAACTGCAGGCCGGTTCGTCCATCATGCCAGCCAAGGTGAACCCGGTTGTGCCAGAAGTGGTGAACCAGGTGTGCTTCAAAGTCATCGGTAACGATACGACCGTGACCATGGCCTCTGAAGCGGGTCAGCTGCAGCTGAACGTGATGGAGCCGGTAATTGGCCAGGCGATGTTTGAATCTATTCACATCCTGACCAACGCCTGCTACAACCTGCTGGAAAAATGCATTAACGGCATCACGGCGAATAAAGAAGTCTGTGAAGGTTATGTTTATAACTCCATCGGGATCGTCACTTACCTCAACCCGTTCATCGGCCACCACAACGGCGACATCGTTGGTAAGATTTGTGCCGAAACCGGTAAGAGCGTTCGTGAAGTCGTGCTGGAGCGCGGGCTGTTGACCGAAGCTGAGCTTGACGATATCTTCTCGGCCCAGAACCTGATGCACCCGGCATATAAAGCGAAACGATATACCGATGAAAGCGAACAGTAACAGTTCAGGCTAGGCTTCCGAAAGGCACGTCACAAGTGACGTGCCTTTTTTCTTTTTAGGCGTTACCTAAATACAACAATTCAATATCAACTTGTTAATAAGCAAGGCAGGTCTTTATGTTTGGAGCAGAACTCGTCATCGTCCTGTTGGCGATTTATTTGGGCGCGCGACTCGGGGGTATCGGCATTGGTTTTGCCGGCGGCCTCGGGGTGCTCGTGCTTACCCTTATCTTTCAGATTAAACCCGGCGCAATCCCTTTTGACGTTATTGAAATCATCATGGCGGTTATTGCTGCTATTGCGGCCATGCAGGTCGCAGGCGGTATGGACTACCTGGTGAGCCTGGCGGAGCGCATGCTGCGCCGCCATCCGAAATATATAACCTTCCTTGCCCCGCTGGTGACCTGGTTTATGACCATTCTCGCGGGAACCGGCCACACGGCATTTTCCACGCTGCCGGTGATTACTGAAGTGGCAAAAGAGCAGGGTATTCGCCCGTCTCGTCCGCTCTCTATTGCTGTAGTGGCGTCTCAGATTGCCATTACCGCGTCGCCAATCTCTGCCGCCGTAGTCTTCTTCGCGGGTATCCTTGAGCCAATGGGCGTGAGCTACCTGACGCTGCTGGCGATCTGTATTCCGGTTACGCTGATTGCGGTGATGATTACCGCCGTGCTGTGTAACTTCCTCGGCGCCGAGCTGAAAGACGATCCGGTTTACCAGGAGCGTCTGGCAAAAGGTGAAGTGAGCCTGCGCGGTAGCCAGGTCTTCGAACTGAAGCCGCACGCGAAACGCTCCGTGCTGCTGTTCCTGATCGGTATTGTCGCCGTGATGTTCTACGCGACCGCCATCAGCGACACCGTGGGGCTGATTCAGAACCCGGTGCTGCCGCGTAACGAAGCGATTGTGGTGTTCATGCTGACCATTGCGACGCTGATTAGCATCACCTGTAAAATCGACACCAGCGAAGTGCTGAACGCCAGTACCTTCAAGTCCGGCATGAGCGCCTGCGTGTGCGTACTGGGCGTGGCGTGGCTCGGTGACACCTTCGTGAAAGCGCATATTAGCGATATCCAGACCGTGGCGGGTGACCTGCTGCACAACTACCCGTGGCTGCTGGCAGTGGTACTGTTCTTTGCCGCGACGCTGCTTTACTCCCAGGCCGCCACCACCAAAGCGTTGATGCCTGCTGCACTGATGTTAGGCGTCACACCGCTGACGGCGATTGCCTCTTTTGCCGCCGTTTCTGCGCTGTTCGTTCTGCCAACCTACCCAACCCTGCTGGCGGCGGTTGAGATGGACGATACCGGCTCAACCCGCATCGGTAAGTACGTGTTTAACCACGCGTTCCTGATCCCGGGAGTGGTGGCGATTACGCTTTGCGTCGTCCTCGGCTTTATCATCGGCGGCATTGTGCTGTAAACGGTTAGCCGTTGTAAAAATAGTTAAAATCGGGCCGCTCTGCGGCCCGTTTCATTAATGACCAATCGCCTTGCGTGATATAGTGAAGACTTTCGTGATGAGGAGGTCGACTTGTGAACACGCCTGATGCTGTTGTTGTACTGTGTACCGCCCCTGATGAAGCCTCTGCCCAGGATCTCGCCGCCAAAGTGCTGGCCGAAAAACTGGCAGCCTGCGTAACGCTGCTCCCCGGCGCGACCTCCCTCTATTACTGGGAAGGCAAGCTGGAGCAGGAGTATGAAGTCCAGATGTTACTTAAAACTAATCTGGCGAATCAGCAGGCGCTCCTTGACTGCCTCAAGTCTCATCATCCTTACCAAACCCCGGAGCTGCTGGTGCTGCCAGTGGTCCACGGCGATAACGACTATCTCTCATGGCTCAACGCTTCTTTACGCTGATCCTGCTGCTGTGCAGCACGTCAGTATTTGCCGGGTTGTTTGACGCACCCGGCCGTTCAAACTTTATTCCTGCCGACCAGGCGTTTGTTTTCGATTTTCAGCAGGACCAGCACGATCTCAATCTGACCTGGCAGGTGAAAGAGGGCTACTATCTCTACCGCAAGCAGGTCAGCATCACGCCTGCAAAGGCTAGCGTCGGCGCGCTGCAGATGCCCGCTGGCGAGTGGCACGAGGACGAATTCTACGGTAAAAGTGAAATCTATCGCCAACGCCTGAGCGTGCCCGTCACGGTGAATCAGGCGGATAAGGACGCCACGCTGACGGTGACCTATCAGGGCTGTGCCGACGCGGGCTTCTGCTACCCACCTGAAACGAAGGTCGTTCCGCTTAGTGAAGTTAAAGCGGCTGCCTCCCCCCTCCCCTCAGGGGAGAGGGCCAGGGTGAGGGGTGAAGGCGAAACCGCTTCCGACCTTCCTTTCTCAGCGCTTTGGGCCTTACTGATTGGCATCGGCATTGCCTTTACCCCGTGTGTGCTGCCGATGTATCCGCTTATCTCCGGGATTGTGCTGGGCGGCAAACAGCGTCTTTCTACCGCCCGCGCCCTGCTGCTGGCGTTTATCTACGTGCAGGGTATGGCGCTCACCTACACGGCACTCGGGCTCGTGGTCGCCGCGGCCGGGCTACAGTTCCAGGCGGCGCTCCAGCACCCTTACGTGCTTATCGGCCTGTCCGTCGTATTTATCCTGCTGGCGCTGTCGATGTTTGGCCTGTTCACGCTACAGCTGCCCTCTTCGCTGCAAACCCGCTTAACGCTGATGAGCAATCGCCAGCAGGGCGGCTCTGCGGGCGGCGTATTCGCAATGGGTGCCATCGCCGGGTTGATTTGCTCCCCCTGCACCACCGCGCCGCTCAGCGCTATCCTGCTGTACATTGCCCAGAGCGGCAACATGTGGCTCGGCGGCGGTACGCTGTATCTCTATGCGCTCGGTATGGGCCTGCCGCTGATTCTGGTGACGGTATTTGGCAACCGCCTGCTGCCGAAGAGCGGCCCGTGGATGGAGACGGTGAAAACCGCGTTTGGCTTTGTCATTCTGGCGCTCCCGGTGTTCCTGCTGGAGCGTATTATTGGTGACACGTGGGGTCTGCGCCTGTGGGCCATGCTCGGCGTGGCGTTCTTCTCATGGGCGTTTATCGTCAGCCTGGGAGCCAAAAAAGCGTGGATGCGTCTGGTGCAAATTCTCCTGCTCGCCGCCGCGTTGGTGAGTGTGCGTCCGCTTCAGGACTGGGCGTTCGGCTCGCCGGTGGGCCAGACTCAGGCACATTTACACTTTATACACGTTAAGAACGTCGATGAGCTCAACAGCGCGCTGGCGCAGGCAAAAGGCAAACCGGTGATGCTCGATCTCTATGCCGACTGGTGTGTCGCCTGCAAAGAGTTTGAAAAATACACCTTTAGCGATCCTCAGGTGCAAAATGCCCTGAAAGAAACGGTGTTGCTTCAGGCAAACGTCACGGCCAACAATGCGCAGGATAAGGCCCTGCTTAAACACCTTACCGTGCTCGGGCTGCCGACCATTCTGTTCTTTAATGAACAAGGGGAAGAGCAGCCAGAACAGCGTGTAACCGGGTTTATGGATGCAACAGCATTCAGCGCGCATTTGCGCAATCGCCAACCGTAAACAACACTTTAGACGGGACATACCGTTGGGAATAGCGGAGGAGACAACCGTGCAACGCGAAGACGTACTGGGACAAGCCCTGCAACTACTTGAGATTCAAGGGATCGCCAGCACCACGCTTGAGATGGTAGCCGACCGTATCGATTACCCTCTGGATGAGCTAAAGCGCTTCTGGCCGGATAAAGAGGCGCTGCTTTATGATGCCCTACGCTATCTTAGCCAGCAGGTGGATATCTGGCGCAGGCAGCTAATGTTGAATGAAGATCTGACGGCTGAGCAAAAGCTGCTGGCGCGCTACACCGCCCTGACAGAATGCGTCAGCAACAATCGTTATCCGGGCTGCCTGTTTATTGCTGCCTGTACGTTTTACCCCGATCCTGGCCATCCAATACACCAGCTGGCGGATCAGCAAAAACGTGCGGCGCATGACTTCACCCATGAACTGCTGACAACGCTTGAAGTGGATGACCCGGCAATGGTCGCTAAGCAGATGGAGCTCGTACTGGAGGGCTGTTTGAGCCGCATGCTGGTGAACCGTAGCCAGGCCGATGTGGATACGGCGCACCGTCTGGCGGAAGACATTCTGCGCTTTGCCCAGTGTCGTATGGGTGGGGCGTTGACCTAGACCAGCATGCCCGCCCAGGCAGAGATGAGAAGACATAGCGCCATCAGGCGCTGAAACCGCACCATCGCCACGGTGGTGCGAAACACCCGGCTTACCGCCTTCCCCAGCCACGCCCAGCACATCAAACACATCACAGAAATCAGTAAGAACCATAGCGCCATCAGCGCAATATCTCTTAACGGGTGAATGCTCGCGGGGGCAAAAAGACTCACTACCGCCAGCGCCATCATCCACGTTTTCGGATTCACCAGCTGCAGCAGCGCTGCAGCTTGCGCCGTGAAACGATGAGGCGCCTTCTCAGCAATATTCGCCGCAGGTGCGCGATACAGCTGCCAGCTCATCCAGGTGAGCCACAGTACGCCTGCCCAGCTCATTGCCTGGCGTATCAGAGGAAACTGGCGCAACACCTCCCCGGCGCCGGCGCCCGATACCAGCACAATCAGACTCGCCGTAATACATCCCCCCAAAATGGCAGGGACGGTATTTTTCACGCCAAAGTGCTGGCTGTTGGTGAGAACAAGAATATTCGTCGGACCAGGCGTTATCGATGCGACAAAGGCAAACAGCAGATAAGGCATCAGGCTCACAGGGGGCTCCTTTTTTCTTAGAGCCCTCACTGTGCCGTTATTTTCTGGAAACGTCTGGAAGGTTTGTGCACAACCGGCGGTAGTGGGCGGGGGAAATGCGGTATGCGCGCTGGAACCAGCGTCCCAGATGGCTCTGGTCTGCAAAGCCGAGCGCTGTAGCGACATTAACAGGCTGCTCGCCGTGCGCCAGCAGCTGTCGCGCCTTTGCCAGACGCAGCTGAATAAGCCAGGCGTGCGGCGCCAGGTTGAACTCACGCTTAAAACAGCGCGTCAGCGTAAAGCGATCCGTGCCCGTCTCGCGCGCAAGGTCTGACAGCCCCACGTTCTCGCCGATATGCGCATAAAGATAGTCACGTGCGCGGTGCGCCACGGCAGCGCTTTGTAGCTGCGACGGGAGTTTCTTACGCCAGTGGCAATGGGAGGTGATCTGAGAGAGCAGTTTATCCATTGTGCTTTGCTGCACAATTTTCATCTCATCGCTATGCAGCGCGTTAAACGTCTCACCGATAGAACGGACCAGCTGAGGTTCTCGCGTTAGCGTTTGAGCAAAGTGAAGCGAGTAGCGGTCCGGCGTGGCTTCATATAATCCCCGGAGGGTGCGCGTCAGCCATTGCTCGTCAAGATAGAAGGTCAGATAGGTAAAGCCCCCTTCCACAGGCGCGTCGCCGTCGTGAATTTCACCCGGCTCCAGTAAGAACGCATCACCCGGATGGCTGCGGTGACGTTCGCGACGACAGTGGAACTGCTGGGTGCCTGAAAGGGTAATCCCGACCAGATAGCTATCGTGCCAGTGGGGATCGAAGGCATGGCCTTCGAAGTGCGCTTTAATCGTTTCAATACCGGTATCCGCATGCTGACGGAGCTCAAGCCAGTCTTTTGCCATACTGCCCTCCTGTTGTTATCAGCATTGCCTCACAGGCTGGTATTGTCTGGAAGATTTGTGCATTTTCACGGCGAAAACGAACAGATTGCCGCAAACTTAAGCAGTTGAACAGCTTTTCCTGAAATAATGTTGACGATAAGGCGCGATTGCGGTTTAATGCGCTCCGTTGCCCGGATAGCTCAGTCGGTAGAGCAGGGGATTGAAAATCCCCGTGTCCTTGGTTCGATTCCGAGTCCGGGCACCACTATTTAAAGAACCCAGCCTATGGCTGGGTTTTTGCTTTTCTGTGTTTATAAATCCCTTCTTTATATTCTTGCTTCTCTTTGCCGTGGGATCGTGCGGTCTGCATTGCCGGATGGTACTGTTTTTACCGGTCCTGCGGATCCTGGCCGGGTAAGGCGAAGCCGTCTCCCGGCATTTTTGGCATCCAAAGCAAAAAACCCCGCACCTTACGGTACGGGGTTCTTCTTGTTTGATGCCTGGCAGTTCCCTACTCTCACATGGGGAGACCCCACACTACCATCGGCGCTACGGCGTTTCACTTCTGAGTTCGGCATGGGGTCAGGTGGGACCACCGCGCTAAAGCCGCCAGGCAAATTCTGTTAATCTGTATCAGGCTGAATATTGATTGTTCTGTCTCTTCCGCCAAAACACCTTCGGCGTTGTAAGGTTAAGCCTCACGGTTCATTAGTATCGGTTAGCTCAACGCATCGCTGCGCTTACACACCCGACCTATCAACGTCGTCGTCTTCAACGTTCCTTCAGGAGACTTAAAGTCTCAGGGAGAACTCATCTCGGGGCAAGTTTCGTGCTTAGATGCTTTCAGCACTTATCTCTTCCGCATTTAGCTACCGGGCAGTGCCATTGGCATGACAACCCGAACACCAGTGATGCGTCCACTCCGGTCCTCTCGTACTAGGAGCAGCCCCCCTCAATTCTCCAGCGCCCACGGCAGATAGGGACCGAACTGTCTCACGACGTTCTAAACCCAGCTCGCGTACCACTTTAAATGGCGAACAGCCATACCCTTGGGACCTACTTCAGCCCCAGGATGTGATGAGCCGACATCGAGGTGCCAAACACCGCCGTCGATATGAACTCTTGGGCGGTATCAGCCTGTTATCCCCGGAGTACCTTTTATCCGTTGAGCGATGGCCCTTCCATTCAGAACCACCGGATCACTATGACCTGCTTTCGCACCTGCTCGAGCCGTCACTCTCGCAGTCAAGCTAGCTTATGCCATTGCACTAACCTCCTGATGTCCGACCAGGATTAGCTAACCTTCGTGCTCCTCCGTTACTCTTTGGGAGGAGACCGCCCCAGTCAAACTACCCACCAGACACTGTCCGCAACCCGGATCACGGGTCCACGTTAGAACACCAGCCATTAAAGGGTGGTATTTCAAGGACGGCTCCACGCAGACTGGCGTCCACGCTTCAAAGCCTCCCACCTATCCTACACATCAAGGACCAGTGTTCAGTGTCAAGCTATAGTAAAGGTTCACGGGGTCTTTCCGTCTTGCCGCGGGTACACTGCATCTTCACAGCGAGTTCAATTTCACTGAGTCTCGGGTGGAGACAGCCTGGCCATCATTACGCCATTCGTGCAGGTCGGAACTTACCCGACAAGGAATTTCGCTACCTTAGGACCGTTATAGTTACGGCCGCCGTTTACCGGGGCTTCGATCAAGAGCTTCGCGTTGCCGCTAACCCCATCAATTAACCTTCCGGCACCGGGCAGGCGTCACACCGTATACGTCCACTTTCGTGTTTGCACAGTGCTGTGTTTTTAATAAACAGTTGCAGCCAGCTGGTATCTTCGACTGATTTCAGCTCCACCCGCAGGGGCTTCACCTACATATCAGCGTGCCTTCTCCCGAAGTTACGGCACCATTTTGCCTAGTTCCTTCACCCGAGTTCTCTCAAGCGCCTTGGTATTCTCTACCTGACCACCTGTGTCGGTTTGGGGTACGATTTCGTGTTACCTGATGCTTAGAGGCTTTTCCTGGAAGCAGGGCATTTATCACTTCAGCACCGTAGTGCCTCGTCATCACGCCTCAGTGTTAAAGTGAACCGGATTTGCCTGGAACACACACCTACACGCTTAAACCGGGACAACCGTCGCCCGGCTGACATAGCCTTCTCCGTCCCCCCTTCGCAGTAACACCAAGTACAGGAATATTAACCTGTTTCCCATCGACTACGCCTTTCGGCCTCGCCTTAGGGGTCGACTCACCCTGCCCCGATTAACGTTGGACAGGAACCCTTGGTCTTCCGGCGAGCGGGCTTTTCACCCGCTTTATCGTTACTTATGTCAGCATTCGCACTTCTGATACCTCCAGCAGCCCTCACAGGCCACCTTCGACGGCTTACAGAACGCTCCCCTACCCAACAACACATAGTGTCGCTGCCGCAGCTTCGGTGCATGGTTTAGCCCCGTTACATCTTCCGCGCAGGCCGACTCGACCAGTGAGCTATTACGCTTTCTTTAAATGATGGCTGCTTCTAAGCCAACATCCTGGCTGTCTGTGCCTTCCCACATCGTTTCCCACTTAACCATGACTTTGGGACCTTAGCTGGCGGTCTGGGTTGTTTCCCTCTTCACGACGGACGTTAGCACCCGCCGTGTGTCTCCCGTGATAACATTCTTCGGTATTCGTAGTTTGCATCGGGTTGGTAAGCCGGGATGGCCCCCTAGCCGAAACAGTGCTCTACCCCCGAAGATGAGTTCACGAGGCGCTACCTAAATAGCTTTCGGGGAGAACCAGCTATCTCCCGGTTTGATTGGCCTTTCACCCCCAGCCACAGGTCATCCGCTAATTTTTCAACATTAGTCGGTTCGGTCCTCCAGTTAGTGTTACCCAACCTTCAACCTGCCCATGGCTAGATCACCGGGTTTCGGGTCTATACCCTGCAACTTAACGCCCAGTTAAGACTCGGTTTCCCTTCGGCTCCCCTATACGGTTAACCTTGCTACAGAATATAAGTCGCTGACCCATTATACAAAAGGTACGCAGTCACACCACGAAGGTGCTCCCACTGCTTGTACGTACACGGTTTCAGGTTCTTTTTCACTCCCCTCGCCGGGGTTCTTTTCGCCTTTCCCTCACGGTACTGGTTCACTATCGGTCAGTCAGGAGTATTTAGCCTTGGAGGATGGTCCCCCCATATTCAGACAGGATACCACGTGTCCCGCCCTACTCTTCGAGTTCACAGCCTGTGCATTTTCGTGTACGGGAGTATCACCCTGTACCCTGCGACTTTCCAGACGCTTCCACTAACACACAAGCTGATTCAGACTCCGGGCTGCTCCCCGTTCGCTCGCCGCTACTGGGGGAATCTCGGTTGATTTCTTTTCCTCGGGGTACTTAGATGTTTCAGTTCCCCCGGTTCGCCTCGTTAACCTATGTATTCAGTTAACGATAGTGCAACGAATTGCACTGGGTTTCCCCATTCGGACATCGCCGGGTCAAAGGTTCATATCACCTCGCCGGCGCTTTTCGCAGATTAGCACGTCCTTCATCGCCTCTGACTGCCAGGGCATCCACCGTGTACGCTTAGTCGCTTAACCTCACAACCCGAAGATGTTTCACTTCTGATTGCGAAAATTTGAGAGACTCGAACACACATTAACTGTGTGTCGTTTCAATTTTCAGCTTGATCCAGATTTTTAAAGAGCAAAACTTCGCAGTGCACCTTTTCAGGTTCACTCTGAAGTTTTCTTGTATTCGCAGTAAAAGATGGTGGAGCTATGCGGGATCGAACCGCAGACCTCCTGCGTGCAAAGCAGGCGCTCTCCCAGCTGAGCTATAGCCCCATCGTATTACAAATCTCTGTACCGGTAATTTTTCCTGAGACAAGGCGTGGAAACGCGAAGCATACATCAGTATGTGAGCGTTGCCGCAACGCAGTATCAGGGAAAATTTGGTAGGCCTGAGTGGACTTGAACCACCGACCTCACCCTTATCAGGGGTGCGCTCTAACCACCTGAGCTACAAGCCTGCAGAGATTTTTACTGCTGTTTTTCATCAGACAATCTGTGTGAGCACTGCAAAGGCAGGTTCTTTAAGGTAAGGAGGTGATCCAACCGCAGGTTCCCCTACGGTTACCTTGTTACGACTTCACCCCAGTCATGAATCACAAAGTGGTAAGCGCCCTCCCGAAGGTTAAGCTACCTACTTCTTTTGCAACCCACTCCCATGGTGTGACGGGCGGTGTGTACAAGGCCCGGGAACGTATTCACCGTGGCATTCTGATCCACGATTACTAGCGATTCCGACTTCATGGAGTCGAGTTGCAGACTCCAATCCGGACTACGACGCACTTTATGAGGTCCGCTTGCTCTCGCGAGGTCGCTTCTCTTTGTATGCGCCATTGTAGCACGTGTGTAGCCCTACTCGTAAGGGCCATGATGACTTGACGTCATCCCCACCTTCCTCCAGTTTATCACTGGCAGTCTCCTTTGAGTTCCCGGCCTAACCGCTGGCAACAAAGGATAAGGGTTGCGCTCGTTGCGGGACTTAACCCAACATTTCACAACACGAGCTGACGACAGCCATGCAGCACCTGTCTCAGAGTTCCCGAAGGCACCAAAGCATCTCTGCTAAGTTCTCTGGATGTCAAGAGTAGGTAAGGTTCTTCGCGTTGCATCGAATTAAACCACATGCTCCACCGCTTGTGCGGGCCCCCGTCAATTCATTTGAGTTTTAACCTTGCGGCCGTACTCCCCAGGCGGTCGACTTAACGCGTTAGCTCCGGAAGCCACGCCTCAAGGGCACAACCTCCAAGTCGACATCGTTTACGGCGTGGACTACCAGGGTATCTAATCCTGTTTGCTCCCCACGCTTTCGCACCTGAGCGTCAGTCTTTGTCCAGGGGGCCGCCTTCGCCACCGGTATTCCTCCAGATCTCTACGCATTTCACCGCTACACCTGGAATTCTACCCCCCTCTACAAGACTCTAGCCTGCCAGTTTCGAATGCAGTTCCCAGGTTGAGCCCGGGGATTTCACATCCGACTTGACAGACCGCCTGCGTGCGCTTTACGCCCAGTAATTCCGATTAACGCTTGCACCCTCCGTATTACCGCGGCTGCTGGCACGGAGTTAGCCGGTGCTTCTTCTGCGGGTAACGTCAATTGCTGAGGTTATTAACCTCAACACCTTCCTCCCCGCTGAAAGTACTTTACAACCCGAAGGCCTTCTTCATACACGCGGCATGGCTGCATCAGGCTTGCGCCCATTGTGCAATATTCCCCACTGCTGCCTCCCGTAGGAGTCTGGACCGTGTCTCAGTTCCAGTGTGGCTGGTCATCCTCTCAGACCAGCTAGGGATCGTCGCCTAGGTGAGCCGTTACCCCACCTACTAGCTAATCCCATCTGGGCACATCTGATGGCAAGAGGCCCGAAGGTCCCCCTCTTTGGTCTTGCGACGTTATGCGGTATTAGCTACCGTTTCCAGTAGTTATCCCCCTCCATCAGGCAGTTTCCCAGACATTACTCACCCGTCCGCCACTCGTCACCCGAGAGCAAGCTCTCTGTGCTACCGTTCGACTTGCATGTGTTAGGCCTGCCGCCAGCGTTCAATCTGAGCCATGATCAAACTCTTCAATTTAAGTTTGATGCTCGTGAATTAAACTTCGTAATGAATTACGTATGTTCACTCAGAGACTTGGTATTCATTTATTGTCCGAAGACATTAAGAATCCATGTCACTTTGAGTGCCCACACAGATTGTCTGATAAATTGTTAAAGAGCAGTTGCAACGCGGCTTTCAGCTCACCGTTGCGAGGTGGCGTATATTACGCTTTCCTTTTTCAGAGTCAACCCGTTATTTCAGGATTTTTTCTCTTCAACCGACCGGGGTGTCTGTGAAGTGATTCACATCCGCCGTGTCGATGGAGGCGCATTATAGGGAGTTCTCCGCAGGCCGCAACCGTTAAATAACAGAAAAATGACTGACTGCTGCATTCCACAGCAAAACCCCGCCTTATACCTTTTTACACACAGACTTATCCACAATTACATCAGGATCCCGGTGCGATCCTGCGAACTGAAAGGGAAGATCATCTATACTAGCGGCAAATATTCTTCTCCGCAGAGCCCCCTTCATGAATACACAACGCCTGCGCCGCGACTGGCACCTTCCTGGAGCCGGGTTAATATTGCTGGCAATCCTCTTCGCGGGATTTACCCTGCATACGCACTGGAACGCCTTTATCCAGTGGTGTCTTGCCACGCAAATTACCCTGCACCGTTATCTGGTGATGTATCTGCTGCAGCTTAACAACCACCAGTACAGCGGCGGATTATGGCTCTTAACGGGCGCTTTCCTCTATGGCGTCCTTCACGCCATCGGGCCGGGGCATGGAAAATTCATAATGACGACCTATCTGACCACCAATAAGGAGAGCGAGCTGGCCGCCCGCGTGGTCCCCTTCATTGGCAGCCTGATGCAGGGCGTTAGCGCGATTCTGTTCGTCTTTATTCTGGCGGTGGGGTTTAACCTCGCGTCAGGCGATATCAGTACCAGCCGCTGGTACGTTGAGAAGATAAGCGCCGTGCTGATTGGCGCGTTTGGTGCTTTCATCATTTACCAGGCGCTGAAGAGCCTGCGTCCGCGCAGAATGACGGTCTTCACCATTAATCCGCTCCATCAGCATAATGAACGCTGTGGCTGTGGCCATCATGGCGTGGGCGTAGATCTGACACAAGGTGACTGGAAAACGCGTCTGGGCGTCATTCTGGCTATTGGCGCACGCCCGTGCAGCGGTGCGATCATGATTCTGATGTTTTCGAACGCGCTGGGCATTGTCACCTGGGGGATGGCGGCCGTTATGACCATGTCTTTAGGAACGGCACTCTCTATTATGGGGCTATCACTGGCGGTTCGTTATGCCCGTGAACGCACGGTGGCATGGTTCGGAGGAAATAGCTCGTTAAGATGGCTGGTGCCGGCAGTTAAAATTGCCGGAGGGGTCGTCCTGATCCTGTTCGCGACCATTCTTTTCCTGACGGTCATCCCCATCAGCGCCAACGGCGACTACATCGCCGCCGGATGCTAATAAAAGAAAACCCGCCGTTGGCGGGTTTCTTTATTACTCGTTAATCCGAGGATGTTGATCAACAAGACGGGAGCGTTTCTTCTGCAGCTCTTCAATCTCTGCGTCGATATCCTCAATCTTCTGCTCAACGTTGTCGTAATGCTCGCGCAGGATCTCTTTCGCTTCCTGAATATCGGATGCCGCAGGCGTCGCCCCTTTCAGAGGACGGTTTGCCGTCTCCTTCATGGTCAGGCCGGTCGCCAGACCGACTACCGCGATAACCATCAGGTAATAGGCTGGCATCATCAGATTCTGCGTGCTTTCCACCAGAGAGGCAGCAAGCGTAGGCGTCAGGCCAGCAATCAGAACAGAGATGTTGAACGCTGCCGCCAGCGCGCTATAACGAATGTGCGTCGGGAACATCGCAGGTAACGTAGATGCCATCACCCCGATAAAGCAGTTCAGGATCACCGCCAGCATCAACAGACCCGCGAAAATCAAACCCAGCACGTTACTGTTGATCAGAATAAAGGCCGGGATCGCCAGCGCAAACAACGCCACACTCCCCAGGATGATAAACGGTCGACGGCCAAAGCGGTCGCTCAGCAGACCCATAATTGGCTGCACGAACAGCATACCCACCATGATGGCGATAATGATCAGCACGCCGTGATCTTCCGAGTAGTGCAGGTTATGCGACAGATAGCTCGGCATGTAGGTCAGCAGCATGTAATAAGTGACGTTGGTGGAAATCACCAGACCAATACAGGTCAGCAGGCTGCGCCAGTGCTTCGTCGCAATCTCTTTAAAGGAGACTTTCGGACCATCCTGCAGGCCTTCGCGGTCACCTTGCTCCAGTTTCTCAACGTGCTGCTGGAAGGCAGGCGTCTCTTCCAGCGCGTGACGCAGGTAAAGACCGATAATACCCAGCGGAAGCGCGATAAAGAACGGGATACGCCAGCCCCAGTCGAGGAAGTTCTCCTCACCGACCACGGTTGAAATCAGAACCACGACGCCCGCGCCCATCACAAATCCGGCAATCGAACCAAAGTCCAGCCAGCTGCCCATGAAGCCGCGCTTACGGTCAGGGGAATACTCCGCGACGAAGATCGACGCACCGGTATACTCGCCCCCGACGGAGAAGCCCTGCGCCATCTTACAGAGCAACAGCAGAATAGGTGCCCAGATGCCGATCGTGGCATAGGACGGAATCAGGCCGATACAGAACGTACTGATCGACATAATGACAATGGTGATAGCAAGTATTTTCTGGCGACCGTATTTGTCACCGAGCATACCGAAGAACAGACCGCCCAGCGGGCGAATGAGGAAGGGAACGGAGAACGTACCCAGTGCGGCAATCATCTGCAGGCTGGGGTCAGCCCCGGGGAAGAACACTTTACCTAACGCGTAGGCGACAAAGCCATAGACACCAAAATCGAACCATTCCATCGCATTACCAAGCGAGGCTGCAGTAATGGCTTTACGCAGTTTTGCGTCATCAATAATGGTGACGTCGCGCAGTGTGATGGGTTTAACCTTTTTCCTTCTTAGCATAGCTATCCTCGTTGACTCGGCCCTGTCTGTTTCACAGTCCAGTTAGCGTGCTGCGAACCATGGGATCCGCTCCATGCGAATCGCCTTATTCAAGCGTAGCAGGTTTACTTACATTGACGTTTTCCGTCGATACAACCGAACCTGTTGACGCCTGTCTGGGCAGTTAATGACCTTTTTACCCTACCAGCGTTTATATTTGTGATCAACTTCACACATATATTTATGCTGCGTAAAGTGAAGACAGCATTTGTCAACTTCCGCAAATAAGACCTTTCTCAACTCTTCCC
Organism: Enterobacter sp. ECC_219_Taxon_10; assembly: GCF_058354905.1. Classification (NCBI taxonomy): domain Bacteria; kingdom Pseudomonadati; phylum Pseudomonadota; class Gammaproteobacteria; order Enterobacterales; family Enterobacteriaceae; genus Enterobacter; species Enterobacter sp. ECC_219_Taxon_10. The sequence continues at coordinate 401,353 of NZ_CM178005.1, read as the reverse complement.
TTGATAATGATTTTCAGCATGATCCGTTTTCTTTTTATCCCGGAATATAAAGGCAAATTTTTACAAGAGATTTACATAAAACCTCACCTGACAGAACGCGTCGTAAAGTTTACATTCAATATGTGATACAGATAACTAAAACATCGTTTTATTTTCATTGAATCATTATTCCAGTGATCGCATGATAATTCCCGAAACATAGCACCAGGTGCTTTCTGGCAAGAGAAAAGAAGAGCACTTACTGCATTTTGGTTGCGGGGTTATCAAATACAAACCATCAAAAAACCCTTCATCAAGTTGAATTTATTGATTTTTTATTTACACCTGCCGCTCGCCACGAGTGGTAAAAATTATGAGGGTTGTATATGAAGATTAAAGCCACGATAGAACGTATACCGGGTGGTATGATGCTGGTGCCGCTGGTACTCGGCGCCATTCTGAATACATTAGCACCTGATACCGGGGCTTATTTTGGTGGTTTCACAAAAGGGATGATTACGGGTACCGTTCCCATCCTGGCCGTCTGGTTCTTTTGTATCGGCGCATCCATTAATTTACGCGCTACGGGTACCGTATTACGCAAATCCGGAACGCTGGTGATAACCAAAATAGCGGTCGCCTGGGTTGTCGCAATGATATGCGCGATGTTCATTCCGGAAAATGGAATTCAGACCGGTTTCTTCGCCGGGCTATCCGTCCTGGCGATTGTCTCGGCGATGGATATGACCAACGGCGGGCTGTATGCCAGCCTGATGAACCAGTACGGAACGAAAGAGGAGTCCGGCGCATTTGTTTTGATGTCTCTGGAATCCGGCCCGCTCATGACGATGCTGATCCTGGGGTCTGCTGGCCTGGCTTCTTTTGAGCCGCACCACTTTGTCGGCGCGATCCTGCCGTTTCTGATCGGTTTTGCCCTGGGTAATCTGGATCACGATCTGCGTGATTTCTTCAGCAAAGCTACGCCAGTGCTGATCCCGTTCTTTGGCTTTGCGCTGGGCAACACCATCAACCTGAACGTGATCCTTGATACGGGACTGCTGGGGATTGTGCTGGGTGTCGCGGTTATCATCATCACCGGTATTCCGCTGATTATTGCCGACCGCGTGATCGGGGGAGGAAACGGCACGGCGGGCGTCGCCGCCTCTTCAGCCGCAGGCGCTGCCGTCGCAAACCCGGTAATTATTGCCCAGATAAACCCGGCCTTTGAACCGGTAGCCGCTTCCGCAACGGCACTGGTTGCCGCCAGCGTGATTGTCACCGCGATCCTGGTGCCCATCATCACGGCGCTTTACGCGAAGCGCTACGGAAATGTGCAAGAGATCCAGCCTGAACCGAAACCGATTGAGATGAATCATTAACACACCGCACCCTGACCCTCTCCCCTATGGGGAGAGGGTCAGGGTGAGGGGGGTTCAACCAAAAATCTCCTCCACCATCGCATCCACCAGCCGTTTTGCCGAACACAGCCTCGGCATACCCAGCGCGACGGTCTGCCAGCTTTGCGTTACTGACCAGCTCACCGGGTGTGCATCCGCCTGACACCAGTCGCCGAGCCAGCCCAGCATGTCTTTATGATCGATTAAACCCGCCGAAGCGGGCGTAGTCAGCCACTGATGATAAAAATGGCGCGTCGTGGGAGACGCATTGATGCCCTGAGCCAGGTAGTTGGCAGCCATGCTGCGTAAATTATCCTTGAGCATTGCCGACACATCGTCGTTCGCCAGACGGCATGCATCGCCAAATGCTCCCCAGCGCAGCTCTTCGAGGACGATGAAGCAGCGCCCGGCCAAAGACCAGCCATCATAGTGGCCGGCTCGCCAGCGGGTGAAAATTTGTTCACTGTGCTCGCCCGCCTGTACCGTCAGTCCACGCTGGGTCAGCGCCTTTTCTTTATAGGCAGCACGTTGGGTAAAATGAGAGGAGAGCTGCGCGTACTGCTCAAGCAGGCCGGGGGATGGCTGAGCGCGCAAGTGGGCCTGCTGGCGCAGCGCAATCAGTTTATCGGCCATCAGCGTCAGCGCGAGATGGCCCGGATCCAGCATGCCGGCAAGTTTTTCCGCCAGCCCCAGGCGCAGGGCCGCGTTCTCATTAAGCATTCCCGCCATCGCCCAGGGCCGTAGCCGGGTGTGCGTCATGATTTCCTGAGTCAAACGCTCACGAAACTGCAACTGCTGCGGCCCCAGATGGGGATATCGCGCCGCGTCCACGCCCTGCACAAGATCGACCATAAACTTGGGATGAATACACTCCAGCGTCCGCCCGGGACCGTCCAGTAGCTGTGTTGTCATGGTTGCTCTGCCGCGAATAGTGTTTGAATATCATCGCGTAACAGTCGGGTATCTTCCTGAATCCACGCCGCAGTCGTAATGCTTTGCTTCAACAGCTGGCTGAGCGCTCGGGTCGAATGCTCATTTTGTTGACGCACTGCGAGGCTATCACGCAAGCTTTCCTGTAAGCCGGTCAGGCATAACGAAAATTCTGCAAAGAACGTCGCCATTCCGGCCGTAACAGAGACATCGACCTGAGCGGACAAAGCTTTACGTATTTGTTCACAAAACTGATCAATATGTTGCTTAAATTTGTCATGCAGCTGCGCAATGTCGATAACATAGCGCGTGCGCGTGACCACATAATCATCCCAGCCCCAGCCAGGATTATTCAGCCACCGCGAAACGGTTTCACGCATACTGCTCCCGGCGGAAGGCTGACCTGCCGGGCGGTTATCCTCCGCAATAGCATCGTTAAACAGGGACCGCGTATTGAAATTAAGCTGGTTAGCCTGAAAAGCCGGGAAGCTGATCCGCGCCCGGAAGCCGGCATGGCTCAGATGCTCTTTAATACGCGTTTCAATGGGGCGCATAGCTTCATTCAGCGAACGCGCCAGCGTAGATTCCAGCTGATCGAAGCGTAACGCCAGCTCCCTGCAGATTTTCGTCTGCGCATCCAGCATGATCAGTTCACAGGAGGAGCGAATTTTACTCAGCGCGATCTGCGCCTGCCCTTCATCATCCAGAACCAGCTGTTTCAGCTCTTGCGGTTCGTCACCGCGGTGATTCAGCCGGTCAATGCCTGCCAAATCAAGAATATTGTGAGTGCTGAAAACCTGATCAATCGACTGATGAAGCGCCGTTTTCTGGGCCCCCATAAAGTCCGCGGTAGCGTTCAGCGCCTGCTCAACTTCATGTTTCACCTCATCGCTCACCGCGCGCTGACGCGTTTGCAGCAGCGCCATATCTTCTTCAAGACGCGCGATGTTCATTTCCAGCGCCTCAAAGGCCACCGTCAGCCCCTGATAGCGGAAGTCGAGATACTCCCGGGCATTCTGCGCGTAGTTGAGCAACTTATGCGACGCCGAACGCAGCGCGAATAACGAGGCATTGGCATAGGCGGCGTAAATCAGTTTGCGTATCGGTTGTTCAAACAGCGAATCTTCCCACAGCAAATCGGCTGCGTGACGGATATGGTCAATATCGTCCAGGTCCGCCGTACGCCAGCGGCGTCCGAGGGCAGCTTCGGCAAAATCCTGCACCCAGGGCTGCTCCTGATGATCCGGCAGGCGTCCGTGGCTATTCATTTCGTAGCGCGCACGGTTCGCCAGATACGCCCACATAGATGAAACAGGGTAGATCTGGCCAGGCGAAATATTGCCTTTCATTAAGGTACCAGAGATCATCGCCCTGACCTGCTCTTCATCGTCGCTATTGCGATCCTTCTGGTCGAATTTATTCACCAGCGCATAAAGAGGCACTGATTTCCCCGCCACCGAAATAGCCTGACGGACCTCTTCATCAGAAATAGATTTAAGCTGGGTATAATCCATCACCGCCAGCACCGCCGACGCGCGGGCGAGCTGTTCGCTAAGCATTTTTTGCAGATGCGGTTGTCCAGCCTCATTGGGGCCGGGGGTATCGAGCAGCGTCAACTGCCCGAGGTGGGCATCCAGACCCGCAAGATGCACGAACTCCACTTCAATCACCGGAATATGTTCGATGGCCGCGTATTCGGAAAACGGAAACGCCACGCCCAGCGCCTGGGAGAGTCTCACCAGGTCATTGAGACTTTTCAGGCAATGAAATATTGGCTGCGCGCCCAGATGATGCTTTTCAAAGGCCTCGCCTTTCTCAATGCGTTCAAGCAGCGTATTCATGTCCTTATCAATTTCCAGATGCAGAGCCAGCTTGCCGCGATCGTAATCGCAGAGCTTTTTCTGCAGCAGGTGGATCAAATCATCAATAGGAGAGGCATGTGAGAAGTGGAGCACCGGCTCCTTCTGGCCTGGCGTATGACGGATCAGCGTAGGAAGCGCCGTCATTGGGCGGTTGCGGTTCGGCAACACTTCGGTACCTACAATGGCATTAATGGTGGTCGATTTCCCCGCTTTCATCGTGCCAACGATAGCCAGAACCATTTCCAGACGTGTTATTTTGCGTAATTCATTATTCAGCGTTGCCTGCTGTGCTTCGACGCCCCGCGCACTAAAATGCAAAGGCAGAACGTTGTTCTTTTCTCCCGTAATAGCCGCCGTCGTGTTCTCCAGCATCGCTGTCGGCATTGACCTCAGGGTATCGAGATTTTGCAGGGCGAGCTGTAACAAACGTTCAGCTTCCTGGCTTAATTCAAAAATGGTCTGTGTGTGCATGATAAAAGCCTTTCCTTAACGCAAATTTATTACTTTTATTAAGCCACTTGTTTTAATTATAATGTTCAGGCTTATATGATCACGTGTGGAAAACATGTTCACCGGAATATAACTGATTGAAGATAATCAGAAATAAATGGCTATCCCTGCATGGCGTGTAAAGCTCTCCTCAAGGCCCGGAAGCCAAAAGATAAAAAGCCTGACCCATTTTAAGAAGCTCCAGGATATATCATCATTATTTACCCACCTAAAAAGAGAGGGATAGGCCGCCGCCATAAGAAATGTATGGCAGCAAAGTTCGAAGATAAATAACAATGTGTTGCTTCACCTTATCTGAAATGAAGGTGCGTAGCAATTTGCCGTAATAAAATATTCGATATATTTAGCGACTTCTCTTTCCACCGTGTTAATGACGTTAGCATCGCTTAGCTGACTGACAGTAAGTGTCACTCACAATACATTTTCTGCGTTTTTTAAATTCACAATATCACCGACAAACGTGTGGATTTGCGCTATACTTGCCGCCTTTTTCGGCACTCTGCCGTCATTAAGCTGGCACTTTCCAGCGCGTTAACACTTTTGAGGATACCGATATGCAACTCCCACACTGTCCAAAATGCAATTCTGAATACACCTATGAAGATAATGGCATGTTCATCTGCCCGGAATGCGCACACGAATGGAATGATGCCGAGCCAGCGCAGGATGCTGATGCGCTGGTCGTCAAAGATGCGAACGGCAATCTGCTGGCGGATGGCGACAGCGTCACCGTGGTGAAAGATCTGAAGGTGAAAGGCAGCTCTTCCATGCTGAAGATTGGTACTAAAGTGAAGAATATCCGTCTGGTTGAAGGCGATCATAATATCGACTGCAAAATTGACGGCTTCGGTCCAATGAAACTGAAATCTGAGTTCGTGAAAAAGAACTGATTTACCCGCCCGGTGGCGCTTCGCTTACCGGGCTTTCGGGAACTACACTTAACGGGCTTTTCTTACGTGAGGTAAAGATTATGCCGTTAAGTCCCTACATCTCTTTCGCCGGCAACTGTGCAGAGGCTACCGCCTTCTATCAGCAGGCCGTCGGCGCAGAACTCCTCTATAAAATAACCTTCGGCGAAATGCCAAAAAGCGATAACAGCGAAGAAGGCTGTCCGTCCGGCATGCAGTTTCCGGATTCGGCTATCGCCCACTCCAATGTCCGCATTGCGGGCAGCGATATCATGATGAGCGACGGGCTGCCGCCGGGCAGCAGCGCACAGTACGCGGGCTTCACGCTGGTGCTCGACACGCAGGATGTGTCGGAAGGCAAGCGCTGGTTCGACAACCTCGCCGATGGCGGCAATATCGAAATGGCCTGGCAGGAAACCTTCTGGGCGCACGGCTTCGGTAAGGTCACCGACAAATACGGCGTGCCGTGGATGATTAACGTCGTTAAGCAACAGCACTAATTTTCGGGCGGTGGGCGGTCTGCCTCCGCCTGTCATCAAACTCCCCTCAACTCTTCAAACTCCCGCAACCTGCACTTAACCCAAATGTCATATTGATGCGCGAGCATGAGGCCACATTTATCGTGAGGCCCAGCACATGCAAACTGTTATCCGCGTCGAGAAACTGAGCAAAACCTTCAATCACAACAAGGCGCTGCATGCCGTTGATCTGACCGTCCAGCAGGGCGACATGGTGGCGCTTCTCGGGCCGTCTGGTTCGGGAAAATCCACCCTTTTACGCCACTTAAGCGGCCTCATTACCTGCGATAAAACGCCGGAAAGCCACGTCGAGCTGCTGGGCAACACCGTGCAGCGCGCAGGGCGTCTGGCGAGCGACATTCGAAAAAGCCGCGCCCGGACGGGCTACATCTTCCAGCAGTTCAACCTGGTGAACCGTCTTACGGTGCTGGAGAACGTGCTGATTGGCGCCCTCGGCAGCACCCCGTTCTGGCGCACCTGCCTGCGCTGGTTCTCCCCATCCCAGAAGCAGGAAGCCTTACAGGCGCTGACCCGCGTCGGCATGGCGCACTTCGCCCACCAGCGCGTCTCCACCCTCTCCGGTGGACAACAGCAGCGCGTCGCCATCGCCCGCGCGCTGATGCAGAAAGCGCAAATCATTCTGGCCGACGAGCCTATCGCCTCGCTGGACCCGGAATCGGCGCGCATCGTGATGGAAACCCTGCGCGACATCAACCAGAACGACGGCATTACCGTGGTGGTCACGCTGCATCAGGTGGATTACGCCCTGCGCTACTGCGAGCGCATTGTCGCCCTGCGGCAGGGGCATGTCTTCTTTGATGGCGCGAGCCATCAGTTTGATAACGAACGTTTTGATCATCTCTACCGCAGCGTAAACCGCGTCGAAGAGCGCGCGCAGGCTGCATAACGTCCCCATAACGAGGAATGGAAATGAACTATAAAGCCGTTGCCGCGCTGGCCTTTACCAGCATGTTCAGCATCAGCACCCTGTTAAGCCCGGCGTATGCGGAAGAGCAGGAAAAAGCGCTGAATTTCGGCATTATTTCGACGGAATCACAGCAGAACCTGAAGCCTCAGTGGGAACCGTTCCTGAAAGATATGGAAACCAGGCTGGGGATCAAAGTAAACGCCTTCTTCGCCCCGGACTACGCGGGTATCATCCAGGGAATGCGCTTCAACAAAGTGGACATTGCCTGGTACGGTAACCTCTCGGCGATGGAAGCGGTGGACCGCGCCAACGGCCAGGTCTTTGCCCAGACCGTTGCGGCAGATGGCTCCCCTGGCTACTGGAGCGTGCTGATCGTCAACAAAGACAGCCCGATCAACACCCTCAACGACATGATCGCCAAACGCAAAGAGCTGACTTTTGGTAACGGCGATCCGAACTCCACCTCCGGCTTCCTCGTTCCCGGCTACTACGTCTTCGCGAAAAACAACATCTCCACCAGCGACTTCAAACGCACGGTGAACGCCGGGCACGAAACCAACGCGCTGGCCGTGGCGAACAAGCAGGTGGACGTTGCCACCAACAACACAGAAAACCTCGACAAGCTGAAGACCTCCGCGCCGGACAAGCTGAAAGAGCTGAAGGTCATCTGGAAATCGCCGCTGATCCCTGGCGACCCAATCGTCTGGCGCAAAAATCTCTCCGAAAGCACCAAAGACAAGGTCTACGACTTCTTTATGAACTACGGCAAAACGCCGGAAGAGAAAGCGGTTCTGGAACGTCTGGGCTGGGCACCGTTCCGCGCGTCCAGCGATCTGCAGCTGGTCCCGATTCGCCAGCTGGCTCTGTTTAAGCAGATGCAGGCCGTGAAGGACAACAAAGGGCTCAAGGACGAGGAGAAGACCAGCAAAGTGTCTGAAATCCAGGCTCAGCTGGAAGACCTCGACCGCCTGACCGCCGCGCTCGGCGCGATGACCAGCGTGAATAAAGCGGTGCAGTAACGCAAGTCCCCTCTCCCTTGAGGGAGAGGGTTAGGGTGAGGGGGAAATGCGCACGCTGATGCCCTCACCCCGGCCCTCTCCCACAGGGAGAGGGAGAACAGATTAAGGAGTCAACATGCAAACCATCACCCTCCCGCCGCCAAAGCGCAGCTGGTTCTCGCTCATCAGCTGGGCCATTCTGCTGGCGGTGCTGGTTATCTCCTGGAAGGGCGCAGAAATGGATCCGCTGCTGCTCTTCAAAGATTCCGGCAACATGGCCACCTTCGCCGCCGATTTCTTCCCGCCGGACTTCAGCCAGTGGCAGGACTACCTCAGCGAAATGGCGGTCACTCTGCAAATCGCCGTCTGGGGTACTGCCCTTGCCGTCATTCTCTCCATTCCGTTTGGCCTGATGAGCGCTGAAAACATCGTGCCGTGGTGGGTCTACCAGCCGATGCGCCGCTTGATGGACGCCTGCCGCGCCATCAATGAAATGGTCTTTGCGATGCTGTTCGTGGTGGCCGTTGGCCTGGGTCCGTTCGCGGGCGTCATGGCGCTGTTCATCCACACCACCGGCGTGCTCTCCAAGCTACTGTCCGAAGCGGTCGAAGCCATCGAGCCCGGCCCGGTGGAAGGCATCCGCGCAACCGGCGCCAACAAAATCGAAGAGATCCTCTATGGCGTGCTGCCTCAGGTGATGCCGCTGCTCATCTCTTACTCTCTGTACCGCTTTGAGTCCAACGTCCGCTCCGCCACTGTCGTGGGTATGGTGGGCGCAGGCGGGGTTGGCGTCACCCTGTGGGAAGCGATTCGCGGTTTCCAGTTCCAGCAAACCTGCGCCCTGATGGTGCTCATCATCGTCACCGTCAGCCTGCTGGATTTCCTCTCTCAACGTTTGCGTAAGCACTTCATCTGAGAAGCGAGGCATTGATTTGTATGCACTTATCCAGACATCCGACCAGTTACCCCACCCGCTGGCAGGAGATTGCGGCAAAGCTCGAAGTGGAGCTGCGCACGCACTACCGCTGCGGGGACTACCTGCCCGCCGAGCAGCAGCTTGCCGACCGCTACGAGGTCAATCGTCATACCCTGCGCCGCGCCATTGACCAACTGGTCGAGCGCGGCTGGGTGCAGCGCCGCCAGGGCGTGGGCGTGCTGGTGCTGATGCGCCCGTTCGACTACCCGCTTAACGCCCAGGCGCGCTTTAGCCAGAACCTGCTGGATCAGGGCAGCCACCCGACCAGCGAAAAGCTGCTCTCGGTATTGCGCCCGGCCTCCGGCCACGTGGCGGACGCGCTGGGGATTCAGGAGGGTGATAACGTCATTCACCTGCGCACGCTGCGCCGGGTCAACGGCGTGGCGGTGTGCCAGATTGACCACTACTTCGCGGACCTGGCCCTCTGGCCCGTACTGCAAAACTTTACCAGCGGTTCCCTGCACGACTTTCTTCAGGATGCCACGGGCATCGCCCTCAAGCGCACCCAGACGCGCATAAGCGCCCGCCGCGCGCAGGCAAAAGAGAGCAAGGTGCTCGAAATTCCCAACATGGCCCCGCTGCTCTGCGTACGCACCCTCAACCACCGTGACGGCGAGATCAACGCGACGGAATACTCCGTCAGCCTGACCCGCGCCGACATGATTGAATTCACCATGGAGCACTGAATGCACGTCGATACCTCCACCCGACAGCGCTGGATGCGCGTGCTGGCCCATTGCCAGCCTGCCGCCCTGCGCGAGCGCATGAACGCGCTGGGCCTGGCGCCTGACTACGACACGATCCGCGCGCCGGAAATCGGCCTGGTACAAATCCAGGCGCGGATGGGCGGCACCGGCCAGCGCTTTTTTGCAGGTGACGCCACCCTCACCCGCGCGACGATCCGCCTGAACAGCGGCACGCTGGGCTACAGCTATGTGCTGGGTCGCGATAAGGCGCACGCCGAGCGCTGCGCGGTAATCGACGCCCTTTTGCAGGAACCCCCGCATTTCCAGACGTTAATGGAAACCCTTATTGCCCCGCTGGAAGCCGACCGCGCCGCACGGGTTGCCGCCCGTCAGGCCGAAGTGAACACCAGCCGGGTCGACTTCTTTACGCTCGTTCGCGGAGATAACGCATGACGCTTCAACCTGCTTTTACCCTGGCCGTCCAGGATGCCCAACAAAGTTTTCGTCGCCTGCTGAAGGCCATGAGCGAGCCGGGCGTGATTGTCTCCCTGCACCAGCTCTCCCAGGGCTGGCTGCCGCTGAACCTCGCCTCCACCAGCGTGCTGCTGACGCTGGCGGACAACGATACCCCGGTATGGCTGTCAGGTGCCCTGTCGAACGATATCGCCAGCCAGAACCTGCGTTTTCACACCAGCGCCCCGCTGGTCGATCAGCCCCAGCAGGCGGTTTTTGCCGTGGCCGATGAGCAAATCAGCCATGAACAGCTCAACGCCCTGAGCGAAGGCAGCGCCGTCGCCCCGGAGACCAGCGCCACGCTGATCCTGCAGGTCTCCAGCCTGAGCGGCGGCCGCATGCTGCGCCTGACGGGCGCAGGCATCGCCGACGAGCGCATGGTCGCGCCGCAGCTGCCGGAGTGCATCATTCACGAGCTGACCGAGCGCCCGCACCCGTTCCCGCTGGGCATTGACCTGATCCTGACCTGCGGCGAACGCCTGCTGGCGATCCCGCGAACCACCCACGTGGAGGTGTGCTGATGTACGTAGCCGTCAAAGGGGGCGAAAAGGCCATCGCCGCCGCCCATGCCTTGCAGGAACACAGACGACGGGGCGATGAACGGCTTCCCGAGCTGAGCGTCGCCCAGATTGAACAGCAGCTTAACCTCGCGGTTGACCGGGTGATGACCGAGGGCGGCATCGCCGACCGCGAGCTGGCGGCGCTGGCCCTTAAGCAGGCCAGCGGCGATAACGTGGAAGCCATCTTCCTGCTGCGCGCCTACCGCACTACCCTTGCCAAACTGGCGGTGAGCGAGCCGGTAGACACGGTGGAGATGCGCCTGGAGCGCCGCATTTCTGCCGTTTATAAAGATATCCCCGGCGGCCAGCTGCTTGGCCCTACCTACGATTACACCCATCGCCTGCTGGACTTCACCCTGCTGGCGAACGGCGAAGCCCCAACGCTTAGCACTTCAGACGCCGAACAGGAACCGTCTCCGCACGTCTTTAGCCTGCTGGCAAATCAGGGGCTGGCGAAGGCGGAAGAGGACACGGGAGCCGCGCCGGATGACATTACCCGCACGCCACCGGTTTACCCGTGCTCGCGCTCGTCCCGCCTGCAGCAGCTGATGCGAGGCGACGAAGGCTATCTGCTGGCGCTGGCCTACTCCACCCAGCGCGGCTACGGGCGCAACCACCCGTTTGCGGCGGAGATCCGCAGCGGCTATATCGACGTTGAAATCGTACCGGAAGAGCTGGGTTTTGCAGTGAACGTCGGCGAACTGCTGATGACCGAGTGTGAAATGGTGAACGGTTTCGTCGCGCCAGAGAATGAAGATCCCCACTTTACCCGCGGCTACGGGCTGGTGTTTGGCCTCGGCGAGCGCAAGGCGATGGCGATGGCGCTGGTTGACCGCGCCCTGCAGGCACCGGAGTACGGCGAGCACATCGCCGGCCCGGCGCAGGACGAAGAGTTCGTGCTGGCCCACGCGGATAACGTCGAGGCCGCTGGCTTTGTCTCGCACCTCAAGCTGCCGCACTACGTCGATTTCCAGGCCGAACTGGAACTGCTGAAACGCCTGCAACGGGAGCGCGCCAATGGCTAACTTAAGCGGCTACAACTTTGCCTATCTGGACGAGCAAACCAAACGCATGATCCGCCGCGCTATTTTAAAAGCGGTGGCTATTCCGGGCTATCAGGTGCCGTTCGGCGGCCGCGAAATGCCGATGCCCTACGGCTGGGGCACGGGCGGCATCCAGCTGACCGCCAGCGTGATCGGTGAAGCGGACGTGCTGAAGGTCATCGACCAGGGCGCGGACGACACCACCAACGCGGTGTCGATCCGCAACTTCTTTAAGCGCGTAACGGGCGTCAACACCACCGAAAAAACCGAAGACGCGACGCTGATCCAGACCCGTCACCGCATCCCGGAAACTCCGCTGACGGAAGATCAGATTCTGATTTTCCAGGTGCCGATCCCGGAACCGCTGCGCTTTATCGAGCCGCGCGAAACCGAGACCCGCACCATGCACGCGCTGGAAGAGTACGGGGTAATGCAGGTTAAACTGTATGAGGATATCGCCCGCTTCGGCCATATCGCCACCACCTACGCCTATCCGGTGAAGGTCAACGGGCGCTACGTGATGGACCCGTCACCGATCCCGAAATTCGACAACCCGAAGATGGACATGATGCCCGCCCTGCAGCTCTTTGGTGCCGGACGTGAAAAACGCATCTACGCCGTACCGCCGTATACACGTGTCGAAAGCCTGGATTTCGACGATCACCCGTTTACGGTGCAGGAGTGGGACGAGCCGTGCGCCATCTGCGGCTCCAGACACAGCTATCTCGACGAAGTGGTGCTGGACGACACGGGCAAACGAATGTTTGTCTGCTCCGACACCGATTACTGCCGCCAACAGAGCGAGGCGAACGGCCAATGAAACCGCTGCTTTCGGTTAATAACCTCACCCATCTATATGCGCCGGGCAAAGGCTTCAGCGACGTGTCGTTTGAGCTGTGGCCGGGCGAAGTGCTGGGGATCGTCGGCGAGTCCGGCTCCGGCAAAACGACCCTGCTGAAGTCCATCTCCGCGCGCCTGGCGCCGCAACACGGCGAGATCCTGTATCAGGGACGCTCCCTCTACGGCATAAGCGAGGCCGAGCGCCGCCGCCTGCTGCGCACCGAGTGGGGCGTGGTGCATCAGCACCCGATGGACGGCCTGCGCCGTCAGGTCTCTGCCGGGGGCAATATCGGCGAACGCCTGATGGCCACCGGCGCGCGCCACTACGGCAACATCCGCGCCACCGCCCGGCACTGGCTGGAGGAGGTGGAAATCCCCGCCTCGCGCATCGACGACCTGCCGACGACCTTCTCCGGTGGGATGCAGCAGCGTCTGCAGATTGCCCGCAACCTGGTCACCCATCCAAAGCTGGTGTTTATGGATGAACCCACCGGCGGGCTGGACGTCTCCGTGCAGGCGCGCCTGCTCGACCTGCTGCGCGGTCTGGTGGTGGATCTGAACCTTGCGGTGGTGATTGTCACCCACGATTTAGGCGTTGCGCGCCTGCTGGCGGACCGTCTGCTGGTGATGAAGCAGGGCCAGGTGGTGGAAAGTGGGCTGACCGACCGGGTGCTTGACGATCCGCACCATCCGTACACCCAGCTGCTGGTGTCCTCGGTATTACAGAATTAAGAGGTCAACATGATCCACGTACAAAACGTAAGTAAGACCTTTGTGCTCCACCAGCAAAACGGCGTGCGCCTGCCGGTGTTGCAAAACGCCTCGTTAGAGGTGAGTCAGGGTGAATGCGTGGTGCTGCACGGCCACTCCGGCAGCGGTAAATCCACCCTGCTGCGCTCCCTGTACGCCAACTATTTACCGGACGAAGGGCACATCCGCATTCGCCACAATGATGAATGGGTCGATCTGGTGCAGGCCCCGGCGCGCAAGGTGCTGGAAGTGCGCCGCTCGACGATCGGCTGGGTCAGCCAGTTCCTGCGGGTGATCCCGCGGATCTCCGCCCTGGACGTGGTGATGCAGCCGCTGCTGGATCTCGGCGTGCCGCGTGAAACATGCGCTGCCAGGGCCGCCAGCCTGCTGACGCGCCTCAACGTACCGGAGCGCCTGTGGCACCTCGCCCCGTCGACCTTTTCCGGCGGCGAGCAGCAGCGCGTGAATATCGCGCGCGGGTTTATCGTCGACTATCCGATCTTACTGCTGGATGAACCCACCGCCTCGCTCGACGCTAAAAACAGCGCAGCGGTGATAGCGCTGATCGAACAGGCCAAAGCGCGGGGCGCGGCGATCGTCGGGATCTTCCACGACGACGCCGTACGCACCCGCGTGGCAGACAGACTGCACCCGATGGGGACAAACGCATGATTATCAATAACGTCAGGCTGGTGCTGGAAAATGAGGTCGTGAAGGGTTCGGTTGAAATCCACGAAGGCGTCATCCGCACGTTTGCCGAAACCCAAAGCCGTTCCCCTGAAGCGATGGACGGCGACGGCGGCTGGCTGCTGCCGGGGCTGATTGAGCTACATACCGATAATCTGGATAAATTCTTCACCCCGCGCCCGAAGGTGGACTGGCCCGCCCATTCGGCGATGAGCAGCCACGACGCGCTGATGGTCGCCAGCGGCATCACCACGGTGCTGGACGCGGTGGCAATCGGCGACGTGCGCGACGGCGGCGATCGCCTGGAGAATCTGGAGAAGATGATCAACGCCGTGGAGGAGACGCAAAAGCGCGGCCTCAACCGCGCCGAGCACCGTCTGCACCTGCGCTGCGAGCTGCCGCACCACACCACGCTACCGCTGTTTGAAAAACTGGTGGGCCGCGAGCCGGTCTCGCTGGTCTCCCTGATGGACCACTCGCCGGGGCAGCGCCAGTTCGCCAACATTGAAAAGTATCGTGAATACTATCAGGGCAAATACTCGCTCAACGACGCGGAGATGGCGCGCTACGAAGAAGAGCAGCTTCAGCTTGCGGCCCAGTGGTCGCAGCCCAACCGTCTTAAGATTGCCGCGATGTGCCGGGACCGGAATATCGCGCTGGCGAGCCATGACGACGCCACGCGCGATCACGTGCGGGAATCCCACCAGCTTGGCAGCGTAATAGCCGAATTTCCCACCACGTTCGAAGCAGCTGAGGCGTCGCGCCAGCACGGCATGAACGTGCTGATGGGCGCGCCGAACATCGTGCGCGGCGGATCGCACTCCGGCAACGTGGCGGCAAGCAAACTCGCCTCCCTCGGCCTGCTGGACATTCTCTCGTCCGACTACTACCCCGCCAGCCTGCTGGATGCGGCATTCCGGGTGGCGGACGACGAGGGCAACCGCTTTACACTGCCGCAGGCAATTCGCCTGGTGACCAAAAACCCGGCCACCGCGCTCAATCTTCAGGATCGCGGTGAGATTGCCGAAGGCAAACGGGCAGACCTGGTGCTCGCCCACCGCAGGGGCGAGCACGTTCATATCGACCACGTCTGGCGTCAGGGAAAAAGGGTATTCTGATGGGAAGACTCATCTGGTTAATGGGGCCGTCCGGCTCCGGGAAAGACAGCCTGCTCTCGGCGCTGCGGCAGCGGGAACATTCACAGCTGCTGGTGGCGCACCGCTACATTACCCGCGCCGCCAACGCCGGAAACGAGAACCATATCGCTCTGAGCGAGCAGGAGTTTTTTACCCGCGCCGGGCAAAATCTGCTGGCGCTGAGCTGGCACGCCAACGGCTATTATTACGGCGTGGGCATTGAGATTGACCTCTGGCTGCACGCGGGATTCGACGTGCTGGTTAACGGCTCGCGCGCGCATCTGCCGCAGGCAAAAGCCCGGTACGAAGCGGCGCTGCTGCCGGTCTGCCTGCAGGTTTCCCCGGATATCCTGCGCAGCCGGCTGCAAAGCCGGGGACGGGAAAATGCGCGTGAGATCGACCAGCGGCTGGAACGTGCGGCGCGCTATACCCCGTCGGGCTGTCACATCCTCAATAACGACGGAAGTTTGCTACAGTCAGTCGAGACCTTTTTATCGCTTATCCGCCAGAAGGAGAAACAGCATGCCTGACTGCCAGCTTCGCCCCTCCACCGCCGACGATGCGCAGATTGTCTATGCCCTGATCTGCGAACTGAAGCAGGCAGAGTTCGACCATCAGGCGTTCCACGCCGGATTTCTTGCCAACCTTCAGGATCACAACATGCGCTACCAGCTTGCCGAGCTGGACGGACATGTCGTCGGCATGATCGGCCTGCACATGCAGTTTCACCTCCATCACGCGCGCTGGATCGGCGAGATCCAGGAGCTGGTGGTGATGCCGCAGGCGCGCGGGCTAAAGGTGGGCAGCCAGCTGCTGGCCTGGGCGGAAGAGGTGGCACGGCAGGCCGGCGCGGAGCTGACCGAGCTCTCCACCAGCGTGAAGCGCACTGACGCGCACCGTTTTTACGTTCGTGAAGGATATACGCAGAGCCATTTTCGATTCACCAAACCGCTGTAGAGGTGCGTTATGAGTCTGACCATCACGTTAACGGGAACCGGAAGTGCACAGCTCGTGCCGGTCTTTGGCTGCGACTGCGCGGCGTGTCGACGGGCGCGCCTGCAGGACAACTATCGCCGTCGCCCCTGCAGCGCGGTGGTCAAATTCAACGATGCGGTCACCCTGCTGGATGCGGGTATTCCGCACCTGATGGACGACTGGCCGGCGGGCAGCTTTCAGCAGTTTTTGCTCACGCACTATCATATGGATCACGTCCAGGGGCTGTTCCCCCTGCGCTGGGGCGTGGGCGCAACCATCCCGGTCTACGGCCCGCCGGACGACGCAGGGTGCGACGACCTGTTTAAACATCCCGGAATTCTGGATTTCAGCCACACGGTTGAGCCGTTCGTGATGTTTGAGCTGCAGGGGCTGCGGGTCACGCCGCTGCCGCTCAACCATTCAAAACTGACCTTCGGGTATCTGCTGGAATCCGCCCACAGCCGCGTGGCGTGGCTTTCTGATACCGCCGGGCTGCCGGATAAAACGGTGACGTTTCTGCTCAACAATCAGCCACAGGCGATAATCATCGACTGCAGTCATGAACCGCGCGACGAGACGCCGCGCAATCATTGCGACTTAAACACCGTGGTTGCGCTGAACGAGGTGATTGGCTGCCCGCAGGTGATCTTGACCCACATCAGCCATCAGTTTGACGTGTGGATGATGGATAATCCGCTGCCGGACGGCATTGAAGCGGGATATGACGGAATGGTTATGGTGCTGGATTAGGTTTTCTCCCTCTCCCGTGGGAGAGGGCTGGGGTGATGGCAACAGGCCGCACTTAGCCTCGATCGTAATCGTCTTCTAACCGACGCTCATCTTCTTCTAACCGACGTCTGTCGTCATCCAGCTGGCGCTGACGCTCGTCTAAGCGGCGGCGTCGGTCTTCAAGCTGCCGACGACGGTCGTCGTACTGTCGGCTGTCGATTTGACGGTTGCGGTCGTAACGATCGTCGTCATCGTCATTACGGCTGCTGCTGGGGTTATAGGCATCGTTGATCGCCTGCTGAATGTTGCCAATGGCATCATCAATCACATCGGCATGCGCCAGTTGGCTGGTGAGTGACAGCAGACCAAATAACAGAGCGGTAGAGTAACGTTTCATAAGGCCAGACTCGCAGGGGAACTGGCCTTACGGTAATCAACGGCATTGTTCCGGGGTAGCGGAGGAATCTCAAATTCAGTTGTGTCCAGGGCCTTCCATCAGCTGATTCGCACGCTGTTTATTTTCTGCAACCAGTACAATGCCATAACATTTTTGATCCGGCGAATGACTCCAGATTCGATCTTCGGGTATACACCCTCCGTCATAGATAACCTTGCTACCATCATACGGCCAAAATGCTCCCTGCTCGGTATCGAGAACAAATACAGCGATTTGGTCAGACTCGCGGGCAATTTTCTGCCAGAGCATCTTCCCACCCTCATATTGTTCAAAGTCGCTAATAAGCGTCACGCCACACTGTAATACCAAGGCTTCATACAGACGAGTTGCCAGTCCCTTGTCACGCTCGGCGGGATCAACGCATATACCTTCTACCTGAATAACATTGGTATCTTCCCAACAACGCTCGACAGCAATGATACCTTCACCCAAATGCGTTTTACGTTGTAAATCCAGGGCAGCTACAACCCGATGCCGAGGTACACCATCGAAGGTTTCGACATCCGCTTCAATAATCGCAGCTCTTGGCGTCTGGCTATCAAAAATGACATGTAACACTCGCCCGGAGAGTTCGAATTCATCAACGAGCTTGAAAGACCTTGCTACGGTCTTTGGGCTGTAAGTTGTAGGCATCACAATCATTTGTGAGTCCCCTCTTGTAAGTACCGGCATAGTTCCCTTTATATCCCAATCTGCCAAATTTTGCGCAGGTTAGCATCCCCCGGTTTACTCACGCTCTTGATGAATTCCGAAACATCAATGCTTATAAACAGACTTTCCGCAGCGCCTGCGTCAGCTGCGCCCGCGTAAATGGCTTACGCAATAACTGCACGTCCGGCAGCTGCGGGTTGTGCGCCGGGCGCAAATCCTGCCCGCTGATCAGCAGCACCGGAAGCTGCGGATAATGACTGCGCACATGGTTAATCACCTCAGCCCCGCTCAGGCCTCCGGGCAACATCAGATCGCTGATAAACATGCCAATATCCGGCGACGCCGCCAGCATGCTCAGGGCCTGCTCGCCGTTGTCCGCTTCGAGCGTCAGGTAACCAAGCTGATGCAGCTGTTCGCACAGGGTCTGACGAACGTCCGCCTCATCTTCCAGCACCAGTACAAGCCGCTCGTTATCCACGGACGTTGTGGCAGCCAGCGCTTCATCCTCCGAAACGGCGGGCAGCGTCGAGCGCGGGAGGTGCAGCCGCACGGTCGTTCCCTGCCCCGGCGCGCTTTCGATCTCAACCCGGCCCCCGGACTGGCGCACAAAACCGTAGACCATCGACAGGCCCAGCCCGCTCCCGCTTCCGGTCTGCTTGGTGGTGAAGAACGGTTCAAAAACCCGGGATTTCACCTCCTGCGACATCCCGCTGCCGCGGTCAATCACCTCCAGCGCCACCATATCCTGCCTGCGACCGTCGCTGCGGGTCACGCGCTGGTTCCAGGTACGAATTTTTATCACCCCGCTCTGCCCTTCCATCGCATCCCGGGCATTCATCACCAGGTTGATGATGGCATTTTCCAGCTGGCTGACGTCAATCCACGCGGGCCATGCCGGGGTTTGCGCTTCAATCTCCAGGGTAAGCGTGGCGGGCAAAGAGTGGCGCATCAGCTCCCGGAGGTTTTCCAGCAGGGGCAGCATCTCAACCGCATGCGGCGTCAGGGATTGTTTGCGGGAAAATGCCAGCAGGCGCTGGGTCAGCAGCGCGCCGCGTTCGGCCGCCTTGAGCGCCCGGGAGATGCGCGGCGCGTCGTTTGATTCAGGGTCGGTAAGCTCAAGGCTGCCGATGATCACCGCCAGCAGGTTATTAAAATCATGCGCCAGCCCGCCGGTCAGCTGTCCGACCGCCTTCATTTTCTGGCTGTGCAGCAGCGCCTCTTCCAGCCCCTGACGCTCGATGCGGTCAATTTCCATCTGCGTGGTTTTCTCTTTCAGCAGCCGCGTAGTGTGCTCAAGCGAGGCGGTATTGCGGGCAAAAACGTTAAACGCGCGCGCCAGCTCGCCCAGCTCGTCGCGCCGCTGCAGCGCGGGAACGGAAACATCCTGTTCACCGTGGGCAAGTCGCGACATCGCCCGGGAAATGGCAGTCAGGTTAGAGGCCAGATTGCGGTAGATATACCAGCAGGCGCACCCGGTGATGATCAGCGCAAGTACGGCGAAGATGCTGATAAACACGCTGATGGATTGCAGCTCGTGATGGCTCTGGGCCGTGCGAAGCCGGGAGGCCTGCGCCACCTGCTCAACGTACTGATTGATATCGCTATTGAGGATCGCCACCAGCGCCTTGATGTGGAACATATACCAGCTGATGGACAGATCGCTCTCTTCCAGCTGCTTCGACAGCGGGGCAAGCTGACGTAACTCGGCGTTAAAATCGGGCAGAACGTCCTCCACGACCGGCTGTAAGGCGCTCCGGGGCAGCGTGGCGGTCACAGCGTCCAGTTGCTGAACGGTCGCGCGCGGCGAAGGGGTGTCGATGGCAGCAGCAATCAGCCGATCCATCTCCATCAGCTGCTGCGCATCCGGTACGTTGCTGCCATAACGGCGGTTGATGTCCTGAAGATGACGCAAATAGCTCTGGCTTTGATAGAGCGAGCTCAACAGCGCGTTACGTTCAAGGTGCCGCTTTTGCCCGCGCTCCAGCATCCCCGTTACGCTTTGCTGTAATTCATTGCTTCTGCGAATAATCCGCGCCACCAGCGCCGGCTCCTGCTGCGCCAGCGGGGCATCGGCAAGCTGCTCCAGCGAGCGGCGCAGCGCCGTTTGCATCTGCTTTAGTCGCTCGGCTTCGCCTTTGTACTCCAGCGCCCCCACCACCTGCGAAAGCCGTACCGCCGCCGTTGCGACGTTGGCCGTGTCGCGGGCGAGATTCATGCTGCCGGTCATGTCGTCCAGCGTTTGCTGCTGCACCTGTTCCTGGATCTGGCTGGCGTGACGGAAACCGAGCACCGCTACGCCGCTCACCATCAGCGTAACGGCGACCACCAGCAGATTGAAAATCAGCAGGCGGCCTCGGGCGCTGGCGAAGAACGGGGGGCGTGAAGACATGTTGACTCCGTAAATGTGATCCACATTCGCTATTCATAACTATGACAAATATGAACGGCTTCTGACATTTTGCATTTACGCGCCTGTGATGAAGTGCAGATATCGACATTCACAGGAGGTCCGCCATGAGCAGAACCCCGGTTTTAGAGATGCGCCACATTGCCAAAACCTTTGGCAATTTCCACGCGCTCAAGGGTGTGGATTTGACGGTCTTCCCCGGTGAGATCCACGCGCTGATGGGAGAAAACGGCGCGGGAAAAAGCACGCTGATGAAGATCCTCGCGGGAGCCTATATCGCCACCAGCGGCGAGATCCTGATCGACGACCAGCCGTTTCACATTAAAGGGCCGAAAGATGCGCTGGCCGCAGGCATCACCCTGATTTACCAGGAGATGCAGCTCGCGCCCAATCTTACCGTGGCCGAAAATATCTTCCTCGGCAGCGAGCTGTCGCGCGGCGGGCTGGTCCAGCGCAAGGAGATGGCCGCCCAGGCGCAGGCGGTGATTGACCGTCTCGGCGCGCAGTTCAGCGCCACCGACCTGGTGATGAAGCTGACCATCGCCGAGCAGCAGCAGGTGGAAATCGCCCGCGCGCTGCACCGCAACAGCCGCATTCTGGTGATGGACGAACCCACCGCCGCCCTCTCCTCCCGCGAAACCCACCGCCTGTTCGAACTGATTTTGCGCCTGCGCGACGAGGGCATGGCGATTATCTATATCAGCCACCGCATGGCGGAAGTGTATGAACTCTCTGACCGCGTGAGCGTTCTGCGCGACGGGCAGTACGTCGGGAGCCTGACGCGCGATAAGCTGAACGCGTCTGAACTGGTGAAGATGATGGTGGGCCGCCCGCTAAGCGACCTGTTCAACAAGGAGCGAGATATCCCCCTCGGCAGCCCGCGCCTTAACGTGCACCACCTCACCGACGGTAAAAAAGTACAGCCGTGCAGCCTGCAGGTGCGTTCCGGCGAAATCGTCGGGCTGGCGGGGCTGGTTGGGGCCGGACGCTCCGAGCTGGCGCAGCTTATCTTTGGCGTGCGCAAAGCCACCGGCGGCATGATTGAGGTCGACGGCGAGCCGGTGGTGATCCACTCCCCGCGCGCGGCCATCGAAAACGGCATCGGTTTTCTCACCGAGAACCGCAAGGAGCAGGGGCTGTTTTTGGAGCTGGCGGCGCAGGAGAACATCACCATGGCGACGCTGGAGCGCGACGCCACCTTCGGCATGTTAAACCGCAAAAAAGCCCAGTCCATTTCCGACGACGCCATCGCCCTGCTCAACATCCGCGTGCCTCATTCTCAGGTACGCGCGGGCGGGCTTTCGGGCGGCAACCAGCAAAAGCTGCTGATCTCCCGCTGGGTGGCGATTGGCCCGCGCATTCTGATTCTGGACGAGCCGACGCGCGGCGTGGACGTCGGCGCAAAAAGCGAAATCTACCGCATCATGAACCAGATGGCGCGCAAGGGGGTGGCGATTCTGATGATCTCCAGCGAGCTGCCGGAAGTGGTAGGCATGAGCGACCGGGTCTACGTGATGCGGGAAGGCAGCATCGCGGGTGAGCTTCACGGGCACGATATCTCTCAGGAAAACATCATGACGCTGGCAACCGGCGTGAACGACACACATCATCAGGCGGTGTAATTATGACAACTCCTACCCATCCGCAGCAGGTGGCGAAATCCGCCTCCGCTAAAAAAATGCTGATGAGCGATCTGATGCAAACGATCGGGATTTTACCGATTCTGATCCTGATTGTGGCGGTATTTGGCTTTATTGCCCCGAACTTCTTCACCGAGAGTAACCTGCTCAACATCACCCGCCAGGCTTCCATCAACATCGTGCTGGCGGCCGGGATGACCTTCATCATCCTGACCGGCGGGATCGACCTCTCCGTAGGTTCGATTCTGGGCACCACGGCGGTGGCGGCGATGGTGGTCTCGCTAATCCCTGAATTTGCGATGCTCTCTATTCCGGCGGCGCTGATGCTCGGCATGGTGCTGGGATTATTCAACGGCGCGCTGGTGGCCTTTGCCGGGCTGCCGCCGTTTATCGTCACGCTCGGCACCTACACGGCGCTGCGCGGCGCGGCGTATCTGCTGGCCGATGGCACGACGGTGATTAACTCGAACATCAATTTTGAGTGGATAGGCAATAACTACCTTGGCCCCATTCCGTGGCTGGTGGTGATCGCCCTGGCGGTGATTGCGGTGTGCTGGTTCATCCTGCGCCGCACCACGCTCGGCGTTCACATCTACGCGGTGGGCGGCAACATGCAGGCGGCGCGCTTAACGGGCATTAAGGTCTGGCTGGTGCTGCTGTTTGTCTACGGCATGAGCGGCCTGCTCTCCGGGCTTGGCGGCGTCATGAGCGCCTCGCGCCTCTACAGCGCCAACGGCAACCTCGGCACGGGGTACGAGCTGGATGCGATTGCGGCGGTGATCCTCGGCGGTACCAGCTTCGTCGGCGGGATCGGCACGATCACCGGCACGCTGGTGGGCGCGCTGATCATCGCCACCCTCAACAACGGCATGACGCTGATGGGCGTCTCCTACTTCTGGCAGCTGGTGATCAAAGGGGCGGTGATCATCATAGCGGTGCTGATCGACAAATACCGTACCCGACACCATCAAAGTGCATAACAACAATACCCTACAAGCGAGGAAGACAAGATGCGTTTGAAACCCTTAGTGACCGCGCTCTGTGCTGGCGCGCTGCTTGCCGCAACGCCGTTTGCGCAGGCAAAAGATCTGAAGTCCATCGGCGTGACGGTGGGCGACCTGGCTAACCCGTTCTTCGTGCAGATCACCAAAGGTGCCGAGCTGGAAGCGCGCAAGCTGGCGGGGGATAACGTCAAGGTGACGCTGGTCTCCAGCGGTTACGACCTGGGCCAGCAGGTTTCGCAGATCGATAACTTTATCGCTGCGAAGGTGGACATGATCATCCTCAACGCTGCGGATTCCAAAGGGATCGGCCCGGCGGTGAAGCGCGCTAAAGAGGCGGGGATCGTGGTCGTCGCGGTGGACGTGGCGGCGGAAGGGGCCGATGCAACCATCACCTCCGATAACACCCAGGCGGGCGAAATGGCCTGTAAGTACATTACCGACCGCCTGAAAGGCAAAGGCAACGTGGTGATCATCAACGGACCACCGGTCTCTGCGGTGCAAAACCGCGTGGAAGGCTGCCAGACGGAATTCAAAAAACATCCGGATATCAAGGTACTCTCAGATAACCAAAACGCCAAGGGCAGCCGTGAAGGCGGTCTGGAAGTCATGACCTCCCTGCTGGCGGCCAATCCGAAGATCGACGGCGTATTCGCGATTAACGATCCGACCGCGATCGGTGCCGATCTGGCGGCGAAACAGGCCCAGCGCAACGAATTCTTTATCGTCGGTGTGGACGGTTCGCCGGACGGTGAAGAGGCGCTGAAGCGTGAAAACTCCCTGTTTGTGGCGACCCCGGCGCAAGATCCGCAGGTGATGGCGGCAAAAGCGGTGGAGATCGGCTATGACATTCTACAGGGCAAACCTGCGCCGAAAGCGCCCGTGCTGATCCCGGTGACGATGATCGATAAAAAGAACGTCGGGACCTATAAGGGGTGGACGGTTAAGTAACCCCCTCACCCTGCCCTCTCCCCATAGGGGAGAGGGTGTTCAAGTTCCCTCTCACCTATGGGGAGAGGGCTAGGGTGAGGGGTAAGGTTTTGCACATAACTCCGGGAGTCCCCATGAAACGCTCCGACATCAATGAAATTCTCGGCCACACGCGACAGTTCTTTTCCATGCACGACGTGCATCTCCCGCCTTTTGCCAGCTTTCCGCCCACAAAATGGCAGCAGCTTGAGCAGGCCGCATGGCAGGAAGTGTTTGACCTCAAGCTCGGCTGGGACGTGACGGCGTTCGGCGGTAACAA
This sequence comes from Enterobacter sp. ECC_219_Taxon_10, assembly GCF_058354905.1. Lineage (NCBI taxonomy): Bacteria > Pseudomonadati > Pseudomonadota > Gammaproteobacteria > Enterobacterales > Enterobacteriaceae > Enterobacter > Enterobacter sp. ECC_219_Taxon_10. Next base: position 377,023 of record NZ_CM178005.1, on the reverse strand, counting down.
TTTTGCCGCACAGGGGTTAACGCTGTTCACCCTGCGCAACGGCTCGCCCAACGGCGTGCCTTATGAAAAAAGCTATGCCGAAAAAATTATGCACGTACGCGATGGCCAGGTGACGCCGATGCATTTCCACTGGCGCAAGCGGGAAGACATCATCAACCGGGGCGGCGGGAATCTGATTGTTGAATTGTGGAATGCGGGAGCGCATGAAGAGACGGAAAACACTGACGTGACGGTCACCGTCGACGGCTGCCGCCAGACCCACGCGCCCGGCAGCCAGCTGCGCCTCACGCCTGGGGAAAGCATCTGTCTCACGCCCGGCCTGTACCACAGCTTCTGGGGCGAACGCGGCTTCGGCGACGTGCTGGTCGGGGAGGTGTCATCGGTAAACGACGACGAGCACGACAACCACTTTTTGCAGCCCGTTGCCCGCTATAACAACATCGAAGAAGACGAACCGGCGCTGCTGGTGCTGTGCAACGAGTACAACCTGTTTCGGATATAAGGGGTGAATGATGCCATTGATTTCTCTTGCCGAAGGTCTGGAGCACGCCAGAGCGCATCGCTATGCGCTGGGCGCGTTTAACGTGCTTGACTCCCACTTCCTGCGCGCGCTGTTTGCCGCCGCGAAGCAGGAACGCTCGCCGTTTATCATCAACATCGCCGAAGTGCATTTTAAGTACGTGTCGCTGGATTCGCTTGTCGAAGCGGTGAAGTTCGAAGCCGCACGTCACGATATTCCCGTGGTGCTCAACCTCGACCACGGTCTGCATTTTGAGGCGGTGGTGCGCGCCCTGCGCTTAGGGTTTAGCTCGGTGATGTTCGACGGCTCGACGCTGAGCTACGAGGAAAACATTCGCCAGACGCGGGAGGTGGTGAAGATGTGCCACGCGGTGGGCGTCTCGGTGGAGGCAGAGCTGGGCGCGGTAGGCGGTGATGAAGGCGGCGCGCTTTACGGGCATGCGGATGAAGCGTTCTTTACCGACCCTCAGTTGGCGCGGGAATTTGTCGATAAGACCGGCATCGACGCGCTGGCGGTTGCCATCGGCAACGCGCACGGCAAATACAAAGGCGAGCCGAAGCTCGATTTCCCCCGCCTGGACGCCATTCGCCAGCAGACGGGTCTGCCGCTGGTTTTACACGGCGGCTCCGGCATTAGCGATGCCGACTTCCGCCGCGCCATCGAGCTGGGCATTCATAAAATTAATTTTTATACCGGCATGTCGCAGGCCGCGCTGGATGCCGTTGATCAGCGCATGGCAAACCGCCAGCCGCTGTACGATGAGTTTGCCGAGCTGCTGCTGGGGATAGAAGAGGCCATTACCGATACGGTCGCCGAACAGATGCGCATCTTCGGCAGCGCGAGGCAGGCATAATGGAACGCAAAGGCATCATCGCCGCTGGCAATATGCTGGTGGATCATGTCCACCAGATCGTGCAGTGGCCGGAGCGCGGCTGGCTGGCGGAAATCACCCACAGCGAACGTTCCACCGGAGGCGCGCCGCTGAACGTTCTGCTGACGCTGGCGAAAATGCACGTTAGCCTGCCGCTGCAGGCTGTGGGGCTGATTGGGGAAGACGGTGACGGGGATTACATTCTGGCGATGCTCGACCAGTATCACGTTAACCGCCAGCGCGTGCAGCGCACCACCTTCGCGCCAACCTCCATGTCGCAGGTGATGACCGACCCCAGCGGGCAGCGCACCTTTTTCCACTCGCCGGGCGCCAACCGCCTGCTGGATCTCCCCGCTTTCGATCGTCTCGACGGATCGATGAAGATCTTCCATCTCGGCTACCTGCTGCTGCTCGACAGCCTGGATATGCCGGATGACGAATTTGGCACCCGCAGCGCGCGGCTGCTGGCGCAAATGCGCGAGCAAGGGTATGAAACCTCGCTCGATCTGGTCTCCCGCAAGGGCGACCCGCGCTATCAGCCGCTGGTACTCCCTGCCCTGCGCCATCTCGATTACCTGGTGATTAACGAGCTGGAAGCCGGCGAATTTAGCGGGCTGGAGATGCGCGACGCCGACGATGCGCTGAACATCGCCCATATCGCCGATGCCGCGGCGCAGCTGCTGGCGGCAGGCGTTCGTCAGCGGGTGGTAATCCACTGCCCGGAAGGGGCATGGGGTGAAACACCGGGAGAAGCGGGCCGATGGGTTCCGTCGTGGAAGCTGGAGCAAAACGAGATTATCGGCAGCGTCGGCGCGGGCGACGCGTTTTGCGCGGGCTTTTTATACGGCTGTCATGAATCGCTGACGCTAACGGAGAGTATTCATCTGGCGCACGCCTGCGCGCGGGCCAGCCTGCTGGCGGCCAATGCGATTGACGGCGCGAAAACGCTGGCCGAACTGCAGCTGTTTATTAAAGAGAATACTTAGGCCGCTTTCTCGCTATGCGACACATCGGCGGCAAAAACGTAGCCCAGCCCGCGTATGGTTTTAATCAGCGCAGGCTGATGCGGGTTAGCTTCAATTTTCCGGCGCAGGCGCATGATCAACACGTCAATTGTGCGGTCGAACACCTCGGTACTTTCGCTGTGGGTGAGCTCAAGGAGTTGCTCGCGGCTAAGTACCCGACGGGCATTCTGCGTGAGCGCCAGCAGCAGGCCATATTCCCCCTGGGTCAAGGGCACGACGTTACGCTGCGGATCAATCAGCTCACAGCGGGTGGTATCCAGCGTCCAGTCGTTAAAGGTTATCCCCGCCACGCGTGGCATCGGCGCTTCTGCCGCCAGCGCCCCGGTACGGCGCAGCACGGCTTTAACCCGGGCCACCACCACCCGCGGATTAAACGGCTTACCAATATAATCGTCGGCCCCCATCTCCAGCCCTACCACCACGTCTGATTCACTGCCCAGCCCGGTTAACATGATTACCGGTAGCGCCGGGTGCTGCTTTTGCAGCTGCTGCAAAACCTGCAGGCCATTGATATCCGGCAGCATCATGTCCAGCAGAACAAGGGCGATATCCTGCTCCTGCTGCACCCGTCTCAGCGCGTCCTGGCCGTTATGACAGACAAGCACCGTAAAGACGTGCTCACTCAGCACGTCCTGCAGCAGTTCGCAGACCGCCATATCGTCATCAACCACCAGAATCGCCGGTTTCATCATATGCTTCCGTCAGGGGATTATGTTAAGTCTGAACCATTCTGCCGCCGGCTCCAGTGAAATGGTTTTTTCCATGACGGAAATTCAACCCATGTCACATCCGCTGCCCATTCGACACGTCAATTTTGACGATTGTCGGCCTTTCGTCAGGGTTTTCACCAGAAAAGCGCCCATAAAGCCCAGGAGTAACCACATCAAAAACATGGCATAGATGCTGCATTAGTGGGTGCGAAAGATTTGATTAACTGGAGCAGACTGATGAAAAAAGTCGTCACGGTTTGCCCTTATTGTGCCTCAGGTTGCAAGATCCACCTGGTGGTCGATAACGGCAAAATCGTCCGGGCGGAGGCCGCGCAGGGGAAAACCAACCAGGGCACGCTGTGCCTGAAAGGGTATTACGGCTGGGATTTTATTAACGATACCCAAATCCTCACCCCGCGCCTGAAAACCCCTATGATCCGCCGCGAGCGCGGCGGCAAGCTGGAAGCCGTCTCCTGGAGCGAGGCGCTGGATTACGTCGCTACGCGCCTTAGCGCCATCAAGGCCAAATATGGCCCGGATGCGATTCAGACCACCGGCTCTTCACGCGGGACCGGGAATGAAACCAACTATGTGATGCAAAAATTCGCGCGCGCCGTTATTGGAACCAATAACGTCGACTGCTGCGCTCGCGTCTGACACGGCCCATCGGTTGCAGGTCTGCACCAGTCGGTCGGTAACGGCGCAATGAGTAATGCCATCAACGAGATAGATAATACCGATCTCGTATTCATCTTTGGCTATAACCCGGCGGATTCTCACCCTATCGTCGCGAATCACGTTATTCGCGCTAAACAGAACGGGGCGAAAATCATCGTCTGCGATCCGCGCAAAATCGAAACCGCGCGCATTGCGGATATGCACATCGCGTTGAAAAACGGCTCGAACATCGCGCTGTTGAACGCAATGGGGCACGTCATTATTGAGGAGAATCTTTACGACCAGGCGTTTGTCGCGAGCCGTACAGAAGGCTTTGAAGAATATAGGAAAATCGTCGAAGGCTACACGCCGGAGTCGGTAGAGGCAATAACCGGCGTCAGCGCGCAGGAGATCCGCCAGGCGGCGCGGATGTACGCCGGGGCGAAAACCGCCGCCATTCTCTGGGGCATGGGCGTGACCCAGTTCTACCAGGGCGTGGAAACCGTGCGTTCCCTGACAAGCCTCGCGATGCTAACGGGAAACCTGGGCAAGGCGCATGTGGGCGTGAACCCGGTGCGCGGCCAGAATAACGTCCAGGGCGCGTGCGACATGGGGGCGCTGCCGGACACCTATCCGGGCTACCAGTACGTCAAGTTCCCGGAACACCGCGAGAAATTCGCAAAAGCCTGGGGCGTCGAGAGCCTGCCGGAACACACCGGCTATCGCATCAGCGAGCTGCCGCACCGCGCGGCGCACGGCGAAGTGCGTGCGGCCTACATCATGGGTGAAGATCCGCTCCAGACCGACGCCGAGCTCTCTGCGGTGCGCAAAGGGTTTGAGGATCTGGAGCTGGTGATTGTCCAGGATATCTTCATGACCAAAACTGCAGCGGCGGCGGATGTCATTTTACCGTCGACCTCCTGGGGCGAGCATGAAGGCGTCTACACGGCGGCGGATCGCGGCTTCCAGCGCTTCTTTAAGGCGGTCGAGCCGAAGTGGGATCTGAAAACCGACTGGCAGATCATCAGCGAAATCGCCACCCGCATGGGCTACCCGATGCACTACAACAACACTCAGGAAATCTGGGACGAGTTGCGCAGTCTGTGTCCGGACTTCTACGGCGCCACCTATGAAAAAATGGGTGAGCTGGGGTATATCCAGTGGCCGTGCCGCGATGAGTCCGAAGCTGACCAGGGGACGTCGTACCTCTTTAAAGAGAAGTTCGACACCCCGAACGGGCTGGCGCAGTTCTTCACCTGCGACTGGGTCGCGCCGATCGATAAGCTTACCGAGGAGTTTCCGATGGTGCTCTCCACCGTGCGTGAAGTGGGTCACTACTCCTGTCGCTCGATGACCGGCAACTGCGCCGCGCTGGCGGCGCTGGCGGATGAGCCGGGCTACGCGCAGATCAACACCGCCGACGCGGAGCGCCTCGGCATTGAGGATGAAGCGCTGGTGTGGGTGAACTCGCGCAAAGGCCGCATCATCACCCGCGCGCAGGTCAGCGATCGTCCAAACAAGGGGGCGGTCTATATGACCTACCAGTGGTGGATTGGTGCCTGTAACGAGCTGGTGACGGAGAACCTAAGCCCGATAACCAAAACGCCGGAGTATAAATACTGCGCCGTCAACGTGGAGCCGATTGCGGATCAACGCGCGGCGGAACAGTATGTGATCGACGAATATAACAAGCTGAAAGCACGGCTGCGTGAAAGCGCAATGGGCTGAAGCCGTTATTTAATCGTTGAATAAAGGGAGTGATATATTCACTCCCTTTTTATTTCCGCTTAGCACATTAAAAATATCAATTATTATTCTGGAAAGCGGCTCGCAAAAATAATGTAATTCGCGCTGAACAGAATTACATCTTTGCATTTTAATTCAGAGAGATAAGATGTGCGGCGGGTGCTTAAGACTTTCTGTCTTGAGCATTGTTGAGGGACAGAAAGTGGAAAGCCCCGGGAAATTTTCATTCACCCGAGGCTACCCCTCAACAACCAACAGGTTGAGAGTAGCCTCTTATTCTTTTTTTGACAAGGAGTAAAAGGCATGACGCCATTAAAAACTGCGTTAGGCATCGTCTTTATTGTTTGCCTGACGATAGTGATTTTTACCTTTATTACTCGCGGTAAGCTCTGCGAGTTTTCAATAAAGGGTGAACATCAGGAGGTGGCGGCGAAATTAGCCTGCGTTGCAGGCTAACCTCTTCGGGCGGAACCATGGTTCCGCCCGGCTTGTAGGATGCTGAGGTCTTAATGCACCCATTTTTTTCTTTTGCTACCGCGATTATACTGCGCGGCGTGTACCCAGATGATAAGAATCCATGAAAGCCATTTTTCTGTTGTTGTTATTTTTAACATCGTTCGCCCGCGCGGATGAGATAGGCAGCCAGTATCAGAAGCAGGCGGAAGCCGGCGATGCCCGCGCCCAGTATTATCTCGCCGATACCTACTTCAGCTCCGGTGACAGAAAGCAGGCAGCGCTGTGGGCAGAGAAAGCCGCAAAAGGCGGCGATGTTGATGCCATGGCGCTGTTGTCACAAATCCTCTTCACGCAGGGCGATTACGCCCAGGCCAAAGCCCTGGCACAGCAGGCCAACATCGCGGGCAGCAAACGCGGCGCGATCATGCTGGCGCGCGTGCTGGTCAACACGCAGGCGGGTAAGACCGACTATCCTCAGGCCATCAAGCTCCTGCAAACAGCGACCGAAGATATCGACAACGACTCGGCGGTCGATGCGCAGCTGCTGCTGGGGCTGATTTATGCCAACGGCGTAGAAGTGGCGCAGGACGACGTCCAGGCGGCGTCATGGTTTAAGCGCAGCTCGTCTCTGTCACGCACGGGCTACGCCGAATACTGGGCAGGAATGCTGTTCCAGCAAGGTGAGAAAGGCTTTATTACGCCCAATAAACAGAAAGCACTCTATTGGTTAAACCTGAGCTGTACGGAAGGGTTTGATACGGGGTGTGAAGAGTTTGATGCATTGAGCGGAGAATAAAGTGCCGGGTGGCGGCTTCGCCTTACCCGGCCTACAAAACCTGTAGGCCCGGTAAGCGCAGCGCCACCGGGCTTAGGATGTTACTGGTCGGCCGTCTTATCAAAACGTCCCAGCACCTCGCGTTCATACGCCAGCGCTTTTTTACGGTCGAATTTGTGTTCCCACTTGGCGATAACCAGCACCGCCAGGGCATTCCCCACCACGTTCAGCGCCGTACGCGCCATGTCGAGAATACGGTCCACACCGGCGATAAACGCCAGACCTTCCAGCGGAATACCGACGCTGCCAAGCGTAGCCAGCAGCACCACGAAGGAGACGCCCGGCACGCCAGCGATGCCTTTGGACGTCACCATCAGCGTCAGCACCAGCACGATCTCCTGCCACAGCGACAGGTCAATGCCGTACAGCTGCGCAATAAAGATAGCGGCGATACTCTGGTACAGCGTTGAGCCATCCAGGTTAAAGGAGTAGCCGGTCGGCACCACGAAGCTGGTGATAGACGCTGGAGCACCGTAGGCTTCCATCTTCTCAATAATGCGCGGCAGCACGCTCTCAGAGCTTGCCGTCGAGTAGGCCAGAATCAGCTCATCCTTCAGGATACGAATCAGGATCCAGATGCTCAGCCCGCACAGGCGCGCCACAATCCCCAGCACCACCAACGCGAAGAACAGGATCGCGAAGTGCACCAGGATCACCAGCTTCGCCAGCGGCCACAGGGAGGCAAAACCGAAGTTCGCCACGGTCACTGCGATAAGCGCGAACACCCCGACCGGCGCGTAACGCATCACCATGTGGGTCACTTTGAACATGGTTTCGGAGACAGATCGGAACACGGTGACCAGCGGTTCACGGTGCGTTGCGGGCAGAGAGGAGAGCCCCAGGCCAAACAGCACCGAGAAGAAGATGATCGGCAGCATCTCGCCTTTCGCCATGGAAGCAATGATGTTGGTCGGCACCAGCGACAGGATAGTCCCCATCAGACCGTGGGAATGGCTCTGCACGTCAGCAGTGGTGCTTTGGTATTTCGAAATATCCACCGTCGCCAGCTGCGACATATCGATCCCGGATCCTGGCTGGAACACGTTCGCCAGCGTAATGCCGAGGATAATCGCAACCGTAGTGATCACTTCGAAATAGAGAATAGTTTTCGCGCCGATACGGCCTAACTGCTTCGCATCACCGACGCCCGCGATACCGACCACCAGCGTCGAGATCACAATCGGCACCACTATCATCTTAATCAGATGAATAAAAATATCGCCTGCCGGAGAGAGCAGGTTCGCAATCAGCCATTCGCGGCTGTCGCTGTGATAGTGGAGGTAACTGCCCAGCAGAATGCCCAGCACAAGGGCGATTAAGATCTGCCAGGCCAGGCTGACTTTAACGTTTTTCATAGAAACTGACTTCCTCAATGAAGCGCCTTATTCACGTAAACTGCATGAATATGGAGACATACTGAAAGGGTATGAATTGTGTTGCGTTGGTTTATGGGATTTTTTAACGCGGCGTATGAGTATCATTTGCGCGACCTGTTGCGCAAGCCTTAAAGAACGACGCGTTTCACTCACAAAAGCGACGATGACGGGAGTTTATTCTAATTCTTATAAATAACCTTTTGTTATAAAAACGCTTTTTTAAACGAAAATGTGAATAATAGTTATCGTAAATTATTTCCCTTCAAAGTTTCATTCGCTCGTTTTTCATACTCTTCAGACAATGCGTGATCTGCCGCCCAAATAATAAACAAAGCTTGTAAAGCCCCTACTATTAACGTTTTTGCGACATATTATTAACATCTTACAAGGAGAAAAAAAGCCATGAGCCAAATACACAAACACGACATTCCCGCAAACATTGCGGACCGTTGCCTGATCAGCCCGGAGCAGTACCGCGAGAAATATCAGCAATCTGTTACCAACCCGGACGCCTTCTGGGGCGAGCAGGGCCATATCCTTGACTGGATCAAACCTTACCAGAAGGTGAAGAACACCTCCTTTGCGCCAGGCAACGTCTCCATTAAATGGTATGAAGATGGCACGCTGAACCTGGCGGCGAACTGCCTGGACCGCCATCTTGCCGAACGCGGGAATGAAACCGCCATTATCTGGGAAGGCGACGATGCCTCTCAGAGCAAACACATTACCTATAAAGAACTGCACCGCGACGTCTGCCGCTTCGCCAACGTCCTGCTGGATAAAGGCATCAAAAAGGGAGACGTGGTCGCCATCTACATGCCGATGGTGCCGGAAGCGGCGGTGGCCATGCTGGCTTGCGCGCGCATCGGCGCGATCCACTCCGTTATCTTCGGCGGCTTCTCCCCTGAGGCGGTTGCCGGGCGTATTGTCGACTCAAACTCGAAGCTGGTGATCACCGCCGACGAAGGTGTGCGTGCGGGCCGCGGTATCCCGCTGAAGAAAAACGTCGATGAGGCGCTGAAAAACCCGAACGTCAAAACGGTCAGTAACGTCATCGTCCTTAAGCGTACCGGCGGCAGGATCGACTGGAACGAGGGGCGTGACCTGTGGTGGAGCGACCTGATTGAGAACGCGAGCGACCAGCATCAGCCGGAAGAGATGAACGCGGAAGATCCGCTGTTCATTCTTTATACCTCCGGCTCCACCGGTAAGCCGAAAGGCGTGCTGCACACCACCGGCGGCTATCTGGTTTATGCGGCTACCACCTTCAAATACGTCTTCGACTACCATCCGGGCGACATCTACTGGTGTACTGCCGACGTGGGCTGGGTCACCGGGCACAGCTATCTGCTATACGGCCCGCTGGCATGCGGCGCAACCACGCTGATGTTTGAAGGCGTACCGAACTGGCCGACCCCGGCGCGCATGTGTCAGGTGGTCGATAAGCACCAGGTCAACATTCTCTACACCGCGCCAACGGCCATCCGCGCGTTAATGGCGGAAGGTGATAAAGCCATTGAGGGCACTGACCGTTCTTCATTGCGCATCCTCGGTTCCGTGGGCGAGCCCATCAACCCGGAAGCCTGGGAGTGGTACTGGAAAAAGATCGGCAACGAGAAGTGCCCGGTGATGGACACCTGGTGGCAGACCGAAACCGGCGGCTTTATGATCACCCCGATGCCGGGCGCGACGCAGTTGAAGGCTGGCTCGGCAACCCGTCCGTTCTTCGGCGTGCAGCCTGCGCTGGTGGATAACGAAGGTAATCCGCAGGAAGGGGCCACCGAGGGCAACCTGGTGATCGTCGATTCCTGGCCGGGCCAGGCGCGCACCCTGTTCGGTGACCACGAGCGCTTCGAGCAGACCTACTTCTCGACCTTTAAAAACATGTACTTCAGCGGCGACGGCGCGCGCCGCGACGAAGACGGCTATTACTGGATCACCGGACGCGTGGACGACGTGCTGAACGTCTCCGGCCACCGTCTGGGCACGGCGGAGATTGAATCGGCGCTGGTATCGCATCCGAAGATTGCCGAAGCGGCGGTTGTCGGGATCCCTCACAACATCAAAGGCCAGGCGATTTACGCCTATGTCACCCTGAACCACGGCGAAGAGCCGTCGCCGGAGCTGTACGCCGAAGTGCGCAACTGGGTACGTAAAGAGATTGGCCCGCTGGCCACGCCGGACGTGCTGCACTGGACCGACTCGCTGCCGAAAACCCGTTCCGGCAAAATCATGCGTCGTATCTTGCGCAAAATCGCGGCGGGGGACACCAGCAACCTCGGTGATACCTCAACGCTCGCGGATCCTGGCGTGGTGGAAAAACTGCTCGAAGAGAAGCAGGCCATCGCAATGCCTTCCTAGTGTTTTCTCCCTCTCCCCGTGGGAGAGGGCCGGGGTGAGGGCATCAGACCGCACCTTCCTACCCTAACCCTCTCCCCATAGGGGAGAGGGGATAAAAACAAACCAACCTTACCTTTGGAGAACTCTGTGATGAATAACGATATTTGTCAGCAGATAGAGAATAGTGCGCACTACAGGGAGCTCGTCGATAAGCGGCAACGGTTTGCCTTCATTCTTTCCATCATCATGCTGGTTATCTACGTCGGCTTTATTATGCTGATCGCCTTTGCGCCGCACTGGCTGGGCACCCCGCTGCATGAGGGTACCAGCGTCACACGCGGCATTCCGATTGGCATTGGCGTGATTGTGATTTCATTCTTGCTCACGGGCGTGTACGTCTGGCGCGCCAACGGTGAATTCGATCGTCTCAATAAAGCGGTACTGCAAGAGGTAAAAGCATCATGAAGCGAGTTCTGACGGCGCTAGCCGCCACACTTCCCTTTGCTGCCGATGCGGCAGATGCCATTACCGGTGAGGTACAGCGCCAGCCAACCAACTGGCAGGCGATTGTGATGTTCCTGATTTTCGTGGTGCTGACGCTGTACATTACGTACTGGGCGTCGAAACGCGTGCGCTCCCGTAATGATTACTACACCGCGGGCGGCAACATTACCGGCTTCCAGAACGGGCTGGCGATTGCGGGTGATTTTATGTCTGCCGCCTCGTTCCTTGGGATCTCCGCGCTGGTCTACACCTCCGGCTATGACGGGTTGATCTACTCCCTCGGCTTCCTCGTCGGCTGGCCGATCATTCTGTTCCTGATTGCCGAGCGCCTGCGTAACCTCGGTCGCTATACCTTTGCCGACGTGGCCTCATACCGCCTGAAACAGGGCCCTATCCGCATGCTCTCAGCCTGCGGCTCGCTGGTGGTCGTGGCCCTTTACCTGATTGCCCAGATGGTGGGGGCAGGCAAGCTGATCGAGCTGCTGTTCGGCCTGAACTACCACGTCGCAGTGGTGCTGGTGGGCGTCCTGATGGTGATGTACGTCCTGTTCGGCGGCATGCTGGCAACCACCTGGGTGCAGATCATCAAAGCCGTGCTGCTGCTGTTCGGCGCCAGCTTTATGGCCTTTATGGTGATGAAGCACGTCGGCTTTAGTTTCAATAATCTGTTTACCGAAGCGATGGCGGTCCACCCGAAAGGGGAAGCGATCATGAGCCCTGGCGGGCTGGTGAAAGACCCGATCTCCGCACTCTCTCTCGGTCTCGGGCTGATGTTCGGTACCGCTGGCCTGCCGCATATCCTGATGCGCTTCTTTACCGTGAGCGATGCGCGTGAAGCGCGCAAGAGCGTCTTCTACGCCACCGGCTTTATGGGTTACTTCTACATCCTGACCTTTATCATCGGCTTCGGCGCAATCATGCTGGTGGGGGCGAACCCGGCGTTTAAAGACGCGGCGGGCGCGCTGATCGGCGGTAACAACATGGCGGCGGTGCATCTGGCCGACGCGGTGGGCGGCAACCTGTTCCTCGGCTTTATCTCCGCCGTGGCCTTCGCCACCATTCTTGCGGTGGTGGCAGGGCTGACGCTGGCGGGCGCGTCTGCGGTATCGCACGATCTCTACGCCAACGTCTTCCGCAAAGGCGCGAGCGAGCGCGATGAGCTGAAGGTCTCTAAGATCACCGTGCTGGTGCTGGGCGTGGTCGCCATTCTGCTGGGGATTTTGTTCGAGAAGCAGAATATCGCGTTTATGGTGGGGCTGGCCTTCTCGATTGCCGCAAGCTGTAACTTCCCGATCATCCTGCTCTCCATGTACTGGTCAAAACTGACCACCCGTGGGGCGATGATTGGCGGCTGGCTGGGCCTGCTGACGGCGGTGATCCTGATGATTCTGGGCCCGACAATCTGGGTGCAGATCCTCGGTCACGAAAGCGCTATCTTCCCGTACGAGTACCCGGCGCTGTTCTCCATTGCCGTGGCGTTTATCGGTATCTGGGTCTTCTCGGCTACCGACAACTCGCCGGAGGGTAACCTGGAGCGTGAGAAATTCCGCGCCCAGTTTATCCGTTCACAGACCGGCCTGGGCGTTGAGCAGGGCCGCGCTCACTAAGCCTTTCTCCCCGGTCATGCTGGCCGGGGAGTTCAAAACATCACCCACGCCACCAGCGGCGCAATCAGCACCATCGTCACGCCCGAGAGCATCATCACCAGGCTTGCGACAACCCCCTCCTGCTGACCGAGTTCATACGAACGCGCCGTCCCCGCGCCGTGCGACGCCGCGCCAAATCCTGCCCCCTTCGCCATGCCTTCCCGGATAGAGAGCCGCAGGAACAGCACATCCCCCACCGCCATACCAAAGACGCCCGTGACCACCACAAACAGCGCCACCAGATCCGGCTGCCCGCCGAGCGGTTTAGCCGCTGCCAGCGCAAACGGCGTCGTGACCGATCGCACGGCCAGGCTGCGCTGAATTTCATCAGGCAGGGTAAACAGCCGCGCCAGCCAGACCGAGCTGCACACCGCCACCACCGTCGCGGTAATGACGCCCGCGCTGAGCGACATCCAGTGGCGTTTAATAATCTTCAGGTTGTCATAGACAGGGACGGCAAAGGCGATGGTCGCCGGGCCGAGCAGCCACAGCAGCCAGTGGGACTCACCAATGTAGTTCTGCCAAGAGATATGGCCGAATACCAGCATCAGCACCAGCAGGATGGGCGTGAAGACCAGCGGCATCAGCGGCAGCGCGCGGAAGCGGCGGTACAGGCGCTTGTTGGCAAAGTAGATGACGACTGTCGCAATCAGGCACAGCACGCTTATCTGAAAGTTAGTCATGCTTCTGCCTGCTGATTTCAAACCGATACACGTTATCCACCACCCAGGCGGTAGCGCCCAACACCATCAGCGTGCTCAGAGCGATAACCGCGAAGATGCGCCAGCCGTCGACCATCAGCAGCTGTGCATAGTTCACCACGGCTACCACGGCCGGAACGAAGAACAGCAGCATCTCCGCCAGCAGCCAGCGCGCGCCGGCCCGCACCCAGCTAAGGGGTAACGCACGTGAGAGGATCAGCGTCAGCATCAGCACCATCCCCACCAGGTTGGCGGGTAAAGGCAGGTGCAGCCAGTCAACAAGATATTCCGCAAAAACAAACAGTCCCGCGTAGAGCAGTACCTGAACCGGTACCTGGAGTCGTTGCACAACGGCAGGCGTAACACGGCTTAACGCCACGGCCATGGGGGTTTTCCTCAGAAATGAGACGAGGCGCCAGTATAGTGAGCGTACGTCATCGACTGAAATGAATTAAAATCATCGAAGGTATAGTTTCGAGGAATAATCATGGACATAAGAACGCTGCGCTATTTTGTCGAGGTGGTTCGCCAGCAAAGTTTTACCCGCGCAGCGGAGAAGTTGTTCGTTACCCAGCCGACCATCAGCAAAATGCTGAAAAACCTCGAAGATGAGCTGAACTGTACCCTGCTGATCCGCGATGGGCGCAAGCTACTGCTGACCGATACCGGACGCGTGGTGTTCGAGCGCGGGCTGGCGATCCTGGGCGAGTTCCGCCAGCTTGAGGCCGAGCTTGCGGACATCAACCACCTGACTAAAGGTCTGTTACGTCTCGGCATTCCGCCAATGGTCGGCATGATGATGGCCGGGCCGATTAGCCTGTTCCGCCAGCGCTACCCCGGCGTTGAGCTTAAAATTTCTGAATTTGGCGGCCTGACCGTGCAGCAGGCGGTGATCAACGGCGAGCTGGACGTGGCGATGACGGCCCTTCCCGTGGAGGAGGAGAGTGGTCTGGCGACGCTCCCGCTCTTTAGCCACCCGCTGTGCGTGCTGGTGCCCCGCTCCGGCGACTGGCTAACGATAGACTCGGTGAAGCCCGAGCTGCTTGGCGAGCATCCCCTGCTGATCTACAACGAAGACTTCGCCTTAAGCCGCCAGCTGATGACCCTGTTTAACCACCATAACGTGAAGCCGCGCATTGCGGTGCGCAGCGGCCAGTGGGATTTCCTGGCGGCGATGGTGCAGGCGGGCGTGGGGATTGCCATTCTGCCGCAGCCGATCTGCGAGCGGCTGGATAAAAACACGCTGCGCTGGATCCCGCTGGAGAGCGATCTCCACTGGCAGTTAGGGATGATTTGGCGTGAAGGGGTGTATTTGTCGCACAGCGCGCAGGCGTGGTTGCAATGTTGTGAGGGGTTTTGGGTCCCCCCACCCCAACCCCTCTCCCCATAGGGGCGAGGGGCTCGATCGGTTCCCTCTCCCCTATGGGGAGAGGGTTAGGGTGAGGGGCAAAGCGCGCTACTGATTCTCTATCAACAGCGCTTCCAGCAGGTCCAGATCGTGCAGCAGTTTTTGCAGCGTCTCGTTGCTGATCTGGCGCGTGGCGCGCAGGTGATACAGCTCGGCGCGCTCGGAGCGCAGCGCCGCCAGGCGGAACCGACGCTCCAGGTTCTCCTCCTGCAGCGAGCTTTCCACGTCGTTACGCCCGTCGGCGCGGCGGCGCAGGTTACCTATCACCCGCGAGCTGACTTCCTTCAGCAGCTGGTTATCAATGTTCTCTTCGGCGTCGGCGGCCAGACGCTCCTCCATCTTCTCAATGGCTACAATCGCCACTTCCGCCGTGGCCGCGCGGGCAATCCGCTCCTCTTTGTGCTGTTGGGTCGAGTCACCGGCATCAATGTGCTGGAGTAAAATCGGCAGCATAATCACGCCGACAAACAGCGAGAAGAGGATCACGCCCGCCGCCAGGAACACCAGCTCGTAGCGCGCCGGGAAGACGTCCCCCGTTGGCAGCAGCAGCGGAATGGAGAGTACACCGGCAAGGGTAATCGCCCCGCGGACGCCCGCGAAGGAGGCAATCAGCAGCTCGCGTGTGGTCCAGGAGCCGAACTCCATCGGCTTTTTCGTCAGGAAGCGCACGCTGAATCTTTTCATCGTCCAGAGCCAGCCGAAACGCACCAGCATCAGCGCCATGTAGATCAGCACGATATCGGTAAACAGCATCCAGACTTCAACGTTCGGATCGGCCTCTGCTGCGATGAGCGAGGACTCCATAATGCCCGGCAGCTGCAGGCCCAACAGCAGGAATACCATGCCGTTGAACACAAATTCCAGCATTGCCCAGGTGCTGTTGGCGCGCAGGCGCATCGCCAGCGGCGCGCGGCGCATTACGCCGGAGCGGGTGATGGTCATCCCCGCCGCCACCGCCGCCAGAATGCCCGATACGCCGATATGTTCGGCAATCAGATAAGAGGCAAACGGCAGCAGGAACAGCAGCACGATCTGCGTTGCCGGTTCATCGCCGCCCCAGCGGCTGAGGAAGCGTAGCGAGCGGCCATACAGCCAGCTAACCACGAAGCCTGCGAGGATACCGCCAATCGCCACCTTGAAGAATTCCAGGGTCGCACCACCCACGGTAAAGACCATCGTTCCCATGGCAACCGCCACGGCAAACTTCAGGGCGACCAGGCCGGAGGCGTCGTTCATCAGCGCCTCCCCCTGTAAAATGCCCATGATTTTCTTCGGAATGCGGCCTTCGCCCACAATGCCGGAAAGCGCTACGGCATCGGTTGGCGACAGCACGGCGGCCAGCGCAAAGGCGGGAATTAACGGGATACCCGGTACGGTCCAGTAGATCAGGAAACCAATCCCGACGACGGTGACCACCACCAGCGCCAGCGCCAGGCCGAGGATCTCTCGTCCATGCTCAAGAAATTCGCGCGTGGGGGTTTTCCAGCCATCGGCAAACAGCAGCGGCGGGATAAACAGCACGAGGAACAGTTCCGGATCGAATTCCACGTGCAGACCGAACGTCGGCCACGCCAGCAGCGCACCGATAGCTATTTGCATTAAAGGCAGGGGGACCTGGAAGGGCAGTACGCGTGTAACCACCCCGGATAACGAGACCACAAGGGTCATGATGAGTATTGTGAAGAAGATTTCCATGCGTTCCCTGTTTGCTGTGTTACTTATGTACTACGGAAGGCGTCGTGCCTTTTATTCTATCTTCCCCAGAGTAACGCAAAAGGCAACGGGATGAGTCCTGAAAATAAAAACGGGCGGCCTGAGCCACCCGTTTTCGCATCAATGGATAACTCAGATTGCCCAGCCGCCCGCGTAGAACGCCACCAGCGCAACGGCGATCACCACGGTGCCGATGTTCAGCTTGCGCCATTCACCGGAAACCAGACGGCCAATCACCAGTGAGGCGAAACCGATCATGATACCGGTCACGATGTTACAGGTCAGGACGATAAACACTGCGGTAATCAGGCCGGACATCGCATCCACGAAGTCCGCAAAGTCGATTTTCGCCACGTTGCTCAGCATCAGCAGGCCGACGTACATCAGCGCTGGCGCGGTCGCGTAGGCCGGGACCAGGTAAGAGAGCGGAGAGAGGAACAGGATCAGCAGGAACAGCACGCCGACGGTGATCGCCGTCAGGCCGGTTTTACCGCCTGCTGCCGTACCCGCTGCAGATTCGATGTACACCGCCGCAGGTGCCGCGCCGACCAGACCAGAGAAGACGCTGCTCAGGGAGTCGGTGGTTAGCGCTTTGCCGCCATCGATAATCTGGCCGTCTTTATCCAGCAGGTTGGCCTGACCGGCCACCGCGCGAATGGTACCGGTCGCGTCAAATACCGCGGTCATCACCAGCGCCAGCACGCTTGGCAGGATCACCGGGTTCAGCGCGCCCACGATATCCAGGCTGCCGATCAGGGAGTTGCCTTTGTCATCGCTCAGCGACGGCATGGCGAAAATACCGGAGAAGTGGACGGTCGGATCGAAAATCAGGCCGACGATGGAAATGCCGATAATGGTCAGCAGGATGCCGCCCGGTACCTTCAGTTTCTCCAGGCCGATAATCACCGCCAGACCGATCAGCGACATAATGACCGGGAAGCTCGCAAAATGACCCAGCGCCACCGGCAGGCCGTCCAGTGGGTTCTTGATCACCAGGCCAACACCGTTGGCGGCGATCAGCAGCAGGAACAGGCCGATACCGATACCGGTGCCGTGCGCCACGCCCTGCGGCAGGTTGCGCAAAATCCAGCTACGGATGCCGGTGGCGGAAATGACGGTAAACAGTACGCCCATCAGGAATACGGCGCCGAGGGCAACCGGTACGCTGATCTGCTGGCCCAGCACCAGGCTGAATGCGGTAAAGGCGGTCAGAGAGATGGCGCAACCAATCGCCAGCGGCAGGTTCGCCCACAACCCCATGACGATGGAACCCACGCCAGCCACCAGGCAGGTGGCGACGAAGACAGCCGCTGGCGGGAAGCCCGCTTTGCCCAGCATTCCCGGTACCACGATAACGGAGTAAACCATCGCCAGAAACGTTGTCAGACCGGCAACGACTTCCTGGCGCACGGTGCTGCCGCGAGCCGAAATTTTAAACATGGCGTCAAGTGAACCGCCGGTACGCGCAGATGGCGTAGACATAGAAACATCCCCTGAGAGTTTTTATAGAACGTCCATAAGCGTGGTGGAGACACCGCTGCCAGCTAAAACGTCAAATCCGTGTGTTGCGTTTGCGACGAAAGGGCGTCACAAAAAAAGCAAACGTTTAGCTCCGCGCTTATAAAACGGGTAGTCAAATTAAGGCAAACGATTATCCAGCCTAATCCACGCCCTTTTCAACTGAACTTTGTCGATTTTCGCTAAAATTCACTTATGACGATGAAGAAATAGACAGAGGATGCGCAAACGTTATCGTCTATGCGCAATTTATTTACATCTCAATCCTCGCCCGGGATAGATAACGGGCCACCTTGTTGCAGAGTTCTTTGCCAGCCAGGGCTGCTTTCCACCTTTTGCTTCCATGCCTGAATGTGCGGCAGATTATCAATGCCACCGCGCGCCAGCAGGGCAAAGAGTGGAAAGCTCATCTGAATGTCGGCCATACTGAACGCTTCTCCGGCAAACCAGCTGTTTTTAGCAAGATGTGAATCTATAAAGCGCGCATGGGTTTCCAGCTGGGGGTTGAGATATGCTTTCTGCACCCCCTGCCCCAGCGCCTTGCCCAGAGTTCGGATGCCAAACGGCACGGGCGGCTTGCCGAGGCTGCTGAAGACTAGCTTCATTAACAGCAGCGGCATCAGCGACCCTTCCGCGTAATGCAGCCAGAAGCGATATTGCACCTTGTGCGCGGGGTCCAAAGGTTTCAGCCGCGATTCGGCATCATAGGTTTCCTGCAGATACTCCAGAATGGCGCCTGACTCCGCAAGGATCAGCCCGTTATCTTCAATGACCGGGGATTTGCCCAACGGATGCACCTTTTTGAGGGACTCGGGTGCCAGCATGTTCTTTTCGCGCTGGTAGTGAACGATCTCATAAGGCAGGGCGAGTTCTTCCAGCGCCCAGATCACGCGGTGCGAGCGCGACTGGTTCAGGTGATGTACCGTGAGCATGATTTTCTCCTGTTATTCATACTTTTTAACTATAGAAAATCGAACAACACCGCGAAAAAATTTCGTCTAAAAAACGGCTCGCGCGGCTGGCGATAAAACGGGTCTTGCATAGAATTAAAGTGTCAGCACAATCCGGAACCTCCCCAACCAGCTCGACACGAGGGGTGCTGATGTCGGGGGAAACCCTCCCGTGAACCAGCGGGATAGAGAGAAAGACAAAGACCGGGAAAAACTAAAGCGCCCTTTGTGGCGCTTTAGTTCTTTATGATGCTTTTTGCCGGGTGGCGCTTCGCTTACCCGGCCTACGTTCTCAGTTTTGTAGGCCGGGTAAGGCGCAGCCGCCACCCGGCAAACAGGCCGCACGGACTCAATCCTCCTCCAGCAGCCGTGCCCCCGTCCCCTGCTCGCCCAGCCTGTCGCCGGGGTTACGCAGCGGGCAGTCGCTACGGGACAGGCAGCCGCAGCCGATGCAGCCGTCCAGCTCGTCACGCAGCGCGACCAGCGTGTGGATACGTCTGTCCAGCTCTTCACGCCACTGGGACGAAAGTTCTTTCCACTCTTTCGGGCTAAGCGTATGCCCTTCCGGCAACACGCCAAATGCCTCACCGATCGTCGCCAGGGGTATGCCGATGCGTTGCGCAATTTTGATAATCGCCACGTAGCGGAGCACGTCGCGGGTATAGCGGCGCTGATTTCCGCCGTTACGGATGCTTTTAATTAACCCTTTGCTTTCATAGAAGTGGAGCGCCGATACCGCAACGCCGCTTCGCTTTGCCACTTCGCCGGGGGTTAAAAGCGCTTTAATACGCGGCAATCTCTTTTCCATAAAACCTCTTTACCTCAAGTTAACTTGAGGAATTATACTCCCCCGCAGAGAAAACGACGAATCAACCGAGAAAGTTGTATCTACAGAGGGGCAACCTTATGTCGCATCAGCAGATTATTCAGACACTTATTGAATGGATTGACGATCATATCGACCAACCGTTGAACATTGATGTGGTCGCTAAAAAGTCGGGCTATTCGAAATGGTATTTACAGAGGATGTTCCGCACGGTCATGCACCAGACGCTGGGTGAGTACATTCGTCAGCGCAGGCTGCTGCTGGCGGCGCAGGCGTTACGCTCAACGCAGCGGCCGATTTTTGATATCGCGATGGATCTTGGCTATGTGTCGCAACAAACCTTTTCCCGTGTGTTTCGCCGCGAGTTTGACCGTACGCCAAGCGATTACCGCCACCAGTTGAATTAATCCCGTCATTGCAAAGGTTGCTGCTGCCAGGTCATAAATTCCTGGGGCGGCATCGCTTTCGCGAAGTGCCATCCCTGACAGAACTGAACGCCGCGCTTCAACAACCAGCTCACCTGCTCAGCCGTCTCAACCCCTTCGGCAATGGTTTTAAGCCGCAGGCTTTGCGCCATCTCGATAATATGCTCGGCGATCAGGTGGCTGGTACTGTTGGTGGTTAAGGTGTCGATAAACGATTTGTCGATTTTCAAAATATCGACGTTCAGCGAGTAGAGGTTGTGCAGGTTGGAGTAACCGGTTCCGAAATCATCGATCGCCACTTCATAGCCCGCCTGACGGAAGGCCTGAATCACCGGCGTGGTTTTTGGGACATCGATAAAACCGCGTTCCGTCACTTCAATTTTAATTTGCTGGGCGCGTACGGCGTAGTGCCGGGCCTTGTCAGAAATCATGGCGATCAGCCGCGAAGAGTGGAAGTCCGTGGCCGACAGGTTAATCGAAATATAGAGATGCGGATGCGCCGCCAGGAAATTGCCCAGATCGCTGAACACCTCCTCAACAACATAATCCGTAATTCGCTCGCTCATTCCCTCTTTTTCAGCCAGCGGAATAAATTCAGCCGGGCTCATCACCTGCCCGTTGAAACCAGGCCAGCGCAACAGCGCCTCTGCCCCCACGCACTGGTTATTCTTGATATCAATAATCGGCTGATAGTGCAGACAAAGCTGACGTTTGTTCAGCGCCCGGTGCAGTAGCCGCCCCGGCGAATTAAGCTCACGATGGGTGCGGGACCACACCAGCAAAATAATAATGCTGCAGATCATTCCCAGCGGCAGCGTCAACGTCGCCTGGTGATAGAGCGTTTCATAAAAACGTTTATCTGACGTCGACACGATAGCGGCAATAGGTCGTTTTGGCGATTTCACGACGGTATAGAAACGGTTATCTTTTTGAAATACCGATTCCTTATCCTGAATCATCGAATTTAATAAAGTCGCATTGGCTTTCTGACTGACGGAAAAGAAGGCATTGGTTACCGTATCGTATACCCCCCATGCGAGGGAATGATCGGTAGACATCACTTCACTGTAAGAAAGCGGATTGACCACCACGACATAATTTCCGCGCTGCATATATGTCATTTTATAGCCAGTATAAAATGGCGTATCGCGAAAATAATAGATCGCAACGTCAGGTTTACGCGTGTAATTAGCAACCGGAATGACATAGGGTTGATCCGGTGTAAAAACGGTCGAACAAAGAAAATTCTGACCTTCAGCATAAATTAAATCGGCGACAAACAGGCGGCCACGAACAACGTTCAACATATATTGACGATGTTCCGGCGTACAATGTTCACCCTGATATTTTTCTGCCTCGTCCCTGGCCAGGTCAACTTGTTGAATTACCAGTTCAGTTTTGTCTAAAGCCAGTTCAGCAAATGTACGTAGCTGAGCGCTCGTTTCCGACTCGGCTCTCAGCTGGGCAAACCATAGAGCAAGCATCACCGGCAGCATAACTACCATGATGATTCCTACCACCCTGAGTATTTTGCGCCGCGCGCTACGATTCATTTCCCGCCCTATATCCCTGCATGTTGTACGCCTGTAGTAATGAAGGCCGGATGCTTTGTTAAACAGGTGATTACGTTGCATGAATCATGCGAAGTTAGCAACTGACTTTTAGTATTAAAAATCTTAAATTTCGTTATGACGATAATATTTTCCCGTAAGCTAAACTGTAAGTATTCGTTCCGTTTCAATTAAGGAAAATAATTATCCACCACGCCTGGGTGGTTTTGAGAGAACACCACAGAGGATCGCTGATTAAGCCAAACTTCTGGCGGCATGAAAAAAGCACAACGCCAACGTGACGTTTTATCCTATTTATGCGGGTGTATTTTGTTCGTTGATTTATAAATAATCAGACATCATCACAATATTATCAGAAAATAATGCTTCTCCTAAAAACGGCACGGCTGGACGTCTCTTTGCCTCCAGATGCTCTTCCCCGCTTGCCCGGCGGGCATTACCCCGCACGTTGTGGGTCCGCATCCCTTTGTACGAAGGCAGTCCCGTACCGCACACTCTTTTTCCGGCTAATAAAATCCCCTTTTTGGCTACGCAGACACTGGCGAATAAATCAACAAATGTGATATAGTTCACACATATTGTGTAACGAGAAACACTGTTTCATTCAGTTCGTCTGTTTTGTAGAGGATGGGTTTTATGGCAACCATTACTACCAGCATGGTTCTCCTGCGCTGGCCCTTGTTGAGTGCGTTTTTGATGTTTTTAGCCAGCACGCTGAACATTCAGTTTCGTAAATCCGACTACGCGGGTCTTGCCGTCATCAGTACCCTGCTAGGGCTTGGCGCGGCTTGCTGGTTCGCAACGGGCCTGCTGGGCATCACCCTGCTGGATATGGCCGCCGTCTGGGAAAATATTAAAGTAGTGATGGTTGAGGCGATGAGCCACACGCCACCAGACTGGCCGATGGTCATTACCTGATCTCTTCAGCAACAAAAAACCCAGACGATGTCTGGGTTTTTTGTTTTAGCATCCGTTGATCAGAACGGGATGTCGTCGTCGAAGTCCATTGGCGGTTCGTTAGACGGGGCAGGAGCAGACTGCTGCTGCGGACGAGACTGCGCGCCGCCGCTGAACTGGTTGCCGCCCTGTGGCTGCTGAGGCTGACCCCAACCGCCCTGCTGCTGGCTGCCACCGGCTGGTGCGCCGCCGCCCTGACGGCCACCCAGCATCTGCATGGTGCCGCCAACGTTCACCACCACTTCCGTGGTGTACTTCTCAGCGCCGGACTGATCGGTCCATTTGCGGGTACGCAACTGGCCTTCGATATAGACCTGAGAACCTTTACGCAGATACTCACCGGCTACTTCTGCCAGTTTGCCAAACAGCACAACGCGGTGCCATTCGGTCTGCTCTTTCATTTCACCGGTCGCTTTATCACGCCAGGATTCGGAAGTAGCCAGCGTAATGTTGGCAACTGCGCCACCACTCGGCATGTAGCGTACTTCCGGGTCCTGGCCCAGATTACCGACGAGAATCACCTTGTTTACGCCTCTGCTGGCCATGTTCGTGTCTCCTGAATACGTTTCTTAATAGTGTAAACGCGCGAGTGTACCATTTCCATGCTGCACTTTGATAGTTGCGTAGCACGTTCCAGAGTTCTCTCGCCACTCAACATTGTTACACAGCGAATCAGAAAATGCATTCCAATACTGTATATTCAAACAGGTTAAATTGTGTCATAATTAGCCGTTTCTGACAGCCGTTTGTCCTTCAAACAAACCAGGCAATCCGTGTTCCAACCGGGAAAGGTGAATGGATAAGATCGAAGTTCGGGGCGCCCGCACCCACAATCTCAAGAATATCAACCTCATAATCCCTCGCGACAAACTCATCGTCGTGACCGGGCTTTCGGGGTCTGGCAAATCCTCACTGGCCTTCGACACTTTGTATGCCGAAGGACAGCGTCGTTACGTTGAATCACTCTCTGCGTACGCGCGTCAGTTCCTGTCGCTGATGGAAAAACCGGATGTCGATCATATTGAAGGGTTATCGCCTGCTATCTCCATTGAGCAGAAGTCGACCTCGCATAACCCGCGTTCAACGGTCGGTACCATCACTGAAATTCACGACTACCTGCGTCTGCTGTATGCCCGCGTGGGTGAGCCGCGCTGCCCGGACCACGACGTCCCGCTGGCGGCACAGACCGTCAGCCAGATGGTCGACAACGTGCTGTCGCAGCCGGAAGGCAAACGCCTGATGCTGCTGGCGCCTATCATTAAAGAGCGAAAAGGCGAACACACTAAAACGCTGGAAAACCTGGCAAGCCAGGGCTATATCCGCGCCCGCATCGACGGCGAGGTGTGTGACCTGTCGGATCCGCCAAAGCTGGAGCTGCAGAAGAAGCACACCATTGAGGTGGTGATTGACCGCTTTAAGGTGCGTGACGATCTCGCCACGCGTCTGGCGGAATCTTTCGAAACGGCGCTGGAACTCTCTGGCGGCACGGCCGTGGTCTCCGACATGGACGACCCGAAAGCGGAAGAGTTGCTCTTCTCCGCCAACTTCGCCTGCCCGATTTGCGGCTACAGCATGCGCGAGCTGGAACCGCGCCTGTTCTCGTTCAACAACCCGGCGGGCGCGTGCCCGACCTGTGACGGCCTGGGCGTGCAGCAGTATTTCGATCCGGATCGCGTGATCCAGAACCCCGAGCTGTCGCTCGCGGGCGGTGCGATTCGCGGCTGGGATAAGCGCAACTTCTACTACTTCCAGATGCTGAAGTCGCTGGCGGAGCACTACAAGTTCGACGTTGAAGCCCCGTGGGCAAGCCTGAGCCCGAACGTGCACAAAGTGATCCTGTTCGGTTCCGGCAAAGAGAACATCGAGTTCAAATATATGAACGACCGTGGCGACACCTCCGTGCGTCGTCACCCGTTCGAAGGGGTGCTTCACAATATGGAGCGCCGCTACAAAGAGACCGAATCCAGCGCGGTGCGCGAAGAGCTGGCGAAGTTCATCAGCAACCGCTCCTGCGCCACCTGCGAGGGCACGCGTCTGCGTCGCGAAGCGCGCCACGTATTTGTTGAAAATACGGCGCTGCCGACCATCTCAGACATGAGCATCGGCCACGCGATGGACTTCTTCAACAACCTGAAGCTCTCCGGCCAGCGCGCAAAAATCGCCGAAAAAGTGCTGAAAGAGATCGGCGATCGCCTGAAGTTCCTGGTGAACGTTGGCCTGAACTACCTGACGCTTTCCCGCTCGGCAGAAACGCTCTCCGGCGGTGAAGCCCAGCGTATCCGTCTGGCGAGCCAGATTGGCGCGGGCTTAGTGGGCGTGATGTACGTGCTGGATGAACCATCTATCGGCCTGCACCAGCGCGACAACGAACGCCTGCTCGGGACGCTGGTCCACCTGCGCAATCTCGGCAACACGGTAATCGTGGTCGAGCACGACGAAGATGCGATCCGCGCGGCTGACCACGTGATCGATATCGGTCCTGGCGCGGGCGTACACGGCGGCCAGGTGGTCGCAGAAGGGACGCTGAAAGATATCATGGCGGTGCCCGAGTCGCTGACCGGCCAGTACATGAGCGGCAAGCGCAAGATTGAAGTGCCGAAACAGCGCGTCGCGGCGAACCCGGAAAAAGTGCTTAAGCTCACCGGGGCGCGCGGCAACAACCTGAAGGACGTCACCCTGACGCTGCCAGTTGGCCTGTTTACCTGCATTACCGGCGTGTCCGGTTCCGGTAAATCGACGCTGATCAACGATACGCTGTTCCCGATTGCGCAGACGGCGCTGAACGGCGCGACGCTCGCCGAACCTGCGCCGTATCGCGACATTCAGGGGCTGGAGCATTTCGACAAGGTTATCGACATCGACCAGAGCCCGATTGGCCGTACGCCGCGTTCCAACCCGGCAACCTATACCGGCGTCTTCACGCCTGTACGTGAACTCTTCGCCGGCGTACCGGAAGCGCGTTCGCGCGGTTATACCCCTGGACGTTTCAGCTTTAACGTGCGCGGCGGCCGCTGTGAAGCGTGTCAGGGCGACGGCGTGATCAAGGTTGAGATGCACTTCCTGCCGGATATCTACGTGCCGTGCGATCAGTGCAAAGGCAAGCGCTATAATCGCGAAACGCTGGAGATTAAGTACAAAGGCAAGACCATCCACGAAGTACTGGACATGACCATCGAGGAGGCGCGCGAGTTCTTTGACGCCGTCCCTGCGCTGGCGCGTAAGCTGCAGACGCTGATGGACGTAGGGTTGACCTATATTCGTCTGGGGCAGTCCGCCACCACGCTGTCAGGCGGTGAAGCCCAGCGCGTGAAGCTGGCGCGCGAGCTCTCCAAACGCGGTACGGGCCAGACGCTGTACATTCTGGACGAGCCGACCACCGGGCTGCACTTTGCCGATATCCAGCAGCTGCTGGAGGTTCTGCATCAGCTGCGCGATCAGGGCAACACGATTGTGGTTATCGAACATAACCTGGACGTGATTAAAACCGCGGACTGGATTGTCGATCTTGGCCCGGAAGGCGGCAGCGGCGGCGGTGAAATCCTCGTCTCCGGTACGCCAGAGACCGTTGCAGAGTGCGAAGCCTCGCACACCGCGCGCTTCCTTAAACCGTTGCTGTAATCTCAGACGGAGAGCTGCTGCCGGGTCGTTTCCGGCAGCAGCTCAACCGCCTGCTTATAAGACGCATCCACCAGATAGTAAATTTGCGAGCCAGGCAGCGAACCGTCCAGATAGACGGTGCTCCAGTGCGCTTTATTGAGGTGCTGGCTCGGCCTCACATCATCATGCTGCTGACGTAACAGATCCGCCAGTTCCGGGCTGGTTTTCAGCGACGCCGCCGGGCGCCCCTCCACCTCTTTCACCATCGCAAACAGCACGTCTCCCACTTTAATCTGCGTGGCTTTCCAGTCGCTATGAACGCTCTGCTCTGCGCCAGGTTTACTCATGCAGTACTGAAGTAGCTCCGAAATTGTCATCTTTATTCCCCTTGTAGCGTTGCGATGATTTTACGCGAACCACCGTGAATGCGATGTTCTCCCAGCCAGATCCCCTGCCACGTTCCCAGCAGTAGCCGCCCGTTGTGTACCGGCAACATCAGCGATACGCCCAGCAGAGAAGATTTGATATGCGAAGGCATGTCATCCTGGCCTTCATAATCGTGCTCGTAGGGGGCGTTGTCCGGAACTGTCTTCAGGAAATGGTGTTCCATATCTGACCGGACGGTAGGATCGCAATTTTCATTAAGCGTGAGAGAGGCTGACGTGTGCTGAAGCAGCAGATGCAGTAAACCCGTTTTGACGCGCGACAGATCGCGGATTTGCCCGATGACTTCCTCCGTCACAAGGTGAAACCCGCGGGGTTTAGCGCTTAAGGTCAGGGTCTGTTGATACCACATGTGCTGCTCCGTTAAGAAAGATGGATCTTTCTAAGTGTGCAGCAAGAAGGCGAAAGGTAAAACCCGCAGCGGCGGATTTGTTCAAAAAAGAATCAAACTCGCCGCGCGCGTGCTAATACTCGGAGTTCACAATCACCTCTTCGCCAAACTTGCCTGCCATTGGCAGCGGTCGATAGGTCGAGTTAGAGGCACGCAGCACCCGGATCGCTCTGGCCCCCACATCCTGCGCCGCGGTAATGTCGTTATCCGAATCACCGTAGAACACTTTGATGTTTTTCTGCTCCAGCCACTGGGTTTTGGTGTTTTGTCCCTCTTTATCACCCGCAAAAATGACCGGGTTCATGCTGGCTGCCGGGATCTGAAAATCGTCCTGCAGGGTTTTGGAGACGGTCTCGGTTTTGGTCTGGCTACGACCGGTAACGAAGTAAATGCTGTCGCCGCGCTTAACGTGCATAGCAATTACCGCCCGGGCGACCTCTTTCGGGATGCTGTACTCGTCCCAACCGTTATTCATTTTTTCCCAGAACTCCGGGTTCTTCAGATACGCTTCGCTGTCGGGCGAATACATTTTCTTGCCACGCCAGAACCCCGGGCTGGAGAAGAGAACGGTATCGTCAATGTCGAAGCCCACGGCCATTGGCGGACGGCCCACCAGGCTGTTTTCGATTTGTGCCACGGAAACCCAGTGAATGGGTGCCTGTTCGGCCAGCATGGCGGCGGTGGTGCCGGTGTAGAGCGGCGTCGGTGCAGAAGCTCGCGCCACAACAGCACTATTAAGCGAGAACAATAAGCAGGCGGCGCTGAGCGCCAGTGTGATCTTGCGCATGTTTTCCCCTGAATATTCAGTTTGTTATCGTTTTATTTTGAGTGGATGGTCAAAAAACTATCCGACCATAACCCCAGCGGGAGGTGAAGGAAAGGAGTTTTTGCTTATGAAGCGGAATAAAAAGAAGAGGATCACAAAAGGCCGGACAACCTTTTTGTGCGGCCTGATGGCCTCACCCAACCCTCTCCCACGGGGAGAGGGTTGGTAAGTACTTACATCACAGCAGCAAACGCCTGCGCCACGCGATGAACGTTGCTGGCATTCAAACCCGCCACGCACATACGGCCGCTGGCGATCAGGTAGACGCCGAACTCTTCACGCAGGCGATCGACCTGCGCCGCGCTCAGTCCGGTGTAGCTGAACATCCCGCGCTGCTTGAGCAGATAATCAAAGTTATGCCCCGGTACGGCCTCTTTCAGGACGTTAACCAGCTCCTGACGCATTGACAGGATGCGCTTACGCATCGCTTCCACTTCGGCAAGCCAGGACGCTTTCAGCTGTTCGTCACCGAGTACCGTCGCCACCACCTGCGCACCAAAGTTTGGCGGGCTGGAGTAAATGCGGCGCACCGTCGCCTTCAGTTGACCCAGCACGCGGCCCGCCGCTTCGGCGTCTTCACACACCACGGACAGACCGCCAACGCGCTCGCCGTAAAGTGAGAAGATTTTTGAGAAGGAGTTGCTGACCAGCGCTGGCAGCCCGGCGCTGGCAACGGCGCGGATGGCGTAAGCATCTTCTTCCATGCCCGCGCCAAAGCCCTGGTAGGCGATATCGAGGAACGGGATCAAATTGCGGGCCTTCAGCACCTCTATCACCGCATCCCACTGAGCATTGGTGAGGTCCGCACCGGTCGGGTTATGGCAGCATGGATGCAGCAATACGATACTGCGCTCCGGCAGTGTGTTCAGTTTTTCCAGCAACGCTTCGACGCGCACGCCGTTGGTTTCGCTGTCGAACCACGGATAGGTCTCGACCTTAAAGCCTGCCCCCTCGAAGATCGCAACGTGGTTTTCCCACGTCGGGTCGCTGACCCACACGCCGGAATCCGGGAAGTACTTTTTAAGGAAATCTGCACCCACTTTCAGCGCCCCTGAGCCGCCCAGCGTCTGGATGGTCGCCACGCGTTTCTGCGCGAGTACCGCGTGATCGGCCCCAAACAGCAGAGGCGCGATGGTGTTGCGGTAGGAGTTAAGCCCTTCCATCGGCAGATAAAGAGACGCACCGTGCGTAACAGCGTTAAGGCGCGCTTCGGCTTCAGCAACGGCTTTTAATTGCGGGATGATGCCATCCTCGTTGTAATACAAGCCAATGCTGAGGTTCACTTTGTCGCTGCGAGGATCTTCTTTGAAACGCTCCATTAAGGAGAGGATAGGGTCGCCGGCATAGGCGTCAACTTTCTGAAACACGCGATGGTTCTCCGGAATTCGATGAGGCAGGAATTTCAACAATAAACCGGAAGTGGGAGAAGGTCGAGAGGATGTTAATAAAGTTGGAGTGAGGTTAAATCCCTCACTCCACTGGCGGTTCAATCAATGTATTTCATTGCCACCCGCGACGTCAGGCGCGTGATAAGTTCGTAAGCACTCACTTTCGTAATTTCAGCAATGCGTTCAACGGGCAGACCATCGCCCCACATCACCACATCGTCGCCCGCTTTATCCTGGGCTTCAGGTCCCAGATCTACGCAAATCATATCCATCGCCACGCGGCCGACAATCTTCACTTCACGACCGTTGACCAGCACCGGCGTACCCGTTGGCGCAGCGCGCGGATAGCCGTCGCCGTAGCCCATCGCCACCACGCCGAGACGCGTGTCGCGCTCGCTGGTCCAGGTGCCGCCGTAACCCACCGGCTCTCCCGCTTTGTGCTCACGCACGGCAATCAGCTTTGAAACCAGCGACATCACCGGCTTAAAGCCTAAGTCCGGCCCCCAGGGTTTGTTCTCCAGCGGTGAAACGCCATAAAGGATGATGCCCGGACGCGCCCAGTCGAAGTGCGACTGCGGCCACAGCAGGATCCCGCCGGAGGCCGCAATCGAGCGCATCCCCGGCTTGCCTTCGCAGAAGGTGTTAAAGATATCGAGCTGCTGCTCGGTTGCCCCGCACTCGGGCTCATCGGCACGGGCAAAATGGCTGACGATATTCACCGGCTGGCGCACGTTTTTGCACTGGCTCAGACGCTGATAAAACGCTTCTGCGTTTTCCGGACGCACACCCAGCCTGTGCATGCCCGTGTCGAGCTTCATCCAGACGGTCACCGGCTCGCTCAGTGTGGCAGTTTCCAGCGCGGCCAGCTGCTCTTCGTTGTGTACCGCCGTGTGCAGACGCTGGTCGGCAATGGTTGGCAGATCCGAGGCTTCAAAAAAGCCTTCAAGGAGCAGAATAGGTTGAGTAATGCCGCCTGCGCGCAGACGGAGAGCTTCTTCAAGACGGGCGACGCCAAAGGCGTCGGCATCGGGGAGCGTTCGCGCGGTCTCAAGAAGACCGTGTCCGTAAGCGTTCGCTTTCACGACTGCAACGAGCCTGCTGGCGGGCGCCAGTTCACGCAGACGTTGCAGGTTGTGTCGCAGA
The DNA here is from genome assembly GCF_058354905.1 of Enterobacter sp. ECC_219_Taxon_10. Classification (NCBI taxonomy): domain Bacteria; kingdom Pseudomonadati; phylum Pseudomonadota; class Gammaproteobacteria; order Enterobacterales; family Enterobacteriaceae; genus Enterobacter; species Enterobacter sp. ECC_219_Taxon_10. Next base: position 346,479 of record NZ_CM178005.1, on the reverse strand, counting down.
GCGCGGCGGTTAATCACAACAGTTGCCGCTTGCATTTGAATTCCTTAGAAATTACTCATCATCATATTGAGGACCGGCATAGTTGTCGAAACGCGACCACTGTCCGTTAAAGGTCAGACGCACCGTCCCGATCGGGCCGTTACGTTGCTTACCAATGATAATTTCGGCGATCCCCTTCAGGTCGCTGTTCTCGTGATAAACCTCATCACGGTAGATAAACATGATTAAGTCGGCATCCTGCTCAATGGAGCCGGACTCACGCAGGTCGGAGTTGACCGGGCGCTTGTCGGCACGTTGTTCCAGGGAGCGGTTCAGCTGCGACAGCGCCACTACCGGCACGTGCAGCTCTTTGGCTAACGCCTTGAGCGAGCGGGAAATCTCCGCAATTTCCAGCGTACGGTTGTCGGAGAGCGACGGGACGCGCATCAGCTGAAGGTAGTCGATCATGATAAGGCCGATGCCGCCGTGTTCACGGGCGATACGGCGCGCGCGGGAACGGACCTCAGTCGGCGTCAGGCCGGAGGAGTCATCAATATAGATGTTCCGTTTTTCCAGCAGAATGCCCATGGTGCCGGAGATACGCGCCCAGTCCTCATCGTCGAGCTGGCCGGTACGAATGCGGGTCTGATCCACGCGCGACAGCGACGCCAGAGAACGCATCATGATCTGTTCGGAGGGCATCTCAAGGCTGAAAATCAGTACGGGTTTATCCTGCAACATCGCCGCATTTTCGACGAGGTTCATCGCAAAAGTTGTTTTACCCATCGACGGACGCGCCGCGACGATGATCAAATCCGACGGCTGCAAACCGGCAGTTTTCTTGTTCAAATCGTCATAACCGGTGTTCACCCCGGTTACACCGTCGTGCGGCTGCTGGAACAGCTGCTCAATACGCGCCACGGTAGCGTCGAGCACATCGGCGATGTTTTTTGGGCCTTCGTCTTTGTTCGCACGGCTTTCGGCGATTTTGAAGACGCGGGACTCGGCAAGGTCAAGCAGGTCTTCGCTGGTGCGGCCCTGCGGGTCAAAACCGGCCTCGGCAATCTCATTCGCCACCGAGATCATCTCGCGAACGACGGCACGTTCGCGCACGATATCGGCGTAAGCGCTGATGTTCGCCGCGCTTGGGGTGTTTTTTGACAGTTCTGCCAGGTAGGCAAACCCACCGACGCTGTCCAGCTGCCCCTGACGCTCAAGCGATTCCGCGAGCGTGATCAGGTCAATCGGGCTGCCGGACTCCTGCAGGCGCGCCATTTCGGTAAAGATGTGGCGGTGCGGACGGGTGTAGAAATCTTCAGACACCACGCGCTCGGCAACGTCGTCCCAGCGTTCGTTATCCAGCATTAAACCGCCCAACACCGACTGTTCCGCTTCAATCGAGTGCGGCGGGACTTTTAACCCTGCGACCTGGAAATCACGCTCGCGAGGTTCAGCCTGTTTGTTGAAGGGTTTGTTTCCTGCCATAGTGAATGGAGTTACCGAGATAAAGAGTGGGTCGAAAGATTACCATATTTTTCTTACGGAGGGAGCATGGCAACGCGCATTGAGTTCCAGAAACACGGCGGTCCTGAAGTGCTGAAAGCGGTGGAGTTTACCCCCGCTGCGCCTGGGGAGAACGAAATCCAGGTTGAAAACAAAGCTATCGGCATTAACTACATCGATACCTATATTCGCGGCGGCCTCTACCCGCCTCCGTCAATGCCGAGCGGCCTGGGCACTGAAGCGGCCGGCATCGTCAGCAAAGTGGGCAGTGCGGTTAAACATATCAAAGAAGGCGATCGTGTGGTGTATGCGCAGTCTGCCCTGGGCGCTTACAGCTCCGTCCACAACGTCCCGGCGGACAAAGCCGCTCTGCTACCGAACGCCATCTCCTTTGAGCAGGCGGCCGCCTCATTCCTGAAAGGGCTGACGGTTTATTACCTGCTGCGCAAAACCTACGAAATTAAGCCCGATGAGCAGTTCCTGTTCCACGCTGCCGCCGGTGGTGTGGGGCTGATTGCCTGCCAGTGGGCGAAAGCCTTAGGCGCGAAACTCATCGGCACCACAGGCAGTGCGCAAAAAGCGCAGCGTGCGCTGGACGCGGGCGCGTGGCAGGTGATCAACTACCGGGAAGAGAGCGTCGTCGAGCGGCTAAAAGAGATCACTGGCGGCAAAAAAGTACGCGTGGTGTATGACTCGGTGGGGAAAGATACCTGGGAGGCGTCGCTGGACTGCCTTCAGCGTCGTGGGCTGATGGTGAGCTTCGGTAACGCCTCAGGCGCTGTAACCGGCGTTAATCTGGGCATTCTGAACCAGAAAGGGTCTCTGTACGTGACGCGCCCTTCTTTGCAGGGTTACATCACCAACCGGGAAGAGCTGGAGGAAGCCAGCAACGAGCTGTTCTCGCTGATCGCCAGCGGCGTGATTAAGGTGGATGTGGCAGATGCGCAGAAATACCCGCTAACCGATGCACGGCGTGCTCATGAGGTGCTGGAAAGCCGGGCGACGCAGGGTTCAAGTTTGTTAATTCCCTGACCCCTAAAAAGAAATTGGGCTTCCCGTGGGAAGCCCTTTCTTTTTTTAGTTCGGCTGTATGTAGGGTACAGCTCGATGAATTCTGTAGCGGCAGTCATAGTGACAGATTCGATAAGTAAATCCTATTCTGTTCTAAGCCATGCCGCCGGAAAAGTTACAAGTATGTGACGAACCCCTCAATACCTTAGTAACGGAAGCGGTTATTGCGCTGATAAGTCGGCAATTTTGGCGCTTTAATCGCCCGTATTACCCACACCACGGCGATAGCCAGCAGCAGCCACGGCAGCAGTTTGATCGTCAGGGCAAATAACCCGCCGATAAACATTACCACTGTCGCCACAACGAGCGCGGCCAGAATGCCGAGCAGCGACACGCCTGTGGCTAACAGCATGACAAAAAAGCCAATGATAAAAAGTAGTTCCAGCATGGTGCTCTCCCACGAGTTCCCGAATGTTGCTGCAATCATTACAAGAATCATGCCAAAGCTAACGCATTGTTCTTAAAGCAAAACGCCCCGCGAGAATTCGCAGGGCGTGGTGAATTTGACGAACTTTTAGCGAAAGTTATCGCTTGTCTGCCACCAGTCGCAGTGCATGTTCCAGCACCTCAATATCGGCACCGGCTTTATGCGCATTCTCGCTCAGGTAGCGACGCCACTGACGCGCGCCCGGAATACCCTGGAACAGGCCAAGCATATGGCGAGTGATATGGCCAAGATAAGTGCCATTACTCAACTCGCGCTCAATGTAAGGGTACATCGCACGCACGACGGCAACCGGATCGGTGTCCGCGCCTTCGATGCCAAAGATTTCGCGGTCGACCGTCGCCAGAATGCCCGGATTCTGATACGCCTCGCGCCCGACCATCACGCCATCCATATGTTCAAGGTGCGCTTTGGCCTCTTCCAGCGACTTGATACCGCCGTTAATTGACATCGTGAGGTGCGGGAAATCACGTTTCAGTTGATACACGCGCGGATAATCCAGCGGCGGGATCTCACGGTTCTCTTTCGGGCTGAGGCCGGAGAGCCAGGCTTTACGGGCGTGAATGATAAACATCTCGCACTCGCCTTTCCCGGATACCGTGTTGATGAAATTGCACAGGAATTCGTAGCTGTCCTGGTCATCAATTCCGATACGGGTTTTGACCGTTACCGGTATGGAGACCACATCACGCATCGCCTTGATACAGTTCGCCACAAGCTGTGCATTGCCCATCAGACAGGCGCCGAACATGCCGTTTTGCACTCGGTCGGAAGGACAGCCAACGTTGAGGTTAATCTCGTCGTAGCCGCGTTCTTCCGCCAGCCTCGCGCACTGCGCCAGCGCGGCCGGATCGCTGCCCCCCAGCTGCAGGGCAACCGGATGCTCTTCTTCGCTGTATGCCAGGTAGTCGCCCTTCCCGTGAATGATTGCGCCCGTGGTCACCATTTCCGTGTACAGCAGCGTATGGCGGGAGAGCTGACGCAGGAAATAGCGGCAGTGTCTGTCCGTCCAGTCGAGCATCGGCGCAATAGAGAAACGGTGTGCAGGGAAAGCGGTCTGGTATTCTGACAACATGACGAAGTTTTAAGCATCTGGTGGAAAAGGGGCGCTACTATAGCACAAAGAAAAGCCGGAGGCGCATCGCCTCCGGTAGACTTTAGAACGTCATACTCAGCTGGGCCCCTGCGCCCCAGGTTTCGTCTTCACCGTACAGGCCCATCAGGTCAACATGAACGGTACTGAACGGCGCGAAACCAACACCGCCGGTAAAGACGTTGCTGTCGTTACCTTTCATGTCCGCGCGATAACCGGCGCGCACCGCCAGCCAGCTCAGCGGAGTCACTTCAGCACCGACCCCAACATACTGCGACGTATCTTCGCTCTTGAAGCCTTTGGTTTCGGTCAGATCGCCATCGGCGGTCAGGGTCACCAGATCGTTGTGCCAGGCGGCGCCCGCGGTCACCAGCGGACGGATCTGGTAGGTGTCTTTATAGCTCACCACTTCCCCCGTACGCCCGTTGCGGATGCGGATATCTTTGGTGTCGATATCGCGCGACATCAGGTTTTGCCCGCTCACGCCGACCGTCCAGTGTTCGCCAAAATCAGCGGCAATACCGGCATCGACGTTAAAGCCGGTATCGTCTGTACGGTAGCGGCTGTCGTTCCACTTATTACTGTCGTAATCGTAGATTGAGGTGGTGTAGTTATAGATCCAGGTTTTTTGCAGTTTTGGCGTCACGCCCACGGAAACCGGAACACCGCCAAGGTCAAACTGGCGGGCAACGGCAACGCCATAGTCAGACACAATCGCCGCCCGACCGGACGCCGTTGAGTTGAGGTTTTTAGTGATCTGATCCGTGCCGTTCAGCGCAGCGTCCAGGGCAACACCGGCAGCCACCACATTGCTTCTTTGAATACTGCGCAGATAATCAATATCCTGCTGATCGATAGACGAACTGACCCGACCATGGGCATAGCCTTTCGCCATAAAGGCCACGGAAAGCACATCGTTAGGGATACTCACGGCAAGCCCTGCCCCTGCCGTCGCGCGTGCGGTTTTACCCTTGAGATAGTCCAGCTCATCGGCCAGATCTTTGGCCGCGCCCTGGAACTGATTAATCGAGCCTAGCGGATTGGTGATGACCTGAATTGGCGTAAGGTTATCAACCACATCTTTATAATGATTGATTTTGTCGTTGATGGTATCAATTTCGTCCTGAAGATTGTCTTCATCCGTCACCTGCACCCCAACGGACGGCAAAATGACCGTCACATCATCGTCCGGTTTTGCCTTTGCAAGCAGCGCGGGGTTAATTAATGCCCCGCTGCCATAACTGCCAGAAGCAACGCCGGTCCCCCCCATCGCGTCGCTACGTGATTCTGTCCAGGTATTGGCTGCTCCCGCCTGATTTGCCATAAACAAGGAGACAGCGATGCTAACCACCGAAAATTTAAAATGTTTTTTCACAGTATGCCCGTCTTATAGTCTGTTATGAAATAACGCCTGTCTGTTATCCCCCAAACAGGCGCGAACTATTGCTGTGAATAAAGATAAAAAGACCCGCTAATTCACTCCCTAAGTAAAACTCCCTTACGGCCTGTTGTAATTTGTGACGGCCCTCAATATTTATAGAAGAGGAAATTATTTTTTCACAGGTTTTCCATCATGTGGGCCAAAGAATTGAGGGGGATGATCTACCCAGCGGTCCTCTCGCGTGGCGGCATAGACCGGGTTGAGCGGATAGTAGATGCGGTTTTGCTTCTTGTTGGCCTCACCCACCACCAGTAACCGAACCTCTTCGTCCGTATTGTTGATAAAGGTGTGGCACACGCCCGTTCCGGCGGGAAAGCCCACGCTGTCACCGGGTTCAAGCTTCCACAAGTAGCCATTAATCCAGGCTTCGGGATAGCCCTCAAGCACGTAGATAAACTCTTCTTCGTCACTTTCCGCATGGGGATAGGACGTCCGACGTCCTGGCGGTAAACGCTCATGATGGATGCCTATGCGCCTGAGGCCCAGGCTGCGAGCCAGCGGTGCACCGATGGAAAAAAGCTCGTTACTGTCGGGGTAGGTGGCGTCATCTGGCCCTTCTACGTCGCGCCAGTGCGTAATACAGTCTGGTTTTTTCATGGTTACATTTCCGGTTTGCGATGCGTCAGGTATAGCACAGCCTGGCGGATATCGGTGTTTTTGCCATAACATGGTAAAGTGAGGGTTTTACATCCCAGAACATCCGAGGTGCTAAATGGATAAGTCCACAAAAGAGCTGTTAGCGCAGGCCGAAAAGCTGTGCGCGCAACGCAATGTGCGCCTGACCCCTCAGCGCCTTGAAGTCTTGCGCCTGATGAGCCTGCAACAGGGGGCAATCAGCGCCTACGATCTGCTCGACCTGCTCCGTGAAAGCGAGCCGCAGGCTAAACCGCCCACGGTGTATCGCGCGCTGGATTTCCTGCTGGAACAAGGGTTTGTGCATAAAGTCGAATCCACAAACAGCTATGTGCTGTGCCATCTTTTCGATCAGCCAACCCACACATCGGCGATGTTTATTTGCGACCGTTGCGGCGTGGTAAAAGAAGAAGGCGCAGAGGGCGTAGAGGACATTATGCACACGCTGGCGGCAAGGATGGGTTTTGCCCTGCGTCATAACGTGATTGAAGCACACGGGTTGTGTTCAGCATGCGTAGAGGTGGAAGCCTGTCGGCATCAGGATGCATGTCAGCACGACCACTCAATTCTGGTGAAGAAAAAGCCGCGTTAACGGCAAAAGAAAAGGCGGCCTGAAGCCGCCTGTGTGGGTTATTCAGCGTTACCAACGATAGTCGTTACGGGTTTCCCAGTCTTTGACTTCGTTTTCCGCCTGATCTTTCGCGTAGCCGTAACGTTCCTGAATTTTACCGACAAGCTGATCGCGTTTACCTTCAATGACGGTCATATCGTCATCTGTCAGCTTACCCCACTGTTCTTTCGCTTTACCTTTGAACTGCTTCCAGTTGCCGCCGATTTCGTCTTTATTCATCATCGTGTCCTCTTAGTTAAGCGTCGGGTCGTAACGTCCGTTACGTTCTTTTCTGCTGGACGTGATAATTATTGTAGTTAAGGATTCGGCGGTTGGTTTCATATTCGGAATCTTTAACCGTCACGATATATCATGGCGGGAGGGAAGCCAGGTATTATTTTGCCAGTGACGGTGCCAGATAAAGGCAAGCGACAGGCCGCGCAGAGAGAGGAAGACCGCAAGCGCCAGCCACAAACCGTGATTACCCAGCCAGGGTAGCGTCAGCAGCGTCAGACCAAACCCCGCCGCCGCGACCGCCATACTGTTGCGCATTTCCGCCCCGCGCGTCGCGCCGATAAACATGCCGTCCAGCAGATAGCACCAGACACCTACTACCGGCAAAATAACCTGCCAGACGATGTAGCGGTCCGCCAGTTCGCGTAAAGCCGGTAACGAAGTGAGCAATGCAATAATGTCACGGCCAAAACAGGCGTAAATCAGTGCGAATGCCAGCGCGACCAGGCCCGACTGGCGGCAGGCCGCACGCCAGACATTCCGAAGCTGCCCACTTTCCCGCGCGCCGTACGCCTGCCCGGAATGCGCCTCAACGGCATAGGCGAAGCCGTCCAGCGCGTAGGCGGTGAACGTCAGCAATGTCATCAGGACTGCATTCACCGCAACGATTTCTGGCCCCAGTCGAGCCCCAAAGACCGTCAGAGCGCCGAAACAGATCTGAAGCAGCAGCGAACGCAGCATGATGTCACGGTTGAGCGCCAGCAGCCTGCGGATATTGCCGCGCCATGCTGTTTTGAGCAGCGCAAGGGAGATCCCGCGCATCGCCAGCACGCGCCAGACCATCCACAAGCCAATGAAAAAGGTCCCGTATTCTGCAATCGCCGTCGCCAGTGCCGCCCCGCGTACGTCCATATGCAGGCCCATCACCAGCCAGAGATCGAGCACAATGTTGAGAAGGTTTCCCACGACCAGCAAAATCACTGGCGCACGGGCATATTGCACGCCCAGTAACCAACCCAGCAGAACAAGGTTTGCCAGCGAAGCGGGCGCGCTAAGCCAGCGAATTTCCAGGAAGCGACGCGCCTGCTCCAGTACCGCCTCGTTGCCGCCAACGACCTGGAGTGCAAGGTCGATCAGGGGCGTGCGCAGTAAAACAATCAACATTCCCGCGCCCAGCGCCAGGATCAGCGGCTGCACCAGCGCACGCGCCAGACGTAACGGGTCTTTCGCACCGTACGCCTGTGCCGTGAGCCCGGTAGTACTCATACGTAAAAAGAGCATCAGCATAAACAGGAAGCTGGTTGCCGTCGCCCCAATCGCCACGCCGCCAAGATAAACAGGGGAATCGAGATGACCAATAACGGCCGTGTCGACCAGACCCAACAAGGGCACGGTGATATTGGAGAAAATCATCGGCAGGGCAAGACGCCACAATGCCTTATCTGAAGCCGTCAGCAGTGACATGGGAAATACCGGGAATGGAAGACGAAGCAGGCTACAGCGAAAGCGTAGCCTGTCAGGAAGAGATTACAGCCATTCGCCGTTGCGAATCACGCCTACTGCCAGACCTTCAATAGAGAAGCTCTGTTCGCGGAGGTCGACCACAATCGGGGTGAACTCGTTGTTTTCAGGCAACAGCTGGACGGTGTTACCCTGTTTTTTCAGGCGCTTAACGGTCACTTCGTCATCAATGCGCGCAACCACCACCTGGCCGTTCCGCACATCCTGCGTTTTGTGAACGGCCAGCAGGTCGCCATCAAGAATGCCGATGTCTTTCATCGACATCCCGCTAACGCGCAGCAGGAAATCAGCGCTCGGCTTGAACATACCAGGATCGACCTGGTAGTGGCCTTCTATATGCTGTTGTGCCAGCAGCGGTTCACCTGCGGCAACGCGGCCTATCAGAGGAATGCCCGTCTCTTCTTCCACCAGCAGGCGGATACCGCGCGACGCGCCTGACACAATCTCAATTACACCCTTACGCGCCAGCGCTTTCAGGTGTTCCTCGGCAGCATTCGGAGAACGGAAGCCCAGACGCTGCGCGATTTCCGCACGCGTGGGTGGCATACCCGTCTGGCCGATATGATCCCGAATGAGATCAAACACCTCTTGCTGCCTGGTCGTTAATGCTTTCATTCCGCCCCCTGGGTGTATATACAGTTATGCTGTGAGTATATACAGTCAAAGGCGATTTTGGAACCAAAAACTGCACAAAAAACCAGGGACTTAATTATTCCTGGAGGCTCATCGGAAATGTGACCAAAGCAGCGTGACCCAGGTAATGGCTGCAGTGATAATTGCCAGCAGCACAGCGGCAGAGCCCATATCTTTCGCCCGGCCAGAAAGCTCGTGGAAATCTGAGCCGATCCGGTCAACAACGGCCTCAATAGCGCTATTGAGAATTTCCACTATCATCACCAGAAGTACGGAACCGATGAGAAGCACGCGGGTAATAGCATCTACATCAAGGAAACAGGCGATGATAACCGCGACGATAGCGGCGACACCTTCCTGGCGAAAAGCAGCTTCATTAACCCACGCGGCACGGAAACCTTTCCATGAATAGCCAGCGGCTTTGATGATACGCGTTAACCCAGTGGTATTATTGGCCATTAAAAGAACCTTTTTTAAAAAAGAGCGTCAGTAACAGGAGCAGCAGCGCGTTTCGCTGCCGCCTGAAGTATGACGGGTAACAACAGAAATTTTGCGCGCTTTCTGTTATCCTTGCGCCGCAATTGCATTATTAACCAGAGGCTTTACATCGTTTATGTCCGGCTGGCCACGAATTTACTACAAATTACTTAATTTACCATTAAGCATCCTGGTAAAAAGCAAGTCTATCCCAGCAGAACCCGCGCTGGAACTGGGGCTCGATACGTCGCGCCCTATTATGTACGTTTTGCCTTATAACTCGAAGGCAGACCTGCTGACGCTTCGCGCCCAGTGTCTGGCGCATGATTTACCCGACCCGCTTGAACCGCTGGAAGTTGACGGCACTTTGCTGCCGCGCTACGTGTTCATCCACGGCGGGCCGCGCGTGTTTACCTATTACACGCCGAAAGAAGAGTCCATCAAGCTGTTCCACGACTATCTCGACCTGCACCGCAGCAATCCTGACCTGGATGTGCAGATGGTGCCGGTATCGGTAATGTTTGGTCGCCGCCCGGGCCGTGAAAAAGGTGAAGAGAACCCACCGCTGCGCATGCTTAACGGCATTCAGAAGTTCTTCGCGGTCTCCTGGCTGGGACGCGACAGCTTTGTGCGATTCTCCCCTTCCGTCTCCCTTCGCCGGATGGCGGACGAGCACGGCACTGACAAGATCATCGCGCAAAAACTGGCGCGCGTGGCGCGTATGCACTTCGCCCGTCAGCGCCTGGCGGCTGTAGGGCCACGCCTCCCGGCGCGTCAGGACCTGTTCAACAAGCTGCTGGCCTCTAAAGCGATTGCCCGCGCCGTTGAAGACGAAGCGCGCAGCAAGAAAATTTCGCATGAGAAAGCCCAGCAGAACGCCATTGCGCTGATGGAGGAGATCGCAGCGAACTTCTCTTACGAGATGATTCGCCTGTCCGATCGTATTCTCGGCTTTACCTGGAACCGCCTGTATCAGGGCATCAACGTTCATAACGCCGAACGTGTGCGGCAGCTGGCGCACGATGGCCATGAGATTGTCTATGTCCCCTGCCACCGCAGCCACATGGACTATCTGCTTCTCTCCTACGTGCTCTATCACCAGGGGCTGGTACCGCCGCACATTGCCGCTGGTATTAACCTGAACTTCTGGCCAGCAGGCCCGATTTTCCGCCGTCTGGGTGCATTCTTTATTCGTCGTACCTTCAAGGGCAACAAGCTCTACTCCACCGTGTTCCGCGAGTATCTCGGCGAGCTGTTCAGCCGCGGCTACTCCGTGGAGTACTTCGTGGAGGGCGGTCGTTCCCGTACCGGTCGCCTGCTCGATCCGAAGACCGGCACGCTCTCGATGACCATTCAGGCGATGCTGCGCGGAGGAACCCGTCCGATCACGCTGGTGCCAATTTACATTGGCTATGAGCACGTGATGGAAGTGGGCACGTACGCCAAAGAGCTGCGTGGTGCGACCAAAGAGAAAGAGAGCCTGCCGCAGATGCTGCGCGGCCTGAGCAAGTTACGCAATCTGGGTCAGGGCTACGTAAACTTTGGCGAACCGATGCCGCTGATGACGTATCTGAACCATCATGTTCCGGAGTGGCGCGAGTCTATCGATCCTATTGAAGCGGTTCGTCCGGCCTGGCTGACGCCAACGGTGAACGGTATCGCGTCCGAGCTGATGGTGCGCATTAACAACGCCGGTGCAGCCAATGCCATGAACCTGTGCTGTACGGCGCTGCTGGCTTCCCGTCAGCGCTCCCTGACTCGTGAACAGCTCACGGAGCAGCTGGACTGCTACCTGGACATGATGCGCAACGTGCCGTACTCGGTTGATTCGACGGCCCCTTCTGCTACCGCCAGCGAGCTTATCGATCACGCGCTGCAGATGAACAAGTTCGAAGTCGAGAAAGACACGATCGGCGACATCATCATTCTGCCGCGCGAGCAGGCGGTGCTGATGACGTACTACCGCAACAACATCGCTCATATGCTGATGCTGCCGTCGCTCATGGCGGCCATTATCACCCAGCATCGCCGCATCTCACGCCAGGAGCTGTTGCGCCACGTTGAGACGCTCTACCCGATGCTGAAAGCGGAGCTGTTCCTGCGCTGGAGTAAGGAAGAGCTGGCCGTTGAGCTGGATAAACTGACGGAAGAGCTGCGCCGTCAGGGGCTGATTACCGTTGCAAACGACGAACTGCACATCAATCCGTCACGCTCCCGTACCCTGCAACTGCTGGCGGCCGGTGCGCGTGAAACGCTCCAGCGCTACGCCATTACGTTCTGGCTGCTGAGCGCGAATCCGTCGATCAACCGCGGCACGCTGGAGAAAGAGAGCCGGACACTGGCACAGCGTCTGTCCGTTCTGCACGGCATTAACGCCCCTGAATTCTTCGACAAAGCGGTCTTTAGCTCCCTGGTGCTGACGCTGCGTGACGAAGGCTTCATCAGCGATACGGGCGATGCCGAGCCGGAAGAGACGCTGAAGGTTTACCAGATGCTGGCTGAGCTGATTACCTCGGACGTGCGCCTGACGATCGAGAGCGCCACGCAGGGCGAGTGATGTGAAAAAGCCGGGTGGTGGCTTCACCTGACCCGGCCTGGCGTTCTGCATAATATAAAGGCCCGGTAAGCGCTAACGCTACCGGGCCTTATTTTTGAGCCTTCTTAAATCACCGCATTCAGCTCAGCAGCGTAAAGGCAATCATCCCGACAATCGCACCCGTCGTGCCGAGGATGGTTTCCATCAGCGTCCAGGTTTTCAGGGTTTGCGCTTCGGTCGCGCCGGTAAACTTACCGAACAGCCAGAAGCCTGCGTCGTTAACGTGCGAGACCACAATCGAACCGCCCGCGATACAGATAGACAGCGCGGCCATCTGCGCACCGGAGTAGTTCAGCTGTTCAATCACCGGCATCACCAGACCCACGGCGGTTAAGCACGCCACGGTTGCAGAACCCTGAATGATACGCACCGCCGCAGCCAGCACGAAGCAGGTTACCGCAATCGGCAGACCCATCCCGGTCAGCGCTTCACCCAGAGCCGGGCCCACGCCGGAATCCACCAGCACCTGCTTGAACACGCCACCGGCACCGATTACCAGCAGGATAATCCCCGCAGGCTGCAGAGCCGCACCGCAGATCTCCATCACGCGGTCTTTTGGCATCCCCTGGCGCATCGCCAGGCCGTAAATCGCCACCAGACAGGCCACCAGGATCGCCGTGAACGGGTGACCGATGAACTCAAACCACTCGTAGGCAGAAGAACCTACCGGAACGAAACGTGCAGCGATGGTTTTCAGACCCACGAGAACCAGCGGGAGCAGGATCAGCGACAGGCTGAAGCCGAAGGATGGCATTTTGCCTTCGCCCAGGTGCGGCTCGGTGATGTCGTCCGGAATGTGCAGCTCAACGTAACGGCTGATGAAATTGCCCCACAGCGGGCCGGCAATAATCATCCCCGGGATTGCCGCGCACAGGCCAATCAGGATCATCCAGCCAAAGTCAGCGTGCATCTGGGACGCCAACAGCATCGGCGCAGGCCCAGGCAGCAGAAACGCTGCGGCTGCCGCCACGCCCGCAAACAGCGGAATGACCAGCTTGACGAGGTTAGTGCCGGTATGGCGCGCCATAGAAAACGCGACGCTGATGAGCAGCACAACGGCCACTTCAAAGAACAGGGGCAGTGCGCAAATCAGACCGGCCAGGCCAATCGCGTAGTGCGCGCGGCTGTGACCGAACGATTTCAGCATCTTGACGGCAATCTGGTCGACCGCGCCCGTCTCGTGCAGAATCTTGCCAAACATCGCGCCCAGCGCGACCACAATCGCCAGGAAGCCCAGCGTACCGCCCATCCCTTTTTCCATCGTCGCGGCGATCTTGTCGAGCGGCATGCCGGAAAAGAGACCTGCACCTATAGAAACCACCATCAAAGCAACGAAGGCGTGCATACGCGCCTTCATCACTAAAAACAGCAGCAGCAATACCGAACCCACTGCTGTCAAAACTAGCGTTAATGTACTCAAAACTTACTGCCTTTTGTTAATGACCTCGATGGTGCTGGCTACAACACCCTCCAGTGACTGATCGATATCAACCACTAAGACGTCTTTTTCATCTTCACCCGGCTCCTGAAGCGCTTCGAACTGCGTCACCAGCATCTGGGTTTTAAAGAAGTGGCCTTTACGCGCCTTCAGACGGCTTTCAATCACCTCAAAATCCCCTTTCAGGTAGATGAAAGAGAGGTTCGGGTTGCCGTCGCGCAGCAGGTCGCGGTAGGTTTTTTTCAGCGCGGAGCAGACGATCAGGGAAACTTTATTGGTGCGCTGCATCGCGAACGCGGCGTCATTCAGGGCCTGCAACCACGGTTTGCGGTCGTCATCGTTCAGCGGCTCGCCGGAGGCCATTTTCATAATGTTGCTGCGCGGATGGAGGAAGTCACCATCAAGAAACGCAGCCTGAAGTTGATGCGCCACTTCGCTCGCCACGGCAGATTTACCGCTACCGGACACGCCCATCAGGACGTAAACGTGGTGATCGTGATTAGTCGTGCTCAAAGGGTGTCCCTCAGTCAATTGTTACGGGTAACAGTTATCGGTAACATTGTCCTGCCGGGGCAAAAGAGAAGCAATATCCAAACGTGCGCGAAGTGAATAAGTGTGAGCTACTTCAAATTTGTCAGTTCAAATAGATCCACCCGGTGACAAGGTGAAACCTAAATCTAACATTTTCGGGGTAACCGTCTCGCCACGAATGCGCGCCAGCAGGCGTTCTGCGCCAATGCGGCCCATACGTTCACGCGGGGTCAGGACGCTCGCCAGACGCGGCTCCATCACCTGGCCGATGTCGTGGCCGTGGAAACCGGCGATCGCCATATCATCAGGGATCTTCAGCCCCAGACGCTGACACTCAAACGCCGCGCCGACCGCCAGGTCATCGTTGGTACAGAAAATACCGTCCAGTTGCGGATACTCGCGTCGCGCCTGACGCATCAGCTCAATACCCGAGGTGTAAGATGAGGACTGCTCCACCATCACGCTGTAGGGGGTTAAGTTCGCGTCGAGCATCGCCTGCTCGTATCCCTTCTGTTTGATGATAGTACGTTCATCAAGACGCGCACCCAGATAGGCGATATGACGATGCCCACGGGCGATGATGGCCGCCGTCATCTGGCGCGCCGCTTCGAAGTTATCGAACCCAACGGCGATGTCGAGGCACGGAGACTGGCTGTCCATCAGCTCTACCACCGGGATACCGGCCACTTCAATCATTTTGAGCGTGCGGGCAGTATGGGTACGTTCGGTTAAAATCAGGCCGTCAATGTTCCAGGAAAGCATCGATTCAAGACGTTCCTCTTCCAGTTCCGGCTTGTACCCGTAGTGGGCGAGCATGGTCTGATAGCCAAAAGCATCGGTGACGCTTTCGATACCGCGCAGAACTTCAGCGAAAACCTGGTTGGTTAAGGAAGGAAGCAGGACGCCCACCGCACGGCTGGTCGCATTTGAGAGAATATCGGGTGCGCGGTTGGGGATATAACCCAGTTCATCAAGGGCGGCGGCAATCTTGCCACGCAACGCCACGGAAACCTGTTCCGGGTTACGTAAAAAACGGCTGACCGTCATTTTGGTCACACCGACGCGATCGGCGACATCCTGAAGTACGGGGCGTTTCTTTTTCATCGTCCTGAGAAATCTTGAAGTGAGAGATTTGCTCAGTTTATCACGGACAAAGCTCAACCTTCCCCGTTTAAAGGGAAGGTTGAGAAATTATTTAGACCGGAGGCAGGTCAAACAGCAGGATTTCACTTTCGCTGTCGGCATGTACGGAGAGCGCCTGCTCATCCCAGACGGCCAGACCATCGGCGGTGGTGGCTTTGGTGCCGTTAATGGACACTTCACCTTTCACCACCTGGATCCAGACGCGGCGGTTGGCGGCAATCTGGTGCACAGACTGTTCGTCTTTTGCCAGCGCCCAGCGGTAAAGCTCCATATCCTGATGCACCTTCAGGGAACCTTCACGCGCGTCCGGGGACAGCACCAGCTGTTTGCCCTGTTTCGCGTCAAAGCGGCGCTGCTCGTAGCGCGGCGTGATGCCGGTCTCTTCTGGAATGATCCAGATTTGATACAGGTGCAGTTTTTCCGTTTTACTCGGGTTGTACTCGGAATGACGCACCCCGGTACCCGCGCTCATAATCTGGAACTCTCCCGCCGGAACCTGTTCTTTGTTGCCCATGCTGTCCTGGTGCTCAACCGCCCCTTCCAGCACATAGGTCAGAATTTCCATGTCTTTGTGCGGGTGGGTACCGAAGCCCTGGCCTGCATCAATCACGTCGTCGTTAATCACGCGCAGTGCGGAGAAGCCCATGAAGTTCGGGTCGTAGTAGTCGGCAAACGAGAATGAATGCCATGAGTCCAGCCAGCCATGATTTGCGTGACCACGTTCGTTTGCTTTGCGTAAGTAGATCATTGTTTTCACCCTCAGTTCGTTTCGATGGAGTAAGTGTGGACGCAAACGGCCGGGGATCATAGAGGGTGAAAATTGACTCCTCTGTTCAAAAATTATGAAAAAGCGTAGAGGAGCCGTTTTTGCTTATTTCGCGAGGGTTATCGTGGCAGGAGAGGCCTGCTCGAAGGCCCGCTCAAGGATTTCCAGGTTGGTCAGAACGTCAGATTCCTTGACGTAATTCGCCGTGCCGTTTGTGAGGGTCTCAAACAGCGCATCGTAGACGCGGCCATAGTCGCCGGTTTCCGGTTTCAGCGTTTCTTTGACCGTCACGCCCTCGTCGTTCACATACTCCAGCACGCCCACGGAATCGTCCGCCGCAAAGCCAGGCTCACCGGGCATGATATTGGCCTTCAGGCTGGTCTCCTGCTGGTCGATACCGTATTTGATAAACGAACCTTTGGTACCGTGAACGATAAATTTCGGGTAGTCGATTTTCACCAGATGGCTGGTTTTGACGATGGCTTTCAGGTCGCCGTAGAACAGCTGCGCTTCAAAGGTGTCGTCCGGGTTGGCTTTATTACGCAGGCTGCGGATGTCATACGCCACGTGGTCCGGGCGGCCAAACAGGGAGATGATCTGGTCCATGGTGTGCACGCCCAGACCATAGAACGAGCCGTCCTGCGGCAGGCCGGGCTGGGATTCCGCCACCGGACGGTAGTAATCGAAGTGGCTTTCAATTTCCACAATGTCGCCCAACCTGCCGCTTCCAATCGCTTTTTTCGCCGTCAGGAAGCAGCTGTCAAAGCGGCGGTTCTGATACGGCATCACGGTCAGCCCTTTGCTTTTCGCCAGCGCGAACAGTTCCTTCGCTTCGGCAATGGTCGGGGTGAACGGCTTTTCCACCAGCACGTTTTTGCCCGCTTCCAGCGCGCGTTTCGCATACTCAAAATGACTGTCGGCGTGGGTGCAGACGACCACCAGCTTTACCTGCGGGTCATTCAATACCTCGTTCAGATCGCTGGTAAAATGAATATGGGAATACTGCGGAGATTGCTCTTCCGGCTTCGCGCTGCGACGGTAGATATGGGCCACATGCCAGGTATCTTTACGGTGGAGGACATACGGAAGGTGGTAGCGGGTCGTACTTTTACCAAATCCAATAAATGCGCAATGTAGTGTCATAGCTCAGTCCTTTTGGAAGGTTACTGGGTTTTACCATAGCGCATGTTTTGCCCTCACCCCAGCCCTCTCCCACGGGGAGAGGGAGAAAAAGGGCAAAAAAAAGCCAGCGAGAAGCTGGCTAAAGTAATACTGGAAGCAATGTGAGCAATGTCGTGCTTTCAGGTTCCCGTAGGGGTCTTCCTGAATGCAAAGCAATAATAATCATTCTCATTCGCACTTGTCCAATACTTTTTGCAAAAAATAGCGGTTGACTCAAATTTTAAAGTCATTGATGTTGGAGGGGACTTTTAACTGACTGAGGAACAAGGAATGAGTGAGATAGTGATACGCCACGCGGAACCGAAAGATTATGACGCCATTCGTCAGATCCACGCCCAGCCGGAGGTGTACCACAACACGCTACAGGTTCCTCATCCCTCTGAGCAAATGTGGCAGGAGCGGCTATCCGACCAGCCTGGCATTAAGCAGCTCGTCGCCTGCATAGACGGTCACGTCGCCGGCCATCTGTGCATCGTCGTCGCGCAACGCCCGCGCCGCAGCCATGTGGCTGATTTTGGGATTTGTGTGGGCGCACAGTGGCAAAACCGGGGCGTTGCCAGCGCGCTGATGCGCACCATGATTGATATGTGCGATAACTGGCTGCGCGTTGACCGCATTGAGCTAACGGTGTTTGTCGATAACGAACCAGCGATTGCGGTGTACAAAAAACACGGGTTCGAAATTGAAGGCACCGGCAAACGCTATGCCCTGCGCAACGGTGAATATGTGGATGCGTATTATATGGCGCGGATGAAGTAGTTTGTTGCCCTCACCCTAACCCTCTCCCACAGGGAGAGGGAATGAAACACGTAGGCCGGGTAAGGCGAAGCCGCCACCCGGCAACATATCAATACCCCGCCGTCAAATCATCCACCGACCGCGGATCCGACGCCCCGAACAGCGCCCCATCCGGCCCGACCATAATGCTCTGGGTGCTGCCCATCGCCTCTTTCACCGCCACCTTCTGTCCGCGCTGCTCCAGCAGCTTGATGGTGTCCGGGCTAAAGCCCTTCTCCACGCGCAGTTCGTCCGGAAGCCACTGATGATGGAAACGCGGGGCGTTGGTGGCTTCGGCAATGTTCATCCCAAAGTCGATGCTGTTCACCACCATCTGCAGCACGGTAGTGATAATCCGGCTGCCGCCAGGACTGCCGGTCACCAGCCAGGTTTTACCGTCTTTCACAACGATTGTGGGCGACATGGACGACAGCGGACGTTTCTTCGGCCCAACCGCATTCGCATCGCCGCCAACCAGCCCGTAGACGTTCGGCACGCCCGGCTTGGCGGAGAAGTCATCCATCTCGTTGTTCAGCAGAATGCCACTGTTGCCCGCCACAATCCCGGTGCCGAAGGTGGTGTTGAGCGTGTACGTCACCGCCACCGCATTACCGTCTTTATCCACCACCGAGAAGTGCGTCGTCTGGTTGCTTTCATACGGCGCCAGCTTGCCGGGGCGGATCTCGCTCGACGGTTTGGCCTTGTTGATGTCGATCTGTTCCGCAATGGATTTGGCATACGCCTTGTTGGTCAGCGCCTGCCACGGCACCTTCACGAAGTCCGGATCGCCGAGATATTCCGAGCGGTCAGCGTAGGCGCGTTTTTCCGCTTCCGCCATCACCTGCATGGCGTCCGCGCTGCCGAAGCCGAACTTGTGCATATCGAAGTTTTCAAGAATATTGAGGATCTGCACGATGTGGATCCCGCCGGAAGACGGCGGCGGCATGGAGAAGACCTCGTACCCGCGATAGGTGCCGCTAATCGGCTCGCGCTCCACCGCCCTGTATTCCGCCAGATCCGCTTTGGTGATGAGCCCGCCGTTCTTCTGCATCTCTTGTGCAATCTGATCGGCAATCGCCCCTTTATAGAACGCGTCCGGACCGTGCTCCGCAATCAGCTCCAGGCTTTTGGCGAGGTTCTTCTGCACCAGCTTATCGCCCTTCTTCAGCGGCTCGCCGTCTTTCCAGAAGATGGCCTTGCTGTTTTCATGATTGGGAATAACTTCGCTGCCGTAGGTCTTGAGATCGTCCGCCAGGGCATCATTCACCACAAAGCCGTCGCGCGCCAGCTTGATGGCAGGCTGCACCACTTTATTCAGCGGCATCGTGCCGTATTTTTCCAGCGCCAGCGAGAAGCCCGCAACGGTGCCCGGCGTGCCGGAGGCGAGATGGGAGGTCAGGGATTTTTTGCTGTCAGGGTTACCCTGGTCGTCGAGGAACATATCCCGGGACGCCTGAGAAGGCGCCATTTCGCGGAAGTCGATGGCGGTGGTTTTCCCGTCTTTGGTGCGCAGCATCATAAAGCCGCCGCCGCCCAGGTTCCCCGCCTGCGGGTGCGTCACCGCCAGCGCATAGCCGACGGCGACCGCAGCATCCACCGCGTTACCGCCCTGTTTGAGAATATCGACACCCACGCGGGTTGCCAGCGCATCCACCGATGCCACCATGCCATGGGTTGCCCGCACGGGATGGAAAACATCTTCCTCCACGCCGTAAGAGACCGGAGGCGCCGCCGGCGGGTTGGCCGCCACGCTAAATGTACCGCCTGCCATCAGCGCGGCGATGGCGACCCAGCGCAAGAAGGTTGGTTTCATCATTATTGTTCTCCAGGTGAAGGGATCCATATTCCCCGCTTAAGCCTGGTTCACAACTCCTAAAAAATCATCGTCATGGTGAAATCAGGGTAAACTTAAGAGAGGCCTCAAGAGGAGGAAATGACAATGAAACGCTTGATGATTCTTACGGCGCTGATCCCGTTTGCCGCGCTCGCACAGCCGCTCAACACCATGAATAACCCGAACCAGCAGGGGTATGTTATCCCGAGCCAGCAGCGTATGCAGACCGAGATGATGAGCCAGCAACAGCAGCAGAAAGGGATGCTGAATCAGCAGCTGAGAACGCAGACCCAGATGCAGCAGCAGAGCCTGCAAAACCAGATGAACGCCAACACCCAGCGCGTGCAGCAGGGACAAGTGCGCGAGCAGCCGCTGCCGAATAAAAACGGCGGGATGTTAGGGGGGATGACGTCGTCAGGCAGCGGACAGCAGCATATGCTGCCGCCGCAGTCGAACGGCAGTATGCTTAATCCGCAGAACTAAAGTCCGGGCCGATCAGGTCGATTGCATCGGTACAGATGCTGTCCACGCCCCAGCGCAGCAGCTCGGCTGCACGCTGGGGTTTGTTAACGGTGTAGACCAGAATATGCAGACCCGCGTCCTTCAGCATCTTCACTCGCGCCTCATCCAGCAGCTTATGATTAAGATGAATAGAAACACACGCTAAGCGCATCGTCAGCTCGCGCCAGTCCTCGCGCCACTCGTCAAGCAGCAGCCCGCGCGGCAGCTCCGGCACGGCTGCCTGTGCCGCTTCCAGCGCGTTAATTTCAAACGAGGAGAGCAGCGGCGCGGTCATTCCTTCCCACAGCTCACGCGCGGCAAGGGCAATCACTTTGCCCGTCAGCGGCCCGGTGCCGGTGGTCGGTTTGATTTCGATATTGGCCATCATACCGTGCTGGCGACAGCGGTCCGCCACTTCCGCCAGCAGCGGCAGCGGTTCGCCTTTGAATTCGCCGCTGTACCAGCTTCCGGCGTCCACCTTCAGCAGATCGCGCCACGGCAGCTCGCCCGCCACGCCCCAGCCGTTGCTGGTGCGTTCGAGGTTATCGTCATGCAGCAGGAAAATCTCGCCGTCTTTCGACAGCTTGGCGTCGAACTCGATCATCGTGTGACCGTAGCGCGCGCCAACATCAATCGCCGCCAGGGTGTTCTCCGGCGCCAGCTTACCGCCGCCCCGGTGGGCGACGACGTGGGGATAAGGCCAGTTGCTCATACTCGTTGTCCTGTTTCACCGTCAAACAGGTGCAGATGGTTTTCCGGCAGGTGCAGCCACAGCGTGCTACCCGCTTTCGGGCGTTCCTGATGCGCCAGGCGCACCACCATTTTTTGATCCCCCCAGCGCCCGTGCGCCAGGTTATCTGCACCCAACATCTCCAGCGTGTCCATCACCAGCGGCACGCCGCCGTCCGCCTGAGAGGTTAAAGCAATATGCTCCGGGCGGATACCGAGCGTCATCTTACGCCCGGCGTAGCCACGATAGTACCAGTTGATCGGCAATGCCATCCCGCTTTCCAGCTCAAAATGCGTGCCCGCGCTGCTGATACGCCCTTCCAGCAGGTTCATCGCCGGGCTGCCGATAAAGCTCGCCACAAAGCGGGTGGCCGGTTTCTCGTACACTTCCACCGGGGTGCCAATCTGCTCGGCGATGCCTTTGTTCATCACCATTACGCGCTGCGCGAGCGTCATGGCTTCGACCTGATCGTGGGTCACATACAGGGAGGTGGTTTTCAGACGACGGTGCAGCTGCTGTAGCTCAAGACGCATCTGCACGCGCAGCTTGGCGTCAAGGTTGGAGAGCGGCTCGTCAAAGAGGAATACCGCCGGATCGCGCACGATGGCGCGCCCCATCGCCACGCGCTGGCGCTGGCCACCGGAGAGCTCGCGCGGGCGGCGCTTGAGCAGGCCATCGAGTTCCAGAATGCGCGCCGCCTCTTTCACGCGCTCGTCGATATGGCCTTTGCCCATGCCGCGGATTTTCAGCCCCCAGGCCATGTTCTCTTCAACGCTCATGTGCGGATAGAGGGCGTAGTTCTGGAACACCATCGCAATGCCTCTGTCTTTCGGCTCCATTTCGGTGACGCGCTGGCGGTCAATCCAGATATCCCCGGAGGTCACGCGCTCCAGCCCCGCCACCATGCGCAGCAGCGTGGATTTGCCACAGCCGGACGGGCCGACCATCACGATGAATTCCCCGTCCGCCACGTCGAGCGTTAACGGCTGAATAACCTGGGTTTTGCCGTCCCAGCTTTTGGTTACTGCCTGAAGTTTTAAACCTGCCATCTTATTTCTCGCTATCGACCAGGCCACGGACAAACGCACGCTGCATGGCTAAAACAATGACTACGGGTGGGATAAGGGTGAGCAGCATCGCCGCCATCACCTGGTTCCAGAGGGTGGTGCCTTCGCCGGTGGCGATCATGCCCTTAATGCCCGCCACGGCGGTGCCGAGGTTGACGTCCTGAATAATCAGCAGCGGCCACAGGTACTGGTTCCAGCCGTAGATAAAGGTGATCACAAACAGCGCCGCAAGGTTGGTTTTCGACAGCGGCAGCACGATGTCGCGGAAGAAACGCATCGGCGACGCGCCGTCGATGCGCGCCGCTTCGATCAGCTCGTCCGGCAGGGTCATAAAGAACTGGCGGAACAGGAAGGTGGCGGTCGCCGAGGCCATCAGCGGCAGCGTTAAGCCCGCGTAGCTGTCGAGCATCTTCAGGTTGGCGATCACTTCCACCGTCGGGAAGATACGCACCTCCACCGGCAGCATCAGGGTGATGAAAATCATCCAGAAAAAGAGGTTCCGCAGCGGAAAGCGGAACCAGACAATGGCGAAGGCCGAGAGCATCGATACCGTGATTTTGCCGACCGTAATGCCAAACGCCATGATGAAGCTGTTGAGCATCATCAGCCAGAACGGCGCGCTGTTGGCGCCCACGCCCTGGGTCCAGATGGTCTTCATGTTCTCGAAAAGATGTGTGCCTGGGATCAGCGTCATCGGCGTGTCGAACACCGCTTTGGTGTCCAGCGTGGCGGCGACAAAGGCCACGTACAGCGGGAAGAGGATGACGATAATCCCTAAAATCAGCATGGTATGGCTGAAAATCGTCAGCCCGCGACGGTTCTCAATCATTGGTAGCGCACCTTACTTTCAACGTAGCGGAACTGCACCACCGTGAGGATGATGACGAGGAACATCAGCACGACGGACTGTGCGGCAGAGGCGGAGAGATCCAGCCCGGCAAAGCCTTCGCGGTAAATTTTGTAAATCAGCGTGGTGGTCGCCTGTACCGGACCGCCTGCGGTGGCCGCGTCGATCACCGGGAAGGTGTCGAAGAAGGCGTACACGAGGTTAACCACCAGCAGGAAGAAGCTCACCGGGGCGATCAGCGGCAGCGACAGCCTGAAGAAGCGGCGAATGGGCCCTGCGCCGTCAATTGCCGCCGCTTCCACCAGCGAGCGCGGGATGGACTGCAGCGCGGCAAAGAAGAACAGGAAGTTGTAGCTGATCTGCTTCCACACCGAGGCGAACACCACCAGGAACATCGCCTGGCCGCTGTTCTGGGCGTGGTTCCAGTCGTAGCCCAGTTCGGCCAGAAAATGGGTAATCAACCCGCGTCCCGGGTTAAACAGGAAGATCCACAGCACGGCGGCGACGGCGGGCGCTACGGCATAAGGCAGCAGCATCAGGGTCTGATACAGGCGGCTGCCGCGCACCACGTAATCCACCAGCGCGGCGAAAAACAGCGAGGCAACCAGGCCGCTGACGGTGACCAGCGCGCTGAACTTCATCGTCGTCCAGAAGGAGTCCAGGTAGTAGCTGTCATGGAACAGCGCGGTGAAGTTGTCCAGGCCAACAAACTGGCTGGAAAGCCCGAACGGATCGACGCTTTGTACCGAGTACCACAGCGCTTCGCCCGCAGGCCAGATAAAGAAAATAACGGTGATGGCCAGCTGCGGCGCGACCAGCAGGTACGGCAGCCAGCGGGAACGGAACACCGGACGGGATGATGACATAGGTTTGCTCAGGTTGGTTTCCCCTCACCCTAACCCTCTCCCCAAAGGGGAGAGGGGAAGATTACACCCTCGCCCCTTTGGGAAGAGGGCCGGGGTGAGGGGATTAGTTTTAATTACGATTTAGTCGACTGCTCAAAGCGACGCAGCAGCTGATTCCCGCGCTCTACCGCCGAATCCAGCGCCTGCTGTGGCGTTTTCTTACCGGTCCACACGCTTTCCAGCTCTTCATCCACGATGGTGCGGATCTGCGGCATGTTGCCCAGACGCAGCCCTTTGGTGAACGGCAACGGCGGCTTGTTCAGCATCTGACGCGTCGCGATATCCGCGCCCGGGTTCTTACTGTAGAAGCCCTGCTCGCGGGTCAGGTCATACGCGGCTTTGGTGATGGGCAGGTAGCCGGTCTTCTGGTGCCACTCGGCGGCGTTTTCAGGCTTGGCCAGGAAGTCCAGGAATTCGGCGACGCCTTTGTAGGTGCCCTTATCTTTACCCTGCATCACCCACAGGCTCGCCCCGCCGATGATGGCGTTCTGCGGCGCGCCCTTCACGTCTGCGTCGTATGGCATCATGCCCACGCCGTAATTGAATTTGGCGTAGTGACGAATATCCGCCAGCGAGCCGGACGAGGCGGTGGTAATGGCGCAGTCGCCGTTGTAGAACTTCTCGGTGGATTCGTCTTTACGCCCGAAGTAGCTGAAGTCGCCCTTCTTGTTCAGTGCTTCCAGCAGCGCAATGTGCTTCACCTGCTCCGGCTTGTTGAACTCCAGTACCGCGTCGGTGCCGTCGAAGCCGTTGTTTTTGGTCGCAACCGGCAGGCCGTGCCAGGCGCTGAAGTTTTCAATCTGGATCCAGCCCTGCCAGCCGCTGGCGTAGCCGCACTTCATCCCCGCCGCTTTCAGCTTCGCGGTGTACTCCGCCAGGTCCTGCCAGGTTTTTGGCGGCTGCTCCGGGTCTAAACCGGCTTTTTTGAAGGCGTCTTTGTTGTAGTACAGCACCGGTGTGGAGCTGTTAAACGGCTGGGACAGCAGGTGCCCGGTTTTGGAATCCGTGTAGTAACCCGCTACGGTCGGCACGAACTGGGATTCGTCGAAGTTGATGCCCGCTTCTTTGAACACTTCATACACCGGCTTGATGGCTTTGGAGGCCATCATGGTGGCGGTACCCACTTCATAAACCTGTAACAGGGCCGGTGCGTTGCCGGTACGGAAGGCGGCGATGCCCGCGCTCAGGCTCTGCTCGTAGTTGCCTTTGTACACCGGCACAATTTTGTAATCCGGATGGGTGTCGTTGAAACGCTGCGCCAGGGAGTCAACCTCTTTACCCAACTCCCCTTCCATGGAATGCCAGAACGGAATGGTGGTGACAGCCATTGCGTTCGTCGCAAAAGCCAGACCCAGTGCCAGACCCAAAGCTGTGTGTCGTAACGATGTCATTGTCATCTCTCTTATTGTGCCGGATGCGCGATATCACGCGTTTTATGCTCGCGAGGTAACATGCCATGCTCGAATGACAGAAAAATAACTGTTTGTTTACAGATAAGTGACAGCCAGGCGTCAGGGTGATGATGGTTGTGTGAAGGGGTTGGGGGTGTTGGATTGGGTGCGGTCTGGTGCCCTCACCCCGCCCCTCTCCCACAGGGAGAGGGAGAAAACACTAAAAAAGGCAACTTGCGTTGCCTTTTTGCTTTTACCTCGTGCGGTCTGGTGCCATCACCCCGGCCCTCTCCCACAGGGAGAGGGAGCAAACACTAAAAAAGGCAACTTACGTTGCCTTTTTGCTTTTACCTATCCGCCCAGGTAAGCGCTCCGCACCGCTTCGTTAGCCAGCAGCGCGTCGCCGGTATCCTCCAGCACCACGCGGCCGTTCTCCAGCACGTAACCACGGTCAGCGAGCTTCAGCGCCTGGTTGGCGTTCTGCTCGACGAGGAAGATGGTCATCCCCTCTTTACGCAGCTGCTCAATGGTGTCGAAAATCTGCTGAATGATGATCGGTGCCAGACCGAGCGACGGTTCGTCCAGCAGCAACAGGCGCGGCTGGCTCATCAGCGCGCGGCCAATCGCCAGCATCTGCTGCTCACCGCCGGACATGGTACCCGCACGCTGAATGCGGCGCTCCCACAGGCGCGGGAAAAGCTCGTATACCCACTTGATGCGGGTCTGGTATTCATCGCGGTGAGCGAAGAAGCCGCCCATCGCCAGGTTCTCTTCCACCGTCATGCGTGAGAACACGCGACGCCCTTCCGGAACAATCGCCACCGCCTCGCGCATGATTCTGGCGGTCTGCCAGTCGGTAATGTCTTTACCATCGAACACTATCTGCCCGCTGGTTGCGCGCGGGTCGCCGCACAGGGTGCCGAGCAGCGTGGTTTTGCCCGCGCCGTTGGCGCCTATCAGAGTGACGATTTCACCCTGATTGATGTGCAGGCTGACGTCGTGCAGCGCCTGGATCTTGCCGTAGTGCGCGTTGACCTTGTCGAACGTTAACATCGCTTTTTCCATCTTATGCCTCACCAAGGTATGCGCGGATCACGTCCGGGTTGTTGCGGATCTCTTCCGGCGTGCCGTTCGCCAGCGGCGTACCCTGGTTTACCACGTAGATACGGTCCGAAATGCCCATCACCAGCTTCATGTCATGCTCAATCAGCAGGATGGTGGTGTCGTGACTATCGCGCAGCTCGGCAATCAGCTCGTCCAGCTCTTTGGTCTCTTTCGGGTTGAGCCCTGCCGCCGGTTCGTCGAGCATCAGGATTTCCGGCTGGGTGACCATGCAGCGCACAATCTCCAGGCGACGCTGATCGCCATAGGCCAGATTGCTCGCCTGACGGTTGGCGTGCTGCAGCAGGCCAATTCGGTCCAGCCAGGTGGCGGCGCGATCGAGCGCTTCATCCTGCGCGCGGCGAAAGGCCGGGGTTTTCAGCAGGCCGGAGAACAGCCCGGTTTTCAGCTGCTGATGCTGCGCCACCAGCAGGTTCTCAATCACCGTCATCTCGCGGAACAGACGCACGTGCTGGAAGGTACGCACCACGCCCATGCGGGCAATCTGCTGGCCCGGCAGCCCTTCAAGGTGCTGATCGCGCAGCATGATGGTGCCGCCCGTCGGCTTGTAGAAGCCGGTCAGGCAGTTGAAGACCGTGGTTTTCCCCGCCCCGTTCGGGCCAATCAGGGAGACAATCTCTTTCTTGTGCAGGTCAAGATTCACGTTGTTGACTGCCAGCAGGCCGCCAAAACGCATCATCAGACCGTTAACGGATAATAATGGCTGACTCATGCCTGCTCTCCTTTCGCTTGCCCGTTCTTCAGCTTCAGCTGTGGACGGGTCATCGGCAGTAAGCCCTGCGGACGCCAGATCATCATCAGCACCATCAAACCACCCAGCATCAGCATGCTGTATTCGTTAAAGTCGCGCATCAGCTCGCGCGAGACCACCAGCAGGATGGCCGCGAGGATAACGGCAAACTGCGAGCCCATCCCGCCAAGCACCACAATCGCCAGCACAAAGGCAGATTCGGCAAAGGTGAACGATTCCGGGCTGACGAAGCCCTGACGCGCGGCAAACAGCGTTCCGGCGAAACCGGCAAACGCGGCGCTGATGGTGAACGCGGTCAGCTTGATGCGGGTCGGGTTCAGGCCCAGAGAGCGGCAGGCGATCTCATCTTCACGCAGCGCTTCCCACGCGCGGCCCAGTGGCATGCGCAGCAGACGGTTGATCACGAACAGGGTAATCACCACCAGCAGCAGCGCCACCAGGTAAAGCCAGATCACGCGGTCGGACGGGTCATACTTGATGCCAAAGAAGTTGCTGAAGGTGTCCCAGCCGCCTTCGCGGGCGGTACGGCTAAATTCCAGTCCGAAGAAGGTCGGTTTCGGGATCTGGCTGATGCCGTTCGGGCCGCCGGTCACTTCGGTGTTATTCAGCAGCAGGATACGGACGATTTCTCCGAAGCCTAAGGTCACAATCGCCAGGTAGTCACCACGCAGGCGCAGCACCGGGAAGCCGAGCAGGAAGCCCGCGGCGGCAGAGACCAGCCCCGCCAGCGGCAGGCAGGTCCAGAAGCCGAGGCCGTAGTAGTGGTTCAGCAGCGCGAAGGTGTAGGCGCCGATGGCGTAAAAGCCGCCGTAGCCCAGCACCAGCAGGCCAGAGAGCCCCACCACCACGTTCAGACCGAGACCGAGAATTACGTAGATCATGGTCAGGGTGGCGATATCCACGGTGCCACGCGACACCACAAACGGCCACGCCACGGCGGCCACCAGCAGCGCCACGAGGAACAGCTTCTGCTTAATGGTAGAGCCGTCGATTGCCGGCAGCACGAATTTCGGTCCGGAGATATTTTTCAGCGTCTTCTGGAACAGCGGGCGCAGCAGCTGGAACAGGAATACCACGGCAGTGCCGATAAATACCCACTGCCAGCGAATATCAGCCGCGGTATCGACAACGAGTTTGGTGCCATTCAGCTCAAGCTGGACGCCCATAAAGACGCTGGCCAGCACGAAGAACATAGCGGCAGAGAGCAGCGCCATTGCAAAATGCATCGGTTTCATACTTTCTCTACCTCCGGACGGCCCAGAATACCGGTAGGCATCACCAGCAGAACCAGAATCAGCAGGGCAAACGACACCACGTCTTTATATTCCGTGCTCAGGTACGCCGAGGAGAGCGCTTCCGCCACGCCCAGGATCAGGCCACCGATCATCGCGCCCGGAATACTGCCGATACCGCCCAGTACCGCCGCGGTGAAGGCTTTCATCCCGGCCATAAAACCGATGTACGGGTTAATCACGCCGTAGAACTGGCCGAGCAGGACACCCGCCACCGCCGCCATCGCCGCGCCAATCACGAAGGTCAGGGCAATCACGCGGTCAGTGTTGATGCCGAGCAGGCTCGCCATCTTCAGGTCTTCCGCGCAGGCGCGGCAGGCGCGTCCCATGCGTGAGTAGCGAATGAACAGGGTCAGGGCGAGCATGGCGATAAAGGTCACGACCCAGATAACCAGCTGCATGGTGGTGATAGAGGCCGAGAAGTTTTCGCTGGCCCCTACAATCCACTGGCCGTTAAACAGGCTTGGCAGCGCCACGTCACGCGAGCCTTCGGTCAGGCTGACGTAGTTTTGCAGGAAGATGGACATCCCGATCGCGGAGATCAGCGCAATCAGACGCTTGGAGCTGCGCACCGGCCGGTAGGCCACGCGCTCAATGCTCCAGCCGTAGGCGCTGGCAATCACAATCGCGCCGACAAACCCGGCGGCGACCAGCAGCCAGCTGCTGTCGATGCCCATCATCATCAGCGCGGCAATGATCATAAAGGAGACGTAGCTACCGATCATGTACACCTCGCCGTGGGCGAAGTTGATCATACCGATAATGCCGTAAACCATCGTGTAACCGATGGCGATCAGCGCGTAGGTGCTTCCCAGCGTGACGCCGTTAAACATCTGCTGCAGGAAATAGAGAAACTGCTCGGACATATGCAAACCTTTTTATACCCGCCCGGTGAGCCGGGCGGTGGGATAATTATTTGGCGGCCGAGGACGAACCGTCGGCGTGCCACTTAAAGACACCAAACTCAAATCCCTTCAGATCGCCTTTCTCATCCCAGTTCAGCGGCCCAATCACGGTGTTCGCCCCGTGCGCTTTTAAATCTTTCACCAGATCCAGCGGTTCTTTGCTGCCGGTACGATCCAGGGCCGTCGCCAGAGACTGCACGGCCGCGTAGGTGATCCAGACGTATGGACCGCTCGGATCCTTCTTCTGCGCCTTGAGCGCATCCACGATAGCCTTGTTGGCCGGATCCTGGTCATAGCGTTTTGGCATCGTCACCAGCATGCCTTCGGCAGAATCCCCCGCGATGTTTGACAGGGAGGCGTTGCCCACGCCCTCTGGCCCCATAAATTGGGTTTTCAGACCGGTGGCGCGCGCCTGGCGCAGCATTTGACCCATCTCCGGGTAGTAGCCGCCGTAGTAAACGAAGTCGATATTCTCTTTTTGCAGACGGGCGATCAGCGCGGAGAAGTCTTTCTCACCGGCGGTAATGCCGTCGAAGAAGACGATGTTCGCGCCGCCTTTTTTCAGGCCGTCCTGAACGGAGCGCGCCAGGCCTTCGCCGTACTGCTGTTTGTCATGAATGATAGCAATACGCTTTGGCTTAACGGTGTCGAGAATGTATTTCGCCGCGGTGGGCCCCTGCGAGGAGTCCAGACCGGCGGTACGCATAATGTGCTGGTATCCGCGCTGGGTCAGCTCAGGGTTAGTTGCTCCAGGGGTGATCATCAGGATGCCTTCGTCTTCGTAGATATCAGACGCCGGCTGGGTGGAAGATGAACACAGGTGGCCGATCACGTACTGGATACCGTCGTTGACGATTTTGTTGGCGACCGCGACGGCCTGTTTCGGATCGCACGCGTCGTCATATTCCACGCCCACCAGCTTGTCGCCCTTGATGCCGCCCTTAGCGTTGATGTCTTTAATGGCCTGGCGCGCGCCGTTGAACTCCATGTCACCCCACTGGGCAACAGGGCCGGACATCGCACCCACTACCGCAACTTTAATGTCCTCCGCCATAGCGGCATGCGAGATCGACAGTGCGACCATCCCCGCGATTAACGTCTTCGCGTTCCTTTTCATCTCTGAATCCCCATTCGTGATATCGTGTTTATATTTTGTTTTATTATGGTTAAAAAGCATTCTGTACTTTTAATGAACAACGCTATTTTTACCAGTGCCTTTAATGGTTTAGCGCAGGTTTTTATCAAAAACCAGACTAAAATCTCTATTTTTCAGGCGATTAAGCAAAGATAATATTCTGAAATCAGGCAGAGATAAACAAATAAAAGTGCAGTTTGCAGCATAAAATAACGGTACAAAGCGCCGAATAAAACACTGCCTTTCAGGTTAAAATTCTGCTTATTTTTCGATCCATGTGTTTTCACACTGCCCATTGCATTGCTAAAAAACTAATCACCTGGTTAATGAGAATAAAAAGAGGAAGCCGCTGAGTGAATAAATTGAGTACACTGCCCCTACTCAATTTGATTTGGACAAGTAGCTAATGAAACTGACTATCGTGCGTCTGGTGACCTTTAGCGACCAGGATCATATCGACCTGGGCAAGATCTGGCCGGAATATTCCCCTTCGTCACTGCATGTCGACGAGAACCATCGCATTTATGCCGCGCGCTTTAACGAGCGCTTGCTGGCTGCGGTTCGCGTGACCCTGAGCGGCACGGAGGGGGCGCTGGACTCGCTGCGCGTACGTGACGTGACCCGTCGTCGCGGTGTGGGACAGTATTTAATTGAAGAAGTGATCCGCGAAAACCCGAACGTGAACTCATGGTGGATGGCCGACGTGGGCGTGGAAGACCGCGGCGTGATGGCGGCGTTTATGCAGGCGTTAGGGTTTACGGCGCAGGAGAGCGGGTGGGAGAAGCGCCAGAGTTGATTTGTGCGGCCTGATCTGTGCGGCCTGATGCCCTCACCCCGGCCCTCTCCCACGGGGAGAGGGAGAAAACATTAAAAAAGGCAACTTACGTTGCCTTTTTGCTTTTATTTGGCGTCTGTCGCCGTGCCGTTCGCATGCCAGTCAAACACGCCGAACTCGAAGCCCTTCAGATCGCCCTTCGCATCCCAGGACAGCGGCCCCATGACGGTTTCGACCGTGTTCGCTTTCAGCCAGGTAGCAATCTCAGCCGGATCGGCTGACTGGTTCAGACCCGCCTGCAGGGACTGCAGCGCAGCGTAGGTAGTCCAGACGAACGCGCCGCTTGGATCCTGTTTCTTCGCCTTGATGGCATCCACGATAGGTTTGTTCGCTGGCACCTGGTCGTAGTTCTTCGGCTTGGTTACCAGCAGGCCTTCGGCTGATTCACCCGCGATGTTAGACAAAGACACGTTCGCCACGCCTTCCGGCCCCATGAACTGGGTTTTCAGACCCGCCGCACGCGCCTGACGCAGGATCTGGCCCATTTCAGGGTGGTAGCCGCCGTAGTAAACGAAATCAATATTCTCTTTCTTCAGACGCGCCACCAACGTGGAGAAGTCTTTCTCACCGGCGGTGATCCCGTCAAAGAAGACCACGTTGGCATTGCCTTTTTTCAGACCGTCCTGCACCGCACGGGCCAGACCTTCACCATACTGCTGTTTGTCGTGAACAATCGCGATACGCTGCGGCTTCACTTTTTCCAGAATGTACTTAGCCGCCGTTGGGCCCTGATCGGAGTCCAGACCCGTGGTGCGCAGGGTCAGCTTATAGCCTCGCGCGGTCAGCTCTGGTGCAGTTGCAGCCGGAGTGATCATCAGAATACCTTCGTCTTCGTAGATGTCAGACGCTGGCTGAGTAGAGGAGGAGCAGAGGTGACCGATAACGTATTTGATCCCGTCGTTCACCACTTTGTTCGCCACCGCGACCGCTTGCTTCGGGTCACAGGCATCGTCGTATTTTACGATCTGCAGTTTTTCTCCCTTGATGCCGCCCTTAGCATTAATGTCTGCAACCGCCTGTTCAGCGCCTGTAAACTCCTGGTCGCCGTACTGTGCTACCGGACCGGACATTGCGCCCACAACAGCCACTTTTATATCTGCCTGTGCCATGGTGCTGAATGCCAACGCGATACATCCTGCCAGTAACGCTTTACCCTTCATGTTCATCCTGAGATTCCCCATTATTATGGTTATTACGATTGTTGTGATGTTGTTGTGCAGCGCTTTATTTCAGTTATTGGTGTGCTGTTCGCGCTTTTTCAGCATACTCTGCTAAAACATACCCCATTTTTATGATTTTGGAATAGCTAATTTGAAATGAATATATGATAAGCCCGACAGGATTTACCGCCGGGCTTGTGGCTTTAACGTGTCAGCGACGCGGAGATAATATCCAGCGCTTTACGGAACTGCGCTTCTGGGATGGTAAGCGGATAGAGGAAGCGGATAACGTTGCCGTACACGCCGCAGCTCAGCAGAAGCAGCCCTTCGTTCAACGCGCGTTCCTGCACCTGGCGGGTGAATTCCGGCGAAGGCTGCCCGGATTGCGGATCGTTAAACTCTACCGCCACCATCGAGCCCTGTGCGCGAATGTCAGCGATATATGGGCAGTGTTCCTTGGCTTTATTGAGCACTTCCACCAGGTGATGACCGAGATGCGCCGAGCGCGTGCAGAGATCTTCCTCATCAATCACGTCCAGCACCGCGTGCGCTGCGGCAATCGCCAGCGGATTACCCGCGTAGGTGCCGCCCAGCCCGCCCGGCGCAGGCGCGTCCATCACGTCGGCACGGCCCGATACCGCTGAAAGCGGCATCCCGCCCGCCAGGCTTTTTGCCATGGTGATCAGGTCCGGCTTCACGCAGTGGTGTTCCATCGAGAAAAGCTTGCCGGTGCGGGCGAAGCCGCTTTGTACCTCGTCAGCAATCAGCAAAATGCCGTGGGTATCGCACAGGGCGCGAAGGGCCTGCATAAAATCAGCGGGCGCGATGTTGAAACCGCCCTCCCCCTGAACCGGTTCGAGAATAATGGCCGCGACCTGGTCAGGAGCGATATCCGCTTTGAAGATGCGTTCCAGGCTTTTCAACGCTTCCGCCGTGCTGACGCCGTGCAGCTCGTTCGGATACTGCGCGTGATACACCGAGCCGGGGAACGGGCCGAAGCCGAGCTTGTACGGCGCGACTTTACCGGTCAGCGCCATGGTCATAAAAGTGCGGCCGTGGAACGCGCCGCCGAAGGTGATAAGGCCAGGGCGCCTGGTGTACGCGCGGGCAATTTTGACCGCGTTTTCGACTGCCTCAGCCCCCGTCGAGAAGAACGCGATTTTGGCCGGACCGTCAATCGGCACGCGCTGGTTGATGCGCTCGGCAAGCGCCACGTAGCCTTCGTACGGCACAATCTGGTAGGCCGTGTGGGTAAACGCGTGGAGTTGTTTTTCTATAGCGGAGATGACTTTGGGATGGCGATGGCCGGTATTCAGCACCGCGATCCCGGCGGCGAAGTCGATGTACTCATTGCCTTCCACGTCCCACACCGTGGCGTTTTCGGCTTTGTCGGCATAGAAGTTACACATGACGCCGATGCCGCGCGGCGTCGCGTGTAAACGCCGGTCGTTCAGTTCGTTATTTTTCACCCTGTCCCCCTGAGAAGTCGCCTGCTTAGCGCATCAGTAAGTGTTTGCCAGGGGGAGGGAATTCGCCAGAGCGGGCGCTAAAAAAACAAAACCCCCAGACTCTCATCCAGGGGTTCTCGGTGTTATTCGCGGTAATTACGCTTCGATAGCGGCGCGAAGTTTTTTCATGGCGTTCTTTTCAAGCTGACGAACACGTTCCGCAGAAACGCCGTAGCGGTCGGCCAGCTCCTGCAGCGTGGACTTGTTGTCTTCGTCCAGCCAGCGGGCGCGGATAATGTCCTGGCTACGTTCGTCGAGGCCTTCCATCGCATGGGTCAGCTTGTTCGCGGCCTGATCTTCCCAGTTATCCTCTTCGATGCCGTCGGCAAAGTTAGAGGTTTTATCCTGCAGATACAGAACCGGTGCCATCGGCTGGCTGTCAGATGCGTCGTCGTCGGAGGACATATCGAAAGTCATGTCCTGAGCGGCCATACGGGATTCCATCTCACGCACGTCTTTGCTGGATACGCCCAGCTCACGCGCCACCATTTCCACTTCATCCTGATTGAACCAGCCCAGACGCTGCTTGGTTTTACGCAGGTTGAAGAACAGCTTACGTTGCGCTTTTGTCGTGGCGACCTTCACGATACGCCAGTTGCGCAGCACGTATTCATGAATTTCTGCTTTGATCCAGTGCACGGCGAAGGAGACCAGTCGCACGCCCACTTCCGGGTTAAAGCGACGTACAGCCTTCATCAGGCCGATGTTACCTTCCTGAATCAAGTCCGCCTGCGGCAGGCCATAGCCCGCATAGTTACGAGCAATGTGAACAACAAAGCGCAGGTGAGACAGGATCAGCTTCTTCGCTGCTTCCAGATCGCCCTGGTAATGCAGCTTTTCAGCAAGCTCCTTTTCTTCCTCGGCCGTTAACATCGGCCAGGTGTTCGCAGCCCGGATATAGGATTCCAGGTTACCAACAGGGGCTAAAGCTAAAGTTTGCATTTCTTTGGTCATTCATTCCTCTCAATGTTTCTTCTGGTCCAGGCTGTCCCCGTCAGGCAACAACCATGCCAAAGCGTTTGAGCAACGAGATTAGCATTCACTCTTTTATCAGACAGTGATTTTATCCACAAGTTCCAGGTGCAACGGTGAATAAATTACGCACAAAATGTGACATGGAGATGATAACAGGGGAAGAGACAACAGGGACGCTTTCCCTGCAGAGCGAACATCTCGGTGCAGGGAAAGATTATATCACGCTTTTATTAGTCGGGAGTAAAGTGGCGTAAATGTTGAACCGTTGCCAGCCATGCGGCAATCCAGCCGATCATGGAGCACACCAGCAGCAACAGCAGGCACTCATCGAAGCCTAACCCACTGATATCAAACTTAGTTCCGAAAACCTGCGCCACTTCAGTGACGGCAGACGAAAGCCGCATCACCAAAATTTCTGACAATATCAGTGAAAGAAATGCGCCGGAAAAACCGAGCAGCGCGCCGCCGTAAAGGAACGGACGCAGGATGAAACCGTCCGTTGCGCCAATCAGTTTCTGTACGTTGATGGTATCACGGCGCGCGAAGATGCTCAGACGCACGCTGTTACCGATGACGAGGAACACCGCCGCCACCATCAGCACGCCGATCATCGCCGACACGCGTCCCACCAGCCCGGTCAGAGCCGCAAGACGGGCAAACCAGCTGTCGTCCATGCGTACTTCATCAATCCCGTTGATGCGGGTGATGCGGTCGCGCAGGGTATTCAGCGAATCGGTTCCCTGGAAATCAAGCTTCGGGATCACCACCGCCACAGCAGGCAGCGGGTTCTCTTCGAGCATATCCAGCGCGCCGCCAAAGCCTGACCAGTTACGGAACTCGCCCAGCGCTTCTTCACGGGAAAGATAATTGACCTTTTCCACGCCCTGCTCGGCCTGGATTTGCCCGACCACCTGCGCCGCCGCGTTATCGTCGAGCGCTTTATCCAGATAAACGGTGATCTGCGGTGACGGATAATACTGCGACGCCGCCTGGTTGACGTTCTTATAGACCATGTAGCAGACGCTTGGCAGCGTCAGGGAGATGGCAATCACCATCACCGTCAGGAACGTCGCCAGCGGTTTGCTTTTCAGGTCCTGCAGCGCGCCGTGGAAGGCGTAACGCACCTGCTCGTTAAACACGTTGGTCTTGCGGGAGGCCGGCTTCGGCGCCGCTTTCTGGCGCTTAGGCGCATTACGATTGCCGTCACCGCCGCCCTGCGGCTTATGGAAACGGTCAAACCGGTTCCCGAACTGCCGAATCTGGTTCATTGCATCACGCTTGTTCACCGTGGCCTCCGTGCAAATGCCCGTCGCTCAGGGTCAGCATGCGGTACGAACGACGAGAAATGAGTCCCATATCGTGCGTCGCCATCAGTACCGTTACCCCTACGCGGTTGAATTCCTCAAACAGACGCAAAATCCCTTCGGACAGGGCATCGTCCAGGTTACCGGTCGGTTCATCCGCCAGCAGTACCGCAGGCTTGTTCACCACCGCGCGGGCGATGCCGACGCGCTGCTGTTCACCGCCGGAGAGCTGGATCGGGAAGTTCTTCGCTTTGTCCAGCAGCCCGACCTTATCCAGCGCCGCAGAGACGCGACGACGGATATCGTCATAGCTGGCGCCGGCAATAATCAGCGGGATCGCCACGTTATCGAAAACGGTGCGATCCATCAGCAGGTGGTGATCCTGGAAAATCATGCCGATCTGACGACGCAGAAACGGCACTTCGCGGTTTTTCAGACGGCTAATTTCGTGGCCGCTGAACCAGATTTTCCCGGCGCTTGGCCGTTCTATCCCACAGATAAGCTTGAGCAGGGTACTTTTCCCCGCGCCGGAATGGCCGGTCAGGAATGCCATCTCGCCCGGCTGCAGGTGGAACGTCACCCCCTGCAGCGCTTGTCTCCCACCGAGATAGGCCTTGCTGACGTGTTCAAAGCGAATCATTGTTAGTCCTCTCGGGCAAATAATGCCTCAATAAAGTCGTCCGCCTTAAACGGACGCAAATCCTCAATACGCTCGCCCACACCGATGTAGCGGATAGGAATGCCGAACTGGTCGGCCACGGAGAAGATCACCCCGCCTTTCGCGGTGCCGTCCAGCTTGGTCAGCGCGATCCCCGTCAGTCCTACCGCTTCATGGAACAGCTTCGCCTGGCTAATGGCGTTCTGCCCGGTGCTGGCGTCGATAGTCAGCATAATTTCATGCGGTGCATCTTCGTCCAGCTTCTTCATGACGCGGACGATTTTCTTCAACTCTTCCATCAGGTGCGATTTGTTCTGCAAACGCCCTGCGGTGTCGGCAATCAGCACGTCCACGTTGCGCGACTTCGCCGCCTGGATGGCGTCGAAAATCACGGACGCGGAATCCGCGCCGGTGTGCTGGGCAATCACCGGAATGTTGTTGCGCTGGCCCCACACCTGGAGCTGTTCAACCGCTGCCGCACGGAAGGTATCGCCCGCCGCCAGCATCACCGATTTGCCCTGCTGCTCAAACTGACGCGCCAGCTTGCCGATGGTGGTGGTTTTACCCACGCCGTTGACGCCAACCATCAGAATAACAAATGGCGTTTTGCCTTCAATATTAAGCGGTTCGTCAACTTTTGCGAGAATTTCACCCATCTCGTCTTTCAGCAGGCCGTACAGCGCCTCGGCGTCGCGCAACTGTTTGCGGCTCGCCCCTTCGGTCAGGTTGGTGATGATCTTACGGGTAGTTTCCACGCCCACGTCCGCAATCAGCAGTTGCTCTTCCAGCTCTTCAAACAGATCGTCGTCGATCTTCTTGCCGCGGAACAGACTGATAAATCCGGAACCTAAGTTTTCTTTGGTTTTGAGCAGGCTGCGCTTCAGGCGCGCGAAGAAACCTTCTTTGGTCGGTTTTTCCTGCTCCTGCACGATCTCTTCTTCGGCCTGCTCTTCCACCGGCACAACGATGACTGACTCTTCCGCGGCTTCCGCCGCCAGCGCCTGGGCTTCCAGCTCTTCGTCGGTCAGATCTGGCTCAAGTGCCGCCTCTTCTTCCACCGCCTCAACGATTTCAACGGTTTCCGCTTCGGCCTGCCACTCTTCGGCAGACATCTCTTCGGCGTTGACCTCTTCCGGTAGCGGCAGCTCTTCATGTTCTGTTGCGGCCTGAGGCGCATCGGCAACGGTCTCGATGACGACCGGCTCTGGCTTCTCGCTCTCCTGAACCTGTTCAGTAACCTCAACCACCTCTTCAGCAAAGGATTCAATCTCTTCTTTGCTGTGGGCAGGCTCTTCCGCTTCGACAACCGCAGCGGTTTCTACTGGCGTTTCAGGCTGTGACTGCTCTTCTGCAACCTGTTGTTCTTCGGTTTTCTGTTCTGTTTCTTGCTCTTTTTCACCGAAACCCAACCAGGAAAAGAAGCCACGTTTTTTTTGTTTTGCCATCTGCGACTACACTCCTCGCGGCGCTATATACAGGGAAGCTAAAAAAATGATGAAATAGTCTAACACTTTACTTAATTGACATCACCGCCCGCAATCGCAGGGCAATGGTTAACAGAGCTTTCCAGAGATGAAGAAACCCACCCGCGCCCCGGCCGGTCAAATTCGCATTATCGGCGGCCAGTGGCGAGGCCGGAAATTACCGGTGCCGGACAGCCCCGGTTTACGCCCCACCACCGACCGCGTTCGCGAGACGCTGTTTAACTGGCTTGCCCCGTCAATGGTAGACGCCCATTGCCTGGACTGCTTCGCCGGAAGCGGTGCCTTAGGGCTGGAGGCACTGTCGCGCTATGCTGCCAGCGCCACGCTGCTGGAGATGGAGCGCGGCGTCGCGCAGACCCTGCAGCAAAATCTGGCGACGCTGAAGGCGACGAATGCGAAAGTGGTAAATACCAATACGCTAAGCTTCCTCGCGCAACAGGGCACGCCGCATAATGTCGTGTTTGTTGACCCGCCGTTCCGCAAGGGGCTACTGGAAGAGACGTTATCCCTGCTGGAGCACAATGGCTGGCTGGCGGATGACGCGCTAATTTATGTAGAAAGCGAAGTGGAAAACGGCCTGCCACCCGTTCCCGTTCACTGGGATCTGCACCGCGAAAAGGTCGCAGGCCAGGTGGCTTATCGTCTTTATCACCGTCAGGCACAAGGAGGATCCGATGCCGGTACTGATTAACCTGGGACGCTTGCTGATGCTGGGCGTCTGGGCATTTTTGATTTTGAATCTGGTGCACCCGTTCCCGCGCCCGTTGAATATCTTCGTTAACGTGGCGCTGATTTTCACCTCGTTCATGCACGCCCTGCAGATGGTGATGCTGAAAAACGGTCTGCCAAAAGATGGCCCGCCGATGACCGGCTGGCAGCAGCTGCGGGTGTTTATTTTTGGCGTGTTTGAACTGCTGGTGTGGATGAAGAAGTTTAAGGCGCAGGTGAAGAAGTAAGGTGCGGCCTGATGCCCTCACCCTAACCCTCTCCCAGAGGGAGAGGGGACGATTACACCCTCTCCCTCTGGGAGAGGGCCGGGGTGAGGGGAAAATTACCGCTCCGGTTCAAACCCTTCAAACCGCGACCCTTTGTAGCTCAGCGTTCCTTTCTCTCCCACCGTCAGCCGATGGTACTGCTGCGCCTCCAGGCGGAAGGTCATCTCCAGGCCGCCCGTTTCTGGCTTAAAGCTCGCTTCATAGCGCATTGTTGTGCCCGCAGGCGTCACCTGCTGCTGGCGCGAGCGGCGGTCGTTGAGCGGCTTCTCACGTTTGTTGGTCACCACCACGCGCTTTTGCATCAGCGGTGCGGCATCGTTATCCGCCTTCTCGCGGCGCTGTTGCACGAAGCGGAACGAGGCGGCAATGACGATAATCGCCACCACGATAATGAAAAACAGCGGCATCTTGCTCATTAAAACATCCCATCAGATTATGCGGAATTCAGGATACCTCGCCTGCCCCGGCATTGCCAAACGCCCGCCCGCGTCACTACACTGGATCAGAAACTGATTATTCAGCCTCAACAGTTACAGGGAGTTAATATGCTTTGGTCATTTATCGCTGTCTGTTTTTCCGCATGGCTTTACGTCGATGCGTCCTATCGCGGTCCAGCCTGGCAGCGCTGGTTGTTTAAACCCGTTACGCTGCTGTTGCTTCTGCTTTTAGCCTGGCAAGCCCCGATGTTTAACGCCATTAGCTATCTGGTGCTCGCCGGGCTGTGTGCCTCCCTGATTGGCGATGCCTTAACCCTGCTGCCGCGCCAGCGCCTGCTGTACGCCGTGGGGGCGTTCTTCCTGTCGCATCTGCTGTATACCATCTACTTTGCCAGCCAGATGACGCTCTCCTTCTTCTGGCCGCTGCCGCTGGTGCTGCTGGTGATTGGCGCCCTGCTGATAGCAGTCATTTGGTCGCGTCTGGAAGAGATGCGTCTGCCGGTCTGTACGTTTATCGCTATGACGCTGGTGATGGTGTGGCTGGCCGGGGAGCTATGGTTCTTCCGTCCAACCGCCCCGGCGATGTCCGCCTTCTTCGGTGCGGCGCTGCTGTTTCTCGGCAATATCGTCTGGCTGGGCAGCCACTATCGCCGCCGCTTCCGTGCGGATAACGCGATTGCATCCGCCTGCTACTTTGCCGGGCATTTCCTGATTGTGCGTTCGCTGTATATTTAAATAAGCCTTGACTCTGGAGTCGACTCCAGAGTGTATGCTGCGGTTAATGAGAAAATTATCATTACCGGAGACTGCCATGTCGACTCCAGAAACATCTAAAAAAGTTCCACAATTTTCGGCACTTAAGCTCAGTCCGGTTCCGCCGAAAGACGACTGCTGCTGCGAAGGTGCGTGCGAAACGCAAACTCAGGCGCCTCCTGAAAGCGGCAACCGCTACAGCTGGATGGTCAGCGGCATGGACTGCGCGGCCTGCGCCCGCAAAGTGGAAAATGCAGTGAAGCAGGTGCCGGGCGTGAACTACGTTCAGGTGCTGTTTGCCACCGAAAAGCTGCTGGTCAGCGCCGATAGCGACGTCATGAAGCAGGTTGAAGCTGCCGTCAGCAAGGCGGGCTATACCCTGCGCAGCGAAACGGCTCCCGCTGAAAAAAACTCCCCGTTAAAAGAAAACCTGCCCCTTATCACGCTCATCATCATGATGGCGGTCAGCTGGGGTCTGGAGCAGATTAACCACCCGTTCGGTAACATGGCGTTTATCGCCACTACCCTGGTCGGGCTCTTCCCGATAGCCCGTCAGGCTCTGCGCCTGATAAGAAGCGGCAGCTGGTTCGCCATCGAAACGCTGATGAGCGTGGCGGCCATCGGCGCGCTGTTTATCGGCGCGACGGCGGAAGCGGCGATGGTCCTGCTGCTGTTCTTAATCGGCGAACGGCTTGAGGGCTGGGCGGCGAGCCGGGCGCGCAAAGGGGTAAGCGCGCTGATGGCGCTGAAGCCCGAAACCGCCACGCGGGTTAATGAAGGCAAACGTGAAACTGTCGCCATCAGCACGCTGCGACCGGGCGATGTGATTGAAGTGGCCGCGGGCGGACGCCTGCCAGCCGACGGTACGCTGCTCACCGCCACCGCAAGCTTTGACGAAAGCGCCCTGACCGGAGAATCCATTCCGGTAGAGCGTGCCGCAGGCGAAAAAGTCCCTGCCGGTGCCACCAGCGTTGACCGCCTGGTACAGCTCAAAGTCCTGTCCGAACCGGGCGATAGCGCCATCGACCGCATCCTGAAGCTGATTGAAGAAGCCGAAGAACGCCGCGCGCCCGTCGAGCGTTTCATCGACCGCTTCAGCCGGATTTACACCCCCGCTATCATGCTGGTTGCCCTGCTGGTTACCGTGATTCCACCGCTGTTTTTCGGCGCGCCGTGGGAGGGCTGGATTTATAAAGGGCTGACCCTGCTGCTGATCGGCTGCCCGTGCGCGCTGGTGATCTCCACGCCGGCGGCGATTACCTCGGGACTGGCGGCGGCGGCCCGTCGCGGGGCGCTGATTAAGGGCGGCGCGGCGCTGGAACAGCTCAGTCAGATCCGGCATATCGCCTTCGATAAAACGGGTACGCTGACCGTCGGCAAGCCGCAGGTGACGGGCGTCTACCCGCAGGCGATCGATGAAGACGAACTGCTGGCGCTGGCCGCCGCAGTGGAGCAGGGCTCGGCTCACCCGCTGGCGCAGGCGATTGTGCGTGAAGCGCAGGGACGCGGGCTGAATATCCCTTCGGCAACCGCCCAGCGGGCGCTGGTCGGGTCAGGAATTGAGGCCGTCGTCGACGGTAAAAAGGTACTGATTGTTGCGGCGGGCACATTATCTCATCCACAGGTTGAGGCATTAGAGCAGGCCGGTCAGACGGTCGTTGCCGTGATGCAGGACGGCGCGCCGCTGGGCATGCTGGCACTGCGCGATACCCTGCGCGATGATGCCAAAGACGCCGTGGCGGAGCTGCATCAACTAGGCGTACAGGGCGTGATCCTGACCGGTGATAACCCGCGCGCGGCGGCAGCGATTGCCGGCGAGCTGGGGCTCGAGTTTAAGGCCGGGTTGCTGCCTGCGGATAAGGTCAGCGCGGTAACCGAGCTAAACAGCCGCGCGCCGCTGGCGATGGTGGGTGACGGAATTAACGATGCCCCGGCGATGAAGGCCGCAACCCTCGGTATTGCGATGGGCAGCGGTACCGATGTGGCGCTGGAAACGGCCGATGCGGCGCTGACCCATAACCGCCTGACCGGGCTGGCGCAGATGATTAGCCTGGCGCGGGCGACGCGCGCCAATATCCGCCAGAACATCGGCATTGCGCTGGGTCTGAAGGGGATATTTCTCGTCACCACGCTGCTCGGTATGACCGGGCTGTGGCTGGCGGTGCTGGCGGACACCGGGGCGACGGTGCTGGTGACGGCGAACGCGCTGCGGCTGTTGCGTCGGAAATAAAATCGTTATCGAACCGCAGGCCGGGTAAGGCGTAGCCGCCACCCGGCATAAAACGGCATCACTGCATCCCTAACACCCCCGGCAACCATAATGAAATCGCCGGGATGTACGTCACCATCCCCAGCACTACCAGCAGCATGCCGTAAAACGGCAGCATCGCCCGCACAACGTGCTCGATCTTCTGCTTGCTCACCGCGCTCGCCACGAACAGCACCGACCCGACCGGCGGGGTGATCAGCCCGATCCCCAAATTGACCATCATGATCATCCCGAAATGCACCGGGTCAATCCCCAGCGAGTTGGTCACCGGCAGCAGCACCGGGGTCAGGATCAGGATGATCGGCGCCATGTCCATCAGCGTGCCGATCAGCAGCAGCATAATGTTGAGGTACATCAGGATCACGTACTTGTTATCGGACAGCGACGTGAAGAACTCGGTGATGCGCATCGGCAGCTGCATGTAGGTCATCACCGCGCCAAACGCTGCGGCAAAGCCAATCAAAATCATCACGATGGTGACCGTTTTGACTGTGCGGCACATCAGCTTCGGCAGTTCGTTCCACTGGTAGTCGCGGTAGATGAACATGGTGACGAAGAACGCCCACAGGCAGGCCACGGCGGCGGATTCGGTGGCGGTAAATATCCCGGACAGGATCCCGCCGAGGATAATCACCACCGTCATCAGCCCCCACAACGCGTCGAGCATGATTTTCAGCGCCTGTTTGAGAGGGATTTTGTCCCCTTTCGGATAGCCGCGCTTGCGGGCGAAGCACAGGCAGAGCACCATCAGACTCACGCCAAGCAGCAGGCCCGGCAGGACGCCCGCAATGAACAGCGTGGCGATGGAGACCGTGCCACCCGCCGCCAGCGAGTAAATCACCGAGTTGTGGCTGGGCGGGATGAGAATCGCCTGCACCGACCCA
Source organism: Enterobacter sp. ECC_219_Taxon_10 (assembly GCF_058354905.1). Lineage (NCBI taxonomy): Bacteria > Pseudomonadati > Pseudomonadota > Gammaproteobacteria > Enterobacterales > Enterobacteriaceae > Enterobacter > Enterobacter sp. ECC_219_Taxon_10. Next base: position 302,664 of record NZ_CM178005.1, on the reverse strand, counting down.
CTCGCCGTGACCGCCGCCGCGTATTCGCGCGGATAGCCCTTCTTCTCCATTTCCGGGATCATCACGCTGCCGATGGACGCCGTATCCGCCACCGACGAACCGGAAATCGCGCCGAAGAACGTCGAGGCGACGATGTTCACCAACGACAGCCCGCCGCGAATGAAGCCGACAAAAACGTAGGCAAAGTTGACCAGCCGTCGGGCAATGCCCCCTTCCGCCATGATCGCCCCGGCAAGGATAAAGAACGGGATCGCCAGCAGGGTAAATTTGTTCACCCCGCTGGTTATCTGGATCATCAGCGCCTCCAGAGGCAGGTCAATCCACAATGCCCCCGCTACGGCGCTTAAGCCCACGGCAAAGGCCACCGGCATTCCCAGCGCCAGCAAAATGGCGAGGGTGAATAACAAAACAAAAGCATCCATCGTTCACCCCTTAACTGTGATTGCCGATCAGCACGACCGGACGGTTTTCCTGTGAGCCAAACAGCAGGCGTTCAAGCACAAACAGGATCAAAATCGCCGACCCAATCGGCAGCGGAAGATAGCTTTCGCCGGAGGTCAGGATGGGGAACTCCGCCACCGGCTGCTCCCACAGTTCGACGCACAGCCAGTAGCTGTACCAGCACATCAGGCCGGAGATCAGCAGCATCAGCAGATCAACCACCCGCGCGCACAGCCGTTGCAGCGACGCGGGCAAACGGTCGGTCAGCATGTTGACCGCGATATGCGATCCGGCGCGGTAGCTCACCGCCGCGCCGATGAAGGTGAACGTCACCATGCAGATAATGGCGATCGGCTCCGGCCAGGATTCGCCGCGATTGAGCACGTAGCGTGAAAAGATGCCGATGGGGATGACAATCGTCATCACCAGCAGCGAAATCCCCGCCACCGCCATGGCGAGCAGATACAGACGGTCCATCCACTTCAGGTAGAGTTCGGACATACGTACTCCGGCTTACTGGACGTCAGCGATGGCTTTCATCAGATCCTGATGCTTGTCGCCATACTGCGCGCGCACCGGCTCTGTGGCCTTGATGAATACCGTCTTATCGATATCGTGGAACTGCACGCCGCCCGCCTTCATTTTCGCCAGCGCCTGGTCGTTATACGCATTCCACAGCTTGCGCTGTTCGAACTGCGCTTCACGGGCCAGCGTCAGGATTTTTTGCTGTTCGTCAGCGCTCAGCTTGTCCCATTTCACTTTCGAATAGAGCAGCATTTCGGGGGTGATAAAGTGGCCGCTAAGAGTGTAGTTTTTAGCAACCGGCATGTAGTTGTGAGCGATAAAGGTGGGCGGGTTGTTCTCCGCGCCGTCAATCACGCCGGTCTGCATACCGCTGTAAACCTCGCTAACGCCCATCGCCACCGAGTTCGCCCCCATATCCTTCAGCGTGGCGAGCGCTACCGGGCTACCCTGCACGCGGATTTTCTTCCCTTTCAGATCTTCCGGCTTCACGATCGGCTCTTTGGTGATGAGGTTACGGGTGCCGGAATCCATCCAGCCGAGGAAGACCAGCTTCGATTTCGGGTTCGCGGTCAGCTTGTCGCCGATCTGCTTGCCGATATCCCCGTCGATCACCTTGTGCATGTGGTCCTCATCGCGGAAGACGTACGGCAGCGTGAAGACTTCAATATCCGGCAGGATAGCGGCAACCGGCGCCATGGAGACGCGGATCATGTCAATCGCCCCCATCTGCGCCTGCTCTATCATCTGCTTTTCATCCCCCAGCACGCCGCCCGGGAAAACCTTAATCTCCAGCTTGCCGTCGGTTTGCTGTTTGAGTTTTTCACCCATGTGCTGAACCGCGACCACGTTCGGGTAGCCTTCAGGATGCACATCGGCAGCTTTGATGGTTTGGGCAGAAACGGTGCAGGCAAAAGCAGACAGGCACAGCGCGGCCAGTAACGGCTTGAGGGTCGTTTTCATTGAGTCAGCTCCAGGGTAGTGATGTCAGCGTTAAAACAGTGTTTTATTTTTTTACGCTTAGAAAATAGACCAGCCCGGGAGAAGCGTAGGTGAAGCGCCTCACAAAAGCGCGAATTTATGAAACGACGGTTTAAATTTGTGAGGGCGGTAATGCCGGATGATGATGCGGTCATACCCGGCAGGGCACGACCGCGCGTCGATCAGGAAAAATAGCTCATGACCAGCCCTAAAAACAGCACCAGACCGACATAGTTATTGTTCATAAACGCCTTAAAACAGGCTTCGCGTTCGCGTTTTGCAATCAGCTTCTGCTGGTAGGCAAACAGCAATCCCGCCACCAGTATCGACCAGTAAAATTCCCAGTTCAGCCCGTTCAGGCGCGCAATCGCGACCATCAGCGCCAGTACCGCAACCTGCAGAATGCCAATAATGAGTTTGTCCTGACGACCAAAGAGGATGGCGGTCGATTTAATGCCTATTTTCAGGTCATCGTCGCGGTCAACCATCGCATATTGCGTGTCATACGCTACGGCCCAGAGAATATTTGCCAGGAACATCAGCCAGCAGCTAAGCGGTAAGGACTCACTAACCGCTGCAAACGCCATCGGAATCGACCAGCCAAACGCCGCCCCCAGCACCACCTGAGGCAGGTGGGTATAGCGCTTCATAAAGGGATAGACCCAGGCCAGAGCCAGCGCTGCGACGGACAGCAGAATCGTCATGGTGTTCAGGGTTAACACCAGCAGGAAAGAGAGCAGCACCAGAACGATGAACAGCACGCGGGCTTCTTTTCCGGTCACCTGGCCGCTGGGTAGCGGGCGGTTGGCAGTACGCTTTACGTGGCCGTCAAATTTACGATCGGCATAGTCATTCACCACGCAGCCCGCCGCGCGCATCAGCCAGACGCCGGCAACAAACACGCCCAGGATCCACAGCGGCGGCACGCCCGGCGTGGCCACCCACAGCGCCCATAAGGTCGGCCACAGCAGCAGCAGCGCGCCAATGGGTTTATCGGTACGCATTAAGCGGTGATACGCCAACAGCTTATTCTGCGTCAGGCTCCACTCCATTTTTTTCTTCCTCTTAGTACAACGGTGATGCCGGTAAAAAAAGCTCCGTCAGGATTAACGGCTTACCGCTCAGGCGAAGGCGGGAACGGCGCCCCCACAGTTCGGCATCACGACCAATCTCAATAAAATCACGGGTCAGCTCAGATGAGGTGAAGAGATAACGTCCCAGCGGCGTTTTCCCCAGCCGCTGCAGCGCCAGCTCAGGCCCGGAAAGCGTTGATTCGGGCACCACCGTGCGCCCGGCAAGCCAGGGTTCGCCATCGGCACAGAGCAAAATTTCGCGCAGCCAGTAGCGTTCCTCCTGCGGCAGCAGCGGCAGCTCGCTGGCGATCTCATCGCCAGAGACAAACCCTTCCTGAATCAGGGTCACCGTGACCGTTTTACCCTGTTGCTCAAAACGTTTCGTCATGGAATCTTCCAGCAACAACCAGTCCAGTTGCTGCGGATCAAGCGCAGGTATTTGGTCGAAATAGCGCAGCGCACGCAGTTGCGTTAGCGCAGGGTGTGACATGCCAGACTCTCCGATACATAACGTAATGGCATTGTATCGCAGAAACACAGATTGAGGGGGGCCAAACGTTATTTAACGATCATGATCGCAACATGGGCGCAACAGCATGGCGGATACGAAAAAAAGTGCGCCCACTCAGGCGCACTAAACTACTAACAAATCAGCACTGTGGGGAAATGGTTACCCCTTGCCTTTTACACTGCTGATAAAGGTGGAACGGGCAGTGGTTGAACCTAAACGTTCGGCTTCATCAAGCAGCTTCAGCGCTTTATCGACATCGCCGCGCTTCACCGCCTGCTTAATGGCGTTGTTGAAGTACTCTTCGGTGTCGTTCAGTACCGGCTCCGCTTTCTTCGCCGGGGCTGGCGCTGCGGCGGCGACCGGTGCGGCTGCCGTGGCAGCAGGTGCGGTGTAAGCAGGTGCTGCGGTATTGCCCACGGTCACAGGGCCGTTACCGGAGGAGCCAAACAGTGGGCCGACCAGCACGCTGGAACCGCTGTTCGTTTTCACCTTCAGCTTTAACGTTCCGTCGGTGACGTGACGTGCGATCGGGTCCGGAATGTCCGGAACCGCGTTACCGGTGCCTTTTGCGTAGGCTTTAGCCGGATCGAGCAGCGTGGTGGTCTTCTGGAGATCCTGCTCGGTGGTAAAGACCAGCACGTAGAGTTTTTGCTGGCCCAGCGCAGGCGTCAGGCGCATGACGCCTTCCAGACGATCGGCGCTCATTACGCCGGGTTCCTGATAGGTAAAGTATTCGCTTGGGAAAAAGGCAGATGGCGTCATGTTCTGATCGAGAATCAGCACGTTAGGCGCAAATACTCTCGTCTGCTTGTTAACTTCACTGGTCAGGGTAATGGCCAGCTCACCGATATTGGCGGGTACGCTATACGCAGCGACCGGGCCGGTAATACCCGGAACATTAAGCGACTGGCCGCCCGTTGAGAGCTGGGTGGTCTGGGTTTTAGACTGATCGACAGGGGTCCAGACAAGCTGTTGCAGTGCCGCTGTCGGAATAGCTGGCGCAGATGTTGTGTTTTGCGGAACGAAGTTGACGTTAGCGAGCGTTACGGCAGGCGCGCTTGCCAGCAGCCCTGCGGATAAACAAAGGGCAAGGAGAGTTTTGTTCATTTTCATTGTTATCACCTCAAAATGCACAGGTTCAGCGGTAGCCAGGCAATAGCGCGCCGTCCCAAGGATTGAGGGGCTTGCGCCCCTCAGTTTGGTCATTACGTCAGGTTAAGACGGGATTACCACCAGATTTCCATCTGGGCGCCGAAGGACCACTCGTCGTTGTCGCCACGACCGAAGGAGCTTCCATTGAAACCATCTTTGAACGCTTTACCGTAGTTAGCGTTGTTAGATGGGTTACCGTTGTAGTCATAACCCCACTTCTCATCCCACTTGGCGTAGGTTGCGAATACACGGATTGCCGGGCGAGACCAAATGCTGTCGCCTGCCTGCCACTGTTGTGCCAGGGTGATTTTGTACTGGTTGTTGGTTTCGTCAGCGCTTTGCGATTTCACGTTGTCGTAACCCACTTCCAGCAAGGTGCTCATGATAGGCGTCCATTTGAACATCGGACGTACACCCACGGTCCACCACTTGGTCCCGTTGTTGTTATCCCAGTCGATGTCCTGGTACATACCGACATACATCAGGTCCCAGCGATCGCCCAGAGAGATTGCACCGTGGTCGAGAATACGCAGCAGGCTACCGTTGTTGTTAATGTCGTAGGCATAACCCGAGTTAGAATCGATGCCTACACCAGTACCTTGAGACAAGCCTTTACCCTGAGACGTCATTGAGTCAGTGGCATACTGAACCACAAACTTGTTATAGCCCTTCAGCATGCTCTGGGTGTGCTCAGCGGTGAACATCCAACCATCTTTTGAAGCACCATCAACCAGGCGATAATCATCACGCGGGTTAGCACGACCGTAATCAACACCCAGTTCTAGAGTGCCGCCTGGGTTGATTTCCATCTGTGCCAGGCGCACGTCAAAGACATCGTTCGCTGTACGAGTGGTGTAATCATAAATACTGTTGCTGGCGAAAGAGGATGAACCGCCTGCTTCGGAAGAACGGGTTGCTGCCAGAGAGAGCTTACCAAAACCGACATCGATGTTTTCCAGACCCGCACCAGGACCAGAGATATCCCAGTAGTAGAAGTCGATCATATGTACGTCATGACGCTGATAGAAACGCTTACCGGCCCAGATGGTAGAGCCTGGCAGCCATTCGATCAGGTTTTTACCCTGCACGTTAGCTTCACGGAACGCCGGGTCAGTGGCTTCCCAGTCGTTCTGCTGCGCCACGGAGTACGCTACGTTGGTGTCGAAGTAGAAGCTCTTGTCGCCTTCTTTCCACACTTCCTGGCCCAGCTTCAGTTCCGCATAGGTTTCACATTCGTTACCAAGACGGTATTTACTTTGGGCACCGGTTGCCTGGAAGCACTGTTGTTCGCCGCCACTACCCGTCCAGCCGATACCGGAACGAGCATAACCATGGAAATCCACGGCCAGCGCCTGAGCAGACATTACGCCCGCTGCGACGGCAACTGCCAGAGGAAGTTTGCGCAGAGTAATCATCATTCTATCTCCTGAGATCATTGCTTTTCTTTGAACACTTCACCTGTCGGTTTCGTGTCTTCTTTTGGGATTGCTTAAACGCCTGGCTCTTTATGCAACCGACGACATGCAGTGCCATCCTCACGGAACAGATGGCAGCGCTCTGGCGGCAAGCCGATAGCGAATGTGGCACCCTCTTCTACCAACACCACGTCATTCTGGCGGTAGACCAGGTTCTGACGGATGGCGGGGATCTGGATATGAATCTGTGTTTCGTGACCAAGCTGTTCGACGACCTGAACTTCACCTTCCAGCGTCACATCCGCAATGTGGCTTGGCAGCAGATGCTCAGGACGGATACCGAGGGACATATTTGCCCCGACCTGTACGTTGGCGCTGTCGACCGGCAGCCAGACTTGCTGGCGGTTTGGCAGCTCCACCTGTACCTGTTCAATCGCCGTCGCCGTCACTTTAACAGGCAGGAAGTTCATCTTTGGCGAGCCAATAAAGCCCGCAACAAAGCGGTCTGCCGGGTAGTGATAGAGCTCCAGCGGTTTGCCCACCTGCGCCACGCGACCGGCGTCCAGCACCACGATTTTGTCAGCCAGGGTCATCGCTTCGACCTGATCGTGGGTGACGTAAATCATCGTGCGGCCAAGGCGCTTGTGCAGACGGGAGATTTCGATACGCATCTGGACGCGCAGCGCGGCATCCAGGTTAGAGAGAGGTTCATCGAGCAGGAACACGCGCGGCTCGGCCACCAGCGTACGGCCAATCGCCACGCGCTGACGCTGACCACCGGAAAGCGCTTTCGGTTTACGCTCCAGCAGGTGCGCCAGCTGTAACACTTCCGCCACCTGCGTAACGCGCTGGTTAATGACCTCTTTTTTTGCCCCGGCCAGCTTCAGGCCAAAAGACATGTTCTCGGCAACGGAAAGATGGGGATAAAGTGCATAAGACTGGAACACCATGCCTACGCCACGTTCGGCAGGCGGGATGTCATTCATTCGGGTATCACCGATCAGCAAATCGCCGCTGGTGATGGTTTCAAGACCGGCAATCATGCGCAGCAGAGTAGATTTACCACAGCCTGATGGGCCCACAAACACCACAAACTCGCCTTCAGTGATGTCCAGATTGATGTCTTTCGACACCACTACGTCGCCCCAGGCTTTCGTTACATTACGCAGCTGTACGCTCGCCATGCCCTTCTCCCTTCGTTACAACCTGTCACCGACAGAAACATTCAAGATAAGTTCACTATGGGGTATCCATTACTTTCGTGAATCCTCCACCCCCCGGCTTTTTTATGGGGGAGGAGGCGGGAGGATGAGAGAGCAGGCTCTGCGACCGCAGCCGGGGGGCTGAGGCGAAATTCGTGAAGCCGCCTGCAAAATTCGGTGGGTTTTTATGTGCGCCAGCACTCATAACTTAAATTTATGCAACGGAGATCACACAAACAGGGGGTGGGGCGTAGGGGTTGGGAGGATGGAAAGAGGATGTCAAATAAGGAGACTGAGTCACGTTGAACCACCTTATGTATCCACGAGCACATCACCAAAAAGGATGGCAGATATGAATATCAAGACTGGCGCACGTGTTTTCGCATTGTCCGCCCTTGCAGCAATGATGATTTCCGCCCCAGCGCTCGCCAAAATTGAAGAAGGCAAGCTGGTTATCTGGATTAACGGCGACAAGGGCTATAACGGCCTGGCCGAAGTGGGCAAAAAATTCGAAAAAGACACCGGTATCAAAGTTACCGTAGAACACCCGGACAAGCTGGAAGAGAAGTTCCCGCAGGTTGCAGCAACCGGTGACGGCCCGGACATCATCTTCTGGGCGCACGACCGTTTCGGCGGTTACGCGCAGTCTGGCCTGCTGGCTGAAGTCACCCCGGACAAAGCTTTCCAGGACAAACTGTTCCCGTTCACCTGGGACGCCGTTCGCTACAACGGCAAGCTGATCGCTTACCCAATCGCAGTTGAAGCCCTGTCTCTGATTTACAACAAAGACCTGGTGCCAAACCCGCCGAAAACCTGGGAAGAGATCCCGAAACTGGATAAAGAGCTGAAGGCGAAGGGTAAATCCGCCCTGATGTTCAACCTGCAAGAACCGTACTTCACCTGGCCGCTGATTGCTGCCGACGGCGGTTACGCGTTCAAGTTTGAAAACGGCAAATATGACGTGAAAGACGTGGGTGTGGATAACGCGGGCGCGAAAAAAGGCCTGACCTTCCTGGTTGACCTGATTAAGAACAAACACATGAACGCGGATACCGACTACTCCATCGCGGAAGCGGCGTTCAACAAAGGCGAAACTGCGATGACCATCAACGGTCCGTGGGCCTGGACCAACATCGACAAGAGCAAAATCAACTACGGCGTGACGCTGCTGCCAACCTTCAACGGCAAGCCGTCTAAACCGTTCGTGGGCGTGCTGAGCGCGGGCATCAACGCCGCCAGCCCGAACAAAGAGCTGGCGAAAGAGTTCCTGGAAAACTATCTGCTCACCGATCAGGGCCTGGGTGAAGTGAACAAGGACAAACCGCTGGGTGCCGTGGCGCTGAAATCCTTCCAGGATCAGCTGGCGAAAGATCCACGCATCGCGGCCACCATGGATAACGCCCAGAAAGGCGAAATCATGCCGAACATCCCGCAGATGGCTGCGTTCTGGTACGCCACCCGTACTGCGGTCATCAACGCTGCAAGCGGTCGTCAGACTGTCGATGCCGCACTGAAAGATGCGCAGGGTCGTATTACTAAGTAATGCCGTAGTCCCCTCTCCCGGTGGGAGAGGGTTAGGGTGAGGGTTGTCGCTATCCGCACGCCCTCACCCCGGCCCTCTCCCCAGGAGAGGGAGAAAAGATCAAACGTTGTAGAGGAAGAACCCCATGGATGTCATTAAAAAGAAGCACTGGTGGCAAAGCGACGCGCTGAAGTGGTCAGCGATCGGTCTGCTGTGTCTGCTGGTGGGTTACCTTGTTGTTTTAATGTACGTACAAGGGGAATATCTGTTTGCCATCATGACGCTGATCCTGAGCTCTGCTGGCCTGTATATTTTCGCCAACCGTAAAGCCTATGCCTGGCGTTATGTTTACCCGGGCGTGGCCGGGATGGGGCTGTTTGTCCTGTTCCCACTGATCTGCACCATCGCCATTGCGTTCACCAACTACAGCAGCACCAACCAGCTTGCGCAAGAACGCGCACAGCAGGTGCTTCTTGATCGCTCTTATCAGGCGGGTAAAACCTTTAACTTCGGCCTGTATCCTGCGGGTGACGAGTGGAAGTTAGCGCTTACCGACGGTGAGAGCGGCAAAAACTATATTTCCGACGCGTTCAAATTTGGCGGCGAGCAGAAGCTGGCCTTAAAAGAGGCTGCGGCCCTGCCGGAAGGTGAACGTGCCAACCTGCGTATCATCACCCAGAACCGTCAGGCGCTGACCCAGCTCACCGCCGTGCTGCCAGACGAAAGCAAAGTCACCATGAGCTCGCTGCGCCAGTTCTCCGGCACGCAGCCGCTTTATACCCTGGCGGATGACGGTACGCTGACCAACAACCAGAGCGGCGTGAAGTACCGTCCGAATAACGACATTGGTTTCTATCAATCCATTACCGCCGACGGAAAATGGGGTGATGACAAGCTCAGCCCGGGCTATACCGTCACCATCGGCTGGGACAACTTTACCCGCGTGTTTACCGACGAAGGCATCCAGAAACCGTTCTTTGCCATCTTCGTCTGGACGGTGGTGTTCTCGGTGCTGACGGTGATCCTGACCGTGGCCGTGGGCATGGTGCTGGCCTGTCTCGTGCAGTGGGAGTCGCTGAAAGGCAAAGCGATTTACCGCGTGCTGCTGATTCTGCCCTACGCCGTACCGTCGTTTATCTCGATTCTGATTTTCAAAGGACTGTTTAACCAGAGCTTCGGTGAAATCAACATGATGCTGAGCGCGCTGTTCGGTATCAAACCGGCCTGGTTCAGCGACCCGACCACCGCCCGTTCGATGATTATCATCGTGAACACCTGGCTGGGTTATCCGTACATGATGATCCTGTGCATGGGCCTGCTGAAGGCTATCCCGGACGATCTGTATGAAGCCTCGGCGATGGATGGCGCAGGTCCGTTCCAGAATTTCTTTAAAATTACGCTGCCGCTGCTCATTAAGCCGCTGACGCCGCTGATGATTGCCAGCTTCGCCTTTAACTTTAACAACTTCGTGCTGATTCAGCTGTTGACCAACGGTGGTCCGGACCGCCTTGGCACCACGACGCCGGCAGGCTATACCGACCTGCTCGTGAGCTACACCTACCGTATCGCCTTCGAGGGCGGCGGCGGTCAGGACTTCGGCCTGGCGGCGGCGATTGCCACCCTGATCTTCCTGCTGGTTGGCGCCCTGGCGATTGTGAACCTGAAAGCCACACGTATGAAATTTGACTAAGGAGGGCACTGAACATGGCAATGGTACAACCCAAATCTCAGAAACTGCGCCTTCTGGCGACGCACCTGGGCCTGCTGATTTTCATCGCGGCGATCATGTTCCCGCTGCTGATGGTCATCGCCATCTCCCTGCGTTCGGGCAACTTCGCCACCGGGAGCCTGATCCCGGATGAAATCTCCTGGGAGCACTGGAAGCTCGCGTTGGGCTTCAGCGTGGAGCACGCGGATGGCCGCGTCACGCCGCCGCCGTTCCCGGTGCTGCTGTGGCTGTGGAACTCGGTGAAGGTGGCGACCATCACCGCGATCGGCATCGTGACGCTCTCCACCACCTGTGCTTATGCCTTTGCCCGCATGCGTTTCCCGGGCAAAGCGACGCTGCTAAAAGGCATGCTGATTTTCCAGATGTTCCCGGCCGTGCTGTCTCTGGTCGCGTTGTATGCTCTGTTTGACCGTCTCGGCCAGTACGTACCGTTTATCGGCCTGAATACCCACGGCGGCGTGATCTTCGCCTATCTCGGCGGTATTGCCCTGCACGTGTGGACCATCAAAGGCTATTTCGAAACCATCGACGGCTCGCTGGAAGAAGCGGCGTCGCTGGACGGTGCCACCCCGTGGCAGGCGTTCCGTCTGGTGCTGCTGCCGCTGTCCGTGCCGATTCTGGCGGTGGTGTTTATCCTGTCGTTTATCGCGGCGATAACCGAAGTACCGGTTGCCTCACTGTTACTGCGCGATGTGAACAGCTACACCCTGGCCGTAGGCATGCAGCAATACCTCAATCCGCAAAACTACCTGTGGGGCGATTTTGCCGCGGCGGCCGTACTCTCCGCCATCCCGATTACCGTGGTGTTCCTGCTGGCCCAGCGCTGGCTGGTCAACGGCCTGACGGCGGGCGGCGTGAAAGGTTAAGTTTCATCTGTTATGCCACTGCAACCCTCAACTTTAGACGTATTGTATTGACCCAACTTGTGACTGTTATTCGGCGGCCTTCGGGCCGCCATTTTTTTACTCCCGTTTCAGCCGCTTCGAATTGCACAGCCAGAGGGTGATCACCAGCAGCAGGATCGCCGCCGAGTAGATCAGCACATCGAGCGGAGACTTATGATCGACGATGATCAGCCGCACAATCGCAGTGATGCCAATGTAGACAAAATAGCGCAGCGGGAAGTGAAAGCCGGACTGAAAGTACTTCACAATCAGGGCGATAAATTCAAAGTAGAGAAAGTAGACCACCAGGCCTTCCACCAGCGCATATTTGCTGGTTTGTTCAGGGGCGAACAGCACATCCGCCAGATGCACCGTCTCTTTACCGAGAAAGACGACCAGGATCAGGCCAAGGCTCAACAGACCGAGGTTCAGCACGGTCTGGAGGATGGTTGAGATAAACTCAACGCGCGGGCGAGTCAGGGATGTCATACAGCACCTCATTCTCCAGGGCGGGATTCCTGTATAACGCAAAAATGTGACGGGGATCTATATTTTTTGTTTATGTTTGGCGCATTCGCCCTGTGGCGCTGCGCTTACCGGGCCTACAAAAACCGTAGGCCGGGCAAACGCAGTGCCGCCCGGCGTGAAGCATCAGCGGAAGTTAATGTTCTTATCGCTGGTCATGTCATACAGCTGGAACTTACGCCCAAGCTGCTGGCCCCCGTCACGCGTCAGCGGCGTCCAGCCCACCGCCGCGCGGCTGCGGGTCGGACCTGACGAGAAGAGATCCAGCGGAATCGACACGTAGACCCCTTTGGTGAAGTCCCCTTCCCCGTATTCGTCCGGCGAGACGTTGGTGATGGTGGCGTAGCCGCCCACCACGACGCCGCTGTCGAAGTGTTTGGAGATATCCAGCGTGCCGCCCTTATCGCCCGCCAGATACTGGCCGACGCTGGCTTTCACCAGTACGTCCTGCGCGAACGACGGCGTCCAGTAGGCGGTCAGGTGGCCGGTTTTGACGCTGTAGTCGGTGAACTTCATCATGTCCTGCGCGCTGCGCCAGTCACGCTGCTTAACGTAGTTGGCATCAATCCCGAACGCCCAGTTGCTGTCGACGGGACGATACAGCACCTCCGCCCCCGCGCCGCCGAACATAGTCTCCAGGTAGCCCCCGTAAACCTGGCCGTAGAAGCCGTTGCCGAAGTACTGGAAGTAGTTGGCCTGCAGGTTATTCACATAGACATCGTTCTGCACGTATTCACGCACGCGGGTACGCACGCGCGGCAGCTTCGAGTCGTTCGGCGGGTTGGTGTAGTTAAACTTGTCGTAGTTGTTCGCGATGTTGCCGAACAGGCTACCGGTGGTCAACAGGTGATCGGTGACCCACAGATCCGCCGTCGCCATCGCACCCAGTTGATACATGTAGAAGTTTTCCGGCCCGCCGACGGACTGGTTCAGCACCGGATCGATATGGAAATCAAAGCGTGATTTGTCGATATACCAGCCCTGCTCGGTGGTTTCCGGCACGATCGGCTCTACGCGTTTTTGCACCAGCTCGGTTTCATGCCCGAGCGGTTCTCCTTCCAGGTGGCGCTTGAGGCTGGCGACATCGGTTTCGGTTGTAACCTGAGGCAGATTCAGGCGGTTCTCCGTCACGCGGATCGTGCGGATCCCGTCCGGGAGATCGTTCATCACGATCCGGTTGGCGCGTTCGATCCCTTCCCGCGAGTCGCGGTATTTCACCTGCTCGCCGGTGACGTACAGCGTATCGCCTTTCACCTGAATTTTCGGATCGGCCAGACCGGCGTTGTATTTCAACAGCGTCAGCTGGTTTGCCACCACGGAGTGCTGCAGAATCGCATCCTGCGGCTCCGGCCGGTAGGCAGGCCGCGCGTTATCGTTGTAGTGCGGCCGCATGTCGTTAAAGTTAGTGCGCAGCGTGAAGCCAAACATCACCGTGTTGCCGCGCTCGTAGCTGAGGTTAACGTCGGCCCAGTCGGTGACGCGATAAATGGCGCCGACGTTAAACTTGCTCTTCTGCTCAATCTTCCCGGCGAAGTCCTGCGAGTAGTCGTTCCCTTCGTACTCCAGCTTCAGGCGCAGCGGCTGCCACGGTGTCTGGTATTCCACGCCGCCGAACAGCGAGGCCGGACCATGGAACATCTGATCGCCGTTGATGGAGCCCGCTTTCTTGTAGCTGTTATCGCGATAGCAGTATTTATCGCTGTAGGTACAGAACGGGTTTTTGACGTTGCCGCTGGTGCCGAGATAACCCCAGCCAAGCCCCAGAGAGAAGTCAAACGGCCCCCAGGCTTTGCTGGCCACGATGTATTCCGCATCAAACAGGCCGGTCCCGCCGATATCTTTTGCACCCACGGAGACCTGCGGCATCCAGTAGCTCTCTTCCCACAGGCGCAGCTTGACGTCGAAGGCTTTATCTTTGTAGGTCTGATCGCCGGAGAAGGCGTCGACGCTGCTGTACTGTTTCGTACGCACGTCGGTGTAGCGCAGCGTGGTTTCGAGCCACGGGAAAAGCTGTACGGAGGCGGAATAGTAGCGATACTGGTCGTTATCGCGGTAGTTCAGGCTAATTTCCCCTTCACGCGCCATGCGCGCGGTAGGCGTTTGCAGTAAACCGACGCCGCCGAAGTCTGACTGAGACGGGCCAACAGGTGCCGGATACGTTTCTGCATGGCAGGCGGCGCTTACGCAGAGCGCCAGCATGCTGTAGAGATAGGTTCTTTTCATTCTTCCGGTATCCGCTGTGTCAGGGAGTGAAGGATATCGGCGTTAAGCCCGTCATATGCCTTCGTCCAGAAATGGTCGGCAAAACCGACAAAAATGATGCTGCCCGGCATGGGTTCGATATGGCGTTTATTCCAGTACGCCACCGGCGCTTTTTGCGTATGCCCGTCGGGATAAATAATCCATGCGTAGCTGTTATCCGCGCCGCTCAGCAGGCTTTGTTCGTCAAGATAGCTCGCCACGTCGCGGCCGGGCGTAAAGGGCTTTTTACCCGGGCTGCTGATAAGCCCCATCACGGTCACCGTCGTCGGCTTCACCGGCAGCCAGAGGGTGTACTCCCCTTGAAGCGTGGGGTTGCCCTTTTCCGTGACGCGCACTTCATCTGGATCAAGATTGACTTTCTGGCGGCCTGTCACCTTCAGCGCCTGAAGCTGCTGGCGAACGCTGTTAATGGCTGCGGCATCGTCGCCGTCTTCCTGCTCCGCCAGACCCGTCAGTCGGGCCAGCAAGGCAAGGTGTTCCTGCTCCGCCTTAACCGTCGCCTGATGCTCGCCAATCACCGCTCCCGGCCACCAGCTGTTGGCAAGCCTCGGCTGCCCGACGAGATCGAGCAGATGCTCGGCGTTGGTTAAGGTTTTGGGTTTTTCACTGTCCGGCGTGTAGACCTTTACCGTTCCTGCGGACCATGCCAGCGGCGCGGCAAGACTGGCGACAAGCGCAGCGTGGATGAGCGTTTTCATGATTTCGCCGCCTTGATCAGGGTGGTTTTCACCGGGAAGAAACCGGCGCCGAGATACTGTAAGGACTGACGGATCTGCCCTTCCTCGTCAATCCAGAAGCGGTTATGCCAGGTGGCCTGGTCGGTTGTCACCTTCTCATCCAGCACGCGAACCTGCGTTTCGTCGCTGCCCATTTTCACGCTATCCGTACCGTCCCAGCGGAAGGTGGAGCGGGCCGTGGCGTAGCGCACCTGCTTGTGCTCGGTCCAGCCCATGGTGCGCGTCCAGCCTGCGCCGTCGACGATCTGATTTGGCTTGATGAGCGGGTCTTCGGCGAGATTATTCACCTCAAGCAGGTTATCGCCGCCGAGCAGCGTTTTCACAATACGACCATGCTGCGTCACGATGGTGGCCTGATCCTGCGTCACCCATTTCTGCTGCCCGTTTTCATCGAAAGCGAGCACCACAAACAGTTGCGGGCCATCATTAAGCTGCATGTACTGGCTGGCGTACGGCATGTTCTGAAGTTCGTCATCGGTCAGATGCACGCCCGGTGTGCCGAACAGGCTGTCCCACAGTGAATGCCCCAGCCCTTTGGTGGTGGCTGAGCACGCCTGCAACAGCAGGCAAATCAGAATGATTGCAGGTCGCTTCACGACTCTTCTCCGAAGGGGCGAAATAACCACACCGAAGTGTGGTTATGATTAAAACACCCGGTATTACTGGGTGCTGGTTGTCGTAGTGGTCGTGGTTCCGGTATTGGAGCCATCACCGCCACCGGTTGCCGCCAGCGCGACACCCACGGCTGAACTTACGGTGCTGGTGCTGGCTGCGGTAGAACTTCCCGCAGACGCAGACGTCGCTGCCGACCCTGCTGCTTCCCCGACCTGGACCGGAGCTGCATAGACAGAGGTCGCCGCAAGTGCAGATATGGCAAAAATGCCATACAGTACTTTCTTCATAACAATTTCCCTTCAATGAATGAATGGAGATTTGCCCGAAAAGAAATTCAGGCGGAATCGAGTATACACAACTACAGCAGTGGGTTTACCGTGGGGGGAAATAGGGGAGTGGTTTTCGGACTAATGGATAAAACAGAAAAGAAAAACAAAATATTAAAATAAATTAACAATTAAAATCAATAAGTTATAATATAATTTTATTATCTTACTTCTGCGTATTTTCTTAAAATAAACCGCAGCAATTAGCAGGTTAAGCGCCTTTTTCAGATTAAACTCAGAGTCAGAATTTGAGTTAACTAACAGACATCAGGAATTATCCGATAAAAAAATGCCGGCATATCGCCGGCATTTTTCATGACATATTAATTACGCACGCCATGCTTTATAACGGTTAATCAAACCATTGGTGGAGCTGTCGTGGCTGTCGATCACTTTATCGTCACCCAGCTCTGGCAGAATACGGTTTGCCAGCTGTTTGCCCAGCTCAACGCCCCACTGGTCAAAGGTGAAGATGTTCAGAATAGCGCCCTGAGTGAAGATCTTGTGCTCGTACAGCGCAATCAGCGCGCCCAGGCTGAATGGCGTGATTTCACGCAGCAGGATGGAGTTGGTTGGACGGTTGCCTTCGAACACTTTGAACGGCACAACGTGCTCCAGCGTGGCCGGATCTTTACCCTGGTCACGGTATTCCTGCTCTACCACCTCGCGGGATTTACCGAACGCCAACGCTTCTGTCTGTGCGAAGAAGTTAGACAGCAGCTTTGGATGGTGGTCGGACAGCGGGTTGTGTGTAATCGCCGGCGCGATGAAATCGCACGGTACCATTTTGGTGCCCTGGTGAATCAGCTGGTAGAACGCGTGCTGACCGTTGGTACCCGGCTCGCCCCAGATGATTGGTCCAGTCTGGTAATCCACCGCGTTGCCGTTACGGTCAACGTACTTACCGTTGGATTCCATGTTCCCCTGCTGGAAGTAGGCCGCAAAGCGGTGCATGTACTGGTCGTACGGCAGAATTGCTTCGGTTTCAGCGCCGAAGAAGTTGTTGTACCAGATCCCAATCAGCGCCAGCAGCACCGGCAGGTTTTTCTCAGGTGCAGTGGTGGAGAAGTGTTTGTCCATTGCGTGCGCGCCAGAGAGCAGCTCAACGAAGTTGTCGAAGCCCACGGACAGGATGATGGACAGGCCGATTGCAGACCACAGAGAGTAGCGGCCACCAACCCAGTCCCAGAACTCGAACATATTCGCGGTGTCGATACCGAACTCGCTGACGGCTTTACCGTTGGTGGACAGCGCCGCGAAGTGTTTCGCCACGTGCTTGTTGTCGCCCGCGGTTTTCAGGAACCAATCGCGCGCGCTGTGGGCGTTGGTCATGGTTTCCTGAGTAGTGAAGGTTTTGGACGCCACCAGGAACAGGGTGGTTTCCGGATTTACGTTCTTCAGCACTTCGGCGATGTGGGTACCATCGACGTTAGAGACAAAGTGCATGTTGAGGTGGTTTTTGTACGGACGCAGCGCTTCGGTCACCATGAACGGACCGAGGTCAGAGCCGCCGATACCGATGTTAACAACATCCGTAATTGCTTTGCCGGTGTAACCTTTCCACTGACCTGAGATGATCGCTTCGGAGAAGGTTTTCATCTTTTCCAGCACCGCGTTTACTTCCGGCATCACATCTTTGCCGTCAACGATGATTGGCGTATTGCTACGGTTACGCAGGGCCACGTGCAGCACGGCACGGTCTTCGGTGCGGTTGATCTTTTCGCCGGAGAACATGGATTTGATGGCGTCGGCAAGCTCAGTCTCTTTTGCCAGATCCTGCAGTTTTGCCAGCGTCTCTTCGGTAATGCGGTTCTTGGAGAAATCCACCAGCATCAGGTCATCGAAGGTCGCGGAGAACTTAGTGAAACGATCGGCATCTTTCGCGAACAGATCCGCGATGGTGACGTCCTTCATTTCATCAAAATGTTTCTGTAGTGCCTGCCAGGCAGCGGTCTGCGTTGGGTTGATGTTTTTCATTAGCAATACTCTTCTGATTTGAGAATTGTGACTGCGGTCGATTGTAGCGCCTGCAAATAAAAATTGTGATGGTTTTTATGCCATTGCCCTGGCCTGTATCAAACACAGGTGAAAAGACCCGAAAAGTATAGCTGCTGAAGAGCCCTCCCGGGGCGGCGAAATGTTGGTCAAAACAGGGTAAAATGGAGCATAAAATATGGCCCTGTTATAAGTCCTGTTTCTCAGGGGTACCCCCCCATAAAAAATCCGCATAATCCCAGCATTGACAGGACCTCCCCCACATTTTATTTATAGGGCCGTATTTTGCGCCTGCACCTGTTTTCGTTTCACTCTTGTGCCAAGGTCGCTTATTCATTCCCTGACACGAGGTTGTTATGACGAGTTTTGTGGTCGCCAAGTTTGGCGGCACCAGTGTGGCCGATTACGATGCCATGAACCGCAGCGCCGATGTGGTGCTGGCCGATCCGAATACCCGCCTGGTGGTGCTCTCTGCATCTGCCGGCGTGACGAACCTGCTGGTTTCTCTGTCTGAAGGACTGGAAGCGACAGAACGTTTCGTAAAGCTGGATGCACTGCGCAAAATTCAGTTCGACATCCTTGAACGTCTGCAGAATCCAAACGTGATCCGCGAAGAAGTGGAACGCCTGCTGGAAAATATCACCACCCTGGCAGAAGCGGCGTCTCTGGCCACCTCTACCGCCCTGACCGATGAACTGGTCAGCCACGGTGAATTGATGTCTACCCTGCTGTTCGTTGAAATCATGCGCGAGCGTAACGTTCAGGCGCAGTGGTTTGACGTGCGTAAAGTGATGCGTACCAGCGATCGTTTTGGCCGCGCCGAACCGGACGTTGAGATGTTGGCCGAGCTCACAAACCAGCAGCTGGCTCCGCGCCTGGCAGAAGGCATGGTGATCACCCAGGGCTTTATCGGCAGCGAAGCGAAAGGACGCACGACAACGCTTGGCCGTGGCGGCAGCGACTACACCGCCGCGCTGCTGGGCGAGGCCCTGCATGCAACGCGCGTGGATATCTGGACTGACGTGCCGGGTATTTACACCACCGATCCGCGCGTCGTTTCCGCGGCGAAACGTATTGATGTGATCGCCTTTGAAGAAGCGGCGGAAATGGCCACCTTCGGCGCGAAAGTGCTGCATCCGGCAACGCTGCTGCCCGCCGTGCGCAGCGATATTCCGGTCTTCGTTGGCTCCAGTAAAGATCCAAAAGCGGGCGGGACGCTGGTCTGCAAGAAAACCGAGAACCCGCCGCTGTTCCGCGCCCTGGCCCTGCGCCGTCGCCAGACGCTGGTGACGCTCCACAGCCACAATATGCTCCACTCCCGCGGTTTCCTGGCGGAAGTGTTTGGCATTCTGGCGCGCCATAACATCTCTGTAGATTTGATTACCACCTCCGAAGTGAGCATTGCGCTGACGCTGGACACCACTGGCTCCACCTCGACCGGCGACACCCTGCTGACGCAGTCGCTGCTGATTGAGCTGTCTGAACTGTGCCGCGTGGAGGTGGAAGAAGACCTGGCGCTGGTGGCCATCATCGGTAACAAGCTGTCGCGCGCCTGCGGCGTGGGCAAAGAGGTGTTCGGCGTGCTCGACCCGTTCAACATCCGTATGATCTGCTACGGTGCTTCAAGCTACAACCTCTGCTTCCTCGTGCCTGCCGATCAGGCTGAGCAGGTGGTGCAGAAACTTCATCAGAATTTGTTTGAATAAAATTCGTTAGCACGATAAACAATACCTATAAGCCGGGCACAGACCCGGCTTTTTTATAACTAAACAACACGACAATACTGCAAGGAATTCACTATGTTATCCGCTATCACCCGGCTGTTCCCGCTATGGGCGCTGCTGCTCTCGGTACTCGCTTATTACACGCCCACCACGTTCACCGGCATTGGCCCGTGGGTCACCACGCTGCTGATGCTGATTATGTTCGGCATGGGCGTGCACCTGAAAATCGACGATTTTAAACGCGTGCTGTCGCGCCCGGCGCCGGTGGCCGCAGGGATCTTCCTGCACTACCTGGTGATGCCGCTCGCGGCCTGGCTGCTGGCGATGGCCTTTAAGATGCCGCCCGATCTCTCCGCCGGGATGGTGCTAGTGGGCAGCGTCGCCAGCGGTACGGCATCTAACGTGATGATCTATCTTGCGAAAGGTGATGTGGCGCTCTCCGTTACCATCTCTTCCGTTTCCACGCTGGTGGGCGTGATTGCCACGCCGCTGTTAACCCGCCTGTACGTGGATGCGCATATTCAGGTGGACGTGATGGGCATGCTGCTCAGCATTCTGCAGATAGTAGTAATCCCGATTGCGCTGGGGCTGGTCATTCACCATCTTTTCCCGCGCGTAGTGAAGGCCGTTGAGCCGTACCTGCCCGCGTTTTCGATGGTCTGCATTCTGGCGATCATTAGCGCCGTGGTGGCGGGTTCCGCATCGCACATTGCTTCCGTAGGCATTGTGGTGATCGTCGCCGTGGTGCTGCATAACACGATTGGCCTGCTGGGCGGCTACTGGGGCGGGAAGCTGTTTGGCTTTGACGAGTCCACCTGCCGCACGCTGGCTATCGAGGTAGGCATGCAGAACTCCGGCCTGGCGGCGGCGCTGGGTAAAATTTACTTCTCGCCGCTGGCGGCCCTGCCGGGCGCGCTGTTCTCCGTCTGGCATAATCTCTCCGGCTCGCTGCTGGCGGGCTACTGGTCCGGCAAACCGATTGATGAGCAAACGAAAAAAGATGCGGTGAAGCAGGGTTAATTTACGCTGCTTGCTTTACACTGAAGCCTCTCTATCAGGAGGCTTCAGCAATGGCTACACCACGTTTGACCCAGAAAGACATGACGGAAGCGGAGCAGCGTGAACTTAAAACGCTTCTCGACCGCGCCCGCATCGCGCATGGCCGCACGCTGACGAACGCCGAAACCAATCAGGTGAAAAAAGAGTACATCGATAAGCTGATGGCGCAGCGTGAGGCTGCGGCCAAAAAAGCCCGCAAGCTGAAAAAAGAGCAGGCTTATAAGCCGGATGCAGAGGCGACCTTTTCCTGGTCGGCCAATACCTCTACCCGTGGAAGGCGCTAGTTAGCGCCCTTTCTTTTTACGCCCCGGCTGGGTAAAGCGTTTTCCGTTACCCGGCTTGCCTCGCCCTTTCTCTTCCGCCTGCGGCGCCTTCACCACCGGACGCTTAATCGCCTGCGTTTTCGGTTTTGCTTTAGCTTTCGGCTTCGCCTCGGACGAGGAGTTCTCGATAAGCTTGAACAGCTCAATCAGCTCGTCATCTGTTAAGTCACGCCACTCGCCCAGCGGAATACCGGACAGGCTGACGTTCATGATGCGCGTGCGTTCCAGCTTCGTCACTTCATAGCCGAAGTACTCGCACATGCGGCGGATCTGTCGGTTCAGGCCCTGCACCAGCGTAATGCGGAACGCGAACGGGGCTTCTTTCTTGACCTTACACTTCTTCGTGACGGTGCCGAGGATCGGCACACCGGTGCCCATGCCGCGAATAAATTCGTCCGTGACCGGCTTATTTACCGTCACAATGTACTCTTTCTCGTGGTCGTTACCGGCACGCAGGATTTTGTTGACCAGATCGCCGTGATTGGTGAGGAAAATCAGCCCCTGAGAGTCTTTATCCAGACGGCCAATCGGGAAGATGCGGCTGCTGTGGTTCACGAAATCAACGATGTTGTCCCGCTCGCCGTCTTCCGTGGTGCTGACAATCCCAACCGGTTTGTTCAACGCGATAAACACCAGGTCTTCTGCATCACGCGGTTCGATGAGCTGACCATTCACTTTAACCACATCGCCAGGGACCACCTGATCGCCGATGGTGGCGCGTTTGCCGTTAAGAAACACGTTACCTTGTTCAATGTAACGGTCAGCCTCGCGACGTGAGCAGATCCCGCTCTCGCTAATGTATTTGTTTAATCGGGTTGATTGAGTTGGCAGCATAGTTTCTCCTGTGAAGGGCGAAATATACCTTAGGTTTGGGCCGAAAAAAAAGATTAGCTGAAGGTAACTGAAGCGGGTTTTTTAGTTTGCGAGACGCTTTCAGGATTTAGCGTCAGGCCATTTATCCTTGTGCTAACTCCTTTTAGTTTTACTCTCCAGAAACAATTAATTTGTAGTTTATAAATTACAGGGAGTAATATGAAGGAGATTGTTCAGACAGAATCCTTCCAACGCTGGGAGCAAAACTTAAAAGATCGGCGAGCGAAGACCATTATCGCTTCCCGCCTCTTTCGGTTGGCAAATGGTTTAGCGGGCGACATTAAACCCGTTGGGGAAGGTATAAGTGAGCTGAGGATCCACTATGGTCCAGGCTACAGAATTTATTTTAAAGACCAGGGCAATTGCATCATCGTGCTGTTATGTGGTGGTGACAAAAGCAGCCAGGCCAGAGACATACTTGTGGCAAAAATGCTGAGCAATGTATCCCAATGGCAGGAGTGAATGAGCATGCATAAATTAACATCCTACGATCCAGCAAACGCGCTGGTGGATGACGAGGAAATCGCCGTATTTATGGCTGATGCATTAGAAACTGGCGACTCAGCGTATATTGCTAAAGCGCTGGGCGTCATCGCGCGCGCGAAAGGAATGTCGACCATTTCACAGCAAACGGGTCTATCACGAGAACAACTGTATCGATCGTTCAGTGAGAAAGGAAACCCAACGCTTAAAACCACTCTGGCGGTCATGAAAGCATTGGGTCTTGGGCTAACAATCAAACATGCCGGAGATTAATACTCACCCCGCTCGTCGTCTTCATCCGGCTGCTCCATCACGCTGTACGCCACCGCGCAGAACAACGAGTTGAGACGCTTCATATCCCCGAGCAGCCCCAGATGCAGCGAACTGGTTTCGATGCTCTGCACGTTCTGCTGGTGCAGACGCTCAACGTGGGCGTGCGAATAGCGGCGGTTGAGGATGCGGAAACGATGCTTGTTGCGGCGCAGGCGGCGAGCGCTCGGTACGTCGCTGGAGAAGAAGACCGACATCGCCAGCTTGAGGTTGCTCACCAGTTGTTCGTGGAGCGCTTCCAGCTCCTTCAGCCCTTCAACGGAGAACGCCCGACGCGCGGCCAGCGATTTATCGGCGATTTCGCTGCCCATACGTTCGACGATATCCGAGGCCTGCTCGAGGTTGAGCGACATCTCGATGATTTCCGCCCACCGGCGGGATTCCTCCTCCGCCAGCTCGTCCTGCGGGATACGCGCCAGATAGAGCTTGATGGCGGTATACAGCACGTTGATGTCGTCCGCCAGCCTGCGCAGCTCCTTCTCCTCGCGCGGCTCGCCGTGCATCACCTTTTTCAGCCCTTCGAGCATGGTTTCCATCGCGTCGCCCATGCGCAGCGTTTCGCGGGCGGCGTTAGCGATAGCCAACGCGGGGGTATCCAGCACGGAAGTATCCAGATGCTTCGGCTTAAGGCGCGCGTCCAGCTCCGGTTCGTCGCTGATAAGCCTCTCGCAGAAGCGGGCCATCGGTGCGGCAAACGGCACCATCGCCAGACAGCGCACCAGGTTATAGAACACGTGGAAGTAGATCACCAGCTCCGCTTTCGGCAGGGGGAGGTTGTCCATCAGGTTCGCCAGCGGGTGTACAAACGGCAGAATAATCAGGCTGCCCACCAGCTTAAACAGCAGGCTCCCGAGCGCCACGCGACGTGCAGCGGCATTGGCGGCGCTGTTGTTGAGCATTGCCAGCAGGCCAGAGCCGAGGTTAGCGCCTATCACCAGACACAGCGCTACCGGGAAGGAGATCGCGCCTGCTGCGGTGAGCGTGGCCGTCAGCAGCACGGCTGCCAGGCTGGAGTAGCTGATGATGGCAAACACTGCCCCGATCAGCGCATCCAGCATGATGTCACCTGTCAGCGAGGCGAAGATCACCTGCACGCCGTTCGCCTGGGTGATAGGCGTCACCGCCTGCACGATCAGCTCCAGCGCCAGCAGGATGAGGCCGAGGCCAATGCCGACGCGTCCGAGCTGCCCGGCACGCGTCTGCTTGCGGCCAAGGAAGAAAATGACGCCAATAAAAATCAGCAGCGGCGAGAGCCACGAGAGGTCAAAGGTCAGGATACGCGCCATCAGCGCGGTGCCGACGTCAGCGCCCAGCACGATCACCAGCGCCGGGGCGAGCGCGACCAGATCCTGCGCCACGAACGAGGTGACGAGCATAGTGGTGGCATTGCTGCTTTGCACCAGCGCCGTCACGCCGATACCCGCGCAGAAGGCGAGCGGCTTCTTCTCAACGCTGCCGCTGAGAACGGTACGTAAGCGCGCGCCAAACACGCGCATCACGCCGGTGCGGACAATATGGGTGCCCCATACGAGCAGTGCGACTGCCGAAAGCAAATGTAACAACGTCAGCACGGAAGTGGGTTCTCCTTATCGTTATAGATTTTATGATTAAGTATAAGGGTTTAAACGTAAGAAAGAGACAGGGCACCGTTGAGGTGCCCTGTTTGTTGTAAGGAAAAGTGACGTTAGTCCGCGTCGTAGCCCAGATTCGGCGCCAGCCAGCGCTCGACGTCTGACACGCTCATGCCTTTGCGCAGGGCGTAATCTTCGATCTGATCCCGCTGCAGTTGCGCCACGGCGAAGTACTTGCTGTCCGGATGGCTAAAGTACCAGCCGGACACGGACGCGCCCGGCCACATGGCGAACGATTCGGTAAGCTTCATGCCGGTATGGGCTTCTACGTCCAGCAGTTTCCAGATGGTGCCTTTTTCGGTGTGCTCCGGGCAGGCCGGATAGCCCGGCGCAGGGCGAATGCCCTGGTAGTTTTCACGGATCAGCTCCTCGTTGCTGAGGTTCTCATTCGCCGCATAGCCCCAGTGCACCTTGCGCACGCGCTCGTGGAGGTACTCGGCGAACGCTTCCGCCAGGCGATCGGCAATCGCTTTCACCATGATTTTATTGTAATCATCGTGCTGCGCTTCAAACGCGTTCGCCAGGGCGTCTTCTTCCAGCCCGCCGGTTACCGCAAACGCACCGATATAGTCGGCTTTCCCGCTCAGCTTCGGCGCGACGAAATCCGCCAGGCAGTAGTTGGCAAAGCCCACTTTTTCGGTTTGCTGGCGCAGATGGCGGCTGACCGCCAGCACGTGGGTGCGGGTTTCATCGCGGTAGATTTCCACGTCATCGCCCACGCGGTTCGCCGGGAACAGGCCCACCACGCCGCGCGGGTTGAGGGTTTTCTCTGTGCTCAGCGTGTCGAGCATGTCGTTGGCATCTTTAAACAGGCGTTTCGCCTCCTCGCCTACCACCTCATCTTCCAGGATGCGCGGATATTTGCCCGCCAACGACCAGGTCATAAAGAACGGCGTCCAGTCGATGTAGTTACGCAGCGTTTCGATGCTGGCCGTCACGTCCTGCACACCCAGACGGTGCGCGACCGGTGGCGTATAGCTGGACCAGTCAAAGGCCAGATCGTTATCGCGCGCCGCCTGAAGTGAAACAGGCGGGGTGCGCGGTTTCTTACGTCCGTGCTGGATGCGGACGGTTTCGTACTCTTTGCGGGTGCGCGCCACAAAGTCGTCGCGCTGGGCGTCGGAGAGCAGCGCGGAGACCACGCCCACCGTGCGCGAGGCGTTCTGCACGTAGACCGTCGGGCCGCTGTAGTTCTGCTCGATTTTCACCGCCGTGTGCGCTTTCGAGGTGGTCGCCCCGCCAATCAATAACGGAATGGTGAAGCCCTGACGCTCCATCTCCTTAGCCACGTTGACCATCTCGTCCAGCGACGGGGTGATCAGCCCGGAGAGACCAATCAGGTCGGCGTTCACTTCGCGCGCGGTCTTGAGAATTTTATCCGCCGGGACCATCACGCCAAGGTCGATAATTTCGTAGTTATTACACTGCAGCACCACGCCGACGATATTTTTGCCGATGTCGTGCACGTCGCCCTTCACGGTGGCGATAACCATTTTACCGTTGCTGGAGCCTTTCTCTTTGCTGGCTTCGATAAACGGTTCCAGATAGGCGACGGCCTGCTTCATGACGCGGGCGGATTTCACCACCTGCGGCAGGAACATTTTGCCCTCGCCGAACAGATCGCCGACCACGTTCATGCCGTCCATCAGCGGGCCTTCAATCACTTCAATCGGACGGGCTGCCTGCTGACGCGCTTCCTCGGTATCCTGCTCAATGAACTCGGTAATCCCTTTCACCAGCGAGTATTCCAGACGCTTTTTCACGTCCCAGGAGCGCCATTCGGCCTGCTGAACGTTGGCTGCGTCATCCGACTTGCTGCCACGGTATTTTTCGGCCAAATCCAGCAACCGCTCGGTCGCGTCGTCGCGGCGGTTAAGGATCACGTCCTCGACGGCGTCGCGCAACTCGGCAGGGAGGTCGTCATAAATCGCCAGCTGTCCGGCGTTGACGATCCCCATGTCCATCCCGTTGCGGATGGCGTAATAGAGGAACACGGCGTGGATCGCTTCTCGCACCG
This sequence comes from Enterobacter sp. ECC_219_Taxon_10, assembly GCF_058354905.1. Taxonomy (NCBI): domain Bacteria; kingdom Pseudomonadati; phylum Pseudomonadota; class Gammaproteobacteria; order Enterobacterales; family Enterobacteriaceae; genus Enterobacter; species Enterobacter sp. ECC_219_Taxon_10. The sequence goes on along the minus strand of NZ_CM178005.1, from coordinate 276,332 downwards.
GATCGTTGCCGCGGAAGGAGAACGACACGTTCGACACGCCGCCGGAGATCAGCGCATGTGGCAGCTCGCGTTTAATATCTTCACACGCCCCGATAAAGTCCTGGGCGTAGTTATTGTGCTCTTCAATCCCGGTCGCGACGGCGAAGATGTTCGGGTCAAAGATGATGTCTTCCGGCGGGAAGCCCACCTCTTCGGTCAAAATCTTGTACGCGCGGCGGCAAATCTCGATTTTGCGCTCGCGGGTATCCGCCTGGCCCACTTCGTCAAAGGCCATCACCACCACGGCGGCACCGTAGCGGCGGACCATCTTCGCGTGGTGGATAAAGATATCAACGCCTTCTTTCATCGAGATAGAGTTGACGATGCCTTTACCCTGAATGCACTTCAGCCCTTTTTCGATGACTTCCCACTTGGAGGAGTCGATCATGATCGGCACGCGGGCGATGTCCGGCTCACCGGCGATCAGGTTGAGGAAACGCACCATCGCCGCTTCGGCGTCGAGCATCCCCTCGTCCATGTTGATATCGATAATCTGTGCGCCGCTTTCCACCTGCTGGCGGGCAACGTCCAGCGCCTCGCTGTACTTCTCTTCTTTGATCAGACGCTTGAACTTTGCAGACCCGGTGACGTTAGTACGTTCACCCACGTTCACAAACAGGCTGTCGTCGCCGATGGTCAACGGCTCCAGGCCGGACAGACGACAGGCAACGGGAAGCTCGGGCAGCTTGCGTGGCGGAAGACCCGCTACCGCATGGCTCATGGCGGCGATGTGCTCCGGCGTGGTGCCGCAGCAGCCGCCGACGATATTCAGGAAGCCAGACTCGGCCCACTCGCGGATTTGCGCCGCCATAGTGTCGGCATCCAGATCGTATTCACCGAATGCATTCGGAAGACCAGCGTTCGGGTGGGCGGTGACGTAGCATTCCGCGATGCGCGAAAGCTCCTGCACGTACTGGCGCAGTTCGTCCGGCCCCAGCGCGCAGTTCAGGCCGAAGGAGAGCGCTTCAGCGTGACGCAGGGAGTTATAAAACGCTTCGGTTGTCTGGCCGGACAGGGTGCGGCCGGAGGCGTCGGTGATGGTGCCGGAAATCATGATCGGCAGGTCAACGCCCAGCGCCTCGAACTCCTCTTTCACCGCGTAAATCGCGGCCTTGGCGTTGAGGGTGTCGAATACGGTTTCAATCAGGATCAGGTCGGAACCACCTTCCACCAGCGCTTTGGTCGATTCACGGTAGGCGACAACCAGCTGGTCAAAGGTGATGTTGCGAAACGCCGGGTCGTTCACGTCCGGTGAAATCGACGCGGTGCGGTTCGTCGGGCCAAGCACCCCGGCAACGTAGCGCGGCTTATCCGGCGTGCGGGCCGTCCACTCGTCGGCGCAGGCGCGCGCCAGCTTCGCCGCTTCAAAGTTGATCTCCGCCGACAGGGATTCCATCTGGTAATCCGCCATGGCGATGGTTGTCGAGTTGAAGGTGTTGGTTTCAACGATATCCGCACCCGCTTCGAAGTAGGCGTTGTGGATATCCTTAATCACGGACGGCTTGCTGAGCACCAGCAGGTCGTTGTTGCCTTTCAGATCGCAGGGCCAGTCGGCGAAGCGTTCGCCGCGGAAATCGTCTTCGCTCAGACGATAGCCCTGGATCATGGTGCCCATGCCGCCGTCCAGCACCAGAATTCGTTCATTTAACTGCGCACGCAGTTGCTCTACTTTGCTGCTCACACTTGCTCCCGACAACGCTCAACAAGGCCAAAAGGCTGCGTTCCATACTGGCACAATCTCGCAGGGTGGAAAAGTCACACTGCGGTAACATGAGACATGTTCACCATCACTCCTCCGATCAGTCAGGAAAGCGGTTGCAAATCCACCAAATAAAACGAAAATGATTTCCACGATACAGAAAAAGGAGATCGTCATGGTCGCGACCGTTCCCGCTAAACGCGGCAGAAAACCTGCCGCCACCACTGCCGCACAACCTGGCGGACAGGTTCAGTCGCTCACGCGCGGTTTGAAGCTGCTGGAATGGATAGCCGAGTCGCACGGCAGCGTAGCCCTGACGGAGCTGGCCCAGCAGGCTGGCCTGCCGAACTCCACCACGCACCGCCTGCTGACCACCATGCAGCAGTTGGGCTTTGTCCGCCAGGTAGGCGAGCTGGGGCACTGGGCGGTGGGCGCACACGCGTTTATCGTGGGCAGCAGCTTCCTGCAGAGCCGTAACCTGCTGGCGATTGTGCATCCGATTCTGCGCAAGCTGATGGAGGAGTCCGGCGAGACGGTGAACCTGGCGGTGCTGGACCAGAGCGACCATCAGGCGATTATCATCGACCAGGTGCAGTGTACGCAGTTGATGCGTATGTCCGCACCGATTGGCGGCAAACTGCCGATGCACGCGTCCGGCGCAGGGAAAGCGTTTCTCTCGCAGCTGAGCGAAGAGCAGGTGACGGGGCTGCTGCACCGCAAAGGTCTGCACGCCTACACCCACGCCACGCTGGTGTCGCCGGTGCATCTGAAAGAAGATCTGGCGTTAACCCGCAAGCGCGGCTATTCGTTTGATGATGAAGAACATGCCCTGGGCCTGCGCTGCCTGGCATCCTGCATTTTTGACGAGCACCGCGAGCCGTTCGCCGCGATCTCCATCTCTGGCCCCATCTCACGTATGACCGACGACCGCGTGACCGAGCTGGGCGCGCTGGTGATTAAGGCGGCGAAAGAGGTGACGCTGGCGTACGGTGGGATTCGTTAAACCGCACACAAAACCGCTGCTTGCGGCGGTAAGCGTACACATCTTCCACATGCCCATTTTTGATCCGCGTTTGCAGCCCGCGCCAGTAGCTGGCGCGGAAAAGATCCTCATGCATCTCTTCGAATAGCGGGCCGATGCGCGGGTCGGCACACAGCCAGTGGCGAAACTCCTCCGGAAACACATCGCCCGGCGAAACGCTGTACCAGGGCTCGCTGGACAGTTCGTCCTCCGGGTAACGTGGTGCCGGGATATCGCGGAAGTTCACCTCGGTCATGTAGCAAATTTCGTCGTAATCGTAAAATACCACCCGCCCGTGTCTTGTGACGCCGAAGTTTTTAAACAGCATGTCGCCCGGGAAAATATTAGCGGCGGCAAGCTGTCGTATCGCGTTGCCGTATTCTTCAATGGCATCCCGCAGCGCCTGACCGTCGGACTGCTCAAGCCAGATATTCAGCGGCACCATGCGGCGCTCAATGTAGAGATGGCTTATCACAATTTTGTCGCCCAGATCGGTGATTTTCGCGGGCGCTTCCTGCATCAAAAGCGTCATCAGCGCCGGGTCGATCTGCTGTTTATCCAGCACAAAGTTTTCGAACTCCTGGGTATCCGCCATGCGCCCGACGCGGTCATGCTCTTTAACCAGCTGATAGCAGGCGCGGACGTGCGCGGCGCTCATCTCTTTCTGCGGCGCGAATCTGTCTTTTATCACCTTAAAGACCCGGTCAAAACCCGGAAGCGTAAAGACCAGCATCACCATACCGCGAATGCCGGGCGCTTCGATAAACTGCTCATCAGCCGTGGTGACGTAGCGCAGGTATTCCCGGTAGCTTTCCGTTTTGGCGTGCTTCTGGCAGCCAATCGCCATATACAGCTCGGCGGTGGTTTTACCGGGCAGGATCTCGCGCAGCCACTCCACCAGGGCGGCAGGCAGCGGGGCGTATACCATGAAATAGGAGCGGGCAAAGCCAAACACGATGCTGGCCTCGGCGCTGGTGGTCAGGCAGGTATCGACAAACAGTTCCCCGTCGTCGGTACGGTGGATCGGTAACAGAAACGGCACGATGGCCGTCGGCGTAACCAATTTGCCCACCAGCCAGGCGGCTTTATTACGGTAGAAAAGCTCGTTGGCCACCTGCAAATGGCTACGGCTAAGCACCGCCTCGCCGAAGGTTTCATTGAGATGCGCGTGGATATAGCCGATATCCCGGGCTTTATTCTCCCAGGGCAGGCGCAGCGGCAAATCGGTTAATACGCGGTGCAGGAGCTTTTCCCATCCGCGATCGGGAAAGAAGTCTTTCGCCAGCGGACGCGGAATGGAACGAAAGCGTCGCTCCGGCTGGGAGCTAAAAATAAATAACCGCTCAGGAGATAACGAGCGGTGGTCAAATAACCGGCAATAGACGGAGTTGAAAAAGCTCTCCGCAATCTCGAAGCGAGGGTAGTCGGGTAACAGATGGGTGTAATGCTCTTTCACGCGCAGTAAAAATTCCGCGTCCGGGCTTTTACCGTCGGTAATACAGCGCAGCTGCTCCACCACCAGACCCACGTGGTGGTCGTAGAGATGGATACGCTGCTTCATGGCCTGCTGAACCGCATGCCAGTCTGCATGTTCGAAGCGCTGCTGCGCGCCGGATGTCACTTCAAGAAAACGACCATACTGGGCATCGAAGCCCTGCAAAATAGTTTGGGCAATCAGTAATTCCAGGCCACGCGACATATATTCCCCTTACCCAACCCTCTCCCCGGAGGGGAGAGGGGGAAAAGATTAGAACTGTGCTTCTTCCGTTGAACCCGTTAAGGCGGTGACGGAGGAGGTGCCGCCCTGAATAATCGTGGTCACATTATCAAAGTAGCCGGTGCCCACCTCCTGCTGGTGAGACACGAAGGTGTAGCCGTCTTTACCCGCGGCAAACTCCGGCTGCTGCACCTTCTCAACGTAGTGCTTCATGCCCTCGCCCTGCGCATAGGCATGCGCCAGGTCGAACATGTTGAACCACATGCTGTGGATGCCTGCCAGGGTGATGAACTGGTATTTGTAGCCCATGTCGGACAGCTGCTGCTGGAAGCTGGCGATGGTTTTGTCATCCAGCTTTTTCTGCCAGTTGAAGGACGGCGAGCAGTTGTAGGCCAGCAGTTTTCCCGGGAACTTCGCGTGAATGGCGTCGGCAAAGCGTTTTGCCAGCGCCAGATCCGGCGTAGAGGTTTCACACCAGACCAGGTCCGCATAGGGGGCGTACGCCAGGCCGCGGCTGATCGCCTGTTCAATGCCGGCATGGGTGCGGTAGAAGCCTTCGCTGGTGCGCTCGCCGGTAATGAATTCGCTGTCGTACGGGTCGCAGTCAGAGGTGATCAGGTCCGCCGCGTCCGCATCGGTACGGGCAATCACCAGCGTCGGCACGCCGAGCACGTCAGCAGCCAGACGCGCGGCAACCAGCTTCTGAATCGCTTCCTGAGTCGGAACGAGTACCTTACCGCCCATGTGTCCGCATTTTTTCACTGACGCCAGTTGGTCTTCGAAGTGAACGGCCGCTGCACCGGCCTCAATCATCGATTTCATCAGCTCGAAGGCGTTCAGCACACCGCCGAAGCCCGCTTCCGCATCCGCGACGATCGGCAGGAAGTAGTCAGTAAAGCGCGGATCGCCAGGTTCGATACCGGCAGCCCACTGGATCTGATCCGCACGACGGAAGGTATTGTTGATCCGATCCACCACCGACGGCACGGAGTTTGCCGGATAGAGCGACTGATCCGGGTACATGCTGGAGGCTAGGTTGGCGTCCGCCGCGACCTGCCAGCCGGAGAGGTAGATAGCTTCAATACCGGCCTTCGCCTGCTGCAGCGCCTGACCGCCGGTCAGCGCGCCGAGGCTATTGATGTAGCCTTTTTTAGAGCCGCCGTGCAGCAGCTTCCACATTTTCGCCGCACCGTTCTGTGCCAGCGTGCATTCCGGGTTGACCGAGCCGCGTAATTTCACCACTTCCTCCGCGCTGTAAGGACGGCGGATGCCTTCCCAGCGAGGTTGTGTCCACTCTTTCTTTAACTCTTCGATTTGTTGGGTACGGGTTTTCATGTGCAGATGCTCCATATTGTTATGTGGTGAGTTACGCCAGGAAGCGGTAGCCCGGCAGGGTCAGGAAGTCGATTAAGTCATCTGATGTGGTGATTTGCTCCATCAGGCGCGCGGCGTCATCAAAACGTCCGCTGCTGAAGCGGTGCTCACCCAGCTCGTCCTGGATCACCCGCATCTCTTCGGCCAGCATCTGGCGGAACAGCGCTTTTGTCACCGGCTTGCCGTTGCTGAGCGTTTTTTGATGGTGGATCCACTGCCAGATGGAGGTACGAGAGATTTCCGCCGTGGCGGCATCTTCCATCAGGCCGTAGATAGGCACGCAGCCGTTGCCGGAGATCCACGCCTCGATGTACTGGACCGCGACGCGGATATTGGCACGCATGCCCTCTTCCGTACGCTCACCTGCGCATGGCGCCAGCAGCTGTTCTTCAGCCGTTGGGGCATCTTCTTCGCGCGTGACAAACAGCTGGTTTTTGTTATCGCCGAGCACGCGGTTGAAGACCTCCATCGCCGTATCGGCCAGACCCGGATGTGCAATCCACGTGCCGTCGTGACCGTTACGGGCTTCAAGCTCTTTATCGGCTTTCACCTTGTTGAGCACCTGATTATTGCGCTCCGCGTCTTTGCTCGGGATAAAAGCCGCCATGCCGCCCATCGCAAAGGCGCCGCGCTTATGGCAGGTTTTGATCAGCAGACGCGAGTAGGCGCTCAGGAACGGTTTATCCATGGTCACAACCTGACGATCCGGCAGCACGCGATCGGGATAATTTTTGAGAGTTTTGATGTAGCTGAAGATATAGTCCCAGCGTCCACAGTTCAGGCCGACAATGTGATCGCGCAGGGCGTGCAGAATTTCATTCATCTGGAACACGGCAGGCAGCGTTTCAATCAGCAGCGTGGCCTTGATGGTGCCGCGCGGCAGGTTGAAACGATCTTCCGCGTAGCTGAATACTTCACTCCACCAGGCCGCTTCCTGCCAGGCCTGCGTTTTTGGCAGGTAGAAATAAGGTCCGCTGCCTTTTGCCAGCAGGTTCTTGTAGTTGTGGAAGAAATAGAGTGCGAAATCAAATAGGCTGCCCGGAATGGCTTCCCCACGCCATGTGACATGTTTTTCAGGCAGGTGCAGACCGCGTACGCGACAGATCAGCACCGCCGGATTCGGTTTGAGCTGGTAGATTTTCCCGGCTTCGTTGGTATAGCTGATGGTGCCGTTCACGGCGTCGCGCAGGTTGATCTGCCCGTCGATAACTTTGTTCCAGTCTGGTGCCAGCGAGTCTTCAAAATCGGCCATAAAGACTTTAACGTTGGCGTTCATGGCGTTGATCACCATTTTGCGCTCTACCGGACCGGTGATCTCAACGCGTCGATCCTGTAAATCTTCAGGGATGCCGCGGATTTTCCACTCACCGCGGCGAATGGAAGCGGTTTCCGAAATGAAGCCAGGCAACTTGCCATCGTCAATTTCCTGCTGCTGATGAATGCGTGCCGCCAGCAGCTTATTACGCTGTGGCGTAAAGCGGGTCACCAGTTCAGTCAGAAATTCTACCGCTTCCGCCGTCAACACTTGCTGTTCTTGCTCGCCATACGGCTGGGTAAAGGCCAGTTCATCGACCGTCGTTGCCTGTTGAGTCATTACTCTGCTCCTCATCAAAGATCCAAAATCACGCCCCCGATGCGAACGAAAGATCGTTGGGTAGTTTTCGCTCAGCAGAATTAAGACTATCTATATTTTTTCCAAAATCAAAAACAATTTCCATTTTAATTGTTAATCGCAATTAATTTCTTGATTTAATTGGAATTAAAGTTTTATCGAATGATGAGTGATATTTCGGAAATAAAAAAGGCACCCGAAGGTGCCTGATCTGAATAGCTGAAACGCTTTAGGATCGTTTCACGCAGAAGATTACTCCAGCGTCGGATTCATGTGGCGAAGATCGTACGGTGTAATCTGGTAGACGTAATAGTTGAGCCAGTTGGTGAACAGCAAATTTCCGTGGCTGCGCCAGGTCGCTCTCGGTTTGTTTTGCGGATCGTTTTTCGGGAAATAGTTGTACGGCACATCCGGATTAAGGCCCGCCTCGACATCACGGAAATACTCTGACGCAAGGGTATGCGGATCGTACTCAGGATGCCCGGTCACAAAGGCGATACGCTTATCCTTGCTGGCAAACAGGTAGGCATCTCCATCTTCCGTTTCGGCCAGGATCTCCAGATCGGTGTAGTCACGAATCAGCTGGGCCGGGAAGTCGGCGTATCGGGAATGCGGAGCCAGGAAGGAGTCGTCAAACCCGCGCGTCAACAGCGCGTGTGGATGAAGAATGTGGTGTTCGTATACGCCGGAGAGCTTTTCAGTGCGGGTCTGTTTGGGAATACCGTAGAGAATGTTGAGTGCAGCCTGTACCGCCCAACAGACAAACAGCGTAGACGTGACGTGATCTTTTGCCCACTCCAGCACCTGTTTGATCTGCGGCCAGTAGGCGACATCGTTAAATTCCACCAGGCCAAGCGGCGCGCCGGTTACAATCAGTCCGTCGAAGTTTTCCCCCTGAATATCTTCGAAGTTACAGTAGAAGTTATTCAGATGCTCAGAGGGCGTGTTACGTGACTCACGGGCATCAATACGCAGCAGCTGAATATCGACCTGCAGCGGGGAGTTCGACAGAAGACGCAGGAACTGGTTTTCTGTTTCGATCTTTTTTGGCATCAGATTGAGAATAAGCACCTTCAGCGGGCGAATTTCCTGACCTGTCGCACGCGAAGCCGTCATCACGAAGACGTTTTCTTCACGCAAGAAATTGACGGCTGGTAGCTCGTCCTGCACCCGAATCGGCATAACTTAATATCCTCACAGCATACGTATAAACGTTTAGACATCCAGATAGCTAACGATACCCAGAAACTATCGGAATGTCGAGCCTGCAAGCGTAAGGTGAGAAAGTTTCAGGAAGAGGGGTGAAAAACAAAAGCAAAAAACCCCGCACCTTACGGTACGGGGTTCTTCTTGTTTGATGCCTGGCAGTTCCCTACTCTCACATGGGGAGACCCCACACTACCATCGGCGCTACGGCGTTTCACTTCTGAGTTCGGCATGGGGTCAGGTGGGACCACCGCGCTAAAGCCGCCAGGCAAATTCTGTTAATCTGTATCAGGCTGAATATTGATTGTTCTGTCTCTTCCGCCAAAACACCTTCGGCGTTGTAAGGTTAAGCCTCACGGTTCATTAGTATCGGTTAGCTCAACGCATCGCTGCGCTTACACACCCGACCTATCAACGTCGTCGTCTTCAACGTTCCTTCAGGAGACTTAAAGTCTCAGGGAGAACTCATCTCGGGGCAAGTTTCGTGCTTAGATGCTTTCAGCACTTATCTCTTCCGCATTTAGCTACCGGGCAGTGCCATTGGCATGACAACCCGAACACCAGTGATGCGTCCACTCCGGTCCTCTCGTACTAGGAGCAGCCCCCCTCAATTCTCCAGCGCCCACGGCAGATAGGGACCGAACTGTCTCACGACGTTCTAAACCCAGCTCGCGTACCACTTTAAATGGCGAACAGCCATACCCTTGGGACCTACTTCAGCCCCAGGATGTGATGAGCCGACATCGAGGTGCCAAACACCGCCGTCGATATGAACTCTTGGGCGGTATCAGCCTGTTATCCCCGGAGTACCTTTTATCCGTTGAGCGATGGCCCTTCCATTCAGAACCACCGGATCACTATGACCTGCTTTCGCACCTGCTCGAGCCGTCACTCTCGCAGTCAAGCTAGCTTATGCCATTGCACTAACCTCCTGATGTCCGACCAGGATTAGCTAACCTTCGTGCTCCTCCGTTACTCTTTGGGAGGAGACCGCCCCAGTCAAACTACCCACCAGACACTGTCCGCAACCCGGATCACGGGTCCACGTTAGAACACCAGCCATTAAAGGGTGGTATTTCAAGGACGGCTCCACGCAGACTGGCGTCCACGCTTCAAAGCCTCCCACCTATCCTACACATCAAGGACCAGTGTTCAGTGTCAAGCTATAGTAAAGGTTCACGGGGTCTTTCCGTCTTGCCGCGGGTACACTGCATCTTCACAGCGAGTTCAATTTCACTGAGTCTCGGGTGGAGACAGCCTGGCCATCATTACGCCATTCGTGCAGGTCGGAACTTACCCGACAAGGAATTTCGCTACCTTAGGACCGTTATAGTTACGGCCGCCGTTTACCGGGGCTTCGATCAAGAGCTTCGCGTTGCCGCTAACCCCATCAATTAACCTTCCGGCACCGGGCAGGCGTCACACCGTATACGTCCACTTTCGTGTTTGCACAGTGCTGTGTTTTTAATAAACAGTTGCAGCCAGCTGGTATCTTCGACTGATTTCAGCTCCGCCCGCAGGGGCTTCACCTACATATCAGCGTGCCTTCTCCCGAAGTTACGGCACCATTTTGCCTAGTTCCTTCACCCGAGTTCTCTCAAGCGCCTTGGTATTCTCTACCTGACCACCTGTGTCGGTTTGGGGTACGATTTCGTGTTACCTGATGCTTAGAGGCTTTTCCTGGAAGCAGGGCATTTATCACTTCAGCACCGTAGTGCCTCGTCATCACGCCTCAGTGTTAAAGTGAACCGGATTTGCCTGGAACACACACCTACACGCTTAAACCGGGACAACCGTCGCCCGGCTGACATAGCCTTCTCCGTCCCCCCTTCGCAGTAACACCAAGTACAGGAATATTAACCTGTTTCCCATCGACTACGCCTTTCGGCCTCGCCTTAGGGGTCGACTCACCCTGCCCCGATTAACGTTGGACAGGAACCCTTGGTCTTCCGGCGAGCGGGCTTTTCACCCGCTTTATCGTTACTTATGTCAGCATTCGCACTTCTGATACCTCCAGCAGCCCTCACAGGCCACCTTCGACGGCTTACAGAACGCTCCCCTACCCAACAACACATAGTGTCGCTGCCGCAGCTTCGGTGCATGGTTTAGCCCCGTTACATCTTCCGCGCAGGCCGACTCGACCAGTGAGCTATTACGCTTTCTTTAAATGATGGCTGCTTCTAAGCCAACATCCTGGCTGTCTGTGCCTTCCCACATCGTTTCCCACTTAACCATGACTTTGGGACCTTAGCTGGCGGTCTGGGTTGTTTCCCTCTTCACGACGGACGTTAGCACCCGCCGTGTGTCTCCCGTGATAACATTCTTCGGTATTCGTAGTTTGCATCGGGTTGGTAAGCCGGGATGGCCCCCTAGCCGAAACAGTGCTCTACCCCCGAAGATGAATTCACGAGGCGCTACCTAAATAGCTTTCGGGGAGAACCAGCTATCTCCCGGTTTGATTGGCCTTTCACCCCCAGCCACAGGTCATCCGCTAATTTTTCAACATTAGTCGGTTCGGTCCTCCAGTTAGTGTTACCCAACCTTCAACCTGCCCATGGCTAGATCACCGGGTTTCGGGTCTATACCCTGCAACTTAACGCCCAGTTAAGACTCGGTTTCCCTTCGGCTCCCCTATACGGTTAACCTTGCTACAGAATATAAGTCGCTGACCCATTATACAAAAGGTACGCAGTCACACCACGAAGGTGCTCCCACTGCTTGTACGTACACGGTTTCAGGTTCTTTTTCACTCCCCTCGCCGGGGTTCTTTTCGCCTTTCCCTCACGGTACTGGTTCACTATCGGTCAGTCAGGAGTATTTAGCCTTGGAGGATGGTCCCCCCATATTCAGACAGGATACCACGTGTCCCGCCCTACTCTTCGAGTTCACAGCCTGTGTGCTTTCGTGTACGGGAGTATCACCCTGTACCCTGCGACTTTCCAGACGCTTCCACTAACACACAAGCTGATTCAGACTCCGGGCTGCTCCCCGTTCGCTCGCCGCTACTGGGGGAATCTCGGTTGATTTCTTTTCCTCGGGGTACTTAGATGTTTCAGTTCCCCCGGTTCGCCTCGTTAACCTATGTATTCAGTTAACGATAGTGTGTCGGAACACACTGGGTTTCCCCATTCGGACATCGCCGGGTCAAAGGTTCATATCACCTCGCCGGCGCTTTTCGCAGATTAGCACGTCCTTCATCGCCTCTGACTGCCAGGGCATCCACCGTGTACGCTTAGTCGCTTAACCTCACAACCCGAAGATGTTTCACTTCTGATTGCGAAAATTTGAGAGACTCGAACACACATTAACTGTGTGTCGTTTCAATTTTCAGCTTGATCCAGATTTTTAAAGAGCAAATATCTCAAACATGACTCGTAAGTCAGTTTTGAGATATGACGGCAGGTGACTTTCACTCACGCACCAGCAAGTGGCGTCCCCTAGGGGATTCGAACCCCTGTTACCGCCGTGAAAGGGCGGTGTCCTGGGCCTCTAGACGAAGGGGACACTGAAGTCTCAATCGCAAGACGCCTTGCTGCTTACTTTTCATCAGACAATCTGTGTGGACACTACAAAGGCAGGTTCTTTAAGGTAAGGAGGTGATCCAACCGCAGGTTCCCCTACGGTTACCTTGTTACGACTTCACCCCAGTCATGAATCACAAAGTGGTAAGCGCCCTCCCGAAGGTTAAGCTACCTACTTCTTTTGCAACCCACTCCCATGGTGTGACGGGCGGTGTGTACAAGGCCCGGGAACGTATTCACCGTGGCATTCTGATCCACGATTACTAGCGATTCCGACTTCATGGAGTCGAGTTGCAGACTCCAATCCGGACTACGACGCACTTTATGAGGTCCGCTTGCTCTCGCGAGGTCGCTTCTCTTTGTATGCGCCATTGTAGCACGTGTGTAGCCCTACTCGTAAGGGCCATGATGACTTGACGTCATCCCCACCTTCCTCCAGTTTATCACTGGCAGTCTCCTTTGAGTTCCCGGCCTAACCGCTGGCAACAAAGGATAAGGGTTGCGCTCGTTGCGGGACTTAACCCAACATTTCACAACACGAGCTGACGACAGCCATGCAGCACCTGTCTCAGAGTTCCCGAAGGCACCAATCCATCTCTGGAAAGTTCTCTGGATGTCAAGAGTAGGTAAGGTTCTTCGCGTTGCATCGAATTAAACCACATGCTCCACCGCTTGTGCGGGCCCCCGTCAATTCATTTGAGTTTTAACCTTGCGGCCGTACTCCCCAGGCGGTCGACTTAACGCGTTAGCTCCGGAAGCCACGCCTCAAGGGCACAACCTCCAAGTCGACATCGTTTACGGCGTGGACTACCAGGGTATCTAATCCTGTTTGCTCCCCACGCTTTCGCACCTGAGCGTCAGTCTTTGTCCAGGGGGCCGCCTTCGCCACCGGTATTCCTCCAGATCTCTACGCATTTCACCGCTACACCTGGAATTCTACCCCCCTCTACAAGACTCTAGCCTGCCAGTTTCGAATGCAGTTCCCAGGTTGAGCCCGGGGATTTCACATCCGACTTGACAGACCGCCTGCGTGCGCTTTACGCCCAGTAATTCCGATTAACGCTTGCACCCTCCGTATTACCGCGGCTGCTGGCACGGAGTTAGCCGGTGCTTCTTCTGCGGGTAACGTCAATCGACAAGGTTATTAACCTTATCGCCTTCCTCCCCGCTGAAAGTACTTTACAACCCGAAGGCCTTCTTCATACACGCGGCATGGCTGCATCAGGCTTGCGCCCATTGTGCAATATTCCCCACTGCTGCCTCCCGTAGGAGTCTGGACCGTGTCTCAGTTCCAGTGTGGCTGGTCATCCTCTCAGACCAGCTAGGGATCGTCGCCTAGGTGAGCCGTTACCCCACCTACTAGCTAATCCCATCTGGGCACATCTGATGGCAAGAGGCCCGAAGGTCCCCCTCTTTGGTCTTGCGACGTTATGCGGTATTAGCTACCGTTTCCAGTAGTTATCCCCCTCCATCAGGCAGTTTCCCAGACATTACTCACCCGTCCGCCACTCGTCACCCGAGAGCAAGCTCTCTGTGCTACCGTTCGACTTGCATGTGTTAGGCCTGCCGCCAGCGTTCAATCTGAGCCATGATCAAACTCTTCAATTTAAGTTTGATGCTCGTGAATTAAACTTCGTAATGAATTACGCATGTTCACTCAGAGACTTGGTATTCATTTTTCGTCTTGCGACGTTAAGAATCCATGTCACTTTGAGTGCCCACACAGATTGTCTGATAAATTGTTAAAGAGCAGTTGCAACGCGGCTTTCAGCTCACCGTTGCGAGGTGGCGTATATTACGCTTTCCTCTTTCAGAGTCAACCCGTTATTTCAGGATTTTTTCTCTTCAACCGACCGGGTTGTCTGTGAAGTGATTCACATCCGCCGTGTCGATGGAGGCGCATTATAGGGAGTTCTCCGCAGGCCGCAACCGTTAAATAACAGAAAAATGACTGACTGCTGCATTCCACAGCAAAACCCCGCCTTATACCTTTTTACACACAGACTTATCCACAATGATACGAAAAAGTGAAAATATGCGAGCGTTGCGCAAACGTTTTCGTTAAAATGCTCGCGCTTAATAAGGATGCCCCGTCAGGTGTGTTAGATGAGTTTTTCACTGGAAAATTCATCTAACGCTCTCTGTAATCGTGAAATCCAGGGGATTTACCATGCAACAACGTCGTCCAGTCCGCCGCGCTCTGCTCAGTGTTTCTGATAAAGCCGGTATCGTCGAATTCGCTCAGGCACTTTCCGCACGCGGTGTGGAGCTGCTTTCTACAGGCGGTACTGCTCGCCTGTTAGCAGATAAAGGTCTGCCGGTAACCGAAGTGTCCGATTACACCGGTTTCCCGGAAATGATGGATGGACGCGTCAAAACCCTGCATCCAAAAGTCCACGGCGGTATTCTTGGCCGTCGCGGTCAGGACGACGCCATTATGGAGCAGCATGACATCGCGCCAATCGACATGGTGGTTGTTAACCTCTACCCGTTTGCCCAAACCGTTGCCCGCGAAGGCTGTTCTCTTGAAGATGCCGTAGAGAATATTGATATCGGCGGCCCGACCATGGTGCGCTCCGCAGCCAAGAACCATAAAGATGTGGCCATCGTGGTGAAGAGCAGCGATTACGAAACCATTATTAATGAGATGGATGCTAACGAAGGGTCGCTCACACTGGAAACGCGTTTCGACCTCGCCATCAAAGCCTTCGAACACACCGCCGCGTACGACAGCATGATCGCCAACTACTTCGGAAGCCTGGTGCCGGCTTACCACGCTGAAAGCAAAGATCCTTCTGGCCGCTTCCCGCGCACCCTGAACCTGAACTTCATTAAGAAGCAGGATATGCGTTACGGTGAGAACAGCCACCAGCAGGCAGCCTTCTATATAGAAGAAGAGGTAAAAGAAGCCTCTGTTGCGACAGCCCAGCAGGTTCAGGGCAAAGCGCTCTCCTATAACAACATTGCCGACACCGACGCCGCGCTGGAATGCGTGAAAGAGTTCAGCGAGCCTGCCTGCGTTATCGTCAAGCATGCGAACCCATGCGGCGTTGCCGTGAGCACCTCTATTCTGGATGCCTACGATCGCGCCTACAAAACCGATCCGACCTCTGCGTTCGGCGGCATTATCGCCTTCAACCGCGAGCTGGATGCTGAAACCGCACAGGCTATCATCTCCCGCCAGTTCGTTGAAGTGATCATCGCGCCATCCGCATCCGAAGAAGCGCTGAAAATCACCGCAGCAAAACAGAACGTGCGCGTACTGGTTTGCGGCCAGTGGGCCGAACGCGTGCCGGGCCTGGACTTCAAGCGCGTGAACGGCGGTCTGCTGGTTCAGGACCGCGATCTGGGTATGGTGACAGAAGCCGACCTGCGCGTGGTGACCAAGCGTCAGCCGAGCGAACAGGAACTGCGTGACGCGCTGTTCTGCTGGAAGGTCGCCAAGTTCGTCAAATCAAACGCCATTGTCTACGCCAAAGAAAACATGACCATCGGGATAGGCGCAGGCCAGATGAGCCGCGTTTACTCTGCGAAAATCGCGGGTATTAAAGCAGGTGACGAAGGTCTGGAAGTCAAAGGCTCCGCCATGGCTTCTGACGCCTTCTTCCCGTTCCGTGACGGCATCGATGCCGCAGCCGCTGTCGGCATCACCTGCGTGATCCAGCCTGGCGGTTCCATCCGCGATGACGAAGTGATTGCCGCTGCCGACGAACACGGCATCGCGATGATCTTCACCGACATGCGCCACTTCCGCCATTAATTCCCGGAGCTGAAAATGAAAGTATTAGTGATTGGTAACGGCGGACGCGAACACGCGCTGGCGTGGAAAGCGGCGCAGTCTCCGCTGGTTGATACCGTCTTTGTGGCACCGGGTAACGCCGGTACCGCGCTGGAACCCGCGCTGCAGAACGTGGCTATCGGCGTGACCGATATCCCGGCGCTGCTGAGCTTTGCCCAGAGCGAGAAAATCGACCTGACGATTGTGGGCCCGGAAGCGCCGCTGGTGATTGGCGTCGTCGATGCCTTCCGCGCAGCCGGTCTGAAAATCTTCGGCCCAACGGAGGGTGCAGCCCAGCTGGAAGGCTCCAAAGCCTTCACCAAAGATTTCCTCGCGCGTCATAACATCCCGACGGCGGAATATCAGAACTTCACCGAAGTAGAGCCAGCCCTGGCCTACTTACGTGAAAAAGGCGCGCCGATTGTCATCAAGGCCGACGGTCTGGCCGCCGGGAAAGGTGTTATCGTCGCGATGACCCTCGAGGAAGCCGAAGCCGCTGTTCACGATATGCTGGCCGGCAACGCCTTTGGCGACGCGGGCCACCGCATCGTGATCGAAGAGTTCCTCGACGGTGAAGAGGCGAGTTTTATCGTGATGGTCGACGGCGAGCACGTTCTGCCGATGGCCACCAGCCAGGATCACAAGCGCGTGGGCAACGGCGATACCGGCCCGAATACCGGCGGGATGGGCGCCTACTCCCCTGCTCCGGTAGTGACTGACGAAGTGCACCAGCGCACCATGGACCGCATCATCTGGCCTACCGTGAAAGGGATGGCGGCGGAAGGCAACACCTACACTGGTTTCCTTTACGCAGGTCTGATGATCGACAAGCAGGGCAACCCGAAGGTGATTGAATTCAACTGCCGCTTCGGCGATCCGGAAACACAGCCTATCATGCTGCGCATGAAATCCGATCTGGTGGAACTGTGTCTGGCAGCCTGCGAAGGCAAGCTCGACGAGAAAACCTCAGAGTGGGACGAGCGCGCGTCTCTGGGCGTGGTGATTGCTGCGGGTGGGTATCCGGGTAGCTACAGCACCGGCGATGAAATCCACGGCCTGCCGCTGGAAGAAATTGACGGTGCGAAGGTGTTCCACGCCGGGACGAAGCTGGCTGACGACGATCGCGTCCTCACCAACGGTGGCCGCGTGCTGTGCGCCACCGCGCTGGGCCATACCGTGGCAGAAGCGCAGAAGCGCGCTTATGCGCTGATGGCGGATATTCACTGGGACGGCAGCTTCAGCCGCCAGGATATCGGTTATCGCGCAATTGCGCGTGAGCAGGGGGAGTAAGGGAGCCGTCTGTTCCCCTCACCCTAACCCTCTCCCCTAAGGGGAGAGGGAACCCCTCGCGGCACAATTAGAAACTTTTCTCTGTCGGCTGCCAGGTGCAGAAGTCTTCGTTCGCCACCAGCAGCAGCTGAGAGCCTTCCGGCGCTTCCAGCCACGCCACACTCACCTCCATTGATGAATGACGCTGACGGCGTTGAATATGTTCGGTCGCCCAGGATTCGAGCTCAGGCTTCACCGTCTGCCCTTCGCAGGTGGTCACCGTCCCATCGGTATGCCAGCGCCCCTGGCGCAGCACAACGCGTCCCAGACGCAGCGCGTCGCTTGTCTGGCGGATTTGTTCGGCACGGTAACGGTAGAGGGCGATTTGATCACTGGAAAGCTGCTGTTTTTGACCGCCGACTTCACGCTGCATAAAGCTCAGCTCGCCATGGTCATCAAAACGCACTTTCACGTGTTCGGGGGTTTTGCTGTAGACGTTCAGTTCAATCAGCGACAGGTCATCTCCCTGCCAGCGATATTCCGCAGTCGACGTATTGCCGCTATGCCACGGGCTGAAGGCAGAAAGCAGATGCACTTCGCCACCGGAATCTTTGCGCCAGATCCTGACCGCCCCCTGGTTGTCCGCGTAACCGCTGGCGGTAAACGGAGGGAGGGAGGAATCGTGGCTACAGGCTGACAGCAACAGCACGCCTGCCAGCGCGAGCGTTCCACGCCAGAAAGACAAAAGGGGCGTTGCCGCCCCTTCGCTAAAACTGTTCACTGCCACGCGTCTTACTTAACAGCGTCTTTCAGTGCTTTACCAGAAACAAATGCCGGCACGTTAGCTGCGGCGATTTTGATTTCTTTACCGGTCTGCGGGTTGCGGCCAGTACGCTCAGCGCGGTGGTTCACTTTGAAGGTACCGAAACCAACCAGTTGTACAGCATCGCCTTCTTTCAGAGACTCAGTAATAGCAGCCAGGGTAGATTCCAGAGCAGCTTTAGCCTGCACTTTAGACAGATCAGCCTTGTCCGCAATTACATCAATCAGTTGAGTCTTGTTCATAAGTTATCCTTTCAATGTGTTTATCGCTTGCTAAGCATCGAGTGCGACGAAAATGCCAAAAAAGCACTCTCCTGCATACACGCACCGATAGCCACTTTTTTTCGCCCCCCAAATGTAGACCAGACGGGGGGCAGAAGGGAAGAGTCGAGGAGCGACAAAACAGGCGTTAAATCACGTTTTGTTGTCTCATTGGTTAAAAATTATACCAATATTGCTCTCGCCGGCCTCACGTAAGTCCGCTCGCAGACCTTTGATCAGCTCAATATCGCGTTCTTCACACTCTGCCAGCAGGCGGAAAATTTCCCACTGGATATCCCATTCTTGCTCTACGGCCGGATTGGCACGCAGCTCTTCGTCGGTCATTTCACGACCTGCCTGGGTCATCTCCAGCATCGCGACGGTGGTAATCGAGGCCTTACTGACTTCGATAGCGTGCTCCAGCGTTTCACCGCTCAGACGAGAGTGGAGCAGCTCGCTTAACGCGACGCAGGCATCAATCGCCGGATAAACTCCGTACAGGTCAAAATCATCCGCAACCGGGATCGCCTCTTCCAGCTTTTCCAGCTGAGAGTCGAAGTTCACCTTCGCGTCTTTCACCGTCAGCGTCTCCCAGATTAAATCCAGGATGCGGCGATAAATCTGGCCTTCGCCAAACTCCGTTTGCTTACAGAACGCGGCGTAGTTGGGATACATGCGCTCGCACAGGCAAGCCATAAACGTCACGTGCTGCCAACTTTCCAGCTTCTCAAGGCGCAGATGAATCGGGTTTTGTAGCATGATGATGTCTCGAATCGAAAATTAGCCGCAGTTTACCTGAATCACGGCTGAATTTCCTGCCAACGAACAAAAGCCGGACGCGAGGAGGCAACGGCGTCCGCCCAGCGCGTCGGCTCAGGTAAACGGTAGCCCTTCATGCAGCGCTGAACCCACGCCAGGGCGCTGTCCATACTGACCCGGTGCCCGGTGGCGATGAACAGCGGGTTACAGCGCGCCTTGCTGCGCCAGACCCACGCCAGCTGCTCGCCTTTATGGATGAGCGGCGCCAGCGCGCCAGGCTCTGGAGAGAGCGGCTCAAACGCGCCACACAGGCGTTTTTTTGCTACGCCAATGGTCGGCACGTCCACCAGCAGCCCAAAGTGGCTGGCAACGCCTAAGCGGCGCGGGTGGGAAATACCGTGTCCATCGACAAACAGCAGGTCAGGTTTTTGCGAGAGCTGTTCCCACGCTGCCAGCAGCGCGGGATATTCGCGAAAGGAGAGGAAACCCGGAATGTACGGCATGGTGGTCGCGATGCGCGCCACCTTGTACTCCACCAGCTCAAGAGAAGGGTATTTCAGTACGACCATCGCCGCTCGCGTCACTTCCCCACCCTGCTCGAACCCGACGTCCGCTCCGCCAATGTACTGCGGAGGATCCTTATCCAGACGATCCTCGCGGATCACCGATGAAGCCAGTTCGATTTGCTGAGCGCGTAGCGACGCGAGATCCATAACCTCTCCTTACTTGTGATACTGGGCTGAAAGCCGATGCACCGCCTCCACAAATACGCCTGCGTGTTCTGGCGGCACATCCTGATGGATGCCGTGGCCGAGGTTAAACACGTGGCCTTCACCCTGGCCGAAACCAGACAGTATAGTCGACACTTCTTCTTCAATGCGGGCTGGCGGCGCATAGAGCATGGACGGATCCATATTGCCCTGCAGCGCCACTTTATCGCCCACGCGACGGCGCGCTTCGGCGATATCGGTGGTCCAGTCGAGGCCCAGCGCGTCGCAGCCGGTTGCCGCCATCGCTTCCAGCCACTGGCCGCCACCTTTGGTGAACAGCGTCACCGGCACGCGGCGGCCTTCGTTTTCACGCAGCAGGCCGTCGACGATTTTGTGCATGTAGTACAGGGAGAACTGCTGATAATCGCGCCCGGTCAGCACGCCGCCCCAGGTATCGAAAATCATCACCGACTGCGCGCCCGCTTTAATCTGCGCGTTCAGATAGAGGGTGACACTCTTCGCCAGCTTGTCGAGCAGCGCATGCAGGGCCAGCGGCTCGGCGTACATCATCTTTTTAATCATGGTGAAGGCTTTGCTGCTGCCCCCTTCAACCATATAGGTCGCCAGCGTCCACGGGCTGCCGGAGAAGCCAATCAGCGGCACTTCACCTTTCAGCTCACGGCGAATGGTGCGTACGGCGTTCATCACGTAGCCCAGCTCGCCTTCCGGATCGGGGATCGGCAGCTTATCCACGTCGGCTTTGCTTTTGATTGGGGAGGTGAAGCGCGGGCCTTCGCCGGTTTCAAAATAGAGCCCAAGGCCCATGGCGTCCGGAATGGTGAGAATGTCCGAAAAGAGAATGGCGGCATCCAGCGGGAAGCGGCGCAGCGGCTGGAGCGTTACTTCACAGGCCAGCTCGGCATTTTTGCACAGCGACATAAAATCACCCGCCTGCGCGCGCGTGGCTTTGTACTCTGGCAGATAGCGTCCCGCCTGGCGCATCATCCACACCGGGGTGACATCAACGGGCTGGCGCAGCAGCGCACGCAGATAACGATCGTTCTTCAGTTCGGTCATTTTTGCAGTTCCTTAAGCGTCATGGCCTCAGTGTAACACTACTCATACTCGGCCCGACACATCGCCACGGTATCTTCTATCAGCCGACGCGCCACCGTACCCGGTGGGGGTAAAAGAGGCAGATCGTCATAACGATACCAGTTTGCCTCCAGCAGCTCTTTCTGGTCGATAACGATCTCGCCGCTATCATATTCAGCCATAAACGCCGTCATCAGCGACATCGGGAACGGCCACGGCTGCGAGGTGACGTAGCGCAGGTTTTTCACCTTGATTCCGCTCTCTTCCATCACCTCGCGCGCTACCGCCTGCTCCAGCGTTTCGCCCACCTCGACGAACCCGGCGAGGACGGTATGAATGCCGTTGCGATGGCGGGTATGCTGCGCCAGCAGGATGGAATCGTCGCGCCGGATGGCGACGATGATGCACGGCGCGATCTGCGGATAATAACGTTCACGGCAGTGGCCGCAGAGCAGCGCCCACTCGGTTTTGCTTGGGTGCATGGTATGCCCGCAATAGCCGCAGTATTTGTGCGAGCGATAAAACTCCGCCAGTTGCACGCCCCGCCCCGCGAGCTGGAACAGTCCCGCATCCAGATCAAGCACCTGGCGAACGGATCCCATATCCTGACGACGCGCTTGTTGGATCAACCATACGGGCTCACCCTGCCACTCGCCGATCCTGAGCGCAGGCAGGCCCACGAGATCGAACGTTTCTGCCGCACCGTAGGGTATTTCTCCACCGGGCAGCCACAACTTCTGTTCGTGACTGACGATCCACCAACCCAGATCTGATTTTTCAATAATACGATCCATATCTATTGCACTACCTTCGCTTCACTGACATGTTGTTAGCATTGTGGTTACATTTTGGATAAGTAGATCCCATTCTAAACTTTGCGGAGTCGACCATGTTAAACCAGCTAGAAAGCCTGACGGAGCGCGTTGGAGGAAGTAACACACTGGTGGATCGCTGGCTACATGTACGCAAGCATCTCCTCGTGGCGTATTACAATCTGGTCGGTCTTAAGCCTGGCAAAGAATCCTTTATGCGGCTGAACGAAAAAGCGCTGGATGATTTTTGTCAGAGCCTGGTCGACTACCTTTCCGACGGCCATTTCAACATTTATGAACGTATTATCCGCGAAATGGAAGGCACAAATCCCTGTTTAGCGGCCAGCAAACTTTGTCCACTACTGGAAGCCAATACCCAGCAGATTATGGATTACTACGATTCCACGCTCGAGAATGCCATCGATCACGATAATTATCTTGAGTTCCAGCAGGCGCTTTCCGACCTTGGCGAAGCGCTGGAAGAGCGATTCACGCTGGAAGATAAGCTGATCGCCCTCGCCCTGGATAACGGCCTGGACGTCAGCCACGAAGATAACGTCGTGCGCCCGGCTTGAGTTCTTAATCGTTAACGAGTAATTTACAACCATTCGCCCCTCTACGGAGGGGGATTTTTCTTGTCGGAGTGCCCAGCGCCTGAACGCGCGGGCTGAGACCGTTAATTCGGGATCCGCGGAACCTGATCAGGCTAATACCTGCGAAGGGAACAAGAGTTACACTGCTGTTGAATCGCCCCTGGGCGATCTTCTCTTGCTTCATCCGTCGTCTGACAAGCCATGTCCTTCACTTTTGGAATGAGCTATGTCTATCGCTAAATTGACCCGTCGCGAACAGCGCGAACACGCCCAACGCTTCATCGATACCCTGGAAGGGACCGCCTTCCCAAACTCGAAACGTATCTACATCACCGGCTCGCAGGCCGATATCCGCGTGCCGATGCGTGAAATCCAGCTTAGCCCGACGCTTATTGGCGGCAGCAAAGAGAACCCGCAGTACGAAGACAACGAAGCCGTGCCGGTGTATGACACCTCAGGCCCGTACGGCGATCCTGATGTTGCCATCAACGTCCAACAGGGCCTGGCAAAGCTACGCCAGCCGTGGATTGACGCGCGTAACGACTGCGAAGAGCTGAGCGTGCGCAGCTCTGCGTATACCAAAGAACGTCTGGCCGACGACGGTCTGGACGAGCTGCGCTTTACCGGCCTGCTGACGCCAAAACGCGCCAGAGCGGGCAAATGCGTGACCCAGTTGCACTACGCGCGCCAAGGGATCGTCACGCCGGAGATGGAGTTCATCGCCATCCGTGAAAACATGGGTCGCGAGCGCATCCGCAGCGAAGTGCTACGCCACCAGCATCCGGGCGAAGGCTTTGGCGCTCGCCTGCCGGAAAACATCACCCCGGAGTTTGTGCGTGACGAAGTGGCCGCCGGCCGCGCCATTATCCCCGCCAACATTAACCATCCGGAATCCGAGCCGATGATTATTGGCCGCAATTTCCTGGTGAAGGTCAATGCCAACATCGGCAACTCGGCGGTGACGTCATCCATCGAAGAAGAGGTGGAAAAGCTGGTCTGGTCAACGCGCTGGGGCGCGGATACGGTAATGGATCTTTCTACTGGCCGCTACATCCACGAAACCCGCGAATGGATCCTGCGTAACAGCCCGGTGCCGATCGGTACCGTCCCGATTTATCAGGCGCTGGAGAAGGTCAACGGTATCGCCGAAAACCTCACCTGGGAAGCGTTCCGCGACACGCTGCTGGAGCAGGCGGAACAGGGTGTGGACTACTTCACCATTCACGCAGGCGTGCTGCTGCGCTATGTGCCGATGACGGCGAAGCGTCTGACCGGCATCGTCTCGCGCGGCGGTTCCATTATGGCGAAGTGGTGCCTGTCCCATCATCAGGAAAACTTCCTCTACGAGCACTTCCGCGAGATCTGCGAAATCTGCGCCGCCTATGACGTCTCGCTGTCGCTGGGCGACGGCCTGCGTCCGGGCTCAATTCGCGACGCCAACGACGAAGCGCAGTTTGCCGAGCTGCACACGCTGGGCGAACTGACCAAAATCGCCTGGGAGTATGACGTGCAGGTAATGATTGAAGGCCCGGGCCACGTGCCGATGCAGATGATCCGCCGCAACATGACCGAGGAGCTGGAACACTGCCACGAAGCGCCGTTCTACACCCTGGGGCCATTGACGACCGATATTGCGCCGGGCTATGACCACTTCACGTCAGGCATTGGGGCGGCAATGATCGGCTGGTTCGGCTGCGCCATGCTCTGCTACGTGACGCCGAAAGAGCACCTCGGCCTGCCTAACAAAGAGGACGTGAAGCAGGGGCTGATTACCTACAAGATTGCCGCCCACGCGGCGGATCTGGCGAAAGGCCACCCGGGTGCGCAAAT
This sequence comes from Enterobacter sp. ECC_219_Taxon_10, assembly GCF_058354905.1. Lineage (NCBI taxonomy): Bacteria > Pseudomonadati > Pseudomonadota > Gammaproteobacteria > Enterobacterales > Enterobacteriaceae > Enterobacter > Enterobacter sp. ECC_219_Taxon_10. Next base: position 252,214 of record NZ_CM178005.1, on the reverse strand, counting down.
CCGCGACAACGCCATGTCCAAAGCGCGCTTTGAATTCCGCTGGGAAGACCAGTTTAACCTGGCGCTCGATCCCTTCACCGCCCGCGCCTACCACGATGAAACCCTGCCGCAGGAATCGGGTAAGGTGGCGCACTTCTGCTCCATGTGCGGGCCGAAGTTCTGCTCGATGAAAATTAGCCAGGAGGTGCGCGACTACGCCGCCGCGCAGACCATTGAAGTCGGCATGGCGGACATGTCAGAAAACTTCCGCACGAAAGGCGGCGAAATCTACCTCAAAAAAGAGGAGGCGTAATGTACCAGCCTGATTTCCCCTCCGTGCCCTTCCGTTTAGGGCTCTATCCGGTGGTGGACAGCGTGGAGTGGATCGAACGCCTGCTTGAGGCCGGCGTTCGCACCCTCCAGCTGCGCATCAAGGATAAGCGCGATGAAGAGGTAGAGGCCGATGTGGTCGCCGCCATCACGCTGGGACGCCGTTACGACGCGCGTCTGTTTATCAACGATTACTGGCGACTGGCGATTAAGCACCAGGCGTATGGTGTCCATTTGGGTCAGGAGGACCTGGAAACCACCGATTTGAACGCCATCCGCCAGGCTGGCCTGCGCCTTGGCGTTTCAACACACGATGACATGGAGATCGACGTGGCGCTGACGGCCCGCCCCTCTTACATCGCGCTGGGTCACGTCTTCCCGACGCAAACCAAGCAGATGCCCTCGGCGCCGCAGGGGCTGACGCAGCTGGCGAGTCACGTTAAGCGCCTTGCCGATTACCCGACCGTCGCCATTGGCGGAATCAGCCTTGAACGCGCCCCGGCAGTGCTGGAGACCGGCGTCGGCAGTATCGCCGTCGTCAGCGCCATCACCCAGGCCGCAGACTGGCGGTCCGCCACCGAACAGCTTTTACAGCTGGCAGGAGCTGGCAATGAATGACCGCGATTTTATGCGCTACAGCCGTCAGATCCTGCTGGAAGATATCGCCATCGACGGGCAGCAAAAGCTGCTCGCCAGCCGGGTGCTGATTGTTGGCCTGGGAGGATTAGGCGCGCCCGCCGCGCTCTATCTGGCCGGTGCGGGCGTGGGCACGCTGGTGCTGGCCGATGACGACGAAGTGCACCTCAGCAACCTGCAGCGGCAAATCCTCTTCACGACAGACGATGTCAACCAGCCTAAAGCGCAAGTTACGCGCCAGAGGCTGAATCAGCTCAACCCCGATATCGAACTGATTGCACTTCAGACGCGGCTGAGCGGTGAACATTTGCAGCGTGAAGTCGCCCTTGCCGACGCGGTGCTGGACTGCACCGATAATATGGCGACGCGTCAGGCCATCAACGCCGCCTGCGTGGCAGAGAATACGCCGCTGATCACCGCCAGCGCGGTGGGGTTCGGCGGGCAGATGATGGTCCTGACGCCGCCGTGGGCGCAGGGCTGCTACCGTTGCCTGTGGCCGGACGATGCCGAGCCAGCGCGCAACTGCCGCACGGCGGGTGTGCTTGGTCCGGTGGTGGGCGTGATGGGCACGCTGCAGGCGCTGGAGGCCATCAAGCTGCTCAGCGGCATGGAGACGGAGCGCAACACGCTGCGCCTGTTCGACGCCCGCTCCAGCGGCTGGCGCCATCTGGCGCTACACCGCGCCAGCCGCTGCCCGGTATGCGGAGGCCGCGATGCGCATTCTGTTTAACGATGAGCCGATGAGCTGCGACGACGGGCTTACCGTTGCCGTACTGCTCGATAAATTACGCCAGCTTAAGCCGGGAACGGCGCTGGCGCTCAATCAACAGATCCTGCCGCGCGAGCAGTGGGAACATCAGCAGGTCAATGAAGGCGACCAGATCCTGCTGTTTCAGGTTATCGCAGGGGGCTGACATGTTACGTATTGCCGATAAAGTCTTTGATTCGCATCTGTTTACCGGAACCGGAAAATTCGCCTCGCCACAGCTGATGGTGGATGCCATTCGCGAAAGCGGCAGCCAGCTGGTGACGCTGGCGCTTAAGCGCGTGGATCTGCGTCATCACAGCGATGCCATTCTTGCACCGTTGCTTGAAGCCGGCGTCACGCTGCTGCCTAACACCTCCGGCGCCAAAACGGCCGAAGAGGCGATTTTCGCCGCACAGCTGGCGCGGGAAGCGCTCGGCACCCGCTGGCTGAAGCTGGAAATTCACCCGGATGCCCGCTGGCTGCTGCCCGACCCGATCGAGACGCTGAAAGCGGCAGAAAAGCTGGTGCAGCAGGGGTTTACCGTTCTGCCTTACTGCGGCGCGGATCCCGTGTTGTGTAAGCGTCTGGAAGAGGTCGGCTGCGCCGCCGTCATGCCCCTGGGCGCCCCCATTGGCTCCAATCAGGGGCTGGAAACCCGCGCAATGCTGGAGATCATCATCGAGCAGGCGACCGTGCCGGTGGTGGTGGATGCGGGCATCGGCGTTCCCAGCCACGCCGCGCAGGCGCTGGAGATGGGTGCCGACGCGGTGCTGGTGAATACCGCGATTGCGGTAGCTGACGATCCGGTGATGATGGCGCGCGCGTTCCGTCTTGCCGTGGAGGCTGGCGTGCTGGCCAGAGAATCAGGTCCCGGCTCACGCAGTTTCCAGGCACAGGCTACCAGCCCGCTGACCGGTTTTCTGGAGGCGATCTCATGAGCACGTTTACCGAGCGCTGGCGCGAGCTTAACTGGGACGACATTGCCCTGCGCATCAACAGCAAAACGGCGGCTGACGTGGAACGCGCGCTGAATGCCCGTCATTTGACCCGTGAGGATCTGATGGCCCTGCTCTCTCCGGCAGCCAGCGCCTACCTTGAACCGATGGCACAGCGCGCTCAGCGCCTCACCCGGCAACGGTTTGGCAACACGGTAAGCTTCTACGTCCCGCTCTATCTCTCGAACCTGTGCGCCAACGACTGTACCTACTGTGGTTTCTCCATGAGCAACCGCATCAAGCGGAAAACGCTCGATGAAGAGGAGATCGCACGCGAGTGTGCCGCCATTCGTGAAATGGGGTTTGAGCATCTTCTGCTGGTTACGGGCGAGCATCAGGGGAAAGTGGGAATGGACTACTTCCGTCAGCATCTTCCGGCGATACGTCGGGAGTTTGCGTCGTTGCAGATGGAGGTTCAGCCCCTGTCGCAGGACGAGTATGCAGAGTTAAAAACGCTCGGGCTGGATGGGGTCATGGTCTATCAGGAAACTTACCACGAGACGACGTACGCCCGGCATCACCTGAAGGGGAAGAAGCAGGATTTCTTCTTCCGGCTGGAAACGCCGGACAGGCTGGGCCGTGCCGGGATCGACAAAATCGGGCTGGGTGCGCTAATTGGGCTTTCAGACAGCTGGCGGGTTGATTGCTACATGGTGGCAGAACATCTGCTGTGGCTGCAGCAACACTACTGGCAAACCCGATACTCCATCTCCTTCCCGCGCCTGCGCCCCTGCGCAGGAGGCATTGAACCGGCTTCGCTGATGGATGAACGCCAGCTGGTGCAGACCATCTGCGCGTTTCGCCTGCTCGCCCCGGAAGTAGAATTATCGCTCTCAACACGTGAGTCCCCGGCGTTTCGCGATCGCGTCATTCCCCTTGCGATTAACAACGTCAGCGCGTTTTCCAAAACGCAGCCGGGCGGTTATGCAGACGACCATCCGGAGCTGGAGCAGTTTGCACCGCATGACGGACGGCGTCCAGAAGCCGTTGCCGCCGCCCTGACGACACAGGGTCTGCAGCCTGTCTGGAAAGACTGGGACAGCTGGCTGGGAAGAGCCTCGCAATGACGATGAAACGCACTGCAACACGGTAAAAAATTGTCGAGGCGCTACGGAAAGGCAAAACCGGATGATTGTCAGCGATCGTCCGGTTTTTTATTGTCATCAGGTCAGCAACGGACGCTGACCAGGGCGAAAAGCTTCTTCCTCGTTTCGCCCTGCCTCAGACTCCGTGTATAAGATGGGCGACATGGCATGAATAAGGTATTTCTTAGTGATTCTTAAGATAAATCATCTCGTCTGAAATTGGGTTCCGTATAATTCACCGCTAACCGCAGGACAGCGACTATGCTGAGAGGATATCGGCAGACGAAAAGTATTCACCATCAGGATCGATGTACAACTCATGGCACTTCACAGCAAAAAGCTCTCTTTTACCCGGCCAATCATGCTTAGCTTCGCGGGGATCCTGTGCAGTTTTGCGCTGATCGCAGTCGTGGTCACGCTTTCGCAACAAAAGGATTTTCTTGAGGACTATCATAAGATTAATGGGAATTTCACCCATAACCTTGCGGTGAACTACACCGAGTCTATCCTGCGTGAAAATGACTATATTCTGGGACGCTCCGCCATCTACTTTGCGCGCGACGACAAGCTAAACGAGACCCTCAACCTTAACCCGACGCAAGGTCTGCAGATGATGATGCATTTGCAGAATCTGATGCCGACCGTATCATCCATCTCGCTGGCAGACACGCAGGGACATTATCTGCGCGCGCCGGAAGTGCTCCCCACGGAAAAGAGCAAAACTTTCGATCCCCGGACGCGGCCGTGGTTTGTCGCCCAGGCTGAAGCCAGTATCTTTAGCCACTATACCCGCCCCTATATGGATTACTTCACCGGCCACCCGACGGTAACCGTCTATAAGCCGTTAATTTCACCAGAAGGCCGCCTTAAGGGCACGCTCGCGTTTCATCTTGATTTGACGTCAATGGGCTACACCCTGCGCCAGATGGTCGCCCCTGTTCAGGGGGAATTCTTCGTCGTCGAACGTGATGGCGCCGTTGTGCTGCACCCTGATACTGGCGCGCTCTTCAAACAGTATGTGAGCGAAGCGCTGATGGACAAAATGACCAGCGGCGAAGGCCATCTCTACGACAAGAAAACCAACGCCTGGTATTACTACTACTCTTTCACAAATCCGGACTGGTTTGTTATCTACCGGGTCTCTGGCGCAACGCTTACCGATATTACCCGCCACGAAACGACGATCGTAGGCTGGGGTTTCGCGCTGGCGGCCATCATTATCATTCTCTTCGGCCTCTATCTGCGCCATGCCTCACGTACCGTGCTGATGACCATTATCAACGCGATCAAAACGGGCGATGTCAGCCAGGCACCGCGTCTGGAAGCGATGCTGAGCCACACCATCCAGTCCAATAAAGAGCGTGAGATGGCATATGTCCGCCAGGCCACTCACGATGCGCTGACGGGCTGCAAAAACCGCCGTGCGTTCGATAGCGATGTAGAGGAATTATTAAGCGCCCACCAGCCTTTCGCGATGGCGCTGGTTGATATTGATAACTTCAAGTCAATTAACGACACGTGGGGACATCTGAGCGGTGATATCGTCCTGCGTAACGTGGCGCGTGAGGGGATCCAGATAATGCAGCCCCATAACGTCTCGGTCTACCGCTACGGTGGCGAAGAGTTCGCGGTGATCTTCCAGGCCGAGCAGATCGCTGCCGCATTCTCATTGCTTGATGCATGGCGCACCGCCGTTGAAAGGCGCGCCTGGCGGGAAGAAAACCTGCACGTCACGTTCAGTGCGGGTCTCGGTGAATGGCACTTCGAACCGCTGGAACAATTTGTCGAAAGCGTTGATAGCGCCCTCTACAGCGCGAAACGGCAGGGTAAAAACCGCATTATCCGAACAGCCATCAGCTAATCCCCCACCTCACAGCCCGCCCGTTCCCCACGGGTGAGGTTGACGGTCATACAAATTGTAACCGGTTTCAGAAATTCGCCGGTTTCTTTGTGATGCCTGACACACAATCGTGGTAAAGCGGTTGTTGAAGCCCTCTGTGCGAGATAATTATCAATAAACACATGTAGATCGAGGCTGATTATGAAGAACATCGTTTTATGCTGTGCAGCGGGAATGTCAACCAGCATGCTGGTTCAACGTATGAAAGACGCCGCGCAGAAAAAAGGGGTTGAAGTCACCATTAAAGCCGTTCCGGTTGCGGAGTTTAAAGACAACATCGCGACGGCCGACATCGTATTGCTGGGGCCACAGGTTAAATACGAGCAGGCTAAACTGCAGGCGCAGGCCGACCCGCTGGGCAAAAAGGTCGCGGTGATCGACATGATGGATTACGGCATGATGAAAGGCGATGCCGTACTGGAAAAAGCACTCAAGCTGCTGGAGTCATAATGGACGACTTAGAAACCACGATCATGGAACTGCTGGTCAATGCAGGTGCGGCACGCAGCGCGGCCCTGATGGCCCTGCAGATGGCGCGTAAAGGTGAGTTTGACGAAGCTGAGAAAGCGATGGAAGAGTCGCGCGAATATGTGAAGCACGCGCATATGATCCAAACGCAGCTTATCGGCCTTGACGAAGGGACCGGGAAACTGCCGGTTAACCTGATCACCGTTCATTCTCAGGACCACCTGATGAACGCGATGGTTATTCAGGATCTGGCGGGCGATATGATTGAGCTTTATCGACGCATCCCGCTAGTGAATTGAAGACATGCAGATATAAAAAAAACCCGCCGAGGCGGGTTTTTTATTTACGGCATCAACGATTACTCGTTGTCGGAACCGCCCAGACCTGCGTTCAGCAGTTCTGCAAGGCTCGCGGAGGCATCTTCAGCAGTAACCTGCGGTGCAGCTGGCAGTTCGCCCGCTGCGCGACGACGCATACGATCCTGGTGGTACGCATAACCGGTACCGGCCGGGATCAGACGACCCACGATGACGTTCTCTTTCAGACCGCGCAGTTCATCACGTTTACCTGCAACAGCGGCTTCGGTCAGGACACGAGTCGTCTCCTGGAACGATGCTGCAGAGATGAAGGACTCGGTTGCCAGAGACGCTTTGGTGATACCCAGCAGATCGCGTGCGAAGGTCGCACCGATTTTGCCATTCGCTTCGAGATCGCGGTTAGCGATCTTAACGCGTGAGTATTCAACCTGCTCGCCTTCCAGGAAGTCGGAGCTGCCCGCGTTTTCGATGGTTGCTTTACGCAGCATCTGACGAACGATAACTTCGATGTGCTTATCGTTAATCTTAACGCCCTGCAGGCGGTATACGTCCTGTACTTCGTTAACAATGTAACGAGTAACAGCATGCACACCACGAAGACGCAGGATGTCGTGCGGCGCTTCTGGACCGTCGGAAACCACGTCACCACGTTCTACACGTTCGCCTTCGAACACGTTGAGCTGACGCCACTTAGGAATCATCTCTTCGTACGGCTCGCTGCCATCTACTGGCGTGATAACCAGACGGCGCTTGCCTTTGGTCTCTTTACCGAAGGAGATGATGCCGCTGATTTCAGCCAGGATTGCAGGCTCTTTCGGACGACGTGCTTCGAACAGGTCCGCAACGCGTGGCAGACCACCGGTGATGTCCTTGGTACCGCCGGATTCCTGAGGAATACGCGCCAGGGTGTCACCAGAGCTGATCTGTACGCCATCTTCCAGCTGTACAATCGCTTTACCCGGCAGGAAGTACTGCGCAGGCATATCGGTACCCGGGATCAGAACGTCGTTACCCTGAGCATCAACGATTTTCAGCGCAGGACGCAGATCTTTACCACCGGTAGTACGTTCTGCAGAATCCAGAACCACCAGAGAAGACAGACCGGTCAGCTCGTCGGTCTGACGAGTAATGGTCTGGCCGTCGATCATGTCAGTAAAGCGGATGAAACCACTTACTTCGGTGATAACCGGCATGGTGTGTGGATCCCAGTTTGCAACGGTTTCACCGCCGGCAACCTGCTCGCCATCACCTTTCGCCATAACAGCACCGTAAGGCACTTTATAGCTCTCTTTGGTACGACCGAATTCGTCGATCAGCTTCAGCTCGGTGTTACGAGAAGTGATAACCAGTTTACCGCTGGAGTTCACAACCGATTTCGCGTTGCTGAGCTTGATGCTACCTTTGTTTTTCACCTGGATGCTGGATTCAGCAGCCGCACGAGATGCCGCACCACCGATGTGGAACGTACGCATCGTCAGCTGTGTACCCGGCTCACCGATGGACTGTGCCGCGATAACGCCGATGGCTTCACCTTTGTTGATGATGTGGCCACGCGCCAGGTCACGACCGTAGCAGTGCGCACATACACCAAAGTCGGTGTCACAGGATACAACGGAACGCACTTTCACGGAGTCAACAGAGTTCGCTTCCAGCAGGTCACACCACTGTTCGTGCAGCAGCGTGTTGCGTGGAACCAGAATGTCTGCGGTGCCCGGCTTCAGGATGTCTTCCGCGGTTACACGACCCAGTACGCGATCGCGCAGCGGCTCTTTAACATCACCACCCTCGATAACCGGGGTCATGGTGATACCTTCGAGGGTGCCACAATCGTCTTCGGTCACAACCAGATCCTGCGCAACGTCAACCAGACGACGCGTCAGATAACCGGAGTTCGCTGTTTTCAGTGCGGTATCCGCCAGACCTTTACGCGCACCGTGCGTGGAGATGAAGTACTGGAGTACGTTCAGACCTTCACGGAAGTTCGCGGTGATTGGCGTTTCGATGATGGAGCCATCCGGCTTCGCCATCAGACCACGCATACCTGCCAGCTGACGAATCTGTGCTGCGGAACCACGCGCACCGGAGTCGGCCATCATGTAGATGCTGTTGAAGGAAACCTGCTGCTCTTCTACGCCGTCACGGTTAATCACGGTTTCGGTTTGCAGGTTATCCATCATCGCTTTGGATACACGATCGTTCGCCGCAGCCCAGATATCGATAACTTTGTTGTAACGTTCGCCCGCGGTGACCAGACCAGACTGGAACTGCTCCTGGATTTCCGCAACTTCAGCTTCCGCTTCAGAGATGATCTCGTGTTTCTTCTCTGGGATGACCATGTCATCGATACCAACAGATGCACCTGAACGCGCTGCATAAGCAAAGCCGGTATACATTGTCTGGTCAGCGAAGATAACGGTCGGCTTCAGACCCAGAATGCGGTAACAGGTGTTCAGCATTTTGGAGATCGCTTTCTTACCCAGCGCCTGGTTGACGATGGAGAAAGGCAGACCTTTCGGTACGATCATCCACAGAATGGCACGGCCAACGGTCGTGTCTTTCAGGCTGGTTTTCGCAACGAATTCGCCGTTTGCATCTTTTTCGTATTCGGTGATACGCACTTTAACGCGCGCATGCAGAGAGGCCAGGCCAGCGCGATAAATACGCTCAGCTTCTTTCGGGCCAGTCAGCACCATGCCTTCGCCTTTGGCGTTAACACAGTCACGGGTCATGTAGTACAGACCCAATACAACGTCCTGAGAAGGAACGATGATTGGCTCACCGTTCGCTGGAGACAGGATGTTGTTGGTAGACATCATCAGCGCACGCGCTTCGAGCTGGGCTTCCAGCGTCAGCGGTACGTGAACAGCCATCTGGTCACCATCGAAGTCGGCGTTATAAGCCGCACAGACCAGCGGGTGCAGCTGGATAGCTTTACCTTCGATCAGAACTGGCTCAAATGCCTGGATACCCAGACGGTGCAGTGTTGGTGCACGGTTCAGCAGTACCGGGTGTTCGCGGATCACTTCGTCCAGGATATCCCAAACGACAGCTTCTTCACGCTCAACCATTTTCTTAGCGGCTTTGATGGTGGTGGCGAGTCCTCGCAGCTCCAGCTTGCCGTAGATGAACGGTTTGAACAGCTCCAGTGCCATTTTCTTCGGCAGACCGCACTGATGCAGACGCAGGTATGGACCTACGGTGATTACAGAACGACCGGAGTAGTCAACACGCTTACCGAGCAGGTTCTGACGGAAACGACCCTGTTTACCTTTGATCATGTCGGCCAAAGATTTCAGAGGACGTTTGTTAGAACCGGTGATCGCACGACCACGACGACCGTTATCCAGCAGGGCATCTACCGCTTCCTGCAGCATACGTTTTTCGTTGCGTACGATGATATCCGGCGCAGCCAGATCCAGCAGACGTTTCAGACGGTTGTTACGGTTGATCACGCGACGATACAGATCGTTCAGATCGGACGTTGCGAAACGACCACCATCCAGCGGAACCAGCGGACGCAGATCTGGCGGCAGAACCGGCAGAACGGTCAGGATCATCCACTCTGGTTTGTTACCAGACTGAACGAACGCTTCCAGCAGTTTGATACGCTTGGTCAGCTTTTTACGCTTGGTTTCGGAGTTGGTTTCGTTCAGCTCTTCACGCAGCTGCTCGCACTCTTGCTCCAGATCCATGCTCTTCAGCAGGGCCTGAATAGCTTCCGCACCCATCTTCGCGTCGAATTCGTCACCGAACTCTTCCAGCGCGTCCAGATACTGCTCTTCAGTCAGGATCTGGTGACGTTCCAGGTTCGTCATCCCGCCTTCGATAACCACATAAGATTCGAAGTACAGTACACGTTCGATATCGCGCAGCGGCATATCCAGCAGCAGGCCGATACGGGACGGCAGAGATTTCAGGAACCAGATGTGAGCAGTCGGAGACGCCAGCTCGATGTGGCCCATACGCTCACGGCGTACTTTGGTCTGGGTCACTTCAACGCCGCACTTCTCACAGATCACACCACGGTGTTTCAGGCGCTTGTACTTACCGCACAGGCACTCGTAATCTTTTACTGGCCCGAAAATACGTGCACAGAAAAGGCCGTCACGCTCAGGTTTGAACGTACGGTAGTTGATGGTTTCCGGCTTTTTAACTTCACCGAAAGACCATGAACGGATCATGTCTGGCGAAGCCAGAGCAATTTTGATCGCATCAAACTCTTCGGTTTTAGTTTGCGCTTTCAGAAACTTTAATAAGTCTTTCACGGATTTGCTCCCGTCGGAGTTAGCACACTCTGCTGTCGGGCGTTAACCCGACAGCAGTGACCTGTTTGAGCGAGAATTACTCGTCTTCCAGTTCGATGTTGATACCCAGCGAACGAATCTCTTTCAACAGTACGTTGAAGGATTCTGGCATGCCCGGCTCCATCTGATGGTTGCCGTCCACGATGTTTTTATACATCTTGGTACGACCGTTCACGTCATCAGACTTAACGGTGAGCATTTCCTGCAGGGTGTATGCCGCGCCATATGCTTCCAGCGCCCACACTTCCATCTCCCCGAAGCGCTGACCACCGAACTGTGCCTTACCACCCAGCGGCTGCTGAGTAACCAGGCTGTAAGAACCGGTAGAACGAGCGTGCATCTTGTCGTCGACCAGGTGGTTCAGTTTCAGCATGTACATGTAACCAACGGTTACTGGACGCTCAAACTGTTCACCGGTACGGCCGTCAAACAGCGTAATCTGACCAGACGTTGGCAGACCACCCAGTTGCAGCAGCTCTTTAATTTCAGCTTCTTTTGCACCGTCGAATACCGGCGTTGCAATTGGCATACCTTTGCGCAGGTTCTCTGCCAGACGCAGCACTTCTTCATCGCTGAAGGTGTTCAGGTCGACTTTCTGACGCACATCGGTACCCAGATCGTAGGCACGCTGGATGAATTCGCGCAGTTTCGCGACTTCCTGCTGCTGTTTCAGCATGGCGTTGATCTTGTCGCCAATACCTTTCGCAGCCATACCCAGGTGGGTTTCCAGAATCTGACCGATGTTCATACGAGACGGTACGCCCAGTGGGTTCAGTACGATATCTACCGGCGTACCGTTAGCATCGTGCGGCATATCTTCGATCGGGTTGATCTTAGAGATAACACCCTTGTTACCGTGACGACCTGCCATCTTATCACCAGGCTGGATCTGACGTTTAACGGCCAGATACACCTTAACAATCTTCAGCACGCCTGGTGCCAGATCGTCGCCCTGAGTGATTTTGCGGCGTTTCGCTTCGAGTTTTTTCTCGAACTCGTGTTTCAGTTCGTCATACTGCTCAGCCAGCTGTTCCAGCTGATTTTGTTTCTCTTCGTCGGTCAGGCCCAGTTCCAGCCAGCGATCGCGTGGCAGTTTGTCGAGCTTCTCAGCTTCAACACCACCGGCAACCAGCACCGCATAAATACGGCTGAACAGACCCGCTTCGAGGATCTGCAGTTCTTCAGACAGGTCTTTCTTAGCCTGCTTGAGCTGCATCTCTTCGATTTCCAGCGCACGCTTATCTTTCTCAACGCCATCACGAGTGAAGACCTGAACGTCGATAACCGTACCGGAAACACCGTTTGGTACGCGCAGAGAAGAGTCTTTAACGTCAGACGCTTTCTCACCGAAGATTGCACGCAGCAGTTTCTCTTCTGGCGTCAGCTGGGTTTCACCTTTCGGCGTAACCTTACCAACCAGAATGTCGCCGCCGGTCACTTCCGCACCGATGTAAACAATACCGGATTCATCCAGTTTGGAGAGCGCAGCTTCACCCACGTTAGGGATGTCGGCAGTGATCTCTTCTGGCCCCAGCTTGGTGTCACGGGACACACAGGCCAGTTCCTGAATGTGGATGGTGGTGAAACGATCTTCCTGAACCACACGCTCGGAGACGAGGATGGAGTCTTCGAAGTTGTAACCGTTCCACGGCATGAACGCTACGCGCATGTTCTGACCGAGCGCCAGTTCACCGAGGTCGGTGGACGGACCGTCTGCCAGCACGTCGCCGCGCTCAACTGGCTCACCCAGAGATACGCAAGGCATCTGGTTGATACAGGTGTTCTGGTTAGAACGGGTGTATTTGGTCAGGTTGTAGATGTCGATACCCGCTTCGCCCGGATACATCTCGTCTTCGTTAACTTTGATAACGATACGGGATGCGTCGACGTACTGAACGGTACCGCCACGCTTAGCAACTGCAGTAACACCGGAGTCAACGGCAACAGCACGTTCCATACCGGTACCAACCAGCGGCTTATCAGCACGCAGAGTTGGAACGGCCTGACGTTGCATGTTCGCACCCATCAATGCACGGTTGGCGTCATCGTGTTCCAGGAACGGGATCAGGGACGCACCGACGGATACCACCTGCTGGGTGGAAACGTCCATGTAGTCAACCTGGTCGCGGCTGAACAAGCTGGATTCGCCTTTGCTACGGCAGGTAACCAAATCTTCTACAAAGTGGCCTTCGTCATCCAGGTTGGAGTTCGCCTGAGCGATAACGTAGTTGCCTTCTTCGATAGCAGACAGGTAGTGAATTTCGTCGGTAACAACACCGTCAGTCACTTTACGGTACGGGGTCTCGAGGAAACCGTATTCGTTCGTCTGTGCGTAAACGGACAGGGAGTTGATCAGACCGATGTTTGGACCTTCAGGCGTTTCGATTGGACATACGCGACCGTAGTGCGTCGGGTGTACGTCTCGAACTTCGAAGCCTGCACGTTCACGGGTCAGACCGCCCGGGCCGAGTGCGGAGATACGACGTTTGTGCGTAATCTCAGACAGCGGGTTGTTCTGGTCCATGAACTGAGACAGCTGGCTGGAACCGAAGAACTCTTTCACTGCTGCAGAAATCGGCTTGGCGTTGATCATATCCTGAGGCATCAGGGTATCCAGATCACCCAGAGACAGACGCTCTTTCACCGCACGCTCTACACGTACCAGGCCAACGCGGAACTGGTTTTCCGCCATTTCGCCTACGGAGCGGATACGACGGTTGCCGAGGTGGTCGATATCGTCCACTTCGCCTTTACCGTTACGGATATCGATGAGCTTCTTCATCACTTCGATGATGTCGTCTTTGCTCAGGATACCGGAACCTTCGATTTCATCGCGCAGCAGAGAACGGTTGAACTTCATACGACCTACCGCGGACAGATCGTAGCGGTCTTCGGAGAAGAACAGGTTCTCGAACAGGCTTTCAGCCGCTTCGCGAGTTGGTGGCTCACCAGGACGCATCATGCGGTAGATTTCGACCAGCGCGCTCAGACGATCGGTCGTTGGGTCGACGCGTACAGTCTCAGAGATGTACGGACCGTGGTCCAGATCGTTGGTGAACAGCGTTTCGATACGTTTGTGGCCAGACTGGCTCAGCTTAGCCAGCAGATCCAGGCTCAGCTCCATGTTAGCCGGGCAGATCAGCTCGCCAGTTGATTCATCAACGTAATCTTTCGCGGCTACTTTTCCTGCAATGTATTCAACCGGAACTTCGATGTGTTTGATATCATCTTTTTCCAGCTGGCGGATGTGGCGCGCGGTGATACGGCGACCTTTTTCCACATACACTTTGCCGTCGGCTTCGATGTCGAACGACGCGGTCTCACCACGCAGACGTTCCGGCACCAGCTCCATCTGCAGCTTGTTGTCGCGGATTTCAAAGATCACTTTCTCAAAGAACAGGTCCAGGATCTGCTCAGTGGTATAGTTCAGTGCACGCAGAATGATGGTTGCAGGCAGTTTACGACGACGGTCGATACGGACAAACAGGTTGTCTTTTGGATCGAACTCGAAGTCCAGCCATGAACCACGGTAAGGAATGATGCGTGCGTTATACAGTACTTTACCGGAAGAGTGTGTTTTACCTTTATCGCTGTCGAAGAAGACGCCCGGGCTACGATGCAGCTGGGAAACGATAACACGCTCAGTACCGTTGATGACGAAAGTACCGTTGTCTGTCATGAGTGGAATCTCACCCATGTAGACTTCTTGTTCTTTAATGTCTTTTACGGTGCCTTCCGGCGCTTCGCGCTCGTAGATCACCAGACGCAGTTTTACGCGCAGCGGTGCGGAATAGGTCACGCCACGGATCTGACATTCCTGAACGTCAAACACCGGTTCGCCAAGGCGGTAGCTGACGTACTGCAGCTCGGAGTTACCGCTGTAGCTCTGAATCGGGAACACGGAACGGAAGGCTGCTTCCAGACCGTACTGCCCTTCAGGATCTTGCTCGATAAACTTCTGGAACGAGTCAAGCTGGATAGAAAGGAGATATGGAATGTCCAGAACTTGTGGACGTTTACCAAAATCCTTACGAATACGTTTTTTCTCGGTATAGGAGTAAACCATAGGGTTCCTCAGCTCGCTGACAAGTCGACCCATCTGTCCGACGAAGGGACAGTTTGTGCAACACCATTTTGTGGACCGGAAAATTGAATACTTTCCGCAATACCTGTTGCTATCACGCTTAAACCATTTCATTGCGATTTACACAGAGCGAGCACCCTGTCGCAGTATATTAAGTCGTCGATAGAAACAAGCATTGTCAGGACAATCAGCAGTCAAACAGTGTGAAATGCTACTGATGCCTTACAGCGCAAAAAGGCTGGTGACTAAAAAGTCACCAGCCATCAGCCTAATTGCTTAGGCTGCAACCAGAAAAGTTGGCTTATTTAACTTCAACTTCAGCGCCAGCTTCTTCCAGAGATTTTTTCAGTGCTTCTGCGTCGTCTTTGCTCACGCCTTCTTTCAGCGCAGCTGGAGCAGATTCTACCAGGTCTTTAGCTTCTTTCAGACCCAGGCCAGTTGCGCCACGTACTGCTTTGATAACAGCAACTTTGTTCGCGCCAGCAGCTTTCAGAATTACGTCGAATTCAGTTTTTTCTTCAGCAGCTTCAGCCGGGCCAGCAGCTACAGCTACAGCAGCAGCAGCAGAAACACCGAATTTTTCTTCCATTGCAGAAACCAGCTCTACAACGTCCATTACGGACATAGCTGCTACTGCTTCAATGATTTGATCTTTAGTGATAGACATTTAAATTGTTCCTGAAAATCAGAATAAGTTTATACGTAAGCAAATGCTTTATAAAGATAACTGCAATTAAGCAGCTTCTTTCGCATCGCGTACAGCAGCCAGAGTGCGAACCAGTTTGCCAGCCGCAGCTTCTTTCATGGTTGCCATCAGGCGTGCAATTGCTTCTTCGTAGGTCGGCAGGGTTGCCAGGCGATCGATTTGCGATGCCGGGATCAACTCACCTTCAAAGGCTGCAGCTTTGACCTCAAATTTTGCATTCGCTTTCGCGAACTCTTTGAACAGACGAGCAGCAGCGCCCGGGTGTTCCATAGAGTATGCAATCAGGGTCGGACCAACAAACGTGTCTTTCAGGCACTCGAACTGAGTACCTTCAACTACGCGGCGCAGCAGGGTGTTACGAACAACACGCATGTATACGCCAGCTTCACGACCTGCTTTACGCAGTTCAGTCATTTTGTCTACAGTAACGCCACGGGAATCCGCAACTACTGCAGACAGCGCGCCTTTGGCTACTTCGCTGACTTCAGCAACAATCGCTTGTTTGTCTTGAAGATTTAAAGCCATTAGCTTTGCTCCTGGATGTTTGCCGGAACTCATGTTCCGGAACTCACTTCACTCTTCCCAACGGGAAGAGCGTCTTAATACGGTGAGCAGAAACAAGCCAGAGTATTAAAAATAATCTTAGCGTTCTGTCACCGTCTACGCAGGGGATTAAGTCTCTTTCGAGACACCTGCGGTCTTCGACGGAGGCCTGGATAGGCCAGGCTCCAACGAACAATTCTTTTAGCCACTAACTTTCGTTAGCAAACGTGGGGGTAAGATTGTAGACAAAATCACCGCCCACGTAAAGGCATTAGTTTGCAGCAGCGCTCAGGCCAGCCTGGTCAACTGCAACACCTGCACCCATAGTGGTGGAGATGCTAACTTTCTTGATGTACACGCCTTTCGCCTGAGTTGGTTTTGCTTTTTTCAGCGCAACCAGCAGAGCTTCCAGGTTTTCTTTCAGTTTGTCAGCGTCAAAATCCACTTTACCGATGGTGGTGTGGATGATGCCGTTTTTGTCGTTACGATAACGAACCTGACCCGCTTTAGCGTTCTTAACCGCTTCAGCAACGTTAGGAGTTACAGTACCAACTTTCGGGTTTGGCATCAGGCCGCGTGGACCCAGAACCTGGCCCAGCTGGCCAACAACGCGCATTGCATCTGGAGATGCGATAACAACGTCAAAGTTCATTTCGCCTTTCTTGATCTGATCAGCCAGATCTTCCATACCTACCAGTTCAGCACCGGCAGCTTTAGCAGCTTCAGCGTTTGCACCCTGAGCAAATACAGCTACGCGAACGGAACGGCCAGTACCGTGTGGCAGTACAGTTGCGCCACGAACGTTCTGATCGGATTTACGAGCGTCGATGCCCAGGTTAACGGCAACGTCAACGCTTTCAACGAACTTAGCAGTTGCCAGTTCTTTCAGTAGAGCGATAGCTTCGTTGATGTCGTACTGTTTGGTCGCATCAACTTTGTCACGGATCACGGACATGCGCTTGGTCAGTTTAGCCATTTCTTAGTCCTCCACTACCAGGCCCATGGAACGTGCAGTACCTTCGATGGAGCGAGTCATCGCTTCAATGTCGGCACCAGTCATGTCGGCAGCTTTGGTCTGCGCGATTTCCTGCAGCTGAGCGCGGGAAATTTTACCCACTTTGTCTTTGTTCGGTTTACCGGAACCAGACTTGATACCAGCCGCTTTCTTCAGCAGAACTGCTGCTGGAGGGGTTTTGGTAACGAAAGTGAAAGAACGGTCAGCGTAAACAGTGATTACGACTGGGATTGGCAGACCTTTTTCCAGGGATTCAGTTTTTGCGTTGAACGCTTTACAGAATTCCATGATGTTCACACCCTGCTGACCCAGAGCTGGACCAACTGGTGGACTTGGGTTCGCCATACCAGCTGCAACCTGCAGCTTGACGTAGGCTTGTACTTTCTTAGCCATTCTAAAATCCTCTGATTGGGTAATAGCGCCTCAGGGAGGCTCCCCGTGAATAAAATTCGTTTTACGGGCCGAGACCCATAAAAACAAAAGGCGCGAAATTGTATTCCAATCCCGCGCCTTGTGCAACGATTAAATCGTCGCTTTTTTGATCGCTGCTTAGGCTTTTTCTACCTGGGCAAAGTCCAGTTCTACCGGGGTCGCACGACCGAAGATAGAAACAGAAACTTTCAGGCGGGACTTCTCGTAGTCCACTTCTTCAACCACGCCATTAAAGTCAGCAAACGGACCGTCATTAACACGAACCATTTCACCCGGTTCAAACAGCGTTTTCGGACGCGGCTTATCACCTACCTGCTGCAGGCGGTTCATAATCGCATCAACTTCTTTGTCGCTGATTGGCGCCGGACGGTCAGACGTGCCGCCGATAAAGCCCATCACGCGCGGTACGCTGCGCACCAGGTGCCAGCTCGCGTCGTTCATAACCATCTGAACCAGCACGTAACCCGGGAAGAATTTGCGCTCGCTTTTGCGACGCTGGCCGCCACGGATCTCAACCACTTCTTCGGTTGGAACCATAACTTCGCCAAACAACTCTTCCATGTTGTGTAATTTGATATGCTCACGCAGCGACGTGGCTACGCGGCCTTCAAAACCGGAAAACGCCTGAACGACGTACCAGCGCTTTTTAGGGGCTTCAGACATCTCAGAACCTCAGGCCAGTGATAAAGGATACCAGGCGAACCAGAATACCATCCAGTCCCCACAGGATCAGTGACATTACAGCGGTAACCGCCGCTACGATCAGCGTGGTGTGCAATGTTTCCTGGCGAGTCGGCCAAATTACCTTGCGGACTTCGGTACGCGCTTCGCGGGCAAAAGCGACAGTCGCTTTGCCTTTCGTCGTCAACAGCGCGACACCACCCGCTGCAGCAATCAGAATTACCACTGCAAGCGCGCGTAGCGGCAGCATAATGTCACGATAAAGGTAGTTGCCGACAATCGCTACGATCAGCAGAACGGCTACTACTACCCATTTCATCGCTTCCAGGCCGCGCCCGCTCCCTTGAGCTTCGGTATTCGCACTCATAAACCAACCTGTCAGAAGTATTCTACAAACATTTTCACCCCGCGATCGCGAGGCAAACCAAATCGAAATGCTAATTCGCTTTTCGGATTATACGCTCTCTGCAGAGCCTGTCTCAGCAATGATTATGACAAAAATAATCACTGATGAGCCAGGTTCTGGCGTGAAAGCGTGCAAAAAGGGCATCAAATGATGCCCTTTTATTGCGCATTGCGTCAAATGTTATCAGCAATTAGCCGAGAACTTTAGCAACCACGCCCGCGCCAACGGTACGGCCACCTTCACGGATTGCGAAACGCAGACCGTCGTCCATCGCGATTGGGTGGATCAGAGTCACAACCATCTTGATGTTGTCGCCCGGCATTACCATCTCTACGCCTTCTGGCAGTTCGATGGTACCGGTCACGTCAGTTGTACGGAAGTAGAACTGTGGACGGTAGCCTTTGAAGAACGGAGTATGACGGCCGCCTTCGTCTTTGGACAGGATGTACACTTCAGATTCGAACTTGGTGTGTGGCTTGATTGAGCCTGGCTTCGCCAGAACCTGACCACGTTCGATTTCTTCACGCTTGATACCACGCAGCAGAACACCAACGTTCTCACCAGCACGGCCTTCGTCCAGCAGTTTGCGGAACATTTCAACGCCAGTACAGGTAGACTTCGCAGTCTCTTTGATACCAACGATTTCAACTTCTTCACCAACTTTGATGATACCGCGCTCTACACGACCGGTAACAACGGTACCACGACCGGAGATGGAGAATACGTCTTCGATTGGCAGCAGGAATGGCTTGTCAATCGCACGCTCTGGTTCTGGGATGTAAGAATCCAGGAAGCCAGCCAGTTCGATGATTTTCGCTTCCCACTCTGCGTCGCCTTCCAGCGCTTTCAGCGCGGAACCACGAACGATTGGGGTGTCGTCGCCTGGGAAATCGTACTGAGACAGCAGTTCACGAACTTCCATCTCTACCAGTTCCAGCAGCTCTTCGTCATCAACCATGTCGCACTTGTTCAGGAACACGATGATGAAAGGAACGCCTACCTGACGACCCAGCAGGATGTGCTCACGGGTCTGAGGCATTGGGCCGTCAGTCGCAGCAACAACCAGGATCGCGCCGTCCATCTGCGCAGCACCGGTGATCATGTTTTTAACATAGTCGGCGTGGCCTGGGCAGTCTACGTGTGCGTAGTGGCGAGTCGGGGTGTCGTATTCAACGTGAGAGGTGTTGATGGTGATACCACGAGCTTTTTCTTCTGGTGCGTTATCGATCTGGTCGAATGCACGAGCAGAACCACCGTAGGTTTTTGCCAGAACGGTAGTGATTGCAGCGGTCAGCGTTGTTTTACCATGGTCAACGTGGCCGATAGTACCGACGTTAACGTGCGGTTTTGTACGTTCAAACTTTTCTTTAGACATCGATTGTCCCTCTAAGACACGGATAAATCGGTGATATCACCACATCAACCAGGCGAAATGCCCGAATTGTTGAATACAGTAAAATTGAAACAGAGAGAAACGGGAAGGAGAAGTGAAGTGGTGCTGATACCCAGAGTCGAACTGGGGACCTCACCCTTACCAAGGGTGCGCTCTACCAACTGAGCCATATCAGCACGTATTGGAGCGGGCAGCGGGAATCGAACCCGCATCATCAGCTTGGAAGGCTGAGGTAATAGCCATTATACGATGCCCGCATCCTGAAACTCGGCTACCCAGTTCTTTCTGTAACAAAAAAAGAGATTTCTCTCTTTTTCAGTTTGAGCTGGCTAATTTTTCCAACCAGCTCCGGCGGCATTTACGCTGCCAGAAAGTGGTGGTGGGGGAAGGATTCGAACCTTCGAAGTCTGTGACGGCAGATTTACAGTCTGCTCCCTTTGGCCGCTCGGGAACCCCACCGGACTTGATGGTGCCGACTACCGGAATCGAACTGGTGACCTACTGATTACAAGTCAGTTGCTCTACCTACTGAGCTAAGTCGGCATCAAGTAGCGCGCATTCTATGGATACCTGCGCGGTCATGCAACTAAAAATTTGCATAAAACGTTCTTTCGCTCACATTTTATGCGAACAGCGCACTAAGCGCTGTAAAAGTAGTCATCCACGGTCAAATAATCAACATGGAAGGGTGTTTTGCACGGTATACACCGTAGCGTGACGGCTTCCGCGTAACGCAGCGCTTTCCATCTTTTTTCTTATTATTCCCGCCATCTGGTGTTAACCTCCTGCCCATTGTCCAAAATTAACTGTGTGATGAGCCACGTCCCGGCAGCATAGCGCTGGCTCACTGAAGCATGCTTATGAGCAAAAAAGAGCAAACGTTAATGACGCCTTATCTTCACTTTAACCGCAGCCAGTGGGCTGCCCTGCGTGATTCCGTCCCTATGACGCTGACGGAAGGTGAAATCGCACGGTTAAAAGGGATAAACGAAGATCTGTCCCTGGAAGAGGTGGCAGAAATTTATCTCCCCCTCTCTCGCTTGCTTAACTTCTATATCAGCTCCAACCTGCGCCGTCAGGCGGTGCTGGAGCAGTTCCTCGGCACGAACGGTCAGCGCATTCCTTATATCATTAGCATTGCAGGCAGCGTGGCCGTGGGTAAAAGCACCACCGCACGCGTATTGCAGGCGTTATTGAGCCGCTGGCCGGAACACCGCAGCGTTGAGTTGATCACGACCGACGGCTTCCTGCACCCGAACGAAGTATTAAAAGAACGCGGGCTGATGAAGAAGAAGGGCTTCCCGCTCTCTTATGATATGCACCGTCTGGTGAAATTTGTCTCTGACCTGAAATCTGGCGTGCCTCACGTCACGGCGCCGGTCTATTCACACCTGATCTACGACCGCATCCCGGATGGGGATAAAACGGTAGTCCAGCCGGACATCCTGATTCTTGAAGGTTTGAACGTGCTGCAAAGCGGAATGGATTATCCACATGACCCGCATCATGTGTTCGTTTCGGATTTCGTCGATTTCTCTATCTATGTTGATGCGCCGGAAGATCTGCTGCAGAGCTGGTATATCAACCGCTTCCTGAAGTTCCGCGA
Source organism: Enterobacter sp. ECC_219_Taxon_10 (assembly GCF_058354905.1). NCBI lineage: Bacteria > Pseudomonadati > Pseudomonadota > Gammaproteobacteria > Enterobacterales > Enterobacteriaceae > Enterobacter > Enterobacter sp. ECC_219_Taxon_10. The sequence continues at coordinate 230,586 of NZ_CM178005.1, read as the reverse complement.
AGGGGCATTCACCGACCCGGACTCCTATTTCCACCACTACGCCCAGCTTTCTGAAGAAGAAGCGATTAATGTGGCGACGGGGCTGTGGAATGAGATCAACTACGTGAACCTCAAAGAGAACATCCTGCCGACGCGCGAGCGTGCGAGCCTGATCCTCACCAAGAGCGAGAAGCACGCCGTCGACCAGATTCGCCTGCGGAAATAGTCAGGCAGACATAAAAAAACCGGCTTAACGCCGGTTTTTTACTTTATGCATGGGGCTTCTCGCCGTTTTCATCCTGATCGACCGCGAAGCAGGCGACCAGCTGCCCGCCATACTCCTTCAGCTGCGGCTGGAGCTGGGTGCACGGGCCAAAGCGACGGCTGCACCGGGCGTTAAATGCACATCCCGGAGGTGGATTCAGCGGACTAGGCAGTTCACCCGTCAGCTTAATGCGCTCACGACGATCGTCTGGGTTCAGACGCGGCGTGGCAGACAGCAGCGCCTGGGTGTACGGGTGACGAGGGTTATTAAAGATCTGATCTTTGGTCCCCTTCTCCACGCAGCGCCCCAGATACATCACCATCACTTCGTCAGCGATGTGCTCCACCACCGACAGGTCGTGGGAGATGAACACGTAAGAGAGGCCCAGCTCCTGCTGGAGATCCATCATCAGGTTCAGCACCTGCGCGCGTACGGAGACGTCGAGCGCCGAAACCGGCTCATCGGCAATCACCACGTCCGGATCAAGCATCAGACCGCGGGCAATAGCGATACGCTGACGCTGACCGCCGGAGAACATATGCGGGTAGCGATCGTAATGCTCGGTTTTGAGGCCGACCTTCGCCATCATCGCCAGGGCTTTTTCACGGCGTTGCTCTTTGCTCAGATTGCTGTTAATCAGCAGCGGCTCTTCCAGAATCTGTCCCACTTTTTTACGCGGGTTCAGAGAACCATACGGGTTCTGGAACACGATCTGGATTTTCTGGCGACGCAGCTTCTGCGCCTGCGGATCGTGCTTGAGCAGATCCTGCCCCTGATAATAGAGCTCACCGCCGGTCGGCACTTCAATCATCGTCAGCAGACGACCGAGCGTGGATTTACCGCAGCCTGACTCCCCCACCACCGCCAGCGTTTTACCGCGCTCGAGGGTAAAGGAGACGCCGTCCAGCGCCTTCACCAGGCGTTCAGGGGCAAAAATTCCCTTCTTCACCGGGTAGTGTTTTTTCAGGTCGATGGCCTGCAACAGCGGCTGTTGCGTGGTGGCCTGTTGCGTACTCATAGTGTTGGCCTCCCGGCATCATCGAGTGGGTAGTGACATTTCGACTGGCGGCCGTCAGCAAGCTGGTTTAGCTCTGGCTCTTCCGCCCGGCACTTATCCGTCGCATACGGACAGCGCGGATTGAGCAGGCAGCCCTGCGGTCGGTCATATTTACCCGGAACGACGCCCGGCAGCGACGCCAGACGCGCTTTGTCCTGGGCAAACTCCGGCAGCGCACGCAGCAGCGCCTGCGTATACGGGTGACGCGGCGCGCGGAAGATGTCGTGCGAATTACCGGTCTCGACCACCTGGCCGGCATACATCACGATGATTTTGTGCGCGGCTTCGGCCACCAGCGCCAGATCGTGCGTAATCAGCACCAGCGCCATGTTCTCTTTCTGCTGCAGCTCCAGCAGCAGCTCGATGATTTGCGCCTGAATGGTCACATCCAGCGCCGTTGTCGGTTCATCCGCAATCAGCAGCTTTGGCCGACAGGCAATCGCCATGGCGATCATCACGCGCTGGCTCATCCCTCCGGAGAGCTGGTGCGGGTAAACGTCCAGGCGCGATGCCGGATCAGGGATACCGACCTGATTCAGCAGGTCGATCGCGCGCTGGCGACGGGTTTTCTTGTTACCGCCCTGGTGCACCTTAATCGCTTCCATAATCTGGAAACCGACCGTGTAGCACGGGTTCAGGCTGGTCATCGGGTCCTGGAAGATCATTGCCACTTCGGCGCCCACCAGTTGGCGGCGCTGTTTCTCAGAAATGCGCTTCAGGTCCTGACCGTTGAACTGCAGGTTTTCCGCCATCACGCGGCCTGGGTAATCAATCAGCCCCATGATCGCCAGTGAACTCACCGACTTACCGGAACCGGACTCCCCGACAATGCCAACCACTTCGCCCTGATTTACGCTGTAGCTGATGCGGTCCACGGCGCGAAACGGGGTGCCTTCGTCGCCGAAGTGCACCGATAATTTATCTACATTTAATAACGCCATCTCGTGCCTCTTACTGCTTCAGTTTGGGATCAAGCGCATCACGCAGACCATCACCCATCAGGTTAAATGCCAGCACCGTCAGCAGGATTGCCAGACCCGGGAAGGTGACAACCCACCAGGCGCTTTGTGCGAACTGCAACACGTCGGAGAGCATGGTGCCCCACTCCGGTGTTGGCGGCTGCGCACCCATGCCCAGGAAGCCAAGAGCGGCCATATCAAGAATGGCGTTAGAGAAACCGAGCGACGCCTGAACAATCAGCGGCGCAAGGCAGTTAGGGAAGATATTCACGAACATCTGGCGCATCGCACCCGCACCCGCCACGCGAGACGCGGTGACATAGTCGCGGTTCACTTCCACCAGCACCGCCGCACGGGTTAAACGTACGTAGTGAGGGAGCGCCACGAAGGTCAGCGCAAGCGCGGCGTTACCGATCGACGGACCGAAGATCGCCACCAGCACCAGGGCCAGCAGCAGGCTTGGCAGCGCCAGCATGATGTCGACAATACGCATGATGATGTTATCAACGATGCCGCCGAAGTAACCGGCAACCAGACCGAGTACGATCCCCATAATCAGGGAGAGCACCACCACCAGGCAGCCAACCAGCAGCGACAGACGCGCGCCGTACATCAGACGCGACAGCACGTCGCGGCCCACATCATCGGTACCCAGCAGGTGCGCCAGGCTACCGCCGTCCTGCCAGGCAGGGGGAGCCAGCAGCGCATCGCGGAACTGATCCGCCGGGTTATACGGCGCAAGCACGTTTGCAAACACCGCAATCAGGATCATGATGGATACATACACCAGCCCGACTACCGCGCCTTTATTGCGCTTGAAGTAGTGCCAGAACTCCTGCAGCGGCGTCATCGGAACCGGTGCAGCAACAGCTTTGTTTTCAGAAACCTGTGACATGATGGCCCCTTACTTCTTATGACGAATACGCGGGTTCACCACGCCGTACAGCAAATCGACCAGCAGGTTGACGAGGATAATCATCGTCGCGACCAGCAGCACCCCGCCCTGCACCACCGGATAGTCGCGGCGTTGCAGCGCATCAATCAGCCAGCGTCCGAGGCCCGGCCAGGAGAAGATGGTTTCGGTCAGGATCGCTCCCGCCAGCAGCGTACCCACCTGGAGGCCGATAACGGTCACCACCGGCAGCATGGCGTTACGCAGCGCGTGGACAATGATGACGCGCATCCGGGTTAACCCTTTAGCGCGTGCGGTACGAATGTAATCCTCGCCCAGCACTTCCAGCATGGAGGAACGGGTCATACGCACGATCACTGCCAGAGGAATGGTGCCCAGCACCATGGCAGGCAGGATCATGTGCGCGACGGCATCAATGAAGTTGCCCTCCTCGCCCCAGATGGCCGTGTCGATCAGCATAAAGCCGGTTAACGGGTTGGTATCATCAAGGAAGACCATATCGCTGACGCGCCCGGAGACCGGCGTCAGGTTCAATTGCACCGAGACCAGCATGATCAGCATCATGCCCCACCAGAAGATAGGCATGGAGTAACCGGTCAGCGCCAGACCCACGGCGGTATGGTCGAAAATAGAGCCACGCTTAACGGCAGCCAGTACCCCGACAGGAATACCCACCGCAGTGGCAAAAATCATGGCGCAGATGCCAAGCTCCAGCGTCGCTTTAAAACGCGGCACGAACTCGTCCCACACCGGAAGACGGCTTTTTAACGAAATCCCCAAGTCACCGTGCATCACGCCCCAGATATAGTGGAGGTACTGCTGCCACATCGGCTTATCGAGGCCGAGCTCAGCCAGCAGCTGCGCATGACGTTCAGGGGAGATACCACGCTCGCCCGCCATAATCATTACCGGGTCGCCGGGGATCATATGAACGAAGGCAAAAGTGAGAAGGGTGATACCGATAAACGTCGGGATAACAAGTCCCAGACGTCGGAGGATGAACTGCAACATAACCCGGATTCTCTCTGATGACGCACGGCCAGTGGCGTGACGTCTGTATTGCTCACAAATGTAAATTCCCTCTCCCTTCGGGAGAGGGTTAGGGTGAGGGGATGCATGCACGCCCCTCACCCCTGCCCTCTCCCACAGGGAGAGGGAGAACACCCTACTTATTATTCAACCGATACGTTTTCGAAGTGGTGTTTGCCCAGTGGATCAACCACGTAGCCCTTCACTTCTTTACGCACTGGCTCATACACGGTGGAGTGAGCAACAATCAGCGCCGGAGCCTGATCGTGCATAACAACCTGAGCCTGCTTGTAGAGTTCAATACGTTTGTTGTGATCGTCGGTGGCACGCGCCGGCTGGATCAGGTCTTCAAACGGCTTGTAGCACCAGCGAGAGTAGTTAGAACCGTCTTTCGCCGCCGCGCAGCTGAACAGGGTAGCGAAGAAGTTGTCCGGATCCCCGTTGTCACCGGTCCAGCCCATCATCACCGCCTGGTGCTCACCCGCTTTGGCGCGCTTCAGATACTCGCCCCACTCGTAGGTCACAATCTTGGCCTGAACGCCAATCTTCGCCCAGTCAGCCTGAACCATTTCCGCCATACGGCGGGCGTTCGGGTTGTAAGGACGCTGAACAGGCATCGCCCACAGCTCAACGGTAAAGCCTTTATCCTGACCCGCTTCTTTCAGCAGCGCTTTCGCTTTTTCAGGATCGTAGCTGTAGTCTTTAACGTCGTCGTTATAGCCCCACATGGTTGGCGGGATCAGGTTTTTGGCCGCAACGCCCGCGCCCTGGTAAACGGCTTTGATGATCGCTTCTTTGTTCACCGCGTAGGTCAGCGCCTGACGCACTTTCACGTCATCAAACGGTTTCTTCTCGGTATTGAAGGAGAGATAGCCCACGTTCAGGCCCGCCTGCTCCAGCAGGTTGATGTTTTTATCCTGCTTCATGCGCGCGATGTCAGCCGGGTTCGGGTACGGCATAACCTGGCATTCGTTTTTCTGCAGTTTTGCATAACGAACGGACGCATCAGGCGTAATGGAGAAGACCAGACGGTCGATCTGCGGCTTGGTGCCCCAGTAGCCCGGGAAGGCTTTATACAGAATACGGGAGTCTTTCTGGTACTGCAGCAGCTGGAACGGACCGGTACCGATTGGGTTCAGGTCCACTTTTTCCGGCGTGCCGGCTTTCAGCATGTTATCCGCATACTCTTTAGAGAGAATAGAGGCGAAGTCCATGGCCAGGTCAGCCAGGAATGGCGCTTCCGGGCGCGTCAGTACGAACTGAACGGTTTTATCGTCCACTTTTTTCACTTCGGCGATCAGGTCTGGCAGCCCCATCCCTTCGAAGTATTCGTAGCTGCCGCCAGACACTTTGTGGTACGGGTTCTGCGCGTTTTTCTGACGGTCGAAGGAGAACACAACGTCGTCGGCGTTAAAGTCGCGCGTTGGTTTGAATTCTTTGCTGTCCTGCCACTTCACGCCCTGGCGCAGGTGGAAGGTATAGGTTTTACCGTCTTCGCTGATGTCCCACTTCTCGGCCAGACCCGGAATCACTTCCGTGGTGCCGGTTTTGAATTCAACCAGACGGTTATAGATTGGTACAGAGCTTGCGTCGTAAGTCGTACCAGAGGTAAAGAGCTGTGGGTTAAAGCCTTCCGGCGAGCCTTCAGAACAGTAAACCAGGGTTTTTGCCTGTACGCTTGCTGCCACGGTCATAGCCACCAGGCTCAGACCAAGCTTCAGCATCCCTGACTTCTTCAAGGAAATACTCATTATTCTGCTCCAATGTGATGTTTTGCTTTGTTGTGTTACGCCGCCAGACCTTTATTTATTTTTTACCCGGTCCGGTCGGAGGTGCCCGAAGGCGTTAAAGGGATGGAGAATCCTTTCAGAAGAGCGTTTGAGTTGCAGCGCAGATCGTCCCTGAAATGCCCCTCATGCCCTACAATCTGTCAACAGAATGTGAAAACGTCAATACAGGTGACGGGGATTTGCGCTGAGTGTGAGAAACCGCAAACAAAGATTAAAAAAACCCTGAACGCCAGTTTTCAGCAGGGAAATTTATGCTACTCGCCAACTTGCAGCACAACTATCTTCATATTTCGCAACAATCAGTGATTAACTTTTATTCAGAATGGGTAAATTTTCTTGCAGAATGGTGATTATCTGAGCACTAAATACCGCGAACGTTAAAACGCACAGCGAAAAATGCTGAGGTTATCCATAAGCAACGCGAAAAAAGATCAATCTATATATAAAAAAATACAATGGATTATGTCACAAAATCGTTAACAGGCAGGGAGAAGCAGGTCTAAGGGGCGTTTTGGATACTCTGACAGGATAAGGTCATAATGCAAAAAGGGCTAACCTTGCGGTTAGCCCTTTTCAGAATGTGGTCGGCGAGAGAGGATTCGAACCTCCGACCCACTGGTCCCAAACCAGTTGCGCTACCAAGCTGCGCTACTCGCCGAATGCGGAGCGCATCTTACTGCTGAGGTACGCCCCCGTCAATCCCTTATTTTCAAAAAGCCATTCAACTGGCGATATTCTCGCCAGAGCTACTACTGCGCGGCTTTTGCGGTGTTATCAGGGAGTTTACACCAGTTGTTGTTTTCGTTAATCCCACCGTTTGGTGAGGTATAGCCGAGACAACCCATAATGGTGTCGTACAGCTCAACGTGACGGCGAGGTACCTTGATTTCTGCCTGCTGTTTCAGATGGGCAAACATTTTCGCCTTATCAGGGTTCTCCAGATACTTATCGGACATCCACATGATCATCGGCACGCGGAACTGCTCCGGCGGCGCCAGCTTGCGCGGCGTACCGTGCAGATGCTCTTTCTCGTTGATGGACTCACCGTGGTCTGCGGCGTAGATAACAATCGCTTTTTTATCACGCAGCTGGTCGATTACGCGGCTCAGGAACGTATCCACATACAGAACGGAGTTATCGTAGGCGTTGATCAGCTCCTGCTTGCTGCAGTCTTTATTAATGCCAACACACTCAGGTTTCCACTTCGCGAAATCACGGGTATAGCGCTGGTAATAGCTGTAGTGCGACCCTTTGGTATGAAGAATGACAAGATGCTTACCTTTCGGATGGTTCTTCAGAGATTGCGACATCTCTTCCAGCAGTAGCATGTCATCAACGTTTTTGCCCCGGTTACGCGGCTCGGCGCCAATCTGCTCACGGTACGCGATGTTATCTGCCAGCGTGTTGGTGTAGAACCACATCTCACTCTGCATGGCGAACAGGTCAGCGCTAAATCCAAGCTGCTTCAACACGGCAAAGACGTTTTGCTCTTTCAGCGTGCGCTGTGGGTTATCGCTTGCCCCGCCTTCACGCACAAACATACAGCGCAGCGAGAGCTTCGTTGCGGTATCGCAGGAGTAACCCCGATAGGCCACCAGGTTCTTTTCCTGCGCCAGTTTTGGCGTGGTATCGCGGTCATAGCCGAGAATACCCATATGATCCCAGCGCGTCGTTTCTCCGATAACAAAGACCACGTAAGTATCATCCAGTCCGTCAGCCGGCGCCTGATAGGTAAATTTTTTGGTCGGGTTCATCAAGGATTTCACATCGCTGGACTCGTCCGCCTGCGCCCAGGCATACAGGCCTAACGCTGACAGCCAGTTAGACGGCAAATAGGAGTTCGCCACTACGCCGCCATAGCTTGGCATATCCACGCCCGTCGCTTTTTCGATACGTTTTTGCTGTTTTTCCATCAAACGAATCGGCGCCCACACCAGCAGACCCGCCAGTAGAACGACGAGGACGTTGCGGATACGTTGCTCCCGCGTACGCAGCTGGCGTAACAGGGTATAGCGGCAGGTATTACTCCAGATAAAGAAGAGTGGTATCAGGCAGGTTAATACCGTCCAGACGATAAAGCCTTTTCCTACCACCTCTTTCGAGAGGTCGATATCCGTGGTCATCACCGAGGCAACGATGCCGTAGCCAATCACCACGTTCATGAATGTCATGTAATAGCTTGCAGCGGCGGAAATAATCACCACCAGCGAGGCCAGAATTTGCCAGGTACGTCGGCCAAAGAGCGAGAGCAGACGCAACAGGAAGAAGGTAGCGAGAACAGAGCCAAACACTTCAATCGCGGCAAAAATTCCATTTCTTACGGTGAGGTGTTCAAAATAACCTTCCACTCTTCTGAACAGCACCGCGCCATTCAGAAACAAACCGATATAGACAGCCAGCATCAGACATAATCTTTGCTGGGTAAGAGACCTAATATATTTCATGCAAACAACCCTGGGGGAAGGGGTATAAAGACCCGCCGAATCTCATCGAGAAAGCAGACAGAGTAAGTAGATGCGAGAGAAACCGTTATCAGAAACGTCCACAAGCGCGATAAGTAGACCACAGCGGGGAAAAAAAGTGGCAGCAGAGAGTGTGATCGATGAAGATTTTTACAAAATAACAGGTCAGGCAGCGATGCGGAGATAAAAAAAGAGGCCCTGCGGCCTCTTTTCATCGAATCATGCGTGCGCTTCTTTATACACTTCACGCTGCGGCTGACGGATCGTCGTGGACAGCGCCAGCGAAATAATCAGCAGGGCAAAGATAACGCAGAAGGTGACATAGAACCCGCCAAACAGCGTGGCAATCAGCGAGCCGCAAATACTGCCGATACCGAAGCCGAGATAAATGACACCGTAGTTTTTCGCCAGGTTGTTCAGGCCAAAGAACTCGCTCACCAGCGACGGGAAGACGGTAATGGTGCCGCCGAAGTTAAAGGCCACGCAGGCAATCGCCGCAAAGAAGGTCGCTTCATTCAGCGGTGCAAACAGCAGTGCCGCCATTCCTACCAGCGAAACCACCTGCCCAATCGTAATCACGCGGATGCGGGCAATTTTGTCAGACAGAATACCGAGCACCAGGCGACCCGAGAGGTTGGCAATGGAGATGACCGTCACCGCATTCGCCGCCGTCGCGGCATCCAGTTTTACCATCCCCTGAGCAATATCTTTCGCCACACCGATAACATACAGACCGCTCATGCAGGCCGTCAGGAACATCACCGCCAGCATCCAGTACTGCGGCTTACGCATGGACTGCGCGAGGGTGAAATCGTTCTCCACCACGCCGTTAACGGATTTCACTTCCTGCTGCGGGGCATCTTTCATCAGCGTAGCGCCAAACAGGATCATCACCAGGACGATTGCGCCCCAGATCATAAACGTTTTTTCGAGGCCAACGGATGCCAGCAGTTGGGAGTCGATAAATTTAAAGCCGAGGCTGCCCAGGCCATAGGAGCCAATGGCAAACGCGGAGATTAAGCCTTTACGCTCCGGGAACCACTTCACGCAGTTCGACAGCGTCAGCAGGTAACCTGCACCGTCTGCCAGCCCCACCAGCACGCCGGCGCTCAGCCACAGCATCATCAGGTTGCTGGAATGCGCCGTCAGGAAAAAGCCCAGCCCCAGCAGTATGCCGGACGCCATGGTCACACGCTTCACGCCAAAACGCTCCTGCAGCTTGCCCGCGACGGAAGACGAAATCGCCAGACCCAGACTCAGCAGGCCGAAGGAGAACGCTACCTGGCTGACCGGGGCGTCGAGTTTGTCGGAAAGCGCGCTGTTAAACAGGCTCCAGGTATAGACCGATCCCAGCGCGAACTGGGTAACGATGGTGCCGAAGAGCGTGAGCCAGCGCGTACGGTTATAGGTTGATGTGTTCATGGCCGTTGTCCTGCAACAGAAATTAAGGGAATTCGCTGAGGACAACGATAAACAAAACCTTAATACCGATGGGGTAAAACGTCATGAAATGCAGGAAGAACGGAATGAAATGCCTGGAATCGGGAATGAATGACCTTGCCGGGGAAGAAAGCGATGGCAGGTTAGTGCCTGCTATCGCTGCAAAGCCTGTGGTCATTGTTTTTAAGATGTTATCGTAACGTTTAAAAAAGTAACAATACTAAAAATTCGCGCTCACCCCCAGGGTATAGAGAAACTCCTCACCAGTGGTGGTGCGTTCCCCCTGAACCAGCGACGCATAGGCCGCCATGTGCGTATTAAACGGAATGTCTGTTCCCACGGTGACGTCCATCCAGTTACCACTTTGAACAGGGGCTGGCGTTTGAGGCATGCCAAACTGCGATTTCCACTGGTTTTCACCAAACTGCTGGTTATAGCTAATCTGTGCCCAGGGACGAAGATCGCCGTACTGGGTATTCACGCGCCAGCCTAGCGTACTCACGCTGGCATGCCAGAGCGGATCGGCGAGCGTCTGCGTCGTCGCGCTATCACCAAACTCATTGATCATCATCGGCGTAGAGCCGTCATACCGCCAGGCCATCACCGGACCGGTGGTTACCCGCGCCGAAACCGGAAAATTCCAGCCTACGCTCATCGCCGCTTCCGTTTTGGCACCAGATGGCAGAGCAAGGGCCAGCCCCGGCAAATTTTGGGAAGACTGAATTCGCTCAGCCAGAATATCCTCGTAACGCGGTTGGTGATCCGCGTCCCATGTATAGCGTTCAGCCGTATTATTTTGGGCGTCTGAAACGATATATTCCTGTTGCCAGGCAGACGCTGTATTACACAACAACAGGCAGGCTGAAATCCCCACCAGACCAGAAGCGGCATGGCGACCACTGATTTTTTTTATCATCATCAAAGCGACCCCAGAGAGAGCCGAATTCGGCGATATTTGTCGTTATTCAGGAAGACTTGAGAGAGCATATGGCCCTGTATTAACTATTGTCTTTATAGTAAACACGTCAAGCCAGTCAGAACGAAATTTTTGCGAAATCAGTATCAATAAGGGAGAGGACGAATGGAACGTTGCGGTTGGGTTAGCCAGGATCAGCTTTATATCGACTATCACGATCGGGAATGGGGCATACCGGAGACGGATGGCAAAAAACTCTTTGAGATGATCTGCCTGGAGGGCCAGCAGGCAGGATTATCATGGATTACGGTACTGAAGAAACGCGAAAACTACCGCAACGCCTTCCACCAGTTCGATCCCGTTGCCGTCGCCGCCATGACCGAAGATGACGTAGAACGGCTGGTGCAGGATGCCGGTATCATCCGCCATCGCGGTAAAATCCAGGCCATCATCGGCAACGCCCGCGCCTGGCTGGCGATGGAACAAAACGGCGAACCGTTCTCAGCGTTTGTCTGGTCGTTCGTGAATAACGATCCGCAAATCACGCAGGCCGCCACGCTGGCGGAGATCCCGGCGTCCACGCCTGCGTCGGACGCGCTCTCTAAAGCGCTGAAAAAACGCGGCTTTAAGTTTGTCGGCTCCACCATCTGCTACGCCTTTATGCAGGCCTGTGGACTGGTCAACGACCATGTCACCGGCTGCTTCTGTCATCCGGGGAGGCAACATGATCCGCAAATGGCAAAGTGAAAATGCCGATCCGCTCATGAGCCTGTGGCTTGAAAGCACCACCGAGGCGCACCCGTTTATTAGCGCGAGCTACTGGCAAGAGAATGAAGCCATGGTGCGGGAGGTCTACCTGCCCGCGGCAGAAACCTGGGTGTGGGAAGAAGAAGGCGCGCCGCGCGGGTTTATCAGCGTCATACAGTCGCAGTTTGTGGGGGCGCTGTTCGTTACGCCTGCGTATATCGGGCACGGTATTGGACGCGCGCTGCTGAACCATGTTCAACAGCGCTTCCCGCACTTAAGCCTGGAGGTGTATCAGAAAAACGTCCGGGCGGTGAATTTCTATCATGCTCAGGGCTTTCGCATCGAAGACAGCGCCTGGCAAGATGATACTCAGCACCCGACGTGGATCATGAGCTGGCAGGCGGATCAAACGCCGTTAAGGTAAGCTCGGGCCCCTCATATTTCTCGACCCAGGCCAGCGCCGTGTTCCCCGCGCAACCGTTCCCCAGCTTCGAGCTGGGGAGATCTTTGGTCAGCACGTTAACCGCCCCGTTTTTACAGATACCGCCTTCGGCGGGCTCAAGGTCGGGCCATGCCCCCTGGTGAATACAGATCACGCCCGGCTTAATCCCGTCACTGACCACCGCTCCTGCCAGCACCTGTCCACGCGAGTTCCAGACGCGCACCACGTCGCCGTCTGCAATCCCGCGGGCTTTCGCGTCAAAAGTATTCAGCGTAATCGGCTCTCGCCCGGCAACCGCATACTGCTCACGCAGTGAGGTGTAGTTAAGCTGGCTGTGGAGACGATGCGCGGGATGAGCAGACAATATCTGGAGCTGTTCCGGCAGCGCATTGCCGTGCCACTCGTCCGGCTCCAGCCACGAAGGGTGTGGCGGACAATCGGCATAACCAAAGCTGGCGATGCGCTCGCTGTAGATCACAATCTTGCCGCTCTCCGTTTTCAGCGGATGGTTTTCCGGGTCCCGGCGGAAATCGGCGAAACGGACAAACCGGGCGTTCTGTTCGCTTTCCGGCATTTCGAGAATCTGGTTCGCCTCCCAGAACTCAGCAAATGGCGGAAGTGTCACGCCCTGCGCCGCACCGCGCTGCCCGGCGATCTGATAGAAACTCTCCAGCCACTGCAGGTCATTTTTCCCTTCGGTAAAGCGTTCGCGACCGCCCGCTTCCCACAGCTCGCTCAGTTCGGCAAATACGTCAAAATCATCACGCGCTTCATCACGCGGGGCCACAACGCGCTTCATCGGTACCATATGCTGGTTGCTGTAATCGCCGGTCATGGTGAGATCGTTACGTTCAAACGACGTGGTCGCCGGCAGCACGATATCGGCGTGTTTGGCCGAGGCGGTCCAGAAGCACTCGGAAATCACCACCAGCTCAGGCTTTTGCCAGGCGCGGATCAGGCGATTGGTATCCTGGTGGTGCGTAAAGTTCGCCCCGCCCGCCCACCAGACAAACTTAATGTCCGGGAAGTGGCGGTCCAGACCGTTGTGCTGATAAAAACCGCCCGGCTTTTCCAGGGCTTCAACGATCCGCGCCACCGGAATTTTATCCACGGCATCCACGCCGCCCTGCACCGAGCCTTGCAGGGACGCCAGCACCGCCGCTTTACGCGTTGGGTTACCGCCGTTCGCAAAATGATAGGAAAGACCAAAACCGCCCCCCGGCGTACCAATCTGTCCAAGCATTGCGGCAAGCGTCACCAGCATCCAGTGTTTCTGCTCGCCGAACTGCTGGCGCTGCATCCCCCAGCCGGACATTAACATCGTGGTGTTTTTATGGAACAGCCCCGCCAGTTCGCGGATTTTAGCCGCAGGAATGCCACAAATTTCTGCGGCCCACTCTGCCGTTTTCACTACCCCATTGGACTGGCCCGTCAGGTAGTCGGCGAATTTGTCGAAGCCAGAGGTGCAGCGGGCGAGGAAATCGCGGTCGTGCCAGCCGTTCTCCAACAGCGTATGGGCGATGCCCAGCATCATCGCCACGTCGGTGCCCATATGCGGAGCAATCCACTCGGCGCTGTCGCCGAAGAAATCCATGGTTTCAGAGCGCATCGGATCAATGCAGATGATGCGCTTGCCGCTTTTGCGCAGCGCGTCAAAATACCCAATTCCCTGCTCGTCGCTGGCATTCCAGGCAATTTTCAGCGTATTCAGCGGATTGGCGCTCCACAGCACCACCACGTCGGTGTGCTCCAGCACCAGCGGCCAGCTTGTCTGCTGCTGGTACACTTCGTTCCCCCCCACGACGTACGGCATGATCGCCTGCGCCGCGCCAGTGGAGTAATCACCCAGATGACCGGTATAGCCTCCTGCCAGGCTCATGTAGCGCTGCAGCAGCGTCGAGGCCTTGTGCAGCACGCCGTTCGAACGCCAGCCGTAAGAGCCGGCGAAAATGGATGACGGACCGTAGCTGTCGCGGATGCGCTTATGCTGGGCGTGGATCAGTGCCAGCGCGTCATCCCAGCTCACGCGAACAAACTCATCCTGACCACGGATCCCCTGCGGCTTGTCCGGCGAGGCCAGAAAACCTTTACGCACCATCGGCCAGCGCACGCGCGTTTTGCTGTGCACCTGATCGCGAACGACGGTCTGTAACGAGTTGGGATGTTGTGTTGGCAGTGCCCCACGGGACGACAGAACATTTTCGCCATCGGTTTCGACCAGCATCGGCCCCCAGTGGGCGGCGGTCAGAATGGTTTTTGTTGAGGTGCTCAAGCGTGCGCTCCTGGTTGCGTGCAGGTTTACGGCCTTCTCGTTGAGGCCGTTTATGGTTTGTCACAAATTTCAGAGTTATACCCGGAATTTTCTCCGTATCTGGACGTCATAATCAACTGCCACGCTCGCCGTGGCAAAGAATAAAAAGGATTAAGGAAAGAAGATGAAAAAACGCGTACTCGTTATTGCCGCTCTGGTGAGCGGTGCACTGGCTGTTTCTGGCTGCACAACCAACCCTTACACCGGTGAGCGCGAAGCGGGTAAATCCGGCATCGGCGCGGGCATCGGTTCGCTGGTAGGCGCAGGCGTTGGGGCGCTCTCCTCCTCCAAGAAAGACCGCGGTAAAGGTGCGCTGATTGGCGCAGCGGCGGGCGCAGCTCTGGGCGGCGGCGTTGGTTATTATATGGACGTACAGGAAGCAAAACTGCGCGACAAAATGAAGGGAACCGGGGTGAGCGTCACCCGCAGCGGCGATAACATCATCCTGAACATGCCGAACAACGTCACCTTTGACAGCAGCAGCGCAACGCTGAAACCCGCGGGTGCGAACACCCTCACCGGCGTGGCAATGGTGCTGAAAGAGTACAACAAGACCGCCGTGAACGTGATTGGCTACACCGACAGCACCGGCAGCCAGGATCTGAACATGCGCCTGTCCCAGCAACGCGCCGATTCCGTGGCCAGCTCGCTGATCACCCAGGGCGTTGAAGCGAACCGCATCCGCACCAGCGGCATGGGCCCTGCCAACCCTATCGCCAGCAACAGCACGGCGGAAGGCAAAGCGCAGAACCGTCGTGTAGAGATTACGTTGAGTCCAATTCAGTAATCGCATTTCCCCCTCTCCCCGTGGGAGAGGGTCGGGGTGAGGGCATCAGACCGCACACCCCGGCATGAACCACTTGCCATCGTTGATTTTCCCGCTAAGGTATTCTCACTAAATTCAGGGAAATCAGCGATGAGCAAACCAGCCCGGGCCACCATCAGCGACGTGGCGAAAGCCGCCAAAACCGGTAAAACCAGCATTTCGCGCTACCTTAACGGCGAGAAACACCTGCTGTCCGATGCGCTGCTGGCGCGTATTGAACAGGCCATTGCCGATCTCGATTACCGTCCCAGCCTTATGGCACGCGGGCTCAAACGCGGCCGCACCCGCCTTATCGGGCTTATCATCGCCGATATCACCAACCCCTACTCCGTCAACGTCCTCAGCGGTATCGAGGCCGCCTGTCGCGAGAAGGGTTTCACGCCGCTGGTCTGTAATACCAACAACGAAGTCGATCAGGAGCTGCACTACCTCGATCTGCTGCGCAGCTACCAGGTCGAAGGAATTGTGGTTAACGCGGTAGGCATGCGTGAAGAGGGCCTGAACCGCCTGCAGCAATCCTCCCTGCCCATGGTCCTTATCGATCGTAAAATCCCGGAATTCGCCTGCGATGTGGTTGGGCTGGATAACACCCAGGCAGCCACAACCGCTACCGAGCACCTGATCGAACAGGGCTTCGAGGCGATTCTGTTCCTGAGCGAACCGCTGGGCATGGTAAATACCCGACGCGATCGCCTGGCGGCATTTCGCGCCACGCTTGCACGTTATCCCGGCGTCATCGCCGAAAATGCCGAAACGCCGCTTCACGAAGCCGACCAGCTCGACAATACCCTGCGCCAGTTCCACACCCGACATCGCGGGATGCGCAAAGCCGTTATCTCCGCCAACGGGGCGCTGACGCTGCAGGTCGCCCGCTCCCTCAAGCGCATTGGCCTGCACTGGGGCAGCGACATCGGTCTGCTGGGCTTTGATGAACTGGAGTGGGCGGAGCTGGCAGGCGTTGGTATCACGACCCTCAAACAGCCCACCTGGCAGATTGGCTATGCCGCTGTAGAACAAGTGGTTCGTCGTATTGAAGGCACCAGCGATGCCGTACGCGAGCAGGTCTTCTCCGGCGAGCTGATCGTTCGCGGCTCCACCGCCCGTTAATTTCCCCTTGTGATAGCGATCATAAATTCGACATCCTGACCTTTTCTTTGGAACCGGTTCCATTTAGCGTAATAGTATTGATATGTTGCGATGGAGTCCGAAGATGGGCAGGAAAATTATGGTGGTCACCGCCGCGTACGGCGCGGAACAGGTGCGACAAGCTGGCGGTCAGCGGGCGATGCTTCCCGTTATTGCAGGCGCAGGGGCAGACGGCGTGGAGATCCGCCGGGAACTGTTCAGCAGCGAAGAGCTGCTGGCGCTACCTGCGCTGGGCGAATCCATTGAGCTGCTCGGCCTGCTGGCGTGCTACTCCGCCCCCGCAGCCCTGTTTATGCCCGACGGCACCCTCAACCCGGACCTGACCCGCTACCTTTCTGAGGCCAGCAACCTTAACGCCCTGTGGCTGAAGGTTTCCCTGGGCTATTTCCGCGACGCGCAGCCTCTCGACGCCCTGCGTAGCCTGCTGAATGCCAGCGGTATGGCGCTGGTCGTGGAGAACGATCAGACCGACTGCGGTCAGCTCGCGCCGATGCAGCGCTTCCAGGCCGCCTGTCGGGAAATGGCGTTGCCCGTCACGCTGACCTTCGACATGGGCAACTGGCTGTGGGTGGGCGATTCGCCTGAGGAGGCCGCGCGTCGCCTGGCCCCTGCGGTGAGCTATATCCACGTTAAAGCCGCCGTGCCGCATAAAGATAACTTCCGCGCCGTGGCGCCTGACCACGCCGATGCGCGCTGGCTGGATCTGCTCGGCCAGCTGCCTGCCGATGCCCCGCGCGGTATCGAGTTCCCGCTGGAAGGGACGGATTTAACCGCCGTTACCCGCCATTACGTCAATCTGCTGCGCGAGGAGTAAACCATGCACAAGACGCTGGATGTCATCACGATCGGCGAAGCCATGGCGATGTTTGTCGCCACTGAAACGGGCGAACTGAGCGCGGTAGAGCACTTTATCAAGCGCGTGGCGGGCGCAGAGCTGAACGTCGCGACCGGACTGGCGCGTCTCGGCCTGAACGTCGGCTGGGTCAGCCGCGTGGGGGACGACAGCTTTGGCCATTTCGTCCTCGACTCGCTGAAAAAAGAGGGTATTGATGCCGCAGGTGTCACCCTTGATGGACGCTTCCCTACCGGCTTTCAGCTTAAATCTAAAGTCGAAAATGGAACCGATCCCATTGTGGAATATTTCCGTAAAGGATCGGCGGCAAGCCACCTCTCTGTGGCGGATTACCACGCCGACTATTTCGCCTTCACGCGCCACCTGCACCTGAGCGGTGTGGCGGCAGCGCTCTCTGCCAGCTCGTATGAACTGCTGGATCATGCGGCAACGGCCATGAAGTCGCAGGGCAAAACGATCTCTTTCGATCCGAACCTGCGCCCGGTGCTGTGGAAAAGCGAAGCGGAAATGGTCGAGAAGCTCAACCGCCTGGCGTTCCAGGCGGACTGGGTGCTGCCGGGCCTGAAAGAAGGGATGATCCTGACTGGCGAAAGCACGCCGGAAGGCATTGCCGATTTCTACCTGAATCAAGGGGTAAAAGCGGTGGTGCTGAAGACCGGTGCCGATGGCGCATGGTTTAAGACGGCCGATGGTGAACAGGGCGCGGTCGCCGCGGTGAAGGTTGAGAACGTGGTCGACACCGTCGGCGCGGGCGATGGCTTTGCCGTGGGCGTTATTAGCGCGCTGCTGGAAGGCAAATCACTGCAGCAGGCCGTCGCGCGTGGCAACAAGATTGGCTCGCTGGCCATTCAGGTGCAGGGCGACAGTGAAGGATTGCCAACGCGTGTGCAGCTCAACGAATAGATCCCCTCACCCCAGCCCTCTCCCCAAAGGGGAGAGGGAGCAAATCATCCCCTCGCCCCTTTGGGGAGAGGGTTAGGGTGAAGGGCATAAATTACACTCAACAAAACAAGCCACCGTGTACCCTACAGACAACGGCGGTAACAACCTCAACAACAGAGGCAAGCCTATGAACAGTTCGACCAATGCAGTAAAACGCTGGTGGTACATCATGCCAATCGTGTTTATCACGTACAGCCTGGCGTACCTTGACCGTGCCAACTTCAGCTTCGCGTCCGCGGCGGGGATCACAGAGGACCTTGGCATCACCAAAGGTATCTCCTCCCTGCTGGGTGCCCTTTTCTTCCTGGGCTACTTCTTCTTCCAGATCCCCGGTGCGATTTATGCGGAACGCCGCAGCGTGCGCAAGCTGATCTTCGTCTGCCTGATCCTGTGGGGTGCCTGCGCGTCACTGACCGGCGTGGTGAACAATATTCCTGCCCTGGCCGCCATTCGCTTTATCCTCGGTGTCGTTGAGGCGGCGGTCATGCCGGCGATGCTGATCTACATCAGCAACTGGTTTACCAAATCCGAACGCTCGCGCGCGAATACCTTCCTGATCCTCGGTAACCCGGTCACGGTACTGTGGATGTCGGTGGTGTCTGGCTACCTGATCCAGGCCTTCGGCTGGCGCGAGATGTTTATCATCGAAGGGGTACCCGCGATTATCTGGGCATTCTGCTGGTGGGTGCTGGTAAAAGATAAGCCTGCACAGGCAAAGTGGCTTTCCGAAGATGAAAAAGCCGCACTGCAGGCGCAGTTGGATAAAGAACAGCAGGGGTTGAAGGCGGTACGCAACTACGGCGAAGCCTTCCGCTCCCGCAACGTTATCCTGCTCTGCGCGCAGTATTTTACCTGGAGTATCGGCGTGTACGGCTTTGTGCTGTGGCTGCCGTCGATTATCCGCAGCGGCGGAGAAAACCTCGGCATGGTTGAGGTGGGCTGGCTCTCTTCCGTACCGTATCTCGCCGCGACCATCGCCATGATCGTCGCATCATGGGCATCGGACAAGCTGCAGAACCGTAAGCTGTTTGTCTGGCCGCTGCTGCTGATCGCTGCCTTTGCGTTCATTGGCTCATGGGCCGTCGGCGCGAATCACTTCTGGGCCTCTTACGCCCTGCTGGTTATTGCCGGTGCCGCCATGTACGCCCCGTACGGTCCGTTCTTTGCCATCATCCCGGAAATGCTGCCGCGTAACGTCGCGGGCGGTGCAATGGCATTGATTAACAGTATGGGTGCGCTGGGGTCGTTCTGCGGCTCCTGGTTTGTGGGCTACCTGAACGGTGCCACCGGCAGCCCGTCTGCATCGTACATCTTTATGGGGGTAGCGCTTTTCGCCTCCGTGTGGCTTACTCTGATTGTTAAGCCTGCTAATAATCAACAGCACCCCGTCGGTGCACGCCACGCCTGAATCCTTAAAAATCAACGGAGATTAGCATGAAGCCGTCCGTCATTTTGTATAAAGCACTGCCGGAAGATCTGCAGAAACGCCTGGAAGAACACTTCACCGTTACGCAGGTGAAAAACCTGAGCCCGGAGACCGTGGCGCAGCACGCCGACGCGTTCGCGAGCGCCGAAGGCATGCTGGGTTCAAGCGAAAAAGTGGATATCGCCCTGCTGGAGAAAATGCCGAAGCTTCGTGCTACCTCTACCGTTTCAGTAGGTTATGATAACTTCGACGTGGATGCCCTGAACACCCGTAAAATCCTGCTGATGCACACGCCGCATGCCCTGACGGAAACCGTGGCCGACACGCTGATGGCACTGGTACTCAGCACGGCCCGTCGCGTGGTGGAAGTGGCCGGGCGAGTGAAAGCTGGCGAATGGACAAAAAGCATTGGGCCGGACTGGTTCGGCGTGGATGTGCATGGCAAAACGCTGGGCATCGTGGGCATGGGGCGTATCGGGCTGGCGCTGGCTCAGCGCGCGCATTTCGGCTTCAACATGCCGATTCTGTATAACGCGCGTCGCCATCACAGCGAAGCTGAAGAACGCTTTAACGCGCGTTACTGTCAGCTGGATACGCTGCTGCAGGAAGCCGACTTTGTCTGCCTGATCCTGCCGCTGACGGATGAAACGCGCCATCTGATCGGCAAATCCGCGTTTGAAAAAATGAAGAAATCCGCCATCTTCATCAACGCGGGTCGCGGCCCGGTGGTGGATGAGAAGGCGCTGATTGAGGCGCTGCAAAACGGCGAGATCCACGCCGCGGGTCTGGACGTGTTTGAGCAGGAGCCGCTTCCGGTGGATTCCCCGCTGCTGAGCATGCCAAACGTCGTTGCCCTGCCACACATCGGCTCAGCCACCCATGAGACGCGCTACAATATGGCGGCGACGGCAGTAGACAACCTGATTGCCGCGCTTGCTGGAAAAGTGGATAAGAACTGCGTTAACCCTCAGATCCAACAGTAGAAACGAAAAAACCCGCCAGAAGGCGGGTTTTTGAATTTTGTGCTACTGGGTTGGAAGCTTACAGGCTTACAACGTTACCAGCTGCTGGGCCTTTAGCGCCGCTTTCGATGGTGAAGGAAACTTTCTGACCTTCGTCCAGAGATTTGTAGCCATCGTTCTGGATAGCAGAGAAGTGTACGAACACGTCTTTAGAACCATCGTCAGGAGTGATGAAGCCGAAACCTTTATCAGCGTTGAACCATTTAACCAGACCAGTCATTTTAGCAGACATAGAAATTACCTTATTAACAAATATATTGTGCCTTCCGGCTTGATGGATTGCGTTACAGATTTTTAAGCGATGAAGGAAGGGTCACTACGAAGGGTATCTATGGATAACAATCTGGACTGCTTTACTAAACTGCTTTAGGTCTGTGTAACAAACCGACGCAGACAGTTATACCGATGTGGTAGAGGAATGACAAGCGTTATTTTCTGAATGCCGAAAAAAAACCCCGCCTGAAGCGGGGTTTTTCAGTTTATTCTGTGGCAGCAACTGCTGCGCCCCACGCCTGGCTAAAGGCCTGGTGCTGGGCGGCCAGCGGCCCAATCAGCGTATTGTACTGACTTGCCTGCTGCGAGGTCGGGAACTGAATGCCGTTGGCAACAAAGCTCACCTGCGTACCCTGCTGGGAGATAAAATCTCCGACCTGAACCAGCTGCTGAGTGAAGACTTGCGCGGCCGGGATCAGCGGTTGTATCGCTTCAGACGGTTTCGTCACCACTTTCTCATACACTTTATCGAAGACCGGTTTGAGGTCCTCGCCCTGCTTCAGCGCAGAACGTGACGCGTCAGCCTGCATTTTCGCATTCTGCAGCTGCTGGCTCAGCACGCCGAGCGCGCCGTTGGACTGGCGCAGCGGCTCGCGCTGAGTCATATAATCCTGGGGAACACGGATGGCGTTCACGCTATCCACTACCGGGCGGATACCCGAGTCCATCGCCTGGCTCACCTGCTGTGAATACCCATAAAGAATGGCGTAATCGGACACAAAGGGGCCAAACTGTTTTTTCTGATCCGCAGTCAGCGTCGGCAACCGCTCGCCGCTGCGCATCACTGTATTCTGCAGAAAATCGATAAACGCTTTGCGCTGATCGCCTTCTTTATCAAAACACCCACTCAGGCTAACAACCATCAACAACGCCGCAATAGGCGCAAACCAGCGAGAGCAGGACTTTCCTGTCGCCATTTTATTACTCCTTTCACCCAAAAAAGCGCACACCGGCACACGCGTGCCCGACGCTGACAAGGATAGTCCAGGTCAGCCTTGCAAGATACTCTTTTCATGTAAAACGGCTATTGCCGATTTATTTCTTACTATTTACAAAAAAATACCTGGCGAAACCGACATATGGTTAATCAGGTAATTAGCATAACTATCCGTATAGCTGAATCGGATAAAGCGATCGTTACCGCACGATTAATCACAGCCGTTACGATCCTGGGTTTGTATTAGGGACTATTCTTAATTGGCTCTCTGATGTTCTTGATCACGATGTGAGATTTAAGAGGAGTTCTCAATGGAATATAAAGATCCTGAGTTTGAGCTGCTGAGCAGTCTGGAACAGATCGTTTTTAAAGATGTACCGCAGACCATTACCCTGCAACAAAAATCCAATCCCTTTACAGAATATGAGCAATTGCGCAAAGGGACAGGACTGAAAACGGAAGAATTCGCCAGAGCGATGGGTGTCAGCGTGGCTATGGTGCTGGAGTGGGAGTCAAAACGAGAGAAACCCACCCCAACCGAGTTAAGGCTGATGCGCCTGATTCAGGCCAACCCTGCACTCAGCAAACAGATAGCGTAGTGAAGATTGAATGCCCCCGCCTCTGCGGGGGCTTGTGTTTAAAGGCTCTCGAAACGCCAGCCCGTCTCCTCCCACACCATCTCATGCGTCAACGTTAACCCTTTTAAAAACGCATCATCGTGTGACACCACCAGCAGCGCGCCGGGGAAACCCGCCAGTGCCGCTTCAATGGCCTGAACCGAGGCCAGATCCAGATGGTTGGTCGGTTCATCCAGCAGCAGGAGCTGCGTGGCCTCCGCGCGCCATAGCACGCAGGCCAGCGCAGCCTTCAGACGCTCGCCGCCGCTCAGTTCCGCCAGCGGAAGCGAAACTTTATCGGCCCCCAGCTGAAGCTGGGCTAAACGGGTTCGTAACATGCCCTCTTCCAGGGGCGTATTGCCCAGGTTGAGGTGCGTCATGACCGACTGCGAGAGATCGAGCCGGGAAAGATGCTGATCGAGATAAGCGCAGCTGACCGACACCTTACAGGTTCCTGAACGCGGGCGAATGTCGCCGAGGATTGTTTTCAACAGCGTCGATTTCCCGCAGCCGTTCGGCCCTTTTAGCGCCACGCGCATCGGTCCATCCATCCGCCAGTTGAGTGGTGGTAAAGACACATGCGGCAGCACCAGATCCTCCAGCACCAGCACCTGTTTGCCTTCCGGGATCTGGCTCCCCGGCAGGGTGAACATCACAGGGTTATCTTCGTCAACCCGCTCACGCGCCTTGTTTACCGCGGCGTTCAGGGCTTCATTTTGCTCGCTATGCTGCTTTTTCCATGAGCCGATCCGCTCCTTCGCAGCGCCTTTGTATTTGACCCGTTCAAACGACGCGATATTCAGGGTATCGACGGTGCGCAATGTTTTTGCTGAACGCCGCTGGCTGTCGTCATGCTCTTTTTGCATGCGTGCGCGGGTGCGTTTGCGCTCCGTGGCAGCATGCTCCAGCGCCGCTCGGGCCGCCTGCTGTTCGGCATCGCGCTGGGTTTGATAATCCGCATAATTCCCGCCGTAGCTGCGCAGGCCGCCGCTGCTCAGCTCAAGGATACGCGGCACCTTCGCCAGCAGTTCGCGGTCATGGGAGGCAACCAGCACACCGCCCTGATAACGGGCAAGCTGGTCGTAGAACCACGCCCTGCCTTGTCGATCGAGATGGTTTGTGGGTTCGTCCAGCAGCAGATAATCCGCTTCAGCAGTAAATGCACCGCACAGCAGCGCGCGAATGCGCTCGCCGCCGCTGAGCTCACCGGCTGGCTTATCAGGATCAAACGGCGGAAGTTTTGCCCGGGTAAACGCCTCGCCCAGACGTTCAGCTAAATCCCACAATCCATCAAGCGTTTCCAGATCGTCAGGCTGGTAATCACCGCTGTCGATGCGCGCTCGCGCCGCGAAGATGGCCTCGAACCCGAGCAGTTCAGCCAGCGTCGTGTGCGGCAAAATGTCCTGCTGCTGAGCCACATAAACATGTGTTCCGGTACGTTCGATATGCCCGCTTGCAGGCTCATCAAGCCCCGCCAGCAGACGCAGCAGACGCGTTTTCCCGCTGCCGTTGCGGCCCACCAGCGCGCACAGGGAGGATTCCAGAGAAAGATTCAGCGGACCAAAAAGGGTATCGCCCGTCGGAAACTGACAGGTGACCTGATGCAAAATAAAAGAAGGGGACTGCGCAAAATGAGCCATAAGCACTCCTGAATGAAATCAAAACATCCCCTGCCGACGCGGTGGCGTTTAGCAAGGATCGAAATTCATCAGTCGTGTTTGTTCATTTTTGGGGGGCGCTCCAGAGCGAGAAATTTAATGGAGATAAGGATAGCGGTAATGGGTTGACCATTTCAAGGTTAAATTTTGGACGGCTTATACTCCCTCTCCCTTTGGGATGAGGGATCCCCACAAATTAATGCGAGCAGTGAACAATCCCCTCGCCCCTTTGGGGAGAGGGTTAGGGTGAGGGGGAGCATACGGCTCTGGTGGTCATTCCGCTCACTTTATGTTCCTTGCTACTCTGTAGCGACAATACCCGTGAGCGTGCCAGGGTGGCTCAGTCGCCACCACCCTGGCTACCCGGGCTCCCGGCGGTAAATCGCCGCTACGCGGTACCTTCGGCTTATTCCTTCCGGCTTATCGGGGACGGGCGGAGGTAACATCCCTGTAAAGCCCGCCCTCTCGGCGCATCCCTGCGCCTCGCCCCGGCCGGAAGGCAAACGCCTCAGCAATTTACAGCCGGACCATAGCGTCGCTGTAAGACCTCTGCCCGCAGTATGCTTTTCGTTGCGGTAATTTTGCGAGTCTCTTTCCAGAAATGGTAATATCCTCAGTGGCATAGCTCAAATCTGTTGCCGCCTGTTTTGATGAGCAGTAAGTTCTCTTCGCACCTGCAAAATCAGGTGCCGGGTTTAGCATCCTGGCTTATCTTATCGGCGGCACATTATGTGCAGCATGCTTTGCTACATCTCAATGGTGGGCTGAGCAGGGGCATCGAGAGATGCGCCGGTATCCGATAAGGCCGGTAATGCTAACTCTGTTCAGTCCACCACCAGCGAAATTAGCATTTCCGATGGTGGAAGCTTTATCACTTATCGGAGGCTGCCAATATGGCTACTACCCCAACCCAAGTTCATTCTTTAATCACCCTGCCCTTCAACCATGCCACCGACTTCACCGAACTGGCGGATAACTGCGAACGTTTTACCGACGCACTGGTAGATTGCGAAGAACCCGCCCCAAAAATGGCGCTTTACGGCAGACTTTATGCCTGTCTGAATCTTCTGCAACCCACGCTTCTGGATCCTGTTCCGGACGCTTTAAAAGCCAGCCTGACCGTGAAGGAACTCCCGTCACGCGTTCCAGCTTTCGAACCCGAGTGCGATCAGCTGGGGCGCTACTGTCAGGAGATTACGCAGATGCTGATGAACGGATCACTGCCGCAACAATCTTAAATCGTGATGGAAGATTTGCTGTGCGAACTGGTCAGCTACTTTGCCGATACGCTGAAGGCACCGCGCTGGCTGCAGACAGACGAAGGCACAATCGCGATCGGCTAAACCTGCCGGATGACGCTGCGCTTATCCGGCCTACAAAAGCTCCATAAAAAAACCCGCCGAAGCGGGTTTTTAGCATGTGTAACAGCGGGCACATTACTGCAGCAGCGAAATATCCGCTACGCGCAGGAACAGCTCGCGCAGTTTCTCGAGCATAGAGAGACGGTTAATACGCAGCTCTTTATCTTCTACGTTCACCATCACTTTCTCGAAGAAGGCGTCGATAACGTCACGCAGCTCGGCCAGCTCCACCAGCGCTTCCTGGTAGCGGCCTTCCGCGAAGTACGGCTCGAGCTTGTCGCGCAGCACCACAACCTGCATCGCCAGAGCGATCTCTTCCGGCTCTTTCAGGGTTGCGGCGTTCACGCGCTCGTTCAGCGTCTCGTCGGATTTCGCCAGAATGTTGGATACACGCTTGTTGGCCGCGGCCAGGGCAGATGCCGCTTCCAGGGTACGGAAGTGGGAAACCGCCTTCATACGCGCATCGAAATCAGCCGGACGGGTCGGACGACGCGCCAGCACCGCCTGAATGGTGTCAACGGAGTAACCTTCGTCCTGATACCAGGCGCGGAAACGGCCGAGCATAAAGTCGATCACGTCATCCACAACGTTCGCGTTGGTCAACTTGTCGCCGTACAGACGCACCGCTTCTTCGGTCAGGGTCTGCAGATCGAGGTTTAGGTTCTTCTCAACGATGATACGCAGCACGCCCAGCGCAGCACGACGCAGCGCAAACGGGTCTTTGTCGCCTTTCGGATGCTGGCCGATACCGAAGATACCCGCCAGGGTGTCCATCTTATCGGCAATCGCTACGGCGCAGGCCACCGGGTTGGACGGCAGATCGTCACCCGCAAAGCGCGGCTGATACTGCTCGTTCAGGGCCACGGCCACGTCTTCCGCTTCGCCATCGTGACGCGCATAGTGCATACCCATCACGCCCTGGGTGTCGGTAAATTCGAACACCATGTTGGTCATCAGGTCGCACTTGGAGAGCAGGCCCGCACGCGTCGCGTGGTTAACGTCGGCACCGATTTCACGGGCAATCCAGCCGGACAGCTCCGCGATACGGTCGGTCTTGTCGCGCAGCGTACCCAGCTGCTGCTGGAACAGCACGGTCTGCAGGCGCGGCAGGTTATCTTCCAGACGCTTTTTACGGTCGGTGTTGAAGAAGAACTCGGCATCCGCCAGACGCGGGCGCACCACTTTTTCGTTACCGGAGATAATCTGGCTCGGATCTTTCGATTCGATGTTCGCCACGAAAATGAAGTTTGGCAGCAGCTTGCCGTCGTTGGCATAGACCGGGAAGTACTTCTGGTCACCCTTCATGGTGTACACCAGCGCTTCAGCCGGAACGGCCAGGAATTTCTCTTCGAACTTCGCGGTCAACACAACCGGCCATTCAACCAGAGAGGTGACTTCTTCCAGCAGGCTGTCGCTCAGGTCGGCATTACCGCCAATCTTGCGCGCCGCTTCTTCCGCGTCCGCCTTAATTTTGGCTTTACGCTGTTCGTAGTCGGCAATGACCTTACCGCGCTCCAGCAGGATTTGCGGGTACTGGTCGGCATTGTCGATGGTGAACTCAGGCTCGCCCATAAAGCGGTGGCCGCGGATCACGCGATCGGACGCCACGCCCAGAATGGTGGCTGGAATAACGGTATCGCCCAGCAGCAGGGTCACGGTGTGAACCGGACGTACGAAGTGAACGTCAGACGCGCCCCAGCGCATCAGCTTAGGAATCGGCAGCTTAGCCAGCGAGGTTGCGATCATGTTCGGCAGCAGCGCTTCCGCGCTTTCGCCTTTCACCTGCGCACGATACAGCAGCCACTCGCCTTTATCGGTGGTCAGACGCTCGGCCTGATCAACGGTGATGCCGCAGCCGCGCGCCCAGCCCTCAGCCGCTTTGCTCGGCTTGCCTTCCGCGTCGAACGCCTGGGCAATCGCCGGGCCACGTTTTTCGACTTCACGATCCGGCTGAGAGGCCGCCAGATTTGCCACTTTCAGCGCCAGACGGCGCGGTGCAGCAAACCACTCAATTTTACCGTGCGCCAGGCCAGCGTTATCCAGCTCGGCAGTCACGTTCGCAGCAAAAGATTCAGCCAGGCTGCGCAGGGCTTTTGGTGGCAGCTCTTCGGTGCCGATTTCCACCAGGAAAGTTTTCTCAGACATGGCCGCCTCTTATTTGTTTCGGTTGCACATCGGGAAGCCAAGGGCTTCACGGGACGCATAGTAAGCTTCTGCAACGGCTTTGGTCAGGGTACGAATACGCAGAATGTAGCGCTGACGTTCAGTCACGGAGATCGCTTTGCGGGCGTCCAGCAGGTTGAAGCTGTGGGCGGCCTTCAGAATACGCTCGTAGGCAGGCAGCGGCAGCGGAGTCTCCAGCGCCAGCAACTGCTGCGCTTCTTTCTCGTACTGCTCGAAGCAGGTGAACAGGAAGTCCACGTCCGCGTATTCGAAGTTATAGGTGGATTGCTCCACTTCGTTCTGATGGAACACGTCGCCGTAGGTGGTTTTACCCAGCGGGCCGTCGCTCCAGACCAGGTCGTAAACGCTGTCTACGCCCTGAATGTACATGGCCAGACGTTCCAGACCGTAGGTGATTTCACCGGTGATTGGCTTACATTCCAGCCCGCCAACCTGCTGGAAATAAGTGAACTGGGTCACTTCCATGCCATTCAGCCACACTTCCCAACCGAGACCCCAGGCACCCAGCGTTGGGTTTTCCCAGTTGTCTTCCACGAAACGGATGTCGTGGATGGTTGGATCCATACCCAGCTCTTTCAGCGACCCGAGGTACAGTTCCTGAATGTTGTCGGGTGATGGCTTAATCACCACCTGGAACTGATAGTAATGCTGCAGACGGTTCGGGTTTTCACCGTAACGACCATCGGTCGGACGACGGGAAGGCTGCACATACGCGGTCGCCATTGGCTCTGGCCCCAATGCGCGCAGGCTGGTCATCGGGTGTGAAGTGCCGGCGCCGACTTCCATGTCCAAAGGTTGAACAATGGTACAGCCCTGACGAGCCCAGTAATCCTGTAAGGTCAGGATCAGGCCCTGGAAGGTCTTGGTATCAAACTTTTGCATAGTATTTCGTGCTGGATACGTGTGGTTTTAAATGGAAGGGACCAGTATACCCGCTGGCTGCAAGATATACAGTACGAAACGGGGTTGTTTAGGGAAAATTGGGAAATAAGCCTTCCGGCCAGAACGCTGACGGCGTCTGGCTGTTGATTATGCGAGCAGGCTAGCGCATGGAGAGATGTAAAAACTGACCGTCCGCATCAAACGAGCAGACAAAGCCCTCTTTACGCGCAGTATACCCTCTAAGCTCATAGCTGCCCTGAAAGCGCTCGAATCCGATGACGTTAATTTTCTGAACGTCCGAGTTATAGCGCCGGGCGGCCTGGTCTTTACAGAGCGCTTCCATATTCAGTGAACGCTCCGGGCTTATTTTACCCTGCTGCGCTTTTTGCACGGGTACTTCCTGTGGCGCACTGCATCCTGCCAGCATAAATAGCAGAAAGAGTGATACCACACGCTTCATCATCATTTTTATTACCGTCCTGGTCAGCGGCTGTTATTTTTAGTATCAACACTTTTATAGATTAAGGTCTGCCATTCTGCGAATCTCGCGGTCTCCCGGCAAGCCTGCACATAAAACTCAGAATTTTCCAAACGAAGACTTTTGGACAATGGTAGTCACACTCAATTTACAGGGAATACGAGGAACTGATGCCGTCAAAAATTAACTGGATTGATAACCTGCGAGGAATAGCGTGTCTGATGGTGGTCATGATCCACACGACGACCTGGTACGTCACGAATGCCCACAGCATCAGCCCCGTTAACTGGGATATTGCCAATATCCTCAACTCCGCGTCGCGCGTCAGCGTGCCGCTGTTTTTTATGATTTCCGGCTTTCTCTTTTTTGGCGAACGCAGCGCGCAGCCGAGGCACTTCATCCGCATCGCGGCCTGCCTGGGGTTCTACAGCGCCGTTGCCCTGCTTTATATCACCTTGTTCACCTCTATTAACGCCGGGTTATCCCTCAAATATTTGCTTCAAAAACCGGTGTTCTACCACCTGTGGTTCTTCTTCGCCATCATCGTTATCTATCTGGTCTCTCCGCTCATTCAGGTGAAAAACGTCAGCGGGAAAATGCTCCTGGCCCTGATGGTGGTGATCGGCATCGTCGCCAACCCGAATACGGTCTCGCAGAAAATCGACGGTTTCGAATGGTTGCCGGTGAACCTTTATATCAACGGCGATACCTTCTACTACGTGCTTTACGGCATGCTGGGGCGCGCCATCGGGATGATGGACACGCAAAAACGCGGTCTGAACTGGCTATGCGGGGCGCTGTTTATCGCCGGCGTGGCGGTGATTTCACGCGGGACGCTGCATGAGCTTCAGTGGCGCGGCAATTTTGCCGATACCTGGTATCTCTATTGCGGGCCGATGGTCTTTATCTGTGCCGTATCGCTGCTTACGCTCGTCAAAAACACCCTGAACGCGCGTCCCCTGCCCGTGCTGAGTCTTATCTCTCGCCACTCTCTCGGGATTTACGGTTTTCACGCGCTGGTGATCCACGCGCTGCGCACGAGAGGCGTTGAGCTAAAAAGCTGGCCGGTGCTGGATATCGTCTGGATTTTTGCCGCCACGCTGGCGATAAGCCTGCTGCTGTCGATGCTGCTGCAAAAAATAGATGCTCGCCGCTTCGTCAGTTAATGCTCCGCTGCCGGGCGCGATGGTACTGGCGCGGGGAGGAAAATCCTGCCGCCAGTGAAGCCTGCTCCACGCCGCGTCCCTGCATCAGCCACTGCTCCGCCACCGCCAGACGCAGCTGCTCCAGATAATCGCGAACGCTAATCCCTAAATGTGACTGGAAAAGCCGGGTGAGATGGCGTGGGCTGACGTGCGCCAGCGCGGCGATATCAGGCAAGCTCCACGTTTTTTGCGGCTCGGCGGTGAGCGCATCCTGCGCCCGATGGATCGCCGGGTGAAGATGATTGCGGTAGCGTAGCCACGGGGATAGCTGAGGGTCGTCACCGGAACGGCGGAACCAGACCACCATCTCACGCGCCACGGCCAGCGCCTTTTCGGGGCCGCACAGGTGGTTGATCGTGTGCAGCGCCAGATCGATGCCCGAGGTGATCCCCGCGCTGGTCCAGATATTTTCATCCTGCACAAATATCCGGTTTTCTTTAATCGTCGCCGTAGGGGCCGCGGTGCGTAAACGGCTAATAACGTCATGGTGGGTTGTGCACTGCCGGTTATTCAGCAGGCCCGATTTCGCCGCCAGCAACGCTCCTGAACAGACGCACATCACGGTGATTTCCTGGCGCTGGATCTGCGGCTGCCGGCGCATCAGCCAGTGCTGAATCTGCTGCGCCTGCGGGGTTGAGAACTGAAAGCGGGAGTCGCTCACCCCCGGCAGGACCAGCAAGCTGCCCGGAGACAGGCTTTCCGGCAACGGCTGGATGCCGCTCATCGTCAGACCTATCGACGTCGGAACCTCCTGCTGCGGGCCAATGTAATGCAGACGAAACGCGTCGCCTGCCAGCACAAAGGTTTCTGCCGGGCCGGTCATGTCTAATGACAGCACTCCGGGCAACATCACGAACCAGACGTCGATGGGCATTACAGTGACTCCAGCGTCTCCGCTACCGTTTTAATTTCGGCAAAACGCCCGGACAGTACCGTTTCGGTACGGTGGTGAATTTCCGCTGCGCTAAGGGTAATGCCCTTGTAGGTCATGGGAAACGTCAGCGTTGCCTCGCTCACAAAGGTCACAGCATACCCCAGATCGGATGCCACCCGGGCGGTGGTTTCACAGCATTGTTCAGTGCGAATGCCGCAGATAATCACACTGTTGATATCACGCTCGCGCAGCCAGCGGTCAAGCCCGGTATCCGTGAAGGCATTATGGACGTGTTTCTGGAAAACAACATCCGGCTGATGACGCAAAAAGGCCATCGGTTTGACATAGCCGCTTTCCAGGGTAAAGGGACCGTCTTCATCAACGTGAAAAATATCAACGACCGGAATATTGCGCGCCTGGCAGCCTTCAATCAGCCCCAGCATCGCCTGCTGAAAGGCAGGAATTTCGTCCTCCTGCCAGTAATTGCGCTGATGGAAGGACTGCTGAGTATCAATGTTGATTAATGCGATGCGTGACATGATAAATCTCCTTGCCAGTGGGTGTAACACCATACTGGCAAGGAATGGAAGGCACGCACAGACCAAAAAAGGACATCCTCGTGCCTCTTCCGGACAAGCGTATTTAAGACATAAGCGGCAGCAGCTGCTGATAGATTTTGCGGAATACGTCGCGCCTTTCCGTGTACCGCGCATAGCGTACAGCGTCCGGGAAATGCGCCTGCTCAAGCGTAAGCTGCGGCAACAGCTGTGAAAGCGGTTTTTCCGGGTTCATGGCGATCTGCGCCAGTCGTGCAGCACCCAGCGCGGGGCCGACATCCCCTCCGGTGCGGAAATCCAGCTGCAACCCGCTGATATCCGCCAGCATCTGTCGCCAGTAAGGGCTTCGCGCTCCGCCGCCAATCAGGGTGACGCTCGTCGGCTTCAGGCCGCAGTCGTGCACCACGTCCATCCCGTCCGCCAGTGCATACCCCACACCTTCCAGAACCGCACGCGCCAGCTCTGCCGGGCCATGTTGATGGGTTAAGCCAAAGAACACCCCTTTCGCTTCCGGGTTGTTGTGCGGCGTACGCTCGCCGGAAAGATACGGTAAAAACCAGACCGTACCCGCCGCGTCATCCGCCTGCTGCGCCGCGGAGATGAGCGCCGGAACGTCGGCCATGCCGGTGAGTTTTGCGGCCCAGTCCAGGCAGGACGCCGCACTGAGCATCACCGACATCAAATGCCATTTTCCAGGCAGGGCGTGGCAGAAGCTGTGCACTGCGCTTTCAGGGTTGCTGCGATACCCGTCGCTAACGGCAAAATAGACGCCGGAGGTTCCCAGCGAAAGCATCGCCTGCCCCGCCTCAACCATCCCGACACCGACAGCCCCCGCCGCGTTATCGCCGCCTCCGGCCACCACCGGTACGGCAGGCATGTTCCAGCGTTCGGCAACGTCCGGCAGCAGCGTGCCCGTCACCTCGCTACCTTCGAACAGCGCGGGCATGTGTTCGCGGGTCAGATTACAGGCATCCAGCATCGCCTCGCTCCAGTCGCGTTTCGCCACGTCGAGCCACATCGTGCCGGCGGCATCGGACATGTCGCTGGCGAAATCGCCCGTCATGCGAAAACGCAGATAGTCTTTTGGCAGCAGAACTTTCGCCACCTGACGGAAAACCTCCGGCTCGTGGCGCTGAACCCACAAGAGTTTTGGTGCGGTGAAGCCCGGCATCATCAGGTTGCCGGTAATCTCGCGGGAGGCAGGTACGCGCTCCTCAAGAAGCGCGCACTCTTCTGCGCAGCGGCCGTCGTTCCAAAGAATCGCAGGACGCAGCACGCGATGCTCGCTATCCAATAAGGTTGCACCGTGCATTTGCCCGGCCATTCCCAGCGCTTTCACGTCACGCAGAGAATGCTGCTCGCCTAACGCGGTAATTGCGCGATCCGTGGCCTGCCACCACTGTTCCGGGTCCTGCTCCGACCACAGTGGGTGCGGGCGTGAAACCTGCAGCTTTTCAGTCTGCGTTGCTAACACCTCGCCCTGCTCGCTTAACAGGATGGCTTTCACACCCGATGTGCCCAGATCGATCCCGATATACATTGCGGTGACTCCTTTGACAGAAATGCCCGGTGGCGCTTCCGCTTACCGGGCCTGGATGCTGTTATTTATCGAACAGGTAGTGATTAACCAGATTTTCCAGCAGCTCCTGGTGCCCGCTCTGGTGCTGCGGCGCCAGCTGATGTTGTTCAGCGTACTTCGCGATTTCCGCAAGCGATAACTGACCTTTCAAAATTTGCTGGCCCAGCTCACTGTTCCAGCCGCTGTAGCGCTTCGCCACGCGTTTATCCAGCTCACCGTCTTCAATCATACGTGCCGCCACTTTCAGCGCCAGCGCCATTGTGTCCATCGCGCCAATATGGCCGTAGAACAGATCGTATTTGTCGGTGCTCTGGCGACGCACCTTGGCGTCAAAGTTCAGGCCGCCGGTGGTGAAGCCGCCCGCTTTGATGATTTCGTACATCACCAGCGCATTCTCTTCCACGCTGTTCGGGAACTGGTCGGTGTCCCAGCCCAGCTGTGGATCGCCACGGTTCGCATCGACAGAGCCGAAGATGCCCAGCGCAATCGCAGACGCGATTTCGTGATGGAAAGAGTGGCCCGCCAGCGTGGCGTGGTTGGCCTCAATGTTCACTTTAATCTCTTTTTCCAGACCGAACTGTTTCAGGAAGCCATACACCGTCGCCACGTCGTAGTCATACTGGTGCTTCGTCGGTTCCTGCGGCTTCGGCTCGATCAGCAGCGTGCCGCGGAAGCCGATTTTGTGCTTATGGTCGACAACCATCTGCATAAAGCGGCCAATCTGCTCGCGCTCCTGGCGCAGGTCGGTGTTGAGCAGGGTTTCATAGCCTTCACGACCGCCCCACAGGACATAGTTTTCGCCGCCCAACTGATGCGTGGCGTTCATTGCCGTCACCACCTGCGTGGCCGCCCAGCTAAACACTTCCGGATCCGGGTTGGTTGCCGCACCCGCGCCGTAGCGTGGGTTAGTGAAGCAGTTTGCCGTGCCCCAGAGCAGCTTCACGCCGCTTTGCTGCTGTTTTGCCGCCAGCACATCCACCATCTGCGCAAAATTGTTCAGGTACTCTTTCAGCGACGCCCCTTCCGGCGACACGTCAACATCATGGAAGCAGTAGTACGGCACATTCAGCTTGTGGAAGAACTCAAACGCCACATCGGCTTTGCGTTTCGCCAGCTCGATGGCCTCACCCGGCTGCTGCCACGGACGGTCAAAGGAACCGACGCCGAACATATCGGCGCCGTTCCAGCAGAAGGTATGCCAGTAACAGGCGGCAAAGCGCAGATGATCTTCCATGCGCTTACCCAGCACCAGCTCATCCGGGTTGTAGTGACGAAATGCTAAAGGATTGGTCGTTTTTGGGCCTTCGTAACGAACGCGATCGAGTTGGTCGAAATAAGCTTGCATATTGAGCTCCATAATCAGGGTATGCGGCGAGTCGTTGATACAGGAGTAATAGTGAATAGACATTTGGGGTTGCTCAATTACGTTATTTCACACTGCTATTGAGAGAATGCACAACTGTGCGCTGGCTCGCAAAATAATGCGCAGACAAACTATTTTTCGGCGCGCATTCCAGAATCAAATGTAATTAAGGCGTTACGAATTTTAAAATCCGATCGCGGTCATAAATTCAGAAATAAACCAAATATCGTAATGAGAAGATAAAAATCTGTAATTGCCAGCCCGCCTTTCCGCGTTAAAAATTTGCTGCGACCCAGCAGTGAATGTTTCTTTTATCTCAGCAACACATACCCCTACAAAAAGGCCTAATAATTATGAAGATAAAGAACCTGACCCTAACGCTCTGCACTACGCTCCTCCTTGCAAGCTTTGCAGGGCATGCCAAGGAGGTCAAAATTGGCATGGCGATTGACGACCTGCGTCTGGAGCGCTGGCAAAAAGATCGCGATATTTTTGTGAAAAAAGCGGAATCACTCGGTGCGAATGTGTTTGTACAGTCGGCTAACGGCAATGAAGAAACGCAAATGTCGCAGATCGAGAATATGATCAACCGGGGAGTCGATGTTCTGGTCATTATCCCTTATAACGGCCAGGTATTAAGTAACGTGGTGAAAGAAGCGAAGCAGGAAGGGATAAAAGTTCTCGCTTATGACCGCATGATTAATAATGCGGATATTGATTATTATATTTCCTTCGACAATGAAAAAGTTGGCGAATTACAGGCGCAAAGCCTGATCGACAAAGTGCCTCAGGGCAATTATTTCCTGATGGGCGGTTCGCCGGTGGATAACAACGCCAAACTGTTCCGCGAAGGGCAAATGAAAGTCCTTAAGCCGTACATCGACAACGGCAAAATTAAGGTGGTTGGCGATCAGTGGGCTGACGGATGGTTGCCAGAAAATGCCCTGAAGATTATGGAAAATGCGCTGACGGCCAATAACAACAAAATTGACGCTGTTGTGGCCTCCAACGATGCCACCGCAGGTGGGGCTATTCAGGCCCTGAGCGCCCAGGGGCTGGCCGGTAAAGTTGCGATTTCTGGCCAGGATGCCGATCTGGCTGGCGTAAAACGCATTATCGCAGGTACCCAGACCATGACGGTCTATAAACCGATTACCGAGCTTGCCAATACGGCGGCAGAAATCGCCGTTGAGCTGGGCAACGGTAAGCAACCTAAAGCAGACGCGACGCTGAATAACGGCCTGAAAGACGTTCCGGCTCGCCTGCTCACGCCAATTGAAGTCAATAAAGAGAACATTGACGCCACCGTGATTAAAGACGGTTTCCACAAGAAGAGCGAACTGTAATCCTGCGCTGCCCCTGCCCTGCAGGGGCGCATCACGTTGTACTGTTCTTCCCTCGGGTTATGTGGAGCAGTTATGCCTTATTTACTTGAAATGAAAAGCATCACCAAGCGCTTCGGCGCGGTGAAAGCCGTCGACAACGTCAGTCTCCGGTTGAACCCCGGCGAAGTGGTTTCGCTGTGTGGCGAGAACGGTTCGGGCAAATCAACGTTGATGAAAGTGCTGTGCGGGATCTACCCGCACGGCAGTTACGAAGGCGAAATCGTCTTTGCCGGTGAAGTCATCCAGGCGACACACATTCGCGACACCGAACGTAAAGGCATCGCCATCATTCACCAGGAGCTGGCGCTGGTGAAGCATCTCACCGTGCTGGAGAACATCTTCCTCGGAGCCGAGATTTCCCGCCACGGCGTGCTGGATTACGACACCATGACGCTCCGCTGTGAAAAGCTGCTGGCGCAGGTGAGCCTCCACATTTCGCCGGATACCCGCGTGGGCGATCTGGGTCTGGGGCAACAGCAGCTGGTCGAAATTGCGAAGGCGCTGAATAAACAGGTCAGGCTGCTGATCCTCGATGAGCCAACGGCCTCGCTCACCGAGCAGGAAACCGCGGTTCTGCTCAATATCATCCGCGATCTGCAAAACCACGGCATCGCCTGTATCTACATTTCGCATAAGCTGAACGAGGTCAAAGCCATTTCGGACACCATCTGCGTGATCCGCGACGGACAACACATCGGCACGCGTGAAGCCGCAGGCATGAGCGAAGATGACATCATCACCATGATGGTGGGCCGCGAGCTGACGGCACTCTACCCGAATGAACCCCACACAACGGGCGATGAAGTGCTGCGCGTGGAAAACCTCACCGCTTGGCACCCCGTCAACCGCCACATCAAGCGGGTAAATAATGTTTCGTTTTCCCTTCACAGCGGCGAAATTCTTGGGATTGCGGGCCTCGTCGGTGCCGGGCGCACCGAAGCCGTGCAGTGCCTGTTTGGCGTGTGGCCAGGACGCTGGGAGGGCACAATTTATATCGACGGCCAGCCGGTGAAAATCGACAACTGCCAGCAGGCGATTGCCCGCGGCATTGCCATGGTGCCGGAAGACCGCAAAAAAGACGGCATAGTACCGGTCATGGCGGTGGGTAAAAACATTACGCTTGCGGCACTCGATCGGTTCTCCGGCGCGCTGAGCAGCCTGGACGATGCTGCCGAGCAGCAGTGCATCCTCCAGTCGCTTGCCCGGCTGAAGGTCAAAACCTCTTCGCCGGAACTGGCAATCGGCCGCCTGAGCGGGGGTAACCAGCAGAAGGCGATTCTGGCGCGCTGCCTGCTCCTCAATCCACGCATATTAATCCTTGATGAACCGACGCGCGGGATCGATATCGGTGCCAAATACGAAATCTACAAACTGATTAATCAGCTTGTACAGCAAGGGATTGCCGTCATCGTCATTTCGTCTGAGTTACCCGAAGTGCTCGGCCTGAGCGACCGCGTGTTGGTCATGCACGAGGGAAAACTGAAAGCCAACCTGATTAACCAGAACCTGACGCAGGAGCAGGTGATGGAAGCCGCTTTAAGGAGCGAACGTCATGTCGAAAAGCAATCCGTCTGATATCAAAGTCGCTGTTCCGACGCCCGGCGCGTTCGCTGGGCTAAAAGCGCTGAACCTGCAGGTTTTCGTGATGATCGCGGCGATTATCGTCATCATGCTGTTCTTTACCTGGATGACGGATGGCTCGTACTTGAGCGCGCGAAACGTCTCCAACCTGCTCCGCCAGACCGCCATCACAGGCATCCTGGCCGTGGGCATGGTGTTCGTGATCATCTCTGCGGAAATCGACCTGTCTGTCGGGTCAATGATGGGTCTTCTCGGCGGCGTGGCGGCGATTTTTGACGTCTGGCTTGGCTGGCCGCTGCCGCTGACAGTGGCGGTGACGCTGGTGCTGGGGCTGGTTTTAGGCGCCTGGAACGGCTGGTGGGTTGCTTACCGTAAGGTGCCGTCGTTCATTGTCACCCTTGCGGGGATGCTGGCCTTTCGCGGGATCTTGATCGGTATTACCAACGGTACCACCGTCTCCCCGACCAGCGCAGCCATGTCGCAGATTGGTCAGAGTTACCTCTCTGATAGCATCGGCTTTACGATCGGCGTGGTGGGGCTGCTGGCGTTTGTCGCGTGGCAGTGGCGTGGACGCATGCGCCGTCAGGCGCTGGGGCTTGCATCGCCAGCGTCAACGTCGGTGGTGGGACGTCAGGCGTTGACGGCGGTCATTGTGCTGGGTGCCATCTGGCTTCTTAACGACTATCGCGGCGTTCCGACGCCGGTGCTGCTGCTGGCGCTTTTGCTGCTGGGCGGCATGTTTATGGCGACGCGCACCGCGTTTGGCCGCCGTATTTATGCCATCGGCGGCAACCTTGAAGCTGCCCGCCTCTCGGGTATTAACGTCGAACGTACCAAGCTGGCGGTTTTCGCCATTAACGGCCTCATGGTCGCTATTGCCGGGTTGATCCTCAGCTCGCGTCTGGGGGCCGGCTCTCCCTCCGCCGGCAACATCGCCGAGCTGGATGCTATCGCCGCCTGCGTCATCGGTGGCACCAGCCTCGCAGGCGGTATCGGGAGCGTGGCGGGCGCGGTCATGGGGGCATTTATCATGGCGTCGTTGGATAACGGGATGAGTATGATGGACGTCCCGACGTTTTGGCAGTATATCGTCAAGGGGGCCATTCTTTTACTGGCAGTCTGGATGGATTCTGCCACCAAGCGACGGGCCTGATAACCGTATAGTGACTTAATTGGGAAGTGAGCCATGTTTGAAAAGCGTCACCGCATTACGTTGTTATTCAATGCCAACAAAGCCTACGACCGTCAGGTGGTGGAAGGTGTCGGTGAATATTTGCAGGCGTCGCAATCCGAGTGGGATATCTTTATTGAGGAAGACTTCCGCACCCGTCTGGAGAACATTAAAGACTGGCTGGGGGACGGCGTCATCGCAGACTATGACGACCCCGTCATCGAGCAGCTGCTGACCGACGTCGACGTCCCGATAGTGGGCGTCGGCGGCTCCTACCATTCACCTGAACACTATCCCCCGGTCCACTATATCGCCACCGATAACCATGCCCTGGTCGAGGCGGCCTTTCTCCATTTAAAAGAGAAGGGCGTCCATCGCTTCGCGTTTTATGGTTTACCCGCCACCAGCGGCAAGCGCTGGGCCGTTGAGCGCGAACATGCGTTTTGCCAGCTGGTCGCGCAGGAGAAGTATCGCGGCGTGGTCTATCAGGGGCTGGAAACCGCACCAGAGAACTGGCAGCACGCGCAAAACCGCCTGGCGGACTGGCTGCAAACGCTGCCGCCGCAAACCGGTATTATTGCCGTGACGGACGCCCGCGCCCGACACGTGCTGCAGGTCTGCGAGCATTTGCATATCCCGGTGCCCGAAAAACTGTGCGTGATTGGCATTGATAACGAAGAACTGACCCGCTACCTGTCCCGCGTAGCGCTCTCCTCCGTTGCACAGGGCACGCGTCAGATGGGCTATCAGGCGGCGAAGCTGCTGCACCGCCTGCTCGATAAAGAGTCTCTGCCGCTTCAGCGCCTGCTGGTGCCGCCTGTCCGCGTTGTGGAACGTCGCTCAACCGATTATCGCTCCCTAAGCGACCCGGCCGTCATTCAGGCCATGCACTATATTCGCAACCACGCCTGCAAAGGGATTAAGGTCGATCAGGTGCTGGATTCGGTGGGCATTTCCCGCTCGAATCTGGAGAAGCGCTTCAAAGAAGAGGTGGGCGAGACTATTCATGCCGTCATCCATGCGGAGAAGCTGGAGAAGGCCCGCAGCCTGCTCATCTCCACGTCACTGTCGATCAACGAAATCTCGCAGATGTGCGGATACCCGTCGCTGCAGTATTTCTATTCGGTGTTTCGCAAAGAGTATGACACCACCCCAAAAGAGTATCGGGATCGCCACAGCGAGGTGCTGATATAGAAAAGAAAACGCCTTCCAGGTGGAAGGCGTTTTTTGACATTACATATGGGCGGCGATTAAGCGCTGGTTATCCTGGTACATAGCGAACAGATAGTTGTTATAGCTATTTCCCTTCGTCGAATAACCTTTCAGCTTGTGAATCATCGCACTGGCCGTCACTTCCTGATCCGCTTTACGCAACTGAGCGCGTGATTTACGGAACGATGAGTAGGCCGGGTGCGTATTAAGATTCACCGCGTAAGCATTCACGGAATCTTTTACTGATTCGAACTGAGAATAGCCCTTCACCTTACCGGGCGCATTATTACAACGACCTTTCGCACACTTCATGCCGAACAGGTTATTGTTATTACGCGCCAGCTTAGACGTCCCCCAGCCGCTTTCGGCTGCCGCCATGGTCGCAACCATGCTGCCTGGGATAATGTCCACACGCTCAAGGAGAGCATTCCACGGTACGCGACGCGTGTTACCGTTCCAGCTCAGCTTGTAGCGCTTCGTGATGTCTTTCAGACGCGCGCGTTCAGACGGCGACCAGCGGCTATCGTACTGTTTTGAAATCAGCCAGTTACGATCCGCCGTAATCGCGGCATTTTGACTTGTTATGTAAGGCATTACCGTCCGGAGAAACGCTTTTTTTCTTGGTGTTCCGGAAGGGTATTTTCGCAAATCAGGAAGTGAACTACTCTTTGCACTATTGCGAGAATACTCTTGTTTACTGCTAACCTTACTACTTGTCGTCTTTATTACGTGGGCTTTCTTACTCGTTGTATCCGTGTGCGTCTTCGCAAGCACCCCACCCGAAAATGTCGTGGTGAGTAACATGAGTATCGCGGCCCCATATCGTCGAATGGGAGTCGATATCATTAGGTCTCCTGGTCGGATGTAATCATCCCAACACCTTATTTTTTTCACAAATTTGAGAGCGGAATCTCAAATCATATCAAAAATAGACTTCAAGAGCACGTATAGAAATAGTCCAATTCCGAAACTATGTCACCTGAAAATTGCTCACAAAAACATCATTCCTGAAAAAATGTGTGCGATATCGCAGATAACTGCCTCATTTTGCGCGGGATCACTCATCCTCACACGTCCTCCCGGGAGAAAGCGATGGGGGATGAGTTTTTCACCGCATCCTGATGGCACACTGGTCAAAAATGCCGCGACAGGAAAATGGAATGAAACGCACCGCATTAGCTCTTCTGCTGTTACCCGCTCTGGCACATGCCGACTGGTCATCGCCGGGGTTTAACGCATTTCGCGCCGAAGGCACCGGCATTTTCACCAGCCAGACAAAGCTTGCGAAGGGTACGCGTCCTCTGACGCTGAGTTTTGACAAGACGTGCTGGCAGCCTGCGGAGGCGATAAAACTCAATGAGATGCTGTCGCTTAAGCCCTGTGACGGCACGCCGCCGCAGTGGCGCCTTTTCCGCGACGGTGACTACCAGATGCGGATTGATACCCGCTCCGGCACGCCCACCCTGCTGCTGACAATTCAGAGTGCCGCAGAACAGTCGGTTGCAAACGTTATCCGCCAGTGCCCGAAGTGGGACGGTAAACCGCTGACGCTGGACGTCAGCCATACCTTCCCGGAAGGCACCGTGGTGCGTGATTTTTACAGCAAACAGACCGCGACGGTGCAGAACGGAAACATTACCCTACAGCCCGCCGCCAGCAGTGGTGGCCTGCTGCTGCTTGAGCGCGCCGAAACCGACAAGCCAGCGCCGTTTAGCTGGCAGAACGCCACCGTCTATTTTGTGCTCACCGACCGCTTTGTGAATGGCGACCCGAGCAACGACAACAGCTATGGCCGCCACAAAGACGGCATGCAGGAGATTGGTACCTTCCACGGTGGCGATCTCAAAGGGCTCGCCAGCAGGCTCGACTATTTACAGCAGTTGGGGGTGAATGCGCTCTGGATAAGCTCCCCGCTTGAGCAGATCCACGGCTGGGTAGGCGGTGGCACCAAAGGGGATTTCCCACACTACGCCTATCACGGCTACTACACCCAGGACTGGACGAAGCTTGATGCCAACATGGGCACCGAGGATGACCTGCGCCATCTTATTGATGAAGCGCACAGGCGCGGCATTCGCATCCTGTTCGATATCGTCATGAACCACGCGGGCTACGCGACGCTTGCGGACATGCAGGCGTACCAGTTTGGCGCGTTGTATCTGCAGGGCGATGAGTTGAAAAAGACGCTGGGAGACCGCTGGACTGACTGGAAGCCTGGCGCGGGCCAAAGCTGGCATAGCTTCAACGATTACATCAACTTCAGCGACAAAGCCGCATGGGAAAAATGGTGGGGCAAGAAATGGATCCGCACCGACATTGGCGATTACGACAACCCCGGCTTCGACGATTTAACCATGTCGCTGGCATTCCTCCCGGACCTGAAAACGGAATCCACTACCCCTTCAGGCCAACCCAACTTCTATCAACACAAGCCCGATACCCACGCGAAAGCCATCCCGGGGTATACCCCACGCGACTATCTCACCCACTGGCTCAGCCAGTGGGTGCGCGACTACGGCATTGACGGCTTCCGGGTGGATACCGCGAAGCATG
This sequence comes from Enterobacter sp. ECC_219_Taxon_10, assembly GCF_058354905.1. Classification (NCBI taxonomy): domain Bacteria; kingdom Pseudomonadati; phylum Pseudomonadota; class Gammaproteobacteria; order Enterobacterales; family Enterobacteriaceae; genus Enterobacter; species Enterobacter sp. ECC_219_Taxon_10. The sequence continues at coordinate 188,191 of NZ_CM178005.1, read as the reverse complement.
TCGAGCTTGAGGCCTGGCAACAGTTAAAAGACCAGGCAAACCAGGCGCTGGCCGCCTGGAAAGGGGCTAACCCGGACAAAAAGCTCGATAACGCACCGTTCTGGATGACCGGAGAATCCTGGGGCCACGGGGTGATGCAAAGCGATTATTACCGCCACGGTTTTGATGCGATGATTAATTTTGATTATCAGGAGCAGGCGGCAAAAGCGGTGGATTGCCTGGCCGATATGGACCTTACCTGGCAGCAGATGGCGGAGAAGCTGCAAAGCTTCAACGTGCTGAGCTACCTCTCATCACATGATACGCGTCTGTTCCGCGAAGGGGGCCAGCGCGCTGCGGAGCTGCTCCTGCTGGCACCGGGCAGCGTGCAAATCTATTACGGGGATGAATCCGAGCGTCCGTTCGGGCCGACAGGCTCCGACCCACTACAGGGTACCCGGTCAGATATGAACTGGCAGGACGTCACGGGCAAGCAGGCCTTAACCGTTGCCCACTGGCAAACGCTGGGCCAGTTCCGCGCCCGCCATCCTGCAATTGGCGAAGGCAAGCAAACCACGCTGTCGCTGAAAGAGGGGTATGGCTTCGTGCGCGAGCACAAGGGCGATAAGGTGTTGGTGGTATGGGCGGGTAATCAGTAATCTCCCCCACCCCTCACCCCGTCCCTCTCCCCAAAGGGGCGAGGGGGAAAAGACGGCTCCGTGCAGCCCCCTCTCCCCTCCGGGGAGAGGGTTAGGGTGAGGGGAATTCCACCAGAACTATTCACTACAAAAATCCAAACCTACCATATAAAACGACAAATCCGACCACATCCCCCGATTTGCACCAGCACGGTGCTAGCGTTATGGTTACCCACTTTCAAAATAAGCTCGATAGAACACCTGCTATGACGTTTTCACTTTTCGGCGACAAATTCACCCGCCATTCAGGCATTACTCGCCTGATGGAGGACCTCAACGACGGGCTGCGCACTCCGGGCGCCATCATGCTCGGCGGCGGAAACCCGGCGCAAATTCCGGAGATGACGACCTATTTCCAGACGCTGCTCGCACAGATGCTGGAAAACGGTAAAGCGACCGATGCGCTATGCAATTACGACGGTCCGCAGGGTAAAACCGAGTTGCTGACTCTCCTTGCCAAAATGCTGCGTGAAGAGCTGGGCTGGGATATCGAACCACAGAATATTGCACTGACAAACGGCAGTCAGAGCGCGTTTTTCTACTTGTTTAACCTGTTCGCCGGACGTCGCGCCGACGGCACGACCAAAAAAGTGCTCTTCCCGCTGGCACCGGAGTACATCGGCTACGCCGATTCCGGCCTGGAAGAGGATCTGTTCGTCTCCGCGCGTCCGAACATCGAGCTGCTGCCGGAAGGCCAGTTCAAATATCACGTCGATTTTGAACACCTGCATATTGGTGAAGAGACGGGCATGATCTGCGTATCGCGCCCGACTAACCCAACGGGCAACGTCATCACAGACGACGAACTGATGAAGCTGGATGCGCTGGCGAATCAGCACGGCATTCCGCTGGTGATCGACAATGCTTACGGCGTGCCGTTCCCGGGCATTATCTTCAGCGAAGCGCGTCCGCTGTGGAACCCGAACATTGTCCTGTGCATGAGCCTCTCCAAACTGGGCCTGCCGGGCAGCCGCTGCGGCATCATCATCGCTAACGAGAAAATCATCACCGCTATTACCAATATGAACGGCATTATCAGCCTCTCACCGGGCGGCATTGGCCCGGCGATGATGTGCGAAATGATTAAGCGCAACGACCTGCTGCGTCTGTCAAATGAGGTGATAAAGCCGTTCTATTTCCAGCGCGTTCAGGAGACGATCGCGACGCTTCGCCGCTATTTACCGGAAGAACGCTGCCTGATCCATAAACCTGAAGGGGCGATTTTCCTTTGGCTGTGGTTTAAGGATTTGCCGATTACCACCGAGCTGCTCTACCAGCGCCTGAAAAAGCGCGGCGTGCTGATGGTGCCGGGCGATTACTTCTTCCCGGGTCTGGATAAGCCGTGGCCGCACACTCACCAGTGCATGCGCATGAACTACGTGCCCGATCCGGAAAAAATTGAAGCAGGCGTCAAAATTCTCGCCGAAGAAATTGAAAAAGCCTGGCACGAAGCCGGTCAGTAACGCGTTACGCCAGATTATGCCGCCGGGTCGGGCGTAATCTGGCGGCCCCGGCACGGGTCAGCCGGAGTTAATATGCTCCTTACAGTACCGCCGTTTCCACACGGCGGGGGTTAACCCGGTATGCTTAGAAAATATCTGCCGGAAATACCCCACGTCATTAAAGCCGCAGCGCGTTGCGACCTCGGTTAACGATGCAGAATCGTTGAGCAGCAGTTTTTCCGCCGCCCTGACGCGCTGGCGATGTATCGCCTCCGTCAGGGTTAAATGGAAAGTCCGGCGAAATACACGCCCGAGATAATCTGCATTACAGTGCAACGCTTTTGCCAGCTGCGATGTGGATATTGGTAAATGAAACTGCGTGCGAATAAGCTGTTTTGCCTTCCAGGCCATCGCCGCACCGGCCTGATCCGCGTTATCTTCATATCCTGACGAACGGGACACCTGCTGTAAAATCAATAATAAAATCATCTCCAGCGCCATACTTCGCTGTAATTTCTCCTGCTCGCTGAGGAATTGCCGAAATAGCGCAATCACATATTCCGCATCCCTTACGCGGCAGTGTTGTTCTATTGCCAGAGGAGCGGCGTTGGGTAACGATGAATCTGGCAGCTCCACCTCAAAATGGAGCCAGTAAAAGCGCAGGTCCGCCGGAAAATCTTCCACCCCTACGTGCCGACGGCCCGGCCAGAGCAGCAAACTCTCTCCTGCATTAACGTCAAAAATATGATTTTCTTCCTGGATCGTTAATATCCCTTTTTCGACAAAAATAATCTCCCATGACGTTAATTTTCGCGCAGGATGGCGGCCCACTCCGCGGGAAATAAACAACCCGCCGTTCTGGACCTTAACCGGAAGCGCTATGGATAATTCGAGCATGGATATTCACCATTCCGCTTTTATTACCGTTAATTTTCGACTTAGACGTTGATTATTAATCAATATTCGAACAACTGTCCGATCGGAATCACATTTTCATCATCAGGTCGGAATCGTCACCTTTTTATACTTTTCCCTTCCCTTGTTGGTCTGGCCGTTGAATGCAGAATAAACAGGGTACCTACAAATACGATAAAAAATCGTTTATCGAGGAGTTACCCATGACTTCCACACCGATTACAGACGCAGACGTTGCAAACCAGAAAGTCGATGACCGGCTCTCCGTCCGCGAGAAAATTGGCTACGGCCTGGGCGATGCGGGCGGCACGGTGATTACCTGCCTGATCATGAACTTTCTGACCTTTTTCTATACTGATGTATTTGGCCTCACCCCTGCGCTGGTGGGCACGCTGTTTATTGCCCTTCGCGTGTTTGACGCCATTTCCGATCCGGTGATGGGCGTCATTGCCGACCGCACGCAGAGCCGCTGGGGACGCTTTCGCCCCTGGCAGCTGTGGGTCGCGCTCCCCATCGGCATCGTTGGCGTACTGACCTTCACCGTCCCGGACGCCAGTATGGGCGTGAAAATCGCCTGGGCGTTCGGCACCTATTTGCTGCTGTCCGTGGGCTATACCGCCATCAACGTGCCCTACTGCGCGCTGATTAACACCATGACCACCCGCCACAACGAGGTGATAGCCTGCCAGTCATGGCGCTTTGTGCTGTGCGGCGTGGCGGGCTTTTTGGTCTCCGTTGGCCTGCCGTGGCTGGTCGCGGAGCTGGGCCAGGGCAATGCTGCCCGGGGTTATCAGCTGGGCGTTGGCGTGCTGTGCGCCATCGCCGTGGTGATGTTCCTGTGCTGCTTCTTCTGGGTGCGCGAACGCGTCCCGCTGGCGCTGATGGGCAAATTCACCCTGCGCGAGCACCTGGCGGGCCTGCGTAAAAACGATCAGCTGCTGCTGATGCTGGTGATGTCGTTCCTGCTGATCAACGTCTTCAATATTCGCGGCGGCGGTTATATGTACTTCATCACCTACGTGCTGCAAGGCAGCACGGCGTACACCTCGCTGTTTTTCACGATGGTGACCTTCGCCGCCATTCTGGGCGCGGTGATCGTCAGCCCGCTGTCGCGCCGCATTGATACCGTCAAACTCTACTACCACACCAACCTGGTGCTCGCGGCGCTTGCGGTGGGTATGTGGTTCCTGCCGGGTGACCCGGCGCACCAGACGCTATGGCTGATCGTCATTTTAAGCAATGGCGTGATCCTGGGCTTCACTCTGCCGCTGCACTTCTCGCTCATGGCCTTTGCCGACGACTACGGTGAATGGAAAACCGGCGTGCGCTCCTCGGGCATGAACTTCGCCTTCAACCTGTTTTTCATCAAGCTCGCATGGGCGTCCAGCGCCGGGATCATCAGCCTGGTGTTTATCGCCGTGGCCTATCAGCCAGGCGCGGGCAACCAGACGCCAGCCTCATTGCAGGGGATCACCGCCATGGAGACGCTGCTGCCTGCCCTTTTCCACCTGCTGCTGGCGGTCGCTATCCGCTGGTGCAGGCTTAACAACCCTGTGATGTCGCGCATTGCCACCGATCTGCGCCAGCGTCACGTACCGTCCTGAGGAGAACGCTATGTCCATAATGGAACCCGATCTGCACCAGCTGAAAATCAACGACCCGTTTCTCGGGCAGTATCAACGGCTGGTCCGGGACGTGGTCATCCCCTACCAGTGGGATGCGCTGAACGACCGCGTGGCGGAGGCCGAACCCAGCCACGCCATCACCAACTTCCGCATCGCGGCCGGTCTGGAACAGGGGGAGTTTTACGGGATGGTGTTTCAGGACAGCGACGTGGCGAAATGGCTCGAAGCCGTGGCGTGGTCGCTGTGCCAGAAACCGGATGCAGAACTGGAAAAAACTGCCGACGAGGTGATTTCGCTGGTCGCGGCGGCGCAGTGTGAAGATGGCTACCTCAATACCTACTTTACGGTAAAAGCCCCCGAGGAACGCTGGACGAATCTGGCCGAATGTCACGAGCTGTACTGCGCCGGGCATATGATTGAAGCGGGCGTGGCGTATTTCCAGGGAACCGGAAAACGTCGCCTGCTGGACGTGGTGTGCAGGCTGGCGGACCATATCGATGGCGTGTTTGGCCCGGGCGAAACACAGCTGCACGGTTACCCTGGTCACCCGGAAATCGAGCTGGCGCTGATGCGGCTGTACGATGTCACGCAGGAGTCGCGCTATCTCAATCTGGTGAAATACTTTATCGAAGAACGCGGCGCGCAGCCTCACTTCTACGATACCGAATACGAGAAGCGCGGCAAAACGTCTTACTGGAACACCTATGGTCCGGCATGGATGGTCAAGGACAAAGCCTACAGCCAGGCGCATCAGCCGCTTGCCGAGCAGCAAACGGCCATCGGCCACGCGGTGCGTTTCGTCTACCTGATGGCGGGCATGGCGCACCTGGCGCGCCTGAGTCATGACGAGGGTAAACGGCAGGACTGTCTGCGGCTGTGGAACAACATGGCGCAGCGCCAGCTGTACATTACCGGCGGGATTGGCTCGCAAAGCAGCGGCGAGGCGTTCAGCAGCGATTACGATCTGCCCAACGATACGGTCTATGCCGAAAGCTGCGCCTCCATTGGCCTGATGATGTTTGCCCGCCGGATGCTGGAGATGGAGGCAGACGGCCACTACGCCGACGTGATGGAGCGCGCGCTGTACAATACGGTGCTGGGCGGGATGGCACTGGACGGTAAGCATTTCTTTTACGTGAACCCGCTGGAGGTGCATCCGAAAACGCTGGCCTTTAACCATATCTATGACCACGTGAAGCCGGTGCGCCAGCGCTGGTTCGGCTGCGCCTGTTGCCCGCCGAACATTGCCCGCGTGCTGACCTCGCTGGGGCACTATATTTATACCGTTCGCCCGGATGCGCTGTTGATCAACCTGTACGTGGGGAACGACGTCGCCATTCCGGTGGGTGATAGCACCCTACAGCTGCGCATTAGCGGTAACTATCCGTGGCAGGAGCAGGTGAAGATCGAAATCACCTCGCCGGTTCCGGTCACCCATACGCTGGCACTCAGGCTACCGGACTGGTGTGCGGAACCTGCTGTTTCGCTGAATGGCGAAGCCATGACTGGCGAGATATCCCGTGGATACCTCTATCTCAGCCGCCGCTGGCAGGAAGGCGATACCCTGACCCTCACGCTACCGATGCCGGTCCGCCGCGTGTACGGTAACCCCCAGGTGCGCCAGCAGGCGGGTAAAGTCGCGCTCCAGCGCGGCCCGCTGGTTTACTGCCTGGAAGAAGCGGATAACGGCGCCAACCTGCATAACCTCTCCTTGCCACGAGAGAGCGAGTTCCGGGTGTTTGAAGGCAAAGGCATTTTCGCGCACAAGATGCTGATACAGGCGGAGGGGATCGGGGGCCACGCGAAGGAGACAGAGGCGCTGTGGCAGTACGATCGCTCGCCGGTGCAGCGTCAGCCCCGGACGCTGACCTTTATTCCCTGGTTTAGCTGGGCTAACCGGGGAGAAGGGGAAATGCGGATATGGGTGGATGAAGGCTGAATAGCCTCACCCACGGGAGAGGTTGAACGCTATGGCAGCACGCGACGTGCTGCCTCAGCCAGAAACGCACTTCGATTGCTGAACTGCGGATGCTCGCTGACAAAGGAATCAATCTTCATCAGTAAACGACGAGGCATGGTGATGTTGATACGCTCGGCCCTACCGTCGAACTGTTTCATATTAATATCCACCAGCAGCCATTGCCCGCCAGTGAAGTTGTCAGGGTGGCTTTCCAGGTGCGCTTCCACGTTACCCGGCAGCGGCAATGCTTCATCCATTTCAAACAGCGCTTCGAAGTGCGCTGTGAGCGCCTCACGTGCATCCTGAAATGCGTCATCCAGGGAGTCACCTGCAAAAAAACAGCCTGGAACGTCAGGGAAAAAGCCGCTGGCGCTACCGTCGGTGTCAGAATGAATGTAAGCCGGATAAAACATAACTACTCCTGATATCAGTGTTTAATTCCCGCCTGCCGCCATATCTGCGCGAGCGTGCCCGGTTTAATATCCTTTTTAGGATGTGGGACGGTAACCAGTCCTTTCTGCACGGGATGGCGAAACTGATGATGGCTTCCTTTCGTTCTGACACATTTCCAGCCGTGGCCGATCAGAACAGTAATGACATCCGCACTTTTCACATCCCAATCCTTCCATGATTATACACATGATACACACCATCGCTATCGGGTTAAATCACATTAGCGCACAAGGAACATCAGTGCAGCGGTGTTTTGACGGAACGGGAAGAAGCATCGAGAAATGAAATAGGAATACATTGTATTGCAGACAAAAATGCAGGCACGATCGTAGGCCGGGCAAGGCAACGCCGCCACCCGGCTTTACCGCATCAGAAACGCCAGGTCAGGCCGGTCATCAGCGCGAAGCTGTCGTCGCGGTCGATCATCGGGCTGTTCTTCACGTCGTCAGGCAACACGGTGTAGACCGCGCTGGCGTTGAGGTACAGCTTCTGGGTTAACTGATATTTAGCCGCCAGGCCAACGTAGGGCGTCCAGCTGTCACCAGCGGTGTATTGATCCAGACCTGAGCGGCGAGACTCGCTGCCGGATACGCCGTAGTAGTAGTCGTTATAGCTCTCGTCGCTATAGAAAATACCGACAGAGGGCGTGAGGGTAAGGCGTTCCATCCTGATTGGACGGAAGTAAGAGACCTCACCCACCACGCCACCGCTTTCATCCGTGGCATCACCCGAGACCGCCACTTTCAGCGACCCCCAGCTTTCATGGCGGTAGTACGCGCCGCCGAGGAAGGCTGACGCTTTACGCTCATCAAGCTGCTTCATCTGATGGTCGTCGTTGTCATCAGGATCGAAATGTAGCGGCATCCACGACGCGGTCAGGCTGAATTCATTTTTTGCGTCTTTCCACAGGATCCATCCTCCGGTGGTCTGACGAACGTAAAAGCGATCGCCTTCGTAGCTAATTAACGGTACTGCAGTAGTATTTTCGTTATAGCCTTTGTAAGGAGACTCATTAAATACAGCCCCCGCTCCAAGTGAAAAATCTCCGGCCATTGCTGAAGATGCTGCAAATAACGTGGCAGCGATGAGTAAATTGTATTTAATAGTCATTACGTGTAATCCATTAAAATGCCAAACAAGCGGGGCGCATAATAATGGTTACAAATTTGCCAATGCAACGCTGCGGTTTATATAATATTATATATAAAATCATATAGATGGGTGCCCATGATGAGTAAATTACAGCTAAAGCCACGCGAATTAAAAATAATCTCCGTCATCGCAGCCACCCACAGCATTGGTGATGCCGCCGCCCTGCTGGGCATGGCGCAGGCCAACGTCAGTAAATATCTCTCAGATTTTGAAACGCGGGTTGGGCTTAAGGTTTTTGAGCGCACGACCCGTCAGCTCGCTCTGACACAATTTGGTGAAGCGTTACTCCCGTATGTCGACGCCACCCTGGACAAACACACTCAACTTGTTAATTTCATTGCCGATTATAAGCATGAAAAGCGTGGAAAAGTCACGATTTATGCCCCAACGGGCATCGTGACCTATCTCGCGCGCCAGGTGATCCACCAGATAAAGGACATCGGGGACATTCGCATCTCCCTGAAAACCTATAATCTGAACCGCAATGAATTTTCAGAAGGCGTTTCCTTTCCGGATGACTGCGATATTTTAATTACCTATGCTCAGCCAAAAGATGAAAACCTGGTCGCCAGTGTGTTAACAAAATATTCCGTCACGGCATTCGCAACCCAGGCATATTTAAATAACCACCCTTTAGCCGGACCTGAAGATTTAATTAATCACTCGTGTATCCTGATTGACTCCATGCTCGTCGATGATGCCAATATCTGGCGTTTTCGCATGCATGGCAGTGATGATGTGCATGATTATCGGGTGATCGGCAATTATATTTGCGACAATACGCAGACGGCCCTGGAGCTGGCAAGAAATAATCTTGGCATTGTGTTCGCACCGAAAGAGAGCCTGAAAAGAGAATTAACGCAGGGCACGCTGGTTCCCTGCTTCCCGCACCAGGAAGAGTGGTGGCTCGATCTGACGGCCATCTTCCGCAAACGCGAATACCAGCCATGGCGTGTGCAATACGTTCTGGATGGCGTTCTGAACTGCCTGCGCCAGCAAATTGCTCAGGCCGCCCACGGACGGCCTGAGCTGGGCGATTAAAACAGCCCCAGCGGTTTATCGGAGTAGCTGACCAGCAGACATTTCGTTTGCTGATAATGCTCCAGCATCATCTTGTGGGTTTCACGCCCGATGCCCGACTGCTTGTAACCGCCAAATGCCGCGTGCGCCGGATAGGCGTGGTAGCAGTTGGTCCAGACGCGCCCGGCCTGAATGCCCCTGCCCATTTTATAGGCCAGATTACCGTTGCGGCTCCAGACGCCCGCCCCCAGGCCATACGGCGTGTCGTTGGCAATTTCCAGCGCCTCCTCCATCGTTTTGAAGGTTGTCACGGCCAGAACCGGTCCGAAAATTTCCTCCTGGAAGACGCGCATGTTGTTCTGCCCGAACAGGATCGTCGGCTCAAGGTAATACCCTTCCTGCAGATCCCCGCCGAGCACCTTACGGCGACCGCCGGTCAGAATATCCGCCCCTTCTTTCTTACCGATATCAATGTAGTTAAGGATGGTTTCCAGCTGGCCATGCGAGACCTGCGCCCCCATCTGGGTGACGTTATCGAGCGGGTTACCGCTGCGGATTGACTCGACGCGGCGAATGGCCCGCTCCATAAAGCGCTCATAGATGGATTCCTGCACCAGCGCGCGGCTTGGGCAGGTGCAGACTTCGCCCTGGTTAAACGCAAACAGCGCAAACCCTTCCAGCGCCTTATCGAAGAAAGCGTCCTCTTCCACCATCACGTCTGCGAAAAAGATGTTCGGGGATTTCCCGCCCAATTCCAGGGTCACCGGAATGATGTTCTGCGTGGCGTACTGCATAATCTGCTGGCCCACTTCCGTCGACCCGGTAAACGCCACTTTAGCGATCCGTTTTGAGGTGGCCAGATATTCTCCTATCTCACCGCCCGCGCCGTTCACCACGTTAATGACCCCCGGCGGCAGAAGATCGCCAACAATTTCCATCAGCAGCAGGACCGAGAGTGGGGTTAAACGCGCCGGTTTAAGCACAATGCAGTTCCCGGCGGCCAGCGCAGGGGCCATTTTCCAGCTCGCCATCAGCAGCGGGAAGTTCCACGGAATGATTTGCCCGACGACGCCCAGCGGCTCGTGGAAGTGGTACGCCACGGTATCGCTGTCAACTTCGCTGATCCCGCCCTCCTGCGCACGTATACAGGAGGCAAAATAGCGGAAGTGGTCGATAGCCAGCGGCACGTCTGCCGCCATGGTTTCCCGGATCGGCTTGCCGTTATCCCAGGTTTCTGCCGTCGCCAGCAGCTCCAGGTTCTGCTCCATCCGGTCGGCGATTTTGAACAAAATGGCCGCGCGGTCCTGAACGGAGGTATGCCCCCATTTATCTTTCGCTTTGTGCGCGGCATCCAGCGCCAGGTCGATATCACGCTTGCCGGAGCTGGCTATCTCGCACAGCGGCTGGCCGGTAACGGGGGTCAGGTTGGAATAGTATTCGCCGTCGACGGGGGCCACCCAGCTGCCGCCAATAAAGTTGTCATAGCGGGGCTTCAGCTTGAGGGGAAAACCATATTCGCCGGGCTGGATACGCGAAGAGGGAGGATTATTTGTCATGACCGTCTCCTTGCTGTTGTTATACAACAAGGGTAGTCCCGGCTGGCGGTTTTCTCGCCAGTGGGTGACGGGTTTACGAGCCGTATCACGGATTACCGTACTTTACGTTTCGTTTCTGCTACTGAGCCATACTTATCAGCTCAAGCGCTCATGAGGAACGATGCGATGCAGCTATTTATCGGTTTTGACGTAGGCGGAACCCACATCAAGCACGGCGTGATTGATGAAAATGGCAGGGAGCTGGCGACGGACGAGTACGATACCCCTGAGGATAAAAACACCTTTAAAAAGAAGTGGAAAGCGGTGGTTGAAGCGTATCAGGACGAACACGACATCGCCGGTATCGGCGTGAGTTTTCCCGGCCATATTAACCACCACAGCGGCGAAGCGGCGAAAGCGGGCGCGCTCGACTATCTCGACGGCGAAAACCTGTGCGAACTCTTCGCCGGGCTGACCGACCTTCCCGTTACTGTAGAAAACGACGCCAACTGTGCGGCGCTGGGCGAGCGCTGGCAGGGCGCAGGTAAGGATTACGAGCATTTCGTCTGCATCACCATCGGCACAGGCATCGGTGGCGGGATTGTGATGGAAGGCGATCTCTATCGCGGATCGCATTACCGCGCCGGCGAATTTGGCGTGCTACCCGTCGGGGATCAGGGCGAACCGATGCACGAGGTTGCGTCTGCCAGCGGCCTGATGAAAGCCTGCCGCCGCGTGCTGGCCGTATCAGAAGAAGAGATGCCTGATGGCGAGGAGCTTTTTAAACGTATGGAGAGCGACGTGCATCTGCGCGAAGCTATTGAAGCCTGGGCGCATTTTCTCTCGCGCGGCGTTTACAGCGTGATCTCGATGTTCGATCCACAGGCAGTGCTGATTGGTGGCGGGGTAAGCGAGCAGGAGAAAATCTATCTCCTGCTCGATAAATATCTACAGCGATTCGAGGAGTGGGAGGCACTCAAGGTGCCCATTCTGCCCTGCGAGCTGGGTAACCAGGCGGGAAGACTGGGCGCGGTATGGCTGGCTAAGCAGAAACTCTCCCGCAGCACGTAGCGCTCAGGGGAACAGCTGCGCGTCGCGAAGCAGATGGTCATTACCCCGGCGACGCGTAAACCCGATACGGTTGAAATATTCCAGGATCTGAATCGCCAGCTTGCGGCCTACGTTCAGCCGATCGCGGAAATCGGCTGCGCAGGTGGAGCCGCGCGCCTGATCCAGTTCGCGGATCAGGTTGGCAAATGCCACAATGCGATCGTTACGGTAATAACGATCTTTCACGATCGCGACTATCAGCCCCTGCTGCGCCGCATGGCGCAATACCTGACGCATCGCCTGCTCGTCGGTGTTCGTCTCACGCGCCAGATCGCGAACCCACCACGGTTCATCCCCAAACATTAAGGCCACTTTTTGCCATATAGCCTCCTGCTCTGCGGTGAACCCGGCCTTGTGATCCGGCAGATGCAGCCAGCCGTGATGGCTTTTAATCACCCCGCTTTCGCGCATGTTTTCAATCAGCAGCAGCACCAGCGCGTCATCTTCCATCGGCAGCGCCATGCGTCTCAGACGCTCACGGCCAGGACCGGGCTCATCCTGATGCTGTTCATGGTACGTTGCGAGCGTGTTCAGTATCTTACGCTGCCAGTGTGCAGCCACCGGCGCATCGAGCAGGCTGTTGCCGGCCTGAATAAAGCCCGGCTGCCGGGTCAACTGACGTAGTCCTTCGTCGCTCAGCTGACGTGCCCATGCAAAATCACTCAGGCTCACCGCCCCGCGCTCAAGATGCACCCGCAGCGCGGCGTTATCATCCGGAGCCTGGGCCAGCGCTGCCAGCCATTGCAGATATTCAGGCTTACGCTTGCCGCGTCGAGGCGGGTTAAGCGTCACTACCCGCGCCCCGGCCAGCGTTTCCCGCGCGGAAATATCCCGCAGCACCAGACGGTCGTTGTCCGCCAGCCAGAGCGGCGAATCAAAAACCAGTTCGGCAAGATCGTTTTCCAGCAGGGACACGCGCCCGGTGATATGGCTGGCCGCGTGGTGAATATGCAGCGGCTGCCATTGGGTCAGGGGTACGTGCGTCTGCAGGGAGACAATCACACGCTCAGACGGCTCGGGCGGGGCGTCGGCCAGCAGCCAGTCGCCGCGGTTAAGCTGCTCTTTTTCTGCATCCCCGACAATGTTGAGCGCGATCCGCTGCCCGGCGTGGGCGTGCTCTGCGGGCTGGTTTTGCGCATGTAAGCCGCGCACGCGCATCGGTTTATTAACGCCCGTCAGCCACAGGCAATCTCCCACCTTCACTTCACCGCTCAGCGCCGTACCGGTGACCACCAGCCCCGCGCCTTTTACGGTAAACGCCCGGTCAATTGCCAGACGGAAACGGTGATGGCTGGCGTGGTCGCGCGACGATAATTGCTGCAAGTGGTAGCGAAGATCGTCGATACCGCGGCCTTCAGTCGCCACGGTGACAAAAAGCGGCGCCTCGGCAAAACCATATTCCCGTAAGGTCGCCCGCACCACTTCACGCACCTCGCTGATGCGCGCCTCATCCACGCGATCGGCTTTAGTCAGCGCCACGGTCAGCTGCGGGTTGCCGGTCAGCTGGAGGATTGCCAGATGCTCACGGGTTTGCGCCATCACGCCGTCGTCGCAGGCCACCACAAGCAGCGCATGATCGATGCCCCCCACGCCCGCCAGCATGTTAGACAGAAACTTTTCATGCCCCGGAACATCAATAAAACCCAGCACGCGGCCATCCGGCTGGGGCCAGTAGGCATAGCCCAGATCGATGGTCATGCCGCGCTTTTTCTCTTCCGGCAGGCGATCGGCATTTATGCCGGTGATCGCCTGCAGCAACGTGGTTTTTCCATGGTCGACGTGACCGGCGGTGGCAATAATCATTTCAGCAACATCTCCAGAAATCGCTCTTCATCTTCAAGGCAGCGCAGATCCAGCCACATGCGGCCATCGTAAATCCGCCCGATGACCGGCGTCGGCAAGCCGCGCCAGCGCAACGACAGCGCCTCAAGGCGGCTGCCGCGCCCGTCACGCGGGGTGAACGTGAGCGCTTCACTCGGCAGCCTGTCCACCGGCAGCGAACCGCTGCCTATCTGCGACTGGCAGGGCTCAATGCGGACGTCAAAATCGGGGTAGTGCGGGGCGACGCGCGGCAGCAGCAGTTCGGCCTGCGCGCGAATCGAGGCGGCATCCCGGCTTAACAGGCGCAGCGTGGGCAGACGGTCGGCCAGCTTCTCCGGGTGGAGATAGAGCCGCAGCGTCGCGTCCAGCGCGGCAAGGGTCATTTTATCGGCCCGCAGGGCGCGCTTGAGCGGGTGCTGCTGCAGTTGCGCAATCAGCTCGCGCTTGCCGACGATAATCCCGGCCTGCGGCCCGCCCAGCAGTTTGTCTCCGGAAAAGCTGACCAGGCTCACGCCTGCGGCAATCATCTCCTGCGGCATCGGCTCTTTTGGCAACCCGTACAGGCTGAGATCCACCAGCGAACCGCTGCCGAGGTCGGCAATCACCGGAATATTCAGTTCCTGCCCAATCGCCGCCAGCTCGGCCTCGTCAACGGTTTTGGTGAAGCCCTCAATATGATAATTGCTAGTGTGGACCTTCATCAGCAGGGCGGTGTTTTCATTCACCGCCGCGCGATAATCTTTCGCATGGGTACGGTTCGTGGTGCCCACCTCATGCAGCGTGCAGCCCGCCTGACGCATCACGTCCGGGATGCGAAACGCCCCGCCAATCTCCACCAGCTCGCCGCGGGACACCACCACCTCTCTGCCGCTCGCGGTCGCCGCCAGCATCAACAGCACCGCCGCCGCGTTGTTATTCACAATGCAGGCATCTTCCGCGCCGGTTAGCTGGCAGAGCAGATCTGCCAGCGCGCGATCGCGATGCCCGCGCCCCGCGCCGTCCAGATCGTACTCCAGCGTCACAGGCGAGCGCATGGCCTGCACGACCGCAGCCACCGCCTCTTCCGCCTGCTGCGCGCGCCCCAGGTTGGTGTGCAGCACGGTTCCCGTCAGGTTAATCACCGGGCGCAGGGCGTGGGCATGGCTTTGGGAGAGATATTCTGAAACGGCTCGTACCCAGTCGTCATTCCATACCGGCAATACGCCCTTCTCACCGATCGTCCTGCGCGCCTCGTCCTGTAAATCCCGCAGCACAGCGACCACGCGGGTATGACCATATCTGGCGAGCAGAGGGCGAAATCCTACGTCTCGCAACAAGCGATCCGTAGAGGGGAGAAGACGATAAAGCGAGCTGTGCGTCTGGTTCATAAGCCTGCCTGAGAGTAAGAAATCTGTGGCTATTTTAGCAGGTTGACCTGAGGGAGTCCTTATACATCCGCATACTTTAATTTACCCAGATCAATAATTACCGAGAATAATTAAAATTATTTCATAACTTACTTGAATAAATAATTCAGAAAACATCAATATCAATCAATCAACGAAGCGAATATTATTATGAATTCCTTACCCCGCAACGCATGGAAGCATACAGATGAAAATGAAGATCAAGGTTCTTGCTGCTCTTTTATTATCGGCCTGCACTCTTTATACCGCTCAAACGCAGGCTGATCAGAAATTTGGCTTTGCCAAAAGGTGCTCACTACCCGACGCACCGATGCCGATTAAATTCAGAGTCGATGATTACATCGAAAACTTCGATGGTATGGCTTATAATATTATTTATGTTGCTGCAGACCAAAGAAAACGTGGCGATCTTTATAGTCTGTACAGTAACAGTGATGGTTATAACTACCTGAAAACAAAACCGGCCACTGGGCGCGATCCTTTTCCCTCCACGGTTCTGCTATACGATAACAACCCCTCAGGAACAACCGGTAGCTACCTTTCCAAACCTGTATGTATGGATAAATCGGATTGTCAGCCATATCCAGCAGACTGGCATCCCACCGTTGGGCGAGGCTTGTCTGCTTATAATAAAGTTTTAGAACAATATCCTAATGACTTTATTTATGTGCATTCTGGCATGTTCCCGTCCCTGTCTGACGACTCCATCGACACCACGATTTTCACCATGACCAGAAACTTTGAATATTTACGCGTAGAGGTTTTCGCCGTAACAAAGATTGGCGACCCTAACGTTACTAGTGCATTTATGGATGAATATGGTGCTGAGCCTATTGTGTTTGAATATGGTCGCGCACAATTTGGTAACCCTGATTATTATATTGGTGCAGACTCTAACCACCTCACTCGCCCAATGGCAGGTAGTCTGCCTGATTTCCCTGCCCACCTTGATAAAAATATCCAGGCGATGGATTTCTATATCAAATATCCAAAAGGTTATCTTGGCGAAGTTGTCACCTCGGCTAAATTCTATTATTTTTCAGACAAGCAAAAAGAAATTCTCTCGACATGTAACTAATCTGCCCGGCTTCGCCGGGCAACCGGGTTACGCTTTTGGTGGCTCGGTACGAGCGAAACTTTCGCGCTGAAATAGCGCCTCTACCAGTTTCACCAGCAGCGGACGGTCTACGCACCAGCCTGGGGACACCCGGCGGAAGTTGAGATAGCCGATGGCGCAGGCGATGGCGATGGTTGCCAGGTTCAGGCTGTCGGTGTGGATCTTGCCCTCCCGGATAAGCTGTTCGCACATATCCAGACTGCGGCTGATTTTTTCCCGCTGGCGCAGCAATTCGTTTTCTGACTGCTGCGCGGCGGGACGCGCCTGCTCGCGTACGGAGGTGAGTGCCGCATCCATAATGCCATCGGCCAGGGCTTCAATTTGCTTCACCGCCAGCGCCGCTTTAGGGTCAGACGGCAGCATTGCCGGGGCAACGCCCAGCAGTTCGACATACTCCGCAATGATGGGGGAATCGAACCAGTATTCGCCCTCGTCCGTTACCAGCGCCGGAACTTTCCCCAGCGGGTTATACTGCGCGACGCCGTTTTCGGCGTTGTAGGGCTGCTCATTAACGAATTCAAATTCAATCCCTTTCTCCAGCAGGAGAATCGAGATTTTTCGCACGAAGGGACTGGTGTAGCTACCGATGAGTTTCATTGCCTGATCCTTGATGCCGGGAAAAAGTCAGTATGGATCAAGCGATGAAAAAAGGGCAGGTATACGTGTCGCATTCCTGCCCCGGAAGGATTAGTGATCGAGATAGAGGTAGTGCATCCAGCTGGTCATACGCAGCAACACTTTACGCATTACCGAGACGTGGGCGAAATGATCCGAATAGACCGCCACCTGGGCATAAATGCCGTCCGGCAAAGCATCGACGTCGGCGTTAGGCTCCAGCTCAATCAGCGCCTGTACGCCATCCGTACCCGGCGCGACGGTCAGTGCCTGCAAGGCGCCCTGCGCCTGATACGACCCGCCCGGCACCACAGGCAGAACGCTGGTGAGCTTACCGGTGAACACCTGGCCCGGCAGCGCGTTAAACACCACTTCCGCTTCATCGCCCGGCTTCAGGCGCAGCAGCGAGTTCTGACGGAACTGGGCCACAATCTGACGCTTCTGTTCAGGAATGAAGACCATCACCGGGCGCAGCGGCAGCGCGGCGGCATAGGTTCCCGGACGAATCAGCACCTGGGTGATATAGCCGTTGCTCGGCGCGCGCACCACGGTCTGATCGAGGTTGTATTTCGCTTCAGCAAGCTGGGCGCGTAACGAGGCAATCTGCGACTGTTCGCCGTTCACCATGCTGTCCAGCTGGCTTTGAATCTGCGTCTGTTCAGCAACGGAACCTTTCACCATGGCATCCTGGGCCAGATAGTTCTGCCGCGCGTTATCAATATCGCTTTCAGAGAACGGATTCACCTTCGCCTGGCTGCCTTTCAGGTAGCGCTGATAATCTTTATACAGGCGATCGCGTTCAGCGGAGACGCGTGTCGTATTGGCAACCGCTTCCGACAGCTGCGCTTTCAGATTGTCGATATTGTGCGTCGCGGTCACCAGGTCTGCCTTCAGTCTGTCGACGCGCGCCTGATAGCGGCCCGGATCCAGTTTAAATAACACTTCGCCTTTTTTAATGAGCTGGTTATTTTTATCGGTCACTTCAGTCACCACCCCCGTGACCTGCGGCGTAATCGGAATGGAAATAACCGCTTTTTGCGCCGTAAAGGTATACGGATGGTTATAGTTCATTAGCAAAATAAGTCCGGCAACAATAAACACGCCGCCTAACGTCGCGGTAGCAAGCGTCCACTGGTTTACCGGAATACGAAATATTTTAAAGATTGCCCAGGCAAATGCCACATAGGTCAGAATAATCAACAGATCCATGATTAGCGCTCCAGCGTGTTTTTATCATCAGAGGGCTGAACCGCTGCCAGCTTGTGTTCTAACTCGGCCACGCGTTTGGCCAGCGCATCCATGCCCGGAACCTCATCCGCCCTGGTGATGTGGTTCTGCATACCCCAGCCGCGATCTTCGCGGTACAGGGTGGCCCAAATCCACAGGAACGGCCAGATGGCATGGAGCGTAAACAGGCTGATCCAGCCTGCCGTATGAATAGCATCGGCATGGGGATGATTGCGCTTTTTGGCCATATTATAGGGGATATCATGAATGGCGATGATTCCGTAAAAAAGAACCAGAAATACAAAAATCAACACGCCCAGCGCGAAATAGTTGAGAAACATATTCTCCTCACTTAAACAACGTCAACTCATTAAACTAATAAAACAGCACGCAGCCTAATTAATTTATTTTTAAATTTAAAAGGCACGCTGATTATTTCAGAGCCGGGGAGTATCGTTTTTTATAATATCTCCATGCAAGTTTATAAGCGTGTCAAAATATATCCTGAATAATAATATACTCAACCTTACATAATGAGCGTAATTCAGGTTTTAGCTTTCCGCCATACTACATACAAAAAGTGTTTTTTTAGCTTTCCGTGTCACGGAAGGCCATCCTGACGCCGATCCCAGTCGGAGAAATCTGCATAAAAATATTTTGTGAAATCAGTCACAATCCAGAAACAAACTCACGAAACCAAAACGAGACATGCATCACAAAAAACCGTGGTTTTTGCTTCTTTTCTCGCCATCGTATTTTTTTTGCCCACTTATTTTGTGATTCAGATCACCATGAAGGGCGGCACACCACCTGCATTTACGTGATGTGCATCACATAAACTTTCGCTGTCTGGACAGTTGAACGATTCAGTGCCAGATTTCACAGCATCAGAACAGGGCCCGGCTACCTCTGCCGCCGCACATTAACGATAAACCTCGGGCCGCAAGCCTAAGCGTAAACATAAGAAGGGGTGTTTTATGTCATCCGATTTCAAGATCAAAGTTCAAAGCTTTGGTCGTTTCCTCAGCAACATGGTGATGCCAAATATCGGCGCGTTTATCGCGTGGGGTATTATCACCGCATTGTTTATTCCGACAGGGTGGTTGCCTAACGAAACGCTGGCGAAACTTGTTGGCCCAATGATTACCTATCTCCTGCCGCTGCTCATCGGTTACACCGGTGGTCGTCTGGTGGGCGGTGACCGTGGTGGCGTAGTGGGTGCTATCACGACTATGGGTGTTATCGTCGGTGCGGATATGCCGATGTTCCTCGGTGCGATGATTGCCGGTCCTCTCGGCGGCTGGGCGATTAAGAAATTCGACGTCTGGGTTGATGGCAAGATCAAATCCGGCTTTGAAATGCTGGTGAACAACTTCTCTGCGGGCATCATCGGGATGATCCTCGCGATTCTGGCGTTCCTCGGCATTGGTCCGGCTGTTGAAGTGCTGTCCAAACTGCTGGCGGCGGGCGTTAACTTCATGGTGGCGCACGACATGCTGCCGCTGGCGTCTATCTTCGTTGAACCGGCGAAAATCCTGTTCCTGAACAACGCCATCAACCACGGTATCTTCTCGCCGCTGGGTATTCAGCAGTCTCACGATCTCGGCAAGTCCATCTTCTTTCTGATTGAAGCGAACCCGGGTCCGGGCATGGGCGTTCTGCTGGCGTACATGTTCTTTGGTCGCGGCAGCGCGAAGCAGTCTGCTGGCGGTGCGGCTATCATCCACTTCCTGGGTGGTATCCACGAAATTTACTTCCCGTATGTGCTGATGAACCCACGCCTGATCCTGGCAGTTATCCTCGGCGGTATGACCGGCGTGTTCACCCTGAGCGTGCTGGGCGGCGGCCTGGTCTCTCCTGCTTCTCCGGGCTCTATCCTGGCGGTGCTGGCGATGACCCCGAAAGGCGCGTACTTCGCGAACATCGCGGCGATCTGTGCCGCAATGGCGGTCTCCTTCGTGGTCTCTTCTATCCTGCTGAAAACCAGCAAAGTGAAAGAAGACGACGATATTGAAGCGGCAACCCGCCGTATGCACGACATGAAAGCCGAATCCAAAGGCGCAACCCCGCTGGCGGCTGGCGACGTCTCTAACGACCTGAGCCACGTGCGTAAAATCATCGTTGCCTGCGACGCCGGTATGGGTTCCAGCGCAATGGGTGCAGGCGTGCTGCGTAAGAAAGTGCAGGATGCGGGCCTGACCAACATCTCCGTGACCAACAGCGCCATTAACAGCCTGCCGCCGGATGTTGACCTGGTCATCACGCACCGCGACCTGACCGAACGCGCCATGCGCCAGGTGCCGCAGGCACAGCACATCTCGCTGACCAACTTCCTCGACAGCGGCCTGTACACCAGCCTGACCGAACGTCTGGTTGCCGCGCAGCGTCATGAAGATAATGAAGTGAAAGTGCGTACCAGCCTGCAGGACAGCTTTGACGAGAGCAATGCTCACCTGTTCAAGCTGGGTGCGGAGAACATTTTCCTCGGTCGTACCGCGGCCACTAAAGAAGAGGCGATTCGCTTTGCCGGTGAACAGCTGGTGAAAGGCGGCTACGTTCAGCCAGAATACGTTGAAGCGATGCTGGAACGTGAAAAACTGACGCCGACCTACCTGGGTGAATCTATCGCGGTTCCGCACGGTACGGTTGAAGCGAAAGACCGCGTGCTGAAAACCGGCGTAGTGTTCTGTCAGTATCCTGACGGCGTGCGCTTCGGTGAAGAAGAGGACGACATCGCCCGTCTGGTGATTGGTATCGCCGCTCGCAATAACGAGCACATTCAGGTGATTACCAGCCTGACCAACGCGCTGGACGACGAAACCGTCATTGAGCGTCTGGCTAACACCACCAGCGTTGAAGAAGTTCTGGCCCTGCTCAACAAATAGCAGTCCCTCTTCCCTCTCCCCTTTGGGGAGAGGGCTAGGGTGAGGGGGTAAACGTTCCTCACCCCAGCCCTCTCGGGTAAAAACATTGATTAAGGTTAACACTATGAAAGCATTACATTTTGGTGCAGGTAACATCGGTCGTGGCTTTATCGGTAAACTGCTGGCAGACGCGGGCATTACCCTGACATTCGCCGATGTGAATCAGGTGGTTCTGGATGCCCTGAATGCCCGTCATAGCTATCAGGTCCATGTGGTGGGTGAAAATGAACAGGTTGAAACCGTCTCTGGCGTCAACGCGGTCAGCAGCATCGGCGACGACGTGATTGATCTGATCGCCAGCGTTGACCTGGTGACCACCGCTGTGGGCCCGGTCGTACTTGAGCGTATCGCTCCAGCAGTCGCGAAAGGCCTGGCAAAACGTAAGGCGCAGGGCAACGACGCTCCGCTGAACATCATCGCCTGCGAAAACATGGTGCGCGGTACCACGCAGCTGAAAGGTCACGTCATGGCGGCCGTGGCTGACGAAGATAAAGCCTGGGTTGACACGCACGTTGGTTTTGTCGATTCCGCCGTGGACCGCATTGTTCCGCCGTCCGAATCCGCCACCCACGATCCGCTGGAAGTGACCGTAGAAACCTTCAGCGAGTGGATCGTCGATAAAACCCAGTTTAAGGGCGCGCTGCCGACCATTCCGGGTATGGAATTAACCGATAACCTGATGGCATTTGTCGAACGCAAACTCTTCACGCTGAACACCGGGCATGCTATAACCGCGTACCTCGGAAAGTTGGCCGGTCATCAGACCATTCGTGATGCGATCCTCGATGAGCAGATCCGCGCGGTGGTAAAAGGGGCGATGGAAGAGAGCGGCGAGGTGCTGATCAAACGCTACGGTTTTGATGCTGATAAACACGCAGCATACATCCAGAAAATCCTCGGCCGCTTTGAAAACCCGTATCTGAAAGATGACGTTGAGCGCGTGGGCCGTCAGCCGCTGCGTAAGCTGAGCGCGGGCGACCGCCTGATTAAGCCGCTGCTCGGCACACTGGAATACGGTCTGCCGCACGCCAATCTGGTGAAAGGAATTGCCGCCGCGATGCACTACCGCAGCGAGCAGGACCCGCAGGCAATTGAGCTGGCTCAGCTGATTGATGACAAAGGCGCGCAGGCTGCGCTGGCGCAAATTTCCGGTCTGGACGCCAGCAGCGACGTGGTGGCGGAGGCGGTTAACGCATATAACGCAACCAAATGATACAGAATCCGGCGCAGGTTAGCCTGCGCCCGAATAACAGATTGTCAGATATGCAGGCAATAATGGAACAAACCCAGGCCTTTGAAAATCGTGTGCTTGAGCGTCTGAATGCTGGCAAAACCGTACGAAGTTTCCTGATTGCCGCCGTCGAGCTGTTAACCGAGGCGGTGAACATTCTGGTGCTTCAGGTGTTTCGCAAAGACGACTACGCGGTAAAGTACGCTGTAGAACCGTTACTGGACGGAGACGGACCGCTGGGCGATCTGTCGGTGCGCCTGAAGCTGATTTATGGCCTGGGCGTGCTCAACCGACAAGAGTATGAAGATGCGGAACTGTTAATGGCGCTGCGCGAAGAGCTCAATCATGACGGTAATGAGTATACCTTTACCGATGATGAGATTCTGGGCCCCTTCGGCGAGCTGCACTGCGTTACCGCCCTGCCTCCTGCTCCCCATTTTGATAACAGCGACCCTGAACTGTACGCGATGCAAAAGCTGCGCTATCAACAGGTTGTCCGTTCCACTATGGTCCTCTCCCTGACTGAGCTGATTTCTAAAATCAGCTTAAAAAAAGCGTTTCAGAAGTAAGCCCGTTCACATTGGTGTATCCTTCCCTGTAAATTCCCCGTTTTCAGAGTCATTTGTCATGAAAGAAGTCGAAAAGAACGAAATTAAACGCCTGAGCGACCGCCTGGATCTGATCCGCCACCAGATGGCTGGCCTGTCGCTGGTCGATTCCGCCGAGAAGTACGCCGAGCTGGAGAAAGAGACCGCGAAGCTGGAAGCTGAAATCGAGCGCCTGCGCGAAGTGAAAGGCCAGAAGCTGAGCAAAGAAGCGCAGAAGCTGATGAACATGCCGCACCGCCGCGCGATCACCAAAAAAGAGCAGGCTGACATGGGGAAGCTGAAGAAAAGCGTCCGTGGCCTGGTGGTGGTGCACCCGATGACCGAGCTTGGCCGCGAGATGGGCCTGAAAGAGATGACGGGCTTTTGTAAGACCGCGTTCTGATCGTTCTTCCCCTCACCCCGCCCTCTCCCCAAAGGGGAGAGGGAGAAAACCGCACAGTTCAGTCCCCTCGCCCCTTTGGGGAGAGGGTTAGGGTGAGGGGTGCCTCAGCCACACTCCCGCTTCAAATTGGCCCAACCAATCCCCCTTTACTTTCTTCCCTGGTTCACAATTCCATTATTTCCGCTCACAAAACCATTGCTAGCTAATAACATCTGGTTAACCATTCATTGTCATTAACCCTACAACACAATATTGGCAGGACCACTTTTACACAGTTTGTGATGCAGAGATGAGCGGAGACTCACCCGCAGCGCAGGCTGTCTGGTCCCCAGGAGACCTGCATGAGCCTCTGGCAACAAAACTACGACCCGGCCGGAAATATCTGGCTGTCGAGCCTGATAGCATCGCTTCCGATCCTGTTCTTCTTCTTTGCGCTGATTAAGCTCAAGCTGAAGGGCTACCTCGCCGCGACGTACACCGTTGCCATCGCCCTGCTGGTGGCGCTGTTCTTCTATAAAATGCCGGTCGATCGCGCGCTGGCCTCCGTCGTCTACGGTTTCTTCTACGGCCTGTGGCCGATTGCGTGGATTATTATTGCCGCGGTCTTTGTCTATAAAATTTCGGTAAAGACCGGGCAGTTCGACATCATCCGTTCGTCGATTCTCTCCATCACTCCGGACCAGCGCCTGCAGATGCTGATTGTCGGCTTCTCCTTCGGGGCGTTTCTGGAAGGTGCGGCAGGCTTTGGCGCGCCGGTGGCGATTACCGCCGCGCTGCTGGTCGGCCTGGGCTTTAACCCGCTGTATGCTGCAGGCCTGTGCCTGATTGTGAACACCGCCCCGGTGGCCTTTGGCGCGATGGGGATCCCGATTCTGGTGGCCGGACAGGTGACCGGGCTGGACAGCTTCGAGATTGGCCAGATGGTAGGCCGCCAGCTGCCGTTCCTGACCATTATCGTGCTGTTCTGGATCATGGCGATTATGGACGGCTGGCGCGGCGTGAAGGAGACCTGGCCCGCGGTGATGGTGGCGGGCGGTTCGTTCGCCATTGCCCAGTACCTCAGCTCTAACTTCCTCGGCCCGGAACTGCCGGACATTATCTCTTCGCTGGTGTCGCTGGTCTGTCTGACGTTGTTCCTGAAACGCTGGCAGCCGGTGCGCATCTTCCGCTTTGCCGACATGGGCGCGTCGCATGTGGATCAGACCCTCGCCCGCACAGGCTATACCGCAGGACAGATCGTTCGCGCCTGGTCACCGTTCCTGTTCCTGACCGCAACGGTAACGCTGTGGAGCATTCCGCCGTTTAAAGCGCTGTTCGCTCCCGGCGGCGCGCTGTACGACATGGTGATTAACATCTCCGTGCCGTTCCTCGACAAGATGGTCGCCCGTATGCCGCCGGTGGTGCATGCCGCCACGCCGTATGCCGCGGTCTATAAATTCGACTGGTTCTCCGCCACCGGTACCGCCATCCTGTTTGCGGCACTCCTTTCCGTTGTATGGCTGCGCATGAAACCAGCCGCCGCGGTACAGACCTTTGCGGCGACCATTAAAGAGCTGATGCTGCCGATCTACTCCATCGGCATGGTGCTGGCGTTCGCGTTTATCTCGAACTACTCCGGCCTATCGTCGACGCTGGCGTTAGCGCTGGCCCACACCGGACACGCGTTCACCTTTTTCTCGCCGTTCCTCGGCTGGCTGGGGGTGTTCCTGACGGGTTCAGATACCTCGTCTAACGCCCTGTTTGCTGCCCTGCAGGCAACGGCGGCCCAACAAATTGGCGTGTCGGACATCCTGCTGGTGGCAGCGAATACCACCGGCGGCGTAACCGGCAAAATGATCTCTCCACAATCCATCGCCATTGCCTGTGCGGCGGTGGGACTGGTCGGTAAAGAGTCGGATCTGTTCCGCTTTACCGTGAAACACAGCCTGATATTCACCTGCATGGTGGGCGTGATCACCACCCTGCAGGCCTATGCCTTAACCTGGATGATCCCATGATAGTGATGCCCAGACGCCTGTCCGACGAGATTGCCTCTCGCGTGCGGGCGCTGATTGAAGAACAACAGCTGGAAGCGGGCATGAAGTTGCCCGCCGAGCGCCAGCTTGCCGCCCAGCTTGGCGTATCACGTAACTCACTGCGCGAGGCGCTGGCCACGCTGGTCAGCGAAGGGGTGCTGGTGAGCCGTCGCGGCGGTGGCACCTTTGTGCGCTGGCAGCATGACGACTGGTCCGAGCAAAACATCGTGCAGCCGCTGAAGACGCTGATGGAAAACGACCCGGACTACAGCTTCGACATCCTTGAAGCGCGTCACGCCATCGAAACCAGTACCGCCTGGCACGCGGCGATGCGGGCAACCGAGGCCGACAAAGAGAAGCTCAAAGCCTGCTTTGAGGCCACACAAAGCAGCGACCCGGATATCGCCTCCCAGGCAGACGTCCGTTTTCACCTGGCGATTGCCGAGGCATCGCATAACGTGGTTCTGCTCCAGACCATGCGCGGGTTCTTCGATCTGCTGCAATCCTCCGTCAAGCAGAGCCGCCAGCGCATGTATCTGGTTCCGCCGGTCTTTGCTCAGTTGACCGAACAGCATGAAGCCGTGCTCAACGCCATTCTGGCCGGTGATGCCGAGGCCGCGCGCAAAGCAATGATGGCGCATCTCGGCTTCGTACACACCACCATTAAACGATTCGATGAAGACCAGGCCCGACAGGCGCGTATTACCCGTCTGCCTGGCGACAGTGATATTTCCAGGGAGAACAAAGCATGATTATTTCAGCAGCCAGTGACTATCGCGCCGCGGCGCAGCGCATTTTGCCCCCGTTCTTGTTCCACTACATCGACGGCGGGGCCTATGCCGAATATACCCTGCGCCGCAACGTGGAAGATCTCTCGGAGGTGGCTCTGCGCCAGCGCGTGCTGAAGAATATGTCTGACCTGAGCCTGGAGACGAAGCTGTTTAACGAAACGCTCTCCATGCCCGTGGCGCTCGCGCCTGTAGGCTTATGCGGCATGTACGCCCGCCGTGGCGAAGTGCAGGCTGCTGCCGCGGCGGATGCCAAAGGCATTCCGTTTACCCTTTCCACCGTCTCAGTCTGCCCGATTGAAGAGGTCGCCCCGACCATCAAGCGCCCGATGTGGTTCCAGCTTTACGTCCTGCGCGATCGCGGCTTTATGCGTAACGCCCTTGAGCGTGCCAAAGCGGCAGGCTGCTCCACGCTGGTCTTTACCGTCGATATGCCGACGCCCGGCGCGCGCTATCGTGATGCCCACTCCGGCATGAGCGGCCCAAATGCTGCGCTCCGCCGCTACTGGCAGGCGGTTACCCACCCGCAGTGGGCGTGGGACGTCGGTCTTAACGGACGTCCGCACGATCTGGGCAATATCTCGGCGTACCTTGGTAAACCGACCGGGCTGGAGGATTACATCGGCTGGCTGGCAAACAACTTCGATCCGTCGATCTCCTGGAAAGACCTGGAGTGGATCCGCGAATTCTGGGACGGCCCAATGGTGATCAAAGGGATCCTCGATGCGGAAGATGCCCGCGACGCGGTGCGCTTCGGCGCGGACGGGATCGTGGTCTCTAACCACGGCGGACGCCAGCTCGACGGCGTGCTCTCTTCTGCCCGCGCGCTGCCGGCCATTGCCGATGCGGTGAAAGGCGATATCGCGATTTTGGCCGACAGCGGCATCCGCAACGGGCTGGACGTGGTGCGCATGATTGCCCTGGGCGCAGACAGCGTGCTGCTGGGCCGCGCGTACCTGTATGCGCTGGCCACCAGCGGCCAGGCCGGCGTGGCGAATCTGCTCAACCTGATCGAAAAAGAGATGAAGGTGGCGATGACGCTGACCGGCGCGAAGTCGATTAGTGAGATCAGCAAGGATTCGCTGGTGCAGGAGCTGAGTAAGCTGCCTGCGGCGCTGGCCCCTCTTTCGCAGGGAAACGCGGCCTGATTTTCATCCGTTACTATTTTTTCTCATGCGCCCGACTCCCCTCGGGCGCTTTTTTTGTCGAAAATAACACCCATGTAACATTCTGGATAAGAAAATTTGACATACCCCACCCGCCCGCAATTGTATAGACAAGCAAATACAAGAACACAAAAACAACATCACATCGGAGGGGAGCGTATGACGTATTCAGGTAAGGTGGATATTCAGCGGGTTATCGACGAGAGTCCCTTTTCAGGGTTTCACTGGCTTCTTATCGTGCTGGGCTTTCTGGTTCTGGCGATCGACGGTTTTGATACCGCAGCGATGGGCTACATCGCGCCTACGCTGTCGGCAGAATGGGGGATACACAAACAGGATCTGGGGCCGGTGCTGAGCGCGGCGCTGCTGGGGCTGTCACTGGGCGCGCTGATTGCAGGCCCGGTGTCGGACCGGATGGGACGCAAGCGCGTGCTGGTCTTCTCGTGCCTGTTCTTCGGCCTGGCGAGCCTGGGCACGGCCTGGGCACAAAGCCTGAATACCCTGACGCTGTGGCGCTTTCTGACAGGCCTCGGGCTCGGTGCCGCAATGCCTAACGCCATCACGCTGATCTCCGAATTTGCCCCCCAGCGCTGTCGCGCCATGGCGATTAATACCATGTACTGCGGCTTCCCTCTGGGTGCGGCAGGCGGCGGCGCGATCTCTTCCTGGCTTATCCCCCATCACGGCTGGCGAAGCGTGCTGCTGACCGGCGCGATTGCCCCGCTCATTTTAACGCTGCTGCTGGCGCTGCTGTTGCCGGAATCGGTGAAGTTTCTGGTGCAGCGCGGGAAAGACGTTATGCAGGTCCGCCGCATCGCCAGCCGGTTCAGCCGCAGTACGCTGGAGAGCGTCACGGGCTTTTTCCTGGCGGAGGAAAAAGTCGCGTCTAAAAAAGGGAGCGTGGGGCAGCTGTTTTCCATGCCCTGGCTGCCCGGCACCCTGATGCTGTGGGTGACCTATTTTATGGGGCTGGTCATTTACTACGTCCTGCTGAGCTGGATGCCAACGCTGATGCAGGGGATGGGTTATGCGCTGGCGGAATCCGCCTGGCTCACCTCGCTGTTCACGTTCGGGGGTACCGCAGGCATTCTGCTCGCGGGCTGGATGATGGACCGCTGGGAGGCGCACAAGGTGGTCGCAGGGGGATTTGTCCTGACGATGGGATTGATCCTGTTACTCGGCCTTGAGCATAACCATATCGCCCTGTTTGGCGGGCTGATTTTCCTGATGGGGATCGCCATGAACGGCGCGCAGTCGGGCATGCAAACCCTCGCGGCCACCTTTTACCCTACCGAGTGCCGCGCGACGGGCATCGCCTGGATGCAGGGGATTGGCCGCTTTGGCGGGGTGGCGGGCACCATGACCAGCGCCCAGCTTCTTTCTATGCAGTGGCAGGCAGACAGTATTTTAATGATCCTCAGCGTGCCCGCCCTGGTGGCCGCGGCGGCAACCGTCTACAAAATGCTGTACAGCCGCTCGCACGAACCCGGCGTCGCGTAGTTCCTCTCTTTTCTGCTATTCTGCCCCCGCAATTAAGGGGGCAGCATGCTTAACATCGTTTTATTCGAACCAGAAATTCCGCCAAATACCGGCAATATCATCCGCCTGTGTGCCAACACCGGTTTTCGCCTGCACATCATCGAGCCGATGGGCTTTACATGGGACGACAAGCGCCTGCGCCGCGCGGGGCTGGATTACCATGAATTTACCGCCGTGGTTCGCCATCACGATCACGCCGCGTTTCTGGAAGCGGAGAAGCCGCAGCGCATGTTCGCCCTGACCACCAAAGGCACGCCAGCGCACAGCGCCGTGAGCTATCAGGAAGGTGACTATCTGATGTTTGGCCCGGAAACCCGCGGCCTGCCGGCCACGATTCTGGATGCTCTGCCCGCTGAGCAAAAAATCCGTATTCCGATGATGCCGGACAGCCGCAGCATGAACCTGTCGAACGCGGTGTCGGTGGTAGTGTATGAAGCCTGGCGCCAGCTGGGTTATCCCGGCGCCATTTTAAGAAGTTAAATGCCGTCACCATACTCGAAGGTATGGTGAATGCCGTTGAAGTGCTGATCCATATCCATCGACGGCTTATCGCTGTCAGGCTTACCGACGATGCGCGCCGGTACGCCTGCGGCAGTGGTGTGCGGCGGCACGGGCTGGAGCACAACCGACCCGGCGCCAATCTTCGCACCGCGCCCGACTTCAATATTGCCGAGAATTTTAGCGCCCGCGCCAATCATCACCCCTTCACGAATTTTCGGGTGGCGATCGCCGCTGGTTTTACCGGTACCGCCCAGAGTAACCGACTGGAGGATCGAGACATCATCTTCAATCACCGCCGTTTCACCCACCACAATGCCGGTGGCGTGGTCGAGCATGATCCCGCGGCCAATCTTCGCCGCCGGGTGAATATCGACCTGGAATGTCACGGAGACCTGGTTTTGCAGGAAGATCGCCAGCGCGCGGCGGCCTTCATTCCATAACCAGTGGCCGATGCGGTAAGCCTGCAGGGCGTGGAAGCCTTTCAGGTACAGCAGCGGCGTGGAGTATTTATCGACCGCCGGGTCACGGGTGCGCACGGCCTGGATATCGCAGGCGGCAGAGGCGATCATTTCCGGGTCAGCGGCGTAAGCCTCTTCCACCACTTCACGGATGGCGATAGCCGGCATGATGGAGGAAGCCAGCTTATTGGCGAGCATGTAGCTCAGCGCGCTGCCGAGATTTTCGTGCTTGAGTAACGTCGCGTGGTAAAAACTGGCCAGCATTGGCTCACAGTCGGCCAGCGCCCGGGCTTCGGCTTTAATATTATTCCAGACGATATCCAGTTCTTCACACGGCATTGCTAACTCCAGACGATAGTATAATGACCAGCCAGTTCTTCGCTGGCTGGGTCATTCAGGTGACAACGGTTCCGACTAGTTACTGCTGCGCTCGTCCTTGCGCGCACGACCTAATAAGGTCAATGCTGCCTCGCGCGCATTTTTTCCGCAATACAATACCTGATAAATTTCCTCGGTTATTGGCATTTCGACACCAAACCGGTGCGCCAACTCGCGAACTTCTTTGGTATTGCGGTAGCCTTCCACCACCTGTCCAATCTTCTCCTGCGCACTTTTTACATCGCTGCCCTGTCCGAGCATCATGCCAAAGCGGCGGTTACGAGACTGGTTGTCGGTACAGGTCAGCACCAGGTCGCCCAGGCCCGCCATTCCCATAAAGGTGGCCGGATCGGCGCCCAGCGCTTCGCCCAGACGGGACATTTCGGTTAAGCCGCGGGTGATCAACGCTGTACGCGCGTTGGCACCAAAACCAATGCCGTCTGACATCCCGGCGCCAATCGCAATCACGTTCTTCACCGCGCCGCCCAGTTGCACGCCGATAAAATCGGGGTTGCTGTAGACGCGGAAGCTCTTGCCGCAGTGCAGCAGCTGCTGGAGATCGTCGGAGAAGGCCTGGTCAGTGGATGCCAGCGAGATCGCCGTCGGCAGGCCCGCAGCCAGCTCTTTGGCAAAGGTCGGGCCAGAGATGACCGCAAGCGGGATCTCATCACCCAGCGCTTCGCGGGCAACGTCCTGCAGCAGGCGTCCGGTCTCCGCTTCCAGCCCTTTGGTTGCCCAGACAATACGCGCATCCGGGCGCATCAGCGGCTTAATCTGATGCAGCACGTCGCCAAAGACATGGCTCGGGACCACAATCAGAATGTTGCGGCTGGCCGCCAGAGCGGTCGCCAGATCGCTTTCCAGGTGCAGAGAGTCAGGGAACGGAACGTCCGGGAGAAACGCCACATTGCAACGGTCGCGCTGCAGCGTGGCGATATGTTTTGGATCGTGGCCCCACAGGACCACATCGTGACCATTTCTTGCCAGCGTGATGGCAAGAGCGGTGCCGTATGAGCCGGCACCGATCACAGTCATTGACGCATTAACAGTGCTCATCAGGCATCCTGATGTTGTTCGGCACCTTCGCCAGCCTGCTGCTGCAGATAGTTCATGAACAGCGCATCAAAGTTCACTGGCGCAAGGTTCAGTTGCGGGAATGTACCGCGAGAAACCAGGCTGGTGATACATTCACGGGCATACGGGAACAGGATGTTCGGGCAGTATGCACCCAGGCAATGCGCCATCTGGTTGCCTTCGATGCCGCCAATGGAGAAGATACCGCCCTGCTGTACTTCACACAGGAATGCAGTTTCTTCGCCCAGAGAGGCGGTCACGGTCACACGCAGTACGACTTCATACACGTCATCCGCCAGCTGGGTGGATGCGGTATCCAGATCAAGTTTAACCTCTGGCTGCCAATCTTTCTGGAAAACGTGCGGCGCATTTGGCGCTTCGAAAGAGACATCCTTGGTGTAGATACGCTGGATCTGGAAAGTCATTTCGGTGTTGTTTTGTTCTGACATGGAAATACCCTTTTTAATTGTCCTAAAGTCTCTTAGCTCAGCAGCGGATCGAGTCCACCACGGGCGTCGAGCGCATACAAGTCATCACAGCCGCCAATGTGCTGCGCATCAATAAAAATCTGCGGAACCGTCGTACGACCACTACGTTGGATCATCTCTTCGCGTTTGATCGCGTCACCGTCGATAGGCAATTCCTGGAACGTTACGCCTTTGCTGCTCAGCAGCGCTTTCGCACGATGGCAGAACGGGCACGTCGCTTTGGTGTAGATCTCAATATTGGCCATGACTGAACTCCTTATTTACCGCGAACCAAAGGAAGATTTTCCCCGCTCCAGCCGGAAATACCTTCTTTCAGTACCGTTACGTTTTCGAAGCCCGCTTTATAAAGCGCGCTGGCAGATTCCTGCGCCTGCATACCAGTCGCATCCACAACAATAATGGGCTGAGCTTTGTGTTTCTCAAGCTCACCCACGTTGTTCGCTTTGATTTCAGCTGGCAACAGGTTGATTGCGCCGGCAATGTGACCTTTACGGAAATCGTCACGCTGACGCAGATCGACAACAACGGCGTCTTCTTTGTTAATCAGACGCGTCGCTTCACCACGGGTGATAACCTTAATCTTAGACGTCAGGCTCTTAAATGTGGTGAACAGTACAGCAGCCAGCAGGCCAATCCACGCGATGCTCAGAACCGGATGGCGGCTAACGAATTGCATAATTTCTTGCATGGAGGGTAACTACTCCCGACTAAGTGATAAAAAAACCAAGACAGGAGTATACCTGTGCGTTCTGGCAAATACAGCCAGCGACCATAACCTAATCCATTTTCTGCGGCATGCCACCTAAAAAAATGCCTCAAAATGGTCCGGTCAGCATCTTGCCCCCGCGCTTTCTTTGATCTTCTGCGGCTATTTGATCGATTCAGCTGTAGTAAAATTACGCAAATTTTGACTCTTGAGCATGAGGTTGTTGCAATGTCGGTTTCTAAAAAACCTATGGTACTGGTGATTCTGGATGGCTATGGCTACCGCGAAGACAGCCAGGATAACGCTATTTTCAACGCAAAAACCCCGGTAATGGATGCGCTGTGGGCAAAACGTCCGCATACCCTGATTGATGCATCCGGTCTGGAAGTCGGCCTGCCGGATCGCCAGATGGGCAACTCCGAAGTCGGTCACGTTAACCTGGGCGCAGGCCGTATCGTGTATCAGGACCTGACCCGTCTGGACGTCGAAATCAAAGAACGCACCTTCTTCGCGAACACGGTTCTCTGCGGTGCGGTAGATAAAGCCGTTGCGGCAGGTAAAGCGGTGCACATTATGGGTCTGCTCTCCGCGGGCGGCGTGCACAGCCACGAAGATCACATCATGGCGATGGTTGAGCTGGCCGCTGAACGCGGTGCGGAAAAAATCTACCTGCACGCCTTCCTGGACGGTCGCGATACGCCACCGCGCAGCGCAGAAGGCTCCCTGAAAGCTTTCGAAAACAAATTCGCCGCGCTGGGCAAAGGCCGCGTAGCCTCCATCATTGGCCGTTACTACGCTATGGACCGTGACAACCGCTGGGATCGCGTTGAACAGGCCTATGACCTGATGACCCTGGCAAAAGGTGAGTTCCAGTTCGCGACCGCCGTTGAAGCCCTGGAAGCCGCATACGCGCGTGATGAAAACGATGAATTCGTGAAAGCGAGCGTGATCCGCGCTGAAGGCCAGGCCGATGCCGCGATGGAAGATGGCGACGCGCTGATCTTCATGAACTTCCGCGCTGACCGCGCGCGCGAAATCACCCGTGCGTTCGTCAACAGCGATTTCGACGGCTTTGCCCGTAAGAAAGTGGTGAACATCAACTTCATCCAGCTGACCGAATATGCGGCAGATATCAACGCGCCTTGCGCTTACCCACCTGCCTCGCTGGAAAATACTTTCGGCGAGTGGATGGCGAAGAACGACAAAACCCAGCTGCGTATCTCCGAAACTGAGAAGTATGCGCACGTGACCTTCTTCTTTAACGGCGGCGTTGAAGAGCCGTTTAAAGGCGAAGAGCGCATTCTGATCAACTCGCCGAAAGTCGCCACTTACGATCTGCAGCCAGAGATGAGCTCTGCCGAACTGACCGAAAAACTGGTGGCCGCGATCGAAAGCGGCAAGTACGACACTATCATCTGTAACTATCCGAACGGCGACATGGTCGGCCATACCGGCGTGATGGAAGCGGCGGTGAAAGCGGTTGAAGCGCTGGACCACTGCGTTGAGCAGGTTGCGAAAGTGGTTGAGTCCGTTGGTGGCCAGCTGCTGATCACCGCTGACCACGGTAACGCCGAGCAGATGCGCGACCCGGCAACCGGCCAGGCGCACACCGCCCATACCAACCTGCCTGTTCCGCTGATTTATGTAGGTGATAAATCACTGAAAGCAGTGGAAGGCGGCAAGCTTTCCGACATCGCGCCAACCATGTTGTCGCTGATGGGCATGCCGATCCCTGAAGAGATGACTGGTAAGCCGCTGTTCATCGTGGAATAATCGCTCCCCATGAGGGGAAAGGCGATTTTTTCAATCACATGGGTCGTGAAGCCGCTTAGGTTATCAGTCAGACCTCTGCTTTGCGCCAGCGCACTCAGCGCTGGCGTATTGCTGTGCGCCGCATCCGCCCACGCGGATGACCGCGACCAGCTGAAATCCATTCAGGCCGATATCGCCGCCAAAGAGCGTGCGGTACGCCAGCAGCAACAGCAGCGCTCCGCCCTGCTCGCCCAGCTTAAGCAGCAGGAAGAGGCCATCTCCGCTGCCGCACGTAAACTCCGTGAAACGCAAAACACCCTCGCCGAGTTGAACAAACTGATCGACGAGATGAACGCGTCGATTGCCAAACTGGAGCGCCAGCGTGATGCGCAGGAGCGCAACCTCGCGGCACAGCTGGATGCTGCATTCCGCCAGGGTGAACATACCGGACTCCAGCTGATCCTCAGCGGCGAAGAGAGCCAACGCGGCCAGCGCCTGCAGGCCTACTTCGGCTATCTCAACCAGGCGCGTCAGGAGACTATCGCGCAGCTGAAGCAGACGCGCGAAGAGGTCTCCACCCAAAAAGCGGAGCTGGAAGAGAAGCAGAGCCAGCAACAGACGTTGCTCTACGAACAAAAAGCGCAGCAGGCGAAACTTGAGCAGGCCCGTAACGAGCGCAAGAAAACCCTGTCCGGTCTTGAGTCCTCCATTCAGGCAGGACAAAGCCAGCTGAGCGAAATGCGCGCCAACGAATCAAAACTGCGTAACAGCATTGCCCGTGCGGAAGCCGCAGCGAAGGCGCGCGCCGAAAAAGAGGCGCGCGAGGCGCAGGCGGTTCGCGACAAGCAGCAGGAAGCCTCCCGCAAAGGAACCACCTACAAGCCAAGCGAGAGCGAACGTTCCCTCATGTCGCGTACCGGTGGCCTGGGTTCCCCTCGCGGTCAGGCATACTGGCCCGTTCGCGGTTCTATTTTGCATCGCTATGGCGAACAGCTGCAGGGTGAGCTACGTTGGAAAGGGATCGTTATCGGTGCGTCTGAAGGTAGCGAAGTGAAAGCCATCGCCGATGGCCGCGTGATTCTGGCCGACTGGCTGCAGGGTTACGGGCTTGTGGTGGTGGTCGAGCACGGTAAAGGCGACATGAGTCTTTACGGCTACAACCAGAGCGCGCTGGTCAGCGTCGGCACGCAGGTGCGCGCCGGCCAACCCATCGCCCTTGTGGGCAGCAGTGGCGGTCAGGGCCGCCCGTCACTCTATTTCGAAATTCGTCGTCAGGGTCAGGCGGTCAATCCACAGCCGTGGTTGGGAAGATAAGTTTTGCTTCAGTTTCGTCGAATGATTCTCTCTGTCGTCAGCGCGCTGGCGCTGGCTGCACCAGCTTATGCAGGTAAACTCGCGATTGTGATTGATGACTTCGGTTATCGTCCGCACTATGAAAATCAGGTGCTGGCGATGCCGTCAGCCATCTCCGTCGCCGTCCTGCCCAATGCACCACACGCGCACGAGATGGCTACCAAAGCCCACAACAGCGGTCATCAGGTGCTTATTCATCTGCCAATGGCCCCGCTCAGCAAGCAGCCGCTGGAAAAAGATACCCTGCGCCCGGATATGAGCAGCGATGAGATCGAGCGCATCATCCGTGACGCCTACAACAAAGTTCCGTATGCCGTAGGCCTGAACAACCATATGGGCAGCGCGATGACCTCCAGCCTGTATGGAATGCTGAAAGTGATGCAGGCGCTGGAACGTTACAATCTCTACTTCCTCGACAGCATGACCATCGGCAACAGCCAGGCGATGCGGGCCGCTCAGGGGACGGGTGTAAAGGTCATTAAGCGTAAAGTCTTCCTGGACGACTCCCAGAATGAAGCGGATATCCGCGTGCAGTTTAACCGCGCGGTAGCGCTGGCGCGCCGTAACGGTTCGGCTATTGCCATTGGGCACCCGCATCCTTCAACGGTGCGCGTTCTACAGCAGATGTTGCCCTCCCTGCCTGCCGACATCACGCTGGTGCGCCCGAGCGATCTGCTCAATGAACCGCAGGTAGACACGTCTCGTCCGGGTAGCGCTCAACCTCCGGCAACGCAGCCGCGCAATCCGTTCCGCGGCGTGAAGAACTGCACGCTGAAACAACCGCCTGAGCCGGTGCATGCAACCCGCTTCTTCACGGTAATCAGCGAAAGTGTGAGCCAGAGTACGCTGGTGCAATACTTCCAGCACCAGTGGCAGGGATGGGGTAAGAAAGTCTCAGCGAACCACTCCCAGTGACAGGCGATTAAGGTAGAACAATGCCGCAACGACACAAAATTCTGCTCCTCGATACCGGTAAAGAGTGGGGAGGAGGCACCAACAGCATGCTCGAACTTCTGAAGCGCATTAACCGAGAGAAGTTCGATATTACCTGTTGTTTTTACAGCGACTACAGTCGGGCCGAAGGGCAAACCATCGGTCAGGTGCTGAACGGCATTGGCATTCCCTTAATTGTCATTCCCCAGCATAAACAGCCCGCATGGGCGAAAATCGCAAAAGAGCTGGGCCGCAGCCTGCTGTTTTTCTCCCGCAGCGCCCGGAAGGCGCTTACGCGCCATGTTGATACCCTCTGGCGCATTCGCCCTAACGTCCGCAAGATCGAGACGATTTTCCGGGAAGGCGGTTTCGATACGCTGTACATGAACAACCAGCCAGGCTCTAACGAAGAGGGTTACCTGGCGGGCGCGAAGCTGCATGCGCGGATAATTCAGCACTGCCGGATTGAACCGGTGCTGACGCCGCCGCTGGTAAAGCTGGTGAATGCCCATGCCACAAAAATCATCGCCGTTTCGCACGGCGTCGAGCGCGTGTTACTTCAGCATGGCGTCCGGCCCGAGCTGTGTACAACGGTCAACAATGCCATCGACATCCACCAGCCTTTGCCCGACCGACGCGCCATGCGTCATCGTCTGAACATTGATGACGACACCTTTGTGTTCGGCAGCATTGGATCGCTGATCCCCCGCAAGGCTAACCACCATACGCTGGCGGCGCTGGCGCAGTTCAACCAGCAGCATCCGCAGGCAAAATGGAAGATGGTGCTGGTCGGTGAAGGGGCTGAACGCGGCGCGCTGGCGGCACAGGCTGAGGCGCTG
The DNA here is from genome assembly GCF_058354905.1 of Enterobacter sp. ECC_219_Taxon_10. NCBI lineage: Bacteria > Pseudomonadati > Pseudomonadota > Gammaproteobacteria > Enterobacterales > Enterobacteriaceae > Enterobacter > Enterobacter sp. ECC_219_Taxon_10. Next base: position 150,981 of record NZ_CM178005.1, on the reverse strand, counting down.
GGTATTGCCGGGCACGTGATTTTTACCGGTTTCCAGAACACGCCTTTTGACTACCTCGCTACCTTCGATGCGTTTATTCTGGCCTCGCAGAGCGAAGGCCTGCCCCGCGTCGTGCTGGAAGCGATGCTGCTGAACATCCCCGTCATTGGTTCAAAGGTGACCGGCACGGCAGAATTGATCGACCACGAGGCGACCGGGCTGCTTTTCCCGTGGAGCGATGTATCGAAACTTGCTCAACATCTGGATAATATCTGGCAGGATCCCGATCTGCGCGCCCGGCTCGCCGCGGCTGCGCATCAGAATGTCTGCAACGTGTATGCCATTGAAAGCTATGTTAACGGTGTCGAGGCCGTTCTTGGCGCGCAATAACCAAACGAGAACAACATGTTTAAATTCCTGAATGCTCGCTACCGCCACATCACCGGGCGACATAACATTCCGTACGCTTCCCTTCCGGTTACGCGCGATCTCGTTGCGGTGGACTCCATCGTGATCCCGTGTACGGGCGCGGATTTCGTTGAAGAAGCGTTGTTGTCAGCGACATTTGCAGAACGTTATGCCACCGACGTCAGCGAAATTGTTATCGTCAGCGATCAGCCTGAATCCGCTTTCGGCGAACTCCCGCCAAAGACCCGCGTCGTCACGCTTACCCTTCCGGTACGCGAGGAAAGTTACCGCTATAAGCAGATCTACCTCAGCCGTCTGGTGAAGCTGAACGCCCCGCTACAGGCGCGCGGTGAAGGCGTATTGATGATCGATTCCGATCTCAACCTGCTGAAAATGCCGGAAATTAACATGGCCGATATGCACATCTACTCCAGCTTCCGTCAGGGCAAAATGATTGCCAAGCTGGACGGTGCGCCAGTGGAGAAAGTGCCGGCGTATTACAAAGAGACGGTGCGCCCGTATCTGGTCGATCACGTTAACGGCGCGTTTCTTGCGGCCACCAAAAAGACCTGGCGCCGTATCTGCCCGCTGTGGCTGACGCTGTTCCAGGATACCTGGGAACTGATGGACGACACGCAGCCGCCAACCGATCAGCTGCCGCTCGCCGCGCTGCTGGACATGCTGGATTTAAAAACGGTTAATCTGGGCGACTGGATGAACTGGCCGGTGTCCAAGAAGATCGGCGGACAGGAAGCTGTTGTGCCGAAAGAGGTGATTGGCGCGCACGGTGGTTTCCCACTTTCCGAATGGCAGAAGTATCTTGAATCGCCAGATAATAAGCTGTTATTCAAAGGGCAGGACTACACCCGCAAGGTGCGTTACCTGACGGACGAAGAGAAAAAGAATCAGTAAAAAAGGGGCCGCTGGCCCCTTTTTGATTATTTATCCCAGCTCAGGATCACTTTTCCTGACTGGCCGGAACGCATCGCGTCAAAGCCCTGCTGGAATTCGTCGATGGAGAAACGGTGCGTAATAATCGGTGACAGATCCAGACCGGACTGGATTAGCGCCGCCATCTTGTACCAGGTTTCGAACATCTCGCGGCCATAGATGCCCTTGATGAACAGCCCCTTGAAGATGACTTTGTTCCAGTCGATGGACATATCTGACGGCGGAATACCCAGCATCGCAATACGCCCACCGTGGTTCATGGTGTCCAGCATGGTGCGAAACGCCGGTGGCGCGCCGGACATCTCCAGACCCACGTCAAAGCCTTCGGTCATGCCCAGCTCTTCCATCACGTCGGTCAGGCTCTCTTTAGAGACATCCACCGCGCGGGTCACGCCCATTTTACGCGCCAGCGACAGACGGTATTCGTTCACGTCGGTGATGACCACGTTGCGCGCGCCCACGTGCTTCGCCACGGCTGCCGCCATGATGCCGATTGGGCCCGCGCCGGAGACCAGCACGTCTTCGCCCACCAGGTCGAAGGAGAGAGCGGTGTGCACAGCGTTGCCGAACGGGTCGAAGATGGAGGCCAGATCGTCAGAAATATTGTCCGGGATTTTGAACGCGTTAAAGGCCGGAATCACCAGGTATTCCGCGAAGCAGCCCGGACGGTTAACGCCCACGCCGACGGTGTTACGGCACAGGTGCGTACGTCCACCGCGGCAGTTACGGCAGTGGCCGCAGGTAATATGGCCTTCGCCGGAAACGCGATCGCCAATCTTGAAGCCTTTTACTTCCTGGCCGATGCCGACCACTTCACCCACATATTCGTGGCCGACAACCATCGGGACAGGAATGGTTTTCTGCGACCACTGGTCCCAGTTGTAGATGTGAACGTCAGTACCGCAGATGGCGGTTTTACGAATTTTGATCAGCAGATCGTTATGACCGACTTCCGGCTCCGGCACGTCGGTCATCCAAATCCCTTCTTCCGCTTTCAGTTTGGATAACGCTTTCATCACACGTCCTCAGGCAATTACGCCCAGCTGTTTACCGATGCGGGTAAAGGCTTCCACCGCACGTTCAATTTGTTCAGGCGTATGCGCCGCGGACATCTGGGTGCGGATACGCGCCTGACCTTTTGGCACCACCGGGAAGAAGAACCCGGTGACGTAAATCCCCTCTTTCTGCAACTCGCGGGCAAACTTCTGCGCGACGACCGCATCACCCAGCATCACCGGGATAATGGCGTGATCGGCACCGGCCAGGGTAAACCCTGCGGCGCTCATTTTTTCACGGAACAGACGGGCGTTGGACCACAGGCGGTCGCGCAGTTCGGCACCGGACTCCACCATCTCCAGCACTTTGATGGAGGCGGCCACAATCGCTGGCGCAAGAGAGTTGGAGAACAGGTACGGTCGAGAGCGCTGGCGCAGCCACTCAACCACCTCTTTGCGCGCAGCCGTGTAACCGCCGGACGCGCCGCCGAGCGCTTTGCCCAGCGTGCCGGTGATGATGTCCACGCGGCCCATCACGTCGCAGTATTCGTGGGAACCACGGCCGTTTTCGCCGACAAAGCCGACCGCGTGAGAGTCATCGACCATTACCAGCGCGTCGTATTTATCCGCCAGGTCGCACACGCCCTTCAGGTTGGCGATCACGCCGTCCATAGAGAACACGCCGTCGGTGGCGATCAGCACATGACGAGCCCCCGCTTCACGGGCCTCTTTCAGGCGCGCTTCCAGCTCGACCATGTCGTTGTTGGCGTAGCGGAAGCGCTTCGCTTTGCACAGACGTACGCCGTCGATGATGGAGGCGTGGTTCAGGGCGTCGGAGATAATCGCATCTTCTGCGCCGAGCAGGGTCTCAAACAGACCGCCGTTGGCGTCGAAGCAGGAGGAATACAGAATCGCGTCTTCCATTCCGAGGAAGCTCGCCAGCTTTTGCTCAAGCTGCTTGTGGCTGTCCTGCGTACCGCAGATAAAGCGTACGGAGGCCATGCCGAAACCGTGGGTGTCCATGCCGTTTTTCGCCGCGGCAATCAGCTCAGGGTGATTCGCAAGACCTAAATAGTTGTTCGCACAAAAGTTGATCACATGGCTGCCGTCGGCAACGGTGATGTCCGCCTGCTGAGCAGACGTGATAATACGCTCTTCCTTGAACAACCCTTCCGCACGTGCGGTGTCGAGGTCGCTGTTTAACTGTTTGTAAAAATCACCACGCATTGCAATTCTCCAGACTCGGCAAATTTCGGCACATATTACCCAAACCTATAGTTCATGACGAGATGACGCAGTATCTCTTCTCGTTTTTGCAGCATAAATCACGTGTAACCCTGCTGCATATCGGTGAATGGCTGAAGGGTCGCCATACTAATGATATGATATGAACATTAGCGTCCGGGATTGGCCCCGGGCTCCACACTTCAAAGGTTACAGTTATGATCATCGTTACCGGCGGCGCGGGCTTTATCGGCAGCAATATTATCAAGGCCCTCAATGACAAAGGCATCACCGACATCCTGGTGGTGGACAACCTGAAAGACGGCACCAAGTTCGTTAACCTGGTGGATCTGAACATCGCTGACTACATGGATAAAGAAGACTTCCTTATCCAGATTATGGCAGGTGAAGAGTTCGGCGAGATCGAAGCCATCTTCCACGAAGGTGCGTGCTCATCCACCACAGAGTGGGACGGCAAGTACATGATGGACAACAACTATCAGTACTCCAAAGAGCTTCTGCACTACTGCCTGGAGCGTGAAATCCCGTTCCTGTACGCCTCCTCGGCGGCAACCTATGGCGGTCGTACCTCGGACTTCATCGAGTCCCGCGAGTACGAGCAGCCGCTGAACGTCTACGGCTACTCTAAGTTCCTCTTCGACGAGTACGTGCGTCAGATCCTGCCTGAAGCGAACTCCCAGATCGTCGGCTTCCGCTACTTCAACGTCTACGGACCGCGCGAAGGCCACAAAGGCAGCATGGCGAGCGTGGCGTTCCACCTGAATACCCAGCTGAATAACGGCGAAAGCCCGAAACTGTTTGAAGGCAGCGACGGCTTCAAGCGCGACTTCGTTTACGTGGGCGACGTGGCAGCCGTGAACCTGTGGTTCTGGGAAAACGGCGTGTCCGGCATCTTCAACCTGGGCACAGGCCGCGCGGAATCCTTCCAGGCAGTGGCTGACGCGACGCTGGCGTACCACAAAAAAGGCAGCATTGAGTACATTCCGTTCCCGGACAAGCTGAAAGGCCGCTATCAGGCGTTCACGCAGGCTGACCTGACCAACCTGCGCGCCGCAGGCTACGATAAGCCGTTCAAGACCGTTGCCGAAGGCGTAACGGAATATATGGCCTGGCTGAACCGCGACGCATAAGTATGAAGATTCTGGTGATCGGCCCGTCCTGGGTGGGCGACATGATGATGTCGCAAAGTCTTTATCGCACGCTCAAGGCGCGTTATCCCCAGGCGATAATCGACGTGATGGCACCTGCATGGTGCCGTCCGCTGCTATCGCGCATGCCGGAAGTGAACGAGGCGATCCCGATGCCGCTTGGCCACGGGGCGCTGGAAATCGGCGAGCGCCGCAAGCTCGGCCACAGCCTGCGCGAGAAGCGCTACGATCGCGCGTACGTGCTGCCAAACTCCTTCAAATCCGCCCTGGTGCCTTTCTTTGCGGGAATCCCGCACCGTACCGGCTGGCGCGGTGAAATGCGCTACGGCCTGCTGAACGACGCACGGGTGCTGGATAAAGAGGCCTGGCCGCTGATGGTGGAGCGCTACGTGGCGCTGGCCTACGACAAAGGCGTGATGCGCAGCGCGAAAGACCTGCCGCAGCCGCTGCTGTGGCCGCAGCTTCAGGTTAGCGACGGGGAGAAATCCCACACCTGCAACGCGTTTGGCATTTCGTCTGAACGCCCGATGGTTGGCTTCTGCCCCGGCGCGGAATTTGGTCCGGCAAAACGCTGGCCGCACTACCACTATGCGGAGCTGGCGAAACAGCTGATCGACGAAGGCTACCAGATTGTGCTGTTTGGCTCGGCGAAGGACCACGAGGCGGGCAACGAAATACTCGCCACGCTGAGCAATGAACAACAGGCCTGGTGCCGTAATTTGGCAGGAGAAACGCAGCTTGAACAGGCGGTTATCCTGATTGCCGCCTGTAAGGCCGTGGTCAGCAATGACTCTGGCCTGATGCACGTCGCCGCCGCGCTGGACCGTCCGCTGGTCGCACTGTATGGCCCAAGCAGCCCGGACTTCACCCCGCCCTTGTCGCACAAAGCGCGCGTCATCCGCCTGATCACTGGCTACCACAAGGTACGCAAGGGCGATGCCGCAGAAGGCTACCATCAGAGCCTGATCGATATTACCCCGCAGCGCGTTCTCGAAGAGCTCAACGAACTGCTGTTGAGCGAAGAAGGATAACGGATGCGGGTATTGATCGTTAAAACCTCCTCAATGGGCGATGTTCTGCATACGCTGCCGTCGCTGACGGACGCTATGCGGGCCATCCCCGGCATCCGTTTTGACTGGGTGGTGGAAGAAGGCTTCGCGCAGATCCCCACCTGGCATGAAGCGGTTGACCGCGTGATCCCGGTCGCGATTCGCCGCTGGCGCAAAGCGTGGTTCTCCGCACCGATCAAAGCCGAGCGTAAAACCTTCCGTGAAACGGTGCAGGCGCAGCGTTACGACGCAATCATCGACGCCCAGGGGCTGGTGAAAAGCGCCGCGCTGGTCACGCGTCTGGCGCACGGCGTAAAGCACGGCATGGACTGGCACACCGCCCGCGAACCGCTGGCGAGCCTGTTCTATAACCGCCGCCACCACATCGCAAAACAGCAGCACGCCGTGGAACGCACCCGCGAGCTGTTCGCAAAAAGCCTCGGCTATGCGAAACCGGAAACCCAGGGCGACTATGCCATTGCACAGCACTTTTTGCGCAATACAGATCCCTGTGCTCAGCCTTATCTTGTCTTCCTGCATGCAACTACGCGTGACGATAAGCACTGGCCGGAAACGCACTGGCGTAGGCTGATTGAACTAATGCAACCCTCCGGTATCCATATTAAACTCCCGTGGGGCGCTGAGCATGAACGGCAGCGTGCGGAGCGTCTGGCAGCAGGCTTTACCCACGTTGAGGTTTTACCCAAACTCACGCTGGCGCAGGTTGCCGCAGAGCTGGCAGGCGCTAACGCCGTCGTTTCCGTGGATACGGGTTTAAGCCATTTAACCGCGGCGCTGGATCGTCCAAATATCACACTTTTTGGCCCGACCGATCCCGGCCTGATCGGGGGCTATGGCAAAAACCAGCATCAGATGGTCAGCCCGACTCAGCAAACGAAGGATATCAGCGCAGATGCGATTTTTTCATTTTTACAGGGCAGCCGTTGGCTTTCCAACAGGGATATTTAACCCATGAGTTACGTATTTCTGCTGATTTTACTCTTTCCGGTGAAGCTTCTCCGGAAGCTGTTCCGCAAAGAGACAGGGAAAAACCTGGTCATTCAGACAGCCAAAATCGGTGATTTTGTTAATGCAACGCCTCTTCTGGCCTGGCTGCAAAAAAGCGACGTTCTGATCAGCCGCAGCGTTGGCGCGCTGGCGAAGCATGATGAGACGATCGACGAGATTTTTTTTATCGAGCAGCAAAAGCGTAACCTGTGGCGAAAGCTTCGCTTTGCCTGCAGGATTATGAACCGCTATGACAACGTCTATCTCCTGCAGCCTAACAGCGTGAATCTCTTTTTCGCCTCCGTGTGCAATGCCAAAAACAAGCAATTTTTAAGCACTTATACGCGCAGGTGGTATCACGGGATTTTCTATGCAACGGCCGATGGTACGGTTAAGCACGAAAAGAAGACGCTGTCCGTCACGAACTATCTTAAGCTGGCGGATCGTGCGCTGACCTGGCAAGACTCTCCCAAGCACGCCACAAAGCCACTGTTTAAACCCGCGACTTACCCGGCGATCCTTGATAAACCCGGTGCGATCCGCATTGGCATCAGCATCGCCGCAGGAAATAAAGCGAAAACCGTTCCGCCGGGAATCTGGAAACGGATTGCCGATCGTCTCGCCGACATACCCTGCGAGTTTTATGTCTTTGGCGCTCCGAATGAACAGTCGTGGATGGACGACATCATCCGCGCTTACGGTGAACTGCCCAACTTTATTAATCTGATTGGCAAGATCTCGCTGGAAGAGCTTCCGTGGGCCATTTCTAAAATGGATTGCTATATCGCGTCCGACTCGGGGAATGTCTATATCGCCGATGCGGTGGGCGTGCCGGTCGTCTTACTGTTCGGACCGTGCTGCCACTATGAGCAACGCCCGCTTGGCAACGTGTTGCTGATTGGTAATGATGACAACATTTGCTCGTATGTTTTTGAAACACGATATTACTTCTCACAAAGCCGGGAAGAACTCTTCGCGGTAACAGACGAATCGCTGGACGAACTCAAACATTTCATTTGCGGACTGCCAACAGCAAATTCTGCCCTTGATGCGCAGGGAAACTAATTATTATGGCTTTTCTCAGCATCATTATTGCCGCACACAACGCTGAAGACACGCTTCACGCCACGCTGGAAAGCCTGCAAAACGCGATTGAGAATGCAGGCGATGAAGTCGAAGTCATTATCTTTAATGACAGTTCCGGTGATTCCACACAGGATATTATTGAGACGTGGTTGCCAAAGCTTCCGCATGCCCAATCCCATTACGTTGAGTACCGTAACGTAGGGCATGTTCGAAACAGCGCAGTCTCGCTGGCGTCGGGCGAATACATCACGATGCTGGATAGCGACGATCTGTTGAAGCCGGGTAGCGTCCGGGATGCCGTCGCCTTCCTGAAAGCAGAGCGTCCTGATATGTTGCTGACGCGCCTGCTGGAAATTCGCGATATGCGGAAAATTACCTCCGCCTGGCAGGGATTCACCCCCGTCTCATTGTCGCAAAGTGATGCAATAAAGCGTTTCTTGCAGCACAAAGATTTTCAGGCGCACCTCATCGGGCAATTCGTACACCGCAGGCTGTACGCAACCAACCCGATCCCTTCTATGGTCTGCTATGAAGATTTCGCGGTATTTCCCGGCATGCTGATGCAATCGCGTAAAATCGTCTATCAGCGCCAGGGGCACTATTATTACATCAAACGCAGCGGCAGTTTGTCGAGCCGTCTTGACGCCAGTAAAATCGCTACGCTGGTTGAATGCACATTACAGATGGAAAAAACATTCCCGCCATCATTTAAGCATCTTATTAATTGCCACTGGTTTGATATTTACAGTAATCACCGACAACACCTGACCGATGTGCAGCTCAAACTGGTTAAGCAGCGGGTGAAATCACTTTATTCTTTCTCTTTTTTCTTCTCCAGAGATGTACGTTTCAGCTACAAAAAAAGGGTCATTGAGGCATTATGGAAAAAGTAAAACTGCGGCTCTATCAGCTGGCACTGATTTTGAGCCTCATTTCGCTGGCGCTGGCGCTGCTGAGCTCAGGTAAACAACGCGAATTTTTCTATATTGCAGTTTATGCCAGTATTATCGGCTTAGCTTGCGAATATAAAAAAATTACCCTGCGCCCCTTTTCAATCGCGCTTCCTATATTACTGATAGGGTTGCTCAATCTTGTCTGGTATATGGTGTATGAATATCACAGCGAAGGTTTAAACGCTTACAGTGATTATCTTGGTGCCAGTAAAAAACTGATTTTAGCGAGCATTCTCGTTTTTTATCTGGACCGATTTAAAAATTACGTCGATAAAAGCGCTTTCCAGAAGTACTTCCTGTACGCGGCAGGTGCGGGTTTTGTCCTCGCCACGGGGTATGGCTTGTGGCAGGCAACGCAGGGTGTAGATCGAGTTGAGATGGCCATAAATCGTCCTACCGTATCGGCCTATGTTTACTCAGTTCTGTCGCTGGCGCTGGTGTACAGTCTCTATCTTCAAAAAAACAGAAAACTGTATGTGGTAGCGGGTTTCACCGTATTAATTTCCTGGTTCGTCATTCTTTTGACAGGGACGCGTGCTGCAATGGGGCTGTATTTGCTTCTGGCGATTGTGCTCACGCTTTACCACTTCAGAAGAATTCATCTTAAATCGATGCTCATTTTCTTATGTGTTGTGGCAGGCATTATTATCGTTAGCTACAAGCCTTTGATCTCCCCCAAAATAGATCAAACACAGATGGAAGTAGAACGCTTCCAACAAGGCTATGACGCCACATCACTCGGCGCGCGTTTTTCCATGTGGATTGTTGGTATTCAGAACGGACTTGCCCACCCACTGGGACAATCAATTGAAGACCGAGAGGTATGGACGCAGCGTTATGTTAAAGAAGGGCATCCCCACCTCGCCTCGGCGCTCCAGTATATTAGGATACATCTGCACAATGAATTCATCGAAAAATACTCTCTGCAGGGGCTACCGGGACTGGCGATATTACTCTTTTTCTTCGTTTCGATAATCGCATACGCGCTGAAGAACAGAAATGGCCTGCTGCTGACGACCATGCTGCTTTTGTTGCTTTATGGCCTGACGGACGTCATTTTACTGAGCTCAGAAGCCCTAATCTTCTTTGTAACCCTGTTTGCGTTGAGCCCCCCTTTCTCGCAATCCAGGAACCATCATTAAGCGATAATGCCCGCCATGCGGGCATTATTTTTTCTTGTACTGATAAAATTCCGCCAGCGTCATCCCAATCGTCTTATCGGATAACCAACTAAAGAGCACTTCCAGATCCTGATACAACCCTTCGATCGCCGCCTCATCTTTAAACGTGGGGCTTCCGCCAGGCATAAATTCAGACGAGTGAAGCATAAACTCCACGTAATCCTGCCCCTGAGACAGGCATTGCTGCGCGACCTGAATCATCTGAGGCGCATTTCCACCCGTCGGTCGTAGCCAGTTCACGGAGGGCGAACGGTATTTCCCGCGAAGACGATCGTACCCCTGTTTGATCGTGTTCAACCAGGCCGGATGTTTATACTGAATGCTCATCGGCACTTCCAGTAATGGGCTATTGCCCGCCCGGGAAATAGTATCTAAATCCATAAAATAGGCGTGGTCGGGGAAATGCTGATAGTCCGTTCCGCCATTACCCTGCGGGGCACCTTTCGCGTTGCGCCAGTTCACGCGCGGCGTCACGGAGCAATCAACCTGGTAGCCCAGTTCAACGAGCAATTTTGCATAGCGGCTATCAAATGCCCAGCGCCCGGCGCGGTGGCTCAGCATTTTGGTCTGGAATGTCTCTTCCAGCAGACGGGTCATGAACAGCACTTTCTCACGCATCACCTCGTCTGAAAATTCAATCAGATACGGCTGCCAGCGCCAGTCATCTCCCGTGAGATCGTGCTCAGGCGGGCTATTCCATGCGTGAAGGTGCATTCCCACCTCCCCCTGCCTGCGAGCAATCACGTCCCTGGCGAACTCAATGAAAACGGGCTCAATTGCCATCTCATAGTTTGTCAGCCATACGGGCTTAAAACCAAAACGTTCACAAAGGGTCTGAAAGCGGGCCAGATAGCGCGCGTTTTCCGTTTTAATGACGCGGTGATTCTGCCAGAGATTATCGCCCTCAGTATCAATCGTGATGATAAACGCTGGTTTTTTCATAATGAGTCCGCATGACAGGGAAGTTAGCGCTATGTTACGCACTCACCAAAGCCTGAGTAAAGCCTCCCTGGGAAATTCCTGAGATTATGGAGAAAGAGTGCAAGTCGCTACCAGGTCTATTAGAATTGCCAACAGTACAACGCCGATAAGATGATGATGAATAACTTACCTGACACGCCTGATTTGCGCATTTTACTGATCAAACTCCGCCATCATGGCGATATGTTATTGACCACTCCCGTCATTGATTCGTTACGTCAAAAATGGCCGCAGGCGCAAATTGACGTGCTGTTGTATGAAGAAACGCGCGATATGCTCGCCGCCCATCCGGCGATTGGCACTATTTATGGAATCGATCGTAAATGGAAGCAGCTGGGCACGCTAAAGCACCTTCAAAAGGAGTGGCAGCTGCTCTGCGCATTACGAAAGCAACATTATCATCTGGTGATTAATCTTGCCGATCAGTGGCGTAGCGCTATCGTCACCCGCTTCACCGGTGCGCCGGTTCGCCTCGGATTCGCCTTTAACAAACGCAACAATCCATTCTGGCGTTTCTGCCATAGTGAATTAGTCTCTGTTGCAAATCACAAATCCCTGCACACCGTCGAACAAAATCTCTCCATTCTGTCGCCATTACAGGTCGCACCTAAGCCGGCGGTTACCATGGCCTACAGCGCAGAAGACTGGCACCACGCCCGCCAGCTGCTGGTGCAAAAAGGAGTGGGCGATAACTACATCGTCATCCAGCCGACGTCACGCTGGTTCTTCAAATGCTGGGATGAGAGCAAAATGGCGCAAACCATCACCGCGCTGCAGCAGGATGGGCATACCGTCGTCCTCACGGCCGGGCCGGATAAAAAAGAGCTGGCGATGATCGATCGCATTCTCGCCGCCTCACCGAAGACGGGGGTCGTCTCGCTGGCGGGACAGCTAACGTTGCGCCAGCTGGCCTCGCTTATCGATCACGCGTGTCTTTTTATTGGCGTTGACTCCGTGCCGATGCATATGGCCGCCGCGCTGCAGACACCCTGCGTGGCGCTGTTTGGCCCTTCCAAACTGACGTTTTGGTCTCCATGGCAAGTCAACGGTGAAGTCATCTGGGCGGGCGACTACGGCCCCCTTCCCGATCCCGACGCCATTGATACCAAAACGAAAGAACGTTATCTCGACGCCATTCCTGCTGATGCTGTCGTCTCCACTGCAAGGAGATATCTGTCATGAAACACCATCGCCTGGCGATTGTTCGCCAAAAGTATCGCCCTGATGGCGGGGCGGAGCGCTTCGTTTCACGTGCTCTCACCGCGCTGAGCAACCAGAATCTTGAACTCAACGTCATTACGCGTGAATGGCAGGGCGAAAAGCAGGACGACTGGCATATCCATATTTGCGACCCGCGTAAATGGGGCCGCATCAGCCGCGAACGCGGTTTTGCCCATGCCGCCCGCGCGCTGTGGCAACAACAGCAGTTTGATATTGTGCAAAGCCATGAGCGTATCCCGGGCTGCGATATCTACCGCGCTGGAGATGGCGTCCATCGCCGCTGGCTGCTGCAGCGTGCGCGCATTCTGCCCGCCTGGCGCGCGCAGATGCTGATGTTCGATCGCTATCACCGCTACGTGATGCAAGCCGAACGAGAAATGTACCAGGCCCCAGAGCTGAAGGCGGTTATCTGTAATGCGGAGATGATCAAACGCGAAATCGTCGAAGACTTTGATATTGACGCAAAAAAAATACATGTGATTTATAATTCAATTGATTCCAGCCGCTTCATTCCAGCCCAGGAAGCACAGCGAGCCGCGCTGCGTCAGCAATTTGGTTTGCCAGCCGATGCCGTGGTGTTCTGTTTTGTAGGGTCGGGATTTGAACGAAAAGGATTGGCCAGCGCCATACGCGCTATCGCAGGAACGCCAGCCTGGCTGATTGTGGTTGGACAGGATAAAGCAGAACATCGTTATCGTGACCTCGCCCGCTCATTAGGCTGCGAAGGGCAAATCCGTTTCCTGGGGATGCAGAAAGAAACTCTGCCTTTTTATCAGCTATCCGATGGTTTACTGTTGCCAACGCTGTATGATCCGTTTCCAAACGTCATTCTTGAAGCGATGGCCTGCGGCTTGCCCGTCATTACTTCACAGAGCTGCGGTGGCGCTGAATTTATTCAGCAAGGCCAGAACGGATTTTATTGTGACGCCCTGGATATCGACACATTGAAGGAGGCAATTGCAGCCACCCCTTCTCTGGGAAAAAATAACACGATGGGGCAAGCGGCACGTGAACGCGTAAAAAGCGCCACCCCCGAAAAACTGTCAAGTCAGCTTATTTCGCTTTATCAAAAATTACTGGATTAAAAATGCGTATCCTAATGATTATTGATGGTTTACCCGGTGGGGGAGCTGAAAAAACAGTTCTTACACTTTCCAGCGGATTAATGGAAATGGGGCATCAGGTCTCCCTTTACTCTCTGCGGAAAGTGTGTGATTACGCCATCCCGGAAGGCATTGATTATCAGGTGGTTCAGGATACCTGCAAAAAACCGTGGCGAAAGCTGACGGAGATCCCGCGCCGCGCCCGCCTGCTGGATCAGGCAATTGAGCGGGCTGAGCGCAGCGGAAAATTTGACGTTGTGTTCTCTCATCTGCACAAAACGGACCGCATTGTGGCGCACTGCCGCGCGCTGGAACGTGATAAAGTCTGGTTCTGCGTGCACGGCATGTTCTCTTTCTCTTATCTCCGACACCGCAGCGGGCTTTCGCGCTGGTTTAAGCATCTTAAAATTCGTCATACCTACGAAAACCGAAACGTTGTCGCCGTCTCAGGCGCCGTGTTGAAAGATCTTTCCGAGACGCTGGCTCTCAAACTCCGGCGTAAAGCGGTTATCCATAATCCTTTTGATATCCCTGAGATTCAGCGTCTGGCGGATGCCCCCTTCGAGATGCAAGGGAAGGATTACATCATCCATGTTGGCCGCTTCCATGAACACAAACGCCACGACCGCCTTTTACGCGCCTTCGCACAGAGTCAGCTTGACACTACGCTTGTCATGATGGGCAATGGCTCAGAAGCCAAAATTCAAAAACTTAAGCAGCTTGCCCGCGATTTGGGTATTGAAAACAAAACGGTTTTCCGTCCGTTCGACGCTAACCCCTACCCCTGGATAAAAGGTGCACGCCTCTTAGTGTTAAGCTCTGACTGCGAAGGTTTTGGTAATGTGCTGGTGGAATCCATTATCTGCCACACGCCACCGGTCAGTACCAATTGTCCGGGTGGCCCCGCAGAAATCCTCACCGGCGCCTTAGCGCGCGGGCTGGCAGAGTTAAATGACGCGTCACTGGCAAAAACCCTGGTAGATATTTATACCGCCCCGCCGGTCGTTGGCGATGCAACGATTGCGTCGTTCGGTATCAATGCCATCTGCCAGCAATACATTGCTTTGGTCGACAATCAAAAATAATCAGGTTTCTTATGCAAAATTCAGCGCCATTGTTAAGCGTGGTGGTTGCCGTTTATAACGGCGAAGCTTTTCTGGATCAGTTCTTTACCTGCCTTGTGAATCAACGCATCGACAGCATGGAAGTCATCATTGTCAATGACGGCTCGACTGACCGCTCGATGCAGATCGTCGAAAGCTGGCGTGAAAAACTGCCGCAGATACAGGTGATTGAACAGCATAACCAGGGTGTTTCCATCGCGCGTAATACCGGCCTGGCCGTTGCAACCGGTCAGTATCTCTCTTTCCCGGATATTGATGATGTCTTCAAACCTGGCATGTACCAGCGTCTGCTGGATATGGCCGTTACGCAGGATCTGGATGTCGCCACCTGCAACGGCAACTATGTCTGGGAAAATGACAGGAAACCTTCTCGCCCTATCTTCCCTGAGGATAAACTCGCCTCGACGGGCGTCATGACGGGTCCGGCATGGCTGAAGATGGCGCTGGATTCACGTAAGTTCCTGCACGTGACCTGGCTTAATATTTATCGCCACGATTTTATTCGTAAACACCGTTTCCATTTCGAACCCGGCCTGCGCCATCAGGATATCCCGTGGACCACCGAGGTGCTGCTTGCCGCAGAGCGCGTTCAGTACACCAGCGAACGCTTTTATGACTACTACATTCACTCTGCCTCGGTATCGCACACGCCGGATAATGACGACACGCTGATTCGCTCCGCGCGCCACTACATGAAAATCCTGCAGATGCTTGATGCCATTAACCAGCGTTACCCGGATAAAGTGAAAAATATCCCCGCCTGCTACTGGCAAATCGCCAAAGAGGGGTTGGGAATCATTCATACCTTCGACAACATGAAGGATGAGGCAAAGAAGACAATGATTATCAAAGAGTTCTTCGACACCGGGATCTGGAAGCTTATCTGGAAAAGTGCCAAAAGCCCGCGTTTGCGCTGGCGCCTGGGCCGACGCTACTTCCGTTTAAAACGGTATCTGGCATAAGAGATAGCTTTACCTGGCTTAAATGCTTAGAATTTGCCCGCCGAAACTAAAAAGACGGATAATCGCTTGGAATTGTTGTATACCGCCCTGCTCTATATCATTCAGCCACTGGTGTGGCTGAGACTGTTGCTTCGTAGCCGTAAAGCGCCTGCGTATCGTAAACGCTGGGCTGAACGCTATGGCTTTTGCCGCAATAAAGTCGCGCCGGACGGTATTTTGCTGCATTCCGTTTCTGTTGGTGAAACGCTGGCGGCGATCCCGCTGGTTCGCGCTCTGCGCCATCGCTACCCGTCTCTGCCAATTACCGTCACCACCATGACGCCAACCGGCTCAGAGCGCGCGTTATCCGCGTTTGGTAAAGACGTTCATCACGTCTACCTCCCTTACGATCTGCCCTGCGCCATGAATCGTTTCCTGAACACCGTTCGCCCGAAGCTGGTGATCGTGATGGAAACCGAGCTGTGGCCGAACATGATTTCCGCTCTGCACGCCCGTAAAATTCCGCTGGTGATTGCCAACGCGCGCTTGTCAGAGCGCTCGGCGAAAGGCTACGGCAAGCTGGGTAAATTTATGCGCCGCCTGCTGAGCAAAATCACGCTGATTGCCGCGCAGAATGAAGAAGACGCGGCACGCTTTATCTCTCTGGGCCTGAAGCGCAACCAGCTTGCCGTAACCGGCAGTCTGAAATTCGATATTTCCGTTACCCCTGAACTGGCCGCCCGCGCCATCACGCTGCGCCGCCAGTGGGCTCCGCGTCGTCAGGTCTGGATTGCCACCAGTACTCATGAGGGTGAAGAGGCGATTATCCTGCAGGCGCACCGCAAGCTGCTGGAAAAATTCCCTGATTTACTGCTGATCCTCGTGCCTCGTCATCCGGAACGTTTTAAAGATGCCCGCGAAATGGTGCAGAAAGGAGGCTTCAGCTTCACTCTGCGCAGCAACGGAGAGATCCCTTCCGGCAGTACCCAGGTGGTGATTGGCGATACGATGGGCGAACTGATGCTGCTCTACGGCATTGCTGACCTCGCCTTTGTTGGCGGAAGCCTGGTGGAACGCGGAGGCCATAACCCGCTGGAGCCGGCAGCCCACGCCATTCCTGTGCTGATGGGGCCACACACGTTTAACTTCAAAGATATCTGCGCGAAATTACAGCAGGCCGATGGTTTAATTACCGTGACCGATGCGGACTCGGTCGTCAAAGAGGTATCGACCCTTCTGACGGACGAAGATTACCGCCTGTGGTACGGTCGCCACGCCGTTGAAGTGCTGCACCAGAATCAGGGCGCACTCACCCGTCTGCTGCAGCTTCTGCAACCTTATCTGCCTCAGCGGAGCCACTAATGTCTACGCGTCTGTCGGTCGTCATGATCGCCAAAAACGCCGCCGACCTGCTTCCGGACTGCCTGGCCTCCGTCGCCTGGGCTGACGAGATCGTCATTCTCGACTCCGGAAGCACGGACAACACGGTGGACGTTGCCCGGGCAGCGGGCGCAAAAATCTTTACCAATACTGACTGGCAAGGCTATGGCATCCAGCGCCAGCGCGCGCAGGGGTATGCCACCGGTGATTACGTGTTGATGCTCGATACCGACGAACGCATCACGCCGGAGCTTCAGCAGGCCATCCAGGCGGTGCTTTCCTCGCCCAAGCCCGGCGCCGTATACAGCATCGCCCGCCGCAACTACTTCCTTGGCCGCTTCATGCGCCACAGCGGCTGGTATCCTGACCGCGTTATGCGCCTCTACGAGCGCGAGCGCTATCAGTACAACGACAACCTGGTCCATGAATCACTGACCTGCGACAGCGCCCAGGTCATTCCCCTGACGGGCGATTTGCTGCACCTGACCTGCCGTGATTTCGCCAGCTTCCAGCAAAAGCAGCTCAACTATGCCACCGCATGGGCGCAGGAGCGTCACCAGCGCGGCAAGAAGGCCTCGCTGACGGGTATCTTCACCCACACGCTGGGTGCGTTTCTGAAAACGCTGCTGCTGCGTGGTGGCGTGCTGGACGGTAAGCAGGGCTGGTTACTCGCGGTAGTGAATGCCCAGTATACTTTCAACAAATACACCGAGCTGTGGGCGCTCTGCCGCGGCTACTCAGAGAAAACGTGAGCCATGAGCACAAAAGCGATTTATCCGGGTACCTTCGATCCGATCACCAACGGTCATATTGATATCATCACCCGTGCGGCATGCATGTTCGACAAGGTGATCCTGGCCATTGCCGCCAGCCCCAGCAAAAAGCCGATGTTTGACCTCAACGAGCGCGTACAGCTCGCCACCGATGCCATTTCGCACCTGTCGAATGTTGCGGTGGTCGGGTTTAGCGACCTGATGGCGAACTTCGCCCGCGCCCAGCAGGCCAATATTCTGATCCGTGGCCTGCGCGCGGTGGCAGACTTCGAGTATGAGATGCAGCTGGCGCACATGAACCGCCACCTGATGCCGGAGCTGGAAAGCGTATTCCTGATGCCATCAAAAGAGTGGTCGTTTATCTCGTCCACGCTGGTGAAAGAGGTGGCGCGCCATCACGGGGACGTTACCCATTTCCTGCCGGATAACGTCCACCAGGCGCTGATGGACAAGCTAAAGTAGCGCTATTTCTGGCACTGACGGCAGTAGAACGTGGCTCGCTGGGCGTGCTTTGCGGCAGCGATCGGCGTCCCGCATACCCGGCATGGCTCACCTTTACGGCCATACACCTGCAGCTCCTGGGCAAAATAGCCCGGTTTACCGTCGCTTTGCAGGAAGTCCTTCAGCGTGGTCCCGCCCTGCTCAATCGAGCGCAGTAATACGGCTTTAATGACCCGGACCAGCAGCTCACACTCCTGCGCCGACAGCGATGATGCCAGCCGATCGGGATGGATCCCGGCCGCGAAAAGCGATTCACTGGCGTAAATATTCCCCACGCCGACCACCAGCTTGTTATCCATCAGCCAGGGCTTGATCGGAGCCTTCTTCTTCGCACACTTCTCTTTCAGGTAGTCCGCGTTGAACGCGTCTGAAAGCGGCTCAGGGCCCAGATGCGCCAGCACGTTGTGTCCTTCCAGCTCCTTTGTCCACAGCCACGCGCCAAAGCGCCTGGGATCGGTGTAACGGAGCACTTTGCCGTTGCTCATCACCAGATCGACATGGTCGTGCTTTTCCGCAGGCAGTTCTTCGGTCAGGATGCGCAGGCTCCCGGACATCCCCAGATGGATAATAATCCAGCCGTCAGGCAACTCCAGCAGCAGGTATTTCGCGCGGCGCTGCACGCTAAGGACGGGTTTGTCGCTTAACGCGTGGATCTCATCGGACACCGGCCAGCGCAGACGTCCATTGCGAACGACAGCATGAAGAATAGTCGCGCCGACCAGATGGGGCTCAATGCCGCGACGGCTGGTCTCTACCTCAGGTAATTCAGGCATGGTTCCTCCGTTGAGATGCAGAATGCAAAAAACCCCGCAGTTGCGGGGTTTTTCAATACAAGGAGGCTAAAATTATTTGATTTTAGCTTCTTTGTACAGTACGTGCTGGCGTACAACTGGATCGAATTTTTTCAGTTCCAGTTTTTCCGGCTTAGTACGTTTGTTCTTCGTGGTGGTGTAGAAGTGACCTGTACCAGCAGAAGAAACCAGCTTGATTTTCTCGCGAATACCTTTAGCCATGATTTATTTCCTCTTTAAGTACTTAGTACTTTTCGCCACGGGCACGCAGTTCAGACAGAACTGTATCGATGCCTTTCTTATCGATTACACGCATACCTTTAGCAGATACGCGCAGGGTGACAAAACGCTTCTCGCTCTCAACCCAGAAACGGTGAGAGTGCAGGTTCGGCAGGAAACGGCGTTTAGTCGCGTTCAGTGCGTGGGAACGGTTGTTACCGGTCACCGGACGCTTGCCAGTAACTTGGCAGACTCGGGACATGTCTATTCTCCAAAAATCAAATTAGCTCGAGCTTCGTATGGGGTATCGGCGCCTCGTCAGGCTTTACAGCCCGGTCATCGCGTAGTTCTAAGTGAACTCTCGATTGCCAGGCCCAAATGCCAAACCCGAGATTCTCAAAGGTGGCGTAGTATACGCTGACTCGGCGGTGTGCTCAAGTCCCGAACAGACAAAGATCCCGATGGATCGCCAGAAATAGCCTAAATCCAGCCATGTTCTGCAAAAGAAATGTACTCTCCGCGGCCAATTATCAGATGGTCCAGCACACGAATGTCCATGAATTGACAGCATTTGATAATGCGCTCGGTGATTTCTTTGTCCGCTCTGCTCGGTTCTGCACAGCCAGAGGGGTGATTATGCGCGAGGATCACGCCTGCTGCATTCACTTTTATCGCTTCGCGCACAATTTCACGCGGATGCACCTCAACGTGGCTCAGTGTACCTGAAAAAAGGCGGGTATGCTTAAGCACCCGGTTTCGGTTGTCGAGAAAGATCACCATAAAGATCTCCCGCTCCAGACCGGATAGCTGGCTTTGCAGAAATTCTCGGGTCATGTCAGGGGTAAGGATCGGATCTTGCTCCTCCATCTGCACGTTATAAAATCTCCGGGCAAGTTCAGCAATACCCCGTAACTGGGCATATTTCGCGACGCCAATGCCTTCTACGTGCGCAAACTCCTCCAGTTCGGCTGTCAGCAAACCATACAGTGAACCAAAATGGTCTATCAGATTTTTCGCCAGCGTAAATACCGTTTTTCCCTTCGTACCTGTACGTAAAAAGAGCGCCAGCAGTTCGTCGTCTTTTAATAACGTGACGCCATGACGCAGCATTTTTTCGCGCGGTAGCAGCAGTTCAGTCTCTTCCATGCCCGGCCTCCTTCTGTTTGCCATTATGCTGCCACAGGCAAATCCGGGGCTCGACGCTGAGGTTTCGTTCTTGCGTAGCGCCTCGCAAAGTGAATAAAGGACTTCATCACCCCGTATTTGGGATTGTGATAAAATGCCCGCTCTCTGGTGAAACCCAACAGGAAAGAATCATGATGAGCCTGGCCGGTAAAAAAATCGTTCTTGGCGTGAGCGGCGGTATTGCTGCCTATAAAGCGCCGGAGCTGGTGCGTCGTCTGCGCGAGCGCGGGGCGGACGTGCGGGTCGCGATAACCGAAGGCGGTAAAGCCTTTATCACCCCTCTGAGCCTGCAGGCGGTTTCAGGATACCCAGTATCTGACAGCCTGCTCGATCCGGCCGCCGAAGCCGCGATGGGGCATATTGAGCTTGGGAAATGGGCCGATCTGGTGATTCTTGCCCCAGCCACGGCGGATTTGATTGCCCGCGTGGCGGCCGGTATGGCGAACGATCTGGTTTCGACCATTTGCCTCGCGACGCCTGCACCTGTCGCCGTTGTGCCAGCCATGAACCAGCAGATGTACCGCAACGCCGCCACCCAGCATAATCTGGAGACGCTGGCCTCGCGCGGCCTGCTTATCTGGGGCCCGGACAGTGGCAGCCAGGCCTGCGGCGACGTTGGCCCAGGGCGTATGCTCGACCCGTTGACGATTGTAGATATGGCTGCCGCCCATTTCTCACCTGTCAACGATCTGCAACATCTCAACATCATGATTACTGCGGGTCCCACGCGCGAGCCGTTGGACCCGGTGCGCTACATCACCAACCACAGCTCCGGCAAGATGGGCTTTGCAATTGCTGCCGCAGCGGCAAAACGCGGTGCTAACGTCACGCTGGTCAGCGGCCCGGTCTCGTTACCTACGCCACCTTTTGTGCAGCGCATTAATGTCACTACCGCGCAGGAGATGGAAGCCGCCGTGCAGGCTCATGCGCAACATCAGCAGATTTTTATCGGCTGTGCGGCCGTGGCAGACTATCGTGCCGAGACCATCGCCGAATCTAAAATCAAAAAGCAAGGTGATGAATTAACACTGAAAATGGTGAAAAACCCGGACATTGTTGCTGGGGTCGCCGCACTAAAAAACCATCGTCCTTACGTTGTTGGATTTGCCGCAGAAACGAATAATGTGGAAGAATATGCCCGGCAAAAACGTACCCGCAAAAACCTCGATTTAATTTGCGCGAACGACGTATCGCTGGCCACGCAAGGATTTAATAGCGACAGCAACGCACTGCACCTTTTCTGGCAGGATGGAGATAAAATCTTACCGCTTGAGCGCAAGGAACTCCTGGGCCAACAATTACTGGACGAGATCGTTACCCGTTATGATGAAAAAAATCGACGTTAAGATTCTGGACCCGCGTGTTGGCGAGCAATTCCCGCTGCCAACCTATGCCACCTCCGGCTCTGCCGGACTTGACCTGCGCGCCTGTCTCGATGACGCCGTAGAACTGGCTCCCGGTGCCACTACCCTGATCCCGACTGGGCTGGCGATCCACATTGCTGACCCGTCTCTGGCGGCAGTGATCCTGCCGCGCTCTGGTCTGGGCCATAAGCACGGCGTTGTGCTGGGTAACCTGGTCGGCCTGATCGACTCCGACTACCAGGGTCAACTGATGGTATCCGTCTGGAACCGTGGCCAGGACAGCTTCACCATTGAACCGGGCGAGCGTATCGCGCAGATGGTTTTTGTACCGGTGGTTCAGGCAGAATTTAACCTGGTGGCAGACTTTGATGCCACCGACCGTGGCGAAGGCGGCTTCGGCCATTCCGGGCGCAAATAACCGCCCGACACACACGTATCTCGCAGCGCCATAACGCAATAACAAACCGCAAACGCCAGTTTGCGGTCGCTGTGTGGATGCCAGCCTGGCAAGTGCTTATTTTTCAGGGGTATTTTGTAACATGGCAGAAAAACAAACCGCGAAAAGGAATCGTCGCGAAGAAATACTTCAATCTCTGGCTCTGATGCTTGAATCCAGCGATGGCAGTCAACGCATCACCACCGCTAAACTGGCCGCCTCTGTGGGCGTGTCTGAAGCGGCGCTGTATCGTCATTTCCCCAGCAAAACAAAAATGTTCGACAGCCTGATCGAGTTTATTGAAGACAGTCTGATCACACGCATTAATCTGATTTTGAAAGACGAAAAAGACACCACCGCGCGTCTGCGTCTGATTGTGCTGTTAATTCTGGGCTTTGGGGAACGCAATCCGGGTTTAACCCGTATCCTGACCGGCCACGCGCTGATGTTTGAGCAGGACAGGCTACAGGGCCGCATCAATCAGCTTTTTGAGCGTATTGAAGCGCAGCTGCGACAGGTGCTGCGCGAGAAGAAAATGCGTGAAGGTGAAGGATACAATACGGATGAGACATTGCTGGCAAGCCAGATCCTGGCGTTTTGTGAAGGCATGCTCTCCCGCTTTGTGCGCAGTGAATTCAAATACCGACCAACGGACGATTTTGACGCCCGCTGGCCGTTAGTAGCAGCACAACTGCAGTAGCGCCGCAGCGCCCGGTAAGCGTAGCGCCGCCGGGCAATTCAATTACACGCCAAACTCTTCGCGATACGCCCGCACCGCCGCCAGGTGATCCGCCATCTCTGGCTTCTCTTCCAGATACGCAATCAGGTCTTTCAGGGTGATGATAGAGGTCACTTTGCAGCTGTAATCACGCTCTACTTCCTGGATAGCAGAGATATCGCCGCGACCACGCTCCTGACGATCCAGAGAAATAAGCACGCCAGCCAGCGTCGCACCGTTGGCCTGGATAATCTCCATAGATTCACGGATCGCAGTGCCTGCGGTGATCACGTCGTCCACCAGCATCACGCGGCCCTGCAGCGCGCTGCCTACAAGATTACCGCCTTCACCGTGGGTTTTGGCCTCTTTGCGGTTAAAGCAGTACGGCACGTCGCGGTCGTGATGTTCCGCCAGCGCGACTGCTGTGGTGGTCGCAATTGGAATGCCTTTGTAGGCCGGGCCAAACAGCAGGTCAAAATCAATCCCGGAATCCACCAGCGCTTCGGCATAGAAACGGCCTAACAGGGCCAGATCGCGCCCGGTATTAAACAGCCCGGCGTTGAAGAAATAGGGGCTCTTACGCCCGGATTTCAGCGTAAATTCGCCAAACTTAAGTACCTGTTTATTAATAGCAAACTCAATAAACTGGCGCTGATACGATTTCATGGATTCGCTCCTTTGGTTTTTCTGTCTTACAGGCAAAAAAAAGGCGACTCACTGGTCGCCTTTAAAATCAATTTTCTAACGCCGCTTTTTGCGTCGTTACAATGGATTCGATTCCCCCTCGGGCCAACGCCAGCAGGGAGAGAAGTTCTTCATGGGTGAACGGCTCGCCTTCCGCCGTGCCCTGCACCTCAATGATGCGGCCATCTTCGGTCATCACCACGTTCATGTCGGTCTCGGCAGCGGAATCTTCAACGTATTCCAGATCGCAAAGCGCTTCGCCGTTAACGATCCCCACGGAAACCGCCGCGACCATCCCTTTCATTGGGTTGGTTTTCAGCTTACCGGCTGCAACCAGCTTGTTCAGGGCATCCGCCAGCGCTACGCAGGCACCGGTAATGGACGCGGTACGCGTGCCGCCATCTGCCTGAATTACGTCGCAGTCCAGCGTAATAGTGAATTCACCGAGAGTTTTCAGGTCAACGGCAGCGCGCAGCGCACGTGCGATCAGACGCTGAATCTCCATGGTACGGCCGCCCTGCTTACCCTTTGCCGCTTCACGGGCATTACGGGTGTGCGTTGCGCGTGGCAGCATGCCGTATTCGGCGGTGATCCAGCCCTGACCCTGGCCTTTCAGGAAGCGCGGAACCCCTTCTTCGATGGATGCGGTGCACAGCACTTTGG
Source organism: Enterobacter sp. ECC_219_Taxon_10 (assembly GCF_058354905.1). Taxonomy (NCBI): domain Bacteria; kingdom Pseudomonadati; phylum Pseudomonadota; class Gammaproteobacteria; order Enterobacterales; family Enterobacteriaceae; genus Enterobacter; species Enterobacter sp. ECC_219_Taxon_10. The sequence continues at coordinate 126,894 of NZ_CM178005.1, read as the reverse complement.
TGTCACCAAACTCAACCAGCACGGAGCCTTCAGCGTGTTTTGTATAGTTACGGGTCAGGGTGACGGGACGCACCTGATTGGCGCTACGACCTGATGGACGCATGATGGATTCTCCGGCTTGAAACGAATGTGGCTGCGCATTATACGGATAAAGGATGCTTATTCCTATCCTGAGAAGCCCCCGAAAGCTATAATCCCCCCATCTCTCCTTTAAAAACGGGAATGTCTATGATCCGCAGTATGACCGCCTACGCCCGGCGTGAAATCAAGGGTAGCTGGGGTAGCGCTACCTGGGAAATGCGTTCGGTAAACCAGCGCTATCTGGAAACATATTTCCGTATGCCGGAACAGTTCCGCAGCCTTGAACCTGTGGTGCGCGAGCGTATCCGTACGCGTCTGACCCGCGGGAAAGTGGAATGCAACCTGCGCTTTGAGCCAGATGCCAGCGCGCAGGGCGAACTGATCCTCAACGAAAAGCTGGCGAAACAGCTCGTGAATGCGGCGAACTGGGTCAAAATGCAGAGCGATGAAGGCGAAATCAACCCGGTTGATATTCTGCGCTGGCCTGGGGTCATGGCCGCCGGTGAGCAGGATCTGGATGCCATTGCCGCTGAAATTCTGGCAGCCCTCGACGGCACGCTGGACGATTTTATCGTTGCCCGAGAAACCGAAGGCCAGGCGCTAAAAGCGATGATTGAGCAGCGTCTTGAAGGCGTGAGCACCGAAGTGGCCAAAGTCCGCACCCACATGCCAGAAGTGCTGCAATGGCAGCGCGAACGACTTGTCGCCAAGCTGGAAGAAGCGGAAGTTCAGCTGGAAAACACCCGTCTGGAACAAGAGCTGGTGCTGATGGCGCAGCGCGTTGACGTGGCCGAAGAGCTGGATCGTCTGGAAGCGCACGTGAAAGAGACCTACAACATACTGAAGAAGAAGGAAGCTGTAGGCCGCCGTCTGGACTTTATGATGCAGGAGTTCAACCGCGAGTCGAATACTCTGGCGTCTAAGTCTATCAATGCTGAAGTGACCAACTCAGCGATTGAACTGAAGGTTCTGATTGAGCAGATGCGCGAGCAGATCCAGAATATTGAGTAATCCCTTTTTGGGTGGTATCGGCTGATGCCACCCATTATTATTTCTAATTCGAATTTTCACACCTTTTCCAATTCACCTGCCAATAATCAACCATATTCAGCATGTATTGATTAGATTTTATAGGTGAAATCCAATCGCCTTAGAAAATCTCAATCGTGATCTTGCGCACAAATCGCTAACCTTCCCGCGTTCACACCGGAGGGTATATGCTGCTTCACATTCTTTATCTCATTGGTATCACCGCAGAAGCCATGACTGGCGCTCTCGCCGCCGGGCGTCGCCGGATGGACACCTTCGGCGTGATCATTATTGCTACTGCAACCGCGCTGGGCGGCGGTTCCGTGCGCGATATCCTGCTTGGTCACTACCCGCTTGGCTGGGTGAAGCATCCTGAGTACGTGATTATCGTCGCAACGGCTGCCGTATTAACCACCATAGTGGCACCCGTTATGCCCCATCTGCGCCGCCTGTTCCTGGTGCTTGATGCGCTGGGGCTGATCGTTTTTTCAATCATCGGCGCGCAAATCGCGCTCGATATGGGGGAAGGTCCGGTTATCGCTACCATCGCGGCCGTGGTCACGGGGGTATTCGGCGGCGTGCTGCGCGATATGTTCTGCAAACGCATTCCTCTGGTCTTTCAAAAAGAGCTGTATGCCGGCATCTCCTTCGCCGCAGCGGTGCTCTACATTGCCCTGCAGCATTACGTTTCAAACCACGACGTGGTGGTCATCTCCACGCTGCTGTTTGGCTTTACGGCCCGCATGCTGGCGCTGCGTCTGAAGCTCGGGCTGCCTGTGTTTCACTATAAGCACGGCGCTCACTAATCTCAGAACCCGTTGATGTGCTGTCCAGCGAGCCACTTCGCCAGCACATCAATCTCTGGCGCGTGCAGCCAGCTAACGATTTGCCGCGCCTTCTCCTCTCCCGTTCCCGGCAGGGTCTGCCATGACTTTGCGCTGCGCTCGCTCATCTTCTGCCAGGACACCTCCCCTGAAGCCTTCAGCGACGCCTGCGGTAACGGAACACCCAGAGCCATAATCCAGCGGATGAAAGGCTGCTCGCGCACCTGATTAAAGCGGTGCCAAAGTGCGAGCCCGCGCGCTGCGGAAAACCCCGGCGTCGACTGCAGCTGTTCCTGCGTTAATAGCAGCCATGAAAAGAGATGTTCAAAATGATGTGCCTGCCAGAGCATCCGCCAGCCTGACTCACCTAATCCTTCAATGTTGAATACCTGCTTTGAACTGAGCCACGTCAGCCGGGCAAAGAACTGTTCCATACACGCTGGCGAGGCATAAAAGCAGCTAAGGGAGTGATAACGCGAGGCCGGTGGTTCTGGTTTTTGTCTGTCCGTTCCTCGCCAGACCACCTTATCAAACCGGGGGATACCCTGCCCGGCCAGACTTACCTGAACCTGATCGCCCGGGGCAATATCCAGCCTCTGCCAGCACCCAACCGAACCCAGGCTCACTCGCTGCACCTGTTTATCGTCCAGTTGGACAGGCTCCAGTGCCGCCACGACAGAAATTTTGCCCGTGCGCCCCACGGAAAAATGAATATTTCTGACCTCAGCGACCTGTGCTGCAGGCGAATATTTCCACGCGATGACCCAGTTGCCTTCGCCAGGCAGCCAGCGCTCCCCTGAAGGAGACTCAGCAGACCGAACCACTATGCCATCCGTGGCAAAGGGTAATGCCGTGTTTTGCCAGGCCAAACGCTGTTTTTCAACAGCATCAACAGTCTGTACGGGCAGCGTATAGCGCGCCGTCAGGGAAAAACCTGCGCTGGACAGCTCAGAAAGCCTGTTTTCCATTCCCTTCGGTCCATCCGGCCAGGCCCAGATAAATATTCCCGTCTGGTTCAGAAACGCGTTGTCCTTTTGTCGCATCATCGCGCCCGCCACTTTTGCACGTGCATTCATTCCGCCCATCTGCCGCTGGACGTGGTTTTCGCGTAGCCAGAAAAGCTCCCCCTGTAAGACGCTGTTTGCCAGCACGCCGGATACCTCCTTAGGCACGGACGGAATCAAACGCACGCGTGCCGTCCAGTCCTCGCCTTTTAGCCCATTACCACGGCTGATCGCCCGGGCTAGCTTTCCGTTGCGATACACAAGCGTCACTGCCACGCCGTCGACTTTTGGCTGCATCCAGAGATTTTTCCGGCCGTGCATCCACTGGCTCAGCGCTTCTTTGCTGGCTGCTTTACGTACCCCCGTATGGGCAACAGGATGTTTTACGCTTCCCGTCAGCGCGGGGAGTTTCTCTTCTGAAATCTCACTGCCAAAACAGCGCTGCCACTGCGTTAACCGCCCGTGAAGCTGGTCGTACACGTCGTCGTTTACATCGCTCGCCCCCTGCTTCCAGTAGGCATCATCCCAGCGTTTTATCTGCGCGCTTAACGACGCAATCTCTTTCTCTGCTTTTGCCTGCGACCACACCGGACACACCGCCGCGCCATAGCCACACCACAACACCAGTAATCCGCTTATCCATCGCCACATTGCTACCCCTCCTTTGCGTTGCAGGAGGTATAACCTGCCGATCAAAACAACGCTAACGGCAACCTTTCGCTTTACGAGGCGCTATCCAGGGTTTCTTTTTATTTCTGCAAACCGCGGGTAAAACCTGAAAACGGCACGCAAAATTCAATAATCCAGGGGAAAAAGTGTGACAAAGGCTACGTCACGGTGCGCCGACGTGTATAATAAGCCCGTATGTAGGACTTCTTCGTTAACACATACAAAAGACTCTCATGGCTCAAGGCACGCTTTATATTGTTTCTGCCCCTAGTGGCGCGGGTAAATCCAGCCTTATTCAGGCACTGTTAAAAACCCAACCGTTGTACGACACACAGGTTTCTGTTTCTCACACCACGCGAGCGCCGCGTCCGGGTGAAGTGCACGGTGAACACTATTTCTTTGTGGATCACGACGAGTTCAGAGCGATGATCGGCAGAGACGCGTTTCTTGAACACGCAGAAGTGTTTGGAAACTACTACGGCACCTCACGTGAAACCATTGAGCAGGTTCTGGCGACGGGCGTGAATGTGTTCCTCGACATCGACTGGCAGGGCGCACAGCAAATTCGTAAGAAAATGCCTGACTCGCGCAGTATCTTTATTTTACCGCCGTCGAAAGATGAGCTGGATCGCCGCCTGCGTGGCCGCGGTCAGGACAGCGAAGAAGTCATCGCAAAGCGTATGGAACAGGCAGTTGCAGAAATGAGCCATTACGCGGAATATGATTACCTTATTGTGAATGATGATTTTGATGCCGCGCTGAGCGATCTCAAAACCATTCTTCGCGCAGAACGACTGCGTATGAGCCGCCAGAAGCAGCGACATGACGCATTAATCACCAAACTGTTGGCAGACTGAACCCACTTTCAGTATCATGCCCAGTCATTTCTTCACCTGTGGAGCATTTTAAGTATGGCACGCGTAACTGTTCAGGACGCTGTAGAGAAAATTGGTAACCGTTTTGACCTGGTGCTGGTCGCCGCGCGTCGCGCTCGTCAGATGCAGGTAGGCGGTAAAGATCCGCTGGTACCGGAAGAAAACGATAAAACCACCGTTATTGCACTTCGCGAAATCGAAGAAGGTCTGATTAACAACCAGATCCTCGACGTACGTGAGCGCCAGGAGCAGCAAGAGCAGGAAGCCGCAGAACTGCAGGCCGTAACCGCCATTGCTGAAGGTCGTCGTTAATTAAACCTGCGGGTCGCCCTTGTATCTGTTTGAAAGCCTGAATCAACTGATTCAAACCTACCTGCCTGAAGACCAGATTAAGCGTCTTCAGCAGGCGTATCTCGTTGCACGTGACGCTCACGAGGGCCAGACACGTTCAAGCGGTGAACCTTATATCACGCACCCGGTTGCGGTAGCCTGTATTCTGGCCGAGATGAAACTCGACTACGAAACGCTGATGGCCGCCCTGCTGCACGACGTGATCGAAGATACCCCTGCCACCTACCAGGATATGGAACAGCTGTTTGGCAAAAGCGTTGCCGAGCTGGTGGAAGGGGTCTCTAAGCTTGATAAGCTGAAATTCCGCGACAAGAAAGAGGCGCAAGCCGAAAACTTCCGCAAGATGATTATGGCGATGGTGCAGGATATCCGCGTCATTCTCATCAAACTCGCTGACCGTACCCACAACATGCGCACGCTGGGCTCACTTCGCCCGGATAAACGTCGCCGCATTGCCCGTGAAACCCTCGAAATCTACAGTCCGCTGGCGCACCGTTTAGGTATTCACCACATCAAAACCGAGCTGGAAGAGCTGGGCTTTGAAGCGTTGTACCCGAACCGCTATCGCGTAATCAAAGAGGTGGTAAAAGCCGCCCGCGGTAACCGTAAAGAGATGATTCAAAAGATCCTCTCTGAAATTGAAGGGCGCTTACAGGAAGCGGGAATTCCGTGCCGCGTCAGCGGTCGCGAGAAACATCTGTATTCCATCTACTGCAAAATGGTGCTCAAAGAGCAGCGTTTTCACTCGATCATGGATATCTACGCGTTCCGCGTAATCGTCCACGATTCGGACACCTGCTATCGCGTGCTGGGGCAGATGCACAGCCTCTACAAACCTCGTCCGGGGCGCATGAAAGATTACATTGCCATTCCAAAAGCGAACGGCTATCAATCTCTGCATACCTCGATGATCGGTCCGCACGGCGTGCCTGTTGAAGTGCAGATCCGCACCGAAGACATGGACCAGATGGCAGAGATGGGTGTTGCCGCACACTGGGCGTACAAAGAGCACGGTGGCGAAAGCAGCACGACCGCACAAATCCGCGCCCAGCGCTGGATGCAGAGCCTGCTGGAGCTTCAGCAGAGTGCGGGTAGCTCGTTTGAATTTATCGAGAGCGTTAAATCCGATCTCTTCCCGGATGAGATTTACGTTTTCACCCCAGAAGGCCGCATTGTCGAACTGCCTGCGGGCGCAACGCCGGTCGACTTCGCCTACGCCGTGCATACCGATATCGGGCACGCCTGCGTCGGCGCGCGCGTCGACAGACAGCCTTACCCGCTGTCTCAGCCGCTCTCCAGCGGCCAGACGGTGGAAATTATTACCGCGCCGGGCGCACGTCCGAACGCGGCCTGGCTGAACTTTGTCGTGAGCTCCAAAGCGCGCGCAAAAATCCGTCAGCTGCTGAAAAACCTCAAGCGCGACGACTCCGTCAGCCTGGGGCGTCGTCTGCTCAACCACGCGTTAGGCGGCAGCCGCAAGCTGGCTGAGATCCCGCCGGAGCATATCCAGCGTGAACTCGACCGTATGAAGCTCACGTCTCTGGACGATCTGCTGGCGGAAATTGGTCTGGGCAACGCCATGAGCGTCGTGGTGGCGAAAAACCTGCAGCAGGGCGAAGCGACGCCTTCTGCTCCAGGCGCATCCGGCCATGCTCATCTGCCGATTAAAGGCGCGGACGGGGTGCTGATCACCTTCGCAAAATGCTGCCGCCCAATCCCTGGCGACCCGATTATCGCGCACGTCAGCCCGGGCAAAGGGCTGGTTATCCACCATGAATCCTGTCGTAACATTCGCGGCTACCAGAAAGAAGCCGAGAAGTTTATGGCGGTCGAGTGGGATAAAGAGACCGCGCAGGAATTTATCACCGAAATTAAGGTGGATATGTTCAACCACCAGGGTGCTCTGGCGAACCTGACGGCAGCAATCAACACGGCCTCGTCCAACATTCAGAGCCTGAATACGGAAGAAAAAGACGGCCGCGTGTACAGCGCCTTTATTCGTCTGACCGCTCGCGACCGCGTGCATCTGGCGAACATTATGCGCAAGATCCGCGTCATGCCGGACGTGATTAAAGTCACCCGAAACCGAAACTAGGTTTATGAATTCACAACGTTATGCCCGCATCTGCGAAATGCTCGCCAGGCGTCAGCCTGACCTGACGGTCTGCATGGAGCAGGTCCATAAACCACATAACGTTGCTGCTATCGTCCGTACCGCTGACGCCGTAGGCGTGCATGAAGTGCACGCCGTCTGGCCAGGCAACCGCATGCGCAACATGGTCTCCGCTGCCGCAGGCAGTAACAGCTGGGTCTCGGTCAAAAACCATCAAACCATTAGCGAAGCCGTATCGCACCTGAAAGGCCGCGGGATGCAGGTTCTTGCGACAAACCTCTCCGCTAAAGCCGTGGATTTCCGCGAGATCGACTATACCCGCCCGACCTGCATTTTGATGGGTCAGGAAAAAACAGGGATCTCCCGGGAAGCGCTGGATCTGGCGGATCGGGACATCATCATTCCGATGATCGGCATGGTCCAGTCCCTTAACGTCTCCGTAGCGTCCGCGCTCATTCTGTATGAAGCGCAGCGCCAGCGTCAGAACGCCGGGATGTACGAGCGCAGCAACAGCATGCTGCCGGAAGAGGAACAGCAGCGTCTGCTGTTTGAAGGTGGCTATCCGGTGCTGGCTCGCGTTGCGAAGCAGAAAAAATTGCCTTACCCCCACGTCAACGCGCAGGGCGAAATTGAAGCCGATGCCGAGTGGTGGGCCACCATGCAGTACGCCGGGTAACCGATGAAAGGCCGCCTGCTGGATGCTATCCCGCTCAACAGCCTGACGGGCGTGGGCGCGGCACAAAGCAATAAGCTGGCAAAAATTGGCCTGCATACCGTGCAGGATCTCCTGCTTCACCTCCCCCTGCGTTACGAAGACCGCACTCAACTCTACAAGATTGGCGATCTGCTTCCCGCCATTTACGCCACCGTTGAAGGCGAAGTTCTGAACTGCAACATCACTTTCGGCGGACGCCGGATGATGACCTGCCAGATCAGCGACGGCACCGGCATCCTCACCATGCGTTTCTTCAACTTCAGCGCGGCGATGAAAAACAGCCTGGCGACGGGCCGCAGGGTGCTGGCCTATGGCGAAGCTAAACGCGGGAAATACGGCGCAGAGATGATCCACCCGGAGTACCGCGTGCAGGGCGATCTCAGCACGCCGGAGCTGCAGGAGACGCTCACCCCGGTTTACCCGACGACGGAAGGCATCAAGCAGGCAACGCTGCGTAAGCTCACCGATCAGGCGCTGGAGCTGCTGGATACCTGCGCCATTACCGAGCTGCTGCCGCCCGAGCTGGCGCAGGGCATGATGAGCCTGCCCGAGGCGCTGCGCACCCTGCACCGCCCGCCGCCAACGCTGCAGCTCAGCGATTTAGAAAGCGGCAAACATCCCGCCCAACGGCGTCTTATCCTTGAGGAATTACTGGCGCATAACCTGAGCATGCTGGCGCTTCGCGCGGGCGCGCAGCGTTTCCACGCTCAGCCGTTAAGCCAGAATGATGCGCTCAAAGATAAGCTGCTGGCCTCGCTGCCCTTTAAGCCCACCGGCGCGCAGGCGCGGGTCACCGCCGAGATCGAACGCGATATGGCGCTCGACGTGCCGATGATGCGCCTGGTGCAGGGCGACGTCGGGTCCGGTAAAACGCTGGTTGCCGCCCTGGCCGCGTTACGCGCCATCGCCCATGGCAAGCAGGTCGCACTGATGGCACCGACAGAGCTGCTGGCCGAGCAGCACGCCAACAATTTCCGCACATGGTTCGCGCCGCTCGGGATTGAAGTGGGCTGGCTTGCCGGGAAACAAAAAGGCAAAGCGCGTCTTGCGCAGCAGGAAGCCATCGCCAGCGGCCAGGTGCAGATGATTGTCGGCACGCACGCCATCTTCCAGGAGCAGGTGCAGTTTAACGGTCTTGCGCTGGTGATTATCGACGAGCAGCACCGCTTTGGCGTGCATCAGCGTCTGGCGCTGTGGGAAAAAGGGCTGCAGCAGGGCTTCCACCCGCATCAGCTGATCATGACCGCCACGCCGATCCCGCGCACCCTGGCGATGACCGCCTATGCCGATCTGGATACCTCCACCATCGACGAACTGCCGCCGGGCCGTACCCCGGTCACGACGGTCGCCATTCCTGACACGCGCCGCAGCGATATCATTGACCGCGTGCGCAACGCCTGCACCCAAGAAGGGCGTCAGGCCTACTGGGTCTGTACCCTGATTGAAGAGTCTGAACTGCTGGAAGCGCAGGCCGCCGAAGCGACGTGGGAAGAACTCAAGCTGGCACTGCCCGAGCTGAACGTTGGCCTGGTTCACGGCCGCATGAAGCCTGCCGAGAAGCAGGCGGTGATGCAGTCCTTCAAACAGGGAGATCTGCATTTGCTGGTTGCGACGACGGTCATTGAAGTGGGCGTTGACGTACCCAACTCCAGCCTGATGATCATCGAAAACCCGGAGCGTCTGGGCCTTGCTCAGCTCCACCAGCTGCGCGGGCGCGTTGGCCGTGGCGCGGTAGCGTCCCACTGCGTACTGCTCTACAAAGCCCCGCTCTCAAAAACAGCCCAGATGCGGTTGCAGGTGCTGCGCGACAGCAACGACGGTTTTGTAATTGCGCAAAAAGACCTGGAGATCCGCGGCCCGGGTGAACTGTTGGGCACGCGCCAGACGGGGAACGCAGAATTCAAAGTGGCGGATTTACTGCGCGATCAGGCCATGATCCCCGAAGTTCAGCGCCTGGCTCGCCATATTCATGAACGCTACCCCGAACAGGCGGCAGCGTTAATTGAACGCTGGATGCCGGAAACCGAACGCTATTCCAACGCCTGATCTCAGGCAAACATCGGCAGCATCAGGTACAGCTTGATCACCAGCGCGTTGACGATATCAATGAAGAATGCGCCAACCATCGGGACCACCAGAAACGCCATATGCGATGGCCCGAACCGTTCGGTGATCGCCTGCATGTTGGCGATAGCCGTTGGAGTGGCTCCCAGACCAAACCCGCAGTGACCCGCCGCCAGCACCGCCGCATCGTAGTTTTTGCCCATCATGCGCCAGGTCACGAACATGGCGTACAGCGCCATAAACAGCGCCTGCACCGCCAGAATCGCCACCATCGGCAGCGCCAGCGAGGCCAGTTCCCACAGCTTGAGGCTCATCAGCGCCATCGCCAGGAACAGCGACAGGCAGACGTTGCCGAGCACCGATACCGCCCGTTCAAACACGCGGTAGAAGCCCATCAGCGCCAGACCGTTGCTCAGGATCACCCCGATAAACAACACGCAGACAAAGGTAGGCAGCTCAAACGCGGTACCCGCCAGCCATTGCGCAACCACTTTGCCCACGGTCAGGCAGATGGCAATCATCGCGATAGTTTCAATCATCACCAGTGAGGTGATGCTGCGTCCAACGTCCGGCTTTTCGAACGCGGTCGGCACCATTTCATCGTCAGGTCTGCCGTTCGGCGTGGTGGAGTGCTTCACCAGATAACGCGCCACCGGGCCACCAATCAGGCCACCCAGCACCAGGCCAAAGGTCGCACAGGCCATCGCCACTTCCGTTGCGTTTTCAAACCCGTAGCGTTCGATGAACAGCTTGCTCCACGCAGCGCCAGTGCCGTGGCCGCCCGAAAGGGTAATCGACCCCGCCAGCAGACCCATCAGCGGATCCAGCCCCAGCAGCGTCGCCATACCGATGCCAATGGCGTTTTGCATCAGCAGCAGCCCCACCACCACAATCAGGAATACGCCGAGCACCTTACCGCCCGAGCGCAGGCTCGCCAGGTTGGCGTTCAGGCCGATAGTGGCAAAGAAGGCCAGCATCAGCGGGTCTTTCAGGGACATATCAAAATCAATTTCCCAGCCCATGCTTTTTTTCAGTATCAGCAGGGCCAGCGCCACCAGCAGACCGCCGGCGACGGGTTCAGGGATAGTGTACTTTTTCAGAAAGGAAACGCTATGTACCAGCTTACGGCCAAGCAGTAAGACCAGCGTTGCGGCAACAAGGGTCGACAACGTATCGAGATGAATCATAAAAGGCTCCTGTTTTGCGCGTGTTCCATACACACGCGGCGTTATCCTGGGCCGGTTTGCGCTCTTCATGAGCCCCGGCGCAAAAAGTGTAATTTTTTTTCCCGATGCGTTGTAGAAAACCTGCTCACAGCGGCAGATTTTCTTCCCTTTTTTTGCTGGCAATCGTTTGCTTTTACCAGGTGGTCAGATAAAATGCCCGCTTTTCCACCGTGGGATTGCCGCCGATGTCCGTTAACACCATAGAGTCGCCTGATGCGCAACCGATTGCGAAGAAGCATAATAGCGAACTGATTTACCGCCTTGAAGACCGCCCGCCGCTTCCGCAGACGCTTTTCGCCGCCTGCCAGCATCTTCTGGCGATGTTTGTTGCCGTGATCACTCCGGCGCTGCTGATCTGCCAGGCACTTGGCTTACCGGCGCAGGATACGCAGCACATCATCAGTATGTCTCTGTTCGCTTCCGGCGTGGCCTCCATTATTCAAATTAAAGCGTGGGGTCCGGTGGGCTCTGGATTATTGTCAATTCAGGGCACCAGCTTTAACTTCGTGGCACCGTTGATCATGGGCGGTACGGCGCTGAAAACCGGCGGTGCGGATGTCCCAACCATGATGGCGGCGCTGTTCGGCACCCTGATGCTGGCCAGCTGCACGGAGATGGTCATCTCCCGCGTGCTGCATCTGGCTCGCCGCGTCATTACCCCGCTGGTCTCCGGCGTGGTGGTGATGATTATTGGCCTGTCGCTGATCCAGGTGGGCCTCACCTCCATCGGCGGCGGCTATGCGGCAATGAGCGACCACACCTTCGGCGCGCCGAAAAACCTGCTGCTGGCGGGCGTAGTGCTGGCAATTATTATTCTGCTTAACCGTCAGCGTAACCCTTACCTGCGCGTCGCCTCGCTGGTGATCGCCATGGCGGCGGGTTATTTGCTGGCGTGGGCGCTGGGCATGCTGCCGGAAAACACCGCGCCGACCAACAGCGCGCTGATCACCGTTCCTACGCCGCTGTACTACGGACTGGGCATTGACTGGGGCCTGCTCCTGCCGCTGATGCTGGTCTTTATGATCACCTCTCTGGAGACCATCGGCGATATCACCGCCACCTCCGACGTCTCCGAGCAGCCGGTGTCCGGCCCGCTGTACATGAAGCGTCTGAAAGGCGGCGTGCTGGCGAACGGCCTGAACTCGTTTGTCTCTGCGGTATTCAACACCTTCCCGAACTCCTGCTTCGGCCAGAATAACGGCGTGATCCAGCTGACTGGCGTGGCCAGCCGCTACGTCGGTTTTGTGGTGGCGCTGATGCTGATCGTCCTCGGCCTGTTCCCGGCGGTGAGCGGCTTTGTGCAGCACATTCCTGAGCCGGTACTCGGCGGCGCAACGCTGGTGATGTTCGGGACTATCGCGGCCTCCGGCGTGCGTATCGTCTCCCGCGAGCCGCTGAACCGCCGCGCGATCATGATTATCGCGCTGTCGCTGGCAGTTGGCCTGGGCGTTTCCCAGCAGCCGCTGATCCTGCAGTTTGCCCCGGACTGGGTGAAAAACCTGCTCTCTTCCGGCATTGCCGCGGGCGGTATCACCGCTATCATGCTGAACCTCGTTTTCCCGCCTGAGAAGAACTGATCTCCCTCACGGCAGGCAGTCAATGCCTGCCGTGACATCTAATTACACCATTCCCGCCTTGAGCATTGCGTATAAATCGTGCATAACTCCTTTATGTTCGTTTTGCGGGATGGAAGACCATGAAATTTATTGGAAAGCTACTCGTCTATCTTCTGATAGCCCTGCTTATTGTGCTGCTGGCGTTCTATATTTTGCTCCAGACCCGCTGGGGCGCGGCTCAGGTCAGCAGCTGGATTACGGTGAATACCAACTACGAACTCAGTTTCGATAAAATGAATCACCGCTTTTCGTCGCCTTCCCACATCATTCTGGAAAACGTCACCTTTGGGCGGGATGGTAAACCTGCCACATTAGTTGCCAAAAAAGTCGATATTGGCCTGAGCAGCCGCCAGATCACCGATCCGCTGCACATGGGCACCATCACCCTGTTCGACGGTACGCTGAATCTCTCGCCTCAAACAGCACCGCTGCCCTTCCAGGCCGATCGTCTGCAGCTGAACAACATGGCCTTTAACAGCCCGAATACCGAATGGGACCTGAGCGCGCAAAAGGTCACGGGTGGCGTCAGCCCATGGCAGCCGGAAGCCGGCAACGTGCTGGGGAATAACGCGCAGATCCAGATGAGCGCGGGCTCGCTGACCCTGAACGGCGTACCGGCCACCAACGTGCTGATCGAGGGCCAGCTGAACGGCAAGGAGGTGGTGCTGAAAACGATTGGTGCCGACATGGCCCGTGGTTCACTCACCGGCTCCGCCCTGCGCAACGCCGACGGGAGCTGGATTATCGACACGATGCGCCTGAACGAGATCCGCCTGCAGAGCGACAAAACGCTGACGGCGTTCTTCGCACCACTGGCCACCATTCCCTCTTTACAGATTGGCCGTCTGGACGTGACCGACGCCAGGCTTCAGGGTCCGGACTGGGCGGTGACCGATCTCGACTTAAGCCTGCGCAACCTGACTCTCAGCAAAGGCGACTGGCAGAGCCAGGAAGGCCGCCTGTCCATGAATGCCAGCGAGTTTATCTACGGCTCGCTGCACCTTTTCGACCCGATCCTGAATGCGGAGTTTTCCCCGCAGGGCATGGCGCTGCGCCAGTTCACCTCCCGCTGGGAAGGCGGCATGGTGCGCACGTCCGGTAACTGGCTGCGCGACGGCAAAGCGCTGGTGCTGGACGATGTCGCCATCGCCGGGCTGGAGTACACCCTGCCGCAGAACTGGAAAACGCTGTGGATGGAGCCGCTGCCGGAATGGCTGAACAGCGTCACGCTGCAAAAATTCGGCCTGAGCCGCAACCTGGTGATCGACATCGATCCCGCCTTCCCGTGGCAGATCACCTCTCTGGACGGCTATGGCGCAAACCTGCAGCTGGTGAAAGATCGCCAGTGGGGCGTCTGGGGCGGCAGCGCAACATTGAACGGCGCGGCGGCGACCTTTAACCGCGTCGACGTACGCCGTCCGTCGCTGGCGCTGAATGCCAACGCCGCCACGGTGAACATTACCGACCTGAGCGCGTTTACCGAGAAAGGCATTCTGGAAGCCACGGCGACGGTTTCACAGCTGCCACAGCGGCAGACCACGGTGAGCCTGAACGGGCGCGGCGTGCCGCTCAACGTGCTGCAGCAGTGGGGCTGGCCTGCGCTGCCGATTACGGGTGACGGCAATATTCAGATGACCGCCAGCGGCAGCGTGCAGGCGAATGCCCCGCTTAAGCCGACGGTGAACGGCAAGCTGAACGCGGTGAATATGGATAAACAGCAGGTACAGCAGACGATGACGGGCGGTGTGGTGTCGACACCACCCTCACCCCAGCCCTCTCCCTGAAAGGGAGAGGGAGCAAACCCTTCCCTCGCCCCTTTGGGGAGAGGGTTAGGGTGAGGGGAATTAAAGGTGAACCACCACCACTTCCCCCTCCGCTTTCACCACCACACCCCACTCGCTGCCCGCGAGTGAACCGCCCTTCACGCCGCTCACCTTCTGCACGTTGCGCAAGCACACCGACCAGTTTTGCGCGTCTCCCGCGCCGGTAAAGGTCACAATGTCTCCCCGACGTGACGCCTTCAGCGTAAACGCCACTGAACCGTCCGCCGCAGGCACCTCGCTTACCGCCGTTGCGCCATCGTCCAGGTTAAACAGCTGGAAGGCCGTCCCCTCATTCCACGCGTAGTCCGGCTTCTGGTTGTTGTTACCCAGCGCCAGCAGGGTATTGTCGCGCACGTAGACCGGCAGGCTCATGAAATCGTGCTGCTGCTTATGCCAGCGGCTGCCCTGAAGTTCGTCGTTGTGCCACAGGTGCGTCCAGCGGCCTTCCGGCAGGTAGAACTGTACGTCGCCCGCCTCAGAGAACACCGGCGCGACCATCACTGAATCCCCCAGCATGTACTGACGGTCAAGGTAATCGCACGCCGGATCGTCCGGGAACTCCAGCATCATCGCCCGCAGCATCGGCGTGCCGAACTCACGCGCCAGCGCCGCCTGGCGATACAGATACGGCATCAGCTGACATTTGATCTGGGTGAAGTGACGCACCACGTCGCAGGACTCGTCATCGTACGCCCACGGCACGCGGTAGGATTTGCTGCCATGCAGGCGGCTGTGGCTGGAGAACAGCCCGAACGCGCACCAGCGCTTGTAGACGTGCGCCGGGGCGGTGTTTTCGAACCCGCCGATATCGTGGCTCCAGAACCCGAAGCCGGACAGGCCAATCGACAGCCCACCGCGCAGGCTTTCAGCCATCGATTCGTAGTTGGCGTAGCAGTCGCCGCCCCAGTGTACCGGGAACTGCTGCGCACCCACGGACGCCGAACGGGCAAACAGCACCGCTTCTTCCTCCCCCACCGTCTCTTTCAGCACGTTCCACACAAGTTCGTTGTAAATGTAGGCGTAGTGGTTATGCATCTTCTGCGGATCGGACCCGTCGAACCACTGCACGTCGGTCGGGATACGCTCGCCGAAGTCGGTCTTAAAGCAGTCGACACCGATCTCCACCAGACCTTTCAGCCTGTCGGCATACCACCGGCACGCGTCCGGGTTGGTGAAGTCATAGATCGCCAGCCCCGGCTGCCATTTGTCCCACTGCCACAGGGAGCCGTCCGGGCGCTTGAGCAGGTAGCCCTTCTCTTTCAGCTCCCGGAAGATCGGGGATTTCTGGCCGATGTACGGGTTAATCCACACGCAGACCTTCAGCCCTTTCTCTTTCAGGCGGCGGATCATGCCTTCCGGGTCCGGGAAGGTCACCGGGTCCCACTCAAAATCGCACCACTGGAAGGCCTTCATCCAGAAGCAGTCGAAGTGGAAGACGTGCAGCGGCAGGTCGCGCTCGGCCATGCCGTCGATAAAGCTGTTCACCGTCGCTTCGTCGTAGTTGGTGGTGAACGAGGTGGTGAGCCACAGGCCGAACGACCACGCAGGCGGCAGCGCCGGACGCCCGGTAAACTGCGTATAGCGGTTCAGCACCTCTTTCGGCGTCGGGCCGTCGATCACGAAGTACTCAAGATATTCCCCTTCCACGCTGAACTGCACTTTGGAGACCTTCTCGGAGCCGACTTCAAACGAGACGTTTTCCGGATGATTCACCAGCACGCCGTAGCCGCGGTTGGTCAGGTAGAACGGGATATTTTTGTAGGACTGCTCGGTGCTGGTGCCGCCGTCGCGGTTCCAGGTTTCGACCGTCTGGCCGTTGCGCACCAGCGCGGTAAAGCGCTCGCCCAGACCGTAGACCGTTTCCCCCACGTCCAGATCCAGACGTTCGAACACGTAATTGCGGTCGGTGTTGCTGTCCTGCACGTAGCCGTTGTTTTTCAGCTGGCTGCCGGTAATGCGCTGGCCGTTGCGCAGGAAATCCAACGCCCAGAACTCGCCTTTGGTGACTCGCACGCTGACGCTGCCGCTTTTCAACTCGGCAAAATCGGCGTTGTTTTCAATCTCTACCTTCACGTCTTTCAGAACGTTCAGCGGATAGTGCGGGCCGTTATTCAGCGCGCCCTGGAAGTGCTCGATACGCACCCCGACAATCCCTTCCTGGGGGGCGAACAGACGCACCGTGAACATCAACGTGTCGAGCTGCCAGGTGCGTTCGCGCACGTCGCGCGGCGCAACAAACACCACCAGGTCATTGCCCTGCTGCTCCACGTCGAACACCTGCACCGGATACGTCACGTTCAGGCCCGGTTGAATAAGCCAGTTTCCATCACTGATTTTCATGCTCTCGTCCTCTTAGTTCTGCAATTCTTTGCTGGCCGGCAGGTTTTCAAACTCCTGCTGATTGCGGCGTGCGCCCTGCGCCAGCTCGCCCAGGATTTTGGTCAGGAAAGGGGTTTTCAGCGTGTAATAGCGTTTGGCGATGATGGCGCTCAGCACGTAGCAGACCGCCGGGGCCAGGGTGAACAGGCCGATAATGATGCTGATGGTCGCGCTGTTCTGGGTTTTGGCCGCCGCGTCGTAGCCGCCGCCTGCCAGCATCCAGCCGATCATTGCCCCGCCCAGCGCCAGGCCGAGCTTCAGCACGAACAGCGTGCCCGCAAAGCTGATGCCGGTCAGGCGCTTGCCGTTGGTCCATTCGCCGTAGTCGACGGTATCGGACATCATCACCCACTGAATCGGCGTCACCAGCTGGTGCAGCACGCCGATGACGAAGATGAAGCCGAACATCAGCACGGTGGCGTGCATCGGGACGAAGAACATCGCCACACTGACCACCGCCAGCGCGGCGTTGGTCCACCAGAAGATGCTGACCTTGCATTTCCAGTCGGTGAGCGGTTTCGCCAGCGCGGAGCCGATCAGGTTGCCGACGCAGTAGGTGGTGAGGAACGCGACGAACACCTCCGGCGAACCCATGATCCAGGTGCAGTAGTACATCATCGCCCCGCCACGCACGCAGACGGCGAGGATGTTGAGGATGGTGAGCACGCCGACGATGCGCCACTGGTCGTTGTGCCAGATGTCGCGCAGGTCTTCCCGCATGGAGGTGGTGCTCGGCGGCACCTGAATGCGCTCTTTGGTGGTGAAGAAGCAGAACGCCAGCATCAGGAAAGCGACAACCGACAGCACGGCGATGCCGCCCTGGAAGCCGAACGCCTTATCGTCGCCGCCAATGAAGTTCACCAGCGGCATCATGAGCACCGTGGAGAGCATGCCGCCCGCGGTCGCCAGCACGAAGCGCCAGGACTGAAGGGAGATACGCTGCGTCGGGTCGTTGGTGATCACGCCGCCCAGCGCGCAGTAGGGGATGTTGACCACGGTATAGAGCAGGGTCAGCAGCGTGTAAGTAATGGCGGCATAGATCATTTTGCCGTTGAGGCTGAGGTCCGGCGTGGTGTAGGCCAGCACGCAGACGATGCCGAACGGTATCGCACCGAACAAAATCCACGGGCGGAACTTGCCCCAGCGGCTGCGGGTGCGGTCGGCAATCAGCCCCATGCACGGGTCGGAGATCGCATCCAGCGCGCGGGCCAGCAGGAACATGGTGCCGACAAAACCGGCGGGAATGCCGAAAATATCGGTGTAGAAAAACATCATGTACAACATGACGTTATCAAAAATGATGTGGCTGGCGGCGTCTCCCATACCGTAGCCAATCTTCTCTTTTACTGACAATACTTCGCTCATCTTTTTTATCCTTCACGCTGTAGGGGGCGCTGAGACCGGTTGCATTGGTTTTAAACCATTGTTTCAAAGGCGGGTATTGCGTTTTCTGGTTAGCAAATTACGTTTCTTGTTTTTTGTGATCGCGGTAAATGTTGGCAGCACGAAAAGCTAACCTGAGGATTTTCTTAAGTATTAACTGAAACAGGGGTGTACAGGTCAAAAGAGAGGTGAAAAAAGTGTGTGGGGGTATGTGGTAAATGCCTGAAAGTAGCTATAATGCGCCCCGCCTCCATGTAGCAATGCAGGCGCGGAAGATCGTCATCTCCGGTGAGGTGGCTGGACTTCAAATCCAGTTGGGGACGCCAGCGTTCCCGGGCAGGTTCGACTCCTGTGATCTTCCGCCAAAATGCCATCCGCTTTAATAAAAACTTTATTAATAAATAGATTCGCCCATTCCAGTCACCTTATGTGAACATGATCACTTATTCATTTAAATATTGAGTGTTATTCTCTCCCCCTTTTCAAAATTATCACCAAGGGAATCCGTAATGGAATGGATTATAGGTGCTGTAGTTTTAATGGTCATTATTGGTGCTATATTGAAGCCCAGACAGTGTGATATCTGTCATAATCCCTTTAAGAAGAAATACTACACATGGGAAATTGAAGGGAAGAAACAACATTTATGTCCCAATTGTAATGGTAAAATGCAACGACGAATCAGTTCGCAAAAATTTAAAAGCAGATTCGGTTAAAATCGACTGATACATTTTAATTATATAAATGATAATTATAAAATCATCATCAATGATAAGTTTGGAACATATATTCCGAACTTATCATCTATTTTATCGTTAACACTACCTATAAAGCTTTGATGACTACTCACTCAAAAGCCTAAGCCTACAAGCCTCTTTCACCCACTTATTAAAATTCCCCTTACCCGCAGCCTTTTCAATCTGTTCCAAAAGCTCATCCTCGAACCGGATGTTCTTCATCGTGCTCTTTGTGCGGTCAAAATTGGTTTCTTTTTCTTGAGACGTAATCCAATCTCCGGCAGCCATGGCCGATCTGTAAGGTAAAGATGTTCGAACTATTAATGGGTATCTCATGAAAAAATTTTCTGGTCGCAAAGTTGATTAACATTCAACTAACCGGTTATGCAGGATAGTTCACTAGCCAGCATGAATAGAAAATACGCTGGAAAGCGCCTCGCAATTTTTTAATTGCGCGATCCGCTTGATTTCCCTTCTTTGTCATACTCTTGCCACTAACAGCCTGGCTGTCGATGACAGCCATTGCATTTATTAACTACAGCTTATATTCTATTTATAAGCTACAGCTTATCATGGACGAAAGCATGTGGACGGTTCTGTTCGGAAAGGTATTCGAGCAATGGCTGCTTGAGCAGGAAGAAGGATTACAGGATAAGGTACTGGCAGACCTGTTAAATCTGCAAAACTATGGGCCACGTCTTCCTCGCCCCTATGCAGATACGGTTAAAGGCTCACGGTATAACCATATGAAGGAATTACGTATTCAATATGCTGGTCGTCCGATACGTGCTTTCTTCGCATTTGATCCTATCCGTCAAGCCATTGTGCTTTGCGCGGGCGATAAGAGTAATGACAAAGCCTTTTATGAAAAAATGATTCGCATCGCAGATGCCGAATTTTCCTTTCATCTGACAAGCCTGGAGGCAACCAAGTGAAAACCTTAAATGAAGTGATTGCGTCACGTTCACCGGAAAGCCAACAACGTATTAAAGAGATGGCAGATGAAATGATCCTCGAGACGGGTCTACAACTTTTACGTGAAGAGCTGAGGCTTTCGCAAAAAAATGTTGCCGATCTGATGGGGGTGAGCCAACCCGCAGTAACGCAGCTTGAGCAACGTGGAAATGAACTAAAAATTGCCACGCTTAAGCGTTACATCGAAGCAATGGGTGGAAAACTCTGTATCGACGTTGAACTTCCCACAGGAAAACGCGTTGCATTTCATATCTAACAAGCGTGATATTTGCGTTAAGTTAGCATTCACCCAACCGCATATGCAGCAACGGAAACGGATTCCCCTGCCCGTCCAGTTCCGAGCGTCCGACCTGCTCAAACCCCATATGGCGATAAAATCCCACGCCCTGCGGGTTCTGCTCATTCACGTCCACCTCGTTCGCGCCAAACTCTTCGATGGCGTGTTGCAGCAGCAATTTCCCGACGCCCTTTCCCCGGCTCGCGTCATCCACAAACAGCATTTCAATGCGGTTTTCATCCACGCCTAAAAAACCGTGAATAACGCCTGCGTCATCGCGAGCGATCACAACCTTGAGGTTAGGCAGGTAGGCGTTGAGCAATAGCGGGCGCAGCGCCGCAATATCGCTTTCCTGTAAAAAGTGATGGGTGGCACGGACGGAGGATTCCCAGATCGCGACCAGACGTTCGAAGTGTGAGGGGAGTGCGGTTTCTATTTTCATTGGGGGATCATGATTGGAAAACCGAGCTATTTCAAGCCACGCTTTGCGGTCTGTTCCACCCTCACCCTAACCCTCTCCCTCAGGGAGAGGGAACAGATCGAGCTAAACCTTAATCTCCATCACCGCGTACACCCCATCCTTCGGCACAACCACGGTGACGTTTTCCACCGGCACGCCCGCCGCGAGGTGAATATCCTGCAGCTGCTGTAACGATCTCGGGTAAATATCTTCCCAGCCGATACCCCGCAGCACAAAGTCAATTTGCGGGCTGCTGGTGAGCATGTTCGACACAATCACCGCGCCGCCGGGTTTGACCAGCCGCAGGGCGCGCTGGAGAAAAATCACCGCATCGGTATCGTTGAAGTATTCGAAGATCCCCAGCGCGTCGACCAGTTCGGCCTGATGCTCGCCCAGCTCCAGCAGCAGGTCCTCGTTACGCACCAGCGTATGGAGCAGGTTGCGCCTGAGCAGTGTCAGCTGTTCGCCCACCACAATGCCTTCCTGCGCCGCCATAGTTTCGGCCCAGCTGAGCGCTACCGGGTCTTTGTCCACCAGCGTGAGATAGACCTGCTGGCCGTCGAGCTTTGCTTCGCGCAGCGCCTCCAGCACCGGAATGGCGGCGCCGCTCGCGAGGCTGACCCAGTTGTTCTCGCTTTCATTATGAATGTACTTATCCACCAGCGCGGCCAGCACCCGGGCGCGGGAGCGCACGCCGATGGCATCGTTGGCGTGGATAAACCACTGGCGGCTGTCGCTGTCCATTTTTGTGCCGTCGGGCAGGCGGTCCTCCAGCGGATTTTGCACCACAAACAGCGCCAGCGCGGAGGGCACCAGCCGGGTGCGCCACGCGGCGAGCGCCGGACGGTTGCGGAAGGCCTGTTCGGAATAGCGGTTCTGAGGAACCAGCACGGCCTGCCCCCCTTCGTCGTATTCCACCCTCGGTGGCCGGAGCACCGGTTCGGCTTTCAGGGCGCGGTCAAGGGAGGCGATCTTACGGGCAGCATCGTCTTTCATCGGCCACTGGTCGCTGACGTCGGGAAAGGACGCGCTGAAAATGGTCATATTTTCCGGTGCATCGCCGCGAAAAGGCTGCCAGTTCATGTTGTCGTCCCTCCGTTAGGCTTTTAACGGAAGTCTATCCAGGCGAGCCAGTAATGCCCCAGGAAGAAAGCACGATTTTTATTGCTTCACCCACACCAGCTGATCAACCCGGAAGCCCAGACTGCGCGCGGTGTTCAGGTAATCCTGCTTCACCGCATCCGGAATGGTTGGCGTGCGCGACAGGATCCACAGGTAATCGCGGTTCGGGCCGCTCACCAGCGCGTACTGGTACTTATCGTCCAGCCTGATCACGTTATAGCCGCCGTAGAACGGGCCGAAGAACGACACCTTCAGCGCGGCGGTGGTCGGTTCGCCGGTAAAGTAGGCTTTCCCTTCGCTCTCGTTCCACTTGTTCTTCACCGGATCGTAGCCCCGGTTAAGCACGCTGATGCCGCCGTCGCTGCGTTTGCCGTAGGTGGCGGTTACCTGCTCCAGCCCGCGTTCAAAGCGGTTTTCCAGACGGGCGACCTCGTACCATTTTCCGAGATAGCGGCTGGCTTCAAAGTTGGTAATAGGCTGCACGCCCTTCGGCGGCGTGGGGGATTTACAGGCGACCAGCGTCAGCGCAATGGCAACACCGGTCACAACAGGCCATAGCTTCATGAGAATTCCTTTCATTTGCGCGGTTGGATATTAAGTGTAGTGCACCGTTTCGGCGCTTCATCCCGTTCGGGAAAATTCGTAGTATATTGAGAGTATTCCTCCACTCTGGACACGGACATGGCTTACTCCATCGGCGAATTCGCCCGACTCAGCGGCATCACCGCCACCACCCTGCGGGCGTGGCAGCGTCGCTATGGTTTACTCAAGCCACAGCGCACGGAAGGCGGCCACCGCCAGTACAGCGATGAGGACGTCCAGCAGGCGCTCAAAATCCTCGACTGGGTAAAAAAAGGCGTCCCGATCGGCCAGGTCAAACCGCTGCTGGAACGCCCGATGCCGGGTCGGACCAACAACTGGCAAACCCTGCAGCAGAACATGCTGCAGCGCCTGCAGGACGGCAAAGTCGAGTCCCTGCGCCAGATGATTTACGACGCCGGACGCGAATACCCAAGGCCGGAGCTGGTCGCGAACGTGCTGCGCCCTCTGCGCAGCCAGGTTTCGGCCAACGTCGCCGCCGCCATGACCCTGCGCGCGATCCTCGACGGCATCATTATCGCCTACACCTCGTTTTGCCTCGAAGGCGATAAAAAAGCGCCGGGCGATAACATTCTGCTCAGCGGCTGGCACCTGAATGACCCGTGCGAGATCTGGCTCGAAGCCCTGACGCGCACCGGGCAGGGCCACCGCATCGACATCCTGCCGGTTCCGCCTGACGCGCTGGCACCGGAAATTTTCCCGGAGCGAAAATGGCTTCTGGTCACCAGCGGCAAACTCACCGCCGGGCGGAAAAAGCAGGTGGAGCAGTGGCAGCAGCAGGTATCGCTTGAAGTGATTATCCTCTGATAATTTTCTCCTGCGGGAATCTTCACGAAAAGTTGAATATTTTCCCGCGCCGCAGATGCTAACGTTTTCCTGTGACGAATAACTCCACAGGAATACACCATGAAAAAAACTGCCCCTCTGCTGATCCTGGCCTCGATGGCCTTTGCCCCTGCCGCCTTTAGCGCCCCTGCCGGCACGCTGAGCGTCCACATTCTCGACCAGCAAACCGGGATGCCGCCGTCGGATGTGACTGTGACTCTCGAAAAGCAACAGCAGGACAAGTGGACCCCGATTGCCAGCGGCAAAACCGACCACGACGGCCGTATCAAATCGCTCTATCCGCAGGATCAGGACATGCAGCCTGGCGTGTATAAAGTGACCTTCAAAACCGCAGAGTACTTCCACGGCAAAAAGCTGGACACCTTCTTCCCGGAGATCCCGGTGCTGTTTACCGTGACCCGCACCAACGAGAAACTGCACATTCCGCTTCTGCTGAGCCAGTACGGTTATTCGACCTACAAGGGCAGCTAAGACGCATTGATTTTAAAGGATTATAAAAAATAGTTCCGCGAATACTTGGACAAATTAGTCATGTTGTGTAAGTTTTAGTTATATGAACGGGAGGACTTCACCATGACAACGAAACCTGTGCTCGGTATTAGCGGATGTTTGACCGGATCCGCTGTTCGCTTTGACGGCGGACACAAACGCATGGGCTTCGTCATGGATGAGCTGGCCCAGTGGGTGAATTTCAGGCCCGTCTGCCCGGAAATGGCCATCGGCCTGCCTACGCCTCGCCCGGCCATACGCCTGACGCTGACGGACAGCGGCGAAACGCAGCTCCGTTTCAGCAAGCCGCCTCATGATGACCTCACGCAGAAAATGGCCAACTTCACGGCGGACTACCTGCCGAAAATCGGCGATCTGTCAGGATTTATCGTCTGTGCAAAATCCCCAAGCTGCGGCCTGGAACGCGTGCGGCTGTATGATGAAAACGGCAACCGGGGCCGCAAGGAGGGCGTCGGGCTGTTCACCGCCGCCCTTCTTGAAACCTGGCCGTGGCTGCCCGTGGAAGAGGACGGACGCCTGCACGACCCAGTGCTGCGGGAAAACTTCGTCGAGCGCGTTTTTGCGCTGCACGAACTGAATACGCTGCGTAAAAATGGCCTTACGCGCCGCGCGCTGCTGGACTTCCACAGCCGCTATAAGCTTCAACTGCTGGCGCACCATCAGGCGGGCTACCGTGAAATCGGCCCGTTCGTTGCCTCGCTGCACGAGTGGGAAGACCTGGACGCCTTCTTCGTGGCGTACCGGGAAAAGCTGATGACCATCCTGAAAAAACCCGCCTCGCGGAAGAATCACACCAACGTGCTGATGCACATTCAGGGGTATTTCCGTAACCAGCTGAACAGCCGCCAGCGCGGCGAGCTGCGCGACGTGATCCTGCACTATCGCAACGGACAGTTGCCTATCCTCGCGCCGATCACGCTGCTGAAGCACTACCTGGCCGAATACCCCGACCGGTATCTGATGACGCAAAACTATTTTGATCCCTATCCTGATGATTTGGGTCTGCGTCTGGCAGTCAAGTGATCATAAAAATGCGAAGGCCCCATTGACCCTTAGAGGCCCAAAGCAGTACCCCGTTTAGACGACATCCTCACTGTCGTCTCTTTTTTGCATTTCACCTCAAAGACTGTGATTATATACAGGCTTATTCTGCAAAAAGGGGCCTGCCTGTGATCAACACCCTGCATATTCAAAACTACCGCTCCATCCGCGAGATGTCGCTGGAGCTGGAGCAGCTCAATATCGTCTTTGGGCCAAACGGCACCGGGAAATCCAATATTTACAAGGCGATATACCTGATGCACAGCGCCGCCCAGGGGCAGTTTTCCCAGGCGCTGGCGAACGAGGGCGGCATTCTGAAGGTGTTCTGGGCAGGTAAAACCCGCAGCGACCAGCTGCGGCGGATGAACCTCTCGGTGGAAACAGAGACCTATGAATACGAGTTGCAGGTCGGGTTTGTGGAGAAGCTGCCTTACCCGTCGCAGTTTCAGCTCGACCCGGTGATCAAAGAGGAGTCCATCTGGCTGAGCGGCCAGCACCGTCGACCGTCGTCACAGCTGATGAAGCGCAGGAATCAGGCCGTGTTTCTGAACAACGTGCATCATGAAAAAGTGACCCACAGCGGCACGCTGTACGAGAACGAATCGGTATTCGGGCAGCTCGGCGAACCGCACCTTTACCCGGAAGTGTCGCAGATGCGCGAGTCCCTGCGTAACTGGCGCTTTTATCATGAGTTTTCTGTATCAATCGGCTCGGCGATGCGCGCCCCGCAGGTCGGCTTTCGCTCGCCGGTGCTGGCCAGCGACGGCGCTAATCTCGCGGCGGCGTTTCAGACCATTGTGGAGATTGGCGACGAGCTGCTGCTGATGCGCATCCTCGACCAGGCCTTCCCCGGCTGCGTGTTTTACAGCGACAACACCGGCGGACGTTTTCGCATGATGATGCAGCGCGAGGGGCTGAGCAGACCGCTGGAACCGGCGGAGTTCTCCGACGGCACCCTGCGCTTTCTGTGCCTGGCGGTGGCGCTGTTAAGCCCGCGTCCACCGGCATTTATCGCGTTGAACGAACCGGAAAACAGCCTGCACCCACAGATGCTGCCCGCGCTGGCGAGCTTAATCGCCGAGGCCAGCCGCTACTCGCAGATTTGGCTCACCAGCCACTCGCCGGAGCTGGCGAAGCTGATTGAGAAGCAGCGGTCGTTTTCGCTGTATCAACTGTCGATGGTTGAGGGGGAGACGAGGGTGGAGAGGCTGGGGTAGCGTCTTTCATTTTCCACTTTAAAACACGTTTCAGGACGGGTCTTGTAGGACTTAATACGATGTCATCTCTATCTTTATCCGCTTTAACTATAGAGACACATCATGAAACGAGTCCTTACTGCATCCCTGTTCGTTTTGTCTGTTTCCGCCTTCGCGGAATCGACCCCGCACTGGGCGTATGAAGGAAAAGGTGGACCGGACAACTGGGGAGAACTCAGTGATACATTTTCCACCTGCAAGACCGGGAAATACCAATCCCCTATCGATATCCGCCATCCCTTTGATGCCACACTGCCGCCGCTGATTCTGGATTTTCATACCGCAGCAGAAAAGCTTGTCAACAACGGTCACACTCTTCAGGTCACTGCTGGAGATGAAGATGAATTCCGTCTGGATGACACCACGTTTATCTTGCGCCAGTATCATTTCCATACCCCGAGCGAGAACCGGATTAACGGTAAATCCTTCCCGCTTGAGGCGCACTTTGTCCATGCCAGCGAAGACGGCGACATCGCGGTGCTTGCCGTTATGTTCGAGGTTGGCCCTGAAAACACCGCACTGTCCCCGCTGCTGGCGCGTCTTCCGAAAGAGAAGAACCACGAAGTCTCGATTGATAAACGCTTCGACCTCCGCCCGCTGTTTCCGGCCGATCTCCACTATTATCGCTTCAGCGGCTCACTGACGACCCCACCCTGTACTGAAGGGTTGCGCTGGCTGGTGATGAAAAATACGGTAAACCTATCTGAAAAACAGCTGGAAACATTTAAGCAAGCGCTTGAACACAGCAATAACCGCCCACTCCAGCCGCTAAATGGACGGGTTATTGTTCAATAACACGCTGTGATGCATAAAAAAATCCCGCCGTACTGGCGGGATATAACTGGGGTCAGCCGTTTTTTAACCTTTTGCAGGATCAATCTGCCACGTTTCATTGACGATTTTGCCTTCGCGGTAGGTCAGGACATAAAAGACATTGATTGTCGTTTTTCCGGCAAACTGAACACGTGCGGTGACGGTACTCCCTTTCGGGTTTGTGACCTCATTCAGATTATCGACTTTGTGGCTCAGTTTTCCCTGGGTCGTGATGAATTTGCTCCATACTCCGCCAATCGCGTCAGATGAGGTATAAGTGCCGTCCAGCGGCCCTCCTATCCAATCCAGACGCGCGTCTTGCGCGTACTGTTGCTTGAGATCTGCGGTTTTCCCGTCGGCGATAGCGTTAAAATGCGCCAGCGCGTCATCCTTTACGGCAGCAACGCTTTGCCCAGAAACCAGAGCCAGCAGTGCAGCAAGTAAAACGTTGTGTGTTGTTTTTTTCATGTCATTCTCTTTGCGTAAGTTTCAGGTCTTCAGCGTTTGATCGTGGACACAATACGTTGCGTTTCACGATCGATTCTGGAGATGCTCAAATCTTTGTTCAGTACCCAGGCATATCGGTTATCTGCGGTAAAGACGATGGCCTGTCGCGGTTCGTTAAAGCCCTTCACGGTGGCGATCGCTTTGCGTGTCTGCACGTCGATAATGGAGACGCTGTTATCACCCAGGTTGCCGCTGTAAACGAATTTACCGTCTGGCGACAGCGCCGCACCATACGGTTGCTTCCCGACAGGAATGGTGTCAGTCACCTTTTGCGCGGTGGTGTCGACGACCGAAATCGTGTCATTCCCACTATTGGCGGCAAACAGCGTTTTCCCGTCTGCGGTCACGGAAATGGCGCGGATCTTATTAAACCCGCCAATTTCACCGATGATTTTGTTGGTGGCGGTATCT
Organism: Enterobacter sp. ECC_219_Taxon_10; assembly: GCF_058354905.1. NCBI lineage: Bacteria > Pseudomonadati > Pseudomonadota > Gammaproteobacteria > Enterobacterales > Enterobacteriaceae > Enterobacter > Enterobacter sp. ECC_219_Taxon_10. The sequence continues at coordinate 99,187 of NZ_CM178005.1, read as the reverse complement.
ACGAGGGTGATTTTGTCGCTAACGAAGTTGGTAACATACAGCACCCGGCCATCCGGGCTGAGTCGCACACCCTGTCGGGGTTGCGAAAACCCGGTGATCACGGCATTCGCAATTTTCGTCTCAGTATTCATACTGATGACTGCGTTGCTGGCCTGATTATTGATATAGAGCGTCTTGCCATCTTTGCTTAACACCGTGCCAAACGCGCCAGGGCCTGCGGCATAGTATTCACGCGTTTCGAAGGTCGAAGCATCCACGCGCTCGATAAGGCCCAGACTGCTATCCGAGACATAGAAACTCTTACCGTCCGGTGCAAATACGATATTTCGCGGAGTGTTGAAGTGCTTCAGCACCGCGCTGACGGTACCGGTCGTCAAGTCGTAAACAATGACTTCAGGTTGTCCGCTGCGTGCAACAACGGCCTGTGTTTCATTCGGGCTCACTGCCAGCGTATTGTTCTGGATTTCGCCATCAAAATTTTGTTTGACCGCTTTTGTCAGCGGCGTCGTGCTTGCGGAAACCGGGAAGGCAGTACCTGCAAGCAATAAAGACGCCATGAAAAAACCGTGAGTGGCTAGCGTTGCTTTTCTCATCTCTCAATCCTTATTCATCCAGGTCTGCATCATGCAGACCTGTGTAAGAGATGCTTCAGCGCGCCGTTTATTCCCGACCGTTGCAAAAAAACTATTTTTTCCGCAACGGACAATGACGTCGTCAGATCCGTTTGCTCAGCTCGCGGGAAATGGCCGGATTATTGACCATGCCAGCCGGGCCGACGACGGCGTAGTTCAACCCCTGCGAGGAACCATAAAGGGCAACCAGACCTTCTGCGCTGCGCTGCCCGGAAGAAAGCAGCGGCTGGCGAGGGTCCGGTGGACGAATATAAAAGCTAAGGGTATGCCCGGCATGATCCCGATAGAGCACCATCGCGGCGGCCCCCTGTTCCGTAGCAAACAGGCGACCGCTCACCGGCGTGAAGCCAGCCTGACGCAGATCCGGCATTTGTGCGCTCGTACCAACGTGCTGGGTGAGCCACGCTGTCAGCGCTTTCGGTCCATCCGGAGTAAAATCGGCGGTCATGCTCTTCTCTATGACCATCAGCTTGTAGGCGCTGAGCGCATCACCCATCGGCGCGCTGGCGGGGCTTTGCCAGCTGTGAGCCTGCCAGCCCCCCAGCAAACCCAGCGCAATACACAAAACAAAAGAGGCGGCCAGCCGCATACGGCTGTGGGTGCGACGCACCTGTCGGGCGCGTATCGCGGCAGGATCCAGCGTGGTAGTTACGTCGGGCAGAGGCAGCCCTGCCAGCGTGGCACGCAGGCGTTGTGCATCCTCCCGCCAGCCCTGAACCTGACGGGCAATGTGCGGGTGCTGCGCCAGGTAACGTTCAATGACAACGCGTTCGCTCGCATCCAACTGGTCGTCGACGTACGCATGCAAATCGTGCTCGTTAGGCGGTATTTTCATTTCATCAGTCTCAATATCGGCTGTGGGACGTCACCCTCACCCAGACGGTGTAGTGCCTGGCGGGCCCGGGACAATCGGGACATCACGGTGCCGATGGGAATATCCATCACATGGGCAACGTCCTGATAACTCAGTCCTTCAATGGCAATGAGTATCAACAAACTCCGTTGTTCTTCCGTCAAACGACCAAAGGCTTCCAGCATACTTTGCGTTGCAATCTCTTGCTCTGCTGACGGCCAGGCAGGATTGTCATCGCTTTTCATTCTGCTGAGCAATCCCCAGTAGCGCTTTGTGCGGCGTTTCTCGATCAGGAACTCGCGATAAAGAATGGTGAATAACCAGCTTTTTAACGAGGCATCGGGGCGTCGTGTTGTCCATTTATCCAGGGCACGCTCAAGCGTTGTCTGAACCAGATCGTCGGCTACATGGACATCCCGAATCAGCCAGAGGGCGAAACGGCGCAGTCCGGGGATCAGCTCTCGCAGCTGGTTATTTTCAGCGTCATTAGGGGGCATAAGGTCTGCACTCGTCGTGGGCTCGTTATCATTCGCAATAAGATGCCGCTTGTAGGATTTTATTCCATCACGGCAGAATTATTTTTAAGCGGAGGGAGGCGGTGCCAACCTGGTGGCCGCGTTTCAGATTAACGTCGAGATTGGCGACGAGCGGCGGCGGCTGCGTATTCGCGACCAGACCTTCCCCGCCGCAAGCATGCCATCAATCCCGGAATAGTAGAGTTTGGAATTGTTTATCTACAGGTCATCTTCTGAGACAACGTCTATCGCTCCACAGGCTTTAAATAACTTTTTCAATGCTCCGGCCATAAACATTGAGTCCAAAGTCGTTACTTCTATTAAAAAGTGGGTATTATTTAAGGGCATATCGAAAATAATAGTATCCCACCAAAACCATTCACGCTCATTTGGCTCCATCCATGATAACCATGACGATAACGTCCACTGTTCATCATGAGAAGCTTCAGTTAGTTTCTCTTCGTATGTCAGGGCTTCCCAGTCTTTTGTTTGTTTTTCCCTTTCGACTTCCGATAACTCAGGCAAGAAACAATGAGTAAATTGAAGTGGAAGTATATTTAACCATCTATCAAGAGACGGCCAATTTTGTGTCGAATAATTATTTATAATAGTCATAACATCTTTCGCAAGTGTCAAAACTAAATAAGCATCATTACACGACACAACGAACCTGGCGATTCCGACTCCAGATGCCTTACTCATCGCCTGGGGAGGGGTTGTTAACCTCTCCCTTTCTAAAACAATTTGCCGTAATACTTCGTCATTTACTTGCATCTTTTCCCGTCCCCGGAATGATCTTATCTTGCAATTCTTTCAGCTTTTCAGGTCTTATCCCATACTGATCTTTAGCTTTTGTTGGATCAGCAATCACAGGCTTTCCTTTGTTCTCTGGCAATCTGGCGACACTCTCTTTGACAGCCGTTCTTCTCAAATCATCCAAAACAGAGTTGGGTACTTCAAATGTTTTGATCGTTGCATCGTCCATATTTTGGATGCTGCGTTTTTCAAAAAACGCTATAGCTCTGGCTTTATCGCCAAAATTTAAATATAAGGTTGTACTGCCAGTGATAGTAACTTGTCCATTATCTCCAATCAAAAGGCGAGTGTTTGGTGTCCCTTCAACGCGATAAACAGTTACCGTACTCGGGCCTCTCATCCCATAAAGAGACCCAGCAACAGCCGCAGTACTGTGCACGGCCGTCATTCCATCATAAAGTATCGCGGCGGTTTCCGGACTGACGCCCCAGTTTTTGCCTATTAACTCAACACTGGCGTCACGCTGCGCCTTAGCATCGGCGGTGGCGTACTGCCACTGCTGCCCGGCAATTTTCTCGGCACCGTCTTTATACACACTGCCCATTGTGCCGACATACTGACCATCCATCTGCTCATCATAGCTCTGACCCATTACAGCCAGCTCCTGCCTCATCCCCTGACATGCTGATGACGACAGTCCCTGGCAGGCTTTATCCAGCGCTATATCGAATGCTTTATCCTTCGCATTAAGATCAGCAATCAGCTTTTCAGCTTTCGCTTTTTCTGTTGCGTCCTTGATATACGGCAATGACCACTTCGCGTCCTGGCGTTTTTTCTCATCCTGTGCACTGAGCGAGTTATTCTCAACTGTCGTCTTGCCCGCTTGCGCCGACGCTACCGCATTCGCGCTACTGTCTCCGACGAGTCCGCCAGCCAGGCCAGAAGCCAGTGTCGCTAGCGCAGATACCGTCTGTTTCTCTTCCTCGCTCAGTTCGCTGACTTTTTTACCAAAGCCATCAACCGCAATCTTACCGGCCAGCTCGCCCACCGCCGCACCGGCTGCGGCGGAAGCAGCATCTCTGCCGGAAGCCGCTGCAAGCGCGGCGTTGACGACAGCATGGGCCAGCACACGTCCTTTAAGATCCGTCTCGGGTATGGCATTAGCGATGGCATTGGCGATATACGGCGCGGCACCGCCGCCAATCGCAGCTTTTATGTCTCCTCCTGCAAGCGCCTGAACGGCTGCCGTTGCTGCCGTGATGGCGCGCTGGGTGCTCTGCCCCGTTCCCATGCCAGACTTGTTGAACGCTTCGTTATAGAAGGTCTGGTACATCTGATCATGAATTGCCTGATCGGTAACCTCTTTACCGTCTTTTTTCAGCTGGCTGATGGCGGCGTTACGCTCATCGCCGCCAGCGGTTTTCATCTTCTCGTTGGCCGCTTCCGTGGCCGCAATCTTGCCGTTGGTGTGCGCAATATCCGCAACCTGATTGCCGATCTCACCAATCATCTGCGCGGTTTGCAGTCGTTTTTGCTCTTTCTCTTTGTTAAAGATCGGGTCGATACTGCCGTTGGCATGGTCAGTGTCACGGCTGAGCGTGCTGACATCCTGCTTCTGATTAGACTGGTCGCGAACGATGATAGCGCCGTCGGCCACCGCTGACTGCGTGGTCCCTTCCGCATTGCCGCTGCTCCCCATCCCTGCCAGCAGGGTGTTGGCCATATTGCCAACCAGATTACCTGCAACCCCGACGCCGGTACTGAAGCCCACGCCCTGATGCTCAACCTTATACTCCGCTTTATTGTTGATGTCCGCGAAGCCTAGCGTCGCCGTCTCCAGGCGGTTTTTGTCTGCGTCAGCACGGCTGGCAATCACCGCACCGTCCAGCTGCGTATGGTTGCCGACGTTAATATCAAAGCCGCCTTTGCCTGCAAAGATCCCGGTCTGCTCCTGCACCGAGTCATAATTACTCTTCATCTTATCGCGGCTGATGCTAAAGCTACCGCTACCGCCGCCCGCACCCCAGGTGTAGCTTGCGCCAGCATTCATGCTCTGCTGTTTGCTGTCGTATTTGTCGCTATCCTGCAGGCTGCTGAGGGTCAGGTCGCGCCCGACATCCGCCGTGATTTTATCGCCATTGACCTGTGCGCCTTTCAGCACCGTGTCGCGGCCGCTCGTGAGGCTGACAGTCTGCCCGGCATCCAGCGTCGTTTCGTTCCAGGAGGTTCCATTACCTTTTTCTTTACCTTTTGCAGCGTTTACGCTGGCAGAGAGGGTGATACCCGCACCTTTCGGACCGGCGGTGATACCGATGCCGACCGAGCCACCTTTGCTGGAGTTGCTGCCCGTCAGCTTGTTGGTATCGGCTGCGCCCGCCAGGCTGATATCCTGGGCTGCATTAAGCGTCAGATCTTTGCCCGCCTTCAGTTGGCTGCCCGTCACGGTAATATCACCGCTGTTGGCAGCATGTCCCTGACCTGTCGCCGTGATGGCGAGGTTATTACCAGCATTCAGCGTGCTGCCGGTGGTCTTATCCTGCTCCGAATGTGAAGTGGATTTAGAAGACTGCCCGCCAATCGAGGCCATCACGCCGAACGCACCATTCCTGGTGGGGTCGCTGCCGTGGGTTACTTCTGCGAGACGGTTGGCCTGCACGGCCTGGGCACCCGAAAGCGCAGCTTTGGTCGCCTGTAACGCTGCGAGACGACCATCGCTCTGCTCTTTTACCGCCATTGCCGTGCTGGCGGCAGCGTTCACTGCGTCACCCACGGCGCCGGAGAGGGCAATCGTCAGGCCGCTGCTTTTCTGCTTGAAGGTTTGATCGCTGGTAAGCCTGTCATGACCCGGTTCGATCGCCACGCTGTCACCGGTGAGCGCCATGTCCTTGCCCGCCACCAGGTCCGCACCGCCGACATGAAGCTGATTACCGGCAGCGATATCCACGCTTCCCCCTGTCGAGCCCACCGTACTGAAGCTCTGGCTCTGGGTGGTGCCCTTCTCACGGAGATCCTGGGTACTTTTGCTGCTGCCGATGGTGAAGCCAATCCCGCCCGAGCCCATCAGGCCGGATTTTTTCTCTTCCTTAAAGCGCCAGGAGGTGTCGGTGTTGGTAGCTGCAACGATATCAACGTTGTTACCTGCCTTAAGCCGCACGTCGCCATCGCCCGCCACGGCGGAGCCTGACACCCGCAGGTTATTGCCCGCCACCACCTGCACGTTATCGCCGCTCAGCAATGAGCCGGATTCACGCGTCGCGCTGTTCTCCTCGATGGTGTGGGTGGTTTTCTTGCTCAGGAAACCTTTCTTAGTTTTGGTCTGCTCTTTGTAGTGGTAATCGCTGTCGGTAGCGGTGGCGAGATTTATGTCCCGCCCTGCGCCCACGCCAATATCCCCGTGTGCTGTGACCTGCGCCGCCTGGGCATTAACATCACGGTTCGCAATGATTGTGGTGCTGCTGCCGCTGGCGATCTCCGTTCCCTGCTGGCGCACGGACTGGTTGATCTCGACCTTTTTCTTCGCGCTGTATTTGTCGCTGGTTGTGGTCTCTGCCGCCAGCAGATCGATATCCCGTCCGGCCTGCAGCCCCACGCGATCCTGTGCGGCAAGCGCCGCGGCGTTACTGCGCAGATCGCGGCCTGCGGCCAGCGTCAGATCGTCGCCAGCGCTAATGACCGTACGCGTATTATCCGTCTTCAGGGAATCCGTTTTCGCGGTCTGGCTGTGGCGGCTATTCTGCGCCACATCCAGCACCAGATCGTTCCCCGCCCAAAGCGCAGCGCTGCCTCCGGCCGTCAGATTACTGCCCGTAACGTTCAGATCGTGACCTGCCTGCAGGCCAAGATTGCCTCCGCTGGTGACCGTACTGCCCTGGTTGGTGACGGTCTCATTGAGATTGCGGCCATAACGGTCGCGCGTCACCAGTTGATTCCCTGTAACAGAGATATCATCCAGCGCTTTTAGCAACATATCGCCGCCAGCACTGAGGTTAGCGCCAGTATTGATGATATCTTTCCCGGCGCTCAGGGTCAGGCTGTCCGTCGCTTTGATGGAAGCAAGTGCGCCCAGGTCGGTTTGCGTCAGCGAGACGGCCTGGCTGTTCCATCCGTTCGTAGCGCCCGAGATATTCCACTGGTTGGTCAGCGTCTGGTTAATAATGCTCCCCCCCACGCTCTCAAGGCTAACCGTCTGCCCGCTGATGGTGGACCCCACGTTATTGATATTGCCCAGGGCGCTAAGCTGCAGGCTTCCGCTGGAACCGATCAGGCCGCCATTGATGTTGTTGATTGTGCTCTGGCTGCTGGCAGCCAGCAGGCTTTTACCCTGCAGCGTACTGCCGTCATTCGTGATGCTGCCAGCATTAAGGATCACCTGGTTCCCGGCGATAATGCTCCCTTTGTTAAACGCCACGTCCTTCGCCGACAGGTACAGCCTTGGCACGAGGACATTTTGTCCCTCAATCACCGTGTTTTCCCACCACAGGATACTGGAATCCAGCGAGGCAACCTGCTCTTCCGACAGGCTGACGCCGAGCTGTAACCCCAGCTTGTCACGGGCCTGAGCGGCGCGATCGATCAGATACTGCATCTGCTCAAGGTCGGAGCCCACGCCGTTAACGTAGCGGCTACCGGTCTCGTTCAGGATCTGATTGCTGACGTAGCGGGTGTCGAAGGCCGCATCGCCCAGGAAACGGTAATCATATTCCGGACGCAGATTCAGACGCGCCAGGAAATAATCCGACCCCAGGAACTGCGTGGTATCGGTATAGGTTGTACGGTTTTCCTGCGGCGCCGAAGGCGGCGTTGTCCCGGCCAGCTTGTACAAATCATTAAACAGGCTGCTATCCAGTTGCCCTAAACCCGCCAGTTTCGGGTTGGTAACAATGAGATACGGGCTTTTCGGATCGCGGTTTGCCACAAAATAGCCGTTATTGTTGGCCGGTAGCGGATAGTCGCTCAGCTTAATCGGCGAACCATTGCTGGTCAGCGCTGGGGCAACCGACGAGATATCGGTAAGCGAAACAGGACGGTAGTTATAACCCGGTGGCGGAGGCGTTTTCCCGCCGCTGGAAAGCGAAATGATCTGAGCCGTTACCGCAGCGATTTCACCGATCTTATCGCGGGAAGCCAGCGCGGACGTTCCGCTTGTTCCCGACTGCTTCTGCCCCGCCAGCGCTACGGCATCGCTGGCAATAGTCGTATGCTTGCCACCCGTGCTGCCGGGAACCACCAGGGCTGCACCGGTCCCGGTCAAATCAACCGGCGTACCGTTCGCACCGTTCTGGGAGGTTAAGCCTGCAGCCTGCAGGTGAACGTCAGCCAGCTTGCCGCCAGCCTGGCCAAAATCGCCGATGCTCTGGGGACGGTTATCAATCGATGCCAGACCGTTATTACCGGCATTGCGGCTGGTGAGCGCTTCCGCATTGCCTATGCCACTCCCACCGCCGGGCAGGTTAATGGTCGCCTGCGGTGCGGCAACGCTTTGGCTGCTTGCCGCGCCGAGCCCGGTGGCCTTAGCGCCAGACGCAACGGTCGGACCGCCAGACAGGTTCAGCCCGGGGGCACTGAGGCCAGGCTTATAGCCCGGGGCGTTCGCCGTGGTGGAGGTATTGCTGATATTGTTGCTGAAGCTGGCGACTACCGCGCCGCCAGCCTGGATAACGGCGCGATAAACGTCTCCGCTGGCCCCTTCAGTGGTCACACTGTCAAGAACATAGCTAATCGACTTCGATACCAGCTTGTCATAGCTTCGCGTGGTCTCATCAGGTCTGCGAGCATATTTATCGCCTACCCCATAGCGATAAACGTTATAAACCGTCGACGTGCCGTTTAGCCATGACTGGTTATTTAAGGTACTTCCTGAAAGCTGAATATTTCTGTTCGCCAGAATCGACGACGCCATATTTTCAACGTTATCAGACCGGGCGATGATGTCTCGGCCGGACGCAATGCGGGACTGCTGCCCCTTCGCGCTCACGGAAACCGAAACGGTTTTAACGGCAACTTTTTGAACATCCGCGTCTTCATAAGGCGCATAGTTGCCAAGCATTTCGCTCCAGTCGTCACCGTGGCCGTGATAACGCTGTCCTTCCGTCACATAAATACCGTATTTACCGGTACCGGAAGAGGAAATCCAGTCCACAGGAATATCCGCCGTTCCACCCTTAACCCAGGACGGTGCAATATTCGTTTCGCTCTGGACTGCATTGAGCCCATCCCGCTCGTTTACTAAATGCCCGGTCAGGATTGAAATGTCGCCACGCTGGGTTTCAATACTGCCTGAGGTATTCACGACCTCCGCGCTAGCGTTACCTGCGCTGTCGCGCTGCATCCACAGGCTGTTGCCGGCCAGAATATCGCCGCGCGCGTTACGGATACTGTTCGCCAGCAGGCTCATATTATTGCCCGCGTACAGCAGAGCGCTATTCAGCAGCGTGCTTCCGGCGCTGGCGATCAAATCGCCTGCAGTTCCGACAAACCCTGCGTTATTAATACCATTCAGGCTGCTCAGGCGCAGCGTACCGCCCGCCTCGACGCTGCCTGTACCATTCAGGTTTAGCTGTCCTGCGCTAAGCTGGCTTTCGCCATAGCCCGCCCGCAGCTGGCCGTTATTATTCAGCGTACCCGCAGCGGAAAGCTGTATCCCCTTGCCCTGCATCAGGCCATTGGTCGTGATATCGCCCTGGCTGGTGACGGACAGCGTATTCCCCGCAGCCAGCGTAGTCAGCTGATTATAAGAAGCCTTACTCGCGAGGGAGAGGTCCCCCAGCGCCACAACCTGCCCCTGAAGGCCGGTATTAGTGGCGTTAATCGCCAGGTTACCCTGGCTAAGCATCCGGGCAGCAGCAGCGTTATTGACCTGCGAGGCGGCAATCCCCAGATTTTGGGTGGCGTATACCGTACCGTTATTATCGAGCTGGCCCGGATTAACCGTCAGGTTCGCGCCCTGCAGCATGCCGTTGTTTACAATATAATTACCACCGAGCGTTCCCTGCTGCTGTGCCAGCACCGTACCGCTGTTGTTCAGCGAACCGGCGTTGAGCCACAGCGCAAAGCCCTGCACCCAGCCGCTGTTGGTCAGCCCCGGCGTATTCAGCGTTAGCGTTGCACCACTGAGTAACTGCCCCTGATTACTGCCGCGATCGCGCAGGTCAAGCTGTGTATTACCGTTCCCCTGTAGCGTACCGTCATTATTCAGCGTCTGTGCGCCCAGCTGGAAAGTGCCCTGGCTCAGCATCACGGCATTGCGTCCGTTATCGACGTTACCGCGCAGCGTGGCGTTGAGCGCGGTATTCGCCTCCATGCGGCCCTGGTTATTCAGGCTACCGGCATTCAGCGTCAGGGTGCTCCCCTGGATATGACCGAGGTTGGTCAGGATATTGGCGCCCATGCTGAGCAGGCCGTTGCTTAACAGCTTCGCACCCGCCTGCTGGTCAAGATCGCCGCTGAGCGTGACGCCAAGGCCATCGGCACCGCTGATGCTGCCGCTGTTACTGAGCGAACCGCCCGACAGCGACATCTTCTTCGCCAGCATTTGCCCCTGATTCTTCAGCGTTGGCGCCCCGAGCGTGGCCGTCCCGTTCGCCACCATTGAGCCCGTATTGACCAGGGAGGAGGTCAGCGCGAGATCCATATTTCCCGCGCTTTGCAGCGTGCCGTTGTTCTGTAACTGCCGGGCGTTAACCTTCAGGTACTGCGACTGCCACAGACCATCATTCGTGATGCTCTGCCCACCCGCCAGCAGCGTTCCCTGCGTTTTCATTGATGCACCGGCCCGGTTGGTCAGCCCCTGAAGAGGTTGAAGCGTCAGGGCGTTCAGACCAATCACGGAACCGGCGTTATCGACCGTACCACTATTTACCGTCAGGGTACTGCCCTGAAGGCTGCCCCCGTTTGACAGGCTGCCGCCGTCCACTATCAGGTCACCGTCAACCAGCAGAGAGCCCTGGTTATTCAGCGCCCCCGCAGCGACGCGCGTACTCCCCTGGCCAAGCAGGCGACCCGTGTTGGTCAACTGGTTATCAACCTGAGCGGTCAGTCCGTCGGTACCGAGCGCGCTGCCGCTGTTGTTCCAGCCACTCGCGTTCACGCCCAGCCGTTGCCCCTGCATTATCCCGGCATTCACAAGCTGACCGGCCTTGAACGTCAGCTGTCCGCCGGTAAGCAGTTTACCGCCCGTCAGGTTGTTCAGCGTCGGGCCGGTAATCGACAGCCCGCCGTCGCCCTGAAGCACGCCGCGGTTATTCAGGATATTGACCGCCAGCGTGGCATTACTCGCCGCCAGCTGACCTGCGTTATCCAGCCTTGCGGCCGTCAGGTTCAGCCCCTGCTGAGCGAGCAGCCGTCCACTTTGTTGGTTCGTCAGCTGGTTGCCGATATTCAGGCCCAGATCGCGCGCCTGCACGATGCCCTGGTTGTCGAGATTATCGAGATTAAGCGTGAGCCCCTGCTGCGAAAGCAGCAGCCCCTGGTTGGTCAGCTGCGGCAGGGAAAGCGTCAGCGCCCCGCCGGTGATAATTTGCCCGTCGCTCTTATTGTTAAGTACCAGAGTTGATGGCGTCAGGGAGTTCAGCGCCAGCGCGCTGTTGCCCTGCAGCAAGCCGACGTTGGTCAGCAGATTGGTGATGATATTCACCGAATCTCCCGCTAACGTGCCCTGGTTGTTAAGGCTGGCGGCGCTCAGGGTCAGATCTTTTTGTGCCACCAGGCGTGCATTGCCGCGGTTCACGACGTCGCCGGAGAAGCTTAGCCCCACGCGGCTCCCTTGTAGCGTTCCCTGGTTATCCAGGGTGGCTCCGGAAAGGACCAGCGCCTCTTTTACAGACATCAATCCCAGGTTGACCATCTGCGGGATAGAGAGATTCAGCGAGCTGCCGCTAACAATTTGCCCGTTCGTCAGATTGTTGAGACGCGGCGTGTGCAGCGCCAGCGCGCTATCTCCCTGCAGGATGCCGTTGTTGTCGATCTGGCCGCTGGTAAGCTCGACACTCATTGCGGCAAGCACACCGTTATTCGTCAGGCTGGCGCTCTGGCTGATAAGTTGACGGGTCGCCAGCAGCTTGCCCCCGCTCTGGTTATTCAGCTGTTGCGCGACGTTAAGATTTAACGCTCCGGCAGACAATGTGCCCAGGTTGTCAAAGCTGCCGGTCGTCAGCGTCATATCCTGACTCGCCTGAACGAGCCCGCCGTTGGTAAACTGCGGCAGATCGAGATTAAGCGAGCCGCCGGACAGAATTTGTCCACCGGTAAGGTTATCCAGGGCCCGGGTATCGAACGTCAACGCAGCGCTACCCTGCAATAAACCGCTGTTGCTGATGCTGTCCGATTGCAGGTTAAGCGTACCCGCCGCCAACTGCCCGCGGTTATCTACAGCGCCTGCGCGAATATCAAACCCGGCCTCGCTGAGTAACGTTCCGCTGTTTGTCAGCGTGCTGCTGACGTTCAGGCTCGCGCCTTGCTGGCCAAGCAGCGTTCCCTCGTTATTCCAGCTTCCGGCCTTAACGTTCAGCGTCCGGCCCTGTAGCGTGCCGGCGTTATCGCCCTTATCCCCGGCAATCGTCAAATCGCCGCCGCTTAACAGCTGTCCGCCGATCAGGTTATTAATCACTTTGGCAGCAGGCGTCTGCGCGGCGTCAACACTTCTCAGGCCCGAGGTCTGTGCCGCTTGACCCTGGATCGCCAGCCCACTGTTACCCTGCACCAGGCCGCTATTGTTCAGGATCCCGAGAGCCAGGTGCGCATTATCTGCCGCCAGCGTGCCGCTGTTGGTTAACGTATTGCCGTCAAAAGCCAGCGCCTGGGTGGCAAGCACTTTGCCCGTGTCCCGGTTGGTCAGCGCGTTTTTTACCGCGAGGGTCAGCGTGTCGGCCTGAATCACACCGCTGTTAGTCAGCATTGCGCTCGTGAGATTTAGCGCCTGTTTGGCCAGAAGCGTACCAACGTTGCTGAACGCGTCTGCAACGAGATTCAAAGCACCATTGCTTTGCAGCGTCCCGGTATTGTTCAGCTCTCCGGTGCTCACGCTAACCGTATTTGCTGCCAGAATACCGCTATTATCGAGCTGACTGGCGTCAAGCTGCAGCTTGCCCTGGCTCAGCATTTGCCCGCTGATGGTCGCGGTATTATCCACATTCAGCGTCAGATCGCCTTTACCTGTCAGCGAACCCGCATTAGTGAAATCCACGCCGTGCAGGAGAGCGTTCTGCCCCTGCATCAGGCCATTGTTATTCAGCTGCTGGCCGGTGATATCGAGCAGCCCACCGCTTAATATCTTGCCTGCTTGATCGTTATCGAGGCCGGTAACGGCAAGTTTTAGACCAATATCCCCCTGCAGCAGGCCGCTATTTTGCCCGCGCCCGGACGTAATAATGACGTTGTTGCCGATAAGCTGCCCGTCGTTACGCCAGCTTCCGGCGTTAAGCGTCAGCAGGTCGTCTGCAAACAGATGCCCCTCAGGCTGGTTGTTTACCTGACCGGACAAATTCAGCTGCACATTCAGTGCTTCCAGACCACCGCGGTTATCAAGAGAAGTCCCGTCCAGGCGCAGGTTTTTCCCCGTCGACATCAGCCCGTCATTGACCAGCGCAGGTACCGTCAGCGCTATATCATCGCCTGCTACCAGCGAACCGCTCTTTTGATTGGACAATGAGGCGGCGGAGAAGCTGAGCTTGCCGTCGGCCTGAATTAATCCGCTGTTATTTGCCTGCCCCACTGCGCTGTCGATGTTAACGGTTGCAGCAGCAATTACCCCGGTATTAGAAAGCGCCCCGCTTTTCAGGCTGAGGGAATTCTGGCTGATAAGGCGCCCGTCGTTGTTGAAGGCCCCGGCGAACAGAATATTCAGCGCCTCGCGGCCCAGCATTTGTCCGCGGTTAACGCCGCCAGACTGTCCACCCGCGAGCGTCAGGCTTTTCCCCTGAACCCGGCCAGCGTTATCCAGACGGTCAACATTAAGTCCCACATCACCATCGCTCAGCAATTGGCCGCTGGCGATGTTGTTCAACTGGCTGCCCTGCAGGCCGAGGGACTGGTTTCCCTGAATCAGCCCGCTATTTGTTAAGCTGCTAACCGCAAGACGCGCGTTACTGCTGATAAGCTTCCCGGCGTTATCACCGCTGGCGGCGTCAATCGAGAGGGTATCGTCTGCCAGCAGTACGCCACTGGTCAGGTTATTCAGCGTCTGTACCGACGTTAACGCCAGATTGCCCGCTTCAATATTGCCGCCATTCGTTAGCGTCAGCGCGTCGATAGCCAGCCCCTGGCTGACCGAAATCAGTCCGGCGTTGACCAGCTGATCAACATGTAAACTGCCCCCGCTGCCGCTCATTTCTGCGCCAGCAGTATTATTCAATTCCCCGGCGGTGAGCGACAGGCCGTTGACAGCAAGCACCTGGCCGCTGTTATCCAGCCTCCCCACACTGACCTGAACCGTATCCCCCTGCAGGCGACCGGCGTTTTTTCCCAGCACGGAATTCAGGGTAAGCGCGCCGCCGCTCAGGAGTTGACCTCCTGAAAGGTTATCCAGCGTAAGGCTGCTGACCGAAAGCCCCTGGTTTCCCTGCAGTAATCCCGCATTTGACAGAGTATCGGCGATCAAAGTGCCTGAGCGACTAATCAGCTGCCCCTGGTTGGTGAACACAGGCGTCGACAGATGAAGCGTATCATCTGCCAGCAGTACACCTTTCGCCTGGTTATTCAGCTGCTGGCGCAGCGTCAGCTGTAAATCCTTTGCCTCGATGTTCCCGGCGTTGTCCAGCGTCGCGGCCTCGATAGCCAGCCCCTGGGTGACCGAAATCAAACCGGCGTTAACCAGGTCGGGAATGGCAAGTCTTAGCCCGCTGCCGCTGATAATGCTGCCCTGCTTCTGGTTATGGAGTGAGGAGGCGGTAAAACCAAACAGCTGGTCACCCTGAAGCAAACCGTTATTGTTCATCTGCCGGGTGTTGATGTTCAGCTCGGGCGCCGCGATCTGCCCCTGGTTATCCAGCTGCTCGCTCGTAAGGCCCAGTTTGCCTTTGCTGAGCAAATTACCGTTATTGGTGAGGCTTTCGGTTCCGCTCAGGCTAAGCGCAGATAATCCCAGCATCTGGCCACTGTTATCCGCCCTTCTGGTATTCAGACCAATAGTCTCGCCCTGCACCTTACCGGCGTTGCTGAACCCTTGGGACTCATTGAACGTCAGCGTACCGCCGCTGACGACTTCGCCTTCGGAGGCATTGTTAAACTCCTCACCGTCAGCAACAAGTGCCGCGCTCCCCTGCAGCAAACCCTTATTGACGAGCGTCTTCGCGTTCAGCGTCGCGCTTTCCGACATCAGACGTCCGTCGTTACTGAGCAGCGGCGTCGCGAGCTTCAGGCTGCGCTGGGCGAGTAGGATCCCCTCAGCCAGGTTATTCAGCTTTTCGCGCAGCGTCAGCTGCAGATCCTGAGCTTCAATCCGCCCGTTGTTATCCAGCGTTAACGCATCAAGGGCAGCGCCTTGCTGAGCGGAGATCGCGCCAGCATTAACCAGCTGCTGTACGGTAACGGCCAGACCGCTGCCTGCCTGAAGAGTGCCGGAAAGCCGGTTAGCCAGCGCGCCGACATTCAGATCCAGCGCCCCGCCGCTTTGCAACCAGCCGTCGTTATTCAGGCTGTTGCCGCTAATGCGCAGATTGTCTGCCGTGACGCCGCCGAAATTAGCAAACTGCCCGGCGTTTACGCTGCCGCTCTGCTGGCTGACAAGCCGCCCGTCGGCGAGGTTAGTAAACGTATCGCGGACATTGACCGACAGATCGTCCAGCCCCGAAGCCTGACCCCCGTTGCTCCACTCCCCGGCGTCAATCGTCAGCGTTTTGCCCTGAACGCTGCCCGCGTTATCAAACGCCGGGGTGGTCAGCGCCAGCGACGCTTCCGCCAGCATTACGCCGCCTTGCTGATTACTTGATTTCTGACCCGCTTTCAGCGCCATCGACTGGGCTTCAAGATTGCCGCTGTTCGTCAGCATCAGGCTTTCAATGGTGAGCCCCTGCTTCACCGAAATCAGCCCGGCATTTACCAGCTGTGGGATGTTCAGCGTCAGCCCGCTGCCGCTGATGATTTTCCCGCCGCTCTGGTTAGCCAGCCTTTCGGAAGCGAGCCGCAACGTTTGCCCGCCCTGCAGCAGGCCGCTATTGTCGAGGGTATTCGCGCTCAGGTTCAGAGCGGATGAGGCCACTCTTCCGGCGTTATTGAACACCGGAGCGGTCAGGTCGAGAGTATTTTCTGCGAGCACGCTGCCGGAGGCCGTGTTGGTAAAGGCGTTATTTAGCGTCAGCGCCAGCGTGCTGGCAGCCAACTGACCGTCGTTGGTGAAGGTATTTCCCGTCAGCGTGAGTCCGTTGCGGGCCGTCATTTTGCCGCTGGCGTGGTTATCGGTATGCCCGTTAATGGCAATCGTTAAGGCATCGCTATCCAGAGAGCCACCGTTGGTCAACTGGCTGGCATTAATCTGCAGCGCTTTCTGCGCCAGCAGCGCCCCTCCGGCCTGCTGAACAATGGTTTCGGCGCTCAACGCCATGGCATTATCCGCCTGCAGGGTGCCGCTGGTGTCAATCTGGTTAGCCTGCAGAGAAACGTTGCTGCCGCGGCTCGTACCGCGATGCGTTAAGCTGCCGGTAGCGAGCGTCAGGTTGCCTTTTGCAGCCTGGACACCGTCCAGCCCGGCGGCGTTATGCGCCTGCAACAGCATATCGCCCTGCGACTGAAGCTGCCCGCTCGCCAGCGTCGTGATCCGGTCGCCGCTGAAGGACAGGCCGCCCTGGGCCAGAACCTCCCCGGCGATCTGCACATCACCCGCATTGAGCTGCAGGCTGCCCCCGCTGGTCAGCGTGCTCCCCTGAACAGCGCTGAATTGACGGCTGGTGAGCGCGAGATTCTGTTTCCCACTGACCAGCCCGTTGTTTATGACGCTGTCGGACTGCAGTCCGAGCCTGCCAGTGGATAACAATTGCCCGTTTTGCCCGATATTCAGCGCGCCGGTACCGCTAACGCTCAGATCGCTATCGCTGCTGAGCATTCCGTCAATCCAGGCATCCCCCGTTGAAATCCCCAGCACACCACCGGTCAGCAGCTGACCAGTGTGGTTCAACGTGCCCAGATCGAGCCGGGTATTTTTCTGCGCCTGTACCGCCCCGCTATTGGTAAAACCTCCCGCCTTCACGTTTAGATCGCCGTTCGCGGTCATTTTCCCGCTGTTAGCGAGCTGGCCTGCGGAAAGAGAGATACCGCTGCCTGCCAGCATCTTACCCGCATGGTCTGCAGCACCGGCGACGTTAGCCTGAATTGCGCCAGCCGCATTAACCTCACTCGTGGTATCTGCGGTAAGCGAACCAGAGCTCAGGTTAATGTCTTTACCCGCCGTTAACGTACCGTTAGCGACGCTCAGCTTTCCATTCCCGGCAAGCGTAATATCCCCGTCGCTAACCAGTTTGCCGTTCGTTACCGCCACGTCTGAACGGCTGTTGATCTGCATCGTTCCCGTACTTTTATGTTCGCCGCTGAGGACAACGCTATCCGCCTTCGCCGTCAGGCTACCGCTTGCAAGGCTGTTATTCACCCTCAGCTTACCGTTGGTATCCAGCGTAATATCGCCCTGTCGGGCGTTAAGATCCCCGAGGTTAACCCCGACGCCTTTTTCACTGGAAACAAGATGGATACGGTTGGCGTACATCCCGCCGAGCGCGCCAGTGTCCACAGAAACCTGAGGAGCCGCACCTTCCCCTGCGACAGGCGTGACGCTGCCGTCGGTGGCAACCCGGTTGGCGCCCACGGTCACAGTGAGATCTTTCGCGTGAATCGCGGCGTTCACTTCCGTTGCGCGCGCAATAATCGACAGCGCGTCGCTCCTGCTGGCGTCCAGCCCCTGGCCTTCAACCGTGATGGCCCCTTTCGTCACGTCCAGCGCCAGCAGGTTACCGTTAGCGTCAAACTGCGGTTTACCCGTGGTCAGCGTGGCATTGGGGGTGTTGATAAACCCGCATCCGTTACAGGTGATACCGTACGGGTTAGCCACCATGACGTTTGCCGCCTTGCCGGCGACTTCCGTGTAGCCCTGCAGCTGGGAGCGGCTGGCCCCTGTGACTTCGTTGATGATGCCTTTCGCTTCCCGCCCGGCCTGCAGGTTGGGGTTGTTCTGGATAAGCCCGCCCAGTTGGGTCTGGGTTAAGCGGTCCGTGCCGTTATTGAGGATAAGCCCCTCTTTGCCGACGTTGTAATCCTGGAACTGGTTATGCGAAATACCCGCCCCGTTCGGCGTGGCGATATTGATGACCGGAACCCCGTTCCCCGCCTGGTCCATCCGGGTACCTGGCGTCACCGGGTTGATGGATGCAGCAACTGCGGGAAAGACTGGCTGCCCTGCCACAAGAAACATGACCAGATAACTAATCAGACGCTTCGCTAATCCAACGGGATGCTTATCCATGCCTTTACCTTAAATCATCAACCCAATACGGTAATAAATGTCGAGGCGCTCAGGTGCCAAATCGCCCGGATAATAAAGCCGAGCGCCCTGCCCGATATTAAGCAGGCGGCGAATATCACGTGTAGTCAGGAGAAAAAGATGCGGTATTGCCGAGGGAGCAATACAATAACGAACAACGAAAGACAGCCGGGCTGTAATTACGCATAAGCAGAGAGAATTTTTTGAGTTTTCTTCAGTATGCCACCCCCACCATAAATAGGAATAGTCCCAAAGGAAGCACTACCAGAATTAGTAGTAATATTTAGGTTAAGGATGAAAATAATTAAAAACATGTGATATCGATGGGCAGCAGCGATGAAAATGGCATTATTCCGCTCGTCTTACTTCGCTATTTAAATAGAGATAGAGATGGGGGGCCGTCTGCTCTAATTTTTGATACGTAAGACGATTGTAAGTCTCTGCTATACGCGGGAAGGGGATGGTTCTGGTGGGATATGCTGGGGGGGGGGCGGGGGTTTAAGGGAAGGGCATTTTTAATAGCCTTGATGGCTGGTAAACAATTCTCGGCTCTAGAACTGGGATCACTAGCAGAATTTATCTAAAGTAGAATCGCCTGTCTAATCGGAAATTAACGTCTAAATTCTTACAGGAAACGTAGATCCTGCTCAGTAAATTATCAATACTTTTGCATTTGACTTCTTAGCGCGTCTGTATCGCTGCATACAGTTAGTTACATCCGCTTTCTTGCGGCACGAAATCTTTCCTTTGCACATTTCTAACTCTTTTTAAAAATGCTCCTGACGTTGGTGTTGGGAGCATTTGTACGTTTTAGCGGTTATTTTTCTGGATTTATATATGTATACCTACCATCAATTTCCAGACCAAGATCATTAGCTATTTTAAGCACTTGCGTGTACTCATCTTTACTGATCACAACATCATGATCAGCAATATGATCACATAGCGTTTCGAATGCTAATACATTCTCTGAAAACCCAAGATAACCAAGGGCAAAGTCAACTAATGAAGGATCCAGACGATTTTTTAATCCTTCACCAAATTCTCTAATTTCTTCGTTAATATCCATTTCACCCACACTATTTTTTAATAGGCTTTAAAGTTGGAGGAGTCGGATTACTATCCGGAAACGCTGTTACAATTTTCCCACTAGCGGGCTCGTATACCACACGAACTCTGACACCATCTCGTTCTTCCCAAGCAACCCACCTTGCCGGCCTACCTGCGTTTGTATACGCCCCACCAGTTCCGGTCTGAGCAAACCCTTGGGTATCGGGGGAGGTAGCAATGTCTTCTGCCTGGCCTGTACCGATGGCCGGTGCCAGGTTGCGGTTTTCACCGTTTCCTCTGCCACCCGCGCAGCCGGAAAGCGCCACCGTATAGCTGTTGCCGCTGGTCTGGCTCTCGTTGTGGAAATTACTGAAACCCAGCGTGGTGCAGCGGGAGTGCTAAACGATATCGGCGATGTGCCGGTGATTAGGGGCCGGGACGGGCATTTTAGGTGAGCCTGACGGCTAAAAGAAGATCCCGGCCCGGTGGCCGGGATCTCTACTACTTAAGGCTGATAATCTTCATATTCCCAGAAACTGAGTCGACTTAATTTGATGGCTGCTTTTGACCAATCACTATCATTGCAGGCAATGACCTTTTTCTCTACGTAAGAAAGGATCTCATCATAATCATATTCTTCGACAATGATCATTCCTTTACCAGACAAAACCGTATTTGATATTAGCTCGTTTTGAAGCCAAATTGGCGTACATACCAACATATCAAAAGCTTCAGCACCGTCTTGATCATTGGGTCCGATCATTGCTCTGATCCAACAACTAAAGTTGACAGGATCGGTTGGCCAATAGTTTATTAAACTATCTTCCAGTTCCAGCGATCTCAGCCCTTTCAATTCAATATTCATTTAGTTATATCCAGATGTCCATTGCTAATAGGTCTTCCCGTTGGCGTCAGTTTTTGTTCAAAATTGGCCTGAACCCCAGTCGTGGCATGAGGACTATTTGGTTTAGATGAAGGTGGGCGATAAACTCTCAACCCATCAGAACTTACCCATGCGGTACCATCACTAGATACTCTATACCCTGGCCCTACCCATGCTTCACCTAATGCGTTAGCGTCCTTAGCAGTAGCCTGGCCTAAACCAAAATTACCTTTGTTCCCTTTTGCCGCATCCCTCAATATACCTATCTGTTCTTCGACAGGTAGGGAAGATATATTATTGACATCGGATTTATTTGGTTGAGATTCAGTGCTCCGCGCATTCTCCTCATCCTGCGGCTCCCAGCCTCCCGGCGTGCCTGATCCCGCGCCACCCAGCTCTGCCTTCTCACCATCCGTCAGATCCTTGCCAATATTCGGATTCGAATTACTCCCGGAACCGTACTTATCCTGCAACGAACTGAGATACTTACTGGTGATCTCATCATTGCCCATCATTTCCAGGGTAACAAGATGATCCAGTTCATCAGTAGTCAGTTTGTCGGCAAGTGTTTTCGCCGCAGCGCCAGTAATACCGGCTTTCACCCCGATTTCCAGCAACTGCTCAGCAACTTTCGTCCGGCAGGGCGCTGCGATAGCACATCCTTCAAGGGCGAGTTTACTCAGCGAATTATTCTCAACCTCCACCTTCGCCGTTTCCGACGCCATCGCCGCCATGGAGACACTGCCATCCGTCACCGCAGCGCCCGCCAGACCTCCCGCGATACTCACGAGGCTACTGACCAGCCGTTTCTCATCCGCTGTCAGGTCACTGGATTTTTTATCTCCATACAACGCACTGACCAGATGGTCGGTCATCGCCGAGGCCGTAATGGCACCGATGGCTCCGGCCTTCAGGCCATCCGCACTGCTCCCGCCACTCAGCTGCGTCAGCGCCGCGGCCACAATACCGTGCAGCGCGGCACGGGCTGTCGGGTCCTTCTGCTCCTTGACCAGGGTCGCCAGCAGAGGGGCCGCCCCCGCTGCCGCGCCTGCCTTCAGGTTACCGCCAAGCGCACCTGCCAGTAAGCCTGCCGCTGCGCTGCCCTTCGTCCAGAAGTCACTCCCCGGACCGTATTCGGTATTCTGGTATCCAGGCTGCGTCTTCAGGAACGCTTCCTGCTCCTGCGGGGTATCGCCCTGCAGTTTTCCTTCTGACGCCAGCTTCGCGCCCAGCGCCGCATTGGATTCCCGCGCTTTCTGCTCCGCATACTTGCCGTAAGCATCCAGCGCAGAGGTGGCCAGCGCCGCGCCTTCGCTCTGGACCGCCAGGTTATCCCTGACCTTTTGCACATCACCGTTCACGTCCACGCCGTGGTGGGCGTCAGCCGTATCACGGCTCAGGTCAGCAATATCCTGTTTTTGTTCCGCCGGGTTGCGAATGACAATGCTACCGCCACTCACCGCTGATGAGGTCGTCCCGGTGTGGCTCTCTTCTCCCTGACCTGTACCGATAGCAGGTGCCAGGTTGCGGTTTTCACCGTTTCCGCTGCCACCCGCACTGCCGGAAAGCGCCACCGTGTAGCTGTTGCCGCTGGTCTGGCTCTCGTTGTGAAGATTACTGAAACCCAGCGTACCGGTGTCGAGGCTATTTTTATCAGCAGACGCCGTGGATGCAATCACCGCGCCGTCAAGCTGGGTATGATTTCCGGTGGTGACAGCAAAGCCGCCCTTGCCTGCGAATATCCCGCTCTGTTCAGCAACGCTCTTACCATTCTGAGTGATATTCTCACCCGATGCACTGACGCTACCGGAAGAGGCACCATAACACAGTGGCGGTATGCACAGACTGAGGGACGCGCCTGACGAAGACTGCTTACTGTCATAACTGGCCATATCCTGCACGCTGCTGATGGTGAGATCGCGTCCAGTGTTCACCACCACGCGGTTACCTTCCAGCTCCGCGCCTTTCAGGGTGGTGTCGCGTCCGCTGTTCACCGTGAGCTGTTCATCAGCATGGACAACGCTGTTGGTATTGCGCTGCGACTGGCTGTTTTCCTTACCCTTATGCTGTGACGCCCCCAGCTCCACCGAGATGCCGTTTTGCGCACCAATCAGGCTCACACCAGCCCCCACGCTAAACTGGCTACCGCTATTTTTGCTCTCAGAGGTGGTTGTGTTCTGGGAGGCCGCCAGCAGAATATCCCGACCCGCTTCCAGCGCCACGTGTTTACCCGCGATCTGCACCCCCGTGCCGGCAATGTCATTTCCGGCTCGGACAGAGACATTCTCACCGGCAGTAATGGTGGTGCCCTGCGTGTCCGTACTATGGTAACGACTGTCCTGTGATGACGTCCCCGCCGTTAAAGACACTTTAGCTTTGATGAGCGACGAGTCCGACATCGCGCCCTGTGCCGCGGTTGCCGCCGACTGGCCTGTTCTGATGGCGGTCAGCCTAGGGTCATCGCCGTTTTCTGCGCTGCGGGCAGCCGTCTCAGCGGCTTTTGCAGCATCGACAGCCCAACCACCAGCAGATGCCGTCACACCATACTGAGCGCTGCTGCTGTGGTTTTCACCGTCACGGGTATCCCGGCTCACCCCCATGAGTACATTTTCGCCACTGAGTGAGACCGATTTACCGGCACGGATATCCGTACCTGACAGGGAAAGATCGTTACCTGCCTGTGCGACAACGTTACCGTTTTTGCTGCTTAGCTGGCTGCGCAATCCGTTTTCGAGGCTGCTATCTTCCCGACTGCTGTTTTTTTCATGGCGGTAGCCTGCTGTGGCGCTGTAACTATCGCCTCCCAGCGTTCCCAGCGATTTGCTGCTGCCGCTGCTCTCATTACGTGATGTATCGCGTCCGGCTGAAACGGAGATATCTCCATTTGTGGCTGACAGCAACAGATCATCCGTGGCGGTCATCCGGCTGCCGCTGACATTCACGCTGCCGTCACGACTGTTAATGTAAATATCTGAGCCCTGAATGACCGACGCGTTTTGTGTGGTCCGGGTGCCGCTACTGTTGTTCTCCGCCTTGCTCATCCCGCCCGGCAGGAGCTGATTGCCGTGGGAACCCCCACCCGAGATGGCACGAACAGCACTTCCGGCATTCAGGTCGCTCGAAAGATTCCAGCCGCTATTTTTAGCGCTGCTGCCGTATTTCTCGCTGTCTGTGGAGGTGGTGATATCAACGTCGCGTTTCGCATCGAGGATCACCGTTTCACCGGCCTTAGCCTGGCTCCCGGCAATCAGGATATTGCCGCTGTTGCTGCCTCCCTGTTTACCGGTGGCAGTCATCTGGATATTGCCTGCGGCGGCAAGATGACTGCCGCTGTTAAACTCGCCCTCGTAGTACGACTCAGAGGAAGACCGGGTGGTGCCTGCGGCAACGGCCATCATCTGTCCTGGTCCGTCAAGCCCGAGCGCACCGCCTTCAGCTCCCAGTCCCTTCACTTTATCGACGGTACTGTTGCCGCTGTTACCCTTACCGCGCACGATATCACGCACGTTACGCACCGTGTCTTCGAATGGCGCTTTCACACTGACCGTGACGCCAGACGATTTGGTCTCCTGCTTCATAGACTGAGTGGTCGTATCCCGGCCAGGAAGGATGGCGATGCTGTCGCCGGTAATATCGATATGCCCGGTTTTGCGGGAGGCATCATCCTTCGCTCTTCCGGCAACCACATCTGTTGCACTGAGCTGGACGTTATTTCCGGCGCTGATGATGACATTACCGCCAGTAGTACCCACCGTGCTGCGGGCATCACTCTGCGTCGTATTTGCCCCCTGTCGGGTGCTTTTTGAAGACTGCGACCCGATGGTGATACCCAATCCCGACCCGCTGGAGAAAACGCCGGATTTCTTCGTCTTCTTCATGTCGTAGAACGTGTCGGTGTTGGTTGCTGCCTCCACGGTCAGATCATTTCCAGCCTTCAGGGCCACATCGCGCTCAGCGGCAACTGATGAGCCCTGCACCGTCAGGTTGTTACCTGCCTGGAGAGCAACGTTATCGCCGGAAAGCTGCGTACCTTTCTCACGTATGTGCGTTTCTTCATGGATGGTGTGAGTCGTTTTTTTACGCAGGAACCCGCCGGACGTCTTTTTCTCTTCCCGGTATGCATAGTCACTTTCGGTCGCCGTGGTAAGGGTGATATCCCGCCCGGCGGCCACAGCCGTATTGCCTGCGGCATAGATATCCGCTGCCTGCGCGGTCACATCCCGTCCGGCGACAACCGTCGCATTCCCACCCGCCGTGATGTCAGTTCCCAGCTGACGCACCGACTCGTTAATAACGGTTTTCTTGCCTGACCTGTAGCTGTCGCCCTGCGTGGTCTCTTCCGCAGCCAGATTCACGTCGCGACCCGCCTGCAGCCCGACATTGTTCTCCGCCGCCAGCGCGGCGGCCTGAGCGTTGATATCCTGCCCGGCCTTCAGCACCAGGTTATCGCCTGCGGAAATTGTGGTGCGGTCGATCCCGGTGCTGTGGGATTCGCTTTTCCCTTTCTGGCTGCTTTTGCTGGTCTGTGCCGCGTTCAGGTTGAGATTTTTGCCCGCGCTCAGCCCCGCGCTGCCGCCCGCCTTCAGGTCGCTGGCGGTCACGTCAAGGTCGTGCCCGGCATTCACCAGCAGGTTGCCGCCCGCGGTGATGTTGCTGCCCTGATACGTGACGGACGAGCGGCTGGTTTTCTCCCGGCTGGAGCTGTATGCGTCGTTGATCTGATTCGCGTTGACGGCAATATCGCCCCACGCGTTCAGCAGCATGTCGCCGCCGGAGGCCAGGTTCGCCCCGGTCACGGTGATGTTTTTCCCCGCCTCAAGCGACAGGCCATCCTGTGCGGTAATGGACGCCGTGTTGCCCAGAAGCGTGTCTTTCAGGCTGATGTTGCTGTATTTCCCTTTGGCATTGATATCAATCTGCTCAACCTGGGTCAGGTTGTTGATGCTGCCGTCCAGGCTCTCCAGCGCGACCGTTTTACCGCTGATGGTGGAGCTGATGTTATTGATGTCGCCGATGGCGCTCAGGTTCAGGTCGCCGCCCGCTTTCATCAGGCCGCTGTTGAGGTTGCTGATGCTGTTCTGGCTGTCGAGCGTCAGGCTGTTTTTCGCCAGCAGCGAGCTGCCGCTGTTGGTGATGCTGCCGCCCTTCAGGGTGACGTTGTTGCCCGCGATCACGCTGCCGTTATTGACGGTGACGTCCTTCGGCGACAGGTAGAGTTTCGGCACCATCACCGTTTCGCCGTTGACGGTGGCTTTCTCCCACCACAGCAGGCTGTGGTCGAGCGCGGCAATCTGATCCGCAGTCAGCGAGACGCCAAACTGCAGGCCAAGAGACTGCTGCGCCGCTGCGGCGTTGTCCATCAGATAGCGCATCTGATCCAGATCGGAGCCGATGCCGTTCAGGTAGCGGTTGCCGGTCTGGTTGAGCACCACGTTGGAGACATAGCGGGTATCGAACGCTGCATCGCCGAGGAAGCGATAATCATAGTCCGGGTTCAGGTTGAGGCGGCCCAGCATATAAGACGAGCCGAGGAACTGCTTCTCGTCGGTAAACGCCAGCCGCGTCTCCTGCGGCGCCGTGGACGACGGCTTGACTCCGAGCATCGCGTTCAGGTCGGCAAACAGGGTGGGATCAAGCTGCCCGAGACCGTTCAGTTTCGGGTTGATGCTGATCAGGTACGGGCTTTTCGGGTTGTCGGAGAAGACAAAATAGCCGTTGTTGCCCGACGGCAGCGGGTAAGCGCTGGTATCGACGCGCTGGCCCTGATAATGCCCGACGGCACCGCCCTGAGCGGTTCGGAGATCGGCGGTGGTGGCCCCGGCGTTCGCCAGCGCGCCCAGCTGGCCGAGATTGGCGTTACCTTTCTGCGTGGTGGCAATGTTACTGAGAGACGTGCCGGACGCACCGCCATTTTCCAGCGCCCCGCCGCCGTTAAGCTGCTGCAGCGCACCCTGGAGCTGATCGTTCCACTGCGGCGAGTTGACTGCCACGGTACCGGTATTGCTCAGCCCCTGTTTTTGCACCCCGCTGCCGATGGTCTGGTTGCTGAGGGTGTTCAGGGACGGCGCGGAGATAACGTTGCTGACGCCGCCCGCGTTGGCGGTGGTATTGGTGTTGCTGATATTGCTGGTGAAGTTCGCGGTGACGTTACCGCCTGCCTGAATGACGGCGCGATACGTACTACTTTCACCAGTATATTCCGTTTTTTGTTCGCCTAGTTTATAGGGTACCCAGCTACGATATTTTCGCTGGTCATCATCCCACCAGTACCATTTACCCTCACCGTATGACGACAACGGTGTCCATTTAGGGTCAGCACAATCTGAGAAAAACCACTCGCAATGATACTCTGCCTGCACGTAGGTAATACGTCGACCGGCTTCGGCTGAGAAATTGTTTAATGTCCCACCAGAAAGGGAGATATTACGCCCCGCCAGAATATTACTCGCGCGGTTATCCAGGGTTCCGGCATTAACAGTGATATCACGTCCAGCGGTGATACGAGCCGTACCTCCTGTAGCTGAAGCCTCTACGACTGACTCGCTGAGGATAAACTGCCTGATATCTTCTCCGAGAAGACGATATACAATCCCACGTGTACACTGCCCGCTGTTATTGCCCCCACCTGCCCGACATTCTTCATATTCATCAAACACCACGTTAGTGCCGTTGTGCTTCCACTCTTCCAGACTGATTTCAATATCGGGTTTCTGCTTACCGTAATAGGAACCATGCAAATAAGGTGACTGCTTCGGAATGGCATCCGGATATTGCTGCTCACGCTGATTAACGACCAGCCCCTCTGCTTCATTGCGCAGATATGCTGTTTTGATCGTAATATCACCACCCTGCGTCTCAATATTCCCCGACGTATTCACCACCTGGCTATTGGCATTCCCCGCTGCATCCCGCTGCATCCACAGGTTGTTCCCCGCCATGATGTCGCCGCGCTGGTTGGTGATGCTGTCGGCCAACAGCGCCAGATTATTGGCCGCATACAGCAGCGCGGTGTTGACGATGGCGCCCGGCGCGCTGAGAGTCAGCGAGCCGCGCGTGCCGGTGAAGCCGTCGACGGTAATATTGCTCCGGCTGGCCACGGTGATATCGCCCCCGCCCTGCACCGAGCCCGCGGCGTTCAGCGCCACATTGCTGCCAGAGAGCATACTGGCACCGCCGCCGGTAGTGATTTGTCCGTTGTTGCTGAGCTGCCCGCCCGCGCTGAGGTTAACCGCCTGCCCCTGCAGCACGCTGCGGTTATCGATGTCGCCGCCGCTGCTGATGGTCAGGGTTCGGCCTGCCGCCACGGCGGTCCGGCTGGTAAACGCGTTCGTCAGCTGCAGCGTTAAATCGCCCAGGGAAACCAGCTGGCCGGTGAGGTCCAGCCCCCGGCTCTGCAGCCACAGGTTGCCGCCGCTCAGCAGCTTGCCGCCCGCGCTCTGGGTCACCTGGTCGGCATTAATATTCAGCTGCGCGTTGCCGAGCAGCGTGCCGCTGTTGTTCAGATGGCCGTAGTTAACCGTCAGCTGTCCCGCCTGGGTGGTGCCCTGGCTGGCAAGCGTGGTGCCGGTCAGGGTGGCCCGGTCGGCCACCCACGTGCCGCCGTTAGTGGCGTTCGCCGCATTGAGGATCAGGTCAGTGGCCTGCAGCCAGCCGGTGCCGGTGAACTGCGGCGTGCCGAGCGTCAGGCGCGCGCCGGAAAGCAGCCTGCCGTCATTACGCGCCTGCGAGGAGGCGGTCACGCGCGTCTCGCCGCCGCCCTGGATCAGGCCGTAGTTAAACAACGCGGGTGTGGTCAGCGTCAGGCCATCGCGGCTGACGATTTCGCCCCCGCCGTTGTTGGTCAGCGTGCCGCTGAGGGCCAGCGTCGCGCCGTTATCGCCCTGCAAACGTCCGCCGTTGGTGAGCGCCCCGGTGGTGATGCCGAGCGTGCTCCCCTGAATCTTCCCGTCACTGGTGACACTGGCCGCCGTGACGTTCAGCGCCCCGCCGGAGAGCAGGGTGCCAGATGACTGCTGGCTCACCGCGCCGGTCTGGCTGAGGGTCAGGCCGTTCACGCCGCTGATGGCGCCGCTGTTGCTGAGCGTGCCACTTTTCAGCGTCAGGTTTTTCGCCGCCCATTGCCCCTGGTTCGCCAGCGTGGCAGCCTGCAGCGTCGCGCTGCCCAGCGCGGTAATCTTGCTGCCTGCGGTGCCAGTGAGCGTGTCGGCCAGCGTCATCTGCAGCGCGTCTGCGCTCTGCACCGCGCCGCTGTTGGTGAGCGACTGGGCGTTGAGCAGGATATTTTGTGCCTGCCAGCTTCCGGCGTTGGTCACCGCGCCGGACGTCATCGTCAGGGTGCCCTGAGTAAGCAGCTTGCCGCCTGCGCCGTTAATGAGTTCCTGCTGCGGCGCGGCCATCGCCATGCGCGCCATCAGCCGCTGCTGCCCCTGCAGGGTCAGGCTCTGCAGGCCGGTTAAGGTGCCCTGGTTGTTAATGCTGCTCTGACTCAGCGTGAGGCTTTTCCCCTGCACGGTGCCGCTGTTTTTGAGCGTGCTGCCGCCGAGCGTGACGTTATCCTCGCTGAGAAGCTGCCCGCGGTTATCCAGCGTCCGGGCGGTGATGTCCGCTCCGCCCTGGCTCATCAGCGAGCCGGTTGAGGTCAGCGTGCCGCCTGCATTTGCCGTCAGCGTTCCCTGGCTGAGCAGTGACCCGCCGTGCGACCAGTCGGTGGCGCGGACGTCTGCGCCGTTCCCCTGCAGCGTGCCCTGGGTGGTCAACTGGCCGGCATCCAGCGTCAGCATGCCGCCGGAAAGCGTGCGCGAATTCGTGCTCGTGGTCAGCGTGGTGCCGGTGAGCGCCAGGCCGTTCGTTCCCTGCATCAGCCCGCCGTTGTTGAGATCGCGAGCGTTGAGGGACAGCGTGCCGCCCATGATGCGCCCCGGGTTCTCCAGGGTGTCCGCGGTGAAGGTAGTTGCGCCGCCGCTCTGCAGCAGCCCGGTATTTGTTAACGCCCCGCTGAGCGTGCCGCTGAGTCCCGTCAGCCCGTTCACCGTGCCGCTGTTGGTTAGGGTGCTGCCCGTCATGCCCAGCGTCGCGCCCTGCAGCGTACCGGCGTTCGTCAGCTGTCCGCCCTTCAGCGTGAAGCCGCCGCCGGAGAGCCATTTGCCGTTCAGCTCGTTGATAAAGCGATCGGCGGTGGCGTTAACGGCGTTGCTGCCCTGCATCAGGCCGCTGTTGCGCAGTTCCGCTGCGCCTGCGGTCAGCGTTTTGCCCGCCACCGTGCCGCTGCTGGTCAGCGTCGTCGCGTTAAGGATGGCATTTTCAGTGGCAACGAGGTTCCCCGTATTTGTCAGGGTGTTGCTCAGGCCAAGATCCAGACTCTGCGCCTGAATATCGCCCTGGTTCGTCAGGTCACTTCCCCGGAGGGTGAACCCGCCGTCCACCAGCAGCAGACCGGCGTTATCAAGCGTGTCGAGGTGTAAATCCAGGTTGCTGCCGCTCACCAGCTGTCCGGTATTCCTGTTACTCAGCGCGCGGGTGGTCAGCGCCAGCGCGTCGTTACCCTGCAGAATGCCGGTGTTGGTCAGCTGCGCGGCCTTCACCGTCAGCGCTTTCCCGGCCAGCTGGCCGTCGTTAAACAGCTGCGCCGCCGTCAGCGTAAACAGGTTCTGGCTGAGCAGAGCCCCTTTGTTGTCCAGCCTGCCAGTGGCGGAAAGCGTCAGGGCGTCCAGCGCCTGAACGCTGCCCTGGTTGCTCAGGCTCTCTGCGCCAAGCGTCGCGCTGCGCCCTTGCAGGCTGCCCGCGTTGCTGAGGTTTTTTCCGCTCAGGGTCAGGGTCTCGCCGCCCGTCACCTGCCCCTGGGTCTGGTTCGCGAAAGTATCGCCGGACCAGGCCAGCGTGCTGCTGCCCTGAAGCAGGCCGCTGTTCTGCAGATCGCCGCGCAGGGTAAGCACTTTCGCCAGCAGCTGGCTCCGGTTATCGGTGCTGCCGGCCTGAACGTCCAGTGCCTGCTGGCTGAGAACCTTGCCGCTGTTGGTCAGCGCGCCGGTCACCTCCGCCGTCACGCCCGATTCCCCCAGCGCGTTACCGGTGTTGATCCACTCGCCGGTGGCCAGGTTTAGCGTTTTGCCCTGCAAAAGCCCGGCGTTGTTTAAGGTGGTGTGTTGCAGATCGAGCGCGCCACCGGAGAGCAGCATGCCCGACTGTTGATTGCTGAGCTGCGCCCCCGTCGCCGTCAGGGAATGGGTGCCCTGCAACGTGCCGCCGTTAGTGACTGCCGCGCTGTTGAACTGTGCGTCGGTACCTGCCATCAGCCCGCCGTTCGTCAGGCTGGCGGTAGTCAGGGTCAGGCCGTCCCGGGCAATCACCCGCCCGTCGGCATCGTTGGCGGCCTGGCGGGTCAGGTTCAGCAGCAGCGCGGTGGCGCTGAGCTCGCCGCTGTTAGCAAGCGTGTCGCCGTTGAGCGTCAGCGTTCCGCTGCTGCGCAGCGCGCCACGGTTACTGATGTCTGCCACACCGAGCGTCAGGGTATCTTCCCCCTGAACGGTGCCCTGGTTTTGCAGGCTGTTCGCCGTCACGTGCAGGTCGCTGGCCGCAATATTGCCCGCGTTAACCAGCGTGGTGCCGTTCAGCGTGATCCGCTCGTCCGCCAGCAGGCGTCCGCTGTTGCTCAGGTTGAGATAGTCGCTGCTCAGACTGACGCCGTTGATTTCACCCTGGTTTGTCAGCGTGTCGCCTTTGACGCGCAGCATGCCGTCGGTGGTGATAAGACCGCTGTTAGCCAGCACGGGTATGTTCAGCGTTAAATCCTGCGCGCTGTAGACCGATCCCCCGGTCAGGTTCGCGAGCGATCCGGTCTTCAGGCTGAGCAGGCTGGTTCCCTGCAGCAGGCCGCCGTTCTCCACCGACGCACCGTCCAGCGACAGGGTATCGGCCACCAGCGAACCGCGGGTGGTGATGCGGTCGCCTGCCGTCAGGGTCATGCGGTCCGCTTTTGCGACGCCGGACAGGAAGATGTTCTGTCCGCTGAGGCCGATCGTACCGGCGGTAAGTTCCCCGCTGCTGGTCAGGTCGTTGGTCGCGTTAAAATTCAGGGTGTTACCGGTGGATTTCCCGGCGTGCGCCAGCGTGCCTGCGGTCGCCAACAGCGCTCCTTTTGCCGCCTGGGTGCCGTTCAGCGTCGCATTCTGCGCCTGAAGGGTAAGCGCCTGCCCGCTTTGCAGGTGGGCATCCCGATCGGTGATCAGATCGCTGGTGGAAACGGTTAATGCCCCCGCCGCGTCCGTCTGCCCGTTCAGGCTGGCGCTACGGTTGGCGGTAAGCTGGACGTTGCCCTGGCTGGTAGTACGGGACGCCTGACCGCTGGTCAGGGTATCGGCCTGCGCCGTCAGCGCCGTCGCGCCGGACAGGGTGCCATTCTGTTCAAGGGTGCCTGCTGTCACGTTCATCGCGCCGTCAGCCAGCAGGTTGCCGCCGTTACGCAGGGTTTGCCGCGCCGTGACGTTCGCATCCCCTTTCGCGCTCAGCGCGCCCTGCTGCTCCAGATTATCAGCATTTAACGTCAGTTTTCCGACGCTCTGGAGGGTGCCATTATTGATGATCGTCTGCCCCTTCAGGGTGACGTCGTTACCCTGCGCCGTACCGCCGTTCGTCAGGTCTCCGGCGTTCACATCCAGATGACCTTTCGCCGCCAGCTGGCCGCCGTTTGACACCCTGTCGCCGGAGAGCACAATGTCGCGCCCCGCATTCACCAGTCCCTGGTTACTGACGGTACTGCCCGTCAGGCGGATATCGCCCGAGGCGTCGGCCCGGCTCTGGCCGTCCAGCACCAGCTGTCCGCCGCTCAGCGCAAGGTTCTCCCCTGCCGAGATTGCACTGCCCGTGGCTGACAGCGTGCCGCCGCTGGTCAGCGTGGTGCGGGTATCGCTGCCGACGCGGGTACTGGTCAGCGCGATATCCTTTCCGGCCGCCACGCTGAGCGCGCCTTTACTGGTGATGCTGCCGCCGCGCTGCGTCAGACTGCCGTCGGTAGACAGCATGGTGTCGGTCTGGCCTGTCAGCGTCGCATCCGAAAGCGCAATCCCCTGCCTGCCCACGACCGCCAGCGCGCCCGCGCTGTTCGTCCCGCCGCCCGTCATCTGCACTTTTCCCTCACCGGAAAGGCGCATATCGCCGCTGCTGGCGAGCATGCTGTTATTGAGTTCCACATCCTGCGAGCTGGTCACGTTCAGCGCGCCACCGGCCTGATGGCTGCCGTTGAGGGTCACCCCCGCGCCGCTGGCGGCGATCGATCCGCTGGCAAGGCTGTTCGAGACCGTCAGTTTGCCGCCCGCATCAAGCTGAATATCCCCCTGCCGCGCGTTGAGGTTGCCGAGGTTCACCCCCACGCCCGCCTCGCTGGAGACCAGGCGGATACGGTTGGCATACATCCCGCCGAGCGCGCCGGTATCCACAGCCACCACGGGTGCGGCCCCCTCACCGGCAATCGGCTTAACGCTTCCATCTTCGCCAACGCGGTTCGCCCCCGCCGTCACCTTCAGGTCGTTCGCGTGAATCGCGGCGTTCACTTCCGTTGCGCGCGCAATAATCGACAGCGCGTCGCTCCTGCTGGCGTCCAGCCCCTGGCCTTCAACCGTGATGGCCCCTTTCGTTACGTCCAGCGCCAGCAGGTTACCGTTAGCGTCAAACTGCGGTTTACCCGTGGTCAGCGTGGCATTGGGGGTGTTGATAAACCCGCATCCGTTACAGGTGATACCGTACGGGTTAGCCACCATGACGTTTGCCGCCTTGCCGGCGACTTCCGTATAGCCCTGCAGCTGCGAGCGGCTGGCCCCTGTGACTTCGTTGATGATGCCTTTCGCTTCCCGCCCGGCCTGCAGGTTGGGGTTGTTCTGGATAAGCCCGCCCAGCTGGGTCTGGGTTAAACGGTCCGTGCCGTTATTGAGGATAAGCCCCTCTTTGCCGACGTTGTAATCCTGGAACTGGTTATGCGAAATACCCGCCCCGTTCGGCGTGGCGACATTGATGACCGGAACCCCGTTCCCCGCCCGATCCACCGTGGTCTGCCCGGTCGGCGTGAGCGCCGCCGCGACGGCAGGAGCCATCGGTTGCCAGATCATCAGGCCGCAGACAATCCAGCTGATCAGACGCTGCGAGAAACGAACGGGAGGGTGACGGGTATCCATAGTCGTAGAGTCTCTTAAAGCATAAAGGCAATGCGCCAGTTAACGCTCACATGATCCGGGCCGAGCCAGTCGGGATAGTGCAGCGGCGTGCCGACTGAAACCTGGCTGCTGTACCAGCGCCCGGCGCTGCTCAGCCCTACAGAGGCACCCCATAACGTGCCGGAGGCAAAGCGGTCCTGACTGTCTTTCTCCAGCCAGCCGCCGTCAACGGCGACCGTGGCGCTCACCGCGCCAATCACCGGGAGGGTGAAGAGGGAATATCCCAGCTCGTTACGCCAGTAGCCGCCGTTATCCCCGGACAGATACTGCTCTTTAAAACCGCGCACGGAGCTTTCGCCGCCGAGCGTCAGACGCTCGGAGCCGTACAGCCGGTCAGGCGACCACTGGCCGTAGGCGCTGGTCAGCCACCAGGCGTTACGGGCTATCGGACGCTGGAAGCTGGCGTTCAGGCTCCATTTGCGGAATTCAGCCCGCGGCATATCGCCGGATTTATCTTCGTCGGTTTCGGCATTGAACCACGGCATGCCGTGGCTCCAGGTCGGGTTGAAGGTCGCGACGCCGCCCAGCATTTTTTGCGTGTGGGTAACGCCCAGGATCAGGCTGGAGAGATTGCGCGTGCTGCTCTGAAGCGGCGCGTCGTTGAGCCAGTTGCGGCTTGAACGCTGAACCACGCCTGCCGCGATGCCGGTTTTCACATCCCCGTTGCGGAAAACCACCCACGACGCGTTGACGCGGTGGGTTTTGGTATCGCCCGTAGAGAGCCAGTTGAACCCCTGGTTATTGATGGTGGTTCGGTAGTTGCTCCAGGCATAGCTGTAGTCCAGCAGGCCGTAGCCAAACGGCACGCTGACGCCCGCCTGGAAATTCTGCGCATCGTACGCGCTGGCAAAATCGCTGCTGCGCCCGCCGCTGACGAACCATTTATCCGCCAGCCCCAGCATATTATTGGCGGTGAGCACGCCATTAAGCTGCTCTTCACCGGTGCTCTTCTGCCCGCTATTATCCAGGCTTACCGATGCACTTAACGGAAATTCCGGTTTTGCCGTGAGATTAACAATCGAATATCCTTGCTGGGTTCCCGGAAGAATTTCAATCTGAACCGGCTCGGCGCGCAAACGGTTTATTTGCTCCATGCCCTGTTCGATGTCGCGTAAATTAAGGATGCGCCCCACCCGTCCCGGAAACGCCATTTTCAGCATCCGCGGCGTTTCACCTTCCAGGCGAATCGCTTCCAGCCGGCCTTCCAGCACAACAATATTCAGCTGGCCCCCGGAGAGATCCTGCTCGGTAAGAAAGGCGCGGCTGGTGATATATCCCCGGCTGATATACCAGTCAGAAATATGGGCCAGAAGCTCCGTTATTTTCGCCATATCCAGACACTGTCCTTGCCACGGCGCAACAAGGTTATGCTGGTTTTTTGGAGAGATTAAGGTCGCGCCGGAAAGCGTAATGCTGTTAATGGTGAAACAGGGCCCGGAGCCGGTAACAGGCCCTGGTCTGGCGGGCTCGGGGAGGGGAATACTCCGCTCCAGCTCGTCACGCTGCTGCTGGTTTTGAAGTAAAAGCTGCTGCTGTTGCTGTTGAATAGCATCGCGATCCGCTGGAGACAGCGGTGCAGCGTTAGCGCTCGCTGAAAATAGCGCAGCCAGGAACATAGCAATAGCATAATTTCTAAATGAAATTATTTTATTTTTTATTTTAGACGTGTTCATCCATGCCACAAAATTAAGACGCAATTATAATTTGTACAATATAAGAGCATTCTTAAGGCGAGTATATCTAATTTAAGTTATGGCATCTTAAAAAAGATTATTTTAGAAGCGTAAGAAGTCACTTAACAAAAAATAAGAAATGTTTAACTAACCCTTAAATCTTAAGTTAGCTGCAATGCATTAAATATGCAGACGGAACGTTTTCCGCCACTCAGCAGGGCTCACCCCAAAGCGTGCCTTAAACTGCTGCCGCCAGGTGACGGCGGAATTAAATCCCACCAGCTCCGCCACGCTCTCAACGGGCATATTTCCGGCTTCAAGCAAAATCTGGCTGCGCCGCAGGCGTTCGGCGGTAAGCCAGTCGGCGACGCTCATGCCCGTGGCTTTAATAAAATGGCGGGTCAGCGTGCGGCGGCTCATCGAAACCACCTCCGCCAGCGAGTCCAGGCTATGCGGTTCGGTAATGTGCTGCTGCAGGTAGTCGATCAGGCAGTTAATGCGTGCGTCACGGGTATCTTTCGGTACCGGCTGGGCGATGAACTGCGCCTGCCCGCCCTCGCGGTGCGGCGGTACAATCATCCGGCGGGCAATCTGGTTGGCGACCACGCTGCCAAAGCGCTGGCGAATAATATACAGGCAGCAGTCCAGCGCGGCCGCGGTACCGGCAGAGGTGATGATATTGCCGTCATCCACGTAGAGGGCATTGATATCCAGCTCGACGTTCGGGAAGAGCGACTGGAACTGGCGTTCAAATTCCCAGTGGGTGGCGGCCCGTTTACCGTCGAGGATCCCCGCCCAGGCCAGCACAAAAGACCCCAGACATAGCCCGACGATTTCTGCGCCGCGGTCTCTCGCCTGTACCAGGCTGTCTAGCAGCGTCTGAGGCGGACATTCAAGAACGTGCTGCCAGTAGGGAACGACAACAATATCGGCCTGCCCGATGGCGGTGTAATCATGCGTGGCATTGAGGGCGAACCCGTCTTTTGAGCTAAGAAACCCCGGCGTTTCGGCGCAGATCGTCACATTAAAGCGCTTTTCGCCGGAGACCGAATCGCCAAACAGAATGCAGGGAACGGAGTAGTGGAATGGGCTGAACCCGTCTACCGCGACAATCGCGACGTTGACTAGCGACATCTGTCTCTCCTTTCCCGTTAACGCACTCAGAATATAACGGTTTCGCCATCCTGGGGAATGCTCACCGCATCGCTCACCTGGTTGGCTTCAACGTACTCACGCAGCGCGCTGCGGGTCAACAGGCAGTGGTTAATCGCCTCCATATGGCTCGCCACAATGTTGGCCTGCGGCAGCAGGAAATGAACGTTGAGCACGTCCTCCTGCCCCATAATAATGGGCCCAAAGCCGATGACGTGGGCATAGCCGGCGTTCAGTACCACTACATCCGGCTGGTGCTTTTGCAGATCGGCCGCCACCTCTTCGCGCCAGATGGTATCCCCGGCAAGATAGAGCGTCTTCTCGTCGGGATGACGCAGCACCACGCCACAGGCCTCGCCCAGCCGCTCCGCCAGCTCCGGTACGGCGTAAGCGCGGTCGGTACCGTGCTGGCCGCCGCGGGTTTTCGTAATCTGAATATCGCCAAAGGTGGTCGCGTCGGTCATGACCGTCAGGTTGCTAAACCCCTGGCTGCGCAGCAGCGCGGCGTCACGCTCGTTTTGCACGTAGATCGGTTTATCTTTGGCGATCAGCTCTGCTGCGGCGCGATCCCAGTGATCATCATGTGTATGAGTGACGATCACCGCGTCGACGTCCAGCAGCGTGTTGACGTCAACGGGGAGTTCGACCGTCGGGTTACGGATATCGGCATGCGCCGTGCCGGGAAAGCCCGGATAAGCGCCCTTCGGGGCCAGCATCGGGTCGATTAAAAGACGTTTTCCGGCGTAGGTAATCAGCTGGGTGGCGTTGCGAATGTGGGTAATGTTCATGGGCTATCCTCCGGTTGGTGTGATAAGGAGGATAGCCAGCCGTCGCCGGTAACGCTGTGGGTTAAAGGGCGATTACCGATGGAATCGGGCCAATTTAATCACCGCGTTTTCTGCCGGTTCCTTTACCAGCCCGGCACCGCCCCGCCGTTAAAGATCGTCTCCGCCGCTTTCGCCACTTCCGGTGACTGATAGGACTGGATAAACGCCTTCACGTTCTCCGCGTCTTTGTTGTCTTCGCGCGTCACCACGATATTCACGTACGGCGAGTTTTTATCTTCAATAAAGACGCTGTCATGCACCGGCGACAGCCCGGTTTGCTGAATATAGGTGGTGCTGATGATGGCGACATCCACTTTCGGATCCTCCAGCACGCGCGGCAGCTGTGCCCCTTCCAGCTCCATAATTTTCAGCTGTTTAGGGTTGGCGGTAATATCCAGCGCCGTCGGCAGCAGCCCGGTGTCCGGCTTCAGGGTGATGAGCTTCTCTTTTTGCAGCAGCAGCAGCGCGCGGCCAAGGTTGGTCGGATCGTTTGGAATGGCGATAGTCGCCCCGTCCTTCAGGTCAGACACGGATTTGATTTTGCGGGAATAGCCAGCCATCGGGAAAACGAAGGTGTTCGCCACGGCCACCAGCTTGTAGCCATGCGCCTTGTTATCTTCTGCAAGGAACGGGCGGTGCTGGAAGACGTTGGCATCCAGCTCTCCCTGATTTGTGGCATCGTTAGGCAACAGCGAGCCGCTGAACCCTACCAGCTCCACGTCCAGGCCATATTTCTCTTTCGCCACCTTTTTGGCGACTTCCGCCACGTCCTGTTCCGCGCCGTTGATGACGCCCACTTTAATGTGTTTGGCATCGCTGCCACTTTGATCGCACCCTGCCAGCAGCAGGCCAGCGAGTACCAGAGCACCCAATCGACGTTTCACGAGACAGTTCCTTTTGCTGAATGGTGTAGTGACTATATCGACAACGAGGCGGTGAAATAAAAAACGAAAAAGAATCAATAAGAAGGATAAGTTATATGCGGGTATCGCCGGGCGGCGCTGCGCTTACCCGGCATCAGGGATCACGACGTTGTCGTCCAGTCCTCGACGGCAAGCTCCTGCACCATTCTGAATGCACGTTTGTACGCAGCATATTCTAGAGCCCTTCAAATGGATCTCTCGTTGTATAGCTCTGATTACGTTCCTCTTTGCTCAGGAATGAATCTGGAACATGGGTCTGCTTCAATAAACGTAAAAAGTTATCTCTATGACGCTCTTTCTCCGATCTCGCAGTTAAAACGACATTCCCCACCTCATCCCGCCGGATGTAGACGCTCTCCGTATCAAACGCGAATTCAGCAGGCAGCATCACCGCCTGATTCCGCCCCTTTTTGAAGAGTTTTGCTGTCCGTTCCATTGACATCTCCATGCTTTATTTAACCAGGCCAAAGCATGCGCCAGGGCCTGAAAAGAAGACAAGCAGCACGCTTCAAATTAGGAAAGCGACTCGCAATAAATAGCAGAATCCATAATCACCGCAGCGGACTTAAAGCGCTTTCGCCAGGTAATGTCGCTGCATGCCCGGATAAGGATAATCCTGCAAAGACATTTGCAACTGGTACCCCTGTTTTTCATAAAACGGGCGCGCCTGGAAGCTGACGGTATCCACCAGCGCGTGCTTACAGCCTTTGCGTCTGGCTTCCTCTTCGGCCGTTTTGATAAGCTGGCTGCCCACGCCGGTACCCCGCACGGTGTCGCTCACCCAGAGATAGTCGATATTCAGCCAGTCGCCTTTACGCACGCCGATTAACCCGCCCAGCATTGCGCCATTATCGTCACGCACGTAAACCCCAACGTCGCCGCTAAAATTTGTCAGATCGAGAAACTGCCCGTTAAAAGCCCTCAGACCCGTCAGTAACTCCTCTTTCTCCTGCGTCGTGACATTATCAGTAATGCTCAGGTGCATATTTTTCTCCTTATTTTTTCTGCCGTTTCACTATCGCATACCCACACTCTGGAGAAAATTCATACTTTCGACTGGCGTCGCGACACTGAATGTAACGATATATTTCATGGGAAGCCTGTGACTTCTCAAGGGGGTTTTGATGAAAGCTGCGCACCTGGTCTGCCTGCTGGTTTGTCTGCTCTTCGCCACGTTTGTCCATGCTCAGGAAAAAGACGATCCGGCAAAGGATGCACAAATAAAACAGCAGGTTCTGAAAGATGTGAAGAAAGCCTGTACGCCGCAGAAAAAGCAGAGCGATAAGGCCTGGCAGGCAATGATTTTGTCTTCAGAGGCCAACCAGCTGCTGATCAAAAATGCCGTTACCGCCGTGAAGCGCGACAACCTGGACGCCTACTGGGATGCAGTAAGTCAGGTGGATTGCATGGAGGATTATTGAGTTCTCGCCGGGTGTCGCTGCGCTTACCCGGCCGACAAAACATGCTTAACGCTTCCGCACATCCGGAATGATGAGATCCCCGCGCAGAACATAGGACCCGAGCATCTGCGTTTTCTCCGTCAGCCAG
Organism: Enterobacter sp. ECC_219_Taxon_10; assembly: GCF_058354905.1. Classification (NCBI taxonomy): domain Bacteria; kingdom Pseudomonadati; phylum Pseudomonadota; class Gammaproteobacteria; order Enterobacterales; family Enterobacteriaceae; genus Enterobacter; species Enterobacter sp. ECC_219_Taxon_10. The sequence continues at coordinate 59,716 of NZ_CM178005.1, read as the reverse complement.
CTCACGATGCGTGCCGCCATCGCGTCCATGGAATATTCAATGGCCGGGATCACCGGAATACCCGGCAGGTGCAGCGATCCGGCAAGACTGAAGACCATGATGTCTTCCGGCACCGATTTATTAAACGCCTGCAGCTGCGGGATCACCCGCTGAGCTTCCTGCTCGTCCGCCACCAGAAGCGCGTTGAAATTCAGGGTGCTGGCGTTGTTAAGCAGCTCCTGCAGCGCAACGGACGAGGAGGTCGCGTCCATAAAGACGAGGTTGCGATTAAAGGGCAGGAAATTTTTCTCCAGCGCGTGCTTGTAGCCAAGCAGCACCTGGTCGGCAAACCCGCTGCCGTGGGGGTGGATCAGGGCAATCTGGCGTCGTCCCTGGCTGGTCAGGTAGTTACAGGCGGTTTCGGCGGCAAAAGCGTGGTCGAACTGGATGCTGTTGGAATTATCAGCCTCCATGCAGTCCACCAGGATGACGTTTTCCATATCCACGTCCAGCGGGAAACGGGCACCAATCACCAGGATGTCGTCACACAGGCCGCAGGAAAGTTCTTCGAGAGCGTTCATCACTTCCGCTTTGCTATGCGCGAAGCGCAGCAGCAGGTGTTTTTGATGCTGGCTGAGCTGTTTTTCCAGCGCGTACAGATACCCGGTGGTCTGGTTAATGTTTTCCTGCGCGCAGATCACCCCAATGCAGCCCGTCGACTGGCTCAGCAGCGACTGGGCAATCACGTTGGGACGATAGTTCAGCTCATCCACCGCCTTCAGCACAGCCTGACGGCTGGCTTCCTTAACGCCACGTGACCCACTCAACACTCGCGATACCGTGGCTTTAGACACCCCGGCCAGACGTGATACATCATTGATTGTCGACATCTCTTTCCCCTGGCAGGCTAACCTCGCGCCTGCAAATTCCATCACCGCTACGGCTCACATTATAGCCAGAACGGAGTATATCCGTTTCCGTTTTTCATGGAAACCGATTTTCCGTTTCCACTCAAAATGACGCAAATACAGCCAAATTATGTGACCCACATCCGGTTAATTAGCCTCATAAGTAAGGGATCTTGATGATTGTCACACTTCTGTCTTTTATGAATGGAAACCGGTTTCCGTATCATGTCCAATCATCCTCGCAATAACTTTTTACATTTAGAGGATGGTTGTCGATGTTCAAGATTATGCTGTGCTGCTCTGCCGGGATGTCCACCAGCCTGTTGGTCAGCAAAATGGTCGATGTCGCGAAAGAACGTGGTGTTCCGGTAAAGATTGATGCGTACGGTGTTTCCGAATTTGATACGCAGTTTCCGCAATATCAGGTGGTACTTCTCGGACCGCAAGTGAAATACATGTTACAGACACTCTCAGACAAGGCGGCTACGAAAGGCATTCCGGTGCAGCCCATCGACATGATGGACTACGGCATGCAGCGTGGCGATAAAGTACTGGACTATGCTCTGTCGCTCATCAAAGCGGCACACTAAAAGGTGTTCACATGAGTTCGTTATATCAATCCATGGTCGCGGTGATTGAGCAGTCAATTACCCCGCTGGCCGCGAAGCTGGGTCAGCAAAAGTATGTGATTGCCATCCGCGACGGCTTTACCGCCGCGCTGCCGTTTATGATCATCGGCTCGTTTATGCTGGTGTTCATCTTCCCGCCGTTCTCGGCGGATACCACCAACAGCTTCGCCCGCGGCTGGCTGGATTTCTCCCAGACCTACCGCGAACAGCTGATGCTGCCGTTTAACCTCAGCATGGGCGTGATGACCTTCTTCATCTCGGTGGGGATTGGGGCGAGCCTGGGGCGTCAGTTTAACCTCGACCCGGTGATGTCCGGCCTGCTGGCCTTTATGGCCTTCCTGCTGGTCGCCGCGCCGTATGCCGACGGCAAAATCTCGACCCAGTACCTCTCCGGCCAGGGCATCTTCACCGCGCTTATCACCGCAATCTACTCCACCCGCGTCTATGCGTGGCTGAAGCAGAACAACGTGACCATCCGCCTGCCGAAGGAAGTGCCAACCGGCGTGGCGCGCTCGTTCGAGATCCTGATCCCGGTGATGGTGGTGATTGGTACCCTGCACCCGCTGAACCTGTTCATCGAAGCGCAGACCGGAATGATTATCCCGCAGGCAATTATGCACCTGCTGGAGCCGTTGGTGTCCGCGTCTGACTCCCTGCCCGCGATTCTGCTCTCCGTGCTGCTGTGCCAGATCTTCTGGTTTGCCGGTATCCACGGCTCGCTGATCGTCACCGGCATCATGAACCCGTTCTGGATGGCGAACCTCTCTGCAAACCAGGCGGCACTGGCCGCTGGCGCAGCGCTGCCGCACGTTTACCTGCAGGGCTTCTGGGATCACTACCTGCTGATTGGCGGCGTAGGTTCCACGCTGCCGCTGGCGTTCCTGCTGCTGCGCAGCCGCGCCACGCATCTGCGCAGCATCGGCAAAATGGGCATTGTGCCGAGCTTCTTTAACATCAATGAGCCGATTCTGTTCGGCGCGCCAATCATCATGAACCCGATGCTGTTTATCCCGTTCGTGTTCGTTCCGCTGGTCAACGCCTGCCTGGCGTACGGCGCAACCAAACTCGGCTGGCTGGCACAGGTTGTGTCGTTGACCCCGTGGACCACCCCCGCGCCGATTGGTGCCTCGTGGGCGGCAAACTGGGCGCTCAGTCCGGTGATCATGTGCCTGGTCTGCATGGTGATGTCCGCGCTGATGTATCTGCCCTTCCTGCGCGCCTATGAGCGTACGTTGATGAAAAACGAAGAGCAAAAAGCCCAGGCAACCGTCGGTAACGCTGAAGCCGCAAGCAATTAAGTCAAAGAGGAATGGTCATGAAATACGCATTTCCCGATAACTTCTGGTGGGGCAGCGCAAGCTCCGCTCTCCAGACCGAAGGGGCAAGAGAGGGGGAAACCACGTGGGATTACTGGTTTGCCCGCGAGCCGAACCGTTTTCACAACGGCGTGGGGCCGCAGCACACCTCCACGTTTTATCAGCACTGGAAAACGGACATTCAGCTGTTAAAGCAGCTGAACCACAACAGCTTTCGCACCTCGATTAGCTGGGCGCGCCTGATCCCCGACGGTATCGGTGAAGTGAATCCGGAAGCGGTCGATTTTTACAATCAGGTCATTGATGAGCTGAATGAACAGGGCATCACGCCGTTTATGACCCTGTTCCATTTCGACATGCCGATGGCGATGCAGGAGATTGGCGGCTGGGAAAACCGCGACGTGGTGGAGGCTTACGCCCGCTATGCGCAGATCTGCTTCGAGCTGTTCGGCGATCGCGTGTTGCACTGGTTTACCTTCAACGAGCCGATTGTCCCGGTGGAAGGCGGTTATCTGTACGACTTCCACTACCCGAACGTGGTGGATTTTCGCCGGGCAGCCACCGTGGCGTATCACACCGTGCTGGCCCATGCGAAGGCGGTTCAGGCCTACCGCGCCGGGCATTACGCCGGGGAAATTGGCATCGTGCTGAACCTGACGCCGTCCTATCCGCGCTCGCAGAACCCGGCGGACGTGAAGGCGGCGCACATCGCGGACCTGATGTTTAACCGCAGCTTCCTCGACCCGGTGCTGCGCGGCGAATACCCGGCGGACCTGGTGGCGCTGCTGAAGGCGTACGATCAGCTGCCTGCCTGCAGGCCGGAAGACAGCGCTCTGATTGCGGAAGGGAAAATCGACCTGCTCGGCGTGAACTACTATCAGCCACGTCGCGTAAAGTGTCGCGACAGCGCGGTGAACCCGCAGGCGCCGTTTATGCCGGAGTGGTTCTTTGATAGCTACGAGATGCCGGGCCGCAAGATGAACCCGTACCGCGGCTGGGAAATCTACGAGCCGGGTATTTACGATATTCTGGTTAACCTGCGCGACAATTACGGAAACCCTCGCTGCTTTATTTCTGAAAACGGCATGGGCGTCGAAAATGAGCAGCGCTTTATTGAAAACGGCCAGATTAACGATCAATACCGCATTGAGTTTATTTCCGAGCATTTAGCGTGGCTGCATAAAGGGATTAGCGAAGGGTGCAATTGTCTTGGCTACCATATGTGGACGTTTATTGATAACTGGTCGTGGTGCAATGCCTATAAAAATCGCTACGGATTTATCCAGCTCGATTTACAGACGCAGCAGCGCACCATTAAGAAAAGCGGAGAGTGGTTTGCCGCCACCGCCTTAAATAATAGTTTTGAAAAAGAGTAATAATGATGATCGCACTAGAAGAAGCCGTAATGGAAATTATCGTCAATGCCGGACAGTCACGCAGTCTGTGCTTTGAAGCTCTGCACGCGGCGCGTCAGGGCAACTTTGACGAGGCCAAAAGCCTGCTGCGCGAAGCCGACGGCTACTCGCGCCAGGCGCACAAGATGCAGACCAAACTGATCGAGCAGGATGCAGGCGAAGGCCGCCAGCCGATGACGTTAATCATGGTGCACGCGCAGGATCATTTAATGAATTCTTTATTAGCGCGTGAACTGTCCGAAGAAATTATTCATTTATATCAGAGATAGTCTATGGCGAAATAATTAATGTAATACCTCTGTACCCTAAATAGAGATCCACTTGTTCTGATGATAGCGACATACTCTGTCAGATCGGAGCGGGATGGTTATTGTCTGAATAAAATTAAACTATATTGAGATAACCATGAATACGATTAAAAAACTTCCATTAACCATGGCGGTTATCGCCGCGCTTTGCCCAATTTCCGTGCTCGCACAAGAATTTACCCAGGAGCAAATCGACGCCATTGTGGCGAAAGCGGTAGATAAAGCCCTGGCGGAGCGTCAGGCCAAAATGGATGCGGCAGTCGCGAAAAAAGCGGACATCGTGACCGAGCCGCAAAGCGCGGCGCAATCCCCGGATATGGCGATCCCGTTCGGCGTGAAATTTACCGGCTACGCCCGCTACGGCGCGCACTTCCAGGCCGCCGATCAGAAATACGTGGCGGTGGACGGCTCCTACAACGGCGCGTCCGCGATTGGTCGTCTGGGCAACGAAGGTAACGGCGGGGAATTCCAGCTCTCCAAGGCCTTCAAGGGTGACAACGGCGCCATCTGGGACATCAACGTGATGATCGACCACTGGGGCGATGAAGTTAACCTGAAAAAAGCCTACGCGGGGGTGACCAACATTATGGCCTCCAACCCGAACGCCTATTTCTGGGCAGGCCGTGACTTCCACCAGCGTCCGCAGCAGGGCATCAACGATTACTTCTGGATGAACCACGACGGCCAGGGCGCCGGGGTGAAAAACTTCGACATCGGCGGCGTGCAGTTCGACGTCGCTGCCGTGGCGGCGGTGGAATCCTGTAGCCCGGAAGTGATGGAAGATGAAGCCAACCCGTCGCGCATCACCTGTACCGGCGGTTCCGGGACGGGCGATAAAGGCAACTACGCCGCAACCTCGAAAATCCACGGCATGAAGCTCGGTCCGATCGACATGGAGCTGTACGCCAACTACGGCTTTGACTCCAAAGCGGTGGAGAGCGACGAGCGTCTGAACGCCTGGCAGGGCGGCGTGGTGCTGAGCCACACCAACGACAGCGGCGTGAACAAGGTCATCGCCCGCTACTCCGATAACGCGGACAACAGCGTGTTCAATAAAACCGAGGATCTGACCACGGTTTACGCCAGCTTCGAAGGGCTGTACAAATTCACCCAGGCCACGCAGGTGGAGTACATCCTCGCCTTCCACGACTACGACAACAGCCGCGATAAGACCGACAACCGCAAGAACTACAATGCCATCGTGCGTCCGATGCACTGGTGGAACGACGTTCACTCCACCTGGCTGGAAGCGGGCTGGCAGCATGTGGATTACGACAACGGCGGCGACAACAAGGGCTGGAAGCTGACCCTGTCGCAGAACATGTCTATCGCCATGGGGCCGGAGTTCCGCCCGATGCTGCGCTTCTACGTGACCGGCGGCAAGGTGGACAACGAACGCACCGCGCGCGTGAACAACACCAAAGACGAAACGCTCGACGACTTCAACGTCGGCGCGATGTGGGAGGCGTGGTTCTAAGGTAAAAGCAAAACGGCAACGCAACGTTGCCGTTTTTAGTGTTTGCTCCCTCTCCCCGTGGGCTGAGGGATCCCCACAAAATAATGTTTGCATGGACGACCCCCTCTCCCTTGAGGGAGAGGGCTGGGGTGAGGGGGAACATACGGCTCTGGTGGTCATTCCGTTCACTTTATGTTCCTTGCTACTCTGTGATTTCTGTACCGGTGAACGTGCCAGGGCGGCTCAATCGCCACCGCCCTGGCGACCCGGGCTCCCGGCGGTAAATCGCCGCTTCGCGGTGCCCTCAGCTTATTCCTTCAGGCTATCGGGTCGGGCATGAGCCTGCATCCCTGCAGGCCACGCCCTCTCGGCGCATCCGTGCGCCTCGCCCCGGCCTTACGGAAACGCTTCGGCGATTTACAGCCGGACCAGGGCATCGCTGAAAGCTTTAACTCGTTCTGAAACAACATTATTGCTTCTGCTTAAAAATTACTGGGGATTCCTCAGCCCTGTGGGAGAAGGCCGGGGTGAGGACATCAGGCCGCACACAACCATGCTATGCTGTTGACCGAATTAACGACAACATAACAGGGGAGAACATGGGTTCTACACGCAAAGGGATGCTGAACGTCCTGATTGCCGCCGTTTTATGGGGCAGCTCAGGGGTTTGCGCGCAGTACATCATGGAGAAAAGCCACATTTCTTCGCCTTACCTGACCATGGTTCGCCTGCTGTTTACCGGCGTGATCCTCCTGACGCTCTCCTTCGTTCACGGCGACAAGATTTTCTCGGTCATCAAAAACCGCAAGGACGCCCTCAGCCTGCTGTTTTTCTCGCTGGTCGGCGCGCTCACCGTGCAGCTCACCTTCCTGCTGACGATTGAAAAATCCAACGCGGCGACCGCTACCGTGCTGCAGTTTCTGTCACCGACCATCATTGTGGCGTGGTTCGCCCTGGCGCGGAAAAAGCGTCCCGGCGTATTTGTCCTGTCAGCGATTTTTACGTCGTTGATCGGCACTTTCCTGCTGGTGACCCACGGCGACCCGACCTCGCTCTCCATCTCCCCTGCCGCGTTGTTCTTCGGTATCGCCTCGGCGTTTGCCGCCGCGTTTTATACGACCTATCCGTCGACGCTGATCGCCCGCTACGGCACGCTGCCGATTGTCGGCTGGAGCATGCTGATTGCCGGATTGATGCTGACGCCGTTCTACGCCGGGCGCGGCACCACTTTCGTGATTGACGGCGGCCTGCTGCTGGCGTTTTTCTATCTGGTGGTGATTGGCACGGCGCTGACGTTCAGCTTGTACCTGAAAGGCGCGCAGATGATTGGCGGGCCGAAGGCGAGCATTCTGAGCTGCGCCGAGCCGCTGAGCAGCGCGCTGCTGTCGGTGGTGTTGCTGGGCGTGGCGTTCACCCTGCCGGACTGGCTGGGCACGCTGCTGATCGTGTCGTCGGTGGTGCTGATTTCGATGGATTCGCGCAGAAGGGTTAAGGCATCGGCGTAGCCTGATGTCCCCTCACCCCGGCCCTCTCCCCAAAGGGGCGAGGGTGAAAAGACAGTACCGAGCAGTCCCCTCTCCCCTTTGGGGAGAGGGTTAGGGTGAGGGGGGGGGGGGAAATTTACTACTTCGCCTTAACCTTCCCCGCCACCAGCAGCGCCGTCAGCAGCATCAGCGTACCGGAAATCACCAGCGGTGACGTCAGCCCCAGATGGTCAAGCGCCACGCCGCCAATGGCCGCGCCGCAGGTGTTCGCCAGCTGGATCACCGCCACCTGAATCGACCCGGCTTTTTCCGCCTGATCGGCCAGAGAGCGGGTGATCCACGTCGACCAGCCCACCGGCACCAGCGCAAAGGCAAAGCCCCAGATAATCGCGATGGCAGACGCCACCCACTTATCGCTGCCCCACAGCACCAGCACCGTGGCGCTCGCCGCCAGCACCAGCGGCGCGCCCGCCAGCGCCACCTTCAGGGAGCGTTTCAGGAACTGGGACGACAGCGAGGTGCCGACAAAGCTGGCGATACCGAAGCTCAGCAGCACCAGCGTCAGGCCGTCAACGTCAAAACCCGCCATGGTCATGTACACCGGGCGGATATAGGTGAAGAAAGCAAACTGCCCGGCAAAGGCCATGAAGATAGCGGTCATCCCCGCCAGCACGCCAGGGCGCTTGAGCAGCGCGAACATGTTCTGCTTATGGTGCGCTGCTTCGCCCGGCAGCGACGGCAGCGCTTTCCACACCCAAATGATACAGAGCAGGCCCATTACTGCCGCGGCGTTAAAGACGTTACGCCAGCCGATAATCCCACCGAGGAAGCTGCCCAGCGGCGCGGCAATAACCAGCGCGATGGAGACCGCACCGAAGATAACGGAAAGCGCTTTTGGCACCGTGCGCGCGGGCACCAGGCGCATAGTCAGCGAGGCCGACATCGCCCAGAAGCCGCCGAGCCCCAGCCCCAGGCAGGCGCGACCGAGCAACAGCAGGGTGAAGCTTTCCGCGAAGGAGACCAGCAGGCAGGAGAGCGTCAGCAGCACGCTGAACAGAATGACCACTTTACGGCGGTCGATGGTGCCAATCACCTGGGTGATAAACAGGCTGGCGAACATCGCCACGAAGGCGGTGACGGTAACGGACTGCCCCGCCACGCCTTCGGAAATGCCCAGATCCTGCGCCATCGGCGTCAGCAGGCTTACCGGCAGAAACTCAACGGTAATCAGGCAGGCGACGCAGAACGCCACGGAGAAAACCGCCGACCAGTTGGGCCGAGAAACCTCGTTGGTCTGCGGTCTGGTCGTGGGCTGGATATGTTCTGTCATGGCGTCACCTGAAGATAAAAACGTGCGGAAAAGTCGCGCAGTTTATCATCAAAAGTGTGACGAATTTAACGATTTGACAACTTTTCTTGCATCGCCGCATTCGCCAGCCCGACGATCCACTCCTGATGCCCGTTAATCATCGGATTCGGCACGGCGCGAGCAAGTTCCTGCGCTGGTGCGCCTTTCTGCGATTCCTGAGTCAGAATGCGCACTCGGTTTCCGGGCAGGTCTTCAAACAGCCAGGCGTGGATCACATCCAGACGAGAATTTGCATCCCCTTCCACCCAGCCGTGCCACGCGATACGCGCGGCTTCACCGTCCACAGGTGGAACATACTCCGTTACCTGCGCCTCAACCGGAAAGCCAAAGGTGGTAAAGCGAAAGCGAGCGTTAGCACTCAACGCCGGGCCGCTGCCGTCATGGAAACGGATATCCTCGGCGTTGCTGTAATAAGACGGCCACAGGGTGGTGTCGTTGAGCTGAGCCCAGATCTCTTTCGCGCTCAGCCCGGCGACGATGATTTCGTTAGATGCAAAGTTATCGGTAGTGCCTGGCAGGTAGTCGTTCGGCCAGATAATGGCGGATTGTTTCATGGTTCACCTCATCGTTTTAGTGGATGAGGTGATGGTGCACCCGTGAGTGGTATAAATCTAATGACGATGCTTTATACTCTTCATCACGGTTCGTGATATCAGTGCAGGTAAAACACGCCCTCTTCCGGCAGGAAGAGCTGGTTATAACGCAGTTGAAAGGCGTTAAGCTCCTGCGGGTCAGGTTCCATCTCGCGCATAAAGCCGAGGGCGAGACGGATTTGTGCATCGGTAATCGGCGCGGCCAGGCGAGCTTTACGCAGCAGGCGGTGCCAGGTATGCAGGTTCTCTTCGCTACCGTCGACAATGCAGACCTGCCAGATAAGCAGCACCTGCGCGGCGTTTTGCAGATGCGCCTCGTCCGGGCGCTCAAGGTAGCGGATAAACTCATTGCCCGGCGTTTTACCGAACTGATCGATCATCGACTCAACAGGCATTGGGGTAATGCCCAGACGCTCGCTTAAACGTTTGATGGCGCGGCGGGAATCTGAGGTCAGGACGCGAAATCCCACCACAAAGACCACGGCAAGCGTTGCCAGCATTATCCAGACCATGTGTTCTCCTTTGACTAGCCGCTCATCATAGCGGGAAACGCAGCGCGTCGACAGCGGGCGGCACCAGAATAGTGTACGGAAAAGAGGTGGAAAAACGTCATGAAAGCGGATCTTCGCACGCTGGATCTTAACCTGCTGAAAACGCTCGACGCCCTGCTGGATGAACGCAGCGTCACCCGCGCGGCGGCGCGTCTTGCCCTGACCCAGCCCGCCGTAAGCGGCATGCTCAACCGCCTGCGGGATTACTTCAACGATCCGCTCTTCATCCGCGCCCCGCATGGGATGGTGCCAACTACACGCGCTGAAGCGTTAGCCGCTCCGGTGAAGCGTATACTTGCTGATATCGACGTGCTGTTACAGCCCGTGGCTTTTGACCCGATCACCGCAACGCTCACCTTCACCCTCGCCGCGACCGACTACGCCCTGCGCGCGGTGGTCGTACCCTTTATCGCCGCCCTTAAAGTGCAGGCGCCTGGCATTCGCGTGCGCGTGGTGCCCGTGGAATCTGGTCGCCTGGTCAGCCAGCTTGAACAGGGCAGCGTTGACGTGGCGCTGATCACCCCACATACCACGCCCGATGAGCTTCACAGCCGGGCGCTTTATGATGAACGGTACGTTTGCATGATGCGCGCCGACCATCCGGATGCGGGAAAGACTATGGCGTTAGACCGATTCTGCACTCTGGAGCATGTGCTGGTCTCTTACGAAGGCGACGGTTTTCGTGGCGTTACCGATGGTGCGCTGGAGAAAATTGGCCGCATGCGGCACGTGGGGCTTTCAGTGAGCAACTTTTTGGTCCTGCCGGACGTGCTGGCTCTCAGCGATATGATTGCCGTCGTGCCGTCACGCATAGCGGAAAACCAGACGGGGATGTTCGTGTGCGAAACGCCAGTGGCCGTACCCGGCTTTACCAAAAGTATGGCCTGGCACGGCAGAACGCACCGCAATCCCGCGCAGGCGTGGCTGCGCGGGCTGTTGCTGGAAACCAGTCAGCGAGCCTGAAGTTCCTTCAGCAGCGCCTCGTGGAAGCGTACGGGGTCCTGCATCTGCGGCGCGTGGCCCATGTCGTTAAATTCCACCAGCGTCGCGTGCGGAATGCGCTTCGCCGTCTCTTTCCCCAGCACCGCATAGTTGCCAAGCGTCTTGCGGATTTCCGGTGGGGCGAGATCTTTCCCGATGGCAGTGTTGTCCTTCGTGCCGATCATCAATAATACCGGCATCTTCAGGTCGCTAAATTCGTAGATAACCGGCTGGGTGTAGATCATGTCGTAAAGCAGCGCCGAGTTCCAGGCCACGCGCGTTTTGCCCGGCCCGTTGTTCAGCCCGGCAAGCATGGTTACCCAACGCTCGTATTCCGGCTTCCACTCCCCGGCGTAATAGGTGTTTTTCTCATACTGGCGAATGCCGTCGGCGCTGACCTTCAGCTCGCGCTGATACCACTGGTCGACCGTAATATGCGGCACGCCGCGTGCTTTCCAGTCTTCCAGGCCTATCGGATTGACCATCACCAGCTGCTCCACCTGCTGCGGCCACATCAGCGCGTAGCGGGTCGCCAGCATGCCGCCGGTCGAGTGGCCGATAACCGTCACGCGATCGACGCCGAGCGATTTGAGCAAGGCGTGGGTGTTATCCGCCAGCTGCTGGAAGGTGTACTGATACCGCTCCGGCTTGGTGGATTTACAGAAGCCGATCTGGTCGGGAGCAACCACCCGATACCCGCTGGCTGAAAGCGCGCGGATCGTGCCGTCCCAGGTACCGGCGCAGAAGTTTTTTCCGTGCATCAGCACCACGGTGCGGCCGTTAGGGTTTTCCGGCTTAACGTCCAGGTAGGCCATTTCCAGAGGCTGGTTTTGCGAGGTAAAGGCAAAGTGTTTTACCGGCCAGCCATAGTCAAAACCTTCCAGTTTCTCGCCGTAGGTAGGGTTATCCGCGGCCATCGCGGGGGACGCCAGCGCCATCAGCAGCGCCAGGCAGGACAATCGTCGGGTCAACATGCAGGTTCTCCGTTCTAAGGCTGCACGAATGGCGGCAGCAAAAACACTGTAGAGCATGGAGAGGAGCGGGTGTGTAAAGCGGGGTAAAGGTAGAGCCTCTAAATAAAAAAGCCCGGCGGTCAGCCGGGCAAAGAAGTTACCTGCACACTCAGGCCGCTTTCAATTTCTGCTTCTGCGCACGATTCTCACGGCGAATTTTACGTTCTTCCAGCACCGCTACCATCGCCATCAGGACGATACAGCCGATCGCTGCGGCATCCAGCGCCGCGAAGGTACCCGCCCAGCCGGTCAGGCCGAAAATCGGCGTGCCGTCGGCGATCATCCCCAGACCCAGCTTGGCGAAGCTGTCGCCGATAAGATAAGCGAAGGTGCCTTTAATTCCATCGGCGGCGCCGATCGCTTTTTTCGGCACGAAGCCAACTGCCGCCACGCCGATCAGCAGCTGCGGGCCAAACACCAGGAAGCCGAGCGCGAACAGGGACGCCAGATAAACGTACTGGTTGCTGGCGTGCTGGTAGATGCCGAGGGTGGCGATAATCAGCGCCAGCGCGATGCAGGCCACCAGCGCGCGACGGCCGTTGGCGAGGTCGGAGAGCCAGCCCCACAGCAGCGTGCCGACCAGCGCGCCCACTTCAAATAGGGTGAAGCCCTGAATCGCCACTTCTTTAGAAAGCTTCAGCTCCTGGAAGGCATACACCGTCGACCACTGGTCAATACCGATACGCACCACGTAGAGGAAGATGTTTGAGAAGCACAGCAGCCAGATCACTTTGTTTTTCAACACGTACTCAACAAAAATCTGCCATTTGGACATCTCGTTTTCTTCGGTCTCTTTGTCCTCTTCGCTGATCTCCTCGCCGAACAGCTCTTCGGCTTTGCCGAGACCGTAGGATTCCGGGGAGTCGCTGCCGAAGCGCAGGCCGATAAAGCCGACAATCAGGGCGATAATCGATGGGAAGATAAACATGCCGATCACGTGGCCGTCGAACAGGTAGTTCGCGCCAAACAGCGCCACGCCTGCCGCACCCGCCCCGCCGAGGTTGTGGGAGATGTTCCACATGCCGAGGTAGGAACCACGCTTGCGGCGCGGGGTCCATTTGGTGATGGTGGAGTAGCTGCATGACCCGCCGGTACTCTGGAAGAAACCGCTCAGGGCGTAGAAGGCGATCATCAGGAACAGGCTGACGGAGCCCGCGCCCATGCTGGCGCTGAAGCCGAGCATACAGATGGCGGAGAGGATCAGCATAAACGGCAGGAACTGCTTGGTGTTTTTGCCGTCCGCGTAGTAGGACACAACGGTTTTCCCCACGCCGTAGGTGATGGAAAAGCCCAGGCCAATCATCCCCAGCTGCGTCATGCTCAGCCCGTAGGTGGAGATCATGTCGTTCTGCGCGATGTTAAAGTTTTTGCGGATCAGGTACATGGTCAGGTAGCCGATGAAGACCACCAGATAGGACTGCATGAACGGTTTGAACCACATCTTGCGCCGCACGTCGAGCGGCAGATCCAGGGTCGGCTTGCGCACCTGATTTAAGAAGGCCAGCATGGTTGGTTTACTCCTGAGCTGATTTTTGCAGCATTGTAAAAATCAGCCGGGAGAGATGCCTGAGACAGCGTCCAGGTAAAACCGGGAAAATTTCCTAGTTTTGCGCCATACGGGGTGAAAAGGTGAAGCGCATCACATCACGCTGGCTTCGCGCGGGGCCTGCGCGTGCAGGAACGGCAACAGCAGCAGGGCGGAAATTCCCGCCGCGATGGCGATCACCGCGAAGAAACCGCTCCAGTGCCAGACGTCGATCACCCGCGCCAGCGGCCAGCCGGAGAGCGATGCGCCGAGGTAGGCAAACAGCCCGACAAAGCCCGTCGCCGCGCCTGCCGCCTCTTTGTGGGAACACTCCACCGCCGCCATGCCAATCAGCATCTGCGGGCCAAACACGAAGAAGCCGATGGTGAAGAAGCATGCCGCCTGCATCACGTAGCTGGCGAACGGCATCAGCCACAGCGAGCCGACGGAGAGCAAAATCCCGGCGGCGAAGATCAGGTTCATCGGACCACGGTTGCCGTTGAACAGCTTGTCCGAGCCCCAGCCCGCCACCAGCGCGCCGATAAACCCGCCCAGCTCGAACATCGTCACCGCGGAGTTGGCGGTCACCAGGTCCACGCCGAGCGTCTCGGACATGTACAGATTGCCCCAGTCGTTGATGGCCGCTCGCACCACGTAGACCAGTACGTAGCAGAGCGACAGCAGCCAGATGTACGGGTTTTTCAGCACGTATCGGGTGAGGATCTCCCTGCGGGTCAGCCCCGCGCCCTCCTGCTGCTGGGCGATCTCCATCTCGTCGTGCCGCCAGTCGCCCACCGGCGGAAGGCCGACGGTTTGCGGCCTGTCGCGCAGGCGCCAGCAGAGGAACAGCCCGGCGACAATCGCCAGGCCACCGGCAATCATCATCCCCGCGCGCCAGCCGTAGTGCAGCGCCGCGGCACCCACCACCATCGGGATCAGCGCCCCGCCAACGTTATGCGCGGTGTTCCAGATTGCCCACCAGCCGCCGCGCTCGTTGCGCGAGTACCAGGCGGTGAGCAGGCGGGCGCAGACCGGCGCGCCCCAGCCCTGGAAAAAGGCGTTCAGCGCCCACAGCAGGGCGAAGGCCCACAGCGAGGTGGAGAAGCCGAACAGGATGTTCACCACGCCGGTGGCAATCAGCCCAACGCCCATAAAGTAGCGCGCGTTGGAGCGATCGCTGACGATGCCCGAGAAGAACTTCGACAGGCCGTAGGTGATGTAAAACAGCGTCGCCAGCAGGCCGATATCGGTGCGCGTCATCACGCCGCTGGCGAGGATTTCCGGCGCGGCGGCGTTGAAGCTTTTGCGGGTGAAGTAGAACAGCGCGTAGCCGAGCCAGATGGTAATCAGGATATGGCGACGCCAGTAGCGGTAGCGGGCGTCGATTTCCGCTTTGTTGATTAATGGGGCTGCGCTGGCTGGGGTTTTAAACATGAGACGTCCTTAACAGCAAACTGACGCTGACGCGCGTCCCGTGGGTGCAGGAGAGGGTCAGCGTGCCGCCCAGCGCCTTTACGCGCTCGCGCATGCCCGCCAGGCCAAAGCCCTGCTGGCCCGATCCCGGCGGCAGGCCGCAGCCGTCGTCTTCAATCACCAGCATCAGGCGCTCGTCCTGCTGCCAGCCCTGGATGGTGACCGCGCTGGCACTGGCGTGCTTGACGATGTTGTTCAGCCCCTCCTGACAGACGCGGAACAGCGTCACGCGCTGGCCTTCGCTGAGCGAAGATTCGTTAATGCGCCAGTCGAGATGGCTGACAATACCGCGGCTTTCCAGCTCCATCTCGCGCATCAGGGAACGCACCGCCTGCTCAAGCGTAAGGTCGTCAAGCTGGCGCGGGCGCAGCCGTCCTAACAGGCGACGAACGGAATCATAGACGCCCAGCGAAAGCTGTTCGATATGCGCCCCGCCCTGCTTCACGACCGCGTTTTCAGCCGCCAGGCGCTGAACAATGCCCGCCTGCGTGCGGATGGCGGTGATGGTCTGGCCGATATCGTCGTGCAGCTCGCGGGCCACCTCCTGCCGCACGCTCTCTTCCGTCTCCAGCAGACGCTCCGCCAGACGGCGGTTGCGCGCCAGCTCGGTTTGCAGGGACTGGTTCAGCTCGCGCAGGCGCTGAATGCCCGCCCCGAGCAGCAGCCCGGTCAGGCTCTGGGCCAGCAGGGAAAGCAGTAAATCTACGGGATGATCGTGCCAGGTCTGGCTGGCAATCAGCGCGATGGCGTTCATCAGCGTGGCGATCAGCGCCCCCTGCCAGCCGTAGTGCCAGGCCAGGGCGATAATCGGCAGCGCCAGACAAAATGGCGTGAAGCGTGAAAGCTCGGCGGGCAGGCCAAGCTGGAGCCACAGGCTCACCACAAACAGCAGCAGATACCAGATAAGGTGCCGGGCGCGCCAGTTCACCGGTTGAGAAACCAGCGCCGGGCCGAGCGGCTGCCAGACGGTGCTGGTGAGGTAGTGCCAAATAACGAGACAGGTTGGCGCCAGCGTCAGGCCGCCGGTGAGGGTCAGCAGCAGGGCGTTGAGCATCTCCTTCTCGCCAATCCACGGCAGGGATTGTAGCAACGCGGCGGCAATCAGCGCCGCCCCCTGCCGCAGCAGCGTGCGCCAGTCGCGCTGGTGGCGGTAGCGGGAAATGAGCGCAACCGGGAGAAGCGTGAGCACGCTTCCGGTCATCAATAAGGGCAGGGGCGCGAGGGCAACTTCCTGCGCCAGCCAGACCAGCATCAGCCACTCAGCGCCGAGCAAAACCGGCCAGTAGCCGCGCGGGCACTGGAGCATTAGCCCAAGACGCAGGCCGAAGGGAAACAGCAGCACCGCCAGCTCGGGGCGCTCGACAAGATGCAGGCTGATGCTCCACAGGCAGAACCACGCGGCGGAGAAGATAAAAAAGCTGGCGACGACGGCAATCAGCCGTGAAAAAGCGGAACTCATTGCCAGCTGTCGAACATGCGGCGCGCCAGCTCGACGTCGTTGCTGACGTTGAGTTTTTCCATCAGGTTGGCGCGATGGACGTGCACGGTTTTCGGCGACAGATCCAGCTCGGCGGCAATCTCTTTCACCGACATGCCCTGCGCGAGCTTCTCCGCCACCTGACGTTCGCGTCTGGTGAGCGGATCCTGCCTTCCGGCCGCCAGCTTGACGGCGATATCCGGCGTTAAATAGCAGCCGCCGGTGGAGACGGTGCGCACCGCGGCAATAAGCTCGTCCGGGCTACAGCGTTTAGAGAGGAAGCCCCGCGCGCCCGCGTTGAGCGCCTGCTCGACCAGCGCCGGGCTGTCGTGAACCGAGAGCATGATCGTCGCCATTCCTTTCGGCAGCTGGCTTAACAGCTCCAGCCCGGAGAGATCCGGCATCGAGATGTCGCAGATACAGACCTGCACCCCGCGCCCCGGCAGGCCCGCCAGCGCCTCGCGACCAGAGCCAAACTCGGCCACGACCTGAAAATCTGGTTCGAGGTTCAGAAGCTGGGCAAAGCCGGAGCGAACGATAAGGTGATCGTCGATGAGAGCGATGGTGGTCATGTATCTTCCTGCGGTCTGAAAACGCCGGATGGCGCTACGCTTATCCGGCCTACAAGAGCGAAAGACGCTTACCTTAAGCGATTTACTCGAAAAACACCGCAATTTTGTTAAACATGGTGGGATCGGACTGGTTGCGCGCCACTTTGGTGACGTCTTCCAGCTTGTCGATCTGCGCCATCATCTGCTCCAGACGCTGATCGTCGTTGACCAGTAGCCAGATGCGGCTGTGCTCGCTGCCCTGAATCGGCAGACAGAGAATGCCTTCCACGTTAAACGCCCGACGGGCAAAGAGCCCGCAGACGTGGGTCATGACGCCAGGGTGGTTGCGGACGGTGAGTTCCAGAATGACGTTATCATGTTGTTTCTGCATGGCTTATTCTCCCACCATCTCAGTATTTGCCGCACCCGGCGGCACCATCGGATACACTTTTTGTTCAGGGTCGATACGCACGTGGATCAGCGCCGGGCCGGGGCGAGAAATCATCGCCTGCAGCGCCGCGTGTGCGTCTTCTTCCGCGTTCAGATCGCAGGTGTGCAGGCCAAAGCCGGCGGCGATCTGTATAAAGTTAATCATCCCCGGATAGGTCGCCGCAAACACCCCCTGCTTGTAGAACAGACTCTGCTGCTGGTGCACTAAGCCCAGCGCCTCGTTGTTCATCAGGATGATTTTAACGTCTAACTGGTTTTCGGCCGCGGTCGCCATTTCCTGAATGTTCATCATCAGGCTGCCGTCGCCGGAGAAGCAGATGACCTTGCGGTCCGGATTCGCCAGCGCCGCACCCACGGCTGCGGGCAGGCCAAAGCCCATAGTGCCCAGGCCGCCGGAGGTCAGCCACTGACGCGGACGGTTCAGCGGATACGCCTGGGCGGTCCACATCTGATGCTGGCCCACGTCGGTGGTGATAATCGCGCTGTCGTCCACGCAGGCGGCCACGGCGTTGATCAGCCCGTAGTGGCTCAGCGGGTCGCCCTCGGTTGGGATGGCGCCCGGGTACTCGCGCTGCAGATCGGCCACCAGCTGACGCCAGTCGGCGCGTTCGGCTGCATCGGTTTGCGGGATCAGCTGCGCCAGCACTTCGGCCACGTCGCCCTGAATCGCCACGTGCGGCTGCTTGATTTTACCCAGCTCGGCGCGGTCGATATCCACGTGAATGATTTTCGCGTTCGGGCAGAACTGCTCGGTTTTTCCAATCGCCCGGTCATCAAAACGCGCGCCCATAACAATCAGCAAATCAGCTTCTTGCAGGATGTAGTTGGTGCTGCGCGCGCCGTGCATGCCCAGCATGCCTAATGACAATGGATGTGCTTTAGGCAGCATGCCCAGCGCCATCAGGGTCATGGTGGTCGGCAGGTTGGCTTTTTCCGCAAACTGGCGGATTTCATCCGCGGCGTTAATCGCCCCGCCACCCAGATAGAGCACCGGGCGTTTGGCCGCGTTAATCATGGCGGCGGCATCGCGCACGCTCTCAGCGCTGAATTCCGGTGCGGAGGCACGCTCGCCCGGCTCCGGCAGCACGTCGATCTCGATCTCTGCGGTCTGGACATCCTTAGGAATGTCTATCCACACCGGGCCCGGGCGGCCTGACTGCGCAATGCGGAACGCATCGCTGATAACCTGAGGAAGCTCGGTGATATCGCGAACTAAATAGTTATGTTTGGTGATGGGGATAGAGATGCCGTAGGTGTCCACTTCCTGGAACGCATCGGTGCCGATCATGGAGGACGGTACCTGCCCGGTAATGCAGATCAGCGGAATGGAGTCGAGACGCGCGTCGGCGATGGCGGTGACCAGGTTGGTTGCGCCCGGGCCGCTGCAGGCCATACAGACCGCCGGTTTGCCCTGCGTACGCGCCATGCCCTGAGCGATAAAGCCTGCCCCCTGCTCGTGACGCGCCAGCACGTGGCGGATCTGCGTGCTTTGGCTTAACGCATCGTACAGCGGCAGCACCGTGCCGCCAGGGATGCCCGCAACCGTGGTGATGCCCTGCCGTTCCAGCAGATGAACGATAAGCTGCGCGCCGGTAAAACGCGTCTTGGTGGATGTTGTGCCCGAACTTGCCATGCTCCAGTCCTTTTCTTCTGAGCCAGCCTTCCGGGGAGGGTCCTAAACGAAAAACCCCGCCCGGTTTGCGCCGGCGGGGTTTTGGATTCGTGTGTTGATCCAGTCCCTACGGCGCATTGCCGACGACCACCACCACACGCACGACGACCACTGCGGCTGGTTGCGCAGTTTTTAGTAGGGTCGAAGTGAAGATGGATGAAGTCATTGGGGACCTGTGTTTGGAATCATTGATGGAATTTATACAAACACAGGTTTTAGGGCGTGACAATGGAAATATTTTCATCTGCGCAAAAATGCGTCAGGGATCACGTTTCGTTTGTTGGGTTTACTCTTCGTTTTCACCTCTCAGATTTTCCATAAACGCTATTACGTTCAGTTACATACTAATCCCTTATAAAAATCTGAAAATAACGGCTCGATCGTGTAGTGACATACTTTATGTGGTTATTATTTTTTTAACCTAACTACAACTACAAAGATACTAAAGCGTGCCGAGGGATGCATGCGAGTGTTAAGGAAGACAGCATGAACAAGTTTTACACAATGCTTTTCGCTGCTTTGCTTTTACTGGCCGGATGCGACAAGCCTGTGAAAACAGAACCTGCCCTGCCCGGCGGGGGCGGAACCATTGAAGCCATTAACCACACAAGCTGGGCCATCAACCGCTTCAGCGTTAACGGGCAGTCCGGCCTCGATATTATTGGCCCGTATTCGGGTGGCGGTGGGGGCTGCTGCTTTGGCGTGAGCGGGCCGTGGACGCCAGGAATGACGGTGCAGGTTGACTGGGAAACAGGCGTCGCGTTTGCCAGCGATGTGCCGGAGATCCCGCAGCCTGATGAACCAGATACCACCGGGATGAACCGGGATGACCGTTACAAGGCATGGCAGGCTTATTCGGATAAAAAAGAGGAGTGGTACCAAAAAATCAAGGCACTAAATAAAAAACATACTCAAACCGTTCCGGTCCCCGATTACACCGGACAGAAAACCTGCGGCATTACCGTTCACTTCCTGCCCTGTGACCAGGTGAAGGTCACCACCAGCTGCGCCGACTATGGCAGCCCGGATTATCCCGTCAAAGACCCCGTGCATATGGAGAAGCCGACAGTATGTCCCCAGTGATTGCAGCATGGCGTACCCGCATTTTGCTGGCCGCAGCCCTGCTGCTGGCCGGGTGCGACCAGCCCGTAAAAACGGAACCAGCCCCGCCCGGCAGGGGTGGAACGATTGAAGCCATTAACCATACCAGCTGGGCCATCAATCGCTTCAGCGTGAACGGGCAGTCCGGCCTCGACATTATCGGCCCTTATTCGGGTGGCGGTGGAGGCTGCTGCTTTGGCGTGAGCGGGCCGTGGAAGCCAGGAATGACGGTGCGGGTTGACTGGGAAACGGGCGTCGCGTTTGCCAGCGATGTGCCGGAAATCCCACAGCCTGATGAACCAGATACCACCGGGATGAACCGGGATGAGCGTTATAGGGCATGGCAGGCTTACTCAGATAAATATCACGAATGGTATGGCAAAATTAAAGCCATCAGTAAAACACATTCCCGAACGGTTCCGGTCCCCGATTACACCGGCCAGAAAACCTGCGGCATTACCGTTCATTTCCTGCCCTGTGACCAGGTGAAGGTCACTACCAGCTGCGCCGACTACGGCAGCCCTGATTATCCCGTCAAAGACCCCGTGCATATGGAGAAGCCGACAGTATGTCCCCAGTGATTGCAGCATGGCGTACCCGCATTTTGCTGGCCGCAGCCCTGCTGCTGGCCGGGTGCGACCAGCCCGTAAAAACGGAACCAGCCCCGCCCGGCAGGGGTGGAACGATTGAAGCCATTAACCACACCAGTTGGGCCATCAACCGCTTCAGCGTGAACGGGCAGTCCGGTCTCGATATTATCGGCCCTTATTCGGGTGGCGGTGGAGGCTGCTGCTTTGGCGTGAGCGGGCCGTGGACGCCAGGAATGACAGTGCAGGTTGACTGGGAAACGGGGGTCGCATTTGCCAGCGATGTACCGGAGATCCCACAACCTGTACGACCTAATCTTGAGGGATTGAACGAAGAGGAAGGATACAAGGTAGCTCAGGCTTATTCGGATAAAAAAGAGGAGTGGTACCAAAAAATTAAGGCACTAAATAAAAAACATACTCAAACCGTTTCGGTCCCCGATTACACCGGCCAGAAAACCTGCGGCATTATCGTTCACTTCCTGCCCTGTGACCAGGTGAAGGTCACCACCAGCTGCGCCGACTATGGCAGCCCGGATTATCCCGTCAAAGACCCCGTGCATATGGAGAAGCCAACAGTATGTCCAAATTGACCCCTGATAATGTCTGGTACCCTCCTGAGTTTCCGGAAAGAGGTAGATTACCTAATACCAGATCTCACTTTTTGCAAAACTGCAGGGAACAAAGCAGTCTGGAAACGAAATATCATAACCAGCTTTGCACCGCTGCAAACCGACGCGTCTTGCCTCCCTGCTGTAAAACGCTCCATATCAGCCTTTTCTTTGACGGTACGGGCAACAACCTGAATCATGACCTCTATGAGTCGACCCCGCCTCATCCGACCAATATCGCTCGCCTGTTCCGTGCCACCATAGGACAAGGCTATGCCGGGGGAACCGGCGCGCATAACGCAGAGCTGGTCGATCAGGACGGCGTCGCGCACAACCAGTATTACAAATACTATATTCCCGGCGTGGGGACGCCTTTTCCGGAGGTGTTAGATCTCGACTTCAGCGATGCAGGCCTTAAATACGCGGCTTACGGCGAGGAGCGCATCAACTGGGGTCTGCTTCGACTGGTAGACGCCCTGCGACGTACGCTTGGGCTTGGGAAACTAAGCGATGATGAAAACTGGCACTCCATTCAGGCGATGAACTCCAGCTATTCTCAATCCAACGCTCATGGAGAATACCTCCGTTGCACAGAGCTTTTCCGGCTGTTAAACGGGTTAGGTAAAACGCTGGAGACCGCGTTAACGCAGCCAACGCCGGGCACCTCTAAGCTGCTGGGAATCAAACTCTATGTTTACGGTTTCTCTCGCGGAGCAGCCTCCGCCCGGGCCTTTGTTAACTGGCTTAACACCCTGCTTTCTCCCTCTCGGGAAGGGGCCTTACAACCTTTTTGCCTGGCGACAAAGCAGGGTGAAATTCCGATTAGCATTGAATTTCTGGGTTTGCTGGATACGGTTGCTTCCGTAGGAATTGCCCATATTGCCCCGGTAGCGGAAGGTCATATGGGCTGGGCCGACGGAACGATGGAATTGCCGAACAATGCGCTGATTAAGCGCTGCGTGCATCTGGTTTCGGCTCACGATCAGCGGTTGTGCTTCCCACTCGATTCAATCTGTCGTGCTGACGGGCGATATCCTGAGTATGCCGTAGAGGTGGTTTATCCTGGCATGCACTCTGATATTGGAGGTGGGTATCCGCCAGGGGAACAGGGTAAAGCGACCGGTAATGATGATCGTTTTTTACTGTCGCAAATATCATTAAATGAGATGTTTTCAGCGGCTTTTAATGCAGGCGCACCATTAAAAATACTTGAACAATCCCTCCCAGATGAAATGAAAAAAGATGTATGGCGCATCATGCCTACCAGTTTAAGAGATGAATTTTATGTTGAAACCTCAATAGTCCAACGCTTCAACGCCTGGCGCCAGCTCACTCTTGATTTACCTCTTTCCGAAACTGGCATTCCCGATGAACAGGCAACCCACTACTCCCCCGTTCGCGCTCGGGTCAATATCATCGAAGCGCTTGAAAACCAGATCGGCTGGATAACCGCCTGGCGCATCAATCGCTACGCCCAGGAAACATTCCGGAGCCAGCGCTTTTATCACGACGCCGCAGCCAATAATCAAAATCAGGATAACGATCCTGGCAAAAGGGCGGAACGGGAAAGAGAACGCGAAAAACTACAAAAAGATGCAGAAAGAGAGCGAATTAAACAGCTCGGTAACTACCCGCGGGGTCAGTTTGTCATGCTTAAGACAGGCCCAAAAGACTTTGACGCTTTACTCGGGCAAACACAGCTTTTACAGGCAGCATTAGAGTTTAAAGAAGACTATCATGGCGTTTCCCGTACTCAGGCAAAAAGCACCACCTATGCCGTACTGGATTACTTCAAAGGCTTTGTTTTTGCCTTTAACCAGGATGATATTCCCGTTGAGTTTAAAAAGATCAAAGAGGCGGGGAAACAACACCTGGAAACACTGTTTCCACCACAAGGCGAACAGAGCAATGCCAATGACCCCTCAGGGCTGACAAGAGCGCTTTTTGATGACCAAATTCACGATTCCCGCGCCTGGTTTATGCACAGCGCGTTGGGCTCGCGCGAACCCTGGGGCAGTTATTTTATCTACCGTATGATCTATTTCGGCGAAGCGACGAGTAAACAGGTAAAGCCACTCTCCATGCTGGGCTATGTTGCAGGACTGGGTTATCCCATCTCAACGCACGAGGTCCAGTTTCTTATTGAATTGCGAAATACCGGGCAGAGGCCATCTGCCCCCGTCGAACAACGCATTTCTATCCTTGATGCCAGCACGGGATATCCGCTGGGGGTACTTCAGGATAAAACCCGGCAAATACCCTGCGTTCACTACCCTGCCTCAGCCCTGGCAGAGTGTCAAAAAGCGGAGGAAATGGCCTTTGAACAAAAGAGAGCCACAATACAGTCTTACATTGAAAATATGAATTATTCAGACTGACAGAAAACAAAAAACCCCGCCTAAGCGAGGTTTTTATCAGGGTTTTGCGGTTGGTTGCCGCAGAACACACTGTGTTACGTCAACGCAAAAAGTATACGCGATCGAAGACGAACGCGCAATTCCGGCACGGATTTTGACGTTTTTGAGTATGGATCACCTTCCTGATTTTGTCCAAAAAATACTGTTCATGCATACAGTATTTATCTATACTGAGGGTGTTCGCAGTGAGCGAGGGGGCCGCAGTTCTACCGGCGCAACGAAGTCCTGGCTGAAACGGGTGGTGCCGTCAGTGCCTTAACCCCCTGAAGTGAGCACACTGTGTTACGTCAATCCAGGTGCTGGCAACAGGCGGCGGAAAGGTACGCCAGCATCGTGCTCCTTTTAACCAAAAGGAGACGCGTATGAGCGTAGTGGATATGGTGATACTTATCCTCAAACTCATTGTTGCAGTACTGCAACTGCTTGATGCTGTCCTGAAATTCGTTCGGTAATTCAGGTTCAAGTCGCACCTGAGAGGGGCGGGCAACCGCCCCTCTTTAATAACGAGGGAATGCTATGTCGCGTCTGTTAATTGAGCCTGTCACGCCCGATGAGCCGGGGTATATCGCCCTGAAGGCTGAAAGTATCGCGCTGAATTTCAACATGCTGCGCAGGCTGGAAGAGAACTGGCTGCGGGGTGAGAACCGCTTTAACGCGCCGGGTGAAAAGCTGCTGGGCGCGTTTCTCAACGGCAGGCTGGTGGGCGTGTGTGGCCTCAACCGCGATCCGTTCAGCCAGCAGCCGCGTGCCGGGCGCATTCGCCATCTCTACGTTAGCGAGAAGTGCCGCGGGCTGGGCATTGGCAAACAGCTTTTAACAGTGGTGATGGCCGATGCCAGCATCTGGTTTGATTTCCTGAATACCCACGCGCCGGACAGCGCGTACGGATTTTACAATCGAGCCGGTTTTACGCTGGTCTCGGACGAACCGCGGGTGACGCATCGCCTTTTTTGTGCGGTGTAACCGGCTGGCGGCATCAGGATGTGAATGTTACAGTTGAGTGACAACTCACCACCCGATACGCCATGACCATCACCGTTTTCTGCATTTTGCTTTTCGCCGCACTGCTGCATGCCAGCTGGAACGCCATCGTTAAAGCCGGAACGGACAAGCTCTACTCTGCGATCGGCGTTAGCGGCTCAGCCGCGATTATTGCCCTGATTTTATTGCCCTTCTCAACACAGCCATCTGCAGAGAGCTGGCCGTTTTTGATCGTCTCCTGCGCCTTACAGGTGGTCTACACCGTGCTGGTAGCGAAGACCTATCAGGTCTCTGACATGAGCCAGACCTACCCGCTGATGCGTGGCACCGCCCCGCTGCTGGTGGCGCTGATTAGCGTGCTGGTGCTCGGCGATCGTCTCTCCTGGCTTGCCTGGTCCGGCATTGGCGTAATCTGCCTGTCGATTCTGGCGATGGCGATGAATGGCCGCATGCAGTCACGCAGGGGGATCTGGCTGGCGCTGCTGAACGCCTGTTTTATCGCCGGGTATACGCTGGTGGATGGCACCGGCGTGCGGCTGTCGGATACCGCGCTGGGCTACACGCTCTGGACCTTCTTTATGAACGGCTTCTGCCTGCTCGGCTGGGCGATGGTGGCACGTCGGCGCGAGGCGTCCGGCTACCTGCGCCTGCACTGGAAAAAGGGGTTGCTCGGCGGCGTTGGCACTATGGGCTCTTACGGTCTGGCCCTCTGGGCAATGACGCAGGCACCGCTGGCGGTGGTCGCGGCGCTGCGTGAAACCTCCATTCTTTTCGGGGCGCTGATCGCGTTTGTCCTTTTAAAAGAGAAGGTTGCGGGCCTGCGCATCGCGGCGGCGCTGGGCATTGCAGCCGGTGCCATTATGCTGCGCCTGGCGTAAAGCACTGGCAACATTAGTTGCCGTTCTTGTTTACAAATCCTGCCTTTACCGGTTTTTTGATTCACCACGACAATGCTTAAATTGTCATCTTACTGTGGTAGATTCCTCGCGCATTTATGGGAATGCGTAGTCACTTATTCTTCATTTTCCTCTTTTGGCAAAAGTATTCAGCGACATGAAAAAGCAACGGAACGTTAACTTATTGTTGATGCTGGTGTTACTGGTGGCCGTCGGTCAGATGGCGCAAACGATCTACATTCCGGCGATCGCCGACATGGCAAAGGAACTGAACGTCCGCGAGGGTGCGGTACAGAGCGTGATGGCAGCGTACCTGCTGACCTATGGCGTTTCACAGCTCTTCTACGGCCCGCTCTCCGACCGCGTCGGGCGTCGTCCGGTGATCCTGGTAGGCATGAGCATTTTCATGGTGGCGACGGTAATTGCCATTACCACGCACAGCCTGACCGTGCTGATTGCCGCCAGCGCCCTGCAGGGCGTTGGGACGGGTGTCGGCGGGGTGATGGCGCGAACCTTACCGCGCGATATGTATCAGGGCACCCAGCTCCGCCACGCCAACAGTCTGTTAAATATGGGCATTCTGGTCAGCCCGCTGCTGGCCCCGCTGATTGGCGGCCTGCTGGAGACGATGTGGTCCTGGCGCGCCTGCTACGCCTTCCTGCTGGTACTGTGCATCATTGTCACCTTCAGCATGGCGCGCTGGATGCCGGAAACCCGCCCAAAAGACGCGCCACGCACAAAGCTTATCGCCAGCTACAAAACGCTGTTCGGCAACGGTGCGTTTACCTGCTACCTGCTGATGCTGATCGGCGGCCTGGCGGGCATTGCGGTGTTTGAAGCCTGCTCCGGCGTGCTGCTGGGCGCGGGTCTTGGCCTGAGCAGTATGGTGGTGAGCATTCTGTTTATTCTGCCGATCCCGGCGGCGTTCTTCGGTGCGTGGTTTGCCGGGCGTCAGAACAAGCGCTTCTCCACCCTGATGTGGCAGGCCGTAATTAGCTGTCTGCTGGCGGGTCTGATGATGTGGATCCCAGGGCTGTTTGGCGTGATGACGGTCTGGACACTGCTGATTCCGGCAGCGCTGTTCTTCTTCGGCGCGGGAATGCTGTTCCCTCTCGCCACCAGCGGCGCAATGGAGCCGTTCCCGTTCCTCGCAGGCACGGCAGGCGCGCTGGTGGGCGGTTTGCAAAACATCGGTTCCGGTGCGCTGGCCTGGCTCTCGGCTATGATGCCGCAGACCGGGCAGGCTAGTTTGGGCCTGCTGATGACGCTGATGGGGCTGCTGATTTTACTGTGCTGGCTGCCGCTGGCGTCGCGTGTTCCGCATCACGAGCAGCCGGTTTAACCGCATGATGGCCCGGCTTCTCGCCGGGCTTTTCACAGACGGGCGCAATCATCGCCTGCAATAACGGCTCTGGTGCTGGCCGCCAGGCTCCCTCTTCCCCGTCGTAAAACTGGAAATCCGCGTTAAGCGCATACGGGATTTTCGCCTTTTGCAGCTCGCAGGCCATAAAGGTGGCGAAGGCCATTTGCGAGGCGGTGGGCGTAAGACGGCTTGACTCCCCCACGCCCCAGCCCCCGACCCAGCTGACGTGCCCGGTTTTTTGCTGCCAGCGCAGTGCGGTGCTGATGCGGTTACGGATAGCCGCCTTCTCCGCCGCCGTGCCGGACGTCCACGGGTATTTACCGCTATTTTTCAGCGGCCCCCACGGGAAAATATGCCACTCCGCCAGCAGGTAGTTTTGACTGTGCGCAGGCAGCTTCAGGCTGGATAAATCTTCCGGCGCGGCACGCAGGCGCGGCGCAATGAAAATCATGCGCTGCGGGTCTATATCGTGGATCGCTTTAATGGTTTTTTCATACACGCGGTTTAACGACGCGAGGTTGTGGTTAAGCTTGTCGGCTGGCTCATAAATGAGATCAAAACCCAGCAGCGGGTAGCTCTGACCGAAATAGTGCGCCACGGCAATCCACCAGTTGATCGTCTCTTTCTCGTTATCGGCTTTGGGGTCGTTTTTATATTCATCAGCCTGATAAGCGATAATCGGGATCACGCCATACTGCTCGCAGGCTTCCACCAGCTTGCGCAGGTGGATCAGCCGCGCTTCCGTCGGCTCATCGGCGACGCGAATGCGCACGTGGGTAATGCCTTTTGCACGAAAATCCCGTACCACCAGCGGGTCGAATTCGCGTATGCCGCGCTCGGTGCGCGCCCAGTCCACATCCATCCCGACGCCCAGCTGCTGCGCATAACGGGCAGCCATCAGCGGCGGCTCGGCGGCAATGGCCCAGCCGGAAGAGATCAGTAACGCGGTAGCAATAAGAGGCTTTAGCACGGTTTACCCTGGATAAATCGAAAGCATTACCTGTATTTAGCACGCTTTTTCACATTTGGTGTAGAGTCAGAACGAACTAATTGTTGAGAAAAATTATGAACGCAACAGCCATCAATACACTCATCGCACAGTTTCCTCTGGTTGAGGATCTGATTGCCCTGAAAGAAACCACCTGGCTTAACCCGCGCACCACGACGCTTACGGAAGGATTGCCGTACGTCGGGCTGACCAAAGCCGACGTGGACGACGCCCACGCGCGCCTGAAACGCTTCGCGCCGTATCTGGCGAAAGCCTTCCCGGAAACGGCGGTAACGGGCGGGATTATCGAGTCCGAGCTGGTTGCTATTCCGGCAATGAAAAAACGGCTGGAGAAAGAATCTGGCAAGGCCATTCCCGGCACGCTGCTGCTGAAAAAAGATAGCCACCTGCCGATTTCCGGCTCGATTAAAGCGCGCGGCGGCATCTATGAAGTGCTGGCCCACGCGGAGAAGCTGGCGCTGGAAGCCGGGTTGCTGACCATCGAAGACGATTACAGCATTCTGCTGGAGCCGCGCTTTAAGGCCTTTTTCAGCCAGTACAGCATTGCGGTGGGCTCAACCGGCAACCTGGGGTTGTCTATCGGCATAATGAGCGCACGCATCGGCTTTAAAGTGACGGTACATATGTCTGCCGACGCCCGCGAGTGGAAAAAAGCCAAACTGCGCAGTCACGGCGTCATCGTCGTGGAATATGAGCAGGATTACGGCGTGGCGGTAGAGCAAGGACGAAAAGCGGCGGAAAGCGATCCGAACTGCTTCTTCATTGACGATGAAAACTCCCGCACATTATTCCTGGGCTATGCGGTGGCAGGCGAGCGCCTGAAGGCGCAGTTTGCCGAACAGGGCCGCGTGGTGGATGCGGATCACCCGCTGTACGTCTACCTGCCGTGCGGCGTCGGCGGCGGCCCCGGCGGGGTGGCGTTTGGCCTGAAGCTGGCCTTTGGCGATAACGTCCACTGCTTCTTCGCAGAGCCAACGCACTCCCCGTGCATGCTACTAGGCGTTTACACCGGTCTGCACGATGAAATCGCGGTGCAGGATCTGGGCATTGATAACGTGACGGCGGCGGACGGTCTGGCGGTTGGGCGCGCGTCCGGCTTCGTCGGCCGCGCGATGGAGCGACTGCTCGACGGGTTTTATACGCTTTCCGATCGGAGCATGTACGACATGCTCGGCTGGCTGGCGCAGGAGGAAGGGATCCGTCTGGAACCGTCGGCGCTGGCGGGGATGGCCGGGCCGGTGCGCGTTCATTCGGATGCCAGCGTTACCCACCTGGTATGGGCAACCGGCGGCGGCATGGTGCCGGAAGACGAGATGGCGAAGTATCTGGCTAAAGGGAAGTAATTAAGCCGCCACCCGGCTTACAGGCTCAAAATTTGCTGAATATGGGTTACCGCAAACAGCAGCGACAGCGAGAGAACAGCGAGTGCGATCAGGAACTTATCCCGCACCGCTTTCGGCTGTACAAAATCGTTCTGCGCCACGTCCATCAGGTTACGGCTGCGGGTATAGCGCCATAAAATGATGGCCACCAGCGCCAGCACAATAATGGAAATCCAGAATGGCACCCCTGTACGGTGCCAGTTGTGCTTAATCGCCAGGGCAATTAGCGCGCCATACCCCAGCAGCGTGCGCAGCCAGGCGAGTGACGTCCGCTCCGGCTGCAGGCCGGGGTCCGCTTCGCGCCGCGCTTTGCGGCTATCCGGCATAGAACACCAGCACCATTACCACGCCCGCCACCGTCAGCAGAATCACGCTGATGATGAGTAACCCGCGCGTATAGGGCAGATCCTGCTTCAGACGCATCGCCTTCTCATTGCGAAGCCAGCGAAGGTAACCGTAAATCGCCAGCACGCCCGCGAACAGGCACAGCAGCAGCGCCAGCACTTCACGAATCAAGGGCGTGGCAAAATCGGGTGCGAGCTGGTCAAGGCCGACACCGGCGGCCAGAAAGCCCAGTGCGGTGCGGATCCACGCTAAAAAAGTGCGTTCATTAGCCAGAGAGAAGCGGTAGTCCGGCGCTTCGCCGAGGCGGGAAATTTTCATGGAGGTTCCTTGTCGTGCTACAGGCAAGCTTCAGCATAGCGTAAATCGACAAGGACAAGGAGACCGGCATCGGGCGATGCCGGTCAGGACGATTAATGCAGCTCTGGCCAGTACTCTTTGTTGGCCTCAATAAGGTCATCCAGAATCGCTTTCGCGACGGAGGCGCTCGGCACGGTTTTCGACAGGGTAATCGCCTGCCAGAGCTTCTGGTACGAGCGCTGCTCCCAGGCATCCACCACCAGTTTTTCCACCGCCACCTGCTGGCTCATCAGCCCTTTCTGGAAGTGCGGAATATCGCCCACCGTAAGCGGCTCCGGCCCGTTATGACCCACCAGACACGGGATCTCCACCATCGCATCGGCATCAAAGTTATGGATGGCCCCGTTGTTTGGTACAATCAGCAGCATCCGCTCCTGGGTGTTAAAGGCAATCGCCGTCGCCAGATCGACGATGTACGACGCATGTTCGTCGATTTCCAGCTCACCTGCGGAGGATTTTCCCGCCTCAATAATCGCCCGGCAGGAACTGAACACGTGCTTCTCACGGTGGTCCATGACCTCATTGGCGCGGGTGCGTTCCGGGTTGGAATGCGCAACCACGTAGTCCGGGAACAGGTAATACTTCAGGTAGGTGTTCGGCATGGTGTCCGGATCCAGCGCCTGCACGTCTTTGGCTTTGGCGAAAGTATCGTTCCAGCTCGCTTCGGTATGTGCATCTTCGGAAGGCGGAACATAGCCGTTTTTCGCCACGTATTCGCGCAGTTTCGGCATCAGGTCGTTGCCGTTCAGATCCTCAATCGACGTCCACCAGCCGAAGTGGTTCAGGCCGTAGTAGCGCACGCGCATCTCTTTGCGGTCCTTCAGGCCGACAATCTGCGCCATGCGCCCTTCAATGCCGATCGGCATATCGCAGATGTTGAGAATTTTGGCGTTCGGGCGTAGGCGGCGCGTGGCTTCCGCGACAATCGCCGCCGGGTTGGAATAGTTCAGCATCCACGCGTTCGGGGAGTACTGCTCCATATAATCCACCAGCTCCAGCACGCCGCCGATAGAGCGCATGCCATAAGAGATACCGCCCGGCCCGCAGGTTTCCTGACCCAGCACGCCGTGGCGCAGCGGAATTTTTTCATCTTTTTCGCGCATCGGGTATTTGCCCACGCGGATGTGCGCCATCACGAAATCCACATCGGTAAACGCCGCTTTAGGATCGGTGGTGTAGCTGAACTCAATCTCCGGGGCCTGCTCCCTGAGGATGATTTTGCACGCTTCGGCGATGGTCTCCTGACGTGCGCCGTCGTTGTCATAGAACTTCAACGCGCGCAGCGGGAAGCGGTCACGGTTGGCTAACAGCATCAGGACGATACCAGGCGTAAAGGTGCTGCCGCCGCCTGCAATGACAACTGAGAATTTTTTCATGATATAGCCTCTGTCAGGGTGGTTTGTTCATTCGTTAAAGGAGTTTTCATCAGCGATTCCAGCTGGTCGCGCACCTGTGGAACGTGCAGGCCGACAATCACCTGAATGCCGTTGCCGCGTCGCACCACGCCGTGGGCGCCGAGGGCTTTGAAGACGTCATCGCTTTGGGTTTTCGCCATATCGACCAGCGCGATACGCAGGCGGGTGGCACAGTTATTGATGCTTTCGATGTTGGCCGCGCCGCCCAGCGCCTGCAGGAATCCGGCGGCCTGTCCAACCTGCTGGCTGGCCGCCGCCGGGGCGGTGGTTTGCCCGCGCGCAGCCTTATAGTCGGCCTTGCTGTAGAGTTTGATTTCGCTCTCTTCCCGGCCAGGCGTTTTCAGGTTCAGACGTTCGATCAGCGTTTTGAAGACCACGAAGTAGATGCCGGTGAAGCAGACGCCAATGCCGATCTGGGTGAAGACCGTCGTGGCGTGGTTATGGAACATCGGGATCCAGTTTTGCGGCAGGAACTGATCCAGCAGGCCGCCGCCCATGTTCCCTACCACGCCGAAGGTGTACATCACCGTTGCCATGGTGGCCGCCAGCACCGCGTGCACGGCAAACAGCAGCGGCGAGATAAACAGGAAGGTGAACTCAAGCGGTTCGGTAATGCCCACCAGCACGGCGGTGAGCGTGGCAGGAACCAGCAGGCCCGCCACCTTGACGCGGTTTTCCGGCGACGCGGTGTACCAGATAGCAAATGCAATCCCGACCGAGCCAAACACTTTTGAGTTGCCGTGCAGCGCGAACCCGCCTTCCGGGAAGAGGGTTTTCAGCGGCAGGGTGCTCTGGCTGAACTCCTGCAGGTGCTGCGCCCAGTAGACCTGAATCCCGCCCTCCACCGCCGCCGGGCCGAAGATGAACGGACCGTAGACGAAGTGGTGCAATCCGGTTGGGATCAGAATGCGTTCCAGGAAGGTATACACCCATACGCCCAGCGCGCCGGCAGAGCGCAGAAACGCCTGCAGGGACTCGATGCCCATCTGCACTTTCGGCCAGCCCAGCAGCGTCAGCCAGGCGCAGGGGATCATGACGAAGAACGCGAGGATAACGACAAACGAGCTGCCCTGGAAAATCCCCAGAAACACCGGCAGCGGCTTGTCGAAGTAGCGGTTGTGGATGGCGGTGACAATGCCTGAAATCACAATGGCCCCGATGATGCTGGTATCGAGCGTTTTGATCCCGGCAATCATCGCCAGCCCGCTACCCGCCGTCGGTTCGGCGGAGAAGTCGACGCCGAAAAAGTGGCCCCAGGTCATCCCCATCGCGTTAATAAAGTAGTTCCAGGTGAGGAAGCTAATCAGCACCGCCAGACAGGCGCGGCCCTGCGCCTGCTTCGCCAGGCCAATCGGCAGACCGACGGCAAAAATCAGCGGCATATTGCGAAACACCGCCCAGCCGCCCTCTTCAATGATGTGAACAATCTGCGCGAAAAGATGATCGGGAGAGGTTAAGGCTTCGCCAACAAACAGCGGGTTGCGAAGCATGATGGCGATTCCCACCACGATCCCGGCGAACGGAAACAGCAACACCGGGGTAAACATGGCACCGCCAAAACGTTGTATTTGACTGAGCATTTTTAAATCCTCATGAAACAACCTGTAGGGGTAGGGGCCTTTATGGTTTTTTGCTGGCCTGAGGTGAGCATAAGAACTTACTGATGCGTGAACATGGCGTGCCGCTGCGATTCGTGATCGCATTCATGGTTTTATTTTGACCAATCAGGTCTACTTTTTGCGGTAAATATGGACATGTCGGGACACAATCCACGCCCTGATAAGGGCAGAGAGGTCTGGTGGTGATCTACAAATCTATTGCCGACAGGTTGCGGCTGCGGCTGAACTCGTCGGACTACAACATCGGCAGCCCGCTGCCCGGAGAAAAAGCGCTGGCGCAGGAGTTCGGCGTGGCGCGAATGACCATTCGAAAAGCGTTAGACCTGCTTGTGAGCTGGGGGCTGGTTGAGCGGCGGCACGGCAGCGGAACGTTTGTCTCACGCAAAGACGTACATCACGAAACCACCAACCTGACCGGGCTGGTGGAGGTGCTGCGTCAGCAGGGAAAAGAGGTGCAGAGCAAGGTGCTGCAGTTCGAAGTGATGCCCGCCCCGCCCGCCATCGCCAGCCAGCTTCGGATTCAGGTGGATGAGCGGATCTACTTTTCACGGCGGGTACGCTACGTGGACGGGAAGCCGCTGATGCTGGAGGACAGCTTTATGCCGGTGAAGCTATTCCGCAACCTGTCGCTGGCGCATCTTGAGGGGTCTAAGTTCGATTACATCGAGAAGGAGTGCGGGATCACCATCAGCGGCAACTACGAAAGCCTGACGCCGGTGCTGGCAGATAAAACGCTGGCCGGTTATATGAACCTGCCGGAACAGACGCCGCTGCTGCGCATTACCTCTCTTTCCTACAGCGACAGCGGCGAGTTCCTCAATTATTCCGTGATGTTCCGAAATACCAGTGATTACCAGGTGGACTACCATCTGCGGCGCATCCACCCGGACGATCTGCTAGCCCATCCCCCAGAACAGCACCGCCAGTAGCTGCGGGGTGATGATGCGCAGAAACATCACCAGCGGGTAGACGGTGGCATAGGAGAGCGCGGCCGCGCCGCTGGTGGCGTGCAGGTTGTTGGCAAAGGCCAGCGCGGGCGGATCGGTCATGGAGCCCGCCAGCATGCCGCAAAGCGTCAGGTAGTTCATTTTGGCGAACATCCGCGCCAGGATTGCCACCGTCAGCAGCGGGATCGCCGTGATGAAGATGCCGTAGCCGACCCAGCTCATCCCTTCGCCCTTGACCAGGGTATCGACAAAATCCCCGCCGGATTTCAGGCCAACCACCGCCAGGAACAGCACGATGCCCAGCTCGCGCAGCGCCAGGTTGGCGCTCGGCGGCATAAACCAGTAGAGCTTCCCGATACAGCCGATACGCCCGAGGATCAGCGCCATAATCAGCGGCCCGCCCGCCAGGCCGAGCTTGAGCGCCACCGGGAAGCCCGGCACGTACACAGGAATAGAACCGAGCAGCACGCCGAGCCCGATACCGATAAACACCGGCAGCATCTGCACCTGCTGCAGTTTCTGCTGGGCGTTACCCACCATATCCGCCACGGCGTCGATGGACGACGGGCGCCCAACCAGGTTGAGGATATCACCGAACTGCAGGCTGGCCTCCGGGCTGGCGACCAGTTCGACACCTGCACGGTTAAGTCGAGAGATCACCACGTCATAGCGCTCTTTTACCTGCAGATCGCGAATTTTTTTGCCCAGAACGTGCTCGTTAGTCACCACTACGCGCTCCACGCGCATATCGGTGCCGCGGGTTGAGAGCGAGGTATCCACTTCCTGACCAATCACCAGCCGCGCGTTATTTAAATCCCCCGGCTGGCCGACCAGGTGCAGCAGATCGCCTTGCCGAATGACGGTGCCAGGTGCAGGCACCATCAGCATATCGTCACGCTTAAGGCGGGAGCAGATGATATTGGCGCTGTTCAGGATCGGTACGTCCTGAATCGCCATATTGTTCAGGTTGGGGTTATCGACGCGAATGTTGATGGTTTTGATCGGCATATGGCCGTTGGTAAGCGTGGTTTCGTGATCTTTTGCCTCTGTTTCGACGTTAATGCGAAACAGGACGCGTACCAGCCACATAGAGAGCAAAATGCCGCAAATCCCAAACGGATAGGCCATGGCGTAGCTCATCCCCATTTGGTCGACAATGCCGGACTCAATGCCCAAATCGCGCAGGATTTGCTGCCCGGCACCGAGCGCCGGCGTGTTGGTGACCGCCCCGGAGAAAATGCCCAGCACCACGGGCAGCGGGATAGCAAAGATTTTGTGCAGGATCGCGGTGACCAGCCCACCCATTACCACAATGCCGAGGGCAAACAGGTTTAGCCGTAGCCCGGAGACGCGCAGGGAAGCGAAAAAGCCCGGCCCTACCTGAATCCCGATGGTGTAGACGAAGAGGATCAGGCCGAACTCCTGAGTAAAGTGGAGCATTTCGGCGCTGAGAACCAGCCCGAGCTTGTCGGCGAAGTGTCCAACAAAAATGCCGCCAAACAGCACCCCGCCTATCCCAAACCCGACGCCGCGGATTTTGATATTCCCTATCCACAGGCCAACAACAGCGACCAGGGCCAACACGCTTACGGTTAACGCGATATCACTCATGATCCACTTCCTTGGCATAACCTTAGTTATGCTAAGGATTCTCTCAGAGCCGGGGGCGGTTGTATGGGCGATGGCGCACAAAAAAGCCCTGCCGGGGCAGGGCTTTATCTTTTCACCCTCTCCTTGTGGGAGAGGGCCGGGGTGAGGGCATCAGCCCGCACACTATTAGCTATTCAACGCCGGGCGCTCGCTAATGGCGATACGCTGCGGCGCGATGGCTTCCGGTACGTTACGGATCAGGTCGATATTCAACAGCCCGTTAGTAAACGTCGCACCGGACACTTCCATATGGTCTGCCAGGGTAAAGCTCAGGCTAAACGGCTGATTAACCAGCCCCTGATGCAGCCACCGGGTCTCGGTCTCTTGTTTTTCCGGCGACCCCTTCACGGTCAGGCGAGTGCCTTCAAGCTGGATGTCCAGATCGTCCTGGCGGAAACCGGCCAGCGCAAGGGTAATGCGATAGTGGTTATCGTCGCTTTTTTCGATGTTGTACGGCGGAAACGTCTGTTGCTCGGTGGTACTTTGCAGGGCATTAGCCAGCTTGTCAAAACCAATCCACTGACGCAGCAGGGGGGATAAATCATAGTTACGCATACTAAATCTCCTTCTGAGAAGCGAGTTCGGCACAGTTTAATTTTGTGCGCAGTTGTTCCTGCAAATCCTGATGGATTCGCATATGCTCCCGTTACGGCAAGCAAGTCCGGGTGGGCCGCTTACGCGACCCGCGTAATTAGTTAATT
Source organism: Enterobacter sp. ECC_219_Taxon_10 (assembly GCF_058354905.1). Taxonomy (NCBI): domain Bacteria; kingdom Pseudomonadati; phylum Pseudomonadota; class Gammaproteobacteria; order Enterobacterales; family Enterobacteriaceae; genus Enterobacter; species Enterobacter sp. ECC_219_Taxon_10. The sequence goes on along the minus strand of NZ_CM178005.1, from coordinate 23,185 downwards.
TCGATACGACGCGGTTTTTTCTCTTCCGGAATCACACGTTCCAGTTCGATAAATAGCAGGCCGTTGACCAGGTTCGCGCCTTTAACGTGAATGTTTTCAGCTAACTGGAACTTGCGTTCAAAGTTGCGCTCGGCGATGCCCTGATAAAGGTAGGTACGTTCTTTCTGCTCGGCCGTATGGGAACCTTTCACCACCAGCAGGTTGTCCTGCGCGGTGATCTCCAGTTCGTGTTCTGCAAAACCGGCGACGGCAATGGCGATGCGGTAGTGGTTTTCGTCAACCAGCTCAACATTGTATGGAGGGTAGCCGTTGCTCTGGCTTTGGTTATTTTCTAAATGGTTAAACAGGCGATCAAAACCAATTGCAGAACGGTATAGCGGAGAAAGATCGAAGTTACGCATAAATAAAACTCCTGAAATCAGCGAGAAATTATAGCCTTCCACCATGGACAGGCCTTTGCGCCCCCGAACACCCATCAGGCGTGCTCGTTATCGGGCCACATTCTTAAAATGGGTCTGGAATCGGGCTTTTCAAGCGTATTGTTGTGAGATTTTTTTGCACTTTGCTGGTTGTCGCATAGACTCTGGGACAACAGCACAAAGGGTTAAATTGCGATGGCTGCCACAGTGCGGGGTTATCGGGCTATTCATTTCGGATAAGGCTCGCTATAACCCTGAGTTGCAGGTCTATGCAGTGCCATTAACGATGACTGAGTGATGATGAAAAATGTTCTGATAAAGCTGACGGCGTTCAGCGGGGTAGTTTTGCTTTGCGGGTGTTCGAGCGTGATGTCTCACACCGGCGGTAAAGAAGGAACATATCCGGGGACGCGCGCCAGCGCGGCGATGATCTCCGATGACGATACCAACTGGGGCACCAAATCCCTGGTTATCCTGGATATGCCTTTCACGGCAGTCGCCGATACGCTGCTGCTGCCGTGGGACATGTTCCGCACGGACAATTCCGTGCGCTCACGCGTTGAGAAAAGCGAGCAGGAAAATCTGGCGACCAATTCCGTCATCCCGCCCGCTGCAATGCCCCCGCGCTAGTCCTAAGCGGTTTCCGTTAGCCACAGCTGGCGGAAACCGCCCGTCTCTTCCATCCATGCAATAAAGCGCCCGTCCGGGGAAAACACGACGGCATCAGCAGACGGCGGGTTGCCGTGATCGGACGTCAAAAACGTTACCTTTCCGCTCTGCGCGTCGCAGCAGGCGATCCGGTTTTCAAGCACAAATCCCAGCATGTTCCCGGAAGGGTGCCAGTTAAACGCAGACTGAATCCCGCTCTCCGTATGGGTTAACTGGCGCGGCTCGCCGCCCTCAGGAGAGATCAGCCACAGCTGCACAATGCCGTTATCATCCCGCATCAGAAACGCGATCTGCGTCTCCTGCGGATTACTGCGAACCCAGTGACGCGGCACGTTCACCAGGCCTGGATACGCCCTCTTATGCGTAAAGGTCAAACGACGCTGCATCACCCCGGCAGGCGGCGCTGGCAGGGTGTCTGGCGTTCCCTGCAGCGGCGCATCGCCCGCTTGTTTCCAGCCCTGCTCGTCTTCTGGCAGGTTAACAATAAACAGTTCAGGCACTTTTTCGCCCTGCGCGGACAGGGTATCACCGATAAACGCCAGCCTGTTGTTGCCCACCCAGCCCTCTTCATAGGCGCGGTTGATTTCATCGCTGCCCGGCTGCGGGTCGGGCGTCGTGCGGCTGACCAGCACGCTCCAGAACGTGCCAGAATATTCACGCGGATGGTTCCCCTGCGGGTTCACCGGGCCGAAAGGCGCCGCCACGCCGACATTGCGTAAATCGAGCTTTGGATCGCGCTCATGTAAAACATGGTCGTTATAGGTGAAGCTGACGAACTGCCCGTTTGGGCTGAAGACGTGCACGTGGCTGCCACCGCGCAGCGCGCCTGCGGTGTAAGGGACAGTGATATCCAGCGCGTCCAGATTGCTGACCTGACCGTTATGCGCGATCACCCCCTGACGATGATGAAAATCGTAGCGCCAGCCTGCATCCGGATTTTTCGGGCCGTGGATAAAGACGTATTTATCCTCTGCCGGATGAACGGTCACCACGCCAACATGCGCGCCGTCAGTGGCGCGATAGACCACCTCCACCTCACCCGTAGCGACATTGACCCGCTCAATGGTTTCGCCGGTGAAGGACGCGCCTGACGGACGTACGTCGTAGACCAGCCACCGGCTGTCCGGCGTCCAGGTATTGATGTTGGTGAGCTGGTGGTTGCGGGAGGCGAAGGTGATTTGTTTCATGAGGATACCCTGATGCACGGTGAGTGCATCAGGGTAAAACATCCGCAGGGATTAGCCTACACGTTTCACATCGCCCACCAGCAGGATGTAGGAGAGTGCCCCGATCAGCGCTACGGCAGAGATGTAGACCAACGCCGGGCCGAAGCCGTAGTCCTGCGCCAGGTAGCCGATGACCAGCGGTACGGTGATCCCGCCCAGTCCGCCGACAAAGTTGAACACGCCGCCGGTCAGGCCAATCAGCCGCATCGGCGCAAGGGACGACACCAGCGACCAGGTGATAGAGGCGAAACCGTTACCAAAGAACGCCACCGCCATCAGGGCCATAATCCACACTGGATCGTTGGTGTAGTTGGCACCCATGATGCAGGTTGAGATCAGCAAGCCGCAGATAATCGGCGTTTTACGCGCCACGCCCAGCGAGTACCCTTTTTTCACCAGCTTATCGGCCAGCCAGCCGGAGAGCAGCACGCCGAAAAATGCGGCGAGGAACGGCACGGTGGTCATAAAGCCCGCCTTCAGCGCCGCGATCCCCTTTTCCTGGGTCAGGTAGTTCGGGAACCAGGTGAGGAAGAACCACAGCGTAGAAGTAACCGCGAACTGGCCCAGATAAACGCCAACCAGCTTACGGTGGAAGACCAGCTTCCAGTCCGCTTTGGTCAGCGGCTGGCGCGCCTCTTTTTTCACCGGCGCATCACCATCCACCAGACCGCCACCGTCGCGGATGTAATCCAGCTCGGCCCTGGTGATACTTTCGGTCAGACGCGGCGGCTGGTAGACCTTGAACCAGATAAGCGACCAGATAATGCCAATCCCGCCGGTGACGATGAACACCCAGTGCCAACTCAGCAGCTCCTGGATCCAGATCAGCAGCGGCGTCAGGAACGCCAGGCCGACAAACTGCCCGGAAGTGTAAAAACCAACGGCGGACGCACGCTCGTGTTCCGGGAACCAGCTGGTCACCATACGGTTGTTGGTCGGAAACGCGGGCGCTTCGAAAACCCCGGTGATGGCACGCAGGCCAATCAGCGACATCAGCCCGGTGGCGAAGCCCTGGAACAGGGTCGCCACGGACCAGCCTAATATGGCGATAAAGTAGGTCAGACGTGAACCCACGCGGTCAAGAAACCAGCCGCCGGGGATCTGGCATAAGGTATACAGCCAGGCAAACGCCGAGAAGACGTAGCCCATTTCCGCTTTGGTGATGCCAAACTCTTCCTGAATATGGGCCGATGCCACGGCAAGGTTGGCGCGGTCGACATAGCAAATGACCACGGTAATAAAGATCATAATCAGCGTCAGGTAGCGGCGACGCCCGGTTTTTGTAGCGGTAACTGGAATATCCATCGCAATCTGTCTCCAGATTTTGGGCATAGCGAAGCCGCTCACCATGCCCTGTAATTTACAGAGGGTGTATTTGGTTTTTTTAATTAAAAACGTAAACAGAATGCGCTAAATAATTCGTGCTGGGGGAAGGCGGCAAGTTTTCGCATCCCCGGGAGCATACAAAAGTATGTGACCGGGGTAAGAAAACGCAGCCAACGCATCACCAGCGCGAAGTATGACGCGCATTTACCATTCGGCTACGCTGCCGTCCTCATGACGCCACAGCGGGTTTCGCCAGTCCGGCGCATTCTTACTCAGCTCAATGACTTTAGCTTCGTCAATTTCCACGCCAAGGCCCGGCTTCGTTAGCGGTTTAAAGAAACCGCCTTCCATGCAGAAGTCTTCTTTATTTTTCACAAAATCGAGCAGTTCCGCGCCCTTGTTATAGTGAATCCCCATGCTCTGTTCCTGGAACACCGCATTGCGGGAGACGAAGTCGACGTGCAGGCAGGCCGCCAGCGCGATTGGGCCGAGCGGGCAGTGCGGTGCCAGCGCCACGTCGTAAGCTTCTGCCATCCCGGCAATTTTGTAGCATTCGGTGATGCCGCCCGCATGAGAGAGATCAGGCTGCAGGATCGCAATCCCGCCCGCTTCAAGCACGCGTTTAAACTCGAAGCGCGAGAACATACGTTCACCCGCCGCGATAGGAATGTGGGTCTGTTCAGCCAGCTTCGGATAGTACTCCGCCTGCTCGGCCAGCACCGGCTCTTCGATAAACAGCGGGCGATAAGGCTCCAGCTCTTTAATCAGCACTTTGGCCATCGGCGCGCTGACGCGGCCGTGGAAATCCAGGCCAAACTCAATCTCGTTGCCGAAGGCTTCACGAATTTGCGCCACGGTATTGACCGCCCGGTCTACCGCACGCGAATTGTCGATAACGCCCATCTCTTCGCAGCCGTTGAGCTTGAAGGTGTCAAAGCCGATGTTGCGCAGCTGCGTGATGCCGTCGATCACTTCCGCCGGACGGTCGCCACCGACCCAGCTGTAGGCTTTGATTTTGTCGCGCACCAGGCCGCCCATAAGCTGCCAGACCGGCGCGTTAAGCACTTTACCTTTGATATCCCACAGCGCCTGGTCGATACCGGCGATGGCGCTCATCAGGATCGGACCACCGCGGTAGAAGCCCGCGCGGTACATCACCTGCCAGAGGTCGTTAATGCGCGCCGGATCCTGACCAATCAGGTATTCGCCCAGCTCGTGTACTGCCGCTTCAACGGTGCGCGCGCGCCCTTCAATCACCGGTTCGCCCCAGCCTACAACCCCTTCATCGGTTTCGATTTTCAGGAACATCCAGCGCGGGGGTAAACGGTACGTGGTGAGTTTGGTTATTTTCATTTCACTGCCTCTCGATACGCTTTCACAAATGCTGCCGCCTGCTGTGCGGTACGTTCCACGGACTGTCCGGCACGATAAAGATCGCTGCCCAGCCCTGCGCCCACACAGCCAGCGCTCATCCACTGGCCCAGGTTTTCTGGCGTTACGCCGCCCACGGCAAAGACCGGCACGCTGGCGGGCAATACCGCTTTCAACGCCTTGATGTAGTCCGGTCCAAAAGCCGATGACGGGAAAATTTTGAGCGACTGCGCGCCCGCATCAAGGGCAGTAAAGGCTTCTGTGGCGGTGGCGCAGCCCGGGCAGACTGTCATGCCGTAACCCACCGCGCGGCGGATCACCTCAGGCTGAATATTGGGTGTGACGATAAGCCTGCAGCCCATCTTTGCCAGCCGATCGACCTGCTCAGGCTGTAACACGGTACCTGCGCCAATCAGCGCCTTATCGCCGAAGGCCTCCACCACGGCCGGAATGCTTTTTTCCCACTCGGGCGAGTTGAGCGGGATTTCTACCGCGTCGAACCCGGCGTCGATAACCGCGCCGACGTGGTCTAACACCTCATCGGGCGTGATGCCGCGCAAAATCGCGATAAGGGGAAGATCAGTTTGCCACTGCATGAGCGATGCTCCTTATTCCTGCCTGAAATGCCGTGTCGCCGGATACCGTCGAAACATCACGCCCAACGGCGCGAAATGCCTGTTCGTAGCGCGACGTTAGCGATGCGCCTGCGACAATCGTAATGGTCTGCTCGTGCGCGATGAACTCACGCATGCTGGCGACCTCAGCGCCAATCAGCAGGCCGGAGAGAAACTCGCTGACCTGCTCGCGCGGGAGAAGTCCCAGCACGTGCGAGGCGCGAACCTCAAAAAGCTGCGGCAAAACATCAGGGGAGGCGATCCCACGTTCAAGCCCGGCGGTAAACGCCTCTGACGAGGATTCCTGCTCAGGTAAACCGGCCCCGACCAGCGAATGGTTGAGCAGCAAATGGTGCAGCTCGCCGGTCATTACGGTGCGAAAATCGTGGATTTGCTCAGCGTCGGCCTGGACCCACTTGCAGTGCGTCCCGGGCATAACGTAGACAGAAGAAGGAGAAAGCGTGCGCGCGCCAAGCAGCTGCGTCTCTTCGCCGCGCATCACGTTGCGGTTATCGTCGCGAGAGACGCTCAAACCGGGAATAATCCAGATATTGTCGCCAACGGACGTTAACTGCTCACCAATAGCGGAGAAACGGGCGGGAACCGGCAGATAAGGTGCAATTTTCCAGCCTACGTTACTGCCGACCATACCCGCCATGACCACCGGCGTGGCGCCATCGCGCCAGTTTTGTGTGATCTCTGCTAACACCGCCTCGGGGGATTTACCGTTCAGGCGCGTCACGCCTGCTTCTGATTGCCTGCTCTCCAGGCACTGCTCGCCCTGGTATAGCCAGGCGCGCAGATTGGTCGATCCCCAGTCAATTGCGATGTAGCGAGATGTCATGTGATTTCCTTCAGCCTTCGTGTCGAGCTGGCAATCATGGTAAGCGCCGCCTGCTCTGCCGCATCGCCGTCCTGATGCCGTATCGCATCGAACAGCGCTTTATGTTCCTGGAGCGTTTTTGGCATGTTGGCCTCATCACCCATCCAGGTACGTTCAAATACCGCTCGCTGTAGCGAGCTGATCGCCACGCTAAGCTGCTGTAATACCGGGTTATGCACCGACTGCAGCACCGCTTCGTGATAGCGAATGTCCGCCTCGTTGAACGCCTCCCGGTTCTGGTTATTGGCGATCATGTCGTTTAAAGCCGATTCAATCTGGGCCAAATCACCGGAGGTCGCGCGTTCCGCCGCCCAGCGCGCAATTGCCGGCTCTACCAGGTTTCGAACTTCACTCATCGCGCCGATAAGCCGCGGGTCGTAGTCGTTTTCCAGCACCCACTGCAGCACGTCGGTATCGAGGTAGTTCCACTGGTTGCGCGGGGCAACAAACGCGCCGCGATAGCGCTTCATTTCAATCAGCCGCTTCGCCATCAGCGAGCGGAACACTTCCCGGATGATGTTGCGCGAGGTTTCAAACTCCTCGCACAGTTCAGCCTCTGCGGGGAGCGGCGAACCGGGAACGTATTTACCGCCCACAATCTGGGTGCCCAGCGTGATAACAATGCGATCGGTTTTATTGAGAGTCATGGAGAGTCCTTGTGCTCTGTATGTCCATCACTACTTTACCGCGACCGCTGAATTTCACCTCACTTTTGCAGTACAAACGTGAGAGAGTTCGTCTTTGCCGTGGTGACAATGTAGTACAATCAATTAATGTTGTACTACAATCCAGATCACAAAAAGAACAATTGGATAAATTCAGCGCAAAAAAAAGCCCCGGTTGATAACCGAGGCTGATGATTGAAAATAAGCGTTACTGCAGCACAAACTTCTCGATGGCGTAGGCAACGCCGTCTTCCAGGTTGGATTTGGTGACGAAATTAGCCACTTCTTTCACCGACGGAATAGCGTTATCCATCGCCACGCCCACACCCGCGAATTCAATCATCGCGATGTCGTTCTCCTGGTCGCCGAGCGCCATGATCTCTTCAGGTTTGATGCCCAACGTATCAGCGAGCGATTTCACACCGGTACCCTTATTGACGCGTTTATCGAGGATTTCGAGGAAATACGGCGCACTTTTCAGCACGGTGTACTTCTCTTTTACCTCGGCCGGAATGCGCGCGATGGCTTTATCCAGGATCTCCGGCTCGTCGATCATCATCACCTTCAGGAACTGCGTCGCCGGGTCCATTTTCTCGGCTTCACAGAACACCAGCGGAATGGTCGCAACGTAGGATTCATGTACCGTGTAGTAGCTGATATCGCGGTTGGCGGTGTAGAGCGTATTGCGATCGAGCGCGTGGAAGTGGGAGCCCACTTCACGGGACAGTTTTTCCAGGAACAGGTAGTCGTCATAGTTCAGCGCGGTTTGCGCCACCGTACTGCCATCTGCGGCTTTCTGCACCAGCGCGCCGTTATAAGTGATGCAGTAATCACCCGGCTGATTCATGTGCAGCTCTTTCAGGTAGCTGTGAACGCCCGCATACGGACGCCCCGTGGTCAGAACCACATTCACACCCTTTGCGCGTGCGGCCGCGATCGCATTTTTAACGGCTGGAGAGATAGTGTGGTCTGGCAGCAGCAGCGTGCCGTCCATATCGATTGCAATAAGTTTGATAGCCATGAGTTCCCCGGGATAAATGAGTGCTGCCTCATGCTAACGCGATCCGGCTCAAAAAACAGCAGATTAAAAGAGGATTGTAGCAATGCGATCTGCACCTCTTTTTTGGCGGAAGATAAACAAGATAAGATAGAAAATAACCTTATATTTTCGGGAGATGCGCATTTATGGATTTTGGCACTCTAGATACCATGCGCACAAACCACCCTGCATGGAAATTACTACGTGCAGATTCCGCCGCGCTTATTGCCAGCTTTCTCTGGCACGCTTTTGCATTACCAAACGCCCGTAGCATTACGCAGGAAGCATTGACAGAAAAACTCGAAGACACGCTTTATGTCTTACGCCAGCAATACGGAGATGAGTTTTATCCTCGTGCTGCACGGGATTATCTGAACGACTGGGCAGCGCCAGAGCGCGGCTGGTTACGTAAATTTTATCCCCCGGGGGATGACCGCCCTTGGTTCGATCTGACACCCGCAACAGAAAAGGCATTAAGCTGGCTGGATAAGCTGGGTGATTCCTCTTTTATCGGTACGGAATCCAGACTGGTCACATTGTTTGAGTTGCTCAAACAAGTGATCTCCAGCAGTGAACATAATCCTGAACTGCGTATTCAGGTACTTGAGCAACAGCGTAACGAAATAGATGCAGAGATAATGGCTATCCGCAACGGCAAACTGTCGCTGCTTGACAGCACCGCGCAAAAAGAGCGTTTCCAGCAAATTGTACAATTATCGCGTGAATTACTCTCAGACTTCCGACAAGTTGAGCATAATTTCCGTCAACTCGATCGCAATGTTCGCGAGCGAATTGCCTTATGGAACGGGGCTAAAGGTGGTCTGTTAACACAAGTGCTGGATGAGCGCGATGCCATCACGGAATCTGATCAAGGGCGGAGTTTTCGCGCATTTTGGGACTTTCTGATGTCACAATCGAGACAGGAAGAGTTCTCTCGATTGCTGGAAAAGTTACTTTCCCTTGACGCTATTGCCGAAACACAGCCCGATTCTCGCATCAAGCGTATTCACTATGACTGGCTTGAAGCCGGGGAACATACGCAACGCACCGTTGCGCAGCTCTCACAACAATTACGACGTTTCCTTGACGATCAGGCTTGGCTTGAAAATAAGCGGATTATGGAAATTTTGCATAATATTGAACATCATGCCATCGCCTTAAAAACTGCGCCGCCGGAAGGCGATATAATGGATATCAGTCATGCTCAGCCACAGATAATGTTGCCCTGCGAACGCCCGCTTTACACCCCTCCCGTTAAAGCCAAAATAATTCAGCAGGTACTTGAGCAGGGTGATGAATCAATAGATATTAATATTCTTTTCTCGCAAGTCACCGTCGATAAAGCTCGCTTATTACGCAATATTCGCAAAGAACTACAAACCCGGTCCCAAATCACGTTGAATGAATTGGTATCCCTGTATCCCTTGCAGCAAGGCCTTGCTGAACTGGTCACCTACATCCAACTCGCCAGCGAGTCCGCTACCGCAACGTTTGATGAAAGCAGCAATGAAAGCATCAATTGGTTTACCGCAACGGGTGAAGAAAAAATGGCGCGCATTAACACCGTCATTTTTACCCGAGCACAGGAGATAATTAATGGAACAGAATGATGCCCCATTTTCACCGGATAGCGCGCTTTCAACGCTCATCATCTCATTGCTAAAAGGAGTTATTTACCGGGAAAACGATCCTCATCTGTGGGGAGCGTTACTGCGTTTACAAATTCAGATTCGAGATTACTGTCGGGTAATGAATCTGGAACTTCATCTGGACGAAGCTGAAGGTTACGCTTTTTTGCGTTCAGATTCTGATAATGCCGATGATGAGACCGCTGCTCGCCTTATTTCCCGACGACCGCTTTCGTTTCCCGTGAGCCTCTTACTGGCTCTGTTACGCAAAAAGATGGCGGAATTCGACGCCAGCGGTAGCGAAACACGTTTGATTCTTACTCAAGAACAGATAGTTGATTTACTGCGTGTCTTCATGGCTGAAAGCACCAACGAAGCTCGTCTGGTCGATCAGATTGGCCGTCATATCAATAGAATCGTTGAAATGGGTTTCTTACGCCCTCTACGTAACCAAAATCAAACCTGGGAAGTTCGACGTATTTTGAAAGCGTTTGTCGATGCTCAGTGGTTATCTGATTTTGATACGCGCTTGCAGGCCTATAGACAACATCTCAAGGAAGAAAATAATGACTAATGCACTGGAACTCGATTTTAGCAGCGACGAATCATCTGCCGGTTTTCGCCTCGTACGCCTGGATATTTTTAACTGGGGTACATTTAACAACCAGGTCTGGACCTTTAACTTAGAGGGAAAAAATGCCCTTCTCACAGGCGATATTGGTTCCGGAAAATCAACCCTTGTTGATGCGATAACCACATTATTGGTGCCATCTCATCGTATTGCCTACAACAAAGCCGCTGGAGCGGAGAATAAGGAACGCTCGCTCCGATCGTATGTGCTGGGGTACTACAAATCAGAGCGACTGGAAAACAGTATGGGGGGAAAACCCGTCGCACTCCGTGATCATCGAAATTATTCCGTTATTCTTGGTGTTTTTCGTAATGAAGGTTTTGGTCAAACCATTACTCTGGCACAGGTATTTTCGTTAAAAGAACCCGCAGGAAAACCGGTCGCTTTTTACGTGGCTACAGATAATGAACTCTCTATCGCACAAGATTTTTCCGGTTTCGGTTCCGATATTAATAATCTGCGGAAAAAACTCAGAAAAAACGGCGCCGAGATATTTGATTCATTCCCACCTTACGGCACCTGGTTCCGTCGCCGCTTCGGCATAAACAACGAACAGGCACTGGAGCTGTTTCATCAGACCGTCTCGATGAAATCAGTCGGTAATCTCACTGATTTCGTCCGTAGCCATATGCTGGAACCGTTTGATGTGGCCCAGCGAATTAAGCATCTGATTGAACATTTTGACGATCTTAATCGCGCCCATGAGTCGATACTGAAAGCACGTCGCCAGGTTGACCAATTAAGGCCGCTTGTTGATGAGTGTGACAGGCATGCCCTGCTGATTCAGGAAACAGAAACCATGCGCGTCTGCCGTGATGCCCTCGCAGGCTGGTTTGCCAGTTTGAAGCAAATACTGCTCGAAAAACGGCTGCTTAACCTCAACGAGGAACTACAGCGATATCAAAATACGCTTACGGTTACGGCTGAACAATTACACGAAAAACGAAGCCAGGAAAGGCAGTTACGCGCCGATATTGCCGCTAATGGCGGCGATCGATTGGAACAATTGCGACTGAACATCAGCCATCACGAGCAGGAGAAAAATCGTCGTCTGAAGGCGGCGGAAAATTATAACGCGCTATTAGGCAAAGTTAATCTCTCAGCGGTTAAAGATCATGATGAATGGCTGGCGACACGCCAGCTTTTGCAAATTCATGCTGACGAGCTTACCGACCGCGAAGCCGAGTTGCAGCAGCAAAAACACGAGTTACATTTCAACTTTACCTGTAAACGTGAAACACACCAGCAACTAAGCGCTGAAATAAAAAATCTTCGTTCACGGCGTAGCAATATTGATGCCCGGCAAATTACGCTGCGCGCAGCTATCTGTGAGGCGCTCGGTCTCCACGAAGAACAGCTTCCCTTTGTTGGCGAGTTGATCGCCATACGTGAAGAGGAAAAAGCCTGGGAAGGGGCTGCAGAACGGCTTTTGCATGGCTTTGGTCTCTCCATTCTGGTTTCTGACGAGCACTACCCCCAAGTATCACATTGGGTTGAAAATAACCATCTCAATGGCCGTTTAAGTTATTTCAGGGTAAATGCTGGTATGCATCATGCTGCTTTATCCCCGCTTCCTGGCGCGATTAGCGAAAAACTGCAAATAAAGCCCGATACTCTCTGGTATGACTGGCTGGAAAGACGGCTACAACAATTTAACCATATCTGTTGCGACACGCTGGAGCAGTTTCGTCGTGAAACTAAGGCGATTACCCGTAGCGGCCAGATAAAATCCCCAAACGACCGCCACGAAAAAGATGACCGTCATAATATTAATGACCGCAGTCGCTATATTCTGGGATGGAGCAACCTGGAGAAAATCGCCGTACTGGAAAAACAGGCAGGGGAGCTGGAGCAAGAGCTAGCAGAACTCGGAAAAGAGATAATCTCAGTTGATATAAAACTCAAAAACCTGCAACAACAACGCGATATTTACAATCGCCTCGGTGAACATAACGATTATCAGGCCATGAACTGGCAGCCGCTGGCGCAGGAAATTGCCAGGCTGGAAATTGAAAAACGCGAACTTGAAGCAACCTCCGATCGCCTGACGGTGTTAAACCAACGACTGAATGAGATCCTGACGGAAATCCAGACGCTGGAGACAACCCATGCGGATAAAATCGATTTACGCGGGCGCACGCAGGAAAAGATCGATCGCGCAGAGGAGAGCTTACAGGAAGCGCAAGTTGTGCAAATCACAGCAAATGAGCAGAACTTGCCTCGCTATTATCCTCAATTAGAGCAATGGCGTGAAGAGGCTCTCCCAGGCAGGCAAATCAGCGTCGAGTCTTGTGATAATTGCCAGCAGGAGATGCGCAGTTGGTTGCAGGTTAAAATCGATAGCGAAGATAAAAAAATTGGCCGATCCCGTGACAAAATTATCAACAGCATGACGGGGTATAATCATCTGTATCCGCTTGAGACGCAGGAGATAGACGCAAGTATTGAATCCGCCCATGAATATCGTCAGATGCTAAACGCATTGCAGGCTGACGACCTCCCCCGCTTCGAGGCTCGCTTTAAGCAGTTGCTAAATGAAAACACCATTAATGATATCGCCAGTTTTCAGAGCCATCTCAACCGTGAAAGAGAGACCATCAAAGAGCGTATCGAGAAAATTAATGATTCTCTGGTCCCCATTGATTACAACTCTGGACGCTATATTTCACTGGTGGCTCAACTCAGCGCTGATGCAGATATTCGTGATTTTCAGAATGAACTACGCGTCTGCACAGAGGGTGCATTGACAGGCTCAGAAGATGAGCAGTATTCAGAAGACAAATTTTTGCAGGTCAAACGTATTATTGAACGCTTCCGGGGCCGGGAAGGATTAAGCGATCAGGACAAACGCTGGACCACTAAGGTGACAGATGTGCGTAACTGGTTCATTTTCTCAGCTTCCGAACGCTGGCGAGAAGATGATACAGAACATGACCATTATTCGGATTCCGGCGGTAAATCCGGCGGTCAGAAAGAGAAACTGGCCTATACCATTCTTGCCGCCAGCCTGGTTTATCAGTTTGGCCTTGAGTGGGGTGAAAAACGCTCGCGTTCGTTCCGCTTCGTCGTGATTGATGAGGCGTTTGGCCGGGGTTCAGATGAATCCGCGGAGTATGGTCTGGAGCTCTTTAAGCGCTTAAATCTGCAATTACTGATAGTCACGCCATTGCAAAAAATCCATATTATCGAACCGTATGTCGCCAATGTAGGGTTTGTGCACAACGAGGCCGGGAAGATTTCTCGTCTGCGCAACATCAGTATTGACGTCTATCAGAAGGAAAAAGCAGAGAAAAAACATGAGCTGGACAACGCCTGAGGCGCTGAAAAAACAGTTACAGAAACTGTGGGAAAAAGGGGTGCTTTTGCGTGAGCTGGTGGAGGATAGCGGCTATTTCCCGCGGCAGTTGATCTGTAAAAAACCGACCTCAGACGACCTCTCTTCACGGTTTAATGAAGTTCGCCAGTGGATCAGCTTGTTGACTCCGATTGCAGAAAAAGGCTATCACCTTGAGTGGCGGGAAGTCAGGCATCGCGTAATTGGCGTGAATCGACTGCCGGCAAAAATTTGGGTGAATTCGGCCTTTGATGCTGTAAAAATTCTTGGCTTGCGTAAAACGTCCGAGCGCTATCTGCATCTGTTCCAGCACATTGTTGTCGCTCAGCCCGCCCTGCGCAGTTGGTTAATAAAATATCCCTTACGCGTGCTGGAGCAAGACTGGACGAAGCTGCTGGCGATTATCGGCTGGTTACAGTTAAATCCTCGCCCGAACATCTACTTACGCCAACTCGATCTCCCTGACATCAACAGTAAGTTTATTGAGCAACACAGGGGCATCTTAACGGAATTACTGGATCTGACCCTACCGCCAGAAACCATTGATCCGATGGCGCGCGGTGTTCTGCAGTTTAATCGCCGCTTTGGTTTTCGCGAAAAACCCCAACGCGTCAGATATCGCTTTGCCAGTCAGGACCGGGAAATTGATAGCCATGAATTCGCCTCGCTGTCTTTACCCGTAACCAGCGTGTTTGTGATTGAAAATGAAATCAATTTTTTGACCTTTTCTGGGCCAGCAGGAAGTATGGCGGTTTTCGGACGAGGATACGGCTTTGACATGTTGTCATCAGCCCGCTGGCTTTGTCGTCACAAGCTCTATTACTGGGGAGATATTGACACCCATGGCTTTGCGATACTGAGCCAGTTCCGTCAGCTTTACCCCCATACCCAAAGTTTTTTGATGGATGAAAACACCCTGCTAATGCACCGGGCTTCATGGGTAGAAGAAGACAAGCCATGCTTACGGTTACTGCTTCACCTTACAGAACAGGAGCAGCAGCTTTATCAGGCGCTAGTGCATAATCACTTCGGTAAGAATATACGTCTGGAACAGGAATATATTTCGATAGCTGTGATACAGCAGGCTCTGGAGAAATTATGCCCATCATCCTAACTGTCTCCCTGTGTACAGTCCGGGGACAGGGTAGTCAGTGCCATCCATATCGACAGAGATGAGTTTGATGGCCATGAGATCCCCGGGATAAATGAGTGCTGCTTAATGCTTACGCGATTAAGCCCTTTTACGCTTATTCCGGGGAACGACGACTTACTCGCGGGTGAGAACGATTTTACCGAATGCGCCGCGATCCAGATGTTCAAGGGCCTGTTCAAGCTCGTTAAAACGGTAGTGATGCTCAATCACCGGCTTCAGTCCCGTGACGTCAACAGCGCGGACAAAATCTTCCAGCGCCCGACGGTGCCCCACGCCAATCCCCTGAATGACGGGGGATTTAAGCAGCAGCTCGCCAGCAGGCAGCGAAATGTCAGTCCCGGCCAGCACGCCAATGACGGAGATACGCCCGTGAACGGCAACGGCGCGCAGGGAATGCTTCAGGTTCTCCCCACCTACGGTTTCGATAATATGGTCGATGCCGCGATCCTGCGTGAGCGCCAGCGTATTTTCAGCCCAGTCGCCCTTCAGACGGTTGATGCCCTGATTAGCCCCCAGTTTTTTGGCCTGCGCCAGTTTTTCATCGCTTCCGGAGGTGACAAACACCTCTGCGCCGTGCGCTTTTGCAATTTGCAGGGCGAAAATCGCCACGCCGCCCGTCCCCTGCACCAGCACCGATTGCCCGGCGCGCAGCTGGCCGCGTTCCACCAGCGCAAACCAGGCGGTAAGCCCTGCGCAGGGCAGCGTGCTAGCCTCGGCGTCATCCAGAGTCTCAGGAGAGGCCACCAGCGCGTCTTCCTTCACAATCACATACTCGGCGAGCATTCCCTGGAAGTATCCGCCGGACGTTTTATAGGGCAGATTGCGCGCGTCCGCCTGCGGCTTACCGTCGATCCACTCCGGGAAGAAGGTTGAGATGACGCGCGCGCCGGGTTTGAAGCGCGTAACGCCTTCACCAATGCTGTCCACTACGCCGGCCATGTCAGACGCCGGGGTAAACGGGAAGGAAAGCGGGATCGGCATTGTGCCTTCAATGACCATTTTATCGCGGTAGTTGAGCGCAACGGCATTTACCCGAACGCGCACTTCACCCGGGCCTGGCTGGGGAACCGGTTCATGAACGAGTTTAAGATTCTCGCGCCCGAGGGCGTTCATTGACCAGCGCTGCATTGTCTCTGTCATTTTTTTCTCCTGCCATCAGATAAGCTTCAGTAATGACAGTCTACCGTTGACTCATATTCTCCAGTGGCGATAAGTTTTCCCTTTATTGACGCCAGAATAGAGACAATCTATGTCCGATACGCTGAAGGATATTCCTGTTTTTGTGGCCGCCGTTGAGGCGGGAAGTTTTGCGCAGGCCGCCATTCGTCTGCATTTGTCACGCTCGGCGGTAGGAAAAGGCATCGCTCGCCTCGAACAGCGGTTGGGAGTTCGTCTTTTTCACCGCACCACCCGCAGCCAGAGGCTGACCGATAACGGCGCCCTTTTTTATGAACGCTGCCTGCGCGCGCTGGAGGAAATCCGTGGCGCGGAATCGCTACTTGAAACCGGGAAACAGCAGGTCAGTGGCCGCCTGCGCGTTGCCATGCCGGTACTGTTTGGCCGTCAGTGCGTCGCCCCGCTGCTGATCGCGCTGGCGCAGGAACACCCCGGGCTTGAACTGGAAATGTCATTCAGCGACCGCGTGGTGGATCTGGTCGAGGAAGGGTTTGATATGGCGGTACGTAACGGCACGCTTCAGGACAGCAGCGTGCTGGTGGCCAGAAAGCTGGGAGAACACCGCATGGTGCTGTGCGCCGCGCCGGATTACCTGCAGAAGAAAGGCCAGCCACAACGCGTTGATGATTTACCCCAGCATACGGCGATTAACTATTTGAGCGCAGGCAGAGTGTTGTCCTGGCAGCTGATGGATGACGAAGGAACGTCTCGCACCTTTACTCCCCGTTCGTCGCTAAACATGGATGATTTGCAGGCTATTTGCGACGCTGCGCTGGCCGGGCACGGCATTGCCTGGTTGCCCTGCTGGATGGTCATCAAAGAAATTCATCAGGGAAAACTCGTCCCGCTCCTGAAGCAGGCGCCGGATGTTCACTTCAACGTTCATGCCGTCTGGCAGCTGACGCCTCATCTGCCGCTGAGGGTTAGAATTGCTGTAGATACGCTGGCGAGCCGTTTACCGGCTGTGATGTCGCTGGACCTTCCTGCGCCCATAAAAAAGCCGCGCTGAAGCGCGGCTTTTATCGCAGTGTAACGGCATTAGATATCGATATTCGCCGCTTTCAGCGCGTTCTCTTCGATGAAGGCACGACGCGGTTCAACCGCGTCACCCATCAGAGTGGTGAACAGCTGGTCCGCAGCAATCGCGTCTTTCACGGTGACGCGCAGCATGCGACGGCTTTCCGGATCCATGGTGGTTTCCCACAGCTGATCCGGGTTCATTTCGCCCAGACCTTTATAACGCTGGATAGACAGACCGCGACGGGACTCTTTCACCAGCCATTCCAGCGCCTGCTCGAAGCTGGCTACCGGCTGACGACGCTCGCCACGTTCGATGAACGCATCGTCTTCGATCAGGCCGCGCAGCTTCTCGCCGAGGGTGCAGATACGACGGTATTCCGGACCGGTCACAAATTCGTGCTCCAGCGGATAGTCGGTGTCGACGCCGTGGGTACGGACGCGAACGATAGGCTCAAACTGCTGTGCCGCATTCTGCTGAACGTCGAACTTCCACTGGCTACCGTGCTGTTCTTTCTCGTTCAGCTCGCTCACCAGAGCGTTCACCCAGCGCGTCACGGTCTGCTCGTTGCTCAGATCGGCTTCGGTCAGGGTCGGCTGATAGACCAGCTCCTTCAGCAGCGCTTTTGGATAACGGCGCTCCATACGGCCAATCATTTTCTGCGTGGCGTTGAACTCGGAGACCAGACGCTCCAGCGGCTCGCCTGCCAGTGCCGGAGCGCTGGAGTTCGCGTGCAGGGTTGCACCGTCAAGGGCGATCGCGATTTGGTACTGATCCATCGCATCGTCATCTTTGATGTACTGTTCCTGCTTGCCTTTTTTCACCTTGTACAGCGGCGGCTGTGCAATGTAGACGTGGCCACGCTCAACGATTTCAGGCATCTGACGATAGAAGAAGGTCAACAGCAGCGTACGGATGTGCGAGCCGTCGACGTCCGCATCGGTCATGATGATGATGCTGTGATAGCGAAGCTTGTCCGGGTTGTACTCATCGCGGCCAATGCCGCAGCCCAGCGCGGTGATGAGCGTCGCCACTTCCTGGGAAGAGAGCATCTTGTCGAAGCGCGCTTTCTCAACGTTGAGGATTTTACCCTTCAGCGGCAGAATCGCCTGGTTTTTACGGTTACGGCCCTGCTTCGCAGAACCGCCCGCGGAGTCCCCTTCCACAAGGTACAGTTCGGACAGCGCCGGGTCGCGTTCCTGACAGTCAGCCAGCTTGCCCGGCAGGCCCGCTAAGTCCAGCGCGCCTTTACGACGGGTCATCTCACGGGCTTTACGCGCCGCTTCACGGGCACGCGCCGCATCGATAATTTTGCCCACAACGATTTTCGCGTCGTTCGGGTTTTCCAGCAGGTACTCGCTCAGCAGTTCGTTCATCTGCTGCTCAACCGCTGATTTCACCTCGGAAGAGACCAGCTTGTCTTTGGTCTGTGAGGAGAACTTCGGATCCGGCACCTTCACGGAAACAACGGCAATCAGGCCTTCACGGGCGTCGTCACCGGTGGCGCTGACTTTCGCTTTTTTGCTGTAGCCTTCTTTGTCCATGTAGGCGTTCAGGGTACGGGTCATCGCCGCGCGGAAGCCCGCAAGGTGAGTACCGCCGTCACGCTGTGGAATGTTGTTGGTGAAGCAGTAGATGTTTTCCTGGAAACCATCGTTCCACTGCAGCGCCACTTCCACGCCGATACCGTCTTTTTCGGTGGAGAAGTAGAAGATATTCGGGTGAATTGGCGTTTTGTTCTTGTTCAGATACTCAACGAACGCCTTGATACCGCCTTCGTAGTGGAAGTGGTCTTCTTTGTTGTCACGCTTGTCGCGCAGGCGAATCGATACGCCGGAGTTCAGGAACGACAGTTCACGCAGGCGTTTCGCCAGAATGTCGTACTCGAATTCGGTGACGTTAGTGAAGGTTTCGAGGCTCGGCCAGAAACGCACCATGGTACCGGTTTTGTCGGTATCGCCGGTAACGGCCAGCGGGGCTTCAGGCACGCCGTGCTGGTAAATCTGACGGTGAATTTTGCCTTCGCGCTGGATGACCAGCTCCAGCTTCTGCGACAGGGCGTTAACTACGGAAACGCCTACACCGTGCAGACCGCCGGAAACTTTATAGGAGTTATCGTCGAACTTACCGCCTGCGTGCAGAACGGTCATGATCACTTCCGCAGCGGATACGCCCTCTTCCGGGTGAATACCGGTTGGGATGCCACGGCCATCATCGGTGACGGAGACGGAGTTGTCCGCATGGATGGTGACCACGATGTCTTTACAGTGACCCGCGAGCGCTTCGTCGATAGCGTTATCTACCACCTCGAATACCATGTGGTGCAGACCGGTGCCGTCATCCGTGTCGCCGATATACATACCCGGGCGCTTACGCACCGCATCCAGCCCTTTCAGGACTTTGATACTGGAGGAGTCATAAGAATTCGACATCAACGTTTCTCGCTCATTTCAACTTGGGTTAATCCGTTATTTTACCCTTTTCCACGGTAAACATCTTCGAATTTTCGTCCGACATGTCCATAACGTGTTCAGCGCTTATGGCGCTGACGAAAACCTGCGACTGCGTGGCTTTTAAGCGGCTGGCAAGCAGCCCGCGCCGCGCGTCGTCAAGTTCCGAGGCAAAATCATCTATCAGGTACAGGCAGCGCCGCCCGCTCTCGCGGGTGAGGAACTCCCCTTGCGCCAGGCGCAGCGCGCACATCAGGAGCTTGAGCTGCCCGCGCGACAGCGTATCTTCCACCGGCGCACCGTCGGCACGAATGCGAAAATCCGCCTTGTGCGGGCCGTGCGCGGTGTAGGTCAACATGCGGTCGCGCTCGAAGCTTCTCTCTAACACCTCGGCATAATCCGTCTCTTTCTCCCAGCCGCGCTGGAAGGAGAAGGTGAGAGAGAACTCGGGTAAAAACTGTTTGCAGGTGTCGGCCATGTCTTCGGCGATACCCGCGCTGTATTCGGCACGCCAGTTGCTGATTTGTTCCGCGAGAGGGATTAACTCCATGTCCCATGGACGCAGCTGGGCGTAACGGGTAACCTGGCGCAACGCGGCGTTACGCTGCTTGAGCAGACGCTTCAGGTTGCTCCAGGCGTTAAAGAAACCGGCTTCGTTGTGAAAGCATCCCCAGTCGAGGAACGCTCTTCTGTATTTGGGGCCGCCGTTGAGTAAAGTAAACCCCTCCGGCGTAATCAGCTGCATCGGCATCAGCAGCGCCAGCTCCGCCACTTTGTGGCCGTCGGTGCCGTCGATGCGCACCTTGCTGTCGCCCTGCTTGTCTTTGGTCAGGCCGATGGCGGTTTCCCGCTCTGCGCCCTGCAAACGTCCGTGCAGAACAAAGGATTCCTGCTCGTGGCGAATGACGCGACCAATCTGCAAACTGCGAAACGCCCGACCGTGGCCGAGCGTATAGATGGCTTCCAGCACGCTGGTTTTGCCGCTGCCGTTCGCGCCAACCAGGAAGTTAAAGCCGGGGGATAAAGCGAGATCCGCGCTTTCGATATTGCGAAAGTCGCGGATCAACAGACGGGTGAGCGACATTACAGTCTCATTGGCATGACAACATAAGCAGCCGACTGTGATGCGGCATCTTCAATCTGTACGCTCGAAACGGAGTCGGTCAGCAGGATGCGCACGTTCTCGCATTTCAGTGCATTGAGCACATCCAGCACGTAGCTGACGTTAAAGCCGATTTCCATCTCAGCCCCGGCGTAGGTGACGTCCAGAATCTCTTCTGCCTCTTCCTGCTCCGGGTTATTAGCGGTGATTTTGATCTGGTTTTCACTCACGTAAAGGCGCACGCCGCGGAATTTCTCGTTAGAGAGGATCGCGGCACGGGCAAACGCCTGCTTGAGGCTATCGCAGCCCGCTTCCAGCGTTTTGTCCGGGTTTTTCGGCAACACGCGGCGATAATCCGGGAAACGGCCGTCAACCAGCTTCGATGTGAAAACAAAATCGCCCACGTGCGCGCGGATGTTGTTGCTGCCGATCTGCACGCGCAGCGGCGTGTCGCCACCGTCGAGCATACGCATCAGCTCAATCACCCCTTTACGCGGCACGATCACCGAATGGTTTGGCAGTGAGTCGCCAATCGGCATAGAACAGACCGCCAGACGGTGGCCGTCGGTAGCCACGGTACGCAGCTCTTCACCTTCGGTTTCGAACAGCATGCCGTTTAAGTAGTAACGAACGTCCTGATGCGCCATGGAGAACTGCGTGGCTTCAATCAGACGCTTCATCGTCGCCTGCGGCAGGGTGAATTCCACTTCACTCTGCCAGTCGTCCAGGTTCGGGAAGTCTGCAGCTGGCAGCGTGGAGAGTGAGAAACGGCTGCGGCCAGAGCGCACCAGCATGCGGTCGCCTTCCAGCTGCACGGCGATTTCAGCGCCTTCCGGCAGCCCGCGGCAGATATCAAAGAATTTACGTGCCGGAACCGTGGTCGCGCCCGCGTCGTGCGGCTGCGTCAGCGTAACGCGCGCGATCATTTCCATTTCCAGATCTGTACCGGTCAGCGACAGCGTACCGTCCGCGACCTGAAGCAGCAGGTTTCCGAGAATAGGCAGCGTTGGGCGGCCGCCTAATGGGCCACTCACCTGTTGCAGCGGTTTTAATAAATGTTCACGTTCAACGGTAAATTTCATAGCGTCACGATGATAATGTTCTGATTAGATTGGAAAAATCTTCTTTTATGTCGTGGCTTTCTTCGCGTAACTGCTCAATCTTGCGACAAGCGTGCAGCACGGTCGTATGGTCACGGCCACCAAACGCATCGCCGATTTCCGGCAGACTGTGGTTGGTTAACTCCTTTGCCAGCGCCATCGCCATCTGACGCGGACGCGCCACCGAGCGGGAACGACGTTTAGACAGTAAATCTGCCACTTTAATCTTGTAGTACTCGGCCACCGTCTTTTGAATATTGTCGATAGTGACCAGTTTTTCCTGCAATGCCAGCAAATCACGCAGCGCTTCACGCACAAAATCGATGGTGATCGCACGACCGGTAAAGTTGGCATTGGCGATAACGCGGTTCAGCGCCCCTTCCAGCTCACGCACGTTGGAGCGCAGACGCTTGGCAATGAAGAACGCCACTTCACCCGGCAGGCGAATGTCGTTCTCATCGGCTTTCTTCATCAGGATCGCAACGCGGGTTTCCAGCTCCGGTGGCTCGATCGCCACGGTCAGGCCCCAGCCGAAGCGGGATTTCAGACGATCTTCAACGCCGTTGATCTCTTTTGGATAACGATCCGAGGTCAAAATGATCTGCTGATTACCTTCCAGCAGGGCGTTGAAGGTGTGGAAAAATTCTTCCTGCGATCGTTCTTTATTGGCAAAGAACTGGATGTCATCGATCAGCAGCGCGTCAACGGAACGGTAGTAACGTTTAAACTCTTCGATCGCATTGTTTTGCAGGGCTTTTACCATGTCCTGAACGAAGCGCTCGGAGTGCATATACACCACTTTCGCGTTAGGCTTGCGGGCCATAATGCCGTTACCTACCGCATGTAGCAGGTGGGTTTTACCGAG
Source organism: Enterobacter sp. ECC_219_Taxon_10 (assembly GCF_058354905.1). Classification (NCBI taxonomy): domain Bacteria; kingdom Pseudomonadati; phylum Pseudomonadota; class Gammaproteobacteria; order Enterobacterales; family Enterobacteriaceae; genus Enterobacter; species Enterobacter sp. ECC_219_Taxon_10. The sequence goes on along the minus strand of NZ_CM178005.1, from coordinate 516 downwards.
ACCCGTGCCGCCATAGAGGAACAGCGGGTTGTAGGCACCGCCAGGGTTATCCGCAACCTGACGGGCCGCCGCGCGCGCCAGCTGGTTCGACTTACCTTCAACGAAGTTATCGAACGTGTGTTTCACGTTAACGTTAGAGCGATAGGTTGGCTCTGCGGGGGCAGGGACGTTATCCCAGCCCTGACGAGCGGGTGCGACGCGAGGTGCCGGAGCCGGAACAGCCTGAGCAGGCGCGGCTACATTTACGGTTTCACGAACGGTTTGGGTGACCGGCTTTGTGCCCACTTCAAAACGCAGTTGTGGGACATCTGACCCGCAGAAATCGTTCAGCAGACCATTGATGTTATTAAGGTATTTGTCCCTTACCCAATCGAGCACAAAACGGTTTGGCGCATACAAAGCCAGCGTGTTATCGCTCAGCTCCGCCTGCAACGGGCGGATCCACATACTGAATTCTGTGGCTGGTAACTCATCCTGCAATCGGGCAAGACACTGCTGCCAAAGCGAAAGTGACAC